>NZ_CM165907.1:0-4800000 GCF_056786355.1 Paenibacillus sp. B46(2026)
GTGGACAGCCATACTTCTGATTTATGGCAGCAAATTTTATCAATCATACAAAACAAACTCAGCAAACCCAGCTTTGACACCTGGTTCAAGGCAACCAAAGCAACGAAGCTGAATGACCGTTCAATCGTCATTTCCGCGCCAACTACGTTTGCCGTCGAATGGCTGGAGAGCCGTTACACCAAATTGGTTGGCTCGACGGTATACGAGTTGCTTGGCAAACAAGTCGATGTGAAATTTGTCATCGAAGAGAACAAGCCTGCTGAACCGGACCCGCAACTGCCGGCACCAACACCTACAGTTGTACAGGAAGAAGCGGTACTCAGCATGCTGAATCCGAAATATACGTTCGATACATTTGTCATCGGGCCGGGCAACCGTTTTGCCCATGCCGCATCGCTGGCGGTCGCTGAAGCGCCCGCCAAAGCTTACAATCCTCTCTTTCTGTATGGAGGAGTAGGTCTCGGTAAAACTCACTTGATGCATGCAATCGGACATTACGTTCTGGAGCATGATCCGGGCAGCAAAGTCGTTTATTTGTCGTCTGAGAAATTCACGAACGAATTCATTAACTCGATCCGTGACAACCGCGGGGAGAGCTTCCGTAACAAATACCGGAGCGTCGATATTCTGCTCATTGATGATATTCAGTTCTTGGCGGGAAAAGAATCGACACAAGAGGAATTTTTCCATACGTTTAATGCGCTGCATGAGGAACGGAAACAGATCATCATCTCCAGCGACAGACCCCCGAAGGAAATTCCGACACTGGAAGAACGACTTCGTTCTCGCTTTGAATGGGGGTTAATTACGGATATCCAGCCTCCAGATCTGGAGACACGGATCGCTATTTTGCGTAAGAAAGCACGTGCGGAAAACCTGGATATTCCGAATGAAGCGATGATGTATATCGCCAACCAGATTGACACCAACATCCGTGAACTGGAAGGTGCACTGATTCGCGTTGTTGCTTATTCTTCGCTGACTAATCAAGATGTAACCACTCATCTGGCAGCTGAAGCACTGAAGGATATTATTCCTTCCAGTCGTCCCAAAATGATCACTATTCATGACATCCAACAAAAGGTCGGCGAGTACTATAGCCTTAAGCTTGAAGATTTCAAAGCACGGAAACGGACCAAGGCAGTTGCTTTCCCAAGACAGATTGCCATGTATCTCTCTCGTGAACTGACAGACTTTTCTCTGCCCAAAATCGGGGAAGCATTCGGAGGACGAGATCACACCACTGTCATACATGCTCACGAAAAAATCTCCCAAGCGATTAAAAACGATCAGGATCTCTATAAAGTTATCAACAACTTAACCGAAAAAATAAAGAATCCAACCTGAACAAGTCCCAAGCCTATGCACAACGTATACACATGTGGATAGGCTTGGGTGTACGGGTTTATACCCACTTATCCACATATTCAGTGCCCCTATTACTATTATTACTAAAAAGAACTTAAAGATATCATCTCCAAAATAGCCATTTCGGAGCTTAGCCTTCGGCCTTTGAAAAACACCTTTTAACACCCCAACACCCAAAAAATCAGCTAGGAGTGAAACCATGAAAATCAGCATAATGAAAAACTACTTAAACGATTCCATACAGCAAGTATCCAAAGCGATCTCGAGCCGTACAACGATTCCGATCCTGAGCGGTATCAAATTCGACGTGAATCATCAAGGTGTAACGTTGACAGCAAGTGACACCGATATATCCATTCAATCCTTCATCCCGCTTGAAGATGGAGATAAAAGCGTAGTTCAGGTAGATCAACCGGGCAGTGTAGTTTTGCCAGCCAAGTTTTTCGTGGAGATCATCAAGAAGCTGCCATCGCAAGAAGTGCACATGGAAGTCAAAGAGAACTTCAACACCTTTATCTCCGCAGGTGCTACCGAGATTCAACTGGTAGGTCTTGATCCGGAAGAATTCCCGGTACTGCCAAGCATCGAAGAAAACCAAACGGTCTCCATTCCAGGAGATTTGCTGAAAAATATGATCAAACAAACCGTCTTCTCCATTTCCACACATGAGACCACTCCAATCCTGACAGGTGTACTCTGGAGTTTGGGTGACAACGAATTGAAATTTGTGGCAACAGACCGTCACCGTCTTGCTACTCGATCAGCAATGCTGGATAATGCAGAAGGTATCCGCTTCAACAACGTGGTCATTTCGGGTAAAACGCTGAACGAACTCAGCAAAATTGTTCCGGATCAAAATACCCTTGTGGATATCGTTGTTGCAGATAACCAGGTCCTGTTCAAAATCGACCGTGTATTGTTCTACTCCCGTATTTTGGATGGAACATATCCGGATACTTCTAGAATTATTCCAACGTCATACAAAACAGAACTTGTTTTAGATACAAAAAAATTAAGTGAATCCATCGACCGGGCTTATTTGCTGTCGCGTGAAGAGAAAACCAACATCGTGCGTATGCAAACCATGGATTCGGGATCTGTTGAAATTTCTTCAAGCTCTTCCGAGCTAGGTAAAGTAAGAGAAGAAATCGAACCTGCCGAGTTTACAGGAGATCCGTTAAAAATCTCGTTCAACTCCAAATACATGCTGGATGTGCTGAAAGTTGTTGAAAGTGAGCAGCTGATGATCGCTTTTACAGGAGTTATGAGTCCAATCATCTTGAAACCGCTGGATGACAGTCACAGCCTATACGTGATATTGCCATATCGGACGACCAACTAACGAAAGGAAGATCACAGTGAACCAAGTTACGATTCGTACGGAATATATTAAGCTTGATCAATTTTTGAAACTGGCTGATTGCATCCCAACTGGAGGTATGGCCAAAGCCCTGCTTCAGGAAGGTCTTGTACGTGTGAATAAAGAGCCTGAGGAACGCCGGGGACGTAAGTTATACCCTGGGGATATCGTTGAAGTGGACGGAGAAGGCACATTCGAAGTTGCTGCAGAATAAGAAGACCAGTTCGATCCTGCTGCCTCCTGACGGACGGGATAAAAGGGAGGTTACCGCGTGTTTGTGAACAGCATTGATCTGCAGAATTTCCGCAATTATGAACATCTGAGACTGGATTCTTTTGGTCCCGTAAACTTGTTGATTGGGCAAAATGCCCAAGGCAAGACCAATCTTGCAGAGGCGATTTTTGTACTCGCACTCACCAAGAGCCACCGTACATCCCGTGACAAGGAGTTAATCCGTTTCGGTGAGGAACGTGCCAGACTTGCAGCAGAGGTCGACAAAAAGTACGGATCGGTCAAGCTTGAACTATCTTTGTCGCAACAAGGCAAAAAAGCAAAAATTAACGGCCTGGAGCAGCGCAAGTTAAGTGATTTTGTCGGAGCGCTCAATGTCGTGATGTTTGCACCGGAGGATCTGGAGATTGTAAAAGGCACACCGGGGGTCCGCCGCCGGTTTCTTGACATGGAGATCGGGCAGGTAGCACCAGGTTACCTGTATCACCTGCAGCAATACCAAAAAGTGCTCGTCCAACGAAACAATTTGCTTAAGCAGCTTTGGGGACAAGGGGCATCAGCCCAGACGATGCTTGAGGTGTGGAACGAACAACTGGTCGAGCATGGTGTTAAAATCGTCAAAAAAAGGAAACAATTCATAAAGAAACTGCAAAAGTGGGCAGAAACGATTCATCAGGGGATCACCGGAGGCGGAGAAGTCTTGCGGCTGGCCTACCTTCCGTCCTTCAGCGAAGCGGCTGAAGAAGATGAAGCTGTCTTAATGGACCAATTTATGATAAAATTATCACAAATGAAAGAGCAGGAGATTCGCCGAGGCACAACCCTTAGTGGGCCGCATCGGGATGACCTGTCCTTTTTCATTAACGATCGGGAAGTACAAACATATGGCTCGCAGGGGCAGCAGCGCACAACAGCGTTGTCCCTTAAACTTGCGGAAATTGAACTGATTCATGAAGAAATCGGAGAATATCCAGTTCTGTTGCTGGACGATGTCCTGTCCGAGCTGGACCCTTTTCGCCAGACGCAGCTGATCGAAACGTTCCAGAGCAAGGTGCAAACCTTTATTACGGCTACGGGGATTGAGAGCCTGAACGTTGACAAGCTCAAAGATGCCAGTATTTATCACGTTCATGCCGGACAGGTTGAACGCTAAGGAGTGAGGGCTTATGTACATTCATCTGGGCGGTGAGAAGATCATCCGTTCTTCCGAATTGGTCGCTATTTTTGATATATCGATTGAAAAATCCTCAAAGATCTCCAAGCAGTATGTCACGCATGCCGAGCAGGAAAAAACAGTGGAACACATCGGCGAAGAGGAAGCCAAGTCCATTGTGGTGACCAAAAACATTGTGTACTACTCGCCTATTTCCTCAGCTACGCTGAAGAAGCGGGCTCACATTTTTCCTGATCTCTAGCGTTTGTGTGGCATAAAGGTGTGTCTTTTGCTGATTGTCTTTAATTTGGACAGCTGGCTGAAATGAAGGACGTTGCCTGTTTCAGCAAACATTCTTAGTTAACGCATATTTACGATATTGAATCTATAGAAGTAGGTGAAAGGCATGTCTATGAATCAACCGTCATATGATGCGAATGAAATTCAGGTCCTTGAAGGATTGGAAGCGGTACGGAAGCGTCCGGGGATGTATATCGGTTCCACCAGTTCCAAGGGCCTGCATCATCTGGTCTGGGAAGTAGTGGACAACAGTATCGACGAGGCGCTTGCAGGTTACTGTGACCACATTGAGGTCAGTATCCATGAAGACAACAGCGTGACTGTAGTCGATAACGGTCGGGGTATTCCTGTCGGCGAACATACCAAAATGAAACGTCCTGCACTTGAGGTAGTTATGACTGTCCTCCACGCAGGGGGGAAATTTGGCGGCGGCGGATATAAAGTATCCGGTGGTTTGCATGGTGTCGGTGTATCCGTTGTGAATGCTCTCTCTGAAAAAGTGGTTGTAACGGTTAAACGTGAGGGACATATCTACCAACAGGAATATCGCCGTGGAGCTCCACAGTATGACCTGAAAGTAATCGGTACAACTGACGAAACGGGAACAACAGTTAGGTTCCATCCAGACCCTGAAATTTTCACGGAAACGAGAGTTTATGAATATGACATCTTGCTTGCCCGTATTCGTGAGCTGGCGTTCCTGAATAAGGGCATTGGTCTTACATTGACGGATGAGCGTACGGGTGCAACCAACTCGTTCCTGTACGAAGGCGGCATTATTGAATATGTCTCCTTCCTCAACCAGAAGCGCGAAGTACTGCATGAAAATCCAATTTACGTCGAAGGTTCCAGAGACAACATCCAGGTGGAAGTTGCGCTGCAATACAATGACAACTACACCGAGAATATCTATTCCTTCGCGAACAATATCAACACGCATGAGGGCGGAACCCATGAATCAGGTTTTAAGAGTGCCCTTACACGGATCATCAATGACTACGCCCGTAAGGCAGGGGTAATCAAAGACAGCACGGGGAACCTTTCCGGGGACGATGTGCGTGAAGGTTTGACGGCTATTATTTCGGTCAAGATTCCAGAACCGCAATTTGAAGGACAGACGAAGACCAAGCTGGGCAACAGCGAAGTGCGTGGGATTGTCGAATCCTTGTTTGCCGAGAAACTGCAGGAGTTCCTGGAAGAGAATCCTTCCGTATCCCGTCGCATTTTGGAAAAAGGTCTGCAAGCAGCACGTGCTCGTGAAGCGGCCCGTAAAGCCCGGGAACTGACACGTCGCAAAGGTGCACTGGAAGTAAGCTCTCTTCCAGGTAAACTGGCCGACTGTTCATCCAAGGATGCTTCAATCAGCGAATTGTACATCGTCGAAGGTGACTCTGCAGGCGGATCAGCTAAGCAAGGTCGGGATCGACATTTCCAGGCGATTTTGCCGCTCCGTGGTAAGATTCTGAACGTGGAAAAAGCTCGTCTGGACCGGATCTTGGGTAATGCGGAGATTAGAGCGATTATTACGGCGATGGGTACAGGTATTGGTGATGACTTCGATATTGCCAAAGCCCGCTATCACAAAATCATTTTGATGACAGATGCCGACGTCGATGGTGCTCATATCCGAACACTGCTTCTGACATTCCTGTATCGGTACATGCGTAAAATCATTGAGGCTGGTTATGTATACATTGCGCAGCCGCCATTGTTCAAGATTGAGCGTAACAAAGTGATTCGCTACGCTGGTTCCGAGAAAGAGCGTGATGAAATTATTGCAAGTCTCGGTGAAAATGCGAAGTTCAACGTTCAGCGTTACAAAGGTCTCGGTGAGATGAATGCCGGACAATTGTGGGAAACAACGATGGATCCGGAGAGTCGGACTATGATGCAAGTATCGATTAATGATGCCATCCTTGCTGATACCATGTTTGACACCCTGATGGGGGATAACGTTGAACCGCGTCGTGACTTTATCCAGGAAAATGCGAAATACGTGAAAAACCTCGACATTTAACATATTCGAAGAGGCGCCTGCGAGGGCGCCTTTTTATATTAGGGGAAGTATGGAATAGGGAAGGCAGTAGACATAGACTTCCGTATCCCTTTGTTATCTGCGAACACGTTTTTTGGCAGACGAGGCCTGTGCTTTAGGGGATGGACGAGAGGTTCTAACCTTTTTGGAGGGTAAACGACCGTAGGCAATCGCATAACGTTTGATCTTCCGGTATGCCTCCTTGTCCGGTAATAAGCCAAAGGCATAAATGCCTGGCAGTGTGTTGACTTCAAGAATCCAGGGACGCCCTGCTTCGTCTAGCGCAATATCAATACCAATCTCTTTGAGTCTTGGAAATGATGTTTGCAATTGCACAGCGGTATGAATACCTAAGCGGTACAGCTCAGTGCGAAGTTTTTTGAAGTCCTCCTGGTGAAGATGGGGGAGTACGAGTTCTTCAAACGTGGCCAATCGCCCACCGCCATGAATGTTGGTGATGATTTTGCCCGGCGCAGCAACACGTCCAAGCACACCTGTTGTTTCCCAGTTGTGTTGCAGATTTTTTTGAGTTAACACACGCAAGTCAAAAGGCAAATCTCCATGCTTCATCAGCGAGATTCCCTGTTGAATGATATAATCACGTTCCTGAATGCGATCATTCAGTGCTCGTTCGAGTTCGTCCAGGGAATGAAATGATCTCTCCTCTGTACCGTATTGGAGTTGATATGTTGTTGTGAGATAGGTAGATCTGGAGGTAACAGCACTTGCTTCGGGTTCATCAGCCAGGTTCCGATCATTGGTTTCTTCCGAAACCTCTGCATCTGTGGTGGAATCTTCGGAATTAACAACAGGTTGGTATAAACGGGTTGTTTTCACCCGCATAACGCCATTACCGTAAGTACCACGGTCCGGTTTGATATAGTTGGACTCAAATAATTCAGTCATTCGTTCCAGAGTTTGACGGCTATATTTTCGGGTCACTGGGATATATTCATTCACAATGCGACTGCGTTGTAACACAGCTGTTTTGGCCCATTTACTGGAGACGCGTTGGATACCCAAGATTCATCAGTCCTTTCATGTTTTGCTCAGTTCTAAAGAGGGAAAGACACGGAGAAATCAAAGGACAAGAGACGATTTCAGTGGTATAATAGAGAAATATGGCGTTTTGTGCGATGAGCTGCACAATTTGCAGTTTGATCGTAGGACGGGAATGGCTTTAGCCTCGGTAGGCACAGTACATATGCCGTTTTTCTAGCATTGTATGTGCAATTGGGGAGGAAGGCAGGGCGTATCCCCAGACACGCAGAAGTTCCCGGAAGAAAGGCTATTGCCCAGCGGACGTTTAATTGTGTAACTTTTGTGAAAGTAATATAATAAAGAGTAGCGTTCTTGCGCGGTTTTAGCCTTGTTAGGCTTTTCACATATAATCAATTTTTTTGTATGACGGAATGGAACGTTTGTTGAAGGACAAGAAGGAGGTCCAGCATGGCGGAAGAAATGAACTCTCAGATTACAGATCGGGATATAGGCGTCGAGATGCGTGAATCGTTTATGGATTATGCGATGAGCATCATCGTTAGCCGTGCCTTACCTGACGTGCGTGATGGATTGAAGCCGGTTCACCGGCGTATTCTGTACGCGATGTCAGAGCTCGGCATGACACCCGATAAACCACATAAAAAATCAGCCAGAATCGTCGGCGAAGTTATCGGTAAGTATCACCCACACGGTGACTCTGCTGTTTACGAGACGATGGTACGGATGGCACAGGATTTCTCCCTGCGTTATATGCATGTAGATGGACATGGTAACTTTGGATCGGTCGATGGTGATATGGCAGCAGCCATGCGTTACACCGAAGCACGTTTGTCCAAGATTGCTATGGAAATGCTCAGAGATATCAACAAGGATACGATTGACTTCCAGCCAAACTATGACGGTGAAGAACATGAACCAATCGTTCTGCCTGCTCGTTTTCCTAACTTGCTTGTCAATGGGGTCGGCGGAATCGCGGTAGGTATGGCCACCAATATTCCTCCTCATAATCTGGGCGAGGTCATTGATGGTGTACAGGCCATGATTCAAAATCCGGACATTACATCCATGGAGCTCATGGATTACATTCAAGGACCAGACTTCCCTACGTCCGGCTACATTTTGGGCCGCTCAGGCATTCGCCAGGCGTATCAGACCGGACGTGGTTCCGTAACGATGCGGGCTAAAACCAACATCGAAGAGAACAACAACAAGGCGCGAATTATCGTTACGGAGCTGCCTTATCAGGTAAATAAGGCGAGACTCGTTGAGAAAATCGCCGAGTTGGTACGTGATAAAAAGATTGATGGCATTACAGACCTGCGTGATGAGTCTGACCGTAACGGCATGCGCGTTGTAATTGAACTCCGCAGAGACGTGAATCCGGGGGTTGTTCTGAACAACTTGTACAAACATACATCGATGCAATCCACTTTCGGGATTAACATGCTTGCGATTGTAAATAAAGAGCCTAAAATTCTGAACCTGCGTGAAGTGTTGTATCACTATCTGCAGCATCAGATCGAGGTTATTCGCAGACGTACGCAGTTTGAACTGAAAAAGGCTGAAGCTCGTGCACACATTCTGGAAGGCTTGCGTATTGCACTGGATCATATCGATGAGATAATTACGTTGATTCGCTCATCCAGTAATGCGGATGCAGCCAGAGAAGGTTTGATTGAGCGTTTCTCACTCAGTCATGATCAGGCTCAAGCTATTCTCGATATGCGTCTGCAACGCCTTACAGGTTTGGAACGTGAACGTATTGAGAACGAATATAACGAACTGATGGTCAAAATCAGGGAGTATCGTGAAATTTTGGCCAATGAGCATCTCGTACTTGAGATTATCAGTACGGAGTTGCAAGAGATTCGCGACCGCTTTAGCGATGATCGCCGTACAGAGATTACTGTAGGTGAAGAAAGTATTCTGGATGAAGACCTGATTCCGCGTGAAGAGGTTATCATCACGATTACCCATACAGGCTACGTGAAACGTCTGCCGGTATCCACATACCGCAGCCAGAAGCGTGGTGGGCGTGGGGTTGTGGGGATGGACACCAAAGATACCGACTTCGTTGAGCATCTGTTTGTGACCAACTCTCACAATTACCTCATGTTCTTCACAGACAAAGGTAAAGTGTATCGTCTCAAAGCTTACGAGATTCCAGAGCTTGGACGTACCGCACGTGGAACGCCGATTATCAACCTGATCCAGATTGAGCAGGGCGAATCGGTCAATGCCGTAATTCCGGTTCAGGAATTCGAAAGTGACAGATACTTGTTCTTTGCTACCCGCCAAGGGGTTGTGAAGAAGACGCCACTTGAGGATTACACCAATATTCGCAAAGGCGGCCTGATCGGTATTTCCTTGCGTGATGATGATATCCTGATTGATGTTAAGCTGACCGATGGACAGCAAGAGATCATTATGGGTACAGCTCACGGAATGTCCATCCGATTCTCGGAAGGTAACGTACGTTCCATGGGACGTAGTGCAACCGGGGTTAAAGGGATCACATTGGATGAACAGGATGCCGTTATTGGTATGGATGTAGTCGATAAAGAGCTTGATGTTCTGATCGTTACAGCCAAAGGTTACGGTAAACGTACACCTGTCAGTGATTATCGGATGCAGACTCGTGGCGGTAAAGGGATCAAGACCATTAATGTTACAGAGAAGAACGGTGCAGTAGTCAGCCTCAAAATGGTTAAAACTGAAGAGGATCTGATGATTATCACATCTAGCGGTACTTTGATCCGGATGAGCATGGAAGGCATATCCACTATGGGTCGATACACGCAGGGTGTGAAACTGATTCATATTCGTGACGAGGATTCCGTAGCTACAGTCAGCCGAATTGACAAAAATGAAGAAGAACCAGACGACGAATTGCTTGAAGGCTCGGAAGGCGGGGATTCCCAAGCTCCTGCGGTAAGCCTAGAAGAAGGCACCGTTGCTGACGCTGAAGTTGAGGGCGACGATTCTGGTTCGGAAGCATAAGATAAAATTTTCTAAAGACCAATCTCTTGGTGATTGGAACAAGATTTTAAAGGGCTCCTACTGGGGGCCCTTTTGTTGTATAAAGGAATGTCCATCTTTCCTTCCTCAGAATCTGGGATGTACAGCCTGATTTTTGAGTAATATAATGGGAAATATCAAGAAAAACCGGGACTATGGTCTTGTTTTGTTATTAACATAGAAGAACGATGAGCGAGGGGAATCAACATGGGATTAATCACCCTGTCAGAGGTCAAACCAGGACTCAAACTTGGGAGTGATGTACAAACGCTTCGCGGCAACGTCCTGCTTCAGAAGGGCAAAGTCATTTTACCTAAGGATATGGAAGTGCTCAGAGCTTTTATGATTCACCAGGTGGATATTGAACAAGAAAGAACGGTAGCGGGCAGTACAGGCACCAAAGGTGCAGTTGCGTCCGCAGGAAGTACAGCAAGTGAGAAGAATGGGGAACCGGCAGGTAAGGCAGGAAACACCGTCACAGCTTCTGCAGCAACGTCTCTACAGGATGAGTATGAGAAGATGGTCGGATTAACCAAAAGTGCATTCCTGTCCTCTCTCGCGGCTGAATTGCCTGTATATGAGTTGCGTACACAGTTGGAGGCTTTATTTGTACATCTCAAACAATATAATCTGCTTACCTTTAGTCCACGAGTAATGAAAGAACATGATTATGTATATCACCATGCTGTACTGAGCGCGATCACATCGTATCAACTGGCTCAATGGATGGATCTCCCCTCCAAGGATTGGATGCAAGTTGCTTTTGCAGGCTTGTTCCATGATATTGGCAACAACAAAGTAGATCCACAGATTCTTCATAAACCATCCACGTTGACAGTTACAGAGCAGGAAGAGATCCGGCAGCATACTAAATATGGCTATCAGATTCTTAAACAGGCAAAGGCCATTAATGAGGGAGCTAGACTTGCAGCCTTGCAGCATCATGAAAAAGTTGATGGATCGGGATACCCATTGCAGCTTAGCGGAACGCAGATTCATATCTACGCCAAAATTGTAGCTATCGCTGATATTTTCCACGCCATGACGCTGGAGAAGATCTACCGCAAGGCACAATCACCGTATCTAGTCCTGGAACAGATCCAGAGTGAAGCGTTTGGGAAATTAGACCCCGCAATTGTAAGTGTATTTGTTCAACGGTCAACCCAGATCCATAATGGCATCCGAGTAAAACTCAGCAATAATCAAATTGGGGAGATTGTATTCTCTGATCGAGATCATCCTACACGGCCAATGGTGTCGGTAGAAGGAACCATCATTAACCTAATGCAACAAAGGCAGCTTCACATTCAAGAGGTTATTGGTTAACTATAAATACTAGAGCAGCTTGATGAGAGGGTCTTTCTTTTATAGAGGGGCCTTTTTATGTGAGATAAAAGTGGTAATGTAGATATATCACAAAGATTATAGAAAAATTTATAATCACCAAAAAAAGACTTGCAATGTAGATCTGTACATGGTATATTCTAATTCCGGCCAAGAAAACACGGTTCACACGGTGCGGCAAGCGAAACGGATAAGCTTCGAAAGAAACTTAAAAAAAGAGCTTGCAAAGTTGGTTCGGAAGTGTTATGATATAAAAGTTGCTGATGTGAACAACGCTCGGTAACGAAATGAGTTTGATCTTTGAAAACTGAACAACGAGTGAGTAAACATTCTGCTTGCAGAATGAACGCGAAAGTTTGAGACAAGCCTTGGCTTGAATCGACTGGAGCACAAATGAGATTTTTAATCTCGTCAGATTCAAAATGAGCTTATCGCTCTTTTCAATTTATTGGAGAGTTTGATCCTGGCTCAGGACGAACGCTGGCGGCATGCCTAATACATGCAAGTCGAGCGGAGTTGATAGGAAGCTTGCTTCCTTGATGCTTAGCGGCGGACGGGTGAGTAACACGTAGGCAACCTGCCCTCAAGTTTGGGACAACTACCGGAAACGGTAGCTAATACCGAATAGTTGTTTTCTTCGCCTGAAGAGAACTGGAAAGACGGAGCAATCTGTCACTTGGGGATGGGCCTGCGGCGCATTAGCTAGTTGGTGGGGTAACGGCTCACCAAGGCGACGATGCGTAGCCGACCTGAGAGGGTGATCGGCCACACTGGGACTGAGACACGGCCCAGACTCCTACGGGAGGCAGCAGTAGGGAATCTTCCGCAATGGGCGAAAGCCTGACGGAGCAATGCCGCGTGAGTGATGAAGGTTTTCGGATCGTAAAGCTCTGTTGCCAGGGAAGAACGCTTGGGAGAGTAACTGCTCTCAAGGTGACGGTACCTGAGAAGAAAGCCCCGGCTAACTACGTGCCAGCAGCCGCGGTAATACGTAGGGGGCAAGCGTTGTCCGGAATTATTGGGCGTAAAGCGCGCGCAGGCGGTCATTTAAGTCTGGTGTTTAATCCCGGGGCTCAACCCCGGATCGCACTGGAAACTGGGTGACTTGAGTGCAGAAGAGGAGAGTGGAATTCCACGTGTAGCGGTGAAATGCGTAGATATGTGGAGGAACACCAGTGGCGAAGGCGACTCTCTGGGCTGTAACTGACGCTGAGGCGCGAAAGCGTGGGGAGCAAACAGGATTAGATACCCTGGTAGTCCACGCCGTAAACGATGAGTGCTAGGTGTTAGGGGTTTCGATACCCTTGGTGCCGAAGTTAACACATTAAGCACTCCGCCTGGGGAGTACGGTCGCAAGACTGAAACTCAAAGGAATTGACGGGGACCCGCACAAGCAGTGGAGTATGTGGTTTAATTCGAAGCAACGCGAAGAACCTTACCAGGTCTTGACATCCCTCTGACCGGTACAGAGATGTACCTTTCCTTCGGGACAGAGGAGACAGGTGGTGCATGGTTGTCGTCAGCTCGTGTCGTGAGATGTTGGGTTAAGTCCCGCAACGAGCGCAACCCTTATATTTAGTTGCCAGCACTTCGGGTGGGCACTCTAGATAGACTGCCGGTGACAAACCGGAGGAAGGTGGGGATGACGTCAAATCATCATGCCCCTTATGACCTGGGCTACACACGTACTACAATGGCCGGTACAACGGGCTGCGAAATCGCGAGATGGAGCCAATCCCAACAAAGCCGGTCTCAGTTCGGATTGCAGGCTGCAACTCGCCTGCATGAAGTCGGAATTGCTAGTAATCGCGGATCAGCATGCCGCGGTGAATACGTTCCCGGGTCTTGTACACACCGCCCGTCACACCACGAGAGTTTATAACACCCGAAGTCGGTGGGGTAACCGCAAGGAGCCAGCCGCCGAAGGTGGGATAGATGATTGGGGTGAAGTCGTAACAAGGTAGCCGTATCGGAAGGTGCGGCTGGATCACCTCCTTTCTATGGAGAATCGTTTCCTGTAACGGAAACATTCAAATCAGCGGGTTCTAAGAACCTGCGACAGCGATTCATTTCGGTCCATCACTTCGGTGTGGATGAAATGAAGAGCACAACACTCACTCGTTGCTCAGTTTTGAGAGCTCAAACTCTCAAACAGCTTGCGTTTGCATGGAGCTTGTTCTTTGAAAACTAGATATCGAAACGAAACAAACGCGAATTAGAACATTCCTTTTTAGCTGAACTTGTGTTAAAACAAGTTTCAATAAAAACGGTAGATTGCTGGAGCGAGTGATCGAAATGGAGCGACTTTTGGATTTGGACGCAGTCCAAACCAAGCGGAGCGACAGCTCGAACACGAGCGCAATGGTTAAGCTACTAAGAGCACACGGAGGATGCCTAGGCGCTAGGAGCCGATGAAGGACGTGGCGAACAACGAAACTGCCTCGGGGAGCTGTAAGCAAGCTTTGATCCGGGGGTGTCCGAATGGGGAAACCCAGCTGGGGTAATTTCCAGTTACTCACAACTGAATACATAGGTTGTGCAGAGGCATACCAGGGGAACTGAAACATCTAAGTACCCTGAGGAAGAGAAAACAATAGTGATTCCGTCAGTAGCGGCGAGCGAACGCGGAGAAGCCCAAACCAGAGAGCTTGCTCTCTGGGGTTGTGGGACGTCTCACATGGAGTTACAAAGGAACCGGTTAAGCGAAGAGGTCTGGAAAGGCCCGCCAAAGAAGGTAAAAGCCCTGTAATTGAAAGTTGGTTCCCTCCGAGACGGATCCCGAGTAGTGCGGGGCACGTGAAACCCCGTATGAATCCGGCAGGACCATCTGCCAAGGCTAAATACTTCCTAGCGACCGATAGTGAAGCAGTACCGTGAGGGAAAGGTGAAAAGCACCCCGGAAGGGGAGTGAAATAGAACCTGAAACCGTGTGCTTACAAAAAGTCAGAGCCCGTTTTAGGGGTGATGGCGTGCCTTTTGTAGAATGAACCGGCGAGTTACGTTCCCGTGCAAGGTTAAGGTGAAGAGCCGGAGCCGCAGCGAAAGCGAGTCTGAATAGGGCGAGTGAGTACGTGGACGTAGACCCGAAACCGGGTGATCTACCCCTGTCCAGGGTGAAGGTGCGGTAACACGCACTGGAGGCCCGAACCCACGCATGTTGAAAAATGCGGGGATGAGGTGGGGGTAGCGGAGAAATTCCAATCGAACTCGGAGATAGCTGGTTCTCCCCGAAATAGCTTTAGGGCTAGCCTCGGAAAACAGAGTCGTGGAGGTAGAGCACTGATTGGGTGCGGGGCCCGCAAGGGTTACCAAGCTCAGTCAAACTCCGAATGCCATAGACTTACTTCCGGGAGTCAGACAGTGAGTGCTAAGATCCATTGTCAAAAGGGAAACAGCCCAGACCATCAGCTAAGGTCCCCAAGTGTGTGTTAAGTGGGAAAGGATGTGGAGTTGCACAGACAACCAGGATGTTGGCTTAGAAGCAGCCATCATTGAAAGAGTGCGTAATAGCTCACTGGTCGAGTGACTCTGCGCCGAAAATGTAACGGGGCTAAACACACCACCGAAGCTATGGCTTGATGCTTTGCATCAGGGGTAGGGGAGCGTTGTGTTGGGGTTGAAGGTGTACCGTAAGGAGCGCTGGACACAACACAAGTGAGAATGCCGGTATGAGTAACGAAAAGATCAGTGAGAATCTGATCCGCCGAAAGCCTAAGGGTTCCTGAGGAAGGCTCGTCCGCTCAGGGTAAGTCGGGACCTAAGGCGAGGCCGAAAGGCGTAGTCGAAGGACAACAGGTCGAAATTCCTGTACCACCGTAAGCCGTTATGAGCAATGGGGGGACGCAGTAGGGTAGTGACGCGGACTGATGGATGTCCGTCTAAGCAGTAAGGCTGATGTGTAGGCAAATCCGCACATCGTAAGGCTGAGCTGTGATGGGGAGTGAAAATTACAGTAGCGAAGGTCATGATCTCACACTGCCAAGAAAAGCCTCTAGCCAGGTGATGGTGCCCGTACCGCAAACCGACACAGGTAGGCGAGAAGAGTATTCTAAGGCGCGCGGAAGAACTCTCGTTAAGGAACTCGGCAAAATGACCCCGTAACTTCGGGAGAAGGGGTGCCCCGGTAGTGTGAATAGCACGAGGGGGCCGCAGTGAAAAGGCCCAAGCGACTGTTTAGCAAAAACACAGGTCTGTGCGAAGCCGTAAGGCGAAGTATACGGGCTGACGCCTGCCCGGTGCTGGAAGGTTAAGGGGAGTGGTTAGGGACTCGTCCCGAAGCTGTGAACCGAAGCCCCAGTAAACGGCGGCCGTAACTATAACGGTCCTAAGGTAGCGAAATTCCTTGTCAGGTAAATTCTGACCCGCACGAATGGCGTAACGACTTGGGCGCTGTCTCAACGAGAGATCCGGTGAAATTTTAATACCTGTGAAGATGCAGGTTACCCGCGACAAGACGGAAAGACCCCATGGAGCTTTACTGCAGCTTGATATTGAATTTGGGTACGATCTGTACAGGATAGGTGGGAGCCTTTGAAGCAGGAGCGCCAGCTTCTGTGGAGGCAACGTTGGGATACCACCCTGATCGTATCTAGGTTCTAACCTGGTACCGTAAACCGGTGCGGGGACAGTGTCAGGTGGGCAGTTTGACTGGGGCGGTCGCCTCCTAAAGAGTAACGGAGGCGCCCAAAGGTTCCCTCAGAATGGTTGGAAATCATTCGAAGAGTGCAAAGGCATAAGGGAGCTTGACTGCGAGACCTACAAGTCGAGCAGGGACGAAAGTCGGGCTTAGTGATCCGGTGGTACCGCATGGAAGGGCCATCGCTCAACGGATAAAAGCTACCCTGGGGATAACAGGCTTATCTCCCCCAAGAGTCCACATCGACGGGGAGGTTTGGCACCTCGATGTCGGCTCATCGCATCCTGGGGCTGAAGTAGGTCCCAAGGGTTGGGCTGTTCGCCCATTAAAGCGGTACGCGAGCTGGGTTCAGAACGTCGTGAGACAGTTCGGTCCCTATCTGTCGTGGGCGTAGGAAATTTGAGAGGAGCTGTCCTTAGTACGAGAGGACCGGGATGGACGTACCGCTGGTGTACCAGTTGTTCCGCCAGGAGCACCGCTGGGTAGCTATGTACGGAAGGGATAAACGCTGAAAGCATCTAAGCGTGAAGCCCCCCTCAAGATGAGATTTCCCAGTATGTAAGACCCCTTGAAGACGACGAGGTAGATAGGCTGGGGGTGGAAGTGCAGCAATGCATGGAGCTGACCAGTACTAATCGGTCGAGGGCTTATCCAAATATGCAAGTTGTAATTCGCAGGTTTCGTTTCGAATCTAGTTTTCAGAGAACAACCACTCTGATATGTAAGCTAAGCTATGCGTTTGGTGGCGATGGCGGAGGGGTTCCACACGTACCCATCCCGAACACGACCGTTAAGCCCTCTAGCGCCGATGGTACTTGGACCGCAGGGTCCTGGGAGAGTAGGACGCCGCCAAGCAAAGAACCACTGCCGATGTTATTCGGTAGTGGTTTTTATTTGTGTATAAAGAATAAATTCAATGAGCGGAAGCTTTAACATGATCGTCAATTGAAGGTAACATTTTTGTTACGGATAACATCGGTAAAACCAGTATAATAGGACTATGTTAAATATGCTAAAAGTACCTGACCACAGAGCTGGAATGTGCAGCTGTGAAAAGGAGGGTGTGTGTGTTAAGTTGGCGGAGACTTGGACTACAATCATTTCTGTTGCTTTGTCTGACAGTTGTTCTGGCAGGATGCGGTGAAGCTTCAGGAGCTGTATGGACTTCATATGAAGGTGCGGTTAACGAGAAGAGTTTTCCGGTGCCTAAAGTAGCGAATAAATCTGACCAGTCCGAAAACAATTCGGATATGGATTATGTTCGATATACGCTGTCTGGTATTAGTGAAAGTACTAGTTTGCCTGAGGTATATCTAGACGAGATCAAAAGCTGGGGTTGGACAGAGAGGCAAGCCAAGGGTACATCCAATGAATCCAGTACCTTGCGTGTATTTGCAAAGGAAGGACATACTGTGCATTTAGCGGTACATGATGGTTCCTTTACACTAATGGTTCCTAGAAGTGATGCTACTCAAACGAAAGTTAAATCATTGGATGAAGATGATTAAGCTACTGCGAGTATGGTTGGTATGAATAATTAACGCTGTGATGTTCCTTATATAGTAAGCTCCCGTGTACTTGATCGGGGGCTTTTTGTTATTTTGCGGAAGTAGGCTTTAGTATTGATGGGAATACCTATCGCGTAATGCGCAGGAGAAGCTATAAAAGGTACAGAGGATTTGGAGTAGACATTGTCGTACAGAAAAGCAGATATGTGTTGCTTGATCTCTAGGGGAGTGCTGAGTTTTAAAGGTGAGGTAGAGATATAGGGAAGTAGAGTTTTAAGTTTTATAAAGGTATTCTGAGGTAATGAATGGCTGGTGGAAACGGCTTAACCAGAAGGGATCGAGCTCAGACTGACCAAGAGATCGTTTAAAGGTGTAAGATATACAAGATAACTGGGTCATGAGATATGGAGAAGCGGAGAAAAAGATGAGGAGGAGTGAAGCCAGGCGTGGGGATAACATATTTAACTATACCCATGCTGTGGATAAGGAAAGAGAGGGGGAAGACAAATAAATGTTATCCACAGTGGATAACATTTATTTGAACATATAAGGCTGAGTTAATAGAGGATACGAGTAACATGGCTTTGTATCAGAATATCCGAAGGGCTCAGCCATTATGTATTACAGGTAAGTGAGATACAGTTACTATTGGATGAACGAAGGATAATTATTGCAGATAGTATGAAACATCTTGTTCATTCAATTTGATGAGTCCATCTTTGCGCTCGCGGGAGAGTACCATTACAACATATAAGCGAGGGCCCAGCAACCACAAATGCCAGAAGATCAGCGAGAGGGTGAAGGACAAGGGTGACCATATCAAACATACTGTAATGATACATAGTCCAATCCAGCTCATGTTTAGGTGTACCCGGACAAACATGCGGAAGCTGAAATGCTGATCAGGGATATAACCTAACCAGGGCATACGCAGATTCCAGCGCCACCGTTTGGCATAAGAGGTACGGACCAGAAGTAATATGGTTCGGGCGATGACATAATGAATCCAGATGGTGATTGGGCCTGCCAGTACAAAAAAGAAGAGGCCAGTCCAGGAGAATGCGAGTAGATTGAATAAGAGCATGATGACCGGCAGACACAGATAGCTATAGATGACACTACGGGCGATAGCCTTTTTTTTCAGAAGCCGGTATTGATAAAATGTTGCTTTATTCTCCGGTTCGGCGATCATACGATTATATATCCTCCTTCGGATTCACGTTTGTGTGGGGCAGGTATTCATTTTTCTTACACGTGTAAAAGGGAATGAATCATGTATGTATATATGAACCTTGTATCTCACGCCATGACGATTGTACAAGATATTGAGATTCGACGGAGCTTATCTCAGTATACTCCCGAATGCAAGGACTGTCAGGCTTTGATATCGTTATCATGTATTATATATCGGCTGAGATTCCAAGTTTTTTTAAGAAAATTTGAATATAAGTTTTAAGTCAGACCAAGGCATACGTGATTTAGAGGGAAATGCGATGGAATGCAGGATAACTGTGTAGACATAAGCAAGTAAATGCTTTTGTAAGAAGCATGAATGTATTTTTCGGTACAGACACCCAAGAGGGGGTGAGCGAATATATATATTTTATAGAAAGAAAGCACTATGAAAATGTTTAAAATAATAGAAACTGTGCAATACTGATAGTAAATGTAAAACAAGGTGGGATGGTTCATGGAAGAACATGCCGAACACACATGTATTATCTGCGAGCAAAGAAAAAGAGAAGGCATTTTTATTGTATCTGAATTCATATGTGACGCTTGTGAAGCAGAAATGGTTCATACCGATGCGCAGGATGCCAAGTACAATTATTTTATCAATCAGATGAAACAGATTTGGGTGCAAAAAAACGCATAATCAATGTTGCTATAGAAGTAGAAGTTAGAACATCGCAATGATGCTGATGTTTGTAGAGGCCCAATGGGCCTTTTTCTGTTTCTAGGAGAGATCGTCTTGTCTCCCATCTAAGGAAGGCGTATGCTGATATAATGATATGGATAGTTTACAGTAGAGCATGTGGAGATGGGGAAGAAAGACGCTCCTTAGATTAGGAAACATTTTGGAACGCATCGGGCTCACATTATATATGTACAGGATGGTTATTTCATGGATCATAAAACTAAATCAAGTAGAGCCCCTTTATATGAAGCGTTGCTTGCGTATCGTGATTCGAAGCAGCGTTCTTTTCATGTGCCTGGGCATAAGAATGGACAAGCTTACCGACATTTGGTGGAAGAAGCAGAATCAGAACAACCTCCCGTTAAGGAAATCGTTGATGAGAAACACCAGCACAACGGAGAGATTCACAACGGTGCAGGAGAGATTGTTAACCAAAGGGTAGAGCAATTCAGTTCAATGGAGGAACATGGGGCTGATCTGGAGAGCGGGAAACGTTTTGGTGACGAAGGGAATCAGTCGGAAATAGGATTGGTACCGGTTCGTTCATTTCTGGAGATGATGGAGATGGATATTACGGAGATTACGGGTACCGATGATTTGCATCATCCTGAAGGTGTGATCCAGGAAGCACAGGAGCTTGCTGCAGATTGTTTTGGAGCGGAGGAGAGTTTCTTCCTTGTGGGAGGCAGCACGGCAGGTAATCTGTCCTTATTACTCACCGTGTGCGATGAGCCGAACAGTATTGTACTGGTGCAGCGGAATGTACACAAGTCCGTTATTCACGGGTTAATGCTGGCAGGCGCAAGAGCTGTATTTCTGGAGCCGTGGGTTGATCCTGTGTCTGGACTTGCGGTCATGCCGTCGGTGGAGACGGTTCAGGCTGCTGTCCAGTCCTATCCTGAGGCAAAGGGAGTGCTAGTCACGTTGCCCAATTATTACGGCATGGGTGCTGATCTGACACCCATTGCCAAGATGTGCCACGATGCTGGCATGCCACTGCTCGTGGATGAAGCGCATGGCGCGCATTATGGGCAGCATCCGGAGCTGCCTGTCTCTGCACTGTCATGCGGAGCAGACGGTGTAGTGCAGTCGACGCATAAGATGCTGACGGCCTTCACCATGGGTGCCATGCTGCACATTCAGGGGCCACGGTTAAACCGGTCCCTGTTAAGGCAGCGCCTGGCCATGGTGCAAAGCTCAAGCCCATCATACCCGGTGATGGCTTCGCTCGATCTGGCGCGCCGCCTGCTGCACGTGCAGGGCGCGGACACGTTCACGGCGGGGCTCGCCGCCGTAAACGCCTTTAAGCGCGGCCTCGCGGAGCTGCCGCGCTTTCAGTTGCTACAGCCTGCACAGCCGCTGCAGCAAGAACCGCCAGCCGGAACAGCGAAGCCGGCTGGCATGCCCGTGTCCGCTGCACAGCAGACACGGGAGGGCCTGACCGCGGCGGCGATGCTATCTGCCGCGGGGTATACCGCTCATGACCCATTCAAGGCCGTCATCTATGACGGCACAGGGGTGCAGAGCGGTTATGGGCTACAGCAGCAGCTGGAAGCATGCGGCTGTGTGCCTGAGATGAGCGACGAACGGTACGTCGTCTTGCTCTTCAGCCTGGGCTCAACGGTGCAAGATGCTCAGCACCTGTTGCAGGCTTTACACCATATCAGCTCTGCCAATGGGCATGAGCAGGTCCAATCCAATGGAGAGCCATCTCAACAGCTTACAAAAGGCTCCGCGCAATATATTTCCACGTGGAACAATTTACAAGAAAACACACGCTACTCGGAACCGATCTCCTTTACACTGCAACCGATTGTGGAGACGGATACGATCAATGTTCCAATAGAAGAAAGTGCGGGCTGTCGATCAGCTGAGATGGTTGTCCCATACCCTCCAGGGATTCCGCTTGTCTATCCGGGTGAACGTATGAGTCCAACAATGGTGGAACGTATACAACTTCTGCGTGATGAAGGAGCAAAGTTTCACGGGATATCAGATGCATCTCTACAGGTATTGAAGGTCATGAAGGATTGAAAGGAAATCATGCAAATCTGAATTGCATTCAGCAATAGGTAGTCTATATGACCAATACGGATAGCAATTATCGGACCCTACACATGTGAGGGTCTCTTGGTCATTACTCTAATTGCTATTAGTGGAAAAATCATTTACAAGTACGGAGAGGCCAGAAGAAATCTGAAAAAGCGAAGCGTGCGCCTAAAAGCTTTATGGAAGAAAGCTGCATCGAAAGCATACGCTTATACCCGGATTTTCCCTTTTAGAAAAGGGAATCGAAAAATCTGGGGATAACAGCGATTGGAAGGTTATTCTGTCATCGTAGTGCCTGTGTAAATAATCTTTAGTTCAACTTATATAGATAGACATAAGAAAGAAGGGAACACTTTGGGGATTCCACTAAAAAAATATACAGGAATAGTTCTGCAAGTTTTGTTGATGTACGGTTTTTATTGGATTGGAAACTTGATTCAAGCTGTATTACATCTGCCGTTAACAGGTAGTATTGTGGGCATGCTGGTATTGTTTATCACCATTCAACTGGGATGGATCAAAATGAGCTGGGGAGAAGAAGGGTCGACGTGGCTTCAATCTCATCTGCAATTGTTGTTCATCCCACCTACTGTGGGCATTATTAATCATTTTGATTTTTTTCGAGTCAACACATTGTTATTGGTCCTGGGTTTGATCGTTAGCACATTAATCACATGTCTGATATCTGCCAAATTAAGTGAGTGGCTCATGACATGGAGATCGTCTCATTCAGGTAAAAAGGAGGCGATCACTTGTCAGCATTCATCCTCGGAATTGTAATGATCGCGCTAACCATCGCTGTATATATTCCAGCCACTCGTCTATATAAAAGATTGAAATGGCCGATACTTATGCCTGTACTCACAACGACTGCCATACTGATTCTGATCTTGGTGATTTCCGGTATAAAGCTGGATACGTACATGCTGGGTGGCAAATGGATACAAGAACTTTTAGGCCCAGCAGTTGTATCTCTCGCTTTTCCCTTGTCCAGACATCTGCATGTGCTGAAGCAAAACATCATTCCAATTGTGGGTGGAACGATCGGTGGCAGTATTACAGGTATCGCCACAGGTGCCTTAATCGCGATTCTGCTTGGCTATCCTCAAGAGATGGTCATCGCTTTATTGCCAAAATCCGTGACAACTCCTGTCGCTATTCAACTTGCTAATCAGGTTGGAGGGAATGCCTCATTCACATCGCTGTTTGTGATGATTGCAGGTTTCTCAGGGATATTACTGGGGCCAATGCTCTTGAAATGGTCCAAAGTCCGCAGTAAACATGCCTATGGAATCGGACTGGGTTCAGCATCTCATGCCCTCGGTATGGCAAGGTCTTTCGAATATGGAGAGAATGCGGTGGCTCTCAGTTCGGTATCCATGATTGTCAGTGCCATTGCCGGATCAATTATGCTTCCATTATGGGTATGGATCATCTACGGTTGAAGGCTTTACTTTGTTGTTCATGTTGGAGTAACCGCTGACCTATAGTATTATAGAAAGAAAACAAGCTTGTATGATCTTGGTTTTATTATTACGTACCGATATAGCTGTAGCTATACACCTCTGGGCGGGGTATATCATATCCTGTAGCAAGAGGGGTCTAAGCATATTCATTACAGCAGCAATAGATGCAATTATCGACATAGAAAGCAGGGAAGCATATGCAGGGCAGAGGTAAATTCATTACGCTGGAAGGGGGAGAGGGTTCCGGTAAAACGACGATGATCGGTAGAATAGGCTCTTATTTTGAAGAACGGGGTATACCTTACGTAGTTACGCGAGAGCCTGGCGGAATTGAGATTGCGGAGAAAATACGTTCAATTATCCTGGACCCTCTTCATACGGCAATGGATACTCGAACCGAAGCACTATTGTATGCAGCTGCACGCAGACAGCATCTGGCGGAGAAGGTAGAGCCTGCACTGAGAGCTGGAAAAGCAGTCATCTGTGACCGATTTGTCGATAGCAGTCTGGTCTATCAAGGATACGCCCGTGGACTCGGGATAGAGAATGTATGGGCCATTAATCGCTTTGCGATCGGTGATCTCATGCCGGATGTGACCTTATATCTGGACATCGAGCCTGAAGTGGGGCTTGCTCGGATTGACGCTCATGATGGCCGCGAAGTGAACCGTCTGGATCTGGAAAACCTGGAGTTTCACCGTAAAGTGCGAGAGGGTTACTTCCTATTAAAAGAGCAGTTCCCGGAACGGATCAGGGTTATCGATGCTTCCATGAAACAGGAGGATGTCTTGGCAGCAATGATTTTGTCGCTGGAGACAGGGATTTTGAAGGATTTTGACGAGTAATTGTCTAATATATAGACAGGGCATTTAATAAAGGTGCTTATTCTAAAGGAGGTTATGCAGGATGAAACTGATTGTTGCGATTATACAGGATAAAGACAGCAACCGATTATCCAGCGCATTGGTCAAAGCAAACTTTCGGGCAACGAAGCTTGCCAGTACGGGCGGATTTTTGAAGGCAGGCAACACGACGTTTATGATCGGTGTCGATGATGGTCAAGTCGAATCCGTAATGAACGTCATTCGCAGCAGCTGTAAGGTTCGTGAACAGCTCGTGACTCCGGTCACACCGATGAGTGGAACAACCGACTCTTACCTGCCGCTACCTGTTGAAGTTCAAGTAGGTGGAGCTACTGTATTTGTTCTCCCGGTAGATCGCTTCGAACATTTCTAATTAAACTTATTGCATGGATCCCATTGATCCCATGAGGGTCTTTCATTTTCGATAGCATGTTGGAAACGATGGATGCAAGGAGATTTAAACAGAGTTCGTGCGTGCCTCTTACGGAACGCCTTTCTTGATGAGAAGAATTAGCACACTCTTTCCGGATGAGCATTTCCAGTGAGGAATGGTTCATTTCGGAAAGAGGTTGACTACAAACAACAAGTCCTTGATGGTGATGTATATCTACCATTATATATAGAGTGTGATCAGCATATATAAAAGCCTCATCCTCGCACAGGCGCAACGCGCACTGTGCTGATGGGCGATTGGCTAACTATGATAGAAAGCGGGCGTATCCATGAAAATCAATCCTGGATTCAGGCCGATTCAGAGCGGAATCAGTTCTACTGATACAGGTTCCAAACCGGTCCAATCCAAAAATTTCTCTGATATGATGAATCACCAGGGAGAACGAGCCTCACAAGCTGAACTGAATCGCCGGTTTAGTGAGATCCAGCTTCAGGGCGATCGCTTGGCACGTTCCATGACGATTCGTGAGCTGAAGGCGTATAAGCAACTGGTTAAAAGGTTTCTGGAAGAGACCGTTCGTCGCGGTGTATCCATGAAAGAGACAAGGGGTTGGGATCGTCGTGGCAGAGGCAAGCGGTACAAGCTGATTGATGAAATTGACTCCGCTCTGTTATCCATGGCTGATGAATTGCTGGATACAGAAGAAGGAAAAATCTCTCTATTACAACAAGTAGGCGAAATTCGGGGGATGCTTATTAATTTAAGCTTCTGAGGAGGAAGTATGTCCTTTCAACAGATTATGGGTCAACAGGCGGCCAAGCAAATGTTACAGAGTAGTTTGAGACGTCAGGCAATAAGTCATGCATATTTATTCAGCGGGCCATCTGGTAGCGGGCAACGGAAGACGGCAATTACCTTTGCCAAGGCGATATTCTGTACAGAGCTTGATGATGACGCATGTGGGCAGTGTCTTGAATGTCGTAAGGTGGATCATGGTAACCATCCGGATCTAACCATGCTTGCACCAGATGGAAACAACATTAAAATAGATCAAATCCGGGATCTGCAGCGTATCTTTTCATACCGATCAGAGGCAGGCCATCCCAAAGTATATATTATAGAACAAGCCGAGAAAATGACGGTGCAGGCAGCGAACAGTTTGCTGAAGTTTCTGGAGGAACCACAGGTACCCGCAGTCGGCATCCTGATTACAGATAATGGACAGGCCATGTTGCCTACGATCCGCTCACGTTCCCAATTGGTGCCGTTCAGCGCACTGAATCCGGAGGAGATGTTGCAATCTCTGATCGAGGAAGGGCACCCTGCCAATCTGGCTCGGTCTGCCGTCCATTTAGCGTCAGGATTGGAAGCATGTAGAGAAATTCTCCAGCAGAATTGGTTTGCAGAAATTAGAAACGTAATGTTACAATTAGGGAAGGAGTCCCTGGGTAGAGGAAGTACATCATTGATCTCTGCACAGCAGAAGCTTTTTAAAACCGGACTCTCTGAACACCTGGACATGCTGCTTAGTTTGTTCCATCTATGGTTTAGGGACATGCTGTATGTTCAGTACGATAGGCATGAACATATCGTTTTTATAGATCAGTTAGACATGCTATCTCAGTTGGCACATACCCGCAGCACAGAGCAGTGGGTCTCCTATATGGATATGGCCGCAGCATGCAGAAAAAAATTGCGTTTCAATGTCAATGGCCAGCTTTGTCTGGAGCAATTTTTGATCGGTTTGGCATAAGACTGGGAGAGGGCAGCGTCAGCTCCAATCATATGCAAACGGTTATAACTTCGGCCGGTTCCCTAAGAAGACGGGGCTTCAGACGAAGTGGGGTTGGCTTACAAGGGGGTTAATTTTTTGTACAGTGTAGTGGGTGTCCGTTTCAAAAAAGCGGGCAAAATTTATTACTTCGATCCCCTGGACCTTCCCATTGAGAAAGAAAACTGCGTTATCGTGGAAACAGCGCGGGGGGTAGAGTACGGTAAGGTTGTCGTTGGTAAGAAGGAAGTGGGCGAGTCCGATGTGGTGTTGCCGCTGAAGAAAGTCATCCGCGTTGCGGGCGAAACAGATGCCCGTGTGGTTGATGAGAACAAGCGTGCAGCCAAGGAAGCATTCGGTACTTGTTTAAATAAAATCAAAGACCATGGCCTCAAAATGAAGCTGGTCGATGTGGAATTTACGTTTGATCGCAATAAAATCATATTTTATTTTACAGCTGAAGGAAGGGTCGATTTCCGGGAGCTGGTCAAGGATCTGGCAAGCATATTCCGGACACGAATCGAGCTGAGACAGATTGGTGTACGTGATGAAGCGAAGATGCTTGGCGGAATCGGACCTTGCGGCCGTGTGTTGTGTTGTTCTTCCTGGCTGGGAGACTTTGAGCCGGTATCAATCAAGATGGCTAAAGATCAGAGCCTGTCACTGAATCCGACGAAAATTTCAGGGTTGTGTGGAAGACTCATGTGCTGTCTGAAATTTGAGCATGATAACTATGAAAGTGTGAGAGAAGAACTGCCGGCTGTAGGCAAACTGGTCGTCACCTCATTGGGTGAAGGAAAAGTTGTCGGAATTAATGCCGGTAGCCGCACAGTCCATGTTCAACTGTTCGACATCAGTAAAGTCAAAGAACTTCCGCTGGATGACGTCGTTATCAAGTAAACCATAAAGGTTGCTTCGGGGTGGAAACTTGGAAAAGAAAAATCTGTTTACGCACATTCATGAAATGGAAACCCAATTGGGTCAGTTGCACGGTGATTTAGGAGAGTTAAAAATGATTGTGAAGGAGCTGCTTGAGGATAATCAGCGGCTTACCATCGAGAATGAGCAGTTACGCAAACTGCTCAAACGTGAGGCACAGGCAGACCTGCCTATCTCGGCAGCACTCGCTCCTGTAGCCAGACCCGCAGGTCCGGCTACAGGAGAAGATGTCGTGGGTGAAGGGTATGATAATCTGGCCCGGTTGTATCACGAAGGCTTCCATATCTGCAACGTCTATTATGGACATCTGCGGACGGAAGGCGATTGTCTGTTCTGCCTGTCTTTTTTGAATAAATGAAGTGACCGTAGGGATCCCCTACGGTTTTTTTTCAAGGTTACAAACCTAAAGATAATGAACATGAGATATAGAATACCGGAGGATGAGCGTAACATATGGAAGTAAATGAAGTAGTGTTACATGAGTCAGAGCGGATTGATGATCTGCTCTCTCATGATCTGAGAATCATTCAAAGTGATGAAGTATTCAGTTTTTCAATGGATGCGGTATTGTTGGCTCGGTTTGCTTCCGTACCCAAACGGGGGCGTGTACTAGATTTGTGTACAGGTAATGGAGTAGTTCCTATTTTACTTACAACGCGCACGCAGGCTAGTCTGGAAGGGATTGAGATTCAGCCACGTTTGGCTGATATGGCTCGTCGCAGTGTGCAATTAAATGCACTGGACGAATCGATTATGATTCGTGAGGGTGATTTGCGTGAACTGGTAAAAGAAACGGGTCACGCTGTCTATGATGCAATAACGGTTAATCCTCCATACATGCCTCTAAATGGCAGTGATCTCAAGATGAACACACATCAGGCAATGGCACGTCATGAGATTGGATGTACCCTGGAAGAAGTGATCCAGGCTTGCAGTCGACTTGTACGTAATGGCGGCAAAGTATCAATGGTTCATCGTCCACAGCGCCTTGGCGAGATTATCTCGCTAATGCGCGAATATAAGCTGGAGCCAAAACGGATTCGGATGGTACATCCCCGTGCTCATCTGGAAGCCAATATGGTGTTAATTGAAGGGATGAAAGATGGTAAACCCGAAGTAAGGATGCTTCCTCCACTCATTGTCTACAATGAAGAGGGGAAATACTGTGAAGAGATTATGGATATTTATTATGGCCAGCAACATGCTGAGCGTACTACGAAAGGAGGACTATAGATGACTTTGCATATTCAGAAAAGTTATGCGGAGCAGCCTGAAGGATCAGGCAAGCTATATCTGGTTGGAACACCCATTGGTAATCTGGAGGATATGACCTTCCGAGCCATCAAGACATTGCAGAGTTGTGACATCATTGCAGCAGAAGATACACGCCAGACCCGAAAGCTGCTCACTCATTATGAAATTACACCTTCGATGCTGTTTAGTTATCATGAGCATAATAAGGGGGCGAGTGGACCTGAACTGATACGCTATATAATAGAAGGAAAAAATTTGGCACTCGTCAGTGATGCCGGTCTGCCGGCCATTTCGGACCCTGGTTCCGACCTTGTACAGCTTGCACTGGAAGCCGGAATAACGGTCATTCCCATCCCTGGACCCAATGCTGCTTTGTCTGCTCTGATCGTGTCCGGATTACCGACGGAGCGTTTTACATTCGGCGGCTTTTTGCCGCGGGAGAAAAAGGACATGCGAAAAGTGCTGGAGGCTTTTGACGAATCCAACGGGACTTTGTTATTTTATGAATCACCTCACCGTATACGAAAAACATTAGTCCATCTCGAAGAAATTCTGGGTGATCGTTCGATTGTTCTGGCTCGTGAGCTTACCAAGCGTCATGAGGAATTCGCAAGGGGTACTGTGAAGGAATCCATAGACTGGCTTGAAGAGCATCCGCCACTTGGTGAGTACTGTTTGCTGGTAGAAGGCATTAAGGAAGAGGAGCGTAAGGCTGAGCGCGAAGCATGGTGGCAACTCATGTCACTCGCGGATCATGTCAGCCATTATGAGGGAGAAGGACATAATCGCAAAGATGCAATGAAAAAAACGGCAAACGATCGTGGTCTGACGAAGCGCGATGTATATAATGCGTTAATCGAATAGCGAATCTGATCTCCAACATGAATGGAACATTAAAAAGAACAGAGTGGTTTAAAATCATTCCAAACGAATTTCACCACTCTCTCCTTGGTGGAGTGTTACAGACTCATTTTGGGGAATGGAACCCATAACAGGGAAAAAAATACCTTCCACGGTGGAATTCACACCGGGAAGGCCATTAAGGAATATGAAAAAGGTTAGAAATAACATTTTAGATAAGTCCAGTATACCTGTAATTTTTTATTTTGCTACAGGTGCAGGGATTTCGGAAATACATTCGTTACAAACAATTTTACCTTTGAAGTAAGTAACGTTCTCTGCATTACCACAGAAGATGCAAGCAGGCTCGTATTTTTTCAACATGATGCGCTCGCCGTCAACATAGATTTCCAGAGCATCTTTTTCACCAATACCGAGCGTACGGCGCAATTCAATTGGAATAACTACCCGTCCCAGTTCATCCACTTTTCTTACAATACCTGTTGATTTCATCATTATAATCAGTGCTCCTCTCAGCTAACTATCATTGTCATTATTCGACATTATTTTATGTTTTATGATACCCATCATACCAACGATTCCCAAATCAGTCAACCTTAAAATTAGCTTAAAATTAGGGCTGTTTTTCCTAAGGTTAATGGTGGTAAGGGATTGCAAGCTGTTTTTCGTATTTAAACATCAATGTCAGCTTTGTCGATTTGGAAAACGACAAAACCACCTTATTCGACATTATTCGTCATATTATGTCGAATCTTTGGTGATTCGTAGAGGTCAAAGCGTTAATATAAAAGAAATTAAAGGAGTGAGTCGATATGGAACAACGTCTAACGGAAGAGAAAGTGTTTAAAGATCCGGTACATAATTATATCCACGTGCAAGATCCGATTATATGGGAGTTAATCAATACCCCGGAATTTCAGCGGTTACGCCGGATTCGTCAGTTGGGGACTTCTTACCTTACCTTTCATGGAGCAGAGCACAGTCGTTTCTCACATTCACTGGGTGTTTATGAAATTACACGCAAGATCATCTCTCAATTTGAAAGAAGCCATTATTCAGATTGGCCAAAGGATGAAAAGATTGTAGCTCTGTGCGCAGCTCTACTTCATGATCTCGGGCATGGGCCGTTTTCTCATTCCATCGAGGAAGCTTTTGACATGAATCATGAAGATTGGACTTGTCGCATCATTACAGGTGATACCGAAGTAGGGGCAATCTTAAGACGGTATGCTCCTGATTTTCCTGAGAAAGTAGCTTCTGTGATTCAAAAGACGTATGAGCAGCCCATTGTGGTCAATCTGGTGACTAGCCCTCTTGATGCGGACCGAATGGATTATTTGCTCAGGGATGCTTACTTTACGGGAGTAAATTATGGCACGATCGATCTTGATCGTATCCTTCGCATGCTGCGCCCTTACCATGGGCGAATTGTAGTCAAGGAATCAGGCATGCATGCTGTGGAGGATTATTTAATGTCTCGGTACCAGATGTATTGGCAGATTTACTTTCATCCGGTAACCCGTAGTTCCGAAATTATATTGCGGCAAATATTCAAGCGAGCGAAAACACTCATAGAGGAAGGTTTTCAATTCCTCTTCATGATTGATCCACTTCCTCAATTATTTGAAGGAGAACTATCGGTAGATGAATATTTGCAGTTGGACGAAGCCTTGATTCAGACGGCATTTGCGCAGTGGCGCAAGGAGGACGATACTGTTCTGAGTGAGTTATGCGAACGTTTCATGGATCGCAAGTTATATAAGTATGTAGAGCTTGAACAGACCGACTTGACAATGATGGAAGAGATTCGGGAAGCTTTTGTCCAGGCAGGTCTCAATCCCGAATATGATCTGGAAATTGATTTTCCGTCGGATAATCCGTATGATGTGTTTCGTCCGGATGAATCCACGGATAAGCAGATTCTTCTGCTCGATCGACAGGACAAGTTACATGAGTTGTCAGAAGTATCCGACATTGTCCGTTCCATCAGTGGGCTGCATCGGGGAAAACATCATTTGTATTACCCGCAAAACAAGGTGGATGCGATTATTCACGAATTACCGTCCCATATACGCCCCTATTTCTTGTAATGATGAGGGTACAACTTGGTGAAAACTTCGAGTTCAAAAGACTTTCTAAAAGAGCTATTTTTCATGATACAGTAATCTGCTTTAATGGGCAGTATATGTAGATCGACATAATTTTGTAAATGAAAACATGTAGAATCATCTCAATCAGCCATATATAGATCAGAATATCTGTACATCTTCTATATATTGTAGTTGTGAAGCAATGAATGTATTGATGGTAATATACAGATTCCCCAAAATGTTTTATCTATGAAGCAATGAAATATTGAATTTTACACATTAAATTTTTAAACAAAGATAGTCGTTAGTTCGACATGAAGGGAGATACAAATATGATGCTGTTCGACACACATACACATCTGGATGCACCACAATTCGACGAGGACCGCGAGGACATGATTCAGCGTGCTGTGGATGCAGGAGTTGGTCGCATGATCAATATTGGCTTTAACCGGGAGACGATTCCAACCACAATGAAACTCGCTGAAACGTATGACTTTATATATGCAGTTGTAGGGTGGCATCCAGTAGATGCGATCACAATGCAGGAGGGCGATTTGGAGTGGATTGCGTCTTTATGCAAGCATGAAAAAGTGGTTGCAATCGGTGAGATTGGATTGGATTATCACTGGGATACTTCACCGAAGGAAATACAGCATCGCGTATTACGACAACAAATTGCTTTGGCACGTGAAGTGAACATGCCGATTGTCATCCATAATCGGGATGCGCACGAGGATATTATAAGAATTTTGCGTGAAGAGAAAGCGGGCGAGGTTGGTGGTGTGATGCACTCGTTCTCAGGCAGCTGGGAAACCGCAAAAAGTTGTCTCGATATGGGCTTCCATCTGTCCTTCGGAGGTCCGATCACATTCAAAAATGCAAAACAGCCCAAAGAGGTGCTGGCGAAGGTTCCGATGGACCGGTTTTTCATTGAAACAGATGCTCCATATTTGACACCTCATCCGTATCGCGGGAAACGAAATGAGACAGCGCATGTACGTCTGGTTGCAGAGGCAGCTGCGGAAATTAAAGGCATTTCGGTAGAGGAAATTGCTGCAATAACGACCAAAAATGCCATGGAACGATTTGGGATTCGTTAAAAAAACGAGCAAATCATGTGAAAAAGGGAGTTAAGCGGAGGTAATTTGCTCTTTGATCCAAATAAATCAAGAATATTACAATATTTTAACCAAATATTCAGAAAAACGTACTTGATCAACGCTTTACAACATGCATCAAAACAGGATATCATCTTTTCAGTGAATTGTTGTGCGGAAAATTGGACAGATGTTCGGGGGATGAACAAAGGGACACTTTCCGATGAAACAACATTACTTTCATGAATCAGTCTCGCTGAGTCTCCGTTAACGGAGAGCGGGGGAACCAATAAGGCTTAAACAGCGGTGTATTTAGCTGCTGCGCATCATTCGCTGACCCAAAAGCAGCGAAAGGAATTGCGAAGCCATATTTGATTTCTTCTTTGGGTCTCGGGGTGAATTCAAGGGCGTCCGCCATGAGCGGGTGACCTAAGATAGGGCGGCTCTCTTTCGCCCGAATCCGACAGCTAACCTCGCAAGCGGAAAAAGAGAGGCAACCTCGTGCATGAATTTCCGATATTCAGAATCATTCGGAAGCCACGAAAGAGTTCCTCTTACACTCTTTCTTTGGCTTTTTTGTTTTTGAATAAAAGAAATGTTGTCATCATACGGTAGGTATTCAGGAGGATGACATCATGTTGCGAAGATGGATTCATGGTGCAGAACCGGATTATGTTGGTCCGATCTGTGTTCTGTAGAAAATTTGGTATAGTCACGTCAAAGACATCATGCATTACTTTAGACGACGAGGCTATGAAGGAGGACGGAGAAGTGGGCACATTCCAACCAGAAGAGACCCATGAGTCACGATCATCCAGTAAGTCTTTCGCGTTGCGGTGGAAGCATGAGAACATGCGTCAAATGGCATTGATCGCGATTTTCTCAATTGCGCTTACAATCATGATCTTGTTAGTCGTTTACGGTCAGGCCGGGAAACAAATTTCACTGGTTATTGATGGCAAAGCTCAGGTGGTAGAGACTCGTACAGGAATGCTTCAGGAAATGCTGGAGGAGCAGTCGATCACAGTCAGCCCTCACGATAAGGTATCCATGTCCATGAATGGGGCGATTACAGATGGAGACCGAATCGTTATTGAGCGGGCCGTTCCAGTTAACATTACGGCAGACGGAGACACCAAGACTCTGTATACAACCGATTCATCGGTAGAAGATGCAATTCAAAAATCAGGTATTCAAGTTGAAAGTAATGATAAAGTGTATCCGGCGCTTGGAACTGCCATCAAAGCGGATATGAAGATCCGTGTAGTGCGCGTAACAAAGCGTACAGTGAATGTAGAGCAACCGATCGCTTACAAAGTAATTAAAACGGCTGACCCTAGCTTGTACAAAGGGGATAACCGTGTCGTTGTGAACGGCAAAGAAGGCACACTTGTACAGCACATCGAAAAGGTATTTCAGGATGGAGAATTGGTCTCCAAAAAAATGGTCGGCAAATCTGTCGCGAATAATCGTGTAGATAAAGTGATCGCTGTCGGCACCAAAGCAAAACCGATCGTGAAAGAACCTGAGATTCAGACCGTATCGGCTCAAACTTCAACAACCAAAAAGGCTACAACAACGAACTCGAAGAAAACATCTGCCTCGGGCAGCAAAGTAATTACCGTATCCGGCACTTCTTTTAAATACTCCAAAGTACTTAAAAATGTATCCATGACTGCCTACTCTTCCGAAGAGCCTGGCATTGGTACAAAAACAGCTTCCGGTACTCGTGTAACGGAAGGGCGCACCATTGCGGTTGATCCCAAAGTCATTCCAATTGGCTGGTGGGTATATATCGAAGGTCTGGGATTCCGTCGTGCGGAAGACACAGGCGGTGCCATTAAAGGCAACAAAATTGATGTATATTATGACAGTGTGAAGCATGCCCTGAATTTTGGACGCAAGAAAGGCAAGACGGTCTACGTGATCGGTCCGGTGAAGCCGGAAGCGAACTAAAATCGTTTTACTTTGAAATGGGAATGCTATAAAATAGTTGCATGAATGATTCATGCGGAATATGCGGCGGAGGAGTCTGAAATCAGTCTCCCCCGCCGTTTGGCAGAGAAGAGGATATTCCTCTTCTTTTTGCGTTAGAAAGGAAGAAATGGAACATGATAAAAGAAGTCATTGTGGTGGAAGGCCGTGACGATACGGTAGCCATCCGTCGGGCCGTGGAAGCCGATACAATAGAAACAGGTGGATCAGCAATCAACCAACGCATTCTGAAGCGGATTGCGCTTGCTCAGGAGAGACGGGGAGTCATTGTACTGACAGATCCGGATCATGCTGGCGAACGCATTCGTAAAATTATTGCGAATAAGGTCCCTGGCTGCAAGCATGCCTTCATTCCGGAAGCTGATGCAACGCGCAAAGGGGACATAGGGGTGGAGAATGCCTCACCGGAGGCGATCCGTCATGCTCTGGCGCGCGTACATACTTCATACGAAGGTGCTACGAGCCTGATCGATTGGGAGGACCTGATCGCGGCAGGACTTATCGTGCATCCGCAGGCTGCTGCACGTCGCATGGAGATGGGCAATCTGCTGGGCATCGGTTATTGTAACGGTAAGCAGTTCCACAAACGTCTCAGTGTATTTCAGATTACACGGGAAGAGTTCTCTACAGCATTAGCGCAAATTGAACGTGAAGGATTGTGAGCATATGAAAGACATGGAAGAGACGATAGAAATTGCAACGCCCAAGCGTACGAAAGAGATTATTCAAAGACACGGATTCTCATTCAAGAAAAGTCTGGGTCAGAACTTTCTGATCGATCAAAATATACTGAACAAAATCGTTAATGCAGCCGATCTGGACGAGTCCAAGGGCGCATTAGAGATCGGGCCGGGTATTGGAGCCCTTACGGAGCGACTGGCTCGGGTAGCCGGTCCTGTCACAGCCGTAGAGATTGACCAGCGCTTGATCCCCATCCTGGGAGAAGTGATGCAGCCCTATTCGAATGTACGTGTTCATCATGGGGATGTGCTGAAGCTTGATCTGGCTGAGTTGTTTAATACGGATTTTGCATCCGTGGACAAAGTCAGTGTTGTGGCTAACCTGCCTTACTATGTAACGACCCCAATCATGATGAAACTGCTGGAAGAGAAGCTGCCGGTAGACAGCATTGTTGTCATGATCCAAAAAGAAGTGGCTGAACGCATGGCTGCTGCACCGGGATCAAAAGATTACGGCAGTCTGAGCATCGCAGTTCAGTACTACAGTATGCCGGAGCTTGTGTGTATTGTGCCTCCTACGGTCTTCATTCCGCAACCTAATGTGGAATCAGCTGTCATTAAGCTGAAAGTGCGTGAGCAACCGCCAGTGGAGATCCCGGATGAAGCACACTACTTCGAAGTGGTACAGGCTTCTTTTGCCCAGCGGAGAAAAACAATCTCAAACAACTTGAAGGCTCGCTTCTTCACAAAGGAGAACCGGGAACAGGCAGACATTCTGCTGGAGCAGGCAGGTATTCAACCGTCCCGACGTGGAGAGACGTTGAGTCTGCAGGAGTATGCCACACTCAGCACCGTAATGTGGGAAGCAGGGGTACGTGCAGCGCTGTAAAATTTGAATGAACCAAACCGGGTCTCTGCCCATACGATGGGGTAGAGGTGATTACGTTGATGAATATCGGAGACTTGGTCGTTCGGAAGTCATACGGCGGCGATGTGACTTTTCGGGTGGAAGGCCTCCAGTTGGATGCTGCGGTCATTAAAGGGACTGAGTTCCGGCTGATTGCCGATTCCCCGGTGGACGATTTGATACAGGTTCCCTACGAACCGCAAAGCGCCAAGACCAGACAGGCGCATGTTAAGGCACATCAGACCCTTTCACGCCTGCAGCAGAATCGCATGGAACAGGCAGAGCGTTTCCGGGAAGGCCTGGTGCAGGATTGGTCTGCCCAGCAGGAACCGGCTTATTTTGAAATGCCTGGCAAGGTGCTTCATCTGGATGGAGATCCGAATTATTTGAAAAAAAGCATGGATCTCTATGAACAACTTCGTGTTCCCGCGGAGGGACAGTATGTTCATGAATCCGCAATGGCAGATACCTTATACCGTTTATTACCTAAAGTACGTCCGGATATCGTCGTCATTACGGGTCATGATGGGGTGTTAAAGACGCGTCAGCCTTATGACTTATATAGTCTTGGTAGCTACAAAAACTCGCAAAATTTTGTGGCGGCCATTCAGGTGGCCAGACAGTATGAACGTCATCTGGACGCACTCACCATTGTGGCAGGGGCCTGTCAGTCCCATTTTGAGGCACTGCTGCGCGCTGGAGCGAACTTTGCCAGTTCTCCGGGCAGAATTCTCATTCATGCGCTTGATCCGGTCTATGTGGCAGCAAAGGCCGCCTTCACATCTGTTCGGGATACAGTTAACATGACCGATGTTCTACACAATACCATCAGTGGTAGCCAAGGCGTGGGTGGAGTGGAGACACGTGGGAGTTACCGGGTAGGTCTGCCAGGATTGAATGATTTATCCACGTTAAAAGTGAACCCATCTGCGGTCTGATGTAGGCCATTTAAAGTCCCAATTTGGGGCTTTTTTTGTTTGTGAAAAAAATTATTGACAACAACTTTTTGATGCTGATATAATGATTAGTTTTGATTTGACAATGACTGTAAAATCCGGTATAATGGACAAGAAAAGAGGTGGTCGTCGACAATGGCTAAAAACACGCTGTTGGATATCAAACGCAATCTCGACGCACATATTGGTCAGAAAATTATGTTGCGGGCTAATGGTGGCCGCCGTAAGACCATTGAGCGTACGGGTGTATTGGAAGAAACGTACCCTTCTGTTTTTATTGTTAAGCTTGATGAGGAACAAGAAACTTTCAAGCGAGTATCTTATAGTTATGCGGATATACTTACGGAATCGGTGGAAGTCATGGTTTATGACCCGGGCAGCCAGACGCATAACTCCTACATGGAGACGTAAGTATCGATTTACAGGCGATTCGCCCCACAAGGCGGATCGCTTTTTTGTTTTTTTACAAAACCACTAATTCGCCCTCTAAGGTAAACCATGCACACTTAGGAATGAGCGAGGAACGGTCGCGGCATACTATTTGAACAGGTGAAGGAACAGTTTCTTAAGCATTAGGCAGGAAACTGAACTTGGCCTGGAGGTATGTTGTCTAAAGCGTGAACGGACTCATCACATCATGATGGATACTAAGGAGGAGGATGGTTCATGAGTCGGAGAAGAAGTGTCATGTCAGAGGATCTGAAGAATGAACTAGCGAAAGACCTGGGTTTCTATGATACGGTCCAACAGGAAGGCTGGGGCGGGATCAAAGCCAAGGATGCAGGAAACATGGTAAAACGTGCAATTCAACTTGCGGAACAGGCTGCGCGTAAATCTTAATCCGGTTCCATCAGATTGAAAAGCGGGGAAATCCTTCAGGAATAACCCCGCTTTTTCCCCATAGATGCGGAATAGAAATGACTTGACAGCCCCATTTTGATATAATATGTTAAGTTGTCTTAGGGAAAAGGTGAGGACGGGTGAACGCCTTGAAAATTTACGAAAAAGCGCCTGCTAAAATTAATTTGATGCTGGACGTTTTACATAAAAGAAGCGATGGATTCCATGAAGTTGAAATGATCATGACCATGGTCGATCTGGCCGATCGGCTGGAAATGTCGGAACTGCCGCGAGATACGATTTTCATCTCCAGTCAGGCAGGGTATATTCCACTGGATGAGAAAAATTTGGCTTTTCAGGCAGCCCGGCTTATTAAGGAGCGCTATAACGTGCGCACGGGTGTTCATATTCATCTGGACAAAAAGATTCCAGTTGCAGCTGGACTTGCAGGCGGTAGCAGTGATGCAGCAGCAGCTCTGCGTGGATTGAACCGTCTCTGGCGGCTCAATATACCGGATCACGAACTACAGAAGCTTGGAGCTGAACTCGGTTCGGATGTTCCATTCTGTATCACAGGAGGGACAGCGCTCGCTACAGGACGTGGTGAGAAATTGACGCCCATGCCTAATCCTCCGCAATGCTGGGTTATTCTGGCCAAGCCGCCTATTAATGTGTCTACAGCCGATGTATACGGACGGTTCCGTAGTGACAAGATCGTTCGGCATCCGAGTGCGGCGAAAATGGAGCAGGCCATTCGTGACCAATCATTTACGGATGTATGTAACCAGATGGGCAATGTGCTTGAAGATGTAACGTTGAAGCTGTATCCGGAAGTTCAGCATCTCAAGGATGCCATGATTCGTCTGGGTGCAGACGGTGTGCTGATGTCAGGCAGTGGTCCAACGGTATTTGGTCTGGTATCGAAAGAATCCAAGGTTGCCCGGATATACAATGGTCTGCGTGGCTTCTGCAAAGAAGTGTACGCTGTACGTATGTTGACGTGAAATTCGCTTTTATAATGTACAAACACGTATAAAGGTGGTATATTTTTAAATAATTATTCGGATTTAGATGTTTCCGTGATCGTGAGGATGGATCTCTGTGAAGAAGTTAAAACGAAGCGCAAGGCTGGTTGAAATGACGCAATACTTATTGTCCAGACCACATACGGTTATTCCGCTCACCACATTTGCCGAACGCTATGGAGCCGCGAAATCTTCCATTAGTGAAGATTTGGCGATTATCAAGGAAGTGTTCGAAGAAGGTGGGTCAGGAGAACTGAATACACTGGCTGGAGCAGCCGGGGGAGTTAGATGGATTCCGAAGGTGTCGCGAGAACTGGCATTGGCATTTGCAGAGCGACTCTCGACCCAGCTCGCTCAGCCTGATCGGATTTTGCCTGGAGAATACCTGTACATGTCTGATCTGCTCGGACAGCCCGCATTGATGAATGAAGCCGGCAAGATCTTTGCAACGGCCTTTGGCAATATGAATATTGATGTGGTTATGACGGTAGAAACCAAGGGAATTCCACTGGCTTATGCGACCGGAGCCCAGCTCAACCTGCCTGTTGTGCTCGTACGCAGGGACCATCAGGCTACAGAAGGATCGGCCGTAAGTATCAATTATGTATCGGGGTCCCATAAAAGTCTGCATACCATGTCCCTGTCTCGCAGGGCGATGCGTGAGCACTCCAGAGTACTTATTGTGGATGACTTCATGAAGGCTGGGGGTACGGTGCAAGGAATGATCGATCTTTTGGCCGAGTTTAATGCTACGGTAGCCGGGGTAGGGGTACTGGTGGAATCTGGTTCTGTGGATTCAGAAGAACGCCTGCTAACAGATTACGTATCACTGGCTAAGCTAACAGCAGTTGATGCCAAGAGCAGACACATTTCCGTGAAGCCTGGCAACTATTTTGACCTGTAGAAAGATGACGAATTTTATGTCGGGAAAGGTTCTTTTCCATCGACCTGGCACTAACATTGTCGAATTGTGTATTAAATAAAAAAATTCCTGAAATTAGGAAATTTTTGTGGTTATAAAAGAAGGAGTTCGTATAGGCTGTGTGGAATTATACACCAAGTTCTGATGGAAAAAGGTGGTGAACACACACATGCAAATTACGGATGTCAGACTCCGCCGTGTTAACTCGGAGGGGAGAATGAAGGCTATCGCATCCATTACCATCGATAACGAATTCGTCGTTCATGACATTCGTGTCATTGATGGTAACAACGGAATGTTTGTTGCTATGCCGAGCAAGCGGACTCCTGACGGAGAGTTCCGTGATATCGCCCACCCGATCTCTTCCGGTACTCGTGAGAAGATTCAGGCAGCAGTTTTGACTGAATATGATCGCGCAGCAACTGAGGAAGAAGTCATTGAAGAAGGTGCCTGAGAACATTATTGGGGTTCGAAGGAAAAGAGAGCCATGTCTTATGGCTCTCTTTTCTTTTTGACCGGAATAAGATATATTCAGTATTGAGTTTATTAGCAGAGAACAAAAAGCGCATCGTGCGCTTGGTGGCAGGGCGGCATCTTAGGAATCATTGGGATTCGGTTAAGCTCGCAGGTACACGGCGTATACATATAGGTCACGATTCGTTGGTGTCCGCGTTGTTACGTGTGATTACAGAGACAGCAGGCGATGAACAAGACCGGTTTAAGCCGGCTGAACGATACTCATTGGATATTAGGTAAGCAATGAACTTCAATGGGATTTTCAGAACAGGAGGTCGTTAATTTTGAAACGAATGGCAATCGTTCTTGCCGCAGGGCAAGGGAAACGAATGAAATCAAAATTGTACAAAGTACTGCATCCCGTATGCGGTAAACCTATGGTTGGACATGTGCTGGATGCAGCACTCAGCGCAGGCGTTGAACGCAGTGTAGTTGTAGTCGGTCATGGTGCCGAAGCGGTGCAGTCATTTTTGGGTTCCAGAGCGGAGTACGCACTTCAGGCGGAACAACTGGGAACAGGTCATGCAGTGAAGCAGGTTAAATCGTTGCTTGGCGGCGAAACAGGATCTACAATTGTAGTCTGTGGAGATACACCGCTTGTGACCAGTGAGACGTTGGAAGGTCTGATGAAGCTCCATGAGAGTAGCGGAGCAGCAGCGACGGTTCTTACGGCTCAGTTGGACAATCCCAAAGGCTACGGCCGAGTGATTCGCGGAGAAGATGGGTCTGTACAACGGATTGTGGAACAAAAGGATTGCACGGAGCAGGAAGATGCTGTGAATGAGATTAACACAGGCACATACTGTTTCGATAATGCCAAATTGTTCGCTGCCTTGGAAAAAGTGACGAACCAGAACGCTCAGGGAGAGTATTATCTCACAGACGTGGTTGGCATTTTCCGCAATGATGGAGAAGTCGTTGAGGCTTACATGTCAGATGACATCGCAGAATCCATCGGGGTTAATGACCGACTCGCACTTTCGCAAGCCGAAGCCTTCATGCGTGAACGTCTCGCCGTACGTCATATGTTGAACGGTGTTACGATCATTGATCCGTCATCGACATATATCGGAGCGGATGTTACGATTGGATCAGATACGGTATTGTATCCGGGGACGATCCTCAAAGGCAACACTTCCATTGGGGAAGCATGTCATATTGGTCCTCAGGCAGATGTGGAAGACAGCGTTATTCAGGATGGAGTTACGATTAAACATTCGGTGTTATCGAATGCCGAGGTTGGTTCTGATGCAACGGTTGGTCCATTTGCTAATTTGCGACCAGGGACTAAACTAGGTCGCAACGTAAAAATTGGTGACTTTGTTGAAGTGAAAAATGCTACAATTGATGAAGGATCCAAAGTATCTCATCTCAGTTATATTGGGGATGCCAAGGTAGGGAAAAACGTAAATGTTGGATGCGGGGCAATAACTGTCAATTATGATGGTTATAATAAAGCTGTGACAACGATTGAAGATGATGCTTTTGTAGGCAGCAACGTCAATCTGATCGCACCGATTACGGTAGGAAAAGGCGCTTATGTGGTTGCTGGCTCCACCGTTACCCATTCTGTTCCCGAGAATGATCTGGCCATTGCTCGTCCACGTCAGGAGAATAAACCTGGTTATGCGGAGAAGATTCGCGGACGTGCCAAAGTCAAGAAACAAAATGCCAAATCCCAATAAGGGGTTTTGATAACAAGATTGCCTCCCGAATACCGGGAGGTGCCGACATGTCGCAGACGCTTATAGATTCCAATGAACCAGCACGGAGGGTTTTTATTTTATGACTTATTTTGATTCGAAATTAAAAATATTTACTTGCAATTCTAACCCCAAGCTCGCCCATCAAATTGCTGATTATATCGGGATTCCTATGGGTGAATCTCATACAACCAGCTTTAGTGATGGTGAGATTCAAGTGAAACTCTCCGAGAGTGTTCGGGGTTGTCACGTCTACATCGTGCAGTCCACTTGCTTGCCGGTTAATGACAACCTGATGGAGATGCTCGTTATGATCGATGCACTTAAACGAGCATCTGCCAAGACGATTAACGTCGTTATTCCTTATTATGGCTATGCAAGACAGGATCGCAAGGCACGTTCGCGTGACCCGATTACAGCGAAACTGGTTGCCAACCTCATCGAAAAAGCGGGTGCAACCCGTGTCATCGCGATGGACCTGCATGCAATGCAGATTCAGGGATTCTTCGACATTCCGGTCGATCATTTGCTCGGAGTGCCGATTTTGGCTCAATATTTCCGGTCGAAACAGATTGAAAATCCAGTTGTTGTGTCGCCTGACCACGGTGGCGTAGTACGCGCACGTAAACTGGCTGATTTCCTGAATGCACCTCTTGCGATTATCGACAAGCGTCGTCCTGAGCCGAATGTCAGCGAAGTGATGAACATTATCGGTAACATCGAGGGTAAAACAGCCATTCTGATTGATGACATTATTGACACGGCAGGAACAATTGTACTGGGAGCGAATGCTCTGATGGAAGGCGGCGTAAAAGAAGTATACGCATGCTGTACTCACCCTGTATTGTCCGGACCTGCGATGGAACGTTTGGAGAATGCACCATTGAAGGAAGTCATCGTAACGGATACCATTCCAATTACGCATGCTAATCCGACAAGCAAACTCAAAGTGTTGTCTGTAGCGCCTTTGCTCGGAGAAGCCATTATCCGGGTTCATGAGGAATTGTCAATCAGCAAGCTGTTTGAAATTGAATAAGGATGTCTGCATAAAGTAGTAGAGGGGTTACGTTTTCCGGTTCAACGGAAAATGTAACCCCTGTCGGCGTGCCGTTTTATTAAAAGTGAAACAGACGCTGGTCAGTCCATATAAGTTTGAACTACTAATTTACACAATAACGGAGAGGGCAGAAAAGATCTGAAGAAGCGAAGCGTTCGCCTTTATCACCGGATTTTCCCTTTGAAAAGGGAATCAAAAAATCTGGGGATAACAGCGATCGGAAGATGTTTCTGCACGCGCAGTGATCCAGTGTAAAATGGTTCGTTCATCTTATATGGTTAATACCCGGGGCGGGAGATAAATCGGAAACGACGCCGATGAAAAAGCGTGTTGGCAATTTCGACGAATTGATTATCGAAACGTGTGATGAGACCAATCTCAATATGGGTGTCGCGGTCGTATACCTGTACAGGTACGTGATATTCGAGATGATAGATAAAATCGCTATGTTGAGTCAGTTGTCCGTTGTCTTCGCGCAAAACCCGCTCACCTTCCTGGGTTGATGAAATAATAACTGTGAATACTACAGTAAATCAGAACTTTACTTTCCTGATATTATATGAAATATAACATTCGAAGTCTATGCCTCACCTCAGGCTAATCCGAAGGAGGGAACAAGATGAAGTGGATTGTCGGACTTGGAAATCCAGGCTCGAACTATGCCAAAACCCGTCATAATATCGGTTTTATGGCACTGGATCGGTTGGCAGATCGTCATAGTATCTCCATTACACAGAGTAAATGTAAGGCGCTGATTGGAGAAGGCAACATTGGCGGCGTGAAAACCGTGCTGATCAAACCAATGACCTATATGAACTTGTCTGGTGAATCGGTTCGAGCATATATGGATTTTTATAAAGTTAGTCTTGAAGATCTGATTGTTGTGTACGACGACATGGATACAGAGATTGGCAAAGTCAGATTGCGTTACCAAGGCAGTGCAGGCGGACATAATGGGATCAAGTCCATTATTCAGCATACCGGTACACAGCAGTTTAACCGGGTACGCATGGGGATATCCCGGCCTGAACCAGGACATGCCATTGTCGACTATGTACTGTCGACATTTATGAAGAAAGAAAAGGAAGCCCTTGAGCAGACCCTTGAGCAAACGTGTGATGCCTTGGAGCATAGCTTGACCCATACGTTTGAACAAACAATGGCGAAGTTCAACGGTTAATTCTGTAAGCCATACTGGTAAATTGATCAAAAAAGACGGGTTCGATTCAGCCCATACTGGACATACTGGACGTATAAACCATGTTCAGGAGGCATAAACATGTCAGTAAATTACGTATGTCGGCATTGCCGTACCTTTATTGGACGAATCGATTCTGCCCGGATAACGGAAGTAGAGCTCGGCTTTCATTTCTTGACCCCCGACGAGCGGAGGGATATAATAGCGTATAATTCCGGTGGTGACATTACCGTTCGGATTACATGTGATTACTGCAAGGAAGCCCTGGAGCACAATCCGGAGCTTAGCCTGCTCGCGAGTCCGCTTCAGTAGACATCGCCTGTAACAGGATCGAATGACAGTTGAGGGCGGTTGCGTAATAACGCTCCACCTTTTATAGCCTTGGCAGCCTGCTGAGGCTTCTTTTCAGTTGGAATGAAAGCCAGCGCTATCTCGAATCAGGCTCAGCCACATCAACAGATGTGGCAATGTTGCGAGTAATCCTTTATGATGAAACAGGACAAAAAGGAATTTGTATCCATTTTAATAGTGATGCTACGCGTATGCGTGAGATAATCAAGTAAGTTATAAGAGAGGTGCCCCTTTTGTTACAAGCACTTATACAGGCTTTTTCCAAAGATCCGGACTTCGGGTCCATTACAGCCGGAATCAAGTCCGGCATGAAAGAGCAATTGGTCTCCGGTTTGTCCGGTTCAGCGCGTCAGATTATGCTGGCTGCTCTGCATCAGGAAATGAACCGACCATTGCTCGTAGTAACGCATAATATGTTTTCAGCTCAAAAAATTGCAGAAGATTTACAGGAAGCGCTTTCACCTGATCAGGTGTTGATCTATCCTGCCAACGAACTTGTCGCTGCTGAAGCTGCTGTTTCCAGCCCGGAAACATTGGGTCAGCGTATTGATGTGTTGGTCCGCTGCGCCCAGGGATTCAGGGGCGTTGTTGTTATTCCTTTTTCCGGCGTAAGACGTTATGTTCCGCTTCCGGAAGTGATGGCCAATGCTAGAATTTTGATTAAACAGGGCAACACACTTCAACTGGATTCCTTCCTGCTGGAGATGGTAAAGCTCGGATACGAGCGTGTGGAGCGCGTAGAATCTCGTGGTGAGATGAGTGTACGCGGAGGCATCATCGATTTCTATCCGGTTACTTCATCGATCGCGTATCGAGTGGAGTTATTTGATGACGAAATCGACTCCATTCGGACATTTGACCCAGCCGATCAGCGTTCAATTGAACGGATTGAAGAGATTACGGTTCTGCCATGCAAGGAGTTAATCGCAGATCGTGAACGGATGGAAAAGGCTGCGGATGCAGCTGCCCTTTTGCTGGACCAACAGCTGGAGAAAATGACGGACCGGCAGGCGAAGCTGCGTCTTCGTGAAGAAATTCACCGGGAGATCGAGCTTTTGCGGGAACACGTGTATTTCTCCGAAATGTATAAATATATTTCTCCGCTCTATCCGGAGAACAAAACGATCTACGACTACATGCCAGAAGATACCATGCTTGTCCTCGATGAGCCTGCCAGACTATCGGAGACATCGAAACAGCTGGACCGTGATGAATCGGAGTGGAACCTGCATTTGATGCAAAACGGAAAAACACTTCCGGATCTTACATTATCCGCAGACGGAGATGAACTCTTGTATGAGCGTCCATTCCAGACGCTGTTTATGTCGATCTTTTTGCGTCAGGTTCCACACACCCAGCCACAAAACATTCTGAACTTTATCAGTCGTGGCATGCAGGATTTCCATGGGCAGATGAATGTACTGAAGGCAGAGATGGAGCGTTGGCAGAAGGCCGGCGTTCAAGTGCTCATGCTGGCGAACGGTGAGGAACGACTGGATCGGATGCGCCGGGTACTGATGGACTATGATATTCCAGAGCCAGAGATGATGATCGGTAACTTGCAAACGGGATTTGAAATGCCGTCCATTCATTTGGCTGTCGTGACCGAGGGCGAGATGTTCTCGCAAAAACAGCGTAAAGTACGCAAACCGATTCGAAATGTAGATAATGCTGAACGGATCAAATCCTATAGCGAGCTAAAAGTGGGCGATTATGTCGTTCACCAGAACCACGGGATTGGTAAGTACCTTGGGATCGGCACCCTCGAGGTTGGCGGTATTCATAAGGACTACATGCATATTCTCTATGCGGGTGGAGACAAACTGTCTGTACCTATTGAGCAGATCGATCTGATTCAGAAATATGTTGGTTCCGAAGAGAAAGAACCGAAAATATACAAGCTGGGTGGCAACGAGTGGACACGGGTTAAAAATAAAGTCCGCACATCCGTACAGGATATTGCTGATGATCTGATCAAGCTGTATGCAGAGCGTCAGACCTCCAAAGGGTTTGGATTCGACAAGGATTCTGCGGAACAGCAGGAGTTTGAGGACATGTTTCCTTACGATGAGACACGTGATCAGGTGCGTGCGATCGAAGAAATCAAGAAGGACATGGAACAAAACCGTCCAATGGACCGTTTATTGTGTGGGGATGTTGGTTACGGCAAAACCGAGGTGGCTATTCGTGCTGCGTTCAAAGCAGCAATTGAAGGCAAACAGGTGGCTGTACTCGTGCCGACAACGATTTTGGCACAGCAACATTTTGAGACATTCCGTGAGCGGTTCTCCGGTTATCCGTTCAACATTCATGTGCTGAGCCGTTTCCGCTCCCGCAAAGAGCAGAATGAAACAGCCAAAGGCATCAAGGCAGGCACAGTGGATATTGTGATCGGGACGCATCGATTGCTGTCACAGGATCTGGTGTTCAAGGACCTGGGACTGCTCATTGTCGACGAAGAACAACGTTTCGGAGTAACCCATAAGGAAAAACTGAAGAAGCTGAAAACGAATGTAGACGTGCTGACGCTGACGGCAACGCCGATTCCGCGTACGCTTCATATGTCCATGCTGGGTGTGCGTGATCTGTCCGTTATTGAGACTCCGCCAGAGAATCGTTTCCCGGTACAGACTTATGTGGTTGAACATAGCCAGGCGCTTGTACGCGAAGCTATTGAGCGTGAGCTGGCACGTGGTGGTCAGGTGTATTACCTCTACAACCGTGTTCAGGGAATTCAGGAGATGGCAGCCGAAATTTCTGAACTTGTGCCTGAAGCCAAAGTTGGTGTGGGACATGGTCAGATGTCGGAAACCGAGCTGGAGAAGACGATTCTGGACTTCCTGGATGGTGAATATGACGTGCTTGTGAGCACAAGTATCATCGAGACCGGGGTAGATATTCCAAACGTAAATACGCTGATCGTACATGATGCAGATAAAATGGGGCTCTCCCAGTTGTATCAGCTGCGCGGACGGGTGGGTCGTTCCAACCGTATTGCGTATGCGTATTTTACGTACCAACGGGACAAAGTGCTTACTGAAGTTGCCGAGAAACGTCTGCAATCGATTAAAGAATTCACCGAACTGGGTTCGGGATTCAAAATCGCCATGCGTGACTTGTCGATCCGTGGTGCGGGAAATCTGCTAGGAGCAGAGCAGCATGGCTTCATCGCTTCCGTTGGGTTCGATCTGTATTCCCAGATGCTCGCCGAGGAGATCAACAAACGTAAAGTTACGATGCTTGGCGAGGAGCCGGTACCTTCCGACCAGTGGAATACAACCCTGGATCTCAGTATCGATGCTTACTTGCCGTCCGATTATATTTATGACAGTATTCAGAAGATTGAGATCTACAAAAAAGTGGCGGTCATTGCCTCCTTCGACGATGCGATGGAATTGGAAGACGAATTGGTTGACCGATTCGGTGATCTTCCAGAGGCCGTCATTAACTTGCTGGCTGTTGCGCGGATGAAAGTATACGGCAAAATCTATGGTGTTGAGTCCATTTCCCAACGCGGTGAGGACATTACTGTGAAGTTCTATGAAGGGCGTGAACGTGCCTTTGAACTTTCGAAAATCGCGCACATTGGAAATCAGTTCGAAAGACGTGTACAATTTGAACAAGGACCCCATATGCTGATTCACGCTAAAGGCAAGGGGCTTGGGGATAAGCAACTGATGGAGCTGGTAGAGAAAGTTCTGGAGTCCATGAAGACTGCTTTTAAATCAAAGGGGGAACTAAAGGATGTTACCAAAGTATAAAAAAGTAGGAAAAGTACTGTCTGTGAGCATGGTCGCAGTACTGTCCTTATCATTGCTTGCTGCTTGCGGCAAGAAGGAAGAAGCGAAAGCACCGGAATCGACAGATACGAGTGCTGTAGTCGCTACGTATGATGGTGGTACCATTACAGCCAATGAATTCGACATGGAGCAACGTGTTATGAAATTCCTGTATCCGGAATATGCGCAAATGATGGATATGGACGATTTCAAGGAGTACCTGGTGAAACAGGAAGTTGCTTATGAATATCTGAGTGGCAAAGCAAGTGAAGAAGCCAAAACAGCAGGTGCCAAAACAGCAACCGAGCAATTCGATAAAATGAAAGCCTCTGTTCAGGCAGATCAATGGACTGAGATGCTGAAAGCTCAGAACCTGACAGACGATAACATTAAAGACTACATGACTCGGATCATGACGGTAATCAAAGACAAGGAAACAGGCGTTACGGAAGATGCCATCAAGGCTGAGTTTGAGAAAAACAAAGATCAATTCACAACGGCGTCCGTTCGTCACGTGCTGATTAACTTCACAGATCCAAAAACGCAAAAAGAGCGTAAAAAAGAAGATGCACTGAAGATTGCAAAAGAAGTAAAAACCAAGTTGGATGGTGGAGCTGATTTTGCTAAAATTGCAAAAGAATATTCCGAAGATCCAGGTTCTGCTGAAAAAGGTGGACTGTATGAAGAAACACCTGTAGGCAGCTGGGTAGATGCGTTTAAAGAAGCTGCAAAAACGTTGCCACTGAACAAAATCAGTGATCCGGTTGAAACAGAGTACGGTTACCACATCATGAAAGTGGAAGCTCGTACAGAAGCGGACTTCGCCAAATTGACGGCTGAACAAAAAGAAAGCCTGAAGAGCCAATTGGCAGCTGCTGAGATCGATACGTTCATGCAAAATGAATTGGACAAAATCGTAAAAGAAGTCAAACTGCCAAAAACAGAAAAAGCTGAAGAAGGTACGACTGAAGGCACAACGGGTACAGGAACTGAAGGAGAGAAAACAACCGAACCAACAACGGATGACTCCACAGGTACGGATACCAAGACTGACCAAGGTACGACTGGAACAGATAAAGATGCAACGACAGATGAAGGTACAAGCAGTAAGTAATATGGCTGTGTTAGCATATTTAAAGGGTTAAATCTGCCTGAATGAATGCTATGTACTACGTATATATGGACAACCATACAGAGAAGCAAGGGGAGGACTTAGGACCTCCTTCTTGCTTCTTCTTGTATTTATTCAAGCTGTATGGGTATATGGCCGCCTTCTTCGAAAGTTACACAACTATATTCTCCGAAGCATGTATAAGGAAATGGGAACAGATGAATACTATGGTCAAGATATCACACTAAACGTTCTGGGACTTTCCTCTACCCATTAAGGAACAGTAGTTGAAAAATCTTCTCGAGAAAGTGGGGCAACATGTGAAATGAAAGCTACTGGTATTGTCCGCCGTATAGATGACCTTGGTCGTGTGGTCATTCCAAAAGAAATCCGCCGTACGTTACGTATTCGTGAAGGTGATCCACTGGAAATTTTCGTGGACCGTGATGGAGAAGTTATCCTTAAAAAATATTCGCCAATTGGTGAGCTTGGTGATTTTGCCAAAGAATATGCAGAATCCCTGTATGAGAGTACAGGCCATGTAACGATGATCTCTGACCGGGATACCATTATCACGGTAGCAGGCGGCTCCAAGAAAGAATATTTGGACAAGCAGGTGGGTCAACTGTTGGAAGGTTGTATGGAAAACAGAAAGACCATTTTGGAAACAAACAACGGTTCTTATGAGCTTAGCAAAGATCATGACGAGACGTTATCCTCTTTTGTTATTGCACCGATTATCTCGGGTGGTGACCCCATCGGAACGGTTATCCTTTTCAATAAGGATGAATCGGTGAAGATGTCTCAGATGGAAGTGAAGATGTCTGAGACGGCTGCTGGTTTCCTTGGCAAGCAAATGGAACAATAGACCGCAGATCAACTCCTGGTGCCCTGTTTTGGGCATACGGGAGTTTTTGCTTTTTAAGGGATAAAGAAGTTGATCCAGATGATTGTGATGGGGAGGGTTAGTCTGTGTGCCTTCAGGCAGGTATAATAGAAAAGTATGCTTAAAATATGTGTTCAAAAAGAACGATTTTCAGTACCGAAGAGATGGGATGAAGCGGACTTTTTGAACAACCTCTTAAAGGATTAGAACACAGGGACATACGCGGGAGGGAATTATGAAACAGCCGTCTACAGGCTCAAGACTGCTACAGGGTGCATTTGTACTTGGGCTTGCCGCCATTATCTCTAAAATTATTGGTGCTTTTCAGAAGATTCCGCTGCAGAATCTGGGGGGAGACGGTGTATTTGGCATCTACAATACGGTGTATCCGTTATATATGCTCATTATCACGCTTGCTGCTGCAGGACTGCCTCTGGCCGTATCCAAATTCGTAGCAGAACAGAATGCACTCGGAAGACCAGACGAGAGCAGAAGGATTATCCGATTATCTTCAGTGTTGCTCGGGGGAATTGGACTGGTCATGGGGCTATTAATGTATGCAGGTGCGCCGATGATCGCTGATCTGATTGGCAATCGCCATGTGGTTCCATCGATTCGCGCAGCTTCCTGGGCTTTGTTGTTTGTACCAGTGATGACAGGGCTACGTGGATATTTTCAGGGTTTGCAACAGATGGTACCGACAGCCGTATCGCAAGTGGTGGAGCAGACGATTCGTGTCACGGTCATGATTGTTCTGCTTCTGTGGTTGATGAGGCGGGATGCTTCGCTCGAAACCATCGCTGCTGGCGCCATGATGGGCTCCGTTGCCGGCGGAATGATTGGACTGCTAACCATGTTAGGGTATGTGGTTCGACATCGGCGGAAAGGCACGGAAGTGGTCACCGAACAATTGGATTCGGAATGGAGCAGTAAAGGCGGAGAGGTTGGATCAGATCGTCATGAGCGTCAGGAGAATAGACCGGTTACGCTGCAGAAGAAAACTGTGGATGCTGTTAAGCCCGCTCGTGCAGAACGGCCACGATCCAACGGGGAATGGATCAGGACGTTGCTCATGTATGCTATTCCGGTCTGTCTCGGGTCGCTGGCCGTACCGCTGATGAATCTGGTGGATACCTTCACTGTTCCACGGCTGCTGCGGGGAGAAGGATTGGATGAGATTCAGTCGATGGTTTCCTTCGGTATCTACAACCGTGGATTGCCGCTGGTTCAACTGGTGACGATGCTAGCCACGTCACTATCTGTGTTGTTTATTCCGGCGATGGCGGAAGCCCGGTTAAAGGGCGGGCCAGAAGCCGTCCGGCAGCAAGCAGGCCTCGCGCTGCGCTGGTTCTGGTTGATCGGCCTGGCGGCGTCCGCGGGTCTGGCGGTGCTGGCGGAGCCGATCAACCGCATGCTGTACGGAGATGCCGCAGGCACCGAAGCACTGCGGTACATGGCGCTGACGGCTGCGGGCAGCACCGTCAGCATTATTGCGGCGGCGCTGCTGCAAGGCCTCGGCGCCGTGCGCGCACCCGCGTTCAGCATGCTGGCCGCCGCAGGCGTCAAGGCGCTGCTGAACGTCATGCTTGTGCCGGCGCTGGGCATCAGCGGCGCGGCCCTGGCAGGCGCAGTCGCCTACATGCTGGCGGCTGGCCTGAATGTGGCGCTGCTGGCGCGACTTGTCGCCCTGCGCCCTGCCCCTGGCGCCGTCCTGGCGAAGCCGGCGCTGGTGATCGCCGCCATGAGTCTGGCGGCGGTAGGCACGGCCTGGGCCGCCGAAGCGGTGCTCGGCGGCATGGGTATTGCGGCCGACCGCAGGCTGGCCGCGATGGGCGTGAGCCTGCTGGGCATTGCCGCAGGCTCGGCCGTGTTCTTGCTGGCGGCGGCCCGGATAGGGCTGCTGACCGCCGCGGAGCTGGCGGCTGTGCCCAAGTTGGGGCCTCGCCTTGCCAAGCTGCTGCACAGACTGCGTGTGCTGCGCTAGCTCCATTCACACGGTGCTACTGCATGTAGCACCGAGAATATGCAATTATAGGATATCGAACGATTCTGGTATAATACGTGTAATTAGTCCTGTTCAGGCACGATGAATCAGTGAGTCTGGACAGGATAGACCGGATGGAGGTTTACATAATGAGTGCAGCTTTAACCGTAGTGGGTCTTGGATCTGGAGATGCAGATCAACTGACCGTAGGTATTATCAAAAAAATGAAACATGCAGCTATGCTGTATGTACGTACCCTGGATCATCCCGTATTGAATGATCTGCAACAAGAGGGGCTGGAGATGACATCATTTGATGCCATCTATGAGGCGAAGTCCTCCTTCCCCGAAGTGTATGATGAGATCGCGAACCAACTGCTAGAAGCCGCTCGCAAGGGTGAGGCCGGAACGGAGATTGTGTACGCTGTACCCGGTCATCCGATGGTAGCAGAAGCAAGTGTACGCCTGCTCAAAGAACGTTGTCCGCAGATGGGTATTTCATTGCGTGTCATGGGTGGAGAGAGCTTCCTGGACGAAGCCTTTATCCGGCTTGGATTCGACCCGATTGAAGGTTTTCAACTCCTGGACGCCAGCAGCCTGAACACAGAACTGGTACAACCACAACTACATACGTTGATCGGACAAGTCTACGATGTGTTCACTGCTTCGGATGTGAAGCTGTGCCTGATGGAGGTCTACCCGGATGATTATCCGGTATTTGTTGGTCACGCGCTGGGTGTACAGGGCCAGGAGGTCATTCACAAGATTCCATTGCACGAACTGGACCGGATCGAAGGGTACGGCAATCTTTCACTGATCTATGTACCGAAGAACACCGATGATGCCCTGCGTCGCCGTTCCTTTGCGCGTTTGCATGAGATCGTCAATATTCTTCGCAGTCCGGGTGGCTGTCCATGGGATCAGGAACAGACGCATCAATCCATTCGCAAAAACCTGATTGAAGAGACCTATGAAGTCATTGAGACAATCGACGAAGATGACCCCGACCATATGAAAGAAGAGCTGGGTGATCTGCTGCTGCAGATTTTATTGCATTCCCAGATGGAAGAAGAGGTTGGCACATTCAATGTGTATGATGTCATCGAAGGCTTGAACGATAAGCTGATTTTCCGTCATCCACACGTTTTTGGTGATCATCAGGCAGAAGATGCGAATGAAGCTCTTCAGAACTGGGAACAGATGAAGGCAGAGGAGAAGAAGCGCAAGGGCCAGGATCAGGAGAAGGTTTCCGTGCTGGACGGCATACCGCGTGACTTGCCTGCATTGATGAAGGGATACAAGCTACAGAAGAAAGCAGCCAAAGTGGGCTTTGACTGGGATGATGTTGAAGGTGTGTTTGCCAAGATCGAGGAAGAACTGGCGGAGTTGAAAGAATCGGTGCAACAAGGTCAGTCTGCGGAAGAACGGAAGCTCGAACTGGGCGATTTATTATTCGCAGCCGCGAACGTCGCTAGATTCATCGATACAGACCCGGAAGAGGCACTTGCTGCGACAAACCGCAAGTTCGTTGGACGGTTCCAGTTCATTGAGGAGCGTCTGCGTGAACAGGGGAGAACGCCAGCAGATAGTAATGTAGAAGAGATGGAGCAATTCTGGCAGGATGCGAAGAAGGCAGGATTATAACAGGTTCAGTTTTCTGGGAAATGACCGATAACCGTATTCCATTCATGCTATGCAGTGTGTTATGATGATACGAACATGTGTTCATCTGTGTAAACTTGGGTTGGTGTTTAGCTACGGATGGTTTCGGGTACTGGTCTTAGACTGTTCCCTGCGGACCATCGACAAAAAGCTAAAAAAAGTCGCGGACCAAGGCAGGATTTCAGATGCCAAGCCAGAATACATGTGTAGTGACCTAACGCGAATCAGCGGCAATCGATGTATTGTCAGGAATCGCAGATACTTTTTTTTCAATTTGGGAGGCTTTTAAAAATGAACAAAACAGATCTGATTAACAACATTTCAACCAAAAGTGGTTTGACTAAAAAAGACGTTGAGTCCGTATTAAACGGCTTTTTGGGAGAAATTACAGATGCGCTTGCCAGCGGAGACAAAGTACAATTGATCGGCTTTGGCACTTTTGAGACCCGCAAACGTTCCGGTCGTACCGGACGTAACCCACAAACAGGGAATGAAATCGTGATTCCTGAGTCCACTGTTCCTGCATTCAAAGCAGGCAACAAACTTAAAGAAGCCGTAAAATAATGCGTCTTGATAAATTCCTGAAGGTCTCCCGGCTAATCAAACGCCGCACTGTGGCCAAGGACGTCTCTGAACAGGGACGTGTTCTGGTGAACGGACGTGAAGCAAAGCCCAGCGCCGCTGTTAAAGTAGGCGATGAGCTGACGGTTCAGTTCGGTCAGAAACTGGTCACCGTGAAGGTGGAACGAATTGCCGAGAGCACCAAGAAGGATGAGGCGAGCAGCCTCTACACCTTGGTTAAGGAAGAGCCGATCGCCAAGGATAACGGGATGAACTGGTAACAGTACATCTGATATGATTGTATATTCATTCAATGCAAGTTGAATCGAAACGTCCTCCTGTAACCGGGAAGGGCGTTTTTGTTTTCACCAGATAGCGGGTTATTTGTTCAACAACGCTGGTTCTATTCCAACCCCCACACCCATAAGCTAGGTGTAAGAAGGAGGGGTACATGCCATGGTTGAGCACGGTAAGGCCAAACAGCATCATCTGAGCATGCAGAATCGGAAACTGCTGGATCTAACGGGTGTCTCCAACGTGGAGAGCTTCGACAGTGAGGAATTTTTGCTGCAGACTGAACTTGGGCATCTGACCATCCGGGGGCACAATTTACATATCAAAAACCTGAGCCTGGAGGAAGGTCTGTTATCCATTGAAGGCACAGTCAGTTCGCTCCAATATCTGGACCCCGGTTCCCAGTCCAAAAACAGTAAAGGCCTGTTTGGCAAGATGTTCCGATGAGTCCGGATACTCAATGGATCACATTGATGTGGATGCTTACTTCGGGGGTCGTGATGGGAATGGCCTATGACAGTTACCGGGTACTGTCCGGACAGCTGCGGTTTCCGAGATGGAGTATTCACACGCTCGATCTGTTGTACTGGGTTGCTTCCGCGCTGTTCGTTTTTCGGATGCTATACGCCGGAAACCACGGACAGTTGCGGTTTTATGTCTTTTTGGGGCTGATTATAGGGGTTTGCTTCTATTTTTGGCTTTTAAGTGTTACAACCCAGCGTTTTGTGGTAATGTTAATTAAACTCGCAAGAACGCTGATTCATTGGTGTGGACATATCCTTAACATCCTGATCGTTATGCCGGCTAAGGGGATCTATAAGTTAATTCGCGTATTATTAGGTTTTGTAATTGCGATACTAATATTCCTGGGCAAGCTGGTGCTGCAATGTTTGGTACCTTTCGGCAAGTTGTTCCGCTGGATGTTTAGGCCGCTCCTGAGACATTGGGTAACGCCGCATTGGATGATCCGTGTGGGTACAAAAATTGCAGCGATGTGGAAACGCTGGTTTTAAGGAGGTCTGATAATGGGTAAAACACCTGTGGGCAGATCTAAGGCTCCAACTAACCAAGGAAAATCTGCCGGTGCACGAAGGCGCCTCATGCTTTGGATGACGTTTATGATTGTATTTGTAGTATGGGCAGGATATACATTCCTTGTGCAGAATGCACAAATTTCGGACAAGAGTTCTCATCTGGCTACTCAGCAAGCTTCAAAGGAAGATACGTTGAAGAAGCTGGAGCAGTTGAAGTACGAAGTCAGCCGGTTGAATGACCCAGAATACATAGGACAGCTGGCACGAAAAAAAGGATATTATCTTCCTGAGGAAACGCCGATCCAGGTTGAAGAGTCAGGGAACTGATGGAATTCGGTCCATTACCGAGCTAGGTTTGTTATCCGTGTGTCTGAAGCCGTTAAACCGGAAAAAATAGGCTCTCTGATGGGGTAGTGTTCAGTTGACCTTGGTTTATGGCATAAGGTATAATTACATTAGCGCAGCATTGATTTTGGCATTCAAAAAATCGGGTTGTATATTTTTAAGGGAGGATCATTTTATTCTATGGCAATTGAAGTGGGCACCAAGTTAGAGGGCAAGGTGACAGGAATCACGCATTTTGGAGCATTTGTGGATCTGTCAGGAGGTGTCACGGGTCTCGTTCACATCTCGGAAATCGCCGACAATTACGTCAAAGATGTCAACGATCACCTGAAGCTGAATGACCTCGTTACAGTGAAGGTTATCAACGTTGACAAGGATGGCAAGATCGGACTTTCCATTAAGCAAGCTGTTGACAAACCGGTTGAGCAACAAACACAATCCAGACCCCCGAGAGCTCCCAGACCGGAACGCAGTGGAGGAGATCGCGAACGATTCAGCGGCGGAGGCCCAAGTGGTGGCCAAGGTCGTGGTGGTGGCGGCGGTGGATTTAACCGTGGTGACCGCGGAGGCCGTTCTTTCAAGCCCGCAGCAGGCAAACCTTCATTTGAGGATAAAATGTCACGCTTCCTGAAAGATAGTGAAGAGCGGATCTCTTCGCTTAAGAAGAACACAGAAGGCAAACGTGGAGGCCGCGGAGCCAAGCGTGTGTAATCTGTCTCAACCTGATCTAAACATATAAGTAAAACCGTTAGCCCATGGGCTAACGGTTTTTTGCGTTTGCGTTTACTTTTGCAGATGAGCGGTGGAATAGCTTTTTTTGTAAGGTGAAGCTCCATATCCCCAGTTTTTCTGCACGGCAAAATGGAACTATAAGAACATTTGTCGTCTACCATTTTTTACCGACAGGTTTCCGTGGCATTCCACAGCTATCCTGCTCAAATGATGGCGAGACCAAACCATCTCCGGTTCAAAATCAGACATTCCGATTGTCGGAATCAAGTAGGAGAATGAATGAAACCACAACAAGGCCGGGGGTTTCGCTCCACCGCGCCAGGCTCGTTTCTTTTGTCGTAAACTTTTTGGACCCTGCCCACCTATTCTGACAAACTACGTCTTCTAATCTATCTATAATCAGAACCATCGAGAACGAAACACGAAAATTCAAATTAATCGAATGGGGTGCCTTGAGGATGATGGAAAAGTGGAATGTCATTCAATTTCCGGGAATGAAAGCAGGTAAAGGAGGTACGGAAGCTCGGGAGGAGCTGTCGGTACGTCTGAAACAATGGCTTGGCTCCCGCAAGGCTGTCCAGATGGTTGCTTCCCGCAAATGGGTACTGCTGCTCACGTTTATGGGATTTCTGCTCGGAAAGGCGATGATTCTGAATGAGTTATCTCCCTTTGCCATTGCCTACTTCGCCGTAATTGCTTTCATGCGCAGGGATTACATCATACCGGTAGGAGCTGCTCTACTCGCAGGCAGTCTCTTTGCACCGTTTCCAGTACCGCTTATTGTCGCATCGGAGATCGCCATCTTCTATCTGCTCTTCCGGGGACTGGAGTCATATGATCGTGCTGAATTATCTTATGCGCCGACGATGGTGTTTACCACTACATTTATGGTCAAATTATTCGCCGTCGTGATCGGGCCGTCTTTCAGCTGGTACGCCATGCTGATGCTCACGATGGATTCCGTATTAAGTTTCGTGCTCACGCTTGTTTTTATACAAGCCATCCCGATCTTCACCTACCGCAAAAAAAAGTTCAACCTAAAGAACGAGGAGATCCTCTGCCTGATCATATTGCTCGCTTCCGTTATGACGGGAGCCGTAGGCTGGACAATTCAGTCCTTGTCCGTCGAGCATATGCTCTCCCGTTATCTCATTCTGATCTTTGCGCTGGTGGGCGGAGCCCCCCTCGGAGCTTCGGTTGGGGTCATTACCGGCTTGATTCTGAGTCTGGCTGACATGTCAGCGGTGTATCAGATGAGCCTGCTTGCTTTTGCCGGAATGCTGGCGGGTATGCTTCGAGAGGGCAAACGTGCGGGGGTTGCGTTGGGCATGCTATTGGGTTCGTCCATTCTCTCCATATACTTGGGCGGTCCAGGTGATGTGATGAATTCATTATGGGAGACCTGTGCAGCTATCGTACTATTCATGTTGACACCTAAGAGCCTGCTGACGGCGATATCCAAATATGTACCGGGTACGCAGGATCATACGAAGTCCCAGCATGAGTATGCCAAACGTATACGAGATATCACGGCAGAGCGGGTAACCCGGTTCTCGCAGGTATTCCGTCAATTGTCACGCAGCTTTGATCAGATGTCCGGTGCGGGGGAGCCGGTACAGAAAGAAGGTGGAATGGATCATTTCATGAATGCGGTTGCCGAGGGCACATGTGCAAGCTGCTTCAAGCGTGCGCAATGCTGGGATGCGAAGTTTATTCAAACCTACAAATATATGACGGACGTGATGAGCACCATTGAAGGGAATCCGGAGATATCAGGCAAGCAGATTCCAGTGGAATGGAACAGGGTGTGTGCGAAACCGGAAGAGGTCCTTGAAGTCATGCGTGCCCAGTATGGGTTGCATCAACATAATATGCAATGGAAGCGCCAGATTATCGATAGCAGGCAGCTGGTTGCAGAGCAATTGTCCGGTGTATCTCAGGTCATGGAGGACCTGGCAAAAGAAATTCAGCGGGAAAGTGAGGAGATGGTGCAACAGGAGGAACAGATTCGGGACGCACTGGAGTCACTGGGGCTGTCCATTCACTCCATTGAGATCATCAATCTGGAAGCGGGCAATGTGGAAATTGAGATTGTACATGCATACACACGCGGATTCGATGAATGCCGGAAAATGATTGCTCCGCTGATCTCGGATGTATTGGACGAGCATATCGCCGTCTTGCATGAAACCATGACCGATCCTCGTCAGGGACTGGCAACCGTCACATTTGGTTCGGCCAAAACCTTCGAGGTCACCACGGGTGTTGCTGCTGCTGCCAAAGGGGGAGATGTGATGTCAGGGGACAGCTTTAGCACGGTTGAGTTAGGCAATGGTACATTCGCGGTGGCGCTTAGTGATGGAATGGGCAATGGGGAACGGGCACGCATGGAGAGCAGTGCAGCTCTGAATATACTGGAACAGTTATTACAGTCGGGCATGGACGAGAAACTGGCGATCAAATCCGTGAACTCCGTTCTGATGCTGCGCTCACCTGAAGAGATGTATGCTACAGTCGATATGGCGCTGATTGATGAGTATACGGCGGAGACAACTTTTATGAAGATCGGATCAACACCAAGTTTTATCAAACGTGGACAGGAGGTTATTCAAGTCTCAGCCAGCAATTTGCCAATCGGTATTATTAAGGATATTGAAGTGGATCTGGTGACGGTACAGCTTCAGCCAGGGGACATTCTGATCATGATGACGGATGGCATCTATGATGCACCGGGGTATGCGGTGAACAAAGAGTTATGGATGAAACGGCTCATTCAAGAGATTGATACAGAAGATCCACAAGATTTGGCTGATTGTCTGCTTGAGAGTGTCATAAGATATCAGCAGCATGAAATTTTGGATGATATGACCGTTGTTGTTGGAAAAGTAGAGCATTTCCGCCCTGAATGGGCCACACTGCGTGTGCCTGGCATCAACCGGATGGAACGTCCACGGACTGTCAGTTAATTGCATATTCTTCTGTTTGAAGTCTCTTCATTCTGGCAATGCTAGTCATAGAGTTGGAGAGTAACGAATAACGGAGGGATATCGGATGAAACAAATCTTATTGATCACCGACGGTTGTTCCAATGTAGGACCAAGTCCGGTGCTGGCAGCGGCCGAAGCGCAGGAAGAGGGGATTACGGTTAATGTGGTTGGCGTGATTGATTATGGAACTATTGGTGAGCTGGGCAGCCGGGAGATTGAGGATATTGCCAGAGCCGGAGGTGGAATCAGCCAGATTGTAGGTACACGGCAGCTTGCCCATACCATGCAGATGATGACAAGGAAAACGGTGGTTCAGACGATTCAGCAGGCGGTTAATAGAGAGTTAACACAAATTTTGGGAGAGAAGGAGCCCAAAACGGTAACCGATCTGGAACCCGCACAACGCGCCCGGGTCGTGGAAGTGATGGATGATATGGCTGAAACTACAGCGTTACAGGTTATACTGCTGATTGACGTAAGTGCCAGCATGAAGCCCAAACTGGCTGCAGTAGAAGAAGGTATTCGCGATTTAATGCTAAGTTTGCAGGCGCGTATAGGTCAGAGCAAGCTTGCCGTATTTCATTTTCCGGGACGACACAGTGGAGAAGATGCGGTAATGGATATTGACTGGACAACGGATCCAGGCCGTGTTCGGTCCCTGTTTGGACGTTTGCAGATGAAGGGTGCAACGCCAACAGGTCCTGCAATTCAGAAGGTGATTGATTTTTACCGTTATGGTACACTGGAGGAACAGCAGGAAATAGAAGGGAACTATCGCATTGAAAGAGAAGGGATGCTCGGTGACAACGTTGTCTGACGCCTCTTTCCCGCCAGGAACAGTGGTTACAGGGAAATGGAATCGCAGTCGTTACACGATTCGGAAGCTACTGGGCAAAGGAGCCAATGGCATCGTTTTTCTTGTCCAACGGGGTGAAAATGGCAAACATTACGCGCTTAAAATGGGATTTGACCCAGTTGATCTGCAGTCTGAAGTCAATGTGCTCAAATCTTTTCAACTACAGCGTAATCATGAGGCCCTTCGGCAGAGCGGCATTCCTTCCTATCTTAAAGATGTGGATGATTATGCCGTTCGTGGCCGGGATATTCCCTTTTATGTGATGCGTTACGTTCGAGGTGAGGCTCTTCATCACTTCATTCGGCATCAGGGGACAGACTGGACACTTCTGGTTGGACTTAGACTCTTGCAGAAGCTGGCACAGTTGCATCAGGCGGGATGGGTGTTCGGTGATCTCAAGCCTCAGAATGTTTTGGTATCGGAATATGGACATGTGGAATTGATCGACTACGGCGGAGTTACGTCTATTGGTCGAAGCGTCAAGCAGTTCACCGAATGGTATGATCGAGGCTTCTGGAATGCGGGCAGCCGTACAGCAGATGGTACCTATGATGTGTTTGCTTTTGCATTATTGTTGATTCATGTACTTGAAGCAGATGCGCTCAAGGCACTGGCAGCAGAAGGATTACCGCAACTGCGAAGTGTGAATCAGCTCGTAGCGCTGGTGGAGCGCAGTGAACGACTGGGTCCTTTTCGCAATTGGACGATTCAGGCATTACGAGGTCAGTTTCGTGATGCAGGTCATGCGGCACAAGGGTGGAAGGAAATGATGGCGCGTCCCACGCCTCTTCGCCGTCGTTCCAAGAGTACAACACCGCGCTGGCTTAAGAACGCATTCGCTGTATCTGTGATATTACTTATTGGAGTGCTCATCTATGCACTCGTTTCTAATCTGTGAGAGTGCATATACATAACGCAAGGAATGAGGAACAGGTATGGAGGCTTTACGCTGGAACATGCTGGTGAAGAACGTGCTGGATGCAGCGGAAGAGCATCAGTTATGGGTTCCCGGGGATCGGATTGTCGTCGCAGTATCGGGCGGGCCGGACTCGGTGGCTTTTTTGCATATCATGCATGAGATCAGCAAGCGGCATGTCCCGCTTGAATTGATCTGTGCCCATGTGCATCATGGTTTCCGGACCGAATCTGATGATGAAGCGGAGAAAATGATGGAACTGGCACAGCAGCTTGGGATTGCATTTGAATGGACCAAGGCCGATGTTCCTTCATATATGGAGCTGACGGGTCAAGGACCACAGGAGGCGGCCCGCAACAAGCGATATGCCTTTCTGCACGAAGTAGCTACCCAATATAATGCGGCAAGCATCGCTTTGGCACATCATGCGGATGATCAGGCGGAGACGGTCATGCTTCATTTGCTCCGTGGAACCGGCTTGTCGGGACTCGCAGGAATGAAGTTTAAAAGACGAGAAAAAAATGTGGAACTTATTCGTCCATGCCTTCGTATAAACAAGACAGACCTTGTAGAAGCTTGTAATACCCAGGGTTTTATGTATTTCAATGATGAGAGCAACGCCCTGCGTAAATATCGGCGTAATGCCATTCGCTTGGATGTGCTTCCTTTTTTGGGGCAGTATAATGGACAACTCACGCCGTCATTGAATCGGCTTGCCGAAATTGTGGGTGATGAAGACGATTTCATGGAGCAGAGTGCATATGACACATACAGGTGTCTAGTGCAGGTGAACGGCGGAAGGCAAACCTTTGAGGTGCCTTCCTTCTTGAAGTTACATGTCGCTTTACAACGAAGGTTGATTAAACTAATATTGAATTATCTGCCTTTGGACAGTGATTTTGTCGACTTTACCCGTATAGAAACCATTCGACGCAAGGTCATGGAGACCCATGTGTCGACCTGGAGCCTGGATATAGGACAGACACTCGCCTGCACTCGGGAGTATAATCTGATTTCTTTTGGCATACGGACGGACGTACAGGATCAATCTTACGAGTATCGTCTTGCGCAATGGAGTGGAACTTATGAGCTTTCACTCACCCCAATCAACCGGTATATTCGGTTGATGACGGTGAGTCCCGAGGACTATCATGTACCGGAATCGGCGGATCAAGCCGCGTTTGATGCGGATCAACTGCTTATGCCGCTGGTTGTGCGTTCACGGTTACCTGGAGATACCATGAAAGTAATGGGATTAAACGGAAGCAAAAAGGTGAAAAATATTTTCATCGATGAGAAAATCCCCCCATCTGTCCGTCCACGTATTCCTGTGGTATGTGATGGAGCAGGTCATATCATCTGGTTACCGGGTGTTCGACGGTCCAATGTGGCTCCTGTCAGGGAGGGCACTTCCGCAATCCTGTACATGACTGTAGGCGATTCAGCGATTCAGGGGTAGTGGTTATGGTTCAGGTAAGGCTTTCATAGTATAACTTAGGAGGTTCGCACAGTTGCAGAACGACATTCAGGAAGTATTGATCAGTGAAGAAGAAATTCAGAGTAAAGTCAAGGAATTAGGCGCAACACTAAGTGCCGAATATGCAAACCGCAATCCTTTGGTCATTTGTGTGCTCAAGGGTGCGTTTATATTTATGGCTGATTTGGTTAAAAACATAACGGTACCTGTCGAAATGGATTTTATGGCGGTATCCAGTTACGGCGCTTCCACCAAGTCATCAGGTGTTGTCAAAATCATTAAGGATCTGGATGTGTCCGTTGAAGGACGGGAAGTTCTGATTGTCGAAGATATTATCGACAGCGGACTCACACTCAGCTATCTGATTGAACTGCTAGAAAACCGCGGTGCCGAATCGGTGCGTGTGGTTACGCTGTTCGACAAGCCTTCAGGCCGTAAAGTTGAGTTGGAAGCTCATTATACAGGCTTTGACATTCCTGACGCGTTCATCGTTGGTTACGGTTTGGATTTTGCGGAGAAGTACCGGAACCTGCCCTATATCGGGATTTTGAAGCCGGAAGTATACACTAGCTAATATCCTGCCCGACCCAAGCCTTGAGCTGTTCATGGCTTCTGTTGAGAAGCCATGTCGGGCTATGTTAAAATAATTAAAGTGTCTCGAGAGGAGGTAGGGGATGAATCGGTTCATCCGGAATTCTGGTTTTTATTTGATTCTTTTTTTAGTTGTGGTGGGGATAGTCCAGTTCGTCAGCAATGGCGGCGAAGCCACCGATAATCCTAGATATGATCAGTTGCGTGCAGCGATCAAAGCCAACAATGTCTCTGAATTGACGGTTCAATTCAACGGTCAAACGTATCTCGTGACCGGTCAATACAAGAAGGCACCTGATGGCGCCAAATCAGAAAATTTCTCAACGTATATTCCTCCTACGGATGAGGCAATTAGTGAGCTTGTAGCTGCAAGTGAAACTAACAATTTCCAATATCATCAGGAGCCAATGAAAGGTGACAGCATCTGGTTGACGTTGCTGACTTCCTTTATTCCTTTGATCATTATGTTCCTGCTGTTCTTCTTCCTGTTTAATCAGGCTCAAGGCGGCGGCGGTAAAGTAATGAACTTTGGTAAAAGCCGTGCTCGTCTCTATAACGAAGAGAAGAAGCGGGTTACATTTGAAGATGTTGCGGGTGCTGACGAAGAGAAACAGGAACTTGTTGAGGTTGTAGATTTCCTCAAGGATCCTCGGAAATTCGCAGCAGTAGGTGCACGGATTCCTAAGGGCGTATTGCTCGTAGGGCCTCCAGGTACCGGTAAAACATTGCTCGCTCGTGCCGTAGCCGGTGAAGCGGGTGTACCATTCTTCACTATTTCAGGTTCCGACTTCGTGGAAATGTTCGTCGGTGTCGGTGCATCACGTGTACGTGATTTGTTCGAAAATGCGAAGAAAAATGCCCCATGTATCATCTTTATCGATGAGATTGATGCTGTAGGGCGTCAGCGTGGTGCTGGTCTCGGTGGTGGTCACGATGAACGTGAACAGACACTCAACCAGTTGCTCGTTGAGATGGACGGATTCGGAGTTAACGAAGGTATTATCATCATAGCAGCAACGAACCGTGCAGATATTTTGGACCCTGCCTTGCTGCGTCCAGGACGTTTTGACCGTCAAATTACGGTTGACCGCCCTGATGTAAGAGGTCGTGAAGCTGTCCTGAAAGTACATTCCCGTAATAAACCACTGACCAAAGATGTGAAGATGGATATTATCGCGAAGCGTACAACAGGTTTCTCTGGTGCAGATTTGGAAAATCTCTTGAACGAAGCGGCATTGCTTGCAGCACGTCGTAACCGTAAAGATATTTCGATGAAAGAAGTTGACGAAGCGATTGACCGTGTCATCGTAGGTACGGAGAAGAAAAGCCGTGTCATCAGTGATCGCGAGAAACGAATCGTTGCTTATCACGAAGCAGGTCATACCATTGTAGGATACTTCCTCGAACATGCTGATATGGTACATAAAGTGACCATTATTCCGCGCGGACGTGCGGGTGGATATGTAATCATGTTGCCAAAAGAAGACCGTATGCTGGTTACCAAACAGGAACTGTTGGATAAAGTAACCGGACTCCTCGGAGGTCGTGTAGCTGAAGAATTGTTCATCGGAGAAATTGGTACTGGTGCATACAGTGACTTCCAGCAAGCGACAGGTATTGTTCGCAGCATGGTTATGGAATACGGTATGAGTGAGAAATTGGGACCTATGCAATTCGGAAGTTCACAAGGACAGGTATTCCTTGGTCGGGATATCGGTCATGAACAGAATTACTCGGATTCCATCGCTTATGAGATTGATCAGGAAATGCAACGCTTTATCAATGATTGTTACGAGAAATGTAAGGACTTGCTCGTTAAACATTCAAAAGAGATGCATCTGATCGCTCAAACTTTGCTTGAGGTTGAGACTTTGGAAATGGATCAGATCAAGCAATTGATCGAGACAGGTTCGTTAACGCCAAAAGCAGAGAATGACAATGATGGTGAAGGTACGCCAACTGAAGGCGGAGAGCCAATCATCGACAACATCGGTGATGTGCGTGTCCGCATTCAAGGTAAAGATGAAACGCCTGAGCCACCAGCCGGAGATATTCCAAACGAAGCTCCGAATCTGGAAAAGGGTAATAACAACAACCCGGATGATGGCGGAACGAAGCCAACGTCTTAATGCATAATACATCTGGCTATGGTAGCAGGTGAAATCAAGAGAGCCCTCGGGCTCTCTTTTTTTGTCCATTATTTTAAAAGAGGATAGATAAAGATAAACGGGAGTTAGATGGCGATCCAGTTAGCAAACGGGTGGTTACAGCGCTGTTCTGGACCTTTTTCATTTATTGACAGAGTCGTGAACGTTGTGTAAATTAGTTGTTAAACCGCTTGTGATTCGTTTCTCAAGCGAAGATAACGACTTAGGTTAGCCCTACGAAACAGCGCATGACGCTGTCCCGATAAAGGAGAGGATCACAGGTGGAAGCTCTGGCTTTAGAGCGCAAGGCTGAGATGAACCGCGAGCTACGTGAGCGGCTGATGGAATTGAAGAAGGAACGTAATGCCATTATTCTTGCCCATTATTATCAACGTGATGAGGTCCAGGAGGTTGCTGACTTCCGTGGAGACTCGTTTCTGTTAGCCCAGAAGGCAGCACAAACCGATGCGGATGTGATCGTTTTCTGTGGTGTTCATTTTATGGGTGAAAGCGCTAAAATTCTGGCGCCGAACAAAACAGTTATTATCCCGGATGAGCGTGCGGGTTGCCCGATGGCAGATATGGTGAATGTGGATGGACTACGCAAATTGAAGGCACAACACCCTAACGCCAAGGTGGTTACTTATATCAATTCCTCGGCTGAGATTAAGGCAGAAACTGACATCTGTTGTACTTCAGCGAATGCGGTCCGGGTTATTCAATCAGTGGATTCCGACGAAATTATCTGGGTACCGGATAAAAACCTGGGACATTATGTGCAGCAGCATACAGACAAGAAAATGATTATCTGGGAAGGTTACTGCAACACTCATGATATGCTCACAGTCAAAGATGTGGTGGAGATGAGAGCCAAGCATCCGAATGCAGAGTTTGTTGTCCATCCAGAGTGTCGCCCTGAGGTTGTAGAAATGGGTGATTTTGTAGGCAGTACAACAGCCATTCTGGAGTATTGCAAAAATTCATCAGCGAAGGAATTTATCGTAGGTACCGAAGATGGTACAGGATATCAGCTTCGTCTGGATAGTCCGGATAAACAGTTCCATTTTGCTACCAAGTTCCTCGTATGTCCCAACATGAAAGTTAACAACTTGAAGAAACTGGTGAAATGCCTGGAAACGATGAAGCCGCAAATCTACGTGCCACCGGCCGTTGCCGACAAAGCCAGAGAATCACTAGAGCGCATGTTGTTGGTAAAGTAGGTGCGCTACTCTTGCTCCAAGACAGGTGAATAACATGATACCGCAATATTTAGTTGATTTTGATCTATCTGCGCTACCCATGGTAGAGACGGATGTACTGGTTATAGGCTCAGGGATTGCCGGTTTGTTTACTGCCATTAAGGCAAGTGAACAACAACGTGTATTAATGATCACGAAGAAGTCATTACTTGAAAGTAACACCAGATATGCGCAGGGAGGCATTGCTGCGGTTATCGCTGAGGATGATTCACCTGCTTACCACTTGCAGGACACACTTGTTGCAGGAGCGGGCTTATGCCGCTCCGAGGCGGTAGAGGTATTGGTGAATGAGGGTCCGGACGGAGTGAAGGAACTGATTCGTTTGGGCACTTTGTTTGATCTGGAGAACGGCGAGTTGGCGTTGACGCAGGAAGGTGCGCATAGCCACCGCCGTATTTTGCATGCCAACGGGGATGCAACGGGATATGAGATTGTACGTGCGCTTGCTGTCGAAGTGAATGAGCATCCCGGGATTGAAGTATGGGATGAGCATTTTGTGGTTGACCTGATTACAGATCGAGATCGAGGGGAATGCATTGGGGCTCTGGTTCAGAAGGATGACGGATCGCAAGTGTTCGTAAAGGCACAGGCAACCGTTCTTTGCTCTGGTGGGGCAGGACAACTGTACCGATACACGACGAATCCGGATGTAGCTACTGCCGATGGTGTAGCCATGGCCTACCGGGCTGGGGCTATCGTTCGTGACATGGAATTTATCCAATTCCACCCCACCTCTCTTTGTTACCCGGGGGCCCCACGTTTCCTTGTGTCAGAAGCAGTACGCGGCGAAGGAGCATATTTGCGCAATGTGAAGGGCGAACGCTTCATGGATCGTTATCATGCCCAGCTTGAACTGGCACCACGCGATATCGTGGCACGAGCGATTGTTAGTGAGATGGAATCCACCAACAGTACCTTTGTGTATCTGGACATTACACATGAACAGCCAGAGATGATCAAGCATCGGTTCCCTACCATATATGAGACTTGTATGCGTTATGGATTGGACATGACAACGGACTGGATTCCCGTTGCACCTGCTGCCCATTACATGATGGGTGGAGTGAAAACCGATCTTAGTGGAGAGAGCAGCATCTCCCGGTTATTTGCTTGTGGCGAGGTGTCTTCTACAGGAGTGCACGGAGCTAACCGCCTGGCAAGCAACTCTTTATCAGAAGCGATTGTATTTGGGCGGAGAATTGTTGATCGTATTCAATCTCTTCCTCCGCTTGGTTTATTACAAGTAAGAGGGGCTGCGCCTTCATCTGTGGACATGAATAGCAAGATCAATAAGATCATGGAAGAACAAAAGCCGGTATCCGAAAGACGCTTACGATTACAGAAAATGATGGTTCGTCAGGTAGGCTTGCGCCGGAATGGTGAGGACCTGCAGAAGGCTATGGACAAGCTGCAACAGGAATTGCAATTTTTTGATCAGACACTCACCCATAAGGAAGAGCTGGAGTATGCTAACCTTCTGACCTGTGCCTGGTTAGTTACCAGCGGAGCATTACACCGCGAGGAGAGTCGGGGAGCTCACTATCGTGAGGATTTCCCGGCACGTGATGATGTCGTGTGGCAGAAGCATAGTCTGCAGCAGCGAGAACAAGCGATTGTGGAGGAATTGATGTCATGATACTGAACCGATATAATGATGGACTTATCGAATCGATCAAAAACTGGCTTCGTGAAGATGTTGGCGCAGGTGACGTTACAACGAGTGTGACGATCCCAGCAGGCAACCAATCCAAGGCCATTATACACGCTAAAGATAATGGTATTATTGCAGGCATGACCGTAGCCGAACTTGTATTTCAGGTGGTCGATCCTGAACTTGTATTTACACCGAAGGTAACAGACGGAGACAAGGTTACCCATGGAACAATTCTGGCCGAGGTAGAGGGGAGTACTCACTCACTGCTTACGGGTGAGCGACTGGCACTTAACTTGTTGCAACGTATGTCGGGAATAGCTACTCGTACACGTGCCTATGTGGATGTGCTGGATGGCCTTGAAACAAGGCTGGTGGATACACGTAAGACAACGCCGGGTCATCGGTTACTTGAGAAATACGCGGTGCGCGTGGGTGGCGGAGCGAATCATCGATTTGGACTGTACGATGCTGTTATGATTAAGGATAACCACATTAAGGGTGCAGGCGGAATTACCGAAGCGGTACAGCGTGCACGAACCGTTATTCCACATACGATGACGATCGAAGTGGAGACTGAAAATCTGGAGCAAGTTAGAGAAGCCTTGCAAGCCGGTGCAGATATCATTATGCTGGATAACATGCATCCAGAGCGGATGCGTGAAGCAGTTGAACTTATTCGTGAACAGGCTCCTCATGTGAAGGTTGAAGCATCCGGTAACGTGTCCCTTCAGACCATTCGTGGTATTGCAGAGAGTGGTGTGGATGTAATTTCGGTTGGCAGGTTAACCTATTCCTTTGAGAGCCTGGATATTAGTCTGGATTTAAATGAAAAGAAAGAGGGGTGAACCTCTTTGATTCTAGTTGTAGACGTGGGGAACAGCAATATGGTGCTCGGCGTATATCAAGGCCGGGAATTGCTGCACCACTTTCGTCTGAGTACATCCCGTCAGTCAACAGTGGATGAATACGGCGTATTGATTTATAATTTATTTCATATGTCCGGCATCAGGGCAAGTGACATCGAAGGTGTCATCATCTCATCTGTGGTTCCGCCACTGGTGAATGTAATCGAAGCGATGTGTGAGAAATATGTAGGCAAAAAACCGTTACTCGTTGGGCCTGGTATCAAAACCGGCCTGAACCTGCGATATGAGAATCCACGTGAAGTGGGTGCAGATCGTATTGTTAATGCAGTAGCAGCCGTTGAGAAGTATGGCGGCCCTCTCGTCGTGGTCGATTTTGGTACTGCGACGACCTTTGACTGTATTGACGAGAAAGGTCATTACCTGGGGGGAGCTATTGTACCTGGCATTCACATTGCCACCGAAGCGCTATATGAGCGGGCATCCAAGCTGCCTCGTATTGAGCTGGAGAAACCCAAGAAGGTGATTGGTCGTAATACTATTCATGCGATGCAAGCAGGCATTATATTTGGCTATGCAGGGCAGGTAGATGGTATTGTAGAGCGTATTCGCGAAGAAATGGGAGCCAGGCCCAGAGTTATTGCAACGGGTGGTCTCGCTACACTGATTGCAGAAGAAACCCGTAGTATAGAGGAAGTTGATCCGCTGCTTACGCTTGAAGGGCTGCGTATTATATATGAGCGGAACCGGGAAAGGTGAGCTTAGAGACGGCATACAGCGGGCTGAGATTACAGCTTAAGTGTTGTGCCGTTTTTTTCTGTGTTACGACTATTATGGCGATACGCCAAAGGAGGCTGAATGACTTGGAAAACAACAACAAGCATGATCGGTTAATTCGTGGTACAGCAATGAATGGAAAGGTAAGAGCCTTTGCTGTCCAGACTACGGAACTGGTTGAGGAACTACGCAGAAGACACGATACGTTTCCCACGGCTACAGCTGCCATGGGGCGTACGGTTACAACAGCGGCCATTATGGGTGCAATGCTCAAAGGTGATGAAAAGCTAACGATACAAGTCAACGGAGATGGTCCAATTGGACAGATTGTAGCCGATGCCAATGCCAAAGGCGAGGTGCGGGGGTATGTTTCTAATCCACACGTACATCTGCCAAGCAATAGTATGGGCAAACTGGACGTAGCAGGCGCGGTTGGAACCGAAGGTTTTATTAACATAACCAAGGATTTGGGACTGAAAGAGCCATACCGTGGCAGTGTGCCAATTATTTCAGGAGAACTTGGCGAAGACTTTACGTACTATTTTGCCCAATCGGAGCAGACACCTTCTGCTGTAGGGGTAGGTGTACTCGTCGATACGGATAATTCCGTTATTGTCGCAGGTGGATTCATTATGCAACTGTTGCCGGGTTTGACAGATCCAGAGATCACGGCGATCGAAAATGCCATTGGCGCGTTGCCGCCAGTGACGACGTTGCTGGATCAGGGACTTGAGCTGGAAGAGTTGCTTCGCCGGTTACTGCCAGATGTCCAGGTGATGGAAGGGTTGGATATTCAATTTAGCTGTGAGTGTTCACGTGAGCGGGTAGAGAAGACGTTAATCAGCTTGGGCCAATCCGAAATGGAACAGCTAATTGAAGAAGAGGGCCGAGCTGAAGTGATTTGCCAATTCTGTAATGAAGCTTACGAGTTTAACAAAGAACAACTTGAGACCATCCTAGAGCAAGCCAAGAACTGATCTATGCGGGGACGGGATGCGGAATGACAAGACAGGAAAAAGGGTTGTGGACGGCTGTAATTGTCTTGACGCTGGGCATGCTGGTCATGGGTACGGTGATGGCTATGCATGGTCTCAGACAGGGCAAAGATGAGGCAGATGCATCCCATGATGCCAATACGGAAGAAGGAAGCACCGTAGCGACAATCAACGGAGAAGTCATCACGGACAAGGAGTGGACCGACGCGCTGAAAAAACGTTACGGCAGTGAGTTGTTACTCCAGATGCTGAATCGTAAAGCTGTATATGCCGAAGCAATTGAACGCAAGCTGATCGTCACTCCCCAAGAGATCGCAAGGGAACTGGCTGCCGGGATGGAGGGGTACGATTCAGAAAAATCGTATTTTGACGAAATGAAGTCCCAATTAGGCCTGTCAAAACAGGAGCTTGAGTTGGAAGCCGGATACAGGCTGCTGCTTGAGAAAATTGCCACGATCGGCATACAGATCAAAGATGCAGATATTGAGCATTACTGGACCGAACACCGTGAGGATTACGTTTCTCCTGAGAAATATGATTTGTCCATCATCGTAGTGAAGGAAGAAGAGGAAGCGGATTCCTTACTGGATGCGTTGGAAAATGGTGAAGACTTTGAAGAAGCTGCTCGCAGGCTATCGACAGACAGCTTCTCTCGTGATGCTGGTGGGAGGCTGGGATGGATTGAACGGAATGATCCATTCCAGCCTGAAGAAATTCTTCAACTCGCTGCGGAACTGGATGTTGACGATATTGCCGGTCCAGTTCGAGTAGAGGAAGGCTATGTTATTATCAGACTCAATGATATAGAAGAACGCCAAGTGCAATCGGCTGAAGAAGTTCGTGAGGAAATTCGAATGCAGCTGGCTCTGAGTCAGGCTGATCCGTTACCGCAGGTGGAGCAAATGCTGCGTAACAAGTATGAAGCCGTGATCCTGTCCGAGATTCCTGCCTCCTGAATTCCATTCGCAAGGATTGTCTCGTACTGCTGCATCTTGATAAAAGTACTCTGTCTGCGGTCCTAGGGCCTAAGGCAGAGTATTTTTTTGAGTACTCATATTGACAATAAGGGTTAACGTTGATAAGATGAAAATAATCAAATACCCACTCGTTTACTCGGATATAAAAGATTTACTTATGAACAAAGAAACTTTCGGAAACCTCCGCCCTGTCTAGAAATCTTATCAGCAAGGGATTGGATTAACAGGATTTCCGCAGTTCTTCTATAACATCCAGAGGCTATCGGCCGCACAGTATAAAGTAACAGACTTAAGTATTACTCATCCCACTAAGGAGGGCATTCATATGGCTAAAGTAGTTAATAACGTAACAGAACTCATCGGAGGTACTCCGCTTGTTCGTCTGAATCGTATTGTACCTGAAGGCAGTGCTGAAATACTCGTGAAGCTGGAGTATCAGAATCCAGGTTCAAGCGTGAAAGACCGTATCGCAATTAGTATTGTGGAAGAAGCGGAAAAAGAAGGCAAGCTGAAACCAGGTGATACTATTATCGAAGCAACAAGTGGTAACACGGGAATTGGACTCGCGATGGTGGCTGCAGCCAAAGGCTACAAGTCTGTTATTGTAATGCCTGAGACGATGAGCTTGGAGCGTCGCAACTTGCTTCGTGCATATGGTGCTGAGCTTGTACTTACACCGGGAGCCGAAGGTATGAATGGTGCTGTTAAAAAAGCCGAAGAATTGTTGAAGGAAAATCCATCCTATTTCATGGCAGAGCAATTTAAAAATAAAGCCAACGTGAAGATCCACCGTGAAACGACTGGCCCTGAGATTGTTGAAGCGATCCAATCTGTGGGTGGTACGTTGGATGCTTTTGTTGCAGGAATCGGTACAGGTGGAACAATCACAGGTACAGGTGAAGTGCTGAAAGAAGCTTTCCCTGGCGTTAAAATTGTTGCAGTTGAACCAGCAGCTTCGCCAATTCTGGCGGGTGGCAAACCAGGACCTCATAAGATTCAGGGGATTGGTGCCAACTTTATCCCTGAGATTCTGGATCAGGAGATCTATGATGAGATCATTCACATTGAGAATGATGATGCATTCGAGACGGCTCGTCAGGTAGCGAAGGAAGAGGGCATTCTGTCCGGGATCTCTTCCGGTGCAGCGATCCGCGCAGGTCTTCAGGTTGCAAAACAGCTGGGTGCAGGCAAACGCGTTGTCGTAATCGTGCCAAGTAATGGCGAACGTTACCTCAGCACACCACTTTACAACTTCGAAGCCTAAGCCTATAAATGTTAAAATTAATCCTCCTTGCCCGCACGACGGGTATGGAGGATTTTTGGTGTAATGCTTTTAAAAGGGGCGGCGCTTTAGTATACTATCAGACAATAGAACTAGCGACAGATGGAGGGCGGCACACCGCAATGACACACCTGATGACAACATACGCTGACTGGCTGGAATGGGCTGGACAAGGCTGGACCATGATGCCCTATATCACGAAGTCGGATGAGGGGCCGTATCATGGCGGTTTACCGTTATCGTGGGAGGCAGCCTGGCAGCAGGCGTCACCATATGCAATTGTGCTGGAGAATGGCAAAGGCGGGAGATATACATTTCTGGGGCTAGACCCCGTTTCCGTGATTTCCGGTAAGGGTCAGGAAGCGATTATTCATGATATGACGCAAGGAACCACCTCGACGGACAGCGGCAAGCCGCTTGATGTATTGAAGAGATGGACTGCCCCGTATAGCGCACCCAAGGTTAATGGGGCTCCAGACTTTGGGGGTGGATACGCAGGTTATCTCAGCTACGATGTAGCAAGATCATTGGAGAAGCTTCCAGTCTTGGCTGAAGATAATCCGGCTCTGCCGGATTATTGGTGGATGCGTTTTGAAGAAATATGGGCGTACGACCATCATCAACAGGCACTTTTCTGCATGGTTCATCTGGCTATAGAGCCTAATCAGAACGAAACCGATATCCGTAGCCTATATGCAGCGGCAGAAGCACGAGCGACAGCGATGCAGCAACGTTGGCTTCATATTATGGGGGCTGCACAGGCCGAGGAACAACAACAGGCACTGGAACGTCGCAATAAGCGGGTCAATCGCACCCCGCAGCCAGAAGATGCGGAAAGGGAATCCGAAGGGTGGGAAACCTCCTTTCCACAGGAGGACTTCGAACAAGCTGTACGCACGGTACAGGAATATATCAGGCAGGGTGATGTGTTCCAGGTGAATCTGTCCTTGAGACAAGAAAAACGGCTTCATTCGAGTGCTGAGCATATTTATGAATGGCTGCGCTTAGTGAATCCATCACCATATATGGCCATGCTGCGCAGTCCTGATTTTCAACTGGTAAGCGGATCTCCTGAACTTCTGGTGAAGGTGGAGAATGGCAAAGTCAGTGCACGTCCCATCGCAGGGACCCGAAGAAGGGGCCGTGATGAAGCAGAGGATAAGGCTATGGCGGATGAACTGCTCAGCAGTGAGAAGGAACGGGCGGAGCATATTATGCTCGTCGATCTCGAACGTAACGATATCGGACGCATTGCAGCTTACGGTTCGGTTCATGTGCCTGAATTGATGACCATCGAGAAGTATTCCCATGTCATGCATCTCGTTTCTCAAGTGGAAGGCAGGCTGGCAGAAGGGTTATCGGTATTTGATGTGATTGCTGCGACATTCCCGGGTGGAACGATTACAGGAGCGCCCAAAGTCCGCACCATGGAGATTATTGAGGAGCTTGAGCCTGTTCGGCGTGGACCTTATACGGGTTCCATCGGGTGGATGGATTACAGTGGGAATATGGAATTGAACATTGTCATTCGTACGCTTGCCATCAAGGATGGTATTGGCTATGTACAGGCTGGTGCAGGGATTGTCATTGATTCCGATCCATATCGGGAATACAAGGAATGCCGCAACAAAGCAAGAGCGATGATGAGAGCTGTGAACTACAGCGAGGAAGCGGAAGCGAACAGAGCTGTCGAACAAGACCAAGCGGAACGAACGAAGCTGTTAAAATAAATTAAAATGAAGCAACCGTCACTTGCGTTGACGGAAGATGAGGAGGAGCAGGCATATGATACTGGTTATCGATAATTACGATTCCTTCACGTACAACCTGGTTCAATATCTGGGTGAACTGGGTGAGACGGTGGAAGTTCGCCGCAACGATGAGATTGATCTGGCAGGTATAGAGGCACTGGCACCTGATCATATTCTGATCTCTCCGGGCCCGTGTACACCGAACGAAGCGGGCATTAGCCTGGCAGTCATCGATCACTTCAAAGGAAGCATCCCGATCTTTGGTGTGTGTCTGGGTCATCAGTCCATTGGACAAGCGTTTGGCGGTAATGTCATTCGTGCGGAGCGCATGATGCACGGCAAAACATCCGAGATGCACCACAATGGAACATCGGTATTTGCCGGATTGCCATCTCCCTTTACAGCTACCCGTTATCACTCCCTGATTGTGGAGCGTAGCAGCTTGCCTGACTGCCTGGAGATTACAGCGGAGACAGCTGAAGGTGAGATTATGGGTCTGCGCCACAAAGAATATGCGATTGAAGGTGTTCAGTTCCACCCGGAATCCATTATTACAGACCACGGACATCAGATGCTTCGCAACTTCTTGTCCCAACAAGTGAAGGTATAACATGCAATATGCCGCGATAAACGGAGAGTTGGTCAATATGGCGGCGGCCGTGGTTCCTGTAACGGATCACGGCTTTTTGTACGGACTTGGATTGTTTGAGACGTTTCGAACGTATCAGGGCGCCCCTTATTTGCTGGAACGGCATTTGGAGCGTATGGCTTCAGGTTGTGAGGAACTGGGCATTCCTTTTACAACGACCGCGGCAGAGGTGACGGATTGGATTCAACGGTTGATGCATGCGAACGGACTCCAGGATGCGTACGTGCGTTATACAGTATCAGCAGGTGAAGCACCGCTAGGCTTACCTTCTGGTGACTATTCGAAGCCAAATCATATCGTACTGGCAAAAGCATTACCTGAACCTTCTCCCTCTTTATATGAGAGCGGCAAAATACTTCAACGGTTGTCTACGCCACGCAACACACCCGAAGGAGAAGTGCGGTTCAAGTCACTGCATTACATGAACAGTATTCTGGCGAAACGGGAGCTGAACGGGTACGGGCAGTATGTACAGGGTGCGGAAGGGTTACAATTAACCCGGGATGGTTATATAGCGGAAGGGATCGTCAGCAATGTATTTTGGGTACGGGAAAAAGTGCTCTACACGCCAGCGCTCTCAACCGGCATTCTGCCGGGCATCACTAGAGCTGTGGTAATGGAGATTGCCTCTCAGCAAGAATTCGCCTGCATCGAAACCCTAGCTACTTGGGAGGACCTCCTTCAAGCAGATGAAATATTTCTAACAGGCTCTGTTGCAGAATTGGTTCCGGTTACGACTCTGCGGGATCGGGGCGGAGCAGAAACGACAATAAGCAACGGACATATAGGCCCAGTTACAGCAGTCCTTCTGGGTATGTACCGGCAGAAAGCGGGGTATACTTCATGACACTCACACCGATCATCTATGAACGAAAATATGCATGGGGGCCAGCTGAGTTGAAGCTGGGTGCAAGAACACAGATTATGGGCATTCTTAACGTCACGCCTGACTCGTTCTCGGATGGTGGACGTTATACCAACGTGGAGCGGGCGGTTGCCCATGCCAAGCAGATGATGGAAGACGGGGCGGACCTGATTGATATCGGCGGGGAGTCTACCCGACCCGGATCAGAGGTTGTCAACGCCGATGAAGAGCTTAGCCGGATTATTCCTGTTATTGAAGCATTGCATCAGCAAGCCCCGCATATTCCGATATCGGTAGACACGTATAAAGCCGATGTTGCGCGTCAGGCCATTCTGGCCGGTGCCCATATCATTAATGATGTGTGGGGTGCAAAGGCCGACCCAGACATGGCTCGTACAGCAGCGGAACTGGGGTGTCCCATCATTCTGATGCATAATCGGCAGGATCGGAATTACACCGATTATTTAAGTGATGTCGTCAGCGATGTGCAGGAGAGTATACAGATTGCGCTGGAAGCCGGCGTGAAAGCAGATCAGATTATCATGGACCCGGGTATTGGTTTTGTGAAGGATATAAAGGAAAATCTGGCGCTCATGTCATCTCTCGGTTTGCTCAATGAAATGGGTTACCCGGTTCTGCTAGCCACCTCGCGCAAAAGATTCATCCAGAACACCCTGGATGTTGGTGCGGATGATGCGCTGGAAGGAACGGCTGCGACCGTTGCATTTGGCATCGCCCAAGGCTGCCAGATGGTTCGGGTTCACGATGTGAAGCTGATTCGGCGGACGGCAGACATGTGCGATGCCATGTTATATGCTTCTCCGGGTCTACGGAGGAAATAATGCTGGCGGGTCCGAGTGACCCGTCTAGTGGAAGCGTAACGTTTTTCAAAGGCAAAGCAAAAAGATATCTTCAAATAGAGGACTATTTCAATATATATAGAGGGCAGGCGGATCGTATGGATAGAATGGTATTGCACCGTATGGAGTATTACGGATATCATGGCGTTTTTGCAGAAGAACGGAAGCTGGGGCAGCGGTATTATATTGATCTGGAGATTGATATGGACCTCAGTGAGGCTGGACGCAACGATGATCTGACCAAAACGATTAATTATGCGGAGATCCATGAGCTGGTAAAACAGATTGTGGAGAATAAATCATTCCAGTTAATTGAAGCTTTGGGCGAACATATTGCATCTTCTTTACTAGACACTTATACTATTATCAATGCATTGACAGTCAAGGTGACGAAGCCACATCCGCCATTCGATATTCATTTTGAGGGCGTAACGGTAGAGCTTCGCCGCACAAGAAAGTGAGAACCGATCATGATTGCACATTCGACCTCTGAATCTTCAGAGGCTTATATTGCTTTAGGGGCCAATTTGGGTGACCGGGAACAGACGCTGCTTGAAGCATTGTCTTTGCTGGATGAACACCCTCATATATCCGTTCTGCGTTGTTCTGCACTATATGAGACGGAGCCTGTAGGATATGTAGATCAGCCTGCGTTTCTGAATATGGCAGTCGCCGTACAGGTGATGCTGACACCGGAGCAGTTGCTCACGGAATTACTGGATATCGAGAACCGGCTCGGACGTGTTCGTGATATTCGCTGGGGACCGCGTACCGTTGATCTGGATTTGCTCTGGATGCACGGTGAGACGCGAGATACTGAATTACTTCAATTGCCTCATCCCCGTATGGGTGAACGGGCCTTTGTGCTGGTGCCGCTGTCGGATATCGTGCCGGAGGGCGAGGAGTCAGGTTTGTATACCTTTGTACACTCATCGTTGTCTGTACTGGATGGAAAGGATGGAATACAGCTTTGGAAAACATGCAATTGGCCAATCGAATCCGGGCATTCCGGAAGCTGAAAGGTTTAACACAACATGAACTTGCTGCAGAGACAGGCATCTCGCTAGCCATTCTGGGAACCATTGAGCGGGGAAACCGTAAGGTATCACAGCAAGAGCTGGATCGAATTGCTGGAGTGCTGGCAATCAGTATCGAGGAGTTACAGGGCAGGTAGGAGCGTTTCGTTTTCGTCATGTTACAACAACAAAGACACTAATCGATCTTTAATCGTTGATTTATACAGAATTAAAAAAGGAGTGGAACGACTACCGTGCTTAACATTGGTGGCATTGAAATGAAAAACCAGGTCGTACTTGCGCCGATGGCTGGCGTATGTAATCCGGCTTTTCGTTTGATCGCAAAAGAATTCGGAACAGGCCTCGTATGCGCGGAGATGGTAAGTGGCAAAGCCATCGTGCATGGCAACCAGCGCACACGTGAGATGCTGTTTGTAGATGAGCGTGAGAAACCGCTCAGCCTTCAGATTTTTGGGGGAGATCGTGATTCCCTCGTAGAAGCAGCCAAAATCGTGGACCAAGAAACCAATGCAGACATCATCGACATCAACATGGGGTGCCCTGTGCCAAAAGTGACGAAATGTGATGCGGGTGCGCGTTGGTTGCTTGATCCAAACAAAATCTACGAGATGGTATCCGCTGTAGTGGACGCAGTTGATAAGCCAGTGACGGTCAAGATGCGTATTGGCTGGGATAACGAGCATATCTTCGCAGTTGAGAATGCGCTCGCGGTTGAACGTGCTGGTGGACAGGCGGTAAGTGTACACGGCCGTACGCGTGAGCAACTATACACAGGCACAGCTGACTGGTCACACATCAAGGATGTAAAAGAGGCTGTTTCTATTCCAGTGATCGGCAATGGCGATGTCCATACACCAGAGGATGCACGCCGTATGCTGGATGAAACGGGTTGTGACGGAGTTATGATCGGTCGTGCCGCCCTGGGTAATCCATGGATGCTGTATCGTACCATTCAATACTTAAGCACGGGTGAATTGCTTCCTGACCCGAATGGCGAAGAGAAGATTCGTGTTGCCATCCTGCATATGGATCGCCTGATCGCATTGAAGAATGAGACGGTTGCCGTACGCGAGATGCGTAAACATCTGGCTTGGTATTTGAAAGGCTTGAAAGGATCTGCTCGCATCAAGGACGTTATTATGGAAGGTACCAAGCGGGATGAGATGGTACAGATTCTGGAGAACTTTGTGGGTCAGCTGAAAAGCGAAGGTAATTTGGAATCAGAACCGGTAATCGCCGGAAATGCATCTTAATCATAGACGCATCTTTAAAACGTTTACAGCTATAGGGGACGTAACATTGACTTTTCAAGATCGTTCCCCTATAATTTCTCAGTATAAATTCGCCATGTGCGTTAATAAGGCTATTGCATCAGGAGGAATATTCTATTTCTCTGGAGAACTTCATATAGTTTTGAAGATGTATGCGGGCGGAGCTCTGTAATAAGCACTGATTCCGTTGCCGTACAATCAAATTTATTCCCATGACAGGAGAATCGGTTGAGATGAGCGACAAGGAAGTTATCCTTACACCAGAAGGACTCAAGAAGCTGGAAGAAGAATTGGAAACATTGAAATCAGTGAAGCGCCGCGAAGTGGCTGAACGGATTAAGGTAGCCATCGGGTATGGAGATATCAGTGAGAACTCTGAATACGAAGATGCCAAGAACGAACAGGCTTTCATTGAAGGTCGTATTATTACTTTGGAGAAAATGCTTCGGAATGCACGCATTATTAACAGTGATGAGATTGACACCGATGTCGTGAGTGTAGGTGCAACAGTTACTGTGGAAGATTTGGAATTTGGTGATATCACAGAATATACAATTGTAGGTTCTGCTGAATCTAACCCGCTTCAGAACAAGATCTCAAACGAAAGCCCTGTTGGTAAAGCGATCCTGGGCAAGAAAAATGGTACAGTTGTTGATGTAAGTGTGCCTGCTGGCGTAATTCAATATAAAATTGTAGATATTAAAAAGCTATAGTAACGAAGCAGTTGGGCACGGTAAACAAAAGCTTCCCTAGGGAAGCTTTTTCAACATTTGAGGAAGAGTGTCCTCACGGGATGCCTGCAATGCAAATAAGGAGATGAATACAGATCATGACGGATGAAGTCTTGAATCAGGAAACCGAACTTAGCGAGCTTTTACAAATTCGCCGTGACAAATTGGACGAGCTCCGCAAATTGGGAATCGACCCTTTTGGCCAAAAATACGTACGTACCGAAGAAGCCGGCTCCATTCTGAAGAAGTATGAAGAACTGACCAAGGAAGAGCTGGAAGAGAAGCACATCGAAGTCAGTATTGCCGGACGGATTATGGCGAAGCGGGGAATGGGTAAAGCAAGCTTCGCACATATTCAGGACCTGAGCGGCAGAATCCAGATCTATGTTCGTCAGGATACCGTGTCTGAAGACAAGTATGCGGCATTCACCTTGCTGGACCTTGGCGATATCGTTGGGGTAACTGGCGTGATCTTTAAGACCAAAACAGGTGAAACTTCTGTCAAAGTTACAGATCTTGAAGTGTTGTCCAAATCGCTCTATCCGCTTCCGGATAAATTCCATGGTCTAACGGACGTAGAGCTGCGCTACCGTCAGCGTTATGTTGACCTGATCATGAGCCCGGACGTACAACAGACCTTTATCGCACGTTCCAAAATCATTCAATCGATGCGTCGTTACCTGGATTCCCTTGGATATCTGGAAGTGGAAACACCTACGTTGCATACCATTGCAGGAGGAGCCGCAGCACGTCCATTCATCACGCATCATAATGCGCTGGATATGGAACTGTACATGCGGATTGCGATTGAACTTCACCTGAAACGTCTGATTGTAGGTGGACTGGAGAAGGTATACGAAATCGGTCGTGTATATCGGAACGAAGGTATGTCCACACGTCATAATCCGGAGTTCACGATGATTGAATTGTATGAGGCATATGCCGACTACAAGGACATTATGCAATTGACGGAGAACCTGGTTGCTCATATTGCCCAGGAAGTACTGGGTACGCAAGTGATCCAGTATGGAGATTATGAAGTCGATCTTACACCGCAGTGGCGTCGTGTTACGATGGTGGATGCAGTTAAGGAAGTTGTGGGCGTAGACTTCTCCGTACACATGACGGATGAGGAAGCACATAGCTTGGCGAAGGAACATAAAGTTCCGGTTGAAAAACATATGACATTCGGTCATATTTTGAACGCGTTCTTTGAAGAGTTTGTGGAAGAGACGTTGATTCAACCGACTTTCATTACGGGACACCCGCTTGAGATTTCACCTCTGGCGAAGAAAAACGACGTAGACCCGCGCTTCACGGATCGCTTCGAGTTGTTCATCGTTGGACGCGAGCATGCGAATGCGTTCACAGAGCTGAATGATCCGATCGATCAGCGCCAGCGCTTTGAAGCACAGATGCTGGAGAAAGAGCATGGGAACGACGAGGCTCATGAGATGGATGACGACTTCATCCGTGCACTCGAATATGGTATGCCACCGACAGGTGGACTTGGAATCGGAGTTGATCGCCTGATCATGCTGCTGACCAATTCTCCTTCGATTCGTGACGTACTGCTCTTCCCGCACATGCGCCCTCGTACGCAAGATTAAAATAAGGAACGTATGATCGTTCATAATAGAAGAGGAACCTGCCGTTCAGTATGATGCTGGGGCAAGTTCCTCTTTAGGTTTACATAGGCGGATTTATTTAGTTTAACCTGTTCGTATTTTGTTAAAAGAGGTGCCCTTCATGAAGTTCAGGCTTCACTTTGCCAAATTCTTATCCCCTCCATTAATCCTGGTCGGCGGTTTTTTGCTTATTATTGCGATTGGAACAGGGCTTCTCATGTTGCCGATCTCTAACCAAAGCGGTGAGCATTTGGCTTTTATTGACGCGCTCTTTACATCAACCTCTGCGGCATGTGTGACTGGATTGGTCGTTGTGGATGTAGGGACGACGTTTAATTTGTTTGGTCAGATCGTCATTATGGTGTTAATGCAGCTCGGTGGACTCGGCTTCATGACTATGGCTACTCTCTTTGCGCTAGTATTGGGTAAGCGAATCTCGCTCAAGGACAGGCTATTGCTCAAAGAAGCCATAAATGCAGATAGTATGGAGGGGATTGTACGCATTATCCGCAAGGTGTTGATTTTCTCTGTTACCATTGAAGGGGTGGCTGCTGTCATACTGGCGCTACGTTGGGCAACGGAGATGCCATTTGGTCAGGCTGTATACTATGGAATATTTCATTCCGTTTCACTGTTTAATAATGGCGGATTTGATCTGTTTGGCAATAGCTTTCAATACTACACTGGAGACTGGATATTCAATGTGACCGCTTCTGTGCTCGTTGTCTCTGGTGGACTCGGATTTGTTGTATTGAATGACCTGTTTGAGTATCGCAAACGCCGTCGCCTGTCCCTGCAGTCCAAACTGGTGCTGGCTGTATCGGGAGCGCTGATCGGTATAGGAGCGATTGTGTTGTTTGTTTTCGAATTCACCAATGGACATACGCTGGCTTCGCTCACCTGGAGCGAGAAGATATATGCATCCTTCTTCCAGTCTGTCTCTACACGTTCTTCCGGAACAAGTACAATCGATATCACGGAGATGAGGCAGGCTACCCAGTTCTTTTTCATCCTGTTGATGTTTATTGGAGCTTCACCGGGATCGACCGGGGGCGGAATCAAGACGACTACATTCCTGATTATGATTGGTGCAGTGTATGCCATGATTCGGGGGAATAAGGACATCGTCTTTTTTCGCCAACGTGTTCCGAAGGAGCTTCTTATGAGAGCATTGACCATTATCATGGTTTCTCTGATCATATTCATGATCGTGGTGATGCTCCTGCTTACGACAGAGGATGCGCCATTCCTTTCACTGATGTTTGAAGCTGCATCGGCAATTGGTACCGTGGGGCTTTCCGTGGGAGTCACTCATGAATTGACCAATTGGGGAAAAATCATTATTACCTTTACCATGTTTGTAGGTCGGATTGGGCCATTAACTATCGCGTATGCCCTACGTCCGCGCAAAGAGAAGAAACTGTATCGTCATCCGGAGGGCCGGATCATTATCGGATAAAAAGAAAACCGTCAGACATACGTTGTGACTAACTCCTGTTATCGTAGAAGGCCTTAGTCACAACGTATGTTACTGCGTTTTTTTTTTTTTGTTTAACGACACAAGGAAGCAAGATGCAAAGTGAGAACATCGTCCATGAGCTTGCCATTCATCTGATCCGGTCTAAGCACGGTATGTATGCCTAAGCCATCCACCAGTGCATACAATCTCTCGATCTCCAGCTCTTTGTCCAGATCAGGTCTGGAGAGACCGAGCTTAATCAGGTAGGTGATAACAGAACCTACAGCTTGTCTAAGTTCATCATACACGGTATTAGCAAGTTCTTTCAGTGTGGGGTCGGTTTTCGATCTGGCTGTAAAAGCGTACCACACCTCCATTTCGGCCAGTTTTTCTTCCGTGTTTGGTAAGAATTCGAGCAATAGGCATTTCATATTGTCCATGGGAGAGCCGGTAAAGGACATTTGTTGGACTCGATGTGATACCCGTTCGGATACCAGATTCATGGCATATAGTAGTAGTTCCGACTGAGTAGAAAAGTAGTGACGCATCGAACCGACCGAAATTCCAGCTTCTTCAGCGATATTCCGAACAGAGGCTTGTTCCATGCCATCTCTTCGTATAATACGCCATGCTGCCTCGGCTACGAGCATACGCTGTTTATCGTGATCAACAATTTTAGGCATAAGTGTATTATATCACTGTTGATTATTATAATACAAACGTGCTAAATTATATTTAATACATTTGTATCATAAAAGGAGGGGCTGAGATGATTGGTTATTTCATTATAGGTTGTGAGATTGCCTTTTGGGTGTTTGTGTTTGCGGGTCTGAGTGTCAGGTATCTTCTTGGCATGAAGCGGTTAGGTATCGGTTTGTTAATGGCGACGCCGGTTGTCGATCTGTTATTGTTGGTAGCTACAGTTATGGATCTGCAGCGAGGAGCTACAGCAAGCATGATTCATGGTATTGCTGCGGTGTATATAGGAGTAAGCATTGCTTATGGCCATCAGATGATCGCTTGGGCGGATCGATATTTTCTATATTGGTTCAAGGGTGGAGAGAATCCTCGCAGCAACAAGTTATATGGCAGAGAACATGCGAGTCGTGAGCGTAGTGGATGGTTTAGACATCTATTGGCTTGGATTATAGGAAGTGCATTTCTATTCGCCATGATATGGTGGATTGGTGATGCTGAACGTACAGACGTCTTCTATAATCTGATTAAAGTGTGGGGAATGATACTCGGTATCGATTTTTTGATAAGCTTTAGCTATAGTCTATGGCCACGAAAGGTTCCAGTCGGGAATGTTAAACAATAATAAGATAGACGGATGTGCATACGAACTCGCTAAATAGGGAGATTACCGTATGTACGTCCGGATGAGATCAACCCGAATGTTAATATAGGTTCAAAAAAAGACTTGCAATGTAGATCTGTAGATGGTATATTCTAATTCCGGCCAAGAAAACACGGTATATACGGTGCGGCAAGCGAAACGGATAAGCTTCGAAAAGAACTTAAAAAAAGAGCTTGCAAAGTTGGTTCGGAAGTGTTATGATATAAAAGTTGCTGAAGAGAACGAAATTCGGTAACAAAACAAGTTTGATCTTTGAAAACTGAACAACGAGTGAGTAAACATTCTGCTTGCAGAATGAACGCGAAAGTTGGAGACAAGCCTTGGCTTGGATCGACTGGAGCACAAATGAGATGTTTAATCTCGTCAGATTCAAAATGAGCTTATCGCTCTTTTCAATTTATTGGAGAGTTTGATCCTGGCTCAGGACGAACGCTGGCGGCATGCCTAATACATGCAAGTCGAGCGGAGTTGATAGGAAGCTTGCTTCCTGGATACTTAGCGGCGGACGGGTGAGTAACACGTAGGCAACCTGCCCTCAAGTTTGGGACAACTACCGGAAACGGTAGCTAATACCGAATAGTTGTTTTCTTCGCCTGAAGAGAACTGGAAAGACGGAGCAATCTGTCACTTGGGGATGGGCCTGCGGCGCATTAGCTAGTTGGTGGGGTAACGGCTCACCAAGGCGACGATGCGTAGCCGACCTGAGAGGGTGATCGGCCACACTGGGACTGAGACACGGCCCAGACTCCTACGGGAGGCAGCAGTAGGGAATCTTCCGCAATGGGCGAAAGCCTGACGGAGCAATGCCGCGTGAGTGATGAAGGTTTTCGGATCGTAAAGCTCTGTTGCCAGGGAAGAACGCTTGGGAGAGTAACTGCTCTCAAGGTGACGGTACCTGAGAAGAAAGCCCCGGCTAACTACGTGCCAGCAGCCGCGGTAATACGTAGGGGGCAAGCGTTGTCCGGAATTATTGGGCGTAAAGCGCGCGCAGGCGGTCATTTAAGTCTGGTGTTTAATCCCGGGGCTCAACCCCGGATCGCACTGGAAACTGGGTGACTTGAGTGCAGAAGAGGAGAGTGGAATTCCACGTGTAGCGGTGAAATGCGTAGATATGTGGAGGAACACCAGTGGCGAAGGCGACTCTCTGGGCTGTAACTGACGCTGAGGCGCGAAAGCGTGGGGAGCAAACAGGATTAGATACCCTGGTAGTCCACGCCGTAAACGATGAGTGCTAGGTGTTAGGGGTTTCGATACCCTTGGTGCCGAAGTTAACACATTAAGCACTCCGCCTGGGGAGTACGGTCGCAAGACTGAAACTCAAAGGAATTGACGGGGACCCGCACAAGCAGTGGAGTATGTGGTTTAATTCGAAGCAACGCGAAGAACCTTACCAGGTCTTGACATCCCTCTGATCGAATCAGAGATGGTTCTTTCCTTCGGGACAGAGGAGACAGGTGGTGCATGGTTGTCGTCAGCTCGTGTCGTGAGATGTTGGGTTAAGTCCCGCAACGAGCGCAACCCTTATATTTAGTTGCCAGCACTTCGGGTGGGCACTCTAGATAGACTGCCGGTGACAAACCGGAGGAAGGTGGGGATGACGTCAAATCATCATGCCCCTTATGACCTGGGCTACACACGTACTACAATGGCCGGTACAACGGGCTGCGAAATCGCGAGATGGAGCCAATCCCAACAAAGCCGGTCTCAGTTCGGATTGCAGGCTGCAACTCGCCTGCATGAAGTCGGAATTGCTAGTAATCGCGGATCAGCATGCCGCGGTGAATACGTTCCCGGGTCTTGTACACACCGCCCGTCACACCACGAGAGTTTATAACACCCGAAGTCGGTGGGGTAACCGCAAGGAGCCAGCCGCCGAAGGTGGGATAGATGATTGGGGTGAAGTCGTAACAAGGTAGCCGTATCGGAAGGTGCGGCTGGATCACCTCCTTTCTATGGAGAATCGTTTCCTGTAACGGAAACATTCAAATCAGCAGGTTCTAAGAACCTGCGACAGCAATTCATTTCGGTCCATCACTTCGGTGTGGGTGAAATGAAGAGCACAACACTCACTCGTTGCTCAGTTTTGAGAGCTCAAACTCTCAAACAGCTTGCTTTTGCATGGAGCTTGTTCTTTGAAAACTAGATATCGAAACGAAACAAACGCGAATTAGAACATTCCTTTTTAGCTGAACTTGTGCAAACAAGTTTCAATAAAAACGGTAGTTAATTGCTTTTGCGATGGTATTGGATGGGAGCGACTTTTGGCTTTGCGCAAGCAAAACAAGGGAAGCGAGCAGTCAAAACCGGAGCAATATGGTTAAGCTACTAAGAGCACACGGAGGATGCCTAGGCGCTAGGAGCCGATGAAGGACGTGGCGAACAACGAAACTGCCTCGGGGAGCTGTAAGCAAGCTTTGATCCGGGGGTGTCCGAATGGGGAAACCCAGCTGGGGTAATTTCCAGTTACTCACAACTGAATACATAGGTTGTGCAGAGGCATACCAGGGGAACTGAAACATCTAAGTACCCTGAGGAAGAGAAAACAATAGTGATTCCGTCAGTAGCGGCGAGCGAACGCGGAGAAGCCCAAACCAGAGAGCTTGCTCTCTGGGGTTGTGGGACGTCTCACATGGAGTTACAAAGGAACCGGTTAAGCGAAGAGGTCTGGAAAGGCCCGCCAAAGAAGGTAAAAGCCCTGTAATTGAAAGTTGGTTCCCTCCGAGACGGATCCCGAGTAGTGCGGGGCACGTGAAACCCCGTATGAATCCGGCAGGACCATCTGCCAAGGCTAAATACTTCCTAGCGACCGATAGTGAAGCAGTACCGTGAGGGAAAGGTGAAAAGCACCCCGGAAGGGGAGTGAAATAGAACCTGAAACCGTGTGCTTACAAAAAGTCAGAGCCCGTTTTAGGGGTGATGGCGTGCCTTTTGTAGAATGAACCGGCGAGTTACGTTCCCGTGCAAGGTTAAGGTGAAGAGCCGGAGCCGCAGCGAAAGCGAGTCTGAATAGGGCGAGTGAGTACGTGGACGTAGACCCGAAACCGGGTGATCTACCCCTGTCCAGGGTGAAGGTGCGGTAACACGCACTGGAGGCCCGAACCCACGCATGTTGAAAAATGCGGGGATGAGGTGGGGGTAGCGGAGAAATTCCAATCGAACTCGGAGATAGCTGGTTCTCCCCGAAATAGCTTTAGGGCTAGCCTCGGAAAACAGAGTCGTGGAGGTAGAGCACTGATTGGGTGCGGGGCCCGCAAGGGTTACCAAGCTCAGTCAAACTCCGAATGCCATAGACTTACTTCCGGGAGTCAGACAGTGAGTGCTAAGATCCATTGTCAAAAGGGAAACAGCCCAGACCATCAGCTAAGGTCCCCAAGTGTGTGTTAAGTGGGAAAGGATGTGGAGTTGCACAGACAACCAGGATGTTGGCTTAGAAGCAGCCATCATTGAAAGAGTGCGTAATAGCTCACTGGTCGAGTGACTCTGCGCCGAAAATGTAACGGGGCTAAACACACCACCGAAGCTATGGCTTGATGCTTTGCATCAGGGGTAGGGGAGCGTTGTATAAGGGTTGAAGGTGTACCGTAAGGAGCGCTGGACATTATACAAGTGAGAATGCCGGTATGAGTAACGAAAAGATCAGTGAGAATCTGATCCGCCGAAAGCCTAAGGGTTCCTGAGGAAGGCTCGTCCGCTCAGGGTAAGTCGGGACCTAAGGCGAGGCCGAAAGGCGTAGTCGAAGGACAACAGGTCGAAATTCCTGTACCACCGTAAGCCGTTATGAGCAATGGGGGGACGCAGTAGGGTAGTGACGCGGACTGATGGATGTCCGTCTAAGCAGTAAGGCTGATGTGTAGGCAAATCCGCACATCGTAAGGCTGAGCTGTGATGGGGAGTGAAAATTACAGTAGCGAAGGTCATGATCTCACACTGCCAAGAAAAGCCTCTAGCCAGGTGATGGTGCCCGTACCGCAAACCGACACAGGTAGGCGAGAAGAGTATTCTAAGGCGCGCGGAAGAACTCTCGTTAAGGAACTCGGCAAAATGACCCCGTAACTTCGGGAGAAGGGGTGCCCCGGTAGTGTGAATAGCACGAGGGGGCCGCAGTGAAAAGGCCCAAGCGACTGTTTAGCAAAAACACAGGTCTGTGCGAAGCCGTAAGGCGAAGTATACGGGCTGACGCCTGCCCGGTGCTGGAAGGTTAAGGGGAGTGGTTAGGGACTCGTCCCGAAGCTGTGAACCGAAGCCCCAGTAAACGGCGGCCGTAACTATAACGGTCCTAAGGTAGCGAAATTCCTTGTCAGGTAAATTCTGACCCGCACGAATGGCGTAACGACTTGGGCGCTGTCTCAACGAGAGATCCGGTGAAATTTTAATACCTGTGAAGATGCAGGTTACCCGCGACAAGACGGAAAGACCCCATGGAGCTTTACTGCAGCTTGATATTGAATTTGGGTACGATCTGTACAGGATAGGTGGGAGCCTTTGAAACGTGAGCGCCAGCTTGCGTGGAGGCAACGTTGGGATACCACCCTGATCGTATCTAGGTTCTAACCTGGTACCGTAAACCGGTGCGGGGACAGTGTCAGGTGGGCAGTTTGACTGGGGCGGTCGCCTCCTAAAGAGTAACGGAGGCGCCCAAAGGTTCCCTCAGAATGGTTGGAAATCATTCGAAGAGTGCAAAGGCATAAGGGAGCTTGACTGCGAGACCTACAAGTCGAGCAGGGACGAAAGTCGGGCTTAGTGATCCGGTGGTACCGCATGGAAGGGCCATCGCTCAACGGATAAAAGCTACCCTGGGGATAACAGGCTTATCTCCCCCAAGAGTCCACATCGACGGGGAGGTTTGGCACCTCGATGTCGGCTCATCGCATCCTGGGGCTGAAGTAGGTCCCAAGGGTTGGGCTGTTCGCCCATTAAAGCGGTACGCGAGCTGGGTTCAGAACGTCGTGAGACAGTTCGGTCCCTATCTGTCGTGGGCGTAGGAAATTTGAGAGGAGCTGTCCTTAGTACGAGAGGACCGGGATGGACGTACCGCTGGTGTACCAGTTGTTCCGCCAGGAGCACCGCTGGGTAGCTATGTACGGAAGGGATAAACGCTGAAAGCATCTAAGCGTGAAGCCCCCCTCAAGATGAGATTTCCCAGTATGTAAGACCCCTTGAAGACGACGAGGTAGATAGGCTGGGGGTGGAAGTGCAGCAATGCATGGAGCTGACCAGTACTAATCGGTCGAGGGCTTATCCAATAGCAAGTTCTAAATTGCATGTTTCGTTTCGAATCTAGTTTTCAGAGAACAACCACTCTGAAATGTAAGCTAAGCTATGCGTTTGGTGGCGATGGCGGAGGGGTTCCACACGTACCCATCCCGAACACGACCGTTAAGCCCTCTAGCGCCGATGGTACTTGGACCGCAGGGTCCTGGGAGAGTAGGACGCCGCCAAGCAAAGAACCACTGCCGATGTTATTCGGTGGTGGTTTTTATTATGTTGTTATAATATACAGTATAGGATTAAAATGCAGATTGTATTTGGGAATTTAACAGCACAATAGTATGTATAAAGATAACGTTATTCGATACGAATTGACGTTTTTTTGTCGTAATATCTACACTTGTCCGCTCTAGAAAAACAGTTGTGTTCATCAGGCAATACACCTGATATAACCAAGTACTTTTCCTTGACAGTCTAAATATCGCTTTGCTAAGATGGCAATAATAAATTTTTCAGAAAACGTATTTTCGGCGTGAAATACAGCCTGGAATCTTCGGGTTTTGGACCGTAAAGCTGAGCAAACATAAGGAGGAACACTTGCGTGTGGGAAGATAAATTTGGTAAGGAAGGCCTCACCTTTGATGATGTATTGCTAGTGCCACGGAAATCCGAGACACTGCCTAAAGAAGTAGATGTATCTATTCGTTTGAGCGATAGTGTAAAGTTAAACATTCCTTTAATCAGTGCGGGTATGGATACGGTAACTGAAGCGACATTGGCTATTGCCATTGCACGTGAAGGCGGTATCGGTATTATCCATAAAAATATGTCGGTTGAACAACAGGCAGAAGAAGTAGATCGAGTTAAACGTTCGGAGAGTGGTGTAATTACAAATCCGTTCTCACTGACAGCAGATCACCTGGTATCTGATGCTGAAGCAGTTATGGCGAAATATCGGATCTCCGGTGTACCTATTATTGAAGGAGATCAGAAGCTGGTTGGTATTTTGACCAACCGTGATTTGCGTTTTATCCATGATTACGGCATCAAAATTAGTGAAGTCATGACTCGTGAGAATCTGGTTACAGCTCCTGTAGGCACTACACTGCAAGAAGCTGAGGGTATCCTTCAGAAGCACAAGATTGAAAAACTTCCATTAGTTGATGAGACGAACACGTTGAAAGGTCTTATCACCATTAAAGATATTGAAAAAGCCATTCAATTCCCTCATGCAGCCAAAGATGCCCAAGGCCGTTTGTTGGTTGGTGCAGCGATTGGTATCTCCAAAGATACATTTGAACGTGCAGATGCTTTGGTACAGGCTGGTGTTGACTTGATTACGGTAGACTCGGCTCATGGACACCATATCAATATCATTGAAGCTGTACGTCAGCTTCGTGAACGTTTCCCTAGCCTGACCATCGTTGCAGGTAACGTCGCTACTGGCGCAGCAACTCGTGACCTGATCGAAGCAGGGGCTTCAGTGGTCAAAGTGGGTATTGGCCCAGGGTCGATTTGTACAACACGTGTTATCGCTGGTATTGGTGTACCTCAAGTAACTGCAGTATACGATTGTGCAACAGTGGCACGCGAATATGGAGTTCCGATTATTGCGGATGGCGGAATTAAATATTCTGGTGAAATTACGAAGGCACTGGCTGCAGGAGCACACGCAGTTATGCTGGGAAGTTTGTTTGCCGGCACAGCGGAAAGCCCAGGGGAAACTGAGATCTTCCAAGGACGTAGCTACAAAGTTTATCGCGGTATGGGTTCAATGGCTGCAATGAAACAAGGTAGTAAAGATCGTTATTTCCAAGATGATGATAAGAAACTGGTTCCGGAAGGAATCGAAGGTCGTGTCGCTTACAAAGGACCATTGTCTGATACGATCCACCAACTGATTGGTGGTCTGCGTTCGGGTATGGGATACTGTGGTACAAGCAACTTGGAGCAGCTTCGTAACGATACGGGCTTTATCCGAATTACAGGTGCGGGACTGCGCGAAAGTCATCCCCATGATGTACAGATTACCAAAGAAGCACCTAACTACTCGTTGTAATCGGAAGAGAGTTAATTATTTCCAGGACAGGCTCGGTGATTTTCACCGGGTCTGTCTTTTTTTGCAGATACCCCTGTGATAGAATAGAACAAGCGGTGACGATCCAAGGTTGGATTAAGGCGTTGCGGCGGCTATTTGACGTGAATCTATGAATATGGTTTTGAAAAGCAAACGGAATGCCAGAAAAGACTGGCAGTTAAACAGAAGCGCGGACGTCCTTTTACATAAGCATTCGCAAAAGGCGGACTAAGTGACAATCGATAACGAACTTTAGGAGCAATTAATATTGCTTGTTCGATATAGCGCATATACCACACATTCCATACATCTATATACAGGCTAGGGAATAAGAAAATTGCAGCTTAAGCTGCACTGAAGCATATAACCATGCTTTGGATCGAAGGGAGTATTCATCATTGAAAGCCAAACACATGAATAAAAAGAAACGCCAAATGCTCAAAAAGAGCGTAGCCTCGGTAATGCTAATTAACATGCTCTGTATGTCTGCAGTAATGCCGGTCATGGCTGCTGCGAATAACTCCGGTCAGGTTCTGACTGCTACGGCAACAACAACAAAAACTGAGAAAGCAGTGCAGATTCCTGGGGTAGATTCACTCGGGCTTGAAGTTAGAGCAGCAGTACTGATGGAGGCTTCAACCGGACAAGTTCTGATGTCTATCGACGCGGATAAAGCCATGCCGCCTGCAAGTATGACCAAGATGATGACGGAGTACATTGTTGCAGAGCAAGTCAAACAAGGAAAAGTCAGCTGGGACGAAGTTGTAACAGTGAAAAGGAATGCTGCACAAAATGTCGGATCACGTATCTTCCTGGCGGAAGGCGACCAGCACACAGTCAAGGATCTCTATATTGCTATGGCTGTTGGCTCTGCCAACGATGCTACGGTAGCTTTGGCTGAACATGTTGCAGGTTCTGAAGAAGCTTTCGTGAAAATGATGAATGATGAAGCGAAGCGTATGGGAATGAAGGATACGTTCTTCATTAACTCTTCGGGTCTGGATCGAGCAGATATGCCTGCTGACTTCCGCCCGGCGGAAGATAAGGAAACAGTGATGTCGGCACTGGATGCTGCGATTCTGTGCCGATATATCATTATGGATCACCCGGACTACAAAGAATTCACAACCATTCAATCTTACAAGTTCCGTCCTAATGATAAAGCTCCAATCATCAATTACAACTGGATGCTGGAAGCGAATAAAAATATAACCAATTTCAAAAGCTATGCCTATGAAGGTCTCGACGGAATGAAAACAGGCCATACCACGAATGCGGGTAATAACTTCACGGGTACGGCGGAGCGTAATGGTATGCGTCTGATCAGTGTTGTTATGGGTACTGATTCGGAATCTGCACGTTTCAGAGAAACCAAAAAGGTACTGGACTATGGATTTAACAACTTTGAAGTGAAACAGGCTGTTGCAGGCAAGACCAAAGTGACGGGCTGGGAAGCTGTACCTTTGAAAAAAGGGAAAGAAACGACCGTTCCAGTCGTAACAGATAATGCGGTAAGTTTCGTTGTTCCCAAAGGTACTCAAAACCTGGATGTGACGTTCAAAGCGAACGTAACTGAGGCTGACAAGCTGGTAGCACCAATCAAGGCAGGTACAAAGGTTGGTACGGTAACGTACACGTATAAAGCGGATGGAATTGAGCCTCAGGAAAAAACAGTGAACTTGATTACTGCTGAAGAGGCTGATAAAGGCGGATGGTTCCGTCTGTTCTTCCGTGCTGTAAAGGATTTCTTCGTGGATCTCTTTGACGGAATCAAAAACCTGTTTTAACCAATAGCGTATTTCACAAAAAAGAGTATGATCATGGTTTTAATGTTAATGTTGATGTTGCTAATCACTGACAAAATGCAAGTTATTCCGACCGGATGGATTGTATATTTACAATTTTTCCGGTAAAATATCAAGTTAGAATTCTACGTATGATGATGTAAATAAGTCTATTGTTCTTTTACTTGGGAGAGCGGGTTAACCGTTATATTCAAGGCAATGGACGACACATGCATTACGGGCCGAAGTGTCTAAGAATCTTGGAGCAGCGATGAAAGGCATTGAGATTTCCAAACTTGAACCTTCTGAGCGTATGCAAGATCCGGCTGGTAAGAGAAGGGGAATGTTCATATGAAGATCGGCGTTTTAGCACTTCAGGGAGCTGTCACAGAGCATATTCGGAGTATTGAACGTGCCGGAGCAGAAGGTGTGGCAATCAAACAGGTTCAGCAATTAGAGGACTTGGACGGTCTTATCCTTCCTGGCGGGGAAAGCACGACGATCGGTAAACTGATGCGCAAGTACGGGTTTATGGATGCCATTAGATCGTTCGCTGCTGAGGGCAAACCGGTATTTGGTACCTGTGCTGGTTTGATCGTTATGGCCAAACACATTACAGGGCAAGAAGAGGCTCATTTGGAGCTAATGGATATGACTGTATCTCGAAATGCATTTGGACGGCAGAGAGAAAGTTTTGAGACAGACTTGCCAGTCAAAGGCATTGAAGAAACGGTAAGGGCAGTGTTTATCCGGGCACCCTTAATTGAGAGTGTTGGAGACCAGGTGGAGGTACTCTCCACATACAAAGATGAGATTGTTACTGCGCGCCAGGGACATTTGCTGGCTTGCTCCTATCATCCGGAGTTGACGGATGACTATCGTCTGCATGCTTATTTTGTAGACATGGCCAAATCCTACAGACCCTCGGTAGACCCTAAATAAAGCATGATGTACAACCTATGATCTCCCGGTCATCGGATCACCTCCCCAGAAGCCTTGTAAGGCCGCTGGTTGGCAGTTGCATCTGAACGGATGCCTGATGTTGCTTGTATCTGCTTCAAAGCGGGAATCGCAGCGGAGGGTGACACCTGGAACATAGGTTGTTTTTTTGGTTACGGGGTCCGATAAGTATATAGTAAGGTATACACAGTAGAGTTATGAGATTTGATTAAACATAAAGCTTCACTTCGTGGGGTTATTTAGGAGGGTTATATCATGCTTGATGTGAAAATATTGCGGAATGAGTATGCACGTGTAGAAGAAGCATTGACTAACCGTGGCAAATCGCTGGATCTTGTCGCTGGATTTACGGAAATGGATGCCAAGCGTCGGGAATTGCTTCAAGAGAGTGAAACGCTGAAGAGTCGTCGGAATACGGTATCTGGTGAAGTTGCCAGACTGAAGAAGAACCGTGAGAATGCAGACGAACTGATTGTGGAGATGCGTGAAGTCTCTGACCGAATCAAAGCCATGGACGAAGAAGTTCGTGAACTCGAAGTGAAGATCAATGATCTTACAATGGCGATTCCGAATATTCCTAACGAAAGTGTACCTATTGGAGCTTCTGAAGACGACAATGTTGAGATTCGTCGCTGGGAAGAGCCCAAGTCATTTACTTTTGCACCAAAAGCACACTGGGAAATTGCACAGGATCTCGATATCCTCGATTTTGAAGCAGCTGCCAAAGTAACAGGTTCCCGTTTTACCTTTTATAAAGGGCTGGGAGCACGTCTGGAACGTGCATTGATCAACTTCATGATGGATTTGCACAGTGATCAGCATGGATATGAGGAGATCTTGCCTCCATATATCGTCAATCGGGACAGCCTGTTTGGAACGGGTCAACTGCCTAAGTTCGAAGAAGATCTGTTCAAGTTGAAAGATACTGAATATTATCTGATTCCTACCGCTGAAGTTCCGGTAACGAACTACCATCGCGAAGAGATTCTGAATATAGATCAATTGCCTAAGCACTTTGTGGCATACAGCTCTTGTTTCCGTTCTGAAGCTGGTTCGGCTGGACGGGATACACGTGGGTTGATTCGTCAGCATCAATTCAACAAAGTAGAGTTACTGAAGCTTTCTACTCCAGAGACATCATATGAAGAGCTGGAGCAAATGACACAAAATGCGGAGCGTGTGCTTCAATTATTGGGCTTGCCATATCGCGTTCTAACACTTTGTACCGCAGATATGGGCTTCACTTCAGCTAAAACGTATGATATTGAAGTGTGGTTACCTGAGAGCGACACCTATCGTGAAATTTCTTCCTGCTCTAACTGTGAGGACTTCCAGGCACGACGTGCCAATATCCGTTTCCGCAGAGAGCCAAAAGCCAAACCGGAATTTGTGCATACATTGAACGGGTCAGGATTGGCCGTTGGACGGACGGTAGCCGCTATTCTGGAGAACTATCAACAGGAAGATGGTACGGTAGTCATTCCTGAAGCATTGCGTCCTTATATGGGCGGCATCAGTGTGATTGCACGTCGTTCTTAAGAGTGAGTTAACGATTCACATATCAAAAAGAATACCAATCCCGTCCGTCATTTCTGAATGGCGGATGGGAAGGTATTGTATATCTAAATCCGCGATCTGAACTAAATTTTGAATAGCGATATAAAAAAGGTTGCATCTTCATATCTAATTGTGGTATGATACTTTTCGTGGCAAGTTTATAAAAGTTAATTCCCTGGAGAGGTACCGAAGCGGTCATAACGGGGCGGTCTTGAAAACCGTTAGGGGGCAACTCCACGTGGGTTCGAATCCCACCCTCTCCGCCATACTACACTTATAACAAGGATTCGAGCGATCTCGCTCGAATCCTTTTTTGCGTTGTGAGTTTGTTCAACGTAGTGAGCATACAGGTTGGTGACCGATGTATACGTTGCTTAGTACAACGCTATATTTTGAATAAGGCTGTTATGTATAAAAACATCCTCATCGCCGCACTTTATAGGAGTGGAGGTGGTAAGATGAACCGCGAGTTAAACATCGATCAGACAGAGCTTGTGGGGGCCTGGCAAGAACGTTTGCCTCAAGTCCTGAATGTTGGAGACCAGGCTCAGGTAATGGCCGATGAAGCCGATCAGCAGGCTATTCGGATACACATTGCTACAGCAGGGCACGAGATGTACTCTTTTGATTTCAAATGTGCATATGTCGATTCCCGTGAAGTTAGTGTACAGCTGATTGATGTGGAACGTGATGGACGAACGACAGATGAGCGTACAGAACCGATTCAGGAACTGGCTCACGATTATACAAGGCACATTCATGAATGCGCCCAGTCGTTACAATCCCAGACGAGATAATAGCCTGAAATCCGAAGGAGTGAACTCAATTGACCAAAGCCAAAGCGGGAGTAGACAAAAACCTGCAAAATGTAGTCGATGATCTGGAGCAGCCAGCCGTAAACAGTCATCATGCTCAGCAGATTCAGCAAGATATTAATGATCGCCGTCATCAGGATGCACTGAATCATGATAAAACGGAAGATAGGGACCCATCCCATTCCTAAACCAATGATGAGGGGGCAATAATATGAGCAAACCGAAAACAATTCCCGTACCGGAAGCGCAAGCATCCGAACAGCATCATCATTCATCCAAACGCTCTTCCATGCAGGAGCCATTATCCGGTTCCAAAAAAGTTAAAAATCAAAACCACGTGGATCATTTGAATCCTCAAGGTTAATAGAAGAAACAGATTTACAGCAAAAGTCCCTTGTTACCTAACAGGGGGCTTTTGCGTATTCATACATATATAAAGACAGGCACATGGTTATTCCCAAAGCTGGCATAGGTCTTTGTAGCCATTTTAAAGAGGAAAGATCACATTTTTCCCAAATTAGGTTTCGGTATCTGGTGATATGGTATATCATTGAGATTGAATTACTTTTTTGGGGTTATCACGAGAGGAGAGAAACAAATGACTAAACGTATGGGGGCGCTTCTTCTTACGTTGCTGTTGACCGTATCTATGGCACTGACAGCATGTAGCAGCAAGCAGGAACCAAAAGAGGCATTGAAGACGGCTGCGGCCAATGCTTCCAAATTGACTTCGTATGAAATGAGTTCCAACTTTACAATTAATGAATTGAGCTATAAACCTGGGGATGCTTCACAAACTGATCCTACTATGACTCAGTTTATGAGCATGCTTAAGGATGCTCAATTGAATGTAACGGGTGTATACCAGAGTGAGCCAATGCAGACAGAGATGACTGTTGGCATCGAGCTTAAAGGCGACATGGGTATGACCTTTAACATTCCAATGGTGATGACGGCAGAGAAACTCTATGTGAAAGTGCCGAATATTCCATTCTTCCCGATTCCCGAGAACGTTGTTAACAAGTTCCTGGAGCTGGATCTGAAAGAATTGGCTGAGCAAGAGGGCACAGAATGGAACCCGGATGCTATGGACGCAGCCAAAACGCAAAAGCTGAGCAACGAAGTAATGGACGCAGTGCTGAGCGAGTACGATCAAGCTAAATTCTTCAAAAACCTAGACACCAAAGATGCACAACTTCCTGAAGGTGTAGATGCGAAGCAGGTTGTACAATTCTCGGTGAATAATGACAATGTTAAAGAAGCGGTTACTGTACTGGTAACAAAAGCTATGCCTAAAGTATTGGATATTCTGTCCAAAGAGGAATATCGTGAAATGCTGCAAATGGATCAGGCTGATATCGACAAAGCTAAAGAAGATCTGAAGATCACTGAGGCAGATCAGGCTGAAATGGCTAAGGACCTGGACAAATTGAAAGATGTTCTGACAATTAACCAATTCAACATCGATTTCGCATTGGACAAAAACGACTTCCCGGTATATCAAAAGATGGTCGCTGATGTGCTGATCAAGCCGGAAGATACGAAAGACGAAGTGAAATTGGCATTTACCGGTTCCAATACGTACACCAAGATTAACGAAAAAGCAGCATTCAAAATCAACATCCCTACGGGCGATGACGTAATTACTATGCAAGAGTTCGAAGAACTGATGAACGCTTCATACGGATACTAATCTCGCTGAGTTCAAACCGTCTGTGATTCAAGTGAAGGATAATCTCCTTCCGCTTGGGTACAGGCGGTTTTTTTTGTTACACAGCGTAAGAGGGGATATCCGCAAAATAATTGATCTTTGATTTTGAATTGTGGCTGGTGATATCTATACAAATAAAACCGCACTCTCTCCTACATAACTAGGGTAGTGCGGTTTTGTACATTAAATTTGTATAATGTTAAATTGGGAATACAGACAGCTTAATGGGGAAGCTTCTAAATCAATTAATTCGTAAGTTCGTCCAAGTCTTCAGCAATTACAGCATAGATCTGATGATCCTGATATTTGCCGTTGATCTTGAGATATTTGCGAGCAGTACCTTCAAACTGGAATCCATTCTTCTCTAGTACGCGCTGTGAACCTTTATTGGAGGGTAATACCGCAGCCTGAACCCGGTTTAACTTCAGCGCACGGAAGCCATAAGCTACGGCCAGTTTAACCGCTGCTGTCATTCGTCCACCGCCCTGATAATCCGGATGGATGAAGTAACCCATGTCAGCATAATTGGCAACGCCCAATACCACATTGTTGAGACTTACTTGTCCAATCAGCAGGCTGTCTTTAATGGTATAGATTCCAAATTGATATCCCGTACCCTCTTCTGCTGCCTTGACCCGATCCTGAATCCGCCGAGTCTGAGCATCCAGTGTATAGAAATCATCCTCTCGCACAGGTTCTACGGCTTGATATGGGATGCGTGTGATCTGAATGAGATCCAGATAGGATTGTGTATCCTGGGGTGTGAGCAACCGAAGGCTTATGCCATTGGCTGTATCATAGAGTGTTAGTGCCATTGCAGCAGACTTCCTTTCCAATTGGGATGTTCGTAGTGCTATATGAATTGAACTAAAGAATATTTACACTTGCCACTCCGATGACAGAACAACCTTCCGATCGCTGTTATTCCCCGATTTTTCGATTCTATATTATAGAAGTGGAAATCTGGGGATAAAGGCGAACGCGTTGCTTCTTCAGGTTATTTCTGTCCTCTACGTTCTCGTGTAAATGTTTAGTTTCAATTTATATAGTTTACTTTTATTTTTGGCGCAGACGTCTGAAGAATTGAGTCAGCATCGTGGAGCATTCAGGCTGAAGAATATCCGGAACAACCTCGGTACGATGGTTAAAACGAGGCTCCTGTAGCAGATTCATCAGTGTACCTGCGCAGCCTGCCTTGGGATCAGCTGTACCATAGATTACGCGGGGGACTCTGGATTGCACAATTGCACCTGCACACATTGGACAGGGTTCCAGAGTGACGTACAGAGCACAATCCAGTAAACGCCAAGCTCCAATGGTCTCGCTGGCCTGACGGATAGCTACCATCTCCGCGTGGGCAGTGGAATCCAGCGTAGTTTCACGCAAATTATATCCTCGACCAATGATTTGGTTATTTTGTACAATTACAGCGCCAATCGGAACTTCTCCAAGAGCCTCGGCTTTGTAGGCCTCGGCAATGGCCTCTCGCATCCAATGCTCATGCTGAGCCTCCTCGGATAAATGTGAAAGGTCGGGCTGGTGAGAATGGTCAGTCATATACAATATAACTCCTTCCAAAAGCGTTTATTCAGCGAACAAGTATTCGGGTTGTTAACATGTTGTGTATAAATCTGTGGACAACCACACGGTTGCTCACATAGTTATAAACAAACTATCCACAAGCCTGTGGATTTGTGGATAAATATAGTGATTAATTTCATTGTAGAGTCCAAAAAGGCAAAAAACAACGAATTTCGAGCTTTTCAGCCAATCGGTAACTTTTGGACGGAGGTCAATTATCCTTTTCAAAAAGACATACAAGCGTTATGATGGAGATAGGTTTTGCCATATATCGCCAGAGGGTACAAGCCGAGAGGTGAACAAAAAAGTTGTCTATTAAAACGAAATTATCCATGATTATGTCGTGCTCAGCGCTGGTGATTTTAGTGTTGAATATCGCATTGAGTTATTATACTACAGAAGAGAATCTGCGGCAGGACAGTGAAAACAAGATGGTGCTCACTGCGAAGCAGATTGCAATTGCTGTCGAACAGAACCAATACAGTTCGGATTATGTAAAACGACAGATTGGAAACAATCTGTGGCTTGCGGCCGTAATGGCGGCGGAAGAACTGGACCCGGATATTAATAATATCACAAATGAAGAACTTGTTCGCATGAGTCAAAAGGTCGGCGTCTCGCATATTTCGTTGATGGAGCAGACGGATGATGACATTGTGGTTAGTCGCTCTTCAGATCCGAGAGAGATCGGACTGTCCACCAAATCCATGACCTATTGGTATCAGGCATTTAAGCAGTTGTTTGAAAAACAACAGGTGACGATTCCCCAAGGGCAGAAGTTGGATCATTTCTGGTCAGATGGATTCGAGTATTCTACATCCAGTCCTTCGGATATTGATATCTGGGGTTACTACCATGATGGAAAGAGAAACTACATAATCAATCCCTTCTATAATAATACGGAAGTTGATGACTATGTGAAAATCTCTAGTCCGGATGAGATTTTGAATAAAATTCGTGAGGTCAATCCCTCCATTCTGGAGATTACAGGCATCAATCCGTTGACTTTCGGCAGCCCGAACATGGGTGATGACGGAAGAGATTCGAACTTTAGCAAGTTGAATAACAGACCGATTCGTTTTGGTACATACCAGTATGGTTCTACGGATGAGGATCATCGTGCTGTGGTGCGCGCCATTCGAACAGGGCAAAATGTATCTTTTGTCAGTGAAACGCACGAACAGAAGGTACTGAAGAGTTTTATTCCCATTTTCACACCCAATCAGTCTTCCTATGTCATCAGTATTGTCATGGACTATAAACAAATATCCTCCATGGTATCTGAGCAGTTGGTGAGCCATGCCTCAATATCGTTGGTTTTGCTGGAGATCGTGATCTTTGGCAGCTATCTGCTCGCAGGGTATATTACGCGTCCGATCCAATCCATACTGGGCAAAGTGAATGAGGTAGCGGATGGGCACTTTGATTTCCGTCTGAAAGTACGGAGGAAGGATGAGCTTGGCCAGCTGGCCAACCGTATTAATGCCATGATTCGCAATCTCGGCCATTATACGAGCCGCCTGAAACAGATGTATGAAGAGAATCGGGCGGTTAAAGAGCATCTGGAGTCCATCATCAATCAGACGGCTGATGCCATTCACATTACGGATCTTGAAGGGAAAGTGCTACGGGTTAACCGGGCGTTTGAACAATTATATGGTTTTCGAAGTCGTGAGGTGGAAGGTCGTAACCTGAAGATCATCCCGCCAGAGGCAGAGGAAGAAATGAAACGTCAGCATGCCCAACTCGTTGAGGGGATGTCCATTACGTCCAACGAAACCACCTGGATGAAGAAGGATGGGACCCGGGTAGAGGTCAGTGTCAGTACGGCTCCGGTACGAGACGAGGCTGGAGAGATTACCGCGCTCATTAGTGTCTCCAGGGACATTACAAGTCGTAACAGGATGGAAGAGCTGCTCAGACGCTCTGAGAAACTAACAACGGTGGGCCAGCTTGCAGCGGGTGTAGCACATGAGATTCGTAATCCACTGACCACACTGCGCGGGTTCCTGCAGCTCCAGCAGGAGAGCAATAAGCTGAATCATCGTCATCTGGATCTGATGTTATCGGAGCTGGATCGCATCAACCTTATAGTCGGTGAGTTTTTGATTCTGGCGAAACCGCAGGCAGTTCATTTTCAGAATCGGGATATTCGTTTTATTCTTGGTGATGTCATCTCGTTGCTGGATAGTCAGGCACATCTGCATGGTGTAGAATTTGTACTGCGTGCCTCATCCGATTCGGCTATGGTACACTGTGAAGAGAACCAGTTGAAGCAGGTATTTATCAATTTGCTGAAAAATGGCATGGAGGCCATGCCAAATGGAGGAAGCATCCATATTAAGCTCAAGCATGACGAACAGCTGAATCGCGTCAGAATTGAGATCAAGGATGAAGGGATTGGTATCCCCGAAGAGATGATGCCCAAACTTGGGGAGCCTTTCTTTACAAACAAAGAGTCTGGAACAGGGCTTGGTCTTATGGTCAGTCAACGCATTATTCAATCACATAAGGGCATGATGGATATTAAAAGCGTCATGAACAAGGGAACAACGGTTATTATTGAACTACCTGCATCCGAGCAACAACCGGAAGTTATTGAGGTAGATCAGGTAACGGATGAATCACTTACAGATGAAGAGAAATAGATGAGGTGAGATTACCTTTTGCGTATTAATAAATTTATTAGTGAAACTGGTTACTGCTCCCGGCGTGAAGCAGACAAGTTGGTGGATAGCGGTCAGGTGACGATTAATGGAGTTAAGGCTGAACTGGGCAGTCAGGCAGAAGAAGGCGACGATGTACGAATCAATGGCAAGCCGATCAAGGAAAAGAGAAAACACGTATATATTGCCCTGAATAAACCGGTTGGGATCACAAGTACAACCGAGCAGCATATTCAGGGGAATATCGTTGATTTTGTCGGGCACGATGAACGTATCTTTCCAATTGGACGCCTGGATAAGGACTCAGAAGGTTTGATCCTGATGACTAATGACGGAGATATCGTTAACCGGATTCTTAGAGCAGAAGGACGCCATGAGAAAGAGTATATCGTCACTGTTGATCGAACTGTAACCCCGAGTTTCCTTAGAGGTATGAGCACTGGGGTGAAGATCCTGGGTGAGATGACCCTGCCTTGTACCGTGACCCGGATGACGGATCGAGTATTCCGTATCATCCTGACTGAAGGAAAGAACCGTCAGATCCGGCGCATGTGTAGTGCCTTTGGCTACGAGGTTCGTAAGTTGAAGCGGGTTCGGATCATGAACATTCATCTTGGAGAAATGGCGACAGGTTCTTGGAGAGAGCTTACCGCCGCCGAAAAGGCCGAGCTGGGCGGTCGAATCGACTATTCATTGGAATAGTCGATTCGACTTTGACTAATTAACCGATTGAGGCTCTGCTTCCCGTAAGGGAGTGCAGGGCTTTTTGGTGAAGCCATATATAAACTAAAAAGACCGTTCTCCTTGTATCTGGAGAACGGTCTTTGGTTAATGAATCACTGCAGGCTTCTAGTTTCCTTCGCCTACGGCTTTTACATTTGTATTGTTACTTTGATACTTCCGAATGATAGATACCTCTACACGGCGATTCTGTGCCCGTCCGGTATTGGTGTCATTGCTGGCAATCGGGTGATACTCTCCATAACCACTTGGTGTGAATTTGGAAGGGTCCAATTGCGTGTTCAGCAACAGGATTTTCAGGAAGTTGAGCGCACGGTCTGCACTCAGATCCCAGTTATCCTTATATTGGTTGTTCGAAATGGGAATATTATCGGTATGACCGGATACAACCACTTCATATTCAGGGAACTCCTGCAGCATGCTTGAAATTGCTTTGGCCAGGGATCGTGATTCAGGCTTCACATCTGCTCGGCCTGAGGAGAACAGGGCATTATCACTGATCGTGATCTTCAATTCAGACTGATTCAGCTTGGTATTCAGCTGGTCCGAAAGTCCGTTCTTCGAGATATACTGGTCAAGCCGTTTCTTGAGCTTCTCCAGATCTTCTTGTTCTTTTTGAGCCATCTGTGCATCCGTTATCTGAGCTGGTGTTTTCTTGGTGATTTCTGTAGGTTCTTGTTTGTTCTTACCCAAATCGGCACCTGGCGTATCCGGATTCATGGACGTATGATCCAGAACACCGGAGCCTCCATTCAATGCACTGCTTAGTGCGGAAGCCATCTGCTCAAACTTGGCTGCATCGAGTGAACTCATGGAGAACAACGTGATAAACAGGGCAAGCAACAAGGTCATCAAGTCAGAATAGGGAAGCAACCAGCTCTCGTCTATATGTTCTTCATGTGGTTCGTGCTTTTTAGCCTTTTTCACCTGATGATCCCTCCTTCTCTTCCAATTGTTTACGTTCGGAAGGTGTCAGGAATACGGATAACTTTTGGTTGATGGCGATGGTGGATACACCAGACTGTATGGATAACAATCCTTCAACCATCATCAGCTTGATCTCCATTTCTTGCTTGGACATCCGCTTCAGCTTGTTAGACATCGGGTGCCATAACACGTAACCACTAAATATACCAAGGAGTGTTGCGATAAACGCTGCCGCAATCGCATGGGAGAGTTTCTCCATGTCACTGAGATCGGCAAGTGCTGCGATGAGACCTACAACGGCCCCGAGAACCCCGAGCGTTGGTGCGTACATCCCCGCCTGAGCGAAGATCAAGGCACCGCCACGGTGGCGCTCCTCTGTAGCGTGAATATCTTCCATGAGTACATCACTTACAAATTCCTGATCGTTGCCGTCGATAATCATACGCATACCGCCACGAAGGAACTGATCGTCAATCTCTTCTACTTTTGATTCCAGTGCAAGCAAACCTTCACGACGGGTAGTGGAAGCCCAATCCATAAACGTGCCGATCAGAGACACTCGATCAATAAGTACTTGATTTTTGAAAATAATCCCGAAAAGCTTAGGGATTTTCTTAACTTCAGACATCGGAAATGCAATAAAGATGGTTCCTGCCGTACCAACAAAGATAATAACGTAGGCTGCTGGATTGTTAACCAGGTTGATTAAGGGCGCACCCTTCAGGAACATACCGAGTACAAGGGAGACCAGCCCAAAAACTAGTCCAATAATCGTTGAAATGTTCATCATACACCTCATCCATGAGATAAAATTGAATCCTTTCAAGCGGCTGTATTCGGGCTTCCAGACGAATTTTTGGCCGCAATCCGTTCAATGTTAGGCATTCCTTACGGTTGCTAAAACAGTTAAAACGGTCATATATAGTATTTATCGACCAGAAGGCCTTTTTTTTTAAGGGCTATTTTCAGGTATAATAAGATCAAATCCGCTCCTTAGGGGCCGAATAGGAGTGAAAAGCCAATGGGCGTAAAGCATGGACGGGATTATGAAGGAATTTTGACAGATTTGACAACGGCACTCGGACGTATACCGGATCGGTATGTTTTCTTTGAAATGGACTCGGAAGAGTGGGAGAGACTAGGGGCGCCTGAGCAACTTGAAGTGGATGAGGCGTTGGCGGAGGATCTGTTCTATGCACTGGGTGAAGAGTCTGTCATCCCGGTTGGAAGTGGAGTAGTCATCCATGATAAGGATCAGCACCGCATTCATATTTTGATCGGGGAAGAAGAGTTGACGTTTGTGCCGTTAATTTAGTGCGTGTACATGTCCTCAAAGCCTTACGGTTATTGGATCTATGCCATTCAGTTGATTGGATTTTGAAGCTTGTCCGTGGTAAGATGTTAGTCGTGAAATGGGCCAACTGCATGGCAGTTAGCCTGGCCTTGAGGTTGCTGTAGATCGCACCGAAGGTGTCGGTGGTTATACGGACATCCGTCTGTAATGTACCATCTTATGGGGAGGAAGATAACGCATGGTTTTTTCGCAAGAGGAAGTCGAAGCTCATCTGGGAAGGCTGGAAGGCTGGGAACTGGAAGAGGGACGGTGGATTGTACGCAAATTCGTGTTTTCCAACTACATGAAAGGGATTGCATTTGTGGATGAGGTCGCTGCGATCTCGGAAGCATTCAATCATCATCCTTTTATTACGATTGACTATACAACGGTTACGCTGCGTCTCACGTCATGGGATGCGGGCGGTATTACATCTGTAGATATTAAGGAAGCAGGACAGTATAACGAAGCTTATGACAAAATGAGGTCGGAATAACGAGTTCGGTTATTATCGCACGGCGGAAGTGAGTGAACCATACATGTCAGACTATAATCAGAAACAACCTCTTATTGCTGTCGTAGGCAGTCTCAATATGGATCTCGTGGTGAAGACAGACACGATTCCGGAAGAGGGAGAGACGGTGAGTGGTGAGGAGCTGCATTATCTCGCTGGTGGCAAAGGGGCGAACCAGGCTGTTGCCGCTGCGCGTCTGGGTGGACAGACCACGATGATTGGTGCGGTGGGGTCGGACGGTTTTGGCGAACGTCTACTGCACAGTCTGACGGAAAGTGGTGCAGATGCCTCGCAGGTTCGCATATTGGAAGACACGGTTACAGGGACGGCTTCCATTTGGCTCTCTAGGGGAGACAATCGGATTATTGTTATTCCCGGCGCGAATGGACAAGTTGTGCCTGCGATGCTGGAGGAGGCGGATACGGTAAAAAGCCTGACTGCAGCCGCAGCGGTGCTGCTGCAGCTGGAGATCCCGCTGCCAGCGGTCACCCGCGCCGCTGAACTGGCGGCTGAAGGCAGCGCACTGGTGGTGCTCAACCCGGCTCCCGCGGTGCCGGGTCTGCCCCAGGAGCTCCTGCGGTGCGTCGACGTAGTCACGCCGAACCGCAGTGAGCTTGCCGTGCTTACCGGCCGGGATCATCTCCGGCCGGAAGACCTGGATGCGGCGGTCGCAGAGCTCGCCGCATCCCTCGGGGCCGCTGTCGTCACGACGCTCGGCCCCGAGGGGGCAGTGTACGCGGCGGCGCCTGGTGGCCGCGTACAAGCAGGGCGTGCCGGCGCATGCCGTGCGCCCGGCTACGCCGTAAGCGCCGTCGATACGACCGGCGCTGGCGATTGCTTCAACGGCGCGCTGGCGGTAGCCCTCGCGCGCGGTGAGACTTTGGACGCGTCCGTAGGCTTCGCCATGGGAGCGGCCGCGTTATCCGTGACGAAGCTCGGCGCCCAGTCCGGGATGCCGTCCGCACGTGAAGTCGAGGCCTTTCTGGCCGAGCACGCGCCAGATGCTCAATAATCTGCATAACAAAGAGGCGCCTATTCTCCCAAAAGGGGATTAGGCGCCTCTTCGTTATGCGTATACAGAGATTATTTCTTCTCTGACAGCCACATGGCGATATTGGCAATCTCTTCATCCTGCAGTTTGCCCTTAAAGGCAGGCATGCCGCCACCTTTACCTTTGACAATCGTAGAATAGATCTTCTCCAGATCATCCTGGCTGCCGATGTTTGCCAGAGCAGGTCCTACGCCACCCTGAAGCTGATCCCCGTGGCAGGAGATACAATTGGCTTTGACCAGTGCTTCAGCCTGTCCGGCATCCAATGTTACTTCCGGCATGGTTGGCTTGGCTTCTTCAGCCACTTCTTCTTTCCCTGGAAGCGTAAACATTAAAACAATAGCTAAAGCGCATGCTGCAAAAAATACTCCGCTCATGATCCATTTGTGCATCCCTTATGTCCCCTCCAGAATGAAAGATCATCTAACCTGAAACTATCCATATCATTATAACGGAACCTGTACTGACATCATAGCATTTTGTGGGAATTTTTTGAACTAATCACATAACAAGGGGCAGATTTGGTTGTTTTGCAATGGATTCTAACCGCGAGGCCCTTCATAAACCATACAGTGAAAGGGCTTCAAGCCGCTTGGGGTCTGTCGTTCGTATGTATCCTGGGTGACAAATCCACTCTTCAGATAGACTTGAATGGCACGAGCATTCCAAGTGAGTACTTCCAGATCAATCTCATTCGTGGGATTTCGGCGAATAGCTTCCTGTACAATGGCAGTGACAAAAGCTGTCCCTTGACCCTGACCACACAGCTCTGGATGCATGCCAAGGCCAATCCGGGTTACCCCTTGAAGTGGGAAGTATTGAGCAAACCCACATATACGATCGTTCTGATCCAGGACGATCGCATATTGCTCCTGCCGCAGCTGTGAATCTCCGAATTCCACTTCCAGAGCTTTCATCTGCTCCCAGGGGAGCCAACTGTAGATATTGTAAGGCGGATCATACTGCCAACTGCAGATAAGCTCCGCATGTTCTTCTCGCATGGGTACAACGTGAAACGTCACAGGGGTTTCCTTCATACACCTGCATGCTCCTTTCCTTGAAACAGAACTCTTTGTCCACTCTACAAAAGAGATGTTCATTTAGCAAGTCTTCCTTCCCAAGAAAAAAAATGAAACAAAAGTTCCAGTAATTCCGTTTATATTATAACGGGATGGGTAAAAACATCATAAGGGCACGGACAAACGAACGCAAAGTAAAGCTGTTGATGTCGCAGGATATGCCTTGTGTGTTACTTGCAACGTGAACAGGGAAAGAAGCACAAAAAAACCGCCGGATACATTCCTGCGGAGAATGTACCGGGCGGTTCTGTTGTGCTTCTTATTTCGTTCCAGTATGGTTAATGGTTACAGCATTATGTTGCTCAGCTTGTCCCTAGTCAAGGGCCAGTGATTCATATGCGTCCGTGCTCATAATCCGTTTAGCGCCAACATAACGATTGGCCCAGTAGTTTTCACTCAATGCACTGATCGTAACACCTTTGGAAGAAGAGGAGTGTGCGAACTTTCCATCCCCTACAAAGATTCCTACATGGGATACGCCTTTGCCTGTTGTATTAAAGAACACCAGATCGCCAGCTCTCATTTCCATGCGGGATACGGAATCGCCCATGTCGAATTGGGAACTGGATTGGCGTGCCAAATCAATACCCAACTTGTCGAATACATACCGTGTAAATCCGGAGCAGTCAAAGCCGTTAAGCGTTGTTCCCCCACTTTTGTATGTAGTTCCCATTGCTGAATCAATTACTGTGTCCATCTTTGAATCTGCGAATGCGCTACCTGCACCAAGTGATAAAGCGAATGTGATGCTAAGTACAGCTGCGGTTAATTTCTTCTTGAACAAGAGATATTCCCCTTCCAATGCCTGCGAGGTTAGCTTAAGGATTCGGTTGAAGGTCCCCTATGATCCCTCTGTAGCAAGATCAATTCACCCATAACTGGTTCCCCCGCTTCCCAGGTGCCAGGAATTTGGCTATGCTAGTTATGCACCTGCGAAATCAAGAAATGACGATTTAATTTTAAGTAGTTACAAATATGAATGTAAAGATTACAAAGTTGTTACTAAAAACTCACTGGGATTATTGTAACAGAGGAGTACCAGTTTGGCAACGTTTAGCAACAAATTTAGCAAAAAAAACCTCGACCTTTGACGGGGAAAGGTTGAGGTTTGCCTATTTATGAGTACTTATTAGGCCATGAGTTTAACATGCGATGGTAACAATTTTTAAACTATCTGCTCTAACCTTTGGATGTTTTGGACTGCCATAAGCGAAAATGGGCGCATATTTTCCACAGGCTCATTAGACATCTGGCAAGAGGATACGTCTGTTGTAGTATAAGTCCGGTGAGTCCTGTTAGTAACCATGAGACTGAAGTGAATGCCCCGAAGATAAGCAGATGAATTCCGCCGAGTAACAGTGCAATGCCAATCACGGTGATGAGATGACGTAGTGCAATCCAGAGTGCTTTGAGGGTACCGTGAGCCCCGCCTTCTCCTTCCGGTGCGGAAATACCGAACTGCATGTAGAGCAGGACGTGATGGATAACCCAGCCATATATGATCCAGGCAGCTACATAAGGTATGCCGGGCAAGAGTAATTGAAGGGAATGAAATCCGTCCATTAGAATTGAGTACAGCTTCGGTACGAGCCAGTAGGCGGGCAGAAGTATCAATAATGTACGTATGGTGTGGAGCAGCAGCATCGGTTTCCACAGATTTTTGATTCCGCGGACAAATGGAATGCGCTCTTCTGTACTATTATAGTGCTGAAGCGAGTAGAGCAGTCCTGCCTGAATGAGGGGGCTGATCAACATGCGAACCAGCAGCATAGCCCCCAGGATCCACAGATAACGATGAACCTCCGGATGGGTGGACAGGTTAAGTTGGCTTTCCATTTTGAATAAAAGCGTACTCAACTCCCCGGCATCGGGGTCAGGATAGCGCAGGAGCAGTGGGATGACCGCCGATTGAACCATTCGGTAGAGGAAATATCCCCATATAAGTTGATAGAGAAATAAGAGAGCTGCAATGAACATATGCTGACGGACGAGAAACCAGCCTTCACGTATTTTTGCTTTCACCGTATCCACCTCACCATGACAGACCTCCGAATATGGCTTCTATTAGTTTGGTTACACTCATGCTCCAGCGGGACTTCGCCCGCTCATCCAGTCCGGATTTCAGAAAATTATTCATATGGCGGTTCTCCAGCACGATCGTGTACAGGGGATCGGTCATGGCCCAGGAAACAGGGGATGTGTGAGTTGATTTATAGGTGATGCGATCTCCTTTTCCATTCCATTGCTTGGTGAGGATATGCCCATCTTCAAAAGCAATGCGAACAGGAACGGCGTTGTAATCACTACCTTTTTTCACGATTGTCACGGAAGACTCGTACAATGTTTGGCCGTCTTTTTGCACGGGTATAACACGAATATCCTCTACAGCAAAATCAGCCATTCCGTTACCATAGATGTATTGATCAAAATAATCAGACCAGGAAGTGCGGGTTACTTGCTCTACAACTTTCTGAAAATCAGCTGATGTGGGGTGTTTGAAGCGGTACTTCTTCACATAGGTAGAGAGAATGCGTTCCATCGTTTTCGCACCGACTTGATGTTCTATACCGAGCAATACAAGTTTGCCACGTGTGTAGACGTTGGCTGCGTACTCATTCTGTGAATCGAACTTCCAGGATTCCTGCGTTAATGATGAAGGAGACGTAATCAGGCCCGATTGTACCGGCAGGTTCGGGATCAGTCCATATTCCTGCTCCATCAGTTTGTCCTCCGCATAAGAGGTGAACCCTTCATCCAGCCAAGCTTCTTCGAATTCGTTACTGGCAACCATGCCGTAGAAGTATTGATGGCCAATCTCGTGAACTACGGTACGTTCCAGATCATAGCCTGGCGTGGTATCATCCGCACCAAAGGCTGTGATTAGCGTGGGATATTCCATACCTCCGGCACCGTTCCCTGTTTTGGGTGGAACAACGATGGATAAGGTCGCGTAAGGATATGGACCAAACCATTTGCTATAATTGGCTAGTGCGGCCTTCGCGGCATGGAAATATCGTTCTTTCAGATCCTGATGAGCAGGATCCAGGTACAGCTTGATTCGTACACCAGGAACATTGGGGGCAGAGAAGGGTTCCTCGGCGTAGACAAAATCGGGTGAGGCTGCCCAGGCGAAATCATGCACATCATCGGCATAGAATTGATAGACTTTCTCTCCATTCTTCACTACAGCTTGCTGCGTTGGAAATCCGGTAGCCGCCACTTTGTATGTTTCAGGCACCCGAATACGCACACTATATATACCGAAGTCGGCGTAGAACTCTGAATTGCCGTGGTATTGGTGCAGATTCCAGCCTTCCGTTGTTCGTCCGCGCCTGCCCACAGGTTCATAGGCACTTAATTTGGGAAACCATTGACCGGCCATGACAAAATCATCAGCGGTTCCCATCCGTGCAAAAATTTTCGGCAGATTCACTTCGAACCGGGTGTGGAGCGTGATGCTTTCCCCGCCTTTGACGGGTTTGGGCAAGCGTACTTTAATGAGGGTGGTATCCTTGATGTTTCCGTCATCTGGCTGCACATACTGCATCCGGTGCAGCAGAGAGAGCCCGTCCGCCGTTTTCATTTCGGTAATGTTCATGGACCCATAGCCATTGGCAGGCATGACATCACCCCGAAGCGTTCCACCGGATTCTTTCATAAAGGTGGTGTCAGCAGAAGAGAAGGCGTTGGGATACATATGAAAATATAGTTCGCTGACGGTTTTTTTACCTGGATGTGTCCAGGTGATCGTCTGAGTCCCTTTCAATACGTTCCCTTCGGCCAGTTTCACATCCATGTGATACTCCACAACACGGTTGCTGTACACTTCGGCGGTAGGGGTCTGTACACTTTCTGGAGGTGCTGGGGTTGGGGCTATTGCCTTGGGCTTGCCCGATTCGGGGGCGAGTACTGGCAATTCGGAATGAGTTGAGCGATTATAACCCAGAGTGATCCATATCCCTCCGGCAAGTACACACAGGGCCAGGGATGCGGTGAGCCAGCTCTTGGCGCGTCGTGGAATCATCGTTAAATACCTCCCGTTGACAAGCATCTACAGCATGTATATGTTTGCAATGGGCCAATTATTAGTTAAAATATTTGTATCAACCCTTGGAGGCTATAAACATGGACCAAAACGAGCAAAATGGCAAAAAACAGATTGCCTTGAATATCGTTAGTGCAAAAAGCAAGCATAAAGGCTTCGGTGCAGGCTCCATTGATCTGAATAACCTTTCCCCGGTCATTATTGATAATGGCGAAGCCAAGATCGATATCGGTGCGATGCATGCGAAGAGCAAAGTGGAACGCAATATCAAGTTCTCTACCAATCGTGAAGATGTGCCCAACGGACGCCAAGTATGGCTGGTGTGGGTAGCTGTCGATCGCACGGAGGAAGGCCAACTGTATGGTGGAGCAACCGCTTGTGAGATGTGGATTGATACAGAAGCAAGACGTGGGTGGAAACTGCTGGCGGAACATGTGAATCGCATGGACTATGCCTTGAAGCGTCGCTTCATGCTGGATGAGCTTGGACCCGAAGCTCGAGCTGCACTTAAGACGTTGCTGATCTCACACAACGAAGAATGGTGGAATGCTTCTCCGGATGTATTGAAGGAAGCACTGGCCTAAGGCAGATCATTCAATACAGTGTAAAAGCAAAAAAAGTAAAAGGCCCCTTGACCGGAAAGTTCGGTTCGGGGCCTTTTGCGTGTACGTTAACGGTATTCATCGAACTGAATAATTATGAGTTTTCTTTGAAGTGGAATTTCCAAATGTCTATTTTAATCAGGGAGCGGGAGCGACGTAATTAAGTCATCTCGTGTTTTCGTCATTCAACCCACCAACGTTTGAAGTCACTCCACCAGGAATGCTTCTCTTCCTGGATGCCTTGTTGATTATCTACCTGACGGGCTTTCTGGTCCTCTCCTGGATCCGAATCATCCGTCGTGCCATGACATACTTCTGTCGGTTCAGTACCATCAATAAAGACTTCCAGTCGCTTCTCTTCACAACCGTTTCCTGCCAGCTTGCCAGATTCCGGGTCAATATAGACACTTACAACATGATCAGGCACGGTGAAAATTTTGGGTGGTACGCTTGCAAGTGCCTGTTCTGTGAACTGGGCAAAGATTGGTGCCGCCCGGCGGCCATCCGAAGTCGAGATGGCTTTGCCTTGGTCGTACCCAACCCATACAGCGGTGGAGAGCTCGGGTGTGAACCCAACCAGCCAGGCATCCGTATTGGTCGTCCCTGTTTTCCCGGCTACCGGACGTTTGATGGCGGCAGATACCCGGTTACCCGTTCCCCCATTTTCGAATACACTTTCCATCAAACGAGTCAGTACATAAGCTGCCGCAGGTTCCACCACGGTCTCAGCCTTGGTTTGAGGCGATTCATAGAGTACACGTCCTGCTGCATCCGTTACTTGCAGAATAGCGACAGGTGGTGTCCGTTGTCCACCAGCAGCAATGACGGAAAAGGCCGACGCCATCTCCAGCGGACTGACAGGTGAGGTTCCCAGGGCAAGGGAAGGCACAGGGCTCAGGTTGCTTGTAATGCCGAGGTTTTTCGCCATGCTCACAACCTGCTCAGGGCCGATCTGCATAATGGTATTCACCGCATAGATATTGTCTGAAGCGGCGATCGCCTGCCTAAGATCAATCTCACCCAGATATTTGTCTCCAAAGTTGCCAGGTTTATAGGTTTTGCGGTCATTGTCATAATGAAACAGGGTGGGTTCACTGTTAAACATGGATGCACTGGTGAGCTGCTTGGATTCCAAGGCTGCCAGATACATAATGGGTTTAAATGCCGAACCTGGCTGGCGTGTGGTCGCCAGTACATGGTTAATCTGATTGGTGCGGTAGTTTTTGCCGCCCACCATGGCTTTGATGTAACCTGTGCGAGGGTCAATAGACACGAGGGCCGTCTCCAGCTCGCTTTTGGCATCCATACCTTTTGCTACAGCATCTTCGGCCGCTTTTTGTACACGTAGATCCAGTGTGGTGTAGATATTCAATCCCCCATGATCCAGCATTGCTTCACTGATTCCCAGCTCTTTGATGGCCAGACTTCGAATATAGTCCCGGAAATAAGGAGCACTTTCCACCGTTTTACGTTCACTTTCCGGCTTGAACGAAAGCATTTTCTCATAGGCCTTATCTGCTTCGGCCTGGGTGATCTTGCCGATATCCGCCATGGCATTCAGCACAATCTTCTGCCGGTCTTTGGCATTCTTCATATGATTATAGGGTGAATAGTAGGTGGGTCCTTTCGGGATTCCTGCCAGCATGGCACTCTCTGCGAGATCCAGCTGTTTGGCTGATTTGCCAAAATACATTCGTGAAGCCGCTTCGATTCCGTATGCTCCATGCCCATAATAGATTTCGTTCAGATACATCTGCAAAATTTCATCTTTGCTATATTTCATTTCCAATTGCGCCGTGTACATGGCTTCCTTTGCTTTGCGAGTCCATGTTTTCTCATGAGACAGATACAGGTTACGCGCCAATTGTTGGGTTAATGTACTCGCACCCTGTGACATCTGCATGTGTTCGAGGTTAACGAGCACAGCCCGTCCCATCCCTTGAACGTCGAAACCGTAGTGATTATAGAATTTGCGGTCCTCTACAGCCAGAGTGGCGTTGACCAGATCCGGAGCAATATCCTCCAGTTGAACGGGAACAGAGTCTTTGCCACCTGCGGAGAAGGTAGCGATCACTTCACCTTGACTGTCCAGCAATCGTGAATTCCGATCAGAGTCTGCGAGGGGCAGGCTGGTTGCGTATAGGTACACCAATCCCGCAGCGGTAGCAAGCATAGCGAGCACGGCGAGCAGAGACAGGTTTTTAAACAATTTCCGTACACGGAACCCGCGTTTGCGGGTCTTTGGGTTTGGCTTGGTCATGGAACGGGCTCCTCTCTTTTCTTCCAGTATGGGACTTGAATGGCAGGGATATTCAATCGGGTGCATAAGCAAACAAAATGTAGCATTTTCCCCGGAAAAACCGTTTTGCAGTATAAACATCAATCGCGTATAATGCAAAAGGGTAATGAAAAGGTAAGATTCGGTACAAGATATACTATCTATATAATGAAGTGAACCGCGGAACTTTCCCGCAGGCCAGCAATCATAACGCGATATGGCGCCGAACGCTGGACGTGCTTGGGCGAACCGATTATAGTGCACAGCACTTGGGTCGGGTATGGCTGATCATTAACTTTACGGAAAGAAGGTAGAGATTATGGAATTGTGGTTTACGGAGAAACAGACCCCGGTATTCGGGATCACCGCGAAGATTAAGCAGACCTATGTTACAGAGAAAACCAATTTTCAGGATTTGGCCATGGTAGAGACCGAGGAATTCGGTAACATGTTGCTTCTTGATGGCATGGTGATGACTACCGTAAAAGACGAGTTCGTATATCACGAAATGGCAGCTCATCCTGCGCTGAACACTCACCCGAATCCGAAAAAAGTTCTGGTTGTCGGTGGCGGTGATGGTGGAGTCATTCGTGAAGTGATTAAGCATGCTGCTGTAGAAAAAGCAGTTCTCGTCGAAATCGACGGTAAAGTTATTGAGTACTCCAAAAAATATTTGCCTGAAATCGCCGGCAAGTTGGACGAGCCTAATGTTGAAGTGCTCGTGAACGACGGCTACATGCATATTATTGAACATAAAAATGAATACGATGTGATCATCGTAGACTCCACGGAGCCTGTTGGTCCGGCTGCTCCATTGTTTGAGCGTGGTTTCTACCAAGGCATCTACGAAGCGTTAAAAGAAGACGGAATCTTCGTTGCCCAAACGGACAACCCCTGGTTCAAGGCGGATCTGATCCAGAAGGTGAACAAAGACGTCAAAGAAATCTTCCCGATCGTACATGTGTACGGCTGTAATATTCCAACATATCCAAGTGGTTTGTGGACATTCACCATGGGTAGCAAGAAACATGACCCGCTCGAAGTGGATGAGACTCAAATCCCGGAGATGGATACCAAGTATTACTCTCCGCGTCTGCACAAAGCAGCATTTGTACTTCCTAAATTCGTGGAAGATTTAACGAAATAAAGGGGAAATCATTAATGAAATTGGATCAAGCTTATTCAGGAAACGTATTTATTTGCAGCTCTGAGGATTATGAGAACTCGAAAGCAGTTATCTATGGTATGCCGATGGATTACACCGTCAGCTTCCGTCCGGGTTCCCGTTTCGGCCCATCTCATATCCGTCAAGCATCGGTTGGACTTGAAGAGTACAGCCCGTACCTCGACAAAAGCCTTGTAGACATGACGTACTTTGACGCTGGAGACTTGCTCTTGCCTTTCGGTAACGCGGGACGCAGCCTTGAAGTGATTCATGAATACATTGGCAGTCTGCTCGCAGACGATAAATTCCCAATTGGATTGGGTGGCGAGCATTTGGTTACTTGGCCAGTCATTCAACAGATGTACAAGAAGTACCCGGATCTTATCCTGATTCATATTGATGCACACGCTGACCTGCGTGAAAACTATGAAGGCGAGCCATTGTCCCACTCCACGCCAGTACGTAAAGCAGCAGAGCTTATGGGTGGCAAAAACATCTATCAGTTCGGTATCCGTTCCGGCTCCCGTGAGGAGTTCCAGTATGGTCGTGAGAACATCAACTTCTATCCGTTTGAAGTAGCAGCTCCAATGAAGAAGGCCCTTCCGAAGATGGGCAACCGTCCGGTATATGTGACCATCGACATCGATGTGCTTGATCCGTCTGCAGCACCAGGAACAGGCACAGCAGAAGCGGGCGGCATTACGTCCAAAGAACTGCTGGAAGCCATCCACATGATTGCAGGATCTGATGTAAATGTAGTCGGTTGCGATCTGGTTGAAGTAGCACCGATCTACGATCCAACACAACAGACACAGATTGTGGCTGCGAAGATGATCCGTGAAATGCTGCTTGGATTCGTGAAGTAATTACAGAATGATCGATAAACTTAATGCTCTCTGTCTGCGCGATTTCAAATTTTGCGCAGGGGAGGGTGTTTTTTTTGTAAACGTTCATCCCTGTGTCCTCAACTATTCCAGCTTAAGGAACGGACTGGATGGTAGATCCGAAACTATTCTGCCAAGCGAAAAAGTTAAGTTAACTTAATTTAACTTTTATCTAGAGCTGTGCTATACTGACTACATAAGTATTCAGTAGTATATGAATTGATATATTACATTCGTGAAGTATATGGTGATCGGGTTCGACCATATACTAAAAAAGAGTCTTCACCGCGTCAACGGTAAAGACTCTTAGGACCCGAAAGGCTGTGGATGGCCACGGCGCGCCAGAATTAAATAGTGCAATTCAAGCGAAACCCACCGTCAGGCGTCCAACCTTATGAGGTGGGTTTTCGCTTGCTACGAAACTTTTTGCGCAACCAACGGTAAAGCTTTCGTCCACTCAGTACAATACTAAGGATCGCAGCAATCCATCGGATTACATCAAGCAACGCCACAAGTTTGACCATCGACGTCACCCCCTTTCGGGAAGCTGCGCCGTGGTCTGAAAAACATCCACCGTTATTCAAAAGTCCATAAGACTGATTATAGCACGTCTGTTCCCATTCCACTACCATTTGTTGTATATGTTAGTACCGTCATCGTCATGTAGATGACCATGCTTTATATATAAATAATATGGAAATAGAGGAAGGTGAATGTGTATGCGTGTGATTTGGGCTCAATTGAGTATGTATCCCAAATGGCTAACTGCAGCTTTTATAGTGTTTGTCATCAATTTTGTATTAGCAGTGACGATATTTCTCAACTTCACGTTAATGGTGGCTAATCTGGCCATGCTTTTTGCTGCATATAGTATTCGGGAATATAAATACAACAAAATATATTTTAGTTTATGCCTTTTCTTAAGTATCAGTTTTGTTATCATTGGTATCCAGACATTTCCGATTTAACCTAGAGTACACAACGTTTAGTGATGAATCACCCTTGCCTGCATGATACCAATCGTGGGTAAAGGTGGTTTTTTTCTTGCGAAATTGTCATCGGGCTTCACTGGATTGTTACGTTAACACAATCGAAATTGGGTAAAACCATAGAAGGAGGTGTTACGATGACAATCAAGAGAACGATGACATGGAAACGGATTGGTGCAATCGCATTATCGTTAACGCTGGCTTGGGGGATGGGACCGGTACATACGCTATCAGGCGCTAACGCTGCATCCTCGCAGGCATGTGGAAAGGGAGACCATGGACTTGCTGCTACATTGAAAAAAGGCAGCGGTGTGGAAAAGCAACACCTGCAATTTACTGACATTGATTTCCTTAATGATACGACTGGACGAGCTGGGGGTGAAGGCTTCCTGATCGGCACATCGAATGCAGGATGTACGTGGCAGTCCATATATACCGGGCAGTGGCAATTCACACAGCTTGATTTTCCGAATAATGTGAATGGATATGCGTTGGCACAAGTGAAGAATTCACCTGCAACCTATCTGATCCGTACCCATGACGGGGGATCTCACTGGACGCGTCTCGATATGCCGGGCATTCAATTCAAACGAATCGATTTCCGCAATAAAGATGTAGGTTATGGCTACACCTATAGTGGTGCATATCAGACGAAGGATGGCGGGGTGACCTGGAGTAAAATCAACACACCTGCCAATACGCGAGCAGCTGCCTTCGCGACAGAGAAGCAAGGGGATGCCGTCGTGGTTGTACCCGGATCGGGATATCATTTGAAGCAAACGAGTGATGGGGGCAAGAACTGGACCACCTCTCTTCGAGTTGTCTCAGACACATGGAGCGGAGCGGATCTGTATGCACATGGCCAGCAAGTGTGGGCCCTACTGTATGGTGATGCAGGCATGTCCCAACAATCGTACTCCCTCTATGCGAGCGGTAATCAAGGCAAGAACTGGACCCAAGTATTTGCGCAATCCACAGCAGGAGGAGGTCCTGCGCCCGGTACAAACAGTACGGGTAAAGGAACCGGACCTGCCAATCCCGGCGGTCATCCAGGCAACATGGCGCTGATCGGTAATCAGACGGCTTATCTGTCCGCAGGTTCACCCGCAGCTGGTAAAGTGGGGATTGGGCGTTCATATGATACAGGTTCCACGTGGAAAAACATTGATCTGAAAGATCCGGGGTATAGTTCCCGTATCTCGTTCCCATCTGCCAAGACAGGTTGGCTTGTAGTAACAAGTGATAACTCCCCTGCAATCTATCAGACTACAGATGGTGGAACGACGTGGATACAAAAAATGTTGTTGCCCACACAGCAGGATTAAAGGGCCTGGTATTATGAAATAACAACGGGGCAAATCCAAATTAGAAATGAATGATAATCAATTTGGTATGTCTCTGCATGAATTTATATAATAAACAAGTCTCTTCCTGATCAATTGCACAGGAAGAGGCTTGTTTGCGTAGAAATAAAAACGGTTGAAACCTGCTTTAAAACAAGTTATTGTAAGCGATAACAATACATTTATTGGAGGTTGAAATTATGGTTGATGTTATTCTAAAGGCTGATTCAGATCAAGGATTAATAAATCGCAATATATATGGTCACTTTTCCGAACACTTGGGACGTTGTATATATGAGGGGTTGTGGGTAGGAGAAGATTCACCTATTCCGAATACGGATGGGATCCGAAATGATGTATTGACTGCCTTGCAGAAACTTAATATTCCAGTGCTTCGCTGGCCAGGCGGTTGTTTTGCCGATGAATATCACTGGAAAGATGGCGTGGGTCCGAAGAGTGAGCGTGCTCGTATGATCAATACGCATTGGGGCGGTGTGGAAGAGAACAATCACTTTGGTACACATGAATTCTTGAGATTATGTGAGTTGCTCGGCACGGAGCCGTATATCAGTGGCAACCTGGGTAGCGGTACAGTGCAGGAGATGCAGGAATGGGTGGAGTACATCACATTTGACGGTGAATCCCCGATGGCGAACTGGCGTAAGAGTAACGGCAGGGAAGAACCGTGGAAACTGAAGTATTTTGGCGTAGGGAATGAGAACTGGGGATGCGGCGGAAATATGCGTCCCGAATATTATGCGGATGAATATCGCCGGTATGCTACATACGTACGTAACTATTCCGGAAACGAGATTTATAAAATCGCTTGTGGACCCAACGAAGGCAACTATGAGTGGATGGAAGTCCTGATGCGGGAGGCTGCTCGCTTTATGGACGGAATCAGTCTTCATTATTACACCATCCCCACAGGAGAGTGGAATGATAAAGGTGCAGCCACAGGATTCGGAGAGGCTGAGTGGTTCACCACCTTGAAGAAGACGCTGTATATGGATGAATTGCTGGTGAAGCACTCCGAGATTATGGACAAATATGATCCAGAGGGCAGAGTCGGCATTATTGTGGACGAATGGGGCACGTGGTATAACGTTGAGCCGGGAACCAATCCAGGGTTTCTTTATCAACAGAATACGATGCGGGATGCTGTGCTTGCAGGCGTTAACCTGAATATTTTCAACCAACATAATAAACGGGTACACATGGCAAATCTTGCGCAGATCGTCAATGTACTTCAATCGCTTGTGCTCACGGAAGGGGACAAAATGCTCCTGACACCTACGTATCATGTATTTGATATGTATCAGGTGCATATGGATGCGCAGCGACTGGACTTGAATTATGAAAGCCCAGGATACACATTCGGAGAAGAGACCATTCCACAGCTCAGCTTATCAGCCTCTCGCAACAAGGATGGGGTCATTCATGTGACGGCTTGTAATCTAAGCCACACGGATGAGTTGGAAGTCGTATGCCAGCTGGAAGCAGCTCAAGCGGCTAAAGTATCTGGGCAGATTCTGCATCATGCTGATTTTGGTGCATTCAATACCTTTGAACAACCAAGTCACGTTCAGCCTGTAGCGTGGGATGGAATCACACTGGAGAATAACACACTGCGTTTTGTCCTTCCACCAGCATCGGTTGGGGTGCTCGCTGTAGAGGGTTAATGCATGAAAAGGCAGGAACCTTGCAAGGGGTGCAATGAACAGTATGATGTGAAGGTTAGCGACGCCAAAATGGCCAGACTTGTGGAGATTGCCTCCCGTTCGCGTCCGACGGTGCAGGATGAGGAATATGAGCGTCGACTATCCATCTGCTCTGCTTGTCCGGGATTGCAATATGGTACAACCTGCAGGCATTGTGGTTGTCTCGTACAAGTGCGAGCGAAGCTGAGTGAGTCGACATGTCCTTTTCCTTATGAATCGCAATGGGCCTGATCTGACGAACGAATCTCATTATAATGAAGCAAAAGGGAGTTGCACTTTACAGGTGTGACTCTTCTTTTTTGGCTTCATGAGGAAAAAACTCTGAATTTGGATTTGAATTGAGCGAGGGAACTGGATATAGTTATACAGTAGAGTGTAGGATAGCGAGCTATCCGGGAATATGAGGGCGTATAGCGACACAACAATACGGGAAGGGCTGTTCTCACCGGCCGTGCCTGATTTTGCGTCGCCTCGAATATAATGGAGGTTAACATTCATGTCGAACATGCGACCGGTACACATCCGGCTGCACAGCCGTTATGAAGGTGAAGATGTGCTGCAGGAAATGCAGGGTGAAGCCATGTTAAAAGGGTCCGTTCTTTATGTTCGTTATGAAGAACCGCAGGTTGGACCTGAGGGGGGGACAACCCGTACAACATTGAAGCTGGGCGGACAATCCATCAAGATTATACGTCATGGTGAGGTGGAATCGGAGCAGACTTTTGAATTGAATCGGAAGCTTCCTGGTTTCTATCGATCACCATACATGTCGTTTGCCCTGTCCACGCATACACAGAAGCTGGAACTTTCCATTCAGGGATTGAGCGCACGCGCAGCGTGGAGCTACGACTTTTACCGCTTTGATGAAGAATCCGGACATTTCGCGATTAGTTTGCATATACAGGAGGAACCAATTTCATGACACGTAATCCACTAGATACGATTAACGAACGGGTAAGCACGGCCATTGGCAATGCCATTGTGGCAGCCGGAATTGTTACGCAGGAAGAATTGCCAGCCATCACATTGGAAGTACCACGTGAGAAGACACACGGGGACTTGGCGACCAATGCTGCCATGCAACTGACCAAGATTGCCAAGCGCAATCCGCGTCAGATTGCTGAAGAGATTATTGCCAATCTGAATCTGGCTGAAGCAGGAATCGAGAAGGCTGAAATCGCTGGTCCGGGATTCATTAACTTCAAATTGGACAAGAGTTACCTTTACCCAGTACTTAAGCTTGTGCAGGAGCAGGGCAAAGATTACGGAAGAATTAACATCGGAGAAGGACGCAAAGTCGAGATGGAGTTCGTCAGTGCCAACCCGACAGGCAGTTTGCATCTGGGTCATGCCCGTGGAGCAGCTGTAGGTGATGCGCTATGTAACATCCTTGACTATGCAGGATATGATGTAACCCGTGAGTACTACATTAATGATGCAGGTAATCAGGTGTTTAATCTGGCTCGTTCCATTGAAGCTCGTTATCTGCAAGAGCTGGGTCAGGATGCTGAGATGCCTGAAGACGGTTATCACGGCGAGGATATTAAAGGGTTTGCCAAGCAACTCGTTGATGAAAAGGGTGAAGAATTGCTGTCCATGCATCCGGGTGACCGTGCGGCTTATTTCCGTGACTTTGGCCTGGAGAAGGAACTGGACAAGATCAAACGTGACTTGAATCGCTTCCGTGTTAACTTTGACATCTGGTTCAGCGAAACTTCCCTGTATGACAACGGAGAAGTGCTGCGAGTACTGGATGAATTGCGTGACCGCAATGAGATCTATGAGCAAGATGGAGCAACTTGGCTGAAAACGATGCAGTACGGTGACGACAAAGAACGTGTATTGATCAAGAACGATGGCACGTATACTTATCTGACGCCGGACATTGCTTATCACCGTGACAAATATGCGCGTGGATACGACACAATGATCAACATCTGGGGTGCCGATCACCACGGATATATTCCGCGGATGAAAGCCGCCATGCAAGCACTGGGCAATGACCCTGAGAAACTGGTGGTCTTGATTGCACAGATGGTGAGCTTGTTCCAGAACGGTGAAAAAGTGAAGATGTCCAAGCGTACAGGTAAAGCTGTAACGATGGAAGACCTGATGGATGAAGTCGGCATTGATGCCATCCGTTACTTCTTCACAATGCGCAGCATGGACTCCCATCTGGACTTTGACATGGACCTTGCCATTTCAACGTCCAATGAGAATCCGGTATTCTACGTACAATATGCGCATGCACGTGTATGCAGCGTATATCGTCAGGCTGAAGAACAAGGTATTGAACTGTTGCCACTGGCACAGATTGACCTGTCCAAGCTGACAACAGAGCACGAGTATGACCTTCTCCGCAAAATGGGAGAGCTGCCTGAGGAAATCTCGGCAGCGGCAACAGGATATGCGCCTCACCGCATCATCCGTTACGTATACGAGCTGGCATCTCTGTTCCACAGCTACTACCGTGCAGAACGTGTTATTACGGAAGACGCGCAGCAAACTCAGGCGCGTCTGGCTCTGATCGGTGCTGTGCGTACCGTTATCGCAACAGCGCTTCGTCTGGTAGGCGTAACCGCTCCTGACAAAATGTAAATTCCAGGCTCGCGGCCTACCGCCGCTCTGCCTAAGGCAAAAAGTCTCCATGTCCACGTTGAGTGTCTTCAACGTGATACATGGAGACTTTTTTTGTTGTGTACTCGGAGCTGAAGAAAACGAATGCCTGGTCCAATGCACACTAGCCTGCCCTGACATCACAGCGGAGCAACCTAGAGTCTCAGCCGCTACGTAATACTCCCTCGTGCGTACTGCCTGGGCTGGGCTACTGCGTTTCACCACGAAGCCTCAATCAAGTTCTGCTGACGACTAACAGAGCTGGCTCACTCCCCGCCCTCCTGCATTAGCCGCAGGGCGTCAATCTCACCACCACGTACCTTGTTTTTTGTGGTGGTGGTCTTGCGGGCGCGCAGCGGGATCGTAGCACGTTTAACGAATGTCTTGATTTCACTGGGGGATAGTCCGGGATGTTTCGCGAGCAGCAAGGCGATTGCACCGCTCACATGGGATGTCGCCATGGATGTGCCGCTCATCTCGTGATGCTTGCCTTGAACCCAGGAGGAGACGATCTTATCGCCAGGTGCATAGACATCTACGTATGCGCCCCGATTGCTGAAGGACGCAATACGTCTGTTTTTGTCGGTTGCCCCAACGGATATGGTCTGTGGATACCTTGCCGGATAATCAATACTGCGGCGTTTGCCGTCATTTCCTGACGAAGCAACAATGACGATTCCGGCATGATATGCACGATTAACCACGTCAAGAAGTGCTTTGCTGCGTGTTTTCATGCCAAAGCTCATATTGATGATATCAACCTTGTTTCGTACACACCAGTCGATGCCAAGCACAATGTCGGATACATAAGCTGATCCGTTGTGGTCAAATGCCTTCACCGGATAGATCAGGGAGCGTGGAGCTACACCAATCATGCCTGCGGTGCTGTTGGCTGCAGCGATAGTCCCTGCAATGTGGGTGCCGTGTCCATTGTCATCATGGGGAAGCAGGCTGCGGTTTAACAGGTTGATTCCGCGTGCCAGGGAATAACGAAGATCAGGGTGGTGGTAATCAGCACCCGTATCAATCACACCGATTTTAATCCGGTGTCCGGTAGACACAGACCATACTTTGGGTGCCCGAATCTGCTTCACTCCCCAGGGTATGCCTTGGGCATTGCTCGGTTTGCTGTGAAGTGCGGTGGCGTGAAGTGAGATGGGCACGTCTGCTTCAATCGTAATCTCATCCCCATAACGGTATAGATCCTCCGGGCGTTGCACTGGAGCGATAATGGAACGAGCCAGTCGCGAGGAGCGGACAGTTTCAAGATCAGTAAATTCATTCCGCATTCGAGACAATTCTACGAGACAGGCCTCATACTGCTGCGGTTTGGCAAATCGGATCAAATATCGCCCTCCCTGTTCTGGTTCAGGGCGTCGCATTCCGTCAATCAATTGATGCAATAAACCAGTATAGTCCATAATGGGCAGCCCCCTTCGGGATGAACATGCTGAGGTATTCTATGAATGCGCTCATCCCGCCGCATGGGGAACTTGCCCTTTTTTTACAAAAACACATTCTCTTCGTGTCAAAACGGGCGCAGGGACATATGATGGATGGAGAGCTAGAGGGCTCTTGCGGGGAACCTGGTGAGGAGCAATCCTTCAAGGGTATACAGTCAGAAGGCGGAGGGGACTCCGTCTTTTTTATTTTTTAATATATGGATGGATTGGACCTGCTCTCCGCATTTGCGTCACATCCGTACATAAAAACTTGCTTTTTAACGCTAAATAGGTTTTACTTAGGTTTGTTAATGGATATGTTATACGTAACAGTCCAGTTCGTAGGGGTTAAAAAGTGAATTTTGTGTGAGAGGAAGTGTCTGCAGTGAGTACCTCGCTCAATTTGAAAATTGATAAAGAAAAGGTAAAAGAGATCCCTTTGGTGGACCTTGCCTTTATGGTGCTGAAAGCGGCTAATACGCCGTATTACTATCGTGACTTGATGAATGAGGTAGCGAAGCAGCGCGGAATGACTGATGAAGAAATCAACGAGTTTATCGCCCAGCTATATACCGAGATTAATATCGATGGCCGTTTTGCTTGCGTCGGTACAAGTCTGTGGGGCTTGAAGCGCTGGTATCCGGTAGCTGGAACAGAAGATTCCATGACGGGTGCGAAGCGTCCGCGTATCATCAACGATGAAGACGATGATCTGGAAGATGAAGACTTCGGTGAAGAAGAAGACAGCTATAACAGCGATGAAGACTTCGACAGCACGGATAAAGACGAAGAAGAAGACGAAGAAGATGAAGACGAAGACGACATCTTTGACGAAGAAGACAGCGAAGAAGAAGTGCTGGTTGAAGATGACGATCTGGAAGATGAAGACCTCGAAGAAGACGAAGAAGAGTCCGAAAACGAGGATGAATTTGACGACGATTCTGATAATCGGTAGTCATTTTTGACGTCTATAATTTACCCGTTTCCCCGGAATAGTCAGCCTTGACAGCAGACGGGGTAACGGGTAAACTATTGCATGGGCTTATGAATGAGCGACAATATATTTATGTTTTTTATAGAAGGTGCCCCGTCCTGCGGGAGTACTTTTTTTTGTATTTTTAGAGGCATAATTTTGCAAAATGATTTCTTTTCCGTATGCTCCCGGCCAACATTTCGTGGCCCGTTTTTGTATATCAAAAACACGAAATGGAATGAAGGCTACCGGAATATTTGCACCATTTTTTGCTGTAGAACAACGTGTATTTAAACCGTCTTCGCAGAAAGAGCAGTTCGCAGATGCAGGGAATTTCTGCCATTGCTCTTTTTAACGATGATTACCTGGGAAACAGGTTACGATAACACCATATATCGCCTGAATTTCTGTACTTATATTAGGAGGGTAATAACAGTGACAAAGTATATTTTCGTGACGGGCGGAGTTGTGTCCTCCCTGGGCAAAGGGATTACGGCTGCTTCTCTGGGCAGATTGCTGAAAAACAGAGGGCTTAAGGTAACGATCCAGAAATTTGATCCATATATTAACATCGACCCGGGAACAATGAGTCCTTATCAGCACGGCGAGGTTTTTGTAACGGATGATGGCGCGGAAACGGATCTGGACCTTGGCCACTATGAACGTTTTATTGATATCAATCTCTCCAAAAACAGCAACGTCACGACTGGTAAAGTATACTCTTCCGTCATCAGCAAAGAGCGGCGCGGGGAATATCTGGGCGGAACGGTACAAGTTATTCCACACATTACGAACGAGATCAAAGAGCGTGTATTCCGCGCTGGACGTGAAGCGGGTTCGGATGTGGTTATTACGGAAATTGGCGGAACGGTGGGCGACATTGAGAGTTTGCCTTTCCTGGAAGCTATCCGTCAGATCAAGAGTGATGTAGGTCGCGACAATGTGATGTACATCCACGTAACACTTATTCCTTATATCAAAGCAGCTGGTGAAGTGAAAACAAAACCAACGCAACATAGTGTTAAGGAATTACGCAGCATCGGTATTCAACCGAATGTGATTGTATGCCGTACGGAGTATGAATTGTCTAAAGACATGAAAGCCAAGATCGCTCTCTTCTGCGACATTGATGAGAATGCCGTGGTTGAATGTCGTGATGCAGACACCTTGTATCAAGTACCTCTGAATCTGCGTGAAGAAGGCTTGGATGAGATCGTGGTAAATCACCTGAAACTGACTACTCCTGCACCGGATATGAGCGAGTGGGAAGGGCTGGTTGACCGGATCAACAAGTTGGAGCATACGGTTGAGATCGCTATTGTTGGTAAATATGTAGCGTTGCATGATGCCTACCTGAGTGTTGTTGAGTCCTTGTCTCATGCAGGATTTGCATCCAATGCCGATGTGAAAATTCGCTGGGTTCCTTCTGAAGATATTACGGATGAGAATGTAGGCGACCTGTTACATGGTATTGGCGGTATCCTTGTTCCTGGTGGATTCGGAGATCGTGGTATTGAAGGTAAAGTATCGGCAATCCGTTATGCTCGTGAGAAACAAATTCCGTTCTTCGGTATTTGCCTGGGTATGCAGGTTTCCGTTATTGAGTATGCACGTTCCATCGTTGGTTTGAATGGTGCAAACAGTTCCGAAATTAATCCGGCTACGGAATTCCCGGTGATCGACCTGTTGCCTGAGCAAAAAGATATCGAAAATCTGGGTGGCACGATGCGTCTGGGTCTGTATCCTTGTAAGCTTCAGGAAGGTTCTTTGGCGATGGCTTGTTATGATGACGAGCTGGTGTATGAGAGACACCGTCACCGGTATGAGTTCAACAATGAATACCGTGAAACGATCGAAAAAGCAGGACTGGTTATCTCGGGTACATCCCCGGATGGACGTCTGGTTGAGATTGTGGAACTTCCAGGACACCCATGGTTCCTGGCGGTACAATTCCATCCGGAATTCACTTCCCGTCCGACCCGTCCGCAACCATTGTTCCGTGAGTTTGTAAAAGCTTCTCTGGAGAATGCGCAGAAGTAATACATGGTTTTAGTGTTAACTTATAGAAATTGGGATGTTCCTGGCAACCATAGCGGATGCCGGAACATCCCTTTTTTTGCGTAAAAGTAGTTCGAAATGCTTTTTGTCATTTTATGAAGGTAGCAGGATTTTAATGGAAGAGGTAGAATACTTATCATGACGACTATGGGATAGTTATCCAGATTCGAAGGTGTACATGCTTTCCTAATTCTAGGAGGTTAAAGAGTGGAAGATAAAAAAGTTTTGATTGTTGATGACCAGAATGGTATTCGAATCCTGTTAATGGAAGTGTTCGGCAGTGAAGGATATAACACGTTTCAAGCACCCAACGGCAAGATCGCCCTGGAAATTGTGAACAATGACAAGCCTGATCTGGTACTACTCGATATGAAGATTCCTGGGATGGACGGCCTGGAAATCCTGAAGCATATTAAAGAAATTGATCCAGATATCAAGGTCATTATGATGACCGCTTATGGCGAGCTGGACATGATTAAGGAAGCCACGGATCTCGGGGCACTCATGCATTTTACAAAACCATTTGATATCGATGAGATGCGAGTGGCTGTGAATATGCAGCTTCGCAATGGTGCTGCCAACAAATGCAGCTAAATCCTGTAGATACAGGATTTTTTTGCGTGCGGAGAACATAGAAGGTGCGTGGTGGAAAAATGGGGTATTTCACTCCATCATCCGGGGAATATTGGAAATGGGGAAGTCATAAAGCGGTGTCTATGAAAACTGTGCTGCAAAGCACAGCATTTTTGCAAATGCTTGTTTAGTATTTGACATGGGATGTGGTATAATAAGCCCGTATGTGATTTCGGCTAAAAACCATAGACACAACCCAAACCCCTAGGAGGATTGAAACCATGCCATTAGTATCTATGACAGACATGTTGAACAAAGCACTTGAAGGAAAATATGCAGTTGGTCAATACAACATCAATAACCTTGAGTGGACTCAAGCGATTCTTGGTGCTGCTGAAGAAGAGAAATCCCCAGTAATCCTGGGTGTATCCGAAGGCGCAGCACGTCACATTGGTGGCTTCTACACTGTAGTTAAAATGGTAGAAGGACTCATTCACGACATGAAAATCACTGTTCCAGTTGCAATTCACCTGGACCACGGTTCAAGCTTCGACAAGTGTAAAGAAGCGATCGATGCTGGATTCACATCCGTTATGATCGACGGTTCCCACCACTCTATCGATGAGAACATCGAAATGACTAAAAAAGTTGTTGAATATGCACACGCTAAAGGCGTTTCTGTAGAAGCTGAAGTAGGTACTGTAGGCGGACAAGAAGACGACGTTATCGGCGGTATCATGTATGCTGACCTGAACGAGTGTATCCGTATCGTTAAAGAAACAGGTATCGACACATTGGCACCAGCTCTTGGTTCCGTACACGGTCCTTACCATGGCGAGCCTAACCTGGGCTTCAAAGAAATGGAAGAAGTTCGTGACGCGGTACAAGTTCCACTCGTATTGCACGGTGGTACAGGTATTCCTAAACACGACATCGACAAAGCCATTTCCCTGGGTACATCCAAAATCAACGTAAACACAGAGAACCAAATTGCTTTCGCAAAAGTGGTTCGTGAAGTGCTTGCAGCTAAACCAGATGCTTACGATCCACGTACATTCATCGTACCAGGCCGTGATGCAATCAAAGAAACAGTTAAAGGTAAAATCCGCGAATTTGGTTCCAACAACAAAGCGTAATTTATCTTTACCAGTTCCATACTGTGAAATGGAAGAACACCGCCTAGCCGGTGTCTTTCCATTTTCACACCTTATTTCTACATTGGATGCCAACAGCACGTATTGCCGTTCATCGGCTGCAAAACACGTAGGGGGACATTAAGCTTTATGGAAAAATTGATGATTAGTGGCGGACGTCCGTTACAGGGAACTGTAACTATAAGCGGCGCCAAGAACAGCGCCATTGCGCTTATTCCTGCAGCATTGCTTGCCGAGTCAGAAGTCGTGTTGGACAACCTCCCGCTTTTGAGTGATGTGGCGGTTTACGCAGAAATTTTGGAGGAACTCGGAGCACATGTGACGTGGGAAGGCAGTCAGATGAAGATTGATCCTTCTGACATCAAATCCATTCCTATGCCGAATGGTCCCGTGAAGAAGCTTCGTGCTTCGTATTATATGATGGGTGCATTATTAGGGCGTTTCAAAGAAGCGACCATAGGTTTACCAGGGGGCTGTAATTTCGAGCCTCGTCCAATTGATCAACATATCAAAGGTTTTGAAGCGCTTGGCGCAACCGTAACAAACGAACACGGCTCCATTCATTTGCATGCCAAAGAGCTGCGTGGAGCAAAAATCTATCTTGATGTAAGCAGTGTCGGCGCAACCATTAATATCATGCTGGCGGCTACTCGTGCCAAAGGCTCTACAATTATCGAAAACGCGGCTAAAGAGCCTGAGATTATAGATGTAGCAACACTTCTGAATTCCATGGGTGCCAGCATCAAGGGTGCAGGTACCGAAACGATCCGTATTGAAGGGGTTTCGGAGCTTAAAGGCTGCCGTCATTCCATCATTCCGGACCGTATCCAAGCGGGTACGTATATGATCGCTGCAGCAGCAACGCGTGGAGATGTTCTGATCGACAATGTGATTCCCAAACACCTGGAAGCTTTAACGGCAAAGTTGTTGGAGATGGGGGTTGGCATTGAGGAATTGGATGAAAGTATACGTGTCATTGGTAAACCAAACTATAACCACGTGGACGTGAAGGCACTTGTATATCCTGGTTTTCCAACGGATCTACAGTCACCAATGACCAGTGTTTTAACACAGGCAACCGGTGTGAGTGTCCTGAGCGACTTTGTATACAGTAATCGATTCAAGCACGTGCCAGAACTGGTGCGGATGGGTGCAAAGATTCGGGTAGAAGGACGGTCAGCGATTATTGAAGGCAGTGCATTGAACGCGGCCAAAGTAAAAGCATCCGATCTTCGCGCTGGAGCAGCACTGGTGATTGCGGGTCTCACCGTCAGTGAAGGTGTGACTGAAGTAACGGGGGTCGAATATATCGACCGTGGTTACGATCACCTGGTGACCAACCTACGCCTGCTTGGTGCAGATGTATGGCGGGAAACCGATTAATTCGTAAGCATCATGTATGATTCGGACATGCACATGTTTATTTTAGCTGAACTGCATATCCTTTCAGTAATTGGGTAAACCTGTTTTAATAGAGTTCTCAGTCTCTCCGGTATAAGACGAAATGTTTCTGTTTCCTTTCCCGGAGGGTCTTTTTTTGAATCAAACTTCATATGGCTGTAAGAACATCATTTCTCTTTCCCCAACCCCCGGTTTTGTTTGAACCTGCGCTCCATAGCCGGTCTACTTGGATCGCTGCCTCATTGTATCGTGTTCACTCATTAGCGGATTATGCCGAATATGGCCATCCCACCCGGAAAACTTACACTCAAAGACAAGTATTTGCATTATAACGGTTACATTCCGTACAATGGACAGAAGAGATTGTGGCAGACGCTGCGCTCTATAGCCGGAACATCTAGCGAAACTATCCATTTCACACGGACTTATTAATTGAATAGGTGGTTATTATATGGATCTACAAATTTCCGATTTGGAAGAAATGAAACTAACGGACCTCTACAAGCTGGCCAAAAAATATCAGATTCCTTACTATGGTACGTTAAAAAAGAAAGAATTAATCTTTGCTATATTACGTGCACAAGCTGAACAAAGCGGTCTGATGTTTATGCAAGGCGTACTCGAAATTTTACCGGAAGGTTACGGATTTCTTCGGCCGATCAACTACTTGCCAAGCACGGAAGACATCTACATCTCAGCTTCTCAGATTCGCAAGTTTGACCTAAGAACAGGTGATCTCGTATCAGGTAAGTGCAGGACGCCTAAGGAAAACGAGAGATACTTCGGTTTGTTGCAAGTCAACGCTGTAAATGGTGAGAATCCATCGGCGGCTGCAGAGCGACTTCACTTCCCGGCACTAACCCCACTGTATCCGCAGAAAAAACTGGTTCTCGAAACATCCCCCAACCATTTGTCCACACGCATTATGGATGTGCTCGCCCCGGTAGGATTGGGACAGCGCGGATTGATCGTAGCACCTCCCAAAGCGGGTAAAACACTTCTCCTCAAAGAAATTGCCAACAGCATCTCAACTAACAATCCAGAAATTGAACTGTTTGTCCTGTTGATTGATGAACGTCCAGAGGAAGTAACGGATATGTCACGTTCGGTAAAAGGGGAAGTTGTGGCTTCGACATTTGATGAACTGCCTGAGAATCATATCAAGGTGGCGGAATTGGTGCTTGAACGTGCGCTTCGTCTGGTTGAGGCTAAAAAGGATGTTGTTATCCTGCTGGATAGCATTACACGTCTTGCCCGTGCATATAACCTGGTTATTCCACCATCTGGTCGTACGCTTAGTGGTGGTATTGACCCAGCTGCATTCCATCGTCCGAAACGTTTCTTCGGTTCTGCACGGAATGTGGAAGAAGGCGGAAGTTTGACCATCCTGGCAACGGCATTAATTGATACCGGTTCACGTATGGATGACGTCATTTATGAAGAGTTTAAGGGTACGGGTAATATGGAGTTGCATCTGGACCGTCGTCTGGCTGAGCGTCGTATATTCCCGGCAATCGACATTCGTCGTTCTGGTACGCGTCGTGAAGAAGTGCTGCTCAGCAAGGAAGAGCTGGACACAATCTGGGCGATTCGCAAGAACATGAATGATTCCCATGACTTTGTCGAAGGTTTCCTGAAGAAACTTCGCAACAGCAAGACAAATGCAGAGTTTTTGGCGGCATTTGATTCAGCTGGTAATAGTCCAACAAGCAATTCGGGGACAACAACAACCCGTCGCTCACCAAGACAGACAGCTACGTCAGGTACATCGACATAAGTGTTGTTCGATCAATAACCTGCGTTTAGCAGCGTTGCTGTGAATTTTACAATACACTCGTCGTTAGGTTTAACCCATTAGATGTGAGGAGAACATCATGTATTTAGTATACGCAGATGAAAAAGGTAATGTATTTGATCACCCATCCCTGTACGGGCTTGCCCGCAGCGGAGATATGATCGTTGAGATTATGGAGGATGAACTTATCCCTTTGCCGGAGGGTGCAACTTTGGTTGGACTCCCAAGTACTCGGCCCATTGGTATGGACCCGGACACAGGTGAGATGTTGCCGATGCCAACGGACACACAGGCTGTAGGTGCGTTGCTTCCACAGGGATTCACTCGTTTGTGTCTCCCAGGCTATGTGAAGACGGATAAGGAGTATAAATTGCCGTTGTTCGGCTATTCCGCAGTAGTTTGGAAAGATGGCGGTTTCTATGTTACGGCTGCGAAATCGGATAGTCCTGACCAATGGAACCCGCTGAACTGTGATCGGGACGATGTGCGTTCCGGAGTTAAACGGTTGACGGAGCAATATCCCGAGAATCGTCTTTATACCCATTTGTCCAACTGTGCGCTCGGATATGAATGTCTAACTTCATCAAACACGTTCCTGAATCGTTGGGAAGGCGGAGTGCCGGTATCCTATTCCTGTAATGCGGGCTGTTTCGGATGTATCTCCGAGCAACCTGATGATAGCGGCTTTGTTTCCCCGCAGACACGTATGAACTTCAGACCACGTGTGGATGAGATTGTGGAGGTTATGCTGGAACACCTGAAGACACCGGAGTCCATCATTAGCTTTGGACAAGGTTGTGAAGGGGAGCCTTCCACGCAGGCCAAGCTGATTATTGAAGCGATTCGTGAAGTGCGTTCCGTAACGGACATGGGGTATATCAACATTAATACCAATGCGGGTCTGAATGATCACATTAGAGGGATTGTTGACGCTGGGTTGGATCTGATGCGCGTAAGTACAATTAGTGCACTGGATGACCATTATAACGCCTACTATAAACCACGTGGTTATACCTTGGCTAATGTTGAGAAATCAATGAAATACGCAGCACAGCAGGGTGTGTACACCTCCATTAACTATTTGATCTTCCCGGGCGTAACAGATCGTGAAGAAGAGATTGAGGCAATGATTGAGTTTGCGAGAAGAACCGATCTACGCTTGATTCAGATGCGTAATCTCAATATTGATCCGGAGAGTTATCTGGAATTAATTCCTCCAGCTCAAGGTGATATCTTGGGTATGAAGCAGATGATTGAGATTTTTGAAGACGAGTTGCCTGATGTGGTGATCGGATCGTATACCCACGTTCCACCAGCTGGAATGGCACGTCCAAAACGGCTAATCACCTCTTGATAATAATGGATTGCAACCGGCATTAAGCCGTGTTATAATCTCTGAGTTATGCCATTTACTCTGGGTCCGCTTGAGGCTCAGGGCGGAAAGAGGTGAAAGGTAATGAAAGAAGCAATTCATCCTAATTACACGATTGGTCAAGTATCTTGCGCTTGCGGGAATACTTTTGAGACAGGTTCGGTTAAAGACGGACTTCGTGTAGAGATTTGCTCCGCGTGCCACCCGTTCTTCACAGGTAAACAGAAGTTTATCGATGCTGGCGGCCGTGTTGATCGTTTCAAGAAGAAATACGGAATCTAATAGGACAATTCTTGGAGTTGTCTGCTAATTGCATCCAACCCACCCCTGCTGATCTGGCAGGGGTTTTTATATCTTTTATGTATACATAGTTGCTGCTACGTTCCTTCTGGTTGCAATTTGGACAACCTTACGTTATACTATTTCTTACCGTGCTAGATGGGGAGGTAGCGGTGCCCTGTAACTCGCAATCCGCTATAGCGAGGTTGAATTCCTGCTAGAGGTTTTGTCGATGTGAGGTTTGGTCCCTGAACGTGGTGTTGACGGTTGGGTCCTCCGCAATGAGTACTCATGAACCTGGTCAGGTCCGGAAGGAAGCAGCCATAAGTGAGATCACTCTTGTGCCGGAGGGTCGCCTAGCCCGAGCTATTGTTCAGGGGTGCCACTTGGATCGCAAATATCGATAGCAGGTGCACGGCTTACCATTTAAATGTTTAGACCTTTGCAGTTGTATGTATGCAGAGGTCTTTTTGATATGTCTCAAAAAACCACGCATGAATGAGTCAGATAAAGTTTGGATTCACCCTGGAATATAGTATAATAGGGGAACGACAAAGGACTCGAATGCGAAGTGGAAGGAAGGTAACGCATCATGGAGCATATCGCGTTATACCGGGCTTGGCGTCCCCAGTCGTTTCAAGATATGGTGGGACAACAGCATATTATTCAGACCTTGCAGAACGCGATTCGTGAACAGCGGACTTCCCATGCCTACTTATTTAGCGGGCCTAGAGGAACGGGAAAGACAAGTGCCGCCAAGATTTTGGCCAAAGCTGTGAACTGCGAACGTGGGCCTGCGCCTGAACCTTGTAACGAGTGTGAAGCTTGCCGCAGGATTACGACTGGCGCTGTAATGGATGTGCAGGAGATTGATGCTGCATCCAATCGGGGCGTTGAGGAGATCCGTGATCTTCGGGAAAAGGTTAAATATGCGCCAACCGAAGTCCGGCAGAAAGTCTATATTATTGATGAAGTGCACATGCTGACGACGGAGGCATTCAATGCTTTGCTCAAAACATTGGAGGAGCCACCGCCACATGTGATGTTTATTTTGGCAACAACGGAACCGCACCGCCTTCCGGCTACCATTATATCGCGCTGTCAGCGATTTGATTTTCGCCGGGTTTCCCTGGAAGAGCAGACAGCAAGGCTTACACTGATCTGTGAACAGGAAGGCATGGAAGCTGATCAGGACGCACTTCAATACATTGCCCGTTTATCGGATGGTGGAATGAGGGATGCACTTAGTGTGCTGGATCAGATCTCTTCATTTACGGATGGACGAGTAACGTACCAGCAGGTTATGGACATGACGGGCGGAATTGCTTCAGAGCAATTTGCCAAACTGGCTGCTTCACTGCTCAAAGGTGATGTTGGTCATATTTTGCAGATGATTGAAGGCTTCATGCATGAAGGAAAAAGTGCAGACAAGTGCATGGAGAATTTACTGTATTATTTCCGTGATTTGCTTATGATTAAGATGGTACCTGATGCAGACAAACTGACGGACCGGGTACTTAATCCGGAAGCTTTCCGTGATATGGCGGAGTCATTCACCAAGGAACAACTGTTCCACATGATTGACACCCTTAATCGGTACCAGAGTGAAATGAAATATGCGGTACAGCCACAGACATTATTTGAAGTCGCATTGCTTAAACTGTGTAGTATTCCAGCACAAGGAGAGGCTTCTGTTCAGGTGGGGGCTTCATCTCATGCGGCGCCAGCTGATGGGGGAGAGATCAACCGCTTGAAGCAGCAGCTTGCTGAGCTGGAGAAGAAATTGGATCGTGCACTTAAAAGTGGGTTGTCTGGTGGAGAAGGTGCATCGAGTGCTCCATCGCGTCCGGCAACAAGGGCCCCTGTATCGAGAGGGAACTCGCCTGCGAAGCTTCCTGCACAGTTAGATCAATATGTTGCGCGCAAGGGAGCCCCTGAGTTCGCAGAGATCAGCAAAAAATGGAGTCAGATCCTGCAACGAGTCAAGGAAGAGAGAGTTACCGTTCACGCCTGGTTTGTGGATGGTGAGCCGGTATCATTGCTTGAAGACAACGTTCTGGTTGCTTTCAAAAACAATATTCACCGTGAAACGACGGAGAAGCAGGCTAACCGCGAAGTCATTGAGCGGGTGTTGTCCGAACAACTTGGGCGTCCGGCACGATTGGTGACGATGATGCTCAAAGATTGGACCGGAGCAATGGAAGGAGCTTCTGAAGCGCCAAAGGAGGACTTTAAGCTTGAACCTGAGCATGAAGACGGCGGTTCAGGCAACAAACAGCCTTGGATTGATGAAGCCATCCAGCTCTTTGGTGAGGACCTTGTAGTGATCAAAGAATAATGCGCATAGCGCGATAACTATAACAAAGGAGATGAACAATTATGAACAACATGAACCAAATGATGAAACAAGTGAAGAAAATGCAGGAGCAAATGCTGAAAGCACAAGAGGAACTGGCGGACAAAACAGTCCAAGGTACTTCGGGTGGTGGCGTTGTAACGGCTGAAGTTAACGGACACAAGAAATTGCTTGCTATCACGATCAAACCTGAAGCGGTAGATCCGGAAGATGTTGAAATGTTGCAGGATCTCGTTATGACAGCTGTTAATGATGCAATGGCCAAAGCCGATGAGATTGCCAACAAGGATATGGGCAAGTTCACAGGCGGCATGAATATTCCGGGATTATTTTAATTAAAAATTGATCCTGTCAAAGGAGACACAATCGATTGTATTATCCCGAACCAATAGCCAAGCTGATTGATGCCTTCACCCGGTTGCCGGGTGTAGGTCCCAAGACGGCAGCGCGTTTAGCTTTTCATGTGCTTAACATGAAGGAAGATGACGTTATCGATTTTGCCAAAGCACTCGTAAGTGTGAAGCGTAATCTTCATTACTGCTCGGTATGTTGTAATATCACTGATACGGACCCGTGTCGCATCTGTCAGGATAAGTCCAGGGATGTCTCTGTAATCTGTGTAGTTCAGGATTCGAAAGATCTGGTGGCCATGGAGCGCACCAAGGAATTCGATGGATACTACCATGTGTTACAGGGCGCGATTTCACCTATGGAGGGAATTGGCCCAGACGATATTCGTTTGAAGGAACTCCTGATTCGATTAAGTGATGAACGTATAAAAGAGATCATCTTGGCGACAAACCCCAATATTGAGGGGGAGGCTACAGCGATGTATATCTCCCGCTTGGTGCGTCCGTTTGAGATCAGTGTGACTCGGATTGCGCATGGATTGCCTGTAGGTGGCGATCTTGAGTATGCGGATGAAGTGACCCTTTCCAAAGCGTTGGAAGGGCGCAGGGAGATGCGTTAGTGTGTTCGATTTGTATTACGCAGTGCATTTCCTTGGAAACTTCGGATGCTAAATAAGTTTCGATGTGCAAAGAGAGCCCTAGGGCTCTCTTTTTTTGTGAAGAAAATGAATGCCCGAGTTCTAAGTTTGTCCTTTCCCTGATAAGTATGAGAATATGCTGTGCTGATCAGGAGGGGGAGAGTTTATGTTTTTGTGGCGAAATACACGGAACTCGGTAGAGAAACACAACAGAATGTTGAAGGAGCTTGAGGCGGATCAGATCTATGCAGATATTCAGATGGCTAAGCAGGAATGGGAACGGGCAATGAGACAGTTTGAAGATGCACAGGGGCAGGAGGAGATTGATTATGCCATTTATGTATTGGAGGCAGCTGAGCGGAAGTACCAGATCCATTTGAGAAGAGCAAAGCGAGCCAGAGCTAATGATGATGTTACATCACAGCGAGGGGTTAGTATGTAGAGTCAGGTTTACATTAAACATGGAGGTGTACCAAGTGAAGAGTATTATACTGGGGAGTGTATTGGTTGTATCGTTACTGGGACTTATCGTTGTTTTATTCAGAAAGCGGATAGGGCTATCATTCTTCACATCATTTGGAATTCATCTGGTGCTGGCTGCAGTAGGTATATATATCGTGAATTATTCCGGCTGGATCACAGGAACCTACATCCCGCTGAACCCTGCAACGATAGGGACTGTAACTGTTTTGGGATTGCCAGGTGTGGGGCTATTATTAGGGTTGAAAATATCTTTGTTCGGATAGTTGACTCGCAGGATATTTATATGGTACATTATATCTCGTTGCTTTGCTTGCTTGGTTAGATGCTTTAGATGAAATGAAGGAGTTCATTACGAACTTCGAAAAAGAATTTCAAAAAAACACTTGACCAAAACAAACGAAGTGTGATATATTATAAAAGTCGCCGCTGAGAGAAATTGGTGACGAAAAAACGAGTTTGATCTTTGAAAACTGAACAACGAGTGAGTAAACATTCTGCTTGCAGAATGAACGCGAAAGTTTGAGACAAGCCTTGGCTTGGATCGACTGGAGCACAAATGAGATTTTTAATCTCGTCAGATTCAAAATGAGCTTATCGCTCTTTTCAATTTATTGGAGAGTTTGATCCTGGCTCAGGACGAACGCTGGCGGCATGCCTAATACATGCAAGTCGAGCGGAGTTGATAGGAAGCTTGCTTCCTGGATACTTAGCGGCGGACGGGTGAGTAACACGTAGGCAACCTGCCCTCAAGTTTGGGACAACTACCGGAAACGGTAGCTAATACCGAATAGTTGTTTTCTTCGCCTGAAGAGAACTGGAAAGACGGAGCAATCTGTCACTTGGGGATGGGCCTGCGGCGCATTAGCTAGTTGGTGGGGTAACGGCTCACCAAGGCGACGATGCGTAGCCGACCTGAGAGGGTGATCGGCCACACTGGGACTGAGACACGGCCCAGACTCCTACGGGAGGCAGCAGTAGGGAATCTTCCGCAATGGGCGAAAGCCTGACGGAGCAATGCCGCGTGAGTGATGAAGGTTTTCGGATCGTAAAGCTCTGTTGCCAGGGAAGAACGCTTGGGAGAGTAACTGCTCTCAAGGTGACGGTACCTGAGAAGAAAGCCCCGGCTAACTACGTGCCAGCAGCCGCGGTAATACGTAGGGGGCAAGCGTTGTCCGGAATTATTGGGCGTAAAGCGCGCGCAGGCGGTCATTTAAGTCTGGTGTTTAATCCCGGGGCTCAACCCCGGATCGCACTGGAAACTGGGTGACTTGAGTGCAGAAGAGGAGAGTGGAATTCCACGTGTAGCGGTGAAATGCGTAGATATGTGGAGGAACACCAGTGGCGAAGGCGACTCTCTGGGCTGTAACTGACGCTGAGGCGCGAAAGCGTGGGGAGCAAACAGGATTAGATACCCTGGTAGTCCACGCCGTAAACGATGAGTGCTAGGTGTTAGGGGTTTCGATACCCTTGGTGCCGAAGTTAACACATTAAGCACTCCGCCTGGGGAGTACGGTCGCAAGACTGAAACTCAAAGGAATTGACGGGGACCCGCACAAGCAGTGGAGTATGTGGTTTAATTCGAAGCAACGCGAAGAACCTTACCAGGTCTTGACATCCCTCTGACCGGTACAGAGATGTACCTTTCCTTCGGGACAGAGGAGACAGGTGGTGCATGGTTGTCGTCAGCTCGTGTCGTGAGATGTTGGGTTAAGTCCCGCAACGAGCGCAACCCTTATATTTAGTTGCCAGCACTTCGGGTGGGCACTCTAGATAGACTGCCGGTGACAAACCGGAGGAAGGTGGGGATGACGTCAAATCATCATGCCCCTTATGACCTGGGCTACACACGTACTACAATGGCCGGTACAACGGGCTGCGAAATCGCGAGATGGAGCCAATCCCAACAAAGCCGGTCTCAGTTCGGATTGCAGGCTGCAACTCGCCTGCATGAAGTCGGAATTGCTAGTAATCGCGGATCAGCATGCCGCGGTGAATACGTTCCCGGGTCTTGTACACACCGCCCGTCACACCACGAGAGTTTATAACACCCGAAGTCGGTGGGGTAACCGCAAGGAGCCAGCCGCCGAAGGTGGGATAGATGATTGGGGTGAAGTCGTAACAAGGTAGCCGTATCGGAAGGTGCGGCTGGATCACCTCCTTTCTATGGAGAATCGTTTCCTGCAACGGAAACATTCAAATCAGCGGGTTCTAAGAACCTGCGACAGCGATTCATTTCGGTCCATCACTTCGGTGTGGATGAAATGAAGAGCACAACACTCACTCGTTGCTCAGTTTTGAGAGCTCAAACTCTCAAACGTTTGGTGGCGATAGCGAAGGGGTTCCACACGTTCCCATCCCGAACACGACCGTTAAGCCCTTCAGCGTCAATGGTACTTGGACCGCAGGGTCCTGGGAGAGTAGAACGCCGCCAAGCGTAGCCCATTTTGGGTTCAAATAGTATATATAATGTGGGCCCTTAGCTCAGTTGGTTAGAGCGCACCTCTGATAAGGGTGAGGCCGGTGGTTCGAGTCCACCAGGGCCCACCATCTATACCTTTAAACTTTATATGGGGCCATAGCTCAGCTGGGAGAGCGCCTGCCTTGCAAGCAGGAGGTCAGCGGTTCGATCCCGCTTGGCTCCACCAAAATGTTTTACAAGTTTGTTCTTTGAAAACTAGATATCGAAACGAAAGTAAATGCGAATTAGAACATTCCTTTTTAGCTGAACTTGTGTTAAAACAAGTTTCAATAAAAACGGTAGATTGCTGGAGCGAGTGATCGAAATGGAGCGACTTTTGGATTTGGACGCAGTCCAAACCAAGCGGAGCGACAGCTCGAACACGAGCGCAATGGTTAAGCTACTAAGAGCACACGGAGGATGCCTAGGCGCTAGGAGCCGATGAAGGACGTGGCGAACAACGAAACTGCCTCGGGGAGCTGTAAGCAAGCTTTGATCCGGGGGTGTCCGAATGGGGAAACCCAGCTGGGGTAATTTCCAGTTACTCACAACTGAATACATAGGTTGTGCAGAGGCATACCAGGGGAACTGAAACATCTAAGTACCCTGAGGAAGAGAAAACAATAGTGATTCCGTCAGTAGCGGCGAGCGAACGCGGAGAAGCCCAAACCAGAGAGCTTGCTCTCTGGGGTTGTGGGACGTCTCACATGGAGTTACAAAGGAACCGGTTAAGCGAAGAGGTCTGGAAAGGCCCGCCAAAGAAGGTAAAAGCCCTGTAATTGAAAGTTGGTTCCCTCCGAGACGGATCCCGAGTAGTGCGGGGCACGTGAAACCCCGTATGAATCCGGCAGGACCATCTGCCAAGGCTAAATACTTCCTAGCGACCGATAGTGAAGCAGTACCGTGAGGGAAAGGTGAAAAGCACCCCGGAAGGGGAGTGAAATAGAACCTGAAACCGTGTGCTTACAAAAAGTCAGAGCCCGTTTTAGGGGTGATGGCGTGCCTTTTGTAGAATGAACCGGCGAGTTACGTTCCCGTGCAAGGTTAAGGTGAAGAGCCGGAGCCGCAGCGAAAGCGAGTCTGAATAGGGCGAGTGAGTACGTGGACGTAGACCCGAAACCGGGTGATCTACCCCTGTCCAGGGTGAAGGTGCGGTAACACGCACTGGAGGCCCGAACCCACGCATGTTGAAAAATGCGGGGATGAGGTGGGGGTAGCGGAGAAATTCCAATCGAACTCGGAGATAGCTGGTTCTCCCCGAAATAGCTTTAGGGCTAGCCTCGGAAAACAGAGTCGTGGAGGTAGAGCACTGATTGGGTGCGGGGCCCGCAAGGGTTACCAAGCTCAGTCAAACTCCGAATGCCATAGACTTACTTCCGGGAGTCAGACAGTGAGTGCTAAGATCCATTGTCAAAAGGGAAACAGCCCAGACCATCAGCTAAGGTCCCCAAGTGTGTGTTAAGTGGGAAAGGATGTGGAGTTGCACAGACAACCAGGATGTTGGCTTAGAAGCAGCCACCATTGAAAGAGTGCGTAATAGCTCACTGGTCGAGTGACTCTGCGCCGAAAATGTAACGGGGCTAAACACACCACCGAAGCTATGGCTTGATGCTTTGCATCAGGGGTAGGGGAGCGTTGTATAAGGGTTGAAGGTGTACCGTAAGGAGCGCTGGACATTATACAAGTGAGAATGCCGGTATGAGTAACGAAAAGATCAGTGAGAATCTGATCCGCCGAAAGCCTAAGGGTTCCTGAGGAAGGCTCGTCCGCTCAGGGTAAGTCGGGACCTAAGGCGAGGCCGAAAGGCGTAGTCGAAGGACAACAGGTCGAAATTCCTGTACCACCGTAAGCCGTTATGAGCAATGGGGGGACGCAGTAGGGTAGTGACGCGGACTGATGGATGTCCGTCTAAGCAGTAAGGCTGATGTGTAGGCAAATCCGCACATTGTAAGGCTGAGCTGTGATGGGGAGTGAAAATTACAGTAGCGAAGGTCATGATCTCACACTGCCAAGAAAAGCCTCTAGCCAGGTGATGGTGCCCGTACCGCAAACCGACACAGGTAGGCGAGAAGAGTATTCTAAGGCGCGCGGAAGAACTCTCGTTAAGGAACTCGGCAAAATGACCCCGTAACTTCGGGAGAAGGGGTGCCCCGGTAGTGTGAATAGCACGAGGGGGCCGCAGTGAAAAGGCCCAAGCGACTGTTTAGCAAAAACACAGGTCTGTGCGAAGCCGTAAGGCGAAGTATACGGGCTGACGCCTGCCCGGTGCTGGAAGGTTAAGGGGAGTGGTTAGGGACTCGTCCCGAAGCTGTGAACCGAAGCCCCAGTAAACGGCGGCCGTAACTATAACGGTCCTAAGGTAGCGAAATTCCTTGTCAGGTAAATTCTGACCCGCACGAATGGCGTAACGACTTGGGCGCTGTCTCAACGAGAGATCCGGTGAAATTTTAATACCTGTGAAGATGCAGGTTACCCGCGACAAGACGGAAAGACCCCATGGAGCTTTACTGCAGCTTGATATTGAATTTGGGTACGATCTGTACAGGATAGGTGGGAGCCTTTGAAGTGTGAGCGCCAGCTTGCATGGAGGCAACGTTGGGATACCACCCTGATCGTATCTAGGTTCTAACCTGGTACCGTAAACCGGTACGGGGACAGTGTCAGGTGGGCAGTTTGACTGGGGCGGTCGCCTCCTAAAGAGTAACGGAGGCGCCCAAAGGTTCCCTCAGAATGGTTGGAAATCATTCGAAGAGTGCAAAGGCATAAGGGAGCTTGACTGCGAGACCTACAAGTCGAGCAGGGACGAAAGTCGGGCTTAGTGATCCGGTGGTACCGCATGGAAGGGCCATCGCTCAACGGATAAAAGCTACCCTGGGGATAACAGGCTTATCTCCCCCAAGAGTCCACATCGACGGGGAGGTTTGGCACCTCGATGTCGGCTCATCGCATCCTGGGGCTGAAGTAGGTCCCAAGGGTTGGGCTGTTCGCCCATTAAAGCGGTACGCGAGCTGGGTTCAGAACGTCGTGAGACAGTTCGGTCCCTATCTGTCGTGGGCGTAGGAAATTTGAGAGGAGCTGTCCTTAGTACGAGAGGACCGGGATGGACGTACCGCTGGTGTACCAGTTGTTCCGCCAGGAGCACCGCTGGGTAGCTATGTACGGAAGGGATAAACGCTGAAAGCATCTAAGCGTGAAGCCCCCCTCAAGATGAGATTTCCCAGTATGTAAGACCCCTTGAAGACGACGAGGTAGATAGGCTGGGGGTGGAAGTGCAGCAATGCATGGAGCTGACCAGTACTAATCGGTCGAGGGCTTATCCAATATGCAAGTTGTAATTCGTAGGTTTCGTTTCGAATCTAGTTTTCAGGGAGCAATCCTTGAATGATGTTGATGATTGTTATTTGGAGAGATACCCAAGTGGCTATAAGGGGACCCTCTGCTAAGGGGTTAGACTGCGTAAGCGGTGCGAGGGTTCGAATCCCTCTCTCTCCGCCATCTTTACCTAAAGATGGACAAGCAATCGAGACACAATTAATATGGCGGTGTAGCTCAGCTGGCTAGAGCGTACGGTTCATACCCGTAAGGTCGGGGGTTCGATCCCCTCCGCCGCTACCATATTACCCAGGAGGCTTAGCTCAGCTGGGAGAGCATCTGCCTTACAAGCAGAGGGTCGGGGGTTCGATCCCCTCAGCCTCCACCATATACGCCGGTGTAGCTCAACTGGTAGAGCAACTGACTTGTAATCAGTAGGTTGGGGGTTCAAGTCCTCTCGCCGGCACCATTAATGCCTGGAACCGTGGTGTAGTTGGCCTAACATGCCTGCCTGTCACGCAGGAGATCGCGGGTTCGAATCCCGTCGGTTCCGCCATTAATCCTAAAATTTAAATATGGCTCGGTAGCTCAGTCGGTAGAGCAGAGGACTGAAAATCCTCGTGTCGGCGGTTCGATTCCGTCCCGAGCCACCTTTAATCCTTGGAGGATTAGCGAAGTGGCCAAACGCATCAGACTGTAAATCTGCTCCCGTACGGGTTCGGTGGTTCGAATCCATCATCCTCCACCAGTTTTATGAGTCATTAGCTCAGTTGGTAGAGCACCTGACTTTTAATCAGGGTGTCGAAGGTTCGAGCCCTTCATGACTCATCTTTTAGAAAAGAGTGATTAATCATTAATTTGATTAGTCACTCTTTTTTGTTATGTAATTTTAGCTGAATATGGATATTTATTAATGCTGCGCAAGATATGATAAAATAATAGAAAATAAGCAGAGTGGTGGCGTTCATTATATGAAGCTCATACCTGATCTAAAACAACAAATTGAAGTCATTATAGGTACAACTTTGGATGAATACGAAATCACAATACAAGAATGGATGCAATCCGTGGAGAATCTGGTCGGTCTTCATGGGAATTCAGTGACCTTTGTTGATGAAGGAGAGAGTCGGGATTTGCCTGATCAATCTATATCTCAAAGTTCATTATCCGATGTGATCAGTCTGAATACGGGAGAGCGTGTATTCTTTAAGGTTCGGATGAATGAAAAAGAAGAGATCGTCGTGTGTTGGGGATGCGCAGCAAGATCTATTACCGTGGAAACACGGCGATTGATTGAGCTTCTGATCCGTACAAACATGGGACTACCCGATGAGACACAGCCTGTTGTATATGAGAATGATAGGGAGCAGTATCTAACTGAATTGGGTCTCTGGCTTAAAGAGCAGATCGAACAACCAACCAAGCAGGATTCTGAAGCTGTTCCTGATCGCTTTGTAGTGGCGGCAGGGTTGAATACGGAGAAGATTCTGTTTTTGCTGCAAGGGGATACACCGGATGCACATCGTTTACGTTCCAAGGAACTCAACAAGTTGCTTGAGAGTTATTTTGGCGAGGAGATTGTATTGATTCCTTTAGGCGAGCAAGAATGGATTTTTATGGGTGATAAAGAGATTGTTACAGAAGAAGCCGAGGAAGATACAATGGAAGCCAAAAAGGATTCATTGAATGCTTTTTGTCTGGGGTTATATGAATTGGTCGCCAGTGAGTGGGCAGGTGTGTTCCATCTCTCTGCATCACTACCATGCATGCCGGCACAACATCTAGTATCGGTCACAGCTCTTCTTAAAGAGAGTGTTCACTTGGGCAGAGCATTCCATGTTACGCAGCATATTCATCTTCCATGGGATCTGCATCTGGAGCGGTTGGTAGCGAGCATTCCAGATGAACAACGCATACGTTTTATACAGGAAACAGGCAAAGACACATTAATCTTCAATGACAGTGAGACACTTGCTACGCTGGAGACCTTTTTTAGCCTGGATTGTAATGTCAGCGAGACAGCGAAACGACTTTTCATTCATCGTAATACGTTGGTTTATCGTCTGGATAAGATCAAACAGGAGATTGGTTACGATGTGAGGCACTTCGAAAGTGCTGTTCTGGTGCAGTTTTTGCTACTTATGTACAAAGTGACGAAAAAGCATTGATATTTTTGTGCAGTTTGCGAATAGTCAAACCTCACGTAGATAGGGTATTATAAAAATACAAATTGTATTCGATTACAAAATGATCTCTGAGGAGGCAACAATCATGGCTGGAGTACGTTTAGAGCATATTTTCAAAAAATACCCGGGTTCTGATAAAGCAACTGTAGTTGACATTAACCTGGACATTAAAGATAAAGAATTTCTGGTTCTGGTAGGCCCGTCCGGTTGTGGTAAATCAACAACACTGCGTATGATCGCAGGCCTTGAGGAAATTTCTGAAGGTAAACTCTATATCGGTGACCGTGTCGTTAATGATGTTGCACCTAAAGACCGCGATATCGCGATGGTATTCCAATCCTATGCCTTGTATCCGCATATGAGCGTATATCAAAACATGGCGTTTGGTTTGAAATTGCGTAAGGTTAAAAAAGATGAGATCGACAAACGTGTACGTGAAGCAGCTAAAATCCTGGATATCGAGCATTTGCTTGAGCGTAAACCTAAGGCATTGTCCGGTGGTCAACGTCAACGTGTCGCTTTGGGACGTGCGATTGTCCGTGATCCACAAGTGTTCTTGATGGATGAGCCTCTCTCCAACTTGGATGCCAAACTTCGTGGTCAAATGCGTGCAGAGATCACTAAACTTGCGAAACGTTTGGAAACAACTGTTATCTACGTAACGCATGACCAGATCGAAGCGATGACGATGGGTGATCGGATCGTTGTTATGAAGGATGGTATCATCCAACAAGCAGCTTCTCCGGAAGAGTTGTATAACCTGCCGGCTAACCTGTTCGTAGCTGGTTTCATTGGTTCCCCGACAATGAACTTTATCTCGGGTAAACTCGCTGAGCAAGGTACTAGCATGCACTTCATAGCTCCTGGTGTGGATGTTGAAATCCCGCAAGGTAAAGCGCAAGTACTGAAATCTAGAGGATACATTGGCAAAGAAGTGATTCTGGGTGTTCGTCCAGAAGACATTCACGAAGAGCCGGTATTCCTGGAAGCATCCCCGAACTCTGTATTCTCTACTCACGTAGATGTAACAGAGAACTTGGGTCACGAAATGCTCCTCTACCTGAGCGGTGTTGGTAATGATACAACGATCGCACGTGTAGACGGACGTTCTAACACTCGTGATGGTTCCACAGTTAAAATGGCCATCGACATGAACAAAGTTCATATCTTTGACAAAGAGACTGAAGTGAACGTACTTCTTCAAGACAAATAATACTGGGATTCCTCGGTGACGATGGAACCTGACAGTTAACGCCATTATACATTGTAATGAGAGCCCCTTCCGTTATTGCTGGAAGGGGCTTTTTTAAGATTATTGGATTTGTAGTTTCGGCGGATCTGAGGATTAATAATCCCAAGAAAAACAGCCGCTAAACTACGAATGTAGTATCCCAGAGGGTGCTTCGATCAGAAGACTTTTCTGAATACTGCTTGTGGGAGGCAGCGATTGCATTCGGCCCGGAATTCATTTAAGATTATTTGAAGGTCTGTCTTCTTATCATTAAGAGATTCGACTGTTGGAAGGGTATGCAGTCTGTACCCAATGTTGTGAATGCGCTAATAATGGAAAGAACTGATACACGATCTGAATTACATAGAGGGACAGCGAATGCTGAAAGGAAGAGACAAATGGCGAAAAAAGTGAAAGTATCCGAATTGGTACAGCAGTTTCAGTTGGAGGTTGTTTCTGGATCTCACGGACTGAAAAGAATCATTACGGTAGACGATCTGAACCGTCCTGGCCTGGAAATGGCCGGTTATTTTGAATACCATCCACAAGAACGGGTACAGTTGCTTGGAAGAACTGAGCTTGCCTTTTTCGCAATGTTGCCGGAACAAGAACGACGTGATCGTATGCAACGTCTTTGTACGGAGGAGACGCCTTGTATCGTTGTAACACGCGGACTTGAAGTCCCGCAAGAGCTGATTGATATCAGTGAAGAACGGGATCTGGCTGTACTGCGCAGTAATATGGCTACAACGATTCTTTCCAGCCGGATTACCGGATTTTTGGAGGGCAAATTAGCACCTACTGCAACGATTCATGGTGTACTGTGTGATGTATACGGGGTTGGTATGTTGATCACAGGTAGTAGCGGTATTGGTAAAAGTGAAACAGCGCTTGAACTGGTTAAACGCGGACATCGACTGATTGCCGACGATGCCGTAGAAATCCGCCAAACATCAGACTTTCAGTTGCACGGTACTGCACCTGAACTGATCCGCCATTTACTCGAAATTCGAGGCGTGGGTATTATCAACGTCATGACTTTGTTCGGAGCGGGTGCGGTTCGTAATAACAAACGGATTACCTTGGTTGTACGTCTGGAAGCATGGCAGCAGGATAAACAATATGATCGTCTGGGTCTGGATGAAGAGACTACACGTATCATTGATACGGATGTGCCTCTCGTTACGATTCCTGTTCGTCCGGGACGGAACTTGGCGGTTATTATTGAAGTGGCTGGCATGAACTATCGTCTGAAACAGATGGGTCTTAATGCTGCACTGCAATTCACGAACAAGCTGACAGCAACCATCTCGGAAGATATGGAAGACATGGATTAAGAAATATTCTATACAAGGAAATGAAGATAAATGGTTGACATGTACTGCTTCTCTAAAGGCGCAGGGCATGCCAACCCTTCGTCATGCGTGCGATTGATCGAATTTATAGGAGTGTGAATAAATGGATACATTATTACTGTTGAACCCGATCGCGTTCTCTATTGGGGCGTTAAAGGTTCACTGGTACGGGCTTATTCTTGGTGCCGCGGCACTTGTAGGACTATTGCTCGTGATCCGGGAGGGTAAACGATACAATATCCCGCAGGAAGTGTTCATGGACATGGTTCTGTTGGGTGTGCCATCTGCCATCATTGGTGCCCGCATCTACTACGTAGCATTTAAATGGGAAGATTATAAGGATAATTTCTGGGATGTCTTTAAAATATGGAATGGCGGTATCGCCATCTATGGCGCACTTATCGGTGCCATCATCTGTGCAGTCATTTTCTTCCGTCGTAAAGGGTATAACTTCTGGCGTATGGCCGATATCTGTGCGCCTGGACTGATTGTTGGACAGTTGATTGGTCGCTGGGGGAATTTTGTGAACCAGGAAGCCTACGGCGGTCCTGTGGAAGAATCATTTTTGAGAGACAAGCTTCATCTGCCAGACTTTATTGTGAATCAAATGAACATAGACGGCGTGTTCCACCATCCTGCGTTTTTGTATGAATCGATGTGGAGTCTGGTTGGTCTGGTTTTGCTGCTGGTTCTGCGTCGTCAGAAGTTTCTGCGTTCAGGCGAACTGTTCATGTCTTATTTCATCTGGTACTCCATCGGTCGCTTCTTTATTGAAGCTTTGCGTACGGACAGTTTGGGCTTCCAGGCTCCACAGTGGGTTGTTTCATTAGTGAACGGGTTGTGGTCTCCAATGACTGCAATGGGCTTTGAACAAGGGTATCTTGATCCTGCATACGGTAACGTAAGAATCTCGCAACTGCTCGCTATTGGCATCATTATTGTTGCTGTTGTATTCATTGTCGTGAGAAGAGTGACAGGCAAAGCGGATGTTCGCTACAGTGATCCGATTGTATCGTCCAAAGTTCCTGCAGATGATATGGAGCATACGGGAACGGTTGCTGGTAAAGAGAATAAGGTAACACCTCCAGCCAAAGATGATCCGAAGCAAGTTGATGATAAAAAGGAGTAATGCAACATGATTGACACGGTATTGTTCGATCTGGATGGAACGATTATTGATACCAATGAGCTGATTATCAGCTCATTCCAGCATGTCATGGGGGGATGGGAGCATTCGGCTCCATGGACACGGGAACAGATCATTCCGCATATGGGTGGCACACTGGAGCAGCAAATGCGTACCTTCTCTGGCCAGGAGGAAGTCTCCGAGTACGTCAAAGGTTACCGCGCCTATAATGATATCCATCATGAAGCGATGGTTAGACCTTTTCCACATGTTATTGAGGTAGTTGAAGCTCTACATCAGGCTGGTATTGTGATGGGTGTAGTCACAACCAAAATTCGTCCATCTACGTTAAAGGTGCTGGAACGTTTTGACCTACTGAAATATATGAAGACAATTGTAACAGTGACCGATGTGACGAATCCGAAGCCGCACGCTGAACCTGTACTGAAAGCCATGACGGAACTGGGTGCAGATCCTGCCAAAACGTTAATGGTGGGTGACAGTCCGGTGGATATCCAATCGGCTCAAAATGCGGGCGCTCTTTCGGCGGGGGTTGCATGGTCTCTTAAAGGGGAAACAATCCTGAACGGATATGGACCCGATCATATGTTACATGACATGAGAGACTTGTTGAAACTCATCCGTATTGAAACGGGACGTTCATGAGAAAAGTAACCCGCTATCCGGTAGAGGGCCAGAATGCACTTTGGCATATCTACAAGACAGTGAGTCCGTGGAAGGGCGTTCGTAATTTTATCTGGATCCAGTTGTCCCGCTACTGTCCGATTCTATCGGTGAAGAACTGGATTTACCGCCGAATGCTCGGTATGAAGGTGGGAAAACACACGGCCTTTGGCCTGATGGTGATGGTGGATGTGTTCTTTCCGGAGAAAATAACGGTCGGCGAAAACTCGGTTATCGGTTACAACACAACGATTCTCGCTCATGAGTATCTCATTAAGGAGTACAGGCTCGGTGAGGTGATTATCGGGGAAAATGTACTGATTGGTGCCAATACAACGATTCTGCCTGGGGTAACCATAGGGGATGGAGCCGTTGTAGCTGCTGGAGCTGTCGTACATAAGGATGTTGCACCAGGAGCTTTTGTTGGAGGTAATCCGCTGCGTGATTTATCACGTTCGGCAGCTTCTGCTGAAGAGACTTTCTTTAACATGGATGATTCTTCTCAGGGTAGTGTGCATTAAGTCAATAAAGTAATGATGAATATGAATCAACGAAGATGACTCGAAGTAAAAAGCTGCTGATGGCAGCTTTTTTCGTATATAAATACCGATTGGCGGGCGTAACGGTGTGTAGATAAAACGATATATCGATCCAAGGGCAATCAAGCTTTGGTATTGTTGACGGTAGTGCGGATTTCATGTTATCATATCCCATATCCTTTAGTTTGTTAGCACTTTACCATGTGAAAGTATTCTTAGGGAAATTAAGCATGATAAAGATTGAACTAAACCATTAGTTGAAGGCTTATGCGATAATACTGTGATTCAGGTTTATAAGATAGAATGGGGATTTACACTACATAAATCCTGTTGAAATAGAACGAGTGCGACTCTTAAATTACTGACTCGGGGTGAATATTACCAATGTCCAAACCAAAAGGATTTGAAAAACCGACCGGATTCCGCGACTATACACCACATGTAGTATCCAAGCTGCGGATGATTGAGCGGAATGTACTGGATTGTATGGAACGCTGGGGTTACCGTCAGATCATCACACCAACGATTGAATACTACGACACGGTAGGTGTAGCAAGCTCTACATCAGATCGCAAATTATTTAAATTGCTGAATAGCCGGGGAACCACGCTGGTGCTGAGATCGGATTTAACGGCTCCGATTGCACGCGTAGTTTCGTCCATGCTCAAAGATGAGCAGTTACCGCTGCGTCTTTCTTACCATGCGAACGTATTCCGTTCCATTGAAGAGGAAGCTGGACGTGAGGCGGAATTCTTCCAGACAGGCGTGGAGCTGGTCGGGGACGATTCACCTGAAGCGGATGCAGAAGTTGTTGCTTTAGCAATTGCCTCTTTGCAGGCAGCGGGAGTATCTTCTTTTAAAATAGCAATGGGTCATATGGGATTCCTAAACGGATTATTGGAGGAAGTGATTCCAGGCCGGACCGCTGAACAGGAGCAATTGAAGGAGGGGCTGCTCGGACGTGATTATGTCGGCTATCGCCAGTCCATTGAAGCATTGAATCTGGAACCTAAGCTGAAAGAACAGCTTGAAGCGATCCTGCGTCTGCGCGGGGGCAAGGAAGTATGCACTCATGCGGCAGAGCTATGTTCGAGCGCTGAAGCAGCTCAATCGATTGCACATCTGTGTGCAGTATTCGAAGTGTTGGAGGCTTACGGTGTATCCGAGCATGTACTGATTGATCTGACGATGATCGGTGACTTCTCCTATTATACGGGCATGACGTTTGAAGGGTATGCGGCAGAACTGGGATCACCTGTATGTAGCGGCGGAAGGTATGATAATCTGTTACAACAGTTTGGGCGCTCGTTGCCAGCTACAGGGTTTGCACTGAAAACCAACCGAATTATTGATGGCGTTCATGGCATTATCATTGAAGAGAAAAAACCAATACTTATCCAATATAGCCCGAAACGTCGGGCCGAGGCACTAACAGAAGCAGCAAGATTACGCAGTATGGGTCAAAATGTAGTGACACTCCTCCTTCCTGTTGACGGAGCTGAGGGAAATGCTGTATCGGGTGGAGCAACAACTGTTCAGGCAGAGCAGGTTATTACTTACGGATCTGAAGAAGGAGGACGCTAAGATGTCGGATATTCTGAAGGTGGCCATGCCGAAGGGCCGAATCTATAAAAAAGCCTCCAAATTGTTCCGTGAAGCGGGGCTGGATATTCCAGAAGACGTGGATGATACACGCAGACTGGTCATTGAAGTACCGGAAGCGGGAATGGAATTCATCATGGCAAAGCCCGTAGATGTTCCAACGTATGTGGAGTACGGTGTTGCCGATATCGGAATTGTCGGTAAAGACGTGCTGCTGGAGGAAGATCGGGATGTGTACGAACTGTTGAATCTGGGAATCGCCCAGTGCCGTATGTCTGTGATCGGACTTCCAGACTGGAAGCCAGGCATCCAGCAACGTGTTGCAACGAAGTATCCGAGAATTGCCTCGCAGTATTTCCGGGAGCAGGGGCAGCAGGTTGAGGTGATCAAGCTGAATGGTTCCATTGAGCTTGCACCTTTGATTGGTCTGGCAGACCGGATTGTCGATCTGGTGGAGACAGGTCAGACGCTGCGCGAGAACGGATTGGTGGAGATGACAGGCATTCTGGACATCACCAGCCGTCTTATCGCCAATCGGGTAAGTTATCGGATGAAAAATGCACGAATTCAGGCCTTGTGTGATGCACTTCAGCAGGTCATTCCGGCTTCGAATGAGATTTCGGCGGGAAGCCTTCGGGGATAAACTACTGTGTCAGAAACATAGATGAGAAACATGCAAAGCAAAGGTAAGAAACACAACAAAGAAACGACTCGGCCATAAGAAGGCAGGCATTACAGGGGATAAGGAGGTTGTACGTATGAAAATTGTACCTGCACGGGATTTTGATCTGAAGCGGGAAGTGGAGTATGGCACGCCAGAGCAAAATGAAACGGTACGGCGTATTGTCAGCGACATTCGCCGTGAGGGTGATGCGGCCTTGCTGCGTTACACGGAGCAGCTGGACCGCACGAAGCTGACGGCCGCGGAACTGCGCGTGCCGCAGGAAGAGCTGCAGGCGGCTTATGCAGCCGTGGAGCCATCCTTTGTGACGGCGATTCGGCAAGCCGCCGCCAACATTCGCGCGTTTCATGAGAAGCAGAAACGCAATTCTTGGATGGATTGGCAGCCGGACGGCAGCCTGCTGGGCCAGGTCATCCGACCGCTGAAGCGGGTCGGTGTCTATGTACCTGGCGGCAAAGCAGCGTATCCATCGTCTGTGCTGATGAATGTGATTCCGGCACAGGTGGCAGGCGTGCCGGAGATTGTTCTCGTGACGCCGCCGTCTACGAACGGCGGCGAAGGCATTAACCCGTACATTCTCGTCGCTGCTGCGGAAGCAGGCGTGAGCGAGATGTACCGGGTTGGCGGCGCTCAGGCCATCGCCGCCCTCGCTTACGGCACGGAGAGCATTGCCCCGGTCGACAAGATCTGTGGACCGGGCAATATTTACGTGGCGCTCGCGAAGCGCGAGGTTTACGGTGCGGTCGATATCGATAGTATCGCCGGGCCGAGTGAGATTGTGGTGCTCGCCGATGATACGGCGAATCCGGTCTATGTCGCCGCGGACCTGTTGTCGCAGGCGGAACATGACGAGATGGCATCGGCCATTCTCGTCACGAATTCGGCCACGCTGGCGGAAGCCGTGCAGGGCGAAGTGCAGCGGCAGCTTGAAGTGCTGCCGCGTCGCGATATCGCTGCTGCTTCGGTAGAGCAGTATGGCGCCATTATTGTGGTCGATTCCATCGATGAGGGAATCGACGTGGTGAACCGGCTCGCACCGGAGCATCTGGAGATCATGGTGCAGGAGCCGATGGCTTACGCTGGCCGGATCGAGAATGCCGGCGCGATCTTCCTCGGCCCGTACAGCTCGGAGCCGGTAGGGGATTACTTTGCCGGACCAAATCACATTATTCCGACCAATGGAACTGCGCGATTCAGTTCGCCAGTGGACGTGGATGATTTTATCAAGAAATCGAGCCTGATCTATTATAGTAAAGAAGCGCTGCTGCAGAACGGAGCGGCTATTATAGAGTTGGCCCGCCATGAGGGTCTTGAAGGGCATGCCCGTGCAATCGCTGTACGGTTAGAACAGGAAGGAAAGGCGGAATCGGACAATGGATAAGCAAAATAATGGTGTGGAACTTGAAAACAAAGGCGTGGTGCGCCAAGCAGAGGTTGACCGCAAAACTAACGAGACCAATATCCAATTGGCTTTTACTGTAGATGGAACTGGGCAATCCACGATTGAGACGGATGTACCCTTCCTGAACCATATGCTGGATCTGTTCACGAAGCATGGACAATTCGACCTGAACGTGCAGGCTCGCGGAGATATCGACATCGATGATCACCATACGGTTGAAGACATCGGAATCTGTCTCGGACAGACGTTGCGAGAAGCATTGGGTGACAAACGTGGTATCAAGCGTTACGCCAGTGTTTTTGTACCGATGGACGAGGCGCTTGCTCAAGTCATTATCGATGTGAGTAACCGACCTCACTTTGAATATCGTGCAGAATACCCTTCCCAACAGGTAGGCAGTTTCTCCACGGAGCTGGTACATGAATTCCTGTGGAAATTGGCGCTGGAAGCTCGGATTACGTTGCATGTCATTGTGCACTATGGCCAGAACACCCACCACATGATTGAAGCGATCTTTAAGGCATTGGGACGTGCACTGGATGAGGCAACGATGATTGATCCACGTGTAATGGGTGTGCCTTCCACGAAGGGAGTGCTGTAGACGATGGCGATTGCAATTGTCGATTACGGTATGGGTAACCTGCACAGCGTCGGCAAAGCGGTCGAACGTCTTGGCTACGAAGCGCTGGTCACGGGTGACCGGGAAGAGACTCTTGGCGCAGATGGTGTCATTCTGCCAGGCGTAGGTGCTTTTGGTGATGCGATGGTTCATCTGCGGGAGAGTGGACTGGATACGGTGGTGAAGGAAGCCGCTGCCGGGTCCAAGCCACTGCTCGGTATCTGTCTGGGGATGCAGTTGTTGTTCAGCTCAAGTGAAGAGCATGGCGAGCATGAGGGACTGGATATTTTGCCAGGTAAGGTGGTGCGTTTCGCACCAGGAGAGCTGAAGGTTCCACATATGGGATGGAACCGGTTGGAATTCCTGCACGCGGAAAATCCGCTATTTACGGGGCTTGATGCAGGTCACGTCTATTTTGTCCATTCCTATCATGCGCTTACTGAAAACAGGGACGATCTGCTGGCGGTAACGGATTACGGACATCCGGTGACAGCCATTGTAGGCAGAGGGTCCAACTTCGGCATGCAATTCCACCCGGAGAAAAGTGGAGAGCTTGGCATGAAGCTGCTCGGCAACTTTCTGGCTCTGACAGGAGCGCCTGTACAAAGGTAAAGCAATCATCTCTTCTTAACTATAGAAAGCGCACAAATCTAATTCATATTCAGGAGGCCTTGTATGTCATCTTTTATCCTATATCCGGCGATTGATATCCGGGACGGCAAATGTGTAAGACTGGTGCAGGGAGATTATAATCAGGAGACCGTGTATAACGATGACCCGGTTCAAGTGGCTCTATCCTGGGAGAAGCAAGGCGGTACATACGTTCATCTAGTGGACCTGGATGGTGCCAAAGCGGGGCATCCCGTTAATGATGAACTAATCGGACGGATTGCCGCGGCTGTGAACGTACCCGTTCAGGTTGGTGGCGGACTTCGTACGGTAGCGGATGTAGAACGTTTGCTGGGTCTGGGTGTTAGTCGGCTCATCATTGGAACAGCAGCGATTGAAGATCGTACTTTTACAGAGGAAGTACTGGGACGTTATGGGGATAAAGTGGCAATTGGTATCGACGCTCGTAATGGTTATGTGGCAACCCGCGGATGGCTTGAAACATCGGAAGTACAGGCAGAGGTACTTGCAAAGGAATTGGCGGCATATGGGGCAGAAACGTTTATCTTTACGGATATTTCCCGTGATGGCATGATGCAGGGTCCTAATGTGGAAGCGATTGTGTCTCTAGCCAAGGCAAGCGGACGGACAGTTATTGCTTCCGGCGGTGTGAGTGTAATGGATGATCTGCTTCGTCTGAGTCGCCACGCGGATGATGGTGTTGGTGGAGCAATCGTGGGTAAAGCACTGTATACGGGAAGCATCGATCTGTCTGAAGCAGTACGTGCGGTAAATAAGTAAGGGATATTCGGATAGAGAGGAAGAGGTAGCATGCTGGCAAAAAGAATCATCCCCTGTCTGGACGTGAAGGACGGCCGGGTCGTCAAAGGCGTCAACTTCGTTAATCTCCGCGATGCGGGTGATCCGGTAGAGCTGGCGGCACTATATGACCGCGAGGGCGCGGACGAATTGGTATTTCTCGATATCTCCGCTTCGGTAGAAGGTCGCGAAACGATGGAAGAAGTCGTGCGGCAGACGGCGGGCGAGATCGCTATTCCCTTTACGGTAGGGGGTGGCATCTCCAAGGTAGAGGACATGAAGCGGATTCTCCGTGCAGGAGCGGATAAAATTGCAGTGAATACAGCGGCGGTACTTAACCCGCAGTTGATTGCAGATGGTGCACGTCGCTTTGGCTCGCAGTGTATCGTGGTAGCGATCGATGCCAAGTATAACGAAGCTTGGGGCGAGTGGGAAGTCTATACCCATGGTGGACGGAAACCCTCCGGGATCAAGGCGCTGGAATGGGTTAAACAGGCTGAGAGCTTGGGCGCGGGGGAGATTCTTCTCACAAGTATGGACGCGGACGGAACGAAAGACGGCTTCGATCTGAAGCTGACGGCAGCGGTATCCGAATCTGTGCGTATTCCAGTCATCGCATCGGGCGGTGCGGGCAAGGAATCTCATTTCTATGATGTATTCACCACAGGCAAAGCGGACGCAGGTCTGGCCGCAACAATTTTCCATTACAAAGAAATCGCCGTACCGGCGTTAAAACAACATTTGAGAGAACAAGGGGTGGAGATCCGTGACTAAAGTGAGCGATGAAATCAAGGAACAGCTATCCTTGGAACAGGTTGTGGAACACATTCGTTGGAGTGACGGTTTGGTTCCTGCTATTGTGCAGGATGTGGATACACGGGAAGTCTTAATGATGGCTTATATGAATCGTGAATCCCTGAAGTTGTCGCTAGAATCCGGTGAAACCTGGTTCTGGTCACGCTCGCGTCAGGAGTTGTGGCATAAAGGTGCAACATCCGGCAACGTGCAGACGATTACTTCCCTGAAATATGATTGTGACGGTGATACCTTGTTGGTTGAGGTCAAACCCAATGGTCCTGCTTGCCATACAGGTGCGGTATCTTGTTTCCATAATGAGATCATTGGTTTGCCAGAGAATTCGGCGGACAAGGCTTCGGATGGAACGGGTGCGACTGCTGCAAACTCCAGTTCCGAAAGTCGCTTTGAGGTATTGGCTGAACTGGAATCCGTTATTGCAGAGCGTGAACGTGAGCGCCCTGAGGGTGCATATACAACGTATTTGTTCGAAAAAGGTGTAGATAAAATCCTGAAAAAAATCGGTGAAGAAGCGTCCGAGACGATCATCGCCGCCAAAAATAAAGATAATGACGAGCTTCGCCTGGAAGTCAGTGACTTGATGTATCACCTGCTCGTCCTGTTGCAAGAGCGCAAGCTGCCGCTGGACGATATTATGTCAGAGCTGAGCCGCCGTCATGAACGGCCTCGCCGCGATTAGGAGGCGAGTTACGTGCGTATAGACTATCACACACACCATGAGCGGTGTGGACATGCAGTCGGCAAACTGGAGGAATATGTGCAGCGCGGTGTGGAGATCGGATTATCCCAAATTGGGTTGTCCGATCACATGCCATTGTTGCATGTCGATCCGGCTCAATATTATCCGGAAATGGCGATGCCTATGGATGAACTGCCGCGTTACGTAGAGGAGTGTTTCTCCCTGAAAGAACGTTACCGTGGGCAGATTGACGTACGTGTTGGTCTGGAAGGTGACTATATTGAAGGCTGTGAAACAGAGATCCGTGCGATCATTGAGCGTTATCCATGGGATTATGTGATTGGCTCCGTTCATTTCCTCGGGGAATGGGACATTACGGATTTCCGCCAGACCCATCACTGGGAGGGCAAAGACATCCTTGAAGTATATCGTCAGTACTATGATGCCGTAAGCAAGGCAGCTGCGACGGGCATGTACGATATTATGGGCCATACGGATGTCATTAAACGGTTTGGCTTTGTTCCTTCAGCGGAGCAGACTGAAGAACGTATCTCACTGGAGGACGCAGCGCTGCAGGCTATCGCAACAAGTGGCTGTGCCATGGAGCTGAATGCATCCGGGTTATCGAAACCGTGTGCAGAGATGTTTCCTAGTCGCAGAATGCTGACGGAAGCTATTTGCTTGGGGATTCCATTAACCATGGGCTCTGATGCACATGACCCAATGAAGCTGGGCGATTATTTGACTGAAGCTGAAGCACTTTTACGTGAGTTGGGCTGTACGGAAGTCGCTGTTTTCGAAGGCCGTCATCGCTCGTTCATTCCTTTAAATGTATAAGCCAGTGGAGTATAATGAGGGTAGGAAATAACCTTTTAGATAAGGGATTATATAGGGACTTCAACCCTCGGGAGGGCATTATGCAGCATTCGTTACGTATTTTTTCCGGTTCATCGAACCCTAAGCTGGCAGAACAGGTATGTGACAAGCTGGGAGTACAACTGGGCAAGATCAAGCTGTCCCGGTTCAAGAGCGGAGAAATATACGTTCATTATGAAGAAACAATCCGTAATTGTGATGTGTTTCTAATACAGTCGTTGTCTCATCCGATCAATGAGCTGTTTGTCGAGCTGTTGGTGATGATTGATGCCGCAAAGAGGGCTTCAGCGCGCACCGTGAACATCATTGTTCCGTATTACGGCTATGCTCGTCAAGAGCGTAAATCCGCTCCACGGGAACCGATCTCGGCCAAGATGGTAGCAGATGTATTAACTACGGCTGGCGCCAATCGAGTGGTAACGATCGACCTGCACGCAGCGGCCATTCAGGGATTCTTCAACATTCCGGTTGACCATATGACATCACTGGATCTGATTAGTGATTATTTGTTAAGCAAAGGAATTGAGAACCCTGTTGTAGTCTCCCCGGATGCGGGACGAGCATCGATGGCAGAGAAGCTGGCGAACCGTCTGGATTCTCCATTTGCCATTATGATCAAGAAACGTCCAAGCCATAATGAATCGGTGATTACCCATGTCATTGGTGATGTAGAAGGACGGACACCTATTATTATTGAGGATCTGATCGACACCGGAACAACCATTCTGAATGTTGTGGAAGGTTTGAAGGAACGTGGCTCCAAAAATGTATATGTATGTGCAACACACGGATTGTTCTCGGATGGGGCAGTAAGTAAATTGAATCACCCGTCAATTGAAGAGGTGGTAGTTACGGACTCGATCGCACTGCCAGATGACCACCCTGAATGCTTCAAAGTGTTACCCGTTGCGCCAATGCTGGCCCGCGCCATACGCATTATTGTGGATGGTGGCTCCATGGCCACATTGTTTAAGGATTCTGGCATTTAGAGCATCGAGGATATAACGGTGTGCTGCCAGATGAACTGTTCCGTGTCTGAGTTGTTGTCTGCTCAGCACGGTTTTTTTGTTTTGGCTCTTTGAATTCAATTCTTGCTTTGCTGCTCAGAGGCTTGTGCTATAATAACATAAAATCAGTTATGATAGCGTTATCATATGGTATTCAGCCCCTAAGGTGAGATGGATGCTGAACAGTAGAACCACGGCTGAGAACATTGGCATCGTGGAGTGAGGAGTGGGGTCTATTGTCTCGTAATTGGTACTACCGGTTACTGTTCTCGTATTTCCCAATTTTTTTTCTTACGGTGACCATACTCATATTCATCGCGTTTGTCTTCATTAATGATATCTCTAAGGAGGAAACGAAAAAAGCAGACCGGATCTCCTCCAGTTATATGATAGATACGGTGGATCGCACAATCAGGGATATTGAACTATCCGTCCTGGAAACGGTACAGAGTCAGCAGGCATACAGACTCTATTTTAATAACACAAACCAGACCAGCTCGGACACAGTGTATGCAATTGCGCAGAGTTTACGTGAGCTAACCAATTCGTCCTCATGGATTCAATCCATCTATCTATATGACAAGCGAAATAAACATGTTCTGACCGTAAGTGGTTCCAGAGAAGCGGAAAGTTTCTCGGATAAGGCATGGATTGATCAGATGGGTACCGGGTCTATCGCTTCAGGCTGGCAGCCGGTCCGAGAATTCGATGCGGACTCTGGTCAACGTACCCCTATTCGCGTATTAACCGTGAACAAGGACATGCCTTTGCCTTTTGGCTCTCAGGGCACATTGGTCATTAATATCAAGATGAGCAGCATTGAACAGAGTGTAGATAGTATGGTCAATGGGCAACTGTCGTTTCTGACAATTACGGATCGGGACGGTAAGGTTGTGTATAATGCACATTCGGATCAAGAGGGCTCGATAGATGGCCAGGAACTGAATACGCTACCGCTAGAAAGACTGGGCTGGACAATATCCAGTGGAATTAAGGCCGGCAACTTATTTGGCTGGGTATCTGTCGTGTCTTATGTGTGGGTAATCATTGCTATTGTGACTGTCATCTGTGCGATTGTGTATATCGTGTATATTACTCGCCGTAACTATAAACCCATTCAGATCATCATGAACCGGATTGAGTCTCATCAGATTCGGGCGTTTGAACACTCGGGTGCTCGCACGGATGAGATGAAGATGATTGATGGTGTGCTTGAGAATCTGATTAATCATATGATGGATTATGACAAGAAAAGCAGGGAAAATGTACTCATGCAGCGTAGCAAGTTATTCAATGCCCTGTTGCATGGTGAACACATGGAAAACGCAGCAGAGCAATTAAAAGAACTCTCTCCGCTGAATGACGTGCATGACTCGTCGCGTTTTGTCGTTGTTGTTGGAGAGATTAACCGTTATGAGAAGGGATTTCAGGAGAGGTACACGAGAGGTGAACAAAATACGCTGAAGTTTGCCTTGATGAACGTTTTGCAAGAGCTGTCACGTAATACGGGAGTTCAATGCTGGACGGAATGGATTAGTGTGGATCAGATTGCAATCCTTTTTGTGTTCAAAGAACAGAATGATAGCAACTTGGATATGTCTGGGCAGATTCGTGTTGTAGCTGAGGAATGCAAATCTTGGGTAGAACAAAATCTACGCATTTCTTTAAGCTTTGGCATTGGACCTATTGCTCAGGGAATCGGTACAATACGAGATTCCTATGCGGCCGCAGAAGCGGTAATGCAACGCAAACTGTTGATGAATGGAGATGTCGGCCAAGCCGACTGTGGCGAACCACAGCATCCTTTGCTGGATACCTATACCTATCTGCAGATGATTGCGGACTTTGTTAAGCGGTTCCGGATGTCGAGTGGACAGTGGCGGGAACAGTTGGAGGAGATCTTTACAGCATTTGAAAAGAACAAACTGCCCGATGATGAGATTCGTTCTCTGATTCAGGCCATGTTACAGATGCTTAGCCGAGAGGTGGCCATGATGTCGGAAGGACTCCAGGAAGAACTGTCCGAAGAAAACATCAACAGATGGTTGAGTGCTGTGGAAGAGGCAGAGACGCTTACGGATGTGAAAAGTCTTTTGTTCGATGGTCTGACGGACTTGTTCAGAACGTATGTAGCGGTAACGGAAACCAAGAGTTACAAAGCAATGGTCAACGAAATGAAAAATTATATCGAAGAACAGTTTGCGAATCCGGATCTTTCATTGAAACATCTGAGCGACCGATTCCAGATCACGGGCAAACATGCGAGTTATTTGTTCAAGACAGAATTCAACATGAAGTTTGTTGATTTTGTTACAGAGCTTCGCATGAAGGAGACGGAGCAGCTTCTGCTCAATACTGATTACTCTTTGCAGGATATTGCCCTGAAGGTTGGGTATGCAAATGGAATTACGTTGGGACGTGTATTTAAGCGGGTAACGGGCATTACACCAGGAGATTATCGTCGTTTGAAACGTGAACATCGAGAACCCGAAGAGTAACGCAATTATGATCATATTCTGAGATCTGTACATCAGGATACCACAGGGTGAATTTCATGCAGTCACTTTCCACTAGGAGAGCAGGCTTGCAGAGGTTCGCCCTGTTTTCGCAGGATAGAAGCTAATATTCCTGTTTTTTCTCCGTTTACGAATATAGGCAGTGTGTGAAAATGGTTTATCCGAATTGGGACAGGCAGTTCCGAGTCGTGAGGCGTTGAGAGCCGTCACAGCCTAGCGCGGCGCAGCTTTGGGAAAATAATCAGTCTGCGAAAATGGGCTTAACACATAAACTAAATTCCGTTTGTAAGCGCTTCCGAAATTGGTTTATTGCTAGAGTTCCGAAAGATGTGGAATACTCGGAGCAAGCCTTAAACATTCACGCAAAGTAAAAGGGGATGACTAAATGACAAGAACAACAACCACAGGGAAAACGAAGAAATGGGTAGGTTTGGCGCTTACGATGATAATGGGAGTTTCGTTGCTGGCAGGATGTTCTTCACCATCCAATCAAGAGTCGGCAGAAGGCGGGGCAACAACTGATGGTGAGCGTGTTACTTTGAAAGTGGAGGTTTTCGATCGTGGTAACAGTCCTTCTCCACATACGATCACGAACAACTACTTAACTAAATTTGTTCAAGAGAAATTCGGCGATCCGAATAACATTGATGTGCAATTCGTACCTGTTCAACGTTCAGAAGAAACAACCAAGCTCAACGTGTTAATGGCCAGTCCCAGCGACGTTCCAGATATTGTGTTTGTATACGACTCCAGTGTGTTCTACCGTTATGCTCAGCAAGGTGGTCTAACTGACGTAGGTGAACTTCTTAATGAACATGCACCTAACTTAAAAGAATATCTCGGCGAAGACCTGTTGAAATTTGGTCAGCTTGAAGGTCAGCAATTCGCTATTCCAGGTAAACGTGCCATTACGGCTCGTTACAACTCATATATTCGCCAGGATTGGCTAGATAAAGTCGGCATGAATGCTCCAACAACAACGGATGAGCTGTACGAAACGTTGAAAGCATTCAAAGAGAAAGATCCGGGCAATCTGGGCAGCAAAAACATCCCAATGGGTATGGCACTTGCCCCAGCGCAGTACGAAACATTGATTTACTCCTTTATTAAACCCGTACAAGATGGGCTTACGTACAGTCAGCGTTACGAGCTACCATTGCATGATGGCTTCAAAGATGCGATGCAGTTCCTTAACAAGCTTTACAATGAAGGTCTGATCAGCAAAGACTTCAGTCTTGATGAAGAAAAAACGCAATTGGTCAAAGACTTCCAGAACGGTAATATTGGCTACATGTCTGAGGACGTAGGTCAGATTCTGTATGCAGATGGTATGCTTGATAATTTGTCCAAAAATGTACCGGATAGCAAAGTTGTAGCAGTTGACGCTTACACCAACTCAAATGTGGACAACAAACACATCAAATCACGTTATGGCAGCAACGGTATGTACATCATGATTCCAAAAAGCAGCAAACGTTCGGTTGAAGCAGTGAAATACCTAGACTGGATGGCTTCTGGAACGAACTTGCTGGAGATGAACACCGGTGTCGAAGGTGAAAATTACGATAAGGTTGATGGTGTTCCAGTTGTTAAAGATGATGCACCACAGGATGTCAAAGATCGTGTCTACAACGGTGGTGACATGGCCATCATTGCCAACGGTAAAGTAGTTGGAGATCAGGCAGCCAATGAAGCCGCATGGATTGCAGGCTTCCCAGAACGTAACCAAGAGCTGATGAGACAGTCCATTGATATCGCTAATACTGATACGATCGGACCGGTTATCTTCAGCAAACCAATTGAAGCAGAATCTAAATATGGTACAGCGCTAAATGATAAGTTGAAAGTGCTTATTGTGAAAACTGCAATGGCTAAACCGGCAGACTTCGAAGCGGTATATGAAAAAGAAATAAATGATTTCATGTCACTGGGTGGCACAGAACTGAAGAAAGAGCTTGAAGCAGCACTTCAGTAAGCGTTATCAAATAAACAGGTTCATCTTGTGATTACTAAATCAATATGTAATTTACCGCATAACTTTGAAGGAACGTGTGCCGCCGAACTTAAGCGGCACAGCCGTTTCTTTGTTGATAGGAGGAAACCGACTTGACGATCACATACTTGAAAAGGTATTGGCAATTGTACGCACTGATTTCCCTGCCTCTCATCTACTTTTTGATCTTTCGTTACGGACCAATGTACGGTGTACAGATTGCCTTTAAGGATTTTAACCTGTTTCAGGGAATCAACGGCAGTGAGTGGATCGGTTTCGATGCTTTTCGTGAGGTATTTGGAATGCGGGACTTCTACACCACATTGCGAAACACCTTCATGCTAAATTTCCTTGACCTGCTTGTTTCCTTCCCTGCTCCAATTATATTGGCCATCATGCTCTATGAAGTTCGATTCAAATGGTTCAAAAAAATATCGCAAACGATTCTGTACATTCCTCACTTTATCTCCTGGGTTATCATCGGGGGAATTGTATACCAATTGTTCGGCAATCAATCCGGTATGGTTAACGGTGTGTTGGAGAGTATGGGCTTGAATTCAATACCATTTTTGACAGAGAAAAACCCATGGCTTGTGACGTACCTGTTCACAGGTGTCTGGCAGAGTGCAGGATGGGGTACCATTCTTTATTTGGCGGCATTAACCGGTGTGAACAAGGAATTGTTTGAGGCTGCCGAGATTGACGGAGCTTCAAGACTGAAGAGAATCTGGCATATTACGTTGCCAAGTATTAAACCAACCATTGTGACCTTGCTCATTCTTAATCTCGGACATATGGTCAGCATCGGTTTTGATCGGCCTTATATTATCGGTAACACAGCCGTACGTGAATACTCAGATGTACTTAGTACTTTTGTATACAGGGTCGGCCTTGAATCAGGACAATACACGCTGGCAACTGTCGTAGGACTATTCCAGGCTGTTGTAGGGTTAATCTTTGTACTTGGCTCTAACTATATTTCGAAAAAGGCAACCGGCGAAGGCATTTTATAAGTTATCAAAGCATGAAAGATACGCCAATCGGCTTGTATGTATAGACCATCAGTAAAGGAGTTGTGCGCATATGAGTGAACGCACCTCAAATCGGATTTTTGATATCGTTAATATCTCCTTTATCAGTTTGTTTGTTATATTCTGTCTGGCTCCATTTTTGCACACCATTGCAATATCTCTAAGTTCTAACCGCGCCATTACTTCGGGAGAAGTGACCATTTTTCCTAAAGAATTTAACTGGGATGCGTATATCCAGGTATTCTCTGATCAATCCATGCTCTATTCACTGGGCTTTACGACTGTTTTGACTGTGGCAACGACAGTGTTGTGCATGTTATTCACACTTGCTGCTGCATACCCGCTAACCAAGAAAAAATTGAAAGGGCGCAAGCTCTTCATGTATGTCATCATCATTACGATGTTTTTCAGTGGCGGGATGATTCCCGAGTATTTGCTCATTCGTGATCTCAATATGCTTAATTCAGTCTGGGCACTGATCTTACCAGGACTTGTGAGTCCATTTAACCTGATTATCCTGATCTCATTCTTCAGAGGCATTCCTGAAAGTCTGGAAGAATCAGCAGAAATTGACGGCAGCTCACATGTACACACGTTATTCAAAATCATACTGCCATTATCCATGCCTGTACTTGCCACATTAGCGCTATTCTATGCGGTTGGTCGCTGGAATGGATTCCAGGATTCACTTTTGTATATTAATGATCCAAAGTTGTATCCACTACAATTGAAGCTCTTCCAAATGGTTCAAAACAACATGGTGAGTGAACTTACATTGATGGAAGGTGCTAACCGCACACCACTGACTCCGGAAAGTCTCAAGGCAGCCACAGTTGTATTCGCAACTGTACCCATTCTGCTTGTTTATCCGTGGCTGCAAAAGTATTTTGTCAGCGGTGCTATGCTTGGCGCGGTAAAAGGTTGATATAAAACTACGGGGCAAGCTCCAGCCAATGGGAAGGAGAAGGGAATCAGATGCAGCACATAGATAAGGGTATATATTCGTTCTCCACATGTTGGAATATCCGAAAACATGATGTCGGGGAAGATATGATTCGGGAGATTGCGGATCTCGGCTTTCGTCGGGTGGAGCTCAATTATAATGTGACGAAGGAGATGCTCACGACGATTGAGCCCATGATTGAGCGTGGAGAGATCGGAATTTCTAGTGTCCACAACACTTTTCCACATGACCCTGATCCCGATTATGGTACGGATTCCATCTTGCTCGGCTTCGAAGATGAAGTGAAACGTAAGCGGGCGATCGAATTGCTGGTAGAGTCGGCTGAATATGCCCAGCGTTATGGGGGAGAAGCTGTTGTTGTGCACCCCGGAGAGGTACCTTTTCCTGAGGATATCAGCAAAGACCTTGGAAAGCTCTATCACGAGGATGGTCCAGACTCACCGAAGTATCGCAGCAAATGGGCGGAACTGATGGAACGGCGGGAGGCACTCAGCTCAGGGTATGTGGAGAAAATTATCGCCAGTCTGGATGAAGTATGCAATCGGGCGGCAGCTAAAGGTCTGGATGTTCGTTTTGGCATCGAGACGAGATCCAGACCACAACAGATTCCTACCCTTGCCGAAGCCAAGACCATCATCACGGCCCTCAAAGGGGCTCCGGTTGGTATCTGGTACGATACGGGTCATGCCATCATGATGGACCGACTGGGTCTATATGATAGTGTGGGAGAAATGCAGGAACTGATGAATGATATCGTAGGGGTTCATATCCATGAGACACTTGGTCTCTCCGACCACTGGTGCCCTTATGTACACAGTAAGGACATGAATTTCTATGATGCCTATCTGCCGATGATTCGCCGGGCACAGGTGAAGGTATACGAGTTGAAGTCTGCCTGTAAGCCAGAAGAGATCCACGAGAGTCATGATTTGCTTATGAAGAAGCTTGAAGTGGCAGATTAGCAGAGTAGGAGCCGTGACATTAGGAACATTCTGCGTGTTCAAAGCGTGTGTTCAACGGCTGTTTTCTCGGTGATGAAAACACATAAAAATGTGGTGAAACAAGAACGGATTTTCTAGCGACTTTTGTAGAAATATGATATATACTGACGAGAAAAATGAACTCACGTTACGGGCGGTATGGGTAAGCAGCTTCCGGTCTGAATCGAAGAGCTGAAGCAACATACTTTCACATCGGGAGAATGCATTGGTATGGAGGGACTGCACATGTACAAACAACTGGTGGACAGTAATGACAGAGCGGTAGAAAGAGGCATATCCCGGCAGATGCTTGACCCGGAAAGCCGTTACTATGGAGGGACCATCGATCCCTACACAGGTGTTGCCTGGGTCAACCACACGACTGGAACACCCACGGATATGTGTTACTGGGGAGCTGCGCTCTCCAATCCGGACTCCATCTATTACCGGGATGAGGCGTTGTTAAATCGACTGCTGTTAGCTACGGAATTTGTACTCCGCTTCCAGCATGAAGACGGTTCAATATCGCCTGGCTGGACCAATTACCATTCCCCTCCGGATACTGCATTTGTCGTTGTAGGGTATTCACAGTTGTATCAGCTTCTTCAGCAGCAAGAATGGGAGCCGATTCAACCCGTATTGAACAATATGAGGCTGTTTCTGGAACGGACAATCCCAACCATGCTTACAGGAGGTTGTCATACGCCAAATCATCGCTGGGTGCTATGCGCGGCGCTTGGTTTCCTGCATGAACTATTTGATCTGGAGGAAGCTGTGCAGCGCGCAGAGCAGTGGATGGATGAAGGGATGGATATTACACCCGATGGGGAGTGGACGGAACGGAGCAATGGGATATACAGCGCAGTTAGCGACATCATGTTAATTCATGCCGCGCGCCTGCTTAATCGTCCTGAACTGCTTGAACCGGTGAGGCTCAATCTTCGTATGATGGTGTACCTTGTGCATCCTATGGGTGAAATTGTTACAGATTACTCAGGGCGACAGGATCTGGGCAGTGTTCATGATCTGTCACCTTATTATCTGCCGTATGCCATTTTGGCGCGCCTGGACGGTGATCCACTCTTTGCTGGCATGGCAGCCTGGGCGGGAGATACACTGACAGATCCGGGTGTATGCTCGGTGAATACGCTCGTTCGATTAATGCTTGAGCCGGAGCTTCAGCAGACAAATAATACACGTGATGCATTACCGGAACAGTATGAGGTCATGCTGAATGAACATTTTGTACGGGACGAATATCTGGAGCAGATGGATTCGGCAGGGCATCACGGACGTATCTCTCACAGTCGGATGCATACGGATTTTGGTGCTCCCGTAGCCCGAATTCGGGATGGCGCAACTAGCGTGACAGTGATGACAGAAGTTCCTTCCTTCTTCGCTCTTCGTCATGGCAAGTTGCGTCTGCTGGCTGTGCAACTGGCTTCATACTTTAATCCAGGGTATGTCCCTATGCAGCAAATGACAAGACTGTCCGAAGGGTATCAACTGACTGGCGAGCAGAAAAAAGGCTATTACGGCCCAGTCCCTGCGAACCTGCTGCCAGAATTGGCTGCATCAACCATCAGTCCATGGTACTTGCTACCTCATCAGAGCCGTCAGCTCACTCATGAGCAGACGTTCCGTGTAGGGGCAGAATTACAGCCAACGGAAAACGGATGGACCATGCATCTTTCGGGGCAGGAGCCGGAAGACATTATGATGCAGCTATCCTTTGTATTCGGAAGCGAAGGGGAGCTGACCTGTGAGGACGCGATTGAAACGAGTGAGGGTCACTACTTGTGGAAAGGCGGTACGTTACGCTATACCTGCGGAGAAGACTGGCTGGAGATTACTGGAGGCGAGTTGGGTCATCTGGCGGCAACGGTACGGGAGGCAAAACTGCCAGACAAGTGCAAGGTTGTGCTGGTCAATTTCATGACGCCGTTTGATAAGACCATTCATATTTCACTGTCTCCTTCGATGGCGTTGAAGAATTAAAGCCATTGAGGCTCCTTTCCTCGCACGTTAAACAAGGTCATCATTTTAGCTTTTGAGATTCAAGCGCTGTTCCTACATCATGGACTAATAACGAAAATTAGACCATGAGCTACACTCATCTTACCATAACCGAACCAAGCTATTAGAAGTCCTTAACCGACAAGGTTGGACTGAGGCGTTATAGCTAAAGAGAAGGTTTGTAAAAATAAAAGATGGCATTTCATCCGTGCATGATGGAATGTCGTCTTTATTTGCATTTTTTTCATAAACGACATGAAACTACATATTGAGAAGTGGGCCTTAAGATGTGGTATACTGAAGAGTATGAATGAAATGCAAAGAGGAGGTGCCTTGGGAGATGAAGGGCAAGCTAGTGCGGGCTGAGGGACACCTTGCCAATATTATACCGATTCACTTGGATGCTTCTTTCTTTTTTGAAAGAGCTGTCCGCTCGCTGGACCGTAATCATGTCGACAAGGCATTAAAATATTTTCGCAAAGCTGTTGAATACGAACCGGAAAATCCGGTGAATCATTGTAATATGGCGGGTATATTATCGGAGAAGGGGGATTACGAAGCCTCCAATGCCATTCTGGCTAACGTGCTGGAAGTGGTAGATCCGTCGATGACGGAATGTTATTTCTATATGGCGAACAATTATGCAAATATGGACCGGTTTGAGGAAGCCGAGCAAGCACTTGTTACCTACTTGGAGGAGGACACCCAGGGCCAGTTCATGACGGAAGCTGAAGAGATGATGGAGCTTCTGTACTATGAGCTGGATCGTCCGACCAAACTGAATCGAATCAAATCGCGCAAAGGTGTAGTGGAGCACGATCAGGCACGGGAACTATTGGAAGAAGGGAAATTTGCACAGGCTGCTGAGCTGCTCGAAGGCATGTCATCTGATTATCCTGATTACCTGGCTGCCCGTAACAATCTGGCACTCGCCTACTATTATATGGGGCTGTTTCCCAAAGCAAAAGAGACTATTGCGGAAGTGCTTGAACAGGAACCAGGTAACCTGCATGCACTTTGCAATCTCGCTATTTTCCATCAAAATGAGAACCGGGCTGATCAAGTGCTGCTTCTGATCAAAAAATTGCGTGTCATCGTGCCATTCCAGCACGAACAAGTCTACAAACTGGCTACAACGATGGGGATTCTGGGTCAGCACGATACGGCCTATGTTCATTTCCGTCGTTTACTTAAGGACGAAGAGACAGCTGGTGATCCGGCACTTGCTCACTATGCAGCAGTAGCAGCTTATAATACAGAGCGTTATGATGCTGCTGAGCGTCTATGGCATCATGTGTCCAAGCTTGATCCGGGTTCGGAAGTATCTCGATACTATCTGTCAGGTCTTGAGGCTGTACGGCAAGGCGAGCAAGAGCCGGAGAAGCTGAGTTATCACTATCATCTGCCATTTGATGAGCAGTTCAGACAGTGGGAGAACTATGGTAACGGGATACCTGAAGAAATGAAGAATGATCCACTGATTCGTTCATCGTTCTTCTGGGCTTTGCGTCATGGTGATCGGGCAACGAAGCTGCAGGTTATTCATGCGCTTGGAATGATCGGCGATTATGAGGTACAGCAGGCGCTACAATCTTTCATTGAAGAGCCAGGAGAAGAACCCGATTTACTTGAGGCAGCACGAGTTGTGCTGAACGGATTGAAATCGGTTGAACATGATGATCGGAATACTCAGGTGGTTCGAACCCTGTCTCCTGTAGCCTTGAAGTCCATTGGGAAAGCTCAATCCACATCAGAGCAAACGGAATCTCACTCCACTGCTCATTGGCAAGCTGTTGTTGATCGAGCACTGCAAATGTCTGAGGCAAAGGCCGAGTTGCAGCATGAGATGGAACGGATCTGGACGGATTATGTATCCCGGGTACATCCGGAGGTTCCGGGTACGAAGCAGATTGAGGGTTGGGCTGCAGGACTTGAATATTTGGCTGCAAAGAATCACAGTCGACCCGTCACCTATCAAAGCATAGCTGAGCGGTATGGGATATCGGCATCAACGGTTAGCAAATATGCCAAGCAGATCCATCGCGTGTGCAACAGTAACCCGCCACTTGTATAGAATGTTCAGTGTGCTTCAACTCGTTTTCAGAAAGACATCATCAGGTGAAGGATACAACAACCGGGAAAACGGGTAAACTTAACGAATGGGCCTCGAAAACGCCTGTAGGATATCATCTTGGCAAGTTCATCGCTAGTACAATACACATTCACCTTATCAAGGAGGCTGTATCTATATGTCTAAATACAGAACGATTGTGATCGGAACGGGACCTGCGGGTCTGACAGCAGCGATATATCTGGCTCGTGCTAATCTGAACCCACTGGTTATTGAAGGTCTTCAGCCGGGTGGTCAATTGACGACGACAACGGAAGTTGAGAATTTTCCTGGTTTCCCGCAAGGTATCATGGGTCCTGAACTGATGGATAACATGCGTAAGCAAGCAGAACGTTTTGGAGCGGAATTCAAAAACGGTTGGGTGGAAGAAGTTGATTTTAGCAAACAGCCTTTCAAGATCAAGGTTGGCGGAATCGGCGAATTGGAAGCTGAATCGATTATTATCTCCACAGGTGCTTCTGCTCGTTACCTCGGTATTCCGGGCGAGCAGGAAAATGTGGGACGTGGTGTAAGTACATGTGCAACATGTGACGGTTTCTTCTTCCGCGGCAAAAAAATCGTGGTTGTGGGCGGTGGTGACTCCGCAATGGAGGAAGCGAGCTTCCTGACTCGTTTTGCAACGGACGTCACATTGGTTCACCGCCGGGATGAATTGCGTGCATCCAAGATTATGCAGGATCGGGCTCGCAACAATGAGAAGGTGAAGTGGGCGCTGAACCGTACTCCACTTGAGGTTGTGCCTGAAGCAATGGGTGTCAAAGGGCTGAAGGTACGCAATAATGAGACGGGGCAGGAAGAGTTGCTTGAAGCGGATGGCGTATTCGTTGCCATTGGTCACACGCCAAATACCGGATTCCTGGGTAATGCGATCACACTGGACGAACATGGTTATGTTGTGGTTAAACCGGGAACAACGGAGACCAATATTCCGGGTGTATTTGCCTGCGGTGATGTTCAGGATACGAAGTATCGTCAAGCCATTACGGCAGCCGGATCAGGTTGTATGGCTGCGATGGATTGCGAGAAATTCCTTGAAGGAAGCATTGTGCATGACTGGAGCGAAACGTTGGATAAGTAAGCATGACATCCGTGAGGTTAGGCATAGGCTAGAAATAAGAGACAACGGGAAGTCTCATAAAATGAGAGAAGCCGGAAGGCTTCTCTTTTTTTGAAACTATAGTGGGCATGAGTTCGTATACATATGGGGCATATTAGCTGTGAGGTGAAGATTTTGGGGGAAATGATAAAAGATTGGTTACAAAATGCAACAGTGAGACGGTTTTTGATTCTGCTCTTATTCTGTTTAATTTTGTTCAGTATGGGGAGTATGCTGCACATGATTCTGCTGTTGTTCCTGGTGACGTATGTCATGAACAGGCTACAGCATTTCATTACAGGTGGCCTGAATCGGCTGTTTCCGGTCAACTATAAAGTCGTGGTCATCCTGCTCTATATGATCGTTATCGCAGTGATTGTGCTTGGTATATCCAGATATTCACCGCGGATTGTGGATCAGGTCGTTCAGTTGACGAACGAGATTATGAAATTTCTGGACAGTGCAGATGGTGATAATTTTGCTTCCAAGATTGCGGGTTACCTTCAATCCTTCGATATCAAAAATTATACCAATGATGCATTGAAATATATTTTTGCTTTGAGCAAATGGTTGGAGTTTATACTGCTCGTTATCATTCTGAGTCTGTTCTTCTTGTTGCAGAAGCAGGAGATATCCAAATTTACGTCCAAGTTCAAAACAAGCAAAATCGGATGGTTTTATACGGAAGTAGCTTACTTGGGCGATAAATTTGTTTCTTCTTTCGGTAAAGTGATTGAGGCACAATTGCTGATTGCTGTATTCAATACGGTGCTGACGATGCTGGGGCTCTGGATTCTTGGATATCCGTATTTGTTCGCATTGACCATTCTCGTATTTATGTTAAGTTTGGTGCCTGTGGCAGGGGTGATCATCTCCCTGGTGCCGCTCTGTCTGATTGGGTATCAGATGGGTGGACTGAAACTGAGTATTATCGTGATCATCATGATCATTATCATTCATGCGCTTGAAACCTACTTCCTGAATCCGAAGCTCATGGCACACAAGACGAAATTGCCGATGTTCTATACCTTTATCGTACTGATTCTGTCGCAACATTTCCTGGGGATCTGGGGACTGATCATTGGTATTCCAATCTTCGTCTTCCTGCTCGATATTCTGGATGTGAACAAGATGGAGAAGACAGAAGAGCCGGTACGTGTGGAAACGAAGTTATAATGTAAGAAGATCAACCGAGTTTAATCAAATTCTACAACTTCAAATTTTTATAAAAGTAAGGGCGCCTTCCATCTGCGGAAGGCGCTTTTGTGTTGGCAATACCTTCATTCGGCAGCTCGCTGCATGAGAATGACAGGTGGTGGGGTGGGTGAGATGGGTCACCACTCTGAGGTGACGATGATCATCTTTTACGAATGGAACGAGTGAAGATGCAATATCATGAGTTGAGGCTTCCTCTGCTATGGAGGAAGGAATAAAGCGTACGTTTATAAACGAAGGTAATCCGATTGTATACGTATTCAAAAATGGTGTGTGATGTGGTTCACAACCCTAACGGAGCATAGTGTATCCAAGGTCTTATCGTCTTGACCCAGGCGTATCCTTCAATTATAGTTGGTACGTAGGACTTAAACTATTTTAGATAGATAAAGGTGGCTTGCAGCATGTCTGAGAAAATCTACGTTGGGGTCGATCTCGGCGGAACAGCAATCAAGGTCGGTATATGCGATGAACAAGGTCAGCTAATGCATACGTATGAAGGACCGACTGAAGTGGATAAGGGCGTAGACACGGTCATCGCCAACATCGAGAAGTATGTCCGACATATCGTAGCCAAATCACCTTACAGTTGGGAACAGCTTGAGGGTGTAGGTGCTGGAGTGGCCGGTTTCACGAATGTACGCGAGGGAATTATCGTTCATGCCCCTAACATCGGATTTCGGAATGTAGCCATTCGTTCGATTCTGGAAGAACGTCTGGGCAAGCCAATCAAAATAGATAACGATGCGAATGTAGCTGCACTGGGTGAAGTATGGGCAGGTGCAGGAAAAGGCGTAGACAATTGCGTATGTTATACCCTCGGTACGGGTGTTGGCGGAGGCTTGATCCTGAATGGAAACATCTATCAGGGATTCTCAGGTATGGCGGGAGAACTGGGGCATATTAGTGTTGTACCTGATCTGGAGGCCATCAAGTGCGGCTGTGGTAAAATGGGATGTGTTGAAACGGTATCGTCTGCTACAGGAATTATCCGTATGGCGAAGGATGCAGTAGAACGCGGTGATCATACGTCACTGGCACTCGTCGACAAGATTGCAGCCAAGGAAGTATTCGATGCTGCGAAGGCAGGCGATGAGGTGGCACAGCGCATTGTAAACCGTGCGGCCTTCTACCTGGGCAAGTCCATGGCTACTGTAGCAGCTGTCATTAACCCGGAGATGTTCATCATCGGTGGTGGCGTATCCAAAGCGGGTAATTTCTTGTTTGATGAAATTCGTACCGTATTTGCTAGTTTGACACCGGAACCGCTGCAAGAAGGGGTTCAGATCCTGGAAGCTACACTTGGTAATAATGCAGGTATTGTGGGTGCAGCAGGTCTTCTCTTGCGTTCCTAGTAACCTCGTAACAATATACGAAGACAGCAATATGATAAGGAGGGGACATTTATGCTTGAAGGTGAAGGCTCACCAGGCACAGGCGCCACGCTCATTATCATTACGGGCATGTCCGGAGCAGGTAAAACGATTGCAGTACAGAGCCTGGAGGATTTGGGTTTCTTCTGTGTGGATAATCTGCCGCCGGTATTGATTCCAAAATTTGCGGAACTGATTGAACAGTCGAATGGCAAGATTGGTAAAGTTGCATTGGTTATCGATCTGCGCGGGCGTGAATTCTTTACGGCTCTGTCCGAGTCTTTGAACTATATTAAAGATCATTTTACCATTCATTGCGAAATTTTATTCCTGGATGCTACAGATTCTGTACTTGTTCAACGTTACAAAGAAAGCAGGCGCAGACATCCGCTGGCTCCTGAGGGCATGCCGCTGGACGGCATCCGGCTGGAGCGCAAGATGCTGGAGGAACTCAAAAACTCTGCAACTCAGGTACTGAATACAAGTACGATGAAGCCTGCTCAACTGAAAGAACGCATCATATCTCGCTTTTCTCATCTGGAAAGCCAAATGCTGTCGGTGAATATTACGTCGTTTGGATTCAAATATGGCATTCCAATCGATGCCGATCTGGTGTTTGATGTACGTTTTTTACCGAATCCGCATTATATTGATCATTTGCGTCCGAATACGGGGCAGAATAGTGATGTGTATGAATATGTCATGAAATGGCCAGAGACACAGGCGTTTCTGACGAAGCTGCTGGATATGCTGCATTTCCTGATTCCGCAATACCGGAAGGAAGGCAAAAGCCAGGTTATTATTGGAATCGGCTGTACCGGAGGCAAGCATCGTTCGGTAGCAATATCGGAATATTTGGGCAAGATGTTGGGAAGCAGCGAGACTGAAGCTGTCACCGTGAGCCATCGCGACGCTGACCGGGACCGTCATTGAAGAGGGTGAAGGGATGAAAGAGGCCGGACCACGAAGAGAACGTCCGAGAATAGTTGTAATGGGCGGCGGAACCGGATTATCCGTGATGTTGCGCGGTTTGAAAGAGAAGCCGCTGGATATCACGGCCATCGTCACGGTTGCAGATGACGGTGGAAGTTCAGGCATCCTGCGCAATGAGCTACAGATGCCGCCTCCGGGCGACATTCGCAATGTGCTTACGGCACTGGCTGATGTAGAACCATTGCTTTCAGATATGTTAAAGTACCGTTTCAATACAGGCGCGGGGCTTGCAGGCCACAGCTTGGGAAATTTGATTTTGGCTGCAATGACGGATATTTCGGGCGACTTTGTGACCGCGGTGCGGGAGCTTAGCCGCGTGTTTGCCGTTCGAGGTGAGGTATTACCAGCAGCCGGGCAGGCCGTGGTGTTGCATGCGGAGATGGAAGATGGGACAATTATTACAGGTGAGTCCAAAATCCCTGAGGCGGGTGGACGCATCAAACGTGTCTTCCTTGAACCGGATCACGTGGAGCCGTTGCCAGAGGCAGTAGAGGCCATTCGTCAAGCTGACGCCATTCTGATCGGGCCAGGCAGCCTCTATACAAGCATCCTTCCCAATCTACTCGTACCGAAGCTTGCTGAGGCTGTGGTAGAGGCTGATGCGGTGAAGATGTTTATCTGTAATGTCATGACACAGCCAGGAGAAACAGATAACTATACGGTAAGTGACCACCTTAAGGCGGTACACGAGCATATAGGTCATCAGCTCTTCGACTATGTTATCGTAAATAATGGTGATATTCCGCTGCAAGTGCAGAATAAGTATGCGGAAAAAGGAGCAAAACCGGTTGTACTGGATATGAATGTACTCGAAAGTGTCGGCTATCAGGTGGTTGCAGATACGCTTGTTCTGTTCAAAACCTATCTGCGTCATGATGCCGACAAGTTAAGTCATCACATCTACCAACTGGTACAAAATTGGATGTTACGGAAGAGGTGAAGTCCCATGTCGTTTGCAGCACAGACCAAAAAAGAGTTAACCATGATCGAGAGCGAACCGTGCTGCGAAAAGGCGGAACTTTCAGCCCTCATCCGTATGCTTGGTGCAGTGCAATTATCGAATAAAAAAGTCATCTTGGATATTTCGACGGAGAATGCCGCCATCGCAAGACGGGCATACTCTCTGCTTAAAAAGCATTTTCAAGTGCATACGGAATTACTGGTCCGCAAAAAAATGCGGCTGAAAAAGAACAATGTATATATTGTTCGTATTCCAACCATGGTACAGGAGATTCTCAATAGTCTTCATATTGTATCTGAGGGCTTCCTGTTTACGCCAGGGATTAATACGGAGCTATTTCAGCAGAACTGTTGTAAACGGGCCTATCTTCGCGGTGCATTTCTGGCAGGTGGATCGGTCAATAATCCGGAAGGTTCTTCGTACCATCTGGAGATTGCGTCCATGTATGAAGAGCACTGTCAGGCACTAGTTGACTTGGCCAATGAATTTCATCTGAATGCCCGGTGTATAGAACGGAAAAAAGGATTCATCCTATACATTAAGGAGGGCGAGAAAATCATTGAGCTGCTCAGCATCATTGGTGCTCACCAGGCCTTGTTCAAGTTTGAAGACGTACGAATCATGCGAGACATGCGTAACTCCGTTAACCGGATTGTCAATTGCGAGACCGCCAACCTGAATAAAACGATCGGAGCGGCAGTAAGACAAATTGATAATATCCGGTTGTTGCAAAAGGAAGTTGGTCTGGAATCGTTGCCTGAGAAGCTTCGTGAAGTTGCGGAGGTTCGACTGGCTCATCCGGATATCAACTTGAAGGAAGTTGGCGAACTCCTTAAAGGTACAGTCAGCAAGTCGGGTGTGAACCATCGGCTTCGTAAAATTGATGAGCTGGCTGAAAAAGTACGAGCAGAACGGTAGGGTTAAGGTTAATACGTAGTAGGGTAAATTAACAAGGTCGCTTGTTTTTATGGAACAAACCGTCGGTTTAGTTATGCGTTAAGGAGCGAGAAGAGTCACTCAGGTAACTTGGTGCGATGTACAAAAGGCAAAATGGGGCATGATTATGCCCTTCAAAGTAACCTGAGTTTTTTTCTTCTAGTGTCCTGCACGGGTTAATGTTATAATGTTGTATAAATATAATTGTGTATTTAATGTCCAGATTTCATAATAGGGGGTAAGTTTCCATGACAAAGCACCCGGTAGTTGTCCGTTTGAAAACGGGTCTCCATGCCAGACCTGCGGCACTTTTCGTTCAAGAAGCGAATAAGTACTCATCTGAAGTGTTCGTCGAGAAGGACGACAAAAAAGTTAATGCAAAAAGTATCATGGGGATCATGAGCCTTGCGATTAGCACAGGTACGGAAATCCATATTAGTGCAGAAGGCGCGGATGCCGAACAGGCTGTAAACGCTTTAGTTAGTCTGGTAAGCAAGGAAGAGCTCGAAAACCAATAAGATATGATCATCCAATGAAGAAGTCCCGAAAGGGGCTTTTTTGCGTTTTTCACGTTTATGCTATCGTCAAGTGCAACATTATGGAATTTGTCCCGTCTGTTAAGGTATCAAATCGATTAAAGTTTGAGATGTTAACACATAAGGAGGCTATCGTGATGGGTAAACAATGGATGAAACCGTTCGGTGCGGTGCTGGTGGCAAGTACGTTGCTTGTTGGAGGAACAGCATGGGTTGCACCAGGTAACTATGCATACGCTGCAGAGGTTCAGGGTGTACAACAGAATGTAATTAATGTGGTGGGTAAAGGTGAGATTCAGGTGAAACCTGATATCGCTTATCTGTCCATTGGTGTGAACAGTACTGCGGAGACAGCTGCATCTGCCCAAAAAGCCAATGCTGCTAAAGTTTCCAAAGTAACCAACTTGCTAAAGAATACGTGGAAGATCAGTGCAGATGACATTCAAACGAGTCAGTTCTCTGTACAACCCAACTACACGTATAGCGAAAAAGACGGACAACAAATTAAAGGATACACAGCGCATCATACGCTGACAGTCACATATCGTGAGATGGACAAGATCGGCGAGCTGCTTGATGCTGCTTCGGGTGCGGGTGCCAACAATATTGAGAATGTGCGCTTTACTGTAGAAAATCCGGAAAGTTATGAGTCTCAAGTGATTGAGAAAGCTGTTGCCAATGCAGATGTGAAAGCTGGAGCTATTGCAAAAGCAGTTAAACGTCAACTCGGTGCTGTTCTTTCCGTAAGCCAAGGTGATGCTAATGTGCCTGTGTTCTATGCAAGTGAGGCGTTGATGTCCAAAGCACAAGATACAGCAGGTGGTACGGAGATTGAAACAGGCCAGGTTAAAGTGAGCACAATCCTGAATATCACTTATGAAATGAAATAAACAAGATTGAACTAGATTGTAAGCTCAAGTAACCTTTTCAAGTGTCATTTGAAGGGTACAACGAAATAATGACAAAGACTTTGTCCTGTGGACAGAGTCTTTTTTTTGTTGGAAAAGCAAACTTTGATGAAGTTAGATAGGGGTGTCCCTTTTAGAAGCTGCATGAAATGCTGTTTTTGGTATCTTTTTTGTACAGTTGTTCGTGACAAAAAGGTCATATCCCGTTATTTTTTCCGTCTGATAATCATCAACATTGTAACTCGAGCTGTAAACCTTTCCGAAATCGGGTTAATTATAATAGAGAGGTGAGCGTATGAGATATGCGATCAGGTCAGGATTACATACGCAATGATCCCTAATTGTGAATTCAGAGAGGAGTTTTATATATGACATCATGGAAAAAATGGACAAGTGCGCTGCTTGCAGCAGGAATTATTGTAGGTAGCGGTTCGGTGTGGCAGGATAGTTCGGTTCAGGCAGCATCGGTATCCTCGAAAGTGACAACCCCGGCTGAGGTAACTCTGAAATCGGGTGGAAAAACACTGACTCAAAAAGGACTTCTTCAAGGTGGCTCAACTTGGGTATCTCTTACGGCAGTTAAAGATGTGGCAGGTGGAACGCTGAAATATGATGCGAAAACCAAAGAGTACGCTTTGACAGCAGCCAATAACACGATGACGATCAGCCTATTGGATGGCGAGCCGAGTGTTCGAATTAACAACTATTATCCTCAAGTGGACGCAAAGCTGATCAACGGCAGATTATATATCCCATTCTCAGCAATGAGAGATTATCTGGGTGTACAGGGAAATTGGGATGGCAAAACAAAAACGTTGACACTCAGCAAGGTGAAACAAAATAACGTTAAAATTAAAGCGGCAACAGTTAATGTCACTGTGAAAAATGCTGAAGTAGATGTTCAATATCCACAGGTGAGTGGACTTGCCAGCAAAGAAGCTGAAGCGGCGATCAACAAAGTGCTGAAAGACGAAGTGGATGCTTATGTAGCTGACTTTAAAAAACAGACATCTGAATTCGGCGGTGCAACAGCTAATCGTCCATATGCATTTGAGAGCTCTTATGTAGTGACGTACAACGAAAAAGGCGTGCTGGGACTCATTACACAACGATACCAAGATTATGCTGGCGCTCATGGGATGACATACCGTACGGGCCACACCTTTGCACTGGACACAGGCAAGGAGCTTACGTTAGATGATGTGCTGCAAAATAACAAAACCATGCGCGAGACGTTGAGTAAAAAAGTGGGTGAACAACTGAAAGCCCGCGGCGGGTACCTCGACGGTTACAAAGGATTGAATAAAGATCAAGATTTCTATGTGACACCAACGGGTGTAGTTGTGTTCTTCCAGTTGTATGAATATACGGCATACGCAGAGGGATTCCCTGAAATGCCATTTACGTACAAAGAGCTTCTCCCTAAAGGCACAGAACCTTTCAGTAATGTAACGGGAACCAAATAAAGAATCATTATTATGCACTCTTCAGTTATCTTTCTTATAAAATGAAAAAAAGAAGCCCTCATCATGATTATGATGAGGGCTTCTTCCCGTATAGACAACACAATGAGGTGTTGCTGATTACGTTAGGTGTTGATATGTTAACGCGTAGACCGTGTCTACATTACACTTAGATGCCTTGGGAACCTACGTTTTCAATAACTTTATCAATGATACCGTAATCGGCAGCTTCAGCAGCACTCATGAAGTAGTCACGATCTGTATCTTTCTCAATCCGCTCCAGCGGTTGACCTGAACGCTCAGAGATGATGCGGTTCAAGGTATCACGCATTTTCAGGATACGGCGAGCGCGGATTTCGATGTCGGAAGCTTGACCTTGAGCACCACCAAGTGGTTGGTGAATCATGATTTCACTGTTAGGCAACGCAAAACGTTTCCCTTTTGCACCGGCATTCAACAAGAATGCACCCATGGAAGCCGCCATACCTACACAGATGGTAGATACATCCGGTTTGATGAATTGCATTGTATCATAAATGGCCATACCAGCTGTAATCGATCCGCCTGGGCTGTTGATGTATAAGTGAATGTCTTTCTCCGGATCTTCCGCAGCCAGGAACAACATCTGTGCCATAATGGCATTAGCCACTACGTCATTAACATCGCTACCAAGGAAAATAATACGATCCTTCAGCAATCTGGAGTAGATGTCGTAGGCGCGCTCACCCCGGTTGCTCTGTTCAACGACCATTGGAATAAAACTCACGTGAAAAACCTCCTCGGAATGTAAATGTTATTGGTGTTTCTACTTAAACTGTTACCGTATTACCCACATAATAAACAATTCCAAACAAAAAGTCAAAGAAAGTCAAACTAACTTACAAAAAAAAGAAACCTTTCCGGTTTCATGGGTTAAAAGGGTTATGAGCTGTTAAATAAAAAATGGCGCGCCCGCCAAGAATCGAACTTGGATCTCAGGCTTCGGAGGCCTACGTCATATCCATTGGACCACGGGCGCACATTATGTGACAGCAATACTGATTATAGCTCATGAAATATTTAATTGCAAGCAGTTCATTGTGGATGTGGTTTGGATTGAGCTAAAAATGATCATGATGAAGAAGAATGGATAAAGAGCGCATTTATGTAAATGCTAATAGAGGTTTTGGACATGCCGTATGAAATGTAATTCTGAGCGATATGTAGATGAGAATAATTTATTTCTTCTATATATGGTATGCGTAAGGTAGTCCTTGATCAGGTGAAGTCTAGGATTGTGAAAATAGGCGCGTACAAACGGTAGAAGCGTGTCGAAATAACACGTTGAAACACTTGCATGTCACGTCAGTTTTAGGTAGAATAGACGTGGGACTTAAAAAGTTAACCCGGGACGTTTTAGGGCCACGAAAGAGAGCTTGGAACGAGAACTTGCGGGAGTGGAAAGCATGCGAACGATTTTAGAAGTACAAAAGCAGCTTCTGCCTGATCTCATGGATATCTTGAAAAAGAGGTATACGATTCTGCAACAGATCATGTTATCGGATGTGATCGGACGAAGAACGTTAGCTAATTCCATGCAGATGACCGAGCGGGTTCTGAGGGCTGAGACCGATCTGTTAAAGGCTCAGGGACTTATTGAAATTGACAGTGCAGGAATGAAGATCAGCGAGGCAGGGTATGATTTGCTGCAGCAGTTAGAGCCCGTAGCCAAAGAGTTGTTCGGATTATCCGAGCTGGAAGAGCGCATCAAGCAAGCCTACGGTCTGCAAAAGGTAGTTGTGGTTCCTGGTGATTCGGACGTATCTCCGTTTGCCAAAAGGGAACTGGGCAGAGCCGGAGCGAAGGCTCTCGGCAATATCATGAGTGACAACGACGTTGTCGCCGTTACTGGCGGATCAACAACGGCCGAAGTCGCAGAGCAACTTAATCCACCAACATCTCTCAAAGGTGTCTGGTTCGTACCGGCACGCGGTGGACTAGGAGAAAGCCTTGAAATTCAGGCGAATACGATCGCATCCACAATGGCAAAACGGGTAGGAGCGCAATACAAACTCCTGCATGTACCGGATTTGCTTAGTGATCATGCCTATGAATCATTAATCCAGGACCCCAGTGTTCAGGAGATTCTGCAGCTGATTCGGAAATCGCGGATTGTTATTCATGGAATTGGTGATGCCGTGGAGATGGCGACAAGACGTAAACTTGCGACGGAGATTATAGATGAACTTCAGGAGCAAGGAGCTGTATCTGAATCTTTCGGTTATTACTTTAACGATCAGGGTAAGGTGGTACATACCATGCTTACACTGGGTATGCGACTTCAGGATATTGAACGAACCGATGTTGTGATTGGAATTGCAGGTGGCAAAAGCAAAGCTGCTGCTATACATTCCGTGTTGCGATTTGGTCAGGAAGATATTCTGATTATTGATGAGGCTGCTGCCGAAGTCATCGTTGCTGAATTGGAATAAAAGTTTATTTTTCACCTCAACCATTGTTGTCTTGACGGACTTTACCGTCTGTCTTGAATATATAAGTTTCATAAAAAATTAATCAAAACTTGGGAGGAACTTACTCATGATTAAAGTAGGTATTAACGGTTTTGGACGTATTGGACGCTTGGCATTCCGCCGTATTCAAAATGTAGCAGGCATCGAGGTAGTAGCAATCAACGACTTGACTGACGCTAAAATGCTGGCTCATTTGCTCAAATATGATACAACTCAAGGTCGCTTCGATGGCGATGTTGAAGTACACGATGGCTTCTTCAAAGTAAACGGCAAAGAAGTTAAAGTATTGGCTAACCGTAACCCGGAAGAACTTCCTTGGGGCGACCTGGGCGTAGATATCGTTCTGGAATGTACTGGTTTCTTCACAACGAAAGAAGCAGCTGAGAAACACTTGAAAGGTGGAGCTAAGAAAGTTGTTATCTCCGCACCAGCTACTGGCGACATGAAAACCATCGTTTACAACGTAAACCATGAAATCCTCGACGGTACTGAAACTGTAATCTCCGGCGCATCTTGCACAACAAACTGCCTGGCACCTATGGCAAAAACGCTGCAAGACAAATTCGGAATCGTTCAAGGTTTGATGACTACAATTCACGCTTACACTGGCGACCAAAACACGTTGGATGCTCCACACCCTAAAGGTGACTTCCGTCGTGCTCGCGCAGCAGCTGAAAACATCATCCCTAACACAACTGGTGCTGCTAAAGCAATCGGTCTGGTAATCCCAGAACTGCAAGGCATCCTTGATGGTGCAGCTCAACGTGTACCAGTAGCTACTGGTTCCCTGACTGAGCTCGTAACTGTTCTGAACAAAAAAGTAACTGCTGAAGAAGTTAACGCAGCTATGCAAGAAGCTTCCGATCCAGAAACTTTCGGATACACAGAAGACGAAATCGTATCTTCCGATATCCAAGGAATCACTTTCGGTTCCCTGTTTGATGCAACTCAAACTAAAGTTCTGACTGTTGGCGACCAACAATTGGTTAAAACTGTAGCTTGGTATGACAATGAAATGTCCTACACTGCACAATTGGTTCGCACGTTGGAGCACTTTGCAAAAATGATTAAGTAATATCTGCAATAACATAGAGCGGAAACAGATGCTATATTGTTTCCGCTCTTTATATATCTACATTTTGCAAATTTCTCAAAAACACCAGGATTGACAAGAGATTTTAGCTCTTGATTGGTCCACCAAATACATGGGTGCGGAGGAAATACAGATGAACAAAAAAAGTGTACGCGATATCGAATTGACAGGAAAACGGGCTTTTGTCCGTGTAGATTTCAATGTGCCGCTCGAAGATGGTAAAATTACAGATGACAAACGTATTCGTGCAACGCTTCCTACAATCAACTTCTTGATTGAAAAAGGCGCTAAAGTCATTTTGGCAAGCCACATGGGTCGTCCAAACGGCGAAGTGGTTGAATCCTTGCGTTTGACTCCAGCAGCTGAGCGTTTGTCTGAATTGCTGGGTAAAACCGTTGTTAAAGCTGACGATTCTGTTGGTGATGCTGTTAAAGCTCAAATCGCTGAACTGAACAATGGCGACGTATTGTTGCTTGAAAACGTTCGTTTCCACGCAGGCGAAGAGAAAAACGATCCGGAACTGGCAAAACAATTTGCTGAACTGGCTGACGTTTTCGTTAACGATGCGTTTGGCGCAGCTCACAGAGCACACGCTTCGACTGAAGGAATCGCTCACTTGCTGCCAGCAGTGTCCGGTTTGTTGATGGAGAAAGAACTTGAAGTGTTGGGTAAAGCCATCTCCAACCCTGAGCGTCCTTTCACAGCCATCATTGGTGGATCCAAAGTTAAGGACAAAATCGATGTAATCGACAACCTGCTGAACATTGCAGACAACGTGATCATCGGTGGTGGTCTGACTTACACGTTCTTCAAAGCACAAGGACATGAAATTGGACAATCCTTGCTGGATGATTCCAAACTTGATGTTGCTCTCGGTTTCATCGAAAAAGCGAAAAAATTGGGCAAAAACTTCTACCTGCCGGTAGATATCGTAGTGTCTGACGATTTCAGTGCGAAAGCAAACACACAAATCGTTGACATCGACGGCATCCCAGCAGATTGGGAAGGTATCGACATCGGTCCTAAAACACGTGAGATCTATGCTGACGTGATCAAAAACTCCAAATTGGTTGTATGGAACGGACCAATGGGCGTATTTGAAATCGAGCCCTTCTCCCACGGTACTCGTGCAGTAGCAGAAGCTTGCGCAGAGACAGAAGCTTACACTGTAATTGGTGGCGGTGACTCCGCAGCAGCAGCTGAGAAGTTCAAATTGGCTGACAAAATGAACCACATCTCTACAGGTGGCGGTGCATCGCTCGAGTTCATGGAAGGCAAAGTACTTCCAGGCGTAGTGGCATTGAACGACAAGTAAGTTTTAGTAGTCTATAGCATGAAGGAGTTGAAACCCATGAGAACACCGATTATCGCAGGTAACTGGAAAATGTTCAAAACGGTTTCCGAATCCAATGACTTCATTCAGGAAGTTAAAGGAAAAGCGGAAGTTGAAGGCGTGGAAACTGTAATCTGCGCACCGTTTACAAATCTGCCATCCCTGGTAGAAGCCGTTAAAGGCACAAACATCAAAATTGGTGCACAAAATCTTCATTTTGAAGACAACGGTGCATTCACAGGTGAAATCAGCGGTGTAATGCTGAAAGACCTGGGTGTGGATTACGTCATTATCGGTCACTCGGAGCGCCGTCAATATTTTGCGGAAACCGATGAGACTGTCAATAAAAAGTTGCATGCAGCATTCCGTCACGGATTGACTCCAATCTTTTGCCTTGGTGAGACGCTTGAAGAGCGCGAAGCGAACCAAACGAAAGACGTATGCAAAGTGCAAACAGAAGCTGCTTTGGCAGGTCTGTCTGCAGAGCAAGCGGCACAAGTCGTTATCGCTTATGAGCCAATCTGGGCGATTGGTACAGGTAAATCCTCCACTTCCCAAGATGCGAATGAAGTTATTGCTTACATCCGTACGCTGGTGAAGGATCTGTACAACGAGACGGTTGCGAGTGCAGTTCGTATTCAATACGGCGGCAGTGTTAAACCGGAAAACGTAACAGAATACCTCGGACAAAGCGACATCGACGGCGCGCTTGTTGGCGGTGCCAGCTTGCAGCCGGCTTCGTTCATCGCGCTTGTTGAGGGGGCGAAGTAAGATGACAGCTCCAAAACCTGTAGCACTGATCATCATGGATGGCTTCGGTCTGCGTAACACGGTGGAAGGTAACGCGGTAGCGCAAGCCAAGAAACCTAACTATGACCGTTTCATGAGCCAATTCCCACATACAACGCTCACTGCTTGCGGTGAAGCTGTAGGTTTGCCAGAAGGGCAAATGGGAAATTCCGAGGTAGGTCACCTGAACATTGGTGCCGGCCGGATCGTATACCAGGATTTGACCCGTATCTCCAAATCCATTCGCGACGGTGAGTTCTACGACAATGAAACACTTGTCAAAGCGGTTCGCGAAGCGAAACAAAGCGGTAAAAAACTTCATCTCTACGGTTTGTTGTCCGATGGCGGCGTACATAGTCACATCGACCACCTGTTTGCTATGCTGGATCTGGCTAAAAAAGAAGGATTGAACGATGTATATATTCATGCCTTCATGGATGGCCGTGATGTTATGCCAGACAGTGGTAGAGACTTCATGCAGAAGCTGATCGCCAAGATTGAAGAAGTTGGTGTAGGACAAATCGCAACGGTTCAAGGTCGCTATTACGCGATGGACCGTGACAAACGTTGGGAACGGGTTGAGAAATCATACCGCGCCATCGTTTATGGAGATGGACCGAAATACACTGACCCACTCAAAGCAGTTGAAGAATCGTATGAGAAATCCGTATTTGATGAATTCGTTGAACCAACGGTTATCGTCAAAGCGGATGGTGAGCCGGTAGGTTTGGTGGAAAGCGGCGATTCCGTCATCTTCCTCAACTTCCGTCCTGACCGTGCAATCCAGTTGTCGCAAGTATTCACGAACCAGGATTTCCGCGGTTTCGATCGTGGTCCGAAGTTCCCTGTGGGCTTGCACTTTGTTTGTTTGACTTTGTTCAGCGAGACGGTTGAAGGTTATGTGGCTTATTCGCCGAAGAACCTCGACAACACGTTGGGTGAAGTTCTGGTACAGAACAATAAAAAACAACTGCGTATTGCAGAAACGGAGAAATACCCGCACGTTACCTTCTTCTTCAGCGGCGGTCGTGATGTGGAGCTTCCGGGCGAAACTCGCGTGCTGATTAACTCACCAAAAGTTGCAACGTATGATCTGCAACCAGAGATGAGCGCGTATGAAGTGGCTGACGCATGTGTTCGCGAGATCGAAGCAGACAAACATGACGCCATCATTCTGAACTTTGCTAACCCTGATATGGTTGGACACTCCGGTATGCTGGAGCCTACCATCAAAGCAGTTGAAGTAACAGATGAGTGCATGGGTCGTGTTGTGGATGCAGTACTTGCCAAAGGCGGCGTTGTACTGATCACTGCGGATCATGGTAACGCGGATATGGTGTTCGATGAGCAAGGACGTCCGTTCACAGCTCATACAACGAACCCGGTTCCATTCATCGTTACGGATGCCAATGTAACCCTGCGTGAAGGCGGAATCCTGGCGGATATCGCGCCAACGATCCTTGACCTGATGCAATTGCCTAAACCGGAAGAAATGACAGGTACATCCGTTATTGCTTCCCGTAAATAAGTTACGCAACAACATATATAAATTGGGCAGTTTGGCGTTTGCACATTGAACGAAGGTAAGCAGAAATAGTCTGAAGAAGCAACGCGTTCGCCTTTATCACATGATTTCAACTTATGAAAATAAGTTCAAAGAAATCAGGGGATAACAGCGATCGGAAGACGATTCTGCTGACGTAGTGAAATAAGGGCAAACACAAGGTGGTCCAAAAATTAAATCCCAACTATAAAGGAGATTATCACAAATGACTATTATTTCTGACGTGTACGCTCGCGAAGTCCTCGACTCCCGCGGTAACCCTACAGTAGAAGTTGAAGTATACCTGGAGTCCGGCGCAATCGGACGCGCAATCGTTCCATCCGGTGCATCCACTGGTGCCCACGAAGCAGTTGAGCTTCGCGATGGCGACAAATCCCGTTACCTCGGTAAAGGCGTTCTGCAAGCTGTTAAAAACGTAAACGAAACAATCGCTCCAGAAGTTATTGGTATGGATGCATTGGATCAACTGGGTATCGACAAATTGATGATCACTTTGGATGGTACGCCAAACAAAGGTAAACTGGGTGCTAACGCAATCCTGGCTGTATCCATGGCAGTCGCTCGCGCAGCTGCTGACGCTCTGGACCTGCCATTGTACGTTTACCTGGGCGGATTCAACGCTAAAGCATTGCCAGTTCCAATGATGAACATCATCAACGGCGGTGAGCATGCTGACAACAACATCGACGTTCAAGAGTTCATGGTTCTTCCTGTTGGAGCACCAAGCTTCAAAGAAGCTCTTCGCGTAGGCGCAGAAATCTTCCACAACCTGAAATCCGTACTGAGCTCCAAAGGCTTGAACACAGCTGTAGGTGACGAAGGTGGTTTCGCACCGAACCTTGGTTCAAACGAAGAAGCAATCACTACAATCATCGAAGCTATTGAAAAAGCTGGTTACAAACCAGGCGTTGACGTATTCCTGGGTATGGACGTAGCATCCACTGAGTTCTACAAAGATGGTAAATACACACTTGCTGGCGAAGGTAAATCTTACACTTCCGCTGAATATGTTGACCTTCTGGCTTCATGGGTTGAGAAATACCCAATTATCACAATCGAAGACGGTATGTCCGAAGACGACTGGGATGGTTGGAAATTGCTCACTGAGAAATTGGGAGACAAAGTACAACTCGTTGGTGATGACCTGTTCGTAACAAACACTGAGCGTCTGGGCAGAGGTATCGATGAAGGCATCGGTAACTCCATCCTGATCAAAGTTAACCAAATCGGTACATTGACTGAAACATTTGATGCAATCGAAATGGCTAAACGTGCAGGATACACAGCTGTAATCTCCCACCGTTCCGGTGAGTCCGAAGACAGCACAATTGCTGACATCGCTGTTGCTACAAACGCAGGTCAAATCAAAACGGGTGCTCCTTCCCGTACAGACCGTATTGCGAAGTACAACCAATTGCTCCGCATTGAGGATCAACTGGGTGAACTGGCTCAATACAATGGTCTCAAAGGATTCTACAACCTTAAAAAATAAGCTTATTGAACAGATTAAAGACAGACCAGTTCCAGGTCTGTCTTTTTGTGTTGTAAACTCCAAAAAAGCAACCGGATTCGTTGCTTTAGTCAGATTTGATTTAAGAAGAAATATAGATGCTCAGTGACCAATAGCTGTGACAAAGAGGAAGAGGAAAATAGCCATGGAGATATTCACAATTTCGAGTAATAGTAGTGGTTTGCTCATTTTTGTCGGTGATTTAGGGAAGATACCAGCAAGATCAATGGCATACACAACAAAGTACAGAACGGCAATCACCTGAGCCATCCATATAGCATGAGAGGATGAAACTAACAGAAGATAACTGGTGATGTATGATCCAACTCCAAGCAAAATTAAAAACAAATTAAACCCCCAAAATACGAATCCCTTGAGCTTGGAGAAATCCCGGTTTTCAATGGGCCCGCCCGGAACCAGGATTGCCAGTAAAGTGACATTTAAAAATACGATTATGCTTGCTATAATCATCATACTTGCATGCGCCTTCCTTTCTATTCATCATCGCTGTGGCTAGAGTATATCAGGTCAGAAAGTCCGGTGTATTGTAAAAAATAAGCATGCAGATGAGTAGTCATAATCTATTTTTGCCACGCCACATAAAGCCAAGGGTAAGTTCTTCAATCGAATTCTCAAGTTCGTTTACGGTTTTACCGGCAAATTTTTTGCAAGTTTTAATGAAATGAGACTGATCATAGTATTGTTCATATATGTCGGTGGTGTACATTTGTGTATTCACAACGTTCTGGTGAAACTTCATGATATCTCCATACACTTTCGGGGGTAGACCTACATATCGCTTAAATGTACGCTCAAGCGTACTGATGGAAATCCCGAAAAACGATGCCATGTGAGAGACATTCAGGTTTCCGCATTGCTGCTCGACATAAGAGAGCATGTGATCGGTACGGCGAGTGTCCATTAAATTTGTGCTGATTTTTTCAAGAAAATAATGATTAATAGCTGTAATGAGCAAATCGTGATCTCGGGCAGCGTTGATTTCTTTCCGTAGTTGTTCTATTCCGGGGGCTACGTCGTCTGCTGAGCATATTCGCTCGGTTAGCTGAGAGATGGGGTGTTCAAAGGATTGAATATATCCTACAGGAGTCAATGAAATGCCAATTTGGTGCAGGTTATCTCCGTACTGGACATGCTTTGCCCTCTTAATCTGACCGATCACTGCTGAATCAGGGATTGGAATGCGAATTTTTTGCTCGATGAGATGGTAGGGAGATCCGAAATTAAAAATGATATTGATATGGCCTAATGGCATAATAATGTCTTGTCTGTTCGTCGCTGTGAGCTTGTCTGCTTCTACAATCCATATATAATCGATTATGCCTTTCAGGGCATCTGTGGCTTGAAATGTTCGAATCATTTTGCCCTCCCTAATATGCTGTGCATCAAGGTATGCCCTTGTCTCAGGTGGTATTATAACGTGAGTATGATCATATTGTCATGGTTAACACATGAGATGCATTGCTATTTGGCATTTGTTGCACTACTTGTATCACAACAATAGCTATGTTACAATTAAAGTAACTGTTTTTATGGTAAGATGTTATGCCCACATGGGTAGGAGGTGGAAAGAATGGATATTGCTTTGAAATTGCTGCTCGTTGTCTTCTCGATCGGTCTAATCACTGTAGTATTGCTGCAGCACGGGAAAAGCGCTGGTTTGGCGGGTGCCATCTCCGGTGGTGCGGAACATCTTTTCGGTAAAACGAAAGCGCGCGGATTGGATCTCTTCCTGCAACGTGCAACGGTGGTACTGGGTGCAGGATTTATGATTTTGTCTATTATTGTTACGGTTGTTTCCAAGTAAGACTTGGATCAGCTTGGCAATGAATAGCTCTTAAGCTAACGGCTTAATTGATAAACCTTCGTTTCGTGGAGAAACGGGGGTTTTTTAATAAATTCTTACGCGTCCAAACTTTTCCAATGATGAATAGACTCCATGATTTCGGTCTTCTCCTTAGCTTCTGTTTAGAATTCCTTCCTTAGCGTGAAACACCCCTATCATGTATGGTATGTCCCTCGCTTATTCGTTACGCGAATTCACTCCTTATAATGAATGTCATGTGTACAGAAAATTTTTCGGGTCTAGTCCTTTTCCAGATGCGTACTGCATCTGTGCCGCATAAAATGTCTGTAGAGATATGTGAAAGCGTGATTATAGAGGAGCGCCAGGCCACTGTGGTTTTTTTGCGAGGTACGGATGGTCCGGATTGAATTCGTGTATACTAGGGTATGAGATAGTATGGTTGCACTACTACACTCTACACGGCAGTGGCTATGTGTATCATGAAAATGGTAAGGATTCCGATACATAAAGAGATGAGACTTGAATACACTTTTATGTTTCCCGAGGTGAATATATTAATGATAACAGAACAACAATTGCTCGACTTTATGCGGGAAACCGCTTATAAACCCATGACTTATCAGGAGTTGGAACAGCACTTCGCGATCGAAGATGCAGCTGATTTCAAAGCCTTTTTGATTATGCTTAATACGCTGGAGGAATCCGGTAAAGTTTTACTGACCCGTAACAATCGCTATGGCATGCCAGAACGCATGGATTTGGTACGCGGACGTTTACAGGCTCACGCCAAAGGGTTCGCTTTCCTCATTCCTGAGGATCGGGAGCACCCGGATGTGTACATTCACGCCAATGATATGAAGAGTGCGATGAATGGTGACACGGTATTGGTTAAAGTCACGTCTCAAGGACCTTCTGGCGGTCGCCTTGAAGGTGAGATCATTCGCATTGTTACTCGCGCTGTAACACAAGTCGTTGGTGTGTTCCAAAGCCATGAAGTGTACGGCTTCGTCATTCCGGATGACAAACGGATTAATCGCGATATTTTCATCCCGCGTACCAACTTTGCAGGAGCTGTTGATGGGCAAAAAGTCGTTGCACGTATCGTCAGCTACCCAGAGGGTCGTGCTGCAGCTGAAGGTGAAGTGATCGAGATTCTCGGTCATAAGGATGAGCCGGGCATTGATATTTTATCCGTCATTCGTAAGCATCAGCTGCCTGAAGCTTTCCCGGATGAAGTGGTAGAAGAGGCGGAGAAAGCACCAGACTCCATCACAGATGAGGAAATCGTTCAGCAGGGTCGCCGTGATCTGCGTGGACTTAACATTGTCACGATTGATGGTGAAGATGCCAAGGATCTGGATGATGCTGTTAATGTAGAGAAACTGCCTAACGGTAATTACCGTCTGGGTGTTCATATTGCCGATGTTGGCTACTATGTGCAGGAGAATTCGAAGCTGGATCAGGAAGCCTACAACCGTGGATGCAGTGTGTATCTGGTGGACCGGGTTATTCCGATGCTGCCACAACGTCTGTCCAACGGGATCTGTAGTTTGAACCCGCAGGTAGACCGCCTGACCCTGTCTTGTGAGATGGAGTTCAACGACCAGATGAAGGTTGTGAAACATGATATTTTCACAAGTGTAATCAAAACCAAAGAGCGGATGACGTATTCCAACGTCCGTAAAATCCTTGAAGGTGAAGAGCCGGAATTGCTCGAGCGTTATAAGGATCTGGTAGATGATTTTCATCTGATGAAAGAGATTGCCTTGAAGCTGCGTGCCATGCGTATGCGCCGTGGTGCGGTTGACTTTGATTTTGAAGAATCCAAAATCATTGTGGACGCAGAATGCAAACCGGTGGATATCGTAAAACGGGAGCGTTCGATTGCGGAGCAAATCATTGAGGAGTTCATGTTGGCAGCCAATGAAACGGTGGCAGAGCATTTCCACTGGTTGAAGGTTCCATTCATCTATCGTGTGCATGAAGACCCGGATCAGGAAAAACTGCAAAATTTCCTCGCCTTTGCGGCGAATTTCGGACATCAGGTCAAAGGACGCGGAAACGCAATTCATCCACGTGCGCTTCAATCGTTGCTTGAGGATATCAACGGAACGAAAGAACAGACCGTGATCAGTACGATGATGCTCCGTTCCATGAAGCAGGCGAAGTATGATTCTGAAATGTCAGGTCACTTTGGCCTCGCGGCAGAATTCTACAGTCACTTTACGTCTCCGATTCGTCGTTATCCCGATCTCGTCATTCACCGTGTGATTCGCGAAGTCATTGAAAATAATGGGGCTTTGCCGGAGAACCGTCAGGAGTATTTGGCAGCACGCATGGCCGATATCGCCCAGCAGTCCTCAGAACGTGAACGTGTGGCGGTAGAAGCTGAGCGGGATACGGAGAAAATGAAAAAAGCCGAGTACATGCTCGATAAAGTAGGCGAAGAATTCGAAGGTATGATCAGCAGTGTGACCAGCTTTGGTATGTTCATTGAGTTGGAAAACACGGTTGAAGGTCTGATTCGTCTGAGCGCGCTCACGGACGACTATTACCATTTTGACGATCAGCATATGGCTCTGATTGGTGAACGTACCTCGAAAGTCTTCCGCATCGGTGATGAGGTGAAGATCCGTGTAGCACGTGTAAGCATGGAAGAGTATACGATTGATTTTGAAATGGTGGATATGAAACCTCGTGGTGAACGTCCTGGCGGCTTCGGTGGCGGACGTGGCGGTAAAGGTGGACGCCCAGCAGGTAGTGGTGGCGGACGCGGCGGTGCCAAGGGTGGACCTGGTGGATTCAGCGGCTCGCGTGGCGGTAAAGGCGGCTCAACTGGTGCTGGAGTCAACCGTGGTGGCAGATCAACGGAAGAAAGCAGCAAAGGTGGACGTGGCGGTCGGAGTGCTGCTGCGAGTACAGGAGCCGGTGCAGGTTCATCTGGTGGCTATGCAGGTAAAGGCGGGGGCAAGCCGAAAGGTGAGCGTCGTGCTAGTGATGCTAGTGGATCAACTGGCCGGGGCAAAGGCGCGGTGAGCTTTGGTTTTGGCTCAGGTAAAGGCGGATATGGCTCTACATCGGGTGGATCGGATAGTAGTTCAACCGGTGGACAAGGAAGTGGCCTGAACAGCGGCAGCGGTCGCGGTGAAGGAAGCTTTAAGTCCGGCAAGGGCGGCGGTAAAGGTGGCAAAGGCGGAAGTGGACGCAAGAACACTTCACCTAGCGGCGTATTTATCGGAGAAGCTGCAACACCTGGTGGCACTCAGGAAGGCGGAGCACCACGACGTAAGCGGAAGAAGAGCAAAGGTGCAGCTGGTAACGGCACGGCAGCTTTTGTACGGAAAAAGAAAAAATAATAGCGCTACAGTCACTTGGGAGAAATGGATTGCAATTCGTTCCTCCAAGGTAAGCGTGAGAGAAATCATCACTTCAGTTATGTGTTGTTTCGCACAGTTCGAAAGTGGTGTAATGAGGAGGGGCGGCAGAGGTCGCCTCTTTCTTGATTTTAACAGCCGTACTTGCTACAATTAAGGTCTGGCACGTGGTACGTTAGTGCAACATGGGTGGGCTGCTATAGAGCATGGTACCGGCTTATTTTACGGAGAAGGAGTGAGGACATGGGCAAGAATGATGGACAGAGTAAAGTGCTCGCACAGAATAAAAAGGCTTCCCATGACTACTTCATTGAAGATACGTATGAAGCGGGCATGGTGCTTACCGGAACGGAGATCAAATCTCTTCGCAACGGCCGTGCGAATATTGGTGATGCATTTGCCACGATTCGGAACGGTGAGATTCATATTCACAATATGCATATTAGTCCTTTTGAACAAGGGAACCGAAATAATCCGCTCGATCCTACACGTACGCGCAAGTTGCTGATGCATAAAGTGCAGATTCACAAGCTGCTCGGGCTGTCGAAACAGGATGGGTACAGCATTGTGCCGCTGAAGATCTATATCCGCAACGGATACGCAAAGCTCTTGCTCGGACTGGGTAAAGGTAAGAAACAGTTCGACAAGCGCGAGAGTGCAGCCAAGCGGGATGCACAACGTGATATTCAACGGGTGCTGCGCGAGAAGCAGAAGGTTGCACGTTAAGTGAAGCACTGATTGATGTATGAGTTAAGGAGTCTCAAGGTTTGTCCAGCAATGGGCAAAATTGAGGCTTTTTTATTTTTAGTGGAAAGGGGATGTGATGTGATTAGCCGAAGTGTGCAGTGAGCTGGTTTTTATTGATGTGTGACTAAGAAAAGCTTGGAGTTAAGTGCGGTGATGAATCTAAATTATCAGCTGTTGCGTAGTTTGACTGGAACGTGGGTAAGATACTTAGGTGCAGTTGTTCGTGATGCGATCTGGGCAAACTTTACTTCCGATTGGTGACGCGGTATAATATGTAGACGATTGAGCCTGTTGTATTGGATAACCTTGTACACATGCTCAGCCTGCTGGAATGTCTTCCAGCAATCTGTACTATTTCGGTGATGTGTCCTGTGTTATGATTATTCATGTAGCAGACATGAATGCCGAGTTTGAAAGAAGCATCTTTTTACCTTGGAGGAAAAAGATGTGCAGCACCTTTGCTCCGTATTCACGGATTAATCCTGGAGCCCTTCTTCATTGAGGGGGCGTTTATGGATTCGACGGGGATAGTTCGAGCATGGGTAGCGGGTAGTGGGGACGCGTCCGCTTTATCAACGCTAAAGCCTATTAAACGGCAAACAACAAACAAACTACGCTTTCGCAGCCTAAGAAACTGTGTGCGTGCTTCTACCCTGCATCGCCCATGTGACAGGGATAGGGGCTAACAAGTAGTGGGATACGCTGTCACATCTCCGCCTGGGGTGTGCTGAAGAAGACAATCAGGCTGACCCAACGTATAGCCGGTTACGGGGCGATACTCGGGTGACATCAAAACTGTGACTACACCCGTAGAAGCTTATGTGCCGTTATCTTCGGACAGGGGTTCGACTCCCCTCGCCTCCATTAGCAGTATCAGAAACGGCCACCATTTGGTGGCCGTTTTTGTATATCAATCTATTATTCTGGTAATACTAATTACTATATTAATAGATTTGGAGTGAGGACATTGACCTTAATGACTATTAAGAAGGAAAACCATATTCACATTTCAGATTATAAGAATTTAGTTAGAGAAATAGTCAGGGGAGGATCGTTGTTTTCGTTATTCAAATTTCAAACTGAAATGATACGAAAGTTAACTGCTGATAATGGAACAGACTTCACACAGCAGAGAATTGTTGACTTTTTGAGTATATTAAAAGAAGTAGCTGATGATTGCTTATTATGCAATAAGTGCAATCAAACATATAAATTTAGGATTTGTACCGGACTAAGTTATAAAAAAGACAATGCAATTGAGTTAACTTGTGAAGGGTGTGGCGATTGTTACACTCATTCTGAGGAGCGAAGTCATTTCACCTATTTTAACTTTGAAGTATGGAGAGAAGTAGATAATCTAAGGAAGCGATCTAGGGGATTTACTATAAGCTATCGACTTAGTAGTTCACCTGAGAGATCACTTCTTTTTATAAACGATAATAAAGAGATACGTCCTGAAATATGGATTAATGGCCATCGAGTTTTTCAAGCAAAGGAAGTGAAAAATTACTGGAATTACTCAAAAGAGCTAATTAAAAAATGGAAAAAGAATGAGGAAATACAAGCGAAATATACGCGAAAAGAAAATGGAACGATTTATGAATTAGATGAAAGAAAAAATGGATAAATATTTTAGCTATATAACACCATCAATCAGTGTTCTGATTGGTGGTATTCAGTTTGTGATATAATAGGGATAATTTAAAACTGGAGGGGGACTGAGAATGTTTACAAATCGAAAACAACTCCAAGAAATTTTAAACAAAGCAAGTCAACATGCACGGAAACAAGCTAAAGAATCAGGTGCCTCTATTTATTATATAAAGAATAACAAACGCGTTCGTGAGGATGCTGCCGGTAATAAATTCGAAATTATATTTGATGCTACTGGGAAACGCCAGGAGTTGGAGTATCATGAGTGAAATCAGACCAGTCATGACTGTGTTTGCGGGTACCAATGGAGCAGGGAAAAGCACACTCAGCATGCAAATGAGAGAGTGGCTTGGTGAACTGGTTGATCCAGATCAAATTGCAAGAGAGTTGAAGCCAGAGAATCCGCGCAGTGCTGACCTGTCTGCTGGCAGGGAAGCAGTGAAAAGAATCCGATCTCTCATTAAAAGTGGTACAAACTTTGCTATTGAAACGACATTGTCCGGATCATTTGTTTTGAAACATATGGAAATAGCAAAAGAAAACAATTATGAAATTGTCGTTTACTATATCGGTCTTGAGGATGTTCAAATGCATATAGATCGTGTAGCCTCTCGTGTTGAACAAGGTGGACATTGGATCGCAGAAGAAGACATTCGTTATCGATATGGTCAGTCATTGAAGAACCTTAAACCGGCTCTAGCCATCGCAGATCGGGTTATCATCATTGATAATACATATGAGCCTTTAATTGTTGCGGAAATCATACAAGGTGATTTGATCTATTGTGTTGAGTCCATACCTGCTTGGGCTAATCCTGTTCTTGTGGGTTATTGATACTCGGGTGACATCAAAACTGTGGCTACACTCGTAGAAGCTTATGTGCCGTTATCTTCGGACAGGGGTTCGACTCCCCTCGCCTCCATTAGAGTCAAGAAACCATCAACCAGCGTTCTGGTTGGTGGTTTTTCTGTTTATGCTATAATCTTTGTAAATTAAGCTGATGCAAGCCTGATAAACTTCGTAATCTCCCAAAGGAGGCAAAAAAGCATGAGCCAAACGCAGCAACAGATCGGCGAGTTTGTTGCAGGGATACAAGCATATGTCTCGCCAGTAAATGTGATTAATCCTTGGAGAGATTATGTGACGGGCTATGATATCTGCCCCGAAGCGGTAAAGATTCGTTCGGAACATTTGGTCAGGTATTTGGAACCACGAATGTCCAAGGCTCGGTACATTTTTATTGCTGAAGCCGTGGGATATCAAGGGGCGAGGTTCTCCGGTGTACCCTTGACGTCGGATGACGAATCGGACGCCGACTTTGGCAGAGTTGGAGGATGGTTTGCCATTTGCCAGACAGCTTATACAACTGAATCCTGATGCTCAGATCGTGGCTATTGGCAGAAAGTCAGCAGACACGTTAAGCTCCCATCTCATTAAACATCACCATGTCCCTCATCCTGCAAATGGAAGGGCAGTACAATATCAAAAAGCAGTAAGGTCAATTATCTAGCCCATTTTGAACTGGAGGAATGTAAGGCTAACATATGCACCTTATCGTCCAAGTGCTATACACATAACGTAAAGCCCTATCATATAAAGATTGGTTGGTGAAGCTGAATGAGTGGAAAATACTGGCTTGTGGTGCAATATCCGCTGAAGAGCGCGCAGGGCAGCAAACGAGATCATTGGTTGAAGGAAAAGGTGACGGAATATCTGGAAATCGTTCTGACCCAGGCGGAGTTGGGAGAGGTGGATGGATGTGATCTGGGTAGCCGTGTGGCTGATCCAAAGGAATATGTAATGAACATTTTTTGTGTGGTAACGGACGAAGATCGGAGCTTAGCGCTAATTAAAAAATTGCTGAGGGAGAGTCGGTTGGATTACACCCGCATCCAAATCGCTACGATGCCATATGGCACAGAAGGAAGCTACACGCTGAAATATGCCTCCAAAAAAGGCGTTACCGAATTCTCGCTTTGATCACGATTCGCTGTTTCTTACCATAACGAACTGTACTTCTCCTGCCTGAGGGCGGTTTGCCCCCGACACTTTCCCGACTTAAATTCATCATACGAGAAAACGATAATTGGATTTCCCAACCTTAACCACTCGATCAACACTCTGTAAGTAGTAAGAATTATGCCGTAGATATTGTAATCTTGCTCAAAAGTATGCCATATCAAGGTAGACGTTTATCATCGTCTTTTGTGTATTAAGATCCTCCGCGTTCCCCGTTTCACTCTCCATCCGGCATAAACCACAACTTATTATCTGTACCTCCAAAATTTTATAAAGCAGTGCTTCTTGCGGTTCCAAGTCAAGGGACCTACCCACAGCATTCACAGCAATCGTCTTCCCAAAGCCTCATTCTACTTCACTCAGTCAAGCCATCCGTAAGTGATAAAAAGAGTTGAGCCTGCTCCATACACCGTCCTATAATATACAATTGTATAAAATCCGAGAGAGTGGTGGATATCCCAACAGGTCATCCGATCCCAACCGTTAAACCCATCACACATCGGAACCAAAGGAGGGTCACAGTACAGTGAAACACAGAGCAAAGGATGCAACAACAGAGGTAGAAGAAACAACAGAAGGAGATGCAACAATTGAAGTGAAAGCAACAGCCCAATCAGAAGTCGAGACCGATGCAGAAGTAAACGCAAATACAAAAGCGAACACCAGTGCAATGAAGAAGAATTGGGCTCCCCGTTTCAAAGAGTTCATTCAACGCAAGCCCAAGACGCTGGCTTTTAAAATCCCGTTTGCCTACTTTGTCATTATTCTGCTAACGGTGGCGTTCAGTGCATTGGTGTTGAATCGAATCTCGGAAAGTGATGCGCAGCGAAAGATCAATGAAGCATCACTACAGACGATTACATCCATTGAGACCAACGTTAATCTGATGATCGAGAACGTGAACAATTATTCGAAAATGATTTTCTCCGATCCCAACTTGCAGAACCTGCTGCGGCAGGGCAATGTGTACTCCAATTTACAGACACAGTCCAAAGTCAGCGCTTATTTGACCAATCTTATGCAAGCGGTTCCAATTATCGATTCAGTATATATTTACGATAATTCCGGGCACCGATTCTCGGTTGGTACACAGGAATGGCCCACGTTTATGGAAGCGAATGTGAAGGAAGCGCCGTGGTACGAACAGGCGCTGAAGCACAACGGACGATATCTGCTCAGGCTGAATGGTGGCAACAACGACAGCGGAGTCTCGGCCATGGGGGAGAATGATGGGCAAGAGGTGGTCTCGTTTATTCGGCTCATTCGAGATTTGGATGATACGTCTCCGCTTGGATTTCTGGTCATGAACATCAAGGGCAAATCCATCGCTCAAGCCTATGCTAACCTGTCTGCACCGGATTCATTTCAGGTGGCCATCCTGGATGAGCATCAGCGGGTGATCGCAACCAACGCTACCGATGGAAAGAGGGCCGTGCCTGCTGTATCCGACGAACCCATGTCAGCGGCTTCTGGACAGGAAGGGATGCACGAGATGTTAGAGGCCAATCAGGCCAAGTTAAAACAAACATTTCAAGAGCAATCCTCCGGCTTCATCACCTTGCAATCGGGTGGTCGGGAATATGCGGTGACCTATCGTTCGGCTGGTGATGATCAGTGGAAATTCATCAGCATGAGCCCATATCGGGCTACAGATACCCGCAATAAATCGATGGTGCTGCTTGCGCTGATCCTACTGGCGGTGAACGGGGCTGTCTTTTTCGTCAGTTCATTCATCATTTCGCGCAGCGTCATTAAGCCGATTCACAAGCTGCTTCGTTCCATGCAGAAAGCGCCAAGTGGCAACTTCCGCAAAGTGACGGTTGAGCTGAACAGCTACGAGTTCGCACAGCTATATGGAGGATATAACCAGATGATTGAGCAGATTGACCAGATGCTAAAACGCATCATTCAGGAGCAGCAGACGATCCGCCGAGCAGAGCTGAATACACTTCAGGCGCAGATCAAGCCGCATTTTCTATACAACACACTTGATTCCATTACCTCTCTGGCGATGTCGGGCATGAACGATAAGGTATGTGAGCTGTTAGAAGCGCTTGGAAGTTACTATCGGCTGAGTGTCAGCAAAGGTCGTGAACTGATTACGCTGCACGAAGAGGTTGAGATTGTACGCAATTATCTGACGATCCAGCAGGTGCGATACCCCGGTGTATTTGAAGTGCAGTACGATATCGAGTCAGGCTGTGAACGGGTGATGATTCCCAAGCTTGTGCTCCAGCCGCTGGTGGAAAATTCGCTGTATCATGGTATTCGTCCCAAAGGCAGCCCAGGCACGATACGCATTCAAGCTCGTCGATCCAAGGAAGGTGTACTTCTAACGATCACTGACGACGGAGTCGGCATGTCCGAGGAAGAAGTGAAGCAGGTTCAACGAACAGAAATGAACAGGTCTAACCGTTCTAACTCATCTAACTTATCTAACTTATCTAACTTATCTAACTCTTCTAATACTTCTAATATTTCTAATCCTACCTATAACGCTAAACACAATCCAAGCTTTGGCTTGTGGGGGACGATGGAGCGGCTTCGCATTTTCTATGACAGAGAAGATGGACTCAAGCTGCAGAGCGAGGTTGGAAAAGGAACAACTATTATCATAACGATCCCGAAGGGAGCCGATGAATCATGGAATTAACTATCGAACCAATAAAGGTATTGATTGTGGATGACGAGTACCTCATCCGAAATCTGCTGCGCATGCGTATCGATTGGGAGCAGCAAGGCATGAGCATCATTGGCGAGGCCTCCGATGCTGCAGAGGCTTTGGAACAGGTCGAGCTGTTGCGTCCAGACATTGTGTTCACGGACATATACATGCCAAAGATGGATGGCATTGAACTGAGCGGCATCCTCATGGAGCGTTACCCGAACATAAAAATCGTGGTTGTGACGGGACATGATGAATTTGAATATGCTCGTCAGAGTGTGAAGCTGGGCATATCCGATTTTATTTTGAAACCTATTCGTGCTTCGGAGTTATTACAGGTTACGGCGAAGCTGCGAGCGGCAATCGAGCAGGAGGTTGGGCGGGAGTACGAGCTGATGAAGCTGCGGGAGGAGATGCAGCAGAGTTTGCCTTATCTCAGAGAGAGGTTTGTGAATCAATGGTTAAGCGATGTGGTGCCTGAGGATGAACTACAAGAGAAGGCGCGATTCTTCGGCATTCCCATCTCTTCAGGTAAACCAGGGTTGCGCATTGCAGTAATGGAGGTGGAGGTTGCTGTACCGCAAGCGAAGATAGCTGCACCAGAGGTATATCCACATCTGTCCGAACCATATCACCAAACACACCAATCACAACGAGGGCTTCAACAACAACAACACGATCAACCCCATTTAAGCCAGCATCAGACAGAAGCCCATCCACAACCCGCTGAGGAAATACATATTTTGCTGCGAATGGTAGGCATGAAGCAGGTGCAGACTTTTTATCCGCAGGATTCGCAAACCATTATCGTCATGGACCCGCATAACCGGATAGTTGTGCTCTCGCTTGGTGCGGATACGGAATTTGCCAATCAGGTACAGCAGCTTCAGGAAGAACTTCAACATACACTTAAGCTCGAAGGGTGTGAAGTTGATGTGACCGTAGGGATTGGGCAATGGCAATCAGGATGGGGAAAGGCCTGTGTGGGATACCGGGAAGCTTGTCGCGCACTCGATTATCAGGCTTTTGTGGGGAAAAATCAGGTCATTTGCTTCGAGGATCTGGTCATCGAAGGCGGGAAAAGGCCCTACAAATCGGATGCTCAGCTGCTCCAACAACTGCAATATTACGTCAGTGTTGGTGCAAGGGAAGAAGCCATATTGTTGCTGGAGCATATGCTGTCTGTGCCGTTCTCGGACGTTTCACAGTTTCGGATGGCAGCCATGGATGTGGTTACGGAGTGCCAGCGTGCTGCCATAGAGCAGCAGATTGAGGGAGAGCACGCATTGAACAAAGAGGCCGTCGCGGCCATTTTTACAGCAGATCATCTGCCCGAACTAAAAAGTATGCTGGAGCAGCATGTCCGCACGGTATCGGAAGTTATACAAGCCAAGCGACAGGCCAAGGAAGGCAATCTGATCGACCGGGTGAAGGCTTATCTTGAAGAGAACATGGGCAATACGGAAGTGGGGCTCTCCAGCACCGCGGCTGCTTTTTACGTAAGTTCAGGCCATCTGGGGCGGCTGATGAAAAAAGAAACCGGGCAGACATTTGTGGAATATCTGACCCAACTTCGCATGAAGAAGGCTGAAATGCTGCTGAAACAGACGGATATGAAAGGATATGAGATTGGGGAGCAGGTAGGCATCCCGGACCCGCATTATTTCAGCGTCTTGTTCAAAAAACATATCGGCCGGTCCATGAATGAATATCGGAATGCAAAAACCTGAAAAACGAGAATGCAAACACCCACTTCCAGTTCCACATATGTTCGAATATTACAAATCGATGCCTGTTTTCTAAATGGAGAACAATGCACAGTTTGCCTAAAATATGGGCTAGAACCAACTAAAACACATAGGGAGGTCCATAGAGATGAAAGCGCTATTAAAAAAATCGGCAAGTCTAATTTTTGCTCTGGGGATTGCGGGCAGTCTGGCGGCATGTTCATCCGGTTCGTCCGGTGGTACACAGGGGGAAAGCAATGGCAAGATCAAGCTCACGCTGTGGGATCAATCGGTCGGCAATACCGATCCTTCGGCGAAACTGCTGCCCGAGATTGTTGAGAAATGGAACAGCGAGCATCCAGACATACAGGTTGAACGTACAGGCACGACAGGAGAACAGTACAAAACTAAAGTCAAAACATCGATTGCAGCTGGTGAAGCGCCAGACCTGTTCTATGGCATGGGCGGCGGCAGCTTCATGCAGCCGTACATCAAATCCGGCAATGTGCTGGAAATCTCAAGTTACCTGACGGACGATATCAAAGAACGAATGGGTCCGGGAATGGCTGAGGCGATCAATATGGACGGCAAAATCTACACATTGCCCGTGTACACACATATCGCCAACCTCTACGTGAATATAGAACTGTTCGAGCAGGCGGGTGCCAAGATTCCGACCACCTATAACGAACTGCTGGATGCGGTCTCCAAGCTGAAAGCGGCAGGAATCACCCCAGCTGTGATTGGGGAAAAGGACCGCTGGCCGGGCATGTACTGGTACGACATTATTGCAATGCGTCAGGCAGGCAATGCTGCGGTGATGGAAGCCTTTAAAGATCCGTCGAAGTGGGATTCGCCTGACTTTGTTGCCGCCGCGACCAAAATGCAGCAGCTTGCACAAGCAGGAGCGTTCAACAGCAGCATGTTCAGCATGAGCTATGACGAGATGCTTGGGGCATTTAATGCAGGCAACGGGGCGATGATGTTCCAGGCCAACTGGGTGAATGCAGGAATTGAGGACCCGTCCTCCGCAGTCAAAGGCAAAGTGAAAGTGATTCCGTTCCCGGTATTTGAAGATGGCAGAGGTACAAATACCGAAATATTCGGCGGAGCCGTCGATGGCTTCTACATCAACCAGAATACCAAGCACCCGAAGGAAGCCGTGGAATTCCTCATGTATCTGAGCGAGCAGCTTGGAACGCAAGGTTTCCTGGCTGGAGCCGGTCTGCCAAGCTGGAAAACCGATGCACTCGACACGTCCAGCCTGTCCTCCCTAGATCTATCTGCGGCGGATATTATGAAAACGGCGACCTCATTCATCGCGTGGTGGGATAACATTCTGCCAGCGGAGTCTGCCGAAGCGCACAAAAACCTGATTGCCCAACTGCTTGCCGGCGATGTAACACCGGAGGAGTTTTGCAAACAGATGGCACAGCTCAAACCAACAGAGCTAAGTCTATAGGTTAAACAGGTAGGTATGTGTGCAAGCTTAAAGGCCCTAAAAGGTCCTTATACTAAATTCCCTGTGAAATCTTACGCATAGACCTTGGGAGCTTGCCTAGCTGCCGCTTCTAACCATGAAGATGAACCCAAACAAGGCGTGGTCCGGCATATCCCGGTCACGCCTTTGAGAGGAGAACAACAATGAACTCTGTATTTTCCAATAAAGGCACGATAGCCGTCTTTGTACTGCCCACCCTGATTCTGTTCTGCGGAATTGTGCTTATTCCAATCTTTGTCTCCAGTTATTACAGTCTGCTGGACTGGAACGGCGTAGGCAGGGGTACATTTATCGGCCTGGACAACTATGTAGAGATGTTTAAGGATACCCGTGTGCTGAATTCGATCAAGAACTCCCTGTTATTCGCGGGTGCTTCGGTGTTCATTCAACTGCCGATCTCACTGGTGCTCGCACTGATTCTGGCGTCCAACGTCAAGGGCGAAGGCTTCTACCGGACTGTGTATTTCATCCCGGTGTTGATCTCGACGGTGGTTATTGCCCAGTTGTGGTCAAAAATCTACAATGCCGATTATGGCCTGCTAAATGTGCTGCTGCAAAGTATCGGCTTATCCAGCCTGGCACAGGATTGGCTGGGGCAGAAGGACACCGCGCTGGCGGCATCTTTTATTCCGACCTTGTGGCAGTACGTAGGGTATCACATGCTGCTGATGTATGCAGGTGCGAAGTCCGTGTCTCAGGATGTGCTTGAAGCTGCTCGAATGGATGGTGCTTCCCGTATTCGGACGGCGTGGTCCATCATGATCCCGCTGATGAAGCCGATTCTGAAGGTAAGCCTTGTATTTTCGGTCATCGGCGCATTCAAGGTGTTTGACCTGATCTATGTGCTGACAGGTGGCGGGCCATTTTATACAACTGAAGTGCCAAGCACGCTGATGTACGCTACCATTTTTGATACGTTCCGGTACGGATATGGCAGTGCGATCTCGGTCTTTATCATTGTGGAGTGTCTGGTGTGTACGATCCTCATTAATTCATTGTTCAAAACGGAGTAGAGGGAGGCAAAAGGCATGAGTACCGTAGAAGTCATGTTGCAAAAAAAGCCCAAGCCGAGGTCCATCTCCGGACCGATCGGGAAAGTGTTCCTGCAAGCGTTTCTGATCCTCGTTGCGATTGTGCAGATCTACCCGCTCATCTGGCTGGCGCTGTTTTCCCTGAAGGATAACAGTGAGATTTTCAGCGGTGATGTGGCCGGGTTGCCCAAAGCATTTCTGTGGAGCAACTACACCAAAGCAATGTCCGACGGCCATGTGCTGACCTATTTTATGAATAGTGTGCTGGTTACTGCGGCCTCCATTGTCTTGGTACTGATCCTGTCCTCCATGATGGGATACGCAATCACGAGAATGAACTGGAAGCTCAGCGGGTTCACGATGACGATCATTTTGCTGGGCATGATGGTGCCGATTCATGCGGCGCTGCTGCCATTGTTTATTATTTTGAAGAATCTGAGCCTGCTCAACAGCTACTGGTCTCTGATCATTCCCTATGTGGCATTTGGCATTCCGATGGCGGTATTCATTCTGGGCAGCTTTTTCAAAGGTATCCCAAGAGAGATGGAGGAGTCGGCGGTTATTGACGGCTGCGGCATATACCGGACGTTTTTCTCCATTATCCTGCCGCTTGTGCGTCCGGCCATATCAACTGTAGCGATCTTCACGTTTTTGTCGTGTTGGAATGAGCTGATGTTTGCGGTCACGTTTATCAATAACACGGCTTATCAGACATTGACGGTGGGCATGATGTCGATGGTGGGAACGTACATTACGCAATGGGGCATCATTGGTGCGGGACTGATGATTACGACGGTGCCAACGGTGGTCATCTATCTGCTGCTGAACAAACAGGTGCAGAAGAGCATGATTGCAGGTGCGATCAAAGGTTAGCCGGAGGCTGGACTGGAGGGTGGTAGAAGGGCTTGCTGCTTGCTCGTTCGCTGTACTCTCTTTCTGGTAGATATCAACTTGAGCTGGGAGTTCGCAAGGGGTGATCTCTGGACTAGACCGGAGCCTGTGGACATGGAATAATAAGGGAGTATGTAGCAGGTAGTTGCAGAGAGGGGTCATTATAGTATGGTCAACATCACAATGGTAGAGCAGGAGTCTGTTCGGGAAAAGGTTGTGGCGTTCACGTTTGATGATGGGCCGCATCCGGTGTATACACCTCAATTGCTTGAGATTTTCCGCGGTGCCGATGGGCGGGCGACATTTTTCATGATAGGCCAAGAGATGGAGGCTCACCCGGAGATTGCGGCGGAGGTGCACCGGGAAGGGCATGAAATCGCCAACCATACGTATACGCATCCGGACCTGACCAAGCTGACGCTGGAGGAAGCCGGGGAGGAGCTGCAACGCGCAGAACATCTTGTTCAAGAAGTTACGGGGCAACCTGCCCGCTGCTTCCGCCCGCCGTATTTTGGCGTAAACGATGATATACTGTCTCTGGCGGCGGAGCGTGGATATCGCACGATTGGTGCGGTAAACGGTGATGCGAGGGATTGGGACAATCCCGGCGTTGAGCACATTCTGGAGCATACCCGGTCTGCGGTGAAACCCGGCAGCGTGCTCATATTCCATGACGGGTACGGGGATCGTTCCCAGACGGTGGAGGCGGTTCGTGTGCTGGTGGATGAACTGGTCGCGGAAGGGTACCGTTTGGTGACAGTAAGTGAGTTATTGGAAATAGCTGAGAACATGAAGTAAAATCGAGTGCGATTGAATAGAACGGGCCCATCATTCTGTGGAATGGCAGGGTCCTTTTTGGTTTGGGAGAAGTATAAAAAAGGAAATCATTGCTAGTCTATAGAAGCTTAACTATAGTTACCATAACAATATGAATATAGTGAGGCTTTTATGGATCTGGATAAAATAATGATTATCATTAAAGGTAAAGAAAAGACAGAGCAGGTTACCGACTATAAGGTGGGCCCTTCTGGGGTGAAAATTAAATACAGAAATTCAGATATAGAGTATAACTACTACACTCAAGATGTGCTTATTTTTCAGGAGCCATGTATTCAGGAACCAGGAGATAATATAGCTATTTATCACGATGACGTACCGTTTAACAATGTTAAGCGTGTTTGGGACTTCGGTCTTAAAATTCGAATATGTTTTGAGAATGCAAGTATGCGTATCTATGATAAGGATCGCATTCGATTTGAGCAAAATGTATTAAGTCAGCCGGAGGCCAAATTTATTTTAGAATACTGGCGTGAAATATCAACATATGTAAAACATAAAGATGAAGAAGAGGAACCGGAAACGCATAAGGAAAAAGAATCGTTTCTTTCCAAAGAATTTGCCAAGCTAAACTATGTCGATCCGAATAGTGTTCTAGGCCAGATTATCCAGAAAAATCCGATAAAACAGGAAAAAATGCTAACAGTAGAAACTATTTTTCCCTTCAGTTTTAACTTGAGTCAAAAGAAAGCTCTTGAGCATGCATTGACAAGCAACATCAGCATCATTGAAGGTCCGCCTGGTACAGGTAAAACCCAAACCATCTTGAATATCATAGCAAATCTGGCGATAATGCAAGGCAAGAAGGTTGCTGTTGTTTCCAGTAACAATGCAGCTGTCCTAAACGTACAAGAGAAGCTAGAAAGAAAAGGATATCATTTCTTTGTGGCCAGTTTGGGGAATCAAGAAAATAAAAAGAAGTTTTTTGCAAATTTACCGAAGGTGAACATGTCAGATTGGGATGTTGATATCTCGGAGGCAGAGTGTAGAGATCGAATTAATAATCTTGACAAGCAGATACACCGTTTGATGGAAATGGATCGAGAAAAAGCACAGTGTAAGCAGAAGCTTTCAGCATATTTGCTTGAGCAGGAGCATTTTGAGCATTACTTTGCACGACAAGATGTTTCTCATATTGAGAAATTGTCATTCTACAAACAAACTCCAAATAAAATTTTGGAATTTATGAAGGACAGTTTTCTTGCTGTAGAAATAAAGAAAAAATACAAGTTGTTCTATCCGTTCAAATTATTCTTTAAGCATGGTTTTACAGACTTTAAGAGGTTGAGAAAGCAAGGGCTTGATGTCATTCTGAATTACCAAAGGCAGTTCTATGTTTTGAAAATAGAAGAGCTTTCAAATCAAATTCTGAAGATTGAGGAGGAACTGGAATCATACAATTATCAGGACCTTTTGGATGATCATCAGCACTGTTCCGAAAATCTTTTTAGACTTGAGTTACATAAGAAATACCATAATCGCTCCGTGATCCAATCTAATGAGAAATCGTATACTCACTTAAATTTGTTTAAAGATTTTATTGAGAGCTACCCTGTTGTGCTTAGTACGACACATTCATTGAGAAACTGTGTGCCCCCTAACTATATGTTTGATTATTGTATTATAGATGAGTCATCACAAGTTGACTTGTTAACAGGAGCGCTTGCGTTGTCCTGTTGTAAACATGCCATCATTGTGGGAGATACGAAGCAGTTACCTCATATTGTTGATCTCAAAATTAAAGAGAAACTCAAAAATAGCTTAGATCCTGATATGAGCAGTGCATATGATTATTTTGAACATAATGTATTATCTTCCCTATTGGCTTTGTATGGTGATACCCTCCCAAGCGTAATACTACGAGAACATTATCGTTGTCATCCTGCAATTATCGAATTTTGTAACAGGAAATATTACAATGGCGATTTGATTACGTTCACAGATCTACAAATGTCTGATTCTCCGCTTATGATCTATAGAACAGCAATGGGGAACCATATGAGAAAATTGACACATGGGAAGAAGGGGAGGTTTAATTCAAGGGAACTTGAAGTTATTGAGCAGGAAGTCCTTCAGGGCGGGCTGGATGTTGATGATATTCCTTCGGATATCGGCTTCACAACACCGTATCGCAAACAGCTGGAGAAAGCAGTTCAGCATTTTACAGCCGATATTGAAAGCGACACGATTCACAGATATCAAGGTCGAGAAAAGGATATTATGATTATGTCAACGGTTTTGGATCGGACCAAGTTGGGGAATATGGGAATGAAGTGGGAGACCTTATGCGTTATATGGAATACAGCACACTGGATGACAATGTCGTGGAGAGTGAGATTATATCAATTTTTGATCTGTTATATCGGGAATATTCAGAGAAACTTCGAGAGTTTCGAAATCGTGCTAGTCATTATAATAACTCAAGGCACAAAAGCGAGAACTTAATGGAAGCACTTCTTACTCAAATACTGGAAAAGCCACAGTTTAAGGATTTTACATTATCGAGTCAGGTATACCTGATGAACATTTTCATGGATCTTGATCGTTTAAACGAGGAAGAGCGGAAATTTATTAAGCATCGCTCCTCTGTCGATTTTGTGATTTATCACAAGCTAGATCGATCACTTGCATTGGCGATTGAGGTGGACGGCTTTGAATTTCATGAAAATAAACCGGATCAGATAAAAAGGGATAAAATCAAAGAATCTATTTTCAGAAAATTCGGTTTCACTCTGGCGAGGCTCAAGACAAATGAGAGTGGCGAGAAAAAGAAAATTATAAATTTATTGAACGGTATAATCGATTCTGAGTAAGTTTTCTATCCATGGCGGAGACCGAGAATCAGAAAAGAGTTTTACGCGTATTTTTGCTTACCACCCTGATCTACTCTATAATAATAGGCTAAACTAGATTATGTCAGGAGGAAACAATGGACTTTATCAGAAATCAACTAGAGGGAATGGGCATGAGTGAGCCATCCATTGGGTATCTTTCGAATGTGATCATGGTTGTTTTTATAGCGGTGATCTCCGTACTGGCGAATTTTATAGCCAAAAAAATCGTGCTGAAGACGATTAATCGGATCATCAATAATAATCGGCACAAGTGGGGCCACATTATTGTAGAGAAAAAAGTGTTCCACAAGCTGTCACATCTCGTGCCAGCAATTATCATCTATTATTCTGCTTATATCTTTCCATCCTATCAGGCATTGATTGAAAAGGCTGCGATGACATATATGATCGTTATCATGATCACAGTGCTCAATGCGCTACTCAATGTGTTTGATGATATCTATCGTACCTATGATGTCTCCAAGATCAGACCGATTAAGGGATACATTCAAGTCGCGAAAATTGTGCTATACATCATTGGTGGCATTGTTGTCATTTCCAACATGATCGGACAGAATCCGTTGATTATTCTCAGTGGACTTGGTGCGTTATCGGCTGTACTGATGCTGGTATTCAAGGATTCCATATTGGGTCTGGTAGCCGGCGTTCAACTATCTTCGAATGATATGGTACGCGTAGGTGACTGGATTGAAATGCCGAAATATAATGCAGACGGTGATGTTATCGACATTACACTGAACACGGTAAAGGTTATGAATTTTGATAAGACCATTACGATGATTCCGAGCTACGCCCTGATTTCCGATTCCTTCAGGAACTGGAGAAGTATGCAGGTATCCGGCGGCAGAAGGATTAAGCGAAGCGTCTATATTGATATTAGCAGTATCCGTTTTTGTACCGAGGAGATGGTGGCGGAGTTTGAGAAGATTCACTACCTGACTGATTATGTCACAGCAAAAACAAAAGAAATTCATGCATACAACATGGAGCATCAGGTGAATACGGAAAGTAATGTGAACGGAAGAAAGCTCACGAATGTGGGTGTGTTCAGAGAATATATCCATCAGTATTTGAGAAATCATCCGAAAATTCATAAGGATATGACGCTCATTGTCAGACAACTGGCACCGGGAGATAACGGCCTGCCCCTGGAGATCTACGCGTTCAGCAATGATACTGCCTGGGAAGTATATGAATCGATTCAAGCGGATATCTTTGATCATATCTTTGCGGTTGCTCCGACATTTGGGCTTCGTGCATTCCAGAATCCAACCGGACATGATATTGTGCAACTGAAAGAGGATAAGCAATTTGTGCGAGAGTATTGAGAGATGTATTACACACTACTCTGATCCTCTACGAAATACGGCCACCGCTAGGTGGTCTTTTTTGTGTTTCTCATGTTTTAAAATGACACAAACTACTTCGGAAGGGTCAGTATGAGATTTAAGATTACAGCCTTTTTAACATAAAATATAAAAAAATAAAAAATCTTTTCGGTACAGTACAACGAAGATAAATTTATAGCATCTGGAAGTATATAAGCGTATCCCCGCTTAAAAACAAGTACAGTTTATACAGTTTTTTCTGTATGTACACAACAAACGCTTTTTATTGTTTGAGATCGGTTTCATTATTTGTTATCATAACGGAGTTGGTTGAGCGACTGTCGTATTATGTCTAAGAATGTATACATTTCTGCAGAATGTAACGCTAGTATCTAAACAACACGAGAATGACAGAGGGGAAGACTTATGATGAAGGCAATGAAAAAATGGATGATGGTTACAAGTTTGGTTGCGGTATTCACGCTGGGTGCATGTTCCTCCAATGCTGCTACGGGTGGAGACACCTCGAGTGTCGGGGAGCAGGTTAACTATAAAATTACAGGAACAGACCCAGGTGCGGGTCTAATGAGACTGACAGCTCAGGCAATGGAAGACTATGAGTTGTCAGATTGGACGTTGATGGAAAGTTCAGCAGCAGGTATGACAGCCCAGTTGGATCGATCGTATAAAAATAAAGAACCGATTGTCTTTGTTGCTTGGTCTCCGCACTGGATGTTTAATACCTATGACCTGAAGTATCTGGATGATCCGAAGATGACGTATGGTGAACCTGAAGAGATTCATACGATTGCGCGCCTTGGACTTCAGAAGGACCACCCGGTTGCCTATGAATTCCTGGATCGTTTTAACTGGACGTCGGAAGATATGGGTGAAGTGATGGTAGACATACAGAACGGAATGGAACCGGAAGCCGCTTCGGCCAAGTGGGTGGATGGACATGAAGATAAAGTTCAGGAATGGACTGAAGGACTGAAACCCGTCAATGGAGATCCGTTCACCTTGAGTTATGTAGCTTGGGACTCGGAGCTTGCCAGTACTAATGTCGTCCGTTATGTGCTCGAAGAGAAGCTGGGGTACAAAGCCAAAGCGTTGCAAGTGGAGATCGGACCGATGTGGCTCGGCGTTGCCAACGGCGATGTGGATGCGATTGTAGCTGCATGGCTGCCAGTGACACATTCAGATTATTGGGAGCAATATGGTGACAGACTGGATGATCTTGGCGCTAATATGGTTAATGTAAAATCTGGGTTGGCTGTTCCTTCCTATATGGAAGATGTGAACTCAATCGAAGATTTGCAGTCTTAAGTTCCCATCGATGTTACTTCATGAAAAGAAAGAGTATACCTTTGTTCCGAGGATACTACGAATGGAATTGAGATACGTGACGGTCACCATAATTGGTGGCCGTTTTTACGTATACACCCACTTTCTAAAATTCGTGGTGCAGTTAATTTCAATTTTACCTGGACGTAATAACATGCAAACAATAGCGAAGTAGAGTTGAAGTATAGACATCTAGACATCCATACGGAATTAACGTCAGCCTTTTACAGGTGATGTGATCATCAAGCTGGCGCCGCTTAATGATCAGGGTAAAACAAAAACAAGCAAAGGTGGTATTTACATTGTTCAAGAGAATAAGCCTAGCCCTTGCATTCGTAACTCTCTTTTCATGGACGTTGACTGGTGTTTCTTCCGCTTACAGTAATTCCAATTGGATGGGGTCAATCCCTGCTAACACCCCGCTTTCATCTCTCTCGATCCCAGGAACGCATGACTCCGGTGCCTTGTATGAACCGATCAATGGAACGGCAAAGACGCAGGATCTGACCATTGCCCAGCAATTGAATGTGGGTGTCCGTTTCCTTGATGTTCGCACCAGACATTACGGGGATGCATTCACCATTCATCACGGGGCTATCTATCAGAATCAAAATTTTGATGATGTATTAAATGCAGTTATTGGCTTTCTGAACAGTAATCCATCCGAAACCATTATTATGAGTGTGAAAGAAGAGCATACACCTGCGAATAATACGCGCACGTATGAGGAAACATTCAAATCCTATGTCGCCAAGAATCCTGATAAATGGCTGCTAACCGACCGCGTCCCTACCCTTGGGGAAGCAAGAGGCAAGATTGTATTGCTGAGAAGATTCGATATGAGCCAATCCCCGTATGGTATTAATGCTACTGCATGGCAAGAGAACACCACCTTTAACATTCAGAATGCAGCAAGTATGAAGATTCAAGATTATTTTAAAGTATCTGAGAAGAACAAGAAATGGTCGGATATTCAAAACATGTACAACGAAGCCAAATCCCAGAATCCTGCCTGGTTGTACATTAACTACACAAGTGGTTATGACCCGGGTTGGTTCGGTATTCCGAATATTCGCTCCGTAAAAGACGATATAAATCCGAAAGTAAACACATTCTTTACGACCAATACCAAAGGCCGTTTTGGCATTTCGGTTATGGATTTCATCGACGAGAGTACATCAGCCAAAATTATTGCAACCAATTTCTAATGTAAGATATATCGTGTGCGTTGTGAGGCACTATATTGTAAGACGCTGGTCCTTTGTGACAGCGTCCTTTTTTTACATTTATAAGGAAATCAGCAATAGTTGTGCGATTTGATTCAAGCATATACAAGGGGTTAAGATAATTCGAGAGGGTAAAATTTCTCCAGATAAGGGTAAAAGAAAATATTTCGCAAAGGAGAGTTATTACATGAATCATCAAATTCCGGAATATACATTGAATGATGGCTTGAAAGTACCTGCAATTGGGTTCGGTACCTATAGTTTAAAAGGAGAAGAAGGTGTTAAATCGATCGCATCCGCAATGGATGCGGGTTATCGGTTGATTGATACAGCATACAACTATGAGAATGAAGCAACAGTGGGCAAAGCCATTAAGCAAAGCTCCATCGCCAGAGAAGAACTGCTGATTTCCTCGAAGCTGCCGGGCCGCTATCACGCTCATGATAAAGCACTTGTGGCGATCCAGGAATCCCTGTACAGAGCGGATCTGGATTATTACGACCTGTATCTGATTCACTGGCCCAATCCGAAGAAGGACATGTATGTCGAGGCATGGCAAGCGCTGATCGAAGCCAAAAAGCGCGGATATATCCGATCCATTGGAGTCAGCAACTTCCTGCCTGAGCACAATGAACGGCTGATTAAGGAAACGGGGATAGCGCCGAGTCTGAATCAGATTGAGCTGCATCCATTCTTCGACCAAGCCGATCAGCGGGAACAGGATACGAAGCATGGCATCGTGAACGAATCCTGGAGTCCGATTGGACGTGGCAATGATGCCGTACAGGATATTCTGAAGGATGAGAACATTCTTCGGATTGCGGAAACACATGGCAAAACCCCAACCCAGATCATTCTGCGCTGGCATGTTCAGCTGGGTTCCATTCCAATTCCGAAAGCCGGCTCCCTGCAGCATCAGCAGGAAAATATCGATATATTCGATTTCGAGTTGAGCACAGAAGAGATGCAGGTCATCTCTGCATTTAATCGTCCGGATGGACGGTTGTGGGATCAGGACCCAAGCGAGTACGAAGAATTTTAAGGATGACGTAGCCGATGGCTAAGTTGGTTGCTCTATTAATCTACCATTGGTGATCAGAAACCCCTGTGAATAAACATGGTAAAGCCTGCCGGCTCTATCGATGATATTCCGGGGGTGTTTTTGTGTGCAGAGGAATAGAGGACGTGGTAAAAAAGAAAAAGAGTGCCATTGTCAGTAATGACAAGAAGCACTCGTAATATGAACGGTTACGGCAACATATTTACTTGTAAATGTGCCCGCTACGCTTTCGGAATCCGGAAAGTTAGAATCTCGTACGGTTTGATATCAAAAGAAATCCGCCCGTTTTCCACGGCGCATTCCGCTTCGTTGTTCTCGAGCAGATCACACGCGTACACCGTAGCACCTGATCCCTCAGGCAATTGCAGGGACGCCCGACTGCGGCGGCCGTGTGCTTCATAGAGACGGATGATCATATCATCGTTGTTCTCGGCTTTTTTGATAACCTCCAGCACGACATTATCCTGATCGACCGATGCGAGTGACCATGTTCCCGGCAACGTACCGGTTTGTGGACTTACTTCACGGGCAACCAGCGGACGGTTGAGATCATAAGCGGCTTGGATGACACGTCCTTCACGGAAATCGCCCTTATGTGGATAGAGCGCGTAGGTGAATACGTGCTGCTCTTTGTCGGCATTTTCATTCGGGTACGTAGCGCTCTTGATCAGTGACAGTCGCATCACCGAGTTATGAATGTCATATCCGTATTTGCAGTCGTTCAGCAGAGCAGCACCGTACCCGTTCTCCGCCAGATCGGCCCACTTCTGCCCGCATACTTCAAACCGGGCTTGATCCCAGCTAGTATTACGGTGTGTTGCACGCTCAACGTTGCCGTACTGGATTTCGTAGACTGCTTTCTCACTCCAGATATCGAGCGGGAAGGCGGCTTTCAGCAGCAAATGCTCCTGCTTCCAATCCACGAACGTACGGAAATCAATCCGGCGCGTATGCGCGTAGAAGATGATCGTTTGCTCAATGACCGAGTCCAGGAACTGTCGCTTCACTTGAAGCACGGAACGCACTGGCCCGCTTTCAACCCACTCCAGCGACTGCAGGTCATTAATCTCCCACATATGCTGTTCATAATAATCGTCAATGTTCCACGCCTCGTATTCCGCAGGTCGATCCTCGAACACTTGCAGCACGTTACCACGCTTGCCAGACTGAAGCAGCTCACGGCCCTCCAGCTTGTCCCATACGGATGTGAACTCGGCACTTTCATTCAGGTGAATATCGTACCAAGGTGTATGGATGTGGCGCCGATCTGCTTCCCACTGTGCAACCGATACGCCAGCGCCTAGTTCGGCGGCCAGATCAGGCGTGATCCGGAAGGTTTTATATCCCGAGGCCGGTACATTTTCAGCAAGGAATACCAATCCACCATCCGGTGTGCGCTGACTCGGTACAGGACGATCACCATCATAGACGGTCACATTTCTTGCAAAAGAAGGAAATTCAACCACATCCGTCCGCTCGAAGCCGGTCGTGTTGAATACCACAATGGCTTCACAGTCAGATGTAATGCTGCTTACAATGCCGTTCAGGGTACTGTTCTTCAGCTCATCCGTGACATGAATGACCTCTTCATATTGCTCCTTCGAATCCACATAGATCTGCTCAATGGAGCTGCCGGGCAGAATGTCATGAAACTGATTCAGCATCGTCAGCTTCCATGCGTGCTCCAGTGCAGCGGTTGGGTAGACCGCTCGTGCATCCGCCTCACGATGAATCATGGAATATAGCTCGGCATCCGCCAGCGCAAATTCACTATGCCGGTTATACCGTTTGTTGCGAGCCATGGACGTGTAAGTCCCCCGGTGGTATTCCAGATATAGCTCTCCCGACCAGCGTGGAACGGAACGAACATCGTCCAGATTCTGTTCCAGCTTTTCGAAGAATTCTCGTACAAAAGTACGTTTCACGTCCGGTACGCCTGGCAACCCTTTTTCAAGCCGTCTGCCGTGCTCCAGCATCTCCTCCGTTGGACCGCCGCCTCCGTCGCCGAAGCCGTAGCACTGTAACACATCTGCATTGATGTTTTTGTTCTGATATCGCTGCCACGTACCCTTGACTTGGGATGCATTAAAACGTCCATTGTAGGTCGTTTCGAAGCGGCGCTGCCTGAAATCGGGATGCTTGTCATAGTCTGTTGCTGTGATGAAATGGGTTAAAACTTCAGATCCGTCAATGCCTCTCCAGTACATGGTGTCGTTGGGAATCTGGTTCGTATCGTTCCAAGCGATTTTGGTTGTCATAAAATAATCAATGCCGCTCTTGCGCATAATCTGCGGCATCGCTGCACTATAACCAAATACATCCGGCAGCCAGAGAACACGGTTCTCCACGCCAAACTCTTCCTTGAAGAAACGCTTTCCGTATATAATCTGACGGATCATGGATTCGCCAGAGATCAGGTTACAGTCGGCTTCCAGCCACATTGAACCTTCCGCTTCCCAGCGGCCTTCGGCCACTTTTTCCTTGATTTTCTCATATAGAGACGGGTAATCGGCTTTCAGGTATGCATACAGCTGGGGCTGGGAGGACATGAAGGTATATTCCGGGAACTTGTCCATCAAGTAGAGTACACTTGCAAAACTCCGGATGACCTTTTCCCGTGTCTGATCCAGTGTCCATAGCCACGCCACATCAATATGGGTATGACCGATGCAGTGAACGGTAGGGATGTGATCACCCGCAGGGCGAGTTACACCGTAGATATTATTTTGCATATATAGGCGGGCTTCCAGTACGGATGCACGAAAAGCAGCACTATTTTCCTGGCGTAGATCCAGTAAATTTACCGCCTGATTCAGATGTTCAATCAGCTTCAGTCGCTCCAAGTCATCCTCACGCAGTAGATCCGCGGCATCGAGCGCAGCCTTAAGATCGTAATATAAATCGGTGACAGGCTGATGATGTTCAGCTACATATACATTGAGAAAGACATCCGCTGCCGAAGTACTACAGTACGCATAGAGTGCCAGTTCAAACTCTTCACCTTTTACCGCAGCGGGTGTCAGGTCAATCTCCGTATGGTTAACGTCCAGACCACAGATCAATTCCCCATTAAGGAATGCTAAGAATTGCGGATTATCATAGTTCCAGATATCATCAGCACTGGTGACGATGGCACAAACGACCTTTTTTCCTTCCATATGATCCGGGATTCGAATTCGGGTTTTGAAGCAGCTGTGTACATCCTTACCTCCCCAGCCATCACCTTTACGAAACACGTTCCAGGAGGAAGGGTCCTCATGAACCAGTTCCCAGGAGTGGTAACCACTTTCTTTATGATAAAGCTCCGGTATATATGTCTTGGAGGTCAGTCGTGCGCGTTCCAAGTGTTTCACAATGGTATGGATTCGAGTATACAAGGAATTCATTTTCATGTTGGTTTCCCACCTCGGTTTATAGTAAGTACAGGCTGTAGTCGTTGTTGGAGCGATAATACTGCAAGCGCTAACATATCAACTCTATCATAACAAAAGAGAAATGGACGAAACTACGTATTGTATGCTGAAAATAACGTCTTTTTATTGCATTTCATGCTAAAATAAAATCATTAGAATCAGGATAGGGGGCATGTCCATGACACCATCGGTTTTGGCATACGAGCAGGGATATGCGATCCATGTAAACCAGCCTGGAGATTCACTTTTTTATCATCTGGATTATGACGAGCGTTCCCATGAACTGAATATGGAATTTCAGCATTTCCATGATTTCTATGAAATCTGTATCCTTCTGGATCGCACAGCTGCGCACATCATTGAAGGCAGTTTATATGAGATCCAGCCTCTCGATATCGTTCTGCTGCGGCCTTCTTTGCTGCATAAAACGCAATATCCGAAGGGTGCCCCGCCGAAACGATTGATGATCACCTTTGCCATGCCACGTAATATACCTGGTCTTGAGAGCGGTTACACAGAACTGTTTTCGATTTTTGATAAACCGATCCCGATATTCCGATTTACAGAAGAACGGCGCAAGGAAGTCCTCGCGCCGATCAATGATATTTTTGCTATATCGCAGCAGCCTTCTGCACTTCAATCGGTTATGATTCATAGCAAGTTCGTGGAGTTTCTCTGTGCCCTTCATCGGTACTCGGCAGAGAATGGATATGTGCGTGAAGAGACAGGATCATCGATGTCCCGACGCATGTATGCCATTGCCTCTTATATTCATAGTCATTATCAGCAAGATTTATCTTTGGATGAAGTATCCAGGCGCTTTTATGTAAGTGCCCATCACTTGTCTCGCCAATTCACTAAGGTTACCGGCTTCACCTTCACGGAGTATGTGCAGATGACCCGTATTCGCAATGCCCAGCAAATGCTGCTGAATTCGAGTGAAAAAATTACAGATATTGCTGCACAGTGTGGATTCACAAGCTTCTCCCAGTTCAATCGTATCTTCAACAAACAGAACGGAATGTCACCAAGTGCATATCGCCGAAGCAAACATTCACAGAGCGAGCGTGACGTGATGCTTGTGGGTGAGAGACCCGAGCCACTTGGGTGTCTAGAGTGAGAGGGGCGAGGAGAGTGATGGACAGACCCAAAATACTACGTAACTTGTTACTTTTCTGGATAGAAGCTTTTTATAAAAGAAAGAATAGAGAAGAGCAATGGTAGATTGTCGGGTCCATATATTTAAGATTCAGCTAACGACAATCCCCCATCACTCATCCGGTATACTTTATCGCAATATTCAAGCATGCGCTCATCATGGGTAACCATAATGGCCGCCTTTTGGCGTGACTTAACTTCTTGTGCGATTAGACTGACCACTTCATGAGCTCGTTTAGTATCTAAGCTTGCGGTCGGCTCATCCGCCAAAATGATGTTGGGGTTATTCATTAAAGCTCGAGCTATTGCTGTCCGTTGCTTCTCACCACCTGAAAGCTCATCCGGAAAGCTTTTTAATTTCGAGCCCAGACCCAGCTCGTTCAGCAGCTTAGTGGCAAACTCCCTATCCTCCCTTTTAATCTTTCCCGACATCCTCTTTACGATTAGCAATTGATCAAGAACATTTAAATAGGGAACTAAATTCGAGGATTGCATAATAAATCCAATTTCTTGCAACCTTATATTAGACAGCTCTTTCTCAGTTTGCGTGGAGATATTATTTCCATTCAGCCTAACATCTCCTTCGGAGGCTTTCAGCAGCGCTCCAGCAATGGATAAGAACGTACTTTTACCCGAACCAGACGGTCCAACTACAGCAACAAACTCACCCGGTTCTACTGATATGGATACATGATCGAGTGCCGTGATGCGATTGCTTCCTTCGGCATAATACATTGTGACTTCATTCATTTGCAATCCTTTAATCATTATTCAACCCTCCCGAGCGCCTTGAGCGGATCAACTTTTGTGATTTTGCGAACGGATACCAGCGAACTTAATATAGCGATAATTAACAGAATAACAGAATACGTGACAACAAGACTTGTCTCCAACTTGAACGGCATACCTTTTGGCATGATGGCTGCTGTTCCATAAGTCAGTAAGATTCCAACAACAATGCTAGTCAGTGAAAGTACAAACACTTGTGTGATAATGGCTCTGCCCAAAAATCGGTTACTAGCGCCTATAGCTTTCATAATGCCGAACTGATTGGTCTTTTGCATCGTAATTACGTAAAAGAATACACCAAGTACAAATGCGGAGATGGCTAGTAGAAATGCAAACATCATTAAAATAGTACCGTTTTCTTCTTTGTACCCTGGCATACCTTGAACGGCTGCTGCTCGGGTAACCGTATCCGTATTTGATAGCTTGCTGTTAATTACGGTTGGATCGATATCCTTGCCTTGTAACATTATCGCATTAACGGGACCTGCAACTCCTTTATCTGAACCCGGAGCTGCGAAAGCTATCTTCCGCCATTCAGTCATTGGGGTAAATACGGAGGCAACGTGGTTATACGTCTGATTCTCCACATATCCGATAATCTTCAACGATTCAGTCGTTCCATCTAATTGAAAAGTATCACCAAGGTTATAGCCCTCATCCTTCATGGTCGAATTCACCACGACACCTGTAGGATTCTCGGAAGATAGACTTTCACCTTCTACAATAGGTGGTTCCAAGAAGCTTCCAGGGTTAATTCCTATAATCGCTATGTCCACCTTATCTTCATTCTTCGTACTTTTCTCCTTCAGAGCCGTCGCCATCGTACTTCCCATGGGTGCGGCAGCATCCACATTGGGTAGCTGTTCCACCTCTGCCACTAATTGATCTGACAGCAGCGATTTGCTCATTGAAGACTGTGGCCCTTCTTCAAAGACGACATAATCAGACTTCATGGTCTTGAATGTGGACGCAGCTAGCGTAGATAATCCATTCCCCAGGCCGGATAAAATGAAGACCAACCAAGCGATTAGTACGAAAATAATGATAATCATCAAAAATTTCATTTTACTATGCATTAATTCCTTCATAGCTAAAAGCATGATCTTTTCAACTCCTTCTTTTGTTTTTTTATTGACATATGTGTCAAATTAGGGGTGTGGCCGCGCGGTTTATATAATTAAACGATATAAATGACACATGTGTCAAATTAAATCCAAGAATAAATCTAGCTCTTGGCTCCTCCAACCCACATTTGAAACAATAGCTTCCCCCAATCAGGCGTAGGGATATTTAGCATATTAGGCGTATTAATTAAGTTAAAAAAAACACCAATAAGTACAGGTAGAGGAATATCTTGTCGCAGAGCTTGATCCTGCTGTGCGCGTTCAAATAAGCGTGATAATTGAATTTTAAGAGTCATATGTGCTTTCTCAATAAATTCAAGATCTCTCGCTGCTGCGGAAGAATTAGCCGTATTAATTTTGCTAGCATCTCCCAAAAGTTGATGGAGCGTAGATTCTTCTGCGTAAATGAGGAGCAATTGTTCGAGAGCATCCATTGGATCAGTCTCATCAATGGCTAATGAATTCTCTAATACGGTTGATATTGAGCGCTTCATGCAAGCAGCGACGATCTCTTCTTTATTCGCGTAATATTGATATATCGTGCTCCGGGCTCCAGACAGATGCTGTGAGAGCAGCTTGAGATGAAAACCGTCATAGCCATGCTCAAGTATTAATTTTTTTGTTGTGTCCAGTAGCTCTGTCTCAGTAAAAGATTGTTTTCTTCCCATTAAATCTCTTCCTTTTTATCATTTGAAATATATGTTGATATTAGGTAATCGATGAGTATTGTAAATGTAAAGGAGTACTGTGATGCTCTTGCTTATTGTGATTAGTTTAGCATATGTTCGATAGGCATCATACAACACAAGACCATCTGTCATAATAATAGGTGTTGACCCGATTACTGAATCTGGATCTAAAAGTGATTGGAAGGTCATACTATCATCGGATTGCTGGTGCGAACTATCCTTCCCTCAACCTATAACTTCGGATGATAGACAAAAAGGAAAACCCTTAACTTAACATAGGGTTTTCCTTTTTGTTATATATAACACATCTCCATAGGAATGATTCTCTATCAAGTTCAATTATGTCCAAACGTAGTTATACTTGATCCTTCGGCGCCAGCTCAATAGCAGAGCGGATGGCAGCCAGCATGCTTTTATCATCGGCGATATTTTTGCCGGCGATATCGAAGGCCGTACCGTGGTCGACAGACGTACGGATGATGCCGCCTTTCAGGCCAACGGTGATGTTCACACCTTCCTCGATGCCCATTACCTTGATCGGTGCATGGCCTTGGTCGTGGTAGCAGGCTACAACGATATCGAAGTCGCCGCGACCAGCGCGGAAGAAGAGGGTATCCGCCGGGAGTGGACCAACGACGTTAATGCCTTCCTGCTGCGCACGTTCGATACCGGGCTGCAGTTTCTCTTCTTCTTCTCCGTTGCCGAACAAGCCGTTCTCTCCGGCATGAGGATTGATTCCGCATACGGCTACGCGCGGATTCTCAAAGCCTGCTTTTTTCAGCGTATCATGAGCAAGCTTCACGACAGTGTAGGTTCTTTCCGGGTTAATACTCGCAATAGCATCGATTAGACCCATGTGTGTTGTCAGGTGAATGACTCTCAGATTAGGCGTTGTCAGCATCATGGAGAAGTCCTGTGTATCCGTCAGGTCAGCCAGAATCTCGGTGTGTCCCGGATACAGGTGCCCCCCTTGATGTAAAGCTTCCTTGTTCAAAGGCGCCGTGCAGATGGAGTGAATCTGCTGTTTTTTGGCAAGATCAATGGCTTTGGCGAGAAACTGGAATGCTGCATCTCCAGCCACGGCAGATACTTTACCGTATTCCAGATCCGCAGGAACGAGATTCAGATCAATCACATCCACAGTACCGAATTCATACTTGGCTTCGGAAGGCTCTTGAATAGCGTTAACGTTCAGATTTGAACCGATAACCGGCAATACACGCTCCAAAATTTTCGCATCACCGATAACGAGTGGATTACACTGATCGTACATTTCTTGATGACCCAGTGCTTTCATAATAATCTCCGGACCTATGCCTGCTGCGTCGCCCATCGTAATTCCAATTGTAGGTTTCATACGAGAATACCCCCTTTTAATTTTTGAATGGCATGGATAAAGACATCGGGTTTGCCGAATCCGCCAGCTTTGGTAATCACATGCAGATCATCAATCCCGATAAACTTGGAGATCGGCACGCCGATTTCAAGCTCATCCAGCAGCTCGAAGCCGCTGATATTCCATTTCAGACAGATTTGTTTTGCCGTATCGCCACCGGTCATGGATACCCCTTTGAAAAGTCCCTCTTCCAGCAGTCTGGCACAGATCTCACCCATCGCAAGTACAATCTCGTTGCTGACTTCCGTGTGATTGAGACCGCGAATTTCGCCCGTTGCCCGTGCCAGTTCGATATCCACTTGTTCTGCCGTGGAGTAGAGGACCACATCTTGTCCTTCCAGCGCTTTGTCTCGTACCTCGTTATAGACACGTTCCATCTCTTCCGCGCGGTCAGCGGTTGCGGATACCGCTTTGAAGGAATGGAAGGAGACTGAAGCCACGCGGGACTTGCGCATCAATCGATGCAGCTGCTCACGGGAGTTTTTGTTCACGCTGCCGACCACCGTTAGGATTGGACCGGAATTCTCCGGGATGTCAAGTGACGCAGCCCTGGATTCCAACTCGTAATGAGCGGGGAGGTAATTGGCAATGCCCGCCGAGCCTGCCCAAGTAAAGGTATAATCCAACTCGCGAGTCATCTGCAGAATCAGTTCCAGATGTCTTTCTTCGGTGGAGTCTACCATTACATACGGGATGTTATTTGTTTTCAACTGCTCTAGCTTGGTGCGAATATGATTCTGCCCAGCTTCCAGATCGGCGACGGTGATCTCACCAACTTCGTACTTGGTCTGTTGTTTCAACAAGTCCGGAAGGTAGGAAATCGTTACAGGTGTCTTCGGATCATGGGCAATTTCAGTATCTCCCAGTGGAACGCCGTTCAGGTAATGAATTCCTTCCAATATCGTTCGGTTATTTTTTGGATAACCCGGGGCAATCATCATAAAGTCCGGCTTAACTACATCATATACAGCATCAATCTCTATGCCGATATTTCCACGCATGGTGGAATCCATCTTTTTGAAAATCGTCTCAAATCCATGGTTCGTCAACAATTCAGCTGCCCGATATACACGGTCATACGCTTCCTGCGGGGATATGGAACGACTATCTGTATCAAAGACGACGGCATCGTAACGTATAAGAGGCTCCTCATCCATATTAAAAAGAACACTGGTCTTCAAGCCATGACGGGCAAGCTGCACCCCGCTGTCATTGGCACCGGTCAAATCATCTGCAATAATGGCTAATTTCATGCAGTCATCCCTCCTTATAAGCACAATTTTATAAAAAATCCGTTCAGATCAGGTGATACCCATTTATGTGCTTGGTCTTTGATTGTATTTCTCGACTCCGCCTGATTTCTCCAGTCGTTTGGATAGGAACCCGATGAAGATCGGCAACAGGATAGCCGTAGTAACAACACTCGCAGCAATCTGTACCGTTGCAATCTCAGCAATAGGGCCAAATGAAGCATTAGCAGCCACGATGGCCGCAGGTGTACCTACCGCATTCCCGGCAGTTGAACCTTCGGAAGCACCAACGATGGGATTCCAGCCAATGGCTTTGAACAACAGGTATCCGATTCCGCCTGTGAGAAGCACGGTCAGAACACCAAGCATAATTCCACCAAGTCCACCTTGGATGATCGAGGAGAAGTTGATTCCCATACCCAGTGAGAAGGCGAAGAACGGAACAAGTTTGTCGCTGCCTTTGTGCAGCCACTCCGCCAGATTGCGGTCCAGATTACCAATAATGACACCAACGATAAGCGGAAGCAATACAGCAACGAATGCCATAGGAGAGAACATGCCGTTGGCAAAGCCCATCGCACCAAAGATGGAGAGCGCTACCATGGTTAGGAATGGACCGTCACTAAGCGCGAGGAACGGATAGGCTGCTTTGTCATCTTCCTTACCGTATTGACCAGCGAGTGCAATGTACAAACCGCCGTTGGAGTTGGTCATTGCAGCAATAATGGCAAGTGGAGCCAGACCCAGGAATAACCCGCTTGGGTCGGCAAACAAAATGGCAATGAGACCGATTGCTGCACCGATTGCCCATTTTACGACAAGCAAGGTAACACCCTTGCCGACCGATGCACCTGCTGTTTTGAACGTAATCTGTGTACCGGCAATCAACAGGAACAGTGCAATCAGCGTACTGGCGCTGTTAACGAAAAGAGCTTCCGTGAATCCGCCAATGCGCAAGGCATTCGGGAAGAATGTATTGATGGTTGCACCAAGTAACAGGGGAACGACCATCATACCGCCAGGGATGCGATCTAATGCTGCTTTAATGTTCATAGTAGTAGCTCCTTATGAAGTAATCGTTTTTATGAAGCGCTTGCAGGAATTATGTTATCCCATATCGTTTAATATAGCAACAATAAATTATTGTAAATTTTAAATACATGCTAAACTGTTTAAAAATGCAACATATAAGGCGGTAAAAAAGACGTAAACTTAAAGTTAATCTTTAAGTTTACGCCATAATGTGGCCCGGTTAATCCCCAGACGCTCTGCGGCCTTCGATTGATTATTATTTTCCTCCTGGAGAACGAACTGAATAACTTCTTTCTCAATCTCCTTCAGCGTACCGTTCAACCTCATTTGGCTTGAAGCGGGTTGCTGATCCAGCAAGCGGGACAAGGTAGCCGTGGTGATGACATAATCCTGTTCGTTGAGTGCAGCCTGCTTGATCAGATGCTTCAACTGGTTGACGTTCATCTGTGTAATCTGATCCCGAATCAGCTGTAGCGCATCTTCTTTTATTCTCACGGCAGTGGTTCCGTACTTCTGGTAGTAACCCGTAAGGAAATGCTGCATCAGTGGAGCCAGATCTTCCGGTCTATCCGCAAGATTCGGCATCATGATGGTATTAAGCTCCAGATCGAGTGACCACTGTGGGTTCAAGGTCTGTTCCCCGAGTATAAACACCCCAATCTGACTTTGAAGGCAGTTTTGGATAAAGGAGAGTAACTCCGGATCTTCTATACGTGCTTCCATATGATTAATCTCAACATTTCGAACCTTGGCGAGTGGTATCTTGTGCAAATGACCGAGCGGAACTTGTGAGAGATCTATCTGTAATAGTAGTCCGCCACCGGAGTACATTTGATGAATATGTTTGACCAGAAAAGATTTACCGGAATCCGCTTCACCCAGCAGATAGATCGGTTCATGATTCTCGTAGAGTGCCCGAATGTTCTTCAATACCGACTGCATGGCAGGGGACTCAGCAACAATGGGCTCCATCGATGCGTCCGTAAAAGTTGTTATGCCGAATTGTGCAAAGGCATAGGGTTGTCCTTTTTCCAGCATATATACCTTGTAGCTCTTGTTGTTCAGAGTCGTTTCATAGGCGTTGACCGTGAGCTGGTAATCGTCCACCATGAACACATTTTGGATCTGGGATTGATGGAATTCCAGACTGGTGTTGGTCAGATATATGTGATTATCGGTCAGCGGATTTTCCTCAAAATCGGTCAGGTTCTCGAATACGACTTCATTCCGTTCATTTAGAATAAGCAAATTCGGATGTTCCTGTGTAACCAGGTCATTCAGTATGATTGATATCGCATGATTTTTGCTCAAATAACGGTAGACCAGCAGTGCATCCTCCATCGCTCTTAGGATGGATTCCTGGCCGGATTGGATCAACAATCCCTCTAAGCCATAGGTCTTCGCAGTGTTAACGGTGATCACATCTCCGACAATCTGGCGATAACCGGAGGCTTTTAACTCCAAAAGTAACCGTGCCACATCTTCTGAGCTATGTATGGTATAGACCTTGAGAGGCAGATCCATCAGATCAATAATGGATTGTGCACCAGAGGTGATGTTGGAGAAGCCAACGATGGCTGTCTGGCCGTTAAACTGGCTTGCCAGGGTAAGTGAACGAATCATATCGTAGCCCGATAACTGTACATCAATGACGGGAATAGTCACTGCTTTCTTAATCAATTGGGCCGTTCCGCCACGACTGATGATAATCTCTGCACCGTTTTTCTCAGCTTGAGTTGCTAATTCCACACCGTTCGCCAAATCGCCCACGTCCGTCTGAATGGTTAACTGGGGAAAGCGAGGAATGCACTCTTGTATAATAGGAATCATCGATTCGTAGGGAGCGATAAAATGAACTCGTGTACGCATAATTTTCCTGCCTTTTATAGAAATCATTGATCCCCTTATTATAGCCAACTTGCGGAGGAATGGCACCTTTGGGGAGAACCAACACGGTCATGTCTGCAAAATGCCTAAGTGGTATGTCGCCATAACTCTTCGAGTGGCATGTGATGAAGTACACTGAATCGAACCGTTATCTATTTCAAAATTAATGGATAATTGCACACGATAAGTGCGGAGAAATGAGGAGATTTCATATGGGAGATATTCATAATGTAGCTGAGCCGGATCACATCATTAAGGATGTTGTCGGAAAATTCCCTTGCAGGGTGCTGTGGAGTGAGGGCCGCCCATGCTTGGAGTATCAGAGGGAAGAGGGTGTGGCGTTAATAACCGAATACGTTCGCACAGTGTACAATGTTGAATTGCTGGATGTGTTTTTCACAGCGGTGGAGAGCCTTCCGGTCGAACCATAGATCAGGTAATGATTTATTAGAGTTAGAAAAGGATTAGATCTTAAGGAATGTTCGCATTTTTTGTGTGTTTTTACAGGATCATGAGGTGACACTATAAGTGCTCGTCTTTTCTTATATTGCGCAATTATGGTGTGGATTTGAAACGTAGGGACTCCACTTGCCATCGTGAAATGTGAAACGTATGTGGCCGTATTCATGTATTATAGTATACATATGAACTTTTCGGAGGAGGAACAAGTCATGGGAATCTTATCGAGGTTTAGAGACGTGATGAAGGCGAATGTGAACCACATGTTGTCTCGGGCGGAAGACCCGGAGAAAAGCGTGAATGAATATATGCGCAGTCTGAGTAGCGATCTGGGTCAGGTAAAAGCGGAGACGACAGCGGTATTGTCGGATGAGAGCCGGGCGAAGCGAGCATTGGATGAGTGCAACGCCGAGGTCAAGAAGTTACAGCGGTATGCGGAGAAATCGGCGGAGTCGGGAGACGAAGACAAGGCACGTGGTTTTCTGGAGAAGAAAGTGAAGCTAGCTGACAAATTGAACGAATTACAAGCCGCCTATGAACGTGCTTCCGCCAAAGCCAAGATGATGAAGCATATGAACGATAAACTGGTTGCAGATCTGGGGCAACTGGAAGCGCGGCATGCAGAACTGAAAGGTCGAATGGCAGATGCGAAGGCACAGCAGCAGGCCAATGAACGGAGTGCATCTGCGGGCAGAGCTGATGCTGCATTGAAAGCCATGGAAGACAAGGCGAACCAGGCGCTGAACGAAGCAGAGGCTTTGGCAGAACTTCGCGCTGGAGCACCGGAAGATGATTTGGACGAATTAATTGCCCAATTGGAGAGGGACATGAACGCGGATGCGGGTAATAATGAGAATGCGTCGCCAAGTGCAGAGGAAGAACTCGCAGCGATTCAGGAAAAGCTGAAGAAGCGGAGCTAAAAGCTTTTCGAAAGAAAGCTGCACCGGAAGCAAACACTTCGCCTTTAAGAGCGATCGGAAGGTTGTTCTGCCAGCGAAGTTATACAGTGTCAATTAGAATCATATTTCGTTAACATTGAGGTGAGCAGATGCCGGTTATTGAATATAAATGTCCAAACTGCGGCAGTGGCATGATCTTTGACAGTGTGTCAGGTGCATTATCCTGTCCCAGCTGCGGCCGCCAGGACAACATAGAGCAGATCCCCGATCCCCTGAAGAGACAAGTATTCACCGAAAATGAGGTCAAAGAATACCACTGTAACAGCTGCGGAGCTGACATTGTGACGGAGCCGGAGACCAGTGCGACGACTTGCAGTTTCTGCGGTGCAGCGGTTGTACTCAGTGATCGGCTGACGGGCAATCTGGCCCCCGCGATGGTGATTCCCTTTTCCATCAACAAGGATCAAGCCAAGCAGGCTTTCAAAAAGTGGTGCAAAAACGGTCTGTTAACGCCAAGTGGCTTCATGTCCGCCGATCGGATTCAGAGCATTACCGGCATGTACGTGCCGTTCTGGTTGTATGAGTTACATAACAAAATCGAAGTGCATGGACGTGGCACCAAGGTGAGATCTTACACCCAGGGCGACTACCATTACACGGAAACACAGCATTTCGATATATACCGCCGAATTCGGCTGAATTACGTGAATCTGCCCATTGATGCATCGGAGAAAATGAAGGATGAACTGATGGATAAGCTGGAGCCTTTTCCATATAACCAGTTGAAACTGTTCAAGACCCCGTATCTGGCGGGGTACATTGCGGAAAAATACAGTTATACGGACGAGGAACTTTTCCCACGGGCCAAAGATAAAACGAGATCTTATATTGATTCTTATATTGCTTCAACCGTATCCGGATATAGTAGCGTGAGCTACACGGACAAACAGATTGATACCACACTCAAAAATGCAGATTATGTGCTGCTCCCGGTATGGATGGTCAACTATGACTATAATCGTGCACAGTACACGTTTGCCATGAATGGTCAGACAGGTAAAGTGGTCGGCAAACCGCCGATCAGCAAAGCCAAAGTGGCCGGATGGTTCGCAGGAGTCTCTGCGGTCTCGTTGTTGTCACTGAAGCTGGTTTCCTGGATGATGGGAGGTGGATTCTTATGAGAAAAAGAATCCCTCTGGCCGTGATGGCTACGCTCATTTTACTGATGATCACCCTTGTTGCTCCGTTGATTCCCATGTCATCGGCATCCGCAGCGGAGAGCAAAAATCTCATCTACGATGAGGCCAACCTGCTGAGTGAGCAAGAGATAAGTGAACTGAATACACTTGCGAATCAGTATGGCGTGGAACGGCAGACGGACTTTGTTATCTATACCTCCAATAACGGGGAGCATAAAAGTGAAATACTGCTTACCGAGGACTTTTATGACGATCAGGGATTTGGTTACGATAAAACGCATGGAAACGCAGTTATTCTTACAATAGACATGTACAATCGGAAGATGTATCTGGCTGGTTTTTACAAAGGGGAAGAGTATATCGACAATGGCAGAGCCGATAAAATTACGGCCAAAATTGCCCCAGATGTATCGGATGGAAATTATAGATTGGCTTTTGAAAAATATTTGGAGCTCTCCTACGAATATATGGATCTTAAACCCGGGGTAAACCCGGATAATATCCTCTTCAATACGTGGTTTCAACTTGCTGTATCCTTGGCAATCGGAGGAATTGTAGTTGGTGTAATGACCCATCGTTCTGGCGGGCGAGTTACTGTCAATCGTGCAACGTATGAGGATTCCAGTAATTCCAGTGTAATTGATCGTCAGGATCGGTACATTCGTACAACTGTTACCAAACGCAAGATTGAGAAGAACAATAATAACGGTGGCGGAGGCGGCGGTGGAGGAACCACCCGAGGTGGCCATTCCCATAGCGGTAGCAGCCGATCTTTCTAGCATCACGGACAATCGCAATAACTTAACGCAGGCATGATGGCACACAATGCTTACTAAATAGAAGGGATGGAAACGAATATGGGATTTTTCAGAAATCAATTTTCGAATGTGGTGGAATGGGAAGAGTTCAGAGATGACATGATATTTTGGAAGTGGAGCAACCGGGAGATCAAGAAGGGGAGTAAACTCATTATCCGTTCCGGTCAGGATGCCATTTTCCTGAATAACGGTAAAGTGGAGGGGATTTTCGAGGACGAAGGATCGTTTAATATCGATTCCGAGATCATTCCGTTTCTTTCTACATTAAAAGGATTTAAATTCGGATTCAACAGCGGCATGCGGGTCGAAGTATTGTTTGTAAATACAAAAGAGTTCACCGTGCGCTGGGGCACACAAAGTCCGGTGTTGATTCCAACACCACAACTCCCGGGCGGGATGCCGATTCGGGCCAACGGCACATTTAATTTTAAAGTAAGTGACTATGTGACCCTGATTGATAAGATTGCAGGCATCAAGCAGAGCTATCTGGTCGAGGATGTCAAAATTCGAATCACTTCCGTGCTGGATCAGCTTCTAATGAAGTGGATTAGCCGTGAAGGGAAGGATATGTTCAACCTGCAGGCGAATGCATCGGATATTGCCAAAGGTATTCAGGAAGATCTGGATATGCAGATGATGGACATAGGCATTGGGATTACCGGTTTCCAAGTGATGAGCTTCAATTATCCAAAAGAGATTCAGGATATGATTACAAAGACCGCTTCGCATGAGATGATTGGTAATCTGCAAAAGTATCAGCAGGTCAGTATGACAGACGGTATCTCATCCGGTAAAGTACAGGGCGGCGGCGCAGCTTCGGATATGGCGGGCATGATGATGGGTATGAACATGGCCAATGAAATGATGAAAAACATGAACCAGAACCAAGGCCAGAATCAGAACCAGAACAACAATGCGGGTTCGTCTCAGAATCAGAATGCCGACCAGAAGCCAGAGGGCAATAGCAACGGTGATTCGAATACCTCTTCATCAACAGAAGGCAACAAGAAGCCAAACTTCTGCCCGAACTGTGGAGCCAAAAATGAAGGAGCCAACTTCTGTCCGAACTGTGGTCAAAAGCTAGGCTAATCAAATAAATACATGTAGGGCTAGTCCAGCAGTGATTGAGATATTGCGGAGCTAGCCCTTTTTCTTGTTTCGATTCATAGTTAAAGCAACATGGCGCAGAGCGGAAAGCAGGTTCATTTATTTTATTTTGATAAAAGAGTTGACAACCGATCACAAATCATTTATCTTTAATTTAAGATATTTAATTTAAATATAAATATCAACCCAAAACAAATATCTTTAATCCATTACATGAGGAGAGATCAAGATGATAATCCCAACATTGACCAGAATAAATGAACTTTCAAGAAAAGCCAAAGAGGGCGGATTGACGGAGATGGAGAAAGAGGAACAGGTTCGTCTTCGCCAGGAATATCTGCAAACTTTTCGCGGTTCGGTCAACGACATTCTGCTGAATGCAACCATCTATGATCCAAACGGCGATGACGTGACTCCTGATAAATTGAAACAAGAACAGGCCAATCAAAATAAAAACTAGCATATAATTCGCTAGATCATATATCTTAATTTAAAGATAATACAAACTTACTATAAATCAATTAACTAACTCAAATACTCTAACACCTACTCAATTCAAAACATGCTTACCAAACCAAGGAGGAATTAATCATGACTATTCAAACAGCAGGTATTCACCATATTACAGCTTTCGCAGGAGATCCACAGGCCAACGTTGATTTTTATGCCGGAGTTCTGGGACTTCGTCTCGTGAAAAAAACAATCAACTTCGATGCACCTGATGTGTATCATCTGTACTTTGGCGATGAACACGGAAGCCCGGGTACCATTATCACCTTCTTCCCATCCGCTGGATCACCACGAGGTAAAATTGGCGGAGGGCAGGTCGGCATCACTTCCTATGTCATTCCTCCTGGGTCGATTGGCTTCTGGCAGAATCGGCTGGAACAGTATAACATTGAGGTAACCAAAACAAGTCGCTTCAATGAAGACCTGCTTCAATTCGAAGATGGCGAAGGCCTGCGGCTTGAGCTTGTTGAACGGGAAGAGGGAGCAACCAGCACTTGGGCGCACGAAGGCATTCCAACAGATAAAGCAATCAAAGGCTTCGGTGGTGCTGTCCTGTTCAGTGTTAACCCGCAAAGAACGATGGATGCTCTTGAGAAAATCATGGGATTTGTCAGAGTGAGTGAAAATGAAGAGTATGCTCGTTTCCGGTCCAGCGGGGATATCGGTAATGTCGTAGATGTTCCAGTGACCCGTATGGCTCTGGGTATGGGCGGCGCAGGAACCGTGCACCATATTGCATGGCGCGCCAAAGATGATGAGGAGCATGCACAGTGGAGTGAAGCTGTACGTGATTACGGGTACCAACCGACTCCAGTTCGGGATCGTCAGTACTTTAATGCAATTTACTTCAGAGAAGCTGGCGGCATTCTGTTTGAAATTGCTACAGATCCTCCGGGCTTTGCCAAAGATGAACCTGCTGATTCGCTTGGACAAAAATTGATGCTGCCTGAGTGGTTTGAGAAATACCGCCCTCAAATTGAAGGCAATCTGCAACCAATTGAAGTAAGAACGCTCGTACCTGCTACAGTACAATGAAGTAAGGTAGATGGCGCTCAGAGCTTTTCCTCTGGGCGCGTCACCAAGTCAGCGGGTAGGTAACTGAGTGAGCAACAGGCGTCGGATTATGAGAAAAACCAAAGGAGCATGAAGGATGATGGAGAAAAAGGTTACCTGGCTGGAGCTGTTTTACGATCTGCTCTTCGTAGCAGCGGTCGCCAAAGCGGGTCATGTCTTGTTGCATGCTGAACACGGAGTAATTACGTTTGAATATCTAATGAAGTTTGTGCTTATTTTTATCCCTGTTTGGTGGGCATGGGTCGGTCAGACCTTGTTTATTAACCGTTATGGGCAAGACATCCTGATCCATAGAATATTTCTCATCCTTCAGCTCCTGTCCGTTATGGTTATGACAGCGAGCCTCTCTACCCATTTTGACCAATACTACCTGTCCTTCTTCATAGGGTATATCGGTTCACGGGCTTTTACGGCCATTCAGTATCTGACGGTTCACAAGTCGAAAAGCGAGCATCAACAGCAAGCTGCTCGTTACTTGGGCACCTGTTTCCTCATTGGTATATTGATCTCATCGGGTTCATTATTCTTCGATTCCTGGTTACGCTACGTGATTTTGTATGCGGGGATTGCCGTGGATATTGTACTTCCGCTGATCGGACGCAAAAATCTGGTAAAAGTACCGGTTCAGACCCATCACTTGTTGGAACGTTTTGCGCTCTTTACACTCATCCTGCTGGGTGAATCGGTAGTTAGTATTATCGCAGTGCTGCAAGCTGATCATTGGGATATGAAATCCATCTTGTTTGCTGCCTTTACGTCCATATTTGTCATTGCGATATGGTGGCAATACTTCGACAACGTGGAGAAAAAGGTCAGCAAAGAGATTCAGACTGCCGGGCAAGCGATCATATACGGCCATCTGTTCATCTACATCTCCATGAGTATGATCGCTGCTTCAATTCAGCTGTTGTATCAGAATCAGTTAAACTATGTGTTCATGCTGGGGTTTGTGTTTGGATCGGCGCTACTGTACTTTCTCTCGACATCACTTGTGTTCCATCGTTACAGACATGCACATCTACGACTCGGCCCACGTCATCTGGCGGTCATGGTAGGGCTGCTGGTGGCATTTGTCCTTGTTGATCTGATCTATCGGGTTCCGGGTTATGTCATCATGGGCGAAGAGATGTTATTCTTCCTGGTATATGCGAAACTTACAACTTGATATAGTGATCTAAAATGGAGAAAAGTCACGGACGACAGGCGTCCGTGGCTTTTTGTTATGCCATTAATCGTGGACAAGCCTTCATAATATAAATTAAGCGCAAATCTAATTTAATTTCTTCTATAGAATCTGTTAATATGAGACTATGTACAAGTGAATCTACCAGATCATAGAATATCTTTTTTATAAAATGAGCGTACGTTTTGTTAGTTCATTTTATATATAGCGATTCGTAGATATGGGGATGACAATCAGGAGGGAAATCATTGAGCACACATCAAATCGGAGTTCCATTGGAAGGGTTTGCAGAGTTTAGTCGTACGGTTGCCGCAGAAGGAGCCGTTTTACTCAGAAATGAAGGCCAAGTGTTTCCACTTCGCGAAAACGAAAACGTTTCAGTTTTTGGTCGAATTCAAGTCAATTATTATCGCAGCGGTACAGGTTCAGGCGGTAGTGTTCATGTGGCTTATACAACGAATCTACTAGATGGTCTTCGCAGCAAAAAGAATATAACGGTCAATGAAGAGCTTGCAGCTGTCTATGAGAAGTGGATTGAGGAAAATCCATTTGATGACGGCGGAAAAGTATGGGCGGCCGAGCCATGGAATCAGAAAGAAATGCCTTTGACCGATGAACTGGTTGCACAGGCTAGAAGCAAATCCAGCAAAGCCATTATCGTGATTGGGCGTACAGCAGGAGAAGACCAGGATAACGCGGATGCGCCAGGAAGTTACCAACTGACAGAAGATGAGAAAGCGATGTTGAAGCAAGTTACTTCACAATTTGAACACACGATCGTTGTGTTGAATGTCTCGAATATCATCGACATGAGCTGGTTAAACGAAACGTATCTACATCCGATCCAAGGCGTAATTTACTCCTGGCATGGCGGTATGGAGGGTGGAAACGCAATTGCCGATGTACTGGCGGGCGACGTTACACCGAGTGGTAAACTGACAGATACGATTGCATATTCCATCGAAGATTACCCTTCGACCAGCAACTACGGCAATGAGTTCAAGAACCTGTATCAGGAAGATATCTATGTAGGTTATCGTTATTTCGAAACGTTTCGACCTGAGCGAGTACAGTATGAATTCGGTTACGGCCTGTCTTATACGACGTTTTTGACCCAGCATGAAGAAGCGAAATCCGTGTCCAAAGACGGCGAAACCTACATTGAAGTTCGTGTGAATGTGACCAACTCAGGTACAACATATGCGGGCAAAGAGGTTGTGCAGGTCTATTATGAAGCACCACAAGGCAAACTGGGACAACCGGTAAAAGCTTTGGTAGCTTTCGGCAAAACAAGATTGTTGCAGCCAGGCGAGTCGGAACTACTGGTAATCTCTTACCCGGTCTATGACATGGCATCTTACGATGATGCGGGTGTTACAGGCCATGCTTCCGCATACGTATTGGAAGAAGGCACATACCGACTGCATGTAGGAACCAGCGTGAAACAAGTGCAGCACATCCGCATCGATGGTCAGGATGGATATATAATTGAATCCCTTCAATTGGTGGAGCAACTGCAAGAAGCGATGGCACCAACCGAAGATTTTACACGGATGAAGCCAGGTCCGCGCAAGGAAGATGGATCATATGAACTGACTTATGCCGAAGTGCCGAAGCGTAAGGTATCCATGGCGAACTGGATTGAGCAGAATCTTCCGCAAACGCTGGAGCAGACGGGTAATCAGGGCTACAAGCTGAGTGACGTTAAGGCTGGCAAAGTGAGTCTGGAAGCCTTTATCGCCCAACTAAGTGATCAGGATCTGGCGGCGATTGTCCGTGGCGAAGGCATGAGCAGCCCGCTCGTTACTTCGGGAACGGCATCCGCATTTGGGGGTGTCAGCGACAGCCTGTTTAACTACGGTATTCCGGTAGCATGTACGGCAGATGGCCCGTCCGGTATTCGTATGGATAGTGGCGAGAAGGCAACACAGGTATCCATTGGTACGTTGCTTGCAGCGACATGGAATAAAGATCTCGTTGAAGAGTTGTATGTGATGGAAGGACAGGAACTGCTGAGAAATCAGGTGGATACCCTGCTCGGACCTGGACTCAATATCCGCCGGAGCCCGCTCAATGGCCGGAACTTTGAGTACTTCTCCGAAGATCCACTGATCTCGGGTGTATTTGCGGCAGCATGTACGAAAGGTATTATGAAGGGTGGTTCCAATGCCACACTGAAACACTTTGCCTGCAATAACCAGGAGAAACACCGCAGCAAAGTAGATGCCGTTGTCTCCGAACGTGCACTGCGTGAAATTTACCTGAAAGGGTTCGAAATTGCAGTAAAAGAGGGCGGAGCCAACTCCATCATGACCTCCTACAATCCGGTTAACGGACACTGGGCGGCATCCAACTACGACCTGAACACCACAATTTTGCGCGGTGAATGGAATTTCGAAGGTATCGTAATGACGGACTGGTGGGCGATTATGAATGATGTGACCGAAGGTGGAGAGGCTGATCGCAAATACACCAACTGGATGATCCGTGCGCAGAATGATCTCTACATGGTTGTACCGAACTACGGCGCAGAGATCAACGGCTGGGACGACAATACGATTGAATCCTTGGAAAATGGAACATTGACTCGCGGAGAGCTGCAACGCTCGGCGATCAACATCTGCAAGTTCATCATGAATGCACCAGTGTTCGGCAGAAAACACGAGATCGTGGAGAACGTCGCTTCGTTCCAAGCGAATGCATCCCTATCTGCTGCACAAGCTCAGGCGCTGGTTGAAAACGCACAGGTAAAACCTGCGGTAGCTGAACCCGTCTACATGAAAGTGGACGAGGCAGGCCATTATCGGATTATCGTACAGATCATGTCTCCTGAGCCGGAATTGGCTCAAAGTGCATGTAACCTGCTCCTGAATGACCAGTTGGTAACCACCATCCAAACGAATGGTACGGAAGGCAAATGGATCAGACAGAAGCTTGTCAAAGTAGACCTTGAAGCAGGACTGTATGAATTGAAACTGGACTTCACGAAACCTGGCCTCCAGATTGATTGGATCGAATTCAAGCAGGTGTAGAAGAGAATCGAAATATCAGGTGATAACAGCAATCGAAAGGTTGTTCTGTCATCCAAAGCAGAATACGTTGGTATATGACAAAGGACACTGTACGCGGGTGTCCTTTGTTGTAACACAGAATAGCTACTGTTATGATAGTGTTATGAGATTCGTAGTTCTGAACAATGGGGTCAGGGGTGTTGCGAAGAATGAGAAATTATAATTTTTTGAGTCCAATCCTGCTGGTTGTGGTGGCGCTGATTGTAAGAGGCCTGGTGACTAACCTGGGAGTTCTTTTCGGCTTATCACAAGAAGTAGCGAGTAATATTGCCATGATTGCCATGATCATTGCTGCACTGATCATGTTTAATCGAATGACGAAGGCTAGGCGTAAAAAATAGAAAAAGCTCGGATAACCAGAAGGTTATCGTAGACATGAAGACACCCTCCAGGTGTCTTTTTTTGTATTGACGTTCTGATCCTAACGTTTTAGACTATTGCTAATAAATAATAACATTATAAATAACAAAAATAACAAAACTCATTAGATAAAGTGATGAAATCCGTTGCGCTCTCTATTTGCTAGCCCATTCCGGTCCCCAAAGGAGAATCCAATCATGAAGATCATTGCCGACAAACCATATATCGTTCAGGAAGGTCAGCCTTTACAGATTGCGAAGCTGACTATCGTCAAATAATGATGAAGAAGGACCGCAGGAGCGCTGATGAAGCGTTCAGTCGGTCCTTTATGTCATGGAGCAGGCTGTGTGCAGTTCGAGAGATGTCTATCGATACGGGTTAACGGTTCTGGAATAATCTACGATGAAGTGAAGGGAGCGATCCTTATGAAGAGACAGCCGGTATTGGAAGTCATTGCTGTGGATGTGGAAGATGCCAAGGCAGCTGAGGAGGGAGGGGCCGATCGGATTGAGCTGGTGTCTGCGATGTCCGAAGGAGGGCTTACCCCCAGTTATGGCGTCATGGAGCAAGTGCTGTCCCAAATCTCCATCCCAGTGTATGTCATGATCCGTCCGCATAGCCGCTCGTTCCGCTATAGCGCAGATGACATCCACGCCATGACCCGGGATGTACGTGTGGCAAGGGAACTTGGAGCCGCTGGCATCGTGATCGGCGCCCTCACCGGAGCTGGTGAAGTGGACCTTTTATCCATGCAATCATGTATGGCCGAAGCTCAGGGTTTGGGCGTTACGTTTCATCGTGCAATTGATGTGAGCGCAAGTCTCACTGAGGCGCTCAAGGCCATTAACACATTGGTCAACGTGGAGCGTGTGCTTACATCGGGAGGGAAACGGACAGCGCCTGAAGCCATACTGGAACTGAAACAGCTTCAGGAACTGGGGCAAGCACTGAACATCGCTGTCATGGCAGGGTCGGGGGTCACCATAGAGGGAATTCAAACACTAGTGAGTCAGACGGGTATCACGGAAATCCATATGGGATCAGGCGTGAGGTACGAAGGCAGCTTTAATTATCCCATTGATCGACATTTGGTTGAAGAAGCCAAGCAGCAGTTATTGCTTGCATCACAGCCATTCATGGACAGTAGTGCACTGAGTAGCGGTCCAAGCAAGGGTGGTCCAATGATATAGGGATGGGCTAAATAAAAGGAGTGATACGCCATGAATTATGAACTGCAACCAGCCGAATGGATTAAGTCCGCAGCACAGGTCAGCCCATCCGAACGCCAGCTGAGATGGCAGGAGATGGAGTTCTACGCATTTATTCATTTTACGGTAAATACATTTACGGATCAGGAATGGGGCACTGGGGAGGAAGACCCGGCGATTTTCAATCCTTCTGAACTGAGCGCAACGCAATGGGTGCAGGCGTGCAAGGCTGCGGGGATGAAGGGGCTGATCTTGACGTGTAAGCATCATGATGGATTTTGTTTGTGGCCAAGTCAGTTTACAGCGCATACGGTCGCGGCTAGTCCGTGGAGGAACGGTACGGGGGATTTGGTTCGGGAAGTCGCCGATGCCTGCCGTGAGGGCGGATTGAAGTTTGGCGTGTACCTGTCTCCTTGGGATCGGCATGAGGCCACTTATGGGGATTCCGAGAGGTATAACGAGTTTTTCCTCCATCAGTTGCGCGAGCTGCTCACGGATTATGGCGACATCTTCTGTGTATGGTTCGATGGTGCATGTGGTGAGGGTCCGAATGGCAAAAGGCAGGTCTATGGCTGGGACGCCTATTATGCGCTTATTCGTGAACTTCAGCCCGAGGCTGTCATCTCAGTATGTGGTCCGGATGTTCGCTGGTGTGGCAATGAAGCGGGACACACACGGGAATCGGAATGGAGCGTTGTGCCAGCGCATATGCAGGATAATGAGAAGATTCAGGAGCAATCGCAGCAGGTGGATGATGGTGAGTTTGCCACAAGGATCAATACGCAGGACAGTGACTTGGGAAGCCGGAAGGTCATTCGTTCCCAAGGTGACCAACTGATCTGGTACCCTGCCGAGGTGAATACTTCGATTCGCCCAGGATGGTTCTATCATGCCAGTGAGGATGATCAGGTCAAAACATTGGAAGAACTGCTCGCCGTCTATTATGGCGCAGTGGGGGGCAACGCCACCTTTTTGCTCAATCTGCCACCGGATACGCGTGGTCTCATTCACGAACGGGATGTGGAGCGACTACAAGAATTGGGAGATTCACTGCGTACCATTTTTCAGGAAAATTTGGCCTTGCAGGCGCTGGTAAAAACATCTGAGACGATGGATGAACAGCATACCGTATCGGAGGTGCTGACGGAACGACGGGATAGGTACTGGTGTCCTCATGAAGGAACGGAGCAGGCTTGGATCGAGCTGGATTTGCAGGAGGAACGATCATTTGACCGGGTGGTGCTGATGGAACATATCCAGACAGGCCAACGGATTGAGCGTTTTACACTGGAGTCACAGAGGGCAGATGGTGGTTGGGTAGAGTTCTATACGGGGACGGTGGTGGGCTACAAGCGAATTTGCTGTTTCCCAAAGGTCACATCGAGAAGGGTGCGATTAACCATTCATGAATCCAGATGGTATCCTGCGTTGTCCGGGTTAGGCATATATCTGAGCGAGCGGGGAGGGTTGTCAAATGGCGTTGCTAACGTATAAAGGTTCACATTTCATGTATTATGGCGAGCCCATTCGGATTTTGTCGGGTGCTATCCATTATTTCAGAGTGGTCCCCGAATATTGGGAGGATCGGTTACTCAAGTTGAAAGCCTGCGGTTTCAATACAGTGGAAACGTATGTGCCGTGGAATATTCATGAGCCGCAGCCGGCGCAGTATTCTTTTGAAGGCATGGCTGATCTGGAACGATTTATTCGTATTGCGGGAGATGTGGGTCTACATGTGATTGTTCGTCCAAGTCCTTATATATGTGCGGAGTGGGAGTTTGGCGGATTACCTTCCTGGTTGCTCGCTGATGATGATATCCGTCTGCGGTGTAATGATGCAAAATTTCTGGCGAATGTGGATCGGTATTATGATGTGCTTTTGCCCAAATTGAAACCTCTTCTTAGCACCCATGGCGGGCCGATCATCGCAATGCAAATTGAAAATGAGTACGGCAGCTTCGGGAATGACGCGAGTTACCTGCAATATTTACGTGATGGCATGGTAGAGCGCGGTATGGATGTGTTGTTATTTACCTCGGACGGACCGACAGACCACATGCTGCAAGCGGGATCGGTACCGGGGCATTTGGCTACGGTCAATTTTGGATCAGGGACGCAGGGAGCGTTCAACAAGCTGCGTGAATATCAGGCGTATGAACCTTTGATGTGCATGGAGTACTGGAACGGCTGGTTCGACCACTGGGGAGAGTCACATCATACCCGAGAAGCCGCAGATGTGGCTGGTGTGTTTGAGGAGATGCTTCGAGCAGGAGCTTCGGTTAACTTTTATATGTTCCACGGCGGAACGAACTTTGGATTTTACAACGGGGCGAACTGTCAGCAGAAGGATCAATACGAACCCACAATTACAAGTTACGACTACGATTCACTGCTTAGTGAATCCGGGGAGCCGACAGCGAAATTCCATGCCGTACGTGATCTTATTGCTCGGTATAGCGATGAAGATCTGGTTGAGCTTGTGTTGCCAGAATCGACGGGGACCATCGCTTATGGGCGAGTGGAGTTGAATCAGCAGGCGTCATTACTTACACAATTGGACCGGATATCCGTCCCCGTGCAGCGTACGAATCCGGAACCGATGGAGAAGCTGGGTCAGGATTATGGCTTTATTTGTTATCAAACCCGAATTTCCGGGCCTAGGGAGCAACAGGAACTGGTGGTTCAGGAGGTGCGTGACCGTGCGCTTGTGTTTGTTGATGGGCAATTTCAGGGCGTGTTGGAACGGGGGAATATAGCAGTATCGATTTCTTTTGAAGTACCGCCAGAGGGAGCAGAACTATTGATCCTTGTTGAAAATATGGGGCGAATCAACTATGGTCCGTACCTGAGAGATCCGAAGGGCATCACCGAGGGTGTGCGACATGGCTTTCAATTTTTATATGATTGGACGATTCATTGTCTGCCATTAACTGATCTGTGGGGTTTACAATTCAGTGATGTGATTAGCGAAGCAATTAACGAAGCACAGGAACCGACTTTTTATCGAGGAGAGTTTAATATCACGGATGTAAGAGATACTTTTCTGCGTCTGGATAGCTGGACCAAAGGGGTTGTATTTGTAAACGGATTCAATCTGGGGCGCTACTGGAATAGAGGGCCGCAAAAAACGTTGTATGTACCTGCCCCGCTTCTTCGTGAAGGTGAAAATGAAATCATGGTATTCGAGCTTCATCAGACGTCTGAACTGGCCGTAACGTTTGTGGATACACCAGATTTGGGCTAGGAAAAGGAAAATAGTAGAGCCAAACGATTATTGAGAATTGTCGTGTCCGCCAGAAAAAGGTATACGTTGGGTATGGACATCGACTAGGGCGTGTCTGAAAACTCCGAAGGACGCAGATTTTGCCGAATTTTCGTTCCAAGCAAGGAGATTTTCCGCAGGCGTGCCGGGGCACGTCAAGGGAAAGTGACGCAGCAGGGGGCGAAAAGGCGGTAAAAGATGCACTTCAGTGAGTTTTGAGACACGTCCTACAGGAGAGGATGAGGGAAAATGAAAGTTGGACTCAGCACCTACAGTCTACAACAAGCACTGGATCGCAAAGAATTAACCGTGCCGGATGCCATTCGCTGGATTGCCGATCAGGGCGGGGAGCATGTGGAGATTGTTCCGATGGGATTCAGTCTGATCGAACATCCGGAGTTGATTGATGAGATTAAAGCTGTGGCAAACGAGGTCGGGATCGACATTTCCAATTATGCCATCGGCGCTAACTTTGCTGTGCAGGAGGACGCCGAAGCGTTAGAGCAAGAGATCCAGAATGTGATGCGACATGTAGATGTGGCCGCTGCGTTGGGAGTGAGACTGATGCGTCATGACGTGGCTTTCCGCCCTGCACCAGAGGGAACCGTAGCCCAGTTCGAGGTTGACCTACCATTACTGGTGAAGGCCTGTCAGCGGATAGCCGATTATGCAGCGGGTTTTGGAATTACAACAAGCGTGGAGAACCATGGGTACTATGTGCAGTCGAGTGAGCGAATTCAGCGTTTGCTACACGAAACAGCGCGGAGCAACTTCAAGACCACGCTGGATGTCGGCAATTTCCTCTGTGTGGATGAAGATCCGGTGAGTGCGGTGAAAAATAACATTCGGTACGCGTCGATCGTGCACGCCAAAGACTTCTACTGGAGACCTTCCTACCGGAATCCCGGTGAAGGTTGGTTCCAAACCTCGCATGGCAATTACCTGCGCGGTGCCATTGTGGGCCATGGCGATATCGACATGCCAGAGGTATTCCGTGTGTTGAAACAATCCGGGTATGATGGATATATCTCGATTGAATTTGAAGGCATGGAGGATTGCAAAACGGCCTCACGCATTGCCATGGATAACGTCCGCCGCCTATGGGAAGAGGCATAGGGCTGAGTACTTGTTTTAAATGAATAAAATTGAATCAAATTTTAAAGAAGGCGTGAGTAACAGAGGGGAAGCTTGGAACTGTAGGAGCGTTAGCGACCGCCTTTGTCTGCGGATTTCAACCGCTAGAGCGGTCAATAAAAGAAATTTGCAGACAACAGCGGCCGAAAGTCCAAGCATTCACCGTCGTTACGTTAAGCCGAATATTATAATTTCTTGAGTTAATTCATATGAAAACGATGGAGGAATCAGCACTATGTCCAAATTGAAAGTCGCCGTCATCGGTGCCGGATCCATATCCGATTGCCATTTGCAAGCCTATGCCAGTAACCCTGACGTTGAAATATACGCCATCTGCGACCTGAATGCAGAACGTGCTGCAGAAGTCGCGAAGCAATATGACGCACCTCACGTGTTTACCGATTACAAGGAACTGCTCGCAATGCCCGAGATTCATTCCGTCAGCATCTGTACATGGAACGACTCCCACGCGGAGATCAGTATTGCTGCCCTGGACGCGGGCAAAAACGTGTTATGTGAGAAACCACTCTGCCAAACGGTGGAGGATGCCCTCGAGGTAGAGAAGGCCGTTCATCGCAGTGGAAAGCTGCTGCAAGTTGGTTTTGTTCGCCGCTATAGCGACAATACACAGATTCTGAAGAAGTTTATCGACGAGGGTGAACTGGGCGAGATCTATTATGCCAAAGCCTCCAGTCTGCGTCGTCTGGGCAATCCGGGTGGCTGGTTCTCGGATATCAACCGCTCCGGCGGCGGTCCACTGATCGATATCGGGGTACATGTGATCGATATCTGCTGGTATCTGATGGGCAGACCAAAGGTAAAGTCCGTCTCTGCTAACGTGTCCAACCGATTGGGGAACCGCTCGAACATTAACAATCTGTCGTTCTACAAAGCAGCGGACTATGATGCGAAGCAGAACACCGTTGAGGACATGGCGAACGCTCTGATTCGTTTCGAGAACGGTGCGAGCCTGCTCGTGGACGTCAGCTTCACACTTCATGCCAAAGCGGATGAGACCTCGGTCAAACTATATGGAGACAAAGGCGGTGCCGAGCTGGAGCCGGAAATTTCGATTATTGGCGAGAAATTCAATACCATTTTGAATATGACCCCACAGGTGGATTTCAAATCTTTCGACTTTATGGGCTCGTTCCGCAATGAAATCAACCATTTTATCGATAGCACGCAGGGCCGCAAAGAAACCCTTAGCCCCGTCGAGGACGGCGTCGAGGTCATGAAAATGCTCTGCGCCATCTACGAATCAGCACGCCAAGGCCGCGAAATCACGATATAAAAGGGACACAACAACACGAAAATGCTACGACACTCACAACGATGTGCAGACTACACCCCTAAATATTTAAACTAAACGTTTACGCCAAAACGGAAAGTGAGAACCAATCCGAAGCAGCGAAGCTAAAGCTTCGGGAGATCCTACTACACTAAAAGTGACAGGATTTGATATGTCCTTCTTAGTTGAACTAAACGTTTACACGATAACGGAGAGGGCAGAAAAAATCTGAAGAAGCGGAGCGCTCGCCTTTATCCCCGGATTTCCCCTTTAGGGAAATAATCATAAAAATCTGGGGATAACAGCGATCAGAAGATTATTCTGACCGCGCAGTGGGCTAGTGTAAAGCTATGTGTTCAGCGTATGACATCTAATCCCAAGGAGATGAAACAGGATGAGCGAAACCAAAGAAACCGTACTGGAGCAGGAAGAGCAGATTGTCGAAGCCGGGGTGCACAATTTTAGCAAAGAGGAAGAGTGGATCAAACCGGAAGATCCACTGCTGAATGAGCGGTTGGAGTGGTTCAAGGACCAGAAGCTGGGGCTGATGATGCACTGGGGGCCGTATTCCCAGCTTGGCCTCGTCGAATCCTGGGCGCTGAGCGACGAGGATGGCGATTGGTCGCGCGATGACATCGACTGGACGGATGACATGGAAGACTTCAAGCGGGAATACTTCGATCTGAACAAAACCTTCAATCCGATTCGTTTCCAACCCGAAGAATGGGCACAGATGGCGGCAGATAACGGGTTCAAATACTTCCTGTTCACCACCAAGCACCATGACGGTTTCTGCATGTGGGATACCAAGACGACCGATTACCGGATTACGGGCAAGGACACGCCTTTTCATACCCATAAGTATGCGGACATTTGTCGAGCACTGTTTGACGCTTTTCGGGCCAAAGGACTGGGCATCTCAGCGTATTTCTCCAAAGCGGACTGGCATACCCCGTATTACTGGGCACCGGGCATGGAGCGTGGACGTCATATGTGGCGCGGGCCCTCGTATGACCCTCATAAGTATCCGTGGCTGTGGGAGCAATTCGTGGAGTTCACACATGAACAAATCATGGAGCTGCTGACGAATTACGGACGGATCGAATGTCTGTGGCTGGATGCTGGATGGGTGCGCGAAGGTCGCCATGGTCAGGATATACGGCTCGGCGAAGTCGTGGAACGGGCGCGTCAGACCACACAGCCTTGGCTCCTGTCTGCAGATCGCACCGTGGGTGGGCCGTATGAGAATATCGTTACCCCCGAGCAGACCATACCGGAACATCCGATGAACATTCCATGGGAGAGCTGTATTACCGTGGGGAACTCCTTTGCCTTCGGATTCGATGATCAGTATAAAACGGGAAGACAGCTGGCACATATTCTACTCGAAGTCGTGTCCAAGGGTGGTAACCTGGCACTGAATGTAGGACCGCAACCCGATGGACGTCTGCCAAAAGGGGCAATTCGAGGTATTAAGGGCCTTGGTGAATGGCTGGGTACTCACGGAGAAGGCGTCTATGGAACCCGGATATGCGGGCCATATTTTACGAAAGATTGGGCTTTCACGCAGAAAGAAGAGATCAACACCGTATATGCCTTCCGTATATACCGAAACGAGAATGAGACCGTACAACCACAGTTAATCATTCCTTATCTTGAAAAGGTAGAGCAGATCGAACTCATCGGTAGCGATGATGTACTTTCGTATCAGCAGACAGAAGATGGGCTTCTTGTGGATCTGCCCCAATCCGTTGCAACCAGTGCAGCACCCATCACACATACGTTCAGGCTAGTCACAAGAAGCGCATAGAGGTTGTTCAAAAAGTCCCCAATTGATCACGAAGTAGCCCATGAAGCGAACTCGACATCGAATCTTACGTTCACCTTCTCGGTGCTGAATCGTTGACTTTTTGAACAGGTACGCATAGAATGCCATGTTAATTCCGGGGGAGATATAGCAGCCTCCGGGATTTTTATATTCATACATAAGGGACACAATTCCCAATAGAAAAGGCCCGCAATCGCTTGCTACATAAGGGTTTTTAGAATAAAGAGAAGTCGGAGAAAATTGCAAATTGATAAAAGATTACTGTACGAGGTACTATCAAATCAAGAAAGCGCTACCTGATATGAATGTTTACATCATATTTGTTGAAGAAGGAACTAAGAACAGAAAAAAGGATGTTTAAGGGATGTAAATGTAATGTATTATTACACTTGAGGTGTAGAAGGAGTGACGCAAATGAGTCGAGCTACGGAAAGCATACCCGCCAAGATGGAACTCCAGCAGAGGAAACATGTGGAGCCCAAGCGGCAGCATCCATTCATCAAAAGCCTCAAGAAGCACTGGGAGCTATACCTGCTCGTGCTGCCCCCGGTGTTGTACCTGTTGATCTTCAAGTACATTCCTATGGTGGGTGTCCAGATCGCCTTCAAGGACTTCAGTGTAGTCAAAGGAATCTGGGGAAGCCCGTGGGTCGGATTCAAACACTTTGAAGCCTTCTTCCAATCTCCAAACTTCTGGCTACTGATCAAGAATACGATAGGCATCAGCTTCTATTCCTTACTTGCGGGTTTCCCCATTCCGATCCTGCTGGCCCTGGCGCTGAATGAGATTCGAACGGGTTACTTCAAGAAGACCGTACAGATGGTTACCTACGCTCCGCATTTTATCTCCACTGTTGTCATGGTATCCATTATCATTCTGATGCTTTCCCCGCATGTGGGCGTGGTAGACAAGCTATTTACACTGCTCGGCTTCCCGATGACCAACTTCATGGGCATTCCAGAATACTTCAAATCGATCTATGTCTGGTCAGGTGTCTGGCAGGGCATGGGATATTCATCAATCATATACATTGCAGCCCTTGCTGGTGTTGATCCATCTCTCTATGAAGCAGCAAAGATGGACGGCGCATCAAGGCTTCGGAAAATCTGGCACATCGACCTTCCAACACTCGTTCCAGTCACCGTCATCATGCTGATTCTGAGTCTGGGAAGCATTATGGGCGTGGGCTTTGAGAAAATATACCTGATGCAGAATCCGCTCAACACTAGCGCTTCGGAGGTTATCTCCACGTATGTGTACAAGGTCGGTCTGATCGGGGCGAATTTCAGCTTCTCCTCGGCAGTAGGATTCTTCAACTCCATTATCAACCTGATCCTGCTGGTTATCGTCAACGGCATATCCCGCAAAGTATCCCAGAACAGCTTGTGGTAAAGGAGGAGCTTATCCATGTTCAACCTGATTAATCGTAACCGGATCAAGGACCCGCTCGGTGACCGCATTTTCATGACATTCAACTATATCTTTCTGTTCGCCATACTGCTAACGGTGTTTTATCCGCTCTTGTATATCATCAGTTCTTCGTTTAGCTCTTCACGCGCCGTGACATCCGGTCAGGTGTGGCTGTTCCCGGTAGACTTTAACATCAAGGCCTATATCTCCATTTTCAAAAGCCAACAGCTTATGCTCGGTTTCTATAACACGATCATCTATACCGTGGTGGGCACGTTCATTAACGTGGTGCTGACCGTCATGCTGGCGTATCCCTTGTCACGAAAATCGTTCTATGGACGAGGGGCCATCATTATTTTCATGATGATCACGATGTTCTTTGATGGCGGTCTGATTCCCACATATCTGCTGATGAAGGATTTGCACCTGCTGGATACACGTTGGGCGATGTGGCTGCCCGGGGCGCTCGCGGTGTTCCAGGTCATCGTGGCAAGGACTTTCTTCCAATCTTCCATCCCGGAAGAGCTTGGAGAGGCCGCAGAAATGGATGGGTGCCGGGATATCCGGTATCTGATCAGCGTGGTTCTCCCCTTATCGAAGCCCATTCTGGCGGTCATGACACTGATGTATGCCGTAGGTCACTGGAATGCGTACTTTGATGCACTGATCTACCTACGTTCGGAGAAATTGTTCCCTCTGCAATACGTGCTTCGCAATCTGCTCATCCTGAACGCGGCTGATCCGGCGATGCTTGCCAATACCAGCCAACAGATGCGGGATCAAGGGTTTGAGCAGGTGTTGAAATATGCACTGATCGTTGTTGCGAGTATTCCCATTCTAATCATGTATCCATTTGTACAGAAGCATTTTGTCAAAGGGGTCATGGTGGGTTCCCTCAAAGGTTAATCCTTGTGAGTTAAGCCCGGTTGCCTCTTGAAAGGAGGTGGATGGAACACGCCGGCTTCCGGGAGCGATTTTATACGTGTGTACTACAAGTTAATAATTTGCCGTTATGAACAAAAAGGAGGAGTCAGATTGAGAAAATCTTGGATTTCGATGTTGTTTCTGGTCTTTGCTTCGATGGCTTTGTTGTCCGCATGCAGTTCATCCGAGGAATCGGGTGGAAGTAGCGACAGTAGCGGGGAGAGCGGCGGTCCTGTGACCATGACCTTCTTTGCTCCGCAAGGTAAAGCGTCCATGGAAGAGAATGAATTCACCCAATTTATCGAAGACAAGTTCGACGTGACCCTGAAATGGGATCTGGCCCCAACGGACGCCTTGCAGGATCGTAGACAATTGCTGCTAGCCAGTGGTGATTATCCCGAAGTGTTTCTTCACGGCAAGTTCACGACCTCAGACCTTCAAACCTATGGAAAACAGGGCGTATTCCTTCCACTACAAGATCTGATTCAGGAGTATGGTCCGAATCTGACCAAGATTATGGAAGAGAAACCATACTTCAAAGAAGCCATCACGGCACCGGATGGCAACATCTATGCGCTGCCGATCTTCAATGAATGTTACCACTGTACCTATGCGCAAAAATACTGGATCAACACGGAGTGGCTCGATAATCTGGGTCTGAAAATGCCAACCACAACAGATGAACTGTATACCGTTCTGAAGGCGTTTAAGACACAAGATCCGAACGGCAACGGGAAAGCGGACGAGATTCCACTCACGGGCGCACCGAACAAGTATGTATGGAATGGCAACATTGATGCCTACCTGATGAATAGCTTTATCTACAATGACAACGACAAGTACCTGATCGTGAACGATGGCAAGGTGAGTTTTGCCGCCAATCAGGAAGGTTGGAAGAAAGGGCTGGAGTACATGAACAAGCTGTATGCAGATGGCCTGATTGATCCGGCTTCCTTCACACAGAACGATCAGGCAATCGGACAACTGGGTAACAAGGAAGGTGATGAAGTGGTCGGCTCCATTACGACGGCGCTGGTCAGTTATCTTGTGAATACCTATGACAAAGACATCACCCGTCACCAGCACTGGGAGATTGTTCCTCCATTGAAAGGACCGGATGGAGTGCAGACGACAGGCGCCACACAGAGCGTAGGTGAGTTTGAATTTGCCATCACGAACAAAGCGACAGAAGCACAGCAGATTGCTGCCATCAAAATTGTCGACTACATGTTCAGTGAGGAAGGTGCGCTGTACGCGGAGTATGGTCCAACCGAAGGCAAGGGCTGGAAGAAGGCAGATGCAGATGAGAAAAACATCAATGGTGAACCTGCCAAATACAGCTACTACAACCTGCCTGAGCGTGATCCAAATGTGGTGGTGAACGAGAGCTGGTCACAGATCGGAGCGCATGACTTGTCCAACACATTCCGTAATCTGTTCGCCGAAGGACAGAATCCATTAGAAGCAGAGGGTTATGGTACACGTCTGGCTCAAGCAACCAATGTGTATGAACCTTATGCACCCAAAGAAGTATACCCTTCGAATGTATTTATCCGTCCGGAGGATACGGAATCAGCTGCACAACTGACTACCGCCATCAAGGATTATGTGCAGACGAATATGGCACAGTTCATTATCGGTAGCAAGAACATTGAAAAGGAATGGGATTCGTATGTCAAAGGCTTTGATGGCCTTGGACTGAGCAATTACCTTGAGATCTACCAGCGTGCCATTGAGAAGAATCAATAATTGTTAAGGATTCAATATAGAGGCTGTCCCGCCTGTCACCCGTGACCGGGACAGTCTTCTCCTATGACAACCCCACGTCATCCGATATAATTTACTGAATATCTAAGGGTATATAGCGACCAGCGCGAGTGGTTGTCGTCATTCAACATGAACAGTAATGGTGGGGGGATCTCGGAGATGAACAACAATTGGTTTAGGCGGTTGCTGTTATCGTATTTACCTGTTTTCTTTATTGTGATGACCATGCTGTTCTTTATTTTCTTCCAGGTATTCAACGAACAGAATCGAAGAGAAGCGCTCAAGGCCAATGAATTTCTAGCTTCACAGGTCACGCAATATCTGGACAACTCCTTGCGCTCCATCGACTTTAAGGTGCTGCGTGAGATTTTGACCAACCCTAACTTGAAGAATTATTTCTCGGCATCTGGCAGCGAAGATGTGTATGCTGGCATGCAGGCCGTCCAGGTGATTGATGAATTAAAAATAGAATATCCACTCGTTGACTCGGTTTATCTCGTTCGATACGGGGATGGCACAGTCTTCAGTAACGGGAAGGCTGTCCCGATTGAAGAGTTCCCGGATGCAGAATTTATTGCGGATAGCCAGGCGAGGGACGAACAGAAGTGGGCAGGGGCACGAGCGTTCCGAGCTTTCCCTTCGCAAGCGGCTGAGCAGGTGATTACGATTGTGCGAAGTGTAGGGAACGGCAAAGGACTTGTGGTCACGAACGTGGACCTGAATACCCTAAGGAAATCCATCATGCAGATGTATGATCCGGAATTTACGTTTGTGAACATCTTCAACCGTTCGGGCGGGAATCTGTGGGATAGCAGTATGCCCGAAGGGGTTACAGTTTCCACTAAAACCACGTCGGGAGAAGTCTTCTCCGAATTTACGTCGAGTTATAGCGGTTGGAAGGTGCAGACAGGTCTTAATAACGGCAAAATCGTCAAATGGGCACTGCAATTTTATAATATCTGGTTTGCCTTTGCGGTAGTGGTTGTGTTGATCGGGGTGGTGTGGGTGATCTATGTGACTCGCAGAAACTATAAGCCGATTCAGCAGATTGTCACGCTAATTCAGACGGTGTCCTCGCAGAAGCAATCGGGGCTGAACTATGGCAAGGAGAATGAGTTCCGATTCATCCATACAACACTGGAACGCATGATTGATCAGACAAGGCAATATCAGGAGGAGCATGAAGAGAATCTGATTTTGCAGAAAAAAATGTTCTTTCAGGAGTTGCTGGAGGGCACACGAGACTTTACGAGCACTGAGCTGACAGCGGAGATGAAGAAGTTCAAACTGCCTGAGCTGGAGCATCATTGGGCCGTCCTGGTAGTCGAGATGGATCGGTATGATGCATTTGTGACGGAGTATCAACATCAGGACCAATCCCTCTTGAAATTCGTGTTATCCAGCATTCTGCAGGAGAGTGCACGTCATGAAGGAACGGAAGTGTGGGCTGAATGGGTCTCCGATCAGCGTCTGTACGCCATCCTCTGGATTCCGGAAATGGAACAGGCTGAGGAGACCGAGCATCGATTGCTCGCTGGTTATCTGGACAGAATCGATCAGTATCTGAATTTCACCGTGACTATCGGTGTTGGTCGGGTCGCCGTCGATATTCGGGGGCTGAGAGCTTCATTGAAAGAGGCCGTGCACGCGCTGGAGTACAAGGCTGTACTTGGGATGAATCGCATCATTCCATGTAGTGATGTGCCGAATTCGACCAATGATGTGTATGAGTTCCTGAAGACCATCTCGCTGCTGGTACAGGCGATGCGCTTATCGGACGATGTGTGGGAAAAACATTTTGAAAGGCTATTTGAACAGATTAGTGAGTCTGTCCTGTCCCGTCAGGAGATTATGAATACGATCCAATTGTTATTTCAGCATTACAACCGGGAATTTGCCGAACTTCCACGGGAGTATCAGGATTCGTGGGCTGCGATATTCACCCCGCTTCTCCCAAGGCTGGAGGGCTGGGAGACGTTAGACGATCTGCGTGAACTGTGCTGGGAAGGATTCAGCGAACTGGCGCTGCAGATGCAGACGCTGCATTGTTCCCGGAAACACAGATCACATATTCTGGAGATTCGCAAATACATCGAAGAGCATTACAACAATCCCGATCTGTCACTGAACTACCTTAGTGATTTATTCGATATTAATCCGAAGTATCTGAGCAAGCTTTTCAAGGATGAGATTGGGGAGAAGTTTGTGGATCTGCTCATTAGTCATCGCATCGAAAAAGCCAAGCTACTCATGCAGGAGACCGATAAGGCTATTCAGGAGATCAGTGAGGAAGTGGGTTACACGAACTATAATTCGTTCAACCGGGCTTTCAAAAACGTGGTGGGTGTGGCACCAAGTGACTACCGCAAAGCCATGTGAGTGCATGCGCCTAACTAATTCCGAACGCATAAGGAGAATGTGCATATGGACTATAAAGATGCTTCGCTTCCCATTCAGGAACGGGTTCAGGATCTGATCGGACGGATGACAACGGCAGAGAAGATCGGGCAACTGATCCAGCCGATGGGATGGAAGACGTATGTAAAGGCAGCAGATGGTACAGTACAGGTGACGGAAGAGTTTAAAACGGACATCAAGCAGGGCGGTGTAGGTTCTCTATATGGTGTGCTTCGGGCCGACCCATGGACTGAAGTGACGCTTGAGACGGGGCTGTCCCCACGGCAGGGAGCTGTCGCAACGAATGTCATTCAGCAGTATGCCATGGAGCATTCCCGGCTGGGCATTCCCATTTTGTTCGGAGAAGAGTGTTCCCATGGACATATGGCGATTGGAGCGACTGTGTTTCCTGTACCGTTAACAGTAGGTAGCACGTGGAACATGGAGTTATATCGCAAGATGTGTGAAGCCATCGCTGTGGAGACCCGGAGTCAGGGGGGAGCGGCAACCTACTCTCCAGTGCTTGATGTGGTGCGTGACCCGAGATGGGGACGGACAGAGGAGTGTTTTGCCGAAGATCCATACTTAATCGGTGAATTTGCAGTAGAAGCCATGAAGGGGCTACAGGGTAATCGCCTCAATTCCAATCAGACGATTGTCGCGACACTCAAGCATTTTGCGGCTTATGGCAGCTCGGAGGGTGGGCGTAATGCAGCACCTGTGCATATGGGATTACGTGAATTGCATGAAATAGATCTGTTGCCGTTCAAAAAGGCAGTGGAAGCCGGAGCATGCTCTGTCATGACCGCGTATAACGAGATTGATGGCGTGCCTTGCACGTCCAGTACGTATCTGCTGAATGACCTTTTGCGTGAGCAGTGGGGGTTTGATGGGTTTGTCATTACTGATTTTGGAGCTATTCAGATGCTGGTCCACGGACATAACACCGCCGAGAACGGGGAGCAGGCCGTAGCACAGTCCCTTCAGGCAGGGGTAGACATGGAGATGTCCGGGTACATGTACCGCAAACATCTCGGTCAGGCGTTGGAGCAGGGGCTGATCGAAGAGAAGGATCTGGACTTGGCTGTGTGGCGGGTGCTGGAGATGAAATTCAGACTCGGGTTATTCGAACAGCCTTTCGTAGATCCTGACTTTGCAGAACAGGTCATCGGATGTGAAGACCATATTCAGCTGGCGAGGGAAGTTGCGCAAGAGGGAATTGTTTTACTGAAAAATGAAGGGGCTACCTTGCCACTCTCCAAAACAGGCACGAAGCTAGCAGTCATTGGTCCGAACGCGAACCATATCTATAACCAACTTGGGGACTATACCTCGCCACAGCCGAGAGAGCAGATCGTCACGGTACTCGATGGCATTACGCGCAAGCTTGGCGCTGATTCGGGTCAGGTGCTGTACGCGCCTGGCTGCCGGATTAAAGGCGACTCCAGAGAGGGTTTTGCGCAAGCGCTCGCCTGTGCGGGACAGGCGGATGCCATTGTGATGGTGATGGGCGGGTCCAGCGCACGCGATTTTGGCGAAGGTACGATAGACTTGCGGACAGGTGCGTCTGTGGTAACAGATGATCCATGGAACGACATGGAGTGCGGTGAGGGCATTGACCGGACATCCCTGAATCTCATGGGTGTTCAATTGGAGCTGGTGCAGGAGGTACATAAGCTGGGAAAACCCGTTATTGTGGTGTATATTAACGGCCGCCCTATTGCTGAACCTTGGATTGATGAGCATGTTCATGCCATTGTGGAAGCGTGGTACCCAGGGCAGGAAGGCGGTAACGCAATCGCGGATATTCTATTTGGCGATGTGAATCCCTCGGGTCGCCTGACCGTCTCCATTCCTAAGCATGTTGGTCAACTCCCAGTCTACTATCATGCCAAACGTACTCGTGGCAAGCGGTATCTGGAGATGGATCTTGCGCCGCAGTATCCGTTCGGATATGGACTGAGCTATACCGAATTCAAATACGAGAATGTAAGGGTTATACCGGACGTAATCGGCCCGGAAGATGAAGCACAGGTGATGGTTGAAGTCACGAATACTGGAGCAGTTGCGGGAAGCGAGGTTGTGCAGTTGTATATCACGGATGTATCGGCTTCGGTCACGCGGGCTGAAATGTCACTGAAAGGTTTTCGTAAAATCCATCTGGAGCCAGGACAGACCCAAACCGTTACGTTCTCTGTGCAAAAAGAACATCTCACACTGGTCGACTCCCGTCTCCAGTCTGTCGTGGAACCGGGCGAATTCAGGCTCATGGTTGGCCGCAATTCCATGGACTGGACTGCTTGTAGTCTGCAGATCCAGAAGGTAGGGGTGGAGGTATGATTCGAATTCAGCGATTCATTGAGGATATGAACCGGTCGCAGTGGCTGGATACGATCGAGCTTCCAGCGTGGGAGATGCAGCGGGCCAGATATATCCGGCCAGGGGAATACGAGTACGAACAGGTATATGAAAATAAAGATGAGCAGACAGACAAGGCAATGCAAAACTTGAATCCGCTGAACAGTGTCCATGGAACGACGTATTTTTTGAGCAAATGTGTGGAGATTCCGGCGGAATGGCAAGATCAGGCTGTTGGGCTGATCTTCGAGGCCGGAGGAGAAGGGCTGCTGAAGGTGAATGGCATACCTTATCACGGACTGGATCGAAATCACGGATTCGTACCTCTTCCGAGAAGTCGGGTAGGGAATACGCCGCAGTTGGAGATTGAACTCTACGATCCGATTCCAGAGCCGCATGATCCACTCAACCGACAAGCCGTTATTCAGCCGCCTATTCAGGGCATCCGGGCAGCACTGGTTCATATCAATCAGCCATTGCAGAGCCTGATGTACAGCGTGACGGTACTCGCCGAGTCGCTCCGGACATATAACGAGAAGGAGCCCAAGCGGATGGCATTTGTTCAGGCCATTCATCGGGTGATGGATGAGATGTACAATGATCCGGACCGCTGGAGTGATGCAGCCTGGATACAGAACTTCGAACATGGATTAGTACAGTCGGTACAGCAGGAAGACCCGGAGGAATATCGAAGTGGATTCATGCATCTGGTTGGACAATCCCACATTGATATTGCCTGGCTGTGGCCTGTACGTGAGACGGTTCGCAAGTCCAGTCGCACGTTCTCGACCATGTGTACGTTGATGGATACGTACCCGGATTTTGTGTATTCCCAGAGCCAGCCGCAGCTGTATGCCTTCGTGAAGGATCATTACCCGGAGCTGTACGAGCGAGTTAAAGCCCGTATTGCCGAAGGCCGCTGGGAATTGGTTGGAGGCATGTGGGTGGAGCCGGATCTGAATATTCCGAGTGGTGAGTCGTTAGTTCGGCAGATTCTGTATGGACAGAACTTCTATCAGGCCGAGTTTGGCAAACGCTCCAACATCGAGTGGCTGCCGGATACCTTTGGCTACTGTGCTTCTTTGCCGCAGATGTTGAAACTTGCGAATATTCCTTATTTTATGACCACCAAGCTGAATTGGAATGATACCAATGCGTTTCCTTATGACCTTTTCGACTGGGTAGGCATTGACGGAACTTCCGTGCTGGCGTATCTGAATCATGGGGTGAATGAGCATACGCGTCCCAAAGATGTGGATGAACATTGGCAATCATTTAAACAAAAGGATGTGCACCCCGAGCAAATGTTGCTTTACGGTCATGGCGATGGTGGTGGTGGCGTAACCCATGAGATGGTGGAGTTTGCGGAGCGGTCCCATTTGATGGTGGGACAGCCGATCAGCAAATTCAGCACAGCAGGCGCTTTTTTTGAAGATATATCAATAAATAAACCGACGTTGCCAAAGTGGCACGGGGACTTGTACCTGGAGCTACATCGCGGAACATACACAACTCATGCGAGGAACAAACGTAGCAACCGGAAGGCAGAGGTATTATATCGGGAAGCGGAGATCTGGGGGCAGTTTGCCGGAGCTTGCGCCGCACACACGAAGAATAATCTGGATGAGGGCTGGAAGCTGATCATGCTCAACCAATTCCATGACATTATTCCAGGAACGTCGATTCCTGAAGTATACGTAACGTCCACTGAGGAGTACACGAAGGTATTTACATTAGGTACATCCGCACTGCGGGAAGCGCTGGATACCCTTGCGGACAGGGTTATGACAGATGGAGCGGATGGTCTCCCCTACATTATATTCAACAGCCTTGGCTGGGAACGTGGAGAGAATATCACCATTACAGGTGATGCGAATCTCACCACGGTGGCTGCATTTGATCGTGAAGGTAACCGTCTGGCCTGTGATCTTGAGCAAAAGGAAGATAACTACACGCTGCTCGTGCATGTTCCATCGATTCCTGCGTTTGGGTATACAACCATATGGCTGCGCGACGCATCGGATGTTATCCTTCCAGTAAGGGAAGAAGAACAATTCCCTTCTACATGGGAGACTGAATTCTATACTCTTGAGTTCAATGACTTGGGAGAGATCACCAGATGGTATGACAAAACAGCAGAACGCGACTGGCTGAAGCCCAGTGATCGGGCGAATGAGTGGCAGTTTTTCCACGACAAACCGACGTACTGGGATGCATGGGATATCGATCCACGATTTGAATCCCAGCGGGCAGGTGCAGTGCAGTTGATCTCCAGAGAGGTTGTACAGCGTGGGGCTACGCGAGATGTACTGCGTTTTGTCTGGAAGCTGAATCACTCTGAGATCAGCCAGGATATCATTTTGCATCGCCACCAGCGGCGTGTTGATTTCCATACGAGAGTGAACTGGAATGAGAGCCATAAGCTGCTCAAGGTGGCATTTCCGGTGGATCTGGTGGCAGCCAAAGCGGCCTATGAAATCCCGTTTGGAGCGTTGGAGCGTCCGACCCATAACAACACCAGTTGGGAGCAGGCGCAGTTCGAGGTCTGCGGGCATCGCTGGGCGGATATCTCGGAGGGCAACAGTGGTGTGAGTTTGCTGAATGATTGTAAGTACGGGTATGACATCAAGGATCGGACGATCCGCCTGTCCCTGCTTCGTGCTCCAAAATGGCCGGATGAACATGCCGATCAGGGTGAGCATGAATTCACATATTCGATTCTGCCCCATCAGGGCGATTGGCGACAGGCCGCCGTGGTTCGCCGGGCGATGGAGCTTAATCATCCGGTGGGGGTTGTTGCAGCGAGTCAGCACTCCGGTCCATTGCCAGCCGAACACGCTTGGGTTCAGTTCCAGAGTGAACATGTCATTCTGGATGCAATTAAGGCTGCAGAAGATGGCTCGGGAACAGTACTACGTTTCTATGAATCATCAGGAAGTCGAGAAACGGTGCATGTCCAGTGGGCTGAAAAGGAAATTAAGGCATCCATCATTAATTTGTTGGAGGATGAGATCCATCCGTTGGCTTGTCCGAACGGAGCATTCGAACTGACCTTCAAACCGTATGAGATTAAGTCGGTGAAACTTGTTGATATCAGTAATGAGTCGAACCTAACATTTACATGAGAACGTATAGGGCAGAAATAAGTTAGAGAAGCGCATAGTTGCTCATCCAATCACGGGAGGTATGACATGAAATTAACGAACAAGATCGGTGTCATCGTGGATAGCTTTGGCGTAGGCGTACGGGAAGGGTTGAACAAAGCCAAAGACGTAGGTGCAGAAGGTGTGCAGATCTACGCTGTCAAGGGAGAGATGGACCCGGATAATTTGTCGCCTGCGGCGCGCAAAGAGCTAAAGAGTTACATCGATTCTCTGGGTCTTGAAATTTCAGCATTGGTCGGCGATCTGGGCGGACATGGATTTCAGGTCAAGGAAAATAATCCGTGGAAAGTGGAGAAGTCTAAGCGGATCGTGGATCTGGCCCTCGATCTGGGCACCAACATTGTCACAACACATATCGGTATTGTTCCACATGACCCTTCATCGGAAGTTTATGCTACACTGCATGCTGCTTGTGAGGAATTAGGTCAGTACGCCAAAAGCGTTGGCGCATACTTTGCCATTGAGACAGGACCGGAAACGGCTGCTGACTTGAAAGGATTTCTGGATACACTGTCGACCAACGGAGTATCGGTGAATTTTGACCCGGCGAATATGGTGATGGTGACCGGAGATGATCCGGCGCGGGGTGTTCATCTGCTTAAGGATTACATCGTACATACCCATGTGAAGGATGGGGTACGGCTGAAAGAAGTTGATCCGCGAGACGTATACGGAGCGGTCGGTTATGCCCCTATGGATCACGATAAGATTGCCGAGATGGTCTCTTCCGGGACGTTTTTCCGTGAGGTTCCACTGGGCGAGGGTGGCGTTGATTTTGACGGATACTTTGCGGCTCTTCAGGAGATTGGTTACACCGGTTATCTGACGATTGAGCGTGAGGTAGGCGATCAGCCGGAGAGGGACATTCGCAAGGCGGTTCAATTTATCCAACAATATCGATAGGGAGCTGAGCAGATGAAAGTGGGCCTGAGCACGTATAGTTTGTTGAATGATTTGAATTCGGGTGAGATGACGGTGCTGGATGTAATCGACTGGATTGCGGCGAACGGTGGCGAGCATATGGAGATGGTGCCTTACGGTTATACCGTAGAGGATAATCACGATCTGGCTGATGCGATTCGGGAGCGGGCGGCGTCTGCGGGTATTGAACTGTCCAACTACTCGATGCCAGCCAATTTCGTGCAGGAGACGGAAGAGGCGTTTGCAGAAGAGATGGCTCGGGTCAAAAGGCATGTGGATGTCGTACACCGGATGGGTGTAAAACATATGCGTCATGACGTCACGGCGTTTACCCTGCCGAAGGAGAAGATGACCATTGCCTGGTTCGAGGAACATCTGCCGCTGATGGTGCGGGGAAGCGAGATCATTGCGGACTATGCCGCGCAGTTTGGTATCACCACAACCATTGAGAATCACGGCTTCAGTGTGCAGGCGAGTGACCGGGTGCAACGTGTGCTGCATGCCGTGGACCGTCCGAACTTCAAAACAACACTTGATATTGGCAACTTCATGTGCGTGGATGAGAATCCGATCATCGGTGTCATGAAAAATCTGCCGTACGCTTCCCTGGTCCACTTCAAAGACTTCTACTTCCGTCCTTATGATGAGCATCCGGGTGAGGGTGAATGGTTTCTGACAGCCTACGGCAACTTCCTGCGTGGTGCCATCGTTGGACAAGGGGATATTCCGATCCGCAAAATTGTAAAGCTCATCAAAGATTCCGGTTACGATGGCAACATTACAGTGGAGTTCGAGGGCATGGAGGAATGCAAGTCGGCATCCAAGATTGCCATGGACAACCTGCGTCGCTTCTGGGAAGAAGCGTAAGAATATCATGGAGATACTATCAAGGGCCACGTTCAGAAGTGGCTCTTTTTGTTATGCTACAGCAGTCGAATAAGCCTAACAGATTATGGTTCTGTGCAAGGATTAAGCTACAAGTAGCACAAGTATGGTATAATAGATACATTCAGCCTGATAATAACTGGCTATGGATAGGAGAGGTCGCTGATCTATGCAGGTATTCGAGGACTGGAATCAGAAAGTAAAGAGGACGTTTAATGCTACGAACCCAGAGGTAGTATTGACGGTATCGGAAGCAGGAAGTTTGCTCGGTTTGACCAAAGACCAGATGAAACTGTACGTGGACAAGAACAAACTAACGAAGGTCCCGATCATGAGAAGTGTTCACCGATACCTCTTATTGAAAAGTGAAATAGATAACATCGTTCAAGCTCGATAACTTCATAGGATTGAACACAACCATTTTACCGACAGGATTCGGGAGAGTGGTCTTTTTTTTGATAAAAGGGACATGATCCAAAACCTCTTATGCCGGGACAAGAGGCGTTACCTGATCACCAGCAGGATGGAAAAAGAATATATTGGTAACCCTAATCGTGTAAAGGTTCAAAGGGATGAGTGCAGGAATATACGCTTGTCAAAGGACAACCTGTTCATATATACTCATGTCGCAAGTGGCGTGAATCGTATAATTACATGAGCCCAAGGAGATGAAGAACGCATGTCAATCAGCTTGAATGTGTATCTGGTAACAGACGGGAATGGACGTGAAGCGGTAGAATTTTATCAAAAGGCATTTGGAGCCGAAGTGCTGGCGCTGCAAACATTTGGCGACGGTCCATCTGACCCGAATCACCCCATCCCGCCAGAAGCTAAAGACCGTATTATGCATGCTTCTTTGCAGATTGGCAGCTCGGTATTAATGTTGTCTGATACGTTTCCAGGTATGCCGTACACTGTAGGTAATCATGTTACGGTTACGGTGAACACGGATACGGCGGAAGAAGCCAAAGCGATTTTCAACCAACTGGAAGATGGCGGCGAAGTGAAAATGCCGATACAAGAGACGTTCTGGAGTCCAGCCTACGGTTCGGTCGTTGACAAGTTTGGTGTACAGTTTCAGATTAGTGCTACGCCGGGACAAGCTTAAGAGCGTACTCTTCACTAAATAAAGCTTTCAAATTGCAAAAACCTCCGCGATCTGCTTTGAGCAGTTGTGGAGGATTTTTGTTTTTTCCTGTACGGAGTGAGATTAACCTTCCTTCTGAATCTTGGAAGGGTTGTTGATTTTATAAGGAACCGGGTTACGTGTCAGCTTCTTCTTGATAATTTTCGCTTCAAACGTGATAACATCTCCCACTTCCAGTTCTTGTTTCTTCACAGTAGCACTGTGGCTCGACCAGGCTTCCCCAACATCGATGACGTCTGGCTCCGTGATGGTAACTGCTTCATAGATGATGACTTCATCGTCATTGTCAGAGAAGTGATTCGGCACAGTGGTGAATTCTTTGACAACGGCACTCATCTTCACTTTGCCTTCTGGCAGATCAATCTTGACGGTCTTGGCTTTGCTCGCTTTAGGTTTGGCTTCACTGGCTGCCCCGGTTTGAGGTCCAATATACTCTTCTACCAGCCCATCCGGATCACCCTTCAGCCCCGAAGAGAGTTCATCTGTGTCCGTGTCGTCCAAATCGGCCAGATCCGCCGGAATTTCATCCGGGTTAACCAGTGCATCGGGAGTTGGCGTAACATCGGCAGGAGCGCCTGGTGCGACTGTATCCGAAGTTGAGGGTTCTGTGCTTCGATCTGACCCGGCATTACTTATGCTTCTGGCGCTGTAACTGGACGCTTGCATTTCCTTCAGATAAGACGGGTGAATACAATGCTTTTGTCCATTATCCAGTTGAATAACGGCTGCCATGTGATCGACATATCCAATGATGGTGCACGGCATGTTCAATCCGTTTCCTTTATAATAGAACGTTTTGAGTTTGGTCGCTTTACCGGAAAGCAGGCCCCACTCCTGACATTTCTCAATCAGCTCGTCTTCGTTATCCAGCGCAATAAAATCCTGCGGTTCAATCATAAATGCATATGTCATATGGAATTTCCGCCCTTCCAATCCATTCTTCATGTTCATCGTTTCCAAATTACAACCAGTGTATCACAAATGAGCATTTTGCATAAATCCAAACGCTGAAATCTGTACCCGGAGATGAAGATTATCAAAGCCCACTCGCAGAAGCCTATGCTATAATTTGATCAGAATATAAGGTGGGAAGTTATAGCCCTGATATACATAGTTTAAGAAGGGAAGATCTGCATGAAGAAAAAAGTGAATCATCAAGCCGTATGGCTGGCTATAGGTGTTGCCATGGGAGTCAGTATTGGTACGGCTACGCAACAGCTTGGACTCGGGATTGCTTTTGGCTTGGCGCTCGGTATTGTGATTGGTTCGGTGGTTAGCAAACGTGCGGGGGCGGACTCGGAACATATGCTCAGCGAACATGTCCGTGAGTTGCACAAACCGGGTGACTGGGAAGACGCGCTTCATCGCTCGCAGGATCATCCGGTGCTTATCCTGAAGCACAGCACGACGTGTCCAACCAGTGCGAGAGCGTACAGAGAGTTTATGGCGTTTGTGGCCACCAATGCATCCGATCCCAAACAACCCATGGATTACCGCATCGTTAAAGTAATTGAAAATCGCTCGTTGTCCCGCCATATTGCGGAAGAGACAGAGGTTCACCATGAGTCACCACAGGTACTTCTGGTCGATCAGGGACAAGTGGTCAAACATACCTCCCATGGCAAAATCACGAAAAAGAGATTGTTGCAGTGGGCACAGAATCCGTTTGGATGAATGACATTGAAATCAGTTCCACTTTAAAAATAACAAAAAAAATCATATCCTTGTATGCAAATTTCGATTAAAATATAACTTGTCTTCATATTTCTGAATCGGAGTGATCCATATGGAACAATATAAGTTCAAGTCGGAACATAGTCAGATGATTGTTGATGCTATTGTTGAAGGATACCATGACTATATTGAGCACCGTAAAGATCGGAAAGCGAACATGAAGATTAGTTCAGCCTTTGCCTGGACAAAGGGTAATTTTATCGAAAGCAAAATCGCAGATTATTGCGTTGAACGCGGTGAACAAGGATTCACTCACAAAAAATCCAAAGCAGGTTTAACGTGGGATTATCTTCAGTTCACACACGAAGATTCAAAAGTTCTGTTCCTGATTAAGAACGCTGCCTACTTTAACGAAAATAGTTTTTCCAGAGCCAAGATACCTACGGGTGGCGATAACAAGGGTGCGTTCCGTACGTATCTACATGATCTCTCCAAGATTAATAAAGATTTAAAATTCTCTTTAACCCAACCAATCCATGCTGAACATGGTAAGGTCGAAAGAGTAGAGCAACTGTCTTTTCCCCTCTCAGAGAGTCAGGTCAGTCGTGTGAAAGAAGAACTTGAACATTTTGCATCTACGTATAATGAATTTCATATACTCACTTATGCCATTGATGATGCATACCAAATTTCGAAGGTTCAGCATTATCTGCCCAATCCGCATGATAATATCGCTTATTTTATAGAAGATTTGTCGGATCTGATCTCAGGTGCTGAGTTAAATGAGAGTGACCGTGAGGTACTTGCACCAGATATGGAAGATATCGTTGATCCGGCGGCTTATGATATTGAAATTTTGGAAGAAGAACAGCGGGGTTGATTCCTTGGTAGTTCGCAGTCCAGTAAGGAGGGAGCAGCATGTTCGTTGGTGAAAATTTGACCAATTTACGGATCATGCATGGATATTCGAGAAAGCAACTCTCCGAACAATTAGGTGTGACAGAACAAGCAGTCTGGCAATATGAAAATGCGTATACCTCTCCCAAAGTGCCAATTGTGAATGAGTTGAAACGCATTTTCAGTGTGAAAAGCAAGTATTTTTATGCAAAAGATATGTTAGCACAGCATATGAATTCCGCCAATATTGATGTCATGAACATTGCCTATCGTTCAAAGGTGTTGAATGTAATCTCAAAGACACAGACAGAAGCAAAACACGTAGAATATTTGGATACGTTCATTAATTATATCACCGCTCAGATTAGCCTCCCCACGCTGAACATCATCAAGTTGCGGGAAGAGATCATTGAATATATGAATCATTCAGATGATGATCGTGCGACTCAGATCTATCATGCTGCACATCTTGCGCGGCAGCGGCTTAATCTGGAGCCATCTACGAATGAGAACCTCATGTTTTGGATTGAAAAAAGTGGTGTGTACGTTTTTGAGAAGGCGATTGGTGAAGATATTGATGCGTACAGTCTTTGGACGCGGAATGATCGTCCTTTTATCATACTGGGTAACATCAAACGTTCCGCGGTTCGCAGGAATTTCGATATTGCACATGAACTTGGTCATTTGCTGCTTCATTATCGTCTTGAGTTTGTCAATCTGGATCGGAAAGAACACAAAATGATCGAGAATGAAGCCAATCTGTTTGCGGGTGCCTTTTTATTGCCTGAAGAAGAGTTCGCAATGGACATGAATGATATCACTCACAAGACGAATCCCGACCAATATCTTGACTTGAAAAAGAAATGGAAGACTTCACTACAAGTGCTGGGGTACAGAGCAGCGCATTTAGGGATGATGGAGGCAAAGGATCATCGCAATTTCTATGCAGCGATGCACCGAAGAGGATATTTGGAAAAGGAACCTTTCGATCATACAATTCCGCTTCAAAAACCGATGCGAATCAAAACCATTATTGATCTGCTCTCTAAGAAAGGTCTTGTGGATATCCGATATATGATTGAGGAGGATTGGAAAGTGGAGACTTCCTTCTTTCATCATATGACAGGAATAAACACGGACTTTTTTAACAAGTACATGACGGACAAGCGAGAAAATAGCCTTCAAAATGTTAGGAACATGCCTACACGTAGCTCTTGAAATTGACTATATCCGGTGAATCAGATAGAGTGGCGCGCTTGTTTTCAAGAGTCATCTGTAGTGGATGATTCCTTAACCAAATTGGAATACACACATTTTATAATGATTTCAACAATTAAAGTACAAAGCACCGTCCCCTTTAGCTGCAAAGGAAACGGTGCTTTTATATTATGACGTGTATTTTGGCAACCAGTCGCCGTGAGCCTCAATCAACTCATCACACATCGCTACGATGTCATCGATAGAAAGCTCGGCAGCCGTGTGCGGATCAAGCATGGCGGCGTGATAGATATGTTCCTTCTTGCCAGTGATTGCCGCTTCAATTGTCAGCAGTTGCGTGTTGATGTTGGTCCGGTTCAATGCCGCGAGTTGTGGTGGCAGATCCCCAATGTACGTAGGGCTGATTCCTGATCCATCGACCAGACAAGGTACCTCGACACAAGCCTCACGCGGCAGGTTCGTAATCAGTCCGTTGTTCATAACGTTTCCGCCAATCTTGTACGGGTTATTCGTCTCCATCGCTTCGATAATATGCGATGCGTATTCACGGCTCCGGGTATGCTCAATATTTTCGCTGGCAAACAGCTTGGTACGCATTTCTTTCCAGCCTTCAATCTGGTTCACACAGCGACGTGGATACTCATCCAGTGGAATGTTGAAGCGTTCGATCAGCTCCGGGTAATTCCGCTTGATGAAGTAAGGGTGGTACTCGGCATTGTGTTCGGAGGATTCCGTTACATAATAGCCAAAACGCTGCATCAGCTCAAAACGAACCATGTCGTCATGTTGTTCCTTCTGTTTTTCCTTCGCCAAACGTTTAATCTCGGGGTACAGATCCTGCCCGTCTTTGGTAACTTCGAGCAGCCACGCCATGTGGTTGATCCCTGCAATCTTAGCCACGACACCTGTCTGATCGATCCCCAGTGCATCGAACAGATGTGGTACACATACCTGCACACTATGGCACAACCCTACGGTTTTGATCCCACCATGCACGTTCATGACGTTGGTAAGCACGGCCATCGGGTTGGTATAGTTCAGGAACCATGCATCCGGACATACTTCCTGCATATCCCGGGCAAAATCCAGCATGACCGGAATCGTCCGCAAGTTACGGAAAATTCCGCCGATACCGAGTGTATCTGCAATCGTTTGACGCAGTCCGTATTTCTTCGGAATTTCGAAGTCCGTAATGGTGCATGGATCATACCCACCCACCTGAATGGCGTTGATGACATATTTGGCTCCGCGCAGCGCTTCTTTGCGGTCATGATATACGTTAATGACACAACGACTTCCAATCGAATGGGCCAGACTGGTCAGCAAACGCTCTGAATCGCTCAAACGCTGCGCATCGATATCGAACAATGCCAACTCAAAATCCTGCAGTGCTTCAGTCATCATGACATCACCCAATACATTTTTGACAAAGACGGTGCTTCCTGCACCGAGAAACGTAATTTTGTTCATCTTAAGTTCAGCCTCCCTGAAAATGTTGTACCCCAACTATAGGCCGATTCGGCACATATAACTATGGCTCAACCCCTCTCAAACATGGCATAATCCCATTTTTGTTTCCGTTTTCAACTAATATTTATGCACTTTAGCTGTTATAATTTATATTAGCGTATAGATGATGATCCGCGGAAAGAAGTAAGGAGGGAGGGCATAAAATGAGTCCAATTGAGATGAATGTGGTTCCCACAGGTTGGACACAGATGGAGCTGGTCCTGCTATTTTTCGGGTGGGAGGCGTGTGACCCTGCCCATTATTGGGGACCGGGTGTACGTGATTCCTACGTTGTGCATTACATCCATGAAGGACGGGGTACCGTGTACATGGAGGATCAGGAATACAAGCTTAGCGAGGGACAGGGTTTTGTCATTCTCCCAGATACGCTTATTCATTATGAGGCAGATCCGAAGGAGCCCTGGACGTATTCGTGGTTCGGTTTTAAAGGCGTACAAGCCAAAGCATTCATGCAACGTGCCCAATTGAGCCCGGAGTGCCCGATATATGATGCCCATGATACGAATACGATGGAACAGTTGTATACGGAGATGGTCCAAGCTTCCACACGACCGGGAGGCGATGTGTTGAACCAGAGTCTCTTGTACCGCTTGATGGCAGAATTAATCTCTTCTTCGCCTGTGGAGGAACAAATAGGGCAACTCCTTTCAAATAAAGAGACGTACATCCGGCAGGCGGTGCAGTTTATGGAGAACAGGTACAGCCAGCGAACCTCCATTCTGGATATTGCCCAAGCTGTGGGGCTGGATCGCACGTATCTATCGGGATTGTTCAAAGAGCGATATGGCATGTCGCTACAGTCCTTTTTTCTGGAGTACCGTATGAATCGTGCTGCCGAACTTCTTCAGAATCCAGGGCTGTCGGTCAGTGAAGTGGCCCATTCTGTCGGTTACACGGACCCATTATTGTTTTCCAAGATGTTTAAGCGTGTGACGGGCGTATCTCCGAAGGGGTCGAGAATTCGCGATTAGCTGCACCTATTGCTTCAAATTTAAAAGAAAAGTTTTGATCATTAAACGTTGTCCCGCTATACTGATACAGTAGTGTAATTGAATATGTGGAACTTGGTGCTTTGCCCGTCAGGGTGGAAGCTTAATAGGGAAGTCCGGTGTAATACCGGCGCGGTCCCGCCACTGTAACAGAGGAGTCAGGTAGCGATAATCCACTGGTTTAAGCCGGGAAGGAGCTGCAAGTGACGATGATTCTGGAGCCAGGAGACCTGCCAGGTTTAACAAACACAGTAGTACCCTACGGGAGATAGGAAGGTGTTTAGAGAGCATGATTTTTTCTGAAAATCTGTTTATTTAAGGCGTCCTCATCCAGTAACACGGAGAGGGACGCCTTTTTTGTTATGGACGGAGAACATCATGGCACATACATAAAGTTTTGGGGAAGGACGTTTGAGCACTTGAGCAGATATATCGTTAAACGTTTATTACAACTGGTTGTCGTATTGTTCGGCATCACGTTTCTGACGTTCCTGCTAACCTATCTGTCTCCTGGAGATCCGGCCAGACTTATGCTCATGTCTACAGGAGTAACGCCATCGGATGAGCTGGTCATGCAGGTGAGGTCAGAGCTTGGATTGGACGAACCTTTTCTCTACCGATACGGGACATGGCTGGGACAGGTGGTGACCGGAGACTTTGGTACGTCATATAAATACAATCGTCCCGTACTGGACGTGCTCATGGCACGGCTCCCGGCAACGCTTTGGCTAACAGGAAGCGCTATGCTTCTGGTTATTCTGGTCTCATTTCCACTAGGAATGCTGTCGGCTGTCTACCGTAACCAATGGCTGGATTATGTCATTCGTCTGTTCTCTTTTGCCGGATTATCGATGCCCAGCTTCTGGTTGGGGATGTTGCTCATGTTGGTCTTCGGTGTACAGCTGAAGTTGCTGCCAGTGATGGGCAATTCTGGATGGAACAGCCTGATTCTGCCTGCATGTACACTCGCGATTCCACTTGTTGCCCAGTACAGCAGACAGATTCGTACGGTCCTGCTGGAGGAGACAAGCCAGAACTATGTGATCGGGGCAAGATCCAGAGGTGTGAAGGAGTCGATCATTATTTTGCGTCATATTCTCCCTAATGCCCTGCTGCCGATTGTTACCCTTATGGGCATGACGACAGGTGCTTTGTTAGGTGGTGCAGCGATTGTGGAAAGTTTATTTGTGTGGCCGGGCGTTGGACAGATGGCCGTGGATGCGATTTTCACAAGGGATTATCCGCTGATTCAGGGGTATGTCATCTGGATGGCGATTATATATGTCACGCTGAATCTGCTGGTTGATGTATGGACACATCTTCGTGATCCCCGAATCCGACTGGATGTGGATGTATAGATGAGAACCTTCGGACTTGTATTACTGCAAAATCGCTGGTTCACATTCCTGCTGTCTCTGACCGTCTTCTGGATTATTCTTGCCATGGTTGCGCCGCTGCTCGCACCACATGATCCACTTGCAACGAACTTTGCCAAAGTGTTGCAGCCATCCAGCGCCGAATATCCGCTCGGAACCGATCAGCTAGGCCGCTGTGTATTGTCACGCCTTCTGTACGGGGCACGGACTTCGCTGCTGTTAACCTTTATGATGATTGGCATTGTGTTCGTACTAGGTGTAGCGATTGGGGTCTTCGCCGGTTTCGCTCGGGGTGTGACGGATATGGTGCTCATGCGCCTGTCTGATACATTAATGGCATTTCCGGGCTTGATTTTTGCGATCGCCGTAGTGGGGATGCTCGGGCCGGGATTGTTCAATACCGTGCTGGCACTGTCGGTTGTCTGGTGGGCGAAGTATGCACGGATGGCCAGAAGCCTGGTGATTTCCCTTCAGCAAAAGGAATATGTCGCTGCCGCTGCTTTCAGCGGAGCACGCAAGATACAGATCATGGGCAGGACCATCCTGCCCAATATGATGTCTCCACTCATCGTCATGGCGATGATGGATGTGGGTGGTATGATGCTGTCCATCTCGGGGTTATCGTTTCTCGGGCTTGGCGCGCAGCCACCGAACCCCGAGTGGGGGGCTATGTTAAATGAGGGCAGAAGATATCTGCAGACTGCGCCGTGGCTGTTGATATATCCGGGCCTGGCGATATTTAGCACCGTTATTATTTTTAATTTACTGGGAGACAGTCTGCGAGATGTGCTTGATCCCAAGAAAAATACAGCTTAACTGGAGGAACCAGAATGAAGAGGAATTTTCAAAAATCAATCCTGCTTACCATCATATCCATGTTTGTTGTGTTCTTGCTTGCAGCTTGTGGCACCACCAATAATCCATCGACCTCGTCTGATGCAACGGAGAAGTCGGCGGCTACGGACAAGGGTACTACAAGTGCACCAACTCATCTGAATGTGGCCTTGTTCTGGCTTGGAAGCAATCTGGACCCGGCAGAAGAATGGAATGGCTGGACGCTTACGCGTGCAGGGATTGGTGAGACGCTGATTCAGTTTGACGAGAATATGAAGCTGGTCCCTAAAATTGCAGACACTTGGGAACGTGTGGATGATACGACATGGCATTTTCATATTCGAGAGGGTGTAACCTTCCATAACGGAAATAAGGTAACCGCAGAAGCGGTGAAAAAATCGATCGAACGCTCCATAGAGCTAAACGAGAGAGGACAAGCAACTGTGCCAGTGGCCTCGATGACTGCTGAAGGGCAAGATTTGACGATCAAGACGACAGAGCCTTATGCGTCCCTGCCTGGTAATATTGCCGAGCCACTGTTTATCATTGTCGATACTGGTGCAGATACATCGAAATTCAAGAGCGAGCCAATTGCTACCGGGCCATTTATGGTGACAGGTTATACGCCGGATCAGGAGATTCAGGTGAAAAAGTATGACGGGTATTGGGGTGGTGCGGCAGATGTCGACACATTGACGTTCAAATATATCAAGGATGACAGCACACGTGCACTGGCTCTGCAATCCGGAGAGATTGATGTAGCAAGTAACGTGGGACGCAGCAGTTTGGCATTATTCCAGGACAAGAATCAATACACTATTGACGAAATTCCTAGCTTGCGTACCCAATTCGTATGGTTCAACACAACCAATCCGCTGCTGAGTGATCCGGAGGTTCGCCGTGCGATCTCATATGGTATTGACCGGGAGATGTACGCAAATACGCTGGTGGGCGGTCAGGCAGCCAAAGGACCATTCACATCAGCTCTACCTTTTGGTTATGACAAGATCAAAGGATATGATTACGAACCGGAGAAAGCCAAACAGTTGCTGGATGGGGCTGGTTTCAAAGATGCAGATGGCGATGGCATTCGTGAAAAAGATGGAAAGAAGCTGTCGCTACAGCTGATTCTCAACTCCGCTTACGAGTCCGATTCGATTGTGGCTGCTGCGATGCAGTCCCAGCTTAAGGAGATTGGTATTCAGCTGGAGATGACCTCTTATGAGGATCTAACCGATCATCAGAAGAGCGGAAATTACGATCTCGCTTTAACAAGTATTAATACAGGTATCACAGGTGACCCGCAGTATATTCTGGATTTCTACTTCATGACGGGGGCGGAATGGAATGTGGGCGGCTATAGCAATCCGAAGCTGGATGAGGTAATTACACGCCTTCACTCCGAGTTTGACGTGGAGAAAAGGTATGCCCTTGCAACAGAGGCCCAGCAGATGATTCTGGATGATGCAGCCTATATGTTTTTGACCTATACCCCGATTAATATTGTGAGTAAAAGCAACGTTCAAGGCGCGACGATGTATCCCATCGACTTCTATCTGCTGGATCGTAATATTAAGGTTGGCCAGTAATGAAGCCCTTGCTTAGTGTCAATCATCTGTCCGTAACCTATAAGGGTGATTCTCTGGCTCTACAGGACTTATCCTTCTCCATGAATAAGGGGGAGATTATCGGGATTGTAGGTGAAAGTGGCAGCGGAAAGTCGACCCTGATTCGGGCTTTGCTTGGCCTGTTACCAGAAGGTGGTCGATACGTCGAAGGGGAGATTTCTTTTCAGGAAAAAGTGCTTCTACGTCAGTCGCGGTTGGATTGGGCTGGAGTGCGAGGGAAGCGGATTGCCATGGTGTTTCAGGACAGTGGTTCGTATCTTAATCCGATTCGCAGCATCGGCAGTCAGTATATTGAAGCGATTCGTACTCATTTCACCGTGTCCAGAAAAGCTGCTCAGACCATGGCTGTGAATATGCTCTCGGACATGGGATTGGAAGATCCCGAACGAATCATGCGTGCCTATCCCTCGCAGCTTAGTGGGGGCATGAAACAACGAACGGCGATTGCTATGGCGGTTACGATGGAGCCTGAACTTTTACTTGCAGATGAGCCGACGAGTGCACTGGATGTGACGACACAGAATGAAGTGATAAACCGATTGAGCGAGCTTCGTTCCCGCCAAGGGACAGGCATGATCATCGTAACACATAACATTGCCGTTGCAGCTCATATGGCGGACCGAATTGGTGTCATGCAGGGTGGTACATTGGTTGAGATGGGAGATACTTTCGGCGTCATATCCGATCCTCAGCATGACTACACCCGCAAGCTGCTGAGTGCTGTACCTGAATTGGAGGGAATTGTTCATGGCTCATGAGAAGTTACCGATTCTGGAACTGAGAAACCTGTGCAAAACCTATGAGTTAAAGGGACATAGGGCAGTCGACGCACTGAAAGCTGTTCATTTGGAGCTGTATCCCGGGGAGTGTCTGGGGATTGTCGGGGAAAGTGGTAGCGGGAAGAGCACACTCACCAGATGTGTAACCCATTTGGAGCGAGTGACTTCAGGACAGATTCGCTATCGTCAGCAGGATATTACCCGATTGAACGGAAAGGCACTACGTCAACAACGGAAACAGATCCAGATGGTATTCCAGGAGCCTTCGGCTATCTTTAATCCGCGAATGAAGATTGGAGCTTTTATTCGAGAGCCACTCATCAATTATAAAATAATGAAAGGCCAACAAGCGGAGCAGGAAGTGCTCAGGCTGTTGCAAAGGGTAGGATTGTCTGCCGCTACGGCGGATAAATATCCGCATGAACTGAGCGGGGGAGAGCAGCAGAGAGCAGTCATTGCTCGTGCGATTGGAGTAGAGCCAGACATCATCCTGTTCGATGAAGCCACCTCTGCACTGGATGTTTCCATCCAGCAGCAGATCCTGGATCTGTTGGTGGAGTTGAGAAAGGAAACAGGCATCTCATCCATTTTCATATCGCATGATCTCGCGGTGGTGCAACAGGTAAGTGATCGAATTGCCGTCATGTACCAGGGTGAAGTCGTTGAGGTCGTGGAGAGTTCAAAGCTGACCAGCTCAGCGAATCATCCCTACACCCGAAGCCTGATGGCCTCGGTGTTGTCCGTGAGGGAAATGAAGCATAGGATGCGGGTACAGAATCTAGAAGAGGAACAAGAACAGGAACAAGGGCAGATGGGGGTTCTTCAAGAAAGTCTGTCAGGATAACTCGATGCCCTGGTTCGTTATAAGTCGGGTTATACAAAGAGAATGACACAAAAAGGATTCCCTTGAAAGTCTATTGATGACTTTCAAGGGAATCCTTTTGTTGTATAACAGGCATATTGTGTGTAGTTGGGACGTGATACAGGAAGAGTTTGTTAATGCTTCATCGTATATCATTCAGTGCATCATAGTTTTACGCAGGCTGCATAATACTTTGTCTGGCACTTCATAGCTAATTGATCATACATTTATATATTGCTTCATTGGGTGCTTATCGCTAAACGGATATTCAGTCTATTTTGGAGAGGTACTCCGCATTAGACTCTTTTGTCCACATGTAGTTGTCTACATCTGCTTAGTCAGTTGTATTAACTTCGGTGATTCAGAACTAGTGTGGTACCTGGGATTGGAAATCATTCCGGCTGGACTGATCAGCATGGTAAAAGACAATATCGCCATCCTTCAGAGACCAGGTTCTGCCTTGACTGTCTGTTGGCGCTTTGTTGAAACCTTCCAACTGCCATTGATTCATCAGTGGTGCATGAATATATTGCAGATGGGGCGCATCTGTATTTCCATTTCGCAGGCTTTCCATGTTGAAGTTGACCACGATATAACCATTCTTTAGAAAAATGTTCGATTTCTCATCCAGTTGATTTTGTCGAGCGATGGGTTCGAGATCCGTACCTTTTGGTACGGCATATACATCGGCCGGTAAGCTGTACTCCCCGTACCAGCGTTGGATTGCTGCATTGGCCCGGTCCACGTTGACCCCGGAAGGAATGTCCGTTTTGGGCCCAATGAGTGTCCGAATCGGAGCGGACAGGATCATCCAGTTATAACGACCTGCCCATGTTTTTTGATGAGAAGTCTGATCAACCAGACGAACCATATGTTCCGCCAACGTACGCTGGTTGCGTTCCTCCGCTGACAGTTCATAAGTATACTGATAACGCGCTGTATCACCTAACTCTGTGCCGGGTACATTTCGAAGCCGCGAGTTCAGGACAACAAAGCGTTTCTCCAGATCCTGCATCGATCCGATACGGATAAAGCGTTCCTGGCTTCGATGGTAGTACAGATCCACTTCTTGCCGGGAGGAGCCGTCTATACTCACAAAAGCAAAAGTGGGTGTAATGCGAATACCATCCTGTTTGCCAAACATATTGCCCTTGGTCTTCAGATCGAACTTGAAATGGTACCCTGTCTTCACAGTTGCGTTAGCAAATCCCTGCACCGGATGGCTTCCTGGTCGAATAGGTAATACAAATGGAGCCAGGTTACCTCGTGGATCACCATCAATGCTATTCATCCCAGTCCAGTAGCTATAGCCCGTTGGTTCGGGACTGCCCAATCGCTTGCGAAATACATTTTCCCAGTTGTAATCGGAGATATCAGTGACGTGAAAATCATATAACCTTCCGATGACATCTACCGGTACGGTGTCCGCTGCAACATGATATGCCAAATTGGTATTGGCATCCTGTTGCTCGGTAAAGTTTGCAGGTGCATTCTCTGCAATATTGCGGAATACAATGTGATACTTGCCTTCGTCTACCCATACAGGGAGATAGAATGTGGTGTCCAGTTGATTGACCGGAATATCCACCCATGTCTTGGCGGGGATAAACTGACTCCGGTCAGCGTTGTAGACATCAAACGGGAATTGCACCTGTTTGATCCGAAAATATTTGGCATAGTCCCGATTTCCATAACCGGGATAACTCGCTGCGTCCAAATGCTGTCCCGATGTAGGGATTCGCACAATGAACGGGCGTTCCAGAATGAGTGCAGCGCTGGTTGGGTCCGGTGCGGTTTTCTGATTATGCGGCTGATCATCCGACACCCAAGCGTAGTTGACGACAGGAGTGTGTACCGTGACGGTGTTGATGCCGTTGATCGGCAATATTTTGTTGGCGCCGCCATTCACGTTACCCGGTAGCAAATCATAATAGATCTCACCCGAGCTTGTGGTGTTCGCTTTATTCAGCAGGGAATTGCTGATCATGTTACCCGGTTTGTACAGTACATCGCGCCCGATCGTCGTTGGATTAGGAATATTGGATGGTGTTGGGCCATCTTTGGTTGCTTCCACATCATTCATAATGGTTGTGTTGTTGAATTTCACTAAATCATTATTCACTTTACTTTGAGGTGTGTTGGACTCAGCCATCCCTTTTAACCGTGATGTATCATCAGGTACACTGGGAGGTTGGTTCAAACCACCTGTTAATTTGGGTGGAGTATATGAGATTGAAGTGGTTTGCCCTGGTCGTACATGGCTTTCTACGGATTCATCATTTGTAGACTCCAGTGTTGGTGGTGTGTATCCTGTTGGATTCATCGTAACAGTCTCACCGGGCAAAGCGTAATTATTCATGGTTGCTTTAGCGATCTTGTATACTTCCAGATTGTTAATTTTCCAGTAGGAGTAGTCTCTTGTGATCTGGAAGTTGTATGGCTTGGGTACATTGTCGTTCGCGGGTGCAGGTGGTCCTGGTGTACAACCATCATCGTCACATATTTCTGGTCCAGGTACTGTCCATTCTCTATCATAAGAGATCGTGATATTACAATTGTATGTAACTTTACCGCTCATTTTCGCCCAAGCTTGTTTGAAAAGATAATTATCAGCAAAGGCATTCGTGTAGAGTGACTCGGAAGTAGGGATTCCTTTTAATACATTGAATGTCTCATTATCTCTGTTATCTGACTTAATGACACCGTTGGCATTTGGATCGAGATCATTCATGCTCATGATGGTTCCAGCAGAAGGTGGTCCAATCGTTGGAGTACAACCACCACTGCCGCCTCCGTTACCGCCATCCCCACCAGGACCGGGATTTTCTTCTACACCAATGTTTGTTGTGGTAGTTAACTCAAATCCATCCTTCTTCCACAATACGGTGATGGTTGTGGTTCCTCTGCTGACTGCTTGGACTACTCCGGAGTTACTAACCGTAGCGACACCCGGGTTAGAAGATTCCCACGTAGTTGTACCACCGCTGCCAGTGTTTACATTGGTCTCCGCTCCAAAGTTTCCATCTCCAGTTTTCGTTTTGACCGTAGCATTAAGTTGTTTAGACTGATTTAGGCTAAGTTGCCCGCCAGCTGTGAGGTTGATCTCTTTGGTTATTTCGGCAAAGGCCCGCCAATATATATCAGTATTAAATACGTAGTCAGCAGAGTATTTAGGTGGATTGTAGGGTCTGTGAGCTGTTGGTTCAATCGCACCTCCGATTTGAGTTGTAAATTTCACCGTATCACCGTCAAATGATTCTACACTAACCAAGATTGGTTTTCCTGGTAAGTAATATTGTGTGTTATCCATGTACATGGGCTTTAATGAAATTGAAGTTAATTCACTTCTAGAATACCTCTGACCTGAACGATCAAAGTACTCAGCGGGCCTATAGCTTGGTGCATCTAGTGAAAGGTTTACGCAAACTAATGATGAGTTTGGTTTGTTGGTATCGGGGTTATTGCTTAATGTTTGGCCGTTGCATTCTCCATCTACACTCCATCTTAAATTATCGAGCTGGTAAACATAAACACCGATATTAGACATTCCACTACCCTCAACAGGACTTACTTTTTTTTGAGATTTAGCGGGTGTCGAAGGTAGAAAATGGGGGGCTTTTAATTGTGGTTTTGTTCCAGGCCCCCCTCCAGCAAAAATAACTGAAGGGGTCGGGAACAATATACACAATATTATATATGCTATTAATAATTTTTTTAATATTTGATAGAAACGCACATTGGAACACCCTTTTCATAGTTTAATTTGGAACTACAGTATAGTTTGTTCCATCTTTTAGCGTCAGGCGCACTCCAGGATTTAGTGACTTGTCAAAATGTAAGAGACCATGGCCCCAGTAAACAGGGTTCTTTACGACAAACACGCCTTTGGGTCCGAGTAAATCATTTATATGTTTAGGTCCATACTCGCTAAAAGCTTTGGTGCTTGGTGAAGTTAGAGCATTAATAGTTGGGGAATGGATAAGACTACCGGCTTGCAGTTGATTCATAGAGTTCTTAATACTAATATCAAACTCTGTAAAAGAATAATAAGCGCCTCTTAGTAATCTATCTTTTTCATCAACGAAAACGGGGTAATAGATACTTCTCTCAGTCTCTTTCACATATGGATTGACGATGATCCAGTTCTTGACCTTCAGATCTGCATAATTCGTTACTGTAACTAATTCTTGATTACGAACTTTCACAAAATCGCCAGTTACTTTGCTGTAATCATACGAATCAGAAAATTTTTCTGGTCCTGCTTTCTGATACTTAGGTGCAATAATATTCAAATTCGTCCCCGTCAATCCCACTTCCCGTAACTCATTCAAACCCTGAAAATCGGCAGGCTTAGTCTTGGCAACTGCTGCATAACGGGCAATTAACACAGCAACTTCCGCTCGAGTGGTGGTACGATCAACACCAAATGTTTTATCGTTTGCCACACTCATTAGTCCCGTTCCCAGGGCAACGGCTACTGCATTTTTTTGAGCGCTTGCGAGTTTACCTGTGAAATATTCCTTTGCAGGAACAACGGTGTTCGTCACATCAGAGAGTGCTTGCTTGTACTCAGGATCAACAACGGTTAATCCTTGCGTCAGCCATGTAGCCATTTCGCCTCGTTGAAGGGCACCTTGTGCATCTAGCTTCCCCTTATAATTAGAAGGGCTGATAAAACCTTTCGCAATAGCAACAGAGACACCGCTTTTTGCCCACTCGGGTATGTCCGTGAAATTGTTTTGTTCTTGTGTTGATGCATTAGGCTGGTCGGATAGACGTCCCAGGATACTTGCCATTTCAGCTTTGGTAACCGGTGAACTTGGTTTAAATGTCCCGTCGGCATACCCCTTGAAATAACCTTGTTCCACGGCCAAATTAATCGCTGAGGATGCCCAGTGTGTAGCCGGAACGTCCTTGAATTTAGTGGTAGCTTGTGCGGCTTTTACAGAACTCCCCACTCCTCCAAAACCTAAGATGCCCCCTGTTAATAAAGCTAATGCCGTTACCCCGGAAATCATCATTTTTTTCATGAATCTTGCCCCTCTCGATTGTGATTTTCTGTCTTAGATATGTACTGTTCAGGCTACTAGATACTAAATTTGTAATAATAATCAATATTCTACCATGTAAAACTAGGCTGTTGGTATGAATTATCAATATATTTCCTCCTCATCATGGATCACAACTAATCCTCCAGACCTATTTCTCCTCAAAAAAACACAAAAAAAGGCCACGAATCCGCAGATTCATAGCCTTATGCTTTAAGGTCTCAACGTATGTAGTTCTTTCATCAATAAAACTAGGATACTCGATTTCCAAACATTTGAAAAGCCCTATTCTTCTTACTCAAAAATAAAATCAGGCTATCGGTGTTCCATTAGGTAATGGGCTATCCGGTGTGAGCAAGACAACATCGCCTTCACCAGGCACGCCGCCCAGTACGAGTACTTCAGAGACAAAACCGGCAATCCGCCGAGGTGGAAAACTAACTACAGCAACGACCTGTTTGCCAATGATCATGTCAGGCGTGTATCGCTGGGTAATCTGAGCACTGGAACGTTTAAGACCAAGTGGTCCGAAGTCGATCGTCATTTTAATAGCGGGTATGCGAGCCTTGGGGAAGGGTTCAGCTTCCACCACGGTACCAACGCGGATGTCATGCTGCATGAATTCATCAAAAGTAGCCATAAGGGAGATCTCCTTTTCAATTATGGGGAGTATTATAAATGAACAATTAACAAAAAATCCAGATTACGCTGTATCGTAACCTGGATTTCTGTTGGGGTGCTTTGCATTAAATTAAGCGCCGTTCCAATTCTCTCCGGTGAGGTATTTCTCGGTGAGGATGGATAACATCTGAATGCCTACTTCATTATGTCCGCCTTCTGGAATAATGATATCGGCATACTTTTTGGATGGCTCGATAAAAGCATCGTGCATCGGTTTTACCGTTTCTAGATATTGTTTGTACACGGATTGGATCGTGCGTCCGCGTTCTTCAATGTCCCGCAGCACTCTACGTAGAATCCGCACATCAGAATCAGTATCAACAAATACTTTGATGTCCATCAAACTGCGAAGATGTTCGTCAATCAGTACATGCAATCCTTCTACAATGACAATGTGGTTCGGTGCCAGTTCAACCGTCTCACCTGCAGCACGGTTATCTATGGTGAAGTCATATACGGGAGCATATGCCGCTTGGCCTTTTTTCAACAGGGTGAGATGCTCAATCAACAGATCATTATCAAATGCAAACGGGTGATCGTAATTGGTGAGTCGGCGTTGCTCAGGTGTGAGCTGCGACTGGTCCTTGTAATAATTGTCTTGGGATATAAACGTAACCTTACCTGATCCCAGACGGTCTATGACGGAGCGAGCTACCGTCGTTTTACCGGAGCCGGTTCCTCCGGCGATACCAATAATGAGCATGGTTGTTCCATAAGCCTCCCTAGAATGGCAGCATAATCATGGATAAAGAGCACTGATTCAGAATCAATTCAGCTCCTTTACCCACATGTCTGTCTGTGAATACACAATTCTTTCATTGTACCACAGCGCTTTACTTTTTTCATCTGAGGGAAGTGACCATGTTTTGGCTGATTAGATCTCCGGTTTTAAGAGGCGGCTTGCTTGCTACGCATGTTTTCAAAGGGATCGATCTGCGAGTCTCCATGGGGAGATCATACGCCGGCCTATCGCGAGTTTTGTAAGTCTGTGAAAAATGAGATAACCAATGATGCTTCCCGCCGTATTCGCGATCAGATCGTTTATGTCCGTAGTACGGCCATTACCCAGAGTAACCCGGATGATGAGCTACAGTATTTCGATGGAAGAGCTGAAGATCAACCCGATCCACACAGCTTTTCTCACCGAGCCTGCCGAAGACCTAATCAGAGGCAGCATGAAGCCGAGTGGCATAAACATTAGAATATTCAGTGCAAAACTGGGGATATCCAACGTAAGAATGGGAATGAACTGAATGGTTTTGTACCATGGCGTCTGATTGGCATACATACCAATATTGACGTCGATGGGGAAGAAGACAAAATGCATAACCGCCAGAATATACACAGCAAATGTAATGATAGAGAGGTATTGCCTTATCGTGTACCTGATCTGGTTTGCCCTGGTGTAAAACACCAGAGCAATCAGGAACAGAATAAATAGTGGACCCAGTATAGTTATGGACTCAACCGTATGTTGAATGGACATTGTAAAGACTCCTTTATGAACGGAAGAACGATGGTTAACGATTAATCAAGCTCGATTCTCATGTCCATTCCCTTGATGAACTGCCGATCTTTAATCTCTTCCGTAAAATCATCCTCAATCTCAAATGGCTTCACGACCAAATATGTTGAGTTGCCAGGTGTGGTGGCATAGATTCGTTCAGATTTTAATTGATTGCCCTCATACAAGCCCTCCGCATTTAATGCGGTCAATTGCCGGCCCTGATCATCGTAAATTGCAAACCCTATATTTCGTAATTGCTCTTCATCTTTAGCCGTGAGCATGCTCTTACCATGAAGTGAGATCACCGTGGACAGACGTGTTGTAATCGGCGTAACCTGGGCTTCCATAACGGATGCGGTAATCAGGTCATTGGAGACGATGACGTTGGGTTCAATATGCTGAATATCCTCAGTCGTTTTCGTGAACGGGATGCTCAGCTCAAATTCGTGATCAATGCCCTGCAAAGTGAATGTGACCTCAGCATTGAACTGATCTGGCAGTCCGGCAGCAGCCTGGTTAGCGGGAATTACTTGCTCAAACAGTAATGTATCCGGCTGCGTTTGTCCTGCAGGGCCGTAGAATAAGCCTCCCTCCTGGCCTGTACCATTGACGTTGAAAAAGACATTATCCATTCCATCGCTAAGCTTCACGATGTCCTTGCCATTGTCATACTCACCATTTTTCAGGTTGGGTGCAGTGACATGAACCAAAAAGGCTGCACGAGTACCATCATATACGGTCTCCTTCACTTCCAGCTTCACGTCGTTGAACGATACATTGCTGTTTACGAATTTCGTCAGACCTTCGTCTCCTGCGGTGCGCAATCCCATATCGGCTTCAATAGAACTGAAGAGACTGCCCACCAGCGGGATGCTGCGCAAAGAATCAGCCATGACGGGAGACACGAATCCAGAGGCAAAGACAGTTATACCTAACACTCCCGCTGCAATCGTTGCTGCGGCTGTACGACGTAGACTTTTACGAAGACGCGGGTTACGAGAATGTCCTGAAATCAGCATGGGTGATTCCGGCAGTGATTCCAACGTGGCATCGATTCGATTGCGCACAATTTCTGACATGACGGGTCGCTCCTTCGCCTGTTCTCTTAATTCCTGATCGATATTAAACGGGTTTGACATGTAGTTTTACCTCCCGAAAGTTTTTGAATTTGTGATACAGCTCCTGTCGTGCACGGCTTAATCGCATTTTTACCGCGCTTTTGGAGATATCGAGCGCCTCTGCTACCTGCCGCAGGGAGAGATCTTCGAAATAATGCAGCACGATGACAACTCTCTTTTGTTCGTCAAGCCGATCAACGGCTTCTCTCATATCTACCTCATCGAAGGGACTGGAGGATTCCTGCTTTGTGGGCACCTCCGCATAGGACGTGGAGAGGGAGCGACGGGACAATAGGGTGTTGCATTCATTAATCAGAATACGGAATATCCACGTTTTGAAATATTGAGGTTCCCGAATCGTATGGAGTGATTTATAGGCTTTCAAAATCGTCTCCTGAATGGCATCAGCTACATCCTCCTCTTTTCGAAGCATGGATTTTGCCGTATTGTATAGAGAGTTTTCAATTTCTCTGATGAGCCTGATAAAGGCATCGCGATCTCCTGATATCACCTGATGAATGAGATCGGTTGGACCCATGGATAGCAACTCCTTTCTTGGGTTACAGGGATTCAACTCCCCGTTTGTTTTTACATGAATTAGACTTCCGGTGGGCTTATATGGTCACAATTATTTTTTTATAGTCAAAAGATGCTGTTATATATGACGTATTCCTATGGCATGTCCCCTTCAGTCAGAGAAGAGCATATTCTTTCCTGATATTGACGGATTGACTTTTTGAAGAACAGGCCTATAATAATAAATATATTCATAACACGGACTGTTACTGGGCGAACCAGGCATGACCGAATTCGATTATTTAACTGTAATCGCTTTCGGTCTTTTTTTATTTTCGTCGGGGGGTGAGGACAATGAAGGTTATTAAGAAAGTGAATAACAATGTGGCTATTGCCATTAATGATAACAACGAAGAAGTATTCGTCGTAGGTAAAGGGGTCGGATTTCTGAAAACGCCCTATGAGCTGACGGAGACGGACTTGGTGGAGAAAATTTTTGTGGCACCAAAGAACATCCGTATGTATGACCTGCTGAACAGCATTCCGATTGAGGATATTTATCTCGCTGAGGAAGTGATCAAGCTGGGCAGTCAGATTCTGAATAAACAATTTAACCCGAACCTGCTTCTCACCCTGTCTGACCATATCAGTTTTGCATTAACCCGAACCAGAGAAGGCATCAGTATCAAAAATCCGCTGGAATGGGAAGTGCGGACACTCTATCCGGACGAGACCCGGGTGGGGGAGGCTGCGCTGAAGCTGATTCAGGAAAAAATGGATATTGCTCTGCCGACAGCCGAAACAACACTGATTGCTCTGCATTTTGTTAATGCACAGGTTGGCTCGGGAGAGATGACGGATACCACCAAGGTAACCACAGTTACGGGCGAGATCCTGTCCGTGATCAAATATGCGCTCAAAATTGATTTTCAGGAAGACTCTATTCACTTTATGCGATTTGCGACACATATCAGATATTTCATCATGCGACAGATGAGCGGTACATCGCTCAAGGATGAGAATGAATCGCTTTTCCTGATGGTCAAAGAGAAGTTTCCGAAGGAACTGGCTTGTGTGGAGAAGATTGCTGATTTCCTGAAAAATAATTACGGCTGGACCTGTTCTGATGATGAAAAGTTATATCTGATTCTGCATATCCAGCGATTGATTTCGAATGAACCAACGGAATAAAGCTGGTGAAGAAACTAACCGAATAATCCATATTGGACTGTTACTGATTCGATCAGGCATGACCAAGCGTAGGGAATGACGATTCCCCGGCTTGGTCATTTTTTATATATCCAATTTATTCATGTAGAGGAGAAGGGTCATGAACAACAAAGACTTGGCTAAAAACGTACTTGATCTCGTTGGTGGCGAGCAAAATATATCCGGGCTTACACACTGTGCTACCCGTCTGCGTTTTGTATTGAAGGATGATGGCAAGGCCGATCTGAATGCACTCAATCAGCTTGAAGGTGTGCTTAAGGCGCAGAATTCCGGGGGACAGGTTCAGATTGTCATTGGTGCCAAAGTAGACGCGGTATACAGTGAAGTGAAGAATCTAACTTCTGACAAGATTGGCGAACTTGCGGAGTCCACAGATCGTGGACCGAAAATGAGACGCAACCCTGTCAATGTAGTACTTGAAACCATTGCAGGTATATTCACGCCCGTGCTGCCAGCACTTGTTGGTTGCGGGATGATCAAATGTCTGGCCACCGTTATAGCTGCCATGGGGTATCTGGAGGGTTCAGGCTTTCTGACGATCATTAACATGATCGGGGACTGTATTTTCTACTTCATGCCGTTCTTCCTGGCTGTTAGTGCAGCAAACCGTTTCAAAACCAATCCCTATTTGGCAGTAGCTCTTGCTGCGGGGCTGATGCACCCCATCATTCTGAACGCTGCGTCCCAGATTGCCGAGACGGGTGTGAACAGCATTGATTTTCTTGGCATGCCGATCCTGTTGATGAAATATTCATCTTCCGTCATTCCCATCATTCTGGCGGTATGGATCATGAGTTATGTGTATCCAATCGTCAATCGAGTGATTCCCAAGTTTCTGCAGGTCCTGCTTACCCCAATGATTGTTTTGTTTATTATGATTCCTCTGGAATTAATCGTGCTTGGCCCAGTAGGATCATATATCGGTGACTGGTTGACCAATGGTATCAACTCATTGTTCTCCACCGCAGGTGTTCTAGCTGGTGCGATTCTTGGATTTTTCAAACCGATCATGGTCATGTTCGGTATGCACTATGCCATCATGCCGATTCAGGTTCAACAGGTGGCTACACTGGGCGCAACCGTGCTGTTACCAACGGCACTGGCGGCAAATTTGGCTCAGGCTGGAGCAGCCTTCGGTGTGTTTGTACTGACGAAGAGTAAAACGATGAAATCAGCGGCGGCTTCGAGTGGATTCACCGCGTTGTTCGGGATTACCGAGCCGGCGATCTATGGTGTAACGCTCAAATATAAACGTCCCTTTTTCGCAGGTTGTCTTGCAGGCGGATTAGTCGGTGGATTCTACAGCTTGGTGCACACAACAGCGAATGCAATTTCACTTCCAGGTGTACTGGCAATTGGTACGTATACATCTGATCGTTACATGTATGTCGTTATTGGTTGTATTGCTGCCGTTGTACTTGGCTTTGTGTTCACGCTGTTGGCTGGCATCAAGGAAGGTACAGAAGGAGCCAAACAGCAACAAGCTACTGATAAGGTAAATGACAATCCAACAGCAGTTGTCACAGAGGCAGCTCCAGAGTCAGTATCATCACAGACATCCACCTCTTCGGACATGCTTATCGTTAGTCCAATGACAGGGGAGATCAAACCAATCTCTGAAGTGGAAGATCAGGCATTTGCCCAAGAGTTAATGGGTAAAGGTATTGCGATTGTTCCGACAGATGGCAAGGTATACGCTCCATTTGACGGGGTCGTCGAAGCACTTTATCGCACCAAACACGCCATCGGATTGAAGGCAGCGAATGGTGTCGAGATCCTGATCCATATCGGGGTGGATACCGTTAGTCTGAAAGGCAAATATTTTAACGCTCATATCGAACAGGGACAGACAATCAAGGCTGGCGATTTATTGGTGGAGTTTGATCCAGAAGGCATTACGTCAGCAGGCTATAACACCATTACGTCCATTGTCGTTACCAACATGCAACAGTACGGAGACGTGCTGACCACAGCAACCAGCGGCCCGATTCGGGAGAGTGAACCTTTGATCAAGCTGATTTCGTAAGAACTGCCCATCTTTTCATTGGTCAAGCTACGAGCTATAAGCCAGAAGGTCTTATTAAGACCTTAATAACACGTAATAACAGGAGGAAGCTAAATGACAAATACCAATTTTCCAAAAGGTTTTTTATGGGGCGGTGCACTATCTGCCTGCCAGGCAGAGGGAGCTTATAATGTGGACGGCAAGAGCCTGACCATTCCAGAAGTGATGAAGTTTAACGAGAAGAACGACCGCAAAGTGACCAAGCAGATCAGAGTGAATTGGGAGATGATTGAAGAGGCCAGGAATGACCCGGATACGATTAAATATCCGAAGCGCCGGGGAATTGATTTCTATCATTCTTTCCGTGAGGATATCGCCTTGTTCGCCGAGATGGGCTTCAAAGTATTTCGTTATTCGATTTCATGGGCCAGAGTATTTCCGGGTGGCGATGATGCCGCTCCGAATGAAAAGGCACTAGAGTTCTATGATCAGGTTATTGATGAATGTCTAAAACAGGGTATGGAGCCCCTGATTACCATCAGTCACTTTGATACGCCAATTGTGCTGATGGACAAGTTCGGAGGATGGTATAACCGCAAGCTAGTTGATCTGTATGTGAACTATTGTGATGTGCTGTTTAATCGCTACAAGGGTAAAGTGAAATATTGGGTGACGTTCAACGAGATCAACATGAGCGTGAAAGCATCGGCCAAGACGCTGGGAATCATTGATTATGATGCTCCGAATTATGAGGAAATGTTGTTCCAGGGGTTGCATCATCAATTTGTAGCTGCGTCCAGAGCAACCAAGATAGCACATGAGATTGATCCGAATAACCAGATCGGCAGTATGGTGGCTTATTTTACAACGTATCCTTACACTTGCAAGCCGGAGGATGCACTTCAGATGCAGCAGGATGATCAGATGAAAAATCAGTTCTATCTCGATGTGCTTAATAAAGGCGAATACCCTTACTATAGTAAAACGTATTTCAAAAACAAGGAGATCCAGCTGAATATCGAGGATGGCGATCTGGATAGCATTCGCGCACACACGGCTGATTTCGTGGGAATGTCGTATTACAACTCGATGATTTCCAGTAGTGATACCGAACAACTTGAATTAACAGCCGGGAACGTACACAGCGTCTACAAAAACCCGCATTTGCCTGCAAACGAGTGGGGTTGGCAGATTGATCCGATTGGCCTGCGGTATACGCTTAATCTCGTCTATGATCGGTATCAAAAGCCTGTCTTTATTCTGGAGAACAGCTCAGGCTTCTACGACAAGCTGAATGAGGACGGAACGATCAACGATCCCTACCGGATTGATTTCCTGAGCAAACATATTGAACAGATGGGACTCGCCATTGCGGATGGGGTCGAAGTGTTGGGTTACACGATGTGGGGGCCGATCGACATGATCAGTTCAGGGACTTCCGAGATGAGCAAACGATACGGGTTTATCTACGTGGATCAGGATGACTATGGCAATGGTACGCTGAAAAGATATCGGAAGGATTCGTTCTTCTGGTATCAGAATGTGATCCGTACCAACGGAGCAGAACTGTAACAGGTCATGAATATTCTGGGTCGAATCAAAAAAATACCCGGCGGCTTGCTGATTGTTCCTATGCTGGCCGCCGCGGTCATCAACACGGTGTTTCCATCGTTTTTTCAGATCGGGGATCCAACGACAGCGCTATTCACATCGAAAGGTACCATGGTACTGATTGGCATGATTTTGCTGGTGTCAGGGACACAATTGAACTTGTCACAGCTTCTGGTGACCTTGAAGAGAGCAGGAGTACTCTGTATTTCACGTATCCTCATCAGCTGCCTGTTCGGCTGGGCGTTTGTACACTTTTTTGGCATAAGTGGGGTTGGAGGAGTGTCTGCGGTAGCCTTCATCGCCGTTCTGACCAGTTGTAATCCGGGATTATATCTGGCGCTGATGAACACATACGGAGATGATGTGGACCGTGCTGCGTTTGGCATTCTGAATCTAATAGCCGTACCGGTTATTCCGGTTATGATATTGAATTCGGCAAGCGGTGTTGGCATTGATTACCTTAGTGTACTTGCTACGTTAGTGCCTTTTTTCATCGGCATACTTCTTGGTAACCTGGATAGTAACATACAGAAGATGTTCGCTCCGGGAACACTGATTCTGCTGCCTTTTCTAGGTACCAGTTTCGGGTCCAACATTGATCTGCGTATTGCATTTCAGTCCAGTTTATCCGGCTTATTGGTCACGGTGTTATTTTTGCTGATCTGTATGCTGCCGCTCATTGGGATCGATCGCACGATATTAAGACGGCCCGGTTACGCCGCGGCTGCGACATGTTCGGTTGCTGGATTATCCATGGTGGTGCCTTCGATGGCTGCCGGGTTTAATCCGGCGTATGCGCCTTATGTGGACACAGCTATCGCTCAGATTGCGTTTGCCGTGATCCTGACGTCGGTGACCGTGCCTTATATCGTGAAGCGTTTGGCTGGAACAACAGCGACGGAAGCTTCTATACGGGAAAATCACTAGCAAAAACAGCATGTGTTCTGTCAGGTCATGACGGAATACGTGCTGTTTTAATTTGTTCATCTATATGAGCTCCTGGGGGAGGAGAGGGATCAATCGGTTTATTTTACAGATCAAGCAATTGTTTAACACTTTCGGCTACAGCTTTGCTGGATTGCGGATTCTGTCCTGTGACCACGCGGCCATCTGTTGTGACATAGGAGCTGAATGCAGCAGCTTTATCGTATTGTGCAGCGCGTTCTCTCAAAGCATCTTCCAACAGGAAAGGAACATACTCGGTTTGTTGAGCCAATGCTTCTTCTTCATTCGTGAAGCCGGAAACGGTTTTGTCTTTGATCAAAAGCAGGCCGTTGGACAGCTTCACATTCAACAAGGCTGTAACCCCGTGGCACACGCCGGATACAACGCCACCCTTTTCATAGATTTCACGAGAAAGCTCTTGAAGTTCAGCATTGTCCGGGAAATCCCACATCGTACCGTGACCGCCTGTGAAGTAGATCGCATCATAGTCACTTGCATTCACTTCGCTAGGTTTCAACGTATTTTTCAATTGGTTCATGAACGTTTCGTTCTCGAAATAGGCTTTGGTGCTTTCATCCAGAGAGTCGCCCAGACTTTTCGGATCAAGAGGTACGTTCCCACCTTTAGGGCTAACCAGATCGATCTGAACATTGTCATTATGGTCAAACTCTTCAATAAAGTGAGTTGCTTCGCTCAGCCACAAGCCAGTGGGCTCGTCCTTCGTTTCGTATTTATCTACATTTGTTAGAACAACCAGTATCTTTTTCATATAAAAACCTCCCGTAAAGTGTATAACATTCATTTATATTAAATATTACAAAATTAAATTGTGTAAAATATATTGTTAAATATAACATAACCATTTTCTAAAGTAAAATCATGAACGTATCGTCGATCTCCAATTTGATGTTAATTTGATTGAACAACTAGTTCTTGTGATTTAGAATGGCGGAAGATGCCAACCCAAAAACGGGATGAATGATGAATTTTATCAAAAAAATGCAGGATTCAAGATCATCTATCATCGGTAACATGCGTTAAGAACGGATGATTAACCGCAACAACACAAAAAGAGCGAAGCCGGAATTCAAATTCCGAAACTTCGCTTTTTTTTATTTCTCTTTTTTATTGTATTTCTCATTTCATTCCGAGTCACCCAGACCAATCACGACGCCGAGTGAACAGATCCTTCAGCTCATCTGTTGACAATTCGGTAATCCAGTTCTCGGAGCTTGTGATGATGTTATCGCTAAGCTGCTGTTTGCTCTCCAACATCTCGTCGATCCGCTCCTCCAATGTGCCAAGAGAGATGAACTTATGCACCTGGACATCCTTGGTCTGACCCATCCGATAAGCCCGGTCGGTAGCTTGATTCTCAACAGCCGGGTTCCACCAGCGGTCAAAATGGAAGACATGATTGGCTGCGGTCAGATTCAATCCCACACCGCCTGCCTTGATGGACAGAATGAAGACGGACGGTTGCTTATCCTCAGGCAATGTACGGGATTGGAATTCCTCAATCATGCGATCCCTTGCCGTCTTGGATGTGCCCCCGTGCAGGTATAGCACCGGCTCCTGTAACTCCTGACGCAATACCTGCTGCAGCATCTGTCCCATCCCGATGTATTGGGTGAAAATGAGGCATCGCTCGCCCTCGTCCCGCAATTCACGGACGAGCTCCATCAGTCGCTCCAACTTCGCGGAGCGGCTAATCAGCATGGCCATATCCTGCGGGCTGTACACGTCATAAGAGGATGTCAGTGTGCCGTCCTCGGGCAGTTCCTCCGGCAAAGCTTCTTTCGTTAGCAGCAGAGGGTGATCACACAATTGTTTAAGCTGGGTTAACGCCGATAGAATCGCACCTTTACGCTTGATGCCTTCCAGCTCTTTCATTTTATCCATCAAGGCCTGTACGGACTGGTCATACAATGCACTTTGTTCACCCGTAAGGTGAATGTAGGTCTTCATCTCGTTTTTGTCCGGCAGATCAAGCTGGATATTCGGATCTTTTTTCTTCCGGCGCAGCATGAACGGCTTCACCAATTGCTGCAGATCCTGCATCCGCTGCTCATCCTTGTCTTTTTCGATCGCACTGATGAAGCGAGTCTGGAATGCACGGGCGTTGCCCAGGTATCCTGGATTGATAAAGTCATAGATCGACCACAGCTCAGACAACCGATTCTCGATCGGCGTACCTGTCATGGCAATGCGGTGTTTCGCCGGGAAACTGCGGACAGCCAGGGATTGTTTGGTCTGGGCGTTTTTGATATTCTGTGCTTCATCGAGACAGATGCATGCCCACGTATAAGTCTGCAACATCTCCTGATCCAGTGTAGCTGTAGCAAAGGACGTGATAATAATATCCACCTTCTCCGTCTGCTCCCGGAATTCTTCTCTGCTTAATCGGCGTGCCCCGTAATGCAGGCTGACATGAATGGAGGGCGCAAAGCGGCTAATCTCCTTTTGCCAGTTGCCCAATACGGAAGTCGGACAGATCAGAAGTACCGGGGCTTGTCCCGGCTTACGTGGTTCATGTTCTTTGATGTGTAATAGATACGTGATGAACTGAATGGTTTTCCCGAGACCCATATCATCGGCAAGACATGCCCCAAGTCCAAATCTGCGCAGGAAACCAAGCCATGCAAAACCTTCCTTCTGATACGATCGCAGTTCGGCATGGAGCCCTGTCGGAATGGGCAGAGAAGGCGCGCCACCTTGTCCACCCCCCAGTTGTGCGATAACCCGATTCAGGTGTTCGTTAAGTTCAACCTCCAGCCGAATGTTCTCATTAGCCTGCGGTTGCTCTTCCTCCTCGGTTTGTTGTCCTTCCTTCCATTTCTGGTTGCGATATTCCCGTTGCTCATTATGCAGAAGATGCAGGTGCAGAATATCCTGGAATGAGAGTCCCTGTTCCCGATCTACACCGCCCATGGCACGGCGTATCTGTTCCAGCAGGTCAGGGTCGAGTGGAACCCATTCTCCACGGAAGCGAACCAATCGTTCATTACGGGCAACAAGATCGGCGAATTCATCTTCGCTAAGATCCGTGTCACCAATCGCAATTCGCCAGTCAAAATGAATAATCGAGTCCAGTCCAAAGAACGACTGTCCCCGCTCACTGCCTTCCTCCGGTTGCACCTTAGCACGCAGCTTTGGCTTCTTCTTACGGGCTGCTTCCCACCAACCAGGAAGCAGAACTTGCCAGCCCGCTGCGAGCAACCGCCCGCTATCCTGCGTCAGGAACTGCCAGGCTTCCTGATCTCCCAAAGGGTCACTCAGCACATCCCGTCTGCCGCTAATGGAGCTTCCCAGACGCGGCAGATGTGCGCGGAGCTGATCCAGCCATCCGGCGGAGCGATCCAGAATGAACGGTGTCCATACCTCTGGCCATTCGCCTTCAAGTCTGCCGCGTGAATCCAGCATGACGGGCACCAAGATGGCGGCATCCAGCTTGTTCTGCAACACCAGTCGCAGCCGCCAAGATGGCTCATCCTCGTCTGGCTCCTGCAATTGCAGCATGGGTCTGAATGGTGCGGCATCTGCTTTCCAGCCAATGGATACGAGCCAGGACTGGGCGTCCATTCCGGCTGTCTTAGGGAGAGTGCCGCGCTCTGGGAACAACTGCGGGAATTCACGCCGCAGATCGGTCCCAGCTTCCTCCGAACTGTACCAGCGCTGGAATACGAAGGCGGAATAGGCAGCCCCAAGTCCTTCGGCATAACTCTCGTCCGTCTGTTGAATCGCTTTGGTAAGTGATGCCCGATCCTGCTTTTTCAAGCTGTCTGGGTCCCAGGTCCACTGAAGCTGTCCTGCACGATAAGCCTCGAAGCTGGGCACGTATTTGCGTTTCTCGATAGATGCTGTGAGTGCCGGAGCCAGTCGAATCAGATGTTCCGCTTGTTCGTCCCACTTCCATTCAATATGAAGCAGGGTATGCATCTCGGCAAAGAAGGGAATCACTTCTTCCGCAGGCAGAACAACCAGCTCAATCTCCTCAATCTGCCGAACTTCTAATTCGGTACCGTAGAAGGAAGGGGCATGCCAAGCGAACAATCGCTGCTTAAGCGACTGTCCCGATACAAAGTGGTGTGTGTTGAGTGCTCCGTAAAACAAAGCATCGCCATATCCGGTTAAAGCGACGTGAACCTCAATCGTTTCAGTGTATGGATGAATTAAGCTCATGAGATCAGTTTACCTTTCCGAAGCTCTTCCTGCAGGGCACGCAGCCGACTGTTACGAACGGCGAGTGTGGTGATGAACTGCTCCCAGTGCGCTTCTTGCTTCAACTTTTTATAGATTTTGGACAGGCGTTTCAGCAGCTTCACCGCTGCCTTGTATCCGTCCCTGTTCTTGTGTCCGATATAACGCTCCACTGCCTGATGATAGAAGGGGAGCAGCAGTTCAGGTGCATCTTTTTCAATCGGTTGCAGCACCGCTACGCGGAATTCGAGAGGTTCCGTTCCTGTACTTAGCTGAAAATCAATCCATCTGCGCCACTGTCCACGCGAATGCATAGCATCCTCGTAGGCGGGGCGGGAGTGGGGAAGCATACTGACAAGCGTGTCCCACATACGGTTCTCTGCATCGGGCAGATGTTGAATGGCCGTATCCCATATATGCATGTAATCATTCAAAGGTGTATTACGGCGATTCGCCAGAAGGGGGCCAAGTTGTACCAACCAATCGCCAAGCCGCTTCCATTCAGCCGAATCTGCGAGTACATGGAGAAAATGCAACAGTTGTTCTGGCGGGAAACCGTAGGCCGAGCTTCCATGGATGAGTCGCTGCCATGCCTGATCATCCTGCCCCAGATGGAAGTGCATCCAGCTCTGCGCGAGTACTAGCGGCAGGGGCAGTGTTACGGCTTTGCCTGGTCTATCACTACTACTTCCATTACTTTGAGCGCTACTCAAGACACTTCCACCTGACTGGGAAGGTGTCGAAGCGGCGGTTATATTGCGCTCTATATCATCTAAGATGGCCTGTTCCGACACTAACATGTCCCGCGATCCTTGCAGCTTAGGTACGATCCAGTTCAACCACAGTTGTCGATAGATCGGAGTGAAGAACATCATGCTAGCTGTCTCAGGCATCATCTGTTTGCGTAAATAAGCCGAGGTTTCGGACAGTCTGTTCCAAAGTTGTTCAAGCTTGTTTCCCTTTAAACCTGACAGGTCTAGCGGATGGTTAAAGATCCGTTCAATGTCTTTCTGAAGTGCATCCACCGCGAGCTGGGCAGGGTAGCTCAAGTACACGGGGGTATGCGTGATGGAGTTACGAGCCGGCGGCACGCAGAATCGGATGAGGTACAGCTGCACATGTAGTTCAAAAAGTTGGTCCATCGCAGCGGGCAGCCTTGGCTTAATGGCATATAACTCGTCCGTTGCTTCCTGTACGTAGGATGTGCTTGCTGTGCCAGAACCCAGCCGTCTCAGACAGGAGTGGAATAGCTCATGCCATTCCGAGATTTCGAGATCAGCAAGCTCTGTCGCACGCTCCTTGATCTGGCTGTATTGGTTGTCCGGAATATCCATATCCTGTTGTTCATCGGCATCTGTATAGCTGGATAGTCCTGCGGACATGGCCCCGACGGGTTTGGTCGTTTGTTTGAGCGCAGTACTGGAGTGTGCATTCACAATGGCATGCACAGGTCGCTCCAGTTGCTCGGCATAACTCATCAATACAGCAGTCATATGTTTGCATACGGAACTCACCGGGCAGGTACAATGACTTGTAGACAGGGATTGCATGCTCAGGGTGACCTCATATTCTTCCGATCCTTGTACAACGGCCAAGATTCCTTGTTGTTCTGAATAGGTTAATGGTCCGACACGTTTCTGTTTATAATATTGGAATCCGCGCATGATTGTCAGGTTGTTAAAATGCTCTGCAACTTCCCGAATTAATTGTTGCCACTGCGCATCATCCATCCTCATGTTATTGGGTATGTTCATCATTCCATCTCCTGGGGTAAACATAGGTTCAGTAATCACCACGTCTATGACGTGATGTTGTAAATTTGTTGTATCCATCATATCAGTTATGAGCCAATCCGTGCATGGGTTATGAAGAATTTGAAGTTATTTTAGACCAACAGGAATCAGGATGAACACGTCGATTATGCTGGCGGACGACATGCAAGAATACACCATATTGTGTATGCTTATGGTATGTATTCCTTTCAGGAACGATGCAGGCCGGGGAAACGGTCATATTACAAACAACAGGAGAGAGCATATGAAAATACTTACGTTAAACACACACGCTTGGGCGGAAGAGGATCAACTGAACAAGATCAGTCAGCTGGCTGATTTTATTAATACACATCAATTTGATGTCATCTCCATGCAGGAGGTCAACCAATCCATGCAGGAAGCGGCGCTTTCTGAAGAAGAACTGGGGACTTATTTTGCTACTGAATCCGACGCTGTAATTAAAAAAGACAACTATGCCTACGTCCTGCTTCAACAGCTGACAGAGCAATATCACTGGACGTGGATTCCTGCCCATGTCGGGTTCCGAAAATATGACGAAGGACTGGCGATCCTTAGCCGGACGCCGATTAAGCAGGCTTTTGGAGAATACGTGTCCCACATGCGGGATTATAACAACTATCGTACACGCAAGATTGTGGGAATCCAGACGGTCGTCCAAGGTGAAGCAACCTGGTTTGTGAACGGGCACTACAACTGGTGGGATGATGCGCAGGAACCTTTCAAGGGACAGTGGGAGTTGACGGAGAGCAAGCTTGCCCGCTACATGGACCAGCCGTTATATATAATGGGTGATTTCAATAATGTCGCGGAAGTGCGTGATGAAGGCTATGATTATATGATGAGCAAAGGCTGGAATGACCTGTATACCACAGCATTGCAAAAGGATGATGGAGCAACCGTGGTGAAAGCCATTGCCGGCTGGGCAGACAATAAACGCGATCTGCGGATCGACTATATTTTCTCCAATCGTCCGATTCAGGCTAAATCTTCTACCGTGGTCTTGAACGGTAAAACCGGGCCGGTCGTGTCCGATCATTTTGGCGTCGCTGTAGAGATATAACAGCCGTGTGAACATAAACCATAAAGGTGATATCACCGCAAATATGAAACAAAGCCTCCGCTAACTTCCTGCAAGGGGAAGTGGCCGGAGGCTTTTCACATTCTAAATCATTTGTTATGTACATTTCATATCATCTTTATTTCTGCTGTGGAACTGTATTTTTATTCGAGCGCCAGCATCTGATGTACGAACTTTTTCAGATTTGCGCTTGTCTCGCTAAGCTGTTCGATACTTTCCATGAATTCGGTAACAAGCTTGGCCTGATCCACTGTTGCGGTTGTAATCTGACCGATCTCCCGCTCCATATGTTTCATGGAATCTTGTACACTGCCTAGGGATGTTTCGATATCAGTCGCTGCTTGTTTCGTATGATCCGACAGCTTGCGTACTTCACTGGCCACCACACCGAAGCCGGCTCCCTGATCGCCCACACGGGCCGCCTCGATCATGGCGTTGAGTCCAAGCAGATTGGTTTGTTCCGATACTTCACGAATGACGTTTGTTACTTTAGACACACTGACGGAGTTCTCGGAAGCTTTTTTGGAGTTGCGCAGAATCTCTTCCGAGGTCGCAGAGAGTTCTTCGGAATGTGCTGCAATCTGCTGAATGCCGCCGACGAGTGCATGAATGGTCGTTTCATTTTCACGGATCAGATTTTCGAGGGTCATATGGCTATCCAGTGCGTAGTTCACACCCAATATACCCACGACCTGATCGTCTTCCTTGATGGGAATTAGGATGGCGTCGAAAGGTCTGCCTTGCAGATCACCAGGCATACGTGCCACGGTACGCGTATCCTTGTTGGTGAGCATTTTGAAATCTTTGTAATCGTCATGCAGCTCATCTCCAACCTTCACACCAATCTCCAGACTTTTTGCTTCGGAAAAATACAATACTTTCTCATGATCATTAATGGATATGGATATGTCATCACGGAACATTTGGCTAACAAAAGGCATAGCATTTACCAGAGATTCAAGAGTATTCAATGTGCATCTTTCCTTCCCGTTACAAAAAGTGGAATTTTTCAGCCTACTATCTATATCGGCAACGTTTTCTGTTTTTTTAAACGAATGTTCAAATATAAGTTCAACGGGCGAGACATAAAGTAAGACTTTGAATTTATTTGTAAGCGTAATCAAAAATCTGTAGCCACCGTAGAACATGTCAGTTATACTGGGATTATTAATTGGTGTCTGAGTAAAACAGAGGATATTAACGTTCAGGGCAAGGGAGTTTCTTACGAAGGTTAAGCGCTATATCTCCTGAGGCTGTGACAGCAAAATACGGATCTGGTCTGCCCGGGCGAACGTTTAATTCGGATAAAACTTTTATTTCAACAGGAGAGGGATGTGTGCCATCGATGACGACCTATTTCAGTGAACCGCAGAGCATGTATTACCGATTTGGGGAAGATCAGGATCAGGTACTGAAGGTACTGGCCGAGAGGTATATTGGAGCAAATGCGCAGGCTGATTTTGTATATCGGGTATTCCAGAAGTCTGGTATTTTGCAAAATGAAAAAGGGCTTTATGATCTGAATTTAGGTAAACGCTTTCCTGATGCACCTAAAGACCATATATCCTACGCAGCTGCACTGGTTTGGGGGGACGAGGACCGAAACCTGGATGTACTGGTCCGCTGTTATGGGCCTGTTCGTTTCTATTTCAATGAGCAGATGGTCTATCGCTCAACAGTAATGGATGAGATTAGTCCAGACGCAACGGTGAAGCTCAGCATCGATATCAAGCCTGGTTGGAACACCATATGGCTGGAAATGAAAAACACCCCTGCCGGCTTCGGCTGCCAATTTGGGTCAGATGAAGGAAAAGTGCGCATTTTGAATGTATTTGCTCCATTCCAGGAGAGACAGGGGCAAGCCGGGTGGGTATTCTCCCAACCGAACCGAACCGCGAGTAAGCAACCGGACCTGCTTGGAAAAGAATCAGACTACAGCTTGAACTGGCTGCCTGAGACAGGCTGGTCTGATGAAGATAAAGCCAAATCAGCTTTCGAACGAATATACGGAAACCTTCCTGGAAAGCATGCTTATGCCTGGACCCATCTGAACAATAACGATTCAACCGGGAATGCGGTGCGATTGTCAGGTCAATCTTCCGGTTCTCTGAGTATTTGGATTAGCGGCAAGCCTGTGGCGCAAGTGAAGGAGCCGGGTTCGTTCGAAGTGGATGTACCAGTCCCGTTTGGACGGAATGACCTGCTTGTCCGAAGTGAATGCAACGATACGGCGAGACCTTGGCATTTTAATTTGAATGCAACCGTTTCGGGTAAGCAACTTTCACTGGAACTTCCTCAGCGTGTGCACGGTGCTACTGGAGAGTCTTGGTTATATGTTGGGCCTTTTGAGTCGGAAGTTGAACCGGATTTGCAGGAACTTACCCGAACGGACCGAGTGTACCAAACGGGGCTAGAACAGACATATTGGCGCTTAGATCGACCGGATGCTTGGATCAGACCTTATTATGAAAACGCCATGTTAAGCAACAAATGGACAGTGGGCAGTGTGACCAATTATGGCCGCTGGGATTATCCATTGGGTGTCACTGTATACGGTCTATTACGGACTGGGCGTTATTTGCAGAGACCGGACATTACACGTTATGCGGCTGAGCATGTGCAGGCGTGTACCCAGATGTATGAATACTCATTATGGGATCGGGAGCAGTATGGTTTCCCGGCAGTCAATCAACAATTGGTCATGCTGAAAATGCTGGATAACTGCGGTTCTTTTGGTTCGGCCATGCTGGAAGCGTATTCAGAGTGTCATGAACCAACGTTTCTTCCGATTGCTGAACGGATTGCGGATTTCATGCTTTCCCGCCTGGAACGGCAGGAGGATGGGGCGTTTTATCGCACATGCATAGGGGAGTATGCAGAGAATACCATGTGGGCAGATGACCTCTATATGAGCACGCCGTTTCTCGTTCGTTATGCCCGGGTGACGGGAAGCTCATCCGCACTGGATGAAGCCGCCAGACAATTTTTATTGTATCGGAAATATCTGTTCATGCCTGAGTTCAAAATTATGTCTCACGTATATGATTTCAAATATGGACAGGCAACGCAGATTCCATGGGGACGGGGGAACGGCTGGACACTATTTTCGTTGACGGAGGTGCTGGAAGCTTTGCCAGCAGAGCATCCTGAGCGCCCAGCCTTAATAGATTTCTTCAATGAGCTGTGTGAAGGGTACGCGGCACTTCAAGGGGAAAGCGGGTTATGGCATCAGGTGTTGAATGACTCGCAGACGTATGAAGAAGCCTCCTGCACGGCGATGTTTGCCTATGGTTTTGCGAGGGGTGTACGCTTTGGCTGGTTCAAAGACCCTGATGTTTACGTCACGGCTGCCCAGCAGGCATGGAAGGGACTCATCTGTAAAGCGATTGATCGTCAAGGGAATGTCCATGGCGTGTGCAGCGGTTCGAGATATGCGTTTACGGCAGAGTATTATGATCAGGACTTGCGTACCGTCACCAATGACAATCACGGAATAGGCATTATGATGCTGGCAGGAACTGAGGTTGCAAAAATGAAGAATCATTTGGCTGATCACAGGATGACTTCACCTGCCGCCACGCACTCCATCTGATTTTCATGCTTTCGTTTCATACAAACCCGCTATCTTCTGCTCCACGTACTACACTTGTATACCCGTAATCATATCTAATACGGGAACATCACCGCCGGGAATATCATTCCTGGTGGTTTTTGATTCCTGTAACTCCTTACTTTTTTGACAGGAAAGCTTACTTTTGTTTATGTCATGTGCAGCAATGGACCGATACAATAGGTTTTGTAAGCGATTCCATAAATGCAAGAAGGGGAGGAAATTCATTTATGATGATTACAAAAAAGTGGGTAACCCTGTTCTGCCTGTCCCTGTTATTGTTCGCTACAGCCTGTTCTGGAGGGGCCGCCGATACACCATCTTCTTCAGGTGAAGCAAGTGGAAGTGAAGGAGATTCATCAGGTAAGGTTGAACTGCGCATGACCTGGTGGGGATCACAGACCAGACATGATTTGACGACTAAAGTGATCCAATTGTTTGAAGAGAAACATCCGGGAATCACCATTAAACCTGAATACTCCGGTTGGGATGGTTATTTTGACAAGTTGACTACACAGGTAGCCGGTTCGAATGCACCGGATATCATCCAGATGGATTACGCCTTTCTGACTGACTTTGCCCGGCGTGGTGCCTTGCGTGACCTGACCCCGTTTGCAGAGAGCAAAGAGCTGCGGACAGAGGATCATGATCAGAGCATGATTACAGCCGGATCAATTGACGATAAATTATATGCAATTACGCTTGGAGTAAACGCACCGGGTGTCATCTATGACGCCACCGTATTTCAGGAATTAGGCATTGAAGAACCACAAGAGAGCTGGACATGGAAGGATTTTGGGGATATTGCGACCAAGATTGCCGCAGCCAAAGGTGAGGGGTTCTATGGATCTGCAGACATTTCCGGTACCACAAACATGTTTGAAGTGTTTATCCGGCAATCGGGGAAAGGATTGTTCGACGGTGGCACGATGACCGCTACCAGCGAGGAGCTTCAACAATGGTTCGATATGTGGGGCGCACTACGCGAGAATGGTGGAGTGACCACAGCGGAGATAACGGCATCCACAACCAATGCGCTGGAGACACGCCCGATCTCGCTGGGTACAGCTGCCATGGATTTTGCGTGGTCTAATCAATTGCTGACATTCCAGCAGGTGAACAAAAACCAGGATCATAAGCTTGGCATACAAGTGCTTCCGCATGGTGTTAACGAGCAGCAAATTGGCGAATATCTGAAACCAGGTCAGTTCCTTTCCGGATATGCCAAAACCAAACATCCGAAGGAAGTCGCCATGTTCATTGATTTCATGGTCAATGATCCAGAAGCAACCGCTATTCTTGGTTCTGAACGTGGTGTGCCGGTTAACTCCAGCATTCGTGAGCAGATGCAGCCAACGCTTCCGGAAGCGGAGCAAGTTATTTTCCAATTTATCGATACCGTATCGAAGCATTCCAGTGAGATTGATCCACCATACCCGCAAGGATTTGCTGAAGTGGACACGAGTTTCAAGAGCGCAAGCGAGCAGATCGCCTTCGGTCAAGGCAATACTCCGGATGTGATTGCTCAGTTTATTGAAGGGGCCAAGGCTACCCTTGGATCGAGTCAATAAACCATTGAAACCGTTCCAGACTTCTAATTCTGCGGGGAGGTTGCGAAGATGACGACATCACAGGTCAGTCAGGCCCGAATCGAGAGTGTAGCTAGCCGGCGGGTGAAACGAAGATATGCCCATAATGGAGCAGCGCTTCTGTTCCTCGCCCCATGGCTTGTCGGGTTGTTATTTCTAACCCTGGGTCCCATGTTGGTATCCTTGTACATTTCGTTCACCGATTACAGTATCCTGGCCGCCCCTTCCTGGGTCGGTCTGGATAACTACACCACCATGTTTACATCGGATAAACTGTTTACCCAGTCGCTCAAAGTCACATTCACGTATGTCGCTGTATCCGTACCGGTCAAATTGATCTTTGCACTGCTTGTAGCGATGCTGCTCAACAAAGGGATTCGAGGGCTCGGTATTTACCGGACGGTGTATTACATCCCGACATTGCTTGGGGGTAGCGTGGCGATTGCGATGTTGTGGCGTAAAATGCTGGGTGGGGACGGGCTGCTCAACAGTGTTCTTGCCATGGTGGGTATTAAGGCACCCGATTGGGTTGCGAATCCGAAGTATGCCTTGTACTCCATCGTGCTGTTATCCGTGTGGCAGTTCGGATCGTCGATGATTATTTTCCTGGCAGGCCTGAAGCAGATTCCACCCGAATATGATGAAGCCTCAGCGGTAGATGGTGCGGGCCCACTGCGGAGATTCTTCTATATAACGTTGCCGATTCTGTCACCCGTTATCTTCTTTAATCTCGTCATGCAGCTGATTACGTCCTTTCAATCGTTTACGCAGGCTTTCGTCATCAGTAATGGTAGCGGAGGGCCAGTGAATTCAACCCTAATGTACTCCCTGTATCTGTACAAGAAAGGATTCTCATTCTTTCAGATGGGCTATGCTTCCGCGATGGCCTGGGTACTGGTAATCCTGATTGGCGTATTTACATTGCTCGTATTCCGCAGCAGCAAGCTGTGGGTGCACTATGAGGATGGTGGAAAATCATGATTGGACAACGGAACTCTACAGCATGGGTCGTCGGCAAACATGTGTTGATCTCAGGCATCGCCTTTGTCATGCTCTACCCGATCCTCTGGATGCTGGGCAGCTCGTTCAAACCGGGACATATGATCTTTACAGAGACATGGTTCTGGCCGCAGGAATGGAATTGGCAAAATTACATGAATGGTTGGTCCGGAATTCAGGGCAATCCGTTCTCCCGTTTCTTGACCAACTCCATCGTCCTGTCGCTTGGAGCTGTGCTGGGCAATGTGATTTCCTGCTCTATGGCGGCATATGCCTTCGCCAGGCTGAATTTTCGTTTCAAAGCCATCTGCTTCGGCCTGATGCTCATGACGATCATGCTGCCACATCATGTGACGCTGATCCCGCAGTATATCCTTTTCAACCACCTGGAGTGGGTGAATACGTATCTGCCTCTCGTCGTGCCAAAATGGTTGGCGACTGACGCCTTCTTCATTTTTCTCATGGTGCAGTTCTTCCGGGGATTGCCCAAAGAGCTGGATGAAGCGGCCACTATTGATGGATGCGGCCCTGTGAAAATATATACCAAAATCATCATTCCACTGGCTTTCCCAGCGCTGGTTACCACGATGATCTTTACGTTCTTGTGGACATGGGACGACTTCTTCAGTCAGTTGATCTACTTGAGTGATGTGAGCAAATACACCGTGCCGCTGGGTCTGCGTCTATTCCTTGATTCCAGTTCTCAATCCGATTGGGGCCCAATGTTTGCGATGTCGGTATTGTCGCTGGTGCCATGTTTTATCGTATTTATCGTGTGTCAAAAGTATTTCGTGGAAGGAATCGCAACCTCTGGGCTCAAAGGGTAATTCCAAGACGAAACGAGTTGGTTTTCGCATGCGGAAAGGAAGATGGTCTTCATTTATTAATCAAAAGCTGCAACAAAGCAAGCTCTCCACATTGATGGTGACTTGCTTTATTGCGTTTAACCTGCTGCTCGTCTCGGTTGTGGTCTGGCTGGCATATCAGTCTTTCTCAGCAGTCACCTTTGCCGAGATTAGCAAAGCACGCCTGGCTCTTCTGAACGAGAGTACACGACGGGGATTTGATTTCATCACAAGTGTAACGGGAAATGCCTACGCTTTGGCAAGCAATAGGGAACTGTCCAGTCTGCTCGAAACGATGGAGACAGGGAGACTTTCGCAGATTCATCAACGGCGGGAAGTATCCCGCATATTGGATCATACGCTGGTCGTCAGTGAAGGTATTACTTCTATAGAGTTGTACACGGATGCATTTAACGGTGTAGCTGTTACCATGCCTGATCGCATCTTCCCGGTAGATACCATTTCCGGCGACTCCTGGTTCGGTGCATTGGAGCAGGCTGATGCGGCATGGGTCCCGCTGCGGGAGAATGAATCCGGTCAATCCCTCATTGGGTATGCTCAGCGAATCTTTGACAGCCGAGGGGGGACGGTAGCCTATGTGCTTATCCGGCTGAGTCGCGCAGACATTGTACGCAGATTTGCAGATATGCCCATGGTATTGGATGGCAAGGTGCTGCTGGTAGATACGGCTGGTAATGTCGTCATGCAGATGGGTGAAGCTGATCCCATTAAGAGATCTAAGTGGCCATATGACTCCAATACAAGTGTTGGAGATGAAGATTCCTCTTCTTTAGTAGACAGTGCCTGGATTCAGGAACATACCAAGCATGGTGAAGACGGATTCGAAGTGGTCTCTGGTCAGTCTGGTGGCTCACAGCTTGTGCTATATTCCAGACCGGCCATGCTTCAGTGGCGTCTGGTGCAGACGATCCCGGTTCATATGCTTTTATCTCCAGTCAGACAAGCAGGATGGCAGATCCTCGGAATTGCGGTGCTGGGGTTATTATGCTCGGCAGTACTCGCGTATCTCTTCGTGCGGCGGATTATTCGTCCTCTACGTCAATTGATCAAACGGATGAGACAATTGGAGAAAGGGGATTTCAATACCCGAGTGCAACTGTCTTTCACAGAGGAATACGCTCACTTGGCTTATGGTTTTAATCACATGGCTTCACAACTCACGACACTGATGGAACAGGTGAAGGATGAGAGCCGTGCCAAGCGGGAAGCACAGACGGGCTTGCTTGAGGCCCAGATCAAACCCCATTTTCTGTACAACACCCTCGACATGATCCATTGGCGTGCACTCGATTACGAAGCCAAAGACATCAGTCGTATGATTGTGCAACTCAGTAAGCTGTTACGGATCGGACTGAGTGGGGGGAGATTGTTTATTCGGGTACGAGATGAGTTGGAGCATGCGCGTTGCTACGTCAGTATTCAGTCAGAGCGTCTACCCTTCTCTATTCAATATCAGGAACATATTGATCCGCGTATTCGCGGTTGTTACATTCCCAAGATCATTTTGCAGCCCTTTATCGAAAATGCTGTTATGCACGGACACCCTGAAGAAGGCACACTTCGAATTCAGGTGCACATGCACGAAGCGGAAAGCACTCACACGGATATCGTTATTCGTATCACGGATAATGGGCAAGGTTTACCGGAAGGGTGGGAGCTGGAAGATACGTGTGGCATCGGTGTACGGAATGTACATCAGCGCATTCAGCTGTATTGTGGGAAGAGATATGGCGTTCAACTGAGCGATGGAGAGTCGGGTGGTGTGGAGGTGACCATTACGCTGCCATGCATAGAGACCAACGAGCAATTAAATCTGTGGCTGGACGGTGAAAAAGGATGAAGACCATTATGCTTGTAGATGACGATCCGCATATTGTAAAGGCATTAACCGAACATATCGACTGGTCTTCCCTGGGCCTCAGCATTGCAGGTACAGCTTCCAATGGCTTGGATGCGCTGGAGTTGTTCCACCGCATGCATCCCGATCTCGTCATGACCGACGTTTATCTACCGGGGATGACCGGGCTTGAGATTACACAGGCGCTGCGGCGCGATCATCCCCATCTGCCGATTATTATCCTTAGTGGATATGACGAATTCGAGAACGCCCGGGCAGCCATGCGCTGGGGTGTGAATCACTTTTTGCTGAAGCCGGCAGAGGTGGAGGAGATTGAGTCTGTGTTGCGTGAGGTATTATTGGAGCAAGATGTACGAGAGCGACATGAGCGGCTGGAGCGGACGTACAAGCAGGAGGTCGGGCGGGTACTTCCCTATCTGCGCAAACAATTTCTTCACGAACTGCTGACTACGCGATATCGGGCGGAGGAGCTGCCTAAAGAACGCATGGAGTATATAGGCATTCATATGTCCTCACAGGCACGAGCCATTAGTCTGCAACTGAATCGCCCCGTATTTTTGACACGGATGAAAGAACGGGACTGGCAGCTTCTCCGCTATGGGGTGGCCGATATTATTCAGGAGACGGTGAAAGAGCATGCGGTGCGCATGAATGGTCAGGTAGAAATTGTTGATTATTCGGATCAGGTATTTGTGTTGGTTCTATTAGGAGATAAAGATCATCTGGAGGAAATCCTGCCACTTGTGGAGAGGATGATCGATCAGATCTTTACGTATCTGAAAATTGAAGTAAGTGCTGGAATAGGAAGATCCAAGAGTCACCCATGTGAGGTGATAGATTCTTATCTGGAGAGCAGGGAAGCGGTGGAAACAGCAGAGTTTCAGGGTGGAAGTCGCATCTACCGTTATGAAGCGTCAGCGGATACGGGGCCAAGCGCGACTGATTATTCATTATTGCTTCGCCAATGGAATGAGGCATGGGCAGATATCAGACCCGATCAGGCGGAAGAGGTGTGGCATCGTATTCGTCTTTTACTGAAAGAGGGAAACTGTGTTGGGATACAGGATATACAGGTTGTTGCCGTCAGTCTGTTTGACACGTTGATTCATAGCTGGAATCGACTTCATCCCATGTTAACGCCGCCGCTTGCGATGAGTGATTTTCTGCGTGAAATTCAATCAAAATATGCATTGCATGATCTGGTAAACTGGATGGACTGTATTATCTGCAACTGGCTGGAACAGATACGCAAAGAGATGGGCGAGAAGAAAAGCAATAAACTGATAGAGCAGGTGAAACAGTATGTGGAGCTGCATTACGCCGAAGAGATTAGTTTTGAAGCGATTGCCAAGGGGCTATTCGTGCATCCAAAGTATCTGAGTCAACTGTTCAAAAGGGTGACTGGAGAGAATTTCGTCAGTTATTTGAACAGGTACCGAATTCAGAGAGCGTTGGAACTGTTGCAGTCGGGACATTACATGGTATACGAGGTGAGTGAGATGACGGGGTTCCGTAATGCTACGTATTTCAGTCAGGTGTTCAAGATGCTTACAGGCAAGAGTCCGTCTGAGGTTGGTTAGAGCAGTAGAGAGTACAGTAACTTAAATAAAGAGGAATAGGCGGATTGGTTCTTATGATTATCGATCAACAGGAGTATTACAATAAAGGAGTATCTTACTCGATTAGATCGGCAGAGGAAAAGGATGCTGAGGCTTTGGCTTCACTCCGTGTACAAATAGACGGGGAAACCGAGAACATGGATCGTGAAGAGGGTGAGGCGTGTATCAACGCAGCCGGGTTTAGGCGTATCATCCATTTGGACAACGAGAAGTCACGGAATTTGTTCCTTGTTGCTGTAGTAGCTGGCGAGATTGTGGGATACTCCCGATGTGAGGGTACAGAGTTGAAGCGTTTTTGCCATAAGGTTGAGTTCGGCGTGGGTGTAGCCAGAAATTTCTGGGGACATGGGATTGGCAAGAACTTGTTGGAGAAGTCGATAGAATGGGCAGACCAGACTGGTATAGAGAAGATGGCGTTGAACGTGCTGGCATCCAACGAAAAGGCAATTGAGCTATATCAAAAGTGTGGCTTTGGGATCGAAGGCGTTTTGAAAAGGGATCGGCGACACGCGGATGGACATTATCACGACACGATAGTGATGGGCAGGTTCAAAGACTGACCGTGTAGAAAGTAAAGGTTACAATCTATTACGCTCACAGAAGAGTGAGTTCAAATACTATTTTTGATATCTATATGATAGATAGCATTGTACTCGAATAGAGATAATGCGTTTTTAATTATATAGAACATAATTAGTTTGATCGCTCTGTTCACAACAGATATTGAGACAGATTAGACTGGTGTGTGTATAGGATATAGTAAGAGAGTATTACCATCCGAAAAAGAGTTTAGAAGAGATTGAATCAAGTAATCGATTAGTTCGCTAATGGGATATTTTACAAGTGGTATTTATATTGTGCATATGGTATATTCTATTTCCGGCCAAAAAACACGAGAAACAAAGTGCCGCAAGCAAAATTAAATAAGCTTCGAAAGAAACTTGAAAAAAAGAGCTTGCTAAGTTGGTTCGGTAGTGTTATGATATAAAAGTTGCTGAGGTAAACAACGCTCGGTAACAAAACAAGTTTGATCTTTGAAAACTGAACAACGAGTGAGTGAACATTCTGCTTACAGAATGAACGCGAAAGTTGGAGACAAGCCTTGGCTTGAATCGACTGGAGCACAAATGAGATTTTTAATCTCGTCAGATTCAAAATGAGCTTATCGCTCTTTTCAATTTATTGGAGAGTTTGATCCTGGCTCAGGACGAACGCTGGCGGCATGCCTAATACATGCAAGTCGAGCGGAGTTGATAGGAAGCTTGCTTCCTGGATACTTAGCGGCGGACGGGTGAGTAACACGTAGGCAACCTGCCCTCAAGTTTGGGACAACTACCGGAAACGGTAGCTAATACCGAATAGTTGTTTTCTTCGCCTGAAGAGAACTGGAAAGACGGAGCAATCTGTCACTTGGGGATGGGCCTGCGGCGCATTAGCTAGTTGGTGGGGTAACGGCTCACCAAGGCGACGATGCGTAGCCGACCTGAGAGGGTGATCGGCCACACTGGGACTGAGACACGGCCCAGACTCCTACGGGAGGCAGCAGTAGGGAATCTTCCGCAATGGGCGAAAGCCTGACGGAGCAATGCCGCGTGAGTGATGAAGGTTTTCGGATCGTAAAGCTCTGTTGCCAGGGAAGAACGCTTGGGAGAGTAACTGCTCTCAAGGTGACGGTACCTGAGAAGAAAGCCCCGGCTAACTACGTGCCAGCAGCCGCGGTAATACGTAGGGGGCAAGCGTTGTCCGGAATTATTGGGCGTAAAGCGCGCGCAGGCGGTCATTTAAGTCTGGTGTTTAATCCCGGGGCTCAACCCCGGATCGCACTGGAAACTGGGTGACTTGAGTGCAGAAGAGGAGAGTGGAATTCCACGTGTAGCGGTGAAATGCGTAGATATGTGGAGGAACACCAGTGGCGAAGGCGACTCTCTGGGCTGTAACTGACGCTGAGGCGCGAAAGCGTGGGGAGCAAACAGGATTAGATACCCTGGTAGTCCACGCCGTAAACGATGAGTGCTAGGTGTTAGGGGTTTCGATACCCTTGGTGCCGAAGTTAACACATTAAGCACTCCGCCTGGGGAGTACGGTCGCAAGACTGAAACTCAAAGGAATTGACGGGGACCCGCACAAGCAGTGGAGTATGTGGTTTAATTCGAAGCAACGCGAAGAACCTTACCAGGTCTTGACATCCCTCTGACCGGTACAGAGATGTACCTTTCCTTCGGGACAGAGGAGACAGGTGGTGCATGGTTGTCGTCAGCTCGTGTCGTGAGATGTTGGGTTAAGTCCCGCAACGAGCGCAACCCTTATATTTAGTTGCCAGCACTTCGGGTGGGCACTCTAGATAGACTGCCGGTGACAAACCGGAGGAAGGTGGGGATGACGTCAAATCATCATGCCCCTTATGACCTGGGCTACACACGTACTACAATGGCCGGTACAACGGGCTGCGAAATCGCGAGATGGAGCCAATCCCAACAAAGCCGGTCTCAGTTCGGATTGCAGGCTGCAACTCGCCTGCATGAAGTCGGAATTGCTAGTAATCGCGGATCAGCATGCCGCGGTGAATACGTTCCCGGGTCTTGTACACACCGCCCGTCACACCACGAGAGTTTATAACACCCGAAGTCGGTGGGGTAACCGCAAGGAGCCAGCCGCCGAAGGTGGGATAGATGATTGGGGTGAAGTCGTAACAAGGTAGCCGTATCGGAAGGTGCGGCTGGATCACCTCCTTTCTATGGAGAATCGTTTCCCGAGTGGAAACATTCAAATACGCAGACTTGATCTGCACAAACTACTCACTCGTTGCTCAGTTTTGAGAGCTCAAACTCTCAAACAGCTTGCTTTTGCATGGAGCTTGTTCTTTGAAAACTAGATATCGAAACGAAACAAACGCGAATTAGAACATTCCTTTTTAGCTGAACTTGTGTTAAAACAAGTTTCAATAAAAACGGTAGTTAATTGCTTTTGCGATGGTATTGGATGGGAGCGACTTTTGGCTTTGCGCAAGCAAAACAAGGGAAGCGAGCAGTCAAAACCGGAGCAATATGGTTAAGCTACTAAGAGCACACGGAGGATGCCTAGGCGCTAGGAGCCGATGAAGGACGTGGCGAACAACGAAACTGCCTCGGGGAGCTGTAAGCAAGCTTTGATCCGGGGGTGTCCGAATGGGGAAACCCAGCTGGGGTAATTTCCAGTTACTCACAACTGAATACATAGGTTGTGCAGAGGCATACCAGGGGAACTGAAACATCTAAGTACCCTGAGGAAGAGAAAACAATAGTGATTCCGTCAGTAGCGGCGAGCGAACGCGGAGAAGCCCAAACCAGAGAGCTTGCTCTCTGGGGTTGTGGGACGTCTCACATGGAGTTACAAAGGAACCGGTTAAGCGAAGAGGTCTGGAAAGGCCCGCCAAAGAAGGTAAAAGCCCTGTAATTGAAAGTTGGTTCCCTCCGAGACGGATCCCGAGTAGTGCGGGGCACGTGAAACCCCGTATGAATCCGGCAGGACCATCTGCCAAGGCTAAATACTTCCTAGCGACCGATAGTGAAGCAGTACCGTGAGGGAAAGGTGAAAAGCACCCCGGAAGGGGAGTGAAATAGAACCTGAAACCGTGTGCTTACAAAAAGTCAGAGCCCGTTTTAGGGGTGATGGCGTGCCTTTTGTAGAATGAACCGGCGAGTTACGTTCCCGTGCAAGGTTAAGGTGAAGAGCCGGAGCCGCAGCGAAAGCGAGTCTGAATAGGGCGAGTGAGTACGTGGACGTAGACCCGAAACCGGGTGATCTACCCCTGTCCAGGGTGAAGGTGCGGTAACACGCACTGGAGGCCCGAACCCACGCATGTTGAAAAATGCGGGGATGAGGTGGGGGTAGCGGAGAAATTCCAATCGAACTCGGAGATAGCTGGTTCTCCCCGAAATAGCTTTAGGGCTAGCCTCGGAAAACAGAGTCGTGGAGGTAGAGCACTGATTGGGTGCGGGGCCCGCAAGGGTTACCAAGCTCAGTCAAACTCCGAATGCCATAGACTTACTTCCGGGAGTCAGACAGTGAGTGCTAAGATCCATTGTCAAAAGGGAAACAGCCCAGACCATCAGCTAAGGTCCCCAAGTGTGTGTTAAGTGGGAAAGGATGTGGAGTTGCACAGACAACCAGGATGTTGGCTTAGAAGCAGCCACCATTGAAAGAGTGCGTAATAGCTCACTGGTCGAGTGACTCTGCGCCGAAAATGTAACGGGGCTAAACACACCACCGAAGCTATGGCTTGATGCTTTGCATCAGGGGTAGGGGAGCGTTGTATAAGGGTTGAAGGTGTACCGTAAGGAGCGCTGGACATTATACAAGTGAGAATGCCGGTATGAGTAACGAAAAGATCAGTGAGAATCTGATCCGCCGAAAGCCTAAGGGTTCCTGAGGAAGGCTCGTCCGCTCAGGGTAAGTCGGGACCTAAGGCGAGGCCGAAAGGCGTAGTCGAAGGACAACAGGTCGAAATTCCTGTACCACCGTAAGCCGTTATGAGCAATGGGGGGACGCAGTAGGGTAGTGACGCGGACTGATGGATGTCCGTCTAAGCAGTAAGGCTGATGTGTAGGCAAATCCGCACATTGTAAGGCTGAGCTGTGATGGGGAGTGAAAATTACAGTAGCGAAGGTCATGATCTCACACTGCCAAGAAAAGCCTCTAGCCAGGTGATGGTGCCCGTACCGCAAACCGACACAGGTAGGCGAGAAGAGTATTCTAAGGCGCGCGGAAGAACTCTCGTTAAGGAACTCGGCAAAATGACCCCGTAACTTCGGGAGAAGGGGTGCCCCGGTAGTGTGAATAGCACGAGGGGGCCGCAGTGAAAAGGCCCAAGCGACTGTTTAGCAAAAACACAGGTCTGTGCGAAGCCGTAAGGCGAAGTATACGGGCTGACGCCTGCCCGGTGCTGGAAGGTTAAGGGGAGTGGTTAGGGACTCGTCCCGAAGCTGTGAACCGAAGCCCCAGTAAACGGCGGCCGTAACTATAACGGTCCTAAGGTAGCGAAATTCCTTGTCAGGTAAATTCTGACCCGCACGAATGGCGTAACGACTTGGGCGCTGTCTCAACGAGAGATCCGGTGAAATTTTAATACCTGTGAAGATGCAGGTTACCCGCGACAAGACGGAAAGACCCCATGGAGCTTTACTGCAGCTTGATATTGAATTTGGGTACGATCTGTACAGGATAGGTGGGAGCCTTTGAAACGTGAGCGCCAGCTTGCGTGGAGGCAACGTTGGGATACCACCCTGATCGTATCTAGGTTCTAACCTGGTACCGTAAACCGGTACGGGGACAGTGTCAGGTGGGCAGTTTGACTGGGGCGGTCGCCTCCTAAAGAGTAACGGAGGCGCCCAAAGGTTCCCTCAGAATGGTTGGAAATCATTCGAAGAGTGCAAAGGCATAAGGGAGCTTGACTGCGAGACCTACAAGTCGAGCAGGGACGAAAGTCGGGCTTAGTGATCCGGTGGTACCGCATGGAAGGGCCATCGCTCAACGGATAAAAGCTACCCTGGGGATAACAGGCTTATCTCCCCCAAGAGTCCACATCGACGGGGAGGTTTGGCACCTCGATGTCGGCTCATCGCATCCTGGGGCTGAAGTAGGTCCCAAGGGTTGGGCTGTTCGCCCATTAAAGCGGTACGCGAGCTGGGTTCAGAACGTCGTGAGACAGTTCGGTCCCTATCTGTCGTGGGCGTAGGAAATTTGAGAGGAGCTGTCCTTAGTACGAGAGGACCGGGATGGACGTACCGCTGGTGTACCAGTTGTTCCGCCAGGAGCACCGCTGGGTAGCTATGTACGGAAGGGATAAACGCTGAAAGCATCTAAGCGTGAAGCCCCCCTCAAGATGAGATTTCCCAGTATGTAAGACCCCTTGAAGACGACGAGGTAGATAGGCTGGGGGTGGAAGTGCAGCAATGCATGGAGCTGACCAGTACTAATCGGTCGAGGGCTTATCCAATATGCAAGTTGTAAATCGCAGGTTTCGTTTCGAATCTAGTTTTCAGAGAACAACACTCTGAAGATGCGCTGAACCATTCATCCACACAGCCGTGCCCGGACCGAATGGAACGCGAACGCATTTGTTATACAAATGCCCGTTTGGTGGCGATGGCGGAGGGGTTCCACACGTACCCATCCCGAACACGACCGTTAAGCCCTCTAGCGCCGATGGTACTTGGACCGCAGGGTCCTGGGAGAGTAGGACGCCGCCAAGCGAAACCCCTTTGGGGTATTTTTTTTCGAAATTTGATAAGGGCCCTTAGCTCAGTTGGTTAGAGCGCACCTCTGATAAGGGTGAGGCCGGTGGTTCGAGTCCACCAGGGCCCATAGTAATATCAAAACAAGAAATACACCAGTGTATGGGGCCATAGCTCAGCTGGGAGAGCGCCTGCCTTGCAAGCAGGAGGTCAGCGGTTCGATCCCGCTTGGCTCCACCATTCCCTGATAGCTCAGTTGGTAGAGCACTCGACTGTTAATCGAGTTGTCACAGGTTCGAGCCCTGTTCGGGGAGCCAGTAAGGCCCGTTGGTCAAGGGGTTAAGACACCTCCCTTTCACGGAGGTAACAGGGGTTCGAATCCCCTACGGGTCATAGCTATATTTATTAGCTTCAAAAAGGGATGAGAATCCCAAAGGTTCGTCGGAGGATGTACTTCGTTAGCAACTGCTTCGCAGTCTCGAACGAAGTGAGAGTATCCCCTACGGGTCATATAGATGGAGGCTTAGCTCAGCTGGGAGAGCATCTGCCTTACAAGCAGAGGGTCGGGGGTTCGATCCCCTCAGCCTCCACCATATAACTTATTTTATAACGACGCGGGGTGGAGCAGCCCGGTAGCTCGTCGGGCTCATAACCCGAAGGCCGCAGGTTCAAATCCTGCCCCCGCAATTAACTTTCCTTGAGAAAGTACTATGGAACCGTGGTGTAGTTGGCCTAACATGCCTGCCTGTCACGCAGGAGATCGCGGGTTCGAATCCCGTCGGTTCCGCCATCATGTATATGCTTCAGGGATGAGAATCCGTTTTTGGGTTCGTCGGAGCATTTACTTCGAGAGTATAAGCTTCGCAGTCTCGAACGAAGTGAGAGTATCCCGTCGGTTCCGCCATTTTTTAATGTAGTAAGGCTCGGTAGCTCAGTCGGTAGAGCAGAGGACTGAAAATCCTCGTGTCGGCGGTTCGATTCCGTCCCGAGCCACCATTATAACACCATGTTATACGCCGGTGTAGCTCAACTGGTAGAGCAACTGACTTGTAATCAGTAGGTTGGGGGTTCAAGTCCTCTCGCCGGCACCATGTAATCCTGGAGGATTAGCGAAGTGGCCAAACGCATCAGACTGTAAATCTGCTCCCGTACGGGTTCGGTGGTTCGAATCCATCATCCTCCACCAGTTTTCTATGAGTCATTAGCTCAGTTGGTAGAGCACCTGACTTTTAATCAGGGTGTCGAAGGTTCGAGCCCTTCATGACTCACCATCATATGCGCGTGTGGCGGAATTGGCAGACGCACTAGACTTAGGATCTAGCGTCTTTGACGTGGGGGTTCAAGTCCCTCCACGCGCATCCCTTATATGCGGAAGTGGCTCAGCGGTAGAGCATCGCCTTGCCAAGGCGAGGGTCGCGGGTTCGATTCCCGTCTTCCGCTCCAATATTTTGCGCCCTTAGCTCAGCTGGATAGAGCGTTTGACTACGAATCAAAAGGCCGGGAGTTCGAATCTCTCAGGGCGCGCCATTATAACTTCATATTTTGCCGGCGTGGCGGAATGGCAGACGCGCTCGACTCAAAATCGAGTGGGAAACCGTGGAGGTTCGAGTCCTCTCGCCGGTATAGATAACGGGATGTAGCTCAGCTTGGTAGAGCACCTGGTTTGGGACCAGGGGGTCGCATGTTCAAATCGTGTCATCCCGATTGTTGTTATGCGGGTGTAGTTCAATGGTAGAACTTTAGCCTTCCAAGCTAATAGCGTGGGTTCGATTCCCATCACCCGCTTATATATCGTAAAAGAAAGAGATGGTATTCACCGTCTCTTTCTTTTTTTGCATTTATAGGTATGTTGGCGATTGTAGTATACAAAAATCACGGATTATATGGCTCACTAGTATGTACGAGCATGGATCATCGGTCCTTACGATAGTCCCCTCTCTTCTCTCTTAGTAATTGTGGAAGCTTTTGAAATGATGCAGGACTAATAGCTCTTACAACAATGAATTACCGCTGTTTTATCGCAATTTATAAAAACGCTTACAAAAATAGCTTGCGTAAATCAGCAGCCTGTAATACCATATCAATTAAGCGCTTAACCTTTAGGGGTAAGGCGCTTAAACTTAACGCAGATTAAGCGCTTAACCCGTAAAGGAAAGGAAGGCGATCAATTCATGACAACAATTCGATTAACGATGGCTCAGGCACTGCTTCGATACCTGGATCAGCAATATATCTCGGTTGACGGTGTGGAAACCAAGTTTGTGAAAGGGATCATCGGCATCTTTGGACATGGCAACGTAACTGGCATTGGAGAAGCGTTGGAGCGCAGTCCGGGAAGCCTGACGTATATGCAAGGAAAGAACGAACAAGGTATGGTGCATACGGCAGCGGCCTATGCCAAACAGAAGAACCGCAGACAGATCTATGCATGTACAACATCCATTGGTCCGGGTGCTTTAAATATGATTACAGCAGCGGCTACCGCAACGGTGAACCGGATTCCGGTTTTATTGCTTCCTGGAGATAACTTTGCTACACGGGAACCGGACCCGGTACTGCAGCAGTTGGAAGTGAGCAGTGATTATACAATCTCAGCCACTGATCCATTCAAAGCCGTCAGTAAATACTGGGATCGCATCGTTCGTCCTGAACAGTTGATGATTGCTGCTACACAGGCCATGCGTGTGCTTACCGACCCGGCAGAGACGGGAGCTGTTACGCTCGCGCTGCCGCAGGATGTGCAGGCAGAGGCGTACGATTATCCTGAATCGTTCTTCGCCCGCAAAGTACACTATCTGGACCGTCGCCCCCCGGTACAGGCAGCCATTGAACGGGCAACACAGCAGATTGCCCGAGGCAGAAATCCGCTGCTCGTTGCAGGCGGCGGTGTGTTGTACTCTGAGGCTTCCGCCCAGCTCGTGGAGTTCGCCGAGGCCTTTGGTATTCCGATCGCCGAGACGCAGGCGGGCAAGAGTGCAGTCTCTTGGGACCACCCACTGAATGTGGGAGCCATCGGGGTTACTGGCTCTCTGGCAGCCAACAGGCTGGCGAGAGAAGCGGATGTGGTGATCGGCGTCGGTACGCGATTCTCGGATTTTACGACGGCATCCCGCTCTGCCTTTCAACATCCGGAAGCGTCATTCATTAACATCAACCTGAACGGTATGGATGCCGCCAAGCTAGGCGGAGAAGCCATTCTGGCAGATGCACGCGAAGGATTGCAGGCTTTGCAGAAGGAATTGCAGCATAGACAATATCGCAGTGCATACGGTGCATCTGAAATCGCTGATCTCCGCGCTGAGTGGAATGCAGAAGTGGATCGGCTGTATGCAGCTCAACATGAAGCAGGACTGGCACAGACTACAGCAGTCGGCGTCGTTAACCGGAGCATTGATCCATCCTCCGTCATAGTGTGTGCGGCGGGTAGTCTGCCAGGCGATCTGCATCGTCTGTGGCGTGCGTCTGAACCAAAGACGTACCACATGGAGTATGGATTCTCCTGTATGGGGTACGAGGTAAGTGGGGCATTCGGAGCAGCACTAGCCGAGCCGGATCGTGAAGTGTACGCCATGGTAGGAGATGGCAGTTATCTGATGCTGCACTCGGAGTTTGTGACCAGTTTGCAGGAACAGAAGAAGATGACTGTCCTATTATTCAACAACAATGGATTCCAGTGTATTCATAATTTGCAACGGGAACATGGTAGTGACGGGTTCGGCAATGAGTTCCGTTATCGGGAATCAGAAAGCGGACGATTGACCGGGGATTACATGCCAATGGACTTTGCAGCTCACGCCCGAAGCATGGGAGCCAAATCCTATAGAGCGGAGACGGCAGAACAGCTAGAACAAGCACTCCGAGATGCGAAGAAAGAAACGGTAAGTACGTTAATTGAGATTCCGGTCGTGCCTGGAACCAACGCAGGTGGATACGAGTCATGGTGGAATGTGGGTGTACCTGAGGTATCTGCCGAAGAAAAGGTAGTTCATGCTCATCACACCATGCAAGCCAACCGCGCCAAAGCAAGACCGATTTAATCCGGTTTAATATAGTGAACCACAATGTTGAACGACAAAGGAGACGTGGAGCAATGAGCAAGCTGCCATTCCAGCTTGGGATTCATCCGATCAATTGGGTCGGTGAAGATGTGAAGGAGCATGGTGATGCGACAACGTGTGGACAGATTCTGGACGACATTCAGCGTCTTGGGCTGACAGGCACAGAGATGGGTCGTAAATATCCAACCGACCCCGTTATACTGCGAGAGGAACTGAGCAAGCGGGATATCAATCTGGTCTCCCAGTGGAAATCGGTGCTGTTGTCCGATCCGGCATATCGTCAGTCTGAGTTGGATAGCTATCGCAGACATGCGGAATTTCTGCAATCCATGGGCAGTAAGGTGATCAGTACGGCGGAGGTAGGCGGGTCACTTCATTTTGATCCAAGACGGACTCCGCATGAAAAAGAAGTGCTTAGACTCAGCGAATCCGAATGGCATATCCTCGCTGAAGGATTGAATGAAGCAGGAGCGATTGCCCGTGAACACGGGTTGAAGCTCACGTATCATCATCATGGAGGCACGGTGGTAGAACAACCGGATGAGATCGATCGACTGATGGAGCTGACAGATCCTTCTCTCGTGTATCTGCTCTATGACACAGGTCATGCCTACTATGGCGGAGCTGATCCGCTTGAACTGCTGCGTAAACATTATGACCGGATCGCTTATATCCATCTGAAAGATATCCGCCCTCATGTGCTGGATGAAGCACGCGCCGAGCAGTCTGATTTTGTCGGCTGTATTCGTAGAGGAGTGTTCACCGTACCAGGGGATGGATGCATTGATTTTGCACCAATACTGCAAGAATTGATCACACGAGGATATGACGGCTGGGCAATGCTTGAAGGAGAGCAGGACCCTGCGATTCATAACCCCTATGAGTATGCTAAACGCTCCTTGAACTATATGGAGTCCTTATACCAACACAGCTGATTCGTTCAGCATTGCAGCGGTCAGAGGCCACACTCATAAAGTGAAACAGGAAGAAGGCCAGCAAGAGTATAACGTTATGATTGGAAAATAAAACGGACCTACTCTAGCCGTTTACGAGTCCTCACGATGGAATGAGTAACGAGTCTAGATATCCATATAAACCATGTAAAATCTCAACACAGAAAGGGGCTCACATGAAATGACCTATGTATCCTTTCCAAGATCAAGGAAGAAGGATTTCACCGCGATTGGCCGTCTGTGTATCGACTTGAATGCCAATGAGATCAATCGCCCGATGGAAGAGACGATGACGTTCACGAAATATGTGGGTGGCTCTCCGGCCAACATTACGATTGGCATGTCCAGGCTGGGTATGGAGACAGCTTTTATCGGCAAAATCGCGGGTGACCAGATGGGCAGATTCATCCAGAGTTATTTGGAGAAGAACGGCATCGACACATCGAATGTGGTTACAGATGACACCGGAGCGGTGACAGGGCTTGCTTTTACCGAAATCAAGAGCCCAACCGATTGCAGTATCCTGATGTACCGGGACAATGTAGCTGATCTGTTATTACAGGCGCAAGAGGTACAAGAGCAATTAATTGCCGACTCCAAAGTACTGCTAATCTCAGGCACGGCTCTCGCTCAGAGCCCATCCCGTGAAGCCGTATTACAGGCACTAACGTATGCGAAAAAGCATGGCACGGTTATTGTGTTTGATCTGGACTACCGCCCATACACATGGACATCAGATGAAGAGACGGCGGTCTATTACAACCTCGCAGCCGAGAAATGCGATATCATTCTGGGCACACGTGAAGAGTTCGACATGATGGAGACATTCGACCACAATCCGGATCATAGCGATCAGGTAACTGCACAGAAATGGTTTGATTTCTCAGCCAACATCGTTGTAATCAAACACGGCAAGGAGGGGTCCATTGCTTATACGCGTGAAGGGCTTTCTCACCGTGCGGACAGCTATCCGGCAAAAGTGGTCAAAACGTTCGGTGCAGGCGACTCCTACGCGGCTGGCTTCCTGTATGGATTGATGCAGGGCTGGACGATTGAGCGCAGTATGGCGTATGGCAGTGGAGCAGCAAGTATCGTGATTTCAAGCCACAGCTGTTCGGATGCGATGCCAACGGTGGAACAGGTGAATGACTACATCGAACGTTGCAATCGGGGCGAGATTACCGCGCTCTGAAGCTCGTTGTAATTGTTTAAGCAACACGCTCATACAGATCAACACCAATGATATAAGTTGAACATAAGAGATCGACATATAAGCGAAGGGAGACAGGGCTATGGGAAAAGGGATTTCTGAAGCGTCTGCAACAGCGACAATGGTACAAAACTGGATCGGAGGTGCCTGGGTAACCCCAGCGGCAACTCGTACGGAGCCGGTTGTGAATCCGGCTACAGAAGAGGTTATTGCGCATGTGCCACTGTCCGAACAAGCGGACGTGGATCTGGCCGTTCAGACGGCACGGGAAGCGTTCAAGTCATGGAGCAGCACACCGGTTCCACGCCGTGCTCGTATTCTGTTCCGCTACCAGCAGCTGCTAGTGGAGCATTGGGAAGAGCTCGCCCGCCTGGTAACGTTGGAGAACGGTAAAAGCTACGCCGAAGCGTATGGCGAGGTATTGCGTGGCATTGAATGCGTCGAGTTCGCGGCAGGTGCCCCGAATCTAATGATGGGCAAACAACTGCCTGATATCGCGACAGGACTGGAGTCGGGCATGTACCGGTACCCCATCGGCGTAATTGGGGGAATTACCCCGTTCAACTTCCCGATGATGGTACCGTGCTGGATGTTCCCGCTGGCTATTGCGTGCGGTAACACCTTTGTCCTGAAGCCGTCCGAGCGTACACCACTGCTGGCAGGCCGCCTGGCAGAGCTGTTCAAGGAAGCGGGGCTTCCGGATGGCGTGCTCAACATCGTTCACGGTGCGCATGATGTCGTGAACGGTCTGCTGGAACATAAGGATGTTCAAGCGATCTCCTTTGTCGGCTCACAACCTGTAGCTGAATACGTCTACACCACTGCATCCAAGCATGGCAAACGGGTACAGGCACTGGCTGGTGCCAAAAACCACTCCATCGTTATGCCGGACGCCGATCTGGATCTAACCGTGAAAGAGATTACCAGTGCAGCATTTGGCTCAGCAGGGGAACGCTGCATGGCATGTTCGGTTGTTGTGGCTGTGGGTGATGTGGCTGACGAACTGGTACAAAAGCTGGTGGAAGCAGCAGACCGCATTACCATCGGTAACGGTATGGATGAGGGCGTGTTCCTCGGTCCCGTCATCCGTGGACCACATAAAGAGCGCACACTCAGTTACATTGAAGCCGGAGAGCAGGAGGGCGCGGCCTTGATCCGGGATGGACGTAAGGATCAGGCGACAGGTGAATCCGGTTATTTTGTGGGGCCAACGGTATTCGACCAAGTGCAGAGCAACATGAAAATCTGGCAGGATGAGATCTTTGCTCCAGTACTCTCGGTGGCAAGAGTGTCTACGCTGGAGGAAGCCGTTGAGCTTGCAAACCGTTCCGACTTTGCTAACGGGGCGTGTCTGTTCACCCGCAGCGGGGCGAGTATGCGTCAATTCCGTGAGACGATTGATGCGGGCATGTTGGGTATTAACCTGGGCGTACCTGCACCAATGGCATTTTTCCCGTTTTCCGGTTGGAAAAAGTCCTTCTATGGTGATCTGCATGCCAATGGCACGGATGGTGTTGAATTCTACACTCGCAAGAAGATGGTAACGGCGCGTTGGTAACAACCAGAGCATAACTCGGGCTAAGGGGAACGCCCAGCCCATATGGACGCACATAGGGAGGATAACGGAATGGGCAAGGACAAAGTGAGAATTGGCATCATCGGTGCTGGACGGATCGGCAAAATTCATGCAGACAATCTCCTGCGTAACCCGCATGCCGAGATTGTGGGAATCAGTGACTTGTTTGCAGGTCCTGAATTGGAGGCTTGGGCCTCCAGACGCGGCATCCCTGTTGTAACGACAGACAGCAGCCAGTTGATCTCAATGCCTAATGTAGATGCTGTGCTGATCTGTTCTTCAACAGATACACATGTGCCGCTGATCGAACAGGCCGCCCAGGCAGGTAAACACATCTTCTGCGAGAAGCCAGTCAGCATGGATCTAGCGCAGACCCAAGCAGCTGTAGCAGCGGTACAGAAGGCTGGCGTGAAGCTTCAAATTGGATTTAACCGCCGTTTCGATCACAACTTCAGACGGATACGGGCACATGTGCAGGATGGTACGATTGGTGATCCGCATATTATCAAAATTACGTCTCGCGACCCAAGTCCACCGCCTGCGGAATATATCCGGGTGTCTGGCGGGATCTTCATGGACATGATGATCCACGACTTTGACATGGCTCGGTATCTGTCCGGGAGTGAAGTGGAAGAAGTATACGCTCAAGGCAACGTGCTGATCAATCCGGTCTTTGCAGAACATGGCGATGTGGATACGGCGATTGTAACGATGACTTTTGCCAATGGAGCGATTGGTGTTATTGATAACAGCCGCCAAGCTGTATACGGGTATGACCAGCGTGTTGAAGTATTTGGTTCGATGGGCAGCGCCGCAGCGGCGAATGATCATCCGAATACGGCTGAGATCAGTACAGCGGCCGGGCTCATGCGCGACAAACCGTTACACTTTTTCCTGGAACGCTACAATGAAGCATATGTACAGGAGACAGCCCTCTTTATCGATGCAATCCTCCATGATAAACCAGTTATCGTAGATGGCCACGATGCAGTACAGGCAGAACGCATTGCACTGGCAGCAAAAATGTCCATGGAGCGTGGAAGACCTGTGAAGCTGAGTGAAGTCCCTGGGATGTCACTGGAATCGCAAACGGCAACACCATAGTGGATGATTAAAGTCACTTTTTCTAATAGAGGGCATGAATAGTCCAAGTTTTTATTTTTTTATAAGTATCAGGTTGTTGTGGACGACTACAGAAAGGAGTGGATGGCAAGATGTCAGAACGTATTGTGAAACCCGTGCCTAACCCGGAGGGAGACGGTACACTTATAAACGTAACACCGGAGTCGGCGGGGTGGGAATATGTTGGCTTTCAGGTAGCGAAGCTGGCGGAGGGGGAGACGTTAACCCGTGAGAGCGGTGATCAGGAACTCTGTGTGGTGCTTCTTAGTGGTTTCGCCAATGTAAGTACCCGGGAGCACACATGGGATAATATCGGAAAAAGAATGAGTGTTTTCGAGAAAATTCCGCCGTATTCGGTCTACGTCTCAACTTCCGATCAAGTACAGATCACAGCACGTACCGAACTGGAAATCGCTATATGTGTTGCACCCGGTAAAGGCACGTACCCGGCTCGTCTCATTGCACCCGAAGATGTAGGGGTAGAGGCGCGAGGGTATGGCAATCTGGAACGCCAGATTCACAACATTTTGCCGGAACAAAAGGAAGCGGACAGTCTGCTCGTTGTTGAGGTATTCACACCAGATGGGCATTGGTCCAGTTACCCGCCACACAAGCATGATCGGGACGCACTCCCGGATGAATCTTTGCTGGAAGAAACGTATTATTTCCGTGTGCAGCCTGAGCAGGGGTTTGCCATTCAGCGCATATACACGGATGATCGCTCTGTGGATGAGACGCTCGCAGTTAAGAACGGTGAAGTGGTGCTTGTTCCGGACGGATATCATCCGGTAGGTGCTCCTCCGGGGTATGAGGTCTACTATCTGAACGTGATGGCTGGACCAACCCGGACCTGGAAATTCCATAATGACCCTGACCATGAGTGGTTGATGAAAAAGTAAAACAGTTCATGCTACGCACATTTTGCTCGCTTCAAGTTGCGTATGCAGACTTCCCCCTGCATAATGAGAAGAGAACAATTATCTATGCGAATCAATTTCATAATTCACTAAAAATGGATTTTTGTAACTAAATATAGACAAATTGAACCATTTTGCTCTATATTTAGCCTTGATTGAAGCAGCTAAAGGTATTATGAAATTGATTCATGTATAACGAAATTTATATATAGCACAAATGGGGAAAAAACAATGAAAGCAACCATATACGATATCGCACGCGAGGCGGGTGTATCCATTGCAACTGTCTCGCAGGTCATTAATGGCAAAGGCAAGATCAGTGAGAAGCGGCGCGCCGAGATTATGGAGATCATGGAACGCCTCCACTATCAGCCCAGCGCGATCGCAGCCGCACTTACAGGTAAGCAGACGTATACATTGGGACTGCTTGTACCGGACATCTCGAACCCGTATTTTGCAGAACTCGCCAGAGCGGTGGAGGATCGAAGCCGTCAATTGGGCTACAGCGTGGTCATCTGCAGTACGGATAATAAGGACGAGCGGGTAGAGCGTTACCTGAATCTGCTCCAGCAAAAAAGGGTCGATGGCATGATGATCGGAACCGGGATCGATAATGCCGAGATTTTGTCACCTCTATTGCAGCAGTCCATCCCTGTCGCTTTGATTGCTCGCCATATGCCCTCACTGTCGGTGCATACAGTCACCATTGACGACTTGCTTGGCGGCACGCTCGCAGCACAGCATCTGCTTGAACTTGGGCATACTCGTGTAGCAGTGCTGTCGGAGCCGTCCAAAGTCAGCAGTAGTCAGGAACGTGTGCGTGGATTCCGCGAAACATTGAATAAGGCGGGATATACGCTGGAACCGAATCAGATCAGAGAATCGGCGGCTGACCTGAGCTCGGCCAAAAAAGAGGCGCTACTGCTGCTCGGTGAAAACAATCATCCCACAGGCTTGTTCTGCTGTAATGACATTCAGGCCATCGGTGCACTTCAGGCAGCCAAAGAGCTGGGTCTACGCGTGCCAGAGGATGTGTCGATTATCGGATTCGATAATACCATTCTAGCTTCGGTAACCAGTCCACCGCTTACGACCGTTGCCCAGCCGATTGAAGATCTGGGACATCGCGCTGTAGATCTGTTGATTGAAGAGTTGAAGGAAGAGCGAAGAGAGCCACAGAAGATTGTCCTGAAGCCCGAACTGGTCATCAGAGAATCAGCAGGCCGAGTATCGGGCTGAAAACAATGACACTTCCAGGTACTCTGACCAGCCGTGAGGCTAAGCTTACGTGTGTCATAGTCTTGTATCCAGATAGATGTGCCGTTTCATCTCTCATTCTGAATAAGTAACATATCAACATAACAAACAAGCCGCGTTCCCCCAATGGGAGAACGCGGCTTGTTGATTTAAATCTTGAACTTCTTCACTTCCTCGGCGAGCGTATTGGCTTGTTGAGCCAGTTCATTGGAGCGTTCCGAGATACTCGTAATGTAATTGAACTGTTCCTGCGTAGAGGAAGCAACCTCTTCTGTGGAAGCGGCGCTCTGTTCCGACATGGCCGCTACACTGGAGATCACTTCAGCAATCTTGCCAGAGCTGTTATCCAGTTCAGTTGTTGCGGATGATACTTGTTGAAGCTGGTTGTCGATGCCTTCAATGGATTGCTTGATTCGCATAAACGAGTTGCGCATCTCATGTACGGCAGCGACCTGTTGCTCAATACCATGTTCAGCAGAATCGACCTCGCTCACACTTTGGCGGCTAGCTGACTGAATTTCATTTAGCAATACGATAATATCCTGAGCAGAGCCTGCGGATTGTTCAGCCAGTTTGCGCACTTCCTCGGCAACCACTGCGAATCCACGTCCATGTTCACCCGCTCGGGCTGCTTCAATGGAAGCGTTCAGGGCCAGCAGGTTGGTCTGGGAGGCAATAGCTTGAATCATGCTGACGATGCCTTCAATCTTCTGTGATTTGTCTGCCAGTAGGGTGATGGATTCACCTACACGGTCAATCGATTGGCGGTTGCCATCCGAAAGTTCCACTTGGTAATCTACCGCCTGTAGTCCAGCCAGCATGGCTTCTCCTGCCTCACGCATCATCGTTACGGACTGCTCGACACTGCGATTAATGCCGCCGACACTATCACTCATCTCCGACAGACGGCTTGAGCCATCATACACGGATTCAGCCTGTGTACTGGAACCTTGAGCGAGTTCATCAGTGGCAATGGAGATCTGCTCTGCGATGCGTTTGGTGTTATCTGTATGCTCCTGCATCTCACCCGAGATACTTTGTACGCGATCGGCAGAAGCCGTTACTTGCCTGAACAGCGAGCTAAGCTGATCGGACATCTGATTGAATGCCATGCCAAGTTCAGCGAACTCATCTTTGCCTTTGATCTGCACCCGTCCTGTAAAATCACCACTCGACATCTGGCGGGACGTTCCATGCAGACTTCTCAGTGGCTTGATGAAGAGTGTTGCGATCCAATAGGCACCTGCCAGTACAACCAATAACGTAATGCCGATAATGAGAATGTAGTTATTGCGCAATTCATAATACTCAGCGTAGGCCAGCTTCTCGGAGATGATGGAGCCTACAACCCAGCCGGTGCTTGGAATCTGATGATAGAACAACAGATAATTCTCATCGTTATATTGGAATGGCTTCTGACCTGACGGATTCGTCTGCATATCTTCCAGCAGCGGGTTTAACTCTGTGTTATCCTTGGCGGAGGTGTTCACCAGTTTATCGTCAGGGTGAGCCAGAAGCAGTCCGTTTTTATCGATTAAAAAGGTGTAGCCCAATCCATCCAGATTTATTTTTGCCACGGTATCGGTAAGTGTAGAGAGCAACAAGTCGCCTGCGACAACCCCTTGCAATGCGCCTTCTTTATTTTGGACCGGCATGGCAATCGACACCGCATATTGCTCCGACATCATATCCAGATAGGGATCAGAGAATGTTAACTGATTGGCCTGCTTCGCTTTCTGATACCAAGGACGCTGTCTTGGATCATAATCTGAATCGGGGGTCCAATCTGAACCATTCATGAAGCTACCTTTTTGTTCTGAACCGTAATATAGATCCGACAAGCTCTCTTTATTACTGCCCAGCTTCATAATGTTAAAGTATTCTTCTGTGAGTTCTCCCTCGGGCACGCCCTCCTGGATGACAAAACCTAACGTTTCAATCACTTTGGCATTACTGCTGATCCAGCCATCCAACTGATTTGCGGAAGAGGACATTAAGCCATTCAGTTTGGAGTCAACATTACGAGTGGCTTGCTTTTCGGTTTGAAACAAGCCAAGTGAAGCCAGTGGCAATGCGGTGATCAACACAGCGGCAAGAAACATGATCATTAATTTTGGTTTGAGCTTCATTCCAATTCCCCCTAGCGTTTTACCATTACACACCTATACTTCTTCAAATCACATATTATCTTGCGTGGCGAGCATGTTGTTCCAAGCTGATTTGTTGATCATGCTCACTTGTTGAAACTGCCCGAGAATAGCCTCGGGATGTCATGGATGTGTAAGAATAAATGGAGCTTATGAAGTATATCGTCATTTTTAGTTCAAATTTTAGAAAATTAAACAAGTTAGTTAGCGAGTATGGATTTATATTTTGTCCACCAACATTGAAAGCGTAATTATGTATTGCAGTTCTTTTATAGCTGCTTATGTACACTTTTTCTTTTCCGTTCAAGCATTATGAGTAACTATAGTTTAGACAAAAACGTTATCGAAATAGATGGTAAGGAATAAGAAACGACATTGGAACAGAAAGATTGAGATGATATACTGGGAAGTATCATTAATTACCATTTTATATATGTTTTGTGGTGTATGAGGAGAGCGGTATGATTAAAAGAATTAAAATCATTATGGCTATCGTCACGATTATTGTTGTTGTAGCTATTGCAGTGCGTATGTATACCTCTGGTCAATATACTATGTATATCCCCAGCCAATATACGACGTTTCGAGCAGAGGTTACAGATCATATGAGCATGTTGGATAGATTGGATCGACTGACGATTAGGAAAATTTCAAGTGCAGATCCGTATAATGAAGATGATGAAGTGATGATTAAAGATTCTAAAGAGATTAGAGACATGCTGAAGCTATTAAAGGATGTTGAACTTAAAAGAGTACGGGAATTCGACGTTTCCGAAAGGAGTCCATATTACTATGAATGGCGACTTACCATTAATAAAGAAGGTCGCTTTACCGATGGATTCGGACTGACGTTTTATAATGAAAAGTCCATCTCAATCTACAGCGAGGCAAAAACGAGAGATAAACTTGAGGATTACGAGATTACTAATGAGTTTAATCTGAATGAGATGGAACGCCTATTTGAAAAGTTGAAGGAGGAGCAAACATGACCAAGACCAACTATCATGTACGTCCGATTGAGGAACAGGATATCCCCTTTCTATGGGAGATGTTATATGCATCCCTGCATACACGAGAAAGTGATGAACCTCTCCCAATCGAAAGTATACATTCTCCTGAGCTATCCAAATACGTTGAAGACTGGGGAAGAGAAGGGGATTTCGGGTATGTTGCGGTAGACCAGTATGGCAAGAGATTAGGTTCAATAACATTACGATTCTATACGGATCAGAATGCGGGATATGGTTATGTGAATGCAGCTACGCCAGAGATGGGGATGGCTGTAATTGAAGATGCACGCGGAAAAGGAGTAGGTACCTTACTGCTTCATATTGCACTGGATGAAGTTGAACGGCGGGGAATTGAAGCAGTCTCCCTCAGTGTTGATCCGGATAACCAAGCGATTCGCTTATATAGGCGGTTAGGATTTGTGGAGAAAGGCCTCTGTGGTACATCGGTAACGATGGTACGAGTGAGTGCTTCGGAATCTTAAATGATAAGCGATCCTTCTGCAAAGTAAGAAAACAAGGGTAAGCAAAGTATTACTGCATAAAAAAGGCGCTTCCTCATGGGAAACGCCTCTTTCTTTACTACGTGTAGCACATACATGTTCTCTCTCTTTGAAATCACATTGTAATACCTCAATTTATTTCAACAAAAATGCCAAAGCCTCGTCATACGTTTCCCATTGGAATTCCGTCTGGTGCGCCGATTCCTTGGAAATCCGATTCAATTGCATTTTGGCGATCGCACCACCTACGGCTACACTAGCCCGCTTCATACCCCACTCTAGCAGTAATTTCTGATGCGCTACAATTTTTTCTTTTGTATCCTGAGGGAAAGCCTTCATGTTCCGCATATCTACTAGCACATCAAAAGAACTTCCCAATTGTTCCGCTATTCTCTGGATTTCTGTATTCGCTTGTTCGACATGTTCAGGAGAAACAATACCTTCCCAGACAATTTCAATAATAGGTTTAGTTGAATCCAAACGTCTAACAGACATGTAGGCAGCTCCTCGATAATAAAATAGCTGCAATATGATAATATAAGATGAATACGTAAATTTAGAATCCAATCTTCAAACTGTTACCTTCCGTCGCTACACCTTTGGAAAGGGAAATGCTCAGCTTTTGTTCTGCCGAGAAACCGAGTGTTTCCCCGTCATGCAGTGTGACGTCGTTTTCAACCACATAAGTTGTGGTCATGAACATCATCTCAAATACATCGCTTAAGGACTCCGACGATTGTATAATCTCCATCTCTTCTTTTCCGAAGTTACGTAGTCCGTAAGTATAAGCTGAAGCGCCTTCGGCACTTTGGAATAATCCGATGAAAATCCAGAGTGAGACGGGCAACTCATCATGCTTGATTCCGCGGCTGGTTTCTACATATTGACTGGCTTCAACAACAAGCGGGGCCATATATATTGCAAGTGCGTGGTCCAACTGTAATAACGCACTCGCAGTCTGAGTGAACAGAACATGTCCCTCAATTGCATTTGTTGCGTTCAGAACGGATACGATAATCTGAGACTGGTGCCGTGAGGTGACTTGTTCTGCTTCTCGCCAAAGGATGTTTAGTTTGGCATTCTCCTCAACTTCACGGTCGGGTACAGGCGCGGCAATGTGAGCACATACCACCTGCATTCCATTTACCTCAAAAAAGAGATTGCCCTCCTCCGGGCGTTCCTCAATCTTGATATCCCACTCGTTTTTCATGTTCCTAATGAAGAGGTCAAAATCACAATCGTCACGCTCCAGCAGGACAAAACCCACGATGGTTTCACTGTAATTCGTCGATTCTACAGTGCCGCCTGTGGGTACCTTCTCCTTTTTACGCCGTCGAAGCTTGTCGAACAATCCCATAACATGTTCTCCTTCCGATCCCAGATTGATTCTGGTCATTGTACACTGCTATCTATTCACTACCTTACCATAAAGGAGTTAAGATGAATCGCAGCAATGCACCTATCGACAGGAAATTACAGGAACAAGACCAGCAACAATGCTATGATCGCAGGCAATCCTTGTTTGATAATGATTGACCGTGAAGCAGTTACTCCTCCATAGAGGGCCGCGATAATCACACAAGCCAGGAAGAAAATCTGAATATGCTGTCCAACGGCAGCATCCGGATACACGAGACCCCAGATCAGACCTGCGGCGAGAAATCCATTGTAAAGGCCTTGGTTGGCCGCGAGGGATTTGGTGGATTTGGCGAATTCCGGCGTGAGATTAAAGGTTTTCATTGTGCGTGGACGAGTCCACATGAACATCTCCATCACCATGATATAGATGTGTTCGACAGCTACAAGAGCTACAAAAATGATACTAATCAAAAGAAACACCTTACTTTCTGATATGTAATTTATTTACTTGTCCATCCTAGTATAAATGTTTGCAACGAGAACGGAAAGAGTAAAATTAATTTGTAACAATTTAATTGTGTGTTGTATAAAATATTTATCATTTTCCAAGTGAGTTATAATGTTAAAAATAAAAAAAACGTACAAAGGTAAGCATACGCCGATTGTCGACAATCCATTCATTGGGTAATAATGAACAATAGAGAAGTGATAATGCTCAGGAAAGGGAGGAGATTACTATGGGAACGGTTCAATTCGTTTTGTTGGCTGATGATCCATCCACATTTGTGACCCGAGTTGTACCTTTTATCGACATTGAGCTTGCAGGAATTCCGGGTGACCGTCATTATGGTCTGCTTCGTCCGGCGGACTCACGTCAGAAAATCTACAAGCGTGGCACACCGATTGCGAATCGTCGCCAGATCAGTATTGTGTCTGAGGAAGAATGTGCTCTTATTGCTGAGAAAATGAACATTCCTGAAGTGCGTCCAGAGTGGCTTGGTGCCAATATACTTGTCCGTGGCATTGATCATTTGACGGAACTGCCTGCTGGAACGCGGCTTTTATTTCCGAACGGTACAGGGTTAATATGCGAAGGGGAGAACCTTCCCTGTGTGCATCCGGGGAAAATGATTGAACAATTCTACGAACAGGACGGTTTGCGTAAAAAATTCGTGCCTGCGGCTCGCAAAAAGCGGGGAATCGTCTGCTCGGTCGAACGGGAAGGTGTCATCCATACGGGGGATACCATAGAAGTCATTCGCCTGTCCTGATTTTCAGGACAGGTTTATAATTGATCAGCCCTCGGCGCTTACTATTCGGAAGTGTAAGTACTCCTCTGGTGTACTGCCAATAATAGACTTGAAATCTCGGATGAAATGGGATTGATCATGATATCCAAGGTCCTGAGATAGCTTAATCAGGTCACATTGAAGACCGCGGTCCATCATTTCTGCAGCATTTTGCAGACGATACAACTTAATTACCGTTTTGGGTCCGATGCCCACATACTGATTGAACAGGCGCTGAAGCTTTCGGGTATGCATATTCCAATAGGAAGATAGATCATCCACTCTCAGCATCTCCCGGTTCTGTTCAATGTGTTGCACAATATCGTTAACCATTACCGCTTGAGCATCTTCAGCAGGAAGGTGTGCACATAATAGCTGGTCGATGTAACTGGTTTTATCCGCATCATCCCCCGCCCCAAGAAGCCGGTCTTCCAAGGATTCCCCTGTGACGTCAAGAATATTGGATACATTCATCGGCTGTCCGTACAATGAAGAGACAGGAACCCGCAGGAAGGGATAAAAACCTCCTGGTTTGAACTTCACGCCCAATACACGACCTTTCCCGCTCACAAGATAGGAGAATTTACGTCCCGATGGTCCGAAGAAAAACGTATTATTCCGTTCCACAATCAGATTGACACAGGGGTTAGGCACGACATGTTGGGGATACGGTTCAAGTCCAGTCAGATCCCACGATACGATCCAGTAATGTTTAACAAAAGGGCGAAGTGCTTCGGAAGGAGCATGGCGTGTCAGTTGATACTTATGATCACCTTCATTCAGATTCAGCAGGCCCATACTTGGTCTGTCTCCTTGTTCTACCTGTTTCATCCGAATCATTCCTCCTGCTCATCACACATTATTTAGGTTCTCTGAACAACAATGCCCGCACAGCAAAACGGGGTAAAATGAGTTGCCTGCGCCATCTCGAAGGTTGACTGAGGAGGCGATAGAGCCATTCCAGATTAAGCTTCTGCCATATCGCAGGGGCACGTTTGGTTTTTCCAGCCACGATATCGAGACTGCCTCCTACACCTATGGCTACACGAGCGTTCAATCGATGGCGATATTTGTTAATCCAGTGTTCCGCATGGGGCGCGCCAAGAGCTACAATAAGAAAGTCTGGTTGAGCAGTACGAATCTCTTCCACAATCTGTTGCTCCTCATCTGCCTGGAAATAACCATGGTGTCTGCCTTTTACGATAACTCCTGGGTAACGCTGTGCAATGATTTTTACTGCCTGTTTACTGACGCTTTCCTCTGCTCCCAGCAGGTAGAAAGACCAGTGTTTTTGATCGCCTTCCTCCAATAAACGAAATAGCAGATCACAACCGGTTACCCGTTCAGTCAATTGTCCGCCCCGAAAACGGGATACCATCACAATGCCAGCACCGTCAGCTGTGACCAACCCCGCTTGATCGACGACTTTGCGAAGAGAGGCATTCTTTTGACAGTTCATAACAATCTCGGGATTGCCTGTGATGACATGGAATAGTTCATTACTTTCCTGATCTACGACTTCACCAAGAATTGCAACAGTTTGATTCATCGTTACATTGGGAAAAGGGATGCCCATGATATGGGTTGACTGGCTCATGTCTTATTTCCTTTCTGCTTGTGTCTTATCAACTTGAACAACTCCTGTTATTTCATTCCAGTTTAGTATATCTGATCTTCTGGGAAAGCACTATATGGGCGTAATTCATTTGGATTGGGGTAGAACACTCCTGAAAACATAAAGGGCTTATATTTTACCTGATGTCGCGTTTTTACAATACGGCCTTTGGGGTATAACGATAGGATAGGAGTGCGAGGTTGGCAGATCGCTATCCATTACATAAAGGGAGTGAGTCCATGGAACTGAAATATGAATTCTATATCAACGCAGGACTGGAAGATGTGTGGAATGCTCTAATATCACCAGACGGCACACGGAATAGTTTTTTCGGCAGCGAACTTCGCACCAATTTCCAACCAGGCCAGCCATTTGCTTATGTAGGGCCAGGTAATGATGGTGCAGAGACTGTCCATGTGTATGGAGATATATTGGAATTTGAACCGTTGTCCAGACTTAGTTATCAGGAGCATCCCGGACCGTCATACCATGCCAATCATGCCGAGCTGCAATCCAGAGTGGTCTTCCAGTTGGAAACTGTGGGGGAGTGTACGAAGCTGACGCTGATTAATGATCAATTTACAGATAATCATCCTTCCATTGCGAATGCACAGAGCAGCTGGTGGATGATTATAAGCAGCATCAAAACTTGGGTGGAGACGGGGAAAACACTGAATTTTGGCTGGTAGCTGGTAAGAGGCAGTCATTTAAGATTTATTTTCAAAAAAATAAAGGCATTTAATATAAGAACCAGTGCTGATTCAGCGCTGGTTCTTGTTTTTATGCAAAATTAAGACCATTGCTCTACATTTAATGTCTGATAATGTCGAAATATATATCATATGAGCTAAGAGGAGAAATGAGCATGTTTCGTAAACGTACTGAATCGACCAAACACCTTCGTATAGATGCGCATCAGAATTTACTGGAGTATAGTCGTAAACTGGTAGCAAACGCAGAAAAGGGCGACTATGACGCATGTATCGAAGATGGCATTGAGTTTCAGGATACCGATGAAATAGCTAGTAATATCAAAAAAGCAGTACATATGATGAAAACACAAAACGAAGCCGTGGAAATGCGTCTTAGAATGCTGAATCAGGCAATGAATGTGGGATTATGGGAATCTGAAATTGTTGCTGGTGATCCACTGGATAACAATAATATCGTTTCATTTTCGAATGAATTCCGCCAAATGTTAGGCTTCCATAATGCCAAGGATTATCCCGATTCATTTGCAAGCTGGGCCAAATCGATATATCCGGATGACAGACCCCAACTGGTGCAGGAGATTATGAAACATGTGAATGACACAAGAGCAACAACTGCCTATAACGTCATCAGCCGTATGATTACAAAAAGTGGAGAGATTCGCTGGTTCCGATGCCTTGGACAAGTCATCCGAAATCAGGCTGGAGTTCCGGTTAAACTTCTGGGTATCATGTTTGACATTCATGAGGAGAAGAGCAAATCCGATGAGCTGGAAGCGCTCGTTACCCGATATGATCTTGTTAACCGCGCCTTGGTCGAGGCCCCATGGGATATGACCGTTGTAGCTGGAGATGTGGTTAATCCGAATAATGAATTTTGGTGGTCACCCCAGTTCCGCCGAGAATTAGGATTTAAAGATGAGCAGGATTTCCCGAATGTGTTCAGCAGCTGGAGTAGCCGTCTTCATCCAGAAGACCATGATCGCACGATTAACGAGTTCGCCAGACATATGAATGATTATAGTGGCCGTACGCCGTACGATCTGGATTATCGTTTGCAACGCAAAGACGGAGAGTATCGGTGGTATCATGCCGGCGGGGAGACCATTCGGGATCATGATGGAGTACCGCTCCGTGTAGCTGGAACCATTCGAGATGTTACCCATGAGAAGAACAAGGAACAGATCGTAGAAGCGATGAATATGAAAACCAAACAATTGTCGGAGTCCATTGGTGAGATGGTACGTGGAATCAATTCGATCACCGATCAGGCACAGGATTTGGTGACTGCACAGGAGTTATCTGCCGATGCAGCCATTCAAGTGAAAAGCAGTGCAGATGATACGAAGAATATAACGGTGTTTATTCGAGAGATTGCCAGTCAGACCAATCTGCTCGGGTTGAATGCAGCAATTGAAGCTGCACGAGCGGGGGAGCTGGGACTGGGATTTGGCGTCGTTGCGGGTGAAGTGCGGAAACTGGCTGATCATAGCTCAGAGGCCACAGTAAATATTGAAGACAGCATGCAGAAGATGAAAACACTGATTGATCAGATTCTTGAGCATATCGGTAATATGTCCACGTTAACGCAAAATCAGGCTGCCCTGACACAGCAGGTAAATGCTTCAATGGATGAGATCAACACCATGTCACAGGATCTGGTTAATTACTCGCGGAATCTATAATCTCGAGGCCGGTCGTTGTAACATCACGATCATTGACACACATCATCAACAAAAACCACCGGGAGGCATTTCTGCTCCCGGTGGTTTTTTGTAATTCTATTTATAGTTACATGTTCATCTGCTCAATTATACTTGTTGAACTTTAATCAGGTTTGTATTACCGGATTGACCGATTGGAACACCAGCGGACAATACAATAATGTCACCTTTTTCGATGTAACCTGTTTTGATTGCGTTACGTGTAGCAGACTCGAACATTTCATCCGTTGTGGTTACTTTGTCGCCCATAACCGGAATGACACCGGAAAGCAGGCAGATTTTCGCCAATACTTCTTCATGTTGTGTAACTGCGATGATCGGTGCTTTTGGACGATACTTGGAGATCATACGCGCGGTGAATCCACTCTCAGTCGAAGTGATGATTGCTTTTGCATTCAGTACGAGGGAAGAACTTACAGCGCCCTGACTGATAACTTCAGTAATATCAGCGATCTGTTGAGCCGATTTTTGTGCGAATTGTTCTTTGTAATCGATCATGGTTTCAGCACGGCGAGCAACAGCAGCCATCGTGCGGACGGATTGTACCGGATATTTACCAGCAGCTGATTCACCGGACAACATCACAACGTCTGCACCTTGAAGTACAGCATTCGCCACGTCACTAACTTCGGAACGAGTAGGGCGTGGGTTCACTTGCATGGACTCCAGCATGTGTGTAGCTACGATAACCGGTTTACCAGCGCGGTTACATTTATCGATCATTTCTTTTTGCATCATCGGCACGTCTTCGATCGGCACTTCAACCCCGAGATCTCCACGAGCTACCATGATACCGTCAGATGCTTCGATAATATCATCCAGGTTCGTCATACCTTCCTGGTTTTCAATTTTGGAGATGATCTGTACGTGTTCTACACCGCGCTCTTTCAGAATGCTGCGGATTTCACGGATGTCATCGCCTTTACGAACAAAGGATGCTGCAATAATTTCGATATCGTTTTCGATGCCGAATCCGATGTGCATAACGTCACGCTCGGTTACACCTGGCAGTGTCGTTTTGATTCCTGGCAAGTTAACCCCTTTGCGAGGTTTCAGAATGCCGCCACTGATAATTTTACAATGGATATCGGAACCCTCCACGGACAGTACAGTTAGATCCACAAGGCCATCATCAATGAGGATACGATCGCCAGGTTTTACAACGAGGTTCAGTTCCGGATAGTTAACTGAGATACGCTCAGCGTCACCAAGAATTTCTTCAGTTGTCAGGATCAGTTCTTTGCCAGCTTGCAGGTGGCAGGATGCTTCTTTCAGTTTGCCAATACGTACTTCCGGCCCTTTGATGTCCATCATGATCGGTACATAGGTGTTCAGTTCGGAAGCCGCTTTACGGATATTGTTAATCCGTGTAACGTGATCTTCCAGTTCGCCATGAGCCATGTTCAGACGGGCAACGGTCATACCTTCCTGAATCATTACTTTCAACAATTCGATTGAGTCACAAGCAGGTCCCATGGTACAAATAATTTTCGTTTTTAACATGCTAATTTCCTCCTCATATTTATGCTTATATGTGTATTGTAGCGTTTTCTGTCGAAACAGGGTATGAACTATAGTACAATGATTAGAGTATAGTCCAGTAATGAGGTGTGTTATGGTTACTCCACTTGAAGTACGACACATTAATGGTGTTGGTTGGTACGAAGAAGCTGTGCAAACTCAAGAGACTTGGCGACTTAGCTTGGTTACATATGGGAAATGTGTATATTGGGTGAACGGTGATAAACAGATCATGGAAAAGGGTGAATTGCTACTCATTCCAGGTGGTGTCCCGTATTATGGCAAGAGTATTCCTACGGTAACGCACACACAGATTGTGATTCAACTGCAGCGTGACCATACGGAAGGTTTACCTGCATTGGAGCGGTATGAGGCTTTGCGGCATAAACCGGGATGTTACGAACTGATTCATCAACGCATGAGCGCTATCCATCAGCAGTGGCAGGAGCGTCCGTCTTATTATGTCATGATGAGCCAAGCCTTATTGATGGAAGTGTTGATTTATATGAACAGGGAGCTTGATCGTGGAGTTATCCCGCCGGAGAGGCATAATCATGTTGAACGGATGAAGCGATATATTGAGCGGCATTATCGGGAGAAAGTGACGAAGGAAGAACTCGGGGACGAGATCAATAAGACTCCCAATTATGCTGCTGCCTTATTCAAAAGCATGACAAATCAGACCATCAGTCAATATGTCCATGATCAACGGATGAAACGAGCCATATATTTGCTCACCGAGTCACAACTCTCCATCCAGGAAATTGCCGAATTTCTCGGCTACCGGGATCTGTCTTATTTTTACCGCATATTCAAACGTATAACCGGAAGTCCACCGTCTGACCTTCTTCATGAACGGCCACCTATAGTATGAAACGCGTAGTCCAACCCAAATAAAGTTCTTCTATATAAGTAGGTTTAATTAAATGAGTACAAAAAAAGAGGGCCTATGCCCTCTTTTGCTGTATGGCAGGGTCATTTCCCTCCTGTTACATACATAAATAAATCGCACTATACATGACTGCTTGGATTAGAAGCTGTGAGTGGCTGCTTGCCTTTTTTTCGTGCCTGCCCAAGACGAAGAGCAAAGACATGTACAGTCCAATACGCGGCCTCTGCAAACAAAATCCCTCCGGCTATATCGAGCAAGGAATGCTGTTTAACAAACACCGTCGAAGCAATAATCAACCACAACCATACCGACCAGGAGATCCGTGCCAAAGGCTTAAAGTTCAAGTGTCTGTTGATGATAATAAATAGCAAGTAGCTGGTCAGAACGTGAACACTTGGGAAACAATTAAATGGAGCGTCATTCGAATAGATAAACTGTACTAACACGCTACTCAGATCAGTTCCGCCGACCTCCGGGCGTGGCACATGGGTAGGGAACACCGCAAAACAGACATTGGCAGCCATAACACCAACATTATAGGTAATCAACGTACGCCAGAATAGCGACTTGTTCGTCAGACCCAAATAGAGAAATCCAAGATACAGAATGGGCATCCAGCTAATGTACGGATAAATAAATTCTTTGAGAAAAGGAATCTGTGTATCAATCCAGGCATAATTGTAGAATACTTCACTTCCGGTGTTGCTGCCTAGAAATACGTAAATGGAGCCTTGGAGCGGTATGCACAGAATAGCGAGTAAATGCCCCCAGCGCTGAAAGAATGCTTTCATAGTATCCCCCTGATTTCATTATGCAGTGTGAAACTATCGTTTTGGTACTTCATAGATATATGACGTTGGAGAGTCGCCGCACCCCTGCAGCATTGGACTCTTGTAATACTATAATGGACAGATAAAGGTATAAGCCATACCTGATTTTAGGGGAAAAGCAGTCAGGATAAGTCTCTTTTTTGTTACTTTTATAGTTTTATCCATAATAGGGATATTCAATATATTGGCGATGTGATACAACTATATCGGCATATAAATTCATATGACAACGAAAAAAGTAAATGAAACGAGGTAGGCAAATGTATGATTCATCCGCAATCCAAGCCAAAACATTCCTTTTCCGAGCGCAAACCTATGCTCACCGTCGTGATTATTGAGCTGCTTCTCTTGTTAGCCGTATTTGCTGCTGGGCCATTGCGACGATAGAACAACTGGACTACACTTCCCCTGTATTCATCTCCTTTACACCCATTGCAATTGTTCTGATGATCTATCTGACGTTAAGACGCAAGTGGGGAGAGACTGGATTTCGGTCCTTGCGAAGTATCCCGGCTGGCCACGCAAAGTATTATATTCCACTACTCCTTGTACTGGGTACACTTGCCCTGAAAGGATTTGGGGAGCTGCACTGGCGTTATTAATGCTGAAGAACGGAAATATCTTACCGCTCATTTTGTTTCATTTCATACATAATCTGATTCAATTCCTCGGGAATGACCTGGAGGACCCAGGAACACTTCCCTATGATCTTTTCATACTGGCAGTACTGATTGCATACTGTGCATGGTTAGTCTGGAGCCATCGAGAGAATTCATCTATTCCTTCCAAAGGGAATGAGCAGGCTAATACGGTTGTTCATTAAGGGTCTCACCTGAAAGGTATCATATAGTTTCCCGTCAGCAGTTGGATCATGGTATACTTCAGTCTGGCGGGGAAGACAGGTATGTTCATAATGCGAATTCTGTCTATTCGTACATTAGTACAGACAGTAGGTGAGATTGTGGAAAAGACAGCACAGGGCGTAGCGGAATGGATGGTTCAGGAGATTAAATTCACAGGAACACTTCATCAGGAAGCTGCCATAGAATATGTGAAGACCCATTTTGGCGAAGAGTTTGTTTTTGTGAACGAGAACGGCAATACGTCGTTGTCCAAGGAAGTGAAGAAGGCTTTCCGGAAGCTTCATCGTGGGCAGATCGCCTGGGATCGGGATGCATTTATGTGGGCATGGACATAGTGTGTTAAACTGTAACAAAATGATTCTTTGGTTGTGTTGGATATGCATGTCAAAATATTATATAAAAAATGTATAAGCTGGATGAGATCTGCATATCCTTTCATAAGACCGCACACGAGCGGCCTGGCACATAAGCGTGTAAACCCTGTCCCCGTGCCAGTTAATAACATGTATTTCCAAAGCTGTTTGAAAAGAAAATACAAAGATTTGCTTTTTGGCTGAATTGGAGTTATAATAAAAACAAGTTGTAGAGAGTGGAAAACCTAATTCATATATTGTAAAGGGCGATCACTTATAGGTTTATGACTGGTACCTTTTTCAATGTGTGAATTTTTATTTGCTTGCTGCAAAGAACAAAGGAACATGTTAATCTTTATTTGGAGGTGTAATTCACATGCAAAACGGAACAGTAAAATGGTTCAACGCTGATAAAGGCTTCGGTTTCATCGAAGTTGAAGGCGGAGAAGATGTATTCGTACACTTCAGCGCTATTACAGGCGAAGGCTTCAAAACGCTGGACGAAGGTCAACGCGTGCAATTTAAAATTGTACAAGGAAACCGTGGTCCTCAAGCAGAAGAAGTTGTAAAACTGTAATTAAAGCATAGCTGCCTTTAACATGTTATAATGGTAAAGGCAGCTTCTTTTTTTTGATCAGTTATATAAAAAGTCGGCCCATTAGTTGTCGAGGCAGGAGTTCGGTGGGACGTGAAACTTCCGCTAAGTGTAGGCTTCTGTGAAATAACGTCGGTTAGATGTTTTTCCATAACAAAGGGGGTAGAAGTCATGTATAATCGCAAAAAACCGTTGGAAGAGATTCCACAAGCTGATGCGGCAATCTGGGAATGTACGAGTGATACGTGCAAAGGATGGATGCGGGACAATTTTGCGTTTGATAACGTACCTACTTGTCCAATATGTGCTTCTGAGATGGTTAGCACGACTAGGATGCTACCATTGCTTGAGAATTCGAATAGCAATCTGAAAACGATGCCTAAAGGAAATCGGATTTAACATAGCTTACCCGCCTCTAACGAGGTGTTTTTTTTTAAGATCAAACCACCCTGTGCGAAGGTAAGGGTATTAAATATGAAGTTCCCGGCATTCGTTTTAGCGAATGCCTTTTTTTGTATTATTTTTTAACAGAATATATAGTGTAATTTACGTGAATCGTATGAAAAAGATAAAGACCCCTTTCGCTATAAGCAAAAAGGGTCTTTGTTAGGACTACAATTTTACCACGATCAGATTTGATTTTTAGATGAATAGGAATGGCAGCAGGAACAGTGTTGCTACCAGAGCCAGTTCGATCCCTGCTCCATAGCCATAACCCCGACCGTATCCGTATGGACCGTAGGCCGAAGATTTAACTTTCTTTGTTGCAACAGCGTTTTTCTTGCTGCTTTTTACCAGCTGCTGTTTGGATTTGACTGAACATAGCCGTGGTCCCTCGAAACATCCGTTCAAATAAACTTTGCCATCACGACATTGACTAAGCGTACCATACATATGCTTACCGTCTTTCATAATGAGACAAACGGGACGTCCCACGTGCGGAGACACCGTCTCTTCACATACCGGATGAATTCTATGCATGTATATCCCCCTCATAGTTGCGGTTTGCCGCTAAAATCAACGGTTTGTATATCATAGTAAATAAAAGAGGATTTGGTATGGACGAGTACCCGGTAAATCGAATAGGGAGGAGCCGTTTTTGAGTCTATTCCATACACTGGGAGGAGTGAGGAGGGAATGTTGCGTGGATTATCATGACATGCTGGCTCGGTTAGGGGAGGGGAGTGCCCATCCCGGAGGATTTTTGGCAACGATGAAGTTACTGGATAGCTTATCTCTGCCTCTGGGTAGTCATATCCTTGAGATAGGGTGCGGCACTGGGAGGACTGCGTGTTACCTGGTTAAAAGTGGTTATCGGGTAACAGCCATTGATCTTCATCGCCACATGCTGGATAAGGCAGTTCGGCGAGCAAGGCGAGAACGAGTGGATGTTCGATTTGTTCAGGCCGATGTAGCAGCGTTACCTTTTCCGGAAAATCATTTTGATGTGGTATTTGTGGAGTCGGTTACGATCTTCACCCCATGGCGGAGTGCACTTGCTGAGTATATAAGAGTGTTGAAGCCCGCTGGACTTTTGGTGGATCGGGAGATGGTTCTATCCGGACGGAAGACCGAATTGATGTGTCGCAGACTAAAGCAATTTTACGGCATACGAACCCTGGCAACGGCGACAGCATGGAGAAAACGCCTCAAACAGTGTGGTTTCACCAAGGTAGAGGTCAAAGAACATTCGCGATCTATGGGAAAATGGGGCGTTGATCATGATCCGCATCGCGAGATGGATATGAATTGGTTTGAGGATGAACGTATGCAGCGTATGAGTCGCACCAATGATCGTTTACTCGCTAAATACGGTAAAAAATTAGGATATGCTGTTTTTGCGGCTAGGGCACCGTTGGAGGTCAAAAAGGAAAAGTAGGAAAAAGGCAACTCACAATAGTGTGGGTTGCCTTTGGTTTGTTTCGACAGAATGTACTACAGCATATCGTTATCGATAATACGCCAATGGTGCTTAAGCAGGGATTCCAGTTGTAACTTATCCTTGGCTCGAAAAGCGCTTAAAATTTGTCGGTGCTCTTCATTAACTTCGAGCAGTACCTCAGACAGTTTTGGCTTATTATCACTAACATATGACTGCCGGATGAAGCTGTTCTTCAACGTGTTTAACATCTCAATTACTGTGGCGTTACCACATCGCTGGATGTAGAGGTTATGGAACTGGTACTGGTTCTTGTTATAAGCGGCAAGATCAAGTTGGCTAATATCCTCGTCCATTCGGACAACCAGAGTTTCCATTTCCAATAGTTCGGATGGTTTAAGGTGATCTGCTGCGAGTGTGGCAGCAAGTGACTCCAGTACACCGATTGCCTGGGAGAACTCCAGTTTTTTACCTGCATCAAAAGGAGTGACAATAAATCCCCTGCGTGGGATGTATTGCAATAGATTGTCCGAAGCCAGTTGGAAAAGCGCCTCGCGAGTAGGCGTGCGACTGATGTCCAGCTTTTTGCATATCTCGGCCTCGTTGATCTTTTGATTGGGAAGTAGCGTCCCGTCCTGAATCTTCTGGGCAATGTAATCGTATACGTGATCTTTCAAGGACCGGTATTTAGGTACCTCCATACCGAATCCTCCTTTCTATGTATAGTGATGATTGGATGGGTGTGGGGCCAAACAGTGAGCGCCGTTCAGGAGTTTAAAGTTTTTATCATCTTAACACCGAGGGGGAAGTTGGGCAAGCAATCTTCATGCTCCAGGCGGTGTAAGTGCCATGATATATATAGTATATTTTATGGAATTAAAGCGTATAATTGTTTAAAAAATGATTGTGATAAACCGGAATGTTTGTTAGTATTACTTACATATAAGCCCATATATTGTCTTATGTATATTGTATACAAATTTATCGTTATGTTACTCAGTCCAACAAAAGAATAGGGGTATGCTGTGTGAGAAAAGTACTGTTGCCAATGATGCTGTTGTTAGTGGTTGTAATCATGTCTGCTTGTGGTCAGGAAAAAACGACAGGAACCGGATCAGACGCTACTTCGTCTTCGGGAAGTAGCTCTGCGGAAAAGGAAGTAATTGTACTTGGAACCAGCGCGGACTATGCACCCTATGAATTTCATAAGAAAATTGATGGTAAAGATACTATCGTAGGTTTTGACATCGAGATTGCCAAAGCGATTGCGGCTGATCTGGGAGCCGAGCTGAAGATTGAGGACATGGACTTTGATGGACTTCTTATGGCCCTCGGTACAGATAAGGTTGACTTTGTAATATCAGGCTTAACCCCTACCGATGAACGAAAGGAGAACGTTGATTTTACGGATATCTACTATTATGCAGAGCAGGCTGTACTTGTTAGAGAAGGGGAAAATGCGGCAATAAAATCCGTAGATGATCTATCGGGCATGCAGGTTGGTGTACAGAAAAGTTCCATTCAGGAAGGAATTGCTCAGGAAATCGAGGGAGCAAAGCTCACCTCACTGGCTAAAATACCTGAACTGATTCTGGAGTTGCAGACGGAGCGCGTAGATGCACTCATTTTGGAGAAGCCAGTGGCTGAACAGTATGTGAAGAACCAAGAGGGGCTTGTTGTTGCGGGTATAGAGATTGAACAGGCTGAAGATGAGGGGGGTTCGGCCATCGCGGTGAAGAAAGGTAATCAGAAGCTACTGGATCAGATCAACACTACATTGGAAAAGCTCAAAACCAACGGAGATATTGAACGGTTCGTCGTTGAAGCGAATGAGATGCTCGGTGAATAAACCGGACGAGTGAGGGATATGCCGTGAATTTAGATTTTTCCTTTCTATTAGAACATTGGCAGGATTATGCACGAAGTGCGTGGGTCACGCTTGAGCTTTCCTTCTTCGGCGTATTGTTAGGTACGTTGCTTGGTGTGATCATGGCACTAATGCGGATATCTCGAATATGGCCAATTAAGTTGGTCGCATCGGCGTATATTGAACTTATTCGAGGGACCCCGATGCTGGTACAGATTCTTATTATTCATTATGGTCTGACCGTTATAGGTGTGAACTTGCCGGCATTTATGTCGGGGGTGGTGGCTCTAACGATGAATAGCTCAGCTTATATGGCGGAGGTGTTCAGGGCCGGGATTCAAGCGATTGATAAAGGACAGACGGAAGCTTCGCGCTCCCTTGGCATGACGCATGGTATGACACTTCGCTACATTATACTGCCACAGGCTTTTCGTAACATGCTCCCAGCTATAGGCAATGAATTCATTATTATCATTAAAGATTCTTCGCTTGTCTCCATGATCGGCATAGCCGAGATTATATACACGGCGAGAACGGTTCAGGGTGTTACGTTCCAGCCACTTGCTCCGCTGCTTGTTGCCGCGGGACTCTACTTTATAATCACATTTACACTGGCCAACTTGCTCTCCTGGTTGGAACGTAAACTGTCTACTTCTCGATAACTATTGATAAAGGATTCGATTCGAAGAAGAGCTGGGAGTAGGCTACTGTGGAAATAGTGGGATGTAGTCGTAAATGGCGGTGGTATCGCATACATTGATATTATATTTTGTATACAATATTTTGGAAAGGTGTTGGGCGTGTATGTCAGATTCCAAAATGTTAATGGATTGGTCGGAGCGTTATGCTGCACCTAATTATCATCCACTCCCTATTGTTGTTGAACAGGCGGAAGGAGTATGGGTAGAAGACCCTGAAGGCTGCCGTTATATGGATATGTTAAGTGCATACTCTGCATTGAATCATGGTCACAGACATCCTGTGATCATACAGGCGCTCAAGGATCAGGCAGATCAGGTTACGCTGACATCACGGGCATTCCATAGTACTTCAGCTTCTTTTTTCTATCAGAAACTCGCACAATTCACGGGAAAATCCAAGATTCTTGCCATGAATACAGGAGCGGAAGCAGTGGAGACCGCGGTAAAGGCGGTGCGCCGGTGGGCTTATCGTTGTAAAGGTGTGCCGGAGAATCAAGCCGAAATTATCGTATGTTCTGGTAACTTTCACGGAAGGACTTTGACGGTTACGTCCTTTTCATCTTCAGAGGAGTATAAAAAAGATTTTGGGCCGTTTACACCTGGATTCCGAATTATCCCTTATGGAGATATTGAAGCACTGAAGAAAGCCATTACACCGAATACGGCTGGGTTTCTTGTTGAGCCCATTCAGGGTGAAGCCGGAATTGTTATCCCGCCCGATGGATATCTGGCTGAAGCTTTTGCTTTGTGCAAACAACAGCAGGTGTTGACTGTATCTGATGAGATCCAGACTGGATTCGGAAGAACGGGTCGCCGGTTTGCCTCCGATTGGGAAAATGTTGAACCAGACATCTGGATTATGGGCAAAGCGCTGGGTGGAGGGGTCATGCCTATCTCGGCTGTTGCTGCTGATGCGGAGATACTGGACTTGTTTGAGCCGGGGTCTCATGGATCTACGTTTGGGGGGAATCCACTGGCCTGTGCTGTGGCTGTAGCAGCCCTGAAGGTTCTTGAAGATGAGAAGCTCGCTGAGCGATCGGAGCGTCTGGGGAACTATTTTATGAAAAGACTTCGTGATATTCGCAGTTCGGCTATAAAGGATATTCGGGGTAGAGGTTTATTTATTGGGGTTGAGTTGTATGGATCGGCACGTCCTTATTGCGAGCGTTTGATGTCTGCTGGACTGCTGTGCAAAGAAACCCATGAGACAACCATTCGGTTTGCTCCACCACTAACGATTAGAGAGTCCGAAATTGATTGGGCCCTGAAGAGAATTGAACAGATTCTGATAAACAATGAAGGAGCTGACCAACATGAAAAATGATGATGATGTCCATGGTGGGATAAAAGATACTTCTAATAATACTGGTCAAACATCTGCACGGCGCAATGTTGCCATCATTAAGGTTCCTTTCGGACTCGGTGGAGCGAGAGGTGGTGCAGAGTTAGGACCAGATGAATTAATTACAGCTGGACTGAAGCGGGAGATCGCGAGCCTGGGGCTAGTGCTTTCCAAAGAAGTGCGAGTAAAGTGTCCAATTGAACCGTCTGTCCCTGCTGAGCGGAATCGGGTGAAATATTTAAACGAAGTACGTCAGGTCAGCGAGAATGTGTTTAATGAAGTATCTGTTGCGGTAGAGGAGGGGGCCTTTCCGCTTGTGCTTGGAGGAGATCATAGTGTAGCGATAGGTACTTTCGCCGGATTAACTGCGCATTATTCTAGTCTGGGAGTGATCTGGTTTGATGCGCACGCAGACTTGAATACGGAAGAACGAAGCTTGTCCGGTAACATGCATGGGATGAGTGTGGCTGCTTCTTTGGGTCATACTGCATATAATCTGTCTCACATTGCTGGAGCAGGCGCATTTATAGATCCGTCCAACTTGGTCTATATTGGTCTGCGTGATCTGGATGAGTATGAGAAGGAACAGATTAAGGGACTGGGCATCCAAGCATTCACGATGCATGATATTGACCGGATGGGTATACAGCAAGTTATTGAGCAAGCAATAGCTATAGCTGGAGAAGGAACGGATGGTATTCATGTCAGCTTTGACATGGATTGTCTGGATCCACGAGAAGCTCCGGGTGTAGGGACGCCAGTACCGGGTGGTTTGAATTACCGAGAGGCACATTACGCATTGGAGCTACTTGCTTCCACTAATCAAGTTACGTCCATGGAACTGGTGGAAGTGAATCCGTTGCTTGATCACAATAGACATACGGCAAGACTCGGGGTAGAACTGATCGCTTCGTTACTTGGTAAGCGGATTTTGTAAGCACTGAGAAGAGAAGCTGAGTGTGCATGTAGTGCTTAAGGTATGATTGTCTTCTTTATATAGAAAAAAAGAGAAAAAGAGATTTCCGAAAATCAGGGCTAGTCACAATGAATGTCCTCTGAAATCGTAGTGGATGTGACTTCCCTGGTTAAGTTTATTGGATAAGTATAATAGTAGCTTCGTAATAAGCATGCTGAGGTTAATGATAGTACAAGGGTGACAGATTACATATTAGGCGGATGAAGCAGGTTGTTTTCATTATCAAAAAAATACTTGCAATCAAAATCCGTACATGGTATATTCTAATTCCGGCCAAGAAAACACGGTATATACGGTGCGGCAAGCGAAACGGATAAGCTTCGAAAGGAACTTAAAAAAAGAGCTTGCAAAGTTGGTTCGGAAGTGTTATGATATAAAAGTTGCTGAAGAGAACGACATTCGGTAACAAAACAAGTTTGATCTTTGAAAACTGAACAACGAGTGAGTGAACATTCTGCTTGCAGAATGAACGCGAAAGTTGGAAACAAGCCTTGGCTTGGATCGACTGGAGCACAAATGAGATTTTTAATCTCGTCAGATTCAAAATGAGCTTATCGCTCTTTTCAATACTTTATTGGAGAGTTTGATCCTGGCTCAGGACGAACGCTGGCGGCATGCCTAATACATGCAAGTCGAGCGGAGTTGATAGGAAGCTTGCTTCCTGGATACTTAGCGGCGGACGGGTGAGTAACACGTAGGCAACCTGCCCTCAAGTTTGGGACAACTACCGGAAACGGTAGCTAATACCGAATAGTTGTTTTCTTCGCCTGAAGAGAACTGGAAAGACGGAGCAATCTGTCACTTGGGGATGGGCCTGCGGCGCATTAGCTAGTTGGTGGGGTAACGGCTCACCAAGGCGACGATGCGTAGCCGACCTGAGAGGGTGATCGGCCACACTGGGACTGAGACACGGCCCAGACTCCTACGGGAGGCAGCAGTAGGGAATCTTCCGCAATGGGCGAAAGCCTGACGGAGCAATGCCGCGTGAGTGATGAAGGTTTTCGGATCGTAAAGCTCTGTTGCCAGGGAAGAACGCTTGGGAGAGTAACTGCTCTCAAGGTGACGGTACCTGAGAAGAAAGCCCCGGCTAACTACGTGCCAGCAGCCGCGGTAATACGTAGGGGGCAAGCGTTGTCCGGAATTATTGGGCGTAAAGCGCGCGCAGGCGGTCATTTAAGTCTGGTGTTTAATCCCGGGGCTCAACCCCGGATCGCACTGGAAACTGGGTGACTTGAGTGCAGAAGAGGAGAGTGGAATTCCACGTGTAGCGGTGAAATGCGTAGATATGTGGAGGAACACCAGTGGCGAAGGCGACTCTCTGGGCTGTAACTGACGCTGAGGCGCGAAAGCGTGGGGAGCAAACAGGATTAGATACCCTGGTAGTCCACGCCGTAAACGATGAGTGCTAGGTGTTAGGGGTTTCGATACCCTTGGTGCCGAAGTTAACACATTAAGCACTCCGCCTGGGGAGTACGGTCGCAAGACTGAAACTCAAAGGAATTGACGGGGACCCGCACAAGCAGTGGAGTATGTGGTTTAATTCGAAGCAACGCGAAGAACCTTACCAGGTCTTGACATCCCTCTGATCGGTACAGAGATGTACCTTTCCTTCGGGACAGAGGAGACAGGTGGTGCATGGTTGTCGTCAGCTCGTGTCGTGAGATGTTGGGTTAAGTCCCGCAACGAGCGCAACCCTTATATTTAGTTGCCAGCACTTCGGGTGGGCACTCTAGATAGACTGCCGGTGACAAACCGGAGGAAGGTGGGGATGACGTCAAATCATCATGCCCCTTATGACCTGGGCTACACACGTACTACAATGGCCGGTACAACGGGCTGCGAAATCGCGAGATGGAGCCAATCCCAACAAAGCCGGTCTCAGTTCGGATTGCAGGCTGCAACTCGCCTGCATGAAGTCGGAATTGCTAGTAATCGCGGATCAGCATGCCGCGGTGAATACGTTCCCGGGTCTTGTACACACCGCCCGTCACACCACGAGAGTTTATAACACCCGAAGTCGGTGGGGTAACCGCAAGGAGCCAGCCGCCGAAGGTGGGATAGATGATTGGGGTGAAGTCGTAACAAGGTAGCCGTATCGGAAGGTGCGGCTGGATCACCTCCTTTCTATGGAGAATCGTTTCCCGCGTGGAAACATTCAAATCAGCAGGTTCTAAGAACCTGCGACAGCGATTCATTTCGGTCCGTCACTTCGGTGTGGATGAAATGAAGAGCACAAGTAACTCACTCGTTGCTCAGTTTTGAGAGCTCAAACTCTCAAACAGCTTGCTTTTGCATGGAGCTTGTTCTTTGAAAACTAGATATCGAAACGAAACAAATGCGAATTAGAACATTCCTTTTTAGCTGAACTTGTGTAAACAAGTTTCAATAAAAACGGTAGTTAATTGCTTTTGCGATGGTATTGAATGGGAGTGACTTTTGGCTTTGCGTAAGCAAAACAAGGGAAGCGAGCAGTCAAAACCGGAGCAATATGGTTAAGCTACTAAGAGCACACGGAGGATGCCTAGGCGCTAGGAGCCGATGAAGGACGTGGCGAACAACGAAACTGCCTCGGGGAGCTGTAAGCAAGCTTTGATCCGGGGGTGTCCGAATGGGGAAACCCAGCTGGGGTAATTTCCAGTTACTCACAACTGAATACATAGGTTGTGCAGAGGCATACCAGGGGAACTGAAACATCTAAGTACCCTGAGGAAGAGAAAACAATAGTGATTCCGTCAGTAGCGGCGAGCGAACGCGGAGAAGCCCAAACCAGAGAGCTTGCTCTCTGGGGTTGTGGGACGTCTCACATGGAGTTACAAAGGAACCGGTTAAGCGAAGAGGTCTGGAAAGGCCCGCCAAAGAAGGTAAAAGCCCTGTAATTGAAAGTTGGTTCCCTCCGAGACGGATCCCGAGTAGTGCGGGGCACGTGAAACCCCGTATGAATCCGGCAGGACCATCTGCCAAGGCTAAATACTTCCTAGCGACCGATAGTGAAGCAGTACCGTGAGGGAAAGGTGAAAAGCACCCCGGAAGGGGAGTGAAATAGAACCTGAAACCGTGTGCTTACAAAAAGTCAGAGCCCGTTTTAGGGGTGATGGCGTGCCTTTTGTAGAATGAACCGGCGAGTTACGTTCCCGTGCAAGGTTAAGGTGAAGAGCCGGAGCCGCAGCGAAAGCGAGTCTGAATAGGGCGAGTGAGTACGTGGACGTAGACCCGAAACCGGGTGATCTACCCCTGTCCAGGGTGAAGGTGCGGTAACACGCACTGGAGGCCCGAACCCACGCATGTTGAAAAATGCGGGGATGAGGTGGGGGTAGCGGAGAAATTCCAATCGAACTCGGAGATAGCTGGTTCTCCCCGAAATAGCTTTAGGGCTAGCCTCGGAAAACAGAGTCGTGGAGGTAGAGCACTGATTGGGTGCGGGGCCCGCAAGGGTTACCAAGCTCAGTCAAACTCCGAATGCCATAGACTTACTTCCGGGAGTCAGACAGTGAGTGCTAAGATCCATTGTCAAAAGGGAAACAGCCCAGACCATCAGCTAAGGTCCCCAAGTGTGTGTTAAGTGGGAAAGGATGTGGAGTTGCACAGACAACCAGGATGTTGGCTTAGAAGCAGCCACCATTGAAAGAGTGCGTAATAGCTCACTGGTCGAGTGACTCTGCGCCGAAAATGTAACGGGGCTAAACACACCACCGAAGCTATGGCTTGATGCTTTGCATCAGGGGTAGGGGAGCGTTGTGTTGGGGTTGAAGGTGTACCGTAAGGAGCGCTGGACACAACACAAGTGAGAATGCCGGTATGAGTAACGAAAAGATCAGTGAGAATCTGATCCGCCGAAAGCCTAAGGGTTCCTGAGGAAGGCTCGTCCGCTCAGGGTAAGTCGGGACCTAAGGCGAGGCCGAAAGGCGTAGTCGAAGGACAACAGGTCGAAATTCCTGTACCACCGTAAGCCGTTATGAGCAATGGGGGGACGCAGTAGGGTAGTGACGCGGACTGATGGATGTCCGTCTAAGCAGTAAGGCTGATGTGTAGGCAAATCCGCACATTGTAAGGCTGAGCTGTGATGGGGAGTGAAAATTACAGTAGCGAAGGTCATGATCTCACACTGCCAAGAAAAGCCTCTAGCCAGGTGATGGTGCCCGTACCGCAAACCGACACAGGTAGGCGAGAAGAGTATTCTAAGGCGCGCGGAAGAACTCTCGTTAAGGAACTCGGCAAAATGACCCCGTAACTTCGGGAGAAGGGGTGCCCCGGTAGTGTGAATAGCACGAGGGGGCCGCAGTGAAAAGGCCCAAGCGACTGTTTAGCAAAAACACAGGTCTGTGCGAAGCCGTAAGGCGAAGTATACGGGCTGACGCCTGCCCGGTGCTGGAAGGTTAAGGGGAGTGGTTAGGGAGCAATCCCGAAGCTGTGAACCGAAGCCCCAGTAAACGGCGGCCGTAACTATAACGGTCCTAAGGTAGCGAAATTCCTTGTCAGGTAAATTCTGACCCGCACGAATGGCGTAACGACTTGGGCGCTGTCTCAACGAGAGATCCGGTGAAATTTTAATACCTGTGAAGATGCAGGTTACCCGCGACAAGACGGAAAGACCCCATGGAGCTTTACTGCAGCTTGATATTGAATTTGGGTACGATCTGTACAGGATAGGTGGGAGCCTTTGAAACGTGAGCGCCAGCTTGCGTGGAGGCAACGTTGGGATACCACCCTGATCGTATCTAGGTTCTAACCTGGTACCGTAAACCGGTGCGGGGACAGTGTCAGGTGGGCAGTTTGACTGGGGCGGTCGCCTCCTAAAGAGTAACGGAGGCGCCCAAAGGTTCCCTCAGAATGGTTGGAAATCATTCGAAGAGTGCAAAGGCATAAGGGAGCTTGACTGCGAGACCTACAAGTCGAGCAGGGACGAAAGTCGGGCTTAGTGATCCGGTGGTACCGCATGGAAGGGCCATCGCTCAACGGATAAAAGCTACCCTGGGGATAACAGGCTTATCTCCCCCAAGAGTCCACATCGACGGGGAGGTTTGGCACCTCGATGTCGGCTCATCGCATCCTGGGGCTGAAGTAGGTCCCAAGGGTTGGGCTGTTCGCCCATTAAAGCGGTACGCGAGCTGGGTTCAGAACGTCGTGAGACAGTTCGGTCCCTATCTGTCGTGGGCGTAGGAAATTTGAGAGGAGCTGTCCTTAGTACGAGAGGACCGGGATGGACGTACCGCTGGTGTACCAGTTGTTCCGCCAGGAGCACCGCTGGGTAGCTATGTACGGAAGGGATAAACGCTGAAAGCATCTAAGCGTGAAGCCCCCCTCAAGATGAGATTTCCCAGTATGTAAGACCCCTTGAAGACGACGAGGTAGATAGGCTGGGGGTGGAAGTGCAGCAATGCATGGAGCTGACCAGTACTAATCGGTCGAGGGCTTATCCAAATATGCAAGTTCTAAATCGCAGGTTTCGTTTCGAATCTAGTTTTCAGAGAACAACACTCTGACATGTAAGCTAAGCTATGCGTTTGGTGGCGATGGCGGAGGGGTTCCACACGTACCCATCCCGAACACGACCGTTAAGCCCTCTAGCGCCGATGGTACTTGGACCGCAGGGTCCTGGGAGAGTAGGACGCCGCCAAGCGATTTCCCTTTGGGGTATTTTTTTTGCCCCCCTTGCCAAGGAATAAGGGATATATATTAGGGCCCTTAGCTCAGTTGGTTAGAGCGCACCTCTGATAAGGGTGAGGCCGGTGGTTCGAGTCCACCAGGGCCCATAGCAAGACCACAACAAGAAATACAACAGTGTATGGGGCCATAGCTCAGCTGGGAGAGCGCCTGCCTTGCAAGCAGGAGGTCAGCGGTTCGATCCCGCTTGGCTCCACCATTCCCTGATAGCTCAGTTGGTAGAGCACTCGACTGTTAATCGAGTTGTCACAGGTTCGAGCCCTGTTCGGGGAGCCATATGGAGAGGTGTCCGAGCTGGCCGAAGGAGCACGATTGGAAATCGTGTAGGCGTCACAAGCGTCTCGAGGGTTCGAATCCCTCTCTCTCCGCCAGATATTTTTTTAGCAAGGCCCGTTGGTCAAGGGGTTAAGACACCTCCCTTTCACGGAGGTAACAGGGGTTCGAATCCCCTACGGGTCATAATATGGAGGCTTAGCTCAGCTGGGAGAGCATCTGCCTTACAAGCAGAGGGTCGGGGGTTCGATCCCCTCAGCCTCCACCATATAATTTATTTTATAACGACGCGGGGTGGAGCAGCCCGGTAGCTCGTCGGGCTCATAACCCGAAGGCCGCAGGTTCAAATCCTGCCCCCGCAATTAACTTTCCTTTGAGAAAGTACTATGGAACCGTGGTGTAGTTGGCCTAACATGCCTGCCTGTCACGCAGGAGATCGCGGGTTCGAATCCCGTCGGTTCCGCCATTTTTTAAATTAAATATACACCGTGCCGGTGTAGCTCAACTGGTAGAGCAACTGACTTGTAATCAGTAGGTTGGGGGTTCAAGTCCTCTCGCCGGCACCACTTTTAGTATTTACATCTGAATTTGTAATAGAATGTATATTACAAGTAAAGTTGTTAATACTAAGATATTCTTAGTGGATGAATGGCTTACTCTATGGCGGTCGTGGCGAAGTGGTTAACGCACCGGTTTGTGGATCCGGCATTCGGGGGTTCAATTCCCCTCGATCGCCCCATGATTTTTTAATGGGGATTAGCCAAGCGGTAAGGCAACGGACTTTGACTCCGTCATGCATAGGTTCAAATCCTATATCCCCAGCCATTTCATTATGAGTCATTAGCTCAGTTGGTAGAGCACCTGACTTTTAATCAGGGTGTCGAAGGTTCGAGCCCTTCATGACTCACCATTATATTTTGCGGTCGTGGCGGAATTGGCAGACGCGCACGGTTCAGGTCCGTGTGGGCTAACCCCCCGTGGAGGTTCGAGTCCTCTCGACCGCACCATATATTTTGCGGACGTGGCTCAGCGGTAGAGCATCGCCTTGCCAAGGCGAGGGTCGCGGGTTCGATTCCCGTCGTCCGCTCCAATATTTGCGCCCTTAGCTCAGCTGGATAGAGCGTTTGACTACGAATCAAAAGGCCGGGAGTTCGAATCTCTCAGGGCGCGCCATTATTTTCATAAGTATCGGGATGTAGCTCAGCTTGGTAGAGCACCTGGTTTGGGACCAGGGGGTCGCATGTTCAAATCGTGTCATCCCGATTTTTTTATTTTGCGGGTGTAGTTCAATGGTAGAACTTTAGCCTTCCAAGCTAATAGCGTGGGTTCGATTCCCATCACCCGCTTCCTAGTAACGTATAGAAGAGCCTTTGCTTATAGCAGGGGCTCTTTTGTTTGAGCCTATAAGAAGAGGTGATTCTCTAAAAATCAGGGTTTAATGTGAGTAGACAACTCGGAGATGATCAGGTGAGATAAGTAAAAATCTCAACTGATGATAAACGTAGAATTACTTAAATAATTGATTTCATTTCATTCACTACGCAAAAAAGACAAGCTCCTCTCCTACGATGTATACAGGAAGAGGAACTTGTCTTTTTTGTTATAGCTAGTGATTAGTATCTTTCCAGAATGGTCTGTGTTTTCAATCCATCGGCAGGAATCAGCCAGTTGTTGTTCTCCAGCAATTGCAGCAGTTGGGTACGCAGTCCGGATACGGCTACAGCATCATCGGTTTTGAAAGAGACTTCTACGATATTCTCAATACCTGTACCTGCTGCGTTGCGGATTGGCCATACTTCGAGCGTAAGTTCTTGACCATTCCATGTACCTTCATAACGTTGGAATGTGATTGGGCCATATGCACGGGATTGAGTCAGTTGCTGCTTGCCCCAGTTGGAGGCAGACCAGTTTTTCAATTTGCCCGGAAGCTTGTCCAATAACATGTTTAAGGCTTCTTGCTCCGAAGGAAGTTGAACACCTGTCGCTTTGGTATCGACTTTTTTGGTGTTGGAGAAACTCAGCGTTTGTTTGCCGTATCCCCAATCGATTTCAGCCTCGTAATTATCATCCGATTTATCGAATCCTTCTTGGTTAGCCAGTGTCAGCGCTGCGTTGATATCGCCATTGATCACAGGGTAGCGTTTTTTATAAGTCAATTCGTAATTGTTCTTGTCATCCTTTTTGCGAAAACGAACATTCCATCCTTGCTCATCCAGTCCATGCGCACTGGTGTCAAAGTACTCTACGTTAATGTTTCTTGGCGTGGAACTCAGGCCGAGGGTCTGAATCACTTCACTGCGTGGTGTCCCATCTGTATTCAATACAAGTTCCGGCTTGGCCAGAAACTTCACTTCATAAGCAGGAACGGCATTGGCAGCAGCGGAAGCCTGGGGTGCTTCCAGAAACGTCAGTCCACTTCCCAATGTTACGATGCTCAGCATGAATGAGGCGGTTACCTTTTTCCACTTTTTCAAAACCAATCACTCTCCTAATCTGGATTAACGTACAGATCCCACTTTATCGTCCGAGTATCTGAAAGCGATTAACGGGGAGTGCACATTGCGTTAATCCTGCATAGATTTGATGAATGGCAAACGATAGTTTATAGAGGATCAAGGCAATCAGCCATGGAAAATGGGGAAGCCGGGTGACTCACCTCTCGCAGCACTTCTTTGAAGCGGTTTACCTGAACTGAAGGGTGGCGGTCCTTGTTATGTACCGTATAGATATGGCGCGGTGCCTGCTCTCCCGGAATGGGAAGAACCTGAATGAGCCCCTGCTGTTCCTCCCACTGTACCGCCATCCGAGACATGAATGAGACATGCCCCCCGATTAACACAAGTTGTTTGATCGCCTCAAGGGAATCCATCTCCACGGTGCTCCGCAAACGAATGTCATGTTGCGCAAGCCATTGATTGGTCAACCGTCGAGTACTGGATTCATTGCCATGTAAGGCAAAAGGAATCTGTGCGATATGATCAGGTGTTAATACATCCTTCTGGGCCAACCCATGCTGCGGAGAACAGATTAAAACCAGGTCGTCTTCACACAGCGTCTCGGCTTGCAGCGCGGGTCCAACAAACGGCTCGGAAGAGATCACACCCAGATCAATCTGATGTCGAATCAGCATCTCGCGAATGACAGGTGATGGTTTAACGGATAAGACGATACGAATGCCCGGGAATTCCTGCGAAAAGGTATTGAGCATGGCGGGCAGCAGGTATGTAGCCGGTACATAGCTTGCCCCAATGTGCAGGGTGCCCCGATAGAGACTGTCATATTCCTTCACTACCCGCCTTGCCTCTTGGGTCAAAGCATTGATTTTGATGGAATAGTGGAGCAGAGCTTGTCCGGCCTCGGTCAGAAAGGTCTTTCCACTACGCGATTCGAATAATCGCACACCCATCTCTTCCTCCAATGACTTCATATGAAATGTAACAGTGGGTTGCTTGATCCCCAGTAACTCGGCCACGCTTGTCATGTGATGATGCTTATCGATCAGCTCAACAATTTGCAATTTGATCAGATTCAATGTCCCAACACTCCTCTCACTTCTACTATATAAATTGAACTAAAGATTATTTACACAGACGCTACGATGACAGAACAACCTTCCAATCGCTGTTATCCCCAGATTTTTTGATTCCCTTTTCCAAGGGGAAATCCGGTGATAGCGTATGCTTCCGATGCAGCTTTCTTTCAGAAAGCTTTTAGGCGAACGCTCCGCTTTTTCAGGTTTTTTCTGTCCTCTCCGTTATTGTGCAAATGATTAGTTCACCTACTATAGATTTAATCTATGAACATCAACAGAATTCATCTAAAAAGTTAATTCCAATTTTACATACAAGACATACAACTCGCGAAAGCGGACGTTAGACTGAGAACAGTGCAAGAGATCAAGTAACAAAAGACAGGCAGGGATGCTTATGAAATTAGAGATGACTGGAATTCAAAAATCATTTAATCAAACACCCGCACTGCTGCCGACAGATCTAACGCTTGAACATGGAAAGTTCACAACACTTCTCGGCCCATCGGGCTGTGGCAAAACAACACTGCTCCGCATGTTGGCCGGGCTGGAACAGCCGGACGCGGGGGAGATTCGTGCAGATGGTCAGTATATCTACTCTGCGGCGAAGCGGATTGATATACCGACACACAAGCGTAATCTGGGCATGGTGTTTCAGGATTTTGCATTATGGCCGCATATGACCGTATACGAAAATGTAGCGTTTGGCCTAAAGGCCGGAAAACAGAAGTCCGATCTGCGGCAAAAGGTGAACGAAGCACTTGGCATGGTTCGCCTGCAAGGCATGGAAGATCGATATCCTCATCAGCTGTCTGGTGGACAGCAGCAACGGGTTGCTTTTGCCAGAGCCGTAGCGGTCAGACCAGGTGTCATCCTGTTCGATGAGCCACTGAGTGCACTGGATGCTGTACTCCGGGAAGAGATGCGGATTGAGATGATGTCTTTGGTACGGGACATGGGACTGACTGCGCTGTACGTCACACATGATCAGATAGAGGCGATGTCAATGTCGGATGAGATTGTGGTGATGCAGAAGGGGCGGATATTGCAAAAAGGAAGCCCGGAAACGATCTACTCGGCGCCAAGTGATCCGTATGTCGCTTCGTTTATCGGAAAGTCCAACTGGCTCACGCCTAATCAATCGATGGTGCGTCCGGAGCATGTCACCTGGAACAAAACAGGTCATGACGATCTGTGTTATCCAGGAACTGTACTCAGCGTCAGTTATGTAGGTGAACGTTACGAAGTACGAGTGCAGATGGAAGGGCTTGGCGTATGGACAGCCTATATGAACCAAAGGGTGCGCGTAGGGGAGCGGGTGCAGCTCTATGTAACCCCTGAGCGGATATGCCGAATGAACGGTTATGACCACCCGAGTATGAAGCAGAACGAAGCGATCGCAGTGGCATATTAAATTGTTGAACGAGCACGCAGTTGGAAGCAGGAGTACACATTTTATAAGAAACCAAGGAGATGGACGAATATGTTGGGTATGAAAACACGGAAAAAGAGCGCAATGCTGTTATTAACTGCGGTAATGAGTATCAGTTTGTTCGGATGTAGCACAGGGAACACAACCACAGGCAATGCGGCACAACCCGCAGGTGAAGGAAACACAGCAGTAGCGGCGGAAACAACGAAACCGGCTGGCGGCAAGTTGGTATTGTACAGTGCTGGCCCACAGAAGCTGGCCGATAACATCGTGAGTGGATTTACGGATAAAACAGGTATCGAAGTCGAGATGTTCCAGGGGACGACAGGTAAAATTCTGGCTCGTATGGAAGCAGAGAAGTCCAATCCGGTTGCAGACGTTGTAATCCTGGCCTCTTTACCTTCAGCACAGGCTCTGAAAGCGGATGGTTTGACCATGCCTTACCCGGACGCAGCCAATGCAGACAAGCTGAACAAGGATTGGTCGGATGCAGAGGGCAACTACTTCAGCAGCAGTGCTTCCGCACTGGGTATTGTGTATAACACCAAACTGGTATCTACACCACCAACAAGTTGGGCAGAGCTGGCTACGCCTGCCTGGAAAGATGCAGTGAACATTCCCGACCCTACATTATCAGGTTCAGCACTCGACTTCATCACAGGATATCTGAGTGCGAACGGTGAAAAAGGTTGGGATCTGCTGAGTGCCTATAAAGCCAATGGTGTAGCGATGGCAGGAGCCAATCAGGAAGCACTTGATCCCGTCATTACGGGTGCCAAAAGCATCGTAGCAGCAGGTGTGGACTACATGGCGTATTCCTCCAAGGCAAAAGGTGAACCACTGGATATCGTATATCCTGAGGAAGGCACGGTAATCAGCCCAAGACCGGCAGCGATTCTGAAATCCAGTCCAAATGTAGAGAACGCGAAAGCGTTCATTGACTACCTGTTGTCCGATGAAGCACAGAAGCTCGTTGCAGATGCCTATCTGATTCCGGGCCGCGAAGACATTGAAGCGACTAACCGTGCCAATGTGAAGGATATTCCACAACTTAAAGTGGATTGGAACTGGATGAGCGAACATGGCGAAGAGACAGCGGCGCGTTTTTCCGAGACTTTTAAGTAAGTACTTTTGCATAAATCCAAAGAGCGTCTTTAAATAAGCAAGGTATAGATCGAAATGTTTCTATTCGTCTATACCTTGTACCCGCGAGCGATTTGATTCGAATTATGCAAAATACCGAAAGAAGAACAAGTATATAGACAATTAGGCAAAAGGAATACCTGCTGTCTGTGGAAAGTCATGTGAGGTGAACGTAGTGAAGCCTGTTGGAATGGACAACAACCGTATTTTTCGGAGAGTGGGCGTGATTCTGGCCCTCTTTCTGCTGACTATAAGCATTGGCGTGCCGCTCTTGCTGATCTTCTGGCAAAGTGTGTATCCGGACGGACAATGGGACTGGCTGGCCCCGATTCGCACGATTACGGGTCACCATTTATCAGGTGTATTGCTGAATTCCGTCTGGCTTGGTATCTGCGTTGTAGCGGTAACCACGCTGCTGGCGCTGCCGCTTGCCTGGATGATGGCGAAGACCCGGATGGGCGAGCATCGCTGGGTTGATGTCATCCTGATGATTCCGTTCATGACCCCGCCGTATATCGGCTCGATGGGCTGGATTCTGTTTATGCAAAAAGGGGGATATCTCCAGCAGTGGGTGCCCTCATCTGCGGGGTGGAGTGAGCTGTTCTTCAGCTTCTGGGGCATGGTGCTCATTATGAGCTTGCACCTGTTCCCCTTCCTGTACCTGCTGCTTCGGGATGCATTGATTCGCATTGGCGGCAATCTGGAAGAAGCGGGAGCCGTGCATGGAGCGCGTGCAGGATACCGTTTCAGACGCATTATTTTACCCTTGTTGTTGTCGTCTTACGGCATGGGGATCATGCTTGTCTTTGTCAAAACGATTGCGGAATTTGGAACACCGGCAACCTTCGGGCGCAAGATTGGCTATTATGTCATGACCTCCGAGATCCATAAGTACATCTCCAGTTGGCCGATTGATTTCGGCAAGGCGACTTCACTCGCATCCGTGCTGCTGTCCGTCTGTCTGGTGATGTGGTATATGCAGTCTGCCATGAGCCGGAAGTTCACGTATCGTCTGGTTGGTGGCAAAGGGCAACGTTCCAAGCGATATTCTCTACGTGGCGGAGCAGGATGGTTGTGCGGGGCGTATCTTGCGATCCTGTTGATCCTGTCGATAGGAATCCCGTATTTCTCCATCATCGCCGCTTCGACCATGAAGCTACGGGGATCGGGAATCGCTTTTGATAATCTCACCTTGGATCATTACAAGGAGCTGTTATCTTGGGGTTCGGTGAGTATGAAGGCGATCGGGAATAGTCTGGGACTATCCCTCGCGGCTTCAACCGTTGCTGTTATTATCGGTACGGGTTTTGCACTCGCAATCGGCAGATCATCTTCATTCATGCAGCGTGTGATTGACTTGTTCAGTCTGTTGCCTAATACGGTGCCGGGCATCGTGATGGTGGTGGGTCTGATTCTTTTCTGGAACTCACCTTGGATGCCAGTCACGTTGTATAACACCTACGGCATGGTTGTGCTCACGTACGTTGTTCTCTTCTTGCCTTACACCGTGCAGTATGTAAAATCGAGCTTTACCCAGATTGACGGAACGTTGTTCCAGGCGGGGCAAGTATTTGGCGGGAAGCCGCTGTATATTCTGCGGCGTATCCTGATCCCGCTGATCCTGCCCGGCATGCTGGCCGGCTGGATGATGACCTTTACGATTGCTACCCGTGAGCTGGTAGGTTCGTTGTTGATTCTTCCACCGTCGATGCAGACGTCGGCTACGTATATTTTTGCCCAGTTTGAACAAGGTCAGGTATCACTCGGAATGGCGATGGCCGTTGTTACTGTTGGCATGACGGTGCTGATGCTGCTGGGAATCGAAATGCTGAATTCAAAGAGAAAGTGGAATGCATCATGATCAAACTTAACGTATGGGGCGGTGCAGGGGAACATGGACGTTCCGCCTATCTCCTGAGCGGGAGCCGGTTTCGCCTTTTGTTGGATTGTGGTGTCAAAAAAGAAGGCACGGGCCAGTATCCGCTGATTGACCCGGAGATTGTCCCGCAACTGGACGCGGTCCTCTTGTCCCACGCCCATGAGGATCATTCGGTCGCTATCCCTTTGCTGTATAAGATGGGCTACGAGGGTGAAGTGTGGACAACAAGGGAGACGAGGGAGCAGCTGCGTACGTATTTTGCCAACTGGCGGAGATTCGGAGAGCGTGTCGGGGAAAAGCTCCCTTATGATGAAGTAGATGAGCGGGCTATTCGTTACCGGTATCTGGAGGATGAGGTGGTGTCCCAAACCTGGTTCGAACCGATTCCCGATGTAAAAGTGATGTGGGGCCGGAGTGGACATCTGGCTGGATCGGTGTGGTTTGGGGTTGAAATGGAAGGTAAGCGAATTTTTTATTCCGGGGACTACACGTCAGAATCGATGCTTTTACAGGAGGATTGTCCAGCGGAGGCGTTCTGGCAGACAAACATGCTTTGTGAGAATCCTGTGTCCGATGTTTCTAGCAATGAACGGTGGGGGACGGAAGAACTAATCGCTATGAATAGCGGGCAAAAGGCTGGAGAATTCATAACGTCACAGGATCTGATATCTGTTGCATCAGAGGCATCGTCAAGCACACTCGTATCCATGGAGATACCCATCAAGCAGAGAAATTTCACATCCAACGGAGCAGATGGAGCAGGCAGAGCAGGCAGAGCAAACGTAGCAGACGTTGCGCCAATATCTTCCGTCGGGATGGTAGATCTGGCGATCGTTGATGCGGCCTATGGTACGGACCAGGATACACAGGCCAACAAACTGAAACAGCTTGAACGAGCCATTCGCCAGACGATTGCTCAAGGTGGCAAGGTGTTGTTACCCATGCCTGTTGTAGGGCGTGGACAGGAGATCATACTGTGGGCGCAGCAACAGTTCCCTGCTGTTCCAATCGTAGTGGAACAAGGGCTGGTAGATGGCATGAAGCAGCTTATGCAAGTTCCATACTGGTTGAGGGAGAAGGGAGAGCATGTCATCGGAAGTTCGTTGAAAGACGAGATTGATTGCTTCCTGGCCGGTCGAGAGTGGGATCTGCCTACGACTACGCAAGAGCGGGAACAACTGTTGGAATATCATGCTGCTTCGCTATGGTTCATTCCGGACGGAATGATGCAGTCCTCGCTTGCCCGTTGGTATTATAGTCAATTATCGGACAGGGAAGAGAATCTGATTCTGCTCACTGGGCATGTTGCTCATGGTACATTTGCGGATAAGTTGCTACGGGTTCCTGACAAGTATGGAGCGTGTGAGGTACGGAAAATACGTTATAAAGTGCATCAGGGCTGGAAGGATGTCGAGCGGATGCTGCATCAGATTCCAGCAAGACATACGGTCCTTGTGCATGCTGACCGGGCAGAGACGGACAGATTAAAAGAAGGTTTGCTCAGAAATAGCCCGTCACCGGGAACAGCGATACATTCACTGTCTGCTGGTGACGAGCTACATGTGTGAATTGTGCATGAATCGAGTTGTTATGTTATCTGAGAACGTCCCTGGGGACGTTCTTTTTCCATTGGATTGTTATACTTTATGGTTCGCGATGAATGGGGTGCTCAAGTTCCGAATGACCCATCAAACTATCAACGGCTTCACCATCCACGAGTATATCCAGGCTGTTCACTTCATCAAATTGAAACATCGTTGTTGTTAAAGCTTCCAATGCGAGCAATTCCCCACTGGTACCGAGGTTGGCTTCGGCGGGGATATGAACATCCAAAGTCACCGTACCCTCAGCATATTGGATAGAAAGCAATTCAACCTGCTCCCAGAGGGAAACAAGCTCTGAATCGGTGTTCGTTTGCATAGCTGCAAATGTTTTTTTGTATTTTTCGGAATCATCCTTGTATTCAATTTCCTGCTCTGTTTTCTCAAGCTCCAGTACCTGAGAATCTGCCAAATATACATCGACGACTTGTGTATTCATCTTGCCCAGATCCACCTCCGTTTCGGATGGGTTGGGTTCATTTGATCCGGATTCACTCACTGGCTTCTGGGCACATCCAACTCCGATAAGGATCAAGCATGATAATATCAGTGCACAACCTAGCTTCTTATTCAAAGAATCACTTCCTTCATCTAGTTTATTTGATGATTTATAGGCCCAAATACTCCTTGATTCCATCAGCTATCGCTTGAGCGGCTCTCATCTGAACGTCATCGGACGACATCAGTTCTTCATCGAGCACATTACTCAGGAAGCCCACTTCCAAAAGCACTGCAGGCATAGTCGTGTCTCGGATCACTTCCAAGTTGCCATTTTTCACACCACGATCTCTGAGTCCCATGGCTTTCACCAAACGTTGATGAATGATATTAGCTAATTCCTTGCTGTTACTGCGTTGATAATAATATGTCTCCGTACCTGTCGCTTGGGGGGCGGACTTCACGCTATTGCCATGGATAGATACGAATACATCCGCGTTTAATTGATTGGCGAGCTGAACACGCTCAGGACGGGTCGGATAAGTATCACCCTCACGAGTCATCACCAATTCGATATTTGGTTCATTGAGCAGCAGGGCTTGTACTTTGTGAGCCAATGCCAGATTGTAGTCCTTCTCGGGTTTGTTCGTGATGCTAATCGTCCCCGGATCACTGCCACCGTGTCCTGGATCGATCACAACGACTTTGCGTCCTGAATCACCTACTGGAGTTACAGGAGCAGGTGCGACGTTGTCTCCCGTAACATTCAGATCAATAATCAGTTTATCGGCAATGACGTTCTGGCTGTACTGGACATCCTTCACATTATTTAATTCTACGACAATTCGAACTTGCCCGGGATCTCGTTTGAAAAGCGAATATCTCACTTCCGTCACATGGGGATAACCGCTCACATCCAGCTTGCCATTGAATCCTTGATCCAGCGGTTGGGATATATCACCAAAGTTGGCTCCAGGCAAGTCCACAACCAGACGGTCTGGGTACTTTAGGGTCGTTACTACCGGCTGAACGGCCCCATCCGTGGATAACACGAGCTGATTATTGGCAAATTGGATATCGGTAACCTGGGCGTTAGACGTTGAATCCCCTTTTCCAGAACTGTTGCCTGGATCGATAGCAGGTTCCTTACTGGTGTTCGTTAAGTAAACGATCTTGTCTTGGTTGTTCCATTTTACCTTAAGCCCCATTTGTTCACTGACAAATCGAATGGGCACCACCAGAGTTTTGTTCAAAATTTGCGGTGCTGTATTCAAAGTGACTTGCTTGTCAGCAACCATGGCTTGCTTTTGATCCACGGTTAGAGATATTGTCTGTTGATCTTGTTGAATTTTTACATTGCGTGCTTGCTGGTTCCAATCGACTTTGAATTTCAAATTTTCGGCAACGACACGAATCGGGATCATCACGTTTTTATTGATAATCGTCACCTGTGTATCGCTTGGGAGGACTAATTCCTCTCCATCCATAAAGATTTTCGACGTACTTGCAGCGGCATTTCCCTGATTAGGGAGCAAAAAGAGTAAGAACAGACTCAAAAACAGGAGTAAAATGGTTTTCTTCATTATGCACCTCGACTAGTATTAGATCTAAATCTCACTTCCAAAATATACCTACATAATATAAACGGTAAAAATGTAAAAATGTTTCTCTTTTGATATCAAATTATCTATTGATGAAAGAAAATAATATGTATGTTCGCAAATAGGGCAAATATCTCTCTTTTCATTTTCAGTTTTGTAATTAAATTTCACGTAATGTTTGACTTGTGAAATTTAATATCATATACTGGGTGAAATTATGGCAGGATGATGTGTTCATCAAGTCTGGCGGGAGGTTGTGAATGGATGGATACAGGCAGCTATCCGATGTGGGAACAGTATCGCTTGAAGCGGGAGCATTACATCATCGGGCTGATGTCAGGAACGTCACTCGATGGAACGGATGCGGCATTAGTACGTATTTTGACGGATGATAATGGGGCATTGGAGCAAATGGATCTGGTTGATTTTGTGTGCGTACCCTACTCCAACGAGCTGAGAGAAGCGCTTATTCGGCTATGTTCACCGGAGACGGCGCGAGTGGATGAGCTGACGACTGCACATTTCGGTGTATCGGAGTGGTATGCGCATAGCGTCATGAAACTGATCCATTCTTCAGGCATCTCACCCCGACAGGTGGATGCGATTAGCATGCACGGGCAAACGGTATGGCACGCACCTGTAGGGTCCGCTTTTCCAGGACCCGCAGGAGGTAGTCTTCCGGTAGTGTCCACGCTACAGATCGGTGAATGTGCTGTCGTTCGAGAACGGACTGGACTGCCAGTGATTGGCAACCTGCGAGCAAGGGATATGGCGGCTGGTGGGGAAGGTGCCCCGCTTACGCCTTATGCGGATGCTCTGATGTTCCGCAGCCCGACGGAAGGGCGGCTGGTGCAGAATATCGGCGGCATTGGAAATGTCACGGTGCTTCCATCCGAGTCATCTACCGAAGGTATTTCGGCTTTTGATACGGGACCGGGCAATATGGTGATGGATGCCATTGTGCGGCAGGCAACGGATGGACGGCACCATTATGATCCGAGTGGAAGTATTGCCGCACAGGGGAAGGTCGATCAGGGTCTGGTAGACCTGTGTTTAGAGGATGAGTATTTCAAAAGACTTCCGCCGAAAAGTACCGGGCGAGAAGTATATGGCGGCGCGTATGCAGTGAGACTGATGAAGATGGCTGCAGCACGTTCCTTAACGCTGGAAGATACGCTGGCTACTGCCACCTGTCTGACCGCGGAGACAATTGTGCGTGCAGTGAAGGATTTTATCCTGCCCAAGGTGCAAATATCGGCCATGCTCGCCTGTGGTGGGGGCACTTCCAATGCCACGCTGATGGAGATGATCCGTCATAAACTTCCGAAGGATATCCGTTTGGAAAGAACAGCAGATTATGGCATACCCGATGATGCTCGGGAAGCCATTGGATTTGCTCTACTTGGCCATGAAGCACTCATGGGAAGAACTAATACGCTCCCGGCAGTAACCGGAGCAAAACACGCCGTAATCTCAGGCAACCTGACACTGTAGTGCAGCAAGGCTTTTGAATGAGTTGGCTATGCAAGGGCGTTTAATCCATTAGACGCGAGTGGAATTATAGGATAAAATGCTTGTACATGAATGCAGTACGGAAAGGAGGAGCGGATGGAAGGCATGAAAGGTGGACTTGTACGTTTACGCGCATTAATGGATGACTTGACTCCGTCGGAACGAAAGATCGGGGCCTATATTCTCGATCATCCCCAAGAAACGGTCCAATCCTCGGTGGCACAGCTGTCTGAACGGAGTGGAGGCAGTCCTGCTGCCATTATTCGTCTTTGTAAATCGCTGGGGGTAACGGGTTTTCAGGAGCTGAAGCTGAAGATTGCCGGAGATTTGCAGACGAGTGAGCCATATCAATATACGGAGATTCGTCCCCAGGACTCCATGGAGAGCATTATTCAGCATGTGTCCGCAAATAATATTCAGTCGGTGAAGGATACGGTTCATATTCTGGACCCACGTCTGGTGGAAAAGGCCGTGGACGTGCTTCATCGGGCGAACCGGATCTTTTTCTATGGAGTGGGGGCCTCCAACCTGATTGCGCTGGATGCACACTACAAGTTCATGCGAATCAATCGCACAAGCTTTTCGTTCGCCGATCCGCATATGCAGATTTCGTCCGCAACGACGCTTCGCGAAGATGATGCAGTTGTATGTATCTCGTATTCAGGGGAGACTTCGAACGTGATTTCCTGTCTGAAGCATGCTCGTGAAGGCGGTGCAGCGACAATCAGCATTACCAAGTGGGGCAGCAATACACTCAGTAGTATGGCGGATGTGCCCCTAATGATTACTTCCACCGAAAGTGATATTCGGAGTGGAGCAACATCGTCACGAATTGCACAGCTGAACGTGATCGACATCCTGTATCTGGCCATTGCCAGTCGGGATTACAACCAGTCTGTGGAATATTTGGAGAAGAGCCGACAGGCTATTCTGGAGCACAAGTGAAGTAGAACCGTATGAATCCCTTTCTGTTTATACAGGAGGGGATTTTTTAACGGATTATATCCGCTTTTAGTATAAAAAATCAAAAAAAAGAGCCCAGATTAGTATAAAGTGTTGGGCTCTTTCAACCTCTAATAATACCCCTGTACGGCTCAGGAAGGCCCCGCAATAGCGCTGCGGACAAATCCGTCAGCCAGATCAAGCCTGCGCTGGGCTTCCATGGCGTCCACGCCTGCCATCAGCATGACGATTGCCGTTTTTACATGACCGTCTGCACCGGCAAAAGCCTGTTCAATATCCGCTTCATTCGCTCCGGTTGCCAGCTGGATCATGCGTTTGGCCCGATGGACAAGCTTTTCGTTCGAAGGGTTCAGATCGACCATGAAATTACGGTAAACCTTGCCCAGACGAATCATGGCGGTTGTGGTGAGCATGTTCAGAATCATTTTTTGGGCGCTGCCTGCCTTCATACGTGTTGATCCCATCACAACCTCTGGGCCGACAACAGCCTCAATGCTCACATCAGCCAAAAGGGTCATCGGCGTACCTGCGTTGTTACTCAGGCTAATCACAGTAGCTCCGATCTCCTTGGCGTGTCTCATCGCACCCAGCACATATGGCGTTCGTCCACTGGCTGCAATGCCAACCACGACATCGTTTTTGTCCAAGCCATGTTCATCAAGGTCCGCAGCTCCCAATTCCTCACTATCTTCAGCACCTTCAACCGGGTCCTTCACTGCCCGGAATCCCCCTGCAATAATCCCCTGCACCATGGAGGGCGGGGTTCCGTAGGTAGGTGGGCATTCCGAAGCGTCAAGTATTCCTAATCGTCCACTGGTGCCTGCGCCTACATAAAATAGCCTGCCGCCAGACTGAAACGCCTCCAAGATCCGGTCCGCAGCTTGAGCAATGACCGGAATCAGGGGCTGAATGAGCTCCGCAATCCGTTGATCTTCCTTATTAATTAGCTCCATAATTTCTGCCGAAGGCAATTCATCTATATGATCCGTTAGTGGATTGGGTTGTTCCGTTAGTAGTGAGTTCAGCATGTGATTCATCCGTATGGCCTCCTTCTCTCTTTTAAAATGATTCATTCAGGGAACAGCGTTTTCTTGCCAGTTGTGCTGCGCCAACCGCTGGAGCGGGGGCATCTTCACGATATACAAAGTCCAACTCTCCATAATATCCCGATAACTTCTGGATAAATGTATTTCGGAAAAGTGCAGCGTATCGAAACAGTGATCCGGACAGGACAACCGGAGTGGATGCAAATTCGGGATGACGGGCAATCAGCGCTTTGGCGGTATCCGCCAATTGTGAGGCTTCGTCCATGATCAGTGACCGGGAGGCCTCATCTCCGAATTCAGCTGCTTCTATAGCTAAGCGGGCGATGGATGCGGTCTCGGTTTTGCCCCAAGCCGTCTGATACACCCGCGTCTTTAGCTCCGATATATCCCGAAGGTTCAGTTTCTTTAGAAGAAGCGGGGTTAAACGGGTCGGAGGAAGAACACCGTCATAGCTCTGCATAACCACTTGGAGTGCACGCTGCCCAATACGATAGCCGCTCCCCTCATCTCCGAGCAGATGACCCCAGCCTCCTGCACGGTATCGCTCTCCTTCCAGCGTAAATCCGTACACGATGGACCCTGTTCCAGAGATGCACAATACACCGTGAGTATGTCCGAGAGAGGCCATCAGAGCAATCTCTCCTTCGGATACAACCCAGACTAGACAGCCTTCTGATCCCTGTCGATTACGACTCTTCATATAGTTATTTACTGCTTCGGCTATAAGTTGCCGTTCTTGGATCGTATCTACACCTGACATGCCAAGGCATATACCCTCACAATTTGTCGATAATTTATTTATTAGATTAAATAGCTGTTCCAGCACTCGTTGCAGTTCGGAAAGGGCCTGTTCAGTTGATACGCTGTGAGGATTCGTAGGACCGCCGCTGAATCGGGCGAGAATTTCACCAGATTCGGAAATGATTGCTGCATCAGTATTGGTACCGCCTCCATCAACGCCTACATATACTCGCAAAGTGGCTCACCTCGCTTGCTTGGGTTTTCTTTTTACATAGTATAGTGGCATGAAAAGAAAAAGTAAAATTAAATTTTATGATATAAAATAATGTTGAATTTTTATTTTACAACTCATATAATGAACTCAATCTACAATTTTGGAAGGAATTAATACTGTTAATGTTAACTAAGTTAACGTTAATATTGCATTTAAGAGATTTAGCCTGCGTACTGGCAGGTCGAATCTACAGGGGAGGTGCTTTTCCTTACTGCCGCGTTTATAGGTGGATGCCGTTTGAAGGCCGAATGATCTCAAAGGGGTAGCATGGTTAGGCAATGGGGCAATGGAAGAATCGGAAGACGACACGCGAGGGAGATGAAGGGATGAAAAAGATGGGTCTGGTATGGACAATGTTGTTGATGATGGTCTGGGTTACTGCCTGTGGGAACAGCGGGGGTGCTGCTTCGGATGACCCGAATGCGGACGATACGGTAACGGTATGGACCTATCCTGTACATGGCACATATGAAGATGAACTGAAGGATCTGATCTCTGATTTCAATAAAGAACACCCGAACATTACCGTGAAGACGGAAATGCTCTCCTGGGCGGAAGGGCCCAAAAAATTCGACGTCGCTCTGAACGCGGGCAACCCGCCGGATCTTTACTTTCATAGTGTAGACGGCACGTATGTGAATACAGGATTGGCACTTGAGCTGGACAGCTACCTGGCACCTGAGATCAAGGACGATTACCTGCCGGGTACGCTTGATTTAGGCCAGATTCAGGGGAAACAGTATGGACTGCCGTTGTATCAATTCCAATGGGCATGGGGTGGCAACAAACGCATTCTGGAGGAAGCGGGCATTGACTGGAAATCCATTCAACAAAATGGCTGGACCTGGTCCGAATTCAACGATGCTGCTGCCAAGCTGACCAAAACGCTGGATGGCGGGGCCAAGCAATATGCACTGGTTACCGACGGAACCTCGCTTGACTTCATTGAAATGCTGTCCCGGAACAATGGGATGATCGATGTTCTTGATAAAGACGGCACGTTCCAATGGAATGATGGTCGCATTCTGGATACCCTTTCTTTTATCAAAAACCTGATGGATCAAGGGTATATGCCGAAGGAAACGGCAGCTCTCGCTCCAGCGAAACGGACGGATATGTTCTACGCGGGGGAAACGGCGATTATCTCCAAAGCGATTCCTTATTATGATGTGATGATTCAGAACCGCAACAAGGACATCGATGATGGCAAGGTGCAGGGAGAGAAGATTGATTTTGTCCTTCTGCCTGTACCGCATAATGACGATCAACCTGCGGCCACAACAATGGGCGGCGAAGGGTATGTAGCCTTCAAACAGAAAAAGGACAAGGGCGAACAGCATGCCAAAAATACGTTCCTGGTGATGGAGGCGCTTAGCGGTGCGAAAGCAGGAAACTCGGCCAATGAACTGGCGCTTCCATTCGTAAGACAGTCCCAAGTGGAACTGTTTAAAGGAAAAGAGCTTGGTCAACCGGATAATCTGGCTGCTGCAAAAGTCATGGCAGAGAATATCGCGATGCCGGTTGTACTGGAACTGGATATCGACAAAGCATCCCAACAAAAACAATTCAAGGAACAAGTTGTGAAGCCAAACATCCAGGCGCTGTTCTCGGGTGAGAAAACACCGGAGCAGATCGCAGAAGACTTCAAGAGCAAAGGCCAGCAGATGTTTGGACAATAACTCGGACAATCAAACATAACGTAAAACCACACTGATTAGGAGAGGAGGATTCGCCATGCAGACCGCCCTTGCGCCAAAACCGTCAGTGCCCCGGACTTCCCGGGTTGCCCGGTTTTGGCGGGACTACGGGTGGGCGTATTTGTTTATTTTGGCGCCTGTCCTGCTGTTTCTCATTTTTACGCTGTATCCGGTACTTACGGCTCTTATTATGAGCTTCCAGAAATACAACATTATGAACTCGACGTGGGTTGGATTGGATAACTATGAACGACTGGTGAAGGATGAGACGTTCTGGAAGTCGATTAAAAATACAGTCATCTTCACCGTAGGCACAGTCCCGGTCAATATTCTCATCACATTTGTACTGTCCTATTTCATCTTTCAGATGAAAAGCAAATGGCAGACTTTTTTCAAAGCTACCATGTATCTGCCTGCGGTAGCCTCCGGGGTAACCATCTCCATCGTATGGCTGGCAATCTTTGACCCGACGGATTCGGGGCTGCTCAACCGTTTTCTCGGCTTGTTCGGCTTTGATCCGGTGATCTGGCTGGGCCAGTCGGGAACGGCACTCTTTTCCCTCATTCTGATGAACTGGCTTGGATCGCACGGAGCGGGCATTATTCTGTATCTGGCAGCCATGGGCGGTATTCCAAAATCGCTGTACGAAGCGGCGGATATTGATCATGCGAGCGGCTGGACCCAGTTCAGCAAGATTACGTGGCCGCTCCTCAAACCAACGACGCTGTATTTGCTCGTGACAGGTGTCATTACGTCCTTCCAGGTGTTCATCTCGGTATATCTGATGACGCAAGGTGGACCGAATTTTGCTACAACAACGATTGCCTACCTGATCTACGAAACGGCATTTAAGTTCTATGAATTCGGATTGGCTTCGGCACAGTCGTTCGTATTGGCGGTTATCATCATAGTCATCTCCGTCATCCAGTTCAAATATTTCTCCAGCGATATTGAGTATTAGAGGTAGTTCAAAACACGTACGATTAGAGCACGTTGCATTAAGCATCCGGGGGTGAATGAAATCCATGAAATCAACACAGAAAAAGATCCTGCTCGTTGTTGCATCCATTCTGCTGGTGGTCTGGGCGCTGGTGACGGTCATTCCGATGTATTGGATGCTCGTCGGTTCGGTGCAGGATAGTGCGATGTCGGCTTCGTTTAAACCGCAGATGATTCCGGAGCAACTGTCGTTATCACCATATGAGCGCTTTTTTGCCAAAACCGATGCCTGGCGCTGGTTATACAACTCGCTGCTCATCTCGATCATTCTGACCGTAACAAATGTATTCTTCGCCTCCCTGGCGGGATATGCATTTGCCAAACTGAAGTTTCCGGGGAGTCAGGCGGTATTTTGGACCCTGCTTGGGACCATGATGATTCCGGCACAGGTGACGTTAATTCCTTTGTACATTCTGATGGTCAACGTGTTTGACCTGGGGGATACCTATACGGCCATTATTCTGCCTGCTGCCGTCAGCGTAGGGAACATATTCCTGATGAAACAGTTCATGTCCACGCTGCCCACGTCGCTGATACATGCGGCGCGTATCGATGCATGCAGTGAATTCGGCATCTTCTGGAAAGTCATTCTGCCGATGGCGAAGCCAGGGATCGCGGTGCTGGCGATATTCACGTTTGTGGCTTCGTGGAACGAATTTTTCTGGCCGTTCCTCATTACCAACTCTAACGAGATGCGTACCATTCAGGTGGGGCTGGCCTCGTTTGTATTTGCCGAATCAACCGATTTCGGTGCGATGATGGCGGGGGCAACAATAGGTGCGCTGCCCATGATCATTCTGTTTTTCTCACTGCAACGTTATTTCCTACAGGGCATTACGATTGGTGCAGTAAAAGGTTAATTCCAATATATGTTCAACTAAACATTTACACCATAACAGCGATCGGAAGGTTGTTCTGTCATCGGAGTGCCAGTGTAAATATTCGTTAGTTGAACTTATATAGTTCAGGACAAGCGACAACGTAAAGGGGGATCTACCTATGGCACGCGTGGAGTTTCGCCAAGTGCGCAAAGAATTCAAAGACGATCATAAAGGAACGTTCACGGCTGTGGCCGGCTCGGACTTTGTTATAGAAGATAAGGAATTCGTAGTGTTTGTTGGTCCTTCGGGCTGTGGCAAGACAACGTCACTGCGGATGATTGCCGGACTTGAAAAGCAAACAAGCGGTGATATTGTGATTGGTGACCGGCTTGTTAACGATCTGCATCCGAAGGATCGGGATATCGCGATGGTGTTTCAGGATTATGCACTGTATCCGCATATGACCATCCGTGAAAATCTTTCCTTTGGCCTGAAAAATCTGAAAAAGCCAAAGTCCTATATTGATGAACAGGTGCAGAATGCGGCCTCCATTCTGGGATTGGAAGCGATGCTGGAGCGCAAACCACGCGAGCTGTCCGGTGGTCAGCGCCAGCGTGTTGCGGTGGGACGGGCGATCGTCCGTGATCCGCAGGTGTTTTTATTCGATGAACCACTGTCCAATCTGGATGCCAAGTTGCGGGTGCAGATGCGGGTGGAGTTGGGCGAGCTGCATAAACGTCTCGGTGCAACGATTGTGTACGTGACGCATGATCAGGTGGAGGCCATGACACTTGGGGAACGCATCGTGGTCATGAATCATGGAGATATCCAGCAGGTGGCTTCACCGAAAGAACTGTATGCGAGTCCACGTAATATGTTTGTTGCCGGATTTATCGGTTCCCCGGCGATGAACTTCATCGATGCGCGGATTGAAGGCACGCAGGTTGTTATCGAGGGAGCATCATTCAACCTGCCAGAGGATGTACTCGCACGTCTGCAGAGCCATCAGGGTAAGTCCGTGATTATGGGTCTGCGTCCAGAGCATATTTTTGGTGACGATGTCGCTCCGAATATCCCGACAGACCATATGCTGCAAGCACGGGTTCAGGTCGTAGAACATTTGGGCTCCGAGAATTTGGTATATTTTCATTCCGGTGCCCGTACCGTTACAGCCAAGGTTCACCCGGAAACACATGCTTATGTAGGAATGGACAAAAATTTTGTGCTGGACTTGCGTAAGGCGCACTTTTTCGATCCAGAGACGGAGCTTGCGATTGGAAGAGAGTAAGAGACGAGGCCGAGCGAAGAAGGAACGGTGAGAAAGGGGAGAGTGAAGATGCGTAAGCTGAGTGAAGTGTTGGTCAAGTCGGGCGCGGAAATCTATCAGGATATTATTCCGGTGGCCTTGTACAGTGTCGTTAGCTCCATCGTATTGGTTCCCATTCTGATGTTTGCTCCGCTGCCAATCGCGGTGCTGCTTCTGGCCTTGATGTATATGCCCATCCTGTTCGGTGTCTGTTATGCGGTGCATCACAGATTGGAACGTAAGGAACGGCGCAATGGACTTAAGGACATCTGGATCGGAACGTTGAAGGGAATAATCCCGGGAGTGTCGGTGGGTGTGCTTTTCGCGGTGCTTGGTTTCATTCTATGGTCAACCTGGTGGTATTACGGTGGACAGGGGGGAATTACAGGTACAGCAGTGAGCGTATTCCAGACGTTCTTTGTTCTCATGGCTCTAATGTCACAGTTCTATACCTGGCAGCTTGTTTTACAAAAAAACATGGGCATCGTTCAGGCGATGGGGGAAAGTGTAAAGCTGTTCTTCCGTCACCCGGGGTACACGATGGGCGCTTGTTTTCAGGCCATGTGCCTGACTGCTTTGCTGATGCTGACTGTCGTTGGTTTCGGAGCGCTGTTTGGAGGTATGTTTGCCATCTATCAGCATAAGGTGGCTCTCAATGTGCTGGAGCCTGAAGAGGAACCTGTCGTAACAGGCGGTAATGATCACCAGCATACAGGGTGGATAAGCCAGGGGAATGTGTGATGGGCCGGTTGAGTGGAACCGAGCAGATTCCGGCTGTAAAAACGGGAGTTGATCTTCTGTCCAGAGGGTTATCGCATCCATGGTTAACAGGTGCTCGAATCGGTCTAATCACGAACCCGACTGGTATTACAGCGGATTTTGTATCAACAATAGATGTGTGCGCCGGACTGGCTAATGCCGAGCTTACAGCGCTCTATGCCTGTGAGCACGGACTGGATGGAGAGCTTCAGGCGGGTGTCAGATTCGGAGACATGCTTCATCCACGTCTGGACATTCCGGTGTTCAGCCTGTATGGAGATTACAAGAAACCTACGCCTGCAATGCTGGCTGGAGTCGATACTGTCCTGTTTGACATTCAGGATGTGGGCATCCGTTATTACACGTATGCCTCAACCCTGTTCCATATGATGGAGGTCTGCGCTGGAGTGGGCAAACGCATGCTGATTCTGGACCGTCCCAATCCGCTGGGTGGAGACGTTGTGGAAGGCGGTGTGCTGAACGCGGGGTATGAATCACTCGTTGGCGCTTGGCGTGTACCTGTACGTACGGGATTGACGGTAGGTGAACTGGCCCTGATGGTCAACAGCGAGATGGATGTACCTTGCGAATTGGACGTGGTTGCCATGGAAGGGTGGCAGCGCTTCATGAGGTTTACGGATTGCCAGCTTCCCTGGATGTTGCCCTCCCCTAATATGCCTACGCTGGATAGCGTACAGGTATATGCGGGTACGTGCCTGTTCGAAGGCACTAATGTATCGGAGGGCAGGGGCACGACCCGCCCATTCGAGTGGATTGGGGCACCCTGGGTTGAGGGTGAGCGTTTGGCGGAACGATTTCGGAAATACAAGCTGGAAGGTGTGCATGTGCATCCGGTGTACATGTCGCCAACATTCTCCAAACATGCAGGTGAGCTGTGTGGTGGCGTAAGAATTTTTGTAACGGACAGCAGGAAATTCCGGGCGGTAGAGACAGGGTTGGTGCTTTTGCATGAACTGGTTTCACTCTATCCGGAGCAATTCTGCTGGCTGGAGCCACCAGAGCCGGGTTCAAGGTACTTTATCGACCTGCTGGCAGGGGGTAAGGAAGTCAGGGAAACCATTCATGACCGGGCGGAATTTGTTCGTTTAATGGAAGCGTGGAATGTACAGGCAGCAGAATGGAAGGAGCGGCGAAAGCCATTTTTGTTATATCAATGAACGGATGTTTTTTATCGGAGGGAGGCATGAAATGAGTGGGCCAAAAGAGTTATACCAGACGAAGCTGAAACAGATGACCTTGCGTGAGAAAGTCGGGCAAATGTTGCTTTGTGGCTTTCATGGCACCGAAGCTGCTGGCGATGTGGAACCCTTTCTCCGAAAGTATCCAATCGGTGGCGTGATCTATTTTGCGCGCAACGTTGAGTCGCCAGAGCAGGTAGAGCGGTTATCGTTAGGGTTACAACAGATTGCCAAAAGCAGCGGTAATGTACCGCTCTGGATCTCCATTGATCAGGAGGGCGGCATGGTTGCCCGGATTACCGAAGGAATCACCTTGATGCCTGGACCAATGGCTATTGCCGCTGCCGGTTCCATTGACGATGCATATCAGGCAGCATATATCAGTGGGCTGGAGCTGAAGTCCATGGGCATTAACATGAACTTTGCTCCGGTATTGGATGTGAACAATAACGCGGCCAATCCGGTCATCGGTGTGCGATCATTCGGCGAATCTCCACAATCGGTTGCAGAATATGGGGCCAGAACCATTGCGGGAATACAGGACGCTGGGATTGCAGCGACTGCCAAGCATTTCCCGGGGCATGGGGATACGGATACCGATTCCCATCTGGACCTCCCGATCATCACTCATGATCGTGATCGGGTAGAGCGCCTAGAGTTGATTCCATTCCGAGCCGCCATCGCGGAAGGTGTCGATGCCATGATGTCGGCGCATATTTATTTCCCTGCACTGGAGCCAGAGGGTCTGCCCGTAACGCTATCGCAAACCGTATTAAGCGGTCTGCTTCGCCAGGAACTGGGTTATGAGGGCATGATCGTGACAGATTGCATGGAGATGGATGCCATTGCCGTGAATTATGGCACTGTCGATGCAGCCGTAATGGCGGTAGAGGCCGGGGCAGATCTGGTCTTAATTAGCCATACGGCCAAGCTTCAGGCAGAGGCATTTGAGGCGTTGTTAGCAGCTGTGGGGAGTGGGCGGATTAGCGAGAGACGTGTTGATGAGTCGGTGAATCGCTTGCTGATGTACAAGGCGAAACGTGGTTTGCTGGAGAATGGAATGGGCGGTGCAGGTGATGATGAAATGTATGGTGTAGTATCGAATGCATCATCGTCAAAGGCATCAAACGATCCTGCTCATTCCAGCGGGTCTGAGCGCAACAGTTTGCTTCATCATAAGGTTGCCCGCCGTATTAGCGAGAACAGTATCACACTGGTACGCGATCAGCTGAACATGCTGCCTTTGAAGCCGGAACGCACGCTGGTCATAACGGTTGCCACGTCCGTGACGACAATTGCCGACGAACAGCTGACTCAGACGTTCACCTTGGGCTCAGCCTTATCCATTTATGGTCTGGATGTTGTCGATCTGACGGTCACGCCCGAGGAAGTCGCCATTCGTTCCGCACGTCTGCTTCAGGCAGCGGAAGCAGATGACATTCGGCAGATTGTAGTGGGGACCTACAATGCGGGAAGCCCCTCCGGCGATCCACAGTGCAGGCTGATTGGTTGGATACAGCAATTGGGCAAACCGCTGGCTGTTGTAGCACTGCGAAGTCCCTATGATCTGCTGGCGCTTCCGGATGCCCAGGTCTATGTAGCGGCTTACGAGAGCCGGCCACTTGCCATGGATAGCGTCGCTCAGGCGCTGATGGGCCGTATTCCTTTTGCGGGGAAACTTCCTGTAACGTTAAAGTAAAAATGAAGACTTATACAGAGCAAAGAGACGATCCTTTAAAGGACCGTCTCTTTGCTCTGTATAAGCGATGAATTATGGATTATTGCAATTGCAGTGCTTTGGCTGTTTTGGCCTCAACTTCATCCAAAAGTGAAGTCATATCCATACCTGCGTGGTTGCCGAGCAGGATAATCGTGATATCATCGGACAGATTACGTGAAAAGGCTGTGGCAAACCCGCCACCACTACCGTTGTGAAAGACGGTACGGTTTGAGCCATTTTCTTTGAGAATCCAGGCGTAGCCATAATTTTTATCGGAGTAAGGCTCATGCATTTGTTCAATCGTATCCTGGCTTAGAATCTGGTCTGTATACAGTGCACGATCCCATTTCAGCATATCGTCTACCGTGGAATAGATGGTTCCTGACCCGGATTGGGAAACATAATAAGGGGCCGTTACCCATGCGTTATTTTGTTGAACAAAACCACTAATCGTATGCACGTTACGGGAGGCCTCTCCCGAATTTTTCATACCAAGTGGCTTCAGTATCGTCTGTTGCACGTAATCGGCATAACTCATGCCAGATACCTGTTCAACGACGTATGCGAGCAAAACATACCCGCTGTTGCTGTATAGATAGGCACTCCCCGGTTCAAACTTCAGCGTTTTGTGGCGAATCTCTTCCACAGTCTCTTCCATGGAAGTTCCTTCACCCCGACCGAATGCGGATGGCAGACCTGAGGTCTGGGATAACAGCATATGCAGTGTGATCTGATCTCCCTTCGGTATACCGGAGATATACTTGGAGATTGGATCTTGCACATTAATCTTACCCTCCTCCACCAGACTCAGAATGGACGCGGCCGTGAAGGATTTGCTCAGCGATGCGATCCGAGTCTTCTGATCCGGACGATTCAGCGTCTGTTCGTCGGCAAGTCCGTAGCCTTGTCTTAGCAGAACTTCACCTTCGCGGGCAAGCAGCGCCATACCTGGATAGTTGATCTCGCGCAGATACGTATCTACGCTGGCAACTTCGCTGTTCAGCAGGCTGACCTGATCAGTGACGATATTGACACTCATCTGACCTGTGGCTGTGCGTTGGACCTTGATGTCTGCCTTGATTGCATTAGCCATGGCCCGGACAGGTACCATCAACGTACCGTTAACGGTACGTGAATTCACACCTGTAGCCAGATCGACCTGGTTTACCTTAATGGAATTGCTGCCAGCCTGATGGACCAGCTTGTCTCTGCCAACAGTAACGGTAGCCGTCTTGGTGCGAGCATCCCATTTCAACGTGCCTTTAACGGATGTGACCACGTCCCGCAGTGGAACAAACGTTGAACCTTTGATTATAAGTGGTGCGTTCTTCCAGGATTGCTGCTCACCATTCACTTCAATGTGAACTGCTTGCGTTGCCTGCGCTGTGGATGCCGTGATACCGGCTTGTCCCAGAATCGGGCCTGCGCACAGGATGAACGCTAACAGGATACGGAACATGGATGAATATACCGTGGAAACAGGTTGTTGCACATGCGACTTACGTAAGATTTGAATCCTCTCCTTCCAATCGTTTCATGAATAGACAACTTATGAGCATTGTAAACGATCTCGCTTAGAGGGTCAAAACGAAAAGAAGGATAAGGTGAATCCATATAACCTGACCGAAAAGATTAAATTTATTTTAATTTAGTATCTATACATAATATTTTTACAGCGATTGTCCGATAAAAGGATGGGTGAAGATTATGATGGGGGATAGTTAAATGAAGAAAAGGATTCGAAATTGGTTTACTTTAACCGTAAAAAAACGCCTGATCGCTGCATTACTCCTGTTCCTGATTGTACCGAGCATTACCGTGGGATGGTTGTCTTATCAAAAGGCTGCTGACCAGGTTAAGCAGGAAATAATTCGTTCCGCTCAGGCCAAAACAGAAATGCTTAGTCTGCAGATAAATCAAATGCTGGATATGGAGAAGGATAACGCGGCACAGATGGCTGCAGGTATTACTTCAAACGATATTATTAATAAATCCCCTGCACTGCAAAGGCAGATGGATCGGATGTCTCAGAATCATAAGGAACTGGGTGTGCTTACCGCAGGTGCCGAAGATGGTAGCTGGATGAAGTCCCCTGAATCCGTGGAACAGAATTATGATCCTCGAGAACGTTCATGGTATAAGATGGGCATGTCTCAGGATGAAACTGTAATCTCGGATACGTTCCAGTCGGCTTCGACGGGTGAATGGGTTGTGACCGCGGCGGCCAAGCTGGCTGACGGCAAAGGGGTATTCGGAGCCAATGTCAGTCTCAATCATCTGAAAGAATCCGTTGATCAGATACACATTGGTAAAGAAGGAAAACTGTACATGCTGGATAACGGGGGTAAATTCCTGTTCCACTACAATATTGAATCCGGTACACAGTCAGATGAAAGCTACATTAATGAGATGTACACGAAGGAAAGTGGAACGGTGAAGTATACATATGATGGTCGCGAAGTGGAAGCTGTGTATTTTACTAATCCGGTGACGGGTTGGAAAATTGTTGGTGAGATGGTTCCTTCGGAAGCAACGGAAGCTGTGATGCCTATTTTGATCCGTTCAATTACGATTGTGGCATCTGCATTGATTATTGGGTTGATTTTGCTTGTTTTCATTATTCGCAGCATTCACCGGCCATTACTTCAATTGACGCAGGCAGCATCCCAAGTAAGCGCAGGGGATCTAACGGTTCGTGTAGGTTTGCAGCGTAAGGATGAGTTCGGACAGCTCGGGGAAAGCTTCGACACGATGACGACTTCACTACGTAGTGTGCTTGGAGAGGTACATGATACGTCCAGTCAGCTGGCCGCATCTTCTGAAGAGCTGATGGCAAGTTCCGAGCAGACATCCAAAGCGACAGAGCAGGTGGCTGAACTGATGCAGGATGCAGCTGCAGGAACGACTTTGCAAAACAATAGTCTCGCTGCTACAGGTCAACTCGTGGGCGAAATGTCCATTGGAGTCAAAGAGATCTCATCAAGTGCTGAAGACACCGCTCGTATCGCTCTTGATGCATCCACCAAGTCGGAAGCGGGTATGGTTACCGTGGAAGAAGCGGTTACCCATATTCAGCAGGTGAATGACGAGAGCAAAGCCATGTCTGTGGTAATTGAGGATCTGCGAGCGAAAAATGAAGAGATTCTTGTGATTGTGGCCGAGATTACGGCCATTGCCAAGCAGACAAATATTCTCGCATTAAATGCATCCATTGAAGCTTCAAGAGCTGGCGAGCAAGGGCGAGGATTCGCAGTTGTAGCCAACGAAGTGAAAACACTGGCTCACAGTTCAGGCGCTTCAGCCGAGCGGATTAATGAGCTTATGCATGAGATGCAGGAGAAAACCAATGCGGTGCAATCGACTTTTGCCCGTACAGGAGAAGGTATGGTGAAGAGTTCGCAGATGGTTACAGAAGCGGGCGAAGCATTCCATAACATTCGTACTGCGGTACAGTTGGTGGCTGCACAAGCTGGAGAAGTATCCGCGGCCTCCCGTCAGATTGATGGGGGCATGGGCCATATCAACAAAGCAGTAAATGATACGATGGTTCTGTCGGACAGAATTGCCTCTGGAACGGAAGATGGATCAGCGGCGGCTCAAGAGCAGTTGGCCACGATGGAAGAGGTCGCAGCATCTTCGGCAGCATTGTCACGTATGGCTGAAGATCTGCAAAGCATGATTGAACGGTTTAAGTTGTAACAGTGATTGAAATGAGACTGCAGGGTTGCGACCCTGCAGTCTTTTTTCTGTTGAACAAGGGGTATCCGTTATGTCATCAAACACAACATCCTTTTCAGTTATGTTGACATAAACTAAACAAAATTATATTATGTCTATAAATAAACAAGCAAAATTATAAAATATTTGATTAATATTCGTTTGGGAATGACCATAACAATGATAAAAAGGAGCTTTACCATGAAATCATCAGAATCCTGGTTGCAAACAGCTTCGCTGGAAGAGATCAAGCGTGGTTATATGGAGGAAGGTCCCGCCTATATATGCGTCTGCTGCGGATACAGGACGGAAGTGGGGATTATCTACCCTGAAGAAGGGGTGCTCTATGAGGCAGCCCGCTATATGCGTGTTCATATTGAGAAGGTCCATGGATCGGTTTTTGAGTATTTGCTGGAGCTGGATAAAAGCGTAACCGGATTGTCCGATGTCCAGCGTGGCTTGCTGGCCCAGTTTCATGAAGGCAAGAAGGATGCTGAAGTACAGAAGGCCCTTGGCATCGGGAGTGCTTCCACAATCCGGAATCACCGGTTTGTATTGAAGGAGAAGGAACGGCAGGCCAAGATATTCCTGGCTTTAATGGAACTTCTCAAAAGTAAGGATACCCAGGCTCCAGCCGAATGGGTGTCGCCCGTTACAAGACATGGACATACGATCCATCATGACTCATTTGATATTACAGAACAGGATCGGGAGAAGGTGTTGAATAAGTATTTTCCAGAGGGCACCAGCGGTCCACTGACGACGTTTCATATGCAGCAAAAGCATAAATATATTGTGCTCACCGAGATAGCCAAACGATTCGATACAGAGCGCAAATATTCCGAAAAACAGGTCAATGAGCTGCTGAAGGAAGTTAATGATGATTACGTGGAAATACGGAGGTATCTCATCGACTATGGTTTGCTGGAACGTGAGCCAGACGGCAGTCAGTATTGGCAGGGAAGCCGCGCAGATCAACAGAGCGCCGGAGATGGAAAACAGGAGCGCAAAGAAAAGGGGGAGCGGAAGAACATGAATCGTCGCAAAGAATTGCAGGAACAGGCGAAGGAATTCAAAACGGAAGCGGGCGTCTACCAAATTCGGAATGAACGTAACGGCAAAGTTTATATCGACAGCACATTTAACCTGAAAACCATTAACGGACAACGGTTCATGCTACAGATGGGTAGCCATCTGAATCGAAGGTTGCAGGCTGAATGGAATGAATATGGAGAGAGTGCCTTCGTGATCGAAGTGCTGGAGACATTGAAGCAAGACGATAACCCGTATTACGATCCCAAAGATGCACTCGCCAAATGTCTAAACCGCTGGTTTGAACAGTTAGAGCCCTATGGAGATCAAGGGTACCACGGAGATAAAAAGCAATCTGCTGAATAGGAGAGGCATCTCCTTTCTAAAATGCCTGACCTTTTATAACCCAAAAGCCCCTTTGCCAATATGATGGCAAAGGGGCTTTTGGTGTTACAGACTTCTTGTTATATAAGTTGAACTAATCTTTTCCACGATAACAGCGATTGGAAGGTTGTTCTGTCATCGTAGTGTTAGTGTAAATAATCTTTAGTTCAACGGTTACAGCTTGAATTGTTCCACCAGCTTCTGCAGCTTGTGAGCCAGATGGGCGAGTGAGTCAGCAGAGGAAGATATCTCCTGCATGGAAGCCACCTGCTCCTCCGTAGCTGCGGAGATGTTCTCTGTTCCATCGGCATTGGTTTCCGATATCGCGTGGATCTGATCAATGGATTGCACCACTTCGGCTGTACTTGCAGACATCTGTTGTGAGGCGGCTGCAATGTTCTCAAGCTGATGATTAACGACCCCGACAGCATCACTAATCTGGGCAAAAGCTTCATCTGCAAACTGAACGGCACGAATGCCGTTGCTCACATCCTGTTGCCCGATCTGTACACTGTGATTGGCCATTGAAATCTCCTGTTGAATCGCTCCGACCATCTCTACAATCTTCTGGCCGGACTGGCTGGATTGTTCCGCGAGCTTGCGGACTTCGCTGGCAACAACGGAGAAGCCGCGTCCATGCTCACCTGCACGTGCTGCTTCAATGGAAGCATTGAGAGCAAGCAGATTGGTCTGTGCAGCGATGTCTGTAATGACAGATACCATCTCGCCAATGGATGTGGAGTGCTGTTCAAGTCGTCCCGCAGTATCTGCCATACCTTGCACAAAGCGACTGACGGAATCCATCTCGGATACGGCTGTCTGCATGGTAGCATTCCCTTTATCCGCGAGCTCACTTGCTTGCATGGCGGCCTCGGATACTTGTTGTGTGCTGTTCGATACCTGTCCTACACCTCCAGCAAGCTCATTCATCTGCTGTGCCGTATGCTTCAGGCTGCTTGCTTGTTTCTCAAGTCCAGCTGCGGATTCTTCCGTGATCAAGGCGACTTGCTCAGTTGCTTTGGTTGTCTCAGACGAATTGACTGCCAATTGTGTTGAAGAGGCAGTTAACTCGTCAGCCGTGTGACGAACGTCCTGAATGACGTTTCGTAAAGATTCGCTCATCTTATTGAAGCTAGTGCTGAGTTTCCCGAACTCATCCTGTCCCAACACAGCAACCTCAATGGTCAGATTACCATCACTAATTTCGTCAGATGCCTTCACCAGGCGGTTCAGCGGTTTGGTAATTGACTGCACGATCCAGAAGATAATGATCGAGCTTACAGCAATTGCAATCGCTACAACGACAAGTGTGGTATAGAGAATCGGACGGACAGACGCTGTCACTTCACCGCTGTCAATGACACCAACCACGGTCCAGCCCGTCGTTTCATTGGTGGCGAAAAAGGCGTGTTCCTGGTTTCCATTTAGTGTATAAGTCAGACTTCCGTTCTTCTGTGCAAAAATATCTTTATAAGGTTCCATGGTTCCTTCGGTTCCCGGTTTTTCGGTAGGATGTACAATGATTTTGTTGGCATTATCAATGATATAGACATAACCCTTCTCGCCGATCTTCGTGGAATTAACGGTCTGGGAAAGGGCTTCAAGCGACAGGCTGACAGAGACGACACCATGGCCATCCGCTGAGGTCTGAGCTACCGAAGCAACAACATTGCCGGTATTGCTTGATATGTAGGGGGTGATTACGGTAGGGACATCTTTGTTCTGTGTAGCAGCCTGATACCACGGGCGTTCGCGCGGGTCGTATCCTTCCTTATTCACCGCCGTTACAGGGGAGTTAATATACACGCCCTGATCGGTACCGATGGAAGCAAGTTCTACGTCATCATGGGTTTCCTTATACGCGTCGAGCAAAGTACGGATGGTATCCGTCTCGTCACCCTGGTTGGGTCCGACATTGCCTGCATCCAACTGACTTGCCAGGAAATCAACGTTTTTGCGTGTTGCACCAATGATCTGGTCAATGGTCTGGTTGAGTACAGTAACACTGCTGATCGCGTTCTCATACATTTTCTCTTCGACCTTGGCATCGGCTGTTTGGAACGAGATAATGCCCAGACTGATTGTTGGAATGAGTAGCACGATCGCAAATGACAAAATCAGTTTCTCTCTCATTTGTAGCGTTCTTTTGGCCCTTTGTTTAAAAATCTTCTTCATACACATTCCCCCTCTGTGTAACCCATCCCCATGTCTAGTGGACAAGTCCATCTGGTAAAAGATATTCCATTCCATCCTTTCCAGAAGTTTCTGGTGCTATCGTATGACAAATTTCGCGTTTATTCAACATAATTTATGAGTTTTGCGAAAATATTTTTTAATTTTGTAGGTATTTAGGATTACATCTGTTCTATAAAAAATATTCTGTCTCTCCCTTAGTGCACATCTTGTGGTATATTTCTGAATTAATGTGAAGTGAATTTTGCAAAATGTGAAATCCATAAGGCATGTAACTGGTCATGTTGAATACACAAAGAAGTTGTTTTCATGAATAATGGACCTGGATGGATCTACATCCATATATATCGGTTTATGGGGACAGAAATTGGAGAGGGGTTGTACGGCAGTTGGACCAAAGTACACTACAGATATCTGGACAGGAGAACATGAAAGAGGTCCAGGATCAAGCTACATTCATGCAGGGGGTCAAAGATTGTATCCCAACCCTGCTTGGCTATTTGAGTATTGGTTTTGCAGCGGGTGTCATTGAAATGACCGCAGGTCTGAGTCTGGCGGAAACGGCTCTGCTCAGCCTGATTTTATATGCAGGTTCGGCTCAGTTCATTGCAGCAGGCATGCTCGCATCGAATGGGTCAGCAGTAGCCATCATGTTCACCATATTTTTTGTGAATCTTCGTCATTTGCTGCTCAGTGCAGCTGTATCACCGTATTTTCGGCATCTGACCCCGCTTAAAAATATGTGGATTGGTTCATTGCTTACCGATGAGTCTTTCGGCGTGGCAATGACACGTGCGATTGGCAGAGAAAGGCTCAGTGAACGCTGGATGCACGGTCTGAATATTACCGCATACCTGAACTGGTTCGTGGCTAATATGGCGGGAGCGTACTTTGGACGCTGGATCACCAATCCGGAACGACTGGGTCTGGATTATGCTCTGCCAGCGATGTTTATTGGACTGGTTGTACTCCAGTTGGTGCATCGTAAAAACAAAAAATTACACATTAATGTGGCGATTATCGCCGTGGTCTGTGTAATCTTCGCCAGTATGGCTTCACTTGGCAGCATGAGTGTTATTGTGGCTGCGGTCATTGCGGCAACGATGGGAGTGTTCATGGAACGATGGAAGTAAGATGGGATGTATTCTGGATTATTATGGGCTCGGCGCTGTTAACATTTATCCCGCGTGTACTGCCACTGATGCTGTTCAGCAAGATACAGATTCCAATGTGGTTGTTACGCTGGCTTGAGTATGTACCCGTAGCGGTCATGGCAGCGCTAATTGGTCAGGAACTGTTCATGTCGGACAACCAGTTAGTGCCGATTACGCGCAATGCAGCTCTGTGGGCATCGCTGCCTACGATTGCAGTAGCGATCTGGACACGAAGTCTGCTTGGAACCGTATTGGTCGGTATTGTGGCTATGATGATACTGCGATATTGGATCGGATAATTGCTAGGCTAATATCCGGTAATTCCTTCGCCTGATCGGTTAATACTGTTTTATAACTAGCCTATCTGAGCGAAGGGAGCTGGATTCATGAGTGAACTGAAGCGCAAGCTGTTAATTACGGGAGCCGCTGGAGTCATTGGTCGCAGTCTGTTGGAGGGGTTGAGATCTAAGGGCACGTACGACATCGTTGCGGCCGATCTGCATGAAGACGAGAAAGCTGGCATTGTAGCCATGGATGTGACAGACGGGGAACGCTTGAAAGAACTGATGCAGGGAGTTCACACCGTTCTGCACATTGCATGGGCCAAGGATGAGGAAGACTTTCTGGGCAAAGTTCTGCCGATCAATGTAACTGGAGCCTACCATGTATATGAAGCTGCACGGTTGAACGGTGTTCAGCGGGTGATTTTTGCAAGCTCCAACCATGCAACAGGCTTCTATCCTACCGGTGAGGATATTGAAGTGGATGATCCGTACCGACCGGACAGCTTCTATGGACTTAGCAAATGTTATATTGAACTGCTGGGGCGGTATTACGTGGATAAATATGATATGTCCTCATTTAACATTCGAATTGGTAATTTCTCGGGTGATGCCTATCCGCACTCGGAACGCTCGGCTCATATCTGGATCTCGCCAAGGGACATGGTCCAGCTGGCCGAGTGCTGTATTGAGGCGGATTCGGATATGAAGTATCTGAATCTGTACGGGACTTCAGCGAATACAGACAATTATTATGATATTGGCTATCTGGCACAGAAGATTGGATACCGTCCTCAGGATGATGCAGCCGAGTTGTGGGAAGAGGCAAAGCTTAGGGGCGTACCCGATAAACAGGACGAGACAGCCTATCAGGGCGGAGGCCATGTGGAGAAAGAACCGAAGGATTCATAGATTGGTAACTATATAAGATGAATTAATCAATTACACGATAACGGAGAGGACAGAAAGAACCTGAAAAAGCGAAGCGTTCGCCTTTATCCTCGGATTTTCCCTTCTGAAAAGGGAATCAAAAAAATCTGGGGATAACAGCGATTGGAAGGTTGTTCTGTCATCGTAGTGTCAGTGTAAATATATGTAGTTCAACTTATATAGTTATGAAAACGCTATTTTCTATTGCAACCGAAAGGGATAAAATGGAGACTGAGGTGTTCAGTGTTTCCATTTTGCACAAGAGGAAGGAACGATTTCAATCATGAGTACAAGTCCATCCGTTATATTGTTTCAGGGAGATTCGATTACAGACGGGGGAAGATCACGCAATGATGATCCCAATCATTTTCTCGGACACGGATATGCGTATCTGATCTCCAGCAAACTGGGTATGGAACTGGCAGGCAAGCATAAGACGTTCTATAACAGAGGCATCAGCGGGGATCGGGCATCCGATCTGTACGCACGCTGGAATGAGGATACAATTAGTCTGAGACCGGACCTGATCAGTATCCTGATTGGGGTTAATGATGCCTGGCGTACGATGAATGGAGAACCTAGCGGGGTTACGGATCGTTTTGGACGAGCGTATCGCCATTTGCTTGAAGAAACACGGGAAGTGATGCCGGATACGGGGCTGATTTTGATGGAGCCGTTTATTCTGAGAACCGGAGCGACTGTGGAGAAATGGGAGGCTTGGGAAGAGCATATTGGTCAGTATCAGAAGCTGGCGCAAGGTCTCGCTGAAGAATTCGGGGCTGTGTGGGTACCATTGCAGCAAACGTTCAATGATGCTCTGAAGCAGGCGGACGCAGCATACTGGTTGTGGGATGGTGTGCATCCAACCGCAGCAGGTCATGAGCTGATTGCACGCCATTGGTTATCTGTTGTACAAAATTCCCCACTTGCGATTGTGTAATAACAACAACGGACAGTTCCGATATGAGAGGCAGAAACAAGTATTCGGGATTAGATAAGGATATGAGATAGACATAAAAAGCCTGTGGTTACAGGCCGAATGCAACGGAGAACCTGACGAAGGTTCTTCGTTTTTTTTGTTAGGAAGGAGAAGGACATAACGTTGTGGAAAGGGTTCTAATGGATAATTCTTCAAAAGTGCTATCATATCCGGTAAAATGAAATCGATTACATGATAATATTGGTATGACAATCCATTAACGAAGAGTGGTGAATCCAGTGGAAGATTCCATTCACGAAGTCGAAAATGAAAACATAAACAAACGTGGAACTGAGAGCAAAGCAGTGAGCTCCCTAAGTGCCGACAGACTCCGAGAGAAGTTGTCGCGGCCTGAATTGGCTACGTTATATACGGACTTGAAGGCATATGGTGAACGCGCCTTGATTGATCCTATGCCTTCCTTGTCGTTCCGTCTATATCGACAGTTCAGCGATACAGGTGAGCGGAAAGCCTATGAGGAGGCTTATTTTGATCGAAGGGGCAGACTGGCTGCTGTGGCGATGCTCGCATTGGACACGGCCAGGCCGGATGCACTGCAAGCGTTGGAAGAAATGTTGTGGGACATATGTGGCGAATATACGTGGTGCTTGCCTGCGCATCTGGGTACAGGAGAGGTCAACCAGGTGGATGGAAACATCGATCTGTTTGCCGCAGAGACGGTACATATGCTGGCCGAAGTTGTGACGATTCACGCCGAGCGGCTGGATCGCCTTGTCATAGAGCGGATCAGGTCTGAAGCAGAGCGGCGAATCTTCACCCCGCTTTACCGGGATCAACGGAAGTTCCACTGGCAGTCAGCGGATCACAACTGGTCGGCGGTCTGTAGTGGCTGCTGTGGCATGGCTGCATTGTTGCTGCTCGAGGATGAGCCCACACTACGGGAATCGATCTGCCATACAGTCAGCTGTATGAACGCATTCTTGAGCGGATATGGCGAGGATGGCGGCTGTGCCGAAGGCATTGGATATTGGGTATATGGCTTTAGTTATTTCACCTATTATGCCGAGATGCTTCGTGAATATAGTGGGGGCGAAATAAATCTGCTGACGGGCTCCAAAATAACAGCAATCGCAGTCTTCCCGCTGCGAGTTCATCTGTCGGGCGGAACATTCGTGAACTATTCGGACAGTGCTGAGCAGGAAGAGATTCCTTCCGGATTACTCTCCTTACTGGCATCCCGGGTCGGGTTGCAGGTGGATCTGCCGCTTCATATTCCACTGTTTACCGATGATCCCTGTCATCGCTGGGCTCATCTGTTGCGGAACGTGATGTGGAGCGATCCGGCAGTGTACGGTGATGAAGGAGCCTTTGGACAGGCTGAACGGGGATTTATTTTTCAAAATCTGGGCTGGATGATTGCAAAAGGCTCGCTCGATTCTCCGGATACAAAACGTACGAACAGCGCCCCCCTTCATGTGGCTATTTCCGTTAAAGGCGGGCATAACGACGAACCTCATAACCATAATGATCTGGGGCAGTTCATTATCCATTGCGGTGGTGAGAACATCCTATGTGATCCAGGAGCAGGGTTGTATAGCCAAGCCTATTTTGCACCAGGCAGGGAGCAACTGTTCCACATCTCATCATCCGGGCATAGCGTTCCGCTCATTGAAGGTCAGGAGCAAAGCTCGGGTCGGCAAGCGCAAGCCCAAGTGTTGGAGGCAAATCTGGCAAAGGATAGCGGTGAGCTGGATACAACATTGGATCTGACATCCGCATACCCTGGAGCTGCTTCACTGGCTCGTTATACGCGCCAATTCCATTGGAAGATGGCTTCTGGGGGTAGCAGGAATGGAGCAGAGTTGCGTCTCATTGACCGTTTTCAATGGAAGAGCAGGATTGTGCCTTCGGCTGAACGATTCTCTTCTGTGGGCGATTCAGATGCAGGGTGTTCGAGCGTTGTGGAGCGATGGATGAGCAGAGTACAGCCTGAGGTGGTGAAGAGCGGTAATCTTCGCTGGCAAGGTGTCCATGGAACGGTCCATATGACGTATGATGCGAACCAGTGGCAGGTCTTTACGGAGGCAATGGACACAGTTGATCATGACAATGTCCCAGTCACATTCTATCGGACGTCACTATCATGGACAGGTGTGATTGATGAGACGGATGTTCGGATAGAAAGTTCTGATCTGATTGAAACGGTATGTGAGGTACACTTCATCATTGAACCGAAAAATGGGAGAAACCGAGGTGAGTATGCGTGAGTAAATATACATCTGCGTCAACATATCCATGGAAAGATGAACTCGAACATTACCGTACATTGGCAGAACAAGCGGGCCCCCCTCCAGCAGACGGCTGGAATAGGGAGCGCAAGTTGGCACTTGTTGAAAGTGTTGTTCGCGCTTACACACCATATCAGGACAGCCATGGTGCAATTATCGACCCGTTCTCGGGTGTGGAGAGATATTATTCTACACCAGCCTATGCAATGGCTGCGGCAGTTCTGGTTGATGCGGGGCGTACAGATCTGCTTGATTCCGCATCGGCAGCCCTGTCACAGAGCATTGATGCCGTGGTCAAAGGTAGCGTACCTGACAATCACCCTGATTTTTTTCCAGTGCTCATGATGAGAGCTTACATGTTGTTAAAGTCACACCTGCCTGAACAAGCGAAGATTTGGGCTGAGGCGCTCAAGACGATCGATCCTGAACAAGATTATGTATTTACGATGAGCAAGATGAACAATCCCAATCGCATGATCAACTGGAACGCCATTATGATCTCTGGCGAATATCTGCGGTGGCATGAACAGCTGGCAAATGAGGATACAGCGTGGATGGATCGTTATCTGGAAGCCTATCATGTACCCCGATTTACGGCCCTTGGGTTGTATCAGGATGGACCGCTGGACCGACCCAATTGTCCATTTTCCTACGATATTGCCACCCGTTATCACCTTGGGGTGATGCTTGAAGCTGGTTACGAGGGAACCACTGCCGATACGTTACGTGAGCAGCTGCGCCATGGTGCGTTCAGCTCGCTGCTGACGTTATCACCGCTAGGTGAGATTCCACCGCGTGGTCGCAGTTCCCAGCACCAGTGGAATGAAGCGGCTGCGGCTTATGTGTGCTCCACACATGCAACACTAGCTTTGCAGGCGGGAGATCCGGTGATGGCGGGTGCTTTTGCACGTGCGGCTAATCGGTGTTTTGCTGCTGTGGAGCGCTGGAAAATGGAAGATGGGCGTCTGAAAATTGTACGCAATGAATACGCACCAGAAGATCGTCACGGCTACGAAATCTATACCAACCATACGTGTTACAACCTGTGGACGGCAGCAGCACTGGCTCACGCTTGTCTCAGTGATCTTGGCGAAGATGTAGGCGAAGTGTACCTTCCTTCCGAAGTGGGCAGCAGGGTTTTGCAGACCGATGGCTGGTTCGAAACCGTGATTGCTTCCGTACCTGGTCAGCAACTGGTATTACACACGGCGATGAATGATCCGTATACGATCCCTGGTTTGGTACGGATTCAGCAGACGGGATTACCTGGGCTGATTGGTCCATCTGCTGCCAGCCATATGCAGGCTGGATTCACGGAATTTGCCGAAGGGGCAGTTCGTCCGCTCAGTTACTGTCCTGCCTGGAAGACACCAGATGGGGGATGGCACAGTCTTGCAGAGGGTATTCCATCCGGTGGTGCATATGATCGTGACGTTGGATTGGACCCTGCACAGGGAGGAGGTTCCATTGTGTATGAGAAGGTGGAACATGATATGTGGAATCAAGTGGAGCAGCATCTGGCGGAAAGAGCGGCAGAAGATGGCGGAGAACGTCAGGTTAATTCTTTTGCCGTGACATGGGTCGGTCCATTACCCGGAATTGATACATTGCGTACTCATTATGTGCAACAGGCGGATTTGCTGACCATAACGTATGAATTCGAAGGTGAGATTGCGGCGGCAGGTGCACTCATTCCATTGATGTTCCATGATGGTCGTGAACAGGCGGTGATTACCCATACGGATCATAGCGTGCGAACGGCGTATCGGGGAGCATATGTAGAATCTACAGCGCTGGATCAGGGGGCCATTATTCATATGGAGGAGCAGACCGTGGCCTCCCGTAATGGGTTGCTGAAGGAAGCGCGGATTGAAGTGAACGGAGCACGTAGTCTGACATTTACAATCCGCTTGGGCGAGGTTACATGAAGATGTTCAGGTCGAGGGTTAAAGTAAGGATGACGAACAACATAACAGCAGATATGGTGAGCTTTAACTGGAGCAACAAGCAAAGATGTCCGGTACTGAATCGAGGAGGGATATGTTCATGAACACATCAACATCGGTAAAATGGTTAGAGGAAGCGTGGCAACAGGGAGCTGCCAAAACGATTCGGAATGCCAAGCGGATTAAGGATACATTTCCACACATTGCCCCGCAAGGGACGTATGACCGGAATGATCCGGAATGGTGGACGGCAGGTTTCTGGCCTGGATTGTTATGGCTGGTTTATGGGGAATCTCCGGAAAGTGAAGCAGCGGCTCCGCTACATCGCATTGCCGAAAGCTGTGAGCGGCAACTGGAAGGTTGTCTGCGTGATCCCGAATCGGTGGATCACGATCTGGGGTTCATCTGGCTGCTTAGTGGCGTAGCCAACTACCGCCAGACGGGCAGCATGGATGGACGGCGGCGTGGCATGCTTGCCGCCAATCTGCTCGCTGCCCGCTTCAACGTGCGCGGTGAGTTCATCCGCGCCTGGAACTTCAGCTCGTCAGCAATGGATACGCGCGGCGTAGCCATCATTGACAGCATGATGAATCTGCCGCTGCTCTACTGGGCATCCGAGCAGAGCGGCGATCCTCGCTTCCGCTGGCTGGCGGAAGCACATGCGGACACCGTGGCGCGCGAATTCATCCGCGCTGACGGGTCCATCTGCCACGTGGTGGAGTTCGATCCACACACGGGGCAGAAGCTGCGAGAGCATGGCGGACAGGGCCATGCTCCAGGTTCCGCCTGGGCGCGGGGCACCGCCTGGGCGTTGCACGGGTTTGCGCTGTCTTTCCGGTATACGGGCGAAGCCCGATATCTGGAGACAGCGGAGCGTGCGGCCGATTTCTTCCTCGCCATGCTTGGCGAAGAGATCGTGCCGGTGTGGGATTTCCGCGCACCTGTGGAGCATCAGGTGGCGTGGGACTCGTCCGCTGCGGCGATTGCCGCGAGCGGGTTGCTCGAGCTGGCGAAGCTGTCGCCACGCGGGGAAACCTATGCCGCCGCGGGAGAGCGTATCGTCCGCGGCTTGCATGAGAACTATAGCTCCGGTGACTCGGCAGCGGAAGAAGGTCTGATCATGCAGGGAACGGTGCATTACCCGGAAGGGCGAGGGCTGAATGTGCCGATTATATACGGCGATTATTTCTATATGGAAGCGTTGGCGAAGCTGCGTGGACGTGAGGGGTTATTTTAAAAGAGGAAATAAGAACTATGCACAGGATGAACTGAAGTTTAGAACGAATCAGTCGGGGCCTGTTATTAGCCTTCGAATTGTTGCATTAGATTAAACTAATAAATCATTTTATATTGCAGTAGTTAGTAGTAGCATCAGTAGAAAATCCATCATCACTTGCCCGGGTGTGGCTGTCTCCAATATTAGGAACGATATCCCTTCTATTGGAGACAGCCACACTGGAATAGACAAGTCCAGAAAAGCGGACAGGCGGATGATGTACATAAGCGAAGGAAGACGAAAGAAGAAGCTAACATATGAAGATCTCACTCGTGCGGTTCCTGTTGGGTTACAGATTGGTAGTTGTTATGCTCTATTAAAAGGATCAAGTCTCATTTTGAAGGCGTACGTCTCAGAATGACAAAGCTGTCGGAGCGAATGAATTAATTTCCACAGAATTCCCTGAAAATTTCCTGAAAGTCTAAACATCTGGAAAGGACTTGCCGACATTAAATATAAGGAAAAAAATGATGATTATCGGGGGGAAATGATGTTAAAGCCAAGATTGACCAAGTACATGGTGATGATGCTGGTGTTGATGCTGAGTATATCCAACGTAGGCTTGGCCGCTGCGGCAGATAAAGAACTGTCCAAAATTGTGGTTTCCAAGAATGAGATGTCGCTCGAAGTTGGTGATTCCAGTTCTGTTACGGTAACAGGTGTATATTCTGATAATACGTCGACAAACGTAACGATCAGTTCATCCTGGAGTAGCAGTCATACTTCGATAGCAACTGTATATAATGGTGCAATTACAGCCAAAGAAGAAGGTACAGCAACGATTACCGCAGCGTATCAGGGTCAGACTCAGACCGTTCAAGTGAAAGTGACGAAGAAGGTCAAAGCTCTTTCGAAAAACGTGCAAAGTCTGGATTTGCGCACAGGAGATACGAAAGATATCGTTTTGACAGCAACATATAGTGACAACACCACAAGTGAAAAGGCGTCCGAGACTGCAGAATGGTCTACCAGTGATGAGAAGGTTGCTACCGTTGTGAATGGTAAAGTAACTGGACAAAGCGCCGGTACAGCCGTGATCACAGCCAAAGTTGGCAGCCAAAGTGTGACCGTGGATGTTAACGTTGAAGTGGTTAAACGTGTAGATGTGGATAAAAAGCAGGTTAACCTGCTGTTGGACAAAAGTGAAAGTGTGAAAGTAACGGCTACTTATCCAGATGGCACAACCAAAGATGTAACCGATCTGGCGGAGTGGACATCCAGCAATGAGAAAGTCGCAGACGTTCTTAAAGGCGAAATTACAGGGTACTCGGCAGGTTCTGCCAAGATCACAGCCAAATACGGTACGAAATCAGTATCCGTTGACGTGGACGTGGATCTGACCAGCAAACTGAGTGTGGAGAAACAAAGTATTTTCTTCCGTTTGAGCGAAACAACCAAAACGGCCAATGTCGTTGTAACGGCTTCTTATCCGAACAGCAGCGATGTGAATGTAACTGATCAGGCGACATGGACGTCCAGCAACGAGAAGGTTGCAACGGTATTCAAAGGACAGATCACAGCCATTAGCGCAGGTTCAACAACGATCAAGGCAACCTATAGTGGCAAAACAGTAGAAATTGCTGTGGATGTAGATACGGCAAGATATTTGGATATCAAAGATGTGGATGACAAGCTCGCCATGAGTGTTACGGGTGATAACAAGTCCAAGACATTGGTAGCCAATGCAGAGTATATTGATGGAAGTAAGGAAGATGTAACTTCCAAAGCAACATGGACTTCAAGCAATGCAGATGTTGTATATGTATCCAACGGCGATCTGATCGCATACAAATCTGGTACAGCTACGATTACCGTAGCTTATGGTGGTAAAACCGTTAAATTTACAGTAAATGTAGATGTAGCGGACAAGTATGAGATGGATAAGAAAAAAGCATCGGTAGCCGTTGGCGGAACGACCAATGCCAAAGTACTGGCGTTGTACGGTGAAACGTCCAAGGATGTATCCGAAGATGCAACCTGGAGCAGCAGCAGCGACAAAATCGCTGAGGTAGATAGCAAAGGTGTTATCACAGGTGTTGCTACAGGTAAAGCAACTATTACAGCGAAGATTGAAGGCAAAACGCTAACTCTGCCTGTTGAAGTAGGTATGGCAAGTGGACTGGAAGCAGATGTGAACTTTGTTGTTCTGTCCGCCAAAGAAACACAAACCATTCTTCTGACAGGTACGGATGAAGACGGCAACACGCTGGATGTAACATCCGAAGCAACTTGGAAATCAAGCAACTCACGTGTAGCTGATGTGAAAAAAGGTGTGATCACGGGTAACAGCAGTGGTAAAGCCAATATCACGGCAGAATACGGCTCCAAAAAAGTGACCATTCAGGTTGAAGTGGATGTCATCTCACGTATTGAAGCTTCCGAACCGGCTCTTTCCCTGAAATCAGGCGATACAGCTGATCTGACGGTAACTGCTATCTTGAGCGACGGTAGTGAGCGTGATGTTACGGACAAAGCTGAATGGAAAACCAACAGCTACAAAGTAGCTCAGGTAACCAAAGGTAAAGTCAAAGCTATAGGTTCCGGTAAAGCCAAAATTACAGCAAAATACGGCAGCAAGTCTGTCACGATTGCAGTAGATGTGGATACACTGAAATATTTGCAGACGGATAAAGTAACGTTGACCATGAAACCTGGAGAAAAGGTAACTGTAGCGGCTACTGCAACGTATGCCGATGGCAGTGAAGCTAATGTATCCAAACCGGCTCTCTGGAAGTCTTCCCGTATTGCGACAGCATCGGTGAAAGACGGCATCATTCAGGCAAATGGCAAAGGTAAAGCAACGATTACAGTAACATTTGCAGGTGTGAAAACCAAAGTGACGGTAGTGGTTGAAGCGAAGTAATTGGGTCTCCCAATGCTACGTAAAATGTGAAATATAATAAACGGTGATGCCAGCTTAATAGCGGGTATCACCGTTTTTTTTTGTATATAAACTAATGTAAAAAAAGAAACGCCCAGAACCTCTGCATACACCTACAGCAGGTGTATAATCATTGATTCTGTAACGTTCCTTTTCTTTTTGATAATAATTGAACTTACTAATCTCTATCACTACATCGTATGAGACAGTACCAGTGCACCATAGGCAAAAGCGATCACAATAAGTATGGCTGGATGCAGCTTGGTCTTGGTCATGACCCAGAGCGAGATGCCTGCAATGATCAACGTCTGCCAGATGCCGATGGAATCGGTGGATAGCTGACCAAATTCCCATGTGAGCAGAATCATGAGTACAGCGATAACAGGTTGCACGAGTAGGGTCATGCCTTTGACTTTTGGTGACGTGCGATGTTTGTTCAAGAGACGAAGTAATATAATTAATGCGGTTGCGGAAGGTACGATTGTGGCAAAGCTTGCGATAAATGCCCCAAACCAGCCTGCCACGTGATACCCGACAAATGCAGCGATTTTGGTTGCGATCGGGCCGGGAAGAGCGTTACCAATCGCCAGTACATCACCGAATTGCTCTGTGGTCATCCATTGGTAGTGGTTCACAATTTCTTCCTGCATGAGCGGAATGGAAGCCGGGCCGCCCCCATACCCCAAGATGTTTGCTACGAAAAATCCCCAAAATAATTCCCACCAGGTCTGGAGCATCCTTAGGACACCCCCTTATCGGACTTGCCTTTGGACTTGAAGCGCTGGACCAGATCCAGATGGAAGACACCGTATCCAAGGAAAACCGCGATCACAATCCCCGGATGGATATCCAGCAGCTGCAATAGTACAAAGGCAATTACGCCAAATAGGGCGGCAAAAACCTTGCCGAGTCCCTTCCAGGCTTTCATGGCGAATTCATAAGCCATCATACCCAGCATGACAAAAATGACCGGCCGAACGGCGGCTACCATGCCTGCCACCACTTTCGACTCGCGCAGCGCGTACATGGAACCGAGCAGAGCAATGATAGCAATGCTTGTCGGTAAAATGTGAGCGAGTACGGACACAATCGCGCCCAGTACACCTTTAGTTTTATAACCCAGATATGCGGCCATCTTGGTCGCAATGGGACCGGGCAGGGCGTTGGCGATAGCCAAAATCTCGCCGAACTCCTCATCACTGACCCATTTGTAACGCGTAACAGCTTCATAACGGATCAATGGAATAACCGAAGGTCCACCGCCATATCCGAGAATCCCGGTTCGGACCATTCCGATCACGAGACCGTTGTAATCTTTCCAACCCATGCTGATTTCCTCCTAGAGTCTCATGCCCATCCGGCTTTTATAGCGTTTCAACAACAGCTGTGATTCGACTTTGACGATGCCTGGCATCTTGTAAAGCTTCTCGAGCAAGAACTGCTCCATCTCTTCCATATCCGCAAAAATACCGTGCATGTGCAGGGTACTCGGGCCTGTCATATGATAGAGGCTGGTGACGGCCGGTTCTTCGTCCAGTTTCTCCGCGACTTCATCCAGGAAGGGCGGTTCAACGTCGACATTGAAAAAGGCCGAGACCTGTAGCCCAACCTTGCCAGGGTTGATCACCACGGTGAAGCGTTCGATGATTCCTTTTTCCGATAAGGCATTAATGCGAGCTTGGACTGCTACACGTGACAACCCGATCTGTGTACCCAGATCCGTATAGGATATTCGGCTGTTCTGGTGAAGCGCGGCGATGATTTTGCGATCCATCTCGTCCAGATTGTACATTTGCGGAATTTCCCCTCCCTTGGAGGAGCGTTTCTCTGACATGTTGACCATCCTTTTCTCTTGCTATATGAAATGAATTGAAATTTTACTAAACATACAATGTGTATGTGGCATTCATAGTTTAATGACGAATCGTAACTGGAGTCAATCTATTTATCATGATTAATGAATTTAACCGATTTTGAGCGTTCATTTTGTCATTTTGACCAATCGGAAATAAAAAGACCACTCGCACAGTCCAATAGCGAGCAGCCATTAAAAAATAGATAAGCTGGAGTGAAGCGCAAAGCAAGATACGAAGCATGTCCGGTTATGCTTGGGCTGTCTTGGGCAGTAAAAGAGTAACGGTAGTCCCTTCGCCAGGCTCGGAAGAAACTCTCAATGTTCCTCCTGCACCACGGGCACGCTCTTCCATACTGAATAATCCAACGCCATTGCCAGCGGTTGCTTCGCTGAAGCCAGCACCCTGGTCTTCAATAATAACCATCGTCATGTCTTCAGCATCTTCTACAGTAACACGTGCCTCAGCAACATCGGCATACTTCGCGACATTCGTTAAGGCTTCCTGGATAATCCGGTATATGGCAATCTCCCGGTTCATCTCCAGTCGTTTGCGCAAATTACATTCCAGATCGACTTCGATCCCGTAGTGACGGGTGTAATTCTCAATATAGGTTCGAATCGCGGGAACAACACCCAGATCATCGAGAACGGATGGCCTTAGTTCCCATGCCATGCCGCGCACATCTTCCATGATACCCGTGACTTGTTTCCGCAGTGCTTCGACGCCCGGTTGAGGCTGATCTGCCAGCAGCCGGTCCATCTGGATAACCAGAGAGAAGAGACTCTGTCCGATCCCGTCATGCAGTTCACGCGAGATCCGGCGTCGCTCCTCTTCCTGAATGTTCATCACTTGGGACATCATCTTCTGCAACTCGCCTTCGACAGATTTCAGCTTGGTTACCTCACTACGTACAGCCAGATATTGATATGGCTCGCCATCGTTATCGAGGAAAGGCACGATGGTGGTGTTGACCCAATAATAACTGCCATCTCTGGCACGATTGCGAATTTCTCCGTTCCATACCTTACCTGAGGATATCGTGTCCCACAGGTTTTTCATAAAGCTTTTGCCATGGTATCCGGAATTAATGATTCGATGATCCTTACCGATCAGTTCTTCGCGTTCATACTGCGAGATCTCACAGAATTTATCATTCACATATTGGATTTTCCCTTTGCGGTCCGTGAGGGCAACAATGGAGGACTCATCCAGAGCAAATTTCAGATCACTCAGTTGATGCAGGGAACCCTTCAACCTGCTGCGAAATTCATTATCGGTAATGTGATTGTCAATTTCGTTCAGCAGGAGGCGTACGGGCTGGTCTGCGAGTCCACTTAGTCTGTTCTTGCGTGCACTACTCAAAGTTCAGCAACCCCTTTTTCATGGCGAACTTCACCAGTTCCGGTCGTGTACGCAGGCCAAGCTTCTCCATCAGATTGCTTTTGTGGGATTCGACCGTCTTGACACTGATGATCAGATGTTCGGCAATTTCCTTGTTGGCGTATCCTTTGGCAATCCAGGACAGTATTTCTTTCTCCCGATCGGAAAGTGTGTCATAGGGTCCGGCATTTTCCTGTTTGGCTTTGTCGAGATACTCGCTCATCAGCCGTTTGGTCGCACTCGGGTACAGATAAGCACTGCCATCTGCCACAGAGCGTATAGCGGCCAACAATTCTTCGTGCGGCGCACTCTTGAGGATGTAACCGGAAGCTCCGGCATGAATCGCTCGGAAGAGGTACTCCTCATCATCATGCATCGTCAGAATCAGGATCGCGAGATCCGGCATTAATTTCTTCAATTCAGCGGTAGCCGTCAGGCCGTCTTTGCCTGGAGGCATACTGAAATCCATCAAGACCACATCTGGTTTCAATTCTTGAGCCTTGGCAATGGCTTCATCACCGTCAGCGGCATCTCCAACGATATGTATATCATTCTTTCCTTCCAGTAAGGCGATCAGCCCGGAGCGCACGACAACATGGTCGTCTACAACTAATAGTTGAATCACATCATTTCCCCCTGTCCGCTTCCACAGTTCTATCTATATCATAACAAAAAAAGAAGCCATTCAGAGCTTAAATCTCCGAATAGCTTCTCTCACTCTCTAGTTCAACTTTTTATCCATATACGTGCGGCTCCAGATGGAGAGCGACTTGTTCGGTCTGCCGGATCATATTCGGTGAAAAGGTACAAGGCAGTCTGCTGCCAACGAGCAGCACGGCACCAGGCACGCTTCCTTCCTGAAACACAGGTACCGCTATGGCACTTACCAGCCGCTCAGCAAGCATTAACGGGCAGCGACCGGGTGTATGCTCCCCGGTGGATTGTGCATCAGATCGAGCTGTGCGCCCAGTCCGAAGGGCTGTACCTACCAGATCTTGTCCGGGACGCATTTCCATGCGTTTCACCCGTTCATTACTAGCCCCAGAGGTATATTTCCAGCGTAGCATCGTCCCGTTCAGGCAGGCAAGTCCACAGAAGTCGCTGGATGTGTTCAGACGCAGGCCGTCGATCATCTCCTGAATGCCAGATGGCAGTTCATCATGCATGAGAGGACACTTCCTTTTTCGGATTATAACGTACGTAACGGTGTAATCATTATCATTAATAATCTTTGGACAGGATCATCTTAAAGAGGTTGTTCAAAAAGTCCGCTTTTGATTACGAAGGATGCCTAGTGGCATCATCAGCATCGAATATGGAACTCAGCCGAAATGTCCGTTACTCACGTAGTTTTCCCTACGCTCCGCTACTCCATTTCTAGCTTCATCCCATCTTCTCGGTACTGAAAACCGTTCTTTTTGAACACGCACTTAAAGTAAGGGTATTACGATGTTAGTTCTATTGTAGACCCTTTCTCGTACATTGTAATTCAGGGAAAACCCCTATTTCCGTTCTATAATTTACTGAACATGGGCATTGAAGGGCTCCTGAATCAGGTACACCAAGGGATTGAAGAAATGCGAAGGATGAGGCATATCGGTGAAATGTGACTTTTCTCACAGCAAATTCAGGGAGTTTCTCGTCAATGATCAGGTAATCCCCCGATAACCCTGAAGCTACTTTCGCGATATGATGTATACATAAGGAATCACCGAGGGGGACGAAGGTTATGGGTACAGTATTTGTGGAAAGAACAACCCAAAGAACAGAGCAGAAACAAACGGAGGCGGGCAAAATGACACGAGAAACAGGCGGAATCCTTTCGTTCGTTACACCTGAGCAATGGGACCTGATTGAAGCGAAGATGCAGCCCAAACGGGTGAAATCGGGGTATAGTCTCTTTCTCGAAGGCGATGAAGCCGGATATCTGTACTACATTCGTTCGGGACGAGTGAAAATGACCAAGTCGACGGAGGATGGCAAGGAAATTATTTTATCGATTCAGCAAAGCGGCGATCTCATCGGTGAGTTCGGCGGCATCGGCGGACTGAATCATAGCTATAGTGCAGAGATGGCGGAAAAAGGGGAACTGGCCATTATCTCGCTTGGCGATCTGGAAAGTATACTCAGCAAACATGGCGATCTGGCCTTGAAATTCTTGCAATGGATGGCACTGTCGCAGCGGATTACCCAGTCGAGATTCCGTGATTTGCTGCTCTATGGCAAGGCGGGTGCCCTCGCTTCGACACTGATCCGTGCCAGCAACTCGTATGGCAGGGTTACACCGGATGGTATTGTGCTGGACATGAAGCTCAACCATACCGAGCTTGCCGAGATGATCGGAGCTACCCGGGAGAGTGTAACGCGGATGCTGGGAGCATGGAAAGAACAAGGTACGCTGGATATGATGGATGGCAAACTGATGATTCGAGATCTGGCAGCCCTGCGCTGCATGTGTGGATGTCCGACATTCCCAAGCTGCCCGGTAGAGCTGTGCCGGTTGTAAAAAAATAGCTTGTTCCGAAGGTTGTACCTCCATTGGCGATTGGGGTCGTTACGGAGAATGATAAAAAGAGCTGGCATCCGTATAATCGGTGTCAGCTTTTTTGGTGTATGCGGAAAATTACATATGTAACAATTGGTCTCCATTGGCCGCGCCATATTCCCTGGCGAGAATCGAATAGATCACCGAGTCATGGAAGGAACCTTTGTAGAACCAGTGCTCCCGCAGCAGACCTTCACGCTGCATACCAATCTTCTTCATGACTTTCTCCGAAGCCGTGTTGTGCGGGCGACATTTGGCGTAAATCCGGTGAATGCCCAGTTCGTTGAAACCAAAACCCAGTATAGCGAGGGCTGCCTCGGCGGCATAACCCTTTCCTTGGTAAGCGGGATGGAGGACGTAACCGATCTCTGCGTTGGTTTTCTCCATCACGTGAATACCTACTCCGCCAAGGAGAGCCCCGTCACTTTTCAAACATATCGCAAGTTCAAAACCCTCTCTTGGTTGCGCCTGCTGCATGTCCATCACAAACTGCACGTATGCTCGTGTATCCTCTTCGGTATTCGGTCCCCATGCTGTATGTTGTGTAACTTCCGTCATGGAGGTATAGGCATGAATTCTCTCCCAGTCCGTCTCCCGAATCTCCCTGATAATCAGTCTATCGGTCTCCAATTGCATCGTTATTCACTCCTTCACGTTGTAAACATTTTACTGTTCATTGTACAACAAAATAGCCCATAAAACGGATTCAACGAAGGAATCGGTCATGGGCTATGCTGTGTATCCATGATGTATGTCGGGTGCTATTGTGGTTGTTTACATTGAACTGCGGGATACGTATACGCCAGCTTGCGAATAATTTCCTTTTGCCATTTCGTATCACCCAGATTGGTTGCCAGGTTCAGAAGATCCAAATAATCGTCAAGCTGCAGGTCAGCCTTTTGCAGAGGTGTATTCATTCGATGTTCGTTCCCCTTTATCTATAAAATCGTAAAATCATATACAGTAGACAGGTACATAGAGACAAGTTCAAGAATGATAATCATTATCACAGTTATATACTCATTATGCAATGAACGATGGCAAAATGCAATCCCAAGTCCGTAACGAATTTAACTTTTTTCAGAAAAAAGTCTCATCCACAGCACATAGGCAAATAGACTCAATTTCTAAACTTTTTCAATAATTTTACAAAAAGAAAGAGGAATTCAGCATATGAACCATTAAATTAAAGGAGCACAACCCATTATCAGGTTATTTGGAGGAGGAGAAAGGGAATATGAAGAAGGCGTTATGGCAGCACTGGATCGGGGCATTCCTGGTCTTTATCATGATGGCAACCGCATTGCTGGGGCCGGGTTCGCAAAGTCCGGTACAAGCTGCAGCACCACTTACGGTATCTCAGGCCATCGCTGCCCAGAGCGGTGGAGGAACGGCAACAGTTGAAGGGATCATTGTTGGACATGCTACCGGGTCACTTACCGCGAAGTTTACATCTCCGTATGCCAATGATTTCAATGTTCTGATTGCAGATTCAGCGTCAGAGCGAACCAACGCCAGATTATTGGATGTACAGATCCCCGCATCTTTCCGTTCGCAATATGGACTGGCTTCCAATCCGAGTCTTGTAGGCAAAAAGATCATCGTAACTGGAACCTTAGGTGCCTACAACAGCTATGCAGGAGTCAAAAATCCAACTTCCATCACACTTTCCTCCGGAACAACCAATCCTGATCCAGAACCGAACCCGGGCACTACACTGCCGGACGGTACTGGCAAGAAAGTATTGTTCGATAATACCCACGCCCAGACAGCAGGTGCTGCCGACTGGATTATTGACGGGGCATTTTCGGATTTTGCCAACGGTTTGCGTAACGCAGGCTTTGCCGTGGATCAGCTGGAACGCAGCATCCCGTATTCATTTGGTGAGCAAGCCATCACCTATAATAAATTGAAAGATTACCACGTCTTCATCATCGGCGAAGCCAACGTGCCGTTCAAAGCGACTGAGCAAGCTGCGTTGGTGCAGTATGTACAGAACGGAGGAAGTGTTTTCTTCATCTCCGACCACTATAATGCAGACCGCAACAAAAACCGCTGGGATTCTTCCGAAGTATTCAACGGCTATCGCCGCGGTGCCTTCCTGAATCCGGCCAAAGGCATGTCTTCGGCTGAAGCCGAATCACCAGCGATGCAGAGTGTGACGAGTTCAGACTGGCTCGCGACGAACTTTGGTGTCCGTTTCCGCTATAATGCCCTCGGCGATGTGAACGCATCGGATATCGTTGCACCAGCACAATCCTTCGGCATTACCACTGGCGTTAATTCTGTAGCCATGCATGCCGGATCAACCATTGCAATTATGGACCCGAATAAGGCCAAAGGATTGGTGTACGTACCAAGTGGCGTGTCCAAGTGGGGCAATGCCGTGGATCAGGGCGTATACAATGGTGGTGGACGAGCTGAAGGAGCCTATGCTGCCATTGCGAAGATTGGTGCGGGCAAAGCTGCATTTATCGGCGACTCTTCTCCTGTGGAAGATGCTACTCCGAAATATTTACGTGAAGAGACTGGCGCTACCAAGAAGACCTATGATGGATTCAAAGAAGTGGATGATGCTACTTTCCTCGTGAATACCGTGAAATGGCTCGCGGTCAAAGAGAGCTATACCAGTCTGGCACAAGTGCCAGGACTGACATTGGATACGGCAACAAGCCTGCTTCCTATCGAAGCTCCAGCTGCGTCCACCGAGCCGCAACTTGAGCCATGGGCTGCACCCGCCGCAGGCTACAAATGGTATGACCCGACTACATTTAAGACAGGTTCATACGGCAAAGCGCAATAAGTGAAATAAACAGGACATCAATCATCATGCGAATGGGGCCTGACCGTGGATGTTTGCGGACAGGCTCTTTTTTTGCTTGTTATACCCGTTACAATCATGACGACGCTTAGCTCCTACAGTCCTGCCATTGCATAAATAACTGCTCCGGAGGGGAAGGTATGGATACTAATGATGCGGCGTGAAGCCCAACCCAACCAGAGGAGGCGGCGAATGATGACTCAGCAAGCAGACTGTGACAGTTCCTCGATGAGGCAGAAGCTCAAGGCAGACCTCCATCGTGTAGCAGAGCGTATGAATCTGACGTTATCCCGGTTTGACAATGACAGCGTCTGTCTGTTGGGGCAATTTGCAGAGATTCGAGCGGAGATTAAGCAGATCGAGGTGCTCGCCTCTTCTTTTTATCTGGATTGTTACCTGTCACCTTTTACCGAGAAGTTTGCCGAATTAACATCAAGCGTACAGCATCTGTCTGACCGGAGATATGGTGCGTTGATTGTGATTGAACGGGAGACTCCGTTGGAGTCGATCATTCATTCAGGGGTGGCGGTGGATGCCAGAGTGACACATGCGTTGCTGGAATCCCTATTCATTCCCGGCGCGCCACTTCATGACGGGGCTGTGTTGATTCGTGGCAATCAAATTGTATCCGCTGGTAATGTGCTGCCGTTGTCGCAGGCGGAAGCGCATGAACGAAAGATAGGCACCCGTCATCGGGCTGCACTGGGATTAAGTGAATTGACGGACGCCGTTGTACTGGTTGTCTCCGAAGAGACGGGACAGGCCTCATTCGCGGTGGATGGAGATCTGCATCCGATTAATGTGGTTGAGACGCTATCTTAAATGTGAACGATTCAGTCGCTTGCTTGGGGGCAATTATATTAAAGCAGTTATGAGAAGAGTACCTTTCTCCTATAAGGGAGAGAGGTTTTTCTATTAATAGACCCCGCCATACGAGAAACATCGATCGATGCTTCTCTAACATTGTGATGTGATTTTGCACAAACTGGGTATTCGTGGGTACAATAGAGGATGGTCAATGAATAGAGAACAATGCGATTGGATCGCAAAAATGGTTGGAGGAGACGGTTAGCACATGAGTTGGTTTGAAGCAATGGAGCACCACGATTATGAGGAACTGGTTCTGTGCCAGGATCGAAATTCAGGGTTAAAAGCAATAATCGCCATACACGACACAACACTGGGCCCTGCGCTGGGAGGCACGCGGATGTGGACATATGCTTCGGAAGAAGCAGCCATTGAAGATGCCCTGCGCCTTGCCCGTGGTATGACATATAAGAATGCGGTATCTGGCCTGAATCTGGGCGGCGGTAAAACCGTCATTATCGGAGATCCGCGGCGTGACAAAAATGAAGCGATGTTTCGGGCTTTTGGCCGATACATTCAAGGGTTGAACGGACGTTATATCACGGCCGAAGATGTGGGGACGACGGAAGAGGATATGAACCTGATCTATCAGGAAACCGATTATGTGACAGGCATCTCGGCAAGCTATGGTTCATCCGGTAATCCATCGCCTGCAACTGCTTGGGGTGTATATCGCGGGATCAAGGCAGCAGCCAAAGAGGCATTTGGTACGGATATGCTGGAAGGCAAAACGATAGCGGTCCAAGGTGTGGGCAATGTAGCGATGCATCTGTGCAAATATCTGTATGAGGAAGGTGCGCATCTGATCGTTACGGATATCCACAAGGACTCGGTCAAGCAGGCTGTGGATCGCTTCGGCGCGACCGCTGTTGATCCCGCAGACATCACGGGTGTGGATTGTGATATCTATGCACCATGTGCGCTCGGGGGCACGATTAATGATGATACGCTCAAGACGCTCAAGGCAAAGGTCGTAGCGGGCTGTGCGAACAACCAGCTGCTGGAGACCCGTCATGGAGATCAACTATATGATATGGGCATCGTATATGCACCTGACTACGTCATCAATGCGGGTGGCGTGATTAACATTGCGGATGAGTTGAACGGATATAACGTAGATCGGGCGTGGAGCAAGATTGGAGAGATCTACACCAATCTGGAGAAAATATTCGAGAGCTCGCGTACTGAGGGGATCGCAACCTATGTTGCCGCAGATCGTCTGGCCGAGCGACGGATCGAACAGATGAAGAATACGCGCAGTACATTCTTGCAGAATGGTCATCACGCGCTGAGTTCTCGGAGATTGCGCAAGTAATCTTAATCCATTTATCATGTAATTCTGAAAACTGTCTGTTAAGTATCGGCAAAATCCATTCCGAAATTGGATGTTGTCGATCTGACAGGCAGTTTTTTTTGTTGCTGTCAGAACATAACAAAGAAAAACAGTGGCAATATCTCCCTAATTCATCAATTCCACTATGCATTTTTCCGATAATGTATATACATCGTTCAGATGAAGATGGTTCAGGGAAGTGGGGAGAAGTGGAAAATGGGGAAAAGACAAGGGGTAGGGCAAAAGATCAAAAATATGTCGCTTAAAATCAAGCTGCCAATCATGATCAGTGTATTGGTTGTGTTGGTTCTGCTTGGTGCAACGATCACAAGTTATATGATTTCATCTGATGTTGTGGTCAAGAAAAGCAAGGATGAAATGAATGTGATGGCTGACCGCCTTGGGGAAGGGCTTTGGACAGCGATGCAGCTTCAACAACAATTGAGTCATGCCATATCGGTGCATAATACCTTCAAGGAACTCTTGGAGTTGCGTGATACGAACGAAATGACAGATGAGACCTTTTTTACAGATGAGAATCCATATTTCAACAGAGCAAATACGATTCTCACTGACAGTATATCCGATACGGAAGGCTCCAAGCCGGACCTGTTCGTATTTGACAAGGAAGGAACCATGGTGGCGGGGACCATGCCAGAAGTCATTGGGCAGTCACGGGGAGATCGGGAATATTTCAAGGAGTCCATACAGGGGAAATCCTTCATCAGTGACGCGGTTGTCTCTAAGACTGGCAAGAAGCTCATTATTGTATTCTCGGAGCCTATCACCGATGAACAGGGGAATATACTGGGTGTGTTCGCCATGTCGGTGGACAGCAGCTTTTTCCTGGGGCAACTGGGAGACATTAAAATCAATGCCCAAGGCAGAGTTGAAGTGCTGAGCCGGAGCGGCATCATCATGTATGATTCACTGGACCCTTCCATTGTGGGACAAACGCTGGAAGAGGACAAGGAAGCGATGGGAATTATCGAGGCCAGAGCCACTGACAAAGTGAAAGTCACTTCAATGGATCGAGATGACATCTACTATCGTATTAATCAGATTCCTGAGGCGGATCTCTCCGTGGTCATTATTGACGATTATGATGATATCAAACGTCCATTAGAGGATATGCAGCGCCAGATGGTTATCGTAACATTGATCGGAGTTGCTCTGGCTATTGGCGTAGGATTATTGATCTCTCGAAGTATTACGAGACCTATCATTCGTCTGATTGGGCTGTTCCAACAGCTTGCTCAAGGGAATCTGACCGTCAAGGCCAATGGTAGGTATAACAGCGAATTCAAGGACCTGGCGGAGAGCTTCAATGGCATGGTGGAGCAGAACAGAAACCTGATTACTGATATGAATAGTTCGATCCATGTTCTTCAAGCCAGCACTCAGGAGCTGGAGGAAACATCCAGACAGACGGCAAGATCCATTGATGAGACATCGGCGACGTCCATGGGGATCGCGAAGGCAATGGAGGCCCAATCCGAAGATACCGAACAGATTGCAGGCAAATTCAACAGCTTTGGCGATAAAGTGGCTGCCATGAACAGCAGTGCCCAGGATGTGAAGGCGAGAGCAGATGAGATCGAAACGGTATTCCATAACGGGAATGAAGTCGTCAATGAATTGATGCGTATTAATGAGGTGAACGAGCGGGAAGTGGAGAAAATCTCGGAGATTACGGTCAAACTTCAAACGAGTTCGGGCAGTATTAGTCAGATCACGGAAGCCATCAGTCAGATTGCCAAGCAGACCAACCTGCTCGCATTGAATGCTTCCATCGAAGCATCCCGGGCTGGAGAACATGGCAGAGGATTTGCAGTTGTAGCCGAAGAGATTCGCAATCTGGCAGAGCAGAGTTCCCGCCAGTCCAAAGAGATCTCCAGCATTATCGAGCAGAATCTGGCCGATGTAGCCGAGAACAACCAAAGTGTTGCGGAAATTCACACCATTTCATCAAGGCAGGATGAGCTTGTTTTGCAGACTCGTCAGGCGTTTGATATGATTTTGGAGAAGGTGACGGTCATTAACCAACAGATCGCTACGATGGCAGGACAGATGCAAGAGATGTTACAGAACAAGGATGATGTACTGGAGTCAGCCCATAGTTTGTCCGCTTCAGGAGAGCAGGTATCCGCTTCGGTTGAGGAAGTAACGGCAACCATGATGGAGCAATCTTCGACAGTGCAGCAGTTGGCTAACATGGTCGATACGATCGATCAATTGACGCAAAAGCTGGCCGAATCGGCTGCGCGATTCAAGGTGGAGTAAGCGTTAGTTGAATATGGTATAGAGGAAAAAAATGACGACCAAAAAACACTCTTCGGAGTGTTTTTTGTTTTGCAACCAGCACCCCTGTCCCCATCTAAGTAATGCGCAATAAGGGCAATGTTCCGTGTGATGTTGTGTTGTGGTATAGTTGTCATCTTTAAAACGTAATGCATTTCTGATTCAGCAGCTTCATGAATTGATCCAGCGCACTGCTGACATAACGATCCTCACCGCGGACAAAGGTTGTCGTGGTATGAGTATAGCGATCTGCGAGATCGAATACGGAGAAAACATCCGGTTTCTTGTGAATAACATTGCACGGCATTATGGTAAAAGCAATCCCCGACTCCACACAGCTGAGCAGGTTTTCCATCGTACTAACTTCGATGATATTACGAGCGGACAGCCCCTCTTCCTGCAAAAATTCTTCGGTCATTTCACGATACGGGCAGCCCTCGGGGAAAACAACCCAAGATACTTGGCACAGACTTTCGGGTGGTGTGTCCATCTGTTTGGATATGATATGCACCGTGTCTTGCATCTCGTATTCCACTTTCAGTCCTTCCTTCACACAAGCCCCACTGATAAAGGCACCATCAATCTCATCGTCCTGTATTTTCTTGCGCAGTACTTTGGGTGAAGTGGCGTTAACGAGTGAGATGGACACCATCGGGTAGGTTGTTTGATATTCATTCAGAATCTCCATAAAGCGGCTGGATGCCGCTGTTTCTACAATGCCGATTTTCAGCGTGCCGGAAGGCTCACCGGGATCGGTCATATCCTGCTTCAGATCATGTAAAAGGTTGTGAATCTGTGTGGCGTACTGGACGAACTGTTCTCCTTTGGAGGTCAGTACAACGCCTTTGGGAAATCGGTTGAACAGCTGGATTTGATATTCCTGCTCCAGTTTTTTGATGCGCGTGGTGACATTGGATTGCGCATAATTCAGTTCTTTGGCGGCCTGTGAGATTTTGCCTGAACGTGCTACCGCGAGAACAATATCGATATCGGAAAGTTCCATGCTGTATCCTCCTGAACGTGGATTAACTTACATTGCATCCGCAGATGTGGATGTTAGGTATCTCTCTGAGAGATACAACTATATATTTCAATCATTTTACGATATATCATAGCCGCCGTACAATATCCTTAATGACGAAGAAAGTAGGGATATGACATGAATAACATGAATATACGTTCAACACTATTAAGCCCGGTAACGATTCATCAGTGGCAATTAAGGAACCGAATTGTGATGGCTCCGTTGACCCGGGGATTTGCTGATGATCAGGATGGGACCGTGACGGATGAGATGGTGGCATATTATGAGCAGCGTGCGCGGGATGGCGTGGGACTGATCATCACCGAAGGCATTATTCCGAATTTGGCAGGCAAAGGCACGTATGGCATCCCCGGCTTATATACAGATGAACAGACGGCTTCTTGGAAAAGGGTCACAGATGCTGTTCACAGACATGGCGGCACCATTATTGCTCAGCTGTGGCATGTCGGCAGGTTGTCCCACTCCGATCTGATCGGAACCGCTCCATTGGCACCTTCCAGCCTTGCGGCAGAGGGAAAGGTTCATAAGCTGCATAAGCCGTATCAGGTTCCCCAAGCGATGAGTGCACACGACATAGCGGATACGATTCAGCATTTTCAGACGGCCGCCCGCAATGCAGTTCTGGCAGGGTTCGACGGGATCGAACTTCATGCTGCGCATGGGTATCTAATCGACCAGTTTATCAATGAGAAGACCAACCACAGAACAGACAAATACGGAGGAGACACTGCGGGCAGATTGCGGTTCCTGCGGGATATTATTTTGGCTGTGAAAAAAGAGATCTGTGTGGATCGCATATCGGTACGATTCTCCGAGAAAAAGGACGATGATGCATCCTATGTATGGGCAGACAAAGCTGGAATGATTGATGCATATCTGAACTTGTTCCGCGAGACGGGAATTACAATTTTGCATCCCTCGACAGATCATTATGCGAAAGTGTGGGAAGGGGAGCAGTCTTTTCACGAGCGGATTCGAAGTCGGTGGGATGGAATCATCATCGGTGTGGGCAATTTGGATGTTCAGACCGCGGAGAACGCTATTGGTAAGGGAAGCATAGATTTGGCTGCGTTCGGCAGACCATTTATCGCCAATCCAGATCTGGTACAGAGATTGCATACGGGTCAGCAGTTGATCGAGTATGATGCGAATGCACATTTGCCTGTTTTGGTGTGAAAATAAAGTAAAAAAAGGGCAGAATAGGCTGCCCTGAGGTTCAGATACTTTTGGAGTGATCCAGCGGTTCCATTTCGTTTCTTCTTGTTGAGCTTTTTTCGATATACCAGAGAATGATCATACACAGCGCATAGAACAGACTGAAAGCCAGAATAATGATCCATACACTTTCCATGTCCATGCTTTTGATGAAAATGCCTGTCAAATATGGACTAAGTGTATAACCCAGGCAGCCTACGAATAACAGCAAGCCATTAAACCGTCCCTGATGTGTATCGGGTACACGCGAAGCAATATACAGGTTGATATTGGTCTGCACAAGAATCTCTCCAATGGTCCACAGCACCGTGGATAAGGCGACGATGGAGAAATGGGGGAAGGTTCCGAGCAGGTTCAAGGCTCCAAATCCGATTCCATAGAAGAGTGCGCCTGTAGCTATGGAGTTTAGGGCAGTTAATTTGCGTGTAGCGGACAGGATCACGGTGGTAAGAATAATGACGCTAATGGCATTGATGGTCATGACAGAGCCGTAATAGGCTGCCCCGTTCTCGCCAAACGAGTGATTCATCTGGAGTGGGAGGCTAAATGAGTATTGCATATAGATAAAATAGTTAAGAAATGACACAACGATGAAGAAGGCAACGAGTGGGTTTTTCAGCAGTAGTCTGAATAACGGTGAAGGCGGTTGGCTCAATCGTTGTTGTTCTTGTTGTTGTCCAGCATGTTCGCTGCTTGTTGATGCCAATTCCTTGCGTGTGCCGATCTTAACCTGGTTGATGATGATAAAGGTAGATATCAGAAACACGGTACCGATACTTATAAAGACAATGTTGACGTGATCCTTGATAAAAAAACCGGCGACCAGTGGTCCAATGGCTATACCCAGATTGGCCCCCAGATACATGAGGGAAAAGGCGGACTTTCGCTCTTTCTCCTCCGTACACAGTTGAATAATCAGTGCATTATAAGCAGGCCGGGTAATACTGATGAAGAACATGACTGCAATCAGAAGATAACCAACGGTAATGGTGTCTGACCAAAAAGAGCAACTTATAATCATGATGGCAGACAACAGTTGCCCGATGACAATAATTGTTTTTTTGCCCATCAGATCGCTTAAATAGCCGCCGAGAAGTACACCGGGTCCGCTAATCAGGGCTGCCATGGACACAAAGATCCCTGCACTGACCACATCCATGCCCATCTGCAACGTAAGCACCAAGGTAATCAGGGAGAATACAAAATCTCCCGTGCTGTTAATCGTTCTGGCTAAACAGAGATAATAGATATCGCGGCTCAGACCCGCGTAGGTTTTGAATAATGACAATAATTCCAGCCCTCCCCAGGATAACCGTCACTCCAGACCAAAAACGGCAAGGATCATCCGTACATCTTATACGGTTTCAGCAACCGTCACTTCAATCTTGAAGCGATCGTACATATCCAGCAGGGTTTGACGCAATTCCTCGAACGAATCACCCTCCACGATAGCATACCCTGATCTGGTCATCGTATCGTTTACGTCTCCGGCGAGCTGTCCCACTTGATAGGATACATTGAACTCAACGATGCCAGGTATATCCTCATAATCGTCTATTCCGGATATGTGTTGAATTACTCCTGCGCGTGAAGGGAAGCAGATCATTCCTGTGAATTTGTTGTTTGTCTTTTGTTGGTTAAACTCATATATTCCAATCTCGAGATCGGTGACAGCTTCGAAGAAATCAACGCCATGGGTGTTCTTGATACAAGGAGGCATAACATGCGATCCCCCGATTCTTGCACCAATTTCTCCAAATACCACTTCTCCTTCCGGAGTTAGAAATAGCTCGGCATGTGTTACAGATTGATTGATACCCAGGGCAGCAATGACCTGTTCATTGAGTTCTTTGATGTGTTGGATAAAATCAGCTTCCGTGCCTTCAGGGAACGTAATGCTGGCAGGGGGTTTCTGCTTGGTCGCAATGTCCAGACAGTTATACAGGTATTGGGAAACGGATGAAAATACAACTTTCCCCTTGGACACAATGGAATCACAATGAAACTCCGTACCGTGGATGAATTCCTCCAGCAAATCCCTTTGCTGCGCTTGTCTTGTATGGTGAAGATATTGAACTAATTCATCCATGCTGGACAATTTGAACGTATTAATACTGCCATATCCGCTGAGTGGCTTCACAATAACGGGGAACCCATGTGCAGCAGTGAAACGGATGTAGTCCTGTTCATGCAGAGCAATGGCAATTTCGGATGTCCGAATTCCACGTTGATGCAGCATTTGTTTCATAATCCATTTGTTGCGGACGGCTTCAGCCTGATTGCGCTGCATCCCTGGAATGCCGAACTCGGAACGGAGCTGGCCGCCGATCTCAATCGCATTCTCTCCCGGCGTTAACAAAGCTTCGATGGAATGGGATTCCCGAATCTGGATTATATGTTCCCGGATGGCGTCCACAGATTCCAGATGATCAACATATCTAATCTCGTCGAAGAAATCCTGAAGCCGCTCGGCATGATGCAGATTGTACCGTTCAATAATCAGAATTTTCTTGTGATCCGCTAATTTCTGTAAAGGTTTAACGAAGTTTAATCCAGTAGGTAGCCTGAAATCAGATATGTATACAATCGTTTTCATACGCTCTTGTAAATCCCCTTTCAGCAAAATGATAAAAATAGTAAAAATTCATTTCATAACATTATAACTCAACATTTTCCATTTTCAATACACTTTTTGGCGGGAAATATGAACGGAAATACATATTTGTGTTACGTTAAAGTGTTAATTGACAATAGGGATTTTTTGGTATACGATCTTTAGCGGATTAGAAATAAAAAGGAGGAAATAGAAATAAATGGAGATCGTTAAAGAGAAATATGCCATACTGGGAACGCTGGGAGACGATGAAGGATTCCTGACTTGCAGCATGCATATCGCGAAGAAGCTAGGCAACTCGGAACGAATCAAGCCATACCCCGAATTTGAAGCGGCTGCGGAAGACTTGAAATCGGGGGGAATTTCCTGCCTGTTGGTCCCTGGGGCATATCCCAAGCTCAACAGCTTCATCATGGATTCTGATTTGGTGGTGTCTGAGAGTTTTGTAGAGAAGATTCCTGCGCTGGTTCTATCCGGATACCATGAGGTATGTCCGGATCAGATCGATATTATCTATCATCATCCAGCAACCACATACTTGTTATCTGAACTTGATACAACCTATAGAGAGAACAGCACCGTATCGTCCAACCCCGAAGCCTGTAGAAAGGTTCTGCACAACACGGAGAATTCCATTGCGCTCACGAATCAGCTATGCGCTGATCATTACGGGCTTGTGACCTACAAGGTGTTGCGCGAGGGAATCAACATGCCATGGGTATGTTTTACACAAAATACACAGAGGGTGAATGCAGTCATATGAAGAGAATTGCTATTATACTGGATAAAAATCTGGAACCTGGCGCCGCCGCCAATGTGGCCGCCCTGTTAATGGGACAAGCAGCCCTGAACGAGCGGGCCTTATATTCTGATGAACCTGTGCTGGATCAGAGCGGTGTTCAGCATGCAGGTATCCGTTACAGTACAGTCATTCTGAAGGCAGGGGAGAATCAACTGATCACCCTTGCCAAATCCTGTTCGATTGACGGTGGTGGATTGAGTCATGTTGTTTTTTCACAAACAGGCCAATCCCTCAACAATGCATTTGAACAATATGCGGTTGAGATTGCTTCGATGGAATTGGAAGCTACCAGAGTGGTAGGTGTCATTGTATGGGGCGAGGATGATCAAGTTAGGGCAGCGACCAAAAAATTCAGTGTCATGAAATAAGGGAAAGGGCAGAAGCCGATCTTAGAGATCATTCTGCCGTTCTTTACATATGAAAGAATCGTTGTTATAGAGGTTGTTCAAAAAGTCCGCTTTTGATTACGAAGGATGCCTGAAGGCATCGCACTTATAGATGATTGCTGACAACGGCAGCTTTCTTTTCCGTAAAGTAATACACCAAAGCGAGCAGCGGCATGATCATGCCAATCAGCGTTGTGAGATTCCAGCCTCCGTTAGCATAAGACCAGCTTCCAAGGGATGAACCGATCGCACCGCCGACAAAAAAGATCGACATGAATATGCCATTCACACGTCCTCTCGCTTCGCTTCCTAACGAATAGATGATGCGTTGACCCAGCACCAGATTTCCCGAGACAGCCATATCCAGTGTGATCGCCACGATCACAAGCAGGATCAATGCCAACGTGGAGTGGCTCTGGAACACATAAGCAAGACCGAATGAAGCAGCGGCGATCACCATGGCAGCACCCGTCAGAATACGTGTTAGTCCGCGATCTGCCAATCTTCCGGCAATAGGAGCGGCAATAGCGCCTCCGACACCAGCCAGTGCGAACCAGGCGATTCCTTGCTGGGACATATCAAAATCGTTAGCCAGTCTGAGCGGAACCGTGGTCCAGAACAAGCTGAAAGCACCAAACAGACTGGCCTGATAGAACGCCCGGCGGCGTAGCAGTGGCATCGTTCTGAACAGTGTGCCCAAGGACACAATTAATTGCCCGTATTTCAAGGTGGGTTCAGGCTGGCGAGCAGGAAGAGCACGTGATAGGAGCAACATGAGAAGTGTTATGACAATGGCGGAGAATACAAAGACCGTCTGCCATCCGAAGAGGCTGGTGATAAAGCTTGCGACAGGACGAGCCAGCATGATGCCCAGCAACAGACCACTCATTACATTGCCAACAACCCGTCCGCGTTGTTCCTCGGAAGTAAGATATGTCGCATAGGGCACCAGAATTTGAGCGACCACAGAACCTATACCAATGAACAGAGAGGCAGTCAGAAATACAACAGCGGTGGGCGAGAAAGCCGCAGCAATCAGGGCAACAACCAGTACGATGAGGAAAAGAACGACCAGGCGTCGATTCTCGGTAATGTCACTGAGCGGCACGATAAACAGCAAACCAATGACATAACCAATCTGAGTCAACGTTACAATCAATCCGGCAGCGGCAGAAGACAGCCCTGTGGTCATGCTAATCGGTCCGATAACAGTCTGAGCATAATACAGGTTTGCCACGATTAATCCACAAGCTGAGGCCAGCAAAAAAATAATCCAGGTGGGCACAGGCGCCTTCTTCACTTGTTGTCTCATATCCATCATAATCATCCTCCACAGTTCTAAATTAGTAGTCCCTATAATCAGTAAATATAAAAATCGATAATTACTAAACGTTACGTACACTAATTACAAACATATAATAAACTAAACGTTTAGTATTGTAAATAGGCGTTGAAATTTTTTGTGAATATAAAAGTGAGCGGAGGATGTAATTGTGTGTGCTCATCGCAGTTTAGTATAATGAACGTATCGTTTTTAAGAATATGACTGATGATGAGAACTATGAATTAATTTACTTCCAGGAGGGCTCAAGATGACTGCCAAAAGAGGACGTCCGCGTAACATGGAAACCCAGAATGCCATTCTTACAGCATCGTATGAGTTGCTGTTGGAGTACGGATTCGGGGCAGTTACGATCGAGAAGATCGCTGAACGTGCACAGGTGAGCAAAGCCACTATCTACAAATGGTGGCCGAACAAAGGCGCCGTCATTATGGATGGATATATGTCAGCTGCAACGGCAAGATTGCCAGTACCGGATACAGGGTCGGTATTGGAGGATATACGGATACATGCGAGTAATCTGGTTCGTTTTTTGACCAGTCGAGAAGGAAAAGTGATTACACAGATCATCGGAGAAGGGCAGTCGGATGATGGGCTTGCGGAAGAATACCGCACAAGATATATCCAACCACGTCGGCGTGAAGCATGGGGAATTCTGGAGAAGGGTGTAGATCGTGGCGAATTGAAGACAGGGGTGGACATTGGATTATACATTGATCTGATCTATGGACCGGTGTTCTATCGCATGTTAGTGACGGGGGAAGCGATGGATGATGCGTTTGTAGATGTGTTGCTTGACTCCCTGTTTGAAGGCATTAAGTCCAAGTAGATATAGGGATAGTCGCGATACAAGTGGGAGGAAGAGGGAAGAGGGCGATTCGTAGGAATCACCCTGGAAGGAGCACGTGTATATTGTACGTGGGAGATTGTTAGACCTGGAATATAGGTGAGATGGCTGTGGGCCATGAATCTGTAGCATTAGAGGAAAGGAAGGATGAGTGCTGGGTTAACACCGGGGGTTCATTCCATACCGTACTGGGCAGTTCGCGGCGTAATACAGGGGCAACTTCCTTGGCAAAACGCTCCACTTGCTCCAACTGCTCGCTATGCGTCAGTCCATCTACGCTGATACTCAGCACCTGATGTCCGTAAGCGGCATGGTAGTCCAGAATTTTCTCAATGATCTGCTCCGGACTGCCGATTAACGCAGGACCTCGTGCAATGTTATCCTCCAGATCGGTGAAGGGCGACTGGTTATGCTGTGCGGCGGCGGTGGCATGGAACGCTTCATAATATGGCTTATAACGGCGAATGGCTTCTTCGCCCGTATCCGCAAGATAGAGACTGCCGGCACCAGAGCCAATCACTGCTTGCTGCGGATCATGACCATAATAATCGAGGCGCTCCCGATAATGATCAATTAACGCTTTGTATTTGGCCTGAGGATGAAAAGAATTCGACGTAAAGAGCGGCTCGCCATATTTGGCAGCTAGTTCCGTCGAGACCGTGCTGGACGCGCTACCATGCCAGATTGGGATGGATTGCTGAAGCGGCCTGGGCCACGTGGTCACTCCCTCAAGCGGAGGGCGATACGTTCCCTGCCAGGTTACATTCTCTTCAGACCACAGCCGTTTTAGCAGATGGTAGCGTTCATCGAGTGAGTCCCATTGTTCCTCTTCGCTTATGCCAAACAGCGGATAGTGCCGAGGGTCATTGCCTTTCCCGATGATCATCTCCAGCCGTCCGCCCGATAATTGATCCAACGTGGCATAATCCTCGGCAACCCGGACTGGATCAAGTATACTAAGAACAGTGACGGTGGTTAGTAACCGAATGCGTGTGGTTGCTGCGACTATTGCGGTTAATACGACAGGTGGCGAGGAAGATAGAAAAGGCGCACCGTGTCGTTCACCGATCCCATAGGCATCGAAACCCAGTCGTTCAGCCAGCTTTGCCTGCTCTAATATATTGTGGAATTTCTGCTGAGTTGTCAGAGCTTCCCCGGTTACGGCATTAGGCAGATTCATCATGAGACTAAACAAGGCAAATTTCATCTGACCTTCTCCTCGAACTGAATTGATAGTATCTGTGTCGTATAATCCTATTGAAATAGTAGGATATATAAGTTGGATTAAATGTATCACGTTCTAACGGATTCTTCTAATGGATTTTTTCTATAAGCAGGAACAGCGAGGCCTCCTTGCATAAATGTGAAGGGAATTGCCACGATTTTTATTGACCGCTGTAAAATTTAGGATTAAAATTGTGCTTATCATATAAATTCAAAATTATGGATTTTCATTGTGGAGGTGGGATACATGGAACCTACAACTACGATACGCTCATATATTGAGGACTACATCAGGAAACAGGGGTACACCCTGCAGTATTTTGCCGATATATCGGGAGTTAACGCTGGAACGCTTAGCGCAATTATTAAGGGGACTCGGCCTATCGCTATGGCGCAACTGGATCTGATTACCCAAGGCATGAAGCTGGAAGAGGGGTATTTCTACGAGATTTATGGGGCTGAATGTTTCGTGGAATCGGCACCTCATTGGAGGAGACTGGAACCATTCCTGCAACGCTGTGCTGAATTGGACAAGCTGGAATGTATTCATAAGGTTATTCAGGAAGTGACGGATGATCGCTCGTATATCTCGGAGTTGTTTGAGATGGCCGAAGGCATGCTTGAACGTGGACAGACGAAGGCTGCACGGATGTTGTACGAATGTGTGGCGGAGTGTGAGAAATATCAACACTCGGAACGTCTGGCTCTGTGCCAGTATCGCATCTTCACGTTATCTCTCGGTCAGAATCAACATGATAACCTGCGGGCCGCTGTGCACTTTGAGCCATATATTAATCGGCTGGATGAGGAACGGCAACTGGATGCGATTAAGGATTTGGGGAATACGTATCTCGCCCTGAGGTATTGGGACAAGGTAATTGATCTGGCTGAAGAATTAGATCAGAAAACGAAAATTTTGCAGTCATATACAAAGAAAAAAATAGCTAAAAGCGATAGACTTACCGCCTATCCTTTGTTCGTATATAGAGCTTATTCCAATTTGCTTAAATCAATGTCATGTGAAAGGCAGGGACGTTATGAAGAGGCATTGCACTATACAGAACTCTATGCCAAGCTTGCTAAAGTCTCTGAACCGGATGAAGAAGATCAGATTTTTATTGATAAATTTGCTGGTTGGACAGAAGCCAATACTTATTTATATAAATTAATGATTGGTGATTTCAATGTTTTACCTGCTTACGTGGAATTTATTGAACAAAATGAAGATGAAATTTTACCTGCAATAGTTAATATTTTAGAAGCGGCTAATAAGTTTGAACAAAATATTGATGAGATTTTGTATAAGTTTAGTGATCAAATTAACTCGGAAATTAACCATTCAAAAGGATATACAGAACAGATGAAAAGTGATATGTATGCTGCATTTTTGTTAGAACGTTCTCTCTATCACTTGAATCGTCATGAATATCGAGAGGGTTTGAAGGAGCTTATACACTGTTTAGCAGAATCTATAAGATTAAATAATCAAAAAGATGTCATTCATTGTATTTCCTTATATGAAAAGTACAAAAGCATGGGCAACACTGAAATCGAGCATCAATACAAACTTATAATGATGGAGGTTCAGAAATCTTATGAAAAAAAAGAAAATCTTCTATGTAATCTTGCTTAGCTTTATGATTATTAATTTTGGTGGAATTGGTAATTTTGATAGTGATGTAATTATACAAATGTTAGCTTATCATCATGGTGGAGGCAGTCTATAACAGCCAGAGATATATTAAATTGTCAATGAGGTTTACTTTCAAGTATTGAGAGTAAGCTTTTTTTGTATTTTCATAGATTGACCAATGTAAAATACAGGATTAAAATAACATTTATTATATATTATTGAATTATAAGTGATTAGATGATGGAGGTGTGATAAGGGAAATGGTACCTACAATAAGAGCACATATTGAGAAATATATGAGAGAACAAAATCTCAAGTTGCAGCATTTTTCCGATATGACAGGAATTAATGTTGGGACATTAAGTGCTATTCTTAAGGGTAGCAGACCAATATCCATGAACCAACTGAATCAGATCACTTCTGCAATGGGATTAGAAAAAGGATATTTTTATGAGATTTATGGGGTGGAATCCTTCATTGAATCATCGCCTCACTGGAGACGTTTGGAGCCATATCTATATGAGTGTGCTGAGCTTGGTAAGCTGGATTGTATACAACAAGTCATCACTCATGTAACGGACGATCGATCATATATAGAAGAATTATTTGATGTAGCTGAAAGCTTTTTTGCTAGAGGATTAAAAGAAGTAGCTCTTATTTTGTATGAATGTGTGGCAGACAGTGAAAAATATCAACACTCCGAGCGTTTGGCCTTATGCCAGTACCGTATTTTTCTGCTTCATAAAACATTGAATAAATTCAATAACTTAAATGCTGCAGTAAAGTTTGAACCCTATATTGATAAATTGAATGATGAAATGCAATTGGATGCGATTAAAGATTTAGCAAACCTTTATGCAACAATACATGTGTGGGATAAAGTTTTGGAGCTATCTGAAAAACTAGAACAAAGAGTTGACTTTCAGCTTACTCTTCGAACCAACAGGCGGAGAAATAAATTGAGAATTGCACATTACCCGGTATTCAGTTATAAAGCCTATGCGAATTTGTTAAAGGCTACTGTATCCGAAAAGCGTAAGCAGTACAGGAAGGCTTTAAAATACACAGACGTTTATGAGGATATTATGGACGGAATTAAAAATCCGACAGAGGAAGAGCAAGAATTGATAGAGCGATTCAAGGGTTGGGCTGAGGGCAATCGATATTTATATACATTATTGTTGGGCGATTTTGATATGTTAGATGATTACCTAAACTATCTGGATGCCAATCCTAAAGAAATCTTAACAGCATTCGTATATATTGTGAAGGCTGCTAACCAGTGCTCATACGATATTGACAATGCATTAGATAGATTCAAAAATCACATCAATGACATTAGAATAGAGAAATATTTAAAAGGGACATATAACGAACAGGCGTTGAATCTTAGATATATACGCTTATTCTACGAACTAGCAAAATACAAATTAAATCAAAACCAAATTCAGCAGGGGATCGAACATTTAATTACTAGTTTCGAACGTTCTGTCTCAAGTAATGATGACATGATGTGTATCAAGTGCATTGACTTATATGGAAAGTATAGAAATCACGCCAGTAAGACCCAGGAAGAGCAGTATACAAAACTAATAGATAAATTAAGTGTACCAACTTTTCAATAGTGAAATATATGGGGAAGGACGATGAAGACGATGCCCAAAATACGTTTCTATATTGAAAATCACTTAAAGGATAAGGGATATAAACTACAGCATTTTTCAGAAATCGCTGACATTAATGTCGGTACATTAAGTGCTATCATCAAGGGAACCAGACTTATTTCAATGAACCAACTAGACCAAATAACATCAGCAATGGATTTAGAACAGGGGTACTTTTATGATATGTATGGTGTGGAGTGTTTTATTGAATCTGCACCCCATTGGAGACGCTTAGAACCGTTTATATATCGTTGTGCTGAGATTGGCAAGCTGGATATTATTCAACAAGTCATTACTCATGTGACAGATGATCAATCCTATATTGACGAGTTATTTGATGTGGCAGAGAGTCTCTATAGTAAAAGCATGAATGAAGCGGCACTCATTTTATATGAATGTGTGGCCGATAGTGAGAAGTATCAACACTCGGAGCGGTTGGCCCTTTGCCAGTACCGTATTTTCCTACTTCATAAAACACTGAGTAAATTTGATAATCTCAATGCGGCGGTTAAGTTCGAGCCTTATATTGATAAATTAAATGAAGAAGTGCAATTGGATGCAATTAAAGACTTGGCTAACGTGTATAATACGATACATTTGTGGGACAAGGTCGATGCATGGGCACGGGAACTGGAACGGAAAGCAGAATTTCAATTAAAAATTCAATCTCGTAGGCGAAAAAATAAAAAAAGGCTAACAACCTATCCTCTTTTTACATATATAGCCTATGCAAACTTATTAATATCAAGCGTTTATGATGCCCGTAAGGAATATGAAAATGTCCTAAAGTATACAGAAAAATACTTGGAAATAGTTGAGGTTGGGAATCCTACACAAGAGGATCAACAAATAATAGATTTGTTCCGAGTATGGGGGGAAGGGAATCAATATGCCTCCCAATTAATGCTTGGTCAAGAAAATGTAATCGATTCTTATTTGGATTATATCGAAAACAACCCGTCAGAAATATTAGCTGGATTCGTTAATATTTTGCAAGCAGCTAATCAGTATTCTTTTAACATTGACTTTGCTTTAGATAGATTTAAGAATCAGATCAAATTGTTTAATACAGACATGCACTTTAAAGGTGGTTATAACGATCAAATGTTTAACCGCGTGCATCAAGATTTTTATTATGAATTGGGATATTATCAAATAAAACAACGTAATTACTTACTTGGGATTGATGCCTTACTCATGTGTTTAGATCTCTCTTCTTCAAGTAAAGATGACCTGATGTGTATTAAATGTTTAGATTTGTACGGGGAGTATAGGAGCGAAGCCAATGAAACACAGATCAGAAAGTACAAAAATGTAATAGAAAAGTTAAGTTTACCGACTTTTTGATGATGAAATATCTGGGAAGGGACGATGAAGAAGATGCACAATATGCGTTCCGTATATGTTGTTTAATTATGAACTTGCAAAGTATAAATCCAGGCTAAAAGTTTATCAAACCGGTATAGATGTAATACTTTATAACTTATCTCTTTCAACGTTTAACCAAGACGATCATATGACAGTAAAATGTGTTGATGTATACGGGACTTATAGACAACACGCTACTTTGTCTCAGCAAGAGACGTATCAAGTATTTAAGTCAATAAATATATAATAAAGCAAAACAGCCTAACTGCTTCTGAGTTAGGCTGTTTTGCATTTTGAGAAATGACTATGCAGAGCAGAAGGTCTTTTCTAAAGAATTATTTTTACAAAATTATGCAAAATACATTATGTTCTTAAAAGCACTTGTAGTCACTAACGAAACTATATAGCGTTCTCAGATTTAATTTATTCTAGAATATCCTAGAGGGGTACATGCTATGAGAGAACGGAGTATCTTGAAAGACCAGATCGAGCAAGGTCGGCAAGAGTTAAGTCGCTTAGTAGATCAATATGGAATTCCTAGTGTTAAAGTGCTTGAACAGTCGATGGCGTTGGATGAGCTAATTAATGAATATAATCGATTTACCTCAGAAATGAATATGAATATTAAAAAATGAAATACATTACACATACCTGATTTTAAGACAACCCAAAATATATAAAATGTTACCGGTGAAAAAACGTTGTATTCATTAGTAAAGGAAGAACTAAAATTTCCTGCAGAGAACATATAATAAGAACCGAAACCGATCATGTGAGATTTTGTACAAAATGAAACTAAAAAGGAGAAATCGAAATACAAATGTTTTGCTTAAATAAATAAAATCAGTCTTTGGATGAGGAGTATTAATTCCCAATAAACATTTATCTCTCTAATATTTTATTTATAGGTTTTTATTCATAAGAAGAGTTTTTTAGTATTTTTTGCAAAATATTATAAGGTTTTATTGGGGGGTCAATTATAATCTATTTCAGTTTTATAAAAAGATTGACGCTTCTTGCTCTTTTTCTGGAAACGGAGGTGATTGATATTTAGATGTATAATTTTTGAAGTATTGCTGGTTGATCTTGAACGTTTTTCAGTCCAAAAAAAAAAGGAGAATTTTAAAATGAAAAAAAATTCAATCTTAAAAATTTTGTCTGTCGCTGTTATGAGTACAGGATTAGCATTTGGTAGTGTTGCTCCAACATTCGCAGCGGAGAACGTGGAAATTCCGGATACTTCAATTATTGGTTCTGAATCATATGTAGCCCCAGTGCCGGGGGCAAATAACGATGGATTTTCAACATTTGCGACAATTTCAACTCATTCTTGGCAGAAAAGCTATAAAAATTTATTGGGACTCACAGTTGCAACGCAAGAAGCATTTGTTCAATGGACTTGGGATGACGGTAAAGTAACAAATTTCGGTAATTTGTGGCAAGATAATTTTACTGCTCCGCTCTACGGTTTCAAAGACGAAGCGAATAAATGGAACTATAAATATACTTCATCTGGTCAAACGAACCAAGGCGTATTATTTGAGAGCGGAATTCCTACACCATGGGGTCACGCAGGAGGATCAGAATTTACAAGTCGTATTCTAATTAATGTTTCTTCGACCGGTACCTCAACTGCTCAATAAGCTAGAAAACATATGAAAAACAAAAATACTTGGATGGGTATATAATGACCTTATCCAAGTATTTGTTGGTATAAAGGATGAGCGTCGAAAGGAGCTAAATATGAACAGAATTCTGAAAGTAGATAACTTGAAGATCAAATTTAAAAATGATCTGATACTAAATGATATTTCACTTTCTCTCATTACTGGTGATGTTTATGCATTGGTAGGAATCAATGGTTCTGGAAAAACTACTTTATTATCCAGCTTAGCTGGACTCCTCTCACCAACCTCAGGAAATATTTTTATTGAAGAAAAATTAAGTCAATTTAGCCAAACGAGTATGTCATTCCAACCCACTTCTTTCTACTCACATTTAACGGGTAACGATAATGTGCGATTATTATCCCCTGATCCCGAAAGAGCATTGAAAATATTAAATAAACTAGATCTGACTACACCACAAATAATGAAAAAGAAAGTGAAGACGCTGTCTTTTGGTCAGAAACAACGACTAGGACTAGCTATTGCTCTTTCAAAGAAAGCGAAAGTTTACCTTTTGGATGAACCAACAAATGGACTCGATAATTACTCCTATAATAGGTTGGTTGAAATAATTCAAGATATGTCAAATCAAGGATGTTGTTTTGTTATAGCGAGTCATGAGTGGGATGTAATAGAACAATGCTGTAATAGACTTGGTATGATTATTAATGGACGAATTGAAAAAGAATTAGATATATCTGATTATAATAATGGTGTGCAACCAAAATTAATTCAAATAAAAGTAAATGCAGAGTTTAGCACGAATGAACTTTTGGAACTTGATGAAGTACTGAATGCAAACATGGTAGATCGTTTTTCTTGGCAAATTACGCTTAATAAAAATTGTACATTTGAGTCTTTTCAAGATTCATTACGCCAAAAAAATGTTTCTATTAACGAATGGATTACTTTGAATCATGTACAAGAATGGGAATCTATTTACAATCAGCTTATAGAGGAGGGAAATAATGATTAAATCGTATACGAATGAATGCATTAAGCTTATTAAACACCCATTCAGTATATGGTCAACTGTGATCTTCCTGGTATTTGTTATATATGCATATTTAAGTGTCGGATCAAATTTTCAAAACTCATTCCAAGCGTTTATGGATAATAGTGGATATTCTAAGGAACAAACCTATCAATTTATCAGGGGTTCGGATACTTCCAGCAGTTCTTTATCAGCGATGTTATTTATCTTAAGTCCTAAAATGGCAATACCCTATTCGCTGGCTTCTGTAAATGCCCTAGGACCAATAATAATCTCTATCATTGGTGCGCTGATATTTGGAATAGAATACCGTAGCTTTACGCTCAGACAATTATGGGTTCAAGGCTTGACGCGTTTAGAGGTGCTGCTTACAAAAGTTATGGCTATATTTACATTTATACTTTTGTTTATGTTGATGACAATGCTTGTAGGAATTATATTTAGCTTTGTCACTCCAGCTGTTTTTAATCTTCCGATGGATTTAGTAAACACGAAAATAATCACTATTAAAGATTATTCTCTACAAATTTTAGGTTCTATAATAAGTCTATTATTGTGGGGGATGTTTGCAGGTTGCATCACCGTTTTGAGCAAAAGTTTAATGGCGGGGATCATAGTTGGTTTTATCTACCCAACTATTGAATCATCAGTGTTCCATAGTTGGTCTTTAGGACAGTATTTACCTTTATTTATTCAAAAATCAATGCTTCCTATTTTATTTAGAGATACTGCTTATGGAGGAATTGTATCATTCTACGATATGCCTGACATTTATTCTGTAACTAAAAGCATGCTGTTTACCTTGGCATATACAATGTTTTTCCTGTTAGTAACATTGATTGCTTTAAAGAAACAAAGGACTCTCATGCCATAGAAATCTTTTAGACGGCCACATCTCAAATTAACATTAATTAGCCATTTCTAAGATAGGCTCTTTTTTAAACAATTTTTTTGGGCTTAATCTAGAAGTTAGGGTTAAATTATTCAATTATTAAATATCATTGATTGCATTCGAATAAAATACCTGTTTTGTAGCACGCCCAATTACGAGTGAAGTAGTGCCGACGCTGGTAAGCTTTAATCAGGTTATGCTTTCCTTCCACTGTTGCATTCGTAAAACGACAAGTGATGGTAATTCACGATCTCCTCTTGCCAGTTTTTATGACGACATAAATCAAATCACAGATATCAAATCGGACGCTCTAATTTTTAGGATGACTCGCAATAATATCACGTGGAAAATAGCATCTGCTGAGATTATACGTAACATGGAATAGACTGAGATGATATTTACTTTAATTGAGTTTTTAGGTTCCCCTTTCCAATATTATATTATCAAAGGAGAATTTAAATTTGAAAAGTAAAATGATTTCCTTAGTAGCCCTTATCTGTTCATTTGTATTATTTGTTATTGGATTTCAGTTTATTGCTCAAAGTACTGATTGGGGTATGAACAAAGCTATGTTGGTTCTTGCAGAATACCAAAATGCAAAGTCTGATACGTTTGATATCTTTGGTAGTTTCATAAACTCAGAGATTTGGTCGTATAAAATTGAAGGAATATTATTGATATTTGTAGGGATGTTAATGTTGTATTTAGCAAATTCATTACGAAGTAAATAAGTAAAAGTATTCGGGTTCCGAATACTTTTTTTCTTATTTACAATTTAATCTTTAGTTCAACATATAAGTATGAAAAAGGTTGAATTCCTTTGAAAACTTTTGTAAATAAACATTTTACTTTGCAAAGGAATATAATGTTAATTTTTTGGCAATGTATCCTAAAATATTAAAAAAAGAGGGGGTGCATGCTGTGAGTGAACCGAAACAGATCAGAGACCAAATCGAACGGAACAGGCATGAATTGAGTCGTTTGGCGGAGAATCATGGCATGCAGGACAACAAAGTCCTCCGACAGTCCATGGTACTGGACGAGCTTATTAATGAATATAATCGATTCAAATATAAAAGCCATCTCAGGAACAGACAACCGATTGCATAATGCAGTCGGTTTTTTGGTCTAATTCAACTGATTGTTTTGCTAGATTAACTCAGCGGATTTCTTCTATAGAAATAGCGTAGTCGACTGTAGCGATACAGTCGGCTTTTTGGCGTTCACCCTGAAACCCATGCGCATAACTTGAAATTCCGTACCAATTCGAGGATTGGCAGGATAGCGAATGATCATTAAAACTGGATATGATGACCCCAGTTATATCCAGATTGATCTGTGAAGGGGGCTCATACAATGATCGGGAGAGGGAGGGATGAACGGAAATGATGGGCAAGGTAAAGGGCTATTTCGGAAAAAATGTAAACCTGCGCACCAAGTTGCTCCTGTTGTTCCTGGCGCTGACGTTGCTGCCGCTAAGCTTGCAGGGAGTGATGAACTACAAACATTTCTCGCAGACGATGGATCGCAAGACCGAGCAGTTCACCATTGATATGGTTCGCCAGATTAACGCTAATCTGAATCGGCTGCTGAAGGACTTTGAGCGGTTGTCGCTCTTGCCGCTTTACGATCAGATGGTACTTGGCATCCTAGACAAATACAACGCTTCAATGGGGTCGGGTACATGGGCGAGGTCTGAGGATTATCTGAAAATGAAGCTCTATACATCTGGTCAAGCTTATGACCGACCCGAGATTCGAGGAATTCATCTGATTAGCAACAGCGGCATTCTGTTCTCCAACCTCGATTCACTGGCGGTCAAGCCGGTATGGGACAGCAGACAGGATGACTGGTTTGCAGAGCTTGAAGACTCGGAAGGGACATGGCGCCTGCTTCCTCCGCATCAACCCGGCTATTACACGGGTGGTCAGCAAGAATCGTATATATCGGTGGGCAGAGTACTTCGAGATCCGGGCACGCTCCAGCGATTGGGTTACATTCTGATTGACATCCGTCTGGAGGCCTTCGGTCAACTGTTATCCAATCTGAATTATGAGCAAGATGCAAGCCTGATGATTGTAGACAGCAAACAGCGTCTGCTGTTCGAACGGACCTCAAACGGAGGAATGTCTGCGTACGAACAGTTGCTAATGCAGGGACAGCTTCAAAACTATGCAGGAAACCAAAAAGTTGTTCTGGATGGGCAGTCCTATCTCTATGTACAAAATCATTCCAGCTATTCTGGGCTTTCAGTGATTAGTCTTACACCTATTGCTGTGATTCAAAAGGAGTCAGGTGAGATGCTCACCTTCACGATATGGTTCGCAGTGTTGTGTATGGCGGGTATAGCGATTCTGGCGGTTCTTTTATCCTATCGCATCACCCGGCCACTGATTCGACTGAAGCACCACATGATTCGGGTGGAGCAGGGAGATTTTAGCCAGCGTGTAGCACACTTCAGCAGTGATGAATTCGGGCAGATAAGCCGGGGTTTTAACCGCATGATGGAAGAGATTCATCGACTGTTCAATGAGGTGTTTCTGTTGGGCATTCAAGAGCGGGAGGCAGAGTTGTCAGCGTTGCAAAGCCAGATGAACCCCCATTTTATATACAACACGCTGGAGTCCATTAACATGATGGCCATTCGCCAGAAGCACGCAGAGGTGTCGGACATGGTGACAGCGCTTGGCAAGCTGCTGCGCTATACGATTGATAAGGTGGACCGGATGGTTCCACTTGGGGAAGAACTTGCTTTTGTACAATCCTATGTACGCATTCAGCAGGTACGTTACGACGGCAAGTTAGAGATTATCTATGACATCGAAGAAGCAATAACGGAGTATTTGATTCCCAAGCTGGTACTGCAACCGCTGGTGGAGAATGCAGTCTACCACGGCATTGAAGGGCAAGAAAATGGAGGAGTAATCTGGGTATCTGCCTTGAAATTTGACCATGAGCTGCTGATTAGCGTGCGAGACAACGGTAAGGGTATGACTCAGGCTGAGATTGATGAGTTAAACGAGTCCATATCGAAACAGCCTTCCAGTCAGGCATTACGTTGCCATGCCGGGGACAGTCTGGGGCTTAACAATATCGCCCAGAGGCTTCGCCTCATATATGGAGAAGGCGGGAGCCTAAGCATTGATGGAAGTCCCGGGCAGGGCCTGGTGGTCACGATATCCATTCAACTTCTACCGAAAGGGGATTGAAGCGCATGTATAAAGTATTGCTTGTAGAGGATGAGACGGTCATCCGTCAGGGACTGAGGGAGTTGATCGTACAAGCGTCTTCTCAGTTTCAGGTAACGGGCGAAGCTTCGAGTGGAACCGAGGCGCTGGATTTTCTGAGATGTGAGGTGCCGGACGTGTTAATCACGGATATCCGCATGCGTGAAATGGACGGATTAACTTTGGTAAGCAAAGCCAGAGACATGTATCCTGAATTGCTAATGCTCATCATAAGCGGCTATGGCGAGTTTGATTATGCACGCAGAGCGATGGAGTTTGGGGTGTTGAACTACCTGTTGAAGCCAATCGATCGCTATGAACTGGCATTATGCATACAAAAGATTCAATTGCTACTGGATCGCAGATACGGTATTACAACTCTTTCTATCTCTGAGCCATCTGGGAAAGCAGAACACGCTGGCGGAGATACACGGAAGATTATCCGAGATGTGAAGGAGCACATCAAGCAACATCCCGATGGAGATCTGCGACTTCAGACGATGGCAGATCTCGTTAACTTGAACCCCACTTATTTAAGCCAGTTGTTCAAGAACGAAATAGGCATCAATTATTCCGAATACATCACTGAGGCGCGTATGGAGCGGGCCAAGTGGTTGCTGATCAACACGGGTCTCAAAATCTATGATGTGGCGCGGTTATCCGGTCATCAGAGCCCCAAACATTTCATGCTGGTGTTCAAGCAGCAGGTGGGATGGACCGCAGGAGAATATCGAGACCGATTCAGTATCTCTTGAAAAACCATACCATTTCTGTAGTTGACGTGATTTATGAGGGAACGATGCTTTCGTTATACTTTGGTTGCACATGTATACCACGACGTCCATAAGGGGGATTTCCATGAAAAAAGCAGGACTGATACTGATGCTTGTACTCATGATGATGGCTTCAATCGCGTGCGCAAGCTCCAATTCTAACAGTGAATCTGGGAGTGCAGGCGGAGAGAATGGAGAGGTCGAGCTGAAGTTCATGATGTGGGGCAATCAGGCGCATATGGATGTATACAACAAGTTGATCGATGACTTCACGAAGGAAAATCCAGGCATCAAAGTAACGATGGAATCCGTACCTTTCGCAGAATACCAGCAAAAAATTTCGGTGCTTGCCGCCGGAGGCTCTCTTCCCGATCTCGCCTGGGTATCGGAGCGAATGGTGCCACAATTCAAGTCCAACCACATTCTGGCCGATGTATCCGAGTTCAAGGATGATGCTCAGTTTAAGCTGGATGATTATATTCCAAGTACATTGGATTTGTTCCATGATGGCGATCAATTGCTAGGGCTACCTTTCTCTACACCTCCGGTGGTCATGTTTTACAATAAAACGCTGTTCGACCAAGCCGGCCTGACTGATCCAAACACACTTGCCACCCAAGGACAATGGACATGGGAACAGTTCGAAGAGTCCGCCAAAGCCATTACCAGCAAGGATGCGAGTAACCGAGTCTATGGTGCCAACTTTTTTCGCGATTGGAAGACCTGGGCGGTGCTTTCCTCCTACTCCTGGTCCAATGGAAGCGGTCCATTCGATGAAGGCATGACAACGTTCACCTGGAACGATGCCTATGGCGTACAGACCTTTGAATTACTGGAACGCATGATGTTCACCGATGAATCACACCCAAAGGCGGGCGAACAGGTCAGCTTTGATGCGGGTAATGTGGGCATGTTCTTTGATAATTACAGCTATGTTTCCAAAGCAAGAGAAATTACGGATTTTGAATGGAGCATCGCTCCTATGCCTTCCGGCTCTCAAGGCAGTGTACCGATGCTGGGGCAGGCCGGATATGCCATGTTCAACGACAGCAAACATCCAGAGGAAACGAAGAAGCTGTTGAAGTATTTTGCCAATGAGCAGGGGATTCAGGCGACAGCCACCTACTTTGTGCCTCCGCGTACCTCTGTTCTGAACTCGGATGCATTCATTCTCCAGCCGAATAACCCGAGCAAAGAGCATATCGTGCAGGCCGTCATTGATGAAATGCCGAAAGCGCGCTTAATTCCCGGTCATATCCGTTGGCAGGATATCGACAATGCGGTATTGCAGGGATTTGACCGACTATTTGCAAAGACAGCGACAGCTGAGGATAACCTGAAACAAATGCAGGAAGAGATCCAAAGCGTGTTGCAACCCTAAATCATTCGATTGAAACCGGAGGTGAGAACGATGGGCAAATTCAAAGAATTACTTGAACGGAAACCGCTGTCGCTGGTGGTCAGTCTGCCTGAGAATGATATTGGTTTGGCTCGGGCAGCCATGGAAGAGGGCGCTGATGCACTGAAGGTGCATTATAATGTCGGTCATCGCGCCAGCGGGAATCATTTTGGTCCATTGGACATGTACGCCGAGGTGTTTCGGGCGATCCGCAGTGAGTTTGGTGGTCCGCTAGGGGTCGTACCTTCTGGCAGTATTGATGGAGCACAAAGGGAGGATGTGGAGGGACTTTCTGGGCTGGGTTTTGATTTCTATTCCATCTATGCACATCACTTGCCTTCCTTCATGTTGAATGACTTGGGGCTGGACCCAACGTTTGCGATCAATGAAGAATATGATGCTTCCCTCGTAACATCAGCAGCGCACTTCGGCTTCACCGCTCTGGAGGCATCCATTGTACCTGGAAAGGAATATGGTACACCGCTCAGCTTCGCGGATGTGCTCAAGTATCGCCGTCTGGTCTTGCAAGCCCAGGTTCCGGTATTGGTTCCTTCCCAGCGAAAGCTGGTGCCGGAGGATGTTCGTGTCCTGCATGATACCGGGGTCAAAGCGATTATGCTTGGGGCGGTCGTGACAGGCAACACGGAGGAACAGCTGCGAAGGACTGTGAACGGGTTTCGTAATGCGGTGGACAGTCTGAACCGTTCGGACTATATAAGTTGAACTAAAGAATATTTACACTTGTCACTCCGATGCCAGAACAACCTTCCGATCGCTGTTATCCCCAGATTTTTTTTGAATCCCTTATATAAAGGGGAAATCCGGGGATAAGCATATGCTTCCGATGCAGCTTTCTTCCAGAAAGCTTTTAGGCGACCACTTCGCTTCTTCAGGTTTTTTCTGTCCTCTACGTTCTTGTGTAAATGTATAGTTCACCTTATATAGAATCGTCGCAGAGTTCAGCTTCAGGAGGAAATTTGATTATAAAGGGGGCCTGAATTGTGACCCATTCACGCAAGCGTACAGGAAGGGGGCCGCTCGCCAGAGAGGCCCAGATCGCGGGTTGGCTGTTTGTATCGCCAATGGTGCTTGGGTTTACCCTGCTGCTGTTATTTCCCATGGGTCTTGCGTTATACATGAGCCTGACCGATTGGCCTCTGCTGGGGGATCATCATTTTATTGGATTGGATAATTACGGGAATATTATGACAGACGCGATGTTCTGGAAAGTGCTTGCCAATACGGTTTATTTCACAGCGGGGCTGGTGCCGCTTAATATTGTGCTCGCCCTGCTGCTCGCGTTGCTGCTATCCAGAAATCTGCGGGGTATCGGAATTTTCCGAACCGCCATCTTTGTTCCGGTCATGACTTCGCTGATCGTATGGGCCATCGTGTGGAAGCTGATGTATGCGACAGAGTCGGGATTGATTAATCAGCTTCTGTTGATGACGGGTATCAAGGGTCCGGCCTGGCTTTACAATGAGAATTTGGCAATGCCGGCGGTTATCGTGACAAGTGTGCTGAAAAATGTAGGTCTGAATATGGTGCTGTTCATTGCAGCCATTCAGCAGGTACCGCGTTCACTGTACGAAGCAGCAACATTAGACGGGGCGGGCAAAAGGGGAACCTTTTTTCACGTCACGCTGCCCATGATCACACCAACGGTGTTTTTGACTGTGGTCATGACCGTGATTGGTTCACTCAAAGTATTCGGGCAGATCTATGTGATGACACAGGGCGGGCCGAGCAACAGTACAAAAGTATTGGTTTATTATATCTGGGAAAAAGCATTCAAATTATTTCAGTTTGGCTACGCTTCTGCTCTCGCATATGTACTGTTCTTTATCGTGCTAATTCTGACACTGCTGCAATGGCAGCTCCGAAAGAGGTGGGTATTCAATGAAGGCGATGCCTAGTCCTTCGGGGCGGAAGATAGGAAGTACTCTGGGGACGTATTTGTTGCTGACTCTAATTTCCCTCATTATGATTGTGCCATTTATCTGGATGATATCGACATCATTCAAGGAACCCCAGAGCATATTCACCTATCCACCGCAGTGGATACCGGAACCATTCCGATTTCAGAACTACATCGATGTCTTTCGATTGATTCCGTTTCACCGTTTTTATTGGAACAGTATCTACATTTCTGCGTTGGTTGTGCTGGGAACAGTATTTTTTGCTTCTCTCGCCGGTTATGCATTCGCCAAAATTCCGTTTAAAGGACGTAATGTGGTATTTCTCATCCTGCTGAGTGCAATGATGATTCCCCATGAGGTGACGGCGATTCCGATGTTTCTATTCATGCGGCAACTGGGGTGGATTGATACCCATCTTCCGTTGATATTATTGCCAATCTTTGGCGCGGGCGGTGTATTTGGCATCTTTGTGATGCGGCAGTTCTTCATTACGGTGCCAACGGAGCTGGAGGAAGCGGCGATGATCGACGGCTGCAACCGATTTCGAATATACGCGCGAATTATGCTGCCCATTGCCAAGCCGGGTATGGCTACGCTGACGATCTTCACGTTTGTGACCATCTGGAATGAGTTTTTTGATCCGTTGATCTTCATTAACTCGCGTGATCTAATGACGCTGCCGCTTGGATTATCCCTTTTTACAGATGAAGTGGGTACAGCCTGGCAATATCTGATGAGCTCCACCGTCATGGCGACCTTGCCACTGTTAATTGTTTTTTTCCTGGCACAACGGCGGTTCATTGAGGGGGTTGCCATGACGGGACTGAAAGAGTAAGCCGTGTAATACGTGCAATAGAACGGAAGGAGGAACAACATTTGCGTGAACGGATGAGCATGAAAAAGGAAGAAGCAGATGTCGTTATTGTAGGAGGGGGCCCTGCGGGTATAGCGGCAGCCATTGCGGCTGGACGGCAGGGTATACGAACAGTGCTGGTGGAGCGATACGGATTCGTGGGCGGGATGTCAACCGCTGCTATGGTCTATCCCTGGATGACTTTCCATACGGAGCGTGGTGAGCAGGTCATTAAAGGTATTGCGCAGGAGATTGTGGATCGTTTGCAGGCGCGTGGCGGCTCCCCGGGGCATTTGCGTGATACGGTTGGATTTGTGCATACCGTTACGCCGTACCATCCAGCCATCTTTCAGGTGGTTGCGGCAGAGCTGTTGCAGGAGGCCGGTGTCCGGCTGTTATTGCACAGTTTTGTGGATGAAGTGGTCGTTGGGGACGATCGGGTGGAAGCGGTGCGAGTGACAAACAAGTCTGGACGAAAGGAGTTCCAAGCGAACGTATTCGTGGATGCAAGCGGTGATGCGGATCTGGCTTATCTTGCTGGTGCTTCGGTGGCGAAGGGGAGAGATGGCGATAACCAGTCTCAGCCAATGACCATGAAATTCCGCATGCGTGGTGTCGATCTTGGACGAGTGAAGCAATACATGCAGGAGCACCCGGAGGATTTCTATGCCAAGACCCCATTCTCCGAGCTGGACAGCATTCCGTTAACCGGCGTGAGCGGCTTCTATTCCCAGTGGAAAAAAGCGGGTGTGCCGATTAATCGCGATCAGGTATTATTTTTTACCGGACCGGCAGAGGATGAAGTGCTGATTAATTGTACGCGAGTGCAGGGACTCGATGCGACGGATGCCGAGGATCTGACCTCTGCGGAACAGGAAGGCCGGAAGCAGGTGCTGATGATCGCTGAATTTTTGCAGCATGATGTCCCAGGCTTCGAACGGGCTTCGATCTCGGCAGTAGCGCCGCAGATTGGCATTCGTGAATCCAGGCGGATTATTGGGCATTATGCGTTGACCCAGGCGGATGTGGTTGCGGGACGGAAGTTTGACGATGTGATTGCCAGAAGTGGTTATCCGATTGATATTCATGACCCTTCAGGTCAAGGCGTTGTAGCTGCCTTTATAGAGGGAGACGGGGCATACGATATTCCGTACCGCTGTCTGATTTCTCAGAATATTCGCAATCTGTTGGCGGCAGGACGCTGCATCTCCACCACACATGAGGCGCATGCTACGACAAGGCTGACTCCGAGCTGTATGGCTACGGGGGAGGCCGCGGGGACAGCAGCTGCATTAACAGTGAAGATGAAGCTTGATCCGGAGGAACTGCCGATCGCGCTGCTACAGGCGGAATTACGTCACAACGGAGCGGAGATTTGAGGGACAAACCAAAGAAGACTCCGTAACCACCATTGAGGTGGAACTGGAGTCATTTCTTGGGGTTCTTCCCACTTCAATTCATCCGTGCCTCAAGTCGCCTTGCGACAATGGACAGCGCGTAGTTGATGACAAAATACAATACGGCTGCGAGCAACAGGGCTGGGATAATGTAATCGAAACTTTGACCGCCAAGGATCTGCACGTTGTGCATTAGCTCCGGCAGGGAGATGATGATCGCCAGTGAAGTATCCTTCAGGAGTGAGATGAACTGGCTGACCATCGGCGGAGACATGCGGCGTAGCGCCTGTGGCATGATGATGCCACCGAGGGTCTGCATGTAGCTAAGTCCCGAGGAGCGGGCGGCTTCCACCTGACCGCGCTCAACGGACTTCAGACCGCTACGGACGATCTCGGCGATCATCGCGCCTTCAAACAGACTCAGTCCAACAACTGTGGACCAGAAGACGGACATTTTAATCCCGAGCTGTGGAAGTACCATGTGGATGAAGAAAATGATGAGCAGCAGCGGCAGATTCCGGATCGTATCCACGATCACCGCCACGATCTGTGACAGAACAGGGAGGCGGGTATACCGCACCGTACCCAACACAGTTCCGAGCACGAAGCTGAATACAATGGATAGCCCTGCTACCTGCAGGGTGATCAGGAATCCTTGAAGCAGGAACCGAAGGTTGGGCCACGCATAGGCCCCGCTAAAGTCCATATTTTATTAGCCTCCTTCTGTGTGCAGGAATGGAATATCGAAGATTAATAGATGGAGCATGGACTGTGTATAGAGCAATTCAAGCACCGTAGCATTACATGGTGACCTGACCCGCAGGTTTGTTCTTTTTCGGCTTGCCCTTGGTGCGCGCCTCTGCATCACTCTGTCCAAACCTGCGCTCCATATAATGCACCAGGAAGCTAAGTGGTAGTGTCATTACCAGATAGAACAGCGCAACAATGGTGTACACACTTAGCGGTTGGAACGTATCCGAGTTAACCAGGTCGGCAAAATACATAAGATCCATACCGGCGACAACGGCAAGAATGGATGAGTTTTTGACCAAATTGATGAACTGGTTGCCGATGGACGGCAGTACAATCTTGATGGCCTGGGGCAGAATGATCAGGTTCATGGCCTGTACATAGGACAAGCCGGAAGACCTTGCTGCTTCCAGTTGTCCACGCGGCACCGTCTGAATGCCCGCTCGGATCGCTTCGGCAATGAAAGCGGCGGTGTAGATGGTCAGACCCAGAGTACCGGAGACAAACCCATCCAGCGAGATGCCTAGTGCAGGCAGTCCAAGATAGAAGAAAAACACAACCAACAGCAATGGGATGTTCCGGATAAATTCCACAAAAGCCGTGCCAATCCAGTTCAGCGGTTTCACAGGAGATATCCGAAAGATGGCCAGGATTGCGCCAAGGATAAAGCTGCCGATCAGAGCTATAATGCTCACTTGAATGGTATTCAGGAATCCTTCCATAAAACGATCCGAGTGTCGCATCAGTACGTTGAAATCCAATGTGCCCATATAGGCGAAGCCTCCGTTCTCCAGATGTAGAAACGGCGATTACGCCTGCTTATGTATCGCATCCAGCAGACGAATTCGCCGCTTACCCATCTTAATTCGGGTTACTCGGGCTTGGAGCCCAACCATTTCTCATGTAAGGTGTCATATTCCCCGCTGTCTTTCATGCTTTTGAGCAGCGTGTTGACTTCCTCCACGAAGGCAGTGTCGCCTTTGCGAATGGCCATACCATAAGGTTCGCTTGTGAAATTGCCACCAACCAATTGGAAGCTGTTATCCGTCTGTTGCATACCGATCAGGATAATGTTATCTGTAGTCAGCGCTTCGCCTTTACCGGCTTTGAGAGCGGTGAACGCATCCTGATAATTATCGAATTCGAGCACCTCGGCATCCGGGGCTTTCTCGCGAATGTTCTGAGCGGATGTGGAGCCTTTCACCGCGAGTACTTTCACCCCGCTGAGGCTTTCCAGGCCGGTAATCGCACTATCATTTTTCACCAGCAGGGACTGCCCTGCCTCGAAGTAAACATCACTGAAATCCACTTGTTCCTTACGCTCATCCGTAATCGTCATCGTGGCGATGATGATATCAATGTCTCCATTTTGCAGCATGGGAATGCGTGTTTTGGAAGTAACCTCTTTCAGTTCTACTTTGGTTTCATCCCCAAGAATCTGTTTGGCGAGTGCCTTGGCTATATCAATGTCGAATCCTTCAACGTTGCCGCTGGCCGGATCTTTCAGGCCGAACAACTTCGTATCGTATTTCACACCAGCAATGAGTTTACCGCGCTCTTTAATTCGTTCGATCGTGCCTTTGGCCTCGGCGTCACCACCGCCGCTCGTCGAAGGTGTATCTGTATCTGTACCTGTACTACAACCGGATAATACCAGCGACAGAATGAGGACAAGCATAAATGATGGCCATTTGAATATGTTCTTCATGAATAAAGACCCCTTTTCTAAATGGAATATTGGATTATTCTCAATGATGAATCAGACGGCTCAGGAATTGCTGTGCTCGTTCTTCTCTGGGGTTGTCAAAAAATTCAGCGGCGGTAGCCTCTTCAACAATTCGGCCTTCGTCCATGAAGATGACCCGGTCCGCAACTTCGCGGGCGAATCCCATCTCATGGGTAACGACAACCATGGTCATGCCATTATGAGCAAGGGAGCGCATAACATCGAGGACTTCCCCGATCATCTCGGGATCGAGTGCAGAGGTAGGTTCGTCAAAAAGCATGATTTTGGGCTCCATAGCGAGTCCTCTGGCGATGGCTACCCGTTGTTGCTGTCCACCGGACAACTGGGAGGGATAACTGTCTGCTTTGTCGGCAATGCCCACCCGGGTCAGATACTTCATTGCCGTTGTGGCTGCCTGTTCTTTGGGTTGTTTGCGCACCTTCATGGGTGCAAGGGTAATGTTATCGATGACTTTTTTGTGAGGATAAAGATTGAAGTGTTGAAATACCATGCCGATGTCACGGCGGAAGAGGTTAATGTCCACCTTTTTCTGATGTAGAGGAATCCCACTGACGACAAGTTCACCTTCGGTAATGGTCTCCAGGCGGTTAATACAGCGGAGTAACGTGCTTTTGCCGGAGCCGGAAGGTCCGATAATGACGACGACCTCTCCTTCTTCAATGTGAAGATGGATATCCTTGAGGACATGAAAATGACCGAAATGCTTCTGGACACCCCTAAATTCAATCAAGAGTACACCCCATCCTTTCTGCAACGTTGGTTTGTAAAAGGGATAATAAGGAATAAATTGAAACTAGTTATTTAATCATACATAGTCATCCTGCTTATGGCAATTAGTTTGTGATAAAACATGACATAAGTAACAGGAATTCTAGGGCTATAGCCAGTAATTGTGTTATATATCTGTCATATTATTGAATGTCTTGTGACGAATCCTGACAGAAAAATGAATCGAATCTCCTAGTTGTTTACCAACCTTTGGAATAGATGTATAGAGTATACTGGGAATGGTGTTTGATTTATGACTCTCATCATAAAAACAAATTCCATCAAGTTCTAACCGTACATGGCAAAAAAGCTCAACCCTGTGTATCATGCCATTGATATGATGGAGCGAGAGAGTACCTATCTGAAAGGAAACTAAGAAGGTAGAACGAAATGTTGATCCCATAACGATTCCATTACAGGTAGAGAGGATGATTCTGCACGATGAATACATATCACTCCCCAATGTCGACAGGAGCAGGTGCCCGGTCTGATATTCGAGCTTATGAAGCTAATTTGCCCGTCATCCCTGCTCAGGATTTTCGAATTACAGACTATGGAGCTGTTGGAGACGGCGTAACAGATAATACGGAGATGTTCCGACTTGCCATCGCTTCATGTGCTGAAGCAGGAGGAGGTAGAATCGTAATCCCTGCGGGGGTATGGCTCACAGGTCCAATTGTAATGCGCAGCCGGATCGAACTGCATGTGGAAGCAGGTGCACTGGTTACGTTTAGCCGAGATTTTGATCAATACCCATTAATTGCGTCGAGCTTCGAGGGCTGGCAGGTTGTACGTTGCCAATCCCCAATCGATGGTGATCAACTGGAGGATATTGCGATTACCGGTGAGGGGATATGGGATGGAGGCGGTGAAGCCTGGCGTCCGGTTAAACGCTCCAAAATGACGACTTCACAGTGGAACCGATTGGTGGCTTCGGGTGGTGTTGTTGAGCAATCTGGTGGGGAGGAGGAAATCTGGTGGCCTTCCGCATCTGCACGTGAAGGAGGTGCCATTGCGAATCGGTTACATAAGGAGCAGGTACGTGATGTCGCATCTTATGAAAAAGTCAGAGACTTTTTACGCCCCAACATGGTCAGCTTGCGCAGATGCAAACGGGTACTGCTGGACGGTCCAACGTTCCAAAACTCGCCTGCATGGAATCTGCACCCTTGGGCATCTGAGCATATAACCATTCGTAACGTGAGCGTGCGGAATCCGTGGTTTTCTCAGAATGGAGATGGGCTGGACATTGAATCCTGCCGTCATGTGGTAGTGGAGCAGAGTGTATTCGATGTCGGCGATGATGCGATCTGTCTGAAATCAGGCAAGGATGCCGAAGGCCGTGAATTGGGTCTTCCATCGGAGTACATCACCATTCGGGATTGCACGGTGTATCACGGTCATGGCGGTTTCGTAATTGGTAGTGAGATGTCCGGTGGTGTGCGGCATGTGCGTGTGTCGGATTGTACGTTTATCGGCACGGACATTGGACTTCGCTTCAAAAGCGCACGTGGACGCGGCGGGGTGGTTGAGGATATTCAGATTGAGCGCATTTATATGAAAGATATCATTATGGAAGCCATCTCGTTCTCCTTTTTCTATGCGAATCAGGAAGGGTCTGCCCGGGGCAGTGATCTGTCTCAGGAGATCAGCGAAGAGACACCAGTGTTCCGGGATATACGAATATCGGATGTGGTCTGTGCCGGTGCCGACACTGCGTTGCTCGTGAGTGGATTGCCGGAACAGCCTTTGGATGGCGTGATCATCCAGCGTTACCACGTGCAATCTCGCAGTGGCATCCAATGTGCTCATGCGAAACATCTACATATCGCTGAATTGCAGGCGCAGATTACCGAAGGTCCGCTGGTTCATTTGCACCAGTGCAAAGGGGCAGAGTTAGAGAGCATTCAGGGCAAAGGTGCAGATGGCCGACTTCTGATGGTGACCGGACACGAATCCGCTGGCATCGTATGTCGTGAAGGCGATGCCGACACAGACGGTCGTCAGATCTCTGTGGGTCCTGAGGTACGAAGTGGTGTGATCATTCGCAGGTAAAAGGTAAGTAGTAGGGGTTATACAAGTTGGTCCAATTCAGCCGCAGTGGCGTAGCCATAGATCCAGTAATCGCGATGCCTTTCGATATAAGGAATACGTAATCTCTGGAGCAAGGCTACCCACTCGGCTTTTATATGATGTTATCTGATGATCTACCGGTGTTCCTTGCGATAGCGAAGCGGTGTTGTACCGGTGACTTGTTTGAATGTTTTGTTAAAATGAGCCGTATGCTCAAATCCTACCTTCTCTGCGATCATTTGTACCCGCTCTTGTGTGGACAGCAATCTTCGCTGTGCCTCACGGACCCGGACAACACGTAGATATTCGCTAAACCGAAACCCGGTAAACCGGCTGAACATTCGGCTCAGATAGGATGGACTGATATAAAAACGATTTGCTGCACTCTCCAGCGTAAGTGGTTCGGTATAGTTGCTATTCACATAAGTGACAATTTCACTGATTTTGTCCTGCATCGGATGCAAGGGACCGGGGCATGACTGCTGGATGTTCTCCTCTACCCGATGAATACGGATCAAAAGTTGGGCAAGCAGACTTCTTACGGCGATCTCATAGTGAGGGCGTCGCTCTTTGCATTCTTGCAGCATCTGCCACAGTATACGCTCCATCTCGGGCTGTTCTTCTTCAGGCAGGCGAAGGAGTCTTGAACAATTAAAAGGAAGCAGACCACATATGCCGAGTTCCATCCCCGTTGCAAAAGCAGGCGAAAAACCGATTAATATTCGTTCGAAGCCGGGAATACTTCCTTTGGAGGTAGTATGTACATCGTGTGGATTAATCAGAATAAAATCACCCTTGCGGGCGGACAGAATCTGACCATTCATGGAATAAACTCGTTCACCTTCAAGTAAGTAATACAATTCGTAGAATGGATGAGCGTGAGGCTGTGGCATACCGTTACCATCATGTCTCCGCATATGTTCAATGGTAAATGAATGTTCACCGATTCGATATTTGGGTCCAATCCGATCCTCTATGAGACTCATGGTACAGCTCCCCTCTGCTTCACGGATTAACAACGATATCCATATCATAACGGAAAATCCATCTTTTTGTAAACGCTATCATTGGAAATCGTGTGCTGTCAAGGTGACAAAACTTGAATGATGTTTTAGAGTAGGGGGAGAGAGGCGAAACTCTAGTTAAGGAGTGTCTCCAATATGATTTGGAAGGAAGGAAACAGGTTATGACGACACATGAATTATCGCCATTGGTTGCTGCGCTCAATATGCAGCCTCACGTTGAAGGCGGTTGGTATAAGGAAGAATGGAAGGCATCTTATCAGATTCCGCAGTCCGTTCTGCCGGATACATACTCCGGCCCACGATTCTCGGCAAGTTCTACGTATTTTCTGCTGCACGCACATGAAATCTCCGAGTGGCATACGGTTCTGTCCGATGAACTTTGGCTGTGGCACAGCGGCAGTCCGGTTGAGCTGAAGCTGGGTGGCAACGGGGAGAACCCGGAGAACGAGGAAGTTCTTGTTCTGGGGATGGATATTGCTGCGGGGCAATCACCACAGGTGCTCGTTCCTGCCGGCGTATGGCAGACAGCGCGCCCGCTGGGTGATGAGCCTGTATTGGTAACGTGCGTAGTAGCACCAGGTTTCCACTTTGATGATTTCAAGCTGGTATCCAAAAGCGAATAGGTTTTGATATGTGAAAATCCCGATCGGAGATGCTCAGGGCATCCGAATCGGGATTTTTTTGGATTGAGCGTCACTTTTGGCAATAACTAATCACTTTGGATTTTCGTTACTCATCCAGCTGTCCACATAAAACTCCTCATGATAATCCGGTTGCTGAGCGAGTTCTTTGAGCTTCTGTTCAGCTTCTTCAGCGGTAAGATATTCTCCAATAACTGCTGTAAACTCACCAGTGGACGTTTTGAGGAAAGAGATGTCCTCATCCGGATAGGATTCTTTAATTATACCCATCGATTCTCCAAAAGGCATTGATTCTGTGCGGAGAGAGTATACCTTCCGAGGTGTGACCGGTTTGCCGTCGGAAGTCAGTTTCACTTCCAGGTATCCAGGGTTCTTGAATTCCGTTACGGCATACTGTACCTCTTCTTTTAAAACAACTACGAATCCGACGGAAGAGTCGTCTAAAATCATGGAACCATAAACATCTTTCACTAAAGGCTGGGTCATAAAGTCGGCTTTGACTTTCTCTACATCCATGTAACGTGCACCGCTAAAAGTGAAGAGGACACGATTCGGTGCTTCTTTGTGTTCGACATTATAAGAAGGTGCATCATTGGCCTGATCCTGTTCGTCGGTGCTAAAATTAATTTTAAGTGTATTTTCGGTTGTCTCCGTGCCAATGGTAACTCCATCTGTAACTTTACCTCCATCGCCAAATTGCAACACCTGAACAATAGATCCGACCACAGGTATTTTGGACATGGCGTTTGCTACGGAAGGGATGTTCACCACGAAGAGAAAAGCAACACATGCCGCTATGACTGAGGCATAACGAATCATTCGAGATGAATTCTTGCGAGCAGTGGCTCTTTTCTGGGCATGACGAATAACGTCAGTAAGTTGAGCAGGGATTTCAATATTTTCGTAACGGTCTTTGCCTATCATACGTTCTCAACCTCTCCTTCAATCAAATAAAATTTTAATTTTTTGATAATCCGATAGAATTTGGACTTAACTGTATTTTCCGGTATGGAGAGCACTTCAGCCATCTCTCGAAAAGGAAGATTCACAAAGAATTTTAATATGATATAGGCTCTTTCCTCGGGGATAAGCCGGTCCAGTGCGTCATATAGATCCATTTTTTCTTCCAGCGACGCCCCTCGCTCTGGAGCCACAAACTCCTGAATATGATCCTCCATATAGGTCACTCGCTGGTTGCGTCGAATATGATCTATCGCTGTGTTAATCACAATTCGTGACATCCAGGAATCAAAATAAGTCATGGACTCCATCTTTCTATAAGCGATGTACCCTTTATAGACCGCTTCGGATACGATATCCAGCGCTTCTTGTTCATTTTTAACATAGCAGTATGCCAGTCGATATAATTTATTTTGAATCTCTGTTATTTTTTCGCTGAACTGTTCTTCTTTTGTCTTTCTATGGTTCAGTCTAATCACTCCTGATCCCCCCTGATAAACCTAAATATTCAAGTCACCGCTTGTTCCAGGCCTGGATTCTGTATAAGTGCTTGAGTTCGCTTGACACTCGTTAGACTGATGAGGAGACAAAATAGTTCTAAACGGTCAAAAAAAATTTTTCTTTCGACCTGAGTAGGATAGCGAGCCTCGCCTTCATTCTTAACAACGAATAGACTGCCTATAACATCACATACCAAAACACCCGCTCTTCTAAGATCGAAGGCGGGTGTAATCGAATTAATCTGCTTATATTAGAAGTTAAAGTTGTCTGGATCGGAACCAAAGCGTTTGTTCTCGTTCAGGCCGTTAATCTGCTCTACTTCTTCCGAAGTTAACTCAAAATCGTAGAGATCGGCGTTGGCGTAAATACGCTCAGGTGTAACGGATTTGGGTATGGTCACGATGCCGTTCTGCAGATCCCAGCGCAGAATCACTTGTGCGGGGGACTTGCTGTATTTGGCGGCGATGTCCTTCAGCAACGGATGATCCATCAGATGACCTTGTCCGAGCGGAGACCAGGCTTCGATCTGAATCTGATGTTTGTTGCAGTACTCACGAAGCTCCGATTGAATCAATAGTGGATGAAGTTCCACCTGATTGACTGCAGGTTTGATCGTGGCATCAATCATCAAGTCTTCCAGATGGTGAATCTGGAAATTGCTCACACCAATCGCACGGATGCGTCCTTCTTTATGGAGTTTCTCCAGCGCTCTCCATGTATCTTTGTACTTGCCCTTAACCGGCCAGTGGATGAGATAGAGATCCAGATACTCCAGTTCGAGTCGCTTCATGCTCGCTTCGAAGGCAGCTAGCGTGGATTCATATCCCTGATCACTATTCCATACTTTAGTGGTAATGAACAGATCCTCACGGGCTACTCCAGATTCACGAATACCCTGAGCGACACCTGTTTCGTTGTTATATGCTTTGGCTGTATCAATACTGCGATAACCAGCTTGAATGGCCGTTTTGACAGCATGAACGACTTCGTCTCCGTCTTTAACTTTGAATACGCCAAAACCTAGCCAGGGCATTTTGACTCCGTTATAGAGCGTGGTTGTGTCCTGCACGTGTTTCATGGTCCGAAATTCCTCCTCTTATGGATTCTTTGTTCCACTATGTAATTACCCTGCTGTCCAGCAGCCAATCGATATAGAAGGGCCGTCTTGATTGATTATACTAAAATCTCCCTTGTATTGGAAAAGGAAGTGATCCACATAGCGAAGTAAACGCTCCAAATATCCTTTTTCTCCAATCAGAGGTTTGGTTTTGACGCTTGTGGGTGATAAGATGAAGTATACGAAATATGGAAGTTAAGACTTCGCTAGTGGAGAGTTTACATAAGCATTTTGCATAAATCCCATGAGCGTCTTCCAATCAGCAAGATATAGATCGAAATGATCCTGTTCGTCTATATCTTGTACCCGTGAGCGCTTAGAATCGAATTATGCAAGATGCTGACATAAGAAATGAAGAAGTGCGTAATCGGACTATTCTGGGCCGTGCGATTAACGATAAAGGAGCAAGAATACAATGGCTAAACCTAAACAAACCAAAAAAGCAGCTGCCTGGTCTCTCGTAGTCATGGGAGCGGGATTTGCTGCATCCTTGCCGTTCCAGGGCGTTCCTGTGGGCAAGTTGCTGGTAGGATCATTTGAAGCGGGACTCGTAGGTGGACTTGCGGACTGGTTCGCCGTTACAGCACTATTCCGTCACCCGCTCGGCATTCCTATCCCACACACAGCATTGTTGCCGAAAAATCGCGATAAAATGACGGAAGGTCTGGTCTCCGCAGTAGAGAATAACTTGCTCAACAAAGACAGCATTACCGAGAAAATTGCAGATTTCAAAGCAGCAGAGACGGTGCTCGATACGTTGACACGTGAGCTTCACAGTGACGGGATCAAGATCATGATTGATACGCTCTGCAAACGAATTCTGGCTGGTCTGCCGTTAGAGCAGATTGCTCCGCTCGTAGCACGTGAGATCAAGTCACAAGCGGGCGCCTTTGATCTGGGTCCGATTTTGGAACGGGCTGCTCACCAGATGACAGAGCGGGGTTACGACGCCAAAGCGCTGGACTACGGATTAAAGCAAGCCGAGGAGTGGCTGGTTAAACCCGAGACGATCATGTTTTTGGGTGAAAGCGGCATGAAAGCCATCAGCGGCATTCAGATGAACGGATTGATGCAGTTTGCGATGAATGCATTCCTTGGTTATATGAACGAGGAGCGTCTGGGTGGCATTTTACAAGGATATCTCTTCGATCGGGTAGAGGATATGAAACGTGAAGGCAGTGCTCTAAGGTACAAGGTGCTTGATATGGTACGTACCCAGACAGTGCGGCTGGCGATGAGCGAGGCTATGCAAGATGGAATCAACAGCTGGAAGAACAATATGCTGGAGGGCTGGAACGCAGAGGAAACGGTGCTGAACAAACTCACCGAACTGAGAGACAAGGCACTCGCCGCGATGGAAGATGGACAGTATGTAGATACGTATGCACTGCCTGCCATTGAGCGGGTATTGGTTGATCTGCGGGCAGATGACGCGTTGATGACAGGCATGAATGCCAAGATCGTAAATGGCGTCACAACACTGCTGGAGAAAAATCATTCCAAAATCGGTAAACTGGTACGCGAAAATGTGGACAAAATGGACAATGCCACTTTGGTTTCGATGATTGAGGATAAGGTTGGACAGGATCTGCAATGGATTCGGATCAACGGAGCCGTTACCGGATTTGTTATCGGGATTGCGCTGACTGCGCTGCAGATGGCATTGGCATAACCTAAAAGAGCCACCCTTGAAGTAATGGGGCAAGGCTCTTTTTGTTATGCAAATATCAATGGAGATATAGATACGCATCTTTTTTCTATTTAGAGGTTAACTGCTTGGCTTGCCCTGGCAGATCGTCCGCTGTGACCTCTTCCCAGTGTGTAACACCACGCAGCGTGGATACATATAGTTTCAGATAGGCTCCATTTTTGAGTAGCTTACTGGTGGAGAAGCTGAGTGTTTTGGATTTTCCTTCGTCTGTATAGCCGATCAGTTCATAAGCATATCTGCCATTGTCATCCTTGTTGACTGTAGTCTGATTCACAGTGGTATAGTAGGTTGTTTTGCCGGCAGGGTTATCGGGAGTCAATTTAGCAGGGTCCATGAAGAAGAGCCACAGGCAAGTCAGAATAACGAGTACCAATGCGAGAATAGTGAAAGCTTTTTTCATGTTCTTGTCCTCCTTTGATCTCGGTAAATTTAGGACGATGCGATGTCTTTATATTTCAGGCGGCGGATCGACCAGGTAGCAAACAGAAGGATAAAGAGACTGTTCATGAAAAGAAAGACGATATTCTCCGAGGATGTCAGTCCCTTTTGACTCAGTACACCCATGCCTATGGTTAACAGGGAATAGGGGAATAACATGCCGATTTTTAGCACATACATGCCCAGTCCCAGAAAGACCGCACAAAGGCTGATGCCAATTGGCGTCGCGAAGCTTCGTATCCGTATCGATAACCCCAGTTGCAGTGCGGCAATGGAAATAGAGGCGAACCATCCTCGCAGGCTCCACACCACCGTTTCCATCGGGAACGGACCCGGAATGACGAACAGTTGGCCTGCTGCCCAGTACATGAGCATGAAGAAGGTTTGAGCCGAGAAGATCAATATGCCGACAATGACCAACTTGGCAACAAACAGGCTGGTGACCGAAACCGGAGAAGCCAGAATCATGTTCCAGTTGCGATTGCTGTGTTCCAGGCGGCATACAAAGGCACAACAGATAGCGATTAGGATGGGTAGAAAGAATTCCCCGTAAAATAAACTGACCTGTGTCCACAGGCTGTACCACCCGTTTTGTAAAGCCGCTTGATTGAAATAAAAGTTAAAGCATCCGATCAGCAGGCTGATAATAGGCAGAATGGCCAGTACCAGGCTGATCCGGGAATGCCGAAGTTTAAGCCATTCGGCGGAAATGCTCCTCAGCATGTGTTTCCCTCCTCAAATCTCTTGTCTTGAAGCATGAATATTCCCTGCAAAATAGAAGATGGCAGCCATCAACAAGGCGGCTAAGAAAAGACCGACAGGCAGCATACCCGATACATAGGTACCCGAAGTTGCGCTGTAAATGTAAGTGACTGGATTCAGATCCATGTAGTAAGACCATATGAAAAGGTGACGTACACCTGCAGGAAACAACCCCGATGTTGTACCAATGAATCCGCCCAGCATACCCAGACATAACGCAAAAGCCTGATTGCGTACCGTAAGAGACAACCATTGCTGAAGAGCGGTTATCGCGAGTGTAGTTAGCAGTGTGCCTATAACGAACTGCACCAGCAGGGAGAATGGTAGCGGGCCGGAAATGTTTTTGGATAGACCGAAACCGACAATGAACACAGCTTGCGCAAGAATACCATACAGGATCAGGCTGTTCGCACATATGTACTTGGCTGTGTAGACATGATTACGTCCGATGTTGGTCGTCATCAGCATCTTCCATGTGTTCCCCTTATGCTCCATGTCACAGATGCGGGATACAACGATAGCCGATATAATGGGCAGGAACAGTCCGTTCATGGAAGCGATGCTGAAGATCAAGGCTTCCCAACTCGCATTGGCTGCACTTCGGGAGATGGAGATGCTCATAGACATGGAGGCCCAGATCATTTCTGCGGCCAGAAAAAGGGATAGCATGACCCAGATCCTTTTGCGGCGGATTTTATAATACTCCAGGGATAGGGCTTTCATTACAGGCTCCGCTCCTTTCCGGTCAGATCCAGGAATATGTCTTCCAGACTTTTCTTGTGTTCCTCGATCCGGATCACGGGGATATCGTGTTCTACCAGCACCTTGTTCATCCGAGAGACTTCCTCGTCACGAAGATAGTTGAACACCAACTGTTTTCCATGAACTGTGGGCATGTAGCCTTGAGTCAAAAGGATTTTCTCTGCCCTTGTCGTGTCTGTTGTCTGAAAACGAATGGTGGTCTTGTTATTGGCTTGAAGGCTCTGCATGGTTCCCTGAAACAGCAGCTTGCCATCACTGATAATCCCGACCGAGGTAGCAATCTGTTCGATCTCTGACAACAGGTGGCTGGATAACAGGACTGTTATGCCATATTGACCCGGAAGGGACTTGATTAATTCCCGGATCTCACCGATCCCGGCCGGATCAAGTCCGTTTGTAGGCTCATCCAGAATAAGCAGGCTTGGGAAGGCAAGCAGGGCCATGGCAATACCGAGTCGTTGCTTCATCCCTAGGGAATACTGATCGGCCTGCTTGTGTTTCTGATTTTCGAGCCTGACAATTTTGAGAGCTTCATCAATATTTTTGTTCGGTACGTTCCGCAGTCGCTGCATGACTTTCATATTCTCAAGTCCAGTCAAGTGGCCGTAATAAGATGGGGATTCGATCAGTGATCCTGTCTGATTCAGAATGGAAGGGCGATGTTTATTCAGATCTTTGCCGAACACCTTTACATTGCCTTCGGTGGGTTTGATCAAACCGAGCAGCATTTTTAATGTGGTTGTTTTGCCTGCTCCGTTCGGACCCAGGAAGCCAAAAATCTGTCCCGTCTCAACTGCCAGATTAACCTGGTGTACGCGGTTAGTACCGCCATAAGATTTGGACAGGTTATGCGTTTCCACGATGGGGGAAGAATTTATCATTGATCTCAACTCCATTTCACTAATATCTCTGTTGCTCTAAATATAGATCAGGCTTCTTGCTCGTGGCTGAAGATAACCTTACAATTACCTTAAATGGAAATGGAAAATATCGGATGAATGCCTCTATGATGTATAATAAAAAGGGTGATATCAATGGAATTATTGAAGAATAAGAAAATATTGATCGTAGATGATGAACCTGAGATACGGGAAATGATTGAACGTTTTTTACGTAAAGAAGGTTTTTTTCGGGTCTATACGGCTGATAACTTCGTGAATGCCTTGGCAGTATGCAGACTTGAAAAGCCGGATGCATCAATCCTGGACGTGATGCTTCCAGATGGGGATGGGTTCTCTCTGCTCTCTTCGATCCGGTCATTCTCGGACATGCCTGTTCTGTTTCTGTCGGCACGTGGTGAAGATGAGGATCGATTGCTCGGTCTGGGGCTGGGAGCGGATGATTATATGGTCAAGCCCTTTCTGCCAAGAGAGTTGATTCTCAGGCTGATGGCTATTCTGAAGCGGGTATATGCCTCCAATACGGTGGAGAGATTGCCTGTATTCCGTTTAGGTGAACAAACCATTGATCTGGAGAGTGCTGTTGTACAGGGGACAGACAGGGAGCTTCCATTGACAGCTAAGGAGCACGCCATACTGATCAAGTTGTATGAGAATCAAGGCCGGATTGTAACCAGTGATGCCCTGTGTCAAGCCGTATGGGGAGACGAGAGTTATGGTTATGAAAATACACTGATGGTGCATGTTCGGCGAATCCGGGAAAAGATTGAGGAAGACCCATCCAAACCGGTATTTTTGCTAACCGTTCGGGGACTTGGTTACAAACTGATGGCTCAGGAGTCTAGGTGATGGATGGCGTTGTTCGAATTCTAAGAAAGTTTGTCGGATCTACCATTCTGGTATCTGTGGTGCTGTTATTGTTCAATCTAATTTTGCTAGGTTCGCTGATCTTCAAGGAAATTCATGAGGGTCCTTCCCCCGGTGCGGTTGTGAAACAGATGGCCAGTGGCCTGAGTAAGGGCGAGCAGGGGGACTATGCGCTAAACAGCGATGGAATGCAACTGCTGGAGACTTATCAGGCTTGGGCGATGCTGCTCGATCCCCAGGGCAAGGTACAGTGGAGCGAACGGCTTCCGACTGAAATCTCGCGCTCTTATAACGTGACGGATGTTGCGAAGTTCTCGCGATACTATCTTAAGGAATACCCGGTGTACGTATGGGAACGTGAAGACGGACTCTTGGTGGTAGGCTACCCCAAAAACACGTACGGAAAATACCAGTTCGACTTTCTGGCAGAGTGGCTCAAGTCATTGCCTATTCGGATCATACTATTGTTGGTGTGTAATGTGGCTCTTGCTCTACTAGTATCCATACTCATTGGAACGCGGGTGATCCGTAGTATTCGACCGTTAATCCATGGCATTCACGCATTGGCAAAGGAAGAGCCTGTTCACGTCGAAACCAAGGGTATATTTAATGATCTGTCACAAAGCATCAATTCAACCTCCCGCATGCTTCAGGACAAGGATGATGCTCTAAAAGTGAGAGATGAAGCGCGATCCAACTGGATCGCAGGCATTTCTCATGATATACGGACACCCTTGTCCATGATTCTGGGTTACGCGAGTGAGTTGGAGGAGCAATCGGATTTACCAGCCGAGCACAAACAGCAGGCCTCCATTATTCGTCGCCAGGGTGAACGCCTGCGGTCACTGGTCAGTGATCTAAACCTGGTATCCATGCTGGAGTATGAGATGCAGCCTTTACAGTTGAAGTCGATTCGACTCTCGGTACTAGCAAGGCAGGTTGTGTCGGATTTTTTGAATAATGGACTGGATGAGCGTTATCCAATCTCGCTTCATGTTCAGGACGAGAGTCTTCATGTTATGGGGGATGAACGATTATTGTATCGTGCAGTAACGAATCTGGTACAAAACAGTATCACGCATAACCCGGAGGGGTGTGCAATTGTGCTGGAAACGATGCGTGCAGCTGAGGATGTATGTTGTGAATTTGTGGTGTCAGATGATGGAAAAGGAATTCCAAAAGAGTATCTGGACGATGTGGTGGTTCTACCCTATGCGGCAGGGCGTGTACGGCCTTCCCGTCAGGGACATGGCTTGGGGCTTCCAATGGTAGCAAGGATTGCGCTGGCTCATCGGGGCAAGCTTGTTCTGGAGAGTGAAAGTGGAGAAGGGCTTAGAGCTGTATTGAAGTTGCCTGCTACTTAGAAAAACACCTGTCTTGGAACAGGTGTTTAAAATTTTGTACATTTAACAACGGAATAACGCAATTTTGTTGTGATTCTAGTAAAAGCAATTTATTTTGTCAAAATGATGGTAAAATCCCAAAAAGAGATTTACAAAAACTAGCAAATTATGCTAGACTGATTACATAGAAAATAATTACATAATTTAAATATTTTACAATATTCTGCAGTTGAATTCAACATTGGTGTTTAGCTTTTTATAAGCTATACATATAAAAAAATTCGAATGGAGGTTTTTTCAATGAAACAATTCAATCTCGAAGCATTGGGAGCAATCGAGGACATCAGTGATGACGAGCTTATGGTCATTACAGGGGCTGTATCGGTAATTGATGCTGAAGCTAGCGGCGGTGTATTCTGTACGGTAAGTCATGAATGTCATTATAATTCGGTTTCACCTTCTTCCTGGCTTACTTGTTGTTAAATTTTACTCTCATCTTCAAGCACATAGCTGATTTCAGTTATGTGCTTGATTTTTTTATGTTAGATTTTGAGCACCAAACCATCCAATAGAAGGGGAATGAAATGATGAGCATACAGGAGCGATTACATGACTCCCGCTGGAGTGATGCACTCTACTTAACAGAGAAATACAAACAGTTTGTGCAGCGATATACTGCACAAGTTCCCAACGTTCCGAATGTGGACATGCCTGTAGAGCAAACGGATTCAGGAAGAATGCAGCAATGGCTTGACAAGTTTTTTCAGGATCAGGAGCAATTGTCCGATCGCTTCCGGGCTGAATCCATGAATATGGATACAGTGCAGGCTATGTTTAACGATACAGGTTTTATGTACGACTTTGCTGAGATGCTCTGGCATCGGGAACTCCGCAGAACATTTCTTGAGAATGAGCATCTGGAGATCGAATATTTTATTGAGGGCGATACGGATGAAATTCCGTTCTTTGAGTTTTCCAAACCCTTTCTGCAACGATCCATTCAGATCATGACCGAAGGCCTGAATGAAGGATATGACTGGCTTGACAGACGGCGTATTACAGGGCTTGTTCTGAAGACGGTCTCGGATAAAGTTTTCCACATGTCTGCCAAGACACTAATCTATGAATTAAACAAAGCGAGATTACAAGATGAATTGAGAGGTGAGGATTCCCGGCAACGGTATCAGCACTTTGTGAGCCAAAACATCCAGTCCAGAGAACAGATACTGGCCTTATTGCTGGAGTATCCTGTTCTTGCCCGTGGACTCGTTGAGCACACTCTTCGGATCAGCCTGAATATGATGCGTGTTCTGGAACGCCTGACGAAAGATCGTCGTGAACTGGAGTCCTTTTTTGGTTTCGAGCTGGATAAGCTGGAGGATATCATATTTCTCGGGGATTCCCACAATGGAGGAGCCAGTGTATTGCGGTTGACGTTTGCAGGAGGGGCCAATGTCATGTACAAACCAAGGAACATGGCTATCGACACCGCTTTTGCCAGACTGTTGCAATGGTTTAATGAACAGCAAATTGGATTGCCTTTCCGGATTGCCAAATCGCTGGATCGCTCCGAATATGGCTGGCAACAGTTCATTCCGTATGAGGAAGTCACCAGTCTGGAGGGAGCCGAACGTTTTTTTGAACGGCAGGGGCAGTATCTCGCTCTTCTGTATGCCGTTAACGCAACGGATATGCATATGGAGAATATCGTTGCCCAAGGTGAGCATCCATTCTTTGTCGATCTGGAATCACTGCTGCACAATCAGCCCTTTAAATATGTGGAGGAGAAGGAGTACTATACGGCGCTGGAGAAGACCCTCTCGATATTGAATGACTCCGTGTTAAAAACGAGCATGCTGCCCACACTGGACTCTAATGCCTTGTATCACAGTGATCTGAGCGGGCTTGCGGGGGATGTAGATCAGGTACTCAACACGTATGAGATTCACGATAAGAATACAGATACCATGAGAATACAAAGAAGCAAAGTAAGTGTGAGCCGGTTCAGTCATTTGCCTTCATATGAACAGACCCCCATCAAACCTGAACGATATATCCAAAGTTTGAAGAAGGGTTTCTATCGTGTATACAGCGCCATCCTGGAGCAAAAGGAGTCATTCATCTCCATCGTTTGCAATTACTTTGATGGTTGTGCTGTGCGAACGATTGTTCGTCCGACTGTTACATACTTTACGCTGATTGAAGCCAGCTCCCATCCCAAATATCTCAGAAACGGGCTGGATAAGAGCTTGTTGTTCGACATGATGTGGATGATTGTACGACAGGATCGTATGCGTGAAAAGCTCGTGAAATATGAATGCTACGATCTATTGCACGGAGACGTACCTATGTTCCAGACCTGTATCGGCCAGGACATGTTGTTTCACCACCACGACAACCAAGCCATTGCCGGCGTATTTTCCTCTGATATTTTAACGCAGACTGCGAATAAAGTGCGGGCAATGAACCCAAAAGACATGGACATGCAGTGGGAATTTACCGAAAGGACACTCCAGACCAAGTATGTGCTGGAACGTTCATTCGCTATGGAGAAGAGTACCGCAAGTGTGCAACCGGCACAGTTGAATGAACTTCGAATACCCATGACGAAAGAAGAATATTTGCATGAAGCCGTAAGGATCGGGGATTACATAAAGGATATTGCCATTATGGGAGATGAAGGTCTTTCGGTGTCATGGATCAGTATGGGTATGGATGCAGACGAGAAGTTAATCTACAAATCTTCGGAATTGGGGTTATATAACGGGGTAACGGGCATTGCCTATTTCTATCTGTATCTGAGTCAGGAGACAGGTGACCACAAATATATGCAGATGGTTCATCTGTGTATTCAGACTGCCTGGGAGATGATTCGCAAAAAAATCGATAAAAACATCTCATTGTTCACTGGCTATGGATCACTTCTCTATTTACTGGTTCATAAAGCCGACGTATGTTCCGAACCGGGGATTAACCCGGATACGCTGGAATTGCTCGATATCCTGGACGATATGATTGATAATGATCAGCAATTGGATGTGATCTCAGGTTGTGCAGGTACATTGATGGCTTGTGTGGACATGTATATAAACTTTCAATCGCAAAAAGCGCTGGACGTGGCTGTGCGATGCGGAGATCGTTTGCTGAAGCTTGCGCAGCCGATGGATCAAGGTATGGCTTGGGTGACGTCAGCGATTAATAAAACGCCACTTAGCGGCATTGCACATGGGAACGCAGGCATCTGTCTGAGTCTGGCTCGTCTGTACAGTGCTACAGGCAATAAAGCCTATCTTGAAACCTGTATTGAAGGACTGAAGTATGAGGACGGTCTCTACAGTCCTGAAGTAAACAATTGGAAAGATCTGCGTTTTACAGACGGCAATATGCCAGAAGATCATTATGTTATGTATTGGTGTAATGGTGCACCGGGTCTTGGAATCGCCCGCATAGGGATAGCGCAGCATTTGAGCTCATTGGGAGCTATGGATAAGGTTGAGAAGGATATCCGCAGAGCGTTAGCCAAGACGATGGAAGAAGGGTTTACAGAAGTTAGCTATTCGCTCTGTCATGGGGATATGGGCAATCTGGAGTTGTTCCTGCTCGCAGCCGAATATTTGCAGGATGAAGAGTTGAAGGAATACTCGTATCAGATGGCAGCCTATATTGTGGCACAGGTGAGAAAGGATAACCATCATTGGAGATGTGGGATTCCTGGTCGTCAGCAAATTCCAGGATTGATGCTTGGACTTGCCGGAATTGGCTATCAATTGCTGCGATTGTATAACCGTAAACTGCCTTCAGTACTGATGATGGAGGGACCAAAAGGCAAGGAAATAAGGGATATGGCGCAGACATACGCTATGGAAACGGCATCTGCTCAGCAGCAGATGGACACTATGGAACAGTCACCCCATATGGGGCAGCATTATGCCTGAACGGCCTGTATTCCGTCTGCGCGGAAAGAGACAACGCAAAGTCCCTGTCAAACTGCAAATGAATCAATATGATTGTGGCCCCAGTTGCTTACATATGTTACTCGCATATCACGGCTACGAAGCGGATTTCACGGATCTGAAGGAACGTTTTGCGATGCTGGGGAACGGTCGGGATGGCAGTTCCATGCTCAAAATGAAAGAGGTTGCCCAGACCTATCACTTAAAAGGGATAGCCAAAAAAGCTCCTGTTGAATCGCTCAACAATAATTTCCTGCCGGTCATTTGTTTCTGGGAGGAAAGGCACTTTGTCGTGCTTGAGCGAATCAAGGCGAATGGTCACTTCATCATTGTTGATCCGGCTCTGGGAAGGCTGGTAATCAGTAAGTATGAGTTTACGGAGAAATATTCAGGGATTTTTTTGCTCGTATATCCGGATGAGGGTTTTGTACCCTTGTCCGAAAAAAAGATTAGTAAAGTGGCGTATTTCAAGGATTTGATTCGAAGTAACAAAAAATATTTTGGTTGGACCGTTCTGCTAGCTCTGGGGCTGCAAATGGTTTCTGTGGCCTTCCCGTTCCTGATGCAAGTTTCAATCGATGCGGCCACAAGCGGTGAAGGGTACTCGTTATTTCCTATCCTGATCACAAGTATTGTGCTGCTAACTGTATTCCAGATTGGCTTCAGTTATCTGAAGGATATGTGCATCGTACGGCTTCAGGAATTACTGGATTCTCAGCTGACAACAAGCTTTGTCTCACATATGCTCAGGTTGCCTTATCAATATTTCGAAATTCGCTCCCGTGGAGATCTGATGCTTCGGATTAATAGTAACACGACCATCCGGGAAATTTTGTCACAGAAGATGATCTCTACGCTGATTAATCTATTTTTAATTGTTGTGACATTCACGTACATTGTGATCCAGTCCCGTTTGATTGCTTTCACACTGCTTAGTATAGGACTGGTACAAATTCTTATTTTTGTATACACCCGCAGCAGATTCAAGAAGCTGACACAAACCCAGATTGTCGCCCAGAGTCTGGCTGGATCATTCATGACGGAGGTATTGGAAGGCATCTCGACCATCAAATCACTTGGGATTGAAGAGCGTACCGGGGAGAAATGGAGAGCGCTATTCAAGCGTCAGCTCGCAACAGTCAAGGAAAAAGCGATTTTTCAGACGAGAGTCAATACCGTGACCAATACGCTGAACTTTATGACACCGATGCTCATTCTGTTGGTGGGATTATATCAGATTATGCAGGGGAATATGACCCTTGGCATGCTCGTTTCCTTCCAGTCTCTGGCCGCATTGTTTCTGGGGCCACTGAACTCGCTTGCCTTGATGCTGAACGAGTTCGTGATGGCGGATGCATTGCTTGATCGAATCTATGATGTCATTCAAGCTGAAGAAAGTAATAAATTCAAGAAGAAATCAACACCGGCCCTTAAACCTGTGAAGCTAAATGGGGACATAACGATCGATCAGGTCAACTTCAGGTATACAGACTATGGTGAAGATGTGCTGAAAAACATCAATATTTCGATTAAAGCAGGGCAAAGGGTAGCTCTCGTTGGCAAATCAGGTTCAGGAAAGAGTACCTTAGCGAAATTGCTGGTAGGGCTGTATGCTCCCACACAAGGAAATATCTATTTCGATGGATTGAATGCAGAAGAACTGGAACAACAGGAAATTCGCAGTCAGATCAGTATCGTGCTTCAGGATAACTTTGTCTTTAACAACACGGTGTATGACAACATCAGGCTGCATGCAGAAGAGTCGACGATGGAGGATGTAATGATCGCAGCGAAGCTGGCGGATATTCACGCTGATATTGAGAAGATGCCGATGAAGTATAACACACTGATCTCCGAGGCGGGTTCGAATTTGTCCGGAGGGCAGAAGCAGCGGGTAGCTCTCGCGCGGGCATTGGTGAGCAGACCTAAAATTCTTCTGTTGGATGAAGCAACCAGTTCACTGGATACCGTTACAGAGGGTACCATTGCCCATAATCTGAATATGTTGAAATGTACTCAGATTATCATTGCTCACAGGCTAAGTACTATTCGAAGTGCGGACACTATATATGTACTTGATCAAGGTGAACTCGTTGATGCTGGAACACATGACGAATTGATTGGGCGTTGTGAAAAGTACAATATCCTCGTATGTGAACAGTCGGCTGAAACCGGGGTCAGGCAGTATGGATAAGGTTTGCAATCATGAGGATATTAACGGAAATAAATAGGCTTTCTTTTCTGCACTAGACGTGTTGAAGAGAAAGCCTTTTGTTATGTATATAGAAAAGCTGAGTAGTTAAGATGGTACAACACTCAGGAAAGCGGGTAATGTACACCAAAGTGTCCTATTTGAATCATATAGGAAGAAAGTTACATGAAAACGATTCTGTCAGCCGATGTGGGTCATGTTGATTTTGTACTATGATGCGGGTAACAGATGAATAGGGTGTATATCACAGAGGGTGAATGTCCCTGTTCTAGCATGAGAAAGGCATAGGCCTCGTTGAGGTTACATGCGCTTGGACCAAGAGGGGGGAGCGTTATTAAACGTACATGGACAAAGGTTTTATTCACACTGATGATGGTGTTTACTATATTTCTGGGGGGATGTCAGAACATGAATGCAAACGAGAAGGAAGCTCTATACCAGGAAGCTGAAGCAACGGTAATTCAACATTTTAAACAGAAGTTCGAACTGGATGTTGTCATTACAAGCAAAGAGTTGCTGCCGGAGATGGCAGTGTCGCAGATTGGACTGAAAGGACATGTAAAAGATCATGATGATCAGAGTTTCGGGATTTCATATGACTACAAAAAGAAGATAACCAAGAACCTGGTCATCAGTCCTGAAATTGAACAAGCCATGTTAGCTAAGGGACATGATCCATACGCCAAATAAAAGGGAGGTGTAGTTGTTGAGTAACGGGTCCAATATTGATGATGAAACGTATAAAACGATGTCTGATCTAGCCTACCAGGATCAAAAAGCCGGGGATCGATTAACGGAACTTCCAGGGTGGCAGGTTCTGGAGGGGACGGAAAGCAATAAGTTATCCGGTTTTGATGCCGTAACATTTTATAATCCCGAGACCAAGGAAGCTGTCATTGCTTATCGTGGTACAGAAGGAAGTGCCTCCTTGGATCGCTCTGTACCTGACTTTGTCATGGATGGCCGTATCGGGGGCGGAGAATTGATTCGTAAGGGCCAGCAGGAGGCCGGGAATTTTGTCAATAATCTTACGCCGGATTGGCTGGACAAAGGGGTCGAAGGCGTTAAGGACTTCACGGGCATATCCAAAGTGGAGGATTGGGCCGGTGACAGGGTAAGAGACGTGGAGAACTGGACGGGTGATCGCGTAAAAGATATTGAAAAAACCGTTTCCCCTACAGGCTGGGCCAATCAGATGTATCAAGCTGAAGACTACGCAAGTCACATGCAGAACAAGCATAAGGATCTGAATTTCTCGATGACCGGACATTCCTTGGGCGGGGGAAATGCACAATATGCATCTGCTTATACAGGAATTCCAGCCGTGACGTTTAGTGCACCATCTGTAATGGGTAATTTGACGCCAGAAATGCGGCGCCGGGCTGAAGCGGGTGCATTTGACGGGCAGGTTGTGAACTATGCGAATCCCAGTGATCTGGTAGCCAGCGGGACGCTGGGAGGATATGACCGGCATGTGGGATCGACCTATTACATCAACTCCGATTATGACTCGGCGAATGATGGCGTGAGTATTATCGATAAAGCCAAGAACTCATTTGGTGGGGAAAACTATCACAGTCTGGATCAATATGATTTCAAAAATGGTTACATATCCAATGACCTGTACGATCCGATTACTGGAGAGAGAATCCGCTATTCACCGCGCCTTATGGATCACATGGGACCGTTCAGCAAGAACTTCGGTCCGTTACGTTTCAAGTCCGGCGGCGGTGGAGGTATGGCTTCGGCTGCTGCGGCTTCAGGTCTGATTCAGGTAACGCCGGAGGAACTGAAAAGTGTCGCTTCGCGGTGGAAGCAAAATGCACAACAGTGCAATGCCGAGCTGAATCAGGTACGAAGCCGCATGGCTCAATACCTGCATACAAGCCGTAGTCGCAGGCTGGAGCCAATTGTCACCCAACTGGACGCGTCCATTCATGAGCTTGGCACATGGCATATGAAACATACCAGCCAGTTCCTGAACTTTATTGATGAGAAGGCGGATGCCTTCCGACAGGCGGACGAGAGTCCGGTTCATTTTAATTAGGATTTCTGGGTGGCTAGCGTTGATATCACGTACATAGGGGAGGGGAACACGAGTGGGTGGACAATTGCTGGTGGAATTGAATGATCTTCGGATTGCGGAAAAAGAACTGACACAGCTGCTTGCCCGTCTGCAAGCCGACGAACAGGAAGCGAGGGCTCTATACAGTCGCCTGAACGATTGGAAAGGCCAGTCGGCAGATCATACAAGGCAGCAGATTGAGGAGTTTTTTGCGGGCCTGTCCAGACGCATTCAATCCATTGAACAGCAGAAGAAGAGCTTGCTGCAATACATTGAGATTATGATCCAGACGGATCAGGAACGCTAAGAAATAGCCATGCTGTTGCCATATTGCGGATGGCAATCAGCGTTAAGATGAGTATGAACGTGGAGAGGCATGATTGAGTGATAAACCACGGAGTGAAAAGAACAAGGGTAGCCAAACAAAGAATGATAGCCAAAAAAGCAGCCTATGGTACATCGGATTAGATTCCGTATGCCATAGGCTTCTTTATTATCTAAACTTTTCACCAGTTATCGTAAACGACAAGTTAGTTCTTAGCGTTTTTTACGACGTGTGGCCAAAGCGATCCCCAAGAAGGACAAAATCAGGGCCAGAATAGATACGATCAGTGTTGCTTGTTGAAGCTTCAGTGTACCCGGGTCTGTATCCGTGTTGTTTGGCTCACCTGTAACGGTGTCATTGAGTGCACCGCCCAGTGTAGTATCATCGTTTGCTTGCGTATCGTCAGTAGCCGCATTATCACCAGCGGCTCCTTCTGTACCTGCACTATCATGCCCTTCATTGGCAGTACCGGCGCTATGATGATCTCCACCTGCCGCGGCATTACCAGCAGCAGCTGGGTCTTCGCTAATCGTTGTAATACTGTGCGGGTTGCTATCACTTGGCTGGCCTGTCCATTCTACAATACTGCCATCGCTGTAATACTGGAAGGCATCCCAAGCGACTTCAGCTTCAGCCTTAGGGTTCTGTGCAACGAAGTTGAACTGCTGGAATTGTCCTGCCAGAATGCCTTCGTTATCGCCGTCAATCTCCCAAGTAATTGATGTTACTTCATTGGAATCGTTCTTCTCTGTGGTGATTTTCCAGCCTGCCAGTGGTTGATATTGCTTGAAAGCAACACCTTCCGGAACTTTCATCGTGATCTTGGTTGTAGGCAGTTCTTTCTCGGAAGGAATCTTAATCGTATACGTCTGCCATGCGCTTGTCTGTGCAACGGATGGACTAACAGTAACGTGAGCGCTGGCGAATCCAGCGAATAACATGAATGCTGCGGTACCTGTTGCAATAGTGGATGTTAGTTTGGAAATCCAGGATGTTTTCTTCAAAATAAATAACCCCTCTCAGTTCTTATCATATATGATGCAGCCCATTATCTTAAATGAGTGTCTACGTTCTGCAAAGGCACCGTTCGGTTACGAATGGTTCTTTCGATCACCGTTATTCCCGGATTTTTTTGATTCAACTATATAAATTGAACTAAAGATGGTTTACACATGCGCTCCGATGACAGAATAACCTTCCAATCGCTGTTATCCCCAGATTTTTCGATTCCCTTTTCTTAAGGGGAAAATCTGGGGATAAAGGCGAACGCTTCGCTTTTTCAGGTTTTTTCTGTCCTCTCCGTTTCAGTGTAAATAATAGTTCAATTTATATAGTAATGAGTTGAAATCCGGGAATAAAGGCGAGTGCTTCGCTTCTCCAGAATCAATTTCGTTTCCTTCACTACATTTGCAGTGTGTAGAAACACTAATTTTAGATTGGGTCACTTTTCAATATAAACGTTGTGCAACTATGGTTTGGCGGTGTCGATCTCAAATTCGGCATCCAGTGCATCCAGCGTTTTGGTCAGGAGATGTACCTTAATATTCCAATGTCCAGGCATGGAGATGTAATCTTCAGCCTTGTACACACCCGTGTCATTTTTCGGAATGGTAATCTCATAGATCCCCATATCCATGTCCAGATGTGTAAGTGACAGCGTGATCTGTTCCAGATCAGTAACGATACTGCCATCTGCACGTTTGACGTCCACTTCGAATTGGTTTTCTCCCGTTACATTGGGACTCACCTGAAGTGTGATCGCCGAGCCATCGTCCGTAGTCTGTGTCTCCTGATACGGCCCGACCGCTGCTGGTTGTCCCGGTGAGAGATGTGTCAACACGGCAGCCAGAGCAAGAATCACAGCACCGGTGGCAAGCTCGGCTTTGAGGCTGCCGGATAATCTGCCTCCCGTTGCTGCTCTTGCCAGTCGGGCATGACGCCAGGCGAAGACAAGCATCACAATAAGCAGGACGATCTTGCCGATTAATACAAGGCCATAGGCTGTATTGAACAAGGAGGTCAGCACGGGTGCAGGCAGAATAATCAGACTGCTATATATTCCTGTAGCAACCAGAGCGGCTACGGCGCCAATCCCCCAGGCGGTAAACCTGCGAATAGCAACCCAGTAGACTTCTACTCGAACCTTCGATGGCAGCTTATCCGCCAGTGGAGGCAGACATATCGCCATGGCGGTTAATGCGCCAATCCAGAAAGCAGCACCGATGAGATGTATGAAATCCATGGCAATCGCCAGCGCACGTTGATCTGCTGCAGCCGGGTGTCCTGTCATGGCATGTGTGAACAACCAGCCGAGCACGAGCACAAGTGATCCGTATGATGACCAGATACGAACACGGATGGATCGATCCCGATCATAACCGGAGAGAATGGTGACTGCCAGCAGCATGACAATCAGCATCTGTATCATCCAGATCTGACCAAAGGAGGTCAGCTTGAGCGCACTTCCGATTAGTGCCCAGCTCAGTTCGCCCAGCGCCACACCCGATTCATACAATGTGTTCAGTGGCAAGCTGACCAGAGCGGCCAAGGACGCAGCCGCATAGCTGATCCATAACAGCTTGTAGCTACCCGGAACGTCCATAGGTTCTCTTGCCATGGAAGTTGGAGCGATCCGCAGCAGCAGGAATGCGAGTGTACCCAGAATGCTAGACAGCCCGAGATACTGAATCCAGTCTGTCAGGGATACGATCCATTTCAGCGGCCCACCTGTTGAACCGGAACCGGATGTAAGATCACTCAGCCCGGCAGGCGATCCGGAAGGTTCCCCGATATGGAAAACATATGCTCCCTGAATCGGATGCCCATCGGCAGATACAGCTTTCCAATTGACGGCATATGTTCCGTTCTCGAGTCCGGCCTGCAGACCAGTCTCCAGGATATGAGGGCGATTCGCATCGATCTGCACGTTATCATCGTCTGCCTGATTGCCGTCAGGTCCGGTAATTTTGATATCATAAAAGGCCGTCTGCAAGGATTCGTTGAACTCCAGCGTCAGCCGCTCCGGAGCGGTTACGAGTAACTCGTTCTCTCCGGGCGAAGCCTTAACAATATAAGCATGGGCAGATGCCCACTGTGGCATAACAAGGCAGCACACGAGCATCAGGCAGGTGACGAATGCCCAGTGCCGTTTGCCCCATTTCAGGGTAAAGCTTGTGAAAATCAAAAAATCATCACCCTCAGGTTATAGATTTGTAGTCTTTCATGGCCTTTCGAACACAATCTAACCCATTATAACTTTGTCCAAAATGAGTGCGTATGACTACATTGGGCTATAAAAATACGAATTGGACTGCATAATTGTGACAAAAGCATGAATGCTATGCTACTTCACACCGATGCACCAGCTTCGGAGCAGCGTGATTATTTGCGAAGCTTGCGGCCTGCAAGCCCGCTCTCCAGAGCGTAGCGTGTGAGTTGCACCCGATTCTCAAGCTGGAGCTTCTGCAAAATGTTCTTCAGGTGGTTCTTTACCGTCTGGTCGGAAATGCCGAGTTGATCAGCAATCTCCCGATTGGTATATCCTGCGGATACCCATTGTAGAATCTCAAGCTCCCGTGCCGTTAACGGGTTATCTTGCACATCTCCACTGCGAGGTGCAGGGAACTCCTGCAATATCCGGTAGGCCAATTCTTTGCTAAGGGGTGCATCATCACTGACAATGGCGCGAAGGTATTCAAGCCAGGTGGAGGGCGTCAGGTTTTTGAGTAAATATCCTTGAGCGCCTTGTTTCAGTGCCTCGAACAGAAAGGTCACATCATCCGACACCGTGACCATCACGATAATAACGTACGGGAAGCGCAGCTTAATCTGGCGAGTGGCTTCCAGTCCATCCATGCCCGGCATCTGCACATCCATCAGGATGAGATCAGGCATCCATTGTCCGGTGAGCTCCAACGCTTCCTGTCCATTGGAAGCTGTACCAATCACTTCGAACAGGCTGTCCTCCGATAAAATACTACAGATTGCTTCACGCGCATGCGCATGATCATCAACAACCAATACACGTACATGTTCCATGTTAAGCATGCTCCTTTCCAATTGTCATTCGGGTATGCCCCGGTCTGGAATCGAGGGTAAACGACCACCCCATCTCGGCAGCACGTTCCTTTGTAATTCGCAGTCCATATCGATCTTTCAGATGCAGAGGATCTCCGTTTATTCCAATGCCGTTGTCCTGAATATAGATGGACCAGATGATCGGGTTGCCCTCTGCGTGAACCTGAACATGGGTAGCCTGCGCATGTTTGCGTACATTCAGCAGACCTTCCCGGATACAGGCCAGCAGTTCCACTTGCTCCTTGGCAGAGAACGTTACACCGTTTAGATCCCAATGAACCTTTGCTCCAGGTACCGTTTCCTTGACGAGGACTTCGACCTGCGCATGCAGCGAGATTATCTCATGTACCTCAGCAGAGGCAGGAACATAACGCAACTGGGCAATGGCTTGCCTCACATATGTATTGACTTCATGCACGGTCTTTTGAATCTCCTGGATCTCGTGCTCATGTCCGCTTCCTGCCAAGCTACGGCCTGCTTTGTCCGTTTTTACCGACAGCAGGAAAAGGGATTGGGATATGCCATCATGAAGTTCCCGGGCCAATTGGTCACGGGCTTCCAGTGCGGCCTTGGCAGCCCGCTCCTGCTCCAGAGCTGCCCTTGCGCCTTCAAGCATGCGGAATAATCGGCTGAGCAGTGTCACGCTGACGAGGTACACAATGACGGGTGTTAACCAGTTCCCGGCATCCATCGAAAGGTACGGCATCAGGAACTGATGGCGAATATATTCCCAGATGCCTACTGTGAAAGTGGGAATCAGTAGGATCATCCATTTGATTTGTTTATAGGACATGAATGCAGAACTCCTTTGATCTAGGATTAGCTTAATGACGTACTTTATTTATGTAGGGATGGGACCATTATAACGCAAGCTTGTCCAAGACCCTAGTCGGTACCTCTGGAGGAACTTGGGGAGGATCAGGGAGTATTTAGAAGGATATCTAAGAACGACAAGGGGTGAAATGTTGTCACGCTAGGTGAGGGTTGGTGTGCACAGCTGAGGAAGGCTGAGTCCATTTTCCCTATTGGGGAAGGTCCTCTATACTTAATAAAGAACGTGAATTCATTACAAAACATGTTAAGGAGTGACGCAACAACATGAGTCAAGAAGTATTGGAACGTCGCAGTGAATTGCTCAAAAAGAACATTCATCAGATGCTTGTTCAAGACAATCAGCACGGTATCAGTCGTCAAGACAACATGTTCTTGCAGCAGATGATCAAAGAGCTGCATCAGACCTCACATGAACTGAATACCAAATCTTAATGTAGAATCTGCACGAGAATGAAGTTGTCTGGTGTACGATTCATTCCATGAAAATGAATGAAAATGGCGCTATCTCCGATCAGACCGGGGATAGCGCTTTGACTTTTCCAGGGGATGGAGAAGAAGCTCCGTCATTTTACAGCAACTGTTGCTGAGCGGTTTTTTTCTCAATATATCGAATGAATAACTCAGCCAGCTCCGGGTCGAACTGTGAACCCGAACATGCGCGTAGCTCCCGAATGGCTTCCTCCACGTTCTTGGTCTCCTGATACGGCCGCTCTGTCGTCATGGCATCAAAGGAGTCAATCACGGTCAGCATCCGGCACAGCCGGGGGATCTCGTTCCCCTTCAGGCCGTAAGGATAACCTTTGCCATCATAGCGCTCGTGGTGCAATTCAATATACGGAATCAGATCAGCGAAGCGATCGTTCGTAATCACCATTTTTTTGCCCCAGGTGACATGTCCTTTAATCGTTTCCCATTCTTCTGCGGTGAGCTTGTCCTTCTTGTTGAGGATGGACCAGGGAATCTCGAGTTTGCCGATATCATGAATCAGTGCCCCCAGCACGAAACACCGTTTCTCCGCATTGTCCAGCTTAAGCAATTCACTGATATCCAGTGCATATTTGTAGACCCGTTTGGAATGTTTGAACGTATCCATATCCTTGTATCTAAACAGATTGAGCTGCTGCTCGATGTCACGAACATCCTGTACCAGATCAATCTCGTGCTCCATGCCATCATTGCTGCCGTGGCGGTGCACGTTGTTTTTGCCTTGTTTCTTCGCATAATACAGTGCTTTATCCGCCTGATCCACGAGTTGGGATTTGTTATACATATCCACCTGATAGGGGGCGACGCCAGCAGAGAAGGAGAGACAACCGTGTGGAAACACTTCAACACCTTCAAACGGTGTATCGTTCAGTTGTTTGCGCAGCTTGTTCATGAATTTGTAGGATTCGTCCAGATCCATCCCTGGCATGAGCAACGTGAACTCTTCCCCTCCATAACGAAAGGCGGTGATCGGTGTACCTTCCGTCTTTCGCATCAGAAAATCCCCAAGCAGGGCCAGCAGGCTGTCACCTTGAAGGTGGCCAAACCGGTCATTATACTTTTTGAAATCATCAATATCAATAAGTCCCAGGCAGAGCGGGGTTCCCTGTGTGCGTGCGGTAGCCAGTTCACTTTCCAACATGCTTTCGAAATAACTATGGTTGAACAGACCTGTGCGTTGATCCGTGTTGGCCTTTTCCTCAATCGTCTGATACATCACAAACAACTGCCTGAATGCGTGGGAGAGCAGAATGCTGAGACTCAGATATAAGAGCAGACCGAGTACGCCGTTATGCACAACCAGAATCGTCAGGACAAGCGCCAGAATCAGCGTACATAGATAAACCAGCAGGGATTCAGTGACGAATGCCCGCTTCATCTGCTGTAATGCATCCTTCGTCGAGAAATGAAAGAACAAGCCGAGTGTGATCGTGTTAATAATGAAGTAAGCTGCGAGCGCAGCGAAATAAGGAAACAGGTTATATCCGTTCAACGTTCCCGATTGCCCGCCAGTCCACTCAAACACGGCAGCTGCTCCTGTAATCATAAGACTGTAGATGCTGAAATTTACGATGTGTTTCCACCAGGTGAGCTTGCGCTCTTTAATTAGCAGGATGATGGAGACAGGGAGCAGGACAGACAGGCTGAAAGCTCCGCCAAACATGAATATACAGGCAAGGTATACCGATGAGTCCATGGATTGCTGATTGCCTTTGGGTGGAATCTGAAATGTAAAATAATCCAGAATCAACGCTGCCCCCAGCATGGTGTAAACCATGACCCAATCCGCCGTGGACAGATGAAGGTAAGACCACTTGTTCATGTACAGAAAAACAACGATACCCGTGCAACTAAGCATAATAACATACAGACTGCTTCGATCTGCCTTATGGATAAGGTTACGAATAAAGTTCATAAAAAATCTCCTGCTTGGGTTTAGTCTACTCTTGATGTGTATATAATTGGTGTTCTTGTATAGATGCATACTATATAGATGTATAACATACCAAGTTGACTACCAAAAATCCAGAAAGAAAAAACAGGCCGCTGGCAGCCTGTTTGTCTTGTTTGGCGGTATGGATACTAGCCGCCCAGCTTGTATCCCGAAGTTAATGCCACAACGACAGAAGCCACGATAATTGCGTTGATGACAATGCGGGAATATTTCACACCTTCAAATTTTTTCATGGAGAAGACCTCCCTTCCTTGGAGTCTACCTGTTTCTCTTCAAGCCTGATGAGTTTTAGCAGGTTGCACAGCCTTTTTATCCCGATTCACCATCATGTACTGGATAAAAAGGAATATGCCAACGTTCATGACCACATCACCGATGCTGATGACCTGAGTCCGTGGATAAGGGCTGGAGAGTGGGATGATATCACCGAGAAAAGGCAGATGTGTGGACGCATCCATCATAAAATGCTTCGATACGGCGCCGCCTTCCCGGAGCATGTCTACATAGTAGGGTCCCAGTACAGCAGAAGCTTCCACAGAAACTGGCATGCGCCCACCATTTACAGCCATAACGGCAAAATTGAGAAACACCCCAATCCAGATGAGCATGAAACCGGTGTGGTGCCTGTTGAGCCACAAAAATGCGAGTCCTGTAATGTAGACCGCAGCAAAGAGGTAACCATTAATGGATGCCACCCATTCAAATCGATCCTGCAGATAGAAAATAAAGAACTGGATTAGCAGCAATACAGGGAAAATCCAGCCACTTCGCAACTTGAGTGCTGCAAACTGGTTGAGCCCATGCTGCAACCCGCCCCGAAAAAATCCAACGATCAAGCCGAGAAGAATACCGTCATATACCATGATTAACTCCTGTTCGTGCGGAGATATGCAATACGATTGCGTGTTTGTGTATATAAAAGGATTCGACCCTATATTGGTAATTCCTGCATGAGAAAAATGATTTTTTAGAAGAAATTTGCAAAATGCTGAACAAAAAACCGTCTTTACGAATCTATAGGTCGAAAACCTTGAAAAATTCGGTAAAGACGGATGCTTATAAAGGCAAAATACGAGTTTTAATTCAGTTGGCGAGGGATTTTATTTTATTCGGAACCACCGTTCAGATAGTTGAAGAAAGGCTGGTCCACCCAGAATTCATAGGTCGTAATGTCCGCATCGGGTGCCAGTTTCAAGAATCCTTCGCGAATGGCTTTGGCATTCTCTTTCAGAGAGAAGGACTGAGCATAATAATTGCCAAGAGCTATTTTATTGTTGGAAATGACCGGATAGTTCGCCAAAGCAGTTGGTGAATAGTACAACGGTTGCCACCAGGAACTGAGAATCAGTGGAGATGTACTATCACTGTTCTTTTTGGCATATTTCAGAACAATGTCGTTGAAGCGGACTTTGTCTGCCACATTGTTGAACTCGAATTGAATGTCATATTCCTTCGCAGAGGCAATATAGTTACCATTCTCGATCTGTGTCACTTTATAGTCTGGCGTTTCCTTCGGCTCGCCCCATTCCTTCAAATAAATGAAGGCAGATGTCTTGGGTTGGAATTGCACATCAGCATCAATACCTTCGCTACGCAGCAAACCAATCAACTGTACAGCATGCTGGATATTATCGTGGCCGTAAGTAAGTGTCAGCTCATCGATAAAGTTGGAATCAAAGCGGCTATCTTTCAGGTTGTAACCTGTTACAAGATCATCTCGCAAAGCCTGATCCACAATTTTTCTCAGCTCAGGTGATTCGATTAGATCTGCTGTGCGATATGCAGCAACCAGTTTGGAATAAATGTCCGCATCGCCGGAACGTCCAATCTCATGTTTATATTTTCCTTGGCTGATCAGGACGCGTCCAAGCAGTGTGTTGGCGAAATCCTTGCTTGCTACACCGCCTTTAAGGAGAGAAGGGTACAGGCTTTCGGGAATCAGGCCCGTGTCGATGGCTGCAGCCAGTTCTTGTGCAGCTTGTCCCTGAACACGGTTCGGGCTAATGCCAACCTTGGCAAGGGCTTTGGCTGTTTTCTCCGCGGGATATGTGTAAGCAAGTTCCTTGAATCCAGCTGCTTTTACCGCGATGAAGACCGCTGCATAAGTGCTCAATTGATCCTTGGCACGTACTTCTGTACCTGTAAGAACCCCATTATTGTATAAGGATACGGCAGCATCATAAGCAGAATCACCAGAGGCCAGATCGGTAAAGGCTGGAGCCTGGGCTTCACTGTCACTTGCTTTAGTTGTTTCCGTGATGGCTGCAATGGCTTGAATGAAATCCCCTTTGGTAATCTGTTGCGGCAGTTGAATATTGTATTTCGCTTGCAAGAATTGAGCAAAATCCGCTGCGCTTTCCGTATAAGCAACGGGAGCCTGAGCTACTGGTCCCTTGACACTTTGTGAGGTGGTTGGTTTAGCCGGAGTTGCAGATGCTGCAGAAGCAGAAGCGGGCAAGCTTAGGCTGCCGAGAGTTACCGGAGCGGCGAGTAGGGCCGCCAGTGTGATCTGGGTGATTTTTTTCAAATGAATATCCTCCTTAAAATGGGTTGGAAAATGATCAGCTCTGGGTTATAATCCTGACAAATCCTATAAGAATAGAATGATTGGATTGACTTTAGCACGGAGACGCGCTGGATGTCAACGAAAAAAAAGCTTGATATAAAGCGGTTTCCAGAGCATGGTAGAAAGCAAATCGTCAATTATATTCTATTTGAGTGTATACGCTCAAAGATTTATTGACAAGGATCGACAGTATCCGCTAGGATAAGAAAAAAGAATGTGGAAAAGGGGTATTTTCAAAATGAAAAGAGGTTTATCGTTCGTCTTCTCGATCATCATGTTGGCTATTTTGTTGGCAGCTTGTGGGACTTCGGCTTCCAAAGACGAACAATCCGCCCAAGGCAGTGATTCGGAGAAATCTCTTCGGATGGCCCTCGTACTTCCCGAAAAAATAGGGGTTAACCCTTTCTTTGTACAGATGGATGAAGGCTTCAAAAAAGCAGGCGAAGAATTCAAAGTAGACACTAAGACGATTGAATCGACAGATCCGGCGGCATTTGAGCAAAATCTGCGCGCTGCAGTTGCCGAGAATTATGATCTGATTATTACAGCAACTTTCCAGGCAGAAGATGCATTGAAGAAAGTCGCTGCAGAAAACCCGGACAAGTCCTTTGCGATTGTAGATACAACAGTGGATCTGCCTAACGTACGTAGCGTTGGTTTCCGTGAATATGAAGGGGCGTACCTGCTCGGTGCAGCTGCTGGGTTGTCCACCAAAACAGACAAAGTCGGCATGATCGCAGCAATGGATGTACCCTTGATCAAGAAATATACCGAAGGTTTCAAAGCTGGATTGGAATCCGTGAATCCGGATGCAGAATTCCTCGTGAACTATGTAGGTGGATTTAATGACCCGGCCAAAGCAAAAGAATTGGCGCTGGTGCAATTCGGCAAAGGCGCTGATTTCATCGCTGGCGCATCCGCTGTAGGTGATCTTGGTGTGTTTGAAGCAGCGAAAGAAAAAGGGTTCTACACTTCCGGTCAGGATACGGACCGTACTGTTGAAGACCCGGAACATATCGTATTGTCTCAATTGAAGTCAACCGATACGGTTGCTTATGAGACCGTGAAAGATTTTGTTGAAGGCAACTTCAAAGCAGGTGCAGTAAACTATGGTTTGAAAGAAGACGGTGTAGGCCTGACTTACGTTACACGTGATAGCGAATCTCCGCTGAATGCTTTCGTTGGACAAGAAGTGATCGACCAAGTGAAAGCAATCAACGATGACATCGTATCAGGCAAAATCGTAGTTAAAGATCCATTGCAACAATAGTTTTGAATGTTCTTTTCAATGAATGAGTGATGGAAATGATCAGCCGGCTGCCCGATCAGGCAGCCGGTTTTGCTGCTATTAAATGACCAGTATATGTTCAACTTATCGTTTACACGATAACGAAGAGGACAGAAATAACCTGAAGAAGCAACGCTAAAAGTTTTCTGAAAGAAAGCTGCTTCGGAAGCATACACCTCGCCTTTATCCCCGGATTTTCCCCTTGATAAAAGGGAATCAAAAAATCTGGGGATAACAGCGATCGGAAGGTTGTTCTGTCATCGTAGTGGCGAGTGTAACCTTTTAAGTTGAACTGAGGGGAGCGAACGCGAGATATGCTGTTGGAGATGGAGCACATTACGAAGAAATACGGCGGCTTCACCGCTAACCGTGACATCCGTTTTAATTTGCGTGAGGGAGAGATTCATGCCCTGGTAGGTGAGAACGGGGCCGGTAAAACAACCTTGATGCGTATGCTGTACGGTATGGAACAGCCTACGTCAGGCACGATCAAAGTCCGTGGACGTGAGGTGAATTTTGCTACGCCGTCCCAAGCTATGGCAAGTGGCATCGGTATGGTGCATCAGCATTTCATGCTGTTCCCTTCCTTTACGGTGGCGGAGAACATCGTGATCGGACGCGAACCGGCTAAGGCAGGTGCATTTGACCGCAAAAAGGCAGCGGCCCAGGTGAATGAGCTTGGCAGACAATATGGCATGCCGGTTGACCCGTGGAAAAAAGTGTCCGAGTGCCCACTGGGTATGCAGCAGCGTGTTGAAATTCTCAAGGTGCTGCATCAGGGCGCAGATATCATTGTATTGGATGAACCTTCGGCGGTACTGACACCGCTGGAAGTAAAGGAACTGCTGGCGAACATGAAATCACTCGCCAAGCTGGGCAAAACCTTTGTACTGATTACACATAAACTTCAAGAAGTTATGGATGTAGCCGACCGAATCACGGTGCTTCGGGATGGTCAGGTGACAGGCACGTTGGAAGCCAAGGATACACATGTGGAGGAACTATCCCGTTTGATGGTTGGTCGTGAACTTGTGCGTATGGACAAGCAGCCATCGGTTCCAGCGGAAGCTGTGCTTCAGGTGGAAGGGATCAATCTGTCCGGAGCCAAGGATCGTTCGGCGCTTAAGGACATCCACATGGAGGTTCGAAAAGGTGAGGTCGTTGGTATAGCAGGCATCTCGGGTAACGGCCAGTCGGAACTGATTCAGGTCATTGCGGGACTGCGTAAGGCAGACAATGGTCGTGTCTTGCTCTCCGGGCAGGATACAACCAACTGGCCTGTGCGGCGCATTCGGGAGCATGGACTTGCTCATATCCCGGAAGATCGCTATATGTGGGGAGCGGCCAAGGACGCAAGCGTTCGTGAGAATGGACTGATGGGACATCATCATCGCTTGCAGTCACGTGGCATCATCAAAGCCAAAGCAGCAAGAACGATGGTAGAGAGCTGGATCAAACAGTTCAGCATCAAGACGGGTTCTGCAGAGACCAAGGCACAGTTTCTGTCCGGAGGAAACTTGCAGAAGCTGATTGCTGCCCGTGAATTTGCACAGGATACGCCGTTTCTGATCGCAGCCGAACCGACACGTGGTGTGGATATCGGAGCGATGGAGACAATCCATGCTGAATTGCTGCGTAAACGTAGTGAGGGTGCGGGCATTTTGCTCATTTCATCGGAGCTGTCCGAGATTTTGCAATTATCTGATCGGATTATTGTCATGTATGAAGGCGAAATTGCCGGAGAACTGAGAGCAGAGGAAGCAACTGAGGAACAGATCAGCTTGTTAATGGCAGGAGGGAAAGAGCGGATATGAATCGGGTAAAAGAAACACTTCGCGGACTCGTACAGCCGCTGCTTGCCGTATTCATCGGTCTGATTGCAGGGGCTGTAGCGATTCTGATCGTTGGCGGTAATGTGGTGGATACGTATGCGGAGATGTGGAAAGGGGCCTTCGGCAACTTCTACTTCTTCACCAATACGCTGGCTCGTTCCACACCAATTATCTTGGCAGGACTGGGTGTAGCGTTAGCATTCCGTGCCGGATTTTTCAACATGGGAGCCGAAGGCCAGATGATTCTCGGCGGGCTCAGTGCGGCGCTCACGGCGCTCTATCTGCCAGGCCCAGGCTGGTTCGTGTGTATTGCTGCGATTGTGGCAGGTATACTTGCCGGGGGAATCTGGTCCCTGTTTGCAGGTTGGCTGGATGCACGTTTCGGTATGAATCTGTTGATCACAACCTTACTTCTTAACTATATTGCGATTTATTTCGGGGGATACATGGTCTCCTATCCATTCAAGGATCGGACTGGATCAGCGGCAATGGCACAGACTCCGATGATTGATCAGGGTATCTGGTTGCCGAAGTTGTTCCAGGGCATGGGACTGCATGCCGGCTTCATCATTGCCATTGTAGCGGCCGTTCTGATCTACTGGTTCACACATAAAACGGTAACCGGTTATGAGATCCGCATGCTTGGCAGCAACCCGTCCTTTGCAACCTACGGCGGTGTTCGCCGCATTCGCATGATGATGCTGTCCATGGTCATCAGTGGCGGACTTGCTGGACTCGCGGGTGCAGGGGAAGTGCTCGGTACACAGTACCGATTCCTTGATGGCTCATTGTCATCGGCAAGTTACGCATGGAGCGGCATTATGGCAACCCTGCTTGCCCGCTCGCATCCACTCGGTACAGCTGTAGCAGCTATTCTGCTGGCTGCGTTACAGACAGGTGCCATGGGGATGGAACGGAATACGGATGTGCCGCTGGAAGTCGGCAGTGTCATCCAGGCCGTCTTGACGTTATTTGTATCAGCTCAGATCGGTTATTCATTCCTGAAGCGGAGAAAGGAGAAAAAGTCCAATGCAACAACTGTTTGATGCAGCCATGTTTGGCTCAACCTTGCGGATTATGACTCCAATCCTGCTTGCAGCGCTTGGTGGGGCTTTATGTTCCCGTGTCGGTCTGTTCAACGTTGGTCTTGAAGGACTGGTGCTGATTGGTGCGTTCTCCGCCATTGTCGGTAATTATCTGTTTGGCAATGTGCTGCTGGCTGTACTCTTTTCCATTATTATTGTGATGTTATTTTCGGCGCTGTTTGCCTTTATTAGTATTAATCTCAAGGCCAACGCCATCGTAGTCGGGATCTCGCTGAATTTCCTGGCTGCGGGAGTGACGACCTTTGCACTGCGTGCGATTTTTGATGTAAAAGGTGCATACTACGATAAAGACATGGTGGGACTTCCCAAGTGGGATATTCCGCTGATCAAGGACATTCCGTGGGTGGGCGATGTAATATCGGGGCATAGTCCGCTGGTCTATCTCGGCATTGTGCTCGTGATTGCATTGCAATTCTATCTGTTCAAAAGTGTATCCGGCTTCCGTCTGCGCTCCGTCGGTGAGAACCCGATTGCAGCACAGAGCATTGGGATCAAGGTACGTGGCATCCAGTATGGTGCCGTTCTGATGTGCGGCGTGTTGTGTGCCCTGGCTGGCGCACAGCTGTCGCTCGGTCAGGTGACGATGTTTACCGAAGGCATGACGGCTGGTCGTGGTTTTATCGCGCTGGTGGCAACGATGCTGGGACAAGCGAATCCGCTTGGCGTCATGGGTTCCAGTGTGCTGTTCGGCTTCATGGAGGCATTGAGTATTCGTCTGCAAGGATTCTCCCTGCCAACCCATTTCACCTTGATGCTGCCGTATATTGTGACGCTGGTCGCGATGTTCTTTTTCAAAGACCGTACCTATGCACAGGATGCACTGAAAGCGGGCGGAAGCTCGCGTTAATTCCTGAATGCCTATGCTAGAGACAGTAAAAGAAGGAGGAATCCCACTTGCATAACAAGGCTGAACGTTTGAAAAAAAGTAAAACCCCGGCATCCAAAACAGGCAACGATCACGGAGATCGTCTGCCGCCGGGACAGATGCTGACGGAGAAATTCCCGATTCTGCATGAAGGGGAAGTGCCGGAATATGACCTGTCCACCTGGGACCTGAAGGTATTCGGCGAAGTGGAAGAGGAGAAGGTGTTCTCCCTAGCTGAGTTGCAGGCCATGCCTCAGGTGAACACGGTGAGTGATATTCACTGTGTTACCCGTTGGTCGAAATTCGATACGCCGTGGGAAGGTATTCGCTTCTCCGATTTTGTGAAGCTTCTTGGGGTTAAACCGGAAGCAAAATACGTCATGATCCATGCAGATCATGATTATGAGACAAATGTACCTCTCGAAGAATTGATGCATGATGACGTACTACTTGCATTCAAATATAACGGCGAGCCACTAACGCCCAAGCATGGTTTTCCATTGCGTATGGTTGTGCCACAACTCTACTTCTGGAAGAGTGCGAAGTGGATACGTGGGCTGGAGTTTATGACAGAAGACCGTAACGGCTTCTGGGAAGTGAATGGTTTCCACCATTTTGCCGATCCGTTCAAGGAACAACGCTTCTCGGGTGAAGATCTGCCGATTCCGGAAGACGAGTGGACGAAGAAGGAGTTTGATTGATATGTTGATGCCTATTTTACAGATTCATTCGGAGGACATGCCGGCATATGCCATCGTCTGTGGTGATCCGGCACGTGCAGAGAAGATTTCCCGCAAGCTGGAGCAGGCGAGAGAACTGGCGTTCAGTCGGGAGTATCGCACGTTTGTTGGCTTGTATGAAGGGGTACAGATCGCTGTGGTTAGCCATGGTGTAGGTTCACCTGGAGCAGCTGTCTGCTTCGAGGAATTGATTCGCGCGGGTGTAACAACTCTGATTCGTGTAGGTACAGCGGGATCGTATACAGCCGATTATCCGGCAGGCAGTGTGATTGTGAGTACAGCCGCTGTTCGTACAGACGGGTTGACTCGCCAACTGGTGCCGGATGGTTTCCCAGCGGTAGCGGACATTGGGGTGACGCAAGCACTGATCGAGGCTGCTCGTGAGCAGGGGAGCGCGGATGCTGCATTTGCAGGCAAAGTGGGCGTTGGTATCACCGTAACACTGGATGCATTCTTCGCAGGCGTGGAAGAGATTCCACACCGCAAGTACAAGCAGGCTGGAGCACTGGCAGCCGAGATGGAAATTGCGGCGCTCTATATTGTTAGTACCTTGCGTGGCGCTCGCGCTGGAGCGATTGTCGCGATCGATGGATTCGCGGACAGCGATCTGGCTGCCGAGTATGATCCGCATACGGATGCGGTTGGACAAGCAGTGGAGCGAGAGATTAATGCAGCGCTACGTGCGCTAGCCGCTCTTGCTCGCCAGGATCAGGCATAGGCTGGTTAAGGAAAGTATGCATTTTTTTTCATTGTTACAAGCAAAACAGTAGATGATGTCCATTTGAGGTGGACAATATAAAAAGGGCGTCCCGTAAGGTCATGAATATGACCCAGGGGCGTCCTTTTTGAGTTCTCCGTTTATAGTTAAGTGGAGCCTTTTAAATAAACTGAAAAAAGAAGAGGGGATGCAGGTACAATAGCGAATTGTATTTGCATGACATGTCATTAAATTGGGAGAGTGATTAAATATGGGCTGGAGTGAATTACGTGAAATTCCTAATGAATACAACGATGAGGTACAGCGGATTGATGAGCAACTTTTGAAACTGGTTGCAGCCAGAAAGGATATAACCGGAGCTGTTCAATATCAACCCCCTCAAAATATCATCGATGAATGGGTGGGCTTACTGGATATGAAGGAGGAAGATATACGATATGTTCTCCGTAGCGTGCAGCCGATGCCGCAAAGACACTACTATCCAAGTGAACCTCTCCAATTGACGAGTGTGGTACCGATTATGAAGAAAATGATTAAAGATTCGTGTGAGTATATGATCACGCATTCGATGCAATATGAAGGCGAAAGCCTCGTATATGTGGAAATTCAATATAAGGGGAATGAAGCTGAGCGTATACAAATGGTTCCACATTTGGCTCTGGAAATATTCAGCGAACAGAGATATATAACCATGAGACACGGCAGTCGTGGAGGAGGTGGGGAGACGCAAATTAGTTTCCGAGTGGTTCCTGCCCTTCCTTCTTCTATGGAAAATGTTCGATTCTCCTTAATTCCCTCAATACCAGAGTTCGAATACAAAGTAGAGGAGATCATTTTGGATAAACAGGTTGATTTCGATTAACAGGGAACAGGATACTTCACGAAAAATGACGTATGGATAATGCGCATGTACTAAGGGCGCAAAATCTATACGTCATTATGTTTATCTGGGGAAATAACACCTTGTTCTTTCTCAAATGCTTCAATATGTTGTTCAATAAGATACTCAATTTGCATTGCGATAGATCGTTTGTTTTTGTCCGCAATCACTTTAATTTTCTCAAAATTCTTTTCTCGCAGCCTAAGTGTAAAGACTCTTTTATCTGTAGCCATGAAATAAAATCTCCTCAAAAAGTAATGTTCATATTGTATCATTTAATTCAAATAACACATAACTTGGGGGACCGCCTGATCCTCGAAGAGAATGATAATGCAGAAAGTGGGCACGTTATATAAAGGAACATCAACCATGAATACGAAAAAGGGAGGACTCTATGATGACACAGAACAATCAACCTCAGGACGAGGCGGAAATTCGCAACAAGCTGGATGAAGATGGGGATTCCTTGATGGAGAAAAAGAAGATTCTAAGCGGAGTGGACATTGAGCCGCAGGCGGACGAATGGGCAGCGAAGCCATCACCTGTTGCTTTTAATGAAGGAAATACTTCTTCGAAAAAATAAACAACATGAGCATCATATGGGCTTGGTGGAATGAAAATAAGTTTAAACGAAGCAGGTACCCTGATGGTATCTGCTTTTTCGTTGTATAATAATGTGAAATTCATTAGATGAAAGAGTGATGGGGATGAGTACAGGTACGATTAACATCAGAAAGGCAGAAATGAGGGACTACTCTGGCGTGTCATTGTTGATGGATGAGCTGCACCAGATGCATGTCGAGGCGCGCCCGGATCTATACAGAGCGTTAGAGACGAGAATGGAGGAAAAGGAGTTTACCGAACTACTGGAAACGGACAAGCGTTACCTGTATGTTGCCGAGTCTTCGGAAACGGGCTTGATTCTGGGTTACGGGAGTGCGCAGTTAAGTGTAATTCAAGATAACCCATTGATGGTGGATCGCAAGATGCTGTACATCCATGAACTTGTAGTGGATACCAAGCATCGGGGCCAAGGAACAGGCAAACAGTTACTACAAGCATTCATCGAGTTAGGGAGAGAGCTTCAGGCAGACAGCTTGGAATTATCCGTTTCGACTTTTAATTCTGGCGCGCAGGCTTTCTATGAACAAATGGGTCTGGTCGTCCGCAGCAGCAGGATGGAGTATACTTTGTAAGATGCATCGCTCTATTTAATTAGGAATAAGCAATCCATTTTTAACAAAATATCAAAACACTCTTGAATACCCCCATGGGGTATGTTACTCTTAGAAAAGAACGAAAGAAAAGGGGTGTTCATGATGGATCATCAGAGCCATCCCGAGGAACCTTTGCAATCCTCCGTAACTGATTCAACAACTGAAGCTTCGGATACAGTTCTAGAAGCGGCATCCTGTCATGCCGAGGGCAGTGATGGGAAGCATGTGCGCAAGAGTCATCATTCACAGGAGATGAAGAGTAACCTGGTATCTCGTTTGAACCGTGTGGAAGGTCAGATTCGCGGAATCAAGGGATTAATTGAGAAGGATACGTACTGTGATGATGTGCTGACACAGATTGCCGCGGCTCAGTCTGCTCTTAATTCGGTAGGCAAGCTTCTGCTTGAAGGCCATATGAAGAGTTGTATCGTTGAGCGCATTCAGGCTGGTGAACATGAGGTTGTGGATGAACTGCTGGTTACGATGCGGAAGTTAATGAAGTAAGTTATGTCAATTCAATCAAGTTATCATTTTAATATACCCCAAGGAGGAATTTACAATGTCTAATGTTACGTTGAACGTTACGGGAATGTCCTGCAATCACTGCGTGAAATCAGTTGAAGAAGCTGTGAAGAATACCGGTGCGAGTGGTAAGGTTGATCTGGCAGCGGGAACGGTATCCGTGGAATATGACGAGCAGACGGTGAACGTGGATCAGATCAAGGCTGCCATTGAAGATCAGGGATATGATGTAGTCTAAAGGAACACAGGCTTAAACCGAACATGCTCATGGGCGAAAAAGAGGTCAAAGACCTTTTTCCACGAGTCAGGTTTAAGCCTAATTTTCTGTCTGGTATATACCCCTTGGGGGTATAGTGGAATACAACATACAATAAATTGAATCGACATGAAAGGAGCTGACATGATGGATAACTCAACCAATAAACCAATGGATAGATCATCTGAACCTACACCAATGCCACCTATGGCAGATGCACCAGGACTAAAGACAACACTGCACATCACGGGGATGACCTGTGCTGCGTGTTCGACGCGAGTGGAGAAGGGATTGTCCCGTATGGAAGGGGTACAGCAGGCCAATGTGAATCTTGCCATCGAACAGGCAACCGTATCTTATGATCCGAAGACAACCAACGTGAATGCGTTGCGGGATAAAGTGGAGGCGCTTGGCTACGGTACGGTGACAGAATCGGTTGATCTGAACATCACCGGTATGACGTGTGCTGCCTGTTCCGCCCGGATTGAAAAAGGTCTTTCCCGACTACCGGGTATATCTCAGGCGAATGTGAATCTGGCGCTGGAGACAGGGCATATTGAATATGCCGCTGGCGCACTCAAACCTTCGGATATTACCGCCAAAATCAAGCAGATGGGCTACGGTGCCGAGTTGCAACTTACGCAAGAAGAGACCACATCTGTTCGTGAACGTGAGCTGCAGCGCAAAAAGTGGAAATGGATGATATCTGCCTTGTTATCGATCCCATTGCTATGGGCTATGGTCGGGCATTTCTCATTCACATCCGGAATCTATGTACCTGAGCTGTTCATGAACCCTTGGTTCCAGCTGCTACTGGCAACGCCGGTACAGTTCGTGATTGGGTGGCAGTTCTATGTAGGAGCATACAAAGCACTACGTAACCGCAGCGCTAATATGGACGTTCTCGTCGCACTGGGTACCAGCGCAGCATTTTTCTACAGTCTGTATCTGACGTTATCCAGTGGGTACTTACCTTCTACAACAATGGATCATGGTGCAATGGGAACAAGCACAGCCGCCATGCCTTCGGTAGAACTCTATTATGAGACAAGTGCGATTCTAATTACGTTAATTTTACTGGGAAAATGGTTCGAAGCTGTGGCGAAAGGCCGCTCTTCACAGGCGATCAAAAGCCTGATTGAACTGGCTCCACGTGAAGCCCGTGTCATTCGTGACGGACAGGAAGTGATGGTTCCTGCCGCATATGTCGTGGTAGGTGACTTGGTTCTGGTGAAGCCGGGGGACAGTATACCTGTGGATGGTATCGTTGAAGAAGGTCAATCCTCAGTAGATGAATCCATGCTAAGCGGAGAAAGCCTCCCCGTGGATAAAAAGCCTGGAGATCCCGTTACAGGTGCTACGCTGAACAAAAACGGGGTATTACGATTGCGTGCGACCCGAGTGGGATCGGACACGGCTTTGTCCCAGATCATCAAAGTGGTGGAGCAAGCTCAGGGCTCCAAAGCACCGATTCAGCGGATTGCAGATGTCATATCAGGCATTTTTGTTCCGATTGTCGTCGGTATAGCCGCGCTTACGTTCCTGATCTGGTATCTGTTTGCAAGTCCGGGTGACTTCGCTGGTTCCCTTGAAAAAGCGATTGCCGTGCTTGTCATTGCCTGTCCATGTGCACTGGGGCTGGCAACGCCGACTTCTGTCATGGCTGGATCAGGACGTGCGGCTGAATATGGCATTCTGTTCAAGGGCGGCGAACATCTGGAGTCGGCACAACAGATTCAGACCGTGGTGCTCGACAAAACAGGTACAGTAACCCAAGGTAAACCGGTCCTTACGGATGTTATCACGGCTCCGAATTGGACGGAATCTGATCTGCTTGAGCGCGTGGGAGCGGCCGAACAGAGTTCCGAGCATCCGCTGGCAGAGGCGATTGTTGCAGGTATCCGTGCCAAGGGTCTGGAGCTGCCCCCAACAGAGAAGTTCGAGAACATACCGGGATACGGTGTGCGAGCTTCAGTAAAAGGGCAGGAAATTCTGGTCGGCACGCGTCGTTTGCTTGCGGATGCACAAGTGAATGTCTCTGAGGAAACCGTTCAGCAGATGAACCAACTGGAGGAGCAGGGACGTACAGCGATGCTGGTTGCGGTGGATGGTCAGTGGGCGGGGATCGTGGCTGTAGCTGACACCATCAAGGATACTTCTCGTGAAGCCATTGGTCGACTTCAGGCGATGGGGATCGATGTCATCATGATCACGGGAGACAATGAGCGAACAGCTCGCGCTGTAGCAGAACAGGCAGGGATCGGTAAAGTTCTGGCTGAGGTGCTGCCGGAAGGTAAAGCTGCGGAAGTGAAGAAACTTCAGGAGAGTGGCCTGAAAGTGGCGATGGTAGGTGACGGCATTAATGATGCTCCGGCACTTGCTACTGCTGATATTGGGATGGCCATCGGAACAGGAACGGATGTAGCAATGGAAGCGGCGGATATTACGTTGATGCGTGGTGATCTGAACAGCATTGCAGATGCGATTGAGATGAGCCGGCGCACGATGGGTAACATCAAACAAAACCTGTTCTGGGCACTCGGATACAACGTTATTGGTATTCCCATTGCGGCAGTTGGCTTCTTGGCTCCATGGCTGGCAGGGGCCGCAATGGCGTTCAGCTCCGTGTCGGTTGTCCTGAATGCGCTGCGTCTGCAACGCATGAAACTGAAGAGAAATGACTGAACGATCTTTGTTTAAATCGATATCCAACGTCTCATTGTAATAGAGTGAGGATAAATAAATGCGCGGTTCGCTGCGGCGGACCGTGTTTTTTTGTTGAATGCTCTTTTGTGAAAATGGATCGATTGTATTCATGAATAAAGCTTACGTTTTCTGAATTTTTCAAAAATGAGTTGACAATATGGACATATTCACATAAAATTTAAACGATCGTTTGATTCAAACAACTGTTTAAATCAAATTAGAACTATTTGAGTAATGGAGGACACCTTTTATGTTACAGGCTTTACGTACATTGTTTAAAAAACCGCCAGTGATTGTAGGGATCGTAACAGCACTTATGTTCCAAGTGATCTTTAGCGTGATCTGGATGACCGCATATTCTGGAGTAAATGACCGTACGAAAGAATTGACGGTTGCGATTGTGAACGAGGACGGCGAAATGTCCAAAGGCATAGCAGACTCACTCGCAGGAACACTGCCTTTCCATACCGTATCCAATCTGAGTGCGGCCGAAGCGTTGGACCAGCTGAATCAGCACCAAGTACACATGGTGCTGGATATCCCGGCTGGATTTAACGAATTGCTTCAAACGGCTGGCTCAACCGCCGAGATTAAATACACCATTAATGAAGCGAACCCGGTTACGATTAAAAGCATGATGCAAGGTGTATCACAAAGTGTGACAAACACGATTAACAAACAAGCTACAGCACAAGGAGTACAGACCGTGTTGACCGCTTCAGGTGCGCCTGCGGATCAGGCAGCTGAAGTCGCTACGAACCTGGCTACCCGAGTGGAAGGAACGACAACGTCCATCAACCCGGTTAACGGGATGAATAATCAGATGGTGCCAATGATGATGGTACTGGCTTCGTATGTAGGAGCCATGATCATGGGGATGAATCTTCAGACAGCGATGGGCATGTTGTCATCTACCTATTCCCGCATGACTTTGTTTGGCGCGAGAGTAGTCATTAACGTGGGTTCTGCATTGGTCGTTTCCCTGTTGGGATCATCATTGATCGTGGCATTGGGCGGACAGATTGCACAAGGATTTGTCGCATTCTGGTTGTTCCAGGCGCTCTTCCTGTGCACGTTCATGTTCTTCTCCCAGTTCTTCCTGATCTGCTTTGGACCAGCAGGAAGTCTGTTCAACATCATCTCACTGTCCCTGCAACTGGTATCCTCCGGTGCAATGGTACCGCGTGAATTGCTGAACAGCTTCTATAGCGGCATTGGCCAGTACCTGCCTGCAACATACGCCGTTCAAGGTATTCTGAGCGTGCAGTTGGGAGGCCCAGGAGTTCAGTCTGCTGCTGGCTCCATCGTGATTGTATTGTTGGTTGCTGTTGCTTTGTCATTAGTCGTGACGTTGTTGAAAAAACAACGCATGCCAGCTATGGCTCCAAGCCCTGCTCAAGCAAACAACTAATACAGCAGATGTATACCATTGCATCATAGGATAGGACAAGCCCCCCGATGATTTTCATCGGGGGGCTTGGTGTAATATAATAGACAGATACAGTACCTGATTACAGCCCTTGAGCTGGAGCAGATGAAATGAACGGACAAGAGGGAGCGGGACGGAATGACTGAACCGGAATTGGATATCAAAACGAGGATATTGCTTGCAGCCAAGAAGCTTTTTGCACAGCAGGGGTATGACGGGACGAGTGTTCGTCAAATCTGTGATGAGGCGGGTGCGAACGTGTCACTGGTCTCATACCATTTTGGCGGCAAAGAAAAGGTGTTCGAAGCATTATTTGAACATTTTTTCCCGGATCATATGATGAACTCGCTGGCGGAAGAGTCCATGTCCTCGCCTGTGGAAGGTATCCGACGAATTATTGGTGAAGTTGTGAAGTTCACGATGACGGATCGGGAGATGAGTGATATTGTGCAGCTTGAAATTACACTGCGTACACATCGCACAGCTACCGTATTTCGTTTTCTGGACCCTGTTTGGACCCGAGTGAGGGAACTACTGCAAGAAGGAAAAGACCAGGGATTGTTCCAGATTGAGTCCGTAACTTATGCAATGCTTCAGGTCATGGGTGTAGCATTGGCGCACAACCGGGCCAAGAACTCACGATTTGGCTTTGATTATCAGGACATGAATACAGACGAGCTCGCTGAGCAGACGATTGAGTTCGTACTTCGAGGATTGGGAGTGAACAGCCATGAATGAAACCATTGAATTGATGATGAAACACCGCTCTGTACGCAAATTCAAGCCAGACCCGGTGAGTGATGAGCAGCTTACAGCCATCGTAGCGGCTGGGCAGATGGCTTCCTCTTCAAGTAGTGTGCAGGCCTATACCGTGATTGCTGTGACTGACATAGAGCAAAAAGCCAAGCTTGCTGAATTGGCAGGCAATCAGGCCTACGTCAATGAATGTCCCGTGTTTCTCGTATGGTGTGCTGACCTATATCGACTGAGTGATGCTGCGAAACGTCATCTTCCTGAAAAGGAATCGTATGCCGATTCAACAGAGAATTTCATGGTAGCCACGATTGATGCTGCACTGGCTTCTCAGAATGCCGCTCTTGCAGCAGAGTCACTAGGATTCGGAATCGTATACATCGGTGGGCTCCGCACACGGATTGAAGAAGTCGCTGAGCTGTTGGGATTGCCGGAGGGTGTATATCCGGTGTACGGCATGTGTATCGGTGTTGCAGATCAGGAAACGGGAATCCGACCACGTCTGCCACTGGATGCAGTTCTGCATCATAATCGCTATAATGCCGAGCAGAGCCTGCAAGGTGTTGAGCGTTATGATGAGACAACGACGGCGTATATGAAAGAACGGACCAATGGTGAACGAACGACTCCATGGTCCGAACTGATGGCGAAGCGCCTGACTGAGCCGACACGTTTGCAGGTGAGACCGTTCCTGGAAGGCAAAGGATTCTTGAAGCGTTAAGTTAAACCATAGAAACGCTTTGTGTTCTGATAAAAGAGACGAGCTGCCCGCTCGGTTCCCATGCCAGTGATCTCACTCCATGCCTGGATAACCTGTCTGGTCATGGCGGGGTGTGTCATTCGTCCCTGAAACGGCCCTTCGAAGGGCCAAGGTCCGTCGGTCTCGGCCATGACTTGTTCCGATGGATATTGCCGGGCGAGTTCACGAATCTCTTCTTCGTAATGAATATCTGGCGTGAAAGAGATGAAATATCCATTATCAGCCATGCGTCTAATGGTTTCGCGAGATCCCTTGAACCAGTGGAAATGGGCGCGTCGGAACTGATTTTGCTCCAGCAAATCACAGACGATATCCGCATCTTCGTATACCGCATGAAGGACAAGTGGTTTGTTGTGCTTTTTGGCGAGCTGGATGAAACGTTCAAGCAACTTGATATACCCGCTCTGATCGAAGCGCTGCCCTGCCTGCTCCGCTTCCTGACGGTTGTAATAGGGGAGGCCGACTTCTCCTATGGCTGTAGCTTGTCCAATATGCTTCTCGATCCATTGGAAGAACAGGTCCATTTCTGCAACGGACGGCAGTTCCTGTTCTGGATGGAAACCGAAGGCCGGATAGATGTTACGTGGATGTATTTTTGCAAGCTCCAGATTGGCCTGGGCAGAAGCGAGATTCATGGACACGGCAATGACTGCTTCGACCTGCTGAGACGGGAAAGATAACAGCATCTCGCGTTGTTCGTCAGGGGTATACTGATCGAAGTGAATATGAGCATCAATTAATGGTGCAAAAGCTTGAGAATGCACGAGGGTATTCCTCCTTGTGTTCATTTATATTCTAACTATGTTACGCAGAATTTCTTATGGTGGATCACCCATTAAAGGAAAATAATAACTTAAAAACCCGCGCTATTATGATAGGCGGGCTTTCTGCTGTTCTTCTCTCATCCACTGTGCAATCTGCCGTTTACGCTCCAGAAAAGCGGATTCTTCCGTAATTTCTTCTCGTCTTGGGCGATCAAAAGGAACATGTACCTCGTGCAACACGGTTGCAGGTCGGTTAGATAACACATAGACCCGATCTGCAAGCAGCAGTGCTTCTTCGATATTGTGGGTGATGAACAGCACCGAGCGGCGGTTCTTTTCCCAGATATCGAGCAGCCAGCGCTGCATGTCGCTACGTGTCAGTGCATCCAGCGCGCTGAAAGGTTCATCCAGCAGCATTAATTCCTGCGGACTGAGCAGGGCGCGCAGAAATGCAGCACGCTGCTGCATTCCGCCCGACAGCATATGAGGATAGGCTTGCTCGAATCCCGCAAGACCCACGCTGCTTAACCACTTACGAGCTTCTGCAAGTGCTTCGGCCCGAGGGGGAGCGCTTGAAGATACTTCACCAGCAAGCAGTACATTGTCTTCAATGGTGCGCCACGGGAAAAGGGCGGGCTGTTGTGGCATATAACTAATTTTGCCACGTTGGCCCGTCACATCATGACCGTTCATGAGTACTTGCCCTTCCTGAGGTTTCAGCAGACCGCCGATGATATGGAACAGGGTGCTTTTGCCACAGCCGGATGGCCCAACGATAGCGACAAACTCGCCTTGCTCCACCTTCAGGGACAGGCCGTTTAGAACCGGTAGCCTACTGCGCCGTTCGCGGAATGATGCATGAACATTAACAACGTCCAGTGCAGGTGGAACGGGAGCAGGAGCAGTATTGGCAGGTCGATCAGGGTTAGCCGGGTGAAGCCTTTCACCGTGCTTTGGCTCCATTACGCTTGCTTCTCGTCCAGGCTGGACTTGTTCGTCCTGTTGCCGATTCATATGATCATCACTTCCTAATATACAGATTACTTCTTTACTACCGCTTCTGTGGCCGCCAGCGCACGAGCAGCTTCTCCAACAGGGCAATGAGCAGGAAGAGCAGTAAGCTGAGCGCGACAATAATCATGATTGCCACGAATAAACGATCTGTGCGATAAGCCGACTTTTGCAGCATCATATAATAACCAATACCCTTGTCTGCACCAATCCATTCGGCGATGATGGCACCCATCACGCTATAGGTAGCGGCGATTTTGACACCGGAGAACACAGATGGCAGCGCATGGGGAAGCTCCAGCTTCCAGAAGATATGGCGACGTTTGGCACCAGCCATGCGCATATAGTTCATCATTGCTGCATCTGTACGGGTCAAGCCGTCCATGGCCGCCACTGCAACGGGGAAGAAACAGACCAGGATGATCGTAATCAGCTTGGGCAACAGCCCGAATCCGAACCAGATTAACAGGAGCGGCGCGAGCGCGATGGTTGGGATATTTTGACTGAGAATAAGTAAAGGATACAAGGCCGACTTGAGAAAAGGGACCAAATGCAGCACCATTGCAATCAGTAATCCAACCGCTGTGCCAGCGGCGAATCCGATCAGCGTTAACTGAATGGTTGCGGAAGCGTGCATGCCAAGCCGTTCGGTCTGGGTTGCCGCTTCGCGGGCGATGTCGGACGGTGCAGGCAGCATCCATTTCTCAATATGGAAGAGAGAGACGGCTCCCTGCCATATCGCTATAAAGAGAATAACCGCCACAAAGGGCGGCCATACACTTTTGAAATAGGCATGCATTAGCGATACTTCTCCGTCAGGGTATCCATGCTGAAGCCAGTAGGGCTATGGGCGATCTTGATCTGAGAGATGATGCTTGGGCTGCCAGCCTCCACAAGTACCTCGTGCATCTTGCGGACAACCTCCAGCAGTTCCTCCAATTCCCCCTCCATCGTGGTGTCGAGCGCGTTCACCTGATACTTAAGGCCAGATTGCTGAATAACTTCAATGGCGCGATCTACATAAGGATAAGAGTTCTCGCCATTTGGCGTTTTGGGAATAACCTGAATGCTAAGCAGTGTGCTTGCCATGAGAGATCACGGCTCCTTTCGAATGGGTGGTATAAGTCGAACATAGCGAATGTACACTTTACCACTCCGATTGCAGTACCCTCTTCCGATCGCTGTTATCCCCGGATTTCTTGATTCCATTTTTAATGGAGGAAATCCGGGGATAGCATATGCTTCCGAAGGAGCTTTCTTTCAGAAAGCTTTTAGGTGAGCGCTTCGCTTCTTCAGATGGGTTCTGCACTCTTCGTTCTTGTGTACATAAAGGTCAACTTAACAGTTAGATTTTATTGGGGTAAGAACTCGTTCGTATATGCTTTGCTCACATCGATCTGTTCATCCAGTAGTTTTTTGCTAAACATCCAGTCCGTGTAGTTCTGCCACACTTCCTGCTTTTGTTCTCCCCAACGCGGGGCGTCATCCGTGTACTTTGGACTAAGCCATTTCTGGCTTGCCACCACGAGGTCTTTATCCAGATCCGGTACGGCCTTGATCAGAATGTTCGCTGCGTCTTCGGGATGATCAATCGCATATTGATACCCTTCGGAGGTGGCCTTCAGGAATGCTTTCACCAGCTCAGGGTCGTTTTGAATCGTCTGCTCGTTCGTTACGAGGACAGGCGTGTAGTAATCCAGTGCATCTGAATAATCCTTCACATATAACATGTCGATCGGTTCCCCGCGAAGTTCGGCTTCAATGCCCGTCCAGGCGTAGAAAATCCACGCAAAATCAATATCCCGTTTCACTGCGGTGAAAAAGTCAGCGTCACCCATGTTAATATTTTTCACTTTGGATACATCGGCGCCTTTGCCTTCCATAATGGATTGCATCACGGCTTCTTCCACTGGAGAACCCCAGCCGCCATAGGTTTTGCCTTCAAAATCTTTCGGTGATTTGATATTCCGATCCGCCGGAGCAGCGAACCCGGATGTATTATGCTGAATAACTGCTGCGATGGAGACGAGTGGAACACCCTGTGTACGGGCTTGAGTAACACTCTCCTGATAACTCACGCCAAAAGGCACTTCATTGGAGGCAACCATCGTATCTGCGCCACCGGCACCTGGCTGTACAATCTCAACGTTCAGGCCTTCGGCCTTATAAAAACCTTGATCAACGGCCGCATACAGGCCTGTATGATTCGTATTTGGTGTCCAGTCGAGCACCACTTTAATATCCTTCAAGGCGGCAGTGTCACCTTCGTTGCTGCTTTCTGTATTTGTGTTGCCGTTCTGTCCTGTCGGGGCAGCTTCTTTGCCGCCACATGCGACTACAGTCACCATAAGCACGCATAAGAGCAACAATCCCATCGTTTTACGCCATTTCATCTTTGATTCTCTCCTTCGGTATGTCCGGCCGAGTGGCACGGGGTACTCCTTGGCTTCATATCCAATCATCTTGCATAAATCGACAGATTTATACCAGTTGAGATCCGGATGACGTTATTTTGAACATAAGAAAAACGTCTATCGATGTCATTCGAAGAAGCCAGACCGCGTTTAGCGGAAGTTTTTCTTGCAATATCAGGAAGGTGATGCTTCGAAGCTTATACTTTCTGATATCAACAAAAAAAGCGTCCCGTAATCCGGGACGCGTGCAGGCGTTAGAGAGGTGGCGTTCAGCCATAGGGCTGTGCCATTTCGATATACTCCGATTCCTACGCTGGCATGATCCAGATCAGGTCTAAGGGTTAGTATCTTGGTGGGATACACTCTCAGCCGGCCAATTCCGACTCCCCTGGGAAACTATGAAGTTACGGGCATTACTAGGTGTAATTATAGGCCAGCGAGTGGAACGTGTCCAGTCAGGAACTGGATAGGGACACGTATGGACTTATCAAACAGGCCGTTATACATATGTATAACAGCCTGTTTAGATGTGTTATTTTCAATAATTATCGTGGCGAATCATATAAGGAAATCTGGCTGAGTGCAAAAGCATCGGATTTCGGGTCATAGCCTACCTGTTTCTGAGTGGTTTCCAGATTCAATCGTTTAAACCGATTATTCGAGATCCCATGCAGTATGGTGAAGGGCTCCAGATTGGTAGCTGTAATTGCTTTGAACATCAAATCACACAAGTCAGCCGGACTAATATACGCGCTCATATCCCTTGCCTCCAACGCTGGTCCGTCCGATTGAAAATCATCATATGCACCTATACGTACCGCAACACTTTGTAAACCTTCGGTATACGCAAAATAGGAAGCGAGCGATTCTCCAAAACATTTGCTAACCCCGTACAAATTCCGTGGGCGTGTCGGCATGTCTGGATAGACTTGAGCATCAATGGGATACCCCTCGATCGTCTGTGCACTGCTTGCCAGAATGACTCTTCGTACACCTTGGTCCTTCGCTGCACGGAATACATTAAATGTACCTTTGATATTGATGTCCAATAACGATTCATAGAATCCGGCATACGGGGAAGGATCTCCCGCCAGATGTACAACCACATCCATGCCTTCGCAAGCATGCTGACAGGCTTCGGGATCTGTCACATCCAGTGTCATGACTTCATGGCCTGTCCCTTGATACGTATGTAGTCTGTCGATATTCAAATCCGTTAGTCGCAGGTGAAATGCTTCTGACAAGTGTTGGGACAAGTCACGTCCAATTTTCCCTGCTGCGCCGGTAATTAAAATGTTCATAAATCAACTCCAATTCTTAGCGCTGGAAGAACTCAATCCATTCTTTTTCAGGTCCATAGATGAAGAAATAGCGGTAACCGTTAGGCAGTGTAATAATCTCTCCATCAATAAATTCGGCTTCGGTGGCTTGGATGCGTTTGTACTCAGAATCAAGATCATCCACGTGGATCGCAAAATGGTGTACCGTACCTTCGGAAGGCAGCTTGTCGCTGTATCCTTGAATTAACTCAATCTCAGTCTCGTTACTTCCATTGAAGCCAAGGAAGGCGAGCTGAATGACGCCGTTGGTATGGGTTACCCGGTCTTTCAATTCAAGACCAACAATCTCCGTATAGAAACGCAGTGTGGTATCCAGATCACGCACGGCAATGCCGACGTGGTCAATGCGTTTTTGAAAACTCATAATCCAAATCCTCCTTATGTAGTGAATGCTTCTACCATTTTAAGGGATATCATAGGGCTGTACTACAGGGTTGTCAAATCCAGTTTTAATTTGGAAAAATCATAATTGTTCACAGAATGTTCACTTATGTGGGGGCATCCATGATCTCTATAATTGTCAAAGTAAACAGAGAGGATGAGAGAATTGCCAACAAGCAAGAAGGAACAAATAATTTTCGGATTAATGATGTGTACAGGAATGGTCGTAGTCATGATGTTCTTCAATCTATGGCACAGTGGGTTACTCGGCAAGATGTCCCCGCTTGAGATACTGCTTCAATTCATATTATGTTTTGTCATCGCGTTTCTGGTGGAGTCCTTCATTGTTGGCCCTGTGGCGAGAAAGATTGCTTTTTCCTTGCCCTTTGACAAGTCCAACAAGATTTTGGGTGTGCTCGCCATGTCATTTTTTATGGTGATCGGTATGGTTTTGACCATGTCCATGTATGGAATGATTTCGGCATATCTCGCGGATCAATTAAATGGGGCATCCGTACTCCGTACGTACCTTCATACAATCGCTCGTAACTTCAGCCTGGCGCTTCCATATCAGTTAATCATTCTGGGACCACTCGTACGATATGTATTCGGTAAATTCATCAAGGGCAACGGGCCTGTATTGCCTGCCGTTAACAAAAGTGTGTGATTCAGCCGGTCCCAAAGTATTTCCTGGGCAATCTTGTGCAAATGAATAAAAATTATTCTCACCTTTAATGAAAGGTGATTAGGGAGGAAAAGATAGGGCACTTGCCACCATGATTACAGCGCTAACGAATCGAGAACACCTTATTAGGCCAGTTTGTAGGGAATAAAAAATCTAACGAATCTCAGCGGCGTTATTATGCTAAGAAACTGCAACGAGACCTTGATTTGAAGCTAGTTATCTAGAATAACGTCTCTAGGATTCGTTAGATTTCAAACATGCAGAAATGGAGATAAATAGCGTGTACCAGGTTCGTTAGAACAGAATAACGCTACAAAAAAATGTCCACCATCAGGTCATGACAGTAGACATCTTGATTTCTTTAATAGGTAATTCTAATTCTCAGGACTGCATCGACACATAACTGTTAAGTCGCTGGATCGACTACATGTTTGTTCTGCCATTGATACGTGATCACGCTAATGACAAGCAGGCCAACTGCAAAGATGGCAAGCATCCATGCAGACTGATTAACCGCCAGATGATCAAGACTCCATCCCGTCGTCAAAGGCAGAATGGCACCGCCAACCCCACCTGAGGCAATCAAAATGCTGGGTGTGGATTCTTCTGTTCCGGGCAGCAGTTTACTGGCGAAGACAAGGGCAATGGAGAATATCCCTGACATCGCAAGTCCAAGCAGTAAGATGATGAGAAATGCAGACCAGATTTGGTTTGTGAATGGAAATACCATTAACAAGAGAACAGATGCTAGACAACTGTACAGGACATAGACGCGGTATTGGAATTTCTCTGCGATATACCCGGCAAAGAGTCGTCCGACAGACATGGCAATCCAGAAACAGGTGACACTAAGCGCTGCTCCGGCTTCCTTCATGTTCATTTTCTCAATCAGGATCGCTGGCATGAAGTTCGCAAGACTCATCTCCGTGCCAACATAAAGGAAGAAGAACAGGACGAATAGTACCAGAAGAGTCAGGTTACGTCCGCGATAGGTTGGACCGGGTGTGCTTGCAGATGCGGGGTGCATCTCACCCGATGTCCCAGCAGAGTGCGTATGTACGGAAGCATGATTTGAACTCCGTCGATCCAGTACCTGATCCAGCTCTCCAAATGATCCTTTCGCCCAGAAAACAAAGGTCAGCGCTGCGCAGGTCGCAACAACGAGAAAGGAAAGGCGCCAGTATCCGGCAGCAATCAGACCGCTGGCCATGAGTGGCATGACCATCGCCCCGATCCCGAATAACACTTCCAATCGGCTCATGGCAACGGCTGTATTGTCTTTGATTGCAGCAATGATAATGGTGCCAATGACAGCCTCAACCATTCCGAATCCGAAGCCGGCTGCGGGTGCGATGACGAACATCCAGCCCCATGGTGGCAACAGCATGTAGGATAATTCTGCAATAAAGAGCAACGCTGTGACGATTAATAGACCTCCCCTTTTACCGAAGCGTCTGTTCAGCCATGGAGATAACAATACACCACCCAGGAATCCGGCAAATTGAGCAAAGATCAGCGTCCCGCCTTGGCTGTAATCTTTGCCGTAATGTTCAAGTGCAACGGGCAGAATGGAACCGAGCACAACGTGGGCAAGTCCAATCAGGAAATAGGACAGACATCCGATCCAAAGTAATTTTTTCATAAAGAACTCCTTCTACTTATATACATAAATTGAGGATCACAATAAAGCACAGTCTTGGAAACAAAGTCTATCATAACAGGACATGTTACGTTGTGCCATGAATTCCGGATAGATACAGAAGATTGCAATTTGGTCTATCGTTCGTATATACTGAAACACAACAATTACAGATCGGAACCATGCCGTTGAAGAGCATCCAACTCGGAGGTGTTTTCGCCAGGGGAGCGATATTTCCCCAAGTTAACCGGAACCGCCCGTTATCGCGGACCAAGAGGCTGGAAGCAGGATATCCTGATTCAGCAAGTTGGGTGGCACCGCGAGCAGAGCGCTCCTCGTCCCAAGGGATGAGGGCGCTTTTTGTATTTTTACAGCCAAAGGAGACGGTGACCATGTTGGAAATGAAGTGGATTCGCGCACATGCAGAAGAGGTTCAGGCGGCAGCAGACGGGAAAAAAATCAAGATCAACATTCGTACATTGTTAGAGCGGGATGAAGAACGCAGAACACTTTTGCAGGAATCAGAAGAAGGACGCAGGTTGCGCAATACGTTATCTGCGGACATTGGTAGGCTAATGCAGGCTGGTAAACGGGAACAGGCTGAGGGTTTGCGGACGCAAGTGAAGCAGCTCAATGCACAGTTGGAACAGGTGGAAGCCAAGCTTGCCCCTGTGCAGGAGGAAGTAACCAAGCTGCAATGGCTGGTGCCCAATATCGTATCTCCGGATACCCCCAATGGCTCGTCGGAAGCAGATAATGTAGAGCTGCGACGTGTGGGAGAGTTACCAGCGTTCGAGTACGCTACCAAGGATCACGTAGAACTTGGGGAGTTGCATGATCTGATCGATATTCCTCGTGGAGTTAAGATTGGCGGTACGCGAAGCTATGTATTAAAAGGCGCTGGCCTGTTATTGCATCGGGCAGTACAGCAACTTGCGCTGGATCTGCTGCTGAAGCACGGGTTTACACCGATGGAGGTACCGCTGATGGTCAGGGAGGACGCACTGGTGAACACCGGATTCTTCCCAACCGGTCGAGATCAGGTCTACGAACTCGAAGGGGAGAACAAGTGGCTGGTGGGAACTTCTGAAGTGCCGCTGGTCTCGTATTATGCGGATGAGATTGTCGATGTTCAAGAGCCGGTGAAGCTGGCCGCGGTATCGACGTGTTTCCGCAGTGAGGTTGGCTCTGGCGGACGTGATGTACGCGGATTATATCGTGTGCACCAGTTTGCCAAAGTCGAGCAGGTCATTCTTTGTGCCCCTGATGCAGAAGAATCGGAGCGCATGTTGCAAGAGATTACGGGACACGCGGAGGAATTGCTGCAATTACTTGAACTGCCTTATCGTGTTGTGGCCGTGTGTACCGGAGATATGTCGCAGAAAACGTACAAACAGTACGACATAGAGACCTGGATGCCAAGCCGCGCTGCATATGGAGAAACCCATTCGTCGTCGAATTTGCATGATTTCCAGGCTCGCCGTTCGAATATTCGTTGCGTGGATGCCGAAGGCAAGTTGGCTTATTGTCACACGCTGAATAATACGGCGGTGGCGTCGCCGCGTATCTTGATTCCGTTGCTTGAGAATCATCAGCAGGAGGATGGAAGCATTCGCATTCCGGTAGCCCTACGGCCATATATGGGCGGCGCGGAGAGCTTGATTTTGCCAGAGCAGGATGAAGTGAAGTAGAGAGGTTATGTGACGCTTTAGGTAGTAGAAAAAGGGGATGTTACACGTCAAGTTGCATGTGACGATGGACATCCCCTTTTAAACGGTAACACTTTTTAACGAACCGATCTCCTAATATTTTGTGCTAAATTTAACTGATCTGGTTAGTGCTTGGACCTAAGATATAGCTTACTTCCTTGATCACAAATTTCTTCGTTTATGTAAATAAATAAAATTATTTCTTAAATGTTAACGCAGCTTCCATTCACGCTCGTTAATGATTTCAATTTGTCCAGATTCAAGGGCTTTTTTGAAACGATTGCGGGCTGTTTTCATCAATAGAATCATTTCGTCTTCAGAACGGATCTTGGTGGATGCCGCAGTGACAATAGCTTTCATACGTTTACGGTTATCTTTAGGAGAAACCATATCAAGCAAATTCTTTTCGATCATACATATCCCACCCCACCTTTTAGGTTTATTAAAACAGTATTACGCGACCTTCCCATATTATACAATGAAAATCATGAATTGTTCCAAGACTCCCACTTACGTTATTCAACTTTGTGCAATGCGTATCCGATATAATATAATAGAAGTAAAATATTGGATTATGGGAGATGGGGATAGAAATGAGTAGAATCAAACTGGCTCTTCGAGGCACGCTTGCTCTAATTATGGCGTTAGCCGTAATGGTTCCTTCGTTAGCCTTGGCGGCAACGGGTGATGTGACATCGATTGAAATTACCAATAGCAGCCCGCAGAAGTTGAGTGTATCCGAGACAGCTAAGCTTCAGGTGATGGCAACCGTAGAAGGTTTTGATAACAAACAGGATGTTACCGAAGGTGTCACATGGTCCACCAGCAATGCAGCAGTTGCGACGATGGTGAAAGGTAAAGTCAAGGCCGTGGCCGCGGGCGAAGCAACCATTTTTGCACAGGTAGACGGGGCAAAAGCCCAGTTGGTTGTCCAGGTGCAGGAGAAGATCAAAAGCATCAAAGCTTCACCGAAATCCTATAGTTTTGTTAAAGGTAGCGAAAGTACTCTTCCCAAAGTAAGCATTGTCCGTGCGAACGGCAAGGAAGAGGATGTGACGTCTAAGATTGTGTGGTCCGTATCCACTTCTTCGGCTGTGCTGGAAAACGGTAAAATCAAAGGCGTTACACCCGGCAGAGTATTGCTGCAAGGCAAATACGGAACAACGGTTGTGAAAGTCCCCGTTGCCGTGACGGACGAGATTACTAAAGTCGAGGTTACCCCTGCTACAATGCAGCTGAACATCAAGAAGTCCAAAGCGTTGAAGGTTATCGGCACCTACGCAAACGGCAAAACTATCAACCTTTCGAAACAAGTGATATGGACTTCTTCCAATACAAATGTAGCTATCGTAAAAAATGGAGCAGTCAAGACGCTGACAGAAGGACAAGCAACCTTGACAGGAACTTATCAAAATCAGACAATAAAGGCAGAGGTTACCGTTGTACCTTTGCTCAAAAAGCTGATTACAGGCCAGAAAAAACTGGTTTTGTCCCCACAGGGAAGTACAACGCTGAGTGTGATGGCCCAGTATGATACGGGCAAAACCACTGTTGTGACCAACAGTGCGGTGTGGAGCAGCACAAAGCCGGGCGTAGCCACAGTAACGAATGGCAAGATCGTGGCTGTAGGCAAAGGTAAAACGTCCATCACGGCCAAGTGGGGCAACAAAAAAGTGACCATACCTGTTACGGTAAAATAAATCTTCATATAATGAAGCATCTTGCATGAATCGATAGTTAATTTCAGTACATGACATCGTTGAAATCATCAATGTAACAGACAACTAGGGGCGTAGACATACGCTCCTTTTTGGATATATAGAAATATGTATCTGGAATGCCTTCTGTTTTAACAACAATATAACGGGATGGGATGGGATGAATATGAAAGCTTCGATTATAAGCTCAGACTCTAACTCTAGTGATCTGGCTTACCTGAAATATCTTCTTTTATCCCTAATTTCCACACTTACATTTCAACGGAGTACTTCGATGGAGCGAATGAAGCAACGCACCTATGAAAAATACAGAGAAGGTTATCATTTAAAATGTCATGGTGAAGAGGAGATACCTGAATGAAAGATCCAATGCAACCGGAAAACTGGCCTGCCTGGGCCACAGAGTCGGTAGAGATTGCACCGGCCAACCCCAATTGGGGCGCGCAGGCTCAGGAAGAAATCCTGCAACTTAAACACCTTTTACAGCAGTTTAATATTCATCCATTCGAACATATCGGAAGCACGTCCATTCCCGGGTTACCCGCCAAGCCCATTATTGATCTGATGGCAGAGGTACAATCATGGGATGACATGGATCTGATTGCGGATCAGCTGAATCCGGTGGGCTGGAATTACGTTCCGCCTGAACTTGATGGCCGGGAATACAGACGATTCTGGGTCAGGGTTAAGGATGGGAAGAGAGCTGTACACCTTCATCTGATGCGCCCGGGAGAGGAACGTTGGGATCGCCAAATCAGGTTTCGGGATGTGCTGAGAAAACGCCCAGATCTGGTGGAAGCTTACGCTGTCCTGAAGGCGAAGCTTGCTGACGAGAATAAGGAAGACAGGGAATCGTATACCGCTGCCAAAACGCAGTTTATTTTACAAGTGCTTGATGAAGGCATGTGATTGATTGAAAAGCGTACTTATCAAGTACAGGCTGATCTATTTCTTCGCAGTTATGTTGACCATGGCGGCAGGAATCGCATCCAGACATTTTGGTGATCAATTGCCGGATTGGGTGCATGAACATTTCGGAGATGCATGTTGGGCGGGCATGATTTATTTCGGACTACGCATGGTGTGGCCTCATCGCAGCTTGGTATGGGCGATGTGTTTGAGCTGCGTATTCAGCTGGATGATTGAGCTCTCACAGTTGATTCAGACGTCTTGGCTGATGGAGATACGCTCAACCGTATGGGGTGCTCTTATTTTGGGACATGGTTTTCTGGTGATTGATCTGATTCGATATACGGTGGGAATTCTGTGCATGGTTATGATCGATCGTTATTTCCTGAGAAATAAGATGGCTGGATCATGAACTCAAGTGAATCATGGAGGTGCGCTGAATGAATGTAGAGAAACTTTTTGCCGAATCGCCCGAATTCGAAACACAGCGGTTAAGACTGAGACGCCTTACGATGGATGATCTCGAAGAATATTATGCGTTCGCCTCTGATCCGCGAGTGAGTCAGCAGAGCTTGTGGAACTGCCATGAGACGGTGGAGGATTCGATACAATATATTCAGCGGGTACTGGATAATTATGAACGGAAAAAGGTCCATATCTGGGCATTTTTCCTGAAGGAAACAGGGACGTTGATTGGGAGGGGTGGCATTTTTCATCTTAATGAGCCCATGCAGAGTGCTGAACTGGGATACGCAATAGCCAGCAGTCACTGGGGCAAGGGTCTCGCAGCAGAAGCAATGCAACCCATCGTGGAGTATTGCTTTCGGGAACTGGATTGCAATCGGCTGGAGGGAAAATGTAACGCAGGCAACATAGGCTCTGCACGTGTCATGGAGAAGCTGGGCATGTCGTACGAAGGTTTGTTACGCAAACAGTTGAAGATCAAAGGTGTATTTACGGATCAAAAAGTGTACTCCCGTATCCGGGATGATCTATAATACTTCCAATGACACATAGGGTACATCGCAGAAATTGAAGGAGGCGGAACCATGATCTATAGTATTATTTCCCGTTCGTTGTGGGAGCAAGTGTCAAAGGGGAGTGAGTATGCACCAGATAGCCTGGAGACGGACGGATTCATTCATTGTTCCACCAAGGAACAGATCCCATGGGTAGCCGGGCAATATTATGCAGGCCGCACGGATCTGTTATTACTTAGTATTGATGAAAAGGCGTTAAAGCCAGAGCTGGTGTATGAGGATCTCTACGAATTGAATGAACTATTTCCACATATCTATGGAGAGCTCAATCTGGATGCGGTGCGTAAAGTCATTCCATTTGAACCGAATGCAGACGGTACGTTCTCATTCCCTGAATAAAGTAACATGTGACGGATCTGTCTGAACGTGATCAGGGGTTATCATACTTTTCCGAAGGGCGGTTAACGGATGGATATGAATCAGGTTTTTCTGGAGACAGCCGAGAAACAGTTTTTGTATTACAAGCAGCTCGGAGAAAAAGCCATGGCGCAACTGGAGTCCGAGCAATTGTTTCAATCCTGGAATGAAGACGCGAACAGCATTGCGGTTATCGTAAAACATCTATGGGGCAATATGCTGTCCCGTTGGACGGATGTACTGACAACAGATGGAGAGAAACCGTGGCGTGAACGAGATGCCGAATTCGTGAATGATATTTCTTCCCGGGAAGAGTTGCTCTCCAAATGGGAGGAAGGCTGGAATTGTCTACTCGAAGCCATTCGTTCGTTTACCCCGGAACAATTGTCTCATATCATATACATTCGCAATGAAGGACACACCGTCATGGAGGCTATTATTCGGCAATTGGCACATTATCCGTATCATATAGGACAGATTGTATTTGCCGCGAAAATGCTTAAAGAAACAGCGTGGGACAGTCTCTCGATTCCGAGAAACGGGTCTGCTCAATATAATGGTGGCAAATTTGCCAGATCGAAAGCACGAAAACATTTTACAGAAGATGAACTTCATATCGAAAAAGGTGAGGAACAACAATGACCCAAATCGCATTGATTCGCCATGGAAGCACAGCGTGGAATAAGGAAAAACGTTCGCAGGGCCAGACGGATAATCCGTTGGATCAGGATGGCAGGGAACAGGCGGTATTACTTGCCGCGAGACTGGTCGAAGAATCCTGGGATGCCATCTATGCAAGTGACTTGGAGCGTGCAAGTGAGACAGCTCGCATCATTGGTGATCGCTTGGGCATCCAAGAGATTCATCTGGACCCTAGACTTCGCGAGATGGGCGGAGGACAAGTCGAAGGAACGACAGAAGAGGAACGCATAGCCAAGTGGGGAGTGGACTGGAATACCCTGGATCTGGGACGGGAGCTTGCGGATGCAGGGACTGTTCGAGGTAGTGCGGTGCTTGAGGATATTGTACAACAGCACCCCGATGGAAGAGTAATCGTAGTCAGTCACGGAGCTGTTCTGCGGAATACACTGCGTGGTCTGGTACCTGAGCTTGATATTAGCGTGAAGCTGTCCAACACATCCATTACACGGATTATCAAAAATGATCGTACGTGGCAATGTGAACTGTACAATTGCAGTGTGCATCTGGACTCGTCCAGGGAGTCTCAATAGATGGATGCTCTGACATTAAAGCAAAAATTGCAGCATATCCAGTCAGCTAATCGGTCCATCGACCACGTGGAACAGCCGTATGAATTGGCGCTGGATATGATGAAGCATATTGGTAGTCCTGACCCTGTTTTGCGGGATGAATTGATCTATGTTACGTTTGCGACCTGGATTGGGCAGGGTGTATTTTCGGAAGACCAGCTCCGGCATGTGTTGCAGTTGGCGCTGGACGATCAACACCTTTTCTACGGGATCGGAGAGCAGGGAACGGATAGTGTGTTTACGCGGACGTTCTCCGTGTTGTTACTACCCCCCATTCTGAATGTGGATCGTCAGCGGCCTTTTCTGGACAAGGAGGATATCGCAGGGATTCATCATCGGTTGACTACATATCTGGAACGTGAAAAAGATGTTCGCGGCTATGCCGATGATAAGGGCTGGGCACATGCCCCTGCACACGCGGCGGATGCGGTTGAAGATCTGGGACAGTCGCCATATCTAGAACGAACGGATCTGTTGGAACTTCTGCGTGCACTCGCTGTGAAAATAACCGAATCAAGTATGGTTTACATCCATGATGAGGATCAGCGAATTGCGCATGCCGTCATGACCATTCTTCGTCGCAATCTGCTGGAGCAAAAGGATATTGCGGTGTGGATCGATTCACTTTACCAAAGAGATCAGACAGAGAACAGATCGCATCTGGAAACCAGTCACAGAAGCCTGAATGTGCGTCTGTTTCTTCAGACACTGTATCTTGCGATACGTTCAGAAGAAGCCGAACCTTTTCCGGCGGTTCGTTCATTGGTATTGCAGGCGTTGGAGAGAGAAAAATAAAGGTACGCCAAACGTGTGGACAAAAGGGGGAGACGCAACATGACCGAATTGCCGTATGCATGGACGGAGGATATCCTATCTCCACTGGGTGAGACTGCGGTTATCATCCATTGCGGGGATCGCTTGTCTGAAACGGTGCAGCGCAGAGTGATGTCCATCTGTGCATTGCTGGAGAAGCGATCGCTGCCAGCCATGATCGAATGGGTGCCTTCTTACACGTCCGTTACGCTGTTCTATGATCCGTTCATCTCCCCGTACTCCGAGTTAAGCCGTATTCTGCTTCAGCAGTTAAATGAAATGAAGGAATCCGTACAAGACAAGTCCAGAACGGTCACGATTCCCGTATGTTACGGTGGAGAATGGGGGCCTGATCTGTACTATGTTGCGAGTGAACATGGACTCACCCCAGAGGACGTTATTGCGATTCATACATCTGGGGATTATCTCGTACATATGATTGGATTCGCCCCGGGTTTTCCTTATCTCGGCGGGTTGTCTGAACGGATTGCTACGCCCAGACGGGCAACGCCAAGGCTCCGGGTTGAGGCCGGTACAGTAGGTATTGGTGGCAAACAGACGGGAATCTATCCGGTGGATACACCCGGAGGATGGCAATGTATTGGACGAACCCCACTCCGATTGTTTCGTCCGGATGAGCACGTGCCGAGTTTGCTGGCAGCAGGTGATCGGGTTCGATTCGAGCAGATTACGATGCAGGACTATCTGGCGCTGAAGCGGAAGGAGGGCGAAGGATGAGCATTGAAGTGATCCGCGCTGGTCTGTTATCTACTGTTCAGGATGAAGGCAGAACCGGTTATCGCCGGTATGGTATTCATCCTGGCGGGGTCATGGATACCTTTGCAGCCAGAGCAGCTAATATGCTTGCTGGTAATTCCCGTCATGCAGCGGTACTTGAGATGACGATGACGGGGTCGGAGCTTCGATTTCAGGAGAGCCAGCTTGTCTCATTGTGTGGGGCCGACTTGACGGCGACGGTGGACCATCTGCCTGTACCTTTATGGCGTCCTGTGCTGGTGCGGGCTGGAAGTGTACTGAAGTTTGGCCAATGTCGTCATGGCTTGCGCGGTTATCTGGCGATTTCGGGTGGAATAGCTGTACCTGAAGTCATGGGTAGTCAAAGCACAGATCTCAAGACAGGTCTTGGCGGTGTGGAGGGGCGAGCCTTGCGTGTGGGGGATCTGTTGTCTACGGGGAAACCTTCTGTTGAAGCGCAAGTATGGATGCAGCGTATGGAGCAGCAGGCAGAGGAGCATGAGACTAAACAACGAATAATGGCACCAGTGTGGTTCTTGTCTGAGCGGGAAAGACCTGACTATGATGGCAGATCTGTTATTCGCGTGATGCAGAGCAAGGATAGTTTGCTGTTTAGCCAAGAAAGTCTGGAGCAATTCTATACCGAAAAATACGTGATCTCTCCGCAATCCGATCGGATGGGCTATCGCTTACAAGGCTCCAGACTGGAGCTGGATCAGCCGCTCGATCGGCTGTCTGAAGCCGTTACCTATGGCACGGTGCAGGTGCCACCGGATGGTCAGCCCATCGTCTTGATGGCAGACCATCAGACGATTGGAGGTTATCCTGTCATTGCACAGGTAGCTCAGGTGGATATGCCAATCCTGGCTCAGTCCAGGCCAGGAACCCAAATCTCTTTTGAACAGATTACTCATGATCAAGCCCGACAGTTGTACATGGAACAGGAATGCAACATGCAGCTCATGGATAAGCTGATACGCAGAAGAATGGCAGAAATGGAGGGCACTCAATGAATACCTCGAAAACCTTGGATATCAATTGTGATCTGGGCGAAAGTTATGGTATATATCGCACGCTGTCGGAAGAAGCCATTCTGCCCTTAATTACGTCAGCCAATATAGCCTGCGGGTTTAATGCAGGGGACCCGGCTACGATGCGGCTGACGGTGGAGGGCGCATTGGAGCATCAGGTTGCGATTGGAGCCCACCCCGGGTTGCCGGATTTGCAAGGGTTCGGCAGAAGACGGATGGACATTACGCCACGGGAAGCATATGACATGGTGGTATATCAGATCGGTGCACTGGATGCCTTTGTCCGTGTAAGTGGGGGGCGAATGCATCACGTCAAACCACACGGTGCCTTATACAATATGGCTGCAGAAGATACGAAGCTTGCAGAAGCCATCGTGGAGGCGATCTATCAGGTGCAGCCTGATCTGTATTTGTATGGTCTGGCGGGCAGTGAGCTGATTCACGCTGCTGATCGCATCGGTATGCGCAGTGTGAGCGAGGTGTTTGCGGATCGAACCTATGGGGCGGATGGTAAGCTAACCCCTCGCAGCCAAGCGGGAGCTGTCATTGAAGAGTCGGGACAAGCGATTGCTCAAGTGCTCCAGATGGTGAAAGACGGCGTGGTTGTATCTACGGATGGTACGCTGGTTCCCATTAAGGCAGAGACTGTCTGTATCCACGGTGACGGAGCGAACGCTCTCGCATTTGCTCAAGAAATTCGTCGCTTGCTGGAATCGGAAGGCATTAAGTTATCCGCGCATACCACGGGATGATACGTCTGTTCAGCAGAACAACAGTGTTATCAGGTTGAACAGATTGAACTTTGAAATTTTGGAATGACAAGGAGTGAAAGAACAGAATGAAACCCATACGGAACTCGGCGAAGGCCGTTATTGTGCAGGATGGACGATTGCTGGTCATCCGGCTGGAAGACCAATATGGCACCGCTTATGTGTTCCCAGGTGGAGGACAGGAGAAGGGTGAAGAACTCAAGGATGCGGTCGCGCGCGAATGTTTGGAGGAGATTGGTGAGGCTGTGAACGTGGGAGAGCTGTTACATATCCGGGAATATATCGGAAAAAATCATGAATTCGCCGAGTGGGATGCAGATATCCACCAGGTTGAATTTTATTTTACGTGCAGCCTGATCGATCCGGAGGCAACTATTTTTGAAGGCTCCAATCCAGACGACCACCAAGTCGCCGTTGAATGGATTCCGCTTGAAGATCTGTCCCAGCTTCGTTTATATCCAAAAACAATTGGCGAGTTGCTGCTTAAATCAGGCTCTTCCTCAATCTATCTGGGAGATCTGAATTAAATCAGAAATTTCGTACTAATCCCTTTATGTAAACATTTTTATAAAGAACTTTTCCAATTTTGTCACGTTTGCGTATCGGTTCATGGATTCACCACAGGTGAGGTGGGTACACTATAAGTACAGGCTTATTACACCTAACGTAAGTTGACTGTACTTATACACAGCAACGGAGCGGATTAAATCTAAAGAAGCGAAACCTGTAAAAGTTAAGTACAGGTTTCTGTTTGAACTTTAGCTTACCCACTCCTCAATTTGGAAGAACGGTAGACGTAGTGGAGGGGACGGAATCGATTCTGAGGAAGCGAAGCGTCTGCTGGTATCCTGGATTTTCACTTGTATATCCATTGAATTAAACATTTACACGATAACGGAGAGGACAGAAAAAACCTGAAAAAGCGAAGCGTTCGCCTTTATCCCCGGATTTTCCCCTTCGGAAAAGGGAATAAAAAAATCTGGGGATAACAGCGATTGGAAGGTTATTCTGTCATCGTAGTGTCAGTGTAAATCGTCTTTAATCCAACGTATACGATGAAGAGATCAGGATCATTGCGAGATAACAGCGATCCAAAGAACGATCCGTACCCGGAACGGCCGCCTACACAGTCCTCCAACATTCCCCCAAACCGAAAGGAGCACTTCCCATGAACCAGACTGAATTGGAACAAAACATTGTAAAAGCATTGGAAAACAACCCATTTTGCAGCTTCTCGACTGTGGAGAATGGTAAACCGAAATCCCGCTATATGGCGCTTTTCAACGATGGACTCAACATTCATCTGGCAACGAACCGCCGTACACACAAAGTAGAGGAACTGGAGAATAATCCGAATGTTAGCCTGCTACTTGGTTACGAGGCTGGTGGTTCCAAGGAAGTGGTTGAGATCGAAGGAACCTGTGAAGTGACGAAGAACGAAGGCTTGCGTGAGCAAGTGTGGAACGACGAACTGAAGGCATGGTTCGATGGACCTAATGATCCGAACTATGTCATTCTGGATATCACCCCGGATCGTATTGAATACACAGGGAAAGATCATGAACATCATGTGTGGGAACAATAATCCGAATATGAAAATAACCTCTGCGAAGTAGCGTCCTTATGCGAAAATACGCGCAGAGTTCAATCCAACCGTGAAAGCCAATTCAGGCTTCACGGTTTTTAGTATGGATGAATAACGCAAAATTGGATACACATGTAAGATTCGTGTAATATACGTATTTTAAAGATAATAAGCACTAAATACCTACTAAAATGTTGAAAAAATTGTCGAAATCACGCATGATAATGTAAACTCGGCTTGGTATGTGCGGGTAATGTAAAAAATAATGCTTTTCAATGGCTGAACATTGCGTTATGATTTGGAATGTAAACGACAAGCACAGACATAAATAGATGTTCATGTGAGATAAACTTACCTGAAATTCCAATGCATGTCATCTGAGCGTCAGTACGCACAACCCATGAAATCTATCTTTTTTTCTGCGCTCTTCGTTTGCCCATTAATGCATGATTCAATGTACATAACCGGGAGGGGTTATTTTGAAAACGAGTAAAAAAGTATTATCAAGCCTGACTGCCGCTTTGGTTGCATTAAACGTGCTTGCGGTATTTCCGGTACCTGTATCGGCTGCGGATGCTGCCAAAGTGAAGCTGCGGATCATGGAAACCACAGACATTCATACCAATCTGGTTAACTATGATTACTATTCGGACAAAGAGACAGACCAATACGGACTCGCCAAAACAGCAACACTGATTAAGAAAGCCCGTGACGAAGCGAAGAACAGCCTGCTGTTTGATAACGGGGATCTGATTCAGGGAAATCCGCTGGGAGACTACACTGCCAAAATTGATCCATTGAAAAAGGGTGAGACTCACCCTGTATATAAAGCGATGAATCTGCTCGATTATGATGCAGGTAACATCGGTAACCATGAATTCAACTATGGTCTGGACTTTCTGGACATGACGCTGGAGGGAGCAAACTTCCCTTACATTAATGCCAATGTCTATGTAGACGATGGTGATGATGACGAGACGAATGACAAGAACTATTTCACACCTTATGAGATTTTGGATAAAAAAGTAACGGATGAGAATGGCAAGGAACATACGATCAAAGTGGGTGTGATCGGATTTGTGCCGCCACAAATCATGCAGTGGGACAGTGCTAATCTTGAAGGTAAGGTCATCGCCAAGGATATTATCGCTACTGCGAAAAAATTCATTCCTGAGATGAAAGCAAAAGGGGCCGACATTATTGTAGCTATTCCTCACTCCGGATTTGAGGAAATTCCTCAAACGGATCTGATGGAGAACTCCGTATTGTATTTGAGCCAAGTTGAAGGCATTAATGCCATTTTGTTTGGACATGCCCACAAAGTGTTCCCAAGTGCTGATTTTGCTGGCAAAAAAGGGGTAGACCTGGAGAAGGGCACCATTAACGGCGTTCCTGCTGTAGAGCCAGGATTCTGGGGGGATCACCTTGGAATTATTGATCTGGATCTAGAACAAGTGGATGGCAAATGGAAAGTGGTGGATTCCAAAACGGAAGCACGCCCAATCTATGACACTGCGAGCAAAAAGCCACTGGTAGAGGCTGATCAGGACATCATTGATGCGGTTCATGAAGAGCATGAAGGTACATTGGAGTATGTTCGTGGTCCGGTTGGCGAAACGACTGCACCAATTAACAGCTTCTTCGCTCTGGTTCAGGATGATCCATCCATTCAGATCGTAACGAATGCACAGAAATGGTATGTTGAAAAACATATGCAAGGTACCGAATATGAGAAAATCCCTGTATTGTCCGCAGGTGCTCCATTCAAAGCTGGTGGACGTTCAGGCGCTTCGTATTACACGAATATTCCTACAGGCACCATTGCCATCAAAAACGTTGCTGACCTGTACGTGTATCCAAACACGGTACATGCTGTAATGGTTAACGGCGCAGAGCTGAAAGAATGGCTGGAATGGTCTGCAGGCCAATTCAACCAGATCGATCCGGCCAAAGGTGGACAACAACAACTGATCAACGATGACTTCCCGACGTACAACTTCGATGTTATCGATGGTGTAACGTATCAGATTGATGTGACCCAACCAGCCAAATACGACAGCAAAGCTACGATTGTTAATGCATCTGCAAGCCGGATCAAGGATCTGAGCTTTAACGGCAAACCGGTTGACCCAGCGCAAAAATTCATTGTAGCGACGAATAACTACCGTGCTTCTTCATCCAAACTGGCTAACCCGGACGGCAAACGGATCGTTCTGGCTGCACCGGATGAGAACCGTCAAGTGATCATCGACTACATTCGTGAAAATAAAACGATTAATCCGGCAGCGGACGGCAACTGGTCCCTGGCACCGATCAAACCATCTGCTGGTTTAACCGCAGCAGCGCTGAACGATCTTGAAGTTGTATTTGCTTCTTCCCCGGATGCGAAAGATCTGGTTGAAGCGAATCCGGCGATGTCGTTCATCGGCACGAACAAAGAAGGTTTTGCAGAGTATGGCTTGAAACTGACAGGTGAAGCAACGACAACACCTGAAACAGGTACGGAACCAGCTAAACCAACACCAACACCGACGCCTAAGCCACAACCTGAGAAACCGGCAACCAACAACAAGGTTGTATACGTGGTGAAAAAAGGCGATAACCTGTACCGCATCGGTTTGAAATATGGTGTGGACTGGCGCAAGCTTGCGACAGCTAACCAAATCTCAAATGTGCACAACCTGAAAGTTGGACAGAAAATCGTGATTCCCGCTTCTTAAAGTTTAATAAGCGGTGAGGAGGAGACCGACAGTCATCAGACTGTTGGTCTTTTTTTCTGTAAATTTGAATATATTTGTTCCAATAACCGTCATATAGGAAGTCATCAAAACAGTAGAGATTAATTTCAAGACCCATGATATAATATTTACAAACTTTGGGTATATACCAGTGAACATTAATGGACATGGAATCATAAATTGGCAAGGGGGGTCCTACATGAATTGCAGTGGCTGCAGTCCAATCTGTCCTATAGAGGGTCAAGGTACCTTGTACCTGCGTCCCAATTCCCCCGCTTTGGTGGAAGCGCTGCAAATGCCGGGAAGACATATCGAAACGTCGGATGACATGATGTGGATACATTTTTCGAATCTTGAGGCGGTTCAGAGCTTGATAGAAGAGATCGGCGAAATTGATCCCACTTTACGTGATTCCCTAACCGTTCAGATTACACCTTTATACGAACAGGCTAGTAATGAAAGCTGGATCAGTCTAAGTATGCAGCAATCTCGTTTCAAGCATGCAGATCTGGTTACCATTATTTTGGAGCACCAATTCAGCAGTCATATGCAGCCCATCGTTGATGCGTCGGAGCAAATTATTGGGTATGAGTTTTTACTTCGACCCTCTGATAATGGAAAATCCTTCAGTTCCTATGAATTATTTGAAGTTGCGCGAGCGACCGGGTTACACTCTTTTCTGGATCGAACTGCGCGTATTACTGCCATTGAGACCAGTGCCCTTTTTCTGCCGCATGGTGTCAAACGCTTCGTAAATTTCCTGCCTTCCTCCATATATAACCCCGAATATTGTCTGACACATACGCTTGAAGCGATTGAACGTCTTTCGCTTGACCCTAAAGATTTTGTGTTTGAAGTTGTGGAAACAGAGCAGATTCAGCATATGTCCATCTTGCAGCATATCTTTGAGGTGTATCGATCCCGTGGAATGTCCGTTGCACTGGATGATGTAGGTGCTGGATATTCGACAATTGAGTTGATGAATCGGTTAGAACCGGATTTTGTCAAAATAGATCGAAGTCTTATTGACCGTTGTGATCAGGATTCGACAAAACAACAGAAAATTCTTCATATTGTTGAGATGTCGAGTCGATTTGGAGGTCAAGTACTTGCAGAGGGGATTGAGCGAATGGAAGAGTTTGAATTCTGCCGTTCTATAGGTATTGAGCTTGCACAAGGTTACTATTTCGGTAAACCTTCTGCACAACCCCCAGAAGGCCCGTATTCTAACACTCTGCCTAGTTTCATTGAATAAAAACAGCATCCTGTACACCAAACAAGTCACTTCTGATCAGAAGTGACTTGTTTGGTGTACCTGCACTTTTTTCTCTCAAATAAATACTCTCCATTAGCCGATATATAAGATAAGCCTTGTAGATTGATTCATACATACAAAGAAAGAGGCCATTTTTACATTTAGAGGGGGAAAAAGCAATGAGTGAAGCTCAGGATAATAAAATAATGAAAGCAGCAAAACCCGCCAAACCAAAACAAAATAAAAATAAAAAGAAGAATAAAAAGAAAGGTTTCGTATGGAATATAAGGAACAAACTATTGGTCTCTTTCCTGGCAGTTCTGCTTCTGCCAAGTCTGGCCATAGGCTTGATCACACTAACGATGGCTGAAGATGGCGTTCAAGGACAATTAGTAGACAGCGCCCTGCAAAGTGTGAACACTGCCAATACCATTGTAGAAAGCCATGTGAATTACAAGATTCATGACATTAACTATTTTGCGGATGCCATTGATTCAACCCTCATTAAAGGAGAGAACGATAGTCCTGAGGTTCAGGTGAAACTGGAGCAATATCTGGGCTTGCATCCGGATGCCATGAATATTTTTGTGGGAACGACAGAGGGAGTCATGGTTCGAGGTAAACCAACAGCGAGTAGCACGCGAGGAGATGCGTATGATCCTAGGGAGCGGGAATGGTACAAACTTGCGATGGAGAAGCCGGGTACGGCCGTTGTGTCAGCTGTTTCCAAAAACACGGATGGAATTGCGGTTGTTTTTATCTCCAAAACATTAAAAGACCAATCCGGTGTTGTCGGTTTGTCTCTGGATCTGACAGATCTTCAAGAGCAGGCATCCATCAAGGTGGGTAAAGAAGGCTACGTCATTATTATGGATGCGAACAAAAATTATGTCGTATCCCCTGTAGTAGATGCAGGTACACAGGAAACGAGTGGTTTCCTGGATGAAATGTATGAAGGTCCAGAAGGTCAATTCGATTACGTATTCAATGAGCAGCCGAAAATGATGATTTTCTCAACGAATGAAGCAACGGGTTGGAAAATTGCCGGTACGATGTTCAAGAGTGAAATAACAGATGCAAGTAAGGACATTCGAATGGCCACATTTATGGTTATTCTCGCGGCCACGTTCCTTACGCTCATCTTTATTATCTGGTTCACACGTTCCATGCTGCGTCCAATTAAACGACTACAGGAATCAGCCAGAGCTGTAAGTAAAGGTGATCTGACTGTGAAAATGGAAACGGGTCGTAAAGATGAAGTCGGTGATCTGGCGAAGTATTTCGAGCGGATGGTCGATAACCTGCGGATGATGATTCTCGGTGTACAGGAGACGACAGAGCAAGTATCTGCTTCTTCTCAAGAATTGTCTGCCAGTGCAGAACAAACCACCAAAGCGATTGAACATTCAACACTAGCCATCCAGGAACTGGCTGAAGGTGCAGAGCAGCAGGTGAACAGTGTGAGAGACGGATCTGGACAGATGAGCCGAATGGCAGAAGATGTTCGGATGATGTCGGAGCGTGTGCAATCGATCACAGCAAATATGCGGAATACGTCTGGAGCGGCTTCTTCTGGGAATGAGGCAGCAGGACAGGCTGTTGTGCAGATGAACAGCATCCAGGAAACGGTGGAGCAGTTGGGAACGGTAGTCCAGTCTCTGAATACCCGTTCGGTTGAAATTGGCAGTATGGTTGATGTTATCGCATCGATCTCCAAACAAACCAACTTGCTCGCATTGAATGCTTCCATTGAAGCGGCAAGAGCGGGGGATGCGGGTCGTGGATTTGCTGTCGTAGCCGGAGAGGTGCGTAAGCTCGCAGAAGAATCCGGAAGCTCGGCAGGGCAGATCGGTGAGCTGGTGCACAATATCCGTCAGGACATGGATGCTGCTCTTATCGCCATGAATGCGGCTCAGACTCGAGTGGGAGAAGGCATCCAGGCCGTGAATACATCAGGACAATCGTTTGCCCGGATTCGGGAGGCGGTGGAAGATGCTGTTCATACATTGGATGACTTGTCCGAAACAACGAAGCAGCTGGAGAGCGGTGCATCCCACGTTGCCAAGGCGATGAGCGATATTTCCAATGTGACCCAAGAATCGGCTGCGAATACAGAATCCGTGTCTGCATCTTCGCAAGAGCAATTGGCATCGGTAGAAGAGATTGCATCATCCTCGGCACATCTGAATAGCATGGCAGAACAATTACAAGGACTGCTCGGTATGTTCAAGATGGTAGAGGATACACCGAAGGATAAGGGTAACGATAAATCCTGATATTGGGACAGCAGAACGTACTACAGTTTATATAAAAGGAAATAAAGATAGACATTGCTCCTGCGGCCCTGTATAAATATATCGTCTGGTTCTTCCGCGCATCGTGCGGTGTAATCTTTCAATATATAGATTGAATGAACGATAGAATATATCGAAACAGGGTACAGCAGGAGGCTCTATGGTATACGTAGCAATATTGATTTTTGCAGTAACGATCACCTTGGTGATTTGGCAACCTCGTGGGTTGGGTATCGGTTGGACTGCCTCGGGTGGGGCATTGCTTGCCCTGCTGTGTGGAGTCGTCAGCTTAAACGATGCCTCGGATGTGGCATCCATTGTATGGAATGCAACACTGGCTTTTGTCGGCATTATTATGATTTCTCTCATTCTCGATGAGACGGGTTTCTTCGAATGGGCTGCCCTTCATATGGCGAGGCTGGCTGGAGGAGATGGTCGCAGACTTTTCTTCTACTCCATTTTGCTGGGGGCCGCAGTGTCTGCCTTGTTCGCAAATGATGGTGCAGCACTGATTCTGACGCCAATTGTGCTCGCGATGGTGCGTGCATTGAAGTTTGATGAGCGTATGGTGCTGGCTTTTGTGATGGCGAGTGGATTTATCGCAGATACTACATCGTTGCCGCTGGTCGTCAGTAATTTGGTTAACATTGTGTCTGCTGATTTCTTTGGTATTACCTTTGTGGAGTATGCGGTGCGCATGGTTGTGCCCAATCTATTCTCGATCGTAGCGAGTACGGGAATGCTGTTCTTGTTCTATCGCAAAAGCATCCCTCGTCGCTACGATATCTCTGCGGCACGCGACCCGAAGGAAGCGATACGTGATCCGCGGATGTTCCGGATCGCCTGGTTCATGCTGGGGCTGTTACTGGTAGCCTATGCATCCAGTGAGTTTCTGCCGATTCCCGTGTCGGTTATCGTTGGCTCCGTTGCGTTGCTGTTTGCCTTAATGGCACGCAAGAGTGAGGCTGTTGATCTGAAACGGGTAATCAAGGGAGCGCCATGGTCGATTGTGGCGTTCTCGGTGGGCATGTACATCGTCGTATATGGACTACGTAATGCAGGGTTAACGGATCACCTGAGCCGCTGGCTGGATGCCATAGCGGAGCATGGCCTGCTGGCTGCTTCGCTCGGGATGGGCATCATCGCCGCCGTATTGTCATCGGTGATGAACAACCTGCCTACCGTGTTGATTAACCTGCTAGCCATCCAGGGTGCACACACCGAAGGTATCGTTCAAGAGGCGCTAATCTATGCCAATGTCATTGGTTCCGATCTGGGTCCCAAAATGACCCCGATTGGATCACTTGCCACATTGTTGTGGCTCCACGTTTTGTCCCGCAAAGGCGTGAAGATCACATGGGGGTATTATTTCAAAGCAGGCATCATCCTGACGATCCCTACATTATTAATTACCTTGGCCGGATTGGCATTGTGGTTATGGATTCTAGGGTAGTAAAAATAGGTTTTACATTAGGAATATCTAAATCATTCAATGTATTGTAAAAGGCTGCTCTCTCCGCTGGTGCTACGCACTGGCGGAGAGAGCAGTTTATTTGTTCCTCTTTTGTTTCTTCTATAGAAGAAATGAATTCTCTATTTCAATTAAGCAGTTAAGCAAAGAAGGCCAGCCCATTGTAGGCTGGCCTTCTTTGCTTACTTCCCAGGCAGGAGGTTGGAATGCCTGGGAACCTCTTAGCGCTGACACAGCGGAGGGAACGGATGATTGTGGAAAAGCGAAGCGTTCGCCTTTATCCCCGTATGTATTCCTTGAAAAAAGTAAATCATATAAATCCGGGGATAACAGCGATTGAAACAACGTCCGTTCCCGGAGCGTCCAATTCAGTCCCAAATAGTTCAATATACAGCCGATATTTTTAACACTGCGTTTACAAAACACTGATTTTAAGATGACATAATGAAACTACAATGAGTAAAGAGTTGATGGTGAACAAACAAATTCACAAAACGCCATCACTACATTGGGGGAGGAAAACAAAACATGTTTAAAAAGTTGCCGTTTATTTTGATGACCTTAACGTTCGTACTGGTGCTCGCTGCATGCGGATCAAAAAATGACGCGGGTACAGAGGGTGCTGCAAGCAATGGATCAGGAGAATCTGCTGAGCTTAGCGGTAACATTCTGGCTGTTGGATCAACAGCACTGCAACCTCTGGTAGAGCAAGCTGGACAGAAATTTATGGCAGTTGATGAATATAAGAAAGTAACAGTACAAGTACAAGGCGGCGGTAGTGGTACAGGCCTGACACAAGTATCTGACGGACAAGCTACAATTGGTAACTCTGACGTGTTTGCGGAAGAGAAAATCGATGACGCCGCAAAAGTAAGTGAACTGAAGGATCATCAAGTAGCTGTTGTAGCAATTGCTCCAGTTAGCAACAAAGATGCAGGTGTGCAAGATTTGACGAAGCAACAACTGGTCGACATTTTCTCCGGTGAAATTACAAACTGGAAAGACGTTGGCGGTGCAGATCAAGCAATTGTCATCGTTAACCGTCCAAGCAGTTCTGGTACTCGTGCAACATTCGAGAGCTTCGCTCTGGGAATGAAAGTAAAAGATATCCCGGGTTCGATCCAGGAAGATTCCTCAGGTACAGTTAAGAAACTCGTATCCGAGACTCCAGGCGCAATTGGTTATCTGGCTCTGTCCTACCTGGATGATAGCTTGCAGGTTCTGAAATACGAGGGTGTAGAAGCAACTGTTGAGAACGTAGAAGCAGGAAAATATCCGGTATGGGCTTACGAGCACATGTACACCAAAGGTGAACCGGATGCAGCAACAAAAGCATTCCTCGACTACATTCTGAGTGATGAAATTCAACAAAGCGACGTAACTGAGCTTGGTTACATCCCGGTATCTGGCATGAAAGTAAAACGTGATGTAGCAGGCAACGTAACGGAATAATCTTTGAACTTGCGCATACAGCGAGAGAGGCGGACCTTGGTCCTGCCTCTTTGCGCGGTTTGCTCTGGGATTATCTTATATTTTGCATGAATTCTACTATAGAAGGATGGTTGTTATGGAACAGACCGAAGGGGGAACGGTAATGAACAACAAGCTGAAATCACGCCGGCCCTTGAGAGAAAAGCATTACTGGGAAGAGTGGACGGGAAGAATCTATACGTCGATTTGTGTCGTTTTCCTGATCGTCGTCATGTTTTCCATCGTGTACTTTGTAGCGTCTAAGGGGCTGTCTACTTTTTTCCAGGATGGCGTAAGTTTACGCGAGTTTTTATCGGGCAAAACATGGAATCCAACGGGGGAACCTGCTGTCTATGGAGCATTACCGTTCATCACAGGTTCTTTCATAACGACATTGCTTGCAGCCCTCATTGCGAGCCCGCTTAGCCTGTGTGCAGCACTCTTTATGACGGAGATTGTGCCAGGTAAAGGTAAAAAGATTTTACAGCCTGCGATAGAGCTCTTGTCTGGTATCCCTTCCGTTGTGTACGGTTTTATCGGTCTGAGTGTAATTGTACCCTTGTTGCGAAGTATCTTTGGTGGAGCGGGCGTTGGGATTGCAGCCGGATGTCTGGTCTTGTCCGTCATGATTCTTCCTACGGTGACAAGTATTATGGCAGATGCATTGTCCGCGTTGCCAAAAGGATTGCGTGAATCCTCCTACGCACTGGGTGCCACTCGCTGGCAAACCATCTACCGGGTTATTATCCCGACAGTTCTGCCTGCCTTGTTGACAGGTATTGTACTCGGTATGGCTCGTGCCTTTGGTGAGGCCCTTGCTGTGCAGATGGTTATTGGTAATGCACCGCATGTTCCAACATCCTTGCTTGAATCGGCTTCAACATTAACAAGTGTAATTACACTCAGCATGGGTAATACCACGATGGGTTCTGTTCATAACAATGCACTGTGGAGTATGGCGCTTGTCCTGTTGGTGATGACCTTTGTCTTCGTCATTCTGGTTCGCCTGCTTGAAAGGAGGAACCGGGTATGAAAATGAAGGCAAAGACGGTAGATAAAATTGCAACATCCGTTATCGTTGTACTGGCCTTGTTCATTGTTATTCTATTGCTCGGTCTGCTTGGCTTCATCATGTTTAGAGGCATTGGACATATTAACTGGCACTTCCTGACAAGCGCTCCACAGTTACTCAAAGGCGGCGGTGGGATTGGTCCACAGCTCTTCAACTCCATATTCTTGCTTGTCCTGACCCTGATTGTTACCATTCCACTCGGATGGGGCGGCGGAATTTACATGGCGGAATACGCCAAACCAGGCAAGATTACCAGCTTCATTCGTCTGGTCGTTGAAGTATTGTCATCATTCCCTTCCATCGTTATCGGTTTGTTTGGTCTCTTATTGCTTGTAAATACATTTGGTCTTGGTTTCTCCCTGATCTCGGGTGCCTTGGCTCTGGCGATCTTTAACTTGCCACTGATGGTGCGGACTACGGAGCAGGCCTTCCGGGCTGTTCCGAAGGAACAGAAAGAAGCAGGTCTGGCACTTGGACTGTCCAAGTGGAAGATTATCACTTCCATTCTGCTGCCTGTGGCATTGCCCAGCTTGATTACGGGTACGATCCTGGCATCGGGCCGGATCTTTGGTGAGGCAGCAGCGTTGATGTTCACCGCAGGTATGAGTAGTCCACCATTGGACTTTACAGATTGGAATCCGACGAGCCCTAGATCACCGCTTAACCCTTTCCGTCCGGCAGAGACACTTGCTGTCCATATCTGGAAGGTCAACAGTGAAGGCATTGGGCCAGATTCCAAAGAAGTGGCAGCAGGCGCATCCGCGGTGCTTGTCATTCTCGTGCTGGCGTTCAATCTAAGTGCACGCTGGATCGGTCGGGTTATATTCCGCCGCATGACAGCTTCGAAATAAGGAGGAACCAACATGGCCATACCTTTTGGTACGGAACAGTTAAGCATATATTATGGGCATTTCCAGGCAGTTAAGCAGATCAGCCTGACGTTTCCCGAAGCAAGCGTAACGGCGCTGATTGGACCGTCTGGTTGTGGTAAATCCACGTTCCTCCGGTCCCTCAACCGAATGAACGATGAGATCGCTGGTTCCCGCACAGAGGGACATATCTGGATGGACGGTAACGATCTGAATGAGCCTGGAACCGATGTAATCAAGCTTCGCCAGAAGATTGGCATGGTGTGGCAGAAGCCGAATCCTTTTCATAAGTCCATCTACAACAATATCGCGTTTGGCCCCCGCTACCGTGGTACGAAGAGTAAGAAGGCACTGGATGAAATTGTGGAAAAAAGCTTGCGCCGTGCTGCGCTCTGGGACGAAGTGAAAGACAGATTGCATGAGTCAGCTCTGTCTCTCTCTGGCGGACAACAGCAGCGCCTATGTATCGCTCGCGCTTTGTCTGTTGAACCACAGATTCTGCTGCTCGACGAGCCGGCATCTGCACTTGACCCGGTATCTTCGGGTAAGGTTGAGGAATTGATCACCGAGCTTAAGAAGGATCTGCGGATTGTTATTGTTACCCATAACATGCAGCAGGCGGCACGCATCTCGGATTATACAGCTTATTTTTATCTTGGAAATATGATTGAACATGGGGATACAGAGCATATTTTCACGAACCCGGACAATCGTCTGACGCAAGAATACATTATGGGTCGTTTCGGTTAATTGGATCATGGAGTGTCACATAGAGCAACAGACAGAGAGATTAAGAAATTAATAGAGACAAAAGAAAGCACAATGCCTGGACGGTTGTTCGGGGGTTGTGCTTTTTAATTTCATTTTGGAAGAATTTGCTGTATGTCAAGCAATCATGCTACGATATTTATTAATAAGAGAACGTTTACATTACTTTGAAGGAGATGTTGATCATCACTACGGACCAGATGTCTTACGACCATATGGCAGCTCAGATTATACAAAACTACACTATTGAGAAACCTGTCGTTTCATATATTCGGCATAATGAGAATCTGACGTATCATGTTGTTGATGAAGCAAGCGGGCAGAAGTATCTGCTACGGATACACCAAGCCGCATATGCAAGTATGACAGGTATTCAGCATACACTTCCTGCGCTGGAGGCAGAGATGAATCTGCTTCATGAGTTGAACGCAACGACAGCATTGCGCGTGCAGCATCCGGTACGGAATGTATCAGGCGAATGGGTAACGGTATGGACAAGTGAAGCGGGAGAAGAGATTTGTTGTACGGTATTGGAGTGGATTGAGGGCAGGGACATCCAGCAGGGAGAACGCCTGACAACAGAGCAGATCTATGATCTTGGGGCACAACTGCAGATGCTTCATCAATATGGGCGTGAGCAGGATCAGACAGATCGAACAAAGGTACGGCCGGCATATGGTAATAGCCATGAGAACTTGGTCATGCTAGGGCAGTTAGAGGAAGGCGTCCGACTGGGAATTTTTACAACGGAAGACTTCGATCTGCTTCGTGAGACGTTTGAGAACATTAATGAACAGCTAGCAACGTACCCGCAGAACGCAGGGACATGGGGGATCATTCATGGGGATATTACTCGCAACAATCTGCTGATAAGGGAGCAGGGAATTTCCATGATTGATTTTTGTCTACACGGTTATGGTTATTATCTTTTCGATGCCGGAGGGGCAGCACTTATGTTCAATCGGGAGGAACGTGACATATTCTTATCCGGTTATACCCAACAGATCGCGCCACTCACGGATCATGATATTCGATTAATGGAAGGGTTCATGTTGATCTTTACACTGGGTTATTATGCCTTTCAGATGGCAAATGAATCGAGACACGAATGGATGAAAGATCGCATGCCGAAGCTGTGCAGCAAGTATTGCAGACCTTATGTGCAGAACGAGAGCATCTTCTATGAGTTATGAGGTATTTTCTTTTCTAGGAGCTATAACTTAGGATTAAGATTGTGAATAATACCTGGGCGTCCTGAACAATCGGGGGGCTCTTTTTGCATGCATTAGATAACGATCGTAATGGACATTTATGAAGAAAGTATAAACTCTGCGGAGAGTCAGCTTTTCTTCGCTACAATACAGTCATGGGAGGATGAAGCAGCGATGAGAGACAGCGAGAACATATTGCTGGTGGAGGATGATCCAGAGATTGCTCGCATTCTGAGAGATCATCTACGACGTGAGGGTTATGAGGTGACTTGGGCATCAAGCGGTTTGGAGAGCTGGGAAGACTTTAGGGGGGGGACCTATCAATTAGTCCTGTTAGATCTGATGCTGCCGGAGATGGATGGGTTCACGGTATGCAAAAATATCAGGCTAATCAGTGATGTTCCGCTGCTCATGATGAGTGCTCGAATCGAGGAAGAGAGCAAAGTCAGAGGGCTGGGTCTGGGAGCTGACGATTATATTACCAAACCCTTCAGTCTGACAGAACTTACAGCCCGCATTAAATCCCATCTGAACAGGTACCGGAGATATCAAGGTGTAGAGCCGGAATCGACAGATCAGCAGTATAACGATGGGTTATCGATCGATGATTTGAATCAGCGCGCACAGATACATGGAGAACATGTGGCACTAACCAACAAGGAATGGGCTTTGCTCCTACTGCTTGCCTCTCATCCGGGCCGGGTGTTTACCAAGGCGGAACTGTATGAACATGTCTGGAGTCAGCCAGAGGCGGGGAACTCTAGTACGGTCACAGTTCATGTGAAGAGCCTTCGGGCCAAGCTTGGTGACGAGCCCCATCATCCACGCTGGATTCAGACGGTGTGGGGCAGTGGCTACCGATTCGTGGGGGAGCCGGAAGAATGAAGCTGAAGTACTGGTTAATGCTTGCCTTTCTCATTGTAATGCTGCTGCCTGTCGTTGCAGGGTGGGCGCTGTACTCCCTGTATAACTATTACAATGATCAGCGTGCCGTAACGGAATATGTAGAGTTGTCCGGTCAAATGGCCCCTATTGAACTGGCTTTATCTGACCCGGGGCTGTACCGTCTGCAATCGCCTGATGCCTTCGCTGCACTCTCTGAATTGGAGGATGTTCGGGTGAACTTTGATCTGTATTTACCAACAGGGATTCGGGTGTATACATCTGGCGAGAACACATGGACTGCTGGAGCCTACACCGTTGGGGGCGCGGAGCTGTATCGTAATCTGTACAACTTACAGATTCGTCATCGCACATTTTCACTGAAAAAACCCGTATGGGAAAAGGGTGAGTTGGTTGGCATTTACGAGATTGTCATGCTGCGTGGAGATTGGCTGGAAGGCATATCCTTGCGGACAACCTGGGTCATTGGTCTGGCTGCTGCTTTCTTTATCCTGTTATACGGAACAGTGCTGTGGCTGCTATCCAGAAAGCTCTTTCGACCGATGAAATATCTATTAGAACGAATGGATGCTTTTGCACGGGGAGAGGCTGTTCCAGATGTGCTACCTGTTCGTCATGATGAAATGGGCACATTGCTCCAACAGTTTGATGCAATGCAGGAGAAAGTCAGAGAAACCCAGGCTGAAGTGCGAAGAGAACAAAAAGAGAAGGAACTTATGGTTGCCTCTTTGTCTCATGATCTGAAAACGCCGTTAATGTCCATTAGTGCTTATGCGGAAGCACTTAGTAGCAATCCGCATCTGGAACGCCGTGAAAGGCAGGAATATCAGGACGTGCTGTATGGGAATGTGAAGCGGATGAAACAGATGATTAGTGAACTTGAGATGTATACGGCGCTGGGTTCCACTGAATCGGAGATGGCCATGGTTGAGGTGGAAGGTGAGGAGTTTTTCGATATGCTGCTTGGGAGCTATGAGGGACTTGCCGAGCGTGGGCAGATTGACGTGAAGATGGATGTCCGCACAGATCAACTGTACCGAGTTCATCCCGAACAACTGATGCGCCTGACAGATAATCTGATAAATAACGCACTACGCCACACAAGGACGAACGGTGTAATGGGACTAGGGGTTATTGCTTCAGATGGGGAGCTCCCAGAATGGATTATTCCCTCGCTTGGAGATGAATTGGATAACTACAGGGCGGGGGCAACATTGATCATAGTACAAAATGAAGGTCCTGCTATTCCTGAAGAACAGCTCATTCGTATCTTCGAACCCTATGTTCAACACCAGAATCAGGAGGAGAAGACGTATGCAGGTGGTTCGGGATTGGGATTGAGTATAGCCAAACGGGTTGCAATAAAGCACGGGGGGGATATGCGCATGTGGTCATACGAAGGATATGGAACGCTGGCAGCATGCCGATTGCCTGAACATGGAGAATGTAAACGCAGAGAGGATGGGTAAGATGATGAAAAAAGGATGGATGATGCTGGGTACTGCTTTGCTTGCAGGCGCCCTGCTTGGAGGTTGCGCGGAGAAGGATATGCTGGCTATGTCAGGAGACGATATGATCGAGAAGGTTGTCTCAGCAGAAACAGAACCTGCCTCATATTATGCGGAAGGTGTGATGAAGATATGGGCGGACGACAAGCTGACTAACACGATGCAAATTAAGGAATGGGTAGATGGTGAAACCGGCCGAAAGCGCACGGAAACATCCGAGAATGGCAATGTCAGTTACGCAGTTAATAACGGAAAGGAGATCATCCTTTATGAAAAAGAAACAGGAGCAGCATATTCCATGGATGCATCATCCGTGTCACAACAGCCTAATCAAACCCAGAAGCAAATATTGGTTGATCAACTAGAGCGGTTACGTATTACGCATGATGTGAATATGATGGGACAGGAGAAACTTCATGGACAGGACGTCATTCATATTGAATTGACACCAAAAGAAGAAGGCGTATTCTCCATATCTTCAGAGTATTGGGTAGACCCCAAAACGTGGATGATTGTCAAAGTAAACAGCGCGTATGGGGATGGGAAATCAGAAATGGTCTATGATCCGATTCAGTATGACCCTGAATTCACAAAGGATACTTTCGTAATTGACATCCCTAAGGAGGTCGATGTGAAGGACTTGAACGATATGATGCAGAATTCCGAAGTGACCTTAGAGGAAGCGGAAAAAGCGTTGGAACAGCCGTTCCTACAGGACACGAGTGGAGAATTCGAACGATCACGGATCGAAATGTCTACATTGGGCGGTGAGCTGAGCAGAGATGAAGTAACCTTGTATTATGTACGTGACGACAAGGTAGAAGTCAGCCTGACGGTATTCAAGATGCCGGAAGAAAATGTGGACGATACACTAATGCCGGATGAAGCCAAGATTAAGGTTCGTAACACCGAGGGTTCATATATGAAGAGCATTCGGAACATATCATGGAGTGAAAATGGCTTGCGGTACTCCGTCATGGGTGAAAACGAAGGATGGACGAAAGAGAAGCTTCAAGCTTGGATAAATGAATTGAAGCTGCCTAATCATTCCTAATGAGTGATAAAGATGATAATTATACGTCACTTTTATTGACATATAATGTGTAGCATATTAATCTGTAAGTATATGTACCGAATATGATCATTTTAACAAAAGATACACGTTCGATGTGTGTTCGAACGAGGATATGACTATACAGCGGATGATAACGAGCGGGAGAGACCTGGTTAGCCGAGCAAAATGGCTAGTGTTCAGGCACCGAAGGAGCAAGCTGCTGCGCACCCGGCGTAGTGGTTAATCTCTCAGGTAAATGTACCATCGTTGGACGCAACTCTGGAGAGTGCGCGAATTGCGCCACCCAAGGGGTATATGATCAGTCAGCCCGGTGAGCTTGCCTGTAATCGCAGGCATTCACCTTGTCCTTGGACACTGCTGATCATGAAACTCTCAGGTATCGAGGACAGAGAGAGGGCTTGGGGCCTTCTTCTGTCCTTTTTTGGTGTCATCATTCAGTAAATAAGGAACAATCTGTATATGCTTCTGGATGGAAATGACGAATATAAATGGAGGGTTGCAGGTGCGGTTTAAAGATGTTTTTTCAATTATTGGTCCGTCCATGACGGGGCCTTCAAGTTCACATACAGCTGGAGCAGCAAGGTTAGGAAGAATTGCTCGACAGTGGCTGGGATGTACACCGGATCGGGCACGACTGACACTGTACGGTTCATTTGCAGATACGTATCAGGGGCACGGAACAGATCTGGCACTGATCGGTGGTCTGCTGGACTATGTCACAGACGATCCGCGTATTCCAGATGCAGAGCAATACGCAGAGGAAGCGGGCATGGAGGTTGAGTTTTATACAAGCGGCCTGCCTGCTCCTCATCCGAATACGGTCAAAATTGAATTGTGGCATGGAGATCGCGTATGCTCGCTGATCGGTGCTTCCATTGGCGGCGGCAGCGTATCAGTGCATGCGATGAATGATTTTCGTGTTCAGATCAGTGGAGAGTTTCCGACACTCGTTCTGCGACATGCGGACAAAGCGGGGGTGCTTGCGTCAGTGACATCCACGATCAGCTCATCCGGGGTTAACATCGGGTATATGCAGGTAGATCGGAAAGCCCGTGATGGAGAAGCGCTGACGGCAATGGAGATGGACGGCGTGCCTAATCCGGATATGTTGAAGCGTCTGCGTTCGCTCGACCATGTCCTGGACATTCGTGTCATTGATTTGAAGAGAGGAGTTGATTCGGATGCGGTTTAAACATTTGCATGAACTGAATACGATCTGTACAGCGGAATCCAAAACCATTGCTCAGCTAATGATTGAGGAGCAGGTCCAGGAGACCAATACGCCGGAAGTGGATGTTGTGCAGCAGATGTCGGACTATTATCAAGTGATGAAGGAAGCGGTACACAGGGGATTAACGGAAGATACCACATCACGCAGTGGGTTAACGGGTGGAGACGGCAAGAAAATGGCCGAGTACATTCGCAAGGGTGAGACTTGCTCTGGCGATGCTTCTGCACTTGCCATGGCGTATGCCCTGTGTGTATCTGAAGTGAATGCCTCCATGGGCCGGATCGTGGCAACACCAACAGCCGGTTCCTGCGGCATTATTCCTGGTGTGTTTATCAGTTCACAAGAGCGGTTTGGCTGGACGGACGAACACTTGGTGAACGGGTTGTTCTGTGCCGGGGCAATCGGTTATGTCATTGCCAACAATTCGTTTATCTCCGGTGCCGAAGGTGGCTGTCAGGCGGAAGTGGGTTCTGCGATTGGTATGGCTGCGGGTGCTATGGTTGAGCTGCGTGGAGGTACACCGGAGCAGGTCGTTCATGCCGTTGGCTTGGCGTTGAAAAATACACTGGGCCTTATCTGCGATCCAGTCGCAGGGCTCGTCGAAATTCCGTGCATCGTCCGTAATGGACTTGGTGCCGTAACAGCACTGGCTGCGGCCGATATGGCATTGGCCGGTGTGCGTAGTGCCATTCCGTCAGACGAAGTTATAGACGTCATGCTGGAAGTAGGCAGTGCAATGCCGAGTCGCCATCGGGAGACAGCCCAGGGCGGGTTGGCCCAGACGCCAACCGGACGCAAAATGATGCAGAAGCTGGCTAAACCGAAGGCAAAGCGTGCTGAGCCTGAGCCGGAATCGAACACAGCCGATTCTGACACAACTACAAGTGGGGCAGATAATGCTCAAGTGGACACGGACCCTCAGGTTTAAGCTGAACCGGGACCACCGAGATATAAATCAGTGACATTATTATGTATAACGGCGAATACAAAAACAAGCGTCCGCAAACCTGGATTCAGGTCATGCAGGACGCTTGTTTTGCGGTTGGGTATAGCCGAGATGTACTGCATAAACGGAATGACACATGTATGAGTATTAAGACGATCCCTGAGTCACAGCCGTACTCAGTACGGCATATCCATACGTAGGCAGCTCAATGGCGAGCACGCCATCTTCCTTGGCAGTACGATGGTTTCCGCCGAACAGCTCGGTCCACTCACCGTCACCTGCCTCCAGTTCGACAATGGCTGTCTCCTCTGAACGATTGAACAAGATGAGGATGCGTTCCTCATTGTCTTGCCGTTCGAATACCAGTTGCCCCCCATTGTGGCGAGCCTGCAGGAAACGAATGGTGCCTTCCGCACGGAGGGCGGGATGAGCATGACGCAGGGAGATCAGTTTCTGATAAAAGTCGAGCAGTTCCCGGTCCTGCTTTGCTTCATCCCACTCCATGCATTTCCGGCAGCCGGGATCATGCTCACCGTCCATTCCGATCTCGTCTCCGTAATAGATGCACGGAGCCCCCATATAACTGAATTGGAATAACGCAGCCAGCTTCATCTTGCGCTGATCGCCCTCACACAGGGTGAGTAGACGCGGGGTATCGTGGCTGTCCAGCAAGTTGAATGCTACTTCGCTGGCCTGAAGCGGATAGCGGGATAACTGTCGACCGATGGAGTTCGCAAACTGTTCGGCCTGCATGGTATTTTTCACAAAAAAGGCATTCACGGCATCGGTAAACGGATAGTTCATGGAAGCATCGAACTGATCTCCCTGCAGCCAGGCAGAGGACTCGTTCCATACTTCGCCCAGAATATAGGCATCCGGATTAGCGGCTTTGACTACACGGCGGAAATCACGCCAGAATGCATCATCCACTTCGTCCGCGACATCCAGTCTCCATCCGTCTGCACCCACTTCCTTGATCCAGTATTCGGCAACTTCCAGCAGATAGGCCTTAACCTCCGGATTCTCCGTATTGAGCTTCGGCATGTGCGCTTCGAATCCGAATGTCTCATAGGTAGGAATGCCATCCTTCACATCCAGCGGGAATTCGTGCACGTGGAACCAGTCCTTGTATTTGGATTGTTCCCCGTTCTTCTGTACATCCACAAACGGTGCAAACGTCTTCCCGGAATGGTTGAACACGGCATCCAGCAGAACGCGGATTCCGCGCGCATGGCACAGCTCGACCAGCCTTTTCACGGTATCTGCGTCACCAAAGTGCCGGTCTACATGCAGGTAGTCCTCGGTATCGTATTTGTGATTGGTGGTGGCTTCGAAGATGGGTGTGAAGTAGATTGCATTAATACCAAGCTGGCTGATGTAATCCAGATGGTCGATCACGCCCTGAAGGTCACCGCCGAAGAAATTGAATGGTGTCGGCTCGCCCCCCCACGGTTCCACCTTTTCCGGACTAATATCTGGGTTGCCGTTCGCGAATCGTTCAGGGAAAATCTGATAGAACACTGCATCCTTCACCCATGCAGGGGGTGTGAACACAGCTCCGGCGTGAATATAAGGGAACTGGAACATACGGCCCGGATCGTCCGGTTCTTCTTCCTGGAAGTCCGTCTCGGTCATCCAGATCTGTTCGTCTCCGTTTTTTAATAGAAAAGAGTACTTCAGTCGGTGGTAAGGAGGCTTCACTTCACCTTCGTAATAATCGAACATGGAGTCTGTCGTAAACTTGGTTAAGGGAACCAGCGCTTTGGTTGCATCCCAAGCATATTTGTCCCCGGTCAAGGCATGTACCTCGGTCAGATCGTCCTTTTTGGCACGCAGGCGTAGACGGATCGTATCCCGGTCGTAGGCATAGGCCCAGTTCCGTTTCGGTTGATGATAGATGGCTTCCAGCAGCATAATGAAATTCCTCCCGTCAGGTGTAGAACTAATATGTACTTGGTAGACTTGATTAATATGACATTCCCCACGTTAATGGATAAGCTATAATTAGCATGTGTGGTAACGTAAAGGCTTCAACATTGTTTCAACAAGACATGAATTCATTTGTTATAGGCAGCTTTTATCATTATTATGCTCAGATATATCATTAACCCAATGGGGACAGAAAGGAAACGAATATTCGGATGAAAACTAAACTGTTATATATTGAAGACGATACGGAAATTGCGACATGGGTCAGAGCCGATCTGGAGGAGCGCGGTTATGAGGTGGTATGGCTCGGCAGTGGTGAAGGTGCAGCGGAGGCTGCTGTCGGTTGTTCACTCATTATTCTGGATGTTATGCTGCCCGGGCTGGATGGATTTACGGTGGGTCAGCGACTGAAAAAAGAACATCCCGCCGTGCCCATTGTCATGCTCTCGGCCAGAACATCCATTGACGACAAGTTGCACGGTCTTGATTTTGCCGATGACTATGTGACCAAACCATTTCACCCCGATGAACTGGCTGCCCGAATCGAGGTCCAGCTGCGTAAGGCAGGAACTGCGGTCTCATCGGATACAGCCCTGAAGCTGGATCATCTCTCCATTTATGAGAAGGACAACCGGATCGTCAATGAGGAGACGGGGGATGAGATTATTTTATCGGGAAAACAGTTCCACATCTTCGCCTACCTGCTACGACATATGGGCATGATTCGAACGAAAGAGCAGATCTATGAGGCCGTCTGGAACGAGCCCTATCTGGATGGGGACAAGACCTTGATGGTACATATTCGGCATCTGCGCGAAAAGCTGGAGCTTGATCCGGCCAATCCGGTAGTTATTCAAACGGTCCGCGGTGTGGGATATCGTGTGAAGAAGCCATGATCAGGCCGTTCAGAGAACGAAAGATCATGAAGGCAGAACGAAGCATGGATGGGAAGCAATCCGGGCGGCGCAAACTTCGCTTTGGGCGGTCCTTGATGTCCAGATACATCATCCTGATCTTGGCGGCAGTATTATTTGTGCCCGTTGTGCTTCCGATCATATCCATTATATATGTTGTGGTGGTAAATAACACGAATACGAATCAAGCTGCACCTTACGGTGACGTTACCCGAATCAGTAACCTATGGTCGCGTGAAGCAGAGAACTTGGATGGTGTTTCGGATGAGGAGATTAAGGCCCGGTTGGAGCAGTTACATGGCATGTATCCCAAATCTTCCATGTATCGTGTGAATGCGAGTGGTGAGACCCTCTTTATTCTTGGTGGTGAAGATGTAACGCTGCTGGAATCCACGTCGCCGGATGGCATGACAGACACGACATTGAGATGGTCACTGGATTCCGGGCAAACGGCAGAGACCCGAATTCCAGCCTTATGGAATGTGAACAATACGGTGCAATTCATGAAAGAAGCTTCCTTTCGCGATCCGCTGACCGTAGTTGCATATATCGGCGGGAATGAACAGGACAAAGGGCAGGGCTTCATGATCATTGAAGTGCCGCGTTCACTTCTGCAAATGACACAGAGTAACTGGCCGCTGGAACTCTTGTATCTCGGCATTGTCATGACTATCATCTTCATGATCTTCATCATGATGTCGATTCTCTTCTTCGCACGTATTCGCAAAAGGCTTATTCGATTGCAGACGGCGATGATGACTCCGGGTAAGGAAGGCATTCCGCTTCCAGTTGATATTCGTCGGTCAGATGAGATCGGTCAGTTGGAGGAATCCTTCAATCAGATGGTGCATCAACTGTCCGACAGCCGCGAGCGTGAACGCGAGGAAGAACAATTACGCAAACGTCTCATTGCAGGGCTCTCCCACGATCTGCGTACCCCGCTAACGGTGATTCGTGGACATATGCATGCTTTGCATAAAGAAGCGCTCAGCGAGCAAGGTGACCGTTCATTACATCGCATGGAAGTGAAGATGGAGGATCTCGGCGGCCTCATTGACAACATGTTATCCTACAATTTGCTCACGAGTGGGAAATATACACTGAAGCTGGAAGAGAAAGATATACTGCGGATCGTCAGGGAAACGGCGGCGGCCTGGTACCCGGTCTGGGAGAAAGAGCAATTCGAAATTGATATTGACCTTCCGGAGAAACCATTGATATGGCATATGGATGAGCAGGGAATGCGCCGTATTCTCGATAATTTGTTCCAAAACGTGATCCGTCATGCCGCCAGCGGGAAGTATATTGGCATATCAACACAGGAGATTCAGGGCGAGACCGCTATTGTTATTCAAGATCGTGGTCCGGGAATGCAACAGGATTCCGACACAAAAGGCACAGGTCTGGGCCTATCCATTGTAGACCTGTTGATTCGTGAGATGGGACTGCGCAAGCGGGAAGAGAGTTCTGATGCGGGTGTCTGGACATATATCTACAGTGGTAAGGGAAACAGGGAAACAACCAACCGCTGAAATAGCTTTTTTAAACTAAACTTAAACTGGAGACTACCTTGGCTTTAACCTTGGAGGGTTACGATAGTTCCGAGGTGATCATACAATGAGTGATAATATTATTCAAACGGCGAATTTATGGAAAACATACCGGGACCGTGCAGCGGTCCGTGAACTTGATCTGCATATTAAAAAGGGAGATATCTACGGCTTCCTCGGTCCCAATGGTGCCGGCAAAACAACAACGATTCGCATGCTTCTCGGCTTGATTAAACCAACCAAAGGCGTGATCCGTGTCTTTGACAAGGATATCCGCAAGGATCGCATGGATATTTTGCGCCGTGTGGGTTCCTTGGTCGAATACCCGTCCTATTACGGACATCTGAACGCGGTAGAGAATCTGGAAACCTTACGTCGCATCATCAATGTACCAAAATCGAGAATTGCTGAAGTGCTGTCCATTGTAGATCTGACCAAGGATGCCAAACGTTCGGTGAAGGGGTATTCCCTTGGGATGAAGCAACGTTTGGGTATTGCCAGCGCTTTGCTGGGTGAACCGGAGCTGCTGATCCTGGACGAACCAACGAATGGGCTTGATCCTGCCGGCATTCAGGAGATTCGTGAGTTGATCAAACGCATGCCTCTGGAGCACGGGATTACCGTACTGGTTTCCAGTCACTTGCTAAGCGAGGTGGAGCAGATGGCCAGCCGTGTCGGCATTATCCGTGATGGAAAAATGGTGCTTCAGGATACCATTGCGAGTCTGCATAGTCAGACGGGTAGCTCTATCCGATTAACGGTTTCCGAGCCGGAAGAGGCTATGAAGCTGGCGAGAGAACAGGGGCAATTCGGTCAGCAACAGGGTTCTGCGTTAACATTCCCTTATATGGATAACCCTTCGGTTGCACTGCTTGTGCGCCGATTGATTGAGCAGGATCATGATGTGTATCGTGTAGAGGAACAGCGTCAGTCGCTGGAGGATCTGTTCATGCGGGTCATTGGCGAGGGGGCAACCATATGACCGGACGTGCGTTATCGTCGGACTGGCTCAAGATTCGGGGGAAAGGAATCTGGTTTCTCGTCTTTTTGGCCCCTCTTGGACTTACAGCAATGCAGGCGCTTAATTTCGGATTACGGTTGGACTATCTGAAAGAGCAGTATGCAGATAACCTGTGGGGCGGATTGCTGGGCAATGTGGTTATCTTTGTGCCCTTGTCCCTGATGCTGGGGGCAACCATTCTCAGCTCCATGATCGCAAATGTCGAGCATGAACAGGGATCGTGGAAACAGCTGCTCGCGATGCCGATTCCCAGACCGGCCGTGTATCTGGCCAAGTTCCTGCTTGCCTGCCTGCTGCTGGTGATCTCCTGCTTGCTGCTAACCGCAGGAATTGTGGGTCTGGGTCTGGTCCTCGGATTCCATGCCAGTGAGATCCCTTGGATGCATGCAATCAAGCTGGGGCTGCTGCCTTTAGCTGGTGCTCTTCCCGTGTTGTCGTTGGAGTTATGGCTCACGATGGTAAACAAGAATCAGGCGCTTCCTGTCACCCTGGGCATCGTTCTCGCGATAACGGGCATGTTCGCACTCAGTATCTCACCGAACTTTCCGCTCGCATGGGCGCAGATGGCCTGGAATGGACCCCATCCATATCTGTATGCAGGCATGGGTGCAGGTCTGGGGCTCTTGATCCTGTTGCTCGGTATGGTGCACTTTAGCCGGAAGGATGTGGCCTGATATGAGCTTTGCGACAACGTATTTCCGAATTCTGTCCGCTGAACGGTTGAAAATGGGCAAGTCCCCCATATGGCTCCTGATTCTGCTGAGTCCACTCATTGCGCTGCTCATCGGACTCTTGTCCACTCCATCGGGGAATTGGCAGGTATTGATGGGCACCATGGTCTTCCTGCACGGATTACTCCTGTTGCCGATGCTGACCGGTGTGTTTACGTCCTTTGTCTGCCGTTTCGAACATGCAGGAGGAGGGTGGAAGCAGATGCTGGTTTTGCCGCTCACACGTTCAGGTGTATATGCAGGCAAACTGACGATTGTACTCATGCTTCTGGCGGGTACACAAGTATTGTTGCTGATGTCCATTCTGCTGGCAGGCATGGTTCATGACATTGCGATGCCAGTACCTTGGGGATTCTTGGCGAGCAAACTGCTGCTTGGGTTGCTGGCCTGTGTCCCACTGGCTGCCTTGCAGATGTTCGTTTCCCTGGTGTGGAGCAGCTTTGCCGCACCGCTCGCGCTGAATTTTGCACTGACTGTACCGAATATTCTCATCGTGAACTCAGCTACATTTGGGCCGTATTATCCATGGGCACAACCGATGATTCTGATGACACCCGTGGACGGCGGAGGTTTCGGAGCCTACAATGTACCACTGATGACGATGCTAACGGTCGTCGGAGGCAGTGCTGTTATTTTCATTGGAATCGGCATGATGTATTTTGCGAAAAAAGAAATCTGAATAATCCGTTACACACTTGGTTATCGTAGATCAAAATCCTCTTAAGCAAAACATGCAAAGCTCTATTGTATGTACGCTTCAGGAGGATTTTTTCTAATGTCTGACCCACCCATCATGAATGGTCAACTCCCGAATGATCTTGGCTGGTGCGCCGGCTACAAGTGTATTTTCGGGTACATCTTTGGTTACCGTGCTTCCTGCTGCCACAACTGCATTTCTGCCAATGGTCACTCCGGGCAAAATAAGCGCGCCTGTACCAATCCAGGCATTATCCTGAATCACAATCCGCTTGGCAGTCTGGCTCCCATCATCCAGCGAGTCAATTCGGTGGTAGGCACTGTCGAATATGCTTGTTCTAGGACCAATCATGACATTATTGCCGATGGTCACTTCAACGTTTGCGGCAATCCCCACTCCTGCATTAATCATGACGTCATCGCCAATTGTTAACCGCGCGCCCTTGACCACCGTTAACTGGGTTCCCCAAGGTTTGCCTATGATGTTAAGCCGCTTTCCCACCTGCAAGTCACCCAATCTATTCAGATAAACCTTACCCCGAATTCGTGGCAGCAGGCCCATAGAGGGCTGAATTTTACCAAAGATGGCCAAGCCTCTTAGTTTGCCGTAAGCAATTTTAAATCTGTTGGGCAGCATGATTCATCCGTCCTCTCCGTAGTCAAAAAACGTTTTTTTAACGATTATAGCCTTTTTGATACAAAATGTATCGTTAATTTTACATCGAGGCGTCATAAGAGCGGATTATCTCTCTTTCTTTGAGAAGCTTTGCCTCAGGCGGGGGGCGGGTTCATCCTCTCAACTCCCTAACGAATCCGAGGAGTCTTATTCAAGGATTTGAAGTGATCTCAGAAATCTAAGGAACCTGAGACATGTTATATCCAATGAAACAACCGTTTGCAGCGTTTATGACAGGAGATTATGGGGATTAACGTGTCTGATGTTCTTTAAAATTTAAAAAGGGGACCTGGACACCAAATAAGATGTCCTGAGTTCTTAAGAAAATCGTTTACCCATTCGCCAGAATCAGCTGGCTTCAACTTCAAGCTTGTTAGAGGCTTACATCGATTCTTGTATAACTTGCCTGCGTTTGAAGACACCTCCTAAGTAATATCAAAATTCCAAGTATTACATCACACATCATGTGAATTGGATCATAGATTGTAAGCAAAATGAGACGAGAATCTGATAAAATAAAAAAAAGCTGTTTCTAGGCAGGCTTACATGGTTATTCGAGGGTAGGCCCATTTCTGTAAGGGATAATTAATTCCTTCTGTTAGATGAAGAAAGTGGCTGAGAAAAGAGGGGTAAGCCTTGGATATTAATAAAACGGAAACCCTGAAGCGCATTATTTCTGAGGGAAGTTCTTACCAATCACTGTTTTTTAATCATCCGGATGCCATTTATGTGATGGACATTCATGGAAACTATATTGATGCTAATCCCTCGGTAGAGCGGATATCGGGGTATACACTGGATGACTTGATTCGTATGAATCAGAGTGAGATCTGTCCTCCGGACAGTGAAAATTCACGCAAACAATACATTAAAGAGGTACTGGCTGGACGTTCAGTCAGTAATTCCATTACTTTTTATCATAAAGATGGTTCCCTGAAACAGGCAGAGATCACGTATGTGCCTATAACGGAGGGAAAAGAAGTCGTAGGAATCTATGGCATTGCCAAAGATGTTACCGCTATCCTGGAAGTGCAACGTGAGCTTAAGGAGGCACAGGAGAAATATCAGGTGCTGGCTGACCATGCACAAGATCTGATTACGACTTGTGCTACGGATGGTGAGTTGTTATACGTTTCCCCTTCCGTGTACACCTTACTAGGTTATAAGCCGGAGGAAGTCATAGGAAAGTCCTTCAAGGATTATTGTTATCCGGGAGATTATCCGGACCCTATGGATCTTTCCAAGATCGGCAATGGCTGCAAGATGCGTGTGTTGCACAAGAAGGGACATTATATCTGGATGGAGACATTGGCGAAACCTGTGGCTGGAGAGCGTGGCAAGAGTGTCCAGATTGTAAGCATCAGCAGGGATATTACCCAGCATAAGGATGCGGAAAGACGTCTTCGGGAAAGCCGTCAGCGATACAGATCGCTATTTGAACATAACCCGGCAGCTGTGTATTCATTGAATCTGGAAGGTAAATACAGCGCAGTGAACAGCAAACTGGTGCAAATGTTGGATATTCCGCGAAATAAGCTTATTGGCCAATCTTTTTTATCCAATCTGGATAAATGCGAAGTGCAATACGGCAAACATTATTTTGAAATGGTGAAGCAAGGCGAACCGCAATATTATGAGACCCGAATCGTCAATTCAAGTGGTCGAAAGATCGAAGTATCGGTTACGAATGTGCCCATTATTGTGGATAAGGAAATGGTAGGTGTCTATGGGATCGTGTCCGATATTACCGAGCGCAAGGAATATACGGAACGGATTCAGGAGCTAAGCAAGCAACATGAGCTGATTCTCAACACGGTTACGGAAGGAATATATGGTTTGGATGCGGATGGAATCACCATGTTTATGAATCCAGCAGCAGCTTCGATGTTCGGTTATGAGGCGAAAGAATTCATTGGCAAAAACTCACATTCCATCATCCATCACACCCGTGCAGACGGAAGTCATTTGCCACAAGAAGAGTGCCCGATCCACATGACCGTGTTGGATGGACAGAGACGTTCAATTAAGGAAGATGTGTTCTGGCGTAAAGATGGCAGCAGCTTTCTGGTGCAGTATCAGGTGACGCCGATTATTGAACAGGGACAGATTCAGGGCGCGGTGGTTGTGTTTAATGATGTGACTGGCGAACGTGAAATTGTACGTGCCAAAGAAACAGCTGAGCTGGCAGCTCAGGCCAAGTCAGAATTTCTGTCGATGGTCAGCCATGAGATCCGGACACCGATGAACGGGATCGTGGGGATGACAGAATTGTTGATCGGTACCGATTTATCGGAAGAACAGCGTGAATATGCCGAGATTATTCAAGACAGCGGCGATGCTCTGCTGAACATTCTGAATGATATTTTGGACTTCAGTAAGCTGGAATCCGGGAAAATGGCGCTGGCTTATGAACCATTTGAATTACGCAAGATGCTGGAACAGGTTGCCGAACTGTTTAAACCCCGTGCAGATGAGAAACATCTGGAGATCAGATATCGTCTCAATCCAAGTATTCCTGAGTTCATGGTAGGTGACTCGATGCGTATTCGGCAGATTCTGGTGAATCTGGTTGGCAATGCGCTCAAGTTCACAGACCGGGGAAGTATTGATGTTACCGTGGACATCATTAAAGGCAAGAAGCCTGAAGATAGCGTTCTTGATTTTGCTGTGCAAGATACGGGGATCGGCATCCCGGCTGACAAGCTAGATCAGTTGTTCCAGTCCTTTTCTCAGCTGCATCCGGTGATTAACCGCAAATATGGTGGTACAGGATTGGGACTGGTCATCTCCAAGCGACTCGTGGAGATCATGGGAGGAAGTATCAGCGTCGAGAGCATAGAAGGGGAAGGTTCAACCTTCCGATTTGCTGTTCCTGCGACGAGTGTAGATGCTTCAGCAGAACAGACAGCGAGTCAATTCCATCATGATCGTACACGCCAAAGTGACAAGGTAGCCATGCGGATTCTCGTGGCTGAGGATCATCCGGTGAACCGAAAGATTTTGCGAGAATATCTGGAGAAGCTCGGATACGAGGCAGATGTGTGTACCAATGGCGTGGAGGCGATTGATGCCATCTCTCAGAATGCTTATGATATTGTCCTGATGGATATTCATATGCCTGTGATGGATGGACTCAAGGCGACAGACCTGTTACACCGCCTAATTCCACAGGATCGTATACCTCCAATTATTGCAGTTACAGGCAAGGCCAAACGTGAAGATAAGGAAGCTTGTCTGGAGATGGGTATGCGTGACTTTATTAGCAAACCGGTTATGCTGAGTGAGTTGAAGCGGGTGTTACAGCAATGGGGGCCAAGGGACGAACCTCAACTTGCACCGAATTGAACAACTACTCGGCTGTGAACCATAATAAACGCAAACACGCCAATAATCCTCCTCAGATGGAGTGTTATTGGCGTGTTTGCGTGGACAGGCTCTTGAACTTGAGCTGAAGCATATGAAGTTGAGCTGTATACAAATGGGTTATGCCAGTGTCAGACGATTGATGTTATCTGATAGGATTTCACAGGAATTGTTGAATTTCTCACGTTCCGTTGCATCCAGATTCAATTCGATAATCTCTTGAATGCCATTTCCACCGATGATTGCGGGAACACCGACGCAGACGTTGTGTTGCTCGTACTCTCCATCCAGAATAGCCGATACGGCGATGATTTTGTGTTCGTCATTGAGGATGGAACGGGTGATGTGTGCGAGGGCATTGCCGATCCCGAATTGAGTAGAGCCTTTACGGGTAAAGATCTCCCAACCGGCATCCTTCGTTTTACGTGCGATATCATCCAGATCCAGATGTTTGAAACGCTCCTTGTGCTGATCCATGATGTGCATAATCGGTTTACCACCGATGGTCACATGCGACCAAGCCACGAACTGGGATTCTCCGTGCTCCCCGAGAGCATAACCATGCACACTGCGTGGATCGATGGAGAAGACTTCAGACAGCAGTGTTTTGAGCCGCGAAGAGTCAATGGACGTCCCTGTACCGATGACATGCTCACGCGGTAGGCCTGATAATTTCCATACTATATAAGTTACTATGTCAACCGGATTGGCAGCGACGACAAAAATCCCGTTAAATCCACTGTTCATGATCGGAACCACGATGTCTTTGGTAATCGACTCCGCTTCCTCCAGAATATCCAGCCTTGTCTGTCCTGGCTTGGGATTCGCCCCGGCGGTTAGGATAATTACATCCATATTGCCACAATCCGCGTACGTCCCTGCATATACTTTGGTGCGATTATGTGTGAAGTCCATACAATGGGAAAAATCCAGCGCCTGTGCTACAGCACGTTCATACGTCCGGTCCACCATCATAATTTCCCTGCATATGGATTGATTAATCATGGAATACGCGCAACTCGAACCGACCAGACCCGCCCCGATCACCGCTACTTTACCTGATTTGCCTAACACTGCCGTTCAGCCCCCATTTACATTGATTTATCCAACACTTACGTGTCCTATGTTAAGTATAGTCCTTTATTTTATGCTGAAATGTAATTCTACGTTACATAAGATAACACACGGAAAAGCTGTACAGCAATGATATCCACTATCGCGGGAGCGTATTGGAGCAATGGAGTTAACAAAATTGACATGAATAATTCATAATCATATGATTTGACGGCGTTTGCACCTGTGTCATTCAACATGACAGCATTCATACTCGTTGTCGGATTGGGGGGGATTTGTGCGGAACATATACCTGACAAAAGTTCTTAGGAATCCGCAGAAACAGAACAAAACCGTCAAAGGGATCTACCGAGAAGCTGACGAATACATACGGACAAGCAAAAGATAACACACACTTGATCCCTGAGACAGGTTGCCCCGATCCGATGACGGTTCCAAAAAGGAACGCTGAAGCCATAATGTGTTTATCCAAGAATCAATTTCATAACTCACTAAAGGTATTATGAAATTGATTCCCAAAAGACTTCATTCCGGGAGGGAATTAATGATGATTGAAGAAGCAGGAGCAACGACGGAAACGGCCAAGAGCCTGGGCATAGGTGCCAGTACTCTTCGTAAATATGCGGCGGCATTGGAAGAGCAGGGGTACCGGTTCGAACGTTCCGCCAACAAATCCAGACTATTCAAGTCCGACGACATCGAGTGCATTGAACGCCTGATGACTGAACTCAGGGAGCATAATCTGCCCCTGGCTGATGCTGTGGTGACTGTGTTGGCTCCAGAAGTACCTGTCGTAGAAGTAAATGTAGATGTACCTGCAGTGAGAATCGAAGGTCTGGCAGAGCCGGAATGTGCGGCAACATCGATGTCATCTGTATTCCCTGAAGAACCTGAAGCAACGGGTAATCTGAGATCTTATGAGGGTCTGGGACAACTGGTAAGTGAGGTGACTTATGGTGCTGTAGAACAACAACGGGACGATCGGGTACAACTGCTGCAACAGCGGGTCGATGAACTGGAGTTGACCCTTCAGCATCTGGCAGAGACACATATGGTTCTTCAGGAACAGATGGAGAAACAGCGTCTATGGATGAACGAGAAGCTGGAAGAGGAGCGGGATCGCGAACTCGTGACTAATCTGCGAAGCTTCCAGGGAAGAAAACGCAAACCGAAAGGATTATCGCTGCGCATGTTGTTTGGACTACTGCCCAAGAAGCATAAGGAAGCTTGAGAGACAGGCTCTTGCCCATCGTGATTTTGCAGTAGCGGCCTGATATAATAAGCTCCATACAACATGAAGACTGGCAATGGATCGCTCGGTATAGAACAAGACCGGGATGATCGGGAAGCTGGCGTGGGAGGATCTGTGGAGCTGCGACGAAGTTTTCAAAGATTGCTCGGGCTATGGACGGACCGTCCCAGGCGGGAAGGGACGACCATTGCTGAGCGTTATACAATACAGGAATTGCTGGGTATGGGGAGTTATGGGCTAACATACCTGTGTACAGATGAGCAGAACGGCAAGGAAGTGGCGTTGAAGGAGTCCAAGTCCAGCAAGGGAAGACTCTCTGCGAAGCTGTTGGAGCGGGAGGCGGACGTGATGAAACGTCTGCATCATCCGGCGATCCCTGATCTATTGGATGTGTTCACATCCGGGAGACGACGTTATATCGTTACCGAGTATATTCGTGGACAGACGCTGGAAGAATGCATATTTGAGCAAGGTCTTCGTTATACGGAGCGCGAATGTCTGGAACTGGCAGGTCAACTGCTGGCTCCGGTGGCTCATGTGCATGAGCAAGGATATATTCATGGAGATGTGCGGATTCCCAATGTTATTTTACGTGAAGGGACGGTGCATCTGATTGACTTTGGCCTGGCGAGACGCTTGGGGGAGCCGTTGTTGCCGGAGCTAAAGCGACGTATGCGTGAAGTCCCTGAGCCTGAAGATGAACCGGCTACACCGGATCATGATTTGCAGGACATCGGCCACTTTCTGCTCTTTATGCTGTATTCGGCTTATGAGCCAGAGAAGGGCCGAGAACCAGCCAGCTGGCAGGAGGAACTTAAGCTTACGCCGGAATTGCACCAGATGCTGGAGCGACTCCTTGGACTTCGTCCGGGTTATGAAGGCGGGGCGATGGAGTTACTGGCAGAGATGGACCATGTGTTGCAGAAAGTAAGATGAAATAAGTTCTACAGGTGAACCCATATTTATTATCAGGGACCTCTTCGTGTTATATCTGTAGGGGTCTTTTCCTTTTTCATGATAAAGAAACAATCAAAAGGGGTGTTCTCCAGCCGTACTTATGGCCAACAGAACACCCCTTTGTTACATTTTTATTTATGGTAGCTTCCACTGAGCTGGAACGATCATTAGTTATTTAAAACAGTCGTGAGAGCAGCTTAGCTGGAGCTGTATTTTCTGCTTTTGTAATACCCGGAGCCACTGCGGCTGTCCCGGTATTTCACATCCGAAGAAGAATAGCGCTTGTAGGAACGCTTGCCTGAGGAACTGCTGTGACGTTTATATGAGCGCCTGTCCGAGGAGCTGTAACGTTTGCGGTGAGATGAAGATTTGGAATCGATAAGTTTGCCGATAATCTTTTTGAACATGAGCTTTCACCCTTTCGACTTCAACTGTTTTAACCATATACGTGGCCAGATCAGAAGGGGTTTCGAGTTTTTCATGGATAATTGTATTCACTGGACAGGAGCTTGGCGTATAATAGGATGTTGCTGATTGCACGGAATTTTTTATTTTGAGCGTTTAGCGTTACAATAGAGGACAGGATAAGATTTTAACGGACAGGAGTAGTTATTATGATTACATTGAAGACCAAAGAACAGATTGAATATATGAAAAAAGCCGGAGAAATTCTCGCCGCGTGCCATAGAGAAATTGCAAAGATGATTCGTCCGGGCATTACGACACAGGAGATCGACCAGTTTGCAGAGGCTTTTATGAAGAAAAATGGCGCTACGCCGGAACAAAAGGGATACAACGGATACCAATATGCGACATGTGCGTCGGTTAATGATGTGATCTGTCATGGGTTTCCGGGAAAATATGCACTGAAAGACGGCGATATCGTTACAATCGACATGGTGGTTAATCTGAATGGCTGGCTGGCGGATTCGGCTTGGTCTTATGCTGTAGGTGAAGTGACTCCGGAAGCACAACATCTGCTGGATGTAACCAAAAACTCTCTGTACAAAGGCATTGAACTTGCCGTGGTTGGCAACCGGATCGGCGATATCTCCCATGCCATTCAAGTGTATGCAGAAGGTGAAGGTCTGTCGGTTGTACGTGAGTTTATTGGACACGGCATTGGTGAGAAGATGCATGAGGAACCACAAGTCCCTCACTATGGTCCACCACATCGGGGTCCACGTCTCAAGGAAGGCATGGTTATTACGATCGAACCGATGCTGAATATTGGTACGTACCGCAGCAAGCTGGATTCAGATGGATGGACTGCGCGTACTATGGATGGAAGTCTGTCTGCCCAGTATGAACATACGATTGCGATTACGGCGGATGGTCCAGTGATTTTGACAGCACAATAATAGCCAAAAGCAGCTACAATGTGACGATATTTGCATATTTCAAGGCGGCCCACGTTTGTGATCCGCCTGTTTCGGTTTAAACTAGGATGTGTCTGAAAACTCCGAAGGAAGCAGATTTTAACGAATTTTCGTTCCAAGCCAGGAAGTTTTCCGCAGGCGTGCCGGGGCACGTCAAGGGAAAGTGACGCAGCAGGGGGCGAAAAGGCGGTAAAAGATGCACTTCAGCGAGTTTTGAGACACGTCCTAATAAGAAGTGATAACACAGAGCCAGTGGTGAGTGATTTCAGCTGACAAGGGTTAACCTTGCGTCCACTTGGCAACAAGGAGGTAATTTTGGTGTCTGTAAATAAACAGATCGTACTTGCGTCTCGTCCCGAAGGTGCCCCAACCAGAGAGAATTTCAACTTCATTGAAGCACCTCTTCCTGAACCGGAAGCTGGGCAAGTCCTGGTACGTACATTATATTTGTCGGTTGACCCTTACATGCGGGGCCGCATGAAAGATACGAAATCATATGCTGCACCGTACGCGTTGAATGAAGTAATTAAGGGTGGAACCATTGGACAGGTTGTGGAATCTTCGGAACCCAATCTGCGCAAAGGAGATCTCGTATCCGGCATGTGGGGCTGGCAGCAATATGCTGCAGTGAATACGACTGATCTTTCGCTGATTGATACCGAAGAAGCACCAATCACGGCTTACCTGGGTGCGCTGGGCCTGACGGGTCTGACGGCTTATTTTGGTATGGAAGACATCGGCAAACCCAAGGACGGCGAAACGGTAGTTGTATCGGGAGCAGCCGGAGCGGTAGGCATGATTGCAGGTCAGATTGGTAAAATTGTAGGAGCACGCGTGGTTGGTATTGCAGGCTCTGACGAGAAGTGTGCGTATCTGAAAGAAAAGCTGGGCTTCGACGTGGTCTTGAACTACAAGAAGGAGCAGGATATGTCAGCAGCCATTGAACGGGCTTGCCCGGATGGCGTGGACGTCTACTTCGACAACGTGGGCGGTGACATCTCAGATGCAGTGTTGCGCCACATTAATCGGAATGCACGTATTCCGTTATGCGGTCAAATCTCGTCTTATAATCTGGAGAAACCGGATATCGGGATGCGTCCACAGACGTTGCTGTTAACGAACACAGCATTAATGAAAGGCTTCCTGCTGGGTGACTACACCAAATCCTTCAAGGAAGGCCGCGCCAAGTTGGCGAAATGGATCAAGGAAGGTCATATCCAGTATGAAGAAAACATTGTGGACGGTTTCGAACAGACACCGGAAGCATTCATGGGTCTCTTCTCAGGAGATAATCTGGGCAAGCAGCTGGTGAAGGTTGCAGATCCTGAATAGATATCGAATGGTTTACATCTCCAATCTCCAACTAGGTTGAAAACAAAAAGACACGTTCTGCACACCGATAGTGCAGCAGAACGTGTCTTTTTATCTGTAAATCTGTGCGTGGTCTGCGTAGGGTAACTAGTGTTCAGCAACAAGCACTTCTTTGTAGTGTTTGTACATATATACACGCCAGCGTACAATCATGCCAAAAGCCAGCAGGAAGAATAATCCACCTGTTTGCGGAATGCTTACATATCGCTGAATGACTTCATGCAGGATCAGACGTACGGCCAGCAATCCAAGCAAGATAAAAGCAAAGCTGCGAGAACGTGTGGCAAAAATTTCTTCACCTACTCGTTCAAACCGTGTACTGCGAATGAGGGGATAGGAGAAGAGGAACCAGCCCACCAGAAACGCAATGAATGCCCAGAGTAGAGGAACATGTGTCTCCGGTACAACAAACATGAGAAATCCTGTGCTCATGCCGAGCGGAGGAATAAGGATTTTGCGAATGGTCACCGGTCTGTGACTGGCTTTCATGCGGATGAAGATGGCAAGCAGGGCCATGACGAGCATACCCACGGTTGCCCCAATTTGCAGGTAGTACGGACTGATTTGAGCCACGTAGAACTCCCTCTTTCTGGAATAATATGTTATCCGGAGATCCGGAAACCAGTACGAGTTGCCGGAATTTTCAGTTCCTATTATATCACAAACGCAGAAAGCCGATAGAAAGCTTAGTGTATCATAAGCCCGATATGTATTCACAGGGTGTATTTGAAAATTTTGTATTATTGTGCCCGTTGTAAGGCCGTTTATTCGATTAAGGGGAAATCAGGAATGAATTAGGATAGTATGCCGATCATAGCTATACCTTGGAACAGAGCAAGGAGGAAGGTGCTTCATGAACAAAATTCACAGGCCAGTCACGATGTGGACGATGGCTTGTTTTACGGTGGTATCGGTGGTGCTGGTTGTCCCCTGGATTATGTGGCAATCCCAGGCCCCGGTTCCGCTTAATATCATGATTATTGACAAGAGCAGACCGGACTTGTCCTATCAAGGACACAAGGGGTTGGTGTGGCTTCTGAATCAACAGAAGATCGTACAACATACAGGGGAACATTACTCGTATGAAGAGGATTATTACGGCTATGACATTCAGGATGGACTTCTTCAGATGAAGCGATTGTTGCCTGATGAGGTGACGGACACGGATCTGATCTATCTGACGGCGAATCGGAGTAGTCTGTCTACATCCAAGAATGAACGGAAACAAGATGGAATCTATGAAGGATTAACGATATATGATGTGCAAAAAATTCGCGAGGCTGCTTATAAAGGTGTAACGATTGTCGCCGAATACAGCGCATTAGCGAATACAGCTTCCAAGATGACAAGGGAGCAGTTGTATGCCATCTTGGGAGTGGACAGCAGTGGATGGCAAGGAAAGTCGGTATCTAATCTGAAAAGTAAGGAAGAAGTACCCCGGTGGGTTCGGACGAACTATGAGCAGCGAGAGAAGAAAATATGGCCTTACCACGGCGCTGGCATTCTGCTGGCGCATGTGGATGGACGGGTCATGGTGCTGGAGAAAGGTCCAGATGTGAAGACAGGCAATATACAGGTTGCATTTACACCGGAAGGCAGAGATTGGAGCGGCATAACGCAGGATATTCATTACACTGGCTGGTTCGATATCATTGTGCCGCAAGAGAAAAACTCCATACTGGCCTGGTATAAGAATGAACTGACGGAGGCAGGCGAGCGGAAGCTGGGGGATGCAGGGATACCCACGGCATTCGCTGCACTTGTCCGCTATGACGACTATAATCGATCGTATTACATGGCAGGGTCATTCGGAGAGATGAAGCATTATTCCTTCTGGCGCCGAATCCGAGGCTGGGATGTCATCTGGGCCAAGCTTACGCCAGATCAGAAAGAGATTCCTGACATGTTCTACTGGAAGGTGTACGTGCCAGTGATGAAGCATATTTTGCAGGAGGTAGAGGAAGGTCGGCAGCAATGGCCGTAGATTGGCTGTAGATGAACCGTTCCGATGGAGAGGAACGGGAGATGTACATATTAGAGAAGCGCGTAGTTGTGAGTGGCAGGCTGCAGACACAAGACGAATAACAGATAATAGATATCACATATCGATTTGAATGTGAGGAAGATACAACATCTGGGATGGCAATGTAAAAAGGACTGCAGAGGATCTACAGTCCTTTTTCGTGATGCAATGTGGCTTACTAGTCCTGGTGAAGATGCCGGAGTCCATGCAGGAATGCGGATACGGTCAGACGCAGACTTTCGTCTGGATCAAAGTTCATGCGGAAGCCACCTTGTGCCTCAATGGAGGCAAACCCATGGCAGAGACTGCGCAAACCACGAACGGCATGCAATGCTTCCGCTTCGGTTAGCGGGTAAGGCTGCAAGCTGTGCAGCAGCAACTCCAGCGTGGCTGTGCTGGCCGCGGCGAGCTGTGGCTCCTCGCGGTCCGGGGCATGAAATGAGGCTTCGTACAGTCCAGGGTGCTCGCGGACGAAGCCAATGTATGCTGCGGCGATGGCCTGGATGGCATCGTCGCCTGTACGGTCAGCCTTAGCCGCCGTTAGTGCAAGGCTAAGCTGTTGTACGGACATCAGCGCCATTTCCTGGCGAAGCCCGGGAAGTCCGCTGATGTGGTTGTAGAGCGACGGCGAGCGCACATCCAGCCGCTGGGCCAACGCGGCCAGTGTCAGCGCATGGAAGCCGTCGCTGTCAGCAAGCTGGGCGGCGGCGCTGAGCAGAGCGTCGCGATCCAGCCCTTGCCGGGGGCTCACAGTTGCCCCCCGGCAAAGCCGAGCCGCTGCTGTGCATCAGCGGTTGCCGCGCGCATGGCGGCCGCGGGCTGGCGCAGCATCCGTCCGTGGCCTACCGCCAGCACGGACGGTTCCAGCTCCGCCAGGCGCTTCGCGCTGGACAGAGCCGCTTCGCGGTTCCACGTCGCCAGCGCGGGGAACGGGAAGAGCGGGCGCATGCGGCCGGATACAGCAAGTCCGCCTTGCAGCTGGTACGCGTCGCCGGCGATCAGCACGCGGCTGCGCGTATCCATGAAGGCCATGTGCCCCGGCGTATGGCCTGGTGAGGCAACGGCAACCAGTGAACCCATCCGGTCGCCATCATCCAGCAAGTGGTCCGGCTGGGTTCGAACCGCTTGAGGTTTGGGCACACCGCCGCGCACCGGGGTCTGTGGCTCACCTGGGAGCAGGGAAGTATCTCCCGCGAGTAGCCGGGCATCCCGTCTGGAGATGAAGACTTCCGCTTGGGGGAGAGCCTCTTTGAGAAGGTCCAGCGCACCGATATGGTCGCTATGAGCATGAGTTAGAATGATTCTGGTGATGGGCTTGCCAAGGGACTGAGCAGTTGCCAATATCCCCTTAAGACTAAAGGGCATTCCGGCATCAATTAAGGTTAATCCATCTTGCTCTTCAACAAGATATACGTTCACAGGGAAGAGCTTTGGAAGGAATGTAACTTGAACGACATCAAATTCTCGGGTAATGCGCATCGATAAACCCTCCTTAAAACTAATGATATTAGTATAATAACTAATGACATTAGTTTTAGCAATACCTGTCATTCTTTTTGTTCGAATAAAAAAATTTTTAAATAATGATGCACTTTACAAAAAAAGCGTTTTCAAATTGAGGATTACCGATTATAATAATCACGTAAGCCCTTTCATATGTCTATCTTATTGGAGCCCTTCGCGTAGCGAAAGGCTCACTTTTTTGTTTTTTTTGGATTAAAATGCAGACGGGATGTTAATCCTAGCTTGATGGTATAAGGTGCTGTAAGTATTGATATAACAGGAAAAATCACGTTTGGACTCCAGCTTGGGCGAGAGTTGACAAACATAACTGTTATTCATATAATGACAGTTATACTTACCTTGGGTTGAAGTTCATCGGTGTTGTATGCCGGGAAGGGAGTAAGTTATGAACAGTGAATTTACCATTGCGGTGCATTGTCTTGTTTTTCTCTCCATGAGAGATGAGTGTATGGCCAATAGTGAAGACTTGTCCCAGAGTGTGGGTACGCATCCGGCCAGAGTCCGCAAGGTACTTAGTGTTCTGCGCAAGCATGGTTACCTTACAACGAAGGAAGGTGCTCATGGCGGGTACTTGCTTAGCCGTCCAAGTGAGGAGATCAAGCTTGGAGAACTGTACAGACTCGTTGCTGGCGGTTCACTTGGTCCGAACTGGTGTTCAGGGGAGTCGGGGTCATCGTGCGTGGTATCTTCCAATATGCAGGACGTGATGGGGAACATCTACGACGGAGGCGAAGAGGCATTAAGCGCCTATTTTGATCGGATATCCATTCAGGATGTGAAAGAGCGCATAGGTCATGGAAAAGCATGTAACTTGTCGCCGGATGGATTGCCTGGCAAAGAGAAGTCCTGACGGATTCCACAACCAATGGTCCTTCCTGATGTGACCTTGGTTTAGTCAGGAGTGGTGGACAGGTTCGTGATCGACTGGTTATGAAATGGGCGTATGCTCCGGTGAAAGATCCATTGATGTTTCAGGCGATTCCGGGCATAACGTGAACACAGATGAGGAGAGGTCGTCTGCGCTGATGTTATTTTCGGAAGGCAAGTCTTTGGTAGAGTTTTATCAAAATCGCCTTGCGAATGTAAAAAAGAAGAACAAACAAAATAGAGTCTGGGGAGTGGAACATATGTCAGGCATTGAAAAAAATGAAACACTTCGCGTTATTAGCGAACGTCATGCGGTCAAAAAATACGAAAAAGGTTTTGAATTGCCTGAAGCTGATCTAAACGCAATCTTGACAGCAGCTGGGGAAGCACCGTCTTCATGGAACCTGCAACATTGGAGATTCCTCGTGATCGAATCCGAAGCTGACAAAGCTAAATTGTTGCCAGTTGCTTACGGACAAAGTCAAATCACAGACAGTTCCGTTACAATTGCTGTTCTGGGAGATCTCGAAGCGAACCGTAACACGGTGATCTATGATCAAGCTGTGGAAGCTGGCGCATTGACTGCTGAGATTCGCGACGCATTGGTTGGACAGATCAACGGTGCTTACCAAAGCCCGCAAACGGCTCGTGATGAAGCGATCCGTAATGCTTCCTTTGCATCCCAAAATATTATGCTTGCTGCACGCTCCTTGGGTTACGACACTTGCCCCATCGGTGGGTACAACCCACAGAAACTGATCGAAACATTCAACATTCCAGCACGTTTTGTGCCAACATTGTTGATCACGGTAGGTAAAGCTGCACAGCCAGCGCACCCATCAGGACGTTTACCGTTGTCCGAAGTTGTAGTTAAAGGTTCTTTCTAAGTTAAAAATGCTAATCTGATGATTGCATCAGTCATATAGGTATAATAATGCAGACAGCCGCACATTCCTGTTAAAGGAAGATGCGGCTGTTTGGCATATGAGGGTTCTACCGAAGAGGCAGCTTTTTCATAGAAATATTACTTCTCAGGTGTTTCCGGGATTTGCGGTGCATAGAACGATTCCAGGTACTCGATTGCGTTATACATCATCACTGCTGCTTCGGCACGAGTAATCGTTTGTTTGGGATTGAAGTTGCCTTCGGCATCCAGTGCATTGATTTTGAGAACCAGAGAGCGCTGAACGGCACCTTGATACTCCGGAGTAAGTTCCTGTTCGTCGGTAATGTCCAAAGGTTTGATATTAATCATCGGCAGACCGCCTTTGGCCTCGATGCCTTGCATCAGGAACAGTGTGAATTGTTCACGAGTAAGCGGTTTGGACGGATCAATATCCTGCGACATCTGAATGCCATTATATTGAGCGCGGATAAATGCATCACTGTACCATACGCCATCTTTTACATGAGAGAAGTGGTCACTTGGCAGCGGCTGTTTGATAAAACGAATCGTGTCCAGATTCAGATGCAGTCCGTCCGCAATCAATTGGATGCCCTGAGCGGTATTTAACTCCAGTTCAGGTTTGAACAAGCTGTCACTCACGCCTTTGATGAATCCATCCTGATGGAGAGATTCGATTTTGTCGGCTCCTGCGATACCTTGAATATCCGTGAATTGGGCTGGCGCCGCGTTGATCGGGCCTGCACTTAGAGACAGCGTGAGCAGAGCTCCCGCAGTTAATGTAGCAAGTATATTTTTTTTCATGATAGGTTCGCCTCACTTTTCCAGGGATAATCCCTTTATATAAAAGTTATTTGCCCCTATAGACGACCTTTCTGTACAAAAGGTTGCTGCAATTTTCCAACTGAATTCATGATCATTCAGAAAGGGTTAAGTGAAGGCACGGCTTCTAACCTTTGGATTTATTTCGATAATCCGTGGGTGAACGTCCCATCATTTTGCTGAACAGACGGGAGAAGTAGTAGGGGTCCTTGAAACCAAGCTCGGAACTGATCTGCTTCACGGTCCAATCGGTAAAATCCAGATAGCGGCAGGAATGCTGGATCTTGAGCCGCAGAAAATAATCGATGGGCGAATGCCCGGTAGCTTGCTTGAACAACTGCGAGTAATGAGGTACAGACAGCCGCGCGTGTGCCGCCAGTTCCTTGAGGGTGATTCCGTTCTCCAGATGCTTCAACATATACTGGACAGATTGTTCAGCCGCACGTTTGCTGCTCACGACCCCGCCATCTGTTCCTGTCGTTTCTGGCCCATAAGCGAGCATGCTGAGCATATAACCAATAATCTGGGAGGCATAAGTCATCGTCTGTATGGAGTAACCCGTCTCTAACGCGCCGTAACATTCATGGAAAAGCTCAAGCCACTTTTGAGCCTTGGCTGGTGGCATGGTAGAAATATGATGGGTTAGCAATGGTTCTATGTAGAATAAAGCATGTTCCCCGCGTAGATGAATCCAGAAGATGCTCCATGGTTCAGCTGCATTGGCACCATACACATGAGGAACATGTGCTGGCAATATGATGAGGTTTCCCGGGCGGGCTTCATACGTCTTGCCGCCATCTATCGTATACCAGCCTGTGCCTTGGGCACAGTACATCAGAATATGTGATTCACAACCATCGGGACGGTCACGGTAATGATGTTCTGCTTCGTGAAAGTAACCGATATCCGTAACGTATAACCCCGACGTGACTGGATAAGCTGCGGCTTCTTGCAGCAGCGGGTCCGGGAGCACAATGAGTTTTTGCATACGAAATCCGTCTGATTTACGCAGTAGGGGTGGTCTGTTGTTAGGTCTCATACTCTGTATTATGGTGAGAGGGTATAAGGGAGTCAATGACAGAATGAGAGCGCTCGCCGATTTTGATTTAATTTAGAACGCACGTTACAGAAAGTGAAGCAGTTGCCCGTGAATTGGGTAAGTACATACCAGTGGGAAGAATCAGACCAATGAATATACAGGATAAGGGAGAGATTAGATATGGAACCAGTCACAACTCAGGAAACGTTTTTCTATACAGGTACGTATGCTTCATCGGAAGAACCGGGCATATTCCTATGTGCGTTGAATGCGGATACAGGAGAGATGCGAATCGTTAATCATATGGAGGGTGTGAGCAATCCTTCTTATCTGGCGCTATGCCCGGACGCAAACTGTCTATATGTGGCGAGTGAGACAGACGAGGGAGAAGTGTTGGTCTATCGGAGAGATGCGGCAACGAGTGAACTGCACCTGATGGATCGAAAGCAGACCAGAGGGGCTTCCCCATGTTATGTGTCTGTCTCGAAGGATGGTCAATGGGTATTCACATCCAACTATAGCAGCGGCAGTGTCAATGTATTCCCGGTAGGCGATCAGGGGACGCTCGGTGAGATGAGTGCATGGGTGGAGCACACGGGAAGTGGAATCAACGAAGAACGCCAGGAAGGGCCGCATGCACACTCCATCCAGCCAGATCCGTCCGGACAATATGCTGTCGTATGTGACCTCGGTCTGGATCAGATTATTGTGTATCGTTTGGAAGAAGGACGTCTGGTCACGCATCGTGAGACGAATCAGCCGCCAGGGGCTGGGCCAAGGCATCTTGTGTTCCATCCCAACTCCAAGTGGGCTTATGTAATCAATGAATTGGACAACACGGTTACGGCATTCCTGTACGATGAGCGCAGAGGTGAGTTCACTACGTTGCAGCACATCTCGACACTTCCAGAAGGGCATAAGGGAGAAGGTACGGCTGCGGACATCCGTGTATCTCCATGTGGTCGTTTCCTGCATGCATCCAATCGGGGAGATGACAGCATCGTGCTCTATCATATTGATCAGGAGAGCGGTAAGTTGAAAGCTGTAGAATGGACGTCCACGATTGGGCAGACACCGCATAACTTCAACCTGCTTCCAGGTGGCATTCTGGTGGTGGCGAACCAGGACAGCAATAACCTCGTAGGGTTCCAGATCAGTGAAGAAGACGGACGTCTGACGCATAACGGGTTCAAGCTGGAACTGCCTCGTCCAGTATGTATTGCGCCTGTGGTATGAGTTGTAATACGGTGAAGTGAGAAGTGTAAGTGGAATATTACATCTAAAAAGTGCTCTATAAGCTGTGAAATCATGGGGGAACGCATGGTTTTACAGCTTTTTTTAGTCTTTTTATTTGATTAAATTGAAAATAGTGGCAATTATCACATTTTTTTATTGACCGTCGTTCGAACGTTCATTATGATCAGAATATAGGGTGATAAAACCTAAAATCTGGATGTTGCACGAAGGGTGGTGCTTTCCTTGGAACCTGCAAATTCAATTCGGGAGCAATTAACCCAGTTTATTGATAAGAACAGCATGACGCTCTCCCGATTCTCGGAAGTATCTGGCATTAATACAGGCACAATTAGTCGTATTTTACATGGGAATCGTCCCATATCCGTGAGTCAGTTAATTGCGATCTCATCAGGAATGGGCGTGGCAGCGGATCATTTTTTTGCCGACTATGTGGAAGAATGTTTCGCTTATTCCGTATCCATGCGGCGGATCAGACCGTTTATTCTCCGATGTGCGGAGTTGAATCGGCTGGACTGCATTGAGCAGATTCTTCATCGGCTACTGGACGACCTGGATTATGCGACAGAACTATTTGAGATGGCAGAACAATTATTTGAACGAAATCAGTGGTCTGCCGCGGCATTGTTATATAAAAGTGTGAGTGAAGTTGAGAAATATCAGCATTCCGAAAGGCTTGCCATGTGTCAGTACCGCATGTTTCTAATTGGACAAGGTGAGAACCTGGAGGAGAATCTAAGGACGGCTATCTTGTTCGAGCCCTATGTGGATCGACTGGATGAGTCGTATCAACTGGATGCGCTGAAACATTTGATTCATTCTTTCGGCTCAGTGCATAAGTGGAACAAGGTTAACGAACTTGCCAACAAAATGCTTCATTTAGCCCAAATACAGTATGAGGCAAGTAACAACCGTAAACGTAAGAATCAGGAGATGAAACGGACAGAGCGTCCCCTATATTTTTATATACTATACTCCTGGCTGATCCAATCCACTGTATATGAGGAGCAGGGAGACTATACCAATGCATTAGAACTTGTTGGGCTTTATGCAAGTGGACAGAGTTGGGTGCGGGAGGACGATGATGACTCTCGACGTGTACTGAAACAATTCGAAGAATGGGCAACGGCTAATAAGTATCTCTATCAAATGTTATCTGGAGATATGGAGGTTGTTAAAGAATATGCAAATTACATCACACAATACCCGGATGAGATATTTTTGGCATTGCGTTATATCATCCAGGCAGCGAATAAGTTTAACTGGGGTATTGATGATATTTTAGAGCGTTTCTCGGATCACATTCCCTTACGTACATACAAAACAGAATTTGGACAATACAACTCTTCAATGATGGATCAAAATTATGCAAAAGTCCTAGGGGAATTGGGGATATACTATTTTAATCACAATGGTGATTTTGCAATAAGTCGAATTTTAGAAGGATTGAACTTCTCTATTCAAAAAAATAATGATCTCAATTTCATTAAATATGTAATAGATTATCTTGAAAAATGCTTTAGTAGTGAAAATTTTGAAGACAAGGAAAAGTTTAAATTGTTAATTAATGAGATGCAGCGAATTAATGCTTAATACAAGTACTTTAGTTCTCAATCTATTAAGCTTGTAGCTTATGACAATTGATTGATTGATTGGAAACTCGCAGAGTTCGATTGAAAATCTTCTATTTTTCTATATATTATATCTATTCTCTTATAGTTCGGAGAAGCCTTCTAGTTAATATCTAGGAGGCTTTCTATTGTTTCCGTGTATTAGAATTTTCCCTTTGTGCCTCACTAAATGAAATGAAAAATTTGTCATAGAATACTAAAATAGTATTAAAGGAGGCGGGGAGATTAGGAAATGTATTCCAAATAATTTTTAATGCATAGTTTCACCTGAGACTCTTTTAGTAGCCCAGAAAATTATAAATGAGGTTTAAACCCTGATGTGGAAAAAACAGAAATAAGATTGTAAGTCTACTTACCGTTTAAACATTGTGTATGAAGCCAGTAAAGGCCGAATACGGGGCGGACTCTGTTTTCTCTTTGCCGATGAGGTTTGCGATCTGGATTACCAGACTGTACTTCAGCAACTGATGAGTTTATTTCTGGACACGTCTCAAGTGAAAACGAAAAAGAACAAGATGTCTAATTTTTGTAAACTGCAAGATTGGATCTCTAGCTCACCCAGCTATATCAAGGGTCTGTTTGGAGATTTGAGCTGAGAAAGTTGAGTAATATACAAAAAAAGAGGAGGAAAATGAAAATGAATACTAAAAAGTTTATTGCATCATTTCTTGTTGTAGCAATGGTAGGTACTTCTGGAAGTGCATTTGCTAGTGAATCTCTGAATAATTCCCAAAAAAGGTCAACAATAGGGGGCGTGTTGCAAGATACTTCAGTCACTCAGAATGAATTCCAAAACTGGTCAAACAGTAATGAAGTGGTAATAGATAATCAAGTTATCGGAACTCGCACAACAAATTTTGATTATGATCGAAAGGTTGAAGGGGATATTACAAAGGTTAAGTTAATTACAACCACTAAATACCAATTCAATGAAAAGGCTAGTTTAGAGGAAAAGGAAGTTCTTAAAGACTCAACTAATGTTTATGATGTTTTTGTAGAAGAAGATAAGGCAAGCTTGGAAATTAATGGAGTTAAGATTCCTGAAGAAATGTTAGATCAGGAGATTTCTACTATGTATTCTCCGGATACTTCAACCTCTAATCCACGTGGTGTTTCAAGGGCTGCTGTTGCAACTGACAGAGGAGGCGTCCCGGCAGTTTCTCATTATTACGGAAATTACGAAACATATGCATTTGGATCTTATAGTGGTATTTCCTTTTGGACAAATAGCCCAAAAGGCGATAATGTACAGAAACAAGGAATAGATATAGGAAATAAATACTTTATGCCAGCTAAAACTGCAATTGATAGTTTTGCGACTAACCTTACTGAGACCAATCGAGCTACTATGGTCTTGGGTACTGAATTAGGGTTTGCTGTTATAACATTCACAACAGTAATAGGTGCACTTGCCGCTGGAGGAGCTGCAGCTATCACAGCCGGTCAAATCTCTGATTATTGGAATGCAACTCAAACCAATTTAACTTCAGCTTATAATTATATAAAGAGGATGTAAAAGTATAAAAATGTTATGATAAAAATCAAAGGTCATAGTTTCTTTATGAACCTTTGATTTTTATCGTATTTAAAGAAAAATAAGGAAGGTGAAGTTTTGAGAACACTCTGTTTTATATGGATTAGTTTTGTCTTACTTTTGTTACTATATAGACTAATTTTTCAAAAATTTAAAAAGCATAATAAAGAAAATGTAGGGTTATCTGCAATTCTGATTATTTTCTTGACAAGTAGCTATGATATCATGCAAATAAACAAATTTGTATTTTATTTGATAATTGCTATATCCATATATTTTGGTATATTGAATAGTATTAATTATAACAAAAACGTGAATGGGAATAAAAAATTGTATTAGAAAGCATCTGCTCATTGAATTGAAACGTAAATTTAAATTCTTACTCCGTTATCTACCAGTTATATGCCCATAGATATTTCCTCTCTAATATTCAGTCCAATAACTAATATTATTTGATGGAGCGGGTGTAGCATGAGGAATTTTAGGCAGTTTAAACTCCTCGCTCCTAGCTCTCTAAGATAAAAATACTAGCCGTTATATAATTTGCAGCAATCAACTCTTCCAGAGCCGCCATTATGTCTGTTTTGCCTCTTTCAGTTTTAACGGTCTGATAATATCTGTAACCGTTGCTGTAATTAAACAAGATTCTCAATACCTTTCGTTCATAATCCGTAATCCTTCAACATTGGATAGCTCCCTACGCTGTAATTCTGATTGGATAGCATGCCTGTAACCCGGATTTGCGAAATGTCCGAGGCTGCCCAGATATTAGATTATCTGCTTTGATACTATATAAATTGAACTAAACATTTACACCAAACGGAGAAGACAGAAAGGACCTGAAGAAGCGAAGCATGCGCCTTTATCAGAAAATTTCCCTTTGAGAAAAGGAATCAAAACATCAAAAACTTTTGTTTGCAATATATGAGAACGAGTGTTCTTTATACAATGACTCTTTTTCTCTTTACGGATGAGGTTCGCGATCTGTACTTCCGGGCGATGCTTCAGCAACTGATGAGTTTATTTTGAACAACAAAAAGAACAAGACGTATATTCACTGTTAACTGCAAGAATGGATCTCTAGCTTACCTAGCTATATCAAGGTTTTTTTCGGAGATTTGAGCTTCGAAAGTTGAGTTACTTATTAGATACTTTTTGAATAATTCAAAGAACTCACAACTGTTCATTGTATCCCATTCAACTAACTTATTGTCAAACTCACTTCTTAGACCGGATCAGATTTATGCTGTGGATTTTAATGGAGCTGAAGGAAGTATACTAAAAAGATTTTCTAGTGAGCAGCCTCGTGTTGCACAAAATTTAGAAGAGATGTACACAAGCGGTGTTTTTGGAGGGATTCCAGAATATAAGGATGATAGAAATTGATCAAGATCAATAAAGACAAAAACATAGGAAAAGTGCTGCTTGTAGTTGAGGGAGAAAGTACTGAATTTTACTTGTTGCATAAATATTCACTCGAATTTTCAGCTATCAATATGAAAAGATGGATCGGATGATGAAGTATAGAAAGTACAATGAACAGGATGGGATTAGTTCGTCCATATTCGTTATAATGCTAGGGAGTCCGCTATATCTACAATTATAAGTCAGGACGAATTTTTAGATGAGATGTTCGAAAAATTAATTGTTGAATATAAATTCCCAGTAGATCGAGCCGCATTCACTAACCAAAATTACTAAATTAGACCTATAGATGGAAGTAAATGTTTAATTTAAAATGAATATAATAAATCGCTTACATAAAACGGCGCTACAAGGGCATCGGGCTTACCAATTCGATTGGGGAGGCAATTGTTTATGGGAAATCGATCATCACTGTGGAAGCGCACATTACGTACAGCCGGAGTATCGTTGTTGAGTTCCGCGTTGTTGGTTACTTCGCTTGGCTTGGGCAACACGCCAGTAATGCATGCAGCGGGTGCAAGGCAGATGGAATATCTGGATCGCGGTGTGGTTGCTGTAAAGACCGGGACAGGTGTGTTTGTCAGTTGGCGACTCTTGGGTACGGAAGGTTCGAATGTATCGTTTAACGTCTATCGGGATGGAACCAAAGTGAACGCATCGCCCATAACGAACAGCACCAACCTTCAGGATGCAAGCGGGACAAGCAGTTCCAAATACACGGTTCGTGCTGTAGTCAGTGGAACGGAGCAGGCTGCTTCAGCGGCAGCGAGCGTATGGGGCAACAACTATCTGTCTGTACCGCTCAGTGTACCCGCTGGTGGTACAACGCCCGATGGAGTAGCCTACACCTACAGTGCCAATGATGCCAGTGCAGGTGACCTGGATGGTGATGGTGAGTATGAATTGATCGTGAAATGGGACCCCTCCAACGCCAAGGATAACTCCCAGAGCGGTTATACCGGGGAAGTATTTATCGATGCCTACAAATTGAACGGAACACGCCTCTGGCGAATTAGTCTGGGCAAAAATATCCGTGCGGGTGCTCACTACACCCAGTTCATGGTCTACGATCTCGACGGTGACGGCAAAGCCGAAGTCGCGATGAAAACAGCCGATGGCACCAAGGATGGCACTGGCGTGGTCATCGGGGATGCAAGCAAGGATTACCGCAATTCCAGCGGTTATGTATTGTCTGGCCCCGAATTCCTGACGGTATTCAATGGGCAGACTGGCAAAGCGCTCTCCACGGTGAACTACGAACCAGCACGTGGCAATGTATCCAGTTGGGGAGACAACTACGGCAATAGGGTGGATCGATTCCTTGCTGCCATTGCTTACCTTGATGGAGAGCGTCCAAGTCTGGTGATGGCTCGCGGGTATTATACGCGCAGTGTGCTTGTGGCCTATAACTGGCGGAATGGACAGCTGACCAAACAATGGACGTTTGATTCCAATACATCTGGCAATTCCGGTTATGCTGGGCAAGGCAATCACAATCTTAGCGTGGCGGACGTGGATGGGGATGGGAAAGACGAGATCGTCTATGGCGCCATGGCGGTGGATGACAACGGCAAAGGATTGTACACGACAGGACTTCATCATGGCGATGCCATGCATCTGAGTGACCTGGACCCGGATCGCCCCGGACTTGAGGTATTTCAGGTTCATGAGACGCCATCCAATGCAGGAGTGGAATTCCGTGATGCAGGTACTGGCCAGTTAATCTGGGGAGTCAAAACAACGAAGGATATTGGACGCGGCATGGCGGCGGATATCGATCCAAGATATAAAGGCGCCGAAGTATGGGCAGACGGCAGCCTGTACACGGCCAAAGGGCAGAAACTCGGAACAACCCTGCCTTCTTCCACGAATTTTGGTATCTGGTGGGATGGTGACTTGCTCCGTAAACTGCTGGACAGCAACCGAATCGACAAGTGGAACTATGCCAACAGCACAACGGTGAACCTGCTCACCGCATCCGGCGTATCTTCCAATAACGGAACCAAGTCTACGCCGAATCTGCAGGCCGATCTGTTCGGGGACTGGAGAGAGGAAGTGGTATGGCGGACGAATGACAGCTCAGCGCTGCGGATCTATACCACAACAGCAGTTACGGACAAACGCATCTACACGCTGATGCATGATCCGGTGTACCGTCTTGGCGTCGCTTGGCAAAATGTAGCCTACAATCAACCGCCGCACACCGGCTTTTATCTGGGAGAAGGCATGAGCACACCACCGGTACCCAATATCCGGTATGCGGGCAGATGAGGAATGGACAAGGTGTGGCCGTCCAATTCCGTTCATGTTTACACTAGCCAGCGAAGCATGGGATTCGCTGAAGGGAACAACGGACGATGGTTCGTTGTTCCTCTTTTTTTGCCAATGGTGCAGAAATCCGGTAAAAATCGGAAAAAACGTTTGACAGGTATATAGACTGCCTTTATTATACGTATATAACTTACTAAACAGGTAGGAATAATAAAAAATGATGACCTGAACAGAATAACGTTCTCACCGTATAGACGGAGGAACACCGCAGCGCATCCTTCCCGGATGGAGCATGCACGGCCTTAAGCCGGCATGACTTTATGGGGAGAAGTGCGCGGGGGTTCCTCCGTCTTCTTGTTTTTTACGGGGCGTTCCATCCTGTTCAGCCGGCCTGAGGTAGTCATGCAGATTGATATCGGGGGAGTGTTATTTAATGAAAAAGAGAATTCACAAGGGTATTCTGGTTGGTCTGGCACTGGTGTTAACAGGAGTTCTGGCAGCATGCGGATCGGAGAGCGGCGGGTCCAGTGCGGCAGGAACATCAGGGGGAGCGGAAGGCGGCACAGAAGGGGCCAAGGCCATCGAACTGCTGAATGTTTCCTATGATCCAACACGGGAACTTTATGAGCAATATAACAAAGCGTTTGCGGCGCATTGGTTGAAAGAAAAGGGCCAGGAAGTGACCATCAAGCAATCCCACGGGGGCTCGGGTAAACAGAGTCGTTCTGTCATTGACGGACTGGATGCGGACGTGGTGACACTGGCATTGGGATACGACATTGATGCGATTGAAGATAAAGGTCTGATTAACGAGGGTTGGCAGGATAAATACGAGCATAACAGCGCGCCGTATACCTCTACGATTGTATTCCTTGTGCGTAAAGGCAATCCAAAAGGCATCAAGGACTGGGATGATCTGATCAAAGGGGATACCCAAGTCATCACACCGAATCCTAAAACGTCCGGCGGAGCACGTTGGAACTATTTGGCGGCATGGGGATATGCCCTCAAGCAAAATAACAATGATGAAGAGAAAGCGAAATCATTCGTTGGTGAATTGTTCAAACATGCGCCTGTACTGGATTCGGGGGCTCGCGGATCTACGACAACGTTTGTTGAACGTGGCATTGGTGATGTGCTGCTTGCTTGGGAGAATGAAGCTTTTCTATCGGTAAAAGAGCTGGGTCCGGACAAATTCGATATTGTCGTGCCTTCCATCAGTATTTTGGCTGAACCACCCGTTGCGATTGTGGACAAAAATGCAGACAAAAAAGGAAGCCGCGACGTGGCGGATGCCTATCTGAAATATTTGTACAGTGAAGAGGGACAGACGATTGCGGCTGAAAATTATTACCGCCCAACGCTGGACAGCGTGGAGGAAAAATTCAAGGATCAGTTCCCGGCGCTTGAACTGTTCACGTTGAAAGATGTATTCGGCACATGGCGGGATACTCAGGCCAAACATTTCAATGACGGTGGTATCTTCGACCAGATCTATGTTCCAGGCAGCTAAGGTTGCTCTGTTCAATGAACACCTGATCAATCGCGCTGTGAGCGGCCAACGAGCCTTACCGGCTGAAGGCAGAGAGGATGAACGTGCATGAGCAAGGTGATGGTGGCGCGGAGACGCACATTGCCGGGATTCGGATTAACGATGGGTTACAGTGTACTCTACCTGAGCCTGGTTGTACTTATTCCATTGGCTGCGCTGTTGTTTAACTCCACAGGGCTGACATGGGCAACCATGATTGAGGTTGCGACCAATCCCAGGGTGCTGGCTTCCTTCCAGGTCAGCTTTCTGACCGCAGGTGCAGCGGCCCTGATTGATCTCGTGCTGGGGTTACTTCTGGCATGGGTACTTGTTCGGTATGAATTCCCTGGCAAAAGGTTGTTTGATGCGGTCATTGATCTGCCTTTTGCCTTGCCGACGGCGGTAGCTGGGGTTGCCCTAACGGCGATCTATGCCGGCAATGGCTGGATTGGACAGTTTGTAGAGCCTTTGGGCATTAAGCTGGCCTATTCACAGGCTGGGATTACACTGGCACTGATGTTTATCGGAATTCCATTTGTGGTACGTACAGTGCAGCCTGTGTTGGAGGAGCTGGAGGCAGAAGTGGAGGAGGCGGCTGCCACACTGGGAGCAGGAAGATGGAGGATATTCCGTACCATTCTGTTGCCGGATCTGATTCCGCCGCTGCTAACCGGGTTCGCTCTGGCTTTTGCCAGGGGCATTGGCGAATATGGCTCCGTTGTATTTATCTCTGGTAATATGCCGATGAAAACGGAGATTGCCCCCTTGCTGATCATGGCCAAGCTGGAACAGTTTGATTATGCAGGCGCTACAGCTGTAGCTTTGCTGCTGTTGCTGGTCTCTTTCATCCTGCTGCTGATCATTAATTCCTTGCAGCGTTGGAGCCGGAAGGCGGGCAGGGCATGACGATGAAGCATGATGGAATAAGGATATTAAAAGACGTCACTCACCCAAACCAAAGGAGGTGCAGCATATGGCGGATTCCATCCCACTGAGCCCTGTTCCACCTGTAAAGACCGGGCGTGGAACGAACCGTGCAACAACGGAAGCTCCATGGGTCAAATGGTTGTTAATCGGATTGGCAAGCCTGGTATTGATATGGCTGCTGATTCTACCGCTGGTAATCGTGCTCATGGAGGCGCTGAAGCAAGGCTGGGGTGTATACATCGCGGCTCTTACCGAGCCGGATGCCATGTCTGCACTGAAGCTTACGTTATTGGTTGCGGCGATTACGGTACCGCTGAATACGGTATTTGGTGTGGCAGCTGCCTGGGTCATTACCAAGTTCCAGTTCAAGGGCAAGGGACTCATGATCACACTGATTGATCTTCCTTTTTCGATCTCGCCTGTGGTGGGCGGGTTGATCTTTGTATTGGTCTTTGGTTCGAATGGCTGGTTTGGGCCGTGGCTGTCCGAACATGAGTTCAAAATCATTTTTGCGCTGCCGGGCATTGTCATTGCAACGTTGTTTATTACCTTCCCCTTCGTAGCGAGAGAGTTGATTCCACTGATGGAGGACCAAGGAACCCGGGAAGAGGAAGCGGCGGTTACGCTGGGTGCTTCCGGATGGCGAATCTTCTGGAGTGTGACTTTGCCCAACATCAAATGGGGGCTGCTGTACGGTATTATTCTGTGTAATGCCCGTGCTATGGGCGAGTTCGGAGCGGTATCTGTGGTGTCAGGACATATCCGCGGGGAGACGAATACGCTGCCGCTGCATGTGGAGATTTTGTATAACGAATATCAATTCTCGGCTTCATTTGCCGTAGCGTCCTTATTACTTATTCTGGCTCTCGGCACGTTGCTGCTCAAGAGCTGGCTTGGACACAAAGCGGTTTCAGAAAAGTGATACAAAGCGAATCAATTTCATAATAAGAGAAGAAGAAAATACAGATTGACAGCTACTGGAAGCCCTGCTAATGTATAAACCAAGTATATAGGTTGGATAAGAATGAATTATAAATCGGTTGGATGACAACGCATCGAGGACTATAGCGGGCAGTAGCCCGAGAAGAGGAGGCGGCTCTATGGCTAAGCCGTTAAAAGTGGATGAGGTATGGTTGGACCGAATTGCCGGACAGCTGAATGACATGGAGTTTGGTTCATTGCACATCGTGGTACACGAAGGTCAGATTGTGCAGATGGAGCGGACCGAGCGCAAGCGTTTTGAAAACACGCCCTCAGGCAGCACCTCCAAATCCGGCAGCACTGCACGAAGCACTTCACCCCGATCTCTGCGCGGATCGAATGCGAGTGCGAAGGGATAGAGAGTGACGTGGCTTCCAATACGTCCCGCCTATTGGGCAGGATTTGTCTCCAAATTCTCCTTATACCAGTCATTCGCTTCAAGTAGCATCTGTTGCCCACCTGCGTCCATGAATTCTTCCACAAAGGTATCGAAATACCCCACAGGCTGATCGCCAGTGATGATGGAGATGTACGCTCTGTCTCTCATGCGAATCAACTCAGATGAATATTGAATCAGGGCAGGGGTTGCAACCTCCAGGCGATTATAGATCCCATGCTCGGTCAACCCTGCAGATGCAGCCCACTGTTCACGTTTGTCCAAGGGCGTACCCGGAACCGTCATGCCGATACTTGAGCCGATCATATTGGTGTAATTCTCCATGTTGTTATATGGGGGAAGTAGATGAAACGATCTTGAAGGTTCACCGCTCCAGTCCCAGTGCTTTCCTGGAAGGCCATACTCCATTTTTATTTGCTCAGCCGGATCGGGGTTGGCACTTACATAATCGAGTATCTCCAGAATTTTCTCCAGTTTCCCCGGCTCTTTCGCAGCCTCAGCGCCAATAGCAATAAAATTCATCAGCAGATTATTTCCTTTTGAACCGCTATGTCCATCCGGACCTATAACAGGAGAACCAAATACAATCTCTGCAGCTGCGTTCTTCTGTAACAGCTCATTCACATTAAACGAGGCTTTCACTGGGGTTTCTTGGCCATTTTCATTGGGGACACTGTAATCTCCCGCTTGATTCCAATGATAGTAGTTACCCATCGAGGTCATTCCAATTTTTCCATTAATAAAAGCATGGGATAGATGTTTATAGCCGCCTTTATTCTCGCCGGTTATAAACTCAGGGTCGATAATCCCGTCCCGATACCACTTTTGCATATAAGTCAGGGCTTTTTTCATCTCAGGCTGCAAAGCACCGATCACGAGTTGGTTGTTTTTTTCATTAAAATACAGTTGCTCGGTGAAAACGGACTGTCCAAAAGCGCCAAACACGACATTTAAGCCCTCTCTGGATAGGCCATACGTATCTTGTTTACCATTTCCGTCCGGATCATCTTTGGCAAAAGCATACATAACCGTTTCGAATTCATCTAATGTCTTTGGAACGTCCAGACCAAGCCGCGTAAGCCAGTCCTCTCGGTATACGACAGGGGTTCGATAGATGTTAGTCTGATTGATGACCGGAATTCCATATAATCCGCCGTTTATTTTTCCATACTCCAAGTAACGTGAGTCATAATCGCGAATTCGCTGTACAATATTTGGCGCATATTGTTCAAGGACATCCGGGGAGATTTCCGCTAATACCCCTTGCATCTGATACTTAAGCAGATCATGCGGCTGTCTGATCCGGAACAGATCCGGTATCTTCCCTTGAACCAGCTCCAGTTCCAGTAGTTCCTCGTAACGCTTGTTCTCAAGGTTCCACATCTCCAGATTGACATCAAACCGATCCTCAATATAGGTAATCATCTCAGCGTTCTCAGGAACAGGGATATTTTGATGCATGGTCCAGGAAATCGTATATTGAGGAGCTGTATCCTTCTCAGAGCTTGCTGAATGTTCCTGCTGTTGCACTTGTGATCCTTCTCTGTTTAGAACGGTACATCCGCTCATCAATCCTATAAGAATAGATGTAGCAAACAATAGATATAGTTTTTTTGAAAGGTTAAAGTTCATAGCAGCTCCTTTCTTAATTTTAAATTGAGCTTATATAGATCCCTGTTCCATTAGACTGCGCATGAAGTTTTTTGGTGTACAGCCATGAATTTCTTTGAACTTCTTAATGAAATAAGCAGGGGTACGGTAACCGACTGTATTTGCGATCTGCTCAACCGTAATTTCACGTTGTGTCATGAGTTCCCGTGCACGTTCCATCCTCTGGTTCGTAACATATTCGGAATAGACAATCCCGGTTTCTTCCTTGAAGAGTTTACTGAGATATTTAGGGCTGATGAATACTTGCTCTGAGACATGATCCAGCGTGAGATCGCCCGATAAGTGCTCGTGAATATAGGCTTTGACAGCCGAGATGGTATCCACACTCCGTACCTCGCTTCGCTTCTCCATGTGCATCACAAATTCGGTCACGAGATGAATCATCCACTCCGAATAGCGGTTGATATCGTAGAACAATGAAAATTGCTTGTACAGATTCATTGAGCTTGCCTCGGCGGGTTGCCAACGCACCTGATGGATACACTCAGCGTAAATAGAAACCGTTTTTAATAATATAATGCGACTGTATTCGGCGGAATATAGGCCTTCCTTTATCGTCGCCACTAACTCCTGAATGGCCTGAACCGTACCTTGCACATCCCGAGTCTGCAATTTCTTTTCAAAGTTTGCGAGATATACGTCCGGAATTTCCAGGCTGCTGGTCTCCCTGTTCAGAAGATCAAGATCCTGAATGGCAGACTGATCGGGAAAGAAATAGCTGTATCGAATCAAGGTATTCGCCTGATGATAGCTCGTGTGGATCTTCGTGAAATGCTCTACCCACCCGCCCAGTGACAATGCAAAATCCAGACCGAACCTGTTTCTTGCCTCAGTGTGAATAAAGTTCACAATGTGATCAGTGAGAGGTTCTTCGGGTTGGTTGGTACAAATGATTACTGCTATTTTGTGATCCTGCAATTCCTCTGCCAGCAGTTGAGTTCCGTCCATTTCTGCGATCTCCAGTTGCTGGATCATCGTATACAACGTATGCTGCAACTGTCGTGGCTGCAGATCCTTCCACTTCTCATTGACGGGGTCAATGACGATGCAGCGGAAGCGAGAGTAGCCCATTGAAATGTGAACAGACTGCAGTTGCTCCGTAAGTTCCTCGGGTGTAAATCGATTATTTAACATATTGAGCATGATACTATGCTTAATTATTTTGTGATTGGCTTGCAGTGTTTCCTCCAGACTATCGACTTTGTTGGACAGGCTGTTAATCGCCGTATCAATGAAGCGATATTCATCCTGTTTAAGGCTGGTGGGGCTATCCATCCGGCTCTTGATATTATTCAGGATTCGCTTTAGAGGACTATAATTGGCGGTCGTAAAGATGGACGACATCGCAATCCCAACCGCGATAGCTAACAAGCAAAGAAGAATGGAGATTTCCTTCAAGCTATCCAATTTATTATAGAAACTTTTATTGGGTGTGGTGGTGTAAATTCGCCATCCATTTCCTTTGAATTGATCTTGGGACACGACATAAGAGCCATGGTTAAATACAGGCGTGAAGCTCTCATCTGAAGAATGAATGGAGAGCAACGACTGAGATAAGTTCTCCTCCGTGGAGCTACCTAGCAAGGATTTGTCTGCGGCAGAAATGACGGTCCCGTCCTGATCTACAATTAATGTACTATCATAGTCAGAAGGAATCATATTTTTAATGATCTGACTGATCGCTGATTCTTTGATATCAATTGCTATCATGACCTTACTGTCTTGTCCAGAAGATTGAAACGGGTAGCTGTGGACATAGGAAATCAAAGGATTCACGTTGGTCTGCTCAGGCGATTCGATATACGCATCTTGAGGCACCATGCGAGTCTGCATCCATAAGGAGCTTTCTTCAGTCTCTTTCATCGCAACAATCCAATCCGTGGTATGATCCGCACTCGAAGGCGTGTCCTCATAGAGCAACAGCCCATATATAGATGAGATCATCATGTGGTTCTTCGCATCGTACACATGAATGGCTTCAATGAGGTCGGAATAATTTTGTACCTTATTTTTGAGTAATTGTTCGATGTCCAGAATCTTGCCATGGTTTCCTTTTATGTTATCTAAATCAATATTGACGGAGCTACCCAAAGCCAGAGACAGATAGACCTGATTCACCTTCTGGATGACGGAGCTTTCAATATAATTGACGGTATTTTTCAGTGACAGCTGATTATTGATTCGGATCTCTTTGCTGTATTGATGGGAGAAGAAGAGATATAAAATGGAGCCGAAAAGAAGCGCAATGACAAGAACGACAGCGAGGTAAGAAAGAACCATCCTGGATCTCACAGACTGAAATGGCTTACGCATCCTTTTTCCCCCTTCATTTCTCGTGTCTAAACAACTTCATCATTATATAGTAGGTCGAGGGCTAGAAATCATGTTGACCGAAATTTAACAAACTTCCTCTTCATATTTTACACCAATTTAATAAAGCGTTTACATAAAAAGATATTATACTTAACGAAAGTAGTATCCTCTCCGTTTTTTTTAGGGCAAAAAGCAGCGGAACGTACGATTTTGATATAAAACGGAATATGTTCTATAGATACGAAACGTCCCCTAATGCTACAGTAACGGCAGATCAGACATCTGGATAGAGACTTTCTTATCATTTGCTGACGCAGAAGCAAAAAAATTACGATAATGGGAGCGTGTATTTACCAGCTATGAGAAAACCACTTAAAAAGTCACTGGCACTACTTCTAATGTTGTCTATGGTAGGTCCGACGTTTGCAGAGAAGAGTTTTGCAGCCGATCAGAAGATTCAGTTCTCTGATATTAAGGGACACTGGGCGGAAGCAAACATTCAAGCTTGGGGCGATGAAGGATTGATTCGAGGCTACCTGGATCGTTCATTCAAACCGAACACGTATATTACCAGAGCAGAATTTATGAATTTGGTAAACGGCGCTTTTGGATATTCAGGACAAGCTAAAATTACCTTTAATGATGTTTCTGACAGTGCATGGTACTACGAAGCGGTTTCTATAGCGAACGCTAATGGATATATAGATGGGTACACCGATGGTACAATGAAGCCGCAAGATCCGATCACACGTCAAGAAGCGGCTAAAATTATTGCGGGCATTTTGAATTTGGAATTGAATGAAACAGCTGCTAATGTCTTTAGCGATTCATCGTCTATTGCCGCGTGGAGCAAAGGGGCTGTAGGTGGAGCTGCAGCAGCGAAAATTATCGCCGGATATGCAGATGGAAGCTTCAAACCGCTTAATTCCATTACTCGTGCCGAAGCAGTATCTGCGCTCGTTAAGGCTGTAGAAACGGATGCTACTACAGCTGCCAAACCAGCTAAGCCAAAAGGAATGGCAACCGTACTGAATGTTAATCCCCCAGCAGATGAAGCTCGGTTGTCCGCCGTGAAGCACGGAGCCAATGCCGGAGACGACACCTTGAAAAATATTGCGGAAACCAATCCGTTTATTGATATTTTGGACGGTTTTGATCAAGTATGGTCCATGAACCAAGCGGATTGGAGGGATGGAACAGCGGCAACTAAAATTGGAGCTGACGGAAAAAATGCAAAGTATGGCGATGGACCGACCCCATATTATGATGGTTTTAAAAACGATCCAACCGTAGCCGTTGCTGATCAAAAAACATTTGCAAATGCGGAGATCCGAAATAAAGCGGCTTGGGAAGCTAATATCAAATATGTAGAAGATGTCACGCAAAATCGCACGGATGAAGAGGCTTTAGCAGCTTATTATGATGACCAAAGAGATAAGATCTATAGTATGATGGAGGCTTTTGGTCCGTTGGCTAACACGTATGTAGATATCATCAAGCCAAAGACAAACGTTGAACGAACTGTGGACGAGATGAATGTGGTATTGACCGAAGAAACAGCGGAAGATGAAAGCCAAGGCATTGGCGATTGGGATGAAACTACGGAGCTTGCAGACTTGGTCGCTTTAGTTGATCTGGTTCGATTCAAAATTCCTGCCTCATCTAATCCATCTAAATATTTCTACTCTTCCCCTAGACCGTGGAGAATGAATTCCAATGGAGAAGTGAACGAAGTTGTTGACAGCAAAGGATTGCCTGTATGGGAAACCTTGGGCGAGGGTGAGAAAAAAGAAGAACCTTTGCCTTCAGGCGGCACCAAATCAACAGGAGAAAAACATTACCAGCAATATGAAACAAACGTTAAGCTTATTCCTGCGTTAAGTTATGTCAAACGAATCGCTGAGGATGGAAGAGGAAAAGATGGTGGATTTCCGAGCGGACATACAAGTGCAGCTTATTTATCTGTATTTCCTTTGGCATACGCTACGCCAGAACGATTCTCTGAATTGTTAACGAGAGCAGCTCAGATGGGCGAAAATCGTATCGTATCGGGGATGCACTCACCGTTTGATGTTATAGGAGGAAGAATACAATCCACAGCCATGGCCGCATATGCACTTAATCAGCCTGAGAACAGAGAAGTGTTAGAGAAAGGCTATGAGAATGCAGGAGAGGTATTTGGAGCAAAAGCCAAGGAAAAAAATATGAGTTTGTATGAATATGCACATACCGTAACAGAGGATTATACTTTCAAAAGTGCTTACGATGAACACAAATGGGAAGATCATGATGCCAATAAAGCCTTTTATAGAGAGAAGATGACGTACGGTCTGCCGCAAACAGGAACCAAAGGTTTGGCACCAGTTGTACCGCAAGGAGCAGAAGCCCTGTTAGAAACACGTCAACCGTATCTAACAGATGAGCAACGCAGACAAGTATTGTATACAACATCCATTGACTCTGGATATCCTGTACTGGATGAATCCAAGGGCTGGGGTAGAATTGATCTGGTCACGGCTGCGGATGGATACGGTGCATTCTTGAACAATGTAACTGTGAATATGGACGCTTCCAAAGGGCGCTTCAATGCAGAAGACTGGTGGAGAAATGATATCACCGGTAGTGGAATGCTCACGAAAAAGGGAACAGGAACTCTTACATTGACAGGGAAAAATAGCTACACTGGCGGAACCTTACTGCAAGCTGGAACACTGGTGGCTGAATCTGCGACTGCTTTTGGTACAGGTGATCTGTATGTAGAAAATGGAACAGTGGTTGTGAATGTCGACAGAGCACTCAACTTAAATAGAAACTTTACCATGGATAACGGTACGTTGGAATTAGTAGTGACCGATAACAACAGTCAGCTGAATGTCGGCAGAAAACTCTATATTGATGGAGGAAGTCTCAAACTCGACTTGTCCAACCATAAGATTGAAGGTTCCAAAGATATTACGTTAATCACCGCTAATGGAATTACAGGTGAATTCGACAGTGTAACTGCAGATGGTTATGACGTGACTGTCACGTATGAAAACGGTCGTGTCATTGCACATGTTGTAGCAAAATAAGTGAAGTAATTATCCATTATATAAAGTGAACCCAAGACTGTTACACATGCCACTTCGATGACAGAATAACTTTCCGATCACTGTTATCCCCAGATTTTTCTGATTCCCTTCTTCAAAGGGGAAAATCTGGGGATAAAGGCGAACGCTTCGCTTCTTCACGTTATTTCTGCCCTCTCCGTTTCTTATGTAATTAGTAAGTTCGTTTTATATCGTTAAATTCTTCGCAAGAAAAGATCGTAAAAAAGGGCTGAAACTACATTGTAGTTTCAGCCCTTTTTTACGTGGTAAGAGACATGCAGGATCTAGATGTTGAAAATCCAGCCGAAGATGGTGATGGGCTGGATGCGTAAGTTATTCGCCGGTGTTGGTACCAGATTTACGACGTGTATTTACTTCGATCTCCGTAGAGGCTTCCTTTGTGGGTTCCAGTTCGGTATGCCCTGCATAAGGGCGATCACTGCGAGAACGGGTTCCAGTCAGTCCGAAACCTGTGGTGAATAAAATCAGTTGTAATCCAAGGGCATAGGGGGCGGCAACAAGTCCAATCAGATGGAGTAAGGAGCATAGAGTAATTAGCAAAGAAAGCGTTTTGGTGATTGTACCCGATGTATCCTGACGTGGGCTGGCCCAGAGCAGATATCCATACATAATGGTGATCATCAGGGAAACCGCGCGAATCCATGGCAAGATGCTGTCCCATGAGTCCACAGGGACGTCCAACATCCGCTGACGAAATACCAGATCTGCGACCAGAAACCCTGTGGCTGCTACTGCCGCTGGTTCGGCTATGGGCCGAAGGATCGTCCAGATTGCTGTACCCCAATGATCTGCTTGCGTATCCCCGCTGAGTTCATCCGATAATACGGTGCATTCTCGTTCCAGTGCTCTGTGCATGAGTCCGAGTTTGGCAGGGTCATGTTCCTTCATACAGTCACGGATCTGGTCCTGTAGTTGAGGGGATAGGTAAGATGCAGCTTTGCAGGCTAACATTGCCGTTATCAGATCATTATGTTCGTGTTCCGGCCGTTCATAATTCCGATTTTCCTGGATGGTAAGTTGTCCCAAGAGGGCTGTACTTATGTATAATGTATCTCGTATCCTTCTCATTCGCCTCTCGTGGCTGCGGCGAACTTCAGTGGCAGACCATATGTATATCCCCAGAAGCAAAGCCATGACGCCAAACAGCACAGCCACAGCGCCTGGACGCGATGTTAGATCTTCAATCCAACGTTGAAACACACTTGTTCCTCCTTTGCACCAACTTCACGTATCATGAAACACGCTTCACGTAAGCTTTCTCTCACTATTACACAGGAAGTAGATGAATTCAAGCAGAAAGGGGCACAATTCATGGATCATGTGAATATTGAACACACACCACCCGCAGCAGTGGAGTACCTTGCCCTGAGGCAGATTGCCGGTCTTAGTCCAATGAGCAGGGAAGGGGCGGAGATTGGATTACCGAATAGCCTGTTTGCCGTATGTCTGCGTGAAGAAGATATGCTGGTAGGCATGGGCCGAGTGATTGGAGATGGCGGTTGTTTCTTTCAGGTCGTCGATATTGCTGTACACCCGGATGTTCAGGGAATGGGGTATGGAAAACTGATCATGAGCGAGATTATGAATTATCTGCGTGAAGCAGTACCTGCCCGTGGTCTGGTCAGTCTGCTGGCGGATGTTCCGGCTGATCGCCTGTATGCTCAATTTGGGTTTGAGTATACCAGTCCGAAATCGGAGGGCATGTGGTGGAGGCAGGGAGAAGAAGGACCGACTACCTAGCGGAAGGGAACTGAAATTTTGAGATAAGAATAGACATTATGTCGTATGAAATCATCTCAGTATAGCCGCATTAGTGGCTTTTTTTCATGATCCGTGTTGGTAGATGGTGGGGAGAGGGGATACTTCTGAGTGTCGATGGTTCATCCGGTAGTGGAGTAAAGATTATTTTTCAACATATAAGCTGTAAGAGATAGGTTTACAAGTGTTCACATCCGGTTTAAGATGGCGTGAGCCGTTTAAGGTATATAACAATGGGATTAAGTATTAAAATAACGGTAAGTTGATGAGATGATATCTACAGAAAAGAGGGAATTCATATGAAAGTAGTCATTTTTGGAGCAACCGGAGCGATTGGCAAGACGATACTGTGGGAGCTAATGGATCGTGGGCATGAAGTGACAGCGGTGGTACGCGACCCGTCCAAAATTGAGATGGTGCATGAGCGTTTGCGTGTAGAACAGGGAGATCTGCTTAACCCGGATCAGGTGGCTGATTTTGCAGCGGGTCAAGAAGTGGTTGTGAGTGCATATGGACCGAAGTTCGGTGGAGAAGAAGAGATGCTGGAAGTGACACGTTCGTTGATCGAGGGTGTGCGCCGGGCAAAAGCAGGACGTCTGGTTGTGGTTGGTGGAGCGGGAAGCTTGATGACTGATTCCGGTGATATGCTGATGGATACGCCCGGATTCCCGGAGGAAGTCAAGCCGCTGGCGAAAGCTCATGCAGAAGCATACGATCTGATTGAAGCATCGGATATTCACTGGACTTATATGAGTCCTGCTGCAACGATCACAACAGGACGGCGGACAGGCCAGTTCCGGGTTGGCATGAACCGGGTGATTACGGATGATATCGGGGAAAGCTCCATTTCCGTTGGCGATTTTGCAGCCGCTTTGGTGGACGAACTGGATGACCCACAGTTTATTCAGGCGCGGTTTACGGTAGGTTATTAAGCGTAGACAGGCTTTGGAAGGCTGAAACTCAAGGTTTTCGTACACGGGACCAATAGAGCTTCCAATGATGCATGAAGCGCATTATGGTAACTATATGAGGTAAAGGGAAAGATAGCGATACACATATAGCATGCAGCGTTTAGGTGCGAAGTTGTTGCTTTTAGGTATGAGATGAGCTTGTCACGGGGAGGGATGAACGTTGTTTATCGTAACCGCTGAACAGATGAGAGCTGTGGACGAGCATACCATTCATCAGCTCGGTATTCCGGCAGCAAGTCTAATGGAGAATGCAGGCCGTGCCATAGCCGAGGAAGTGATCAAGCTGTGCCGGGAAGTGCAGGCAGAAGGCTGGCTTATGGATTCAGGGAAGCTTGCCTATAGCAGAAAGACAGATGCGAGGCGGGCATACACCGGGCCCGGAGATCGGCAAGATAATGGTGGCGACATCATCGCCGATCCGGCGCTGGTGATGGAGCGCCCGGGAGATCAGCAGTGGTACATGCTGATCGGCAAGGGCAATAATGGCGGCGATGGGCTGGTGGCCGCGCGCCATTTGGTTGAAGCGGGGCTTGGCGTGACATTGGTCTACGCCGACGCCCCGGATGCACTGCGGGGCACCGGCTCGCAGGGGGCGCCGCGAGGAGCTTACGCGGCGCTGATCGAGGCGGCGAACGACAGCGGCAAGCCGGTCGTGTCCGCCGATGTGCCAAGCGGGCTGGACGCCGACACCGGAGAGGTGTACGAGCCCTGCATTCAAGCCCGGGTGACCGTATGCCTCGCGCTGCTGAAGCGTGGGCTTGTGCAGTACCCGGGCGCTTCCGCCGCGGGGCGCATTGTGGTGCGCGCCATCGGCATTCCCGCGCGCCTTGCGCCGGAGCATGGCCCCTCGGTCCGTCTGCTGACGGACGAGGTGCTGCGCGGTGCGCTGCGCGTGGATACAGGCCGCCTCCGGGCACCGGACGGCCACAAGGGCACCTACGGCCACGTATTGCTGGCCGCAGGAAGTTTGCCGATGAGCGGCGCAGGCCTGCTCTCGGCCAAGGCCGCGCTGCGCGCAGGCTGCGGGCTCGCCACATGGGCGCTGCCCGCGGCACTGCTGCCGCATGTCATCGGCACCGTGCCCGAGCTCATGCTCGCTGCCGCCTCCGATGGCGACAGCGGCGAATGGAACGCGGCTTCCGCCTCCGCCGTGCTGCGTCTCGCGGAGAGCCGCGACGTGCTCGCGACCGGCCCCGGCCTCGGCCGCTTCAAGGGCGACACAGACTGGCTGCGCCGTCTGTGGCAACAAACGGATCGTCCGCTCGTCATCGACGCGGACGCCCTCAACATGCTGGCAGACGCTGGCCCACATGGGCCTCGCGACTGGGGCCAGCGAAGTGCGGCGACAATCCTGACGCCGCACCCTGGCGAGATGGGCCGACTGCTGGGCATGTCGACCCAAGAGGTGCAGCGTGACCGCATTGGACACGCTGCACGATACGCCCGCGAGCAGGGCGTGACCCTTGTGCTCAAAGGAGCACGAACGGTCATCGCAACGCCATCCGGCGAGGCGTACATCAACACCACCGGGCACGCCGGCATGGCGACTGGCGGTGCCGGAGACGTATTGACCGGCATCATCGCCGGTCTGCTTGCCCAAGGGCTCAGCGCGGAGCAAGCCGCCACGTTCGGCGTATATCTTCACGGACAGGCCGCCGAACGAGCAGCCCTGCTACGCGGTGATCCGTCGTCCCTGCTAGCGGGAGACATCATCGACGCACTGTGAGGATGGATCAGGCGTGAATCTCAGTGTTGGTCCTCTATCAGTGAGGTGATGTTCTCCCGAACGAGCTTCTCTCGCATCAACAACAAAACCTCCAGCTTCTCTCATTACAAGAGAAACTGGAGGTTTTCTGCTATTCCATCCTTTCCAGCCGTACCTTATTCATCGAATCGAACTGCCTACAGCCGGAAACGCAGCAGTTCCTGATGCATCTCAGCACTGATATCACGCAGTGACTTAACTTTATTACTCGCTTCGGCAAAAGAACGTTGTTGTTCTGATGTGGAAGCGGTAATCTCTTCACTGCTGGCAGCCGACTGCTCGGTGATGGCACTGATATTTTCAATGGCCTGTTGCACCTGTGTACTGAGTTCATTGGACTGCTGCATGTCCTCAGCAAGCTGATGGATGCCCGTACTAATGCGCTCCACACTTTCACGAATGGCGGAAAAGGATTCCCTTGTCTGGCCGGTAGCTTGTTCCTGTTCGCCGAATAGCTGCATGCTCTGCGCTACCGAGTTCTTCACCTTGTCCATGGAGGTCGTGATCTCGCCCACAGCCGCATAGATATGCTTGACCGATTGTGCAGATTGTTCCGCGAGTTTGTTCACCTCGCCCGCAACAACAGCGAAGCCACGTCCGGCTTCTCCGGCGCGAGCAGCCTCTATGGAGGCATTTAACGAAAGCATGGTCGTTTGTTTGGCAATCTCCGATACATATGCAGTCATCGTAGTGATTCGAACCGCGCTTTCTTCCAGTTCCCGCACCGTTTGTTCCACCTCGGACATCGCCAGACGATTCACTTCGGCCAGGCGGAGTTGCTCCGCTACAGCCTTATTGCCTTCCTCAACGGTAGTTAATACTTCACGACCATCGATCACCGATTGGGAAGTAGCCTCCAGATTGCTATTGAAGGTAGATTGCATTTTGTCCACAACCATCACCGTTTCACTCAGATCCTCGGCAATCTTTTGACTGCCAATCGAGAGTTCCTCCGTGGTGCGGGATACTTGCTGCACAATCGCTTGGGCCGTATCGTTGCCGCGGTCAATGTCTTGCGCCATCAGATCGACACGATGACCAGCTGCACCAATCGATTGAATAATGCCGCGGATATTATGGATCATGATACCGAAGGAGCGACTCAGGTCATCGAGTTCATCTTTGCCCCGAGCTTCCGGTAATTGTCCGGTAAGGTCACCGTCTGCAATTTGTCCTGCCGCGTCTTTGAGCGTACGAATACGCCGAGCGATTTGGCGTGAAGTATACATATTGAACAGCATCACTGCAACGAGCAATACGATGGCTCCACCGAGAGCGACTTGCCACGTTTGCTGGATATCACGCTCCAAATCAACGGTATATTGATCATATCGGTCCCGAGTTATTTCATCCAACGAATAGATATCATTCTGTATGCCCCGAACCCGAGTGCTGTAACGTTTCGCTTCCGCACTGTTCATTTCAGTCATGGCTTCGGTGGCTCCCTGGTTCAGAGCTTGCAATTTCGTCTGGATGGACTGAATAAGTTGTAACTGCTGATCCGTTTCCAGCAAACCGTCCGTAAGCTCCTGAATCATCGTTTGACCTTCATCCAGCAAGCGGAGCACTGCGTCCTGGTTTCCTGCTGTCATGGAGAACGAATAGACATCCAGCGCCTGCTGGGTCTGAATCTGATTCGCATTTAGTTCACTTACCTTGAGCATGGCAGGTACCAGATTTTGATTTTTAGCATTCATGCCGAGCAATTCCATGATGATATAAGCTACCAGCGCAAGGCATAGAAGTAGTGAGATTAGAGCATTTAGTATCAGTTTTCCCTGTAGTTTCATGTGCGTACCTCCTCGTATCCGATGGGTTATTGATCAAGCTTAATTTTGATTTGACCGGAAGAGATCTGTGTTTTCAGATCTTCGAAGGTTTGCTGTTGTTCATCACTGAGCGTGATATTATGTAGATCAGTCAGACCCACGGCGTTCTCCGCCAGTCCTTCCACGATTTCCTTTTGAGGGAAGGTATGATTGTTTTGAATAAACGTGTTAACGGCATTATAGATGGATACATCCACATTTTTTAGCATGGACGTCAGAATGGATTTTTCCGCCAAAAAGAATTGATCGGTATCTACACCGATGGCGTATTTCCCTAATTTCTGAATCTCCGTCAGTGCGCCCACGCCTGTGAGACCGGCAGCTACGTAGATCACGTCAGCGCCCTTTTCCTGAATCATCTGTGCAGCGAGCTGTTCACCCAGATCGGCATTACCGAAGTCCCCTGCATAGACGACATCCACGGTTGCATTCGGCTTGACAGCGAGGACACCTTGCTCAAAACCCTGCTCGAAATTACGAAGGACTGGTATCTCCATGCCGCCAAGGAAACCGACATGATCCTCCGTTGAAGCCATAGCGGCAATAACGCCTGCCAGATAACTTCCTTCTTCCGCCCGGAAAGAAATGGAGGCGATGTTAGGCAGTTCCGACTGACTGTCAATCATGAGGAACTGCTGGTCAGGATATTTGGCTGCAACCTTCTCCATATCTGCTTGGACCGTATCACTCAGGCCGATAATCAGATCGAATTTGGATTCTGCAAACTCTTCAAATGCAGCTTCGGCAGTTAAATTCTCGCCCGGTTCACGATAGTCAAAGACAATGCTCTTCTCGTCTCTGGCCTGAACCAGTCCATCAAAAGCAGCATCATTAAAAGAACGGTCGCCCAGACCGACTTCCGTAAGCACGATTCCAACCTTTGTTCTTGTGTCTGTTGCCGTTGATGTATTATTGGCCGAACATGCCCCCAGCATCAGTACCGTCAGGATCATTATTATGGTGAGACCTGCGCGTCTGCTCTTGTTTGTTTTCATGTGTTGTACCTCATTTCTGTAGTCGCATTTTGCTGATTCGAATCATTCTTCAGGGGTGGGAAAATACACATAGATGGATGACATGTGTGGTGAGATTCCCCTTTATCTTTATCGGACACAGAGGTGCTGTGTTTTATGGTACATACTGAAAATTTACGAAAACCGTAATATATTTTATGAATTATACGAGGGTTTTACATTTATCTCGTAAAAGGGACGTTTAAATAACTAACTAAAGTCTGTTGTTTGCTGATGTTTAAAGTCGAAAAAACACAATAGAGATGATTCATCTCTACTGTGTCTCTGAATATACGAATACATATATGGATCCTATCAAGATACTCCTATCGCGATACAACTACCAATACCTACCAGAATGATACATGAGTTTACCAAGCCGCAATCGAGCCATCGGCTCGGGTTTCCGTGCCCCCGCATAATACGCCATTGTCCGGGTTGCGCCAGATGATCTGACCGCGTCCAAACTGGGATGGATCGAGCGCCACTTGAATATCATGTCCTTTGCGGGCGAGTGCCTGTGCAATGTGCTGCGGGAAACCAGGTTCCACGAGAATCGTTTTGCCCTTTGTCCACTGCCAGCGTGGAGAATCCAAGGCGGCCTGTGGGTTCAGCTGATAATCAATCGTATTCATGATCACCTGTACATGACCCTGTGGCTGCATGAAACCGCCCATGACACCGAATGGCCCGACCGCTTCACTGCCGCGAGTGAGGAACCCCGGAATGATGGTGTGATAGGTTCGTTTGCCCGGCTCCAGGGCGTTTGCATGACTCGGGTCTAGTGAAAAATTATGTCCACGATTTTGCAGGGCAATGCCAGTCCCTGGAACAACAAGTCCGGAGCCGAAGCCCATGTAATTGCTCTGGATAAAGGAAACCATGTTGCCTTCACCGTCCGCCGTAGCCAGATAGACCGTTCCACTAGCTCGTGGATCGCCTGCCTCAGGTGGACGTGCGGTATCACCAATGAGTTTGCGACGTTCTTCCGCGTATGCCTCGGACAGTAGTTCCTCCACCGTTACGCCCATTTTGCGTTCTTCGGTAATATATTTTTCCCCATCGGCAAATGCCAGCTTCATGGCTTCGAGCTGCTGATGATACGCCTGAACAGATTCTTTCTCGTCAAAATCATAACCCTTCAGCAGATTAAGCGCCGCGAGAGCAATCAGCCCTTGTCCATTCGGCGGAATCTCCCACACATCGTATCCACGATAGGAGACGGAGATAGGATCGACCCACTCCGGCTGAAAAGTCTTCAGATCTTCGCGAGTCAGATAACCACCGTGTTCTGCCATAAAAGAATGAATGCGCTCTGCCAGTTCCCCTTCGTAAAAGTCTCGCGCTTCGCTCTCGCCAATCTGGCGCAAAGTCGCCGCGTGATCCGGCGAGCGCCACACCTCTCCAGCTGTGGGAACACGCCCGCCTGGAGCAAATGTCTCAAACCACGCACGCCCTGCCTCCGCATCACCCTGGCGTGCATAGATCTCGGCTGCCCTTGCCCAGTGGCGGGCCAGCCCAGGCGCAAGCGGATAACCTTCCTCCGCATAGCGGATGGCCGGTTCCAGCGCTTCCGCCAGCGAGAGCCGCCCGAAACGGCGGCTCAGCTCAGCCCACCCCGCCGGTGCACCAGGCACCGTCACCGGAACAACCCCAAGCTTCGGCATCTCCGTATGGCCTGCCGCTTGAAGCGCCTCAATGGATATGCCCTGAGGCGCAGGGCCGCTGGCATTCAGGCCATGCAGTTTGCCCTCGGTCCAGACGAGGGCAAAAGCATCGCCCCCAATGCCATTGGACGTTGGCTCCAGCACGGTGAGTGCTGCCGCAGTTGCAATGGCGGCATCAATGGCGTTGCCGCCTTTTTTCAATACATCCAGACCGGCTTGTGCAGCCAGTGGCTGTGAAGTGGCGACCATGCCTTGTTTCGCATACACAGGCACGCGGTAAGAGGGATACGGTTGGTAGAGTGGATCGAAATTCATCAGGTTGTTCAGCTCCTTGTCACAAGATGTCAGGTTCCGGCTTGACCGGTTCAATTACTCTTAACCCTCTTCGCAACCGGACAACCGATATCCTGCCACACCTGCCAAATCAAACCTGACATCAGTTAACAATATAAGCCTAAGTCGTTACCATATCGCCGCCATTTACATGAATGCATTCACCTGTGACGTAGGAAGAATCGCGGGAGGCGAGATAGACGTAGGCTGCCGCCAGTTCGTAAGGCTGACCAGCCCGACCCATGGGCGTATCTGTTCCGAATACCTGTACATCCTCAGCGGAGAAACTGGAAGGAATGAGTGGTGTCCAGATGGGTCCCGGGGCGACGGAATTCACGCGGATTCCCTGTGCAGCGAGCGACTGGGCGAGTACACGAGTCAGCGACACGACAGCTCCTTTGGTGGAAGAGTAGTCGATCAGTTGGGTGTTTCCTTTATATGCTGTAATGGAAGCCGTATTGATGATGGAGGCACCTCTGCACAGATGGGGGAGAGCGGCCTGGATCAAAAAGAAATAGGCGAACACATTCGTTTGAAAGGTGTGATACAGCTGTTCTTCTGTAATATCAACGATACTTGGCTGCACATACTGTACGCCATGGTTATTGACCAGAATATCGATCTTCCCGTAGGTTTCCATGGTCGTGCGAATGACAGCCTCACAGTTTTTCTTTAAGCGGAGATCAATTTCGATTAACAGACAGCGCTGCCCCAATTCTTCGATCCGCTCGCGAGTCCTTTCGGCATCTGTCCGTTCATATAGATAAGCAATGACGATATCCGCACCTTCCTTGGCAAAAGCGATGGCGGCCGCTCGGCCGATGCCACTGTCACCCCCCGTAATAATGGCAACTTTGCCTTCGAGTTTGCAGCTACCGATATAGGCAGGATCTTCACTGATCGGTTCAGGCACCATCAGGGTTTCCAGACCGGGTTGCTGGTTCTGATGCTGGGGTGGGAATGCCAGCTTTTGCTCCTTGCACACCGTTTTTTCACCATAAAAAGGATAGACAGGATTCATGTGCTTTACATCCTCCTCGAACGTTCATTGATACGGATAAACTATGCATTCGCCCAAAAGAAGGTGCGGGAGGAAGCAGCAGAGCGGTTGTTTTTTGCACAGAATATACCATAATAAGGATAGATCCTTAAATCGATGGAGGTGTCAGGAGCCACATGAATATTCAGGGAATTAATCATTTGTGCTTTTCCGTATCGAACTTGGAGCGGGCCATTACCTTTTATGAGCAGGCTCTCGGTGCCCGAATTCAGGTGAAAGGACGCAAACTGGCTTATTTTGAGCTTGCCGGTCTGTGGATCGCCCTGAATCAGGAGGATGTTATTCGTAACTATACGGAACGGACTTATACCCATATTGCATTTACCGTTACAGAAGAGGAGTTCGACGCGTCTGTGCAGCAGCTACGAGCAGCGGGGGCGGACATTCTTCCCGGAAGGCCAAGAGATCCGCGGGATGCAGCATCTGTATATTTCACCGATCCGGATGGACATCTATTCGAACTGCACACAGGTACGATGAAGCAAAGGCTGGATTATTATCGCGAAGATAAAGCTCCTATGACCTTTTATCCTTGAGATAAATGTGCAAATGGAGGTAAATGGGAATTAACGTATTTAAAGTCATTGCAATTATCCGTAAAATACGTCTTAGGTTGCCAGGAATTGATAGTGGGGTCTGCTTCCCAATCACAAACATGAGGAGAGATGAGCATGGAGAGTAAAGGAACCAAATTCGGTACAACGGCAAGTAAACTCTGCATGGTTACCATCATGCTTCTGCCTTTTATTACAGGGCAGCTTCAAGTTTCGGGGGCAAATGCAGGATCGGCTAAAGCTATTGGCCAGCACGGACAAGGATATGCCATATCGGCGGAAACGCTGCTTGATCTGAATGATCCTGTACCCGTTCGATAAAAGAGCCGAAGACGATCCTGTGCATGTCATCGTGGATTCCCGCAATGGGGGTCCCTGTTACAGAGACCCTGATCTACACATGTCACCCCACTTTTTCCAGTTGTTAGGTGAAGAAGGCATTCGCTTTATTTGATAAATGACTTATAATCTTCGTAGTTCATTTTACGTTCCTGAAGGCTTAGCAGTAGGAGTTGATAGCTGATGTCAGCCTCGCGGTTTGCATAGATGCGTTTAAGCAGATCGTAACTCATCCTTAGAAAATAATAGCCTTCATTGCTGTTGTTTTTCTCATGAAATACAATACCAAGCAAGCGATACAGTTTGGCACGAAGCATCCCTTCATCTTGCTGATCAAGCAGTTGGAGGGCTTCTTTGATGATGGCCTCTGCCTGTTCTGGCTCGCGCTGCTCCAGATAAACTTTACTCATTTCCTCCAATATGGAAGCCTTCTTGTGGGGAAGATTGCGTTTGTCGTAAATACGGACGCATTCATCCAGCAAAGGGAGGGCTTCTTTTTTTTGCCCCATATGAAGCTGGATCACGGCGAGGTTGTGAAGCGCCAGAACGTAGGATTCGCTGCTCGCCTGCTTATATGCCTGTACGGATCTCTTGGTCCAGTCATAACTTAACAGCATGTGTCCGTCCTGTTCGGACATATAGTAGGCTTTGCCTAAACCCAGCGTAATCTCGCCATACAGTTCCGGTTGTCCCGCCATCTGGGCTTCCTTCTCTGCTTTGAGATAGTAATTCAGCCCCTCAGTCACATTTCCGAGCCGTAAATGGGTTGTGCCAAGAAAGGTCAGCGAACGGATGTGTTCTTCCTGTAGATGCTTGAGTCTGCTGCTGTAAATATACGCCTGTTCATAATGTTTCCGGGCAGCATGAAAAAGCTCTGCATGAAAAGCCGCTCTCCCCATTTCCAGATAATATTCAACAATACGTTCCCTGTCACCCGTTCGGATGACTGTAAATGCTGCGTTTTCCCCTTCATCCAGTGCTTGGCGATAATCCCCCAGTCTGTTGTAACTTCGCAAAATGAGCAAGTAGGCTTCTGACTGATCCGATGTATCCTCCGTCAGTGTCAGCACTTTATGGGATATGCGGATGCAGGCAGAATCATTCTGTTCGGCATAATAGGCTTTGGCCTTGTCCAGCACAGCCTCCCCAATATCCGTATCTGTCGATGCACTTCCTCCCAGAAAAAACTCCATGGGTGTATTAAGCCTTCTGGCAATGATTTTTAACATACGCTGAGAGGGAACGGCCCTGCCTTTTTCAATAAGGCTGATGTAAGAACGCGTCATATCCTCACCTGCCAGTTGCTTCTGAGACAGTCCAAGCTGCTCCCGGATTTGCCGGATTTTAGGTCCGAGCATGATCGTTCACCGTCCCTTGAATATAGTTTTATTGGAATGGATATGTGATTGGTATGCTGGGTTCATCGCGAGTGCAAAAGCAGGGGTAAGGAAAGTGAGAGGTTCATTTACCTCCATTTACAGTTTAAATCCAATTTGGGAGATTATAGAATCAGAGTATCTAAGATGAAAGGAGGAGATATGAATGGTCATTAAAGCGACTCCCATTACACTGGAGCAACTGAAACGCAAAGAACTTGAAGCAGCACAATTGGAAACGAGTGGACTGGGCGAGGCACGTGAAGTCAGTGCACGCGCGGCTTCCGCTCGCGCAGTTGAAGCCCGTGCTGTAGCGGCTCGTGCTGTTGAAGCTCGTGCAGCGGCAGCTCGTGCCTGATTTATCCTACTTACTTATCGTACTACGCTAGATTCATAGATGGGAGCTTCTGCGGAAGCTCTTTATCTCCCTATTTTCAGTGTGAGATTCGTACGTTAGTGATAACGAGGTGTCTGAAGCCGATGCATATCAAGCAAATATGGTCTTACATTCCGGAGAACATTGTGCCGATCAGGGAACTGAACGAGGTGCTGGGACTTAATAATGCTCAGACAAAGGTACTGGAAAAAATCCACGGTTTGAAACAGGTTCGGCAAGACAGGGATGGAGATCTGGCTTCGTTGCTTGGGCGCGTATTAACCCAGGTGGTAAATACGCCTGAGATCGCTCCCAACTCGATTAAGTATATCATTTATTGCCACACAATTCAGGAAAATTTCCCCTTTCCTATGAAAATTTTGCAAGCCCTGAAACGGGCTTACGGGTTGCAGCATGCCATCGCGTTTTCGCTTACGCAGCAGAATTGTGCATCGGGCTTGATCGCCCTGAATGTTGCCGAGACATTGCTGCCTTCATTGGAAGCGGATGATCATATTTTAATTTTGACAGGTGAAAAAACATTTAGTCCCGTTGTGCAATTGATCCCCAATACCACCGTAATGGGAGAGGCATCAGCCGCCGTGCTGTTGGGCAACAAAGGCAACGGAAGTCGTGTCGTTGGACTCACGAGTGTTACACTGGGCCAATTTTGTAATGTACTAACGGGCACCCCGCAGATTCTCAGGGAATTTCAGGAGATCTATACTCCACGGTTATGTGAAGCCATTGTTGCAGGCGTGGAGCAAGCGGGGCTAACGTTGCAGGATATTCGATACATCGTCCCACACAATGTGAATCTATCCTCGTGGAAGAAGGTGGCGATCCGTTTATCCTATCCCCTTGAACGCATATATACATCCAACGTGCAGGAGATCGGTCATTGCTTCTGTTCGGACCCGTATATTAATCTCCAAGCCATTCTGGAGCAGAATCTGTTGCAACCAGAGGAATATTATCTGCTTGTTACGGTCGGACTTGGGGTTACATTCAGCGTAGCAGTCATGCAATATGCAGGAATAGGAGGGGATTGCCGTGACCACCGTATTGACGGATTTTTCGAGCAAGCTCAAGTGGGCGTTAACGGGCCAGCATGATGTTACTTTTGTCTATCTGAACAATTTTGAAGTGGAGGAGTATTGGAGTGAATCGGGCATTCTCAAGCTGCCCTCATTAAGCATAGGCTCGGCTACGGATGTCGTTAATCGGATGGAGGAACTGGGTGTGTTCCTCGCCGGAGAGAACGATATCATCCTGCTCAAGGGTCCGCCGAATCAACAATTCATGGCAGATGCACAGGCTCTTGGGTTCGGTCGCTCCCGCTGCATAACGGTGGAGCACAATGATCCGGCGATGAATATAACCGCTAATCTTCTGAATTGTCCAAGAACTATGGACAAGCTGCGAGAGCTGTCACAAGCTGCTGGAACGAATGCTTATCTGGTTCCCTTTGGTACCTCGGATCAGGAAGAGGAATTCTCACGACGGACTGGAATTCCGCTGGCTGTTCCATCCTCAGATATCTTCCGCAAGGTGAATGACAAGGGGTATTCCCGCCGTCTCAACGCGGAGTTGGACATTCGCCAGATTCCCGGTGTTGAGTGCACGTCTTTAGATGAACTGGTGTCCGGTTTCGATCAGTTAAAGTCTGTGCTAGAGCAGGGTGGACGCCTTGTGCTGAAGGATTCCATGGGGGTATCGGGTAAAGGAATTACCGTCATTGCCGATGAAGCCAGGTTCCACAAATGCATGAGTATGCTGGAGAAACAGGCGAGCAAAAAAGGAATTCGTCTGATCAATTACGTGCTTGAGCAATGGATTGATAAAATCTGTGACCTGAATTACCAGATTCTCATTGATCGATCAGGCGGAGTAGAGTTTCTTGGCGTAAAGGAATCGTTGGTAGAACAAGGCGTGCATCAGGGGCATCTCATGCCTTCACGGCTCAACGATGTTCAACTTGAGGCCATTCGCGATGTGGCCATGCGGATTGGAGCAGCCCTTTACCGGGATGGATATTATGGAATTGCTGGCATGGACGCCATTCTGGACGAGGACGGTACCATCTGGCCCAATCTTGAGATTAATGCCAGGTTTAATATGTCTACCTACCAGACCAACATTCAACATCAATGGCTGCCTGAAGATCAATGTGGATTGGCAAAAAAATATACGCTCCGACTCAATCATCTGCTGGAATACGGGGTGCTTCGTTCCAGACTGGGTGAGTTGATCTTCGAACCGGAACGCGGCGAAGGATTATTAATCAATAATTTTGCCACAGTCAATGCGGCATTCAGAAGTAAGGGGACCTTGTTCTCCGGACGGCTGTATGGCGTGATTATTGCGTCCTCCCCTGAACGGCTGGGAGAGATCGACGAAGCGATAGAAGCCGTCCTATCTTCCATTAACGAGGTGATGTGAGTGTCTACGGAATATCAGATTCAGCAGTTGCCTGTTTCGGACATTGCCGAGAGATTCGGGACCCCACTGTATGTATATGACGGGGATGTGCTGCAACAGGTGTATCAGGAGCTCCGGGGATTGCTTACGCCTGATGTGGAGCTGTTCTATTCATTGAAGGCCAATCCGAATATTTCGATTGTACACATGCTGCGGGAGATGGGAGCGCAGGCAGAGGTGTGTTCCCTGGCAGAATTGCATACGGCTGTACAGGCTGGAGTAGCACCCGAAAGCATTATATTCCTGGGACCGGGAAAAAGCGATGACGAGATTACGGCATGCATACGTCTGGGCATATACGCGATTGTGTGTGAATCTTTTCAGGAGCTGGAGCGCATCGAGATCATCGCTGCGAGTGAGGGGCGAGTTGTGCCGGTGGCGCTGCGAGTGAATCCTTCTTTTTCTGTTAAAGGCTCCAGGCTGACTATGGGTGGCAAACCGCGTCAGTTTGGTATGGATGAGCAAAGTGTACTTCAGGGGAAAGAGCAGTTCGAGAGCTTTTCCCATGTGGAGATTATGGGACTTCACGTGTACATGGGAACCCGCATGTTGGATGTAGAGCCGATTGTTCAGAATACCCGTCATATTCTGGAACTGGCTGATCGAATCGAGAATGAACTGGGTATCAAGCTACGTATGGTCGATGTAGGTGGGGGATTGGGTGTGCCCTACCATGAAGGTGAGCAGTTCCTACCCATAGCCACACTGACAGAACAGTTGAATCCAATGTTCGAATCGTTTCGGCGTAGTCATGCCAATACCCGACTGTTCATGGAGCTTGGACGATATCTGGTAGGCACCTGCGGTATGCTGGTTAGTCGTGCTTTGTACGTCAAACAATCGTATGGAGAGCAATTCGTCGTAACCGATGGTGGAACGAATTGCCATATGGCGGCGGTTGGCACAGGCTCCTACGTGAAGCGCAACTTTCCGATTGCTTCCCTGACGCGTTATGGGGAGTCTCCTGTGGCTGAATACAATATCACGGGTCCCTTATGTACGCCCAACGATGTTGTTGGGAAGCGGGTATTGCTTCCTTCTGTTGAACGGGGAGATCTGATCGGTGTTTTTCATTCGGGAGCCTACGGACCAACGGCTTCTCCCACACACTTTTTGAGCCACGGAAGTCCTGCGGAGGTTCTGATTGTCGATGGGGAGGCTCACTTAATCCGTGAGCGGGATACTCCGCAGGATCTGCTGTCCAAGCAACGATTGATTCAAGTGTCCCACAAGGTAATAACCAATTGATGAGGAGAGATGATGATCATGACGACTGCAGTATTGCTTGAAGAGATCAAGGGTGCCCTTGCTGAAGTGTTGAATACCGAAGCCAGGCAGGATATCCAATTAAGCACATCTTTATTTGACGAACTCTATCTGGATTCGACTTCGGTTCTGGAGCTGCTGATGACGCTGGAAGACCGGATTGAAGGTCTGGAGATTGACCCGGATGATCTGGAGCCCGATGTATTCGATACGGTAGGTTCCTTAGCTGCTTATATTGAGAAGCAGCTCATTGCGGCCTGATGGCTTCGCCTGTTGCCATACGGCAGATGGGAGTCAGGTTATTCTCGGAGAAGAAGCCTCCGTTCGATCATCCGGAAATGCTGCGATTTCATCAGGACATGCTCGCAGGTACTCCGATCAAGTACGACGTTCAACTTTTGCAGGGACGTAACAACAATGCCTATCACGAGATGAGTGTGGAACTGCTGGAGGAAACGGGACTTGATCGGGTCATGCAGGATGTGGATGTGCTGTTGCTGGCTTACAATTTTCCGAATATCCGCCCGGATATATCGATTGTGAATTATTTGATGGATCGTTATCAGGCTCGCTTTATCAGTTTTGCTGTAAATGATCTTGGTTTTGGTGCTCCTTTTGCGGCGCTTCACATGCTTCAGCATTATCTGGGCAGAGAAGGTTACATGAAAGGCATGCTGCTGGTCATGGACCAGACGGCTCTCCCTTATGAAACGATGGAACTTGATTCACCACCTGGGCCGGACACAGCTGCAGCAATATATCTTGATCGGGTGACAGGCGTAGGACCTTCCCTGCTTGGTGTAGAGATGCGACATGCCGAGAATTCCATAGCCGATACTGCGGAGATGGTATTGGATCGATTATGTATCGGTGCATCGATTCACCGGAACCAGATTAATCTGCTCATCCATCCTGATCTGGAGCAGCTGTGCAATCAGGCTGCCTGGTACAGCGAATGTGGATCGAAGAGCTATTATGATCCATCGCGCTGGAGTGCAGCGCCATTCTTTGCATTACAGGAGTTGCTGGAGGAGAAGGATGGGGGCGAGTACATATGTCTTATGCATCTGGAGCAGACGGATTCGTTTATTCACGCTCTGCTGATTCGGACTTGTGAATGGAGTATGAATGGACACTAATTTCAGAAGGAGGGAGAACATTGGGGTTCGGTATTGTGGATATTGGCGTCTATTTGCCTGAACAGATTCAACAGCCGGAAGAGGTGCTGGCTGCGCTCGAGCTGGGGAAAGGCGAGCTTCAGTTTTTGCGCAAGTACCACCACCTGGAAGGCGTGCCTGTAACGGAATCGGGCCAAATGCTTGACGATACGATTGCACAGGCTGTGGAACGGCTCCAGATCAGACAGTCTCTTTCGGGAATCGACCTTGTTCTCTATGTCCATTCCTTCCAGGTGCAGACACCGAGCGATTACAGGCTTGTGCAGCGTGTCCTCCGGCGCTTCGGGCTGGAACATGTACCGTTCTATGGTATATCCCAAATGAACTGTGCATCGTCGATAGCTGCTCTTCAATGGCTTGAACGAATCTCGCGAACGCAGTCTCACATCCGGAATGTGCTGCTGATCTGTGCGGATCAATTCAATTTTTTGCCTCCCGAATGGCGCTATCTGCGCAAATCGGCCATTCTGGGTGATTCCGCCGTAGCTGTTCTATTGAGCCAAGAGAGCTATCAGCATGTGGTTCAGGCTGCGCATGTGCTGCGAGACACGCGGTTCCACACCGGATATCATGCAACCACCGATGAGATCTCGGCATTTAACCGATTGTACGTGGACCACATCATTCAAGGGATGGAAGAGCTGCTGTCAACACAAGGCCTGAGTTTCGAGGAAGTGGATCATATTTTTCCCCATAATGTGAACTGGACCACGTGGAAGGAATTCTCGCGACGTACGGGAGTTGGACTTGATCGGATATATCTGGATAACATTCAGCGAATCGGACATACCTTCTCCACTGACCCGTTTATTAACCTGAATTCGGGACTGGAGAAGGATTGGGTGTGCAAGAAGGGGCACTCCATCATGGTCAGTATCGGGCTCGGCAGTTTTTTTGGCTTTGCATTGGTGGAGCATGGAGATTGCGAAGAAGAATGAACAGGAGGAGTGGCAAATGCACGTTATTGAATTCCAGGGCGCAGATGCGAAGCCCGTTGGATCAAAGGCAGCAGGTAACCCGGTTGCTCCGATTTCGGAAATGTTCGAGGCCAAAACCTTGCTGGTGAGCAATCGTCCAGTGCTTTTGGCAACAGGTTCATATGTGCTTGCGACTGCTCATCTCATGGAACAAGATCCTTTAGTTTGGCATGAAGAATCAGCCGAACTGTATCGTTGGAACCAACTTGATGCCGTACATGTGCAGGATCGGATGTTAGAGCCCTCCGGACTACTGTTATACCGGATACAGCCAAATGAGGGCGAGAAGGTTGAGATCTCAGGCGAGAAAGTAACCTCGAATGAGCTGAGAACACGCCTGCTTGAGTTCCGCGCAGAGCTGTGCAAGGCTGGCCTGGAGCAGGTTCGCCGGCATTTGTCGGTGCGAATATCGGGTGGGCAATCCACGTTTCAGCACCAGCTCGTGAAGGGCATGGTCGCTGACATCCTGACAACGCTCTACATGGCGGAAACATTGCCTGAAGACCGTTTCCTGTCAACGAATCCAGGGATTCCATCCGTTCGTGTTCATGCATGGATACATCAGGAATTGGACGAGGCCTTCAGGCAGATTCAACGTCTTGGCGGCGGTTTCGGATTTTTGAGACAGGGCGTATCTGCGTACACATATGCCGGTCAACTGGTGAAAAACATGCTGTTGCCGGCTAAGGAGGAATATTGATGATTACTCCATCAACGATTGCGATTTTCGAGCATGAGATGAAACAGTATGCTGCGGAGCTTCGTCAGATCGGCCTGACGATTGACAGGGAGCCAGACCGGCTCACCGAATTCTTGCACACATCTGCCCTGCAGGCCATCAATCATATGATGATTCCCCCGGAGTATGGCGGTCAGCCGATTGTAACCATAGGTCAGGATCGATATTATGGACTCTCTTCTCTGGAAAGAGTCATTACGATCGAGCAGTTGTCCGCAGGAGATGCGGGCGTTTTTCTGGGAGGACCTGGTCCTTCCATGTCTAGCATTGTCATGATTGACTTGGGCGATGAGGAACAGAAGGAGCGCTTTTATAGCCACTTTCTGAAAGGTGCGGCTTGGGCTGTTTTTGCCTTGTCAGAGCCGGAGAAGGGTTCAGATGCAACCGAGATCAGCACGCGGATCACGCGTCATCCGGATGGGGGAATGGAGCTAACCGGACATAAATTCTACATAGGGAACGGACACCGGGCGAGTATTGGACTGGTATTCGCCCAAACCAATCGCACACCTCTGGGCATTCAGGTCGCGATAGTGGATCCTTCCCTGCCGGGCTTCACAGCAACTCCACTGGACACGATGGGTCTTCGCGGTCTGCAACTCAGCCATCTGCAATTCGAGGCTCTCCCATTGGAGGAAAAAGATATTCTCGGTCGTCATCTAAGCCCGACCAAGCGTGGACTGTGGGGAGCACTGCGTACATTCCACCGGATGCGCCCTAGCGTGGCGGCACTGGCGCTGGGTGTTGCACAGGCTGCGTATGATTATGTTGTGGAGCAAAGAACGACTTTTACAGAACGCGAGAGGACAGAACTGGAGCGACTGGAGATGCGTCTGCATGCACTGCGCAGCATGATTCGTAACGCGGCAGCAGAGATCGACCATGATGCGAATAAGGGATATCTGGCTTCCCTTAGTAAAATTCGGGCTGCGTCAGTTGCGGAGGAAGCGACGGAATGGGCATTGGAAATGATGGGGCCAGGTTCCTTGCTGGAGCATCCTCTGCTGAACAAATGGTATCGCGATGCAAGGGCCTTTGAGTTCATGGAAGGCACAACCTCCATTCAGAAGGTTAACGTTTTTCAGGCTTATGCCAACGGGAAGATGCAGAATGTCTGATTCAGTTCACGGTGATATTGGCCCGCCCATCTATGTAGATCATATTTGCTGGCTTACTGCGGAGGATCATCTGTACACGCTGGATTGGCCGACACCGGATGATTATGTTTACGTCTCCCCGCACATATACATGGAGGATCACTACTATGGTCGCGTGGGAGCGCTGACCCGCTCCCTTATGGCAGATGGGACACGGGTGACAGCCGGTGATCTTGCGCTTATGGTGCTGGAGCGGTTGTGTACAAATCCGCATTGGGATTGGTTGATCCTTGCCCAGACCTGTCCCGAACGTCATGCGTTGAATGCTCCGCTTGCCCGAATGCTTGAAATGGCTCCGTGCCGGGTTGATCATCCACTTGGTCTTACCCATATGGGTGCACTTGCAGGCACGGAGGCTGTACAAGTCGCTCTTTGGAGCATGCTTCCCAACGAACAAACTGCGATTGTGCTGGTGGAACAGCGAATTCTCCATGACGATGGACAGGTTGGTTATGGTCTCCCATCCGAACCTAAGGGTGACCTGGGCGATATGGCTGTGGCGCTTGAGGCAGGTCTGGGTCAAGGGGCGTTGCAGGTACATTATGCGGGAAAGAGGATCATCAGATCGGATGAAGCCACGGCTTTTGCATCCGAGGCACTCGGCATGATCCACGAATGGATGGATGGTCATGCAGCCGAGCACGTCATTCTTCAGTCTAGACTGGGATTACGTCTTAATGGCAGTTCTGTTTTGCATATTTCCTCTTCCAAAACCATCTGTGTACCACATACCGACTATCAGAGCGGGGATGTATGGATACAGCTGGCAGATAAGCTAGAGCGAGGCATCATCAGGCCAGATGATCGGGTGATGCTGGTCTCATGGGATGACGATCGGATGATATCCGCTTGTTGCGTGCATGTGATACGTCTGCCAGTGCTCAGCAGGCTAGCAATGAATCAAGAAATCAAGACTTCATGAATTGTGGAGGTGAACCCCATGCAGGGGATCGATTATACGGCCGGCTCGATCCATCGTTTGTTATTCCGTACGGCCGTTCCGATGCTGCTTGCTTCTTTGGTTAACGTGATTACACAACTGGCGAATGTATTTTTCCTGGGTCATACGAGTCAAAGTGTACTTTATGTGCTCTCATTGTATATTCCTGTCTCCTTTGTCATGATTGCCATCATCGAAGCGATGCAGTTGTCTGTTCAGGTCGCGGTGGCACGCAGTCGTGCCGGGGGCTCCCGTGTAGTTACTCAACTATTCGCGCACATGATGGGCAGTGCAATGCTGCTTGCCATTTTGACCGGGGGAATTGTGATGTTACTTACCCCTGTGCTCTCATGGTTTTACCGTGTGCCTGCCGACATTGGGCCTATGTTTACACTGTACGTAGGGGGCATGATGGCAGTAAGCATCCCGGCCGTTTTGGCGGCAGTGAGCAGTGCAGCACTTCGTGGACTGGGCCGGGCACAGGCTGCTTCGTGGAACGCGGGTGGGATGGCGATCCTGAACATTGCTCTCGTGTACACCTTTGTGTCGGTCTTTGGATTGGATTTGAAGGGCATCATCTACGCCAACCTGATCACTTCCATCTTGTCGTTGGCTATCTCTTTGCTAATTCTGTTCATCCGCCGGGAAATGATCTTTGAACGTTTTGCTTTTGCACAAAAACATCTGATTGCCCTTAGGCATGTCGGTATTCCTGTGTTCATCTCGTACTGCATGATTTTTCTGAGTACATTTTTTTTTAATAAAATTGTCAGCCACTTTGGCGAAGGGGCGGTTGCCGGGTTTGGCGTCGGTTATCGAATTCAGACGATGGCAATCCTGCCGGGTATCGTGATTGGATCGGCCATCGGTATTATCATCAATCATAATTTACAATCACCACACCGGCCAAGGGCCTACGCAAGCTATCGCCAGGGTCTGCTGCAATCTTTTGCTCTGTATGCAATCATTGCTGTTGCCGTCTGGATCTGGCGAGATCCGCTTATCGCATTCCTGATCGAAGACGCGGCAACCCGAGTCGAGGCAGCGCGGTATCTGTCCATCGTGGCTCTTTCCTATATAGGTATGGGTCCCATGATGACAACCTTGCTAACCATGGAACAGAGCGGGCGTGGATACCAGGCCATACTCCTGAATGCGGTGTACTTTCTGATTATTATCGCACTTGGATGGGGATTAACTCGGATCTTTAATGAGGTCACTTACTTCTATGCAGTGATCGCTGGCATGAATGTTGTCGGCTTGTCGTTTTTTCTGCCTTTCATGCGAATGCTGAAGCGGGAATATGTGGAACCTTCTGCGGATAAGGACACCAGTACAGATGGTGAAGCGACATTACCGAATAAGAGCTATTCCACACAGACTTGAATTTACTACGTACAGGAGGCTTTTGCATGAAAACATCAGAACCTGCGTATCTGGTACGTCGCATTGCAGATGCGTGGATCGCTGCCGACGAAACGTTCAGCCAGTTTTATGAGCTGGAACCTGCGAAAGAACTGGAACCACAACTCCCCCCGGATTTGCCGGGGGTTGAACCCGCGGAAGCGCCTTTTTTTTTGTATGAGCCTCTCATTGGGCATAGGGCTCCTCAACTGGGTATTTTGGGTATTCCGTATTCCGGTGGGACAAGCATGTTAAATTCCTCCGTTGCCGGACTCGCGCATGCATTACGGGTAGAATCATGGAAAAAGGTTATATATCCATCGTTGCAAGAGTACGGGAATTCGAGCTTGTACGATATCGGAAGCGGGAGACGATTGCTTGAGAGCGTAGCCATGCAGGATTGGGGTACTTGCCTTATGAATGAAGCGGAGGTGAATACCGCTATCCCCTATAAAAAAGGGCTTGCTGCCGCATTGGATCATGCGCTGGATCAACAGGCGCTACTATGCTGCATTGGCGGAGACCATTCCATTACACATACAGTGCTTCACATGATGGCAAAGGACCCGGGCAGTCGAAGGATGCTGGTCCAGTTCGATGCTCATCATGATTGCGGCGTTGATGCCATTCATCAGGAGAATCCCAGTCACTCCAATTTTGTAAGACATCTGCTAGAGGACGGTACGGTTGCTGCTATTGTACAGATTGGCCTGCGTGGTCTTCGCTCAGCAGACCAGATGTACAGCCATCCTGGCTTGATTCAGATATCGGCAGAGCATATGACACCCGAGAGGGTGAGTTATGTTCTGAACGAGGTAAGGCAGAAGTACGATATCAACTCGGCTTATTTAACTTTTGACCTGGATTCCCTTGATCCGGGAAGCTTCCCCTTTGTTGATTTTCCGATTGCTGCAGGGCCGACGTGGCAGAACATTCGAGACTGCGTTATTGCAGCACTGGAAGTACCGATAGCTTATCAAGGGATGGACATGGTAGAAGGACAGGGTGTGCAATCGGATCGACACATACCCGGACAATATGAGCTGGCGCTTCGGATGCTGGCCTATATGATGGATGGCATCGACCGAAATCGTAGGCAGTTTGAATCGTCTTTCAGTTTTAGTGCAGCCAGAGAAGGGATGCTGTCGAGAGCGGGAGCATCGATGAATGAGGGCTTAAAGGAGGAGTGAGCATTGGAGAATTTCCATACATTGTATATGTTATATCGGGAACAGGTCAGAGAGGAGCTGTATAGGGAAAAGACAGGCGGAATTCAACTGGGATTTTTCTATGCGCTAATGAATATTGTTAAGGAGCTTTCGCCTCTTCAACTGGAAACATCACCGGAGTCGATCTGGATGGATTATCTGGCTTTTTTGCGGACCGTTGAAGAACTCAAAAAAAGCCCGTACTCCTTTATGGAATGGGATGAAGTCGAGGGGCTTGAACATCTGCAAGCGACATTGCAGGAAGGTGGGGCTTTGTTGACCTGGCATTACGGATTTGTCAGGCATAATATGATCACCATCGGACAGGAGATTCGCGCAGGTCACATGAAGTCCGGATTACCCTTCTATCTGGTGGCTGAGCAAGACACTGTAGAGCAGGAACAGAAGCTGTCATCCTGGAACACTCTTCGGCAGTTTGCAGGTGCTGATCTGCTTAATGCCGAGGATGAGATGATTGGCATACGATTATATTCCCATTTGCGGAAGGGAGGTTCATTCAACCTTTTCGTAGATGGACAGACCGGGTTCAATGCGGATAATCGCGCAGTGGAGCTTCCTTTCCTGAGTTCACGCATCCGGACGAGAAGCGGTATTTTTCGAATTTTGGCCAAGACACGTAAGCCTGTATGCCTTTATTTCATGACGTTGACTGAAGATTTTCGTTCCAAAATTGTCTTTTTGCCGCCTTTCATATTAGAAGGAGATATTCAGGAGTCAGCTGGACGTGTATATGAGCCATTTCGCAATCAGCTGCTGAAGCAACCTGCATTATGGAGATTCTGGGACCGCCACCATCAGCAGGTGATTCACTGGAAAGAGGATGAGACATTGCTTCATTCACCTGAAGGCGAAAGTCGGGTGGACTGGTTCTCCAAGCCGCTGGAGGGATTCGGTCAGCTTGGACTGAACACCGCGAGTGGTTTGATCTACAATTTGGGTTAACCGTCAGATAAGGGGGGAGGAAAGGATGCAGTCCTTCATTACGGAGCAGTACAATCGTCTATCAGTCCATGTGATGCCAACTCCCCAATATGCCAACCGTTATCTCCATCTGGGTATCGTTAACGAACAAGGCAGAATCCCATCAGCAGTGTTTGCTGTCATTATACGGCTGCTGTTCAGGCAGGACTCGATCGGCAAAAGAGAGTTACAGCAGCAACTATGGTCATTGTATGCCGATGAGCTAAGATGCGAATTGGAGCAGAAGGGGGAGATTCAGCTTGCCTCCATCCGGTTACGTATCCCCGCAGGGATGCTGCCCGGGACCGAGGCACGGACGCTAGATGCGCTGAAGCTGCTTGCAGACATGTTGTTCGAACCGAGCCTTCAGGCTGAATTTGATTTTGGCGAAGCGCAGATCCAGGAGGAACTTGCCTGGGCAGAACATCATGCTGGTTATGATGTTTCCGATTGGGATAAGGTGGTGCGCGGGCGTAGTCTGGAATGGCTCGGGTATGCAGGACGAAGCAGGGATGCTGACTTGGAGCAACTGCAACGTTGCGTGCGTGATGGTGAACTGAGGCAGTGGTACCGGGAGGTGCTTTGCAGCCCACTCCATATTCATGTGATCGGTGATTTCCTGTCGGATGTGATGATAGCTCAGGTCATGGAAACATTTTCGCCTTCGATTTTCACGGCTGAGGGAGGAGCAACTCCATCTGTGATCAGGCATGATCAGCCTGCTGAGCGCCGGGATGAAGGCGAGATGATGCTTGAGCTGATGGATGTTCAGCAATGCAAGATTAATGTGGCTTTGACTACCGGGGTGACCTATGGGTCATCGGACTATCCTGCCCTGTTTCTTTTTCATTCGCTGTTTGGTGCTACGCCTGCTTCCAGGCTACAATCCCAGCTTCGTGAACGGAAGCAATGGGTGTATCAGATCTACAGTACGCTGGATGATTATCGTGGTACGCTTCATGTGACAACGGGAACGAGCAGTGACTATGTGACAGAGGTTCTTGAAGCGATAGACGCTGAATGGCTAAGGATATGCAGCGGAGACATTCAGGAAGTGGAGCTGAATAGAGCCGTTCAGAATGTGATGCATTATGTGCAAGTGGGTTATGATCTGCCTGAGCAGGTGGTCACCCTTCATATCGATCGGTTGCTCAACCGGGTCCAGATGACCACACCGCAATTCCTGGAAGCCATATCCCGCGTTACTGTGGAACAAGTGGCTGAGGTGGCCTCTGGCATGAAAAAGGCTGTCACCTGGATTTTATATCCTGAGAGTGAATATTCCGCACCAGTACAGGAGGTGACTCATGAATAGTATTTTGAATATTGCTCCTGTCCGCAGGCGCTTGTCCAACGGTCTGTCGGTTCATATTTTCCCCGAGCCTCATTTCCATCATTCTTTTGTTTCGTGGTCCGTGTCCTATGGTTCAATCCATGATGGGGACCTGCCTGGCAGAGCCCATTTCCTTGAGCATATGATGTTCTATAATCCGGATCAACAGCCCGTCAAGCCGCTATTTCATATGCTGGGAGCTTCCACGTCTGCGTTGACGCGTTACGATGTAACGACATACCAGTTGGCCTGTACAGGCCATTTGAAACCAAGTCTGGAGCTGTTCACTGGCATGCTGGCTGCTCCCTTTTTCACCCCAATGCATATGGAACAGGAACGAGCCGCCATTCATCAGGAGCTGTCCATGTATGCTGACCGACCCTCCTGGCGAGCCTTGCAACAATTGACTCAGATGATGTATGGCAGCAATCACCCCATTACGATGGATGTTGCAGGCACACCGGATAGTCTGTACCGAATGACAACAGATGAGCTGAATCATGCCTACAACACTCGTTATGCCACAGGGGAAATGGCAGTAGCGGTAGCCGGTCCAGTTGATGTGGAGGGTATTGCTGATATACTGGAACAATTCCCTGTAATGGGACCACTGAATGCTTCCTATCTACCACAAGTTACAATGCATTATGTGGGGGAGGATTCCGATATGCAATATCGGGAGATTGAATCGGGATTGTCTGTGCCACTTGTAAGGTATGGATTCCCTGCCGCAGATGGAATGCAGTTAGAAGATCAAATCGCTTGCATGATCGGCATTGAAGCTTTACTGGGTGAAACTTCCGATTTTTATGCCAATTGCATAGAGTCAGGTCTGTTTCATAAGGGTGCAGAATGGGGCCATTATTATCGCAAGGAATTTGCCTTTTCGAACGCTTGTGGTTATTCAGCAGATCCTGTTTCTTTATATAACCGGGTTGAGGAAACGTGTGAGCATATTCAGAACGGAACGTTATCCCTATCCAACTTGAATTATGCACGGATGAAGTGGTTAAGCAAGTACTATGAAGACATGGATTCGTTAAAACAAAGATGTATGCATGTATCGGAATATGATGTGATCGGATTGGATTATATGCAACTCGGCAAGTATGCACTTGAATTGACCGAAGAAGAGGTTATAAGTAGTCTCAGAACTATTGCAACGTCTGCTCGTCTGCGGATGGTTGTTATACGATAGCATGCATGTAATCCCGCATAGGGAGGAGGGCCTTATGGATTCCAGAACCGGAACAATCAGCAGTCTTCTAGCAATGAGGGGACAAGGGAATGATACGTTCACGCCATTTTCAGGAGAACCGGAGGTACACATTTGGACACAGACGTTGCCCATAAGAGAGGATCAACTGCAGACAGCAACTGCCATGGACTCCGGTGCACTGACTTTAGAAGAACATGAACGTATAGTCAGAATTGGCACAACCTCACAGCTAAAGGCTCATTGCTGGAAAATTTCAAGGCTTTTCCTGAGGAGAGTGCTGACAAAGTACACGCAGCTTCAGGCACGGGATATTCTATTTGAATACGGTACCGCCGGAAAGCCTTATCTTGTGGGAGGTCCACAATTCAGTCTTTCACACACGAAGGGGGTGTGCGTACTGGCGGTTACACCCAGTAATAACGAGCTTGGCGTAGATGTGGAATGGATACGTCCGTTATTGCGAGAGCAAGCCATCATCCAGCGATTTCTGACGAAAGAGGAACGGGACGATCTGCTGGCAGCCATGTGTTCCGGAGAGGATCGTTCTTTCCTGCTGTGGAAAGTCCTCACGGGCAAGGAAGCCTGGATCAAGGCTTCTGGTCAATCATTGTGTGGACAGTGGAGAAATTTAAATACGACACAAGCAATACGAAATCATAATCATTTGCTGGAATGGGCTGGACAGAATTATGTGCTGCAGTCTCTGGAAATGGGCGAAGGCTACTCTGCATCATTATGCATGGCAGGCACGAAGAGACCACTCATACGCTGGATGACTGTGGCAGATCATATATAAGCGGAGGAGAAATTGAATTAAATCTTACATATCTATTGTCTTACCATTGGAGTTACCTATAGTATGGACAAAGGGTACCTTAATTTACCAATGTTAAATTCGTTGGTTCAATTCCAAGGAGGTTTGTCATGATTCAGTTCCCTAAACCGGATGTCGAGCAATACTTTCAGACGTACCGAATTTCGCATTTTGCCGTATCGGCCGACGAGAAACGTTTGTTCATGGACAGCAACCTGAACGGTCAGCCGAATATTTGGGCGATGGATTTGCCCGGAGGGTACCCGTATCCTTTGACGTACTTGAATCAGAGCAGTCAATTTATCAAAGCAGACCCGCAAGGACGCCATCTTCTTACGGCGTTTGATCGGGATGGTGATGAGAACTATCATCTGTATGCACTTCCACCCGAGGGTGGCGTTCCACTGCCTGTTGTTCCGGCGGAGCCTAATGATCGCTGTTATTACGCCCACTTGTCTGAAGATGGAAAGCGTTTGTATTATGTAACCAGTGCAGGTAACCCGAACTATCTCAATTCACGCCGGATCGATCTGGAGACAGGGGAAGATGAACTGTTATACCGTGGAGAAGAGGTTACGAGCAGTCTTGTTGCTGTAAGTCCTGACGAGAAGAGTTATGTCATTTTAAAAATGTACTCAAATACGTATCAGACGGCGCATCTGTATCGTAACAATGAAGAAATGGTGATTCTGCCAGCTTCAGAACGTCATAGTCAGGTTTCCGATCTGATTTTTGCAGATGATAATCGTCTTCTGTTCATTACCAATGATGACTCCGCATACGCCTATGTGGCTGAGTACCGTATCGATACCCGCGAATTCCGTTTATTGTGCAGAATCGAAGGGGAAGATGTGGAGATTATCCGCTGGCACCAGACTTCCGAGACTTTATATTTCTGGACACTTACAGGGCCAGAGAATCGCATGTATGCATTATACAAAAATGCGGATCAGCCTCGGCGCGTAGACATGCCGCTGGATACGGTCGAGCAGGTGACCGTTACCAAGGCTGGCAATGTGTATGTCTTGGGTCGTGGAGCGATTCAGCCGCATAACATTTATCGCAAAATGGCAGGTGTTGAGTCTTGGGAGCCGCTGACCGCCAATCGGGTAACCGGACTTGACCCAAGTGATCTCGTGTACCCTGACGTTATTCGGTATAACGCCTACGACGGACTGGAGATCGAAGCTCTCTTGTTTAAAGCAAAGCCAGAGCAGGCCAATGGCTACACCGTATTTTGGCCGCATGGTGGGCCGCAAGCATCCGAAGCGAAGTTTTTTCGGCCGATGTTCCAGATGATGCTTGCTCAGGGCTATCATATTTTTGCACCGAACTTCCGGGGCAGTACTGGATATGGTGCGGAATTCGTCAAGATGGTTGAGCGGGATTGGGGCGAAGGCCCAAGGCTGGACTGTGTTGCCGGGATCAACTGGTTGTTTGATCAGGGAATTACCTCGCCAGAGCGGTTGTTTGTGGTAGGTGGAAGTTATGGGGGATATATGACCCTGTTATTGGCAGGTCGCCATCCGGAGCTGTTCCGGGCTGCGGTCGATATTTTTGGGCCAAGTAACCTGTTCACATTCCTGGAATCCGTACCGGAAGACTGGAAGCCGATGATGGATAACTGGCTGGGTGATCCGGTCCGTGACCGCGAACGTTTAACGAAGGATTCACCGATCACATATCTCGATCAGATGGTGAACCCGATGTTGGTTATTCAGGGTGCCAATGACCCAAGGGTAGTGAAGGCTGAGTCCGATCAGATTGTGGCCGCGCTCCAGTCGAAGGGACTTGATGTGGAATACATCGTTCTGGATGATGAGGGCCATGGCTTCTCCAGAAAGACAAACGAGATTCTCGTGTACCGCCGGATGCTGGAGTTTTTGCAGAAACATCAGGAGTCACCGGCCCTACAAGCTTAAGTTGAGAGATTCCATCGTTGACTGAAATATAGTGATATGACGAAAACCGCCAGAGATCATCCTTGATCTTTGGCGGTTATAAGCGTGCGCCCGGATGTTGGGCGACATATATGGAACGATACATACGTTAGTTTGGAAGGCCGCTATCCATTGAGCGACCTGTCCAAATCTACTAATCCAGCAATGCGAGAATCGAATCGATGGATTGCTCCGCCCACTGTGCAAAAGATAGTTCTTCTGCCCACGTCACTTGTCCTGTCGCTTTGGCTTCACCCCACCACAAGATACGTTGATAGAGCAGATGCACACTCAGACGTGAACGGAATTGTTGGCACTTTTCCACATCCGTCGTGCAGACCAGATCCCGGTAGCAGCGAAGGAACTGTTGGGCGAGTTCTGGTTGACCCTCACGAACATACCTGGTGGACATTTTGGTCAAGTCGGCTGTGCCATCTCCGAAATAGGAGGTTGTGAAATCAAACAGTCCACTAATCTGCCACCCTGAAGAACGGTCGTCCAGATTTTGAATCAGAATATTCTCAACCTTGAAGTCTCCCATGACAAAACACGGAACAGCTTTGGACCGAAATGCCGGTTCAGCCTTCTTGAATTGCTCGTCCACCCACTGAACATCTTCATCCGTAATCACCGAGTACTGTTCAGCATCATGTAACCAGTGACGAATGGTTCCGTACAACCAGTCCAGATAATCGCCTGCAAAGGAAACAATCTGCTGCGCTACAGGGTCATATTCCCCGGCATCAGGCACCTTCCAGCGGTGCAGTTCAGCCAGAGTATGGGCAAACATACAGGCGATCTCTTCCTGATCTTGCTGTGACAGTGAAGCATGGAATGCTGGATCATACAGGTGATTCCCGGGCAGGCGTGGCATTATGGCATAACTCCAGCCTAGCAGATGGGTATCTTCATGTAATAAATATGGATCAGGGACAGGAATGGACGTATGTTTCGCCAGTTGTTCTACAAAGAACTTTTCTTCCTGTAACTGTCCTGCGTATAAAGGATTGCCTTTCAGAATATACTCTCCACGGGAAGAGCGAATGAGCAGTGTCTGACCCATAACACCTTTATCTGTTCGTCGATAATCTTCAAGGGTTCCCAGGTCAAGCTCATTCAGCGCATCCTGCAATGAAACTGCGGCCACTTCGCCAAGTTGATTGGAACCAAAATATATACGGGTTGTCATATGGCCGGACCCTCCTGGATGTTAGTCCTCATTCTCTTCGTCAGACAGGTCATACGCATCCTCATCGACCAAACCTCGGATGAAAGCTTCAAAATTCGGCGCAAGATATGTAATTTCATAATCATTTTCCTGATCCACATGAACTACACAGGGTTCACCTTCAGGGCCACAGAAACGATAATCCAGCATAACGACATCATGACCAGCGGATGGACAATCACAGATCACAATCCCCAGGTCGGGGTATCCCCAATCTTCGATCATGAACCGACTTCCCAGCTCACCAGCGAGTGCGTATATTTTATCGTGTCCGATTCCCATAAGGCTTGAAATGGCAATGTGATCCTCAGCCCAGGAAGTCGCTTCTTTGGTGGGAAATACAGGTGAGCGCAGGTATACCGCCGTTCTGCGTATTCATCAGTTGAATATAGGAAGCGGGCAGCTTGTAACCTAGTTCTTGCTCAATAGACACAATTTCTTCTTCGTCAAAAGGTTCTGATACATGATTTTCCTGCGCATAATCGCTCTGTATCCAGAACGTTGCGGGAGCATAAGTCCCTGAAGCGGCTCTTAGATGGTTCTGTGTACCGCTCTGCTCCAATGCTGCAATATTCTCTTCATGGCGTTGACGATCCAGCCGCATCTTCTCCGCTCTGGGACGAATCTGGCGAAGGAAATCAAGCGTAGATTCATCATGGGGTAGAAGTTCGTCAGCTCTCTCAAAAGCGAGTAGTGCCTGTTCATAGCTCGCTATGTGACAGTATGCATAACCCAAGCGATATTGCCAGAGCGGGTCGCTTACCCCTTGCTCCTGGACAGACAACAAATGTTGAATGGCTTCGCGGTAGCGTGCGTCATTGTTATAGGCTCTGGCAAGTTGACCAATCAGACCATAATCCCGCTCAGATTCAGGGATACGTTCAATACGTTCAATAATGAGACTGAATTGGTCCTGCTCATGCCATAAGTTAAGTTGTTCCAGCAGTTCTTTTTCCATGAATAGGCCTCACTTCCGTAGGAGGGGTGTGAATCTCTTTCAAAACTATCTTACAAGGTTAAGAGACAAAAAAACACTCCCGCATGCAGATAGCCATGAAGGCATTCTATCAAAGGGAGTGCTTTAATTTGTGTTTATTTATACCGGATATACTCAAATAGTAGATACTCGATCAGAAGATTTTACAAATCGTCAAATCCGTTATCGTCGCCGACTTTACCGTAGTTACGGGATTTGGCTTCAAAGAAGTCTGTTTTGGTTGCATTTAGTGCTTCATCGGAGAATGGTTTAATCCAAGGCATGCAGTTTACATCCACACCTTCATACGCTTTTTCCATACCCATCAGACGCAGACGTTTGTTGGCGATGTACTTGATATAGTCTTCCAACTCGTTCAGGTCAATGCCGCGTACGTTGCTGAGCGTGTAATGTGCCCAGTTAGTTTCGAGCTCAACAGCACGATGGATTGTTTTGTATACGTAGTCCATGTTCTCAGGTGTGTTCAGTTCAGGGAAGTCTACCAGCAGCTGTTTGTACACTTCAGCGAAGAAGTAACAGTGTTGGTTTTCATCGCGCTGGATATAAGAGATCATCTGGCTGGTTGCCATCATTTTCTGGTCACGGGCCAGATTGTAGAAGAACGCAAACGTACTATAAAAGAAGATGCCTTCGAGTACCAGATCGGCTACCATAGCTTGGAAGAACGTCTGTGGAGATGGCTCGTCCCGGAAAGTTTGGTAGATGTCTGCGATGAAACGGTTACGGTCAAGCAGAACTGGATCATGTTTCCAGTATTCAAAAATTTCCTTTTGCTCCCGATCAGATACGATCGAAGACAGGACGTAGGAGTACGATTGGTTATGAACGACTTCCTGTTGTCCGATAATGGCCGAGATCGCTTCGAGTGAAGAATCGGTAAAGTAACGTTTTACGTCACCGACAAACATCGTCTGCATGGAATCAAGTACCGCGAGCAGAGAGATGTTGACTTTAAACGTACGTTGTTCTTCCTCGTCCAATTGGGCAAACTGGGAAGCATCTTTGGACATTGGAATTTCGTCTGCAATCCAGTGGTTGAGCAGTAGTACTTTGTACAATTTGTACATATGAGGCATGCGAATGTCGTTCCAGTTCAGGATACCGGAGCATTCACCTTCAATAATACGGGTCGATTGGTTAGGGGCTTCGGTGTTGAAAATTTTCTGTACTTGCATAGTCCGTTCACTCCTTGAAATTTCATAATGTTCTGCCGACAGAACTTTGGGAAATTATCTATATCAACATCTTGCGATGCTGTGATCGTGTTTTAGGCAAAAAAGAACCAGGGCAACGCCATTTTGCAATCAAAACAGGATGCCCTGGTGGTCATCGTGAATCTAGTCAATCTTCTCTATGACGGATAAAACTTAGCTTGCGCAAGAATCGCATTCTTCAATGGTTAATGCCCGGCTACGAACGTAATACGTCGATTTCATGCCGGCTCTCCAGGCGTGCAAGTGCAGTTCCAGGAATTCCGTTGCTTTGATATCCGGACGAACATACAGGTTGAAGCTCTGTCCCTGATCGACGTGGCGCTGACGGGCAGCAGCCATATTGATGGAAGCATGTTGATCGACCATGAATGCCGTTTTGTAATACCAGATCGTTTTTTCGGACAGATCAGGTGCCGGATTGGCAATCTTGTATGTTGTTTTCTCTTCATAAGACAACAGTTCATAGAGCGGATCAATGCTGGCTGTTGAACCTGCAATGATGGATGTGGAACCGTTAGGCGCAATGGCGAACAACCAGGCATTACGTACACCGTTTTGTCGTACTTCAGCTTGCAGTTCTTTCCATTGTTCGGTTGTCACGAACTCGCCTACGCGCTCACCTGACGTGTACTCGCGTTGGTCGAAGTAGTGGCCACTTTCCCAATCTGAACCTTTGAATTTAGGATAATGTCCTTTTTCTTTGGACAACTCCATGCTGGCTTTCACAAGCAGGTAGTTGATTTTTTCATACAAATTATCGTTATACGTTACCGCTTCATCGGACTCCCAGCGAATGCCTTCAAGGGCAAGCAAGTGGTGAAGTCCGAATGTTCCCAGACCGACTGCACGATATTGGCTGTTGGTATATTGGGCTTGCAGTACTTCGATGTTGTTAATGTCGATAACGTTGTCCAGCATACGTACCTGAATCGGTACCAGACGCTCCAACACATTATGAGGCACGGCACGTGCCAAGTGAATGGAGTTCAGGTTGCAGACAACGAAGTCGCCAGGTACTTTGGAAATCACGATACGAGTCTGTCCATCTTTGGTTACGAGTTCTTCCTTTTCTACCACAGTGGCAGATTGGTTCTGCATGATCTCGGTACAAAGGTTGGAAGAGTAGACCATACCGTGTGCACGGTTCGGATTCGCACGGTTGACGGTATCGCGGTAGAACATGTACGGCGTACCTGTTTCCAGCTGGGATTTCATCACACGTTTCATAATATCAATCGCCTGAACGGTGATACGGGACAATAGCGGGTGGTTGACCGCTTCTTCGTATTTATCACGGAACGCACCTGCACCAAAGGACTCATCGTAGAAATCTTCCAGTCCGAGTGGACGACCGTTCTCGTCTTTCCAGCCCATCACTTTCTTCGTTTCGTGTGGGCAGAACAAGCTCCATTCGCCGCGGCTGGATACCCGCTCCATGAACAAGTCAGGCAGACAGATCCCGTGGAATACGTCATGTGCACGCATCCGCTCGTCACCGTTGTTCAGCTTCAGATCGAGGAAGGCCAGAATGTCTTTGTGGAAGACATCCAGATATACGGCAATGGCACCTTTACGTGTACCAAGCTGGTCTACGCTGACCGCTGTATTGTTTAGTTGGCGAATCCAAGGGATTACACCAGAACTTGTGTTTTTGTGTCCACGGATATCCGATCCACGTGCTCTGACTTTACCGAGGTACACGCCGATGCCGCCGCCCATTTTGCTCAGACGAGCTACATCTGTATTGGAATCGAAGATACCTTCAAGTGAATCGTCCACGGTATCAATGAAGCAGCTTGAGAGTTGTCCAGCCACTTTTTTGCCCGCATTGGACATCGTAGGTGTAGCTGCTGTCATATACATGTTGCTCATCGCCCAGTAAGCTTCCTTAACGAGATCCATACGTTTCTCAGCAGGCTCCTGATGCATCAGGTACATCGCGATAACCATGTAACGCTCTTGAGGCAACTCCATCACTTTTCCGTCAAAATCGTGAGCAAGGTAACGTTCTGCCAGTGTGAGCAAGCCGATGTAATCGAAGAGCAGATCGTTGCGATAGTCAATGCACTCAGCAAGTTCGTCGATCTGTTCTTTGGTGTAACATTCCAGCAATTCTTCACGGTAGATGCCTTTTTTCACGAGATCTACAAGAAGAGGGTGGAATGCGCCATAAGGCTCGTCCGGGTAAGACTTGTATCTGCGGTTGGTAGCCGCTTTTTTGTACAGGGAAGTGAGCAGGGAGCGTGCCGCTGCAAATTTCCAGTTAGGCTCCTCTTTGGTTACCAGTTCCAGTGCGCTCATCATAAAAGCGTTGCTGATTTCGTCTCCGGTAACTTCATCACGGCGGAGCTTGCTGTTTACCCCGCGTACCAGACGTTCCTTGTCGAGCATGTCCAGTCCTTCCAGAATACGGTCGGCATATACCGAGATACGCATATCATCAAAGGCAAGCTGGCGGTTGTTCGGCTTGGTCACAACTTGTGGCATGAATATTCCTCGCTTTCGCATGTTTAAGAGATAAATTGGAGAAATTCTTTATATAAAGAATTGAGTGTCTTCTTACGGTGAGAAAAAGAAATAGGTTACGTTTTGCGGACTGAAACGGCGGTGACAAGTTCATGTCTTAAATCGCTCAACTTGAGGTGCACAAAGCAGCACAATGCAGAACATGCTCATATAAAAAGCATTCTCCCGCCTCGCGGCTGAAAATGCCCATGGATGCTCTAGCTTCCTTACTGTCTTAGAGGTTCAGGATATCGACAGAAAAGAGTGCTTATGTAAGCTTTTGTCTATATGCAGATGTGCCTGTAGTTTGAGGATACCGGATGCAGTCCAAACAGCCCCGTTAACCTCCGTGTCAACTCTGTTTCGAGAAAGCGATTTACACCTACAGGGACGTGCCTTTGGAGGTGATTTCATCCTGTTTTTCGCGAGATTGCAGAAGGTGACTATTAGAAGCGGAGAAATCTAGTGTTACTACATTTTGTAGCTGTCAACATACTGTAACCCAACATATTGTGTTTGTAAAGTGGGCAGAACCAGTAAAACGTAATTCCGAGTATACCATTTAAGCCGGGAATCCGCAAAGGAAAAGGACTGGAAGATTTGAAGATTTATCAAAAAAAATTTTTGACCAATTTGAATGACGTCTTCACGTCAGTTTGAATTGTAACGCATTCAACTGGTAGAATAAAAACAGTCAAAAATCGACTAAAATCAGCGGCAGCGGTTGTTCACGGGGCCCAGAGGAGGCGGAGCAAAATGGCAATAGCAGAAGTGACTGTAATCCCAATCGGAACGGGTACAACCAGTCTAAGCAGTTATGTGGCGGACATGCAAAAGGTATTGGAACATCAACGGGGCATTACATATCAGTTAACTTCCATGAGCACCATTATTGAGGGACCGCTTAACGAGATCTTTACAGCAATTGCGGCTCTGCATGAAGCGCCGTTTTTGTCAGGAGCTCAGCGTGTTTCCACATCCGTCAAGATTGACGACCGTCGTGATAAACCGGATGCCTCAAGTATACAGAAGTTACAATCGGTTCAGGATAAACTGACGTCACTTCAGGCAAGACCCAATTAATTTTCCTAATGTAAATACTCTACATCCCTAAATCGAATGTCAAAAAGACCAGTCTTTTAAAGAGCTGGCCTTTTTGTATACTCATTTAACATTTTAATTAATCTGCAACTACCAACGAGGCGCCAATCAACGTGGCGTTGGTGTAACCGCCACCGACATTTTCAAAAGAGAAGTTGGCAATTGGTGCACCGGTAACAGTAGCGTAATCACCATCAAGCAGATCTCCGGTCGTTGCAGGATATATCGCTATTATATCGTTCCCGTTCTCATCCATCACATGAACAACCGAGAAGGTCGATCCGAGAGAGCTATCTTCTTCAACGGAGATGACCTCCCCATTGATTTGAACGAATGTATCATAATAGTTGGCCACATTTTTATTCAGATGACGGGTCGTTACATTGGTGTCAACGAGATCCTTTGCCTTTTTGCGGAGTTCTGCCGTGCTGGCAGGGAATACATCGCTATGATTGCCAAAGAAATCATATGAAGCCTGTTCCATATAGGCTGTATCTTCCGTAATGTACGGAGTTAACTCATTAAAGAAATCGGCAGCTGATGCTGTAGCAGATGAATTTCCAGTCGTTGCAGTTTGCGCGGTTTGCTCCAGAGGAGCAGTAATGCTTAGAGAATCCAAGATATCTTTGATCTCGTCCTGATTATATGTATCTTTGGCATAGGTTAATGTCATGCTATAGAGTTCTGTATTGGTTGGAATCAGATATTGGACAAGGACAACATCTGTACCCGATGTGTGTTTATAGGACCCTTCCAAGACACCAGCGCTATATTCTTTATAAGGCTTGTTCGTGTAGCTGGTTTTTTTATAATCGGAAATGCCGATACTTGAACCGTTTTTTGTGTAATAATCAACCACATTATTAGCGTATTCTTCAGGATTGATTGAACCGGTTGAGCTGGCCTCAATCGTCAGATTAATATTATCAGCAAATGTGGCTGATGAAGATTGGTCTGAAAAAGCAGCTTTAATGGAGGGAACATTCATTTGACTTGTATCTACGCTTTTCCAGGATTCAGGATATGCAAAAGAAAATCCTTCTCCACTATATGTAGTGTATTTCGTAGTTTTTGCTTCTGTTGAGACAGTTTCAGTGGCCTTGGTTGCTTCGGACGTTTGGCTATTGGCTGTTGTGTTTGTTTCTGAATTACCACAAGCACTAAGCAATGCCGCTAATGCCAAAATCGTAATAAGTTTCTTCATTATGTCTAATTTCTCCTAATGTGCTTCCCATCGGTTGGGATTTTTTCTAAGGTCATCATTTCGTTTGGGATAATCAAGTTTAGGTGGTGGGCATAGTAACTCCTTTCTACTTTATTAGTAAAATAATAACATAAATAAAGATTTCAGTATTCATAATTACTAAAAAGGTAATTTATCTGTATTTAACAAGTTAAAATCTAATAATATACCGTATTGGTATCCATTTTGAACGATAGTACATACATTTGATGGATATAACCGTGAGATTTAAGTGTGACTTAAACGTATTTGAACATAACATTCCGACTTAAGAACTAACCCTTTATGTAGGTGCAATTAGCGAATAGTCGGTGGACAAAAAAACAGCCCATTTTCGACCTGAGCCCGGTCCCATATGGGATTGGTGCATATAGTGAACTGTACCTCAAATCAAAGGAGGGGTTTACATGAGTGGAGTAGTAGGTGGATACGGCGGCGCATGGACATCGACTGGCGCGATCTTGGTTCTCTTTATCTTGTTGGTCATCATCTCTAAAGCATTCTTGATCTAATAAACCGCTTGGACCCTAATATATTGGTAAAGGAGGGTTCTGCATGAGCAAAGTAGTTGAAGGCGTAGGATACGGCGGCTGGACATCGACTGGAGCAATCCTGGTTCTGTTCATTCTTCTCGTAATCATCACTAAATCTTTCTGGGTATAATATGGCGAGCTCTGCCGGGCAACCGGTAGGGTTTTTTTTGGTGTGGACAAGTATGGTTGAGAGGCATGGATGAGATCGCTTGCGGTTGAACGGAAAAATTAGCGAAATTTAAGAAATGGAAGGACGGAGTATATGACGAAAAGGGGAAAGCTTACCCAATGGCTAAACGCCCATTTTGTCAAAATGAGGGCCATAGCCCGGTCCAGAGGTAGGCTGAATACATAGCTTAGGGGTGTAGGCAAATGTTAAGGAGGAATGAACAATGAGCGAAGTAAAACCAAACTCACCGAACGGACAGGGGCATGTATACGGACATATGGGGGGACATGGGCACATGTATGGATATCAATACACAGGTCACGAGATGCACGGATATGGCTGCGGCACAATGCCAATGGGCTACGGTTACGGACACAAGCCTAATCAGGCTCCAATGATGCACGGTTATCACCATGGTTGTGGAGTATCCTATGGTCATGGCGGGGGAAGCTGGGGTTCCATGGGTACGATCCTCGTACTGTTCATCCTGCTGGTGATTATTTCCAAAACAATGTTCATCTAATTACCTTGTGTGCAAGACGGCTATGCCGATTGTGGATCGTTACAATGGAGCTGGTCCCAAAAGCTCTAAACCCTGAGATTGATGATGGGGCGTAACGTTCATATAATCAGCAGGGGACAGCGTAGGAATTCATCCTGCGGTGTCCCTTTTTTAATTTTTTGTAGGTGATGGAAGGGTATGTAGACATGGATAAACACCCGGAACCCAATTCCGGGTGCTTTGTGTATGTTTTCAATCTTCTCAAGAATAAGTGATATCCAAAACAACAAAAGCCCTACCTCTCTTTTGTCCTTGCGGCTCCGATGACCGCGCCAGTGTGAATGGGAACATCTTGTGAAACTCTGTACTACCGGGTTATTGTGATTCAGGTTCTTCAATCTTCATAGGTTGCTTGTACTTAATTCGCTGCGGTCGCAGCATGAAGAAAATATTCCGGGGTTTAAAGAAGACAGAAATCATATGAGGTTGTTTAATACAACTTTTATACTATACCACAGGCTGTAATTTTTTGCAATAAAAAGGAAAGCGTAAGCAGAAAAACATGTTTACGGGCTTTCTTTCAGTCGAAAGTTGAGTGGCTGGTTTGAAAATATACAGAAACTTTTTCAAAGTATTTCTGACTAGAGGTAATCTTCTTCAAACGTTTCTGCGTAGGGCACTCACTTGGTAGTGCAAGCTGAGAACCTGCCAAATCTGGAAGGCAATGAAGCGTTCCAGGTCTGGTTGATCAAGGGGATACACCTCAGAATGCCGGAACTTTCCTTAGTCGGGATGGCATGGGAGCGGTATACTATACATTGGATTCGGCCAACGACTATGATACGGTTGCGATCACGCTTGAGCCGGATTCCATGGGAGATGAGCCGCGCGGTACGATAATTCTGGCTGCCAAGATCAAAGGATAACTATAGGGTGTATCACATAAGGCTGCTCCTTCGTGGAGCGGCCTTTTTGGTTTTTTCAGAGTACCACCAAATTACTGCGGAACGGGGCGGTTTTTTTAACGATTCGAGAGGTGGAGCTTCAGTATCTGATCAGGGGATTTTATTAATTTTTTTAGTCGGAGTAACCGATAAACCAATAGAAGGCAATACCCTTGATCTCCCCGTGTCTCAAGGGAGAACGGGTTGCACATAGAGAGTGAGGGGTTCAGTTGGAAGTATACCGTTCATTTATCTTTCGCCTGATACGCAATTATCTGATCGGTTCAATGGTAGCTGTTTTTGTTGTCGGTACAGTGGCTATGGTATCTACCTTACAGATACCCAATATTCAATTTGTCCGACTCATCGTCATTGTGTTGATATCACTCTTGTTCATGCTGGTCGCAGAATTGATTACGCTGTGGGTACAGCTCGGCCCCATAAGGCAATTTTTTGCTTCAGAGCATCATGAAAAAGATGACTTGAATCGCATGTATGAGAGTATTCATCGTTTTCCGGGACAGACCATATATCGGATTATGGGTCCGCACATGCTTGGTTTTTCACTTCCGGCAGCTGGACTAACCATATGGATGATATCCACAGGGTGGCTTGAGTTCCCTTACGGGTATATTGTGGTGGCAGCCGCGTGCGCCTTTCTGATTGCCATCATGCATGCGCTGATTGAGTATTACCTAACGGTGCGGGCGATCAGACCCCTGTTACTTGAGATTCGCCATCGAGGCAAAGCCCAATATGGGATGGAACCTTCACTGGGAGGGCGCATCCTGGTATCGATTCAGCGTAAATTTCAGCTAAGTACGGCACTGATCGGCTTATTTCCTCTATTTTTATTTTTCTTGGCTACATATATTCGGCTTCAGTATATGGACAAAGAATTTGCGAAAGAGTACATTCTGTGGGGGATTCTCATCGTAGTTCTGGGCGCGGGGTTTGCGCTGGTGGGAAGCTGGCTGTTGATTCGTGATGTTCGTGATCCAGTTACTGAACTGACGCATGAAATGAACCGCATTCAGGGGGGAGATCTTGGCAGAAGAGCTCCGGATCTGTATGCGGATGAATTTTCTGCACTGATCTCGGGTTTCAATATGATGATTAATCGGCTTGAGATGAGACAGGAACGTAATCGGCAGCTACTGCAAAGTTATTTTTCTACGCTGGCGGCTGCATTGGATGCCCGAGATAAATACACGGCAGGGCATTCCATGCGTGTAGCAGAGTATTCGCTGATGATCGGCAAGTTGAGCGGAATGAATGAAGAACAGGCGGATTTATTGTACAAATCAGCCTTGCTCCATGATATTGGGAAAATTGGCATACCTGATGAGGTGTTGTTGAAGGATGGGAAGTTAAGCGATGAAGAATTCGCGATCATTCGTACACATCCCGTGCAGGGGGAAAGTATTTTGTTACAAATAGAACCCATTGATGCCATGGCGGACTTCCTGCCAGGAGTAAGATCTCACCATGAGAGATATGATGGCAAAGGATACCCGGATGGGATGGCTGGCGATGATATTCCGCTTTTTGGCCGCATCATTGCGGTAGCGGATGCCTTTGATGCCATGACGTCTGATCGACCATACCGGAACGGGATGAGTCACGAGAAAGCGCTAACGATTTTGGAAGAAGGAAAAGGGACCCAATGGGACCCCTATTTTGCAGGCTTATTTATTGATGAATGGAGACGACAACAGCATCTGCAGAAACCGTCGAAGTGAGGGATCAGCTGATTCCCTCGGTCCACTTCGATTCTTTTCTGCGTCTCCGATAAAGAGCCAGTCCTGTTACAATGGTAAGAACACATTCGCCAAGTATGACCGCACCCAGCGCGTCATAGATCACATGTTGTTTGATCATTAGCGTGGATAATATAATGGTTGCTGCACCGGCAACTACCAAGATCTTGATGGGTTTGCGGATGCTTGGAACCGAGAGAACAGCACGCATCACGAGATATGAGTGCAGGGAATGAATACTTGGAAAACAATTATAAGGACGATCCTGGCTGTAGAGCCAACCAAGAACAGATGCCCCCACCCCTGTACCTGTTAATTCCGGACGTGGTACCATGGTCTGAAAGTTGAAGTAGATCAGATAACAGATCCAGACACAGATATTCATGGATAACAAGACGCGGTAGTACGTCAGTCGATCCTTAGCACACAGGTAAGCGAGCACACCGAATACAAACGGGTACCAGCCCAAATATGGAATGGACATGGCAGGCACGTAGGGGATGATTCGATCAAGCGAGGAATCAAGTATAACGAACCCGCGTTCCGGACTATTAAGAATATCATAGAACAGCCCCATAACGGCCAAGGACAGCATCAGACTCAATGACAGCCAATAGGATTTATTTTTTAACAATTGCACAACATTTTTTCTCCTTTCATTCATGCTCCAGAGGAGCATGACCCCAGCAAATAACTATATAAGTTGCACTATACATTCATTTACACGAGAACGGAGAGGACAGAAATAACCTGAAGAAGCGGAGCGTTCGCCTTTATCCACGGATTTTCCCTTTCAGAAAAGGGAATCGAAAAAATCTGGGGATAACAGCGATCAGAAGGTTGTTCTGTCATCGGAGTGGCAAGTGTAATTATTCTTTAGTTCAATCTATATAGTAGTTTAAATTTAAACAACAATATATTCTACTACGTCCAGCACACAAATTGAATCCTGATTTGTGTATTTTTGTGTATTTTTTTGACGAAGAAGGAATGCCGAAGTTTCAATGGGCATGATATGATAAAAACACATACGGACGAAGATAATTTAGCCAGTAAAGTCGGACAACAGGAGTGAGTGAATGCAATTTTCAAAAATGTTCGTATTGAATATGGGAATGCTTATAACGATAGCCTATCTTGCTAGTGTGTTCTATAAATATATCGTAATACGTAGCTCATCTCGAGTGAAACAGATCAGTTCAGTGCTTGTCCTTATTTTTGCAGGCTGGATCAGTACGGTTTTTGGCTTTCAACTCACCGATGAAGTGGTCTTTGATCTTCGTTATGTCCCTTTAATTGTTGCTGTTCTGACGTATAGACAACCCTATAGCGTGATCCTCGTGGGTGTTGGAATTGGGTTGTCAAGGCTGACTTTTGGCATCACGGATGCTACATTGGCGGCAGTGCTCAACATGTCATTGCTGGGCGTGATCTGTGCAGGTCTAAATATATGGATGAGACGCAGCAACTATAGGCTAATTATTAAAGGAATACTTGTTACAGTTATCGTCAATGTGGTCAATAGTGTAAACATTGCTATCGTCGGTGTGATCCCGGCTACATATTTCTTTTCGCATATTATGCCTTATACACTTCCTACAGGCATTGTATTAAGTCTTATTTTTGCATTTATTCTACGTGATTTTCAGAATGAACAGAATCGAATATTGTTGATACAGAGCACAAACCGATTATTATCTGTGCAAAAGGAAGAATTGCAGAAAGCCCAGATTGTGTTGGAGGATCGAGCGAAGCAATTGATGATTGCCTCACAGTACAAATCAGAATTTCTCGCCAATATGTCACATGAGTTGCGTACACCACTGAATAGCGTCATTAACTTTGCCCAGATGATCAGTGAGAACGCGGATACGATGGATCAGGAGGATATTGTACGTTTCGCCACCATGATCGACCACTCCGGGCAGGAACTGCTTACGCTCATTAACGATATTCTGGATCTGTCCAAAGTGGAAGCAGGTCGGCTGGATATTGTACTCGAGGATATCAGTGTGGCACAACTTACAGAAGATGCCATGAACCACTTTCAGCTCGTTGCTGAGAAAAAGGGAATTCAGTTGGTTCTGGACAAAAAACAAGGACTACCCGAGACGCTCTGGTCTGATCCCCAGCGGCTTCAGCAGATTTTGCGGAATTTGATGTCCAATGCCGTCAAGTTTACTCACCGGGGAAAGGTCACGCTGACCGTAAGCACCAAACAGATCCAAAATGCAGGCATTCAGAGTCGATGGCTCGTATTCTCCATTCAGGATACAGGCATTGGTATTCCCGAGGACAAGCATCATTCCATATTTGAAGCCTTTCAGCAGGCTGACGGGTCGATTAGTCGAAAATTTGGGGGTACCGGACTTGGCCTGTCGATCAGTCGGGATTTAGCGAGATTACTGGGGGGTTCGATTGAACTTGAGAGTACTGAAGGTAAAGGAAGCACCTTCCATCTCTATCTTCCGTTGGACCGTGAAAAAATGAGTTGACAACCTTCGCGCCGTGAGTAGAATTTGGGATGACAACTAGCATCGACCGGCTTTTGAGACCCGGTCTAAGGAGTGTATCCCCATACAGAAGACGGTCAACGTTAACCCTCCCCCGTTAGCCAGCAAACCACGGCGCAAGGGTTCGACACAACGCACTAACTTATCGATTGCAACATGGGAGGGTGTACCGGCAATTATTTTACAGACATTGCTGGGGGGCCCGTTCTTAACCGGGTTTCTGCTGTACCTTGGGGCCGGGTCGAGACATATTGGCTTTGTGCTCGCGATTACCACATTCGTGAACATTGCCCAGATCGGAGCAGCTTACTGGATGCAGCGCATTCGCAGCCGTAAACGCATGCTGCTGCTGTTTGTGGGCACACATCGTATCTTGTGGAGTGCAACGGGACTGATTCCGTTCATTTTCCCCAAAGAGTGGTGGGTAAGCGTATATATTGGTGTATATACGATTGCTTTTATATCGAATACCATCGGCGGCATGATCTGGACTTCACTCATTGGCGACATCGTACCTGCCAAGGTGAGAGGGCGTTATTTTGGAATTCGAAATACGATTCTGAATGCACTTGGAAGCATATGCTTATTCGCAGGCGGCATTGTTTTGGACCGTTACCCCGGAGAAATGGGTTTTCTAATCCTGTTTATTCCTGTATGGATCTGTGCCATTGCTAACACAGTCATCTATTTCTTCTATCCGGACGTGCCCTTTGAACGTTCTACCGAAAAGGTTTTCTGGCGTATGTTTATCAAGCCGTTCCAGGATCGTTCTTTCCTGAAAGCAACGCGTTCCTGGCTGTTTGGTTATTGATCCAGACCTTGATTGTTCCGCTCTATTCCTATGTGATGCTGGATCTGCTGAACATCAATTATCAGACCGTATCTCTGATCACGGTAGTCCAGACGCTGGTCATGATGGCCGGGTTCTATGTCTGGGGCAATCTGAATGCCAGATTCAGTAACAAAACCCTGTTGTTTTGGACATTGCCCGTCATCGCACTTTCCTGTCTATCGTGGGGGTTAATGTCATTCATGCCCGTGTTGATCGCGCTCTTTCTATCTCATATCTTCCTTGGAATCGGTGTGGGGGGATTTAATCAGCTGGCATTTAACTTTACGATCGGAGACACACCCAAAAGTGAAAGACCGATGTTTGTCGCCGTCTATTCGGCGCTGACGGGAGTAACCTCTTTTCTTGGGCCACTGATGGGTGGCTGGTTGTATGAAAAGATGGAAACCTGGTCCGATGCGCTGGCCTGGATCTCTGCCTACGGATTTCAGGTGGGGGTTGGTGTAGTGATGCTGATCCTTACATTTACCCTTGGACGTCGTGTACTGTTAAAATAGAAACGATATGCGTGAATATAAAGATGGCGAAGTGGAGGGATGTATATGAATCGTCTCGAACGGAAAGCCATGGTGATTGGAGCCACAGGGCTTGTAGGCGAATTGCTGGTTCATAACCTGCTGAATCACCCGGCATACAGCCTGGTTCGCATACTGGTTAGACGTCCACTTGAGCTGCAGCATCCCAAATTGGAACAGCATGAGGTGGACTGGGAGCAGTTGGAAAGCCAAGACCACTTATTCGACGGGATTGATGACCTGTACTGTTGTTTGGGTACAACGATTAAAAAAGCAGGCAGTCAGGAGAACTTTCGCCAGGTGGATTATCATTATCCGGTTCGTGCAGCTACACTTGCGAAGCAGCATGAAGTATCACAGATGCTTGTGATCTCCTCCATGGGAGCAAGCGCAGGTTCCCGTGTCTTTTACAGTCGGACCAAGGGGGAAATGGAGGATGCGCTGTCCGATATTGGTTTTCAGTCATTGCATATCTTCCGCCCTTCCTTAATCCTGGGATATCGAAACGAGAAGCGGTTCGGTGAACAGATGGCTGCTCATGCCATGAAGTTTCTGGATCGCTGGATGAAAGGCAGAGCGGACAAATACCGGGCGGTCCACGCTTCAACCATTGCACAGGCCATGACGAATATTGCGCTGGTGCAAGCCAAGGGAAACCATGTTTACCCGAATGAAGTCATTCATGTCCTTGGTGCGGACGGGGGTTAAGAACCTTTGAACTAGTTGTTTGCTTCATGTGGCTAGGGAGGAGCGTTTCTCGCTTGAGGTAGATCATGGTATAATAGGCAACAAAATTGAGTTCGAACCCTGACTCCTTGTGGCAGCAGGATAACGAACATGAAGGAGAACTTGTCCATGAAAAAACCAATCTCTACCGATCAGGCGCCAGGCGCCATTGGTCCATACAGTCAAGCCGTTGATGCAGGCGATTTCATCTATACTTCCGGACAGCTCGGCCTGAATCCCCAAACGGGAGAATTCGGTGCAGATGTACAGGAGCAGACACGTCTGTCTTTGAGCAATGTGAAAGCTATTCTTGAAGCAGCAGGCACAAGTATGGATAAAATCGTGAAAACGACGGTGTTCCTGAAGGATATGAACGACTTCGTTCCAGTGAATGAAGTGTATAGCACGTTCTTTGAACAGCCGTATCCTGCGCGCAGTGCAGTGGAAGTTGCTCGTTTGCCAAAAGATGCACTGGTGGAGATTGAGGTTATTGCCCTGAAATAGGACAGCCTTCATTCGCTCCGGTATACATAAACAGCCGATTTCGGGTCGAGGACCAGAATCGGCTGTTTGCGCTACGTTTTTGCATTATGGTAGAAGGGGAGTCGCTTAATCGCGATCCTGATTGCGGGCGAAGAACAGCCATACCGCGTAGATGGCCAGTACGATCGCAATGATGATTGCCGTATAATATACGGAAGTGACATCCTTTTGTTTAAGTGCAATGGCGATATACGCCCATGTGAATACAAGTGGATATACACTGTCCCGATAACGGAAGCTAACGAGTACAGCCAGCACCATACCCACAATCAGCATAATGATCGTCCAGGTCGGTTCGCTGAGACCAAAACCATCCCAGCCAATTTTATATAACAGCACAGCTGCATTGACGATCGTTGCCACGCTAATCCATCCGAGATAGATGCTGAAGGGCAGCTTCACAAGCCAGATCTCAGCAGTGGTTGGCACAGTAATGGTACGTGTTTTTACATACAGCATGATCAGGGACAACAGAAGCAGTAAAATAATCAGTAAAGCGAAACCGGTCTGCAAGTTTTGAAAAGCAAAAATCCAGGCTACGTTAAAGGCACAGCTTGCCAGGAACCAATACCCGAGACGAGTAATCGAATCCCTTTTCCAGGAAACGGGCACGAACTGATAGATCACGAATCCTGCAAGCAGCAGGTAGATGAGACCCCATATAGAGAAGGCATAGCCAGAAGGAGTAAGCAGCACAGGGTACATATCCGATACTTCCTTGTTGGTCTTGCCTCCGATCGGCAGAGCGTTGGAAAGGTAGTTCACGATAATTACAGCGATAAAACCAATGGTGTTTAACCACTTGTACGGATTGTTACGTGACATTGTGTTTCCTCCTTGGACTAACGAAATGAATGAACCACGGGTCAGTCTACAATGAATATACCCAGTTCTTGCACACTCTAATAACACCCGCAAAAAATTCACATGTTGCACTCTGTCCCAATGTACGCGTAATGAAGCAGGAATATGTCCATGCCCGCGATGTCCAACCAGAGGAGGGGAAGAAAAGAATGTTTTCAAGAGAAATGATGGAGAAACAACAGACTTGGTTCTATGTTATTGCGTTGTTCGCAGGAGCAGCAATAGGACTGGGCAATCCTGAATGGGGAAATGCTTTGCACTACACCGTGTCTCCCATACTTGCTGTACTGTTATATAGCATGTTCGTACAGATTCCCTTTTTACAGTTAAAAGAGTCCTGGTCCAATCTGCGATTTATGGGCGCGTTACTGGTGGCTAACTTTATCGTTGTACCTGTAGTCGTATGGTTGCTTACACTGGTCTTTCCGCAATCACCAGGCGTTCTGATCGGAGTCTATCTGGTACTGTTAACACCCTGTATTGATTACGTCATTGTGTTCACACAACTCGGCAGGGGCAATGAGAAACTGATGCTCGCCGCAACACCCCTTTTATTTGTTATACAAATGATCCTGTTACCGTTTTATTTATGGCTATTGATGGGTACCGAGGTGGCGCAGATCATGCAGGTAGGGCCGTTTGTAGAGGCTTTTCTGTTCCTGATCCTTATTCCACTGCTGCTCGCTGTTGTTACACAAGTTTTCTCCAAAGGTAAAGTGAGCGGGGAGCGGGTCATGAATGCGACGTCATGGCTCCCGGTTCCGATGATGGCACTCGCGCTGATCGTGGTTGTCGCTTCCCAGATTGGCAAAGTCTACAATGATATGGCGATCATCGTGAACGTGATCCCGATCTACGTTGCTTTTCTGATCATTATGCCCTGGTTATCTCGGATCATTGCTAATGGGTTTCGATTGAATCCAGGTGCAGGGCGGGCGTTGATTTTCAGTTCAGCCACACGTAATTCGCTGGTTGTTCTGCCGCTAGCGCTGGCACTCCCACCACAATGGGCAACCATTGCTGCGGCAGTCATCGTTACACAGACGATAGTGGAGCTTGCAGGGGAGCTAATCTACATTCGACTTGTACCTGCGGTAATTTTGCGGGATCGGTGAGCGTACCAAGGGCGTATCTATGTTATTTTTCTTGTTCCAAAAAAAAGTGAAAAAGGACTCCGTTAGGGGTCCTTTTTGAGTTGAAGCTCTTACGTTCCAGCCTGCAATAATGTTTTGCGGTATTCCGCTGGTGTGATGCCCTCCATTTTTTTGAACACTTTGCTGAAATACTTTTCATCCTGGAATCCAACCATCTCTGAGATTTTGGCGACTCGCAGGGAAGGGTTTTGCAGTAACAGCTTGGCGTTGTTGATCCGCAGTTTAGCCAGATATTCCGACCAGTTCAGACCAAATTGCTGTTTGAATTTGCGGGAAATATACTCCCGGCTCAGATAGAAACGCGCGGCAATCTGCTGTAAGGACAGGTCCTCTTGATAATGGGCATCCATATAACGTGCAATCTCACTCATGGGATCGGGATTGGCGTGGTGATGAGCGGTGAGCGCCTTTCCTGCGGCAAGCAGTCGCTGTTCCAATAATGAACGAAGCAGGGGGAAGGATAACAGTCCTTCAGAGTCCAAAGGTAACTCGGCAAAAGGAATAGACTGTTCCTCCGTCACTTCTTCCTCTTTGAATGACGAACCTGCCGTATCATCAAGCCATCGGCTCAGCATCCATTCCAGCTCATCGATCCATTGCTGGATCTGCTCAGCACTGACAACCTCAAGATCAGTAATCGGGTCAAGCCACTCGGCGACCGCAGCAGCTACACTGGAAGCCCGGCAACTCATGGCTGCCATACGCAGGGGTTCTTCATGGGCGGTTAAACGCCTGATTTTATTCCCATTCAATGATTCCACTGAAGCATGGATTCGCTGTTTAATTTGCACAGCATTGCGCCGCCACAACCTTGAACTTGCTTCGAGATAGGCCGCTGAGATTCCGCCAGGGTAGGACTCACAGATGGAGATGCCAAAATGAAGCCGGCGCTGAATCGTCTGCTCCAATCCATGATTGACCTTGTCCAGAATATGTTCCAATGATGCGGGTGGGCCCCAATGCAGCAGAACAATCTCGTCCGGTTGATCCAACTGACGAAACATTACGCCTTCGTCCGGTGTGGATAACATTTCGGCACAGATATTGAGTACCGAGAACACAAGCAGGTCCGGTTGACTGCGGTATTTTGCCAGACAATCTGCATCCAGATGGGACAGGCTGGTGACAGCGACACTACAGACAGGGATTAGACAGGGGAGATTTAACTCATCCTGCAATCGCTGCATGTGTGATGGGCTGCTGCCTCTTCCGACGGCAAGTTCGGTGAGCAGACGATCCTGGTAGTGTGGGCGCATTCGATTAACGACAATGGATTGCCTGGTGGATTGTATCCGAATGGCGTCTTCCTCTTCCCAAGCTGTAACGGCCTTTAATAGAGATGCATTCAGCTCATCTGCTTCCACAGGTTTCAGCAGGTAGTCCATTCCACCATGCCTGATTGCATGCCTCACGAGTTCAAAATCATCATATCCACTAATGACCAGCACCTTGCTGTGTGGGGCATGAACCGATATCCATTCAAGTAATGCCATACCGTCCTTGCCCGGCATACGCATGTCACTGAGAATGATTTGAGGCTGATGTGCCATGATGGAGGCGATGGCTTCATCCCCGTCTGCCGCTTCAAGTAACGTATCAATACCAAAGTCTTCCCAATGACCAAGCAACCTTATGGCATCGCGGACATGTTTTTCATCATCTACAAGCAGTGCCTTCATGTTGTTCACTCTCCCGCGTATAGTTTAACCGTGATCTTCACACCATTTGGTTCCTGATTACTGATCTCAAGCCTGGCTGAGTGACCGGGATGTGAGTTCAATTGAAGTCTGCGCATCACATTTCGTAGACCGATGGACTCGGACTCATCGGATTCCTGCGTGACTAAGCCGGTTGTTGTATGATTTTGGTGCATCCATCCCCGAATCTCCAGTAATTTATCTTCGGGGATAGAGGGTCCGTTATTATTCAGTTCTATTTCAATCCAATGATCATCGATCCGTCGGCTGGATAGGGATATGTGACCTTTGCCAGGCTGAATATCTGCTCCATGTTTGAAATAGTTCTCAATTAAAGGTTGTAACGTCATTCTTGGCATTTCGACAGACAGGGTATCTTCGGCAAAATCCAAATCCACCTCAAGGCGGTCACCAAACCGCTCCTGCTGAAGTTCCAGATATAACCGGGCATGCTCTGCTTCTTCGCGTAAGGTCACGCAGGTCTGATCCCGCATGCTGTAGCGCAGCATTTTGGACAGGGAAGAGAGTAGTGTATACGCCCGTTGTCCTTGCTGTTGAAGGGCAAGTGTACCTATGGATTGCAGTGTATTATACAGAAAATGCGGATGAATCTGCGCTTGCAACGCTTTGAGTTGATTCGTCTTATTGGCGATCTCGAGTCGATATTCCCGCAAAATAAGATTATTTACCGTATCCATCATATCTCGGAAATGACGAGCGAGCACCCCGAATTCATCTCGGCTGGATAGATGGATATCCACATGCAGACGCCCGGCTTGGATCTGGTTCATATACCGCATAAGTTGCTTGAGCGGACCGGTGATTCGGATGGAGATGAACAAGGTTGCAACAATGACCAATACAAGTGCTGCAATGGCAATCATCGCGTTATTCCACGTGAGTGTGGTGGCTCTGGCATATAACGTCTCATTCGGGATCTGTTTGACGATGGTCCAGTCAGCGTACGTGCTGCCAAGCTGCTGGTATACATACATGGAACGATCCTGTTCAAAATGCCCTGCGACATTCTGGGCAGTACCTGTGCTAGATCGCGCGATATTCAGTTCACTAGCCGTTTCCTCGCGTAGTGCATCCGTATGATTGACCTCGGAACGTCCTTGGTAAATGATCTGATTCTGACCATCCACCACATAGATCTGTTCCTTAGCCGGATCATACAGCCTGCCACAGATTGCTGCAATGGTATTCATATTCAGATCAATGGCGAGTACACCCAGACGCTCGGTGGACGGAATATCCTTGATCACCCGATGCAGGGTAATGACTGTTCTGGCAGGGTCATCGGCGGAGGCAGCCTTGAATCCGTAAGTGTGACTCATATGAGCCGATTCCACCCAGATATCCGGGCTGTCACCGCCCATTTTCCCATGAAGTGAGTCGGAATAAGCTTGTTTGCGTTCCTCCCGCTTCGGAAAGGGATTTGTAATTAAGGTGGATTGATTGGCGGCAAAAGAGTGCAAATACAGCTGGAATACATCCGGCACAGCCGCGCGTATCGTCTGCAAAGTGGTGTACACCTCGGCTACCGCACGATAATCACCGGGAATCTTCGCCAGGTTACGCAGAAAGTTCGGGTCGTTATACACAGCAAGCGACGCTCTGGCCACATTATCCACATAGTTATTGAGGTTAGTGGATGCTTGGTAGATCAGGCGTTTGTTCTCTTCAACAGCCTGTTCCCGCAGGGCCGTTTTGGTCTGAATAAACGTCATGCTGATCGATGCGAGCAGTGGAAGGGTGGTAGCAATCAGCATAAAAGCAATCAATTTAGTGCGTATACTGTAGTATCTGGACATCGGAACACCCCTTCTGGTTGCAGGTTAAGAAAGGACAATATTTTACCCCCAACTGTTCACAAGGGTCGGTGTTTCCCTCGGTGATAATGGGGTTTAATAGAAAAAGAGACCAATTTCATCCATCTATAGAAGGGGAGAACGATATGAAGCATCGCAAATCTTCACAGCTGTTACAGCAGCTCGTGTTCGTGGGTCCCTCCATCGTGTTTTTTATTCTCATCATCGTGGTCCCTTTCCTGCTTGGCATGGTGTATTCCTTCACGGACTGGAACGGGGTATCCGAGAACATTAATTGGGTAGGGTTTGATAACTTCGTGCATGTTTTCGCGAATGATCCCAAGTTCCAAACGGCGTTTTGGTTTACGGTGCGCTTCACCGTGGTTGGTGTAGTACTGACCAATGTGATTGGCTTTTTCCTGGCGTATTTCCTGACCAAACCGCTCAAGACGAGAAACATTCTGCGTACGATCTTTTTTATGCCTAACGTGATCGGTGGGTTGTTGCTCGGCTTTATCTGGCAGTTCATATTTGTGAAAGGGTTTTCAGCAGTAGGCGATGTGACCGGCTGGTCCTTCTTCAACCTTCCTTGGCTGGGAGACGAACCGACCGCCTTCTGGGGTATTGTTATTGTATTTGTCTGGCAGACCGCAGGATATCTGATGGTCATCTACATCTCATCTCTGACAAATGTATCCCCTGATCTGCTGGAAGCTGCCGAGATTGATGGCGCAAGTCGCTGGCAGGTACTGCGGAGCATCATTCTTCCGCTCATTATGCCAGGTGTAACGATCTGTCTGTTCCTGGCGATCTCCTGGTCGTTCAAAATGTTCGATCTCAATCTGTCACTGACCAAAGGTGGACCGTTCGGATCGACAGAGTCGGTTGCACTTAATATTTACAATGAAGCCTTTGTGAATAACAGATATGGCATCGGAACCGCCAAAGCGCTCGTGTTCTTCGTAATCGTTGCCATTATCACCATGATTCAGGTACGTCTGACGAAGAGCAAGGAGGTAGAAGCCTAATGGAGACGACGAAAAATTACCGCTTCAGTACCATTGTAACCGAGATTGTCATGGTACTCATTGGACTTTTATTCCTGGTTCCGTTTTACTTCCTGTTTGTGAATTCAGTCAAAACCTTCGGTGATCTGCTCACCAATTCGGCTGCATGGCCAGAAGTATTCCAGTGGGGCAACTATGCGAACGCCTGGGAGAAAATTAACTTCCCGTCCGCGCTAATGAACTCGCTTATCGTTACGGTGGTCAGCAATCTGTTGCTTGTGCTGATCAGTTCCATGGCCGCGTACCGAATGGTTCGCAGCAATACCCGGTTCAACCGGATTTTGTTCGGCATGTTCATTGCCGCCATGGTGATTCCGTTCCAGTCTATCATGATTCCACTCGTTACTGTAACCAGTAATCTCGGACTGATCGATAGCCTTGGTGGACTCATCATCTGTTATCTGGGTTTTGGGGCACCGATGTCGGTCTTTCTGTTCCACGGATTCGTGAAATCCGTCCCACTGGAGATTGAGGAGGCAGCCCGGGTGGATGGAAGCTCGGTCTACGGGGTGTTCTTCCGGATTGTATTTCCACTCATGAAGCCGATGTATGTAACCGTCATTATTCTGAACACACTCTGGATCTGGAATGATTATCTGCTCCCATCCCTGATCCTGCAAAGCTCTAACCTGCGTACGATCCCAATTGCGACCTTTGCACTCTTTGGTCAATATACGAAGCAATGGGATCTGGCCTTGCCAGCACTTGTACTTGGCATCATGCCGATCATTATCTTCTTCCTGCTGATGCAGAAGTATATCATTCAGGGGATTACCGCCGGATCAGTTAAAGGGTGAGTGCGAGGGCAGGGTCGCTGTGGCGGAGTGCGAGGCAAGGTCGCTGGCGGTCTCAAGTTGCGCTTTCGGTCGCTGTTGCTCCTCGGTGGCCTGAATGGATTGGATCAAAGAAGCCACCGAGTATCAAAGGCGAGCGCTCTGCTCCTACATCGCATCCTGATCCCTTTGCTCCCACCTCGCATGGAGGTGTGCAGAGGGAGTCATGCCCGTATAGCTTGGGCATGACTCATGGGGAAAAGAGCAGTAAAGAGAAATGACCAAGAATGAAATGATTTAAAGACCAGGTTCGATAAGGCAGAAGGTGGGTGTGTAAGGGCAAGGTTGCTGCGGTCTCGAGTTGCGCTTTCGGTCGCTGTTGCTCCTCGGTGGCCTGAATGTATTAGGGCAAGGAAGCTACCGAGCATCAAAGGCGAACGCTCCGCTCCTACATCGCATCCTGATCCCTTTGCACACCTCGCAGGGAGGTGTGCAAAGGGAGCCATGCCTGCATAGCTTGGGCATGGCTCCTAAAGGTAAGATTAATAAAGGGAAAATGCCATAAAGGAAGGTTATTCTGTCATTGGAGTGCCAGTGTAAATATTCATTGGTGGAACTGTTATACTTAAACTACTATAGGGAGAGTGTATGTATGAAAAGAATGACGAAGTTGACGTTGCTTATGCTGATTGCTTTTTCGGTAATGCTCGCGGGTTGTGGCAATGGAGACAAGAGTGGCAGTCCGGTCAACACGGATGCTCAAGGTGGCGGCGAGGCTGCTGCCGGGGACAAAACCATTAAAATCTTCCAATTCAAAGTCGAAATTGCGGAAGCGCTCAATCGTCTCAAAGCGGAATATGAATCCTCCCATCCAGGCGTCAAACTGGACATTCAAACCGTGGGTGGCGGCAGTGACTACGGTGCTGCACTGAAAGCCAAGTTTGCCGCAGGCGAACAACCGGATATTTTCAACGTAGGTGGTTATCGTGAACTGGATACATGGCTTGAATATCTGGAAGATCTGTCTGGAGAATCATGGGCCAAGGATGCGCTCGAAGTAGCCAAAGAGCCAATGACCAAAGACGGCAAGCTCTACGGACAGCCACTCGCGCTGGAGGGTTATGGTTTCATTTATAACAAAGACCTCTTCCAAAAAGCAGGCATCACTGAAATCCCAACCACACTGGAACAATTGGATCAAGCGGCACAGAAACTTCAGGCCGCAGGCATTACGCCTTTCTCGAACGGATATCAGGAGTGGTGGGTGCTGGGTAACCATAACGTAAACGTGGCATTTGCAAATCAGGCAGATCCGGTGAAATTCATCCAGGGGCTCAACGAAAGCACGGAGAAAATTCCTGGCAACCAGGTGTTCACCGACTGGATTAACTTGCTCGACTTAACGTTGAAATACAGCAACAAGAATCCGCTGACAACCGACTACAATACACAAGTTACGCTGTTTGCGAGTGGAGAAGCAGCGATGATGCAGCAAGGAAACTGGACTCAAGTACAGATCGATGGAATCGATCCTGATCTGAATCTGGGTATCCTGCCAATGCCAATTAACAATGAACCGAATGACAAATTGTTTGTCGGCGTACCGAACTACTGGGTTGTGAATAAGAATTCCCAAGTGAAACCGGAAGCGAAAGAGCTTCTGGAGTGGCTCGTAACCTCGGATATTGGGAAACAATACATGACGAAAGAATTCAAGTTCATCCCGGCGTTCAGTTCTATCACGGCATCTGAAGAGGATCTGGGTGACCTCGCCACAGAGATTATGAAGTATAGCCAGGAGAACAAAACACTTAGTTGGAACTTCAACCGTTTCCCTGAAGGTGTTCCACAGGAGTACGGTAGCACCATTCAAGCTTACGTTGCAGGCAAATCGGATAAAGCCGGATTGCTTGATGCATTGCAACAGAACTGGGATAGTCTGAAAAAATAACAGATCCCATTCATTTAATGAATGTGTGAATAAGAAAAAACAAGTAAAAGGTGGCTCCAGATTAATCGGAGTCACCTTTTCAATGGGAAAATTTCCAGTTGGAAAGTGCGAAATGAATGAATAGATCGACTAATACAGAAGGTGGAGGTGTTTGTATAATGTCTACAACCTGTTTTTAGTATACAATATGTCAACAAATAGACAAAAATCAAATATTTGTATAGATTGATAGCCCTATCTAATATCCATATTGTAGAAAAATATAGCAGAACAGGGGTATGCTGCTGGGGATACTGGGTGTTACAGTGACAGTAATCCTGTTTGTTGCCATCCGACTGGAGAACAGATTGCCGCTTCAAGGCACCGAATCGATCATTGCCGGGGACAGTGAAACTTCGATTTGAAGCAGGGAAACAACCAGTAATGGTTGGGAAATGAAGTGTACGGAGGGTCAGCGGGGTACGTTCTGGTTGGCCTTTTTTAATATGTTAACCGGACAATCCGTTACTTGTATAAATAAGTATTATATGTAATTACATAATAAAAATTTCCTTTATAATATAATTATTGAAAAAAATAGGATTTTAATTAAAATAAATTTACAGTTAAAAGGAAGGTGGTGGAAAGTATGAAAAAAAATTGGAGAAATTCCTTGAAAAAAGCAGTAGTTGTTCAAACAAATGAGAAATGGTAATTATTTTTTTAAATGACGATTAATGTCCTCGGACATTAATCGTCATTTTATTAATAACTATTTGAATTATGAGGGAAAATACCATATTAATGGAATTTGTAATTCACAGAAGAAAGAGGGATGCGGACATGGACTATCTCATTCAAGATGATCTTAAAGTGAGATATCAAAGTGATATAGAGTTACTAACTGAAATCGAGGAACAGTTGGATCCTGACAATGCTGATTCTCTTTCTCCGCAGGAGTTAAGAGAACTTATGGATCATAGTTTAACTAAATTACAAAAAGTTGAACATCCAGTCGCTGCGGAATATATTTTTGGAATGACACTGGGCCATCCGAACTCTTTTGTACGCAGTAAACTTATTGATTTTGTGAAGGCATGGCTACCTTATCATTCTGCAGTGGAAACAATGATAAGGCTGATTACAGATCCTGATGATCTGGTTTCTTTTAAGGCAATCGAAATTAGTGGTTCCGAACGAATTCAGCCTGCTGCAGGGAAATTATTGAATATTATCGGAAGTTTAAGCAAATCTATTGAAAATCCCGGAAAGCCTGTTGGCTTCGGAGCAAATATTGTCATAAAATCACTCTATGAACTTTTTGGTACGGAGGATGTAAACGAGATTAAACTCATTGAAGATTATTATAACAAGCATGGTTTAGTATTCAATGCTGATGATTTTGAAGAAGACATTCCCCAAGAAATTATAGAGAATTTTGAGAGGAATGAAGAGAAAGGAATGATCCTTGTACCTGGGGGATTTTTTGAGTTTGGAATTAATCCAGACGATATACCAGATCGGACCTTTGATTGGTCGGACGCTTCTCCGAAACAAAAGGTTTGGTTGCCTCCATTTTTTATTGATAAATATCCGGTTACTAATGAACAGTATGATCTGTTTGTCAATGATGTCAAAGAAAATGGACATATATTTTGTCATACTTTTGAGCCTTTAGAAAAAGAACATAAAAGGAATACATATTATGACCAGCGGTTTTATGATTTGTCTCTTCCTGTAACGGGAATCGATTTTTATGATGCGTATGCATACGCTCGTTGGGCGGGTAAAGAACTGCCTACAGAATTCCAGTGGGAAAAAGCTGCAAAAGGAGAAAAAGGAGTTATATTCCCTTGGGGAAATACGTTTAAATCGGATGCTTGTAATTCAGCGTACACTTTATTAGAAGTGGGGGAAATTTATGATTTAACACAGTGGAGAAGAGGGTTGTGGAAGGCCCATGAAGAAGAATCGACTCCATTGGTAAGACATGCAACCAACTACGAGCAATTCGCGAGTCCGTATGGAGTTGTTGGAATGACAGGGGATCATTGGGAGTGGACCCGAAGTGAACTTATGACGAAACGTGCTTTTTTCCCCGCCTTTGAGGAAAAAGAAAAAAGATTTCAATCGATGGCTGTGCTAAAGGGTGGGTCTTTTACATCGCTACCAGGACTAATGTTCTCAGCATTTCGGGGAAAGGATATCCCTTTTTGCAGGCATAACGAAATGGGCATTAGATGTGTGAAAAATATCCCTCTTCAGCTTATCAGGAAAGCAATAAAGCAGCCAATCAGAAACACTGCTATGTATTGACTGGATCTGAAGTGCTCTTTTCACAGGATTCGACAAAACAACGGTAAGGAGTAAATCAATTTTGAGATGGTTAATGAGTCCTCACATCAAATTAATGAAATCTAACAGAAATATAATGTGGGCCTTCATTGGGATGCTGATTTCAAGAATGGGTGACGGAGTGTACTCAGTAGCACTCATTGCTGCAGCTTATGGAGCCACAAAGTCAGGTGGAGGAACAGGAATTGTTCTTGCATCATTCGCTGTTGCAAACTTTATATTTGGTACATTGTCAGGCGTAGTATCTGACAGAGCCAATCGTAAAAATGTATTAATATGGTCTTCACTTGCTTGTGGTTGTATTGTAGCCATCATGGCTATTCTAGCCTATACAGGCTCGTTGAATCTCGCCTCATTATCCATTCTGTCTTTTTTATTAGGCTCAGCTACTCAATTTTTCGAGCCTACAGTTAATGCGTTAATACCCAAACTTGTAAAAAAAGATGAACTGACTACTGCAAATGCAACAATAGGTATGACCGACAGTATCGGATATCTGGTTGGTCCCGCAGTTGGCGGACTTTTACTGACTGTATTAAGCCTGGAGGTTGTGTTATTAATTAATGCGCTCTCGTTTTTCATTGCTATGTTTACAGGGATGTTTTTGAATCCTGAAAGAGACAGTGCCAATCCAAAAAGGACTAAAGGTTTTTTTGGAGAGATTACAGCAGGTTTTGAATTTGTAGCTAGAGACAAGTATATCCTGAAGCTGTTTTTGGCGGGTTCTATAGCGGCTCTGGCATATTCTCCTTTTTTCGTCATTCTGCCTGTATTCTTGGATAAAGAATTAACCCTGCCATTACAAGAACAATCGGTATTGATCGGTTTTATTTATTCTGCTTTGGCATTAGGGCAATTTGTTGGTTATTGGGTCATTTCTTATCTTAAAATGGCGACTCATCTAAACCTTGTTCTAGGTTATCTCTTGCAAGCTGTGGGTTTCGGAGCGCTTGCTATATTTGACCAACAGTTTCTTATTATCTTTTTTGTATTTATCGCGGGCATATCATTCGGCATTGGTGGTTCTGCGTTTCATTCGAAGATGCAAACCCATACACCGAATCACTTGTTGGGAAGAGTATATGGTGTGAATTATACACTTAAAGGTGTAATTACACCTGTTGGAAGAAGTGTATCGGGGTTTATTAGCGACGGTATTGGAAGTAGAATGATTTTCGTACTGATGAGTGTAATGTTTATTTTGTCAGCTTCCCTAACCTTCACTATGAAATCCAAAGATCAGAAAGCTCAAGGAGGTATCTCTCAATCTTCTTGAGGAAGTGATAGAGATAAAAGAAACGTTGCAGCCAGCGCGTGTCGTGATTCAACGACGCGTGCTTTTTGGGCGTGTTATCAATCCAATGTTATTAATCGCTGTGGTTGGCCTTTTTGTTGAATCTGCCGGAAGATATGTGGATAACTCGAAACGGGTTAATGATCTCATGACATATTTAACACAGAGTTAATACTATATGTGGATATCCTGTGTGTATAATGCTCTAAATGTGGACAAGTGAGTGGGATTTAAGCAAGAGAGTAGCTTTTGTTAACAGAATAACTTGTTTTTATTTAATTAGTACTATATAGTTCTAATTATGATAAATCAAAAATCGAACACGGGATCTGCCAAATCCAAGAGTTCCAATCCGGTGAACCGGACCAAAGCAGTTGAAGTGGCTGCACAATTATTTCTGCGTCAGGGGTACAGCTACGTCAGCATGGATGAGGTTGTACGAGTGAGTGGGGTATCCAAGTCCAATATTTATTATCATTTTAAAAACAAGGAGGAATTGCTTCAGGCCGTGGTGCAATACTGGATTGCCCAGTATGAATCGGAGTTGTACTTGCTGCTCAGTCAGCGTGAGCGAGGGGTGGAAGAACGTATCTACTCATTTATGGCTTTGCTGTCGGCAGGCATTGAGGGCCGGAATTATGAAGGGAGCTGTCCTTTTGTTACGCTATATATGCAGACACCAGAGAGTGCACCCCAAGTGAAGGAGAGCATATCCAGATTCTTTCGTGAGCTTAGACCTATGGTAGAGAAGCTGTTTCAGCAAGGTTTGGATCGCGGTGAATTTCGTCAGGGAATCGAGCCAGGACCGGCCGCTTTGTTGTTTATTGCAGCCTTGGAAGGTTCACTTATCCTCGCGGGAACTGCGCGTGATGTAGGCATTATAGAACAATCGGCACGTACTTTTTGTCAGATGCTTCGTTAATCGAAGCTCTTTTTTTGAATATAACTAGTACTATATAGTACTAAAAGGGGCCGTAACAGAATGAATGTACATACAACAAAAATAAATCAGGTAATGAGCAAGTCTGATAATTCAGACACAACCATTTTCATGACAGGTAGTACAGGTTTTATCGGCAAAGAAACGGTCAAACAACTCACGCAGGGAGACGCACAATTGCTCTTGCTGGTTCGTTCGGAACAGCGAGCCAGAACTGTGCTGAAGGCTTATGGAGTGAAGGATTTCGACCGAATTACATTTATTACGGGTGATTTATCCCATTCGGGTCTTGGAATGACGACAGCGGATCGGGAGTGTGCTCTTGAAGCAAATGTAATCATGCATGCGGGTGGAACCATGGACGTTACCTTGGACCGAAAAGTAGCAGAGCAGATATTTATGAACGGGGCCAGAGAAGTGGCACAGCTAGCACAGGAAATTCACCGTACTCATGGATTGAGACACTTTATCCACGTTGTTGGTTATATGAGTCCTTATGGAGAGCGGAATGAACAGGGGAATTATCTACAGGTTGAGCATGTGGATAACAATGAAAGTGCATATGAAGAGATGAAGTTTCATGCCGATCTGCATATTCGCGAGCATGCAGAAATGCATCACTATCCCTTATCCGTTGTAAATCCGAGTACAGTGGTTGGACCACGTCCCACCGGTGAAACCGAGCAAACAGGAGGAATTGGGCTGCTCATCCAGGCGATTCAGAAAGGACTTATGCCAGTAGTGCCAGGAGGTTCATCCTATTGGTTACCGCTTGTGGAGAATGACATTGTTGCACAGACGCTTGTTTTTCTATCCAGGGAAACCGCTCCAGTTGGAGGTACCTATCCACTATTGGCGCGGAAGGAAGACAGCCCCAATATGAAGGAACTGCTGCAACTTCTGGCGCAGCAACTGGACGTACCCAAGCCCAAAGGGGCTATGCCATTACCATGGATTCAATGGATCATGAAATCTGGGGGCACACGCATCAGTGGTGTTCCAGCGGAGTCGGTTGCTTTTATTACCAACAGGTCATTCCCGGTTGAAGAGACGGAGGCACTGTTCACACGCATGGGGCAATCCTGGCCGGACATCCGGGAACAGCTTCCGCTGGTTACAGCCGATCTGGACTATCGTCTTCGTTATACGCCGTTACCTGAGGGTTTTCCGACAGATTATATTCGGTCACGGAGCGGAAATATGGCTATGCTTGGTTGGGAGGGTGAGGGAGAGCCTTGGATTATTGTACATGGTTTGCTTCAATCTGCGGATGAGATGTTACCTTTGGGACAACAGCTTAGGGAACGGACCGGGAACCCGGTATGGCTAATCGATCTCGCTGGATTCGGACGGTCTCCCGTGCATCAGGTGGATGAAGCATTTGAGGGTCAGGTGGATGCATTGCTTCAGGCGCTCGGTGAGTTTAAAGGTCCGGTGAAGCTGGTTGGTCATTCGATCGGTTCTGCTATTGCAGCTGCGGCACAGATGCGCAGCGGGCGGACAGACATTCGGTTGGGGTTCCTTCAGCCAGTGGCTAACAATTCGAATCCAAATGTGCTGAGATGGATTTCCCGTTTGCCAAGAGGGGTGATGCGCTCCCTGCTGCGTGGCAGATCGGAGAAAAGTTGGAATCAAATATTCAGTTCATTTAGCGGCGTAGGCGACAGCAGTGTTATGGCCGATACCATGGGCAAGAGAATACGCTCCAGTCTCCAGTCCCCTCGAGTTGCGGGAGCGAATGCGGATTTGTTGCGGTGGATCCACTCGGGTCAGAGGAAAGGTGCCAGATCAACGTTGTGGGCGAAAATGGAAAGTCAGCATTATGCCAAGAATGCATTAATTGTATGGGCCAATCAAGATCGGGAATATCACTATCCCCAGGATATGAACTCACAGGTCAAACGGATAGATGTACCCTATGGACATTACTTTCCGACGTTTCAGTATAAGGAAACAGCTGCAATCCTCATCGAATGGGCCGATACTTTGAGGTGAGTTCAGATTCTTACATGCAGGAATACCGCACCAACTGTCGAAAGGGTCAAGTCGAGTTGTGAAGAGATGAACCAAAGACAGGAGAGATGAAAGTATGAGTCAGCAACGTGTGGAGATCAGTAAAAATGTGCTAATTGAGTGTCTGGGACTGCGCAGCGGAGAGAATCTGGTGGTTGTCGCAGACGATATGAAACGGGATTTGGCCGAATCCATCTATGAGGCAGGCAAAGCACTTGGAGCAGAGTCGGTCCTGTTAATCATGAAGGAACGCAACAGATCCGGAGAAGAGCCGCCTGCCCCAATTGCGGATGCCATGATTCGGGCAGATGTAGCCGTGTGTGTAACACGATATTCATTAACGCATACCCAGGCACGCAAACAAGCCGCTGCATCAGGAACCCGGGTGGCAACAATGCCTGGCATAACAGAGGATATGTTTATGAACGGGGCAATTACGGCTGAATACTCACAAGTAAAGTCATTAACCGAGAAGGTGACAGCTCTATTAACTGCAGGTCGTCATGTACGAATAGAGAAGCAGGGCCATAGTCTTTCCTTTTCCATTGAAGATCGTAACGGTGTACCGAGTACGGGCATGTACTTGAACCCTGGTGAATCAGGCAATTTGCCATCTGGAGAAGCCTATATTGCTCCGGTTGAGGGTAAAGGCGAAGGCCGTATTGTTGTAGATGGTTCCGTTGCTGGAATTGGTGCGCTTCGTGAGCCGATGTTATTAACCGTCAAAGAAGGACGTTTGGTTTCAGCTGAAGGCCCGGATGGGGCTCAATTACTGGCAACACTTGGCGAGGGGGATGGTCGCTTTCTCGGCGAATTCGGAATTGGGACTAATAACAAGGCGAGAATCACGGGTGTAGTGCTGGAAGATGAGAAGGTATATGGTACGATTCATGTGGCCTTTGGCAGCAATAATACATTCGGTGGAACGATTGCCGCCGGTGTGCATATCGATGCAGTTGTGCAAAAGCCGGATGTGTACATCGATGACAAGTTGATCATGCGTCAGGGTGAACTGGTGGAATAACTGGAGTGAAGGAAATCGAGCATGTCCACAACGTGTCCACAGTAATGGATAACTGGAATGGAAATTCAGATTTTACGTCAGATTTACAAACAAATACACAACATGTCCACATCAAAATAATGAATATCCACATGAAGTGCTAAACATATCCACAGCATGTGTGCAATATGTGCACAACTTATCCACAAATGAGGGATAACTCATGTTTTCATACAATAAAACAGCCTTTTTGGAGCTGAAATATAAGTTACCCACAGAAATCTCGTTTTTTTGTTCCAAGTATTTGAAAACATAGAAACAGATCCATAAATATGGGGAAAAAAAAGACCAAAGATCAGCTTCAAGCCAATCTTTGGTCTTTTTTTTGCAACTAAAATAATGAGATTGATGTCAGGTTACTTACTCTCCGTATTGAAACGACTGACTTCCACCACCCGTCACAACCTGAATGCAACGTCTGTTGAAGTTGGCAAAATTGATCTGAACCCTAAACATTTGCCTGAAAATAACCGATACACCAAAGTAACATCTAATGGGACGAAAGTACCTGAGGTGACTTGGTGAATGCGAACCACAAGCAGGTCACTTTGCGAAAAAAAGTACTCTTCTTGTGGTTTTGTTTTAATATTTTACAGTGATCTGATTATACGGAATGAGAGGGTATGGGGATAATTATGGACGAGGGAATGCAATATATTAATTTTTCGGTAGGAGACCAGATCTTTGCACTACGAATTGATGAAGTTCATGAGATCATCAGAATGGTGCAGGTGACAACGGTCCCATTTGGAAGTCCGGAGATCAGAGGTTTTGCTTCGCTGTATGGTAAAGTCGTTTCGGTTGTGAGTCTTCGTGTATTGTTAGGCATGCCGAATCAGGAGGATACCTCTTCTACACGTATTATTGTGGTGCCTTACAAAGGGGGATTTGTGCCGTTGATCGTAGATATGGTCGATTCTGTTGTGAGTTACGATCGTTTCGAGGAACCAGCTGAGGAACACCGCCGTTTCATGCTTGGTGTTTTTGACAAGATCGGGTTCTGTGAAGACCATCGGGCAGGCATTTTGAACCTGGATGTATTGCTGGGCAGCTTGATCAGATCATCGTAATGTAACGATCCGTAATTCTTTCAATATTCAGTATTATCCTTCGGTTGACCCAAATGTTCCTCATCCGCTTTTCGGGAGAAGGGACATTTTTTTTGCCGCTAGGGCGTGTCTGAAAACTCCGAAGGAAGCAGATTTTGCCGAATTTTCGTTCCAAGCAAGAAAGTTTTCCGCAGGCGTGCCGGGGCACGTCAAGGGAAAGTGACGCAGCAGGGGGCGAAAAGGGGGTAAAAGATGCACTTCAGCGAGTTTTGAGACACGCCCTAACCATCGAAATAACCACTTTTTATGGGCAATGGTTTTTAAATCCGGTCATTTTCGTATATGATGGAGAGTAACAATGCGAAGGGATGACGGGAGACTTTAATGATGCAATCGCTGTATGGAGTATGGCTTGGTGACGTATTTTTTTGTTTTTCCGGTGAAACATCGGAACCGCGTGTGGATGCATGGAGCCACGTGGTAAGAAGGTTGAATTTTGGTGACGGGGGTCGTCTGTTTCAGCCTGCCGCTCTGCGTCTTGCGGAGCTGCGCTGGCCGAACCCGCTGAGGAACACGGCAGAAGCCAAGAACACGAAGCGGCGTCAACTGCTGGGACGCACATTGGAAGGATTGGCAGTCTCGCCCAAGGATGCCTTCAGGCTGCTGCTGCAATGGGATGACCGTTTGTTCAATGCAGCCGGAATTCAGGTTGGAGAAGAGATGCGTTACTGGATCAAAGCGGCGCAGTTCACACAGGAGCTGCTGTTGCGAGGGGCAATTGCTCCATCGGCTGAATTCGCAGCAAAGACGGGCGCACGTCGACGGACCGGGCAAGAGACATTGACAGGCGTATGGCGGCCACGCTTGCAGCAGGAGGAAGATATCGAACGCTTCCGCGATCTTGCTGAAGCGATGCCTCCCATTGGATTGGCTGCTCCCGGAGCCTATGCTTCATTGGAACCGGAAACACGTGAGGAAGCAGGGGCGGCGGTATTATTTTCATTCATGAGTGGCATGATTCATGCTGTGGTGACGAGTGAGCTGGAGGGGATGGACAGTGAGCTATCCCGTTACCGCACACCATATCGACGTGGATCTTCGCCAGTAGCCGAGCTTTGGTGGAACAGTCTGATATCGATGTTCCGTCCTGTAACGGTGCAAGGACCTACGGACGATATGACAGCGTTTATTCATACGTTGCAGGATGCCGGTGGAACGACGATGCCGATCGTGGGAGCGGAAGAAATGGCGCCTGCCGAAGGCCAATTGAAGCTGGTGCTCCGTTTGGAGCCGCCACTGGGCGAACATGAAACGATCTGGGGAATCAGCTTCTGGGTGGATAGTGAGCAGGAAACGAGCCTGCGGTTGCCTGCGCGTACCATCTGGGCACACCCGGAGCGAGATCTGGACCGAGGGAAAATATTATATACCTCGGCGGCAGAGCAGTTATTGATGGCACTCGGGCAAGCAGCAGAACTGGCACCTGAACTGGAGACGGCGCTGCTCACTGCTCGTCCAGAGGGAATTAAGCTGGAGCAGCAGGGTTTCTTTGAATTTCTCACGCATGCGGTTCCACGTTTGCAGAAGGCCGGGATAACCGTTCTCATGCCTTCAAGGTGGAGTCGTGCCGGGAAACGTCGTGCGGGACTCCGTTTGCAGATGTTGAATCGGGGAACAGAGCGGTTGCCTGGAGCTACATCGGCACTTGGCATGGAACAATTGGTTGCTTTCAAGGCGGAGCCCATGCTGGATGGTAAACCGGTCACGGCGGAGGAACTGGCAGCGCTCGCTGAATCGACAGTTCCATATGTCATGTTCCGCGGTGAATGGATCGAAGTGGATACGAAAGAGATTCGCCAAGTCCTGCGTTATATGAAAAAAGAAGAAGAACAATATATGCCTCTCTCCGAATGGTTGCATCTGGCTGCGGATGAAGGGGAGGATTCCGCATGGAAGGGTCTTTCCGTCTTCGGTGCAGAATCCGATGGATTGCTCGCATTCCTGCTCGATGGTCAGGTGCTTCGCAGTATTGAGCCTCGTCAGGTTCCGGCAGAATTGCATGGTGAATTGCGTCCTTATCAGGAACGGGGTTTCCAATGGTTATCTGCCATGCGTGAGCTGGGCTTTGGCGTATGTCTTGCGGACGATATGGGACTTGGGAAGACGATTCAGGTAATTACCTGTCTGCTGGACCGCAAACACGAGGAACGCCAGGCGGCTGAAGAGGAAGCCCATGAGAATGAGATGCTGAATGGATCAGATGATTCATTCCCGGTGGATCAGCATTCTAATGTGCAGCAGCCTGTTCATCTGCCTGCACTTATTGTGTGTCCTACCTCGCTGCTTGGGAACTGGCAGCGTGAGCTGAAGCGTTTTGCCCCGGATCTGTCGCTGTACATTCATCATGGCGGACAACGGCTGCATGGAAACGATTTTCAGGCAGAAGCGCAGACGCATGACATTGTACTCACGACCTATCATCTGGCAGGCAGAGATGGACCGGATCTGGCTTCGTTGCATTGGTCCACCATTGTGCTGGATGAGGCTCAATATATTAAGAACTACCGTACCAAACAAGCGCAAAGCGTGATGCGCCTGTCTACACTTCATCGTATTGCGATGACGGGCACACCTGTAGAGAACCGATTGAGCGAACTTTGGTCGATTTTCCAGTTTCTCAATCCGGGGTATCTGGGTACAGCTTCATCGTTCCGTCAGCGTTATACGGGACTGGGTCCATCTGAAGAAAATGCGGCATCCTTGCGTGAGCTTCATCGACTGGTATCTCCATTCATGCTGCGCAGGCTGAAAAGTGATCCGGATATTCGCAAAGATTTGCCAGAGAAGCTTGAACTGAAATCCTATTGTTCTCTGACGCCAGAGCAGACCGTGTTGTACCAGCGTGTGGTGGACGATTTGATGGGTGGTCTGGATGGCAGAAATGGCATTGCCCGCAAGGGGATTGTTCTGTCCTCCCTGACCAAGCTCAAGCAGATCTGTGATCATCCGGTGCTGGCGGATACTAATCGGAAAGACCACGGCAAGGCTGAGGCATCCGGTAAGATGGAACGATTGCTTGAACTGCTGGACGCCATCCGTGATAACGGGGAATCTGCCCTGATCTTCACGCAGTATGTTGCTATGGGAGATCTGCTGGTGTCGAGGTTGAAACAGCGATATGAGGAAGAACCTTATTTCCTGCATGGTGGTGTGTCGAAGGCGCAAAGAGACGATATGGTGGAGACTTTCCAAAAGGGAGAGGGTCCGTCCATGTTTGTTCTATCTCTTCGTGCTGGAGGTGTGGGTCTGAATCTGACCCGCGCGAGTCATGTCGTTCACTATGACCGGTGGTGGAATCCTGCGGTTGAGAACCAGGCGACGGACCGGGTATTCCGAATCGGGCAGAATCGCAACGTGCAGGTGCACAAGCTGATCTGTCAGGGGACGCTGGAGGAACGAATTGATGAGCTGATCGAAAGCAAGAAGGCACTCTCCGAGCAGGTCGTCGGTTCAGGTGAGAATTGGTTAACCGAGATGTCCGATGATGAACTGCGTGGCCTGATCTCTCTTCAGGGTGAGACGTGGTTGTGACATTGAACATTCAGGGGAATATAGATGTTGAGAATGGGGGATTGTTGTGAGCGAAAAATGGAAGATCGAGCTGCATATGTCCCCCGGTGGATGGACAGCAGAAGTAAATACAGCAGCGGATGCGGACCATGATGCTTCCACTTCCGCTGCTGCGGGCAAGACCGGAGCCGCAGGCTTGTTCACGGTCACGGGAACGCCGGCGCGACTGAGCGAAGCCCAGCGCGAGGCTGTACTGGCCCAGCTGCGCAAGCGCCCGCTGACGCTGTACGCCCTGCTGCGCGAAGGCCCGGCGCCCGAGGAGCTCGCCGGGTTGCTGCCGGCTGCGCAAGCGCCGGAAGGCTCGCCAGGCGCAGCAACGGCCAGCGCGGCCGTGGCGTGCACCTGCGGCCGCCCGAGCTGCGCGCATGCCGCGGCCGCTGAGCGCGCCGTAGCCGCGCGTCTCGCGGCCGAGCCGCTGCTGCAGCTGGCGCACGCTGGCCTGCCGCGCGAAGCGCTGCTCGCCGGCGTGCTGGGGGCATGGGCGGAGGAACTCGCCCATGATCCCAGCGGCCCCGGCCGCGCAGCGGAAACGGCTGGCCGCCCGCAGGTGCGGGGCGGCGAAGGCGGCGCAGCCGTCGGCGAGTGGATCGCCGAGGCAGCCGCAGACGGCGCCATGCACCAGCCGGGGCCGGGCTTTGGGGCCGTTGAGGTGCGCCTCACGCAGCCGGGCAAGCCGCCGGCGTTGCCGGAGCTGACGGCGCTGCTGCCGGGCGTGCCGGCCACCGCAGGGCTGGATTTGATCCGCGAGCGTGTAGCCGCGCGGATGTGGCAGGCTGTCCAGAAGAAGACGGACAGCCCGGCAACCAAATGATGCACCCATCAGAGCGGGGGAGATCTCAGATCACCCCTGCTTGTTTTTATTGCAGCATTTTGCATTTATCTGATTCAATTCATTTCCGGGTACAAGACGCTCTATGTCTTTATCCAAAATGCTCATTAGTAAAGTGCATCTCGGTATAATCACTTTTTCGATATGTGCAGGCATATTCCCTTTGCACTTCTATTGTGTACAGCACGGGGATGTTGCTCTAAAAGTCCAAAAAACGATCATACAGGCTGTGCAGCCCATATATATTCATCCGGATCTCTTCTAAAGGAGGTCTTTACCGGTGGAGCTTCGCTCCCATTTAAGGTATACTGTCGCAGGGAACACTGCGAGCAGACAAATAGACAACATTTATATTATTGCGATAGGAGTTTTTACATGAAATCAACTACAGGAAGACAGCGCCGCATGGTGGTTATGCTGTCCTCATTGATGATATGCGGAGCATTGCTTGCCGCGTGCCAGAACGGCACAGAGGAGAGCCAGAATCCGAATGGAGCAGGTAACACACAACAAGAGTCGGACGGCACAACGGTTCATTTTACGGAGGATAAAGGAACGGGCGGCGATAATGCTGGCGGGGATGACACATCATCTTCTGGCAACAGCGGTGAAGGTACAGGCAGTGAGTCAGATAATGCTTCAGCGGGCGGAGAGCAGGGCTCTTCGGACGATGGGAACGGGGCGACAGCCGAAGATCCATTGTTGGAGAAACGCAGCATCAGCGCACTGCAAACGACGATTGATGCACAATCCGTGGTGACCAATGCCGAGTCTATGACTGTCATTGTCAACAAGCAACGCAGTCTGCCTGAAGGGTACGAGCCGGACGATCTGGTGGAGCCGAATGTACCTTTCTCCTTCGACGAACCACATGAGAAGCGGCATATGCGTAAGGAAGCTGCTGAGGCACTGGAGAAGTTGTTTGCAGGTGCAAAGGCGGATGGCATTGAGCTTCGTGCGGTGTCTGGCTATCGTTCATATCAGCGTCAGGTATCCATCTACAACAACAATGTCAAAACCAAAGGTCAAGAATATACGGATCGTGTGAGCTCTGTACCAGGCAGAAGTGAACATCAGACGGGTCTTGCCATTGATGTATCCAGTCCGAGTGTGGGCAATGTGCTGGAAGAGGTATTTGGCACATCGAAGGAAGGCCAGTGGCTGGCTGAACACGCTGCAGAATATGGATATGTCATCCGTTATCTGCAAGGTGAAGAAGATACCACAGGTTACGTCTATGAGCCTTGGCATATCCGGTACATCGGTACAGATTTGGCACCGGATGTGGCGAAGAGTGGGTTAACTCTGGAAGAATACTTCGATGAGGCTAATATCAAGTTATAATGCGGATGCTTTCTCCTTAAAGAAAAGATACTAATTCTCATAAATCCCCGAATGAACCGTCCTTGATCTAAACAATGGGCAGTCATTCAGGGATTTTTTTTTCTGTGCAAAAATGTTAATGGAATTAAGATAGAATTAAACTTCATTCCATTGTCTGAGATGATGGTGGACTGATATAATTCATGTTTAATCCAATTCAATTGAGACAAATACAACCAAAGCGAGGGAAGAGAGAATGAGCAGACAGCAGGTTTTTACGGGCTCCCCATGGGAACCGTTGGTGGGATATTGCCGTGCCATCCGTGTAGGTAACCGAATTGAAGTGGCAGGGACAACGGCGATGCAAGATGGTGTGGTTGTTGGTGCAGGTGATCCCTATGCACAGACGAGATTCATTTTGCAGACGATTGAGAATGCATTGAAAGAATTGGGGGCCGATCTGTCGCATGTGGTGAGAACCCGGATGTTTGTAACCGATATCTCCCGATGGGAGGAAGTTGGCAAGGCGCACGGTGAATTTTTTGGACAGATCCAGCCTGTAGCCACCATGGTTGAAGTTAGCGCACTCATTGATCCCCTGTTGATGGTTGAGATTGAAGTGGAAGCGATTGTTGAAGATGAAGGTAAGCCGGAATAATCGTATCGCTCTAAATAATCCCAAAAAATAACTACATAAACTTAAAAACAACCTTACCCATGCCTGTCAGAAGACAGGCGGATAAGGTTATTTTTGAATAGGCTAGCCGTAGAGCTGCTGGCTGGTCATCGTGATGCGTTACACGCATTACAACACATGTCAGAAGATACATGCGGTTTGCAATATTCAGCTTCAGCGTATGGCTTAGCACGTACTTTTCACTAACCGTATTATTTCGCTTCCAGCTCTGCTGCAGGTGCTTCAACAACCACTTTCCATGCCGTTCCTATTGGAGGCAGGCTGCGTGTCAACACAGGGCTGTAAAAGCCGATAACTTTGGCATCTTTGGTCAGTTCGTCAGCTTTTACCGTTTCACCTTCGTGGTTCACGATCCGTGTATCTTTGTCGATGTTTAGCACGACATGGTCAGGAGCCGTTTCTGTTAACCGTGTACCCGTGATCTCAATCTGTGAGATACTGCCTTCGCCTGTTTTTACATTTTCAATCGTACCAGCCGTGCCCAGAGTTTCTTTGGGTTGGGACTCTGATTCAGAAGCCGTCGCGAGTACAGTCACTTGATAGGTTGATGTTTGGGGAGGCAGGCTTTTATGGACGGCCAGGGAATGCTCAGCTTCCACGTTCATGCCGATGTCCAGATCGGTCAGTGCAATCTCTTTCCCCTCTACTGAGATGAATTTCGTATCATCGCTCAGATTGAGTACAATACCATCCATACCCGCACCGCCAATCTGGATGGACTTATATTTATCTTGGTTCGAGATTCTGGTAATTACACCACGTTCAGTAACCGTCTTCACGTCCTCTTCACTAGAGATAGTCACTTGATTCCTCGTTGTGTTCACTTGTCCATGCAGTGCTTTCTCAGCAAAAGAAGCCGGTACATACAATTTGCCGCCTGTGATTTCGGGCGCTGTGCCCAAAGTGAGCAGCATTTTATTCACGGAATATTGATCTTTGCCTGTGATTACCTGTGTCCAGAGAGCACCTCGGGTCAGCTCTGCGGTTTTAGTTTCTTTATTCCATTCCAGTTCAATACCCAGTGCTTCGGTAAGATCACGCAGCGGGATCATGGCTACTTTGCCATCCTTGTTCCAATAACCATCAGAGATGGACGCACCATTCACGGATACATTTACTGCATCAGCTGCGTTACTATTTGCTGAAACGGATGTTTGATGGACTGGTTCTGTGTTGTCCAGTGTTGCTGCATAAGCGGCTCCACCGCCCAATGCCATGGATAGGGCCATCAGGGCACTTACTTTTTTCATGTTGTTGTTCATCAATATTCATCCCTTCTAATCTGTGTACTGTCGCGGTAAAATCTTCCTTAGGGCCGCGCTTCAAGTTAATAGACGGGACAAATCGTCTCAGTGTTGCAGTTGAAAGGCAATGAATGTAAGCGGTGTGTTAGTGTAGATTTGAAATATCGCTTGTATTGCAGGTTATCCGAAGCAGGAACAGGTTAATTTCAGGTGAGTGGCCAAACCTTTGTCCTATTTCACATTTAAGTACGAGGAGGAACGGATTAGATGAGTGATATGTTGGTAGCGCTCTATCGTTTGCCGGAGCAAGAGAGTGGACTGAGAACGCTGGAGGAATCCTCCATTGTGATTCGAAGAGCCATTGCTCCAGAGAAACAGCTTGTACTGGATTGGGTAAGGTCACATTTTAGCCAGGCTTGGGTGGATGAATGTGATGTCGCTTTTGCGCGTCAGCCCGTGTCCTGTTATATTGCGGTTGAGCATGGGAAAATGATTGGTTTTGCCTGTTACGAAGCAACATGTCGCAACTTCTTCGGACCGACAGGCGTGAGCCAGGATGCACGGGGCAAAGGTGTAGGCACAGCCCTGTTACTGGCCTGTATGCATGCGATGAAGGCGGACGGTTACGGTTATGCCATTATCGGATCAGCGGGACCTGTGGATTTCTATGCTCGAACGTTAGGTGCCGTGAAGATCGAAAATTCAACGCCGGGTATTTACGAAGGCATGCTGCGGGCAGACTAGACGATAATGATGTTCTGGAAGTTGTGTAAAAGGAAGGGAGGACGATGATGAGCACGAAACAAATGTTACACATTGGAATGATCGGTACAGGATCAATCTCGGATCTTCATATGAGGTGTTACGCCAAAAACGAGGATGCTGTCATCTATGCCATCTGCGATCTGAACGAAGAGCGGGCTAAGGCTGCGGCACAGAAGTATGATGCCCAATCCGTGTATACCGATTATCGGGAGATGCTGGAGGACCCGCATGTGGACGCTGTCAGTATCTGTACCTGGAACAATACACACGCGGAATTTGCCATTGCTGCACTGGAGGCAGGCAAGCATGTACTGCTGGAGAAACCGGTGGCAACCAATGTGGAAGATGCACTGCGGATAGAAGAAGCGGTGAAGAAGAGCGGACGTACCTTTATCGTTGGATTTGTGCGTCGTTATGATAACAATATGCAGATGATGCGCAGATTCATTGATGCCGGGGAGTTTGGTGAACTGTATTATGCCAAAGCTTCCATTCTGCGGCGTCACGGCAATCCAGGCGGTTGGTTTGCTGACAAAAGCCGTTCCGGCGGTGGTCCTCTGATTGATCTGGGCGTACATATCATTGACCAGTGTTGGTATCTGATGGGCAGGCCGAAACCTGTTTCGGTCAGTGGTAATACGTATCGGAAGCTGGGCAATCGTGCCCATATCGAACATCTTTCTTTTTACAAAGCAGCCGACTACAGCGCAGCTGTGAATGACGTGGAAGATATGGCGAATGCACTCATTCGGTTTGAAAACGGGGCTTCGCTGGCAGTGGATGTGAGTTTTACCCTGCATGCACGTGAGGATGAGTCTTCCGTGAAACTGTATGGCGAGCACGGGGGATTTGAACTGGAGCCAGAGACGCTGATTGTCACGGAGAAAAATAATACCATTCTGAATATTGAACCCCAGACGGATAATACGGGTCTCCATATTCATAGTGCATTCCAGAATCAGATTGACCACTTTGTGGATTGTTGTCTGAACGGTACAGAACCGATCAGCCCAATCGCGGATGGTGTGACTTCCACGCGCATGCTGTGCGGAATCTACGAATCGGCCGAGAAAGGGCAGGAGATTCGTCTGGATTAACTGCATTTCACGTTCCTGTTGTCCTTCATATAACAAAAGCATGCGTCTTCCGCGTGATCTGCGGCTACGCATGCTTTTTGGCATCCTGTTATTTGTTCAGTAGTGAATTCTCGTACCCCGGATCATCATAATCCGTATCCTGCAGCCTTGGAAGCACGTTCATGCTCTCAATTGCCTGCCGGGTATCCGGCGTGCCATGGTCATACAGAAAGGTATACAGCAAGGTCATGCCATCCGAAAATTGCTCTGTTGCCTCATCATGGTCTGCCGATTTGTAGGGTACCGGGGCCCGTTGCAAGGTATAGGCATCGTCATCCTCCAGCACCTTCATCAGATCTTTCAATCGGCCCAGCTGTTCATCATCCACCAACACCTCAAAGGGTGTAGATTCGTTCTGTGTTTGTTCAATAAGATTATGTGTTACCGATACATACAGATGTTGTTTGCCGTCCTGCATAATCCAACCCCCATTCTGAAATGGAAAAAAGACGCTTCTACTGTTAATAAACAGCAAAAAGCGCCCTGAAACGAGCTATAACGGTATCCCGTTCGTTTATTTCCCAAATCTCCCTGTTACGGGAACCTGGCGGGTACCGCCCTCCATCGATCCTGAACACAGGGGACAGGCGGGAGGGCCTGATGATGCCTTCTTGGTTGCTTTTGCAGAAGGTACAGCCGGTTTCTGTCTTAACCACGCTTTGCAGGTGGACGAACTGCATTTCCAGATCGCAACGGTCTCTGTACGTGGGGCATTACCTGAACCTGAAGTGTGCGACTGTGAACTGGAGGAGGTCGCAGCTGTCGGACTTACACCTGTGGTGCTGAACGCCTTATGGTTACGAATTTCACCACTGCCACGCCGTTCACCGAGGCGATCCTCGTCACGTTCGTTGTGGACCTCGAAGTCACGACGGTCACTGTGACTGATGGCACGGCGCAGTGCCATATCCCGACCTTCGGAACGAGCACCTGAGCGAGCATACTGTCCATTACCTTTACCATATGAAGTCTGACCGCTCGTCCGGCTCTCCTCACGAGGTTTGCGTTTGTCCGGAACTTCCATGCCGAAGGCTTCAAGCAGGAAGCGGGATACATCCGCTGGCTTTCCGTGATGGCTTGCCGGCGAGGTGACGTACAAGTACTGCTTGGCTCGTGTAATGGCAACATAGGCGAGCCGGCGTTCTTCCTCCAGCGCCATGTCCAGCTCAGCATCGGTCTGCTGCACAGCAAGCGCAGCTTTCTGATCTTCGGGGATATCCTGGCGAAGTGCTGTACTGTGAGGCACAATGCCTTCACTGGCTCCGATCCAGTACACACAAGGGAACTCCAGTCCTTTGGCCCGGTGAATGGTCATCAGCTGTACTGCGTCACTGTCCTGTGCACGGCGCAGAGATTCCATCTCCCGGTGTCTGCGGGAGAGCTCATCCGCGAACTGGATGAACTCTTCCACCGTTTCGAATTTTTTGACGGCAGCTTCGAATTCATCCAGGGTTTCCAGCATCGTTTCCTTATAATGGGTGAAGATGCTGGGATCACCACTTTCCATATACTTGTCGTAGAACTGCCTGCGCATCTCCTGAATGGCGATGATGGGTTTCAGTTTGTGCAGTGATTTGATCAGCTTGATGCGTTCCTTGACCTGTTCCTGCTGGAACGGTTTCAGCTTGTCCCATTTCACCAGATGGATGAGCGGATATTTCTTCGCCTGTTGTTGTTCACAGCGCTGAATCCACTCCAGCCCTGCATCCCGTGATACATAGAGCGGTCCCAATGCGCTTGGGAGAGCATCCATGGCACGTGGATCAAGGGACAGACGCAGATGATCCATCAGGGGTCTGATGAGAGACTGGTCATAGAACACCGGGGAAGCACCATGCTGTACAAAAGGAACATCTTTCAACACAAGCTGCTCGAATACAGCCCGGCTGCTGCTGGCTGTCCGGTGAAGAATTGCAATGTCACGATAGGTGTGTTGTCCTTCTTCAACCTGTTGGCACAGCTGGTTTACGACCCACGCCGCTTCTTCTTCCGCATTGGAAGGTGTAGCGAAACGGGGCGCATCGCCGCGGTTTCCAGCGGCACGCAGCCGCTTGTCACGTCTGCGTTTATTGCGGGCGACCAGTTCGCTTCCGAGCCCCAGAATGCGTGCATCACTGCGATAATTAATATCCAGCGTCACGATGCGTGCACCTGGGTATACTTTATCGAATTCCAAAATCGATTCCTGGCGTGCGCCATTAAAGGTATAGATCGTCTGGTCGTCGTCTCCCACAACCATCAGGTTGCGGTGGGCGGAAGCCAGTTTTTGCACAATTTCATACTGCAGATGATTGGTATCCTGGAACTCATCCACCATAATGTACTGGAAACGCTTCTGAAGCGGCCCCAGGACAGCAGGATCACGAAGCAGAGCGGCTGCGCGCAGTAAAATATCGTCAAAGTCCATTTTGCCCCGCTCCTGCTTCCAGGCTTCGTAACCAAGCAGAACACGTTTGGCATCGCGTTCTTCCTGCGATTTTTCAGGCAAGTCGGTGGTTTCCGATCCTTGCATTTTCCATGCGGACAGCATGGCCAGCAGACTTTCAGGCTGGAAGGCTTCACTCATGCCATTTTGGCGAAGAAGCATCTTCAGCACCGTATGCTGAGCCCGCGACTCGCCAAAGATCTCTTCCTGGACACCGTAATGACGCAGCAATGTCAGGGCAAAAGAGTGAAAGGTGCGAGCCTGCACGGCTCTTGCAGCTGCTGGGCGTATACCTGGCAATGCCGCGATCCGGTCTTTCATCTCGGTGGCGGCCTTGTTGGTGAACGTCACCAGCAGGATACTGCCTGCATGTACGCCACTGACCTCTATGAGGTAGCCAGCTCTTGCAGCCAGCACAGTTGTTTTGCCACAACCGGCTCCGGCGAGCGTCAGAATAGGTCCTCTGCCATGACGGACAGCCGAAATTTGTGGTGCGTTTAGCTTGATGCCTGCCTCTTCAAGAGAACGGAAATAGAAGGCATCCTGTTGATCATTGCCCACGAGTTGCCGACTGGTCTCCAGCGGAGCAGACGGGGACTGGGGCAGGGACGCCGCCGGGGTAACCCCGAGCGGACGGGGGTAGAACGTTGAGTTCGGACTTAACATGTTTCATCCACCTCTGTATGCATTCAGGGATAGGACTATCCCAGTCAAAAGTAATCCATTTGCCCTTTTCACAATCGCATTGTAAATTGGTATGATAGAGTTAGTCGCCTAATCAGGCGGTTAAGTATGGCCAAAGCTTCATTATACCCGAACGTATGGTCTTGACGAAAGCCCCCGATTTCATCCAGTATCGGTATAAAACGGGCATCTGCACGAGATTACGCAACTTTTTGGCATGATTTCGTATAAGTTATATGCCTGAGCATTTTGCATGAAGGATGTAATATGCTAATTTACTAAAAATTTGAAATGATAATATTGGTTTTGACGGGACAGAGGAGGAATGGTCATGAAACTGCTTCAGCGCATCAAAGACGGAGCGAACAAAGCAACAGAGCGTGCCCAGCACGCCGTTGAGATTGGGAAACTGAACAACCAGATTGTGGGCTTGCAACAGGAACAGGAAGTCCATTTTACAGATATGGGTCGCATCTTCTATGAGGGTTATCGGGCACAGGATATGACGCGTGCAGAAAAAGAAATGGTGGATCTGTCGCAGCTCTGCGACGAATTGCAGGACGAGATTGATGGTCTGCGCAACAAGATTGCACAGCTCAAGAATGAACGGTTGTGCGAGTGTGGACATATCGCTTCCCTGGATGCCAACTTCTGCCCTAAATGCGGACGCAAGTTGGGTGAATTCAAGACAGCAGCACCGAAAGTAGGAACTGCAGGAGTCGCAGGAGCCAGCACAGCCGCGAGACAGGAGGCAGCCGTAGCTCAGACTCAGACCCATAGTCCGGAACCGGACTTGTTCGATGCGTCACCTGATTTGGAACTGGAGGAAGATGAGCCGTATCACACGGTCATTCCGTCCATAGCCGATCTGGAGACGGAATCGGAATATAACAGTACCGAGTTTACGCAGGAAGAGAAGGAAGCGTTCGATGCGGAGTGGGAACGTCGCAGAGATGAAGAGATGCAACGGGAACGTGAGCGTCAGCAGGAGCTGGACGAACGCATCCGCTACTGGAAAGAAAATAACCCGATTGTGAACACGGTGGACGTACAGACCGAAGTGTCACGTGAAATGGTGAATTGTCAGATTTGTGCAGCCGAGCTGCCCAAAGGTTCCAAATGGTGCCCGCGCTGTGGTGCCGAACAGATCTGATGCAGTAGAAGCTCTGCCGCATCAGTGTGAGGCAGTGCGGGTTGCTGACAGCATGGGGGGACGGGAATATGGACCAACTGCTGCATCATTTGCGTCATCTCGGTTTTACCGAGATGGAATCTAAAATTATGGTGGAACTCGCCCGCCAGGGATCAGCTTCAGGATATGAGGTTGCGAAGCGGCTGGGCGTGTCCCGTTCCAATGTATATGCGACCCTGCAACGGCTCGAACAGCGTGGATTCTTGCGGTGTAGTCCAGGGGAACCGGCGAAGTATAGTGTGCTGAAGCCTGAGGAGATGACCCGTATGCTCTCCGATCAAATGCGTACCTCTCTGGATTATGTCCAGAGCAGCATGCCCAAGAGTGAACCGGAGAAGCCTGTCTTCTATAACATCGAAGGTGACAAAAATGTGTTTGAGAATCTGAGCCGTGAATTGGCCGAGGCTCAGCATGAGATTGTCGTAGACGTTTGGCGTGAAGAAGCAGAGCTGCTGCGTAATGACTTACAGCAGGCTGAAGCTCGCGGTGTGCGGCTCTTATGGTCGTGTGATGGTGGGGAAGGCATGCTGGATCAGCCTGTTTCTTGGCCGGGTATGCCTTTGTATGGTACAGGTAACGGTCGGAAATTCTCCCTGGTGGTAGACCGCCGCTGGTGCATGCTGGGCATGCGCGGTGAATCATGTGCCACACAGGCAGTGGTGACGGAGCATCCGGTAATGACCAGGCTGCTGCTGAATCATTTTGCTCAAGAGCTGGTGTTGTATGAACTGGAACAGGATATGGGTGGGGAACTGGAGTCCCGTTATGGGCACCGGTACGAAAAACTCTCTGCGCGTTACTGGTCTTCTCCTTCAGGAGAGGACGATCAGAGCTAGGCAGACCGGGGACTAACTCACTTCTGATGGAGTGGACAAGCCAGCGCAAGGTATCTTTCTTGATGAAACGAATACGTATGTACATATAACAGGCGCTGCCCCGAGGCAGACGCCTGTTTGTGCTGGTTTGAGATATGACAGTGATGTTCGTCACAGCATCTGTTTCCAGTCAAGTCAATAGTAGGGGTATGAAGTTATGCTATTTTTGAGAAAATGAAGCTATGAACATTCGATTGAACTGGATCGGGTTGAACAGGATCGTACGTGATCAATCTTTAGGCACGTGATACAGAGCTTCGAGCACGTCCGTATAATAAGCTGTGCCATGGGGCACGAATTCCTTCGCCCGAATCTGGCGAGCAATACGCTCCGGTTCATAAGCTGCATGATCGCCGCTTGACGGGTCCTTATGACCGATGGAATTTAACAGTGATGTCAACGGCTGAGTCTGAACTCCCGTAGCTTGGATGACGTCGATCTCATTACGAAACAAGGCGAGCAGATCATCCAGGGGCACTTCATACAGGCTGTCCACCTCACTGGGCTGCAGAACATAAGCTTCGAGAGGCTGGTTGAGACATAGTCCATAGACCGCACTGAATTCCCGATCTACGAATGGAACACCACGGACCTCTCCTTGGAGCTGCTGTGTAGCCGTGAGTAGATAGGTTAGTGCCTCGAAAGGAGTATTCACACCCAGTTCTTCCTCCAGCTCACGACTGGCGTCTTGCAGCTGTTCACCTGCGGTGAGATGACCTGCTGCTGTAATGTCATAACATCCGGGAAAGGTATCCTTAATATCACGTCGCCGCTGAAAAAGAACCCGTCGTTGTTCGCCTTCGTCGCGCACAATCCAGCAGTGGAATGAACGGTGCCAATAACCTTTGGCATGGACCTCACTGCGTAGTGCCGTACCGATCCAATGTTGCTTATCGTCATAAATGTCGAAACGTTCTGGGGTCATGAAACGTATCTCCTTATATAGCAGTTTTTAAAGTTCAAAATTTCACAAAGTATGTTTTAAACGAAAGGGGAACGATCGTATGGAATGCATTGTACACTTTCAGGTGATTTATCCGCAACCTCAGGAACGTAAAAGCCTTAGAGGACTTATATTTGTAGGGCAAGGTCAAGAACCCGCTAACAGTCAGTTAACCACCATGTTTAAGGATATGGGATTCAATGTACGTTTGGAAGATGAAGCCCAATTGTTGTTCAAGCCAGTGGATGCTTCGGCAAACTTTGAATATATTCGTGTAACAGAGCTTGATACCGGGGAAGAAGTTTACAAGGAAGATAAGGATCTGAAGTCGATCCTGGAGCATTTGCTGCCACGCCGTTTCTAGTTCATGAGCATGGGTGCTAATGAAATTCATGGGGGAGCACATGTAACACATGTATGTTTGGCATAAAAAAAGGCCCCACCTTTACGGTGGAACCCTCAAAACCTTTTAAGCTACGCAAATAAATTGTTAACTAAGCCCGTAGGGCTAGCTTTTCATACATAAACCCCAGCAAGTGGGAGGTTGTCCCCCGTAGCAAAAAAATTATATCAAGAATTCAATTCGGTGCGTTTTTAAACGCTCATCGTAATTACGCAGGAGCGCCGCTTCCTTCTGCTTCGAGCTCTGAAGTACAGTGCGAGCAGCGGGTAGCCGCAGCCGGAATTTCAGATAGGCAATACTTGCAAGCCTTGGTCGTTTTTTTCGGCTCGGGCTTTTTATGTTCTTTGCTTTTGAGATAGTTGATACCCTTAACGAGCATAAAGATACAGAACGCAACGATGAGGAAATCAATCATGACGTTAATGAACTGACCGTATGCAATCACCGTAGCGCCAGCGTCATTGGCTTGAGCAAGTGTGGTGATGTCCTGTCCATTTGCTGTTTTGATATCCCCGTCCAAGTTGATGATTTTTTGACTGAAGTCGATTCCACCCATCAGTTTTCCAACCGGAGGCATGATGATATCATTCACAAGGGACGTGACGATTTTACCAAAAGCAGCCCCAATAATGACACCGACTGCCAAGTCGATGACGTTGCCGCGTACGGCAAATTCCTTAAATTCCTTCAGTACGCCTTTCATGTTTGCATATCTCCTTTGATCATTAATTGATGATGTAGGCCGCGTCTCCATGCATTATCCGTTCAGATCCGCGCTTCCGTCCTCATATTGTACATAAAAAACACATTCCAATCACCCTTTGTTTGCAAATTAAGACAAGTTTCCGCAATTTCCATGAAAATACTTCTTTATTTCACGCCGTCGATTCGGTATACTTCTAACATTGTCAGTTATGTTTAACCATTTATATTCAGGTTCGCGATCATACATTGTAACGAATCATGGAGCCAAAAATTAAATATGCCGTTACTCGTATATGTGCAGGAATAGGCCTGCATGTCTCTACCCGATCACCGGAATGATCGGACTACGGGAAAGATGCTGCAACATTTTGTATGGTTGGAATGAGATCATTCTCAGACAGTTTGACTGCAAAGCAGGTTCAGGTAGCTTCACATCTGATCCTGAATAGACTGTTTGGAGTTTGACGTGTCAGAGTGACATCATGTCTCTTTCTGTCCTTCAAGGCACTTGCAGCATCCATACGGCTTGTCCATATACGTACAAGTCCGTCTTTCCCGTCTCCGGTTTTTCCGCAGCGTGTGAAAAGGCGGTTTTTTTGTTTTTTTACCATGTGATTGGATTGGCATGTAGGTTTCTGTGTAGAGGGCATTCAGGGGGAAGAATTGCATGCAATTGTTAAAAGACAAGGTAAGACAGGAAGGCATTGTCCTGTCCGAGCAAGTACTCAAAGTGGATTCATTCCTGAACCACCAGATGGACCCGGTTCTGATGAAGGAAGTGGGCAAGGAATTCATTCGCCGCTTTGAAGGCGAGAATATTACTCGTGTGCTGACGATTGAGTCGTCAGGAATTGCACCAGGCATCATGACCGCGTTGGAACTGAATGTACCGCTGATTTTTGCACGGAAGCAGAAGTCACTCACACTGACGGAAGACATTCTGGTGGAGAAAGTATACTCTTTCACCAAGCAGGAGACGAATGAAATCACCGTAGCCAAGAAATTCATGAAGCCTGGTGATCGCGTGCTGATCATTGATGATTTTCTGGCAAATGGTGAAGCGGCATTTGGTCTGGCCCGCATTGTGGAGCAGGTCGGAGCAGAAGTGGTTGGTATCGGTATCGTTATTGAAAAAGCATTCCAGCCAGGAGGTCGCTTGCTGAAAGAAGCAGGATACCGTGTGGAATCGCTGGTTCGCATTGGGGCCCTGTCGGATGGACAGGTTACATTTGCGGAAGAGGAGGGCATGAACTAATATGGCACGCGAACGTATTTTTCAGCGGCATCGGCATCCAATCAAAACGTTCTCCCTCGGACTTCAACACGTGCTTGCGATGTATGCAGGAGCCGTCGTTGTCCCATTGATCGTCAGTAACGCATTGGGCTTTACACAGGAACAACTAACCTATCTTATTGCCATTGACCTGCTCGCATGTGGTGTGGCTACACTGCTTCAGGTATGGGGAAATAAATATTTCGGCGTAGGGCTGCCCGTCATGCTCGGTTGTGCATTCCAGGCCGTGTCTCCGATGATCCTAATCGGGATGAACAGTGGAGTATCTGCCATTTACGGAGCGATTATTGCCTCAGGGCTGTTCGTATTGATCTTCTCCGGAATCTTTGGGAAGCTTATTCGGCTCTTTCCACCGGTGGTCACGGGTTCGGTGGTTACGATTATCGGTCTAACTTTGATTCCGGTTGCTTTCCACGATCTGGGCGGCGGTCAGGGGTCAGAAGATTTCGGCAGCGGAGTGAACTTGTTACTCGGTTTCGGCGTGCTGCTCTTTATCATTCTAATGACTCGATTCACTACAGGTTTTATCCGTTCCATCTCGGTACTGATTGGTCTGCTGGTAGGTACAGTGGCAGCAGGGTTCATGGGTGAAGTGAACTTTGCCCCTATTCGCGATGCAAGTTGGTTCCATGTTGTTCAACCGTTTTACTTCGGCAGACCGACATTTGAGATTGTACCGATGCTGACGATGATTCTGGTGGCGATTGTCAGCGTTGCCGAGTCCACAGGTGTATTTATGGCTCTGGGCAAAATCCTGGACAAGGACCTGTCTTCCAAGGATCTGGCCCGCGGTTATCGTGCAGAGGGTTTGGCCATTGTGTTAGGTGGTATTTTCAACTCGTTTCCATATACAACGTATTCGCAAAATGTAGGACTTGTACAGATGACACGTGTGAAGACGCGTGATGTCATTGTTGTGGCCGGTGGACTCCTGGTGGTCATCGGATTTGTGCCGAAGATTGCAGCGCTCGCACAGCTCGTTCCAGGGGCAGTTCTTGGCGGAGCCATGGTGGCCTTGTTTGGCATGGTGGTATCATCCGGTATCCGAATCATCGGTAGTCAGGTCGATCTGAACCGTCATGAGAATCTGTTTGTCATCGCTTGTTCTGTAGGTATGGGCTTGGGGGTTACCGTTGTACCTGAGTTGTTCGCAGGTGCACCGGCTTGGGCTCAGATTATGCTCGGCAATGGTATCATTGCAGGCAGCTTCACGGCGATCTTTATGAACCTGCTGTTCAATGGTCTTGGTACCAAGGAAACGGCTGCCAAGATGGCTGAACAACAGGCAGATGCCATCCTTGGAGAAACAGGCAAGTCAGCTTAATTAGCCGAATTAGGCTAGAATTATCATCCAGCAGGATTGTTATGTTAACTGTTATAAACACACGATTCACAAGATGAATAATGAATCAGGTTAATCATGATGATATACAGCATGAATGGTTTATGACATATATCATTTTATGCTGTGAATGTTCAACCACATGAACAAGCCCTCTTTAGATGCAAAACACCGAAGATACAGGCTCAGCAGAGTCGTGTTTTCGGTGTTTTTTTTGTTTTGTTTGATATCAGCACAGATGTCTAATATACCACTGTGCTATACAGGAACAATACAGGAACAAGACCTTATGCCGGATGTAAGAAGTTATTCACCTAATTCGATGGCAAGGCACGTTGTATGAAGGATAGACTGTTATCATGCACGGGGGTATACAGCCAAGAGATAAGCGATCCAATCGCTTCTTGATTAAATAACAATAATTTCACTGGGAGGAACGATGAATCATCAACCTGTATTAAAACAAAATCGAATGAAGTTTCTGGATTTGTTTCGAGGGTTTTCCTTGATAGGCCTACCATTCGTAAATATATTGGCATTGTGGTTTATGTTGAAGCCGGATACTCGTGTAGATGTTTGGATCCAACGAGCATTGTATTTTTTGGTGGAGGCACGATTTTACGATATCTTCTGTTTTTTATTTGGCCTTGGATTTTATCTTTTTCTAAGCCGGGCAGCTGCCAAAGGTCAACCCAAGCTGTTTCTCTATATACGCAGGATGTTTATTTTATTAGCGTTGGGATATATTCATCAACAGTATCAGTCTGGAGAAGCTTTATTTCTTTATGCCATCATAGGGCTGGTTGTCATTCCGTTATATTGGGCACCTCGAACTGTGAATTTGGTGATCGGTGTGGTGGGATTTATTGCAGCCGCCGCTATAGGTGTCAAGATGCTAACGATTCCTTTTTTAATTATACTGGGATTGTCTGCAGGTCAATATCAACTGATGGAGAAGATCCAGAAAGAACTTCCGTATCTGGGCAGAATCTGGTTCATTTCATTCATCGCTTCTATCGTGGGGATCGGTATCATGTGGTGGGTTGCTCCTCCGGATGCGATGAGTCCATTTCTATACGAAGTGATTGGTGCGAGCCTGCCTGCCGCTGAGCAAGCCAATATGGATGCCGCTTTTCGATTAGAACATATCGGTGTGGCAATTGGGCCGGTGGTATCCATCTTTTATCTAAGTACATTACTGAGATTGAACCAGAACATGACCTTTGCCAAAATGTTAAGTCCCCTGCATGCATTCGGACGAATGGCCCTGACCAATTACATCGCACAGACCATCATTTTGTTGATGGTATACCAACTCATATTTGCAGATGCTGCTGTATCGTATACGGTGTCTACCCTTGTGTGCATTGGTATGGTTATTGTACAAGTCATCGCCAGTAATCTGTGGATGCGCTGGTTCCAGTATGGGCCGCTGGAATGGGTATGGAGATGTGGTACCTATCTAAGTTTCATTCCGATCCGTAAAAAGCATTCTGAGCCACGTGTTCATGACACAAGGGCGAGAGGTTGACTCGTTTCCCTCGTTATAATCAAAGAGGATCCACATCCGGTTGAACGGAAATGGATCCTCTTTTCTTTTTGGAACACTTGTACCTTCTTCCTGAAGTTACAGATGACGTAACTGTTTCTCTGCAAAATCGCCAACCCACGGCAGCTTCAGCCATTTCCCCTGCAGGCTGGTGACGACCATAATAAGCCAGACCACCACACCAAGCAGTGATAATAGCGATGCCACGAGGGGGCCAAACAACGGAAGAAAAGCCGATAATACATGCCCGACCATAATGATGCCAAAGACCGTTACAGATTGCAGCGCATGGAATAACACGAATCGACTCCGCTTCTCTACAGCGAGAAAGACAATTCCTCCTACAAAGGTAAACAGATAACAGAGCATACCGGCAATATTTTCATCCAGACCGCTAGACGATTTCATGGGGGACATCCGGTCCAGCCTCCTTTGTCCTTTTTAACTAGGCTATGAAGGAGATGGACAGAACTGAACCGGTTTGGTCAAGGAATGTTCCAGACGGACAAAAGAAAAGGGAAGACACAATATAGGTAAACAAGTGAGACTATAGATTCATTTGAAAATTTAAGTGCGTATACACATACAATTTGAGACTTTCTACATATTCAAAATATTCCATAAATTGGGGAGCATATGAATGTTCAGCCTGTGGATATGATTATCGTCAATGAGGAATATAACGGGTACGTACTACATCTCAAAAGAAAAAAGAGAGCGATCGTCTTGGGGATCCCTTTGTTTGCAGCTCTGACATTAGAGGAGAAGGTAGCCGCAATTAGTCAACAAATGAGTCAGTTGGCACACCCCAATATATCTAATAGCTCTTTCGTTGAACGTGCCAAACACGTACTACATTCCTGGCTCGACACGATCAATCCGGAGGGAAGCGGTTTATTAACTTGGGTGGTATTCCCAATTATCATATTTCGCTTATTGTTGCTTGCCATTGTTGGTGGGATATATGTCTTATTACTTTGGAGCATGAGGCCTGAGATGCAGCGAGCTTTCTACATCGCAGATCATGAAGCTTCGGAGACAGCTGGAAGTAAAGCAATAGAGTCTTTGTTTTTGAAGTCCGAGATGGCAGGCCTCTTTGCGCTTACAGCTGAGCAAGTGGCAGAATATCAGTACAACAAGGAATTGTATGAGGAATTCAGAAGTCGTATTTCTGCCGTTCCAAGCCAAGAGATTCTTCGACTTCAACGTTTGCAGGTAACGCGTGATACCCAGGATCATGCTTATCACCCTCCAACAATGTATCGAATTGAATTGATAAGAGAGCATTGGGTAATGATTCCTGGTTATCGGCCTGATGCAGCCAGAGAACGGAAAATTAACGAGGAGTTTCGTCTATTGGAGCAGAGCTCCCAGAAAATCCTGCTGAGTGATTTAAGGGGAAATTAACCAAAGAGTTTCGAGGATTTATCTTAAAATGAAACAAGGACAGCAACAGCCGATATATGGCGTGTACTGCCCTTGTATTTTTCTAGCTCAACATACTTTTAACAAACAAAATTATCCACCCTGAAACTGTCTGCGTGGGCTGTCGATCTTGCCTTTTTTGTCGGTATCGTCTTCTTTGGGTACCAAACGTTCATCGGTACGACCTTCGTGGTGATTATCAAATGCATATTCGACCAGTTTCCATTCCGACTTGCCTAGAACGGGGTCAGCCGGGAAGTGTTGCCCCCGGTGCAGATGTTCCTCACGTCCGGCTTCGTTGATGTAAACTCCGTCTACTTCCACCTTTTCATGCGAAAGGGGCAGCATATCCTGTTCTTTGCGGTCCATGAGACGACGCCTCCTTTGGATACCAGTAATTTAACTGTATGGGTTGTCCGTGATAATATCCCCCGAATAGTTGAGTGTTATGCTGGATATATTAATTCCGAATAGAATGTTCGCAAGCACTACATATGATTCGGAATTAAACTTTTTGGGCATAAGAACCGTTATATTTATTAGAGGAAATCGTCAAGTCGTAAGATACTTCCGAATATGCTACAATAAGATTATGATTCATTCCGAATCATATCGGGTATTTATAGTGTCAGGTACTTGCTATCAGCGAGGTTCCCGACCTAAAGCTTGCTTTAAGCCGCGCACACAACTTCATGGATGGCATTTAAGACTTATTCGGCATTCTCTAAACGGAGCATTCACTTTCAACGTTTTGGGAGGGAATTACAATGGCAACGAAAGGTCACAATGAGGTCAAAGAAAGTTTGAGGGAAATGACTCGGATTTTCCGTCCTAAAGATCCAAAAAAATTCGTGAAGGAGTACGTGAGGAAATACCGGATTACGGGTGGATATGAGGAAGAATTGACTTCTGTGGTTGAGCATGAGCTTGTCAAGATGGATTCTTCCGTGTCCTGAAACATGAACACACAACTCTGATTATACTGTTCCGATAATGAATAGAACCGTCTCCCGGGCGTTAAGCTCCGGCAGGCGGTTTTTTTTTGCGTTCCTGCTGCATATATATGGAAGTACACCTACAGCGGGAAGGATGAAAGCCTGTGGACCCTATTTTGAAAACCAAAGAAGAGATCGGCTACATGCGGGAAGCAGGACGAATTTTGCGAAGCTGTCACCAACATATTGAGCAGTGGATGGTCCCCGGCATCACAACAGCAGAGATCAATGAGCGAGTCGAAGATTTCCTCGCAGAACATGGGGCCACACCAGAGCAAAAAGGGTATAAAGGATATCCATACGCGACTTGTGCCTCCGTCAATGAAGTGGTGTGCCACGGATTTCCGAGCAATGAGGCGCTGGCAAGCGGGGATGTAGTGACCATCGATATGGTGGTGAACAAAGATAGCTGGCTTGCTGACTCGGCCTGGACATATGGAATTGGTGAACCAAGCAGATCCATTCGCAAGCTGATGAGGCGCACGGAGAAAGCACTTGAGCGAGCCATAGCACAGGCAGTCCCAGGCAATACGCTCGGAGATATTGGAAGCGCCATTGAACGAACAGCCCGACTATATCGGTATGGGATTGTGAAGCCCCTCATTGGTCATGGGATTGGTCAATATATTCATGAACCGCCCAATGTACTGCCCTATGGCAAACGCAGAACGGGCATAATGCTCACCGAGGGCATGGTCATTACCATTGAGCCGATCTTTACGAAAGGCAGTTCAGGAGCCGTTGTATGGGATGAGGATGGGTGGACCGTGAGAACAGTAGATGGCAGCTGGGGCGTTCAGTATGAACATACCGTTGCCATAACTGGGGATGGCCCTTTGATCCTGACCAACGGTACGTGAGATAAGGTCAGTGAAGAGGATAACTTGAGTTGAACTTCTCAGGAATGCTCCATGCTGTTTTAGGACTTAATTAAAGCAGTATGGAGCGGTATGCCTGGCTTCTGGATTGATATGGGAGATGTTTCCCATAAAAATGAACCTTTCTTTTGCATAATACCGCATGTTTTCAATGTGAGGAAAATCACCAATTTATCAAGTTTTATCACCGAAATTTGGCAAAAATTTTCAAATGTAGAGAGTAATATTTTTAACTGAAATCGTTTACAAATCAAGTTACAGAGCGGTTTTTTACATAAAGTGAACAATTTGTGAACATGTGTCCAAAGATTGACAAAATCATACCCTCAACTTATATTTAATAAGTGATTGAAGCATATAGAATGAATTGGAAGAATGCGCAGACATGCCCTGAGCAGGAAATGACGGGAGTACTGGAAGCGTTATTTTTGTAAGCGTTCTGTATGACGAAGAGGATTATGCGTATCGTGCTGAAACGTACCTTTTGTTGCCTTTCTACCGAACGACAACGGTAATCTACGAAAACGTAAAAAAGTGGGGTAGATCAATGATGAAACAGTGGCAGGTTGCAAAGCGAATTCTCCCCTTGCTGGCGGTGTTCTCTTTGCTGCTATCCGCATGCGGGCGGGAAGACTTGTCGGTAATGAAACCTCAGGGTCCTGTGGCGCAAGGCCAATACGATCTGATGAAGCTGTCCATCGCGATTATGATCGTGGTGCTCATCATTGTATTCGCCATAGCGGCCTATGTCCTGATCCGGTTTCGCAGACGGGCCGGGCAGACTGAGATGCCCGAACAGGTTGAAGGTAATTTCAAGCTGGAAGTAATATGGACAGCCATTCCGTTATTGCTGGTTATTGTTCTGGCAGTACCGACGGTACAAACGATTTTTGCCCAAGGCGAAGATCTGTCTAATGACAAAAATGCACTTAAGGTCCAAGTCACCTCGCATCAGTACTGGTGGGAATTCACTTATCCTCAATATGACGTAACCACCGCTCAAGATCTCATCATCCCGACCGGAACCAAAATCGCATTCGAATTGAAAACCGCTGACGTGCTTCACTCCTTCTGGGTGCCGTCACTTGCGGGAAAAATGGACACAAACCCGGATGGAACGCTTAACAAGTTCAGTTTCTCTGCACCAAATGAAGGCGTTTACCGCGGTAAATGTGCCGAATTATGTGGCAGATCGCATGCTTTCATGGAATTTAAGGTAAAAGCAGTGAGTCAGGAATCCTTTGACAGATGGGTGAACCAGATGAAAGCACCCGCAGTCCTTCCTGAAGATGCTCAATTGGCCGAAAAGTTCAAAACAAACTGCCTTTCTTGCCACGCTGTTGGTGATCAAGGTGGACCTGTTGCACCTGACCTGACGGGAATCGGCGGCAAAGAATCTGTCGCAGGCATTCTGCTGAATTATCGTGAGGGGCAGGAAGAAGGTAATCCGGTACTGGATAACATGAAAGAATGGCTCCATGATCCACAATCCGTGAAGCCGGGCAATACCATGCCGAATCCCAAAGATCTTGGGTTGACGGATGAAGAAATCGACGGAATTGCCGAATATCTGGCCAACTACAAATTGGACTATGAATAGAACAGCAAGGACGAAGAAGGGGGTACACAACCTTGGCTCATGCGCATAGCGTCAAGAGGTACAGGGGCTTGATGGATTGGATCACCACCGTCGATCACAAAAAAATCGCCATTCTTTATTTGGTTGCGGGTGGATTTTTCTTCGGAATCGGCGGCATTGAAGCCATTTTGATTCGGATTCAACTGATGAAACCGATGAATGATTTTGTATCAGCACAAGTCTTCAACGAATTGATTACCATGCACGGAACAACGATGATTTTCCTTGGTGTCATGCCACTTATATTTGCCATTATGAATGCTGTTGTGCCTTTACAGATCGGGGCACGGGACGTTGCCTTTCCGTTTCTTAACGCGCTCGGTTTCTGGACATTCCTGTTTGGTGGACTGTTGCTGAACCTGAGCTGGGTTATGGGCGGAGCACCGGATGCGGGCTGGACTTCATATACGCCGCTTTCGGGCAGTGAATATAGTGGAACGCATGGCGTGGATTTCTACACCATAGGTCTTCAGATCGCGGGTCTGGGGACACTTATCGGGGGCATTAACTTTCTCGCTACGATTATTACAATGCGTGCTCCGGGCATGTCTTACATGCGGATGCCGATGTTTACATGGACGACATTTATTACATCGGCCATTATCCTTTTTGCTTTTCCTGCCATCACGGTAGGACTTGTACTCTTAACATTTGATCGTATTCTGGGAGCGAATTTCTTCGATGTTGCAGGTGGCGGTAACCCGGTACTTTGGCAGCACATCTTCTGGATCTTTGGGCACCCGGAGGTATACATTCTTATTTTGCCGGCATTTGGTATTATCTCGGAGGTTATTCCAACCTTCTCGCGTAAACGGTTGTTTGGATACAGCTCTATGGTATTTGCTACCATCTTGATTGCCTTCCTTGGCTTCATGGTCTGGGCGCATCACATGTTTACAACAGGTCTGGGTAATGTAGCTAACGCGCTTTTCTCCATCTCAACGATGTTGATTGCCGTACCTACGGGGATCAAGATCTTTAACTGGCTCTTTACGATGTGGGGTGGACAGATCCGTTTTACAGCGGCAAATCTGTTCGCAGTTGGTTTCGTCCCAACCTTCGTTATGGGTGGCGTTACAGGCGTTATGCTGGCATCTGCTCCGGCGGATTTCCAGTTCCATGATACGTACTTTGTTGTGGCCCACTTTCACTACGTTATTGTAGGGGGACTGGTTCTTGGATTGTTCTCGGGATTGCATTACTGGTGGCCGAAGATGTTCGGACGTATTCTAAGCGAAACACTGGGCAAATGGACATTCTGGACATTTATGATCGGTTTCCAATTAACGTTCTTTGTACAGCATTTCCTCGGTCTGATGGGGATGCAGCGCCGGATCGTTACATACTTGCCGAATCAGGACTTTGACCTGCTCAATCTGGTCAGTTCCGTCGGTGCATTTCTAATGGGTGTTGGGGTTATCATGTTCCTCGTGAACATCGTGATTACAACGAGAAAACCAGCTGGTGCGCCGAACGATCCGTGGGAAGACGGCCGTACACTGGAATGGTCCATTCCATCTCCGCCGCCGGAATATAACTTCAAGCAGACTCCGCTGGTACGCGGAATTGATGCTTATTGGAAGGAAAAGATGGCAGGCAATACGGAGATGACACCGGCAGAACCTGTAGGTTCGATTCATATGCCTTCAGCAACGCCGTTGCCGTTTGTGATGTCAGTAGGTATCTTTATTGCAGGACTTGGCTTGATGTTCAGCAAGGATGAATTTGGAAATGCGTTTATGAATGTCATTTTCAACAATTATATTGTAGTTATTATTGGTCTCGTAATCACTTTCGGCGCAATGGCACTTCGTTCACTATATGATGATCATGGCTGGCATATTGAACCGGAGGATCAGGATGAGAAGGGGGCTAGAACATGACAACCTCACATGCCGAACCGGTGAACGACAAATTGCCGCATGAACCGGAGAAAGCAACGCTGGAAGGACGTAACAAGCTTATTGCCTTCTGGTTGTTCCTTGGCGGCGAGACGGTACTGTTCGGTACACTCTTTGCTACCTTCCTGGCTCTTCGTGGCCAAACCAATGGTGGACCTACGGCGAATGAACTGTTCCACCTGCCACTTGTGGCAGCTGCAACGTTCATTCTCCTGGTCAGTAGTTTGACAAGTGTATTTGCCATTCAGGCTATGCATAAGGGCAAACGAGATGCACTGGCATTGTGGCTGGGCATCACAGTGGTACTGGGTATGGGATTTCTCGCACTGGAAATATACGAGTTCTATGAGTATGTGAAACATAAAGAGTTCGGTATGACCACAAGTGCATTCAGTTCAGCATTTTATACACTGGTCGGGTTCCACGGAGCCCACGTTGCTTTCGGTATTGTATGGATCGGAATCATTATCGGGCAGCTGTTCAAAAAAGGATTGACGGTCGTAACTGCACCTAAAGTATACGTCTCCGCAATGTACTGGCATTTTATTGACGTGGTCTGGGTGTTCATCTTTACGGTCGTGTACCTGCTCGGAAAGGTGGGCTAATACATGTCGGCACAGGATAAGACAGATCAACAACCTGTGAAACACCGTCACCGGACGGAAGGGCCACAGAAACATGTCGTGGTGTTTATTTTCTCCATTATTCTCACGCTGATTGCATTTGCGGCCGCTTCTGCCGGAGGGGTCAACACGACCTTTACGATTATTATTTTGCTCGTCATGGCTATTCTTCAGGTATTTGTTCAATTAGGTTACTGGATGCACATGAAGGACAAAGGGCATTTGATGCCGATTCTGTTCATGGCCTTTGGTTTTTTCGTAGCCTTTACGTGCATTATTATGGCACTCTATTGGGTCTGGTGGTAAAAGAGATGGCGGCGGCGCATTGCCGCCGTCTTTTCCCCTTTTTGGCGAATGGAACTTCTCAGAGGAATATTGGCAACAATCAAATTAGGTCACGGGGAGGTTTCCCGTATGCTCGGGTTGCAATACTTTAGCTTCAACGACTTGTGGAGTCCGTTTATATTGGCTTTATTTCTGATCATTGCTGCAGCCTACTTAGTGCTTGTCGGACCGTTAAGCGAGCAAATAAAGGATGCAGAGCCAGCGAGTGCTGCACAGAAAATCATGTTTATTACAGGGCTGTTCGTCCTGTATCTGGCTCAAGCTGGGCCTTTTAATCTGCTTGGTCACGTGATGTTTAGCTTCCATATGGTGAGCATGGCGTTCTCATATCTGGTAGCTCCGCCGCTGATGATGAAAGGATTACCGATCTGGGTGTGGCGCAGAATCGTACGTTGGTTACCAACACGCCAGCTTTCGTTCCTGGCTCATCCGATCGTTGCGGCAGTGCTCTTTAACGGGTTGTTCTCGCTGTATCACCTGCCGATTGTACATGACTACGTTATGCTGAATTTTACCGTTCACCGGTTGTATTATATTGCGCTGTTCATTACCTCCATGCTCATGTGGTGGACATTGCTTAATCCGTTGCCAGAAGGCAGACAAGCATCAGGGTTATCCAAGATCGGTTTTATATTTCTGAATATGGTGCTGCTTACGCCTGCGTGTGGATTGATTATCTTTGCGTCCGAGCCGTTGTATCAGACGTACAGCAACCCGGCAGTATGGGCTGAAGCCATGCGGTATTGTGTATCTGGAGATTCTACGACGTTACTTCGCTCATTCGGTGGGCCTGCCTTCTTTAACTTTTTGTCTTCGGCGAAAGAAGATCAGCAGGTCGGTGGCATTGTGATGAAGTTTATTCAGGAGGGGATTTTTGCCTCCATGCTGGCTTATGTCTTTTTCCAATGGTATCGGAAAGAGAAACAGGAAGATGACGATGATTCATATCCCGCAGGAGGCACAGGAGGGCCGCTCAACCCGGCTGCCAAATAATTAAGGCAATGTTCTGACAAGAGGGGGAACACACGATGGATATGTATTTTTGGCTACCCACGATCAGCACTTCTTTCATTGTGATTAGTGCAGTACTGGTGGGGATCGGGTGGGTACTGATTATTCGGGGCAAACGTGAGGCACACCAGTCCGCCATGGTCGCAGGAGCGATTGCGGCTCTGATCTTCTTTGTGATCTATATGTCGCGCACGGTATTCGTGGGCAATACGGCTTGGGGCGGGGACCCGGATCTGGAGATCTTTTACCGGATATTTCTGATCTTTCATATCATTCTGGCTACTGTGGCTGCCATATTCGGGATCTCCACACTGGTGCTGGGATTCAAAAAGAAGTTCGGAACACATCGCCGCTGGGGCAAGTTCACGTCCATGATCTGGTTCGGCTCAGCACTGACAGGTGTTATCGTGTATGTCCTTTTGTATCTGTTATATCCTGGTGGTCATACACGTCCGGTATGGGAAGCCATTCTCGGCGTATAAAGAAGACATCCAACTATCGGCTTTCTTGGGTGTAAGCTACTCATTTCTTCTAAAAATATGAAAATGGACAAATCTAGCAGATGTTTCGTCCACGCTCCCTCTCTCTTCATTCATAGAATGAGTTCGAGAGGGGGAAACAAAATGAAAAAAGCAGTCAACGTCAGTCAAACGTATCCACGTCTTACCGTGTATTCAGAAGAGAACTACAGAGGGAGAAGCCGCATCTATCGTGGCAACACGGGTCTTCGTAACCTGGACAATATTTTGGACGGGGTGGAGAGCCTGCGCTTTTTCTCCACAAGTTCGAATGCAACACTGGTTGTGTTTACACGTCCTAACTTCCAAGGTGGATTCCGGGTCTTCCGAGGCAACACCAACTTGAGAGATTTGGATGATCTGATCCGAGGCAATGACGTGGAGTCTCTGATCTCTACGAATGAGCGGCTGACTCTGGCCGAGATTCGCGCCATCCGCAGTAATCGCAGTCTGCCTGGTGGCTATAACCTCGTTTAATCGCAAGGCCTCTTCTTCTAACAGGTGCTAGAGAACGGAAAAAGGGCTGTATCTGAAATTGTGTTTATGCACAATAACGGGTACAGCCCTTTTTTTGTTTTTGTGAGATCAGTTTAATCCCCGCCACCCCCACTGTCTCCGCCACCACTGTCGCTGCTGCTACCACTATCACCGTAGTGATGAGAATGTGTGCCTGATGAAGAATCTGAATCGTGATGTTTGTGATCGGGTGTGTGTCTGGAATGTCGATCATAGGAGTCTTCATTGGTAATGACCGGGTATGCCGAAGAAGAATCGGTATAGCGGTTGTTACGCTGCATACGATGTCTGCCTTTTTTGGCAGAATGTCGTTTGGGTTCAACGCGAACAATTAGCCAGATGACCACGATAAGGAAAAGGAACACAAAACCAATTTCAATCAGCGAATCCATAGATGAATCAATCCTTTCTATGTACCAGTTAAGTGAATGATTTTACAATGAACCTCTGTATGTTCAGAATCAAGTTTTATTTTAACGTAAATCGAAGATGAATCCCATCCTGCTTTCCTGATTCAGGAAAATAAGGGGTTGACGGGATAAGCGAGTGGTTTGTATACTGTGTATATTGATATATACAGTAAACACAGTGAGTAAAGGCACTCTAATGACAGATGGAAAGGCAGGCAATGATATGAACGCATGGAAGCAGGCTTGGTGGCTGACCCGTAGCGAGATGAACAAGGATAGGCTCCAATGGCTGTGGACCGTAATCTTCATGATATACACTGGCAGCATGGGCGGTGTGATGTTATTGGGACAACAACAGACGGATTTTTTGAATCCTTTTGCAGATGCCTACTTTTTGATCATGGTACCATTTCAAGGATTCTTGTTCAGTAGACGATCCTTTCGTTACATTCAAGAGGATTCCTATACACAGATGCTGACCTATTATCGCAGACTTCCTATTCCAGAACAGACAGTGATGTGGTCCAGGCTCCAGCAGTCTCTGATGGCGTTTGCGTACAATGGTATCTTTTTCTACGGATCATTATATGTGGTTGGACTTCATTTCGAAGGGTTCCGATGGGATCAATATCTGGCCTTTAGCATAACCTGGACAGGTTACGGGCTTCTCATGACTGGCTTATATATTTATGGAGAGTTTTTGCACAGTGGCAAGAAATATTTACTTCTCAGTATGCTGTTCATTCCGTTCACCGTGGTAATCTCCATTCTAATTCGAATGACAGGAAGCCATGGATTGCAGCTTGTGATAGATATGAGCCAATCATGGAGCCTGTTGTCTCCGATCATGTGGATCGCTTTGTTAGTTGGCTTGGCGGGATTGTGGTTATTCAGTCGATTGACACTGAAGAAGCTGGCCTGTCGGGATTTGAGTTAAATGTATGAGATATGAGCGTATGTACGAATACAGGATGAAACCGGCGCTGTTATGTCACAGACTGACTGAAGTGTACCGGAGGGCGAGGTGCAAGATGTGAATATACCGATTCAAATTAATGAAAATAGCGCTGAGCCTTTATACCATCAAATTGAAAATCAGTTAAGATCTTTAATTATAACAGGTCAATTGGGGGAGGGAACACATTTACCGTCCATTCGTGAATTCGCTGGATCACTGAATTGCAGTGTTATAACCGTTAGACGGGTCTATCAGGATCTGGAGAATGAAGGTTTGCTTCGTACGAAGCAGGGAACGGGTACATTTGTGGCTCAGGTCGAAGCTGGGGAACGAGAAAATTATAAATTGAAGGCGGCCAGAGAAGCTATGCAGGCAGCGGTGCAGTCCGGGAAATCGGTAGGGTGTACGGAAGAAGAGATGGAGAGCCTGTTCCGGGAGGTCCTGAAGGCTATTTACGCGAAGTAAGGGAGTGATTCATACATGGAACCCATAGCAATTCAGTTGAACGGCGTCTCCAAAATGCGAAAACGCAGAGTTATTGGCCCGATCGATCTGACCATCCCGGAAGGGTATGTAGTCGCTATTCTCGGTCATAACGGTTCAGGCAAAAGCACACTTCTTAACATGCTGCAACAAGTGGTACTGCCAGATGCCGGAGAGATTATATGGTTTGGGAAGGAACATGAAGGGCCGCTTCCCATTGAACTGAGACAACAGATCGGTTTTGTGGCAGATAACGCTGGTTCGGAAGAGAACCGGATAACAGCACAGGAAGCAGCCCATTTCCGGGCGTACTGGTACCCACGTTGGGATATGAAGTTGTTCGACCAACTGATTCACGATATGGAAGTACCTGTTGATGTGAAGCTGAACAAGATGTCCAAGGGAGAACGGCGGAAATTCGAGATTGCAGCTGCAATCGCAGCTCGCCCAAGACTATTGCTTTTAGATGAGCCTTCATCAGGACTGGACCCCTTTGCCTGGAAAGTGATGGTTGAGCAGTTCCGTACCTTCATGGCGGAGGGAGACACCACGATTCTGATTGCCACACATATAGCTGATGAAGTCAAAAGGCTTGCGGATTACATCGTATTGATGCACCGTGGTCAGTCGCTGGGGATGGCCGAGAAAGATATGGTGCTCGATCAGTGGAAAGAAGTCTGGTATGAAGGAGATTTAAGGCCAGAGAGTATCCCCGGTGTTGTGGAATCTTCTTTGGAAGAGAGGGATATGGTTCGCGTAATTACAACCCGGGTCAGCGAGGCACAGGAAAGGCTGGAGCTGTCCAATAACCGGGTATTGAAAATCCGTAACCTGGAATTGGATGAAGTGTTGGCATTCTGGATTGCCGGGTATGCACCCGTACAGTGGAAATAACCGAAGGGAGACGATAAATGATGAACCGATTGGAATTGAAGCAAGTCGTCAAGCAATATGCAGACAAAACAGCCGTTAATGGAGTCACGCTCAATGTAAAAGAAGGGGAGATTTACGGACTGCTCGGAGCCAATGGTGCAGGTAAAACAACAACAATGCGTATGGTGCTTGGACTGATCCACCCGGATGGCGGTAGCATCCAGTACAATGGCAAGTCATACAGCACAGAATTACAACAGATTATGGGTTACCTTCCGGAAGAACGCGGATTGTACCCGAAGGTGAAGGTCAGCGAACAGATCAATTATCTGGCCCGGCTTCGTGGCATGAGTGGCAAAGATGCAGACCAGAGCCTCAAGTACTGGCTGAACCGGTTTGAGGTACCTGAGTATTACGATAAGAAGATTGAGGAGTTATCCAAAGGTAATCAACAGAAAATGGGCTTTATTGCTGCCGTAGTGCATAGACCGCAGATTCTCATCCTGGATGAGGCATTCAGTGGACTTGATCCTGTCAATGTGGAGTTACTCAAATCCACCGTCAAGGAACTGCGGGACGAAGGCACGGCCATTCTGTTCTCGACGCACCGTATGGAGCACGTTGAAGAGTTATGTCGCCAGATCACCATTTTGCATCGTTCCAACACTGTGGTACAAGGAGAGATCAAGGAGATCAAGAGCCGTTATCCACGTGAGCAGGTATTCCTGGGTACAGTTGGAATTGTGGAAGGGCTGGAGCAATTGTCTGGTGTGAAGAAAGTTGAGCGTAATGAGCGCGGGTACCTGATACATATTGGTCAGGTGGAAGCCGCTCAAGAGATTTTGAGAACAGCCATGACTCAGACGACAGTGGAACACTTTGAACTTAAGGAACCAACGCTTAACCAAATCTTTATTCGTGAGGTAGGTGAGTCGAATGAATAAAATGGGAACAATTACGGGCTTCACATTCAAAAACAAAGTTAAAACGAAATCATTCATGGTGACGACCATTGTACTTGCACTTTTAATTTCGATAGGACTCAATGTTCCATATTTCATTACCTTATTCAATGGCGGTCCCATTGGCGGTGGAGCTTCAAGTAGCAATCCTGTAAACATTGGTCTTCTGAGTACAGGACAGCCTGAAGTTTCCGAGAAACTGGAGAGCTTCTCTTCAGCCCAAGGGGATCAGGCCTATCGATTTATTACGAGTGGTGACAAAGATGAGGCGGCGCTCAAAGCAGATGCAGAAGCTGGGCTTACCGATGGCTATCTGAAGTTTGAGGCTGTTGCTGGTCAGGAGTTCCCGCAGCCCATTCTATATTCAGCAGAAGACGTATCACCTCAGATCATTGCATCCATTGAAGCTGCGTTGCAGAGTGTGAAGCTGGATGTGGTTGTGAAGGATGTACTTACAGCGGAGCAAAAGGAACTGATTACAACACCTGTGAAGCTCACCGAGCAAAGCTTGAGTACAGATGAAAGTGGAGCCAGTACTGAGTCAGAAGGTGCGATGAGCCCGATTAACTATATTGTGGTGTACTTGTTGATCATCCTGCTGTTCACCTCGACTATGATGACAGGCAACATGATTGCCTCCGAGATCACAGCTGAGAAGAGCTCGCGTATTATGGAGATTCTGATTACAAGTGTATCACCGCTCAGTCAGATGTTTGGTAAAATCATCGGTATCTTCATGGTGGGTATGCTGCAAATCGGGATCTTCGGAGCGGTTGTTGCCGGAAATATCATGTTGCCGCATAACCGTGCAGTATTAGGCGATTTCGATATGAATCTGAGTGATGTGAATGTTGCGGTTATTGTATATGGACTCATATTCTACATTCTGGGTTACTTCCTGTATGCCGTGTTGTTCGCTGCCATTGGTTCAATGGTAAGCCGTACTGAAGAACTGGGTCAGGCTGTTCTGCCGATCACGATGTTGTCGCTCGTTTCCTTCTATATTGCGATCTTCAGTATTTCTACGCCGAACATTCTGTTGTTGAAAATCGCAAGCTTCATTCCATTCACGTCGCCAACCGCGATTCTGGTACGGATCGGCGCAGGAGTTGCGCCAACCTGGGAGATTTTAACGTCCTTAGCGATTCTCATTGTATCCATTATCATCTTCGGATGGCTTGCAGCCAAAATCTATCGCACAGGTGTGTTGATGTATGGTAAACGTCCAACCTTCAAGGAATTGTTTAAAGCCATGAAGGCATATAAGATCTAGGTTGAGTGCTGTTTTAATTGTGCGTTGTCATAATTGGTGAAAATATTTTCATAATAGATGAGAAAACTTTGTCATAATAGATGAGAAATGTATGTTTATGCATAGTTATTCAATTGAAACCTTATGAATTCGGGATCAGCTTTACAGTATTAATTCTGGGCTAAATTACTGTTGTAGTGGATGAGTGTAAGCAGTTCACTACAACAGATAAAAACAAAACAAACGACCGAGGAAATTGAATTTGATTAATTTTTTGAATATAAAATCGTAAGGCGCTGATGATCATGCAACAGTTAAAAAGGTTCTATATACAGTTTTGGAGGGAACCTCTTTGGTTTAAAGCATTGATCCTGACTACACTGTTACTTTCAATTGTATTTAGCAGTTCATCCTTTTCAGAGCAGGGCAACTATCAAAGCATCTCTAAATTAGCTATCGCTATTTTCTTCGTCGCATATGGAGTGAAGTTGCGGGGTAATCGTAAGGTTGCTATAGCATTCTTTTTCCTGGCTTTTATCAGTATCTATTTATCATGGAATACCTTAGATCTTACGAATAACTAGTACTCAACCTATATGACGGTTTCGTTTTTATTGTTTCTGTTAAATGATACATGTAATTAATTAAGAAGTATGAATGTGAACTTGAACCGCGATAGGTGCAAAATAAAGAGCGCTTATTGGACGATACAACTGGATAGAGGTCCATCCAACCACTTGATGGTTCAGATTAGCGACGAACACAGAGTAATGATATAAAGTCTCAATGAATTCATTGAGACTTCATATTTTAAATTGGTTATAAGCACGGCAGAATTTGAATAACAGTTTACTTCAGTTATTGAGCGCAGGAGTAGTTACTCTACTCTTAGAATCTGCTATAGGTGGAGAAAGTTCTGTGTTAAAGGACGCTGTTTACGGAACCATGGTGGATGTTGGAGCTGTTCTAACGGTTGTTGGTTTATGGATGGCTGGTAGCAAGAAACAATAAAGAAGAGGTAAATGAAGGATAGGCGCTACTCTGGTGGAGTGGCGCCTATTTATTTATTCATAAGAAATTATGCTTTAAAGTGTATTGGCGATGTAATGCTATATTGGGATTGTGACACTCCGGAAGTAAGAAATGAAAGTGGGTGGAATTACTGCACTGCGTTCAAGTGTAATACTCAACCTTGATAGTATAAATTTTGGTGTTATCTTCTATATTTTTTAAAAGGTCCATACTATCTGTACTTAAAGGAGAGTGAAAAAGGTGAAATATTCGCCGGTGGTGTTGATCATCTAATGGGATTACTTAAGAAGCTAAACTGTAAAATAGTAAATTATAAAGTATTAATGGATAGTTCTTTTTGCTCATCCTATTGAGTCTTTTGAACTGGCAAGGTAAAATTGGAAGTACATAGAATTTACTGTATAGAGTTTACTTGAAAGGGATTTTTTTTGTTGGTAGCATGCGAGTATTAATTAGATTAAACATTATAAATGAAAGAGATGATATATGTGCAAACCCCTTATATTTCAAGAGTGAAAATACTTAATTATCGTAATTTTAAGTCAATTGATGTTTGTATGAGTGATAAACAAGTTTTAATTGGTGAAAACAATGTTGGAAAAACTAACTTTTTGAGAGCTATCCAACTTATTCTGGATCCTAATTTGAATGACAATGATCGTTATTTAGAAGAGTCTGATTTCTATAATGGTTTGGAAAAACCAATGGAGAGCGGAGAAATTATTGAAATAATATTAGAAGTTCAAGGCTACGGACACAACAAAAATATTCTTTGTCAACTAAGTGATGCTACTTTGAAAATTACTCCAGAGACATTAAGAATTACATATCAGTTTTTTCCTAAACTTCGAGAAGATGGTGCAGTTGAAAGTTATAATTTTAGAATTTTCAAAGGTGAGAATGAAAATAACCCATTCACTCATACTGATAGGAAATATTTGAATATAAAGGTTATTAAAGCATTACGTGATGTTGAAGCAGATTTGAAAAACTCAAAAAAATCGCCTCTTAATGTATTGTTAAAGGCGTACGATATTGAAAAATCTAAACTTGAGGCAATTGCCCAAAGTATAAAACAACAAAATGATCAGGTTCTTTCGTTGGGAGAATTAAAAGATTTAGATAACCGAATGAATTTAAGATTTAAAGACTTTGTAGATATTTCACCGGATTCAATAGAATTAGGAACAAATGAGGTCAGCATTAATAGGGTTTTAAGCTCTTTAAAAGTATTACTTGGTGGAAGAGCCATTACAGATTCAAGTTTAGGACTAACTAATATTCTGTATATTACTTTAATGCTTCTTTCAATTGAGGATAGAACAATACCTTCTTTCATCAGTAAAGATTTATTTATGGAGTTACAGAAAATAGACAAGGGAAGCATCTTGAAAGATTCATACGAAGCAGACGAGGAAGGTAACATGACTCTGAAAAGTGATCTTGTGGAAGGGCTCGAAGCCAAGCTTTATGAGTTTATGGATTTGAATAATCCCATAGACGAAGGAATAACGATTTTAGCTATTGAAGAGCCTGAAGCACACTTACATCCAGCAATTCAAAGAACAATATATAGAGATGTATTCGAAAATTCCAATACTTCTGTATTGATGACGACTCATTCAACCCATATAGCTAGTATCACTCCTTTACAATCTATATTGCATCTGTACAAAGGAGAAAAAGAAACAAAAGCTTGTTCAAGTGCTAATTTAAGTCTAAAAGCTGAAGACTATAGCGACCTGGCTCGATATATTGATGCAAACAGAGGAGAAATATATTTTGGGAGAGGAGTCCTTTTAGTTGAAGGTATTACAGAAGAATACTTAGTGCCTAAATTTGCTGATCTTATGGAGAAGCCTCTTGATTATAAAGGTATTATAGTTTGTAACATTAACTCAACGAACTTTTCTCCTTATGTAAAATTACTTTCCTCACTAGGAATACCTTATGCTGTAATAACAGATGGAGATTATTATGAAATCGTCGATGAAGAAAGGAAGTATCACAGATTACACAATTCAGGAATTAAAGATTTCGGGTATCTAGGATTGGAAATAGTTGAGAAGATTATGCTCGAGTTAAATATAATAGAATCATCTGAGGCTACAGAAGATGAGTCGTATCCTGATAAAGACAGTCGGTTCAGAAAAAAGGGTTTTTTTGTAGGGAATTACACTTCAGAGGTTGATCTTATGTTTAAATGTTCCAAGGCTAAAGAAAGCAGAGACATTCTTATTAATCTTTTTAAAGATTTAACAAAAGGTGGAGAGAAACAAAAGAGTAACTTTCAAGAGAATATTAACAAAGGAGATTATTGGGCCTGTTTAAGACAAATTGAATCTTCACATAGTGGGATTGGAAAAGGACGTTTTTCTCAGCGGCTTGCTCAAAAATGTACATTAGAACAAATGCCTGGTCATATTAAGGGAGCAATTAATTATATCTATGACAGATTGTAATATGAAGTGCGACACCTACTGGAAATAAAAAAATGGCTCATAGCCTGATTCGTGTAGAATGAAAGTTACCACACAAGCATTCACACAAGGAGAATCAGTCCATGAGTTATTCACATCTTAGCATAATCGAACGCAGCAAGCTAGAAATCCTCCACAGCCAAGGCCAAAGTTCGAGAGCCATTGCAAAAGTACTAGGGAGGCATCCGTCGACGATTTGTCGTGAGTTAGATCGTGTTACTGCATCGCAACCCTATCAGGCAGAACAAGCTCAAAACGCTTATGAGGAGCGCCGTAAGGCTTCTGTCTCTCGAGGTAAATGGTCAGAAGCCTTGGCTGCTTCCTTGGAGAAGAAGCTTCAGGCGACGTGGTCTCCAGAACAAATCACCGAACGTTTCCGCATGGAAGGCCTGCCAACCGTCACCTTCAAAACTATCTATCGCTGGATCTACACGGGGCGCTTGGTTCAAGGCGTATTACAGGTTCTTCGGCACAAAGGGAAGCGTCAGAAACCCGCAGAAACTAGCGGTAAATTTGCCATTGGTCGATCCATTTCGGATCGTCCCAAAGAGGTACGTTCCCGTGAAACGTTTGGGCACTGGGAACTGGATACCGTCGTATCGGGCCGTGGGAAAAGTAAAGGCTGCGTGGCCACGTTGATTGAACGTAAAACACGCCTGTATACCGCTGTTCTCATGCCCGACCGTACCGCTTTGTCGATGGAGATTGCGCTCGGTGTAGCCATCTCACAGTACCCTACAGGGACCTTTCTCACAGCCACGGCTGACCGAGGAAAGGAGTTTGCATGTTATGCCAGTCTGGAAACCACGCATAACCTACACGTTTATTTTGCTGATCCGTATTCCTCTTGGCAACGCGGTTCCAACGAGAATGCGAATGGCTTACTACGAGAGTTCCACCCCAAAGGTACAGATTTCACTCAAGTGGAGGATGAAGAACTCGCACACTCACTCGATCTAATGAATCACAGACCACGGAAATGCTTGGGTTGGAAGACGGCTCACGAATCTTTTACAGAGGAACTGTCGCACTTGGTTTGACAATCCGTCATCATAGTAAAGTACCATGAGAACCTTGGGTCAATCATGAGTTCACAATGCAAAAGAAGTATTGCCTCTTTTCATTATGTTTATGAAGCAAAAATAAAACATGAGTTGGAAATGTTTTTCTTTACTCTTCTTCAAAATCAGAAGAATAATTCAGAGATAGAAGAATCAAAAATCGGGTCAGTGGTATTGAGTGCAAGCCTGTACGGAGCGGTAATGGACTGGAAGGAAAAAAGCTCTTTGTCTGTTGAACAATACCTTCAATATGCTATCCCTTATATATTCCAGAAAAATATTACTAATGCCTATGACCGACTATGACTCTATCAACTAAATTTGAGCATAACTATTTGGTTAAGTACTGATCTATAATCATATTTTTGAGAACCTACTGGTTTCTTAATTCAGAATCTAAAATTACAGACATATGATAGATCACGAATTTTTTAAATTTTCTAAAGCGAAATTGACATCGAAATAATATGTGTATATACTCCTATTTATGAGAGAACATAATTCAACTTCAGATTTTTCAGGGACGACCGATTTTACAGCAGAGTGCGCTTGCTTGAATTTAAGAAAAGCGTCCCGGTTCATTACCAGTTTATATGATGAATATTTAAGACCAGTCGGGCTTCGGGCTACACAGTTGTCGTTGCTGATGGCACTTGAACAGGCCGGCTCTGTCACCATTACATCTCTCTCCGAATTACTTCTTATGGATCGGACCACATTGCCACGAGATATGAAGCCGCTTGAGAGACAGGGCTGGGTGTCGATCACGGAAGGGGAGGATCGCAGGAAACGGTTTATTGCACTAACACCTGAAGGCCGGGACCTTCTTAAGCGTGCGCTGCCGTTATGGGAACAGGCGCAAATCCGTATTCGAGATTATATGGGAGAGGACCGTTATAAAGGTTTGCTTGGTCAATTGTCTGATATCGTTAAGCTGGACAAGCGAGATTAATTTTTTTCACCAAAAAGGTGTATATACACCTAATGAGAAAGGATAGATGAAAGTGGCCGATATGAAAAAACATCCCACAGTAGTGCGTTACTACGAATCCTCTGCGCAATCCGCCACTCTTGACAACGAAACACTTGATTATGAGTGGATACGTGACTTGTGTCTTGAGGCCGGAGCTGACGATGTCGGGGTTATATCCATTGAACGCTCCGAATTGGATGATCAGCGTGATGATATTCTATCCGTATTTCCGCATGCTAAGACGATGATCAGTTTCGTTGCCAGAATGAATCGAGAACCGATCCGCACACCAGCGCGATCCCTTGCCAATATTGAATTTCATCATACTGGCGATAAGGTAGCCGAGACATCCCATAACATTGTATCCGCATTGGAAGCGCGAGGAATACGAGCTTTAAATGCAGCTATGGGTTTCCCAATGGAGATGGATAAGTTTCCCGGTAAAGCATGGGTCGTTTCGCTCAAGCCTGTTGCCGTTGCGGCAGGGTTAGGTCATATGGGCATTCATCGCAATGTGATTCATCCGAAATTCGGAAATTTTATTCTGCTTGGTGCTATTATGCTGGATGCTCGGGTCAACAAGGAAGACCGGCCGATTGACTACAACCCGTGTCTGGAATGCAAGCTTTGTGTAGCTGCCTGCCCTGTCGGCGCGATCGGTGCAGACGGACAATTTAATTTTTCATCATGCGCTACGCACAATTATCGTGAGTTTATGGGCGGTTTCAGCGATTTTGTGGAAACGGTTGTGGACAGCAAGAACACCAAAGAGTTCCGGAATGAAGTACCCGCAACTGAATCGGCTTCATGGTGGCAAAGTTTGAGTTTCGGGGCTAACTACAAAGCGGCTTATTGCTTATCGGTTTGTCCGGCGGGCGATGATGTGATCGGGCCGTTTCTGAAAGACCGTAAAGGGTTCATGAATGATGTATTAAAGCCGTTGCAGGCGAAAGAAGAGACCATTTATGTAACTCCGGACTCAGATGCAGAGGAGTATGTCAAAAAACGCTTTCCCCATAAAACGGTAAAACGCGTCGGAAATGGACTCATGCCGAATTCGATTGGTCTTTTGGTCACCCTGATGCCTCATGTATTCCAGCCGAAGCAGGCGTTGGGTTTAAACTGTACCTATCATTTTACATTCACTGGCAATGAAACGAGACAAACGACATTCGACATTCGTGACAAAAAGCTCCAGGTTAGGGACGGTTTCCACGGCAAGCCGGATATTCGGATTACAGTGGATAGCAAAACGTGGCTTAAGATCGTGGCAAAGGAAAAAAATGTGGCGGCAGCTTTGCTGACAGGAAAACTGCGGCTCAAAGGGAATCCCAAATTGTTGATGAAATTTGAGAAATGTTTTGCATAGTGGAAAAGTTAGAGTAAATTTTCTTAATTGCAGGAAAGCTTAGAATACCAAATTACAAGTAAAGGAAGGGGGGGGATACAATTGTAGATAATGAAACTTGTATTGCGTGTGGAGCTACTGCACCAACTATTTTTGATTACGACGATGGGGGCTCGCTTCTGTTATTTTGATAATAATAAAGGAACAGCCATCGTACCTGATGAATACGAAGATGACTTACAAGATGTTATTGATGGATGTCCAACTAAATCAATTAAAATAGCTCATAAGTCGTTGAAGGTAAGATTACCAACGCTGTATAAAATATAACCATTGAAGCCGTTAATAGAGTGAAGTTTATCTATTTATAAAGTGATATTCCATAGGTTTCATTACATGGTGCAAGTTGTATCAATATTCAAAAAATTGATATAAACAAGTGTTAGTAGTTAAATTGTTGGATGTTTTAAAACCGCTTACGTGTCAAGGGTTATGAGTGATTTAAATTAATTGAATATATTAATTTAACTAAGACTGTTATCTAATATTAGATAGTGGTCTTTTTTGCGGTGTATAACTAAGTTGAAGATATCGCTAAAATCTGAATTCTTTATCATGCATAAAGATACAAAGTCAGTTTTACGTTTTTTCACACTAATTTTGAAAATCACTGAGAACATTAAAGGCTACAATAGATCTTTCTCATTAACTATGACAACACACAAAAAAAGAAGGTTCATACAGATCATCAGGTAACGCCCCAGACATTACAAAATTGATGCAAGATAAAGACAACTATATTTTAAGCAAGACGATATGTTTTACGATAAACCTGAGGCGAGAAGCCTGTCTGTTCCCTAAACACTCGGATAAAATAACTGACTTGAGAAAAACCTGTCAACTCCGCCACCTCATAAATAGGTATGTCAGAAGAAACAAGCAAATTTTTGGCTGCAGAAATTCGGCAATCCTTGAGGTATTCATTGGGTTTAACCCCGATAATTTTTTGGAAAACACGTATAAAATGGTATAAACTGTACCCAGCCATTTCTGCCATATGTTGTGAAGTCCATGGAAAAGCAGGCTTATCATAAATGTTATCAGCAATCCGATGGATCATTTCCTTTTGGTCTAATGTATTGGTCGTTTTAAGGGGTTCAGAATACTGGAGCAAACAGAGCAGTAGTTCATAAACTAATGCAGCTAAATGAGGTTCATTCGTCGTTTTAAAGCTATCCAGCAATTCAAACATACCGGAAAATATACGCTGGACTTGCCGAGGCCACTGAAGAACTCGCATTTTTCCTTGTAGGTACGTACCTATTACAAAAAGAAGACATCCGGATCCCTATTTTGGGATGGATGTCTTCTTTTTGTGAACCCTAAGCAAGTTAGATTCCCGAATTTATTCATCTGCTAACTTCAGTATTCGCTTTAGATTTACAGCAAATATGGCCATTGCACCTTGTAATTGCATGCCAAGTAAACCCGAGGATGTGGCTATGTCATACCCGTGTCCATGTTTGAGTTCACTGTTTTTGGCACCTTTTTTGTAGCAACCTTCCTTTAGTGGACAACGCTTGCATCGCTCTACATCAAAATAATATGTGTCTGTTTGGTTTGCACCGACACCTTTCTTGCCTTGCCGTGCCTTGCGGAGGGCCATATGCCCAGCTGGACACACGTACAATCCTGCGTCCTTATTAAACAGGAACTTCTCTTCCTTCTTACGGTTGCCTTGCGTAATGAGTGGATTGCGTTTCGCTACAAGTTCAATCTCATTTTTATTAGTATATACAATATTATCCTTTTCGGAATAAGCTGCGTCTCCAATGACGGTCTTCACTTGCATGCCAGCTGCTTTGCTTTTTTTGATTAATTCCTGCAGTTGTTTACCATCATTTTTCTCTCCTGTTGTAATGACGGCCGCTGTAATAATCCGTTCCTCGGTCATCGCCAGATGTGTTTTATATCCAAAGAAAGCAGAGTCTGCGCTCTTGTGTCCCACTCGTGCATCGGGGTCCGCCGCCAGGCGAAGTTGCTCGACGTCATCTGCAATCGTTTCTTTCAGCAGGTTGAGAGGCTCTAGAATTTTCGGCACTTGTGCGATCCCAGATTCAGTTTCGATGAAAGCGACAAGCTTCTGGCAATACTCGATTTCACCTTCGAGTTCGTTGGTTGTATTCTTTGTCGGCATGTTGGCTTTGGCCGATTCATCCAAGGTATACACAGCTTTGCGCAATTTCCGCGCACGGTCTTGCAGAATTTCTCGTGGTGACTTCTGGTTGTAGCGTGCTTTTGTATGCGTAGCATCAACAATAATGGAATGGCTCTTCACGATATTCTGCTCGATCGCAAGCGTCACCGTTTGACCAATGAGCATGTCCAGCAAATCCATATCTTTCAATCGCAGTTTGCGAAATTTTGTCAGGGAGCTTGGGTCGATAACGGAATCTTCTGGCGCCATACCGAGAAAGTATTTGAACGACATGTCGTACTTCGAGCGTTCGACGATATCTACGTCAGACAGTTCAAAGATAGCTTTAAGCAGTAAGTATTTAAACATGCGAATAGGATCGATGGCGTTACGTCCATTGTCCAAACAATATTTAGCTTCGAGTTCTTCATAAATGAAAGTGAAATCCACGAGCTCGTTAATTTTACGGAGCATATTGTCCTTCGGAACGACGATGTCATACAATGCTGCATAAGGACTCAGGACTAAGCTTTGTTGTTGTCGAATCATCCGCTCTCACCTACTTTTCGTGATAACCCAATTATACGACAAAAAAAAGATACAGCCTCTTCAATTTTCTTGAAGAACTGTACCTTTTTCTAAATGAGGACTTTTTAAGTGGCCTTGCTGAAAGCAGTCCCTATTTTACTTATAAAGAAAAGGAAGATTAAAAACAACTATGATAGATGTATCTTAATTTTATAGAAAAATATAGATTATATAGGAATATGGAATTATGATAGGTATATTAGTGCAGGTAATACCTTCAATGTAGAAAAACAAACTGAAAATCTTACGTTTTATATAGGATTTATGATAAGTCTAATTTCTATGATTGTTGCTCCTTAGTATGATATATTTCCGTCTGATTACAGAGTTGAATCAAGAACGAGAAAAGTATAGAGGACTTATGAAGCTAAGGCATTCCAAAAAAGAAGTCTCAACAACTGTATCTAAACAGAATGCTGTCTTGTTTTTTTATTTGTAGTTGAAATTATTACCTTTTTTATAGTTTTTTCGTTCTTATACGAAGCTTTTGAGTTTCATTGAGCGTTTTCATCGTGTGTTTAGTATGCTATGCTATCGTCCAGTTTACAGAATATTTTATCATTAATATGAGGTACCAAAGATCATTGATCAAAGAGATAATCCAGATTAATAATTAATTTAGAAGATATTAACTGTTAGTGGCGGACGAAATTATAAAGACTATATACAACTAATGTCATTTCAGCCAGCCTGCCGTGTTGTACAACGGTCAGGCTCTTAGCTCATTAACTATCAACCGATACACGTACTAGGCTCCCTTGTTTTTTGTACAAATCACCCACAATGTCGGCGATTGTAACATTCTGTAGCGTTTGTTCTAATGCTTTCTGAGCCGTCCCGAAGATGGGTTCAAGTGTCAATACCATATTTCTCCCCACAATACAGTCAGGATCTGGATTTTTATGCATATTGAACATCTCTCTGTCTTTCTCTGTATTTACAGCCATACAAATATCAAGCAAGGTAATTTCGGTAATACTGCGCGTAAGTGAAGCTCCCGCAATTCCCGGTCTGACTTGAATCAATTCAGCTTTTTTCAACATACCCATGATTTTTCTGATGACAGCAGGGTTTGTATTTACACTTTTTGCAATATTCTCTGAGGAAGTAGAGCGACCTGTATTCATTTCAAGAAACGCTAATATATGAATTCCTACCGAAAAGCGCGTACTCATAGACATAATCTCATCTCCATTTTAATAACTAGTTGCATCTGTAGTCAAAACTATGCCTAGATATTATATCACTTAAATCGCTGAAAATATATTGTTGACAAATGATACTGATGTAATTAATATGATTACATGTAATCAAGTTGATTACAAGTTAATTGCTAAATTATAAAAAGAAAAGGATGAATGATTAATGAGCACGGTACTTTATATTACTGCACACCCACTTAACGAGGAGAAATCCTACAGTATAGCTACAGGAAAAGCTTTCATTGAAACGTATCAAGATGTTAATCCTAGTGACGAAATCGTACATATTAACCTGTATCAGGATAATATTCCTTTGATTGATGCTGATGTATTTAGTGGTTGGGAAAAGCTTAGCTCAGGGACTTCTTTTGATCAATTGACCGAACAGGAACAAAGCAAGGTTGGGCGCCTAAACGAAATATCCGATCAGTTCGTCAAAGCAGATAAATATGTATTTGTTACTCCGTTCTGGAACTTCTCGTATCCACCTATGATGAAAGCTTACTTGGACGCTGTGTCAGTAGCAGGCAAGACATTCAAGTATACAGAAGGTTTTGCTGTTGGATTGCTTACAGACAAAAAAGCATTGCATATCCAAGCACGTGGTGGGGTTTACTCAGAGGCTCCTGAATCTGAATTTGAGATGGGCAATCGGCACATTCAATCCCTTATGAATTTCTTTGGTGTTCTAAGCTTTGAAGCGATCATTCTTGAAGGTCTTGCTAAAACACAACTTGATGCAAATGAGATTAAAGAAAATGCGATTGCACGTGCAAAAGATCTTGCTCATACATTCTAAGTAAGAAACTAACGACAGGTTTAGATTTTTCACTATATTATATTGAGATTTCTCTTGCCGATAGACCCTTTCAAGAAAAGATGTGACTGAATTTCATATAGTCTTAAGCACATTGTATATTTTTGATGAAATTTAACCAAAAACAAGAGGAGCAGCTTTTAATTATCCACTCCTCTTGTTTTTTTATTGTACTAGTTCACCTGAAAAGTCTTGGCAAGTGGCGTAATCCTGCACTCGGATCAAGGATTTCAATATATCGAGAAGCCTTTTAACTGTAAACTGAAACAGCATGCTAGGGAGTCAATCCAGTCGTGGAAATTATCTAGACAATGGCTGTATCAAGTCTTTTTTCTCTCATTTGAAGACTGAGAAAATGTACTTGAATAAGGCGACAGACAAAGCAGAGGTAGAACATTTCGTGAGCGAATACATATTGTTTACAACCAAAATCGATTTCAAAAAAACTATACGACCGTTCCCCTGTATTAATAACGGAAAACAGGCAGCTTATATCTTGTCTTTTTTTGGCCTGTCTACTTGATAGTAGTATGACCAATTTTGTCCCAAGTCAAGGACAGGAACTTGTACCGATTGACGGAATGGACAAGAACATGGTACGAGTATCGATTAGATGAATATCTAAAAACTAGCACAAGGAGTTCAAAGCACAATAAGCAAAAAAACATTGTCAATTATTAATCTAATTCCTCTGTTCAAGTATTCCCCCCATATTCTTTACCGAAATCCTCCATTTTTTCAAGAATCGGTAGTAACTTCATTCCCTTTTCGGTTAATGAGTATTCAACTCGCGGAGGAACTTCCGGATAAACATCACGTTGAATAACACCATCATTCTCTAATTCCTTAAGTTGCTTCGTAAGAGAGCCTTGAGACAGATCTCCAAGGAATTTTTTGATATCTGAATAACGACGTGTTTCCCCTTTTAAAAACCATAAAATGAAATACTTCCAACGTCCGGAAAGAACATTCTGGGTAAAAGCTATCGCGTACATGTCACTTTTTCCATCTATAAACTCTTGTTCAAATCCTTCATTGCAAACTCTCATTGATATCACTCCTGATCCAAAGGTACAAAAAGATGTACTATGTTCATTTAAATTGCCCTCTTTGCAAACCAAACGAATACACTTATGATTGGTTCAACAACCAAAACAAAATCATTTTAGTTTGGCTAAAGTGTACAAATATATTTTGGTTTTATAGTTAGCAGGCTAAGTAATCATTATATTTTTTAATCTTTTATTTAGTAAGCTAAATAAAAAATGAAATAGAAAGGAGTAACCGATGTGAATACAGCACACGGACTAAAGCTTTCAATTTTGGACTTTGTTCATATCTATAACGGAACTGGGGCTACGGAAAGTCTGAAGAACGTGACGGAAATGGTTCAATTAGCAGAGCAGTGGGGGTTCAACAGGTATTGGTTCACTGAACACCATAACGCCAAAAACTTGATGAGTACTTCACCAGATTTACTGAGCCTGCATGCGGCAGCCCATACCAAAAGCATTCGAGTAGGTTCTGGAGGAATCATGTTGCCGAATCACAGTGCCTTGAAAGTGATGGAAAACTTTACGCTCCTCGAAGGATTATATCCAGGGCGGGTTGACCTCGGGATTGGACGAGCTTCAGGCACGGATGGCAGAACCATGTTGGCATTGTTGAGATCTCAAGAATTAATGGAAGTGAATGATTTTCCAGAGCAATTAGATAACCTGCTTTCTTTCTTTGCCCGTGACTTTAAAGAAAACCACCCGTTTAATTCCATCCATCCTCCGGGAGATCATTCCATGGTTCCAGATCTGTTTATGCTGGGATCTAGCGAGGGTGGATTACATTTTGCCTTGGAAAAAGGATTAGGTTTTGTATTCGCTGCACATTTGGCACCGCAACTGGCTATTCCTGTGTTGAGAGCTTATCATGCGAATTTTAAGCCTTCGTCCTATTTGACGGAACCTCAAAGTATGTTAGCGATAATCGTTATTACAGCTGAAACGGAAGAAGAGGCTAAATATATCGCAGGACCAGCGGAGTTAATGTGGGCACAGATGAGTACGGGGACGAGAAACCTTACTTTCCCTACACCCGAAGAAGCCAAAAATCACAGATACACGCCTCATGAAGAGCAGGCTAGGGAACGAAATAAAGAACGCTTTGTGATTGGAAGTGTTGGACAGGTTGCGGAGCACCTTAGGCAGCTGGCGAAAGCAAGTTTAGTGGACGAAATTATGATTGCAGACTTTTATCCTAATCAAGACAGCCGCAAGAAAGGCCATGAATTATTGGCAAAAGAATTAGGTTTATCACAAGCAAATAAGTGAGCTAGTGAAAAGGAGATCATTCAACCATGGGAGAAAGAAAGCTTAAATTAGGAGGAATTATTGATGGCGTGGGTTGGAATCACACGGGTTGGAGACACCCCGCTATTCCGGCAGATGCCAGTGAAAATATTGAGTATTACGTACAGAAAGCCATACAACTTGAACAGGGAAAGTTCGATCTCATCTTTTTGGCAGACGTAAGTCATATTGGACCTGGCATGATCCCGCACTATCTAAGTATGTTTGAGGGCGTATCCATTTTGTCTGCACTAAGTATGGTAACACATTCCATTGGCTTGGCTGCAACCATAGCGACTTCATATGCTGATCCCTTTACAGTTGCCAGGCAAATTGCCTCACTCGACAAGATTAGCAAGGGCAGAGCAGGGTGGAATGCGATCACCTCGAATCCGGGAGGGTTAGCCAATTACAGTCGGTCCCATTTAAGAAAAGCAGATCTTTATCCCATGAAAAAAGAGTTTTTGGAAATTGTTGAAGGCCTTTGGGATTCGTATGAAGACGATGCCTTTATACGTGATAAGGAACGTGGGGTATTCTATGATCCGCGTAAGATGCATCCTCTACATTATAACGGGAATTACTTCTCCGTGGAAGGCCCCTTAAATATCAGTCGATCGAGGCAAGGCAGACCGGTGGTCTTTCAAGCGGGGACTTCCCCGGCATTCATGGATATTGCTGCACAGCATGCCGAAGTTATCATGGCACCTGGACATGATTTGGAATATCTCAAGGCATTCACGGCTGAACTGAAACGTAAAGTTCAAAATCAGGGGCGTTCACCACATGACCTGTTGATGATGCCTTCTCACAATCCGATCGTTGGTAAAACAGAAAAAGAGGCCATGGAAAAGCTAAGGGAAATCGAATCATGGATGCCTATAGGTTACCGAATGCCTAAACCTGGGTTGATAGGATCGGCGGAGCAAGTTGCCGAACAAATCGAACATTGGCATCGAGAAGGCGTCATGGATATCTTGCTCATTAGACAAGATCATCCAGCAGGATTTAAGGATTTTATCCGATTGGTTGTTCCCATTTTGCAAGATAAAGGCATATTCCGTAAGGAATATGAAGAAGACACACTTCGCGGGAATTTAGGTCTACCTTATCCTGAAAATAAATACACGAAGTAATCATCAAAAATTCGTTTAACAAGGGGAGAAATTAATGATGAAAAACCGAATTACAGAACTACTTGGAATTGAGTATCTTATTATTTCGCTGCGATGACAATGGGTAACTTCGGCAGAATTTGTTGCCTGCTAAATAAAATGAGAGGGAGGATGAATGAATGACAGATCAAGTGGATTGTGATATTCGACAATCGTTAGATCGAGTTTCCTCTCAGATGCGTCGACATTATAGCGAATTGCTAAGAGAACTTAACCTTTATGTTGGTCAAGATAATTTACTGTATCACTTGTGGTTAGGTGATGGAATCACACAAATGAAACTCTGTGAACATCTAAAATGTGAACCTCCTACGGTTACCAATATGGTTAAATCATTAGAGCAAAATGGGTTTATTACCAGGAAACGTGATGAACACGACGCAAGAGTAATGCGAATTTATCTCACCGACAAAGGAAAAGAATTAGAGATCCCGGTTGATATCAAATGGAAAGTACAACAAGGAAAATTACTACACGCCATTTCAATAGAAGATCGTTTGATCCTCCGACGATTAATCCAGAAATTAGAGAAGAATTTATCTTGAGTTGTCCATCATCTATATATATGTAAAAAGCTGAATTTTCACAATGAGCATAAGAATTATTTTGGCACCACCCCATGTGTAATTACCTACAGAAGAGAGGTTACTTTTTGAAAACAATTGCTATAATTGGCGCTGGACCCGGCCTGGGTTTCTCACTGGCTAAAACATTTGGAGTATCAAGCAATTGATGAATTAACATGAGTGATTAATCTGTTCAAGATCAGGATACGGCTGAAATAACACATTTAAAAATAAGGGAGATGTTTTACATTGAGTAAAAAAATTCGTACAGGAATTATAGGGGCTTCCGTTAATAATGGGTGGGCGAGTGGTACACATATTCCAGCCATTGAGCATTTGGATGAGTTTGAGCTTACAGCAGTGGGGACAAGCAATATGGCGAGTGCGAAGAAAAGTGCAGAAGCATTCTACGCAGATCACGGCTTTGATAACATGGAGGAGCTGGCTCAACATCCTGAGGTGGACATGGTCGTCGTCAGTATTAACGTCAAGGAACATTATAACGCCGTTAAAGCCATCGCGCCTGCTGGAAAACCGATCTATTGCGAATGGCCACTGGGATCCAATACAGGTGAAGCACTTGAAATGCAGGAATGGGTTGCATCCGCAAAGTTGCCAAATGCGATTGGATTACAGGCGAGACAAGCCCCAGCCGTTCAGTATGTGAAAGATTTATTGGCAGAAGGTTACGTGGGTAAAGTGTTGTCTGCCAATTTAAAGATCTCCATTGATGGCATGGGTGGCGTCGGTGACAAGTCCACTGCTTACTTGTTTGATCGAAAGATTGGAGGGAACTTGCTGACCATAGTAGGAGGGCATAATCTGGATGCGTTTACCTACATGCTTGGGGACTTCACCGAACTTTCTGCTCTCACAGCACAGCAGTTTACTGAAGTCGAGTTGGTCGATATTCAGAAAGTCATTGAGAAGACGACAGATGATCAAATACTGATTGCTGGAAAATTAACGAGTGGTGCTGCAGCCAGTATTCACATTCAAGGTGGAGTCAAACATCAGACAGGACTAACGCTTGAAATTTTCGGGGATCAGGGCACAATCGTTCTGAGTGCGCCTGCATCCATTCAATTCGGGTCACACCAATTACGCGGTGCAGGAGCTACTGACAACGAGCTTCATGAACTAACCATTCCCGATGCCTATTACTGGGCTCCACATTCTCTATATAACGACTCCGGATTTGTTCTGAACATGGCTCAGGCATATCGTAAGTTCGCCCAAGATATTCAAGAAGGCACTACCTTAGCACCTACTTTCGCGGATGCGGTGAAACTTCATCAGTTACTGGATGCCGTCGAAAAATCAGCACAGACCGGTGAACGTCAATATTTCTATACCCACAATTAAAAATCCGTAGCGATTAAGCACATTGTATTGCTCTCATTGCAAATGTATCAAATGAATTTATGATGTTGTAAATTTCCCCCTTCCGAGCAAGGCCAGCCTGTTATGTTCCAGCAGGAGGAGCAAGAGAAGAGCTAGAATTGGCGTGAAGATACGCTTCGGGTGTTTACGTTAATCCTTATGATATCTCGTCTGCTCGTGAACACAGGCAAGCCATTCGTCAAAGTGCTGTCCGTTTCGGTCGAAATCCCAATGATATCAACATGTTTGGAGGATTTATGTTTTCTCTGGAAGAAGCGCTGGATCATCGAAAACGTCTTATGAGCTTCAACTCTGAGGAAATATCCAATAAAGAAGTTATCTCGGGATTGCCGTTATAGGGGAATTCGGTAGATATTGATAAGCCATTATCGGTTGAATTGTTGAAAAATGGTTATCCCCATATTGCAGGAACGCAGTTTGTTCCATAAAGAATATGAAGGAAAAACACTACGCGAAAATATGGGTATTCCTTACGAATATGGAATGCGAGAATAAATAACCAGCTAAAGGAGAGAATTTTTATGAATACTACACTCAAATTGCTTCATAACCATACATCGTTTCGTTCTTACACATCTCAACCCCTGACGGAGGAACAAAGAGATGCAATCTTTCAGGCAGCTAGTCAAACTTCATCGTTCAGTCTTCTACAGGCTGTATCCATTATTCGAATCACAGATCCAGTTCTTCGAAAAAAAGTAAGTCATCTCTGTGTCGATCAACCCTATATTGAAGAAGCAGCAGAGTTCTGGATCTTCTGTGCAGATTTCAACCGCAATCATCAAATTGCTCCGGAAGTGGATATCGAATATATTGAATTTTTGTTAATCGGTTCATTTGACGCCGGACTGATGGCACAGAATGCGTTAACCGCTGCCGAATCCATGGGGCTCGGTGGGGTGTATATTGGTGCTGTCAGAGCAAATATTAACGAACTATCCGACGTATTGGGTTTACCGAAGTATGTCATTCCTTTAGTGGGGCTATGCATCGGTCATCCAGCTGTAGATAAACCTGAGCTTAAACCTCGGCTGCCTCAATCCATGGTATTATTTGAAAATCAGTATCAATCTCTAGATCAAGATAAATTAGCTACCTATGATGAGACGATGTTGAAGTATTATGAAAATCGATCGACCAAAGCCCCCTTCAGCGTGAAAAAAGTAAAAGGATGGAGTGACCACATTCAGGATCATCTCCAGAGAAGTATTCAGCCTCAAGTGATGGACTATTTGAAAAAGCAAGGATTTGCCAAAAAATAAATGTTACGACAAAGCCAAACGCCCTGAGCTTTAGAGTTGCCCTCCATAGGCGGTAGCTCTAAGGTAAATTAATCTCTATGTGAAGCGACATTAGTGGCTGCGATTTTATAGGCCAATTTTATAAATTACAATAGAAAAGCCGTAGCTGCTGTTACGTAACTACGGCTCACTTTTTCGATTAGTACAGGTTTATCATTTGAACAACACGCTCTGCTATACTTCGTTCTGTTAGTTTGGTTTGTTCAGCAGTATGCAGAGTAACTGCTTCATTAATCATGTTGGCATAGATTTGTACGTACAAAGTACGTTCATCTTCATCAGAGTATATTTCCTGCATACAAAGATTCAAATAATGTTTTAGTGCAATGACTAACTTTGAAGAGAGTAGAGGGATAATTTTATTATAGTTCCGTCGACATTTCTTTTTGACTTGTTGATGATACTCAAATGCTGCGAATACTAATTGCATCATATTGTCTCTTGTAAATGCACACACACCATTAGTATGTTGTTGAATAAGTTCTTCCGCTGATTTTTTTATGATCTCATCCAACAATTCATATTTATCTTGGAAATGAGCATAGAAAGTTGCCCTATTGATTTGGGCCCGTTCCGTTAAATTTTGTATTGTGATTTTATCAAAATCTTTTTCTTCCATCAGTTCAAAAAGTGACTCAAAAATGGATTCTCTTGTTCGAGTTGTACGAATATTTCTTACTTTAAGTCCCATTGACCTAGCTCCTTTTTTAAACCAACAAATGGCTCGCATTGTTGGTTGTTCCTCAATGATGTTCCGGATACAATTGAACTACTAAAGCAACTATTGTTGTAATAGTATAATACTAAGAAGGTGGTTAGTCCATTCAGAAACTTTAAAGTGCAAGGTTAATAGTAAGTAGCGATTTCATCTAACAACGTATGTAATAAAATTTCAAAGTAATTAAAACCAAATATTGGAGGGATTTTAAATGAAACTTACAGGAAACACGATCTTCATTACAGGTGGCGGTTCAGGAATTGGACGTGCATTGGCAGAAGCTTTACACAACCTTGGAAACAAAGTGATCATCTCGGGTAGAAGAAAAGAGCGTCTGGAGGAAGTGCTAAGTGTTAATCCCGGAATGTCTGCAGTTGAACTGGACATACAGGATCTTTCCAGTATTGAGGCAACCGCTAAGCAACTTATTCGGGACTTTCCTGATTTGAATGTCTTATTTAATAACGCCGGCATCATGCTTTTCGATGAGGCTGCGGGTGTGATTAATGAAGAAGTTCTGGTTTCAACGGTCTCAACAAACTTGCTTGGACCAATTCGAATGACGTCTTCATTAATTGAACATTTGAAGTCTAAAGAAGAAGCTGTGATCATTAATACGACTTCTGCGGTTGGGTTTATTCCGTACGCAGCGACTGCGGTGTATTCCGCTACCAAAGCAGCGCTCCATTCCTATACCTTATCACAACGTTATTTGTTTAAAGATACAACAGTAAAAGTATTAGAAATCATACCACCTGGGGTTCAAACGGAACTCATGACAGATCTTAGTAACGATCCGCATGCGATGCCACTTGAAGCATTCATTAAAGAGACAATAAGATTACTCGGTACGGATGCTGAAGAGGTTCTAGTGGAACAAGCGAAAATGATTCGTGATCATCAAGGTCCGAATGAAGGAGCTTTTGTAACGCAACTTAACGATATGGCGAGCCAAGCAGCAACAGACCATTAATTTCATTCTTCTATGACTGTCGGTTTCATTGTTACCAAGCTATGCTTTATTTAAAGTCTATAGCAAATAAAAAAAATATCATTGGGAGAGAGTCAATTAATCTCGAGTATTGGTGCAAGAACGACTTCTCTAGCAGTCGTTGATCGTATTGATCTTGATGGTAAGCATGCGATAGTAACTGGCGGACATTTCCGGAATTGGTCTTCAGACTGCCCTTGCATTGGCCGCTACAGGTGCAACTGTCATCGTACTTGCTCGTTTACCTGAGCAAGCAAGTTCTGCGATTGCCCATATTCTAGATGTGGAGATTGAAATCATAGATCTGAAGAACTCTTATCTAAGATATTTTTGCTTTTGTTTTGTGACGATCCACGGTTATGAAAGCCATGGATCGTTACAATGTAATAATAGTTTTTATCCGTGAAAAATGATCTGAAGCATTCAATACGCAAATCAGTACAAGTCTTGTCCTTTGTCACACACATATCGTGGATTTATGCAATATTGAATACATATCTGAAATTTTTGAACCGTTAAGTAGCCTCGGATAAAGGCCTAGTTGAGGCTATATACATAAAAGAAGGCAACTGTTGAAATGATTAAACCTCTTTGCAGATTCAACAGATGACTTTATTTGTTGCGCCTATCCGGAATGAAGGAGAAGAATTGATATTAAAAAAAAATTTTACGAAAAGCCAAACTTCCTGAACATCAGAGTTGCCCCTAATAGGCGATAGCTCTAAGGTAAATTGACAACTGTAATTTATCGTGATACATTTAGTGTGCTAAATATCATTCGGACGACAGGAGGGATAATTCATGACAGATGCAGTAGATTGTGATATTCGACAGTCGTTAGATCGAATTTCTTCCCAAATGCGTCGGAATTATAGTGAGTCTCTTAGGGAACTTAATCTCTATGTAGGACAAGATAATTTGTTGTATCGTCTATGGTTGGGCGATGGGGTAACCCAGATGCAACTGTGTGAACACTTGAAATGTGAACCGCCGACGGTAACGAACATGGTTAAATCACTGGAGCAGAACGGATTTATATATCGTAAACGTGATGTACAAGATGCGCGGATCATGCGTATTTATCTAACGGATAAAGGAAAAGAATTAGAAAAACCGGTTGATATTAAATGGAGGGAACAGCAGGAGAAATTGCTTCAATCCATTTCGACGGAAAATCGGTTGATATTAAGACAACTAATGCAACAAATGGAGAGGAATATAGTGTGACTCTCTATTTCTTCAATATATATTTAGCTTGCTAAATATATATGTTCAAATTTTTCAAATGCAGTCAAGCTTGGTTCCACAAATAAAAACAGAGGAGCGTATGAACATGCTGATCCCATATCTGGACAGAATTAATGAATTAAGTAGAAAACAAAGGAATAAGGAACTGACCGACCAAGAGAAATCAGAACAGATGGAACTTCGGCAAAATTACTTAAAAATGATCCGAGGGCAACTTCTAACAACGATGCTTGCAGTATCTGTAGTTGATCCTGAAGGTAATGATGTCACGCCATCCAAGTTGGTTGACGAAAAGAAAATCCATTCCAATACCAAGATTTAAGGATATATCTGTACAAGTTCTTGTCCCGAGCTGAATACAAGAACTTGTACCTAAAAAACAAAGTTGGACGCAATCTTTAAGCAATCCGGAACTCAGTTTCTCTAAGAGTTATACCAGTGAGAGAGAGGGATAGCAGAATGTCTAATAAACAATTTGAGTCAGAAGACAATACACAAGATAATTTATTGCAAAATCTCCAGAATCACCGCCAGATGTGCACTGTTATAACGACTAACGGTGTTCATCTTAAAGGCATAATCGAAGGTTTCGACAGGTATGATATTATTATAATTTCATCAGCAGGAAGAAAGAGTTTGTTAAGTAAAAAAGCAATATCCACCATTATTACAGAAGAATGATGAGCATTTCTGGGAATGAGTTTGTATCCATTTTTGATCTGTTACTCAGTACACTTTATCAATTCTTCACTACAGATCCTTATTGATATTCACTTCTAATCTAAAGGTGCACAAAGTTGTGCTACGTAAACGGTTGGGCTTCACGTGAAGTGATTGATTTTTATATCCGCTAGTGCACAACCCTTTTCAACCGGTATAAGGATCAGGTCAAATATTGGCTGACGTTTAATGAGATCAACTGTCTGACTTTACCGTTTTGATCATACCTAGCGGCGGGTATCCTGCTTTCGCCAAACGTTTCTTCGCTGAAGAGGGAATTCAGATTGAGGTACAGCCGAAAGACGAGCAGACCTTGCGTGAAGGATGGGTGAACTTCTACTCCTTTAGCTATTATATGTCTTTAGTCGAAAGTGCGGATACGATCGCTATCAGATTCCATTAATGATTGTGGAGAATGGTCTGGGTGCTGTCGATATGGTGGAGGAAGATGGCCCATTAAAGATGACTACCGCTACCCATGTGGGGATGTATCGAGTAATAGACTTTGATATAGAAGGCGAAACGAATTTAATTTAAATGAATAGAGTATTTTAACTGAGACTGTTATCTAATATTAGATAGTGGTCTTTTTGCTGTGTATAATAAAAGATGAAGATATCCCTGAAATCAGTATCCACTATCGTGCATAAAGATACAAAGTGAGTTTTGCTCTTTTTCTCAGTAATTATGACAACACACTATTTGAAAAAATAGTTAAGGGAAGGTGCTGCTTCGGAAAGAGTGGCACCAATTCCCACCTTGATCCGTAGTATCTAAGTATGTCCATTCTATTGAAAATTTGATTGGCAACTATATTCGATAAAAGGAGAATACATAATATGAAGAATTGGAAACGCATGCTCTTATCCCTTACAGTCTCGGTAGGTTTGCTCGCATCTGCTCTTCCGGCCATGGCTGCTCCCCAGGCAACTTCCGTCAAGGTCAATGATCAAGCTGTGAAATATGCTACAGGAGCGCCGATCCTGGAGAAAGGCACAACACTGGTTCCATTGCGGACTACGCTGGATGCTATGGACGTGAAGCTGACTACTGCGACAGATGATACGATCACTGCAGTGGTAGATGGCAAAACGATTACACTCAAAAGCAAACTTACACGCATCAACGGTGTAACATATGCACCAATCCGCATCGTTGGTGATGCAGCGGGTTACGAAGTTCGATGGGATAGCGTATCGCGCACAGTGCTGCTGGTATCCAAAGGTGGAGCAACCGAAACTGCTCAAACCGGTGGACGCGGCTTCATGTGGGAAGTTGAAAGCAATGGCAATACGGTCTATCTGGTAGGTTCAATGCATATTGCGGATGAGAGTTTCTATCCGCTTCGTCCGGAGTTTGAAGAGGCATTTGCAGAAGCTGATTATCTCGGTGTAGAGATTGATATTAGTAAAGCTGCTGATGAAGAGCAGCAAAAGTTGGTTTTGAGTCTGGGTTCGTATCAGGATGGAACCACGCTGAAAGATCACATTTCAAGTGAAACGTATACTAAGCTGGGCGATGTATTGAAGAAAAATGGTCTAGAGCCTAATGCTTTGGATGCATTTAAGCCTTGGGTAGTAGAAAGCACACTCACAAGTTTGAAGTCGGCAACGGCAGGATACGAAGTGTCAGCAGGAGTGGATTTGTATTTCATCCAGAAAGCGATCGAGCGCAAACTCCCAGTTATTGAGTTGGAGAGTTATCAATCTCAACTTGGCATGTTTAACGACTTTTCCAAAGAGACACAAGAGGAAACACTAAAAGCGACGATTGAAAACTTCGATGTGCTAGATAGCAGTGTGAATGAAATGGCCGAGATGTGGAAAATGGGTAATGACGAGCAACTGCTTGAACTGACAAATAGCTTCTCCACTAACGAGGAGTACAACAAAGCAATGCTGGTTGATCGTAATATCGGTATGGCGGATAAAATCGATGGCTACCTGAAAAGCGGCAAAGGCGAGGAGTATTTCATTGTTGTCGGCGCGGCACACTACCTGGGCGATCACGGCATCGTGAAACTGCTTGAGGATAAAGGATATAAAGTAGAACGTAAATAAATATAGATTACGTTATAAGGTAACCCTTTCGTCTCGAATATGAGAGTTGAGAGGGTTACCTTCTATATAATAGAAGAAAGACAGATTAACTAGAAAAGATTAAGCTGCAAGATAATACAATTGAACCTAAGATTTCATCCTAGATTCAAGGTCCGTGACACAGTTAAAATATGGATTTGTTATTTTAATAATTAACTCTTTACAAGTATTTGTTCTGCATGGTATATTATTAGTCCGGCCAAGAAAACACGGTTTACACGGTGCGGCAAGCGAATAAAATAAGCTTCGAAAGAAACTTGAAAAAAGAGCTTGCAAAGTTGGTTCGGAAATGATAATATATAAGAGTTGCTGAAGAGAATGAATTTCGGTAACGGAACAAGTTTGATCTTTGAAAACTGAACAACGAGTGAGTGAACATTCTGCTTGCAGAATGAACGCGAAAGTTGGAGACAAGCCTTGGCTTGAATCGACTGGAGCACAAATGAGATTTTTAATCTCGTCAGATTCAAAATGAGCTTATCGCTCTTTTCAAATACTTGAGATGAATTTCATAGCGTTTAACCGCGCTGCTGAAATTCATCTTTATTGGAGAGTTTGATCCTGGCTCAGGACGAACGCTGGCGGCATGCCTAATACATGCAAGTCGAGCGGAGTTGATAGGAAGCTTGCTTCCTGGATACTTAGCGGCGGACGGGTGAGTAACACGTAGGCAACCTGCCCTCAAGTTTGGGACAACTACCGGAAACGGTAGCTAATACCGAATAGTTGTTTTCTTCGCCTGAAGAGAACTGGAAAGACGGAGCAATCTGTCACTTGGGGATGGGCCTGCGGCGCATTAGCTAGTTGGTGGGGTAACGGCTCACCAAGGCGACGATGCGTAGCCGACCTGAGAGGGTGATCGGCCACACTGGGACTGAGACACGGCCCAGACTCCTACGGGAGGCAGCAGTAGGGAATCTTCCGCAATGGGCGAAAGCCTGACGGAGCAATGCCGCGTGAGTGATGAAGGTTTTCGGATCGTAAAGCTCTGTTGCCAGGGAAGAACGCTTGGGAGAGTAACTGCTCTCAAGGTGACGGTACCTGAGAAGAAAGCCCCGGCTAACTACGTGCCAGCAGCCGCGGTAATACGTAGGGGGCAAGCGTTGTCCGGAATTATTGGGCGTAAAGCGCGCGCAGGCGGTCATTTAAGTCTGGTGTTTAATCCCGGGGCTCAACCCCGGATCGCACTGGAAACTGGGTGACTTGAGTGCAGAAGAGGAGAGTGGAATTCCACGTGTAGCGGTGAAATGCGTAGATATGTGGAGGAACACCAGTGGCGAAGGCGACTCTCTGGGCTGTAACTGACGCTGAGGCGCGAAAGCGTGGGGAGCAAACAGGATTAGATACCCTGGTAGTCCACGCCGTAAACGATGAGTGCTAGGTGTTAGGGGTTTCGATACCCTTGGTGCCGAAGTTAACACATTAAGCACTCCGCCTGGGGAGTACGGTCGCAAGACTGAAACTCAAAGGAATTGACGGGGACCCGCACAAGCAGTGGAGTATGTGGTTTAATTCGAAGCAACGCGAAGAACCTTACCAGGTCTTGACATCCCTCTGACCGGTACAGAGATGTATCTTTCCTTCGGGACAGAGGAGACAGGTGGTGCATGGTTGTCGTCAGCTCGTGTCGTGAGATGTTGGGTTAAGTCCCGCAACGAGCGCAACCCTTATATTTAGTTGCCAGCACTTCGGGTGGGCACTCTAGATAGACTGCCGGTGACAAACCGGAGGAAGGTGGGGATGACGTCAAATCATCATGCCCCTTATGACCTGGGCTACACACGTACTACAATGGCCGGTACAACGGGCTGCGAAATCGCGAGATGGAGCCAATCCCAACAAAGCCGGTCTCAGTTCGGATTGCAGGCTGCAACTCGCCTGCATGAAGTCGGAATTGCTAGTAATCGCGGATCAGCATGCCGCGGTGAATACGTTCCCGGGTCTTGTACACACCGCCCGTCACACCACGAGAGTTTATAACACCCGAAGTCGGTGGGGTAACCGCAAGGAGCCAGCCGCCGAAGGTGGGATAGATGATTGGGGTGAAGTCGTAACAAGGTAGCCGTATCGGAAGGTGCGGCTGGATCACCTCCTTTCTATGGAGAATCGTTTCCCGCGTGGAAACATTCAAATCAGCAGGTTCTTAGAACCTGCGACAGCGATTCATTTCGGTCCGTCACTTCGGTGTGGATGAAATGAAGAGCACAAAACACTCACTCGTTGCTCAGTTTTGAGAGCTCAAACTCTCAAACAGCTTGCTTTTGCATGGAGCTTGTTCTTTGAAAACTAGATATCGAAACGAAACAAACGCGAATTAGAACATTCCTTTTTAGCTGAACTTGTGCAAACAAGTTTCAATAAAAACGGTAGATTGCTGGAGCGAGTGATCGAAATGGAGCGACTTTTGGATTTGGACGCAGTCCAAACCAAGCGGAGCGACAGCTCGAACACGAGCGCAATGGTTAAGCTACTAAGAGCACACGGAGGATGCCTAGGCGCTAGGAGCCGATGAAGGACGTGGCGAACAACGAAACTGCCTCGGGGAGCTGTAAGCAAGCTTTGATCCGGGGGTGTCCGAATGGGGAAACCCAGCTGGGGTAATTTCCAGTTACTCACAACTGAATACATAGGTTGTGCAGAGGCATACCAGGGGAACTGAAACATCTAAGTACCCTGAGGAAGAGAAAACAATAGTGATTCCGTCAGTAGCGGCGAGCGAACGCGGAGAAGCCCAAACCAGAGAGCTTGCTCTCTGGGGTTGTGGGACGTCTCACATGGAGTTACAAAGGAACCGGTTAAGCGAAGAGGTCTGGAAAGGCCCGCCAAAGAAGGTAAAAGCCCTGTAATTGAAAGTTGGTTCCCTCCGAGACGGATCCCGAGTAGTGCGGGGCACGTGAAACCCCGTATGAATCCGGCAGGACCATCTGCCAAGGCTAAATACTTCCTAGCGACCGATAGTGAAGCAGTACCGTGAGGGAAAGGTGAAAAGCACCCCGGAAGGGGAGTGAAATAGAACCTGAAACCGTGTGCTTACAAAAAGTCAGAGCCCGTTTTAGGGGTGATGGCGTGCCTTTTGTAGAATGAACCGGCGAGTTACGTTCCCGTGCAAGGTTAAGGTGAAGAGCCGGAGCCGCAGCGAAAGCGAGTCTGAATAGGGCGAGTGAGTACGTGGACGTAGACCCGAAACCGGGTGATCTACCCCTGTCCAGGGTGAAGGTGCGGTAACACGCACTGGAGGCCCGAACCCACGCATGTTGAAAAATGCGGGGATGAGGTGGGGGTAGCGGAGAAATTCCAATCGAACTCGGAGATAGCTGGTTCTCCCCGAAATAGCTTTAGGGCTAGCCTCGGAAAACAGAGTCGTGGAGGTAGAGCACTGATTGGGTGCGGGGCCCGCAAGGGTTACCAAGCTCAGTCAAACTCCGAATGCCATAGACTTACTTCCGGGAGTCAGACAGTGAGTGCTAAGATCCATTGTCAAAAGGGAAACAGCCCAGACCATCAGCTAAGGTCCCCAAGTGTGTGTTAAGTGGGAAAGGATGTGGAGTTGCACAGACAACCAGGATGTTGGCTTAGAAGCAGCCACCATTGAAAGAGTGCGTAATAGCTCACTGGTCGAGTGACTCTGCGCCGAAAATGTAACGGGGCTAAACACACCACCGAAGCTATGGCTTGGATCGACTTCACTGCTTCTTTGAGGCGGTGTTTACCACAAGGACATTTTTGTCTGACAAGAGACTCTATCTTGGATGACCAAATGCTTCCCAGGGGATAAACACAGGACTTCGAAGCTGGAGTGAAGTCGATCCAGGGGTAGGGGAGCGTTGTATAAGGGTTGAAGGTGTACCGTAAGGAGCGCTGGACATTATACAAGTGAGAATGCCGGTATGAGTAACGAAAAGATCAGTGAGAATCTGATCCGCCGAAAGCCTAAGGGTTCCTGAGGAAGGCTCGTCCGCTCAGGGTAAGTCGGGACCTAAGGCGAGGCCGAAAGGCGTAGTCGAAGGACAACAGGTCGAAATTCCTGTACCACCGTAAGCCGTTATGAGCAATGGGGGGACGCAGTAGGGTAGTGACGCGGACTGATGGATGTCCGTCTAAGCAGTAAGGCTGATGTGTAGGCAAATCCGCACATCGTAAGGCTGAGCTGTGATGGGGAGTGAAAATTACAGTAGCGAAGGTCATGATCTCACACTGCCAAGAAAAGCCTCTAGCCAGGTGATGGTGCCCGTACCGCAAACCGACACAGGTAGGCGAGAAGAGTATTCTAAGGCGCGCGGAAGAACTCTCGTTAAGGAACTCGGCAAAATGACCCCGTAACTTCGGGAGAAGGGGTGCCCCGGTAGTGTGAATAGCACGAGGGGGCCGCAGTGAAAAGGCCCAAGCGACTGTTTAGCAAAAACACAGGTCTGTGCGAAGCCGTAAGGCGAAGTATACGGGCTGACGCCTGCCCGGTGCTGGAAGGTTAAGGGGAGTGGTTAGGGAGTTATCCCGAAGCTGTGAACCGAAGCCCCAGTAAACGGCGGCCGTAACTATAACGGTCCTAAGGTAGCGAAATTCCTTGTCAGGTAAATTCTGACCCGCACGAATGGCGTAACGACTTGGGCGCTGTCTCAACGAGAGATCCGGTGAAATTTTAATACCTGTGAAGATGCAGGTTACCCGCGACAAGACGGAAAGACCCCATGGAGCTTTACTGCAGCTTGATATTGAATTTGGGTACGATCTGTACAGGATAGGTGGGAGCCTTTGAAACGTGAGCGCCAGCTTGCGTGGAGGCAACGTTGGGATACCACCCTGATCGTATCTAGGTTCTAACCTGGTACCGTAAACCGGTGCGGGGACAGTGTCAGGTGGGCAGTTTGACTGGGGCGGTCGCCTCCTAAAGAGTAACGGAGGCGCCCAAAGGTTCCCTCAGAATGGTTGGAAATCATTCGAAGAGTGCAAAGGCATAAGGGAGCTTGACTGCGAGACCTACAAGTCGAGCAGGGACGAAAGTCGGGCTTAGTGATCCGGTGGTACCGCATGGAAGGGCCATCGCTCAACGGATAAAAGCTACCCTGGGGATAACAGGCTTATCTCCCCCAAGAGTCCACATCGACGGGGAGGTTTGGCACCTCGATGTCGGCTCATCGCATCCTGGGGCTGAAGTAGGTCCCAAGGGTTGGGCTGTTCGCCCATTAAAGCGGTACGCGAGCTGGGTTCAGAACGTCGTGAGACAGTTCGGTCCCTATCTGTCGTGGGCGTAGGAAATTTGAGAGGAGCTGTCCTTAGTACGAGAGGACCGGGATGGACGTACCGCTGGTGTACCAGTTGTTCCGCCAGGAGCACCGCTGGGTAGCTATGTACGGAAGGGATAAACGCTGAAAGCATCTAAGCGTGAAGCCCCCCTCAAGATGAGATTTCCCAGTATGTAAGACCCCTTGAAGACGACGAGGTAGATAGGCTGGGGGTGGAAGTGCAGCAATGCATGGAGCTGACCAGTACTAATCGGTCGAGGGCTTATCCAAATATGCAAGTTGTAATTCGCAGGTTTCGTTTCGAATCTAGTTTTCAGAGAACAACAACTCTGAAGATGCGTTGAACCATTCATCCACACAGCCGTGCCCGGACCGAATGGAACGCGAACGCATTTGTTATACAAATGCCCGTTTGGTGGCGATGGCGGAGGGGTTCCACACGTACCCATCCCGAACACGACCGTTAAGCCCTCTAGCGCCGATGGTACTTGGACCGCAGGGTCCTGGGAGAGTAGGACGCCGCCAAGCAATAGAAGACACACTTGATGATATCGAGTGTGTCTTTTTGTGTTACTATTTTATACCGGGAAACAACTAACTTTACAGATAAGATGGCATCAAGACCTTCACTAATATGAAGAATTTCAGTATTAATATTAGATTATGGATTAATGCTGGGATATATATATTTCCATGTGTCGGCTTTCGTTTCTTAGTTCGTTCAGCAACCTTTCAGTTGAATTTAACGTACGTTTCAGTGGATTAGGGTATAGTGAAGCCAAGTAAAGAGGAGGAGAACCTTAATGAATACATCTTCAGCAGTTAGTTCCACTACATCCTACATATCGACATCTTTGAGTTCGGACAATTCAAGTAGCTTGGAAAAACAAAAGACGAAGCTTGAGGCTCAACTGGAGAAAGTGCAATCCAGCAAGGACGATGAGAAGACTAAGGAGACAAAGACCAAACAGCTTGAACAGCAGATCAAGCAGATTGAGGCACAAATTGCACAGCAAAGCTCTCAAGGAGCCGGTACAGCCGTTGCGAAGGAGGCGCCATCTGCCCAACCTCTGTCCAACGGATTGGGTGTAGCTACACCTAAGGCGATTGCAACGCAACGACAGACAGTAATGGCCGATTTGATATACGCATCTAATTACATCTAAGTTAGAATAAAACAAAGCCCTGACCGATTTATATGGATCGTGCAGGGCTTCATGTATTTGTTTATTTAATTATTATGAGGTCTACCTAAATCATTTTATATACGTTTTATTTATCTTCAATTTATCTTCTATCTGTTGCCGTTATATTATCTGTTAACGTTATTCGGGATGTAACGCGTTTATCCGCTCCGTAAAGGATTGCTTTCTATAGTACCCGGCTATCGTGACGAGAACCAGCATTTCAGATAACGGAACAGCAAGCCACACACCCGTAACACCAAAGAATGAGGGGAGGATTGCAATTAACGCAATCATGATGATCATCTCACGCGCGGCTGTGATCCAGATAGCCATTTTGGCATTACCTACAGATTGGTAATAGGTGCTCATAACAAAGTTAACACCCATGAACACATAGGCAAATGTAAATATGCGTAATCCGTAAACGGCATTATCCGTTACGCCGCTACTGAAGTTTCCAAAGATTTGCACGAAATAAGGTGCACCGATTTGGACAACAATCAGTAACAGCAGACCGCATGCCAGCGCTGTTTTGGTGGCTAAACGTATCGTTTGTTGTACCTGTTTCATCTGTTTCGCACCGTGATAATAGCTGACCAGAGGCTGAGCAGCGGATGCCAGACCCAGGAAAGCCAACAATACAACACCATGAATATAGTTCAACACGGTAAAGGACGCTACACCATCGGTACCCGCAATGCGGTCCATGGAGATATTGTGAGAGACAGAGAAGACCGACATGCCAAGTTCAGCCAGAAAGCTGGGGAAACCAATGAGTAGAAGGGAAGCCAGCAGTTTGTTGTTCCATTTGAACCGGGTGAACGTGAGATTATTTGTTTTTTTGAAAAAATGAGTGAACAGCACAAGTAGCGCAAGAGACGCCGATACAATTGTACCGAGGGCCACACCGCGTACACCCCATTCGAGTACATACAATGTTATATAATTGATGATGATATTGGCCACAGCAAACGTAATCTGAGCATACATGGATGTGTTGGGATTCCCATCGTTTCGTACAAAGACAGAGAGTGCATTCTCAATGGTGAAAACAAACCCGAACAACAGCATGATATTCATGTAGTCTGAAGCAAACGGGAAGGTCTCGGCGTTAGCACCGAGGGAGTACACCAGCTTGTCTTTGAACGTAAATGCAGTATATCCAATAGCTATCGTGACTAGCATAATAAGCATAATGGATTTAGTAAAAATTTGTTTGGCTGTGGTTTTATCTTTTCTACCCATAGCGTTAGAGTACAAGGTTGCCCCGCCCATACCAATCCACAGCGACATAGCGACAAAAAGTGTGTAGACAGGGGAGGCAATGCCGATCCCGGCCATGGCGGTAGAACCCAGTTTGTGTCCAACCATTATTCCATCAATAATAAAATTAAAAGCAACTACCAGCATCCCCAATACGGAAGGCACAAGGTAGCTAATAAAAGCTTTACCTACAGATTGCCCTTCCAATGGATGCGTCCAATTCGTATTCATAATGACCTCCGTTAGTAAACTGAATGTTCATTCTGTATTTAATAATACTGAACGTTCGTTCTGTATGATAACACGCTATGAATTCGCTTGGCAACTTTTGCGTTTAAATATCGTTTATGTGGTAGAGTAGGTGGATATTTATAAGGCGGGAGGAATCTCTTGATGAAACAAAATAAATATGATGAAGCTGAGTTCTTCGGCAATTATAGTAAGATGGCTCGTTCTATTCAATGGCTGGACGCGGCCGGGGAGTGGCATGAATTGCAGACTTTGTTGCCCAACTTGAAGGACAAGCATGTGCTGGATTTGGGATGTGGTTTTGGTTGGCACTGTCGATATGCCCGAGAACAACAAGCGAGTTCAGTGATCGGTGTAGATCTGTCTGAAAATATGCTCCAGCGTGCTCATGAGATGACGGACGATCCACAGATCCAGTATAAGCAGCTGGCGATTGAGGATATTGATTTTGCACCTGGACAATTTGATGTTGTGATCAGTTCGCTGGCTTTGCATTATATTGAACGGTTAGACGCGATGTACGCCAAAATCAATGACTGTCTTGTTGAAGGTGGCACGTTTGTCCTTTCCTCTGAACATCCCATCTTCACTGCTCGTGCCGCGCAGGGTTGGCATTACGGACCCGAAGGTGAGATTCTGCACTGGCCCGTGGATGATTACCACGATGAAGGGAAGCGTGTGGCGAACTTTCTGAATCAGGACGTGGTCAAATATCATCGCACACTGGCAACACATCTCAATGAACTGATTAAGGCGGGATTTGCTATTGGGCAGGTGGCTGAATCCAAACCATCACCGGAGATGATCGAACAGGTTCCTGGCATGCGAGATGAGAACCGGAGACCCATGTTTCTGATGATTGCTGCGGTTAAAGTATAACGATGAAAATGATTCGTTAGACTAGAGGGCAGAAAGAACCTGAGAAGTGGGGCGTTCGCCTAAAAGCTTTCTGAAAGAGATTTCTAACTAAGAAAACTTTAGGGAATCAGTGTGTTCAGCGATGTTGAACATGCTTTTTTTTTATTTTTGCTACAATAATAAGAAATAATGTCCAAAAAAGGGAACCAAACCCCAATAGACTCAGTCATATTAAGTGAGGTGAACAACAGTTGGATTATCAATTTCTGGCACAGGCTCAGACCATCGACAATTTCACACTTAGCAGCATGATGGATGAATACGGAAATGACGTGTGGAATTATGCTTATTTTCTGACCAAAAGTGCCGAGCAGGCAGATGACTTATCACAGGAAGTGTTTATTAAGGCATACTCAGGGATCGCTCATTATCGGGGAGAGTGCTCACTGAAGACATGGCTACTGACGATTACTAGGAACACGACGTTTACATATCGAAAATCCAGATTCTTTCGTAGCAGCCTGTGGGGAGACACGTTACCCATTGAGACAGAGCGGAAGCTGTCGGGACAGAGAGTGATGATTCTAGAGCAGCCTGCACATTCTTCGGCCGAGATGGAAGTGATGCGTAAGGAGCATGTCCATGAAATCTGGGATATTGTTCTCGCGTTACCGAAGAAATTTCGGGAGATTCTTTTGCTGCATCTGAAGTATGAGCTTACGACGAGTGAGATTGCTGAGATGTTGAAAATCAGCTCAGGCACAGTAAAATCCAGACTTTCCCGAGGTAAGGACAAGGTACGGAAACATTGGGAGGAGCGAAGGGAATGACACACAAGGATGAGCAATGGGAAAAGGAAATCCGGAAGGAACCGTTTGCGTCGTCTCCTTTTACAGAGGATCACAAGCGAAAGGTGCTCCAACAGGTAGAGTGGATGAAGAAGTCGGAAATGGGAAGCCAGAGAGATCAGTCAGAGGGCCGTCCCGGGCCGTCTAGACAGCGAATAGGCAACTCTTCACATAAGCGCCGTCCTAGAAGTGCCCCTCTAGTTGCAGCGGCAGGTGCGTTGGTTATTGCTTCAGGTTTGTTCCTGTGGATCTGGGATGATGGACAGCTGGTGAAGCCCGTGATCGAGCAGGTCTATCCGACAGCAGCGTTACAGTTTTCCGATGATCTGAGCGTGAATCTACTAACGGATAAGATGAAAAGAAATGTTGCGGTCACCATGCGTGATGATCTGGGTAAACAGCTGCGGATTACGAAAGTGGAAGACTTGCCTGTCTCCGGAAGGATATATGTAGAGGCCGGAAATGAAAGTGAGAAAGAGTACGCGCTGATATGGCTCGATGCAGCAACAGGCAATCTGCGGGAAGTTGAAATGAGACGTGAGATGCAGCCGAGCGAGCTGGAGCATCGTTATCTGCGCCAGGTTCCATCGCTTTTGCAAAGTATAGGCAGTACTCCAACGCTTAAGCCTGCATCAGCTAGACGTTATGTGAGTATGAAGCAAGGGGAAATGGAACCGATATCGTATACCACATTAACGTTAGAAAATGAGAATAGTTATGGTGAGATTGTATGGCAGCAGGACCAAGCCGTATCCATTTCAGGCGATCTTAGTCCTGATCAGGTATCTCATTCTGTATTGGCGGATGCCAAGGATGCCGTGAAGGCAGTATTCGGTGAAACATCTCCCAAACTTAGGGGTGTAAGTCGTACCAAAGATGATGAAATCGGGAAAGATATAATTAATCTTAGTTTCAATGACCATTACTTGGTTCAAATGATTGTAGGAGAAGAAACTAAGGTTTACTCTATTATTGGGGAGAATTCTTATCGAAATGATTTTACCAATTGGGATGAAGTAGAGGCGTACCATCAGAAGATTTATGATGTGAAGGAATCTCTCCTTAGGGACGAGGTAGGGCCGATGATTAAAGAAGTATTCAACGTCAACCTCCATGGATACAGTCTTCACAGGGAAGCTGATAATCCGGGGATGGCCACATTTGAACTAGAGTCGACGAAGGATGTTATACAGGTTCGTTACAATGAAGATGTAAAAATTACGATGATTACCAGAGGCGAGCTATAGGGCTTGATCCTATATGTTACAATTTACTTCAAAGATGGATTGAGCATAAGGAGATAGCGATGAAATATTTGGTGAGTTCATGTCTGGCGGGGGTAGCTTGCCGTTATAATGGAACAGCTAGTCTGGATGAGAAGATTCAGGAACTTGTAGAGCAGGAGCAGGCAAAGATGGTGTGTCCGGAGCTGCTTGGCGGATTCTCCACACCCCGTGAACCGGCTGAAATTATCGGTGGCACGGGCAAAGACGTACTGGCAGGCACTGCGAAAGTGATTGAGAAAAGTGGCAAGGATGTCACAGACCTGTATATCAGGGGAGCCTATCAGACATTGGAATGGGCCAAAAAATTGAATGTGTCATGTGTGGTATTAAAGGAGTTCAGTCCATCCTGTGGCACGAAAAACATTTACGATGGAAACTTTGCCAATCACAAAATACAAGGTGAAGGTGTTACTTCAGCACTGCTTCAGCAAGAAGGATATACCGTCATTTCGGAAGAAGAATTCATGGAACAATTGTAAACTTCACATGTGAAAATATGCCGTTTAGGAGAAGAATTAAGATCCTGTAGCGGCTATTTTCGTTGTCAGAACACAATACTTACTTTTAGAAACTGAGAAACAATATTGTGCGTACTTTTAATTTTTGCTCATAGGTTCTAGACTAATACTTAAGAAATGCAAGCAATATAAGCAACACGGGTTCAACATAAAAAGTCAAAAGAGAAGGACGTGGAGATCCATGGAAGTTACAACACAGGCGAAGAAAAAGGAAGAAATCCTGCAGGCATTTCAATTCCGGCACGCGACAAAGATATTTGATGCATCACGTAAAATCACAGATGAGGACTTCCAATTTATATTGGAAACAGGCAGATTATCTCCAAGTTCCATTGGATTTGAGCCATGGAAATTCTTGATTGTGCAAAATCCGGACCTGCGCAAGCGTCTGTCTGAAGTCTCTTCTGGAGCTCAAAAGCAATTGGCAACAGCGAGCCATTTTGTTATTATTTTGGCCCGGTCAGACGCCAGTTACAATTCTTCGTATGCAGAATACATGCTGAAGGATATCCAAGGCATGCCGGATGACGTATTTGAAGTGACAAGTGCGGCTTATGGAAACTTTCAGAATAACCAGGGTCTGCTGCAAAATCCGAAAACGTTATTCGACTGGGCATCCAAACAGACATACATTGCACTCGGCAACATGATGACGGCAGCGGCTCAGATCGAGATTGACTCTTGTCCGATCGAAGGGTTTAGCTACAAAGACGTACATTGTATTCTGGAAGAAGAAGGTTTGCTGGAAGATGGAGCATGGGACATTTCGATGATGGCAGCCTTTGGTTATCGTGCAGATCAGCCTAAACGGGAGAAAACCCGACAGCCAATTGAAAAAATTACCCAATGGATTAACTGAAATCAGCATGAATCCAACAACGTTGATCTAACCTTATAGAATAGAATAGAACAGAACAGGATCGAAACAGCCCGATATTTTCCACATGCTAAAAGGATGGAAAGGGCTGTTTTTCTTTTTATAAAAAAACACTTGAAAATACATAGATGTCTATGTATAATGGGGTTATGCCAAAATACAACGCAATTGCACTGATTGCAAGGATCAGGGATCATGTTAACAAACGGATTGTTCACGAATTGGAACATCATAAGGTGACAGGCATTGTTCCTTCTCATGGGGATGTATTGATGTTCTTGTACCGGGAAGAGACGCTGTCGATCAAAATGTTGGCGGAACGTGTTCAACGCACGCAGCCGACAGTAACTGTACTGGTCAACAAGCTGGAGAAGCTTGGCTATGTAGAACGTAGCAAGAATGCCGAAGATAGCCGGGTGACGATGATCCGCCTTACCGAACAGGGAAAGAGACTCGAACCGATATTCCATCAGGTATCAGAGCAGATTAATGACATCATTTATAGTGGCCTGTCAGATGAACAGTCGGAGCAATTGGAGAGCTTGCTGTCCATTATTGTCCGAAGATTATAGTGAATGAACTCTTCTGTCTGCAGCCGTTCAAGATTTGAATGGGATGGAGGCAGAAGAGCCCAAATATTTTTTTGTTCATATACATAGATATCTATGTATAGAGGGAGTATCAATGTAAACCAATCTTCACAATCTAACTCAAACCAAACCTGGAGGGATTAACACTATGAAACATCTTATCGTATATGCTCACCCGCACACAGACAGCTTTAATAACGCAATCCTCAATACTGCTGTAGAAGCTCTCGAAGCTCAAGGCCATGAAGTGGTCGTTCGTGACTTGTACAAACTTGGATTCCAACCAGTACTGACTGAAGCTGACACAGCTTCCATGCGTGCAGGACAGACACCACAGGATATCGCTACAGAGCAACAGTTTGTTACGGATGCAGAGGCCATTACATTCATCTATCCGATCTGGTGGACAGGTCTTCCTGCCATACTGAAAGGATATGTTGACCGTGTATTCGCCTATGGTTTTGCTTATGTAGCGGGTGAAGCGGGAATTCAGAAATTGCTGACAGGCAAAAAAGGTCTCATCATCAACACACACGGTACTCCGAGTGAAATATATGACCAGATCGGCATGACTGCTGGATTAAAAGTTACTTCAGACGTAGGGATTTTCGATTTTGTAGGCATTGAAGCTGTGGATCATCTGCTCTTCGGTAGTATTGGTTATCTGGATGCACCAGCATATCAAGCGATGTTGGATCAGGTTAAACAGACATTTACGACCAAATTCTAATATGGATATGGATTTCCTGCGTGGATTCCATATGATTCCAGACCGACTCGCTCATGAGTCGGTTTGTTTGTTCATGTGTTTGCAAAATGGATGAAAGGGGGTATAATCTACCCATGGAACCTATACTTATATTCAAAGCATTATCGAACGAGACACGTAGACAAATCTTGTTGTGGCTCAAAAACCCGGAGCAACACTTTCCACCGCTGGAACTATCCCAGCATCCGGATGGTGGCAAGAACGGGATCTGTGTTGGTACGATTCAACTGAAGGCTGGACTGGCTCAGTCGGTTATATCCAGTTATCTGCTGACCATGCTGAAAGCGGGTTTGCTGCTCTCAGAGCGCAGAGGACAATGGACGTATTATCGGCGCAACGAAGAGACAATCCGTCAGTTTGCCGAGTACGTGCAGAACGAGTTATAAGCCGGATGCCGGAACGGAAGCTAGGATGCACACTCACGCAGGGATTCCGTCCGGATGTAAACGGCTAGTTCATCATCACATCACCATATCCAGTTTTGATTTAATAAATCTATATATCTGGATATGCAAAAATATAATCATTGAGGAGATTAAACAATAATGACTACAGATAATACGGCTTCATCCCATAAAGAACACATCAATGACGTTAAGCTTTCCATCCTGGATCTGGCTCCCGTCGTTGTAGGTGCAACACCGGCTAATGCTTTGCGCAACAGTCTGGATCTGGCACAGCATGCTGAGCGATGGGGATATCACCGTTACTGGGTAGCTGAACATCACAACATGCCGGGTATTGCCTCTTCCGCAACCTCAGTCGTTATTGGATATCTGGCTGGTGGAACCAAGACCATTCGTCTGGGTTCAGGAGGCATTATGCTGCCTAACCATGCACCGCTTGTCATCGCTGAGCAGTTCGGCACACTGGAATCCCTGTATCCTGGCAGAATCGATCTGGGACTGGGTCGTGCACCAGGCAGTGACCGCCGTACATCGCTTGCGCTACGTAAAGATCTGAACAGCGGGGAAGATTTCCCTGAGCTGTTGGCAGAACTCAGAGCATACTTTGATGCTTCAGCGACATCATATCATGCGCCTGTTCGCGCAGTTCCTGGAGAAGGATTAAATATTCCAATTTACCTCTTGGGGTCCAGTGATTTCAGTGCACGTCTGGCAGGTCAGCTGGGATTGCCTTTTGCTTTTGCCAGCCACTTCTCGCCCGATTACACCCGGATTGCACTAGAAACGTATCGAAACAACTTCCAACCATCCGATGGCTTGAAGGAGCCGCATGTGATTGTTGGTGTCAACGCTGTTGTTGCGGATACAGACGAGGAAGCAGCATGGCTGGGTACAACGATGCAACAGCAGTTCCTGAACATTATTCGCGGCACAACGGGATTGGTACAGCCACCGGCAGAGATGGAAGGCAAATGGACGGACCGCGAGAAGGCTGGTGTTGAGCAGACGCTGAAGGCAGCTGTTAACGGTTCACCAGAAACAGTACGTGGACAGCTGGAATCCTTCATTCGGCAGACGCAGGCAGATGAGCTGATTATTACGTCGATGATCTATGATCATAAGGCACGTCTGCATTCCTATGAGTTAATCGCACAATTGGCAGGAAAAGCTTAATCTTCATTTTCAGCGTTAAAGCTGGCTTAATGGTAGGGGATAGCTATAAATTCACGGTTCGTCTCCCAGTGAGGCGAGCCGTTTTTGAATAGGGAGAATTTGCAAATGATTCGTGTGGGGCAGAAGACTCATTTTGGGGTAAAATGACTTTACCGGTTTAATTTGAAACGGTTAATCAGCACCATACGTATAAATCCAGAGTGTTATACATATGTTGGCTTGTACAAGGTATTTTATATTTTTACATGCAAGGGTTATTTATTAGATTTACAGTTTAGTTTTGATTAAGGATACATAAGAGAGGACGACACGCCTATGGAGCAACCTGAGCAACCCCGCGTTTGGCCGGAGCGGTTCAAGCGATTTTTTCTTAACAACAAGTTTGTGCTATTTCTGCTAATTCTGCTGTTGGTGGGACTGAACGTGATGGTTCTGACCAAAGTATCCTTTGTTCTTCATCCGCTCGCAGTACTTATTAAAACCATTGTGTTACCTATTATTCTGTCAGGCATACTCTATTATCTGCTGAATCCGATTGTGGATGTGATGGAGAGGTGGAAATTTAAACGCGGCTGGTCCATTCTGATCCTGTATCTTGCGATTGGAGGCATTCTGACAGTCGTAGTATTGGCGGTCATTCCGGTTGTGCGTAACCAGATTGTGGGGCTGATTGAAAATTTCCCAACGTACAGTGAGACGGTAAAACAGCAGTTTGAGGAGCTTACGGGCAGTAAATTGTTCGGTCAGTTCCAGGAAACGGTGAATCTGAATTCGCAGGACTGGTGGGGAACAATCTCCCAAAAGGCTACTGAAATTCTGAACTCGACCTGGACCAAATTGGGCGGATTCCTTGGAGCTTTCACTGAGACCGTGCTGTCCATCGTAACGGTTCCGTTCATCCTGTTCTATCTGCTGAAAGACGGGAAGAAGCTGCCGGCGAAAATTTTGTCTTTCCTGCCGATCAAGAGCCGTACGGGCGCAATGCATGTACTGGAAGACATCAATCACCAGATCAGTTCATTTATTCGTGGACAGATTATCGTCAGCTTCTGCATCGGTATTCTGCTCTACATCGGTTATATGGTCATTGGTCTGGATTATGCACTGATTCTTGCAATTATCGCATCGTTCACGAGTGTTGTTCCGTATTTGGGACCAGCAATTGCGATTACACCTGCGTTGATCGTGGCCCTGGTTACTTCGCCGGTGATGCTGCTGAAGATGGTTGCCGTATGGACAATCGTACAGCTAATCGAGGGTAAATTCATCTCACCACAGATCATGGGCAAAACGCTGAAGATTCATCCCATCACGATTATCTTTGTCATTCTGACTTCGGGTAATCTGTTTGGAGTCGTAGGCATTCTGCTCGCTGTTCCAGGATACGCGGTGCTGAAAGTATGTGTATCGCATATCTTTAACTGGTTCAAGGACAGATCCGGCCTGTACGATCCGAACAAAAACAATCTTTTATAACCAAAGTGGCAAGCTCCTATTGATCGGTAATTAGAAGATCTAGTCACTTTATATCCATCCTGTACAAAACGGTACCCTTACCAAGAAGAACCCCCGTCCATCGGCATATAGCCGAGAGGCGGGGGTTCTTCTGCATGAACAAGCTTGGCTGCTGCCTAGCTGTGTTTAATATGCTGGAGCGTTTGCAGGAAGATCTGCTCAATATGAGTATCATCCAGAGAGTAGTACACCGTCTTGCCTTCCTTGCGCCGCTTGACGATCCGCATGTTGCGGAGTGAACGCAGCTGGTGTGAAATGGCCGACTGTCCCATGTCGAGCAGAACCGTCAGGTCATGAACACATAATTCCTTCTGTAACAGCGCATCAATAATACGTAGGCGTGTTGGGTCGCTGAATGCCTTGAACCAATCTGCCATCTCGGAAGAGGTCTCCCGATCTATGAGTGAAGTGCGAATCGTCTGCACGTCGGCTTCTGTACCTGAGCAGGCTGCATCACATTCGCTTGGTGCTTTAACCGGTTGTTCCATTTCCTATCACCGCCTATGTTAACAACTATAGCTCTATTATATCCAAAACCCGCCTAAAGCGAAATGATTACTATTAGCATAATCTGTATGAAAAATCAACAACGATTGTTGACACTCATGTTTAGGCGTGCATATAATAGGGGTAACCAAACATATGAATGAGTGCTCATATATTGAACATAATTGGAATATAACATCGTTTTTGTACTGCAAAGGGGAGAATTCACATGGGAACCGGACAGGAACAGGTGAAAAGGGAACTGCTGCTTGATGGATTGGATTGTGCGAACTGCGCATTGAAGATTGAAAATGGCGTCAAAAAAATTAAAGGTATTAGCGAATGCTCTGTCAATTTCGTTACCAAAACGTTATCGATGCACACCACTTCCGACATGGATGAACAGGTAGTGGAAGAAGCGAAGCGCAAAGTGCTGCGGCTAGAGCCGCATATACGCATCTCGGAAAAAGGAAAACATGTGAACGGAAATGCGAACACCCATACAGGGAGTGCAGCTGGTTCGCACGACCACGGTCATGACCATGCCGGACATGACCATGGACATGGGCATTCACATTCACATGGGAAACACTCGCATACTCATGATCACGGAGAATCACAGAAACACACACATGAGCAGGGAAATCATGCTGGACATGATCACAGCCATACCCATGATGATGCCCATGCAGATCACTCTCATGAACATGGTGCAGGACAGACGAAAGTATTGCTTGCTCGTCTTGCTGCAGGTTCTGTGTTGCTCGCAGCCGCAATCTGGTCGCCGCTGGAGGGCTGGGCACAATTTGCTCTCTATGCGCTCGCTTATCTGATTGCCGGGGGAGACATCGTGCTCCAGGCGTCCAAAAACATTATCCGCGGCCAGGTGTTCGATGAATACTTCCTGATGTCCGTCGCTACCTTGGGTGCCTTTGCGATTGGAGAGTATCCGGAAGGGGTAGCGGTCATGCTCTTTTATCAGCTCGGGGAGTTGTTTCAGGGCATGGCGGTTAATCGGTCACGCAAGTCTATTCAGTCACTGATGGACATTCGCCCGGACTACGCGAATATCCTGACGGGTTCGGGTGACGAGACCCGGCGTGTATCTCCGGAAGACGTACGGATTGGTGATCGAATTGTAGTGAAAGCAGGAGAAAGGGTGCCGCTGGATGGTATCGTGAGAATGGGGCGTTCCATGGTGGACACTTCTGCTCTGACAGGTGAATCGGTACCTCGTGAGCTGGAGCCCGGAAGTGATGTACTGAGTGGATTTGTGAACAAAAATGGCATGTTGACGATTGAAGTGACCAAAACGTTTGGTGAATCAACGGTATCCAAAATTTTGGAACTGGTGCAGAACGCGAGTAGCCGGAAAGCGAAAACAGAGCATTTTATTAGTAAATTCGCTCGTTATTACACACCGGTTGTTGTTATCCTTGCAGCCGTGATTGCATTTGTTCCGCCGTTGATACTTAATGGTGCAACATTTGCTGACTGGATCTATCGTGCATTGGTCTTCCTGGTTATCTCATGCCCTTGTGCGCTGGTGGTCTCTATTCCACTTGGATTCTTTGGTGGCATCGGAGCGGCTTCACGTAACGGGATTCTCGTCAAAGGCAGTAACTACCTTGAAGCGTTGAACGATGTGAAAGTCGTTGTTTTTGATAAAACGGGTACACTAACCAAAGGTGTATTTAAAGTAACAGCCATTCGTCCCGAAGGCGGACGCACGGAAGAAGAACTGATGAAGCTGGCAGCCATTGCTGAAGCCAATTCCAATCATCCCATTGCCGAATCCATTCGTGCAGCTTGGGCCAAGGAGATTCCCACGCAAGGTGTGGAAGGTTATGATGAAGTTGCCGGACACGGGATCAAGGTGAGCGTGGATGGTCGGGAAGTGCTGGCAGGCAACGCCAAATTAATGAAGCAGGCTGGGGTATCCTATACCACACCAGAGACGGCCGGAACGATAGTCCACGTTGCTGAAGCTGGCACATATGTTGGTCATCTGATCATTGCCGATGAAGTGAAGGACGATGCAGCTACTGCTATTCAGGCGCTGAAGAAGCTCGGCATCCGCAAAACGGTCATGCTGACAGGCGATGCCAAAGCCGTGGGTGAAGCGGTAGGACGCGAGTTGGGTGTGGATGAGGTCTATGCTGAATTGCTGCCGCAGGACAAAGTCGAGCGCTTGGAGCAACTGGAAGCTGCCAAATCGCCGAAGGAGAAAATGGTGTTTGTCGGTGATGGTATCAACGATACACCAGTACTGGCACGCGCCGACGTGGGCGTGGCGATGGGTGGACTCGGTTCAGATGCCGCGATTGAAGCGGCAGACGTGGTCATCATGACAGATGAACCGTCAAAACTTGCGAGTGCAATCCGCATTGCGAAGCGTACACGAATGATCGTGTGGCAAAATATCGCGTTTGCGCTGGGAGTTAAGGCGGTCTTCCTGCTACTCGGTGTGTTCGGCATTGCCACCATGTGGGAAGCGGTATTCTCCGATGTGGGTGTCACGGTGCTTGCTGTCCTGAACGCCATGCGTGTTCTTCGTGTGAAGAATATCTAAGTTTACGAAACGATCCAGGCGGCTCTTCGTATATACGTAGAGCCGTTTTTATATTTTTATGGCATGTAGTTAGGAAGTTATGTAGAGAAGGGGAGAACGTTTTGACAGGAGCAGTAGTTGGGATCATCATCGGGGTGTGTTATTTCATTCTGGGGTTAATGGTGTTCAAAAAACCACCGAAAATGATTAACGGTATATATGGTTATCGTACCCCGCGTGCCATGAGTAATCCTGAGTTATGGGACGAAGCGCAAAAGTATAGCGCCAACCTGATGATGCAGTTTGGTGTGATCATTACAATATTCGGCATTATCGGTTTCTGGCTTACAGATGTAAGAGCTTTGGTTCTGAGTCTGGTGGCTACAGGATTCTATACGTTCAGACTGTTTACCAGAGTTGAAGGTCGTTTGAAGCAAATGCAGCGTGCACAGGAGCAAGATAAGCAAGGCGCATAAAGACACGAGGCACATAGATCTGAGCGAAAGATCCGCGAAAGCGGGTCTTTTTTTGTTGGTCTGCTAATTCACAGGAGGAATTGCAATGCCCGTCTACCCTGCTGGGTTGATGGAGCAGAAATAGTGTATAAATATATATAAGTTGAACTAAATTTACACGAGAACGTAGAGGACAGAAATAACCTGAAGAAGCGGAGCGTTCGCCTAAAAGCTTTCTGAAAGAAAGCTACATCGGAAGCATACGCTTATCGTCAGATTTTCACCTTTGTAAAAGTGAATCAAAAAATCTGGGGATAACAGCGATCGGAAGGTTGTTCTGTCATCGGAGTGGCGGTGTAAATATTCTTTAGTTCAACAGGTTCGAAAAGAATGGAGGATGCAGCATATGAAAAAACAACATCTGTTTATCGGTGGCAAACCGACCAAATCCGTAGATTATAAAGTACTTCAAGCACCATACTCTGGAGAAACGCTGGCAGAAGTCTCTTCTGCTTCAGCAGAGGAAGCGGAGACTGCTGTTGCGGCTGCGGTGCAAGCTGGGAAGGAAATGCGCCAGATGCCCGCACATCAGCGTGCAGATATTTTGTACAAAGTATCCTCCTTGCTCGAAGAACGGAAGGAAGAAGCGGCACGAATCATTGCACTTGAAGCAGCGAAACCGATTACCGCAGCGCGGGCTGAGGTAGACCGCACGGTGGAAACCTATCGTTTTGCTGCCGAAGAAGCCAAGCGGCTGACTGGAGAGACGGTTCCGATGGATGCAGCCAAAGGTGGAGAAGGGCGCATCGGGTATACGATGCGGCAACCTCTAGGCGTCATTGGTGCAATAACGCCATTTAATTTTCCAATGAACCTGGTAGCTCACAAGGTAGGTCCGGCACTGGCAGCGGGTAATACGATAGTTCTCAAGCCTGCAGAGCAGACACCACTGTCATCCTATTACATCGCTAATCTGCTTCAGGAAGCAGGACTGCCGGATGGCGCACTGAACGTGGTGAGCGGTGATGGCAAAACGATTGGTGATGTACTTGTGGAACACCCTCGTATTGCTCACATTACGTTCACAGGCAGTCCAGCGGTGGGGACGAGCATTCGTAGCAAAGCAGGACTGAAACGTGTGACACTGGAGCTTGGATCGAATGCAGCGGTGATCGTGGATAAGGACGCAGATCTGGACAAAGTGGTTCCTCGATGTGTTACCGGTGCTTTTACGTATCAAGGACAAGTATGTATCTCGCTACAGCGAATCTACGTACATCGTGACATCTCGGAAGAATTCATCCAGCGTTTCGCCGAAGCGGCTAAACAAGTGGTGGTCGGAGACCCGCTGAGCCCGGATACGGTGGTCTCTGCACTGATTACCTCCAGGGATGTACAGCGTACGCTCGACTGGATTGAAGAAGCCAAACAGGCCGGTGCTGAAGTAGCAGCAGGTGGTCAAGCTGAAGGAGGCGTTCTGCGTCCAACGGTGCTCGTTAACGTTGCGCGTGATGCCAAGGTATCCTGTCAGGAAGTGTTTGCTCCCATCGTGGTGATCAATACCGTGGATTCGGTTGAAGAGGGCATTGAACATGTCAACGATTCCATCTATGGGCTTCAGGCAGGTGTATTCACGAACGATATTCATACGGCTCTCCATGCCGTCGATCAGATTGAGGCAGGCGGAGTGATGATTAACGATATTCCGACGTTCCGGGTTGACCACATGCCCTATGGCGGGGTGAAGCAGAGTGGTGTCGGGCGTGAAGGTGTAAAATATGCGGTTGAGGAAATGACGGAATTGAAGTTTGTCATGTTTAACAAAGGGTGATTCACTTCATTTGCGGTACAGATTGCCAAAAGTCTTATAATCTCTCACTATTCAAATAAAATGCAGTATGAAATAAACCTGAACTTAGAAGTTACGGGGGAGGCAGGAGGTGTATTCAAATGGCATATTCCATGGTTGATGTATCTGGAATGTCAGGCGTAAGTCTGAGTGAGCTAAGCCAGTATGCGGAGACGGGTCTTCTGAATCCAGCTTTTGGAGGTTTGGATGAGGATATCTATTATGAAAAGCAGGAATTGCTGAGACTTCAGCAAATTCTTTTTTGTAAGGAAGTAGGCATGGAGGAAACTGAGATTGAATCAATGTTTCGGGATGATCCTCAGGATGTCATTCGCATCATGCAGCGGCATCGCATAGAGATTCTGGAGGAGGCCCTCCGTCTGCATGGATTGATTCAGACACTGGACAAAACGATTTCCCATTTGCAAGGCGAACAGGAACTTGATGAACATGAGCTGTATATCGGTTTTGTGAATAAGGGGCGTCACCAGCTGCTGAATGAAGCGGGTTCTAACCATGCAGTCAATAATGATTTGAATCATGTGCAGACAGAGGGCATTCAGAGGTCTGACATCCAATCTTCCAATTCATCCACATTACCTGAAAATCAGGAGTTAAAGTCAAAGGAAGATTATCTGGATTCCCAGGCGAAAATTGATCAGGTTCATCTCGACTTGCAACAGGCCATTGAGGATGGATTGGAACCCGGTAGTGCGAAAGTACAACGGATTATTGGCAGGCATCTTGAATGGATCAAAGGGTACTACACACCTACATCAGAGATTTACCGGGATTTGGCCAATCTGTATGTCGAATTCCGCAAGATGTACGATGGTTACCACCTGAGTCTGGCTGAATTCCTGCGGGATGGGATGATGATTAAAGCGGAACAGGATTTATCCTAGATGCATAAAGTAACATGGGCGAGCAAGAACATGGGTGTGAACCATAATGGATAACAAAGAGCGCAGACCTCTGAGAGGACTGCGCTCTTTGTTATAGCGGATTCATCATTCCTAAAAGCGTATGGTTGCTTACAATTGCTCTGTGAGCAGACTTACGGCTTTCTCCAGGAAGACACGGTCTTCATCGTCAAAACGGTTTTTGATCGGGCTGTCGATATCCAGCACCCCGTACAGTTCCCCGTCTTTGATGATCGGTACAACGATCTCACTATTGGATGCTGCATCACAGGCAATGTGGCCTGGGAAGGCATGCACATCTTCTACGACCATGGTACGTTTTTCGGCAGCAGATGTACCGCATACGCCACGTCCGAGTGGAATTCGGATGCAGGCAGGCAGTCCTTGGAATGGACCGAGGACCAGTTCTTTTCCATCATACAGATAGAAGCCGACCCAATTGGTGTCGGTCATAAATACATTGAGCAGCGCAGCAGCGTTCGCCAGATTGGCAATGGCACTAGGTTCATCGCGGATCAGAGCACTTAACTGTCCCAGGACGGCGGTGTGCTGCTCACTTCGTGTTCCTTCATAGGAAACAGCTTGAAACATGGTAAATCACCCTCCCGAGCAAAATGGTACTTATTTTCAAGATAGTGCAGAGGATGCGGTTAGTCAAGCGGAGGATTTCGGAAAGGGAAGGGATTACCTGAAGAATTCTCCTGTTTCTCAGCTTCTTGCATGGGGTAATTACATAGCAACCACGGAGGGCTATAACCCGGGAAGGAGCTTGGCTTATGCATGCAGAGGTACAGAATCTTTTTGTACGAATTCATCTTCTATATTTAGCGCAAAATCAGGATTTGAACGTTAGCGAGGCGCTCCCCCTATTGGAAGAACGGGGATATCGCGTTGGAGAGCGGGAGATCAAGCAGGAGCTTGAACACCTGACACAGGAGAACTTCCTGACCGCCCACGGGGACCAATGGAGCCTGACCGGGACTGGCATTGAAGAATTCAAGGAAATCACGACTGTGCTTGGTCGGGTTAGCGATGAATTGCTGGCGAAAGGCAAGAAAACGTCCAAAGTCTAAAATTCATTGGACAAGCCGTGATGCGAAGAATCACTCAACCTTGAATTGATCCATACGTACGTACAACAAGACCGGGAGCGAAATGGGCCCGGTTTTTTGACGTGTGTCCATGGCTGAATAGTTGCCATTCGGCGCAGGTTATGATTAGATGACTAGTGAATCTTATGGTCTGCAGAGATGGATCGGATCGGAGTGTCTTATATGTATAAATGCAAAGGGAGAATTCCCGAAATGGAGACTGCGCGGCTTCGTCTGCGTAAAATGCGTCGCCGGGATGCGGCCCAGATGTTCGCATGCTGGTCAGATCGCGAGGTGACCCGCTATATGAATCTTGCACCCATGATTGGGACAAGCGAGGCGGCGGACATGATTGGGCTGCTTAACCAAATGGCAGGGGAAGAGGATGCGATCCGATGGGGGATCGAACTCAAAGAGACAGGCAGGCTCATTGGCAGCTGTGGATTTAACACTTGGCAGCTTGAAGGTGCATTCCGGGGTGAGATTGGTTATGAGCTGGGACGTGACTACTGGCGCCACGGTTATATGACGGAGGCTTTCTCGGCATTGTTGCCCTTCGGGTATGAGACCATGGGTCTTAATCGAATCGAAGCGCTGGTTGATCCGCGCAATCTGGCTTCCGGTGAGTTTCTGACGAACCGAGGCTTCACGCGGGAAGGGCTGCTGCGTCAGGTTCAGCATACGTCCACCGGATACAAGGATATGGTGATGTATTCGATGCTGTATGATGAGTTTCTTCGCAAGCGAGGTAAATAAACAGAGACAATATATAATTGTTTTTAAGCGAAGCGTTCGTATTTAAAGCTTTCTGAAAGAAAGCTACATCGGAAGCTTGTTCTGTTTCGTAGTAGAGGTGTAAATTAACGTACCAATTATATAGAGAACAAAGAGAGAAGGGTTTGTGTGAATGCAACTGGAGGTTTGAAGCGCAGTTTCATCTTGACGGGCCTGTTGCTGGCGACATTTCTGTCAGCGATTGAAGGCACCGTGATTGGTCCAGCTGGACCGACCATTGTCAGTGAACTGGGGAGTGTACAGCTGCTTAGCTGGATTTTCACCGCATACCTGCTGACGATGGCTGTGAGTACGCCCATTTTCGGCAAAATCAGTGACTTGTATGGACGAAAGCCTGTATTTCTGATTGGCTGTGCCTTATTTTTACTAGGTTCACTCTTGTGCTGTCTGTCGCAGAATATGGAGCAGTTGATTATTTTCCGTGCTATTCAGGGGATTGGTGCGGGTGCGGTAGTTCCTGTTACATTTACGATTATTGGGGACATCTATGCCATTGAAGAACGTGGCAAAATCCAAGGCTGGATCAGCTCCGTGTGGGGCATTTCCTCTCTGGCGGGACCGCTGCTTGGCGGTTATTTTGTAGACAATCTTGGCTGGCAGTGGATCTTTGGTTTTAATGTGCCGTTTGGTCTGCTCGCGATGTGGTTTGTATTTCGTTATTTGAAGGAAGATATCTCTCCGCGTACAGCCAAAATTGACTATGTCGGTGCACTGACCTTCACGGTAGGTATTACCGCATTGTTGTTCGTCCTGTCGGCGGGTGGGCAGTATTATGCATGGAGTTCTCCGTTGATTGTAGGACTGAGTGTGGTCGCCGCTCTGTTTATTATTTTATTTTTTGTGGTGGAAAAAAGAGCTCAAGCTCCAATGGTTCCACTACATCTGTTCCGAATTCGGGACATCCGTGTGGCGAATATTGCCGGACTACTGACCAGTACTCTGATGATCGGCCTGACCAGTTATTTGCCGCTCTGGGTGCAAGGGGTTCGGGGAGGAAATGCGACGGAATCCGGGTTGCTACTCGCTCCGATGTCGGTAGGTTGGCTCATTGGTAGTGTGTTGGCAGGCCGCCTGCTGATGAAAATTGGATCACGTATGACTGCATTGATTGGATTAACCGGAATTGCGATCGGATCGGGTGGACTCTTTCTGGTGGGCGGGACATCCCCGCAGGCTGTGCTCTTCATATTGACCTTTATTTATGGTCTCGGCTTCGGATTTGCGTTTACGATCTTCACCATTATTGCACAGTCCTCTGTAGGATATAAGGAGCGTGGTTCCTCTACAGCACTGCATACGTTCATGCGTACGTTGGGACAGACGATTGGTGCAGCGGCTTTTGGCACCTGGTTGAACTATCGGATCTCCACGTTATCGAATGAACAGAATCTGGCAGAGGCCGGAATTTCGGAGAATGATCTGAATGAACTGCTCGCACCACATACGGATGCTGCTCTATCGGATGACAAATGGGCACTGCTGCGTAACGTGCTGGAAGGAAGTTTGCATTCCCTGTTTGTCATTATGTTTGTCATCGCATTGGTCTCATGGGTAACGACGCTGGCTTTACGCAAACGTTTAATCGTGCCTGAAGATGCAGATGCTCCACCGCAACCACAAGGATCAAAGTAAAAAGTGTGAATGTATACGAAAAACCGGATTCGCCGATTTCAGGCAAATCCGGTTTTTTGGGTGGCACATGTGCAGTGATTTAGCTGCCCGCGGATAAACGGTCTGCAGAATGTGCAAGCCTTCCCAAAAGTTCGGACAACAGCTCTTTGTCTTCCTCACTCAGTCCGCTGACCGCACGATCGATCTTCACCGCATAACCTGGATAGATGTCATCCATGGTGCGCTGACCTTCTTCGGTTAGTTCCACAAAAATGATACGTCTGTCTTGCGGACAATGCTTCCGGTGTAACAGTCCTTTTTGCTCCAGCTTATCAATTACATAGGTCACATTTCCGCTTTGCAGCAGAAGCTGTGCACCAACCTGTTGAATCGGCTGAGCTCCTTTCATATATAACACTTCGAGCACCCCGTATGCGGTGGGGTTGAAGCCATGCACTTTGCTTCCGGATACAGCGTGTTCATTCACGCTCTTGAATGTCTGGGCCAAGGTGCGGTACAGATGAAGTGAACGTTCGGTTCCGATTTCTTGTAATTCCAGCATGCTGATCCCGCCTTTTCAGATTAGTTTTATAAGTTGAAATGATGAAGGGTGGTCCTCTTCGTTATGCTGTTCATGTAAAGGCTTATTTCAACTTATATGAGTTGGTTAGTTATGTTGACGATTCAGATTGTCGCCATGGTTTAATTGTAAACTTCTATTTCTACGAAAAACATGCGATATGTCACAAGATCTGCATTTTTAGCATTTAAAATTTGATCATTAATCATCTCGTAAAATCATCCTTCAGATGTCGCTTCTTCTCCGCCTCTGGCAGGAGGTTGAGTCAAGCCCTGCCCTCTTATAATGAGTTCATATTATGAATTCGGAAGACAATGGAGGAGAAGCAGGATGATAAGTGAACTAACGTTTGAAGGACAACGACCGCTGAAAAATAACCGATCTTTTGTAACATTGATGGTGGCACAGGCTATCTCCAATCTGGGTGACTGGCTGCATTTGCTAGCGATTCTGACACTTGTAGGTATCCGCTGGAATGCCACGCCATGGGAGATCACATTTGTCATGTTGTCCGCAGCATTACCCATGCTGGCAACTCTCCCTCACGTGGGAACGTCTCTGATCTTGCTTGCTTCAGCCATACTTTATCTGCAATTTGCCGATTCACAGACTGTGGTCTTATTCAGGCAGCTTCCCGGAATTTCAAGTGATCTGTTGGGATGGTGCGTGTAGTACCGGCTTTTGTCTGTTCAGGCATTTTGCTGACCCTGCTTGGGTTGATTTATTTGATGAAACGCAATGGAAAAAAAGCCGATCTGTATGGCTCAATTGTTGCCAAAACAATGATTGCTGGCGACTGAAACATGCCGGACCGGGTCAGGTTAGAACAGTAAAATGTAGGTTTGAAAACACTTCAAATTTTAATGGTTTTCGATTAAAAAGCGTTTGAGTAAACGCCTTCACGTTTAATGAGGAACAGGCAGAAAATGCCTGTAATCTAATTATTCCTAGGGGAAGACTCATCGTCCGGTGTAACTGGAAGTGGAGCAAAACTACTCCAGCCGCTGCACATCCGGGAGCAACAACGGGTCTGGTTACGCCAGATTACGATGGTGCTTTCCGAATGGAACGGCTCGATGGTTTCAGTCAATGGTCACAGGCACCGCCGGGGCAACCGCCGCAATATACCTCTTTCTCTCACAACAATGGCGTTAATTCAACCCAAATTGAGAAGGAGTGTATATAATCATGAAAAAAGTGAATCGTTGGGTAAAGTTGTCGGTATTGTCGGGAGCTTCGCAGGCAACATATGCAGATAGCTATAGCAATAATACCAGTGGCAATCTGGATCTGAATGCAGGTTTGCGTTTGGAGTTAGGATCTCTACTGTCCGACCACACTGCTGAGCGTAGCAGTTCTGGCAAGCTGGGTCTTGGCCTTAATGCCAGTGTGTCAGGAGAAGGTATAACGATGAGCGACTATTCACGAGGCGGCAATCATCGGAACGACAGCGGCAGCTACGCGAGCGAAAGCCGCGGAGCACTGGATCTCAGTCTGAACGTGGATGCAGATGCAGAGAGTGATACTACATCTGTGGTGGAGACAAATCGGTAATATGAGATTTTCAATGTAATATGAAGAAGCAGGGGCTCCGGAACCTCTGCTTCTTTTTTTGCATTTATAAGACATATGAGCTAGCGTTCTTCTGAATGTTCTTCTAATAAGCGTACTATCTTTTCAAATGTATACTCGCCTTCGGCAATGTTGACCATAAATTCTACGGCATATTTACGTTCCATCTGCAAATGATAGCCATTCACTCGCAGAAAGGACTTGGTTACAAGATAAGCTGTACTTTTATTTCCGTTATAGAAACAGTGGTTTTTAACCAATGACTCTAATAAGGCAGTAGCTTTATCAAATATGGAAGGGTAGGCATCCTCTCCAAACAAACTTTGGAGAGGTCTATTTATCGCAGAATCCAACAAAGCAGAATCCTTAACCCCAGCTTGTGCTGTATCATTCATCTTCTTCATCATAAAATGGTGAGCGGCTACTACTTCTTCAATGGAAAGGAATATAGTCATCTTAACGATCCCTTAAATCATTTAGGATATCCTCATCTTCTTCGAAAACGTCGAAGAAAGCTTCCAGTACTTCGGGTCTTACATTTTCGGGTATTTTCATTTGTTTAACCTTTTTTAGTACAATTTCTCCCTGACTGTTTTCAATAAATTCAATCTCATCGCCCTGAGAAACATGGAGCTTATCAATCAAAACCTTAGGCAAGCTAATGCCCAAGCTGTTTCCCATTTTGCCTATTTTGCGAGAAAGAATTTTTCTTTTGGAATGCTCCTCTTTCATCTGAGCCCCACCATTCATGATATATTCCTCCTATAGTATGATCCAACTTATGAAATTAATACATTTGTATGTATTGATGTTAGTATGTAATAACATTATAACATGATTTGTACTTAAAAATGCTTAAAATGATCAAACACACAGCCCGCAACTCGATTACAATAATATATAAAGAATGAAAAAAGCCCGAATCAGAACAGGAGTGTTCGATATGAAGATAGAGCATGAAGGTACAGCCATACAGGAGTCTATATTAGACGTACATATTACAGAGGCAGGATACGAGCCAGGACAATCGACCATACGCAACATTCGAATGAGTGTGGCGCGAGGAGAGCTGGTAGGTATTATCGGACCAAATGGTGCGGGCAAAAGTACCACGATCAAAACGCTGCTGGGTCTGCTGGAACATGCGAACTATGAAGTGACGATTGGAGGAGATGGTCGTTATGCCTATATCCCGGAGCAACCTGTATTTTATGAATATATGACATTATGGGAACATCTTGATCTGGCCGCAGCGGCGTATGAAATGGAGGAAGAGGATTTTGTCTCCAGAGCGGAGGAACTGTTGGTTCGTTTCGGTATGGATCAGGTGAGGAACGATCTTCCAGCCAGTTTTTCGAAAGGCATGCGGCAGAAAATGATGCTGATGATCGGATTTCTGTCTTCGCCGGATATCTATATCGTGGACGAGCCGTTCATCGGACTTGATCCGCGTGCAACCAAGGATTTTCTGAAATTACTTGATGATGAACGTCGCCGCGGTGCGGGTGTGCTCATGTCTACGCATGTACTGGATACCGCTGAACGAATCTGCGACCGATTTATTCTGATTGCTTCGGGCAGATCTGCTGCCGAGGGGACATTGGATGAGATCCGTGAAGCGGCAGGATTGCCGGAAGCCTCTTTGTTTGACTGTTTCGATATACTGACGTCTTGATTGAGAGGGTGAGAGAGGATGGAAACTTCCCAGCGTTATACACCACTTCGTTTATACAGGCGAAGACGCAAAGAGCACTTCAGGGAACAGATGAAAAATCTCAGACTCGTAGTGGATTGGACGGTGTGGGTATATCTGCTTGTTCCGGGTCTGCTCTATCTGATTGGATGGTACACGAGTCTGTGGACCAAACCACTGCCTGCATGGGCGACAGGATTACCGCTCCCCGTACTGACTGGGCTGATTGACGTGGTTATGCTTACCGGTGGTGTGTTGATATTTGTGGAGGAAGCGGATGTATTGTTTCTGAAATCAAGACCGTTGTGGATGCGCACGTTAATGAGGCAAGGGGTCTACCGGTCCTGTCTGCAACATCTGGGCAAAATGATCGTGATTACAGCACTGACTGCCCCCCTGTGGTCCCGTGTCTATGAGATGTCGAATCTCCAGATTGCACTTATGGCTGTCTGGTTCGGTGCAGTAGCTTCATTCCAAGCCATAACACTACATATGACGAAGGTTCGATATACGGGATGGCGACGCTGGGTTCGGCTGATCCCCCTCGTCATTGCTATCGGCTACATGACCATTAATGCGACAGCGTGGATGCATGGACAGACATGGAGGATAGCAGGGAGTATTCTGGGTATCCTGCTACTACTGATTACCGTCGGACAGATGAGGCTGTTGATGAAGGGAACGTTTGAAGGGGATGTGCGAGAGGATCTGCGGAGCAGGCTTCAGCTTACAGCACTAATGTTAAGCCGGGCGGTGAGCAAGCCGAAAGCCCCACGGACACGGACTATCATCTTCCGCAAACCGCGTAAACTGTTACGCAATCGGTCCATTGCGAACCGGACAGCAGAGATCGGGTTCAAGGCCTTTTTCCGGAACTCGGACACGATGAAATTGTATCTTCAGCTTGGAGGACTGTCCATTGCAGCGGTTGCCTTACCGCCTTTTCCTGTTAACGTCATCGTGTGTGCGTTATTAATTATCATGCTGACGGTGATGTTTTATCGTTCATGGGATATATTTGCAACGTCGGACTATGTTCAGCTTATAACGTATGACTCGGAGGCGCTGCATCGTGCAGGTTCAATGATGGTTCGGATGTTGTTCATCCCGATGGGTATTCTTATGGGATTCACGCTGGGATTGGCCTGGCTTGGCTGGACTGTTGGTATACTGACAGCCACAGGTGCGGTGGTCTTCGGACTCTGTGTGTTATCTATTGCCGGATGGGTCCGGCTGACCCGAGCCTAAAAGAATTCCTTTGTAGTCCAGAGCATATGACGCGCTATAACTGACCATGCTATAGAAGAAGAATCTCATCTATGGATGATGAGAGATTAGCTGTAGCAAGGAGGAAGAGACGATGATGGATAATAGCGAACTACAGGTGCATTTCTCAGACGGTTCAGCGTTGAATGCCGCAAAGGAAACCTTGGAGGAATTGGGATATAAGCCATATCAGTCTGGCCCGCTGGAATTGTACATCCCTACAGATCGCCAAGATCCTCAGTCTGCCGTAGAGATTGTACAATCTCATGGAGGAAGTGCCGTATTTGCCTCGCAAACGGAAGAGCTGGATCAGTTTCAGAATATCTCAATTCCGGCTCATCTCGTGAATGAGGACTGGAATGAGGGTTATGCGAGCGGAAACCAGGGGATTCAGGCTGAGCAAGGTACACATAATCATAGCGAGGACCCGACATACGATGATTCGGCTGATGGATTCTCAGGCAGCGTCAAAGCATAGAAGCATCACAAGCCAAGAGCGGTTCGATCCGCCTTTTCTAAAATGGAACAATGCCCAAAAACCCCGATACTCCACAGAGAGTGGATATCGGGGTTTTTGACATCTTTTCGGCTGAATTTCAACTTCGATGCTGAGGATGCCATTAGGCATGATTCGTAATCAAAAGCGGACTTTTTGAACAACCTCTATTATGATGTAGCGTGTTTGTATTCTGCCGCATGCATGCCAGCCGTATATCCGGTGGAAAAAGCAGCGGTGATATTATACCCTCCGGTGTAGCCATGAATGTCCAGAACTTCACCGCAAAAGAATAGACCAGGCAGCAGCTTGGATTCCATTGTTTTTGGGTATATCTCCTTTAAGTGGATTCCTCCCCCAGTAACAAAGGCTTCTTTGAGCGATCTCGTTCCGTCTGCACGGAAGGTAAAAGCTTTCATTAGCCCACACAGGTTGCTTAACATGCCTTTGGGAAAATGGTGGAACGTGAGGTCATCGCTGATCTCCGCACGTTTCATCATTAATGGAATCATGCGCTCCGGAACCCATGTTTTCAGTATGTTTTTGACAGCCTTGCGGGATTCTTGTTCCAGCACCTGTTGAACCTGCGTTTCCAGTGCACCTGGGGACAGCTCCGGGAACAGATCAATGCTCATGATGACCTGTGGGTTTCCGGACTTCATCTGAACCTTGCGGATAAACTGACTACAACGCAGTGCGACGGGTCCGGACACCCCAAAATGTGTGAAGATCATATCTCCGCGATGGGAGATGACCGTTTTCCCTTTGGCGTCCAATACAGATAAACCGATATCCCTCAAAGACAAACCTTGCAGTTCTTTGGATTGAACCCAACTCTCCCCAGACACAATAGGCACTTCGGTTGGATATAACTCCGTAATCGTGTGACCCGCAGCCTCAGCCCAGGGGTAACCATCTCCGGTTGATCCGGTTTGGGGTACGGATTTGCCACCAGTAGCGATAATGACAGAGCGTCCAAGGATCGTTTTACCTGAGAGCAATTTAACACCCTGTACTTGCTGACCGTTCTGAATGAGTTCCTTAACCGGTTCTTTGGTGCGAATCTCGACGCCGAGGGAGACAATTTTGCCTACCAAAGCATCCACGACTGTTTTCGCTTTATCGGTTACTGGGAACATTCTGCCGTTGTCTTCTTCTTTCAGGGCAATTCCGAGATTCTCGAAGAAACGCATGATCCCCTGGTTGTCCAGATTCTGAAACGAACTATATAAAAAACGTCCATTGCCCGGAATATGACGGATGAGTTCGTCCGTTTCCTTGGCATTGGTTACATTGCATCGACCTCCGCCAGAGATGCCGAGTTTACGACCCAGTTGATCTCCTTTATCCAGCAGAAGCACGGAGGCTCCATGCTCGGCAGCAGCAACGCAAGCCATCAGGCCTGCTGATCCACCACCAATTACAATGACATCATACATACATTATTACCCTCTTTTTTCATTGATTTTGTCTGTTTTACGTAAACCGTGTCTACTCCTGGCCTTTTCTGAAATATAATGGAGTTATGAGCAGTTCTATTATGGAGTCTTAAGGGATATATTGTAATATACTGTCGCCTATGTTTTAATCAGAAATACATGAGGGAATGTGCAGGCAGAGGAGGAGATGGCATTGTGGTTGCGTTAAAGGACATTCTTTTACAAGTACTGCTTGCGGGGTCCGCGGTATTCCTGATCCCTTTATTCCATCTGGGGCTTTCCAAGCGGATGGTTGCCAGATTGGAACATGCCGGAATGATGCAGATCGTTTTTGCTGCGACGAGTGTGGTTAGCATGCTGTTGTGTTTGCTGTTTGCACATTATGCGAGTCCGGTAGCCATATCCCTAAGCATCGTTCCTGTAACGCTTGTTATTTTGTATTGTAAGTCCGTTCTCGGCTTAACACTGTCCATTCTACATATTCTCTTCTATTTTCTCTTAGCCCATCCCTATGATCTGTACGGATTTCTCCTTCATACGGGCATTCTTCTCTATCCTATTGTATGGTTGTCTGCCAAACGATTCAAGCATAATACACGTTCTCGCAAAATGGTGATACTGATCACCCTGGTTGCAACGGAACTCATTGTAGCGAGTCTGTTGTGGGTCGCATCCCTCCATAATGTCTCTACATACTCTGCGGGCTATATGATACTTATAACACTCGGGTGCACTGCTGGTGCCATTGTTGCGGGCAGTCTAAGTCTGTTATCCTTGGAACGGATGAAGCACTATCATGGGCTGGAGCAGCATCTCTCTGAAGTTCACCACCAATACATATCCGAAACGGAGAAACTTCATCAGATCCTGAACGCTGTTCCACTTTCCATAGCCACCGTTAATAAGGAAGGCACAGTCATGTTTGTCAATGAGACGATGGAGCAAACAGCAAGAGAGCAGTTACCCTGTAACACCACACTTGATCTGATTGGCCGGCCAGCGAGCCAATTTGTTGAACAAGGTCAGGCGGACAAGATGGATAATAGCATTCGCAGAGCCGTCGTTCATGGGGAGATTAATGGATTGACCGTTCGTTACGGTGCTCACGTATTTCAGTCCCGAACTGTACCGATCTATGCCTTTTCAACAGAGCCTGCAAGAGAGGTCACAGGAGCCATGCTGATTATTCAGGATGTCACGGAGCTTGAGATGTTGCGAAGTGAACTGGATAATGTGGATCGTCTCAGTCTGGTGGGGCAGATGGCTGCAAGCATTACGCATGAGGTGCGTAATCCTATGGCGGTTGTACGTGGTTTTCTTCAACTCATGCAGGAGAAGAGTCCAGATTCCCTTGATCATTATTACCGGATCGTCCTGGAAGAATTGGATCGGGCGAATAGTATCATTAATGATTTTCTATCGCTGGCCCAGGATCGGATTGCGGAAAAAGAGGAATCCCAGCTGCATGATATCATTCATGAACTCAGTCCATTGTTATGGGCTGATGCGAACCTGCGTGGTCAGAGCATTGAACTCATGCTGGCCCATAATGTTCCGAAGCTGCACCTCAATCCAAAAGAAATCAAACAGGTGGTGCTCAATCTGGCCCGTAACGGGATGGAAGCCATGAATGAGAAAGGCGTGCTTACGCTGGAGACGCGCATAGTTGATGACAAGGTGGAACTGTGTGTACGTGACACAGGGCCTGGTATACCCAGGGGGAAGAAGGAAAAGCTGTTCGAACCCTTTTTCACGACAAAAGCCAAGGGGACCGGACTTGGATTATCCATGTGTTTAAGTATTGTGGAACGACATAATGGAACCATTACCGTGGAATCAGAGGAAGGTCGGGGGACTACCTTCAAAGTGGCATTTGAACGTTAGGTAATCAGCATATTTTCCCAGACAATGAGACATAATATTATAGAAAAAGCCTTTCCGCAGGCGGTGTCTGAATCTTGCTTTCATTGCTTATGGATGTATAATAGGAATAGCACATCATTACATCCATAATATTCGATATGAATGTAACGTTGTTTGGATAGCTAATCGCCTTTAATTCTATCGAGATCATAGAACAACCATTTATAAGGAGTGAAACCGAATGTCGATGTCATTTGATCAATACATGAAAGATATGGTTCAACCCATGCGGGATGAGCTAACTCGTCTGGGCATTCAGGAGTTGCGTACTCCTGAAGAAGTGGAAGCAAGTCTGCCGGATGCAAAAGGAACAGCGCTGGTCGTCATTAACTCTGTCTGCGGATGTGCCGCAGGTCAATGTCGCCCAGGTGTGTCTCAAGCACTCCAGAACGATATTACACCGGATCACCTGTACACTGTATTTGCTGGTCAGGACAAAGAAGCAACTGCAAAAGCACGTGAATTCTTTGCACCGTATCCGCCATCTTCACCGTCCATCGCCCTGATGAAAGACGGAGAACTCGTTCACTTTATCGAGCGTCATCAAGTGGAAGACCGTTCTGCAGAGGAAATTGCGGCTGATCTCAAAAGTGCATTTGAACGTTATTGCCGTTAATTCGCTCCATAGAACGCCCCGCTCTTCGGATAACCGATGCCGGGGCGTTTCATTTTGGATAGATAAGGTTATTGAACCATTTGGACCTTTCAAGCATCAAATTTCATTCATTTAGAAACGGGGTGTATTAACGATGAGTTTGCAACAACAGATCATCGCTGAATTGAAGGTTAAACCAAGCATTAATGAAGCAGAGGAAGTACGCAAGCGTGTTGATTTTTTGAAGACATATGTGAAAAATGCGGGTGCCAAAGGCCTGCTGATCGCGATCAGTGGCGGTATTGACAGTGCTGTGGCTACGGCGCTTTGCAAAAAAGCGACGGACGAGCTTACGGAAGAGAACAATCAAGAGTACAAAACACTGGGTGTGTTCCAACCTTATGGTGAGCAATCCGATATTGACCACAGCTATGCTGTAGCGAAAGCATACGACCTGAAGTATGTCGTGGAAACGAATATCGAAGATGCGGTTAACGAGATTGCACTGGAAGTCGAGCAAGGCTTCAAGTCACTGGGCAGCCCACGTCATATGACTCACCAAGGTAAAGGTAACGTTAAAGCGAGAACCCGTATGGTGATGCAATATGCACTTTCGTTTGAAGAAAACCTGCTCGTAGTTGGTACGGATCACGCATCCGAAGCCATCACGGGTTTCTATACCAAATGGGGTGATGGCGCTGTAGATATCACGCCACTGAGCACCCTGAACAAACGTCAGGTACGCCAGCTGGCAGCTTATCTGAATGTGCCACAGGCCATTTTGGACAAAGCACCATCGGCAGGATTGTGGGAAGGTCAGACGGATGAGGATGAGCTGGGGATTTCGTATGAAGCCAACAGCGACTACCTTGAAGGCAAACAGATCGATCCAGCCGCACAAGAGCGCCTCGAAGCATTCTATACGCGTACCCATCACAAACGTAATGCCATTCCAGGTATCTAATACGAATGGATGAGCATGATCGTTATAAGCTGTTAACACCAACATTGAAATACCGTCCCTCTTAGGGAATGCAAAAAGAGTCACTGCTCACGCAGTGACTCTTTTTGCTATGTGGAACGAGAAACCGCAAAAATCCAGGTGACTACTATATTAAAGATGAGTTAGCTACTCCAGTCTTTGATCTGTTGCAGGGTTTGGGTGACGGCTTGCTCCAGTTGCGGAGTGGTTTCTTTAAATGGATGTACCGTATTAAAGGTGTGGTTCCCTTCAGGAATCTGGTGCCATGGGATATCAGGACGTGCTTGCACAAGTGTGGCAGAACCGTCACGCAGACGTTGACCATCCGCTGTTCCCTGAATGAGTGCGACTCGCAAAGTTGAAGAAGCCAAGCGATCAATGATAGCGTAACGTTCGCTATGCTTGTCCAGGTCTTCCAGAATAGACACGTCCAGTGGCATCTGCTGGCCTGTACGTCCGTTAACGACATGGCTGCGGCCATATGTGCGCATTTCTTCTTTTTGCTCCGCTGTAAAGAGATCCAGGTTGGTTATACCATTCCAGGAGATTACCCCTTGCACCTGCTCGGGATGATCCAGTGCATAGACGAGACTTACACCTGCACCTCTGCTATGTCCAACCAAGTATACAGGAAGTCCAGCGAGTTCAGGTTGTGTAGCCACATAATCAAGCACCAGGGCGAGATCAGCAAGCTCCCGGCTGTAGGTATTCACTGCGAACTTTTCAAGTTCAGAGAATTGCTCCAGATATTCGCCGATACCGTTGTGAGAGAAATTGAAGGTTAGCACATGATGCGTGTTGCTTAGCTGTGAAGCTGCGTAGGGGAACATGCCCCAGTCTTTGAAGCCTTTGTATCCGTGAGCCAGAATGATGACCCCTTGAGCGGGTTGTTGTGCAGGGAAAAAGTCCCCGCGAATGATCGCATCTACGTCAGTGGGCAATTCAAAAGTTATGGGCATATCCAGACCTCCTAAGAGTTTTAGACGATTCCTGATTCATATTTTAGCATATATGGTAATGCGGATAGGTACTCGCTTCTGAGCGCCCCTCCTGCTACAATAGAATACGTGTTCGGAGAGTTACGGATCATATGATCGAATGGAGATCTTTTACAATGCATGTTCAAAAAGAGCGGTTTTCAGTACCAAGAAGATGAAACTTTTTGAACAACCTCTTACAGTATAAAAGATTAAGCGGGTGAAGCGTTGATGATATATGGCATTGGCAATGATGTGCTGGAAATTGGACGTATGCGCAAGCTGCTGTCCGGTCGCCATGCGGAAGCTTTTATGAAACGAATTTTAACGCCAGCAGAGCGGGAGATTGCGGTTCATCGGGGGAAGCGGATGACGGAGTTTGTATCTGGTCGATTTGCAGCGAAAGAAGCGGTGTCTAAGGCGTTTGGCTGCGGTATTGGTGGCATTATGGGCTTCACTGACATTGAAGTGCTGCCCGATGATACAGGACGTCCAGTGGCCTCGCTGTCCAGTCAAGCCTGGGAACGTCTGCAGCTGCCATACGATAAGCAATATGACATTCATTTGAGTATTACGCATCAGACGGAATTGGCAGCGGCCTTCGCGATCGTGGAACAGATGGAGAAGTAGTTAGCTTGGCAATAGGAGAGGACGGAAAAATGGGTTTAATGGAACAGAAACGACATTTCAGCGTGAATTTGCTGGACTGGTATATGGTCAACCGACGGGATTTGCCGTGGCGTCGCCACAACAATCCGTATTTTACATGGGTATCGGAGATTATGCTTCAGCAGACGCGGGTCGATACGGTGATTCCGTATTTCAATCGTTTTATCGGGAACTTCCCGACGGTGCAGGCGTTGGCGGAGGCACCCGAAGAGGATGTGTTGAAAAATTGGGAGGGACTCGGTTATTACTCCCGTGCACGTAATCTTCAGGCAGCTGCGAGACAAGTCATGGAGCTGCACGGAGGAGAGATGCCGCAGGACAAGCAAGCCGTCTTCGCATTAAAAGGGGTTGGCCCATACACTGCCGGGGCCATTCTCAGCATTGCCTTCAACCAGCCGCAGCCTGCGGTAGATGGCAATGTCATGCGGGTACTGTCCCGATACTTCCTCATCGATGAGGACATTATGAAGGGCAGCACCCGGGTGTTGATGGAAGAGCTCGCAGGAGAGCTCATTCCGGAAGGGCGGGCGCGTGATTTCAATCAGGCGCTGATGGAGCTTGGCGCGCTGGTGTGTACACCCAAAGCGCCGCACTGCCTGACTTGCCCGGTCATGGAGCAATGTTCCGGACGTATAGCCGGAAGAGAGCTTACACTGCCGGTCAAGACCAAGGCGAAGCCGCCACGCCCTGAGCAGCGGCTGGTCGCGATTGTGGAGGGCCGCGGTGATCATCGCGGCCAAGTGCTTGTGCGCCAGCGCCCAGAGACGGGCCTATTGGCCCGCATGTGGGAGCTGCCGCATGTGCTCGCGGCGCCCGCTGCAGCCGGCAAGAAGGCGGCGCCGCTGGCGGATGAGCCGGCCATGGCTTTGCTGGCCGGCAGTCTGTGGGCGGAAGGCTTCGCTGCCCGCCCGGAAGGGCTGGCTACCCATGCGGAGCATGTGTTCAGCCACATTGTCTGGAGCCTGCAGGTGTACAAGTGTACCGAGCAGGACCAGAGCAGTGAGCTTCCGCTGATCGCAGCGGAAGCGAGAGCCGCCTACGATGCACAGGCGGCCGCAGGAGAGAGCACAGCCTTATCGTCAGCTGCAACGCATTCATCGGAGCCGAGCGCTCCTGAAGGACAAAATGTACTGACAGGTAAAGGCGATGGCATGACCTACCGCTGGATCGGTCCAGAAGATATGGAGAAGATGGCATTCCCTAACATATTCTTGAAGCTAATCAGCAGTTATTTTGCTGGAGCTTATGAAGATGTTACTGAATAATTGAAGATATGAAAGCAAAAGAGCCTGGATCGGTCATGATGACCAATCCAGGCTCTTTTTAATATGTTAACCGTTTAAGGTCAACGTCTTATTTTGCAGAAGCGTAACGTTTGTTCACTTCATCCCAGTTGATTACATTCCAGAAAGCGGCGATGTAGTCAGGACGTTTGTTTTGGTAGTTCAGGTAGTAAGCGTGCTCCCATACATCCAGACCCAGAACCGGAGTCAGACCTTCGAAGAGAGGGCTGTCTTGGTTAGGTGTGCTAGTGATGGACAGTTTGCCATCTTTGCCAACTACGAGCCAAGCCCAGCCGGAACCGAAGCGAGTTGTAGCTGCTTTAGCAAAATCTTCTTTGAATTTATCAAAGCCACCCAGTTCGCTATCGATAGCTGCTGCGATATCGCCTGTAGGAGCGCCGCCGCCGTTAGGTCCGATGATTTCCCAGAACAAGCTGTGGTTAGCATGGCCGCCACCGTTGTTGCGAACCGCTGTGCGGATGCCTTCAGGTACGCTATCAAGGTTAGCAATCAGATCTTCCAAGCTTTTTTCTTGCAGTTCAGGAGCGCTTTCCAGAGCTGCGTTCAAGTTGGTTACATAAGTATTGTGATGGCGATCGTGGTGGATTTCCATCGTTTTTGCATCGATATGTGGTTCCAGTGCGTCGTTAGCGTAAGGAAGTGCCGGTAATTGAAAAGCCATAATGAAATACCTCCTGAGATTTTAGGTTTTTTGATCAGGTACATATGTATTAATACCCTTGCCACTAATATTAAACCGCATTCGGGCTAATTAAGCAACATTTTTGTTTATTAAGTACCCCGAGGCGTTGATCTAATGAAGGGCCAGAGATAACAAACATATTTTGCCCTTTATGAATATATTTATGTTATTTTAGTAGAAATAAAAGAGAAAATATGAATGATTTCATTGTAAACGTTTACAATTAAGCGCTTTCAAAAGAAAATGCGTGTTTTATGGAGAAAAGTATGGTTTAATTGACGAAGAAGCGGTATTTTCTCGTTTTTTGTCATTATATGAACATTGGGTTTTTGGTAAAAGGGGAATCCCTTTTTGTAAAAAACCTCATCTAAGCTAACGAAAAGGGAGATTTAAGACATGCACGTTCGTTCCTTTCAGTTGAGTGATGCAAGCCAGATGACGGAGCTTCTCCAGGTTGCACTATCGGAAGAGTGTTATGAGAACACGATGGGCCCGTTTGCCCGTCAATTGTCATGGGATTCTGACCTGATCATGGTTGCGGAAGAAGAGGGAGACCTCGTCGGCGCTTTGATCGGTACGATTGATCACAACCAGGGCTGCATCTACCGTATTGCGGTACATCCAGACTATCGTCGCCGTGGAGTCGGCAAAACACTTGTCGAGGCTATGGAACAAAGGTTCCAGCAGCGTAAAGTCAGCCAAGTATGGGTTGCGGGTGATGAGCACAACAAAGTAGCTATGCCTCTATATGAAGCAATGGGTTACGGTGCCAATCAGATTATGAGCGCTTTCCAGAATCTTAGTATTTTGTCAAAAGCTTAGTTTGCATGTTTAAAAAAGAAATAAAAAAAGATTTTCATTTCATATTAGGCATATCTTTAGCGTGTAATAACGTGAGGGATGTGCCTTTCTATTTATACGAGTGTTCTTCACGTATTATTCCTCCTGTTTTCGCATCCTTCTTATACTACTCCGGTGTCTTCGAGTTCTGTTAAATCCATGCGTTTGTTCCGGGTATGCTCGTGATACCCAAGGTATTGGTGCTCATAACCAATTGTTTCACTCTCTCAAATGAAGTAGACTGAAAGGGAGTATGATCATTCATTTTACACGTTTGATTCAACTAATTGATAAACGAGGTGTCCCTTTGAATTCCAATAACCTTTCAATGGAACATGTGACTTCCGACCAACGTAATGAACCGCCAAAGCCTGAACAACCGGGGAAATCCTGGGTTGCTGAGCTGTGGGATTGGGTCAAAACGATTGTTGTAGCTTTTGTAATTATGATGCTGCTGAACCTGTTTGTGTTCAACCTGTCAATGGTCAAGGGACAGTCCATGCAGCCGACACTGGTTGAGCGAGATCGTCTGTTCGTCAACAAAATCGTATATCATCTGGGTACACCTTCCCGATCTGATGTGATTGTACTTCGTGATCCAAGCGAAGGCGTGGAGAAGAAGGATTTTCTGGTTAAACGGATCGTTGGACTGCCGGGAGATACGATTGAGGTCAGGGATCACCATCTATATGTGAACGGCGAGCAGCAGGCGGAAACGTATACGGATATTGAGGTACAAGACCCGGATTTTGGCCCAATTACACTGGAGCCGGATCATTTCTTCGTGATGGGGGATAATCGTCATGAAGGTAAAAGTAAGGATAGCCGAGTATTTGGCAGTATTACATCCGATGAGATTGTAGGCAAGGCTGAATTTATTTTTTGGCCGTTTTCTGAATTGAAAAAATTGTAAAATGCTGGCGAGACAACAACTTCAGAGCGCATTTTGCGTTAAATTATATAGACTCGTTCCGTTTGAATCCAAGTATGCAAGGCATATACAGAAATTAACGCCTGTCCTCTCTTACCGTGAGGCGGGCGTTCACTATTTACGGAATAAGTGTCGGAAGAAAAGAGGAAAGAGAAATGACGAGCGTACAGACCGGGGCGGCACAGGCAGCCTCCGTATGGGAGAAGTTAAAACAGGAGATCAAGGAAGCTGGCCCCGGACTGGGCATTGATGATATCGGATTTGCTTCGGCAGAACCCTTCGTAACACTAAAATCCATACTCGAACAACATCGGGCTAAAGGGTATGAGTCCGGATTTGAAGAGCCTGATCTTGAGAAAAGGGTACGTCCGGAGTTGAAGGAAGGCGAGCCCGCTTCACTTATTGCGATAGCCGTGGCATACCCATCGAAGATGGTGAATCCGCCGAAGTCGGAGCCGGGAGCCTATCGGGGGATCTTTGCCCGTTCCGCATGGGGGCAGGATTACCACCAGGTCCTGCGTACAGCCATGGACAAGCTGGTTAATTTCATACGGGAGCGCGTACCTGAAGCCATGATCGAAAGTATGGTTGACACCGGAGCGCTGGTGGATCGTGCGGTGTCCCAGCGTGCGGGGATTGGTTTTAGCGCCAAGAACTGTGCCATTATATCACCCAAATTCGGTTCATGGATTTTTCTTGGGGAACTGGTGACGAATATTCCATTCCAGCCGGATACACCTGTAACTGAGGACTGTGGTGAATGTACAAAATGTATCGATGCCTGTCCGACAGGAGCGTTAGTAGGGCCCGGACAGTTAAATTCATCACGGTGTATTTCTTTTGTAACCCAAACCAAAGGGTTCGTGGATGAAGAATTTATGCTGAAAATTGGTAACCGTCTGTACGGTTGTGATACTTGTCAGATTGTCTGTCCGAAGAACCGGGGCAAGAACTGGGACCACCATCCCGAGTTTCATCCCGATCCAGAGATTGTGAAGCCGCTGCTGCTACCGCTACTGGATATTGGCAACCGGGAGTTCAAGGAACGTTTCGGTCAGAGTTCCGCCGCATGGCGTGGCAAGAAGCCAATTCAACGCAACGCCGTTATTGCCCTGGGCAATTTCAAAGACAAAAGTGCTGTACCCAAACTTACAGAAGTACTACAACGTGATCCGCGCCCTGAGCTACGGGGAACTGCAGCCTGGGCGCTAAGCAGAATTGGAGGAGAAGACGCCATGAGAGCAATTGGGGAAGCTGCCGCTAACGAACAAGATGGGAACGTACTAAGCATGCTGCAGAAGGCCGAGGAGCGACTGAGTTCGTCCGAGACCTTACCCAAACAGCCACAGGCTGAGCAAGTTAGCGAGAAACAGCCAGAGGAACAGAAGAATAACGAGCAAAATTCTTTACAGGCATTACAACAGGAGTTGAAAATGGAAGTAGCGATTGAACCGGGGAGTGAGCAATCTGCACAGCCTGCCAAACCGGAAGCCGCAGCGTGGAAGCCTTCAGCAGTTACGGGGCTTCATGGCAAGCCTGTATACTACGATGAGGTACTGACACCGATTGGTACATTAACGTTATGTGCTACGGATGAAGGACTGTGTCACATCGACTTTGGCGCCTTTCACGTACGCGAAGCTCACCTGCAACAATGGGCCCGTACCTGGATTGGCGAGTATCGATATGAGAAAAATGAAGAGAAGCTCAGCGAAGCTGCAAAGCAGTTGCAACAGTATTTTGCAGGAGAAAGAAAGACGTTCGAATTGCAGCTTGATCGGCTTGGAACACCATTCCAGCTACAAGTATGGCAAGTTCTGTCCGATATATCTTATGGAGAGGCCTTATCACACCAACAGGTTGCGGAAATCATCGGCAGGCCCAAGGCTGTTCGTGCAGTTCTGGACGCCATTAGCAAGAATCCGATTCCGATTATTATTCCCTGTCACCGCATCAGCGGTAAAGACGGCACACTGGTGGGTTATGTAGGCGGTCTGCAAACCAAGGAGCAATTGCTCGCTTTGGAGCAGCGATCGTAAGAGCGGGGGACGTTCATGAAGTATGTAAACGTGGAGAGCGTGGAAGCGGGGGAGCTTCTGGGTAAGACGGTATATTCCAGTAATGGTACGGTACTGCTGTCTGCCGGAGTCCAGCTCACCGTATATATGGTCAATACGCTGAAACGTATTGGCGTGACCATGCTGTACATCCAGGATGAAGCTTACAAAGATGTGGATTCAGAAGACATTCTGGATGAAACCACAAAACGGGCAATAATTAACGAAATGAGTGTCACACTTGAAGCGGTGCGTTCCGGGAAGGATTGGAGTCCAAAAAGGGTAGCTCTCAGTATAGACAAGTTGCTGAATGATGTTCTGAACGGGCGTGAGTTGCTGGTGCAGCTCACCGATATTCGCACCAAAGACAATGCGCAGTATGTTCACGCGATGAATGTATGTTTGTTATCTTCGGTCATCGGAATGAATATGGGACTCAACTATAATCAACTGAAGGATCTTGCTGTGGGGGCATTATTGCATGATATTGGCAAAGTGGGGGAACCCCCTGGCAGTGGTTCTGCTGCCAATTCTTCGCTGCATCATACGTGGCGCGGATTCGAAGTGATTAAGAACAAGCGGGAGTTCAGTCTGCTGGTCGCCCATACAGCCTTACAACATCATGAGCATGTAGATGGCACAGGTATGCCGAGAGGCATCAAGGGAAATGATATCCATCTGTTTGCAAGAATCGTTAGTGCGGCTAACATCTATGATAATCTGATTAATGGATTATCGCAGGACAGCCTGTTGCCACATGAAGCCTGTGAAGAGATGATGGCAATGTCTAACACCAGGCTGGATCGAGACATTCTGATTGAGTTCAACAAGAGTGTATCGGTATATCCCAATGGTACAGCCGTGAGGCTGTCTACCAAAGAGACGGGAGTCATTGTGCGTCAGCATCGGGGATTGCCAGGCAGACCTGTAATCCGAGTGGCACGCGGTAGTACACGTTATTCTCTGGATGTGGTCGAAATCGATCTGGCCCAGCATACAACCGTTTTCATTGAAGCTGTCATGAGTTAGCTTGCGGTCGGTTCAACTGGAAAATCCGTTTGCTCAAGGCGTGCGGAAATGCTATGATACTTTCAGGAAATCCGGTCTGTGTCAGGTTTGCAACATGTGCGTTTAACATCATGAAGTGACACGGATTATCAGGCTTTTTAGAATGCATACAGAGGTGTCTAAGAGATGGATATTGTTATACCGATTATTACATTGATTGTTGGTCTGGTCGGGGGATTTTTCATCGGGGTGTTCTACTTGCGTAAACAACTTGAGAAAATGCAAAGCAATCCGGACATGCTTCAGAAAATGGCGAAGCAAATGGGCTACAACCTGAACGGCAAGCAAATGCAGCGTGCCCAGCAGATGATGAAGAACCAGCAGCCAGGAGCAAAAATGCCCCAGCCGCAACAACATCCTGCGCGTAAAAATTCGGGCCGCCGAAAATAATAGCAGTGAAGTGAATAACTGCTTAAAGTGCGTGTTCAAAAAGTTGGGTTTTCAGTACCGAGAAGATGGGATGAAGCTAGAAATGGAGTAGCGGAGCGTAGGATAAACTACGTGAGCAACGGACATTTCGGCTGAATTCCATATTCGACGTTGATGATGCCGCCAGGCATCCTTCGTAATCAAAAGCGGACTTTTTGAACAACCTCTTAAAGTATGTGGTTCGAAAGGAGGCGTTCGGCAGTGGCTGGCGTTAAAGATTATATGAATTCAAAAGTGTCCGACAATCGGGAGAAGATCGAGTATCATGTAGAGCAGATCCTGAAATTGATCGGAGAAGATAGTACACGTGAAGGGCTGCTTGAAACGCCTGCACGTGTGACCCGAATGTATGAAGAAATTTTTGGCGGATATGAAGTAGACCCGCGCGATGTACTCGGTGTTACTTTTGACGAGAATCATGAAGAGCTGGTTATCGTTAAAGATATTGTCTACTACAGTCAATGTGAGCACCATATGGCGCCGTTCTTTGGCAAGGTGCACATTGGGTATGTACCAAGCGGCAAAATCGTCGGTTTGAGCAAAATGGCTCGTCTGGTCGAAGCGGTAACACGTCGCCTGCAGGTTCAGGAACGTATTACTTCACAGATCGCTGACATTTTGACAGAGGCCGTAGAGCCACACGGTGTTATGGTCGTTGTGGAGGGCGAGCACTTGTGTATGTGTTCCCGCGGTGTGAAGAAACCGGGAAGCAAGACGGTAACGTCTGCTGTACGGGGTTCCTTCCGTGAGAATCCGGCACAACGTGCCGAGTTCTTGTCTTTGGTGAAAGATTAAGTTCAGCTATGTCCACTCGTTGGACAAGCCGGATGGAATTATCCATGGGTTTCATTCATGCTGCTGTGTGCAGAACCAACCATTAGGTTTGATTTTGGAGGCGGCAGTTTCTGAAGCCACAGGATGTGATATAAATAAGCCGTGTTCCCTGGGGAACCGGCTTATTTATATATGGCGTTTTTTTTCATTCATATAATGCATACAACCGAATTCGTTAGCCGGAGGTAATGGAACGATGAGTGTACCTTCCCATTCAGATCAACCGGTTCAGCCGGAAAAGGGACTACAAGCGGATAAACATACAATGCGTTTGCAAATCTGGGAGACACCACTCAAGCGACACGGCAGCAGCGTGCTCGAAGTTTTTGCATGGGAAGAAGTCATGTGCAGGCGGGTCGGGGCAGGGCATCAGCCTGTTGCGCATATATGGCGACATCCAGATGCCTTTGTAGCGGGTTTGCGTGACCGCAGGCTGCCACAGGCTGTAGAATCGATGGAACGGATAAGAAGCCAGGGTACAGCGGTGTGTGTTCGGCCTTCCGGTGGAGCGGCGGTTCCTCTAAATCCAGGGATCGTCAATGTGTCACTGATTCTGTCTAACCCTGGACATGCCATCAATATCCATGATGATTTTCGGGAGATGGCTTCGATTATTGCGGAGTCGCTAACACCATGGTCGAATCAGGCGCAGACAGGTGAAGTGCAGGGTGCTTTTTGCCCGGGGGATTATGATGTCAGTGTAGGTGGACTGAAATTCTGTGGTATTGCCCAGCGGAGGCAAGCCAAAGCGTATATCATTACTGCTTTTATTATCGTAGAAGGTCAAGGAGATCAACTGGCAGCAGATGTGCGTCAATTTTATCAACATGCAGCAGGTGGGGCGAGTGAAGGATATCCCGATGTTCAGCCTGGCACGATGGCCAGTCTGAAGGAATTGGCAGGTGTACCTTCTGCAGCGGCATATACCGCCTCATTGGTTCGAACACTGCGCGATCGCTACCCACTGGCGGAGACTAACCGAGTGCTTAGCGTTGGCTCTGAAGAAGTACGCCTGACAGCTGAGCAGATGAAGCTGCGCTATGATTAAGTTCTTTTTAGTTGGACTTGGAATTGGGTAATAGAGATGATATGATGTGATTTCGGAAGGAGAGTGTTAGGATGGAAACGTTGAGATATACGTACTTATATGAGGTTGTATCTACAGGCGAAAAGTCTGAGTTCAGCCAAATGGCAACAAGCAAGGAAGAGGCGGCTACACTGATCGTTGCACGTATTGCCGATCTGGAGTTTACAGATGAAGCTGATATCAAGTTGGGCGATCTGATCGCCATTAGCAAACAGGTTGGCGACAACTATGTGGCGTGCGAGGGCTGTGCTTCTTAAGTGAGCATTTTGAAACAGGAAGTCTCTCAAAATACAAGTAAGTCTCTTTTACAGGAGACTTGCTTTTTTTTGTAATCTAGAAGAGATATCTTTCAGTCATTCGGCTGGAGATATCTCTTTTTTACATACATTCTTATCCTGATCTCAGTAAGGCGACCACAACAACTTGCGTGCCGTTTCGTAACGTTCGGCCACAGCCGGCCAGTAGACGACATTCCACCAGTCCTCGATATACTTTTTACGTTCGTTCTGATGCTTCAAGTAGTAGGCGTGTTCCCATACATCAAGGGGTAGGAGTGGAACGATGTCAGACTGGGACAGGTTCTGGTGTTTCTCTGCCTGCAAAATCTCCAAGCGGTGTGCTCTGGGGCTCCAGACAAGCATCGCCCAGCCACTTCCTTCTACTTTGTTCGCGGCTTCCGTGAATTGGTTCTTGAATGCTTCGTAGCTACCGAAATCCCGCTTGATCTGCTCTGCGAGCATGCCGGAAGGTTTGCCACCGCCAGCAGGATTCATAATCGTCCAGAAGATCGTATGCAGGTAGTGACCTGCCCCATTGAAGGCAAGTTCACGTTCCCAGTGCTTGATAAGTTCAAAGTTATTCTTTTTCCGCGACTCAGCCAGCTTCTTCTCCGCTACATTCAGTCCGTCCACGTAGGATTGATGGTGTTTATCGTGATGGATACGCATCGTGAGCTCATCAATGTGCGGCTCCAGCGCATTGTATGCATAGGGGAGGGGAGGTAGTGTGTGTCCACCAATCGGAACCGGCTTTTCTTTTACTGGAGGTGCTGTAGAGTTAGGCGTGGTTTGAGTTGTTCCAGTAGAAGGTGGTTGGACGGGTGCTGATTGTATATGTGCAGAAGGAGAAGGAGCATTCGCGTTTCCTTCGACGGAAGATGGAACTTCTGTGGCCTCTCGATTGACGTTCCCTGAAATCGTTGTTTGCAACGCATTTTCTAATGAGAAAGATTGCTCTGTGGTCGAATCCCGCATGATCCCAGGTTGACTGAGTGTATCCAGTACGCCCAGGAAATACTCCGATTCGCGGATAAAATGCAAAATGAGTGCTTCGGCAAGCGGAACAGCTTGAACAGCAGCACTTTGCTCCAGAAGAACATATAGCTGTTTGATGAACTCCCTTGATTGCTGGCGGGCAGCCGATACGAGTTTATCAACACAACCAATCATGTAGGGGGCGGGTGGATGGGTTCCTGGTAATAGTTGCTTTAATAGCTGATGCGCTACTCTCTCACTGTTCTCAAAAGTAGCCTCCCATTCCTCCAGGAGCTTAACGTATGGGGGCTCCAGTTCAGGGACCAGTGCACGAATGACGAGCGTATGTTCTTTCTCCTGCTCTTTCCAGAAACGGATTTCCTCCAATGTCCGCAGAGGCAGCAGGTGACCATATCCATACCAGTTCATATCTGGTGGACCTCCTTCAGATGAATTTTTTTGCATGCTCAGACCGTCGCTTAATGCGTCCCAAGAGTATATTCCGCTGGCCTGTTGTCCTATGTACGCAAAAAAAGAGCCCCGGAGGGCTCAAGAATCAACGAATAACTCGATTGTTAAAATACGGTCATTCTCCATTATTCGTGTTCTGCACATCGTCACTGCTTGTCTTCGTTACATGACTCAGGAACGTAGAGACACGGCGAAGATATTCCTTCGGGTGTTCTCGGAAAATAAGTTCATGATGCGCGTCCTGGACAATCCATACATCCGAGTACGGATTGGTCTGGTTCGCCGCGAGTTGCTCTGCGATCGGGTAAGGCGCCTTCTCGTCCTCCGTACCATGGATGAAGAAGATCGGGAACGGGTAGTCCTCTTTTTTTACTTCCTGATACGGAATCTGTTGCAATCCGGTACCATTCAGAACAGGGAACAACAGGTTCATGATCTCCAGTGTAGGTTGACGCGGCAGATCAATCTGGTTATGAATGTTGTGGTACAGCGTATCCGGCTCAAGCAGGAACGTACTGTCCAGAATCATCGCATCCACTTCCTGTGTAATCAGTCCGGTTTGAAGCGCCGTACCGGCACCCATGGAGAAGCCCCAGACAACCAGTTCCTGCGCACCGCGCTGTTTGGCAAACTGGATGGCACCGAGCAACTGTTGTGACTCGGCTTTGCCACCTGTGGCTACGGCTTTGTTTACTTGGGAGGCAAAACCGTAATCGAACATCACCACGTTGAACCCGAGTTGATGGGCATAGTGGGCCAGATCGTACATAGGTACCCATGTTTCTTCGCGGTTGGCACCATAGCCATGACTGAAGATAATCGTTTTGCTTGCAGTATTGTCAGCAGGAATATACCATCCCTGCATCGTCCGACTGCCATCTGCTGCCGGGAACGTGATATCTTCGTACTTCATGTTCTTGGCCTGCATCGGATTGGAGAAGACAGGCGCTACGGTTGGATTGGATAATACCCATGCGATATAACCATGCAGTGCAATAAAACAAAACAGTAGGAAAAATACAACGGAGAGCAGCAACGCTACGATAATATGTTTGAACCGAATCAGCCTGGGTGATAGCGAAGAGGGCAGATCGGACACTTTTGTTTGCAGCGGGGCTTCGCTCTGGGATGTTGGATACATGAATGCCCCTCCTTTGAAGTTCGGTTGAAGATAACAACGACATGAAAAGAGAATTGCGTCTATTTCAGAGCCTGCTTCAGAGCGATATCTTAAAGTAATATATCTTTATCGTATGTTCCAATATAGCCAAAGTCAATTGATTGAGGGCATTTGTTACGCAATTGTTATATAGTTCTTAAGATATATGGGTAACATTACCTTAGTGTGTAAATTACAGGGGATTAAGTCTTATAAAAAGGAAAAATTTACACTTTTGCCTATTCTGATTTTGGCTCTTTTTGGTTTACAGATGAGACCGTTTCTCATATAATTTATGTAACCAAGTTTCATGTGATGAAACATGAGGAGGGCATTATGCCATGGAAGATCGCAAGTTAACCGTCCGGGCTGTAGAACGGGCGCTGGATATATTATTATGTTTTACCACACGCAGTGATCTGGGACTCACCGAGATTGCCAGCCAGATTGGCCTGCACAAAAGCACAGTGCATCGCTTGATGGCTACGCTGGAGGATCGAGGGTTTGTCATCCGGGATGCGGCAACAGAGAAATACCGACTTGGCATCCGAATCTGGGAGCTGTCGGCTCATATGTCCCGCAGTGATGATCCGGCGATTCTGCTGCTGCCGGCGATGGAGCGACTGAGAGACCGGTTGGGAGAGACCGTGAGTCTGTATTTGCGTGATGGCAGTGAACGGATTCGGATTCAGGCTGTGCAAAGTGATCAGGCGATTCGCCGTGTTGCTCCCGTCGGCGTTAGGCTCCCGCTCTCTGTGGGTGCGTCCAGCAAAGTCTTGATGGCGTTTGCCACCGACGAGGATCGTGAAGAACTGATGAACGGGCCGGAATGGCCGGTGTTTATTGATCCAGCGGTGTATTTGGCGCAGATGGGAGACATCCGGGATAACGGATATGCCACGAGTTATGAGGAACGTGAGCCGGGGGCTGCCGCCGTATCAGTACCGATTATGGATCGCAGAGGCAATATTGCAGCTGCCCTCTCGGTTTCAGGGCCTGTCAGTCGACTCTCGCAGGAGACATTGCATGAATACGCACCTGTGTTGAAGGATGCTGCTACGCAAATGGGGCTCATGTTATCCTGATGTTGCTGTAAGGTTTTTCTCCAATTGAGTTGGTGTTCTGGAATAATAAAGGTTGTTTTTATGTTCCGGTTGCGCTACTCTGTAATGGACGGCCCAGCGGGGCCAGCTTCATTGAATATGAACGGCGGCTTATGTATGCCGCAACTTGTTAACGTTACTGGGGGAGTCCGAATTGTCCGGACTGAGACGGAATCGCATGAGATTCCGGACCCTTTGCACCTGATCTGGATCATACCAGCGTAGGGAAGTAATCGGCGATATGACCACAACCACCACATGTGTGACTCTTGCAGGACTCCGTTATGGAGCTGCATAAGGAGCATTATTGGTGATGGACATTAAAGTCGGTTCCTTCGGGGACCGGCTTTTTTTTATATACAGTGAACGGGCGATATAACACACACTCCATGGACTGCTTTTTCAATAACCTGCGAAAGTGGGCTTGGATGATGAGAGAGAAGTCACCATAGATCCATGATCTGTGGCAGCCTTCAGTCTGTTGTTACCTGTACATGAATGATGTCTCCTCTGGTCTGGTATAGGATCGCTCTTTCTTCTCTGCACTCTGCATGATTTGGGACAGGTACGTAAGCGAGCTAATGATGATGTGAACCCAAAACCAAGCGAACAAACACTGAGGAGGAGACAAGCGACATGAGTACAGGAAATCAAACGGGACAACAAGCGATGGAACAGGAACATAACGGTCAGCAGGTGGAAAAGGAAACAGGAGCGGCCGGAAGGGTTCAGCCCTTTCCGGGCAGCCGCAAAGTCTACATTCAGGGCTCACGGCCGGACATTGCTGTACCGGAGCGTGAGATAGCCCTTCATGACACGAATACTCCCCAAGGGGTGGAGCATAACGAACCGCTGCGTGTCTACGATACGAGCGGCCCCATGACCGATCCCGCATTTCATGCGGATATCCGTGCAGGTCTACCAGCCCTGCGCACCCGTTGGATCACAGAGCGTGGCGATGTCGAGGCTTACCAAGGTCGTGCAATTAAACCGGAAGATAACGGACTGAAACCCGGAGGAAAGAGAGCAGGAGCCGAGGAGTACCCTGGATTACGCGGTAAACCGCTGCGGGCACAGCCAGGACGCTGTGTGACCCAGATGCATTATGCGAGACAGGGAGTGATTACGGCAGAGATGGAGTTTGCCGCCATTCGTGAAGGTGTGGAGCCTGAATTTGTGCGTCAGGAGCTGGCGAGTGGAAGGGCCATTCTGCCGTCTAACATCAATCACCCGGAGAGTGAGCCGATGTTGATCGGTCGTCATTTTCATGTGAAGATCAATGCCAACATCGGCAACTCTGCTGTATCTTCTTCCATCGAGGAAGAGGTGGAGAAGATGACCTGGGCGGTACGCTGGGGATCGGATACTGTGATGGATCTGTCCACAGGCAAAAACATTCATACCACCCGGGAATGGATCATCCGCAATTCGCCTGTTCCAATCGGTACGGTGCCGCTGTATCAGGCGCTGGAGAAGGTGAACGGCGAAGCGGAAGCGCTGACCTGGGAGATATACCGTGACACGCTTATTGAGCAGGCAGAGCAGGGCGTGGACTACTTTACGATTCATGCAGGCGTGCTGCTGCGTTATATCCCGATGACGGCCAAGCGGATGACAGGCATTGTGTCTCGCGGTGGGTCCATTATGGCAGCATGGTGCCTTGCGCATCATCGGGAGAATTTTTTGTACACTCATTTTGAAGAAATCTGCGAGATTATGAAAAGGTATGATGTGGCGTTCTCGCTGGGAGATGGACTCCGTCCAGGCAGCATCTACGATGCCAACGATGAAGCACAGATGGCGGAACTGGCGACGCTTGGAGAACTGACGCAGATTGCGTGGAAGCACGATGTACAGGTGATGATTGAAGGCCCGGGTCACGTGCCGATGCACAAGATCAAGGAGAACGTGGATCTGCAGATGGAGATCTGTCAGGAAGCACCGTTCTATACGCTGGGGCCGCTGACGACCGACATCGCGCCGGGATACGATCACATCACGTCCGCCATTGGGGCGGCCATGATTGGTTGGTTCGGCACGTCCATGCTCTGTTATGTTACGCCGAAAGAGCATTTGGGCCTGCCCAACAAGGATGATGTGCGGGAAGGGGTTATCGCTTACAAGATCGCAGCCCATGCCGCTGATCTGGCAAAAGGCCATCCGCGTGCTCAGCGCCGTGATGACGCCCTGTCCAAAGCGCGTTTTGAGTTCCGCTGGCGGGACCAGTTCAACCTGTCGCTGGACCCGGAACGGGCACTGTCCTACCATGATGAGACACTTCCGGCAGAAGGGGCCAAGGAAGCTCATTTCTGCTCCATGTGCGGACCGAAGTTCTGTAGCATGCGCATCACGCAGGACATCCGTGCCTTTGCGGCGGACAAAGGATTGTCCGAGAATGAGGCTGTAGCTGCGGGCATGCAGGAAAAGGCCGAGGAATATCGGACACGCTCCTAGACGCTGGTAAAGCGTAAGCTGGGCAGTCTGACATATAGATAAAGCCGTTTCTCTCTGTCATTGCAGAGAAGAACGGCTTTTTTGTTCCATGACATGATTTTATTTTAAACCAACAATATAGAGGAAACGCATATTAGTGGTGTTAGTTAATAGGCGAGTTCATCGAAGAACTAATCCCAAATTCTTTTCCAAATACGTCGCAAGCAATGCCAACGGGCTATGGATCTCAATGCCTGTGTCTGTTGAAACCTGTGCAGCTGCAGGAGCCATGGAGAGCTGGGCTGCGACTACCCTTTTACCGGGATGCTGCTCAGCAATCTGTTGTAATCCTTCACGTACTGCTTCGTGATACCCATGCTTATCTCCGCGCATAATCAAATCGAATGTCCCCGGAATGCACACCGCTTCCGTCTGAGGTGTCTGGGAAACGTGTAGTTGTCCATTCTCATTCTCTTGCTGTAACGCCTGATTCACCCGTGCCATCGTTCCTTCAATGGTTGCGGGGTTGGTGAAGGCTACGATGTATTCTTCCGGTATTTGCCGCATCTTCTGCAATAATGGATCATCTATGCCGATCACAGGCACAGGAATATGTTTGGCTTCCTGCTCCAGTACGGTCGCAAACAGGGTACAGGTGACCAGAATGGCATCTGCATGACACTCAGCGATCCAGTGGAGCGTCTGAGCTACTTTATCGCGTATAACTACATTGGAAAAGTCAGCGTCATGTTTAAGGCGATCCAGACCTGGATCGACGTAATGGACCAATTCAACTTCATAAGGAGCAAGCGTCTCTTCAATTAAAGCGATGTTGGAATAGTGTGCGTGAAAACAACCAATGGTGATCATAAGTTAAGTCCCCTTTTGCAGTTCATATATGTTATCGATCTCCTAAGTATTCTAATTATTATAGAAACATGACGGAGGACTGTACAGTTGTTTGTTGCTCAACGCCAATAACCGCCCTTCCGCCAAGCTGCGGAAAGACGGTTGATAACCTGACTCGACTAGGGTCTGGTATCCATTTTTATCTAAGGGAAGGAGAAGCATTTTTCTTCGCCATTTTTTGCTGCAGAATTTCATGAAAGGATAGGCCTTGAGTGTTCTCATTCTCCTTTTTGGGAGCAGTGGTCGCCGTGTTGCGCGGATATTGGTGGTGGTACGGGATCATTTGCTGAATAGGCATGCGGATCATCTTGGTTCCTCCTTTAATGCATGTTGAATATGCAATTAATATGATGTAATACAGGTTATGTATTTCGACTGTTTATGTTTCCTGATGCACCTATAGGTACATATGACTTGTTAGACGAAATGATAAGTTTAAGGCACAATTCCAATTGGGTTGTAGTGATTTTACCCCGTATTGAGAAGATGTAAACGGTTTTAGGAAAATTCAGGAGTAAAGAACCTGATATGAACGGTTTGATATGGGAGGATAGAATCGGTTGTTAAGTGAATAGTCCCAATTTCATGAAAGTCAATGGTACCTGCATATGAGGCATATTATCTGGTTGAATGATGCAAAGCATGCTAACTAACTTGGTACCATAGTCGGGTTGCTCAGGTGGTTATGTAGTTCCGGATATGACAAAAAACTGCCGAGCAAACTCGGCAGCTGATGTGATATAAGGATGCGAATTAACTTTGATTCTGTCTGAGATGTATATCGTACTCTTTATCTACTTTGTCGAACAGCGATGTATATATCCACTTGTACACTTTCGGGATTCAGGCTGCGTTCATCATACAATTCGAAATCTCCTGTGAAGGTCCGGTCACTTTGCTTGTCCCATGCCCACACGGCTCCCCATGCTTCGCCGACAACCTCAGCCATGGGTCCTTTTCTGGAAGTGAATACCGCGTAAGTTGCGGGAGGGAGCAGAAGGTCATCCAATCCTTCAGGTAATGATTCTTCCGAACTGATCTCATGCCCTACCAGTATGGTGTACTCTCCGGTTATGCCATCGGTGTAATCCGTGTAACAGCCATAGCGAGCAGCTTCGGGTGCAGGGAGGTGCTCTGAGGCAAAATAATTGTTCCAGAGTCCCTGAATACAGCCTTTGCCACTCATCTCAATGGCATTGGTTGTACGGGCGGATACGCCAGCAAGACGCTTGCCTGGGAGCGTGACATAACGAACGGGCTGGGCAGAGTACAGTTTATCTGCTGTTACCTGACCAGGATGAGTAGCAGCAGCTGAGTTCCCCGCTAGGAATTCCGCATGTTGATCAGCCGCAGTAGTACGCCATCGTTTCAAAAAGGGCAGCTGGTTACGCAGCATCGAACGAGCGGATTCCTCGTCCATGCCCTCCTCCTTCAGAATGGTAGTGCACATCTCGGTCATGCCTTCCAGTGAAATACCAGGCTGTTCGAACGTGCCTTCCTTGTAACAATAGATACAGTATTCACGAGTCGTGCTTCCATCTGCTTCGGTGCCGAATTGAGCAGGGGTTGTCAGCGGCATTCCGCAGCTTTGACATACAGTGACGTTCATCATTAATTCCTCCTTGTATATGTACAGATTGAATATATCTGAAGTATACGGGGAGGAACTGGACAGCTGTCTGTCAGGTTTGAGTTTGAGGCATATAATTTTGTACAATTTGCTCGGCAATGCGGCAGATCTCTTCCCGAATATGCTGAGGTTCCAATACTTCAACGTCCGCGCCGAAGCCCAGAATGAACCCGTATAACCAGGCATCCTCGGGAAAAGCAACCTGGCTGATGTAATACCCATTCCCATCAGGAATGACGTTCTCGATCCCAAACCATTCTTCCGCAATATGACGGACGCGAGCATGGAATTTCAAGGTTAACCCAGCCTGATTGTCCGGACGGCTCCATTCCTGTTGCCAAGGTCTGTCCTGTGGGTTAATAACTTTACGCTCGAAGCGCTCATCAGCAAGCGTGACATCCTGCATTCGCACGAGCTTGAACATGCGAAATTGATTCCGCTCGTGACAAAAAGCATACAGGTACCAGGAATGCTTCTTGAGTACGATGGTATGAGGGTCGGCAGTTCGGTGAGTTTGGATACCTTCCGCACTGCAGTAGGTAAAGGTTACGGGTCGTAATTGATCCATACCCTGTTCGATAAGCTCAAGCTTGATTTTCAGCGCTTCGGGATGCGTCCAGGTTGAATAATCCACGATGAAACGATTGGTATTGGCCTGAAAATCGTCATTTTTGGATTCAGGTACAATGCTGCTGAGTTTTTCGACTAGAAGCTCACGCGCCGCATTAGCATGAGAGGTTGACACGCTACGCAGTGCAGTGACGATAGAAGCAAGGTCCTTGTCAGTTAACACGTTTCGATCCAGACGGTAGCCCTCTGCCAAACCTATCCCGCCGCTCGCCCCCTGATACGTCACCACAGGGATACCTGCTTGACCCAATGTATCGATGTCCCGATAGATGGTCCGGATCGATACTTCGAACATATCTGCCAAGTCTTTGGCTTGTACTCGCCCACGATTGATGAGCAGTACCACGATGGCTAATAAACGCTCCAGTTTCATATCTATGGATTCCTTTCATTGGTTTATCTGTTGCATTCAAATATGTTATATTGTTGAGCATCACACATAGGAGTGGAATAAGCAATGAAGCGAATTACGATTCTGATCGCAGACGATGAAGTTGAGATCGCTGACCTGGTTGCATTGCATTTAGAAAAAGAAGGATACCACACCGTTCAGGCCTTTGATGGGAAAGCGGCGGTTCAAGCCGTTCAGACCCAAGCGATAGATTTGGCGATTCTGGACATTATGATGCCTGGTATGGATGGGTACGAGGTCACCCGGAAAATTCGGGAGCAACATCATTTACCGATCATTTTCCTGAGTGCCAGAACGTCGGATATGGACAAAATTACGGGACTTGTGATGGGCGCGGACGATTATATGACCAAACCGTTCAATCCAATGGAGCTTGTTGCCCGGGTTAACTCCCAGTTGCGCCGTTCGCTGCAATTCAGTCAGTCTGCGCCTGCTCAGCGCTCCATTCTGGAGAAGGGCGGACTCATCATCACGCCAGATCAACATCGCGTTACACTCTACGGCAAACCAGTGGAACTAACACCGAAGGAATTCGACATTCTGTATCTGCTCGCGAGCCACCCCAAACAGGTGTTCAGTGCAGAAAGTATTTTTGAACAGGTATGGGGAGAAGCCTATTACGAGAGCGGGAATACCGTGATGGTCCATATTCGGACCCTGCGCAAAAAGCTGGGAGAAGATGTGAACAAGAACAAGTTTATCAAAACCATTTGGGGTGTGGGGTACACGTTTAATGACTAAACGAAGAAGTTTTCGCACAACCATGATTATGTTATTAGGGTTAAGCATGCTTGCCTCTGGCGCAATCACTTATGGGATTTACAAGCTTTTACAAGCCTATTATTCGGGTGTCCGGGCAGAAGATCAGCTCGCTGAATATCGTCATTTTATGAAAAGTATCGGGGATATCTATTTCTTCCTGATCTTATTTATCCCGCTCGCCATTCTATTCTTCTTCTGGTTTACCAAGCCCTACGCGACGTATTTCAAGGACATTTCTACAGGGATCAGGCATTTGGCTAATGGTGACTTTCAGCATCGTGTGCAGATCTCCTCGAAGGACGAGTTAGGTACGATTGCGGAGGATGTAAACTTGGCAAGTGAGAAGCTAAAGGAAGCGGTCGAACGAGGGGATTTTGCTGAAAATAGTAAGGACCAGCTTGTTGTCAATCTGGCGCATGACCTGCGAACACCGCTGACCTCTGTGCTTGGATATTTGGATCTGCTCATGAAGGATGATCAGCTGACGGAGGAACAGGTCAGGCACTTTACGTCGATTGCATTCACCAAATCACAGCGTCTGGAGAAGCTGATTGATGATTTGTTCGAAATTACCCGCATGAATTATGGCATGCTGCCTATAAACAAGACACCGCTGGATCTTAGTGAACTGCTAAAACAGATGAACGAAGAACTCTATCCTGTATTTGAAAAGAATCATCTGACCACCCGATTAAAAATAGACACTGAACTTACCATCTCCGGTGATGGTGAGTTGCTGGCTCGTGTGTTCGAGAATCTGCTGATTAACGCTGCGCGGCACGGCAAGGATGGCATGTATGTGGATATTAACGGATATCGTGATGCAGATCAGGTTATCATTCAGGTGATTAACTATGGTGGACATATTCGTCCGGAGGAATTGCCGCATATCTTCGATATGTATTACACCGGAGATCGTGCCAGAACCCCTCAGGAGGGTGGGACAGGCCTCGGCCTATTTATCGCTCGCAATATTGTAGAGCAGCATGACGGTACGATTTCGGCTCAGAGCGACGTGGTACGGACGTTATTCGAAGTTCGTTTGCCCGTCTTCCAATAAGGTTGACGTCAAATTTAAGAAAAACTTTAAAATTGCCCTGCTTTTTCTTTAACTTGTGTTGTCTATCCTTGATGTATGAGGTAAAAGGAGGAACAAGCATGAAAAAGTGGGGCTTTTTGATATGCATCATTTTGATCGGATATATCGTTACGCAATCACCGGGATGGCTTCAGCAGAAGGATGAGTTGCCCATTGAGATTCAGAATACGCGTGAAAACCCAGCAGGTTATACCGTATCCGTCACCGGAAACATTCAGGATCAGGTACATAAGGGCAACTTGTTACTGGTTAATAAGCAATACCCCGTTCACGCGGACGGAGTCAAATCTGATATTGTATATGTGGCACATGAGGATGATCTGCTTCGTGGATATGGAATACTGGATCAGAAACTCATGTTATCACGGCAGGTGGCGCAGGAGTTTCGGAAGATGGTTGAAGCAGCAGGCGAAGAGGGAGTCAGATATTTTCTCGTCAGCAGTGGGTACAGGGACTTTGAAAAGCAGGACGAGCTATATCAAGAAAAGGGTTCAGACTACGCACTTCCTGCGGGTCACAGTGAGCATAATCTCGGGTTATCCCTGGATGTCGGTTCCAGCTTGGCTGCCATGAATGAAGCACCCGAGGGGGCTTGGCTGGAGAAAAATGCATGGAAGTACGGATTTATTTTGCGTTACCCGAAGGATAAAGTGAGCATTACGGGTATTCAGTATGAACCATGGCACTTTCGATATGTAGGGTTGCCACATAGTGCTGTCATGCATAAGAACAATCTGGTGCTGGAGGAGTATCTGGATTTGCTAAAAGAGAAAGAGAACATTACTGTGGAAGTAGAGGGTGAGGCGTATCATATCCGCTATTATCGGGCCACTCAAGATACAACCGTTTACATACCTGAGCAAGGCCAAACTGAAATATCGGGTGATAACATGGACGGCGTCATCGTCACCGTTAAGAAATAACAGGGCACACCAGGGAGGAAGAGCAACATGAGGCACAACAACCAGAAGAAAACCAGACATTACATCCTTTGGATTGCCGTGTTCATTGTCTACGTATACCTACTTACCAAGCTGATTCTGTTCAAAGGAGGTCCCGTTGACTTTGACATCGTGAAGGTTCGACTTATGGCATTTTTGCAACAACCGGATCTAATCCATACGCGAACCGTCAACCTGACGCCATTTCAGGAAATCTCACGAGACTGGAACAGTCTGTCGTTACATCGTCCAGGCACCGCAATCCATCTGGTCGGTAATGTACTGGCATTTATCCCACTGGGCATCTTCATTCCTGTGCTGACGGGTAACAAATTATTCTCTGGAGTAAAGGTGTTTCTGCTGTCCCTGCTGCTCAGTCTGGGCTATGAAGTGACACAGTTGTTGACGGGTATGGGCATATTTGATGTGGATGATCTGATGCTCAATACACTCGGCGGCTTGATTGGATATATTATTCTCACTATGGCTATAGGTCTGAAAAAGGTGTTGGTGGGAGGAGAATCCCGCGTGACGACGAAGAAGTTAAATTCTAAGGAAAGTCACGTGTAAGGAGGAGAACAACATGATTATAATGGCTGTACTGATCATTAGCGCAGGGCTGATGTTTCTCGTGTATCCGCGGAGTGTAACCGATGCTTCGGAGAAACAGATTACGGAGCGAGTGATCATGTCTAGATGGGTTGGAGGCTCGTTAATTGTCATGTCATGTTTGTTTCTCATCATGGGTACGATTCAACTGTTAGATCAAGCCTCACATTACATTGGGCATTAAAAGGAAGTTGGCCTTGAAGCAACGGAGAACACACACATACTGAAACCAAAGGCTCTCCATCACTGTGCAGATTGCACGTTACGGGGAGTTTTTTTGTTGTTTCATAAGGTATCGAATTTAGGATAGGATCAGTGAACTTTGCGAGTAACATCGCAAATGAGGTAGAGTAGAGATGATGCGTTAGTACCTATTACTTACAAAAAAAGGGAGTACATACATTGTATTCATTAGCTAAAGAACTAGCAGGAACCATGAAAGCCATTATGCAAATTGAAAGCGCAATTGCTGAAGCTAAGATTGATCAACAGGCTGAAGAGATCATACTTGGTATGGAACAGAGAAGATCGGCTTTAATAAATAATGTCACACGTGATGAATTAATGGTCATCCAAACAGTGATGAACGTAGGAAGGTCAGAAAGAGGGTACCGTTATCATTTTAATTTCGGAAGACGTTGAGATTATTAACCTTCCCATTGAGTTAAACGAGTATGAGTTGATGCAGAAATATTCCTACTATCTGATACATAAAACCAAAGAGGAATTAGCACATGGAATTGAATATCATACGCTTGTCTCATCATTTCTAAAAGAAGGTATAGAGATCTTAAAACTCTAGACCGTTACCCGACATGCTGATAGGAGGTCTGCAAGATGATAATGAAAATTTCGTATTATACGCCAGATGGATTCTACTATTATGTCCCCGATCAATATGCAGAGAAGATGGAAGAGTGGAGAATTGAATTTTCAGATTTTTTGCAGAGTATAGAGGGGAAACATCCATTCACAGAATACATGGAGTCCATTAATTATGAGGGTGAGCTGGAATATGCCGTTTTTGTAAGATGTTACGGAGGAGATGAGTTTGTAGACTGGATTAACGTAGAGAAATTAAACTGCAGAGGTATATATCGTATAGCTGAGCCACCTGATGATTCGGAAGTTGGCTTGAAGATTGATTTTTAAATATATCCTGATTATAAAAAAAGCAAAAAAAGCTCCCCGCCACGTGCTGATTGCACGTAATGGGGAGCTTCTTTGTATAACTTCATCACATTAATGATTCATGTCATTAAGCTTTTTTCATCATTTGACGCAATACAGTTTGCAGGATACCGCCGTTATGGTAGTAATCCACGTCAACCATGCTATCCAGACGAGCGATAACAGGGAAGTCGAACTGTGTACCGTCTTCGCGAGTTACGGTAACTTTCAACTCTTGTCCTGGTTTCACATCATTGCTGAGGCCCGTAATGTCATACGTTTCGCGTCCGTTCAGACCAAGGCTGGACCAGCCGTGACCTTCCTGGAATTGCAATGGCATTACGCCCATGCCGACCAGGTTACTACGGTGAATCCGCTCGAAGCTTTCCGCGATAACGGCTTTGACGCCGAGCAAGAACGTTCCTTTTGCCGCCCAGTCACGGGAGCTTCCTGTACCATACTCTTTACCAGCGATAACGATCAGGTTCTGTCCTTCATCCTGATACTTCATGGAAGCATCGTAGATGGACATTTCTTCGTCGGTTGGCAGGTACTTCGTAATACCGCCCTCGGTGCCTGGAGCCACCTGGTTACGAATACGAATGTTGGCAAATGTACCACGCATCATGACTTCATGGTTACCACGACGTGAACCGTAGGAGTTGAAGTCTTTGCGCTCTACGCCATGCTCTTTCAAGTACAGTCCAGCCGGGCTGGATGGTGCAATATTACCTGCTGGCGAGATGTGGTCCGTTGTTACGGAATCCGCAAGCAATGCCATCACGCGTGCAGAACGGATATCTGCGATATCGTTCAACGTGTCGCCAAGCTCTTGGAAGAACGGAGGATTCTGAATGTACGTGGAGTTCGGGTCCCACTCGTACAATTCGCCTTCCGGTACAGAAATGGAATTCCAACGCTCATTGGCTGTAAATACATTCTCGTACTTGTTGCGGAACATCTGAGCGTTCAGGGAACTTGCGATGGTATCCTTGATTTCCTCGGAGGTAGGCCAGAGGTCTTTCAGGAATACAGGCTCATTGTTCGTATCATAACCGATTGGATCGGTTTCAAAGTCAATATTCACGGTACCCGCAAGTGCATATGCCACAACGAGTGGTGGTGATGCCAGGTAGTTGGCTTTAACCTGTGCATGCACACGGCCTTCGAAGTTACGGTTACCGGACAATACAGCCGCTACGGTCATATCGTTCTCAGCAATAGCTTCACTCACTTCGTCCGGTAGTGGGCCGGAGTTACCGATGCAAGTTGCACAACCGTAACCGGCAACGTTGAATCCGAGTTTGTCGAGATACGTGATCAGACCTGCTTTTTCCAGGTACTCGGTAACCACAAGGGAACCTGGTGTCAGACTGCTTTTCACATATCCTGGTTTGGTCAGGCCGCGTTCAACTGCTTTTTTCGCCAGTAGTCCCGCTCCAACCATAACACTTGGATTCGAAGTATTTGTACAACTTGTGATCGCCGCGATCACAACAGCGCCTGCTTTCAGTTCACTGGTGGAACCGTTCGGGTGCTTCAAAGGTACGGTTTGTTCGATTTTCTCATCGCTCAGCCCGTAGCCGCCTTTATCTACAGGTGTACGAATAATGCTGTTGAAGCTTTCTTTCATTTGTGTCAGCTCGATGCGATCCTGTGGACGTTTTGGTCCTGCAAGACTTGGTACAACAGAGCCGAGATCCAGTTCAATCACATCTGTGAATTCAGGATCAACGGTGCTGGAAGTACGGAACATGCCTTGAGCTTTGTAGTATGCTTCAACCAATTCTACCTGTTCGTCAGGACGGCCAGTGTTACGCAGATAGTTCAACGTTTCACTATCAACAGGGAAGAAACCGATGGTAGCGCCATATTCTGGTGCCATGTTGGCTACTGTTGCACGGTCAGCCAGACCGATGTTGGCAAGACCTGGACCGTAGAACTCAACGAATTTACCAACAACGCCTTTTTTACGAAGCAATTGGGTAACTGTCAGTGCCAGATCCGTTGCTGTTGCTCCTTCACTCAGGCTGCCTGTCAGTTTGAAACCGATAACGTCTGGTGTCACAAAATAAAGCGGTTGGCCCAGCATACCTGCTTCGGCCTCGATTCCACCAACACCCCAACCAACAACGCCAAGTCCGTTGATCATGGTGGTGTGGGAGTCTGTACCTACGAGGGAATCCGGGAATACAACGGTTTCGCCGTCCACGGTTTTTGTTGCTGCCACGGAAGCGAGATACTCCAGGTTAACCTGGTGAACGATCCCTGTGGATGGTGGAACGGCACGGAAGTTGTTGAATGCCGTTTGCGCCCAACGCAAGAAGCGGTAACGCTCTTCATTACGCTCGAACTCGACTTTGATATTGTAATCAAGTGCATCGTTAGTACCAAAAGCATCAACCATAACGGAGTGGTCGATAACGAGATCGACCGGTACGAGCGGGTTGATCTGTTTCGGGTCGCCACCTGCTTTTTTCACAGTATCACGCATTGCAGCGAGGTCAACAACAACCGGTACACCGGTGAAATCCTGCAGAACGATACGTGCAGGAATGAATGGGATTTCCTTGTTATTATCACGGCTATCTGCCCAGCCGGTCAGTTGTTTTACGTGTTCTTCGGTAATGGCACGTCCGTCGAATTGACGAATTGCTGCTTCAAGCAACACTTTAATGGAGAAAGGGAGCCTGGAAAGATCGCCGTGGCCGCCTTCCTGAAGAGCATCGAGACTGTAGTAGCGGTAAGACTTGCCTCCAACCTCAAGACTGCGAGCGGCGGAGAAATGATTCTTTGCTGACATACATGTACCTCCTTGGGATGTGTCGGTGAGATGAAGAAAACGTTCATTTAGGTGAAGAACAGGCCTTCATCGCTCCGTGTTCTCGTTTGTTAGTTTCATCAGGTGAAACGTAATTTCATAATCATAACTAGTTTTAAGTATACCGTTTTCACCTCTGTACGTAAAGGGCTTTTTGCCTGTTCAAGCAAGCTTTTGGACCAATGAAGGCGTTTTCGTGAAGTGAGAAGGAATAAGATATCGCATGTACCTGTATTTGCCGAATTCTGAGTCTTCATCCCGAGACACGTACATACAACCGAAGACCCTCTCATATGAATAGTAGGAGTTTATATACGCAATGAAATACTTCAGACAGAACTCATGCCAAAGGGGGACATAGGCTTGGAACGGGAATGGAAGAGTGCCTTATACACTTACGTGAACCAGTACAATCGCTGTGAGATCGACTACCGTCCACAGACCAGCGAACGGATTGTTACCGATCCTGACTTCGTGGTGGAACGGGGAGAGCGTATGGCAAGGCTGGACGAATGGTACCGTAAGCGGCGCGCCGTGCCTCTTCGCAGCGAGACCAGCGCCAAGCTTGTGCGCACGCTCATGGATGGACAGGAAGAAGCGGTGGTGGATGTACAATTGTACATCAGACTGTTCTATGAGAAGAGCGGGATCACCCATCGGGAGGACCGGATTGAGCGGGAGCGGTTAACCTTTCTGCGGCAGAGTGGTGGATGGATCATTGGACGGGTCGAGCGGGAAGTGCCGGAGCGTCGCCCAGCTGGTGAAGGGCGTCCCTTTCAACAAGCCGATTTTGTACAGGCGATGAACCGTCCACTGCTGAATCGGGAAGTTTTGGGTCAAGGCAGAAGCTCAAGGCAGCAGGCGTATCGTAGAGATCTGGCAGTTGCCTATGCAGATCGATGGTGGAATGCAGGGAATCCGGCATATGAGGAATTTGATGTGGATTGCACCAATTACGTGTCCCAATGTCTCTTTGCAGGGGGCGCACCCATCCACTATACTGGTAGAAGAGAAGCTGGCTGGTGGTATAAGGGGTATGTGAACGGCTCCGAAATGTGGAGTTACAGCTGGGCGGTTTCCAATAGTCTGGAGCGTTACTTGTCAGGCAGCAGTTGGGGTCTGACTGCCACAGCAGTAGATCGGCCCGAGCAGCTGATGCTCGGAGATGTTATTCTTTACGATTGGGATGGAGACGGCAGATTTCAGCACAGCACCGTTGTGACCGCATTTGATGCGGGCGGTATGCCGCTTGTTAACGCACATACGGTTAGCAGTCGTCACCGATATTGGGATTACCGGGATTCTTACGCTTGGACAGAGCGGACGGTATACCGGCTTTTTCATATTGCAGATGAGTTTTGATGACGAAAGATTTTCGGGATGCGGTGACGCAGACATCCAGTTCCGTGTAAAATAAGACCAGGTAACGCAAGCAGAATAACAAGGGTGCTGAGCATGCAAGGATGACAGCATCAGGCACAGATAATCGGAGGTTACGCATGAGTATGGATAAATTAAAAGTAGGCGTCGTGTACGGCGGTAAGTCAGGCGAGCATGAGGTGTCGCTGCAAACGGCGTTTGCTGTAACGAACGCATTTGATTATGAGAAGTATGAGCTGGTTCCTTTTTATATCTCCAAGCAGGGGACGTGGAAAAAAGGACCTGTCATGCATGCGCCGTTCGCGCAGATTGAAGATTTGAAGCTGGAGCAATCGGCGGGTGGAACTCAAGATGCACTGAACGCACTGTTTGGACGGTTGTATGGCGGAGCGGAAGCGCTGGACGTGATGTTCCCTCTGCTGCATGGTACGTTTGGTGAAGATGGCACCATTCAGGGCATGTTCGAGATGGCGGATATGCCATATGTAGGTGCAGGTGTACTCGCTTCAGCTGGCGGCATGGACAAAGTGGTCATGAAAAAGCTGTTTGCACAGGCTGGCATTGACCAATGTGCCTTTACGTATTTTAACGCTACACAATGGAAGCAGACAGAGCACGAAATGATCGTACAGGTCGAAGATCAGCTGGGGTATCCTTGTTTTATTAAACCGGCAAATCTGGGCTCCAGTGTAGGCATCTCCAAAGCGCGTAACCGTGATGAGCTGAAAACAGCTGTCGAGTTCGCACTTCGGTACGATACAAAGGTGGTCATTGAAGAATTCGTTGAAGCACGCGAGGTTGAGGTCAGCGTCCTCGGAAATGACGAGCCAATGGCTTCCGTTCCAGGAGAGATCGTATCCTCCGGTGAGTATTATGACTATGCAGCCAAGTATATTGATGGTCAGTCACAGATGCTGATTCCGGCACCACTGGACCCAGAGGCCGCAGATCGCATTCGCGAAGCCGCATTGCAGGCGTTCCGTGCGATTGAAGGTAACGGCATTTCTCGTGCGGACTTCTTCATTCGGAAAAATGACGGCGCATTGCTGATTAATGAAGTCAACACCATGCCTGGTTTCACACCATATAGCATGTATCCACTTCTTTGGCGTGAGACAGGTGTATCGTATGCCGAGTTGTTGGATCGCATGATTGAGCTGGCACTGGAGCGTTACAACCGCAAGCAGGCACTGAATTACGAGAACGGCATACAGGCGTAGCCTGAGACGACAAGATCAGGAGGGGTATGCATGGGATTTCAGACTGAATTCAATTCCGTATGCAAATTCAAGAATGAGCAGGAGTTGTTCGAACTGCTTGAATACGGTCGCGGCAAAATGGTCAAACAGGGCTTTCGGGTATTTCCTACCGGTCAGAAAGTGATTGCATACACACCGGATAACGTAGCTGTAGCCATCGTGAAGATCGTAGTTTCCATTGCAGAGATCAACTTCCAGGGGCAAGAGGTAACCGAGGTGGAGATGCAACTCATCCGCAAATTGACTGAGGAAGAATCACGCATCCAGACTGCCCTTGCGGATGAGATGTTCTTTGGAGAGCAAGCACAGGAATAGTTGCTGACTGTGAGTGTGGGTCAGATGGACTGATTTTCCAGAATACGATTATGGTCACTCTTTTAGGGTAAAACTTGGGTTATATACAGTGACGGTACATCCTGACGGTTAATTATGCTGCGCAGGTTTTCCGCCCTAATAGAGAGGAAGAAATTCATGCTCGTACGTTTTGGTTACGTGGCAATGTCCGTGCTTATAGAGAACGCCTCGCCTTCCCGGACCATGACCATGTCGAGTTTCAACAAAATCGGTGACAGGGAAGCGGCTATCCGCAAGCTCGAGCGGATTGCAGCCGAGAACCTGCATAATACATTACGTTTGCTCAGGCACAACAAGGGTAGCCATATTCATGTATATCGCTTCTCTTCCAAATTGATTCCACTGGCAACACACGAGGAACTGAATGACTGGGACCCGTTCCCGGCCCTGAAGCAGGACTTTGCGGCCATTGGTGATTTTGTGAAAGCAAATCATATGCGTGTGTCCTTTCATCCGGATCATTTTACCGTACTTAGTACACCCCGCGAGCAAGTTCTGCACAACTCGATTCGCGACCTTCGTCATCATGTTCGAATGTTGGATGCCATGGGTCTGAATGCCACTGCCAAGAACAATATACATATTGGTGGTGCATACGGGGACAAGCCTTCGGCAGCGCTTCGTTTCGAAGAAAATTTTTTGAAGCTGGATCGGGACATCCAGGAGCGACTGACACTCGAAAATGATGACAAAACGTTCAATGCGCTTGAGACACTGGCCGTGTGCCAGCGCCTGGGATTGCCCATGGTACTGGATATCCATCACCAGTGGGTGAACAACGAAGGAGAACAGTCATGGGATCTGTGGCCTGATATCCTGAAGACCTGGCAGTCGCCGCTTGCCCAGGCAGATTCACCGGCTGATCAGCCATTACCACCCAAAATTCATGTCTCCAGTCCGAAGAGCGAGAAGGATCTGCGAGGTCATGCCGATGGCGTGGAGGTAGAGCCCATGCTCGACTTCTTGCGTCATATCGCAGCAGACACCCCAAGGCTTGACGTGATGATCGAGGCGAAACGCAAGGATGAGGCTCTTGTGCAACTGATGCAGAAGCTGGCATTCTATCACGAAGAGGGCGTGGAATGGGTAGACGAGTCTACCGTCATCATTCATCCTTAGAGCCAAAAGGGGCTTGGGCAACGAGAAACTTTACGACCTGTGAGGCGTATACTTTTAACAAGAATTTCAACTTTTCATAGATTGATATAGAAAGTAGAGTGAACGCTTTGAATGAGAAGGAAAAGCAACCTTATGTCGTGACAAGCAAAAGCTATACTGCCGTTGCCATTAATGCAGCTTCCAAGGCCGGTGAATGGATCAAGAGTCGTCTTGGAACGGTAAGCGAACTGGGAACCAAATATTCACCTCAGGACCTGGTCACCGAAGTGGATAAAGGAGCGGAGCAGATGATTCGCCGCCTGATTCTGACCCATTTTCCCAGCCATGCTATTCTGGGTGAAGAAGGCGTAGAACCGGGACCGGAAGCTTCAGCAAAAGCGCTGAAAGAGGCAGAGGAAGAAGAGTTCCTCTGGATTGTTGATCCTGTCGATGGAACGACGAACTTTGTACACGGATTTCCGTTTTATTCGGTATCCATTGCTTTGGCCCATAAAGGTGAAGTCATTGTCGGCGTGATATATGACCCTTCCCGTGATGAGATGTTTGTTGCGGAAAAAGGTAAAGGGGCATACGTTCACGGAAACCGGATGCTTGTATCTGGTGAACAGGAACTGGCTCAGAGCCTGATTGCGGTTGGATTCCCGGCTGATACGACCTATGCGTTACCGCTTAATATGGCCGCTGTGCAGGCTCTTGCTCCGCAAGTTCGTAACTTGCGTGCAGGCGGATCTGCTGCCATGCATCTGGCATATGTTGCCGCAGGACGTCTCAGCGCCTACACCGAAGTTGGATTGAAACCGTGGGATATTGCCGCAGGTGCGCTGCTGGTTGAAGAATCCGGCGGCAAGGTGACCGATACCATCGGAACGCCTTATCAATTGTCTGTAAGTCATCTTGTTGCCAGCAATGGCCACATTCATGATGCATTAACTGATGTGTTGAAGGAAGCTAAGGCTACCGGCTTGGAGTGAGTTTATTCAACTCATCGATGCTTTAATAACCTATAATTGTACATTAACGGAGGGGACAGAAAGCATCTGAAGAAGCGGAGCGATTGCCTTTATCACCGGATTTCTCCCTTGGAAAAGGGAATCAAAGAAATCTGGGGATAACAGCGATCGGAAGATGGTTCTGTACACGAAGTGAAAGTACAATAGTATGGTTAACGTATGTATGACTTTAATTAAAGGAGCGAGAACAATGGATGAATCCAAAGAACTGGAACGACGGCTCAGTGAAATGCTGACGGAAGGGGACATGGAAGAGTCCGGCGACACCGATCAGCGTGAACGCCAGCTGATTCCTCCCAAATATGAAGTTCGAATACAGACGGAACGTGATCCAATTGTCGAGGAAACATTAAAGTACCGGAAGATGGCACGCGAAGTGGACGATCGTTATGATCGCTATCTGGAGCGAGCTGCCGGGAAAAAAGCGGAGAGTGACACAGGCCATTCGAATTCTGAGGACTCGGATAAGCTGCAATCTTAATTAATCACTGAACGTCATAGCTGAGCTTAACCAATAACAGGCTCCCCTTTCGGGAGTCTGTTATTTCATGCGCGCTTCCAGCAGAGAGGACAACGCCTACTTTAAAATGATAGAATAGAGTAACACGAACTTATGTCATTGGAATGACCGATGTACTATATATTAGTGTAAATTATCATAGATTCGATTAAAGGAGTGTTATCCTGAATGAAGCGTAAACGTATATGGGAAAATACAGCTGCCGGTTTAACGGCGAGCATGTTGGCAGGAATGCTGCTCTTCACATCATCCGCATTGCCTGCACACGCTGCTGATGCCAAAACCGGTGTATCGCCAGCGGGTACAAACGAGGCTTCGCTGACTGCGAAGAAAGATGCAGTAGCTGTAACCAAGGAGTTCCGCATCGTCACATTGGGAGATTCCATAACCGTAGGTTATGAGCCTAACACGAAAGAATTGCCTTATGGTTATGTAGAACGACTGCATGAGCAGGGTTTGCTGCATGGACGTACACAGGTGGATAACTACGGGATTGCTGGTTTGAAAACCAGCGGCCTCAAGAACTTCACCACTGCGATTAAGGAAGGTAGAACGCTTACTTCCGAAGCTATTCAGCCGAGTCTTCCCGATCCAAGAGCGGGACAGATTGGTTCAAATACTGCTGCAATTCGGGAGAGCATAGCACAGGCTAATCTGGTTGCAATCACGATTGGGGGAAATGACGTATCTGAGCTTCTCGGTACAGCAGACAAATTGAGTGATCAGGAACTGCAAGAGAAAGTAAAAGAATTACTCGCAACATATACAGCGAATATTAGTGCAACGATTAATGACATTCAAGAGATTAACCCAACCGCTAAAATGGTTATCGCTGATCAGTATCAACCGATGCCAGAAGTAGCGGGCAAGGCGCTTTATGCCAAACTTATGGAGGCGTCACAAGGCTTCACCCAGACTATTGATGGAATTGCAGCTCAATTCACAGCTCAGGGTACAGAGGTAAAAGTGGCTCACGTAGCTAAGGAGTTTATTGGCGGTGAAGGCACCATGACACATATGATCAAAAATCGTGATTTCCACCCGAATCAATTCGGATATGCAGCCATTGCCGAAGTATTTGCCAAAACGATCTGGGGCGACTACACAAAGCTGACTGCACCTGCCACAGGTGAACCGATGAACATTATCGTGAGTGGTACAACATTGAATACACCGTACAAACCAATCATCCGTAACGGCAAAAACTTTGTCGCGATTCAGGATATCGTGAACGCTGTTGGTGCAACAACAGTGTGGGATAACAAAACCTCAACCGCAACCATTACATATGGAGACCGGAAGGTTGCCGTGAAAATTGGTGCCAATGCTGTGCAGGTCAACGGAGCATCTGTTACCGTGGATACACCTGCCTTCCTGAATAAGGTAGGCAAAGAGTCCAAAACATATGTACCACTTGCCATGGTGGCTGAAGGTCTTGGCTTTGATGTGCAATATGTAGCGAAGCTGAAAACTGTTTTTGTTAATCCGTAAATTGTAGTTCATGCTTTAGCATGATGTTATTCAATAGCCAGAATACCTTGATCTGTTCAAGGTATTCTGGCTGTTTTGTGTTCTTTTTGAGTTGCTGACACAGATGTATACCTTCTCTAATGACCTGAAATGTTGCATAAATATATCTTGTCAGATGACCAATGGATGTGTAAATATGAAAATAACTTACAATAAAACCACTAACCTATAGCATGACAGGCACCCCTCGCAAGCCAAAGGAGCGCTTTAGGATGAACAAAATTAAGAACGCTTTCACAACACTGCCGATTCATCACAAAACGATTCTTCTCATCGGACTTTTAATGTTAATCAGCTTTACGTTTTATGCATCCATACTCCGATATGTGTTCAGTATCTATGACCGTCAGATCTATGAGAAATCCTCGCAGGTCCTCAATATGTCTTCAGTAGGCATTGAGAATCAACTACGTGAAGTTTCCAATCTCTCCTTCAAGGTGATGTCGGACGAGCCGCTTCAACAATATCTGCTTCAACTTGAAAAGGCCGAGACGGGATATGAGAGAAATGGTCTGCGCAAGAAAATTACCAACCGATTGGTTGCTTATGCGGGTTCTGAGAAATACGTCTATTCTATGATATTTATCGATAATGATAATAACGTTATGGCTGCAGGGAACCGCGAAGGGATTTCGGAGTCGAAGCAAAAGGAACTGGTATCACTGGGAGATCAATATACAGGCTCCAATGTCTGGCACACCAGCGGGGATAAACAAGCCAGGCTTTTATCTGTACGACAGGTGAAATCTTTTACTGGCGGCGCATTTACACTGGATAAGCTTGGGACTCTAATTATCCGAGTACGCCTGGACCGAATCGTACAGGATCAGATGCAGGAACCGGCAGAGGACTCACAGTTATTGATTTCGGATGGAAAAGAAGTCATCTATCCAACCGAATCTTCGGTAAGTGAAGCTGAGATTGAATCAGAACTGAAGCGTACCCAACCCTATGGAATTGCCATGTTTGAGCAGGGCAGACACTTTGTTGCCCGTGCCAATTCTTCCTACACAGATTGGACATACCTGTACACCACACCTTTTGACCAGATGTTTAAAAAAATTCAGTTTGTTAAACAGTTGGTCACGGTCATTTTTATCATGATTTTACTGGCGGCACTCATCATTGGAGCAAAGTTCTCCCGCAGTATTACCCACCCGATTGCGCAGTTGATCAAGAAGATGCGTAATATCGAAAAAGGTGATCTGGATAAACTGGAGGAGGCTGCCCTCGGTAACGTTCCGGTGTCTCCGCAGAATGAGGTTGGGCTGCTGCATCGCACATTCAAGATGATGCTTCAGCGGATTCGTGAATTGATTGATGAGAATTATGCGAAGCAACTGGTGATTCGTGAGACCGAGTTGAAAGCGCTTCAAGCACAGATTAATCCTCATTTTCTATACAACACGCTTGAATCCATTAACTGGATGGCCAAAGTACAGAAGCAACGTCAGATCTCGGAGATGGTTGAGGCGCTTGGATTCCTGCTGCGCAGCTCTGTGAATATGACGGAGAAGTGGATCACGCTGGAAAGAGAGCTGGACATTGTCCGTAGTTACGTTACAATTCAGCGCACCCGTTTTGAAGAGAGACTGGATTTTGACATGGAGATTGCACCTGAGGTGGGTTCAGCACGAATTCCCAAGTTAACATTGCAACCTCTGGTGGAGAACGCCATACATTATGCACTCGAACCAAGCATTGATCCTTGCCGAATTCGAATAAGGGCGAGAGCAGAGGGAGACCAAGTCATTATTGAAGTCGAGGACGATGGTCCAGGGATGACACCGGAATTCCTGGAACAATTACATGAAGGACGCATACAGACAAGAGGACAGGGCATTGGGTTATCTAACATCCAGGAACGAATCAGGCTGACCTTTGGCGAAGAAGGCAGAATGGTGATGAGCAGCAAGCCCGGATCAGGAACTGTAGTATCGATCAGCATACCTTGGATTAGAGAGGACGATGACGATGTACAAAGTGATGCTCGTAGATGATGAACGTGTCATTCTGGAAGGGATTTCTCAAGTGGTCGATTGGGCTGCAGCAGGTACGGAATTGGTAGGCACGGCGAGGAACGGGATCGAAGCATTGGACAAAATTGGGCAGTCGAAACCGGATATTATCATTACGGATATTTCCATGCCAGGTCTGGATGGTCTCGGACTCATAGAGAAGGCATCTGAAGCATATCCGGGAGTGCGGTTCATTATGTTATCTGGCTATAAAGAGTTCGAATATGCCCGCAGAGCGATGCAGTATGGTGTGAAGCATTATTTGCTCAAGCCCTGTAACGAGAGTCAGATCCATGACGCGCTGACTGAATTGTTGCAGGAACATCAGGATGCTCAGGTGAAGGAGCATGTCGCTGGTGAGATGAAGCAGCGGTTGCAACGGGTACTTCCTCATGTGAAGGAGCAATTTTTGCTGGAGTTCATGACGAACCGAACTTATGGGCCGGTCGATCTGGAATATTACCAGGAGCTGTTTGATCTGGAACTTGAAGATACTGCAGTTCGGTTACTGTTGTTCCGGATTGCGGATGAACATGATTACAGTCATTTATTTGCCATCAAAAATATCGCCAGCGATCTGCTCCCACATGTACTGTTAAGCACAACAATTGAAGGTAGACTCTTGATCCTGCTTGCAGATTCAGCTGATCCGGCTGGACTGAACGAGAATATTGAAGAGGTTCGGGCTGCATTTACCAGACTATATAAATTGGAAGTGACCGCTGCACTGAGCGAAGCTGATCGAATGATCCAGTCTCGGCGCTTGTTCCGTGAGGCATTGCAATATCTGAATCATCGCTTCTTTATCGGTGAAGGCAAGTTGATTACGAAGAATGATCTGGTTCTGGCCGGAGAATGCGACGGGTTGCATGTAGAACAGGATGCCGAGCAGTTGTGTCAGTTGATCAAATCGGGCAATAGCGAGGAAACAGCCGCAGAGGTGGATCGTCTGTTCGATCTATTATCGGGTCAGCAGTTGGAAATTGAGGTGACACGTTCGTATGTAGTGCAGCTGTACTCGGCGATGATTCATGTCTGTCCGCCCGAAGAGGCAACAGAATTTACTCAGCGTATGGCAGAGTTGCTGCATATGGATACGTTATCTGCTTTGAAGTCTTTTGTAGCGAGCAGTGCAGCCCGGTTAACCTCTGGTTATTATAAAAATCATATAAGTCGCCAGTCTTCAGCCGTGGAGAAGATGATGGATATCGTGGATCGTCATTATGGAGAGGCAGATCTTTCGCTCAATGGAGTCGCCCATCAGATGTTATATATGAATCCGGATTACCTGGGCAAAATTTTCAAAAAAGTCACGGGCGAGAATTTCTCCAACTACGTGAATCGTCTGCGCATCGAACGAGCGTGTGATCATATTCGCAGAGGTGGGGATGTGAAAGTATTCGAGCTTGCGGAATTGTTCGGGTTCGGCGGTAATTCACAATATTTCAGTCAGGTGTTCAAAAAGTGGACGGGTATGACACCTACGGAATTCCGCAGGATCGGCATATAACAATGGACTACCAATCATGTGATTCATGTCTGGGGAGGATGAACAGCGCCGTGAGGGGGACTGTTGTCCTCCTCTGTTTTTTGAACCAACAAGACGGTTTTGTGTATTCAACTCTGGTCGTACATTTGCGAAAATGACATTAACAAGTTTGTGAAAGCGTTATCAGTAACAAAGGGATAACGCTTCACACAACCATATCAACATAAAAAGGGGAGATTGGCATGGTGAAAAAGGCAATATTCCTGATGATGGCTGCATTGCTCGTGTTTACAGCGGCATGTAGCTCAGGTGGAGGAACTGAAGGAGCGTCTGGGGATGACTCGGTTACTCTGCGAATCGCTTGGTGGGGCTCGGATGCACGGCATGAATATACACAGAAGGTCATCGACCTGTACAAATCGAAAAACCCGAATGTCAAAATTGACGTGGAGTATGCTTCATTTGATGACTACTGGAAAAAGCTCGCACCACAAGCAGCGGCAAATCAACTGCCTGACATTGTTCAGATGGATATTTCCTACATCAGCCAATATGCACAGAACGGTCAGCTTGAGGATCTGGCACCATATCTGGGCAATCAGATCAAAGTGGACGATGTGTCCGAGAACGTTATTAGCACAGGTGTAATTAACGGTAAACAATACGGTGTACCTGCCGGTGTTAACGTTCTGGGCTTCCAATATGACCCTGCTTTACTTCAAAAAGCGGGAACGGATGCAATTCCTGAGAATATGACATGGGAATCATACGAAGCACTGGGTAAACAAGCCGCAGAGAAAGGTCTGTATTTGGATGGAGGAGTAGCTCCGGATATCTTCTTCCATTACTTCCTGCGTACCAAAGGACATTCACTTTACAATGCAGAAGGAACTGGTCTTGGTTATGATGATGACCAACTGTTTGTGGAATTCTTCGGACTTATGCGCCGCATGATCGAGCAGGGTGCAGCACCTACGCCGGATGTAGCCAACCAAACCAAGGGCATTATTGAGGAATCGGATCTGGTGAAGGAAAAAGGAATAGGCGTATGGCAATGGTCCAACCAGTTCGTAGCCTTGCAACAGGTAGCGAACCGTCCGCTCGAAATTGCGCCAATGCCAGGACCGGATATGGAAAAAGGACTTTATATGCAGCCAAGTATGTACTGGGGGGTAACGTCCAACTCCAAAGTGAAGGAAGAAGCGGCTAAATTCATCGATTTCTGGGTGAATGACGTGGAAGCCAACAAACTGATCAAAGGTGAGCGTGGTGTGCCAATCTCAGGAGCAATCAAAGAAGCCATCGCACCTGAGTTGAATGATGCAACGAAACAGGTCTTTGAATTCGTAGCAGCCATGGAGCCTAAAGCTTCACCAATGAGCCCTCCGCCACCCGTTGGTTCACCTGAAGTAATCTCTTCTCTGGCAGATGTGGTTGAAGAGTTGAACTTTGGCAAAATTACACCTGAACAGGCAGCAGAAACATTCCGCAAGAACGCCGAATCTGTACTTGCGAACAATAAATAACAGTTGAATGATGGCTTGCTCGTCCCACTGCAGGGATGGTCGGGAATAGGGCTACTCGCGAATGCGAGGGCCTTTCCCCGTCCAGATAACCGAAGAAGGATTGAGGGAGCAAGCTGATCCATGAAGGAGGTTCGTTCCATTGAGGCAGTATTCGTCGTTACGTAGAAACTTAACCGGATATGCGTTCATAAGCCCTTTTATTATTGGGTTTCTGGGCTTTACGCTGATCCCCATGTTTGTTTCCCTATATATGTCGTTCACGAGTTATAACTTGTTCACTTCTCCGCGGTGGATTGGGCTCGACAACTACACTAAAATGTTTTTTGATGACCCGAAATATTGGAACTCGGTCAAAGTGACGTTTCTGTATGTATTCATTGGGGTACCGTTAAGGTTGGTCTTTGCCCTCTTCGTAGCGATGATCCTGAATACGGGCTCTCGCATGGTCGGAACGTACCGTACGCTGTATTACCTGCCATCCATTATCGGTGGTAGTGTGGCTGTCTCCATTATGTGGCGTAACCTCTTCAGTAATGAGGGTGTTATCAACAGTGCTCTAACGGCAATCGGGATCGGGCCTATAAGCTGGTTTGGTGACCCGAATGCGTCCCTGGTTATGCTCATCTCACTGTCTGTGTGGCAGTTTGGTTCGTCCATGCTGATCTTCCTGGCTGGTCTCAAAAATATCCCTACTGAGATGTATGAAGCAGCGGGTGTAGATGGTGCGAATCCAGTTCGGAAATTCTTCAGCATCACCTTGCCACTGCTTAGCCCGATCGTTCTGTTTAATATGATTATGCAGACGATTGGAGCATTCATGACATTCGTGCCTGCCTATATTATCTCCAAAGGGGAGGGCGGTCCAATGGATGGTACCATGCTGTACTCTCTGTACCTGTTCCGTCAGGCCTTCATGTTTAACAACATGGGATATGCTTCGGCCATGGCCTGGGTCATGATGATTATGATCGGTTTGCTCACGGTAGCCGTGTTCCTGACATCCAAGTTCTGGGTGTTCTACGAATCTGAAGGAGGGAAGTAACGATGGTTTGGAAAAATGTCAAATGGCCCGTGTATCACCTGTTCGTTGCAGCTCTTGCCCTCCTGATGCTTTATCCTGTACTTTGGATGCTTTTCAGTTCATTCAAGGAAAGTCGTACGATCTTCGTTACCGCAGATACCCTGTTTCCTACCGAGTGGATCTGGAGTAACTATGTAGATGGCTGGAAAGGTACAGCGGGAAGACCGTTCATGGATTACATCACCAATTCACTTGTAATCGTGGTTATTTCCACCATCGGTGCCGTGATATCGTCATCTCTGATCGCTTTCGGTTTTGCCAGACTTAACTTCAAGGGTCGTAGCTTCTGGTTCTCCATTATGATGTTGACGCTGATGCTGCCACATGACGTGGTATTGGTTCCTCAGTACATTATCTTCACGAAGCTCGGCTGGCTGAATACGATTCTGCCAATCGTGGTCCCTACATTCTTCGGAATGCCGTTCTTCATCTTCCTGATGGTACAGTTTATAAGAACCATACCGAAGGAGCTGGATGAGGCTGCAACCATCGACGGATGTAACAAATTCAGACTGTATATCCAGATTATTATGCCGCTGATCAAGTCTTCTCTGGCGACTGCAGCCATCTTCTCCTTCTACTGGAGATGGGAGGATCTGCTCGGTCCGGTATTGTACCTGAACTCGCCTGAGAAATATACCGTATCCATGGCACTGAAAATGTTCCTGGATAGCGAATCTGCTTCCAACTGGGGCGCAATGTTCGCGATGTCCATCGTCAGTCTGGTTCCGGTTGTAGCGGTGTTCTTCATCTTCCAAAAACAAATTGTTCAAGGGATGAGCACCAGCGGATTGAAAGGATAAGCCAGATTACTGTATCTTCGTATCTTCGCCCGAATGAACGTTTACGAAAGTTAACCAAGGAGGTTATCGCTTTTGAATAAAGCTCAGGGTAGTCAGGCCGTTGCCATGGGGGCAGCGGCAGAGGGCCAGGCAGTGTCCGTGACCAGCTGGAAGTTTAACTTTGGACCGGACTCGGAAAGAGCCATTGAGACAGAGGATTATCTGCAAGTGACTGCAGCAACATCGTATGAGGACCGTGGAGGATATGGATTCGAAACGGGTTCTCTGGTATATGAGAAACAACGCATTAGTGATGACGATGTGTCAGATCCCACCAAACAACACCATAACAATCAGGGGCAGACGACCATGTCTGCCCGATTGCGTTCAAGCTTCTGTATTCCGCTCAAAGCATCGTTCATCGTGGACCTTCCCGATGGAACCTATCAAGTATTACTTGTTGCAGGTGATGAATTGGCCGAGACAGTGACCCGTGTGAAAGCTGGTGAAGGCAGGCTTGTACTGCCAACCATTCACACACTTCCCGGACAATGCGCAGAGGTTCGATTCTCGGTCGTTGTTCGCGGCGGCAGACTTCGTCTGTCATTCTCCGGTCCTGCGCCAAGAATCAATGCGTTAGAGATTACCCTTGCCAATCAGACCATGACTGTATTTCTTGCCGGGGATTCTACCGTGACGGATCAGCCGGAAAGTGGCTATCCCTATTGTGGTTGGGGCCAGCTATTGCCTGCACAGTTCAAACATGATGTGGCAGTAGATAATCATGCCCAGTCAGGCCGCAGTTCCCGCAGTTTTATTAATGAAGGCAGACTCAGCGCCATTATGGAGCGAATCAAGCCCGAAGATTTTCTGTTTATTCAATTTGGACATAACGATGAGAAGCCGGACCCTGAACGTGGGACGGACTCATTCACAACATATAAGGAATATTTGAAAAAGTATATCGACGCTGCACGCGAAGCCAAGGCTCGTCCGGTGCTCGTAACCCCGGTGCATCGCCGCTATTTTGCGGATGATGGCACATTGACCGATACCCACGGCGATTATATCATCGCTGTGCGTGAGCTGGCAGAAGAGGAAGATGTTCCGCTGATCGATCTGGCTGAGCGCAGCCGTCTTCTGTTCCAGCAGGCGGGTGTGGAAGGCACCAAGGAAGACTTTATGTGGGTGCTGCCAGGCGAGTATGTGAATTTTCCGTCAGGCGTGGAGGATAACACGCACTTTCAGGAACGCGGTGCCCGCCGCCTTGCCCATCAGGTGGCAGAAGCCATCCGCGAGTTGAAATTGCTACCGTTGCAGATGTATCTGCGGTAGGAGAGTAATCGTAGAAGTTGTAGAGGACTTGATTTTACTACTCTAGGAGATAAGCTACCGCAGGATTTTAAGTCCTGTGCGTCTGTATTTTCATTAAGCGAGTTAAACGAAGTAACGAGCCAGCAAAAGTTGCCCAGCGAATAGCGAAGGCAATAAACTTTTAAAAAACAGGCGAGCGTAGCAGCGGAGGAGGGCGGAATCGGGTAGAGGGAGCGAAGCGTCCGCCTTTGGAGCGGGATTTCCCCTGCTGAGGGGGAATGAATAGAAATCCCGAGCCAACAGCGGCCAGTAGCCCGATCCGCCCACCGAAGCGACTGCCCCGCGAGCCGCCACATTTTTAACCAGATTGCAATCGCAAAAGAGGAGGATGTATTCAATGACACCTGACCAGACAGAAACAGGCACGTCTGTCCCTAAGAATGCTTTAGCACCTACAGGTCACACCTACTGGGTTATTCCGGATGGCTACATTCCCCCGGAGAGCCGAGGTACACTTGAGAGTCATGAGAGTATCTGTGTACTGAACACTAGTAGCACGGATGCGGAGCTGCACATCACGATTTACTTTGAAGACAGAGAACCACTCGAAGGTATTGTCGCTGAAGTGCCAGCGAGAAGGACGAAGCATATTCGCACTGCATCGCTTCGCTCCGGAGAGCAGTCAATTCCGCCAGGCGTACCTTATGCGATTACGGTTTCGAGCAACATCCCCGTCATCATCCAGTACAGCCGTTTGGATACGACTCAGCCTGAATTGGCTTTGATGAGTGTTATGGCGTATCCGCTGACGTGATACGAAATGCAATACAAGAACCAGCAATAGGTAGAAGAGAAAATGGCCAGTAACCTTGCATTCACACTGCAGGTGACTGGTCCTCTTTGTGTATTACTCAGTGTATTTGTACGTGCTGGCATTAAGGATTTTTACACGAACCTCCACTTTGCCAAGTTTGAATCGTTTGATGGGATCAGCCCGTTGCTGAACCTGTTCTTTCCACACTGCAAGGTCATGACGATACAGATGTTCCGCTAGGCCATAGGAATCAATTTTCCGTGATTTGTTTTTTTTGAATGTTGTCCGAATTTCGGATTCGATCTGTTTCTCAGCTGATTTCTCCATTGTGCGAGGAGATTGGTGGGAGCCGTTATCCTCGACAATGACACCTTTTACCGAAGTGATCAGGTCGAAAATGACCCCATTTCCTTCTTTCCTTGATGAAATTTTCGTATGCGGGTTATGGAGGCGAAGTGTGAGATCAGGAGTTTGGCCCCCGTTCTTATAAACGTACAGTGGGTACTGGTAGACACGATTATAATTTACGAATCGAGTACCATCTGCGTCCTCCCCTGCCACTTTCCCTTGACTTCTGCCATTTGAAATGACAAAAAATCCATCCGTTTTAACCAAGGGGGGAGCTTCATCTCCATTGAACCAGGTTTGGTTCTTGTTGGTGATCGAGGGTAATAGGATAACCGAAGCAGGCTCACGAATACCGTCAAGAAGCTGATGAAGACGGATGGGTTCGAAGGCAGAATGCTGCTTGTACAGCTTAATCGGTTCAAATAGCTCAATGGTCTGGGTAGATTGGTTCAGCAGGGCAGAGGGGGCAAGCACATCGGGTATGCTTTGTTCCGTGCCGTAGATCCATGGTGTATATCTCAACTGACCCGAATGCAGCAGTGTGTTAAAAATATCCCCCAGCCGCCCGCTCAGGGCATTTTTCGATATAACAATCGCCTTTACATGGGTCCACAGTGTTTGTTGCTGTGAAGTTTGATAGAGGTCATTAATAGCCATACTTAAGGTTTTGCCTTCGCCTCGCCCAATCCAGATATCGCTTGCTTCCCGCGAAGTCGGACCTTCTTGCTTGGCGATACTGGAGAAATCGATTAGTTGGGCGTAAGCAATATACTTGTCATCCTTATAATCTATCCCTATTCCCGTAATAAAGTTAATGCTCTGGACCTCTTTGGAATCCCAGCACCCCGTCAGCATGATCAGACTGCTCATAAGCAAGCACACCAATTGAATCCATCTGCTCACGGACGTTTCCTCCGACGGGTAGAATCCTGAGTATGGAGTGCGGCCGGACGCTTGGTTCTCTTCATGGAAGGGTACATGGATACGGCTTGGGTGAAGTCGCCGGGAATATAGGGAGAGACGGGGGACAGATAGGAGACGCCATAACACTCCAAGGATACAAGGTGTACCAACAGGGCAAATAGTCCAAGCATGAAACCGAATAATCCAAGGAGGGAAGAAACAATAAGCATCCCGATTCGCACATGAGCAGTAGCCCCACTGAGTACCGTATTGACTAGAATATAGCTGGAGATAACTGAAATCGCTACCGTGACAATGATGGTAGGAGAAGTAATCCCGGCACGAATAGCTGCATCTCCAATAATGAGTCCGCCTACCACACTGACAGTTTGGCCCAAAGCACGAGGAAGTCTGCGGCCAGCTTCATTGAATAACTCGAACATAAAAATCATTAAAAAGGCTTCCAGCGTTACAGGCATGGGCAGCCCCATACGAGTACCAGCAATCGTTGCCAGAAGCGGGAGAGGGATCTGCTCCACATTAAAACTGGTGAGGCCGATATAGAATCCAGGAAAAAAGCAAGCAATCAGCAAACCGGAGATCCGCAGGATGCGTTCAAAAGTCACAATGAAGAAAGGAGTGTTCTCATCTTCCGGTGATTTCAACTGATTGAACAGTGTAGTTGGAGCGATGATCGCAACAGGTGAACCTTCAATCAGAACAGCAAAACGCCCATTTAAGAGCGAGTCCACGACATAGTCAGGTCGCTCTGTATTATCGGTGAGAGGAAAGATACTGCGAATGCCTCCCATAACTGCTCCTTCCATAACAGAAGTCCCAATAATACCATCAACTTCAATTTTATCTATATTTTCACGTGCTTCTTTTAGGATCTCCGTATTTATAATGTCTTTTACATACAATAGGCCAATAGAGGTTTGAGTTCGCCCACCTTTAACATATTTTTCATAGCACATGGAAGAGGTTTTCATCCGTTTACGAATGAGTGCGATATTTACGCTCAGCTCTTCGGTGAATCCATCACGAGGCCCCTTAATGGAAGACTCAATGGCTGATTCTTCAGGGTTGCGTCCAGGAATGCTCGCAATATCCAAACTGCAGGATTGATCGCCGTTGCCGAAGATCAACAACAGTTGTCCGCTAAAAATCAACAGGTTTAAATTATTCGTATCTCGAAGGTCTTCCACTGGATTTAGTGATAATCCAAGTTCTTTCGGGTGCAAATCTTCTTCGAGCAGGGAATGATCCTCGAGCCGGGGAATGATAAACTGGTTGATTTGTTTAGCATCACTCATACCATCGCAATACAGCACAATGATCGGCAAATCATTTTCATTTTTTGCTGGAAAGGTTTGAATAACGACATCCGCGCAGGGAATGAATTGTTCTTTCAAAGAGGCAAGCAGGGTTTCATGGGACGTGGTGTCAATCGTTGGATGCTCCATGATGTTTCCTCCTCTGATGGCGTGAGCTGATGAATGCAACGGTCGTTGCAAGTATTGCTAGTCCGCTAAGATAGATGAGATTGAACGGGAATATGTAATCGACAAGCAGCTTTTCGAATGTAATATCGTCTAGACGGTACAGCATGGAGAGTATAAATAGAACGGCTAAAGAGATACAGCTGATGATCCTTCTGGAGGTGCTCTTAATATTCCAAATTTCTACCACAATATACATGGCAAGGCTGATCCGGGTAAACGAGCCGGCGAGCCACTGGTAGATGGAAAAGAAATCGGTCTGGGCAATGTATTTACCCAAAGAGGCAATTCGCCATTCTTCAAAAGCAGGATACCGCATTTTGGCAGCCTCAAATGGGTTGAATTCCACGATCGCCCCAACGAGCGGACCTAGGGTCAGGCCGGCAATAATGAGTGCGAGCATCAGATACTGCCATACACGGATCCGTTTCGAAAGGTGGGGTTGTATGTACCAGATGAACAGCAGTTCAAACATGCCTGCAAGACTATAAACCATACCATGGAACACGGGATACCAGCCCTGTTCAAGCACAGGGAACAGACGACTGTAATCCTTATATTGGGTATTCACAATCGCAACATAGAAGCCAAGCAGTACAACGAGTGGCAGGATCAATCCTGCTGTGAAAGCCAAAGAGCGCATGCCTTTATAAGCCGCATAGGCACAGAGCGACATGAGCGCAATGCTGGTAACCAATGTAGGAGTTTCCGTCAGGTAACTGGTTTTGGCCCAAGTGGTGGTATCGTGTAAGGTGAAATAGATGACGGACAGAAAAAAGAGGCTATTTCCAATCCGTAAAAGCAAGCCAAGAGGCTTACCCAGATGGGAAGTTAGCCAATCATGCAACGTTTGGTGCTGGAGAAAACGAGAAACATAGGCAAGCATGAGCGCAAATACAAGGTAGGGTCCTGTAGACAAAAGAACAGAGATCCAGGAATCCCTTTTAGCCGCAGACAACAGGGCAGGAATAATCAGAACGTGGCAGATTAGACCAACGGATAACATGATTAACATCATGGCTTGTAAAAAAGAAGGCTGTGTTCGTTTCATGCTGAGGGGTCTCCTTTTCCCAATAGACTGTCCTCAGCAGTGTTAACGTGATTGGATCGCTTCATACTGTCAATCGAAATAACGAATACCCATGGCTTCTCGTACCTCTAACATCGTTTCCCGGGCCGTTTTCCTGGCCTGTCGTGTCCCCTCAATAAGAATCTCTTTCACTTGATCTTCTCGCTGTTCATAATAATTCCGTCGTTCACGAAAAGGAGCAAGCAGATCATTGATGGCTTCACCTGCCATCTGTTTACAATCTTTACATCCAATCCTCCCCTGACTGCAACAGGCATGTATTTCGTCTACGTTCTCCTTGCGGAAAAGCTGATGATAGGCGAAAACAGGGCAGATATCCGGATGTCCTGGATCAGAACGATGGATGCGGGCAGGATCCGTTTTGGCCTTGGTCAATTTGGCTTTTACATCTTCTGGACTTGCATTTAATGAGATCGCATTACCCATGCTTTTGCTCATTTTACCGACGCCATCCAGCCCACCAAGCCGCTCTCCGGTCAGAATGCGGGGTTCAGGCAGAATGGGAGCATATAGCTCGTTGAATCGACGAACCAACTTCCGCGCTGTCTCAATATGAGGAATCTGATCTTCTCCTGCCGGAACAAGGGTTGCTTTGCAGAATGTAATATCTGCAGCCTGACTGACCGGATATCCGAGAAATCCGTAATACAGGTCCGTATATCCACGATCACGTGCTTCGCTCTTGATGGTCGGGTTATGCCGTAGTGTATTGACGGTAACAAACATGGAGAAGATCACGGTCAATTCCGCAATTTCCGGGATCATGGATTGAATGAACAGGGTAGCCTTGTTCGGATCAATGCCTACAGCGAGGTAATCCAACGTGACTTGATGTACACTATCCGCAATCAACCCAGGTTGATCATAATGGGTGGTGAGAGCCTGAACATCTGCCAGTAAAATATACGTTTTGTACTCTTCTTGCAATTGCACCCGACTGCGCAGACTGCCTACGTAATGGCCGAGATGAAGCTGTCCGGTAGTTCGATCCCCTGTCAAAATAATATCGTTGTTTTTGTTCATGGTTTGTTCTCCTTTGGTTGAGTAATTTTTCAACGTTGAGCTGTCGCCACCAGCCATCTTCCACGACCATCACCTCCCTTCAGCCTGCAAAAAAATAAAAAAAGCTTCGTCCTTTATCCCATTCCCCGGTAGGGAACAGAATAAAGGACGAAGCTTATGCCTCGCGGTGCCACCTTCATTGGCCGCTCTGTTGCGGCCCACTTAAGGGATACGGATTAAGGCATCTACACAGGAAACCCGTCTATAGGGATCTATGCCTTTATCGATATCCTGTCCATGGATAACGGCTGGACATGCCGCCTCGCCTACTGAAAGTTGTATTCATGGTAACGGATACAGACTTTGTTCAACTTGGAACTCCGAAGCCCATTTCCACATATCCGATGCACCGACTTCCACCACCCGCCGGCTCTCTGTAGCATCCTGACATACGTACTTCTCTTCATCATCGTGGATAACAAATGTTTACAATTTCCAGAATTATATCACGCTTTGATTCCACTGACCAGCCTGTGTTTGCGGCCGCTCATATTGGTGCCGAGTACACCGGCGATGATTAGCAATGCTCCAATATAGTGATAGCTACCAACGGGTTCATGCAGTATCCATGCACCTCCTACGATGGAGATGAGTGTGGACAGATTGCTGAATACGCTCATCTGGGATGCCTCCAGATGGGTCAGGGCATAGCTCGCGAGAAGGGTGGAGATCATGGTGGAGAGGATCGCGAGATAAGCGAGTGCACCAAGATAGGATGCATCTCCAAGTGGTTTGATGTAGTCCATCATGGAGCCGCTGGACGCATGTCGGATCAGGGAAGCGGCGTTAAATACAATACAGCCAACCATCAGTGTGACCCAGGTTAATTCCATTGGTTTATACTTCTGGGTTAATGGTCTTGCAAGCACACCATACCCTGCAAAACAGACCGTGGATAGTAGCAATAATGCAATACCCTTCAGGTTACCCCCAGACATGCCGCTTCCTTGCATTATGAAAATAAAGACCACTCCAGCAACAGATAAAAGCAGGAACAGCTTCTGCATCGTTGATGTGCGTTCTTTCAGGAAGATTGAAGCGAGAACGAGTGTGAATACAGGGGCCATAGCCTGAATAATACCGGCTTCCGATGAGTTGGAAGATACGAGTCCAAAGGCTTGAAAGGCAAAAAATAAGACGGGAGATAACAGCCCCAGTGGAATGATTCGCCACAGATCACGAAAGCTAAGCCGGATTTTGATCCAGCCCAAAATGACAGGAATGCTGACAACGATCAGCGACAGGGCGAATCGATGTGCAAGCACATCAATCGGATGTGCTACAGTGACAGTCATTTTAACAAATAGAAAAGACAGACCGATAATAGCCGCGTACAATACAGCTGCGATATAGGCGTATCCCCGAGTGTGTGCAGTGTTCATGAATGCTCCTCCAATACAGTAGTCATACCGTGTGATCTTTCATTATCCTGAAATATGTCAGGTTCGAGGCATGTGCTGGCTTTATTCAATATACTGCCGGGGGCATCGTGCTACAATAGATAAAAGGGTAAACTGTAACGGTACAGTTGAGGGAGAGGGATGGTGCATTGAAAAAATACGAAGTAATTGCCGAAGCAATAAAGCAGTGGATTCAGGAACAGATGCTGCAGCAGGATCGTCGCCAGTGGGCAGATAAGGGCATTCGACTGCCAGCCGTTCGAGTTGTAGCAGAACAGTATCAATGCAGTGTAAGTACAGCAATTCGTGCATATGAGTGGTTGGAACAAAGGCATTTGGTGTACGCCATCCCCCAATCCGGTTATTATGCCGTACAGAACGGAACAGGTGCTCAGGACATGGACTGGCAGGGAGCGTTGGACTTCGCTTCGGCTGCTCCTGATCCGCGGGTGTTCCCTTATGCAGACTTTCGTCATTGTGTGGATCAGGCAATGGAGAAGAAGCAGGCAGAGTTATTCATGTATGGCACGGATCAGGGATTACCTTCGCTTATTCTGCTGTTGCAGAAGCAGTTTGCTGATTATCAAGTGTTTGCGAGAACAGAGCAGTTCTTTATCACGTCAGGTGTGCAACAGGCACTGGCTGTACTTGCATTGATGCCTTTTCCCAATGGAAAGAGCAAAGTACTGCTCGAACTACCGACCTATCACAATATGCCTTCCCTACTGAGTGGTTTGAATGTGCCGATCATAGGTGTGAGACGTGCCCTAGATGGGCTGGACTGGGTATCCCTTGAACGTCAGTTCGCTGAGGGAGATATTAAGTTTTTCTATGTCATGCCGCGCTTTCACAATCCGATTGGCACATCGTTAACTGTTGCTGAGAAGAAGAGACTGATCCGGCTTGCACAGCGGTATGATGTCTATCTGGTGGAGGACGATTATCTCGCGGATTTGGAGGACAATACGAAACAGGACCCGCTATGGTCCTATGATACGGAAGGCCGGGTCATCTATCTGAAGAGTTACTCCAAAATTTTGTTTCCAGGGCTGCGAATTGGTGTAGCTGTTCTGCCCTCACCTCTAATTCAATCATTTGGTGCTTACAAAAAAATACTCGATATTGACACTTCCGTTCTATCTCAAGCTGCTCTGGAGATCTATGTCCACAGCGGAATGTTTGCTCATCACAGGAAAGTGATTCGCAACCGCTATGCTGCCCGGATGCACACCGTGCATGAGCAACTGGATACGTATCCAGACTTTGCGCCATTTATGGAGGCTCCTCGAACAGGAGGGGAGCATACAGTATTGCCTTTGGCGGGTGATATGCCACTTCGTGTTCTGGTATCCCGGCTCCAAAAGCGCGATGTCATCGTTGATACGACAGAACGGTATTATCCGGAGGGAACATATCAGGCGCATCAGGATCAAATGCTGCGATTGAACATCTCCAATGTGCCCAAGCAGCGAATCGAAGAAGGGGTGCAGAAGATCCGGGAGGAGATTTTGAAACTGCAGATCAGTAAGAAATAAAGCTGAGAACAATAGCAAGACCCTAACAGCAAGACCCTAACAATAAGCTACGCATGAAGGTGTTGCACCTAACATCTAGCCATATGTAGCCACTCACCACTCTTTGTACAAAACACCAAAAGGCGTCCAGACAAGTTGATCACTTGTTGGACGCCTTTTAACGTGAGTGTTATCCATGAAGCATGGGGCTTGTAAGAGACGAGTGAATGCAATGAATTCTATTTATTCCTGTGCCATTGCCTTGAAGGAAGCTTCTGCGGCTTCCAATGTAGCCTGAACATCCTCGTCTGTATGAGCAGTGGTCAGGAACCAGGCCTCATATTTGGATGGAGCCAGGTTAATACCACGGTCCAGCATGTGACGGAAGAAGGAAGCGAAACGTTCTCCGTCCGTGTCTTGAGCGTGATCGTAGTTGGTCACCGGATGATCACAGAAATGGGTAGAGAATGCACCGCGAATCCGGTTGATCGTCAGTGCAAGGCCATGACGGTCAGCAGAAGCTTGCAGACCTGCTGTCAGGTCGATCGCAAGACGTTCCATCTCTTCATATACACCCGCACCTTGCAGAACCTCCAGACATGCAATCCCTGCGGAGATGGATGCAGGGTTACCAGCCATCGTTCCCGCCTGATAAGCCGGGCCGAGCGGAGCGACCTGTTCCATAACGTGTTTGCGTCCGCCGTAAGCACCAATTGGCAGGCCGCCACCAATGATTTTACCAAGAGCCGTCAGATCCGGTTCGATCTCTGCATGGTTATCGAGTCCGGCGTATGTCTGCGTAGAACCGTAATGGAAACGGAAAGCCGTAATGACCTCGTCATAGATAACCAGTGAGCCGTTAGCACGTGTCATGGCACAGAGGCCTTCCAGGAAGCCAGGTTCCGGCATAACCATACCGAAGTTACCAACGATCGGCTCAACCATGACCGCAGCGACATCGTCACCCCAGCGCTCCAGTGCAGCTTTGAGGGCACCCAGATCATTGTAAGGCACGGTAATGACCTCTTGCGCAATACTGGTTGGAATACCTGCACTATCCGGGATACCCAGCGTGGACGGGCCTGAACCCGCAGCCACAAGCACCAGATCCGAGTGACCGTGGTAACATCCGGCAAATTTTACGATCTTGTTGCGTTTGGTGTAGGCACGAGCTACCCGAATCGTAGTCATGACCGCCTCCGTACCGGAGTTTACAAAACGTACTTTGTCCATGGAAGGAATTGCTTCCTTCAGCATTTTGGCGAGTTTGATCTCAAGTTCAGTCGGAGTACCGTACAGAACGCCATTTGCTGCTGCTTCGGTAATCGCCTGTGTAATATGGGGGTGGGCATGTCCTGTAACAATCGGACCGTAAGCGGCCAGATAATCAATATAACGGTTGTCATCGACATCCCAGAAGTGGGCGCCTTGGGCTTTTTTCATAAATACAGGTGCACCGCCACCAACGGCTTTAAATGAGCGTGAAGGACTGTTAACACCCCCTACAATATGTTCAAGTGCTTCTGCGTATAAAAGTTCGGATCGGGAACGTGATGTATTCATAAGATAACTTCCTTTCGTAATTCAAAATATAATAGAGTAACAAGCAACAGAAAGATATGATGATTTTCTCATCATGATATAGCCGGGCACAACGAGAGGGCAGCGTAATGGCTGCCCTCTGCATGTTTACATTACTGAGCCGGTTGCTCTGACTTCTGATCGTCACCACTGGCTGTTTTATCTTCGGTGCTGGTCGTACTATCATCCGTTGTGGCAGGTGGGTGAATAATATCCTGAATATGCTGCTTCAGTTTCTCTTCATTCGTAACCGTCAATACTTGTGCTCCACCTGCTGTACGTTCTTCTTTCAGCAGGTTCATTGGCGGGATCTGCTCACTGCCGTTCATGCTGCTCTGGTAACCGAGTCCACCCAGCTTCCACATATCGGAGAGCGTCAGATTTGTATCTACATACGGATTGACCTGTTCCAGAATGGCAGGCAGCTTGGCAATGGTTGTCGTTGATTGCATTTTCGACGTTACAGCTTTCAGCAACTCACGCTGACGCTCGGAACGAGCGAAATCCGACATTGCGTCATGACGGAAACGAACGTACATGAGCGCTGTCTCGCCATCCAGATGCTGATAACCTTTTTTGAGATCAATATCGTATTCGTTATTGTCTGCTTTACTTGTATAATGCATGTCCTTCTCCACATCAAAATCCACGCCGCCAACGGCATCCACCAGTTTGATGAATCCCTGGAAATCCGTATACACATAATACTGTACAGGAATGCCGAGCAGGTCACTGGCAGCTTGCATCGCTGCGTTAGGGCCATGAGTGATCGCGGTGTTGATCCGCTCCTTACCGTACCCGTCAATATCGACGTATGTGTCGCGCAGAATGGAGAACAGATTAATTTTTTTGGTGAGTGGGTCGAGCGATACGACCATCATGCTGTCGGAGCGGGGAACTTCACCTTTTTTCAATCCGCGTGCATCGACACCCATAACGAGAATATTTACCGTTTCTGTGCCTTCCCATTTTGGAGGGTCAGGAGTATTTACTTTCTCCACATTCTCGATACCTGCGAATGGTGAGTCGTCGCCGTCCTTTGCCAAACCGTCCAACTGATTGAGAATAGAACCGAAATAGTATGCCGCTGCTCCTCCAACGATTAACACGAAGGCGGCAAGAGAAATCCATATGGTTCTCTTCGTCTTTCTGGTCATGCTAGCTCTCCTTTGTATTTGAGATGAAATAAAAAACGAGTTCGGGTATTGCTGAAATTTGACTGATACCATTATAATTTCTTTTTGGGCTACAAGCAATTTCAACAAAATCCAAGTGAGGTATAATCATGCTGGCGATTGATGTCAAAGATTTGCGCAAGTCGTTTAACGTCCAGAAAAGCCGAGGTGGGCTGAAGGGTGCATTCCAGGACTTGTTCGCACGTCAATACCAGGAGGTATTGGCTGTGAATGATATTTCATTTCAGATTCCGCAGGGTGAAATATGTGGATATATTGGGGAGAACGGTGCCGGCAAATCAACAACAATCAAGATGTTGACCGGCATTTTGGTGCCTACTTCCGGGCAAATATCGGTTGGTGGATATGTTCCGTATCAGGAACGGGAGAAGTTTGTACAGAATATTGGTGTTGTTTTTGGTCAGCGCAGTCAATTGTGGTGGGATATTGGCGTTATCGAATCCTTCCATTTATTACGCAAAGTATATCGTGTAGGAGAGGTCGATTTCCGCAAACGGCTGGATGAATTGGTTGAGCGATTGCAGCTCCAGGATCTGCTGAGCCGTCCGGTGCGGAAGCTCAGTCTCGGTCAGCGCATGCGCTGTGAGTTGGTAGCAGCCTTGTTGCATAACCCGAGCATTGTTTTTCTGGACGAGCCAACCATTGGTTTGGACATTGTCGTGAAGTCGGAGATTCGGGAGTTCCTGAAAGACATGAACAAGGAGCATGGAACGACCATTCTGCTCACAACCCACGATCTGCAGGACATTGAGGCACTGTGTTCCCGGGTTATCATGCTTGATGCAGGCAACATCATCTATGATGGAGGTCTGGATCATCTGAAGTCCCAATGGGGCAAGGAGCGGGAAATCCGCTTTAAGTTTGGCTCGGCTCACAACATAGGTCAGATGCAGGAATGGACATCTGCTTTGCCTGTGCGTTGGACGGTAGAGAATGAATTGTCCGCATCTGTATGGATTCCGCTGGAACTGAATGTTTCGGATGTACTCGGACGTGTCGTTGGACAGGCTGATATTACCGATATTCAGATTATCGAGATCAACACGGATGAGATTGTGCGGAGTATTTACCAATCCGGTTCCGCCGAGCGTCCCGAGATTGTGGGAGCAGGGAAAGAAGCGGTGAGTGTATCCTGAGATGAATAGTGCATTTATTGATTTTATGCGTATCCGTTTTCTAACGATGCTGGCATACCGGGTGAATTATTACTCCGGCATTTTGATATATACGCTGAATATCGGCGTGTATTACTTTACCTGGCAAGCCATTTACGGTAGCAGTGGTGAACTTGGTGGCTTCACGGCAGCACAGATGACCACTTACATCGCCGTATCCTGGATGGCACGTGCTTTTTACTTTAACAACCTGGACCGGGAGATTGCCGCAGACATTCGGGATGGCTCCATTGCGATACAATTCATCAGGCCGATCAATTATGTTATGGTCAAAATGATGCAAGGTCTTGGCGAAGGCATTTTCCGCTTTCTGCTCCTCATGATTCCAGGGATGCTCATTGCCATTCTGCTATTCCCGGTTGAACTGCCTACGGCGCCATCAGCGTGGATTGGCTTTCTCGTCATGCTGTTCTTCAGTTTCCTCATTAATTCCCAGATTAATGTGATAACGGGACTGGCTGCATTCTTTGTGGAAAATAATGAAGGCATGATGCGCATGAAACGCGTCGTGGTTGATTTGTTCTCCGGTCTAATCATCCCGATCAGTCTGTATCCAGGCTGGATGTCTGCGGTGATGAAAGTATTGCCTTTTCAGGCCATTACGTATCTGCCCGGTTCCGTGTTCACTGGAAGAGTGGAAGGTACCGCCATCTGGAATGTACTCGGTATTCAGGTGTTCTGGTTTGCCGTGTTACTGCTTCCGATGGTATTGATCTGGCGTAAGGCGCGCAAGCGTCTGTTCGTGCAAGGGGGATAACGGAATGTACTATATGGGTCTGATCTGGGAATATTTGAAAAACTACATGAAAACACGACTCACGTACCGTGCCGATTTCTGGGTGGAGATCCTATCGGATCTGCTGTTCCAGGCAACCAACCTGATCTTTATCTTTGTGGTCTTTCGCCATACGGATAACCTGGGCGGCTGGAGTGAGAGTGAAGTGCTCTTTGTTTATGGATATTTTATGGTGCCCTATGGCATCTTCAGTTGTTTTATCAATCTGTGGGGATTCAGTGAGCGGTACATCGTCAAAGGCGAGATGGATCGGATCCTGACACGTCCTGCACATAACCTGTTCCAGATCTTGCTTGAAAATGTAGATCCGCCTGCACTCGTGGGCTCGTTTATCGGCTTGATCATCATGATCTTCAGTGGAGCAGAGATGGGTCTGATGCTGGAGTGGTGGCATATCCCTGCCTTAATTATATTGGCACTCAGCTCAGTCATGATCTATGCCGGCATCTATACCACATTGACTTCACTATCCTTTTATTCGGACGCGCCAACAGGTATCCTGCCGTTGATGTATAACATTCAAGGATATGGACGCTACCCGGTAACGATCTATAATCGTGCCATTCAGGTGCTGTTAACCTGGATCATTCCGTTTGCCTTCGTGGGCATCTATCCGGCAGCCTTGTTCCTGGAGAGGTCCGAGATGCATCGCATGGCACTCCTGACACCTGTGATGGGACTGGTGTTTGGCTCCATGGGCTTGCTTCTGTGGAATTTTGGCGTGAAGCGGTATCGCGGAGCAGGTTCATAATAACGCCCTATAGCAATTCATGGGGGAGATTAGGGAGGAACTGACATGACGTTAAATGTAGGCGAATTGGCACCGAATTTTGAGCTTCCGTCCAGTACGGGAGAAACAGTAAAGCTTTCGGATTACCGCGGACAGCGGGTAGTGCTTTATTTTTACCCTAAGGATATGACATCGTCCTGTACGCAACAGGCTTGTGATTTCCGGGATCGACATGCTGAATTTGAGGGACTGAACACGGTCATTCTCGGGATCAGTACAGATCCGATGAAACAGCATGATAAGTTTATTGCAAAATACGGACTGCCGTTCACTTTGTTATCCGATGAAGAGCACGTCGTAGCTGAACAGTATGGTGCATGGCAGCTGAAGAAGATGTATGGCAAGGAATACATGGGCATCGTACGCTCCACTTTTCTGATTGATGAGGAGGGGAAATTGATCAAAGACTGGTCCAAAGTTCGGGTCAAAGGACATATTGAGGCTGCACTTGAGGCTCTGAAGGCTATATAGGCTGCCCCGGCAGAATATTCATCAACAATATAAAAGGCTGTGCTCGCGGAAGTTGCCGTGAACACAGCCTTTTGCATATCCGGATTCCAGTACTTCAAAACGGTTGCTTTTTCTTAAGAAATTATGCTATCCGAGGGTGAGGGTTTGCTTTTACGTGAACGAATGCGATAAACCAGCAAGAGGAACAATGGAATGATGAAACTGACGGTGATATCCCAGTCTACCCACACAGGCATGATCGTATCCGTATAGAAAATAACATTCGGAGCAATCAGGACACCCAGGGCAAATAACAGCAGGGACGAAGGCAAAATGAGAGGCCTATACGTCTTTAATCGAAATAATTGTGCTGTTCCCAGCACAAAAGCAAATAGATACAGCAGACTTTTAAAATAGGTAGAGATCAACCAGGCGATAGCCATGAATGCTTCAATTCGTTCGAAGAAATTACCGATATTAATTTTTTGCGAAAGGGCATATGAAATATAGATGCTGTGCTGCGTCAACGTAGGTCCCATCACCATGAGCGAGAGCAGTAATAACAAAGTTAATAGTAATCCTCCAAAGAAGGTAGCCAGCAAGAAATCACGTTTGAAATGAGGCCCTGGATTCACATAGGGGAGAAACACGGAAAGAACAATAAGTTCGCCAAAAGAAGTAAATGCTCCGCGGATTACGGACTCTACAAGATGTACCCAAGGCATATTAAAGTACGGCTGTAGATTTGCGCTTTGAGCTTGAGGAAGAAGCCCCAGGAAGAGAAGAGCTATAAACACCACAACAATGGGGGTTAACAGTTCGGAGCTTAATCCTATCGTACGAAAACCATGGATCAGCCCCCAGGCCAGGGAGCAAATGATCATTATTATAATGACCCGGATAGGGGTCTGTAGATAGATCTGGGTCGTCATGAAGTCACCGACCTCACGGACACATATGGCTGCACCTATGGCGAAATAAAATAGATAGCCAACTGAAAGCACGGAACCAACCCAGGTCCCGAGTAACTTGTTACATATTTCAAAAAGGGACAACTGTGGATGTGTTCGATGCAGTTTATATAGAACCCAGATGATGCCAAGACCGATTGGCAGACCAATGAGAGAACAGAACCATGCGTCCTGTTTACCTACTGCGGTAACGAGTGAAGGGTAAATTAGAACCATATCTCCAATCATTACCAGGAAGGTGAGCAGGGTGAACTGCCGAATTGTAAGTTTTTCCTTCATCAACATGTCCTTCTGCTCCTTCCCATGAATTGATGTCTATAACACCCTCCGGAACTATCCTTCTGTGGTTGGCTGAGATTGCGAATTGGATTTTCTGCGGGATTTCACTAACGCGATTAGAATCAGCATACCGGGAAGAATGATTCCTAGAGTGGTGTCCCAATCTACCCAGTAAGGAACGATGGTGATGATGATAAACGTCAGACTGGGCGAGACGAGATTGGCCATTCCATATACGAGCATGGTCGTTGGTAGAATGAGCGTCTTGAACTGTTTTAGCTTGAAGAGTTCTGCGCATCCAACAATAAAGGCATACAAGTAGATTATCGCTTTGAAGTAAGTAGCGATGAGCCATGAGCAAGCCATGATCACCTCGATACGTTCGAAGAATCCACCAATACTAATTTTCTGAGACAAAACAAAGGAAGCATATATATTGTGTTGGGTTAGAAAGGGGCCAAGCACGAGCATGGATATGGTAACAAGAACGGAAAGGATCAGATTGCCAATCCCTGCTGTAATGATGATATCACGCATGCGGTGGGGGCTTCTTGCGACGTAGGGCAGGATCATCAAAATGGGAATGGTTTCGCCAATTGGATAGATGATACTCACCAGAATGCCTTGCGCTATGGAGACAACGCCAGTGTCCGTTACTGGCTTCAGATTACTGGTTTCTGCTTGTGGTATCAGACATATGGCAAGTATCACTATGAACAGTATAACGATAGGCATAAGCAATTCACTGGTTCTTGCGATCGTCTCTAGGCCGTGGTATAAACCCCATCCTATAGCAATAACAAATATAAGGATGATGACACGAATAGGGGTGTACTGAAAGATCTGGGAAGTCATGAAATCCCCGACTTCCCGGGTATGTGTAGATGTACCAACTATGAAGAAGAACAAGTAAAAACAGGAGAACAGAGTGCCTGGCCAAAAACCCAAAATACTTCGGGCAATCTGTACCAGATTCTCCCCTGGATGCATACTTCCCAATTTCAAAATCAGGGCCATGAGAGCCATTCCGAGCGGAACGCCAATAAGAGCACATATCCAGGCATCTTGCTGGGCATAGGACGTGATAACAGAGGGGTAGATCAGCATCATATCTCCCACCACCAACATAAATGTAAGGGTAGATAATTGTCTTGTTCCGATCTGTCCTTTTTCAAGCATGATGTACCCCTCCCTTATCTCCTAAGTTCCAGTCAGTCTTGCTAATATATGGTTCACAGGGTCGTAGATCCACATGATGATATAAAGTGGACTAGGGAATTCCCACAGATTGGAAGCTATAACGCCGAACACCGTAGCGGTGAGAAGCATTACACTGTATACGGCTGTTTCTCGCCACTCTTTCCGGTGAATGAGACCAGGCAGGTCAATCCAGCCAATAATAGCTGCTACGACGATAACCGCAAGTGTAATCAGCACGCTTCTCTCACTCCTTCACTTCATTTCTGAATGAATCATCCAGTGTACCTACACGTTTTATTTGCACATTGGCTTTGTATTTGATATCCAGTTCTTCAAAATGCTTGTCCCACTCATTTTCTATCTTCTTGAAGAATTTGGGATCTGAATGGTACATTTCCTGTCCAAAACCAAATATATCGACATGAAATTTGCGTTTTACTGAATTGACAGAGTTCTGCATCAGTTCAATTAATCGTTCTTCACTATCGGCTTCAAGTTCTTTGAGGACTTTCATCGACCCAATCTTGATTCCACAATCGACTGCACCGATGGATGAGACATTCTTGACATCAATATTGATTACAGGTTTACCATTTACGATTTCCGCTTTTCTTTTCGTTGTTGTACGTAGGGCCTTAAGCGTCACGTTGCCCTTCTTGCGACAAGGCATATGGCTGACCGTTGATTCTACATTGTCACGGATATAGTTGTAGCCTTTGGATTCATCCTCTGTTAACCAGCCGATCAGCTTGTCTTTCTTGAATACACTCAGTCCCGTCGTATTGAGGCGAGCTGGCGACCGGATGGTCGATATGTTCTCTTTATTCCCACTTTGGCCTTTGGGACCGAGGATCTCTACACCCGTAATAACGGGCTGGATGCCAGGCGATATCATGAACTCCAGTAATTCATCCCCGGTTACGGTGGTAGTGGGAGACCAGGTCTTAGAAGATATATCGAGAGAGTTAAACATTTTTTCAGCTGGGGTGTTATCTAAGGGTGTAAGTACGTTAAGCAACTGGGAAGCAGTGGTATTCTTGGCGACCATGACGTAATAATCAGGTCTTGCTGTAGGTTCACGCATTAGGGCCTCGATAACGTCATATATTCCGTCCTTGCGTGCATATTCTTCGCCAAATACCAGCACGCGGATATGTGCCATGAATATGCGGCGTGGACTGGTCTCTGTTAATTTCTGAATGGCTTCGAACAAGGTTGTAGCGGATGCTTCATAATGTGTAACGGGTGTACCTTTCCCACCCCCTGCCTTGGAAGATACTTCATTCGGCACAACAACCTGAGCACTGACTTTAATCATATCTCCATCTTTGTCCACACCGAGACCAAGCATAATGCCAAGTTCATTCAGTTCCTGGCGATCCCAGCATCCGGTAAGGAGAGAAAGCAGAATGACACAGGATAATATTAAGTGTAAGCATCTATTCATGGTGTGCGCTCCTTACCGAATTACCGCTTCGTTTTTTTGGTAGACTGTCTAACTTCATTTGTTGTGCTGGTAGAGAGTGGACGAGTTTTCATACGGGACCAGGGTACACGAAAGATCGTGTCTTTGAGATCCTTCTGGATGAAGGGTGCAAAAGGAGACATATAAGGTACCCCGAAAGAACGCAAGCTGCAAAGATGGGTTACGGTAATTAACAGCACAATCAGGATGCCATAGAATCCGAAGGCAGCGGCCAGGATCATCAGAACGAACCGCAAAATGCGTACCGAGATGGAGAGCCCATTTTCCGGAATGACATAACTGGATATCGCAGTGATGGATACGATGATGACCATTGCAGCGGATACAACCCCCGCATCTACCGCGGCTTGACCAATAACAAGCGTACCCACAATGGACACAGCCTGACCAACCGTCTTCGGTATCCGAATGCCCGCTTCTCGCAGAATCTCATAAGTTAGCTCCATCAGTAGGGCTTCAATAAAAGCGGGGAAAGGTACGCCTTCTCGCTGAGCCGCCAAACTGATTAGAAGGTTGGTAGGCAGCATCTCCTGATGGAAAGTGGAAATGGCAATATAAAAGGAGGGAGAGAGTAACGCGATAAAAAAGGCCAGATATCGGATCAATCGAATCAGTGTACTGATATCAGCTCGCTGATAATAATCCTCAGGTGACTGAAAGAAATGAACAAACAAGGCGGGAACAACTAAAACAAAGGGTGTACCGTCGACAATGATTGCAACTCGGCCTTCCAACAGTGCCGCGGACACGGTATCGGGTCGTTCGCTATTATATACTGTTGGGAAAATGGTCCCTGTCTTATCCTGAACCAGCTCTTCGATGTATCCTCCCTCAAGAATGCTATCGATATCAATCTCATCCAGTCTTCGCCTTAGTTCCTGCACAATCTCCTGATCCACGACATGTTCCAGATAGAGTACAGCAACCCGGGTCTTGGTGACTCGACCGATCTCTCTTTCTTCGATCCAGAGATGAGGATCTCGGATTCGTTTGCGAATTAATGAAGTGTTGGTACGCAGGTTTTCGTTGAAGCCCTCCATCGGTCCCCGAACGACCGTTTGGGAGACAGGTTCTCCAACGGATCGATCTTCCCAGCCTGCTGCGCCAATTTTCAATCCTCGTACAGATCCTTCAAGCAGTAAGATAGCTGATCCCGACAGCAGGGCATTCAGCACTTCATCCATATCATTGACGAGCAGGACATCACTTGCGATCAGAACATCATTCTGGAGGTAACTCAGATGTTCATCATCCGCTGAAAAATCAGGAAGATCACGTTTATGTAATAAGGATTCCATGATGGAGTGATTTAGAATTTGTACATCGACCATTCCATCAATGTACAGCATGACGGCAGGCCATTTATGCAAACATTGCAGAGGACGAATCATCAAGTCATTACTGTGTCCCATCACTTGCTTGCAGTACGCTGTATTTTCATTCAGATTTGGAGAGATTCTCTTCAGATCTTGACCGTCCTGTACCGATGCACTCATCGTGTATCCTCCTTATCCTATATTTGCAAGTTAGTATGACCTGGATGAATTCGGATTATCACAAAAGAGAATGAAGGATTCTCCTTCCGTTTGGAAAACGCAAAAAAGGAGCCGCGATGACACGCAGCTCCTTACTTAAAGTTATAGATAGACGGTTCGTTCGAATTTATTTTTGTCTTTGTCGAACAGGGGCTGGCTTGGATACGGTGGATCTTGCTGTCCATGCTTTGCGGTAACGATAGAGCACGGCTACGATGAGCAATAGGCCGATTCCTCCCACGATATATGCTGCATATTGATGAGCCAGATGGAATACGGCGTTCCACTGAGGGCCAAATATTTTGCCAATGCCCAGAAACAGTACAACCCAGAACAGTGCGCCTGAATAGGCGTAGAGAGCGAATTTGCGAAAGGGAACAGCGGCTATGCCCGCGAAATATCCGGTGAAATGCCTTACACCCGGAATGAAATAACCGATGAAGATTAAGGCATTACCATACTTGGCGAACCACTTTTGCGTTTTATCGAGCTTGTCCTGCTTCAGCAGAAACCATTTTCCGTATCGTGTTATAAAGGGTAGTCCTGCTTTGGCTCCAATAAAATAAGTGATTGTCATGCCAATCGTTGTTCCCAGAAAAGCCAGTATGGTAAGGATTCCGAAGTCGAGATGCCCCTTGTAGGAGAGAAACCCTGCGTAAGCCATCGTTGTTTCACCAGGAAAGGGAAGTGCGATGAATTCAAGCAACAAGCCAAAAAACAATACGCTGTATCCGTAGGACCCAAACAGATGTTGGATCTTCTCAAGCAATTCCAATAGATTTCACTCTCCTGAATACGGGGTGGGAGCATGAATACTCTCCAAGGTGTTTTAATACGTTCTGCCTGTCCATTATGCTACCTAATCTGAAGCGAAGAATCAATCAGGCTAGATAGAAAATTGTGAAAAAATATTAAACAAAATCACGTCTTTTTTCCATGTAGCCTCCATATAATTCTAACAAATCTGCTGAAGTCTATCAGCAAATTACTAGAGACGGTGGAGGTCGATTCGTAAATGGTACAGAGACCGGAATTGAGAATCAAGGAAAAAAGGGAAATCTCCGTAACATCCATACATACGTTTTTATCTGGACAATGGTCTGTCATTCTCGTGCGGATTGCGATATTGCTATGTGCATTCGCTGTATATGCAGGCACGGCTGATGCATCTCCTGCTTCCGGCTCAGGTGATCCGATCTCGGAAGATAAGAATACTCAAGACAAGGTAGTCTATCTGAGTTTTGACGATGGACCGGGTAACCATACCCGTGACGTATTGGATATTTTACGCAAGGAGCAGGTTCCGGCTACATTTTTTGTGCTGGGTGAGCAGGCAGAGCGTTATCCCGAGTTAATCCGGGGGCTTGTGGAGGATGGACATGCTCTGGGCAATCATACGTTCAATCATCAATACGAACAGCTGTACAGTGATTTTAAAGTGTTCTGGAAACAGATCAAGCAGACAGAGGACGTGCTGGAGCGTATAACCGGCTTTCGTCCGAATCTGGTGCGAGCACCAGGCGGTACCTACGGACACTTTGACCAGAGTTATTTTGATTTGCTCCAACTGGGTGGATACACCGTCATGGACTGGAACGTCGACAGTGGAGATTCCAAGCGTAAAGGTGTTCCGGCCAAAGAAATTCTCAGCAATTCAACCAAAGTACCTGCGGGAGCACGTTCGGTTATTGTCCTGATGCATGATGGCGGTGCACATGCTGAAACGGTAAAAGCACTTCCGGGTATTATCAAATATTATCGTGATCATGGATATCGTTTTGACATCATGAAGAGTTCGGATCAACCGGTTCAGTTCCGTGTACATCCAGATGGCAAGTATAAGTCACGCAAGGCGCCTGGAAAGGCTTGGATCGCAGAAAATGTAGAAGCGAATGCGACGTTGTGGCTTGGAACCAAGAAGCTGAAGGTAGAGGTGGGATTGGCTGCGGCTACCTTGCAACCGGGCGAGTTCCGCATGGAGGGTCAGCGAATCATGGTGCCTTTGCGTACTTTTATGAAAAAATTTGGGGGCAGAACTCGCTGGGACCCTGAAACAAGGACAGCCACAGCTGTATGGAAGGAAAGAACGATTCATGCAGACAGTGTGAGCGGAACACTGACAACGACAGGGGCAATTGAAACGGGAGCAGTACAGAGTCAGGGGGGAACGATCTGGGTTCCGTTACGTGAATTACTGGAGCAGATGGGATTAAGGGTGAATTCCATAACCAGTAATGAAGCAGAGTGGACGGTGAAGGCGGGCGCTTCCAGATCCATTTCGGCAATGAACAGCATATTTAAGTATAAAATGATCTGAAGAAAGTCATTCTTGCAGGACTATTCTCTCTACTTCCGGGCAACACTGAATCATAGATTACTATGGCTCAGGAATGCCGATGGAAGGAGAACAGGAGAAATGTCTTATATCCGAATGGAACATGAACATGCGGTTGAATTGCTTAATAGGGTCATGAAGCGTGTTGAAAGTGTGATTATTGGTAAAAAAACAGAGATTCGTTATGTCCTCACTGCAATGCTCAGTGGGGGGCATGTACTTCTGGAAGATGTGCCGGGGACCGGGAAAACGATGCTGGTTCGTGCCGTTGCTTCTGCGTTGGACTGCTCCATGGGCCGGATTCAATTCACGTCCGATGTCATGCCGGCAGATGTTACGGGCACCTCAATCTATCATCCACATACAGCTGAATTCAAGTTTCGGCCCGGACCCGTCATGTCCAACGTTGTCCTGGCTGATGAAATAAATCGCGCTTCACCACGCACTCAGTCTGCTCTGCTGGAGGCAATGGAGGAACGACGTATTACGGTTGATGGCACAACCTATGCCTTGCCACGCCCGTTCTTTCTGCTGGCGACACAGAACCCGTTACAGTTTGAGGGTACGTACCGTCTGCCTGAAGCGCAGCTGGATCGATTTATCATGAGGATTGGACTGGGGTATCCAGATCCAGAGCAGGAACTGGAATTGTTAACCCGCATGCAAGATAGAGAAGTACTTGAAGAACTTCGCCCTGTCCTGCTTGCAGAAGAGGTCGTAGCCATGCAGCGTGAAGTTAAACAGGTGCATGTTGATCCTGTCGTCAAACAGTATCTGGTGGCCGTTGCTGTGGCCTCTCGTAGCCTTCCGGCGGTAAGACTGGGCATCAGCCCGCGCGGCACACTGGCTTGGATGGCTGCCGCGCAGTCATTTGCTTACCTTCAGGGACGCAGTTATGTCATACCGGATGATGTGAAAGAGGTGGCTGTGCCTGTCCTTTCCCATCGTATTCAATTGAAGGCCCAGAACAGAGCGGAAATTTGGGGACAAGTACAAGTCATTGAAGAAGCATTGTCATCTGTCCCGGTACCTGTACAAATGGCATCACAGGGAAGGGGACGGAGGCAATGACTGCACTGGGACAACGGATTTTGAGTGCTGTCTTGGTGGTGGCCTTCGCTTCTTTGTATCAGTGGCATGGAGGCAAAGCATCGTTGTTTCTATTCATTATTGCTTTTTTGATGTTCACGGGAGGTCTGCTTCTCCATTGGTTCAGACCACGCCAAATTAACATTCGTCGGAAGATGCACACGAACCGGATTGAGGCGGGCGAGGGAATACAGGTGGTGGTGGAGTTGGAATTCAGGTGCCGAGTTCCATTGTTATGGATCATCCTGTGTGAGAACACACCTGCAGGTGTACATCGCAAATTGATTTTTCCGGGAACACGGCGTCAATTCACCTATCAATATGAATGTTCCGGTTTACGCAGAGGGGTCTACAGGTGGGATACGGGCAGATTGTACTGGGGTGATATGTTTGGCTGGAATACGCTCTCCGCAGAGACCGCAGGTGATACACCCCTGATTGTTGTTCCTCAAGCAACGGCTTGGGGGAAGGGGGATTCGGTAGAATTCGCAGCGATTATCGAAGGGACTCTGTCGGAGCGAAGAAATAGCCAGGGAAACCGCAGCCCTGAGTTCCGTGAATATCAGGAGGGTGACCCACTGGGACGAGTTCATTGGAAAAGTACAGCCAAAACGGGAAAACTTCAGACCTTTCTGCCCGATACCACGGATCTAGCTTCGCTCGGCATCCTTGTCTATGAAGGCGCGTCGGGTTATGGCGTAAAACAACGGGAGAACATGGATGCACCTGCTTTTGAACGAGTGGTTCGTGCAGCTGCCCGCTGGATTCATACCGCTGAGCGGGATGACATTCCTTATCATCTGTGGATGGAAGGCGGCGATAAGAGCTATGATGCACAAGATCAATGGCAACATGGGCCGTTCCATGCAGATGATGAGAATCATGGACTGGACAAGTTAGCGGGGGCACGAATATCCAAAGCACAATCAGGTTCTGTTTCGCTTCGAACGGAGATGCTGGATGGACTGGCGAGCGGGTCGCGAATTGTGGTTCTTACAGGTAAGATGGATCAGGTTCTGGCCGAATGGATCATAACTGCAATCGGGTCGGGTTATCGTGTAGAGGTGCAATTGACTGAAGCGAACCAGGACCAATTAGGATCAACGGATAGATTGATGAATGGATTGGGATATGACAGCTTAAGTTTGGAGCGGCTTCGTCACAGCGGGGTGCCGATCCACGCGGTTACAGACGTTGCGTTATCTTCATTGGGAAAGGTGGAGGTAACGGATGTGGGAGCGTAATGGTAACCAGCAACCAAATTCCACTGTGGCCGACTTAGAGTCAACGGACCGTACGAGAATAGAATCGGCCCATTCCGTATATAAAGCTGTGAACCAGAATTCGGTGACGGATATAAAGGATGAGGGATATGTGAGCGTACCTGTCCTGTACAAAATTGTTATTTCGGCCATTTTACTTATACTGTCTCTGGAGTGGATATATCCTGTTACATCATCAGATCAGCAGGGCAGTGAACGGTTCTTGTCCGTAATGGCGGGATTAACGGGAGCATTGTTGCTTGCGGGGTTAATTCGTACAGGATGGATCACCGGAGTACTGATCCGATTATTCATTGCACTCGCTGCTTTATGTCTGATGTACGGAGGAAGTGATCCTGTCCGTTGGGCGGTCGCTTATCCGGGAATATTTTCAGCGGATATGGACACTTTTATAAACAACTGGCGATTCCACACGATTAGTACAGAAACGAGAGGTTTGTTCATGATGTGCGGCTGGAGCATGCTCATGGCTTCTGTGCAATCCCTCGTATTGTTACGTCGAAGCGTTATGCTGTTTGGCAGTGCAACGCTGCTCTATTTGCTTCTGCTTGAATCCTTTGCGGGGCTGGATGTGTATGCTTCCGTAATACGGTCTGTCCTATGGACTTTTCTTATTCAGGCTCTGCTTCAGCTACTACGTCTCAATGGAGGAGTCACTACTCCGAGTTATCGCGGCAGCCCCTATGGCCGTTGGAGTGCAGTGACTATCGTTGCTTCCGCAGGTATGGTGCTTCTCTCAGCGTTACCTGGCCAGTTTGCTTCCATTCCTCAACCGGAACGCATATCTTTGGAGCAGATGGGTGAACGGATAGCTCGCTGGGCAGGTTATACACAGCACAGTAGTATCCCTGCTGCAACGGCGGTCACGGGATATAGTACAGCGGACGCGCCTATGGGAGCACCGTTGGTGCAGGGGAATTCCATCTTTTTTATAGCGAAGAGTCCGGAAGTGACGTATTGGCGAGGGGAGACCCGTTCATATTATAACGGTAGTACTTGGAGTGATCCTGGTCAAAGTTTCGAAACGGCGAGTTCATCCGGGTTGCTGCGCACAGATGGATGGGAGAATCCAACCTATTGGAATCGCATTCGCCAAACCGTTACGATGCAGCGAGAGTGGAAAGGACCGAATCCACTTTTTACCGGGGGCATACCGGTCAACGTATCGTTCCAGGATAAGAACAAGGATAATCAGGAAGACATGCTTTCTTTGCTGTCTAATCGCGATTCGGCAACATTGTGGCTCGCAGGCTCTGGAAACGATAAGGTGGTTAAAAATTATTCGGCAGATGTCATGGTTCCTGTGGCATCCCCGGAACAGTTACGTCTGCTTGGGGGAAAGAATAAAGGGAAAGATCCGGCAGTCATTCGGAGGACATATCTGCAATTGCCCACGACACTTCCCGATCGGGTGCAGACTCTCGCCAAGGAAATCATCCAAGGCAGTGAGACCCGTTATGATGCTGTACAAGCTGTGAAAAACTATCTGGCTGCTCATGCCGAATACACGTTAGATACTCGTATGCCGCCGCGTGGAACAGATTTTGTGGACGATTTTCTATTCGTCACACGGCAGGGGTATTGCAATCATTTCTCCACAGCCATGATTGTATTGCTACGTGCAGAAGGCATTCCCGCACGCTGGGTTAAAGGCTTTGGCCCTGGAGTAGCTGACCCGGATATACCCGGTCAGTATATGGTTTCCCAGGGAGATGCACATTCCTGGGTAGAGGTGTATTTTCCAGGTGCAGGCTGGATGCCGTTCGAGGCTACGCCGGGCTTCACCATGGCGCAAGGCGTGGGCGAAGGTGTCACAGCGCTCGCCGAGCCGCAGCCTGTTGCGGAGACTCCGCCGTATATGAGCGGCGGAGTGGCTTACGCGGGCGCATGGCTGCTCGCCCGCGCACAGGCCATTGCCGCGGAGCCGTGGCTCGCGGCAGCCTTTGTGGCAGCGGCCCTGCTGGGCGCCGCTGCTCTGGTTCGCATGCGGCGGCTACGCCCCGCGCTGCGGATCAGGCTGCTGCTGGCGTGGCCGCGCAGCAGCTTTCCGGACCGCGAGCGGCTGCTGCGTGCCGCCGATCCGGTCTGGGCCGCGCTTGCGCGCCGGTACGGCCCGCGGCCGCCGGGCATGACGCTGCGTGAATATGCAGCGTCACCGGCTCTGGCCGCAGGCGCGGACGGCGCGGACATCGCGCGGTTTGCAGCCGACTGGGAACGGCTGCTGTACGGTCCAGACCGTCCGCTGCGCGCCGACAGTCTGGACTTCCTGCGCCGGGCACTTCGGCTGGCCCGGCAATTGCAGGCGTTGTAACACAAGGGTGTTACAATAAGGATGCCACACAACCTGCCGTGATTTAACTCTCGCTATCGATTTCCGATACAGTTAGGCAGGTTATTGGCTGATGATGATCACCGCTGGTCCACTATATGGCATGTAGCGTTTGTTCATCGTTACAAGCCATACATAAGACGCCTTTCTCGCTATGCTGAGAACGAGGCGTCTTTCCATGATCATACACTTGAACCATGATCTTGCTGCCAAGCTTTATATACGAAATTTCATAATCGAAGGTATCCGATATCCCTTGTTTTGAAATGTCGAAAAAAGGAGTTTCGCCTTTCCTTGACGGTATGTTTTGTCGTTGCGTATAATTAGTTTCATTGAATTGAGGGAGGCACGGTAATGAATAAGCCAAATGAAATAGTGGTTGTCCTTGACTTCGGGGGCCAATATAACCAGTTAATCGCCAGAAGAATTCGGGATCTCGGCGTATACAGCGAGCTTTTGCCGTATAACACACCGGCAGAGAAGATCGCAGAAATGTCACCACGAGGAATCATTTTCTCTGGCGGACCATCCAGTGTGTACGCAGAAAATGCACCACATGTGGACCCGGCTATTTATGATCTTGGACTTCCCATCTTCGGAATCTGTTACGGCATGCAACTTATGGCCCAACAGCTTGAAGGTAAAGTAGAGCGTTCCGAGAAGCGTGAATATGGTAAAGCCGACATCGAGTTCGCAGCAGGTGCTGCTCTCGCACAAGGTATCGACGGTGAGCACACGGTATGGATGAGTCACGGTGACCACGTGGTTACACTTCCTTCGGGTTTCAAACTGGATGCAGGCACGGAAAGTGCGCCAATCGCTGCAATGAGTAACGACGAGCGCAAATTGTATGCTGTTCAGTTCCACCCGGAAGTACGTCACTCTGTTCGTGGTAACGATATGATTCGAAATTTCCTGTTCGAAATCTGTGGTTGCGAAGGCAACTGGACGATGGAGACTTTCATCGAAGATACGATCAAGGATATTCGTGAAAAAGTGGGCGACGGTAAAGTACTATGCGCACTGAGCGGCGGCGTGGATTCTTCTGTTGTTGCTGCGTTGCTTCACAAAGCCATTGGTGACCAACTGACATGTATGTTTATCGACCATGGTCTGCTGCGCAAAGGCGAAGCAGAAAGCGTAATGGAGACGTTTGTCGGCAAATTCGACATGAAGGTTGTCAAAATTGATGCACAGGAGCGCTTCCTATCCAAACTGGCAGGCGTGGATGATCCGGAACAAAAACGTAAAATCATCGGTAACGAGTTTATTTACGTATTTGATGAAGAATCCAAGCAATTTGATGATTTTGAATTCCTGGCGCAAGGTACACTGTACACAGATATCGTGGAAAGTGGTACAGCAACTGCACAGACCATCAAATCCCACCACAACGTGGGCGGTCTGCCTGAGGACATGAACTTCAAACTGATTGAGCCACTGAGTGCCTTGTTCAAAGATGAGGTGCGTAAAGTCGGCGAAGAGTGCGGTCTGCCTGAAGCTATCGTATGGCGTCAGCCTTTCCCAGGTCCGGGTCTCGCGATTCGTGTGCTTGGCGAAGTTACCGAGGACAAGCTCAAAATTGTTCGTGATTCGGATTACATTCTGCGTGAAGAAATTATCAAAGCCGGCCTTGATCGTGAGATCTGGCAATACTTCACAGCCCTGCCGAACATGAAGAGTGTAGGCGTAATGGGTGATGCGCGTACGTATTCCTACACTGTAGGTATTCGTGCCGTAACGTCCATCGACGGTATGACTGCTGACTGGGCACGTATCCCTTGGGATGTGCTGGAGAAAATCTCTGTACGGATCGTTAACGAAGTCGATAACGTAAACCGTATCGTCTATGACGTAACATCCAAACCACCTGCAACGATCGAGTGGGAGTAGGATATACACCCGTAACAATATTTTGAAAAAAGCTCTCTTTTATCTGCGGCATTTCGCAAATAGAAGGGAGTTTTTTTATGACAGGGTTCTATTTAAAATTTCATCCCATTTTAGAGTTCACTTCATGATCCTTTCAGGTCCGGCCTGTACAATAAGTACATACTAAGAGCTATATGGCTACTGAAGGGAGAATTGAATGTATGCGTAAAACCGACTATATGAGCAAATGGAAGATGGGCATTGGAAGTGCGTTTCTGATGGTGATGCTGGCAGGATGCGGTTCAGGTATGCAAGACTTGGCCTCCGGTTCGGGAGAATTTCCATTTGTGAACTTAGAGGCAGCGGATGCTTCTTCCGATCAGACCAGAAACCAGGAGTTATCCTCTGACTTAACAACGAACACAGATCTGGAACAACAAGAGATAGAGAATACTCAGCAGACAGAGATATAATTGACATAGGACTGGTCCGGTGAAATGAGCACTGGAACATGTCGTAAATTGCTCCGTATACCTATTCAATACATGGATTGGAATACCATAACTTGTTATCACAGATATCATTCAACTGATTGCTAAAACGCATCAGACAGACTAATAAGCTACCCTGATCAGAGCGCTTCATGCCTTTGATCAGGGTAGCTTTTTATATTAATCTGCAGAAATCCCATCCTGACATAATGAACATATGCCGTGGAAAATCTGCCGAGTATAGCGTATTTAATTGGGTTGTAAACCGCTGAACTGGTTCTTTCTGTTAAATAATACGAACGATAATATAAGAGGGTGAGATTAATATTCGTTTTTCTCATTGACAAAATAGACACTACCCTCCTAAAATAGTGATGGGAAACAAACAAATAGCGCATACTAATTCGTATAATCCCGGGAATTGGCCCGGGAGTCTCTACGAGATCACCCTAATGATCTGGCTACGAAGAGGAGAAGGCTGAGCACAGGAATTCTACATGATTGCGGGGACATCACGCACATTAGAATTTTTTTTGTTCTTAGTAAAGGCCATAGTGCCACTCCTTATCAGCTGAGCCCTGGGGGAAGAGTCATCTTCAGGGTCATTTGTCGTTTTTCAATATGGCTTCAACATCTCTAAGGGGGAGTTAGTGAATTATGGATCGTTTCTTTAAACTAAAAGAAAACGGAACAAACGTTAGAACGGAGATTGTTGCGGGTCTTACTACCTTTATGACAATGGCTTACATTCTTTTTGTGAACACGTTGTTCTTGGGTCAAGCCGGGGCGGGAATGTCGGATAATGCCGTATTTTTTGCAACAGCCGTCGGCGCCGGATTAATGACTATTATTATGGGATTGTTCGTGAATATTCCGATTGCGCTCGCACCAGGTATGGGATTGAATGCGTACTTCATGACTGTCGTTCTTAGTTCGAATGGGGCGATTACTTGGCAAGCTGCTCTCGGAGCGGTATTCCTTTCCGGTATAGTGTTCATTATTCTGACCGTGACGAAGATTCGGCAAATGCTGCTTGTTGCAGTTCCGCAGTCGATCAAAATGGCCATTACGGTAGGTATCGGTCTCTTTATTACCATTATTGGTTTCAAACTTGCTAATCTCGTGGCTGTAACAGTTAATGTTGCACCAGACGCAGATCTGAGTCAGCCGATTCCAGGTAGCAGTTTTAATCTGTCATTGGGTAACTTTATAACGCATCATGATGCATTGCTGGCCCTGATTGGTTTACTCCTTATTGCTATACTGATGGTTATGCGCGTCAAAGGCGCTCTGCTGATCGGGATCGTAGCAACAACGCTGATTGGTATTCCGATGGGAGTTACGAATCTGAGTGGTCTTTCAGGCGCAAGCTGGTTGCCTAACTTCAGTGATCTGGCGGTTGGACAACTGGATTTGAAAGGTGCCCTCAGTCTCGGATTGTTCGAGATTATCTTTATCTTTACCTTCGTTGAATTGTTCGACACGTTTGGTACGATGGTAGGTACGGCAACGCGTATGGGCATTATGAAGGATAAGAAAAAAGGCGAGAAAACCATCGGTAAAGCGATGCTCGTCGATGCAGTTGGTGTCAGCGCGGGTGCTGCACTAGGTACAAGTACAATTACGGCATACGTTGAAAGTGCTTCAGGTGTTGAGGCAGGTGGACGTACAGGACTGACTTCGGTAACGACAGGTTTGCTGTTCATTTTGGCCCTGTTTATCGCGCCGCTTGCGCTGGTTGTCCCATCCGCTGCCACTGCTCCGGCATTGATCATCGTGGGTGTGCTTATGATGAGTCAAGTGCGCAGCATCGAGTGGGATGATTTCCTGCAAGCTTTCCCTGCGTTCCTTACCATTGTATTGATGCCTTTCACAGGCGGTATCGCGAACGGAATCTCTGCAGGTATCGTATCTTATGTGATTCTGGCGGTGTTCAGTAACTTGGTTACAGAGCGTAAAGTGAAAATTCACTGGCTCATGTGGATCTTGGCGCTCATTGTAGTCTGCCGATACGTATTTATTGGCGGGGAGTAAACTTAATTTAGTTTCTATGAAGAATAATAAGATAAGTTTATTATCTTAGAAATGAAAGAAGCGGAAGCCACGGGGTTCAAACCCGAAGCTTTCGCTTTTTTTGTATTCTTTTCTTAGCAAAAATGAATTTCAAAAATGTTTTCCTTCTATATATAAGGAATGAATATAATGATCTATGATTTGTTGGTTGTTTATCCAATGAAATCATCGGTTATAAAGTTCTAAAACGTGATGGGTCTGTACTGTATACAACATGAGTTTCTCTTTAATTGGATTAGGTATCATGTGAAAAACTTTTGCGTATGTAAGTTTATTACTCCGATCATTAAAGTTAGTGCGCAGATGTATCATTTAGCCGGCTATAAGAAGATACTTGTTAAAAGGTCTATAGGGTACTCATTTTATAAGAATTTAATGTTTATTGAAAAAAGACTTGCGTTCCATAACTGTACATGGTATATTCTATTTCCGGCCGAAAAAACACGAGATACATGGTGCGGCAAGCAAATTAAATAAGCTTCGAAAGAAACTTGAAAAAAGAGCTTGCAAAGTTGGTTTGGAAGTGTTATGATATAAAAGTTGCTGATGTGAAAAACGCTCGGTAACGAAATGAGTTTGATCTTTGAAAACTGAACAACGAGTGAGTAAACATTCTGCTTGCAGAATGAACGCGAAAGTTGGAAACAAGCCTTGGCTTGAATCGACTGGAGCACAAATGAGATTTTTAATCTCGTCAGATTCAAAATGAGCTTATCGCTCTTTTCAATACTTTATTGGAGAGTTTGATCCTGGCTCAGGACGAACGCTGGCGGCATGCCTAATACATGCAAGTCGAGCGGAGTTGATAGGAAGCTTGCTTCCTGGATACTTAGCGGCGGACGGGTGAGTAACACGTAGGCAACCTGCCCTCAAGTTTGGGACAACTACCGGAAACGGTAGCTAATACCGAATAGTTGTTTTCTTCGCCTGAAGAGAACTGGAAAGACGGAGCAATCTGTCACTTGGGGATGGGCCTGCGGCGCATTAGCTAGTTGGTGGGGTAACGGCTCACCAAGGCGACGATGCGTAGCCGACCTGAGAGGGTGATCGGCCACACTGGGACTGAGACACGGCCCAGACTCCTACGGGAGGCAGCAGTAGGGAATCTTCCGCAATGGGCGAAAGCCTGACGGAGCAATGCCGCGTGAGTGATGAAGGTTTTCGGATCGTAAAGCTCTGTTGCCAGGGAAGAACGCTTGGGAGAGTAACTGCTCTCAAGGTGACGGTACCTGAGAAGAAAGCCCCGGCTAACTACGTGCCAGCAGCCGCGGTAATACGTAGGGGGCAAGCGTTGTCCGGAATTATTGGGCGTAAAGCGCGCGCAGGCGGTCATTTAAGTCTGGTGTTTAATCCCGGGGCTCAACCCCGGATCGCACTGGAAACTGGGTGACTTGAGTGCAGAAGAGGAGAGTGGAATTCCACGTGTAGCGGTGAAATGCGTAGATATGTGGAGGAACACCAGTGGCGAAGGCGACTCTCTGGGCTGTAACTGACGCTGAGGCGCGAAAGCGTGGGGAGCAAACAGGATTAGATACCCTGGTAGTCCACGCCGTAAACGATGAGTGCTAGGTGTTAGGGGTTTCGATACCCTTGGTGCCGAAGTTAACACATTAAGCACTCCGCCTGGGGAGTACGGTCGCAAGACTGAAACTCAAAGGAATTGACGGGGACCCGCACAAGCAGTGGAGTATGTGGTTTAATTCGAAGCAACGCGAAGAACCTTACCAGGTCTTGACATCCCTCTGACCGGTACAGAGATGTACCTTTCCTTCGGGACAGAGGAGACAGGTGGTGCATGGTTGTCGTCAGCTCGTGTCGTGAGATGTTGGGTTAAGTCCCGCAACGAGCGCAACCCTTATATTTAGTTGCCAGCACTTCGGGTGGGCACTCTAGATAGACTGCCGGTGACAAACCGGAGGAAGGTGGGGATGACGTCAAATCATCATGCCCCTTATGACCTGGGCTACACACGTACTACAATGGCCGGTACAACGGGCTGCGAAATCGCGAGATGGAGCCAATCCCAACAAAGCCGGTCTCAGTTCGGATTGCAGGCTGCAACTCGCCTGCATGAAGTCGGAATTGCTAGTAATCGCGGATCAGCATGCCGCGGTGAATACGTTCCCGGGTCTTGTACACACCGCCCGTCACACCACGAGAGTTTATAACACCCGAAGTCGGTGGGGTAACCGCAAGGAGCCAGCCGCCGAAGGTGGGATAGATGATTGGGGTGAAGTCGTAACAAGGTAGCCGTATCGGAAGGTGCGGCTGGATCACCTCCTTTCTATGGAGAATCGTTTCCCGCGTGGAAACATTCAAATAAGCAGGTTCTTAGAACCTGCGACAGCAATTCATTTCGGTCCGTCACTTCGGTGTGGATGAAATGAAGAGCACAACACTCACTCGTTGCTCAGTTTTGAGAGCTCAAACTCTCAAACAGCTTGCTTTTGCATGGAGCTTGTTCTTTGAAAACTAGATATCGAAACGAAACAAACGCGAATTAGAACATTCCTTTTTAGCTGAACTTGTGTTAAAACAAGTTTCAATAAAAACGGTAGATTGCTGGAGCGAGTGATCGAAATGGAGCGACTTTTGGATTTGGACACAGTCCAAACCAAGCGGAGCGACAGCTCGAACACGAGCGCAATGGTTAAGCTACTAAGAGCACACGGAGGATGCCTAGGCGCTAGGAGCCGATGAAGGACGTGGCGAACAACGAAACTGCCTCGGGGAGCTGTAAGCAAGCTTTGATCCGGGGGTGTCCGAATGGGGAAACCCAGCTGGGGTAATTTCCAGTTACTCACAACTGAATACATAGGTTGTGCAGAGGCATACCAGGGGAACTGAAACATCTAAGTACCCTGAGGAAGAGAAAACAATAGTGATTCCGTCAGTAGCGGCGAGCGAACGCGGAGAAGCCCAAACCAGAGAGCTTGCTCTCTGGGGTTGTGGGACGTCTCACATGGAGTTACAAAGGAACCGGTTAAGCGAAGAGGTCTGGAAAGGCCCGCCAAAGAAGGTAAAAGCCCTGTAATTGAAAGTTGGTTCCCTCCGAGACGGATCCCGAGTAGTGCGGGGCACGTGAAACCCCGTATGAATCCGGCAGGACCATCTGCCAAGGCTAAATACTTCCTAGCGACCGATAGTGAAGCAGTACCGTGAGGGAAAGGTGAAAAGCACCCCGGAAGGGGAGTGAAATAGAACCTGAAACCGTGTGCTTACAAAAAGTCAGAGCCCGTTTTAGGGGTGATGGCGTGCCTTTTGTAGAATGAACCGGCGAGTTACGTTCCCGTGCAAGGTTAAGGTGAAGAGCCGGAGCCGCAGCGAAAGCGAGTCTGAATAGGGCGAGTGAGTACGTGGACGTAGACCCGAAACCGGGTGATCTACCCCTGTCCAGGGTGAAGGTGCGGTAACACGCACTGGAGGCCCGAACCCACGCATGTTGAAAAATGCGGGGATGAGGTGGGGGTAGCGGAGAAATTCCAATCGAACTCGGAGATAGCTGGTTCTCCCCGAAATAGCTTTAGGGCTAGCCTCGGAAAACAGAGTCGTGGAGGTAGAGCACTGATTGGGTGCGGGGCCCGCAAGGGTTACCAAGCTCAGTCAAACTCCGAATGCCATAGACTTACTTCCGGGAGTCAGACAGTGAGTGCTAAGATCCATTGTCAAAAGGGAAACAGCCCAGACCATCAGCTAAGGTCCCCAAGTGTGTGTTAAGTGGGAAAGGATGTGGAGTTGCACAGACAACCAGGATGTTGGCTTAGAAGCAGCCACCATTGAAAGAGTGCGTAATAGCTCACTGGTCGAGTGACTCTGCGCCGAAAATGTAACGGGGCTAAACACACCACCGAAGCTATGGCTTGATGCTTTGCATCAGGGGTAGGGGAGCGTTGTATAAGGGTTGAAGGTGTACCGTAAGGAGCGCTGGACATTATACAAGTGAGAATGCCGGTATGAGTAACGAAAAGATCAGTGAGAATCTGATCCGCCGAAAGCCTAAGGGTTCCTGAGGAAGGCTCGTCCGCTCAGGGTAAGTCGGGACCTAAGGCGAGGCCGAAAGGCGTAGTCGAAGGACAACAGGTCGAAATTCCTGTACCACCGTAAGCCGTTATGAGCAATGGGGGGACGCAGTAGGGTAGTGACGCGGACTGATGGATGTCCGTCTAAGCAGTAAGGCTGATGTGTAGGCAAATCCGCACATCGTAAGGCTGAGCTGTGATGGGGAGTGAAAATTACAGTAGCGAAGGTCATGATCTCACACTGCCAAGAAAAGCCTCTAGCCAGGTGATGGTGCCCGTACCGCAAACCGACACAGGTAGGCGAGAAGAGTATTCTAAGGCGCGCGGAAGAACTCTCGTTAAGGAACTCGGCAAAATGACCCCGTAACTTCGGGAGAAGGGGTGCCCCGGTAGTGTGAATAGCACGAGGGGGCCGCAGTGAAAAGGCCCAAGCGACTGTTTAGCAAAAACACAGGTCTGTGCGAAGCCGTAAGGCGAAGTATACGGGCTGACGCCTGCCCGGTGCTGGAAGGTTAAGGGGAGTGGTTAGGGAGCAATCCCGAAGCTGTGAACCGAAGCCCCAGTAAACGGCGGCCGTAACTATAACGGTCCTAAGGTAGCGAAATTCCTTGTCAGGTAAATTCTGACCCGCACGAATGGCGTAACGACTTGGGCGCTGTCTCAACGAGAGATCCGGTGAAATTTTAATACCTGTGAAGATGCAGGTTACCCGCGACAAGACGGAAAGACCCCATGGAGCTTTACTGCAGCTTGATATTGAATTTGGGTACGATCTGTACAGGATAGGTGGGAGCCTTTGAAGCAGGAGCGCCAGCTTCTGTGGAGGCAACGTTGGGATACCACCCTGATCGTATCTAGGTTCTAACCTGGTACCGTAAACCGGTGCGGGGACAGTGTCAGGTGGGCAGTTTGACTGGGGCGGTCGCCTCCTAAAGAGTAACGGAGGCGCCCAAAGGTTCCCTCAGAATGGTTGGAAATCATTCGAAGAGTGCAAAGGCATAAGGGAGCTTGACTGCGAGACCTACAAGTCGAGCAGGGACGAAAGTCGGGCTTAGTGATCCGGTGGTACCGCATGGAAGGGCCATCGCTCAACGGATAAAAGCTACCCTGGGGATAACAGGCTTATCTCCCCCAAGAGTCCACATCGACGGGGAGGTTTGGCACCTCGATGTCGGCTCATCGCATCCTGGGGCTGAAGTAGGTCCCAAGGGTTGGGCTGTTCGCCCATTAAAGCGGTACGCGAGCTGGGTTCAGAACGTCGTGAGACAGTTCGGTCCCTATCTGTCGTGGGCGTAGGAAATTTGAGAGGAGCTGTCCTTAGTACGAGAGGACCGGGATGGACGTACCGCTGGTGTACCAGTTGTTCCGCCAGGAGCACCGCTGGGTAGCTATGTACGGAAGGGATAAACGCTGAAAGCATCTAAGCGTGAAGCCCCCCTCAAGATGAGATTTCCCAGTATGTAAGACCCCTTGAAGACGACGAGGTAGATAGGCTGGGGGTGGAAGTGCAGCAATGCATGGAGCTGACCAGTACTAATCGGTCGAGGGCTTATCCAATATGCAAGTTGTAATTCGTAGGTTTCGTTTCGAATCTAGTTTTCAGAGAACAACACTCTGAAGATGCGCTGAACCATTCATCCACACAGCCGTGCCCGGACCGAATGGAACGCGAACGCATTTGTTATACAAATGCCCGTTTGGTGGCGATGGCGGAGGGGTTCCACACGTACCCATCCCGAACACGACCGTTAAGCCCTCTAGCGCCGATGGTACTTGGACCGCAGGGTCCTGGGAGAGTAGGACGCCGCCAAGCAAAGAACCACTGCCGATGTTATTCGGTGGTGGTTTTTATTTTTGTCTAATTGGATCTATGAAATTAGGAACAGCTCAGATTTGACGGGCTGTTTTTTTATTACCCATTCACCTTAGATATCCAGATGTGCACTTAACCAGCAACCTGGATACATACTTGATAGATGAACAAACAAACTAATCTTGCCGAAAGGAAGAAGCCAGCACATAACATGCTGTTTTCTGCCCCATCGTAGGCAACTTACAACAATCTTACAAGAGTGTAAGGCGATTGTAATCTAGATCAATAGGTATCAATCTTGCTGCTCCTGTATATTAATCCTATCCATTGCTGGGATTAATTTTTATAGGGGGAGTTGGCGTGAGACTTTTTGAAATACTGCTGTTCTTTTCAAGTGTTTTTTTGTTGGCAATCCCATTTATTTTCAATCAACGTATCAGGAGATCTGCTTTGCTCCTGACAAGCGGAGCAGGCTCCATTTTTTTAGTGATACATCTTCTTGTCGAAGGATACAGGGTTCAGCTTTTATTTTTATACGGATTTACGATCCTGATGCTTATGCTTTCAATTATAGATGTTTTCATAACGCAGAAAGCCGTACGGACTACCTCGCGAATCCGTAGAGTGCTGGGTCCCCTTTTAATTGTGATTGGGTTAATCGCAACAGCGTGCCTTAACTATGTGTTTCCCGTATTCGACCTTCCGGCGCCAACCGGCAAGTTGAAGGTAGGTACGCAAGTCTTCCATTTCGTTGATCTTAACCGAGAGGAGACATTTGGAAAAACCGCGACGGGCAAGAGAGAATTGATGGTTCAGGTATGGTATCCGACTGAAGCCGGCACTGGGGAGTACGCTTCCTTTATCCCTGATACCCGGATTTTATCTTATATGGGGGAGAACTTTGGTCTTCCCGGGTTTACTTTTCAACACCTGAAGTATGTATCCAGTCATTCATATTCGGGGGGCAAAGTCTCTTCGGAACAGGCCTCATACCCGTTGATCCTTGCAAATCCCGGAAACGGATCTTCCAAGTTCCTCCACACGTCGCAAGCCGAAAATCTCGCGAGTCACGGATATATCGTGGCTGTGATCGACCACACCTACAATACATTTGCGACCAAGTTTCCGGACGGTCGAATCACGACCAGCACAACCGACAACTTATTCTCGCCCGATCATGATTACCGGACGGGAAGGGGAGTTCGAGACAAGTTGGGAAAAGTTTTAACCGAAGATGTGGCATTTGCGCTGGACCAATTCGAGCTCATTCAATCGGGGCAGATTCCAAGTCATCTAAAAGGGAGGATCGATCTCGGTCATGTCGGGGTGTTCGGTCATTCCATAGGCGGAGCGACGGCCTATGATGCTTCTTACGATCCGAGAATCACGGTTGGAATAGACTTAGATGGAGGGCTTTATCGACTGCGTGAAAGAGAGGGGCTGCGAAAGCCGTTTTTGTTCATCAACTCGGAAAGCTATTCCGAAAAATTAAAAAGGGTGTTGGATAACCGGGTCTACACGGATGCAGAGCTCAACCGTATGGGCTCGACAAGAGAGTGGGAGGATCAAGTAACGGAAGATAAAAAGTTAGAGCTTGAACGGATGCTCGAAACGGTCGACGAAGGGGGACAAGTCCTCTATATCGATAATACGGAGCATTTGAATTTTGCCGATGTACAGTTCATTTCTCCGATTTTCAACATGCTGGGAATTACGGGGAAAATTGCGCCCGAAAGAGCGAACTCCGTTATCAATGCCTATATGCTGGATTTCTTCGATATGTATCTGAAAAATCAAGGCGGAAACTTAATGAAAGGACCGGATAGCCGCTTTCCGGAGGTGAAGTTCGTAAACTAGCTATTATAATTACAGAACAGGCTGCCGATTCTGCGATAGCCTGTTCTCTATGTGATATCGTATCCGTTTCCTCAAGCGTGGCTGCCCATTATGCCAGGACACAACTACAGTCCAGCAGTCGGGCACAAGTTAGTGTTGAACGCTCTTGAACGCTGCTTCCATCCTTCCACAAACAGATGTATCTTGTATTTTACTTTGAAGGCAAGATTGACTCTGAGGTGTGGAGATGGCTCGGTTCAATTGCCGCGGAATTCGATGATGCTGTTGACCGCGTCCCAGAACGGCTCATCATGATTTACATTCAACTTGAAACTTGTTATGCGGAGCAAGGAGATTACATCTATTATATTTCGCAAAGAATTGAGCTGTCTTCTCACAAATTAGTACCAAGTACTAGAAGTTAGTGCTATAATGATAAAAAACAAAAGAGGTGACTACCGGTATGAATCATCAATCAAAGGCAACCATCACGGCAATGGGGACGTATGTACCGGATCGAATATTAACGAATGCTGATCTGGAGAAATTGGTCGAGACAAGTGACGAATGGATTGTGCAACGTACAGGCATGAGAGAACGGCGAATTGCAGCTGAAGATCAATTTGTATCTGACTTGGCTACCAAGGCTGTAGAAGACATGATCCGCCGTTACCAAGTAAGTGTAGAAGATGTGGACATGATCCTTGTGGCTACAAGCACACCTGAATATGCCTTCCCAAGCACGGCATCCCGGGTACAGGCCAACCTAAAAATCCCACACACCGGCGTACTGGATTTAAATGCTGCATGTGCAGGTTTTACTTACGGGCTACAGCTAGCCGACAGTCTGGTGACCAGTGGAATGTACCGTAAAGTACTGGTTATTGGAGCAGAGACGTTGTCCAAAATTACGGATTACACAGACCGTACGACTTGTGTATTGTTTGGTGACGGAGCTGGAGCTTTTTTGGTGGAGAGCTCAGCGGCTGAAGAAGGTGACTTTATGGCAGCCGTATCAGGTACACATGGAGAAGGCGGTGTACATCTCTATAAGAGTGGTCTGTCTTCAGAGATGAATGGTGTGCCTTTACAGGGTGAGGGATGCCTTGTTCAGAATGGGCGAGAGATTTATAAGTGGGCTGTACGGACGATCCCAGAGCAATTGGATAAGCTGATAACAAAAGCTGAATTAAGCCCTGACCAGATTGACTGGTTTGTCCCGCATAGTGCCAATATGAGAATGATTGAGGCTGTTTGCGAACGTGGTCCGGTTCCTTTGGAACGTACTTTAACCAGTGTCGAGTATCGTGGTAACACATCTGCTGCTTCCATTCCGCTTGCTTTACAGCTTGCAGTGGATGAAGGGAAATTGAAAGAAGGACAGAGCGTAGCTCTCTTTGGCTTTGGCGGTGGTCTGACGTACGCAGGTCTGGTGCTGAAATGGGGTGTGCCGGACAAGGTTCAGGAATGAGTAACATACGACTGTATGCAACACAAAAATAAATAGAGAACATAAAAGAGACCACCCAAACTTCATGTAGTCATGAAGAAGGTGGTCTCTTTTATGGGGTAACTCGTTTTAAAAAAGTGATATGATTGCATCTATTTTTTGTGTTAACCGGAATTGCTTAATCCCGTAAATATTTTATGGCGTAAGCGTAGGTGCTTGGCGGTGATGAGTTCCTTGTTCGTAGCTGTAAGCCAGCTTGATCAAGGTTCCTTCATCAAAGGCACGACCCAGGAATTCCATACCTACAGGTAAACCATCGGTTGTGAAACCAGCAGGGACCGTGATCGCCGGGAAGCCGGAGAAAGGACTTAGTCGGTTATTACCACCTGATGATTGCCCTTCACCAATAACACCAGCAGCCTGTGTAGACGTAGGATAGATGATGGCATCCAGGTTGTTGTCCGCCATAACTTTCAGCAGGGACTCACGTGTAACTTGGGTACGCTTCAGAACAATGTCCTTATATTCGGTAGTCTCGAGTGTTTGGCGTGCATCCCGCGTCTTCATGGATTGCTCTTGGGACTTGTCGAACTCTTCGGAAGCGATGATCTCGGACAGAGTGTGATATGGAGCATCTGCACCCAATGAGTCCAGATAGTCATTCAGTTGGAACTTGAATTCATATCCACTAAGGCTTGGGTATTTGTTGATCTCAGTCAAGTTGGGGATGGAAATGGGAACTGCGGTAGCGCCCAGTGACTTCAGTTCTTCCACAGCTGTGTTGATCACGTCAGCTACGGCTTTTTCTTCGGCTTTGGTGCTTGGGATGAGTTCTGTGGCCACACCAATGCGTGCACCTTTCAATCCGTTCACATCCAAGAAGTCTGTATAGCTGGTAGGGATTTTTCCAACTGCGTAAGCTGTAGTCACATCCTTTTTGTCATAGCCGGCTGTAGCATCCAGCATGATTGCGGCATCACTTACGGTACGAGCCATAGGTCCACCGACATCCTGTGTCAAAGCCAAGGGGATAATGCCTTCACGGCTGGACAGTCCGATGGTTGGACGGATACCCACGAGGCTGTTGAAGCTGGACGGGATTCGGATCGAACCGCCAGTATCTGTACCCATGCCGGCTGCAGCAAAGTTAGATGCAATGGCAGCCCCTGTTCCACCGCTTGAGCCACCTGGATAGTGGTCCAGAGCGTAAGGGTTCAGCGTTTGTCCACCCAGTGAGCTGGATGTCGTGATGCCAAATGCGAATTCATGCAGGTTTGTTTTGCCCAAAATAATGGCACCAGCTGCTTTGAGCTTCTTCACTTGTTCAGCATCGTGAGCAGGAATGGAATCTTTCAGACAGATACAGCCTGCGGTTGTCGGCATATCGTTGGTATCAAAGTTATCTTTGACCAGAATCGGAACGCCATGCAGAGGTCCACGAGCACCTTGAGCTGCACGTTCTTCATCCAATTGCTCCGCAATTTTCAGCGCATCTGGGTTCAGTGTTAATACCGCGTTGATGCTTACACCTTGATCATCGTATTTTTCAATGCGGTCCAGATATTTCTGAACCAGCTCTTTCGATGTTAGTTTTCCTTGCGTCATTGCGGCCTGGAGATCCATGATGGTTGCTTCCTCCAGGACAAACGGTTTTATGTAGTTATAAATGCGGTCTTTCAATATATAGAGGTCCTTCTCGGTAAGTACAGCGTTTGGAAGAAAGAGGGATTCTGTATAACCTTTCATTAAACCTGCGGTATTCAATGCACCTACAGCACCCGCGTAGGAAGCTTGATCTGGAACATCTTTGAATGATTCGGAAGCAGACTCAAGTTCGAGCCATTGTTGCAAGGCGACCGCAGCATCTTTACGTTGTACGCTTGAGCCAGAGAGCTTGTCCATGGTAAAAGGAACACCTGCAAGTGTTGCGGCTTCTTCCATGGCCTTAGCAAATGCTGCGGCAGTAGCAGGCGCTTTACCTGCGGTTACAGCTGCAACCGTAGTTTTGCTCGTAGGCGTTGCCGTTGCGGCTGATGCCGATGGTACCGTTCCTCCCCATGTTGTGGCAACAACAGCTCCTGCCAATAACAAAGCCCCACTTTTTTTCAATACAGATCCATGATAAGTCATGCATCCACGCTCCCTTCGTGTGTCCCATTGATGTGTGTTAGCAGCGATTCTGTTTCTATGCTTTTGACACATTGTATAGTTATGTTAGGTAATCTTACAATGCTTAGATTTATCCAAAAAAACGTATACATCAATACTCATCCGGATAAAATCTTATTCATGCTTCTATTTACGTGAGCTCAGGAAAACTATTAAACACTCTTATGTAATTAAACATAACGTGTATTTGACATGTTGACTAAACATGAGGTTTCAGGATGCGAGTAGATTAGGAAGTAGAGATGACAGAGCATACCTTTACCGCGAAATGATATAATGAAAAGATAGGAATAAAAGAGACATAACGTTCCACCAGAGAGGAAGAGATATGAAGTGAAGACATTGGTACTCGCAGAAAAACCATCTGTAGCACGCGAAATAGCCAGAGTCATGGGTGCGCGTGATAAACATAAAAGTTATATGGAGGGCCCGAAATATATCGTTACCTGGGCACTTGGGCATCTGGTTGGATTAGCTGAGCCGGAGGATTACGATAAGAAGTATGCAACATGGAATCTGGAGGACTTGCCAATTCTGCCAGACCGTACGAAACTGAAGGTACTTAAAGAGACCAACCATCAATATAAAGCGGTGCAGCAGCTGATGAAGCGTCAGGATGTAGGTGAGCTAGTCATTGCGACGGATGCGGCCCGTGAGGGAGAATTGTTGGCCCGTTGGATCATGCAGATGGCGGGGTGGAAAAAAACTTTTAAACGCCTGTGGATTTCTTCCCAGACGGATAAGGCGATCAAAGACGGATTTGCATCGCTGAAGCCAGGCAGTCAGTTCGACCGTCTCTATGAATCAGCACGTTGCCGGGCGGAAGCCGACTGGATGATTGGACTTAATGTGACCCGTGCACTTACCGTTCGTTTCAAAGCGCAGTTATCTGCTGGGCGGGTTCAGACGCCAACCTTGGGCATGATTATGGACAGGGAAAATGAAATTAACGGTTTCCGTTCGCAGGAGTATGAGACGTTAACGGCAGATTTGGGAGGTTTTCAGGCAGTGTGGCGGGCAGCTGGGGGAGATTCACGAATCTTCGACCCTCAAGAAACCCAGGAATTAAAGAAACGGGTAGACGGGCGCAAGGGCACGATTGCTCAAGTGAAGAAAAGCGAGAAGGTAGAACCACATCCACTGGCATATGACCTGACGGAACTGCAACGGGATGCCAACAGGAAATACGGTTTCTCGGCGAAGCAAACATCAAACGTCCTGCAACGTCTGTATGAACAGCACAAGCTTGTGACATATCCGCGTACGGACAGCCGATACCTGACTTCGGATATGACAGCAACGTTGAAGGAACGGCTGGACAGTGTTGCCATTGGGCCTTATGCGTCTCTTGCACGTCCTTTGCTGCGCAAAAATCTGAATATCACCAAACGTATTGTGGATGACAGCAAAGTGACCGATCACCATGCGATTATCCCAACGGAGCAGACGGTGCTTCTGAATCAATTGAACCCGGAGGAACGCAAATTGTACGATCTGATCGTACGTCGTTTTATCAGCCTGTTCTATCCGGCAGCGAAGTATGATTCGGTTGCGATTACGGTTCAGGTAGGGAATGATTCATTCCATGTCAAAGGTACAACGGTGAAAGAAAGTGGATGGCGTGAAGTATACGGCGGCGATTACAGTGATGATGACGATGACCATGCTGACGATGCAGCAGGCCATGAGCGTGCGCTTTTGCCAGATGTGCAGCAAGGACAGTCTGTGACAGTTCAGCGTTGTCATATTAAAAGTGGCCAGACGATACCGCCCAAACGGTATACCGAAGCTGCTTTGCTATCCCAAATGGAGAAGTATGGGCTGGGTACTCCGGCGACACGAGCAGATATTATTGAGAAGCTGGTTAGTTCCGATACCATTGATCGTCAAGGTAATAGCTTGCATCCAACCGGCAAAGGAAAACAGTTGATTGAGCTGGCTGCCCCACAGCTGCGTACACCGGATCTAACTGCCCGCTGGGAAGCTGAATTGGAACGCATCGCTCGTGGGCAAGGGAAACCGGGACCATTCCTGGATAGCATCCGTTCTATGGCGAAAGAGCTTGTGTCTACGGTGAAAGGAAGCAAAGCGGAGTATAAGCCACATAATGTGTCGAATAGCCATTGCCCGGACTGTAATGCACGATTACTGGAGAAGAAGGGCAAGCGTGGCAAATTCCTTGTATGTCATACCGAGGACTGCGGTTATCGTCGTTCGGCAGAGAAAAGGTTATCCAACCGACGTTGTGCGCAGTGCCACAAAAAGATGGAAATCAAAGAAGGCAAGGCGGGGCTATACGTGCAATGTCTGCCATGCGGTATTACAGAAACATTGGATAAGGACAAACAGCATGTGAACAAACGGGATCAGCAAAAGCTGGTGAAACAATATGCAAAGCAGGAGTCCATTGGGTCTAACCTTGGAGATCTGCTAAAGGCGGCTATGGAGAAAAAGGGAAAGTAGAGCAAGCTCTGAGTTAGCGCAGATCGCATCACGCATGTAACGCGGTATAAGATCCTCTGTTTTCAGGCAACGTAAGCCAAGGAGGTGATACCCATATGCCGCATAACAAGCCAGAGAAAATCCATAATCAGCAAAACAAAGACAGTATTAGGGAAGAGAGTATCGCTGTGCGTCCGGACAAAGCAGCCAAAAGAGCACCAAGCCTGAACGGTATTCCAAAACAGGAGTCCTAGAGTCATAGTGTGGTTAGCGTTCTTACAAAAACTTGCGGTTCCCTACCCGGTGCGTTGAACATGTCTCTGATGAGGATTATAATGGAGACAGGGAGATGTCCCGGGATAGGGGGACCGCTAGAATTTTATGCAAACTGGACTTATCTTGTGGTTTTTATTTATTAATGTAGTTGGTTATCTGGTGATGTCGGATGATAAGAAGCGTGCACAACAACGTCGTGATCGTACACCCGAACGGACGTTATTCTTGCTTGCGTTTATAGGCGGTGCTCTGGGAGTCTGGATCGCGATGTATCGGAAAAGGCATAAAACCAAACATCCCAGCTTCACCATTGGCATTCCGTTGTTGTTGTTCCTGAATGCCGTAATCTATGGTTACTTTATTCAATGAATTCATGGAGATGAATTTTAGTTGAAGTAAATGGTAGTCGTCAGCCCGCATAATATGTAAATATATTCTTATGAATGGTTCATTGTGGCATAGGAACGTTTAAGGAATTATATGGTTCTGTTCGTTTATTGCATGTCAGACCGAAGCTTGCTTCGCGTGTTCTACATATAAAGGAAGGGACGGGATTTACATGTTATTTTCCAAAATATTAGTGGCTTATGATGGTTCCAAAGCTTCAAATAAAGCACTTGATCGTGCAATTGAGCTAGCTAAAGTATCTCCCGATGCTGTATTAGATGTCATTCATGCTTTTGATTTCCCACGTATATTTATTGGTGAGGGGTTGGCTCCACTGCCACCTTCACTTAATAATGACTACTACAATCTGGCAGTACAGACGACAGATGAAGCGAAAGAACGAATTCAGGCTGCTGGTGTAACGGCCAATGTGGATCTGATTCAAGGGGCAGCTGCGGAAGTATTGCTTGATTTTGCCAAAGAGAATGATTCCGATATCATTATCATTGGTAGCCGCGGACTGGGCGGTATTCGAGAATTTGTTCTGGGTAGTGTCAGTCACAATGTAGTACAGCATGCTCAGGTTCCCGTACTTATCGTAAAATAAAGGATAAAGTGTGTTCACACTAAAAGCAGGAAGCCGGTTGTCTTCGAGAGATTGAAGAGGAGCCGGCTTTCTTTTATGGGGTGAAATGGATAGCTAAGCCAAAGTCTTGCGGTAATTCCCGAACATTATATTTGTCAATATGTTAAATGTTCGTCTTTAAGTTGACATTAGCTGTAGGGGATTGTTAGAATGTTAGATGTGTCGATCAGGTAAGAATAAGGTCGAGTAGGAACGAAATGTGTAACAAGATATTACAAAACGAATGAAGATGGTTTGAATAGATATTTGCTCGTATAACGCCGGGAATAGGGCCCGGAAGTATCTACCCGGGAACCGTAAATTTCCGGACTACGAGGAGATACGGCTGAGAGTCGCATGCAACCAGATGCGGACAGCAAGCCCCCTTTTGGCATGTCCAAATGAGGGATACGTATTTCTTGGAGTCCGGTGTCCGAAGAAAATGTGATGTTTTCGCGGGTAGCGGATTTTTTCATTTCACACGTAAAATGAATTCCTGAATACCAGATGTAATCAAAAAAGCTCAGACGGGAGTTGGATGTATTCATGTCACTGCAAGTCGCTGTAATTATGGGCAGCAAGTCGGATTGGGAAACGATGAAATATGCGTGCGAGGTGCTGGACGAGCTGGAGATTGGGTATGAGAAAAAGGTGGTCTCCGCCCATCGTACACCGGATTTGATGTTTGAATACGCAGAGCAAGCGATTGATCGGGGATTCAAGGTGATCATTGCAGGTGCAGGCGGGGCGGCACATCTACCCGGAATGGTTGCAGCCAAAACGATGCTTCCGGTCATTGGCGTTCCTGTTCAGTCCAAAGCATTGAACGGTCTCGATTCCTTGTTGTCCATTGTTCAGATGCCTGGCGGAATTCCCGTTGCAACTGTGGCAATTGGCAAGGCAGGAGCAACCAATGCAGGGCTGCTCGCAGCTCAGATGATTGGTGCTTTTGACCCGGATGTCCAACGTCGCTCTGAAGCTCGCAGAGAGCGTATCAAACAAGAAGTACTCGAAAGCAGTGAAGAACTATGAGTAGAGTCGGGAACCAATCCGGTGTAGCAGGAGAATTACAGCAAGTTCTGCTGCCCGGGAAGACAACCATCGGCATTCTTGGAGGCGGACAGCTCGGACGTATGATGACGCTCGCAGGAACGGCAATGGGTTATCGATTTGTTACTCTTGATCCCGCCTCGGATGCACCTTGTGGTCAGATTGCTCGTCAGATCGAAGCAGGATATGACGATGTAAAAGCTGCGCTTGAGCTAGCTCGGCAATGCGATGTCATTACGTATGAATTTGAGAATGTGGATGCAGAAGTCGCTGCGCTGCTCGAACGTGAGTCCTACGTTCCGCAAGGAAGCGCGTTATTGTACACCACACAACATCGGTTGCGTGAAAAACGGGCGATTGAAGCCGCCGGGGTAAGAGTTGCGCCTTATCGTGAGATCACAAGTGCGGATACAATGCTTGCAGCTGTAAGTGAACTTGGCGTTCCATGTGTACTGAAGACGGTGACTGGAGGTTACGATGGCAAAGGCCAACGGGTAATCCGGGAAGCGAGTCAGGCTGTTGCGGCATACGAAGAACTTGCAGCTACTGGTGCGGAACTGGTGCTGGAGCAATTCATTAAGTTTGAATGCGAGATATCGGTCGTTGTAGCGCGTAGTACAAGTGGGGAGATCAAGACGTTCCCGCCAGCGGAGAACATTCATGTAAATAACATTTTGCATGCTTCAATTGTACCGGCTAGAGTTGCCGCAGACATCCAGATTGAAGCGCAAAAGCTGGCAGCAGCAGTGGCAGAATCGATGAAGGCTGTTGGGCTACTGGCTGTGGAACTGTTTGTAGCGGCGGATGGAAGACTGTACGTCAACGAACTGGCACCAAGACCGCATAATTCTGGTCACTATACGATGGAAGCCTGTGCGACTTCTCAGTTCGAACAACATATCCGTGCCATCTGCGGATTACCACTCGGGGACACTTCGTTATTGAGTCCGGTCGTTATGGTCAATGTGCTTGGAGAACATCTGGAAGGCATTATCGCCAGAACAGGGCAACCTGATGCGGAAGCGATAGAGCTCGGAGTGATTCCCAAGCTTCACATATATGGTAAAGCCGAAGCGAAAACAGGACGGAAGATGGGGCATGTGAATCTGCTCTGTCAGGATGTTGAAGAAGGATTACAATGGATTGAACAAACTAATCTCTGGAGGAATACAAATTCATGATTGAACGTTATAGCAGACCCGAAATGAGAGCCATCTGGACAGAAGAGAACAAATTCCAATCGTGGCTGGAAGTTGAAATTTGTGCATGTGAGGCGTGGGCCGAACTGGGTGTAATTCCTAAGGAAGAAGCGGCATTGCTTCGTCAGAACGCATCTTTTGACATCGACCGCATCTATGAGATTGAACAGGAGACACGTCATGACGTTATCGCATTTACACGTACGGTATCTGAAAGTCTGGGTGCAGAGCGGAAATGGGTGCACTACGGACTGACTTCCACAGATGTCGTGGATACGGCTCTGGGTTATGTACTGCGTCAAGCGAATGAGATTCTGGAAAAGGATATCGTGAATTTCATTGAAATTCTTCGTGAAAAAGCACTGGCTTATCAGCACACACCAATGATGGGACGTACACATGGGGTACATGCAGAGCCAACAACATTCGGACTAAAAATGGCGTTGTGGCATGAAGAGATGAAACGGAACCTGGAGCGTTTCCGTCATGCCGCAGACAATGTACAATACGGCAAAATCTCAGGTGCAGTAGGAACGTATGCGAATATCGATCCGTTTGTCGAAGAGTTTGTCTGCGAGAAGCTGGGTACGAAGCCTGCGCCGATCTCGACTCAAACATTGCAACGTGACCGTCACGCGGAGTATATGGCTACACTGGCGTTGATCGCAACGTCCCTGGACAAGTTCGCTACAGAGGTACGTGCACTGCAGAAGAGTGAGTTCCGTGAAGTGGAAGAAGCATTTGCTAAAGGTCAAAAAGGATCTTCTGCGATGCCGCATAAGCGTAACCCAATCGGTAGTGAAAACATCTCCGGCCTGTCCCGCGTCATTCGTGGACACATGGTATCCGCATACGAGAACGTAACACTCTGGCATGAGCGCGACATCTCACATTCTTCCGTAGAACGTATCATTCTGCCGGATGCAACGATGCTGCTGAACTACATGCTGAACCGTTTTGGCAACATCGTGAAGAACCTGACGGTATTCCCTGAAAACATGAAACGCAATATGGAGCGTACCTACGGGGTACCATTCTCCGGTCGCATCATGACGAAGCTGATCGACAAAGGTTTCAGCCGCGAGCAAGCGTACGATACCGTTCAACCACGTGCGATGCAAGCATGGGAAGAACAACGCCAGTTTCAGGATATCGTGAAATCCACACCGGAAATCACGGAAGTGCTGAACGAAGAAGAAATCGCAGATGCGTTCAACCCGTCATGGCACCTGAAGCACGTGGACACGATCTTCAAAAAGCTCGGCTTGAACGACTAATACTTCAATAAGGCTATAGCGCAGAATGATGGACTAGCAGGGAACGCACATTAGTAAAAAATTAATTACTAACTAAGATATAGGTTGATTATGTGTTCACGCTGGAACGGAGAAGGCAGAAAAAACCTGGAGAAGCGAAGCGTTCGCCTTTATTCCCGGATTTTAACCATTTAAAAGTGAGATCAAAAAATCCGGGAATAACAGCGATCGAAAGGTTGTTCTGCATTCGGAGTGGCCCGCGTGATTAGGGGAATTGAACTTATATTTTACATCTCCTGAAAGAAGGTGAGCTCATGGCACTGTCCACTGCGGCAGATCTCGTTAAAGCACCTCTGTTATATAAAGGAAAAGTACGTGAATTGTACGATCTGGGTGAACATTTTCTGATCGTGGTTACCGACCGAATCTCGGCATTCGATTACGTGTTGGACCCGGCAGTTCCCGAGAAAGGAAACGTACTGAATAAGCTCAGCAGCTTCTGGTTCGAACTGACGGGTGACATGATGGAGAACCACGTCGTTCATACCGATGTGAATCAACTGGGTGATCTCATCACAGACCCTGAATTGCTCAAAGACCGCATCATGGTAACCCGCAAAGCGGAACGCATTGATATTGAATGTGTCGTGCGTGGATACATCACTGGTGGTGGATGGAGACAATATGAGACAAGCGGTGAAGTCAACGGGATCAAGCTGCCTGATGGACTTCGTAAAAACGCCAAGCTCGAAGTTCCCATTTTCACCCCGGCAGCCAAAAACGATGTTGGTCACGACGAGGACATCCCAATGGATCGCATGAAAGAACTGGTGGGAGACGGACTTGCAATGGAGCTTCAGGAAAAAAGCCTGCGCCTGTACGAATTCGCCCGCGATTACTGTGATCAGCGTGGCATCATTCTCGCAGACTGCAAATTCGAGTTCGGCATCGTGGATGGCAAGGTCATCCTGATTGACGAAATCTTCACCCCAGATGCATCACGCTTCTGGGCCAAAGAGAACTATGAACTCGACATCGAGATCGACAGCATGGATAAAGAGCCAGTGCGAACCTATCTCGCTGGAACCGATTGGGACAAGAACAGTAAACCTGATCCACTCCCACAAGAGGTGGTTGAAGCAACAACTGCAAGATACGTCGATATTTATAACCGTTTAACGAGATAATAGGTTGTAACGTTTGAGGAAGCTAACGTTTGAGCGGGCTGCGGGAAAGTTTGGCTTTCGATCGCTGTTGCCCCCGGAATGTTTTGATTGGAATCCTTTTTTCAAAAGGAAACATTCCGGTTGCAAAGGCGACGCTTACGCTTCTCCAGCTCAAATCTTTCCCTCCGCCAGTGTCAAACTGGGGGATGAGGCAATTAAGAGCGGTGGCTTCCCACAGGTAGGGGAAGCCTGAAAAAATTACGAGAATTAAATTCACTGATTACTAAAGTAACTTAAAGACCATTCACTGTTTTCACGTAATGGTCAGTCTCGACCATTACACACCGTGCAACGTAAAAGGTTTAGGCCTTTAAAAAACGTCGCATGGACTAGCGGAGGGGCGGAATTGTTCTTAAAGGAGCGATAGCGTTCGCCTTTGTCCCTGGGTTTTGACCGCAGAGCGGGCCAAAACAATCAAAAAACCTGGGGACAACAAGCGACCGGAAGAACAATCCGCCCCGGAGCAAGCTCCCCAAGTCACTTTTTTTAACAGTGTAAAGCATTTATCCCGTTCATTACTGAGGAGGAACATAAGGATCATGATCAAAGCAACCGTATATGTCACTATTAAGCAAAGCGTACTCGACCCGCAAGGCGTAGCTGTTCAAGGAGCCCTGCATTCCATGGGATTCAACGAAGTGGAAAGTGTACGGATCGGTAAAGTCATGGAACTGAACCTGGATACAACAGATCGTGCGGAAGCGGAGAAACGTTTGAAAGTCATGTGTGAAAAGCTGCTGGCCAACACCGTTGTTGAAGATTACCGCTACGAATTGGAGGGTTAATCTCATGAAATTTGCAGTTCTTGTGTTCCCTGGCTCCAACTGCGACATCGACTGTTACAAGGCAGTAGAAGATGCCATTGGACAAGAGGTTGATTATGTATGGCACACGGCTACAGATCTATCGGCTTATGATTGTATTTTAGTTCCGGGTGGTTTCTCTTATGGTGACTACCTGCGCTGTGGAGCGATTTCCCGCTTTGCACCGGTAATGAACGAGGTAGCGAAAGCTGCCGAACAAGGTAAATATATTTTGGGTATTTGCAACGGATTCCAGATCCTGACGGAAGCGGGATTGCTTCCAGGTGCATTGATCCGCAACACATCCCTGAAATTCCGTTGTCACGATACGGTATTGAAAGTGGCGAACGCAGATACTCCTTTTACACGTGACTATGCACCTGGCGAAGAGATTATCATCCCGATTGCGCACGGTGAAGGCAACTATTATTGCGACGAGGAGACGCTCGCGAGTCTGCAAGCAAATAACCAGATCGTATTTACGTATGGTACCAACCCGAACGGTTCCCTGGGAGATATTGCGGGAGTCTGTAACGAGGCTGGAAACGTGGTCGGCATGATGCCGCATCCAGAGCGTGCAGTGGATTCACTGTTTGGTTCGGAAGACGGCAAACGTATGTTTACATCTATTTTGAAAGCATGGAGGGATCGGCATGACGCAGCAGCTATCCGCTAAGGAACCGACAGCAGAACAGGTCGCAGAACATAAACTTTACGCACAAATGGGCGTATCTGACAGCGAGTATGAGCTGATCTGTGAGTTCATGGGGCGCAAGCCAAACTACACGGAAATTGGTGTGTTCAGTGTAATGTGGTCCGAGCATTGTGCTTATAAAAATTCCAAGCCATTGCTGCGCCGTTTCCCAACGACTGGACCACGTGTCCTGATGGGACCTGGTGAAGGTGCCGGTATCGTGGATATCGGTGATAACCAGGCCGTTGTATTCAAAATTGAAAGCCATAACCATCCTTCCGCGGTTGAGCCTTATCAAGGTGCGGCAACAGGTGTGGGCGGCATTATCCGTGATATTTTCTCCATGGGCGCAAGACCGGTAGCGTTGTTGAACTCCCTTCGTTTCGGCAAGCTGGAGAGCGATCGCGTTAAATATTTGTTCGAACATGTTGTAGCGGGTATTGCTGGATACGGTAACTGTATCGGTATTCCTACGGTTGCGGGCGAAGTCATGTTTGATGAAAGCTACGAAGGCAATCCGCTGGTTAATGCCATGTGTGTGGGTCTGATTGATCATGACAAGATTCAGCGCGGTGTAGCTAAAGGTGTAGGTAACCCGGTTTACTATGTGGGCCCACCAACAGGCCGGGATGGTATTCATGGAGCAACCTTTGCATCGGTTGAACTGACGGAAGAATCCGAGTCCCAACGGACAGCGGTTCAGGTCGGTGACCCGTTTATGGAGAAACTCGTCATGGAATCCTGTCTGGAATTGATCGACACGGGCATCGTGCTCGGTATTCAGGATATGGGTGCTGCGGGTCTGACATGTTCAAGTGCAGAGATGGCAAGTAAAGCGGGTAACGGTCTGGAATTGTATCTGGATCAGGTGCCACAGCGTGAAGAAGGCATGACGCCTTACGAGATGATGTTGTCTGAGTCTCAAGAACGGATGTTGTTCGTCGTTGAGCCGAAGGATGAGGCGCAGGCGATGGAAATTTTTGAGCGTTGGGGCGTAATCTGTGCCAAAGTTGGTAAAGTTACGGATGACGGTCGTCTGAAATTGATCCACCACGGCGAAGTGGTCGGAGATATGCCGGTAACGGCATTGGTTGATGAATGTCCAGTGTATGACAAACCTTCTTCTGTACCTGCGTACTATGAGCAAAGTGCTTCCATCGACACGCTTCGTTACGACGAAGTGTCGGATCTCGGCCGAGCGTTGAAACAAGTGCTGGCTTCACCAACCGTAGCAAGTAAAAAATGGGTGTATGACCAATACGACTACATGGTGCGTACAAGCACTGCCGTTCGTCCAGGTTCGGATGCAGCCGTAGTTACGATTCGTGGCACACGCAAAGGTCTCGCTATGACAACGGACTGTAATGGACGTTATGTGTACCTTGATCCTGAAGTTGGTGGACGGATTGCTGTAAGTGAAGCAGCGCGTAATATTGTATGTTCCGGTGCAGAGCCGCTGGCGATCACGGACAACCTGAACTTCGGTAACCCGGAGAAGCCGGATATTTTCTGGCAAATGGAGAAAGCGGTAGACGGTATGGCAGAAGCTTGCCGTGTGCTGGATACGCCGGTCATTGGTGGTAACGTAAGTCTGTATAACGAAAACGCCAAAGGCTCCATCTACCCAACGCCGGTTGTCGGTATGGTAGGTCTTGTTCATGATACGGATCATATCACGACACAAGCATTCAAATCCGAAGGTGATGTCATCATCCTCCTCGGTGAAACGAAAGCTGAACTGGGTGGCAGCGAGCTGCAATACGCGGTTCATGGTCAGACGGAAGGTCGTCCGCCAGAACTGAACTTGCAAACGGAAAAAGCGTTGCTCAGCACGGTGCTGGAAGCTATTCAATCCGGTCTCGTTCGCTCTGCGCATGACTTGTCTGAAGGCGGCTTGGCTGTTGCACTCGCAGAGTCTTGTATCAGCGGTAATGTAGGAGCACAGGTGAATGTGGAGACGACGTTGCGTGCAGATCACGCCCTGTTCAGTGAGAGCCAATCCCGTATCTTGTTGTCGGCTGCGCCAGAGCAAGCGGGTAAACTTGAAGCATTTGTACGTGAGCGTGGTGTACCTGTAGCTGTGATTGGACGTGTAGAAGGAAGTAACCTGACGATTGAATTGAACGGAACATCAGCCGTGAGCGAACCTGTAGGAGGTTTGGCTCAGGTCTGGGAGGATGCGATTCCATGTCTCATGAACTGACGACAGGACCGTTGTGGACAGGCGATTATTATAATGAAGGGTCCGGCAAGGAAGGACTCGACAAATTGAAGGAAGAATGCGGCGTGTTCGGGGTGTATAGACACCCGGATGCGGCTTCGCTCTCCTATTATGGACTGCATGCGCTGCAACATCGGGGCGAAGAAAGTGCAGGCATGTGTGTGAGTGATGGCAGCCAGTTTAACTATCATCGCGGCATGGGTCTCGTGAAGGAAGTGTTCACCAAAGACCTGATGCAGACGTTGACCGGGGATATTTCTATTGGACATGTCCGGTATTCAACAAGTGGTGACAGTAAACTGACGAACGCACAGCCATTGGTATTCAAATACCGTGATGGTGATCTGGCGGTAGCGACCAACGGAAACATTGTGAATGCACCAACGATCCGGCGTGAGCTGGAGCAGAGCGGGTCCATTTTCCAAACAACAAGTGATACCGAGGTTATTGCGCATCTAATTGCACGGTCCTCCAAAGGGCTTGTGGAAGCGGCAAAAGAGGCGTTCCAACGCATTGTGGGCGGGTATGCATTTCTGATTATGACCAATGATAAGCTGCTCGTGGCTTCCGATCCTCACGGTCTTCGTCCGTTAACGATGGGCAAATTGGGAGATGCGTATCTCTTCGCATCCGAGACGTGTGCACTGGAAACGATCGGCGCAGAGCTGATCCGTGATATTGAACCGGGTGAACTGCTTGTGCTGGATGCAGATGGTCTGCACGAGGATCGCTTCGATCATCACAAACACCGCAAGGCGCTGTGTGCGATGGAGTATATCTACTTTGCCCGTCCAGACAGTGATATGAATGGTACGAACCAGCATGCTGCCCGTAAACGGATGGGAAGCCGGATGGCGATTGAGTCGTTTGTGGATGCCGATCTGGTCACAGGTGTACCGGACTCCAGTATTTCCGCGGCCATTGGTTATGCGGAGCAAACGGGTATCCCATACGAGATGGGTATGATCAAGAACAAATACACCGGACGTACGTTTATCCAGCCGAGCCAGGAATTGCGGGAGCAGGGCGTGAAGATGAAGCTCAGCGCTGTGCGCCGCGTTGTGGAGGGCAAACGTGTGGTCATGATTGACGACTCCATTGTACGGGGAACTACTTCCCGGCGGATCGTGAACATGCTGCGTGACGCAGGAGCAACGGAAGTTCATGTACGCATTACATCACCACCTTTCAAAAACCCGTGCTTTTATGGCATCGATACGCCTGACAGCCGCGAATTGATCGCCTCACAGCTGTCGGTGGAAGAAATTTGCCGTGAAATTAATGCGGATTCCCTGTCGTTCCTCAGTCCGGATGGACTGATTGCATCGATTCAGGGAGATAATCAGGATGACTATAAGGGCGGGCTATGCCTCGCATGTTTTGATCATGATTACCCAACCCGCCTCGACTTCAATGGCGAAGAAAAATTCGGCTGCAGCTGTTAATCCATGCGGATGAAAAAGAGCTATAACGAAGGCGATGTATTTCTGATTCCGATGAAGGATGGCCGATTTGCAGTATGCCAGGTAGTATGCGCGCTTAAAGGCAGTCTCAAAAAGGCATTTTCGTTCGGCGTGATGAGCATTCAGCGTGACGACACCGAAAGGTTGGAAGATGGCGATTTTCTCTTCTATTCCTTTGAGAAACGTAGAAGCAACGTCATATTCACTTCTCCGGCCAATATCCGAAATGGAACGTGGAAGATCGTGGGTAACACGCCTTTGACTCCCGAAAAGGAAGAACTGAGAGTATTTCATTGTGCAGGACATTTATACTGCGGCGATGAGTATATTCGAAACCTTCAGATTGAGGAGTATAGCCAGTTTAATACGCTCGGTGTAGCCGGGTTTGAATTGGTACAAAACCATCTGTTAGAGATGGAGCAAGATAGGTGGGTTGGACTTAACATTAACACGAAAACGAAGAGGGCAGAAAGAACCTGAAGAAGCAAAGCGTTCGCCTTTATCACCGGATTTTCCCTTTTAGAAAAGGGATCGAAAAAATCTGGGGATAACAGCGATCGGAAGGTTGTTCTGTCATCGAAGTGGTAAGGGTTAATACTCTAGTTCAATTTTTATAAGATACGAAGGGTGTGATGGTTGTGTCTGAAGCATATAAAAAGGCCGGCGTTGATATCGCGGCAGGTAATGAAGCGGTTGAACGGATGAAAAAACACGTGAAGCGTACCTTCCGTCCGGAAGTGATGACAGATCTGGGTGGATTCGGTGCCCTGTTCGGTTTGAACAAAGATAAATACGATGAGCCAGTGCTTGTATCCGGTACGGACGGTGTAGGCACCAAGCTGAAAATTGCGTTTGCCATGGACCGTCACGATACCATCGGAATCGACGCGGTGGCCATGTGTGTGAACGACATTGTGGTACAGGGTGCAGAACCACTCTTCTTCCTTGACTATCTGGCATGTGACAAAGTCATTCCGGAGAAGATCGAAGCGATTGTTGCGGGAATCGCTGAAGGCTGTCATCAGTCAGGCTGTGCATTGATCGGTGGCGAGACGGCGGAGATGCCGGGCATGTACAGTGAAGGTGAATACGATATTGCCGGATTCACGGTGGGCATCGTGGACAAAGCGAAGATCATCAACGGCACAACCATCGCCCCTGGCGACACAGTGATTGGATTGGCCTCCAGCGGTGTGCATAGTAACGGATTCTCGCTAGTACGCAGACTTTTGTTGGAAGATGCAGGACTTGATCTGCATGATGAAGTAGCGGAACTGGGCGGTAAGCTGGGTGATTCCCTGTTGGAACCTACGAAGATCTATGTTAAACCTCTGTTGTCCCTGCTGGAAAAGGTAAAAGTAAAAGGCATGGCACACATTACAGGTGGCGGCTTCATCGAGAATATCCCACGTATGTTGCCGAGCAACGTGAATGTGGATATTGACTACGGCTCTTGGCCGATCCTGCCGATCTTCAACCTGTTACAGGAAAAGGGAGCTGTATCGAACCGTGACATGTTCACCACATTTAACATGGGTGTCGGGCTTGTACTGGTCGTTAATGAAGCAGATGCAACGGAAGCTCTGCAACAACTGAAGGCATCTGGTGAAGAAGCGTATATCATTGGCCGTGTTACTGAAGGAGATGCGCGAGTAACCTTCACGGGAGCGGATGTTTAATGGCGAACTACCGCATAGCTGTATTTGCCTCGGGTGAAGGGTCCAACTTTCAGTCATTGGTCGATGCAGTACGAAACGGTGGGCTGAAAGCATCCGTTGATCTGCTCGTGTGTGATAAAACGTCTGCACGCGTTGTACAACGTGCACAGGACGCAGGCGTGGATTGTCATCTGTTTACTCCGAAAAATTATGCTTCCCGTGAAGCCTATGAGGCAGAGATCGTGGAAGTGCTTGAATCCAAAAAGATCGACTTGGTCGTTCTTGCGGGATATATGAGATTGCTGACTTCTGTTGTGGTGGATCGTTACGCAGGGCGGTTGATTAACATTCATCCGTCCTTGCTACCGGCATTTGCAGGAAAGGATGCAATTGGGCAGGCTCTCGACTATGGCGTGAAAGTTACGGGCGTGACCGTGCATTTTGTGGATGGAGGCATGGATACTGGACCGATTATTGCCCAGCATCCGGTTCCCATTTTGCCAGAGGATACGCCTGAGTCAATCAGCCGTTCCATTCATGCGGCCGAACAGCTGTTATACCCCGAGGTTGTTTCCTGGTTCGCTCAAGGTCTGGTTCAGTTAGAAGGGCGTCATGTCACTGTTAACAAACCGGTTTGATATAAGTTGAAAATTTTTTACACATTAACGGAGAGGACAGAAAAAACCTGAAAAAGCGAAGCTAAAAGCTTTCTGAAAGAAAGCTGCATCGGAAGCATACGCTTCGCCTTTATCACCGGATTTTCCCTTTAAGAAAAGGGAATCAAAAAATCTGGGGATAACAGCGATTGGAAGGTTGTTCTGTCATCGGAGTGTCCCGTGTAAACATCTTGGTTCAACTTCTATAACAGAAGTCGAATATTGGTACGCATTTTGTGATATTTCTCGGGAAATAAATCGGCTGTGTTTCGTCATGAAACGCGAAGCCATGGGACATTAAAGGAGGAGCATATTGTGAGTATCAAAAGAGCGCTGGTCAGCGTATGGGATAAAACAGGCATCGTGGACTTTTGCCGCGAGCTGTCGCAAATGGGTGTGGAGATTATTTCGACAGGAGGTACAAGCAGCCTGTTGTCGAAGGAAGGCGTACCTGTCATCGGAATTTCGGATGTGACCGGATTCCCGGAAATCATGGACGGACGTGTCAAAACATTGCATCCGGCAGTTCATAGTGGGTTGTTGGCTGTGCGTGATAACGAAGAGCACACACGTCAGATGGAAGAACTCGGTCTCGGCTATATCGATCTGGTTGTCGTGAACCTGTATCCGTTCCAAGAGACTATTGCGAAACCGGATGTAGCTTACGAAGACGCGATCGAGAACATCGATATCGGTGGTCCAACGATGCTTCGTTCTGCTGCCAAAAACCATGCTTTTGTTAGTGTCGTTGTTGACACAGCAGATTACGGCAAGGTGCTTGAAGAAGTTCGCAGCAATGGAGATACCACACTCGAAACTCGCAAACGGCTTGCGGCAAAAGTGTTCCGCCATACAGCGGCTTACGATGCAGTTATTTCTGACTATCTCTCCAACCTGAACGGTGATCCGTTGCCAGAGCGTCTGACGGTTACTTACGAAAAACTCCAGGATTTGCGTTATGGCGAAAATCCACACCAGCAGGCGGCGTTCTACCGCAAACCACTGGCTGCTCAAGATACATTGACAACAGCTGAGCAATTGCATGGCAAAGAGTTGTCTTACAATAACATCAACGATGCGAACGCAGCATTGCAGATTGTCAAAGAATTTGAAGAACCGGCGGTTGTCGCGGTTAAACATATGAACCCATGCGGCGTGGGCATTGGCGTAAGTATCTATGAAGCCTACAGCAAAGCATATGCTGCAGATCCAACGTCTATCTTTGGTGGCATTGTGGCAGCGAACCGCATTATCGACAGCGATACAGCAGGCAAATTGAGTGAGATTTTCCTGGAAATCGTACTTGCTCCTGACTTTACACAAGAGGCACTCGATATCCTGACGAAGAAGAAAAACATTCGTTTGCTCAAAACGGGTGAACTGAATGCTGCTCGTAAACGGGAGAGCCAGTTCGTGGTAACATCTATCGACGGCGGCATGATCGTGCAACAGTCCGATGTTCACTCCATTGAAGCGAGCGAGCTGAACGTGGTAACGGATCGTGCACCATCGGAAGAAGAACTGAAACAGCTGCTGTTTGGCTGGAAAGTAGTTAAACACGTGAAATCCAACGCGATTGTACTTGCTGCAAATGACATGACGGTGGGTGTGGGCGCTGGACAAATGAATCGTGTGGGTGCAGCCAAAATTGCGATTGAGCAAGCGGGCGAGCAAGCAAAAGGTGCTATTCTGGCATCCGATGCGTTCTTCCCAATGGGGGATACGCTGGAACTGGCAGCAAAAGCCGGAATTACAGCGGTGATTCAACCTGGTGGTTCGATCAAAGATGAAGAATCCATCAAAGTAGCCAATGAATATGGAATTGCCATGGTCTTCACAGGCGTTCGTCACTTCAAACACTAGAACGAAAAAGGTTTAAATAAGGGGTGTCGCCAGTCATACTTATGACTTATGGTACACCTCCTCTTTTTTAGTTTTTTTAACACGCGATAGCGTAACAAATCCAGTTATGCACAGAGGGGGAACAGAACGAATGGATATTCTGGTAGTAGGCGGCGGTGGCCGGGAACATGCAATCATCTGGGCACTGGCAAAGAGTCCAAAGGTAGACAAGATTCACTGTGCACCGGGAAATGCAGGTATTGCTCAGCTCGCTGAGTGTCATGCCATTGCGGTAAATGAATTTGATAAACTAACGGCTCTTGCTGTAGAGCTTAAAGTGGGTCTGGTGGTTATTGGTCCGGATGATCCGCTGGCGGATGGGATTGTGGATGCATTTGATTCGACAGGTATTCCGGTATTCGGACCCCGTCGTAATGCAGCAGAGATCGAAGGAAGTAAAACGTTCATGAAGGACCTGCTGCACAAATACAACATTCCAACCGCAGCCTATGAAAAATTCGACAACTACGAACAGGCTCAAACATACCTGAATGAGCAAGCAATTCCGGTTGTCATCAAAGCAGATGGACTGGCAGCGGGCAAAGGTGTGACGGTAGCTTATTCGCGTGAAGAGGCTGATCAGGCACTTCGCAGTATCATGGTGGAGAAGGTATTTGGTGAAGCAGGAGCCAAAGTGATTATCGAGGAATTCCTCGCAGGGCAGGAAATGTCCATTCTGGCTTTTGTCGATGGGGAGACCGTTCGTCCGATGGCGGCAGCACAGGATCACAAACCTGTATTCGACAACGACCAAGGGCCAAACACAGGCGGTATGGGTACATACTCACCTTTGCCACATATCCCTGCTTCTATTATTGAGGAAGCCGTGGAGACGATCATTAAACCAACGGCCAAAGCGATGGTGTCCGAGGGGCGTCCATTCCAGGGTGTATTGTTTGCCGGACTGATGATTTCACCAGATGGTAAACCCAAAACGATTGAGTTCAACGCACGTTTTGGTGATCCGGAAACACAGGTTGTATTGCCACGCCTGAAGAGTGACTTGTTTGATATCTTCTGGGCAACCGTTCATGGCAAGCTGGCTGATATTGAGATTGAATGGAGCGATGAAGCTGCAGTATGTGTGGTGCTTGCTTCAGGAGGTTACCCGGGTCCTTATGCCAAAGGCGTAGTCATTGAAGGACTCGATCAAGTGCAAGATGCCGTGGTATTCCACGCAGGTACAGCGCGTAGTGAAGCAGGAGAGTGGGTCACCAATGGTGGACGGATTCTGGGCGTAGTTGGCCTTGGTGCGGATATCGCCGAAGCTAGAAACAAAGCCTATGAACAGGCGGAGCGTATCCATTTTGATGGTAAACATCAGCGGACGGATATTGCTGCCAAAGCACTGGTATAGAATGAATACAAGAGCCCGCAAAGATGTGTACCGGAAAGGTATTTGCATCCTGCGGGCTCTTTGCTACGTATATAGATGTATCTTGTGTAAATGGCCGGACTTGTCCTTGTAGGGAAGGTACAAAACAGGATTAAATCTGGGTGTTTAGGCATGTTGTTTAATGTCCTAAAGTAAGGGGTAGTATTTTTATAAATTGGACTATACTAAACATGTGAACAATATCACATTATGAGGTAATATCAATCATATTATATAGAGTGTGTAACATACTTAGAGACTAATTTGTGAACATTATACTGTAACCTTGTTCCAAACCATGACGTGCAACTGGATGGTTGAGAGGGAAACATGGTATACTTTTCGGAAACAGGAATGAGTAAGAGGGGAGGTGGATATCTATTGGGTAGGCGATATTGTAAATTGTCCAAATGGCGAATCTAGGTGGAGTTGAGCGAGGAACAATTGACAGCATGAGGGGCAACCCGATTTGAATGAAGAAGTTTCTGCAAGTCATTGACTTCATCTTGAATTCCTGTTTTGGTTTTACAAGGTCAAACACGTACGACATATACAAATAGGATCATTATTCGATTTCATATAAGGCATACGCCATGATGAACGACAATGAACGACAAACAGCGGATGAATGGTTAACGTAGTTAACGGATCACGCTGTAACTATCTCTGGAGGTGAATCCCTGAGAACCGGGGAAATCATTGGACATAATTACCATATTGAATATCGCTTTACTTATTATCTTGATTGCATTGACTGCATTTTTCGTAGCATCGGAGTTCGCTGTAGTCAAAATTCGTACATCAAGAGTGGATCAACTGGTCGCGGAAGGCAATAAAAAGGCTGTATTAGCCAAAAAAGTTGTCTCGGACCTGGATTATTATCTGTCAGCCTGTCAGCTCGGTATTACGGTCACCGCATTGGGACTTGGTGCACTCGGAAAACCGACGGTTGAGAGATTGTTATATCCGGTATTCAATTATTTAGACGTACCTGCTTCAATCTCATCAATTGCTTCCTATGCGATTGCTTTTATCCTCGTCACGTTCTTGCATGTGGTTGTTGGTGAGATGGCACCCAAAACGCTGGCAATTCAGTTTTCAGAAAAACTGACGTTGATGCTCTCCCCATCGTTATACTGGTTTGGTAAAATCATGTATCCGTTCATCTGGGCGCTCAATGGAGCCTCACGAGTTCTTTTACGGGGCTTCGGTGTGAAGCCTGCTGAACATGATCAAGCCTACTCGGAGGATGAGATCAAGATCATCATGAACCAGAGTTATGAAGGGGACGAGAACAACAAGACCAAGCTTTCATATCTGGAAAATGTATTTGTGTTTGATGAACGTGATGCCAAAGACATCATGGTGCCGCGTACGGAACTGGTGACATTAGATCAGGATATGACCTATGACGATATTATTCCTATATTGGATGAACATAACTATTCACGTTACCCTGTCATCGAGGATGGGGACAAGGACCGCATTATCGGCGTTGTGAATGTGAAAAAGATTTTGCCTGACATGGTTGCTGCGAGATCGTATCAGCTGAGCGAGTTCGTTCGTGAGATCCCGTTCGTTTCCGAAGTTACACGTATTCAGGATGCGATGATTAAAATGCAGCAGGAACGTGTACACATGGCCGTGGTCGTGGATGAATACGGCGGTACCTCGGGAATCATTACGATGGAGGATATTCTGGAGGAGCTTGTCGGTGAGATTCGTGATGAATTCGATGCCGATGAGGTGGCCGATATTCAGGAGACCGGAGAGAATCAATATCTCATCAACGGCCGGGTACTTTTGGATGAAGTGGAGCGGCAGTTCGGACTTATCTTTGAAGGAAATGAAGAGATGGATACCGTTGCTGGATGGATTCAGTACCAGAAGGGTGTAGGTGTGGAAAAAGGCGATACGGTAGAACACGGTGATTATGTCTGGACCGTTGTCGATACCGAGAACTATCACATCAAGCAAGTTCTTCTGGAACGAGTGAGCGGTGCGCAGGTTGAGGAAGCTACAAGCGATCTTGCGTGATCTTGCGCGGAAATCTTTTGAAAATTTAAATGTTTTTTGGCAACGTAGCAGTGTAGGGGACGGAATCGATTCTGAAGAAGCGTAGCGTTCGCGTTTGCAAACCAATTTTAAACCTTTGAAAACAACAATCAGGAAAATTTGGAGGCAATGGCGATCGGAAGAACGAGCCGTCACCGGAACGTCACTCGTGCAACCTTAATATAAATTTTACTTGGAGGTGAATCCCTCAACCTGAGGGAAATCATTGGACGGAATAATAGCCTTGAATTTATTTTTAGTAGCCGTATTTATAGGTCTGACAGCCTTTTTCGTTGGAGCCGAATTTGCAATTCTTAAAGTACGGATGTCCCGAATCGATCAATTGATCTCGGAAGGTAACAAAAAGGCAGTACTGGCCAAAAAAGTGGCGCACAACCTGGATTATTATCTGTCTGCGTGTCAATTGGGGATTACCATCACGGCGCTGGTATTGGGAGCTCTGGGTGAACCTACCGTTGAGAAAATGCTGCATCCGCTGTTTGAGCGACTGGAAGTGCCAGCGGCGTTGTCTACCGTGCTTTCCTACGGTATCGCTCTGGCGATCATTACGTTCCTGCATGTGGTTATTGGTGAATTGGCACCGAAAACACTGGCGATCCAGTTTGCAGAGAGAATGACGCTGTTGCTGGCACCACCACTGTACTGGTTCGGTAAAATCATGAATCCGTTCATCTATGCATTGAATGGAGCTGCTCGTCTGTTGCTTGGCATATTCGGTGTAAAACCTGCCGGGCATGATACCGTTCACTCGGAAGAAGAGCTGAAGCTGATTATGGCACAGAGCTATGAGAGTGGCGAGATCAACCAGACGGAGCTGGACTATCTCAAAAACATTTTTGCTTTTGATGAGCGTCTGCTTCAGGAAATCATGATTCCAAGAGATAAAATCGTTACCTTAAATAAAGAAATGCCGCTTGATCAGATCATTGAGATGCTGAATCAACACGAATACACGAGATACCCTGTTATTGCGAATGGGGATCAGGCTCATTTTGTTGGCTTCATTAACACGAAAGAAATGCTGACGAGTGTGGCTGCGGGCAGAGACTTCAATATGGAGACCTTTGTTCACAATACGCCGAGTTTCTCCGAGCGTTCTCCAATCAAGGATGTGCTGATCCAGATGCAGCAAAGCCGTGTACACATTGCAACCGTGGAAAACGAGGCAGGTGCTACGGTAGGTATGGTTACGATGGAGGATATCCTTGAAGAGATTGTCGGAGATATCAAGGATGAATACGAGCACAAAGATTTGGTGAATCCACCAAAAAGAATGAAATTGGTTTAAGAAGCAGTGATACAAATGTGATACAAGAATAACGAAGCAACATAATCGTTCTAAAGCTAAGCAGGTTCCCGATGTGATCGGGGCCTGCTTTTTTGTAATAAATCTTAATTTTAAAATAAATGCTTGCATAATTCAGTCCAATGGATTAATATAAATTTAAAGAATCTTAATTTAAAGATAAATAACGAAAAGCAATAAATAAAAGAAGCAAAAACAACCTATGATACAACTAAAACCAAGGGAGTGGATATTATGTTCAGAACTTCAGGAATTCATCACATTACAGCTTTTGTAGACGATGCACAGAAAAACGTTGATTTTTACGCAGGTGTGTTGGCGCTCAGACTGGTGAAAAAAACAATCAACTTTGATGCACCAGATGTGTATCACTTGTATTACGGGAATGAGCAGGGTGCACCGGGCACAATCATTACCTTTTTCCCACAGCAAAATTCAAGAAGAGGTGTCATTGGTTCCGGTCAGACTGGAGTTACCGTATATGCGGTTCCTGTAGGAAGCCTGCCTTTCTGGAAAGAACGTCTTGCTTCCTTCGACATTCCATATGAAAATAAAACCAGATTCGGTGAGCAGTACATTCGTTTCTTCGACAAAGGCGGTCTGCTGCTTGAACTGGTTGAGCGCGAAGGTGGTCAGCCAAGCAACTGGACTTTTAACGGTGTGACACCGGAGCATGCCATCAAAGGATTTGGCGGAGCCGTATTGTTCAGCCACGTTCCTGAGAAAACCATGGACGTATTGGTGAGCAAACTGGGTCTGGAGCAGGTCGGTGAAGAGAACGGACTCCTTCGTCTTCAGGCAAGCGGCGATATTGGTCAGATCATCGATATTCAGTCTACAGGCATCCAACGTGGGATTGGCGGAGCCGGGACAGTCCACCATATTGCATGGCGTGCCAAAGATTACGCGGAGCATGAACAAATTCAGCAGGACCTAGAACAATCCGGATATCATCCAACGCCGGTCATTGACCGTCAATACTTCAACGCTGTGTATTTCCGGGAGCCGGGTGGTATACTGTTCGAACTGGCTACGGATCCTCCGGGATTTGCACGGGATGAACCAGAAGAGAGCATGGGCGAGAAACTGATGTTGCCTGAATGGTATGAACCACAGCGCGAGCAGATTGAACAATTGTTGCCACGAATTGAAGTACGTGAATGGAAAGGAGAGTCCAAATCATGACCACAACCAGTACAATGAAACATATCTATAAAGCAGGTGCCCAGCCGGATGCGCCAACAATCCTGTTGCTTCATGGTACAGGTGGAACCGAGAATGATCTGGTAGGTCTGGCGGAGATGATCGCACCAGGAGCTGGCATACTTGGGGTGCGGGGGAACGTATCGGAGAACGGGATGCCCCGTTTCTTCCGCCGTTTGGCCGAAGGTATTTTCGATGAAGAGGATCTGATTGCTCGTACGGCAGAGCTGGGATCTTTTGTAGATGCAGCTGCGGTGGAGTATGGTTTCGATCGGTCCAACGTATATGCACTGGGTTACTCTAACGGTGCCAACATTGCGGTAAGCCTGATCTTCCATCAAGCGGATGTATTCAAAGGTGCAATTCTGCATCATCCGATGGTACCGCTGCGCGGACTGGAATTGCCGGATCTGAAAGGTCTACCTGTGTTCATCGGTGCAGGAGAGAACGATCCAATTGTACCAAGACGTGAAACGGAGGAACTCGCATCGCTGCTCAGCGGTGCGGGTGCCGATGTAAACATGCATTGGGAGCGTCAGGGTCATCAGTTAACGCGTACCGAGGCAGAGGGCGCGGCAGCCTGGTTTAAGACACAGGCGTAAGTCGGGTGGATAGACGGTTATGAAACAGGTAGAGACAGCCTGATCGTGAAGATCGGGCTGTTTCTCCTTTTTATTTAGTGGCTGGAACAGTTACCCGATCCGATTATGGATTGGGTTTTCTTTTTGCACAAGGAACAAGGAGGGGGAACGGAACGATGGGAAGGGGGATGATCCTTGCAACGTGACAGAGGCGACAGAACTCCTTTAACTTGATGAAGCAATATGGTTGTCGTAAAGCATGGATTATTCTATAATGAAGTAATTGATAATCATTTTCAATTAGATTCGGCGAAAGATGACTATGCATGTAATCAGGAGGGGAACATGGATCCTAACCCTAGCTCACATACGTTTGGCTCAAGTGCGTTTGTGCAGACCCGCGATGGTCGCAAACTACATTATATGTCCAGGGGAACAGGAGATCTGACGGTGGTGTTTGAGTCCGGCATGGGCGCCTCCAGATCGAACTGGGGACTGGTTGCACCTGCCATTGCTGAGCATGTACGCACAGTCGTGTATGATAGGGCAGGCGCAGGACGAAGTGACGTCGACTCGACTCCGCGCAGTCTTGAACGCATTGCAGGAGATCTAGGGGATCTGCTGACGGCTCTTGGTTCGGGCCCATTCATTCTGGTTGGACATAGCTGGGGAGGTCCGATTGTACGGGCTGCTGCGGCTGCACATCGGTCTCGATTACGAGGTATTATTCTGGTTGATCCATCAGACGAGCATTGTGAATTGTATTTTTCGAACACGGCCAAAAAGAGTTTTGCTCTCAATGGTTTCCTCATTCCAATCATGGCGAGAACGGGCTTATACCGGTTGCTCGGCAGCAAGGCTGGACGCGTTCAGCCTGACGATGTGGCGGCGGATCACCTCAAGGAGGATTTCACTGTACAGGCAGCCAGCACGATGCTTGCGGAAAGCAAAACATTTCTGAATGACATGGCAGCGCTGCTGGAACATCCTCCGGCTCTGGGTGATCTGGAAGTCAGCGTGATCTCGGGTACGAAACCGGGCAAGGGAGAGGCGAAAATCAGACCTGCCCTCATCACGGCGCATCGCCAGACGGTGAGCCAGCTATCCAATGCGAGATGGATTGGGGCGGGTCAATCGGGACATATGGTTATGTATACAGACCCTCAGGTCATTATTGATGAAATTTTACGAATGATAAATGATAAGAGCTCAGGCGCAAGAACAGAACAAAAGTGATACAATACAAAGAAAAGCAGTGCGCGACATTGCTAGATAAGTTGAATTAATGATCTACACGATAACGGAGAGGACAGAAAGAACTCGAAAAAGCGAAGCGTTCGCCTTTATCACCGGATTTTTCCCTTGGAAAAGGGAATCGAAAAAATCTGGGGATAACAGCGATTGGAGGGTTATTCTGTCATCGTAGTGTCAGTGTAAATAAACTTTAGTTCAACTTATATAGACCATAAAAGCGGAGTGTGGAGACAACATGAAACCAGTTGAACAAGAACCAACGGGAACCACAAGTCCCGGTCGTGCCAGTGTTGGCATGGAAGATATCGTGCGCGCACATCATGTGCTGCGTGAGGTCATTGTAAGAACGCCGTTGCAGCGGGATGCTGTATTGTCGGCCAAATATAACTGTAATGTGTATCTGAAAAGGGAAGATCTTCAAGTGGTGCGCTCGTTCAAGATTCGGGGCGCCTATAATATGATTCGCAGTCTGACACCAGCCGAGATGGAGAAAGGTATTGTCTGTGCGAGTGCAGGCAACCATGCTCAAGGTGTTGCTTTTAGCTGTAATGCGCTCGGAATTAACGGCAAAATCTTCATGCCGAGTACAACGCCGAACCAGAAGGTGAAGCAGGTACGTCGCTTTGGTGGCAGCAACGTCGAAGTGGTGCTGATCGGGGATACCTATGACGATGCTTATGCAGAGGCAATGCGTGCATGTGACGAACAGGGCATGACGTTCATCCATCCTTTTGATCAACCAAAAATTATTGCAGGTAATGGTACGGTAGCGATGGAAATCATGGAAAGTCTCGATGAGAATGCCGACTACGTATTCGTGACGATTGGCGGCGGAGGGCTGGCAGCTGGCGTGGGAACCTACATGAAGACCGTGAGTCCAGAGACACGCATCATTGGTGTTGAGCCACTTGGGGCAGCTTCCATGAGTGAGGCGATGTTCCGCAAACAGGTTGTTACACTGGATGATATTGATAAATTCGTGGATGGTGCCGCGGTGAAACGGGTTGGTGATCTCACCTTTGATATCTGCAATAATATACTGGATGACATTGTGAAAGTACCAGAAGGCAAAGCCTGCACGACCATTCTGGAGTTATATAATGAAAATGCAATTGTAGTCGAGCCTGCAGGTTCCTTGGCTGTTGCGGCGCTCGAGCAGTATCGTGAGCAAATCGTGGGCAAGACGGTGGTCTGCGTAATTAGTGGCGGGAACAACGATATCGACCGGATGCAGGAGATCAAGGAACGTTCCCTGATCTATGAAGGGCTGAAGTATTATTTCATGGTTAATTTCCCGCAGCGTGCAGGAGCTTTACGTGAATTCCTGGAGGAAGTTCTAGGGAAAAATGATGATATCACCCGGTTTGAATATACGAAAAAGCATGATAAGGAAAATGGCCCTGCCTTGGTGGGCATCGAGCTGATGTACAAGGAAGATTACCACCCGCTCATTGAACGTATGAATCGCAAAGGTATCGCCTATACCGAGCTGAACAAAAATCTGAATCTGTTCAACATGTTAATCTGATGAATGATTCCAAGAAGCAATCAGATCACCAAGAAACATCTCCTCTGATCAGACCTGCGCGCATAGAAGATGCAAATCAGGTCATTCCATTGTTGTATCAGGCGATAGGGGACATTGCTTACGCGCTTGCGGGTGAGGCGGATCATGAGAAGGCGATGCAAATTTTGGAGGCGTTCTATGTACAGGAAGACAACCGGATTAGCTATCGTCATGTGACGGTGATGGAGCAGGATGGGCTGATTGCGGGGATTCTCGTAGCCTATGATGGCGGTGAAGCAGATCGTCTGGATCAGCCGATTCTGAATCGCCCTGGACGCAGCCGGGATGAGAAGTATATTTTAGTCAAAGAAACCCGTCCGGGGGAGTATTATCTGGATACTCTCTCGGTAAGTGAAGCTTATCAGGGGCAGGGCATCGGCCGTGCACTGATGGCTGCTTTTGAGCAGCAGGGCAGAGAGCTGGGTCACTCTCAGGTATCCCTGATTGTAGAACGGGACAATGGCCGTGCGCTAATGCTCTATGAACGGCAGGGATATGTCAAAGACGATGTGATTGTCATCGCAGGACATGAGTATAATCATATGGTCAAACCGATTCAATAGTGCAGGGAACTGACGGGTTAAGTCAGTTTTGATGATAGAGCAAGTAGAAACCGCCACAGGAGCGACTCCTGCGGCGGTTTTTTGTCGTGGTGATCTGTTGGAACTTAGCCTGAACTAGACCCTGATTCTAACCTTGGGAACAGAGTACCTTAATAGTTAGCATAATCGCTGGCCGGGACGTTCTGCTCCAGCCATTTCTGTACAGCAGCCGTTTTCTCGAATCGGGCTTCGGTTACGATGTCCATGAACTTTTCGAGCTTGGTCAGGAAGGCACTATCTTCGGATGAGTTGCGTTGTAAGACAGCTTTGTAACCTTTCTGGGCATTGACTGTCATTTTGTTCGTTTCATAGTCAAATAAAGGCGTATTGTTCAGGCCATAAAACGTATACAAGGTATAGTTATTCATCAGGTTTTTCACTTGTTGTACCCGATTGGACTTGGGATATTCATTCAGGAATCGTTCCTGATTCAAAGCACGATTGAGTATCTCCTGATAGCCAATGACCAGTGCACCATCATCGGCGGCAAGGTTACTGGTTTCGACCGCCATGATATTGATGTATTGTTTGATGTCTGGCTTCACGTACGAGATATATTTCTGAAAAGACATATAATTCATGATCGGATAGAGGGAGCCTTCGAGCATGACCAGGCGATAACCGCTATCCCGTGCCTGCTGGAGCAGTGCACGCAGACTGGTGTCGGTGGTGCGGGACATTAGTTTGGTGAAGCTGTCATTCCACTTGTAGGTCTTGATCATCTTGTCCTGAACATTAGGTACGAGTAAGCGGTCCGTCATGGCTGTTAGCGCCTTGTTGCGGGCATTCTCCAGTTGTAAGACCATCAGGGTTGCATGATGAGTGGTGACTTGATTGATATGGGATTCGAGATAGGTATCCGCGGCAGGCAAGCCGTTCTTTTTGTAGAGCATGGATTGAAATGTTTTATATATCGTTGTTGAACTGGCAGTTGTAACTTTGGTATCTGTACTGGAAGATGCGGCAGCAGCGACTCCGGATAATGGAGCTACACCCGTTTGGAGCAGCAAGACGATGGCGGTGGCTGTAATGAAGATGCGCATGCCTTTACGTTTGGCAGATTGGAACGATGATGTCATAAATATGAACCTCCCGTAGTTGAGAAAATGATAGGCGTTGTTCACTAGTTACTATACATTAACCCAATTGGGGCAGGATGTGGTTGCGGAATGGTGACAAATTCTTCTGTTATTTTTAACTTTTGGAGGGTGGAAGATAGAAGGATATCTCTGCGAAAATATTTTTTGTACAACTGGAAACTTTTGAGCTGATCGGAACGTCTTAGTTGTGCATAGGAAAATACAGGAATTAATGAAAAGAACAGCGAATCTATTTCGATGTTAACTAATTGCGAGAATGGGGATATGGGACATGAGGAAAGCGGGAGGAAAACAAGTGAAGAAGGTCATGTCAGCGCTGGCTGTATCGGCCATGCTGATGTCCGCACTTCCAACGTCGGTTATGGATGCAGCTGCGAGAATCAGTATATATATTAATGATGCAGAGTTATCATCTGCTCAGGCACCTGTCATGAAAGGTGGACGTGTACTGGTTCCACTTCGGTCGATTTTTGAAGGATTGGACGCGAAGGTACAGTACACCAACAGAACCAAAACGATTGTTGCAACTCGCGACGATCAGCAAGTTACTTTGACACTCGGTTCCAAAACGGCATACATCAACGGGGAAGCGATCTCGCTGGATGTACCTGCGAACACGATTAAGGGCAACACGATGGTTCCAATTCGTTTTGTCAGTGAAGCTTTTGGAGAGAAAGTGTTCTGGAACTCGCGCAATCAGCGTGTAGATATCAAGACAACGGCAACGCCTCCAGTGGACGAGACACAATACGCTGCATGGAACATCTATGGTTCGGTATCCGGAAGTAATGGAGATGGTCGTGACCTGACCGTGAGCTTCACACGTCCAACTTCAGAGAAGGCTGTATCTGCTTACCGGATTATGCTGGTGAAAACTCGCGATGTGAATAGCTTCACGGAGTCGGCAGCGTCTGCCGTACCTTCTGCGAACTATACATCTGTTACACCGAATGGCAGCAACCCGAAACTGACGCTCAATGCACAGACGCGTGACGTGAACGGGGATTTGCTCAATAGTAATGAAACGTATCGCCTGTATGTACTGACTGTTGGAAACAGCAGCAATAATTATAAAAATGCATTGAACTGGTCTTCCCAAGCATTGAAGCTCAATAATGTGAAATCCACAGTACAGGCAGTTACAAGCCTGCGTGCTGCAGATATTAGCGACTATGGCGATGGACGCGATCTGGAGATTAACTTCACGCAGCCGAGCACGACATCGAACATTACGTATTATCGTGCTTTTGTTGTTAAAGCGAAGGACTCTTCCGCATTCAATCTGGCTGCAGCGAACAAAGTGTCCAGTGCAAACTCCACGATCATATACAAAGGCAACACTGCTGCAGTCAAAAGCCAGCTGACTTCTTCGACACGGGATACGTCCGGCGAATTGATCAAAAGTAACACAGCGTATGTTGTTTACATCCTGTCGGTAAGCACAAATACAACGACAGACAGCAAGCTGTCCGCAGCATCATCTTCACTTACGCTGTCGGTGAACACAGCAACGTCTCCAGTGATTACACAGGTGAGAGACAACTCGGATTATGGAGATGGTCGTGATATTCAGGTGAGCTTCAACCGTTCATCGGATGAGTCCAAGGTGGCGAACTACCGTGTCTTCGTGGTGCGTAACTCGGTTGCCAGCAGCTTCAATCTGACGACAGCAAGCAACCTGTCCTCCAGTCTGTACTATACGGTGAACAAAACAGGTAACAACATTACAACAACATTGCCTTCATCCATGAAGGACACAAGTGGTTATAATGTAACGAATCTGCAAGATTATCGCATCTTTGTGATGGCGGTGGGCAACCAGCAGAATGGATACACCAATGCGCTGTCAGCTTCCTCCACTGTGCTGAGATTGACAACGAACGGTAATGCGGGAGTCATCAGTAACCTGGCTGTTGCGGATATCAGCGACTACGGTGATGGGCGTGATCTGCGGGTTTCATTCAACAAGGCTGCGGATGAATCCAGAATCTCTGCATATCGGGTATATGTTGTACGTTCCAATAGTGCAGGTAACTTTACACTGAGTGCAGCTAATGCATCGAACAATTACACACAAGTGAACAAAACGGGTGGCAACTTGTCCGTAACCCTACCTTCTAATGGGGTAGATACGAATGGGTATAGAATCTCTAATGGTAATGCGTATCGTGTGTTTGTCCTTTCTGTGAGTAATAGCGGAAACTCCAGTCAGAACGCATTGTCTTCTTACTCTTCACAGATTACATTGTGGGTAAACGCTGCTGTAACCGCTCCGAGCAGTGTGACTGCAATGGACATCGGTGATACTGGAGATGGACGTGATCTGCGTGTGACGTTCACTAAATCCGCAGATGAGACAAATGTGAATCACTATCGGGTGTTTGTGGTGAAAAATGCAAATGCAGGCAGCTTCAATCTGAACGCAGCCAATGCGGTGAATAGCTCAAATTATACGTATGTAAGTAGAACGGGAAATAATCAGACGATTACTTTATCTAATGGTTCGAGAACAGTGGATGGTGACTTGATCCGTAACGATGTGGGCTATCGAGTTTACGTGATGGCTGTGAATAACAACGGATCTCTGCCAAATGCATTGTCTTCTCCTTCCGGTGTACTTACATTGACTTCCAATACAGCTGTAGAGGCGGTGAGCAAAGTAGCGGCAACTGTGAAAGATGCATCGCAAGCCGCAGGCAACGTAACTGATGTAACAGTTACATTTACGAAGCCTGGTACCGAGACCGGCATTAAGCGGTATGTGCTAATGGTTGTACCTGCTGCAACGGCATTTGATCTGAATGCAGCCAAAACAACTGCAAATTCAAGTTTTGCAACAGTTGTTACTACTAGTCCGACAGACTTGCCGCTTTCATTGAAGGATAGCAATGGTAATGATATCAAAGCAGGAGTTTCATACAAGGTGGTTATCCTATCCGAATCATCAGATAGTAAACGGGAATCCAATATGTCTTTTTCCCCTGCTTTCACAATTAACGCTAAAAAACAGGCACCAACACCTGTCGAGAAGGTAACGGATGTGAGTGCATCTTTAAATGGAAATTCAATTAATATAGGTTTCATTAAGCCAACTAATGAAGCAGGTATTGCTCGTTACGATGTGTACATTGTTAAAGAAGGGAACGGTACAGGTACTTCTGGTAAAGTTCTAGCCACAGTAAGTACGGGGACTGCTCCATGGACAGCAACAGTGGATATTACAGCCAAGGATTCAGATGATGCAGCTTTTGGAGCGGGAAAATACAAAGTCTTGGTAGTCGCAGTGGCGAGTGATTTAACGATAAATACATCCGTTACTTCTGAAGGAGTTTTGACCATTCCGCCAGCTTCTTCTGGTACTGATCAGGGAAGCAACAATACGGGTACATCCTCCAATCCGGATACCGGTGCAAGTGCCTCTGGTGGTAGTGGTATTTAAGCATCTGCTGGAGATCCCCCTAAAAAAACAAGTTTAACGTTTGGATGCATACATCGTTTGGATAAGTGACAGTTGTAGTGAAGGGGACGGAATCGATTCTGAAGAAGCGGCAGCGCTCGCCTTTGTCTCCGAATTTCTACCTTTTAGAGGTTAATCAAGAAAATTTGGAGACAACAGCGATCGGAAGAACGATCCGTGACCGGAACGGCCACTCAAAGAAGAACCATCTATTATTCAGTAAAGTAACAATGTAGACTCCCTTTCCAAAGAGAAGGGAGTTTTTTTATTTTTATAATCCATTTTGAAAATCTTGTCGCCAAAAAGGTTCCTAAGACCATTGTTACATTGGGAACAAATAATGGATAATAAAGGGAAGTTGGCTGTATAGATCGAACTAAACATTTACACGAAACGGAGAGGGCAGAAATAACCTGAAGAAGCGAAGCGTGCACCTAAAAGCTTTCTGAAAGAAAGCTGCATCGGAAGCATATGCTATCCCCGGATTTTACCTTTTAAAAAAGGAAAACCAAAAAAATCTGGGGATAACAGCGATCGGAAGGTTGTTCTGTCATCGGAGTGGCCAGTGTAAATATCTTTAGTTCACCTTATGTAGAAGCCTATGAGCCGAAAGGAATGATGGAATGCTTGCATTTCGTTTGACGGGCCTGCCGGATTCCCGGTTGCCGCTATACCTGTATTGTGTGGGCACGCAGGAAGAGAAAGTTCGGCACAGACCGGATGGATTTCCGGTGTATCAGCTGTTTTTGTCACGCGGTGGTGAAGGGCAGTTCAAGATAACGGGAAAAGGGACATGGACGATGGGAGCAGGGCAGTTATTCATCGTGGAACCCGAGGTTGCGCATGAGTATGTGCCTCATTCCAAATCCAAAGGAGAACTGGGTTATATCGGTATTGGCGGTACATCGGCTGGATCGGTACTACAATCCACGGGTTTGCTTCAGAACGAACCGTGCCATATCTCCGGTTTTGAAATCATCTGGTCACGCATGACCAATCTCTGGTACGCGTTGGATCAAGGAGCAACGGAGATGTGGAACACATCAACCCTGATCTACCAGCTCATTTTGGATATAGCACAATCCAAAATCACCTCTGATGCTGGTATCGTAGGTATTGGATCATCTAAGGCCCAGAACGGGGCTGTAACACGTTCTGATCAGGAGTCCGATTCGGGCAAGGAGGCGCTCATCCGAGCAGTAGCATTGATGCATACTCACTACCAGGACGACCTGTTATTGAAGCATGTTGCTAATGCTGTGGGTTATTCGGTGCAGCATCTCAACCGATTATTTCACCAGCATTATGGCGTGACAGGACATCAGTATATGCAGCGATTGCGTTTGCAGAAAGCTTCGGACTGGCTGGACAAGCATCCACGAGCAAGTGTACGGGAGGCGGCAGAGACTGTAGGCATGGAAGTGAACTATTTCATTCGGATGTACAAGCGAGAGTTTGGAGAGACGCCAGGCATGGGAATCAAGCATCGCAATCAGCTCCAAATGGAAAAAGGGCCCCTCAAGGCCCCTTAATCGATCATATACCATGTTATACTTTTTTCTTCTCTCCAAAGAAAAGACGTAACGTTGCAAGTCCCACAACTCCGATCACCGCACTTACCCACGGAGCCAGTGCAAATACCGGAAGTGTATCACGCAGTGGATACCCTACAAACAGTACAAGGACCACGATGACAATGTAGATGATGATTCCCTTAAGGTTAACCCTAGGTACGGTGTTTTTGTCCGCTCCTTCATCGTCTGGTCGCTCAGCAAGGCGGCGAAGCATCTCCACCAATGCAATCCCGCCAACTGCTGCAACAATCAGGGAGAACAGACTGATGTGTTGGAATGGTTCCGTATCTCCGCCAGTCCAACCCACGAACAATCCCGCACATCCTTGGATCAACATGACAAAAGACAGAGCCGCCCAAGCGATCATGGCATACCATTTCGGTGTCCGTTTCGCTGGCTCTGGATTCTCAGTTTGCTGTGGTTCTGCAACGTTAGCTTTCTTTTTCGCTGAAGTTGATGGGCTTGTACTACGGGATGGACCCGGTTTCCCCATCTCAACGACAGCCGTCTTCTCGGGTGCTGTACCTGTTACCCCGAGCTGTGTATGGATGTCTTGCTCCAGATCAGCCCCGTATAGCTCGCGAGCGGGCTTGTTATCCTTCTGAGCCTGTACGATCGCTCTTCCTGTGGAGAGAATCCAGTCTTCCTGTGTTCTCTGGTCAGCTGGCGCATGGCGCGCAATCGTGCTGATTTGGTCATACAGTTTCACATTTTCAGGTGTCATCCGACTCATCTCGGTAATTTGCCGATTCTGTATTTCTTTAAGCTTCTTATAGGAAATCCCCAATGACTGCTCCCCCTGTCTACACACGTTCTGATCTTCCAAAGTCTGAAGACCCTGACGGTATTTTAGTATACGGGAAGGGCTCTCGTTTCGCAAAGTCATTCCTTATAAAAAAGCTGTTCATGGTGAGCCCATATCCACACACAGGCCAGTATGACACAGGTGCACAACAGCACCAGTTTTCCGTGATGTAGAATCCACTCCAGTAGATGTTCCATGAATTCATTCCTTTCGGCGGAAGGATTCCGAGGCATATGGCTGCCTGCATTTTTTATGGCTTATTTTCCCCGATTCATGTAAAAAAATACCCTCACTCCTTCCAGTTCTAACGATTGTGTGAAGTATGCATAAAGAGCAGCCGATTCCATCACAATAGTAGCATTTCCAACAGAAATCCGAGATTGGAGTGTGCTTGTTATGGATGAACAAACAGAATTGACGCGTAAGCTGCTACTGAACAGCAACTCCCGTGGAGTCGTGGACGAGGTCGTATCCTTTGAGGAGAACCTGGAGGATACGGAGTATGCAGAAGAACTGACAGATGGCAATTTGAAGGGAAGAAGTTTCTGGGACAATAGTGATTCGGGTCATGAGCATGAGTGGAATGGACGTGTGGAGACCCACGAGATGTTCCGTAGAAGTTACGAATAACAATTCTGCAACACTTGTTTTGAAATCCAAAAGATATCCGGGCCAGCTGTCATCAGCGTGGCTCATTTTTTTGCGCTTATTATCCGATAAAATGTAGATTGGTAGTCGACGTAGAAAGGGTTCTTACTTACGTTGACTTGCAGGTTGCGGAATGATAATATATTAATACGATCTTAATACACACTAAACTTATCGGATTATATATAATTAACGATTTGAACATAGACAGGCAACGCATGGAAAGGGGAAATCGGCATGGAACGTCAGATCAGTATCCGTCATGGACAGGAAGAATTAACAGCCACGATTCATTATCCGGTCGTGAAAGATATCAAGGAGGAGAAGAGTCAGCAACGAGTACCTCTGGCGGTCATTTGCCATGGCTTTGTTGGTAGCCGCATCGGCGTGGATCGTCTGTTTGTGAAGACTGCCCGCGAATTGGCTGAGGACGGTTATCTGGTCCTGCGTTTCGATTATATCGGTTGCGGAGAGAGCAGTGGGGAGTATGGAGCGGAGGGGCTGGAGTCCATGGTGCTGCAGACCCGTTCGGTGCTGGATTACGCGGTGAATTGCAGTGATGTAGATCCTACGCGCGTTACGCTGATTGGTCATAGTCTGGGTGGTGCTGTTGCATTGCTAACTGCTGTACGTGACAAACGTGTCAAAAACCTGGTGATGTGGTCCTCCGTGGGTTATCCATTCAATGATATCGTGAAGATTACGGGACGGGAAGTATACGATGAAGGTGTGAAACTGGGTGTTGCTGATTATCTCGGATACAAATTCACACCGACGTTCTTCGAGTCTCTCGCTGAACAACAACCATTTCAGGAAGCAGTCAAGTTTAGCGGCGATGTGCTCGTCGTGCATGGTACGTCAGATGAGATTATCCCTGTAGACTACGCATTCCTGTATCAAAAGGTATTCTGGATGCGCCAGGAGGGCCGTTGCGACAAGGAGATCATCTTTCAGGGCGATCACACCTTCTCTTCAGGTAAAGAGCGGGAACAGTTGATTACGCGTACCAGAGAGTGGTTGGGCGAGCGCCAGAAGATCGAGCAGGATTGGCAGCACTGGATGATATAAGTGGCAGGATTACAACTGTTTGGGGATGTCAGCTTGGAAAAGCGCCTTCTTAAGGGTAAAATAGAAGAGTAAGCATTCTATCCGTGTCTGGAGGTTGGCAGCAATGACATTACCCGCACTTTTCATTGCGCATGGTTCTCCCGCTCTGGCGGTGGAGAGCAATGACTACACTCATTTTCTGAACCAGCTTGGAGACAGGCTGCCGGCTCCGAAAGCCATTGTCGTATTTACGGCGCATTGGGATTGTCCCGAACCGTCCGTGACGATGGATGATACACATCAGACCCTGCATGATTTTTACGGATTTCCCTCTACGATGTATACCATGGAGTACCCTGCATCTGGTCAGCCAGATCTGGCGAACGAGATATGTGCGTTGTTCACCCGCTGCAATCTGGCGCATCAGCCAATTCGAGGCAGGGGCCTGGACCACGGCGTATGGGTACCACTGCTGCATATGTACCCCGAGGCTAATATCCCTGTGATCGCCGTATCAGTCGATTCGTTGCGTACGCCACAGGAACAGTATGATATTGGCCGTATGCTGGAACAGCTACGTCATGATAATGTCCTGATTATCGGTAGTGGTGGAACGGTTCACAATTTACGATTGCTTGGCAATAATGATGAACCGCAAGAGTGGGCAGTGGAATTTGATAACTGGATCGGGGAGCGCTTGGAGCAGTGGAACACGAGAGAGCTGTTTCAATATGAGAAAAAAGCCCCTCATGCACGTACGGCAGTTCCATCGTATGGTACAGAGCACCTTGCACCTTTGTTCTACGCGATGGGCACAGCGGATATGTCCCGATCAGCGAAGCGTCTATTCCAGTCTTACCCTTATGGAACGCTCAGTTTGAACTGCTGGCAGTTTGGGGACGGCGTGTAACTTGGAACAGACAACAGCCTGATTATGGCTAACAAGCCAGGTTTGTATGGATAACGTGTGTTAAAGTATACGATTAAAATATATAAACAAAAGAAGGTTCCTGAACCCGCTTGATGGGCTACAGGAACCTTCTTTCGATACGAAGCCTTATTTATGCAATAGGTATTTATTTGCGGATTTCGAACAATTCACAGTCGGTACGCGAGTGATAAGCGAGTTCACTGACACTGGATTGTACAACTACGGTGTTGCTGTCAAAACGGATAATGATGCCACCGGAGTCAATCTGGTGATTATCTTTGAAAACGCGAACCTTATACTTCATATTCATGGCTTCCTGAAAGTCCGCATCCGTCTCAAGACGTCGCTGGGTCGGCATATCGTGTACTCCTTTGATGTTCAACTTTACGTTCATCATAATACGGTTTTCTATGGATGGGCAAGTCAGGCAGGGCATTCAGGATGATCTTGGAAAGCAAAAAGCCCTGCTCTCCAGGGGGATTGGGAGCAGGGCCGAAAATTCGTTGAATGATTGTTTAAGCTGTTTTTTGAGTTGGGCTAATTGTTGGTGTGTCTTTAGGATGATTGCCTTTGTTGCGAGTGATCAATCCGCGAAGGTAAGGCAGTACCCAGTGATCCAGACCGATTTTACCTGCATTTGCACCAGCTACAACCAGGAAGATTTGCATCAGAACCAGTTGAGCGTTCGTGCTTACTGTACCCGAGAAGAGGAACGCGAAGTTCATTACGAGAGCCATCAGGGCAGCCAGTGTTGTGAAGCAGCCGAGTATGAGTCCGACACCTACAAGGAATTCACCAAGAGGAATGATGAAGTCGAACAGTCCTGCATTCGGTACAGCAAATTTCTCGAGGAATGTTCCCCACCATGCTTGCACTGTAGGGTTTTCACCGGTTGCTTTGCCGACTGCTCCGGCGAGGAACCCGCCAGCTTGGAATCCGCCAGTCAATTTGCTCCATCCGTGAGTCATCCAATCATACCCGATGTATACCCGAAGTACTGTCAAAATCCACATTGCCACTTTGTTTTCTCTAAGCCATTGGTTGAAGCTGAACATATGAACCACTCCTTCATGGAATTTAGTGTGTGTTGTTTTTTCTTTTTCTAAGTGATCACCTTTGATGTCTTTATTGTATAGTTCAAAAGTCGTTTTGTTTGTGATTAAAATCACAATCTAGTTCAAATTTTAAGTAAGGTTTAAGAAGTTCACATTTAGGACATATTTTTCCCGCGATATGCTGTTTCAAATGTGAATTACACGCTGTATCAAGGCCTTCTGGGCGCAGACAAATCAGATCGGGTGTGATTAAATGGAAAGAAATACGTGAAATGTTGCCTGCATGAGACATATATCACAACTTAGAACCAGGCCATATCGTTCAGGAGGTCCTATATTGAAGCATTTTAAATGGAACAAAGCAGCATCGGCTGCATCGCTGTTTATTCTCTCATTGAGCCTTGTTGCCTGCCAAAATCAAGAGGCAACCCAGATGCCACTTCAGCCAGAACCGACACCTGCACCTGTGCAAGAAGAACAGAACGTGGAGGAACCCAGCACGTCTCTGTACCCAGCACCTCTAACAGGTCTGCCAGCAGATGAGGCCATTACGCGGCGTCCACTCGCTGTGATGATTAATAATGCCCCTGCAGCTCGTCCCCAATCGGGTCTGAGTTCAGCCGATATCATTCTGGAAGTCCTCGCAGAGGGAGGCATTACCCGTTTCATAGCCATTTTCCAGAGTGAAGGTGGTGCTGAGACGGTTGGACCTGTACGTAGCATACGTCCGTATCTGATTGAGCTCGGTGAGAGTTATGATGGGGTTCTTGTTCATGCCGGAGGCAGTCCGGAGGCGTATTCCATTTTGCAAAGGCAGCAGAAACAGCATATGGATGAGATCTCGAATGGTGGGCCATATTTCTGGCGTTCCTCGGATCGTAAAGCTCCACATAATCTGTATACTTCAGCGGACAAGCTAAGAGAAGGGGCGGATATCAAGGGCTACAGTCATGACTTCAAGTCTCCTGTATACATCTATAACGAAGAAGGCGCGACATCCGCAGGAGAGACCGCAGAGCAATTCGATATCCATTATTTATTGGATAGTTATCGGGTGACGTATGATTATGATGAAGTTAGCGGACGATATATGAGATTGGTGAATGGTAAGGCAGATCAGGATCTGGATAATGGACATCAGCTTGGCGCAGAGAACATTATTGTGGCAGGTGCAGATCATAAGGTGCTCGACAGTGTAGGCAGGTTGTCAGTTAACCTGGAACAGGGCGGTGAGGCCATGCTGTTTCAGAAGGGCAAGATGATTCGCGGACAGTGGGTGAAGAAGCAGGGGGACATTATCCGTTTTGTTCAGGATGGCAGTGAAGTGGCACTTGTGCCTGGCAAGACGTTCATCAGCATTGTTCCGAATCAACCTGAATTTGCGAGTCATGTGAAGCTGGATATGCAATAAAAGGAATGGAATGAAAGAAAACAATGAAAAAAGGATCCATTTTGTCGTCGAAAAGGCATATTTTTGTACCTCTGCATGAAAAGTAGAAGGGTGTCGTATCTGAAATATCGTGTCGAATTGTAAAATTAGTGTAAAATATCGACTTGAATTTGCCATTATTCCAAATAATTAAGATTCATTTCAGATTAATGTGATAAGAATATAAAAAAGGATCGCATCTTTTGTACAAACCATGAAACAAATATGATAAGATATCAAAGGTTGTCATTTCATGTTTCATCGGTTATCGGCAATTTTTCTCGTAAAGGGGATAGAGCTATGAAGCTTAAGAAGAAGAAGGATATATTTTTTGAGACACTGGAGAACATGGCAGATACGGTTGTTCAAGCGGCAGATTATTTCTCCCAGCATGTTTCTAACCTTCAGGATGTGACTCTTTTTGCCAATGAAATGAAGAAGTACGAGTCCCAATGTGATGACTATGTGCACACGATTATTACGGAACTCAACAAAACGTTTATCACGCCGATCGAACGCGATGATATTATGGAGCTGACAACGACACTTGATGACGTATTGGACGGACTCGAAGCAACGGCTTCCCGTTTCTATATGTACCAACTGACGGACCCGGACGAATATATCGTTCAATTCGCTGAAATTTTGCGCCAATCGGCTTACGAAATTCAGAAGGCCATTCATTTGCTGTCTCAGAAAAAATTGCTGGCGATTCGCGAGTACACTATTCGTTTGAACGATTTGGAAAACCAGGGCGACGAAGTGCTGCGCAACTGTATCAAGAACCTTTTTGCTACCGTGCCTGATCCGATTGAATTGATCAAGCGTAAGGAAATTTACGAACGTCTTGAGACGACAACGGATGCTTGTGAACACGTAGCGAATGTGCTTGAATCCATCATCATGCGTAATTCTTAAGGAGCCAGAGAATAATGGAAACAACGATTTGGGTATTAGGTATAGTCGTCTTCCTTGCACTGGCGTTTGACTTCATCAATGGTTTTCACGACACGGCCAATGCCATTGCCACATCGGTATCTACACGGGCACTAACGCCACGTCGTGCGATCCTTCTGGCAGCGGTGATGAACTTTGTCGGTGCGATGATGTTTACAGGCGTTGCGAAGACGATTGGGGGGAGTGTGACCGACCCCACCACGCTGGATAACGGGATCGAGGTCGTCATCGTCACCTTGATCGCAGCGATTATCTGGAACCTGGTTACATGGTGGTTTGGTATTCCGTCTTCCTCGTCACATGCACTTATTGGAGCCCTGGCAGGAGCAGTATTCGTAGGTGCCGGATCGGATAAGTTGAAATGGAGCGGATTTACGGATATCGTCGGAGGGTTATTGTTATCCCCTCTGATTGCATTCGCGATCGGTTATGTGGTCATGATGATTCTAAAATATATTTTCGCCAAACGCAGTCCGCATAACGTGAACAAAGGTTTCCGTACGGTACAGATTTTCACGGCAGCATTGCAAGCATTCACGCACGGCACCAATGATGCTCAGAAAGCCATGGGTATCATTACCTTTGCCCTCGTGGCAGCAGGTGTGCAGGATAATCTGGATGTTCCGCTGTGGGTTAAAATCTCAGCAGCAACCGCGATGGCTCTGGGTACATCCATTGGTGGTTGGAAAATCATCAAAACGATGGGTACCAAGATCTTTAAAATTGAACCGATTAACGGATTTGCCGCGGATCTGTCAGCTGCTTCCGTTATTTTCACAGCAACGTTGCTTCACCTTCCGGTTAGTACAACGCACGCGATCACATCGGCCATTCTGGGTGTGGGTTCTGCGAAACGTTTCTCTGCTGTGAAATGGGGACTTGCTGGACGTATCATCATTACGTGGTTCATTACGATTCCAATTACTGCTGCACTGGCGGGTTTACTCTACTGGATTATTTTCTAAAGAGAGAAGTTATCCCGAATGAATTCGGGGTTAAACGGACAACCTGTTCATAACCATGTGAATATCGGGATATGTGGACAATTATACAACCAAAATCAAGAGACGCCTGTGCATGAACGTGTGGACAGGCTGGATATGTGGATAGCCATCCGTGGAATGATAAACCAAAAGAAGATATTCCTGTGGATACAGGAAACTGTGGATAGGGAAATGAGAGAAGCCAACAGGGTTGGCTTTTTTTGTTGTCGAGTTGGAAGGTATCTGTGTACAATAACGTAAAGATACAGGACAAGGACGTGGTCTGATTTATGATTCGTACACTCGCCATTACACGAGAACATCAAGTCTCCGTTAACGTTCCGCTTACACAGCTGGATCTGAACGATTATGCCTGGATATGGGCGGATTTTAACCAGCCAACAGAAGAGGAAAGCCGTTTGCTGGATACATATTTTAATTTTCACCCATTAGCTATAGAGGACTGTATGCATATATTGCAGCGGCCCAAGCTTGATTATTATGAACATTTGCAGTTTCTTGTGCTGCACGCACTGAACCCATCGACACTGGAAGCCGAGGAGGTTGACTTGTTTCTCGGAGCGAACTTCCTTGTGTCTTTTCATCATGGTGTATTGGAGGAAGTGGATGAGGCATGGGAACGATTGTTGCATCATGCACATGAACGAACCATCTGGGCGCGAGGTCCGGTGGCAGCAGCCTACACCGTGATGGACAAGCTCGTCGATCATTATTTTCCGTCTTTATTTGCCATTGAGGATGAACTGGCTGAATTGGAGAATCGGGGTGGACAAGAGTCGGTTGAAGACTTGATGAATCAGGTGTTTGATCTGCGTAGTCGATTGCTGAAGCTCAGACGAACCATAGTACCGATGCGGGATCTGCTCTATCGGGTGGTGAACTCCCAGCATGTGCAGCGATCAGGGGAACATACGGCTTATTTTACCGATATCTATGACCATTTATTGAAGCTGACGGACATGATCGAAGCGGATCGAGAGATGACGGCCGACCTGCGCGACAGTTATATTTCCCTGAACTCCAACCGGATGAATCAGATCATGAAGACACTCACGGTAATAACGACGGTATTTATGCCCCTAACGCTGATCGCCGGAATCTATGGCATGAACTTTGCCTATATGCCTGAGCTTCAGTGGAAGTTCGGGTACGGAGCGGTGCTGCTGTTGATGTTTGTACTTGGCGGAAGCATGGTGGCCTGGTTTGTGAAGCGGGGCTGGTTTAAGTAGGACAAATAGTGTCAGTTATCATTGTGTACAAGTAAAACTTATATAATATAACAAGCGATGATCTTTTTGGCACTTGTGGATGCACAAAAAAAAGATCATCGCTTGTGGTCTCCAAAATTCTAGCAAGCCGCTGGATGTTCTACTAGAATGTAGCGTCACAGTGAGGGTCATCAAGATTGGGATGTTCTGAGATCTCCCTGTAATGCTGGAGCTTATACGTTATAATGTCTGAGGTTTCGTGCAGTCTCGATATCTCCTGCTGAATTTTACGCTGATGCTCTTCAAGGATGGAGTATCTCGTAGACAGAGTTTCAGGTCCCTGTTCAGATAGCTCTCGATAGTGCTTCATTTGTTCTATGGTCATCCCGGTGGCCTTGAGCCGTGTCAAAAAAATAATGCCAAGGATATGATCCTTGCTATATTGTCGATGCCCGTTCGCTTTTCTCTCTGCGTAAGGCAGTAGGCCTACTTTTTCATAATATCGGATGGTATCTTCAGTTAAACCGGTTAGATTGGCTGCTTCCCGGATGGAAGTAACGATGTCTGGAATGTTCTGCATGAGATCAGACTCCTTAGTATTGGAATTACCAAGGTAGTTCTCCATTGTTTCCATAGAATCCTCCTGAGGGACCATTTTCATCCAGGACCGCTAATTTAACAACTATAACAGCTGCTTGCTTCACGGTGCCTAATCCTGTGAAGCCGTTCAGGTCGGTTGCTGTAAAGCCGGGATCAGCAGAATTGATCTTGAGCGGTGTGTTTCTGAATTCTTTGGCAAGCGTAACGGTGAACATGTTAACGGCTGCTTTACTGCTGTTGTAAGCGAGTAGGTTAAATTGGGCATGTTCGTGCTTGGGATCGCTATTATATGCAAGTGAGCCGAGGCCACTTGTCAGGTTGACGATTCGGCCTGCAGGGGATTGCTGTAATAAAGGCAGCATGGCCTGAGTAACGGAGATCATACCGAAGAAATTGGTGTCGTAGGTTTTCCGAATGTCCTCCAGAGAGATTTGACTGGGCGGAGTGGCTCCTCCAACAGAGATTCCTGCATTATTAATCAGCACGTCCAGGGAGCCAAACTGTTCCTTAATCTGACTGACAGCTGCCTCAATGGTAGCTTGGCGGGTTACATCAAGCATGATTTCATGAGCCTCGATATTCTCGTTAACCAGGAGTTGAGCTGCTTCCTCGCCTTTTAGTTTATTTCTCGCTCCCAGGAGAATGACATATCCCATTTTTCCTAACTGCAGAGCGGTTTCGAATCCGATTCCTTTGTTGGCTCCGGTAATTAGAGCATACCTTTTCGTTTGCATCTGTTATTCCTCTTTTCATTGAGTAATGTATAAGCATATGGGGTGGTGATCTCCGAATGGTACAACTTGGAGTGTGCTCCAAGTCAACAGGGGAATTTGGAAGAAGCAGATCGGGACGGGAGCGCACAAATAACCGAATACCCGTCTGTATCAGACTTTAGCATTCGGTTAAATATGTTTTTAATGATATCCACATGTGAATAAGTATTCCGCTGGAATAAAGCTGTGTATAACTTACGACGACTTCCTTTTACTCCACTTCAAGAACAAAAGAAGTCGTTGCTGCCTCTTTACCATTCACAACAATCGTTAACGTATGCAGTCCGGCATGATATTTTCTCGTGGTAATGACTTTGAACGATTGTTTGGTGGCTACCTTGGTTCTGCCTGCCGGGTATATTTTATCGGAGCATTTAAATCGTTTGGGAGCTTGCTTGCCATTCGCCTTCATATAGCCCATCTCATATTCAATTCTCAGCATCTGTGACTCGCCACTCTCATTGACCACATCAAACGAAAAATGAAGATCCTCGCCAATGGAAATCGTATCCTGGGCAAGCTGAAGCTGCTCAATGTGAGTCGCATCCTGCTCGTTGTAACCAAAAAGACTTAGCGCTTTGCGATGTCCTTTCTTCAGTAAGGACCTGCTGGCATGACGGACAATCCAGTCCGTGTGTGCATGTTGTCCGTACCATGTCGTGGCCAGATCCAGCACCAGTTCAGGGTGATCTTTGGAGATGTCATTCAGATGATTGGCGACACTTTTGCGAACATAGAGGGACTCGTCCTGTTTCAATGCATGCAGAATCGGAAGGACAGGTGTTGGATCGGTGATGAATCCCTGGAGTTTGGCACCCCATGGCAAACGGGGCCGGCTGCCCTCACTGGCAAGTCTGCGGATATGCTCGTTGTCGCTATCTGCCCACGTCATCATATGTTTCATCGTTTGGATTGGATAATGTTCAATAAACGGGCGTACCGCGAACTCGGAGCTGGAATAAGGTGTGAAGACGGTCAGATACTTCATGGATAACTCATAATCTTCCGGGTCAAGTCCGTTCACTTCGATAAAATCCGGCACAAACAGATATTCAACACCTCTCATATTCGGGGCTGCTTGTTCGATGATATGTAATGCTTCTTCATAATTGTCGGGCAGCACTTCAGTTAAGGAGAGAGTAATTCGGCGAATCCGTGCTTTGAATTCCAACGGTTCCCAACCTTCAGCGAAAACCAATTCATGAAATTTTTGCGTATCCAGCTTCGGATAGAATTGACGCAACAATTCACCGGTCCGATCAATTAATGCGGGAGTGTATTTGTCTTTGAGAAGTTCCATGTTCCGCCTCCTTTAGTTACTATCCAGTATACCTCAAACTACATATATAAGAACATAGGTTCTTGATTTTCTTTGTGTATGGATGAACGGAGTTAAGGCACCCGCCTTCTATAAGGGGGTGCCTGGATGGTTTTAACGTTTGCGACTTTTGGGACGGCGCTTCGTGGAATTGGATTTGCGGCGGGTTGGCGTCGTGTTGCGGCGACGCGGAACCGTTGTTGGTTTGGTCCGACGCTTGCGTGTACGATTCCGGGGCGGCGTATATTCTTCATAGTCTGCATCGGCCGCGCTGCTATTCGTTTTTCCTTTTCCAAAAGGCAGAATGCCCATAACGAGCTTCATCATTGGAGCCATCTGCTGGATGCCACCGACGACCTTCTGCATTTTGCCTATTCCACTCATGATCCCATCAATCCCGCCGAAGCGGTCGATCATTCCTTTTAACTCACCAATGTTGGCTAATGAGAAGCCGGAACTGCCCGTAGCAGCAGGCGCCTCTACCGGAACTGGGGGAACGACTTGGGCTCCGCCTCCATAAAAGTTCCCGCTAGGAGCACCTTGCCCATAAGGTACGATTGCAGATGCTTCGACTTCACCGAAGCCTGGGTAATGAGGATCTACTCCGGGGTACATGGGTTGGATCTGAGTTTCATTCAAAGACCGCGGGACCACACCGTGCGGCATATAGGCAGAAGTATGTGCCTGCCGATGAGCACGAGAAGACGGACGCTGCCCTGGTGCTGGCTGGCGGTGATAATAATGCTGAGGCATGAACGATCACGTTCCTTCTATGTTGGATTTCGGAATTGCGTTCCATGAGTTGCATGACAGATGAACATCATAGACCCTAGTGGAACTCCCTTTTGCTATACTGTATGTCATTCGCGGAGAGACGGCGTAGGCGAGTATCCCGGAAAACGGGATATTTGCGGATTTGGGCGCGTAGACATGCTGGCAGGTTTCCATACAGGAAAATGTAGTTTAGACACAAAATTGTAACATTTGTGGTGGCCGAATTCCTACATAAGTAATCGGAAATATACAGGTGAGAATTGGGATATAGCGCGATAATTTCGCCGGATGTGCGCGAGGGGAGGACAATAGTACCTTTTGTAAGCGGTAACATGTATTTTTATTCTGTAGTGCGTGAAATCGGTAACGCTTGAAATACCAACTCAGGGTGAGTACAATGTAGGTACACAGTAACCGCTAGGGGATGATGATGAAATGCAGCTGAAAAAGCTAAATGATAAAAGCATTGAACAACTATTTGAGGCTATTTTGACTCTAAAAGATATTGAAGAGTGTTATGTTTTCTTTGATGACCTCTGCACGGTAAACGAGATCCAATCCATGTCCCAGCGGCTGGAAGTGGCTCGTATGTTGGGTAAAGGCAATACGTATAACCAGATTGAAGCAGAGACAGGTGCGAGTACAGCTACAATTTCACGTGTCAAACGCTGCCTGAATTACGGCAATGATGGTTATAAAATGACGCTGGAACGCCTGGGACGCTAACATGAAGAAGCCGGGTGTACTCATCATCAGTCACGGTTCACAGGAGCAGACCTGGGTGGAATCCGTCGATGACGCGATCTCCCGGTTGAATCTGCCTAGTCCATTACCGGTTGAAGCCGGTTTTCTTGAACTTGTGGAAGGACGCCTGATCCAGGACGGTATCGACCGACTGGAAGCACAAGGCGTAACTGATATTCTTGTTGTACCTCTGTTCGTTTCGTCTGGAAGTACACATGTGGATGAAATTGAATTTGCCATTGGTGCAAAGGAAACACCTGAACGAGAAACGGATCTGGAACCATTCGAAGTGAAGGCTCGGGTTCACTTCGGTTATCCAGTGGATAACGATCCGGATATCGCCGTGATGGTGTGGGACAAGGTCAAGTCACTCTCGCAGCAGCCTGAGCAGGAAACGATTCTGCTGGTGGGGCATGGGAGTATTCATGATGGATTTCGCGAGCGTTGGGAAGCCGGGATTTCTTCCCTGGCACAGCGTGTACAGGAAGTCAGTAGTGTAGCTCATACCGATTATGCGTTGCTTAATCCAGAGAGCGTGCACGACAAAGTGAAGTATTGGAGCGAAGAGCGGGGGAACCGAGTCATTGTGGCGCCGCTGTTTTTGAGTGCCGGTTATTTCACGAGGAACGTTATCCCGGATCGGCTGCAGGAACTGGACTATGTGTACAGCGGTGAGACGCTGTTGCCCCATCCATTGCTTGGACAGTGGCTGGAGCGCCAGATCCAGATTTTGCTGGAGAGATGTAATGAGGTCAAGGTTTAGTTTAGGGAAAACAGGTCGCTGCCAGCGATTATTATTCCCTGCAGCTCTAACAACAGCTTAAACACAAACGGCAGATATGCCGTTTTTTTGTTTTTGTTGCACTTTAGACATGTGGAGTGTTCAGTATGAATGCTGCGAAATCAGTCAAGAGATACGGCTTATATCATAGTCCTCGAATATTCTCCTAGTTATATAATCAGGATTCGTACCTCCCGCTCAATCTCTGCCAAACACAAAAAAAACACGCCGAATCAGGCGTGTTTTTTTGTGTTTGGCAAAACCCTCTACGAGGCGAAATTCCGGATTCAATCCGCGCAGAGAGAGTGAAGGATCAGGGTTCTAATGGAGGAATATTGTCGTCTGAATCTATCTCTCGAAGTCCGCCAGTCCGCACTCACATAGGTTTCATTAGTAAATTTTAGGGGGATAAATCAAAACAAATCCTGAAATGATTTTCTTTACAGGTAAGTTTTTGTCTGATAAGATGTCAACATTCAATTGTTAACCTAAATAAATAATTTGGTTAACAATTGAAAAGATTTAACGGAAGGTGATATCTTGTGACACATTATGAACGGCTTGCAGCTATAAATAAGGCTCATTTATGGAACCCTTTTACGCAGATGAAAGATTATAATAACTCCGATCCTCTCATTATTGAACGAGGCGAAGGCACCATGCTGTATGACGTCCAAGGACGTGCTTATTATGATGGCTTCTCCTCGGTTTGGCTTAATGTTCACGGACATAACGTACCGGAGCTGAACCAAGCAATAACAGATCAGTTGGAACGTGTCGCACATTCTACTCTACTCGGAATGGCTAATGTGCCCGCTATTGAGCTTGCAGAGAAACTAGTAGAGATTTCCCCAGAAGGATTAAATAAAGTATTTTATTCCGATTCGGGAGCAACCGGTGTCGAGATCGCAGTGAAAATGGCGTTTCAATACTGGAAGAATCGAGGAGAAACCGGTAAAACGAAGTTTATTACGATGAATCAAGCCTATCACGGAGATACGATTGGTGCGGTTAGTGTCGGTGCAATTCCGTTGTACCATGATGTGTTCCGTCCCATGCTGTTTCCTACTTATGTCATTCCATATCCTTACGTTTATCGACATGAGGACGGCGAACTGGAAGCAATGGAAGCTACGTTAACCGCATTACATAATTTACTTGAAACCAGTGCAGATGAAATCGCGGCTATCATCGTGGAGCCGATTGTGCAAGGGGCTAGTGGCATCCTTATTATGCCAGAGGGCTGTCTACGCGAGATGGCGGCACTTTGCCGTACTTATGGCGTACTGTTCATAGCCGATGAGGTGGCGACAGGCTTCGGTAGGACAGGCGCTATGTTTGCTTGTGATCTCGAAGAGGTATCACCTGATTTGATGGTGATAGGCAAAGGCCTTACAGGCGGCTATTTACCTGTGGCAGCGACACTGGCAACAGATGAGGTGTACAACGCATTTTATGCCGATTATGAAGAGCAAAAAACATTTTTCCATGGTCATTCCTTTACAGGTAACCCGCTCGGCTGCGCCGTTGCTTTGGCTAGCTTGAAACGGTTTGAAGAGCGCAACATGTTAGAAGGTGTAAGAGCAAAGGCGTCTTTTGTAGAGTACAAGCTCTCAGCGCTTAAAGATTCTCCGCACGTCGGTGATATCAGGCAAAAGGGACTGATGTTAGGAATTGAGCTTGTACGGGATAAAGCTACTCGGGAACCGTACGATTGGGCCGAACGTATCGGCGTTCGTGTAACGGAGCGGGCCAGAGAGCTTGGCATGCTTACAAGACCGCTTGGCAATGTTGTTGTGTTCATTCCTCCTCTTGCTAGCACAGAGGCAGAGCTTGATGCAATGATCGATATCTTAATGAAATCAATTTTTGACGTCACCGAAGGTGGTTTGGAAACATGAATGTAATTCGCGGATTATTCGTAACAGGTACGGACACAGGTGTTGGGAAAACAATCGTTACAGGTGCTCTTGTCGCCGCCCTTCGTGCTGAAAAGCGGAATATAGGCGTCTGGAAGCCCGTGCAGTCCGGTGGACTTCTTGGCAGCGGAGAAACCGATGCGGAACGTCTTTTGCAATACACCGGAATTCATGAGCGTGCCGAGGATGTTGCGACATTTACATTCAAAGCTCCTCTTACCCCGATGCTCGCTGCCAAGCAGGAGGGGGTTGCTATTACGTTACAGGAGATAATCAGCGCTGGTCAGCCGCTGACAAATCGATATGAATGGGTACTCATCGAAGGGGCAGGCGGCGTCGCTGTTCCACTGACCGAAGACTCTCTTGTAGTGGATTTGATCTCGAAGCTTCGGACACCGGCTTTGATCGTTGCGCGGACGGGTCTAGGTACGATTAATCACACACTTCTTACTGTGTCATACCTGCAGCAGCATGGGGTTCCGATCGTAGGTTTTATTCTGAACGACGGTGAATCTGACGAGATTTATAACGACTCAAGCATCGCAACGAACGCGGATCTGATTGAACGTTATTGCGGCATATCCTTTCTTGGACGCATTCCCCGCTTAATGGACGAAATAAATACGGAGTTGTTGATCCATGTGATTCGAGAAAAGATCCATTTAACACCAATCAGACAGGCAATAATAGTTCAATCCATGGGAGGATGAATGAATATGAAAACAACGGTAAGTAATCTAGAATGGTTGTCGATTGCGAATCGATCGTTGAATGGTGAATGTTTAACAATTGAAGAGGGGCTTGCCGTGCTTGAAGCAAACGACGATGAGGTACTGCCGCTGATGCAAGCTGCTTTTCAGGTGAGACAATATTTTTACGGCAAAAAAGTGAAGCTGAATATGATCATCAACGCCAAAAGCGGCTTTTGTCCCGAAGATTGCGGTTATTGCTCACAATCCATCGTATCAACCGCACCCATCCAAAAATATAGCTTGCTCGACAAAGAAACGTTGCTTGCAGGAGCACACGAAGCTATGGCGCGTAAAGCAGGAACCTATTGCATTGTAGCTTCAGGAAAAGGTCCCACGAATAAGGAGCTGGATCAAGTTGTAGAGGCGGTAAAAGAAATCCGTGAAACGATGCCACTTAAAATCTGTGCTTGTCTAGGAATCTTGAAGGAAGGCCAAGCAGAACGTTTGGCGGAAGCAGGTGTGCACCGATACAACCACAACTTGAACACAAGCAAGGCCAATTATCCGTTGATAACCACAACTCATACCTATGGTCAGCGAATTGAAACAGTGGAAAAGGTAAAAGCATACGGCATGTCCCCCTGCTCCGGTGTCATTATCGGTATGGGGGAAAGTAATCAGGAAATTGTCGAGATGGCTTTCGCGCTCCGCAAGCTTGATGCGGATTCGATTCCGATTAATTTCCTGAATGCGATACCGGGGACCCCTCTGGAAGGAGAAGGACGCACTCCGGCTATGAAGGCGCTAAAGGTACTGGCACTATTTCGGTTCATCTGTCCATCTAAAGAGATTCGTGTTGCGGGTGGACGCGAAATTAACCTCCGTACGCTGCAACCTTTGTCACTGTATGCTGCAAATTCACTCTTTGTAGGTGATTATTTAACAACAGCAGGTCAAGAAATATCGAACGATCATCAAATGATTGAAGATTTGGGTTTTGAGATTGAGTTAAATGCACTTTAGGGCGGTACGGAATATGAACTGGATGGAAAAAGAACTTGGGTTATTGGCTGATGCCTCCAATGAACGTTACTTGCGTGACAGTGCCACGGTTCCAGATTGTCCTGGCTATACCTTGAGGGGAGGCCGAGTGCTCCTCAACCTGGCCTCCAATGACTATCTAGGACTTGCACGACATCCCGCTATCATTGATACGATTCGCGAGATGCTTCTCACCGAAGGAGGAGGCTCGGGGGCATCTCGTCTTGTTACTGGAAATCGACCGCATTATGGTCACTTGGAAGAAGCACTGGCCACTTGGCAGCATAGTGAAGCCGCGCTTGTTTTTGCAAATGGCTATATGGCTAATTCTGGTGTCATTCGTGCACTTGCAGGCCGGGGTGATGTGGTTTTTAGCGATCAATTAAACCATGCCAGCATAGTGGACGGTATTGTGCTGAGCCGCGCGGAACATGCCCGGTATCGACACAATGATATGGATCATCTGAAGGTGTTACTGGAGAAACATCGGGATAAACGACGTAAGCTGATTGTTACGGATGCCGTCTTTTCAATGGATGGTGATCAAGCACACTTGCGTGAACTCGTTGCCCTCAAACATGAGTACGGGGCAATTCTGATGGTGGATGAGGCGCACAGCGGGGGCATCTACGGGAAACGGGGCGAAGGACTGTGCTTTAAGCTTGGTCTGCAAAATGATGTAGATGTGCATATGGGGACGTTTAGCAAATCATTCGGTTTATATGGAGCTTATATCTGCGGCAGCCGAATATTAATCCGCTTTCTCATCAACAAAGCCAGGCCACTCATCTATTCAACGGCATTGCCGCCTTCTCTCGTAGCTGGTATTTCAACAGCGTTAACTTTGGTACAAGCGGATTATTGGCGTCGCGAGCGCCTCCACTCGGCAAGTAGATTATTTCGTTCTTCGCTTTATGATGCCGGGTTTAACGTTGGAAACGGGGACTCTCCTATTGTACCGCTAATGGTCGGTGATAACGAAAGGGCTCTTCGTTTCAGTGAGGCACTTGAAGCAGGCGGTATTGCTGGGATCGCCATCCGGCCGCCTACCGTTCCTGATGGCACCGCACGAATTCGCTTCTCCTTATCAGCCGACCATACCCCTGAGGAACTGAATGATGCCAGCGCACTAATCTGCAAAATCGGGCTTCAGTTAGGGGTGCTGAGCTCATGAATGCTTCAGATAATAATCCGCTGCAAATTGAAGAAGAGACAAGCGGAACCATATTATGGCTAACGGGATGGAGTATGCCAGATGCGGTGTTTGACCGTCTTCGCCTGTTATTGCCTGATTTTCGCCATATTTCTGTAGATTACAGTGCTGCCAATTCTCCAGAGGAAATGCTGTGCTTAACTGAAACAGCAGTTAGGAATATGTTATTTATTGAAGGATCAGCTTGCAGGGAAAGAATGTTTCACGGTCCGCTTCTGATATCAGGTTGGTCGCTCGGAGGTTTACTTGCGCTCAGACTAGCGGCTAAAGGTTACGTGGATGGCCTTGTGCTGTTCGGTGCAACGGCTCGTTTTACCCGCTCAGAAGAAGAGTTTGACCGCGGCTTAGCAGATGCATACGTTAGGCAGATGGTTAAAGGGATCTTAAAGGATCGACATGCAGTTGAAACCAATTTTCGAAAGATCATGTTTACGGAGCAAGAATGGGAGACAGGCCTTGCTGAACGTCTACCTCAAATGGGTAGCTGGACAACTCGAGCACTACTAGCAGGTCTTCAGATTTTACGAAGCGAGGAATGCTTGTCTCAACTGTCAAATATCGATTGTCCGGTTCTTCTCATTCACGGGAATGAAGATGTGATTTGTCCTTACGGTGCTGGATTGGAGCTTATGACTCAATTACCTCAAGCTAAGTTAATTACATTAACCGCCTGCGGACATGCACCCTTTTTGGGAAAGGAAGTACACATAGCTGATGAATGGAGGAGATGGTGGCATGACCATTCGTAGAAGTAGGGCTGTTCAACGCCAATTTAATCGTAGTGCCATTTCTTATGATGCACATGCTCATGTTCAGCGTTCTATGGCTGATCAGCTAGCAAGATCTCTCGCAGGATGGAAAAACAAAGGGTTCATAAGTGATCCGAGCATTCTTGAGATCGGTTGTGGCACGGGGGCTTTGACTCAAATCGTAGTAAATGAATGGCCTAGTGCGAATATTACTGCACTTGACATTGCACCCGAGATGATCGATGTGGCTTCAAAACGGTTCCTATCAGCGCAGCATCCAGGTGCTGGGAATTGTACAACGGATCGTTTACGTCTTCTACAAGCAGATATCGAAATGTGGGCAGTAAATGCCCCGGAGTGCTCAGTGGATATCATTGTTTCCAACGCCTGTTTTCAATGGCTAAGTTCTCCGCAGGAAACACTGGGTCACCTTCGGCGAATGTTACGCCCTGGGGGCTTGCTGATATTTACAACATTTGGGCCCGATACGTTTCGTGAGATGCATGAGGCATTTAATGAAGTTTATCGAGCCAATGGAATGGAAGCACAGCGGCATGGACTTTCGTTTCAATCGCCTGTTCAATGGGAAATCATGCTTCAAGAAACCGGATATTCTAGTTTCGATTGTGAGCGTTCGATTCATATGGAAAAGTATGCTTCCGCAAGAGATTTTCTATATTCGGTTAAAGGAATGGGAGCTAGCGCTTCAGAAGCAGTAACGATATCTGGGCACAGTTTACGACGTTTGTTCATCAATATGTATAAGGAGTACGAAGATAAGTTCGGCATACAGGGGGGAGTCTCTGCAACTTATGATCTCCTATTCATTCAATCCGAGGCTCCTTATTAATCATGGAATTAAAGCGATATTAACCCTTTACCGGAGCATGCAGACTCAGATGAAGCTCCAGCAAAGATATTAATTGCTCAACCATTTCCTCCGCCGGATAAGGCATGGAATGCATGATCCACCATTCCAGCAGGCCCACGGCGGCAGAAGCCAGGAATTGCACAGAGACCTCCTTTTTCATGCCTTCTTCGATACTGCACGCGTCCAACTGTTCCTCGACTCCCTGGACCATAAGTGTCATCAGCTTGCTTCGGAATGCGGGAATCCCCTTTTTCGTTAGAAGTGTGGTATAAATTGCCGCATGCTCTTCAAGGTAGCGGAAGGTGCGCAGCAGCGCATCTTTGGCGGTAACCGGAGATGTAGGACTATCGTTGAGACAGGTTTCCACCAATTGCTGCAAATACGTCTCGATGCATTGATCCAGCAGATCAAATTTGTCCGTGTAATGTAAATAAATAGTGCCACGGTTGACATTGGCACGGTCAGCAATGTCATTAATCGTAATTTGCTCGAAATCCTTCTCTTCCAGTAGCCCCACCAAAGCCTCCATAATGGCCTTTCTTGTCTTGAATACGCGTCTGTCCATGGTCCCTCCTACCCATGTTTCTATAATACTTTTCAACAAAAATGTGCATTTCGTTGATTATTCAACAGAAACAGATATTTTAACGATTGAAGCACAGTAGGTGCTTTGTTACTCTTATTTTATCAACAAATGTTCATAAAGCAACGATTATTCATAAAATTCGAAATAGAGGGATATCGAATGAAAATTTTAGTATATGGCGCAGGTGTGTTGGGCAGTCAACTGGCCCACGTTCTGGTACGTGGAGGAAATGACGTTACGGTTCTGGCTAGAGGGAAACGGGCTGAAGAGTTGGAGAGGGATGGCATCGTCATTCGTCATGTGTTTCAGTTTAAAACAACAGTCGATCCGGTTCGTGTAACAAGAGAATTAAAAGAGGATGATATCTATGATCTTATTTTCGTCGTCATGAAATATAATGATTTTCCATTGGTGTTACCCATTCTCGCTGAAAATAAGAGCAACAACATTGTGATTGTGGGCAACAACGCGGATGCGCGAAGCATGCAGACGTTTCTGGAAGAGAATAGCCGGGTGGAAAAGCGAGTGGCGTTTGGTTTTCACGTTAGCGGTGGGAAGCGGAGCGGCAATCGGATGCTGTCCATAGGCGTGGGAAAGGGACTGATGGTGATCGGAGCGTTGGACGGTGAGATTCCTTTTCAACCTCTGCTGGATCAGGCATTTGTTAATGCAAAATACAAGCTGGATGTGAATGAAGATATCGATGCTTGGCTGAAAAGCCATCTCATCCCGATTTTGATGCTGAATGCGGTGAGTTTTAATGAAGAGCGAGAGTTGAAGAAGCCGGAGGGTAACAAAAAACAGCTCCTGCACATGATCGGGGCCATGAACGAGGGAATGGCTGTACTGGAGGCGATGGGCATCGCCATGATCCCGAAAGCACAGGCTAAGCTGATCCGCAAGCATAAGCGAATGCTGTATCTGATATTGAAAATCTATAGCACGCTTCCGATGTATAAGTTGATGGCGGGTTCTTTTGGCGAAATAGAAGCTTTAAGTGATGCATTTACCGATTGGAAAAAGGCAACCCAAAAGCCCACACCTCATTGGGATGAGCTTAAAAAGGCAGTTTCTGCTCTAAAATAAGTTGAAGTCCCCGCAGTGTGACTGTGAAATAGCAGGTTCGAACGAATCTGGGAAAGCAATCCATACGAAATCCCCTCCAAGTGAGCTGTTCACTTGAAGGGGATTTTCTTTTTTATCTAAACCACGCTTTATTTAAATTGTTGGTGAAATTGTTATCGTTGAAAGGCACATTGGCACTGCCAAAGTCCGTGGTATTGAGCGCATTTCGTGCCGCAGAAGTCAGATCGTCCCATCCGATTAAAGGTTGTGTTCCCCCCACAGCGTTGGTAACGCCAAGCTCATGGTTCAGCGGCCAGGTACTATTATAGGAAATCAACGGATGGTTACCTTGTGTATTGGTATTGCTCGGTGTGACGTTGGTGAACTGTCCGTGACCGGAATAGGCGATGGAGAGGATTTGGGGATTGGCCGCTGCCGGATTATCGACCCACACGACGATTCCTTCCCAATCATGACGATGGCCGAGTCCGGAGGAAGGGGAGTCTTTGGGGAAATACCACGAATACATGATGGCCCACACCCCATTGTGCCAGGCTGAACGGGAGTAGATCTGTCCTGTACTTGAGCTACAGTTTCCATTGGATGACCCGGAAGTATTCAAGCCAGCACTGGTATTGCCCTGTTGATCGACTGCGGGGAAAGGCACGCATCCATGATAGACTTTTAGAAAAGGCTGAAAACGCTTGGCTGCTTGTTGTGTTAAGGTAACAGGTGTAACTTCCTGGAATCCGACAACCTGATCATGATTAATTTCAGCTGCTTCAATAACGGTGACCCAAGGAATACAGGCCATAAGCGAAACCATGAACATTAACACAATTTTTTTCATTTACACTTCTCCTTCACGGGTATGATGTGGTACTCGGTTGAGGTTCAATAAGACTATATTGGAAAATGATTTGTTTTATTTATCTTTTCATCTTAAGATTTGTAAATTTGTAGCATATCTATGTCATAATAATATGAGGTTACCGAAGACTAATTCCTGCCCAAGCGGGCAGAATGGTTGATTAATGAGACTATTTTACAGAAAAGTAAGTGGGACAGATTCAAGATCGGTGCGAGAGGTTTATTGGGTAATGGATGGAATAGTAGGCACGGATATGAAAAAATATACTTATATATAACAGGCTAGGACATCTTTACATTTGATGATATGATAGGAGATAAAGGCTTTGGAATGAGACGGAATTCCTGATGCATAGATATAGGTAAGACGAAAGATTCGAGCAGAATTAACGGAAGATCATGATGGTGTAAAAAATATGCCCTTCTGTGGACTCGTGCAACGTAAGATTATGAGGTCGTTCAGACTCATGGATAATGTGGAATAGGTGGCGTATGAGATGAAAAAAGCTCGTTTAATATATAATCCGACCTCAGGCCGGGAAGAAATGAAGAAACGTCTGGCTGATATTTTGCAGCGTTTGGATCAAGGTGGTATTGAAGCTTCATGTCACGCAACAACGGGTGAAGGTGATGCAACCCGGGAAGCTGAACTCGCAATCGAGCGCGGATATGACATGATTATTGCTGCTGGTGGCGATGGCACGTTGTACGAAGTGATTAACGGCATGGCCGAGCGGGAGAATCGTCCTCCGCTGGGTGTGTTTCCTTTGGGAACGACGAATGACTTTGCACGTGCACTCGGCATTCCGAGACAGTGGGAAGATTACGTGGATCTGGTCATTAACCAGCAGCTTCGTCCGCTCGATCTGGGCAAAGCAAATGATAAATATTTTATCAACATCGCTGGTGGCGGATCATTGACTGAACTGACCTATGAAGTACCGAGTCGTCTGAAAACGATGATTGGGCAACTGGCCTATTATATGAAGGGTATTGAGAAGATGGCGAGCCTGTCTCCACAGGAGCTGATTATTCGTGCCGACGGTCAGGAAGAGATCCATGATGAATTTATGTTATTCCTCATCGCCAATACCAATTCGGTCGGAGGATTTGAAAAGCTGGCTCCGGGTGCAACCATTGATGATGGTCTGTTCGATGTGATCGGTGTCCGCAAATGTAATCTGGCTGACATGATCCGCCTTGTAACGCTCGCGCTGCGTGGGGAGCATCTGAACGACAAGAAAGTGGTTCATTTCCAGACGAGTCAAATGGAAGTTACGTCGCCGGGTTATGTGCAGCTGAACCTCGATGGAGAACTGGGTGGCACGCTGCCAGCTACGTTTACAAATTTGCGTCATCATCTGATGCTGTATCGTTAAATACTAAAAAGAAAGAAGTGAATGTACGTTGTCTAATACGAACCGCAGCGGTCGTGGAAAAAACCGCCGGAATTCGGCTGCCTCTCAGGGGCAAGGGAACGCTTCAGCGTCCCGTCAGCCAAGTCAATCCTCTAGTCCATCACCACGTCAGCAAGGAAAAGAGGTGCGGCCACAAGGCGCATCTCTTTCTGCTGCTCGTCCAAAGGGGAGAGCGCGTGAATCTGCACCAATCGAAGGACTGCCCGTTAGCAAAAATGAAGAGACCGTCATCGACATTATTGGTATGAACCATGACGGTGAAGGTGTAGGTCGTGCGAATGGATACACGCTCTTCGTGCAGGGTGCGCTCCCCGGTGAAACCGTTCGTGTCCGTGTGATGAAGACCAAGAAGCAATACGGCTACGCCAAGTTATTGGAGATCGTGAAAGCAAGCCCGGATCGTGTGTCCGCGCCATGTCCTATCTACGATCAGTGCGGTGGCTGCCAGATCCAGCATATGAGCTATGCCGGTCAGCTTGCGTGGAAACGCCAGTTGGTGGTAGATAATTTGCAGCGGATTGGCAAGTTGAACGTGATGGTGGAGGATGCAGAGACGTTGGCATCCAATACGCAGGATGATAAAGAGGGCGCCGAACAGCGTGTGCAGGATGACGTTTCAGTTGGTGAGGCGAAGCTGGCGGAACGGTTGGAACATGATGTGAATCAGACAACTGAACTGGCTACAACTGAAGTACAAATGAATGGTAGCAATCGTATTCGACTTCGGCTTGAAGGTGTCATGAACGAAGAGGATACGGAGCAAGGCATTCGTGTACTGCCTACGATGGGCATGGACGAGCCATGGCGCTATCGGAACAAGGCACAGGTGCCAATCGGCGTAACCGAAGGCGGTTTAGTAGGTGGTTTTTACGCTAAAGGAAGTCACCGGATCATTGATATGGAGAGCTGTCTCATTCAGCATGAGCATAATGACGAAGTGGTCGCGAAGGTTAAGGAGATCGGCAGTCATTTTGGAATCAGTGCATATAATGAAGAGACAGGTCGTGGCTTGCTGCGTCACGTGGTCGTGAAGAAGGCGTTCCGTACGGGCGAGATGATGCTTGTTCTGGTCACGAATGGTCGAGACATTCCGTACAAGGACGAATGGATTGGCAGTATCCGTGAAGCGATTCCGCATGTGGCGAGTATCTGCCAGAACGTGAACAAGAAACAGACCAACGTCATCTTTGGCGATGAGACCCGCGTCCTGTGGGGCCGTGATGTAATCTATGATTATATCGGTGATGTGCAGTTTGCGATATCGGCTCGTTCGTTCTATCAGGTGAACCCGGTGCAGACGGAAGTACTGTATGGGAAAACGGTAGAGTACGCAGGACTGAGCGGCAAAGAGACCGTGATAGATGCCTATTGCGGCATCGGTACGATCTCTCTTTTCCTCGCGCAACATGCGGATCAGGTGTACGGGGTAGAGATCGTGCCTGAAGCGATCGAGGATGCGCGTAGCAATGCGATGTTGAACGAGATGCGTAACGTCAAGTTCGAAGTGGGTGCTTCCGAGGACGTTATTCCACGCTGGAAGGAACAAGGCATCGAAGCCGATGTGATTGTTGTCGACCCGCCGCGGAAGGGCTGTGATCCACGTTTGTTGGATACGATTCTGGAGATGAAGCCTGAGCGAGTGGTGTACGTGAGCTGTAATCCGAGTACGCTGGCACGTGATCTGCGTGTGCTGGAGGATGGCGGGTATCGCACGGTAGAGGTAACGCCGGTAGACATGTTCCCGCATACGGTGCATGTGGAGTCGGTGGCGATGTTGGTTAAGCCAGTATAAGGAACTAATAAACCCCTGCTATCACTAAAAAATTCATGCTCATAATTGAATAAAGACGTGATAAAGAAGGAGGAACGGATGAATGGATAAAGGAATAAACCCTGATCCATTCATCCGTTTCTCGGTTTCTTTATCATGAATTTATTCAGATTATAATAAAGTTGTGACAGAAAAAGTTGAGTGCATTTTAGGGCGGATGACAGCTTTTTAGGAGGTGTTTATTTATTCTGAACAAAAGGGGGGGAAAGGTAAAATAGGTTCTCACGAGGTTTATAAAATTTAATGTAAAATTTGTGAAGTTAAATCAAAAAGCCGAGCAAAAATAGGTACCCACCCACTCCTGTTTTCTTCGGCTTTTTTCTTGGATTGAGGGATAAAATTTAGAAGATAACTCCCTCAAATATTGTTATATCGTAGTTTATCTCGATTTATCCCTCCGAAAATTACCATAAACGATAAGTCCCGTCTTTACAAATAAGTCATATTACATTCAAATTTTCTAAAATCCAGCTGTTGAAAACTTCAACCCGCTATCAAGCTTATAAAAACATGAAACTAATTTTAAGAATTTGCCGTAACGAATGCAAAGTATTAGTCAAGCACTATGGTATTTCAAACTTCAACATACGGGGGGAGACGTATTATGTTTGTTCGGGCATCTATTGAAAATTTTTTCATTATAATAACAGTTTTTTTTGATAGTGTATTACTACGATTTAATCAACAAAAAAATTTACAGCACGTTATAAGGTTATGTGTCCATTCGTTATTTAATGCTATTATTTCATCAGTATTTGGAGTTATTAGCTCGTTTCTCGGATTATGTGTCCTCTCATTATTTATAAATATGAAAACAGAGAACTTGTTTACTGGAGTTACACTTCTCACACCTTCAATTTTTTTATTTGTCTGTCTTACAGGAGTTGTATTACTAAATTTCCGAAATGAATCTTTTAGTTTACCTGGATTATTATATGTGATGTATGTATCAATTGTTATTTCAAGACCGAGAAGAGAGCTTATTCATGGAGTTATTTACTTTATAACTATTTGTATTTCTCTATGTATTATTCTATTTATAGCAATAGCATATGTTTTTGCAAAAGGTGGATATGAAATTACCGATTATTTAATAGACAAGCTTATTATTTATTCGATTTCTGCTTCATTTATTATAACTACGTTTTTGTTTAGTTACGGAACAGCTAATGAATTAATAAGAACATATCGTCAGTTTGTTTTATGGTTTATGATACTTGGGGGAATTATCGTTTTTAGTGCGTATCAAATAAACCTCACACTGTCCACAACGTCAACCCCAAACGCTGTGGCAGTCGCATCAATTATTTTTGGTCTTATTTTGACTACGCCGACAGTTGCTGATAAAGGCTTCAAGCTGTTTGAATTGTTTTCTCAATATTTTGCTGAACCAATAATGGAACATTGGAGTGAGTGTTATCAAAGATATTCTATTGATTCCTTGTTAAGAGTTCTACATAGGAAAAAGAGGGAATTTCTCCTCGAACTAAGTATTATCAAATTAGACTGGAGAATAGGAGGGAAGAGGCATTACATTGGAGCCGCCTGTGCTGGAATGATTCCCTTATTTTTTATGTGGTGGTATTTTCAAAACATCCATAATAGTAATCAATTTTTAAAGACTAATGTTGAACTTCTGTGGCAAAAATTTGTTGATTCTGTTAACGTTGATACAAAGGTTGCAGAAGGTTTAATAGCGATAGGACTAACATTTCTATTGCTTATGTTTACCGTTGTTTCTTTAATAAGGACGTACTCCCAATCTACATGGAAACAACGGTATCTTTTAGCCGGTGGTGTGATTATTGTATTTACAGTTTTTCTGGTTCTATTATCCGCTCATACTCCAATACTTGAAAATGTAATAATGAAATGGGTCTTATTATTGCTACTACCTAGTTGGATTGTAATTGGTTCTTTAGTGGAGTATGTATTTGGAATATATAGATGGATAAGAAACTAGTGATCTTATCTTAAAAGCCGTTTTAAGAGTCCTCGCAGCATGAAGACGAAGGTTGTAGGGATGAGCATGGATTGAAGCACTAGCAGCCGTATAATATGATTTTTATGTTATCCGTTCTTCGGAATTACAGAAGACTGTAGCCCAGCTAATGATTACTTAAGATAGAATTTATGGAAATAGTGTAATGAAATTCGGACATATAGGTTGTCTGCTCTTTAAAGGAGTAGACACCTTTTTTTATTGAAAAAGTAATTTCGAAAAATTAAGAAATTCAGTGTTTTGATTTTCTGATTTAGATTTGGTAAAGTGTAAACAATAGAGAAAAGTTAATTTAAGAAAGGCACGAATATATATGAGAAGACTGGATCAAATAGTCGAGTTCGTCAGTGGATCTCCGCAGTTCAGGATAACTGAAGTAAACGATCATAAAGCACCACTCTATACGTATTACAGACAATCCGAAATTGAAAATGATTTGGTTGGTCTGGATTCTAATCCTGGTGATCGGAAACAAGTGCGAACCTTTGATCAGTTGAACACGTTATGTCAGGGCGATCTTGTGTTTAGTTTGGTATCGGGAAAATCTACAATCGTTAGTGCAAGACACGAGGGTTATCTATACACACAAAACTACGTTAAGCTAATAACGGGTGAGAATGTGGACTCCAAGTATCTTGCTTACTTGCTTAATGAAGATAAATTCGTAAAAAAGCAGTTGCTATTGGGTTTACAGGGATCGCAGGTTCTAAAATATACACTAAAGCAATTGAAAGGGCTTGAATTATCTCATTTGCCCTTGATGGATAAGCAGAAGGTCATTGGTGAGCTGTATTTTAATCAATTGAGGTCGGAAGCTTTAAAAAATCGAATAACAAAGTTGGAAACGCTTTTGGTATTAGAAAGACTTGAGGAGGTCAGCAATAAATGAAAGAGAATCAGTTCGAAAGCGAGTTCATTCAGTACCTTACGAGTGGAACCATCGCACAACCGGAACATTTGGAAGGGATAAGCGACGGTGTTGTCAAAGAATCTAGTGTAGAATATATCGTGAAAACGAAACGGTGGAAGTATGAACCCACGATTAAAACAACGGAGCATCTTTGGGCTAATTTTAAGGCTATTTTGGAGCAACATAATCAAAATACACTTGAACATCCGCTAAGCGTTATGGAATTTAACCAGGTGAAGAAAATCATCTCTGATCTTCAGACGCCATATGAAGCAGGGCAGTTTTTGTATGGTTTGAACGGAGTTTCACAGGTTGAGATTGATTTGGACGATGGACGTCATGTATTTCTTACTGTATTTGATCAAAAACAAATCGGAGCTGGAGATACGATTTATCAAGTGGTGAATCAGGTGGAACGACCACCAGTTATCGCGGGTAAAGAGCTTCGGCGTTTTGACACGACACTATTAATTAATGGTCTGCCCATTATCCAGATTGAGCTAAAGATTGATACTCGTGATGTGAATGAAGCGCTGAATCAAATGAATCAATATGCAGATGAAAATCAATATCGTGATATTTTTTCAACGGTGCAAATTCTGGTGGCAATAACTCCGAACAATGTGAAGTACATGGCGAATACAACGCCGGAACAATTTAATAAGGATTTTGCTTTTAACTGGCAGCGTAAAAGTGACAATACAATTGTACGGAACTGGAAAGAGTTTGCAGACTCTATGCTTTCGATCCCAATGGCTCACCAGATGGCCACAAATTATATGATTCTGGACGGGACAAAAAATAAACAGATGCTGAAGGTTATGCGACCGTATCAAGTGTATGCAACTCAGAATGTAATTGAAGGCTTGAAACGTACAGATTTTGAGCTTGGCACGAATAAGATAGGTTACATATGGCACACAACTGGAGCAGGTAAGACCATCACAAGCTTCAAAACGGCATGGCTGGCAAGCCGGATGCCTAAAGTAGATAAGGTTGTATTTGTTGTAGATCGAATTGCTTTAACGAAGCAAACCAATGAAAATTACCAAGCCTATGATCCTGATGCAACGGAAGATACATTTGGAAGCGTTCAAAACACGGAGAATACGACAGACTTGAGTAGAAAGCTTAAAAGCAAAGACAATAGTATCATTGTTACTTCTGTTCAAAAACTGGATACGTTGGTGAAGCGCAAAACCTTTACCGCTCCAGATAAAAATATTGTGTTCATCGTAGATGAAGCCCATCGGTCAACAGGCGGTGATGCGTTTAGTAACATTCAGAAAGCTTTTAGGAGATCGGCTTGGGTAGGTTACACCGGAACACCGATGTTTGATGAAACAACAACGGGGCTTCGAACAGAAGATATTTTTGGCCCACTATTACATGCGTATACGATTCGTGAAGCCATTGCTGATCGTAATGTAATAGGATTCAAAGTTGATTTTGAGACCACCATTGACGAGAAGCAAATGAAAGAAAAATATCTTCCTGCCTTCTACCGTGAACGTTATCCCAAGTGGAGTGAGGAACGAATTCAAGACAAAATCAACAATCTCTCCCAGGAAGATATGGATGATGCTGTTGAACCGAGTTTCTATGACGAGAATCCGGATCATGTGCGATTGGTCGTCGAAGATATTTTCAAGAACTGGCGTAATCGCTCGAACGAGGGTAAGTATAATGCTTTATTCACAACTCATGTAGGTGGTGGGAGGGCAAGTACGCCAATGGCCATGATGTATTTTGATGAGTTTCAACGTGTGAATGAAGAAAACAAGAAAAATGGTGGATTAACATTAAAGGTTGCTGTGACATTCAGTCTGAATACAACCAACAATGACGGTATGCTCGCCTCCAATCAAGGTTTGTTCAGGGCTGTTACTGCGTATAATGCTGAATTTGGCACAGCTTTTGGGATGGATAACATAGCAGGATATACCCAAGACGTTGCTTCACGCTTGAATAGATCATCGGATGACAAGAAATATCTGGATATCGTGATTGTCGTGGACCAATTGTTAACGGGTTTTGATGCACCTGAGCTGAACACATTATATGTAGATCGAACTTTGAAGGGTGCGGCGTTAATTCAAGCGTATTCAAGAACAAACCGGATTGCGGATCTGCAACTGAAACCATGGGGACGTGTGGTGAATTATCGTTGGCCTGCTCAGAATGAGAAACTGATGAATAAAGCTCTTGCGATATATGCGAATAAGGATTCAGCCATTTTATCCGATGAACAATTGCGTGAATTTAATCAGAGAGAAGAAATTATTGCTAAACCTTTTGAAGAAATTTTTACAGGGGTTAAAGAGGTGGTTGAGAAGTTAGGCGACTTGACGACTGACTTTCAACAGTTGCCTCCATCGGAGAAGAAGAAGGAAGAGATGCTTGACCTGCTCCGTGAATATAACCGAGGCATGGCCAAATTAAAGCAATATAATCCCGAGGAAGTGGATGGCGAACACGTCGGATTTAATTATGATGATCCGGAGGAGTTATTAGAAAAACTGGGAATGACAGCACAGCAGGAAGTTATGCTGACAACGGTATTAACGCATGAACTCAAGTCACATATCGCAAAAGAGAAAAAAATTCCTGTGTATCAGATCGAGCTGCGAATGACACATGTGAAGGATATTAAAGTCGATTACGATTATTTGACTGATCTCGTCGAAAAATTGTTAAATCAGGTTCACGAAGGAAAAGATCAAGAAGCCAAAGAGACGCAAGAAAAAATTAATCAGTTTGCCAATGGGTTGGATGATCGCAACTATGCTACCAAGATTATTAATGCGGCTACGGCTATCGTTGAAGGATATTTTCCCCCTGTCGGCTCTAATTTCAAATATCCTGCGGATCTAAAGGGAGATAGTGAGCAGGTTATCCAGCAAGCGAGTAATATCAGCTTGGATCGTATGTTCCTGGACTTCCGGGTGAAGTGGGGGATCACGGATATTATTACGAGCGCTCAAATGCGGGAAATGTTCAGCCGCCATCGCTACGGCTTGCAAGATTTGGATGATACGGGACAGATTCGTGACATTATCGCTCAAGCTGCTGCTAACTATACGACACTTGCGCATGATGAACAGGTACAGTCCTTGCCTAAAATGAAATATCGCAATGGTTTGCGTGACGCGATTTATGAACTGGCAGATACATTGGTGGAGAGTTAATAGCGTCTAACCGTTTTAATCATGTGTATAGATGGGAGATCATGATGAAAGAAATCCAATTTTTAATATATGATGGGAATGAGAAAGTTGAAGTTCTTGTGCAGGACGATACGATCTGGGCTACGCAGAAGATTATTTCACAGCTTTTTGATGTTGGAATCCCGGCAATCAGTAAACATCTGAAGAATATTTTTCAAACGGGGGAGCTGGATGAGAAAGTGGTTGTTTCCATTTTGGAAATGACCACTCAGCATGGAGCAATAGACGGGAAAACCCAAACCAAGCCAGTAAAATATTATAATCTGGATGCTATTATTTCAATTGGCTACCGTGTCAATTCACAAAAGGCAACGAGGTTTCGAATCTGGGCCACGGATGTTCTGAAAGACTACATGCTCAAGGGATTCAAAATTGATGTTGAACGCATGAAGCAAGGTGAGCATGCGTTTGGCAAGGATTATTTCCGTGAGCTCATTGAAACAGTTCGTTCTATTCGAGCAAGTGAACGACGGATCTGGCAGCAGATATCAGATGTATTTGCGGAAATTTCATACGACTATGACAAGAATGCAGATATTACCAAGAAGTTGTATGCAACTGTTCAGAACAAGTTTCACTATGCCATAACAGGTAAAACGGCTGCTGAGATTGTCTATAATAGCGCCGATAAAGAGAAAGAGCACATGGGACTTACATCCTGGAAGAACTCGCCCGATGGCCGAATCCTACAATCCGATGTAACTGTTGCGAAGAATTACTTAACCGAAAAGCAAATCCGCAGTCTGGAGCGGAACGTATCCGCTTATTTTGATTATGTGGAGCGACTTCTCGAAGATGAGGTTTTATTGGGCATGCAGGACTTTGCCAAAAGCATTGATGAATTCTTAACATTTAATCGCTATGAAATTCTGGATGGGAATGGTCGTATATCACAAAAGGCGGCGAAGGAAAAGGCGATTGGCGAGTATAATGAATTTAACAAACATCAAAAAATAGTTTCTGACTTTGATCGAGTCATTAAGACGATACAGGGAGAGCAGCAATGAGCGAACATAAAGAAAATGTACCTAAAATAAGGTTTCCTGGATTTAACGGAGCTTGGGAACCCCGTAGGTTGGGGGATGTTACTAATTACATTAAAGGTTTCGCATTTAAATCTACAGACTATAAAGAAACTGGAGTCCGAATAATAAGAGTTTCTGATTTATCTAAAGATGATATAAAAGATACCTCTGACAAAATTTTCATTGATATTGATGAGTATCATTCTTATGAAAAATATAAGATTAATCATGAGGATATTATTATAACTACGGTTGGTTCAAAAGCCGAAATGAAGGATTCAGCTGTTGGGAGACCAATTATTTCAAAAGGAAAAGAAAATTACTTGTTGAATCAAAACTTAGTAAAAATAAATCCTAAACATGAATTCAAAAGTTATTTTATTTATTGTCAGTTATTGCAACCTAATTATAGTAATTATCTCGCTATGATCGAACGTGGAAATGCGAATCAAGCAAATATTGCAATTTCATCAACGTAAGTTAGATAAGGTTAAAAATCTGAAGGCTGGATTGCTTCAAAAAATGTTCCCGAAAAATGGCGAGAGTTTTCCTGAAATTCGTTTTCCTGGATTTACGGATGCGTGGGAAAAGCAAAGGTTAGGGGAAGTTGTTGATGTTTGGAGCGGAAAAGACTATAAACATCTCTCAGAAGGCACAATCCCTGTTTACGGAACAGGTGGATACATGCTGAGTGTTAACGAAGCCTTATCCCAAGATGAGGACGCAATTGGCATTGGACGAAAAGGAACAATAGATAAACCTTACCTTCTTAAAGCGCCATTTTGGACAGTTGATACTTTGTTTTATGCGGTTCCAAGGACTAATAGTGATTTGAATTTTATATTTTGTATTTTTCAAAAAATTGATTGGAAGAAAAAAGATGAGTCAACCGGAGTTCCAAGTTTGTCAAAAGCAACTATAAATGATACACAAATTTTAATAACAAAAAATGAAGAACAAAAAGCCATTGGTGCTTTTTTTACTCATCTTGACAACCTTATCACCCTACATCAGCGTAAGTTGAAACATCTGCAAGAACAGAAGAAGGCACTGCTTCACCAAATGTTTGTTTGATCGGAGGTTTAAACTATGGCTCTCGAAAACAAGTTAGGCATTACCGATGCTGCGGAACTTGCTCGTGTTGAAGAAAAAATCAGCAAGAGAATAGCTCTTGAAATGTTTGAGACGGGCTTGCTGGATACATTAGAAGCTGGAACATTTAAGGCGTTATCCCATATTCACAAGTGTCTGTTTGAAGAAATTTATGATTTTGCTGGCAAAGTACGTGAGGTCAACATAGCCAAGGGTGGTTTTCGGTTCGCACCGGTGATGTACCTAGAAGCTGCACTCGAGAATATCTCTAAAATGCCGCAGTCCACCTTTGAGGAAATCATCGAAAAATATGTTGAGATGAACGTGGCTCATCCTTTTCGAGAGGGGAACGGGAGAAGTACAAGAATATGGCTTGACTCCATCTTGAAAAAGGAAATCAGGCAAGTTGTTGATTGGAGTAAGGTTGATAAAGAAGACTATCTGTTAGCTATGGAAAGAAGCCCCATCAAAGATGTCGAGATCAAGTTTCTTCTTAAAGCAGCACTTACAGATCAGATCAATGATCGTGAAATTTATATGAAAGGCATCGACGCGAGCTATCATTACGAGGGTTACTATGTGTATAAGACAGAAGATCTCCATAACGAGCAGTAAATGGAGCGATTGTATATCTAGGAGGAAGTAAATAAATGAGCAATAATCTACAAGCTATTACAACTAAACTGTGGGCGATGGCGAATGAGCTACGTGGAAGCATGGATGCCGCAGAATATAAAAACTATATTTTAGCTTTTATGTTCTATCGTTATCTGTCCGAGCATCAGGAACAATATTTGGTTGAAAACCATGTTCTTGATGTTACGGAGGGTGAAGCTGTGAATAAAGCCTATCTGGAACAAGCGAATGGTGAGGATTTGAAGGATTATCTGGAGGATATTTCTTCAAGTCTGGGTTATGCGATTGCCCCACTGGATACGTGGGAATCTTTAGTTCACAAGATTGAGAATAGCATGGTGATCCCAAGTGATTATCAGACACTTTTTGATAACTTTAATAAAAATGCTGAATTAAATCAGGAAGCGGCGAAAGATTTCCGCGGTGTATTTAACGATATCAATCTTGGGGATTCACGTCTGGGCTCTTCCACCAATGAACGGGCGAAATCATTGAACCGCATTGTAAAGCTCGTTGATGGGATCAGCTACAAAGGCGAAGATAACAAGGATATACTTGGCGCAATCTACGAATACCTGATCGGTCAGTTTGCAGCAAGTGCAGGTAAAAAGGGTGGTGAGTTCTACACGCCCCATGAAGTGTCTAAAGTGTTGGCTAAAATCGTGACTGATGGTGTTCAAGCATCCGATAATACATTCGCTGTCTACGACCCGACATGTGGATCAGGCTCATTGCTGTTAACCGTAAAAGGTGAGTTGCCTGATGGGGATCGGCCGGGAGCAATCAAGTTCTATGGGCAGGAAAAAAATACCACAACCTACAACTTGGCTCGTATGAACCTGATGATGCATGGTGTTTCATTTAACAATATGACGCTTTCTAATGCCGACACCCTCGAAAGCGATTGGCCGGATGGAGTAGATCGGCAAGGCATTGATCACCCACGTTCTTTTGATGCGGTGGTTGCAAACCCGCCGTATTCTGCGCATTGGGACAACAGTGAAACAAAACTCAAAGATCCACGGTTCAAGGAGTATGGTAAGCTTGCCCCTCGAACAAAGGCGGATTATGCATTTATTTTACACAGTATATATCATCTGAATGAGACAGGCACGATGGCCATTGTACTACCGCATGGTGTTTTATTCCGAGGCGCAGCCGAAGGTACAATTCGTCAAACCATTATCGAGAAAAACTATTTGGATACGGTTATAGGGTTGCCAGCTAACTTATTCTACGGCGTATCGATTCCAACGACTATATTGGTCTTCAAGAAAAATCGTACTGTAAAAGACATTTTGTTCATTGACGCAAGCAATGAGTTCGAGAAAGGTAAAAATCAGAATAAACTTACGAATGATAACATTCAGAAGATTATTGAAACGTACCAAAATCGTGTCGATGTTGATAAATATGCTCATGTGGCATCCTTGGAAGAAATTAAAGAGAACGAATATAACTTAAATATTCCCCGCTACGTGGATACGTTCGAAGAAGAGCAAACCATTGACCTTGCCGAAGTGAATAGGTTATTAGAGCAAGATCGAAAAGAGATCGCCGAACTTGAGGCTAAGATCAATGAGCAGCTGAAAATATTGGGTGTGCATATGTAAGAGTTGGTGTAAAAGGGTCAGGGATATTATTTTTTTCTTGTCTCTCTAACCTTACTTATCAGAAAGCTAGTGGTTCATAAGTGGAATGATTAAACCAATAGAACTAAGTGAGGTAATTATGGGGAGAAGCCAAAAAAATAATAATCAAAACAATTTTAAGGGTAAAGTAAACTTTCATGGACCGGCACAAATTGCTGCAGGAGATATAATTAATCACCATGTACCAAATACCAATAATCAAGAGGCTAATTATACGCCTGAACCAGTATGGCGAAGCCCATTTACTATGGCTATTTTATCGTGGATTAGCTTTGTTATAACAGTTGGTGGATTGATTCCTATTGTTGTTAAAATGGTGAAAAATAGTTTAGATATTTTCAATGGAGAATTGAAGCCAGTAGTAGGTTTGAATTTTCAATATATTTAATGGCATTTGTAATTCTGATTATCTTACTTGTGATACTTCTTAGTCTTAGAAGAATTGCTAAAACCGAAACGAGGCATCCCTTATTTTTCAATTTTGCAATTAATGGATACGATAATAGGTTGACATTGGAAAAAATACATTCGCACAAATGTCCTAAATGTGGTGGAAAGATGAAATATTATAACAGACCAGTGGACTGGATATATGAATATAGCAATGATGGAAGTAGCAAACGCAGAGTTACACAAAGAGTTCCTGCATTAGAGTGTAAGCGAAATCCAAATGAGCATTGGTACAAGGTTGACCCTGCAGAAGATATGTTGTAATTCTGTAGTTGGGTTAGGTAATCAACATTGTAAAATACAAGATTGAAAAGAGCATATTACGAAACAGAGGAAACCCGGATTGAGTATAGATCAATCCGGGTTTTGTTGTTCCCATTGACTTACCTATGTTCCATCAATCTACGTTAAAATGCACGATTGCACTATATAACATCTTGTTGCGAAAAGGGTCAAACGTTACTTGATGTTGAACTTGCTTCACGCGCAGCATTAATGCTTTGTTCATTCCGATTCGTTCTTCGATCGCTCGTTCGAGTTCACGGAAGTCATAAGCCTGCAAGCATTCGACTTTGTCTTTGATCATATCCAGTGAAATTTCCATCTATAATTCAGGCCTCCTTAAAATCTCGATTTGCAGGTTAAAAGCCTGTCGAGCTTCATTTTAGAGGAGCTTTTCCAGTTCGGCAAGAGCAATCGGGCTGAAAATCTAATAAAGACGTGATAAAATCGGGAAAGGGCATTTCGAGATCATCGAACGTTCAATAATCTGAAGATCTAATGGAAGTAATAACAGATACTGCTGTTTGAACAAAGTTACATTTGCATGGTATAAGTGAAGAAGCAAGGACAGCATAATGTGAATTGCAACGAAAACTGTTAATGTTAATTCTAATGTAGATGATAGGCAAGCAGATGCAAAAGAGTTACGTTTTATTATTATTAATGAGGACAGAGACTGTCCTGGAATGTATAGAGGAGCTTTTGAGATGACAAAGGAAAACTTTTGGCGTGAATTGCCACGACCATTTTTTATACTGGCACCCATGGAAGATGTGACGGATGTTGTGTTTCGGCATGTCGTAAGTGAAGCGGGCAGACCGGATGTGTTTTTTACGGAGTTTGCGAACACAGAGAGTTATTGTCACCCGGAGGGGCACCATAGCGTGCGCGGGCGTCTGACTTTTACAGCGGACGAACAGCCGATTGTGGCTCATATCTGGGGAGATAAACCGGAATTCTTTCGTGAGATGAGTATCGGTATGGCGAAAGAAGGCTTTAAAGGCATCGATATTAATATGGGTTGTCCGGTAGCGAATGTAGCCGAGAATGGAAAAGGAAGCGGCTTGATCTGCCGGCCAGCCCTTGCGGCGGAGATTATTCAGGCGGCGAAAGCCGGGGGGCTGCCGGTCAGTGTAAAAACGCGTCTAGGATTTACTGAGGTCGACGAATGGCGCGACTGGTTGACCCATATTTTGCAACAGGACATTGTGAATCTGTCCATTCACTTGCGGACGAGAGAAGAAATGAGCAAAGTAGACGCTCACTGGGAACTGATTCCGGAGATTAAGAAGCTTCGTGATGAGATAGCGCCCAATACTCTGCTGACGATTAATGGGGATATTCCTGACCGTGAGACAGGCCTTAGACTAGCTGAGCAATATGGTGTGGATGGCATTATGATAGGACGCGGTATTTTCCAGAATCCGTTTGCGTTTGAGAAGGAGCCAAGGGAACACAGTAGTGAGGAATTGCTTGATCTGCTACGGCTGCATTTGGATCTCCATGATCAATATTCCGAGCTTGAACCGCGTTCGTTCAGCCCGCTGGCCCGTTTTTTCAAAATCTATGTTCGTGGCTTCCGTGGTGCTAGTGAGCTGAGAAACAGCTTGATGAACGCCAAAACCACTTCTAAAGTACGCGAATTGCTTGATGAGTTTGAAAGTAATGAACAGGCAGAGTAGAGTAAGACGTAATCATGGATACGGAGTATGATTCAGGTAGATTTAATAGCAAAAAAAGAAGCGGTAACTCTTCCGCTTCTTTTTTTTGCTTTGCTGTTTAACGCGAATACTCTGGCTTTTCCATGGCGACCGGCTGAGGATTCGCGAGTACCCATAATACTGCTAACTCGGATAATCTGGCAGGCGCATCAAAATCGTATCCATTGCGAAGCCTGCTGACCAAGTCTGCTGCCTCTTGGAGCAGTGCCGGGGCGAGTGGCGCACCAGTGCCCAGGTAATGAATCAGTGCATCTAGCATCTTGCGATACTCCGCATCCCAGTTTCCACCGCCATTATCCAATACTTCATGGGACACACGTCCTGTGATACGGATGACCTCTCCCTGCACCGTTTGAGCGTGGCCTTGGGCCGGAATGAGATATTCCCACAGCTCTTGGTGCTGTTTATTCCAAGTGGTTGCCTTTACCTGAATGGGGGTAGTCCCATCGTGCATGATCCGATTCGCTACCGGCTCAACATCAAATAACTGGTACAGTTTGATCAGCGCGTCTGAAACTTCATCGACCTTGTCCTTATTGAACTTCTCACGGACGAATTCAAAATCCTTACCGATCCGCTTCACCGATTCTTTCATATCCGGGGTGACCGATGCTCCGGCATCCAGAAGAATTGCGGCAATAACTATATCGCTATTCCTGCAATTGACTAACCCCTTAGCTAATGGTGTATTTCCCTGTTTATTTTCTACGTTAATAGTAGCGCCATGGTTTACCAACTCTTGAACCACTTTGGTTCTATACCCATTGACCGCTGCATGTAACGGTGTTTCATTTTGGTAATCCACAGCGTCCAGATCCGCACCTAATTCAATGAACAGGGGTACATTTCCTGACCAGTGTGAGGCATGGGCATGTAAAGGCGTGCGTTGATATTTGTCGCGTGCATTAATATCTGCCCCTTGCTCTACCAGCCAGCGAACCAATTCATCCGAAATATGCCGAAAACTGAGGGCCGTACCTTTGCTGTAGCCCCCACGGGCATCCCATTCGTATTGCTCGAAAACCTCTTTTACGTTAGCGGTATCATTATCTTTAACGAGTTTTTCCATATGAGCAGGTAAGATTGCTTTCTTAGTAGCCATTACACTCTTCCTCTCCTTTGTGAATAACAACGTATGTTCCAATGGTAGGCTATGACGATTTAATAGTAAGTAGATAATTTTCTGCAATTTTATCATATAGGGGAATTTAAAACCAATAACTGGGTTTCTTCCATCATCAATTTGGTTTGCTATGTTATAATTTAGATGAATGTTGATACTGGAGACGGATTGAAAAATACTTGAAATGATCGCCGCACTTCGGGCGGTAGGCTTTTGATAATAGGAGGATCTATGTCCTGGAGCAAATTGAAGCAACAACTGGAGAGTTTCCTTAGTCCCGCGTTAGTTGGAAGGGTGGAGTACCGTGCTACCAGCTATCGCTATTCACTTGATAAATCAGGCAATTGTTATATTACCGTAGATAAAAAGAATGTACTCAACATGAGTGATGCAACAACCTCAATCCGATGGTATCAGACAGAGCAGGAGATCAAGAACGATCCGGAGATCATGATTCCTGTGAGCCATGAAGAGATTGAAGCTATTCGAAAAGATTCCAAAGGACCCGTTCCCGAGGATCGTCTTCAAGTCATGGCAAGAAGCAGAAAAATCTCCGTACATGCCAAAGATCTTTTGTTGGCTCAGACCGCACTCAGTAAATCGAATTTTACCGTTGCAGCCACGACGTATTTATCGACTTCTATAGAGGATAATCTGGAGAGCAAGGATATCTTGTTTAATATTCTGGCTTTAATGGACAGACGAGTTGGAAAAAAGCGAATTCTGAACATGTCGGAGCAGGTCAAATTAAAGCATCCTGCCGTTCAGTATTTCTATGAATTACGACGAAGTACGTTGTGAAATGGAATAACTTTTGATATAGCTTTTAACTATAACCAGTTATGGTTTTTAAGTATCCCTTCTAACTCCACTCCGCGTGATATGATATCGGTATACAACGAGGGGGTTATTTACATGACTGATAAGTTCCAGATCGTAGGAAGTTTATTGCGGCCGGATGAGCTGCTGAAATATAAAACGCAAATTGAACATAATGATGATATCCAATATCCGTTCTATGAAAACTACGAAGGATATGAGAAGTGCGAGACGGAGGCAATCAAACAAGTTGTGGCAAAGGAAATCGAACATAACTTGTCCGTTGTTACCGATGGCGAATTCTCCAAATCGATGTGGCATTTGGACTTTGTATGGGGATTTGGCGGGGTGAAGCGTTACATCGCGGATCACGGCTATTTTTTTAAGAGACGTGGACGGAACGTCGAAATATGAAACACGCAAAGATATTGGACTGCGGATCACTGATAAATTGAGCGGAAAGAATCATCATTTCATTCAGCTGTTTCAACAACTGCAAGACACGGCTGGCGAGCAACAAACGAAACTTTGTGTACCATCGCCTTCCCATATTTTCGGTGAGCTTTCCTGGTCGGATAACATTGGCGGTACGGATTCCATTTATCAGAACAAACAGGAACTCAAAGAGGGTCTTGTGATTGCGTATAAGGAATTCGTCGAAGAATTCGCTGCTATAGGCGGTAAAATCCTGCAATTTGATGATTGCTTGTGGGAACTGTTTGCAGACGACAACCCGAACTCTCCGTTTACAGGGGAGCATATTAATCAAGATGAAGTACAGGGACTGGCTACCGAATTCATTGATATTAACAATACCGTGATTGACTTCGGTCATAGCCTGGGCTTGAAAATGTGGACACATAACTGCCGCGGCAATTATGATTCCCGCAACATGGGCGGTGGATCGTATGTGAAAATCGCCAATCTGTTCTTGAAGCAATTAAAGTATGACCGTTTCTTCCTGGAGTGGGATGATGACCGCGCGGGTTCGCTTGAAGCGTTGGAAGTGTTCAAGGACAGACCCGAAACGGAAATTGTACTAGGTCTGCTTTCATCTAAAACAAGTACACTTGATGATGAAATACGCGTTGTCCGTTTGCTGGACGAAGCTTCCAAAATTATCGATAAGGATCGGCTGCTGCTGTCTCACCAATGCGGCTTTGCATCTTGTGATGGTGGTAACGAATTAAGCGAAGCTCAGCAATGGGCGAAGATTGATCAAGGGCAGAAGATTGCGAAGCAATATTGGGGCAGCACGGTCTAGGATTCAAGCTGAATGTATTCTGACCTTATAAATACATTGCTCGTTCAATATTGTTCTGTACGATAATGAAACGGCGACTTTTCCTCTGGAATCTATCCAGGGAGAAGCCACCGTATTTGTTGTGGAACGTACGTATGGGTACGTTCTCATTTCTATAACTTTTTTAAACTAATGATGAGGCATGTCATTCTTTATTTCTGTAATTCACGCTGTGCCAGCCATTCCTTTTTCAACAAAGCATATTGATACGTATTCTCGTATTTCGGTGTGCCGTCCTCATTTTTGACAAATGAAATGAACTCCAAAAAAAGACCTTCCCGGCGCATGCCCAGCTTCTCACACAGTTTCTGAGAACGGAAGTTATCATCCTCGACATAGGCGTACAGTCTTCTTATTCCCTGTTCCATAAAGAGATGCTCGATGAAAGCATTGGCGCTCTCACTGGCGTACCCTTTTCCTTCAAATCTTCCATTAAAATTCCAACCAATACTATACGTATCTGAATTTGAATCTTTATCCGTATCGGAATCCCGATCTTCCCTCATACCAAACAGCTCACCGATCAGCTCGTTACTGTCTTTCAGGCAAACCGCGATGTGGGAATCGTCACTGCTTCTTTTTGCGGCCTCTGCCGCCGCATCTTCCAATGTTGAAATTCGTTGATCCATAAAACAATTCACTCTGGGATTTGCTGTGTATTCCAACAGTCCGGCTGCGTCCGTTACGGTGAAATTTCTCAGGATTAATCGATTGGTTTTAAGTATTTGCATAAGATGATATACCTCCGGTTTTCATATCAATAGATTGGCTTTGTTCATGTTGTATCTCTTTTTATTTTACGAGACTCCCTATTCGTACTATAACTGGGTATAGCCTTAGGTTTGGCTTTGGTACTGTCTGACTGAGAGAACAATCCCACCAATTTCTCTCTGTAGATATAACCGAGTACAAACCCGATTACAGCGATAACGGAAATAATAATGGCGATTGTGTATTGTTGCATATGAATCGTGGACCCTACAACGGTAGATGCGATGATCCACGGCAGACGACCGACGATAAGGATCGTGAAGAACCTAAACGAACTAATCGATGTAAGTGCGGCGACAAATACAAGCATGTCTTTGGGCAAGCCGGGAATCACGAAAAAGATAAATAAAAAAGCGGAGAACTTCTTCTCATCATGAATTAACGACACCCACTTATTATTTTTCTTTTGCATTAGTCGTGAAATATAGGCGCGACCGATGTAACGGGTGAAATAAAAGGCGATCGCTGAGCCTATAATCAAGCCTATTGTAGTATACAAGGACCCAATTGTAACCCCATAGATATAACCGCCTGCAACTTGTACCACTTCTCCTGGAATAGGTGCAACCACGATCTGAAGAATCTGGAATAAAATAAACATGACCGGACCCCAATGGCCTGTTGAATGAATATACGCTCTGAAATTGTCCAGGGAAGACATGATTTTAATAATGGCAGGAGAATAATACACCAGTAGACCAATAGATAACATGATGAAAAGACCCAACAATATGTTAATCATTACTTTTTTCGAAGTTTGTGGCATTCCTGACGACCCCTTTGTGTAATAACTTCTACATATTTACAGTATAAGACGGAATTATTAAGAGATACCTACATAACTTCTGAAGAATTCTTAAGTCGATTGTATTTGCTGGTAGTCGCTAATAGCGCATATTATACTGAAATTAGACGGAGGGATCAGATGAGCAAGAAAATTCTAATTGCTGATGATAACAGTGAAATTCGTGAAATTGTAAGGATTTTGTTAGAGAGTGAGAATTATGAAGTAATTGAAGCGATAGATGGTCAAGATGCGATTGATAAAGTGAACGAAGAGACGGATCTCATTATTTTGGATATGATGATGCCCAATAAATCGGGGCTGAAGGCGTGTCTGGAGATTCGTGAAAAAACAAGCGCACCGATCCTGTTTCTCACAGCGAAAACGCAGGATTCTGACAAACAATTGGCCTTTTCCTCAGGCAGTGATGACTTTTTGTCCAAACCCTTTTCCTATACAGAACTTGTTTCGCGGGTGAAGGCTTTACTGCGGAGATATTATGTTTATCGGGGCAAGGAGAAGAGGGATGAAACGGACCAAATTATCGTTAACGATCTTACCGTCCATCAGGATTCAAAAACGGTGTTTGTGGGAGAGAAGGAAATCGCTTTAACTGAAATTGAATACCAGATTTTGCTGTTGCTGGCTAAGAAACGACGTAAGGTGTTTTCGGCGGAAAACATATATGAGAGTGTGTGGGGCCAACCCTACTTTTATACATGTAATAACACGGTCATGGTTCATATTCGTAATTTGAGAGGCAAACTGGAGGCTGACCCGCAGAACCCTAAATATGTGAAGACCGTTTGGGGGAAGGGGTACAAAATTGAATAGATTACTAATGGGAAAAAAGCTGAAGATTAAACTGGTTCTGGCGGTTGTCATTTCTTTGGTCATTTCCATAATTGCATTCGTTATTTTACAAGTTGTTGGCGAGACGGTATTGGATAGTTATTTAAGCAAGTCCACCTTTGTGGAGAACAGACAGCGGGATGCGCTTGATCGATTCGAAGCATTTGTGACTGACCAGAACGTAGAGACGAGGGACCATGAGCAGTTGTCTGCCTGGGTTAGCAGGGAGCGGTATTTGAATCTGTATATTTTTGTTAAAGATCAATTGATCTATTCCTCAAACATAGGGATTGATCCTGCCATTAATGAGGAGCTGTTAACTCAATTCGTGCCATCGAAAATACCCATCACCACCATCCATTTTGCGGATCAGGATGCCCAGATATACTTGGTTAGCTTTTATGAGTATCAATATTACAACCTCATTCTGATTATTGGTGTTTTCATAGCGGCCATTGTGTTCATTGTTTCCTTTCTACTGATGATTAATAAGAAGACATCTTATATTGGCGTGCTTGAACAAGAGATCAAAATTCTTGAAGGTGGAAATTTGGATTATTCGATTACGATATCGGGAAAGGATGAACTGTCATCTCTGGCCCAGAGTATTGATGAGATGAGGAAATCATTTGTGGAGCGGCTGGGCAGCGAGGAGAGGGTCAGGATGGCCAACCGTGAATTGATCACGGCGATTTCCCATGATTTGCGAACGCCACTCACGATTCTATTAGGATATATGGATATCATAGAGCTCAACAAATATAAGACACATGAGGATCTGTTGCAGTATATTCATAATAGCCGGGAGAAGGCCTATCAGATCAAAGTGCTGTCGGACAAACTATTCGAATATTTTACGGTATCCTCGGCCGCTGAAGAAGAGGAAGTAGAATTTGAAATGTATGAGGGCAGAGCGCTTATCGATCAACTCATAGATGAGCAATTAGTGGTTTTGGACGATATAGATGTGCAGGTTCAGACAGATGCAAATCATGAGAGTTTTTTGTTGGAAATCAATCTGGTCGCCATGCGTCGCGTAATGGATAACATATTTTCAAATATTCGAAAATACGCCGATCCAGGGCATCCCGTTCATATCCAGATTTCTTTGAAGCAACAATGGGTCATTCTTGGGGTGAAGAATAAGATTAAACGTGTCGGGAAGAAGAAAGATAGCAACGAAATTGGGCTCGTTAGTTGTCAGAAAATGATCCAGCAGCACAACGGAACGTTGACGGTGTCGCAGGAAGAAGATATCTTTTCACTACAGATTACGCTACCTGTCACCCATCATCTTCATTAAATCAGCACAAACGATGTACGACAACATTACTCTTGATCCGCAATAGCCGCTTTAAATAATTCAACATTTTTATTCCTGTTGAAGGGGGAGCTGTTGATGACAACAAGCCAATTGGAAGCGAGAGGGAGTTATCGCCGGAACAATGTGAGGGACTGCTCCAAACCTTGAAAGCGCGTTTTGAGAAAAACTTGAACCGTCATCCAGATATTGAATGGGCCAAGCTGCAAGCGAAGTTTGAAGCTCAACCCGAAAAACTGTGGTTGCTCCATGAAATGGAGAGCACAGGTGGTGAACCGGATGTTGTGGTGTTTGACAGTGAGACAGGTGAATATCTTTTTGTGGATTGTTCCGCAGAAAGTCCTAAAGGTCGCAGAAGTGTCTGCTATGACCGTGAAGCACTGGAGTCCAGGAAAGAAATGACGCCTGCTAATATTAGAAAGCTGGGCGGAGCCATTTTTTGCGATCGTCGTTACGACACGGTGTTTGTCTACCACAATGGAGCAGAATCCTACTATGGCGCAAGAGGATTCCGCGGTGCGTTAAGGGTCTAAACAGTGTAAAAAATAAAAATCGTTCGATTAGATACCTCAGCTCGCATTAACCGGGCTGAGGTATCTTTGTGATGCCGTTTGTCGGTATTCGTTCCATGACAAGCCACGGAAACACGCTGTATAGCGGTAGTTGTCGCTTTTTGATCATCAGCACGTTTGAACGCCTTGGAGTAGGTGTTCCATGCGGTGTCTGCGTTCACGCAGGACGAATAATATTGGATATACATACAGATAATAGGCTCGATTCGACGAAAAGGAGGGGAGCGCACTGGATTTTCATTTCATTTGGAAAGCGGTTGTCATCGTCGTGGGTGGCGTGCTTATTTTGCGATTTGCCGGAAGAAAGTCAATTTCCCAGCTCACCGTTGCTCAGACGGTTTTGATGATCGCGGTAGGTTCATTAATCATTCAACCCGTAGGTGACCGTAACATTTGGATTACGATGTTAATTACGATCTTAATGGTCATCACTCTTATAGGTATTGAGTATATTGTTTTGAAATCGGATGCGCTTGAGACGTTTCTGTACGGAAAATCAAAAATGGTGGTCGAGTATGGAAAAATAAATGAGAGAAATCTAAGGAAATTACGGTTATCGGTAGATATGCTTGAAGTGCGTCTTAGGCAACAGGGCATCCAAAAGATCAGTGATCTGCAATGGGCTACTATAGAACCCAATGGACAATTGGGGTATCTGTTAAAGCCTGAAAAGCAGTATGCGACCAAAGAGGACATTGACAGACTGAGTACGATGTTGCAGGCGAGTATCCCCCAGCTGTCCATTCCTTTGCCAGGTACCGAGGCTACAGGGTCTGGGCAGCTTTTCACGGAAGTCCAAAAGAACCAACATATCGTTGAACCACCTAATCGACTGAAATGAGGATCTGGCATATGGAGGAAATGGGAAAGTACAAGCATATCATTAAGGTTCTAATGGAATGGATATTCTTGGGGGGATTAATTGGTGCTGCCGTGGGTTCAACGACTGCGTTCCTTTTGGAAACCAATGATTATCTGGGGAAGATTAGAGAAGGCAACGGATGGTTGATCGGACTGCTCCCTCTGGGCGGTATTGCATTGGGATATATGTATATGAAATTTGGAAAAACCACGATAAACAACACGTTGCATGACGCAGCCGAGGTGAATAATCTGGTCATCGACGCAGTTCATGGCAAAAAGCAGGTTCTCCGAAGAATGGGACCGATGGTATATTTGGGTACGTTCCTAACTGTTTTTCTGGGTGGTTCTACAGGAAGAGAAAGTGCAGCGATTCAAATGGGAGGAAGTGTTGCGGAAGCTGTAAGTCAATGGTTTAAGTTAAAAAAGGCCGACGCAAAAGTTATTTTGATGAGCGGAATAAGCGCCGGATTTGGTGCAGCCTTTGGAACTCCTATATCAGGCGCTGTGTTTGGGATGGAAATGGCTGCCTTGGGTAAGTTGAAGTTTGAAGCAATCGTTCCTTGTCTTGTAGCCAGCTTCGTCGGTCATTATGTGACGGAAGAGGTTTGGCATATCAAACATGAACAATTTATCATTCACACACTACCTCATCATTCAATGCTTACCTTCGTAAAAATTATACTCTTATCCGTTATTTTCGGTTTATTGAGTGTTTTTTATTGCCAGTTAAGACACGGAATTCAAAAATTCTCAGAGCGCCTATTCAAGAAAAATCATATGAAACGAGCTTTTGTCGGCGGGTTAATCATTGTAGCGTTGACCTTGTTAGCCGGCTCCCAAGATTATAATGGTCGAGGTTTACATATACTTGAGCAATCGTTTAAAGAAGACGTCGCTCCTTATGCTTTTTTGGCTAAGCTGGTATTCACTGCGGTGACGCTTGGAGCCGGATTTGTTGGTGGTGAAGCCATCCCGTTATTTTATATGGGTGCAACATTGGGGAATGCCTTGCACGCTATAATGGGTTTGCCGTTGGCATTCCTCGCTGCTCTAGGTTTGATCGCTGTGTTTTGTGGCGGTGCCAATACCCCTATAGCCGCCTTTCTGTTGTCCATGGAGCTATTCAACGGAAAAGGGATGGAGTATTTTTTTATTGCTTGCATTGTAAGTTACATCGTATCAGGACACCATGGTTTGTGGCCTGCTCAAACGGTGTATGAGCCGAAGAGCCGCCTATATAACGTCACTAATGGGGATACCATTGGCATCATAGAAAAAAGAAAAAAATGATACGGCAGATGCCGTGAGCTAAGTCAATTGAATTTAATGCGATTAGACCAGTCATACAATTTGGATAAGCTGACGCTGTTTAAAAGTGAATGAGAGTGAAGACGAAAGACCCTGACCAAGAAAGAGGACAGGGTCTTTCGTCATATGAATCATCGATCTGTTCTTTGCTGTGATAGAATAGAAATAATTAGTAATTGATAAAAGCAGGGAATCACGAATTGAGTCCAGAAAGCGCTAATACGTGGAAATGGATTGGATTTTAAACCTGCGGAGCATAAGAGGCTGTTTGAATGAGAGCTAGCAAACCAATAGGACCCGTGTAGAATAAAACATAAATTCCAAGAGAAAAAGGAGCGATACACAATGAATATGGAAGAGGTTATGCAGGAGCTTGAAGCGCTGGGTAAAGAACGAACGAAAAAAATATATATCTCCAACGGTGCGCATGAACCGCTGTTTGGCGTGGCAACCGGGGCGATGAAACCAATCGCGAAGCGGATCAAAAAGGATCAACCTTTGGCGGAGCAACTATACGCAACGGGGAATTATGATGCGATGTACTTTGCGGGTGTAATTGCTGATCCCAAAGTGATGACGTCAGCCGATTTCGATCGTTGGATCGATGCCGCTTATTTTTACATGATCTCCGACTACATCGTTGCTGTGACGTTATCCGAGACAGACATTGCGCAAGAGGTCGCCGATGCATGGATTGCAAGTGGGGATGAGCTGAGGATGTCAGCAGGATGGAGCTGTTACTGTTGGTTGCTCGGCAGTCGAAAGGATGCTGAGTTTTCTGAGAATAAACTGATGGAAATGCTCGAACAGGTGAAAAAGACGATTCACGAATCTCCGGAACGAACGAAATATTCGATGAACAACTTCCTGTATACTGTTGCGACATCCTATCAACCGTTGCACGATCAGGCGGTGGAGACAGCCAAGGCTGTGGGACCTGTCGAAGTGAACAAGGACATGCCAAAGAGCAAGCTGCTGAATGCCTCTGAGAATATCCAAAAGGCAGTGGATAAAGGGCGGACGGGCTTTAAGCGTAAATATGTAAGATGCTGAATAGTAATTGCTGTAATAGTATAGAACATCAGGAGATGTAACACATACAGGAGGTGCTCGTATGCATATAGAGAGTGTCTCCCTTTTTGTGTTGTGAATTTCAAGTGTTGGGTAACTGAAATTTAGTAATCGTCAAGCAACAAGATAGTCAACAAATTTTCTGTCGATCCTTTATACTAATAAAGCCAGAAACATATCTAAGGAGTTGCCGAATCCAATATGAATAAAAAAGAAGTCGCGCATATACGCAAGCAGTTTAAGCTGGATCATGATCTACTGAATATTTACGATATTCTCAACGTGTACATTACGAAGGAAACGAATGAGGTCTATCACTGGGAGCGTCACCCGTTCGAACTGGTGGACAGAGAGAAGCAGGAGCTGTACATGGGCAATTTCAAAAAGCTGCTGATGGGTGAATTGGATCAGAAGTTGTTTGAGTTGAAGTTCCAGGAAGCAGCGGAGGACCCGGCTCAGGTACTGCTTCACCAGGCTCTGGTAACAGGTGATCCGGATGAATGGCAGGATCTGATGTTGCTGCTCGTGGATCGAATGTTGGTGGATGCGAAGTATGAGCGGGACATGGTGGCTACGTTCGTGCGTGGACAGTATTATCTGCCGACCAAAGCTAGAAACGAAGCCACGGAAGAGAGCGAGAAGAATGAAGTGTTCGCCCATCCGTTTATCCTTTGCAGTGTGAATTCCACGGAGAAGCAGCGGAAAACGCTCTTGTTTGATTACGTGGAGAGAGAATTCAAATACAACGTTATTGTTGATCCGATTATCAAATTAAGCACGCCAGAGCAAGGGTTCCTGTACCCTAGCGTGACGGACAACTACTCCGATGTGAATCGTGTACTCTATTGCACAGGGAAATCCAATTTCCCGGATCCGCATTTCGTTGAAAATGTATTGAATGGAGAAAGATCTGTAACCGCACTGGAAGAGCGGGCGATCTTCGAAGATATCGTCAAGGAAGTGGCCGGTGAACAGCTCGATTCAGCCACGATTGCACATGTATACGAGGAGATCAACCGAGTCATCGAAATGAACGAAGAGTCCCATGAGGAAGAACCTCCGAAGCTGGATTATAAAGATCTGGAACGTGTACTGACCGCAAGCGGTGTAGAGGATCTGACGACGGAGAAAGTGGAACGTGCATTCGAGACCATCGTCGACAACAAGAATTATGAAATGAAAGCGACCAGCGTTATGCCGAAGTTTACGTCCAAGTCCATCAAGATTGAAACCAAGGTTGCCACGATTACGGTTAGCCCGCAAGATCTGAGGTATGTGAAGCAGGTGAATCATCAAGGCAGACGGTGCATCATGATTGAAGTGGACGAAGATGTCGTGATCGAAGGCTTTACGCTCACTACGGAGACGCTTTGAGTTAAATACGTTCAATCCAAGGACAACTCTGCAATGATGTTTTGCAAAATAACTAGAAGAATGGAACAGACTGCAATCCCTCAGTTGGATTGTGGTCTTTTTTTTGCTTGATAGATAGGTTCCATATGCTACACCCACCCTGTAAATTCCAATATCGACGCTTTTGCAGACTGTGCTTCGGATTGTGCACCTTTGCGCCATACTTTGGGCGATTCTCCCATCAGTTTGGAGAAGCAGCGGTTAAAGCTGGAGATGGATCGGAAGCCAACTTGCTCAGAGATGGACAGAATGGAGGCTTCCGTGCTTTTTAATCGCTTGCATGCCTCTTCAATCCGGGTGCTGTTCAGAAAATCAAGCGGTGTGGTTCCCATAATTTCATGGAACTTGCGGCGAAAATGCGTTGTACTCAGATGACACAGATCAGCGAGGTAATCGATGGTCACAGGCAGCATATAATTTTTGGTGATAAACTCCAGCACCGGTGAGATGACCAAGTCACCTTGGAGGTCACGTTCCTGATCCTGCGCTGACCAGCTCTCGTTGCTCGCATGAATTCGAAGCAGTTCGATATATAGAGACATCAACAAGCCGTACGCGCTCTCCCGATAATAGGGGGACTGCTGCTTTATCTCTTCTACCACTAATGTTGCGAGCATGTGAATTTTGGGATACTGTTCCTTATTCAGAATGCAATTGGTTCCTTGAATCGCCCATAAATTCGGTTCAATGTGACTTTGGGCTGTTTTGAGCGAATGACGGAAGAGCTCTTCCGGTGAAAAAAAGATATAAGCCCACAGGCTGGCGTTATTAGGTGAACTGTATGTGGTATGCGGAAGATAGCGGGGAATGAACGTAATGTCGCCTGCCCTAAAAGGTACAGATTCCCCCTTAATCTCCATGACTCCCCCATCTGAATAACAGATGCCGATCTCCATGTGGTTATGGAAATGAAGATGCTCACTCTTGATATCGGATATTCTCCAGCGGTCTCCATTGAGTAACAGGACAGGGAAATCAATGGGCAGGCTATAGTGACGATATTCAATGACAGGTTTTTTCGGTTTGGGCATTTTCGAGGACTCCTATGTATAAATGATTGAAATTGCGCACTTTTGTTGTGAATATGCTTAGATTAAGACTATTTTACTGCGTACAATGGAATAAGTAAAGCGTTTACAAAAATGGACGAACACCTCTCAGGGCGCACTTGGGGGCGTGTGCGCAGGGAGAGGGGAATAACAATGCTTCAAGTGAAATATGACAGGGAACAGATTCTAAACGTAATCGAGAACGTTACCAAGAAAACACTGGATATGGATCTGACATGGGATTGGCCCGGCGGTGTGGCTTATTATGGCGTATCCAGAGCCTATCAGACGACAGGCAACCAAGAGATTCTGGACAGGCTGGTGAAGTGGGCAGACGAATATATCGAGCTGGGTCTGCCAAGTTGGACGGTAAATACTTGTGCCATGGGCCATGTGCTCATCACTTTATATGAAGAAACCGGGGATCAGAAATATTGGGATATTGTCCTTAGCAAGGTCGATTATCTCCAGAATCATGCGCTTCGCTTTGGAGACCATGTGCTTCAGCATACAGTATCCGTTTCCAATGATTTTCCGGAACAGGCTTGGGCGGATACCTTGTTTATGGCGGCATTTTTCCTGCTCCGCGTAGGTAGCAAATTAAAAGATGAGGCCATGATTCAGGATGCGCTGAATCAGTATTACTGGCATATCAAATACCTTCAGGATCCGAGCAGCAGTCTGTGGTATCACGGTTATAACAATATCAACAAGGACCACATGTCCGGATTTTACTGGGGAAGAGCGAACGCTTGGGGAGCTTATACGATGTCTCAAGTGAAACCGCAATTGAACGACTGGTACTTGTATCCGCAGTGTATGGATGTAGAATGTGCACTTCGCGATCAATTGGCGGCTCTCAAGCTGGTGCAGACCGAGAACGGCTTGTGGCGTACGGTTTTGGATGACGAAGATTCGTATGAAGAGGTATCGGCTTCCGCGGGTATTGCAGCAGCCATGATCAATAATGGCAATCCACTGCATACCAAATACGTGCAAAAGGCATTGGAAGGCATCCTGAACAACATTAGCGAAGATGGACGCGTGCTTGGTGTATCTGGTGGTACAGCAGTGATGAAGGATCGGGATGGCTATCGCAATATTCCAAAAGACTGGATTCAGGGCTGGGGTCAGGGCCTGGCACTCGCTTTTCTGTCCGATATGTTGAGATAGGGAGGGAACCAAAATGTCCAAACCAACCAAAGGCTCCTTTACACTACCGGGAGAATCCGGTTATGAGGCACTGACGCTGGAACTTGCCGATCGCTGGGGTGCCGATGTGATTCGAGACAGTGACGGTACAAAATTGTCTGATGAGATTATCAATGCCGGATACGGCATCTATTCAACCATCTGCATTATTCGGGATCATAATGAGTGGGCATCCCGTAATCTGGATAAGTTGCAGCAATGTTTTCTCATTACGAATCCGAAGGTGGCTGTGCAAGATTATGTATCCATCTATCTGATGGAGGACTTCTTCGCTGATCAATTCAGGGTGAATGATTCCAAAGAAGCGTTTAAATATTGGCAAGTTTATGATCGAACGACTGGGGAAGAAGTTCCTAGAGGACAGTGGAATTATGAAAGGGAATCTGGCAACGTTGTCATTACAGGCGTTGCTCCTTGGCATAAATACACGGTGAGTTTTATGGTTTATCGGATATGGGAAGAGATTTCCATGTACAATCATACAACGAATAATTGGGAAAAAGAGCATCTGATGCAGATTGACCCGATCTATACAGAAACGCAAACGTATCTCCTGGACTGGATGGAAAAGTGGTGCCAAAACCATCCGGAAACCACGGTTGTGCGATTCACCTCCCTATTTTATAATTTCGCCTGGATCTGGGGCAGTGATGAGCGGAATCGCCATCTGTTCTCGGACTGGGGTTCATATGATTTCACGGTAAGTTCGAGAGCGCTGGATCTGTTTGCTCAGAAATATGGATACTCGCTCTCTGCCGAAGACTTTGTGAATGGCGGTAAATATCAGGTCACTCATATGCCTGCGGATCAGCGCAAACTGGACTGGATGGCATTTATCAATGATTTTGTGATTGAATTCGGTAAAAAGTTGATTGATATTGTGCACAAACATGACAAGCTGGCGTATGTCTTCTATGATGACAGCTGGGTAGGCATGGAGCCTTACAATGATCGCTTTCAGGAGTTTGGATTCGACGGCATGATCAAATGTGTGTTCTCCGGTTATGAGGCAAGAATGTGCTCAGGCGTTAAGGTGGATACCCATGAGATTCGATTGCACCCCTACTTGTTCCCGGTTGGCTTAGGCGGGCTTCCTACCTTCAAGGAGGGCGGAGATCCTACCCTGGATGCGAAGAAATATTGGATTAATATCCGGCGTGCACTGCTGCGTGAGTCGATTGACCGGATTGGACTGGGTGGATACTTGCATCTGGTTGAGCCTTACCCGGACTTTGTGGATTACATCGAGAAGATCGCTCATGAATTCAGGGGAATGAAAGAGCTGCATCAGGCTGGAAAACCATATCAAATCAAGACGAAGGTTGCCGTTCTGCATAGCTGGGGCAAGTTAAGATCGTGGACCTTGTCCGGTCATTTTCATGAAACGCATATGCATGATCTGATTCATGTGAATGAGGCATTAGCCGGGTTGCCTGTTGACGTGCAGTTTATTGATTTTGATGATATTCGTCAGGGCGCATTGAAGGATGTAGATGTCGTCATCAATGCCGGCTCTGCCGGTTCAGCATGGAGCGGTGGAGAGCACTGGAGTGACCACAAGTCTGTGGACTTATTGACCCAATGGGTGTATGAGGGTGGTACCTTTATTGGCATTAACCAGCCTTCGGCAATGGACGGGTACGACAGCTATTTTAGAATGGCGCATGTGCTTGGGGTAGATGAGGATACAGGTGCAAGAGTTGTTCATGGAAGATGGTCGTATGAGGCCCACGATGAACACGGCCTGGTGCCAGCAGAGGCTAATATATCGTTAAAAGGTAAAGGTAGCATATATCTCACGGATGGGACAGCTAAGGTATTGCACGAGACAGATGGCAACATCACGTTGTCCACACATGCCTTCGGAAAAGGCCAAGGAATTTACCTCTCTTCGTTCGAATTTAACTGGGAAAATACCCGATTGCTGCAAAATCTAATTCGTTTTGCCGGGAATGAAGTGGGTGACGCGAAGTATATTCCGGATAACTTGTATACCGAGTGTGCCTACTACCCTGAGAGCAACATATTGGTTGTGATCAATAATAGCGATCAGGTTCAATCCACGACGATTGATACGGAGCATGGTAAACAAACCCTTGAACTAGATCCGTATGATACGGTGATTACCAAGATTGGAGATTTGAAATTGGTATAGGACTGACAGAGTGACTATCATTATTGTATTTAAAATAAGCCCAGGTCTGCGGCGGTATAGCCGAGGCGTGGGCTTATTGCTGCCACGAGTGTCGATGTCGCTTCCCTCCGACATCATTTCATTTTGAGATGATGTTAATGATTTTGCGCTTGGCATCCTTGGCTTCAGGAATCGGATAAAGTACGAAGACATGATTCATTTTGGGATAAACGAAAGTATTATGCTCAATGCCTTGGTCCGTAAGCTTTTTATCAAGCTCCATATTGTCAGGAAATAAGCCTTCATGGGTTCCGATGAAGATGCTAACCTTGCCAAGCCCTTCGAAATCCCCGTAGATTGGACTAATCAGCGGGTCATTCAGTTGTTTATCGGCTGCCCAGATCCGCCGAATCACATCATATCCTTCCACAGCCAACATGGGATCTCTGGTCTCATAGTCGAAGATCACCGGGTTATCCAGCACCATATCCACACATGGAGATAGCAAAATAATATCTTTGGGCTGAGGAAGAGAATGCATCTTTAGGTAATGTGCAAGACCTAGCGAGATATTTCCTCCTGCTGAATCTCCCATAAAGGTTAGCTGTGCGGGACTGTGTATCGAAGCAATGATATTGCGGTACAGATTCAGAAGTTTGGGATACGTGTGCTGATAGTTGAAGTGAGGCAATTTGGGATAGATGGGGGCAATTACTTTGGCATTCAGCGCTTGCGCCAGATGATCCATGAACTTCCAATGGAAGGATAGCGGTTGATGCGTATGGGCACCTCCATGAATATATAGAATCACCCGTTGTTCAGGGGAACTCTGGTCATTTAAAGTAAACACCTGCATGTCCTCATAGGAACGCTCAATAATAGAAGAAGATAGTTTAACTTTACCTAACTGATAGGGTTTAATATTCTCAACGCCCATGTGCTCCAAATGCTTATGTGTATTTTCCCGTGTGGATAAATTTTTCTTGGTATCTAATGTTCCGATATATTTTTCTAATAAATAGCTCGTTAAAGAGCGTCTTTTATTATAAATTTGTATGCTCATTTAAGGTTCGTCCTCTCATCATTGAAGTATGATATGTATAGTATAAAGGTTGAAGTATACTTCAAGGTCAAGGCTGGTATACAGCAGGCACCAATCGTTAAGGCATAGAATGAAATTTTTGATCACATCTATGTTATGATCTTTATATATTCAAAAGTTTGAATAAAGGGGTATAACGTATGAATCAGAGCATACAACAGTTTAAAGCGGATTTTTTCAAAGCCTTGGCTCACCCCATGCGGATTCAGATTCTGGAGCTGCTGAGTGAAGGGGCAAAGAACGTCAACGAGTTACAAAGTATCCTGGGGTCAGAAGGCTCCGCCGTTTCACAACAATTAGCTGTATTACGCAGCAAAAATGTTGTGCAGGGACTGAAAGAAGGGACTACGGTCATATACTCTCTGCGGGACCCTTTGATTAAAGACTTGCTGGAGGTTGCCAAACAGATCTTTGACAATCATCTGGTCGATGCCATTTCCATGTTGGAAGATATCCGAAAAGAAACATAAACATGCTAAACAAGAAGAACCGGAAATAAGTTCAGGTAACTTCTTGTTTTTTTGCATGTAATCAACGTCTCAGGTGTGAGCATTACGATTGACAGAGGGCTCGCAGGGGCGTAATCTTTTTGTTATATTCAAATATTCAAATATATAAAGAAAAGAAGGTTAAGTCAGATGAAATGGTCGGGGAGATATGCAGGATATAACGTAGCTGCTTTTCGTAAGGATCTATTATCGGGGCTAATTGTAGGTATCATTGCGATTCCACTCGGTATGGCGTTTGCTATCGCATCCGGCGTCAAACCGGAGTATGGCTTGTACACAACGGTGATCGCTGGGATTCTCATTTCCTTGCTGGGTGGATCGAAGTTCCAGATTGGTGGGCCGACGGGGGCATTCATTCCGATCCTATTCGCCATTGTGATGCAGTATGGATATGAGAATTTACTGATTGCCGGAATCATGGCCGGATTGATGCTTGTATGTATGGGGCTGTTTAAACTTGGGGCGTTAATCAAGTTTATCCCGCGACCTGTGACCATTGGTTTTACGGCGGGTATCGCCGTGATTATTTTCAGTGGGCAGATTGCTAATTTTCTGGGACTACGCGGGATTGAAAAACATGAAGATTTTTGGTCTAATATGAAAGAAATCGGGATGCATATCTCAACTATTAATATATATAGTTTGCTGACAGCAGGCAGTTGTCTGGCTGTTATTCTGCTTGTGCCGAGGTTTGCGCCGAAGGTGCCTGCGTCACTGGTGGGTTTGGTTCTATCGACAGTTGTTGCAGCTTTGTTTTTTGAAGGGCAGGTGGCGACGATCGGATCGTCCTTTGGCGCGATACCAAGCTCCTTGCCTCAGTTTCAGGTGCCTGAGATCACTTGGGAGCGAATTGTAAGCTTGTTGCAACCGGCTTTTGTTATCGCCATGTTGGGCGGAATCGAATCGTTGCTGTCTGCTGTTGTGGCCGATGGTATGACTGGAAGTCGCCATAACAGTAATCGGGAGCTTATTGGGCAGGGGATTGCCAATATGGTGACACCGTTATTTGGTGGTATTCCTGCAACAGGAGCGATTGCGCGTACGGCTACGAATATTAAATCCGGAGCTGTATCACCATTGTCGGGGATTATTCATGGCATCGTGGTTCTACTGGTACTTGTTCTGTTCGCACCGTATGCTTCCCATATTCCACTTGCCAGTATGGCTCCAGTCCTGATGATGGTTGCCTGGAATATGAGTGAACGGAGATCGTTCATATATGTTATGAAAACCAAAACGAGCGACTCGCTTGTTCTGATCACCACCTTTTTACTCACCGTATTCACGAGTTTAACGACAGCTGTAGAGGTTGGGTTGGTAATGGCTGTCCTTTTATTTGTTAAGCGGATGAGTGAGATATTGAAGGTTGCCAAAGTGCTGCCCGATCCCAATCATAAACATGAGAAAGTCATGGCGCATATGGTTCGGGAAGGACATGATTGTCCGCAAATAAGTCTGTATACGATTGAAGGGCCGTTATTCTTTGGTGCAGCGGATAGGTTTGAGGAGTCGGTCATGGATTCGATTCATCGGCGACCAGGCACTCTGCTGTTGCGCATGGGCAAGGTGCCCTTTATGGATACGACAGGTGAGTCCAATCTGGCCCATGTTGTCAAACACATGGAGAGATCTGGGGGTATGGTTTTACTTTCAGGCATTCAGACGCAACCTCTGGAGATGCTGAAGAGAACGGGATTGGTTGAAAAAATCGGTACGGATCATATGTTTGAGCACACGGGTGAAGCTATCCATTTTGCATTAAAGCATCTGGATGATCAGAAATGTATGGGGTGCAAACATTTTGCCTTTCGTGAATGTACTGCATTGTCGAGCGCTGGTACCGGCCCAGAGCGTAATAACCTGCTGAAATCTGGAAAGCGGGCCGATGCAAATAACCCTATATAATCCCACTGATTAGAGATGGAACTATAGGAGTCTAAAGAGTATTTACTCGTCAAAATATATATTCTGGAAAATAAATGAAAAATATACTATGTTATAGGTTGATAGGTGAAAGGATTACATCGTTCATTAGAAGAGAAATAAGCATATTAAACTGAAGGAGCATATATATGTCCATTCAACCGACTGCTTTACGTTCAGTGCTTAACCCTAGGTACCTTGAGTCTTTCTTGAAGGATCAGTATGACATTGGAACGTGGGAAGAATGTTTGTTTTGGCTCAGAGGATTGAATGATACATATCGCGTACGCACGTCCACTGGTATGTATATTCTCCGTATCTACCGCACTGAAATTACGAAGGCGGATGTTCAGTATGAGCTATCGCTGTTGTCTCTACTGAAGAACGTTCTAGCTTCTGCGGAACACACCGACATCGGAGAATACATCGAGAAGAAAGATCATATGGGATATACGGTGTTGGAGGCTGCGGAAGGCAAGCGGGTTGCTGTGATGTTTCGGTATATTGAGGGTACAGAGAACAATCTGGAGGATGTGGAGTCCTGTTACGCTTTTGGTCAATCTGCCGCTGAAATGCATAAGGCTATGGATCAGGTCACCGTTGAGCTGCCACGATATGAGCTGGATCTGAAGTTTCTTATAGACGAACCCCTTGAGCGAATTATCAACTATATCGGTGAGAACAATGAAGCAGCAGCATTTCTCCATACATTTGCTACAGCGCTAAAAGAGCGCATTGTTGCCGCTTCTAAACAAGCTCTCGACTTCGGCTTGTGTCATGGCGATATGCATGGGAATAACAATGCGTTTCAACAGGAGCACCAGTTCATCCATTATGACTTCGAGTGGGCAGCCAAAAGCTGGCGTGCCTATGACTTAGCCCAAGTGAAAGCCCGAAAAAGGCAATCTGATGAGCAAAAAGAAGTGTTATGGAAAGCGCTCATGGCAGGTTATCGTTCAGTTAGAAGTTTTTCCTCGGAAGATGAACAGGCGGTTGATCTCTTCATTATTGCTCGCCGATTCTGGGTGATGGGTCTGGATGTTGCTTTTATCGAGAGTGATATGGGTGCGCTGGATTATGGTTCGAATTGGCTGGATAGTTTCGTGGAGGAGTTCCGGGATGCAGGGATTGTATCGTAGCGAAGATGAATATTACTTCAAGTTTAGGCTTGAATGCTTTAAGACCCTTCCGAGTGAACTTGAACTCGTGAGGGTCTTTTTCAACTCATTTTGAAGGTAACAGGGTCACTTGTTAGTTCGATGATGATGCGGCTGCAGCCGATGCTGCGGCAGCTGCGGCCATGGCGGCCTGCTGAGCGATGATAATATTCGTGATACTGGTTGAGATTGCTGTCGTAAGCACACCGTTCCGCAGATTCTCCACATGTTGAATGGCTATCAACGCAGATGAGAACAGGAGCAACTCCTGTTTGTCGATTGACCAGGCACCGAAGCCTTTTTGAGTCCGTAACCAGTCATTTGTTTCCGCGACTTCATCCACTAACGAGTCTCTGTCCGAAGGCAGTAAGGAGAGTATCCCAAGAGAGAGTAATGTGTACGTTTTATCCATTCGGAGATTCCTTTTGCGAAAGGCTTCATTTAAGGCAATTACACGAGCACTTGCATCCGGGATATCATCTCCAAGAACCAGTACCTGAGTTAACGCCTGCACACTGTTTCTGGAAGAGAACTCCGGTTTTAATTCCCCATAGAGTTGTTCCATACGTGCCACACCAGTATCCACGTCAAGATCGGAGAGGGCTAACATGGCAGCGAAAATATAGTCATCCTGTCCAGTAAGGAAACGATGCTCGGCTTTCATGGCGTCATAAAATGATTTGGCCCGCTCCACCGCATGCTGAAACTGGTCAGGTGATGCCTGAGTAGCGATCTGATAGGCAGCAATAACCAGATAATCCGAGGTGCGGAATTTGATCTCTTTCATCAGGTCATAGACATGTAAGGTGTCTGCCAGCTTCGTGTTCTCATCCGTTGTAAGGGAGAGCATGGTAGCAATGCTAATGGCAGAATTACCTCTGAATGCAGAGAAGAGTTTCGTGTTTTGCTTAATCAACTCATGACTTTGGCGAATAGCTTCTGCATCAGCAACTTTATTCTCCGCTGCATAGAGCAAGGCGGCCAGACGGTGAATCATCCCATGTTGCCATTTGAACGACTTCTTGATGATCTGAGTGTTGGAAACGAATAACTCAACTCGTTCTGCATGATGCTGCTGCATAAGTAGACCTCCTTGAATGTAGACATTTTCAACAGTTTACTACATAAGTTCATGTTCAAAAAGAGCGGTTTTCAGTACCGCTTATACTTTATTCATTATTATTTTCTAGAACTCTATTTCATGATCAGATTACCTACACGCTGCAACATCACCTTTTCCAACGCCTTGAAGCTGCTGGATTGGGGGTCTACCTCACTGCCAGACAATCGTACCTTCTTTAAGTTAGGCAGATTCAGAAGCAGACTTGGATCGGAGAATGATGTTTTACATAAATCCAATATTTCCAGACCTGTTAGGGTAGAAATGAAATCCCATGACTTGGGTTTAAGTTTGGTCACATCAAGATTTTTCAATGTTTGCATATCCGCCAGATGATGCAGATCCTTCACTTTAGTTTCCCCAAATCCAGAGGACCTCCAGTTGCGGGAATTGGACACGGATGTTTTCCACCGCTGCCCCTCTAAGCCGTATTTCTTCGATACCTTGCTGCTCATGGAAGGGGCTTAAACTGGATACAGGGCAAAATTGGCATCCAAAACCTTTAAATTGTGCAACTGGGCTACATATGAAATATCGGCCAGTTTCTTGGGCGCAATCAAGTGGACTTCTTCTACATCAGGAAAGGCTTTGAAAGAATCCAGTGTTTGTAATTGGCAAGTTTGCGAACCTAACAGAACCTTGGGTACACTGCTGACGGGCGCGAAGTCAGGTATGAATTCAACGTCACTAAACGGCAGGGTGATATGCTCTACGCGATCCGGGAGAAAGCTTTGGCTCTCGTAATTATGTTTGGTGAAACTGACGTTTTGCAATGAATGCAAAGGAGATAACAGATGATCCGGTAAGGTCTGTTCAACGTTGAACAACTGCAATGATTTCAGATTTTTCATCTGTGAGATGACTCTCTATGTATGAAGCTGCTTTGTCTACGATGGCATATTTTGATTTGGCGTAATCCACTTTACTACTTCCATTTAAGAAAATATAGAATAGGTTGTTTGTACTTCATTACCCTTTTTATATAGGGTGTGCCACTTCCACAGATAAGAGATTTAACGAAACATTTACACGAGAACGTAGAGGGCAGAAAGAACCTGAAGAAGCGGAGCGTTCGCCTTTATTCCCAGATTTTCACCCTTTCAAAATTTAAATCAGAAAATCTGGGGATAACAGCGATCGGAAGGTCGTTCTGTCATCGGAGTGGCAAGTGTAAATATTTTTTAGTTCAATCTATTATTGCAAAGAAGTGTATCAATATAAAAAAGACCGCAATCAGCGGTCGTAGGTTAGATTGATCAGTGATATAGGTCTGAATTAATTGAAAGAAATCGAGTAGGCTACATTAGGGTATGCCGCCGTCGAACCTGGAACACGTTCTACTACAGTGATCAACGTTCCTGGGTTGTAGTAGGCTGAACCGCCGAAGTAAATGTTTTTGTTTACGATGGCTGTACCGAGGTCCAGTGTCGTATTATTGTAGCTCCAGTAATAGTGCAGTTGAAGGGTATTGGCTGTATTTGTTGTGACTTTCACGCTGGTCCCCGTCGTTTTGGCATTAGGAAGAATGTAGGCGTATCCTTGTCCGGCAGAGAGCGCATTGGAATAACTGCCACCATAGCTTACGATGGCGGGATTAGCGGAAGCGGTCAGGCTAAACAGAAGGGAGATACCTAGAATAAGTGCAAAAAATGTGCTAATGCGTTTTTTCATAGAATGCCCATCCTCTCAAAAATGAAGTGTTTTTATAGTTTAACTCGATGTAAACCAAAAACCTTTTCGAAACGGATTGGAGCTCCTCCTTATTCAGTTTATGTTAGCGCTAACATTCCTAACGGCTATACTATATACCAATAAAATACAGATGTAAATAGTGGATCAGATCAGATGATTAGGAATATCAAATGAATTAAAGCGATTATTCCCATAGGGTAGATCAATGATCTGGAGAACCCATTCTTAAATTCATTTCGAGGATGCTTCTCGAAAAAGAAGTGTAACACGGTATGTATGATGAAAAAGATATCTATCACCCAAAATGTAATGGTCTGATACGAGCTGAAAAGTAGAGAAAGAATGATCGTGTACATAGGTAAATGAATCCAAGTGAAATACCTGTAGGCTTTATCATCTTCCATATCTTTTAACACCATAAACAATTTCCACTCGGACCGCCTGATGGCATCCATTTCGTGAAGCAGAAATAAAGACAGGTTGAATAAAAATAAAACTAACAACAAGTCAGGCATGTGAAGCCTCCCATTTTTCAATGTCATACAAGTAGGTCAATTCTTCATCATAGTTCCACGCAACAGTTCTGGCAAAGCATGGAGCACATGCATACGTTCCAGTGCACCTTCCATGTTCCAGTGTTGTCCTACGTGATACACTTTTCCGTTACACACCGCAGGAAGCTCGCTCCATTGGTGGCTGTTCATCCAACTCCTCTTGCGCTCATAAGAGGTAGGGTCATCGACATCCCCGTCTCTGTTGGGAGAAATAATAAAAATACGATCGCCCATATAACGCTCAAGCTCTCTTTTTTCAATAGAAATAAAAGCCTCGCCTTGTTCTATTAATGCAGTAATTTCAAGAGGAGGTCTGAATCCATAGGCATGGTAAAGCGTGTTTGGGAGACCGTGAGAGGCCATAACATAGAGTCTGCCATCATCAGCGTGGACAAGAACGGAAGCACTTTCGCCGGGTACGAATGCGTCTTTGCACAGTTTCCACATGTATTCGGCCATAGCGTCATAGCGGATCAGCCAACGTTCCGCTTCTTGTTCTTTGCCGAAAAGTTGGCCAAGAGTCCGCAAACGGCTATCCAATGTCTGCTCACGATCCAACACAATGGTTGGAGCAATGGTAGTCATTTCATCCAGGGAGATACCGTAGTAGTTGGCAACGAGAATAAGGTCGGGCTTTAGCTTTCGAATCTCCTCAGGCTGGGGTGGAAAGCTGATTTCGGTTGTATTTTTCATTGGGGCGGTATCGATGAATTGGCCCGATAGATTCTTGGGACTGCCGACTGGAAACAAATTCAGGACGATTAAGTCACTTACAGTATTGCGATCCAGATATACAATACGTGATTTGTCCTTGGGGAGTTCCAACAGCCTACCTGTAGAGTCACGGAAAAGAATGTCCCTGTCGCTTTGCTTATACATCGCTGCATACTCTCGTGGGGGTAATCCGGTCTTTTGCCGAAACCGTCTGACAAAGTAATAATGATCATTGAATCCAACTTGATGGGCAATGGACTCAATGGTTTCTTCTGTCTGCAGAAGCAATTCTTTAGCACGATTCAAACGAATCTCAGTTAGATATTCAATCGGGGTTTTGTCTGTCAGTGAGCGGAACAGCTCATTATATTGCCATAAGGAGACCCCGGATAAATCGGATAGTTCCTGAACTTTAATTTTCTCGGCGTAGTGTTCCTGCAGATAGATAAGGGTACGTTTAACGGCATCTCTGGCATTTTCCAAAGATGGACCTTTCGTATTGTGTTCAGAGAGAGACAGCATCAGCATATGGAACATAGGTTGATAGGCATTGCTTTCTGCTTTGTTGATATAGGGGCGTTGACGAATCATATTTTGAATAATGGTGTGCACGCTGGAATAGGAACGATCGGATCGCAACGTACTTCTATCAAAGGTAGCACTTGTGTCAAACCATACCGCAGCATCCTGAACTTTGATTACATGAAAAGAAAGCATATAGACGGCGAACGGCTCATGATCCTGCCTGGTTAGTACAATGTTGCCTCCAGGTCGAATATAAAAACATTGTTCTTCAATGGCAGTAAGGGTCTCTTCCCCCAGATGCAACCTGAAGTTTCCCGAAACGACGATGAGGAGACGGTGCTCTTGCGAAGGCGTGATGCTGACGGGTTCCTCCATAAAATCAACCTCGCTAAGCGAATAGATTTCATGTTCCTGATCTGTATGTAATAGAAGCTTCATGCCATAATCTCCTTACTAATTGATAACGATTCTCATAGATCAGCATAGTGTAAATACACTCTTTTATCAACCAATTCATAGAAAAGATAGAACAGAACTTGGTCGTACGCCTGCTAAGTATTGTCTGAAAAGCCCTTGAATTGTCCATTGATGCGCCTCTGCGGGATCGGTACTATAGGTAGAAGATAGTGATAATGATTATCATTAAAACAGAGTGAATGGGGAGAACGTCATGTATAGTGTTAAACGATGGGGATGGTCTATTGGTGCGGTTCTGGTGCTGAGTATCGGCCTGAGTGCATGTAGTAGCAATGAAGGTGGGTCGGTAAATGAGGGAACTACGCAACAGACAACTGTCAAAGAAGCGGAAGCAGCTGTGGAGAAACCGGAAACCAAAGAGTACGTGGATTATCTGGGACGTAAAGTAGAGATTCCGACGAATCCGCAAAGGATCGTGTATTATGATAACAAAACCTTTGGAGATATGCTGGTACTTGGAGCAGATGCAATTGGTCAGGATGGGCGCTTATTATCAGACTCCATATACGAAGATCAGGTGAAGGACATTGAGGATCTTGGTGCGCCGCTGAATCTGGAGAAGCTGGTGGATCTGCAGCCTGATCTAATCATTACAGGGCTTCATGCTCAAGGGGATGAATTGGACCAGATTGCCAAAGTGGCGCCAACGGTTGGAGTAGACGTGGATGCTCCGCTGGAGGAACGTTTGCCTGTGCTTGGTCTTCTAGTGAACAAGGAGAAAGAAGCTCAGCAATGGTTGGCTGATTATGAGGCTCAATCGGAGCAGGCGTGGAATGAGTTCAAAAAGAGCGTGAACATCGGTCCAGATGAGACGGCCACGGTATTTCTAAACGTAAATCGCAGTCTTTATGTGATGACAACAGGACTTGCTGGTGATCTATATTCACCTCATGGATTCAAGATTCCGGGTGAGGTGAAGAAAGTAACCATTGGTGAGAATTTGCCGTGGGCGCAGATATCGCTTGAGAATCTTCCGTCTTTTGCGGGGGATCACGTATTTCTGATCGCTGCTGGAGCGGGACAAGATTCTGCGGAGAATGACGAGTTGATGCAGTCAGCCATATGGTCGGATCTGCCCGCAGTAAAGAATGGCCATGTGTATGTAGTGGAGCAAAAGTGGAATAAACGTGATGCCTATACGATGCGTGAATTGTTGAATGAACTGCCTGCTATTATGAAGCAGAAATAGTTCGGTAATAAGAATTAGAGTTGAAAGAGCTTCCTGTTGCTGTTGAAGGAGGTTCTTTTTGTTCCATCGTTCTACGTCTGTACAATTAAGCCCCTCCTCATTTGTCTGCCATATTCATTAAGCGGTTATCCTATACCTATATGTGTAGTGAATCCGTTTCTTCACATACCTTGTCGTATTTCTACGGTACATCTCGTACAATTTGTCGAAGCAATTCTGCATTGCGATGTGAAGATGAAAAGGGGAGCATCGTTTGGAATCAAAGCAACTATCTAGAGGGCTAAAGCCCCGCCATGTAGAGCTGATTGCACTCGGAGGTACAATCAGAGACATGGGTGAAGGATGCGCAGTTCGTACTGGATGAGGTGGAGAAATTGGCTGAGGGATCCGAACGGACGCATATGGATCTGGACAACATCGGCATGTTTGGGCACTCATTTGGCGAAGCAACGACAGTGCAGATGTTAATGGGTGATCCACGTGTGAAAGCAGGCATGAAGATGGACGGCGCAATCTGGTTAGCTTAGTTTAAATAACGCCCAACTCGGTTACAAAGGAAAGAGGAAACATTTATGAAAACGTCTGTGATCGTAGTGATCACTGTAAATCACCGAGGAGGAATTGAACATGGCGAATCAAGACCAGCACACCATGCAAGATCCAACGACCCAATATCCGAAGGCTACACCGGAGTGGAAACAGCAACAGGATGAGCCGGGACTCCAGCGTGAGATGACTCTTGTTCCGGATGCGGGTGAGAAAAGTTATAAAGGCAGCGGACGTCTAACAGGACGCAAAGCTGTTGTGACCGGAGCCGACAGCGGAATTGGCCGGGCGGCAGCGATTGCTTTTGCCCGTGAAGGCGCAGATGTTGTTCTGGCATATCTGCCGGAAGAGGAAGCAGATGCGCAGGAAGTTGTGAAGCTGATTGAGGAAGCTGGGCGTAAAGCGATCACGATGCCAGGTGACCTGAAGGATGAGAAATACTGCGAGGAACTCATTGAATCTGCGGTAAAAGAGCTTGGCGGGATTGATATCCTTGCTAACGTGGCAGGTAAACAGCAATTTGTGGAGCAGATTGCGGACCTGACCACCGAGCAATTCGATGCGACATTCAAAACGAATGTCTATTCCATGTTCTGGCTCTGTAAAGCAGCTGTGAAACACATGAAGCCGGGCAGCTCCATTATCAACACGTCGTCCATTCAAGCGTATAGCCCTTCCCCAATTCTCTTGGACTATGCTACAACGAAGGCATCAATTAACACGTTCAGCAAAGCACTGGCTCAACAGGTGGGTAGCAAAGGGATACGTGTCAACGTTGTTGCACCAGGTCCGGTATGGACACCGCTGCAGGTCGTGGGTGGACAACCCGTGGAGAAGCTCGCTGAGTTTGGCTCCAATACACCGCTTGGCCGTGCAGGACAAACCTGCCGAGATGGCTCCGGCATTTGTGTTCCTAGCAAGCCAGGAATCCAGCTATGTAAGCGGCGAGACACTGAATGCGAATGGCGGTACGGTTAGTCCATAAATAGCCTTAGGTAATATAGTCATTGTTACAGAGGATACTGTCTCCATATTAGGAGGGCGGTATCCTCTTTTTTGTCATTATACATAGGAGGATTAAAATAATTTTCTGTAATGAAAGCGTTCTTATTTAAAACGGAAATACTCCATGGTAATATGTTGAAGAACATACTATTTACTCCCATCTCTGAGAGTGCGTTGCTTATTCGATTTAACGTGTTCAGATGAATACACTATGCCTAGGAATCGAAGGAGGAATTCGATAATGGCCAAGAATGTACTTAAACTAGGTGACCCTGTCATAAGCACGTACACATCATACGGGACATTAACATCCATTATGAACGAAGATTTATGGCCATGGATTTTCAATAACTTTATACAAATCAGGTATGCACATGGATGGGGGATTTTCTCGTTTGATTCTCATCAGTTTCTGCTAGGTACCTGTCCGGGGATCTCCTTTTACAATCTGCCCCAAGAAATTGTGATTAGCAAATGGGGAACATCACTTAGGCATGTGATTACGGAAGCGATAGACATGGGATATTATCTATATATTTATGCAGATAGATACTATATTGCCAGTACAGACTATTATCAGAAGGAACATCTCATGCATGAAATATTAGTGTATGGCTATGATCTGGATCAGAATTTGATATACATTGCGGATAATCTGGAAGACGGGAAATTCATACAATCTGCATGCAGCCTGGATGAACTCGAGAAAGGCTATTGGACCATGTCTAATGAGTACAGTTTTTGGACAGAGGTGAGGTTTCTCAAACCTATCCAGAATATCAATTATGCAATTCATGTGGAGCAGATTATAAATGCGATGGAAAACTACCTTAATTCAAGCGAGACATATGACTTAGTGCGAGATCAGAAATACGATTTTGGAATGCAAGCCATTCAACGCATCTTTGCTGATATTGAGCATGCAGCCTTAGTTGAAGAAGCGATGGATCCACGAGTCTTTCATCTCTTGTATGAACATAAGCTACTTATGGAGCTGCGTTTATCTTATCTAATGGAGAAATCAATAATTGATCCAGATACAACCTTTATGGAATTAAGCACCAGTCTGAAACAGGACTACTTTAAGCTGAGAAATATAGTCCTTAAATACAATATAACGCGTGACGCAAATACACTCCGTAAAATAAGTGAGAGACTGCAAGAAAATCTCATGAAAGAGAAAGAATTTATTTCGTCTTTTATTGCCAGATTGCAAAAGGTCACAGCGCTGGCTTGAAGCCTCAAAGAATACACAAAAATCCTCATTTGTTTGTTGCAGAGCAAATGAGGATTTTTGTGTATTGAAGTTATTTCTGATCCGGTTTCGGTTCCAAAATGGCATAACTACCGAGTGTGGCCAATTGTGCTGTATTCAGAAGGGCTTCATCCACTGCAGCGAGGGCTTCGCCGGCAGCTGTCATCAACTCGTCGGAGTCAACAGGTGAGGCGAAACGGAGAATGACCCGGTTCTCTCCTTTTTTGAGTTCAGTCTCAGCCTTAGTTTTGTACTCATTCATGGATGCGACTTCGAGATCATTCTGCACATAATAATCATTGGCATCGCTCTCGCCACCAAACATCGCGAGCTCGGAATCAAGCCAGTAATCCTTATCCGCTATTGTTTTCTGACTTGCAGCAGTCTCATCGTTGGCATTGTACAGGAAGTAGGGAATATAAGGGTAGGGTTTAAGTCCTGTAGAACAATAGAACAGATGTAATTCCGTAGCGTGGGGTTCAATGCTAAAATACAAGAGTTACTACATATTTATATAAACAAGCGGATAATATGAATAGACTGGAGTGGCTCAGATGACAGCAGAACAGATTGTCAGAACCTTTTTTGAAGAGGTCCGATCAGGCCGTAATCCCGATTATGCAAGCAGCGTGATGGCGGAACAAGTATTGGCTCATCAAGTGATATCTGAAGAAGAGGTCACGGTGGCCCGAACACCTTCCGATTATGCGGATCATGTGCGAGAAATGATCGAAGCGTATGGAGAGTTTTCACTCGAAATACAAGAGTTACTTACGCAAGGTGATAAAGTCTATGTGCGCTGGAGACAAACGGGTACCCATGTTGGCGAAGTGGACGGATACAGCTCAACCAACCTCCCGGTGATTGAAATTGCGAGTGCGGTATACCGAGTGGAAAACGAACGAATTGCAGAGTATTGGATTCAGATCGACAGGTTGGGCATCGAGAAACAATTGGAACGTAATCGGAGCTGAGTTTTTCAGCTCTTTTTTAGTTTTCAGTTCTTTGTAAGCGTTCCCGTGTTATAATGAACGAAGTTGTATACAAGTTACCTAAAACGTTTTCTGTCTTTTAACTCCATAATCTGAAAGCGAGGTTCAGTGATGATTAAAGCAACGGAAGATAATCAATATGTTGAACTAACAAGCCCGACAAGTTTACCGAAGGCATCCGGATTCCTTTGGAATGAAAAGATGATGATTCATGTGAATTGCCGGGGATATGCTGTGGCCCAATTCATGCAGCCCGAACCTGCCAAATACTCGTATGCGCCCAACCTGGAAGCGAAGACGTTTATGCAGCCGGAGCAGCCATATTATGCCCACCATCCGGGACGGTTTGTCTATATTAAAGATGAAGTAAGTGGCGAAATCTTCTCAGCCCCGTATGAACCCGTTCGCAAGCAGGCGGATAGCTATACGTTCGCTGTAGGCAAACACGATATTCACTGGAAAGTGATTCAGGACGACATTTGCGTCGAGATGTCTCTGCGTCTGCCGAAGGAAGATGTGATGGAGCTGTGGCGTGTGAAGGTGACTAATCTTTCTTCCAGAAAACGCAAGCTGAGTATCTACCCGTATTATACGGTCGGCTATATGTCCTGGATGAACCAGTCCGGTTCATATGTGGAAGATTTGCAGGGCATTGTCTGTTCGGCCATTACGCCGTATCAGAAATATCAGGATTATAGCAAAATCAAAAACTACAGCGACAAAACCTATCTGCTTGCAGATCACCAACCGACCGCCTGGGAAGTGAATCATGAGAGCTTTGAAGGCGAAGGGGGACTTCATAATCCTTCCGGACTTCAGTCGGAGACACTGGCTGGAGGAGATGCACGGTATGAGACACCTGTGGCTGTATTGCAATACAGAGTAGAGCTGGAAGCGGGAGCGGAGCAGGCGTATCGATTTATCTTTGGCCCGGCTCATGATGAGACAGAGATTGAGAGCATTCGTCAGCATTATTTTGTGAAGCAGAATGAGGAAGGACAGGATGGCTTCACCGCAGCCGAACAGGAATATGCTGAATATATTGCAGAAGGGCAAGGAAACATCCAGATTGAGACAACGGATAGTTGGCTAGATAATGTCGTGAATTACTGGCTACCTCGCCAGATGTATTATCATGGCAAAACCAATCGTCTGACAACCGATCCGCAGACGCGGAATTATTTGCAAGACAACATGGGCATGAGTTACATTCAGCCGCAGATTGCGCGGGCTGCGTTCTTGACCGCTCTGTCTCAGCAGCATATAAGCGGCGCAATGCCAGACGGAATTATTTTGCACCCGGATGCAGAATTGAAATATATTAACCAGGTTCCTCATACCGATCACTGTATCTGGCTTCCGGTCTGTATGAAGACCTATTTGGATGAAACAAATGACTATAGCATTTTGGAGGAACAGGTTCCTTTTACAGACAGTGAACAGAAGGTTACCGTACTTGAACATATGAATCTCGCGATGCGCTGGTTGATCCATGAGCGGGATGCGCGCGGGTTAAACTATATCAATCAGGGTGACTGGTGTGATCCGATGAACATGGTGGGATACAAAGGCAAAGGCGTATCTGGCTGGCTGACCATTGCGACGGCATATGCGTTCAATATATGGGCAGATATTGCAGAGCAGGCAGGGCATACCGAGGTTGCAGCGGAATTCCGTCAAGAAGCCAATCGGACCAATGCGGTAGCGAATGAGTATCTGTGGGATGGGAACTGGTACGCCCGAGGCATTACGGATGATAACGTAGTGTTTGGTGTAAGCAAAGACGTGGAAGGACGCATCTATATCAATCCTCAGAGTTGGGCACTTATGAGCGGTGCTGCAGATCAGGAGAAACAGGAGAAGTTAATCCGCGCCGTAGAGGAGCAATTGGAGACGCCGTATGGTGTTGAGAAGCTCGCGCCGTCCTTTACAGCCATGCGGGAGGATGTAGGTCGTGTTACGCAGAAACATCCGGGAAGTGCAGAGAACGGAGCCGTGTACAATCACGCGGCGGCTTTCTATATTTATGCGTTGTATCTGGTGGGCGAGAAGGAGAAGGCGTATCGTCTGCTGCGTAAAATGATTCCGGGCCCTGATGGCGAGGATATTCTCCAGCGGGGGCAACTACCTGTATTTATCCCGAATTATTATCGGGGAGCCTATCGGCAATTCCCGCGTACAGCCGGGCGCTCCAGTCATCTGTTCAACACGGGCACGGTGCCTTGGGTGTATCGTTGCCTGATCGATGGCCTGTTCGGACTGCAAGGTCATGCACAAGGACTTCAAGTGCGTCCGCAGTTGCCTGAAGATTGGAACGAGGCATCAGTTATGCGGTTGTTCCGCGGGGCTGAGCTGCATGTAAACATGAAGAAGGATGCAACTGTCCAGACGATTGAAGTGCATGTTGACGGTCAACGAATTGAAGGCGACATCATCAAGAATATACAGGCCGGCGTGAAATATGAGGTGCTGGTGAAGCTGCCTCTGTAGAAAAACGCAGGGGGTACTGCTGAACGATGTGAAGAGTTTTGGACAATCACGAAGACAAATTAAAAACTGCCTTTCCTTTATAGAAGGAGGGCAGTTTTTGCTTTCAAGATGTTGTTTTGAATTAATCTGTTTGTCAGACTGAATATGATGAAAGAATTCACAAGCTAAGCTTGATTAGCAAACACTCTATTCTTTGACTCTGTACCAATAGCTATAAATCTCTGAATAACTCAGCTTGGCGTAAAGCTTTAACGCAGGTGCATTATTCGCAACCACTTGCAGGTAACTGGAGGTAGCGCCCTGTCTTTTTGCCCAATGCAATAGATGCAAGATCATCTGTTCAGCAAGTCCCCGATTCCGGAAGTTAGCGTCTGTAATGATGTCATATAATCCTATATAGCCACGCTCGATTACACCGAACCCACACGCGACGACTTGCCCGTCGATCAACAGCGAGATGAAACCTACCTTTGTCCGGATATTGTCCAACATTAATTCCGTCGTTTCCCGTTGCAGATCATTCACCTGATTTAGCCTGCAAAAATGATCCAGCCACGCTGTGGTCAACTGTTCGTCGATCTGTACAGCTTGGTGCACAGGCTCTTTGATCTCTTCCAGACTCCGAGTCTGGATACGGGTCAAATCGACAACGCCATACCCTTTTTCTTGCAAAAGTTGGTCGAGATGATCCGGCTGAATAAACGGTGTGATTTTGAATATGGTATTTAACTGATTGGAGGCATAGATGCGCTCACATTCCTCAATCTTTTCATGCACATCCAGAGTGGAGTAGTGGATCGGTTGAACGGAGTTGGCACGTTTGGTATATCCTTTGGCAAAACGTAGTACCCAACCGTCATATAGTAAGGTGGACAAGGGTTGCCAGTGGTTAAGCGATAGTTCTTCAATGGTTTTGTGTTCTGTATCTGCTGTATGCGTCATATCCATCCTCCGATTTCATGATTAAATAATAATACATATTAATGCATAAAAATACAACACAAATAGATATATCGCCAAACAGTATGCATTATAGCCGGAGATGGTATACAATTTGATTTGGTTGAATGAATAACTTCAGAAGCGGAGCGCATTATGTTAACGATAGAGATGCAAGGCCATAGTATTAACTGTCATATCGAATACGGCAAACGCAAGAAAGTTTCCATCACGATGGACTTGCCTTATATGGTAACGATCAAAGCACCCAATGGTACCAGTGAAGACATGATCCGGCAACTTGTAGAGCGGCATGGGGATGTGATTTTGAAGAAATCCGTTCTCATGCAGCGGGCGCTTGAAGGTCCTCAAGCCAAGGAATATGAAGATGAGGGCAAAGGGAAGTTTTTGCTTTTTGGCAAGGAACACGCACTGCATGAATTAATTCCTGTAGAGGGGCTTACAGAAGAAGAGCTGCGAGCGAATCTGAAGAAGTTTTATTTTGCCGAGTGTAAACGCATGATTGGGGAGCGCATCGGACGCTATCAGCAGGAGTTGAAGGTGAAGCCGAAGTCGGTAGAGATCGTAGATTCTCCCACCAAGTGGGGCAGTTGCAGCTGGGACAAAAAGCTTACGTTCAATTACCGCTTGGCGATGGCACCACTGGAAGTGATGGATTATGTCATCATTCATGAACTTTGCCATATTCACCACATGAATCATGATCGCTCCTTCTGGCGGCGTATTGGCAGTATCATGCCGGATTACAAAACAAAAGAAGATTACCTGATGCGAAATGGTCGGGCCATGACGTTGTAATTCCAGACCTAAGCTTTCACTTGGATACGCCATATCCTTCCATTATCATTTGTGAATTCCGCGAAGTCCCCACTGTTGCAGTGAGCGGCCTCGCGGATTTTTGTTGTGTCTATTGACATAATATTTTCAAGTGATGAGAGGCAATAGGGCGTGACATGGGGGCATGCTCTGCAATCTGTGATACGTTCATGCTCTCTTGATAAGAGCTTAGATTCTCGTAAATATCAATGACTTTATGGTTACCCACCGACTAATAAAATTAATATTCCAAGTTGCAGGAAAATAGCTGTTCCGTTTGTCCATATGAAGTACAATAAAAGCAAATATGCCCGTACCACGAATCCATTGATATATCCGTGGTGGAAGGAGTCCAAGATGGCTGAGAGTAACCATTATTCGGTGCTGGTAGATGAGTATATCTCGGAGTTTGCACCCGATGTACAGGTGAGATTACAGGCAGTAAGACAGCTTATTCGCGAGTCGGCTCCACACGCCGAAGAGAAGATCAGTTACAAGATGCCCACGTATGCCCAGTATGGGAATCTGGTTCATTTTGCCGCATACCAGCATCATATTGGCTTTTACCCTGCTCCCAGTGGGATTCTGGCGTTCAAGGAGGAACTTTCCAAGTATAAAGGGGCTAAGGGATCTGTCCAGTTTCCGCTGGATCAGCCATTGCCGGAGGATCTGATCCGCCGGATTGTGGAGTTTCGGGTGAAAGAAAATGTGGAAAAAGCCCGGGAGAAGAAACAGAAGAAGTAGGAAATGATGGATAAAAACCTGTTAGTCTACTGAAGGGGAATTGCAGATGAACAAAGCACTAATCGTGTTGGATGTGCAGTATGGGATTACATCAATGAAGGATTTCACAGCTCAGTTGGGCAAGATTGAAGCGGTTATCGCTGATTTTGAACAGCAACATGAGCCAGTCATATACATGAAACATGTAGATTACGATCAGGAGCTATTCCTGTAATGAAGTAATTTGAGTTTTGAATGAAAAATGCGCCTCTAGTATACTGGGAATCGTTGTTCCGGACAAGAACAATACCCACATACGAAAAGAGGCGCACAAATGAAGTATAAGATGAAACAGAAACAGAATCAACGTATTACGCGAATTACGGAAGGTACGCTAGTCATAGGAGCAGACATTGCCAAAAAGATTCACGTAGCTAGAGCGGTAGATTTCCGCGGCATTGAATTAGGAAAAGACTGCGTGTTCCACAACAATAAGGAAGGGTTAACGAAGCTAGTAACATGGATGAAAGAACTTCAGGAGGTTCATTTGAAAACGGACATTGTTTTCGGAATCGAGCCTACCGGGCACTACTGGTTTCCGCTAGCTGCTTTTCTGGAAGCTCGAGATATAAAGGTCGTCATTGTGAACCCGCATCACGTAAACAAGAGCAAGGAACTTGAGGATAACTCCCCGACGAAGAGCGACTATAAGGATGCCAAGGTAATCGCAGACCTCATACGCAATGGGAAGTACTCTGAGCCTAAACTACCGACGATGGAATACGCCGAATTACGGATTCTCATGAATTTTCGTGAAAAGGTTATGGTGAGTTTGAATCAAGTGAAGGCCCGCGTGCATAACTGGATCGACCGCTATTTCCCTGAGTATCTCAGCGTGTTTAAGGACTGGGAAGGCAAAGCTTCGCTAATGACCATGCGCCAGTTTCCGACACCGGAAGAGATCGTCTCTACAGGCGCCAGAGGCGTTCTCGCACACTGGAAAACGGAAGTGAAGCGCGGAGTCGGTATCAAGAGAGCGGAAAAGCTCTTTGCGACAGCCGGGACATCCATCGGGCTTACCGAAGGGTTACGAGCTGCGAGACTGGAGCTTCTGAGCTTGCTCGACCAGTTTGAGCTTTTCTCTAAACAGGTGGAAATGACCATGAATCAGGTCATGGACATCTTGAGTGAGATCCCGGGAACAACGCAGATGTTGAATATACCAGGCGTTGGCGCGGTTACCGTTGCAGGATTTCTGGCTGAGGTTGGCGATCTGAGTCATTACGACCACGGACAACAAATCATCCGGTTGGCGGGCTTGAATTTAAAAGAAAATAGTTCCGGTAAACGGAAGGGTAAAACGGGCATCACCAAGCGCGGACGCTCCAGGCTCCGAGCCTTGTTGTTCCGTTGCGTCATGCCAATGGTAGCTAAGAATGAGGAATTCAAGGCGCTTCACAGGTATTTCACAACACGAAGTCAAAATCCATTGAAGAAAAAGCAGTCCCTTATTGCGCTGTGTGGCAAACTGATACGCGTCTTGCACACGCTGGGGACAAAGCAAATCGCATATCATGCAAACGATGTTCTTGGACCTGTACGACAAAAACAGCTACAACAGAACGCAGCTTAAATTCAAACCAATACTACCTGAACCTCATCTCAACATCAGATATACAACTTGACAAATGAAGCACCGGAGAAGCCGAAGTTGAATAAACCATAAGGGCAATGACCCCGTATAGGAGCGAGAATCGGCCTCCACCCCTTGGCAGGTAGAACGAAGGAATGTAAGGGCAACGACCCAGCGTGACATGGGAGGGTAAACCCCAAGGGAAGATGTGGAGATCCACTGTGCGATCATACGTATCATCCACAGTTTGGAAAATCGAGTCCAAGCCCTGTTCCCGTCACCGGCCTTTTCAGAAAAATATGGTTCTAAACCAATCTCCTTCCATTACCCTGAGATGTCGAAGTTGTAAATCTAAGAATGAGAGAGAAAACAGGCGAAAACATTACTTTTTAGTGGGAGGGTTCTTCACTGTTCTATAAAGATGTTGCGAACCTGGAAATTATAATGAGTACCGGTAAGTATCCCGTTATGGAGAAAAGCAAACCAAGTGCTTTCAGCAATCCAGAGCTAAAAACTTGGCTACATGAGCATCAGGTAGGACATGTATTTATTGTTGGATTCAACATGGAATATTGTTGTCTGTTTACGGCAATTACTGTGGAACACGAAGGGTTTAAGGTAACCTTGATTGAGGACGCAACAGGTTCGGTGAACACAGCGGAGACGTATGAGATGCCGGGTCTGGACATTCAGGATTTTGTCGGTTCGATTCTGAATTGGTCTAATTGTATTGAAGTTTTATATGTGGATGAGTATAAAGAAATGTATCGTATCTAGCGTAGTTTACATGTGACGCCGGAGATTTGAGTATGGTATAATAAGAGCAGATTAGACGTAAAATGCAAAGAGAGCCGTGCTGGTAACACGACTCCTCCGAGCAATTGCCGCTTTTAAGGGCGGTGGGCTCCGCTTAGAAAGATGATCAAAAATAGACCGCATCCTTTTGCGAGGGGGGCGGTCTATTTGTGTGTATTGGACAGCTTCGTGCAAGGTAGCCGACCGACCCTTTTAAGCCTATTCTATTGCTTTGTTGATTATAGCATATTTTGTAAGAAGCCAAGTTGTTAGAAGCTGTTTATATGTAACTCGTTCATTAGCTGAAGGGCATCCCGAAACCCTTGTAAATAAATCTCTCTTTCGAGAAGTGTTTGCATAGAGAGTTGAGTATCTTCATATAGAAAAAGGGTTTGATTCAGTTGCTCCGGTAAAGCTTGGCGAATATTATGAAAGTAATGATCAGATTCTTTAGATAGTTGGGTATAATCAGGCTGCGTGTGAGATAAATTGTTGTATAATAACTCTAAGCGCGTTCGGATTAACGGTTCTGCTAAAGATTCCAGAGATTCTAGCATGTTTTCTCCCTACTTTCTATATGTATAGACTAATAATAACTCGTTGAGTTATGTTTGTAATTATATTAACTCACTGAGTTAATATCGTCAAGAGTTATTGAATGTGATATAAAATAAATATTGAGGGATGTTCATAGATGATAAAATTTACTCTCGACGAGGTTCTCAAAGATAAAGGAATGACCATGTACGCCTTAGCTAAAAAATCCGGTGTACGACCCAACACAATAGGTCAGTGGGTAACGGGTAATGGTGCTGAGGTCAAATCCATCACCATCGATACACTTGAACGAATTTGTCTTGCATTGGAATGTAAGCCAGGAGATATAATCAAGATGATTGATGAAAATTAAATAGTTGTACAATAGTTTAAGGCGTGTGAGAATCAAGTTTTGATATAAGTAATTCTGCAACTCTGTATTATCTGCTCTTTATGCTATCTGGAGGAGAATTCGTATGATCAAGATTCATTTATCTCGTATTATGGGTGAGAAAAGAATTAATATTGCTGATTTATCCCGACTAACCGGATTACATAGAAATGGGATTGCCAAATTATATAATGAAGAAACTGATGGTGTGAAGTTTGATACGCTGAATCGAATATGTGAGGCTTTGGATTGTGAGATCCAGGATATCATTGAGTTTATCAAGGAAGAGAAGTGATCTTCAAAATTAGCCTAAGGCCCTATACTTTTAAAAAATTGGACATATAGACCGTTACCTTATCGAAGGGAAGGTCTTTTTTTGTTTGTATACACATGCTGATCTGCACCGATTGCAAGCGTTACTCCCTTTCAGCGATTTTTCAGCCAGAGCCATTATAATACTCACGGAATCCTGTAATGGAAAAGGAGTTTTGGCATGTCTAAGATGCTGCAAAAATCGTTTTATCTCATTCTGCTCGTGTTTGTTACGGTGTTTATTGCTTCGTCCTTGTTGGTTCGGGCACAGTACAACTATGCCTTGTATGGGGACAATCCCATTTTGGGCATGCAGCAGTGGAGTGTTTTTCTCCCGGTCATTCTTTTGCTTCTTGGTTCAGGTGTCGGGCTGTATGCTCTGTGTCTGAAGCTGAACAAATACAGTCCGAGGGTTGTTATTCCGATCGTGCTGTTATGTTCTCTGGCCATTCAGATCATCATCATTTTCGTATTTCCGAGAGTGCCCACCGATGATTCACAGACTGTTCTCTCACTCGCCATGAACATGCTGTATGACCAAGACTACTCTTCGTTTGAAACGGGTGGTTATCTGCACATGTTCCCGTTCAACTATTCGATCGTGTTGTATCTGAAGACATTGCTGTACCTGTTCCCGGACAACTATCTGGTCATCAAACTATGTAATATGTTGTTCTCAACGTTAACGACGTTCATGATTTATCTTATCTATAAACAAGTGAATGACAGATCTACGGAACGTGATTACGGTGTGTTGATCTTTGCAGCAACGTACCTGCCGTCTCTGTTCCTGAACAACCTGATCTATAACGATGTGATTGCCACAGCTTTTCTGACATCGTGCCTATACTTTATCATTCGTTTTGTGCGTGAAAAGTCTTGGAAAACAATCGTCATTGCCGCCGTTTTCCTCGCGATGGGCAACTACTTCCGAAGTATCGGTGTGATCGTGCTGATTGCAGCCATGATGTATATCCTGCTGAATATGCGGAGCATCGGAGCGAAGAAAGTTCTCATTTCCATCGGTGTGCTGGCTATGTTGTTTAATGTACCAACCTGGACTCAGAATGCGGTTCTTCAATCCTCCGGTGCAGTGAGTGCGCCTGTTGGAGAGAATGCGGCACCGGTCTATATGTGGCTGAACATGGGGATTAATCTGGAGCGTTTTGGCTTCTGGGACAATATGGAGAGTTATCAGATCTATCAGAGGCAGGCCAACTACAATAAGGCCGAGAGCACAGCATTGTTCAAACAAGAGATTGGCAGCAAGCTGTCCGAAGCAAGTGCAGGTGATTTGGTGCAGATGTATTACAAAAAGATCATATGGACCTGGACCGAAGGGACATACCAGATGGACCGATACGGAATTGGCAATGAAAGTTCCTTGGGTGCAGGAAGAGGAAGGGGAGGCGCAATCGCAGGCTCTTACAGCTATACCAATGCGATAACAGAACTGTTTCAGGGGAATTCGGCTTATCGGACGGGGTTACTCTGGATCGTATATGTGATGAATTTCTTGATGTACTGTTTTATTCTCATCCGGTTGATCGGTGGTATTCGTCGTAAACGGTATGATGAAGTTTCATTGATCCTGGTCATTCTCGGATTCATCGGGTTTTATATTCTGTGGGAGATTAAGTCCAGATACATCTACCCTGTATATCCACTGTTGGTTGTGCTGTCCTATATGGGATTCAAAGATACGTATGATTTCATATTCCATCGTAAAGGTACCTTGGAGAAATATTCTCTGAGAAAGAGGTGATCATATGCGAAAGAATAAATATTTCACATCGGTTACAATACTCCTTTTGCTGGGGTGCTCGGTTATGCTTACGGCTTGTGATGTTATAACCGCGCAAAATATTACCAACGCCGGTTCCGCGCAAGGCATGAACGGAGGCGGTATGCCGAATGGCGGTGGCCTGGGAATGAACGGAGGAACACCGAGAGGTGCAAGGGACGGCGTGGGCATGAATGGCCGTACAGGCAGTCCGGACATGACGCAGGGGATGATGAATGCCGACATGACAGGTAGAGTCATCTCCGTGAATGGCAACACAGTCACTCTGGCGTTACTTGAGGTGCAGGATAACTCATCTCCGAGCAGGGAATGGAAGGATACCGGAATGGAAATGAAATTAAATATAAGCGATGATGTTGCTATCACTGAAGGTATGGAAACGCCGCGTTCGGGCAATTTCAGCCCAAGTGCAAATTCGTCCATTCATGTGTCTGGTCTTCAAAAAGAAGACATCGTTATGGTGTGGTATAAGGACAACACCGAGACGGTCGAACGGATGGCAGTTGTCCAGTAAAAAATGATGGGATTATCGTCATTTTGTAATTGCTTACATTTGGCTTATCGGCTATTATGGTAACAACTGTTTTTTTGAAGGGAGTGAGCGTCATGAAACGACGGTCTAAGATGGTATGTTCTATTACTACAATGAAGGTAAGAACGAACTGAATAATTCCGGCAGACCATCAGATGCAGGGTGGAACACATTTAGTTGAACTTATTGTTTCCCAGTCGATCTGAGATCTGCCGATATATAGGGATATAACTGCTCATTTTTTTTCTGGCGTATGCGAGGTTTATTTGCTTGTGCAAATTTCTCATACACTCAGAATTTTTTAAAGCCGCAGGCATAGCCTGCGGCTTTTTGCGCGCAAAAATAGGTATTCGATGGCTACAAGAATCCACATGAAACGATCAAAAAGGAGAAATGCCCATGTTAAAATTAAAATATTTATTTCAAAATAACGATCTTGCCGAGATGATCCTGAAGAATTGGAGTTATGATCCCGAATCGCTGGACATGTTTCAGTATTATCGCATATCTTCCAATGCCGTGTATCCGTTCAGAGATCAGGGTGAAGTTCGATTGCTTCGTTTTGCCCCGGTAGAGGAAAAAAATCAAATCAATCTTAGCGCAGAATTGGAGTTTCTCCGTTATCTTCGAACGAATCATTATGGAGCCATGGAGGCTGTACCTTCTCATTCAGGGACAGAACTCGTAGAGGCTCACACCCCATGGAGAGCGTACTATGCTTCCGTATTCAAGCGAGTCCCCGGATCGCAGTTAGGAAGCATCAATTTAAATGACTCCATCCTGTACAGCTATGGTCAGGCATTGGGTGAGCTGCATCAGCTATCGCGTACTTTCACGCCTGAGCAGGGGGAGAAGCGGCGCTGGAGCTATACGGATGTATTGAATTGGATGCAGGAGAACCTGAAGGAATTTCCAACAGAGACAGCAGCTCTGAATGAGGTGGAGTTTCTCCGAACATATTTTGCGACTTGGCCAATGACCCGGCAAAATTTCGGACTCATCCACTACGATTTTGAACCGGACAATGTCTTCTATGACGAAGGGAGCAAGTCTTGTTATGCCATTGATTTTGATGACTCGATGTATCACTGGTACGCGATGGATGTAGAGCAGAGTCTGGATAGCTTACGTGAGGAGATCGAGCCTGAGCAATGGGAACTGAAGAAGCAATTGTTCCTGAACGGCTATTGGTCCAAGGCGGGGGAACGTTATGATCTGGAGAAGATGTTCCCCGCTTGTCGCCGTTTTGCCGACTTGTACGGATATGTGCGCATGCTTCGGTCTGTTGCAGAGCAGTGGTCACATGAGCCGGAGTGGATGAGCGGACTAAGAGCGAGGTTGGAGAGAAAAATGACAGAAAAGGCAGAGAAATTCGGTCATCCGATTTAATTTCCACCCTAAATCGGTGCTTCCTTCGAAAAAAACAAACCAGCTGGGTATTTCGATGTAGAATCCCCAAGCTGGTTTTTATATGTTACTCGGTATAGTCACTAATCGCAGTTCGCCCTGCCTCTACACTGATCCAGTAGGAATAATCTTCGCGCACGTCGACATAGAGGTTGTGTTCTTTCACATCAAGGCTACTTACCGTTAGTTTGAAATTGCCATAGGCATCTGTTGTAACCTGCTGCGTCTGAATGTGTTCTACAACAGGCGAAGGTCCATGGATTTTAATGGGCATCGTCTGGTTAGCATACGCCGGGAACGTACCTTGAAGGACCAGAGTGTGATCAGTAGAATACACGGCTTTCATGGTCTGATCCGGAAGTCCGCCGTTCTTTTCATTCTCGCTAGCTTCGGTAGCGTTCTTCCTTTGACAGCTTGCCCCTCCGCAGCATCGATTCTCTGAATGACAGGGGAGTTGGCATACAGCTTGAACAACATGGAGAGAAATTCGGCTTCACTCACCTGATTGTTGGGTTTAAACGTTCCATCCTCGTACCCACTGACCATCCCCTGTTGAACGGCCCATTGAATGGCATCTTTCGCCCAATGTGTGCGGATATCACTTAATTGGGGGATCGATTCCCGTTACCGTAACAGAGACAACAGCTTCTTTCCCTTCAAAACGAATCCGAATTTCGGCTTTACCAGCCTGAAGTCCAAGTATTTTGCCATCCTGGATGGCAATGCGATCTGACGTCGTGGTGAAGGAAACGTTAGACTGTGGAACATAGGATGTTCCATTATCATTCACGGCAGTGATCGAAGGCAGATCTATCTGTTCTCCTGCTCGAACGTTCAGGTTCTGTTGTCCTGGCGTTATCCGGGTAAGCATTGCATCCTGAACACCGTCAACATGGAAGAAACGTGTGGAGTATGAGATTTCCGCTGCTGTACCGTTCTTCTTTTGCAGACCTGTAATTCGAATGTTGAACGTATCGCCATTCTTTAACAATTGCACATCGTCAGGACGGAAGATGATGGCGTAGCCATATCCACCTGTCTCTACATTTAAGCATGAATGCTTTTCGTCAGGACAGTATTCTTGGAACTGCTGGTAACGTACAGATTGGAGCTGCTGGCAGACTTTGAACCTGTGTCAAAGAAATTCTTTGGCATATCTCCCGGCTGCTTGGGATAATGGGACAGGTATCCTCCTGTGGAGACCACGACAGCTCCATGCTGAGCTTGACGGTTCAGTGTCGGATCAAGGACAAGATCGCCCTGCAAACCTGTGATAAAACGATAAAAATTGGCTGCGTTCAGGCCCTGCTCCAGATAAGCGTCACTTACTGCACCAGCAGAGTAGGGAGCACTTGTCGAAGGTGTTTCTGTATACAGGGGGGATGATTCATTGTCATTCATCCACTGATTTCATTTCTGTACAATCTCCTGCTGACTTCGCTCAGGCAGCAAACTGTCGATCTGTTCTGCATGTGCCGCTCATTTCTGAGCGAATGAAGAACATATGCATGTACAACATGTGACCTTCCTACATATGTATCTATTCTTTTAGTCGAGAATCAGGTCAAAATCAGGTTCACACATATAATCTAAAGGGTACAGATCATCTCGGGACGAGATTAATGCACGGAAGTGCAGGTAAAGATTATTTGGCTGTACCACAACGTCACCAACACGATACGGAACAAGCTCAGCTACCACAAACACATCCTCCGCGCGATTACATTTAAAAATAACATTCTTCGGATTAATGACTTCCTCCAGATAACTGTAAGTCATCACGTGAAATGTTTGTCCACGACAGGTTGTCTTGATCACTTTATAGGACTGTGTGCGAACCAGATCCAGATAACGTTCCAGCTGGAACGTATGCTCAAATTGCGTAATATAACCTTTTTTGTCCACATCAATCGTAAACTCCACATCATAGCTCACATGCATTTCATCTTTATAAGTTCCGTTCATGACCTTCATGGCGTCAAAGTGTGATCCGAATTCCGGATCTTCCACATAGGGAATGGTAACGAGTTCAGGATCAACATGATCTGTAATCTGGCTGTTCATGGAAGGTGGGGTGTAATACTTCGATGGTTGAAGATCAATCGATCCAATCATGCTTCCTGGGAAACCGGGGCTGCAAGTTATTCGCATAGTCATCTCCTTTAAATTTAATCAGTAGTTAGACGAATGACTTAGGAGAAAGTTGCACCAGAATCAGGCGATGGAGTTGTATTTCCAATCATCCTGCTCTTTTGATACAGTAACTGTAGGACATATTGGAGGTTATATCATATATGGAACAAGCCCTTCAGATACTGATGCGTAATGCGCGTGCAGAAGAGCACCCACCTCCCCATATCTGGATATGAGCAAAATTGAATTAGGAGGCCTACAATGTTATCCAATAAAGTGATTGATCATTGCCAGGAGCAAGGCTGGTGGCATGAAGATGTTCCAGCAGCATATGAAGAAGCATTGCGAAAGCTTGAGATTGATCTTCAGTCTGACTTCGCACAATTTTATTTACATGCAGAGGATGGACCGACTTTTTACAGCAGACATCAGGAGTTGTATCAGATCTGCTGGTTTATGGAGAACACCGTATATATGGAAGACATGAACGTAGCGCAGCTCACATTGGGACTACCCGAGGCGTATATTCCACTGGACAGTTTTGAAGGTGAAGGTGGATTTTTCTACAACCGTCAGACGGGAGAAGTGGTGCTGGTGGAACTGGGTGAGTCCATCGAACGGTTTCTCAATGGCGAGAGTAAGCCGCAGTGGGCTGATTTCAATGCTTTTCTGGAGTGGTATTTCGTTCTGGAGGAGGCTGTGCAATGAAAGATCTATCACCAGAACATGCCGAACGGGAGCGACAAATTATTGAAACGGTAGAAGCCGGTAATGTGCTGGATGAGACGCAGCAACATGAACAAGCGCTCATCTATTATGATCAGGCATGGGGTATGTTGCCCGAGCCAAAGATGGGATGGGAGATTGCGAGCTGGATCGCATCCTGTCACGCGAATGCGCATATAGATCTGAAGCAATATGGACTGGCAAAGCCGTGGGCTGAGATATCGTTACATACGCGGAGTACGGATAGAAATACGAGTCCATTGATCGATCTCGGCATGATCTGCATGAGACTTGAACAGCATGACGAGGCGTATTCGTATCTGCATCAGGCGTATGAGTTCGGCAGAGAGCGTGCATTTCAGGGAAGCCCAAGAGACGTGTTGAGTTATTACAAGGAAGAGCGGGCTAAGCGCAAGTAGAGTAATTCTGACCATACCATGAAAACGAAAAGGGTACCCCCATTGGCCAATCATTGACCATAAGCGTACCCTTTCGAGTTGAATATTCGTTTATTACGGGAAATTCCGCTTGAATCTAATCCGAAATGTTGCGCGTATAATATTCAATAATATCCTTACGACGGATAATACCGAGGAAGACACGATCGACATCTACCACGGGCACAAAATTTTGGTCTGCTGCAAGTGTCAGCATATCCTCCATTTCAGCCTCAATGTAGACACATTCATTATATACCCGATTGTTAATCTCATGGACTTGAACCTGATCCATATTATCGAAAGTCAATCCGGGTGTATTTCGCATTTTCCATAACAAATCGCCTTCGGACAGAGTAGCAACATATTTTCCATCCTGGTCAATCACGGGAATGGCGGTGTAGTGCTGCGATTCCAGTTGCTCAATAGCATCTTTCATGGAAGCGGTAGACTTGATATAGGCCACTTCGGTTTTGGGGAGTAAAAAATAGCTGATTTCCATCATCGGGCTCCTTTTCAGCCTTTTGCATAGCAAAAAAGCTTTAGTATGTAATCTCACTCTCCTTATTTAAACATATTATGTGAGCTTTCGGCTATTTTTAATGATAAATTCGTCAGATTTGTTTCATTGTTTAAATGGCTCTGGAAATCTATAGTGTATATTAGAGGTGATGTGACCATGAAATCCAAACGTAAATTAATGTACGGACTGCTGCCCATCTTGTTTGCAGGTGGAATCGGAATGTATCTATACATGCAGAATAACAAAGAAGCAGAAGCCAAGCCCCAGACTACCGTGAATCAGTACATAGAGCATCTGCAAAAAAAAGAGTTTGACCAGCTATATACTTTGATGACGTCTGCTTCGCTGGAAGAGTCGGGCATGAACAAGGAACAATTTGTTGAGAAATACAATGCGATCTATTCGGGTATGGAAGTATCCACCGTCAAGGCGGAGGTTAAGCCTGTGGATGTTGCCGAAACGGCGGCTGATGGCAGTAAGACAGATGCTGAGGATAAAAACCCGGATACGTATGAGGTGGACTATAACCTGCAACTGACAACCTTTTTGGGAGAAGTCAGCGAGACGCACACATTGAAACTGGTCCGGCAGGAGCTTGAGGATGGAGGGGAAAACTGGCAAATTACCTGGCAGCCTTCACTGATCCTGAATGACATGGTTAAGGGCAGTAAGGTACGCGTGAGGACACTGTTCCCGGAGCGTGGAGACATTGTGGATCGTGATGGTTTGCCGCTTGCTACCAAGGGCACGATGAATGAATGGGGCATTGTACCTGAGAAACTCGGTGATAACCCGGACCAGATGATTGCCCGAATCGCGAGTCATTATCAGGTTTCGGAAGATGCTATTCACAAGGCGCTTGCGCAGACATGGGTGAAGCCGGAATATTTTGTCCCGATTGGTTCAACGGAGGAGTTTGACGTGCCAGCGACTTTAAGCGGGGTTACGATGCAAAGCAAAGAAATTCGTTATTATCCGCTCGGCGAGGCAGCTGCACACCTGATTGGTTACGTACGTAAAGCCACCAAGGAAGATCTGGATAAGGATACGGAAGGGTATTATCGCGCAGAGGATTGGATCGGTAAAGCCGGTTTGGAGCAGTCCATGGAGAAACAGCTGCGCGGTGAACGTGGTGGTCTGATTGAAATCACCGATGAATCCGGTAACTCCCTTTCTGAGCTTATTCGTAAAGATGCTGTAGATGGACAGAATATTCAACTGACGATTAGCTCCAAACAGCAAAAGAAATTGTATCAGACATTATCCAGCGGTGGAGACGCGGGTGCGATGGTTCTCATGAATCCGACGGATGGCAACCTGTTGGCGATGGTCAGTGCGCCCTCCTATAACCCGAACAAGATGGTTACAGGACTTACACAGGCAGAGTGGGATGCTTACTCGGCGAATGAAAAGCTTCCTTTTATCAACAGAGTCACTACCCGGTATGCACCAGGATCAACCTTCAAAGCGATTACAGCCGCAGCAGGACTAATGGAAAAGGTGACCACAGCGGACAAAACACATAATATCTCTGGCTTGCAATGGCGTAAAGACGATAGCTGGGGCGGGTATTATGTCAAGCGTGTGAAGAGCTTATCCCCGGTGAATATGGTCGATGCACTGGTGTACTCGGACAATATTTACTTTGCAATGGAAGCCATCGAGATGGGCAGCCCCAAGTTTATTGATGGGATCCGGAAGTTTGGTTTTGGCGATAACTTTGGACTGGATGAACTGTATCTGAAGCCAAGCCAATATGCCAACGAAGCGCATCTGGATCTGTCGTCCGAGGTATTACTCGCTGATACGTCCTACGGGCAAGGGGAGATGTTAATGTCCCCGATTCATCTGGCATCGTCATTTACACCTTTTATTAATGAGGGGAAACTGGTGAAACCTGTCCTGATCGAGGGAAAAGAAACTTCAGACCCAGAGGTGATTATTACTCCCGAAGTTGCGAATACGGTTAAGGATGCTTTGGGAGAAGTTGTCTCCCGGCAGGGAGGCACCGCTCACTCCTTGAATTCAATACCTGGAGGACTCGCCGGTAAGACGGGAACAGCGGAGCTGAAAGCGAAGAAGGGAGAGAAGGGTCAAGAGAACGGATTTTTCGTGGTGTTTGATACCGATTCTCCGACCTTCCTGTTATCAGCTGTAATTGAAGAGGTGAACGGCCGGGGCGGAAGCCACTATGTCGTGGATAAATTAAAGCCTTTTTTGGAAAAGTTGGAGATTAGGCAGTAGTCTGATGTAATCAATAGATAGCTTTGCAATTATAATAAACAGCCCGGTCACCATCATGTTATGGTTCTCACATGTGACCGGGCCTTTTTATATTATTTTATAGATATGAAATCATTTATTTCCTTGCAGTAATCATAAAGCGTGCCGAGTTGGTACGAATGCCCTTCTCGTCGTGATTTTCTTTCACAAACTGCTGGAATCGTTCGAAGTCAGTTTCTACCTTTCCGAAATCAGGAATGATGGGTGCGTGGGTTAGGAGAAACATCAAATCTTCGGGTGTAGCGTAATGCTCCACCACATTATATTCACGGGCCTGAATGTCATGGAAACCTGCTTTTTGAAGTTCATGCTTGTATCGTTCCATCAATGTGCCAGGTTGAATGCCAAGACTTTGTCCACGGCCAAAAGCTTCCGAAATGTTGGATTTATCGTGTTCACTGACCTGCTGGGTTAGAAATATCCCACCCTGAGCAAGAACCCTGAATACTTCTGAAGCAGAGAATCCGGAGTGTCTGGAGGATACCACATTAAAGAAGTGTTGGGGAAATGCCAGTTTCTCTGCTTCCATATGCAAAAAGCGTACATTGGGATGAGGGCCCGCAGCCTGAAGATTCTGCTGTGCCGTTTCAATCATTCCTTGAGAGAGGTCGATTCCCACCAATAACAAGGCTTCTTTGGCAATGGAGAGAATAGCTTCTCCACCACCCGTCCCAATATCCAACAACAGATCGGACGATCGCGTATGGCGAACAACTTCCTCATAGAAGTTCCAACCGATTTTCTCCGAGACAACGTTCATGGAGCTGAAGTTCCAGCCATTCGTCCGGCCTATGCGTTCATAAAAGTCAGCGTAATCTATTTTGTTTTTCATTTTCATATGCCTCCAATGTGATTTTGTTTGAACAGGACAAGAGAGTTATGCCAAATCGTTCTATTGTAAATGGTCGAATAGGATCAAATGGACAGACGTGTCCCTTGATAGCTGGTACGCGTTTTGACCCAGCCCGACGACTACTTACTTCGAACAATACGGAGCAACATCCGTGTCACCTCACAAGTTGGAATGTCTCCATTATATTCAATTGACAGCGTATACGCGAGGTGTTATTTTGAGGTGGAATCTATTCTATGAGTTCGAGGTGATCCAGGGTGGCTATTCGTGCTAAGCAGATTTTTGTCAATTTACCTGTCCAAGATTTGAAGAAATCCGTTGATTTTTTTACTAAGGTGGGTTTTGAGTTTGACGCCAAATTTACGGATGAGTCCGCTACCTGTATGATCATCGGAGATAACATTTATGCCATGCTTCTGGTGGAGGAGCGTTTCCAATCCTTCATCTCGAAAAAAATCTCCAATGCTGCCGATACAACCGAAGTTATCGTTGCCCTGTCTGTGGATAGCCGTGAGCAGGTGGATGTAATTGTACAAGCTGCCCTTGACGCAGGAGCGAAGCCATACAACGAACCACAGGATCATGGATTCATGTATGGATGGAGTTTTCAAGATCTGGATGATCATCTGTGGGAAGTTTCCTATATGGACCTAAGTGCTTTTCCTTCGGAGTAACAAAATGAAAATAAGTAGAGCCTTCCTATAGTAAGTAGGAAGGTTTTTTTGCATCCATTTATCATCGGAATTATGCATTCACACATCCCCTTGTACATGGACATGAATAGGATAACGCATGCTTGATTAAAACGATCACAGGGAGATGACCATGACTCGTTCAAACGTGAAAAGTTATCGCTATCGTATTGGTAAAAAGCAATATATCGTGATCCAGATTTACCAGACGGCGAAGGGCTATGCCAACTCAGGGAACGTACTTGCAAGTAATGCAGTTAACGTGCAGATCATGAAACAGAAAGGTCGCCGTTCTTCTCGCAGACGTTAGTCTGGCAGCGGAAAGAGAAGTGGAGAGGGGGATGAATGATGAGTACACGAAAAAAGAAAGCAAAGCAGGTTAACCGGGTGGATGTGGACAAAAGCCGTTTGAAATTCCAGGCGCGACAGTCTGCTAAAGCTTCGGTTGGACAGGGCGGTAATGCATTCGCGATCAATGCCAACGAACTGGGCAACATCCGGGTGCGCGCAGGACAGCAATAATCTAGATAGAGGTACCATACGAGAATGGTCAATCAACAAAGGAGAGCTGGCATCGTTACCAGTTCTCCTTTTTGATTGCATATATTGATTGCAACTGTTAAAATACAAAACGAATGTTCAGTATGCATGGAACGGAGTGAAACGAATGAATATGAATAAAAAACAACTTCAGACTGAGCAGACCAAGAAAAAACTTGCGGATGCTTCCAAAGCCCTTTTTGTACAAAAAGGCTATAAAGCAACGTCCATTGAGGATATTGTAGCTGCGACGGGCAGCAGCAAGGGCAATATATATTACCATTTTAAAAGTAAAGAAGGCCTGTTCCTCTATCTAATCGATGAGTGGGATCGGGAGTGGGAAGAGAGTTGGGCCGCTAAAGAACATCTTTATCGCACCTCCACGGAGAAGATTTACGGCTTGGCGGAACAATTGATACTGGATGACATGAATCATCCTTTGACCAAAGCAGCCGATGAGTTCTTCACTGGGGAGAAGAAAGAAAATGATATCGAGGAACGAATAGCCGTAATGTTCAAGCGGCATCTTCAATTTAACAAACAAATGATAGAACAAGGGATTGAGAGCGGTGAGTTCAAAGCAGACAATGTAGATAATCTCGCGCTCATATTGGAAAGTACCATTATTGGTCTTAGTCAGATGTCACGGGGGATGGAGCCTGATCAGGCTCTCGCATTATACCGCCAGGCTGCCAGTGTATTCTTATATGGGATTGCAAAAGATAAAGCTTAAGCAACATTTTGACAACTACGGAGGATGGAATCATGGCATTACTAACACGGAACAGGGGCGCATTGCTGCTGTTAATGTTTAATATTTTTCTTGTTTTTACGGGTATTGGTCTGGTTGTGCCGATCATGCCTGCGTATATGGATCTACTGCATATCACCGGATTCACGGTTGGATTGCTGGTAGCGGCATTCTCCTTCACACAGTTCCTGTTCTCCCCGCTTGCGGGTCGTTGGTCGGATACGTTGGGACGTAAAAAAATTATCGTTGGCGGCATGCTGATCTTTGCCGTATCCGAGTTTATGTTCGGTGCGGTCAATGCACCAGTGCTGCTCTTCGCAGCCCGGATGCTGGGTGGTATTGGAGCAGCGATGATCTTCCCGGCAGTTATGGCATACACCGCGGATATTACGACAGAGGAAGAACGCGGCAAAGGGATGGGTTTGATTAATGCAGCGATTACAACCGGATTTATCATCGGCCCGGGAATTGGAGGATACATTGCGGACTTTGGCATTCGAATTCCGTTCTACGCCGCAGGGGTTGCCGGTTTGCTGGCATCAATTATCACATTGATTATTTTGCCTGAATCCACGCGAAGCACAGGAGAGCAAAGTAAACCTGTGGCTGGTGCAGTGAAGGTCAAAGCTCCGGGTATGGTATCCCAATTACTGAATTCGTATCGTGAACCGTACTTTTTCAGCTTGATTATCGTGTTTGTTATGGCATTTGGTCTGGCTAACTATGAGACGGTATTTTCACTGTTTGTGGATCACAAGTTTGGTTTCACGACGAAAGACATTGCATTCATTATTACATTTGGTTCCATCGCGGGTGCGGTTGTGCAAGTATCCCTGATCGGTTGGTTGCTCAACCGGTTTGGTGAAAAGATGGTCATTTCGGTCTGTCTGTTGTTTGTAGCGGTATTTATACTGTTGACTTTGTTTGTGCATACGTACTGGCTCATTCTTGTTGTAACTTTTATCGTCTTCTTGGGAATGGATATCTTACGTCCGGCGATCAGTACACAGATGTCCAAATTGGCACAAGAACAACAGGGCTTTGTGGCCGGACTGAACTCGGCCTACACAAGTTTGGGGAATATCGCAGGTCCAATCGTAGCGGGAGCACTATTTGATGTGAATATTAACTATCCTTACGTTTCAGCAGCTGCCGTTCTGGCGATCTGTTTCCTGTTATCCCTGCGGGTACTCAGAGGGGGCAAAACTGTGAAACAACCGAAGGCTGAAATGTAATTGTTCGGAAAAGACGTAGGAGCATCGATTTTTGGTATAATAAGAACTGCTGGAAGTGAATTAGATGGGCTGGGTTGCATAATAAGTTACCGAGGACGGTCATTTTTAAGCATATACAGGATTATTGGAGTGATAACATGAGCAAAGCAAAAGGAAAAGGCGGCACCGGCCGCGGTACAGGCAAAAAAGGCTGGAACCGTTGGCAAGCAGCTGCTAACCGGGCGAAAAGTGCCCCGAAGCCTTATAAAAGTAAAGGCACGAAGAAGAAGGATGATACCGAAACTTCAAGTGGCAAGCCCGAGTAAGTGTGGCTTGACGATGCCAGAGGAGAGAGCTGCCTGACTATCGGGTGGGTCTCTTTTTGTTTGGAAATATAAAAAATTAAATTGACAGTATTGTAGATCTGGTAATAATATAGAGCTTACGCAAATTAGATGGTAGTGCTACTATATGAAGAAAGGAGCATCAGCATGCCTGTAAATATGGATGAAAATCCACTTGGGCTGATTTTGTCACGTACGTATCTGGCATACAAAAAAACAACAACCAGAAATCTGAGTGAACAGGATATTACGCCGGAACAATTTGCAGTTTTGAATGAATTGAGCAAGGCGGAAAGTCATATATCACAGAAGAGACTGGCTGAATTAACCGTTCGGGACCAGACAACTGTGGGGAAAATTATAGACAAGTTGATTCGCAAAGGTCTGGTGACCAGAGAAGAAGATCCACAGGACCGCAGAGCGGTTTTGCTTTGTTTGACGGCGGAAGGACTGGAAATGAATAACGTCCTGACACCAAAGGCAAAACAGCAAGAGCAAGAGGCACTCGCAGAATGTTCCCCTGAAGAGCTTGAAGTATTCATGAATGTGATGAATCGAATCTATGAAAAGATGAAATAAATTTTTTTGGCCAAATACATGCATGTGCATATATATGTAGTGCAATTATTTTAATTTTAACCATTGGGAGTCGTGAACGAATGAAAAGCTTCAAAGAATTTTTGAAAGTACCACAGACGAAAATAGGATTGGTTTTTGCGCTAATTGTTCCGTTGTTATTTGTTGTGATCTGGATGACGGGTTATCATCAGGCCACGGAGAGAGTAGATCAACTTCAAGTTGCGCTGGTGAACGAAGATGGGACACCGGGAACAGAAGTGCAGAAGCAGATTGAAACGCTCGCGCCGTTCCAGGTACATGTGCTGGGTTCTGCGAAGGAAGCCGAGCAACAGATGAATGCAGGTAACTATGCCATGGTTATTGTGATTCCGGAAGGGTTTGCTGACCAGATTGGTAGCGATACAGAGGCGAGCTTGTCCTTTTATATCAATCAGGGAAATGCCGATGTAGCCAAATCGATTGTGGAACATGCTGCGACCGGAATGACTGCACAAATGGGTCAAGGGATTCTGGAATCGAAGGTTCAAGTGACGCTCGATAACGATAGTATTAACAGTAAAGAATTAAGTGCAGCTATTGGACAAGCGATGGCGAAGATGAATGAAGGGCCTGTGAAGGCTGAAATTAATAAAACGAACAGCGTGAGTGATTTTGCAACATCAATGCTGCCCATGATTCTGGGTTTTATCACCTACATTGCTTCGATGACCATGAACATTCAGTTCAATATTACGTCGAATGTCATGAAGCGTACCCATTCCAAATGGGAAATCTTCTGGGGACGGCAATTGCTGTTATTGTGTATAGCTGTGATTGTTCCCCTAATTGTGGATACAGTAGCTCTTCAGTTCACGGATGTTGCGAGCTCCTTCGGCGCTTTGTATCTGTATCATGTGTTGGTGAGTCTGGCTTGTATCTGTTTTACACAAATGAGTTTTGCCCTGTTTGGCAATGCAGGCCCTCTATTTAATGTAGCGATGGTTCCGCTCCAGTTGATGACAGCAGGAAATATCATTCCAGCCGAGATGTTGGCACCATTCTACCGTTATATCGGAAACTTTCTGCCCGCTTCCAATGGGGTACAGGGATTTATGCGTTTGATCTATAGTGGAGAAGCAGTGGGGGGATACATGGTTCATCTTCTATTGATCTCGATTATTACGTGGGGAATTACGTTGCTGCGAGTTGGCATGCAAAAAGCAGGTAATGGACAGATGACGATGACGTCTCCAGCATCAGCACAGGCACAGCATTAAAGGTTTCTTTCTATATATATTGTAATAACACACAAAAAAAGTGGTCCGCGTATAGTTATATGCGTGAATCACTTTTTTTGTTTAACTTCTATAGTACTTCTACTTATACTCGTGATAACTTTCGGCGCACCCTTTAATCTTACTTGATGTTGATAAAAGGATAAGCATAATTGAGCTTATTAATGAAGCTAAAATATATCAAAGGAGATTTAGTCCCCATAATTCTAAACGGAGAGCACCACAGTAAAAGGTAGTTAATTTTCAGTAAATGAATTTTATTAAATTAAGTGTTGTAATCAATATCTATCCGTGATATATTATTAATCCGGCCAAAAAGACACGAGAAATAAAGTGCCGCAAGCGAATAAAATAAGCTTCGAAAGAAACTTAAAAAAGAGCTTGCAAAGTTGGTTCGGACATGATATTATATAAGATTTGCTGAAGAGAACAACATTCAGTGAAAAAATGAGTTTGATCTTTGAAAACTGAACAACGAGTGAGTAAACATTCTGCTTGCAGAATGAACGCGAAAGTTGGAAACAAGCCTTGGCTTGGATCGACTGGAGCACAAATGAGATTTTTAATCTCGTCAGATTCAAAATGAGCTTATCGCTCTTTTCAATACTTTATTGGAGAGTTTGATCCTGGCTCAGGACGAACGCTGGCGGCATGCCTAATACATGCAAGTCGAGCGGAGTTGATAGGAAGCTTGCTTCCTGGATACTTAGCGGCGGACGGGTGAGTAACACGTAGGCAACCTGCCCTCAAGTTTGGGACAACTACCGGAAACGGTAGCTAATACCGAATAGTTGTTTTCTTCGCCTGAAGAGAACTGGAAAGACGGAGCAATCTGTCACTTGGGGATGGGCCTGCGGCGCATTAGCTAGTTGGTGGGGTAACGGCTCACCAAGGCGACGATGCGTAGCCGACCTGAGAGGGTGATCGGCCACACTGGGACTGAGACACGGCCCAGACTCCTACGGGAGGCAGCAGTAGGGAATCTTCCGCAATGGGCGAAAGCCTGACGGAGCAATGCCGCGTGAGTGATGAAGGTTTTCGGATCGTAAAGCTCTGTTGCCAGGGAAGAACGCTTGGGAGAGTAACTGCTCTCAAGGTGACGGTACCTGAGAAGAAAGCCCCGGCTAACTACGTGCCAGCAGCCGCGGTAATACGTAGGGGGCAAGCGTTGTCCGGAATTATTGGGCGTAAAGCGCGCGCAGGCGGTCATTTAAGTCTGGTGTTTAATCCCGGGGCTCAACCCCGGATCGCACTGGAAACTGGGTGACTTGAGTGCAGAAGAGGAGAGTGGAATTCCACGTGTAGCGGTGAAATGCGTAGATATGTGGAGGAACACCAGTGGCGAAGGCGACTCTCTGGGCTGTAACTGACGCTGAGGCGCGAAAGCGTGGGGAGCAAACAGGATTAGATACCCTGGTAGTCCACGCCGTAAACGATGAGTGCTAGGTGTTAGGGGTTTCGATACCCTTGGTGCCGAAGTTAACACATTAAGCACTCCGCCTGGGGAGTACGGTCGCAAGACTGAAACTCAAAGGAATTGACGGGGACCCGCACAAGCAGTGGAGTATGTGGTTTAATTCGAAGCAACGCGAAGAACCTTACCAGGTCTTGACATCCCTCTGATCGAATCAGAGATGGTTCTTTCCTTCGGGACAGAGGAGACAGGTGGTGCATGGTTGTCGTCAGCTCGTGTCGTGAGATGTTGGGTTAAGTCCCGCAACGAGCGCAACCCTTATATTTAGTTGCCAGCACTTCGGGTGGGCACTCTAGATAGACTGCCGGTGACAAACCGGAGGAAGGTGGGGATGACGTCAAATCATCATGCCCCTTATGACCTGGGCTACACACGTACTACAATGGCCGGTACAACGGGCTGCGAAATCGCGAGATGGAGCCAATCCCAACAAAGCCGGTCTCAGTTCGGATTGCAGGCTGCAACTCGCCTGCATGAAGTCGGAATTGCTAGTAATCGCGGATCAGCATGCCGCGGTGAATACGTTCCCGGGTCTTGTACACACCGCCCGTCACACCACGAGAGTTTATAACACCCGAAGTCGGTGGGGTAACCGCAAGGAGCCAGCCGCCGAAGGTGGGATAGATGATTGGGGTGAAGTCGTAACAAGGTAGCCGTATCGGAAGGTGCGGCTGGATCACCTCCTTTCTATGGAGAATCGTTTCCCGAGTGGAAACATTCAAATACGCAGACTTGATCTGCACAAACTACTCACTCGTTGCTCAGTTTTGAGAGCTCAAACTCTCAAACAGCTTGCTTTTGCATGGAGCTTGTTCTTTGAAAACTAGATATCGAAACGAAACAAACGCGAATTAGAACATTCCTTTTTAGCTGAACTTGTGTTAAAACAAGTTTCAATAAAAACGGTAGTTAATTGCTTTTGCGATGGTATTGGATGGGAGCGACTTTTGGCTTTGCGCAAGCAAAACAAGGGAAGCGAGCAGTCAAAACCGGAGCAATATGGTTAAGCTACTAAGAGCACACGGAGGATGCCTAGGCGCTAGGAGCCGATGAAGGACGTGGCGAACAACGAAACTGCCTCGGGGAGCTGTAAGCAAGCTTTGATCCGGGGGTGTCCGAATGGGGAAACCCAGCTGGGGTAATTTCCAGTTACTCACAACTGAATACATAGGTTGTGCAGAGGCATACCAGGGGAACTGAAACATCTAAGTACCCTGAGGAAGAGAAAACAATAGTGATTCCGTCAGTAGCGGCGAGCGAACGCGGAGAAGCCCAAACCAGAGAGCTTGCTCTCTGGGGTTGTGGGACGTCTCACATGGAGTTACAAAGGAACCGGTTAAGCGAAGAGGTCTGGAAAGGCCCGCCAAAGAAGGTAAAAGCCCTGTAATTGAAAGTTGGTTCCCTCCGAGACGGATCCCGAGTAGTGCGGGGCACGTGAAACCCCGTATGAATCCGGCAGGACCATCTGCCAAGGCTAAATACTTCCTAGCGACCGATAGTGAAGCAGTACCGTGAGGGAAAGGTGAAAAGCACCCCGGAAGGGGAGTGAAATAGAACCTGAAACCGTGTGCTTACAAAAAGTCAGAGCCCGTTTTAGGGGTGATGGCGTGCCTTTTGTAGAATGAACCGGCGAGTTACGTTCCCGTGCAAGGTTAAGGTGAAGAGCCGGAGCCGCAGCGAAAGCGAGTCTGAATAGGGCGAGTGAGTACGTGGACGTAGACCCGAAACCGGGTGATCTACCCCTGTCCAGGGTGAAGGTGCGGTAACACGCACTGGAGGCCCGAACCCACGCATGTTGAAAAATGCGGGGATGAGGTGGGGGTAGCGGAGAAATTCCAATCGAACTCGGAGATAGCTGGTTCTCCCCGAAATAGCTTTAGGGCTAGCCTCGGAAAACAGAGTCGTGGAGGTAGAGCACTGATTGGGTGCGGGGCCCGCAAGGGTTACCAAGCTCAGTCAAACTCCGAATGCCATAGACTTACTTCCGGGAGTCAGACAGTGAGTGCTAAGATCCATTGTCAAAAGGGAAACAGCCCAGACCATCAGCTAAGGTCCCCAAGTGTGTGTTAAGTGGGAAAGGATGTGGAGTTGCACAGACAACCAGGATGTTGGCTTAGAAGCAGCCATCATTGAAAGAGTGCGTAATAGCTCACTGGTCGAGTGACTCTGCGCCGAAAATGTAACGGGGCTAAACACACCACCGAAGCTATGGCTTGATGCTTTGCATCAGGGGTAGGGGAGCGTTGTGTTGGGGTTGAAGGTGTACCGTAAGGAGCGCTGGACACAACACAAGTGAGAATGCCGGTATGAGTAACGAAAAGATCAGTGAGAATCTGATCCGCCGAAAGCCTAAGGGTTCCTGAGGAAGGCTCGTCCGCTCAGGGTAAGTCGGGACCTAAGGCGAGGCCGAAAGGCGTAGTCGAAGGACAACAGGTCGAAATTCCTGTACCACCGTAAGCCGTTATGAGCAATGGGGGGACGCAGTAGGGTAGTGACGCGGACTGATGGATGTCCGTCTAAGCAGTAAGGCTGATGTGTAGGCAAATCCGCACATTGTAAGGCTGAGCTGTGATGGGGAGTGAAAATTACAGTAGCGAAGGTCATGATCTCACACTGCCAAGAAAAGCCTCTAGCCAGGTGATGGTGCCCGTACCGCAAACCGACACAGGTAGGCGAGAAGAGTATTCTAAGGCGCGCGGAAGAACTCTCGTTAAGGAACTCGGCAAAATGACCCCGTAACTTCGGGAGAAGGGGTGCCCCGGTAGTGTGAATAGCACGAGGGGGCCGCAGTGAAAAGGCCCAAGCGACTGTTTAGCAAAAACACAGGTCTGTGCGAAGCCGTAAGGCGAAGTATACGGGCTGACGCCTGCCCGGTGCTGGAAGGTTAAGGGGAGTGGTTAGGGAGTAATCCCGAAGCTGTGAACCGAAGCCCCAGTAAACGGCGGCCGTAACTATAACGGTCCTAAGGTAGCGAAATTCCTTGTCAGGTAAATTCTGACCCGCACGAATGGCGTAACGACTTGGGCGCTGTCTCAACGAGAGATCCGGTGAAATTTTAATACCTGTGAAGATGCAGGTTACCCGCGACAAGACGGAAAGACCCCATGGAGCTTTACTGCAGCTTGATATTGAATTTGGGTACGATCTGTACAGGATAGGTGGGAGCCTTTGAAGCAGGAGCGCCAGCTTCTGTGGAGGCAACGTTGGGATACCACCCTGATCGTATCTAGGTTCTAACCTGGTACCGTAAACCGGTGCGGGGACAGTGTCAGGTGGGCAGTTTGACTGGGGCGGTCGCCTCCTAAAGAGTAACGGAGGCGCCCAAAGGTTCCCTCAGAATGGTTGGAAATCATTCGAAGAGTGCAAAGGCATAAGGGAGCTTGACTGCGAGACCTACAAGTCGAGCAGGGACGAAAGTCGGGCTTAGTGATCCGGTGGTACCGCATGGAAGGGCCATCGCTCAACGGATAAAAGCTACCCTGGGGATAACAGGCTTATCTCCCCCAAGAGTCCACATCGACGGGGAGGTTTGGCACCTCGATGTCGGCTCATCGCATCCTGGGGCTGAAGTAGGTCCCAAGGGTTGGGCTGTTCGCCCATTAAAGCGGTACGCGAGCTGGGTTCAGAACGTCGTGAGACAGTTCGGTCCCTATCTGTCGTGGGCGTAGGAAATTTGAGAGGAGCTGTCCTTAGTACGAGAGGACCGGGATGGACGTACCGCTGGTGTACCAGTTGTTCCGCCAGGAGCACCGCTGGGTAGCTATGTACGGAAGGGATAAACGCTGAAAGCATCTAAGCGTGAAGCCCCCCTCAAGATGAGATTTCCCAGTATGTAAGACCCCTTGAAGACGACGAGGTAGATAGGCTGGGGGTGGAAGTGCAGCAATGCATGGAGCTGACCAGTACTAATCGGTCGAGGGCTTATCCAATATGCAAGTTGTAAATCGCAGGTTTCGTTTCGAATCTAGTTTTCAGAGAACAACACTCTGAAGATGCGCTGAACCATTCATCCACACAGCCGTGCCCGGACCGAATGGAACGCGAACGCATTTGTTATACAAATGCCCGTTTGGTGGCGATGGCGGAGGGGTTCCACACGTACCCATCCCGAACACGACCGTTAAGCCCTCTAGCGCCGATGGTACTTGGACCGCAGGGTCCTGGGAGAGTAGGACGCCGCCAAGCAATACAGAGACACACTTGAATGATTTCAAGTGTGTCTTTTTTATTTTTATTACGTTGTATACAACGTAATATTTTAATAGATAGAGAACTAATTACGTGTGACAGAAGGTTTACAATAGCATTGGTTCCGATTTGACTTGTTTTATACATAAAATACTGGCGTCCCAATCCTTAAAGCTGTGATACAATAGGTGAGGTCTATATAGAAACGGAAACACGCATAAGTACGAGGAGGAACAGTGAACACGATGAAATCAGCCCCGTTTATTGCCGTGGAAGGTCCGATCGGAGCGGGGAAAACAACGCTGGCAACGATGCTTTCCCATGAATTGAACCTTCCGCTGGTTAAAGAAATCGTAGAAGAGAACCCATTTCTGGCTTCCTTTTATCAGGATATCGACGAGTGGAGTTTCCAATTGGAAATGTTTTTTCTGTGTAATCGGTTTAAACAATTGGAAGACACGGGTGCTCATTATATAGAGCAGAATACCCCAGTCATTTCGGACTACCATATTTATAAAAATATGATTTTTGCCGATCGTACCTTGAAGGGAACGAAACGGGATAAATATCGCCAAATCTATCATCTGTTAACAGATGATCTGCCAAAGCCCAATCTGGTGCTCTATATTGAAGCTGAACTGGATACGTTGATGTACCGCATTAACAAGCGTGGACGCTCATTTGAGCAGGATATGGACCCGGCATATATGGAACAACTGATCGCCGATTATAAAACAGGCATGGACTATCTGGCAAATAGCTCAAATCCGCCAGTAATCATTAAGGTCAATGCAGAGCAACTCGACTTTGTGGAACATCCTGAACACTTCAGGCAAATTGTTAATCAGGTAAAGGAGTATATCATATGAATAACTATGGCATTCCAACGAATGCATTAATTACGGTAGCAGGTACGGTTGGAGTGGGCAAATCCACGTTAACGGCTGCACTTGCACAGCGTTTGAATTTCAAGACTTCTCTGGAACAAGTTGATCATAATCCATATTTGGAGAAGTTCTATCATGACTTCGAGCGTTGGAGCTTCCATCTGCAGATTTATTTCCTGGCAGAGCGCTTCAAGGAACAGAAGAAGATTTTTGAACTGGGTGGGGGATTTGTACAGGATCGTTCCATCTATGAAGATACGGGCATTTTTGCACAAATGCATGCAGATCAAGGAACCATGTCTGCAACAGATTTCGAGACATACAGCAGTTTGTTTGAAGCGATGGTAATGACACCGTATTTCCCACATCCAGACGTGCTGATCTATCTGGAAGGCAGTCTGCCTTCGATTTTAAACCGAATTACGGAACGCGGACGCGAGATGGAGATTCAGACGGACCGTTCGTACTGGGAACACATGCACGAGCGCTATTCGGTATGGATTAATCAGTTTACGGCCTGCCCTGTGCTGCGCTTGAACATTGATGAGTATGATGTGCATGATCCTGCATCGGTGGATGCCATTTTGGCACAGATTGCAGCTGTCATTCAGCCTTCCAAGGAAGCTCAAATATAAATATAAAATGCAAGCAACGGCAAACATCCCTTTTACGGCTATTAGGCTGCTAAAAGGGATGTTTTTTCGTATCATGAGAGTGCTTAGGATGCATTCTGTATGAATGTAAAATCGTTTATCTAAGTAAATATGGAAACAAACACCAAAAATATATCTATTCTAACATAATAGATACATGACACTAAAAGTAGAAAGTTGTTGAATAATAGGTCTTTTTGTGGTTTCATAGGATAGGTGAATTCTGGAAAATAAGCATAAGCATGACTCAGGAGGGAAAGACAACGTGGAAGAGAAACAAGGAATTAAAATCGGTATGCCGATCATTGGTGGCTTAATTGCAGCCATTCTGGGAGGCGTTGTATGGGCAGCTATTGCTGCAATGACCGAGTATGAGGTAGGACTGATTGCCATTTTGATTGGAGCGCTCACGGGTTACGCAGTTGTGTTGTTCTCCAATAAACGAATTGCGACGGTACATAAAGTCATTGCCGTACTTTTTGCGCTCGTCGGCATTTTGTTGGGGAAATATCTGACGGTGGTTTATTTTACTTCCGAACTGTTTGGTGATGTAAGCGTGATGGAACTCGTGTTTGATAGCGAGATGATCAGTGCGTTTGTGGAAACCTTCCAGGAGTACTTCAGTCAACCGATTGATTTGTTATTCATTGTGCTTGCAATTGTATCTGCGTGGCAGATTCCTGGCCGGATGGCGAGAACCAGTCTAGCCACGGATGCATCTTCATCGGATCACGCACCTAGAGCTTAATCGGATAGACGGTGGACGCTGGCAGTAAAATGAAGAACGTTTGACAGAAGAAACTTAATGCTGATCATCCTAAGCATCTGGTGAAAAGGTTATATCGAAGGACTGGGAGCAGAAGAAAACGTAGTAAAAAGCATCTACTTTAAAAGATATTTATAAAGTACTCAGAGTGAGCAGCAGTTAGGCTTGTTCACATTGCGGCTGAGTCACTTCCATATACAAAAGGGACGATACGCCTTAGGGCGTACGTCCCTTTTGTATATCCACTGGGCAGTAGGCGGGAAATGGCTCATAACTACTGCAGAAACTCGTATCGATTTAAATTACTTACCACATAACCCTAGTATATATCAACATGTTCATAAGGTTAATTACAAGAAAGATATGGTCACCCCAGGAGGTAGGTTCAAATATCCGAATGGTCATTTAACTGCGAATAAAGCTGATGACGAGAATATTTTTACCTTTACAGGACAGAGGGCTAACTTCCAGATTATCGTTTACAGTCCACATCTGACGGCAATGAGAGTTGAATAATACCGTATGTGGTTGAAGACAGGGCTATATTATTTGTTTTGGTCAGCAAATACAGCCATAGCATCTCTCATAAATACTGCCAATCCATCGCCAAACTGATCAATATTACGTGTGAAGCGTTCATCGTCCACGTACATCTGACCGAGTCCTCTGAAGGCTTCAGGTGAGTAGTTTCCCATTTGGTTCAGCCAAGTGTACCACTCTTTGATGCCGGCCTGTGCCTCCGCAGATGCTGGTTCTGTGTGACGAAGTGCAGACAGTCGCTTGTAGATTTCGTTCATTTGATCGGATAGAGCTTTCTGCTTTTCGCCCGACTGACTGTGCAGCTTCTGGTTTGCCTGATCAACGGCATGGTTTCCCCAGCGCTCCCGCGCTTCCTGTTCGTACGGATTCTGGCTAAAATCAAATCCTTCGAATTGTTCTTTGGCTGTCATTTTAATTTCTCCTCTCACATGTAAAACTGTTCTATCAATGGTGGCAATCATCTGGTCCAAGCGTTGGCGCTTCTCTAATAGAATTAATCGATGCATAATTAGTGCTTCCTCCGGATCGAAAGAGGGGTTGGTTATAATGTTTTTGATCTCTTTTAGAGAGAAGTCGAGTTCCTTGAAAAACAAAATCTGCTGCAACCGTTCCAGATTGGCATCTGAATATAATCGATATCCGGCAGAAGTTACTTCGTCCGGGGTTAATAGTCCGATCTCATCATAATGATGCAGTGTGCGCACACTGATCGAGGCAAGTTCGGCAACTTCTTTTACCTTCATGGGCATGAGTGAAACCTCCTTACAACACCGATTGTACAGTGTCACGTTACGTGAGAGTCAACTGTTGAAAATGAAAAAACAAGATGCGAGCATGGAAGCTGCATCTTGATCATGGATTGGTGACTAGATGTGACTGGTGTGACGAAATTATTGTATCATTCAGTCACTGTAGGGGAGCGGATGCGCTTCTGAGTCGAAGACATAGACTGCCGCACCGCAGGGGTGTTTTGAGGCTCCTCTGTTATGGAGAGGAGAGCGAGCGGTTATATGCTGCACCATGTATTTGGTGCAGCCCAAGGGGTTGGCAGTGCAGGGAGAGCAGGGCTACGCCTGCATCCCGCGCACTGCCGCAGCGAACTGCGCAGCCGCTGCGCACACATCGGCCGCGCCCGCGATGGCGGAGATGACGGCTACGCCGTCGGCTCCAGCCGCCATCACGGCGGCCGTGGTATCGGGCGTAATGCCGCCGATACCCACAATCGGAACTGCGATGCCTGCGGCGCGCAGTTCCGCCACCCCTGCGGGGCCCAGCACAGCGTGGGCATCCGCTTTGGAGCGCGTCGGGTACATGGGCCCGACGCCAAGATAATCGGCGCCCGCCTGCACGGCACGGCGCGCCTCATCCACGGAGTGGGCGGATACGCCAAGCATCCGCCCATCTCCAATGCGGGCGCGTACCAGCGCCGCGTCCGCATCATCCTGGCCGACATGCACGCCGTCGGCCTCTACTGCTACAGCCAGCTCCACATCATCGTTCACGATGAACGGGACCCCGTGCTGGCTGCACACCTCGCGAAGCCGCATCGCAAGCGTGATGCGAGCTTCGTGAGCCAGGGCGCCAGTTCCCTTTTCGCGGAACTGGAACAGCGTGATGCCGCCAGCAATGGCCTGGCGCAGCACTTCCACTGGGTCTTGCGTTGTATTGACGCTACCCATCACCAAATACACCTGCATCGTACGTCGTACGGCATCTGCATCCCAAAGGCGCATCACTGCTCACCCCGCTGTCTGCGCTGATACGCAAAATGATTCGTAGGCCCATGTCCGGCCCCAATCCCCAGCTCATCTTCGATGGCTGCCTGAATGAAGGCTCGCGCGGTCGTAACGGCAGCCAGAACCGATGAACCCTTAGCTAACTCTGCGGTGATGGCAGCAGAGTAAGTACATCCCGTTCCATGCGTATGGCGTGTGATCACACGAATATTCTCCAGATAATGAAAAGTCTGTCCATCGTAGAGCACATCAATAATCATGCCGCTACCCTCATCATGGCCTCCTTTGAGCAAAGCATACGTCGAGCCCATCTCTACGATCTGCTTTGTGGCTTCTTCCCGGGCGCTCAGATTCGTAATGGACATCCCGGTGAGCAGTTCTGCTTCCGGAATATTGGGTGTTGTGATCAGGGCATGAGGCAATAGCTCCGTGACAAGCGCCTGTACAGCTTCCTGCTGAAGCAGAGGAGCACCACCTTTGGCGACCATCACGGGGTCGATGACCAGATTAGACCAACGGTATTGCTGCCATTTTTCAGCGACGAGCCGAATAATCTCAGCACTATATAACATGCCGGTCTTCGCCGCAGTTGGCTGAAAGTCTTCCCCGGTCGAGTCCAGTTGTTGTTTGATACCATCGTAAGGGATGGGGAAAACGCCTTGCACACCTGTTGTATTTTGAGCAGCAATTGCAGTGATAACGGTCATGCCGTATACCCCAAGCTCCTGGAATGTTTTCAAATCAGCCTGAATTCCTGCACCGCCTCCGTTATCGGAGCCTGCAATGGTTAGCGCTTGAGCAATGCTCATACTGCACCTCCACGGATCTGACAGATCTGTGCGCGTTCTGCCAAGAGGTCGGGTGTCACTTGTGCCAGTTGATTCAACAATTCAATCTGGAAGCTGCCCGGCCCCTGATGAGCTGTCCGCTCTGCCGCCAATTCAGCTGCTACACCATAAAACGCGAGCGATTCAACAACACTGCCTAGAAGGTCGGCTTCCGATACCGCTATGGCTGTAAAAGCGCCAATCACTGAACTTAACAGACAGCCAGCACCCGTCACCTGAGTGAGCAGAGCATGTCCATTACTCGTGAGGAATGTGGATTGTCCATCGGTAATGATATCTTCTTTCCCCGTAATGACCACGACACACCCAAGTTTATGTGCTGCCCGCTCCGCAATGTCGATCCGGTCACCTTCACCTGATCCTGCATCCACACCTTTAATACTCCAACTCTCACTGATGACATTGGCGACCTCCGCCACATTGCCGCGCAGTACCGTGAGACGAAGTTCACGAACGAGCATCTGCACGGTTTCCGTGCGATAGGCGGTTGCACCTGCACCGACGGGGTCGAGCACAACAGGCACGTGATGCGCATTAGCTGATTGGCCAGCCAATCGGATCGCCTGAACGACTTTGTCATCGAGTGTACCAATGTTGAGTACCACGGCTCCTGACATCTTGGCGACATCGGCAACTTCCTCATGAGCATAGGCCATAAAAGGGGACGCACCAAGTGCAAGCAGACCATTGGCTGTAAAGGGAGCCACGACAAGGTTGGTAATGTTATGAACAAGCGGATTTTGCGTACGAACACGTTCCAGATAAGACATATAATTTCCTCCTTGTTTTGTATGTTTTCCAGAATCCTCTGACCAAAAAGCTAAAAAACGGCTGTTTATTCGGATATAACATGTCTCAGATTCCTTAGATTTCTGCAACCGCTCCAAATCCTTGAATAGGACGCCACAGATTCGTTAGCGCTCGCTGCATGCTCTGTTTCGATCAAGTTAAGGAGCGTTTCAGCTTCCAGTAGCCTTGAAGATAGGCGCTAATGTACATTACTAAATACATATCAACAAGCCACCCAAACGCATATCAAGCTACCCAGATGCACATCAAGCCACTTAGGATTGTTATAAATTCTTATCCTCAGATGCTTGCTTCAGGCCAATTCCATTTCGCAAACCTTGATGCATCTGATCTCCACGTTCTTGCTAACTTTGCTCTCCTTTACTTACTCTCCGTGCAGATTAATAAAAGCATCCTCGGCTTTCACTGATTCAGGAATCAATTCGTTTTCAACGAGCCATGCACGTACATTCTCCCACGACTCCATTTCCTGCCGACCAAACGGTTGACCTTCTTCATTCATAAGTGGCAGTAAAATAGCCAGACTTTTGGTTTCGATCTCGGCATCTAGCGGAGATGTTTCATTCTCATGAGCGAGCAGAATATTCAAGGCTTCCTCTGGGTGCTCCGTTACATATTTCTGGCCCTCCTGAATCGCTTTGACGAACCGGGTAAGTTGGTCCTTTTTCGCTTCAATGCCCGTTTCACTTGCGGTCAGGACCAATTCATAATAATCAGGCATACCATAATCGACGGGGTTAATCGATGTCATGGTATGTCCTTCTTTCTCCAGAATCAATTGCTCATGGTTAATAAAACCACCCATAATTGCATCCGCCTGTCCGGAAGCCAGCGAAGGAATCAGATCGAACCCGACGTCGACCAGATTCATGTTGTCCGGGTTGCCGCCATCGTGGCTGATCATCGTACGCACCATTGCTTCATACAGAGGAATCGAAGAATAACCGACAGTTTTTCCGTCAAGATCTTTGGGTGAACTCACGTTGCCATTTGCTTCGGTCAACAGATGCACAAGCGGGTGCCGAACAACAGCAGCAATGGAACGTACAGGAATGTTCTCGCCACGCGCGAGCAAGATTTGGGGCTGGTAGCTTAGAGCCAGATCAATTTTACCGGCAGCAACAAGTTTGAGTGAATCATTGGTATCCGCAGGCATCTGAATTTCGACATCCAGACCTTGGTCTGCAAAGTACCCTTTTTCCTGAGCAACATAGATGAAGGAGTGTACTGCATTCGGGTACCAGTCGAGCATGATGGACAGTTTATCTTTGGTGTCTGATGCTGGTTCTGTTACAGACGAGTCTGTTTGCTGTGCGTTGGTTGCCGAATCTGTTGTTGGTGTGTTTTTGCTAGTACTCGTGGTGCTGCATCCACTAACGATCAGCAACAGGCTGATAAGCATGATGGGAAGCAGGGAGTGTATACCTTTGTTATTCATAAATGAAGTTCCTCATTTCATCGTTTTGATTTGTAGAAAATGGACAGCAGCATGTTAACGGACCATGTGACAATGTACGGATTGAAGATGCTGCTTAAATTGTGCATAAGCTATGTTTTGAAGATCGTAACTCCTGTATTTACATCTAATTTCTGTCTAAGTTTTATCCAACTTTCCTTTTGCCTCCATGACGATGACGCCGTAAGCTAAACCGTTTCTCCAGCCAAGCAATCAGTGCAAACAAAACGATCCCCAGCAAGGATAACAGCACAATAGCGGCAAACATCGCATCCGTATTCATATTGCTGGACATGCGGCGGCTGAAGTAGCCGAGCCCTTTACTGCCACCGAGCCATTCGCCAATCGTTGCCCCAACCACGCAGTACACTACAGACATCTTTAGCCCCGAGAAAAAAGAAGGGAGTGCCAGCGGAACCTGGAGTTTGCGAAAAATATCCCATTTGCTGGCGCCCATGGTGAGTAGCAGTTCACGCTGCTCTGGGTCGCCTTGGCGGAGTCCATCGTAGGTACTGACCACAATGGGGAAGAACGCGATCAGGCACACCACGGCGACTTTGCTCCAAAGTGTATAGCCAAACCACAGGATGAATACAGGGGACAAGGCAATCAGCGGTATGGTCTGACTGACCACAACGAAGGGATATAAGGCCTTTTCAATCGAGCGGTTCATATGCATGCCTGTTGCTAGTGTAATTCCGGTCACTATGGACAAGCCAAAACCAACGGCAACCTCCATAAAGGTAGCCGGCAGATGTATGGTCAGCAGCAGACGACGATGCTCAACCAGTGAGCCAGCGATGGAAGTGGGTGCGGGAATGATAAAGGAAGGCACCCATCCCAGACGTACAATCGATTCCCAGATCGCCAGTAATAAGAGCATGAGCACAATAAACAAACCATATTGGAAAAACCACTTCGAGAGCCACGTCCGGACGCTAACCTTGTCGCTTCGCATGTAATTGTTCCTCCAGTTGTTGTCTCATCTGCACGAGAGCCGGTTCGTAGATCAGGTCCGAATGTCTTGGGCGTGGCAAAGGAACCGTCATTTCCCGCAGCTGCTGACCTTGCCCCCCTGGAGTTAACAGAATGATACGGTCACTTAACAGCAAGGCTTCTTCGATGTCATGTGTAATGAACAGCACGGTTTGGCACAATCCCTCCCACAGCTCCAACAACCAGCGATGCATTTCTCGTTTGGTTAAGGCATCGAGTGCACCGAAGGGTTCATCCAGCAACATGAGCTGCCCGCCTGTAAGCAAGGTACGAAGCAGTGCGACCCGCTGCCGCATGCCGCCGGATAACTTATCCGGATAGGCCTGTTCATAACCCGACAGGCCGAACCTTGCTAATCCAGCTATGATGTCGGCCCGTAACTTGTCCTTGTCTTGTCGGCCTGGTGCCAACTCGGCAGGCAGCATGCAGTTCTCCATGACGGTTCGCCAGGATAACAGCAGATCTTTCTGCGGCATATAGGCGACTCGTCCGAGCCGTTGTCCTTGCGGTACATCGGCAATGTCGATGGTACCGACGGTTGGCTCAAGCAAGCCTGCGAGCAGCTTGAAGAGAGTGCTTTTACCTGATCCGCTGGAGCCGATGAGCGAGACAAATTCTCCTTTTTGTACCTGAAGCGACACATTGGCGAGCACGGGGGAATCCTTTTTTTCGGGAAAAGCGAAGCTTACGTTGTGAATGGTTACATGGTTGGTCATCTGATCCTCACCCCCTTGATGTCAGACTGCAGGAATAACAACGGCATCTTGTACTCTGCAAAAGAAACAAAAAAGACCCACCCATTTCCGGAGAAATGAGTGGGTCTGTAAGTTAAATTCGCAATTTATCTTCACATACATGAAAAAATTCTGCTTACTAAAAGGCCGCTCCACTTCCCTCCGCTGGTATGATCCAGATCAGGTTCAAAGGGTCCGAATAGTCATATTCGTCTCAGCCGCAGGGCTCCCCTAGTGCAAAAGTTCAAGATATGCAGTTGTGTGTTCAGCATATATCACTCGAACATGAACTGTAAAGAGGCAGCATGATTGAATTCACGAGATGAACTTGGAGTCAGATCCGAGGAGTGAGGTTGTAATCATACAAATTTCAGTTGGAAATGATGATTTCATCGACCTGTAATGATTTGTAAAATGAGGATATTGAATAGAACAAGGAGAGGTTCCGATGAGAAATAAAATAAAAGATCCATTCTGGTCCCATTATGTTGATCTGGTGCGGACCGTGGTTGTCCCCTATCAATGGGAGGCACTGAATGATCGCATCGAGGGGGCTGAACCCAGCCGGGCCATCCGTAATTTCCGCATTGCTGCGGGTGAAGAAGAAGGAGAGCACTACGGCATGGTCTTTCAGGACAGTGATGTAGCCAAGTGGATCGAAGCTGCGTCATACCTGCTTGCAGCCGAACCAGATCCGGAACTGGAACGCATTGTGGATAGGGTCATCGAGACCATTGCTCATGCTCAACAAGCCGATGGATACTTGAATACCTACTTCACACTAAAAGAACCTGGAGCACGCTGGACGAATCTGGCGGAATGCCACGAACTGTACTGTGCAGGTCATATGATTGAAGCGGGTGTTGCTTATTATGAGGCAACGGGTAAACGTAATCTGCTGGATGTGGTCATTCGTCTGGCCGATCATATTGGGACGATATTCGGTACAGAACCGGGACAATTGCCTGGTTATGATGGACATCAGGAGATTGAACTGGCCCTATTCAAGCTGTATCAGACCACTGGGAAAGAGGCCTATCTGAATTTGAGCCGTTATTTTCTGGAGCAGCGGGGAACCCGTCCACACTATTTTGTGGAGGAATGGGAGAAGCGTGGGCGTAGTGTACATTTTGGAGAGCTGGATATGGTTCACCGTCATAGCTACTCCCAGTCTCACCTTCCGATTCGAGCGCAGGATACAGCCGAAGGCCATGCGGTTCGCTTGGTGTATATGTGTGCTGCAGTGGCTGATGTAGCGGCAGAGATGGGAGATGAGTCGCTGAAAGAAGCATGTGAGCGATTATGGAACAATACGGTCAACAAGAGAATGTACATTACGGGAAGCATCGGTTCATCTGCAAAAGAGGAAGCATTCACAGGGGATTACGACCTGCCGGGAGATACCGCATATGCAGAGACTTGTGCGTCGATTGGATTGATTTTCTGGGCAAAACGCATGTTTCAGATCAAGCCGGACAGCAAGTATACGGACGTATTGGAGCGAGCGTTGTACAATACCGTAATTAGCGGCATGTCACTGGATGGACAACGCTTCTTCTATGTGAATCCGCTCGAAGCCGATCCGGAGCTACACAAGGTCAATCCCAATTATGCGCATGTGCGGACACGTCGGCAGGGATGGTTCGGTTGCGCTTGCTGTCCACCCAATATTGCACGATTACTGGCTTCATTGGATCAATATGTGTATACCACCGATGAGGCTGCATCCACACTGTATGTGCAATTGTATATCGGTGGCGAAGCGGCGTTTACATTGAATGGTACGGACTTTTCCGTCAACATGAACTCGACCTATACCTCCAACGGCGAAGCGGTCATCCGGATCGAGTCTGTTTCCGGTGAGGAGACAGGATTCACAATGGCATTAAGAAAACCGGATTGGTGTGTATCTCCGCAGTTGTGGATTAACGGAGAAAAGGCAGATATAGACGAAACCATAATTGAATGCGGTTACATGAAAGTGCAACGATGCTGGCAAGCCGGAGATGAGATCAGGTTACGTTTTCCCATGGAGGTGTTACGCATGAGAGGGCATGACCACATCAGGGATACGTTTGGTAAAGTGGCCACTCAGCGCGGGCCCTTCATGTATTGTCTTGAAGAAACGGATAACGGTGCAGGATTATATCGTATTGAATTACCGGCATCAGCGAAATTTGAGGTGAACCATGGGGGAGGGAATCTGTTGGGTGTTCCCGATCTTACCATAGAGGCAAGGCGACTCGTCTCCCATGAGGGTGGTGCAGTTCAACTATATCGCAGTGATGTGAAACGGGACGTTCAAGCCGTGACGCTGCGATTCGTTCCCTATTTTACATGGGCGAATCGGGAAGAGGGCGAGATGAGTGTCTGGGTTCGAGAGAGGGACGGGGAGGGTCAACAACAACATGGAAAGGAGGTGATTCACGGGGACTGAAGCAGGCTTGGAATCGGTTGTTGTGGACTCCTTGTTCAGATAAGACGGAAGAATGAAGAACGGCTATAAGTCGTGTACCAGCCTATGAACGTTAACGATGAATCCATAAGAGGAGGCCAAGTTCATGAGGTTAAAAATGATGTTGAGCGCAGTGCTATCCCTGGCGGCTGCGCTTGTATTTGCTACGGATCAAACGTATGCCCACGAGTTGTCCACTGACAAGCTCATTCTCCAGACGGGAAGTCATGGCGAAATCTCTTCCATTAAGATCAAGGGCGATGCTTTTCCGACGGAATACGTTATGAATGCAACCGTTGCGCCAGAACAAAATACAGCAGACCACCAGTGGCTCGGTGAACTAATGTTCACGTACCGACTGAATGGTGGGGCGTGGACCAAAGCCTGGACCAATCTGTCAGCAGATGGGCGGACTATCACGAATTCCGGCAATCAGGTGACGGTGACATATGCCAATGCATCCAATGCCCAGGGTATCCGCAATTTCAAAGTGATCGAGACCTACACCACCCAGACAGATGGCTCCATTCTGTGGAAGATTGAAGTGCAGAATACGAGCGGCCAGAAGCTTGAGATTGGTGATTTGGGTCTGCCCTTGCCATTCAATGAACAGTGGACCTACGGGGATGCGATCTATGAGACACGAGTCGTTACACACTCGTTTGTTGGCAACAACAGCTCCTATATTACAGCCAGCCGTCCAAGCGGCATTGGTTCTTATCTGATGCTGATTCCGGATGCAACGACAGGAGCCGGATTCGAGTATCAGGATCGGTGGCGTAATGAAGAACATCCGGGTAGCAAGTGGGCCTGGAATCCGGCAAATGAAGGCAAATGGATTGAAGGACTGAACGTCTTCTATATCCATTCCAACGTGATCAAATCCACCAACCGGGGATATCTGCCGAATACAAGCCTGGTTCTGGAAGCAGGCCAGTCGAAGACGTACGGATTCAAGTTTCTGGCTGTTGCGGACGAACATGCAGCGAAGAATGCACTATATAACGCGGGACTTATTGATGTAACCGTAGTTCCTGGCATGATCGTGCCGACCAACCAGAAAGCAAAGGTGGATCTGCGTACATCCAAGACCATCACCAAAGTGCAATATGCGAATGGAACGGTTGTACCATTAAAGGAAAGCAAGCCTGGCGATCATAAAATCTATGAATTGCAGTTCAGCCAGCTGGGGCCCAATAACGTGACTGTGGAGTATGATGGCGGCAAAAAAACGGTGCTGCAATTCTATGCTATTGATCCAGTCGACAAAGCGTTGCAGGATCATTCGACCTTTATGGTGGATAAAACCCAGTGGAACCTGCCGGGGGATATCCGGGACAAAGTGTTTGATGACTGGATGATGAATACCAAGTCCAAACGTAATGTGTTCAACGGCTACTGGGGTTGGGGCGATGACTGGGGACTGACGCATGGACAGTTTCTGGCTGAAAAGAACACGCTGACACCCGTTGCCCGGGAAATTCGGGCCGTGGATGATTACCTGGAGACATCGATCTGGACCAATCTGATGAATGGACATCATGAAGATTATCTAATCCACGATTTTCTGATGCCAGAGCCGAATACAACACCAACCTACCGTGGATATGCTTATCCACATGTGTATAACACCTATTTCAGCATGTATAAAATTGCGGATTTATACCCTGATCTCGTTACTTACAAGCATGACAAAGAAACCTATCTGCTGCGCGCTTATAACATTTTCAAAGCCCTCTACGAGGGGCCTGTCGCCTACAACTGGAATACCGGGCTGATGGGAGAATTGACAACTCCGGATATCATTCAGGCTTTGAAAAAAGAGGGCTATGACACAGAGGCCAACGATATCATCACGAAAATGCGAACGAAATACGGGAATTTCAAGAATACAACTTATCCTTATGGCTCGGAATACAGCTATGACAATACGGGCGAGGAAGCCGTATACACGCTGGCGAAGTTGCATTCCGATCAAGTAACAGAGCAGAGTAGAGCATTGGAGATTATGGGCAAAATCAATCTCAAGACCCGTGCTTCCCGTGGACATATGCCAGTGTGGTATTACTACACGGACCCGGTAACGATTACCGGGGAGAATTGGTTTAACTTCCAGTACACGACCTCTCTGGCCGGATACGCCATGGATGACTGGATTCGGTTCCATGAAGGCACCAAGCGGGAAGAACAACAGCGCTTGTCCTATGCCGCGAAGATCGCCAACGTAGGCGCCATTAACTCGGGACAGATTAGTGCTGATCCGGACAATTTTGGTGCAGCTTCCTGGACGTATCAGGCGGAGAAAGGTAACTATGGGACAAATGGAACGGGCGGTGGCGCCAATGTACCACTATTGAATGGTTGGCGCGGGATGACAGGGGAAGCAGATCTTGGCCTGTTCGGTGCATTGCAGACATTGAGTGCAGATATTGCGGTGGACCCGATCTTTGGACTGACAGGGTACGGTGCAGATGTCACACTTACGAATGGACAATATAATATCACTCCACTGGATGGATTGTATAAGAGACTTAATCTGATCACTGAAAAGCTGTACATTGAACTGAACAAAGACCAGTATACAGGGGCCAAACTGGCTGTTGCGAAGGATTATGTCTGGCTGGATATGAAGAATCTGACGCCAGGCCAGCCGCACCAGACGTCCATTACGTTCCAGGGTCTGAAAACAGGCACATATCTGATTAAGGTGGACGGTCAGGTGAAAGGCAAATTCAATGCCTATCAACCGGTGAATACGTTGAAGGTAGATGCAGGTACAGCGGCGTCTTACAGTGTGGAGCTTACGCCTACGACCCCGGATGCCAACGCGGCTCCAACGGTTGACGCAGGAACGGATTCTTCCATCACGTTGCCTGACAAGATCCGTCTTCAGGGAACGGTTACCGATGATGGACTGCCGAGTGGTCAGTTAACTTTGGGATGGAGTTTGGTGAATGGACCGGCAGGAGCACAGGTCTCTTTTGCATCGCCAAATTCAGCGTATACGCAGGCAACCGTTTCGGCTGCGGGCGTGTATACATTCCGTTTAACGGCTAATGATTCGATATTGTCGGCAAATGACACCGTGCAAGTGACGGTGAATGCCGCACCGCCACTTCCGGAGAAGATGGCACAGTACAATTTTGACGAGAACACAGGCACAGCTGCCGCGGATTCTTCCGGTAGTGGCAACCATGCGACTGCCAAAGGTACAACATCCTGGGTAACCGGCAAAAAGAATCGTGCCATTAGTCTGTCAGGTACGGACGGTTATGTGCAATTACCTGAAGGTATTGTCAGCAGGGCCGATTCCGTAACCATCGCAACCTGGGTGAAGGCGAACGCTCTCAGTGATTTTACCCGCATTTTCGATTTTGGTTCAGGGACGGGAACCTATATGTTCCTGACGCCGAAGGTGGGGAACAATATGAGATTTGCGATCACCACCGGAGGGAATGCTGCAGGCCAGGAACAGACGATTAATGTGCCAGGTCTCCCGGTGGGCGTGTGGAAACATGTGACTGTTACCCTGACAGGCAACACCGGCATCATCTACGTGGATGGTGTGGAAGTCGGGCGGAATAACAATATGACATTGAAACCGTCCAGTCTCGGTCAGACCAAGAATAACTATATTGGCAAGTCACAGTACCCTGATCCGTATTTTAACGGGCTCATTGATGATTTCCGTATCTATAGCCGTGCGCTGAGCGCAACCGAAGTGGCAACCCTTGCATCCAGTACTTCGCTGGCGCTGAATGGGGAGGATGAAGTTGTTGTCCTGCCAGATCCGTCTGAAGAGAATACACCTCAGCCGAACGTTAGCAAAGTGGGAAGTGTGGATGTGACGGCTGTGGTGGGTGAAATGCCATCCTTACCTGCCGTTGTTGCTGTGACGTACAGCGATGGCACAACAAAGGACGTTACGGTGGTCTGGAATGAGATAACGGCTCAGCAATTAGCAGCTGCGGGCACGTTCACGGTTGAAGGAGCCGTGGAGGGTACGGAACTGAAGGCGCAAGCGAACGTGACGATCGTTATTGCACCTGAGGAGGAGCCAGTGGCTGGTGAAAGTTGAATGGATGTAGTCGTTAACCGTCAAGTAACAGGTATTAGGTAGCATCCTATATTCAATATCCGATATTATTGCGGATTGTACATGAAGTAGCGCCCAGTTTGTTCGAAGATAACTGTTGCAGAGCAACGTGATCTCGACCTACCGGGCGCTATTTTGCTATATCAACTTGGACAGACTTATAGCGACTTGGGTTTGTATTCGGTACCGGTAAATTTGTTACGGAAGTTGGAGGGTGAGATGCCTTCTTTTTTGGAGAAACAGGAAGAAAAGTAGGATACATGATTGAATCCAATCTCCTCGGCAATGCGAGCAACGGACCAGGCCGTTTGCAGCAGCAACTTTTTGGCCTGTTCGAGTCTGTAGTGTAACAGATATTCCATCGGTGTCATGCCGTAGACCTTTAACATACTTCGGGCCAGATAGTTCGGGTGATAATTCAGTTCCTTTTGCAGCAAAGGATTGGAGATCGGAAGTGAGTAATTATGACGGATATATAATTCAATCTTCTCGGCGATGCGAATGGCGGTTACATCGGACAGGGAGGATAGTCCACGATCGAGATGCTGCATGAATTGTTGAAAGGTCGCCTGTCTTTTCCAGTTTCGCATGGACTGGGGTTCCTGATCAAGCTGTGAAAAGTGTTCCAGCATCTCCATTTCCTTGAGTGAAATTCGCAGATGTTTGGGAATGAAGATGGAACATACGTCACAATGATTCAGATATGCGCTTTTCTTGTGTGTTTCAATAAGGTGGGCCTGATTCGCCAGACACTCATCCATATCGCTGGATTGCTTCCAGCTGCCATAGGTTTGAAAATGAATCCAGAGCAGTTCTGTCTCCGTTTCACATGCAGCACTGCCATAATGGTGGCCATCAGGCATCAGAATCAAGGCTTCTCCTTCCTGAAGTCGCCATTCCGTTCCATTCTCGTTGATGGCGAGAGAACCACGGGTAACGACAATGAGATCAAATACACCGATGTCACTGCGGCTGATATGGTATTCACCAGCTTCGTAATACGCACGTCCACAATCGATAAAATAGGGAATGGGCGGGGTGATGAAGTGAAGTATGGGTGAGTCCAATCCGGCACCTCCGAACAGGTTGGAATATTTAAAATTCATGTTGGCATCGAGCATTTATTTTTTATAATACAGCAAGTAACATAGAAAATAAAGCGCTTACGAAATTGGCTTTATCCTTCATCTGATTCATATCACAGCCTTGGGAAGGGGATTGTACATGAAGAAAATGCTGGTTTGGTTAGGGGTATGTATTCTTGCGGTAATGACGGTCTTGAGTGGATGCAGTACGACAAAGGAAGCGTCCAATGGGTCATCTGGGGGGAACGGAGGAAACGCACAAGGGGGAGCGACCAAACTCATTTTCTGGACGTTTGTAGACTCGCATCAGAAGTTTTATGAAAGTATGGCAGAGCAGTGGAATCAGGAACATCCGGATCAACAGATTGAATTGGAAGCGACCACGATTCCGTACGATGATATGCATACGAAGCTGCTGCTTGCATTACAGTCGGGTGTAGGCGCACCGGATCTGGTGGATATTGAGCAGAGTAAATTCCCCAATTTCATGAAAGGTGTTCCGCAACTGGTGGATCTGACAGACATGATCAAGCCAGAACTGAATAACATTGTACAATCCCGTGTCGAGATCTACAGCAAGGAAGGCAAATATTACGGTATCGATTATCATGTCGGTGCGACTGTAATGTACTACAACCAGGAGATTTTGGATCAGGCGGGTGTGAATGCAGATGATATCAAGACCTGGAGTGATTTTGAACAGGCAGGAAAACAGGTGCTCGCGAAGACAGGCAAACCGATGATTACATTTGAAGGTAACGGTAACTGGTCCTGGTGGCCGGCCATCAGTCAACAGAAATCGGATCAGGTGGATGCTGACGGTAATGTTACGGTGAACGCGGCTGTGAATGTGCAGACGATGGAGTTCTTCCAGCAGATGGTGAAGGAAGGGGTAGCAGCTGTCGCTCCAGGGGCAGGACATGATACGGAAGAATACTTCGGTTATATGGACCAAGGCAGCGCGGCGGCGGTATTTATGCCATTCTGGTTCATGAATCGGTTCACGGACCATATTCCGGATCTGAAGGGGAAAATGATCATTCGTCCGATGCCGGCATGGGAAGAGGGCGGCAATCGTTCAGCAGGTATGGGTGGAACAGCAACGTCCATTACGAATCAGTCCGGCGCTGTGGAGCTTGCCGAGCAGTTCCTCGCCTATGCGAAATTGTCCAAGGAAGGTAATCTTCAAATCTGGAAACAGCTTGGATTTGACCCGATTCGTACCGACGTATGGACCGATTCAGCCATGAAGGAATCGAACAAATACACGGATTACTTCGGTGACGATATCTTCGATACGCTGCTGAGTGTGAAAGATGAGATTGCTCCGGTCAATATTCGGGAGAAGTCACCCGAAGTGTTTGATGCGGTCCGTAACAAAGCCATGCCAGATATCTTTATTAATCTGAAAGATCCTGAACAGGTATTGAATGCTGTGCAGGCTGAGTTAACCCGTTAACCTAAACATAAAGAGTATACGGTTCATTCCAGGTTGGAGGTTGGTCCACAGTGCAGCTGCAAAAGGAAACAACGGTTTCTGTACGCGCTACCAGGCGGCGGAGAGTACGGATGAGTGCCAGAACATGGGCACCGTATCTGTTTGTGTTACCATTCATTTTGTCTTTTCTCATTTTCTTTGCCTACCCGTTATTTCGAGCCGGGGTTATGAGTTTCCAGCAGGTGCTTCCTGGAGACGTACAGTTTGTGGGGCTTGAGCATTACGGCAAACTGTGGAATGCCGATTTTCGGGCAGCGCTGTGGAATAGTACGCGTTACACGTTCTGGACGTTGCTCCTGCTGGTACCCATTCCGCTTGTGCTTGCTGTATTGCTCAATTCAAGTCGCATGATGGCTCGCAATGTGTTCCGCTCGGCTCTGTTTATTCCGGCACTGACCTCCGTTGTTGTAGCGGGGGTTGTGTTCCGGCTTATCTTCGGCGAGCTGGATGGTGCGCTGATGAATTCCATCCTGAACCTGCTGGGTATTCCGAGTCAGCAATGGTTGTACAGTTCGTCCCTTGCGATGGTCGCACTGGTTGTACTGGCAGGTTGGCGCTGGATCGGGATTAACATGCTGTACTTTCTATCGGCATTGCAGAGCATCCCCAAGGATCTGTATGAGGCGGCAGATATCGATGGGGCGGGTGTGCTGAACAAATTCACCAAAATTACCGTGCCGATGCTCAAGCCAATCACGATCTATGTGGTGACGATAACCTTATATGGCGGATATGCCATGTTCACGGAGAGTTACATGCTCTGGGCAGGCAAACCGTCTCCGCAAAATATCGGGTTAACGATGGTGGGGTATATCTACCAACAAGGTTTCCAGTATTTCAATCTTGGATTCGGTGCAGCAATTGGCATTACGTTGCTGGTGATAACACTCCTGATTAGTATGCTTCAGTTGACCGTACTCGGCATGTTCAGGAAGGAGGATTAGTCTTGATGCATAGATGGGGAATTAAACTGAATGTGGCTTCGCTACTGTTACTGGTGTTGTTCATGATCCTGGGTATCTTGATGCTGTTTCCGTTATATGCACTGATCCTCGCTTCGCTGAAACCGGCAACGGAATTGTTTCGATATGGACTTAATGTCCGATGGGATTGGGCGTTGATGAGCTTCGAGAATTATAAATCGATTTTCACCGGAACGGGAGCAGCAGGGAACTATTTTATATGGTACAAAAACAGTCTGGTCATCACGGCATTATTCACGGTATTAAGTCTGCTGTTCTCCTCGATGGTCGGATATGGGCTTGGGGTCTATCGCTTCAGGGGACAGAATCTGATCTTCACCTTGGTGCTGGTCGTCATGATGATCCCGATGGAGATTATCCTTCTTCCCTTATATGAACTTACAATTAAGTTGAAGCTGATCAATACGGTGTGGGGCGTTATTCTGCCTTTCATCGTGGCACCTTTACCTATTTTCTTTTTCAGGCAGTTTGCGCAAGGTTTGCCGAAGGATTTTATGGATGCAGGACGAATTGACGGTTGTACGGAGTTTGGCATCTTCTTTCGGATTATGGTGCCGCTGATGGCCCCTGCATTTGGGGCGATAGCCATCCTGCAGGCCATGAACAGCTGGAATAACTTTCTCTGGCCACTCGTGGTGCTTCGGACAACAGAACAATTTACCTTGCCAATCGGACTCGCATCTTTCGTATCACCACTCGGCAATCATTACGAAGAACTAATCGCTGGAGCCGTACTTGCCATTGTACCTATTCTGATTCTGTTCCTATTCTTCCAACGCTTTTTTATCTCAGGACTCACGGTTGGCGGGGTCAAAGGGTAATGGCATAAATCTTTAAACCTGTAAACAGTTCAACAATTTACCTCGGCTCACGAACCCGATATAATAGGGATGGCCCGTATAGGCCGGATCACAAAATGCAGGTGGGATTGTTCTCCCTCCTAGGCAGAATGGGGACCCAAGTTGAAAACGTTCAAAAAAGTATATATTGAGATCACGAGTATCTGCAACCTGGCTTGCAGCTTCTGTCCACAGACGCAACGTGCCAAAGGATTCATTGACCCTGAAGTCTTCAACAATATACTGGATCAAGTTAAACCACATACCAACCATATTTATTTACATGTCAAAGGTGAACCCTTGTTGCATCCCAAAATAGATCTGCTGCTTGATTCCGCACATGAGAAGGGACTCAAGGTGAACATTACAACGAATGGTACGCTGCTGCCCAAGACTCAGCATAAATTGCTCGGCAAACCGGCGCTGCGGCAGATGAACTTCTCCCTGCACAGCTTCGATGGGCATGAAGGTTCAACCGACCGTGACGGATACCTGCGTCATATTTTGTCCTTTGTACACGAGGCTGTTAAGCACAATGTCATCATCTCATTCCGGCTGTGGAATCTGACGCAGGATAACTTCACGAATGCTCAGATGAATCGAAATCGCGAGACCCTTGAAGTGCTGGAACGTGAATTCAATCTGGACTTCCGCATTGAGGAAAAAGTGGTTCCAGGTAGCGGAGTCAAAATTGCTCCTAATGTATACCTGAATCAGGACCATGAGTTCCAGTGGCCAAGTCTGGATGCACCTGAAGATGACGGCAAAGGCTTCTGCCATGCGCTGCGTGGTCAGGCAGCTGTGCTTGTAGATGGAACAGTGGTTCCATGCTGTCTCGATGGTGAGGGTGTGATTAACCTGGGTAATGTGCACGAGAAGTCATTCTCGGAGATAATTGAGGGTGAGCGAGCGAACAATCTGGTATATGGCTTCTCCAGGCGGGAAGCTGTGGAAGAGTTGTGTCGAAAGTGCGGTTATCGTCAGCGGTTTGGAGCCTAGAATATAAAGTGAAATATAATCATGTTTTCATAAGATCACGTTGTCTGTAACCGATGATGTGGTCTTTGTTGTGTATATGGGGCTGTAAATAGAGCATATCCGAAGTTGATATCGGTACATAACAAGTAAACACGATACTGCAAAGAATGCTGAGGCATCAGGTTTTATGCTGAAAAATGTAAACATGACCTAATGATTATTCTCGTAACATTCCCTTTTTTGGTAGGATCAGGGTAGGTTCTGAAGACAGAGATTTCTATCTTAGTTTATATGAAGACAAGTCTCTGCTTGAACCTATTCAATCCAAATAAGGGAGGATGTTTATTATGAAAAAGATGTTGACGGTATTGTTGTCGGTTGGTCTGCTTGCTTCTGCATTTGGTGCAATTCCGGTGTCTGCTGCTCCCGAGATTGTAAAGACAACAATCATTGTTCCCAAAGGAACGACGTATGATGGTAAAGGCAAGAGTGTTGCCGCAGATCCCAAAACATTAGGAGATGGCAGCCAGGCCGAGAACCAAAAACCCATTTTTCGACTGGAAGCAGGAGCTACGTTAAAGAATGTTGTGATTGAAGCACCGGCGGCTGATGGGGTGCACTGTTATGGTAACTGCAATATTGAAAATGTAACCTGGAAGGATGTTGGTGAGGATGCACTCACATTGAAATCCGCAGGGACTGTGAACATTACAGGTGGTGCGGCATATAAGGCCTATGACAAAGTGTTTCAAATGAATGCCTCCGGTACAATCAACATCAAAAATTTCAAAGCAAATGATATCGGCAAGCTGGTGCGTCAAAATGGCGGAACGTCCTATGCGGTAACCATGAATGTGTCCAACTCGGACATTTCCAATGTGAAGGATTCCATTTTGCGGACAGACAGCAGTACATCACAGGGCAAAATAACGAATACCCGCTATTCCAAAGTACCAACCCTGTTCAAGGGATTTGCTTCAGGTAAAACCAGTCAATCCGGGAATACGCAATATTAAGGCATTGCCACAAATACCCATCTGATGTACATTAGAAGCAATGAAATAAAGTGAACCGGGAGCTCAATGAAGTTGGGCTGAGAGAGTGGCCTTGTGCCGCTGACCGTACATCTGATCTGGGTAATGCCAGCGTAGAGAACATGGATTTACAATGTGTAAGGATGAAATGTGCAAATTTACGGGGGATAACAACAGGACTTCTTTCAGCTGTGGTGGTTGGTCTGCTGCAACGGAGAGGGAATGCTTGATATTCCGTCTTTGCGGCATCCATCCAATACATGATTGTGAGAATTGTACACTGTACGTAAGGCCTGCCCGGAACCGGGGAGGCTTTTTTTTGTTTACTTTTAAAACCCGATGGGGAGCAGAGGAAGGAAGTAGAGAAGATGGCAGCAACAGCAGGCAACAAACGATTGAAACTAACGGATATTTTGGTAACCATCGTGATCGCAGTGGTGTTTGGAGTGATTTACAAGATATGGGGACCTACGTATGACCTGATGAAACCCTTCGGCGTTCATGCGGAGCAGATGATCTATGGCATGTGGTTTATGGCGGGCACGTTTGCTTTTGTCATCATTCGTAAGCCGGGTGTGGCGATTCTTGCTGAAGTTGCAGCTTCAACGGTGAGTGCTTTTCTGGGCAGTGAATGGGGCATGTCCACACTGGTGTATGGTCTGTTGCAAGGATTGGGAGCTGAGATATTCTTCGCCGCATTTCTGTATCGAAAAACCAATCTGTTTGTCACCTGTCTTGCAGCCATAGGAGCTGCAGCGGCTTCGCTTTTGCTGGATTACCAGTACGGGTATATTGATTCACTCTCGGCATGGAATTATACGTTATTTATCGGTTTCCGCTTCATTGGAAGTATCCTGATTGCCGGAGTGTTCGCTTATTATCTCGTCAAAGCATTGGAACTGACAGGTGTAACACGCTCGCTCAGACCGGTATCCAAACAGGATTATGAGGCACTGGATTAGATGAACGGGGAAGGGAATTCGCAAGCGGTAAGTGTGACGAATCTAAGATGCAAGTTCCCGGGAGAGAAGGCCTTGGTATTTCAAGGCTTGTCTCTCTCTGTGCGTCAAGGGGAGAAAGTGCTGTTGCTTGGTCCGAGCGGCTCCGGTAAATCGACGTTATTGCAAATACTGAGTGGTCTGATACCACGTTCGGTTGAGATCCCCATGAAATGTGATGATATCCAGGTTCCAGCAAAGGCCGGAGTGGTCTTTCAAGACCCGGACACCCAGTTCTGTATGTCCTATACGGATGAAGAGATCGCATTTGTTCTGGAAAACCGAAATATACTGCGTGAAGAGATGGCGGATCTAATTGAATATTATCTGAAACAGGTTGGGTTATCCTTTGAACAGAATCGGACATGGATCCAATCCATGTCTCAGGGAATGAAGCAGCGTCTTGCGATCGCATCGATGTTGGCCATGGACCCGGAGGTATTGTTTCTGGATGAACCCACTGCACTGCTGGATGATGAAGGGACTTCCCAGGTGTGGGATACCGTCAAACGGATTGCCAGTGACAAAACGATCATCATCGTTGAACACAAAATAAACAAGATTGTGGATATGGTCGACCGCATCATTGTGTTATCTCCTGAGGGGGAAATCGTGGCGGATGGCCCCTCGCAGCAAGTATTTACAGAGGAAAGGGAAAAGTTGAAGGCTTATGGAATTTGGTATCCAGGCGTGTGGGAAGAGCGGGAGCAGGAGAGGGCAGCAAAAGAAGAAAAGGGAAATACTTCTGGAGAGCACCGGGCCTGTGAGGATCAGGGCTTCCCAAGCTTGGAAGCACAGCAATCGTCTGGCTTATCCGATCCAACGGGTATATTCCCCATATCTCACGTATCATCCTTATCGCCTGTATCACCGCCACATCAGCCTGCACTGAACTTGCACCAGTTCACCGGATGGCGTGGGAAAACACCTTTCATTCAGGTGGAACAGGCCAAGGTATGGCATGGGGATTGGATTGGGATTGTCGGAGCCAACGGAGCTGGCAAAAGTTCGTTGTTATTATCCCTGATGAATATTCTGAAAACGACAGGTGATTATGAGGTGGATGGTCAGCCCTCCGGTAGGACGGAGCAACTCGCAGATCGAATCGCGTTTGTATTTCAGAATCCGGAATTTCAATTTGTGACCAATACCGTCGCGGAAGAAGTGGGATTCTCCTTGCTTGGAGGCAGGCTTACAGCGGAAGAAAGACGTATCAAAACGAATCACATGCTGAAGCAATTTGGACTAATCGATCTGTCCGAGCGACATCCCTACCAAATATCAATGGGCCAGAAACGACGCTTGAGTGTTGCCTCTGCACTGGTGAGAGAGCAGCGAATACTGCTGCTGGATGAGCCTACATTTGGGCAGGATGCCCGCAATTCGTTCGCCATGTTAGCACAACTGGAGCAATTGCGGCGTGAAGGAACAGCCATTGTGATGGTTACCCATGATCGTGAAATTGTAAAAAGATATTGCACCCGAATCTGGACGGTGGATGACGGGAGGTTATCTGATGCAACTGTCGTTTCCTCATCGTGAAACCTGGCTTCATGCCGTCAATCCGGGATTAAAGATGATCATTCTGACGATGATGTTTGTCATCGTTATCCTCATTCACAATCTGAATGTAATGGCCAACGTTGCGTTGGCGATGATGCTGTTACTGTGCTGGACAGGTCATCCGTGGTATAGATTGATGCTGTACGCATCACCATTCATTCTGGTATTTATCTCCACTTCCACAGGCATGATGATGTTTGGTAAGGGAGAGACCACGTGGTATAAGTGGGGACTGATTCATATTACAGAAGAAAGCTTCTATCGCGGTCTACACTTGGGTTTTCGCTCACTGACTATGGCAGCGGCTGGCTTGCTGTTCGGACTGACAACGAAGCCGGTACGGCTGTTTTATTCCCTGATGCAGCAGTGGAGGCTTCCCGCAAAATATGCCTATAGCTTTCTGGCCGCGATGCGCATGATCCCGATTTTGCTGGATGAATTCCAGACGCTCCGTTACGCTATTCGTATTCGTGGAACACAGCAACGCGGCTCTCGCTGGAACGTGTATGGTACACTCAAGCGTTACGCTATTCCGTTGCTGGCACAGAGCATTCGCCGTGCACAGCGAATGGCGGTAGCGATGGAAGCGAAAGGATTTACGGATGGCGCGAGCCGAACATATTACATTCAGATTGGCTATTCGCGAGCTGATCTGTGGTTTATATTTTATTATATCCTCACCTTAACAGCTGCTTATTACATCGGGGTTACCTTTCCTTATCATGCTACGATGGTGGATGTAAGGTAATATTGGGAGATAGATAGAAATATATTGAGGTGAACGGTAACTTTTTCCTTTTTGCTGCGTCTCTATTGGAAATAACTTCTGATGGATGGGGATGAACGAGAGTGAAGACGGGTCCTGACTGGCAGAGAACGGGGTACAAATGGATTACCATGACTGGATTATCAGCTGTACTGTTGACGGGATGGATGCTACTGGATTCCAAAATGGTAGTGTTTGGAGGACAAGCTTTGGTTACAACGCCACAAGCCTTGGGTGCAAGTTCTCAAGTCTTATCAACACAGTTGGCCTACAAACAAGGAGATACCGTTACGCTCATGAATGACATACCTTTGTTCAAAAACAGAAGGGACGGCAGTGTGGCTGCTGACCAGATGGGGATTGAATACTATACAACAAAAAACGAAAAGTATACGTTGGCCTCGGTTCGAGGCGAGTGGGTGCAGCTTAAGTCAACCGATCATGGAGACTTCTGGCTGCCAAGTTGGTATGCACTGAAGGAGAGCAGAAACATGACGGAAACAGCTCCCCAAAGCTTCACGCTCAAATCAGGCAGCAAACTGTATTTGGCTCCAGACAGTTCCACAACCTGGTCTTTTGAGAAAGCGCTAACAGATAAGGCTGTTATTGTTGCAAAGTGGAAAGGATGGTATGGGGTCTCCATTGCCCCACGAGTCTGGAATAAAGAATCCTCCACGTATCGGCCAGGACTCTTCTGGATCAAGGGACAGGCTATAGAACAGCAGATGAATGTGGCTGATGGCTGGTTCAATAAGGAGGCATCGCTCCCGACTTCGGTTATTCGTCATCTGACAGATATTAAGCTGAACAAGGCAACCACCTCCAAACAAGTGGCTGAGTGGTTAGGCGAGCCGGATTGGAAAGAGAGTTCAAGCAATTTGAATGATACGGGTTATCCAATGAGTATTGGACAGACCTGGAGATATGAGCGGGAAGATGCACAATTTTTGGTCACATTCAACAAGAATGGCAAGCTGGTTAGAACACGCTGGAATCTACCAAAGGATGATCGAAATGTTGTGACTTCCGATTGGAACATCAGTCGGGCGGAGGAATATGGGTACACGACAAAAATCTATGGCACAACGCTGCCGACGACAATCCCTTGGCAACCGGTATGGAGCAACCGGGGGGATATCAACTACACTTTTTTACAAGCAGCCACGGATGACGTGCTCCTGTTGAAAGGGGATGACGGTGGATTTAGCGGGGGGTACTACGAAGGTTCCATATACGCTATTGACCGACATTCTGGCCAGAAATTATGGGGGACTAATGGGGGTTTTGGCAGGCAACAGGCAGAGGTGGATACAGGACACCAATACGTTACAATCTACAGCGATTATGACCCTGACAAGAAAAAATACGTGGATCGTATTCGTCATCTCAACTTGAAGAACGGACAGGTCAGGTGGACGTACACCCCTAAGCAAAATTTTAGACTAAATGGCATCACCGCAGCGAAGAACGTTGTGGTTGTGGATAGCCCGGTTGTAGAGGGCTCAAGCAACAGCTGGTTGACGGTTCTGGACAGTGCAAACGGAAAAACATTGTGGACGCGAAAACTGGCTAAGAGTTACGAATTATTGAACAAGAGTGCAGATGACCCTTATGTGTTGTATTGGGAAAAGAATAAGCTGATTGCAGCCGATCCGCAATCAGGGCGAACCGTATGGAGCTTGAAGGCCAAACGATCCACCATAGAACAATTTGTGAATGATCCATATTTTGATGGAATCGAGCGTCTTGACCCCTTTGCAACCACGAATGCTGAAAGATGGCTATCACTAGATAATCAGTGGCTTCTGCTTGATCTGAACACAGGCAAGAAACTTGCGCAATTTCCTGCTCGGGCAGGACAGAGATTTGAGGAGCTGAATGATGGCATGCTGTTGATCCGTGAGAACAAAAACGGCGATCATTACGGAGAATATGAAGATTTTACAACCACCCTGTACGATGCCAAGACAGGCAAAACACGCTGGACGCTCAAGGGCAAGATTGAACGAGGACTGGTGGAAGACGATCAGTTGTATGTGATTAAGAACGGCTATCCAGCGGCTTTGGATTATGATACGGGGGAGACGCGCTGGAATGCCAAAGATACGATTGCAACTCTAAGGTATCCAACGAATCAGGGAAGTTATCTGGTCATTGATGATCAGTTGCTGCTGCCCATGGACGAGAACTGGTTGGTATTGAATAAAAATAATGGAGCATTGTTAGGTCGTGTACATGACGTTTTGATGGGAAACCCGGAGCATCGCGACCGGGATGCAAAGAATGGAATGATCAACCGAATCGGAAATGAAGTGTATGTGGGTTCGTCCAACGGACGTTTTCGTTTGTATGAAGCTATCCATCTGAAGGAGGCAATCTCACCTTAAAAGCTTGTCTCATAAGGGATGTTGATTTATTATAAATGAACAGGCTTGCTCGCGCTCCGGTTATCGGCTGTGCGGGCTTTCTTCATGTGTTCTTGAAGAACCATGCATGATCATTCACGGGAGGACTCTCCATGATCTCATTATATGGTGTAAGCAAACGTTATAACGAGCGCGGTTCCCGTGCAGATCAGGGATTCGAAGCATTAAGCTCGGTGTCCCTTGAAGTGGGACAAGGAGAAATTCACGGCATCATAGGTTCGAGTGGTGCAGGCAAATCCACGCTTCTGCGGATGCTCAACGGATTGGAAAAGCCGGATGATGGTGAGGTTGTTGTGAATGGGCAGCACCTGACCCAGATGAATGAGCGGAGTCTGCGTCAGGCACGAAGATCCATTGGCATGATCTTTCAACACTTCAACCTTGTCAGTAACCGAACGGTGAGTGGCAATGTCTGCATGCCGCTGGAACTCGCGGGTGTATCCCGTGTGCAGCGAGTCGAACGTGGACTTGAGGTGCTGAGGTTTGTTGGACTGGAAGACAAGGCAGATCAATATCCTGCACAGCTTAGCGGAGGACAAAAGCAGCGTGTGGCCATTGCACGAGCACTCGCCAGTCGTCCGGATGTGCTGCTCTGTGATGAACCGACCTCTTCGCTTGATCCACAGACCACAAACGGCATACTGGATGTGCTGCGTCATATCAATGAAACGTTGGGCGTGACCATTGTTGTGGTGACACATGAGATGGAAGTGGCTCGCAGACTATGTCACAGGATATCCGTCATGAAGGATGGGAGACTCGTTCGAACGTTGTCTAAAGCGGAAGTGAACAGTATCCCTGCACCGCAGCCTGATCTGCTGACCTCTTTGCTTGCAGGTGACAAATACGGGATGACAGGTTCGTCTCTATCACGTCAGGCAGAACAGGAGGATAAGCCATGAGGTTACCTGAGTCTGTGCTGAAGTATCAGGATGAGATATGGCAGGCGATCGGAGAGACGTTTGTCATGGTGGGCATCTCCATTGCGGCAGCAGTTCTGATTGGGTTACCTCTGGGTACACTGCTGTACCTGTTTCGGAGAGGACAACGGTATCAGAATCAAACGCTGTCTTTTATCCTCGGTAGTGTCGTCAACATCGTTCGGTCGTTTCCGTTCTTACTGCTGGTTGTATTCATGATTCCATTCACACGAATCGTCGTGGGAACGTCCATCGGTACACTGGCGGCAACCGTTCCACTCTCGGTCATTGCGATTGCTTACTATGCCAGACTGGTGGAGCAAGCGTTGCTGGATGTACCCAAGGGAGTGGTTGAAGCGGCCGCATCCATGGGGGCATCGACGATGCAGCTTGTCGTGAAATTCCTGTATGTGGAGGCACGGTCTGGCCTTGTACTGGGACTCACGACAGCGACCATCAGCTTCATCTCTTACTCGACGGTGATGGGCATTGTAGGTGGCGGCGGGGTTGGCGATTTTGCCATTCGCTACGGTTATCAGCGCTTCGAAACGGAGATTATGGTATTTACGATCGTCATTATGATTATCCTGGTACAGATGATCCAATTCACAGGTAGCAGACTGTCCCACTGGCTGGATCGCAGATCCTGAACGGTTGGTTGGACCGCGCATTATCAAGAATAACCAATACAGATTATACGATGAGGGGTAGACATGAAATGAAAGCAAAAATGATGTTTATGTTGCTTGCAGTGATGCTGGTTGTAGCTGCTTGTGGACAAAAAGAAGAAACACCTGCGGCAGAAGGAACAAAGGAAGATCAGGCAGGACAAGAAGTTACGTTAAAAGTAGCAACCTTGATTCCACCGATGACAGACGTACTGGACATTGTAAAACCGTTGTTGAAGGAAGATGGCGTCAATCTGGAAGTTGTTGTACTGTCCGATAACGTTCAGCCGAATACGGCACTGGCGAACAAGGAAGTAGATGCAAACTTCTTCCAGCATGTTCCCTACATGACCCAATATAATGAAGCAAACAATGCGAATCTGGTGGCAGTACAACCCATCTATAACGCCATTTATGGAGGCTACTCCAAGAAGTACAAATCCATTGAGGAATTGCCAGAAGGTGCAACCATAGCAATTGCAAACGATCCTTCCAACATTGGTCGCTCTCTTGTGATGCTGGAGCAAAACGGATTGATTAAGCTGAAAGACGGCGTAGGTTTTAACGCCACACAGGCAGACATCACCGAGAATACGAAGAACTTCAAGTTCGAGGAAGTAGATTTGTTGATGCTGGCTCGCATGATGGACGATGCCGATCTGGTAGCCATGACTCCGGCATATGCCAGTCCGCTCGGTCTTACACCGAAGAAGGATGCACTGTTAACTGAGAAGGATGATTCGCATTTTGCGATCACCATGGTTGCCCGTGAGGATAACAAGGACTCTGAAGCCATTCAGAAGTTGGCTAAACGTATGGCGGGTCCAGAGGTCAAAGCCTTCTTTGAAGAGAAATATGCAGATATTGCTATCCCGGCATTTGAATAGTGAATATGTAGTCCTAATGTGAACAGCCTTTGAGATCTGAGCGATAACGCTTGGATCTTTTTTTATGGATCCGCAGGCTATTAACAAGTGTTTAGAAAGTTAACAATTTGGTCATATCGCTGGTTTACTTTATTTAATAGTTTTTTCGTATAATTTGTTTGAAAGTAGTTCTTTAGGATTATAAATTAAGAGATTTAAGTAATGTTTTTAGCGCGAAAAATGTCTTTTACGAGAGGTAGGACCTACTTTTTAATATCTTGAGGAAGGAGGGCTCTGTACTCTAAAAGAGCTATACAAGAGCTATATAAGCTGTACTAATCATTTACACGAAAACGGAGAGGACAGAAAAAACTGAAAAAGCGAAGCTAAAAGCTTTCTGCAAGAAAGCTACTTCGGAAGCATACGCTTCGCCTTTATCACCGGGTTTTCCCTTGAGAAGGGGAATCAAAAAATCTGGGGATAACAGCGATTGGAAGGTTGTTCTGTCATCGGAGTGGCAAGTGTAAATAATCCCTAGTTCAACTTATAAGTAGAACAAGTAAAACTAAATTAATCTGGAAGAGGTAGAGAAAATTGTCCCGAAAAAATAGCAAATCGAATTGGTTCAACAAGATCCATAATAACTTTAAGACAAAGCTGGTCGTGTCCTTTATTGCTTTCTTGGCAATTCCATCGTTCAGTATTGGAGTCATGTCTTATAACAGTGCGAAGAATGAAGTGGAGAAGCAAATTCTACATAGTGCGATGGAAAATGTGAATCTTGCCAGTGCGACCATCGATCTTTCGATTAATGCCAAGCGCGACCACATTGAATATTATGCGAATACGCTCGCAGAGGAATTGCGTCAAGAAGATGCTGAGGTTCGGGTTGTAAACGAATTGAAGGGGTACGCTGCACAGAACACAGACATCATCACCATAGGTGTGGGAACAGAAGCCGGTGTGTATCTGATGTCCTCTGATGCAGAGATGCCTCAGGATTACGATCCCCGAGTAAGACCATGGTATACCGAAGCAATGGGAGATCCGGAGCAGGTAATTGTTACAGATCCTTATATTTCTGCCGAGACAAACGAGATCACCATCACAATTGCCAAGGCATTGAATGACCAATCCGGTGTAGTCCAGCTGGATCTGGATCTGTCGAATATCAGTACCTTGGTGAGTGGAATTAACGTGGGAGAACAGGGATATCTGATTCTATTGGATGCCAGCGAAAAGTATATCTACCATCCCACGGTAGAACCCGGAACAGATGCAACAGAGGATTTTTGGACACCGGTGTATGCGAATGAATCGGGCAACTTCAACTATACCTTTGATCAAGCTGATAAAGTGATGTATTACGCTACTAATGCATCCACCGGATGGAAGGTCGCTGGCACCATGTTCTCTTCTGAGGTAGACGACGCGGCAGCGCCTATTCTAAATCGAATGATTATTGTTATTGTCTCCTGCCTCGTCGTTGGTATTGTGGTTATCTGGCTGGTGATGCGATCCATCATTAGACCCATTCGTCAGTTGAAGGATCAGGCGATTCAGGTGAGTGAAGGGGATCTAACTCAAACCATTACTAGCACAAGCCAGGTTGTCATCTCGTCGGATGAAATGACTCAGAGTGCGGAATCAACCAGTGCGGCCAGTGAGCAGGTCGCGCGAGCCATTCAGGAAATTGCGAGTGGTGCCGAGAAGCAGACCCAAGGTATTGACCACAACCATCAGGCCATGAATGAAATTACGATTGGGATAACACGAATCGCCGAACGTTCCATACAAGTCGCTGATTTGACTAAACATACAACGGTACAAGCGGAAGAAGGTGGCAACACCGTGAAGCAGACGGTGGGCCAGATGCACTCGATTCAAGAAACGGTAGCGCAGACGAATCAGATGATTCAGCGATTATATGAACGATCACATCAAATTTCAGCCATCACGGAGTTAATCGGAAATATAGCCAAGCAGACCAATCTGCTCGCGCTGAATGCATCCATTGAAGCTGCTCGTGCAGGTACGCATGGGAATGGATTCGCCGTTGTAGCAGCAGAGGTACGCAAGTTGGCAGAGCAATCAGGGCAATCCGTCAATGAAATTACCGTGCTAACCACGGCGGTACAGGAAGATATGGCTGCTTCCGTTCGCATGATGGAGAAAGTGACCACAGAGGTCGGAGAGGGTATGGAAATCTCAACAGAGGCCATTCGGAAATTTGAACGCATTCTGGAAAGTATGCGGGAAACGACACCTCAGATCGAAGAAATTGCAGCTACATCGCAAGAGATCACGGCAGGTGTACAGGAAGTATCCGCTGTGTCCAATGAACTGGCAGGTATTGCTTCAGGCAACGCCGCGGCCTCCGAAGAAGTTGCTGCTTCCTCAGAGGAGCAATTGGCAGCAATGCAGCAGATCTCTGCCTCGGCTCGGGGCCTGTCCTCCATGGCTGAACAGCTGCAGCGCCTCATTAGACAGTTTAAGTATTAAAAGGAATTGAGCAGACAGTACCACACAGAGACGGCTTTACATCATGTTTCATCAGAGGGAGTGAACAACCATGCAACTAGAACTCAAGGCCTTCTTACTGCTAACGGATGCGGTCATGATTACAGATGAAGATGGTGTGATTCTGGATGTGAACTCCGTTTATGTAACAAAAACAGGATCCTCACGGGATAGCACCATAGGTCAGCCTGCCCGATTGCTGATGGATACCCACTGGAGAGGAAACCAGACCTGGTCCGGCGTAGCCAAACTAATGAAGGCTGATCAGGAAGTGTGGGAAGCCCAAGTTACGATTACATCGGTTTATTTGGATGATTCTCTTTTTTATATCAGTATATTTAATGATGAATTTTCTTGAAATAAAATTGTTGTTTTGTGATAAGGGTATGTTAGTTGGAAGTAGTAATTATTTTCAAAAAAAGGTCAATATCGTCAATTGAATAAGGGAGCCCGGCATACTATGATTTGTGTACTGGGGAACTGCGACCGTGAATCTGACAACATTCATTGAATGCATGAAATCCTGAAGTCGTAATGTGGACGGTGACCATTTGCTACGCGATCTTGTATTAAATTTCACGCTAATTTTGATCTTTGTTTTTCTGATTCATCACTATCTGAACCAAACAAATGCTACCCGTTCAACATCCATCACGACTCGGATCATTATTGGTATTACGCTAAGCATGTTGGGCACGGCGCTCTATTATTTCTCTATTGTGCTTGAGGATGGAACATTGTTGAATTTCCGGGCCAGTGTGTATCTGCTCGCTGCTTATTTTGGTGGGAGTGGCTCTGCATTCGTTACTTTTGCATTCATGTGGATTTTTCGGATTAATATGGGGCGTAATCCCTTGTTGGAGAACTGGCAGTATGCGTTGACAGAATTGTTATTTGTTGTAGCCATATGCCTGATCTTTAAGTATGTCAGGGGATTTATGCAGAAGTGGTTGTCCGGAGCGTTGCTACTGCTAACTGTGTATGAGTTTTTTGTACTACAGATATATTCTCCTTCTCTGCTAATGATGGGGCAGATTCTCCTTTTTCAATGTATCTGCCTGCTGTCCGTTATATTATTCCTTTACTATCTGAACCAAAATCATCGATACAAGAGATTGGTCATTCAGAGGGATCAGGAAATGCTGGAGATGCTTCGTATGCAGCCGGGTTTTACTTTTAAAATCCGAAAACAGAACGGAAAATTCGAGTATCTTGTGCTTGAAGGAGAGATGCTCTCCCGACTGGGCTTGGATATGAGTAGTCTGAAGCAAGATTACAAACTGGGCACATTGGATATTTTACCTCAGGAAAAGGTAGAATTTCTGCGAAAGCAGTTCGACCGGGCATGGAAAGGGGAGTCTTTTTTTTACGAGATTGAGCATGGAGGTTACTATTCACTAGTGAAGCTTCGTCCGCTGCGAGAAGAGGGTATGGTGAAGTATGTCATAGGATATGGACTTGATATTACGGAACACAGAGCAGTTAAACGAAGGGTTCAAGAGAGTGAAGAGCGATACCGTACACTTGAACGAGTGTCAACAGACTGGTTTGTCGGTTTGGATGGCAACAGGTGTGTGGTGTCAGTTAATCAGAAATTTCTGGATGTTCTTGATCTCGACAGGCATGAAGTAATGGGCCGTCAGCTTGAAGAATTGATATTCATTGAGCAGTCGGCGAACTGGTTGTTATCTTTTCAAAAAGTCTTACACCACAATATACCTCAGGATACGGAATTGAGTCTCATTGTTGGGGAGGGAAAAGAACAACATGTTCGGGTTCACCTATACCCTGTAAAGGCCCCTAACTCGTGCGAGAAAGTCAAGGCAGTTATTCATGACATTTCGGATCAGTACCGACGTGTTAAGGCTGACAAAGCAAGTCAAGCAAAGAGTGAGTTTCTTGCATTCATGAGTCATGAGATTCGTACCCCACTGAGCGGAATTATCAGCTTTTCGTTGTTGCTGCAACGGACAGATCTAACCTCACAACAATTAGATTATTTGAGTAAAATCAATGCGTCCTCACAAACCTTGCTTACTCTGGTGAATGATATTCTTGATTTCTCGAAAATGGAGGCAGGTAAACTGGATTTGGAGAAAGTACCCTTTTCACCAGAGGATGTGTTCAAGCGTGTGGCAGATCAGATCGGTGTGGCCCTCGGGTACAAGGAGATCGAAGTCATCTTTAAGACCGACGCGGATCTGCCACTAACGGTTATTGGTGATCCTTTTCGACTTGAGCAGGTGTTATTGAATCTGCTCAGTAACGCGATTAAATTCACAGAACATGGATATGTTATCTTGCAGGCAGAGGTAATTTCATTGGAGGCCGAGCGAGTACAGGTTCGTTTTGAGATAGAAGACACGGGGATTGGAATTTCACTTGAACAACTGGACCAGCTTTTTGTCCCGTTTACGCAAGCGGAACCTTCAACTTATCGAACATATGGTGGCTCTGGACTTGGGCTGGTCATCTGTTATCTTCTGGTAACCTCCTTGGGAGGAAACTTGCGGGTGGACAGCGTGCTTGGAGAGTACAGTCTATTTTCATTCGACTTGATATTTGAACTTGCAGATTCGGAAGAAGAAGAGAGTTTCTCCCTGCAGACACACCCTCTCCTATATGGTGCGAATGATGTGGTTATCATTGAAGATGATGAACGAATGGGTGAAAATCTGAAGCAGCTGCTCTATTCATTCGGGATGAATCCGACGCTGTATACTTCCTTGAATCATATGATGGAGAGTGATTGGTATACTCCTGAAGTCGAAGGGGCAAGTTCGATGTTGATCATGTTGGATATGGATATAGAGGACACAGTCAACGGTTTGTTATGGGACAACTTCATGAAGCGATTGGATCGGACGAAGATTCAGATGTTGGGGTACACACGTGCATTTAGTGAAAATGCGCTGTGGATGGAGGAGAGATCCGTGCACCCTGATATCATGATGGTCAAACCGATTACACGTCTGGGATTATTCGAAGTCATACTTGCACTTCAGGGTGAAGGGCCGCTGGCAAAAAGTCAGTTGGTAGAAGGGGACGACCCTTATTCGCTTGATCAGAAACGACACATCTTGATAGCTGAGGATCATGAGATCAATCAACTGGCGATTCGGGCGATGCTGCAACATGAGGGGTTCCAGGTGACGCTGGCAGCCAGTGGCACAGAGGTTCTGAGAAAGTTAGACGAACAAGTATGGGAACTGATTTTAATGGATCTGTACATGCCCGACATGAATGGAGTGGAAGCAACGCGACATATTCGCAAGATGAGGGAATACGATCGTACGCCTATTATTGCGCTTACAGCAAATGCCCTACCAATAGATCATGAGAGATGTATGGAAGCTGGGATGAATGCCATCCTGACCAAACCCATCCATGAACAACAGATCGCAGACATATTGGCAACATGGATTGATATGAAAGGTATGCGGGAGATTAGCGGAATTGATGCAGATAAGGCGATCAGGCAGATGGGCGGCAAGCCACATATTCTGCAATATGCGCTCACGAAATTCAGGATGGAGTATGACTCGTTTCAGAACAAACTGACCACTCAACTTCGCCAGCAGCAGATTGCTGGTGCGATTCGCAGCGTTCATTCTCTCCGAGGCGTAGCTGCCAATCTGCATGCAGTGGAGCTGTTACGTCTGGTTCTTCAACTGGAATTACTTTTATCCTGTTCGTTATTCGAAGAAGAGGAACTGAGTTCGGTATTGGAGAAGGTGCAAAAGGAGATTGATATCATTACCGGATCTCTACCCTGGTGACATGAATGAAGCTGATGTGTTAAGGAGTGAACTTATATCCGATCCCCCAGATGGTTTGAATATATTGGGGGTTTTTCGGATTTTCTTCAATCTTTTTACGGAGCTTGGTAATGTGCACATCTATGGTGCGATCATTAATATAAGCATCAATACCACGAATGGCTTCAATCAAGGCATAACGACTGTAGACCTTGCCAGGATTGAGGACAAACAGCTTCATGATCTCAAATTCGGAGAATGTCATTTCCACTCGCTGGTTATTCAACAGGATGGCTCTCCGAGCCAAATCGAGAGATATTCCGGAATCCTGTACAGTGACAATGGAGCTGTTCAATATGGAGTAACGACGCAATACAGCCTCAATACGTGCTTTCACTTCCTGCATGCTGAAAGGTTTGCATACATAATCATCAGCTCCGTCTATTAATGATCGAATTCGCTCAGAGACTTCGGTTAATGAAGAGATGACGATGATGGGGATTGCCGTATGTTGACGTATGAGAGAACAGGGATTCTTGCCTTCCGAATCAGGGAGCAACAGGTCAAGAAGCAGGATATCATGCCGCGCTTGAAGCTGTAGAAGACCATCTCTTACGTTATCGACGCGGATAACATCATACCCCTCACCTTGCAAATACAGGGATAATGTATCTCCTAACATGTTATCGTCCTCAATGATAAGCACTTTGGTCATGATATTCCTTTCTGAATCCACTTCGTGTAGAAGGTCTACGATCCATGTGTTAGCTTAAATTTACTTATTCATGTATACCCTGATAATTAAAATATGCAACATAAGGATGTCAGGATTCTAACATGACTGGGCAAGACCTGAGAGATTCTGAGTTAATGCGTGCCAAGATGTGAATCTGCTTCACGCTCGATCAGGTGCATCAATTTGCGCTCGGTAGCGGTCTCTGGTGCCGGGGTGTAGACACTGCAACGTAGATCAGAGCTGCCTTGAACCTGCAACGAAGTCAGATCAAACAACATTTTTCCTGCTTTGGAATGTCTGAATTCGATTAATACATCCGGTGCACTGCTGACACTGCTTTGTTTCCAGAGCGTATGAAAATCGGGATGTTTGTTCATCATGTCATCCAGAAATAAATTATACCATTCATCATCGACATACTGACCATAATAAGCACGAAAAATCGCCAGAAATCCGCTAACAAAATCCTCCCAGTTCACCGCGAGCCTGCGAAATTCCTTTCGATCAAATAACAGACTGATCATATTCCGCTGTTCGGGGGGAATCTGTTCAAAATCCATAAAAACATGCCGGGCCGCGTCATTCCAGCCGACGATGTAACAACGCCGATCCGAGATCACGGTAGGGCAATATTGAAGTTCCTGCAAGATTTTTCGCAAGGAAGGGTGAAGTTGAACAGGTTCTTCTTCCAGCGTAGGCAGCTCCGAATGATGTTCCATGGCGAGCGAAAACAGATATTTTCGTTCATCCGCAGTAAGCCTTAGTGCTGAAGCGATGTTGTCTAAAACGGAATGGGATACCTGAATATCCCGACCTTGCTCAAGCCAGGTATACCACGTTGTGCTCACGCCTGCCAGTTGGGAAACCTCTTCTCTCCTCAGCCCGGGCGTTCTGCGCCGACTTCCCGTGGGTAAACCGACCGATTCCGGAGAAATTTTGGAGCGTTGTGTTTTCAGAAAAGTAGACAGGGCTTGTAACCTGACATCGTAGTTCAATCCATCACCTTCGATCCTCATTATCATGGTAGTCATTATACTATTATAATTGACAACTTGTAATAGGATATTCGAAAGTGCACTATTAGTGTCATAGCGTAAGAGTAAGGTAGCAAAACGTGCTGAAGGAGGATGGACATGGAACGAGTTGTGATTACGGGGATGGGAGTTATCTCTCCTTTGGGAAATGATGTAGATACATTCTGGAATGGATTAATTGAGGGTAGATCAGGTGTATCGCCTATAGAACATTTTGATACAGCTTCTTACAAAACCAGAATCGCTGGCGTGGTCCGTGAGTTTGAGGGTGAAGAGCGTTTTGGGCGCAAGGAGGCAAGGCGTATGGACCGATTCGTTCAATTTGCTATTGCTGCCGCAGATCAGGCCGTATCGCAATCAGGCCTCGTGATGGACGAACTGGACCGTGAGCGGGTAGGTGTGTATATTGGTTCCGGCATAGGCGGAATCCAGACATTGATGGAACAAGGCAAGGTCCTGTCCGATCGGGGACCTGCGCGAGTCAGCCCAACCCTGGTACCTATGATGATATCCAATATGGCTGCGGCTATGGTCAGTATGAGGTTCGGTTGTTGGGGGCCGACATTGTCGCCCGTAACGGCTTGTTCCATTGGCAATACAGCCATTGGAGAGGCTTTCCGGTTAATCCGCCATGGCGGAGCCGATGTCATTATTGCTGGAGGAACAGAAGCGGCTGTAACCGAAGTGTCGCTGGCAAGCTTCGGTAATGCGACAGCGTTGTCTACAAGAAATGAAGCGTTCCAAACAGCAAGCCGTCCATTTGATGCGGGGAGAGACGGTTTTGTCATGGCAGAAGGCGCTGGAATTCTGGTCGTCGAATCCCTGTCTCATGCACTGGCAAGAGGGGCGAATATTCTGGCTGAAGTGATTGGATATGGTGCCAGTTCAGATGCGTATCATATGGTAGCTACCCATCCGGAAGGCCGGGGTGCATATCTGGCGATGAAGGCATCATTGAGAGAGGCTCAGATTGGCCCAGAAGACATCGATGTGATTAATGCTCATGCCACCAGTACAGAGGCGGGTGATCTGTCCGAGACGAGAGCGATCAAACAACTTTTCGGGACAGCTGCCTATGATATTCCGGTCACAGCGAATAAGTCCATGACGGGACATATGCTTGGTGCAGCAGGCGGTGCGGAGGCGATCTCGCTTATCCAAAGCCTGCGACATGGCATCATTCCTCCAACGATCAATCAAGAGCAGAGGGACCCCGAATGTGATCTGGATTACGTACCTAACGAGGCAAGAAAAGCAGAGCTGCGGATTGGGATGTCTAATTCCTTTGGATTCGGGGGCCATAATGCCGTTATTGTTCTTCAAAAGTATTCATCTTGAGCAGAAAGAACAGCCGTAACCAAAGGAACAGCGCTGCCTGATGGGGCTACGCTGTTCCTTTGGTTACTTATGGATCATCCGCAAATACTGTACCGTGGTTGACGGCCGAGTGATTTTACACCTTACGAAGAGAGAGACGTCGATTCAGCCATGCCTTTGTTACCTCGGCTCAGCCAGCTTACACGCCAGCGGGATTGCATGAAGAGAACAAGGAACAGGGAAGCTGCTGCAATCAGGCTAAGAATGACAAAGCCTGGCGTGTAGGATTGATAACTGTTATACAGTTGGCCGAGAATCAGCGGCAGCGCGTACCCGCCCAATCCGCCAGCGGCACCTACTATACCTGTCATCAGACCAATCTCGTTGCCGAACCGTTGAGGAACCAGTTGGAACACAGAACCATTTCCGGCTCCCAGACACATCATACCGAGGAATAGCATGACGACTACAACCGGAAGCGGTGGCATGAAGGATACACCGATTAACATGACACAAGCTCCTGTGTATAGGAATGTCAGCATGCGGGTTCCACCAATTTTGTCCGCCAGGTAACCCCCAACAGGCCGGAAGAAACTGCCTGCGATCACACAGAACGTGGTAATGTCTGCCGCACGAACAGGAGAGAGTCCATACTGGGTGTTGAAGAAGATGGTGAGATAGTTACATAATCCAACGAAACCGCCAAAGGTTACACAATAGAATGCACAGAATACCCAGGCATCTTTTTGTTTAAGCAGACTTCCGTATTGGGACAATTTCTTGGGTTCAGGCCGATTAGGGCTATTCTTGGCAAAGAGAGAAAAGAGAATAAATACGATAGCGATTGGTATAATAGCAAGTCCGAACACGACTTCCCAGCTGCCAAAATGTGTAGCCAAGCGATTGGCAAACAACGTCGCGAGTACGGTTCCGCTGTTGCCCGCCCCGGCAATACCCATGGCTAGACCCTGATGCTCCTTGCCATACCATTGGCCCGCCAGAGGTAGCGCAGCGGCAAAGGAGGCGCCTGCCACACCCAGCAAGAGTGCTACCACGTACAGTTGGTTTAAGGAATCAACCCATAACCAGCCGAGTAACAAAGGAAGCAGTGTGACAAGCATACCGATCTGTGCGGTCAGTTTCGGCCCCATATAATCAGACATGAAGCCAAGCACAAGCCGCAGGATGGAGCCACCAAGTATAGGTAACGCGACCAGATTGGCCTTCTCCAGCGGAGTCATTGGATAGTCCAATGCAATGATAACTGCGAGTGGGCCAAGCATCCCCCATATCATAAAACTGATGTCAAAATACATAAACGCCCCGAAGAGGGTGGGCTTATGCCCGCTTTTCCAAAAACTTTTGCTCTCCATCATCCATCATCGCTCCTCATCCAATTGAAATCTTCGTGATTTGTCTATGTGCGTGTTGAGGCAGAAAAAGGCCGCAATTCGTCCAGATATGAACGATTTGCGGCCCCGTTGCCGACAGGCGGTACACGTCATTGTGTTCCCGCATCTGAGTTGATCACAGCACTGTGATTTTGATTCAAATTATAATCAAGAGAAAATAGAGATGTCAACAAAAATTACACGAAATTTTAAATAATTCATTTTTTAATCATGTTTCGGGTTTATCATGTTAATTATGTTGACATATGATTGAGATTCCCTTAATCTGAATCTAATATGAATCTACACAATGGCGTGTGGATTCCGGAGGCAACGGTGCCCTTTTCCGAATCATGGAGAAGGGATTTTTCTGTTTATTTTCAGGAGTGAGAGAGATAGGGGGCAGCCCATGAGCAGAAGCAAACTGGTGATTATCGGGAATGGCATGGCTGGAGTGAAGTGTGTCGAAGAGATCATCGCACTGGAGCCTAATATGTATGAGATTGTAATTTACGGTAATGAACCCCGTCCCAACTACAATCGGATCATGCTATCGAAAGTATTGCAGGGTGAGCATTCGTTACAGGATATCATTATCAATGATTGGACCTGGTATGCCGAGCATCATATACGGCTATGTACAGGTGAAACGGTGCATCGCATTGATACCCGTGGAAAATATATAGAGACGGAATCCGGAATAAAAGAAACCTATGATGTCCTGATTCTGGCGACGGGGTCTTCACCGTTTATCCCACCGATTCCGGGAATGGATAAAGAGCGTGTCATGTCTTTCCGAACGATTGATGATTGTACGCGCATGTCTGATTATTCCAAAGCATATCGTAAGGCCGCAGTCATTGGTGGAGGTTTGCTGGGTCTGGAGGCTGCGCGTGGGTTGCTGCATCTGGGCATGGAAGCTGTGGTGGTCCATAACGCACCTTACATTATGAACCGACAGCTCGATCAGAAGGCTGCAGCGATGCTTCAACAGGAACTTGAAGGGCAGGGCATGTCCTTTCTTTTGGCCAAAAATACGCAGAAAATTACCGGGCGATCACAGGCCCAAGGGCTGCTATTCACAGATGGTTCCAAGCTTGAAGCTCAGGTTGTCATTGTCGCTGTTGGGATTCGGCCGAATGTGGACCTGGCCAGACGAAGCGGAATCGCTACGAATCGGGCAATCATGGTGGATGATTATATGCGCACCAGTGCACCGGATATATACGCCGTTGGGGAATGTGCTGAACATCGGGGAATCAGTTATGGGCTGGTTGCCCCCTTATACGAGCAGGGGAAAGTACTCGCACGTACGCTCTGTGGACGGGAAACGCCTGAATACAAGGGTTCAATTCCTTACTCACAATTGAAGGTATCGGGAGTTGATGTTTTCTCGGCGGGTGAGATTAGCGGTGAAGGCATGCAGACTGCAATTCAACATCTGGATGGCATTCGAGGCACGTACAAAAAAGTACTGATGCAGGCTGGCAAAGTACGCGGCGCCATTTTATTTGGAGATACAGCTGAAGGAACGGCATTGCTTGGACTGGTGCAACGAGGTGCGGATGTAACGGAATTGGCTCCGCGTGAAGGGGCCCCGGACCCGGCTGAGGTGGCTGCTGCGGCATTACCGGCTCAGGAGACCGTATGTGCCTGCAACAATGTGACCAAGGCTGCCATTATGAAGGCTATTCAAGAACAGGGCCTCGAGACGGCAGATCAGGTTAAGGACCAGACGAAGGCTTCAGGTTCATGCGGTGGCTGTCGCCCGATGGTGGCTGCTCTGTTGAAACATACACATAATCTGAAAAATAACGGTGGTACTGGCGTAGTAACCACACCAGAGAAAATGGCTCCAATGCCTGTATGTGGCTGTACTGAACTTGGGCATGCAGGGCTAAAGGAAATGCTGGATGACATCGTTGTTATGGAGATAGACCTATCAGACATACCTTTGATTCTGCAGAAAATGGGTTGGGGTTCGGAACATGGTTGCACGGTATGTCGCCCCGTAATCCATTATTACTTACAGGTATCCAATCGATCGATCAATGACAGAGAGATCATGAATACGGAATATCTTATAGTTGAACGAAATGGAAATCAGGCTGAATTTTCAAGGGATGATGAGATCGAAGGTCACTCGGAGGTTCAGGTGCGCTGGGATGATTATATCCCATTGTCATTCTATGCAAGGGATGCAGGGAGCTTGGCTGCGCAGCTTCGTACGCGTTGGATCGGTGCAGCGATGCCGTCACCCGTAAATATAGGCGTCGCACCAGGAACGGGATCATTGGTTAGCGCACTTGTGCAGGACATCGGTTTGCTGGCTTCACCAGCTGGCTGGGAGATCTATGCAGGCGGTCATGCAGAGCATCCGGTCAAGCAAGGTGGCTTGCTCGGGGTGGCTGAGTCAGAAGTACAAGCGGCCACACTCGCATCAGCCTGCCTTCAATGGTATCGCCAAACCGCCTGGTATGATGAGCCATTATGGGCATGGACCGAGCGATTGGGATTCATGTCGATTCGGGAAACGTTGCTGGATGACCAGTTGCAGAAGGAACTTGCAGCTACACTTCAAGCAGATATATAGATGAAAGGCGGGGATGGAAGATGGGATTATCCGTGAGTTCAGAACCAACAGCCTCCAAGCTCTATGTAAAGGAAACCCAGTGTCCGTATTGCAGTGTGCAATGCAAGATGACTGTTGAAGAACTGGCTGCACCTATTGCAGGCCAGCGTCGTGGTGAGTATACAGTTCAGGGTGTTCCAAATGAAGCCTCTCAGGGCAGGCTGTGTGTGAAGGGTATGAATGCTCATCAACATGCGCTCAGTGGTCAACGATTAATGCATCCACTGATTCGTCGCGATGGCGAGCTGGAACCCTGTTCCTGGGAAGAGGCCATTCAGACCATCGCAGAGCGGTTCCAGGACTTGAAAGATTCTTATGGAGCAGATACGGTCGGGGTGTACGGAGGCGGATCTTTGACGAATGAGACGGCCTACCTGCTGGGCAAGTTCACGAGGGTTGCGTTGGGGACGAAGTATATCGACTATAATGGACGGTTCTGTATGTCAGCTGCGGCTTCGGCTGGCAGTAAAGTGTTCGGGATGGACCGCGGATTGACGTTCCGCCTGTCCGATATTCCGAAGGCGGGCTGCATTGTACTGGCAGGTACCAATATTGCAGAATGCCAACCTACCCTTCTGCCATACTTCAATCAGGCGAAGGAGAACGGAGCCTTCATTATCGTTATTGATCCACGCAAGACGGCAACCGCAGCCATTGCCGATCTTCACTTGCAGGTGAAACCTGGCATGGATGCCTTGTTGGCGGATACCATGTTGAAAGTGATTATGGATGCCGGCTTGGTGGACCCTCATTTTATAGGCGAACGAACGCATGGTTACGAGCAATTGATACAAGGGTTGGCTGATCTGCAACTCGAACAGGCAGCGCAAGCGTGCGGGGTTGATCTGGCGCTGATTCGTCAGGCAGCGATGGCCTATGGTGAGGCAGAGACAGGCATGATCATGACAGCACGTGGTGTGGAGCAGCAGACGGATGGGCATATGGCCGTGAGGCACTTTCTGAACCTGGTGCTGGCGACTGGCAAAATCGGCAGAGAAGGCTGCGGGTATGGCGCCATCACAGGTCAGGGGAACGGGCAAGGTGGACGGGAGCATGGGCAAAAGGCTGACCAGCTGCCGGGTTATCGATCCATTGAAAATGAAGCTGATCGTGTCTATGTGGCATCCGTCTGGGGCGTGGACCCTGCAAGTTTGCCAGGCAAAGGAGTCTCGGCCTACGAGATGATGGAGAAGGTCCATGATCAGGAGATTCGGGCATTGCTCGTAATGGGCTCCAACCCGGTCGTATCCAATCCCAATGTGCGTTTGGTGGAAGAAGGTCTGCGCAAGCTGGACTTTCTGATCGTGGCAGATATGTTTCTGTCCGAGACAGCGCGAATGGCCGATCTGGTTCTCCCGGTTACGTCTTATATGGAGAATGAAGGTACACTCACCAATCTGGAGGGGCGTGTTTTACTTCGTGAACAGGGGCGACCTGCGCCGGGAGAGACGCTCGATGATTGGGATATATTATGCCGAATTGCTGCGCAATTGAACAAAGCCGCTTACTTTCAATATGACACTGCTGAGGATATCTTTAATGAGCTTCGTGTGGCGAGCCGTGGTGGAGTGGCAGATTACTATGGCATTACCTATGAGCGTTTGCGTAACGAGAAAGGGGTGTACTGGCCGTGTTCTGCCCCGGAGGAGCAGGGAGAAGGGCTGCTGTTTGGTGAACGATTCGCTCATCCCGACGGCAAAGCGGCTTTCACCTTTGAGTCAAGCCCGGGATGGAATGATGTATCTCCGGAATTCCCCTTGATTCTGACCAATGGACGTGTGCTTCCTCATTATCTTACTGGTGTGCAGACACATCGTAGCCCGGCACTCGCAGCCCGTGAATTGGAGAACTTCGTTGAACTTCATCCGGCTACCGCTTCCCGTCATCGCATTCACGATGGAGAGTGGGTAGAGATTCAATCGGTGTACGGAAGCTTCACGGTTCGTTCGCGCATCAAAGATTCCATTCGGGAGGATACCTTGTTCGTACCGATGCATTGGGGTGGTATTCAGAATGTGAACCGGGCAACCAGACCGGAACTGGACCCGTTCTGCCGGATGCCTGGGTTCAAGACAGCAGCCGTAACCATTCGACCGTTGCGATTGGCCAAATGATTCATACCGATTTCAGATTACAGGTTTCCAGCGTCATAAGCTGTTTTGATGGTAGCTTAGCGGCTGCGCAGTCCATATTTATATGAGACTGTGCGGCTTTTTTTGCGTATATGTACGCAAGTAGGCCATAGTTCCGTGGTTCCACGTAAACATGAGGATTGGCTCATGAATATGGTTTGTATTTTAGTTATGATGTTCATTAGGGGTACATATGTACGTATTTTGATTATGTTTTGAGTCAGATAGCAGTTTCACGTTTAGGCCATTACACTTCGTGGTATAGATATCGGGGCTTATGGAAGCTTCTTCAAATAGAGCAGGACAGAGGGGGCAATACAGTGAACGTATGGATAACGGTAAAAAGTCTGGGTAAGCGCAAGCCGGTACTTGCCAAGCAAGCTGCCGAACTTCCGGAAACAACTCATACGTTAAGGCAGCTCATTGAGAACATGGTGGCTCTGCAAGTGAAAGCTCTTCAAGACAAGAACCAACAGGCAGAATTGCTCGCCTACCTGATGCCGGATGAGATTGAGGCGCAGGGAGCGGCGGGGAAAGTCGGATTTGGTGCAGTTTACAACGAGGGTGTTCCTGATCTGGTGGTTGCGATGGAGACAGCGATAACTGCCTATGAGGATGGATTGTACAAAGTGTTTCTCAACGATGAAGAATTGCAGGAGCTGGACGAGTCACTTGTTATAAAAGACGGCGATAACGTGGTATTTATCCGTTTTACAATGCTTGCCGGACGTCTGTGGTAGAGAGCGATCAAGGAGGAGAACAGGATGAATCAGGAAGATCAGGTACAGGTGTATATGGATGGATTGCAGGATAGAGCCAAGTCGTTCACAGGGGTACAGCTTGAGCTGGCAGGCTATGTTGTGGAGATCGCCGGGTCTACGTATTTGCGTGGAGACGAAAAGATGTTTTTGAATACAGAAGGGTTGCTTGGAAGGCTTGCCGCGGAAACGCAGAAACCATTATTCCAGCCACTATTGGATGTGCTCCAGCATCTGGCGAGCGAGTCATTGGTTGAACGATTCCGTTATATCGCAGAGCGTGCAACTCGTTTTCCATACAGTAACAACTATGAACGCCGGCCTTTTCGCACATCCGATCCGGAGCAACATGTAGCACAGGTCATCCGCAAACTGATGGGATTGTTCCGAATGGAAATGCAGAATTTCTCCCTGGAAGAATATGTGTCACTTCGTGAGTACAAGCTGGATTATCTGCATGAGATCCGTTGGGTCCTGGCGGATTGTATCGCATATGAACTGGATCATCAGGGCGGAGGTATGAAGCAGGCACTGCACGATATTATATATGGTGACAATCAGACGGCATTGTTAACCCATGAAATGATCAAAGGCATATTCATGAGCGATCAGGCGGATGCCTATCAGATGGTGGGTGAGCTGCTGGTTGCAGCAAGGTTGCAGGAAGGACTGCGCCAAAGCATTGTGGAGCGGATGGATGAAGGGACACTGGAAGCCTATATTTACATATTAAAAATCATTATCGACAACAACCTGATTCGTTTCAGTTCCGTGGTAAGAGCGCTCGCCGTATGGACGGGGATCGGCATAGAAGCAGCCAACCAGCGTGTTGCCGCACAGTTGATTGAACAGGCCTATCAGGCGCTTGTGCAACCAGAAGTACGCGAGGCCTGGCAGCAGGAAGCAAACGCCAACAAACTCTTTATCAGTCTGTGGGCGACAGCGGTCATTGAAGAGAATGAATTGAAGATCAAGATAATCGAGATTATGGATCAAGGTCAGTTATATCAGAAGATTGTTGCCCAATATGTACTGGCTAACAGCCAGAACAGGGAGCTTCGTTTGCACATTGCACGTCGTTATCTGGAGGCTCAGGATACCGAGTTGATGCACTGGATTGTGACCAACTATGATGCGATGTATATGTACAACTGGAGTTTCGAGAATGGAGAAAATCAGCGTAGCGTCTACGTGTGGCCATTGCCTGCTCTTGGAGATAAGGCCTTGCGGCGTCAGGACTTTGATCGGTTCAAACAGATGCTTGCTGTCATTCCAAAAGGCGGGTCAGGTGGACCGTCGGGTGTATTGGAGTATGTTCACTACCGGATTGATACGGATGATGTAGTGAAGAAAATGTTATATCTGGCCGCTTATGATATGGACCCGGAATGGATCGGTGAAGTCATCGCAATTAAGGACCATTTGAGCCCGGAACTGCGCGGAGAACTGTTGTCCCAGTTTGTTCAGCATCCCGAGAATGAGGTGCAAAGACAGTTTGTGTTTGAGAGTTTGTCTGATAAAAGTATGAGTAACCGGGAGAGTGCACTCGCCAAAGCGAAGCTGCTCACGTTGACGGTTGATGAGATGAAACAGATGGAGGCGTTGATGAAGCTCAAGACAGGCTCACTTCGTCAGAAGGTCATCCATGTATTATTACTGCAACCCGTGGACCAATTGACGGTCTCACTGAAGCGACTTTTGCAGGCTAAGAGTGAACTGCAGCGTCTGGGAGCGCTCGAATTGTTGACCGAGATTGCGGCAGATCCGGAGCGGGCAGACCAGCAGGAGCAATTGCAGCCATTGGCACAGCTGATTGAGACACCCACTGCCAAGGAACAGAAACTGCTGGATAAGCTGACAGATCAGGGGAGTCGTTACACAGCCTATAATGGATTTGGTTTATTCGATCCGAAGCGACGTGAGCCATTGCTGGATGAGAAGCGTGACCTCAAGGGCCGTACTCCGAAGGATATCTTTACGCTCTCTCTGGATAAGACCAGACCATTCCTGGAGGGGCTCAATGCATTGGTGCATGAACACAGGGATTATGAGTATGAAGTGGAGTACTACGCTGGATACAAAGACACATTGTTAGTCGGAGCGAGTCTTCGCTCCAGGGTTCCGTATGCAGAGCGCAATGAAATGAAGCAGCTTGATCAGTTTCCGCTTCATGACGTATGGGAGAACTATATTCAACATGCCGGGTTCAGCAGTGTGGAACTGATGCAGCTATACATGGTTATACAGCTCCGGGAGTTCAATGGCAATTTGAGCGATTTTTATAGTTATTTCCGTGAGCAGTATGACTATGACGAATTGCAGAAGATTCCGTTATTGGAAGGCTGGCGCAAGTCGTTTGCCGAGCAGATCTACCCTATGGAGGATATTGAAAAGCTACAGCAGATGCTGGATTCGTTAACGTATAAGGATCAGGTAGTGGTGCTGATATCGGCGGCATTTCTGGATAGCGATCCGATCGACACGTTTGAAATAGCTGAGAAAACCTGGGCCTCCATCATCGCGAGTATGCCTGCTGATCGACTCGAGAAGGAGTCAGGCATGCTTCATATTCTGACTGGACCTTGGAATTATGTAGTTCGTGGCAAAATCCATGACGATGACAGCTTCAAACGTTTCTTCCAGACAGCTTACCAGTTCACCAGTCTTGTAGAGAGTAGTCAGCCGCTGTCTTTACTGTCACTTGAAGATTTCCTGCGTGCGTACCAGTTGAACCTGATTGATGATCAGGAGATATATCGACAGGTGCTGGTCGGTGGGAATCGTCTGTTGTTTATTCGGGACTTAACATCCACTCGTACAGAAGTGATCGCGAGTGATCCGAAGCTTGTTCAATTGCGAGATGCGGTGGTCGATCGCATTTTGGAGATTGAGCTGACCCGGGGAGAGCTCTCTACAGAAGTAAGCACACTTGCCATGAAACTGGATCGAATTGAAGGCATGGAACACTGGGTACATCTGGTCTCTGCGATGGATCAGGATACATTTGTCCGTGGATATATCTACAGTTATGGGGACAACACAACACGCAAAGAGACATTCAGCTATCTGATTCAGAATTGTCATCCACGGGATGGAGAAGATGAGAAACGACTCGGAGAGTTGCTCCAGAAATATCCGGTGAATGAGAAAAAATTGCTGGAAGCAGCCATGTACGCCCCGCAGTGGATGGAGATTGTTGCGAAACATCTGGGATGGGAAGGTCTTCGCAGTGCAGCCTGGTACTTCCATGCCCATATCAATGAACGCTTTACTGCGGAGAAAGAAACCATCGTGGCCCACTATTCTCCAATCTCACCACAGGACTTCAATGAAGGTGCGTTTGATATCGTGTGGTTTGAAGAGGCCTATGCTGCTGTCGGGGAGGAACGGTTCAATCTGTTATACGATTGCGCCAAATATATCTCTGGCGGAGCCAATCACCGCAGATCTCAATTGTTCGCAGATGCTGCACTGGGCAAGCTTCGACTGGACGATATGCGTGAGTCCGTGTCAGACAAGCGAAACAAGGATCATTTGTTAACCTACAGCCTGATCCCATTCGCGGCTAATCGGGAACAGGATCTGCGTGAGCGATACGACTTCATTCAGAAGTTTCTGATGCAGAGCAAACAATTCGGTGCACAACGCCGTGCCAGTGAAGGTGTGGCATCACAGATTGCACTGGGCAATCTTGCTCGTAATGCAGGTTATGCCGATGTTACGCGGCTGATGTGGGACATGGAAGCACGTAAGTTGGATGAGATGAAATCCTTCTTTGAACCTCATGCATTGGATGCTGACACGACAGCACAATTGGTCATTGATGAGGAAGGCCAACCCGAGATGGTTATCGTTAGCAAAGGCAAGACACTCAAGTCTGTACCTGCCCGGTTCAAAAAAGATGGATATATCGCTGAACTGAAAGAGCTCAAATCGGATCTGGTGGATCAGTATCGCCGGGCACGGCAGGAGCTGGAACGTTCGATGACTGCTGGAACATCCTTTACACGTCAGGAAATTGCCAGTCTGATGCAAAATCCGGTTATACAACCGCTGGTAAGAACACTTGTATTCCAGTCAAGTGACAAGACGGGAAGATTCGATGTATCGTCCAGTGGTTTGGTTGCTCCAGGACCGGAGGGTACGATCCATGCACTATCGGAACAGGATCAACTGTTGATTGCTCATCCGCTTCATCTGTATCAGAGCGGAAGCTGGAGTGAATTCCAGCGGGATCTATTCAACCGTCAGGAGCGTCAGCCGTTCAAGCAGGTATTCCGTGAGCTGTATCTTCCTAATGAGGACGAATTGGCTAATGGTACGGTGTCCCGCCGCTATGCCGGTTATCAGATTCAACCGAAAAAAGCAGTGGCTCTGCTGAAAGGACGCCAATGGACGGTCAGTTATGAAGAAGGTCTACAGAAGGTAAGCTACGAGCATAACCTGATCGCGAACCTATATGCCATGGCGGATTGGTTCTCACCGGCAGATACCGAAGCACCAACGCTGGAGACGGTGCAATTCTACGATCGCAAGAGCTACAAACCTGTAGCGCTGCAAGATGTGCCGTTGACGTTCTTCTCGGAAGTCATGCGTGATATCGATCTGGTGGTCAGCGTTGCACATGTGGGAGGCGTAGATCCGGAGGCCAGCCTGACAACAATCGAGATGCGTCATGTCATTGTGAATGAATCGTTGCGTCTGCTGAAAATTGACAATGTACGTTTGGACGGGAATTACGCACGAATTGATGGTGAATTGGGTGAGTATGCTGTTCATCTGGGGAGTGGTAATGTGTTCAAACAAGCCACAGGTGCACTTCATATTGTTCCGGTGCACAGTCAGCATCGGGGTCGAATCTTCCTGCCATTCCTCGATGAAGATCCGAGAACAGCTGAGATTCTGTCCAAGGTGATGTTGCTCGCCGAAGATAAAAAGATCAAGGACCCGCAGATTCTGGCACAGTTACAGAACTAGAAGTGAACCGCCCCTCGTCGTGGGGCGGTTTTTTTATCTGTTACTCTGGAGAGATTCCAACATAAAGGCAACGGAGGAACCTGTTAAAAGGGACTTCAGTTGCTTTTATATTATTGAATATTTCAATGGGCGGGATTGGTTCCAGTTTCAAATAGACTTAGGACCCAGAGCGTCTGGGCATATTCCTTAATCTGATAATTAATTGCATTAATTGGTTGATCGGGAGTGGGTCGAACTGACTGTTTTTAAAAGTAAAGAATTTGTTCTAAAGTGGTTACGAAAATGTAAATAATTCGTTTTCTTATTCTGTTACCCGAATCCAAAGAGAGATGATTCCAAAGAACTAGGCTTGTTCTAATCGAGCTTTTACCAAATTTAAGGGGATGTAATTCATGAACAGGTCGGCTATCGTTAGGAAGCGAAATCTGCTGACTTGCTTGCAGGTTGCAGTTTCAGAAGCCATGTGCAGGACGACCTGAATGCTTGAAAGACTGGGATCAAGCCAGTTTGCATTCCCTTGTATACATGTATTCAAGATGTGTGCGAGAAAAATGATCAAGAGAGAAGGAGAGCTTACAACATGAACAGAAGACTCAATCTGATTTTCCTCAAACGATGGTTTATGTTATTAATCATCGTGGCGGTTGCGGCTATGCCGCTACACGCCTTCGCCGCGGAAGCGGAATCCGGGGCCGATCGGCCATGGATGAACACATCTCTATCTGCGGAAGAACGCACCGAGCTACTGCTCAAGGAGATGACGCTGGAGGAGAAAGTTGGATTCGTAACAGGAAAAGTCAATAACTATTATGGTTTCTATAATGATGGATTGGAGCGCCTCGGCATTCCGGCATTACAGATGGCAGACGGACCTGCAGGGGTACGTGTGGCTAACCCGGATGTGCAGGACAAAAAGTCCACAGCATTGCCTGCACCCATCGCGCTTGCCGCTTCCTGGGATACCAATCTTGCCAAGAAATATGGCGATCTGATCGGTCAGGAAGCACATGATACAACACATAATGTAGTTCTGGGTCCTGGACTGGATATTGCACGTACGCCATGGGGTTCCCGTAACTTCGAATCCCTCGGGGAAGATCCGCTACTGGCTTCGGGCATGGGTGCAGCCTATGTGAACGGGATTCAAAGTAATCCGGTTATCGCTACAGCGAAACACTATATCCTGAACAACCAGGAGACGGAACGTTTCACGACCAATGCTATAGCGAGTGAACGTGCGATTCAGGAAGTCTATGCGCGTCCGTTTCAGGCCATGGTCGAAAAAGCGGATCTTGGTTCGGCTATGTGTTCATTTAACCAGGTGAACGGTACATATGCTTGTGAGAACAAGGAGATGCTGACGGATGTCCTTAGGGATCAGTTTGGCTTCGAAGGGTTCGTCATGAGTGACTACGGTGCAAACTTCAGCACGGCCAAATCCGCTAATGCCGGCTTGGATCTGGAGACACCTGGAGAGCCTTACGGCAAATGGGGAAGTAAGCTACTGGAAGCCGTGAATAATGGCGAAGTGAGCGAGCAAACCATTGATGAGAAGGTTAGACGCATTTTGCTTCAAATGTTCGATAAAGGGCTGTTCGACAACCCTGTAACGAATACACAAATCAATGCCAAGAAAGACGGCAAACAAGCACGTGAAATTGCAGAAGAGAGCATGGTTCTTTTGCAAAACAACGATAATACGCTACCGCTGTCCAATAAAAACGTGAAATCTATCGCTGTCATCGGACCGGATGCTGATAACGCATCTGCTGCTGGTGGAGGTAGCAGTCTGGTTAATCCGACGTATACCGTAAGTCCACTGCAAGGCATTCGTGATCGTGCCGGTAATGATGTGGATGTAAAATATGCTGCCGGAACCGATCCAATCTCCGCAGGAGATGCATTTAATGGACCGTCTGCTGTACCTTCCACTCTTTTATCACCAGCGGATGCTCAGAAAAGTGAAAGAGACTATGGTACAGATCGAGCGGAATACGGTCTGCGTGCCGAATACTGGACAAACAAAGATATGGAAGGCAATCCTTCTCTGGTTCGTACAGATAATCAGGTCAACATGAATCTTGGATTCTACAACTATGAAGGTTTTAACGCACAATCATCCAAGCTTCCCGTGACACCAACGAAATTCAATGCCAAAATGTCCGCTCGTTGGACAGGGGCGATCACAGCACCTCAAACGGGTGAATATAAACTGTCCCTGACCAGTCTAGGTTCTGCGAAACTGTATGTGGATGATGAGTTACTCGTAGACAATCAAGGTGAAACATTGAGTACAACAAAGAAAGAAATCTCGTTTAAAGAAGGCGAGTCCCACAATATTCGAATTGAGTATCGTACGGATTTCCCGGTACAGACCAATCATGATATGGGTGCACAGGTTCGTTTTGGCTGGGAAGCTCCAGAAGACGCTGTTGATATCAAAATGCAACAAGCAGTTGATCTGGCGAAAAAATCCGATGTTGCCGTCGTGGTAACTCGTACGTATGACAGTGAAGGTTACGTCGACCGTTCCGACCTGGAGCTGCCGAATAACCAGGAACAGCTGATCCGCAAGGTAGCGGCAGCCAATCCAAAAACGATCGTTGTGCAAATGAGTGGTCGTGCTGTTGAAATGGATTCCTGGCAAAAAGAAGTGCCATCCATTGTTCAGGCTTGGTATGCAGGTCAGGAACAAGGTAATGCAGTGGCACGTGTGCTGTTCGGTGATGTGAATCCATCCGGTAAGTTGCCGGTGACGTTCCCATCAGATGATTCCCAGACCCCGGTATCCACTGCGGAACAATTCCCGGGTGTGAATGGGGTGGGCAACTACTCCGAAGGTATCTTTGTAGGGTATAAAGGATATGACAAAGAAGGCATGACACCGGCGTTTGCCTTTGGACACGGACTGTCGTATACCGATTTTGATTATCGTAATCTGCATGTGAAAAACACTGGCAAAGGCGATAAGGAAACCGTAGAAGTATCCCTGAATCTGCGTAACATCGGTAAAGTTTCCGGTGCAGAAGTTGTACAGGTCTATGTTGGCAATCTGCCAACTAAAGTTGAAACACCAGAGAAACAACTTGCTGGTTGGGCGAAGGTCGATCTGAAGGCAGGCAAGCAGCAACGGGTCAACATTCAACTGGATCGCAGCGCATTGTCCTATTGGGATGAAACATCCCATGAATGGGTAATGCCTAAGGGTAAAGTTCAAGTGTATGTTGGCAGTGCATCAGATGATATCCGTCTGACAGGCAGTGTGAATATCGGAAGCAAGTCCGGTAAATAAAATTGCAATCAGGGAGAGTGGAAGGTTGTTCTCCCAGTGAAGTTATTTGCGTCAAATGCAGTTTGTTCTACTTCATATATATAGGAAATTGAGTCGTGGCCTAGTGGCCGCGGCTTTTTCCACAATGGAAGGAGAGTGAAGCGTGATGAACATAGGTTGGCGAGAACATCCCAAACGATGGATGATCCTGTTGATCGCTGTTTGTTGTGTCGGTGTAGGAATCTGGCTTATCTTCAACCGAAGTGAACAACCCGTTCGGCCACCGGTTGTAGACAAGCAAAGAGCGACCGAAGTCTGGTTAACCACGGGAGATCAGCAAAATCTGCTCACACCACAGAAGCCCATTCCAATTACAGTTCACCATGATGCAGACACAAGTTCTTCAGTTTCTTCGACGCAGGAGTCAGACATTTCTTCGTCGGAGTTTACCATACAGATTGATCCAGACAAGACCTATCAGACCATGGATGGATTTGGTGCAGCGATGACGGGTTCGTCGGCACATCTGATCAACGAGCTTCCAGAGGAGCAGCAAGAACAACTACTGAAGGAACTGTTTACGACGGAAGGGCTGAACATGGATATGGTGCGTCATACGATTGGTGCCTCCGATTATTCGGTGGATGAATCAGGTGAGGCTTCAAGTTATACCTATGATGATATCGAGTCTGGCACGGATTATGAGATGGAACACTTTTCGATTGATAAGGATCAGGAAGTTGTGAATAAGCTGGAGCGTGTAGCTGGGCTGAAACCGGATCTTAAAGTGTTGGGTACACCGTGGACGGCCCCTGCATGGATGAAATATGGGGAGAAGACCATTAACGGCTGGTATCTGGATTACAACGATCCCCAGGTGTATGAAGCGTACGCGAGCTATTTTGTGAAATATATCGAAGCTTATCAGGCGAAGGGCATTCCCATCTACGGAATAACGTTGCAAAATGAACCGGAGTTCACCTCGGATAAATATCCCAGTATGAGTATGAGAGCCGAAGAACAAGCCATGTTCATTCGGGATTATCTCGGCCCGGCGCTACAGGATGCGGGACTGGATACGCGAATCATCGCGTATGATCATAACTGGGATCAGGCGGTCGAATATACCAGCAAGGTACTTGGTGATGAGCAAGCTGCTACCTATATCGATGGATCTGCTTTTCACTGTTATGCAGGTGATCCATCTGCCATGTCGGAAGTGCATGAGCGCTTCCCGGACAAACATATCTATTTTACCGAATGCAGTGGTGGGGAGTGGAGTCCTGACTTTGGCGAGAATCTGAGCTGGCAGATGTCCAATCTCATTATTGGTGCACCTCGCAACTGGGCAAAAAATATATTGCTCTGGAACATCGCACTCGATCCGCAAGGGGGTCCCACGAACGGTGGCTGTGAGAACTGCCGTGGGGTTGTGACGATAGACCCGGAGCGTGATGTTATCACTAGAAATGTCGAGTATTATGCGTTAGGTCATATCAGCCGTTATGTGCGTCCGGGAGCTGTAAGAGTTGATTCTACGCAAGAACAGGGCCAGATCGAGAACGTAACCTTCCGTAATCCGGATGGAACGATGGTGTTGGTTGCAGCTAACATGGGTGAGGCAGAAGTTTCCTTTGATGTAGTCATGGGCGGAGATTCGTTTCAATATATACTGCCTTCCCAATCGGCAGCAACCTTCCGTTGGAATCCCAAAACGGGGGGAGAACGTTGACTCAAGATTGGAAATTATGGGTACAGATTGAATGATGGACATGGTAAAATACACGTAGAGTTATTTCAAATTTGATGCATTAAATAAGTCCGATCTCAGGATCGGGCTTTTACATAGCCTTTTACTTTTACTAGAAAAGGGAGAATACATTGGACATGATAATGGTTGCATATCGGGAACAAGATCATGAAAAGTTGGTTGGAATCTGGGAGAGTGCTGTTCGGGCAACCCATACGTTTTTGGAAGAGCATCACATTCAGTTCTATAAAAAAGTGGTGAGCGATGTGTTGCAGCACAGACAATTTGAGGTTTGGGAAGCGCTGGATACGGAGCAACAACCCGTGGGTTTTATTGGTTTGCATGATAATTTTATTGAGATGTTGTTTGTAGAGCCGAGTCAACACGGACAGGGTCTGGGACGTCTTCTAATAGACCGTGCCTTCAAAATCAAAGGTCGTCACCTCAAGGTGGATGTCAATGAGCAGAATAGTGGAGCAGCCCGATTCTATCAAAAGATGGGATTTGTACAGATAGGAAGGTCCGAGTTGGATAGTTCCGGTAATCCGTTTCCGCTATTGCATCTGGAGATTAAATAGGAACAGGCTGCGAGTTATCATTGGTTGACCATAGGATAAATGACCACGAAGAGGAGTGTGCAGGATGACACAGATCAAGGTGACACCGGAACAACTGGAGACGGTCAGTGGGCAGTTCGCTAAGGCACATCAGCAATTATCGGGATTCATGTCCACATTGGACGGCAAGATGAGTGTCATGCGCAGCAATTGGGACGGGATGGAACGGGAACGTTTCTATAACGATTATTCAACGGCTCAAGGCACGATGAAGTCCGTTCTGGAACGGGTTCTGTCTATTCAATCGGAACTGAAGAAGATCGCTGAGCGTTTCCGCACGACGGATGAAGAGGCGGTAAGCAAGGCTCTTATGGCGGCTTTGACCGCGGCACAGACGCTTACAACCATGGGCAAAAATAAAGGCGAAGGTCTGGACAAAACGTCAGGCCCACCAAAGAACATGGAGGAATGGGATGAGAAGGATGCCGAGAAGTACCAAAATTATGATGAAATGCTGAAGAAAGCCGAAGAGATGGGCGACGAACAATTGGCGCAGCAGATTCAGGCCAGCATGAACATCATTCGGCTTCAGTATGAAGATGTGATCTACCAGACGGACCCGAATACGGGCAAGACGATTAAGATTACTGAAGATTCCATCGTGGGTACGTATCAGGTGAAAAGCGACAAGGGAGAAACGACCACCATCAGTCTGGATAAACAGGGCAATGTGGTGGACTATAGCAAGGATACGGAAAAGTATAAGTATTCGGAGCAAACGCACACGACCAGTCAAGGAGAGCATCTCTTTGGCAAAGTGGCACAAACGGCTACAGCCTACGGCATTGGTCTTCTGCTCACAAGCAAGACTGGCTCTGCCTTCACGGAACATGCGACAGGACTCGGTTCATCCTTCGTCGCGGACAAATTCCTGTTCTCCGTGCCGGAGGAAGGCGAGACACGTACGATGATCTACCGAACCAATAAGGAAACGGGCAAAATGGAAAATATGATCGTGGTCACGCGTGGCGACAACGATATTGAATATACTCCGTGGCGGGATTACTACTAAGCCGCGGATGGGTCGACAAGCGGGCAACGCAGGGCTACCTGATTGCGGCCTGCTTGCCGACCCACCGCATGGAGCCATGTGGTTGTATATCACATGGCTATGCGTGTGGAGGGCAGGCTGCTTATCCGTGAGCCTGCCCATAGAGAAACACCCCGGCAACCTTCTCTCTGAGATGGGCAGGATGCCGGGGTGTTTTGGGTTCTCCTTACCGAGCAGCCACGGTCGAATGACCGGGCTGTAAGGAGATCTTTTTTTGCCAGATATTAATGTGTCTCTTCATCGAGAAACGGTTTGTTCACCGCATAATACATAAAGCCCATCAGCAGCACACCGCCCACCAGATTACCCAAAGTCACGGGAACCAGGTTGTGAATCACGCCTTCAAATGAGATCGTCCCCGGATGGTTCAGCACAAGTGCAATCGCGAACGTACACATATTAGCGATGCTGTGCTCATATCCCGAGATGAAGAAGCAGAACACGAAGAGCATCATGGCGAACATTTTGGCTCCATTCTCCTTCATGAACATCGGCACAAAGAACGCCATACATACAAGCCAGTTACACAATATTCCCCGGAAAAAGAGCTGCATGGTCGGAACTTCCATCTTGTGCTCCACCACGCTTAACAGAAAACCATTCACCTGGGACGAGTCGAACAATCCCGTCAGGTAAATTAACAGGGCAAACACGGCCGCGCCCATCAGGTTACCGCTATAACTCGCAATCCACAGCTTGATGACTTCGAACCAGCGCAGTTTCTTGCGCAGCGCCGCATACGTGTAATAAAACGTATTGCCCGTGAACAGGTCACCACCACCGTAGGCAATCAGAATAATTGCCGCGCCAAACGTAATTGCTGCCATAGGATAGGTGAACGGGGACTGCTCCATATAAAAGAAGTTACCTGTCTTAAACGCCACGATGACGCCGAATCCAATAAACATACTAGCCAACATGGAGCGTGCAAGGTACCTGATTAAGCTTTGTTTATAAATCTTGTGTTTCTTCAGAGCCAGTTGTTCCACGTTGCGTAAAGCTTCCGTTTCCATAATTATCCTCCAGTGTGTTATGAGTGAACTAAGTTTTCTACATTATAACTGTATTTTGATTTGAGGGTTTACAGAATTTTGAAAATTGAATATAGTAAAAAATAAAAAACCTTTTTATGTATGAAAAACTTCTTTATCCCATCTAATTTACATTAAATGTAACGTTGATTTCAAGAACCGATACGACAGAAACTTAACTCCTGCACATCCTGCGTCTATTTACTCTCAAACTCTTCTCTTCCAATGAATGCAATGAGCTGAATCATTCTAACAGTCACCAGCCCTGAAAGTGAGGTGCTTCAGCATACAAACAAATCACAAGCTCTCTTACCCTTTAACCGTTGAAGTGTTTTCAACCGAAAGATTCTCCGATCAAGCCGAGATTACACGGTCTTGGGCAGCGATTGGTGTTCAGGTTCAGTGGATTTGGAGGTTGATACCGGAACTTCCGTCGATTCGGATTCTAGGCAAGGAAATTCGCATTGACAAAGCAACATTAATCCATTCAAGAGAAGGGGCAGTTCAGATCATTCTTTGCGAAGCCATATCTAACAATGGACAAGCTGTACAAGAAGTCATTCTCGATGAATTTTTTTATGATGCCGAATGGAGAAATCGTATTTTACTAAGTGGAGAACGTATTCTTGAGAATCTCGATAGAAGCGAACTTGGAAATATTTTAGCCCATGTCATTTCAGGAGTGAACTACATGGGTACCCGTACGAATACCGCTGAGCAGCGATACAGCTTGTACAATCCAGGCGAGCTGTTGCTCACCCCATCTCAGCAATTGATGGCGCGTGATCGTATTTTGTTTGAGTTTCAATCTCCGCCAGTTCAGCAACGGGGAAGGATATTATGGATTTTCGCTAATCCATATACGGACCTGATAGCAGGTCCGTATGGTCTGGATATATTGAACGGCATTAGCCGTGAGCATGGGTATCAGACGCGGCTGGTGAATCCTTTTTTGGAATATCTTGAACCGGAGCAGGGGTTGAAGGAGATCATCAGGGATTTTGAACCTGATCTGATAGGGCTCTCTCTTCGCAATATGGATGATGCTCTAATCATTCACAGTCTGGATGGAGATTCGAACGCTGTGGATACTCAGGATTTGCTGAAAAGAGTTCGAACATTGGTGGAAGGGGGCATGAGAGGATACGATGGACCTGTAATCATGGGAGGAGCTGCATTCGGCACGGCGCCTAAACTGCTGCTTGACTATTTCGGACTGCATTATGGTGTTATCGGAGCCGCGGATGAGGCGATTGGTCAGTTGTGTTCCATGTGGAGACCCTGTGATGTTCACGAGAAGGAACATCGTTGGCAAGCTGGTTTTCATAATATATGGAGGAATTTACCTGGTGCTGTCTGGACGGAAGGCAACGAATTTCATCATTGTCCTGCGAGTACATCCCGTGTACTCGAGCAGTCCTCAAGAATACGCAGAACCTTGCCATATACCCTGATGAATCGAAAAGAATGGATGCCTGAACCGGTAAGAGGTGCTCAGGGCTGTGCGTTAGGCTGCAGCTACTGTTTGGAATCGGTGAATCGTAAAGTCATGAGTTGGCGTAGCGTGGAAGACGTCGTGGATGAAATGGAATTCTCGTTACTGCATTACGGGATACAGGTGTTTCATCTTGCGGATTCTGAAGCGAACCTGCCCTTTCGGAGGCTTACCGATCTTGCCAAGGAGATTCTTCGTCGTGGGCTTGAAAAATATATTCTGTGGACGGCTTATCTAAATGTCAAACCGTTTGATACGTCAGCGATTCCTTTATTGATTTCTGCCGGATTATACCGATTCAAGTTCGCCATTGACCATTTTCACAATAATATGTTAACCAGCTATAACAAAAATTTTCGTGAAAAGGATATTGAAGTGTTGCTTGACAAGTTTCAGCCGTTTTTGAATCAAACGCAGTTTTATGCAGGAATATTGTTGGGTGGACCGGGCGAGAACGAAGAGACTTTGAATTACGCTGCACGCAGAATGCAGGATTATACGGCTAGAGGGTTTACATTCTATTACAACGTAGGTGTGAGAATTTATCCAGGAACCCCTTATGCTGAGCTATGGAAACAAAGTCGGGATAAGCAGGGCTATTACGGTCCAGGACAAGCGGATGAAGCTTTATCCCCGCTGGTCTACTGTGCCCCTGAAAGTCCTAGAGTGCTGGCAGCAAAACTGGAGAAACGGTTTGAAGATGATCCTAACGTATTTCGCATGAATCAGGAAAGAGTTCCATTGGTTGGCTACGAAGCTTATCGAAAATATCTCGTCGCTTGGCAAGCCTGGCTTGTTGGCAGGGAGGAAGAGGCCGCCTCCATTTTGGACAGTATCCCAAACTTGAGCCTGCTGAAGAAGGGTGAGGCATTGCGCCGATTACTGCGAATGCGTTCCCGTAACCTTAATAAACACCAAATGAACTAGAGGGGAGATACGGATATGAAAGTCTGTCTGGTTAGGCCGCTATTATCGTCAAATGCGTTTAACGGATATCCGCTGAATCTGCTTATTCTGGCTTCAGCCATCCGGGAAAAGGGGCATGTCCCGGTCATATGTGATTATGATTTTTACAAGGAGATCGATCCCAGTTGGATATCTGAGCCGTTTGCAGTCCGGGCTGCGGAAGATATTCTTGCCCATGAGCCGGATATGGTAGGAATTACGGCAATGTGCAGCAATTACGTACTGGCTGTGGAACTCGCTGGTGAGATTAAGCGCAAGGCTCCACATGTACATATTACATTTGGAGGACCCCACGTATCTTTATGTCCCGTCGAGACTCTGGACAGCTTTATGGCTGTTGACTCTTGTGTCGTTGGAGAAGGAGAGGTAACATTCCCTGAGTTGTTGGATGCACTTGAACATCACGCAAGCTTGGAGGGGATACCGGGAGTTCATTATCGCGATGACCAGGGGAACGCAATAAGCAACGGACCCCGCCCACTTATTAAGGATATTATGTTATCGCCTCGTCCTGCTTATGATTTGATTGATATGAGAGCATATATCGAGCATGCTGAAGATATTTACATGCAGGTATACGCAGGTTCGGGTTGTCCTTTCGACTGTTCCTTCTGTTCTACAAGCATTGTATGGGAACGTAAGTATCGTGTCATGGGTGCCGAGCGAGTTGTTAACGAAATTGAGTATCTGCATCGCACGTATGGCGTCACTCATTTTAATCTGGTACACGACAATTTATCTTCCAATAAACCCTATATCCACGGGATAGCGGAACAGATACTCGAACGAGGGCTTGATATTCGTTGGGGATTCTCCTCACGGATTGATACATTGGATGAAAAAACATGCAGGATCGCCAGTGCGGCTGGCTGCAACTATATATTTTTTGGCGTGGAGAGCGCTTCGGAGCATATCCAGCACACGATGGGTAAGCGTCTCAAAATTTCTAAAATTCATCAGACCATCCGAAATTGCCTTGAAAATGGCATCATGCCGACGACCTCATTCATTCTCGGCTTTCCAGAGGAACAGCAGGAGGACATTGAAGCTACCATTCGGCTTGCTTTTGCCTGCAAAGTTGTTGGGGCATGGCGTTCGTTCATTAATCTGTTAAGTCCGTACACAGGCACGCGGTTAATGAGAAATTCTGAAAAACTGGTCCTGGACTGGGAAAACGTTAATACGTCGATGGTCATTTTTCTTGAGGATCAGCATAAAAAAGAGATTGAAAAAAATCCGTTTATCTATGCCAACTTTTACTTCCTCGATTACTCCCGTTCCTATATGCAGGAAGGAGGATACTCCAATATCGTTGATTTTTACACCATGTGTCTCTTCAAATATCCGTATACCATCCATTATCTAATTAACGATCTGCAGCTCTCGCCACTCGATATCTATGAGTTCTTCCGTGAACAGGTGACGAAGCTTACTCCAGCCCAACGGGACCAACTGGACATTCAGATTACGGAGGAAGATTTGATTGGATTGGCAGGGGAACATTACGCCTACAATCTGGTGAGCTGCCTTAGGTACGATCAATCCATTGTTTTTGCCTCCAAAGCCGGATACGAGGGCCAGGTTTTATATAAAGGTTCGCTGTATTTACCGGATGACATCGCACCAAATCTGCTGGAACAAGAAGTGATTTTGCCAGGTATACGTTACTTTCTTCATGAGAACAAAAAGGGACATTTGGCCACATACGAGCTAACTCCACAGCAATTCGCTGCGTTTGAGCAGAAGGACCTGTCTGTGTATTACCCGGAGAGATGGGAAATGAATGTGGATCTATCCTATCAGGATGGAGGAAAACGTCATGCTTAATCCGGTAATCAATCCGCGCAAGTCTCTGCTCAAGTTCGATTTTCAATTACCTGTGTACAACTGGTACTATCCATTTCCAAATGAAGAGGATACCGTGATAGATACTACCGAAGCTTTGGAAGCAATGCCCCCTTCATCCACCCAAGGCCGGAGGGCGCTGTACTTTCATATCCCATTCTGTGACACGCTGTGTACATTCTGTCCTTTCTTTCGGTCAAGTCACTACACAGCCCAGGAAAAGACGGATGCGTATATGGATGCACTCATTCGTGAGATGAAATGGAAGGCGTCTTTTTCCGGTATTGGTCAAGTTCCCGTAGATGTCATATCCGTCGGTGGAGGAACACCGTCCGTGTTGACTGTAGAGCAAATTCTGCGCTTCGGAGAGGCGCTGCATGGTCTATTTGACCTGTCCCGGTTACAGGAGTTCACCTTTGAGCTGGAAGTTAAAAGTGTGACAAGGGACAAGCTGCAAGCGATGAAAAGCATTGGTGTGAACCGAGTGAGCTTCGGCATACAAACATTTCATCCGGTATATCGCCAGGTGTTCAATATAACATCTACCGTGGAGCAGGTGCGCGAGGTTGCCCGGATGGCTATGGATATATTTTCATACGTTAATGTGGATATGATCTTTGGTTTAGCTGGTCAGAGCCTCGATGATTTGCTGAAAGAAGCAGATCAGGCGATGTCGCTGAACACAACAACCATTGATTTTTATCCATTAAACTACATGTCAGCCAGTCTTAAGATGCATCGATTGTTCAAAGAAAACCATTTGCAGCCCTTATCACCAGCGACCAAGATCAGTTACCGAATGTTTCTGGATGAGTATATGCGTGCCAAAGGATATATTCCGATTAACGGGTACAGTTATACGCTCGATCGCAAATCGCACAGTCAACGTGTGTTGATTGATCGTGATCCGATTTTCAAATATCATGATCTGCTCTATGGATATGAAACGGATGAGGTTATCGGTTTTGGAGCCAGTGCTGTAACACAGACCCTTCATTTCAGTTCCTACAACTCAAATACCCTCAAAATTTACATGGAAGAGACGTACCTGGATCCCTTACAGCTGTCTCCACTGACACTTGGCAATAAGGAATGTCCCGAAAAAGGGATCGTTTATTTTCCTTATCGCGGCGTGCTGGATAAATCCAGAATTGACTGGGAACGGGTACCAAGCGAGACGTTGGAGGCACTGTCGCTTGCTGTAGCAGAAGGGTTGGTCGAAGAGACGGATGATCAGTATGAACTGACTCCGGCGGGATGGCTGTCCTATGTCAATTTGGTTTATTACTTAACCCCAGATTCGGGAAAAAGGTGGCTAAATGAGCGTATAGAACAGCGCATTGCCGAAGGTAGAGAGCGGGATGAAGTCCAACTATATGAATCGGTTCAGGAAGGGGTTGTAGCAAAATGAATATGATTTGGTGGGAGGATATGGTACTGGAAGGTGAGCGAAAAACGCTACATTTCCTGACACAGGTACCTCCATTAACGCTGGACCCCATGGAATCTTTTGATATCGTGACACGAAATGTGGTATCCAATCTCCATGAGGGGTTGGTTACACAAGAGCCGCGTACCCTTGAACCGCAGCCTGGCATTGCTTATTCTTGGGATGTCATAGAGCCTGGGGCAAGTTATCTGTTTTATTTACGGACGAACGCACGCTTCTCAGACGGGGAGCCGATTCTGGCGGACGACATCATCTTTTCCATTCAACGCATTGGACAGTTTCAGGGAAGTGAATTGGTCGCTACCCCAGGTGTGAACCCCAGAACGGTGAGGTTGGATATCTCTCCACCAGTGCAAGGAATTTTGGATCATCTAGCAACACCGCCTTTCTCCATTGTTTCACGTTCTGTTGTGGAAAACTATGGTTTTGCTCCAGATCATTTGGTTAGCTCAGGCCCATTCAGACTTAAGAAGGTGGGAGCATCAAGCATCAAGCACCCCTCGATCAAGTTACTGGAACGAAATCCCTACTACTGGGATCAGAAGGCTGTCAGGATTGATCAGGTGGCCTATATTCCAATTATGGATGCAGATGAGCGATTGCGTGTATTTCAAACCCGTTATTCTGCCGCAGGCAAGCGACTATACTATTTTCTTAATCATGGACCTGTGATGCGATATGAAGAATTGAAAAATAACCCTGAGCTTCAACCTGCACCAGTACATGCAACCATTGTGCTTACGCCCAACTTCAGTGTCACGCCTTTAGGGGATGTGCGTGTTAGACGCGCCCTCTCTCTGGCAATTTCACGTCAGCGGATGTTGACGGTCCTTCCCCATGTACAGGTGGCCGATGCATTAGTACCTCGGGATATGCGTGATTATCCTGAACCAAGAAAAATGATTCAAGAGGATGAATCTGAGGCAAGACGCCTCATGGCTGAAGCGGGGTACCCGGGAGGGCAACATTTTCCCGAACTCACATTAACATTGTTTGATCATGATTATCAGGAGCGGATGATTTTATATCTAATAGAAGATTTTAAGCGTGTTCTGGGTATTAAGGTGAAGTGCCGCAGGCTTCCTTGGAGTGAATATTTATTGCGACTGGAGTCTAAGGATTACGAATTGCTGTATGAGACGTGGCATGCAGATGTCCCCGATCCTGGTGCATTCCTGATTCCTTTATCGACAGATCATCCGTTTAATACGCCGGGGTACGCCAATTCAGAATTTGATCACCTAATGTTACTCTCCCTGGACGAGGTGGAAGTTCAACAACGAACAAAGCATTACCTGAAAGCAGAGTGGCTTTTGCTTGATGATATGGCTGTCATTCCATTATTGTACGACTCCCATTTTGTAATGATCGATGAAGGTGTAAAGGGAGCCCATTTAAATAAGGCCGCTGTTCTGCCACTTAAAAATATTGAACTTCTATCATGAAAGGAGGTGAGAACGATATGTCGAAAGTATTAAATACAACTCAAGTAGAAGAGGTTGTGCAACAACCAGTGGAAGAAACGGTAGAAGCTGTACTGGATAGCGAAAAAGTAACCGATACATCTGCACTTACACCTAAACGCCTGACCCGCGTTGTTACAAGCCGAGTTGTATCAGAATGGTAATTATTATGTGTTTGAGCGAGTAAAGCATGGAACGGGCTGTCTTTCACAAGAGAGCCCGTTCTGTTATTACAGCATCCAACACCTTACATAGGAGGCATCACATAGTATGAAAAACAAGACAGGCTTCAGGCAAGTCTTGCGTAATCGGAACTATATGCTGTTATGGATAGGGCAGACCGTCTCCCAGATTGGGGATGCCGTGACGCTGGTGGCGCTGCCCCTGCTGGTCTATGAATTAACACAGTCCGTTATGGGGCTGACGCTGACATTTATTATCGAAGCCATCCCCTGGATTGTGGTGGGGCCAATCGCAGGTGTATTTATAGACCGGATGAACCGTTTTGTTCTGTTGGTAGCAACTGATATCTTGCGTATGCTGCTCATCGGTGTAGTCTTTTTTACCGATCACGTCGGTGTAATCTATGGTATTGCTTTTCTGATGCAGGCCATGGCAGCAATTAATACACCTGTACGTTCCTCGATCATACCGGATTTACTGGATAAGGAGCTGTACGTCAAAGCTATTGGCATGTCTCATACAACTTTTCAGACTGTGCAGGTAATTGGTCCGCTGGTGGCGGCTGCAATTCTGTCGATGACCGGCGGCCCCCGACCAGTATTTCTGTTAGACAGTTTAACCTTCATGCTCTGTGTAGGAGCGGCCATTATGATGAAAATCCCTCCCCGAACCGCTCAGGTCGAGCAGCGGAAAGATGGACGTACGGCAGAACCCCCTCTGGTTACCTTTGGGCAGATGTTCAAAGTAGGTGCATCGTTTCTTTTTACGAATCGAGTGATGTGCTATGTGACTAGCATTAATCTGCTAAAGTCGGTTGTGCAATCGCTGGTGCTGGTTGGGACACTGCTCTATGTGAAGAGTACGATGGATCTCACTGCGAGCCAAGGAGATCGTATCTACAGTTTGGCGGTTGCAGCGATGGCGATCGGGGTCATCTCGGGCACGATCCTTATTACTGCTTTTGAGAAAAGAGTCCAGCGCCGTTATCTAATTACAGGCGGGCTTTTTCTTCAAGGCGTAACCCTGATCATGATGCAGTTTCATCCGCAGACTATCTGGTTACTCATCCTGCTGCTAATTGCTGGACTCGGGGCGAGCGGAGCGATGGCTCCTTTATCTGCATACTACGCAGAAACGACGCCGAATGAAATTCGGGGCCGAGTGTATTCTGTGACCAATTCAATGCTTCGTATCGCCGGGATGGCAGCTTATGTGCTCGCCGGTCCTGTAGGGGAATGGTACGGACCAGAAACCTTGTTCCTTGTAGTATCCGTGTTGCTGCTTGTAGGTATGCCGATCTTGACGCTATGGCTGAACGGATTATATGTACTGGCACCGAAGCCGTGCATTCCTGTTGAATCCCCTGTCCGGGATACGCACGCCTCACAGGGATGAAGAGAGGAGGAGCAGTTAATCCACTGGAGTTACTTTTGTATTTCATGAGTCTATTGGAAAAGGGAACAACTCTGCAAAATATCATCCTTTTGCTCAGCAGACATAAGTATTCGTTTGCCCCTGAATGGAGTTTATAATTGGGTTGGAAGAATGATCGGACGGGAAGCCAAGGCTTCTTCCACAATCTGTTCAGGCGTCAGGTCTCGATCATCCCAGAAAATCAGATTACTGATCTCCGCATGTGGAACCAGCTGCTGTAGCTCCGTCAACATACCATCCAACTCCGCTTCTGTTCCTTCGGAGTCCATCAGTTTGCGAACCAAATCGACTAAATGCAATGGATTGTCCATATCCATACCTCCTGAATGATTAATAGGGTGAACAAACTAGTCTTTCATGGGCTGATCTAATGGATCATATGTAACCATAATAGGCAATAATTTTGGTTCAAGCATCAGGCCAATGGGTTCTCCGTTTTGATCAGCATAAGAAATGATATAGCTTCCGAAATGAGATTCGTAGATGAAATCCTGGAATTGAAAGGAACGTTCGGGATACTTTATCTTCACATATAACGTAGTTACTCCTCGGGCAAAGGTTTCTTTCAACATAGGAATTTGGGCCAGAAGCATAACAGCAACAAGAACAATGAGTATACGTTTAGCGAGACGGATCAGTTGAATTCACCCCATTCATCTCAGACAGATGTTACTCCATAATTATAGCCAGATTACCAAACTGCTCGCCTTTTTCCATACGTTCGAATGCTTTCGCTGTGTCCTGCAACGGATAAACACCATCGATTACAGGATGTATGTCATGTTGCTCCACGTATTGCAGCATCTGGACAAACTCTTCACGGCTACCCATGGAGGTGCCAACCAGACTGACCTGTGGGAAGAAGATAGAGCGAATCGGAATGGTCAGATCATCCCCTGAGCTGGCACCATACATCACGATACGTCCACCTGGTCTGATTATATCAAAATATTTCGGGAACATGGCTTGTCCGATGCTATCCAAGATGATGTCCACAGGTTCCAGATCGCTCTGCAAGCTCCAATCGCCATGACTATCCAGCGCATGGGAAGCACCCAGGCGCAACGCCTCTTTTCTTTTGGCTTCACTTCTGGAGGTGACAGTCACCTTGGCACCAGCGGCTACGGCCATGAGCAGGGCATAGGTCGCTACACCGCCGCCAATACCGGGAATGAGGATGTGTTCACCTTGTTTCAGTTCACCGCGAGTGAACAAAGCGCGATAGGCGGTCAACGCCGAGAGAGACAACACGCCTGCTTCCTCCCAGGATATATGGGCTGGCTTAGGCAGAGCATTTTCAGCAGGCAACGTAATATATTGTGCGAGCGTTCCATCCGCAGGACCACCCACAATATCAGGAACGATGGGTACGTTATCCGCAAACTCCCAACCGAGCGTAGGATGAATAATAACTTCATCACCTACTGTGAATTCTCTTACGCCTTCGCCAATCTCAACGATGATACCTGCCCCATCCGAACCGGGAATGAGAGGGGCATCCTGACGCGCTCGTCCTGCCATGATGAACAGATCACGATGATTAATTCCAGCAGATTTCAGTTGGATTTGCACTTCCCCTGCCTCTGGTGTCCGAGATGTTAACTCTGTATATTGAAGACCTGCAAGGCCGCTCTGGCCTGAATGGATAATAGCTTTCATGTTCAATATTCCTCCTGTCTATGTAGCCGTACTTCACTACTGAGCCTCATTGTACAGATGGGACAGATTCACGTAAAATGAACAAAAATGAATGTCAGTATCATTAAAAATCATAGATATCAAGCAGGTGATCAGGGTATGGATGCAGGTGATTTGAAAATATTTCAGGCGGTTGCCCGCGAAGGTAGTATCAGTAAAGCTGCACTCGCACTCAATTATGTACAGTCCAATGTAACAACACGGATTAAACAGCTGGAGACTCAACTGCAAGTACCGCTGTTTCATCGTTCCAATCGAGGGATGTCGCTCACACCAGCGGGCGAGAATCTGCTTGGGTATGCGGATAGAATATTGGAATTATTATATGAAGCAGAGCAGGCCACGCAAGTGGGTAACCCACCAGCTGGCATGCTTCGTCTGGGTGCCATAGAGACAGCAGCTTCTACTTTTCTGACGCCCCTCTTGGCTGAATACAGTTCATGTTACCCGGAAGTACAGCATTCGCTTGTCACGGGTGGGACCCATGAACTGAACCAGAAGGTCATCCAACATGAATTGCATGGAGCCTTAATATATGGCCCGATTGATCATCCTGAGCTGAACTATATGAAGATGTATGACGAGGAATTGGTGCTGATCGCCGAACCTGGAGTACATCAATTAAACACGTTATTGTCCAGACCGATGTTGTTTTTTGAGATCGGATGCACACATCGCGATCAAGCGGAATCCTTTTTGAAAGAACAGGGTATACATACGCTTAACATCATGGAATATGGAACACTGGACACGATTCTGAATGGGGTATCTGCCGGGCTGGGTGTATCATTGCTGCCACGTTCTTCGGTTACCAAAGCAGAATCAAGAGGTGAGATCGCGGTGATGTCTTTGCCTGATCCCTATTGCCGGTTGGAAGTAGGATTTGTGTATTCCCGTGGTGAACATATATCTAGTGCGCTCAGCGCTTTGGTGGAGATTATTACAGAACCAGAACTATAAGAGGTTGAACAGGCACTATAAAGGAGTGAGTGATCTTGAAGGAAACCGCGTTAACGTTGGCTGATGCATTCAGTCAGGCAGACTTTATTCTTGGTGGGCACGGCAGTCGCAAAGTGAAGGTGCTTCAGGACGTACTGGAGCAGATCGATGGGGAGTTGTTCAGTGACCATTACGGTAACGGCCCCATCATTGAAGAATTTCAGCAACAGATGGCTGACGTTCTCGGCAAGGAATCGGCTGTGTTTTTCCCGAGTGGAACGATGGCACAGCAGATTGCATTACGGATCTGGTGTGACCGTAAAGGGGTAAAGCGAGTAGCTTACCACCCTTTGTGCCATCTGGAAATCCATGAGGAAGACGGACTGAAAGAGCTGCACCAGATTGAATCCATTTTACTGGCGGACAAGGACCGATTGATTCGATTGGAAGATATACAGGCGCTCGATCAGGACATTGCCTGCCTGCTGTTGGAACTTCCGCAACGCGAGATTGGCGGGCAATTGCCAGCATATGAAGAACTGGAAGCGATCTCGGCCTATTGCCGTGAGCGCGGGATTAAGCTGCATCTGGACGGGGCGCGCCTGTTTGAGATTACTCCCTATTATCAGAAGACACCTGCGGAGATCTGCAGTCTCTTTGATAGCGTGTATGTTTCCTTTTACAAAGGAATCGGAGGCATTGCGGGTGCTATATTGGCGGGTGATCTGGATGTGATGCAGGAATCGAAAGTATGGAAACGTCGGCACGGGGGCGATCTGATCGGTCTGTACCCGTATATTCTGAGTTCCCAGTATTACTTCAACGAACGAATTGGCAAAATGGAGCGATATTACGAGCAGGCTCAAGAACTGGCTTCCTTATTGAATGCTTGTCACGGAATACATACCTTGCCCGAGGTACCGGTATCGAATATGTTCCATGTACACTTTGCGCTCGCTGCTGCGGAAGTTGAACCAATTCTTGTGCAAATGGCTCAGCAGCATGGCATAGCAGTGACTTCGTATTTGAACAAGACGAGTGGGAACAGCTGTGCCTTTGAATTTTCTACGGGCGATCGTTACGAGCGAGTTCCACAGGACAAGCTGCGTGCAGCAATGGAATGGCTGGATCAAGAGATGCGTAAACAGGTGAGATAACAAGTAAAAGAGATTGATGTGCCAAATAAACTAAATAGTATTTATCTGCCTTGTCCAGATGCTGGACAGGGTATTTTTTGTGCACTTTTATACCTCTTTCTATGAAAGCCATTTCATGAACGAGCATATATCATTAGTCCAAAGTCCGATTTTTATCACAAGATTGAACTGAGCGATTGCATGAACCTGTAGCAAAAACAGGTATTCGGATGTATTCCAACATTTTCTTTATCATGTAAAATATTAAAGGTAATATATTCCAAACTAGGAATGGGGAGCAAATCAAGAGCGGTTCATAAAATTAGGGAGAGAAAGGATGAAGATCATGTTTACACGTCAAAAGTGCACGTTAGCTGTAATGTCACTCGCCTTATCTGCAACACTGCTGGGGGGAAGCACGGCATGGTCAGGAGAGGTGTCTGCAGCTACTGCGGCCGACTCTGGCGTATCGATCAGTGCTGTATTATCCGATATGCCTTCGGAATTAAGATCATCCATTGAGTGGGTATATGCCAATCGTATGATCAAGGAAGGTTCGGTCAATCGGAAGAACCTGATCTACGATCAGATTTTTGCAGGTCAAGGAACCATTAACTATGTTGTGCGCTGGCAGTCTACCAAAAATCTGACACTGCAAAATCGTAAAGATATTGAGAAGATGCTGGAACGACAAATGAATAACTGGACAAAACATCTGAAGGGTTATGACGGTTGGCCTTATGGTGATATTGCCGTTAAAGTAGTGGGTTGGGCAGTAGCGAATCCGGCACAGATTCAGGACAAGCAATCGAATGAAATCGTATATACGACGACAACTGTGGATGAACTGAGCAAGTCAGATCCGAGAATCCCGACAGCCTTGCCATATGCGCCTAACGCGTTGTCGCGATTTGAGCATTTTACGAATCCGAACTATGCCTATCCTGGCGGTTTGGACAAGCGGTTTGACATGTACCTGTGGGGAACGACGAACTTCGGCGGCGGTGCTGGCGGAGACTGGGGACAGCGGGTTTCGGATGATTACATTTTGAGAACCGTGAACAATCAGGAAATTGAAATTACCGAACACGAGATTGGACATGGCTTCGGCATGCCAGATTTCTATGAAGTACCGGATCGTCCGCCAGGTGGCTTCCCGATGCCAACGATTATGTGGGCAGGCAATTCGTCTACCATTACAAATTGGGATGCCTGGTTGCTTCGCTATACTTGGAGCCAGTTGAAGAAGGATACCTCACGTTTCCCGCTTGCACCATCCACCAATCAACCGGTTAATGTAGCTGCGAATGCCAAAGTGACGACATCGTATGTTTCTCCATGGGAAACGATTGCTGCGCTGAATGATGGACTGGACCCTGCACATTCCAACGACCGTACACAGGCTGTCTATGGGAACTGGCCAGAGATTGGTACGCATTGGGTACAGTATGATCTGGATCGGACCTATACGGTATCGCAAACGGACGTGTACTGGTTCAAAGATAACGGTGGCATCGATGTGCCTCGCTCGTACAAAATTCAATACTGGGACGGAAAAGCGTGGCGTGATGTGAAAAACGCCAAAGGCCGTGGCACTCGTGCAGATACGTACAATACCACGACTTTTGATCCGGTGAGCACCACGAAAGTGCGCCTTCAGATGGTATCCGGTGATGCAGCTTCCACGGGCATTCTGGAATGGAAAGTAACGGGTATTGCGTTGTAAGTGATAAGTTGATAGTAAGAATGGATCTGAACACACAGCGGCTGATCAGTGGCGAAAGTCCTGATTCAGCCGCCTTTTGCAGGAAAAGATAGACAAGTGACGAAAGGTACCTGAAAGGGGAAGTTCATCACGTATTTAAAGGGGGAGTTCAAGTGACGTCAATAGAATTAGAACCGATTCGGGAGATTGCTGTGGACTTTAATGAATTAATGACGATGCTGGCGGAGTCAGCGATTTGGGTTCAGGAACAGATGAAATAAGAGGTCAGACGGAAGGAAGCGCAACAGACGTATGGATATTCGAAAGTTAAGATACTTTATCACCGTGGCGGAAGAACTTCATTTCCACCGTGCAGCGGAAAAATTAAATATGACGCAACCACCGCTGAGCCAGCAGATTCAGAATCTGGAAGAGGAGCTAGGCGTGAAGTTGTTGGAACGTACGAGACAAATGGTTCGTCTGACGCCAGCGGGTGCCGTATTTCTGGAACAGGCCAGACTCATCATGGCCCAACTCGATCGATCCATCCAGCTTACCCAAAAGGCAGATCAGGGCATCATCGGGCATATATCCGTAGCCTTTGTGGATTCGGCTTCGGGGAGCATCATGGTGGATGTACTCAGGAAATTTCGCGCTGCGTATCCGCAGATTGAATTGACGCTGCGTGAGATGACTTCGTCCCAACAATTGCAGGCACTGGAAGACGGACAGATCCATATTGGATTTTTGCGATATCAGGAAGATACTCGTCATGTCTCATTCCGTCCCTGCCAGATGGAAACGTTGATTGCCGCGTTGCCAGATCATCACCCGATGGCTTCTCAGACTCAAGTTTCGATTCGAGAACTGGTGGATGAAGATTTTATTTTATTCCCACGTCATCTGGGCTCTCCATTTCATCGACTGGTTCTGGATTATTGCAGAGCACATGGCGTAGACCCTCGAATTACGCAAGAAGCTATCCAGATGTATACCATTGTGAATCTCGTTGCAGCGGGCATGGGTATTTCCATTGTTCCCTCCTCGGTGGATGTGTTCCAGCGAAAGGGTGTGGTCTTTCTTCCATTACAAGAAAATCCGCCCTCCGTACCGTTGTACACGGCATGGCGGACGGATATGAATCAGGAAGTGGTATCCCGTTTTATGAGCATTGTTGATGAATGTGTTTAACCCGTCTTGGCTGGATCACGCTCAATCCACGGATTCAATATTTCATCGATGCGAGACATGACCGCAGAGTCCAGTTTCACACCAGAAGCTTTTACATTTTCCAAGACCTGCTCTGGACGGGATGCACCGATAATGACGGAACTGACATACGAATGCTGAAGAACCCACGCCACAGCGAGTTGAGGAAGGGTTAGACCAATCTCTTTAGCGAGCGGAACAAGCTCTTGCACATCGGTAAGAACATCTTCACGTAACCATTGACCCGCTAATTTGTTGAAAAAGGGTGCCCCGGCCTCACCAGCTGCACGTGAACCGGCGGGCAACGCTTCGTTAGGCGCATACTTGCCTGATAGTATGCCCTGAGCCAGAGGTGACCATGTAATCTGTCCCAGACCTGCTTGGGCGCTTGCAGGTATCACTTCTTGCTCAATCACACGCCATAACATCGAATATTGGGGCTGGCTTGCAATCAAGGGTACGTGGAATTCCCGCGCCAATGCGGCTGCTCGTGCAATCTGATCCGCGTTCCATTCACTTACGCCAATGTAGTGAACCTTGCCCTGACGGACCAGATCGGCAAATGCCAAAAACGTCTCTTCCAGCGGAGTGTTGTAATCATAACGGTGAGCGTAATAGACGTCGATATAATCGGTCTGTAACCGACGTAATGAACCATTACATGCTTCCATAATGTGTTTACGGGAAAGTCCTCGGTCATTATGACCCGAGCCGGTGGGGTGACAGACCTTAGTGCACAGTTCAATACTCTCTCTTCGTATATCCTTAAGAGCCTGTCCCAGCACGGATTCTGCCTTGGTATTGGAGTACACGTCTGCGGTATCGAATGTGGTGATACCTGCATCCAATGCGGCTCGCACACATGCTTCTGCTATTCCATCATGGACTTGCGCTCCATGCGTAATCCAGTTGCCGAGTGAAATCTCACTGACGGTTAATCCACTGTTTCCTAATTTGCGATATTCCATTAATGCCGCCTCCCTAAGTCATCTGGACTCCATTGTAGCAATGGCAGATTAATAGGTGAAATATCTTTTAACCTCATCTTTGATACGAAAAAGATATCAGTGAATCTTCTCCTGGATGTATTTGCGATAGAGGGCGGGTGTAATCTCCTCGAACTTTTTGAATATTTTGATAAAATATCCCGATTCATTAAATCCCAGCTCATCACTGATCTGTGATACGGGCATGTCGGTGACCTCCAGCAATTGCTTGGCCCACTTTATCTTGAGTTTTGCCAAATAGGTGGTAAAGTTCTCACCGGTTTCCTTGGCAAACAGTCTGCTGAAATAACTCGGACTCAGGTGGCATAGATCGGCCATTTGTTTGAGTGAAACTTGTTCACTTTTGTGACTGTGAATGTACTCAAAAGCAGGCTGGAGCACCGGACTGGAGCTTTCCATGTCACTTGGGCTGTTCTTCAGATAGGCATCCGCTATCGCATTGGTCATCTCTTTTTTGATCGACTCGATATTACGAATGGAGTAACCCGGCAGAATGGTGGAGAGGTTCAGTGACTCCTGATGGCCTGAAGCTTTCTCGAACATTTCAACTAACAGATTTTTGTTGAGTGCTTCTTCCACAATATAGTTGCAGAGCAGGGATAACATGTTGGAGATTTTCACAATCTCTTCATAGGTCATCACAGGTAGCTGGGCGTAATCATCCTTTAATTCCTCCAGCTTGGCTGCATGCATGGGTACGTTTTTGGATGTGACAATTTGCTCCAAGTCACTACCCTTTTCCGGGTCGGCAAGTTTCACTTGTCCTGCCATGACAGCGCCGATATATTTGCCATCGATTGTGATCGGAATCGCGATATCTATAATATTGAAATGGCATAAATACACATAAGGCTCATTCAATCGAACGGCTTCCAGACCACCGCGTGAATCACATTTTTGGCAGTAGGGGAGAAGCTCCGGGTCTTTACGCACATTCTGGCAGAAAGCCTGACAGCTGCTGTGACTGGTTACGGGAATGCCTTTATAGTCAACGGTGAGGATCGCCAGTTTGGTCACTGTTGCGAGAGAATCTTGTAGACGCTTCCATTTATTAAGGTCGAGAATTTTGTTGATATGCAGATATTCTTTAATCATTGGTGCAACCTCCATAGGCTAACCTGATTTATAATTTAGGCCGTTAAAAGTTAGCAAGTTGTACATATTAAGATGTAATGATGACGGGTAATGTATAATGGGAGGTCAAAATTCAACCATCTCATGACAATAAGATACCATGATTGCGCCAAAAAGCAAAAAAATACGATTGTAAATTATAATAATTTGTTATCAAAGTCCACTGTAAACCTGCTGCCCATGCGTTATATTAAGGTCAATTGTAAGAAATTAAAATTTGATGTAACCACTACACTATTTCATATCCTTAGGAGGCATATAATATTATGAGAAAAGCATTTATCAGCCCAACCAAATATGTACAAGGCGAAGACGAATTGTTGAACCTGGGGTACTTTGTTAAATCCTTCGGAGAATCTGCCTTGCTGATTGCACATCCGGATGATGTACAGCGTGTCAAAGCAAAGCTTGATGCAACAGCTGAGAAATTCAATATTACGTTTGTTGAAAGCGGTTTTAAAGGGGAATGTTCCCGTGAGGAAGTTGCTCGTCTGCAAGCGATCGCGAAGGAAAAAGGATGTGACTCTACCATCGGTCTTGGTGGCGGTAAAGCCATTGATGCGGCTAAATGTGTAGCAGAAGGCGAAGCACTGATTATCTGCCCAACGATTGCGGCAACAGACGCACCGACAAGTCACTCCGCTGTATTGTACACACCGGATGGTTCTTTTGATGACTATGCTTACTTCAAACAAAGCCCAAGTGTGGTACTCGTTGATACAACGGTAATTGCTAATGCACCAACACGTTTCCTCGTATCCGGTATGGGAGATGCGCTCTCTACATACTTTGAAGCAAGAGCAACAGCGAAATCCTATTCCCGTGTAAACGCAAGTCTGCCAATGGGTTCCCGCGAAGGATACACACCATCTGCAGTAGGTACCAATGCGGCGCTTGCACTGGCAAAACTGTGTTATGAAATGCTGCTGACTGACGGTGCAAAAGCAAAAGTAGCCAGTGACAGCAACGTTGTGACACAAGCCTTGGAAAACATCGTTGAGACAAACATTCTGTTGTCTGGTCTTGGATTCGAAAGTGGCGGACTGGCCGCAGCACATGCAATTCACAACGGTTTGACTGTTCTGGAAGGCACACATCATTTCTTCCACGGTGAAAAAGTATCCTTCGGTACAATCGCACAGCTCGTCCTTGAAAATGCACCAACTGAAGAGCTGCATGAAGTCATGGACTTCTGTCTCGAAGTGGGACTGCCAATCAGCTTGGCGGATATCGGTGTAGATACGATTAGTCAGGAAGAGTTGTTGAAAGTGGCAGAGATCGCTTGTATTCCGGAAGAATCCATTCACGCCATGCCGTTCCCGATCACCGTTCCTGAAGTGGCTGCTGCCATTGCAGCGGCTGACCGCATGGGTAGGGAGTACAAAGCAGCTCGCCGGGAGGCAAAATAATGAAGAAAATTATTAACCAAGCCGAACATGTTGTTATGGAAATGTGCAACGGAATTGCGCTCGCGCACCCGGAGCTGGAATTCCTGAAAAAATACAAAGTCATCAAACGCAGAGAGATTCAGGCCGATAAAGTCAGCCTGATCAGTGGCGGAGGGAGTGGACATGAACCGGCTCACGCAGGTTATGTGGGGAAAGGGATGTTGGATGCAGCGGTATGTGGAGATGTGTTCGCATCTCCTTCCCAAATCCAGGTGTACCAAGCGATTAAGGCAACAGCCAGCAACAAGGGTACACTCTTGATCATCAAGAACTACAGCGGCGACATGATGAACTTCAAGAATGCAGCACATCTGGCTGAAGAAGATGGCATCGACGTACAGTATGTGCGTGTTGAGGATGACATCGCTGTACAAGACAGCTTGTATACCGTTGGGCGTCGCGGCGTTGCCGGAACTGTACTGGTTCACAAGATTGCCGGAGCAGCAGCCGAAGAAGGCCGTAGTTTGGCAGATGTGAAATCCGTTGCCGAGAAAGCAGCTCAGAACGTTCGCAGTATTGGTTTTGGATTCACATCCTGTACCGTGCCAGCCAAAGGTACGCCTACATTCGAAATTGCTGAAGATGAGATGGAATTCGGCGTAGGGATTCATGGTGAGCCAGGGATTCGCCGCGAGAAATTGGTATCAGCGGATGAATTGGCAGGCCGCATGGTCGAAGCGTTGCTTGCCGATATGAAACTTGATACGGATGCTTCTGCTGAGATTGCGGTGCTCGTGAATGGTTTTGGTGCAACGCCACTGCAAGAACTGTACCTGCTCAACAATTCCGTTCAGCGTGAGCTTGCAGGACATGCAGGTCTGAAGATCGCTACAACGTTTGTGGGAAACTACATGACAAGTATCGATATGGCGGGTGCATCGGTTACGATCCTGAAACTGGATGATGAACTAAAAACGCTGTTGTTCAAGGAAAGTGATACACCTGCGTTTAAAGTATCCGGTCCTCCTGTAGCACAAGTAGCGTATTCCGAGGCTCTGGAGGCTGTCGTGGGTGAAGATGCTCCGGTATCTTACGAAGTGGAGACGCCTGCAACATCTGCGGTGATTAGCAACAATCAATTCTCGTTGGACAACATCGTCTATCTGATTGATAAAATGGGCGAGATCATCATCAAGAATGAAGTACCATTCTGTGAACTGGATTCCCATGCCGGTGATGGTGATTTCGGTATGAGTGTGGCCAAAGGCTTCCGCCAGTTGAAACGCGAATGGAATCACATCATTAATGAAGATAAAAAAGACATTGGTTCGTTCCTCGATGCATGCTCCCTGGTTATCATGGAATATTGTGGTGGCGCATCTGGCCCGATCTGGGGTTCGGCATTCCGTGCGGCTGGCAAAGCAGTAGGGGATAAACAGCAATTAAACGTTGCTGAATTCGCTGAGATGATCCATGCAGCTGTGCAAGGGATTCAGTCCACAGGAGAACGTACCTTCGGACGTGGTGCTGTTGTAGGCGACAAAACCTTGATCGATGCACTCGTTCCGTGTGCCGATTCGTGGACGCAAAGTGCGGAGTCCGGAGATGACTTCAAAACCGCATTTGCCAAAGGTGCAGCAGCAGCCGTTGAAGGTGCGAAGAAAACGGAAGACATCGTGGCACGTATGGGCCGTGCCGGTACAGTTGGCGACCGTAGCCTGGGTTACCCTGATGCTGGTGCATATGCGCTGGGTGTTATTTTCACAGAGCTGTCCGAGTCGATGAAATAAGAATGTTGTGAAAATTAGATTATTTCGATGAGAGATATAAATTTATAAAGTGTTCTTACTGCAAAAGAAGTATCACATTGTGATACTTCTTTTTTGTTTGTGGTAAAATGTCGGTTTTTATGCATATAAATACATACTGTTGAATATTTGGTTCATAATTTCGCCATGAATTAAAATAATTAGGTTGTTGTAAATGCCTTCTAACTTGTTATAATATAACCTATTGATATTGATAATCACTATCATTTGTTGTTTTTGTCACTAAATTACGCACGAGGAGGTACATGATACTGATTTTATCCAAATACAATAGGCTGCATTTGGCCGAAATTTTCTAAATTCTAGGGGGTATAAATGAAATGAAAAAGTCTATTTCTTCAAAATTAATGTTTATCATGGTTGCAGCTTTAACTTTGGTGTTGGCAGCATGTTCAAGTAATGAACCTGCTACTTCTGGTACTTCTAATACAGAGGCCGCAACTGATGCTGCTACTACAGTTACAACCGTTGAAATTACGGATGCTCATGGAACAGTAACTGTACCTGTAAATCCAACGAAGGTCGTTGCTCTGGATAACAGAACATTTGAGACTCTGTCCACTTGGGGAGTCAAACTAGCAGCAGCGCCGAAGGATGTAATGCCTGCGGATTCACCATATGTGGCGGATGAATCGGTACAAAATATTGGGAATCACCGCGAACCAAACCTTGAACTATTGGCATCAATACAGCCTGACCTTGTCATTGTTGGTCAACGGTTTGCTAGCTACTATGAAGACATCAAAAAATTAGTGCCTAATGCAGCAGTGATCGACCTTAATATTGAGCTTGAAGAAACAGCATCACCTGGAGAAAACTTTGTTAATGGACTTAAAGATGCAACAACCAATTTGGGAAAAGTTTTCGAGAAGCAAAAAGAAGCTGCCCAACTGATTGCTGATTTTGATAAAGCTATTGAAGAAGCTAAGGCCGCTTATAATGGTGAAGATAAAATTATGAGTGTTGTCGTTTCTGGTGGAAACATCGGTTTCTCCGCTCCGCTTACTGGACGTGTATGGGGACCATTGTATGATATTTTCGGCTGGGTTCCGGCACTAGAAGTGGACAAATCTTCTTCTGATCATCAAGGTGATGATATTTCTGTTGAAGCGATCGCCCAAAGCAATCCAGATTGGATTTTCGTACTGGATCGGGATGCAGCTGTATCTGCTGAAGAAGGTGCCGTTCCAGCTCAGGACGTTATTGATAACTCACCTGCTCTGCAAAACACCACTGCTATTACTCAAAAACAAATCGTTTATGCTCCAAACGACACGTACACCAATGAATCCATCGAAACTTTCTTGGAGTTGATTAACAACCTTACGAAAGCTTTAGCTAAACAGTAAAAAGGAGTATGCTGCAGTGCAGAAAAATTTAATACCAAAATTAGCCGGGGTTGAGAATTCTCAACCCCAGCGTCATAATCCGAAAAAGCTATGGACCATACCTTTTATCATTGCGATTATAGCCACTATTATTTTAGGCATTACCTCACTGCTTATTGGAGTCTATGACATACGAGGACAAGCGGATGGAATGGAGATGTTCTTCATTACTCGTGTCCCAAGAACTGTTGCATTAATGCTTACCGGTGCCGCAATGGCAATGGCAGGACTGGTCATGCAGCTTATTACACAGAATCGCTTGGTGGAACCTACCACCACCGGAACAATGGAATGGTCAGGACTGGGGATCATGTTTATATATCTGGTCTTTCCTGCCCCGAGCTTAACGCTAAGAATGACTGGTGCAATCATTTTTTCTTTTATAGGAACGATGATTTTTTTTATGTTTCTAAAGAAAGTTAAACTCCGTTCGTCTTTGGTAGTCCCGATTATTGGGATGATGCTTGGAGCTGTCATTTCTGCATTTTCAACTTTCGTTGGGCTTGTGTTCCAAATGACTCAAAATATCGAAAGCTGGTTTGCAGGCTCCTTCTCATCTGTGCAAATTGGCAGGTATGAATATTTATGGCTCATCGTATTGGTGACTATTCTTATATTTGTTTTTGCTGATCGGCTGACATTAGCCGGACTAGGGGAAGATGTCGCTACCAGTCTTGGCGTAAATTATGACAGGATCATTCTTTTGGGTACTGCCCTTATTTCACTAGCCGTTGGAATCGTTGCAGCTGTCATTGGGAACTTGCCTTTTCTAGGGTTAATTGTCCCCAATATCGTTTCCATGTTTAGAGGTGACGATCTCAGGAGCAATCTGCCATGGGTGTGCTTATTAGGGATGGGTAGCATCATTGTGTGTGATATCCTGTCTCGAGTCATTATCATGCCTTTTGAAATACCTGTCTCCATGATCCTTGGAACAGTGGGAGCCGTCGTATTTATTGTCATTTTGTTAAGACAAAGGAGGTCAACAAGGAGGGTAAGATGAGCGACTTAGCAAGTAGAAATCCACTAAATATCGAAATCGATTCTAGCCGTCGTCCTAAAAAAAGATCAGCTAGAGCCTTCCGTACCAAGAAAGAAGAAAAGCGTTATTGGATTTTGCTGATAACATTGATTGTTTTGGGCATTTTTGCATCGGTTGGACTACTTGTTTATAACAATCCGGTCCCGGTATCTTCTCCTTCTTTCATACCTGTTGTTACAAGAAGAGTAGTTGCTCTGGTTTCAATGCTTATCGCTGCAATTTGCCAAAGTTTATCTACGGTTGCTTTTCAATCGATTACGAATAACAAAATTATAACTCCGTCCCTTTTAGGTTTTGATGCTATTTACTCAACCATTCATACGAGTACTATATTTTTCCTTGGTGCTACGGTATTTGTGAATTTTAGCGGTGTTGATTCCTTTTTATATCAAGTTGCTGCAATGGTCATCATGTGTTTAATCCTCTATGGATGGTTACTTTCCGGAAAATACGGCAATTTACAACTTCTACTTTTAGTCGGTATTATTATCGGGACCGGTCTGAGGTCTGTATCCTCTTTTATGAGAAGACTTCTTGCACCGTCCGAATTTGATATTTTGCAGGCAAGAATGTTTGCTTCCGTGAATAATGCGGATTCTGCCTATTTCCCAATTGCGATTCCTATCGTCATCATTGCAGCAATCCTGCTGCTTGCTAATGCCAAGAGGTTAAATGTATTGTCGCTGGGTAAGGATGTCTCGACTTCCTTGGGAACTAAACATCAAAGTAGTGTGATTTATATGCTGGTCCTGGTTTCCATTTTGATGGCCATTTCGACGGCTTTGGTTGGACCACTTACATTCTATGGATTTTTAGTTGCAATTTTGAGTTATCAGGCAGCGCAAACCTATGATCACAGATATGTTTTCCCAATGGCTCTTGCTATAGGGTTTGTGATCTTAACCGGTGCATACTTTATTATGAATCATGTTTTCAATGCCCAAGGTGTTGTTTCCATCATTATAGAATTGGTTGGCGGACTAACATTTTTAATTGTGATTTTAAGGAAGGGTTCTTTATGATACAGATCAATAATGTCAAAAAGTCCTATGCAGCCGAGGTAGAGATAGGCCCTTTGAATATTCATATACCCAAAGCTGGTCTTACTTCTTTAATTGGACCCAACGGTGCGGGGAAGTCGACGACACTTCTGATGATCGGAAGACTTTTGGATTTGGATGAAGGTCAAATTAAGGTTGCCAATATGGATGTTTCCACATCCAAATCAAGGGACCTGGCCAAAATTGTAACGGTTTTACGACAAGAAAATCATTTTGTTACAAGGCTTACCGTTAGACAACTTGCTGGATTTGGACGTTTTCCTTATTCTAAGGGAAGATTAACGGATGAAGATGAAGCTATTATTTCTAAATATATTGATTTTCTAGACTTAACTGATCTTGAAAATAGATATCTAGATGAGCTTTCTGGTGGTCAAAGGCAGAGAGCCTATGTCGCCATGGTGTTGTGCCAAGAGACGGAATATGTACTTTTGGACGAGCCTCTAAACAATCTGGATGTAGCTCGTTCTGTTCGGATGATGGAGCATTTGAGATATGCCGCTAATGAATTTGGAAGAACCATTCTGACGGTTATGCATGATATCAATTTTGCAGCCAAATATTCAGATCGAATATGTGCTATGAAAGATGGACAAATCGCCGCTTTTGGAACAGTAAAAGAAGTGATGGACCCCGAAATTTTAACAGATATTTTTGAAACGAAAATTGAAATTATCGATGGACCTTATGGACCGATAGCGATCTATTAGTTACAGGCTTCATAAAAAGTTGTTTGTTAAAACGGTTTTCAGAAAGTAGAGTGATCACTTCACTCTACTTTTTTTTGATAAATACCGAGCATCTTCCTGCAAACGTTTCTTTCTCGATCAGAAGCGATTTTCGCTCACAGAGCGTTCTTTTGGATATGAAAAGCAATCTTCTATGCCATTAATTGGCTTGACGATGCCAGATAGTGTAATCTGGAGATTATAAAAATCCAATTGAACGAGAAGGGATCGGGATCATTAATGACACAAAAAATCTATTATGACTCTGCTTACACCGGAGAATGGCATACAACGATTACAGGCAGAGTGGACAAGGAAGACGGCGTATATGTCACGCTGGCGGAGACTGCTTTTTACCCGCATGGGGGTGGACAGCCTTGTGATCTGGGACAAATTGGTGATATCGCTGTTCTGGATGTGAACATCGAAGATGGCGAGGTGTGGCATAAGCTGGAACGCGCGCCTGAACAGAATGAAGTCCAATGTGAGATTGACTGGCAGCGAAGATTCGATCATATGCAGCAGCATACGGGACAGCATTTGTTATCGGCAATCACGCTGAAGCTAACGGAAGCGATGACGCTCAGTTTCCATCTCGGTACGGAGTATGACACGATTGATGTGGCTTCGGCTGAACTGGGAGCGGATCAATTGATCGCCATTGAACAAGAAGTGAATCGTCAGATCTATCGTAACGCTCGGATCAACACTTCATGGGTTACAGCAGAAGAGGCCGCACAATTGCCACTGGTGAAGCAGCCGACGGTAACGGAAGACATTCGCATCGTCGAGATCGAGGGTGTGGAGTATAATGCTTGCGGCGGAACCCATGTGTCGGCGACAGGCGAGATCGGTATCATCAAACTGTTGAAAACCGAAAAAGTGAAGGGGGGCACCCGCATTTATTTCAAATGTGGAACAAGGGCGCTGAATGAATTCACTTCCACACAAAATGTGCTCAATAGCATCATGGTTAAATTAAAGACCAGTAAGGACGAGTTATTGGAGCGCATTGAAAAAATGGAAATGGAGCAAAAGCAGCTGCAAACCGAGCTGAATGCAGTGAAAACAACCAATGATGCCTATTATGCGGAGGAACTTCTGGCTGCTCGGCAAGGGCTGGTTATTGCTCAGGTCTTTGAAGACAAATCGCTCAAGGATATGCAGAGCCTGGCTACCAAGCTGACGGCAGAACATGAGGGGCTTGTACTGTTCGCCAGTATCTCGGAGGCTAAAGTCGTTCTGGCACAGAATGGACAACCGCCTGAATGGGCTTGTGGACCTTTCTTCAAAGGCAATCTTGGAGCCTACCAGGGTAAAGGTGGAGGCAGTGAAAAAATGGCTCAGGCAGGCTTTGCCAGCAGTGAAGATGCGCTTGCCTTTTATGAGTTCACCAAGGACCAGCTGGGACATCACTGATCTCCTTATTTAGATAAGAGACGGGTATTCAAGTGTACGTTCATGAGACAAGCACGTCACGTTGTGGCACTGTGTTAACCACCTTAATTAGTCTGGATGTTAAGCATCCAGCTCAGCAGGACGTTTCTTGGCATGCCCAGCGACTTCATATACAGACTTGTGTGATATGCAGCAGTTAGCCATGCCAGATGACCGCCGTATCCTATCAGCAATCTTAATAGCAGACTACAACAAAAAGAGGCATCCCGTAAGTTCTTGAACTTCATGGGATGCCTTTTTGATGTACAGCCAGATCTTCCTACAATTCTGCAGATGCCTGCGTCAGCAGACCGCCCAGCCATTCATAATCGGGCGTATCCTTTTCCTTGATCTTGATCGTTTTGCGCTCTTCCGGGCCTTCAAATATCCCATCAGGCAGATCGAGTCCGGTTGCATGGAAGATGGTGAAGGATAGGGCCTGTTTGGATGGCGAGATGACCGCAGCGTACTTCCCGTTTTTTAGAAAATGAGGTTTCTTGTATTGCACGCGTTCCTGCACATCAGGGATGGAATCATGTACCAACTGACGCAATTGATCAGCGACTTGAACTTGCCAGGGAATCTGAATCTGTTCAATAAACTCAGTGACTTCTGCATTCTTGGTCAATTTGGTTCACCCTCCGTATGGATCTGATTGTGTGCTTCCCATTCTGGTCTTAGAATTCCCATCATGAGGCGGTCGTAACGCTTACCATCACGATATACAGCTGAGCGTGCCCGACCTTCCAACTGAAAACCAGCCTTTTCATAGGAACGGATTGCTTTGGCATTGTAGGCGATGACATCAAGGCCAACCCGGTCCAGATTCATTTCATGGAATGCATATCGTAAAATAAGATTCAACGCTTCGGTGCCATATCCCTTGTTGCGATGTTCGGCGAGTCCGATGCCAATGGCAAGCTGTCCGCAGCGGTTGTTCCACTCAATGCTATGAATGACGACAAAACCAATCAGTGTATCCTCTTGTCATGAAACCTGACATGTTAGTAATATGAAATAATCGATTTAGATTAAATAACAAATACAATAAAAATGTCGGCAGGAGTGATACGTTTTGGAGATCAAAGTGGATGATTTGAGTGGAATACAGGTCAAAGCGTTAATTGCAGAGCACTTGCAAGGGATGGCAGCCGATTCACCGCCGGAGAGTATCCATGCGTTGAATCTGGATGGACTCAAGAAGCCTGAAATTACCTTCTGGTGTGGATGGGAAGGGGATGACTTGCTCGGCTGCGGGGCTATCAAAGAACTTGATCCAGAGCATGCAGAGTTGAAATCGATGCGTACCGCTTCGGCTCATTTGAGAAAAGGCGTAGCGAGAAAAATTTTGGCGCATATTATGGACGTTGCTGTAGAACGTGGCTATAAGCGAATCAGTCTGGAGACAGGCTCAATGGATTCGTTCATCCCGGCACGGAAGCTGTATGAAGATTTTGGATTCGAATACTGCGAACCATTTGCAGACTATATATTGGACCCGAACAGCATGTTTATGACGAAAACAATCTAAAGTGATTTGCATGAGAACCCAGTATTCTGTTGTTGCAGAATGCTGGTTTTTTTATTTGCAACATATCATACATATTCAAGTTTGGAAAAAGAGTAGAATAAACTCAATGATGCAACATGGACCATGCTATGAAAAGGGTGGAGGGAGTCGTGCATGATATATTGGTGGTTCGATCATATGAATCCGCTGTTTGCCGTCTTGGTGTTATGTCCCGTAATTGCTGTGGTGCTTGGAATCTGCAGTTATTTTGCCAAATGGTTTAGACTCTGGGTAGCGCTGATTATTTCTTTTATGCTGCCTTTGTTGTATATCGCGAGTGATCTTTCAACATTGGGTAGTAACATAGGCGCTTGGTTCATCTATGGGGCAGTGTACAGTTTGATCAGCTGGATTGTACACAGATTGCTTCGTGCCATTGTGGGGTATAAAACATAGGTTATGTCCATATATGTTTGGGATGAATTGGCCATAAGGAACTTCTGGGCTGATTGATGGACAATAGGGTATACTGGACATTATGTCTATGAAACAAGACAGCATTACAGACGTTTTTTACATCAGGAGGACTTGAATTGGCTCAGACAGAAGGAACACTACAGAAGAAGCTTAAACCAAGACACATCAGTTTTATGGCTATGGGTGGTGTCATTGGAACAGGAATTTTCAAAGGCAGTGCAGAGACGATTGGACTCGCAGGTCCGGGCGTTATTGTCACGTACATTTTTGCTGGATTATTGCTGCTGGTTGTTATGGCCGCGATGGCGGAGATGGCTACGGTGTACAAGAACAAAAATATGAAAGACTTCGTACAAGAAGCATTCGGTAGCAGAGTTTCCTTTGTTATGGGATGGATGTACTGCTTTCTATGGTTATCGGTGTGTGTCATTGAAGTGATTGCCGCCGGGAGTTTTTTGCAGTATTGGTTCACGGAAGTACCGCTGTGGATGCTGAGTCTGGCTTGTGCGGCGTTCATTATACTGGTTAATCTGCTCAGTGTGGGTGTGTTCGGTGAATTTGAATTTTGGTTGGCCGGGATCAAAATTGCCATGATCATTATTTTTATCTCCCTGGGTGCAGGGTTGATCTTTGGCATTATCCCAAGTGATAACACTCCATATCTGCAAAATTACACGCAAGCAGGCGGGTTCTTCCCGAACGGATGGTCATCGATCTTCTCGGCACTGCTTGTGGTCATGTTCTCTTATGGGGGATCGGAGCTGATTGGTCTGACCCTGACCGAGACGGAAAATGCAGAAAAAGTGATGCCCAAAATCGTGGGTAATTTCATGCTCAGAATTATTCTGTTCTTCACGTTGCCGATTCTCATCATCTGTGGTCTCATCCCATGGAATGAGATTGGGCCGGAGAGTAGTCCGTTTGTACAGGTGCTCGCCTCCACGGGACTGCCGGGAGCGGCACACATTATGAACTTTATTTTGGTGACGGCAGTTCTGTCTGCTGCGAATTCAGGGATCTACGGTGCATCACGGATGATGCACTCCATGGCAGTGGGTGGGGAAGCGCCGAAAGCATTGTCACAGACAAATCGCAACGGCAGCCCGGTGAATACGCTTTTGGTGTGCGCGGTTGTATTGCTCGGAGGTTCCATGCTTGGCCTGTTCGCGCAGCATCAACTGTTCCGTGTATTGCTCGCCGTTCCGGGGTTTGTGGTAATCCTGGTGTGGATCTGTATTGCTTCATCGCAGTTGAAGCTGCGGAAGAGATATCCGGTTCAACCAACCTTCAAAGTCTGGGGGTTTCCTTATATAACCGGAGTTGTGGTACTATGTCTCAGTGTGATTGCAGTGATGTTTGTGTTTGATGCAGGTAATCGGTTCAGCATTAGCATCTGTCTGGCCGTGCTCGCATTGCTGGTGATCTGGTCCCTGATTCGATTCAGGAGGACGAATGGACGAACAGTTTAGTATTTGTAATATATAAATGTGAGATAATACGTAACAAAGAACATCCCGGCGTTGGTACTCGAGCCGGGATGTTCTTTGTGTTAACAGTCTTTTGGTATTCAATTTATTGTCCTACATACTTATCCATAAAGTGATCTACTCTTTGGAAATATTCAGTTGGATAATGATTAATCGCATCGATGTGTTCCGTGTTTTGCGGATACCATACTTCTGCATTGGGATTATCTTTCAGGGACGCATAGATCGTTTCTGTATTTTTATAACTTATTTGCTGATCTCCAGTACCATGAATGAGCATAACCGGCTTGTCTTGCATTTTTTTAACCGCGTCCATAGGTGATACGGAATCAAGATCAACGTTAAAGACCCAATCCGCCATCCAAGTCGATGTGTAACTGAAAGGGAATGCAGGAAAACCTGAGAAGAATGGCAGGCCCTCTCTTAGGAATAAACCGGCATTACGAAATGGACTATCTGCAATTACAGCCTGGATATCATCACTTTCACTTGTGGCCAGTAGAGAAGTAGCAGCCCCCATAGAGAAGCCGATAACTCCAATATGGTCTCCTGCATGATCTCTGGATTTTAGATAGTCTACAGCCCCAAGTAAATCGTGTTTCTCACGGAGACCCAGCGTAATTAAATCCCCATCCGACTTACCCTGTGAGCTGAGATCAAAGGCCAGTACGTTATACCCCTTTGGAACGAAATGCTCTACCAACTTGGGAGTACGGCCTTTGACTAAACGATTGCTCGTATACCCATGTACGACAATAATTGTTTTGTTACTTGCTGTGCCTGAAGATATACTCGCTGGAAAGAAAGTTCCTCGAATTGTATTATCATTTTTCAAACTCTTGAATTCGACTTCCTCGTAAGGTGTTTTCTCCATATTCAATTCGTAGCTGACATTGGTATCCCGTGGATGATGTAACAACGTATCTACTATTTTATAGGATACAAAGAATACAAGAGAGACAATAAGCACAAGTGCTATCCCCAGGCCCCATAACAGTTTCTTGCGTTTCTCCATGCGACCTTTAAATGTCAGAACGGGTGGTAAAGATGGTTGACTCATTCAGATTCCTCCAGTGTTTCATCATGTTGTATTGGTGCAAACAGATAAAAGGCATGTCCCTTCAGATTCTCCCACTCAGGATGATGAAGGATGTCTTCACCGAGAGTTAAAGCTACTCCATTCAAAAAGGAGATATAACTACGAGAGATCATTGCTGGAGAGAAACGTTTGTTGAACTCCCCCATGGATTGCCCCTTTGCATAGACAGCTTCAATCGTATCGGTCATTATTTTTATGCTTTCAAGGACCTTCTGTGTAAGTTCGGGGAATCTGGTTCGTTGCCCCAAGACAGATTGAGCGAGTCGCAACTCATTGGTGTAGAAGTAAATATGACTGAATTGTTCTTCTACCATGTTTTTAATCAACGTACCTGGTGTTCCTTTTTGTTGTAGAGAAGCAAGTGATTTCTTCTGAATATCATCAAGCGGTTCAAGTACAGCGGCATGGAACAGAGCTTCTTTGCTTGGGAAGTATTGAAAGATGGTTCCGGAAGTTACTCCTGCAGTTTTTGCAATAATAGCCGTTGTGGTATTGGAATATCCGCTTTCGGCAAAAAGGATCACGGCTTCTTTTAGGATTCGTTTACGCCGCTCGAGTCTCTTTTCTTCATTAACCGGTCTGGCCAAAAGAATTCTCCTTTCATCATTTCAATTTAATTAATTAACTGATCAATTAATTAATAATATATCTGAATTAATTCCTTTTGGCAATAGTAAGTTGTTGATTCAGTTGCACTAATCTTTGAACATACTCTGATGCTTGCGTTGGAGTGTTTTGTTCCATCCAACAAAGCTACCAGGCCATGATAGCGTTTTTATGTAAACCCAATATTTTCTTGCCTAAATCGACATATTCGTTTACTATTTTCCCATACTTAGTGCTTCAAGCATGTGTTTTTTGGGTAGCGCCTAGTCAAAAAGGCTTGGGTTCACGGGAGAGGAAGAGGAGCGGATGATCGGTTTCTTTAGAAAACGTTTGGTTGTACGCATTGTTGCAGTAGTTACATTGGTCATTACGATCATTGCCGTTGGAAGCATGCTGTTACAGGTGGCCAATATGAAACTGGCTGCACAGGAGGCCATTTCGAGTTACAATATCCAAATTGCTCAGAGTTATATGAATCAGCTGGATACAGCATCTTATGCCGAGTTTGCCAAGGATCCCAAGGAGAATGACGCGTTCTTGAAGATTCGTGATGAACTGGATGATTTTCGTGTAAGTATCGGTGCAATGTATGTGTATTTCGTCAAAATAGATGACAAAGGTACGCCGCTTATTATGGTGGACGGCATGAAGGAAGCTGCCAAAGCTTCCCCGATTAATGAAGTAACGGATATTCCTGAGGATGCTGTTCAGAAGTTGTTGCAAGGGGGAACAGCCAGTTCTTCGATCATCAACAATGAGGAGTATGGCGACTACATATCCTCTTACGCTCCGATGCTGGATAGTAATGGGGCTTTAACAGGTGTGATCGGAATCGATACGGCGGTATCGGTTATTGGAAGCATTGAGTCAGACATTATGAATTCGAGTGTTCCCTTCTATGCTTTGTTGCTTTTAATTACACTTATAGGCATTGCTGTGGTCATGTGGTTTATCATAAGGGGGCTGCGGCCGCTTCAACCGCTTAAGGCGAGTGTGGAAAAAATGGCACAGGGTGAGCTTGCAGAAGCCAACCAAATTCTGACGTCATATCGTTTGCGGAGCCAGGATGAGATTGGAACAACATATCAAGCGATGATACATATGTCCGGGAATTTGAATAAGATCGTGAGTAACATGGTTGAAGGTGTAGCAGTAACTACAGATATTTTATCAGAATCAACCAAAGAGTTTAATCGCAGTACTGAAGAGATGCTCCAGATGAGCAAGACGGTTGACCAGTCTGTTGAACAGATCAGGCAAGGGGCACATACGCAGAAGCAGGGTGCAAGCGATAGCGCGAATGCGATGGAAGAGATCGCAAAAGGCATAACGGATATCTCCGAATCCTCGATGGTTGTATCAGATGCGGCCACAAGTGCACTTGCTACGGCAGAGTCGGGTAAACAGAGTATGACAATGATGAAAAAACAGATGGAGAGCATCTCAGATGTCTCGGGTGAAGTCGTGGCGATGGTTCAGGTGCTGAACAATTACTCTCAGGAAATTGGTGGTGCACTGCACACGGTTCGTGACTTTGCGAGTCAGACGAAGCTGCTTGCGCTTAATGCATCCATTGAGGCAGCACATGCAGGAGAACACGGCAAAGGTTTTGCGGTTGTGGCGGACGAAGTTCGGAAGCTTGCGGAAGCCTCAAGCACATCCATGGAACGGATCTCAGATCTGCTGCTTCGCATTCAACAAGAATCACAGCAGATTGGCTCACAGATGGGGGTTACCGCAACGGAGATTGGACAAGGTGTTACGATTACAGCAGAAGCGGAGCAAGCATTTGCCCATGTGGTTGATGCATTCCAACTCGTGACCCGTCGCATTCAGGAAGTCTCCGCTGCGACAGAGGAAATCTCGGCAGGATCAGAAGAGGCTGCCGCCTCGGTCAATACGATCTCCCAGATCTCAGCGGGGGTGTCGGATCATTCGGATGAAATCTATCGTTTAATGCGTGAACAGTCGGCCATGTTCAACAGGGTGGCGCAGACCTCCACAATGCTGGAGCAGCAGACCAACGAGATGAGTGAAGCCGTACGCAAAGTTAAAGTATAGTTTGAGTAAGGTGTAGTAGTAATAGTACCGGAAGAGATAATCAGACAAGAGTATAAAATATAGGTTTTTATGTGACTATGAAAAGTAAAAAAAGAAAAGTGCCCCTTTCTTGGAGAAGTTGGTGTTCATTCAAAACTTCCTTCAGAGGCGTGGAGCACTTTTTTACGTTTACACCGTTAAATGATCCAACTCAATCGCCTGTCTGAAGCGTTGGGCGAACCGTTCTGCCGCTAATGCGGCCTCCTTGGATTCCGTTTGGACGAAGCCAATGTGCATTTTGGGTCGATCGAACACAGCGATTTTGACTATCTTCATTAGGCTATCTGTCCATTAGGATTATGAATCATAACGGTAACAGATCGCTTTGCCTCCAGTACCCTCGGAGCTGAATTCCGCATCTTCTACAAAACCGAAACGTTCATATAGCCGGATGGCGTTAACCATCTGACCGCCCGTATATAAGTACACTGTATTTTTGCCCATCTCTTTGGCAGAATCAACGCATTGCTGGAGCAATTCTCTGCCGATTCCGTGGCCTCTCCATTGTGGATCGACACCCAACAGCCGAATAAACGGATAATCAATTGGCAGTTCAAAGTTTGGATAAGCCTTGTGCGCGGTTTCGAATAATTGGACTGTACCGACAATTTGATCCTCAATCTTGGCAATCCACAATTGTTTGAGATACGGGTTGTCCAGAGACTCTCTAATGTCTTTCAGATAGGCTTCCCATCGATCATTTTGCTCAAAAGTCTCCCGATACTCGGCATAACTTGCAACAAGGATCTCTACAATCTCTGGATGGTCCGTTTCTGCGGCAGGATGAATCGTAACGGCAGCCGTTGTCATCTTTTAATTCCCCTTCTCTTATGGGTTAAGTATGGAATACAGTTTTCTTGCATTTTACCATAACGGATTCAATCCGATTCATTCAATTTTTCTATAGTTAACTCAGTCATTTCTATCGGTCAGAGCGCGTCAGCGATTGAGCTGTGTGGAATACAGATGATTGCGATATTCAGTTGGCGTATTGCCTTCGTATTGCTTGAACATACGCAGGAACAGCTTGTAATCAGAGAAGCCGCACTGTCCGGCGATTTCTTTTACACTGGCATTGGTGTTGAGCAGCAGCTGTTTCGCCCGGCGAATTCGTTCTGTGAGGATATAGGTTTTGAGTCCAGTACCTTTCTCACGCTTCACCATTTTGGAGATATAGTCTTTGTTAAAATTAAAATTTTCCGCAATCTGACTCACCGTAATGTTCGTATGCAGATGAATATCGACCCACTTGCAGATATGGTCCACAATCGCATTGTGGGGGCGATAATCGGCCTCTATATTCCGCTCCAGCTCTCTAAACAACAATAGCAAGGCTGCGTCTGCTTCCTCCGTTGAGAAGGATGACACATGTAGCAATTGCTTGAATAACTGATTGGCCATGGAAGGTACCTGGATAGTGGCATGTGTCCTAAACCAGTTGAATTCTGCCGACATGGCATCATAGTGAACCCAGTAGAAACTGACGGGTGTGTCGCTCATCTGGTAGCCGTAATGGGTGCGGCCGGCGCGCAGAAACAACAGATCGTTGGCACGAACTACATATTGTTCCTCTTCTTCCGCGATGTACATCTCACCTTCCAGCATCAAAATGATCTCATGCACAGGCATGCTGCGTCTCATGTGGCTCCAGTTGCCTTCGGATATGAACTTGCCGCACAGGTAATGTTCCAGTGGCTTTTGCATAGGACGGATTTATCCACCTTTTCTTGGATTATGAGTCTGATGTAATTGTATTTTATTTGATAGTATGGGGATATTCAAGCTCTACAGTAGATTGATGAGTATTAGTCTTGTAGCTAATAAAACGGATTTTACCCCTCAAGAATGAATGGATATCTATATAAGTTGAACTAATCATTTACATGATAACGGAGAGGACAGAAAAAACCTGAAAAAGCGGAGCGTTCGCCTAAAAGCTTTCTGAAAGAAAGCTGCTTCGAAAGCATACGCTATCCCTGGATTTTCCCATGAGAAAGGGGATCAAAAAAATCTGGGGATAACAGCGATTGGAAGGTTGTTCTGTCATCGTAGTGTCAGTGTAAATAATCTTTAGTTCAACTTATATATTACATCCCGAGAAGGAGTGAGTGTCATGATTGATACGAAAAAAGGATTTCTGGGACCGGAACATGTAGATCTGCTAAATGGTGTGTTCCAAACTTCACAAAGAGTGGGGGAGCGTTACCTGTTAGCGCTGGATATTGATCGATTCCTGGCTCCATGCTTCGAAGCTCATGGTTTACCTGCCCGAAAAGAGCGTTATGCGGGTTGGGAGGCACGTACCATCAGCGGACATTCCCTTGGACATTATCTGTCTGCCCTGGCTGTGACGTACCAGGCAACCGGGAATATCACGTTAAAAGAAAGACTGGATTATGCGGTCACCGAACTGTCGAGAATCCAGCAGACCACGGGGAGCGGGTATATCGGTGGTTTGTCCGAAGAACCTTTCCACATGGCTTTTCGAGCAGAGAATATCGGTGGATTCAACATCGGTGAATACTGGGTTCCCTGGTACAGTGTGCACAAAATCTATCGTGGTCTGATTGACGCCTATAAACTCACTGGCAACGGACAGGCACTTGAGGTGGTTACTCGATTTGCAGATTGGGCAGTAGAAGGTTTGCTCCCGATGACAGAAGAACAGATGCAGACGATGCTTCAAAGTGAGCACGGGGGCATGAATGAAGTATTTGCACACTTGTATGGAATCACGGGCAAAGCCCTATACCTTGAGATTGCCAATAAGTTTACCCATCAATTGATCCTGAGACCCTTGGAACACAAGCAGGACGATCTTCAAGGCAAACACGCCAATACTCAGATTCCGAAAGTGATCGGTGCAGCCGAGATCTACAACCAGGACCATACCCATGAGAGTTATCGGACAGCGGCAGAGTTTTTCTGGGATACGACCATTCATCATCGTTCCTACGTCTTTGGTGCGACGAGCATATCGGAGCATTATGAAGCGAAGGGCATGGAGAGTCTCGGGATCAAGACAGGAGAGAGCTGCTGTACCCACAACATGATGCATCTGACGAAACAACTCTTTGCCTGGAATCACGATAGCGCCTACATGGACTATTATGAAAACGCCATCTACAATCACATCCTGGGCACGCAGGACCCGGATACGGGGAACAAAACGTATTTTGCCTCAACGCTGCAAGGTCACTACAAAATCTATGGTACACACGATACGGCTTGGTGGTGCTGTACAGGATCAGGCATGGAGAATCCGGGTAAATATGCCGAGGCCATCTATTTTGAAGACGAGCAAGACCTGTACGTCAACCTGTATATCGCTTCCCAGCTGGATTGGACGTCTCAGGGGATATCCCTGAAGCTCGAAACCGACTTTCCTTATTCGGAAAAGGTAACCCTGACGATCACCGGAGGCAACGCCTCGGCTCATCTAAGATTACGCGTGCCCTCATGGCTGCAACAGCCAATGACGGCAACCGTCAATGGGGATACGGAACATCCGTATACACGGATGGAACCCGGCTATCTTTCCATCGACCGCACATGGACTGCTGGCGATGTCATTACCATCACACTGCCGATGTCGCTTCGCCAGTACACCTCCCGGGATGATGCCCACAAAGTGGCATTCCTGTATGGCCCAATTGTACTCGCCGGTGCCCTCGGAAGCGAGGGTCTTCCAGAGGACACGATTGTGGACGAAACAGCACTGAATCCCAAGACCGCACCTGTACCTGTGATCTGGACGGAGCAGGAGGATGTACAAGAGTGGATCAAGGTTGTGGATGCAGACACGTTAACATTTGAACTTAGCAAAGATGTCACTTCCACAGGCCAAGCCGTGAATCTCATTCCGTTCTATGATGTGCATCATGAGTTCTATACGGTGTATTGGCCGTTTAACGATGAAGGTGATGCGCGGGAGAAAGCCTTGAATGATATCACAATCGACAGGGTTCAGGCGGATGGGCAGCAGGATGAGATTGGTCATCAACTGGATAGCAACTGCCGTGGGGAACACTATAACGGTTCGACCACGGATGGCCGTAACAAGCTGCATATGTGGCGAGAGGCTTTTGGCATCAGTGGGGCTTACTTCAGTTACCAACTGGCGGTGGATCGTGCCGTAACCAATTACCTATGTGTGGCCTATTGGGGCGGAGATCATTCTCCGTTTGAACGGGAAGGTACGTTATATGACAGACAATTCAGCATTACCGTGGATGGAACCGTCATCGGAGAGCAGCGAATTCACATGAACAAAATCGGCGAAGTGTTCTATGTGACCTATGATATTCCGGAGGCGGTTACATCAGGCAAAGACAGCGTTACGGTAATGTTCCAAGCGTTGGGTGACAACGGTTGCGCCGGAAAAGTCGTTGAGGTACGCACCACGCGAAGCAAACCGGAATCCATCTTTTCGTGAAAAGAGGCATGGTGTGAAAAGGCGCAAACACAATGTTATAATGAAAATAAATTACGGTTAGTTGTAAGAGGAGGTTGGAAGTGTGGCAAAACCCGATAATAAAGGTACGTATAGCTTTCAGGATTGGTTAACTTGGGAGGGGGCATGGGAATTAATTAACGGCAAAGCTTTTAATAATTCTCCAGCCCCCACTTCATTGCACCAGTTTATTGTGGGTGAGCTGCACTTCTCCTTGCGGACTTTTTTTCAGAATCGAAAGTGTTTCGTATTTGTTGCCCTTTTCGATGTGTATTTTAGCGAAAATGAACAATACGACGTACCAGATCACGTTGTACAGCCTGATCTATCGGTGGTGTGCTCCAAAGACCAGATATCCAAAAGTGGCTGCCACGGTGCACCTTCTTTAATTATCGAGGTGTTATCGCCTTCGACGGCGTTAAAGGATTTTAACGATAAATTTAACTTGTATCAGAAATATGGCGTGAACGAATACTGGATTGTTGACCCCGGCAATCAAACTGTCCATGTGTACACACTGGAGGATGGCAGTTACCAGACCCGTCATCTGTATACAGAGCAGGAAACGATTATTTCGGTCGTATATCCTGACTTGCATATTCCGCTGGATTCGTTGTTCAAGCTCAGGTAGTGGAAACACGAAAAAATGATGAACCAACGTATAAGAGACGAAACCGGATAATCTCCGTTTCGTCCTTTTTGCATTGCTCTTTTTCAGACAAGTCTTATATAAAAAATGACACGCATAGCTATTTTCCACGTATTACCTGATAACATTTCTTCTCCACAATCTGCCGTCTCGTAAGACGAACTTTTACGATTGACCACAAAATTTCCTGCCAAGTTCCACGTTGTCCCTGAAAATATGAAATGGGATAAGCCCAAACCACGTATATTATGAGTATCCAAATATCCAATGATATCCACCTGAGAGCGTTAACATCATGTACAATAAGAATAAGCTGAACAGGAAAATAACGACATAAAGCTTCAATATATAACATGAAAGGAGGTCGGATGATTGAACATGATCAAGTACATAAAATTGCTGGGGTTGATCTTTGGTATTGTGGCTGTGAATGTTCTCGCATTCTCACCCGGCTTTATCGGGCTGAATTTCGAAGAGGGTGCATTCACAACTGCGCTATCTGTTACCCTGTTGTTCGGCAGTGCAATGGCACTCTTATATGGGAGTTACACCTTGCTGTTCAGACAGCCCGTAGTCCTGCCCGTGAAGCATATCGAAACACATGAAGATTATGTGGAAGCACTATCTTTTTATAGACGGATCAAAGTCCTCGAAGAAGATATCACGCTGGGGCTGTCCCAACTTAACCGGATGAAAAAGAAGAAAGAAACACTCCTGAATGTGCTTCATCAGCGGTTTGATCCCGGGGAACTGAGCTACAAGAAATTCGCTTCGGTCACATTGGAAGTGGAGAAGCTGTTATACCTGAACATCCGCAGTGTATTGAACCGGTTGAATGTATTCGATGAAGCTGACTATGCCAACATGATGAAATCCAAATCCTCCACACTTCCCCAGAAGCTTTTTCAGGAAAAAACCAAGGTATACAACGATTATTTGTCTTATGTGAAGAATGCACTACACACCAATGAGGAAATTTTGCTCAAGCTGGATCAGCTGTTACTGGAGATTTCACGCCTCGACAGCTTTGAAGCCGGGGATATTGAACAGATGCCTTGTATGCAGGAGATTGATCAGTTAATCAAGCACACCAAATTATACAGACAGTGAGGGGTTGCTCGTATGGCCAAGAAGGGAAAGTTTTTTTTCATATCGATTGTAATGCTGGTACTCGTATTTGGTCTGGTCTATGCAGGGATTACACTGACGTCGAACTTTGGCAAGTCGACCACACAGGTGAGCACAGAGAATGCAGGTAAGGAACTGGGTAAACTGTATGCAGACATTGCACCAGCGACGGCGGAACCGGTCAAAGGACAGATTGATCTCGATCCGGTTGACGTGGCGGAATCGCTGCCGGATATCTCCAAATTCGCAATTGCCGTAGAGAATACAACAAATGATTACGTCGAAATCTTCTCTTCCACAGAGAAGTCGGGCAGCGGGGTAGACGGCTGGTTAACTGAGGTGGGTGAGGAGTTCAACAAAGCCAATATTACCGTTGGTGGCAAACAGGTATCAGTCAAAATCCGCAACATCGCCTCCGGTACGGCTACCGATTATATCAAGTCTGGCAAGTATATGCCGGATGCATTCACACCTTCTAACGAACTATGGGGCGAGATGGTTGAGGCTAGCGGGGTGAAGACGGAGATGGTTTCCGAGCGATTGGTCGGGAATGTTCCTGGTATTGTCATTTCCAAAGCCAAATATGACGCACTGGTTGATACGTACGGCTCCGTTAATGTGAAGACCGTAACCGAAGCGATTGCGAACAATGAACTCGCGATGGGATATACCGATCCGTTTGCCAGTTCTACAGGACTTAACTTCCTGGTAACCGCACTGAACACGTATGACAGTACTAACCCACTTGGAGAGAAGGCTATTGAAGGGTTCGAAAAGTTCCAGACGAATGTACCGTTTACAGCATCCACAACCATTCAGATGCGGGAAGCTGCCAAGTCAGGCAGACTGGATGCCTTTGTACTCGAATACCAGACGTATGTGAATACCGCTGATCTGAAGAGTGGTTACGTCTTTACACCATTTGGCGTGAGACATGATAGCCCGCTGTATGCATTGGGACAATTGCCGCAGAACAAACAGGAGATTATCCAGAAGTTTGCGGAATTTGTAACCCAGGCGAAGTACCAACAATCGGCGGAAGAGTTCGGTTTCAACGGGCTACAGGATTACAAATCCGAACTGGCTACAGTGGATGGCGGCACGTTACTGTCCGCGCAGAAAGTCTGGAAAGAGAAGAAGAACGGCAGTAAACCGATTGCCGCCGTGTTCGTGACGGACGTATCCGGAAGCATGGACGGCGAACCGCTTAACCGACTGAAAGAGTCCTTGCGCAAAGGTCAGAAGTACCTGGGCACAGAAAATAGTATTGGCCTGGTTTCTTACTCCAGCGGGGTAACCGTGAATCTGCCGATTGCCAAGTATGATACGAACCAGCAGTCCATGTTTGTCGGAACAGTTGATAGTCTGCAAGCTGGCGGCGGTACAGCGACCTTTGATGGGATCGTGGTGGCAATGAAGATGCTGGAGGATTATATGGCTGCTGATCCAAACGTGAAACCGTTGATTTTTGTCCTGAGTGATGGCGAGACCAACGAAGGTCATACCCTCAAGGATATCCGGGATCTGGTCGAAACGTACAAAGTGCCCATCTATACAATTGGATACAACGCGGACATCAAAGCCCTGGAGAGCATCTCCAGCATTAACGAGGCTGCAAGCATCAATGCCGATACCGACGATGTCGTGTACAAGATCGGAAACCTGTTTAACGTACAGATGTAAATATAAAGGGGGAACTATAGATGTCATTTTCAATGGAAATACCGAGCCAGAAGGAAATTCAGAAGGTCATTGAGGAAGAAGTGAAACCCGTGCCCGCCGAGGTCGCGGAGCTTCAACAAGTGGCAAATGCCAACGTAGAGATGATCATGACACTGGACCTTGAATCCCTGGAGAAGCGCAAAGAGATTTTGCAATCTATTGACGGTTTTGGCATGAACACGATGAGATCCTCTTCCGAGAAAAACGCCTTGCTTCAAGTCTCCGTTGGACATCTGTCCAAGACGGGAGACGAGGGCGGTCAGGTCGCCAAAGGCTTGACCGAGCTGCATATGCAACTGAAGGATCTCGACCCGAGCGTGGTCGACTTTGCCAAGACCGGTTTCCTTGGGAAATTGTTCAATCCGCTTCGCGCCTATTTCCTGAAATACCAGAAGGCTGACGCAGTCATCGCTGACATCGTAACCTCTTTGGATAAAGGTAGATCCACCCTGCGTAACGATAATACAACCCTGGAGATTGAACAGCAGAACCTGCGGGAACTTACCAAACGACTGCAAAAGGAAATCCAGCTTGGCGTGCTCATGGATGAGTCCATCGATGCACAGATTGAAGCGGCCAAGGTTCGGAATGAGGACCCTGAGAAAGTTCGATTTATTACGGAAGAAGTATTATTCCCGCTTCGTCAGCGGGTGATGGACCTGCAGCAGATGCTGGTCGTGAATCAGCAGGGCATCATGGCGATTGAAGTGGTCATCCGTAATAATAAGGAACTGATCCGAGGGGTAGACCGGGCGAAGAATGTAACCATCTCAGCACTGAAAATTGCCGTAACGGTAGCGAGTGCATTGTATAATCAGAAGATTGTATTGCAGAAGATTGAATTGTTGAACCAGACAACCAACGATCTGATCGCAGGTACATCCAAAATGCTCAAGGATCAGGGAATTGCCATCCAAAAGCAGGCGTATGAAGCCAGCATCTCCGTGGATACGATGAAACAGGCGTTCACTGATGTGTTGTCAGCGCTTGATTCCATCAGTCTTTATAAGCAGGAAGCCCTGCCAAGAATGCGCGAGACCATTAACCAGTTCCGTGAACTTGCAGATACCGGGGAGCAACAGATTCAGCGGTTGGAGAAAGGGCAGAAGCTGGGATTGTGATCAGAAGAGAGAAAAAACTACGTATTAGGTGCTTATCTTTATATATCATTAGAAAAAGCGACCGTTCTCCATTTGGCATGGGGAATGGTCGCTTTTGGATTTCTATGAATAGGTACTCTTTTTGGGTTTCTATGAAGATTGGTACTAATGTAGATACCCGATATTACGTGCATAAGGGTATATCTGCTGCTCGTATTGGTCAAGTAGAACGCCAGCCGCACGTACTTTGGCACGGCCTTGTTGCAGTATCTTAGAATTCACTTTGTTTTTGGAAACGGCTTGTTTGTACAACAAGTATCCTTCCAGCTGAAGGTAGCTTCCCTTGACATAATAGGCATGTATTTTCTTAAGTTCAGGATTGGAAGGCTTGATTTGTTTTAACATGGAGACTGTTTTTGTATAATTAGGGATCACTGTATTCGTAAGTTTGAGGTACATGGACTTGCGATTGGTTGAATTCACCTCACCTCCAACACTACTCAACGTGTTGATAGCTTTATCCTCATAAGGTACCAGACGAGATATTTGATCAAGGTATTTTTCGAAATCCTTTTGATCTTTAGTGAGCTCCTGTTCTGCATCACTTAATTCTAAGTCGTCAGCAAACTCTTCACTAAAGTCATCTTCGTCTTTACTATAACTCTGATCTGAATCTGAATATGTAGAGGTTGCTTCTTTGGCTGCATTGGCAGAACTGGCTGGAGAGAGAAGCACTCCGCCAAGCAAAACAAAACTGGTAATCAATGATATAATCCACGACTTCTTCAAATGTATTGTCATCCTCCTTTTGGTTGTATTCCATTGGATAATCTAACATATCATTACCAGAAATCACAGGAATACATTTACATAATTTCGGTGGTAAAGCTTTCTTAAAATTCCTCCAATCACCCTACTAGAGGCTAGTATGGTAATTGAAAATTTCAGTCTTTTAACACGACATTGTCAGGCCTGTAATGAATGATCTTGAACAACTCCTCGGCCATGTAGGCGGGGCTGTGCTTGAAATCTTGTCTGATCCACTCCATGATCATGCCGAATATCGCATGAGACTGGTAACTTGCTAACAGTTCAGGGTTAATGTGATGCGGGAAGATATGATTCAGATCCTGTAAGGAGAGCTCCCGAAGAACATCACAGATCATGCGCTGGAAGTTGGAAGAAGCCTCGGATTTCACAACCAGTGTGTAGAATTGTGCGTGCTGGTGGACATGTTCAAATATAGTGATTGCCGAAGAGGGCATCAGACCAACCTCGAACACTTTCAACCCTTGATAGGGTTTGCGAAAAGAAGTTACCAGATCCTGAATCACATCATCGATGATTTCGTTGAACAGGTCTTCCTTGTACTGATAGTGTCTGTAGAAAGTTCCTCGATTCAGGTCGGCTCGCTGCACAATATCCGTAATGGATATTTCTTTAAAGGGGTGTCTTTGCATCAAATGGATGAGTGCATCCTTCAGGGCAGCCTTTGATTTCTTGATTCTTCGGTCCATCGAATTCGGAGTTTCAGACATCTATTTTCCTCCTCGCCAGTTCACTTTATTAGTTAAAATACATTCAGGCTTATTAGTGTTGTTTAACGTACAACTGGACAAGCTTTTACTGATTGAAGTGAAACGCTATGACTTATTATACTAAGGATAGGAGTTAATGAACATTTGTTTGTTAACTTATTGTAAACAAATACACAAAGGAGGATACATGGAATGAAACTTCAAGATAAAGTCGCAATTGTTACAGGTGCAGGTTCGGGTATGGGGAAAGCAATCGCTACGTTGTATGCCCAAGAAGGTGCCAAAGTCGTAGTTTCAGATATCAATGTAGAATCCGCACAGGCGGTAGTTAATGATATTAAGGCCCAGGGTGGAGAAGCAATTGTACTTCTGGCCAATGTTGCCAAAGAAGAAGATGTGCAAAATCTGATCGATACGACGGTTAGCACATTCGGTACAGTAGATATTCTGGTTAACAATGCGGGAATTATGGATGGTATGGAGCCGGCAGCAGATGTAACGGATGAGAAGTGGGAAAGATTGTTCGCTGTGAACACGACCAGTGTGATGCGGACAACGCGTAAAGTATTGCCGATCTTCCTGGAAAAACAAAAGGGCGTCATCGTGAACATCGCTTCGGCAGGTGGCCTACACGGCGGACGTGCAGGAGCAGCCTATACGGCTTCCAAACATGCGGTCGTGGGCTTCACCAAAAATACAGGATACATGTATGCTGAGCAAGGCATTCGCTGTAATGCAATCGCTCCAGGCGCTGTGGCAACCAACATCAGCGCCTCCATGGCAGGTATTAGCCATTTCGGTGCAGGGCGGCAACAGCTTGGCATGGCAATCAACCCACGCATCGGGACGAGCGAAGAGATCGCCAAAGTGGCTTTGTTCCTTGGATCTGACGAGTCCAGCTTCGTGAACGGAACTGTCGTTACAGCAGATGCTGGTTGGAGCTCTTACTAATCCATTCAAGCGCAGTCGAGCATGGAGTACAGAAATAGTGTGTAAAGTCAGGAAGCCGCATGAGTATATGCGGCTTCTTTTTTTGCACCTATGCACTGTGGATAACAGCATCATAGCCCGTGTGGACAAACGTTTGCATTGCTACACGGATGCTCGAAATGAATCAATTTGAGGGTGACATTGGCTTGGAAAAGAGTGAGGATTCACGCACGATCAGACGATGGGGAATAATGACAGGATTATGAGGCTGTGATTCCCCGCTTAGAATTTTCAACAACACCTGAACGGCTGTGTAACCAAGCTGATAGGTTCCGATATCTATAGAGCTTAGTGGGGGTGAAGCCAGTTCTGATAAAGCAATATTGTTAAAACTGACGACACTAATATCTTCAGGCACCAGATAATGAAGCTCGGCAAGAGCTCTCAATACCCCAAAGGCCACATTGTCATCAATGACAACAATTGCGGTGGGTCTGTCCGGCAAGGACATGAACAGCGACATCGCTCTAAATCCACTTTCCTGCAGGAATTCGCCTTCCACAATCCAATCACTATTCGCATCCAGCCCGGCTTGGGCAAGTGCTTTTTGGTATCCTAGCATGCGATCATGCGATAACGTAATGTCTGGTGGTCCGCTGACAAATCCGATTCGAGTATGTCCCTGAGCGATCAGATGATGAGTCGCATCATAAGCGGTCTGCACATTATCGTTATCCACCATGGGGGCATTTGGATGAGCTTCACTGCGTCCGATTAACACAAAAGGAAACTTTTCCGCTTCCAAAAATGAAATGATGGGGTCGTCTCGTTTGGACCCGAGCAGCAGAATGCCATCCACTCTTCGGCCATGCACAAGGCGGGATATCGCATGCAATTCATTGTCTGATGAGGTTTCGGTTGTTAGCAGCAATTCATAATTCATACGGGTGGCGTGTGTAATGATACCTCGCAGCAGTTCTCCGAAAAAGTAATTCTGAAACAACTCTTCTGCAGGACGCGGAAGCATAATGCCTAGGGTATGCGTCGTTTTGGAAACGAGGCTTTTCGCCATGATGTTGGGATGGTAGTTCAATTCTTTCATGATTTGCTTCACTTTGAGAGACGTCTCGGTGCTGATTCTGGGATGGTTGGAAATCACCCGTGACACTGTAGAAGGGGAAACACCCGCCAATTTGGCAATATCCTTGATTGTAATCATGTAAAAAAATCCCTTCTGAACAATCGTATAAATATTCTCCTATGGTAATCCAAAGGATACGAGAAATCAATTGCTAACTGCCGGGTAAGGAATGCACGCGAAGTAAAATTAAGGAAGAAAGAGTCTGAACAAGGAAACAGGAAATTACTGTAGGTAGAAGAGAGAAATTGGTTAAAAATGAACGAATATGGCTTGTGCAAACGTTTGTGCAAAGAAAGTGCAGTATTGTATGATGTGATTGTTATTGTAGCGCTTACATCGGTGGAATTACATACTCCTTGACTTGTTTCTCCCTACATATTGAACGGATAGGTCATCTTGTCTTCCATTTGAGCAAACGTTTGTACAACAGAGAACATGGAATGCAAAACCTGGCAACATACGCAGACAAAAGGGTGAAAAGCGCGAACTTTGTTGGACCAAGCAGAGGGAAGGGGACATTTTACATGAGAAAATGGCAAGGGGCAACATTGTCCGTTATGATGGCGTTTACGCTGGCTGCGTGCTCTACGGAAGGTGGAAGCACATCTCCAACTACTGCAGGTGAGAATCCGGAGGAAGCTGTACAGCTGACAGCCGAGAACCTGCAGCCTGAAGAAGGCGCAACCCTGGTGATCTGGGAGGACAAAAATCAAAGCAGCTTTATTGAGCAAAGAGTCAAAAAATTCGAAGAGAAGTATGGGGTAACAGTCAAAATGGAGGAGTTACCTCCAACCGATCAGGTAACCAAGCTGACAACGGATGGCCCGGCGGGTCTCGCGGCAGATGTTGTAGTTTTCCCACATGATAAGATTGGTAGCGCTTCAGAGGCGGGACTTATTCTGCCCAATGACATATTCGAAGCAGAGACCGTAGAGAACACCAGCGACAACGCACTGAAGGCAGTGACGTTCAAGGATATCCTGTACGGCTATCCGTACAGCGTGGAGACCTATGCCCTTTTTTATAACAAGGCACTCTATCCGGAAGCTCCGAAAAACTTCGATGAGATTATCAGTTTCGCCAAGACATTCAATAATGTGAAGTCCAATCAGTATGCGCTGATGTGGGAATTGCAGCAATTTTACTATAATTATGCGTTCCTGGCTTCGCAGGGCGGATATATTTTTGGGGACAACGGGATGGACAGTGCGGATCTCGGTCTGAATAACGAAGGTGCCCAGAAGGGTGGACAGTTCTTGCAGACGCTGAAGTCGGAAGTGCTGCCGCTTAAGATGGGTGACGTGAACTATGATATCAAAAAAGGATTATTCTCCAGCGGCAAGCTGGCGATGGACATTAACGGTCCGTGGACCATTGCCGATTATCGCAATGCAGGTATTGATTTTGGCGTTGCTCCGCTTCCTGCAATCGATGGCAAACCGATGACATCCTTCTCAGGCGTGAAAGCCTATTATGTGAATGCATTTACGCAATATCCGAATGCGTCGAAGCTCTTGGCAGCGTTCCTTTCCAATGAAGAGGCTCAGATGGAGAACTTTGACCTGAACGGTACACTTCCTGCGAATAAAAACGTGGCTGCTGATCCGAAGTTACAGGAGGACCCAATCAATAAGGCGTTCCTGGAACAGTTCAACAACTCGACACCGATGCCTTCGCTGCCTGCCATGGACAGCGTATGGGGACCCATCACTTCGGCCATTACGGATATCTGGGATACCGATAAGGACGTGAAGGCATCACTGGATAACGCCGTAAAACAGATCCAGGAAAGCCTTGCAACCGTCCAATAAGGACGAACGACCAGGTTAGCAATAGGCGGGGAGGAGAGAGCGAATGCAACAGCAGCATGTCCCGGTGCCTGTTGGACCGAACAGGGAAAGACAGCATCGGATGACAGCGGCTATATGTTCCATCATACTGCAAGGTCTCGGACAGCTCTACAATCGACAATGGATTAAGGGGATTTGTCTACTGTTACTGGAGGGGGCAGGGCTTGCGTACCTGCTTCCTCGTCTGTCACAGGCCGTATGGGGCATATGGACACTGGGGGAAAATACACAGCGTTTTGTCAAAGTGAATGGATCCACGGTACTTCAAAAGGGAGACCATTCCATCTTTTTGCTGCTCGATGGCATTATCGTACTACTGGTGTTTTTTGTGTTTATCCTGATCTACATCCTGAATATTCGGGATGCGTATGTCACGGGGCTCGCGAGGGAGGAAGGCAAGCAGACCCTGAGTGCAGCAGCATCGCTTCGGAACATGATGGACAAAAACTTTCCGTATCTGTTCCTGTCCATCCCGGCACTGGGTATTCTTTTCTTCACCGTTATGCCCATCCTGTTTACGATCACGATTGCATTTACCAACTATTCGGCCCCGGATCATATTCCGCCAGCCAAACTCGTGGACTGGGTAGGCTTCAAGACGTTCAGTGATCTGATCCAGCTGAAATCCTGGAGCCAGACATTCTACGGCGTGCTAACCTGGACGGTCATCTGGGCCATCCTGGCGACAGTCACCACCTATTTTGGTGGCGTGCTTGTAGCACTGTTGATTGAACAGCGGGGCATACGCTTCAAGAAGCTGTGGCGGACGATTTTTATTCTGCCTTATGCCATCCCGCAGATTATCTCCCTGCTGCTTATGCGTAATCTGTTCAATGGCCAGTTTGGTCCAATCAATACGTACATGAGAGCGTTTGGGCTGGAGGGGTTGCCCTGGCTGACAGATCCGTTCTGGGCCAAGGTTACCGTCATTGTTGTCAACATGTGGATCGGTATTCCGGTCAGTATGGTACTGATTCTGGGTGTATTGACAGCCATCCCTCGTGATCTCTACGAGGCTGCTGAAGTGGACGGAGCATCTGGGTTTCAGAAGTTCCGGATCATTACAATGCCGTTCATTCTTTTTGCCACAACACCGGTACTCATCATGCAGTTCGCCGGAAACTTCAACAACTTCAATGTCATCTTCCTGCTGACCAACGGGAATCCACTGCGTGGAGACTACCAGTACGCGGGGGCGACGGACCTGCTGGTCACCTGGCTCTATAAGCTCACGCTCGACAATAACAAGTTCAACATGGCTTCAGCGGTAGGTATTATTATCTTCCTCATCATCGCTTCATTCTCCATCTGGAACTTCCGCCGCTCCAAATCATTCAAGGAGGAGGACATGATTCAATGAAGACACGTAATAATCCGCTGCGTTTGGCCCTGAGTTATGTGCTGTTGCTGATCATCGCCGTTGTCTCCATCTACCCGGTACTCTGGATCTTTCTCTCTTCCCTGAGACCCGGCGCGGCATTGTTCAGTGAACGGTTATGGCCCGAAGCATTCACGCTGACCCATTACGGGGAGCTGTTTAATAACCCGTCCTTTATGTACGGCAGATGGTATATGAATACGCTGAAAATTGCCTTTTTCACGATGATCTTCTCCACGTTGATGGTGACACTCGGGATGTATGCTTTGTCCCGCTTCCGGTTCCGTGGACGTAAAACCATTCTCTCCACCATGCTGATCCTCGGCATGTTCCCGAGTTTCATGAGCATGATTGCAATCTATATCATTTTGCTGCAAATTAAATTGCTCGATACCCACGCTGCGCTCATTTTGGTTTATTCTTCAGGGGCGGTACTGGGCGGATTTATCGTCAAAGGTTTCTTTGACACCATCCCGCGCAGCCTGGACGAAGCGGCGCGCATAGATGGTGCGAGTCACCTGCGGGTATTCACCAGCATCATCCTGCCCTTATCCAAGCCAATGCTGACTTATGTGGCACTGACCAGCTTCACGGGTGCGTGGATGGACTTTATCTTCGCCCGGCTGGTGCTGCGGACAAAGGAGAACTGGACGCTTGCAGTAGGCATGTGGGATCTGGTCAACCGTTATCAGGACAGTAACTTTACGATGTTCGCTGCGGGTGCAGTTCTGATCGCCATTCCAATTACACTGCTGTTCGTTTTCCTGCAGCGATTCCTTGTTCAAGGGCTGACGGCAGGAGCTTCCAAAGGGTAATACCGTGCCATAACAGCATAGTCAGCCGCGATACCTGCGGCACGCCAACCAGGCACTTCCGTAATGTCATGTCTTTGTCGACTGACAGAGCTGCGGAAGTGCCTGGTTCTGCATGGGCTTGAATAATGACTAGGGAGGAACGTGATGTATGGGCATGAACCCGTCCAGTGAGCCCGAGATTATGGGATACCAAGATGGACAAGCTGTATTGAATACTACAAAAGTTCCACGAACACTATGGCATAATGTCACCTTCCGCAGGATATTGTACAGCTACGGCATCTCGGTCTTTGGGGATTGCTTCAATGGGATTGCGATCAGCCTGTGGGTGTTACAGACCACAGGGAGTGCGAAGAGCATGGCGGCCGTACAGATCTGCAATATGGCCGTCAGCTTTCTGTTTGGATCGGTGGCGGGTACGGTTGCAGACCGATTGGATCGCAGGAAGCTGATGCTGGCCTCGGATGTATTTCGGGGCGTAATGGCTGTGCTGATTGCAGTTAGCTTATTTGGTTGGCATGCGCCGTTCCCGGTAGTGCTGTTGTTGCTCTCGCTTTCCATGTTTTCAAGTCTTTTTCAGGCACCTGCATTCCACGCCTCTGTAGCAAGTATGGTAGGCAGGGAGCATATTCAACAAGCAACCGGAACCATTCATATGGTGGATAATCTTGCTCGAATCAGCGGACTAGCCGCGGCAGGAGTTGCTGTTGCTGCATTTGGCGGATTCGTCGCCATATTAATTACAGGGGCAACTTTCCTGTTGTCCGCAGTCTGTGTAGTGATGGCGGGCCGCTTTCCAGAGGTACAGCGATCCGTTAGTCAGCAGACCACGTTTGCTCAGGAGTGGCGTAGTTCGTTTGGCTACATCTATCGGAATCGTCTGATTCGATCCATTGTATTGCTTAATCCGGTGCTGATCTTATTTTTCATGTCGGCGATGATGTTGGTTCAAGTGATGGCGGTCAAGGTATGGGCGGCTAATCCGGTACAGTTTGGATTGATTGAGACCTGTATTCCGCTCGGATATATGATTGGTTCTGCGCTGCTGATTGCTTCGGGGAAACGATTGAAGCGAAGAGGGAGATGGGTATTTATCGGTCTGATTGTGTTGGGGCCGATATATATTTTTTTATCGAACATGTCCTCGTCAATCATGGCACTGCCGTTAATCGTGGGTGGAGGTGCGATGTTCGCCTGCTGTACGATGCTCACCCAGATTATGCTGAGGACAGCCGTTCCGGACGAGCTGCAAGGAAGAGTCTATGGCGTGGTTGGAACAATCACCAGTACAGCGCCCATTCTGGGATTGACGGTGGTCTCCGTATTGGCAGATCAGTGGGGGGCAGCTTCTGTGCTACAAGGTGTGGGCATATTGCTGTTGGCAACAGGGATTCTGGCAGCCACAACATTGAAGTCCATCCGAACCTATCATTAGAAATGTGAGGAACTTATATAACATAATCCAATAGCAAAACCCGGAGCATACGCTGCGTTAGCGTAACTCCGGGTTACCTTGTGGACTGAATATTCTATTGCCAGTTTACATTTACAGTTGCTGTACCGCTGGTTGGTGTGGTGAACGTGTGGTTGGAACCACCTTCCCACGTAATGGTTGCACCATTTTTCTTGAAGAATTTGAACTCCAGTTGTTTCCCGGCAGGCACGCTCACATCATAGTACCAAGTTGGGTAGGCGTGGATAACCTGATTGAAAGCAGGGCCAATAGCTGTTGCACCCGTACTCCAGTTGCCGAGTTCTGCCACATTACCTGTCAGATAGATGTTCTGACCCAGTGTGGTGGAAGCATTGTTAATGACGAATCGTACGGTGACCTGATCACCCGTAAGGATAGTGAAGTTGTTATACGTATTGCTGTTGACACCATTCGCAGCTACTTTCACAGCATAATTGCCTGCGGCAACGGTTGGGATCGTAACTTTGATCTGCGTATCTTCCCAGGATGTAATGGCTGCACCGGTAACGGCTGTTGTACCGAAGTATACCGTTCCTTTGGTGGAACCGAATCCACGTCCGCTAATGGTAACGACATTACCCGGTTTGCCCATGACAGGACCCACATGTCCGATGGTTGGTGTCGTTTCGCTCGTGGTATACTGCCAGACCGCGGTTGCTCCGGCAGCCAGCGTGAATGAAGAGACGTTGCCATTGGTGGAAGTGATGTTATTACCGTTCAGTGCACCGCCCAGTACATCGGTGTAGTTGCCTGTTGGAAGTGAGGTGCTCAGATTTGTGATACTTGTTGAATTGGAGAGATTGCGATTCACTGCAACCACGGCTACACTTTTACCAAATTTGCGTTCATAGACGTACACATCATTGCTGATCCAGCGTTGCTGGGTAGATCCATACGCAATAGCCGGATTGGATTTGCGCAGAGGGGCCAGCTTGCTGATCACGTTGAAGGCAGTCGTTGTTTTGGAGAAAGAAGGCATTTTGGCCCGATTATCAGGGTCCCCGTTACCTGTCAGATACTGCTCGGTACCATAATAGATGGCAGGTACGCCGCGTGAAGTCAGCGTGAAGGCCAGCGCTTGTTCCAGACGACGGTTGTTCACGGCACTTGTTTTGAACCGATCCATATCGTGGTTGTCAATGAACGTGACTTGGTCATTCACCTGATTGTAATCCGCCGCTGTGCCCGTAATCATCGAATCGAGGGCATACATGTTGGAAGTGTTATCCCGGAAGACATCGCGCACAGCAGAGTTAAAGCGGAAATCGAGCAAGCTCATACCTGATTCGTTGGCAAATTCCGTGTTATCTGCATCTGATGCAGCTGATCCCAGGAACCATTCACCAAAAGTGAATACTGGCTGGTGTGCATAGATGGAGGACATCCAGCTCTTTTGCCAGCCGAGAGGCATATGTTTCACCGCATCAACGCGAATGCCATCCACGCCCATATCGAGCCATAGCTTGATCGCATCTTTGAAATATTGGTCAATGGTGCTGTTATTGTGATTTAGATCAGCCAGATCATAGAGGTTTTTGTAGATACCATTCTCCAGGGAGGAAAAATCGGAGCCGCCGTTGTGATGGAAATATCCATTCGTATCATTCGTGTATCCGCCAACAAGATTACCGTTATCGTACAACTTGCCATTCTCAGCAAAGGACGTATCGGTTTCCATGGCAGGAGACGTATGGTTCGGTGCAAAGTCAATGACGATCTTGATACCCTTGGCATGAGCGGTTGTAATCAGATTTTGAAAGTCAGCCATCGTTCCGAAATACGGATTGGTCTTCTTGAAATCACGTGCCCAGTAGCCATGATACGCTGTGTTGATTACGCCGCCGTAGTTGATCGTGGCGAAGATATTTTCAACGGGTTGGGAGATCCACAGTGCCGTAACGCCCAGATCGCTGAAATAGTTATCGTTGATTTTGTTGATCAAACCCTGCCAGTCACCGCCACAATACAGCTTCAGGTTGCTACAAGTGGCATCGTAGGCAGCTCCGGTAGGATTGTTGGAAGGGTTGCCGTCCAGGAAGCGGTCCGTAAAGATCTGATAGATGACATCTGTACTAAAGTTCTGCTTGTTGGTAACTGCGGTATCCGCATCGGCATAGATCGAAGAAGCAGGCAGAAAAGGAAGTGCACCGCCGGCAAGCAAACTGAGTGTCAGGGTCGTGCTGAGGAGTACGCGTTTAGCCATTTGAAACATGGTAATCCACCCTTCGTGAATGTAGTAGTTTAGATAAACAACTAACCTGGCTCTTGAATAATAGCGCTTTCAATACAACGGAGTGAGTGATACGCAGTGGATTGAAGTCTTCCCTCCTTTTGACACGCCAACAACCCCGGCATCTCCATCGGGAGTTACCGGGGTTGTCCTAAACCGCTCTGGTTTAAAAGCATGGCCCTCGAGTTATGATCACAACGCTATCGTAAGAAATATTGGATCTTATGTCAATAACTTTTTTGAGAGCATTTATTTTCTATTTTTATGTTTACAAAAGCATGTCCGGGGATTTAAACTATTCGCAGATTCACAATATAAGGGCTATGTATTCCATGGACATTCACGTGTTCTGGGACAACCCCGTCTCTTCTGAGGCGGGGCTATTTGTCTATGATGCAGTCGAATCGGGAGAAGAAAGGCGGTTGATGATCAGTTGAGTACCCATTCTGTCATCGAATGTTTGGAAGGCATTCAGGCGTCGCGGCTTGGCAATATCCGCAACATTTATGTGTATCTCCCGCCCGGTTACCATGAGCAGACAGACCGGGAGTATCCTGTGCTGTACGTTCATGCAGGGCAACGGGTTTTTGGTCCATCTGGGCCAGGCAATGAAACGTGGAATATGGATCAGGCAGCGGACGGTCTTATGGCCTCCGGGCAGATCGAATCACTGATTATTGTCGGTATTACACATGTCCGTCCAGTCACACACAACGAATTCTACCACTTCATCGCTCCTGAGAGAGAGGCCGTGAGTGTGGGTTGCTCAGGCATTGCCTATGAGCATTTCATCATTTATGAACTCAAGCCGATCATTGATCATCGGTACCGGACGCTGCCGGACAAGTCGAATACCGGGCTGTTGGGTTCATCTGCCGCGGCACTTTGTACATTGCACATGGGGATGCGAAATCCGGATGTTTTCGGGAAACTGATCATGATGTCGCCATTCTATGTGGATGTGCAGCTGGACGAAACGTTGGAAAGCGGACTGTTGGAAGAAAACATGTATCGCTTGCCAGAGGAGATGCCCGACCTTCGAATCTGGATGGATATTGGGGATACAGAAGGGCTGTTTCTGCCTTCCCAGGTCAGAAAGGTAGCTCATCAATTACTTGAAAGAGGGGTCAGGTCTGGTGAGGAATTGGCGTATCTGGAACAGCCAGATGCCTGTCATCAGGAGGGTGACTGGGGAGCACGCGTTCACCTGCCGTTATTGTACATGTTCGGTCAAGTGGGTAAGCCGTCTTCGGTCGAAATGCTTGGTAGGGATGTCATCGGGCTACAGGGCGGAATGGTCGTGAGCATCAATGCACGAATGCACTACGATAGCGGATTGGTTCAGAGTCTGTTGCACGGGAATTATACATCGAGTGCTCCGGATGTACTTCAGGTTCGTGCGAGTGGAGAGCTGGTTCCTGTCGGTATTGGAAGTGCATCCATCACTCTGACGGTGGGAGAACTGTCTACTACACGCATCTATACGGTCATTCCTGAATTGTCTACGCACGTAGAGGTCTGCATTCGTGCAGAAGTAGCCTCAGAGGAAGATGCGGAGGATACGATATATGGTGGCATGGGCATGAAGCTTGTTCGTTCCGGTCAAGGTCGATATGAAGGTAGTTACCGAGTCCCGCGTGATAGCGGCTTCTCCTTCCGGTTTACACATGGTTTCCGTCGTTTCGAGACCGATTTGGATGGCAAGCCTATTGCCAATCGGGTATTTCGAGCGACAGATGATATGTCTGTGCATTACCAAATCCAGTCCTGGGGCAGCACATCTGCCAAAGCGGGAACAGGAGGCCCAAAATGATCATTCCTTCATTCGCTCCAGTGCTGGACATTCCCTATTATTATCCCTGCAATTTCCCTCTGATTCATGAAGTGCTCCATCGACAAGGATCCATCACAAGTCTTGCACTGCTGGCGGCAAGTCGGTTGTACAGCCTTCCTTCGTGCGGGGATAACGGACTGGTGAAGCCTTATTTTCACAAGCTGGATTATGCAGAACCAATCTGGGAGATGTATGGTCAGCGGGAGCTGGGCAGCTTCGAGGAGGGGAAGACGCAGATCCGGCAGCATATCAGCGAAGGTGGGCTTTTTTTGGCTACAGGAACCAGTTATCATCTGCCTTATTGTGAGGATTATCAGAATCCCGAGTACATTCGCAAACACGTGAAGCAAGGCTCCCGTCTGCATCTGGTAGACCATTGGATTGCCGTATATGGTATGGAAGATGAGCACGTTCACGTCTACGATCCCGTGCCCTCCAAGTATATGGGGAAGGTTGCTCAAGTAGACTTTCATGACTTCTGGAAAGGCAACCAAAGAATACCCGAGCTTGCTCAGGCCAAGCGCAAAGAAGAACTCCGAACGTTTGGCACCATGGACATTCGGGCGACTGTGAAACTGGACTTAGCGGGTTATCGCGAGGTGTTGACCCAGGCACTGACAACACAGATTGAAGAATTTCTGACAGGCAGGACGATTACACAAGGAGAGCGCAATTACTATTTTGGACATGCGGTATCGCTGCAACTGTTACATGCACTGCATGAGGCGAATGAAGGGGAGCAGGCCAATGAAATGTTAATATCCGGTCTGCTGTTTGATATGCGATGGAGTCGATATTTTCTTCGAGATCTTCTTCAGGAGTCTGCCTTATGGCTTGGTTCTCCACTTGATCAATATGCAAGAGAATTTAGCGAAATTATCGTCCGGTGGGAGAAGGCATATAATAGGCTTCAGGTCAGTCGGATGAAGCAGCGTGAGCACTGGAAAGTACAGCTGACAGGTGTAATTAAAATGTTGGTCACGGATGAATGGCACTGGTATGAGTCGCTTCGACAGTCCATACCTCAAGCAGACTGCTTCCCACGTCAGACCGTTCCGATGATTGGACATGAACACAGGGAGGCGTTGCTCCGTATTGTGCTGGATAGTTGCCGAGAGTTAAACGCGTATCATAATACATCGATTCCGCTTGGTGAGGGTGGCAATGCTCCACTGTACGGACGAAGTGGACAACTGGATTCGCTGGAACTCGTGTCATTGCTGGCTGTGGTGGAACAGGGAATCGAAGATCGATGGGGTACGGGAATGGGAGCCGCTTTGTCGGAGATGGCTGCTGCTTCTTTACCGGAAAGCCCCTATCAGACCGTAGGTTCCCTTGTCGAATTTCTCGCACAGCAATGGTCGCCTGTCCGTGAGGAGGATGCAAAGTGGTGAACCAATTCTTGCTTGAGCGATTCGCGGAGCAGGGACAGCGTCCTGCACTGATCTGGAAGGATCAGGAGTACAGCTATCGGTGGCTGCTGGAACAGGTTGGTATCATGAGTGAGTGGATTGCAGCAGAAGGGCTGGCTGGGCAACTCGTCACGCTGGAGGAAGACTATTCCCCCTATGCAGCGGCAGCATTGATTGCTTTGCTCGGACAAGGTTGTATCGTGCTTCCGATGGATCGGTACCTGGTTGAAGTCAAACGACAGGAATATATCCAGCTGGCACAGGTGAAGTGGCGTTTGGGCATTGTGGAAGCCAAGTTGTGCATTCGGCAAACGTGTGAATTATCTGGTGAGGTTCCTGTGTTGTTATCCTCGCTGGCACAGGAGGGTGTAGGGGGCCTGGTACTCTTTTCATCAGGATCAACTGGAGTAAGCAAGGCGACCGTTCATCGTGCAGATCGGCTGTTACATGGTTTTCGGCGGCAGGTTCGGCCCTTGCGAACGATTCCTTTCATGATGTTTGATCATATTGGCGGTGTGAATACATTGCTGCAATCCCTGTCCAGTGGGGGCTGTTTGTGTATCATTGCGGATCGATCTCCCGAAGAAGTGTGCCGAACGATTGAGAAGTTTCGTGTGCAGGCGCTGCCTGTCTCCCCGACATTCATGAATCTGTTGCTGTTGGGCAGAAATGATGAGGGGTATGATCTGTCCAGTCTCGAGGTTGTGTCATATGGATCGGAAGTGATGCCTGAATCTGTTTTGACAGCCTGGAACCGGAGATTTCCACAACTAAGGACGATACAAGCCTATGGCATGTCTGAACTTGGCATTCTGCCAACCCGCTCCAAAGAGCCTGGCTCATTGCTATTCTCCATTCAAGATGAAGGAGTCAAGTACCGGGTGGTGGAAGGAGAATTGCAGATCCATACGGAAACAGCGATGATTGGATATCTAAATGCACCATCCCCCTTTACAGCGGATGGGTGGCTGCGAACAGGCGATGAAGCTGTGCTGGAGCAGGGGTACATTCGTATTCTGGGACGTCGTTCCGAGATCATTAATGTAGGCGGACGGAAAGTGTATCCTGCCGAAGTTGAAGGTGTTCTGGAACAGATGGAATGTATTGAAGCAGCGGTCGTTTCGGGAGAACAGAGCGGTATCACTGGTCAGAGGGTGAAGGTGACCGTACGACTGGCTACAGAGTGTACCCTTACCGATCTGCGGCGGTCTATCTGGGCATATTGTCGGGACAAGCTGCCTTCATACAAAATTCCGCAGAAAATCGTGATTACGCAAGAGGTGCTCGTAAGTTCGAGAATGAAGAAAATACGAAAACCGATGATTCCGGTGCCTTTCGCTTCGGCTGGGGAAGAGGTCGCGGCCACCACTGAACATCTGGCAGGAGAGTAGAGAACAACATCAATACTTTTTAGACTCCAAAGAGGCTGTCCCTGGTCGACAATATGACCTGGGGGACAGCCTCTTTGGAGTTATATTCCCTTGTTAGCCGTATTCATATCAGGCTTTCGCAGGTTGTTTGACCTCCATTTGCAGTAAGGAGAAGCCGTATGCTTCCAGATCGAGTGTCAGTTTATTTTGCCGAGCTTGCACGGTGTTTGATGTGAACAGATTTCGCCAGACGTTACGATCTCCCAAGGGGAGTTCAAGGGTACACGGTTCATCACCCGCATTAAGCACAAGAAGCATACGTTCACCTGAATTCGAATCCAATCGTTCGATGGCAAGACAAGGATCTCCGGCTTTCGCATATATGATCTTCAATTCTGTGCTGCGTAGGGCAGGGTGTTCTTTACGTAGGGCAATCGTACGGGTGAAGAATTCCAGAAGATCGCGGTTCTGCTTGGCCTCATCCCACTCCATACACTTGCGGCAACCCGGATCATATCCCCCATCAAGCCCTACTTCGTCTCCATAGTAGATACAGGGCACGCCTGGATACGTAAGCAGCAACGTAACGGCAAGTTTCATCTTGCGCTCATCTCCATCACACAAGGACAGCAGTCTGGGTGTATCGTGACTTCCGAGCAGATTGAAGGCGGCTTCCGTTACAGGCTGTGAATAGGCTGCGAGCAGTTTGCCAATCTCGTTCGCGAAGCCAAGTCCATCGAGCTTGCCATGCACCGTATAGTCCAATACCGAATTGGTAAATGGATAATTCATCACGGCATCGAACTGGTCTCCCTGAAGCCACATGAGCGAATCATGCCAGATCTCACCAAGCAGGTAGGCGTCGGGCTTGATGGCTTTTACCGTCTGACGGAATTCGCGCCAGAATTGATGATCCACCTCGTTGGCCACATCGAGCCTCCATCCGTCAATGTCCATCTCCTCAATCCAGAAACGTCCTACCTCCAGCAGATATGCCTTCACTTCAGGGTGTTCCGTATTTAGCTTCGGCATAAGCGGCTCAAAGGCAAAGGTGTCATAAGTCGGTATACCATCCTCCACACGTGGCGGCCAATCTTTGATATAGAACCAGTCTGCGTAGGGGGAAGAGGCTCCATTCTTCATGACATCGACAAAAGGAGGGAACTCTCTGCCGGAATGATTGAATACTGCATCCAGAACAACGCGTATACCGCGCTGATGACAGGCCTCCACAAAGGCCTTGAACTGTTCATTGGTTCCAAAGTGGGGATCAACCTTCATGTAATCGCCTGTATTGTATTTGTGATTCGTAGTGGCCTCGAACAAAGGACAGAAGTAGATAGCATTGATGCCAAGCTGACTTATATGATCCAGATGATCAAGCACACCTTGGAGGTCTCCGCCAAAGAAGTTCACCGGGGTAGGTTCTCCTCCCCAGGGTTCAGCATTTTTGGGACTGATGGATGGATCGCCATTGGCATAACGTTCCGGGAAAATCTGATAAAACACAGCATCCTTAACCCAGGCAGGCGGTTCAAAAATGTCGACCGGATTCATAAAAGGGAAATCAAAGAATTCGAGTGGATGATCAGGCAGCGCCTGCTCGAATCCGCGCTCCGTCATCCAGACCGATTCCTCTCCCTGAATCAATTGGAAGCCATACCGTAATCTGCGATAGGGAGGTGAAGTCTCGGCTTCCCAATAATCGAACATTTCATCCTTGGCAAAGATGTGCATGGGGATGTGCGTGATCGTCCGATCCCAGGCATATTTGTCCCCGGTAATAGCGATCACCGCATCCAGATCACCGCGTTTAGAACGAAGTCGCAAATGCATGGTCGAGCGGTCATAAGCATAGGACCAATTGAGTTTGGGGCGATGGTAAATGGCTTCAAGAATCATGTGAATCACTCCTCGTCAGATGATGAAATTCAGATCAATGCGGCCATTAAACGCAAAAAAGGCACAACCTCTATTGTCCACGAGGTTGTACCTTTCGGCAGCATAGCCTTTTGATTATAGTGTTATTATACGAACTAACTCAGCAAAAGAAAACACTTTTCTTCCTTAAATTTCAAATAATTTTATTCGAAACGCAGGATCTTTCCGCTTCATTTAAAATTCATATCCAAGTTTATTGGCGTAGGCAGACAGTTCTTTGTGAAACTTCTCGATATTTTTCTTGCCGGAATCAATTTTGGCATTGGCTTGTTTGAGGACAGCACTGTTTACCGTTGTTTTGGAGACCGCTTTTTTAGCGAGTTGGAATCCTTCAAGCTGTGTATAGCTACCTTTGATCAAGTTGGCATGAATTTTTTGCAACTCTGCATTTTGCGGTTTAATCAGCTTTAGCTTAGATACATATTTAGTGTAGTTAGGAATCGCTGTGTTGGTCAATTTGAGGAAAACAGACTTGCGATTGGAGGATGTAATGTAAAATCCACCTCCCAAAGCATTGAAAGCTTTCTCCTCATATACCGCTGCGGTATCCAGTTGATCCAGGTAGTTCAGGAAATCTTCTTCGTCGGCTGTAAGTTCCGGTTCTTCTTCTGACGTGTCAACTTCATAGTATTCGTCTTCCGAATATGTAGTGGTTGAGTTATCCGCAGCAGCGGCATAGGACCCTGCAGGTGCGAACACCCCGCCGAGCAAAACAAAACTCATAATGATGGATAGTACCCAAGATTTCTTCACTTGCTAATTTCCCCTATCTATAGATGTGATATTATTCCAATGGATAATCTAACATAGTACGACAAGAAATTACAGGTATCATTTTACAGTTATATGGATTTTTCATATCGTTTCATGCTGTTGCATATTGGTGAAGCGTCGTAGAGAGCTGGAGTGAAAGGGTTTATTGTAAGTAGGTATAAAGAGATATGGTTATGTTTAAACGTGTACGTTTGTTCGGAAAATTTGAATGAAGTTGGTTCTTTCAGAATATTTTCAGAAAGGATATATATGCAAAATTATACTGTACTTTAGGTTTATTTATTAATACTTTAAACCTATTTCCGTTTGTAACGGTATGCCCGATAAATAGCTTTGGAGTTGATTTATACATATTGGAGGAATAGTTCATGAGTAGAAACAAACGTTTTACCAAAATGATGGTCCTGGCGTTAAGCATAAGTCTTGTGCTCTCGCTTGGGCTGATTCATCCCGCTCAGGCGAGTGAATGGTCCCAGGATACTTTTGAGAATGGAAATACGCAGTGGACGTCTACAGGTGGTAGCTGGTCTGTCGTTCAAGATCAGGGGAACGCAGTATATTACCAATCGGGCAAGAGCGAGGCTAGAAGTTCGACAGGGGACCCGGAATGGCGTGATTACGCAGTTGCAGCGGATGTGAAAGTGGTTGATTTTAATGGATCGACTCGAACTTACGTAGCGGGCAGGTATACGGATGCCAACAACTACTATGCAGCTTCGTTGTATAACAGTGGTGGCGGAAAACTTGAAATTCGCAAAAAAGTTAATGGCTCAACCACAACACTTGCCACGAAATTGGATTATAAACTGGCAGTGGATACATGGTATAACGTCAAACTTGAAATGAGCGGCCCCTCCATTAACATGTACGTGAATGGTGTGTTGGAGCTGTCTGCTACAGATACCGATATCACTAAGGGGAGTGCAGGGCTGGTAACGTTGAAGTCCATTGTCATGTACGATAATGTAACCATTTCGAATATCGGAGATCCAGCAACAGGAACGCCGACCGATCCAACACTGGAGACTCCACCAACAGATCCTTCAACCGAAGTGCCACCGACCGATTCTACACCAGAGCCAGTAGTTCCGGATCAAACATCGGAAATGGCTGAATACCATTTGACTGGTTTTGCCGCAGCGAATACGACCGGTGGAGGTATCATCGAGGATACCGATTCACGTTATATGCAGGTATATACCGCCAGTGATCTGGCTGTGGCTTTGAAGAAAGGTTCCAAAATCAAAGTGATTGAGATCATGAATGATCTGGATCTGGGCTGGAACGAAATTCCGGCTTCAGTCAAGACGGCTCCTTTTAGCGCCCATAATAACGCCCTGACACATCCTGTACTGATGAAGACGGGTGTCAGCAGAGTGAGCATTGATAACTTTGATGGTCTGACGATTTTCTCGGCTAACGGTGCGACGATCAAACATGCCGCGTTTACGTTTAAGCGGAGCAACAATATCATTATTCGTAACCTTGCATTTGATGAACTATGGGAGTGGGACGAAGCTACCAAGGGTAATTATGACAAGAACGATTGGGATTACATCACCATTGAGAATAGCAGCAACGTCTGGATTGACCATGCGACTTTCCACAAAGCCTATGATGGCCTTGTCGATGTGAAAAAAGGTAGCCGTGGCGTCACGATTTCGTGGTCTTCTTTTGTAGGAGATGATCAAGGTCCGAACAGCTGGGTGACCCAGCAGGTGAATGCCCTCGAAGCGAATATGTCAGCTCATCCAATGTACGCTTACCTGAGAAGCAGTGCTGTTGGTATGAGTAAGGAACAGATTATTGCCATCGCATCCAGCCAGAAGAAAGGACATCTGATTGGTGCGACAGAGTTCGCCAGTGATAATGCTGACCTGGAAGTTACCCTGCATCACAATTATTATAAAGATATTCAGGATCGCATGCCGCGTGTACGTGGAGGTAATGTACATGTGTACAATATTGTTATGGATAATGCCGATACTTGGGAGATCAAAAAGAAGATAACATCCAGTATGTCCAAAGCGATCTCAGCTAAAGGATATCATTTTGGAATCACCAGTAATGGAGCAATATCTACAGAGGATGGCGCTGTATTGTTGGAAAAATCCGTCATTATTGGCGTACAGGACCCGCTGAGAAACAATCAGGTGAGTGTGTCCAAGAGTAATTACACGGGAAAAATCAAGGCAATCGATACGATATATGTATGGAATGGAGCAAGTTACAGAGGCGGAAGTGAGGATGCCAAAAGCCCACTTGTACCAGGCCCAGCAGCTGAGAAATCATTCGCTTGGAACGGATTTGCATCCTTGCCCTATAGCTACGATGCGGTTGACCCGGCTGACTTGCAGACGACACTGAATGCGAACGGTGGTGCCGGCGCGGGGCAGCTTGTATGGACACCAGTTCAGTGGCTGACAACCAGCTATAACTAAACGAATCGTTCATCTGTTTTTCTATTAGTGATTATGATTAATTATGCAAAAATGAAAACGCCTTGCCGTAGAGGAATTTACGGTGAGGCGTTTTTTCTTTAGTCAAAAGAGAGTCACAAAATAATTACATATATGTATATATAGAATGAGTATTATATTGATTTATATTATATGTATGGAGTCTAAATTTCCTTGTGTAAAGCTGTTTATCGACCTGACAAAGTTCGACATGATGTGAAAGCTTTTTCCAAATAAATGCTTGTATAATGGATTCATCTCCATTACAATACAATTGATAATGAGATTCAATATCATTTACAGAAAAAAGGGGGAGTTGGGTTACATGTTTAAAGTAAAGAAAAAGTTATACATTTATGCAGCACTTATTCTGATGATTTCGCTGCTTGCTGGTTGTGCTTCGGGTGGAAGTGCCGAGACAACGAATACGTCCAGCCAAGCTGCAAGCAGCAATGAGAGCAATAATGAAAGTGATACAACTGCCAGTGCGTCTGAAGATCAGACCCGAGTGATCAAGCACGCCATGGGCGAAACCACAATAAAGGGAACTCCGCAAAAGATCGTGACACTGTTCCAGGGTGCGAATGATGTAGTTGTTGCACTGGGCGTGAAACCGACAGGCGTGGTTGAATCCTGGGTTCAGCAGCCAGTCTATGAATATCTGAGAGCAGATCTGGATGGAGTAACCCAAGTAGGTCAGGAATCCCAGCCTAATCTGGAAGAGATCAACAAGTTGAAACCGGACTTGATCATAGCTACCAAGATCAGACATGAAGAGATCTATGAGCAATTGTCCCAAATCGCACCAACAGTAGTGACGGAGACCCTGTTTGACTGGAAAGAAACCGTGAAGACGACTGGTGAGGCGATGAATATGGTCGAGCAATCAGACAAGCTGTTGTCCGATTGGGATGCCCGTGTAGCTGATTTCAAAGAGAAAATGGGTGACCGTCTGCCAATTGAAGCAACCATTACGAACTTCAGAGCTGATCAGGTTCGTATTTTCTACATGGGATACGCAGGTAAAATTCTGAATGAACTTGGGTTCACCAGACCTGCCGGACATGACGCAGACACATGGGGAGTTGAATTGACTTCCAAAGAGAACATTCCGGATATGAATGCAGACATGATCTTCAACTTTAACTCAGGCACAGAAACAGATGCCATTCAGAAAAATTATGATGATTGGACCAGCAGTCCACTGTGGAAAAACCTTGACGCAGTCAAGAACAACCAACTGGTTCAGGTCGATGAAGTGGCCTGGAACATGGCAGGTGGATACACATCGGCCAACATAATGCTGGACGATCTATATAAGCAGTTCAACCTGAACTAACTAACAGGAGCAGGACCTGCCATGCACCAGGACATTCGTTAACGAAGTGTATGGGCAGGCAGGTCTTTTGTCATTTTACAGATGAAAGAGTGAGAGTATGTTTCCCCTTTTTACCAAGGCAAGTGCCAAGATCTATGGACTGGTTGGTTTATTCATATTACTTCTACTTGCTTGCCTAGCCAGTATGATTCTGGGACGTACACATATCACGTTTCAGATGGCATGGGATGCACTGCAATTCTATGACGAGAGTTCTGTGGAACATGTGGTTCTGCTGACGGAACGGTTGCCACGTACAGTTATTGCTGCTGTTGTGGGAGCAAGTTTGGCTGTGGCGGGCGGACTGATGCAGGCATTGACACGTAACCCGCTGGCATCACCAAGTGTGTTCGGGATCAATGCGGGTGCGATCTTTTTTATTGTCATTGCCATCGTGGTATTGTCCGTATCTTCGCTCACCACTATGATGTGGTTTGGTTTTGCCGGAGCTGCGGTTGCCGCGACGATTGTATACACACTTGGTTCCCTCGGTCGTGATGGCCTGACACCGATCAAAATTGTACTGGCGGGTACGGCTATCTCAGCGTTGTTTGCCTCGTTCACACAGGCCATTCTAGTGCTGGATGGAACCGGATTGCAGGATGTGCTGTTCTGGCTTGCCGGTTCAGTTAGCGGTCGGACATTGGATATGTTATATCCTGTTCTGCCTTACATGACAGCCGCAGCCATTGTTTCTCTGTTCATGGGCAGAGCCATCAATCTGCTCTTGACGGGTGATGATATCGCCAAAGGCATGGGACAGAATGTACTTCTGGTCAAGGTGCTCATGGGTATTGTTACGGTATTGCTGGCGGGTGGTTCAGTTGCCGTAGCCGGTTCGATCGGGCTTGTCGGTCTGGTTGTCCCGCATATCATGCGTGCACTGGTGGGCAATGATTACCGATGGCTCGTTCCTTACTCTATTGTAGGGGGAGCGATTCTGCTGCTGTCTGCGGATGTGGTTGCAAGGTTGGTGATTATGCCGCAGGAAGTTCCACTCGGTGTCATGACTGCACTGATTGGCGGTCCCTTCTTCGTGTACATTGCCCGCAAGGGGGTGACGAAGATATGAGGAAGCTGTTGACTTTCCGCAACAAAAAAGACACCATCTCGGTGCAAATGGAACGAAAATCATTGGTTGTCATCGGCATATGTATCCTCCTGTTCCTAGTGGCAGGGGTTGTTGGTACCAGTGTAGGCAGTGACTTTATTTCTCCGCTGGATGTGCTCAGAACGATATTTGGTCTGAATGCAGGGGAGCATGACTTCGTCGTGCTGACCCTGAGATTGCCACGAGTGTTATTATCCCTGCTCGTAGGTGCAGCCCTCGGTATGTCAGGTGCACTTCTGCAAGGCATTATCCGTAATCCGCTGGCCTCACCGGATGTCATCGGTATCACTGGTGGTGCAGCTGTTGCGGCTGTAGGTTTTGTTACATTGCTGGGCGGAGCGGTGAGTATCAAGTTGTTACCATTGTTCGCCATCGCTGGCGCAATTGTGACGGCATTGATCATCTACGTGCTTGCCTGGAAAAAAGGAGTCAGTCCGATCCGCCTGGTGCTGATCGGGATTGGAGTATCAGCTATTACCGGGGCCGGAACGACCTTTATGTTAATCCTGAGTCCGTTCTACACGGCAGGTCAAGCCTATATCTGGCTGACAGGAAGTATATACGGAGCATCGTGGACCGATGTCCGAACGATTTTACCGGTTATCGTGATTGTTGTACCGCTGGCGATCTGGTTCGCCCGTAGCCTGAATGCACAGGAGTTTGGAGATGATCTAGCGACAGGGCTGGGTGTAACTGTACAGCGGCATCGTTCAGCGTTGTTGTTATGCAGTGTACTGCTGGCGGGAATCGCCGTTGCGGTAGCCGGAACCATTGGGTTTGTTGGCCTGATCGCTCCACATATTGCCCGGAAGCTGGTCGGACGGATGTTCGGCAGTATGTTGATTGTATCAGGTATGGTTGGTGCTTTGCTCGTATTTGCAGCAGATTTGATTGCCCGCACGGCCTTTCTGCCGCTTGACGTTCCCGCAGGGGTATTCACCGCAGGCGTAGGTGCACCATTTTTCTTGTATCTGTTGTTCAAGAATCGAAATCAGTTTTGAGGAGGAGAGAGCCGTGAGTATTCTGGAAGCCAGGGAGCTTACTATCTCCTATGGAGCAGATCCCATTATTGAAAATTTGAACCTGACCATTCCCAAAGGGCAGATCACCGTCCTGATTGGCAGCAACGGCTGTGGCAAATCCACGTTGCTGCGCACGATGGCCCGGTTGTTGAAATCTAGCTCCGGTTCGGTGTTGCTGGATGGCGAAGAGATTGCGAAGCTGCCGACCAAGGAGATTTCAAGAAGAATGTCCATCCTGCCACAGGGTCCAACCGCGCCGGAAGGCCTGACAGTGAACCAACTGGTTAAGCAAGGACGCTATCCACATCAAACGTGGCTGAAGCAATGGTCTCGTGAGGATGAGCGCATGGTCAAGCTGGCACTGGAGTCCACACATCTGACAGAACTTGCGGATCGGCCTGTGGATGCACTGTCCGGTGGACAGCGTCAGCGTGCCTGGATTGCGATGACCCTCGCGCAGGGTACGGAAACGCTGCTGCTGGATGAACCTACAACCTATCTGGATATGACACATCAGATTGATATCCTTGATCTGTTGTTCGAGTTGAATGAACGGGAAGGACGTACCATTGTCATGGTACTTCATGACTTGAATCTGGCATGTCGGTATGCGCATCACATTGTGGCTGTTCACAACAAGTCCATCTATGCGGAAGGTAAACCGGAGGATATCGTTACACAGGAGATGGTCCGTAAGGTTTTCCAGATGGAGTGTGAGATTGCGGTAGATCCACTATTCGGCACACCAACCTGTATCCCGCATGGAAGAGGGAGGAAGCTGAATGGGGAACAGCGTTATACCCAATTGGCTTGAGGATCAAAAAGTCCGCTTTTGATTAATTCAATAATTATTCAAAACTCCACTACATGAGCATGCAAATAACAAATGAGGCAAGATATTGGTTAAAACATGTCCAATACTTGCCTGGTTTGTTGTGCCTATTAATCGATGCCAATACCCCACGGCGACTTAAACCCACACGAAATTCGATCTTATTTTTCCTTAAAAGTTTATTATTGACAATGTAGCTCGAATTGCCATAAAATAGATCCTATATGATATTGATAATCATTATCAATGTTGACTTACAAAAAAATTGATGAATGTATGAGTAATATAAGTTTAATTAATCATTTACATACAACGGAGAGGACAGAAAAAACCTGAAAAAGCGGAGCTACAAGCTTTCTGCAAGAAAGCTGCATCGGAAGCATAAGCTGCGCCTTTATCCCCGGATTTTTCCCTTGAGAAAAGGGAATCAAAAAATCTGGGGATAACAGCGATTGGAAGGTTGTTCTGTCATTGTAGTGTCGGTGTAAATAATCTCTAATTCAACTTATATAGGAGCGAATACCTTCATTCGATCGAGGAGGATTTTCAGTGTTTCCGAAAGGGATTCATAATCTGCAAAACCGACTCATTATAAGCAAAGCGAGAGAAATGGGCATCGCCTGTGAGCCACTTCTTCAGGGATGCGAAGATTTCCTGAAGCTGACTGTAGGGGACAAAGAGATCATCATTAACAAAACCAGATCTCATCGTCTGCCGTTAATTGCTGGTTTGCTCGCGAAGAACAAGCAGGCATGTAATATGTTGTTGCATGAACAGGGGATGCCTGTACCGTCATTTATCGTGATCCCGGAGATGGGAAGCGAAGCAGCAGATTTTCTGAAAAGACATGGTTCCATTGTGGTGAAACCGCTGGATGCGAGCAGCAGCATGGGCGTGACGCTGGATGTGCGTACTGAAGATGAACTGGAGGCAGCCATTCGTCTTGCAGGTGTCCATGGCAGCAGCATTATGTTGCAGCAATATGTGACTGGGATCGATTACAGAGTGCTGATCATCAACGGTGAAGTGGTGGCTGTGAACCAGTATCGACCTGTCTATGTCGAGGGAGACGGAACTTCAACCGTTCGGGCGTTAATTGAGCAGTTGAATCAGGAACGAATCGAGATGACACCCATTGGCGAGTATGAAGCGTTTCCCAAGATTAATGCAGAAGCTGAACGTCTGTTAGAGGTATTACGTGCACAAGGGACAACGCTGGATGAAGTACCTGCCGCTGGTAAAGAAGTCGAGTTATATGATCTCCGCAATTCTGCCGCCGGAAAAATCAGTGAATTCTACAAGGATTGTACCGAAATCATTCATCCTGAGAATGCCCGAATGATCATTCAAGCGGCCACAACGCTTCAGATTGATGTAGCAGGCATCGATGTTCGTTGTCGTGATATCCGGACGCCGATCTCGGCAGATCAGGGGGGCATTCTGGAAGTGAATGCTTTGCCAGATATGACACACCACGTATTCCCCCACGGCGGTACGACTCGTGATGTGGTTCGGTTATACCTGGAATACCTCTGTCAGGAGCAACTTGAATATAAGACGCATAACAACGGATAAAAGATCATGAACAAGAGTCACAGGCAGCAGGTTCAGCCTGAATCGATTATAAGGAGCGTTAGAGGGCTATGTCAGTAGAGGTGCAGACGGAATATCTGAAGATGCAAAATGAGAAGGAATCCAATGCAAGATCGTACCCCAGACATTTCCCACTTGTCATTAGCAAGGCCCATGGGGTGAAGATTACCGATACGGAAGGCCGCGTATTCTACGACTGCCTGGCTGGTGCAGGAACATTGGCGCTGGGGCATAACCATGACACGGTGGTCAACGCCATTCGCGATGTCCTGGATCAGCAGATTCCGCTTCATACACTGGATTTGGCAACGCCGCTGAAGCTTTCATACATGCAAGAGCTATTCTCCATCCTTCCAGAAGAGATGCGAGATAAAGCCAAAATCCAGTTCTGTGGTCCAACCGGAGCCGATGCGGTCGAAGCAGCCATTAAGCTGGTCAAACATGCCACAGGTGGCAAGTCCATTCTTGCCTTTCAGGGAGGTTATCACGGTTCGACCCAAGCGACGATGTCGATGAGTGGCAACCTGAGCAAGAAACAACATCTGCAAAGCCTGCTGCCGGATGTGCATTTCCTGCCGTTTCCTTATGAATACCGCTGCCCATTTGGTGTTGGTGAGGGCATGACGGCCCGGTTAAGTGCACAGTATATCGAGAACTTGCTCGATGATTGCGAGAGCGGGATTGCCGCTCCATGCGGGGTCATTGTGGAGACAGTTCAGGGCGAAGGCGGAGCAATTCCGGCAGATCTTGAATGGCTGAGGGAGCTGCGCCGAATTACGGCAGAGCGAAGTATTCCGCTCATTATTGACGAAGTGCAGACAGGCATCGGACGGACAGGCCGGATGTTTTCATATGAACATGCCGGAATTGTACCCGATGTAATCATCTGCTCCAAAGCGGTTGGCGGAAGTCTGCCGATGTCTGTCGTCATCTATAAGGAGGAACTGGATCGATGGCAGCCTGGTGCACACACAGGCACGTTCCGTGGCAATCAGCTAGCCATGGCTGCCGGACTTGCCACACTTCGGTATATCCGGGAACAAGACGTTCTGCACAACGTGCAGCTGCGCAGTGAGCAGTTCATGAGTCAACTGAATGCATTGAAAGAACGGTATGCAGAGATTGGTGACGTGCGAGGCAGAGGGCTGATGATTGGTGTTGAGGTGGTTGATCCAACAGGACGCAAGGATCGTCTGGGACATTATCTGCCTAATGGTGCGCTGGCTGAGTCTATTCAGCGTGAATGTTTCAAAAATGGATTAATTGTAGAACTGGGCGGGCGTCATTCAGCTGTTGTTCGTTTTCTGCCACCGCTGAATATTACGGAGCAAGAATCGGGTGCGATCCTTGCGATCTTTGAGAAATCGGTAGCTGAAGCGATTGCCTTAGCAACGGCCGCATGCTGAAGCTGTCCCTGATGAAAAGGCATGCAGTATTACTCGCGATTCTGATCGGTGCTTTTTCGCTGGTGCTGACCAACAGTGCATTTAACCTGCTGCTGCCTTATTTTGTGCAATATTATCAGATTTCTACGACAGCAGGCGGATGGATCATCGCGCTGTACATGCTCGCCATGACGTTAACGATGCCGCTGGCTTCCCTGATCGTGGACCGACTGGGACGTAAGCAGACATATATGCTGGGCATCAGCATCTATGGACTGTTCTCGGTGGCAGGTGCGTTGTTTTATCACTCCATCGAAGTACTCTTGCTGGTCCGTTTCATGCATGGGGTTGCCGCCGGGCTGATGATTCCGTTATCACTTGTGCTGCTGTTTGATGTCTACGGACCGGAGGTAAGGGGGCGAATTACCGGAGCGTGGGGCTTGCTGCTTATGCTGGCTCCTGCGGCTGGGCCAACGCTGGGTGGATTCATCATTCAGTATGGACGGCTTGAAATGTTGTTCTGGCTCAATGTCCCGCTGGCTGTGTTCTCGTTCATCGGGTGCGGTCGAGTCATTCAGACCTATATCCCTGCCCGCAGGAAAAAATGGCATCCAACCAGTGTCATGATGCTGATCTGCGCGGTAGGTGCCCTTAGTCTGGGCGTACAGTTGTACGCAAGTCCTGTCGTGCCGGTATGGGGTCCTTGGATGCTGATTGCGCTAGGTGTGGTGTTGCTCATTCGTTTTGTCCAGACAGAGAACGGTCGCAAGGAACCACTGATCCGGTACCAGTTGTTGCGGCGTAATGCCGTCTTTCCGCTGACCGTATTGATCTCGACGATTCAGGATTGTGTCATGTTTGGCGTGATCTTTGCATTGCCGTTATTGTTCCAGGATGTCTTCCACCTATCGCCGGCCTTGTCCGGTGCGTTGTTCATTCCCTTGTCGATCTGTACAAGTCTGTTCATGTGGATTGGCGGCAGCTTGCTGGATCGCGGTCGGTCCATGCATTTTATCGCATGGGGGACGTTGCTGGTGTCGATATCGATCTTGTCGTTTGCGGTTCTGCCCATGGGAGCATCGATCTGGGTCATCGGTATGCTTATGGCCTGCCGGGGAATTGGCGTGGGCTTGTCAGGCATGAGTATCTCTGCTATTGGTTTACAGGCGTTGCCGGAGGAAGACATGCATGAAGGCTCGGTGTTATCGACCACAATTGAGCGGCTGGCTTCTTCGTTTGCGGTGATGGGTATGACGCTGTATTACGATATGCGCTGGCAATGGCTCGCTGGAGCAGGAACATCCATGGAGCTGGCCAAATGGGGGGCGCTCAAAGAGATCTGTATCGGCCTTGGCTGCGCCATTCTGCTTACACTTCCCCTGGTCTTACTTATAACCCGAAAGAAGGTTGGCATCATTGTTCGAGATGGAAAACAAGCTCCGGTCTGAGGCTGAGCAGCAGGCCCATGAACATTCGTGCAAGCTGCTATTGAACTGTTACATCCGTGAGCTTGCGTTAGAGAAGGAAAGTGATATTCGGATCAATCCGAATACGCTGACGTACACTGTTGTTTTTCAAGTCAGTAGGGTGAAGGTGACAGGACGGCTATCCTATTACTCGGCCATGGGGGAGCATGAATACCTCAGCATGGAATCTGGCGGGGAAACGGTGCATTATCGCGACCTGGTTCGCTGGATCACATGTGAGCTAAGTGGAGATGGGGCACAGGGAGCGAGTTCGGATCACAATGGAATGATGAAAAGTGCAATGGAAATGGAGAGTCCACTTGAGCTGGAGGTTGTGCATCCAGTAGGTGAGAATACGAATCGCGTAGAGGCGGAGTATGCCAGAGATTTTGCACAAAAGGTAGATAACAGTGTGGGTAACCTTACATTGTATATCGAACAAGCAGCCGGTCTCGACATTCACGACTATCGCACATCGGAACAGTCACTGTTGGTGGGTCATCCGTTTCACCCGTTTCCGAAGAATTCCAAAGGATTCAGCGAGCAGGATGTTCAGAAGTATAGTCCGGAACTGCGAGCTTCCTTTCAACTCTGTTATATCGCCGTGAGGCAGGATGTCTATGTGCAGGAATGGGTGGAAGACGAACAGGCAATGGATTTGCATGACCTCCTGCGGAGCTATGTGGAGCCTATTTTAAAAGAAAAAACGGGTAGGTATGGGCTTCTGCCCGTCCATCCATGGCAATACGCTTACATATCACAGTTGTCCGAGGTACAGTCTTATATTGGAGATCAAAAATTAATTCTGCTCGGCAGTGCGGGGCCAACCGTCTATCCAACCTCTTCGGTCCGTACAGTCTACGTTCCCGCATGGAACTGCAATATCAAGCTGTCACTGAACATGCAGATCACGAACATGATTCGCACCAATAGTGCCGAGCAGATGCGCAGAACACTGGATGCCTCCAAATACGTCAGGCAGCATGACTGTTTCGGTGCTGAACCGCACACCCATATTGCTTATGAAATAGGTGTAGCGACCTGTGCTTTTGATGATGAGAACTTGACCAGCTTGTTTACCGTAGCTTATCGGCCAATTGAGTTCGACCCTGCGAATACGTATGTCTTATCCAGTCTGGTTGAAGCACCGCTTCCCGGGATGCGCTCCAGGCTGATGACGATGCTCGGTGGTGGACGTGACATAGCCAAGCGTTGGCTGGATTATTATCTGAAATGTTCTCTGCTGCCGATTGTACGGGCGGCGGGAGAGAAAGGCATTCATTTTGAAGCCCATTTACAGAATACCCTTGTGACATTGGAGGATGGGTTGCCTGTGGATTTTATCGTCCGCGATCTGGAAGGGGTCAGTGTGGATGAGGAACTTATCCGTGAGCAGGATCTTGTTACGTCCGATTTATTATTTTATTCGCGAGAGAAAGCCTGGGCGCGGACATCGTACTATTTTATCGTCAATCATCTGGGGTCTCTGATTCATGCCATGGCACGAGATGTGAACGTATCCGAGGAGCATTTCTGGAAGCAGGTACGTGAGGTACTTGTGGATGAACTGGAACGAACGGGCAATGAATATGTGCAACATCTGCTGACAACGGATGCATTTCTAGCCAAACAAAATCTGGTGAGTTGTCTAAGAGGGATCAGCCAGACCCCGGCCTACGTGCCGGTGAGCAATGTAATGAAACGAATAGGGAGTGAAGTGCGTGGGAGTCGTGGGATACAGGGCTGAAGCAAGCGGCAGGACAGAAGCAGTCTACGTGAGTGTACAGGAACGGATCATGCGGCAGACACTGGAGGCGATGTGGTTTGAAGGCATCTTGGACAGTCATGTAAGTGGGAGCGAATGGCGAGCCGAGGGAGTTACATCGTCAGGGAAACCTGTGGCGTACACGTGTGAAGCGGAGCGTAAGTTTTCATTTGGCCGGGTGAAGGTGAAGAAGGGGTCGATTCAAAGAGAAGGCGTGTCCTGCACCGATCTGGATCTGTTTCTGGAGGAAATGGTGCTGAACTCGTTGAAGGGGGCAAATGTGACGGCTTTTATACAGGAACTGCTCGAAACGATGGCAAAGGACAGTCAGTGCCGGGATATGTTGCCCTTGAACATTCCGAATGAAGATCGGCATTATGATGCGCTAGAAAGTCACATGACTGATGGTCATCTGTACCACCCGAGCTATAAGTCGAGGTTGGGATTTTCTATGAAAGACAATCTGGCCTATGGCCCTGAATTTAACGCGGAGGTTGCATTAGTCTGGGTTGCTGTAAAGAAAGAATTAGCTCAGACCGCTGTATCCGCGGGGTATAATTCTGAAGAACTGGTGGGGCAACATCTGACTGGGGAGGACGTACAGCGATTTCATCAGATGCTGGAGGGTGATGGGAAAGAAGCTTCTGACGCGGGTGATCGATATGTGTTCATTCCGGTTCATCCATGGCAGTGGGAGCACCAGTTGGAGTCGGTATATGCCCGTCAACGGATGGATGGAGATATCGTGTATCTCGGCCCATCGTCTTCGCCCTATCGCGCGCAACAATCGATTCGTTCACTCTCGAACCGGATAAATCCGGAAGCCCCTTACATCAAGCTGGCTCTCAGCATCACCAACACGTCGAGCACACGTATTCTGGCACAGCATACCACCCAGAACGCACCGCTGATCAGCGACTGGCTGGATAAACTCGTTCGTGAAGATGAGCTGTTGCAGCAGGCGCAGTTTGGCATTTTGAAAGAAATCATGGGACTGTCGTTCCGTTATGAGCAGTTGCCTGCAACTCAGTATGGACGGGCCTACGGTACACTCGGTGCCATCTGGCGGGAGAATGTATCGGTTCATCTGAAGCAAGGCGAGACGGCGTGGCCGCTGAATGCACTAATGTTGGTACAACCGGATGGTGTTCCATTTATCCAGGATGCTGTAGAGAGACATGGTGTGGAAAAGTGGAGCGAGGCCCTTGTGCGCACGGTTACGTTGCCGATTATCCATCTGCTCTATGCGCACGGAATCGCGCTGGAATCTCATGCTCAGAATATCATTTTGGTACTGGAAAACGATCTGCCGAAACGGATCCTTATCAAGGATCTGCATGATGGTGTTCGCTATGTACCGGATCAACTGTTACACCCGGAACGGGCACCGAGGCTGAACCCCGAGCCGGAAACCCATCGCAAGTTCAATCGGTATTCCTTCATCTATGCGGGAGATGTGTCGGAAGTCCGTGACTATACGTATGACGCATTCTTTTTTATCTGTATGACAGATATTGCGTTGGCGCTTGAGAAGTTTGGGTTGTCGGAGGAAGCATTCTGGCAGCTGTGTGCAGGTGTGATTGTGGATTATCAGAAGCAGCACCCGGAATACGCAGAGCGGTTCGTTGCATTTGACCTTTTTGCCGAAGATGCACTGATCGAAGAGATGACAAAGCGCCGTCTGTATGGGGATGGAGAGTTATATTTCCGCAAGGCGAGCAATCCGCTCAAGGTATCGAAAGATGTACTTGAATCAAAGGAAACACGCGAATTAAAGGGAATCGTCGAATGAGAATGAACAAGCTGAAGGAAAAAATTGCACGCAAACAGCCTGTCTATGGTCTTTTTGTATCCATACCACACCCGGTGATCATTGAGATGATCGGACATGCGGAATATGACTTTGTCATTATTGATCTGGAACATGCCGCAACATCGATGGAATCGGTGGAAGAGTTAATTCGGGCTACGGAACTGGTCGGCCTAACTCCGCTGGTACGGATCTCGAAGGTGGAGCGAGCGGAGATTCTTAAAGTGCTGGACTGTGGCGCCCAAGGCATCATCATTCCGCATGTCGAGCAACTGGAGCAGGTGGAGGAAGCGGTTCGTCACGCCTACTATCATCCGGTTGGCATGCGGAGCTTGAATAGTGGTCGTCCCGGTGTATTTGGGAAATATCCGCTCACCGGATACATTGAAGAAGCCAACGAACAAGTGATGGTTGTCCCCATGATTGAAAGTGCAGAGGGCGTTCGGCAAAGTGCACAGATTATGTCTCACCCACAGGTGAGTTTTGTATTGGAAGGTGCGGCAGATCTGTCGCAATCCCTCGGTGTGCCATGGCAGACAGATCACCCGGATGTGAGACGTGCTCTGGATGAATTGCATGCTACTGCCCAGCAGTGCGGAGTACCTTATGCAACGGTCACGAGAGGTGTGGAAGACATGTCGCTCTGGGCTGAGCGGGGAGTACATATTTACGTGCTTGGTGATGATCGGAATACGGCGTTTCGGGCGTATGCCCAAAAACGGAATGACTACAGGAATGCGGGTGGGCAGATATGAAACCTAGTGTATGGCATGCGATAGATGAACTACAACGCGGAATGGAAGACCCGGTATGTGCGTATGTCTATGATCTGGCTGGCATTCAGGAACAAGTACGTCAGATGCTGGACAGCATGCCCGGTAACACACAGTTGTTCTATGCCATCAAGGCGAATCCAGATCCGCGGATCATTGAGGCCTTGCTTCCATTTGTGAAGGGCTTTGAAGTGGCTTCTATCGGAGAACTGCTCAAGGTAAGGGCTGTAAGCCGAGAGGTTCCGATTCTATTTGGAGGTCCCGGCAAGAAGGAGAGCGAACTGAGGCTGGCGATCGAGCATGGCGTGAGCTACATTCATGTGGAAAGTTTGCTGGAGCTGCGCCGGATCATTGCGATTGCAATAGAGCGAGCGAAGGATCATGAACATGGGAAGGTGCAGGGGAGCAGGCAGAAGCAAAAACAGGGTCAAGCGCAGGAAGTGCGCATTCTGCTCCGGATCAATCTGCGAAGTAGTACGTTACCCCGGACGAAGATCGTTATGGGCGGCGGGCCAAGTCCTTTTGGAATCGATGAAGAGGCGGTGGAAGAAGCCGTCGAACTTATTCGTGTGGAAGGCGCGGGTGTGGTTCGGTTGAGCGGGTTCCATTTTCACTCCTTGTCCAACAATATGGATGCCAGGCTGCACGCCGAGATGATCGAGTTGTATTTGCAAAAGGTGGAGCAGTGGCAGCACAAGTATGATCTTCCTGTGGAAGTGGTGAATGCAGGAGGCGGATTCGGTGTCACGTATGATGGGAGTCCTGGATTTGACTGGGCGCTGTTTACTTCGCTGCTAGAGCAAAGTGAAGCCAGAGAGCGCCTTGCTTCACAAGGAGGTCAGCTGTATTTCGAATCGGGTCGACTGCTGGTGGCAGACCACGGGTATTACGCAGCAGAGGTTACGGATATCAAAACTTCTCATGATCAGTATTTTGCCGTGTTAAGGGGAGGTACGCACCACAATCGTTTGCCTGCTTCATGGGGTCATAACCATCCGTTTCAGATTATGGAGACGGACCGTTGGAAGCATTCATTTGCCAGACCAGAGGTAAGAGGTCGTCGAGTCCATATTGTAGGTGAGCTATGCACACCCAAGGATCGCATGCATTCCGATGCGGAGGTAACACTGCTGCGCGTGGGAGATATTATTTTGTTTGAAAAGTCTGGGGCTTATTGCTGGACCATCTCGCATCATGATTTTCTGGGGCATCCGCACCCGGCATTCCATTATCTAACGGAGGACAATAATCATGTCAACACTGATGAAGCGTTCCAGTCTGCAAGCCGCTGAACGCCGGATTATGGCGGATCTGATGAATTCATTCTTGTCGGAGCAATTGCTCCCATTGGAGGATCACCCGTTCATTGATTTTGCCGCAGCACCTGCACCGTTCCGACGATTGTACAAGGGATATGACGGCGAAGAGCACATACAGAATGGTGCTTCTCATGTCAGATTGCATACGCAAGGTGTATTGTGTCTGATTGAAACAGGAGTGAGACAAGCGATTCAGTGGGTTCAGGGTTCACCAATATATGAAGAGAAACCAGATGGAAGCTGGGTTCTCCTTGCTTCTCCGGCAGAGGTTGGACGTGCGGTGTTACAGAGGGCTTTGTCGGATGAAGAATATAGCCAGCCTGGGGTGGCTGAATTCCTGGCTAGTCTGGACATTGCTGTGGAGCAGTATGCTCTGGGCTGGGAACAAATCCAGTATCTGTCCGCCAACGTCCCAGCGTCTGCTTATGAATGGTTTATCAAGGGTGAACGCGTTGCTGCATTGCGCGATCGTCCATTTCACCCATCGTCCAAAGCTAAAATCGGATTCAACGCAGAGGATGTCACACGGTATGCAGCGGAATTCGGGAAGGCGATTTCGCTGCGCTGGGTGGCTATACGGCTGGATGCCGTGCAGCAAGGTAGTGAAGATGGACTGTCCATTTTGGACGTGTTAGACGATGTTCAGCGCGGAGTGGTGGAAGCCGAGTTTGCCCGAAAAGGGATCACGTTGGACGAATATCTGCCGATGCCTGTTCATCCATGGCAATTGCAGCATGTGATTCTGCCTCGCTTCGCTGGAGAGATCGAAGAGGGCAGCATTGTCGTATTGGATGTAGAAGTGGGCGACGTTCAGGCCACATCCTCTCTGCGCTCGATGGCTCCGTCAACTGAATCCACCCTAATGCTCAAGCTACCGGTTAGTGTTCTGTCTCTGGGGGCTGCTCGTTACCTTCCAGTAGTCAAACTGCTGAATGGCCTTGCTGGAGAACGGATGTTACGACAGGCCGTGGCTTGTGACGAGACGTTGAAGCACAAGGTGTATATGTGCGAAGAGCAGAACTGGTGGGGCTTCATGCCAGAATCCATGGGACTGTTCGATGATCATCCCCGGCATCTGGCTGCACAGATTCGTGTATATCCCGCTGAATTGTTGGGTGAAGCCTACAAAGTCATTCCAATGGCCGCACTGGGTGTGAATCTGGAAGGGCATCATCTATTAACGGAAATTCTGGGGGATAACCTGAGCAGCAGGGATGTTCTCGACTTTTATACCAGTATAGCTACTACATTCTATAATATCGTGATGCGTCTGTTCAAGGTGGGCGTTATACCTGAGATTCATGGTCAGAACTGCTGTCTGGTGTTACGGGATAATCAGGTAAAAGGTCTATTGTTCCGCGATCATGATTCCGTGCGTCTGCATCAGCCTTATCTGGACAAGCATGGTATTGCAGACCCTGCCTATCATATTCGTCCAGGCTACTCGAACAGCCTGTATAACGAGACGATTCAGAAGCTGATTTTCTATGTGCAGTCTTTGGGGACGCAGGTGAATCTGGCTGCGATCATGGAGGCACTTAGCGAGGTGTATCACATTCCGGAAACGAAGTTCTGGGAGATCACGGAGCAGGCTTGGAAGGAAGCGCTGCAACAGGTGCAGCTTCCTGAGTCCGACCGGGCCGCGCTTGCTCATGCGATATTCGAGAGCAAGGAGTGGCCCGTGAAGTTAGTTGTCCGTCCGCTGCTTGAAGCGGATGGGGTGCCTGGCGCGATGCCATCGGGCAAAGAGAAAGGGTCGAACCCTTTTTACAAAGGATAGAGGTTGAGTATGGTTGGTGTAGGCGTGTAGAGAGAAGAAGAAAGCGTGCTAAAGATAGCTATAGACGAGGTGACCCGTTTGACGGGTTGCCTTTTTGGCTTGTTGCCATCGAGAGTTCTAATGCTTGGAGGGATAAAACGTTCATCATTCTGGCTAAAAAATCTTATGAAATGCAGGTACAGGGAACAGACTGATGGTATAATCGGGTTATGTGTTATAGTCATACTTATGTATGACCGAAAAGGTTTTCGGAAAAAGCGACATCTACTGTTGTAACCGTAATCATAATTTACTTCAAGAAAGTGAGAATCTACCATGAATCAGAAGAGGCTTTTTAATGATGGATGGCAATTTGCGAAAAGCAAGCTGGATGTTACGGAACCTGCGGGTCTGGTGTATGAACCTGTAGAGCTTCCCCATGATTGGCTGATATATAATACGCTTGAACTGTATGAGGACAGCATTGGATGGTACCGCAAGACGTTCCATTACACGAAGGATGAGCAGCAGCTTTTGCTCTGTTTTGATGGCGTATACATGGACTCTTCGGTGTATGTGAACGGGCAGCTGGTTGGGGAGTGGAAGTATGGATACTCTGCTTTTGAACATGAGATCACGAATGCACTGGTGGAAGGTGACAACGAGATTGTGGTCAAAGTGGTGCATCAGAGCCCGAACAGCAGATGGTATTCCGGTGCCGGAATCTATCGCCATGTGTGGCTGAAGACGAGAGACCGCAACCATATTGTTACGGATGGAACTTATGTATCCATCAAGCAACAGCCGGATAGCTGGCAGGTGGAAGTGGATACGGAGCTGAACCTGGAACAGAATCAGCAAGCAGAGCTGGTGCATACGATCTTGTATGAAGGTCAGGTGGTGGCATCAACAAAGGCAAATGCAACTGCTGCGGTAGGTGAGGCAACGAATGTATCCATTAACAGTCAACAGCTTGGAGTACAGAATCCAAACCTGTGGAGCCCGGATGCACCACATCTGTATGAGTTGGTCACGGAGCTGCGATTGATCTCGGATGAACAGGAAGATCGGACAGTTGAGTCGGTATCACAGCGCATTGGATTCCGGAATATCCAGCTGAATGCCACTGAAGGGTTCCACCTGAACGGAGTTAAGATGAAGCTGAATGGTGTGTGCGAACACCACGATCTCGGGGCATTGGGAGCGGCGTTTAACCTGACGGCATTGCGCAGAAGATTCGTACTGCTCAAAGAAATGGGCGTTAACGCCATCCGAACCGCGCATAATATGCCTGCCAAAGAGTTCATGGAACTTGCGGATGAGATGGGTGTGCTGGTTGTGTCGGAAGCCTTTGATATGTGGGAACGTGCCAAGACGCCATACGATTATGCGAGATTTTTCCCGGAGTGGGTGCATACCGATGTGAAGAGTTGGGTGAAACGCGACCGTAACCATGCCAGTCTGATCATGTGGAGTATCGGGAACGAAATCTATGATACCCATGCGGATGAGCGTGGACAGGAAGTAACCCGGATGCTGATGGATTATGTGCTGGAATTTGATCCAAAAGGTAATGCTGGCGTGACGATTGGTTCGAACTACATGCCATGGGAAAATGCACAAAAATGCGCGGATATCGTGAAGCTGGCAGGTTACAACTACGCGGAAAAATATTACGACAAACATCATGAAGAGCATCCAGACTGGATCATCTATGGTAGTGAAACGTCTTCTGTGGTGCAGAGCCGGGGCATATATCATTTCCCGTTCGAACAGCCAATTCTGGCAGATGATGACGAGCAGTGCTCGGCTTTGGGTAACAGTACAACCAGTTGGGGCGCGAAGTCGGCAGAATACTGTATTTTGGCAGAGCGGGATACACCGTATTCGCTGGGGCAATTCTTGTGGACCGGATTCGATTATATTGGAGAGCCGACACCGTATCATACGAAGAATTCGTATTTTGGACAGCTGGATACAGCAACGTTCCCGAAAGATTCCTATTACATCTACCAAGCGGCTTGGACGGATTATAAAAAAAGTCCGATGGTTCACCTGTTCCCGTATTGGGATTTCAGCCCGGGTCAGATCATTGATGTACGCGTGTGCAGCAACGCGCCGAAGATTGAGCTGCAACTCAACGGCAAAACCATTGGCACGTACGATATCGATCATGCCAATGGAACACAGCTGTCAGGCTGGTGGAAGGTGCCGTACGAAGAGGGTGAGCTGAAAGCGATCGCTTACGATGAGAACGGTCAGATCATTGCAACCGATGTGCAAAGATCCTATACGGATGCGAAGAAAATTCGTCTGCAAGCGGATCGGGAGCAGTTGCAAGCGAATGGCACAGACCTCATTTTTGTAGAAATTGATGTGGAAGATGAAGCGGGTAATCCGGTTCACAATGCGAACAACCGCGTGCAAGTTCAGGTGACGGGTGCAGGTCGATTGCTGGGTCTGGATAACGGGGACAGCACCGACTATGATCCATACAAAGGATTGAGCAGAAGACTGTTCAGCGGCAAACTGATGGCCATTATCGGAGCGACAAATGAATCTGGAACGGTCCGGATTGAAGTTTCTTCCGAAGGGTTGGAAGGGGCTACGGCTGAGTTCGAATCGCGGGTTGTGGATGCGGAACTTGAAGTGAATGGGGTAGTTAATAATCCAACGCAAGCTGTTTTCATGCAAAATGAACAACGTCTGGTGCTTACGGGGAATGCTCAGGAGATTCCTTTGCGGAAACTCGAGATCATCAGTACTGCAGGACAGTTGCTCAATCCATCCAACCCGGAGCTCTTCGTAACCGCCAAGCTGTATCCGGAGAACACTTCCTATCGCGACATCGAGTGGGCTGTTGTGAATGATGCGGGGATTGAATCTAACATTGCCAAAGTGGAAGCCGTTCAAGCGGAAACGGGCGACAACGGTGAGCATCAACATACGGTCAAGGTATCGGCTATAGGTGACGGGGAGTTCCGGCTTCGCGCAACCAGTACCAACGGTACGGATAAAACGAAACTCATCTCCCAGCTGGAATTCAAGGCGGACGGTCTCGGAACAGCTTACAAAGATCCATACGGCTTCATCACGGGCGGACTGTACGATTACACCAAAGGTGAGGTTGGCAACGGTAATGAGCGTGGGGTAGCGACAAGTCGGGATGGAGAGACGCATGTAGGCTTCCGTAATATTGACTTCGGACCGTACGGCTCCGATACCATAACGATTCCTATTTTCACGCTATCCAGTGAGGAGTACTTCATTCAGATCTGGGAAGGTATGCCGGATGAAGAGGGAAGTACGATGATCGCAGATGTGGTGTATGACAAAGAGTCCATTTGGAATGTGTACCAGGAAGAGACCTACCAATTGTCCAAACGCCTTAGCGGGATCACGTCGATCTGTTTTGTACTGAAACAGAAGATTCATATTAAAGGTTTCTCCTTCGAACGTCAGAGTCGGGCCTTTGAACAGAATACGGCTGCATCCTGTGACCATCTCTATGGAGATACGTTCAAAATTGAGGGTGACAGAGTAGAAGGTATCGGGAACAATGTATCGCTGGAGTTTGAAAACATGGACTTTACGGCAGAAGGCACATCAAAGCTCGTGATCTACGGTCATTCACCGATGGATAAAAATACGATTCATATTCGCTTCGCAGGTGCGGACGGACAGAGCAACCAGCTGGTTGAGTTCACGCAGTCGGGTGGATATGAGGAGCGGGTGTTTGAGCTTGAGCAAGTGACAGGTGTGCAGAAAGTAAGCTTTATCTTCCTGCCAGGCAGTCAGTTTGACTTTGGCTGGTTCCGATTCGAGAAATAAGTGTGATAGAAATATAAATACCCTTCAAGCAGGCAGCGGTTCATGGCAACGTGAATCTGAATCGCTTGCGTGAAGGGTTTTTCTTGTATGTAGGTGTGAGAGAAAAGATCAATGAAACTGCTCTGCTTCAACTGAGAGATCTAAGTGATGACCTATTCTGCTATAGATGTACAACTTAATATCCGTGTCTTGTAATGCAAGCAGATTAATCGTTTTATCACTATTTCTGCTGATAGATGTTTCCATCGGTTCACTTACTTCGTTTACATACAACTTCACATATACCGTGTGGTTGCTGTTGTTTTCAATCGATATGTTGGCATGTGTCCCATTCGAAGCAATCATTGTGAAGCTGCCGTTGTATGCGGAACGACCTTCATGTTGAGTTGGAGCAATGAGCAGAACAGGTGTAGATGTTAGGGATGAGCGCTCCATTTCATGGGCTAATCCAGTTGACTGTCTCTCGTTTGTTGAAGCTAGAGCCGCTGTACTTGCTGAATGGGTGGATAGTAGTACAGATAGAGCCAGTGCTACACCGACCATTGTTTTTAACGTCATTAAATTAACCCCCTGCTAAATGATAAATTACTAAAATTTTCGTTCCTGTTACCTATAACTTTCTATGATTCTAAATGTTCGGAACAACGAGAGAGTTACAGATAAATGACAAAATAAGCATAATCATGCAACAAAGGATAAGATTGAACCGTTTCATAGATGAGGTGATGGAATGAGAAAAAATATGCTTATCCTATTGTTAGCATTAATGCTGTTAACTGCCTGTCAGGCAAATGATCCAACAACGAATGCTTCCGGAATTACGCAGGCTTTTCCAGAAATAATTGAGCCCCATAATCCAGAGCAAGCGGAGCAAAGCGGGGATGTGGTTGTGCTTCATGGAGGCATACGGAACGAAGATAAGTGGAACACATTTATGAAGAATGTGGAGAAAAAACAGCAGGATCAGGTTCGTGTAACGATGTATACCATTGAAGGTGGGCCCATTATCCAGGAATTGATCTATGATGGTACAGCTATTCAATCGACTTATGATAACTCAAGGGATCCCTATGGCTCCAAACAGGGAACGAAGACCGACACCTGCAAAGAGATCGGTACGATGAAGAGTGAGCAGGGGCATATTTACTACGTGTTAACCGGGTGTGAGAAGGAAGAGAACCCCTTTTGGATGCCTAAGCTTTAAATGAGATGTATCCATATGCAAACTCTTAATGAATTTCATAAACCCCAAAAACCTGCGAAGCCGAGGCTGTGCAGGTTTTTTGTGCTTTTTAAAAGGTGGGGAGTAGTGGGGTTATCCGTACAAAGCATTGGACAGTTCAATCAGGTTTCCGTCAGGATCACGTACATACACCGAACGAATGGGACCCAGTGCTCCCGTGCGTTCCACCGGACCTTCTTCGATCTTCGTATGATGTTGTGAGAGATGGAGAATCACTTCTTCCAAGGGTGTGTTGACCAGAAAACAAAGATCTGCCGAACCCGGCGTAGGGGTATGAGCTTTCGGTTCAAATTCTTTTCCCCGTTCATGCAAATTGATCTTCTGCTGTCCAAACTGTAATGCTTTTCGGCCTTGACCGAATTCAACTACCTTCATGCCTAATATGTTGGTATAAAATGAGATAGTTGCTTCCAGATTCTTTATGGTTAACACGAGGTGATCAAGTCGTTCTAATTGCATGGATAAGCCTCCTTCGAATTGGAGCATTTGTTCCTGTAAAACGAGGGGTGTATATAGTAGTATGTCATTTATTATACCTTAGAGCTCATTTGGATCGACATCGTATGAGAAGAAGGTAGACGAAAAACATGCACGAACACGCAAAATATCTGGCTACCGAATGTTTCCTGACTACTGAATCTTTAACGAGAAAATGAATCCTCCGTTTGATTCCAATCGACTTCTTCACTTGTTAAAATTTAGGTATAACTACTACGGTCAGGTTGGCGGTGAGGCGTAATGCAACGTATTCAGGTACATCCCGATGTGTTGGACGAGAAAGCACGATTTGTCCAGCAGAAGAAACAGGAACTCGAACGAATGGTCAGAGAACTGGAGAAATCAATCTATCTGTTGCAATCCGATTGGTCTGGAGTGACAGGAGAGCGTTTCTTCTGGGATTTTATGCAGGTGAAAGAAGTGTTCCCGACTACACTCGGGCTGTTGGACAAAATCCAGAATGAGTTCACGTTTATGGCGAGGAACTTCAGAACAACGGACGGCTCAGGCGAGGTTGCGCTGTACATTCCAGAGGAGCTAAAGCGAAATTTCGCTGTAGGGCTGCTCGATAAATCAATAGGAGAAACAATAACGGGAATGGGTCAGACGGCGGAAGCGTTCTTCTCTAACCCGTTCAGTACATTAAGCAGTGTGGCATATGCCATGACAGTGGGCAAAGTTGTGGACGTTGGGCGGGGTATTCAGTTTGCATGGGACACCGCCTGGGGCACGGGAACGGCGAGGTCTGATATAGAGCAATTTGTGGATGAGCAGAAGAAACAGATTGATCAGGATGGAATGGGTTATTATGGTGGAGCGATGACTGGTCAGGCTCTAGCCTACGTTTTGTTTGGCAAAGCTTTTCGTTCGAAGGATGACATTGGATCGGGGGGATCAGGGGGAGATAAGAAGGAGCCTGGAAAGGGAATTGACAGTCCCAGAGATCTAATAAAACCAAGTGGATCACCTAATCCAGAAGCCTTACCAAGTGGAGCGAGAACAAAAATTCCGAATAATGCGGATCAGGCGACTAAACAGTCTTTAGAATTAGAAAATGATGCTGCTGATCAATTGGCGAGAAGTGGATATCGGATTGAACAGAACCCTAAAGTTCTGGATAGTGATGGAATTGATTCCAAAAGAGATCCCGATTTTAGAATTGAAGGGCGTATATTTGACTGCTATGCACCAACTGAAAATAAAGGTATTAGAGGTATTTGGAGTGAGGTTCAAGAAAAGGTTGTGATTAAACAACAAACCAAGAATGTGGTGATTAATTTAACAAAGTGGTCTGGAGATGATTCTGCGTTGCTTAAGCAATTTAAAGAATGGGAAATCCAAGGTTTAGAAGAAGTTATCGCAATCAAAAAGGATGGTAAGATCATATCGGTATTCCCTTAAAGTAGAGGAGACAAGTCTATGGAATATTCACTTAAATTGAATGGAAAACAAGATGCGTTATGGTTGAAAAGATTAATTGAAAGTAAGAATTTTGAAGTGAATTATATGAACCGACAACACAATGCATTGTTCATTCATGAGTTTGATCTAAGCGGTGGTTTGAAAATAACTGCTTATGATAATAATTTTCCAGCCGATCATCCAGCAGCTTCTTATGAAACTATGTTTCAAGAAGAGGATTTTATGTATCAACAAACAATATCTTATGAATTGGAGAATAACCAACAATATGAATTATGGTATAAAACAATGTACGAGATTTCTTTTTCTGTTATCGGATCACTCAAAGTAGATGGAGTATTCTATCACACAGCTGGAGAAGAGATATTTTTCTTTAAAAACGGAAAGTATACGTTCAACGTAACATATCTTGAATTAATCCAAACGCATTATGGAGAACTTCTTGAGAATATCGAGTATTCGGTTTTTACGAAACCTCACAACTGAATTACAGATAAATAATATTAAAGGGCACTTCTACCAGACAAACGTAGAGGTGCATTTTTATGGAATAAGGATACTAGCAAGTACTACGAAGATGATATTGATTACTAAATGTTGAGGTGAAACAGAATGTTATTGGAAAGTGCAGTATCCAAATTAAATAATATAAATTGGGCCTTAGTAGGTCTTATCTGAATCAAAACTCATATGTGAAAAGAATATTTGATTACTATCTACAGTTGGCGAAGTACGCAGAGAGTACCCCGGGTATTAGTCAATATCTAGACATATATGAACCGTTAATTAAACTTTTTGAACGAGGCGGCTCTTTTACCATCAAACCACTCTCTCTAGAAATTATACAAGTCTCACATTTTCCACTAAACAATTGGTATGAAAAATTTGTTGAGAAAGATCCGATTGATATTTAATAATATGTATATCACTAGGTTAATATTTCACATAATGTATTCATAGAAAAAGCACTTCTACCAAACCACAAGTAGAGGTGCTTTTTCCTATGAAATCAAAACAACTAATGAAATCTTCCACAGGTTGGTCGATAATATAGAAGAAGCAACTTTTAGCTAACCGTATACATAGAGAACGATTCACAACCATCCTAACTCTCGCGAGGTATATTCATGAAACAAGGCATATATGAACAGCTTATTAACACCATCACCAGGCAGGAGATTTCGGCGCTAGACCCGGATGTGTATCACATTGGGACCGAGAAGCTGGATGCAGAGGAAGCACGTAAACTGCTGTCCACGTATTTGGCGGCAGTGACCCGGCGAGCACTAAAGATTGTACGAGAACAGACGGAAGATAAGACGGCAGTGTTGGCACAGATCCGAACGTGTAATGAGATTATTGCTACCCTGAAAGGCACGCTGGGAGAAGAAGAGTACAATGAATTGCAACTGGATGAGCAGGGGGAAGTGCTGACCCATGTGTATTCCAAGCTGAACAGCATTCGTGCGGTCCGGGATACCAAAATCGTACGTCCAGATACACCCATCTCCCAAAGTTCTTTGTTTACAGGTGCGAAGTCCGAGCCGAGTATGCTATTGGAGCTGCAAAAAGAGATCGTGACCGCCGATCGGATCGACTGGCTGGTGTCATTTATCAAATTCAGCGGGCTTCGCCTGCTTCTGGAACAACTTCAGCAATTCACGGCTGGCGGAGGCAAGCTGCGGATTATCACAACGACTTATATGGAGGCAACCGATCTCAAGGCCATTACTGAACTCAGCAAATTACCTAACACAGAGATCCAGATTTCGTATGATACCAAAGTGACTCGGCTACACGCCAAAACGTACATTTTCCACCGTGATACTGGATTCACTACAGCCTATGTCGGCTCTTCCAACCTTTCCAACCCGGCGCTGACCAGTGGTATGGAGTGGAACCTCAAGGTGACAGAGAAAGATTCACTCGATGTGTTGCGCAAGATTGAAGCCACCTTCGAGAGTTACTGGAATGACCGTGAATTCACGCGTTATATGGCTGAAGATGAAGGCCATGAGGCACAGTTGAAGGCGGCTCTGAATCGCAAAAAAGATCAGTCCAACCACTTCCACCTCGACATTCAGCCTTACGATTATCAAAAAGAAGTACTGGAACAGCTAGACGCTGAGCGTACGCTGTATGGACGAACCCGCAACCTGATCGTCGCCGCCACAGGCGTCGGCAAAACGGTTATCTCTGCCTTCGATTACAAGCGATTCCGTGCAAGCCATGCGGGAGTAAAGCTTCTTTTTGTCGCCCATCGAGAAGAAATCTTGAGGCAAAGCCGGGATACGTTCCGGTATATCCTGAAGGATATGAACTTTGGTGAGCTGCATGTTGGGAATCATCGGGCGGAGGCGCTGGAGCATCTGTTTGTTAGCATTCAGAGTCTTAACTCCATGAAGCTGACGGAGATCACCAGCCCTGAGTATTACGATTACATCATTGTGGATGAATTCCACCATGCCGCTGCACCTTCATACCAGAAGCTGTTGTCCCACTACGAACCTAAGATTTTGCTGGGACTCACTGCCACGCCTGAACGGATGGATGGCAAAGACATTACCGCCTACTTCGATCATACGATTGCCGCCGAGATCCGTCTAACTGATGCGATTGACCGGAAGCTACTGAGTCCCTTTCAATATTTTGGCGTCACCGATACTGTCGATCTGTCCCGGGCGAAGTGGTCGCGTAAAGGCTACGACCTGAACGAACTGGAGAAGCTCTATACTCATAACAAAATCCGTGCCAACCAGATCATCCAAAGTCTGAACAAATACGTAACCGATCTGGACGATGTGAAGGGGCTTGGTTTCTGCGTAGGGGTGGATCATGCGATGTACATGGCAAAAATATTTAACGAAGCCGGCATTCCATCCATGGCCCTGCATGGCGGGTCGAGTGAACAGGAACGTCACTCTGCGAAAGGACAGCTGGTGAATGGGGAACTGCGCATGATCTTTGTCGTTGATCTGTACAATGAGGGCGTGGATATCCCTGATGTGAACACCATCCTGTTCCTGCGTCCTACCGAGAGTCTAACCGTATTCCTGCAACAGTTGGGACGTGGACTACGGATGGCGGAGGGCAAAGAGTGCCTGACCGTGCTCGACTTCATCGGGCAAGCGCATCAGGAGTACAGGTTCCAGGATAAATTCCGTGCTCTGATCGGGGCCACCAAACATTCCATCTCGTACTACGTCGAGAACGGCTTCTCGAACCTGCCACGCGGCACGTTCATTCAGTTGGAGAAACAGGCGAAAGATTACATTATGCGCAACCTCAAGCAAATGAGTCGTAATCGCAGAGCGTTGATCCAGAAGCTTCAAACGTTCCAGCAAGACACCGGACTGCCGCTGACCTTGGCTCATTTTGTAGAGCATCACGGGATGACACTGGTTGAATTGTATGGTGGACGTGCGGGGAAAAGGTATTTCCGCGGCCTGTTGGCCGAAGCCGGATTAACAGCACCCATCGTGGATGAACACGAGGAGTACATCCGCAGACTGCCGTCTGTGCTGACGATTAACTCCCGAAGCTGGCTGACGTTCCTGATTGACTATATCGAAAAAGGCAAAGAACCCACGACCGCCGATGAACGGCGCATGTTGATCATGTTCTATTACACCTTCCACCGGGCTGCGCCCGAGAAATTGGGATTGAGTAGCATCGAAGAGGGAGTACAGCGTGTGCTGTCTTGTGAGGCATTCCGAGCAGAGCTTGTGGATATTTTCCAATATAATCTGGCTCATCTGCGATTTGTGGATAAAAGAAATTCGTTCCCGTACACTTGTCCACTGGATATCCACTGTATGTACTCCATCGACCAAGTGCTTGCCGCCTTCGGCTACTGGAATGCCCAGCAATCCCCCGCCTTCCGCGAAGGCGTGAAGTATTTTGCAGACGAACAGACGGATATTTTCTTTATTACACTGAACAAATCGGACAAAGACTTCTCTCCATCTACTCTCTATGAGGACTATGCGATCAACGAGCGTCTCTTCCACTGGCAGACTCAGAGCCGAGTATCAGAGCATACGGCTACCGCGCAGCGGTATATTCATCACCGGGAGACGGGCAATCGGATCGCGCTATTCGTGCGGGAGTATAAGGAGGAGCATGGCTATACGTCTCCATTTGTGTTTCTGGGCGAAGCGGATTATGTGAGTCATGAGGGGAACAAACCGATGAGCTTTGTATGGCGGTTAAGGGAAGAGATGCCTGCGAAGATGGTGGCGGTGGCGAATAAGTGTATTGTTTGAATTAAAAAGGAAGGATAAAATTATGAAAATCAATACTTCATATCTAGTTATGCTCTATATTCCACATATATTTAATATTCTTGTATTTTTATTTTCAGAAGATTTAAACACAAAGATTATAGTCACATGGTCTACGGCTACAGTTTTAGCTGTACAACTCTGTAGAGTAATTCCTAGTAGATTAGAATCTTGGATAGCATATTGCTTTTTAAATCTAGTTGTTCTGTTGCCTATTACTATGTACACTCTGGAGACGTTTTTTCTTTTGGTCACAATAGGATCGTTCTTTGTCGCATTATATTTACTCATTATGTTCCATCGATTCATTAATATTAAAATGAAGTTGGATATTTATCTATCTGTTCCAATTATGCTTATTTTAAGTTTGATGTTTTTCTTAGTTTGGATCTTTGGGTATTTCCCGTTTCTATCTAACTTAATTGAAACATATCCAACAAGTCCTTTTCTTATATCTCTAACAAAATATGTTACTTCGGACTTTATGAAGATTTTTGTAGTAGCTATTTTTTCGTTAATTCTAGTATTTAATGCTTTTGAAGCTCTATTAAAAATTGTAAAGAGTGAGAGGTTGGTTAGTAAATCAAAATATCAGATTATATTTTTATTTCTTTTCTCTTTTGGAGCTTTAATACTGCCTGATACAATTTTCTCACTTTTGTATTTATCTTTTTCTGAGACGATTGATTCCACTAAATTTATGAACCACGTAAATAATAATGATGTATCAAAAATAATTTTTTATTACATTAAATCCTTTTATTATTCCTTTTGTTTGCATTTTGCTGCCCCGATTCCTACAACGGAATTTTATAGTAATATGCAACATGCTGTGATAAGTTATCCTCATTTAAAAATATTACAATTTTTGCATTATACACAAAATAAACTTGTTGAATTAACATTATTTGCAGTTATAGCGGGTCATGTATCAAATGCCCTTGGACTTGGGACTAAAAATAGTAAAGAGGATATAAATAAAGCTGGTGAGAATCCTCTATAATTTTACCTTTGATAGTTCTCTGTTTTTTCAATTAAAGTGTTGGTGTGGAAAATTTTCCTCTCGACGGATTGTCAAACCAAGTGCGACAGTTCCTCTGTAAAAGATTCGTGAGCCGTCTTCCAACCCAAGCATTTTCGTGGTCTGTGATTCATTAGATCGAGTGAGTGTGCGAGTTCTTCATCCTCCACTTGAGCGAAATCTGTACCTTTGGGGTGGAACTCTCGTAGTAAGCCATTCGCATTCTCGTTGGAACCGCGTTGCCAAGAGGAATACGGATCAGCAAAATAAACGTGCAGGTTATGCGTGGTTTCCAGACTGGCATAACATGCAAACTCCTTTCCTCGGTCAGCCGTGGCTGTGAGAAAGGTCCCTGTAGGGTACTGTGAGATGGCTACACCGAGTGCAATCTCCATTGACAAAGCGGTACGGTCGGGCATGAGAACAGCGGTATATAGGCGTGTTTTACGTTCAATCAACGTGGCCACGCAGCCTTTACTTTTCCCACGGCCCGATACGACGGTATCCAGTTCCCAGTGCCCAAACGTTTCACGGGAACGTACCTCTTTGGGACGATCCGAAATGGATCGACCAATGGCAAATTTACCGCGAGTTTCTGCGGGTTTCTGACGCTTCCCTTTGTGCCGAAGAACCTGTAATACGCCTTGAACCAAGCGCCCCGTGTAGATCCAGCGATAGATGGTTTTGAAGGTGACGGTTGGCAGGCCTTCCATGCGGAAACGTTCGGTGATTTGTTCTGGAGACCACGTCGCCTGAAGCTTCTTCTCCAAGGAAGCAGCCAAGGCTTCTGACCATTTACCTCGAGAGACAGAAGCCTTACGGCGCTCCTCATAAGCGTTTTGAGCTTGTTCTGCCTGATAGGGTTGCGATGCAGTAACACGATCTAACTCACGACAAATCGTCGACGGATGCCTCCCTAGTACTTTTGCAATGGCTCTCGAACTTTGGCCTTGGCTGTGGAGGATTTCTAGCTTGCTGCGTTCGATTATGCTAAGATGTGAATAACTCATGGACTGATTCTCCTTGTGTGAATGCTTGTGTGGTAACTTTCATTCTACACGAATCAGGCTATGAGCCATTTTTTTATTTCCAGTAGGTGTCGCACTTCATATTACAATCTGTCTCTCAAAAAAAAGCAAAGCTTTTGTTAAATGCTTTGCTTTTTATGTTAGTCTCCTTTGGATTCATTAAGTAACTCTCTTATAATATTTCTGGATAAACGGATTTTAGTTGGAGAGGTTTCTCTCAACATATCCACTATCTCTTGAATCATTATATCTATCTCAATAAACTCAATTTCATCACTTACATAAGCAAAAAGTTGAGAGACATTGACCTCCAACGCCTTTGCTATTTTACCAAGATTAATTAAAGAAACATTCTTTTCTCCGCGTTCAACTTGTCCAATGTATGTAAAATGGAATCCACCTTTTTCTCCAAGTGCCTCCTGAGATAATCCTTTCTCTTTCCTTAAAACTTTAATTCGTGCACCGACTAATTTTAAAATTTTTCTATCATCCATACTATGCACCCCCTCTATGTAAAAGTGTAGACAAGATTTTGGGGGCTAAACATGAGTATATAAATCGTATGGTTTAACGATATTATATCTTTGAGTATTTATTTATTGTATAATATTGGTATTAACTCTTTGGAGGGATGACAATGGCAAGAAATTGGTCCATAACCGAAGCGTATTGTAATCACCAAGTAGATTTTACCCCACGTTTGCAAGACCATGATATCTCCACACAACCTAGGTCCAAACATATTCCTGCTTACCATACGCTACGTACTACAATAATGGCCTATCACCAACATGGTAAGTATCATCTCAAACTTGCAATCATCATGCGTAATCACAATCAGTTCAAAGCCTGCCTAATTCTATGTGATTGGGCTCTAGCCTCCATGATTAAGGCGCTTTATATCCATAAGTATCACTCAGTTCATCCACCCAAAGAACTCACCATGAACGAAATCTTGCCTCTAGTGCATACGGACACTGAACCCGGATTGGATATCGCTTTGTTCATCGGTACGATGCAACATATGTCATCTTTAGAGGAGTGCCCAGATTATCAGCCACTAGAATTGAACAACATCGAAAAGCTGATTCGACGAACAGAAGAGATATTGGAGGAGTTATCAGGGAGATTGATAATAGATTCATCAGAATAAATTTGTTGTTTAGGATACTTATATTTCTTAGAGTTAAAGGCTTGAGCTAAAAAGGAGAGGTATTTATCCAACTAAAGTGCGTGACGCATTAGAAATGAAATGTTCTTTAGTTTTACACCTGGAAATCGTGGGAGTTTCACTATTGCATTTAAAAGAGGTTCTAATCAAAGTTGGTGCTTGAAGTTTCGATCTATCGTGCTAATGGACGTAGCATGATCGATTGTGTTCTACAAGAAGTGATTGAAACTGCGATCGTAGTTGTGAAAGGCAGAGCGCGTACTTTTTAGGCATTCTATTTATGATTTAATATGTATTGTGTTTCTGATTTACTTCTAAATTGTAGTGCTAGTATCTCTGTTTAATCAAACAAAATATTGGTATGTTAGTTGTTCATCTGTCATTCTAACAGGTGGACTTGGTAACAAAACCATCTTGTGGAGTGTACAGGTGTTTTTCTATACTTAGGTGCTAACATAATGATTGATTAATTTTAAACAATATGATATTTTGTGGAGCAAAAATAGGAATCATTTTTTGAAGAATTTTGTTTTATTTTTGAGTATAATGTTATAAGTGATAAACTGTGATAGAAAGGCTACTAAAAAATTAAGCTAATGAGGAGTTATTATAATATGGCTAGTATAGAAAAAGATACAGAACTACAATTAAAAGAAGGTTTTCTTATAGATTATATCTCCGGAAAGCAAATTAAAGATACACCTGAAGAACGTGAAGCAGTTCAAGTTTTTTCAGAAATATTAGTTAAAGACTATGGTTATCCCAAGGAGTTTATTCAGACTCGCCCTCAGTGGAGAGTTAAGGTTAGACCTTCCGATAAGAAAAAAGAATATCCTATAGACATTGCAGTTTTTGATAGTGACGACAAGACCGATGATACCGCATATATCATAGTTGAATGTAAGAAGAAAAATAGAAAAGATGGAAGAAGTCAATTAGAAGATTATCTTAGATTTTCTAAGGCTCAATTAGGTGTTTGGTTTAATGGAGAGAACAGGCTTTTTCTTGTTAAAAACGAAAAAAATGGAAAAGTTAGGTTTGATGAAATACCTAACATTCCGAGGTATGACCAAAGGCTCGAGGATGTTGGACATTTTAAAAGGAAAGATCTGAAACCAGCAACTAATCTTAAAGTAATCTTTAAGACTATAAGGAACTATTTAGCTGCTAATGCTGTTGGTGCGACAAGGGATGAAGTATTTGCACAGCAACTGATCAATCTTATCTTCTGTAAGATATATGATGAAAGATTCACTAAGGGAGATGACATCGTCACCTTTAGAGCTGGTATTAATGAAGAAAGTACTAAGGTACACGGACGTATTGTTAAATTATTTGAACATGTAAAAAAGCAATATGATGATGTAATTGAAATAGCTGACTCAATACTATTAGATGCAAATACTCTAACTTACGTTGTGGGAGCATTGCAAAACTACTGCCTGGTTGATAGTGAAAGGGATGCAGTTGCTGAAGCATTTGAGATATTTATTGGACCTTCATTAAAAGGAGGGCAGGGACAATTCTTTACACCAAGAAACGTTGTTAAAATGATTGTCGATATGATTGATCCTGATCCACACGATAAGATTATTGACCCAGCTTGTGGAAGTGGTGGGTTTCTGGTTGAAGCATTAAGGTATGTATGGAATAAGGTTGAGTTACAGGGACGTGAATTAGGTTGGCCAGAAAGTGAGATTTATTCTGAAAAGCAGAAGGTTGCAATTAGAAACTTTCGCGGCTTAGATAAAGATAGCTTTTTAAGTAAAGTTGCAAAAGCGTATATGGCTATTTTGGGCGATGGTCGCGGCGGGGTCTTCTGTGAAAACAGTCTTGAATCCAGACAGAATTGGTCAACTGATACAAAAAGTGAGATTAATTTTGGTGGTTTTGATATTGTACTTACAAACCCTCCATTCGGTAAAAAATTGGCTATTGATTCGGAGGATATTTTATCTAAATACGATCTAGGACACGTCTGGAAGCCAAATGAGAATGGCGAGTTTGAAAAGGGAGCAAGACAAGAAAAGCAACCACCACAGATATTATTTATTGAACGTTGTCTAGACTTGCTAAAACCAGGTGGGAAATTGGGAATCGTACTTTTAGAAAGTACTTTTGGAATGCCTAAATATAGATATGTAGTTGATTATTTAACTAAGAAAACAAAAGTTTTGGCTATTGTGTCCATGCCAGAGGACTTATTCCAGCCTCATACGCATGCCAAAACATGTGTGGTTATATGCGAAAAAGTAAAGGAAAGACCAGAAAAACCCTATTCAATATTCATGAGCGAAGTAGCTTGGTGCGGCCATGATAGTAGAGGTAATCCAACATACAGGATTAATGCTGATGGCAAGAATGTGCTTCTTGATGATACTGTTGATGTAGCGGCGATTTACCATGAAGGGAGAAAGAATAATTCGTGATAAATTACTGGATTGAATCGTCTGAAATAAAAGACAACATATATATACCTAAATATTACAATCCTGGGATAATTGAAAAAATCAAAAGTTTAGAATCGACACATATGTGTAAAACAATAAAAGAACTTGTTTCTGAAGATATCATTGAATTTCATACTGGTCATGAGATTGGTAAAAGTGCTTACGGGACAGGAGATATTCCCTTTGTAAGGACATCAGATATTTCTAATTGGGAGATAAAAACCATCCCTAAACAGGGAGTGAGTAAGGAAATATATAATGAATACGCTGAGGTTCAAGATGTCAAAGAAGGAGATATTCTCTTTGTTAGAGATGGAACATACCTCATCGGAAGCAATTGTTTCATTACAAAAGTAGACAAAGAAATATTATTTCAATCACATATATTAAAGGTGAGAGTGAAGAAATCTGATTTTCTAGAACCTGAGTTACTGTTTTTACTCTTTAATACGGATTTAGTTCAAGAACAGATAAGATCTTTCCAATTCACTGCAGATATAATCGATACTATAGGTCATCGCTTTAATGAGATAGTACTACCAGTGCCTATAGAGAAAACGGTTAGAGTGGACATTGTTAAGAAGGTAAAAAAGGCCTTGATGGAGAGGCTCAAAGGAAAGGCCTTTATTAAGCACTCGCCAAAAATTGTGGAACAGGTTCTATTATCAAATAATACAGCCGAATTAGACCGTCTTCAATCGATGGATATTGATGAAATAACTGCTCTAATCTCTAATGAAACAATAACTTCTGAGTTTGGTGGTTTTAACAATTTCTTTATTAATTCAAATGAAATAAAAGACAGTATTTTTGTTCCTAAATATTATGATCCAACTATTTTGGAGGAATTAGAAGCAGTTGGAGCACATTGTGATTTAATTACTATGGGAGAACTTAGAGATCAGGAGATTATCACCTATTATACAGGGGATGAAATAGGTAAAATGGCCTATGGTACAGGTGAAATTCCGTTCATTAGGACATCAGACTTCTCAAATTGGGAGATTAAACATAATCCAAAACAAGGCATATCGGAAGAGATATATGAACAATATGCCAAACGAGAAGATGTCAGAGAGAATGATATATTACTAGTAAGAGATGGCACTTATTTGATTGGCTCATCCTGTTTAATTACTAAGTATGATTCAAAGTCTCTTTACTGTGGTGGGTTGTATAAAATAAGATGTAACGATTGGGAAACTATTGATCCATTCCTACTAGTTGGGCTGTTGAATTCATACATTGTTAAGAGGCAAATTCGTACAAAACAATTTACTAGGGATGTCATAGATACAATAGGAAATAGGATTGATGAGGTAGTATTACCAATTCCGAAGGCGTTTATGACAAGGCAAAAAATTAGTAAATTTATTCAAAATACAATTGAAACAAGAATTCACTCACGGGAAGAAATAAGTTCGTTAGCAAAATTTATCTTATCTAAATGATGTTTTTACTAATAAATACCACGTGAAATATTTCAAAAGACATCCCTCTGTTTGTTTTGTAAATTTTGAGCGATGTCTTTTGGATTTTATTTTTCCCGATTATAAAATTCAGGGTGAAAATACAAGATGATTATAATATTTAGTTTTCTATAAGAAGCACTAAGTTTAAAATATTTTAGATTATCCGCAGGAAAATAAAAAATAAAAAAAGTAAGACGAACGGATAAAGTAAAACTTTATGCACTGAAACTTGTGGAGTAAGCGTATGGCATGCCAAAATTATAGATCAAACCGAGTTATATGAATTCGATTTGATTCGTTGTACAAGACAAGATATTTTTGCAAATATGGCTGTGAATGAAATCATTACTCGTATGGAAAAACATCATACCCCAGCATTACTTTAAAAAATCCACCCATCCCTTCTCATAGCAAATGGTATAATGGCAAAAAGGGAGATTCTGGCGCGAGGCTTGAAGGCTCTCACAGCAGAAAGGATGTTATACCACATGCCTACATACAACAAATTGGTGCGGGACAAGATTCCGCATATTATCACATCCAGCGGTAAGGAATGTCGTACACGCATTCTGGACCCGGAGGAGTATAAGCAAGAGCTGAGAACGAAGCTGCGTGAAGAGTCGGATGAGTACGTAAGTGCAGCGAGCGATCAGGAAGCGCTGGAGGAACTGGCAGATATGCTGGAGGTGATCCGGGCGCTGGCAGAGGTTCACGGGGCGAATGCGGCGCAGCTTGATAAGCTGCGGGCAGACAAGGCCGAGGCTCGTGGTGGATTCCAGGAGCGGGTGTATCTGATCGATGTCGACGAAGCTTAACGTTAAACTCATTACAGACAACCTGGCCGATGAATTGATTGCCCGGATGCAGCATGCATCCGGGATTTATATGTGCGCCATGCATGGCGACTAACTAGGCGGTGAAAGTCCGCTGTGGGGGTTTGTAGTTACCAACCACTAGCCAAGAGCAAGGGTGTCCATCGCGAGGTGGAATCTGAAGGAAGCTGGCGGCAAAATTCCGGCCCGAGGAACACGAACATCATCAGGCATGGAACATGGGATGAGCTTGCATAACAAAGCAAAGTCCAATAACTACACGGACATGTCCATGTAAATGGTGCGGGTATATGGAAGGAAAGTGAGTCGTCTTACCGTGGGAGGTCTCATGGACGTGAAGAGATGGATTTCGAATCACGGTTGAAACAAGATTTATCATGAGAAGTCAGCAGACGCCATAGTACGCAAGGTGTTGCAACACCCTGCGGAAGGGCAGAACCTAAGGAGGTGTGGGTCAATGAAAGGGACTGAAGGAGGAGAAAAGTACAGCCAACCTCCGGAATCGGAGGGCTCTGCGCAGAAGAATAGTGCGGAACACGAAGGATATGCGAGAGTGTACGTTCCTGTGAGGATCGCTGAAACGGATAGCACCAACGTAAACGAGTCGGAGGAAAGATTGCTTGAGCACATCGTAAGCAGACACAACTTGAACGAAGCGTTCAAGAGAGTGAAAGCGAACAAGGGATCTCATGGGATCGACGGGATGAAAGTAGATGAACTTCTGCTCTATCTCCAAGAAAACGGAGAGACACTCAGGCGATTGATCCTGGACGGGAAATATCGTCCGAATCCCGTTCGAAGGGTAGAAATACCGAAGGAGAACGGAAAGAAGAGAAATCTGGGCATTCCAACGGTCGTGGACCGAGTCATTCAGCAAGCAATAAGCCAAATACTCACGCCAATTTATGAGAAGCAGTTCTCCGAGAACAGCTACGGTTTCCGTCCCAAACGGAGTGCACAGGATGCCATACGGAAAAGTCAAGTTAACATCCAGGAAGGATACACGTATGTCGTCGATATGGATTTGGAAAAGTACTTCGATACCGTCAACCAAAGCAAGCTGGTGGAAGTGCTGTCGAGAACGATGAAGGATGGACGCGTCATCTCGCTCATCCACAAGTTCCTGCAGGCGGGTGTCATGGTGAAGCACCAGATGGAGGAAACCGAAATCGGCGTACCGCAGGGAGGAAATGTGAGTCCCTTATTGAGCAACATCATGCTGAATGAATTGGATAAGGAACTGGAAAACAGAGGGCACCGGTTTGTCCGTTACGCAGACGACCTGCTCATCTTCTGCAAAAGCAGAAAGAGCGCAGAACGAACGCTGGCCCATATCCTGCCTTTCATCGAGGGAAAACTCTTTCTCCAAGTGAACCGGGAGAAAACCGTTGTGGACGAGGCAACGAAAATCCGATTTCTGGGCTTCGCATTCTATCATCGTAAAGGGGAGGCACGTGTCAGAATCCACCCCAAATCGATGGTGAGGATGAAAGCACGAATCAAAGAGCTGACATCGCGGAGCAATGGAGAAGGAAATGAGGCCCGAGCCAAAAAGCTTAGACGCTATATTCAAGGCTGGGTAAACTACTTCAAGATAGCGGATATGAAAAGTCTGATGCAAACCACGGATGCGTGGATGAGAAGACGAATTCGTATGGTCTACTGGAAACAATGGAAGCGAGTAAGGACCCGGTTTAAAAACCTGAAAGCACGTGGAATCCAGGTTCAGCAGGCATGGGAATACGCGAACACCAGAAAAGGCTATTGGAGAATATCCAACAGTCCTGTCCTCTCCAAGTCCCTCGGAAACCATAGCCTCAAAACCCTCGGATTTATATTCTTTTCTGATTATTACCGACAAGTCACGACGTAAACTTAGGAACCGCCGTATACCGAACGGTACGTACGGTGGTGTGGGAGGTCGGCTACTCAACTAATGGGTAGCCTCCTACCCGATTATGACGTCATTTATTATGCAGTCTGGGGTGAAGCTGCTTGCCCCACATTTGAAACGGGCGGCAGAACGTGGGGCCGAGGTGCGGATGCTCGCAGGAGATTATCTGTACATAACACAGCCAGAAGGATTGCGGGCGCTGTGTGAGGTTGATCCCCGAATTGAGACACGGCTGTGGCGAAGTATGGGCACTTCTTTTCACCCGAAAGCGTATCTGTTCGATCATGACAACGGGGAAGGACTGTTGATCGTCGGTTCGTCGAACTTCTCGTTCACAGCACTGAAGACGGGGTATGAATGGAATCTTGCGATGAATGCGGAGGCGGAGCCGTATACGTTTCAGTCAGCTTTGGACAAGTTCATGCAGAGCTTCTACCATGAGACGACATTGCCGGTGAATCCGGATTCGATTGAACTGTATGAGGCAGAGTACCGCAAATATCACCAGAAGAACCCGGAGATGATCCAGCGGATCACGGAGATGGAAGAAGCGGAATTTGGCACAGGTCTACCTGAGGACAAAGAGGAAGAAGCCGCCGAGCTATCGCTCGCCCCGATCCGGCCGCGTTTGGCACAGCTTGATGCGCTTGAAGCGCTCCATGGCACGATGGAGGAGCAGTACGACAAAGCGATGGTCGTCATGGCGACCGGGCTTGGCAAAACGGTTCTGGCGGGCTTCTTTGCCCAGCGGTTCCAGCGAGTGCTGTTTGTGGCGCACCGGGAAGAGATTTTGTTCCAGGCGAAGAAGTCTTTTCAGCGGATCATGCCGGAGCGCAGTCATGGGATATATAACGGACAGCATAAGGATGGGGCGGCGGATTGTGTGTATGCTTCGATCTTTACGCTGAGTATGCAAAAGCACCGGGACGTGTTTACGGTGGATGGCTTTGATCTGATCGTGGTGGATGAGTTCCATCATGCGGCGGCGAAGACGTACATGTCGGTGATTGAGCATTTTAAGCCGAAGTTCTTGTTGGGCATCACGGCTACCCCGGATCGACTGGATGGCAAGGATGTGTATGCGCTCTGTGATGGGAATGTAGCGTACCAGATGCATTTTATTGAAGCAATCCGGCGAGGATGGCTTGCTCCATTTCAATATTATGGGGTATTCGATGACATCGATTATTCGCAAATTCGGTGGATCGGGACAAAGTATGATGAAGAACAGCTCATGGCCGTTCAGTTGCAAGAGGAACATGTGGAGACGATCTATGAAGCCTGGCTGCGCCATAAGCAAACAAGAACGATTGGCTTTTGCTCCTCGATCCGGCAGGCGGATTATTTAGCTACCTATTTTCGCAGTCAGGGCGTGAAGGTGCTCAGTCTGCATTCGCGCACATCGGAGATGTCGCGGGAGGAAGCAATTCGGCAGCTTGATGCAGGCGAGCTGGAGGTTGTGCTGACTGTGGATCTGTTCAATGAGGGGACAGATATACCGCGTGTGGACACGCTTTTGTTCGTACGTCCAACCGAGTCGCTTACGGTGTTCACCCAACAGGTGGGGCGTGGTCTACGGCTGGCGGAGGGCAAATCGTATTGTGTCATTATCGACCTGATCGGGAATTACCGCAATGCGGATGTGAAGCTGAGTCTGCTGGACGTGCGCGGGGACGAGGAACGAAGCGGGAAAGCGATGGATTCGGCTGTGCCTGAAGTTCCGGACAACTGCGGAATTTATCTGGAGATCCGAGTGGTTAACCTACTCCAAGAGCTAAGCCGCAAACGGTTGCCACGCCGCGAGAAGTTGCATCAGGACTTTCTGAATGTGAAGCGAGAACTGGGAAGCATTCCAACATATCTGGAGCTGCATCTCATGGGACGTTCGAAGAGTATCGGGTACCGGAACGAATTTGGCTCCTATGTTGGATTTCTCTATTGGGCGGGTCTGCTGTCCCCGGATGAGGGAGAGGTGTACGTCCGGCAGGAGGCGTGGTTGCGCGATGTGGAGAAGACACTCATGAACAAAAGCTACAAGATGATCGTGCTGCTGTACATGCTGGAGCGAGGCGAAGCGCACTGGATGGACCCGATCACACCGGGGGAGATGGCAAGGTTCTTCCATACGTATCTGACGGAGAAGGAGTACCGGAAACGGAAGGACTTTTCGGACAAAGGCAAACTTGCGCTATGGGAATGGAATGAGAAGACGGCAACACGGATTGAGAAACTGATTATCGACATGCCAATGTCTATGTGGAGTGGGGCGAAGGACAGAATGACACGATTCGAGGATGGCCTGTTCTCGCTGAATGTGCAGGTGAAGGATGCGGAGGAACGGGCGCTGCTGTATCGCTGGACGAAGGAGATTTGTCTGTATCGGTTACATTCGTATTTTGAGCGAGGGTAATCCTCTTTTGGTGAGATTCATTGAAGTTGTTTTAGGATAAGTGGCAACGAGGCTGGTATAAACCTTGCTTTGATGCCACTTATATTTTTTTGATCGATTCATAACGAGTAATTTGCTTATCAATCTAGTTTTTAAATTCGTAGATAGCCAGAATTATAATAGCAATTAGTGCTATAAGAAAAAAAATAAAAAGAGTAATTAAAAGTCCGTAACCTAGTATAGAGGCTAACTTTGTAATTAATTTTTTCATTGGAAAAAACCTTTCTATTATAGGTTAATTTTACAAAATATCTTATATATAATAATATCATACATGTAAATAAATAACATATAAAGAAGGAGAAGTGAGATGAATAATTCTAGTAAGCTACTAAAACCAATACTTGCGTTCTCGTTACTGTCTGCAGCATTTATGCCTTATGCTATTTCTAGCAATACTACTTATGCAGATTCCCTCTCAGTCGAAGCATCAACTCCTATCACGAATGGCGTAAATAATGCCTGGACAGATGGTACTGTAAATAATGAACAGTTGAAAGAAGAAGCAGATTTATCGACTTGGAATATAAGATATGACGATGAGGCAAAGACGGTCTTGAAGAGTATTAAAAGCAACAATATTTCTGCTTTAAAAGCTCAGGCCCAACAAGAGGCTGAGGCCAAATTTTTGGAAGAAGTTCAACAATTCCAGTCTTCTACAAATGCCAATGATCAATTGAATTTTGCAGCGGCAGCAGAAAAAACAAAAGCACAGTATCGTTCTGATTTTAATTTGGTAGCGCTATCACTGGGCTCTTTCTCTTGCCCTTTTGCAGGACAGGCTCTTAAAAATTCGCTTCAGGACTCTCCTTCAGGACTCGATTATGCTGCAGGTAGCAGTCGTTCAAATGCATGGTCACTAACTTCAGCTTACACTACAGTTTCGATACCTATTGCCAAAGCGATTGATAATGCAAATGCTGCTGGGAAAACATTTGTTTCTGGTGATTCCAGTGTGGCTACAAGCGCTGGAAATGCGGGGTTGGATTTTTATCTGGCTCTGGGTAAAGTTACTGTTAGTTGGGCAGCTGAAAAAGTGAGTGGAAGCTGGAAAGTATATATTCATACTTATGATAAGTATGATTTTCAAGATAAAACTGTTCCAAGCAGCTTCCCGAACAACATAATCACTATTGCAAACAATGAAGGTGCTAAAGCTCAAGCAGCCGGAGCTATTGTTCCTTATTTCATTCACATCTATACCTCAACAGAATTACAAACCGTAATTTGGAAGTGTTACTTATTAGTATATAACACCTGAAAAAGAGTTTAGTTTCCCATTTTTAACAAAAGAGTGACTCTGAACTTCGGAGTCACTCTTTTTTACTTATGGAGACCTAGGTGGTGAACCTGCTTCAGGGGCTAAGCCGCAAACGGCTGCCGCGCCGCGAGAAGCTGCATCAGGATTTTCTGGATGTGAAACGAGAGCTGGGGCGTATTCCGACGTATCTGGAGCTGCATTTGATGGGACGTTCGAAGAGTATTGGATACCGCAGCGAATTTGGTTCGTATGTTGGGTTTCTGTATTGGGCGGAGCTGCTGTCCCCATATGAGGGAGAGGTGTACGTCCGGCACGAGGCTTGGTTGCGTGATGTGGAGAAGACATTCATGAACAAAAGCTATAAAATGATCGTGCTGCTGTACATGCTGGAGCGAGGCGAAGCGCACTGGATGGACCCGATCACACCGGGGGAGATGGCAAGGTTCTTCCATACGTATCTGACGGAGAAGGAATACCGGAAACGGAAAGACTTTTCAGACAAGGACAAGCTTGCGCTAGGGGAATGGAATGAGAGGACGGCAAACGAGATTGAAAAGTTGATTATCGACATGCCGATGTCCAAGTGGAGCGGCGCGAAAGGTAGTATGACCCGTTTCGAGGATGGCGTGTTCTCGCTGAATGTGCAGGTGCAGGATGCGGAGGAACGGGCGTTGCTGTATCGCTGGACGAAAGAGGTTTGTTTGTATCGGTTGCATGCATATTTTGGAGCGGGGGACAGGGAAGTAGAAAAGAAGCTGCGGCGATTCCAATTTGAATCGCTGCAGCTTTTTTTGATTACATTTAGACCTTCAAATGGAGTCTTAAGATGTTCATTAATAATTGTGCGGTTATTTTGTCACTGTGAAATAACTTCCCTTGCCGGAAATAATAGTGAGTTCATCAATTCTTACGTAATAGTTCCAGTGATATGGGGTGTTATCTGGATAGACAATAATATATTGCGGATCATTGACGGAGTAACGTTGTTGCAAAGAGTAGTTTATAATTGCATTAGAAATTCCTAAGCTTACAACAAATGAAGCCGCTAGTACTAATGAAACTATTGCAATGGGTTTAACTTTTTTATAAATTAATGTGATTGTAGTGGCAATGGCTAACAAAGCAGAAATGATGAGTTCATTATTTGATCCCAAGATTGCGAAATTCTGTTCTTGGTTCGTAAAAGGATAGAACAAATTAATTCCATTACCAAGAAGGTCTATAAGAAGATGCCCGATGAATAATGTGGCCATCGTACTTATCCATGCCCAGAAGAACCGAACGTTTAAGGTTTTATAGATGATCCAGCCATATGCAGCTCCAATCAAGGGAACCGTAGCAAGAGAATGTAACAATATATCACCAAAGTACTTAGTGATGTCAGGAGTGATAGCAATAATACAACCCAAAACAATAGTAATTATATAGTCTTTAGTAAGAGATAACCGCTTATTTAGAAAAAGTAATAGAATCGTTCCACCCGTAATCAAGTGTATAGCCATATGAAGAAACATTTGCATCGAGTTACCTCCTGAGCCTAGTTCATACATTTATGTATTTTCACTTCACACAAAATCACTTTTCCCCACCCTCCACAAAAACCATAATAGCTCGATACAAAAACCTTAAAAAATCCTCATCACCAAACTGATCAAAATAACCTGCGTATCGACGATCCGTCGTATAGGCTTCTGCAATACACCTCAAAATCTCAGCATCACAGACCATGAACTGTTCCAAGCAACTCTTCCATTCACGCACTAACGCTTGTACCTCACCAGCAGCAGGGGGCAGGTCCTGATGCTTCGCCAATTCCCGAAATACTGTCTCCATGTTGACCGAGAACTGCTGGTAGGCCTTTTCTTGCTCTTCCGCAGACAGTTCGCTCACATTGGCTTCAAATTCCTGATATTTCTTGGTATCTCCATATACAAACTTCGCCTCGGATTCATATTGCTCTTGAATGGACAGAATGGAAGAGTCGTCAAACAGATTAAGGTGAGAGATATCCGTTCCACCCACGTACTCGTCCAACTGGTCGATGATGGTTTCGAGTTTTTGTTTTCGTTGAACGAGTGTACTGCGGTGCTCTCTTAGGATATCCTTCTGTTCGTCTTTGGAAAGTTGCATCATGGATGCAATGTTTCTCAATGAGAAATTCATTTCTTTGAACAACAGAATCATCTGCAGATTCCCGAGTGCCTCTTGATCGTAATACCGATAGCCATTGTCTTCGACTTTGCTCGGTTTTAAGAGATCTGTTTTATCGTAATAATGTAATGCGCGTTTGGTGATGCCGGTGATCTGAATGATATTTTTAACGGTGAAATAGGGTGTCTTCATTCCAAAAGTCCTTTGTTTCAGCAAGGATGACACTTGCCGGAGTGATGGTTGCTTCGGTGATCGGTGTACCTGTTTTGTTCAGATAATATTGGATTAAATGATATCCGCAGGCATAGCCAGCCGCATAGGGCATACCTACGGGCGTGAAGTTTTGCATGATGGCAAGTTCATCGCCGTATAGATATGGATTAATTTGGTCAAAACCGGTGACATACAGCTGATCTTTTATCTTTGGTTTGATTACTTTATTCAAAGTCTCCATATCCGTTTTGGCTACCCAGGGGCCTAGCAAATCTTCTCCATACAGGGATGTCGCAAAGCTCTCGGCCAACCCTTCGCCAACAACCATTTCCCCAAGTGTAATCTGTGGATTCCACTGGATATGTTGATACCTCACATTATGATTGCATTCATGGGCTAACACGGATTGCATACGAGGTAGAGTATATCTACTCGGGATCAGGTTCGCAATAATATAACCCGGGATTCCACCATCTCCGCTGATACCTTCGTTCATGGTGAGTGATGGACTGTTCTTATCACCTAATAAAACCGTGTATAGATATTCGGAGACCGATAGCTCAATCCTGTGATCTGTAAAGGTGGATAGACTTGTACGAACAGCTTCATGACACTTTTGCCAAAATGCTTCAGACGAAATCGCTGCTAACGATTCGTTAATCTCGGTCGTGATATCTGCGGGAGCGATATTCATAAAATTATTCATCATGATCACATCGAAGCCGTGAGGCTCATGAGAGCGAAACGGGATCTGTTGAATGTTCCATTTGTTCATGAAGGGACCCATCATTCGCTCACGATATAACTCCAATTTCTCATCGGGTGCAGCCTGGATGATCTCCTCGTAGATTTTATCTGAACGTAACGCGGTAATCTTCATCCTTAATCTCTCCTTCATGTAAGCTTGAGATCATTATCAAGTATGACCTAACGTAACAGTCAAGCGTTGATGTCACGCTGCTGGCTCTCTGAATGATTCTGCATCTTCAGTGCGAATATCAGAGCAGACAGGATATAGATCAGGCTTAACAAGAGATAAGGGAGTTGCAACGAGAATACGCGATCAAAAGTCGTTTCACTAACCCGCACCAATAATCCGCCGAGCAGCGTACCAATAGCACTAATCCCAAAGGACAAAAAGCGAAACACGCTTCCGACCCTGCCAAGCATTTCATTAGGAACGGAACGTTGCAAGATAGACGAACGGGTAACATTGTAGATAATAATGAAAAATGCAGCACAGAAGTACAGTCCGCCTACCATATACGCATTTGTAGTTAGACCCACCACACCATAGATGATTCCCATGCACAAAATGGAGGAGATAATCAATTGTTTTGTACTCCATTTCTTGCGCATATAAGCAACAGCTTGGCTCCCTACAATGCTGCCGATGGTTGCAATGGAAATGAGGATACCGAATGCAGAAGCATCCAACTGAAGCACATCTCGTACAAAGAAGATCTGAGTAGCCAGAATGATCGAATACATCAGTGTAATAGTGACAGACAGAATGGCTAGTCCGCGGAGAAAACGATCATGATAGACATATTGAATACCCGACCACATCTCTCGTTTCCAATTCTTCATCGGGCGAACTTCCTTCTGGGTTGTTTCCGTATCCCCTGGGTAGAAGTTTCCCTTCAAACTAATCAAAAAGAGCAGAGCAATAACAGCCGTTACGGCGTCTATGGCAAAAGGAACAACAATATGCAGGGTGATAATGAACCCTCCCAAAGCAACGCCCAGAATGTCACTGGTGATTAACTGTCCGGCGGTGAACTGCCCATTGGCTTTTTCTAATTTACTCTCATCTACCAGTTGTGGAATGACCGTCTGCACCGTACTGTCGAATACGACTCGACTCAGACCAATCCCGAACATGAACAGAGCCAGAATCGGAATGCTCACCCATCCTCCCCAGATACATAACGTCAGGACAAGCAGAAGGATCGTTCGCGTAAAGCCTGCCCCAATCAGCATATGTTTGCGTGAGTAACGGTCGATGAGGACACCTACAGGAAGACTGAATAGTAGCCAGGGTAAACGAAGTGCAGTCATGGTGACGGACGCATACAGCGTATCGCTTGTAAGTGTTGATATGAGCCAAGGAACCGCAGCAAGTGTAAGTCCATCACCCAAAAATGTAAGCGAAAATGCACCGAATAACTTGGTATAGTTTGACTTGATTTTCATTGTTCCCTCCACCAATAAGATGTAAAGCATAGCAACATTGAGGTTGGAAAATAATGTGTTTTTACTCTATACAAATTTAAGTTATTGTAAAATGGTTTTCAATCCTGTTTTTACAACAAATAACTTCACAAAACGCTTACAAACTTTCAATTCTACCCTACCTTTTCCGCTACGAAGCTGAGATAATGGGAGAGGAATAAGGTATGAAACAGATGCGACAACCATGTTCACCAACAGTCTAAAAATAAAAGCTGCATATCCATAGGAGGATTATGAATGACGACACAACCATTGAATCTGATCCAATCCACGGAGGGCCAAGCGTTGCTTGCCCAAATGTATGGACAATCACAAGTAGAGGAACAGACTGCACGTTACACAAAGCTGAACGCAACGTTCGAAGAGTACTTTGGCGCACAAGAAGGAAGCAAGTTGTTCAGCGCGTCAGGACGGAGCGAGATTGGCGGTAATCACACGGATCATAACCATGGTAAAGTGCTGGCGGGCAGCATTACGCTGGATACGATTGCAGTGGCAGCACCAACTGCGGATTCGGTTATTACCTTTTATTCAGAAGGTTATGACAAGAAATATGTAATCGATCTCACGGACCTCACGCCAAATACGGAAGACGATGGCACAACAGCGTTGATTCGCGGTATGGCTGCGGGATTTGGAGAATTCGGATATAAGGTTGGCGGTTTCCAGGCGTACCTTTCAAGTAACGTGTTCTCGGCATCAGGGGTGAGTTCCTCGGCGTCATTTGAGATGCTGATCTGTACGATTTTGAATCATTTCTATAACGATGGAACACTGGATGTTGTAACCTTGGCCAAAATCGGTCAGTATGCGGAGAATCACTATTGGAACAAACCCTCCGGTCTGCTGGATCAGATGGCTTGTGCGTATGGCGGACTCATTGCTATTGATTTTGAGAATCCTGCACAGCCAGTCATCGAGCCTGTTCAGTGGGATTTCCAACAGAACGGTTACTCATTGGTCATTGTGAATACAGGTGGCAACCACGCCGATCTGACGGAAGATTACGCTGCTGTGCCATATGAGATGAGAGCGGTTGCTCAGGTATTGGGCAGTGAGTATGTTCGGGAAATTACAGCTGACTCAATCTATGCGAACCTCAAGAAGGTTCGTGAAGCTGCTGGGGACCGTGCCGTGCTGCGTGCACTTCATTTCCTGGAAGAAAACAATCGTGTCGATGGTCAGGTTCAGGCATTGCGTGATGGACGTTTTGCTGATTTCCTGAAACTGATTACAGCGTCCGGTAACTCGTCATGGAAGTGGCTGCAGAATGTATATCAGAGTGGCGCTGTGAAGGAGCAGGAGATTGGCATCGCGTTGGCACTGACCGAGAATTATCTGCAAAACCTGGGTGATGGCGCTTGTCGTATTCATGGTGGTGGATTCGCAGGGGTTATTCTGACGATCCTTCCGAACGAAAAAGTAGAAGAGTATATGTCCTGGATGCACGACATGCTGGAAACGCCGATTATTGTTGTTAATGTGCGTGCACAGGGTGCGGTATGTCTGAATGCATTGATCGCTAACGCGAACAAATAGGGATGTAGCAAATAAATCACGTGTATAAAAAAGCGGTTATCTACCCGGACTATGGCCTGGGCGGAAAACCGCTTTTGGTTATTTTATCCAAAAAACTAGTGCAAGAAATGATTCATTTCTTGTAAAACGTCCTCTACCATAGGTAGCTGCTCTGCCGTGTATACTTCAATATCGATAGAGCTAAGCAAGGGCAAAAGGGCTTGAGCCAATTCTGGTCGTGACAAAATCAGCCGGGAAGGCCTGTATTCTCGCTGCAAAAGAAGGTCAACCAATTCTTCTGCACATTGCTGAAAACTGCGTTTTTGTTCTGCGACGGCAGAGTGGATAATCATGCCGGAGGCTGGCTCAGTGACGATGATAATCTGTGGGAAATAGGGGCGTTCCTTATCACCAATGGATGTAGGCAGATAGGATAATCCGAATTCCCAGAATGATTCTGGGGGGCGAGGCAATTTGCGCAGACGCGCTTGTTGAAATTCATCAATGAATATAGATGCGGTTTCTTCTACAACGATAGGCTGTGGTTCAACCCACTGACTGCTCCAGATCAATGCTTGTCCATCAGATGAAAGCTCTGGCACACGTGTGAGAAATAATCGCTGATCTGAAGGAAAGAGCTGATCCGGGTCAGACCGTACTGCTGAAGCGACTTCAATGGCCTGCTCAACACAGGTGGCGAAGAATCGAAGGTCCTCGGCTTTCCGAACAGGTCCCGGCACGTATCCCGGTTCATACAGATGAAAGGTAGGCCAGGCGTTGCGTCCGCGGTAAGAGAAGCCTAAAGCCTTTAATTGTTTGTATTCTTCGGCAGTAAGCTCGTCCCGGTTATCGAAGGACAACAGGAAGCAGTGCTGGGTGAAAACAGGGTCTTCCGTTATGATCCCTTGCATCAGATTAGCCAAGGTATTCAGTCCTTCTGTACCCAGGTAGACAGCCATTCCATACATCTCGCCTCCGTTGCCCATCACGGTGCAGTAGCCGATCTGTCCGGATTCCGGGTCCTGGACACCAAAAGTATGGGAGTTGCTCAGCCATTGCCAGCTTGCTTGCTGTTTGAAACGATTGGCTGCTTCGTACAGCGGACGTGCTTCTTCAATAAGTAATTTCATTAATGATCATTACTCCTTCCATACCAATTCTTGATTAGAGTGATTTTACCATATTTATTCACGATTCCAAATCAATCAGCCATGATACGATAACGGACAAGGATGTTAACCCATTGTATTCAAAATCAGGTTTTATGCAGGCTAGCGTATTGCTGATACAATAGAGAATAATCTAGTACATGAGGATGAAGCGAGCAATGAGGGGATCAGAGCCAATATTGAATTACATAACGAATTATTTATTAAAGAAGGGCGAGGAGCTAAGGAGCACATCTCCAACTCGGATGGAATCTGCGGTTGAAGCGTCGCTTCATGAACTTCACATCATCCGCAAAACAGCCCGAACATTCCGTCATACAGGTACACTTATTATGGCTTTGGATTGTGCGGAAGAACCTGCAGAGAGCGGGGACGAAACCGGCTACTCGGAACAGACGCTGGCTCCGACCATTCTGCAAGGATGGACACCGGGCAAGAGGGTGGACATGGATGAATCGGAAGCATTTGATCTGATGCAGCAGGGCTGGATTATCAAGGAAATTCGATTGAAGCGGGATGGAAAGACGGTAGAGCGTGCCCATTATCGGATGGGATATCGTCTTTTTAGCTATATGGAGAGACAGGTATTATGTAATCAACAGGTTCAATCGGCTGAACTGGAGAAGTATCAATTACGTGTAGGTAATCTGACGGAAGTATACAAAGACAATCCAACCGGAAGGGCAACAGAACTCTCCAAGCCTGTACTTTTGCTGAATGAGAGTCTTCAATGGAACGTTGCTAAACTGCTGGAGAGCGAACACTTCCCTGCTCGTTGGAATGTTGAAAAGAGAATGAAGGGGTTACATTTCATACATGCGATTACAGAGATTGCGTTATCTGCTACTGTCTTTGACTGGAAGGAGATCGGTTCCCGCTATTATGGCGGAATTGGAGGTTCTAAGGCATTTGATATGCATCGGGAGGAATTCCTGTCATGGCTTGAGCACAGCTCAGGCACATCAGCTGAATGGTTGGGTATGATTAGTCCTGGGAAAATAACGCCCATGTATTTTGCAGGTCACCTGGAGGGGCAGTGGTCTTCATACAGAGCTGGACCTGTCCACGCGCTGACGGATCTGTCCATTGCCCAGGAGCATTATAGAACCAACGCTGAAACACTGTGGCTGGTGGAAAACCGGGCTGTGCTTACCCGAATGGCTGCTGAACCGGATTTCGTAGAGCAAACCAATTCACTCATCGTCTGTGTGGATGGACATATGCGCAGCTCGCACAGGACATTCATTCAACGTTTACTGGAAGAAGATAGGTCAATTAAACAAGCCATGCTGTGGAGTGATTATGATGCAGATGGACTTCTAATTACTGGTGAGATGAGCGCTGCTTTGGCTGGTCAAGAACTTGTGTTGAAATTCATAGCTCACGATCATCAGATTTATCAGGATCAGGCTGCATTTAAAGCATATATGGACTTACTACTGACGACTACTCATTTAGAACAGGAGCAGGTACTCGGTAAGCGGGAGGAGTGGACCAGATGGATCAATCTTTAATCTCTATATTTCAGCATAAGGATTCAGCACCCGAACTTCTTCAGACCATGCGGGATATTTCCTCCTTATCCGGTGTTCTGAGTGATCTGGGGTCACAGAATTTTTTTCAGACGCCCATCGAAATATTACGATTTTTACGGATCATCCAGTTAGTCAATGAGGCTGCCTTGGGGCTGGATGAACCAATTGAGAACGCAAGTACACTCTATTATCGTTATCGAAATAAATATCATGATGCTGAGCCACCGGAAATCAAGAAAGTAGAACAGATTGTAGGTGTGCTCGTTAAGCATAACTGGATTTCGAAGCAGACTCGGCAGATCAAGATGAGAGATGTGGGCAAGCGAATGATGGATGCCCTGATTCGCTTGGCGAATGACTCCTTGGCCTATTATATGCATGATGATATAGGCAGATCTCTTTTTCAAGCGAGACGGGATGCTGAGCATAGTGAGGCTTATGACGATCACGGTATATCAGGGGGCAATAAAATCGCAAGCATGATTCGTAATGTGGAGCATGCGCTTCAATTACTGAAGGAAAGAGAGTTGGAATTACTGGCTGATCGCAATGCGCTGCCACAACTGGAAATCATACATCAGCTTATGCAGGAACTTGAGCAGAAGCTGAGTGAGCGGCTTCATCAGTTTCAGACACTGGAAGACAGTCTTGTTTTAAGTCATCTTATGCAGCAGGGAACAGCCGTATTAGCAGAAGGTACCCACTTGAGTATAGGGATGATTAATAAGTACTTGAAATTCACAACCATGCAACAAACCATGTTGTCGTCTACGATTCATCCCGAGAAAGTTCGTGAATTTATTGTCAGTATGTATGATCCTCCGTTGGATTCTGACACCCCTAATGTTTACCAGCTACTTAGTTTTATGGAACAGAACCAGTATGCTGATGAAGCGATGGATGGTATATGGCTCCCCGTTAAATTTGCCTCTCCGTTGTCCGGTGCAGCTGTGAGTGAGTCAGTACAATACCTGGAGACATACGAACCTCTTACTGAACCTATAGATATGTCCGCCCCGGCTGAATTGCTGTTTGTAGAAGAAGAAGTATCTCTTGAGCAACTAAGTGAATTGATGGGAGATACCGAGTGGTTATTGACCAAATCCATGATTCAGACAGAAGCAATTGAGCAATATATGGCTGCTGTGGAAGAAGCACCTGTAGAACAGGTCATCATCGAAGCTACATCATCTGAATGGGGCGATGCAATAAATGCGCTGACTGCCATCTCTGCCCTGATCGGTAACAAAACATTGGATATGGAACAGATCAATGCCGTCGCATCAGGTCCACCGTATGCCAAGTTATGGGACTGGATCGATCCTGATGATCGGAATCAAAGGATAACCAGCCGTAAGCTGCGAAAGGAGGATCAGAATGACAGATGAGACAACAAATCTCTCTTTGGAAGAGGTAAACCAAGAGCAGGCAACCGAGGCTACAGACAACGTTAATGCTCTTCATGTGATGCAGGCGCTCAAAGGTATGCTTACAGAGCAGGAAGAGCTGGTGTTTATGAACCTGTTGTTTTCTTCGTCTGCCACGATTCGGGCAGGGAACTTTGGCTTGTCACGCCGAGAGGTTGAGAAGCAGCTGAATATTACAGGTCAGGAGGAAGCCTTTTATTCGTTTATACAGCGAGTGAATCAGGGCGTAAGCCGTTATTTTCAATTGATCTATGATGAGGATCGGGATCAGCTTGTCGTCATGATGAGAGTTCCAGCGAGAGCGGCCCGAAGTACGCTTTCCAAGGAAAGTCTGGCGATATTATTGTTCATGTTCTATCAACAGGAAGTATTGCAGCATGAGTATACACTGTTTGACCAACTTCTTGATGCATTTGGACATGAAACGACCAAGGCTAACCAGCGATTGCTCATGAATCTGGACCCTTTACGTAAAATTGGTGCTATCGAGGAGTATGATACCCGTTCACCCGAAAAGGCGTATCAATTAACGGCGATAGGAGTACATATGTTTTCCGATTCATTTTTACGCCGTACCGTCGAATTCAGTCAATCGAACCAGTTGAATAAAGAAGAAGTCATGAAATTTTTCAAAAGATATAATCTTCAACAGCAAGGAGCGGAATAACAAGAGATGATACCTTATAAAATGTGGTTCGCCGGAATTCGTGACTATGACAATACGGTAATGGATTTGTCGGGCAGACAGGAACATATATTGATTACTGGACCTAATGGGGCAGGGAAATCGACGATCACGTATTGCATGGGAGCGGTCTTGTATTCATCCAAAGTAGAACTGGAAGGTTTGAAATCCCGGAATCTGTTACCCGATCATACATGGAATGCACAGATCCGGTTGTTATTTCGCAACGAAGGGGACATGAAGATCGACGCTCCTGAATGGATTGAATTTGCGATATATATTTCGCAGGAGCCCGGATCAGGCCAGCCCATCAAGCGGGAGTATGTTGTATATTCTGGGGATCGTCCTGGAGAGTGGTTACACGAAACACGATATAGCTCAGGGGATCGGCAATATAATTTTACGGCATATAAAAGAGATCTGGAATACAAATATAAAATTGACCCTGATTTATTCTATTTGATCTGGTATCAGCAGGAGGTTAATCAGTTCGCGGTTATGCATTCGGAGGAAAGATTTCGGATATTTGCAGAGATGCATGGTATAGATGCAGTGCAGCGAAACTGGGAAGAAAGTGTGGAACAACTGCAGGAGACAAGGCAAACGCTGATTCAGGCTGAAACCAATGTGAGTAACAAAAAACAGTGGTTGCATATACAGAAGTCCAGTTTGGATCGATATGAGGATAACCGGAAACGTCTTCTGGAAGGCGGGAAATTATATGCTTCCTCCTTGCTTCAACTGGAGGATTACTACAAGCGTGAAGAAAAGGATCTCAAGGACCAGTTGGAACAACTTGAATTAGATCGGGAGAATTCGGAGGATCAGCTTGCCCACATCAGGCTTCAAGCAACAGAAATTCAAAGTAGGCAATCGGACAACGAGCAACAGATGCAGGCTCTGACAGTTGAACTGCAGCAACGTTGTAGCCGGCAAGAGGAGCTAAACGTTGAACAGGCACAAACGGTCGAGGTTATCCAGCGTCTGGAATCAGATCTGGCAGCAATCCAACAGGAGCAGCTACGGATTACCCGGACAGAGAACGAGGTGCAGCAACAGCTGGATCAGGTCGTTAAACAGTTGCAGAAGCGTGGTCTGGAGCATGAGCAGTTACAAAATAAGTTAAGCGCTGCTGATGATAGAGTTACCCAACATATCAAAGCAATTGCGTCAATGGAGACGGAAGCTGAACAAGATCGAAAGGCTGAACAGGAGCACATCGATTATTTGCAGCGGTATGCCGGGAGTTATCAGGTACAGGAAGAGATGACAGCGCTGGAAGAGCAGCTGAATGTGAGCAAGGATCTTAAACGTGAGCTGCTTCATCAGCAACAGGAGCTTCTTGAGGAAAAGGAACGTCTTGCATCCAACCGGGATTGGTCCAGCCGTCAGCGTCAGTCGTTGAGCTATTTCGATAAACGAGGGGTTCAGGCTTATCCGTTACGAGATCTAATAGAGATGGACGAAGGGGCTCCGCTTCAATCGGAGGAACGACTTGAACCGATTAAATATACCGTGTTTTTTGATGGTCGATATGCCAGTGTTCCCAATGATCTGTATCATGTGCCATTGAAGAGTGTCATTCCGGATAAATCAGTGATGAGAATTCCTTCCCTATATTTGAAGGTGAGACCAGATTTGGCTGAGGCATTATTGCCTTTCGCAATGAAAGCCCTATGGTGGGTAGAACAGTTTTTCCGGGAAGCCGAGCCCAGGATCAAAGAAGGTGTTTTGTTGGATAGCATGGGCATTCGAGGACCGCAGGAGGAGCGAAGATACATTTTGAGTGAACAGGCTCTTGTGCTCCGTAGGGAAGAGTTGGAAAAAAATATTACATTCCTGACGGGGAAGGTTGAACATACTGTCGAACGGATCACCCGCCTAGCCGGTAGGTTACAGGAACTGAACTCCATACTTCCTATGATGAAGCGTGCCGAGGCGTTCATGACGCGCGAACATGAACGCAATCATCGTAGAGACAAGCTGATGGAGGAAAATAGATTACTGGCGGCAGAACAACAAAGCATCCGGGAAATGAAGAAGCTGGAGTCCGGTATTATAAAACAACTTGTACAATTGGAGGAAGAACTTCGCGTATTGCAACTGGAAGCTGACTTTTATGTACGACTCGGTAACCTGAAAGGAAAATACGAACAATTGAATGTAAGCCAGCGCAGATTGGCTGATCTGAAGGCTCAGATTGGGAATATTCAAGATCAGATGAAGGGGGATGAGGACCAGCAGGATGCAATCAGCACTCGCTTACGGCGGTTGAAGCGTGAAGATAATGATACGCAGGCCCAATTGGAATCCGAGACCAATAAGCTGAATTGGATCAACAAACAGATGGAGAACCGTCGGGAGTCACTTGTTACTACGGAAGAAGAGCATGTGAAGATCATTCAGGAGATAGAGGATTTCAAACGGGACTCTGCGCTACTAATGGAGCAGGTTCTCGAAGAACAGCAGATTTTGCAATTGGATGAAGGTCAGGATATAGAACAGTCATCTCGTACAATACCTTCCCTTTCCCAGATTCGAATGGGCTATGAAACGGGGAAAACGAAGTATAATCACGCCCGTAATGAAGCCAACATTGATCCAGCAGCACCGGAAAACTACAGGGTAGTGAAAGAGGAATTTGAACGACTTCAGGATGAATACAAGCGGACCAAACTGTTATTTGAACAAGATGAAGAGCGGACCATTCAATTAAAGGATCAACTAGAGACAACGATACAGATGCGGGTCCTTGAGATCCAACAGCAATTTCGTTCGTACATGACGCTATTTCAGTTCGAAGGCGAAATCAACTGGGAGCAATATGCGGACAAAAAAGGGAGAACCCACTTTCATCTGTATATCCGTGCACGCAAGGAAGGACATCGAGGAACGATGGAAGATGTGAGTCTCAAGGCACGCGGAGGACGAGTTGGAAAAGGGGTATCGGGTGGAGAAGAGTCTCTGAGTTCGTTGTTATTCGCACTTGCGTTGTTGCGTAACTTGCAGACAAGCCCAGGTTTTATCGTGCTTGATGAGTTCGACAGTGCATTGGACGAACAACGCAAGCTGAAGGTCTTCGATCTGTATCATCGGGAACTGTCACGGAAATTAATTATCCTGACGCCCAAATCTCATGAGAATACCTATCTGGATCGATTCAAAAAAGCGTATGTTGTTCACCATAATCCGATTCTTACGCGAAGTAGAGTTGCAGGTATAAAGGTGTAAAGGCGAGAAAAACAATAAATTTCAATGTGCAGAGCAGTTTGTACGTGAATAATTACCAAAATGATGATAAGAAACCTTTAGTCGATTCCGGGCTTGCCCGGAATTTTTGGTGTATTCATTTATAATAAAACCCCAAACTTTGAAGGTACTCACTGTGTTATTTAAGTAGTGGTTTAGTTAGGTAGGTAGTGACCTGGAATACAGGCGTATTGATGATGGTTCGATTAGGTGAGAGGCTGTATCTCAATAATGTGCTCATGGGAGGAAGGATTAGATGATTACACCTACAGTGGCTGGGCAGGAAGAGGCTCAATTATACGAGGAGTTGCGGCGTACGATCAATGAATTCGAAGAGGGTGAGCAGCGGCAAAAAGTTCTGAGTCGGATGGTCAGACAGCTCGAGTTCGCCAAGTGGCGTAAAGATCGGATGCGCAAGGTTGATACATACTGTCAAAGGATCAAGCCCGCGACACTTTGGATCATATTAGCCACAGGCGCACTTACGCCGGTCTTGTTATTTAGCGTGTTCATCTGGGTATCGTTGTGGGTGGAATGAAGCTGTAGCGAAGAGGGATACATTATGAAGTTAATAAAAAAGAATCGCTAATCATCGGATATTAACATTCCGAGTTTAACGATTCCCTGAACTAGGTTTAGGTTAGTGGGACATTTGCGTAGATTTACCTTCTAAAGATTGTACTTTTCCCTGGATGTACTGGTGGTAATCACGGAAGCTGCTGATGTGATGCAAAGAATCGGAGTTTTCAGACTGGATCTTAATTTTACCGTCCTGAGGCAAATTTTTCATCTCAGCAATAACGGATTTGGAACCTTGGATATCACCGGACATGTCTTGAATTCGCTGTAATAATGCGGGATGTCCTTCATGCTGGAGCATTTCGGCGAGGGGTCTCATTTCCTCCAACTTTTGGCTCGACCGTTCAAGTGTGGTCATCACTTTGTCTCCATCTATACTCGCGCTAAGCGAAACCATTCGGTGAATATGATCTTTCTCCATACGCTCAAGTGCCTCCAGATGGGAAGCTTCCAGTCGTTTGGGATCGTTCCAGTTCTCGGATTGGACCGTGTTGTTTTGCTGGGACGCATTATTTGTATTTGCATTGGTATCGCCATTGCCACAACCCCATAATAGAGTCGAGCAGGTTAACACCGTTCCAACGACGATGATGCTTTTCAACCTCATACTGTCACTCCCTCAATATTTTCCTTCTGGTAGTATGAGCCGAGATTTGGTAATTATGCATCCCTTGTCCGTTCCTTCCGGGCATGGGGCTTGTTGCTACACTTTCCTCTTATATTTTCCCGTATAAGGGATCGTGAGGTGGATGTTCAGATCCTGGATCGAGTCCTCGGTGAGCATCATCTTGGTCCCGTTGTTTGATAACTTGCGCCACAGCTTCGGATTTTTGCGATACAGCTTCTCCTCCAGCCCGTAGATATCGACGCCACGTTCCAAGCCATGACGATAGGTTTGCATAATCTGCTCCCGCAGTTTGTCCTCGCTAATCTTAATCATCTGTTCATAAGAGGTAGGTACGATATATTCGTACAGGGCGGTTAAGTATTTGGCATCAATGTTGAACGTAACTTCTTCGCCCTGAATGACCGGCTTGATTTTAATGTTAGGCAAGCCAACACTGAGACCCCCATAGATCGTGCCGTCTTTTTGAATGAGTAATGGTGCTCGCCGCATGTCCTCAATCAGCCAGTGATAACCCGGGAGCTGACTTCGAGGCAAAAATGTAAAGGCAACTCCCCTTTTTTCGAAAAAGGCTCCCTCAATCATAAACAAATCCTGTTTCTTTTTGTTCTCTGCCCATTGGGTGTTATTCAGCGCAATACTGGGCAGATATGTGGTTGTAGCCGGATCATTATGGGTCGCGATAAGTTGGAAACTGAGCATGGGAGGGAACAGGGATTCTTCCCTGTAGCCTGGGAGTGGATTATGAAGAATGCTGTCCAGCGGCGACAAATTGTAGATGGATGTTGCGCTTAGAATGTCCTCCAATGGCTCTCGGGTACCATACACCCAGGTCGTATAACGTGATTCCGGGAAACGCCCCAGCATATCGAACACTTCCTTGATATGTTTGCTGGTTAATACGCCTTCAGCCATTACTATAGCTGTAACGTGCCCCCAGGCGATGTGTAATTGAGCAGTACGGAATAGCTCGTTCACCGCAAGACTCATCGTTTTTCCTTCAGCATGACCGACCCAGACGGGTGGAGTATCGGCACTTTTGGTCGAACTTTCACTTTTGGCGACACTGGCAAAATCAAGGGTTTGCACATAAACGTGATACATGCCGTCCTTGTAATCAATGCCTATCGCTTTCGCGTAGTCTACCTGTTGGATCTCAAATGCACTCCAGCAACCACTTGTCATGACACACATTGCCAGGCTTAACAAACCCAGCAATGATCGCCGCAATAAGCGTTTCATCGTCCGTTGCCTTTCTTGCGTGGCTCCTGGGTTTCGAGATATACGGGTCTGCGTTTGCCGAACCCCCTCGGCAGTTTGAATAATGAAGCTACGGCCTGTTTAAAATGGAGCGGAGTTAACGGAGCCAGATATGGAATGCCAAATGATTTGAGATCGGTCAGGTAGATGAGTAACAGGATCAGGGACAGAATGAAACCATAGATGCCGAGCGATACTCCCAGTACAAAACAGAAAAAGCGAAGGATCAGGATGGAACTCGTCATGACCTGATTTACGATCGTAGCGCCAGCAACAACAGTTACAGCAATGACAACGATCATGAGCGGGGAGACCATGCCGGCCCGAATCGCCGAGTCGCCAATAATCAGACCGCCAACCACGGTCAGCGTCTGGCCGATTGCGCTCGGCAGGCGAACACCCGCTTCCCGGAACAGCTCCATCAGGAGCATGATGAGGAACATCTCCACGCCTGATTCCATCGGCAGTCCCATCCGTCCGACTGATATCGTTGCCACCAGGGGGAATGGAAGCTGATCCATATGATATGATGTCAGCGCAATATAGAAGCCCGGCAGAAACACCGTTATCATCAAACCGAGAAAACGCAGCATTCGGCCCAAATTCACCGGAAGAAATGGAAAACTGGCATCTTCCGGGGATTTGAGCAGCAGAAACAGATTCACCGGGCCAATAATGGCACTGGGATTGCCGTCCACGATGAGGATGAAGCGTCCGTTCAGGAGACATTCTGCAGCAAAATCCGGTCTTCCCGTGTAATGAGTGAGGGGGAACAGGTTAATTTTCGAAGGGGACAACATTTCTTCCAGTTCATTCGCCGTCAGAATCCGTTCGGTTTCAATCTTCCGTAACCGATCCTGGACGTCTTCGATCAGCTCTTGATTCGCAATGTTTTTGATATACATCAGCGCCACCTTTGTTGCAGAACGTGAACCGATCAGTTCGATATTGCAGGCCAGTTGGTTCGTACGCAAACGTGTGCGTATCAGGGCAACATTGACGGCGAGAGGTTCAATGAACCCGTCTCTTGCTCCACGAATCGAAACCTCGGTGGTCGATTCCTCCGGCGTCCGAGTGGGGAGGTTGGAAATATCAATACTCCACATGGCTTGAAGAGAAGGAATACAGATCAGCATATGGCCTTCAAAAACACGGAGAGACATCAGCTCGGTTCCGAATGCCGGATCTTGCAGGTCCATCGGTGTCCACTGCAGGCTGATGCATTTCTCAATGTCGGACGTACGAACAAAGTATGTGTGCTCATACGTTCGTTTAAGTTCCGGGAGAATAATATCATAGATCGCTTCACTGTCCACCATACCACTGCAATAGGCCATAAGGATCTGCATCGGAGATTCTCCGATCATGTGACTATTAATGATGACATCATCAGATCCGGCAAAAAAGGTATTCAAGTTATGTTCGTTCATTCGGAAGGGTTCAACTTCACGATTATTCTTGGGCTGGGTTGAGATCGGCATGATCGGGAGCCTCCTTGTCTTTTTTGTGGATTAATGCAGCAATGGTTAGTATCACGGTAACGACGGATACATAGGCAAGCATGACGGGGAACTGAATATGGTCCACATAATAATCGACGTAATCAATGCGCCACCATTGCATTGCCATGAAGCTCATGATGACGGTAATGGTAAGAATGGCGATATATCGCTTCTTCGGTCTGCGGAAATTCAGCAGATCCACGATGAGATACATGGATATGGCCACCCTTGCAAAGGAACCACTAAGCCACTGATAGATGGACAAAAAATCAACGTGTTGCAGCAGCTTGCCGATATTCACAAGTTTCCATTGCTCATAGGGACTGTTTCGTTGTTTTGCTGCTTCTTCAGGACCGAATTCCACAATGGCTCCAATGGTTGGTCCGAGAGCCATACTAAGCATAAACAAACCGAGGATCAGGACATACCACCACCGAATTTTGCCTTTGACTTCATGTTGGAACAACATCAGAATCCAGATTTCCACAAGCCCGGCAAGGGAGTAGATCATGCCCCGCCACACGGGACCCATACCGTTCTCCATGATTGGGAACAATAGGCTGTAGTCTTTGTATTTCATATTGGCGGACATTACAAAATAACCGAGCAAAATCACAAAAGGCAGCAGCAGACTGGAAGTCATTGCAATGGAGCGTATGCCCTTGGCTGCCGCCCAGGCAGCAACCAGTGCTCCGCCTCCGGCCAGAACATAGGGAGGCGTGAATTGAAGATATGTAGATACAGTCCAGTTTGTAGTCTCATACAACGTATGTGTGCCAAGCATGAACAGCAGAAGGGAAGCGGAGATGCGGAAGATCCAGGAAGGTACAATTCCAAATTCACGGGTGATCCAGTCCGTCAGACGCTGCCCGCGAACCCGCCGGATGATGATATACATCATACATAGAAACAGCATAAAAAAGGGCGCAGCTACGACTACGGATAACCAGCCATCCCTGCCGGCTTCATTCAGAATGGCCGGAATGGACAGAACGTGGCATACAAGTCCGGCACTTAACAAAAGTATGGAAAAAGATAGCCATATGGTGATTTGACCTTTCTCACGACTCATGGGAATCCTCCTTTCCGATCAAGGAAGTTTCCGTTAGGTTGTACAGGAAATGGATTTTCGATTCTTAGTACATATTAATTTTTTTGAGAGCAGACAATGTAGAACAAGATAGACGGAAGAAGCAGAAAGCTTTAATATATCAATATAGCTATTCAAGAACAGCATTCCGAAACATAGAGAAACAAGGAGGAAACCTGCGATGACAAATACGACGAAGGCACCTGGAGAAACGAAAGTTGGCTTTATCGGTACAGGCGTGATGGGCAAAAGCATGGCAGGTCACATCCGGCAGGCGGGGTATCCGCTGCATGTTTACACGCGAACCGCAGCCAAGGCGGAGGCGTTGGTGAAGGAAGGTGCCGTATGGCATGATACACCAGGCAAACTGGCTGCTGCGTGTGATGTCATCATCACGATGGTGGGGTATCCGAAGGATGTGGAGGAGATTTATCTCGGTGAGGATGGTCTCGTAGCCAATGCCAAACCGGGGTCATATCTGATTGATATGACGACATCCAGTCCACTCCTGGCTGCACGAATCTTTGAAGCTGCTGAGGCCAAAGGACTGCATGCACTGGACGCGCCTGTATCGGGCGGTGATATCGGAGCGCAGAACGCGAAGCTGTCCATTATGGTTGGTGGTCGTTCGGAGGCATTTGAAGCCGTGCGTCCGCTATTTGAGCAGATGGGCACCAACATTGTGCTGCAAGGCAAGGCAGGAGCCGGGCAGCATACCAAAATGTGCAACCAGATTGCCATTGCCTCTGGCATGATGGGCGTATGCGAAGCACTCGCCTATGCCAAGACGTCTGGTCTGGACGCGGAGACCGTGCTGAAGAGCATTGCTACCGGTGCAGCCGGAAGCTGGTCGCTCAGCAATCTTGGTCCGCGCATGATCGCAGGCGACTATGAGCCGGGATTTTATGTGAAACATTTTATCAAAGACATGGGAATTGCACTGGAGTCTGCAAAAGCGATGGGCATGAAAACGCCTGGGTTGGCTCTGGCCGAATCCCTGTATCAGGAAATAGCGAATAATGGTCTGGAAGAGAAGGGTACACAGGTGCTCTACACCTATTATCTTCAGGCTTAACACCCAAGAGAACAGCAGCGTATTCTTTTTCTATTCAGGAAAGGGTTGCGCTGTTTTTTTTCAATTTTTCGGCTTGTTTATGCGTCTAAAGTCACGGGATTGGTTAAATGTTCATATGTACTTTGCGTATTGGAGAGATTTTGATCGTTTTCCCTTTATTTTTACCCCGCTTTATCCGACATAAGTAATAGAAGTTTACATAATGAATGTGTCAAAGGGTGTTATTCCTCCTGTAATGGTCACCCGTAACCCACACTATAATAGAACGGAGCTTGCCCATGTTCAAGAAAATCCTGTCTCTGTTCAAGACACAACCAGAGCTTGCGAACCAGATTACAGCCTCCGCTTCAGCGTTACCAGCGACGACAACCATTCCCCCGCGTATGGTCCGCAGTAAGCGCAAGAAAAAAGCGGAAGGGGATTGGACACGCCAGCTGGAGGAACCTAGTACAGCAGATCAGCTGATAGGTCTTCCAAGTCAATATAAAGTGCTGAACGACCTGCTCGTTACCAATCCGAAGTCACGCTCCGGTTATTCACAGATTGATCATGTCGTAATCGGCCCTCGGGCAATCTTTGTGATCGAAACCCGAAATCTGACGACAGGTGAGATTCGCGGCGGAAGAAGAGAGGCCAATTGGTCGGTCAGCAGCAGCCGGGTCAAAATGTACAATCCGCTCATGCAGCATCGTGCACATGTGGAAGCCATCCATGCACACCTCGGAGACTACAAAAGAGTACGTCTCGTCTCTATGGTGACCTTCACCAATCGTTGCCGCATTAGTGTTGATCCTGCTGTGAGATATGTGAATTCGGATGAATTGATCATCTACGACCATGAGTTGGTGGAGACGATTCAGCGCAAGACGGAACGACTTGAGACTGAAGTTCCCGAGACCGTCTTTCAAGAGAAGGATATTCAGGCGATCTACGCTCTGCTCTCATCGGTCAATTCCACGGATCCTCAGATTCGGTCAGAGCATATGGAGAAGGCTAAAGGTATCAAATAATTACGCTTCACGAACACTGTTGTCCATACGGGCGGCAGTGTTTTTGTGTTGGAGAGGAAATGTGCGAGTAGTAAAAGGCTTTAGACACAGGTATATCGTCGTATACAACCGATTTTTAACTTATGATAGAATGTAGACCATGTCCGATGGTGAATCAAGCATGTTATCTGAAAGGATATTTTTGTAAGTGAGTGTTCAAGGCTTGAAACAGAGGTTAATGGATCTCAGGAATATACAACCGATAAGGGGAAGATCATACGATGAAATGGAATGATACGATAAAGACGTTCACCGTCATGTTCAGTTTGGCAGCGATTTTGACAGCTTGTGGTGGTGGAGCTAGAGAGGCGTCATCGCCGGAGTCTGCTTCGGGTACAGAAGTTACTTCGTCGGAGACAAGCAGTCCAAATACGAACGTCACAGAAACAGTAGCATCCGCTTCGAATGGTAGTGAGCAGACAGGTTCAGCTACAGAAGAATCTTCTTCAGCTGACGACGGCAAGATTGGAAAGGATTCCACACTGGAAGAGTTGAAGCAGAAGTATGCGGATAAACTCGGTTATATCCGTATCCCGCTTACGGATCATCCCGTGCGTCGGGTCAGTGAGGCGGGTTCCAAAAACATTAATGTCGCCAATTATAGCGATGCCGTTGTGGACATGAATGCGGAGGTTCCAATTCATTCCGATTCGCAGCGGTTGATTGATGATGCCTTTCCTTATTTCACAACCGTACAGGCACCTGATGAATCTTATGTAACTTGGGAAGAAGCAACCAATATGGAACGTGCCATGGTGAAAACACTGTTTATCGCCCGTGAAGGTCTGCTGATTACTGAAGATGCGATGAAAAATAAGGATTATAGCAGTACATCGTTCCAGGATTCGATGGATTTCTTCAGGGTCACAGCGAAATTTGAATCCATGGCACCTGTTGCACAGCATCCTTATGACATTACGTTGAGTACGCTATACGACAAGGCCCGTACGTCATGGGGCAGGCTTGCTGCGATGGACCCGGAGCAGGATGAAGCGGCGTTTGCTGAGATGTACAAGACGACGAGGACTGATGCCAATAATGCCATGGGGTTGCTTAATGTTCTGTTGTCTACCAATTAGGAAGAACGTGTAGAGGAGATTTACGGAAAGGAATAGTAGTATTGAATAGAATTTGAATGAGTTGAACGAATTATATATATGCTGAGGTATTACATAGAACCCTGACTGCCGGAACGATCGGTGGTCAGGGTTCTATGTGTTGTATGCATTTTTTTGAAATCCGCTTGAAACTATATCCAGAACGATGCGTATCATAAGGTATTAATTGTTTTTTAATGTAGAATATTGCCGTATTTCAGAGTATAGTTAAGGAATAATTTAACTTATATTCAACATGATGTAGACATGAAAGTTACTGAAAAATCTTGAAAAGAATGTACGGTACACCAGGTTGAAACTATTGGAGGTTGAGTATGAGTTCATTTAAAAGCTGGTTAAATTCAACCAAACAAGGACTTGAAGAGCAAGTCAAAAAGTTTAAAAATAAAGATTTTATGGATGCCGTGGTTGCAGGTTGTGCACTGGTTGCTTTTGCGGATGGTTCCATTGACGAAGCGGAAAAGAACAAGATGGCCGGTTATATCAACTTGAGTCAGGAATTAAAAGTATTCGATATGGCTGAAGTGATTACACGCTTTAATCATTATGTCGCGAACTTTGAGTTCTCTCCAGAGATCGGGAAGCAGGAAGCGCTGAAAGCCATTGGGAAATTCAAAGCCAAGCCAGATGTAGGACGCGTTATTGTGGGTGTATGCAGTGCGATTGGTTCAGCTGACGGCAACTTTGATGATCAGGAGAAAAGAGTCGTTGCCGAGATATGCATTGTACTTGGACTGAACCCGGGTGAATTCAATCTCTAACTAGCTATTTTACATATGAAGGGAGGTGAAAATCAGTGGCAAGCATTAATTTGGTCAAAGGACAGAAAATTGATTTAACCAAAGGCAATGCAGGACTTACTGAGGTGATTGCTGGTCTCGGTTGGGACCCGGTAACTGCCAAAGGTTTCTTTGGAAGAAAAAAACAAGCGGATATCGATTGTGATACATCGGCGATCATGTTGAATGAAGAAGGCAAGTTGGTTAAGGACTCCAACCTGGTTTGCTTCCACAACAAGCAAAGTGCATGTCGTTCGGTTATCCACTCAGGTGACAATCTAACAGGACAGGGAGACGGTGACGACGAACAGATCAAAATGGATCTGTCCCGTATTCCTGCTGATGTTCATAAAGTATTAATCGTTGTTAATATCTACGATTGCGTCAATCGCAAGCAAGATTTTGGCATGATTGAGAAGGCTTATATTCGTATTCTGGATGGTAAAAATTCCAGTGAGCTCGTGAAGTTCAATCTATCCGATAACTACACAGGTTCAACAGCGTTGATCTGTGGAGAATTGTATCGTCATGGAGGCGAATGGAAATTCTCGGCAATTGGAGAGGGTTCCCATGCGGTACATATTAACGAACTCGCTCGCAGGTACTCCTAAGTACAAGATTTAATCTAATTCGACAATAATCCTAATATTCATATGTAACGATAACTACAATAAATTATAAATAAGCGAGGATGATCAACGATGGCAATTAATCTCTCCAAAGGTCAAAAGATCGATCTGACTAAAACGAACCCAGGTCTGACTAAAATTACAGTAGGTTTGGGCTGGGATACCAACAAATATGATGGCGGGAAAGACTTTGACCTGGATGTATCGGTATTCTGTGCCAATGCAAACGGTAAAGTAGAAGGCGAGAAAAACTTCATCTTCTTCAACAATCCACAAAATGAAAATGGTTCTGTTGTTCACACCGGTGACAACCGTACAGGAGATGGCGATGGTGATGATGAGCAGATCAACATCGACCTGCCTAACGTACCCGCAAATGTAGAGAAAATTGCATTCTCTATTACGATCTACGAAGCTACAGAACGTAGCCAGAACTTCGGACAAGTTTCCCGTGCTTATGTGCGAATTGTTAACGAAGCAAACAACGAAGAACTGATTCGTTTTGACCTGGGAGAAGATTTCTCCATTGAAACGGGTGTAGTTGTTGGTGAATTGTATCGTCATAACGGCGAGTGGAAGTTCAGTGCCATCGGTAGTGGTTACCAGGATGGACTGGTTGGATTGACACGCGACTACGGTTTGCAATAGGACGTACAGAATGACTTACAGGATGGGAAGAACCGTCTCCTGGACGGTTCTCCTTTTCATTTAATCAGATATCTTGGAAAGGTGGAAAAACAAATGACGATCAGTCTTGCCAAAGGACAACGTATTGACCTGACTAAGACGAATCCGGGCCTTACCCGTGTGGTGGTTGGTTTAGGTTGGGACACGAACAAATATAGTGGTGGAGTCGATTTTGACCTGGACGCTTCGGCTTTTTTGTTGTACGAAGATGGAAAAGCCAAAGGTACGGATGACTTTGTTTTTTACAACAATCCAAGCGGCGGTGCGGGTTCAGTGACACATACCGGTGACAATCGTACGGGGGAGGGTGACGGCGATGATGAGCAAGTTGTCGTTGATTTCAGCAAAATCCCTACGCACATTCACCGGATCGGAATTACGGTAACGATCTATGATGGAGATGGACGAGGACAGAATTTTGGACAAGTCTCCAATGCTTTTGTTCGTGTTGTAGATGCTGCAAGTGATCGGGAAGTGCTTCGTTTCGACCTCGGAGAAGACTACTCTACAGAAACCGCTGTGGTGTTCTGTGAGTTTTACCGTGCAGGTGCGGACTGGAAATTCCAGGCGGTAGGCAGCGGCTTCACCGGTGGACTATCTGCTTTATGCAAAAATTACGGACTGGATGCACAATAACATAACTTGGCATAGAAAGGTGATTCTGCTATGGCGATTTCTGTCGTGAAAGGCCAGAAGAGTGATCTGACCAAAACCAATCCGGGCTTGTCCCGTCTAACGGTAGGCATTGGTTGGGAGGCAGCTTCGGGTGTGGAGCTGGACACATCGGCATTCCTTCTGGCTTCAGACAATAAAGTGGCTGGAGATGAGGATTTTATCTTCTATAACCAGCCTTCTACCTCGTTCATCACGTATATGGATGGTGGGCAGGTTGGTGGCGAGAAGAAACAGTTTGCCATTGATCTTGGCAAAATCCCTGCCCGAATTGAGAAAATCGCCTTCAGCCTGACGATTCATGACGGTGAAGCACGACGACATCATTTTGGACAGGTGCAGCATGGTTTTCTACGGTTTGCCAATGCAGCTACAGGTCAGGAAGTGATGAGATATGATCTGGGCAGCGGTTTTACAGTGGAGACCGCGATTGTCATCGGTGAATTGTATCGTCATAACGGAGAATGGAAGTTTAATGCAATAGGGTCGGGTTTTGCAGGTGGTTTGAATGCACTATGTGCCAACTTTGGTGTGGATGTGGATGGTGGATCAGACCCTGCACCAACGACTTCAACCGTTCCTCCGACAGCTGTACCGACTCCACCGCCGCCCCCCCCGGTACCCGCGCCCGAGCCGACGCCTGCTCCTGTGAATTCGATCAATTTCAGCAAAATTGAATTGAAGAAGAAGGGGGACACCATTAACCTCAAGAAAAATGCGGGGGGACTTGGTGAAATCCTGATTAACCTGAACTGGAATCAACAGGGCGGCAAAGGGTTATTTGGTCGTAACAAGAGTATTGATCTGGACTTGGGATGCCTGTTCGAGATGAAGGATGGTACACGGGACGTGATTCAGGCTTTGGGACAAACGTTTGGTTCATTGAACCGTTTCCCTTATATTGCTCTAGATGGGGATGACCGGACGGGATCGGTTAAGACGGGAGAGAATCTACGGATTAATGGTGCCCGTATCTCGGAAATTGAGCGCATCTTGGTATTCACCTATATTTATGGTGGTGTGGCCAACTGGTCTCAAGTAGACGGTGTGGTAACTATCCACCAGAAGGACGGCCCAGATATCATTGTCCGAATGAATGAATACGGGAGCCCCCTTGGCATGTGTGGCATCGCGATGTTACGCAATGTGAACAATGAGACATTCAGTATTGAACGAATTGTGCAGTTCTATAATGGACATCAGGCATTGGACGAGGCCCATGATTGGGGAATGCAGTGGGTTGCGGGAAGGAAATAATCATTCGTATTTATTCATTCAATCCCTCCAGATTAAGGAGGGATTGGTTTTTATGCCCCGACAGCTGGAATCAACTATTGCAGATTGGCTATTGCCAAAGGTGCGAGGAGGAGACAATCCTGAAATATTTCAACTTTTTGAGTCTGGAAGAAGAAGATACGTTATTTTTCTCTTCACCCGTCTCGTTCAATCACCGGACTTCCAAAGATCTACTGGCATATGCTGTTGGGGCTGCTTTATATATGCCCGCGACGCGAACACATATCGCGGACGACATTATGAATGGTAAACATGAAGGTCTGACGACCATTATTATTGATCTGGAGGACGCTGTGGGTGACGACCAAGTGGAGTTTGCCGAGCAGTGTCTGGTACAGCATCTAACTCAACTGATGACTTATATGGAAACAGGCATGTTGAGTCAGGATCGAATACCTCTTCTCTTTGCTCGTGTACGTTCACCACAACAGTTGGAACGTCTGATGGATACGTTGGGAGAACTGGTATCCATGCTGACAGGCGTGGCTTTGCCCAAGTTTTGTGTGGGCAATGGAAGAGCCTATTTTGACCAGATCCGCAAGTATAATCAACGGAAACCGGATCATTATCCCGTTCTCTATGGAATGCCTATATTGGAAACGGCTTCAATTATATATCGGGAGACACGTTGGGAGACCTTACTGGGCCTTCGAAACATCCTCGATGAAAATGTTGAATATGTACTCAATGTACGCATTGGTGCGACCGATTTCTCCAGCCTGTTTGGACTACGCCGCAGCCCGGAATTGACCATATACGATATCGCCACGATCCGTGACTGCATCTCGGATATTATCAATCTGTTTGGACGGATGGACAAGCCGTATGTGATCTCAGGTCCTGTCTGGGAATATTTCAGTCAGCGGGAGCGCGTGTTCAAACCTCAATTACGACAGACCCCATTCGAAGAAACCCTGGGCAAATCAGGGCTGCATCTGAGAATGAAATATATTACGAATACAATGGATGGATTGATGCGTGAAGTCATGATGGACAAGGAAAATGGAATTGTAGGCAAAACGATCATTCATCCTTCTCATATCAAGCCCGTACAAGCGATGTACGTTGTTACACATGAGGAATATTCCGATGCCCAAGACATCATCGCCCGTAATAACGGTAGCCTGGGTGTGTTTAAAAGTAATTACTATAACAAAATGAATGAGATTAAACCACACTTGAGCTGGGCGAATCGAATTCTAATCCGATCACAAATATATGGGGTGTTACATGAACAGCAGCATTTTGTCGGGCTCTTGCCCAAGCATGAGCAACAACACAACTACGTTCCCAATTCTTGATCAATTCAGCCTGAACGCTCAGGTTACACATAACCCGCTGCAACTTCCACTAGAATCTCTATTTTCCATGGCTGCACGAATCAATAAGAAACGTTCATTTCTGTTTGTAAGCAGATTGCTGGGCAAACATATCCCAGTTAACCCGTATACTTCGCTTCTGAGCGGCGCGGCATTGGCTGTTCTGTTATATGAGCACCTGACTGAGGAGACGGAAGAGACGAAAGTTCAGATCACCGAGTGGAAACGGGAAATGGTCGAGGGACTGATTGATCCCCAGCAAGCCCGGCAAGTGTACAACATGCTGTTGCAAGAAAGCTTGAGTTTGCCGGAAACGATTCGTTTTGTTGGTTTTGCCGAGACAGCTACAGCGTTGGGCCACAGCATGTACGAGATGTTTGCTGATCAAGCTTCCTACATTCATACCACTCGCGAATATGTTCCAGCGATGCATCCGGATATTCAATTTGAAGAAGAACATTCCCACGCGATGGCTCATCGTTGTTATGCGCTGGATCATGAAGCCTTTGCAGGAGAGGGCCCGATTGTTCTGGTGGACGACGAGATTACGACGGGCAAAACCACGTTGAATATCATTCGGGATATTCAGGCTAGATATCCTCGGAAGCAATATGTGATTGCTTCACTGTTGGACTGGCGTATGGAAGCGGACGAACTTCGGTTTGCCGAACTGGAAGCTGAACTGGGAATTACCATTACACCGTTAAGCCTGTTGAAGGGCCGCATTGAAGTGGTGGGTACTCCACAGTTGGAACCAACACAGCAAGCTGATCAACCGTCCCTACACCCTGTAACCATTCAGACCTCTAGTGTTGCCGATGCCTTCGATCAGCTTCATGCCACTTCGGAGGATGGTGAAGGTAAACGTAGCACAGCGAGCTACGTCCAGCATACGGGCAGGTATGGTATGCAATCCCGGCATAATGGCGTATTGCGTCAGGAGATTAGCCGGATTGCAGAACGACTTCGGTCGCAGCGTGTGGGAGAACGGACTTTGGTGATGGGAACAGGGGAGTTCATGTACATTCCGATGCGTATTGCTGCCGAGATGGGAGAAGGCGTGTTGTATCAATCCACTACTCGCAGTCCAATCCATACACATCCGGCTCAAGAATATGCTGTTCGTAGTGGTGCAGGATATGCCTCACCGGAAGACGCATCCGTTCGTAACTTTATCTATAACATCGCTCCGGGACAATATGACGAGATTTTTGTTCTGCTGGAGAGACAGATGTCCGAAGAACGAATGGAACCGATGTTGAAAGTACTGGGGCAGTTGGGGTGCGGACACGTTCATATTGTATATTGCGGCTTGCCAGAGAAGACAGGGGACAACGAGCAATGAACTTAACTACACTGGAGCTAATCAGACAACGTGAGATTCCGTCTCCCGAGCCGATGGGCAGTTATGCTGCATCCGACGTTGTTTTCCTACTGAAGGATATCAGCCATGTGGATCTGGAAAAGGGAACGGGTGAACGAGAGCAGGCGATCCAATCCGGGATTCATTATTCGGAGATGCTGCCCGTGGAATATCAACCTACAGCAGAATACATCGAACTGTTCCATCAGACGCTGGAGCAATCCGCCGCGAGAATCGCACGTCATACCGCGATCGTGGCTGAGAAGATTGTAGAGCGCAGGGGACTGGATCTGGTTCTGGTATCTCTGGCTCGAGCCGGAACGCCTGTGGGCATCCTGATCAAGCGTTATATTGAATTGAAATACAAGGTGACGATTCCGCATTATAGCATTTCAATTATTCGTGGCATGGGTATGGACGAGAACGCAATTTTATATATTTTACAGCAGCACGGGCTGGAAACAGCCATTCAGTTTGTAGATGGTTGGACAGGAAAAGGGGCTATTCGCAAAGTGCTGAAAGAGTCCTGTGACCAAATGGAACGGACTTATGGCGTAAGTCTTGACGATGATCTTGCTGTGTTGGCTGATCCGGGGCAATGTTCAGGAACTTTTGGGACAAGGGAAGATTATCTTATTCCTAGTGCTTGTCTGAACTCCACGGTATCGGGACTGGTGAGCCGTACAGTACTTCGCGATGATCTGATTGGGCCGGCAGATTTTCACGGGGCCAAATGGTATCGTGAATGGTCCTCTGCGGATGTGTCGACCCAATACGTGGATACTATTGCTCAGTATTTTCCGCAAATGATGGACCTGACGGAGATTCAAATCGAGGACAATGCTACTGGTACTTCGGAAATTACCTGGAAAGGTTGGCAGGATATTGAGTCCATCCAGCAATCCTTTGGTATTGCGAACATCAATTTGATTAAACCTGGAATCGGAGAAACAACCCGAGTGTTATTGCGTCGGGTCCCCTGGAAAATTCTTGTGGATCGACTGGATAATCCGGATTTACAACATATCATGATGCTCGCCAGGGACAGAGAGGTTCCGGTTGAGGTATATCCGGGATTAACCTATTCCTGTTGCGGCATTATTCAATCCATGGGAGGTGGAGGAGAATGATGATCTACGCAAGTGATCTGGACCAGACGCTGGTGTACTCCCGTCGTGCGCTCCGTATTCCCGAAGATACACCGGGACTTGTTCCCGCAGAGTGGATTAACGGCAAGTTGTCCGCTTTTATGTCAGCATATGCACTGGAGCGGTTGCAGTCTTTGCCACAAGACATTGTATTTATGCCTGTGACGACACGTACCGTGGATCAGTACCGGCGCATTCATATTTTTCAGACCGAATGTATTCCGAAATATGCGGTGACGAGTAATGGTGGCAACATCATTGTTGACGGTCAGGTAGACGATGAATGGAACTTGCATATTCGTTCTTTGCTTCGTCAGCAGGCAGCTACTCCTGAAGAGATCCTGGATTTATTTGACGATGTACTGAGCCCGGAATGGGTGATTAATCAGCGATTGTGTGATGAGCTGTTCTTTGCATTGCTGATCGAACGTGACAAGCTTCCTATGGAGCGCATTGCGGACAAGATTCGGGTGTTAGAGACGCTTGGATGGGAGAGTTCGATTCAGGGTCGGAAGCTCTATCTGGTGCCTTCGGCCGTGAACAAACGAGCTGCAGTTGAGCATATTAGGCAACGTATCGGTGATGTACCTGTAATTGCATCGGGCGATTCCTTGCTGGATCGCTGTTTGCTGGACTTTGCGCACCATGCCATTGCTCCATCTCACGGAGAGCTGCATGTGGAGAGACAACGTGCACCTGAGCAAGTGCCATATCAATTTACGGAACAATTCGGTGCTTTTGCAGCAGATGAGATTCTCGATTACGTTCACCGTATTCATAACGATCAACAGACCCAGATAGACCATGCCGAGATAAGGGAGACCGTATAAATGAAAAAAATGAAGATTTACTTCAACCGTTGGTTCTCTGTAACGTATCATTATATGAATGCAATTCGGGACAATGAGGACGGCATGGAATTTGAGATCTACGGTACTCATCCTGATCCGGGACATATGGCATTACAGGGCTGTGATGTTGCAGAAGTTGAACCGCGTGTAACGGGCCGGGAATATGTTGATTTTTGCCTCGACTTTTGCCGTCGTCATCAGATTGATGTGTTTATTCCACGCTGGAACATGCTGGACATCAGCAGACATATCTCCCTGTTCGAAGAGATTGGTACACGGGTTATCGTATGCTCGGATACGGAATTGCTGGAACAATTGATGGAGAAAGACCGGTTCTATGAATCCGTGCGTGAGAAAGGCATTATGGAGATTCCGGATTATTTCACGGTCAGTAATGCTGCCCAATTTCAGCAAGCCTATGAGGCGCTGCGTGCACATGGACATGATGTATGTTTCAAACCATGCAATGGTGAGGGCGGCATGGGATTCCGGGTGATCAACAATGAAGGTGATCCGTTGCAGGAGTTGTTCGGATATGCGCTGAACTCGATTTCATATGAAGATGCCCTGCGCGCGTTCTCTTCTGCTCCGTCCTTTCCCAACGTCATGGTGATGGAGGTACTGGAAGGATATGAATACAGCATTGATTGTCTTTCGGACCGCAATGGGAAACTATTAACGGCTATTCCGCGTAGAAAAGAAAGAGGACGTTTGCGCTTGCTCGAAGAAAACGAGGAACTGCTGGCGATTGCCCGCAATGTGGCAGAGGTATATCGGATTCCTTATAATTTTAATATTCAGATGAAATATCGCAAGGATACACCGAAGCTGCTTGAGATCAATCCGCGTATGTCGGGTGGGTTGCACATGTCTTGTTTGTCGGGCGTGAACTTCCCGTATCTGGCGGTCAAGTCTGCACTTGGCCATGATATTGGACCACTTCATCCGAAGTTTGGCATTCTGGGTAGTCATATCGAACAACCATTTATAATCGACGTTCAGAAGGTAAGCGGAGTACATCACGTCTAGCTGAGAATTTCCCTCAACATTGACACCTTCTGGATGGTTTTTTTACAATACGGATAAGAGGTTATTCAAAAAGTCTACTTTTGATTACGAATAATGCCTTACGGCATCATCAGCATCGAATATGAAATTCAGCCGAAATGTCCGTTGCTCACGTAGTTTTCCTACGCTCCGCTACTCCATTTCTATCTTCATTCCATCTTCTCGGTACTGAAAACCAGACTTTTTGAATATGCACTGTATGTGTTGTTAAGGCAGGAGGACAAGTAATGTTACGGAAAACGAAGATAGGTATAGGCGCATTGGTCGGTTATGGTCTCGCGGCAATCACGAGTCCCTTTCTACCGGATGTGATCACGTGGGCAATTCCGGCGCTAGCAACTGTGGTCGGGGGACTGATTCCTTCACGTTCCACACCACGTACACAGATCGAGGGTTCGTCATCAGCTCCTGTACCCATTACAGATATCGGCAATGAATCATCCCGCTTGAACGGTGGACAAGCGCCGAGCGCAGTGCCAACAGAGGCAAGAGATGCTTCTCCGGTACAGCCCCATTCAAGTTCCACTCCCGCACAACATGCGGGCTCAGAACAAGCGAAGCCTTCCCGGACTGAACCAGATCCTGTATTTGATCCGGTGATTGAATACCTGGAAGTTCTGGAGGATATGATCATCTCCGAAGGTCAGAAGAACGAGCTGGATAATGAGATCGTGGAGAAATCACTGGCGCTGTTTGCCCGTCTGCAGCGTGTGATTCCTTCTCTTCAGGAGCTGAACAACGGGGATATCAATCATACGGTGCGCAGACTGATTTTGAAAGACCTGAACGGTTTTATCAATCCATTTCTACGTTTAAGTGGAGAAGCCAAACGCAATAATCGGCGTATGCTTCTGAATGGCCTTCGAGACGTGGATTCCAAGATATCCGATATTGTATCAACGATTGAACATAAAGACTTAATGGAGCTCCAGAACAAAGCGGAACTAATACATCAACGGTATAACAGCTCTGAATTATAGGAGGGATTGGCATGGCAACGGAATGGGCTCAGTTGAAGCAGGAAGATGAGCAACGGATTAACCAGGAAGCAACACAGCTTATTCAGAAAGTGTCCCAAAGTGATCCGGCTCACCTGGATACCTTAATGGATGATATCGGCAAGTTGGGTGTGAAAACACAAGAGAGAGCAGGACAGACCCTCAAGCTGCTCGATCGTCCAGTCAATGAACTGATGTCGGGGAATCGGGCTGAGGTATCGAACATGATCCTGAAGCTCCGTGATGAATGTGAGAGCCTGCAGCAGAGTAAAAATGTGAGTTTTGTCGGGAAGTTGTTACGTAAGAGCCCGCTGAAAAACTACGTGTACCGTTATCAATCCGTTCGCACGAACATTGATGCGATCATTAACGGATTGCGGGACGGCAAGGACAACCTGGAAGAAAGCATCGTGAATATGCGTCAGTTGAAACGTTCTTCCATTCAGGAAATCTACAATTTGCAGACCAAAATTTCCTTTGGTAATCAATTGAAAGAGTTGTTTGAAACAGAGATCGCAAAGCCTGAGAACGACAATCGTAAAGCACATCTGGAGCGTGGATTGCGCAAAGTGGTTACACGTACCCAATCCATGACAGAGATGATCATGCTATACAATCAGGCGATCGCAGCCACCGACATCATTAATGATAACAATGACAAGCTGATTGATTCAGTTAATAATGCCATTGATAAAACAGCGAATCTGATCACCGTTTCGGCCATGATTGCAATGGCACTCAATGATCAGGAGAAAGTCATTTCTGCTGTAGAAGCTACGAATAAGACGATTGAAGATCAATTCAAGGAGAACGCCAGATTGTTGAAGACAACAACAGAGAAAACGAATGAACTGTTGTCCAAACCGGCCATGTCCCTTGAAGCGGTTAATCAAGCGATGGGTGATCTGATGTCTGCTCTGGATCTGTCCGAGCAGTCCAATCGCCGGATCATCGAGAGCTGTAATGACTACACCAACAAGATGACAACACTTAACGCCAAAATGAGTGATCGACTGGGTCTGGAAGGGCCGAAGGCTGCTGCCATTCCGGAGAAAAACAAACCGGATTCCAGCGCATTAGGATCTTTCCTGGATTAGAGTAACAAGGTGAGACTCGCTGCATATGGCAGGAGATTGTTAGATGTATATCTTTCTATGAGGGGACGCCGAGTGCGTCTCTTTGTTTCATTTGATAGAGTGAAGTTAAAATTTGGGGTTATACGAAGGAGCTTGCTGAACATGCTGGACTTTTCATTCGAGATTATTGATGAGACCAAGATTAATATTCAATACAAATATGGCAGTGAGTTCTTTAACTTTAACCTGTATTATGCAAACGGGGAGTGGACACTGCATCCATTTGACGGCATACTGATCCAAAATCGTGAAATGTGCAGTCTGATTGTATCTGAGCTGCTCCGTAACAAAGATTTTCATGTCATGTTGGCCAAAGAGAAAATCATCTTATCCCAATTGCGCACCAGTGTTAACCTCCAGTCCAATGAGCCGGATGAATGGGTTGCAGATCGAAGAAACGCAGATTATTCCAGTCATGATGATGAGTTGATGGATTACATAGGGAACCACAGTTTTGAAGACATATTACAGCTTGAGCAAGAACAGATTGAGGCCAGAGTGCAATTCTTTCAACAGATCATTCAGAGAATGTTTATGGAGGGACTTGGACCTGAAGATGCCGATTTTATCAGAGTTCAGGCCGTTATACGGATATATAAAGAGACATATGATCGCCTGGGCGAGTTATATGATGACTATCGGGGTGAGCGTGGACGTAGAAGATGGTAGAAGAAGTCTCGCTTAGTATGTAAACAAATAACTATATTTCTACGAAGTTAGGCAGATCATCCTGATTTTGCAGGTGTCATGAATGCTTTTACAGAGAAGCGGATTATGCCCTTGGTGAATCGGTTGCACAATGACATTCTTGAAGATGTCGACAAAGACCCTTACATGAAATGGCCCATGGATGTATTTGCGGGGGAACCGGAGCGAATTCGTACCTATGTGGCTGAACGGCGGGAATATTTGACTGAGAGATTACATCAGCTGTAAGGATCTAACTAGTGTGGGGAAGGGAGACCTTCCTTTTTTACTGCCAAAATGATGAGAAGTTTATTGTATTGGGAAAAGTAGGGTAATAAGAATAGAAGCGGGATTGTAAAATACGCTATAATAACCATATGTGTACATAGAAATGATTACATATTGGATGCAGTGGAGAAAACAACATGTCTAATGGAGGCTCTGAGCTGGAACGTGTTATCGGTTTAGGGTGCTCCGAGCCGGAGGAATGCTTATGATCAAGCTGTTGTTCTACTTGAAGAAGTACCGAGTTGCCGCGATTGCAGCCTTGGTCATGATGTTGATTGAGCTCGTGGTGGAGCTGGCTCAGCCGTATCTGATCTCCAAGATCATCGATAACGGGATACAGCAGGGCGACCTGTCTGTCGTCTGGTTGTGGGGAGGTGTGCTCGTGGGCAGTGCTGTTGTGGCTTTTGCTGCGGGAATCGCCAGTTCGTTCTTTGCATCACATGCAAGCCTGGGGTTCGGATACGATCTGCGGGAGAAGCTGTATGAGAAAGTGCAAACGTTCTCTTATGCCGTCTTCAACCGTTTCGCGACGTCGTCCCTGATCACCCGATTAACGGGAGATGTGACCCAGGTTCAGGACACCGTCTTCATGAGTCTGCGCTTCATGACGCGTGTACCACTGGTGGTGATTGGCAGTATGATTATGGCAGTAATTGTGAATCCGAGATTGGGTCTGCTGCTGGTTGTCATGGTGCCTGTACTGCTCGTCGTTGTAGTTTGGATGATCAAAAAGGCAGCGCTGCTGTTCCGCAATGTGCAGCGCAGACTGGATGCCGTCAACGGAGTCATCCAGGAGAATCTGACAGGCATCCGGCTAATCCGTGTCTTCGTGCGGATGGGCCATGAGATTGAGCGCTTTGCCGGATTCAGCGGCAAGCTGATGAAAGGCACGATCTCCGCGCTACGCCTGACGGAGACTACGATGCCGTTCATGCTGCTGATGATGAACGTTTGTATCATCGCCGTGTTATGGTTTGGACGAGTAGACATCGCCTCCGGTAACGCGACCGTGGGTGAAGTGGTCGCCGTCATTAACTATCTTCTTCGCACGATTGGTGCCATGTCTGCGTTATCATGGATTCTGGTAACCTTCTCCAGAGCAAGCGCTTCGGCGCAACGTCTGAATGAAGTGTTCAATACGGAGGACACGTCGGAGACTGAACAGACGAAGTCTTTATCAGCTTCTGCACCATCTGCTGGATCTGTGAAATCTTCGCATTTTCCGCAATCTTCATACTCAGCGAAGAAACAGCGCGCTGTGCAGGGAGCGGTTGAATTCCGCAGTGTAGGCTTCAGTTATCCGTATAGTGAAATTACAGTACTGGATAATATCACTTTTACGGCAAACGCTGGGGAGCGCATTGCGATTATGGGAGCAACGGGCTCAGGTAAATCCTCACTGGTGCAGCTTATTCCTCGGTTATACACAGAGGATCAAGGTAAGGTACGAATCGATGGTGCTGATGCATCAGAGCTGGATCTGTCCATGCTGCGTGGTGCGATTGGTTATGTGCCTCAGGAGGTTGTCCTGTTTACCGGTTCCATACGGGAGAATATTGCCTGGGGTCAGGAAGATGCTACCTTGGATGAGATCGTGGAAGCCGCAAAGCGCGCGCAGATCCATGAAACGATTGAGAATTTACCAAACGGTTATGATACATTGCTGGGTCAACGGGGAGTGAATCTCTCCGGTGGACAGAAACAGCGACTTTCCATTGCACGAGCACTGGTACGTAGACCAAGAATTCTGATTCTGGACGATAGCACAAGTGCGCTGGATGTGGCTACAGAAGGCAGACTGCTGGATGCGCTGGAAGAATTGTCGTGTACCACGTTTATCATCACCCAGAAGATCAGTTCGACCACTTCGGCGGACCTGATTCTGCTGCTTGATGATGGACAACTCATTGGACAGGGAAAACATGAAGACCTGATGGAATCGTCAGAGCTGTATCGTCGAATTCATGAATCACAATACGGGGAGGGTGCACAGCATGTTCAAAGCATTCATTGAGCCTTTCCGTCAGCCGCCACCGCCGATTGACCCGGAGACGTTACGATCAGGCGGTGGTCGCAAACCCAAGGCAAGGGCGAAGAACTGGTCCGGTACGTTAGGCCGGATATGGACCTATCTGGCACGGCGTAAAGTCAAGCTGTCTATGGTACTGTTGATGGTGTTTGCCAGCTCCGCACTCGCTTTGCTTGGCCCCTACATGGTAGGGGTGGCCGTGGATGATTTCATCGCGGGTGAAGCCGGGGCAAGCTGGACTCGGTTTCTGATTGGATTAACCGCAGTGTATGTCTTGTTCTCTCTTACATCCTGGTTACAAAACATATGGATGATCGAAATTGCACAGGAAACCGTGTTCCGCATGCGGTATGATCTGTTCTCCCATCTGCACAAATTACCGATTCCATTCTTCGGTAAACGCCAGCAGGGGGAGATTATGAGTCGAGTGACCAATGATATCGAGAATGTCAGCGGTACGTTGAACAGCTCGGCCATCCAGATTTTTTCGAGTGTGTTAACACTGCTCGGGACGTTTGGCGTGATGCTCTGGCTTAGCCCGCTGCTGACTTTGCTTACATTTATCGTTGTACCGCTTATGGCAATGGGCATGCGCTGGATTACGCGCAGAACAGGGCCGCTCTTCAAGGAGCGACAGCGCAATCTGGGTGAGCTCAACGGGTATATCGAAGAGACGTTATCCGGGCAGCGGATCATCAAGGCATTTTCCCAAGAGGAGCGAGTGATCCGAGGTTTTGAGGAACGGAATACCCGCATCCGGATTTCCGGTTTCTGGGCACAGACAATCTCGGGGTTTATTCCGAAACTGATGAATGGATTGAACAACCTGAGCTTCGCGATTGTTGCGGGCATCGGTGGTATTCTGGCGATTCAGGGTTCGGTTACGGTTGGGGTGATTATTATCTTTGTGGAATATGCCCGTCAATTCACCCGTCCGCTGAATGATCTGGCGAACCAGTGGAATACGTTATTGTCCGCGATTGCGGGGGCTGAGCGTGTATTCGAGGTGCTGGACGAAGATGAGGAAGCGAAGGATGAAGGGGCAGCCATATCCCTGGACAAGGTGGAGGGAGCTGTTCGTTTCGACAAGGTATCCTTTGGATACGATGAAGGACGTAACATTTTGCATGACATCAGTTTTGCAGCCAAACCGGGAGAGATGATTGCCCTTGTGGGTCCGACTGGAGCAGGGAAAACGACATTGATCCAGTTGTTATCCCGTTTCTATGATCCGACTGGTGGCACAATAACGGTAGATGGACGCGATATGACCACCATTCGGCGTGAGAATCTGCGGTCCCATATGGCATTTGTACTACAGGATTCATTTTTGTTTCAGGGCACGATTCGAGAAAATATTCGATTTGGCCGTCTCGATGCGACGGATGAAGAGGTGGAAGCAGCCTCCCGGCTGGCGAATGCCCATTCCTTCATCGTGCGGATGAAGGACGGGTACGACAAAGTGCTCCAGGCCGACGGGAGCGGCATTAGTCAGGGGCAGAAGCAATTACTCGCCATTGCCCGGGCAATTCTGGCCGATCCATCCATACTCGTACTGGACGAAGCGACGAGCAGTATTGATACTGTTACGGAGATTAAAATCCAGGAAGGGTTGCAACGTCTGATGCAAGGCCGTACCAGCTTTGTCATTGCCCACAGGCTGAACACGATCCGTCAGGCCGACCGAATTCTGGTGCTGAAGGATGGGCATCTGCTGGAGCAAGGCTCGCATGATGCCCTGCTGCAACAAAGCGGTTTCTACAGCGAGCTGTATTACAGTCAACTGCGTAAGAAGGCACAGTAGCTTTTGGATAAAATCGGAATAATCGTTGTTCGGTGCGTTGGAAATGATGATTCACCTAAAAAGAGCAGGAATAAGGGTTTAATGCCCTCATTCCTGCTCTTTGCCTTTTCACCAGACGAGATAACCTGAGGTTACTTGGTTATACTGCTCAGCTTGAACGATCCGTCAGTCAGCTTATTCGTATTGGCAAAGTCCACGCCAGGTTGATTCGTTTCCGGATCAATGATCGCAATTGCGATATCATAGGTTCCGGCAGCAAGACCGGAGACCGGAATGGAGTTGGTCAGGGTGTAGGTACCCGTTTTCCACGTGGTCAGATTGACGGTTGTTGTTTTCTTCGCGACCACCGTATTGCCGCTACGCAGTTGAATTTCAACCGGCCAGGCAAATGGGAAGTGCTGTACGCCTTTATTCTCCACCTTAATCGTTGTGGTAAACGTGCTTCCGCTAATGGTGGACGGGTGCGAGATTTCCTTCACTACAAAATGATATCCCATTCGTTTCTTGAGTGCATCAATATTCGCCTGCAAAGCATGATTCAGCGGAAGTGAGGCCGGAGAGTTCGGACCGAGCCAACTCGGTTTGCTCAGTTCGGTCTGACGCAGGGTTTCCGTGAATCCGCTGCCGCTTGTTAAGGATGCCAGCATCCCCGAGGCACCGCCATAAAACTCACCACCGGAGATTCGGGTCTCCCAGAAGTTCGCATGTGCTGGCTGCTGCTGACCGATGTCATCCCAATAGCCATTCTGGGTGCCTGTGTACCAGCCCCAATCTGCATCAAAGCTGTCTTTGTGCCCAAACACATCGTTGAACATGCCCATGACCATGCCTTTGTTATTGGTTTTGGCGAGGGCGATACTACGCCGGATTAGAACCTGCATCTTATCCTCTTTACCAGCAAAGGCATCAATATAATGCTGAACATACTTGTTCGAGATATCATTGGTAGGGAAAGCGCCTGTGTAATTGGTTTCACCATTGGGTCCCACATAAGGCCAAGTATGGAACTCGCCCCAGTGTCCGAGGGAACCGATCTGGACAAAAGCGATGGGACGATCATTGGTATTGTACCTTGCGGCAATGGCATCGATCGCTAATTTATGCCGTTCTTGCAAATAGGTAGAGCTGTAGTTAGGAGAGAAGCCCATGTTGTTGCCTGTACCCATGCCGCCGGTTGTGTCGTTGTAAACCGTTCCGGGAGATTCTCCACGGGCAATCATGTCATTGTAGAGCCAGTCTGGAATATCTCGATGAGCCTGTCCTGTCGGGCTGTCCAGAATGAAGCGAAACACCACTTTGACGCCTTTGCTCTTCCAGTAGGAAAAATTATTGGTGGCTTCAATTGCACTAAAATCATACGTGCCTTTGGTAGACTCAAGCTCCTTCCAGGTCACTCCGGCATATACGAGCCTGTGCGGTTGTGCATATGTCGTGCTTTTGGCTGAAGGCGCCCAGCCTTTGAATGGATTGTTGAGTGGACTATCCAGTTCTACGGGATTCACCACAGTATTGTTCCCCGTACCATCATCCGATCCAGATGAGGTAAGAAGGTAAGCGGGCAGCGTTTGTCCTGCCGCGGGCAGTCTCGTCATATCCGAGCCGTTATCGATATACCCTACCCGTACCGTGCTACCTGCACTGATTTGCAGTGTAGATAGCGGAATAGCAACCTCGATGACGGAGGAGCTACGGTAGAATTGGGAGCTGGTCATCGTGCTGTTGAAATTCCAGCTCCAGTCGGTCCCACTGCCGCCATAGCGGTATAACCCCGTATTTTCAAGGAGCCACTCCACACCTGTAGTCCCCCAGCCCGCGGCCTGGTAACCGGTTGAAGTATTGTTATCGGTATTGATCCAGAAGTTTCCCATCGTTGTACTTAGTTCGGAGCCTTGAATAAGCAGATAGAGGTTGGTTCCATCATTAGTTGCTTTGAGTGTCTGGGCAGTGCCGCTATTGGTCGTGAGAGCACTAACGCTGTTCCAGTCGCTGACATTGCCATCAATGGTAATGGTTGCAGCAGAGGCTTTGGGTAAGGCTCCTGCAGGCAATAGCAGGGTAATCATGAGGACAAAAGCCAAAAACAGTCCAAGGCTCCGCTTGCTTCGATCAAATAATCTTGTCATGGTATACCTCCTGAGTAATGGATTTTGAATGATAACTCGTTCTGCCCGCCCCGAATTTCTATACGAGGGGAGAGTTAGGAGAGTTCAACTCCTTTCTGTTCCGCGTGAAATGTCGGAATGTTAACGTTTTATGTAAGAGTCATGGTAGTAAGTGTGGGATAATGAACTAAAAATATGGGAAATTTGTTTGCGGCAAACATGAAATGTGTCTTTAGTTCTTGGATTCCGCGTCTAAATTGCATTATAGGGGATGGAAACAGGAGATTCAATAGATATTTTTCCAGAATTTATTGAGTTTTCTATTGAAAATAAGAGTGTATTCATGGAGAATGAACATGATTAATTACAATTATAATATAGTATTTGCCGCAAATTAAACAAATTTAATTTAAAGTATATGACAATTAAACAAAAATGTAAACGCTTAATTTATGATAAATAAACAGTTATACTGTTTAGTATTATATAAAGCACATCGCAAATATGTTGCCGCAAAATAATTTATAAATTAGCCAAAAACAATTGACAACCCATAAAAACTACTTTACTATCGTTACATAGTCACAGTCTTGTTAGATTTCTTGACATCAAACTAGCTTTATGGCATTTGCCGCAAATTTACGAGCAACGGAGAGTGTAGGCATGGGAAAGATAAAAATGGCTTTTATCGGTGTAGGAGACATGGGTTCACATCATTGCATTGGTTTTGATTTGCTCGAAGATAGTGAGGTTCGTTATATCTGTGATATGAATGAGGCCAATGTGGTGCGTACGCTGGCTGAACTCAAGAACAGTAAACCCACCATTGTTAGTAATTATCGTGAACTGCTTGCCAAGGAAGATTTGGACGCAGTGGTCATCAGTGTCCCGAACTATTTGCATCGTGAAGTAGCGGTTGCTTTTCTGGAAGCTGGCAAGCATGTATTTCTGGAGAAACCGGTTGCCCATACCATTGAGGACTGCGATGCCATTATAGAAGCTGCGGAAGCCGCGGGACGGATATTGCAGATCGGATTGGTCTATCGGTATTCGAATCTGTATCGCCGGATGGAGAGAGAATTGGAGAACGGACGTCTTGGCGACGTGAAATTGATGTGGTGCAAGGAATTCCGCGATCCGTTCCCGCCTGCGGATTGGTTCTATGACAAAACCAAATCCGGGGGAGCAATTGTAGAAAAGGATTGTCATCACTTCGACATTTTCAACTGGATGATCCAGGCGAAGCCTGTCCGTGTGTTTGCCTCTGGAGGCCAGCATGTCATGAAGCAGGGAGAGCCTAATCAGATTCAGAATTCATACAGTCACTATCCGACGAAAGAAATTTCGAATACCTCCATCGTCGACCATGCATTTATTACCATTGATTATGATAACGGCAGCAAGGCCAATCTGGGCTTGTGCATGTATTTGAAACCGCGCAATCTGCTGGGAGAAGGGCTTGAGATCGGGCTGATCGGAGAAAACGGCGGTCAGATGGTGGCCCGCAATGACAAGACGATTGATATCGTTGGTGGGCAGGACTGGACGAAGGACCACCTGGAGATTGATGTGGCGTCGGATTCCATTATGGGGGGGCATACCGGGGGACAGACGCAGCGCATTGATTTTCTAAAATGTGTACAGGAAGGCAAACAGCCTTTTGCGAGTGCACAGGTTGGTCGTAACGCGTTGCTTATTGCCCTTGCGGCAGAGAAATCCATTTTGGAAGAACGGTATGTCTATTTAGAAGAAATTTCAGGCTGAGGGGTGTCATCATGAACAGGTTGAGAAAATATGACACACTGCTGTTCTTTCTCTTCATTTTGCCTTGGATCATTGGATTTATCACCTTTTTTCTGTTTCCGTTTGGAACCTCGATATTCTACGCCTTCACGGATGCCAGACTTCCTGGAGCAACCAACTTCAACTTTGTCGGTTTTGATAATTTTACACACATGATGGACGATCCCATCTTCTTGAAAAGTTTGCTGAACACCATGTATTTTGTAGTATTTGGTGTTCCGATCGTAACGGCAGGCATGCTGGGTCTGGCGATGCTGCTTAATTTTAATGTCAAAGGTATTGCCTTGTTCCGCACCTTCTTCTATTTACCAACCCTGGTGCCCATTGTGGCAACGGTCATTATCTGGCGGCTGGTATTCAACTCCGAGTTTGGCATCCTGAACGCCGGACTTGGCGCGCTGGGTATAGGAAAAGTGGACTGGATTGGCGGGGAGCATACGATTAAGCCGGTCATCATCATGCTTCAAGTCTGGATCTCCGGCAGCGGGGTACTGATCTTCTTGGCTGCATTGAAAAATGTACCCAGGCATTTGTATGAAGCGGCAGCCATCGATGGTGCCAGCGGGATTCGCCGATTTTTCCGGATTACACTGCCCATGATCAGTCCTTCCATTCTGTTTGTCATCATTATTCAGACGATGTATAACTTTCAGATGTTTACGGAAGCACTCTTGCTATCCAAGGGTGGACCGAACTACTCCGCCTATACATTTGTCTACAATATTTATAAGTCGGCCTTTACCGATCTGAAATTCAGCATGGCGATGACGCAGTCCATTTTCCTGTTCGCCGTGATCTCGCTTGTCACCCTGATCCTGATGAAAGTATCGAACCGCTTTGTGTATTACGAGGGAGAACGATAGGAGGAGAGTTACATGAACAGCCGAAAAATAGCGGTAAAAGCGTCCCAATATACATTGCTGATCGCAGCATTGATGCTATTCGCAGGGCCTCTTGTATGGATGCTCTCGACCATGTTGAAAACCAAAGCGGAAACCTATAAGGTACCTCCAACCATCCTGCCAGATGCATTCAGTCTGGAAGCCTTTGAACGGTTGTTCGCTGTCCAGCCGATGATGTGGCAATGGATTCAGAACTCATTTATCATTTCTTTTTTTGTTGCAGCGGGAGCTGTGGTGTCCAGTTCACTTGTCGCTTATGGTTTCTCCCGATTTGCAACCAGATACCGCAATATCCTGTTCCCGGTTGTACTCGTTACATTGATGATTCCCCCGTCCATTATGATGATTCCCTCGTACGTCCTTTTTTCCAAGTTAAACTGGATTGACACCTGGCTGCCGCTCATTGTGCCAGCCTGGCTGGGAGGAGCTTATTATATCTTCCTGTTCCGCCAGTTCTTCATGACCATTCCCCAGGAGCTGGATGAAGCTACATATCTCGACGGCGGCAATCGCTGGACGGTATATGCACGCGTGATTATGCCGCTGTCGAAACCCATTATTATGACAACCATCATTTTTGCCTTTGTGAATTCCTGGCTCGATTTTCTGGGGCCGTTCCTGTATATCAAAAATGCAGAATTGTTCACCCTGAGTGTTGGCTTGCAGCTGCTGATTGGTCAGACGAGTCAGGATCTGCCGGCACTTGCTGCGGGAGCATTCATCAGCATTGTTCCGATTGGTCTGCTGTATCTGTTTGCACAACGTTATATCGTTGAGGGGGTGGTGCTCACGGGCACCAAAGGGTAGAGTGGCTGCCTGCTTTCCGGTTTTCAGGTGAACAGGACTTATTGATATGACTTAAAGGGGAGCTGTGTATATGAGAGCGAAGAGTAAACGGCTATTCAATGTGTGGGCACTTGTACTTGCTACAGTGGTAGTAATCAGTGGATGTGCGAATGGAGGATCGTCCGAAAATGCCAACTCTGGAGGTTCCGGAAGCAGTGAAGGCGAGCCTGTAACCATTACGTACTCTCAATGGGGAACGGCAGAAGAGCTTCATCGTACACAGGAACTGCTGGATCAGTTCATGAAGGCCAATGGCGATATTAAGGTCAAACTGGAAGGTAAGGATTGGGGCAGCTACTGGGACGGACTCACAGCAAATGCAGCTGGGGGCACACTTCCGGACGTGTTCAAAACCAGTTATGCATACGTGGAGAAATACGCCGAGCTGGGTATTTTTAAGGAATTGGACGGCTTGCTGACGGAAAATCAGTTTGATCTGAACAACGTGGATAAAAGTCTGTTGGGTCTCCACCAGTATCAGGGCAACCAAGTATCCTTACCTATAGATGCCAACGTCATCGTATGGTATTACAACAAAGCGATCTTTGAGAACGAAGCCACGAATCCTCATAAAGCCCCCGTTCCATCGCTTGAACCCACATGGGATGAAATTACCGATATTGCAACTAAGCTGACGCTGGATAAGAACGGTAGAAGCGCAGACGAAGCGGGTTTTGATGTCGGAAACATTGTGCAGTGGGGCTTGTCCATTTCACCAGGATCTACGATGGATTGGTTCCTGGAGCCGGAGCTGTGGTCCAATGGTGCGAAGCTGGTGAATGATGATGGTTCCCTTGCCCTTGAGACACCTGAAGCGATGGAAGTGCTGAACTATTTTATCGACTTGACCAAAAAGCAAAAGATCAACACCACACCTGCACAGATTGAAGGTTTGGGTGGACAGGTGAACCTTGCGATTACTACATCCAAAGTAGCGATGAATCCGGGTGGCAGTTGGAACACAACCAACTACCAGGAGGCTGGTGTAGATTATGGTATCTCCTATTTGCCAAAATTCAAAACGAACCAAACCGTTGTTCAGCCAGCAGGTCTTGCGATTAGCTCCAACACGAAGCATGAAGAGGCGGCATACAAGCTGCTTGCCTGGCTTGCGGGTCCGGAAGGACAGACTGAACTTGCAAAGCAAGGGTATTCCATTCCGGCTAACAAGGCTGCGGCAGATGCCTATATTGCCACTGTAGGTGAAGATAATAAAATCTTCCTGGATGCACAGCAGTATGGCATTGTATCTCCTTTTACAACCAAGAAAACCGACCTGGTCTGGACGTACGGCGAGCAATCACTCAAACTTCCGCTTGCCGGAGATGGTGACCTGACCGCGGCGTTGAAGGATTTGGCCTCCAAGATGCAATAAGCAGATCAAAGACAGATGGAGATAAATAAATGGCATAATCAATTGGCGGCAGTCGTGGGGAGATCAAGCTCCCCGGGTTGCCGCTATTATGTTGTTTAGACTATCTATGTTCATCGTTATAGGGTGCGGCTCGCGAGGAGAGTAGATAGTCCATTTTGTTGTCCATTGCCTCATATCGCATTGACTTATGGTAAATTGGAATATAGAATTATATTTGCCGCAAATTTGGTTTTGCAGGAATGAAATTGCCCCAATATGAATGGGGTTTAAATACATAGTGCAGAGGAAAGGTGGGGACTTCACATGGCAAAATTGAAGGATATTGCAGAGCGGGTAGGTGTATCGATCTCTACCGTTTCGCGTGTAATGAAGAACGATGTCAACCGCTCGGTCAGCGATGAAACCCGCAAAAAAATATGGGACACTGCTGAGGAACTGGGCTATCGTTCACAGCGTCCGGTCAAGAAGAAAAAAGTTGAACCCAAAACGGCATATGCGATCGGCTGTGTAGTTGCCATTCCGCAAAATAAGTACAACAGCCCTTATTTTTCGGTCATTATGGAAGGGATCGAGAAGCAGCTTGCTGAAGCGGGCATGCGTCTGGAATTTGTGTACAGCATCGAGAACGATGGAGATACCGTGCAATTGCAATCTCTGGTGAAGGAACATCGGATTGATGGCATGATTGTAGTGGAACGGATTGACCCGGAAGCCTATCGCTGGCTCAAAACCAATGTACGGGCCGTAGTAGGCGTGGACATCACGGACCCGGACATTCCAGTCGTCGGTTATGATCGTGAAGAGGCGGCCAGAGAGGCAACGAATCATCTGATTGCGCAAGGACATCGGATCATCGCCTACATTGGCGGGGCGGAGTACAAGAATGATTTTCGTGAGGAAAAACGTTTCCTTGGTTACAGACGTGCGATGAATGATGCGGGATTACCTGTTGATGATGACTGGGTGATTGATGTGAAATGGGATGTTTCGCTGAGTTATGAATTGACCAAGCAGGCATTTACCAATAATGCGAACAGACCCACAGCTATTTTTGCCGCCAGTGATATGATGGCGATTGCCGCCATGCGTGCTGCAACAGAACAGGGACTCCGTATTCCGGAGGATATCGCCTTTTTTGGTGTAGATAATATTGAAATATCCGAATTTACCTCTCCGCCGTTATCAACCATTCATGTACCCAAGCTGGAGATGGGCATGTTCGCGGTTAAACAGCTGCTCGATTATCTGGATCATCCGTATGAAGTTGCTGTTAAAATGATCGTTCCATACCGCTGTATATTCCGCCAATCTTCCAATGGGAAAATATGATAGCTATCAACCAAAGAGTTTCCGTGTCCATTTTTGGATGGAGGAAACTCTTTTTTACTAAAAAGGGCTGTGTATGGAAATGAATCTAGATAAGCGATATACTAGCTATAATTGTTTTTTTGTTGAGGTGAATATCAAATGGACGAAGTTGATGAATCAAAACAATTTGTATTACAAATCGGCAGTGCCTTGAAAAGGTACAGAAAAGAAAAAAATATGAGCTTAGACGCCGTAGCGGAATTAACGGGTGTAAGCAAGCTTACTCTGGGGAATATCGAACGTGGCGAGACAAATCCAACCTTGGCAATAATATGGAAAATTTCAAAAGGGATTTCTTTACCGCTATTGGCTTTGTTCAAATCAGAAGACCCTGTTAGTTTGTATCGAGCAGGCGAAGGACTACGGTTTTCTAATGATCAAAAAAATTGGATTATTGAACCAGTCTTCAAAAACATAAGCAACGATATTGAAATGTGCCGGGCTTACCTACAGCCAAATAGCTCCTATCACCCTGAAGGTCATCATGTGAATACAACTGAAATTGCGACAGTAATGACTGGTTCCGTTGAAATTAAAGTCAATGGAGAGATCTACATATTGAATCAATATGATACGATCAGCTTCCGTGCAGATTGTCCACACTCTTATACCAATCATACGAATAGCGAAACAGTGCTCCATATATCCTTAAAATATGGTTTCTAAAAATTGAAAATTCCACTTATTAAATACAACTCTGAATTCCATAACGGGAATCCAGAGTTGTATTTTTGTTATGAAATGAAAAAAAAGTATTATATAAAATACTTATTGTTGAAAATGATATATTATAATATACTATTGTTGTCCGCGCGGATGTTATTGCATCGTTATTTATATTAATAAGCAGGAAACAAATCATAAGTATGAATTGAGGAAGGAAAAATGAAGAATGCCGAACAAACATAATCAAAATGCCGTACCATCCTCTATGGTTTTTCTAATTATTGGAATTATTGTTATTGCAGCTAATTTACGTACTCCCTTAACCTCAGTCGGTCCTTTAGTGAGTTTCATAAGGGATGACGTTCATATTTCAAATACATTAGCAGGCCTGATAACAACGCTCCCATTGCTTGCCTTTGCTTTATTGTCGCCTCTAGTACCCAAATTAGGACGAAGGTATGGAGTTGAACGTATCATTTTGTTTGCTCTAATCTTTCTGACGGTTGGTATTGTCATACGTTCTTTATCTGGCGTAACTAGTCTGTATATTGGAACAGCAATGATTGGATTATCAATTGCCGTATGTAATGTATTATTGCCTAGTATAATCAAAAGGGATTTCCCTAATAAAATTGGATCCATGACAGGTGTTTATTCTATTTCAATGAGTTTATGTGGAGCAATCGCATCGGGAATCAGTGTACCGCTAGCCGTGAACGCAGGTTTAAAATGGCAGGGAGCATTAGGAATATGGGGGATTCTAAGTTTTGTATCGATTTTCTGTTGGCTACCCCAATTAAGACATCAAACGAAACAAGCAACCACGACAAGTCATCAGACGGCCAGCAACAATGTGAATGTTTGGCGATCCCCTCTGGCCTGGCAAGTAACCTTGTTTATGGGTATACAGTCCATGGTATTTTACGTGTTGATTGCATGGTTGCCTGAAATTTTGAAGCAGCAAGGAATTGACTCCAACCAATCAGGATGGTACCTCTCGATCATGCAGTTAGCACTGCTTCCATTTAGCTTCATTGTCCCGGTTATTGCAGGGCGTATGTCTAGCCAACGTTTGTTAGTGGTCATCACAACCATGTTGCTTTTGACGGGAACGCTCGGACTTCTTTACGGAAGCTCCAACATTATTCTGTTGTGGATCATCATCCTCGGAATTGGTGGAGGTTTTGCCTTTAGCTTGTCTATGATGTTTTTCGGATTACGTACTGAAAATGCACATCAAGCAGCGGAACTGTCTGGCATGGCACAATCAATTGGATATCTTCTTGCCGCCATCGGTCCTGCCCTTATAGGATATCTGCATGATGCTAAGGATAGCTGGGACCTACCACTTTTCATTCTGCTTGGCGCTTCGGTCTTACTCTTTATTGTCGGTATAGGAGCAGCAAGAAACCGTTTCGTAGGTAGCCAAAATAGTTACGAGCTCCAGGGAAAGGACAATAAAAATGTTTGACAAGGGTATTGTGGCAATTGTTAAGCTAACGGGAAGATAAGTAAGCTTAACAAACTTGTCTGTTAAGGAACCGAGTTCAGAGAAGATCTACGTATTGGAAGCATAAATATGTATTTTGGCAAACTTATGGTTCAATCACAAACGTGTTGAAGATGACCGTTTTTTTACAACATTCTGGACAACTTCCGATATTCCCGGGGGGAAATGCCTTCATATTTGCGGAACATACGGCTGAAATAATGAATGTCCTGGTAACCGCTTTGTACACCTACAGCCTCAATGGAATAATCGGTTTCCCGCAGCAACTTACGTGCCTCGCTCAGGCGGATGGATTGAATATATTCGTTGGGCGGCATGCCCGCAATCTGTTTGAACAATTTGGCCATATGGTCCACGCTCAGGTTCAATTGTTTGGCGATGCTCGAATTGCTCCATGGGTCGGAAGGGGCGCCCTCTATACGTTTCATGACTTCGAGCAACTTCTCTCCGTGTACCGAATCATGGCGTGGCGAGCTTCGCCAGGATGAACGCAGCAGATGGGTCAATATCTGAAGCATCAATGCTTTGCATACCAATTCATATCCCGGTGGGCGCAGGGTAAACTCATGAACTAATTGCTCCATAAGCTGCACGGTAGCTGGAGATGGAGTATAGATCGGGTTAAAAGATAGCGGCGTCATGCCTTCTGCACAAGCTTCCACTGCGAATTTATGAGGCTGCACAGTCTCTTCGTTAACGACCATATCGGCCTCGGTCTGAATGGTCAATTCGTTGAAGAAATCAAAATGAATGCCAATGAAACGTGCTTCTGGACTGGAAACGACCTCATTCTGATGATAGACACCAGCAGGCAACATAATCAGTTGTCCCGCCTTCAAAATATGGTGTTTATCATTCATGTAGGTTGCGGCTTCACCTTGAGAGACGTACAGGAGTTCAAAATCATACAGACGTCTCTTCGCCAGCTTACCCGGAGGTAGGCTCTGGAACTGAGCATAATGTACGTTGGGGGACCATTCCTTGTAAGTGGCGGTTCGTTGCAGAGGATATATCGTTTGCTGGAGAGTCATGAATCCGATCTCCTTTCTCACTGAGATTGGCCGAAATTGATCAGTTATAAAACTGAACGGAATTGTGCAAATAATCTCTTTATATCCTAAATAAATGATCTGAATAATTATTTATAATATAAGTATTATCACATGTTTTTACGAGAGAGACAACATCACGGATTAAGATAAAAAGGAGAGGGTTAAGATGCGATCTCTCCCTCTGACTAAAGGGGTATGCTGGAGGGTCAACGTTTACCGTAATAAACAGGTTTCCATATTCTTAAGGAGGGGTTTGGGATGAAAAAAGGGATTAATATATGGTCGTTTCCAGGAGATGCCTCTATTACGGATTGTATTCAGACAACGAAACAAGCTGGCTTTGAGGGGATTGAACTATCCCTTAATGGGGAAGGCGAGTTGAGTCTGTCTGTCACAGATCAGGAGGTTCGTGATATTCAGGGACGTCTGGAGGAAGCTGAACTCGAAATCGCGGGACTTGCAACCGGATTGTACTGGGATTACCCGATGACGAGTGCCCGTCCGGAGATTCGCACGAAAGCACTGGATGTGTGTAAAAAACAGCTGGAGCTTGCCGCGGCATTTGGTGTGGATACCATTCTGGTCATTCCGGGTGCGGTGGGTGTGGACTTTATTCCAGACAACGAAGTGACGGATTATGAAGTCGCCTATGAACGGGCACAAGAAGCGATATTGCACCTGCTGCCGTATGCGGAAAGTGCCGGAGTATCGATTGGTATTGAGAACGTATGGAACAAATTTCTGGTGTCGCCGTTAGAGCTGCGTACCTTTATTGATTCTTTTAGTTCAGATTATATAGGTTCGTATTTCGATGTGGGCAATGTCGTACAGAACGGTTATCCGGAGCAGTGGATTCGCATTCTTGGTCACCGGATCAAAAAGGTGCATTTCAAGGATTACCGCCGTCAAGCAGGAGGACTTCATGGATTTGTGGATTTGCTGGCTGGAGATGTGAATTATCCGGCGGTGATGCAGGCTTTAAAAGCCATTGGTTACGACAACTACGTGACTGCTGAGATGATTCCACCTTATACTCATCATTCGAAGCAGATCATATTCAATACATCCAAAGCGATGGATGCCATTCTTGGACGTTCTCAGTAATAAGTGCATCTAACAACGTTAAAAAGAATGTAAAATCTATTTTTATTTGGGAGGTAAGAACATGTTAAAAGTGGGATTGATCGGTTTTGGGTTTATGGGACGTATGCATTTTGACAACTATGTACGCCTCGCCTCAGAAGAGGAACCCGTGGAATTGGTGGCCATCTGCGATCTGAGAATAGAGGAACTGAAGCACGGTAAAGCAGCCGGCAATATGGCAACAGAGCAAGAGGTATATGATCTCACACCTTATCGGTTGTACGACAACATCGATGCGATGCTGGAGCAAGAAGAACTGGATATCATTGATATTACTTTGCCTACACCACTACATGCTGAACTAACGTGTTCCTTGTTGGAGAAAGGTTATCATGTGTTGTGTGAGAAACCGGTTGCTCGTCATTCGTCAGAAGGCTGGAAGATGGCACAGACAGCCAAGGAGACTGGGAAAACACTGATGATTGGTCAATGTTTACGTTTCTGGCCAGCCTATGCTTATCTGAAATCCGTTGTAGAGGACGGTCGTTATGGAGCAGTTAACGCAGGTTATTTCTTCCGCGGTTCGGGTTTGCCTCAAGAGTGGTTTTTGGATGGAGAGAAAAGTGGAGGTTGCATATTAGATATGCACATCCATGATGCGGATATTATCCACTGGGTGTTTGGCAAACCGGATCAGGTATCCACGCTGGGTCGCAACGTCATTCCAGGAAGCGGCTATGATACCGTTTCTACCAATTATGTATACCCTGACGGAAAAGTGCTGAATGCCCAAGCCGACTGGACGCTGGGGGGAGACTATGGTTTCTCGATGACGTATCGCGTTAATTTGGAGCAGGGAAATCTGGTCTTTGAGAATGGTGAGCTGAAAGTAAATCCAAATAATGCTCCCGGTTTCGTCGCTGAACTGTCACCCGACTCGGGATATTATCACCAACTCAAATATTTTATCCAATCCGTTCAAGCAGGTGCGCCTGTATCGGTCTGTACACCTGAGAGCGCAACAGGAACGCTTGAATTGATTGAAGCTGAGATGAGATCGGCGGATGAGCATGGGGCATTGGTTTCAGTGTAGTAGGAGCAGGTTGAGGAAGAAGGGGCTGTCCCACTGTCATTAATATGACGGGACGGCCCTTTTAAGCATCAATGTAATTACAATCGCTTTGCCTCAATCGAGGCCATCGCCCTAATTCTGCTTGCCAACAACCTTCCAATTATCAGACTGTTCAGCCGTTAACGGTTGATGTCTGCGGATGTAATCTTCCACCAGTGCGGCCATATCCGTGGCACCTTCGTGCAGTACCTTTTTGCCTGGATACATCGCATAATCCCCGCCGCCAGCAGCGCGGTAGCTGTTCATCACCACAGAGTATGTGCCATCCATGTCCATGGGTTTGCCTTCACGTTCCAACTTCACAACTCGATTGCCTACAGGTTGGGAGATATCCAGCTCGTACTCAATGCCAGCCCACATATCGTAATTATAATGCTGAGGTTTGGGCTCCATATAGGCAGGATTCACAGCGACTTCACCAGAAGCATTCAGTTCAAAGTAACGAGCCGTTTGTTCCAGCGCCTCCCGGATATCCCGACCACTCAGCTCCAGTACTGTCAGCGTGTTGGGATAGATGAAGTTGGATAACACGTCTCGAACGGTGATATGGCTCCCGAATCCCCGAGCTTCTTCACTCAGCATGGCGGTATTGGATAGCTCAGCCCCAGTCGCTTCCATCTGCACCTGATGTACAAAAGCAATGAATGGATGCGCCTTGAGCCGCAGGGACGTAGCATTGGTGATGGATAAATCCCCAGCCACCTCGCCAATCGGTTGATCAAGCCATGCTTGTGCCTCGATTTCTACCTTATCCGTAAGTTTCAAGACCATAGCATCAGGCTCAACTTCACTATATTCATCCAGAAGTAACAACCGAGCCTGCTTATCGGCAATCTGCCACTTCCCGCTCGATGATTGTTCCAACTGAACGGATACATGCCCCGCACCATTTCCGCTGAATCCCGGCTGAATGACGGTTACGCCATGAATAGTAGCGGTAAGCTGACGATGTTGATGTCCGGTAAGCAGCACATCAATGCCTTCGATGTCCCGGCAGATGGCATAGCCTTGATTTTCTCCAGTTAACCGTTCGGCAGACTCGCCTGTCTCCAGATCACTCTCAAATCCGCCATGATAACTCACAACCATTACATCGGGTTGTTCATGCTCGCGTATATAGGTAACCCATGTACGAATGGTCTCCAAGGCATCAAGGAACTGTAAACCCTCAATATTTTTTGGGTGCTCCCAGTTCGGTATGTAATGCGTAGTTGCGCCCAACAGGGCAATTTTGACGCCTGAAGATAATGTTTTGATTATATACGGAGGACCGTAAGCAGGTACGTCCGGATGCTCATCTTTAACAATATTGGCAGACAGCCAGGGGAAGTTGGAAGCTTCAACGGCTCCGCGCAACAGATTCTGACCATAGTTGAACTCGTGATTGCCCATCACGGCAGCATCATAACCGAGTTCATTCAGTACTGCAATGAATGGATGCACTTCGTTTTTGGAAACTTGTGAAGCTGCATAAGAGGCCAAGGGTGATCCTTGCAGCAAATCCCCGTTATCGATCAGCATCAGTTCAGGGGAACGTTCGCGTTCCTTACGAATCAGGGAAGCGAGCAGGGCAAGTCCTGCCGGGCGGTATGCATTGGTATTGTAGTGAATGGGGCGGATGGCCCCGTGCAGATCACTGGTGAACAGGATGTCGAAGCTTGCCGTATGGTTTATGGATGTCATTTTACAATCTCCTCTAATATATAAGTTCAGATATATGGAATTACTATAAAACGGAGAAGACAGAATAGCCTGAAGAATCGAAATATACGCTGTTATCTCCGATGTTCTTCCTATATCTTCAACCATAATGAGCCTATTCTAACAGATACAAGTTGCGCTGACAGCCTGACAGGAAACTTTACAAAACTCCAAATTTCGTTTCACATCGCGCAAATATTTGGCAATTATAGTAGACAAGTACTGAAAAATAGAAACTCTTTGGAGGGTGTTCGTTTGAAGAAGTCTGCTTTATTTTTACCATTGTTGATTTTGGTTATGTTTCTGAGTGCTTGTGGGTCTAGTAGTACAAATGGTTCGGCTAACGGGGAAAATGCGAGTTCCAATGCATCCGGTACGTCTACGACAGAGACAGAGAAAGTTGTCGAAGGTTATGTGCCAACTGAACTGACGGTTCAATTCGTACCTTCCCAGAATGCAGACACGCTTGAAGCAAAAGCGAAACCGCTTGAAAAGTTGCTTGGTGACAAACTGGGTATTCCGGTAAAAGTCAGCGTATCCACCGACTACAACACGATTATTGAAGCAATGGCTTCCAACAAAGTGGACGTAGGTTTCTTGCCTCCGACAGCTTATGTACTGGCCAAAGAAAAAGGCGCTGCACAAGTTATTTTGCAAGCACAACGTTTTGGTGTAAATGATGAGACGGGTGCTCCAACCGAAGAGTTGGCGGATTCTTATAAATCCATGTTCATTGTGAAAAAAGATTCGCCGATTCAATCCATCGAAGAACTTAAAGGTAAAAAAGTCGCTTATCAAAACGTAACGTCTTCCGCAGGATATGTATGGCCAGCAGGTTTATTGCTCGACAGAGGGATTGATCCATTGAAAGATGTATCACCTGTAACGTTGAAAGGTCATGACCAAGGTGTTATCGCTGTATTGAACGGTGACGTTGATGCAGCAGCTATTTTCCAAGATGCTCGCAACACGGTAGCCAAAGACTATCCGACTGTATTTGAAGATACACGTGTACTGGCGTTCACTGAGCCTATTCCTAACGATACCATTGCCGTTCGTACAGACATGAATGCAGATTGGACTGCGAAGATCAAACAAGCCTTCATCGATATCGGTAAAGATACTGAAGGTCACCAGATCATCAAAGAAATCTATACGCATGAAGGTTATGTAGAGTCCGATGATAGCAAGTTCGAGATCGTTCGTCAGTATGGCGAAAAAGTGAAAGGTGAATAATTGTGATCCAAAAGTAGTTCGGGATCTGTTCACTTTGTAGTAGCTCTCTTGGATGGGAACAGCTTAATCGTAGCAATGGACAGGCCAGTTCAGCGTGATCTACGCTGCGCTGGCTTGTGCCATTATAGCAAGGACTTAGGTATGTATGATCATTATGAATGAAAGAAGGATTATTGCCATGATTGAGCTTCATAACGTTACCAAAACGTACGCTAACGGCACCAAGGGCCTGGATAATATTAATCTGAAATTTGAGCAGGGTGAATTCATTGCTGTAGTGGGCCTGTCCGGTGCGGGCAAATCAACCCTCCTGCGCTCCATTAACCGACTGCACGACATTAGTGAGGGCGAGATTCTGATTAACGGAAGCTCCATCACGAAAGCACAAGGCAAACGCCTACGCATGATCAGACGCGACATCGGTATGATTTTCCAGAGCTTCAATCTCGTGAAACGGTCCAGTGTACTCCGTAATGTACTCGCTGGACGAGTTGGATACCATTCCACCATGCGTACCATTCTGGGTCGTTTTCCAAAAGAGGATATTGAACTGGCATTTGGCGCCCTGGATCGCGTGAATATCTCGGAGAAAGCCTATTCCCGTGCAGATCAGCTGTCCGGTGGTCAACAACAGCGTGTGGCTATTGCCCGTGTACTGGCACAGGAAGCAAAAATCATTTTGGCCGACGAACCGGTTGCTTCACTTGACCCGCTTACAACGAAACAGGTTATGGATGACCTGAAACGCATCAATCAGGAGCTTGGGATTACCACCATCGTCAACCTTCACTTTATTGATCTGGCCAGAGAGTATGCGACCCGTATTGTCGGATTGCGAGCAGGTGAGGTGGTATTCGACGGCCCGGTGGAAGAGGCAACGGATGAGCGCTTTGCAGAAATATACGGCAGACCGATTCTGGCTGACGAATTGCTGGACAAGCAGGCTGTGCATGAGCAGGGAGAAGTTGTGGTATGAAGGGGCAGTCCAACGTTCCACTTCAGAATTCAGGCGGAGTGGGCAAGGAACCTGGTTCCAGCCCCGCTCAGGTTGTGAATCGCCCGAAACCGCCTGGGCGTACGAAACATCTGCTCACGCTGATTATCATTCTGCTCTTATTGTGGGCCAGTGCAAAACAGACCGATGCCGGCTTCACAGAGTTAGTTAAGGGATTCCCTGAAATGTGGAAATTGTTAAAGGATATGTTTCCACCTCGTTGGTCCTATTTTGATAATATCGTTCAAGGCATGCTGGAGACGATCCGAATGGCCCTGATTGGTACTACTATTGGTGCCATTATTGCGATTCCGGTCTCGATCATCTGTGCCGGTAACTTGATGCCGAGTCGCTGGATCTACTATCCGGCACGTTTTCTGCTGAACCTGATTCGGACCGTGCCGGATCTGCTGCTTGCTGCTTTGTTCGTAGCCGTATTTGGTCTGGGGCCAATCCCCGGAATCTTGGCACTGGCTGTGTTCTCCGTAGGTCTGATCGCGAAGTTGACGTATGAGACGCTGGAAACGATTGATCAGGGACCGCTGGAAGCGATGACGGCTGTCGGCATGAACCGGATTCAGCTCATCGTATATGGCGTGGTGCCACAATTGGCTGCCCAGTTCACATCCTATGTGCTGTATGCCTTCGAAATTAATATACGTGCTGCTGCCATTCTGGGACTGGTGGGAGCCGGAGGGATTGGACTCTACTATGAGGCCACACTTGGATTCCTGGAATATGACAAGACTAGCGTAATCATTCTGTTTACCCTCGTCATCGTCCTGGTCATTGATTATGTAAGTACTAAGCTGCGGGAGAAATTGCTATGATGAAAAATGAAACAAGCCGCATCCGGCCAAAACCACGGAAGAACCCGCTACGCTGGGTCATTGTGTTACTGCTAATCCTTGTGTATGCCTGGGCGCTTGCCGGTGTACCGTTTACTGGTTTCAAGGAAACCGCTGCCCAGATTATGAAGGCTATTGTAGCCGGGATTTTCTCACCGGACTGGGATTTTGTATATCTGCCTGAGGGAGAAGACTTGCTGCGCGGCCTACTGGACACGTTGGCAATCTCCGTACTAGGTACTGTAATTTCGGCCGTGCTCTGTATCCCGTTTGCATTCTGGTCTGCCCGTAATATGAGTGGACATCGTTCTATCTCGGGTGCAGGTAAAATGGTACTCAGCTTCATCCGTACGTTCCCTGAGATTATTATGGCCTTGATGTTCATCAAGGCAGTAGGTCCCGGATCGTTTGCAGGGGTACTCGCCCTCGGATTGCACTCCATCGGCATGTTAGGTAAATTGTACGCGGATGAAGTTGAAAATATCGACTATGGTCCATCTGAGGCGCTGCTTGCTTGCGGAGCCAATCGCCTGCAGCAGTTGTGGTTCGCCATCCTGCCGCAGGTTATGCCTGGATTCCTGAACTATACGTTGTATCGGTTCGAGATTAATGTACGCTCTGCGACCATACTGGGTGTAATTGGAGCAGGGGGTATCGGTACCCCGCTGATCTTTGCACTTAGTACACGGAACTGGCCGCGAGTAGGTATAATCTTGCTTGGTATTATCGTGATGATCACGATAATTGACTTGATCTCGGGTTATATTCGAAAGAAGCTGGTGTAGAGTTAATGTGGAAGTTGAGTTATGGATTAATGAGAGAGCTATCAAATGCCAGTATTATAACTGACATTTGATAGCCTTTTTTTATCTGGATATCTTTAGTTAAAGATATAGTTTGAAAGTTATGAATTTTGAAACAATTTCATACAAATAAATATAATCTGTGTCATTATTGAAAACTAATGTTATATATTGTTATAATTTGTATTGTAAACTCATTCAATTCTAAAGAGGGAGATTATTAGTATGAAAAAGTTTATGCTTTCTACGTTAGTACTTTTATTTATTTTAGGTTCTTATGGTTCAGCATATGCCTCAGATTTAAATTCTTCTAGCATAGAAGCTCGTATTGATCTATTGTATAAGGAAAGAGCTTCGGTAATGGCTGAGAAGAAAGAGGGTTATCTTGAAAAGTATGAATTACTAGGCATAAAGTTACGAGCTCTTGGGGTAGAGTTTCTCACAGAGGAACAAGTTCAGGAAAAGATGCGTATTGCGGAAAAGTCTGGAGATGCTGGTGCTTTGATAGATGTACCAAGTTCAAATACCATCGTGTGGTCCAGTTTTAGAAATCGTTTTGTTAAAAATGGTACAGAATATGAAGTCCAACATCTAACAGCAGAGCCGAATAGTAGTCAATCTAATCTTAAGGGGACGGGTATAGTTGCATTACAAACTTCAAGGTCATGGCAAGCGGGAGCTTTGGGACTTGCGAAAACAGTCGCATTTGAAGGGGCTTCCAAAATATCTGGCGGTGTAGATATAGCTCTTACTGTATACGATGCAGTAGCGGATTTTGTTAAAGATGTGAACTTTGGGAGAAGTACAGAAATTTCAGATGTTAGAGCTAACTATACATGGTCATATACACAGACAGTAGATTTTATGTACGTAAAAAAATCTGGAACTGCTGATAGCTCTCAAAATTTAGCATTTGTATCTACAGCAGTATCTGGAATCTACAATTGGACTATTCCATCCTTCACTTACAAGTCAAATGGTGCTATTAAACAACCTAATCTAATTACAGGACAAAAAAGATTTAGTAGTACTTCTTCTGGACATAGAAATGGTTCTTTAGCAGTGGCAGCTTTTTTAGATACATTCCAGCCAAGGAATTCCTATGTAACTAGAATTGATCTGACGGGAGTGGAGAATAAAACGGTTAAAACGATTTCTCCTCTAGCTCCAATGTTCCCTTCTCAAGTAAGATAAGTGATGTGCTGATTAACTTATTGACCATTGGTGTGAACTGGAGGTTCTAATGACATATAAATCATCTATTCTGGTTATGTTGATCGTACTGCTGGTTGGTGGTGGTCTATTCGCTTATTTTTACAAGTTTCCTAAAGAAGTCAATGTTACACGTGAAGCTGTAACCTATGCACAGGTTGATCCGGAAACTACCGAATTAACTGCAATTAAGGTAGAAGGAACGATGTACCGTCCACTATTTCGTCAGTCTACGTTCGAAGGCAGAATTACAATCGAAGGTAAAGATTTTACAACAACTGGGGATATGATGACTATCTACGTAGCGGAAAGCCAAGGAGGCATTCATATGGGAAACCTTCATTATCTAAAATCAGGTGAACCCTTGGAAACGTTATGGCATGGACTAATTTGGTTTGATTCAACGTGGGAGAATATTAATCTGAATCTTGGCAGAGCAGGACAGACGTCAGACCAGAATTTTTATGTGGTCGCTACAGCTCGCAATCAGCAAGAAGCTTACGAAGTTCAAGCGCGTATGAGTGAGCAATTTGGAGACGGATTTGCTCCTCGAAACAACATAGAATAAATAGAAAGAGGGCCTTTCTCCGTTAAACGGAGAAAGGCCCTCTTTGCGGATTATACAAGTTAAAATAATTAAAGCTCTTAGCTAGCCAAAGGCAATGCTGCTTTAGTAACTTGAACCGTAATTGTCTCTGTGCTTGTTACGCCTGCGGCGTTGATCAGCTCAGCACGGTACGTATATGTTCCGTTAGCGCGACCGGACAATTCAGTTGTAGCACTTTGAGAAGCTGGTGTTGCCGCGTTCAACGCTTGTGTGTCAATCAATACATCATTCTCATAGAGACGGTATTCGGTTGCGTTTGTACCCCACCAGAGGTTCATGGATACGTTATAGTTGCCGTCACCATCCCAGTTGTTTTGGGACAACGTAGCTTTGCCTGGAGCGGCATGGGTTACTTGTACCGTCAGCTCGTCGCTGCGTGTAGTACCTTTGTCATTGGTCAGCTCGGCTACGTAAGTATATGTTCCGTTGGCTTTACCTGTAATTGCCGTTTTGGAGGACTGAGCCGATGGTGAAGCCGCAGTCAACTTCTGCGTATCGATCAGAACGCCGTTCTCATACAGCTTGTACTCGGAACCATTTTCACCCCACCAGAGGTTCATGCTTACGTTATACGAACCTTCGAACAGGCCTGTGGTATAACCATTATCAGAAGAAAGCACCGGTTTACCCGGTGCTCCCGCAGCTGGAGTGGAAGGCACTTCGCCTCCACCTTGATCTTCAGCAGGTACAAAATCATTCAAACTTCTAGGTTTCAATTGATATACGTCTTTGAAAATAGCGGAAACACCTGTGATATCGATTTTGTCACCAGCTGCATAAGGGAAGGAAGTCTCCGTCACACCTGTACGTGTATCTACACGGATATGTGTGCTTGTTCCATCTGCTGCTACGGCGTCGAATTCAAATGATCCAACCGGTGTAGCACTGATGATATTCTCGATCGTTACATCTTTCAGTTGAACCAGTTGACCCTGGTTCGCATCTGTAATTGCTGTAACTTCGATTGGAGCAGGTACGGAAGCCGTACCTGTTTTCTCAATCGCAACGATATCGGTAAGCTCGAACTCGCTGTTATAGATGGTTGTTGCTGCCGTTACCTTAACCTTGTCACCAGCATGGAAGCCGCTAGTGTGCTGGAACACGTAGATTCCGGCAGTTTCATCCTGAAGATAGAAGGCTTGTCCACCGAATGCACCCGGCTCTGTCGTCACAACACCTTCGATGGTTACGGTAGTGCCAACGGCTTTGGTGCGTGCTTCAGCAACTGTGATCGCTGCTGGAATCGGTCCTTCTTCTTCCGGAAGCTGTTCTGCTGGCACATTGCCAACGGTCACGGCATTGGTGATCAGGTTGCTGCCATTCAGACGCAGTCTCAAGCTGGCAGCGCCAGTTGTACCCGGTTTGATGCGGACGTTCAGATCTTTGATCGCGCGACCTTTGCTGTCCGAGGTTACACTGAATGTAGAGCTATAGCCGTACGAAGTCGGCCAAGTACCACTTTCATTCTGGATCATGGCTACCTGTGTTCCGCCAGTCAGATAGATACCGGCACTATAACCGGATACAGTTGTGTTTGGAGCCATATTCTCCACAACTACACGAATCTGGAAGTCTTCTGCATTCGGAAGTGTATCCTGTTTCACGAAGCTGTAAGCAGCGTTCGCGCTGGATGCAGGGCCACCGTAAGAGCCAGCCTTGAACGTGGAACGATCGTACCACTTGTATCCGGCAGCAGGTGCTGACCAAGGTTCAGCCTGTGGTTCTGTGGAGATCGCCGGCTCTTCGAATGGCAACAGCGCTGTAGCTGTGTCCAGTTCAAGTCCGTTCACTTCAGTCAGGCTCGTGTAGTTTTCTTGTGTAGCGAGCCAGTTCACGGTATTCACGAGCAAAACCGCATCATCGGCTTCTTTAAAGCCGTCATAAGTCGTTTTGCGTGTGCCAGTCTCTTCACGCAAGTATTTTGGCGATGCATCTTCTACTGGAGAGGAGTCACCAATGAAGGCAGCTTTACCTGCACCCAGCTTGGATACGGCTACATAAGGACCTTCTTCGATCCCGCCACCGTTGTAGACGCCTTGGTCCACCGCGTTATTCCATTTTGCGTTGGTTTTTGGCAGGTACACAATGCCTTTTGCCTTTTCCGGATCAGTGATCGCGAGGGTTGAACCGGCGTGCATGGCTACAGCCGATACGCCTTCTGTGATGCCGAAGGCTTGATCTGCCGGTACGACGATATTGGCGTTGATATCGCCAAGTGCGTTATAGCGGAATCGTACACCGAAGTTATCGGACAACCAGTCCGAACTGGTTACATTCTGCATCACTTCAGAATTACGCTCATCTGTGCTCATGCCTTTGGCCGGATCTTCGAATGCTCCCCGACGATAGCCGTTGATGACTTCAGAGCCATCCCAGCGGTTTTTGTTACGGTCGGCATTATAGTGATCTCCAACGAAGAAGATGCTGCCGCCCGTTTCAACATATTGTTTCAGTGCTGCCTGTTCGGATGTTTTGAAAGGAATTTGAGGCTCTGCAATAACGAATACGTTATACTCTTTCAGATCATCATAGGTAAATGGAGTTGTCTTACGAAGTTCTTTGACATAATAACCATCATTCGCGAGTGCATTCCCGAAGTCGGAGAAACCTCCATCAATGACCCAGTCTGCAGCTCCAGCCGTTTGGCCGTGAGAGTTGTCGAACAAGACTTTTTTGCCTGCATTTTGGTTCACAACCTTTGCCTGGATGAACGGTGCCGGGTCTGTCGGTCCTTCCGCATGAACCGATGCATCTCCGTTCCATAATCCGATCTGAAGCGGCAAAGCCATGGACAATGCCAGGAGTGATTTTAAAAATACTCCTCGCATACCTGTTAATTTACCCAACCAAATCCCTCCCAAATATTAGTTGATTCATGAGTTCGTCCATATTCTACCACATGAAAATCTCACATAGTCATAACAATTTGTAAAAATTAACTCGATATTTGTAAAGTTGGGTCTTTTGGCATATCCATAGGTATTTAGGTCTGTCTTCATTTAATCCATCTGCCATGGCATATCGATTTTGCGTAAACAAAAAGCCATCTCTTATGAGATGACTTTGGCACGAATTCGATTGACGGCATGGAAGACAGAGGATTTAATCATACCTTCACTGCGATTCACCAGCTCTGCCGTTTCCTTAATGGAGTATCCATGGATGAGGCGAAGTTCTAATATTTTACGATGTTCGGTGTTGTTAATATGGGAGACAAGATCATGAACACCTTCGCTAATTTCAAGGTGGGATGTATCGACGTGATGGGTAGGTACCTCCAGACGACTGTCTCGTCTGAGTGTACGAGTCCGCCTGCGGAAGCTGTCCATTGCCAGGTTACGGGCAATGCGTTTGAGATAATAGAGAAGCCGATCTTCAGGGATATCCACGGTAACATTCATTAGTCGAATGAAACAATCCTGTGCCAGATCTTCTGCGTCTTGCGGTTGTTTGACGATATGGGATAGATACCTTGTGATTTCTGATTTATAGTTGACATAAGCATCATTAATTTGTGTGCTGTTCATATGATGTGAATCCCCCTTGATACAGATCAGGCTTGGGTCCGGTCTGGTATGAGTCTCTTATGATCCAAGTATATCGGGAGGTTGTTTCCAAACCGTTCAGAGTTGTATCGGAGTTGTAACATTTCGTGCTTCCCTCTATTCAAGCATACGGCTTGGGATACAAAATATAGGCAGATGAAATTCATAGAGCAGGGAGATTACGAAGGTATCATGAGACAAAAAGAGATTTTAATTATTGAGGACGAGGAGTCCATTCGCGATATTTTGTCCTATTCGTTACGTAAGGAAGGATTTGAGATCAAGGAAGCAGCTACGGGTAAAGAGGGTCTGAATCTGCTTCGGGATTCGAAGCCGGATCTGATCCTGCTGGATCTGATGCTGCCAGACATGAGTGGTTTTGATGTGTGCAGACAACTATCTGTGAACTCCAAGATACCCGTCATCATGATTACCGCCAAGTCAGACATGCTGGATAAAGTACTTGGCATGGAACTGGGGGCGGATGATTATATCACGAAGCCTTTTGATATCCGTGAGGTGGTTGCGCGCATTCGGGCAATCTTTCGCCGGATTGATCTCATCAGCGAGACACTGGAGAATCAATCTTATGAGGTGGTCAGGCTCGGCAAGCATATTGAGATCCGCAAGGATGAACGGGAAGTGTGGAAAGACGGGGAACGGGCAGGACTTACGAATAAGGAATATGATCTGTTGTTATTCCTGGTGACCCATCACCGGAAGGTGCATACACGTTCTGAACTGCTGGACAAGGTGTGGGGATTTGATTTTGCGGGGGATACCCGAACCGTGGACATTCATGTGCAACGGATTCGCAAGAAACTGGATAGTGGTGTGCAAGGCATTTCGATGATTGAAACGGTATTCGGTGTGGGGTACAAGCTGAATATTCAGGTACAGACATGAAGTGGACGATCCAGTTCAAAATGGTGGTGCTATTCTCGGTCATTGTATTTATCGGATTCTCCCTTCTGCTGATTCTGTCCAATAAGGTGGCACAGGAGAATATGTACCGGGAAGTGCACGAGGACATGGTGCAATCGAAGAAAAACCTGGATATCGCACTGAATCAGTACTTTCTGATTCATAACAAACGCATGAGCAGAGACTCGCTCGAAGCAGGAAGCCGCGAACTTGCGGAGCAGATTGGTTCAGCCGTTGGGGGGGAGATTACAGTATATCGTCCCGATGCTTCGTCATACGGATCGGTTGGCAAGGAGGTTAACGTTGCTAAGCGGTCTGACCATCCTGATATGGAAGAAGCCAAACAATCCCGAATCGCGTACACCACAGTCGTGGATAAAGGCCAGGTCACTGCGAGTCTGTCCTTCCCGCTCCAGATGGATCAACAATTGATTGGAATCGTACAGATGGAGAAGGATTATACGGACTTGTTCAAACGTAACCTTCGTTTTCAAAATACGATCAAGCTGTTCGCAGCGGTTATTTTCGTATTTGTATTTATCGCATCCATCTTTATTTCCCGGAAAATTACACAACCCATCCGTGTACTCACGAAACGTTCTGCGGAAGTGGCCCAGGGGAGTCTGAATGCAGACATTGAGATTACCACCAAGGATGAGATCGGTGAACTGGCTTCAAGTTTCACCGTCATGATTGATCGGGTACGGGAGCAGATTGATGTGATTGAGCGGGAGCGGGACGAAGTGAAACAAGTGCAGGCGCGAAGTAAAGTCTTTTTTGACAATGTGACGCATGAATTGAAGACACCACTAACGACGATTCTGGGATATGCCCAGATTTTGCGGGATAACGGATTTACCGATCAGGACTTTTTTGACAAAGGCATGAATTATATTATCAAGGAAAGCCAGCGTCTCAACACGATGGTTGCTGATATTCTGGAGGTGTCTGTCTCGTCTGCGGTCATTCAGGCATATCGATTTGAACGTATAGATGTATCGGACATCATTCGCGAAGCTTGTGAGGACATGTCGATTAAGGCGGGCAAGTACAATATAGGCATCCACTATGAGCTGGAAGAACACCAGTATCTACAGGGAGATCGTGATAAGTTGAAGGAGGTCTTCCTCAACGTTCTGGATAACTCGGTCAAGTACAGTGATGTGAATTCAATCATTGAGGTGCAATCTTTCCGACTAGGTGATTCCATCGCCATTGTGATCCGTGATCAGGGAGAGGGAATTGGTGCTGAAGCACTTCAGCATGTATTTGAACCTTTTTACCAGGATAAAGGGATCCATAGGGCGGAGAAAGGCAGCGCCGGGCTCGGCTTGTCAATTGTGAAGAACATCGTTGAACGTCACGGAGGAACAGTGGAGATGAAGAGTATCGTGCGTCAAGGGACACAAGTAAATATCAGTCTTCCGGGGGAAATGAACGCATGAGACATTCCGGATTTTGGCGTAAAAACCGCGACAGATTGATGCTGTCAGGGTTGTTAATCGCATTTGTCAGCGGAATTTTCGGGATTGGCAGCCTGTTCAGTATCGCAAACCTCAAACCAAGAACCGTAATTTTGCCAGGTGAGCAATTCAACAGCCGTCTGGCGCCGCCACCGAGCAGTACAATTCAGATCGAGTCGGCTACCAAGATTCCGAATGACTTCGCGATCTTTGATTTTGAAGTGGTAGACCGGAACACGATTATATTAAATCAACTGGAATCTTCCTATTCTGGGCTTCAGCTGTCTCTCCTGCATCTGGATGATAATGAAGTGAAGAGTATTGCGAGTAATACGGATTACGGTGTAGCGATCAGCCCGGATCACAAGAAAATCATTTACTCCCAGTACAGGGCAGGTCAGACGCAGAAGACGACGTATGAATATGTGATTGAGAGCGGGGAACGTCGCAAGCTTCCGAACGACAACTCGTATTATAGAGTATTTGCAGGGAACGAATCCTACATCGGTCAGGATGATCTCTTATTTAAACAAGTCGATCTGAGCCAGGGGACGAGTCAGGTCATCTACACGTATGATGAGCTGATGAGCATGTTCACAGGGCCAGGACAAGGGAAAGGTTCGAATGATACGTTTATCGTTATGGATGTCTTGCAGGTCAGTGAAGACCTGAAGCAGTTTTATATGCTAGTGATGCTGAAAGACAATTACGCCATCTATCGTGTATCGCTTGAGGACGAGCATGAAGTGAAGGCGTATGCTGCAATGGAAGACATTCAACAATTCAAGTTGCTGAAAAGTGGTGACATGCTCATCCAGGGAACGATGAATAAGGTACAGGGGCTGTATCGGTATCGTGCAGCGCAGAAGCAGTATGATCTGGTATTAAAAGGTTCCATCTGGAACTTCGAACTGGATGCAGAGGAATCGCGAATCGCTTACTTTTATCCGATGGATAATCAGAATCAGAAGAATGAGTTGCATATTGCCTACCTGAATGACAGCAAGCTTTCGTCGGATACGGTGATCTATCGCAATATTGATAACTTCATCAATCTGAGATGGAATGACGATGAGCTATTTGCAGTGGGCAGCACGATGGATAAAAGTGAGATGTACCGCTTTAGTTTCAGAGCTTGGTAAGCAACGGAAGGTATTCGAATATAGGACCTTGGTCTGGATGGAGCTGGCGATAGCTACTCTACGGACAAGGTCTATTTGTTTTGACATTTTACAAGTTGGATACAACTCCGGCCAGCCCGGATACATCTCCATCCTATAATAAAAGGGAATGTGCTGCGCGAATCTATACATATTTAGCAAGTAGAAAGGAAGACATGCAGTAATGCTTCAAGTTGAACAATTATCCCACTCGTTCCGCAATGCCCATGGAACCGTGCCGGTGCTTCAAGACATCAACCTGACGATAGGTGAAGGCAAGATGGTCGCCCTGCTAGGCAGCTCAGGTTCAGGTAAGTCCACACTGCTGAATCTGATGGCGGGACTGATGAAACCGGATCAAGGCAAGATTCTAATCGCGGGACAAGATATTGTGCGTTTCAGTGAGAACCGCCTGGCCGAGTTCAGGCGCAGTCACATCGGGTTTATTTTCCAATCCTATGAGCTGCTGTCTAATCTTACGATCCGGGAAAATGTAGAGTTACCCTTGGTGTTTATGGGCATAAGCCCTTCGAAACGTAAAACAAAAGCATTAAAGCTGTTGGAACAGGTTGGATTGGGTGAAAAAGCAAACTTGTTCCCGTCCCAATTATCGGGCGGTCAACAACAGCGTGTCAGTATTGCACGCTCGCTCATTACCGAACCCTCGGTGATCTTTGCAGATGAGCCTACCGGGAATCTGGATACTGAGACGGAAGAAGAGATTATTGCGATTTTGCAGCAGCTCAACCGGGATATGAATACTACCTTTGTCATTGTGACACATGAAGCAGAGGTCGCCGAGCAGATGCAAGTCGTGCTGACACTGCAACATGGAATACTGGTCGAAGAAGCTGTAAGGGAAGTTTGAGGCAAAAGGAGAGGAATTGTGAGAATACGGGATGTAGCACGTATGGCCTGGGGACAGATCATTCGCAGAAAGATGGTCACACTGCTGTGCATGATGGGACTGTCCATCGGCTCTGCCGCGATGATCATTGCACTTAGTGTAGGGCAGTCCGTACAGACCTATAGCGAGAAAACATTGAACGACAATTACAAGATGGATGAAATTACGATTACGCCCAATGAGGGCATTCGTACGGGCAACAGCAAGGGGAGCGGCCAAACATCGAAGTTTGAACGGGGTGCGCTGACGTTGGAAAAAATACAGATTATCCAAAGACTTCCCCATGTTGTTGCAGTGGCTCCCATGTTAAAGCTGGATTCGCTCGAAATGGTGCTTCCGGATGGTCGCAGCACCTATGTTGAGGTCATTGGTACACAACTGGAGACCCTTGACGGGTTTGGATACACATATGCTGAGGGACGTGGGGCAGAGGATGGTCGTATGGCGGTGACCAGTTATGGGGCTGCATTCGGACTTGTGGACCCCAAAGTAACTCAAAAGTTATTCGAACAGTTGAATGCTGATCCATATAACAATGAACTATTGGAAGAGTATATGGAGATGTCATCGAAGCAGGATCAGCTCGTCCAGCAGAGTGTTCAGTTTCGATATGAAGATTTTGCGAATGCAAGCAAAACCAAAATGAGCGGCTCCATACGTGTATCTGGTGCGTTGACGAAGCCTTCCAACATGGATGAGATGAGTGCTCAAAACGATAAAAAAGTATATCTGCCGCTCGATACAGCTCGTGCATTGCAGGATGAGCTTGGATTACAGCAGGCAGACAGTACTGCCGCCAAGCATCTCAATTCGGCTCTGGTCAAGGTAGAGGATAAACGTTATGTATCCCAGGTTGAAGAACAGATCCAAAAGCTGACGTTAAACACACAGAGTAATCTGTTCCAGGAGGAAGCGATGGCAGGCCAACTGGCGATGTACCAAAAAGCGGCATTGGGTATCGGTGGCTTTATCATGCTGCTGGCCTCGCTGTCCATTATTGTAGCGATGATCATGTCTACGCATCAGCGGCGTAAACAGATCGGTGTAATGAAGGTGCTGGGTGCGAATCTGTGGCAGATCCGCCAGATGTTCATTACGGAAGCAGCCATGCTTGGATTGATGGGGGGCGTGGCGGGAGTAGGGATTGCCTTTACTGCCCTCGGCGGGGTGAACAGTCTGCTGGCGAGTCAGATGGCAGATCAGGCGAATGGCCCGATGACCGTGGCTATTCAGCAGTCCGCTTTGCCGCTCGGTATCGTATTTGCTGTTTTGGTGGGTATCATCTCTGGGATCTATCCGGCGATTAGTGCATCCCGGACCAATGCATTGACTGTGATCAAATCGATGTAATTTTATCAGTGAAAGGGAAAATGGGCACATGAAGAAATGGATTAAAATCATCATCACCGTTGTACTTTTGGCAGGTGTGGGGTACTGGTTGTATGATAAGTACAAGCCGAAACCGGAGGCGCCTGTCGAGATCCCGCCCCCAATTACCTTTGATGTTACACAGGAAACGATGACGCAATCGATTCAGGTGAAGGGGAAATCCGTATATACCGATCAGACCGATGTCTTCGCCCCGTATGCTTCCAACATCAAGCAATGGCATGTGAAAAGTGGTGAGCAGGTGAACAAAGGGGATGTCCTGTTTACTCTCGACACTTCCGCGTTACAAACGGAAGTAGAGCAGTTGCAGAGCGATCTGGAGAAAGCTCAGCTGGAAAATAAAATGAATCAGGTTAGCCTGGATCAGGCGAATATGAGCGAGTCGCTTGGCGTGACGGAAGAAGAGCGCAAGAAGGCATTTGCAGACCGGGAGGGCAAACGCCTGACAAATGAATTGAATCAAAAAGCGCTGGTCCTCAAGGAGAAGGAGATACAGAAAAAGCAGGCTGAGATGAGCAAGTCTGTTGTGTATGCTTCTGCTTCCGGTATATTTCAGATGAATGAAGAGGACAGCAAGACACGTGCGGTGACGGAAGGACAGCTAATCGGGTCCATAACGAACATCAGCAAACTGAAATTTATGACGATTGTTGGCGAGGAAGAGATGTTCAGGCTCAAGGTGGGAATGCCGGTTAAGGTGCGAATGACAGCACAGAAAGACCTGCAATTCACTGGAAAGGTGAGTAAGGTATCCAAATTCGCCCGCAAGAGTACCGATACGGACCTCAAGCAAGCTTCCCAGTTTGACGTGGTCATTGATCTGAAGCCGGACGCCAGAATGTATGGAGGCGTGAGTCTGGAAGGGGATATTGAGACAACGCGGAAGGACAAAGTGACCGTTGTATCCAGCCTGGCGATCATGCGGGATCAGACCGAACCGTATGTACTGTTAGACAAAGGCAATGGACAAACAGAGCCGTTGACCATTCAGACTGGAATGGAGTCGGGGGACAAGACGGAAGTGGTAAGTGGGTTAAAACCGGGAGATATCGTCGTTCTGCCCTAGACGAGCAGTCAATTCGACCTTAATCAACACGAGGTTCATTGTGGCATATTGCCAGGATGAACCTTTGGTGTGGTTTGGGGCAAGGGATGTCCAGATTCCTGCCTGAATTATGGAAAAAAATATAATTAAATTTAGTTAATTCAATTTACAGTAATATTTACATGTCGTATAATCAGAACATAAGGAGGTGACACCGAACATCATGTTTGTAGATGGATAGGCGAAGGCCTTTTTTTAAACCTCAAAGAAAGCGCTTACTCAAATGGGGAGTCAGATATCCCGTAATCCTTTTTCACACTTCTTCATGTCTAACACACGTTCAACCACACCCACCACATTATACTCACACGGTTCGACTCCACACACGACTGTTCACTCAAGATTCCAGTTATACAACCATTTCTTTTGGAGGTGATACAACAAACTCATCCGAACGTTCTCTTCGTGCTAAGCATCTTAATGACACAGAGGATCAGACATGAGTACAACCCAATCTAACTAAAAGGAAGGTGGAACTTATGAAGACTACATTAAAAACCAAATCGAGAGGCAAGAAGATCCTGCGCAAAGGTGTAAAGCAAATGCTGGCAGCAACGCTGCTCGCGGCGGGGATTTTCCCGGGGATGTCTCCAGGCCTGACTCAGGCGGCTGAAGCACATGTGGATAATCCATTTGTGGGAGCAACCGCTTATCTGAACCAGGATTACTCAGCTCTCGTGGATACGTCCATTGCGCTGACCAACGATACATCGCTGAAGGCCAAGATGGAGACGGTCAAATCGTATCCAACGGCTGTATGGATTGACCGCATTGCTGCGATCTATGGCGGCACAGATAACGCTGGTCGCAAAAGCGTAGAGCAACATCTCGATGCCGTTCTCGCCCAAAAGAAACCGGGTACACCAATAACCGCTTCATTCGTTATCTATAACCTGCCAGGTCGGGATTGTCATGCACTTGCATCCAATGGTGAACTTCCATTAACACAGGCTGCGCTACAGACGTACAAAACGGACTATATTGATGTCATTGCAGATATCTTCGCAGATCCGAAATATCAGGATATTCGTATTGTAGCGATCATTGAGCCGGACAGTCTGCCTAACCTTGTGACCAATCTGAATACTCCGGCCTGTGCACAAGCCAGCTCAACAGGCATCTATGAAGATGGCGTCAAGTATGCACTGGACAAGCTGCATGCCATTCCCAATGTGTATAACTATCTGGATATTGGTCACTCCGGCTGGCTCGGATGGGACAACAACCGTACCGGTGCGATTGCCCTGTATACTGACGTAGTAAATGATACAGCGGCAGGTCTGCAGAGTGCAGATGGTTTTATCACCAACACTGCAAATACGACACCTACCCATGAACCGAATCTGCCTAATCCGGATCTGAATATTGGTGGACAACCGATTCGATCCTCCGATTATTATGAATGGAATCCGTACTTTGACGAGACGGATTTCACTGCAGCACTCTATTCCGGATTTGTACAAGCTGGATGGCCGAGCAGCACAGGCTTCCTGATTGATACCAGCCGTAATGGATGGGGTGGGGTGAACCGTCCAACATCAGCGACAGGAAATAATATCAATGCCTATGTGAATTCTGGCCGGGTCGATAAACGGGATCATCGTGGCAACTGGTGTAACAACAGTGGCGCAGGTATTGGTGAAGCACCTAAGGCTGCACCAGGACCAGCGCATCTGGATGCTTATGTATGGGTGAAACCTCCGGGTGAATCCGATGGCTCCAGCTCCGAAATTCCGAATAACGAAGGCAAAGGTTTCGACCGGATGTGTGATCCAACCTTCACAACTCGGGATGGTGTATTAACAGGTGCATTGCCTAATGCTCCGGTATCGGGTCACTGGTTCCATGATCAATTCGTGGCACTGGTGAAAAACTCATTCCCTGTACTGCCTGCCAGTAACGGTGGAGGCAATCCTCCGGGGGGAACAACAGCTCCGGCAGCACCAGCAGCATTGACGGCTACTGCTGGTAACGCTCAAGTCTCCTTGACGTGGACTGCTTCCACAGGGGCTACAAGTTATAGTGTGAAGCGGGCACTGAGTGCATCAGGTCCATTCACAACGATTGCAGCCAATGTAAGTGGAACGTCTTACAGCAATACTGGTCTGATCAATGGCACAACCTATTATTATGTGGTAACGGCAACGAATGCAGTAGGTGAAAGTGTTAACTCTGCAACAGCTACGGCCACACCCGTTGCAGGTGTAACTGCGCCAGCTGCACCAACAGCTTTAACGGCAACAGCAGGCAATGCACAGGTGAGCCTGACGTGGACCGCTTCTACAGGTGCGACAAGCTATAATGTGAAACGGGCGCTCAGTGCATCCGGTCCGTTCACAACGATCGCGGAGAATGTGAGTGGTACATCTTACACGAACACTTCTCTGACGAACGGCACAACGTATCACTATGTAGTAAGTGCAGTGAATACAGCAGGGCAAAGTGCCAATTCCGCTGTAGCTTCTGCGACACCTCAAAGTGTCGTTGTACCGACCAGTGATCTTGTCCTGCAATACCGTGCCGGAGATACCAATGCTCTGGATAGCCAGATCAAACCGTATTTCAATATCAAAAATCTGGGCAGTACCGCTGTGAACCTGAGTGATCTGAAGATCCGGTATTACTTCTCCAAAGAAGGATCGGCTGCGATGGATTCTGCCATCGATTACGCTCAAGTTGGCGGAGCCAATATCCAGCGTACCTTCACAGACTCGTATGTGGAGCTGAGCTTCACATCTGGTGCTGGCAGCATTCAGGCTGGTGGACAGACTGGAGACATCCAGCTTCGCATGTACAAAACAGATTGGTCCAACTTTGATGAGAGTAATGACTACTCCTTCGATCCAACCAAAACATCCTATCAGGATTGGAACAAGGTAACACTCTACCAAGGTGGAAACCTGATATGGGGCATCGAGCCTTAAAAGGAATCATCGGTGATCTGTAATTAGGTAATTCGGGAGTTAAGATAAGCTACATGCATGTTAACCCGTCAATAGTATGTAAAATACCGCCCTTCTCCGTTGAGGAAAGTGGCGGTATTTACATTGTACAGTCGATAGAACTTTCGCCAAAACATGAATTACTCCCCAAAGAAATTTCTGCATATATGCAAAATTCCCTCGGCGTATGGATAGGGGGCAACGTTGTGGTGATATGATTTTGCCTCGGTCGTTGCATTCTGGAGAAGATATCCATGGGTAACCATCTGAAGCATCTCGATGTCATTTCCACTGTCACCAAAGGCGAATGTATTGGGCAGGAGCACCTGATTGTAATCGATCAGGAATTGCACAGCCGCTTTCTTTCCGGTTCCTGCGGGGATAAAATCGACATCATAGGCATGCTCCGGATCACCCGCCTTGGGATTACATTGATTGATATTGATTCCGATTCCGTGATTGGTAGCCAGATGCCTGATAATATGAATATCATATTGGGTTTTGACTAAAGATTCTGCATAATAATAGTAGTTCATTTTGTAACCGGATTGACCTAATTGAGTCTGTTCGTGGAGAACAATGTTGTATGTTGATTTCAATTCACCAATTAAATCTTCTACATCTCTACGGGAGAATCCGGATTCTCGAATGATCTTCTGCCATGAAGGAATGGTAAGCAATTGTCCGTCATGCCGGACTTCCCATAGATCTGTCCCCAGATTGCTTGCTATAAAATGGGGGAACTGCGTCATACCGGCCGTTTTCATTTTTGCCTGTATTTGCTGAATGCTGCTTCCGGTGACCCAGGCTACTTTTACATGATGATTTCTGGCAAGGTGCTGGATATATCTTTCTAACTCGTATACCCTTCTGAGGTGTTCAGGCGAACATTCATGTGGGTAATACGTTTCGTCAAAATCAAAAAATATCAGATATTCAGTTACAGCCGGGGTATAGGTGACTTCCATTTGTGTTATTCCTCCCTAGAGTTTGTTTTCGATATCATAGTTGCTGGGAACGTTCCCAGGTCAATACTTTTCATATGAGGTGTTTATGTTGCCCACCATATTTGATATTTCACGTGTAAGTGGTCTTTCTAAATCTACGGTATCCCGTGTGTTAAACGACCATCCTCATGTATCCATTGAAAGCAGGCAAAAAGTAAAAGAAGCCATCAAGGAGCTGGGATATGTTCGCAATACACATGGGGTTCAGCTCCGCCTGCAGGCAAGCAATCATATCGGCGTGCTTGTCCCCGATGTGGAGCATCCCTATTTCAGCCAGCTTGTTAGTGCATTAGGTCGTTCCTTAGGCTCCGTGGGGTATCGACTTGTCATCTATCAGACTGAATTATCCCGCGAGTATGAACGTGATGTGTATGCCCGATTGTTACATCGGGAGATGGATGCTGTAATTATTGCGCATTCCCATTTCTCGGAGAGAGAAATTAAAGAATGGTTAGGTTCAGGCATCGGGATCATATGCAACGAAGCGATGGACGGGGAGTTTCTCGATGTCTTTCGAATGGATGAAGAAGATGCGGTTTTTCAAGCGACCTCATATTTGCTGTTGAGAGGACGCCGTCATCTGTTTTTCTGTATGGATTACCTGACACCATTGCAAGAGAAAAGATGGAACGGGTTTCAACGGGCTCACCAACAGTTCGGCCTTCCGTGTGCGAAATCACAATGTTATGCAGGTCTGGTAACTATGGAGGATGGTTATGCCTTGGGTGAACAATTATTTATTTCTGCTCCATTGCCGGATGGAATGATAACGGGTAGTGACTTTGTAGCTACTGGTTTATTGAGAGCAGCAAAGCAAAGGGGAGTATCCGTGCCTCAGGAAATGTCCGTTATCGGGTTTGATAACCATCCTGTCGGATTGATGACTAGCCCGGAGCTGACCACATTAACCAATTGTATTCCCGAAATGGTCAGGGACGTTACGGAATGTCTTACCCGGCGATTGAAGGGGATGCAATCTGCTCCTATAGTGAAAACCTACAAGACTTCGTTGATTATACGCGAGTCTACTTAGAAGAAAGTAAAAGGAAAAGAAGGATGGTGAAATCCTTTAAAGAGTGCGACAGCCCGATGTATGTGAATTGGAAAAGTATACCCCAAGTTAGTTAGTTAGTTAGTATGTGCTAATTAATTCTTTGGCGGGATAACCTCACAAACACTGAATATTAATCGTTTTGGACGGATATTTGCCTATGTCGTTCCAGGCAGGGTAGCTATAATAATACCCGACGGGCAGGATGGGGCTGCTCAGAGTAAAGAGGGCATGAAAGGGGGATGGAGCCGAGAAAGTCTGTTTAGGAAGATTATTCTTTTATATTTTTGTAAGCGCATTCAGTAAAATATGAACATATGGATTACCGAACGTCTAATCATCGATATGTATAAGCGTAACCTATTCTGTCTCAAGGAGAGTGAAGGTGGATGAACTCAGAAACAACAGCGCCGGTACATAAGAGATCGGCTTCAGGTCTGCAATCAGGTCGCAGGAAGGCACGCATACCGCTTGCAGCCAAGGTGCTCTCTTCGGCACTCAGCGTGGCCTTGCTCATTGGGGGAACAGCGGGAATCACCGGAGCAGAAGCTTCGAATGGGAAGGGTGCGCCGGAAGCCAGCCTGCAATCTAGCAAAGGAGGCAGTCACTTGAAAAGTATTCAACTGGAATATCTGGATCGCGGTCTGGTGGCTGCATCAACATCCGAAGGTGTGTTTCTTAGCTGGAGATTGCTTGGCGACGAGGCCACAGGGTACAGCGACAAAGGGCTGACAGGTACGGACTTTACCATCTACCGTGATGGCAAAAAGATCGCTACTGTTACAGATAGCACCAACTATGTAGATGCCGCAGGCAAATCCTCTTCCCGTTATGAAGTGGCAGCGGTGAACAAGAAGGGCAAGGAGGGTAAACGCAGTGCATCCGTCAAACCTTGGGCGAATGGGTATGTGGATATTCCACTGCAAAAACCTGCCGATGGCGTGACGCCTGCCGGAGAAGCCTATACGTATTCCGCCAATGACATGAGCGTGGGTGATGTGGACGGGGATGGCCAATATGAGTTTTTCGTCAAATGGGACCCCTCCAACGCCAAGGACGTATCGCAAAAAGGATACACAGGTAAAACCTATATTGATGCTTACACCTTGGACGGACAATTGTTGTACCGGATCGATCTTGGGGTTAACATCCGTGCGGGTGCTCATTATACACAGATGCTCGTTTACGATTTTGACGGGGATGGCAAGGCTGAGATGATGTTCAAGACCGCTCCGGGCACCAAGATTATCCAATATAACAAAAAAGGAAAAGTGACATCCGAGAAATACATCACGCTTCCCAAGCAGGATCGCAAGGCAGGGTACTCGAACGAAGATGATTATCGGTTGAGTGCTGACGGTTACTTCGACCACGTAGTGGATATGTTCAGAAACTGGCATAAACACGAAGAGGTTGTGAAGGGGAACTGGCCTGCGACATTGGAAGAGGCCTTTGGAATGGAGAAAAAGTACAACTATCCATTATCTCAGCAGGATGCCGAGAGCCTGGCAGACTACTTCATTGATGTGTATGCTGTAGAACGCAGCAACCGAAATGAGCTCCGCAAGTTTGAAGGTTTTATCGTGGATGGACCTGAGTATGTTACGGTATTTGAAGGCAAGTCAGGCAAAGAGCTGGAGACCATTCCGTATGAACCCGAGCGTCATGATGATGGTCTGATGTGGGGCGACTATGCCATGGCACGGATTGAACCGGGCAATCGAGTGGACCGTTTCCTGGCAGGTGTGGCGTATCTGGATGGCAAGAAACCGTCTGCTATCTTTGCACGCGGATATTATACACGTTCGACGATGGTTGCCTACAATTGGGACGGCAAGAAGCTGAAAAAGGAATGGAAAGTGGATAGCGGCTGGACGCCAATGAAGAACCCGTTCAATGATGGGCCACACGGCGTAGATGGTACAGATCCGCAATATGGCTCCATTACTACCCAGGGTGCACACTCGTTCAGTGTGGCGGATGTGGATGGAGATGGCAAACAGGAGATCATCTATGGCTCTGCTACGATTGATCATGATGGCAGCGTGCTGTACAGCTCCTCAGACCTGATGCCTGCCGAGAGTGCTGCACCGGGAACGATTGCCCGTCTGGGTCATGGAGATGCACTTCATGTTGCGGATATCGACCCGGATCGTCCGGGACTGGAGATCTTTATGGTTCATGAAGGGGGTCCGTGGGCTCCTTACGGTTATTCCTTACGGGATGCGAAGACCGGAGAGATCATCTATGGCGGGTACACGGGGAAAGATACCGGACGCGGCATGGTGGGAGATATTGATCCGACTCGTCGTGGACTAGAGACATGGGCTGTAGGCTTGTGGACCGCTACGGGTGAGAAAATCAGTGATCAGATGCCTGGTACGAATATGAACATTCGTTGGGCTGCTGATATGACGACTCAGATCGTAGACGGTGCCATCGACGTCACGCCTACGATCAAGGATTGGAAGCGTGGTACGGTGCTTACCGCAACAGGCACATTAACCAACAATCATACGAAAGGTACGCCTTCTCTCGTGGCTGACATCTTCGGGGATTGGCGAGAAGAGATGCTGGTAAGAACTGCGGACAGTTCGGCTATCCGCATCTATATGAGTACCGAGAAGACAGATCGCAAGCTCTACACGCTCATGCATGATGCGATGTATCGCGTGGGCATTGCGGGACAGAACAGTGGGTACAACCAGCCGTCCTATCCGTCCTTCTACATGGCATCGGATATGGACTGGTCAAAAGTAACGCTGCCGAAGTTCTACACACCGGGTAAAGGTGGAAAGTAAGCAGGCCGGATTAATAATAGCTAGCAATAGCAACACAACATGTGTTCAAGATCAGCCTGTAACGTAAAGCAACGTCGTCAGTTTTAAGAGTTGGTATCGAAGCTTTGAAGCTCTTGAATCCCAATGTGTCTCGGCACATGGAGGTTTCAGAGCTTTTTTTATAGTTTCCATGATTGTAGATCAGAGGTGAACTGAAGCATTCGGGGATGCAATCGAAAAGTTAGGATTGGCTTAGTTTTTCTTAGGGGGCGGTTTATTGGCAAGGAACTATGTATTAAGGGGCGTATCTCGTATATTGCTCTGTTGCCGCGTTCATTCGTTGAATTAATTCCAGTCGAACATGTTCCGGCTCTAGGCAACGCAGGCTACTTCCAAAGCTCATTAATATACCGAAGCCATAATCATCGTCTATAAAGGGGAGGTCCACCTGATATCGCTCATCTCCGAGATCGGTGATATGTTCCATCGTGCAATAATCCAGCATGCGATTCAGAGCGGATGAGTTAATGAGTAGTTTAATTGGAAAAGTTCTGGCACGCATCTGATTGGTAAAATCAGAGAAGGGATGTGGCAAGATACGCTGAGTAAAAGGAGTTTCTTCAACCGTCACCGCATACATTTTGCGTAACTTGAACAGTCTGTAACTCTGTGTTTGAGGCAGATAGGCCTGCACATACCAATAGCTTGCCTTAAACACCAGTCGTTGAGGTTCCACACCTTGAAGCTGCTCGGTTCCTTTGCGATTATAATAAGAAAAAGCTAAAGTGTACATTTTTTCCAAGGCTAATTTGATAGACTGAATAACGGTGTCGGAGTCATCAACGCCCATCCAGGACGTAAAGTCCACCATCATCTGATTTGTTTTCATAGTCATAGCATGAAACTGTTCTTCTGAAACAATGCTTCTCAACTTAACCAATGCATGGGATACTTCCTTACCTGAGAATGTGCTTTGCATTATGCCGAGTCCAGTCAGCATGGCAATCATATCATCTGTAGTAAATAAGCCCTTATTCAGTTTGTACTGCTCCATAATGCGAATGCCACCACCGGCACCAGAGCTTGTTGTAATGGGAATTCCTGCTGCATTAATGGATTCTATATCCCGATAAATGGTGCGCAGAGAAACTTCGAACAATTCGGCGAGATCTTTTCCACGAACCTTGCCACGTTGCAAAAGCAACATCACAATAGCGAGCATGCGTTCCAATTTCATAACTGATCCCTCCTTATTTCTATACGTATGAGAAGAGAGAGGCAATTTGTAACGCCTAAACTGCTGACTGTAAAAACGATAGGTTCATCACTCTTATTTTATAATGACTGACATTAAGCTGTCAGTCATTGCATGTTTTAATGAAGAGGAAGGAAAAGCGATGGGAGGCGTTAAAGATGAAAAAATTGTTTCTGACTTCATCTTTTGAAGAGACAGCGAGCTTGTTTGGTGCATTTGAGGAAGAATTGACGGGGAGAACGGTCACATTTATTCCTACAGCGGCTATTCAAGAGGAATACAATGATTATGTGCAAGCTGGCCGAAAAGCCCTTGAGGAATTGGGATTGGTGGTGGATGAGTTGGAGATATCCACAGTCTCACCTCAAGAAATAGAGAGTACGTTACAGCGAAACGATATGATTTATGTGACGGGTGGGAATACATTTTTTCTACTTCAAGAACTTAAAAAAAGCGGGGCGGACCAACGGATTCGAGCGCACATTCAGGCTGGAAAGATCTACATTGGAGAGTCAGCAGGCTCTATAATCTTATCGCCTCATATTGAATATGTGAAAGAAATGGATGATTCCATGGTGGCCCCGAGCCTTAAAAGTTATGGTGCATTAAATGTCATCGATTTTTATCCGGTCCCGCATCATGGATGCTTTCCGTTTGTTGAATCATCAGAAAAAGTTCTTGCAGAGTATCAGTCAGAGCTACCTCTAGTACCTATTACGAATGCACAAGCTATTGTTGTGGAGGGAGAACAACTCCGGATTGTTGGAGCTTAGCGTATCCTCGATTAAGCTTAGTGAAACGATCATTCAGAATTTCAGATGTTTAACGGATGCAAAGTCTTCGATGGTGTATTTTCCATTCTCATGAATTAATGTGGTGATGGAGCACTCGGGGATAAGTTGGTTCTGCAAAGTTATAAAATCGGAATGCCAGACGTTAAGCTCACGCTCGGTAAAATTTTGTACCAGAAAATCAGTAAAGAGTCCACCATGTGCAACCACAATAATGTTACGGTTCTCCTGCCCTTCATTAGCCAATTCCGTTAGAAGGGAGGCCAGACGTTCACCAGCCTGTTTGGCCGAGTCTCCTACGGGTGGAATGTAATCTGGGTCAGACGTACATCGATCCCACATTGCAATGAATTCTTCGAATGACTGATCCGGGCAATCTCCCCAATTGGCACGTTCACGCAGGCGAGGATCTACGATTATATGGGATTGAGTATGGTGGGCAATCATGCTGGAGGTTTCTTGGGCTCGTCGAAGTGGGCTGGTAAAGATTTTAGTAACGGGAAAGGTAGCTCTGGCAAAATGAAGTGCTGTGGCTTTGGCTTGTAAAGTCCCTTCGGAAGTGAGGGGGACATCCCCGATTCGTCGTTCTTTGAGACCATGTCTCACCAGGTGAAAGGTGGTACTCATGCGTGGAAACCTCCTTAAGTATAGACAGTTTATATAAAACGATTAGATTATATACTAATTATATATTTATCTAATTACAGAATACAACCATCATTTAAGTCAGGACAGTTTATATCCACCCGACAGAATTGTTACAATGGAGAAAAGTGAGGATCGATCGTTGTAGGATGGAGGTATGGATATGATTGTCACGAAGCGCTGGACAGGAAGCCTGTATCAGGAGGGACTACGAACGGAGGACTGTGGGCCGCGTTTCTATGCTTACTATTACAAGCAATGGGACGATTACCGTATGTCCTATCACCAACATGATTCCACGGAGATCATGTACATTATTTCGGGAATGTGCCGGGTAGATGTGCAGATGCCGGATGGGAGCTCGGAGCAGACTATTTTGAAAAAAGGACAGTTCATCATGCTCGACGCAGGTGTCCCGCATCGTTTGCTGGTGGAAGATGGTGTCCCTTGCCGGATGCTCAATGTGGAATTTGGATTCTCAGGCTCGCCTCCCGGACAGTTATCCATCCGTCAGCTCGCGTTGGAAGAGGAAGAAGTCCATACTCTACTCACTAATGCTTCGCCATATCTGGTACTGCCTGATCCGGAAGAGGTGTATCACATTATGAAGAGTCTGGTGCTGGAACTCGATCAGCGGGGTCTGCTGGAGCAAGGAAAAGCGACCACGCCAATGAGGATTATTTCACCAGAGGAAAGGGCGCAACAGCGCGAAGCCCGGAATCTGTCGTCTCCCGAGCAGGGGATGCTGGTGCGTACACTGTTTATCCAGTTACTGGTCCGTGTTGCACGTCTGCGTGGAGAAATGAGCCGGAGTGCGCCAGATCAGGCGGAGCTGTATGTCAAACGAACCATTGAATTCATGCATCACAATATGGATCGAAATATTCAGATGAAGGATATCGCGGCAGCCGTCAATCTGCATCCGGGCTATTTACATCGCATTTTTCGTCAGCACACGCAGCGCACACCTACCGACTACCTGACGATGCTTCGCATGGAGAAGGCCAAGATGCTGCTTCATCAGACGAATATTCCGATTTCGGAGATCTCCGACTATGTTGGAGTAGGCAGTCGTCAGTATTTTCATATGTTATTCAAGAAGACAACAGGCATGACTCCGGTTGAATTTCGCTCCTCTATGGAACGACATGTTAGTCAATACCCAGCGGATGAATGAGTCTCGATTGCAGTTATCTTTTAATATAAATGAGTATTGAATGATTGGATTAGGTTTTAAAAAGTTAGGATTTTTGACAACAAGATCTTGAACAGGTCATGATTTTGATAACGCTTCCCCTTTTGCCGTTGGTACAATGATTTCATGAAGAAAGTCATTAACCGAAGCGAAAGATTCGGATTAGGGGAGGACATAGGCATGTCATTTAAAGTGGCTTTTATCGGGGCAGGAAGTATCGGATTTACACGGGGATTGCTGCGGGATTTGCTCACGGTACCGGAATTTAACAACATCGAGATTGCGTTCTGCGATATTAACCAGCACAATCTGGACATGGTGACTGAGCTATGTCAGCGGGATATCCGTGAGAATGGATTGAATATTCAGATTCAGCCGACAACGGATCGTAAAGAAGCGTTGAAAGATGCGAAGTACGTACTGTGTACGATTCGTGTCGGGGGACTGGAAGCATTTGCAACCGATGTGGATATTCCACTGAAATATGGTGTAGATCAATGTGTCGGCGATACGCTGTGTGCAGGCGGCATTATGTATGGACAACGGGGAATCGCCGAGATGCTGGATATCTGTAAAGATATTCGTGAACAGAGCGCACCGGACGTACTGCTCTTGAACTACTCTAATCCGATGGCGATGCTCACATGGGCATGCAACAAGTACGGCGGAGTGCGGACGATCGGACTGTGTCATGGCGTACAGCATGGTCATCATCAGATTGCGGAAGCTTTTGGCTTGAAAAAGAGTGAAGTGGATATTATCTGTGCCGGCATCAACCATCAGACCTGGTACATTCAGGCGTCTCATGAAGGTAAAGACCTTACAGGTGATCTGCTCGAAGCCTTTGAGAAACATCCGGAGTATAGCCGCACCGAGAAAGTACGGATCGATATGTTACGCCGCTTCGGATACTACAGCACGGAATCGAATGGTCACCTGAGTGAATATGTGCCGTGGTACCGCAAACGTCCGGAAGAGATCAACGAATGGATCGACCTCGGCAACTGGATCAATGGAGAGACGGGTGGATATTTGCGGGTGTGTACCGAGGGGCGCAACTGGTTTGAGACTGATTTTCCAAACTGGATGAAGGATGAACCGATGCAATTCATTCCGGAAAAACGGGGCGAGGAGCACGGTTCGTACATTATTGAAGGGCTGGAGACGGGACGTGTCTATCGTGGACATTTCAATACCGTTAATAATGGAGTAATCTCGAACCTGCCGGACGATGCGATTATTGAGGCACCGGGATATGTGGATCGCAACGGCATCTCCATGCCGCATGTAGGCGATCTGCCACTTGGCCCGGCTGCGGTATGTAATGTGAGTATCTCCGTGCAACGTCTTGCGGTTGAAGCTGCGGTGAATGGAGACGACAAGTTACTTCGTCAGGCGTTCATGATGGACCCGCTCGTAGGTGCCGTGTGTAATCCAAAGGAGATCTGGCAGATGGTCGACGAGATGCTGGTTGCGCAGGCCCAGTGGTTGCCGCAGTATGGGGATGCGATTGCTGCCGCAGAAGCAAGACTTGCTGCAGGTAACTTGATTCCAACGAAGGAATATGAAGGTGCAGCACGTCTCAAGGTGAAAACCGTTGAAGAGATGCAGCAAGATCGCGATGCTGCCAACAAAAATGCGGGTGAATCCGATAAAGGAAAAGATCGCGAGAAAGTGCAGCAGTAGATAAAAGTGAGTAAGGGCTTCTCCAATGGAGGGGCCCTGTTTGTTTTTTATTTTTTTCGACATCGCTGATAACAAAGGCTCCATATTCTTCCAAACGAAAAGCGAGAGAGGAATGTTGCTAATGTTGCTCCTGCGATGCATGTTTACCATGTGACACATATTACCTTTACAGACATAGTAATATATTTTATAGTATACGCAGGATGGAAGAAAGTCGGTGAATTTCGCAGATGGATGTTCAAGTAATTAACAGTGATCTGATTCGGGGCAATATTGACCCCATCATTCTGAGTGTACTTATACCCTCAGATAACTATGGCTACAGCATTATTAAGGAGATCTATAGCAAGAGTGGAGAGCAGTTTGAATTGAAGGAACCTACGCTTTATTCCAGTTTGAAGAGGCTGGAGAAGAGTGGATATGTGGAATCCTACTGGGGGGAAGAAACTCAGGGAGGACGACGCAAATATTACCGGATTACAGTACAAGGTCTTGAAGCATATAGAGAACAGGTTCTCGCTTGGCAAGCAGCCAAGACACTGATTGACTGCATGATTGTATCTGAGGAAAGAGGAGTGGAAGACCTATGAGATTGGAAGTTCGCATTACCCGCCATATCAATCGTTTGTTCGCTCACGCACAAGATACATTGGACAATCGAGAATTAAAAGAAGAGATTCACAGTAATCTCGCTGCGCGGATTGACGACTATATCTCGCAGGGAATGAAGGAGGAAGAGGCATTCCAGACCGCCATTCAGCATATCGCTGGCATGGATCAGGTGATGAGTGACCATCGGAGGGTGCAACGTGCTCCTTACTGGACGGCGTTGTTGCAGTCTACCTTGATATATAGCCTCATCGCCTGGATCATTACCATCCCAATGAGAGTGCTGATGCAAGGCTCCGTCATTAACACTTTGCTCATGGTCGTGAGTCTCATTGTGGGTGGGACCTATGTATTGTATATGTTGACCCATAGGGCGAGCGATCCCGCGATCTCGGAGAAAACTATGGTTATTCGAACCCATGTCTTAATGCAGTGGAATCGTAGAATATGGTGGTTGTGGGCGACATTCGTGATCGTGCTGTGGGGAACGCAGGCAGCGTTGCGATTCGGAAGCAACATCTGGTTTAATCGCCCCATTCAAGTGGATGGACCCTACCAGTTTGCTGTGCTGGCCATTGTTTTTGCCGTCCCCTTATTGAGCATTATTGTTCCTTTGGTGGTGCATCGGGCGTATCGAATCGTTAGCAAGTATGAAGTGAGTGATGCGCTATGAGGATTAGAAATATATGGATTATAGCACTTGTTATGTTGGGAATCATTGGTTTGGTGATTGTTGAGGGCTTCGTTAATCCGAAGATCGAGGCGAAGCAGGCTCAGTACGAGGCAGAGCAGCAGAATCCGTTGACGCATGATTTTGCCGCTTTAGCGAAATATCGCAGTCCCTACATGGGTGATCATTCAAACCTTAGTCATCTGAATCAGGCTTTACCTTTACGTGAAAGATTGAATGGTTACCAGTTGTACCCGGAGACATTCACGGCTCAAGTGAATTACAGCTTGGATACGCGTGAGATGAACGCAGAGGAACTTGGACGGATACTCATATATAATGCAGTTGCGAACTTTGTCATGATTGATAATCTGGAGCAGGTCGTTTACCAGTTTGAGAATACCACTCATACCTTATCCCGTCAGGCTGCTTCGCAATGGGCGGCTACGGAGTTGAAGAAGCTCCAGAACCCGGAGCTATGGAATTCGACTGTACGCGAGAAGCTGGTGGAACCGGCACAAGTGAAAGAGGCTTTTTCACAGATTGTTGACAATTAAGCTGCATGAAATAGAAGGAAATAGGCAAGAGACTCGACTCTTCTCCCATGCTATGTTATTATAAATCTCTGATAACGTGGTAACGAACTAAAGCGTTTGGGTTTTGGTTATAGACATGGAGGGGTTCGAGAGATGAGAAAAAAAGCGATTCTACTATTATTCATTAGTATATGTGTATTGATTGTGGCTGGTTGTTCCAGTTCCGCAAGCAAAGACGATAACACGATTGTTGTAGGGATTGATGATAAGTTTGCTCCAATGGGATTCCGGGATGAGCAGAATGAAATTGTAGGTTTTGATATTGACTACGCAAGAGCGGCTGCAGAGAAAATGGGTAAAGAAGTCACATTTCAGCCGATTGATTGGTCTTCCAAAGAGTCTGAGCTGAACAGTGGCCGGATCGATATGATCTGGAACGGGTACACCATTACGGATGAGCGTAAAGAAAAAGTGCTTTTCACGAAGCCGTATCTGGAAAACAGTCAGGTAGCTATTACATTGGCGGACTCGCCAATCACAAAGTTGGATGAACTGGATGGCAAAAATGTGGGATTGCAGGCGCTGTCCTCAGCGGCAGATGCGTTGGCAGCAAGTCCCCTGAATGATAAAGTGAAGGCTTCTGAGTTCAAGGATAACGTACTTGCCCTGACAGATCTGAAGACGAAACGTCTGGACGCGGTAATTATCGATGAAGTGGTTGCGAGATATTACATGTCCAAGGAAGAGGGAACATTCAAACTGCTGGATGAATTTCTTGCACCGGAACAATATGGCATTGGTATCAAAAAAGGCAACGAAGAGCTCTTGGATCAGCTGCAAAAAGCACTGGATGAGCTCAATGCAGACGGAACAGCAGCTAAAATCTCTACCCAATGGTTGGGTGAAGATAAGGTTTTGAAATAGACAGGTTACACACCTGATATATAGTTAGAAACAAAACGGACCCCGTATTCCACGCTGGAGCGATTCATGCCCCAGAGGAATGCGGGGTTAACAGATTAGAGGAGACAAAATAATGAGTTGGGATTATCTATCGACCATTTTAAAACCTATGCTAGAAGGTGCACAGACCACGATTTTCATGTTCTTGCTAGCGATCGTCTTATCCGTACCGCTTGGATTTGCGGTCACACTGGCGATGAGAAGCCAGATTAAACTGCTGGCGTGGATTGCCCATACCTACGTTTACGTGATGCGAGGGACACCACTGCTGCTTCAAATTCTATTTTTCTGCTTCGGTTTACCGTTGCTTCCGGTAATTGGGGAATATTTGGTGTTTGATCGTTTTGTTGCGGCGGGGATTGCGTTCATCCTGAACTATGCGGCGTACTTCGCCGAAATCTTCAGGGGCGGGCTGCTGTCCATTGATAAAGGGCAACATGAGGCAGCAAAGGTACTTGGATTAACGAAATGGCAGACGATGACCAAAGTCATCATTCCGCAGATGATTCGTGTAGTATTGCCTGCAACGGCCAATGAGTCCATTACGCTCATCAAGGATACGGCACTACTCTATGCCGTCGCTGTACCTGAGCTGTTGTATTACGCCCAAGCGGCGGTGAATCGCGACTTGCAGTTGATCCCTTTCTTCGTGGCAGCGGTGATGTATCTGCTCATGACACTCGTACTCACGTTGTTGTTCAAGGCACTGGAGAAGCGGTTTTCATTTGAATAAATTAAATCTGATCAATCAAAGGACTGTCTGCATATGACACATATAATAGAAGTAAATCAGTTGAGAAAATCATTCGGTACACTTGATGTGCTGAAGCAGGTATCCTTCAACGTGGAACCAGGCGAGGTGATTGCCGTGATCGGGCCTTCGGGTTCGGGGAAAAGTACGATGCTGCGTAGCCTGATTCATCTGGAGGATATTTCGGGCGGAACGATTCGCATTCAGGATCAGACATTGGTCGATAATGGCCGTTACGCGGGTGCTGCGGATATTCGCAAGATGACGGATCGTATGGGTATGGTGTTCCAGCATTTCAACTTGTTCCCGCATCTGACCGTACAAGCTAATCTGGAACTCGCACCGAAGGCTTTGAAAAAAGAAAGCTCAGGCGTCATTCGGTACCGTAGTCTGGAATTACTCGGCAAAGTAGGGCTGTCGGACAAGGCCGATGTCTATCCGGCCAATCTGTCTGGTGGACAGAAACAGCGGGTGGCGATTGCCCGCGCCCTGATGATGCAGCCGGACATTCTCCTGTTCGATGAGCCGACTTCGGCACTCGATCCAGAGCTGACCGGGGAAGTACTACGCGTAATCAAGCAACTTGCACAGGAAAATATGACGATGATGATTGTTACACATGAGATGAGTTTCGCCCGTGATGTTGCGGATCGTGTATTCTTCATGGATAACGGCGAGATCGCAGAGGCAGGTCCACCAGAACAGATCTTTGGCAATCCAAAGCTTGCGCGTACCCGGACATTTTTGCAGCGGGTGGAAGTGGAAGGATAGACAACGGAAAAAGAAACCAAAAAGAGAGATATCCCATCATGACAGTTGGGGTATCTTTTTTTGAATCAAGAGATGATAACGGGAGGATTAATTTATAATAAAAAGATTTTATTTACATATTTATTTATTTTTACAAACGACAAAAACCCCCTTACTTCGACAAAGGAATACTATTAATATGAAGTGTATATCGTGTTGGAAGCTATAAATCGGTATACACCTTATCACGATGAAAGGAGGCTAATATATACATTCCTAAGATAATAATAATGTATTTCCAAGTTATGAAAGCGCTTAACTTATTTCGGCGTACACAAAACATAATCTTTATTTTGGTATATAAGTAACCCACTAGGAAGGGAGATTGATCCGATCATGCAAATTGTGCACAAGTTATGGAACAAGCTGGGGATGATGATGCTCGTTTTTGTTCTTTTGGCCGCCAGCGTGGGCAGTGGAAATGCATTAGGCGCAGCAAGCTCATCGACCACTTCGAATACAACACGAGTATCTGTACACGACCCGTCCATTTATTACGATTCAACCACAAACAAGTACTACATATACGGTTCGCACATGGCTCAGGCCAGCAGCACAGATCTCAGAAACTGGTCATACGAGGGAACACAAGGGTATGCTAACAGCACCTTGTACGCACCATCTACCTTCGAGGGCTACTATTACATTAAAAATAAAAACAGCGGCCTATACCTGGATGTCTCCGGTGGCTCGACTGCCGATGGCACAAGCATTCGTCAGTGGTCCTATAATGGATCGGACGCGCAGAAGTTCAGAATAATGCACTACGGCAACGGGGACTATTATCTTCTGACCGCCAATTCGGCCTACAGCAGCGCTCTTGACGTCAATGGCGGTTCAGCAGCCGACGGTGCCAGTATTGAGCAATGGGCGTATTGGGGCGGAACCATGCAGTTATTTCGAATTCAACAAAACGATGACGGAACGGTTGCATTGTTAACCAAGGCTTCCGGATATAGTAGTGCGTTGGATGTGGCGGACGGCAGCACGACAGCCGGTGCCAGTGTGCAGCAATGGAATTACTGGGGTGGAGATATGCAGAAGTGGGAACTGGTCAAAGCAGGCGGCACCGGCAATGCATCCCGAAGTTCGGGGGCTGCGCTGACATCGGCTCTGGCGGTATCCTATGCGTGGGCCGGTTATAACGATCAGGATAGCTCAGGCGGTCATGCCGTTTGGGCGCCGGCATCGCCGATCTACAATGCTGCATATACATGGGCGGACGGTTCCAAGGGTGCCTACATGTTGTATTACTCCACATCGTCCACCTATATTCGCTCAGCCATCGGTTTCGGCATATCCAAATCCGTTAAGGGGCCTTACGAATACATTGATACGATCGTCTACTCGGGATTCACAAGCGGAAGCAATCCGATCACGACCACGTCTTCGCTTGGAACAAAAACCGTGAACACGTGGGTTCAGAATACCAACATTCCCGAGTTAATCGACAAAGGGAATCTGTCCGGCACACGGAGCGGCTGGTTCTTGAACAATGGTGGATTTAATAATACACTTTTCCCAAACGCGATCGATCCTACCTTGACCTACGACAGCTCTGGCAAACTGTGGATGAGTTATGGATCCTGGTCAGGGGGGATTTATATCCTTCAAATCAATCCAGACACAGGCCAGCCGATATATCCGGGATCGGATAGTGGTAATACGGACCGTTACTTTGGCAAGCGCATTGCAGGAGGTTATGGGAAAACGGGAGAAGCTCCCTATATCGTGTATGACAAGGATGCAGGTTATTACTATCTGTATGTAACGTACGGCTGGCTGTCCAGTGAAGGCGGTTATCATCTTCGCATCTATCGTTCCACCACGATTGATGGAACATATACCGATGCCACCGGAAATCAGGCTGTATATGAATCTGCTTCGGTTAATCAGTCAACTCGGGGCGTGAAGTTGTTCGGCAACTATGCGCTGCCCGGTATACCGCTTGGTTACAAATCTGGAGGGCACAACTCCGCATTTGTTGACACGGATGGGGCGAGGTATCTGATCTACCATACCCGATTCAATAACGGAACGGAGTATCATGAGGTTCGTGCACATCAGCAATTCCTGAACGTCGACAAATGGCCGGTGACAGCAGTGTACGAATTTTTGGGAAGCAAAATTTCTTCTACTGGGTATAGTGCAACCGATATGACGGGAACGTACCAATTCGTTAATATGGGGCTGGATGCGTCCACCAGCAACGTAGGTATGATTCCCACGCAAAGTGTAACACTGAATGCTAACGGAACGATATCTGGTGCGGTAACCGGTACATGGTCGAATACTGCCGGTACGTATTACTGCACGATGGTCATTAATGGTGTGACGTACAAAGGTATATTCTTCAAACAGAAGAATGAGTTATCTAGCCATAACGAAGTGATGACCTTCTCACTGATCGGTTCCAACAATCAATCGATCTGGGGTTCCAAATAGGAACATGTGATCAGGTGATACAAGCACTAAATCGTGTGACATAGAGGTTGGAAGCCAGGAAACGGTGCAACCCGATTACATGATGTAAATAGAAAAAAACAAATGATTGAAAACACGTAATGAGTATATATCTATATGCTGTTATTACGTGTTTTTTTCGCTGTCGCACTCCGTATGGACAAACGACTAGGAAACAGAAGGGATTTTATTTGATGTGATCGCTAAGCTGCGTGATCTGTTCCTGAAGTTGGGCGTTCTCCTCACGCAGTTCCTTGATGGTTTGAGCATCTTCCATACTGCGCTCTATCGGCTTCAAAGTCTCGACAGACCTATCCGTTTCACTGCACAGTCATGCTTCAGCTAATTGGTCTAATGAAATGAAATAAATTGAGTGAAAGTCTATGATTAACAAAATATGGAACATAACTGCCCTTCAAATCCATTATAATGGTGTTACTTAATAAACAGGGAGGATTTACCTTGGAACATCGCGAGTATGATGTGGATAATCGTTATTATAACGACACACTGCCACCACCACCTTATGTGGTACCAAAAACTAATAGCAAGTCTATTGCAGCTCTTGTCATGGGGATTTTGTCGATCATCATTCCTTACTTGGGATTTTTGATCGGCATTGTAGCAATCATCTTTGCCTCCATATCACTTAAAGAAATCAAGTTACGTATGGAACAAGGGAAAGGGTTAGCCATTGCTGGGCTCGTTTGTGGAATCATCGGCACGGCGATCTATGCTATCATCATTTTGTTTTTATTGCTTGCAGTCTTATTTTTCGCAAGCACCGAGATTTCTTCTACATATTAGAAGTTTGAGCGGAGGTGACCTGCCTCGTTAGTTTAATGATCAAAAAAAGCAAGGACGTACCAAGCCAACACCCGCTGTGGTTTAGACGAGGATGAAGCTTGGGAATACGCCTTGCTTTTTTTATTTTCTATTACACGTGAAGCACAGCTTCCCCACTAACTTCCTCGACCTCACTGGTACGTTGCATCATGAAATACGTAAAGGTAGCAACTAAGCCAATGGCGGCAAAGATACACAGAATCCCGATTTGAGCCCAGGTTACACCGAACTGACCACTTGAGATGACTGCTTTATAACCCGTTACCGAATAGGTCATCGGCAGCCATGGATTGAAACCTTTCAGCCAATTTGGAATAAGCTCTAACGGGAACGTGCCCGCACTGGTTGTCAGTTGGAAGATTAACATCAGAATCGCCAGGAAACGACCCGGATTCTCCAGCCAGGTCACCAGTGCCTGAATGATGTACATGAAGCTTAGACTGGTAACAAAGCTGAACAAGAGAAACAATGGAACGCTCTGAACATCCAGCCCCAAGCCGTACAGTACAAGCCAGGAAGCTAGCAGAGACTGCACGGCACTCATGATGGTGAAAGCAAGCGTTCTGCTCACAAAACGATTCCAGCCACTTGCCTCGCTAACCGTGCTGCCGCGTGTGGGCACAACCAATGTCGCAATCAATGCCCCGACAAACAGCCCAAGTGACAGGAAGTATGGAGAGAATCCTGTACCATAGTTGGGTACCTCATTATATTTATGCTCATCGACCTGAACAGGCTCTGCATACATGGTTACCAGCTCATCCGTCTTTTGCACACTTCCCGTCTGCTCAGCCGCTTCATTCAGCTTGGTGGCAAGTTCGCCAGAGCCGTCTGTTAGCTTAAGAGTTCCTTCTTTTAACTGATCAGCACCGTCATCGAGCTTATGTGAGCCATCCGCAAGGATTGAGATTCCGTCTGTAAGCTGGCTTACACCCGCAACCAGCTTGCCTGCACCAGCATCCAATTGACCTGAACCATTCGCCAGTTTGGCTCCTCCAGCGGCTGCCTCGGATAATTTGGAATTGAATTGTTGTAGGCCAGTGGCAAGCTTTTCTTGTCCAGTGGATAATTGCGTGGCGCCTTGTACAAGTTGTTGTTCACCCTGCACCAACTGGCTGCTGCCTTGATGCAGTTGCTGTTGTGCAGCGTACAGGTTTTGGCTGCCTGCGACCAATTGCTGTCCGCCCTGATACACCTGTTCGCTGCCTGCGGCTACGGCCTGACTGGCTGTCAGGAGCTGCTGGACAGCCGGACTTGCGGCAAGTTCCGGACTGGCTTCAGCTAATTGGGCAAGGCCTTGTGCAACTGCTTTGGCACCTTCGCTAACTTTGGCGCTACCCTCAACAGAACTTTGCAGCCCAGCATTCAGCTTCGCACTGCCTTCCTCGGAAGCCGCCAGTCCTGCATCCAGCTTGGCTGCGCCTTCCTGAGCGGATTGAATGCCTGCCTGTAACTGTTTGCTACCTGTCTCAGCCTGGGTTGCTCCATCACCCAGCTTCGTACCTGCTGCTGCCAATTGGGACAGGCCACTGGACAGGGCACTTGCGCCAGTATGAAGATCACCTATGCCTTGGGCGAGGGTAGACGCGCCTTCTTTTAACGGAACTACGCCTGTTTCGAGCTTGTCGGTGCCTGCTGCCAGTTTGGATAGGTTCTCTTTTAATGTAGCAGCACTCTCATCCAGCTTGATTGCACCATCATGAATCTGACCTGCGCCATCCCCGGCATCCGCCAAACCGCCAGAGATTTTTTCGACCTGATCCAATAGCGTTTCCGTATACGATTCTGTGACTTTGGCAGCGACTTTGGAGCGAATTTGTTTGACCGCCGTGCCGCCAATCTGACCCGCGAGGAAGTTGTATCCTTCATTGGGTTCATAGATTAGGTCCGCGGGTTCAGGGTGTTCATCCATCAGAGTTGTTGCTTTGGTGGAAAAGTCCTCCGGAATCACAATGGTCATATAGTACGTGTTGTCTTGCATACCTTGTTCTGCTTGTTCACGAGTCACGAATTGCCAGTTGAAATCATCACTTTTTTTCAATTCATCGACCAGATTCTGACCGACCTCCAGAGATTTGTCGTTGTAGACTGCACCCTGATCCGTGTTGACCACGGCTACAGGTAATTCATTCATTTTGCCATAGGGGTCCCAGAATGCGTTCAGGAACAGGCCGCTATACAACACCGGAATGAACAGTACAACGAGAATCGGAATAAATACTTTTGGTTTCTTGAAGGCGGACTTCAGATCCTGCCCAAATACGTGGAATGATTTCATCATGTTCTCTCCCTATCCTCACGCTAATCCGTTTGTTCTATCTCTATTATGTTTTGAATCTAGTGGCATGCCGTTCTCTACGTGGGGGATAAGCCATTCTTGAGAAAGACGCCCACAAAAGCCTTGATCTGATCCTTGTGCAGCGTAGGATGCGCTTTGTTCCAATCCGATGTTAAGGTGACATACAGCTTCAGCAGGACAAAAGAAACCAGCTTGGGATCGTCCCTGCGAATCTGTTCCAACTCCATGGCACGGCTGACCTGACGCTCCAGGTATTCGAGAATGGCTGTCTCCACTTTCTGCAAACCTTCCTTGGCTTGCGGTGTACCGAACTCGTTGACCTCCTGAAAGAGCTTGATCAACAGCTCATGTTCCTCCCGGTACTCCAGCAAAGAATCCATACTCATATGCACGTTATCCAGAAAGGAGTTCTCTTCCTTCACTGTCTGCTCCGTAATCTGTCTCATATCCGCAATGATCGAGCGCAGAATCTCGCTGAACAGTTCTTCTTTATTCTCGAAAAAAGTATAGATCGTTCCCTTGCCCACATTGGCAAGTCTTGCGACTTGTTCCATCGTTGTGGCTTTGTAGCCAAACAGGGCAAAGGATTTCTCGGCAGAGTCCATCACCTGTTGCCTTCGATCTATCGTTTTCATGGTATATACACCTCCTCCTTGTAGGTTGAAAGGACAATGGGTAAGGTAAGTAATTAAATGACCTAATTACTATTACGGTCAGTTGGTCGTTAACAACTGTAGCACTTGAGAAGGGGAGGTGGATGTGATTTTTTTCATAGTGTGTATAGGGGACTTGGAAAGGAAGGAGATATAATTAAATAAGAAGTCGCTAAAACAGGTGCGAATGTGATGCTCATATGAAAAGCCTGGGGAGTTACTGCGGTAAAATATGATTAATAAAGAGGGTAAAGATACGTACTTTTTTGCTGTCGCACTCCGCATGGAGTGCGTGAATTGACATCTTTCTAGCAGGTAATATTCTGCTTGTTACAGATTTCGGGGCATTATTTTACGTCTAGTTCCTGTGATCGTTACATTAATTTATCGCCAAAATGTCGGATATTTCCTATGTTTAATCAGGTTGTTGTATAGCAAGGCAACGCACACAATAATAATAGAACCGATTAACACTGGAGTGAAAAGAAAAGACCAGGAGCTTGCGGCTGTGATCACAACGATTGGATTCGCACCTGCAGGAGGGTGTGTAGTTTTGGTTACGATCATCAAAGCAATCCCTAATCCAACAGCTAAAGATAAAGCCCAAATCCCTTGACCTATCCAATGATAAACAGCCAGTCCACATAGAGTTGTAATGAAGTGCCCACCGATAATATTCCGTGGTTGCGACACAGGAGCCTCGGGAAGTCCAAAAGCCAAAACACAGCTAGCTCCAAAAGGAGCCATCAATAAAGATAATTGCAATCCTTCAGAAAGACTCATTAACATAAATATCGTAATAAAACCACCTGTAAAAGCAACAACAGCATGCCACAGGCTTATCGTTAGTGGGGAACGAGTATCGGTTGAAAATTTGGTCATATAAGCTTTTAGATTTTTATACAACATGACTACTCCTCTACAAATGTTTTTTTCATCTACATGTCAGAGTATACATGAAGACTGGGCATCTATATAATGAATAATGTCGATGATCATTATCTAATAAATAGATGGAGTGTATATAATGCTAAACCAATTAGATGGTAAATATATGTATACTTTTTTAAAAACATATGAGCAACGAAATATAAGCAAGGCTTCTATTCAATTAGGCTACTCCCAATCTACGGTTACCAACCATATTCATATTCTTGAAGAGTTATTGAATGTACAATTGTTTCACAGAACGATCAACGGTGTAGTTCCAACCGATAAAGGTGAAATATTTGCAAAATATGCTCGAACATTTTGGCAACTAACACAAGAGCTATATGATGAAATCAATGAGATTAGCGGTATCGTTAAAATTAAAGCATTGGAATCGTTCTGTGTGACCCATTTTTCCAAACCTATCGTCGATTTTTTAGAACGGTATAATACATCTGAGATCAAATTAACGACGGGTTTTCATCAAAGTATTATAGACGATGTAATCAATCAAAAAATCGATTTTGGTATTGCTCCTGTTGATCCTAAACTTAATCAAATTAAGTGTACGCCTATTTTTGAAGAAGAATTTGTTTTTATTGGATCTAACCGCGTAACCGATGAGAGGCTGTTCAGTCATGAAATTAAAGTGATTACCTTTGGAAATAATTGCATTTATCAATCGGTGGCTAACAAGGTTCTAGTCGATCAAGGCAAATTTGATTACAAAAATATTGAATATGCTAGTCTGGAAATGATCAAGCAGACGGTGCTTAATGGTACGGGGATTGCATTAGTTCCCAAATGCTCAGTTGAAAATGAGTTATCCTCAAACACACTAAAAATTTTAGAATTAGGAAATCCTATCATCATCCGTCATAATATCATTGAATTAAAATCTAACAAAATGAACGGAATTTCTAGCTTGTTCAAACAGTTTATAATAGAGCATTTCAACCACGTTAATTCGTACACTAGCTAACCTCAGATGGGTGAATATAAAGAGCTCGCATGATCCGTATTGATTGAAAATGTAAGTTTTGGTAAGTTTAATCTTATAGTGTAAATTGATTTGTCTTCGGATCTATCAATGGATCGTTCAGATTGTTGATTGCCATGAGGTCATCTGGGCAGGTGCGAACCCTAAGCTCACATGATTTCCCTAGGAGATTCGCACCTCAGTTTTTGTCGAAAACGTCCTTTGTGTGACCTTTTGGCAACAGGTGAGTAGGATTTATGCTGATTTTTTAGCAAAATTGATGATGTAACTCTTTCGAATGCTCGGAAATACGTCATAATATATGAATATTCTAACTTTATGACGTGCGTTTCCGCTGTCGCACTCCGTATGGAGTGCGTGGATTGAAATATATATGTTCAGTCCTCCTTATCCCTGCCAGATCGGGTCGCACTCCGTATGGAGTGCGTGGATTGAAATTTTGTCTGTATAGAAAATTGTATCGAGCATATTGTGTCGCACTCCGTATGGAGTGCGTGGATTGAAATTTCCGAAACATCGCGTAGGAATCTGTCTGAGGCATGTCGCACTCCGTATGGAGTGCGTGGATTGAAATCGTTGAACCGCTGCCGCGCCACATGCTCAAGGAGTCGCACTCCGTATGGAGTGCGTGGATTGAAATAACCTTGTAAGGTCAATCGCGGCAGGGTCATGGGTCGCACTCCGTATGGAGTGCGTGGATTGAAATTGTACCTCCGTAAATGTTGTGACCCAAGAACAATTGTCGCACTCCGTATGGAGTGCGTGGATTGAAATTTCGGAGAGTTTCGCTTGGGTCGGGATAAGTTGGGTCGCACTCCGTATGGAGTGCGTGGATTGAAATTCTCTTCGCTGAACATAAGAAGGAGCTTCGCAGGTCGCACTCCGTATGGAGTGCGTGGATTGAAATTGTTTACATCATAAAAAAAAAATCTATTTCTAGCAGTCGCACTCCGTATGGAGTGCGTGGATTGAAATCTCACTCACATTTCTCTTCACGTTAACGTTCTTGCATGTCGCACTCCGTATGGAGTGCGTGGATTGAAATATGGAAGATTATATAAGGACTTTCCTGATTTGGGGGTCGCACTCCGTATGGAGTGCGTGGATTGAAATAAGATGTACATGCAGATGGTGTATGGAGGTACTGCGTCGCACTCCGTATGGAGTGCGTGGATTGAAATCTTCCAGCACCTTCACGAGCGCCACCACGCATATCGTCGCACTCCGTATGGAGTGCGTGGATTGAAATCTCAGCTGCCTTACGGATCATCTCATTCTTAATCCAGTCGCACTCCGTATGGAGTGCGTGGATTGAAATAACAGTCGTTGTAGGTGCTGTACAAACCTCTGTTAACGTCGCACTCCGTATGGAGTGCGTGGATTGAAATTCCTAGTTATAATGGCGGCTATTTTAGCAGTCTTGTCGCACTCCGTATGGAGTGCGTGGATTGAAATGGAAATGTTGATTTTAGCAACTGAATTGCTGAGAGGTCGCACTCCGTATGGAGTGCGTGGATTGAAATATAAATGAAGTTAGGACTGTCCAGATCTGAAATCAGGTCGCACTCCGTATGGAGTGTGTGGATTGAAATCAGTATCTTCGGATCGTTGTTATCCGCCATCCTTGTCGCACTCCGTATGGAGTGCGTGGATTGAAATCACCAAAGCACTCGCCCTGTTTTCAGCTCCCTACTGTCGCACTCCGTATGGAGTGCGTGGATTGAAATACGGACGGTGTGCCAAAGTATCGACCATCTACCGTGTCGCACTCCGTATGGAGTGCGTGGATTGAAATACTAGAGAAGTATGATCATGCCCAACAGTTACTGGGGTCGCACTCCGTATGGAGTGCGTGGATTGAAATCTTAGCGATACCCTTATGGGTTAACTGCGATGGTAGTCGCACTCCGTATGGAGTGCGTGGATTGAAATTCCTTCGTCTTTTTAGTTAAGCCCAAGTATGCCGCGTCGCACTCCGTATGGAGTTCGTGGATTGAAATAGTCTGCTTACTGCACATATTGAACTAAGCAGCATGTCGCACTCCGTATGGAGTGCGTGGATTGAAATAGCGGCACAGCTGGCAATGAAGGTAAGGGTATCGTGTCGCACTCCGTATGGAGTGCGTGGATTGAAATTAGTGTGATTGAATCGGATAATATTCAAGGTTGGAGTCGCACTCCGTATGGAGTGCGTGGATTGAAATGCGACTTGGAAAGAATATGGAGCGGATCTGAAGGGTCAAGTATTCGGGCAGCACGATTTGCTCCAGAGCTCTCACAAGCCGATAGACGTTTATTATTACAAGATGGTATACCGCTTAATAACTGTATATACTAAAAAACTAATTTCGTAGCTGTACAAGTAAAAAGAGTCGTGTAATTACCGACTCTTTTTGCTTTGGGGCATGTATTCCAGAAGGTCTCCCGGTGTAACATCAAGTCCGTCACAAAGCGCACCAAGAGTGTCGTAATCAATACGTTTTGTTGCGTTTCCTGCTAGTGATGTAATGGTATTACGGCTTACACCAGTTAGTGCTACAACGTCTTTATTTTGTAATCCACGATCTTTCATAATGTCCCCAAGACGACAGCGGATAAGTAATTCGTTCATATAAAATTCCTCCAATAAAAAATAATGCACAATATGTTGACATGTAATCAATGTGATAGTATGATGGGTTCAACAAAGTTAAGTCAATATGTTGACATGTTGAATTGTGGGCGAGTCTTGTTACGCCAATCGTAACAAAAGGGGTTATCTTTAGCAACATTGTAATCTAACGATATTCAAGGATGTAAATTTACTAAGCAGAAGTAAAACGATCAAATATACCGCCTCAAACATTGGAAACTTCTATAATTAGGGAGGGGAAATAAATGATTTTACATGTTAACAAGTTAATTTCGCATAACAGTGTTGTTGTGAACGCTCATACTCATGATTTTCTCATTAAAATGTCTGAGGGTAACCTTACGTTTGAAAATAGAATCAAGAAGGAAAACACGCAATGAGAGCACCTGAAAATTTGAAACTTGCTTCGTTAATACTTGGTCCTCTTGACGACGTTCAGGATTTTTATATTTACCAAGGATATGTTATGAATGAAAGTTATATCTTTTTTCTTGACGAAGGTACGCTATGGCTGCGACATGTACACAAAGTTGCTCACGTAGATCACTTATATATTAATGGAGATACCGGAGGAATAATTCTCGCTGAGCAACCCCAAGGAAATGTAAAAGAACTGATAGAGTCAATCGTGGATAGATTGTGCGGAATGGATGCGTTGACATTTCTCACGGATGTCTTATTGTGGACTCCAGAACGTGTTGATATGAATTTGAAGCTTGATCGTTTTCAATAAAAATATGATACGATGGTCATAGTAGCATTATAGAATGAGATCAAATACATTGAATATTGTCTTTGGTTCTTTAGATGTTGATATATGAAAATAAAATTTCTAAAGTAACAAAGATTAGACCTGCAAAAAGCATTACTTTAATGGTGCGAATGTTAAGCTCACATAAAATCTCTAGGAGATTCGCACCTCGAAAATTGTCGATAAAGCTAATGATGTCCCCTTTTGGCAACATAATTCTTGAATTAAATGGATTATTTGTATTAAAATGAATTTATTATCATTTACTAAATGACAGAATAACGTTAAAAACATCTTTTTCGAAACGACTATACGTTACTTTCTGCTGTCGCACTCTATATGAGTGCGTGGATTGAAATAAATTCATGTTGTTCTATGGTTGTTACCTGATCATGTCGCACTCTATATGAGTGCGTGGATTGAAATTGCAATTTGCTTTGGGCGGTTTGGCAGTTGGTGAAGTCGCACTCTATATGAGTGCGTGGATTGAAATACTACATACCGAATGATGAAATGACGCCAGATCGTCGTCGCACTCTATATGAGTGCGTGGATTGAAATTTTGATATCATTGGGACTCATGCTTCTTCCTCCCCGTCGCACTCTATATGAGTGCGTGGATTGAAATAGACCAGATCCGGCCACGATAATTTCCGATGATCGTCGCACTCTATATGAGTGCGTGGATTGAAATTCCCTCCTCATACTCTTGGATAAATTCGTTATGCCGTCGCACTCTATATGAGTGCGTGGATTGAAATAGGCCCACCAAAGGAGAGATAACACACATGGAAGTCGCACTCTATATGAGTGCGTGGAATGAAATCTTTGCAATAGCGTTGTTACAGGTACGGGTGTCTGGTGGCACCCCGGATGGAATTCAAATTGAATCCTAAAAAAAGTCTTACCTTTCTCATGTTAAGCATGGATAAGTGGGTAGGACTTTTCTATTTCAGAGAAATAAAAATAATTAAGTATAGAAACAATGCCGAAAACTGAGATGTTCTATTAAATGCAGCATATTTTAAGGTCTATTGTTAAACAATAGATTTGACCTATGGTAGAAAAATCAATATAATGTTATTAATTGTAAAATAAGGAGGAAGGGTATGTCGAGGTATTATGATGGATACGGATTAGACTCGACTGTGACACTTCTCAGAATAGCTTATGGTCTTGACAACTGGAGAGAGGTCGTTAAGTTAGGTGAAACACTTTATGAAGAATCACTTCGTATATATAATTTACAAATGTTGACTAAGGAACAGGACATCGTTGAAATACATACACAGCGGGCAATTGTCTATTACATTGGATACAGTCGTTTGATGCAAGGAATAGCGTATCAAAAACTACTAGAGTTTGATAAAGCAAGGGAATGCGTATTGCAATATAGTGATTTTCAGTGGATTAAATTGACTAATCAAGAGACACTTAATGAAATTGAATTTTATAGCGATATAGCCAAGATCAATTTAATCGTTTTGGATTTACTCGAGGGTAATGCTACAAAGCTTGATGAATACGTGGCTTACATTCAAAAGTCAAAAGGTGAGATCATATCTGGAATATTGACTCTCCTTGAAGCCAATCGTTTAAATAATTTACCTATTAAGAAGTTTGATTATCTATTTGAAGAACATCGTTTGATTAGTGATACTACCATAATGACTGATATTGATGTTTCTTATTATCTAAAATTTAGTTTTGAGTTGGCGCTGTACTATACCCGAAATGATAATAACTCCGATGCAATCGATATCTTACTGAATTGTTTGGCAATATCTCCTAAAATAAATCAGAATAAGATAAAATATGTAGCACTTTTTGAAAAAATCAGAGAGCAGGCTACACATGCACAGATTAGCTGTTACAAATCTATCTTAGAGGGGATGTTATGATGAAGAAAAGAAATACTCTAAATATAGTGTATTCAATTGTTTTGGCAGCGTTAGCAGCACTCCCAATTGAGAGTATAATGCAGTTATTTAATCATGGCGTTGGTCATTAATTTTTAAATAATCTACTGAATAAAGAAAATCCGTCCAAAGTATAAAATGTACCCTATAGAGTAGACACTTTAAAAAAGTCTCTTTATGGGGTATTTTGTTGTATTCATGATTTGAGACAAGGGATGAAGATCAACCCAAGAGTAAAGCAAAGGAAATGGAAACAACTTTACGAAAACCACGTTATCGTAAAGCAAATAATAAAGAATTAATAGAGCTATATCAAAAAAAGGATAGCTCCTTTGTCCTCGGCAGTATGGGAGTATAGGTGATTACAGTTAAGGGAGCGTACCAATGTACGCTCCCTTAATGTGGTCGAACCAATGTGCGGACACATATATAGTATACCCAATATTGGACTTCAATATGCACAATACAAAAATGGAAACCTCATGGTAGGTCGGACCGATGTACGAGTTAACATGAAGTTTCCCATATAGGAAAGTTAATTAGGTCGAACCAATGTGCGAGTCAATTAACTTTATATAACAATATTATACTCTGTAACTGAATCCGAGTCAATGATATAACAAGTTTAACACTGCTTAATAGGGATAGAAACTAAGGGTTTTTTTAAAAAATAAAAAGGAGTTTGTCGTCTGAAGTCGAAATGTTAATATAAGTAATTTTCCCAATTAATGAGTGTGGGAACCGGATTTGAATCTCTTTTCTGAAAGGAAGCGAGGCTTAATGACCTATATTGCGCATATCTGTCAAAAGGATGGAAGAATACAAACCGTTCAGGATCACTTAGTAGAGGTTAAGCAAGGGGCGGAGCAAGCTGGAGAGAAGATTGGTGTCAAATATTTGGCAGGCATTGCTGGTCTTCTGCATGATATGGGTAAAAATACAGATGTTTTTCGCAATTACATTCAGGAAGCTGTTGCGAACCCGGATGCTCCTCCTCGTAAAGGTTCAGTTGATCATTCGACTGCTGGTGGGAAGCTGCTGCACAGCCTTTATCATGGAAGTGGCACAACGCTTGAGTCAAAGTACACGGCGGAGTGGATCGCCAATTGTATTATATCCCATCATCAGGGTTTAAGAGACTACATATCACCTGATAAAACTTCACCTTATACAGAACGAGTCATTTCCAAAGAAATAGATCAATACGAGCAAGCGAAAGAAGAATTTTTCAAACACAATTCCCTAGACCAACTCGACCATATGTTTAAGCAAGCGACTGAGGAGCTTCAAAGATACATACAGATCATCAAAGAGCATAAGCTTCCACGAATTGCGGGGGCACTGCTTATCAAATATATGTTTAGCTGCCTGATCGACGCGGATCGAACGAATACAAGGCGATTTGAAGAAAATGAAACTATAGATGAAGAAATCAATTACAAGTCTTTTTTTCAACAAAGCTATGAATTACTATCTCAACATTTAAGCAAGCTTGAGCACAGCAGTATAGTAGACACATCCATTAATCGATTGCGACGTGAAATGTCCTCGCAATGCGAACAATTTGCGTATCGTCCATCAGGAGTATACACCCTTTCCATACCAACAGGTGGGGGGAAAACGCTTGCCAGTATGCGCTACGCGCTCAGACATGCCATTGAACATAACAAACAGCGGATTATATATATCGTTCCGTACACGACCATCATTGAACAAAATGCGGCTGAGATCCGCAGTATTTTGAAGAACGATGACATGATTTTGGAGCATCACTCCAACGTGGTGGATGACAAAGATGACGAACGCCATGAGGGCGACGAAGGGGAAACCCTGGATTTACGCAAAAAGAATCTCAAGCTTGCCCGCGATCATTGGGATCGGCCGATTATTTTTACGACGATGGTTCAGTTTTTGAACACCTTTTATGCCAAAGGAACCCGAAATGTCCGCAGATTACATCAGCTTTCCAATGCAGTCATTGTATTTGATGAAGTGCAGTCGGTTCCGGTTCATTGTATCTCCCTCTTTAATGCTACACTGAATTTCCTGCATGTGATTGGGAGATCCAGCCTGTTGCTCTGTACAGCGACTCAGCCTGCATTGGATTTTGTGAAGCACAAGTTACATTTCTCCAAGCAGCCGGAGATTATTCAGAATTTAGATGAGGTCGGACGAAGCTTCAAACGAGTTGATTTACAGGACCTTACGTGGGAATCACCTTCGGGTTGGGGTGCAGAGGAAGTCTCTTCTTTTGTCCAGGAAAAGATGAGGGAAGTGGACAGTGTGCTGGTCATTTTGAATACCAAAACAGCGGTCCGTAAACTGTTTGAACAGTTGAATGAGGTGGAATGGTTGAGAGAGAGTGGCGTTCAGGTGGTTCATCTGAGCACCAATATGTGTGCTGCGCATCGCAAAGAGGTTTTATCCGGGGAGTATGGCGTTATTCCGAGATTGGCAAAGGGTGAGCGTATCATCTGTGTGAGTACACAGCTTATTGAGGCAGGCGTGAATATCAGCTTTGATTGTGTGATTCGTTCCTTGGCTGGATTGGATTCCATTGCTCAGGCGGCTGGGCGATGTAACCGGCACGGGAAAGATGAGATTCGTAATGTGTACATTATTCGCTCATCGGATGAGGTGTTAACGAATCTGCCTGAGATTCAAATTGGTGCTGGGAAAACGGAGCGTGTACTTCAGGAATTCAAGGATGACCCGGGTTCGCTCGGCGATGACTTGTTATCTTCAAAGGCAATGTCCCGTTATTTCGAATATTATTTTAATGATATTGGAGACAAAATGCATTACCCCATTCCTAAGCTTGAACAGAACTTGTTTGATCTAATGGACCGTAATCGTTATTACGTGGATGCCTATAAGAAGAAGCATGACCGGAAGCCAGAGGTTGTGAATCACTATGCGATAGCTACGGCAGAGAAGTATTTTGAAGCCATATCCACGAATGCAACATCCGTAATTGTTCCTTATGGGGAAGAAGGAAAAGAATTGATTTTGGACCTGAATGGAGAAATGGAACCTGGTGAAATGAGTGAGTTATTACGCAAGGCTCAGCAGTATACGGTGAATATCTACGACCGTGAATTCCGGGCATTGGAGAAAAATGGAGATGTGAGACCTCTTTTGCATGGGCATGTTCTTGCATTGAGAGAACCTGCATATTCCGATGATTTCGGCGTGGAATCCAAGGGTGAGGGTGCTTGGGAACCTATGATGATCTGATCATATGATTCATTACATTTGGGAGATTCATGCCACATGTTTCTCCCTCCTATACCCCATAGAAAGGAGCTGAAATGTTGAGGAACCAAATCGAATTTGAGGTTTCTGGAAAATATGCGCTATTCACCGATCCACTCACGAAACTTGGAGGAGAAAAATTCTCTTATCAGATTCCTACATACCAAGCCCTCAAAGGGATCGTGGAATCAATCTACTGGAAGCCAACGCTGATCTGGATTATTGACGAAGTCCGCATCATGAATCCAATTCAAACGGAATCGAAGGGCATGCGTCCGATTGAATATAGCGGGGGCAACACACTGGCCTATTACACCTATTTAAGAGATGTTCGATATCAGGTGAAGGCTCATTTTGAATTTAATCCTCATCGTGAAGATCTGGTACATGACCAGAACGAACACAAACACCACAATATCGCTAAACGAGCTGTCCAGGTCGGAGGACGAAGAGATATTTTCCTGGGAACTCGTGAATGTCAGGGTTACGTCGAACCTTGCCAGTTCGGTGAAGACGAGAGCTTCTATGATCGTATAGGTGAGCTTGATTTTGGCACAATGCTACATGGAATCAGTTACCCGGATGAAACAGGAAGCAATGAGCGAGAAGTTCGCCTGTGGAAAGCGAAAATGCAGTATGGTGTCATTCGGTTTATCCGTCCGGATGAATGTACATTGGTACGCAAAGCGGGAGAAGGTACAGCTAAAATATTCGATGCAGGGAATATGCAATCTGTAGATGATCTTCACTCAGAATGGTTCGGAAATGAGGTGAGTGGATGAGCTGGCTTGCCAATTTAAGCAAAACGTATGATGATCACGCTAAGGTTGTCGGTCAATTTGAAATGAAGAAAAACGGTAAGGAATACGCCTTGATTCCAATCTCGCACACAACACAGACCGCGCATATTGAAGTGCATCTGAATGGAAAAGGAGATATCGTAAATGCCAAAGTGGTAGAAAAGAATGATGGCAGCACGATTATTCCTTGCACCGAAGCTTCCGCAAGCCGAACGAGTGCGCCTGTACCGTATCCGCTTTTTGACAAGTTATCCTATGTTGCAGGAGATTACACTCAGTTCTGCGGAGAGGTCAAGGGAACACCGTATCAGGATTATTTGACCCAACTGAAGGCTTGGTGCGAATCTCCCTTTACTCACTCTAAAGTACAGAGTGTACTTCACTATGTCACCAAAGGCACGCTGATCGCTGATCTAGTGGACAGAGGGATACTTCATGCGGATAGTCGAGGAAAGCTACTGGAGAAGTGGATCGCAGGACCAGGTGACCAGGAAGGCGAGAAACCGAAAATTTTTAATGTTATCGCTGCGGATCAGAGTGGGGCATTTGTTCGATTTGCTGTAGATATTCCAGGAGAACCCGAATCCAGATTATGGCGTGATGCTTCGGTACAACAATCCTTTATCCAGTTTTACGAGATGAGTTTGCAGGACAAGGATATCTGTTTCGTGACAGGTGATTACCTGCCAGTTGCTGATAAACATGCTTCTCGCATACGTCACTCAGGGGATAAGTCCAAGTTGATCTCAGCTAATGACTCTAGTGGATTTACGTATCGGGGTCGTTTTCGTACTAGTCGTGATGCAGCGGTAGTAAGCTACGAAGCCTCGCAGAAAGGGCATAACGCTCTGAAGTGGCTCATTGACCGACAAGGAACCACGATTGATGGCAAAGTGTTTCTGGTGTGGGGTAGTACAAGTCTGGATATGCCAGAACCTCAAGAAGATACATTTAGCTTGTGGGATGAGGATGATGAGGAAGCATTTGCTGGGGGGGACACAACTCATAAGGAGTTTGCTTTGCAAATCTGGAAGGCGATTGGCGGTTACCGATACGATGGGGAGTATAACTCCAAACATGAAGTGACCCTTATGACACTGGATGCGGCTACACCGGGTAGGATGTCGATTATGTATTATCGGAATTTAGATCAGAACGAGTATTTGGATCGAATATTAGCTTGGCATGAAAGCTGTTATTGGTTACATCGTTATCGGAAAAATAAAAACGATAAACCCGTCGCGTTTATTGGGGCGCCTGCGACCAAAGACATTGCTTTTGCAGCCTATGGCCCACGAGCCAGTGATAAGGTAGTTAAAGGATTAATGGAGCGGATGCTTCCATGTATTGTTGATCAACGTCCCATTCCGCTGGATATTGTTCGCAGTTCTATCCAACGTGCATCCAACCCGGTAGGCATGGAAAATTGGGAATGGGAGAAAACGCTGAGTATTACTTGCGCACTTGTTAATAAGAAGGAGGGGTACGGAGTGAGTCTGAATACTGAAACAACGGATCGTAGCTACTTATTTGGCAGAATGCTTGCCATTGCAGATGTATTAGAGAGAAGTGCTCTTGGTAAAGAGGAAAAACGAGCAACAAATGCCATTCGATATATGAACGCCTTTGCGCAACGACCAGGCAGAACTTGGAGCATTATTCAATCTAATCTCCAACCTTACCAAGCGCGAATGGGGACGGGTGCCAGATATTATAATTCGTTGCTGGATGAAGTTGGGGCCAAACTTCAGTTGGAAGATTTTACAGACAAGCCACTTACGGGATTGTACTTATTAGGGTTTTACAGTCAGCGTAACGATTTATACACAAGCAAGAAAGATAAGGAAGCCGCAGCTACAATTGATATAGAAGATGAAAACCAATTGAACGAACAAGGGGATAACTAAATGAGTACACTTGATCACAAAATCGATTTTGCTGTTGTGCTGTCTGTGCGTAATGCCAACCCGAATGGTGATCCACTGAATGGAAACCGTCCTCGTCAGAACTACGATGGTTTTGGAGAAATTTCGGATGTATGTATCAAACGTAAAATTCGTAATCGTCTGCAGGATATGGGAGAGTCCATTCTCGTACAATCCGATGAAAAACGTAATGATAGTCACCGTTCCATTAAAGATCGTGTTGATGCCAATGAGAATGTGCAAGAACATGCCAAAGGCAAGAAGGCAAACAAAGATCTGTATGCAGAAGCCGCTTGTCAGTCCTGGATTGACGTACGTAGCTTTGGACAGGTATTTGCTTTTAGCGGCACAGACGTATCTGTCGGTATTCGGGGTCCAGTATCCATCCATACCGCTGTAAGCTTGGATCGGATTGATATTTCCAGCATGCAGATTACGAAGAGTGTAAACTCAGTCACAACGGCTAAAGATCCGGACAAAAAAGGATCGGATACGATGGGCATGAAGCATCGCGTAGATTTTGGAGTATATGTATTCTATGGCAGTATCAACACGCAACTGGCTGAGAAGACTGGCTTTACATATGAAGACGCAGAGAAAATTCGTGAATCACTGAGAACGTTATTTGAAAATGATACGTCTTCTGCCCGTCCTGACGGTAGTATGGAGGTGCACCAACTGTATTGGTGGGAGCATAGTTCCAAGATGGGGCAATATTCATCTGCGAAAGTACATCGTTCTCTGCAAATTGAATTGAAGCCAGACGTAGCAGAAGCAAAGTCCTACGATGATTATAATTATACAGTGGTGCCGCTGGAAGGCTTGGCAGTCCAAGAATATGAAGGACTATAACGAAGAGGATTATCTGCTGCTTTCGGGGATTCAGCATTTTAACTTTTGCAGAAGACAGTGGGCATTAATTCATATCGAACAGCAGTGGGAAGACAATGTGCGTACCATTGAAGGAGATCATTTGCATCGAAAGGCAGATCAGCCAGCGCTTCGTGAAAAACGAGGCGATAAACTAGTGGTTCGTGCACTTCCGGTACAATCGAGAGAACTTGGCATCACAGGTATCTGTGACGTAGTTGAATTCATTCGTGATCCGGCTGGAGTTCCACTTGCAGGAGAGGAAGGGTTATACCTTCCTTATCCTGTTGAATACAAACGTGGGAAGCCCAAACGAAATGATTCGGATCACTCCCAATTGGTAGCACAAGTCATATGTCTCGAAGAAATGCTCGTATGTGATATTCCCAAGGCCTATTTTTATTATGACGAGATCAAACATAGGGTTGAAGTCATCATTACTGCGGCAGATCGGGAACGTGTGAAGGCAAGTATTCAAGAGATGAGACATTACTTTGAACGGAACTATACACCCAAAGCCAAAGCAGGGCCACACTGCCTAAGTTGTTCTTTGAACAATATTTGTGTACCTGATATCTTGAATAAACGCTCAGTTTCAAGTTACATCGAAAGCAGGTTGAATGAATGAAAAAACTGCTGAACACCTTATTTGTAACATTACCCGATACATACCTTGGACTGGATGGGGAAAACATTGTGGTGAAGCAGGAGGAAGAAATTCTTGCTCGCTATCCGCTGCATAATTTGGAGGCTGTATGCACCTTTGGCTATGCTGGAGTAAGTCCAGCATTGATGGGGGCTTGTGCTTCACGAAATGTTAGTTTGACGTTTATGACACGAACGGGACGATTCCTCGCACGTGTCATTGGTGAGGATCGAGGAAATGTGGTCCTTCGTAAAGAACAGTACCGCATATCTGACAATGAGGAGCGCAGTGCGCGGGTTGCTCGTAATATGATTACAGGAAAGTTATACAACAACAAGTGGATTCTGGAACGAGCCACGCGGGATTATGCACTACGCATCAACACGGAACGAATAAAGAAGGTCACGGAGTCGCTAGGCGAAACGATGAAGCTGTTGCGCGAGGTGGAACAATTGGATATATTGCGCGGATTGGAAGGATCGGCTGCCGTGCAATATAACTCTGTGTTCGATGATCTGATTCTACAGCAAAAAGAATCGTTTTATTTTTATGGACGTAGCCGACGTCCTCCGCTGGATAAAGTGAATGCACTATTATCATTTGCTTATACCTTACTTGCTAATGATATGAAGTCTGCACTTGAATCTGTCGGACTTGATGCATACGTTGGTTTTTTGCATCGGGATCGTCCTGGCAGAGCATCACTTGCACTGGATATGATGGAGGAACTTCGAGGAGTGTACGCAGACCGATTTGTACTTTCTCTCATTAATAAAAAGGTAGTTAACGATAAAGGTTTTTATGTCAAAGAAAATCTCGCAGTGATTATAGATGATGAAACACGAAAGAAAGTGTTAAAAGCATGGCAGGAGCGCAAACAAGAGAAGATTATGCACCCGTATTTGAATGAAAAAATACCTTGGGGGCTTGTACCATACACTCAAGCATTATTACTGGCAAGGTATATACGCGGTGATCTGGATGAATATCCACCATTTCTTTGGAAGTAGGTGTGACGATTGCTTATTTTGATTACGTATGATGTAAGCACGATAGATAGTGAAGGCCGTAGAAGACTATCTAAAGTGGCGAAAAAGTGTGTGGATCACGGTCAGCGAGTACAAAACTCGGTGTTTGAATGTATACTGGATGCTGCCCAGTTTAGACGATTAAGATTCGAACTGGAAGAATTAATTGATAAGGATACAGATAGTCTTCGATTCTATAACTTAGGTGATAATTACAAAAGTAAAGTTCAACATATGGGTGCCAAAGATTCCTATGATATGGGTGATCCGTTAATACTCTAGCAGGTGCGAATGCCAAGCTCACATGATTTTCCTGGGGGATTCGCACCTCGAAACTTGTCGAAAAGGTTGTTTTTGTGACCTTTTGGCAATAATATATAGTCGGAAATTTGTGATAACCGTTTTAAAGAAGTAGAAATATCGAAAATACGTTAATATCTATTCGTAAAGTATAGTTGTTACGTCACTTTTCGCTGTCGCACTCCGTATGGAGTGCGTGGATTGAAATTTTTTCCAAATGTGCAGTAAGTAGCGCCCTCTCTTGTCGCACTCCGTATGGAGTGCGTGGATTGAAATCTCCGGCTCACCTTCTGCAAATCCTATCCAATTGTACGTCGCACTCCGTATGGAGTGCGTGGATTGAAATGCTTTTAGGCCAGGACTCCAAACCAATTGTTGTTGTCGCACTCCGTATGGAGTGCGTGGATTGAAATCGTCAGCTCCACCAACATCAAACAGAGGTGACCAAGTCGCACTCCGTATGGAGTGCGTGGATTGAAATCAGAACACTTGAAGAAAGAGACAGTAGGTATAAGGGTCGCACTCCGTATGGAGTGCGTGGATTGAAATAATTGACACATCTTCGGTAACGACTACTTTTGCGTCGCACTCCGTATGGAGTGCGTGGATTGAAATTGCATACCGTCCGTCGTATCAGCGTCCTGCTCTTCGTCGCACTCCGTATGGAGTGCGTGGATTGAAATATCGCAGTAGCGAGTCTTGAAATCTCTCGAATCTGGTCGCACTCCGTATGGAGTGCGTGGATTGAAATCCAAGGATATTTCACAGCACTGGGCCAACTCTTCGTCGCACTCCGTATGGAGTGCGTGGATTGAAATAGTACGCGAACGATAATCCTCATCATCCTCGATTTGTCGCACTCCGTATGGAGTGCGTGGATTGAAATTTCCACATGCGCTGAGTATTCGCATCCCACACTTGTCGCACTCCGTATGGAGTGCGTGGATTGAAATTATACGAATCAGCCAAGGTCTAACAGCATGAGTAACGTCGCACTCCGTATGGAGTGCGTGGATTGAAATTGAATGATGGTCCTGAAATCTGTCTGCTCGATCATCGTCGCACTCCGTATGGAGTGCGTGGATTGAAATCGCTCACCTGGTGTAGCTGCCGCCAACGCTTGTTGTCGCACTCCGTATGGAGTGCGTGGATTGAAATATCTCCCAGTGAAAGAGACAGTCCAGGCATTCCGGTGTCGCACTCCGTATGGAGTGCGTGGATTGAAATTTATAGTCCATGTATATCCCTCCTTGGTAAGATGAAGTCGCACTCCGTATGGAGTGCGTGGATTGAAATATAGAAGTGAGGTTTGTCCCGATCTGTTTGAGAGTCGCACTCCGTATGGAGTGCGTGGATTGAAATTTCATCTCCGTCTTGGTAAGCATTGCAATGTACGTCGCACTCCGTATGGAGTGCGTGGATTGAAATTGGAATCATCGTAGCGATTTTGTTTTGGGGTCAACGTCGCACTCCGTATGGAGTGCGTGGATTGAAATTCAGATTGAGAGTTCGTGACGTGATTGGCAGCCAGTCGCACTCCGTATGGAGTGCGTGGATTGAAATACAAATGTTGACGTAATGTCCGAAATCGGACAAAGTCGCACTCCGTATGGAGTGCGTGGATTGAAATCTCATCAAGACTTACCAGGACTTTGAGCTTGTCAGTCGCACTCCGTATGGAGTGCGTAGATTGAAATACTAAAGACGAAGCACAATACTTGATAGATAATTTGTCGCACGAAAGCGTAGATTGAAATCTTAGTGGGGAGAGGCCCGGAGATCTCACTCCTAAAGTCGCACTACGTATAGATTACAGATTAAAGTCTTGATAAGAGTTTCGTGTAGTGGGGAATCGTGTCACAGATTTGTCTTGTTTTATTGGTTTCGATTCTTCATTGGAAAGCAACAATTAAGCACGAGTGAAGAGTTGGTAACGAAATTAACGAAAGGTCGTTCGTATTCGGAAAAGGTTGAAATAACCCTCACGCCAGAACAGGATCAACATATATCGAATGGGAAGGTCATAGAGCCTTTCTGGTAACAACAAAAAAACCAAGGCTTCGAGTCCAGTCACTCATGAGCCTTGGTTTTTTGAGGTATCTATTACTTTAATCTATGTCCTACTAATTCTATTCTGCGCGTACTTTAAAGAACGAGATCAGTTCTTGCAGTTGTTCGGATACAACCGAGAGCTCGTCGGAGGCACTCACAATGGCAGCCATGGAGGTTTCCTGCTCTTCAATTGACTGCTCAATTTGTTTACTGCTGCTTGCTGCCTTGCTGACACTGGCAGACAGTTCATCGGCCGTGGCAGACATTTCTTGGGTGCTTGCTGAAATTTCTTCGGTGGAGCTGGAGATATCCTGAATCTGGTTTGCAACTTTATTCGTAGCAGTCAGAATATTCTCGAAAAACACGCCTGTCTCTTGGGTAACTTCCAGGCCTTTGGTAACTTCCTTGGAACCCAGTTGCATCGCTTCGGAAGACTGCATGATATCGCGCTGAATTTCCTCAATTAACTGTCGAATTTGCTTGGCTGATTCCTGGGATTGCTCGGCCAGATTACGGACTTCGCCTGCAACTACGGCAAATCCTCTTCCTTCTTCGCCTGCGCGGGCCGCCTCGATTGAAGCGTTGAGCGCCAGCAAATTGGTTTGTCCGGCAATCTCCGTAATCAGATTGACAATGTTGCTAATCTGGTTCGAATTATTCTCCAAAGACTGGATGGAGTTTGATGTATTTTGCACCGCACCGGAGATCAGGCGCATCTGCTCAATAACTTGCTGCATTACCACATTACCCGAACTGGAGCGCTGCTCCATGCTGAGCGCTTCGTCTGCCACATCAGCTGAACTGCTGGCGATCGTCTGCACTACCGTTGACATCTCTGTCATGGCGCGTGCGTTCTCGACAGTGGCTTTGTCCTGTGACACCAGTCCGGTGGATATTTCTCGGATGTTGTTGCTGATGGATTGAATGTTCACATTATTTTTCTCGGAAATGCCCAGTAGTTGTTTGGAAGATTCCGAGAGGTGATGAGAAGTATTCTGTACTTTATAGATGGTTGTATTGAATCGATGGATCATCGCATTGAACTTCTCGTTAATGATACCCAGATCGTCTCGACCTGTATCGATGGTTACGTCCAGATTACCTGTGCTGACTTCCTCAATTCCCTTCATCAGGTTGCGGATGGGCAGCAATGTTCTTTTTAGCAAAATGAATTGCAGAACCATGAACAGAATCAGGAAACCGACCAGGAACATCAAACCGTACGTAAGCAGTTTGTTCAGACCTTTTGGCACGGCACTTGCATCTACATCGAAGAAAAGAGCAGCGTACATGGAGCCATCTGCGTTATTAATCGGATAGATCAGGGTGGTCCAAGTTCCGTAGTCATCGGTATAGAAATCACTGAAGGCAGGCTGTCCGTCCTTTTTCATCTGTTCCAGCACCACAACGTTATTCTCGGGCAGCGGGTACATGGCACCTGCGGGCAGATTGTCTTGCTCGAATGGCTCCAGCAGGTTCGTTGGAATCGCGATGATGGACGTTCCGTTTCCTTGCTCAAGTTCTGAACCGAAAATATACGCCTGCGCGATGTTTGGATAGAACTCATGAATGGAATCGAGATAGGCTTTCATCTCCTGTTGCACAGGACCTGTGTAACTTTTTTCATTGGCGGCTTGGGTCACTTTGGCTGTGTCCAGATCTTCATATGATTTTTGGGTGATGACGGTGGCCTGGTCGTGCAACTGTTCAACCAGAATGTTCTTTTGCAGCTGGTAAGCCGCAGTAATCAGGATAATACCAATCAAGGTGATGCTACCGAACGAGATCACCAAATTTTTAACAAAGAAAGGCATGGTACTCCAGCGAAGCTTATTAAACAAGATTGTTCACTCCTTCTACTAATATGAAAATGCACTATACCTGGATGGGATGCTATACGCTATGTAATCTAACGAATATTTAGTGGGAAATTGCTATCGTGCAACTTCTATAATTCTGATTTTTGCTGTGGTTACGTGACATTCTCTCATGCTTCAGTGTGCTTCTTACATTGTTTCAATTTCTACTTCACTTATAGGACCCCCAGGTAAGTTACTTCGTAGAATATATCGTTATAAAGTCATATTAATATTAGCTTTTAGAGCAAAAATGGTTCTAAGGTACTGGTTCTGTGGGTGTATTTTTCGTTTTCAAACTTTATTATTACGTTTGTTAATGCAAGCTCCAAATTATCGGATCTGTGGCGTGATAGTTCAAACACCTAAAGAAAACACAAGTGAACGAAAAGACAGTCCATTGTTGCCCTTTCGCAGGAACGCTAAGATGAAGTTGTTAAAGCGTTTACATCACGTGATGAAGGGAGCTTAAATCGGATGCCAGAAATTACGATCAGGCTGTATGAAGGCAGGACGGATGAGCAAAAGCAGGAGATAGTGGAGGTGTTCACACGCGAGCTCTCGCGTATTATCGACCGTGAGCCGGATTACATTTCCATCGAATTCAATGAAATTCCATGGGACGAGAACGTTCCTGATAACTTGAGAAGCGCGCAATCACAGAAGCAGGGAGGGGAGAAGACGTGAAGCCGGCAGATATCGTGCCACCAAGCCGGGGTGCAACCGGACTTCACTCGTCTGGTCTGGGCGCTCGGCTCGGAGATGCGGGACGTTATCTGTGGCGATACCGGATACTATATCTGCTCTCCGTGCCGGGCATTCTGTATTTTTTCCTCTTCAAATATGTACCTTTATTCGGTTCATTGATTGCCTTTCAGAACTACAACATTTTCAAAGGCATCAGCGGAAGTGATTGGGTAGGTCTGGAGCATTTCCAGAAGATGTTCAGCCATTATGATTTTTTAAGGATTCTCAATAACACACTTCTGCTTGGACTATATGATCTGGTGATTGCATTCCCGGTACCGATCTTACTGGCGATTCTGCTGAATGAAGTACGGATGATTGTGTTTAAGCGTTTGCTGCAAACGATTGTTTACATGCCTCACTTTCTGTCCTGGGTCGTCATTAGCGGTATCTTCATGGGTATTTTCTCGATGGATGCCGGGGTGGTGAACAAGGCACTTGGATTTCTGGGCATGCAGCCGATCTACTTCCTTGGAGAAGACTCGTACATTCGTTCCATTCTAATCGGTTCCGGGATCTGGCGCGACTCCGGGTACGGCACGATTATTTTCCTGGCTGCCATTGCGGGCATCAATCCTGATCTGTATGAGGCGGCAGAGGTAGATGGAGCCGGACGTTTGAAGCAAATATGGTCGATTACTCTGCCATCCTTGCTGCCAACGATTATGATTTTGTTGCTGCTGCACATCGGGAAGTTCCTTGATCTGGGCTTTGAGCGTGTGTTTGTATTCCTGAATCCGCTCAATCTGGAATCTGGCGAGATTCTCGATACGTACATCTACAAAGCCGGGCTTCTCTCACAGCAATACAGCTATACAACAGCCATCGGGTTGTTCAAGTCGGTCGTGGGCCTGATGCTTATTCTACTCGGTAACTTCTTTAGCAAAAAAACAACCGGCGAAAGCCTATATTAGGAGGCGAGATGGATGCGTACCCCCAGTGTCCGTTACCGTATATTTCGCATTGGAAATCTCGTTTTTCTTACGCTGCTCTCGTTGACGATGATTCTGCCTTTCATTAATGTACTGGCCCAGTCACTTAGCAGCTCGGAAGCGATCATGGGCGGAAAGGTTAGCTTCTGGCCTGTGGCTTTTACCTGGATCAATTATGAATATGTATTCGGCGATGCTTCGTTCTGGCGGGCTTTTGCGGTATCGGTTGGGGTGACGCTGTTCGGGACGCTGGTCAATCTCGCTGCAACGGCATCGCTGGCGTATCCCGTTTCCCGTCCAGAGTACAAAGGGCGCTCCCTGGTTGTCATGTTTGTCCTTGTGACCGTTGTATTCTCGGCGCCGCTCATTCCGAACTTTATCTTGATGAAGGAACTGCATCTGGTCAACAATCCGCTGGTACTGATTGTGCCAGGAGCGATTAATGCCTTTAACTTTTTCGTCATGCGCTCGTTCTTTGCACAGCTGCCGGGTGAACTGATCGACGCTGCCCGCATCGATGGCTGTGGGGAATTCGGCATTATCTGGCGTATCGTCATTCCATTGTCCAAACCGGCCATGGCATCACTCGGCATTTTCTATGCGGTGGGACACTGGAACGCTTACTCCACTGCGCTCTATTATCTGAATGATCCGGCCTGGTGGCCGATCCAGGTAACACTCAAGAAGCTGTTTGAGAGTGACGATATTTCCGTCGATCCAGGTTCTGCCGTCTACAGTACCCTTGCACATACGTCGCCGGAAGGCATCAAAATGGCAACCATCATCATCGCCACCTTGCCGATTATTATCATTTACCCTTTCCTGCAAAAGCATTTTGTAAAAGGAATCATGGTCGGTTCCGTCAAATCTTAAGTACAAGAAGCATACAGATCTGACGGAAACGGGGGAATGGCGATGTTCAGAATCTTGATTACGGATGATGAGCCGATGATTCGGATGGGTCTGGCGAAGATGATCAAGCAAGCGGGACTGTTCGACTGTGAGATTCGGCAGGCTGCGCATGGGGAAGAGGCCCTTCAGGTGGTAGATGCCTTTCGGCCGCACATCCTGTTTACGGATATCCGCATGCCGACGATGGATGGTATTGAGCTGTGTCGACGTTTATCCGAGCAAGGAAGTACGATGCGCATTATTGTGGTTTCCGGTTATTCGGACTTTGAATATGCAAGAGCCTGTATGGATTATGGGGTAAAGCGATATCTGCTGAAGCCTGTGGGACGACAGGAGCTTCATGAACTGCTGCTCAAATTGCTGACCACCGAACAGGATAAACCTACGGTTTCCCTTGTACCCGTGAGGGAGCTGAATGATTGGGCGATGCGTCTGGAAGAGGCTATATGGGAGTTACGGCAATCCGATGTGACGGAGCTGCTCGCAGCATGGGCTGGTCGGTATCCGGCATATTCCCTGATGCCTGAGCAGACAGCGGAGCTTTTTCAAGAATTGTTGGAATTGATTGTGGCCCGCATGAACGCACGTGGCAACGGAACGATGAGTACATCCTGCGAGATAAATGAAAGCGCTTCCTCAAAAGAGTGCTTCGAGGCTCTGGGCAATGAGATCCACACGTTAATGAAGGCGATCAAGGAAAAGCGCAGTGGCAAGCGCAAGCATCCGGTGGAAGAAGCAAAAGCCTATCTGGAGAAGCATTTGCGCCGGGAAGTGTCACTGGACGAGATTGCTTCCAAGCTTGGACTGAACCCATCCTATTTCAGCCAACTGTTCAAGCAGACGACAGGTCAGACCTTTATCCAATACCGGATACGCAGCAAAATGGAACTGGCCAAACGCATGCTGGAACAGCCGGGCAACCGGATTACGGATATATCCTACGAAGTGGGGTATGCGGATCATCCCCATTTTACCAAGACATTCAAGAAGATTACCGGACTGACCCCGTCCGAATACCGCAGCAAGTTGGGCATTGAATGATGAAGCGCAGCCTGTCCATCCGCTTGTTCTTTCATTTTGCCGTCGTGATTACGTTGTCCCTGTCTGCCATTGGCTTGTTTACCTATACCTATGCCTCGACTGAAATGAACGACCAGCTCGCGGACAACATCGCCCAAACGATGCGCAATACGGCATACCAGACCGATCTGTATTTGCAAAATTATGATCGTGCAACCTACTCCATCCTCTCGAATGGAAGTGTGAAGCACTTTCTCGATATGAATTCGGAGGATAGTTATGCCTATTACGAGTATAGCCGTCAGATTAAAAGGAACGTGTTCCCGCCTGTTTTTATGTTATACCCACAGATCAAGTTCCTGTATGTTATCGGGGAGAACGGGCGGGTAGTCATCGATGACAACCAGAATTCAGCCGGCATACCGGATATCGATGTTGCACATCAGTATAAGGAGTTGCTCGCTGCAACCCCTGCAAATGGCGAATCGACTTTGATTACCCGCAGCATTCGCAGTGGACAGAATGCAAACGTCATTACGATTGCTCGCCGGATCAGGGGAGTGTCCTCATATACACCAAACGGAGTGCTGGCGATGGAAGTGAATGTGCTGGAGCTTGACAACATCTGGGGAGAACTCGATCTCGGTCAAGTGGGCTATCAGTATGTAATGGATCAGAACGGAAATGTCATCTACACTCCTGGTGAAGAAGAGGCGCAGATCGTGATGACATCCAGCACGGTGGACAGACTTATGCACATGGAGGCAGGGTCACTGGAACAGAACACGGATGGCACCAGACGGCTGTTTATATCGGAGTTGTCTGCCTATTCGGGCTGGCGCTTTGTCGCTTCCGTGCCGCTGTCAGAGCTGCAAAGACCGATTGCAACGATCCGCTCAGCCACATTATGGGTTGGTGCAGGGACCTTGCTCGCTGCACTTGTTGTGGCCTACCGGATCGGAGCATCTCAAGTGGAACCGATTCGGGTGCTGATGAACGGAATGAGACAGACGGAGAAGGGAATCTGGAACAAGGTGGAGATGAAGGAAAGGCGCGATGAAATTGGTGTGCTGATCCGCAGCTATAATCTGATGGTCAGCCGCCTGTCGGACATGATTGAGAGTGTATACGAGTCGGAGCTGCGCCGCCAGAAGTCGGAAATTGAGCTTCAGCAGGAGGCACTGGAACGGCACCGTGCGGAATTTCAGGCGCTTCAGTTACAGATCAATCCGCATTTTCTCTACAACACCCTGGAAACAATCAAATGTTATGCCGTCGTACAGGACTCCGAAGAAATTGCACAGATGGTGGAATCCATGGCTCATATGCTCCGTTATTCCATTCAGACCAATCTGGAGGAAATTACGGTTGCCAATGAGTTGAAGCATGTGCTGGCCTACCTTTCCATCATGAAACATCGCATGGATCGGGAGCTTGAAGTTGAGGTCATCATTGCACCGGATCTGTTGCTGGAAAAAATGGTTCGACTCACCCTCCAGCCCCTGGTGGAAAATGTGTTACAACACGCATTTCCGCGAGGCATGGAGCCCGGTCATTTTATCCGCATCGATGCTCGGCGCCTGGAAGATCGATTTCTTGTCATCGTTCAGGATAATGGTATGGGCATGAGCAAGGCACGTCTGGAGAAGCTGCGTCGCCGTCTGGAACTGAACCGTCTGGCAGGTGAAGACACTGATGATGTTTATCATCGCGGGGGGATCGGACTTATGAATGTACACCGCCGGATTCAGCTGGTATTTGGAGAAACTTACGGCTTGATGATGGAGAGTGAGGAAGGCTTGGGAACGACCATTACGATGGCTCTTCCGGCGGACCAGCACAGCAAGCGAATTTAATTGAAACCAATAACAAGGAGGAAGATAGAACATGAATATCAATTTACAGAACAAAATCGCATTGGTAACAGGTTCCAGTGGAGGGATTGGTGCTGCTATTGCTGGAGCGTTGGCTCGTTGCGGGGCGAAGGTCGCTGTGAATGGTCTGCATAATATGGAGCGGGCGGAGGAAGTCGTGACTGCAATCCGGGATGCTGGTGGTAAAGCGGCGGCATTTCAGGCAGATGTGACGGATACGGATGCCATCAGAGCGATGGTTGAAGATATTACACTCCGTTTCGGCGGTCCAATTGACCTGTTGGTTAACAACGCGGGACATCTGGTGGAGCGGAGCTCCATTGAAACGATGAGTGAGGAGCTGTACAGCCGAATTATGGATGTCAATCTGAAGAGCACCGTCTTTGTCTCCAAAGCAGTCATTCCTGGCATGAAGGCGGCTGGTGGCGGACGAATTATCAATCTGACCTCCGTAGCGGCTCATAATGGGGGCGGGCCGGGTGCAGCTATTTACGCAGCATCCAAGGCGGCTGTCATGGCGTTAACCAAAGGGCTTGCCAAAGAGCTTGCCCCTGGCGGGATTACGGTGAATGCGCTCTCCCCAGGCTTCATCGGACAGACGGCGTTCCATGCTACGTTCACCTCGGCAGAAGGTCGGTCTTCTGCGGTAAGCAGCATCCCGCTTGGACGAGAAGGGACTCCCGATGATGTTGCAGGAGCGGCGCTGTACCTCTGTTCCGAGCTGGGTTCTTTTATAACCGGAGAAACGATTGAAATCAATGGCGGAATGTACATGCGTTGATGCTACACCATTGCGATAAGGAGGGGACGATACGATGGAAGTGAAGCGGAAGCTTGCAGAAAGACCGTTGTACCAACCAATCAGTGGGCCGTTCCATGTGGACTATGAACCTGATGAACATACCGTTCTGGCAGAGAATCCGCCAAGGTTTACCTGGATGGCAGCACAGCAGGAGGATGAGAATGCCTATCTGCTGCAGGTGTCGGCGAGCCCTTCTTTTCAGGAAGAAGAGACGATGACCTTTACGCCGCTCCCGTATAACTTTTTCACGCCAGACCGGGTGTTTGAACCGGGGGAGTATTATTGGCGATATGCGCTGCTTGTAGATTATCCAGTGCAGCAAGGGAGCGAATCCGAAGCGGACGTCTCACAGGGGAAGCAAGGAGAAATGTCGGCATGGAGTGAGGTGCGGCGATTTACGGTGTCAGCGGGATTACCGGAAACACCGCTGCCTTCCCGGGCACAGCGATATGTTTCCACAGACACGTCTCACCCACGGCTGTGGCTTGGTGAGCGTGGGCTGAATGCACTTGCCGATGGTGTTGCGTCCGATTCCACGTATTGCGGCTGGGATGCGTTTATGGCAAATTCCGTAGAGCCGTGGGCAAACCGTGAGCCCATTCGTGAACCGCAGCCTTACCCGGAGAACAAACGTGTCGCCGCACTTTGGAGACAAATGTACATCGACTGTCAGGAAGTGTTATATGCGATTCGTCATCTGAGTATCGCTGGGCGAGTGCTGCGAGACGAACGGCTGCTTGATGCGGCGAAAACCTGGCTGTTGCATGTGGCAGCTTGGGATACGGAGGGAACGACCTCCCGCGATTATAATGACGAGGCGGCTTTTCGGGTTGCCGCTGCGCTTGCTTGGGGTTATGACTGGCTGCATGATGAGTTGAACAGTGAAGAGCAGGAAGTGGTAAGGCGCAGTTTGCTGCGGCGGACAGAACAGGTAGCCCAGCATGTGATGGTCCGCTCCAAGATTCATCATGTGCCCTATGACAGCCATGCGGTTCGTTCATTGTCTTCCGTACTTGTACCGTGCTGTATGTCCTTGTTGCATGAGGAGCAGCAGGCTGCACAGTGGCTGGATTATGCAATCGATTATTATGCCTGTCTGTACTCCCCTTGGGGTGGCAGTGATGGGGGATGGGCCGAAGGTCCGATGTATTGGACAACAGGCATGGCCTATGTGACCGAAGCGATGAATTTGCTGCGAAACTATGCGGGTATCGACTTTTTCCGTCGACCATTTTTTCAGCGTACCGGGGATTTTCCGTTCTACGTCTACCCGCCTGATGCACGGCGCGCCAGCTTTGGGGACCAGTCTACGCTGGGTGACCCGGTAAACTTGAAAACAGGCTATCTTGTGCGCCAACTGGCTGGGGTTACAGGTAACCGCTGGTACCAGTGGTACTTTGAGCGTGTACGTCAATCAGACCCGGGGACAGAGGGTGCTTTTTATAACTACGGTTGGTGGGACTTTAACTTTGACGAATTAGTATACCGCCATGATTATCCCCAGGTGGAGGCTGAGTCGCCTGTGGACATCGAGTCGCTTAAGTGGTTCCGTGATGTGGGGTGGGTAGCCATGCATCACCGGATGGATGATCCGGATGAGCATATCATGCTGCTTCTCAAGTCGAGCCGTTACGGCTCGATCAGCCACAGTCATGCGGATCAGAACAGCTTTACCCTGCATGCATTCGGGGAGCCGCTCGCCGCGGATACCGGTTATTATATCGCGCACGGCAGCTCCTTTCACCGGGAATGGCGCAGGCAGACACGCTCCAAAAACAATCTGCTGATTGGCGGAGCAGGTCAGTATGCCGAGAACAACAAGGTGCTGAATATGGCCGCAACCGGACAGATCGAAGAGGCCTATTGGCGGGATGGCGATGGTTATGTGCGCGCGGTAGCGACCGATGCCTATGCCAGCACCGTACCCCATGTGAAGCGTGTTGTACGGGAGATTCATTTTCTGCAATCATCCTATTTCGTCATTGTGGACCACATTGACCTGGAGAAGCCGGACAGCGTTCAATGGCTGTTCCATGCACTGCACCCGCTACAGCTGAAAGGGCAGGGCTTCCGTCTGAACGGTAATAAGGCGGGGTTTGAGGGTACGTTTGTATATGCTTCCTCCGGTGAACTGGCGCTTAGCCAGACGGATCAATTCGCAGAGGTGGACCCGGCAGAGTATGAAGGATTAGAAAGACATTATCATCTGAGCGCGGAAACGCGACCTGCTTCAAGTCATAGAATTGTAACGCTGCTTGTACCATATAAGATCGAGGAGCCGAAGTATGTCCCCTATTTCATTGATGACCAGGATCACGGCATCCATCTCTATTTTACCGACAACGGTGTAACGAAGAAGATTGAGGTATCCAAGGCGTACTAGGAAGTGCTGACCTAAAGAAAACGCAATATCATCTAAAACATCCCCATTGTTGCAGGCGGTGGGGATGTTTTAATATCTATTTGAAAGCGCTTCACCAATGAGTGGTACCTAAATCTAAATCAGGATGAAAAGAGGGGTAGCATGAAAAAGTGGATGGTCTCAGGCATGGCGCTATTGCTGGCGGCAGCTGTCATGACGGGATGCAACAAAGGGAGCGGAGCGACATCCGGTGAGGGCGGGGGAGACGGCAAAACGAAATTTTCCATGTCACTACGTACGCTGGCGTATACGTATGTGGAGAAGTCACCCGACATCAACCAGGATAAATGGGTGAAAAAGCTGGAGGATTTGACCAATACCGATCTGAAAATCGTCCTGGTGCCCCATAAGGAATATGAACAGAAAATGGTCCAGATGTTTGCCACCAATGATATTCCTGACGTGGTGCAGGGTGACGGCGGCGTCAACGGCAAAGAGATGGCAGGCTCGGTCGAAGCCGGGGTTTTTCAGCCCCTGGATGAACTGCTGCAGCAGTACGGGCAAGATCTGCTCAAAGCTGTACCGAAGGAAGCTTGGGACCAGGTAACCCATGACGGCCAGATCTATGCCATCCCCGAATATCTATCCAATCCATCCCGCCGGGCAACCTGGATTCGCAAGGATCTGCTGGATCAAACAGGACTGCCGGTGCCCACAACGGTTGAGGAAACTATGGACGTTTTGCGCGCCTTTAAGAAGCTTGGCGTGGAAAATCCGTATATGGGGCGTGAGGATTTCAAATATGCGGATACCTTTTTCGGTGCCTATGACGTACAGCAATTCCTGTCCATGATGGAGCAGCAGGGCGACCAGGTTGTACCGAAGTTCATGGATAATGAGAATATGCAGAAAGCCCTAACTGTTTATAAGACGATGTACGAGGAAGGGCTCATCAACAAAGAGTTCGCGACAATTAATTCTACCGTATTCAAAAATACGATTCTCTCTGGCAAGGCAGGCATGTGGTCCATGAACGCCAACGAACTGATCCAATGGGAGAAGCAGATTAAAGCGTCGGTTCCCGATGCTAAAATCGAAATTATCCCTTCCCCTGTCGGCCCGGATGGAAAGGGTGGTTATTATTTGTACGGTCCGGTGACACGTGCCTACTTTATTAATAAGGATGCGGCTGATCCGGCTTCCATTATCCGTTTCTTTAACTGGATGGTGTCAGACGAAGCCGAGAAGTTTTTCACATACGGCACAGAAGGAGAGACCTACACAGAGGATAATGGCGTGATTTCATACACAGCTCCAACAGACTCTGCTGGTGTGGACGAAGAGCGTTACCGTCAGTCGTTCTTATGGTTCGTACAGGACACGACGTACAATAAGGGCTCGTTATCGCTGACAGAAGAAGGCAGAAAGCTGATGAATATTTACGATACCATTTTAGCCAAAGAAGGTCGGGATGGCATCAACTTTGATCCGCGTTTGGAAGCTTTTGTACAGAATCCCGATATTGCTCCCAATTCGGATACACCTCCTCAGGTATTGCTCACACACATGATCAAGATGGTTTATGGTAAGGAGCCAATTTCCGATTGGCCGAAAGTGGTAGAGGAATGGAAATCCAAGGGCGGCGATCAGGCAATCAAAGAAGCCACGGAGAAATTCAAAAATGGCGAAGGTGTCTCCGCACCCCGACGCTAGATTTAAGGGGTGTCCGGGAAACAGTTTAAGTGAGTCAGGTGAATATGGAGGGGATACAGGTGAAGGACTTGTTCAAAACGTGGAAGAAGCGGGTTGTACTTGTTGCCATGTCTCTTATGCTCATCAGCAGTACCGCCGTTCCGGTGCAGGAAGCCCGGGCCATGAAAGACGCTGTTCCTCATTCTAACTTAAACGCACTACAGGTAGGGAATATTGCAGAACCAGATGGCCCTGAACTTGAAATTTACGCGGAAAACTTCGATGACCCGGACAATTTTGGCTCTACTGGCGGAATTACGCTGAAGGCTCCATGGATACAGGAAGGAGAAGGAGGAAGCAAGGCCAAAACGTCCTCCTCGACAACCGCACCATCGCTGCCCAATATGATCAAGATAGATGGAACCGATGCACTCGCGCTGCCACTTGATCTGACCGGATACGGAAATATCCGACTGAGCTACTACACACGCGCCTCATCCTATATCAGCGGAAGCATTATTATCGAATGGTCGAAGGACGGAGGCAGTTCCTGGACGACGCTGGAAACCTTTGAACTTCCTCCAGGCACCCCGGATCTGAAAAACAAGGAAGGCAATACGCTTAAAAGCTGGTTGCTGGGTTCGGAGGCGAACAATAACAGCACGGTGAAAATTCGTTTTCGGACAGGAGATGCCATGCAGGCCAACATGTATATCGACAATGTTGCCATTTACGGTCAGGCCATTCCGGGTATAACGCCTGCCCCTTCCCCAGTGCCGCCTGGAGAGGAGAATACTGAATTTACGCCACCACAAGGAGTGACGTTATACGAGGATGTGGAGATTGGCAAGGCTGGTGGGCGAGGAATCTATTCATCCATTGCTGTTCCCGAGACAGCGGCAACTGAACCGATGCCAGTCATGATCTATATTCACGGAGGTGGGTGGAATCACGGGGACCGGAAGCAGGCATTGAACTCCATATGCAATTATGTACTCAAACGCGGTTACATCGGTGTATCTCTGGACTACCGGCTGACGCCTGAGGCGCCTTTTCCTGCCCAGATTCAGGATGTCAAACTTGCTATTCGATATTTGCGGGCCCATGCCGCCCAGTACAATCTGGACCCAAGTCGTATCGGCGTCTGGGGATCATCTGCGGGCGGTCACCTGGCCGCATTACTCGGGACCACGGGGGACTTGGTCGCTGGTGATCCCGTCGTGCTTGATACAGGAGTCACGGTAGAGGTACCAGATCTCGAGGGTTCTGGCGGATGGCCTGAGTATTCGGACAAAGTGCAGGCGGTTGCCGACTGGTACGGACCCGCTGATTTTACGACGACATTTGCCAATAATTATAGCTCGGTCACGGCTCTGCTTGGCGGTCATCGCGCATTGGATGTACCGGAACAGGCCAGACTTGCGATGCCGGGCACCTATGCTTCACCGGATGATCCACCGTTCTGGATTCGCCACGGGGATGCTGACGCCACCATTCCATACACGGACAGTGTTACTTTTGCAGAGCAGCTTCAATCTGCGGGTGTGCCGATTGTGGATGTGAAGATTGTACCCGGTCAGGGCCATGGATTTACAGGTACAGCTTCCGAGAATGCCAATGCGGAGGCATGGGCCTTCCTGGATGAACATGTGAAGAACCGGATCGTTACGGAGCCAATTATTTTCAAAAGCAACCCCGAAGATACTTCATCTGGCGAGGGCGAAGATGAAGAAGAACGACCGTTGATGGAGAAGGTCATCGCCAGCAAGCTGCCAAGCGACGATGCGGCGATTGATAGCAGCAAGCCTGATCTGAATTTCAATCAGGCTACAGGTTCCAGCACCGGATTACTAAGCATCTCTTCCACTTCGTCGACCAAGAAATATGTATATTTCAAATTTGATATGACCGGAAATAATTCCGAAGGAGACCGGTATCGACTGCGGATTGCAGCGAAGAAAGGCACTTCAAATACCGATACGGAGTTGTCCCTTTACGGTTTGGATGCCACAGACTGGAGTGAATCATCACTAACCTGGTCGAATGCTCCCGTCCAAAGTCTGAGAGAAGGTTCGCTGCTGGGCACATTTCAGGTCACGGCAGATCGGAATGGAAGCCCGGCCGTCTATGAAGTGGATATAACCGATTATGTGAAGGAACGTGCAGATGTTGGGCAAGTGGCATTTCTGCTCGCGGACGCGGGGGCAACAGGTGTTTCCGTGAACGTATACACCAAGGAAGCCAACGGAACGAGCAATCCGCGTCCACAGTTATCAGTCATTGCTTTAATCGAAGAGGGCAGTGACACGCAGTCACCCGAATGGGAGCAGGGAGCCGAGTTGGAGATTCGCAACTGGGGAACGGATTTTGTGGAACTGAGATGGCCAGCGGCCAGCGATGATACGGTTGTATCTGCCTACCGGATTTATCGGGATGGAGTTATGCTGGCAGAACAAGGTAAGCAGTCATTCAGGGACAGCGGACTTGCAGCGGAAACACCATATACATTTCAAGTGAGGGCGATTGACGAAGCGGGCAACATCAGCAGTTCTTTATCAACCGATATGACCACCCTTTCGGTTCCGGTATCGTCCCTGCCTGTGGCTTCCGTCACGGCAAGTGGCAGCGACGGTAACCTGGCGACCAATACCATCGACAATAACAGTTATACACGCTGGTCTGTTGCCGGAGAGGGGCAATGGATCACGTTTGATCTGGGGCAAGCACAGCATGTGGGCTATGTTGGGATTGGTTTTTACAAAGGGGATATCCGAAAGACATTTTTTGAGATGGAATCGTCTGTTGACGGTGAGCAGTGGACCCAGATATTTAATGGCGAAAGCAGTGGGGATACAACCGAAATGCAGGCGTTTGATATCCCGGACATGTCTACGCGTTATGTGCGATTCACCGGACGTGGTAATTCCGATGCAAGTATTTACACAAGTCTGACCGATGTGCATCTGTATGCTCCTTTTGCAGGGGGAGGGACACCTGTGGCTCAGATTCCATACATCGTGCCACAACCACCTGAAGGGACGATGCCCTTTATCGCCCCAGGTCTGACGGAAACAGATGGCACAACACATCCTGTCCATGCTCCACAGGCCGTGACCGGACGTACAATTGATGTACGGGAATATGGAGCAGATCCCGCTGACAATATGAGTGATGACCGCCCTGCTATACAGGCTGCCATAGACGAGGCCAACGTTGGGGATGAAGTATTTTTGCCTGATGGGGTGTACAATTTGTTATCCGGGCCGGATGGAAGCACCAACCTGATGCTCAAATCCGGAGTGAATCTGAGAGGTGAGAGCCGTGAAGCAACCGTGCTCAAGACATCGCTGGATCAGGTGACGGGAAGTGCCGTTCTGAAAGCATCGGCTCAGCATAGCATTCTCGTATCCAACATGACCATAACTTCATCCTGGTCCGGCAGCTACACGACTGATCATCAATCCAATAACCCCTCCGCAGGGGGGCCGGATAGCATGATCCATATCGCCAATTATGGCGAGGCACCATCGTATGACATTACGATTGACGGCGTAATTGTGGAGAAGTTCAAACGAATGGCGATCCGCATTGAGCACAGTCGCGATGTTGTTGTGAAGCATGCAACATTCCGTAATGCAACAGATCTGGGCCCTGGGGGTTCAGGTTACGGAATTTCGATTCAGGGAACGGCCAAGACCGATCGGCTCGGATTTGACAATGATACGTTATGGAATGTGGTGGAGGATAGTACATTTGAAGGTCCTTATCTCAGACATGGAGCACTGATTCAGTTTGTGGCTCATAATAACGTGTTACGTGGCAATACATTTAACGGAACAAAGCTGGATGCTATTGATCTTCATGGTGAACTGGAGTATTTAAATGAAATCTCCTGCAATGTCATTATGGATGTGCTGACAGGTGCAGGGATTGGGCTTGGCAATACAGGAGGTTCGGCGCCCAGCAACCACAGCAAGTCTGGCAAAGGGAACTACATTCATGACAACACAATCATGAACAGCCGAATCGGTATTTCGGTGACCATGGGTACCCCCGATACCCTAATTGAGGATAATCTCATCGAGAATACTACCATGATTGCAGAGGCAGCAGGGATCAAAGTGTTGAACGGACCGGGTACGGTGATTCGCGGCAATGTAATTCGTAACAATTCGGCGAGCGGTTACTGGGGCGTGAGGCTTGAGCGCGACAAAGGCGATGCCGGAGCAGGCAATGTCGGCGAAGGGGACCCTGAGAATGTGTGGATTGAACATAATCGGATTGAAGGGAATACAAACGGAATCGGTCTCTTTGCCGGAGTAGGCATTCTGCTGAAGGCCAACATTCTAAACAATGTGAATGAGGACTACTACAAAGCAGCAGGTGTGACCGTTACCGAGTTATAAAGGATCAGAACAAGTAGCCTGGCAGGCGTCTATATAAGTTGAAGCTCAATTTTACACCTAAACGGAGAGTGCAGAACCAATTTGAAGAAGCGTAGCGTTTGCCTTTATCACCGGATTTTTCCCTTAAATAAAGGGAATGATGAAAATCTGGGGATAAGAGCGATCGGAAAATGGTACTGCAATCGGAGTGATAAGGTGTAACATTTATAGTTCAACTTATGTAGCCTGATGGGCTACTTTTTGTTGTGAATCATTTATTTAAGATTCATTAAAGGTTTGTCCTCTACCATGGTTTCATAAGCCTACGTTGCTTAACAGAAACCAAGAAGGAGGATTCATCATTTGTATAGTTTACTACGTAAAGTTGCAGTAACGGCCTTGTCCGTGACGATGGTAACATCATCTTTTTTTGCTCTGGTAGGAAGCCCAAATGCTGCGTTTGCCGCTAAGGATACAACCACCAGCACAGGCATCACGCAAGCTTATGAATCGTTGTTCCAGACGGATAACGTCATTGACGTGAATGTAACGATTGATGATGCAGACTGGAAGAGCATGCTCGAAAGTCCGCTGGATAAGGATTATAAGAATGTTAGTGTGGAAGTGGACGGAAACAAGCTGGACAACGTCGGTTTCTCCACCAAGGGCAATCTGACCCTGAAAGCCGTAGCCTCAATGGAAGATTCGGCCCGCTACAGCTACAGACTGAAGTTTGATAAATACGACAAAACACAAACCCTGCTTGGACTGGACAAAATGGTACTGAACAATAACTACGCCGATCCGTCGTATATGCGTGAAGTTCTCCACTATGAAGCACTGCGGAGTATTGGCATGGATGTACCGATGACGAACTATGTTAATCTGTACGTTAACGGCGAGCTTGTTGGTTTCTATACCGGCGTTGAAGCGGTGGATGACAGCTATCTGGAGCGCAACTACGGTGAGGATTACGAAGAAGGCGTCCTCTATGATACGGATGAGAAGAGTTATCTTCAATATGAAGAGGGTGGCGACTACAGTACAATCACCAAAGACTTGGGTACAGACGAGAATAAAACCAAACTCAAAAACTTCATCAAAACGCTGAATGACATGCCTGAAGGTGAAAAGGGTGATATCGAGAGTGTGCTGGATGTGGATTCGGCACTGAAATATATCGCGGGCAACATGGTCTTTGGTAACTATGACAGCTATAGCGGCGACAAAGGGCACAACTACATGCTCTACGGCGATACAGATGGCAAATTCACCGTTGTACCTTGGGACTTTAACATGTCCTTTAATGGATACTCGGGTGGAGGCGGACGTGGAACAACAGGATCAACGACGACCAACACCAACGCAACGAACGTATCTGTGGACGAGCCTGTACTGGGCATTAGCATGGAAAATGTACCGATGATCAACAACCTGCTGGCCGTGCCTGAGTATAAGGAAAAATACTTGAGCTACGTCAATGAACTGACAGACTACCTGGAAGGTATTCAGGATCGGATTACTGGCCTTGCCAATGAGATTCGTCCTTATGTAGAAGCAGATCCCACGAAATTCTATACGACAGAACAGTTTGAATCCAACATCGCTTATTCTGCCAATGCAGATGCAGCAGGTGGTATGGGCGGTATACCACCAGAAGGATTTGAAGGCATGACACCACCTGAGGGCATGGAAGGCATGACGCCTCCGGAAGGTTTTGAGGGAATGACACCGCCCGATGGTACAACACCTCCGAATGGCACAACGGGAACAGGAACAACAGATAGCACAGGCAATACGCAGACACGTCCTGGCGGTAACTTTGGCGGAGGTGGAGGTATGGGCTCCATGGCAGCTGGATCGCTGACGACGTTTGCCCTGAACCGACTTGCGAATCTGCAAGAGCAGCTTGGACGCGATGTAACACCTCTGCCAGAGACTTCAGAAGATACAGGCACGGATAACGGAACAGGAACAACAGACAAAGCGATTACTGTATCCCTTGATGGCAAAGCGATTACGTTCCCGGATCAGGACCCGCTAGAGCATAGTGACCGGGTTATGGTACCAGTGAATGCCATCCTGGAAGCTTTGGGTGCAGAAGTAACGTGGGACAAAACAGCGAAGAAGGTAACAGCCGTTTTGAATGACCAGACCCTTGTACTCCAGATCGGAAGCAGCACGGCAACGGTGAATGGTGAAACGCTCGAAATTGATGCACCAGCGATCATTCAAAACAGTCGCACACTTGTACCGGTTCGCTTCATCTCTGAAGGACTGGGACTGACCGTGGATTGGGATCAAACGGCTGCACAAGTAACACTTACATCCAAATAAGCAATTTCTCTCGTAGAGTAACGTTGTTCTATGGAGAACGAGAAAGGGGATTCGATGGTCAGATCGAATCCCCTTTTTGCTCTGCTTTTTCAGGTTAGACGGAGCGAACATCCAGCAAAATTCGGCCTCGTCCATGTCTGGACTCACTTTTGGCATGTGCTTGATTCGCTTCACTTAAAGGAAAGATGAATATATCTTTTTGTCTTTATTCGTCTGTAGATGTCATACTGTGCTCAAACTTTCTTGCTTATGTTATTGGCAACATAATATAAAAATTTAAATACTGATTGTCACTATAAATTTCCAAACCGAAGGACATTCTCATATGATTACGGAGAAAACGTAAAAAATAGATCTTAATAGGCTATTTTTGTGATAAAAGTCACTGCATCATTATAAAATATGTGAACTATCCTACCGATAAGACTATATGTGATATTCGAAACGGAATCGAAATCGGCTTGAATATCCCCACAATTACATAGGGAAAAGGGTGGCTCACACACATACGAAGCATGAGCATCGGTACCAAAATCAGTTTGATCGTTATCAGTATATTTATCGTCTTCTCCTCAGCCGTGGCGATAAGTGTAATCCTGGAGATGAGACAGGGGATTACGACGTTCGCTACAGAGAAGGCAAAGCGGGATCTGGAGATGGCGAATCATATCATTACATATAAGCATCCAGGAGATTGGGCCATTAAGGACGGACAATTATTCAAGGGAGATACTGCGCTGGAAGGAAACTTCGAACTGGTGGATGAGATTGGAGAAGCTTCTGGTGACACCGTGACGATCTTCCGAGGTGATGAACGTGTCGCAACGAATGTCATGGTGGACGGGAAGCGTGCTGTAGGCACGAAGGTGTCCGAAGAGGTCGCTCAGACCGTTTTGCAGCAAGGGGAAAAATACTTCGGTGAAGCCGTGGTTGTGGGTCAGAAATATCAGACGGCCTATGAACCCATCAAGAATGCATCCGGAGAGATTATCGGAATTTTCTATGTAGGGGCTTCTCAATCGTTAATTGATGTGATTATCTCCTCGTTCCTCAAGACGTTCCTGATTGTATTCCTGCTCGCGATGTTGGTCGTGATTACCCTGATCCTGTTGTACGTTCGCAGGGTGAGAGTACGAATCGAACGGGTATCCATGGCGATTAAGCGTGCGGGTACGGGTGATTTCACACAGCCGGTTGTGGACAACGTCCAAGACGAGATTGGATTGCTGGGCACGGGATACAATGAGATGAGAAGTAATCTGCAGGTCATCATTCAAGGTGGACTTCAGGCTGCGGAGAAAGCAGAGCATTCGACCGGGCTTCTACTCCAGATTGCGGACCAAACAGCTAATGAATCGGCGCAGATTGCATCCTCCGTTGAACAAGTGGCACAGGGAGCCGAGAGCCAGACGATCAGTACGGAAGAAAATCTGCAGGCTATGGAAGAAGTGGCTATAGGTGTACAACGTATGGCGGACAAGGCCTCCAGCATCTCGGACTCTGCTTTGTATTCACGCAAACAGGCAGAAACCGGAGGTGAAGCGGTGCAACTGACCGTTCAGCAGATGTCTACAATCGCATCCTCCGTTACCACAACGGATGAAGTTATTCGTATGCTCGAAGGGAAGTCGGCCCAGATTAGCCAGATGGTTTCCACCATTCATGAGATTGCGAATCAAACGAATCTGCTTGCACTCAATGCATCCATTGAAGCGGCAAGAGCAGGGGAGCATGGCAGAGGATTCGCCGTGGTATCTACCGAGGTTCGTAAACTGGCTGAACAAGCTGGAGACTCTTCGGATCGTATTGAAGAATTGGTTCAAGCCATGGAACAAGACATGAAGCAGTCCCTATCGGCCATGTCGAGAGTGAAGGACGAAGTACAAGAAGGGCTGCGTTTGACCCGCGAAACAGAACAAAACTTCAGCCTGATCCGGGATACGAACCTGCGCATGGCCACAGAGATTGAGGACATGGCTGCGACGAGTGAAGAGATGTCCGCAGGCGTGGAGCAGATCGTGGCTTCCGTACATGAGATCGCTCGCCATGCGCAGACGGCTAGTGCCAATTCACAACAGGCAGCTGGATCTGTCCATGAACAGCTCAAGTCGGTAGAACAGATCAAGGCATCTGCGGCAATCTTGTCCAATGTGTCGACAGAGCTCCAGACCTCACTTAGTCCGTTTAAGATTTAATATCTGTTACAATAGGGAAAAGGAGGGACTGCCTATGGCCCCTGATAAAACAAAGCTTTTCCCGAATGAGAATATCCGTACGGTATGTTACATTCAAAACCTGCCGCCTCGTTCCAACGTGGACATCGGTGATTATACGTATTATAGCGATAACACGAATCCGCCAGAGCAATTCTATGACCGGATACAGCATCATTATGATTTTATTGGTGATCGTCTGGTCATCGGCAATTTCTGTGCGATAGCAGAAGGAGTGACATTCATCATGAATGGCGCCAATCACCGGATGGAGGGTATGACGACGTATCCTTTCAACATATTCGGTGGAGGATGGGAGCGTGTGACACCTACACTGGAACAACTTCCATATAAGGGTGACACGGTACTGGGGAACGATGTCTGGCTTGGGCAACATGTAACGATCATGCCTGGTGTAACCATTGGAGATGGCGCCATTGTCGCTTCCAATTCGACCGTTGTTAAGGACGTTGAACCTTATACGATTGTTGGTGGTAATCCAGCCAAGACTGTCAAAAAGCGTTTTGACGAAGAAATAATTGCACTGCTGCTCGAACTGAAGTGGTGGGAGAAGGATGAGGTATGGCTGGATACTTATCTTGAACGTCTTGTCTCTACCTATGATTCTCAGACATTGCGCGAACTTCTGAACAGCAAGTAGCACAGGTGTGAAAAGAAGACAAGAAAATGGCTGGTTCCTGAAGGAGCCATTTTCAAGCAAATCAGGCCCTGGACCGTTTTGAGCGGATCAGGGCCTCTTGTTGTCCAAGATGAAATGTTAATTTAGCGGGTGGGTGGTCGTAGGGTACAATTGGACTTTGTTGATGATGGGGACTTAGAGTGAGTGTGATCTTCTGTATGATCCGGGTTCGTCTGCTTACCTGAGTAAAAGTTAATGATATCATCAACGGTAGAAAAGACGACATTTACATCCATATTATCATTGTGTGTTTGAATAAAAACCTCTTTTCAATGGGTTGTTGCGTTGTTTAATTTAAAGCTTCTTTCATGCTCAAGCCTGCTGTGAATACAGGAACTTTACCTGCAGGTAATTGAATTTCTTTGCCTGTTTTCCGGCTTCTTCCGGTTCTTGCCTCACGCTTCTGTACTTCAAATTTCCCGAATCCAACCAGTTGAACTTCTTTACCTTCTTTGAGAGCTTCGAGAATCGAGTCCAGCACAACGGTTACAGCCTTTTCAGCATTCTTCTTGGAGAAACCGCCAGCCTTAGCTACTTCTGTGATCAATTGTTCTTTATCCATGGGGAATACCTCTCTTTCATTGTTGGGATGTGAAATCTTTACTGTGCAACATATGAGTAAATAAAAAGCTGCCTTATTAATAAGGCAGCTTTCATATAATTAAAGTTTAGTAACGTTCTCAGCTTGTGGTCCACGGTTGCCTTGAGTTACTTCAAATTGAACGCGTTGACCTTCGTCCAAAGATTTGTAACCTTCACCTTGAATTGCACTGAAATGAACGAATACGTCTGTTCCTTCTTCAGTTTCGATAAAGCCGAATCCTTTATCCGCGTTGAACCATTTCACTGTACCTGTTTGCATGTGATTCCTCCAAAAAATAAGTTTTTAGCCGATCATTATGACGAGTATAAATGAAAATTGACACTCACCTGGTGCATTTAAACCACAGACTTGATGTCCGCTAATGTATCGATTAATATGATAATACCATGTCCGCTAATATAAGTCAAGATTTGGAGGTATTTTCTAATGAATCAGTCATCAGTGATATCGGTGCAGCGGAAACCGACGATAGAGGAATTCATATATGTGCTTGCCAATGAGGGAGATTTACATCCCAAAACCGTGAAGGAATACGCAAGTGATCTGAAGCATTTTATCGAATGGTATAAGGAAAGCGCCAAGCTCGGCGAAGAATTCACACTGCGAATTGAAGACGTGAGCACATCCACTTTAGTCAATTATCGTGAAGATGCACACAAAGTTATGCTTTTGAAGCCGGCTACCATTAACCGGAGATTGATTACGTTGAAGCGTTTTTTCAAATGGGCTGTCTTGGAAGCCGGGCTCAGCAATGATCCTTCCAAGGCATTGAAATTCATTCCGGAAGACAAAGTCAGTCCACGCCGAATGACAGTCGAAGAAGAACAAGCATTCATCTCCGCGGTGGAGTGCGGCAACTCCCTTCGAGATCAGACCATTCTTACCCTTATGTTTCACACAGGCTTGCGCACGATGGAGGTATGCAACCTCACGCCTTATGATATCGAGCTTGGTAGACGGAGTGGTCACCTGACAGTAAGAGCTGACAAGCGCAATGGACAGCGAAAAATCCCTTTGAATGTGCAGTGTATTGTAATATTAAGTCAGTACTTATCCGTTCTCGCTACCGATAGTTCTTACCTGTTTCCCTCAGAGAAGACCAATGATCGTTTAACGGAGAGAGCACTGCGCCACCTTATTAAAAAAGTCATGATTGCAGCAGGGCTGGAAGGGCTGAGTTCACATGACCTGCGCCATCGTTTTGGTTACGCCATGGCAGAGCATACGCCGCTGCACCTTCTGGCGGAAATGATGGGACACACCAATCCAGATACGACAATGATTTATGTTAAAGCCTTAAGTGCGAATCATCATTGAAACCAGAATGAAGGATCGAAATTTTAGTTAGAAACAAAACTCCTCTTATTTAGAAGTACTTCGAAATTTACCGTGTTTGTATTACTTTAACCTACCCTTAGCATTCATATACTATCCTTAACATGTCACAGAGGCACTGCCCGTCAGGGTTGCCTTACCTCTAATGAAGAAAGCGGTTACATATTCCCGATAATATTGTATATTATGATGGCAACCCTGGAACGTATCAACATGAGCATTTTGTATAAATCCCGTGAGCGATGAATATCAAATGATGCAAAAAGCTAAGATCTATATTATTAATCGGGTGTAGGGCCCGTCATATAAAAGGGAGGAATCCGCACGTGTACCGGGTACTGCTGGTGGATGATGAAGAAGATGTGCGCGAAGGGTTAGTGGTGGAGGTCGATTGGGAAGCACTCGATCTGCGGATTGTCGGGTTGGCTGAAAATGGCCGGGAAGCATTGGAGATGGCGGAGCGGGTAGAGCCGGACATTGTGGTGACCGATATCAGCATGCCGTTCATGAATGGTCTGGAACTCGCACAAAGATTGCGGAAGCGAAACCCGCTCGTGAAGGTGGTCATTTTGACCGGATATGATGAATTTGATTATGCGAGGCAGGCCATTTCGCTAAGTGTGGATGAATATCTGCTGAAGCCGTTCTCGGCAGGACATCTCACTGAATTGCTGACAAGACTGCGCGCCCAGATGGCAGCTGAAGTAGCCGAGCGTGAAGATGTACAGCAACTGCGAGAGCACTACCATACCAGTTTACCTTTATTACAGGCAGATCTGATGGCGACCTTGCTCCATCGACAAAAATCCTCGACATATATTCATAGTAAAGCCAAACAATGCGGATTGGATCTGACAGGAGAACGTTATGGCGTATCTGTATTGACACTGCACATGGACGAAGATGCTGAACTGAAACGGTTTGCTGCACTTAACATTGCGGCAGAAGTCTGGGCGGAACACGGGGCTGGTCATGCATTTATGCATCAGGAGACGATCGTCCTGCTCTATGTGGATCGGTGGGGCGGTACAGATGGAGCTAAGCGACAACAGAAGGCATTGGAAAATGTCATGCGAAGCATCAACCACTATTTGCGCATCCCGGCGACGGTGGGATCTGGGCAGATCGTGAATACACTTGCGGATGTGAATCATGCCTATGAAGATGCCATGCTGGCACTGGATTACCGTCTTGTGCCCGGAACGGATTCAATTATATATATTGCGGATGTGGAGCGTCAGACGGCTGGCAAGCTGCGGTTTGACGAGTTGAAGCAGCAGACGCTGACACGTTGTCTGAAAGCGGGTACGCAGGCGGAGCTGGAGGAAGGGTTAGAGATCATTTTCCGGGAAATTACGGTTGAACATAGTCGTAGTGATATTCAACTGTATCTGATTGAAGTGTTAACCACGGTATGGAAGGCAGCGCAGGCATCAGGAGAAGAGATGGAAGACATCTTCGGTGCAGGGTTCCAGTTATATGCGGATCTGTTCCGACTGCCGGGACTTACTGAGGCACAGAAGAAGGTGCGGGAGGTCTGTCTGCTTGTACAACACCGCATTGCGAGCGGACGCCAGCATGTATATAAGGATATTGTCGAGCAGGCGTTAGTCTTCACGAAAGAGCATTATGCTGACCCGGACCTGTCCATTCAGAAAGTGTGCGGACATCTGCACATCAGCTCTGGATATTTTTGTGGCATTTTCAAAAAAGAAGTACAGCTTACCTTCCTGCAGTACCTGATGCAGATCCGAATGGAGGCAGCGCGTGAACTGCTTCGCTCGACAGAGCTGAAGTCGTTTCAGATTGCGGAGCAGGTTGGCTTCGCCGAACCGAATTACTTCAGTTTTTGTTTCAAAAAACATATTGGTGTCTCGCCGAAAGAATATCGTAAACAGGCTTCTCTGGCAGCAAGTGAAGGTTCGATCCGATGAGATCATTTGTCAGATGGGTGAAGTCCATGGGATTTCAATTACACTCTCGTCTGCGTTCATCCAGAGTCAGCAGTATCCGGTTTATTATCACGTGGTCCTTCTCCGTCTTCATCGTTCTGGTGCTGACCATCATGGCGATGCTTCTGCATGACAAGTTCACGCAGGCTGCCGAGCGAAGTGCGGAACTGACGACGAGACAGATTGTGGATCAGGTTAGCTATAACCTGGAGGATTACGTCCGCAGTATGTCGCATCTGTACCGTGCCATTGAGGAACACATGCTTCGTGACGGGACATGGGAAGGGGAACAGGTAGATAAACAGCTCGACACACTGCTCAGCAGTCGTGAGGATATCATCTCCATAACGCTGCTTGATTCCAAGGGGCAGTTGCTGAAGAACAGACCTACAGCTGAATTAAAAACCAGTGCTCATGTGACACAGCAAGGGTGGTTTCAGTCTGCGCTCCGCGTGCCAGATCATCTTAGTTTCTCGCTACCTCATATTCAGAACATGTACACAGGCCCATACAAATGGGTCGTTTCCATGAGCAAAGGCATAACCATACGGCAAAATGGTCAGGACCGACAGGTCATCCTGCTGGTCGATATCAATTTCAAACAGATGGATGAACTGAGCCGCCGGGTCAGTCTGGGACAACGGGGATATGTCTATATCATCGATGAGAGCGCAGGCAATATTGTGTACCATCCGCAGCAACAATTGATGTATATGGGGCTCAAAAGTGAGAATATCGAACAGGCTTTGGTGGCTACCGGCAGTTATGAAGATGAGGCAGATGGGCAGAAAAGGCTGAATACCGTGAAGTCCGTTGCCAATATCGGGTGGAAAATCGTTGGTGTCGCCTATCTGGATGAGATTATGACCACCCGTCAGGAAGTGAACGGATATCTCATTCGTGTACTGGTCGTTGTACTCGTGTTGGTTATTCTCGTGTCCCTGTTCCTATCCTCCAGTTTGACTCGCCCAATCCGGCGAATGGAACGCAAGATGAAGGCCGTGGAGCGTGGGGATTTCAACGTGGAGTTGCCTATTGAAGGGCCGCTGGAGGTGGAACGTCTATCCCGTCGCTTTAATCTGATGGTCAATAAAATCCGAACCCTGATGGATGAGATCATCCATGAACAGGAGCAGAAGCGACGTCTGGAGCTGGAGGCTTTACAGGCTCAGATTAATCCACATTTCCTATACAACACTCTGAATTCTGTGGTGCGCATGGTGGGCATGAGCCGCAATGAAGAAGTGATTACGATGATCACGTCACTCTCGCGCCTGTTCCGCATCAGTCTGAGTCAAGGCAAAACAATCATAACGATCAGGGAAGAGCTGGAGCATGCGCAGCATTATTTGACGATTCAGCAGATGAGGTTCAAGCGCAAATTCAACTTTACGATTAAGGCCGATGATACGCTTCTGGATTGCCTGACATTGAAGCTGGTGCTTCAACCCCTGATTGAGAACGCCATTGTTCACGGCATCGAGTACCACATGGACGAGGGATGTATCGAGGTCGATGTATATCGGGAGGAAAACAAGTTGGTGTTTCGCATTACAGATAATGGTGTTGGCATGACGGAAGAGCAGATGTCGGGATTATTGAGTGGCAGTCCGGTTGTCAAAAGCGGTGCAGGATCAGGTGTAGCTGTGCGCAACGTACATGATCGAATTCGGCTCTATTACGGGGAGGCATACGGTCTTGAGTTTGCAAGTGAGCTGGAAGAAGGCACCACGGTCTGGATGCGGATTCCCATTCAATTGCAGCAGAAGGAGGGCGAGCCTGATGACGGGCAACCAAGTGAATAGGAACGATGCCGATAGCGTTGAAGGGTTGAACATCCATGCGTTTTTGAAAAAGTTTGGTGCGAGCTTCTCTGGAATTCAGAAACGTCGATTTTTAACCCTGACAGCCGCAAGCTGCTGTCTGCTACTATGCACGGCCTGCGGCCTATCGAGTCCCGATGCCCGTACATTACCGCCACGTATCGCGCTAATTACGCCAGCTGGTACAGGGGAACTTGCGGAAGCCATCCGGCTTGGTGCTGAAGCTGCTGCCAAAGAGAGCGGGGCAGAATTGATGACCGTGGAAGCATATCCTTCTGACGGTAATGCGTACACGCCCTCCATTTCGGACTCCGTTGGCAGTCAGATACAGCTTAAACAGGCTAATGCAGACCGCCGAACGTTGTCTCGCATTGCGCGGGAGCAGGCTCAGGTGGAAGCCGCTGCCTTGGCTCTCAAGCAGGGAGCATCAGCTCTATTAGTCGATCCCCTGAGCGAGAAGGCGCTTAGCGACATTATTCAGGAGGCGCAGGCAACGAATTCCGATGGAGCCATCGTTCCCGTCATTGTGCTTAACGATGAATTTCCCGTGAAAGGCATCACCAGCGTCATCTCCATGGATAATGTGGAGGCTGGACGTCAAGCAGGGCAGGCCATGGCGGAGCTGTTGGAAGGACGAGGGCATGTGGCTTTATTGGGTCCAGATCCTCTTAATTCCGGTCTGATTCACAGAGAGCAGGGCGTTATGGAAATCCTGGAACGGTATCCTGACATCCAAGTGGAACCCAAATCGGTATGCAATACCCGGGACGGGTGTTGGCAGGCGGCGAAGCAGCTGCTGGACCAACAGCAGGTAGATGGCTTCATTGCCCTTCAAGAACCGGCTTCTCTGGGAGCAGCCGATGAACTGAATCGACGCAAGTCTGGGGATAAGGTAAAGATTGTTGGATTCGGCAGTGAACAACAGCAATTGGAGCAGCTGCAGGAAGGGGTCTTTGAGCATCTCATCGTCCAGAATGGATACAGTGCAGGTTATCTGGGATTGAATCAAGCCGTTGCGCGGCTGAACAATGAACAGGTGCAGGCGAGAGTGCTACTTGAGACGAAGCTGGTTAGTACAGACAATATGTTCTGGATGGATAACCAGAAGCTGTTGTTTCCTTTTGTACAATGATCGAATGCTGAATGATGAAATGAAGCCATTTCTTAACTTGAGGAAGATTTCGATAGAACAGGTGAAGATATTGTATTCGAATTTAATGTAAACCCTTTCATAATAAAGACATCGGTGAAGCCGAATGAACTTGGGGGAGGTCATTAGGATATGAAGAAAACGTGGATGACACTGTTGATTACGGCATGTATGGTTGTGGCGGCGGGTTGTAGCAGCGGCGGAGACAGTGCAGGTGGAAGTACGGGAACAGATCCAGGAGGTCAGACAGCAGCCGGGACGGAAACACCGAAGATTGGTGTCGCTATCTACAAATTCGATGATACGTTCATGACGGGTGTACGTAATGCGATGAACGCAGCAGCGGAAGGTATTGCGACCCTGGATATCGTGGATAGTCAGAATGCGCAGCCGACCCAGAATGAGAAAGTCGATCTGTTTGTATCCAAGAAATATAATGCAATGGCTGTGAATCCGGTAGACCGCACCGCGGCAGGCGTCATCATTGACAAGGCCAAGGCAGCGAACATTCCAGTCGTGTTTCTCAACCGTGAGCCGGTAGCGGAAGACATGAACAAGTGGGATAAAGTGTACTATGTAGGAGCGAAAGCGGAAGAGTCTGGTACGATCTCCGGACAGCTGATTGTGGATTACTGGAAAGCACATCCGGAAGCAGACAAAAACGGGGATGGCAAACTGCAATACGTCATGCTGAAAGGGGAACCGGGCCACCAGGATGCAGAGCTTCGAACCAAATATTCGGTTCAGGCGATCCAGGATGCCGGTATCGAAGTGGAAGCACTGGCGGAAGACACGGCGATGTGGGACCGCGTGAAAGGTCAGGAGAAAATGCAGGCGTTCCTGGCTTCCCATGGCGACAAGATCGAAGCCGTTCTCGCGAACAATGATGACATGGCGCTTGGAGCCATTGAGGCATTGAAAGCAGCCGGATACTTCAAGGATGGAAAATCCATGCCGGTGGTAGGTGTAGATGCAACAGCTCCTGCCATTCAGGCTCTACAGGATGGTACGATGCTGGGCACGGTACTCAATGATGCCAAGAATCAGGGGGCAGCCACGGTGGCACTGGCGTCCGTACTTGCTAAGGGCGAGACCCCAACGAAGGAAAATACCAAATACGACATTACAGATGGGAAATACGTCTGGATTGCATACAAAAAAATTACAAAAGACAACATCGCCGACGCCCAATAACAGCACGAGACAGGGACGTCCGTCATTCGGGTAGCGTCCCTTTTTTGCCGGTCATATGGAAGGGGAGGATACAAGATGGAATCACCTTACCTGCTGGAGATGAATGGAGTTTCCAAAGCATTTCCGGGTGTGCAGGCACTAAGTCAAGTGACCTTGAAGGTGAAGCGGGGAACGGTTCACGCCTTGATGGGAGAGAATGGAGCCGGGAAATCTACACTTATGAAATGTCTGTTCGGCATGTATCGCCCGGATGAAGGAACGATACGCATCGAAGGAAAGGATGTGGATATTCCGAATTCCAAAGCGGCACTTCAACAAGGGATATCCATGATTCATCAGGAGCTGAATCCGGTCCCGCATCGTCCGGTGATGGAGAATATCTGGCTGGGTCGTTTTCCGATGAGGGGATTACTGGTGGACGAGAAACGGATGTATACCGATACACTGGCCCTGTTCAAGGACTTGAACCTGGATATTGATCCAAAGGCTCAAGCTGGAACATTGTCTGTATCCAAGATTCAATCGATGGAAATCGCCAAGGCGGTCTCTTTTCAATCCAAAGTCATCGTCATGGATGAGCCAACTTCTTCCCTGACAGGCAAGGAAGTAGACCAGCTCTTCGCCATTATTAATGAACTACGCAGTCGCGGCGTGTCCATTATCTACATTTCCCACAAGATGGAGGAGATCCTGACGATCTCGGATGAAGTCACGATCATGCGTGATGGCTTCGTTGTTGGTACATGGGACGCCGCGGATTTAACAACAGATCTGATCATCACTCGCATGGTGGGTCGTGACATGGACGAACGATTCCCGGAACGGACGAACGTACCCGGTGAAGTCATACTGAAGGCGGAGGGTCTGACATCGAATCAGTCGAAATCGTTTCGGGATGTATCCTTTGAGCTGCGAAAAGGTGAAGTGCTCGGCATTGGCGGCCTGGTTGGAGCACAGCGGACAGAATTGATGGAGTCTTTGTTCGGACTGCGCGGTCTCGCTTCAGGTCAGATTTCGATCCATGGACGCAAAGTAAAGATTAATTCTCCCGCTGCCGCAAAGCGTTACAACATTGCGTTGCTCACGGAAGAACGAAGGGTGACAGGGATATTCCCTGTGTTGTCAGTGTATGAGAATACCATTATCGCAAGTCTTGGCCGTTACAAAAATCGCATAGGTTTGTTGAATGAGAAAAAGGGCCGCGAGGAAGCAAGGGAGCAGACACAGAAGTTTAGAACCAAAACGCCTTCGGTTAACACGCTAATTCGAAACCTGTCTGGTGGTAATCAACAGAAAGTTCTACTGGCCCGCTGGTTGCTGACCGACCCGGAGATTCTGCTGCTGGATGAACCGACGCGTGGAATCGATGTAGGGGCCAAGTTCGAGATTTACACCATTATTACGGAACTGGCTCGTCAGGGCAAAAGCATTATCATGATTAGCTCAGAGATGCCTGAACTTCTGGGCATGTCGGATCGCATCATGGTGATGAGCGAAGGGCGTCTCACCGGAATCGTGGACGGAGCCGAGGCAACCGAGCAGGATATTATGAGGCTGGCCGCGCAGCAGCGGATGGCTTAGTCAGGAGGGAAACAGATGAACACACAGATGATCAATCAAGTGAAACAATATGTAACACAGCGCGCCATCTTTATCGTACTGATTCTGCTCATCATTGGCATTGCCATTGCTGATCCGAACTTTCTTGCTTTTTCCACACTACGGGATATCTTACAGCAGTCCTCCACAAGAGCCATTATTGCACTGGGTGCAGCCTTTATCCTGGTAACAGGAGGGGTCGATCTCTCCGCTGGTCGGGTTGTCGGGCTGACGGCTGTTGTATCGGCATCCATGCTGCAGATTGACGAGTATGCGAACCGCTTCTTCCCCGATCTGCCACATATGCCAGTGTTATTACCGATTCTGGTTGGAATCACAGTTGGCCTGTTCGTGGGACTGGTGAATGGACTCATTGTCGCCAAATTACATGTGCCTCCTTTTATCGCAACGCTGGGTACGATGGTTGCCGTGTATGGTCTAAACTCCATTTATTTTGATACGGAACCCAATCAGTCGCAGCCCATTGGAGGATTGAGACCCGACTTCACCGTCATTGGTTCTGGATACATTGATCTGGGCGGTGGATATTCCATTCCGTATATCGTCCTGATTGCTATTGCGGTGGCGTTAATCTGCTGGGTGATCTTTAATAAAACTCGTCTCGGCAAAAACATGTACGCGATTGGTGGCAACATTCAGGCAGCGCATGTATCCGGAATTCATGTAGCACGTAATCTGGTTGCCCTGTATGCCATTGCGGGTGCTTTGTATGGTCTGGGCGGTGTGCTTGAAGCAGCTCGGACAGGTGGAGCTACGAACAATTACGGTAACATGTATGAGTTGGATGCCATAGCCGCATGTGTGGTAGGAGGTGTCTCAACGGCTGGTGGTATTGGAACGGTGCCTGGTGTTATGGCAGGGGTATTGATCTTCGGGGTCATTAACTATGGTCTAACGTTTATCGGTGTGAGTCCATACTGGCAGTTGATTATCAAAGGATTGATCATTGTTGCTGCTGTGGCTTTTGACATCCGTAAGTATATGGCGAAGAAATAAGATCAACTTGAAAGGTTACACCGTTGTACTCCGAGTGCAGTACCATCTTCCGATCGCCCTTATCCCCTGATTTTCTTGATTCCCTATATTATAGGGGAAAATCCGGTGATAAATGCGAACGCTATCGCTTCTTCAGATTGGTTCTGCACTCTACGTTATGGTGTAAAAAATCCATTCATCTTATATGGAAGAGTAGCAAAGAAGCCAGCCCTCGGGATATAGAGAGCTGGCTTTAAGCGTTATGCATTTACAAACCAATCTACAACAGTAATTATAGGGCCAATAATACAAAATACCAGCATAAATGCGGCCACATTACGGGCAACACCTGTGCCAAAATGCGCACGATATTTTTTGGCAATCAAGAAGGTTGGAATCCAGAAGATGGCTGCTACTACAAAAGGAATGTGAAGTCCTTGAGTTCCGTTGCTATAAATAGGCATGTTTATTAAGTTAAAAAGGTAATGACTGATCATAAAATTTGCTTTGCCCCATGGGAAGTTAAAGGCAAGGCCCATCGTCAGTACGAGCAGAGAGAGCGTTCCGAAGCCCAGCGGTTTTCGTTGTGTTGTCATGTGACATCCTCCCTAACCAAGAATGTATCCTAAATTAATCCATTAATGTATTCTACCACAATAATGATCCATGCGTAGAGGAATTGTTTCACTTTTGTCGATTACAATTACATCATATGTCCTATTGCCTTCATAATTTATACATTCGTGCGAATTTGACGAGCCTCCACTAATCGACAACATCAGCTAATCATAATCGATATAATACATGTACATAAGTTGTTAGATGTGAGTTTTATGTCAAAGGGGGCGAGGCTATTTGCTAAGTTACACGATGAAAATGGTGATATTCCCGCTGGGTTGTCTGCTTGTCATTCTGTCCTCTTATGTTCTAAGGCTTACCCCTAATCTGGCATTATTGTTGATTTCGGGTGCCCTGTTGGTTGCAAGTATCTATGGGGAGAAAAGATATCCTGTGCTGCGGAAGTTTCAGTGGATTTTTCTCGGGATATTCCATTATTTCAGTGAACTGAACTGGTGCAACATGCTGTATTATCTGCTCATTATTTCAATGATCCAGGACAAACAACGGTTGGCGCAGACCTTGCCGATTTCGTTGCTGCTTATGCTGCAATATACGGTGATTCGGCTTTCGTATGTGCCTGTAGATACATATGCTTTGCTGGTTTCGTTATTTGACCTGTTAACCTCGGTTGTTATCATTTTTTTGTATCATACCTTAATCAACAGTGAGGTCGAGAAGCGCAGGCTTCGGGAAAAAAATCGGTTCCTGACCCTGCATGATCCGCTTACCGGACTGTTGAATTACGAAGGTTACATGGAGGTGTTACATAAGACAGTAGAAGAGCAACGGTCTTTTTTGCTTGTCCTTTTGAACGTCAATAACTTTAGCGGCTTTAAAAAAGATTCAGAAGATCCTTGGTGTACCGTAATTACAGGTACAGGTCAGATGATCAGCAATCATTTCACTGAGGCCTATGGCATATCCCGGTATGCAGGAGACCGATTTGCGGTCGTTTTGCCGGAGATACAGGATGTGGAAGAACGAATGTCGTCACTGCTATCCGTTCAGCTTCAAGGACTCCAGGTAAGCTACAGCATCTCTCTGTACCCGGAAATGTCGGATTCGTTGCAGCACTTTATGACGGTTGCCGAGGATAGGCTGCTTCAACAACAGCGCAGCAAATGGCTGAAAAATGAAGAAGAAGTATTTCGTTCCGAAAGACTAAGGGCCGTGGGTGAACTGGCCGCAGGTATGGCTCACGAAATTCGGAACCCGCTTACCGCCATTCGGGGATTCCTGCAGCTGTCACGTGGACAAGCGTTCAATATCGCTCCATGGTATGAAGTGATTATGGGTGAGGTGACGAGAGTGACCGATCTGACGGCTGAATTTTTGCAGTTTTCCAAACCACATGCCAATCACATGAAGCCCGAAAAGCTTGGACACTGCCTTGAGCGGGTCATGTCTTTGACCGAGTCAGATGCGGCATCCCGAGGGCATCGAATTACGCTTGAAATGACTAGTGAGCCAGTCGTGGTCAACATGGATCGGGATAAGATCGTGCAGGTATTGATCAATCTGATTCGTAACGCTTTTGAAGCGATGACGGACCCTGGTGAGGTTCATATGGATCTGTTGCAAGATGGGGACGCAGTACTCATCTCGATTACAGACACGGGAAGTGGCATTCCGGAAAATTCATTTTCCACGATCTTTAATCCATTTTATACGACCAAAGAAGAAGGTACGGGACTGGGACTGGCTCTCTGCCAGAAGATCGCCCAAGATCACAACGGTAAAATTACGGTCCATAGTGAACTGGGGGTTGGTTCTACTTTCACACTTCATCTGCCAATGGAGGCGTAACTCGTATAACAGACCCAGAAACAGCAACAACCAACAAAAGAAAAAAACCTCAGTTTTGAGTGGAATAGAGCGTAAGTTGCTTCATACGAACGCTGTTCCGATCTCAAAGTGAGGTTTTTTTGTTATTTTTATAGATGATTTGTACCGGATGTACCGGACGCTCTACTTCTTGGCGAACATTTCTTTGGCTTCATCCATGGCCATTTTATTACCGATCGATGAGTAATCGAGCCAAGGTTGTGCCCCAATCGGGTATACATGACCGGCTTTGACTGCTTTCAGACCTTGCCAGATCGGGTTGTTTTGCAGTTCCTTGAACATGGTTTGGGCTTCATCATCCGAATTCACAACCACAAAGATCGCATCTGCATCATAGTCCGGCAAGATTTCACGGGAGACCACTTGATACGGTTTAGTCGAATCGATATCTGTAATCCCTTTGGCAGGAGTCAGACCGAGATCCTCATACAAAATGGGACCCATGGGACGGCGTGTACTGAATACACGCAATTCTTTGGCAGTAACACGGATCGCCATCACAGTACCATCACCAATCGTGTCATGAATCAGAGATTTCACTTCTTCCGTTTCGGTCGCGTAGTCCTGAATGTATTGCTCGGCTTCCTTCTCGCGATTCACGAGTTTGCCAATATCTTTCAGATGGTCACGCCATGTACCGTCATCCAGATTGAAGACATGCACCGGAGCAATTTTTTCGAATTTGGCAATGTCATCACCGGAGAATTCTTCATCCAGATAGATCACATCGGGTTTCAGGGCAAGCAAAGCTTCCATATCCGGGTCTTTCACGGGACCAAGCGGCGTTGTATTTTGAAGACGATCAGCAACATGGGACAGGAAAGCCTTAGCTTCGCCGCCAATAACGGAACCAACCGGAGTAATGCCGAGAGACAGCAGATCATTGGTCAGATGGATCGACATGGAGGCAATACGTTGCTCTCCTGAACTAGCGCTGCTGTCCTGATTTTTGGTTGAAGTATCCGTGGACGAGCTGTCAGAAGCAGATGATGAATTGTTGGCCGTTCCACAAGCTGCGAGCACAAGCACCAGACAGATACTCATGACAAACATAAGATTTTTCTTTAACATGGGTAGTCACATTCTCCTTGAACATCTCTTGGATGTCTTTATTGTTTTTTGAAAAAAAAGATTACTTGCTTCGTACTAAAAGGTACAAAAAGTAAGGTGCACCAATCGCAGCAACCACCACGCCTGCCGGAATGGCGTTAGGCTGAAAGATCGTTCGCCCGATCGTATCAGCGGTCACCAGAATAACCATACCGATGAGCCCGGCAGCAGGAATCAGATGCCGATGCATCGGACCGACAAGTCTACGTGCCAGATGTGGTGCCGCCAGACCGATAAAGCCGATCCCACCAGCCATCGATACACTGACGGCAGACAAAGCCACGGCACAGAGCAGCAAAATAATACGCTGGGATCGAACCGGCGTCCCGATACTGGTTGCGGCAGCATCTCCAAGATTGAAGGCATCGAGCGTTTTGGATCGATTCCAGATATACGAGATACAGAGAACAATCCATGGAAGCAGTGCTTGTACATGAATCCAGTCCCGGCCCCAGACGCTACCTGCCAGCCAGCGAGCGGCAAAGGAATAGGTATCTTCATCCAGTCGCAAGGAGAGATAGAGTGTCAAGGCATGGAATCCTGCCGCTACCGCGATTCCGACCAGGATCAGCTTAATGGGCGATAAGCCGTTGTGACGATCATAAGAGAGCAGCATGATGATTAGGGCGGCGGCAACACTGCCTGCAAAAGCAAACAACGGAATCAGCAAGGCTACAGAGCCATCCATCGTAAAGGAGAGACTAACAAACACCATTAGTCCGAACGCTGCCCCCGCATGTAATCCCAAAATACCCGGGTCCGCCAGTGGATTGCGGGTGATCCCTTGCAAGGCTGCTCCGGCAATACCAAGTCCTGCTCCAGCCAGTACAGTTACAAGGATGCGAGGAAGTCGGTAATCAAACAGTACAATCTGATCATCCGAACTGCCATTACCAAGCAAAGTCTGTAACACAGCCATTGGGGAGAGACGAATGGTTCCCGTGTTCAGGCTGATCACAATAACGGCAATGGCGATGCAGAGCAGCGTGATACTGACAACTATCGAACGTGTACCTCGGGAAGGTGAATTGAAATTCATCACTACAAGGCCCTCCTTTCTTTACGGGCCAGATAGAGGAAGAACGGTACACCAACAAAAGCGACCATAATGCCTACCGCGAGCTCCTCGGGCGGGTTCACGATGCGTGAGCCCAGATCGGCGAGCACCAGCAATATCGCTCCAAGCAGAGAAGACATCGGAATGATGAGTCGATAATCCACACCCACCAGTTTGCGGGAGATATGGGGGATGACGAGTCCGACAAATCCAATCGAGCCTACTGCCGACACGGACACACCAGCCAGCACAACAACCGCTGCGAGGGCGAGAAACCTCGTCCAGCGCAGGTTGATCCCGAGATTAATCGCTACTTCTTCACCGAGTGACATAAGCGATACACGCCGGGCGAGAGGCATAATCAGTACTAGTGTGGCGAGCAGCAGGGGAAGAATCAGCTTGAGATGCCGCCATTCTATTCCGCCAAAACCTCCCGCATACCAGAAGGCCAGATCCTGACTCAGGTCAAAATAAATGGCAACGCCTGTGCTGAGCGAGGTTAACATGGCTGCAATAACGGCTCCGGCAACGGTAAGTCTGATGGAATTCAGACCACCAGGTGCTGCCATTCCAAGCAGGAAGATAAGCAATGTGGCCAGAACAGCCCCCACGAATGATAAAACCATGATCCAGCCGTATGGCAGTCCAGGCCAAAAGGCAAAGCTCAGGGCCACAACAAACGTAGCACCTGCATTGATGCCGAGGATGCCGGTGTCTGCCAACGGATTACGCGTAATGCCCTGCATTAAAGCCCCTGCAACAGCAAAAGCAGCACCGATGATCACCGCAGCAAGGACACGAGGCAGCCGAAGTTCATGAATAATCTGATGCGGTGTCAAAGCTGGGTTGTACTGAAATATGGCAGTCCATACCGTTTCCAGCGTGAGTCCTTTGGCACCTAACGAGATTGCGACAAACATACTTAGCAGCAGTACGACTATGGCAGACAAAAACATAAGGCCAACCGTCCCTGCAGATTTTCGTGAATTGGATGGACGATGTGGCAGTCCCGGATGTTGAATACGGGTCACTCCTTTGGTACCAACAACGCATTTCATTGTTATTGATTATCATTATCAATTAGTGATCATTATAAAATCTTAATTCAGGCCCGTACATGGCATAAATTAAGATTTTGGGAATGGACATTTTTTAGATTACATAAGTGAAGGTTTGTTCGTCAACATCGAGAGCGCTTCATCCAGCTGGATGTTGATGGAATATGGAGCATATACCACCCATGAGTTCCAGTCGATGAGATGTACACGTCCGTTTTTTACCGCAGGATGGCTGTTCCACAGCGGATTCGAAGCCATCTCTTTCAACAGTGTTGCCTTTTCATGCATAGAATTAATCGCCAGTACTAGCACATCTGCCTCCAGTCCGTCCCATTCTCCTGGTGTGAAGGGCAGCCAGTTGAATCCAACGCCGGGTGATTTGCCAGCCAGCTCAGACTGAATCCGCTGAGGCGCGGCCAGTTGCAGGCTGCGGTAAAATACATGGCCGAAATTGCGGTGGCTGTACATCCGTGGACCTTTTGGTGTTAACGTGCCAACGGCAACAGTAATGTGCCCTACCCGTTCCTTGATTTTTTTGCGTGCACGCTCCGTCTTGCGCTCATGTCGATCCAGCCAATCTGTCGCTGCCTGGGTGCGATCCACGATGGATGCAATCTTCTGCAAATGACCGAAGACGTCTGTCTGATTCCAGGGAATGGTGATAATTGGGGCGACATCGCCAATATGCTCCATGGCTTTGGCTGCTGCGTTATCCTTGGTCAGAATTAACTCGGGATTCACATCCAGGAAAGCTTGGCGTCCCTGTTCCCATGGCTCATAGGCGTGGAAGGGCAGCGTTAGCGATTTGGGCATATGAGGCAGGTGGCCCTGAATCTGAGCTGCACATGGCGTGATGCCAAGTGTCATCAGATGATCCGTGTATGGATAGGAGAGCGACACGATATTCCGATGGACCTGCTTCGCATAGGAAGTGGGCGCATAACCTGCATGATTCCGGAAGCGGCGGCTGAAATAGAATTCATCACGGTAACCCACTTCGCGGGCCACATCACGGATACGCAGATCGGAAGTGAGCAGCAATTCTTTGGCCCGATTCATGCGCAGATGGGTGATGTATTCAATCGGATTCTTCTGCATGCGACTCTTGAACAGCTGGGAGTAATAGGACGGGTGCATGTCTGCCAGTTCTGCCAGCCTCACCAACTTGATCTCGTGCATATAGTTTTCCCTCATATATTGAAGGGTTGACCTGAGCCACTGCTCGGGTTCATCCTGTCCTGTTACTACGTCCGATTGGTCTTCCAGAGGCCAGAGCATGTGTAACAGATCCGTCAGGAGGAGTTGGGCTTTCAAACTGGTGTGCGAATCTTCCCTGGTCAGTTGAGTAAGCTGTGCAGCAATCCGTTGTATACCGTAAAATGGACCCTGAATCCAGCCTGTAACAGGTGAACTGAGCTCTCGTTCATAGATTCGTCTGGCTTCCGTTTTCTCCGTAGCTCGATACAGATCGAAGTGAATGATATATAGTTCCATATCATGGTCTTTATCAGCGATCAGTTCGATCGAAGTTCCTGGTGCGCACAGATATGCTGTTTTGCGAACGACGTGGGATTTGGTCCCATTCATGATCAGTTTGCCTGTGAATTTGTGCATATATATGAAGGTATGATGGGCAAGTTCGGTTGCCTGCCAGCGCCATTTCCCATTGACGGTAACATGCTCCGCCTTACGAAGTTCGATTAGGATATCTTTCAGGAATGCATCCAGTTCGGCTTGGGTTGGAGATTCCTTTCCCTGGCTGGAGTTAGCCTGCTCATGTAATGTTTGTGGAGCCATGCTGTTGTGGTCGGTGCCGGGAATGGTAGTCATGGTGCTGTGCAACCTCCTCTCTTTGGAACAGTTAGGTAATGATTGAATCTGGAGCGGATCAAACGGTCAGATGTGTTATCAATAGAACAGGGGTATAAGATCCCTTTATCAGGTGTAATCGATAATTTAACCAGATTGTCGCTGGTTACAAGTATGCTAAGGAGCAAGACCTCTTGGGCCTAGTCTGCTGATAATCTTAGCAAATCTGCTGAAGAATTGAAATGTGCACAGATACATTCGAGGCACTGATGAGCTGGATGAAGCCTGGGTTGGCCATAATCGAAATCGTTTTCTGACGTAAGCGTTTCTTTTTGGTAAAATTAAGGGGATAACATGTTGGCCTGATCTGAATCATGAACCTTTTCAACACCATTTGCAGTAGGGAGGCTTTAATATGACAGAAGTAGTGGGACGGGACAAAGTACGCTGGGGCATTATGGGCACGGGATGGATTGCATCTCAGTTTGCAAAGGATTTGGAACATGCCGGGAACGCAGTGAAAGCAGCGGTAGGTTCACGGACAGCGAGAAGTGCGGAGAAATTTGCAGCTGAATATGGTTTTGCACGCGCTTACGGCTCGTATGATGAAATGCTGCAAGATCCTGATGTGGATATTATCTATGTGGCAACACCTCATCCTGTACATAAGGAGAATGTAATGGCTTGTCTGGAGGCAGGCAAGGCGGTGCTCTGTGAAAAGCCGTTTACGATGAATGCGCGTCAGTTGGAGCAACTGGTGGATACGGCACGGGAGCGCAACCTTTTCCTGATGGAAGGGATGTGGACACGCTTTTTGCCGCCGATCGCTCAAGCCAGAGCATGGATTGCAGAAGGACGGATCGGTGAAGTTCGTTTGGTTCAAGCGGACTTTGGATTCCGTATCGGCTGGGAGCCGGAAGGGCGTTTACTTAACCCGGATCTGGGTGGGGGCGCATTGCTGGACGCAGGGGTGTACCCGATCTCTTTTGCTTCGATGATCTTTGGCGAACAGCCCCAGCATGTCTGGAGTACGGCAAATATCGGTGAGACGGGTGTGGACGAGCAGTTTTCTGTGTTGTTGTCCTATTCCGAGGGGCGTTCTGCATCACTAAGTGCTGCTATTCGTCTGAACCTCAGCAATGAAGCGGTTATATACGGTACGGAAGGCAAGATTCGTTTACCTTTATTCCTGGCAGGTAAAGAAGCCTATCTGCATGTGAATGGTCAGGACGAGCCCGAGAAATTCACGGATGATCGAACATGTATTGGTTATGCTTTTGAGGCAGAAGAAGCAGGACGCTGTATCCTCGAAGGCCGGACGGAGAGCCATACCATTAAACTGGACGAATCTCTGGAAATCATGAAGCTGATGGACACGATTCGGGGCCAGTGGGGATTGCGTTACAAATCGGAGTAAACAGACAGGAGCTGACGTGTGATGGTGAAGATTCTGATATCCGGGTTTGAACCGTTTGGCGGGGATGCGGTGAATCCGACGGGGGCGTTAATGGAAGCTCTTGCAAACGAAGTGGTGGAGGGTGCTGAGCTAAAAACAGTACTGTTGCCCGTGCACTTCAATGAATGTGCAGATCTGCTGATCGCAGAGATGGAAGCCTATCGGCCAGATGTTGTCATCGCCTGTGGGCTGGCCAAGGGCAGAACGTCCATCACACCGGAGCGGATTGCCGTTAATGTCAAAGACATTCCGCCTGGCTCCTACGCGGATAACCAGGGGCAGCGTCCTGTGGACGAGCCGATTGTAGATGGCAGCCCGGACGGTTTGTTCTCCACCTTGCCCATACGTGCCATGGTGAATGACATGTCCGCAGCAGGTATTCCGGCTGCTGTGTCCAATACAGCAGGCACGTATATATGCAACAACACGATGTACCGGGTGCTGGATCATATTCGTGTAGGGAAGCTTCCGATCCGTGCCGGATTTGTACACTTTCCAGCCTCAACAGAGATGGCTGTATTGCAGCCTTCCATCCCTTCGCTGCCTATTCCCGTGATGCTGGATGCGCTGCGGATGATGATTCGCACGGTTGTGGCTGAATCGTAGGTAGTGGTTGGAATCGTTCGGCTGCGGTTGCAGCAGATGAATATGAATTATGGATATGAATCTGAAATATTCAATGAAGGGCTGTCCCATCGTCAAGAATATGACGGTAGGGGACAGCCCTTTTTATGGTGCAAACTAATTGGAATCTGGGTTGCTGTAACTATTGTTTACCAGTAGTTCGACAGACACTCACGCGTGGAAGCGCTACTTGGCGAATGCTGTGAGTTCAGCATAGTAGAGAGAAAGAGAAAGAGAAAGAGAAAGAGAAAATGCTCATGTGACCCAGATGACCCTGTAAAGTCTGATTATATAGTGAGCAGGTAAGCTACGACGACGAAAGTTCCATGAATGAATGAATGAAGGGTTGTGAACTAGGTACACTCGAAAGCACCATATGCAGAACTCTAACGAATCGAGCACACGCTATTCGCCGAAAATACGCACATACCAATTTCTAACGAATCGTAGGATCGTTATTGTGCGAAACTAAGCGAGTTTGTCGACGATATGAACGACTTGTAGCCGAATACGGTGTCTGAGATTCGTTAGAATTCTCATACCACGTTATTCGGCTACATAAGATGCGCTGTGTTCTTTAGATGTAGAGCGAAGAGAAATCACTCACATTAAAGTCATGTTAGATTCGCAACAGATCAAGGTCAAATTCGGGAACAAGTCCTTCTTTCATGGCACGCCCAAGCAGTGCGGTAATTGCGCCATAACCATCATCGCCCAGATTGGCGCTGAATTCGTTAACATACAGGCCGATGTGCTGTGCAGCTACGTCAGGGTCCATTTCTTGGGCATGTTCCATCACGTATGCTCTCGACTCATCCGGGTGCGCCCAAGCATATTCAACGGAGGCACGTGCCCATCCGGCGAGGGCATGAGCATCCATGTTACGACGTGCAATGATTGCTCCAAGCGGAATCGGAAGGCCTGTGTCGCTTTCCCACCAGTTCCCGAGATCTGTCATCAGTTTGAGATCATAGTTCTGGTACGTGAAGCGTGCTTCATGGATGACCAGTCCGGCATCAATCTTGCCGTCCCGAACAGCGGGCATGATCTGGTCGAACGGCATGACAACAATCTCACCTACGCCGCCAGGAACATTTTGCGCTGCCCACAGACGGAACAACAGATATGCTGTCGAGCGTTCACTTGGCACAGCCACCCGTCGTCCAGACAGATAGCTGGGATTGGTCGTGCCATTTGCGGTTAGAACCAGCGGTCCGCATCCTCTGCCGAGTGCGCCTCCAGCAGGAAGCAGAGCATAGTCAGATAACACGTATGGCAGTGCTGCATAAGATATTTTCATCACTTCAGGTGTGTAGGGGCCATCCGGATTTGCTGCCAGACCATTGGTAATATCAATATCAGCATAACGGACATCCAGCTCAGGTGCGCCCGGGATCAACCCGTGCACCCACGCGTGAAAGATAAATGTATCATTTGGACAAGGGGAAAATGCAATTTTCATGATGTAATAACCTCCCGTAAAATGGAACTTGCAGCCTGGAGCGCACCCAGGGCATCCTTGATGCGCCAAGCGTCGCGGTCGCGTGGACCGACCGCGTTGGATATGGCCCGCAGTTCGAGTGCTGGCACGCCGAACTGCTGGGCAGCTGTTGCCACGCCGAAGCCCTCCATGCCTTCGGCGGCGGCATCCGGCACGCGGCGCAATAGCTCCGCAGCCGTCTCCGCGGTCCCGGTCGCCGTGGATACGGTGACCGCAGTGCCTCCGCTGACAGCGAGCCCGGCCCGCTGCAGCTCATGGCGCAGGCGAGCGGCAAGCTCCGCGTCCGCCGCCACAATGGACGAGCCGAATCCGAGCTCGTCCACACGAAGGAAGCCGTCTGGCGTCTGCGAGCCCAGATCGGCGGCAACCATGGCGTCGGCCACCACGAGGGAGCCGACGTCTGCCCGGCCGGGGAACCCGCCGCCGATGCCGGCACTGATCACCAGCATGTAGGCTGGTGAATATCCGGCTCCGGCAAGGGGCCCCGGCCTTGAAGATGTGGCAGATGTCTGTGCCACATCGGATTTGCTTGGCGGGGTGGAACCCTGCGCCAACGCACTCGTGCTTGCAGCCGCTACGGCATATGCCAATGTAGCGGCTGTTCCCGCTGCGGCCGAGGCTGGGCCAACGCCCGCAGCGATGACGTCAAATCGTTCCGCGGCCGTGTCTCCCAAACCGCGGAGGACCGCATCTTTCTCCGCATCAACCGCGGTTACAATTAACACACGTTGTGATGAATTTGTTTGGACCAGACTTGTATCTGAAGTCGTTGTTGCCCTGCTTAATTCTCCTTGTTGGTCACTAGTTTCAAGTGATGCATTCAATTTACTATTCTGCTTTCCATCTTGTCTATGTTCATTCATATCGGATTCTCCTTGTGAGGTATTAGAAGCGTAACATATGCTTCCATAGTATCTTTCTTATAGCAAGCTTCTAGTTACACTTCTTAGGGTTATTACTGACCTCTATATTTCGGTGTAAATGTATAGCTCGAATTATATAAATTAAATTCGAGAATACTTGTCCTCGTGAAAAGGACTTTTTCTCAATTTTGTCTTTCAAAGAGTGGACACTTTTTCTGAAAAGGTACTATCTCCATCCAAGCGAATGAAACACTATATATAGAAAATTTATGGTTGAAATGTTATAAGTGATCTATATGTAGAATGTCGATTCCGGAGTTCTTTTTCATGTCCGTGTCCACCCTTTGAAAGACATATCTACAATATGTATGCTCAGTGCGGACAGTAAGAGCATGCACTTCAAACGAACAGATTAACGATTGAAAAGGCTGAAGACTGCCCCGCTCCAATCAACGCTAATCATATATCGGCCATCGGATTTTTACCAACAAACCAAACGAATAAAGGGCCGAGTCTACATCCGATCCCTATATAGTAGCTCATTTGTGCCCCCCCGAACTTAAAGCAAATGTACAGTCTTGCTAACTCTAATATAGCTGTCTGCTGTAAGGCCAACCGCTGTGCAAGATAATAGATCTATAACGCAACATAACATATATAACGAAATACAGACTTAACGATCAAGGTAAATATGCATAAAAAATTCAAGGTACAGTGATTGTCGAACCCTTCATCTCCATCATAACGGAAGGGGAAAGGCCTGAACAACTTTTGCATGTAATCATGTCAAAAGCGGTAAAGCAAAGGTTTGGGGTAGCCGTATCACTTCAAGTGTTCACATCGTTTCAATTAGCCCGTTTTGCCTCACTTCATGTTAATACCACCCTGATCATACCCCGGCCTCAGCCGAAATGAATCTAATCCAACTAGCTCGATATGTCTAATTAACCATATGGTCAGTCTCTATTTAACGTACTCCGAATAAAACCAGAAGTCAAAGTCAACGGTTGACAATCTGGTTTAACTGTATTAATAATAGTAGTACAGTTAACACGCCTCAAATAGAGTCATTATTCAACCCATATGTAATAAACACATTTTTCGAAAGGAGGTGCGGGATGTTCGAATTAGATGTACGCAGCCGTAAGGCGATCTACGAGCAACTAGTGGACAAAGTCAAAGAAATGATCGTATACGGTATTCTAAAGCCCGACGAGCAGCTTCCTTCCGTTCGTGCGTTATCTACGCAGCTGACTGTGAATCCGAATACGATTCAGAAAGCGTATCGCGAGCTTGAACGTGAAGGTTACATTTATTCTTTGCAGGGAAAAGGAAGCTTCGTATCATCGTCTGTGGAACATCCGAATGAAGCCATGAGAGATGAGATCAGAGAGTCTCTGGTGAAGTTGATTGCAGAAGCTTTGTATTCCGGTTTGAGCAAGGCGGATATGACGCTTTTGTTTGAGGAAGCGATGGCCCGTATAGAGAAGGAGGAGCCTCATGATTGAGCTGAATCAAGTCGTCAAAGCGTTTGAACAGGAGAAGGCAGTAGATGGCGTAACCATGCACATACATAAGGGATCAATTTACGGTTTACTTGGTTCCAACGGGGCAGGCAAGACATCGCTGCTCAAAATGATGGCTGGCATTTACCGTCAGGATAGCGGGACTGTTCGTATTGAAGGAACTGAAATTTATGAAAATATGGATCTCAAAGGCCGTACGATTTTTATGGCCGATGCGCCTTACTTTTTCCCGCAATCTTCAATAACTCAGATGGCTGCATTTTATCGTTCCGTATATCCACGCTGGAATGAGGAACGGTTCAAGCAACTGGCGACCGTGTTTAAACTGGATGTAAAACGCAAGCTACATCGTATGTCCAAAGGCATGCGCCGTCAGGCAGCCGTATGGCTGGGACTTAGCTGTATGCCTGAAGTGCTGCTGATGGATGAGCCGATTGACGGCCTCGACCCGGTCATGCGCCAGCAGATCAAAAACTTGCTGTTCCAGGAAGCAGCTGAGCGTCAGGTAACCATTGTGATCTCGTCCCACAACTTGCGTGAGATCGAAGATCTGTGTGACCATGTGGCGATTATGCACAAAGGCCGAATTATTGTAGAGAAGGATCTCGATGATCTGAAGGCGGATACGCACAAAATCCAGGTCGCTTTCCGCCACCCGGACCATGCCAAAGCCATGGACGAGCAGATTGATATTTTACATGAAGAGAAGCGGGGAAGTGTATCCCTGTATATTGTTAAAGGCAACCGACAACAGGTAACTGATCAATTCCGTGTACATGATCCGTATCTGCTGGATGTACTGCCACTGACATTGGAAGAAATCTTTATCTATGAAATGGAGGACGCAGGGTATGATATTCAACCGATTGTTCTGTAACCGGGGCATCCTGATCCAAAATTTCAGACAGCATGGATGGATAGGCATCCTGTATCTAATCACATTGTTGTTCTCACTTCCGTTATATATCGCTACCGAGTACAGGGACGTGCCACAGCAGATTACAAGTCTTTTTCAAGCCAATGGTGAAGTGCAGATTCTGTTCGCCATTACATTGCCCGTAGCGGCTGGCATCTTTCTTTTTCGGTATATTCAGTCCGGTGCACCTTCTGATCTATTCCATAGTTTGCCGTTACGTCGTAGACATCTATTAACGGTTAATCTGTTGACCGGGTATGCCATGATTTTGCTTCCGATCTGGATTACAACTGCGATTACCGGCTGGGTATGGGCAGTACTGGATCAACCTGCTTTTCTGTTCGATGGCAGTACGATCTGGATGTGGGGCTTGAGCATGAGTATCTACTCGCTGTTTATGTTCATGCTAACTGTAGCGGTCGGCATATGTATTGGGCAATCTGTATTGCAGGGGCTCACCGTATACGCGCTCCTCTTGTTACCTGTTGTCGTATGGTTCATTATGTCACTTCATCTCCAGCATTATTTGCTTGGATATCCGTACGATGAATTGGGACGTAATGCGGAAATGTCACTTGTTCTTCGCATGGCTTCAATCAGTTATTCTCCTATCACTAATGGAGAACTTATAATCTATTCGATATTCGCAATCCTGTTTATTCCTCTGACTTATGTGCTCTATGCGAGAAGACAGGTTGAATCTGCTACGCAAGCAGTTACGTTTACTCTTGTGAAACCTATATTCCGATTTGGTTTAATGTTTACGTTGGTTCTGATTGGCGGAGCTTACTTCACGATTATTGCTCCAAGAGGATCAGCCGGATGGGGAATCTTCGGATATGTTCTTGGTGGAATTGTAGGTTATATCGTTGCCGAGATGATTATTCGCAAAACTTGGCTGATCTGGAGCAGCAGGCTGCTGCCCAAGCTGGTTTTATATGGTGTCATCGCTGGAATGGTACTGTATGTACCTGTTGCTGATTGGAATGGATACGCTGCCCGAGTGCCTGAACTGAACAAGGTTAAAAGTATTAAGCTTGGCGGAGAGCGTTACATCTACAGTAACGGTGTCAATCAGAAGATGGAGGACGGTCACCTCTATTCTAATGATCCGGAATACATGGGGGCAGTTATCGCTCTTCATCAAAAAATTGTGGATTCCGATCTTCCTTTATTGAATGATCCGATCAATCCAGGAATGCGTAATGATGAGTATGTATTTATTAACTACAAGCTGGATAACGGCAAGGTGATGAAACGTAAATACTATATTCCAGAAGCCGAATTCCATCAGGAATTAATGGCTCTGAAACAGTCCCAAGATTACAAAAGAGTCGCCTTTGAAACGTATAAGCTAGAAGAGGATGCACTAAGTTTTGGCATTCGCTCTGCCTTGAGTTCATTCCGGAAGGTGTACATTAGCAATCCGGAGCAAGTCCGTGAGTTCAAGGAACTCTTGAAACAGGACATATTGGATCAGACCTATGAAGAACAACGCTCCCCGTGGCAGTCGTTTGCCTACGCGGAGATGAATCAGGATTCGTCTTCGAAAGATCCATTTCAACCGAAAGAGATGTGGAATTTTGAGATCAAACCTGGCTATGATCGGGTGTTGGCTTGGCTAAAAGAGAACAAATTATACGACCAGTTGCTTGTCCAGGCAGATGAGATTGTCTCTGCTCAGTTTGCGAAACAGGAGATTAACAGTCCGGGTTCGCTTCAGTGGGCGAATCCGCAGCCAGAATATATCGATGGAAGTCTAAGCATCAAGAAGCAGGTCGCAACCCAAAATAAAGAAATCATTAGCGATCTGCTCAAGCGTCAACGATCTGGTTATCTAACAGAGAGAGATACCATCTATCAGATCAAGTTGAATGTAATTCGTGGCGAGAACATCTACATGATGCTGAAAGAAGAGGATCTGACCGAGGAAATGAAAGCTATTTTGGTCAATCAATAAGCTGAGCTGTATAAGATGTTAATTATATGAGGGATGGTTTCACCCGTTGATCGATGGTTTGCTATTAGACCAGTGAGACCAGATTTACTTGACCAGACTCATCGAATGGAATATATTAGAAAAAGGAAAGGTTCGAGCGACTCGTTCAATCGAATCACATATGGAACGGCTTATGAGGGAAGCACCCGTAAGAGCAGGCAAATGCCTGACTTGCGGGTGCTTTTTTGTCGTTCGCTGATTTCGTTGGCTATTCTGCTAAATATTTTAGAAGAAAGGGTGTAGGAACGCATGCAAACAGAAGCTTGGAAGGAAACGATAAATGAACAGGAGGCAATGGAGTGTTGTTCTTCCCTATTGGATCGAACAAGCGAACATGACTTCTTAGATCATCATGGCTTGGTGGAAGAAACGAAGGGTCGACAGCATATCGAAGATATAGCTACAGAAGATATAGCTCCAATGGAGACGAGTGACACCCCGTCCCCTTCTCCAATAGGAGTTAGCGATAGTCGTATAATGGAACAAAGTAACGTCCGGCGTCGTCAATTGCCATCGTTGACTCATCTTATTTTCGGATCACGCCTACTTATAGGGCTTGTGATTCTGTTCAGCACAGGCACGATCTACTTTGCTTCTTCAGTCGAGGCAGCGGATATAGATCTTGGCGTAACTGCGCAAAAAGCATGGGATTCCGTTTTGAACAAAGCCGATGCACAAACCAAGTTAACGTTGAAGCAAGCGTACGAGAAAGTGGGGAACTGGAAGACACAAGAGCAGGCTTGGGAACAAAAGATAAAGACACTTCATGTCGCCAATACCTCGGAATTGGAGCGATTGCGTGTGGAAATAAGACAAATTGATGATGCGAAGGTCACAGCTCTGGCTGAAAAGGTAAAGCAAACCCAAGCCCGATATGAACCACTATTCGCCCTGTACAGTTCAGTCAATCGACAGCTGGATGCAGCCAAAGCGATCAAAAATAAGGAATGGAGTGCAGCGATCCGTACACAGGCCGACACATTGAGACCCGTTGTGCAACTTGCCAGAGAAGATATTCGGATCAAGAAAAAGGAACTTGCGGATGCGCGTAAACGAAAGAACATGGAAGTGAAGCGTTTGCGAACTATGCTGGCAGGGGCCGACTCGGCGAAGAAACAGATTCAAACGGCTAAAAAACAGGTGAGTCTGGCTAAAGAACGATACTCCAACGCTCTGCAACAGTTCAAACAGAGTACAAAGCAAGGCCACACGTCACGTGTACTCAGCTCATTGAACGCATTGGCTTCTGCAGCGGAGAAGTGGGCAGGCTTGAAACAAAATGTCCACACACTGGAGCAAAAAGTATCCACTACATACGTGAAAGTCAGACAGGAAATCGCCAAGAGACCCAAATAAGAGGAAACCCGGTTCAATCCCTAACGTACACCACTTTAGATGTAAAGACACTTCAATGTGAAATGAGGTGAAGCTATTGCAGCCAAAGTTGGAAAAGAAACGTGCGGGGACGAGAGGTTTTAAACGTAAACGTTACTGGATTCCCAGTGTTGTACTAATCTTGATCATAGGTTTTATTGGAGTTGGTACACAATTGACACCGAAAATAACGGTTTTTTTACTAAAATCATTTATTGAGATTGCTAATCCAGACACAAATAGCAAGGACAGTATGATCTCGGAAGGCGTAACTCGTGTTGTGGGTGTACCCTATGCAGACGAAGGGCGTAATGACAGTACGCTGGATATCTATTATCCTTCCGTAACATCGGGACCTCTGCCTGTCGTGCTGTGGGTTCATGGTGGTGGATGGGTCTTGGGTGACAAAGAGGATATCGCAGATTATGCCGTAAAATTAGCCAAACAGGGTTACGTTGTCGTCAGTATGAATTATGCGCTCGCACCAGATACGAAATATCCCACTCCCGTGATCCAGACGAATCAGGCTTTGACTTATGTGAAGAAGCATGCCACTGAGTATCAGGGTGACCCGGAAAACATATTTCTCGCAGGCAATTCGGCAGGTGCCCAGATTGCAAGTCAGACTGCGGCAGTGGTGACAAATCCTTCCCTCGCCAAACTGATGAATATAACACCAGCCGCCCAGCCGGAAGAGTTGCGTGGGGTTCTTCTATTCTGTGGTCCTTACAATCTAAGCACGGTAGCAAATACAGGCTTTCCACTCATACGGACATTTCTCTGGTCATATACGGGAGTCAAAACATTCGAAGACTATCCACGTCTGCATGAAATGTCGACCGTGCTTCAGGCCACAGCAGAGTACCCTCCTGCATTTATTACCTCAGGCAATGATGACCCGTTGACCAGTCAATCGATTGAGCTCGCACAAGTCTTGAAGCGCCTTGATGTTGAGGTGGAAACCTTGTTTTTCTCGAACTCGTCAGAGAAGCTGGGACATGATTATCAATTTGATCTGGAGAGTGAAGCTGGTCAACAGGCGATACATTCGGCAGTACGATTCATGCAACAGTATAGTCGATGAGCAGACAAGTCTGTGGTACACTCGAAGCAAATGAGGGCGCAGGAGGAGAAGCATGGCAGACAAAGAAGATTTGACCCGGTTCGGGGTGGCGTTTCCTACACCTCTGATTGAGCAGTTTGACCAGTATATTGAGGAACAGGGATACAAAAACCGATCCGAGGCTTTCCGTGATCTTGTTCGAAAAACATTACTTCAACCCTCTGCACTGCAATCCAATCAGGATGTGGCTGGTACCATTGTGATGGTCTATGATCATCATGTCAGTGATCTTCCCATTCGCTTGATGGAGCTGCAGCATGAGGCGCATCATGACATTATTTCCAATATGCACGTGCACCTGAACCATGACCAATGCCTGGAGGTTATTGCAGTACGAGGAAACCTGGGACGGCTGCGTCATCTTCATCAACAGATTCAGGTGCAAAAAGGTGTGTTGTATGCAGAATTGTCTGTGACTTATGTGGATGAACTCAACAAACTGGCTCATGCTCAGAGTCGTGGTCTGGATGACAATCCGGATCAAAGTCTGGATCACAATCACAGTGCGGGTCAACATGGTCACAGCCATCATCATCGCTCTGCCGATTAAGACGAAATGCGAGTGCGATTCTCAAAAAAATAGCGAATGTAATCAAAACAGACCATTGGTTAGTTACCAGCCGTCTGTTTTTTTTGTTATTTGTCATAATACCTGACTTTAGAAAGTGCTTGAGATCCTTAATTATATATATATCAGGTCTTTCGTCTAAAATATGAAAATATTTGGATTTAGAAGTGAACTTTGTTGACATATGTTTTGAGTTTTGTGCTACAATTTCCCTAAAAAGTAACACGAAATGAATGAGTGTAGCACAAATTCAGAGGGGGAACGACCAGAATGGGCAGATTTTCATGGAGATGGAGAAAACGAACAGTTAACACAGGATTAGGCATCCTGCTTGTATGTTCCATTGGATTATCTGGTTGTGCACAGGGCGTAGCGCCGACAGCATCATCAGCAGAGAATGGAGAAGCGGGGGCAACCTCGACCAAAGACGAATTGGTGCTGGCCGTTGGTACAGAACCGGAAGGTGGATTTGATCCGACAACTGGATGGGGGCAATATGGTTCGCCACTTTTCCAGAGTACCTTGCTCAAGAGAGATGCCAAGTTGCATTTGGTTAATGATCTGGCGACAGGACATACCGTCAGTGAAGATGGGCTGACCTGGACGGTTACAATTCGGGACGATGTGAAATTTTCTGATGGGGAGCCTCTAACGGCAGCGGATGTTCAATTTACGTTTGATACAGCTTCGAAGAGTGGGTCTGTAATTGATTTAACCAATATGGCTGATGTGCAGGCACCCGACGATGGAACGGTCATATTTACACTGAAGTCGCCGCAGTCCACATTCATTAGTCTGCTGACGACACTTGGCATTGTGCCTGAACACGCCTATGGCGCCGATTATGCAGAGCATCCGGTCGGATCAGGACCGTACAAGCTGGTTCAGTGGGACAAAGGACAACAGGCGATCGTTGAGGCCAATGAAGAATATTACGGAAATAAGTCCATGTTCCATAAACTTACGTTCCTGTACCTGGATGAAGATGCAGCCTACGCTGCTGCGCAGGCAGGTACGGTGGATATCGCTGCTATCCCGGCAGCGTTTAGCAAGCAACAGGTGAATGGCATGACATTGGAGGCCGTGAAGACCGTAGATAACCGGGGCATTATGTTCCCGATGCAGCCTCCTGGTGCCAAGTCGGGCGAGGGTCTTCCCGCAGGGAATGATGTGACATCCGATCTGGCGATTCGCCAAGCGGTGAATGTTGTGATTGATCGTGAGGCTTTGGTTGAGGGCGTACTGGAGGGCTACGGTCGTCCAGCTTATTCCGTCAGTGATGATCTGCCTTGGAGCAATGCGGAAGCTGTATTTACGGATGCGAATCTCGAAGAAGCGAAGCAAATTTTGGCGGCTGGCGGCTGGGTAGATACGGATGGTGATGGTATCGTCGAGAAAAACGGCGTCAAGGCCGAGTTCAGTCTGCTTTATTTTGCAGGTGATTTAACAAGACAATCTCTGGCGTTAGCTGCTGCGGATATGGTTGCCCAGGCGGGAATTAAAATCAATGTTGAAGGCAAAAGCCGTGAAGACACGAAAAAGATGGCTTACTCCAACACTGTATTATTTGGCTGGGGCAGTCATGATCCCTTGGAGACCTATAACCTCTATAGCAGCACCCACAAGGGAGAAGGGTATTACAATGTGGGACTGTACAGTAATCCTGTCGTGGATTCATGGATGGAGAAGGCCCTTCAGGCAACCAGTGAAGAAGAGGCATTGCCGTTCTGGCAGAAAGCGGAATGGGATGGAACAACAGGTTTCAGTTATCAGGGGGATGCACCTTGGGCATGGCTCGTAAATATAGATCATCTGTATCTGGTTACGAATGGCCTGAACATTGGTGAGCAACAGATCCACCCCCATGGTCACGGCTGGCCGGTGACATCCAATCTGGAGGAATGGTCGTGGGATAACAGCACGAAGTAGAAAACGCAGCGGTAAGCTTTAGCCTGAATTGGGGAGAGATTGGGATGACAGGCAGGGATAGATGGGCCAGATTTGTTGGTTTTAAAATGTTGCGACTCTTATCTCTATTGGTTGGAGTCAGTGTATTGTCTTTTATATTAATGCAATTCTCTCCTGTGGATCCGATTGAGGCCTACATTGGTGGAGACATGATCCGGGTAAGCGCCGAACAGCGCAGTCTTATTGAAGAACGATGGGGATTGAATGAATCCCCTACAGAACGATTGCTAACCTGGGGACAAGCGCTGATTCAGGGAGATCTGGGAACATCGATGATCTACAGACAGCCTGTAGCGGATATTATCCAGGAACGATTCATGAATTCTGTAGCGCTTATGGCAGTAGCTTGGCTACTGTCTGGCATCTTCGGGTTCACTCTTGGCGTAGTTGCTGCCATGAGACGGGATTCGAAGCTGGATCGCTTGATCTGCTGGTATTGTTATACGCTGGCCTCCACGCCGGTATTCTGGATTGCGCTGTTGCTGCTCATGGTATTTGGGGTGTGGCTCGGATGGCTTCCGCTTGGCCTCGGGGTACCCGCAGGGATGTCGGCTGATCAGGTGACCTGGGGAGATCGGGCTATTCATATGATTCTGCCAGCGTTGACGCTCAGCTTGACCGGGGTAGCTTCGATAGCTTTGCATACCCGGCAGAAGCTTACGGATGTGCTGGAGTCAGATTATATTCTGTTTGCGAGAGCGCGGGGTGAGCGTGGATTTCAGCTGTTCCATCGACATGGGTTCAGACATGTTGTTTTGCCAGCGATAACGCTGCAGTTTGCTTCGTTCGGTGAACTATTCGGGGGAGCCGTGCTTGCGGAACAGGTATTCTCGTATCCCGGACTGGGTCAGGCAACGGTCCAAGCGGGGTTGCGCGGTGACGTACCACTGCTGCTTGGACTTGTGATGTGCAGTGCAATTTTTGTTTTTACAGGTAATATGGTGGCTGACATTCTGTATCGTATGATCGATCCACGGATGAAGGAGGAGCTGATGTCATGAAGCAGACGGTAGAACGCTCCTCCGAGCAGACGGCAGAAACAGCCGAAGTACAGAAAGTGAAAACGGCGAATCAAGAGGTGCGGTACAACATTCATACGGGGTTACTACAAGCTGAGACTGGAACAGGAACAACGCGTCAAACGAGAAGAAGGTACGTGGGTGCCAGCAATCAACGTTTCCGAAATCCTCGCCAAAGAGCGGTGATCTGGGGAAGCCTCGCGGTGATCTGGATTTCCGTTGTGTGGTTGACGGGCAAACTGCTTCCCGCTGGTTCTACGCTGACTTCATTAATGGATCGGAATATGGCTCCAACCTGGGCGCATCCTTTTGGCACGGATTGGCTCGGAAGAGATATGTTCATGCGTACGTTAAAAGGATTGGCAACCAGCATTCAAGTGGGATTACTTGCAGCGTGTGGTGGTGGACTGATTGCACTAATGTTGGGTCTGGGGGCGGCTTCTAGCAAGGCTGCTGACCGGGTGATCTCATGGATCATCGACCTGTTCCTGAGTGTGCCTCATCTGGTATCGCTGGTCATGCTGGCCTTTGTATTCGGTGGAGGATTGGCAGGAGTGGCGGCAGCGATTGCGCTGACGCACTGGCCAAATCTGGCTCGGATTGTAAGAGCGGAGATGATTCAACTGAAATCCGCAGAATACATTCAGATTTCACACAAGTTGGGTCAATCGTGGTTACAGATTGCGGTGCAACATATGCTGCCACATCTGGTCCCGCAGCTGTTCGTGGGCGTACTGTTAATCTTCCCTCATGCGATTCTGCATGAGGCAGCCATTACGTTTCTGGGACTGGGGTTGTCCCCGCAACAACCAGCCATCGGAATTATTTTGTCAGAATCGATGAGATATTTATCTGCTGGCATGTGGTGGCTTGCCTTTTTCCCGGGACTCGCGCTGTTGCTGGTTGTTCGTGCGTTTGATGTATTGGGAAACAGTCTGAAGACATTGACGGGTACAGGTAGTTCAAGGGAGGTGAGGTAAATATGGCTCTTCTTGATATTGAGGGGGTATCGGTGTCATTTCGGCGCGCTCGTGGTTGGTTTGGACACGAACAGACTTATGTCATTCAGAATCTGGATCTTACTATAAACGAGGGCGAGATCGTGGCTGTTGTAGGCGCAAGCGGATCGGGCAAAAGTGTGCTGGCGCAGGCCATTATGGGCATTCTGCCTGCCAATGCCAAGTTGGAAGGCAGCATTAGCTATGCGGAGAAACCTCTGACGATGGAGAGACAGCTTCAACTGCGCGGTGATGAACTGGTGTTAATCCCGCAAGCCGTCAGTTATTTGGACCCGCTGATGAAGGTGGGGAGACAAGTTCAGCCGGTAACCCGAGATTTGGGAAGGAAGCGTAGATTCATGAATCAAACCCACTTGAAAAAGACGGAGCAGGAGCTGACGGAGCGATATCATCTTCCTCAAGGAACAGCCGGAAAATATCCGTTTGAGTTGTCCGGAGGTATGGCAAGGCGGGTGTTGATGGCGACAGCAACCACGGGTCAGCCCAAGCTGATCATTGCAGATGAGCCGACACCAGGCATTCATCCCGAAGTGCTGGCCGAGACAATGAAGCAATTTCGCGAACTTGCAGATCAAGGTGTAGGCATTCTGTGGATTACTCATGATATCACGACAGCTCTGACGGCAGCGGATCGCATCGCTGTATTTTACGCGGGTGCCAATGTAGAGACGGCGCAGGTTGATGATTTTATGGGGAATGGAGAACGTCTGCGTCATCCATATACGAAAGCACTCTGGAATGCATTACCGCAGAATGGATTTCAGCCACTCCCAGGCTCCCAGCCGTTGGCGGGTCAAGAGATCACCACAGGCTGTTCATTTGCTCCCCGATGCAATGCAGCGACCGCTGTATGTACCCGTGAACGTCCAGAGCTTCGTGAGGTACGGGGCGGAGAAGTGAGGTGTTTCCATGTCACTTGAAGCACGGGAGGCAAGTTATCGTTACGATCAGAAATCATGGATATTCCAACAGATGAACATGCAGGTGCAACAGGGAGAAGCGGTTGGCTTGTGGGGGCCAAGTGGCTGTGGCAAAACAAGCCTTGGGCGCATCCTTGCAGGATATGCCGAACCTGTGGCAGGACAAGTACTGCTGGATGGGAAACCCCTCCCCCGCACAGGAACATGTCCGGTTCAGCTGGTATTCCAGCACCCGGAGAAGGCTGTGAATCCACGCTGGCGGATGCGTCGTGTACTTCAGGAGGCGGCTGTGCAGGATGAGCAGTTGCTCGAAGCTTTGGGAATTCAGCAGACTTGGCTGGACCGCAGACCAGGGGAATTATCCGGTGGAGAACTGCAACGTTTCTGTGTGGCGCGAGCACTCGGTACATCGACACGTTATGTGATCGCAGATGAGATGACAACGATGCTGGATGCGATCACTCAGGCACAGATCTGGCATACCGTGATGGGGGTGGCTCGCCAGCGTAATCTGGGGCTGTTGATCATAAGCCATGATCGGGATTTGCTGAACAGGTTGTGCGACAGAATTACACTGATGCCGATGTCACTGTAGCTTTAATTATTTTTTGAATAAATAAATGGATCGAATACAAAAGGGGTGCCCCTTGTGCAGTCATTGACCATGAATGTGAGTCATGGACTTGACTACGGGGCACCCCTTTTTCTATTTTGACAAATATTCGCCATTTAACGATCAGTACACGTTTTGTTCGCAACGTACATAGATGTAACTGACAGCTTATTTGCCCGACACATTGCTTAACAACACAGATAACCTGCGCATCGCCTCTTCAACCGTGGAACGTGGACAGGCTACATTAATGCGCATGAACCCTGTACCCTCCGTTCCAAAGAAGCTCCCGTCATTGAAAGCAAGCCCTGCTTCATGAAGCAGCATGTTGCATAGTTGTGCATGTGGGATATTCAGCTCCCGAAAATCCATCCATAACAGATAGGTTGCTTCGGGCAGATGCATTTTGATCTGCGGCATGTGTTCCGCAACATACTGCTGTACATACTCCATATTTCCACGGATATAGGCAAGGCACTCATCCAGCCAGTCCTCGGCACCATTGTAAGCAGCTTCGGTTGCAACGGCCCCCAGTGTACTAATACTGGCAAGTCCCATCGTTTTAACACCCTGCGCGAACGATTCCCGCAACTTGGCATTAGGGATGATAATGTTGGATGTGCAGAGGCCGGGAATGTTGAACGTTTTGCTTGGAGCCGTGCAGATGATGCTTAGATCAGAGACGGCGTCTGAGATCAGGGTTAGCGGTGTATGAGCTCCGCGTTGGTGAACAAGATCTGCATGAATTTCATCCGAAACCATCAGTACCTTGTATTGCAGGCACAGCGACGTGAGCCCCTCAAGCTCCTCGCGAGTCCATACCCGTCCAACCGGGTTGTGAGGACTGCATAGAATCAGCATTTTGACCCGACCGGTCTGCAAGCTGGATTCCAGTTGTTCCAGATCCATCGTGTAATGACCATTATTCTCTACCAAAGGATTGGTGATCAGTTCACGGCCCTGACCACGTACTACTTCATAGAAGGGCGCATATACCGGAGCTTGGATGACCACGGCATCTCCCGGATCCGTGAATCGTTGTACAGCAATGCTGAGTGCGGGCACAATACCTGGAGTGAATACGATCCAGTCATCGTTAATTTTCCAGTTGTGGCGCCGTTCCATCCACCCTGCCACGGCTGCATGATATGCCCCTGTTCGCACCGTGTAACCAAAGATACCGTGCTCCATCCGTGTTTGCAGGGCCTGAATGACGGATGGTGGAGCAGCAAAATCCATATCGGCAACCCACATCGGAAGCGCATCTGCAGCGCCGAAGATATCCTCAAGTGCATCCCATTTCTCTGATCCGGTAGAGATCCGGTTAATAGACTGATCAAATGTACTGTTATTGTTGTTCATCGTATTTAATCCCCCTTGAATTTCCGTTCCTTCGACCACAATCGACAAATCATTATCTAATACATTGGTTAATTTCGCAACTGTTGAGCGTATATGAGGAGCTTCATATGTATGGACCGGAATTCAGGACTTTATTCATATAAGAACACCTTAACAAGCCAGAGAATAGTGGGCAACGACAAAGACTATTTTTGTACGCCCCTGGTCCTGTTTTGTCCATTTATCGTTTACAACCTCTTACCAGATGCTATTATATTGCTAACATTTGATGGAACAACGGGCTGTTATCCGAATAAGCTCGTACCCCTACAGCAGGCGAAAAGCAAAAGCCGCCCGTTGAAATCGTAACAGATTTCATTGGACGGCTTTTAGGGTTGAAACCATATCTGGTTCTATACTCTGAACTAACAGTCAGTTACAGGTACTCGTTAAACCATCCGGCAATATGCTCCAGACGGCGTACCCTCAAGTGAGGATGACCTCCACGAGACAGCTCATGGTTGGCACCTGGAAAACGAACGAGCCTTGTGGTCTGCTTGCGCCGTTTCAACGCAATGTATAACTGCTCGGCCTGTTCAATCGGACACCGGAGATCCTGTTCGCCATGCAAAATGAGCAGAGGCGTGTTCACGTTCCCGACATAAGCGAGCGGAGAGTGTTTCCACAATTTTTCCGTGTCATCCCACGCGTTGCCGCCAATCTGGTCTTCCGTGAAGAAATATCCAATGTCACTGACACCGTAGAAGGATAGCCAGTTGGAGATGGAACGCTGGGTAACAGCGGCCTTGAAACGATCCGTGTGCCCAACAATCCAGTTGGTCATGAAACCACCATAACTGCCACCGGTTACGCCCAGCCTGGATTCATCAATAAACTCATATTGGGACAGGGCGTGGTCTACACTTTCCATAAGATCGCGATAATCGCCACCGCCGTAATCTCCACGACAGGCATCTACAAACTGCTGTCCGTATCCGAGGCCCCCGCGTGGATTAATGTAAACAACAGCGTATCCTTGTGCGGCAAGAATCTGGAACTCATGCATAAATGTAAAACCATACATCATGTGCGGGCCGCCATGAATCTCCAGAATGGTCGGGATTTTGACCCCGTCGACCATGCCATGAGGTTTCATGATCCACCCTTGCAGCCGCAGGCCATCTGAGGAATTGAACCAGAAGGTCTCGGGTGCACTAAGATGGATCTCATCCTCAAGCTGTGGATTGCTGCGGGTGAGCTGAATCGGTTCTACGCCGGAATCATCCGGTTGTTCATACACATAGAGGTCACCAGGGCTTCGCGTATCCGCAACAGCGGCAACGATCTGTCCGTTTTCCAATTCGGCAAATTGATAAATTTCCCGTTCGTCAGGCAATATATAGTCGGCACTGCTGCCATCTCGTGCGAATTTTGCGATGCGTACACTACCATGAATGGTCGCTAGACAGAGGATGGATGAACCATCCAGGCTGAATACAGGCCCTGTGGTTGTCAGATGTGATCGCATGTCGCCGACAATACTGTGATTCAACTGTACGTCCCAATCGGTGCTTAGACATACGAGCTCACTACCTGAAATGGGAAGGGTGTACAGCTTCACAAGCGTGGCATTTCCATAGGAACGGTCACTGGCGAGCAGTGCAAGAGATTGTCCATCCGGTGCATAGGCCAGCCGGCTGAACGTATATCCTTCCGGGGTCAGCTGCTGCACATCCAATCCGTCTGCCTTGGCAAGGTACACATGATTGGTTAGGGTGTAATCGTTATGATCCTCGCCTTCTTCGGGCATCTGCGCAATCCATGCGATGGATGTTCCGTCCGGTGACCAGGCGTAGTCTCCAACGTCATAATGACCTGTAGTTACAGGAAGTGGTTCCGCATCGATCGGTGCGAGAGTGAAGAGGTGGGAACGTCTACCGTTCCATAATCCACTGGCATCTGATTTCATTCGAATTCGATCTACGACATGTTCTTGCGGCAGTTTAGGTTTATCGTCTATAGGGTCTGTATGTTCTAATTCTTCTTGTCCGCTCATATCCACGGATGATTTCACAAGTAAGGTATGACCATCTGGTGACCAGAGCAGGGAACTGACGCCATGTTTCAGGTGACTGATTTGCTGTGCTTCTCCGCCATCTGATGCGATGATCCACACTTGGGATTTCCCATCAACCTCTCTTAAAAAGGCAAGCTGGGACCCATCTGGCGACCAGGCAGGGGAATGATCCTTCTCACCAGAGGTAAAAGGTCTGTCCTTTTGACTCCCTAGATGCAGCAGTCTCAGGTGAGAACAATAACCGTCACGTGCTTCATTCGTTTTCCGGCTTACATATACCAGTTGTCCGCCTTGAGGAGACGGAGTTGGATCATTAACCCATGTAATCTGATAAAGATCTTCCGATGTTATGCCGCGCTGACTCATCATTGTTTGTCCTCCCACCATGAATTAGAATTGGTTAATTTCCTAACCTTTCCATTTATATTAACGGAAAGCTAGAGACAGGACAATAAGCGTAATGAAGGAGGGGCAATACTTTTAACAATGTATATAAATTGAATTAAACATTTGCACGTAACGGAGAGGACAGAAATAACCTGAAGAAGCGGAGCGTTCGCCTTTATCCCCGGATTTTCACTTTGAAAAAGTGGAATCGAAAAATCTGGGGATAACAGCGATCAGAAGGTTGTTCTGTCATTGGAGTGTCCAGTGTAAACATTCTTTAGTTCAATTCATATAGGTGTGTTAAAAGGATTTGCTCGAAGGATGACGAATCCTAATGTTGAATAAGCGCAGAAATGATGAAAAATGGTCTTAATTTAATGTTTAACCTCAGTGAATTTGGTTTAATGGACAATGCCATTCCTGTTCTACATTTAGGTATTCGATTCATAGCCATTCGTTTATATAGAACTTGTATGATTCAGTCGTAATGAAGGAGGAACGTCACGTTGAGCACATCCTATGAGCAGCATGTGGAATATCCAAACCGGAAACGAATGGCGTGGCTTACGGTAGGGGCGGCACTTTTTGTGGCAGCCGGATTTTTTTTGATTTTTGATGGTTCTTCAGTTATGAATGATTCCATCCTTTCGGGTGTGATTGGACTTCTTTCCATTTTGTTTTTCGGCCTATGTTTCTGCTACAGTCTGGTAAAGATGATTAAGAAGGAACCTTCTTTTGTAATCGATGAGGATGGGTTTGTGGATGCATCTTCTTATGCTGCAGGAGGAGCAGTGGCATGGAGAGACGTTGAGAATATTTTCATGTATGAATTAATGGGACAGAAAATGATCGGGGTGAAATTGCGGGACGAGAAAGCCTTTCTGGATCGCCAGAACGGGATGAAACGCAAATTGATGACGGTCAACAGCAATATGGTCGATGCAACCATCAGCGTTGCCCAAAGTAGCCTCACAATTCCACTGGATCAATTGTATATCATGATGATGAACCACTGGAGACATGTGAGTGATAACATGATTTATGATTCGTATATTCGTCGTTAGAGAAGGTCGCAGTGTCCATAGAATCTTCAGAATGGAGGAATATAGATGATGCATGGTAATCAGACACGCACAATTCTGCTTCCAGATGGAACTGCCTTGCCTGCGATAGGACAAGGTACATGGAACATGGGAGAGAAGCAATCCAGTCGGGAAGAAGAAGTACGGGCACTGCGTTCCGGTATTGAACTGGGAATGACCGTGATTGATACGGCGGAGATGTATGCAGAAGGCGGGGCGGAAGTCGTTACGGGAAAGGCCATCTCGGGCTGTCGTGACGAAGTATTTCTCGTATCCAAAGTGTATCCCCATCATGCGCATCGCAAGCAAATGATTACGGCCTGTGAGCGCAGTCTCACGCGTCTTGGTACAGATCGTCTGGATCTGTACTTGCTCCACTGGCGTGGAGGCGTACCACTCGAAGAGACGGTTCAGGCCTTGGAACAATTGAAGCAATCCGGTAAAATCCTACGGTGGGGTGTCTCGAACCTGGATATAAGGGATATGCAGGAGTTATGGAGCCTGCCGGAGGGATCGCAGTGCATGGTGAATCAGGTGTTGTACCATGCCGCTTCGCGTGGTATTGAACATGATCTACTCCCTTGGATGAGGGAGCGACGTGTTACGGTCATGGCGTATAGTCCACTGGCTCAGGGTGGCAGACTTCGCAGTGAATTGTTGGAGCATCCGGTTATTCGGGAGATTGCACAGGACCGAGGAGTCACAACTTCCCAGATCGCATTAGCCTGGGTGACCAGGGACGGAGACGTGCTGGCGATTCCCAAAGCGGTACAGTTGAATCATGTGGCTGACAATGCGTTAGCAGTGAACATCGTTTTGACACAAGAGGAGTTAACCCGGTTGAATGAGGTATTCCCTGCACCTAAAGGCAAGGTACCTCTAGATATCGTGTAAAATAAGACGGAAATATGAATAATAAGTCATGCTGAGCAGATCTACACGATCTGCTCTTTTTTGTGTCGATGCTTATATGCAAAGTTATTCAAATACACAGATAGCCGAAGCTTCCGCATGACCTAGCAAAAATATGTTTAAAAAAATGGGCTTTACAATGTCACCTTACCAGTGTACTATGTAACTAACACACCAGTACAGAGAGGAGTGAGAGCTTTGTGACTATGGAATTTGATAACAACTTACCGATCTATCTGCAGATCATGCAGTACATCAAAAGACAGATTGTAACCGGGACACTTCAGGCGGGTGACAAAATTCCTTCGGTTCGTGAACTGGCGGCTGAACTACAGATCAATCCAAATACAGTACAACGGACATTTCAGGAGCTTGAGCGGGAAAAAGTGGTCGAAACCAAACGGGGCTTGGGCAGATATGTGACCAGTGAGGAGCGGAAGATTATGACGATCAAAAAAGAGATGGCCGGTGAATTGCTGGAACGCTTTCTGACCGGAATGCAGGAACTGGGGATCGAAGAGCAGGATATCTTATCCATCGTAGCCGATGCCGTTGCGGAAGGAAAGGGAGGAACAACGCATGAGTAACATCCTTGAACTGAACCAGATTAACAAGACATATGGCAGTAAGAAAGCGCTCAGTAATATTACATTGGATATTGCTCCAGGACGAATCGTAGGTCTGCTGGGTAGCAACGGCAGTGGAAAAAGTACGCTCATGAAGCTGGTTGCAGGTTTGTTGCATCCTAACAGCGGAACGATTCAAGTCACAGGTAAGCCTGTTGGGCTGGAGACGAAAGCGCTGGTTTCATTTATGCCGGATCGTCCATTAACCGAGAAGTGGATGAGAGTGCGGGATGCGATTGCGTACTACCGCGATTTCTATGCTGATTTTGATGAAGAGAAGGCACGGGAGATGCTGGATTTCATGAACCTTGTCGAGAGTGACCGGGTACGGCATCTGTCCAAAGGTATGAATGAACGACTACAACTAACACTGGCACTATCTCGTAAAGCTCGTCTGTATTTGCTGGATGAACCGATTGGCGGAGTAGATCCGGTTGCACGTGGCAAGATTCTGGATGCGATCGTCAAATTCTATGATGAAGACAGCAGTCTAATCATCTCCACACATCTGGTGAATGATATCGAACGAATTTTTGATGAAGTGGTCTTCATTCGTGAAGGTCAACTGGTGATGCGGGAAGAAGTGGAAACACTCCGTCTGAAATATGGGAAAAGTGTGGATGAGATGTTCAAGGAGGTCTATGCAGAATGATGACATTATTGAAGTATGACTTTAGAAGAAATTGGAATGTACTGCTGGCTGGGCTAGTCATATTGATTATTGCGCAAGTGGCGCTTTCCCTTTTCATGTCTGAGGTCACAGGGCTTGTGCTTGGCATTATGGGTTATGTTGGGGTAGGTGTGGCTATTTATGTGAAAATGATCAAAACATACACGTCCAATATCCGCTCTTATAATCGCCGTCTTTTACCCGTAACGGGCCTATCCCATGTGTTGTCTCCTTTGATCTTTGGAGCTCTTTGCGGGTTGGGATTAGTTATTATATTTACGATTCATGCCTACATCTATATCTCAATGAAACTCAGAATGAACATGGTTACCAATATTGATCTTTCGGGTCTGCATGTTTCAGATTATATTAGTTTGTTGCTGTTTAGCGCATGGGTTATGGTATTCATGACCGTCATCATCTTCCTTTCGATCTCGATTGCAGGCAGCTTCCGTTGGAGAACCGGGCCATGGATCGGAATCGTTGCATTCTTGGTCCTCGTTAATCTGATTGGCTGGTTGGAAAATATCATTATGACAGGACGTTTCAGTCCAAATGAGATGTTCCGTTACACCGAAGAAAGTACAGGGATCTCGATCACAGCCAATGGCGTATTATGGTCGGACGGCATGTGGGGAAGTACTATATTTGAAATCATCGTAGCCGTTATCTTGGTGTGGGCCACCATTCACCTGAACAACAAAAAAGTTGAAGTCTGATAAAGACTCACATGATGCGAGCAACCAGGGTTGCTCGTTTTTTATATCCGGTGATGATCCACCTTTTGAATCCAATTCTCATAGTTATACGTAAATGTAGATATATTGTGTGGGGAAGTACAACTGAAGAGTCATGTTTAACGAAAAGAACATTGAACTGGGAAAGGAGAAATCGTCATGGAACTATACTTCAGGGATAACTTTTTTAACGCGGGTTACACCGAGATTATGAATCCGAACCAGGAACAGGCAGGGCATCTGGATTTGAAAAGTGTCTTGGGTTCTTCGCTTGATGTATCGGATAACTCGGGATTGGTCTGCAGCGGCAAATTTCGCATGTTAACGAATCGTTGGGATATCACTGCAGCAGATGGGAGACATCTGGGTGTGCTTCGGGCAAGGTTCAGTTTTTTTAGTAAAAAGTATGAATATGATGCAGGATCGCGCGGTACGTATGATGTGTCTGCTCCAGCATTTTCACAGGAATATGATATAAGTGGCAGTGGTGGCCGCATCGTGGCCAGTTTTCGTCGCACCAGCGGCTGGTTTAGTTCAGGGGCATTTGTATTAGATAACCAGTCGGAACAACTGGACACGTATGAATTAGTTGCAGTAGTCATGGGCGTGCACGCGATTAATAAAAGACGGAACTCGGCTGCCAGCAGTGGTGGAACGTAGTACAAAATAATGGGTTCACAGACAGTTAGGTAGTTCTACAGGAATAGAGGAATAAGGTTTGGATAATATCATCCAGACCTTATTCGCTTAGATGGGTTTGCTTTTGACAAGTAGGCATTTAACCCACTCTCATAAAATTAATGGCCATCGGCATTCGCGAGAGGTTCATCATCATGCTGGTGCGGTATGATGCCTCGTGTGCGTTCAGAATGCTGATCAGATTCAGGATGCGCATAACGGGCTAATGCCTTCGCAGCTGTCTCGGACATTCGCTCTCGCAGCACTGTGTGGTCAGCGATTCGAACCCGTTTGCCGAGAAAACGCATCTTGGATAAGACGTAATCCATCTCATTCCGCGGAACGGTCAGCTCGATTCGATACGTCTGCTCGGCTTCCAGGTACTCGACCTGTTTCTCGAAGCAGGAGAAGGCATAGAGGATTCGGGATAACTCCTGATTGAACTCGGGCAGAACCTCTATGGTGATGGTCGTTTTGCGCTTCTCTGTAATTGCAGCAATTCGGGCAGTGTAACCCGAAGCGGTATCCGGTTCAACCGGTTGGGCTTCCACGGTAACGATACTGTACAGCTTGGTTGACATGAGTTTGTCGAAGCGAGGCGCGTACCAGAGCACATACCATTCTTTTTTGACCATGGAATACTCCAGTTTATACGGGTACCCAAATTCATCATGACTCGTGCGTCCATTGCGGACGCGGCCTGTCATTCGAAATCCCTGATGATGCAGAATGATTAGCCGCAAACGTCGAAGCAGTGGGTGAGAGACACTGTTTTCTTCGCTTTTGGCTTTTTCGGTCAGGTAATCCTGAAGGTTCAGGTCCTGCTCACCATTCAGCATGTTGTGCATTTTATCCAACGTTACAGGGCTCAGCGCTTCTCTCGCAGCAGGGTGATTCAGCATCATGCGAAGCCAGGCCCGTTCCTGTGAGGTCCAGGTGAACAGTCCATTTTCATTCAATCGCGTCATCATCTGGTAATTGAACATCTTCTCGAACAGGTTCATAATATTCCGCAATCTCCTTCCATTCCTTGATCATCTCCTGGCGTAGTCTCTGGGGCGCTATTATCTCGCAGCTTGAGCCAAAACTCCGTAACCACGGTTTGATCTCGGTGGTACCGTTGACCTGAATTTCGTAGAGAAAGGTATGGTCTGTTTCGGGTATAATCTTGCCCCATTGACCTTGCAGACGAACCCGATCCAGAATGAAGTTGCGCTGACCACGCTCCGGATGGAAAAAGCGAGCTTGAACTGTCACAGTATTCCCCGTATCCACGAGCCAACTGTAGCGACTAATGTTGGTCCACTGCTGCTTCAGTTCGAGCATGTATTCCTCTTCTACTGAATCTTGTTCCTCCAACTGGGTTATGCCTTCCATGCGGAATTTCACAAAGCCGCGGCGGCCCTGATATCCAATTACATACCAACGACCATACTGATGGTCATAGACCACTTCAAGGGGGACGATCCGGTTGGATCGACCACCTGCTTCCCGTTCAAAGCGTGGATTCGTATTCTGTGAACTGTAGCTGGATGGTTTTTTTGGTGAAAAGTACAAAAACTGCACACGTTTGCGCTGGCGAATCGCCCCAAGTAGTGTGTATAGATGGGCTTCGTCCAGGATACGAGAATAGTAGTGATACTTATAGATATAGGGCTCGGTAGCTTCTTCTTGCGGAAAACTTGCCGTAATGGCTTTCTTCAGACTATCCCGCAATAAATATCCCTGTACGGAAGGGACCTGGGTATTTGCCATCATATCCACAAAATCATACAACTCCAGCTGTTCCTCCTCCGTTAATCCGGTAAGGACGTCCTGTTGTAAAGCATATCGATATGGTCTGCCACCAGGCTCTTTCCGTATAACTCCAACCTCTTCCAGATACTTCAGATCAGAGCGAATGGTTTTCTCGTCAGGTAACGCCAGATCTTCCGGCAGATCAGCACAGCAGGCGTCCAGCAGTTCCATCGCGGTCAAGGCTTTATCTTGTAAGGTATGCAAAAGGACAGAAAGTCGCTGAACTTCAGTCTCTTTCATCGACTTGGCGCGGAAGAGGAAGAGCAGCATGGGCTCAGCGGATTCTCCGTACTGGAAGCGGACGAGATCAGCCATTTCCCGGCTAGCTTCGCTACCTGAACGTTGATCAGCGACGCTCTGCATGATGTCTTTTAATCTGCGATTGGTTTTATCAAAGGTATGTACGGATATGCCAAGCCGCTCGGCATACTGTTTGCGGTTATACGCACCGCTTGTCAGGGATAACATGCGTAAGAACTGAATTTCTTTGTCAAAACTCTCTCTTGCCATGAACATTCACTCCTTGTTATCCCTTCATTGTAGCAGGATGAGTGGCAGGTTTCATTTTAAACTTATGAAGCTCGTCATACTTTTGCCATGTTCGTATGTAGCATGCGTGGGTCATAATGAGGGTATGAGCGAGGCAGGGACACACGTTTAATCGATCTGATGAACAATGCGAAAAGGGAATAGGAATCCGTGATACATAATGTAATGTATTTGTTTCTAAAGGAGGTAATGGACATGACCTATGTTCATGAAGAAATGAAAGGTACGATTAGACAACAGCTGAAGCAGATTGAACAGGAGGAGCAGGTACGGATTATCTATGCCTGTGAATCGGGCAGCCGGGCGTGGGGGTTTCCTTCACAGGACAGTGATTATGATGTGCGTTTCCTGTTTGTAAGACCACTGGAATGGTACTTGTCGATTGAGGATCGAAGGGATGTTATCGAACGCCCGATCAGTGACCAGCTGGACATCAATGGTTGGGATCTGCGCAAGGCATTGAAGCTGTTTCGCAAATCCAATCCACCACTCTTGGAGTGGCTGCAATCTCCCATTCAGTATGATGAACAGTATAACGTGGCACAGCATATTCGTGCGCTGTCACCGTTGACCTTCTCGCCCAAGTCCTGCATGTATCATTATCTGAATATGGCGAAAGGGAATTTTCGGGATTATTTACAAGGTGAGCGGGTCAAGATTAAAAAGTATTTCTATGTGCTGCGCCCCTTACTCGCTTGTGGCTGGATCGAACGTTATGATGCAATGCCGCCGATGGCATTCGAAGAGCTGGTCCAAGAACTTGTACCTGCGACTACACCGCTATATACGGAGATTCATGAATTGCTGCGCCGGAAAAAGGCGGGCGAGGAACTGGATCTGGAGCCTCAGCTGCCCGCAATACAGACTTTTTTGGCGGAGAAGATCGAGCATTTTGACAGACTTGCCGGCCAGATGGAGAATGAGCAGATTATTCAATTTGAAGAATTGGACCGGATTTTCCGGTTGGCATTGCAAGAGGTGTGGAGGAACATCTAGGGCTTGATGACAACAGAGCGTGAAAGAAGATGGAATTGATTCAAAGGAGGAGAACTGATGCATCTGATCTTGAAAGCAAGCGGCGCTGACGCGGGGGTTGTATCCCATTTGTTAGCGAAGAATCCGCTGAATATATATGACCGCGTAGACAAAGGCGTGCGTGTAAGAATGGTGTACACCACGGCTACAGAGAACGAAACAGAAGTGCTGATTCATGCCGAGCCTGATCCAGTGGATCTGGTCAGGGGTACACCCGACGGGTATGACATTACGCAATATATCAATGATCGTGAGTTCGTGACCAGCAGCCTGTTCTGCTCCTACATACGTGCGGCGCTCGGGACGGCCCTGAATGGCAAGCCCAAGGAAGACTATGTGCAATGGGTAGGTCAATCTTTCGAGTTGGAACTGACCTTTGGCCCGGTGGCGTCCGATCTGCCGGATCGGGTTGTGGAGGAATTATTCTCGCCATTAGGATACGCAGTTTCGGTGGAACGTGGAGAGCTGTCCTATTCCTTTGATCTGAAAAATAAAAGCACAGTTCGCCATATCATCCTGCGTGGTCGTAATACGGTACAACATGCACTGCGTCAGCTCTTTCTGCTGATTCCAGTGCTGGATAATTACAAACATTATTTCATCAGTGAAGATGAGATCGATAAAATTAAACGTTACGGTGAAGGGTGGCTGGATGCTCATCCACTGAAAGAACTCATTGTGAAGCGTACGTTGCGTTTTGCCGAACTGATCCGGCAGTATGAGCGTCAAGAGGGTGCTTTGACTGTGTCCTTTGGACAGGAGAGAGGAATAGGTCACATCTCAGACACGGTTATTCGGGAGGATTACGTGGGGTATCGGGAAGGCGGAGAACAAGATCAACGTGGGCAATCTGAACAATCTGAACCGCCCGTGCGGTTAAACGAGTTGCGTTACCGTGTGATCACAGATGTGATTGCAGCGTTGCCAGTCAAACGGAGCATTGTTGATATGGGAGCGGGTGAAGGCAAGCTGTCTGCTCGTTTGGCATACATTCCTGGTGTGGAGTCGATTCTGGCCGTTGAACCTTCCGGCCAGTCGCGGCTCCGGGCCATGGAGCGCTTCGCGAAGCTGGAGGGTCGTTCTGGAGTGGTGGCTATGCCGGAGCCGATCATCGGTTCATTGTTTTATTTTGACGAGCAGCTGCAAAACCAGGACGTTATGATCCTGTGCGAAGTGATTGAGCATATTGAGGAATATCGTCTGAACGGAATTATGGATGCGATCATGAACGATTATCAGCCTGAAGTACTGCTGGTCACTACACCGAACAAGGAATATAACGATGTGTACGCAATGGAGCAGGAAAGTTTCCGTCACCATGACCACCGCTTTGAGTGGACCCGTGCGGAGCTGGCTTCCCGGTGTGAGGAATGGACGCAGCGGGGGAACTATGCCTATGAAATTAAGGGTATCGGTGAGAGTGTAGAAGGCTATGGACAACCTACCCAACTGGTCATTTTTGAGCGGAGAAAGGAGAGTCATTCATGAGGAGAAAAATGAGACCTAACGAAATATCAGATACAGGCAGAGGACAGCAGGGTTGGGAAAGTGGGACAGAGGAAAGACAACGTGAGATTCGTCTGCCTCATGCAGGTATCGTTGTTCTTGTCGGCCCATCTAACAGTGGCAAAAGTACGTTGCTGGATCGTCTCGTTGCAGAAAGCATCATTCGCCGCACGGAAGCCGTCTCATCCGATCAATTCCGCATGCTGGTTGGAGATGATGAGTATGTGGATTGGAAACATCGTCCGCGCAGCGAAGCGGATGTGATCTATGCGGAGTATCAGCACGTATCGGCCAAAGCATTTGAAGCGATGGAGGCGATGCTGGCAACCCGCTGTCGTCTGAACAAGTTGACCTGGGTTGATGCGACACATCTGTATCCCGAGGATCGCGAGCGCCTGATTCAGGTGGCTTGGAAAGCTCATGTGCCCGTGATTGCTGTGGTGCTCGATATCCCGGAAAAAGAATTGCTGGAACGTGATGCCCAGCGTGAGTATCCGCGTGGTCGTCAACGGGTGAAACAACAGGTGCAGCAGTTCAAGCGTACATTACGCTCAATCCGTGAGGATGGCTTTGATGCCAGTTATGTGCTGAAGCAGCCGGATGAGATTACGTTTGTCCGCACATCCAATCCGCTGGTGACCGACATGGGTGCAGGTATTGATATCATCGGAGATATTCATGGTTGTTACGATGAAATGATGGAATTAATCGTGCGTCTCGGGTATGTGGACGAGGATGGAAGTGGCTTGTACCGTCATCCTGAAGGACGGAAATTGGTTTCGGTTGGTGACGTAACGAGCCGTGGGCCAGAATCGTTAAAATGTCTGTTGTTCTGGCAACGTCATTGTGACGCCGAGCTTGCCTACATGATTGACAGTAATCACGGCTGGAAGATCGCACGGTATCTGGATGGTCGAGACGTGACGTTGAGTCATGGTGACGAACGGGTAGAGATGGAGTTGCTACAGCTTGAGCAGGAGCAAGGTCAAGAGACAGCAATGCGAGTACGTGCAGAGCTGAGGACCTTTCTGCTTGGTGCACCATCTCATCTGGTCTTTTCCCGGAACGGGGTAAGACAGGTGGTTGTGGCACACGCAGGGATTCGAGATCATTTTATCGGAAAACAGTCCAAACGCATTCAGGACTACTGCCGGTATGGAGATGTGGAAGGTACGGATGAGCAGGGTCGGCCTGTGCGCAAGGATTGGTACGTGGATCACAATTCGGGTGAATGCATCGTTTGGGGGCATGATCCTCGTCCATACCCTACGATTGTGAATGATACAGTCAATATTGATCAAGGTGTTGTTTTTGGTGGCATGCTCACTGCTTGGCGAATGCCAGAGCGTGAGGCAGTCAGTGTTCCGGCGAAGCAGGATTATGCGGGAGATCCGGATAGTCCATTAAAGCGCTGGGAACAGCGGCGTTTTGCTGCGCCCAACATACGTAAGTTCAAGGAAGGTTTCACGGTTCAGACAGCATCTAAACTTGATGTGTCTGTGCACGGTGAGGTGGCGAAGACGGCAATTGATACGTTTTCCCATTATACTGTGCCGCTGGAAGAACTGCTCTACATCCCGCCTACGATGAGTCCACCGCCGGGTGTGTGTTCTGTAGAGGGATACCTGGAGCATCCACAGGATGCATTCCAGTATTATCGCTCACAGGGCGTTACCCGTATGGTTGCCGAGAAGAAACACATGGGCAGCCGGGCCATTTTGCTTCTTTTCCGCGATGAGCAAGCTGCGGTGCAGCGAGTGGGCAGGCCGATGCTGGGGAACATTGTGACCCGGACGGGCCGATCCTTTTTTGACCCTTCGACAGAGCAGGATGTGCTTTCCAGATTACATGCGGACTTGAGCGCAGATGGTTATTTTGATCGTCATCAGACGGAGTTTGTATTGCTCGATGCGGAGATTGTACCTTGGAATCTAAAGGCGCGTGAGCTGATTGCTTCACAATATGCACACGTGGCCGAAGCCTCGCTCATGGATCGGTCTACGGTGCTGGACAAACTGCGTGAAGCTCAAGCAACAGGTCGTAACGTAAAGGAGTGGTTGCAGGAGACAGCAGGTAAACTCGCTAATGCCGAGACGTTCCGCAATGTATTCCAAAAATACTGCTGGGATGTGGATGATATCGGGGACATTCAGATTGCGCCGTTCCATACACTTGCACATAGCACGGGAGCATTTTGGGAGCAAACCCATGAATGGCATATGGAACAAAACCGTGAGTTCGCCAGGATGTCGACCTTGATGATGGAGACGGAATATCGCGTGATCGCAAGTGAGGCAGATGAAGCGGATGTCATTCGTTGGTGGGATGAGATTACGGCGGAAGGACATGAGGGGATTGTGATCAAACCGGAAACGTTCCGCGCCTGGAATAGTAATAAAATCATCCAGCCTGCGATTAAAGTACGAGGACGTGCATATTTGCACATCATCTATGGGATGGATTACCTGGCACCTGAGAATCTGTCCCGACTTCGTAAACGAAAAACGTCCAAGAAAGAACGTCACGCCTTAATGGAGAGTGCTTTGGGTATGGAGGGTATTGAGCGCTTTATACGCAGAGAGCCCGTGGAACGAATTCATGAATGCGTGCTGGCAACACTATCGCTGGAGTCAGAGCGAGTAGACCCGCGTTTGTAAACTGTTAAAGTAAAAGAATAAGAAATCCTAAAGAAGCAGGTTCGGAATTAATCCGCATCTGCTTCTTTTTTTGTGTATGAACTTCGTTAAAGGGAGTAACTTATCACGCATTTTTGCTTTGTGCTGCAACGTTTGAGGTGACCTGGATAATCAGTTGGTATGAGCAACGGCGCGAATCTCTATCAGTTGATGAGGGAAGGCGAGTCCGGATGTCCCGACCATCGTAACCGCCGGACGATGAGTACCAATGTACTCTTTATACACGGCAACACATGGCTCAAGATGCTCCTGCGGGTGAACCAGAAAAATCTCCAGTTCAGCAATGTTCGACTTGGTCACATCGAATGCGGCGAGCACGCGATCCAAGTTATCGAGTGTCTGGCGAACTTGTGCTTCAATATCATCCACGCCAATAAACGTCCCCTGCATATCATGCGAAAATTGTCCTGCAATGTAGATCGTACCGTTAATACTGTATCCCTGAGCAACGCTAAATGCTTCTTCCCACGGGACACCGTGGCTATATATTTGAGCTGTAGTCATATGTTTCTCTCCTTTGGAATTTAAGATAAGGTTAGGGCGTGTCTCAAAACTCGCTGAAGTGCATCTTTTACCGCCTTTTCGCTCCCTGCTGCGTCACTTTCCCTTGACGTGCCCCGGCACGCCTGCGAAAAACTTCCTTGCTTGGAACGAAAATTCGGCAAAATCTGCTTCCTTCGGAGTTTTCAGACACGCCCTAGTATAAACGGAGAAAAACGACTTGGGCAGTACGCACTTTCATGACAGTGACTATCCAGAAGGATAACGTGAACACAGTGTTTGTAAGCCTAACGACTCATTTCGGAGAATCTTTATATCAGGATATTTAATTTTGGCATAACTAACTTAAGTCCTATATCCTTCCATTACAATCTGGGTAATAATTATAGCAGGCAAGTGATTACTGGAATCTCATAACGTAACGATAGGGGGTAACCTGTATGGCATCCATGATTCTGCTGGTGAAACAGACGGAGGACGATGAGAAGGTTATTTATCGATTCGGACCGAATGAGCGAAAGATGGGGCTCATTGAGATGAATAAGATCAAGGAAAGTGTGAGGGAACTGGAACCTGTCCAGGTGGATGGGGTAAGCCCGAGTTTTTTCTTTAACCGAGCCGCGCAGCGTTTGGTACGATGTTTATTCAGGGAAGGCGGCAAGTTCCCGGAACGAACGACGTTTGAATCATAGTTTTAGCATCTCAAAAAACAAGCCCACAACCCTCTTCATGGGTCATGGGCTTGTTTTTTTATGTTCAGAACGTTTTGGCATAAGAGATCAGCGCCGTAATCGTGATGATATTAAGCAACGTTGAGATCAGCACCGTCTGGGCTGCAAAATCGGGTTCGTTGTCGTATTCTTCTGCCAGGATGGATGCGTTGACACCGGTCGGCATACCCGAAGCGATAATGAGTGCCTGTGCAGCAATTCCTTCCAATCCAAGCAGGAGCACAATTGAAATCCCGATAGCCGGGCCAATCAGGAGACGCAAAAATGTGCTAATATACACATCAAGACGGTACAGTTGGATTGGATATTTTACAATCTGTGCCCCGAGTGTCAGCAGCGCCACGGCAACCATACTTTGCTGCGCATAGGTCAGCGGCATGGACAGGAACGTAGGCAAGGGAACATGCCACATGTGGAACAGAATCCCCAGCAAGAGTGCATACGGAACGGGCATTTTAAGAAATCCAATAATCACGGCACGGTAATTACCTTTGAGCTTCGCTCCCTGAATGGACAACACGCCGTAGGTGAATGTCAGTAATGCTTGTAAAGACATGACCAGCGCCTGGATGGAAGAGGCGAGCGGATCACCGCGGAATACCAGTGCATTGATGGGCAGACCATAGTTGCCTGCGTTATCCAGCATGATACTATTGTTGAAGGCAGCCTTCATGCCTTTATTCATCCGAAGTGAGCGCGCAAATACAGAACCCACAATATAGAGAATCAATACATATATTGCGTAAAAAAGTGTCACAGTTCCGAGCAGTTCGCCCGACATATCCGAGTGATACATGCTCATAAAGACGGCTGCGGGGGTAATACAATAGAAATTGATTTTGGCGAGTGTGTACAAGTCCAGCTTGAACACCTTTTGCATCCAGGACCCGACGGCGATCAGGAGAAAGACGGGCAGGACGACTTCAAGCATGATGTCTGCAATCATCAGTTCAGCTTCCTTTTTCATGAAAATTTCAATCCGATTTCGAAAATGCTTTGCTTATTATATCATTTTATACACAACCGAACGTGGTAATAGGCTAAAAAACATCAGGAGGTGTTGCATCATGATTCCAGATCATCTGGATGTTGGTTTATCGATATTGTTTATCGGCTTCAATCCGAGCATTACGTCTGGAGAGACGGGTCATCATTATGCTTACAAAGGAAACCGGTTCTGGCGCATCCTTGAACGGTCTGGATTAACCCCGCGTTTATATGATGCACAGGAGGATGGAGAGTTGCTGAAGCTGGGATATGGATTCACGAATATCGTGGCCCGTCCCACCAGAGGTGTGGAAGATATTACGAAGGAAGAGTATGCAGAAGGACGCCAGATTTTACGGCAAAAGCTGGAGGACTACCGACCGGACATCGCCTGTTTTGTCGGAAAAGGCGTATATACCCAGTACAGCAAGCGCGCCAAAGTGCAGTGGGGATTCCAGGACGACCCGGTCGTCAAGGAGATTCAGGAGTTCGTCGCTCCGTCGTCCAGTGGACTCGTGCGCATGTCAATGGATGAGATTGTGGCGATCTATTCCCAGCTTGCTGATTTTGTTGCAGAGAAGAACAGGGAAGATTAAGAGGCAAGTAGGACAGGAGAGAAAGATAGCAGGAAGAGGTTACAACGGAATGTGTGATTCGGGTTGCCAGAAAATTCCCCACGAAACCTGTAGAGAATATGCAACAGCGATCACAGAATGTAGGTACGCAGAGTTCACCCAGTCGGCTTCGCCGATAAGGGCGAATTCTTTTTTTTGGATAAAGTGAGAGGTTTCGGGAACGGCTTCCGTCTATATAGTACAGAACCATGCATGGAAGCTGTAGAGAAGGGGGATTACATGACTCAACAGATACCGGAGGAGGAGCTTATTCAGCGCATTGTTGCTGGGGATAAGCAGTTGTTCTCCGTGCTTGTGGATCGATATAAAAATAAAGTCTACGGCATCATGCGGGGAATGGGTGCGAGTCATCCAGATGCACAAGATCTCGCTCAGGATACGTTTATTCGTATTTATCGCTATCTCCCGTCGCGGCGGGAGGGGAGTCGTTTCTCGTCGTGGGTGTACACCATTGCGGTGAATCGGATGCGGGATTTTATACGGGAAAAGAAACCCGTGATGACTGCGGTCGATCAGGGGATCGAACCTGTCAGTAATGAAACACCGGAAAAGCGTGTGCTGCATAAAGAGATGCAGCGTGAAATATACCGTGAGCTTGAACAGTTACCTGAATCGTATCGCCTGGTGTTATTACTGAAATACACAAACGAGTTGAGCTATGAAGAGATTGCAGACATTACAGGCATGAGTTCAACAAAAGTGCGAAACGCCCTTTATCGCGGGAAAAAAACACTGAGGAAGCAAATGGAACGCAAAGGAGGTTTAGCTACGTATGAAGCCTATTTCAAGGGATGAGGATCGGTTATGGGAGGAGCACTTGTACCGTGAGGAGCCGGATGCGGATTTTACGCTTAAGGTGATGCAGAAGCTGGATGGGGTGTCATTGGAAAGTGGAGAAGATGAGCATTCATTCGTAAAAAAATCCATGAGAGCGCATTGGATGCGCCGGACTGGAATCGCCGCAGCGGCAGTGGTGATCCTTGCCGGAGGGGGTTGGTTTGCTTTTGATCGAACAGCAGAGCCGCCCTCCCCCTCAGTGAGCGCTGTGGATCGCCCCCCGCTACCGAACATGCCTGTGCCGGAAGAATTGAAATATTCCTATTTTGCAGATGATTACAAACGTCTTAAACCTCTCGGACTTGTGGTTAATCCGGATATTAATATCAATGACCAGGGCTACACGCTTAAAATTGAAGACGTGCTTGTAGACCGATCTCATATGGTAATGACCATGCAACAAACAACACCTGATGGATTAGGGTTATCACGGTTGCTGTCTGAGATGGGGAGAATTCATGTTACGGATGAAGAGGGGCGACAGGTTGCTACTCTTGCAAGAGATACCAGAACTAAGGGTTCCGTATCTGAACGATTGTTATTCCAGTTTCATGATGAAATTCCGGATCAGGTGGTCGTGCGGGGTGAACTGCGTAATTTGAATTTGGGCAGATATTATGATTACGAGAAGAAATCCTACGAAGATAGAGATGTTACGGTGGATTGGAGCTTCCAATTCAATATCGATATGACCAAAGCCAAATCATTGGCTGTTGAAAATTCTATGGATAACACATATACGACGCCAGAAGGATTGAAGCTTGATATGACACAGCTTGTACGCACGCCAAACGGAACCCGGCTTGACCTGAATGTGAGTCTGGATGATGAACTTCGTGCCAAAGTTAATGAGGATTGGGCGAACTATATGAGCATCATCTACCATCTTGAAATCCCTGAAACAAATGAATACCGAATTTTCAATGGGATAAGACCAGATTCCCGTCAAGCCAAGTTTCGGCTCCAAGATCTGAGTGACTTAATGAATGGTGGGCCGTTGAAGTTGTCGGAGACATGGGACCCTGCATTTGTTACGGTAGATGCGAAGAACATTCGCTTTGTTCTGGATGGTTACACCCTCCCGGTAAAGGAAGAGAAATCAGTGGAAGTTGATCTGAGTAAGATGCGTAAGGACGCTAATTTTTATACTTTTGTACATTTTGAACAGCTTGGAGATGAAATATTATTTTATGATTTTGATTACGAGCCAGTGATGGAATCGTATGATCCTCCGAAGGTTGATGTAAAGAAAGGGTATTCACTAGTTCTAAAGGGAAGAGGGACGTTCCGAAATGCTTTCATGGGTGATCGCTGGGTTGCAGTAGATTCGGATGGAAAAGAGTATCCTGTTGAAGTGATCGGTTATCCGGATCAGCCTAATAATAATGGTGAATACGTTGAAGATGATCTGCAATTGAAGATTCGTGGTTTTAACGAAGAAAAAGGTACAAAATTCACCTTAAAACGTGAGGTGGTCGATAAAGAGTTCCTTGATGTGAATTGGGAAGTGGATCTTCCGTCGTACAATAGCCTGCCTTGGCTGAAATAACCACTAGTACAATTCTCAGACATGAAGTAAATGAAGCTTCGAATGGAAGATATAAGGGTGGATGGATCAACAGATTTAAGTGTGGATGTATAGACATATAAGTATATAAGCCTAATATACGAAAAGGCCCTGCATAAGTGGTATGCGGGGCCTCTTTCGTATGCACCAGACTTACGGGACAGCAAGTACCTAACGAATCCATCTTCAGAAAAGAGCAGTTACCCTTTCCGAATTATGCCGATTCCCTTGGAATCAACGTGGTCGATAACATAACCGTCTCTTTCGGTGTCCCCGGGCGTTCGATCCGGCGTTGTAAAGCTTCAACCGCACGCTGTCCAAGTTCCTCTTTGCACAGGTTAACCGTGGTCAGAGGCGGGGAGGACGTAACGGCAGAATGTACATTGTCGATACCGATGACAAGGCAATCTTTAGGCGTGGAGATGCCCATCTCCTGTAATTTGTGCATCCATTGCAAAGCAATATCATCATTAACACCAATCCAGGCATCGGGACGTTTGTCATCTGGCATGTTTTGAATGGTGGTTGCCAATTGGTTAACCCATTCGCCGTTCTCATACGGAATGTTCCATTCTCTGAAACTGGTAGTATGACTGGTGTCCACATGGAAATGATTCAGAGCCAGTTCAATGCCAATCTTCCGCTGCGCGAAGCTCGCAGCACGACCATCATCTGTGATGAGGCCGATCCGTCGGCAATTCATGGACATTAAATATCTCGCCACGGTGATGCCAGCTTCCAGATTATCATGGCTGATCGTATCACAATTCAGTAGGGGCTCCTGATGATCTACCAGAATAATAGGACGGCCGGTCTGAGAGAGTCGTTGCAGAACCGTATGAGGAAAAGCCCCCATGACAATAATCCCCGCACAACGTTCCCAATCCAAGTGAGGAGCAATGGCTTTTTCGGGAGAGGTGTTCTCATCCGTCACTCCGAGTGAGGGAGATACAATGGCATGATGCCAGCCACGCTCATTACAGGCGGAGATCATGCCTGACAGAACACGTTGCCAGTAGTGGGGTTCACCGCGGTTGAGTTGATTCATGCATATGAGAACGAACGGGGGATCGGACGGATCCACATGGTTTGCAGCAGCAGGAATATTGTTAGCACCCGGAGTGCTTTGGCGATACCCCAGTGCCCGAGCGAGTTCCAGAACTCGTGCACGTGTCGCTTCACTGACGCCCGTCTTGCCGCTGAGTGCACGGGAGACAGCATATTTGGATAATCCGAGCTGGTCAGCCAGCGTCTGAATGGATACTTTGCGTGACATATCATTACTCCTTCATTTGACGATCATCTTCTGACACAGTACACTTACAAATAATAATGTTATTATAATTTATCATAACAAAAATAACAATAGTGTAAGAGTGTTAGGGTCAATCTAAACCAATTTGCTAAACTTCAAATCAAAGGAGACGACATCCATGGAACAGTTCAGATTACCGAAAATCCCTATGCCGCATCTGGAATTGCCACAAGCTGTGCAGGATATTCTGACTGAGGCGGACGAGCGTTTGCAACATCGACCGAGATTACTGGCGCAGTTTCGAAATTGTTTTCCCAATACGCTGGAAACGACCACGAAGCTACTCGATGATGGGACAACCTTTGTGATTACAGGGGATATTCCCGCGATGTGGTTAAGAGATTCGGTAGAGCAGGTTATGCACTATGTTCCGCTTGCGAAGGATGACGAGAAGTTGCAGCGTATTATCGGAGGGCTGATCAAACGGCATACGTTCTACGCTGTTATGGATATCTATGCCAATGCATTCAATGAAACGGCGAATGGATGGCATTGGGATGCCAATGATGAGACGGAGATGTCACCGTGGGTGTGGGAACGGAAGTTTGAGCTGGATTCCCTTTGTTTCTCCATGAAGCTGGCTTATACATATTGGCGGGAGACGGAACTGACGGATATATTTGACGAGCGCTTCAAGAGGGTGATGGAGAATATCGTACAACTATGGGAGACAGAGCAGCATCACACAGAGCGTTCACCTTACCGGTTCATGCGTCGTAATTGTCCAGCCCATGATACGCTGCGTAATGAGGGGTTGGGTATGCCTGTGAATTACACGGGGATGATCTGGTCCGGTTTTCGTCCGAGTGATGATGCCTGTGATTTTCATTATAATATTCCGGCGAACATGTTCGCTGCGGTAACCTTGCGCCAGATGGGGGAGATCGCGAAGTGGGTGTTCCGGGATGAACAACTGGTGAGCCGGATGGCTCGATTGGAAGAAGACATACGACATGGCATTTCCCTGTACGGTACTTATCGTCATCCAGAGTATGGACAGATCTACGCCTATGAGACGGACGGTTACGGCAACTTTTGTCTGATGGATGATGCGGGCACGCCTGGGCTGATGTCCATCCCGTATATGGGGTATGCTTCGATCGAAGACATGGTGTATCAGAACACACGCCGATTCATTTTGAGCAAGGAGAATCCGTTCTACTATGAAGGGCAGGTAGCCAAAGGCATTGGTAGCCCCCATACCCCTCCGGGATACATATGGCACATGGCGCTATCCATGCAGGGTCTGACCGCAGACAATGACGAGGAAATGCTGGCCATGATTGAATTGCTGGAGAACACGGATGCGGATACGGGATATATGCATGAGGGTTTCCACGCCGATGATCCCAACACGTTCACAAGACCGTGGTTTGCCTGGTCCAACAGTCTGTTCTCGCAGTTGGTGTATAAGGCAATGAAAAAAGGAATTTTATAAAATGATGTAAAATGAGATTGTACTCTCCGTTTTCTTGTGTGTCAGTTTATATATAGGGATAGTGCAAATGAAGCCCGCGTTGCAGGAAGACTGCAGTGCGGGCTTCATTTATTTTTTACCTGTGTTGTAATCGATCCACTGATCTAAGTTAGTCTTAGTGAAAATGAGTTTACCGTTCAAATTAGCATAAGGTATAAACTGATATGTGTCATAAACTGATGATGTATTCTGTTTCCGATCAATATCTTTATTTATGATATCATCCAACTCAGATACAGAGAGCCGTAAATATTCAGCCGCATCTTATTTCGTTAACATAGTGGAATTTACTGAAGTTTGAATTGTCGGTAGATTTTCTGATTTCTGTTCAGAGGTAAAATAGCTGTTAACGAAGCTGCTTAGAATCAATGAAACGCCAATGATTAATGAGGGGACAATTAGCTTCGAATCCTTAAACATATGTATCACTCCTTTGTAGTTATAGGTTTATTATACATTTATTTATTTTTTTTGTAAAAATAAAGAAGGATAAATAAGTTTTTTGTCGTATATTAGTGTTGTATACCAAAAAAATACATGGGAAATAAGGATTTAAATTGAAAAAAATTACATCGGTGTTATTATCTTTATCCACAGCTTTAACTATTCTAGTACCTGCGGCTTCTGCAGAAAGTGAGTTTGGCAATGAGATTCAATTAAACCCTAATCCGATAGTTGATGTGACGACCCCGAGTACTGAATTTATAGTTAGTCAAGACTTGGATGGTAATAAGAAGTATGAGACGCCTGGCAACCCGAATGCTACATATGAATTTGTTGATCCTAAGCTTGTAAGAAAAAACAATAGTGAGATCACACCACAAGCAGGTGATCGTCGTATTTATGTGAAATCAGGTTATTCTGTAAGTAAATCCGTAATTACTGGTTACTCTGTAGGGCCCATTGAACAACAAACTCTTTTGATAAGTGTCCCAAAGGGTAAAACTTCATCAAAGACTTCTAAATCATCTGTAAGTGGTACGGTGAAGTTTTCTGCAAAAGCTGATATAGGCATTAAATACGTAGTCAATCAGAGTCTGACAGGCGAGGTAAGCGGTACAATTTCTAAAGAATGGGGTACTACTGAGGTATACTCTGGCCCCCCTGAAAGTTCTGCGTTCAATACAAGAAACTATTATGCAGCTATGAACTACGATCAATATAATATTGTAGTAGTAAAATATGATTACTATGATGAATATGTTGGAACAGTATTCCAAGGAAGAGTGGCTGAAAATGCTGGTTACACCTATTTAAATGGTACTAAAAAGCCAATTGTTATCGAATATCCAGTAGATGTGAAATACTAATTGAGTTAACCTCAAGAATCCCTTGCTAGCTATTTGCTGGCAAGGGATTCTTTTATTGCTATGTAAAGTTAACGGGTGGGTTTGACTGGTGATGAACCCTCTTCGTTTCTTAATTGTAATATGCACTCATAATGTGATGGAGGGGCATAGTATTTTTACACATTCCCCGTTCTCAGCAGATCGGCGATGATTACTTTCTGGCCTGTGCGTGCGCTTTCCAAGGATGCAAGGACCATAGCCATACTGAACTGGTTATCACTGCAATTGGTTTCGGGTAGTCGTCCGGATTCCAGTGCAGCGAACATGTCTTCGAGACAGCCGTGATGTCCTGTTTTGTCCATGACAGGCAGTTCCGCTTCAATCCGCTCACTTGGCTGGAAAAAGGATGGTTTGCCGTCAGCATCCAGGCTTTGCGCAGTAACTACCTCAGCATAGATGTCATCATGACCATCCCAGATGGCGGTTCCTTTTTCACCGACTACGCGCCAGCTTGCTTCCCATGATGTGGGTACACCTTCTGCGCACCAGGATCCGCGATAGTTGAATACGGACCCGTCAGACATCTCAAATATACATAACGCCATCGCATTGCCCTGATACCAGGAACCTGGAGGATTGAACTCATGGCAGTATACCGATACCGGGTTGGCTCCGAGAATATATCGTGCCTGATCAAATGTATGTATCGCCATATCGAGCAGCAGCGGGCTATCCATCAGATCCCGGAATCCGCCGAAGTGTGGCCCGAGGAAGAAGTCGGCTCCTGCGTAACCTACCTGCCCTATAGCTCCGCCGGAAATGAGGTGCTGGTAGGCGCGGATACGCGGATCGAACCGACGGTTCTGCATGACGGCTTGAATGTGTCCTGTACTGCGAGCAGTTTGCACAATATCTGTGCAGTCGGAGAAGGACTCTGCCAGTGGTTTTTCGCCAAATACATGACATCCTTCCTTCAGCGCTGTCATAGCAATGCCGTAATGACTCGCCGGAATCGTGACATCGAATACGATATTTGCACCAGTCGCTTGAATGGCCTCACGGATATCGGTGAACGTGGGGCAGTTGAGGCCATGGCGTGCGGCAAAAGCGGTAGCTGTCTGCTCATATAGATCGACTAACCCGACGATTTCTGTATCCGGTCTTTGCAAGGCGTAGTCGGCCCATGTGTTCGCCATGGCACCGCAGCCAGCGATAATTACCTGATAAGGATGACTCATCCTCTCATCTCCTTCGTATGGATTGTGGTTTGCAGCTCGCATTGTTTTCGAGAAATGAAAAGTGGATTAAATTAATATTTTATCCAATTTTAGGACATTAGTAACTTAGGTTAAGTTTCAGTGGAGGTTGATTTTCTATACCGGATTGGGCACAAAATCGCCGCCGCGACATTGTTTCAAATATCGCAATGCATGCACCTGTCCGGTCATTTCGAGTTCGTCTTTGTAGACGGGATCATGCCAGCCTTCAATATCAATCGTGCCCTGATAACCGTTCTGGCGCAGAATGGTGATAATGTCTGCCCAGTTGTTATCTCCGAAGCCCGGGGTGCGGTGCCAGACAAATTCTCGTGGGCCATGCACGCCATATTCCTTGACAATATCCCAGGCAATCGTGGCATCCTTGCCATGTACGTGGAAGACTTTGTGAGCCCATTTGCGTAGCTGTGGAATAGGATCGATCAGGCTGGACATTTGATGGCAAGGCTCCCACTCCAGGCCAACATTGTCATCTGGAACAGCATCGAACATCATCTCCCAGGCCGTCGGATTATGGGCAATGTTCCAGTCGCCTGTCTGCCAGGTGCCATCCATATCACAGTTTTCAAAAGCAATCCGTACACCCCGGTCTGCTGCCCGGCGTGCCAGTTCACCAAATACTTCCTTGAACCGGGGGATGGACTCGTTAATGGGTTGATCGGTCAGACGTCCGGTGAACCCGGAGACGATATCTGCACCGAAGAGCTGTGCATGATCGATAACTCGCTCCCAGCTTGCCAGTGTATCGGCGTTGTCTCCGGCTCCGGTGAGCGGGTTACCAAATACACTCACCGCGGAGATGACAATGCCTTGTTCGTCCACGATTTCACGGACACGTTTGGCTGTCTCTGCCAAGTCCAGCTCGCCAGTTGTTTGCCAGAAGGTCAGGTTAAATGATTCGAAGCCGTGTTGCATGATCTGCGGGATAACGCGGACGGCGTCCTGCCCGCCTACAAGGGTACCGATGCGTAATGATTTATTCATGGTTGTATTTCACTCCAATATTGGCTTATAGTACTTCGTGACACACTCATTATAGCCGTGGATTAACGGGATGGCTCTAAACAATCTTGTGTAATAATAGTCGGATCTTGTGAAGAGGGGGAAGAAGTCGTGCTGGATCTGAAAGCGCTTCACGAAAATACCCGAATTGATCATAAATCACATCCATTTCAGCTGTTCCAAAATCGGTGTTCAGATATGAAAGCTGAAGAATGTATTCTGTATTTGCATTGGCATGAACATTTTGAACTGATTATCATGCGCAAGGGAAGTGCGCTGTTTCATATTGATAGCAAACCTTATGTGGTTCGAGCAGGTGAGGTCATCATCATTCCTGGAGGTACATTGCATGTCGGGTATGCTCTGGCTGAGGGGGATGTGCATTATGATTCCGTTGTAGTCAACCGTGCACTGTTCCATGATTTCACCCATGATCCTGTGCATGAGCAATATGTCGCGCCCTATTTGGAAGGAAAAGTGAGATTCCCGGTCAAACCGGCAGAGGAAAACACAGCCTGCACAGGCTATTATTCTTTGCTGAATGAAGCTGTGGAGGAAATGGCGTTACAGCCCCCGGCTTATCAGCTCGTGGTGAAGTCCAAGCTGCATGCTTTGTTCACCCTGCTTGCGCGTACCTTTATGCCACAGCAGCTGCCGGATAGATCGGTCGGATCGTATTTTCCTAATCGCGAACGCTTCAAGCAGTTGATTGCACAGATTGAAGCAGACCCTACAGGTAAGATGTCTGTTACGGAAGCGGCAAGTCATGTGGGACTGAATGCGTATCACTTCTGCAAAATGTTCAAAAAGCTGACCGGACGTACCTTTGTGGAATACGTGAACGGGTGCAGGATGAGTGAGGCAGAGCAACTGCTGCAAGGCAGTAGTCTGACCATTACAGAGATCGCCGCCAGAGTCGGCTGCGACAACGCCAACTATTTTACGAAGTTATATAAACAATACAAAGGCATGACCCCCTCGCAGGGTCGGGGGAGAAAAGAAGGTTGAGCACGACCAGTTTAGCAGTAGTCTCGAATAAAATGTCCATAACGAAGGTTGTAGTCATATGCAACTCGCAGTCGCAATTGTGAGCAGAAGCAGAAGCAGAGCACACAGCAGTGATTACCGTAACAATCATCATACGCATACGCACATCTATGAAGAATAACCCGGATAAAGGCCTCTTTAAGGCTGTTATCCGGGTGGTTTTGATTCAATATTATGAAGACAATCATCTATGTGTACAACGTGCTTATTTCATAAATCTGGAGAACAGACGATTGGCTTTCTTGGCGAGGTCGTCCATTTTGACATTGGCATGATCGAACTGATTGTATCCCCATTTGATCGTTTGCAGCATGCGTGGAGATATGGGCGTTCCTTTGATCCGTGGATAGATATTGTGATAAGCCCAGACAAGATGCTCCCAGCGATTGTCATTGCCGTCCTGAATATACTCGGATACGTCAATCACTTTCCCGCGTCCGTTCTGGAGAATTACATTTTTCAGATGAATGTCGCGGGGGTTCAGCCCACGGCTGCGAACGGCTTCTCGCGCTGCGTCCACATCGAGCATCACCTGCTCGGGGACGGGGATTCCTTTTTCCAAACATTCCAGCAGCGTATCCCCGGGTTCAAAACTGATCACGAGCACGTTCCGGCCGCTGCCGTAATAGGTAGGGAAGTATGGCAGGCCTTTGAGATGCTCGTATACCTGTTTTTCATTTTCGAGTTTGTCCAAGGCATGATCCGAGTACATCTTGAAGGCATACTGCGGCAAGCCGTCATACGTAAATACAGCCGCATCCGTACCTGTGCCAATGCAATTTAAACCTTCTACATCGCCGATGATGTTTACGAGCTCATTCCGGTCGCTTCCGATGACTTGGATCTGTTGTAATGCTTCTTCCGCCTGGAACCAATCCGGTCGATTCATGGGTGGTGCCTCCTTTTAGGATATGCCTGTACAATTTTTTCACATAAAATCATTTTCTAACGAACCGAGTACGTCTTATTTCACGTTTGTGTGCGTGATTCGTTAGAGCCGGGCCCGCCCTGGGCACATACCAGCATCCCGGATTCATTGTCCTCTATGAAGTATATTATGCGTTCTGCTCCGCAATTTCATCTTTTGGTGATGTTACTATATAAACGATACGGATCGAATCGGAAACGGTTGCGTCAGAAGAAAATAACGGAAGCATGCTTGCGGCGAGGTTGCCCTGGCTATATACTGTGAGCATTAAGGGATTTCATGCAGATCCGGCATACAGAAAGGCAGAAGTTCTTATGGCACAATACCCGCAGTGGTCTTATTCGCAGTCGCGGGCGAGTATGTTCGATGAGTGCCTGCGCAAATATTATTATCATTATTACGGTGCCCATAACGGCTGGAAGACAGACTCTGCTGATGAGATGCAGGTTCGTCTGTACCGTTTGAAGCAACTCAGCAATCTGTATCTTGTCTTCGGGGACCTCGCACATCGGATGTGTGAGTCGGCAGTACGCAGCAGGGAAGAGGGCAAAGATAAACCGCGTGAACACTTTCTGGAACAGACGATACGCAAGCTGCTGAATCAGGCGTATGTGGAATCAATGGACTCGGATCAGTGGCGGCTGAATCCCAAGAATCGCACGATGCTGTCCGAGATTTATTACGGGGATGATACGTTGAATGACCGGATTGCCACGATTAAGGAACGTGCTTCGGCCTGTGTCAGCAACCTGTACCAGACGCTTACGTGGGAGGACTTGTCCCGGGCAAGTACGGACATTCTGGAGATTGAGAAATGGGATACCATGATGCTGCACGATACACGTGTGTATGTGAAGATGGACTTATTGTATCGGCGCAGTAACGGCAACATTGTCATTGTGGACTGGAAGACGGGCAAGGAAGATGACTTCTCGGATCAGTTAATGCTGTACGCAGCCTATGTGAGAGAGCACTACCGAATTCCTTTGGAGCAGATTGAGCTGCGAGTGGAGTACCTGTTAACCGGAAAGCACCGAGAGTTTACCGCAACGGAAGAGGATATTCGGAAGGTAGAGGAGAACGTGGGCCGTTATATCGAGGAGATGCGATCCTGTGTGGAGGATGAGTATTACAACCGTCCCAAGGACGTCACCTACTTCACGGCAATGCCTTCGCTCCGGTCCTGCCGGGACTGTAACTTCCGCGAAGTGTGCAGCGAACGTGCGGTCTAAATTGCCAACTTCGGAGGAACATCAGGCCTTATACCAACGAGCTATTTCATATGTGAAAAAAACAAAGAAGCGCAAGCCGGGAACATCATCTCCCCGACTTGCGCTTCTATTGCGTTCCACAGGCCTGGCGACAAGGCGCCGGGTGGAACGATCATATCAAGATCACTGGACAGCGGCGGTATTCTCCAGCGCCTGTCCCGCAGGAACATAGGCATGCCCGAGGTCCCGGGCAACCGCCTCATACGTGATGTGTCCATTCAGCACGTTGACCGCGCTGCGAATGGACGAACTGCCGCGAATTGCGGCTGCTGCACCGTGGTTCGCCAGCTGCAGCGCATAAGGCATGGTGGCGTTGGTCAGCGCCACCGTGGACGTACGCGGCACGGCGCCCGGCATGTTCGCCACCGCGTAATGCACGACGCCATGTTTCACATAGGTCGGTTCATCGTGGGTCGTGATATGATCAATGGTCTCAACGATCCCGCCCTGATCAATCGCCACATCCACAATGACCGAACCTGGTGCCATGGTCTTCACCACCTGCTCGCTGACAAGGGTTGGCGCCTTGGCGCCTGGAATCAGCACCGCACAGATCAACAGATCTGCCGCCGCAACGGCTGCTGCAATGTTGGACGGGCTGGATACCAGCGTGTGGATCTGATTGCCGAAGATATCATCTAACTGGCGCAGACGATTCAGATTCAGATCAAGGATGGTCACATCGGCGCCAAGACCAATAGCAATTTTGGCTGCATTCGTTCCCACCGTACCGCCACCAATAATGACGACTTTCCCTCGACTGACACCCGGTACACCGGACAACAGGATGCCCTTGCCACCTTCCGTCTTCTCCAATAGCTGTGCTCCGATCTGGGCGGCCATGCGGCCTGCAACTTCACTCATAGGTGTTAGCAGGGGCAGAGTACTGTTGACCTCCAGCGTCTCATATGCAATGGCCGTAACCCGGCTTTCAATAAGTGCTTTTGCAAGTTCCGGTTCCGCGGCGAGGTGCAGGTAGGTGAACAGGATCAGCCCCGGACGAAAATATTCGTATTCACTGGCAAGCGGTTCTTTGACTTTGATGATCATTTCGGACTCTGTCCAAACGGACTTGGCATCATTCTGAATCTCAGCACCTGCGGCCTGATATTCATGATCTGTGAATCCACTGCCGATGCCTGCGCCTTGTTCAATCATCACCTGGTGGCCAGCTCTGATGAAATCTGCTGCCCCGGCAGGAGTCATTGCTACACGATTCTCATTATTTTTGATTTCTTTGGGAATTCCGATTCTCATCGCCATGCACCTCGTCCATTTATTGGTTGTTAGCTTATGCTACAAGTTTATGACCTGGATAATCGTTTTGCACCTTACCTGATGTCTAATTTTTGGGAAACCAACTCAACATATTGTCGAAAAAGACTGTTCAGGACATCTGTGCATGGATTATAATGTAAGAAAAAATAACACGAAGAGGGATCGCCATTGCAAAATGATCGCGTGTTTACCATCAGAGATATCCTGGCACGTCCGGTATTTAGCCGAGCAAGAATTGCGGCAGGGAAGGATGGAGTGAACCGGCAGGTTGGCTGGGTTCATGTGTTGGAGATTACAAATGTATCTCCATTTGTAAGCCCTCATGATCTTATTTTATCCACCGGACTGTGGCTTCAATCGGAAGAAGGGCGTGAAGAGTATCTGCTCCAGCTCATTGGCAGTGAGGCCGCGGGGCTGTGTGTGGAGTTTGGTACCAGCATCTACGGAATTCCCGAAGAACTGATTGAACTGGCGGATAGACACCAGTTTCCGCTGATCGTATTTGAACAACCGGTCCGTTTTGTCGAGATCACACAGGATATTCACTCTCTGCTTATTAATCATCAGCATCAACTGCTGAAAAGTCTGGAAGCTTACTCCCGGCAGCTTCAGCAGCGAACATTACAGAGTACGGATATGTCTGCTGTGCTGAACCTGCTGCATGAGTACGCTGCAAAACCGGTGGTGTACATTTCGTCCATGGAGCCGGGCAGTTTTGTGCCCGAACTTGCCCCGGAGATGGAACAGGCCATCTATACCTGGTATGAGCAGGAGGTAGAACATCTGGATTTGAATGATTCAGATACCGAATTATGGTTCCACATGAACGAAGAGAAGGCTCTGCTGTGTCATCCGGTCGTCTGTTTCGGCCAAGTGTTCTCCGCTGTAGGCATGATCGTGCATCCGTCTGCTCCCGTGGAGTACCTCAAGCTGCTGCTCGATTATACAGCGAAGGCAGCGGCAGCACTCACGCTTCGTTCCCAGTTCCTTGAAGAGAAGATGGTCCGCAATCAGAACGAGCTGATCCAGGATCTAATGAATGGCAACATCCATCAGGAGGAGCAAGCTCAGACCCGAATGGGACTTCGTTTGCTGGTTAAGGGACATTATTGGTTTGCTGGAGGGGTTATAGAGGTTGAGCATCGGTTGAAGGGTACAGGCCGGGAGCGGATGGAAGCCAATCATCAGGATATTCTTGTCCTGCTTCGATCTTTGCTCAAGAAGAATAATCTGCCCAGCCTGATCATGCTGAAGAACAATCAGGTGTATCTGTGCTGTGCGAAGGAAGCAATAACTGCTAATGCGCGTCATCAACTGCTGCGCTTGCTGGAAGGAATCGCGCTGGATGTGAACCGGTTTGCCAGCCGTAACTTGAAACAAGTCACCATCCATGCGGGATTTGGCAAGTTACGCAGCCGTTTGACCAGCCTGCCGGAGAGTCTTCAGGAGGCCTATCAGGTGATTGAAGTTTCGAGATCGGTAGATCAGATGGAACATGTTCACTTTTACGAACGTATGGGTATATATCAAATGTTAAAAGCCTTACCCCAATCCTTCCTGCAACCCTTTGTCCAGGATCACTTGGGTGTGCTGATTGAACATGACCAGACGAATCACCTGCGATTGGTAGAAACGCTGGATGCCTATCTGAAGAATTTTGGTTCCAAACGGGATGCTGCTGCCCAGTTGTTTGTTCATCGGCAAACGCTGTACAACAAACTGGAGAAGCTGGAAGAGCTGATGGGACCTGATTACATGAATCAGGAGAGAAGAATCTGTCTGGAGATGGCGCTGCTCGCGCATGCGATGATTGAGAATGGACAGTGGCAATCCTCTTGATGGGGTGATATGAGATGTTTGTGCATTGAGCTTACACTACCTCGTGCACAGTCTAGCAGTTTTTGCTGATCCGCCGAGTACGTTGTAACGAGGCGGGCGGGTGTTGCAGGGTGGGAGTGGAACGGCGTCCCCGATATAGTTTCGTTTGACCAGAGGATGGTGCCAGTGATAAAGAAGAAGGAGCAGCCAGCCGATATGGGGGTGTTGACCGGTCGGGGCGTCCTCCTGGTTCTGCCTCATTGGCTGCCATTGAAATACCGCTTTGGAGCAGCCATTCATTAAGTCGTTTGGGATTGATTCCGAGTTGTCCGCTCAGATTACAGATATCGAGGTTTATTCTCACACAAATCCGCCTTTCCTGGAATATCGGGCTGGTAGTAGGGAGTGAAAGGGAAGCATGAATTCGAGATCGGTAAATGCTCATGTACATGTTGGCTGTGCTTGATCGGCGGAATGATCCATTATGATAAGAAAGAAGTAGCGCGGAGGCGTTTATGTATACCTTGTTATACGTTTCCATGTCCGCTGTTTTGAATATTTCCATTAAATTGGCTTTTAACAAGATTCTATCACTTCACATGCAATTGCGCGTCTCAATATAGTCTCATTTTTGAGAGAATATATTGTGTATTAAAAGTACCAGTATCTAGTACGGAGGACATATATGGGAAACAGTAGTGAGGCACAATACGACAAATATGTTAAGGACGGGAAACGTTTCGTTGGTCGAACCAAGGAGCTGACGACACTGGAGGCGTGGTTTAATCATCCGGAAGCCCCATTAACCATATTTTCAATTACGGGCATGGGAGGCATTGGTAAATCTTCCTTACTTTCAGAGATGTTATCCATATCTCGGGATCAAGGTGCAACGGCAATATGGATGGATGGCCGATCATGCGGTGCGACACCTTCTGTCTTTATGGAATATTTGTCCTCTACATTGGGTCTGGAAATACTGGATGGTGAAGGATACCCACGACCACTGAGCCTGCTGAGAAACACTTCAATCGAGAAGCGAATGGTCCTGGCGGTGGATAATTATGAAGAACTCGCTCTGCTGGAAAGTTGGTTCATGGAAGTCTTCATATCCAAACTTCCGTTAAGAGGGATACTTGTCATTCTTGCCTCACGCCCGGAACTGGCATCTGCCTGGAGGACACATCCCCGATTGCATCAGCGCTTTGTACCGATGAGGCTTCAACATTTTACAGCGAATGAGATTACGGAGTATATCACGGTGGCAGGATTCCTGAATCGGGGCATGGCAGGCACCATTACGAGAATGACCGATGGACATCCGCTCGGCCTGGCCCTTGCTGTGGAGGCTGCGGATCAGAGACGGAATCTTCCTCAGGCCGAATGGGCTGAGTTATCACACATGATCAGTGCGCGATTATTATTGGAACTGACGAATCCCCGTCTACATCCCATGGTGGAGGTACTGACACTGATTGAGACAGCCAATCAGGAATTGTTATCATCTGTACTGGACATGACTGTGACGCAAGAGGAGTACCACATGCTCAGACAGATGTCGTTTATCCGTTCCGGCCCGGATGGTCTTGGACTTCATGACATGGCCAGGGTGCATCTGCTGCGGGATTTTCGCCAGCGTGAGCCACATCGGTTGCAGACGATGCGTATCAAGATTGCGAAGTTGCTGAAACCGTTGCATGAACAGGCAGGGGCTCATGAGCGTCGCCAAATAGCCAGGAAGATGCTGCTGCTCTGTCAGGAATCGATGCTTCAATACCGCAAGTACGCAGACGTGTCTCGTGATTCCTTGTTCTCGCCTCTTGAAACGATGAGAAAAGAGGATCTGCCCGCTCTGCACAGCTTGTTAAAGCAATGGTGCGAGTACAGCGTGGAACCATGGCAGGCTGTGTCCTATGGCCCCTTCCTGGATGAACTGGCACAACGTTATCCCGAAGGAATCGTATTGATGCGTGACAAGCTTGGGGAGACGATCGCCATGTTCATCACCGTACTTGTACATAGGGATAGTAGTAAGCTGCTTTTGAAATATTTTCCGAATGAGATGCATGAATGCTTCACTCCACAGGAACTTGAGAATGACCCGGATCAGAGTGATACCCACTTTGCATTGCTGGCTGCGGCAAGAAACGACGTGCCTGGTTACACACGAGAAGAACTGGTGGGATACATGGCACTGGACCGACTATCTCTGTTGGGCGATGGCGCGAGAGCGATACTGGTAGCAACGAACCCTCATCTGAAATTGTTCTTGCAGAGCATTGGGTTTCGAATGCGAGGAACACGTACTCGTGTCTGTGACAGATACGAAGATCAGGCTGATGTGCTTGATTTGGATTTGCGTAGCGGGCAGTTCGGAGCCTGGGTCATGTCCCTGCTTGATCCCGAAACACAAGAGGAGTTAATACAGCCAGAAACAACGGAGGCGGATCGTGAAGTCTGGACTGAACAGGATGTTCGCAAGATGTTGGGGCATCTTCGTTCTCCGGGAGAATTGCATGAATATGCTAACAGGATCGCAGGGGTAAATGATGGTATCCAGTTACAATTGTACATCCTGGACTTGCTGGAAGGCAGATTGCATGGCGTGTCACCGCAGGATCAGAAGCTGCTCCATGCGGCCTATTGGACACATGCTGGCAATCCAACTGCCGCAGCCCAGACATGTTCGATGAGTCGGGCGACATTCTATCGCCATCTCCGAACAGCGCTGACTCGCTTGGCGCGGATTTTGTAGGGTTCTATTCATTCATCATACCGATAATATCGACAAGAAGAGGCTGGTCATAGACCAAGCCTCTTCATGCGATTATAGAGCGTTGCTCTGGAGATGCCGAGTTGTTTCGCGAGTGTTCGTTTGTTGCCACCTGCTGCTTTCAGATATTGAATTAGAAGTTGCGCTTCATAGGTGTCCATTTTTTGCTGGTAGGTATCATTGGTGACAAGTGTGGTATCATCCGAAACATCCGAATCCCCCACATTCGCAGCAGTTCGAGGTTTTTGTTCCGTCCCCGCGGAATATTGGCTTTGCTCGTGTTCACTGTTGGAATGTAAATGAATTCCCGATGTCTGCTGAACTTCGGACTGTTCTTGAAGGGTTAATAGGGAAGTGAGGGTATCAGGCAGGTATTCCGGCTTGACCTCCCCATCTGTGGTCAGAATGGTCAGGCGTTCTATCACATTTCGTAATTCACGTACATTGCCTGGCCAATCATATTGGAACAGTAACTTGAACACTTCAGGTGGAACCAACTCAATGTGACGGTTATACAGCAATGAGAACTCTTGCAGGAACGTCTGGGTTAATTCGTATATATCTTCCTTGCGCATTCGCAGTGGAGGGATGACGAGATTAATGACGTTAAGTCGATAGTACAGGTCTTCCCGGAATTGATTACGGGCAATCATGCTGAGCAGGTTCTGGTTGGTTGCTGCGATAATCCGGCAGTCGGCCTGTTTCATACGTGTTCCCCCCACAGGAAAGTAACTCTTCTCCTGCAACACCCGAAGTAGCTTCACTTGCAATTCCAATGGCATCTCACCGATCTCATCCAGAAAAAGAGTACCACCTTCGGCAAGCTCAATCTTGCCCTTTTTGCCTTTGGGATCAGCGCCAGAGAATGCGCCTTTCTCATAGCCAAATAACTCACTTTCGAACAAGGAAGCGGGAATTGCCCCACAGTTAATCGCGATAAATGGTGCAGTCTGCAATTCACGAAGATCATGAATGGCTTTGGCGAATAACTCCTTGCCTGTGCCACTCTCTCCGAGGATGAGTACTGTAGCTGAGGTGGTACTGATCTTGCGGATGGTATCCAGACACTGGCGAATCACCGGGCTGCTGCCTTTGATGCGAGCAAATGGATCTGTGTCAGGACGCAACCTGGCAACGGCCTTCTCCAGATGTTGGACTTTGGATGTCATATGTAATAATTCCTGATGCAATCGAATCTCCGTTGTAATATCCACTTCAGCAGCTACTGCGCCCACAATGCGTCCATCCAGTTGAACCGGGCGGGCGTTGATCAGAGCGAACAGATCTGGTCTCGGCTGATGTTGTTTGCGATAGACCGTTTCGCCGGTATATAACGTCTTGAGGGATTGAAGTCGGTCGGGCGGAAAAAAGTCTGCTGCAGGCTGTCCGATAATATCGTTTTTGCTAATTGAAAATACATGCTCTGCACCAGATGTCCAGTAGGCCACCTTGGCTTCTTCATTGATTAAGGTCAAGGCAGAACCTGCTGTTTCCAATGTGGTCTCAAAATAGGCTTCCATCAGCCGATGCGCATGCATCATGGCATGCAAGACATCGGACACCGCGATATAGCCTTCGCATTCGCCCTGATCATTCTTTATTAATAGAAAAGGGCTCGTAGCGAACAGGGGGATAACTTCCGCAAGTTGGATCGAAGCAGAGACGACAGGCACAGGCAGACTACCGTAAGGTGTTGTTCTATTAGGTTGGCTGTACAACCAAGCGTACCCTGTAGTGCAGCGTATGAAGACAGGTTTGTCTGCACTTATATGGGGTTCTGACTGTAGAGACTGAAGTGTATGTTCCTCATGGAGGACTTCATCGTGAATACTCATATCTATTCGTAACAAAGAATTCAGTTCAGGAAGTAAATGTCTCATCGGGATCACCTCGGTTACAGCGTATACTTATACAAAATGAAGAATGTGAAATTATGTATATTATAACGTTCGGATGAAGGTGTGTATATATTTTTTGACATCGGGTGTTCAGGTTTAATGATGGGAATCTATGGTTATGATCCTATCCCTTATTGTATGCGATTACATTGGATGGAAGTGGGGTAAAAGCTTCTGTTATCCATAAAATTAGTTGGTTGCGGTGGTTTTAATGTTAAGAAACATGACGTAAATAATTCTGTGTAATGGAGTGAAAAACGGAGGGAAGGAGGAAACGGGGTTATTTGAAAGGCTGAAGAGGCCCTGCTGTGTCCATTATATTAGACATTTCAATTTGAGGTTTCTTATTTTTTAGACATATTAATCAGGTTATAACACGCTAAAGAATGAGAATTCAGTCTTATATCTCATCCAAATTTATAGATTAAAAAACCATGCTATCCAAGAAAACAGGGCAGCATGGTTATAGAGGTAATTCATTCTGGAATGGTTTAACGGAACATGTTTTTAACAACCATCCAGAGATTAGCCGGTTTTTCGGCCAAACGGCGGGTGTAATACGGATACCACATGGTGCCATATGGTACGTAGCAGCGAATGCGATAACCTTCTTTGGCGAGACGTTCCTGTTCACCCATGCGCAGACCGTATAACATCTGAAATTCAAAGGCTTCCGGCGAAATTCCCCGATCCTTGGCGTATTGTTTCGTCCAGTTAATGATGTGATCGTCATGCGAGGCAACCGCTGTGTACACGCCCTGATCAAGATGGTTGCGTATCATCGTTTTGAATTGATGAATGACTTCAGAAGCATTCTGATAGGCAACAGATCCGGGTTCCTTATAAGCTCCCTTGACCAGACGCAGCCTGATGCCTTCCCGAATCATATCACGCGTATCTTCCTCCGTACGATGAAGGTAAGCTTGCAATACTGTGCCTGTATTGTGCAGTCCTTCGGCGTGCAGCCTGCGCACAATGTCCAGTGTCGCTTGAGTAAATGGACTGTCTTCCATATCGATTCGGACAAACAGATCATGCAGTTTGGCTTGTGCAGCTACCGTACGGATATTTCGATAACCCTCTTCAGGGTCGAGTGCGAGGCCCATTTGGGTAGGCTTTAGAGAGACGTTGGAATCGGCCTTCTCACGTGCAATGCCTTCGACCAGTCGTACATACTCATCCCTGTATAATGCCGCTTCGCTTAGACGGGTGATGCCTTCGCCCAGATGATCGAGTGTAGCCATGATGCCCTTGTTGTTGAGTATGCGAATCTCTTCGAGAGCTTCCTCCAGGGCATTGCCTGCGATGAACTTACCTGCCAGCTTTTTGCCGTATTTGATGGATAGGTTCTCTACTGCTTTGTTGCCTGCCACAGTCAACAAGGTTTTACGATATATTTCCGTTCCTACACTCATTTTCGTTTCCTCCTTCAGCATTGTGCATCCTTAATTCAAGCAAAAAACGTGCCAGATTTGGCGATGGTCTACTATTTTTTTATATGAAAATTATCTATATAAATTGAACTAAACATTTACACAAAACGGAGAGGACAGAAAGAACCTGAAGAAGCGGAGCGCTCGCCTTTATTCCCGGATTTTAACTTTATAAAAAGGAATCAAAAAATCTGGGAATAACAGCGATTGGAAGGTTGTTCTGTCATCGGAGTGGGCAGTGTGAATTTTCTTTAGTTAAATTTAACGAGAAAAATATTTCAGTTCCAAACGGAGTTGGCATGGATTTTGCTACATATATTTGGTGATGAGTAACATGCATATCAATTCAGGCGAGCAGCCAGTGAAACCCACATCCTGAAGGAGGAATCATTCATGAATATCCCTTTTGTTAACGAACCATTCACACCTTTTGCGGTCCCGGCGAACCAGGAAGCATTCGAAGACGCACTTCGTCAGGTAGAAGCTGAACTTGGGAAGGAATATCCGATTATTATTGGGGGGCAAAAAATAACAAGTAGCCGCACGTTAACGTCCGTGAACCCCGCAGCCAAGAATCAGGTTGTCGGAACCATTCACCAGGCAGATCAGGAATTGGCCGAAAAGGCCATTCAGACCGCAGCGGAGACATTCCACACCTGGAAACACACTGAACCGAATGAACGGGCCCGTTATCTGTACAAAGCAGCTGCGATTATGCGCCGTCGCAAGCATGAGTTCTCGGCATGGATGGTCTATGAAGCTGGTAAGACCTGGCCTGAAGCCGATGCGGATACAGCCGAAGCCATTGATTTTATGGAATTCTACGCACGGGATATGCAGCGACTGAGTGAACCACAGCCCCTCGTACGGATTGCAGGGGAAGATAATGAGCTGAGTTATATTCCGCTGGGCGTTGGCGTTGTCATTCCACCTTGGAACTTCCCGCTGGCCATTATGGCAGGCATGACTTCGGCTGCACTGGTATCCGGCAACACGGTGGTCTTGAAGCCTGCCAGCACAACGCCGGTAATTGCTGCGAAATTCATGGAACTGCTCGCAGAAGTTGGCTTGCCGGATGGCGTAGTGAACTTTTTACCTGGATCAGGCAGTGAAGTTGGCGATTATCTTGTGGATCATACGCTTACCCGATTTATCAGCTTCACCGGTTCCAGAGATGTAGGGCTGCGAATTAATGAACGTGCAGCTCGTACCGCTCCGGGTCAAAAATGGATCAAACGAGTTATTGCAGAGATGGGTGGCAAGGATTCCATCGTTGTAGACAGCGACAGCGATCTGGAACTGGCGGCAGAGTCCATTACCGCTTCGGCATTTGGTTTCTCAGGGCAAAAATGTTCGGCGTGTTCCCGTGCCATTATTCATAAGGATGTATATGATGAAGTGTTGCAAAAAGTGATTGAACGGACACAGAAACTGACGATGGGCAGTCCACTTGAAGTTGGCAGTCAGGTCGGGCCGGTTATTGATGACAAGGCCTATGCGAAGATCACGGAATATATTGAAATTGGCAAGGGAGAGGGACGTCTTGTGCATGGAGGTGGTACAGGGAATGTCGAGGGTTATTTCATTGAACCAACCATTATTGCCGATGTGGACCCAAAAGCCCGGATTGCTCAGGATGAAATTTTTGGACCTGTGCTTGCATTTATCAAAGCAGAATCTTTCCAGGACGCATTGGATATCGCCAATAATACAGACTATGGCCTGACCGGCGCGGTGATCTCACGTAATCGTGAACATCTGGAACAGGCAAGACGTGAGTACTTCGCGGGTAATCTGTACTTCAACCGGAAATGTACCGGGGCACTGGTGGGCACGCATCCATTTGGCGGATTTAACATGTCGGGCACAGATTCCAAGGCAGGTGGAAGAGACTATCTGCTGTTGTTTACACAAGCGAAGCTGGTATCGGAGAAATACTAGAAGGATTATTATAATTCAGCTAAAAGAGTGCTTACAATCGCTTGAATAGTATGCTATTATCCCTGCAAATGCTTTTGTTCGTATAAGAGGTAGTTCAAAAAGTCCACTTTTGATTACAAATCATGCCTAGCGGCATCGTCAGCATCGAATATGAAATTCAGCCGAAATGTCCGTTGCTCACGTAGTTTTCCTACGCTCCGCTACTCCATTTCTAGCTTCATTCCATCTTCTCGGTACTGAAAATCAGACTTTTTGAACACGCATTATAAGAAAAACAGAGGTTTATTGCCCAGCAACGCATAAGGAGGGACACGGATGTTAGGTGTTCAGTTGGTACAGGAACAACGTATTCGGCTGTCCATCACGCCGGAGATGAAACAATCCTTTCATTTGCTAACCTTGTCTGGTCAGGATCTGACCCGTTATTTGCAGGATGCCACAGAAGAAAATCCAGTGCTTGAACTGGAAGAACAAGCTGCGCCCCTCGCCCGGATCCCACGGCGAATGGATCAGCGCAGTTATGCTTCCTATGATCCGCTGCTTCAGGTTAAAGGTGCCGAACCTACACTGGAACAATTGTTGATTGCACAAATTCGAGTGATGACCATTCCAGACAAATGGGGAAATATATCAATATACTTGGCAGGGTGTGTTAATGATGATGGGTATCTGACGGTTGAGCTGTCAGAGGTGCAAGCAGCACTTGGACTGCCCATGAATGAGATTACAGCGGGACTGGAACTTCTCCAGTCGCTGGACCCCGCAGGTATAGGGGCGCGGAATCTGCAGGAATGCCTGCTGCTCCAGATCAGGCGTGATCCATCGGCTGTTCTGTACGCTGAACGCATGGTGGAAGCGGGATTGGAAGCACTGGTTCCTTTTCACCCAGGTAGAACAGGAAGTCGATTGGGTATGACTTCACGTGAAGCCCAGGCTGCCTATGACTATATTACACGTCTCGACCCCAAGCCTTGCCGATCCATCGGATGTACGGAACGACCGCATTACATTATTCCGGATGCCATTGTCGGATTGCGTAATGGTGAGGCCCATTTCAGTCTGCATGCGGCAGGTAACCCTCGTGTATCCATGAATGAAGCATGTACCCGCTGGATCAGGGATGAGGCACCGGACGAAATCTGGTCTAACCGCGCGGCAGAGGCGAGGGCTATCATTCGTAGTGTGCACCTGCGGCGCAGAACATTAATGCGTGTGCTGGCGGCCGTGATGGAAGAGCAGAAGCGCTTTTTGACCAGCGGACCATCCGCGCTAAGACCGCTTAATCTGGCTGTTATTGCAGAGAAGATTGGCATGCATGAATCAACGGTAAGTCGTGCGGTGAACGGTAAATACATTGACACCCCGCATGGTGTATATGAACTCAGAGCTTTTTTTGCCTCGGGAATTGGTACAACGTCAGGGGATAAAACCTCCGCATCAGCGGTGAAACGGAGATTAAAAGAAATTATTCGCACGGAACAGACGCAGCGGCCGTACTCGGATAGTCATTTAGCCACACTGCTCGCAGCGGAGGGAATTGTCATCTCCCGCAGAACGGTTGCCAAGTACAGGGAGGAACTTCAGATTCTGCCTTCCCTTGAGCGTAAACGATGGGCTTAACGGAGTAACAGGCGTTTATCATCTCCCAATGCAAGAACCCCCGCAAACCGGATGAACGGTCTGCGGGGGTTCTTTGGGATGTTATTTGTATTGGGTTTTCTGCATTCCCTGCATTAGATCTCCTGATTACCTACAAACGTTCCATATTACGCAGGAAGTGTTCTCCGGCAATCCCTGGTGTAGTCATCTGTTCCGGATGAAGAATCTCTTCCAGTTCTTCCGGTGTCAGCAGTCCGCGTTCCAAAATAATCTCTTGCAAGGAAAGTCCAGTCTTGAGCGCTTCCTTCACGATGGAAGCCGCCACATTATAACCTAAGTGCGGGTTCAACGCCGTAACCACACTGAAGCTCTGCTTCATAATTAATTCACAGCGCTCGCGGTTTGCTTCCATCTCTTCCACAGCATAACGTGTGAAGACATCAATGCCGTTATTCATAATTTTCAGTGATTGCAGCAAGTTAAACGCAATAACCGGGCCCATGACATTCAACTCGAATTGACCAGCTTCACATGCCATACAGATTGTATGATCGTTCCCCATGACCTGGAAGGATACCTGGTTAATGACTTCTGCCATAACCGGGTTCACTTTGCCTGGCATGATAGAGGAACCTGGCTGACGCGGTGGCAGGCGCAATTCATTGAATCCTGCACGCGGACCTGAAGCCATCATGCGAATGTCATTACAGATTTTGGACAGGCTGACCGCACATACCTTCAGCGCGGCTGAAAGTTCCAGATAGGCATCCGTATTCTGCGTCGCATCCACAAGATCTTCAGCTGTCTGTAGTGGTAGTCCGGTAACATCCGACAGATGTTCTGTAACCTTGATAATATACTCGGGTTTAGCATTGAGTCCTGTACCTACCGCAGTTGCACCCATGTTAATGGTAAGCAGGCGGCGATTGGCGAATTCAAGACGCTCGATATCCCGTCCGATTACACGGGCATAAGCTCCGAATTCTTGTCCAAGGCGAATAGGCACAGCATCCTGAAGATGGGTACGACCTACCTTGACCACATCGTTGAATTCCTCTTCTTTTTTACGGAACGCATCCTGTAGTCTTTTCATGGTAGCGAGTAACGTCTCGGACAATTGATACGCCGCAATACGCAGTGCTGTAGGCACCACGTCATTGGTGGATTGGGACATGTTTACATGGTTGTTCGGATTGCAATGGAAGTAGTCTCCCTTGCTTTTGGTTAACAGTTCCAGCCCGCGGTTGGCCAAAATTTCGTTCATATTCATATTCATGGAGGTACCTGCACCGCCCTGAATGGAGTCCACAATAAAATGATCCAGATGATGGCCCTTCATCATTTCTTCAGCCGCCATGACAATCACATCGCCAATTTTGCTTGGTAGCATTTTCAGCTCCATATTCGTAACTGCCGCTGCCTTTTTCACCGCAGCCAGAGCTGTGATCAGCTCCCGGTGTACCGGAACGCCGGTAATCGGGAAGTTCTCCACGGCCCGCACCGTCTGAATGCCGTAATAGGCATAAGCCGGAATTTCTTTTTCACCGATAAAATCTTTCTCCGTCCTTGTGGACATAGTAGACATTTCGTTCGCCTCCAGTGGCATCCAATAAATAGGTCAGCTCCGGCATTGCCGAAGCGCACTCAGTATATCATTTAAGCAAAATGGATGCCAAGCTAAATCATTTTGCCTGTTTTACCGATAATAATTTAAATTAGGGATTAAATTTACACGCAGTTGCTCATTAAAGGGGGCTGAAAAGCTTGTCTTATTCATTATGCACTACATGGTAGTGAAGTCATGCATGAACCAGAAACAGGGAGTAGATAGAACGTTTTCAGTGATGTATGTCACATGATATTTGGTACATGATTGGTAAAATAGGAAAAAAGGACTACGGGGTGTAAACATGAAATGGACTTTAGGCGCAAAGACAGTCGCAGGTTTGGTACTAATCTCAATTATTACGTACGGAACTAGCGGCTTTTTTATATTTTTCCTCCAGGACTGGCTCTCTTTCAACATGCCAAGCTGGTTGTATATCTCCATCATCCTTGTTATGGGGGTATGTTGGAACGGGATTCTCGGGTGGTTCGCCTCTCGCTGGCTGACTCGTCCGATTGTTCATCTGTCTCGTGCGGCACAACAAGTTTCATCCGGGGATCTGACAACCGAGATTCCGCAGCGACGTGCACAGGATGAACTTACCGTATTATATGATGCATTTCGCGTAATGGTTTCTAATCTCAGAAGTATTGTGAATGATATTGCGGACAGTACACGGACAACTTCTCAGAATGCCCAGTCTCTGAGTGAAGCAATTACCCAGGCCGCCGAACAGATCGAGATGATGTCGGATGCGGTGGATCATATTGCGGTAGGCGTAGAAGAGCAGAAGGTCACTTCCCATCAATCGCTGATCACAGCCGATGAGATGTTAAACGATTTTCAGCGTATGCATAGCCAGTCCATGGGCATGACAGAGATGTCCGGTCAGATGGAACGATCCGTGGATCATACGAAACAGACTTTCTCATCGTTAATGAAAGGAATGGACGAGCTGGCCGAGTCTCACAATCGTTCCCGCGACATTATGCTGTTGCTGGAGAAGGAAGCCTCCGATATCGAGGTGATTACACATTCTGTAAAAAACATTGCTGAGGAAACAGGGCTACTTGCCCTGAATGCGTCCATTGAGGCTGCACGAGCTGGCGAAGAAGGCTCAGGATTTGCAGTCGTTGCACAGCAGATCCGCAAGCTGGCAGATGAGAGTAAGGAATCGGTGCACCGTATTAATGAGCTGATCAGTCGTGTGCAGCAGCGAATCAGGGAGACAGCACAACTGACTCATGAGCAGCATGGTCTGGTGGTTAATGAATCCGAGCGAACTATCTCTGTGGATCAGACGTTGCATGAACTGACAGGTACGGTGGAAGTGTTTATGAAGGGTGCACATGATATCGGTTCCAAGATTGCAGAACAGACAGGTCGCGTGGAACAAACGCACGGTCATGTGAAGAAAATCCAGGGGAAAGCCGGATCGTTCTCGGATGAGGCAAGACGAATCATGGATGCCGCACACGAAGAGACAGCCATTATGGAGGAGATTTCATCCTCGGCTGAAGAACTGAGACAGTTAACGGATCGGTTAATGGACAAAACCAAAGCATTCCGGATGCAGCCTTGAGCTGTGTTCGGAATTTTTTTTGCTTTTTAGAGATGTATTTGGCATGAAATTTTGCTTATTCTGGTTAAAGCCGAACGTTCTTTCGTGAAAATGAAAATTTGTAAAGATTATTTTATGAAAGATTAACAAATTCGCAACTTGCAGGCGATAAATGAAGATATAATAGGATTATCACAACAGATAAAGGAGCCCAGTATATTGAAAACTTGGACAGGTATCCTGCTGATGATTATTTTGGCGGTAGCTACGATTAGTACAACTTCGGCTGCCAGAACCATGAATGAATCGCAAAAACAGCTTAACATAGATGAGCAATCCAGCCAGACCGCAGTGGTCGAGGCTTCCAATATAGATAAAATGCACGACACAGCGAAGACAACAACGGAATCCTTGCCCGTGAAAGAGGAATATGTTTCGATTGCTCCAGAGAATGAGAACGTCAGATTATACCCTATGAAAGTCGAGGGTTCAGGATATATATATAACGGAATGATTTTGGAAGTGGACGGCAAGACGCGAGAATTTAGTGATTGGCAAGGAGAAGGCGGGTCTTACAAACCCGAAGTACACGAGCTGGATCTGAATGGAGACGGACAAAAAGAGATTGTTGTTTTATATACGAAAGGACATGGAACAGGTATTTATTTGGGACAAGCACGTATTATTAATCCGGTGACGCTGGAAGAGATGAAGATGCAATCCCTAGATGAGATCGTGAAGCAGCATGTGAAGTCGAATGTTTCGGTTAGATCAGACCGTGTTGATGTTGATGTTGCCGTTGATGGCGTTCAAGCAGAACCTTCAAGGATCGAGGGAGACACGAGTGGCGGCGTGTATAACGAAGAGTTGGGATTTGGCGGAGTAACATATTACAGTGTGGAGAATGGCCAACTTGTCGTATCAGCAGCAGGATCTTACGGTGTGGCTTTATATGCTGGTGATCTAACATTTGCATATGAATATATGGATGGTGAGTGGAAAGCTACAGATTTGAAGTACAGCATGGAAGTGTATGAAGAAGAATATTATGAATCTTTTGATTGATAACATCATGTTGATATCGTAGAGCAGCAGGCATTGGAAGTTCTCGAGTGTAGTTTAATGAGCATTTGAAAAGAATATCTCCCTTTCTGCGTTTACGGACAGTGGGGAACAGGGCGAGGCTGAAAAAATCGGGACATACAGCCTCGTTTTGTGCTGCCCGGAGATAGGGAATTGTGCTACGGTGACAACCAAAGATGCAAATGGTAAAACGGTGTTGGAATCTACCGCATGGCATACCAAAGATCCCGCGGAGACGACTTACAAAGGCAAGTCTGGACGTGGATGTATCGGGTACTGAAGCTGTTTTTGTTGAGATTGTTTCAGAAGATCCAGGTTCATCGCTGTTTGTACCTCTTACAACATCGTATTTGGTTAAATAAAATAGACGTAATACAAAAACGATGATCAACGATGATGTTGCTGGATCAAGTCCATAACACACATTGTGATAATCGTTTTTATTTTTAACGAATGACGGTGTCCAGCGGTTTAAGATTGGCTTCAATTTCCGCGCGGCGACTTTCAAGGAATGGTGGCAAGGCAAGCGATTCTCCCAGATGCGCCATTTCTTCGTCTGTATCGAATCCCGGACCATCGGTGGCCAGCTCGAACAGTATACCGTTTGCTTCACGGAAATACAGGGAGCGGAAGTAGAAGCGGTCTACAAAACCGGAATTTGGGAATTGGAAGTTATGAACCCGCTCTACCCATTGTTTCAGCTCTTCCTCATTGTCCACACGGAAAGCTACATGGTGCACGCTACCACGTCCAGGACGTTCTTGTGCAAGATCGTTACGTTCTTCAACATGCACCTCGGAGCCACTACCACCTTCGCCCGATTCAAAGACCAGTACATCAGGTTGACCTGGAGTAAAGGCCGGGTAACTTCCTTTGGCTCTGAAACCAAGCAGTTCGGTGAGAACCGGAGCGGTAAGAGAGGCGTCTTTCACTGTAAGATGGATAGGGCCCAAGCCTACAATGCCATATTCAGCGGGCACAGGGCTCTGATCCCATGGTTTGCCACCAGCGACACCTGTATTGTGTTCATCCGAGACCAGAATCAGACGTTGTCCTTCGAAGTCGTGAACGAGAGCGTGGCACGACCGCCCCGTTCAACAATCTCTCCATGATCAACTTCGAATTCGTCAAAACGCTGCTGCCAATACGTAAGTGCCGCATCACTTGGCACACGCAGTGACGTTGCTGAAATGCTGTTCACGCCTTCACGAGTCTGTCCGGCCATCGGAATTTCGAAGAAGGTAAGTTCGGTACCTGGATTGCCTTTCTCATCACCATAGAAGAGATGGTACACGGACACATCGTCCTGGTTGACCGTTTTCTTAATGAGGCGAAGCCCCATGATATTAGTATAGAAACGATAGTTCTGATCGGCATGTGCGGTTAGAGCGGATACGTGGTGAAGTCCTTTAATTTGCATAATAATTCCTCCTAAGTTAGGTTATAAATTCAACTAAGGATTATTTACACTGGCACTCCGATGACAGAACAACCTTCCGATCGCTGTTATCCCCAGATTTTTTGATTCCTTTTTGAAAGGGGAAATCCGGGGATAAAGGCGAAGCATATGCTTCCGATGCAGCTTTCTTTCAGAAAGCTTTTAGCTCCGCTTCTTCAGGTTTTTTCTGTCCTCTCCGTTATCGTGTAAATGTTTAGTTGAACATTTGTTGAGTGCTGTATTTATTATTATTTCAATTAAGAAAGTTACTAACTTTTCGTTTGTTTCGGTTCTGAATTTATCTTAACATAAAGATATTTAAATTACAATGCTTATTTAGAATTCCAACTGGACAGCACTTTCATTCAATGGCAAAATGAAAAAGTTAACATTAAAGAGAGATAATGTTGGTGAGATCCTTGCAAAGGAGAGAAGAGATGCATGGCGTATCCACCATGGCTGGACCCTTATGATGCAGAGCCGTTTATCCTGTTCTCCACTTCACATATCGTTTCAATTAGCGTAATTACAGCATTGATTGTAATGATGTTTTTGCTTCGACACCATCTTCGATCATGGTCAGAGAGGGCACGCCGCATACTGCGGATTGTTCTGGCCTGTATCATGTTTGCCTGCGAAATCGTGCTACAACTCTGGTATGTGTACGGAGGGATATGGAGCCTGCAGACGTCACTGCCACTCGAACTATGCAGTCTGTCTCTGCTATTATCGGCGTTGTTACTACTGACACGCAGTCGACTGTTACATTCTGCACTGCTGTTTGCAGGCATTGCTGGAGCCCTTATGGCGATCCTGACTCCTAATTTGGGTTATGCTTATGCACATTTTCGATTCATCCAATTTTTCGTCGCTCATGCCTGTATCATTCTGGCTTTACTCTATATGACTTGGGTGGAGCAGATTCGTCCTGACTGGAGATCTGTGGCAGGTTCAATGATATTTGTGAACGTAGCAGCACTGTTCGTTTACATTGTAGATATCCTGCTTGATGCGAATTACATGTTTTTGAGATACAAGCCGAGTACACCCTCGGTGCTGGACATGCTAGGCCCTTATCCCATATATATCCTTGGGGAAGAGGTACTGGCTCTCGTCTTGTTCTCGCTGATGTACATTGTGCTCTTTGTCATTCCCGACCGGTTAAACCATCGTGTGAAAAAAGGTAAAAGCTCCGCGGTATAGAGGTAATCCTTATAGTTGAGCCTGCGCCGTATTATAAACTTCTTCTAAGATAAAACATCCCGCAGTAATCTGACCGGATCAGATCGATTGCGGGATGTTTGGGCGTTGTCCCTGAATGGGGCCAACTTATATTTTTATCCACGGAGCAGAGATTCCGCACCATCCACATAGATTCGTGTACCTGTAACATGAGAGGCTTCATCGGAAGCGAGGAACAGAACGAGGTTAGCTACTTGCTTCGACGTTCCAGGTTCGCCCTTGAGCGGATGTTCGTGACCTTCCGGGAATTCAACAGGAATCTGTACTTCTTTCAGATCATCTGACGGATAGGTGTTATCATCAATGTTGGTATCGATAGCTCCTGGGCAGACGGCGTTTACACGGATCTTATAACGAGCCAGCTCCAGTGCAGCCATCTTCGTAAATGCTGTTTGTCCTGCTTTGCTAGAAGCGTATGCAGAGAATCCAATCCCTGAGAAGACCCGGTTACCGTTAATGGAACTGGTGATAATGATGCTGCCGCCATGTTCTTTCAGATGAGGGATGGCATATTTGACGGTTGCGAAGGTTCCGCGCATATTGATCTCCATCGTCTGATCCCAGTCCTCGATTTCCATTGTTTCAATCGGGGCCATCGTTCCGTTGATGCCAGCATTCGCAAATATGATATCCAGTTTACCGGCTTCAGCCGCAGCCTGATTGATCGCCTTCTGCACATTATCCGGTTTGGAGATATCACATTCGATGACATACGCTTCTCCGCCAGCCTTTTCAATCGTCTGCTTGGTTTCCTCCGCATTTTCGGGTGTGCGATCCAGCATGTACACTTTGGCTCCATGCTCGGCGAAACGAATAGCGGTAGCCTGCCCAATACCCGATCCACCTCCGGTTACAATCGCCACTTTACCTTCCAAACGTTGTTCAGTCATCTCTGATCCCTCCGTATGGTATAGATTATCGTTGTACGCTCTACTTCTACATACCCGGCTCAAGACTGGTGAATCATATGTGTCTATATCAAAAAAACAGGCCCGCAACGCGGCCCTGTTCTGTGAGCAGATCATCTTCATGATCTGTCTGCTGTGATATTATTTTGGCATGTGGATGGTAAGAAGCTTTCTCAGGTCATGCTCGCACTTACTTATGTTTCTTCCAGTCCATAGCGCTGTTATTGAGCAAATATTCGAAATCGTTATCCCGGCGCTTCTGCTCCGCTTGACGAGCTTCTTCTGCCTGCTGACGTTCCTGCTCTTTAAGAGCCGCTTCGGCAGCCTTGGCTTCATCCGCCTGAGCTTTCAGCTTCTCCAGCACATCACTGCTAAGCAGGTCCTTCAGTGTTGTGGGTTTATCCTGTGCTACTGCTGCTTTGGGAGCAGGAGTGCGTTTTTTGGATTTTGCCATAGGAAAATCTCCTTTCCAAACATAAATCAAGTTCCATTTATCGTACAGTAGTCATAGTATATCAGGTTCCCGTAATGCATTCCATGAAACTGCGGAACAAAAGCAGGAAAACGAGGGTTGCATGACGAATGAAAACGGGTATAAAATCATATACTATTACCGATACTGCGACTATTCCCTGGAGAAAGGAGTCGTTGTTCGTGGAAGTAAACCGTGGTTTACTGAAAGGGCTTGCATGGGGCGTTGCCTTCAGCTGCCCGTTATGGATTGCGATTATCGGCTGGTTACGTTTGATGGGATGGATGTATTGAGGATGATGCCGGAAGAGGTCATTTTTTATAAAGTCATATATGTAACCGCTATCATTAAAATCAATAAATAAAGCTCTGCCTTGCGACATTCGCATAGGACAGAGCTTTTGTTTGTTTAAACGCTCCAAAGCAAGCTTTGAGCCTTGGATTTTTATCCGATAGGTAGGAATGTTGATTAGGGCATCTTAACCGGCTCTGGATACTCCAGACCATGGGTGTCTACCGTAACTTTTTTCATAACTTGATCGGAAACCGGTTTGTCATCTTCACCTATTTCCTGAGCAGCAATACCATCAACGACTTCCATACCTTCTGTTACCTTGCCGAAGGTAGCATATGCGTTATCCAAGTAATCCGCATCAGCTAACATGATGAAGAATTGGGAACCTGCTGAATCAAGATTATCCGATTTACGCGCCATCGAAATGATTCCCCGAGTATGATTCAGATGATTTTTGTGACCGTTGGATGTAAATTCACCTTTGATCGCATAACCTGGGCCTCCTGAACCGTTGCCATCTGGATCACCACCCTGAATCATGAAGCCCGGAATGACCCGGTGAAAGATCAGGCCGTCATAGAACCCTTTATTCGCAAGGGAGATGAAATTATACACCGTGTTGGGCGCAATCTCGGGATAGAGCTCAATGACAATCTTCTGACCATCCTGCATCTCAATGGTAGCTACCGGATTTGGACCTTCAGGTGCAGCCGGAACCGGCGTTTGCTCGGCACTGGTCGCAGGGCGTCCGCAACCACTAATGACGATAAGCAGCATCGCAAGAACGAGCGATACTGCGGTTGTTTTTTTCCACCGTAAAGACATGAAAACGTTCCTCCTTGCATCTCTGCATCATATATTTTCTCCAAATCTTATTTGGATATTTACCCAACTATCATACCGTTTTTGTGGACAGGATGGCAATGTAATACGTGTGGTTGTGGTGAACAAGGGATGGCCTTCGTGGAATGATGGGTGTAAAATAAGGAAAATGCTTCCGCATCGGGGACGTACGGGTCTGCTCCGTCCGCTCCAGTACACGGCAGTCCCGGCGTCAGTAACGGAAAGGGCGTGCGGGTATATGAACTTCTCGTGGAAGCGAAATCTGGTGATATTGTGGATTGGTGTATTTTTTTGCAGCACCGCGTATTCGATCTCAATTCCATTCCTGCCCCTGTTTCTCAGTGCTGACTTGGGGGTTCGTAATCACCTGGAATTATGGTCAGGACTAGCGTTTGGCATTACGTTTCTCGCGAGTGCGCTCGTGTCTCCGTTCTGGGGATCACTGGCTGATAAATACGGGCGCAAGCCCATGCTGATCCGGTCGGGATACAGCCTGGCCGTTTTGTATTTAATCAATTATTTCGTGCAGGACCCCTATTCACTGATTGTTGTTCGATTGTTTCAGGGGTTGCTTGCAGGGTTTGTTCCAGCAGCCATTGCCCTGGTAGGCACGAATACACCGGAAGAGAAGACAGGGTATGCACTGGGTATCATGTCTACAGCAGGAGCAACAGGTGGCATTATCGGGCCGTTAATTGGTGGCGTGGTGAGTCATTATTATGGGAACCGGAATGCATTTTTGTTTTCGGCTATTGTTGTGTTAGTCTCAGCAATCATCGCAACCTTCTGGGTAAAAGAAGAAAACTTCAACCGGAACAAAGCTCGTTCCCACGTCATGGATGACATTCGTGAAGCGAGAGCGAATCGTTTGTTTATGACGGTGCTTGGCATGATGGGCATATGTACATTCTCCGTCATGATTCTGGAGCCATTATTAACAGTGTATGTGATGGAAATGGGCATCCAGCCTGACCGTGCCTCACTCAGCTCGGGTATTATTTTCTCGGCGGTAGGTGTAGCGACAGTTATTATGGCACCACGCTGGGGCAAGATTGGTTCAAGGATTGGATACGGTAAAGTGCTGATCATTGGACTGGTTGGTGGGGCTGTAGGGAATCTTCTGCAGTTCTTTACAACAGGGTATATCGGATTTGGCATATTGCGATTTGTATACGGTTTATTCTTTGCGGCTGTATTTCCGGCGATTAACGCCATGATTGTGCAGGCTACTGCATCTAGTTTTAGAGGAAGGGCCTTTAGTTTAAATCAGTCCGCTGCCCAGATCGGGACGATGGCGGGGCCGATCATTGGTGGTGTGCTTGGTGGCTGGCTGCCGATACGCTGGATTTTTATCATTAACGGAGTTGCATTGTTACTCACTGCAATTGTAGCGAAGTGGTCTGGATTGGATCACAAACTGCCCGTGGCAAGTAAGGTTTCCGCTAAGCGGTGACGCTGAATTGCAAAGAGAAAATGAACTTACAGGTAACAAAAAAGATGACGCTGTGAAATTTACAGACGTCATCTTTTTTAAGTCTACTACGGATCTATATAAGTTAGTCATCCGAAGAGGGCTTACGAGAAGCCTTCTCTTTGGGAATGGCATGCTCGACCGCATCACGTTGATCCTCATCCTCAAGTGCTTCGGGGAAGGAGTCCTCAGTGAACAGTCCGAAGTCCGGGTCAATATCCCGTTCGGTCACGAGATTATCCGGTTTATGCACATGCTTTTGGCGATCTTCCTTCATCGTGTATGCACCTCCTCATTCAGGATGTCATAACAGCTGTTAATGTCGTGGTGGAATGTCATTCTCCGGTTTGGCATCCGCACCAGCACCATTAAGCAGATCGGTACCATGCAGCGCATCCGGATCGGGTGCAGCAGGATCAACCGGGCTGTTTGGTTGCAGCAGATCTGCATCGGGTACGGATTCCAGCGGCGTCTCAGCCAAACGTGAATCCAATTCCGGCTCGTCCACAGCCGTTGCTGCTACCGGTGGCAGATTCGAATCTTCCGTGACAATCCGTCTGCCGGAAACCTCGTCAAAGGTATCCATATCACCTTCCGGAACTTCCGTCTCTGGTGGAATATCGCGGGACCTCTGATAACGGTCGTAATAGCGGTCGCTCTCTTCGTTACTGATTGGTTTGTCAGACATGAGTAGCACTTCCTTTCATTTGAGTTGCCCAAAAGCTTCTTACCCCGTAGTTACCCAAAGCGCTGGTATTGTAATCTTGCAAAGGTTATTATCTCCGGGTGTCCACTACGATATGAATGCCTTAGAATTTGGGGAATACATACTTGACCAAAAAGTATAAAAATCCAAAAAAGATAATGATATACGCGGCATATTTAATAAATGTGGAAGCGACCATACTTGAATCCGATTTATGCTGAACATCCTTATGTTCTACCTCAACCGTACGATGTGGCTCATTCATTGGAATCATCTCCTTAGGGTGTTTGTTTGCTTTGAGAAACCATTACACCCGAAGGAAAGGATTGAATCGCAGCGACCGTTTTTGCAGCTTTTCATGTTTTGCCTATGTTATGATGAAGCATGAATATGTAAGGGAGGGATTCAAGTGGACTGGTTCACACTGGGCAATATGATCACACGCATTCGTATCGGGCAAAAGGCGTCCACACCCGGGTTCTCCCGTACCGTCATCCGTCGTCCGGATGGTTTGTTTTGGGTAGGCGGTATATGGTCCGGACAAGTTGTCCAGCTGCGGGATTTCCTTTTTTCCGATATATGGACCATCTATGATGATGAGGAAACAGAGCAGTGGCTTGAATTCCGCAGTCAAGTTGAACAAAAAGAACGTGAAATGATAGAGAATCAGTTCGAAGATCTGCGCGATTAACCGAATGATTTTAACAATAAAATGGAAATAAGACTATAAATCGACTTAAATGTGAAATTTCATTTTATCTCAAGAAGGTGACGTGACAAACGGTGGCGAATGATAAATGAGAGAATCTAAGATAGGGAAAATTAGAACTTTGAGGTGCTGTGAATGAAAAATGTGCCCAAAGCTATCGTCATCTTATGGATGAGTGTATTGATTATTCTAGGCATGCCACATGGGATAGTCTTTGCAACTACAGGAGTGGTTCAGCAGCCTGTATCCATTACAGGATGGGAAGTAAAATGGGGGAACGTTGACGATCAAGGGTTCATCAGTGAGGTTAAGGGAGCAGACGAGATATGGGAAAAGCAGGGCGTCGATAAGTTAGAGTACAGCAAAACAGATCGATCGAGTTCCTTATGGACTCGCCTGACCATCCCTGAATTGAGTGAGGAAAGTTTAGCCATTCGATTTGAGAACATTAAAGGCAATCATATTGTTATCTATCTGGAGGACCGCAAGGTCTACGAGAACTACCATTACAATTATGATAATAATGCTGTGTTGCTGCCCTTATCCAGCAAAAATTCAGGGGACACGCTCTATGTATGGTCGCAAAATGAGAAAGGCCGTCTGGGCATACAAGGTACTGTTCAGATTGGACCTTATGCCGCGTTACAGGAGAGATATATTCATAACGGACTAATTGATGTAATCTTGGGGGCGACCTTTGTTTTCACAGCGATTACGATGCTCAGTTGTACGTTCTTCCTTGGCAAATTCCATAAGGGATTATGGATCTCACTATGCATGGTGATGGGTTCCATCGGCACGATGATCATCACGTACTCGCAATTTTTGTATACGTTCTATCAGGTATATGGTGACCTGTATTCCGTAGTCTTTGATCTGGCGATGCTGCTGGGTATGCCAGCGCTATGTTATTTTTTTGAACAGATTATCGGGCCAGGACTGCATGGAATCTTCACCAAACTGCGAAAAATAATATTCATATATTCAGTTGTCGCTGTGTTCTCTCTATTTATTTATGTTATTTCAGGCGGGCAATGGGATGTGCTCTACAATCTGCTCGTACAGCGTGTAGTTGGCATGGTGCTGGTCATTCTGCTGACGATCCTATTGGTGGGTACCCTCGCCAAAGCACTACAACGAAACCGGGAAGCGATGTTGCTTGCGACAGGATTCGGTACATTTGCCTTAATCAGTGTGGCTGAACTGTTGTGGTATTATCAGCGGAGCGGGACGTATCATCTGTTATGGTGGAAATGGTCGATGGTTGCATTTGTGATCTCGTTAATTGCCATTCTCGGAAGTCGTTTTGCCGAAAAACATACCAAAGTTCTAGAGTACTCCAAGGAATTGGAGTTGTTCAACAATGAGTTGCAACGATCCGAGAAGATGGAGATTATTAGTGAACTGGCTGCTTCCGTTGCCCATGAAGTGCGTAATCCGCTTCAGGTGACAAGAGGGTTCCTGCAGCTTATGACAGAACAGGAAGACAACAAAAATAAGGGGTATGTTCGAATTGCACTGGAAGAACTTGATCGGGCTTCGGGCATCATAACGGACTTTCTTACCTTTGCCAAACCTGAGTTTGACCATATCATCTCGCTCAATATCTCGGATGAATTCAATCATATTGAAGGCATTCTTGTACCGATGGCTAATCTGGAGGGTGGCAAGATCACAACGGACATTCCGCCAGATCTGTATATTCGGGGCAATTCCTCAAAGTTCAAACAGGCTTTTATCAATATTATCAAGAATAGTATCGAAGCTCTGCAGGGACAGGGCCAGATTGATATCTGGGCGTATAAGCAGGATGGTATCATCAAAGTGCATGTCAGGGATAACGGAGAAGGGATGGACGAGGAAGCACTCTCCCGGTTGGGCGAGCCTTATTTCTCCAATAAAATCAAAGGCACAGGTCTGGGCATGATGGTTACTTTCCGAATTGTGGAAGCGATGCAAGGGCAGATCAGTTTTACAAGCACCAAAGGGGTAGGAACAGAAGCGGTTGTATCTTTTGCCGAGTTCGTCGAATGACGAACTCACAGAAGGATACAGCGGCTTTTTTCTGTTCCTACCCCTGACTTCTACACTACAAAATTAACTCACCCGATTTAGCTTCTCCAAGGTCCACAATTCACATCATAATTTACCTTGGAAGGATTGGGAGGTATGACAAGAACATAGTCATTCTGCTGTTCCTCAACGGTACGTACCTTAATGTGTTCCGGGATTACGATGCCGAACGCTTCACGAAGCGCTTGCTTCGGATTGGAGTGCAATTGTTGTCTGAAGTGCTCATCGCTCCAAGCCTTTTCGATAATATCCTCATGCAACGTTTTCTCTGATACCATCATCGTCAACATTCCCTTCATATTTAAAATTAAACCGAATCAGCTTCATCCTTGTGCTCAGGATTCCAGTTGTTGATCGCTGATCCAGTAATGAAACCCGCCTTGGAGGAGCCTTTTTTTTCGTTGTGTAATCTCCTGAACAGCTTGTACCAAAGTGCTGCATAAATAAGAATTAAATGCTTCAAGGTATGATATTCCCAAGTTAGAAGATGTTAATGTACGATTGTAGTGATTAGCAATGTCTACGTAAGAGTTCATGAGTTGTGTATTGTATACATTGTCATGTATACAGTCCCTTAGCGGATGATCTGGATAGTTGTGGTTCAGTGCTGCGGATATGTGGGAGAGGTAGCTGTTGTAGTTTCCATGCACAGCATCTTGTTGCGTGTCTGTGAAGTCATCAGTCATCTGGAGTGTCATGAGTGTAATGTTGATGGCAGAACACACCGGGATGATCCGGTCGGACTGTTTCAGCAGAAGGAGTGCACCAGTAGCTCCAATGAGCAGAGGGGAAGCCTTTTGCGCAATCAACAAGGGACTGTTTTGGAAATAATCAATGGAATGCTCACCCGTTACACTCAGGGCCCAATCCACGACATATTGTCTGAAATAGATCCAGAATATGGAGGTAAGATCGAACAACTCCGAGTAGGATTGAAGTGCATCCATGTAGTATAGATTACCCAGGGATAACTTCCGTGTGACATCCTCAGGCTGTTCATCCATCACGTCGTCCTGATTCAGGAAATATAACATGTGAATGAGACAGGCTGTACTCAATTGTTGTGCGTTCTCATGGGATAGTCCATCCGAATGTTGCATCCAGAGTGGAATGATATACCCGATATAACTGTGTCCCGAATCTCGTAACAGCGGATTAACCGAACGAAGCTGTTCTAATGCATGTCCTGACAAGGGTTCGGGATATTTCCGTACGAGTTGTTCCGCTGAAGCAAACACGACCTCCAGATCGGATCTAAACGGATCTAACCAATCTCTCTGCATCGTTACATCTCGTCCTTCCTGCGATAAGGTGACTAAGGACGTTCGCTATATTAGTTGAAATAATCATTTACACGATAACGTAGAGGACAGAAGAAACCTGAAAAAGCGAAGCGTTCGCCTAAAGCTTTCTGAAAGAAAGCTACATTGGAAGCATATGCTATCACCGGATTTTTCCCTTGAGAAAAGGGAATCGAAAAAATCTGGGGATAACAGCGATTGAAAGGTTGTTCTGTCAGCGTAGTGTCAGTGTAAATAATATGTAGTTCAACTGATATAGATCATGAAGTTACATTTAGTATAGCGGAAACAAACTGAAAAAAATAGGATTTTTTGTGATCATTTGTGAGAAAAATGATGACTTTTTGTATTTTATGGCATAAAAAAGTGGATTTTAGGCTCAAACTAGGAAGGCATAGGATTTCGACATTGGAAAGGCGGCAGAAAAATGCAAATGAAATGGAAAACATGGATGGCAGCCGGATTGGCAGCCGTAGTTATAACAGCAACAACAGGGCATGTGGCATTCGCTGATCCAGCCGTTCGTGTTGAGGAACATGAGGATGGGTCTAAAGCTTCTTCTTCCGGCAAACAAGCGAAGCCATGCATGCAGGCAGGACATGGCCTGTTTATGATTGGTGAAACGGCAGATTTGCTTGGGATTGGGCTTAGGGATTTGAAAGAACAGATGGAGCTGGGTAAGACATTGTCCCAGATTGCCAAAGAGCGTAAGGGACTGAGTGAGGAGCAGTTATTGCAGAAGTTGAAGCCTACACTTGCGCAGCGTCTGGATCAAGCTGTAGATGAGGGTTGTCTCACCAAGGAACAAGCAGCAGCTACGAAGGCGGACATGGATACCAAGTTGAAAAAGGTTATCAATACGCCGCTTCGTGATTTGCGACGTGAGTTTGCCCACCATGGCAAACGTTCCATGGTAGATAAGGGCGCTATTGCCCGGTTTATTGGAGTCACCCCTGCTCAACTGCACGAGCAGCTTCAGGGAGGGAAATCCCTGGCTGAGATTGCTCAGGCAAAAGGCATTAGTGAAACGCAGCTGGTGGACAAGCTGAAGGAACAATTAACGGGTGATCTGAAGAGGTTTGTGAATCAGAAGGGCAACATGCATCCAGCCCCGGGTCCCCAGGAACCTGTTCCTGGACGATCAACTTCGAGCGAAGTGAAATAAAGAAGAGCGTCTCCGTGAGGGGACGCTCTTCTTGCTTCATAATGTCTCACGCGTTCCCCGACTGTGAGCGGGAATAGGTGAGGGGCTTGGCTGGGGTGAGTTTCTCTTATCCGCATTAACAGATGAATTAGGTATAGAACGTGGTTTGCGCATTAACCCTACGGTGAAGCGGGAGCCAGGAAGCTTGGACAGCGCCCAACTGATTGCAAGAGCAATACCAACTGTTACAAGGAACGATAGCAACGTTACAGGCAGATGCCATCCACTGAGTTGAAGCGGTCTGGTTACATAAGCGATCGCGTAGATCACCAGTGCATGAACCAGATATCCACCAAATGAATAGCGGCCAATCCAGGATAATAGGCGCTGAAACCGTGTATCTTTGCCCCGCATCAGTACAAGGAAACCATAGAACATGAGCATCTGAGCCATAATGATCAGGAATGTGGTTGGTTTCAGATAGGTGGAGATATTCAGATTAACAACATCCCCGGACCCACGCAGCACATCGTAACCAAGCCATACATACATCCCTATAAATAGACAGATCGTCCATGGCAGGATCTTGGTGGTCCAACTCCTCCAGCTATCCACTGACCAGGCACATACGGCACCCAGTAAAAAGTAGAACCAGTACATCACCCATGAATAGGAGCGATATTGCAGCAACGTTGACCATGGCTCAGACATGGATTCTGTCCAGCCACCCATATTATAGTAGGACCATTTCATAAGCAGGGCATACAACGCTGCTGCAAGAAGAATTAGCCCCATAATGACTTGCATAGGTGTGAAACGTGAGGCGTTCTTGATACGTCTCTGAATGGCTGTCGCTCCCGCCAAAAACAGGGGGAACAGGATGTAAAACTGAAACACCATAATGACAAACCAGAGATGATATCCCGTCTGCGGGACAAACAGTTCATGAATAAGACTGCGAAAATCGGGTATGCCTGCAAGCCAGAACGTGGGGGTGAAGATACGGACAGCAAGCCAGTAGATCAGTGTCCATACGACAAACGGCATATAAATATCACCAAATCGCTTCCGAATGAAGCGAGGATAGTCCGGTTTGGTGTTACGATGATGGTAAAACAACATGACACCCGATAGAAATACAAACGTTGGCGTACCGAACCGGGTCAGATGATAAATCATGGTTAGCATAATGGAATCCGGTTGCTCAATATCGGCGCGATAGATATACTCAGCGATACTATGCTGCATGACGATTGCCAGAAAGGCCATGCCCCGCAGCTTGGTCCATTCCGCTATTCGCGGTTTTTTCACAAGTAATCCTCCCTCCAGGAAACGGAGTTCATCATATAAGGGTACCTGTTAAACATTAAGGCTGCATTAAATGGAGAAAATAGGTACAAAAAAAGACGGCTTCGGCCGTCTTTTCTGTTGGTGTAGCTCATGCTTGTTTTAGTTCTGTTCGTCTGATGATTGGCTCTCGGAGGACAAGGTATCTTCTTCAAACCGTTTCTGAATGTAGGACTGGAGTTTGGTTACATCGACACCCAGTACCTGAGCTGAGCCCACGAGTTCATTGGTGAGCAGTTTGTTCGGTGGAATCTGCTGCTGATCGATATCGTTCACATGGATATCGAAGCCAAGCGATGCTAGTTTTAACATCTGGGTTGGACTAAGGTCCGTCTCAATATAGGGAGCGATGGCTTCCAGGATATCCGGGATTTTGAAGAGTGACGTGGTGCTCTGCATTTTCTTGGCGAGCTCTGTCATGAAGATCCGCTGCCGTTCGGTGCGCGTGAAATCCGAGGTGGCATCATGCCGGAACCGAACATATTGAAGGGCGGTCTTGCCGTCCATATGCTGCAATCCTTTTTTTAAGTCGATGTCGTACATATGTTTATCTGCTTTACTGGTGTAATACATGTCTTTCTCTACATCGATCTCAATACCGCCTACAGCATCAACGAGTGCCATGAAGCCCGTAAAGTCCGTGTAGACATAATGCTGAATAGGGATACCGAGCAGGTCACTGACGGTTTGTTTGGTGAGCTCCGCACCCCCGTAGGAAAAGGCTGCATTAAGCCTGCTCTTGCCATGCCCGGGAATTGCGACATAGGTATCTCGCAATACAGAGAATAGATGGGCTTTCTTGGTGACAGGATCAATGGAAGCCACCATGATAGAGTCCGAACGCCCTGCATCATCACCTCTGGAGTCTCCACCAAGCAACAGAATGTTCACCCGTTCCTGGCCCTCCCACCTTGGAATCGTTGTAGTCGGTTTGTCTGAATCGCTGTCTGTGCCGGAAGAGGACGAGTTGGATGAAGTCCCGGAAGCAGTGGAGATGCTATTGGCAAAATGAACAATCGAATATCCGTAGTAAACAATGACACCTGTGACAGCAAGTGCCAGGGTCAGGGCTGTACCCCATAACCATTTTTTTAGCATAATCTTCACCTTTCTATGATTGAACTGATATGTAACCCAAATTAGTTTAACAAAAAGAAGGCAAAATGTCCTCTTTGATTTCGTAACTTCGGTCAAATGGTAGATTGTTTGACAAATAGTTAGTGTATATTTATTATGTAAAAAATAATCTTGTTTTGTGCAGTCGGCCATCCGAGGCCTTTTGTGGAAGGGACCGTGCATCAGCTGGTTACACATGTACCTGACCCTTCTTTTCCCAGTAAACATGCTTCCTTTGTATTTGCTCTCGCGGCCGCTTCATTCTTTATTGGACGTCGTTTCGGGTTATGGATGCTCTTACTTGCTGTGTTGACAGGGGTGTCTCGTGTATATGTAGGTGTACATTATCCAGGAGATATCCTGGGAGGATTTATTCTGGGTTGTCTGCTTAGTGTGGTTCTGATTACGACCCGCAATTATACCAAGTCGATTCCCGACTTCTTCATTAACATCCACCAACATGTTTTTCGATAGACCTTGATCTATGTGTGAAAAATGTCGATTGTCTCATTCCACATATAGAAGTCTCTTATCTCTGGTGCAGCCAAAGATAAGAGACTTCTTTTGTGTTATTTTCGAAGTTACATGAATTTATAGACATTGAAATTCTAACATCTTCAATTCATGACGATAGGTGTCGATATACTATAAATATATACAAGTTAATGCACCAAGCAGCTGAGGAGTGGGAATATGAAAGATACGAGGGGAAACATGTTGGGGAAAATGAAGTTAACGATTCGGATGAAATTGCTGGTTGGTTTTCTGGCAGTGGTGGCCTTGCTGGTTTTTGTAAGCAGCTATGCGTTGACTCAGATTTCCGGAATGTCTAACAAGGCGGGGGAGATTGACAGAGCATGGATGCCTGCCACGACTCTGTTGGGAGTTATGAATGGGGATATTTCAGATGCGGAGAGATTGGCGCTCACCATTATCGTTGAGACTAATGAGGGGGAACTCGCCAGGCTGAAGGATTCACTGAATCAATTGCTCGCCAAAATCGAGAAAGAACGAGAACAGTTAAAGGTTCTTGTGTATAACGGTAACAGCGAAGGCAGTGATGTCGCTAAGATGTTCGAGTCATTTAGTGATAACTTTGACAAATACTCGAATAAATTACCTGAATTTATTCAGGCTGGACTAGAAAATAACTTTGATGAGTCCAACCAACTACATGCTGAGGCTTTAGTGTTTTGGAATACAGCGAATAATGCTATCACCCAATTGATTGACTATTGTAACCAAGGCGCGCAAGCAGCGGCGAGTGCTTCAGTTGCAACGGCTGAGGAAGCCTTTAATATCATTTTGGTGGCAACGATCATTGCATTCCTGGTAGCTGTATTTATTGCCTTCTTCATTGCCAGCATCATCTCACGTCCAATCAAAAAGATGAATGAAGCAGCCATGGCCATTGCCAATGGGGATCTGACGGGTGAGACGATTGTACTGAAGAACAAGGATGAATTGGGAACACTGGCAGCTTCCTTCAATACCATGAGTGGTAATCTACGCGGGATGATTCAATCTGTAGCGGTGACTTCTGAGCAAGTAGCGGCTTCATCAGAAGAGCTTCTTGCAAGTGCAGAGCAGAATACCCAAGCCTCGGAACAGATTTCCGAAACGGTAGAGGAACTGGCTACAGGTACGTCGGATCAGGTCGATATTGTGAAGCGTTCTTCACAGGCGATGAATGAGATGGCGCTAGGATCGGAGCAGATTGCCGAGCTTGCTCAAAGTGTATCCGTATCAGCTGTGGATGCCGCGAATCAATCTTCCGAAGGAAATATGATCATTCAGCAAGCTGTTGAACAGATGGGTTCTGTTCGGAGTTCTATTGCTTCCCTGACGGAGCTGGTTACAGGGCTGGGGGAACGTTCAGCAGAGATTGGCACGATTACCGAGGTGATCAACAACATTGCCCGGCAGACCAATCTGCTTGCACTGAATGCAGCCATTGAAGCCGCACGAGCAGGAGAGCATGGACGTGGTTTCGCGGTAGTTGCAGGAGAAGTGCGGAAGCTCGCCGAGGAATCTTCCACATCTGCGCAAAGAATTACGGATCTCGTTCAATTGATTCAGAAAGATACGGATCATGCTGTTCAGGCTGTTAAAGTGAACAGCAGTGAGACGGAAGCAGGAATCGAGATGGTTACAGCGGCTGGACAAGCGTTCGAGCAGATTTCGGATGCGGTCAACAAAGTAGCGGGTGAGATTCAGGAAGTATCTGCAGGTTCAGAGGAAATGTCTGCGAGTACGACTGAGGTTGTAGGATATGTGAGTCAGATCTCCAACATTGCCGGAGAAGCAGCAGGCGGAGTGCATAATGTATCTGCCGCAACTCAGCAGCAGCTGGCTTCAATGGAAGAGATTGCGTCTTCCGCAGGTTCATTATCCAAGATGGCGGAAGAACTGCAGGAGCAAATTAACAAATTCAAAGTGTAACCAATGAGATGTCCTGACACATTGTGATGTGCAGGAACACACAGGCTGGATGGTCAGAAATGCCATTCGGGTTGTGGTGTTGGTTACAGCCTAATCAAGAAGCTGTTTCTCTAACGCATATATGCGTCAGAGAAACAGCTTTTTTGTCGCATGGCACCGAGCAGGTCACAACAATGTTATTTTAGAAGTCACCAACGCTTATATTGCAAGTTAACCAAACGACTATAATGGTAATTAATGGTGGAAGTTACACGGAGTTACACCATGGGGAGGAGCGGGTTCAATTCGCAGTCCAGAGGAAAGTATACGGAACATTCATGAAGAGGAGATGAATAGTTGAACATGAAGGGGAGCTGGTGGAGACGAGTCGCCATGATTGCGTTATCGACAGGACTACTGGCAGGAAGTTTATCGATGGGTACAGGATTTCGTAAGGCGGATGCGGCCGCCGGAAACCAGAACTATGCTGAAGCATTGCAAAAGGCCATCTATTTCTATGAAGCGCAGCGTTCGGGTCCATTGCCAGCGAATAATCGGATCGAATGGCGTGGCAACTCGGGTATGCAGGATGGTGCTGATGTAGGCGTTGATCTAACCGGGGGATGGTATGATGCCGGAGATCACGTGAAGTTTGGTTTTCCGATGGCTGCTTCCGCAACGATGCTCGCCTGGTCTGTCGTGGAATACGGTGACGGATATGAACAGGCCGGACAACTGGAGGAGATCAAGGATAATATCCGATGGGCGACCGACTATTTTATGAAAGCGCATACGAAACCAAATGAATTATGGGGACAAGTCGGGGCCGGGAATACCGACCATGCCTGGTGGGGACCCGCAGAAGTCATGCAGATGAACCGTCCTTCGTTCAAGATCGATGCTTCATGCCCGGGCAGTGATCTGGCGGCAGAAACGGCTGCAGCACTTGCAGCGTCATCGATTGTATTTGCAGATGATGATCCGGCATATTCGGAGAGACTGCTCCAACATGCGAAAGAGCTGTACAACTTCGCAGATACATATCGGGGGGAATACACCGATTGTATCACTGATGCCGCAGCGTTTTATAATTCGTGGACAGGATACGAAGACGAGCTGGCATGGGGTGGCGCATGGCTTTATTTAGCTACCAATGATAGCGCTTACTTGTCCAAAGCCATTGCAGCTACGGACCGGTGGTCTTCTAGCGGAGGCTCAGCCAATTGGCCCTATACCTGGACACAAGGTTGGGACAGTAAACATTATGGTGCCCAGATCCTGCTTGCCCGAATTACGTCCAGTTTGAACATGCCGGAGGCGACGAGATTTATTCAGTCGACTGAGCGCAATCTGGATTATTGGACGGTTGGAGTCAATGGGACACGAGTCAAGTATACGCCAGGAGGTCTGGCGTGGCTGGATCAGTGGGGCTCGCTCCGGTATGCAGCGAATGCATCTTTTATCTCGTTTGTCTATTCTGACTGGGTCAGTGACCCTGTGAAAAAAGCAAGATATCAGGATTTTGCCGTCTCACAAATGAACTATATTCTAGGTGATAATCCGCGTCAGAGCAGTTATGTGGTCGGATACGGACAGAATGCACCCCAGCATCCACATCATCGAACCGCTCACGGTTCTTGGATGAACAACGAAGATATCCCGGCGAATCACCGCCATATTCTGTATGGTGCGATGGTCGGTGGACCGGATGCATCCGATGGGTATACCGATGATATCGGGGATTATGTGAGCAATGAGGTGGCAACAGACTATAACGCGGGATTCACTGGTGCACTGGCCAAAATGAATCTGCTGTTTGGTCAGAATCATCAGCCCCTTGCGAACTTCCCTGCACCTGAGGTGAAGGGTGATGAGTTCTTTGTAGAGGCTTCAATTAAATCATCCGGTTCCAATTATACGGAAATCAGGGCACAGCTTAATAATCGTTCTGGTTGGCCTGCTCGCATGGGAGATCAACTGTCCTTTAAGTACTTCCTTGATCTGAGCGAGGTGTATGCTGCCGGACGTACTGTCTCGGATGTGCAAGTTACAACGTCCTATACGGAGGGGGCGACGGTATCCCAACCGGTTGTGGTGAATGCAGCCCAACATATCTATGCCATTACGGCGAACTTCGGTAATACGAAGATCTATCCAGGTGGGGAAGGGAACTATCGTAAAGAAGTACAGTTCCGCATTACAGGCCCACAGGGCGCATGGAATGCAAACAATGATCATTCGTTCCAGACGCTGACGACAGGCAATCCAGTTAAAAGCATATACCTTCCAGTCTATGATGCAGGGGTGAAAGTGTATGGACAGGAGCCTGGTGTAACACCAGGCACGGTTCCTGGCATACCTGCTGGCGTGCAGGCTGTGGCGGGAAGCAATCAGGTTAACCTGACCTGGGCAGCTGCATCCGGGGCCGAATCGTATACGGTGAAGCGTTCCGAGGTGAGTGGAGGACCGTACACATCTGTCGCGACGGGTGTTAACGGGCTGACCTATACGAACACGGGACTGACCAATGGGAAGACTTATTATTATGTAGTGACTGCTGTGAATTCAGCTGGGGAGTCAGCAGGTTCTGTGCAAGTGTCGGCTACGCCGCAAGCAGCAACGACAGTTCCGGGGGCACTGACTTTAAGTGGGACAGCTGGCAATGCGCAGTCGGCCCTCAACTGGACAGCAGCTTCGGGCGCTACTAGCTACAAGGTGCAACGTTCGGTTGCAGGTGGAGCATATGCGGATGTGGCAACCGGATTGTCTGTGCTGACTTACATTGATACGACAGCCGTGAATGGCACCACGTACAATTACCGGATTGCAGCAGTGAATGTGAACGGACAGACGCTGTCCAATGTCCTGGCACTGACGCCTTCTGCACCTCCAGTGACGACCGGTACACTCGAAGTGCAGTACCGTAGCGGAGGGTCCGGGAATTCGAGCAATGCGGTGACCCCGCAGTTCAACGTAAAGAATACCGGAACACAGCCGATTGACCTCAGTACAGTGAAGATCCGATATTACTTCACCAAGGATGGTACAGAGAATATGACCTTTTGGTGTGATTATGCCCAGATGGGCACGGCCAATATCGAAGGGGCATTTGTCGCAGTGAATCCGGCGAAGGGTACAGCAGACACCTACCTGGAGATCAGCTTCAAGTCCGGAGCGGGCAGTTTGGCCGCGGGAGCAGAGACCGGCGTGATCCAGACACGCTTTTCCAAAAATAATTGGAGCAATTTCGATCAAAGTAATGACTATTCCTATGACGCTACCAAGACGGCCTTTACCGCTTGGAACAAGGTGACCGGGTATCAGGGAAACACCAAAGTGTGGGGCTTGGAGCCGTAACTGACCAATTATCAAAAGCCGAAAGAGCAGCATGGGCAGACCAACAGCGATTGATAATGCATTTCCACTATTTCAGGGAGGTATAAAATATGTTGAAATCAGCTGCGAAAAAAAGTTTAACAGCCATGCTTGCGGGAACCGTCATGTTGACCGGATACACCGGTCTCTGGGCAGGGCCGCAAACGGCACATGCCGCAGATCAGGCCATTGAAATTCAGGCAGACAGCATTAATGAAGCCCGGTTTTTGCAATTGTATGATCAGTTGAAAGATCCGGCGAACGGATATTTTTCACCAGAGGGTCTACCGTATCATTCCATTGAGACCCTGCTGAGTGAGGCACCGGATTATGGTCATATGACGACGTCCGAGGCATACAGTTACTGGCTGTGGTTGGAAACGATGTACGGTCACTACACGGGAGATTGGTCCCAATTGGAAGCAGCTTGGGACAGTATGGAAAAATACATTATCCCGGTTAACGAAGGTGACGGCAAGGAAGAGCAGCCTACGATGAGCTCATACAACCCGAACAGCCCTGCTACGTATGCAGCGGAAAAACCTTTCCCAGATCAATATCCATCGCAACTTAATGGTCAATATGCAGCGGGTAAAGACCCGATTGATGCCGAACTTAAGGCGACCTATGGTGACAATCAGACCTATCTCATGCACTGGCTGGTCGATGTGGATGACTGGTATGGATATGGCAACCTGTTGAATCCATCACATACGGCTACCTATGTGAACACGTTCCAGCGTGGGGAGCAGGAGTCTGTGTGGGAAGCCATTCCGCATCCATCCCAGGATGATAAATCTTTTGGTAAGGCAAACGAAGGCTTCATGAGCTTGTTCACAAAGGAAAATCAGGTACCGTCAGCGCAATGGCGTTACACAAACGCAACGGATGCCGATGCACGTGCTGTACAGGTGCTATATTGGGCAAAGGAGATGGGATACAACAATCCGGAATATCTGGATAAAGCGAAGAAGATGGGGGACTATCTGCGCTATGGTATGTATGATAAATACTTCCAGAAAATTGGAAGTGCAAAGAACGGTACACCGACTGCGGGTACAGGCAAGGATTCCAACATGTATCTCATGGCTTGGTATACGTCTTGGGGTGGTGGCTTGGGTCAAGGTGGGGATTGGGCTTGGCGCATTGGAGCGAGCCATACCCATCAGGCTTATCAAAACCCGGTTGCAGCGTATGCCTTGTCTGACCCGGCTGGCGGCTTGATTCCGAAATCAGCAACAGCGAAGGCAGATTGGAATGCTACGCTGAAACGTCAGTTGGAATTCTACACATGGCTACAATCTCATGAAGGAGCTATCGGCGGGGGAGCAACCAACAGTATCGGCGGTTCCTATGCGGCTTATCCGGCAGGAACAAGTACATTCTATGATATGGCCTATCAGGAGGCACCTGTATATCGTGACCCGGATTCCAACACCTGGTTTGGATTCCAGGCATGGCCGCTGGAGCGTGTAGCCGAGATGTACTATATTCTTGCGGAGAGCGGTGATCTGACCTCTGAGAACTTCCAGATGGCCAAAAAAGTGATCACGAAGTGGATCGACTGGAGTAAGGATTATGTATTTGTAGGTGAGCGTCCGGTGACGGATGCGCAAGGCTATTATCTGAATGCGGCTGGACAGCGCATTTTGGGTGGAACTAATGTTCAGGTAGCGACAACGCCGGCTCCGGGAGAGTTCTGGATTCCGGGTGGTCAGGAATGGCAAGGTCAACCTGACAAATGGAACGGATTCAGTTCGTTTACGGAAAATCCGAACTTCCGTGTAACGACCAAAGATCCAGTGCAGGACACAGGAGTTCTGGGAAGTTACGTTAAAGCTCTGACCTTCTTCGCAGCGGGAACACAGGCAGAGAACGGCACACTTAGCGCGGAAGGCCAAGAAGCCAAGGATTTGGCTGAGGCTCTGTTGGATACAGCTTGGGATTACAATGATGGTGTGGGGATTGTTACGGAAGAAGAACGTAAAGACTACTTCCGCTTCTTTGCCAAAGAGATCTATATCCCGGCGAACTGGTCTGGAACCTTTGGTCAAGGCAACACGATTCCAGGTACAGCAGGTGTACCTTCCGATCCGGCGAAAGGTGGCAATGGTGTATACATTGGATACTCCGACCTGCGTCCAGCTATCAAGCAAGATCCGGCATGGGCTTACCTGGATAACCTGTACAAAACGTCGTATAACCCGACCACGAAGCAGTGGGAAAACGGTGCACCTACCTTTACGTATCACCGCTTCTGGTCACAGGTGGATATGGCTACAGCGTATGGCGAGTATGATCGTCTCCTTGGAGATTCTGATAGTCCGGAAGTGGAAGTACCCGCTGCTCCTGCTGGTGTAACAGCAACCGGAGGAAGCGAGCAAGTGGTTCTGAATTGGAGCGCAGCTACCGGTGCAGCCTCGTATACCGTGAAACGTGCAGAAGTGAACGGAGGTCCTTATACGCCAGTAGCGACAGGAGTCACAGCATCGACATTCACGGACACGGGGTTGACCAACGGCACAACGTATTATTATGTCATCACTGCGGTGAATGCCGTAGGTGAGTCCGCACCGTCAACACAGGCATCTGCAACACCACTGGCAGGTGTCGTTGTGCCAGGCGTATTTACCCTCACGGGAACGGCTGGCAATGCCGAAGCTGTACTGACATGGACAGCATCAACCGGGGCAGCTACTTATAAAGTTCAACGTTCGGTGGGTAACGGGGCATACGCGGATCTCGCAACAGGTCTGACCACACTGACGTATACCGATGCTACGGCGGTGAATGGTACGGCTTACAATTACAGAGTCGTTGCCATCAATACGAGTGGTCAGACGAATTCGAATGTATTGGTGTTGACACCATTGGCACCTCCAGTCACAACGGGAACGCTTGAAGTGCAATACCGTAATGGTAGTTCAGGAACGTCGGGCAATGCGATTACTCCGCAGTTCAATGTGAAGAATACAGGTACAACGGCTGTGGACTTGAGCAAAGTGAAGATCCGGTATTATTTCACGAAGGACAGTGCCGCTGATCTAAGCTTCTGGTGTGATTATGCACAGATTGGTAGCAGTAACGTGGAAGGGCATTTTGTTTCGGTAGATCCGGCCAAGGGCACGGCAGATACGTACCTGGAGATTGGATTCAAATCCGGTGCTGGCAACTTGGCTGCGGGTGCCGAGACCGGAGTCATCCAGGTACGTTTTTCGAAAAACAACTGGACTACTTTTGACCAAACGAATGATTATTCCTTTGATTCAACCAAAACTGACTTCAGTGCCTGGACGAAAGTGACAGCTTATCAGGATGGCACCAAGGTATGGGGAATTGAACCTTAAACGAACTGGCAGACCAGCTCGTTGGTAATGATACTAAATATACAGGATAAGCTGGGGAGAAATCCCTGGCTTTTTCTTTTTTTTTTAATAGAAATACTTCAAATTTGAACAATTTTGACCGAAGAATATAAAGGGTAATTATGTAAGTAATTCAACTATTTTAAATGAGAGGAAGGTAGAGTATGTTTAATGTTTTTGGGAAAAAGATGCGAACCAGCTTGTTACTTGCCGTTGTTATTACGTTTGTTCTTCAGGATTTCACAGGGGGTGTCCACATCGCTGAAGCAGCGGGTAATGTCATTAAGGCTACGGACTTAGGCGTGAAGGTCAACTCCAAATCTTCACAAACGAAGGAAATTCAAAATGCATTGAAGTATTTCTATGACCGAGGCGTAGAGGGAACGGTCCATTTTCCAAAAGGAACATATCTGGTAGACGAATCCATTCGCCTATATGCAGGAGTAAGTCTGTCCGGTGACGGAATAGGCCAAACGATATTTAAGAAAACCGGATTGGCGGGCCAATATGTGATTGGTAACCCGATTCTGCGCAACAATGATACACGGCTCAACATCAAGTTATCAGATATCACGATCGACGCCGATCGTACGAATCGCGAGGCCCGTGGCGAGAGTCAGGTAGGTGGCATTATCATGGATATGGCTGTTTCTCACCTCACACTGGACCGCATGGAGATTCGGGATACAACGATTGGTGCACTACTTCGCAGAACAAAGGATTCGGAGATTATCAATAGCCGTTTTGACCGGAACAATGGACATGCCATCGCCACAGGACACGAGAGTTATCCGGCAGGTGAGTTCACGAATGTTAAAATTATGAATAACCACATTACCAATTCAGGCGGAGGCAGTGGCATCAATCTGTCACGTGCAACCTTCACAACGGTATCCGGGAATCAGATTATAAATAAAACCCATCAAACGGATGGATACGCAGGTATTCGCATTCCCAATGAAGGTGCGAGCAACACGATTAATAACAATGTCATTGAGAATTATCCGCGTGGAATTTTTGTACTGACAGGGGCGACAGGCAACCAAGTCTACGATAATACGATTATTAATTCATCCCTGCAGGCAATTCTGGTGCAATCGGACAACAATACATTTATCAATAATACCATTTTCCAAAGAAACGCTGCGCTGAAACCCGATGCAATCATTCGACTGGCCAATGCCAACAACAACAAGCTCATTGGTAACGAGATGACGACGTATTCTGGGTTTTCCGGAATTGGCATACGTATCACTTCATCGAGCAACAATGAGATCCGCAATAATGTAACGGACACTGCTGGTAAATCAATCAGTATTGAGGGTGGAAGCAAAAATGTGAATATGGGTAACCGAAATCGGTAAACGAACCGTAGTAATATTTACCATATTTTCGATTTTAAACATTAAAACCTAGGTCATATGGCGCATGTCCTGGATGAGAAACGACCTAGCTCTTGTATCGCGGAAAAATCAAGCATATCAAATAGTTACAATAATTTAACCTTTGAAAAAGAAGGAATCGGTAGTGTTTTTTGCCAGCAGACGATGGACAGACCCTGATACTTAGTGCTCAAGTGCGCCTGGAGCAATACAGGACTTTCGACTGATGAACGTTATGGATAGCCCGTTTACAATGGGGCAAGCCGGGGAGAACCAAGCCAGGTTAAAATTCTGTAACATCAGGGGGAACTCGACATCATGAACTGGAAGAAAACCATTATTACGGCAAGTGTCACAGCAACGATGCTGATGGGAAGTCTGACGACAGGAGCACTAACGGCACAGGTATCAGCAGCAGCTGTTGACAATTCACAAGTAAAAGTAATCTGGGGCGTAAACCTTCGCACATCACCTACTTCTTCTGCGAAGATTGTTCGTATGGTCGCTAAAGGGGAAACGGTAACGGTGCTTCAGCAATCCGGTTCGGATTGGTATAAAATTAAGGATTCTGCTAATCGGACAGGCTACATATCTTCTTCATCCAAATACACACAAGCGGTTAGTGGCAGCACAAGTGGATCAGGTTCGAGTGGTACAACGGTAACCGGTAATGCAGCTGTGGAGAAAGTGATTGCTGCAGGCATGAAGTATTGGGGTACACCTTACGAATTCGGAGCTAGTCGTAGCAGCACAGCGACGTTTGACTGTTCCAGCTTTGTACGTCAGGCCTTCATCGATGCACTGGGCATCAAGCTTCCAGCGGATTCCCGCAAACAGGGGGCCTATGTAAAAGCCAAGGGTACGGTTCAGACGAATTGGAAAAACCTGAAACGTGGCGATCTGATGTATTTCATGTCTTATAAAGGTAGCTCTGCATCATCGTATTCGGGCGTGAATAAATCTAGCGCAACCATTACGCACACAGGGATTTACCTGGGCGACGGAAAAGTATTACACACATATTCCAACGCTGGCGGTGGTGTAACGACGAGTGATATCTCCGGTAAACACTGGGAGTATCGCTTCCTGTTTGGTGGCAGTGCGCTGTAGGTTAGAACAAGAACCTTCTTCGATATTCTGCGCATGTTCATATGCATAATTAAACACCTTCCATTTGCCTTTAAAAGGCGAGTGGAAGGTGTTTTTGTGTTATTTATTATTCCGATGAACTCAATCCTGATAGTACAGTCGGAACAGGATATCCTGATTGTAGTTGCCGAATCCCTCACCGTATAAGGTAAGACCGCCTACATGCTGAGCATCTTCCTCCACCGAGAGACGAAGGGTCCATTGGTTGCGTTCCACCGGAATATCTGCGAGTGTAATTTCGGATAGATGTTGTCCATCGATAAATGTACCCTCATTCGTAATTCGCAGCACCTTGAGCATGCCATATTGATTGATACTATCACTCCACCATTCCGGGGTGAACATGCCGCGTCCGTTGCCTGAGTCTCCAGGGCTTGTCCATTCCCCCAATCGGATGCCATTAAGCATAAATGTAATATCCGAGGGCCAATTCGGATTCACTGAAGGGGCTTCTGATCCGATCTCCAGAGACAATTCAATGGCATTGATCTGCTGTCCGGATAAGATATAGTTTGGGATTTTGTACTCCACAAATCCACGGCCAAACCACAGAATATGGGCATGCATCCGCTCAGGGTCAAGAAAATAACGAGGGTCATCGTACTGTCCAATGACCTGACTGGATGTAGCCAGACCACATGTGGGATAGACATCAAAATGAGTATAATGTCCCACAGGAATGGAAACCTCATGCAGCTTGCGGGCTGTCCCGCTTTCCTGAGGCATGGAGATGCCAATCCAGTCTACTGCAAGGCTGTTCATTTTATGGGTGCCGCCGTCTTTGCGTATCATTTTGGACTGAATAATGCCCACATCCTGAAGTTTGCGGACATGCATGGTCACGATGGCACTACTCAGACCCAGTGAAGCAGCGAGGTCTTTCACATTCATGGGTGTCTCTGCAACAAGGCGGATGATCTGTAAACGAACTTCACTGGCGAGTGCTTCATATAGGGGTAGCCATTCGGCATCGGTATTTGCTCTGATCACAATTGTTCCTCCAATTTTCTCGTATAGAATTAAGTTAAACATAAATCCAGTAAAAATAATAACATTTTGCAAAGTTCCTGTTGAAATTATGACTATAATCGATTTTAATATAAATATGAACGTTGATCCATAGAACATGAATTTATTTTTATATTAATCTTAGGGGGGTTGGAATTCATTATGGAAAAAGCAAAAATGACGGTAGACAAGGATTTTACGATTGGCGTAATTGATAAGCGTTTATATGGTTCGTTCATTGAGCATCTCGGACGTGCCGTGTACGGTGGAATATATGAGCCAGGACATCCATCTGCCAACGAACAGGGTTTTCGCACGGATGTGCTGGAGATGGTCAAGGAGCTGCAAGTACCGATTGTACGTTATCCTGGGGGTAATTTTGTATCCGGTTACAATTGGGAAGATACAGTAGGACCTGTGTCTGAACGGAAACGCAGACTTGAACTGGCTTGGAGAACGATTGAGACCAATGAATTTGGATTCAACGAATTCGTGGACTGGGCAAAACAGGCGAACTCCGAAGTGATGATGGCGGTCAATCTGGGAACACGGGGTACGGATGCAGCTCGTAATATTGTGGAATACAGCAACCATCCGGAAGGTTCGTATTATAGTGATCTTCGAATCAAGCATGGTTATAAAGAGCCTCATGCGATCAAAACATGGTGCCTGGGCAACGAGATGGATGGCCCTTGGCAGATTGGTCACAAAACGGCAGAAGAGTATGGACGATTAGCTGTGGAAGCGGCAAAAGTCATGAAGTGGACGGACCCGACGATTGAACTGGTAGCCTGCGGAAGTTCGAACCTGAATATGCCATCGTTCCCGGAATGGGAAGCAACAGTGCTGGATCATACGTATGATCACGTGGAGTATCTGTCCCTGCATCAGTACTACGGCAACCAGGAGCAAGATACGCCAACGTTCCTGGCACGCTCGCTTGAGATGGATCGTTTTATCGATACGGTGAAGGCGACCTGTGATTATATCAAAGCGAAGAAACGCAGCAAGAAGACGATGTATCTGTCCTTTGACGAGTGGAATGTATGGTATCACTCTAACGAAAATGATTCGAAGATGGACCCATGGCAGATTGCTCCGCCACAGCTTGAGGATATCTACAATCATGAGGATGCACTGCTTGTCGGCTGTATGTTGATCAGTATGCTCAAACATGCGGATCGGGTCAAAATGGCATGTCTGGCACAACTCGTTAACGTGATTGCACCGATCATGACAGATACGGGCGGTGGTTCATGGAGACAGACGATCTTCTATCCATTCATGCATACATCTCTCTTCGGACGCGGAACAGCATTGGTGCCATTGATCCAGTCTCCGAAATACGATACAAAACAAATCACAGATGTACCTTATCTGGAAGCTATTGCAGTGCATAACGAAGAGCAGGGTGAAGTGACTGTATTCGCAGTCAACCGCCATCTGGAAGAATCCCTTCCGCTCGAAGTGGACCTGCGCAGCTTCGGGAAGTGTACCGTGATCGAGCATATTGTGCTGGAAAGTGATGATCTCAAAGCATCTAATACGGCAGCACAACCGAATCGTGTCGCTCCTCATAATCGTGGGGGTGCAGTCATCTCCGATATCCTGATTACGGCGAGTTTGGCAAAAGCATCATGGAACGTGATTCGTTTGAAAGTACAGTAATGGATCAGCGTACTTCTTGAATCAAAAAAGCTGGGTGCGAGTTCATCGCATCCAGCTTTTTTTCGTCACGTGCTACGGTCTCACTTACGAATTAAACTCAAAACTTTCGCCATCGCGTGGAATGAGCACCTGACCATCCAACTGCTCGGATGCCAGATAAGTGGCGAGATCCGTGCGAGACACCACACAATGGTTAATCGCATCCATGTGCACAGCGATGACATGAGCAGACGGAGCATGGCGCTTCACGGCAACAACATCAGGCCCGTCCATCGTAATGGGATCACCCTCTACGAAGCGAGCTCCTCCGGCATTCAAGACAATGACTTCAGGGCTATATTGGCGAATGGCTTCAGCAGGTTCTTCACACCAGATGGTATCCCCGGCAATGTACGTGACAGGTTCTCCATTTGCTTCGAGTACAAAGCCGGACACCTTGCCCATACGTTCGCCGATTTCACCCGTACCATGACGCCCGGAAGTACGGGCGAATCGGACAGAGTGATGCTCATGCTTCTCATCTACAGCTGTTACATCCGTGAATCCATCCTCCAGAAATACGTTCTCGTCCCCAGGCTGGCAGATCAGAGGGATGTCCTTGCGAAATTGCTTCGCTGAGGCTTCATCCCAGTGGTCCAGATGGGTGTGTGTGATAATCAACAGATCCGGATTCAGATAATCCGTTTCGATTTCAGGCAGACCGACTCTCGGATTACGTAGCTCATTCGGTGTGTTTGGAAATGCAGGCATGACTTCAGCGTCCATCAACATCGGATCAACGAGGATGTTCAGCCCTCCGAATTCCAGCCAGAGTGTAGCATGGCGAATCAATTGAATTTTCATTATATTTGCACTCCTTCAGGTTCTTTAATAGTATTACCCTATATGGTATACAACCCGTTTAATGTCGTACATAACATGATGAATGGAAACAGGTTGCACTAATTTCACGGTGAAAGGATTGCTAGAGCTAAATGAATGAAACGATAGATCACACAGATATACGCATTCTGCAGATCCTGATCCGGGATGCCAAATGTTCTCACAAAGAGATTGGTGAAGAGGTGCATCTCACAGGGCAGGCTGTCGGTGCAAGAGTGCGCAAGTTGCAAGATCTGGGTGTAATTGAAGGGTATACGGTAAAATGGAACCCGGAACGTGTAGGCCTCGGCCTACAGGCCTTTGTCACGGTTTTTTTGAACTCCGGCCACAGACATGCCGCCTTTCGTGCATTCATCGCTGAACGTGAGGACATCGTTGAAGTCCATCGCGTCAGCGGAGAAGGCTGCTACCTGATGCGAGTGCAGACCGGCACCACAGAGCAGCTGGGCCAACTGCTGGAAGTGTTGCTGCCTTACGGCAATTACAAAGTCAGCCTGTCCATAGGTGTGGAGAAATCACAGTGATGTGTGGGAAGCTTGTCCTCATCCATCCCGATGTTCAAAGAGCTTGCTGCTGTTCCTGTAAAGCCTGCTGTAGCAAAGTCACTGCCTGATTCAGCTCTTTTTTGCTGAGCAGGTGATCGGTCTGAACGTGAGATCGCGTGCCGTCCTTCAGGTACAGGACGAACATGGGTGAGGTGGATAGTAGCCACTTACTACGAGCGGGTGAGGCAAGTTCAACTTTGCGAATCTGGCTCCAAGGAATCTTTCGTTTGCCAGTACGTACAGACTCATCATCCCAAGACAACAAAACAGCGGGGGTTCTGGTTAGTCGAGACAGGAACATGAAGAACAATGGCCCGATCAACCACATGCCCAGTACGGCTACGATGGAATAGTATATCGTCTCCAGTCTTTCGGCTTGTCCATCCACGATGATCCACAACAGGATCACGCACAAGAGAAGGAACAAGAAGCATAGACTTCCTTTCCATATAGCCGTGCTGCGACGGTAACGAATCTGCTGACCGTCATGCTTGGGTGTTTCAGGTTGTTGCATAGATACTCCTCCTAATGAACATTGCTGATCGATATGCCAAACGTGCCGCCTGCATGAGCAGAGCGGCATGTTCAACGTTCTGTATTTACTATAACTCAGGTTTATTATCCTGATATAGCTGAATTTTTACCTGCATCACGCGCATGGGTGTACAAGTCGGCATACACGCCTTTGGCTGTGATCAGTTCCTGGTGTGGGCCTTCCTCCACAATTTCCCCATTCTCCATCACCAGAATTCGATCGGCATGCATCACCGTGGACAGGCGATGAGCAATGACAATGGTGGTGCGTCCTTGGGATACCGATTCCAACGCCTGCTGCACAAGCTGTTCAGTGTGTGAGTCTAGATTGGCGGTTGCCTCATCCAGGATGAGCACTCGGGGCTGGAACACCACGATCCGGGCAAATGAAATCAACTGCCGCTCCCCGGCAGACAGACCGCTTCCGCGTTCGGATAGATGCGTATCATACCCTTGCGGCAAACGTGAAATCATCGCATGTGCTCCGACAAACCGGCAGGCCTCAATCGCTTGCTCTCTTGAAATATCCTCACGAAACATTCTCACATTATCAATAATGGTACCGGAGAACAGGAAGGGTTCCTGTTGAATCAGCCCCACGATCCGATGAAGCTTGGCCTGCGGCAGCTGCCGGATATCGGTACCATCAATCTCGATACTGCCCTTGTCTACATCATAGAAGCGATTGAGCAGGGAGATCAGTGTACTTTTACCGGCGCCTGTTGTCCCCACGATACCTACCATTTCACCCGGATAGAGGTGGAGGTTCATCTGCTGAATCAAGGGCCGATCTGCCCGATAACCGAACGACACATCATTAAAATCAATCTGCCCCATCACATTCCGAGGTTCCAGCGACGATGCCTGTTGAGGTTCGGGATCGGCAACTTCAGGCCGCGTATTCAGAATGTTCCAGATGCGATCCATCGAGACGGTGGTAGACTGGAACGTATTCCACTGCATCGTAATCTGGTTAATCGGTTGAAAGAACTGACGGATATAGCTGATAAACGCATACAATACCCCGACTTGCAGCGACTCACCCAGTACGGCGCGACCTCCAAGCCAGACCATCATGACCAGTGCCGCATTGCCAAGGATATCAAACGTGCGGTTGAATATGACATTGGAACGGGCTTGCGCAATGTTGGCTTTCAGATGGAGCGCATTCTGTTCCGAGAAACGTTTCTTCTGTTCTTCTTCCTGGTGAAAAGCCTGAATCAGGAACATGCCGGACAAGTTCTCCGCTGTAAATGCGATCAACCGGGAAAGACGCGTACGGGCATTCTGATAAGCTTTCCGCAGTCGACTACGGAATAGTACCGCTACAACGGCAATGACAGGCAGCACGATCAGGGAGTAACTCGCCAGAACAGGATCAAGCTGGAACATAAAAACGATAATGAGCACCAGCATCATACCATCCCGAATCAGACTGAGTAGTACTTGAGTGAAAAAGCTACTGATCGTCTCCGTATCACTGGATACGTTCGTGACCAGACTGCCGATATGGAAACGGTCAAAGAAGGACATGGACATTTTGGAGATATGTTTGAACAAGTCCTTTCTGATCCGGGATACAATGTTCTGTCCCACATGCTGCAACAGATTATTCTGGATATAGGTAAAAATAAAACTGATGATAGCCAGCCCGAGAAAGATGGCAGCGAGCTGAACGAGAAAGCCCACACTGGTCTGGCCTATGGCCAGATGATCATCAATGGCGATCTTCACCAGATAGGGTTGCAGCAGATCTGCCGATATGCCAAGCAGTGAGCAGAAGAAGATACCGGCAAAAGCCCATTTATGAGGTTTGGCGTAAGCCATCATGGCCTTAAACGAAGTTCGTTTACTCTGATCGGCCTCTGGATCCGGGCGAAGTTCAGCGTTAGTGTTAGACATGATGTAATCCCTCCTCCTGCAAACGATAGGTTGCCGCATATAATCCCTTGGCAGCCATCAGCTGAGCATGTGTTCCCTGTTCAGCAACTCGCCCGTCATCCAGAACGATAATATCGTCGGCATGGCGGACCGCGCTAATGCGGTGAGAGATGATTAATGTGGTCTTGCCCTTGCCGATCTCTCGTAGGCTGCGCAGAATACCACTCTCTGTGACAGCATCAACCGCGCTCATGCTGTCATCCAGAATAAGTAACTGTGCTTGCTTGATCAGTCCTCTTGCGAGGCTGGTTCGCTGACGTTGTCCGCCAGAGAGCGTGAGCCCTCGTTCGCCAAGCAGTGTATCGAAGCGGTCAGGAAATCGGACAATATTGTCATAGATCATGGCTTGGCGCGCACTATGCTCCACGGTATCCTGTGATACTTCCCGGTCGCTGAATGCAATGTTATCCCGGATGGTGGTGCTAAACAGGAATCCATCCTGAGGAACATAGGCGATACGGGATCTCAGGCTCTCCAGGGACAGCTGCCGAATGTCTGCACCATTGATGCGGATCGTCCCTTCAGGTGGTTCATATGTACGCAGCAATAGCTTAACCAGGGTGCTCTTACCTGAGCCCGTCTTGCCTACAATACCGACCGTTCGCCCGGCACGGATATTCAGTTGAATATTTTTGAGAGCAGGAGATGAACTGCCAGGATAGGAGAAGGTCAGATTCTCCATGGTGATATCTTGTACGGTTTGGAGCGCTGTGGCTTCAGGAAGTTCACGCACATCCGCTACTTCGCTGAGCAGGTCATTCACCCGCTCAAGTGATGCGCCTGAGCGCTGAACGGTATTAATGACATTGCCAATCTGTTGAAGCGGCCCCATGATCATGCGGAGATATAAGGTCAAGGCGACAAAACTTCCGAGTGTAATAGAATTCTGCATGGTCATAATACCTCCGACAAGCAGAGAAATAACCAATGAGATGGCTCCCAACAGGGGGAGCAAGGCTTGAAACAAGGAAGACAGACGAACGAGCCGCAGCTGTTTGCTTTTGATCGCATCGACGGTGGTTCCAAAGCGTGCACGAGCACTGTCTTCGATGGCAAATGTCTTGGTTACGCGAATGCCACCCAGCTGCTCTTCTGCGGATTCCGTCATGGTTGCAAGAGCTTCCTGTACGTCGCGAGAGCGCTTGCGAATCCGCGGACCGAAAAACACGACCAGAAATGGAATGGCCAGCAAGGGTACAACACTGATCAGAATGAGTGTCAACGGAATCCCGCTAAGCAGCATCATGACAATGCAGGATAACAGCAGGAAAGTAGCATTGGTCATGAGCGTCACACCATTGGATATCGCTTCACGGACGGAAGTCACGTCATTCATGACATAACTGAGCAGCTTTCCGTTCCCCTGTTTGGAGAAATAATGCTCACTGAGTTCGGAAAACTTACTGAAGATCCGCTCACGCGTCATGAACTCGAAGCGTCGACCGAGCTTCATAATCATAAATTGCCCGGTACCGAAGAGCAGATTATACCCGATGGCAATCGCCAGGAGGGAAAGGCTATACCTTACGACCGTCTGCATCTGAAGCGTATTCTGCATCAACTGGTCGGTGAAACTGCCCAGTATGCGGGGGAGGGATGCCTGCCCGACATTGGAAGCAATAATTAGAAGAACGGCAACCAGATAGATAGTCCAGTTCGACACAACATAACCGCGAAGTAATCCTTTCTTGGACATAAGCATTGTTCTCCTTTTGGTATAGTTGAAGTCAGTTCAGCAGGTGGAGTCAAGAAAAGGGCCGACACCTGGTTATTAGCGCGTCGTGCCCTCTTACTGTATGCGATCCGGTTTGATGTTTATCCGTCATCCGATGGATTTCTCTATTCTTATTTTTGCGCTAATCCGAATGGATGTCAACGAAGCCACTTAGGACGTGTCTCAAAACTCGCTGAAGTGCATCTTTTACCGCCTTTTCGCCCCCTGCTGCGTCACTTTCCCTTGACGTGCCCCGGCACGCCTGCGGAAAACTTCCTGGCTTGGAACGAAAATTCGGCAAAATCTGCTTCCTTCGGAGTTTTCAGACACGCCCTAGCAAAAAGCAGGTGATTTAGATTATCGGCGTTGGAGAAGAGTTGTGTGCAGTGTTCCCGTGTTGTATTCACCAGATGTCGAAATTACTGAAACATTTTCTAAGGGTATCCCGTCTGTAGGGATGAAGAGGTAAAAAATAGGTTTTACTAATCATATGGAGGTGCCAGGAAATGAAACATAAAAAAGGATTGGCTGCAACGCTTGCACTCTGCGTTTCTTTGACAGCAGGAGGTGCGTCGGTACTCGCTTTTTCAGATGTGAAGGATGAAGGGCAGAAGTCGGTTGTCGATTCATTGAAATCAAAAGGTATTGTTAACGGAGTGACAGCGGATCAGTTCCGTCCAGATCTCGCATTGTCCGAGCCACAGGGTGTTCAACTGATTGTGAATGCATTTGATCTGAAGAATGCATACGCTGCGACTTCTGCACAGGATAAAATTAGTCCAGACACGTGGTATGCCGATGCTGTGCAGGCCGCTACCCAGAATGGACTGTCCGTTCCGGTGGAAGTTAATCCGCAGGGCAAGATGACACGTGAGCAATTTGTTATTTTGCTGCATGAAGGAATTAACACAACCGGCAATTATCCGGTGATCATGTTGTATAATGATATCAAGGACGAAAATAAAATTGGTAAGGACGCCAAATCTGCGGTCCAGAACTTGCTGAACATGAACATCATTGAACTGGATAAGGACGGTAACTTCCGTCCAGATCAGTCGCTTACCCGTATGGAGGCTGCAAGCATGATCTTCAATGCACTTGAATTTGTGGATAAACACGGCAATGGCGGCTCAACAGAGCCAGCTCCAACCACTCCGGGTGAAGGCCAGCAAGCGATCGTACCTGAAGTAACAACGACGAAGGTTGATGACAAAACAACTAAAGTTAAACTCAGTGCTGAAATGCCTCACCCTGGTTATGGATTGAAGATTGATGATGTAAAATTGGAGAAGGATGGACGCGCTATCGTGCTCTATTCCATTATTCAGCCTGATCCGGACATGATGTATCCGATGGTGATTACGAATGTGACTGCGGAAACGGATATTCCAACAGGATATACGGCAGAAGCTCAACCTTCTGGCAAGTAATTCACTGCAAACCATATTAACTAAACGCTGATAAAACGGATATGTATCCTCAAACCCACCTTCCATATATGTATGGAGGGTGGGTTTTTCATTTGAGTTGAAGCTGTACATAGGCCTTTAACCGCTAAGAATGTGGATTACATCCTGGTAGTTGGAAAGGGAAGAAATGTGAATGGTGAAGTGAATTCATCTCAGTCAAGTTACATCACGACTATTCTTTTAGATGGTAATTTAAATTACATTTCATGAAGTTTGATGGGTTATTTATGTTATGTTAATTTACACGAATGCTCTCATATATGTAATATAAAATGGTATTTGTTTAGGTTATACAGCTAATTTGTGGTTATCGTAGCAGCTTTCATTATGGTCTTTTTCCAAAAAAAATCACAGGACTCAGTTTCCAAGCCTTGTGCAAAATCTACATATACGACTCGATATTCCCAGTGTTTACAAGCGTTTATGTATCCTGTAGGCAAAGATAAAAACAACATATATACGAAAGAGGGAGGAGAATTATAGAATAAGGGCAAGCAATTACAGGCTTGTAATATGCGATATGTATATGATAGATAATATTACATTAAGGTTTAACATTTAATCGTCTTTCCCTGGAGTATGATGCTTTTAGACATGAATACCATGGTCAGATAAGTATGTGGGTTTTGACTTTAAGGCTTGTTTTCTAACTCCATTTAGATCTGATATCTTTCCAAGTTCATGTGATGAAACCCTAAATGACATCTACAGGAGGGAAAAGGGTCAAATTCTACATGTTTTACTTCCCCAAAATGACAATGACAAGCTAAAAACAAAAAGTGTAAACCCCCGTTGTAACAGTGTATTCCGTGATTTTAAGAGTGAAGATTGAAATGGCATATTTACGGATTCGTGAATGATCCATAAACTCAGTGTGTAAGCGTTACCAATTAGCGAGGGAACAGAGCCGCCCGTCATAGAAACGCGGTTCGGAACTCCAAAAGGAGGAAACAACTGATGCAGCTAAATGGGGAGTCTCCCTCGACGCAAAACTTAACGGTAAACACGATTCCGAACAGCAAGAAAAATAAATTATGGAGAAGGATGATTCGAAACTGGGAGTTGTATCTGTTTATCGCACCAGCCTTTCTATACTTTCTGATATTCCATTATGGTCCGATGTACGGCATACAAATTGCATTTAAAAACTTTATCCCAACGCTTGGTGTCACAGGAAGCCCATGGGTCGGATTTGATCATTTCATCCGTTTCTTCAATTCTTATTATTTCTGGGATTTACTATGGAATACCCTTAGCATCAGCTTGTATGAGCTGGCTATCGGTTTCCCGTTGCCGATTATTCTGGCGTTAGCGTTCAATGAAGTAAAGGATTCCTTCTTCAAACGCACAGTGCAGACCGTCACGTATGCACCACATTTTATTTCGGTCGTCGTGATGTCGGGGATGATCATTACCTTTTTATCACCCTCTTCAGGCATGATTGTCAATTTGGTGGAGGCCCTTGGATTTCAGGCACCTCAATTCCTGACGGATCCTGCTTGGTTCAAGACAGTATATGTGCTGTCGGGAGTCTGGCAAAGTGCAGGCTGGGGCACCATCATATACCTTGCCGCCCTATCGGGCGTGGACCCGCAGTTGCATGAAGCAGCTGTGGTGGATGGTGCGAGCCGGTTTAAACGGATTCTGCATATTAACATTCCAGCGATCATCCCTACGATCACCATCTTGTTAATTCTGAATATGGGCAGTATTTTGGGCGTCGGATTCGAGAAAATCCTGCTGCTGCAAAATCCGCTGAACATGGGCTCGTCCGATGTTATCTCAACATTTGTCTATCGATCCGGTCTGGTCGATGCGCAGTACAGTTTCTCTACGGCGGTGGGATTGTTCAACTCCGTAGTTAATGCCATTCTGCTTATTACCGTGAATCAGATTGCACGCCGCACCAGTGAAAACAGCCTGTGGTAAAAGGAGGGAATACACATGTCATCCGCAGTGAAAGAAAGCAGAAGTGATAAATTGTTCTTATTGTGCAATTACATCTATCTGACGGTAGCGCTCGTCATTGTGCTGTATCCGCTGTTATACATCATCAGTGCTTCAATCAGTGATCCCAAATATGTAGCCTCCGGTGAGATGTGGCTGCTTCCGAAAGGCATTACGTTTGAAGGTTATGCCCGGGTGTTTGAGAACACCAACATCTGGATTGGGTACAAAAATACGATCATATATACCGTTGTAGGTACCATCGTTAACTTGATTGTTACACTACCGGCAGCCTATGCGCTCAGCCGCTCGGACTTTGTGGGACGCGGATTCTTCATGGCGATGTTTATGGTAACGATGTTCTTCGGCGGAGGGCTTGTCCCAAGTTACCTGCTGGTCAAGGATCTTGGTATGGTGAACAGCATGTGGGCACTTATTTTGCCTGGAGCTGCATCCATCTGGAATATTATCGTATGCCGGACGTTCTTCCAATCGACCATTCCCAAGGAGTTACAGGAAGCGGCGCATATTGATGGGTGTACCAACACCCGGTTGTTCATCAAGATTGTGCTCCCGCTTTCCATGCCAATCATTGCTGTTATGGCACTCTTTTACGGAGTTGGACACTGGAACAGCTATTTCAGTGCCATGATCTATCTGAATGATTCCTCCAAGTACCCGTTGCAGCTCTTTCTACGCCAGATTCTGGTGCTTCAGGAAATGGCGGCTCAAGGAGGGGGAGCGATTGATACCTCTGCGGCAACGGCGATGAATACCAAAGCGGAGATCGCTGCGCTGGTCAAATATGCTGTCATTATTGTTGCCACCCTACCGGTCATTGCGGTGTATCCATTCCTCCAGCGTTACTTTGTACAGGGTGTTATGATCGGTTCCGTTAAGGGATGATCTTAATCCATATACCACATTAAACAAGGGGAGTTGTTGTCATGAAAAAGCTTCGCAAGGCTTCATCCATTACACTCTGTCTCACCTTATTCGCAACATTGCTTGCAGCTTGTGGTTCAACCAATGAAGACGGAAGCACGACCTCCAAAGTAGAGGGGGTCAAAAAAGAAGGTTTCCCCATTGTAGACAAAACGCTAACGTTGAAGGTCATGTCCCAGGATGCGGGCGTAGCCGACTGGAGCACGATGCCTGTGCTGCAAGAAATGGAGAAACTGTCGGGCATCAAGCTGGAATACCAGCTTTCACCGATCGACAGCTTTGAAACGAAGAAAAATCTGGTTTTCGCGAGCGGAGACTTGCCAGATATGTTCTATGCTGCGGACCTCAAGCCAGCCGAACAGGTGACTTATGGCAGCCAGGGCATCCTGATCCCGTTGGAAAAATACATTGACGAAGGTTATGCCCCGAATATCAAAAAGATTCTCGATGAGAATCCGGATGTCCGTAAATCATTTACAACACCTGATGGGCATATGTATGCACTCCCATTCATTGATAAAGCGGCCGTGTGGTATAGAGGCCCAATGTGGTACAACGGGGAATTCTTGAAAGCACTTAACGTAGAAGAGCCTAAGACTACGGAAGAATTGTATACGTATCTCAAGCGTGTAAAAGAAGAAGATCCTAATGGCAATGGCCAACAAGATGAAATTCCGCTTACTTCTGTAAAACTGGATGATCTTCGCATGTTTTTCTTCGGCTTTTGGGGAATGTACAACGAAGGCATCTATTCCGATAAGGACGGTAAAGTTCACTACCCTTATCAAGAAGAAGGTTACAAAGGTTATCTTACATTCATGAACCGCTTGTGGAAGGAAGACTTGCTTGATCATGAGACCTTCTCTCAAACAGGTGATCAGAAAAAAGCAAAAGGTGAAAGCAACAAACTTGCACTGTTCAACGATTACCATCCATACTTCACGCTCGGTGGTGAACCTGGCACGGATCATCCGCTGATGACACCAGTGAAGAGCGAGGTGGTAGACTCTCCGGTATACGGCAAGCATCCGGGCATGTCGGCTCGCGGTACCTTTGCTATTACAAGCAGCAACCCGTCACCCGAGGCGACGATGCGATGGATCGATTACTTATACAGCTATGAAGGTGCGACACTGTTCAATCAAGGTCCGGAAGGTGTGCTGTGGAAATTCAAAGACAAGGAAAATCACGTTAAAGAGTGGCTCCCCGTTCCCGGAGGTGGGGATCGTGAGGAATACCGCGGTAAAATCACGCCGAATTTTGGTATCTTGACACCGGGTATTAATGATCCGGATGTAGCGAAGGGTCTTCGCACCGAATTTGATGAGTGGATTGACCAGCAGAATCAAGAGAAGTTGGTACCTATCGGAAAAGCTCCATTTCCTAACGTTTATTTGACGAATGAAGAGCAAAGCGAAGCAACCGCTCTATTGTCTGACCTGGATACGTACGTTAAACAGATGGAAGCAAAGTTTGTGACCGGCCAGGAACCACTTGAGAACTGGGATAAGTACATTGCACAGATGAAGAAAATGGGCAGTGACCGTATCATCGAACTGTATCAGGGGGCATATGACCGCTGGAATTCGGGGAAATAAAGCCTATCGAGGTACATCCCATACAGAAAGACAACAGTTAGCTTCATTGACTGACTATTCGCCGAATTCTCGGGGGAGGTGTGGACAGGTATGCAGAAATGGTTTGAAGAAGCCAAACTGGGGATATTCATCCACTATGGCATCTATGCGGTGGACGGGGTTGCGGAATCCTGGTCCTTCTATAATGGCAGGATATCCTATGAAGAATATATGAAGCAGTTGGATGGTTTTACAGCATCGGAATTCAATGCGGAGAAGTGGGCGGACTTGATTGAGAAGTCTGGTGCCCGGTATGCCGTATTGACAACGAAGCATCATGATGGCGTTGCTCTATGGGATACGCAATATAGCGATCTCAATGTTGTCAAACAGACACCGGCGAATCGGGACATTGTGAAGGAATATGCGGAAGCGATTCGGGAAAAGGGCATTCATCTGGGGATGTATTTCTCGCTGATCGATTGGTCGCACCCGGATTATCCCAGTGTATATGAAGGCGGAAAAGTACCGGAGGATCTCAGCAGGGTCAACCCGCATTCAAGTCCTGTGGACGGCGTTCAGGATCAGGAAAAGTGGCAGAAGTTCCTGCAATTTAATAACCATCAGCTGGGTGAGATTTTGACGAATTATGGAAAGGTGGATCTGCTATGGTTTGATGGCGATTGGGAACGGAGTGCCCAGCAGTGGAATCTGCCGGAGTTCAAGCATTATTTGCAATCTTTTAACCCGGATATCATCATCAACTCCCGTCTGCAGGGTTATGGGGATTACAAGACGCCAGAGCAGGGCATTCCGATTACAAGACCGGAGGGACCCTGGGAGTTCTGTACCACGATCAACACATCTTGGGGTTATGTGCCGACAGATCATAAATATAAATCGCTGAATCAGATCATTCGAATGTTCTGTGACTGTATTTCGATGGGCGGCAATATGTTGCTGGATATCGGCCCGCGCGAAGATGGCACCATCGATCAGAGGCAGGAAGATATTCTGCTTGGGCTGGGAGCATGGATTCGAACCCATGAGGAGGCTGTCTTTGGAACGAGTGAAGGTATTATGCCTCGCTATTATTTTGGGGGAAGCACGGTATCTGAGGACAGAAAGATATTGTACCTATTCGTGTATGACGATCCAAAAGAGAATGTGTGCATCAAGGGTCTTTGTAATCAGATCAAGAAGATAACCGTGCTGCATTCGGGCAAAGAGCTTAATCATGAGATTCATGGGGGTGTGCCTTGGTTCAATATCCCGGGGACAACGTGGATCAAGATGACCCCGGAGGACACGCATGAACAGGTGACCGTTCTTAAGCTCGAATTCGATGAGGAGCTGGAAATGTACGGCGGCTCTGGAGCCGTTGTCACCCATAACTAACCATTACGGGGAGGGCGTGTGCCGATAGATGCATGCCCTCCCTTACGAATTGGAGAGAGCGACATGAACAGAAGTGGAGTGCCAGAACCCAGGATTGAGTATGCTCCCAAACATTATATATGCAAGCGTGCGCAGGAACCACTGGTGTTAGACGGCCGTGTGGATAAGGTATTTTGGGATGCGGCCCATTGGACAGATGATTTCGTTGATATCGAAGGGGATCTTCGTCCGAAGCCCGGGAAACAGACGCGTGTAAAAATGCTGTGGGATGACGACTATTTCTACTTTGCTGCCGAACTGATTGAAGATCAGATCTGGGCTACGTTGACCGAGCGTGATTCCGTTATTTTCTATGACAATGACTTTGAGATTTTTATCGATCCCGATGGGGATTCCCATCAATATTATGAGTTCGAGATCAATGCGCTTAATACGGTATGGGACCTGCTATTGGTGAAGCCATATCGGGATGGCGGACCTCCGGTCAACGGTTGGGATATCAGCGGTCTCAAGACGGCCGTATATATCGATGGGGAACTGAACAGACCTGGCGCTGATAACCGGAAATGGAGCGTGGAAGTCGCAATTCCCTGGACCAGTCTAAAGGAGTGCGCCGAAGGAAACCGTCCACCTGCGCCGGGTGAGTTCTGGCGCGTCAACTTTTCGCGCGTGGAGTGGCAAACCGAGGTGCAAGACGATGAGTACCGCAAGGTGCTGAATCCAGAGACGGGCAAACCTTATCCGGAAGACAACTGGGTTTGGTCACCCATGGGTATTATCAACATGCATTACCCGGAGCTGTGGGGTTATGTTGTATTCTCGGATGACGGAACGGATCAGTCGTTTGAGTTGCCGGAAGACGAACGAATCAAATGGGAGCTTCGCAGGCTCTATTACCGTGAACGCAATTATTATGAAATGCATGGTGAATTTACACAGGATGTGAAGCTGCTTATGGGTGAGGAATCGTGGAGCTGTGAGCCTGTAATTGAAACGACTCGCAGCCTGTTCCAGATTACTGCGCCTTCGTCGGATGGCACAGCCTTAATCTGTATTCGGGAAGACGGCAAGCTGTGGAAGGAGTGAGAGTACAATGACCAGCCAAACCTTGGTATTTTCCCTTGATGTACAGTCATTGGAGAGGATCGAGCAGCAGTTCCAGGAGAAGGTACGTTTTGCAGAGGCTCGCAAATCGGAGTTGTTTCATATTTTTCAACAGGACCTAACGGAAGAAGAAACATGGGCATTGAAGTATATCTATGCTTACATGCCTGTAAATGACTTGGCTGATTATGATGGGGACCTGTTCTTGAGCCATGTACGCCGGGCCTTGGATATCCGCAAACGTGTCCCTTGGGGAGATCGTGTCCCAGATCATCTGTTCCTTCATTTTGTGTTGCCTTATCGGATAAACACGGAAAATATTGAAGATTTCCGCGGGTTGATATATGACGAATTAGCCGAGCGGACAGCAAAGTTATCCATGGCCGATGCCATACTGGAGACCAATTACTGGTGTCATGAGAAAGCGACCTATATCGGCAGCGATCTGAGAACCATATCGCCGCTAACGATGATCCGGAATGCTCGTGGTCGATGCGGCGAAGAATCCACGCTGGCGGTGGCCGCTCTTCGCAGCATCGGCATACCTGCCCGTCAGGTCTACACACCGCGCTGGGCTCACTGTGACAGTAATCATGCCTGGGTAGAAGCCTGGTCAGATGGTCAATGGTACTACATCGGGGCATGCGAGCCGGAAGCCCGTCTGAATCAAGGGTGGTTCAGCCCGCCAGCCCGCAGAGCCATGTTGATTAATACGAGGATCTATGCCGACTATCCCGGACCGGAGGATATAACGCTCTCCGAGAAGGGATTTACGGAAATTAATTTGCTTGAGAACTATGCGCCGACGCGGGTCATTAGTGTGAAGGTGAAAAATGAGCAGGGAGAGCCCGTACCCGGAGCGAGTGTCCGCTTTGAGCTGTACAATTCGGCTGAATTCTATCCGATTGCCGAAATCAGGACGGATGTACAAGGGAAAGCTGCTTTTAAGACAGGCTTTGGCGACCTTTTGATTCGTGCGGTCAGCGGCGGCAAGTGGAGTGAAATCCTATTCAAGGCTCAGGCAAACGAGCTTGTAGAGCTTGTGCTGGACTCGTCAGAGCAGCCCACAGGGATCGCAGATTTTGATATGGTTCCTCCGCCGGAAGGGGAGGGGGAGGTCGTGGTTGCGTTACCTGAAGAGAAGATTGAGATTCATAATCGTCGTCTTGAGGAAGGGGCGCAGACCCGTGCCGGGTACGAGGACACCTTCCTGAGTGAGGAGGAGGCTGTCACACTGGCTAAAGGGGTTGGATTGCCCTCGGTGCGTGTATGGGATATTCTCCAGAAGGCACGGGGTAACAGCCGTGAAATTGCAGCTTTCCTAGAGGAGTGCTCCAATCCATACGGTGAGTGGCCACTCCGGTTGTTGGAGTCAATGAATGAAAAAGATTTAATTGATACCTTTCGCCAGACGCTGGACGATCATCTGATTGGTACGCTCTCGCAAAAAGGATCATGGGCGGAAGAAACGTTCGTGAGCTACATCTTGTGCCCGCGGATTTCCTACGAAATGCTGCTCCCTTATCGAGGCGTATTCCAGAATGCCTTTTCGGCGGACGAGGCAGCGGCGTTCAGGGAAAATCCAGCGACGCTTGCCCGAATGCTGGAACAGCAGTACGAATATTATGAAGATCTCCCTAATCTAAAAGGTAAAGGGAATCCGATCGGGACATTTAGTCTGATGAAGGGGGACTCTCAGTCGCTGGATATTTTGTTTGTGGCTGTATGTCGCAGTTTAGGTATTCCGGCACGATTACATCCGAGCACGCAGAAGTCACAGTATCTAAGTGACAGCGGCTGGGAGGATGTAGTGTTCAGTCTCACCTCACCACCTCAAACTCAGGAGAGCACAAGCTGGGGAATGATCCAACTTCATAGGGATATAAAAGCTTCGCAGGATACACCTGAAGCATCTTATTTCGAGAACTTTACGTTTGCCCGTCTGGAAGATGGCGTCTACAAGACGTTGATTTATCCTTATGGCAGTACGGATGTCTATAGCAAGCCATATGAGGTTGAGGCAGGCGCTTATCGCTTAACGACAGGCATTCGTCTGAAAGATGGAACGGCAAAAGTACGATTCGTTTACTTTACCGTGCGCGCCGGAGATACCACTGAGGTTGTATTGTCTTATCGCGAGACTGAGATTGATATTCCTGTACTTGGTAAACTGGCACCAGGCAGTGTACTGACCCGTCTGGATGGTTCAGAGGTTGAAATGAAGGAACTTCTGGGATCGGAGGGTGCCATTGCTGCCTGGATTGAACCGGAGCGGGAACCGACCAAGCATCTGATTCGGGAGCTGTGCGAACTCGCTGAGCCGCTGAGTAAGCTGGATATGCCAATTGTACTCATAATCGGAGATGCAGAATGGAACGCTTCCTTTGATCCTGTTGGTTATCCAAAGCTGCCTGTGCGCACGGTTTTTGTACGAGATTCCAGTTATGCTTCCTTGTCCGGTTTCATTTCGAAGCCTGCAGCTAACGAAGCGGGCTATCCGCATCTGTTCGTGCTGGATACTCAGCATCAAGTTCGTTATTCGGCTTCCGGGTACAAGATTGGTACCGGGAAGGAAGTCCTGCAGATTGCTGCTGCGATATCTCAATCATCGAACGGAGCGGAGTGAAGAGAGTGACGAAATATATTGCTGTGGGTTATGCCGTTGATTCAGTTCTCCCCGATATGACACATGAGGATCTGTTGAAGTTAACACATCTGAACGTAGCCTTCGGACATGTCAAGAATGATGAAATCACCACCGAGCATTTAAAGAACGGTCACGTTATCCAGACTATGAAGCGGGAGCATCCGAATCTTACGGTGATGCTGTCTGTTGGCGGATGGAGCGCTGGCGGTTTCTCCGAGGCCGCCTCAACCCAGGCGGGGAGGGACACCATGGCCGCATCGGCAGTCCGGGTGTTGGAGGAATTCCCTTTTGACGGGATTGATCTGGACTGGGAGTATCCTTGTTATGGTGAAGCTGGTATCGCATCCAGTCCTGATGATAAACGGAATTTCACCTTGCTACTCAAGACGATCCGGGAGACACTGGATGCCAAGGGAGCCGAGGATGGCCGTCATTATCTGCTCACCATTGCGGCAGGGGCTGACCAATACTATGTAGACGGTACAGAGATGGATGAGGTGCATCAGTATCTGGACTACGTCCAGTTGATGACCTATGATATGCGAGGTGGTTTTCAGGTTCTAACCGGACATCACACGAATCTGTACACGCCAACAGGAGATCTGTTTCGAATCAGTGCGGATGCTTCCGTGAACCTGTTTGTTCGAGCCGGCGTTCCGAGGGAGAAAATTGTGATCGGTGCTGCGTTCTATTCCCGGATCTGGACTGAGGTTCCTGACCGAAACCACGGGCTCCATCAAATGGCTGGCAGCACAGGCGGCTATGGTCCTTCATTTGCAGAGCTGGAAGCGAAGTACATCAACAAGGATGGATACATCCGTTATTGGGATGAAGAAGCCTGTGCACCGTTTTTGTTTAATGGGTCCAGCCTTATATCTTATGATGATGAAGAATCGATCCAATGCAAATGTGATTACGTAAAGGATCAAGGTCTGGCCGGGATCATGTTCTGGGAGTACGGCTGTGATCCGACCCACCGTTTGCTGGGTGCAGTGCATCAAGGGCTTCAAAATTTTCCGACTGGGAAATAGGATAAGCACGTCGGAGCCGACGGATCGATTATGTATATGGACTAAAAAACATACGAAGGGGCCGTCCTATACGTCATGAGCATGACGTATAGGACAGCCCCTTGTTTGCGTTATTTTGGTCTAATGAATCTGGCACATGTTATTCGCTCTCTCCCTTTATCCAATACATTCCTCGTCATCATCATCAGGGGAATCGGCGGAGCCGTTGGGACGGTGCATTTTACGGTATTGCCCTGGGGTATAACCCGTCTCTTTTTTGAATTTGCGGATGAAGTTTGGTGTATCCAGGTAACCGACGCGCGTGATGATATCTTTTAACGGATCGGTAGTATGCAGCAGTAGTCGAATGACCTCATCCATCCGTTTCTGCCAGATATATTGGGTGAAATTCATGCCGATCTTTTCTTTGAAAGAACGACTGAAATACGATGAAGAGATCGTGAAATTCGATGAAATCGTACCTAAACTGAGATCATAATCAGAGAAATTGGCATCGATATAAGCAACGATTTCATCCATCAGGGAACTTTCTTCCGTCTCACTCTTCGCCTCGACATGGGCGCAGATTTCGGCGGCAAGGCCTGTCAGTTTTTTCTCCAAATCCTCCAACGAGTCGTAGGAAGTGATCCTTGGAAGTTGATCAACCACATGATGGATTCCAAGCTCCGAGGCGGTTTTTAGCATGGTATTCAGAATATCAAAGCAGATGCAACGCAGCAACGGTACAGATGGCATTTCGGATTTCAGGGTATTCAGGGCAGTTGATACCATCTGAACTGCCACATCATAGCTACCCTGTTTTAAGCTTTGAACCAGCTTTAATAACACATCCTTAGGGACCCAGAAGGAAGCATCCTGTGCACTGGAACCGGAAAGGGCGTTGAAGAAGGTACTGCTGCCCTGTCCATGCAGCATCGATGCTTCCAGAGCGGTCGATGCCTCGATGTAGGACTGATTCAGCTGTTTCGGATAAGTGTACCGATTGCCTATCCCGATTGCGGGCGCGCCCCCGGTATGTTCTATCACCATCCATTGCAGTTTTTCAACGATAGGCTCCATACGGGTATTCAGGCTACCTTCATGCCCAATTTCGGCATCGAATCCTACGATAAGGGCCAATTGGTCTGCCTGTGGCAGCTCCACGCCGTAAGCATAAGCGGACAACTCCGGCAGCTCCACATCATTCATCAGCTGCATGACAGTAGGTTGCTCGGGGGTATCACCGTTAGGAAAAGCACGCATTTCCCAACCCATGATCATGACAAAATAATGGGATAGGTTGAAGCGTATGCCAAGCTTGTCCGTAAATTCAGAGGGGAAATCTCCGGTATGGCCGTGTTTCAGCAACATAAGTAAAATATGATTGCGGGCATAGGGCTCCTGAAGATCTACGCGCTGACTGTAATCATGTAGTGTTTTCTTGATCCATTCCAGCTCGTTGATGGTTGAGGACGTATTAGAATCATTCTTCAACCGAATGAACTCCATCAAGTCTGAAATCGGATGGTATTGTCTCCGGGCCAACATGATGGCAAGCATGGTGCCCATCGTCACCACGAAGGAGAAAACAAGGATAATAAAGGTGCGAATATGGACAATTCGGCTGAAAAACTGGTTGCTTGGCATAGCGGTAACATAGGTCCAGCCCGCATCCGATTTAACGGATACAACCGAATGTGGTTCTTGATTTAAGGAGATGCTGTGCGTTCCGGGCTCAAGAGCAAACAGAGCGCTGACTTCCTGTCCAGTAATAATTTCTCCTTTGTAATTGGCTGCCAGAACTTGCCCGTAATTATCAAAAATATAAGTCATCCCGTGATAGTCGCTGAGGATGGAATCGATCAAGCCGGTCAGATTGGATTCGTGAATCAGGTACATGACGGTTCCGTGGGCGGGCGTATTGTTAGGTGCAATCGGTACAAGGTAGGCCAGCATGGAATTGGGTATTTTGGTTCCTTGAACGACTTGTTCCGCCGGTCGGATCGTGGGGAACTGCACGCTATTCAAATCCCGGATCATGTCTGTTTCGTTCCATGTATTAAATTTGTAGCGGCCCGTGAATACATCCAGATTCTCAGAACCTTGAGAAGAGTAGATGCTGTCATCTCCACGGAAGAAGAGGAACAGCTCATCGATAATGGAACTGGTGGCTTTGTATTTGACCAATGCTCCAATCGATTCTCGGCTATAGTACGGATGGTGGGTCCAATACCGCGTTAACTGCTCATCGTAGGCGATACGAAACGCGATGTCCTGTAATTCCTTCATACGATCATCAATGACAGTTTTGGCTTGAGTGAGCTGGTTGACATTGGTCTGTTCAATCTCTGAACGGAGCGTGTCCACAGCATTGTGGTAAATAATGATGGTTAAAATAACAAGAGGTATAAGGAAGATGGAAATATAGGAAAATGTGTACTTAAGCAGAAGCTTGGACTTGAAGTGATTCCATTTCATATCTGCAACCTCCCATTTTTCTTTCGTGCTGCAGCGATAGCGCTCTCATAAGGACAGTAAAGCTATTGCCATGATGCGAGATACGGGGTGTACCTACTAAAAATACTAGGAGAACTTCTCTAATAAAGCAATGGATCTTTTATAAATTTCAGAGCAATCATAGAGAAAGGTATAGCTATAGCAAAATCCCCTCGAAGTTTACTCATTTCCTTATGCTACCACATAAGGCTTTTCAAAGAGTATCTACTTTAAGGGGATAATTATAGTTGAGCAAATATTAATTTAGGAGTTAAAACGATTATTCTTCCAGAGGTTCATAGTCGAACCAATTGAAACTTGCAGGAGTACGTCCCCCCGATGGATCATAGGCATACATGGCTATCATCACACCTGTGAAACCACTTGCTACTTCGGTAGATAACAGATGTGTTTCTCCTGAACCCACTTCGATGGCATCGGATGAACCTAGCTGGTAGAGGAACGTAAAGTGATTACGGTCGGCTTTGATCTGTAGAACAACGGGACCCTTCTCACAGTCAAGAATCTGTTCAGTTCGTAGAGAGCCAACAGTTCGCCGCAGTATAATTTTATTTTGGCCGTCGATCTGTGTTACAGCCAAGTCGTAATGATATTTATCATTCATGAATACAGTTAATCCAGCTTCGCCGCCTCTCGCACCTGGCTCATAAAGCAGCTCGGCTGCCATGTTGCATAAGAAATGGCTCAAGCGACGCCCGACAAAGGCGGGATTTCCTCCATCATTGAGCGAAATCGGATGACCACGCAGGATGAGTTGCCCGGGATTTTCAGTAAGCGTCCAACTATCCGGACCCGGGTTCCGCAAGAAGATCCAGTTCATGTCCAATGTTGGTTCGTCAAAATGATCCCGGATAGCCCGGGGTGACCAAAGGTGCTCAGGCAACGAAGGTCCGGTCATCTCCGGCTCAATATGTCCGTCCACACCGATCATCGGCCAACCGTCATCCGACCAAGTGACAGGTGCCAGGAAGGTTTCACGTCCCAGATGGTGCCGCATGGGGTAGCCTGCTGGACGAAGGCCAAGACATACGGCCCACCAGCTTCCATCCTGGATCTGGACAAGGTCTGCATGACCAGTTGCATGGATACTGGATTTCATGCTTCGATTGGACAGAATCGGATTATGAGGACACGGATCAAATGGTCCATATGGATCTGTACTCCGAGCAATGGTCTCCATATGACCATACTCGGTTCCACCTTCGGCGATCATCAAATAGTAGAAGTCGTTTATTTTGTACAGATGGGGAGCCTCGGGGGCTGCTCCTCCGGTTCCGGTCCAGATCAATCGGCTATCGGTTAGTCTGGCTCCGGTCGTGATGTCTATCTCGCACTGATAGATGCCCTCGCCCTCATCCCTATTACAGGCAGTTTGAAAATACACACGACCATCTTCATCAAATAGAAAAGAGGGATCTATACCATTTTGATCAACAAAAATTGGAGCAGACCATGGTCCCTCGGGTTGGGTGCTGCGTACATACAGATTTCCGCCGCCGCTTACATTGGTCGTTGTCATATAGAACCAGCCATCATGATACCTGAGTGTTGGAGCATAAATACCGCCAGAGCTGCCTGCATTCGCTAGAGGAAGTTGCTCAGTTGTTGTGAGGACATGGCCGATCTGTCGCCAATTCACAAGGTCTTTGCTGTGAAAGATCGGCACACCCGGGAAGTATTCAAATGTACTGGTTACCAGATAATAGTCTTCATCTACACGACAGATACTTGGATCTGGATAAAAACCCGGAATCACCGGATTGGTATATTTCATCATGTTATACTCCTATTCATTGAGAGAGTTTAGTACGAATCTGGACACATTGAAAATCCCTGCTACAAGGCGAATTATAACGCTTTTAAGTATATTGCACCTTGATTTTTCGGTCTTGGAATAGCATGATATAGACATTCAACCCAACAATGTTCGTGGAGGGGAATGCTTTTGAGTAATGCATATTTGAGATGGTTTACTTCAGATCAACAATTTCCATTTTTCATTCAGTACGGTGGACATGTTGAGGACATGGAGCTTCATAATCATATGGATTTTACGGAACTTGTGATTGTCCTGAATGGTCATGCAACTCATGTGGTGAACACCGAAGAATTTTTCATTAAAAAAGGGAACGTATTTGTGATCAATGGCGACACCCATCATGCGTATAAAGACCCTCATGACTTTAGGATCTGTAACATTATGTTCAGTCCTGAGATGCTTGCTTCGGCTGGGCCCGATCTGAGGAAATCCAATGGCTTTCAGGCGCTGTTCGTTTTGGAACCGTTTTATCGTAATACCCACTCATTTCCCAGTAAACTGGCGTTATCCATTGCAAGTCTGGAGTATGTAGAATCACTGATATCGTTCATGATTGAGGAATATCATCGTAAACAGCAAGGGTATCAGACCATGTTGATCTCACGTCTTACGGAGATGGTTGTATATTTGTCGAGGCAATATGATACGCAGGAAAAGGGCATTGGGGGCAACAATCTGATGCATTTGGCGAATGCCATTTCATATATTGAAGATCATTATCTTGAGCCATTGTCGCTGGAGGACATTGCGGGAAAGTCGAATATTTCGATTAGGCACCTGAATCGGATTTTTCGATCCTATTATCAGATGACACCGATCTCTTATCTGCAGAAGTTGCGTCTGGAAAAGGCTTGTCATCTGTTGAAAAACGGGAGTCTGTCCATTACGGAAATTTCGTATGAATGCGGATTTAACGACAGTAATTATTTCACCCGCCAGTTCAAGAAAGCCTTTGGCGAGTCTCCCAAAACATACAGGCAGACTCATTAATACCTGCCCGAATATAAAACACCAAAACAGGGCCTCCTTATATGGAGGTCCTGTCTGCATTCAATAGTCCAAAAGCCGTCCGTTGTCATGCCATTGACCGTACATTTTATTTTAGCCCAATTTCTCAAGACGACGGACACGTTCCTTGTTCAATTCAGTCCATGAGCTACGTTTCCTTCTAGGCGACAATCTCTGTGCTAATTGAGTCTCGGATATTTTCTTTTTGAATCCATCGATCCAGCCAAAGCACAGCGACTCCTCAACCACGTCCAAATACAGCAGGGTATTAGGCACGGGTTTTATGCTTATAATTACCCAGCAAGATTTCTCGACTTTTCCATGCGTCCGCAACCAATTTCTCAATTCATCCCTCGACGTCAAGGGTATACAATGTATATGTTCCATCCGATTGTCAACTATGCTTGAGCCAGTTCCTGATACCAATAGAGAAAATAGTCATTCATGATGGAGGCATGCCCCAATTGACGCAGCATGGTAGAAACATTGCCTCGATGATAGGTGCCGTGGTTAACCGCATGGAATACGATTTCCGATAAGCTGGTTTTGCGAACTCCGGCAAATGGATTATCGAGTAGAATGGTTTGCTCCAGATCAGCTTGGCCTCGTAACCACTCACTGTATTGTGCCGACAGGTCGGTAAAACATTGGATGTACTCATCCACGGAACCGTGAATCTCACCATTAAGCAGTATACATGCTTGCAGTGCCTCGGGCATACCGGTGCCATTCAATACCTCGTACCACATTTTATCTACTGCGTAGATATGGCTGAGTGCGTGAGCAATGGTTGGAAACGAACTGTTCACTTCCTGACTCAGTACAGAAGAGGGCAGTTCCTTGATTCTGCCCAGGATCGTTTGGTTGGCCCATGCGTGGTAGTTATACATTTGTTCCGGATGATTCATTGATGATCGTCTCCTTTAATTTGGCGATAGATTGGGTTAACTTACTGAGATGATTATAAAAAAAGAAGTATGACAACAGCGTGTCATACTTCTTCATAGAGCTTAAGTGCGTTTCGATGTTGTTCTTTCAGAATGTCTCGTAATTCAATTGGTTCAAGCACCTCAGCGCCACTTCCCAAACTAAGCAGAAACGACCATAACCACTTGGCTTGTAACGGCTGATGGACCTGGATACGCATCGTCATACTTCCATCCTCGTGAAATTGCTTATCTGCTTGTTGAAAATGATCCATGGCTTCCGCGAGCGCTTCCGGGTTCACCCGAAATACCACATCACTTACCTGATCTTGCCATGACGGATCTGACACAACCGTCTCTTGGGGAAGCTCAAGGTGGGGTTGGAAGTGTTCCGATGTCAGTTGCACGTTCATCATTCGGGACAGTCGGAACTCGCGATAATCCTGCCGTGTCTGGCAAAATCCATAAACATACCAATTACGATATTTAAAATGAAGTCTTACCGGTTCCAGATGGCGGGGTGTATGTTCATTTTTATAATTGATGTAGTCAAAACGGACAACCTGATGATCCGTAATACCTTTACGCAGATGAGGAAGGGCATCAGGTTCTGTTCGGAGAGTCTCCAGATCCACGGATAGACTTGAGATTTGATGCTCTAGTCCAATCGTCTGAAGACGTTCAATCGTTCCCTGTGCACGTGCATCTTCGAACACCGTGGATAGACTGCTAAGGACCGTAATCAGGGCATCGACATCATAAGAACCGAGCAAGCTCTTATCCATTTTATATCCGTCAATCATGCCGTACCCGCCTTTAAGTCCCTGATGGGAGATGACCGGGAAGCCGGCGGCACAGATCACATCAATATCCCGATAGATCGTTCTTGGGGACACCTGAAACTCTTCTGCCAAGGTGGAAGCAGACAACACTTCGTGGTTCAGCAGTTTATATATGATTGAGATTAATCGCTCCAATTTCAAAAGCTATCCCCGCCCGTTGTTCCATTTTGTCATTCCAGGCCATTATTATATCACGACATCGTGAACAAGATGGATGACTACAACTGGTCAATAAAGTTTATATAATCAAGTGTATTTTTTTCTCATGATTGTACAAGGTATAGGCCGGGATGAACAACAAAAAAAGAGTGCTGGATCGCACTCTTTCTGAAGGCACATTATTGTTGTGTGGAACAAGGTATCTTGGCAGCTCTGTTGAGCTTTATTTCGAACGTTTAGCCAGAGTGGGTTCTATTCTTCTTGTACGTTATAGAGAACGCGGGCAAGCAGATTCTGTCCGTAATTGCCAAAGTTCTTGCCGAAGATTGTTAAGCCCCGTTTGTTCAAAGGTCCGTCGGTAACCGCAATGCGGAAGTGAATATCGCTTTTGTAATCCAAACCGATCTCGTCCAGCGTTACATCCGAGATGCGGCATCCGTCGATATAGCTGCCTTCCCGCGTGATCCGAATCAGCTTCAGCATACCGTACTGATTCAGATGGGGAGGCCACCATTCCGGGTTGAAGGTACCGCGTGTATTGCCAAAATCCCCCGGACTCGTCCAGCAGCCAATCTCAATACCATTAATGTAGAAATAAATATCCGAAGGGTAATTGTCACAAAAGCCAGGTGCCTCCGAACCCAGTTCCATCGACAGCTGAATTTCGTTAAACGACTGATTAGGCTTGAGATAGTTGGGAATCCGATACTCCAGATAACCTTCAGCCAGCCAGATCATCTCCGCATCAATTCGCAGTGGATCAGCAAAGTAACGCGGATCATCGAACTCTCCGACAATGCTGTCCCGGGTAGCGAGACCACATGTAGGTGCAGCCTGATAATCGCTGTAATGCCCTACCTGAATTTCCACCTCATAACGGTTGCATATCTCCTGTGAACGCAGATCAACCATTAACTTTTCCTCATTGAGATAACATATCTTCTGAATACCATGCTTACCGACGGCGGTGTTAATCTCGATCAAACCACTTTCCTCAAGCTTCTTGATATGCATTGTGATCGCACCATTACTGAGCCCGAGCTTGGTTGCAAGATCATTGAGATTAAGACTTTGGTTCTTGGCCAAAAGCTCAATGATCTGAATTCGAATTTCCGAACTGAGCGCTTTGAATATATTCACACCCGACATCAGATCTTTAATATAAATCATAGGTGGATTTCCTTTCCCCGTTCTGAACAAAGTCTTCGACACAGACATTTGCACATTTATATGTTTTATTTCAGATAATTATAAATCATTCGCTCATGGAAGGGAAGGGCGGAGAAATGGAAGCCAAAACCCTTGTGTATAGCGAAAATATGAAAATATAATCTATATTTTGTTCACTATTCCGGTTAAAATAAGTGTTAATCAGTTCACACATATTTGAAATATACCATTGAAATGTAATGTAACCGCTTTTATAATCCTATTATACCTAAAATGATTCATTACTTCATGAACCTAATTAACCATTTGATCAGGAAAGGTGGAGTTCGGTTTGGAAAAGTTAAGCAATGTGAAGAGGTTTAAGTGGAAACGGTTGGCGTTACCGGCATTACTTGTGATGGTATTACTGCTGGCAGGTCAGTCAAAAGCTTTGGCGGCGTTCTGGAATCTGACCGGAGATACCGCTGTTCATGATCCATCAATTATCAAAGAGGGTAGTTCCTGGTACACCTTTTCCACTGGCCCGGGCATTCAAGTATTGAAATCGGATAATGGATCGTCCTGGTATCGTGTTCCACAAATCTTCTTAAGTAAGCCATCCTGGTGGGCTTCTGCTGTTCCAGGACAAAGCGGATTGGATGTATGGGCACCGGACGTGGAGCAGTATAACGGAAAAGTGTGGCTCTATTACTCTATCTCCACCTTTGGCTCCAATCGGTCTGCGATGGGTCTTGCGTCTGCGAACAGCATTGGAGCAGGGCAGTGGAAGGACGAAGGATTGGTACTTCAGACTACGACCGCCAATAATTATAATGCCATTGATCCGAATCTGGTCATTGATGCTTCAGGTAATCCGTGGCTGGCCTTTGGTTCTTTCTGGAGTGGTCTGAAGATTGTCAAGCTGGACAAAAACACGATGAAACCGACGGGAAGTATAACTTCCATTGCTGCACGTCCGAATAACGGGGGTGCTATTGAAGGACCAAGTGTTGTGTATCGCGGGGGATACTATTACCTGTTTGCTTCCATCGATTCTTGCTGCCAAGGGGTGAACAGTACCTACAAAATGGTCTACGGGCGTTCGACCAGTATTACAGGCCCTTATGTGGATAAAAACGGAGTGAATATGCTGAATGGCGGCGGAACGGTACTGGATACAGGCAATGTGAAATGGAAAGGACCAGGTGGTCAGGACGTGTACAATGGCAATGTCATTGCACGGCACGCCTATGATGCAGAGGATAATGGCAATCCGAAATTGCTGATTAATGACTTGCGGTGGGACGCCAACGGATGGCCGATGTATTAATTTATTTTATATAAATATAAAATGTTTTAGAAAAGTATTGACTAAAGTGATCTGGATTTGATAAGTTTAACAACAGAAATCATATTTCATCCAATTGAATACGGTTACAAATCCAGATCAGGAGGGGTTCAGATGGTAAAGAAAAAGAGTTGGGTCACATTTATGCTTCTTATGCTGGTAAGTGCACTGGTACTTGCGGGCTGCGGAGGAAGCAGCGGTGCAAGTGGGGACAAGGAGTTAACGTTTATGTTCCGCGGTGGTACTGACGAGCAGAAAGCATACCAGGCGGTGGTCAAGAAATTTGAAGAAGATCATCCGGGTGTGAAAGTCAAAATTATTGTAACGGCTGCGGATCAATATGCAACCAAGCTGAGAGCGGCAATTACAGGCAACAGCTTGCCTGACGTATTTTATATCAATCCGGGCGATGTGAAAGCGTATGTGAACAGCAATGTGCTGATGAACCTCACTTCGTATATTGAAAACAATCCGGATGTTGATCTTGATAATATCTGGAAATACGGCGTGGACCTGTATCGTTATGACGGTCAAATGGCAGGACAGGGCGATATCTACGGTATGCCGAAGGATCTGGGGCCATTTGCACTGGGCTACAACAAGACCTTGTTTGAAAAAGAAGGCATTCCATTCCCTGACAAGGATAAGCCATACACATGGGAAGAGTTCATCAAGGTGAACCAGCAAGCGACCAAGGATACCAATGGAGACGGTAAACCGGATGTATACGGTACTGGATTCAACGTACAGTGGGCACTGCAATCCTTTGTATGGAGCAATGGTGGCGACTGGCTGGATGAAACCAAAACAAAGGTAACGATTGATGATCCAAAATTCGCGGAAGCACTGCAATTCTTCGCGGATATGCAAAACAAATACAAAATCACACCTTCCATTGAGGAAGCGCAAACATTGGATACGTATCAACGCTGGATGAAAGGTGAAATGGCTTTCTTCCCTGTAGGGCCATGGGATATGAGTACATTTGAGAAATTACCTTTCGATTATGATTTGCTGCCTTTCCCTGCGGGATCGACTGGCAAATCGGCAACGTGGATCGGATCTCTGGGAATCGGAGTATCGGCGAAGACAAAACATCCGGAAGAAGCTGCTGCATTGGTGAATTACCTTACAGCTTCGAAGGAAGGCATGCAGCAACTGGTGGATGCCAAGGTACAGATTCCGAACTTGCTTGATATGGCAGACGAGTGGGCCAAAGATACATCCACGAAACCAGCCAACAAACAGGAATTCATTGATATTGTTGAAGATTACGGCCGGGCTCTGCCAGGTAACTACACGTACAATGCGGAATGGTATGACCTGTTCTTCACAGACATCCAGCCGGTATTGGATGGCAAGATTACAGCCGCAGACTATGTGAAGCAGCAACAGCCGAAGATGCAGAAACTGCTCGACAAAGCGGTTGAACAAGAAAAGAAATCTCAGAAATAGTAGATAGGAAAGGGTGATGCCGGCAGCCTGCAATCATGCTGCTGGCATCATTCGTGTTGGAACTTATGGGATTCCATACGAGCATGTGGCATTCGTTGATCGGCAAGGTTCAATCGAAGAATGCCACATGCTGATACTAGAAACAGGGGTGAACGCCGTGATTACAAAATCGAGTTTGTATCGCAAAGAGATGCTGTACGGATATCTGTTTATTTTACCTCCGATTCTTGGGTTGCTGATCTTTGTCATGTTCCCGTTCCTCTACTCCCTTTATGGTTCTTTTACCGATTGGGACGGACTGGGACAGATGAACTTTATTGGTTTGGCCAACTTCAAGGATTTGCTCACGGATGACCTCTTTTACAAAGCGATGTTTAATACATTCTTCCTGATGCTTGGGATCCCGATTGGATTGTTGCTCGCATTATTGCTGGCGATGGGTCTGAATCGTAAAATTCCCGGTACCACGACATTCCGAGTGATCTATTACATTCCGGTCATTTCTTCCCTCGCTGCGGTATCCATCATGTGGAACTGGGCGTACAACGGGGATTACGGTCTGGTGAACCAGTTCCTTGACCTGTTTGGGATTAAAGGTCCTAACTGGCTTGCGAACAAAGACACGGTCAAACCGGCTCTGATTATTATGACGGTGTGGAAAGGTCTGGGATACACCATGTTATTGTATCTGGCGGCCCTGCAAAGTGTATCACGTACATATTACGAAGCGGCTGAGCTGGATGGAGCCAATGGGTTCCAGATCTTCCGTAACATCACCTGGCCTATGGTGAAGCCAGTTACTTTTTTCCTCATCGTTACGAATATTATTGGCGGTTCCCAGATTTTCACCGAGATGAACATTATGACGCCTACGGGTGGTCCTGAATATTCTTCGGCATCCATCGTTTTCTACATCTGGCAGAAAGCTTTCAGTAACTTGCAGATGGGTTATGCCTCAGCGATGGCCATGATTCTTGGTATTTTCATTTTTGTCATTACCCTGGTGCAATTCAAAATGAACGAAAAATCAGCCTATGATGGGGATTGATTGTCAAGGAAAGGAGTGAACCGGTGATGTCTTACAGTCAAAAGAGGAAATTAACAAACTCGATTATCTTTATCGTACTCGCGATTGGTGCGATTGCGATGATTGCACCACTGATCTGGATGTTGTCCACGTCATTGAAGGAGAAGCAGGATGTGTTCGCGCTTCCGCCTGTGTGGATACCTGAAGTATTCCAATTCGGGAAGTATAAAGAAATCTGGGAAGCAGGACCGCTGCTCAGCGGGATCAAAAACAGCCTCATCGTTGCGGTGAGTGTAACGGTGGTGGGTACCTTTACGTCCAGTATCGCTGCTTTTGCCTTTGCCAAATTAAGATTCCCGCACAAAAATAAACTGTTTCTAGCGTTGCTGGCATCCATGATGATTCCTTATCCGACAGTCATGATCCCGCAATTCATCATGTTCGCGAAGCTGGGCTGGGTGGATACGTTGCTGCCACTGATTGTTCCTGGCCTGTTCGGTAACGTAATCATGATCTTCTTCCTGCGCCAGTACCTGCTTAGTGTGCCTGATGCGATTATTGAGGCAGCCAAGATTGATGGAAGTTCCTATTTCCGGCTGTACTCCAGTATTACGTTCCCGCTCATCAAACCGGCGATTGCTGCACAGTTGATTCTCTGGTTCATGGGCATCTGGAACGATTATCTGGCACCGATTATTTATCTGAATTCACCGGAGAAGCAGACGTTACAGCTGGTTATAGCGAACTTCAATGCTACGTATGCGATTCAAACCGATTACCCACTTATTATGGCGGCGTCGATTGTAGCCCTGTTGCCGGTATTAATCATCTTCCTGATCTTCCAGAAACAGATTATTGAATCGGTTGCGATTTCGGGAGTGAAGGGATGAATCAGCGGAAGAACTTCCGAGGGTGGACATTTTCGAAGAGAGGGGTTGTGGCTTCCATGTTGTTACTGCTGATCGGGGCTACGGGTTGTTCAGGAGATAGGGGAGGAGATGCGGGTTCACGACCCGTATTTCCGGAAGCTCCCCAAGATACGGCACTGTACGACAATTCTATTCTGGACGATGAGTCACGCTGGACGGTGAACAATGCACATGATCCAGCCATTATCAAAACCGATCAGGGATACTACGTCTATTCCACAGACGTTCGTGTAGCAGGAGAAGCGAAACCCGGCGTCATGGTACGCAAATCAGATGATCTGATCCACTGGACATGGGTAGGCCAGGCTCTGTCGGGTATTCCGCAAGAAGCACTGGACTGGACAGGTGCGGTCAATCTGTGGGCACCGGATGTGATTCAGGCTGGCAATACCTATCGGATGTATTATTCGGCTTCTTCTTTTGGCAGTACCCAGTCGGCTATTGGTCTTCAGACATCCTCATCTCCAGAAGGTCCTTGGACAGATGAAGGACTCGTTGTGAAAACTTCTGCGAATGAACAGGACAAATTGAATGCCATTGATGCTAATCCCATCGTAGATGCTGAGGGCAATTCGTGGATGGTATATGGTTCATTTTTTGACGGCATCTACATTGCGCCACTTGATCCCGACACCGGGAAATTCAAGGACGAGGGTTATGGTACCCGTATTGCTGCTCGGGATCATGCAACCGAAGAGGGCGCAGTGGAAGGTCCATACATTGTGTATAACCCGGAGTTCAAAAAGTATTATCTGTTCGTCTCGTATGATTCCTTATTCGAAGATTATAACGTGCGGGTTGCGCGTGCTGATTCAATCACAGGACCGTATACGGACATAAACGGCAATAACATGCTGGATACGGAGCATCTGCCGCAATATGAGATCGGCACCAAAATTCTCGGGGGTTATCGCTTCACAGAAGGTGAAGGCTGGGTTGCGCCTGGTCATAACTCCGTTCTGAAGGACGGAGACGATTATTACATCGTGCATCATGCACGGGGCGAGACGGATAAAAACTGGCCCTATCTGCATGTACGCAAAATGTTATGGACCAAGGACGGCTGGCCTGTGGTTTCACCGGAGCGTTACGCCGGTGAGACCGTACAGGATATTCCGAAGTCCATGATTGCCGGAGAGTGGGAAGGCATGGCGCTTGATCCGTCCGTGGACGGGCAGATTCAGGCAGTGCCTTATACCCTAACGGGCAAAGGTAAGATTCAAAGCGAAAAAGGTTCAGGAACCTGGACATTTGATGGCAAACAAACACTGACGTTGGAATGGAAAGAAAGCCCATGGGGCGGAGCTTCCACGGAAGAGCTGAAGCTGCTCCCGTCCTGGGACTGGGAGCGAAGCCAGCCCGCGCTGGTGGTGACAGGTCTTGATGACCGCGGCATCGCGGTCTGGGGCAAGCAGATCAGCGCAGCTGAGGAGTAAGGGGCGATCAGCGAGCGTGGTAAGAGCCGAGCTGCCGCTCTAAGGGTGCACAAGCAGTGAGGGGGAGGAAGGAGCCGCAGGAGCGAGTTTGTCATCCGATTTCAACCGCCAGGAGCGGTGGAAAAAGAAATCGGAGGACAAGAGAGCACCAAGGCCCTGCTACTCCCGAGCGCCCGCGGTGCATGCAAAACTGGCCGATAACTCTGCGGCCAGCCCTGCATTACATGGGGAGAGTTGACCGTGCGAAGCGGTCAACCCCATAAGACCGAGCCAACAAAAAGGCTCGAAGTGAGGTTGTAACCCAGCGAGCGCGAAAAGAGCGAGCTTCTGCTCTGATGGTGCACAAGCAGTGAGGGGGAGGAAGGAGCCGCAGGAGCGAGTTTGGTATCCGATTTCAACCGCCAGGAGCGGTGGGAAAAAGAAATCGGAGGACAAGAGAGCGCCAAGGCCCTACCACCCCCGAACGTTCGCTGTGTATCCAAAGCTGGCCTATAGCTCTGCGGCCAGCTCAGCATTACATGGGGAGAGTCGACCGTGCGAAGCGGTCGGCCCCATAAGACCGAGCCAACCAAAAGGCTCGAGGTTAGTTTGTAACCCAGCGAGCGCGAAAAGAGCGAGCTGCTGCTCCGAAGGGGCACAAGCAGTGAGGGGGAGGAAGGAGCAGCAGGAGCGAGTTTGGCATCCGATTTCAACCGCCAGGAGCGGTGAAAAAAGAAATCGGAGGACAAGAGAGCACCAAGGCCCTGCCACCCCCGAGCGTCCGCTGTGCACCACCCAAAAAGGTTTTCGCTTTTTCGCAATTGGGTTACATCCCCAACTTCAAGCCACACACATTCATTTGAAAGGGGAGCATTCCCATGACTGATTCCATTACCTTTACTAATCCCATTCTGGAGCAGCGCGCTGATCCGTGGGTGTACCGTCATACGGACGGTTACTATTACTTCTCCGCATCCGTACCAGCCTTTGACCGGATTGAAATCCGGCGAGCAGAGACTTTGGAAGGGTTAAGAGATGCTGAGCCAGTAACGGCTTGGACGAAGCGTGACACGGGGCCGATGAGTGCCAACATCTGGGCACCGGAAATTCATTTTATCGATGGCAAATGGTACATACACTACGCTGCGGCTCACACCAGTGAGACCAACGAAGGCCTGTTTGATCACCGGATGTATGTTCTGGAGAACGATTCCGCGAATCCACTCGAAGGAGAGTGGGTAGAAAAGGGCCAGATTTATACTCGCTGGGAATCATTCGCGCTGGATGCAACAACCTTTGAACATAAGGGAATCCGCTATCTGGTCTGGGCACAGAAAGATCCTGATATTGTGGGCAACTCGAACCTGTACATTGCCGAAATGGAAAACCCGTGGACGATACGCGGCGAACAGGTCATGATCTCTACGCCGGAGTATGATTGGGAAATCATCGGCTTTAAAGTCAATGAAGGAGCAGCCGTGATGCATCGCAATGGACGATTCTTCATTGGATACTCGGCGAGCGCGACCGATTACAATTATTGTATGGGTCTGCTCACCGCAGATGAAGATGCCAACCTGCTTGATCCGGCGAGTTGGGTGAAATCACCCAAGCCGGTGTTCCAGACTTGTGAAGCGAACGGCCAATACGGTCCGGGCCATAACAGCTTTACGGTGTCACCGGATGGCAAGACCGATATCCTGATCTATCATGCGCGTAATTACAAAGATATCGAGGGTGATCCCTTGTATGATCCGAACCGTCATGCCCGCGCTCAAGTGATTCATTGGCGTGAAGATGGCACACCTGACTTCGGTGTTCCGGTACCGGATGGAAAAGCAGCAGCGGAAGCGAAATAAGAGGTAGTGTAACAGTGTAACCTTTCATACGAGAGCCCTTAGTTAGCGAGTAATGCTGATTGAGGGCTCTTCCGTATGTAAACGATAAGGAAGAGTGGTCTGCGTATCGATGTCTTGGATATAAACAAAGCAACCACAACGATATCTCTGCGTATGAGAAAGATACAGATTACGATGCAGAACCTATTAGGAGGATCACTTATGGATTCACGCGAAACATTGGACCAGGAACTTGAACAGATTTTGAAATGGGAGAAACAGCAGAAGGACTTGTTTATATGGGATAAAATCGGGCGTTTGCCCTTTGCGATGTTGGATAAAGTGATGCCTAAAACACTGAAACAAAAGATCGGAAATTCCCTGAACGACGTTGGTCAGTATGTACAGCATGGGGGCAAGTTCCTCGTACAGAAGAAAAAAGTAGCGAAGCTACTGCAAGAGGAAGCCGAGAAGTCCGGTTATTCCATGATGGACACGACCTATCGTCTGGAGCAGGATGCTGAAGCGGAGGGGACAGCGAAGATTCATAGTGTGGAGAATCTGCCACTTAAGGTACTGGACCAGGTGGCTGATAACATTACCGAGAGTCGAACGAAGTTTGCCGCGGCTCAGGGAGCAGCTACAGGTTTTGGTGGCATTGTAACCATTGCAGCAGATATTCCGATGGTGATGGGACTTTCCTTGAAGGTACTGCAAGAGATAGCTCTATGTTACGGGTATGATCCAGACGAACCGCTGGAGCGTATCTTTATTGTCAAATGTCTGCAATTCTCCTCTGCCGATATTGTGGGCAAGAAAGCGATCATCGAAGAACTGGCTGCTTACGACGATCCGGACAAGCCAATTGAGGTGGTATCGCAAATGCAGGGCTGGCGGGAAGTTTTTAACTCCTACAGTGAATCCTTTGGCTGGAAGAAGCTGTTCCAACTCGTTCCGATTGCCGGTATGGTATTCGGTTCGGTGAGCAACAAAAATACCATTCGAGATGTAGCCGAAGCAGGCAAAATGCTGTACAAAAAACGGCTGATCCTTCAGCGTTTGAAGTAATATTAGAGAAGAAGTAATATTACAGAAGAATACTTATATTGAAAGAGATGAATTTTACATGTTAAACAAACAGGGTTTCTATGATCTTTTAGATCGCAATAATATCGTTTACGAGAGTGTTGAACATCCCGCAGTATATACGATGGAGGAAATATTCTCTTATCAAATTCCACATACAGAACATATTGTTAAAAATCTATTTTTACGTGATGACAAGAAGCGTAACTATTATCTGGTGACGATTGCTGGAACGAAATCAGTTGATTTGAGAAATTTAAGCGAAAAGATACCCAGCCGCAAACTCAGTTTTGCCAGCGAAAAGGATTTGTTGGAATTCCTCGGATTGGAAAAAGGGCACGTCAATCCTATGGGGGTTCTCAATAATATTCAGAAAAACGTAACCGTAGTCTTTGACAAGGATCTGGTCGGTCAAAAAATCGGAATTCATCCCATGGAAAATACAGCGACGGTATTCCTTGAATTTGAAGATGTTAAGGAACTGATCACAGCTCAAGGTAGCAGCGTTGTCATGTGTGACGTGGAATAGAGCGCTTAAAGCTAAATACGAGAAAAACAAATATAACAAAAGGGTTCCTGCCGGTCTGTAAATACAGAGTCGGTGGGAACCCTTTTTTGTTATGGTTCAACTTTTTATTCAGGCTGCAAATGCAGGTTACTCTTTACTACCATTTTCTTTCGCCCAGATATTGAGTAATTTATCAGATGGAAGCAGGAACGTGAAGATCCCGAGCAGTGGCAGGAAGCTGCACATCTGCATTACCGGTGATACGCCGAAGACATCAATCCAGTTGCCCAGAACAAGTGCGCCTAGACCTCCCATACCAAAGGCCAGACCTGTGATGAGGCCAGAGACCGTTCCGATTTTGCCTGGAATCAGCATTTGTGCGTACACAACCGTAACGGAGAAGCTGGATAACATGATAAAACCAATAATGGTTAGCAGTACACCTGTCCAGAACAGATTCGCATAAGGCAATAAGAGTGCCAGCGGAGCAGCTCCGGCCATGGACAGGAAGATCAGGTTACGTTTGCCGAATCGATCCGCCAAGGGGCCTCCAAAGAACGTACCAAGTGCTCCGGCAGCCAGGAACAAGAAGATATAGATCTGCGCGTCCTCTGTGGACAATCCAAAGGTATCTTTCAGATTAAACGCATAGAAGCTGCCGATGGAAGCGATATACCAGGAACGAACAAAGACGAGCAAGATTAATATCGTAATGGCGGCAGTAATCTTTTTACGTAAAGCAGGATTGGGTGCACGGCGGGCAGCAGCCTGTCTACGCAGGTATCCTCCCGATTGCAGCATGCGTCCGTACCAACGGGCTATGTAGATTTGAACTGCAATCCCCATGGCAGCAATGCCTGTAAATCCAATAGCTCCGAATAGACCAAACGGGATAAAGATCCAGCGTGTAAGCAATGGGGCAAGGGATTGCCCAGCGTTACCACCAACCTGGAAGATGGACTGTGCCAGTCCACGGCGTTGACCAGCAGCCATGTGCGATACACGCGAACCTTCCGGATGGAAAGCAGCGGAACCCAGACCGACAAAAATAACGGAAATCAGGACAGCCATATAACTGTCAGCAAAGGCCAGCAGCAACATGCCGGTAAATGTAAAACCCATACCGATGGGCAGAATGGACGGCGTCGGTTTTTTATCTGCAAACCAGCCTACGACAGGCTGCATAATGGATGCGGTAAAATTGATAGCAAAAGAAATCCATCCGATCTGAGTATACGTGAGATGCATAGAGTCTTTCAGAATCGGAAAAATGGCTGGAATAACCGACTGGATCGAATCATTGAAGAGATGAACCAGACTGATGGCAATGAGTATCCGGTAAACGGTGCTTTGGGTATCCGATCCGGGTGGGGCTTTCGAACGCGCGGCGGCGTCCTTGGTTAATGTGGATTGCGTAGACATGTACAATTCTCCTTTGGTCGCGGTCACGAGGGATCAGCGCCTGATGTTGTAATCTATGCGTGTAAGCATATTGTTACATAATAGGATAGATTGATTGGACCGACAAGGGGAACACAAGAGAAATTTAATCGATTTAAGAGGGAAGTTACAGTGAGTATAGAGTTCGCCCAAGGGCATTCACATTTACAAAGAAGGATAGTGATTTAGCATCTAATGTAAAGGAACCCTATGTATACTTGATAAAGGAGGGGGACATTTGAAATTACTTTCACCCTATGTTCTTGCCAAACGTAACTTGGCGATGACCATTTTATTCATGTCAGTCATGACTTTCCTGGCTACTTATGTTGAGACATTACATCAAAAAAGTGAAAGAACTAAAGGACGATAAATCCATATGATCGCTAGTCGATCCAACTGCATAGATACACTGATTTTTATCATTTCAGGTTTATATTGAAAAAAGCCGAACTTCTTCAGATGTGAAGAGTTCGGCTTCTGTGCATTCTATGATTCGAATTAACGATTATCAATCGTCTCCGGATACATATCATGATTCATCATACGATGGTCGGCCATCTGCTCGTACTTTGTTCCCGGCTTTCCGTAGTTGGTATACGGGTCAATGGAAATACCGCCGCGCGGTGTGAATTTACCCCACACTTCGATGTAACGCGGGTCCATCAGCTTGATCAGGTCGTTCATGATGATATTCACACAGTCCTCGTGGAAATCACCATGGTTACGGAAGCTGAACAGGTACAGCTTGAGTGATTTGCTTTCGACCATTTTCACATCAGGAATATAGCTGATATAGATCGTCGCAAAGTCTGGCTGACCCGTAATCGGGCACAGGCTGGTGAACTCCGGGCAGTTGAATTTTACAAAATAATCGCGGTACGGATGTTTGTTATCAAAGCTCTCCAGAATGCCCGGATCATATTCAAACGTATATTTTACGTTCTGGTTGCCCAGCAACGTCACATCTTGCATCTCATCAGGTTGTCTCATCGGTTATTAAACGCTCCTTATCCCGTTCAAGCGCAAAGCTATCCGGTCTATATGATAGGCGATTATGCCTGTATAACTGGCTTCAATTTATCTTGATATTTTTTATCCTTTTTACACGCTCATCCATACTCTTCGGTACATCATGCCGCCCATTCCACCCATAGGGCCCATAATCGTTCACTTCACCCATACAGGCGAAGACTGCTCATCAAACGCCGCGTTTATTCCCCCATACCAGCGTATGCAGCTGAGGTAGCACACGAACGTCATTCAGATCGTCAGATGCACTGACTTGGTCGATCAGCCACTCATAGCGAGCAAGCAGTGAGGACGCCAGATCTGGCGTATCAGCGGAAGTGACATCCGGGTTCCCGGTTTGTAAAAATAAATCCGTGCCCGGATACCGTGCATGCACACGGCGGGCATAGTCCAGGTCTGTCTCATCGAAGATTACGATCTTCAGACTGTGACTTCGGTCTACCGGGCCAGCGGCCAGCCGTTCGATCAGATCATCCAGCACGGCCCAATCGGTGTCCATGCCGGAGCTGGGTGGCTTGGGCGAGACGGTGACTTCGTCAATGTCCGCCAGCCAAGGCTGCCAGCGGGATCCCTGTGTCTCCACCGCGGTGCGGATGCCGTTCCCCCGCAGCAGGGCAACCAATCCGCCCAGCGAAGCGAGCAGGGCGGGATTACCGCCGGAGATGGTGACATGGGAGAAACGCGTGCCGCCAACGCGGCGCAATTCTTCCCATACGTCCTCCGGCGTAATCCTCCGAATCTGGTCCTTGCCACTGCCGTCCCAGGTGAAGGCCGAGTCGCACCAGGAGCAGCGATAATCGCAGCCCGCGGTGCGAACAAACATCGTTTTTTGACCGATCACCATGCCTTCGCCTTGAACCGTCGGGCCAAAAATCTCCATCACAGGGATACGAGCCTCTTGGTTGCGTTCGCGAGACTGTCTCTGTTCTACAACACTACTCATCGATCATCCACTCCCGTCTGACTTCGGCGTAACTGGTTGGTGTCTCGAAGAGTCGGACAAACTCTGTCCGCCCGCCGTCAGTCAGTCCGGCATAGGGCTCCGTCTGTAGTGCATGTTCCATCTGTTCGAACAGCCAGACGACCATATTCTCGGCTGTTGTATTCATTAAAGGAAGTGTCTCGTTGAGGTACTGATGATCCAGATATCCCTCAATCTGAGTTTTCCATATATCTTTGATATGTCCAAAATCAACCGTCAGCCCGGTTTCACCCGGATAACCGCTGATGCCAAATATAACTTTATACGTATGACCGTGCAGGTTCTTACACTTGCCTTCATAACAATGCAGGTGATGTGCCGCGTCAAAAGTAAACTCTTTGCTGACCAGCACACGCTTGCGGTGATATCTCAGCTGTGTAGGCAGGATGTCCTCGTCAATTCGCTGCAGATGCTCTACAATACGGAATGTTCCCGGCTCTCTCATCGTACATCCACTCCCGTAGAACCAGCAGCAGTACGTTGCTGTACATAACGATCCAGTCCGGCTTTGCGCAGTTTGCAAGCAGGGCATTCTCCGCATCCATCGCCGATCACGCCGTTATAACAGGTCAGGGTACGCTCGCGTACATAATCGAAAGCACCGAGATCATCGGCCATCTTCCACGTCTGGGCTTTGTCCAGCCACATGAGCGGGGTGTGAATGACAAATGGATAGTCCATCGACAGGTTAAGCGTCACATTCATTGATTTCACAAATGAATCCCGGCAATCCGGGTATCCGCTGAAATCCGTCTCGCATACACCTGTAATCAGGTGACGTGCTCCTTTTTGCTTTGCCATAATGGCCGCAAAACTGAGGAACAACAGATTCCGTCCATCTACAAATGTACTTGGCAGTTCGCCTTCTTCATGGGCAATCTCCACATCTGTGCGAGTGAGCGCATTGGGTGCAAGCTGGTTTAACAGGCTCATATCCAGTACCGTTTGCTGTACGCCCAGATCGCGTGCAATCTCCGTTGCGCACTCAATCTCCAGCTTGTGACGCTGACCATAATCGAACGTAACGACCTCGACTTCGGCAAACTGTTGTTTGGCCCAGAACAGACACGTGGTACTATCCTGACCGCCGCTGAATACAACGACTGCTTTTTCATCGTTCAACATAAAAAAACCTCTCCATCTTCTTGAGATCAAACCATGCACATAGGCATAGCGTGTCGGAAGAACAGAGAAGTTCATGAACTGGCATCCATCAAAAAACACACCTTCTCGATAACCGCTTCAAAAAAGCAGGCAAGAGTAAGTGTCCTTAGTTTTTTACGTACATGATTGCATTGTGACTGCAACGTGTACGCAAGACTCTGACCATCGCATGGTCATGTCTTATAGAGGGAGTTCGCGAACCTCTCCCATGCCCTAGGCATGGATTTTCTTCTTCAATTGTCTGATCCATTATAACATGAAAACGCGTGGTGACCACCCACTGGAGCATAGTGGCAGCTAATCGGGCGGTTTCATCCTATAACAGCTTATTTGATCAGTACATTACCGAAAGGAATCACTTCTTTCAGAATTCGTTTGAACAGTCCCTCATCGTTGAGATCCTGTTCCAGTCGATGATTCTCCCGCCCAGCTTGGAAGAGTACCGAGCCATGTCCTGTCATCTTCCAATGATAGTTCATATGCTGACTGGCAAGGTTGTTACCATATACGGTGAGTTCCAGATGTGCATTTTCGGGATAGGCAATAATGCTGCCAGCATCCACATAGAGCGGGGCTGTCGGATGCAGTTCCTGCTGACAGACCTGGCCTTGTGTGAGCAATCCGATTTTACCTTTGCCGGAAAATTTCATTTTGACTGCATCGCGGGTGATCAGCATGTTTTTAATTTTCTGAATTTTGGTATGCATGGTTACACCATCAGAGTAGAAGAACAAGTGGCGGAAGTCATAGAGCAGATCGCTGTCCTCCGTGAGCTCCACTTCCTTCATGGTGAATCCGGGAGGCAGGGCAGCCACAAATTGGCAAGGTCCGGTAATTTCGGATTTAATCAGCTTTTTTTTGCGATATATACCCGTGATATTCATGAATTTATCATTACGACTACTACTTGGACCGCGGAAGGCCACAATTTGCTGCGGATGCAAAATATGAAGGCAGTCATCTTTAATCAGTGAGAATGTGACGACTTGTCCAGTTCCGCCTGCTTCAGCATGGTTCAGGTGTATGTTCATGCAGTTGCTCCTGTTCTTTTATACTCGGCCCGAACGGCGACGCATTCCCCAGCGCATCACGCGAATCAGAATAAAGTAACCTAATATGAGAGAAACGACAGTGATGATCATCGTCTGAATTCGTTTGCTGGCAGCCGCTTTGGCATTCTGGTCATCCTGCAATTTGCTTACCATTTCAGTAAGTTTCTGGTTCTGAGCCAGCAGCTGTTCGTTCTGGGTCTTGAATGCTTCGACATTGGCCTGGGCTTGTCCCAATTGGGCAGACGTTTGATTTAATTGTTCCATCGTTTGCTTATAACTTTCCTGCAGAGCGTTCACTTCTCCGGGCAGTTCGGAGACTCGCTCCCATCCGCTGTATATATCCGTGAAAATGTTGGCACTGGCTGCACTAACTGTGGAAGCTATTGAAACGGTAAATAGAATGCATGTGGTGAATAACACCCGAATGAAATAACCCTGAATGGATTTTGGCATCGTTAACACCTCTTTCTTCGGTAGATAATATAGATCGCCGAATTCGTCGTCTATTGTTGAAATACGGCTCTTACATTATACGTCAAAACCGGGACGACGGGTTCAAGATGATATCGTTTTATTACCCGAAATATTTAAAATTATTTATGAACAGAGCTGTTTAACTTATAAATCTATGGGGTAATAGAAAGATATGCAGCACACCGGACCGTTCTCGCACATTCTTTTACTTCAGTTCCGGGTGCATGCTATTCACAAATACGCAATTTAATGAACGATTCCAATATATCCGATTGAATATAAGATCGTGAACATGAAGGAGTAGAAACATATGTATACAGCAGATCAGGACACAGCAACCAAAACAATCATGATCACTGTTAACGGAGAGCCAGTGGGCCGTAAGCTGGTCATTGACAGTGTCACCTATGCTCCGGTTACCGAAGCAGATGATGTACAATATTTACACAAAATGGGAATCGATCATCCTACCGTTTAATTTGGGACTTGTCATAGAGAAGTGATTGAAAAGCTTGGCATAGTGCCAGGCTTTTTCGTCGTTTATTGTCGTATTGAGACGGATTTAGGGATGTAAAACTAATATATTGGAAAAATTTAATACGAACATGTGTTCCGTGACAATATAGTGTCCATTCACCCTGATAACTTAGAAGATAATACACATAAATCGGGGGAGAGACAACCAGTGAACTCAGTCTTTGAAGTATCTTATTCGTGGAATAAAGAGGCCATACCGACAGGGGGAGCCGACCCCGTATATATGATGGTTGAGTGGCGTAACGGTGCCCCTGCCAAAAGACTTAGGAAAATAGCACCCAAAATTGTATCAAGAGATTTGGAACTTTTGCTCAAACCGGAATTTGGAGTACAGCTAAAAGGCATCTATGGATGTCGTTCCAAAGAAACGGATATTGGCTGGGTACTGAGGCTTGGCGATATGTACAAGGGGGAAAGCAAACAAATTTTGCTTGAGTTTGTCATGGGACCCCGTGTATCCGGAAAAGCTGCCGTATGTTCAGCCTATTGGAGCACAAGGAAGTTGAAGCAAAGTCAACGCGTATTGTTACGAAGAGAACAGCTGTATATTCAGTACACCAGTCATCTGGGCATGTTGCGGCAGCCGGAAGATCCCAAGGTGGAGAAGACGATCAAATTAAGTGAAACCGTGCCACTGATCAAACAAGCCCTGCGCGCCTATGAAAGAGGCCGGGTTCAAGAGGGAAGTAATATGTTGCGTCGTCATGCAGATGCGCTGTTAATTGAAGCTGCGCGGAAGCAGGATCTGGACTATTACGCGGAAGCCGAGATCGTTGAAAAGCTGCGTTATCACTATGGGATCACGTTTACAACCGGATATCATGACCGTGAAAAAAAGATATTAGGGGAATAGGGTTGATTTCAGATGGTAACGGTTTAGAGAGAGTCTACATATTTGAAGGTGAAGTTTAGGAAAAGGTCGAATCTATGTATCAATATCATACTAAACAATGGATGGAGTTGTATCAAATTTATTGAAACGACATCGTGGAGGGTCCGGCAAAATGACAGACCGACTAATCCGATTAATGCGCATTATAACGCTGGTACAGGCCAAGCCGGGTATTCTGGCACGTGAGCTTGCCGAGCGGTGCGAGACAACGGAAAGGACGATATACCGCGACATGGAGGCCCTCAGTGCAATGCATATCCCGATCGCCAATATGGGACACGGGCAAGGGTACATGTTTATCAGCCATTTTGCCATGTATCCGCTAAATTGGTCTGATGAAGAAGCCCAAGCTTTCATGCATCTTGCTGAAGTTATGGAGAATATTCGTCCTTTGCTGAAACCTGCTTTTGAGAGCGCTTATGAGAAAGTGGTTGCTGCGAGTCAGAAAAACAAAACAGAACGAGTGGAATGGTCGGAGCAAATTAGTAGCTTGTTTAAACTGGGATTGCCTGCATGGCAAAATGAGAGAAACGATCCCCAGAATCAATCCCTAATTACCTTGCTTCAGGCCGGCATTTCACAGAACACTATTGAAGGGGAATATCTGTCTCAAGGTAAAAAAGGGATCGTACGCTTAGATCCTTACTGTCTTATCCCTCGTGATTACAGATTTGAGCTGTTAGCGTATTGTCACCTGTCGGAGAAAATGCGAATATTTCAGGTGAGTCGGCTGCAGAGGATACGGATATTGCTACGCACGTTTCGCAAAGAGGATTATCTGATACAATCGCACTTCCGCATTCCTTGGGCATACGAGGGAAGTACGGAGTGGACTGCGTTCAAAATTCGATTTGCACCCCATGCTGTGGAGCGTGTGACGCAGGAGCAATTCTTTATACGCCCCATCTTTACTATAGAACCGGAAGGCAGCCTGTTATTTGAAGCCATATTAAGTGATGTTGAGGAGATTCTCGTATGGGTGTCTAAATATGGACCTGATGCGGAAATCCTCGAACCTGAGATTTGCCGCATCATGATGAAAGAACGCCTGAACTGTTGGCAACAAATGTACGATAGAAGTTGAGATAAGAATGGAGTCTATCTTTAAAGCTAAGACACGAATAAAGACTGTGTCGTGGACGCCTATTCTTTGGTTTTGAAAAGGCTAGCCAGATTGCCAAAAGGTGATTCTTTCTCTTCGCCTTCTGTGGAGCTGGAATAGACGAGCTTGGATGCAATGCCCTCATCATCCGCTGCACAGTTGTTTTCCAGCGTGAATCGGTCAAATTGATGCATGAACACCTTGGCTGTGTTGATGGCATCATCCAAAGCACGGTGCTGGGTACCATCGAATTCGATTCCGCAGATTTCAAGAGCCTGCGCGAGTCCGAGTTGACGGAACTTGCCTTCTTTGTGAACTGTGCGGGACCATTGCTGCTGGAGATCGTTATGATTGGTGATCCAGGCCACGTCGAGCTGGTGGGTACGACAATGAGAGATCAGTTTGCTGCGGTCGTCGGGTCCCCAGGAACACATGTAATAGGATTCGCTTCCCATCCAGGCGATGAATTGATTCAGTGCTTCAGGAAAAAGAGGTGCTGCATCAATATCTTTCTGCGTGATACCTGTAAACTGAATCGTGTCGGTAGACAGCACGGATTTGTTGGAAGGACGAACATACGTATGGAATGTATCCGTAACGGCCAATCCATCAGCACTTTCCGTAACTTTGACGGCACCGATATCAATAATTTCAGATGAATAGCGAGTATTGCGACTTACTGTGAATTCAAGATCATATATGATATATGGCATAGGACAAGCTCCTTTATCGATTAATACCAAGGGTATATTTCTATTTCTCTATATTACAGGGAACGCGCTGTCATGTCAGCCATCGTTACGGAATTCATTGTAATCGGGATGAATGAACAGTCTAAGTGTTTAATTATCTCCCTAATGCATTTCCGGTTTTGGTAAGTCTTTACTTCACAAAAAGTGGTCGTTATAATGAGGGAAGTTAGGAACTTTCCTATGTTTTTGTCTGTATTTATGGCAACATGAAAGTAGAATTTTGCGTTTTATTATCAACACTTCCTAACACAGTTTGAACTGTTAGGAAGTTTTTTGTTGTATAGCCTACTCATGTAGGAAAGGAGAGAAAGATAGTCGGTTGATATTAGAGCATAGGAAAACTGCTTCACGAGTAAGTATTATTGAATTTAAAGTACATATGGAGGTTTGTTTCTTTGATTAGTAGAAAATTAAAAATAACAGTAATTACAGCTAGTGTGTTTATTGTTTTAGTGTGTGTTGCATATGGTGCATTCTATATTTGGAACAAAAATTATAAATTTAATAATAATTATGTATGGCAGCCTTTGGAGGACGTGCAATCTACAATAAACCTGAAAGATTCCTATAACGTTATTGTAGCTGGAACGGATCCGGAAGGCATTACGGCTGCCTTATCTGCTGCTCGTAATGGGATGCATGTGTTGCTGGTGGAAGCAAGAGATCGCAGCATGTTGGGAGGATTGATGACCGAGGGAGGCCTTAATACGCTGGATTTAAATTATTCCCCTGAACAACCCCAGTTATTGAGTAGTTTGCGGCAGCCTGACTTTTTGAATAAAGGCATTTTCCAAGAATGGTTTGACCAGATAGAGGGTAGTTCATTTGATACCAATACAGCGGCTAACATTTTCTATCGAATGGTTCGTTCCGAACCTAATATTGACCTGTTGATGAATGCTAAGGAATTAGTTCCTCTTACTGAACAATCTACGGGGGATCAGACGACAATAACGGGGTTGAGCATAACTAAAAAAGACGGAACAACTGTTCAGATTTCAACCCGCTCCATCATTGATGCTACGCAAGATGCGGATATTGCAGCTGCTGCAGGAGTTCCATATTCCATAGGCAGGCAAGATATTGGAGATGGTAAATCCAAAATGGTCTCTACGCTTGTATTCAAGCTAAGTGGTGTTACAGATGAGGTATGGCAAAAATTCAGGGAAAGAGAGGGTACCGGGGTTGATAAGATGAGTGCTTGGGGATACGGTGATGCGAGGCAGTATGAATCCTCCAATCCACAACGTATTAAGATCCGCAGTCTGAATATCGGAAGACAGAATGATGATACCATCTTGATTAATACGATGCAGATCTTTGGGGTAGATCCGTTAGATCCGATATCCGTGAAAGAAGGTCTGGAAATCGGGCGTAAAGAAGCCCCGCTAATTGTTGATTTTCTGAAGAAAAATTATGAGGAATTTGCAGGGCTACAATATGCTGGAACAGCGGATGAGCTCTACGTGAGGGAGTCACGTCACATCTATGGCGAGTACCGATTAACATTAGCTGATGTCATGGAAAATCGGGATCATTGGGATGCCATTGGATACGGTTCATACGATATTGATATTCAGAGCACGAGTGTTGGAAATCCCGGAACGATTATGTTGAGTCCGATTCAATATGGTGTACCCTTTCGCTCGCTTGTACCGCTAAAGGTTGATGGTTTGCTCGTCGTCGGACGTGCAGCAAGTTATGATACAATCCCACATGGTAGTGCAAGAGTTGTCCCACTGGGAATGGCAGAGGGAGAAGCAGCAGGAGCAGCGGTCAAACTGGCATACGTCCATAAGGAGTCCTTCCGAGAACTCTCAGCTTCTGAAGAGCGAGCATCTGAATTACGCAAAATGCTGGAGAACCAGGGTATGGATCTGAAAGTACATCGTTTCGAGCAACCTGATTATATGGACCATAAGGATTACAAGGGATTGCTGGCTGCAGCGAGTATGTATATGACTTCAGGCAATTATAATAACGATGGTTGGGAACTGGATAAAGGAATGAATCCAGAACGATTTTTAAGTAAATTGAAAAGAATGCAAGCGATGTTTCCAGAAGCCTACACAGGCAGTGCCGACCAAGCTCTAGCAAGTATGGAGAATGCCTCAACCCTGCCTTTAACGTTGGATCAGGCTGCGTATATGTTATGTCTGGCAATGGGATCTTCAGAAACTGAAACATCACTTGAACAGGCACTTGCTCAATTGCAAACGCAAAACTTTATAAGTGAGAACACGCTTGCTGGCATTGCTGACAAGAACAGTCTTACAAATGGGGATGCGTTTATGCTCATTCGTGATGTAGTGGAATATTATTCTGGGGTTGTATTCGACTAACTGGTTGACAATTTCTTGTATATGAACTAATGTGATCAAAAATGATAACAGCGTTATAACGAGGACATGATTGCGTTGGTCAGCTTCAACAGAGAGGGAACAGTGTGGTGCAAGGTTCCTGTGGTTGCTATGTAATTCCTACCTCGCGAGCTGCGGAAGAGAATGCCCATCCAGGGTTGTAACCTCCGCCGGAAGGGCCCGTTATGCCCCGTAGGACTGCGTATCACAGATCGCATAGATTGCGAGCGAACGGTTTAAAGTGCAGTTAAACAAGGGTGGTACCACGACACATTCGTCCCTTGACGGATGTGTCTTTTTGCTGTCTATAACTCTAGATAACCAATAACCATGAGAAAGATTAGGAGTGTGTTCAAATGCGTCAAAGTGAAATGCTTGTTCCAACCTTACGTGAAGCGCCAGCGGAAGCAGATGCTGCGGGACATCGCTGGTTACTGCGTTCCGGTATGATTCGCCAACTGGCCGCGGGAATTTACAGTTATCTACCCCTCGGACGGCGTATATTGTTGAACGTTGAACGAATCGTTCGAGAAGAGATGGATCGTGCGGGGTGTCAGGAAGTATTGCTACCGATTATGCAGCCTGCCGAGCTGTGGGAAGAATCCGGAAGGTACACACAGTATGGTCCTGAATTGATGCGTCTGAAGGATCGTCATGCACGGGAATTTGCCCTTGGACCAACACATGAGGAAGTTGTAACCGCATTAGCTCGGGACGAGGTGAACTCGTATCGCAAGCTGCCATTCACCCTGTACCAGATTGGAACCAAGTTCAGGGATGAACGCCGTCCTCGATTTGGATTGCTTCGCGGGCGTGAATTCATCATGAAGGATGCGTACTCTTTTGCTTCGGATTGGGAAGAGCTTGATCGTACCTATCAGGCGATGAATACAGCCTATAGTCGCATTCTGGAGCGTTGTGGTCTTGACTATATCCGTGTTGAGGCGGACGCGGGAACGATTGGTGGTCAAGGGGAAACGCACGAATTCATGGCTCTTGCTGATGTAGGTGAAGATACGATTGTAACGTGCAAACATTGTGGATATGCTGCCAATTTGGAGAAAGCTGATTATCAGACTTTCGGAGATATTGGGGAAAAAGAAGCAAGCTCAGAAATTCCAGAAGTATCTGCGAGTGCAGATTCCGCGCTTCAAACGGATGAGAAATCAGGAGCGGAAACCGTGGTACGTATCTCGACACCTGGCGTTCGTACGATTGCAGAGTTAAGCGCCTTTGTCGGCGAAGGTGCTGAACATATGATCAAGACGCTGCTATATGTGGCAGATGGTCAGCTCGTCGCTGCGCTGGTGCGTGGAGACCATGAACTCAATGACATCGCACTGAAGCAGGTGTTGGGTGTAGAGGAACTGATTCTTGCAGACGATGCGGCCATTGCGGCATATCCGAGCCTGACGGTAGGTTTTTTAGGTCCGATTGGACTGAATCTGCCGATGGTGGTGGACGCTGATGTGGCAGTGATGAAGAGTGCAATTACAGGAGCCAATGAAGTGGATGTGCATGTTTCCGGCGTACGCCCAGGCATTGATTTTGCATTGGACCGAGTAGAACGAATTCGCTTTGCTTCTGAAGGGGATGCTTGCCTAACGTGTGGATCGCCGCTTGTGTTTACCAAAGGCATCGAGGTTGGACACATATTCAAATTGGGAACGAAATACAGTGATGCAATGGGTGCTTCCTTCCTGGATCGCAATGGTCGCCAGTGCGCGCCAGTCATGGGATGTTACGGCATTGGCGTATCCCGTCTGATGGCCGCTATAGCTGAACAATATGCGGGAGATGAAGGCATTCGTTGGCCGGCAGCTGTGGCGCCATATGATGTGCATCTGATTACAGTAAGTTGGAAGGATGAGCAACAGCGTCAGCTCACCCTTGAACTGGAACAACAATTAGTCGATGGTGGTTACACGGTATTGGTTGATGACCGGGATGAACGTCCAGGTGTGAAATTCAAGGATGCAGAGCTGATCGGATTGCCTGTGCAGATCGTCATTGGCAGAGGAGCAGCAGAAGGGCAGGTTGAACTGGGATCACACGCACTTGCAGCATCTGGTGAACCGAAAAGAATCGGGTTGACGGCACAGGAGGCTGTGCTTTATGTAAAGGAACAGCTCACTTCCTAGATTCAGGGGATTGGCTGAATATATGAGTTCATATAATAGTACCGAATATGATGCGGTAGATGATTTTGATTGCTGAAGTTTCAATGTGAGCATGAAAAAGAGGGCTATTGGCATGCCAATAGGCGGGATTTTAAGTATTGTATCATACGAAATAACTATATTTGGACATGTGTATTTAGTATATAGATGATTTTACAATTAAGGGTCTGAGGATGATTATACACAGGCAGATTTATGTGCAAGTATGCAATTTTGAGTAGACAGAGATGTCGAACTTAAATGTACAATAACCGCATGAACACGGTAATTCCGGAGATTTTTTATATAGTTCGGTGTCGAAGGTGCGTAATAAAGTTGGTCCGTAAAGGCCACGCCGGGATTTATTTTTGCCTCAGATGATTGTCGAGATCAGCAGGATATGTCCGCAGGAAATGTTCAAGTACCTGATGTGGATTGATGTTTAAGAACTGAGATACAAAAGGGTGTCCCCTTAACCAGTAATCTGGCTGGGGGACACCCTTTTTGTTATGACAAGATATATCCGTCATGCTGCTGCTCTGTATTGATCTTAAGAAGCTGCAGGCAATTTCAATTGTTGACCCGGATAGATCCAGTGTGGATTTTTGATATTGTTCAGCTTTTGCAGCGCCTGCCAAGTTGTACCATATTGTTTGGAGATGGAATACAGGGAATCTCCGGATTTAACAACGTGCAGTTTGGCTAGAGCTGGTTTGCTTGGCGTCGGTTTAGACGGTTTTTCCGGTTTTGGTGTTTCTGGTTTTGGCTTGGTTGGAGCTGGAGTTTCTGTTGCCGGAGTTTCCGGCTCTACTGCAGGTTTTTTCGCTTCACTGATCCGACCATCTGTTTTGATGTCTACAGCGCCAAGCTTCTGCATGTAGTTAATCAACGCTTCATCCAACGCGCCGTACATACCTGTTGTAGCATATTTGGTGAACATGGTGTACTCGTCACCGCCAACAGCAGTGAAATCATTGGTTGCCAGCGTGTATGTTGCTTCCGGATCAAGGGCTTTATCGCCAACGGTTACGGAATGTACACGGCTACCTTCTGCAGCGGAAGTGTCGATTTTGAACTTGATTCCAGATACTTGCGGGAATCCACCGCTTGGTTCAGGGTAGGAAGCTACACCGACTTCAAGGGCTGCCAGAATATCGGCCCCTTTCACTTCAAGGGTTACGACTTGATTACCAAAAGGAAGAACAGTGATAACAGCACCCTTGGTTACAATTCCTTTTTCAATGGAAGCACGGATACCACCACCGTTAGTCAATGCGATATCGGCGTTGCTGACATCACGAATTGCATCTGCAAGCAGGTCACCCAGGTTGGTTTCACCTGCACGTACCTGTTCACGTTTACCATCCAGCAGAATGGCTGTATTGGCTACTTCTTCTTTTAAAATAGGCTCTTGTTCTTTTTGAATGGAGTTCACCAGTGCCGCAACTTTCTCATTCGGTTTGATGTCTTTTGCTTCCGTTTCATCAATCAATGTGGCTTGTTTCTTCGTTACTTTACCACCGTCTACCCACAGATCGATGACACCTACGTAGTTCGTATATTCTCCTGCACTTGCGATCAATGTTCCATGATCGGATACAAGACCATCGTGAAGGATAGTGTGGCTATGTCCATCGATGAATACATCAATGCCGGGAACTTCTTTAACTACTTTTAAACTAGTATCCGTGCTGGACGCGTCTTGTCCAAGGTGTCCCAATACCACAACAACATCTACTTTGCTGCGGATCTCGTTCACCAGAACTTTAGCTTCTGCAGATGGATCTGTAATATCAATACCTTCGACATTTTTCGGATTTGTTTTGTACATCGTTTCCGGTGTGGACAGGGCAATGATTCCAACCTTTACACCATCAATTTCTTCAATCAGGTAAGGATCGAAGAGACGAGTTCCGTCTTTTTTCTTCACGTTGGCACTAATCATTGGGAAGTTCATCATGTCTGCCAGTTCGATCAATCGATCCGAACCATAGTTGAATTCGTGGTTACCCGGTACGATGGCTTGGTAGCCCATTTCATTCATGAGTTTCACGATGCTTTCACCATTCACGAGAGTGGCAAAAGTTGTACCATGTACAGCATCTCCCGCATCAAGCAGGAGCGTGTTCGGGTTGTCGCTACGATATTTGTCAGCGATTCCAGCTACTTTGGCAAAACCCATAGCAGGTGAAGATTCAACTGCGCGAGCATGTGTATCATTCGTATGTAGAATCGTAATGTGTTTGCCTGTGCCCGGCGTGGTATCCGTTGCAGCTGCGGCAATACCTACACTGCCAAACAGCAAACAGACCGTTAGCAGAAGTGAAACGTAATTCTTCCAGATTTTCATATAAATCCGAAACCTCCCAAAATAATAATCTAATTGAGCGTTTACACAGCTCATGTTGTATTTTAGCAGACTATTATGTGGAAATCTCGCGATTTACGTAAAAATAGGTAACCTGAAAGTGACATGTAAATCTTCTAATGGAAAATAGAAAGGGAATAAGCATTGAATAGAACATATGTTCTTAAATCATGTAAAAAAAATGCTGCGCTTCACGCGGCAGTCCGGTACGCAAACAGAATTTCTCCAGAGATTCATCCGGCTCAGGCATTACTCCGGAAGTTAACAGTTGAATGGCAAACCGGTTGGCCTGTCGTTCCAGCTTGCCTGGAGCAAAATAGGAATGCTCCTCCAAAAAGAATCGATTGATCCCTTTGTGAAGCCGATCATGGCCAAGCTCGTGGGCACATACGAACCGCTGCCATTCCGGCGGCAAATCATTGTGTATGACGATAAACCTGCGCCGGAGCTTCCGAAAGTACAGTCCTTTGGTGGACTTCCCCAAATTGGTGAAACGAATCTGTATTCCAACTGCGCGGGCAATGCTGAAAGGGCAGTTGGTCCGGTGTTTTCGAATCAGCTTTGTTACGATGTCATCCATATGATCTCACCTGCTGCCTCATTAAATTCAGTTCGTCGTGCCTCATGGGCGCTTGTCCGATTCGTCTGTCTTTTTGCGTTTGTTCATCTGTTTGGCTTCCCAGAACAGACCTGTCAGCACATCCTTAATTCGTTTCTTGTCATCTTCATCGAGTGGAATGCCGTCAAACATCAGATCATCATCGTCTTCCAGCATCTTTTTGAAATCACGACGGTCTTTGTATGTAGCCCATTCCGGCACGTCCTGAAGTTCAGTGGAACTCCCTGGTTCAATATAACCGGCATGCTTCATCATCTCTGTATAGGGAACCGAGAGTGCATCTGAAATTTTGCGAATGGTTGCAGGTTTGGGCACACCCCGGACCCCGTTCTCAATGCGTGAAATCTGTGAGTTGCTTATTCCGGCTGCTTCGGCGAGCTGATTGATGCTATATCCCTGTTGCTCGCGCAGTTGTTTCATATAAGGACCAAAAGCGTGCTCCACAATTCATGCCAACTCCTTCGATTCGTACAAGTGCTTGAAATTAATATTAAGAAGAAAGTTGAATGCGACAACTCCTAAACCTCTGCGGGTGCGCCGTTCCGGATTCGGATCGTTCTTTTGATCGCTGTTATCCCCGGATTTCCTGTTTCCCTTTTCTAAAGGGTGAAATCCGTTGATAAAGGCGAACGCTTTGCTTCTTCAGAATCGATTCCGTCTCCTCCACTACGTTCGCTCTTGGTAAGTACATTAACACATATTTCAAAGGTATCTTCTTAATATTAAAAATCAAATGACTTATACGGAAGTTCATTAATTAAACAGTACTATAACGTATATATACCATTAGGTAAAGAGATATGAAACAATTATGCCAAAAGGCATAGGAAATGAGAGCGAAGGTTTTATTTTATCGTCAAAACGAACCAAAATGAAGGTTTACTCCGATCTCCAGAAAGTGGTATCCTCAAATAGAAATACGAACAGTATACGAACAAAATGTAAACTTGATACAGGTTGGTGTTTTAGAAATTACCTTCTGAACAATGGAATTCCCCGGATTATAGCGGTTTGGATTGATTCCAAAAGGCAACAGGGAAAATTGAAGAAATGTCGTTACTTTTTTGGAAAACTGGACAACTCTATGAATAAGAGCCTTTTGCTATCGTCCAAAGAACGATGGCAAAACAAAATGACGTGAACGATAGAGTGACTTGAATTGATTAATGAGAAGAAGTGCGGGAGATGAGATGGTTGTATGTTTAACTAGATTGTTCTGTCATCCAAGTGAGCATACGGAACCAGTTGATATTCATTTTACAAAGAACACTAAAGGAGGAAGATAAATATGGAATTGATGCTGCCCGAATTGGACCGACGCAAAACGCAAACAGCTGTTGAAGCTGCGCTGGAAAAATACCGAATCTATAAAACCATTGCATTTGAAGAACGAGAGGTTATGGTGACGGCAAGTTATGCCGAGCGTTTCCACGGTGCAACCAATGTGACGGGGGATTCCACGGCGAGAACGGCGATCTATAATGTGGACGTGCAGCGCGCGCGTCAGGCATACTGCGATACGATTGATTTTATTGTGTCCCGGTTGAGTGAGAAGGAACGTGTACTCGTATGTGAACGATATCTGAAAGATGATGATGTGTTTGACTATAAAGTGTATAACCATGTGTTTGATCCGCCTGTCAGCAAGGATACGTATACGAAGATTCGAACGCGTGCTTTCTACAAAATGGCGCTGGCTCTGTCAGATCGAGGTCTGATTAATATGGAGCCTTTGTCAGTGTCCCGGAAAGAGCGGCAGAAGCTGGGCTAAGCGAAACAGGTAAGAAGTTGATCCTTTAATATCCAAGGTGGATTGGTTACAATAGTTGAACAAACCACTGTTGGCACAGTCTAAGGAGAGAAGTCTGTCATGTCGGAAGAACTCGGAATGCAGGAAATGGTCACGCTGAAGACAATCGCGGAAACGCTCAATACGTCCAATGATCTGAACTTAATGCTGGATACCGCAGTCGGCAAATTGCTGGAATTAACCGGGTTAACTGCTGGCTGGGTGTTTCTCATTAATGAACGTGGAGATTATACCTGTGTTTCGGATTATAACCTGCCCCCTGCATTACTGCGGAACGATAAAGAGCCGATGCGAACGGGCACTTGCTGGTGTGTGAACCGTTTCAAGGACGGTCGACTGAATCATGCGGTCAACATCATTAACTGTAAACGGCTGGAGGATGCGGTGGAATTCCAATGGGGAGATACTCAGGATGTAACCCATCATGCGACCGTTCCACTGCGATCAGGTGAGAAGATGCTTGGCCTGCTCAACGTTGCCGCACCAGCTAAGGAACATTTCAGCGACAGCGAACTGGCATTGTTACAGGGTGTTGCCTATCAGATTGGGAGTGCGATGGAGCGGATGCGATTATATCGCGCGGAGCAGCGACGGGCTGACCTATATGCCAAGCTGGGAGAGTTCAGCGCCGCCTTGGGTCTGGCGGTCAACGAATGCAGTAATTCAGAGGCTTTTTCTTTAAAAGTTGTGCAGCTGCTTGGACAATATTATGACTGGCCTTTGGCAGCAATTATTCAGCAGAAAAATGGCGTATATACGGTACAGGCAGCTTATGCGGGTGGCATCGTTCAAACGTTACCAAGTGCGACTCTATCTTCGGAAGCAGGAGACCACATGAACCGTGTGATTAATAGTCACCGGGCTGTCTCCTTGTCTGCGATAGAAATGAATGAGATTTTTACGGTGTGCGAGCCGGAGAAACCAATAGATTTCCTCACTTCGGGAATTGTTGCTCCCCTTCCGTATCATACGCCAGGGGAAGCGGGAATTCTGGTGATTGGAGAAGGAACATCAGGTCCTATTCAGGCAGACCGTGAAGTGCTGGAGGCTTTGGCCGAGCATATTACGGCCTCGTGGGAGAGTCTGAAGCTGGCGGAGAATCGCAATGAACTGGCACGACTGGAAGAACGTAACCGACTGGCTCGCGATCTGCATGATTCGGTCAATCAGATTCTTTTTTCACTCTCGTTAACCGCTAAAGGTGCGGAAAGTATGTTATCTGGCTCTGAGCAGTTGCACCCGGCAGCGGAAGTGATGAAGGATATTCGTGCTTTGTCCCAGGAGGCCCTCAAGGAAATGCGCGCATTGATTATGCAGCTTCGGCCCGCGGGACTGGAGGCAGGACTGCTCCGTGCGTTGCAGGAATATGGTACCAGCCAGGGTCTTCAAGTGGTGGTGGATCGGACGGGAATGCGGTCTTTACCCCGTAATATAGAAGAAGCATTGTGGCGAATCGGGCAGGAAGCACTGAATAATGTACGCAAACATGCGGGTGTCCCTTCTGCTGAAGTCGCACTCAAGTTAAGTAATCATGAAGCGGTGCTCACTATCACAGATCAGGGAACAGGCGGTGCAAAAAGGCCAAAAGCATCGTCTGGAAGCTCGCTGGGCCTGTCCATTATGGAGGAACGGGCTGAATCACTCGGGGGCAGGTTAGAAATGGTCAGTTCTTCCCGCAAGGGAACGACAGTAACGGCAGTCATTCCACTTCCGTTCGAATCTGTATAATGTCAGGGGGAAGAGAGATGCCGATTACGATATTGCTCGCAGATGATCATGCGATGGTGAGACGAGGGTTGCACGTTTTCTTGACCACGCAGCAAGACATGGAGGTTATTGGTGAAGCATCGAACGGGCAGGAAGCTCTGGCGCAGGCGGAAGCGTTAAAACCTGACGTGGTATTAATGGATCTGCATATGCCGGTCATGGATGGAATTGAAACAGCAAGACGGTTGCGTGCATTAATGCCAGAAACGCGAATTATTGTGCTCACATCGTTTTCCGATCAGGATCATGTCGTTCCTGCTGTGCGTGCAGGGGTGAAAGGATATCTGCTCAAGGATATTGAACCGGAGGATCTGGCTGTGGCCATTCGCAATGTGCATGCCGGTCAGGTAGAATTGCATCCCGCCGCAGCAGGTCAATTGATGCATGTGATGGCTTCATCCGATTGGTCTATAAATGAACAGCAATCACAGCATATACCGACAGATCCGTCAGCAGATAGTCAACTTCAAGAGCTGAAGCAGACGACGGGGAAATCCACTGAAGCGTCCCTTGGTGGTCCGGATATGCTCACTCGCCGTGAACAAGAGGTTTTGGGGCTGATTGCTCAAGGGCTGAGCAACAAGGAAATTGCGGTCCAATTGGTCATCACCGAAAAAACGGTCAAAACCCATGTCAGTCATCTGCTGGACAAACTGGGGCTGGCGGATCGGACGCAAGCGGCTCTTCATGCCGTAAGAAATGGCTGGGTCGTCTGACCAATTCCGACATAACTTCATACTTAAGTCGTATAAACTCAACCTAAAGGTTGAGTTTTTTGGTATTTCAAGTTAAGTCTATCTGCTGACGAATTGGCTGCGGAACAAAGGTAAGATAAGGATAACCAAAGACGGATCGGTTGAAGGAACGTTAGAGTTTGAAACAATAAAAAAACCAAGGAGAGTGACATGGATGAATATCGTTATTTTGGCAGGAAGCAATCGGAACAATGCAACCAGTACACGTTTGGGAGAGTATGCGGTGGAGATTATTCGGGGTCAGGGACATCAGGCCAGTCTGTTTGATCTGTATCAGACACCACTTCCATTCTACGCACCAGATGAAAAGCAGGTGGATCACGAACATCTGGCAGACCTGAATACACGTATGCTCGCGGCAGATGCAATCATCTTGTCTACACCAGAGTATCACGGCAGTATTAGCGGTGTGCTCAAAAATGCACTGGATCACCTGAGTCAAGCTCATTTCAGCGGCAAGCCCGTCCTGTCCATCAGCTCCTCTGGCGGAGCGGTGGGAGTAAGCTCGCTTTTACAACTGCAAGCGATTGTTCGCAATCTGCATGGTATCAATGCCCAAGAGTGGATATCCATTGGTGGTGCACAACGCAGACGATTCGAAGCGACATTTGACGGATATGAAGAGTACGAAGGGAGTCAGGATATAGAGGACCGAGTTCAGCGGGTCATTGGATCGTTTTTGAATCTGGCTCAGACGTTAACGAATGCGCGGAACTCATCCATGAGCTAAGAACGAACGAAAGCGACGACGAAAATGGGCAAAGGAAAAGAGGTTGATCTCATGATTACAGGCATATTTGAAACACATTTGAACGTGACGGATTTGGAGAGATCCCATCATTTCTATGAAACAGTCCTGGGTTTACCTCATGCCTATGGGCAGAAAGAACGTGGGAACTCCTTCTATTGGATAGGTGGAAAAGGCAATGCCATGCTGGGATTGTGGCAAAAGGAACCTTCCGAGGTGAGGCGTCAGCACTTTGCTTTTCATGCATCTCTGGAGGATATGAAACATGCGGTGGCTCACTTGGAGAACAAAGGGATCAAGACACAGAACTTCCTGGGTGATGATATCGGTGAACTGTACGTCTTCAGCTGGATGCCCGCGGTATCTGTGTATTTTACCGATCCGGATGGTCATTCGCTTGAATTCATCGCCATGCTCCCGGATGAAGCGAAGCCTGAACTTGGCATGGTACCATGGAGTCAGTGGGAGGAGATGCAGGAGAAGAACGTATGATGATCGAAGAATTACAGTTATATACAACACGGCTGGAATACCTCAAGCAATTTTATAGCGTTACGTTGGGAATGGAGGTGTCCAATGCGACGGATCAGGCCTTCAACCTGCAGGTTGGAAGAACAAAGATGATTTTCAAACAGTGTGAAACAGATCGTGAGCCCTTTTATCATGTGGCCTGGTCGATTCCGACGAATCGGTTCAAGGAAGCGAAGCAGTGGGCTGCATCACGTGTTGTTTTAAGCAGAGAAGGAGATCGGGATGAGACGTACTCTACTAACTGGAACTCTCATTCTCTCTATTTCGAAGATCCAGCAGGCAATATTATCGAGCTGATTGCTCATCATCGTATTCAGAACGAGAGTGACCATAACTTCTCTGTTAAAGACATATTACAGGTGTGTGAGATTGGACTGGTGACGGATGATGTTCTGTCTACGGTGAATGAGCTTCAGCAGATTGGACTCACGCGCTGGGGTGAGGTTAGTGATACCTTTGCTCCTGTGGGAGATGTGCACGGTCTGTTTATTGTGGTGAAGAAGGATCGGACGTGGTTTTTCTCCAAGCAAAAAGCAGAAATCTATCCGCTGGAAGTATCCATCCGTGGCGTGGGCAAGCTTCGAATTGGCTAAACTTTGCATTCCGGGGCAAAACGGGCATATGTGGAACATTTCCATCATGTTATAGAAGTAAACGCTTTATTTGTTCAATTCAGAGTAGTTCGTGTGATAGGCTTACATATGATGAAGGGTGGTGGCAAGCTTGGATCGACGTTTGTTGGAAGAGGGACTATCGATTATCGTTTCCAGTCGGGAACGTACAGGAGATCTGTGGCACGCCCATTATGGAGCAGGTGCGATTGCGGCATATTTTTGGGTACGGGAAAATCGTCTCACTGCCCTTGCCGCCGGCAGTGTTACGGCCGAAGCAAAAGCCATGCTTCGCCAGCATGGAATCAGCCCTGGTCAGACCTCTCCGATTGGTGAAATGATGGCCAGAGAAGATGCCGAAGCGCGTATTTCGGACGCATTGGATCGAACGATTGGAGAGCTGCACTGGGTTGGACACCAGGCCATCTACGGGGCAATCAGCCTGAAAGCCATTCGTGAACTGGATGGATGGGGTACTGCGGAGGATATTGGTCGGCTGGTTGAACTGATCGATTCATTCGATCGAACCATCCCAGGAAGATCCTGGATGAACACAACGATGAAAGAAATTCGCAGTCTGAAGCCGGAAAAAAGCGATGGTTTCCCTGAGATTGAAGATCCAGTTCAGTTGTCACGTCTGATTCTGGATGAGCTTGGTGCGTTCCAGACCATATATCACGCGGAAGCGCATCATGACCTGATTGGCCATATGCTGACCTATGGACATGCGCTTAACATATTATATGAATTGGGTTATCCGGCATTATTCCACAAAGGCATCCCGCCTTTCCTTACCATGGTAAAGGCACTACGCTTAAGCCGAGATGTGGATATTGAACAGGAGATGCCGACATTGCAGTCACCCGTAGACCTGCTGCCACTAGAACGGGCTGAACGATCGGTGGCACTCCCTCATGAACTGGAATACTGGCTCACCGACAGACGTTCCCGTGACTGGTACGGAGGTCATGTATTCAAATTCCCGTTCAGCTTCTATCATCATGCGAAGAAGGGGGAGTCCGTACCGGAAACATGGGAGAACTTTCGTTATATCATCGCGTGAGATGGAACATACATTTCAGAAGGGGTGTCCGTCATGACGGACACCCCTTTTAGGCATTATTCTGGTCTACCGAATTGTGGGCAGCCTGCATCTTTTTAACGGGGCCAAATTTCAAGGATAAAAAGGATCAGCATGACTCTGGACACCAGCATGTATGGTGATTTTCGTACGGGTTGACGCGCTGCCCATATTCCCCAGGAACTCATAAGTGCAATACTCCCCCAGAACATCCATAAGGAGATGCCTTCGGGCGTAAATAGAAAGGACAGCTTGGGCAGTCCCCTGTTGCCAGCCCCAAGAAGAACAGTGGTCATATAGACGAGGACAAGGAAAAACAACTCGAAGAGCAGGGTTTGCAGCCAGAAATAATAGATGTTGAACACTCGTAGCATGATGACTGTGATCAGGATAAACAGGATACCAACGGATAAGAATGTTGCCGCAGTCCATCCAATGAGAGATGATGTTACAACATCTGTTTCCTGATATAAGATGTACATCGCCAACGCATACATAGCGGGGCCCGCCATATAACTGGTGACAGCAATCCAAAGATAGAAGAAATGCCTTTTTTTCATGGTCATATCCATCCTTTATTGTACATAGGATTTGAAAAGCTACTTACGTCATATAAACATCATCAGGATGGGTTTGGTTGGATTATCGATAGGAGTTTCTCGCGAGAAAAAGACATTTAACCGCTATAGAGACGACCACATTCATGCAAAATTCATCCCGTTTACCGTCAGCGCGAGTGGGTAAAGGCGGTAAAATGGTATTATCGGATCAGCAGCAAGGAGGACACACTGACAGCTCATACGCTAAAGTATTGACCGGCCATGGGGCCGGTTTTTTAATGCGGTGATTGCATCCTTGCCCTGATCGGGTATTAAAGACTAGATATATAAGTTGAACTAACGATTTACACGAGAACGAAGAGGACAGAAATAACCTGAAGAAGCGGAGCTAAAAGCTTTCTACAAGAAAGCTACTTCGGAAGCATACACTACGCCTTTATCCACAGATTTCTACCTTTATATAAGTGGATCAAGAAAATCCGGGGATAACAGCGATCGGAAGGTTGTTCTGTCATCGAAGTGGCAAGTGTAAATTTTCTGTAGTTCAACTTATATAGATAACAGGAGGCTACGTGATATGAAAACAGTATTGTATGTTCCACTGGATGATCGTCCAGCGAATCTGGATGATGTGATTGTGCAAGGGAAAGCAGCCGGTATCCATATCGTTACACCGAACCTGAGTGATATTAAGAATCGTCTGGACTCGGAGAAAACCGTAGATGGCACAACGCTGCTCGGTACCTCCACGCCGGTCTATGGCAAACCGTCTAAAGTTCATGACTTTATTCTGAAACATGCTGCCAAAGTCGACGGATTCATTATCTCATCCGATATGCTCGCCTATGGCGGTCTGATTGGCAGTCGTCAGCTCCGCGAAGATGGAGGAGGTTCCTATCCAGAATACGATGATGAGACCACGCGTTTGCTGAATGTGATTCGCGTGATCAAGCAGAAATACCCACGCAAACCTGTATTCGTAATGGATACCATCATGCGTTTGGCTACGACCTCGTTTGCAGATGGCTTGGCACTCGATGCATATAATGAGTCCCGTGCGTTGATGCAGCAGCCACGTCAGACATACACCGAGTTTGATGATATTATCGAAGGTTATAACCATTCCCCGGATGGGGAGCAATATGGAGCAACGACCTATTTTAATAAAGAACAGTATTACAATACAAGACAACATAAATTCAAAACAAACCTGTACATTCTGGATCAGCTGGCTCGCACAGGTTATATCGATTTCCTCGCGGTTGGAGTCGACGATGCTAATACGCAGGGTGTTCAGATCAATGAAATCAAATATGTGGAAGCAAGGATCAATGAATGGCTGGGTGGAACCAATGGACAAAATCCGGATCGTGCTATTATCTTGCCGGATGCGGATGGTCTGGGGCACGCTTTGGTCGCTCGCATGGCTAACCAGTTGTTCCGAGGCGGGGCGAAGACACGTTACGGAGTGAAATATTTTGGTCCTCACGGCAATACCATCATCAACACGTATGAATACATGGATGTACACGAGAATGTGGTTCGTCATGTGGATATTGTAGGTGGTGTGCTTGTAGCGGTTTCAGCATATCCTGAACCGGAGGTGGTGACGGATGCGAGTGCTGGCTTGGAAAATGAACAGCTAGTGGCTGTAGCAGCCGAACAAGTTGTCCCGTTTGACATGGCCTCCGAACTGGATCGTATGACGAAGGGTCACCCGGGTAATTCCGGGGAGAACACGGGCATCGACATGGAGATTATTGCCATTACCGCTCTGGATCAGGTGCAGGCTGCGTTGGAGCAATTGACGCTGAATGGGGAGCAAGGTCTGCCCTCGGTCGTGATTGATTTTGTGGGTAAAGGACCAGCGAAAGTTGATGTTGCTGAAGCGTTGCTAAACAGTCCATATACTGGACGGGTTCTGGGATACAGTGCCTGGAACACACCGGGCAACAAGATCGGTATTGCCGTAGGCATGGGGCAGTCGAGGTACGCGTTGATCACAACAGAGAAGCATAAGCATAAGTTGCGAGAAGCGATGAACGCGCATGGCTCGTTGTTGTTTAAGCGTTTCCTGAAGGATTATTACTACAAAGCGGTAGCGATTGCGGACATCCGCACATATTCCCGAGCCCATGCGCTGTATACCAACGTGGCTACCCTTTCGGACCAAAATATGTTGCTGTTCAACTCAGAGGAAAACTATGCCCATTTGCAAACATTGCTGCGTGATTTGATGCAGACTTACACCACGGCGCTTGCGAATAAAACAGCCTTCCAGACAGGCAATGTGGCAATTAAACAGATCTGTAATGACGAATTATCCTATGCGACGTATGGCAGTGCGCTGCTGGAATATGCAAATCCCGATTTCATCTGGGGCCGTGCATTTGAGATCACATTGAACCCGCAGGTTACGCTGAACTAAACTGTTATCTCACCATGGGCTCCTCATGTTTAGGATCATCACTGGTATGACTGTACTGCTTAATCTCTCCGTTGTTAAAAATGATGTATTGATACTTCGCTTCGAGTTCGTTCGCGAATGTTACGGAGGCACCATAAGGTGCTTCAGAGCTTTTTGAAGAGTAAGTCCCTTTTACTTCAATAAGCTGTTCGGGTGAATAACCTTTCTGTTCAATCAGATAAGTGGTTACCTGTTGTTCAGCATCATTTTTCTTGAGCGGATTACCAAGCAGTCCGAAGTAAGCCCAGCAGGATATCCCGAGTATAAATGCTAAGACGGCAAGTGAAGTGATCTTGAGTTTTTTACTCATAGGTATTCCTCCCTCTTTTACGTAAGCGACAACGAATTTAATATTGAAATATTAATGTATTTGGATAAATTTATCAATTCATTGATCTTAATCTTAATGCTTACTTAGGTATCCTTTAAAATGATGATTCCAGAATCGTCTTTTTTCCACCCGTATGACTCCCTTAATCGCACCGAAGTCGTACGGAACACCATCCGCGCTAGGAATGAAAGGGTGTAAGATTGTATTATCGGATCAATAACAAGGGACACACCGAAAGCACATACGCTAATGTACAGACCGGCCAGGTGGCCGGTCTTTTTGATGCGGTGAATGTAGTCCCGGTACTGGTTCGATAGCAATACAGACTCTGAGTTAAAAGGGGGAGTCTACTGCTGCTGCATTGTCGCTGCACAGTGTGGGCAGATCTCAAACTTGCAGCCAAAGGGGGCGAAATGAATGTGTCTATGAGAAATGAGATTAGCACTGCCATGAGCACCAGTAAAATGAGTACACTCATTAAAAAAACGCTGAAACAGAAGCTCGTGGTACTTGTTCCAGAGTGGGACGGTCGTGTGCTGGATGTACCTGCGTCAGGCGAAGTGTTGGCTGGGCCTTGTGCAGTTGTTGCGTTTGCCGAAGAAGTGCCGAAGTCTGCCTGGGCGGGATATCGACGGATCATTAAAATCTCACCATACGCTCGTCCGGAAGATGGCGGCGCTGAACAAGTAGAAGCTTGGTCAGCCGATCTAATCGAAGGGGTGCACCAGGTAAGACTGATTGACGAAGAAGGTGGAGCCTTCACCTGCATCTATCTGGGTTCTTCAGATAGTGACCGGGTGGATGCCGGGTCCGGCATGGTTACGCGCAGTCTACGATTTGGGGTGTATGTTCCCGAAGACTCGGGAGCTGCTCTCGCTGAAACAGGGGACGCGTGGTTAGCTGCACTTCAAGGCTGGACACAGCACGAGCTTGGCTCGGACTGGTTGGTATATGGTGATGTCTGGCCAGGTGGATACGATACGCCGTCTGTGTTATGGCGATTGACCGGATGCAGCACATCTGTGGCGGGCACTTCGGCATTGGAGGTTCGACAACAGTGGATTGGGCATGTGCTCACCGATCATTCGGTGCTAACACGGCAGACCGTTACTCGGTTGGTCGAGCAACTTGCAGTGCAATCTCGTCTTGCCGTCACTGAAACGGGTGGCGAAGAGCACGAAGGTAACACACGGTATGTGACGGTGGATGAGGTCACGGCAGATCTGCAGACGGATGCGTATCTGAATGGACAGATTCGCCTGACGTTGCAACAACGGATTCGTCGTCCGGGTACGAATGTGCCTTTCATTCGTGAGATTCACCATAGCAAAGGGATGGAGTAAACGTTGAGCCCAGAGGAACTCCATCACAGGTGGTTCCAGATGATAACTTTAGAATGAGAATGTAGCTTTGAGATGATTGATTTAGCTTCAATAGTATAGCTTCAAATTCATAGGGTTCTTAGGATCGAAAATTCATAGGTCAAAAACTATAGCTTCAGGATATCTAAGTTCAATTAAATTTACACGATTACGGAGAGGGCACAAATAACTTGAAGAAGCGAAGCGTTCGCCTTTATCCCCGGATTTCACCTCCTAAAAGAAGGAAACAAAAAATCTGGGGATAACAGCGATCGGAAGTTATTTTGTCATCGAAGTGCTGGTGTAAATATCTTCAGTTGAACTTATATCGTTTTACGAAATCAGTAGTCAAACAAATGAGGTGAGATGGCAATGGCAAGCTCAGTGAAAAAAAGCAAACAGACCGCTCCACGGTATACACGGGCTGAACTGATGAATCATGCGGAAGCCCTCTTTGCCGTTAAGGCTGAGGTGCTGTATGGTGCGCTGTACGAAGCGGCGCAAGAGACGTTTTCCATTGAAGAAACGCAAGAACGAATTAACCAATTTATGAAAGCGAAGGTGAAGGGATAATGGCAGGCGGAACTTGGGAGCAAACGAATCGTCCGGTCCTTCCGGGCTTATATATGAATTTTCAGGCGGCAGCATCCTCGGCCATTCAAGCAGGTACGCGGGGAACGGTCGTTGTGCCAATCAAGGCCAACTGGGGTCCTGTGGGGACTTTTGTTGAGGTAGGGAGCGAAGCGGCGATTGAACGTATCTATGCGGCGAATGTCCTGGATAACGGTACGGCTTATACGTCCTTGAAGCTTGCCCTGTTGGGTGGGCCGAAGAAGTTGCTCGCTTATCGGGTAGCAAGTGCTGCGGCCAAAACAGCCACGCTTACCTTGAAGGACAGCGGTGATGTAAATGTGCTGCAACTGGATGCGAAGTATCCGGGGGATCGTGCGAATGGATTCTACGTCACCATCCAGCCAGGTGTGATTGATAATACGAAGCATGAAGTGCGCCTTTTTGAAGGGAACCGGATGTTGTATGCGCTCCTGACAGCGGATATTACCGCAGCTTCTCTGGCAAAAGAGATTAACGCGGATGAACGAAATGTCTGGGTAACGGCGCAGGCGATTGGCGATGGTACTGGTGTGGTTGCTACTGTTGCGGGTGCGGCATTCAAAGGCGGCGTAAGTGGCAACGATGACCTGACCAATGCGGAATACATTGCTGTACAGGGCGCGCTAGAAGGGGAGCAATTCGACGTCTTGGCTTTGGATCAGGCGGCAGATGCACCTCTGCTTGCGAGTTATGCGGCATGGGTGAAACGTGTACGTAGTGAAGGTAAACCTGTGGTGGCTGTATTTGGCGGTTCCGCAGCAGATGATACCTCTGCTACAGCAGCACAAAAAGCGGCAGCACGTTCGCTTGCGCTCAACCATGAAGGTGTGATTAATGTCGGCACAGGCGTGCGCCTTGGAGATGCATTTTACAGCTCGGCGGAAACATCAGCCTATGTTGCTGGACTGATCGCCGGACAACGTCTGAACCAATCCACAACCTATGCAGCTACTCCGTTTGATGATGTGACACGTCGCTGGACGCGTACAGAACAGGAGCAAGCGGTACAGAATGGCGTATTTATTTTCTTCCATGATGGACGTCAGGTGAAAGCACTTCGCGGTGTAAACACACTCGTAACCCCGGCCGCTGGACAGAATAATGCGTGGAAAAAAATCCGTTCCATTCGTGTGTTGGACGCCATCAACACGGATTTGCAACGTTCCGCAGAAGATACGTATATCGGTAAAGTGAACAATACCGAAGAGGGTCGTCAGGCACTCATTAGTGCCATGAAGGCCTATTTGGCGCTGCTCGCACAGAGCAATGTGATTGAAGCTGACGGTTATGATGTCATTCTTGACCCGGCATATTATGGCGCGGCACCAGTTCTCAAACCGGAAGCGGATCAAGTGTTCCTTCAATGGAATGTGAAGCTGACGGATGTGATGGAGCAGTTGTTTGGTACATTTTACGTGCAATAAGGTTGTGTGGAGGGAAAGAGCTTCTTTAAAGAATATTACTATACGTTGAACAGATGGTTTACACGATAACGGAGAGGGCAGAAAGAAGCTGTAGAAGCAAAGCGCTCGCCTTTATCACCGGACTTTCCCTTTAAAAAGGGATCAAAAAAATCTGGGGATAACAGCGATCGGAAGATTGTTCTGCCATCGGAGTGTACCTGTGTAATATCGATCAGTTCAACGAACCCAAGGAGGAAAATATATGTTGGATGCGTCAAGAGTAATTCTCGGTACCCATGGTCAGCTGCATATCGATGGTGTGTGGCAGACAAACATTAACAAGTTGGAAGCGAGTGTGGAGATTGAAAAGCGTGAGCTGAATCTGGTCGGTAACGACTGGAAAGTGCACAAAAACGGTGCAAAAAAAGGAACAGGCACGATGACTGGTTACAAAGTCACTTCGGATATGATCCAGCGCGGCTTTACCAAATTCGAGATTATTTCCAAGCTGAACGACCCTGAATCGTATGGACATGAGAGTGTATTGCTGAAAGGTTGCATGGTGGACAAAATTCAGCTTGCCAACTGGACAGCGGGTGAGGAAGTACCGGAGGAAACGGGCTTTACGTTTGAAGGATTTGAATTGCTGAATCCGATTGTGGCGAACTAAGCTTTGAAATAGGCACGTGATTGGGCTAGTTTGCTCAAGCGTGATTGCATAGTTACTTCGTATAATATGGACACCAATGCGGGCCGAGATGATCTCGGTCTCTTTGTTGTCTCTACAGGCTGGGAAGCTGGCATAGATAAACCCATTTGTGAAATAAGAAGGAGATTACACCCGATGAGTATGAATGAAAATATGTCCGAAGAACAGATTTTGGATCAGTTGTTTGAAGCAGCAGAACGTTTGCCAGAAGAGAATGTGCGCATTCAGCGTCTGGATCTGTTGTTGACCTTGCGTGGGCTGACTTCCTCCAAAGTGGATCACATTCGCGAACGTTGTACGATTCGTAAAACGACCAAAGGCCGCACCGAGGAAAAGGTGGATACCGAAACGTTTAACGCGCTGCTCATTTCTGAAGCAACCGTAAAATTGAAAGTCCGCAGCCTGGAATTATCCGGCTGGGGGGATACCCGTATTACTGGCCGTATGAAGCTATCCGGTGGCGAACAGGCGGTACGTCGTATGTTGCTGGCTGGTGAATTGGATGCCGTAGGTGATAAAGTGCTGGAGCTGTCCGGCTTTGGTGTGGAGATTGAAGACCTAAAAAACTGATTCACTCCGGCGGGATGACCACGTTCCTGTATCACATGTGGGTGCGTCATCATCTCCGGCCCGGAGAGTTCTGGTCTTTGCCACGCGGGGAGCGCTCGCTGTTAATTGCGTTCTCGGAAGAGGAAATAGAAGGTGCTCTAGAAGAATAACGGCCAATGGAGGTGATATAGTTTGTTTGAAAATATAGTTAGTGATGGTATTAAATCATTTAGCAGGTTGAGGAATTATATGGGGAAATCCAATAAAAAGAAAGCTTTTAGCTCACCTGCTATAAGTACAATTCATAAAATTGTTTCTAAGAATACGAAATTTAAAAATGATAATACAATGAGTAAAATTAATAAATCTAATTTTATAAAAAAAAATAAAAGTTTGGTCAAATTAATTAAAGGTACAGGCTCATTGATAGCGGCTACGGCAAATCAGAAAAGTTATAGTAATGGCTATGGATCGAATACGAACGTTAAAAACAAAGATTCGTGGATAGACAACAATGTAAAGTGGTTGTGGAAAAAGGGTGTATCGGCTAAGGATGCTACATTTTCCGGGATAGACAACAATGTAAAGTGGCTGTGGAAAAAGGGTGTATCAGCTAAGGATGCTACATTTTCCGGGATAGACAACAATGTAAAGTGGCTGTGGAAAAAGGGTGTATCAGCTAAGGATGCTACATTTTCCGGGATAGACAACAATGTAAAGTGGTTGTGGAAAAAGGGTGTATCGGCTAAGGATGCTACATTTTCCGGGATAGACAACAATGTAAAGTGGCTGTGGAAAAAGGGTGTATCGGCTAAGGATGCTACATTTTCCGGGATAGACAACAATGTAAAGTGGTTGTGGAAAAAGGGTGTATCGGCTAAGGATGCTACATTTTCCGGGATAGACAACAATGTAAAGTGGTTGTGGAAAAAGGGTGTATCAGCTAAGGATGCTACATTTTCCGGGATAGACAACAATGTAAAGTGGCTGTGGAAAAAGGGTGTATCGGCTAAGGATGCTACATTTTCCGGGATAGACAACAATGTAAAGTGGTTGTGGAAGAAGGGTGTATCGGCCAAGGATGCTACATTCTCTTGGCTTAGCAACAAGAGTGTTGGCATTAAAGATTGGTATGAGAATTCTAAAGAAGAAATCAAAAAGTTTTTTGAAGTCTCTGACTGGTTTAACAAAGGTAAAGAGGGCGGTCAAAAAATACTGGAGACCTTTAAAAATTATGGTTACGGACTAAGTTACAAAATGCAAGATATGTGGGATCATCCATGGACTAAGCGTGTGAGAAAAGTAGGGAATGGCGCCTTTAAATTTCTTGATATTGTTGGAAATATAAATAAAGTTGTACATGCTTCTACACCAGAAGAAAAAATGATTGAAGTAAGCAAGATTATTGGAGCGAAAGTAGGATCTATAGGTCTAGGAACTGGATTGGGTGCTTTGGGGGGAATCATTCCAGGTGCGCAACCAGCTATCCCAATCCTTGCTGGTACTGGAGCATACCTTGGAGATAAGTGGGGAGAGATATTAGGAGAATGGGGCGGTAAGGCTCTTACCAATATTTGGCCTAAAAGTTGGTGGCCTTTAAAAAAGGTTAACACTAGCAGTATAAAGACTACAAAAAATATAGGGTTAGATAAAAGTAAGGCAAATAATATCTTATCTTCTTCAACCAAAAAAACCAAGCAAATTAATGTGAATTTACCTAATGGCGCAATCCAAATATCCAATAATAATCATAAGTTGGATTATAGTGATCTGGCAAATCAAATTAGTAATCAGTTTGTTAAAGAATTACGCCGTGCCATGGAAAACCGAAAAACCATTATGGCCTAAGCAGAAAGGAGGCCGTGTATGACTGTATTTGAAGATAAAGTGGAAGGGATCAGAATGGAATTTATCCTGATCGATGGGAAAACAAAGTTCCAGTTTCCGGTGAAACCGGAAGAACTGACGATCTCACGTTCCAAAGGATATGAAACGATTAATATGCTGGAGCATGGCGAGTTTGATTTTGCGCAGGGGGAGAAGGTGAAGGAGATCACCTTCTCTTCTTTTTTTCCCAAAGAATATGATGCGTCCTATTGCATGTACGAAGATTTGCCTGATCCGCGGGTAGCGATGAATATGCTTAATACGTTTCTGGTATCAAAAAAACCGCTGCGCTTCATCATTACCAACACGGGGGTGAACGTGCCGGTATATCTGATCTCGCACAATACGACCTTCCGGGGCGGCGAGAGCGGAGATATTTACTTCGACATTACGCTGCGTACATGGCGGGATTCCAAGGTGGAGAAGGTTGGCGCGGCTACATCCACGAGTAAGTCAGGTTCGCGTACGGATTTGAAAAAGAGCAGTAAGACCTACACCGTCAAATCTGGCGACTCTCTGTCCAAAATAGCAAAGCTTGAGCTGGGCAGCAGTTCCAAATGGAACGAGATTTACAAGCTCAACGCAAAGATCATCGGGAGTGATCCGAACCGGATCAAACCCGGGCAAAAGCTGGTGATGCCATGACCTACAAGGTCATTGTGGACGACAAATATGACATCACGAAGCTCGTGGAGACGATTACGCTGAAGGATTCGCTGGACCAGATTGCGTATCAGGCCAACATCCGGCTGGCGGTGTCTGCGTCTTCCGGTCTGCCTTCGATCTCACCGGGTATGGCGGTGCGGATTAGCGGGGTTCCTTTTGGCGAAAAATCAATGGTTCACTTGCTGCATCCTGCGGTCATCTGGGAGGTGGAAAGCTCGAACAGCGGCACTAAGCGGCTGTCCCTCACGGTGTACGACCGGATGATTTATCTGGAAAAATCGGAGGACGAGTTCCTGCTGCCCAAAGATCAGACTGCCACACAGCGACTTAAAACCTACGCCAAAGAGTGGAAGATTCCATACGCCATGCTGCCGGATACACAGACAAAGCTGGGCAAAGCCGTGTATCGGTCGCAGACGATCTTTTCGATGATGTTTGCCGATCTGAAGGAAACGGCGAAGTCTGGTGGAGATATGTATCATCCACGGATGACACCTGGCGGGTTGCAACTCTTCCAGGTCGGAAGTAATGCGAAGGTGTATGAGCTGGATCGACTGATCGATCTGACCCAGATGCGTACGCTCGAAGGGGCGGTTACCAAAGTTAAAGTCATGGCAGCGTCGGAGTCTACGAGTGGTAATGAGGTACCATCCAAGGTGCTCGCGATTGAGCAGAATGGTGTGGAAGAACTGGGCACATTGCAAAAGCTGATTGAAGATGATCAGGTGAAATCGACAACCGCCGCGAAAAAACTGGCGAAAAGTCATCTGACGGGTATTCAGGAGACCTTTACGATCTCTGCACCGGATGTGAATACGATTCGCGCCGGGGACGCGGTGTTGTTAAAAGGACTGAAGCTGATCGTCATGTCGGTTAGCCGTGATCTGTCTGCCGGACCTGGAACGATGACGTTAGAGCTGGGGACGGCCGAGCTGGTGAAAAGGAGGTATTACCTTGAATAAAGATGATCCGTATGGGCATTTTGCCGATGTCATGCGGGGGGCGATGAATACACATTCTCGTCAGGCCGTGAGTGGCATGGGCGCGGTATTGGGTACGATGACCTCGTCCGGCGTGAAGCTGGATGATTTCAAACACGAAGTGCAGGATTATCTCGTGGCCGAGTTGCCGGGCACGCTTGGACTGCCAGAGCGCGAGGCTGCTGGCGCGATTTCCGGTATACCTGACGTGGCAAACGGCGGAACGACGGGCACGGGACGTTTTCTTTTGCAAGAAGAGGAAGTGGAAGAAACGGTGTTGTCTCTTGGCAAAGGTCTGAAAGCGGGAGATCGTGTGCTGGCGATACGGGTGAATGGCGGTAACGACATTGTGGTGCTGTGTAAGGTGGTGAGTGCGCATGCCTAGTTTGTTCCCCGAAACGGGTGTGGTCTGGGGAGATGAGGAGGATCTGTCGGGGGCGGCTTCGGAAGAGGTACGCTTTGGACGGAGCTGGCGATTCGATTACGATGCAGGGGATTTTGTATTGACCCCAAGTGGCAAAGTAGCTGCGGCGGGTGCGCATGAAGCCTGGGTGCAGTGGTGCATTAAGGCAGTGAAAACGCCACGGTACAGACATGTGATTTACTCCCGGAACTATGGTTCGGAGCTGGAAGATCTGGTAGGGCAGGGTGATAGCCGGGGTGTGATGGAAAGTGAGATTACACGGATGGTGACGGAGACGTTGCTGGCTGATCCACGGACGGATTCGGTAGACCAGTTTACGTTTGATTGGAATCGGGAGCAGTGTATGTTCTCGTGCCGGGTGGCGAGTGTACAGGAAGAGATGTTTATTCTGGAAAGTGAGGTGATCTGACGGGATGGCTGAGATTCCGCGTTATTTGGAGGACCAGACGGAGGAACAGATTATGCAGCGCATGCTGGATCGTCTGCCCGCGGATCTGGATAAGTCAGAGGGATCGTTCCTGTGGGATGCGGAGGCTCCGGTTGCGTTTATGCTGTCTGAGGCGGCTTTGTGGGCGCAGGAATTATTGCGACGGGGGTTTGCTAGTACGGCTGCGAGCAGTGATCCGAATTTTCGTTCGGAAGAGCTGGATCTGCGGGCAGGAGAGCACGGCATTACGCGGCGGGCTGCGGTGGCGGCACAAGGTGCGGTGAGGTTTACGGGTACGCCGGGGAAAGTGGTACCTGCGGGAACGGTCGTGGCTACACTCGCGGATGAAGTATCTGCTGAAGCTTCGCTCGAATATGAGACGGTAGGACGTGTGGAACTGGATGCTGAGGGCTCCGGGGTGGTAGGCGTGCGAGCGCTTGTTGCCGGAAAAGAGAGCAATGTGCCTGCGGGCACGGTAACTGTACTGTCTACACCTGTAAGTGGCGTGACTTCTGTCACGAACGTTGAGGTGATTAAAGGCGGTGCAGATATTGAAGCCGATACGGCGTTGCTGGAACGCTTTTATGCCAAAGTACGCAACCAAGGAACAAGCGGCAATAAAGCACAGTATGTGCAGTGGGCAAGTGAGGTGCCGGGTGTTGGTGCAGCACGTGTCATTCCGTTGTGGCAGGGGCCAGGCACGGTGGGATTGTATCTGCTGGACACGGATAAACGTGCTGCAGGTACCGATCTGGTGGCGGCTGTACAAGCGTACGTTGATCCAACGCAGGATGGACAGGGTGAAGGTGTTGCCCCAGCGGGGCCGGTGGTGTCCGTGATGCCAGCCGAGGAAGTGCCGATGAACATTCAGGTGAAACTGACGCTGGCAAGTGATGCGACATTGGCCGATGTACGAGCATTGATCGAACGCGGGGTGACCGCGTATCTGAAGCAGTTGGCTTTTGCCGATCCACTCGTTCGTTACACTCGCATTGCCGCGATCCTGTTAGACATTCCGCCGATTATCGACTATTCGGAGCTTACCGTGAACGGTGTGAGTGACCAGAATATCGAGATGAACGCGAGTCAGGTGGCGGTGTTGGGGACGGTGGATGTGCATGAGTAGTCTTGGGCAGATGGTGGATGAGGAAGTAGTTTGGGAGTGCGGAGACCCAGGAGGATTGGGAGAAGTACGCCGATCCGGGTTGGAGCTGGTGAGCGAGACACTCCATGTTGATGTGAAAGGAAAGGAGGGGACTGGGCATGAGTGCTCCTTCTATTGTAGATGTTGGACTGACGAGTGAGAAAGGGCGGGAATTGTTCTCGTATTTGCCACGGTATTACGAGACTTCGCGTGTCATGCAGGCCGATATGCAGTCCAAAGGAACCGAGATGGATCTGCTGTATCAGGCGCTGGATGAGACGTTGGATCAGTTTTTTGTCCGTACGGCGACGTGGGGATTGGACTTCTGGGAGCAGGAGCTTGGCATTGAGACGGATCGTCTCAAACCTGTGGACCAGCGGCGTGCGGTGGTGGAGTCCAAACTGCGCGGTGCCGGGAAATTCTCCGGCAGGCTGGTTGCGAATGTGGCCGAGGCATATGCCGGGGGCAAGGTGGATGTGACGTTTCAGCCGGAGGCGTGGAGTTTTACGGTGAGCTTTGTGGATACGATGGGGATTCCGCCCAACATTGATGATCTCAAACGGTCAATTGAAGAACTGAAACCGGCCCATATGGCCGTGGAATATGAGTATCGCTATCTGATCTGGGACGATCTGGACAAGAAGCAGAAAACATGGGATGAACTGGACGCCGCGTCCCTGACGTGGAATGAACTGGAGGTGTGGGCGTAATGCCACAAGAAACGGATCGATTAAAGTTACTTCTTCCATTGGGGAACGAGAATGTGACCCGGGAGAGTATTAACGGGATTTTTGAAAAGATTGATGCTGGTGTTGCGACGCAGGCCGGTTTGGATACGCTTCGTGAAGCGGTGAGTCAGATGGATATTCCTGATGCGTCTTTGACGCAGAAAGGCAAGGTGCAGCTGTCGAGCAAGACGGACGGCACGTCAGAGACGGTGGCGGCAACGGAGAAGGCGGTTAGGGATGCGAAAAATGCGAGTTTGCCGCGTACAGGCGGAGTTATGACTGGGAGACTAATTATGAATCAATGGGGAACTTTTTCAGGTTCTTCAAATGGATCGGTCTTATACGGAAGTAATTGCTTTCTTGACGGTTCAACATTCAGGTACGAGAACAATCACACTAACCTAGGAGCACGGGGGATTTACATGCGTTACACAGGTGGTGCCGGACCAGAAGTCTACATGTTTGAGACAGGTCCAGTGGCAACTACAGCTGGAGGAGCATTTACCCCCTCCTTAACAAGAATTGTTAATACGGCTGACTCATGGCAAAAGCATCAACTCACAGATGACAATGGTAAAAATAAGCTTACTTCCGGGATAGACCTCAACTCTCTGATGGTAAATGGACAGTATAATGGCAACAATTTAACCAATGCTCCGTTACCAGCCACTGCTGATATGTGGTGGTATATAGAGGTCCAGTGTCACACAAATGGTGAGGGATATGTACTTCAAAGAGCGAGTAGACTAAATGGTGGGACTCCCACCTTATATCTTAGGACAAGAGAGAACGGTGTGTGGTCCCCATGGAGTCTTGACGTTTTTCAATCTGGCGTTGATGCAAAAAATAGCATTGTGGGTGCCATTAACGCCAAGGGTGGAAGTGCATCCACATCAGATACATGGACGCAGCTTACGGCTAAGATAAATGCTATACAGCAAGGTCATTACCAAAGTATGGACTTACCTTCGCGATCAGAATACTTTGAGGTTCCTGGTGGTTATGTAGGATCGTTAGGTAACGCAGTCCTAGCTTTTCCTGCGGGGACAAGGGTAATAAGTTTGATAGCCCCTGTCTATGGTTCTGCTTTCTTGAATGTGTACAACTCCTATGGAGGGCTAAAGACAGCTTTTGCTTTACGGGACTCACAGGGAGTTATATGGCCGATAACCATACCCGTTGGCACCATTGGGGCGGCTGGAGGGATAGATTTTAGGGTATATAGCGTACAGGTAGATATAGTCAGTGGCTTATGCCGGAGCAACGGTTACTCGGTGTCTCAAAACTCCAACTCCTATTGGAGCACAACAAAACCGTCCAATTTTAACGCAGATGGCCCGATGACACTTGTATGTGCCTGCATCGAAAATACAACGGTCACAAGGCAAGTATCCTTCACAACATATAACACTAGAGCATTATCGATGTAATAGAGAGAGAACGGGTATCATTATTGTTTAGTATCACCCGGGATAGACAGTATCCCTTATGACAGGGGGATATTTCACATTAATATGACTTAGGACACACTAGCACAACTGGATCGTGTTTTTGTGCTTGAATTTGGCTGAGAAAACTCCAGAAGATCCACCGATACCATGTAAAAGTAAAGGTCCTACGGAGAATTCTAAAAAGACCAATCTGCGGCAGTATTCTGGTAGACGGACAATTTTTTCAGGAAAGTGGTCGTCTTATTGTATTAAAAAATCTGTCTTTCGTCGACGTTTAAGATGAAGGGAAATATGTGTATCTTTTTGTTTTCAGTCTATAAACTCCAAACGAAAGGTTCAATCGATTTGACGAGCACTGATTTTAGAAAAGAGGAATTTAGGGTGTGTTAACTTTACTACTTAAAGGAGGTGAACCATGACCACAAACCAACTAACCACAGCTATCACAAACACGCTAACTCAGTACTTTCCCAACATCCTGATCCAACCTGCAACAGGCGGGACAAGCTCCACCTCAGAAACCAAAGGCATCACCTACCGCCTGCTGTCCGCGCAACTTACCCGGGAACGCAGCGACCGCTTCGTGCAATCTCATGCCTATGAAATCCGCTGGCTTGACGCAGACAATATCCCGGCAACACTGCCGGATGAGCTCTTCGAAGCGTTGGAAACCATCGACGTGGAGGGCACACCCTATCGCGCAACAGAGCTACGTTGGGAGACCGAGAACGATACTCCGCGAATGCTGGTGTACTATACCATGCGAACCACCAAAGTGTCGGAGTCCGCCGCTACCATGCGACAACTGGAGCAGCGACCCACCGCACTTAAAGCTACAAGAGAATAACTAACCAAATGAGGGGATCAGTATGAAAGGAATAGGAGGCGCATTGGCAATGTTTACGAAAAAAGAACCGGACCCTAAAAAACCGGAAGCTCAGCAGAAAAACAACCAGAAATACAGCAAAGCACAGTTCGCCGAATCCCGGCAACTCAACCGGATGGAGAAAGATATTTTGGCAGCAGTTCTGCTGGAACAAGAAACATACACCTTACAAGAAGCACAAGAACACATCCAACAATTTATGAATGGGGAGGCACAATAATGGCTGGAGGAACATGGACGACTCAAAACAAGGTACGCCCCGGCGTATATATGAATTTTGCATCAGAGGGCTCATTGCCGGGTACGGTAGGTGAGCGGGGAACGGTGGCTTTGGCACTTCCGTTGTCATGGGGAGAAGCAGGTACAATTCTGACCATACAGGCAGGTGAAGATGTACAAGCCAAATTGGGCTATGACTGGACAGCACCTCAACTGCTGCTCATCCGAGAGACATTGAAACGGGCACAAACATTGCTCCTGTATCGTCTGAATGCAGGGACACAGGCCAAGGCAACGCTAGGAGAACTAACAGTTACAGCCCAACATGGCGGCGTGCGCGGAAATGATCTGGCTGTTGTAATTTCTGCCAATATCAATGATCCAGACCGATTGGATGTCTCCACTTTGCTTGCGGGTAAAGAAGTGGACAAACAAACTTCGTCCACCATCGAAGCTCTGGAATCCAACGCATACGTCACATTTACTGGTGAAGGTGCACTCACAGCTACAGCTTCACTTCCACTAACAGGTGGATTAGATGGTGCAGCAACCAACCAAGAGCATGCTGATTTCCTCACCAAGCTAGAGGTGCTGGATTTTAACACAGTCGGTCTGATCTCAGACGATGCTACACTCAAGTCAGTCTACACAGCCTACATCAAGCGCTTGCGTGATACCGAGGGCAAGAAGGTGCAACTGGTTCTGTCCGATTATCCGGCTGCAGATCATGAAGGCATCATCAGTGTCAAAAATGGTGTTGTGCTCGCAGACGGTACCGTTCTTACGCCGAAACAAACCGTAGCATGGACTGCCGGAGCTACAGCGGGGGCTAATCTGAATGAATCCCTGACGTTCCGTGCGTATGACGATGCCGTGGATGTGAATGGCAGATTGACACATACCGAGACAGAAGCAGCATTGCGTAATGGCGAGTTTGTGTTTACGGCGAGCAGCAACCGCGCGGTGGTGGAGCAGGATGTAAATACGTTCCGTTCGGTGACACCGGATAAGGCGCGTCATTTTGCCAAAAACCGTGTAGTTCGTGTTCTCGATGGCATCGCTAACGATATGAAACGGATTTTCGAGTCCTATTATATCGGCAAAGTGAACAACAACGAAGATGGGCGCAGCCTGTTCCGTTCCCAATGTGTCACTTATCTGAAGCAACTTCAGGATATTGGGGCGATTCAAAATTTTGATTCCAAAACAGATATCACTGTTGCTCCGGGCAATGAAACCGATAGTATTCTGATCGAGATTCAGGTCCAACCTGTGGATTCCGTTGAAAAAGTATATATGAAAGTGAAGGTGGTTTAAGATGGCATTTTTGAAAGCAAGCGACACAATCTCCGGCCAGGAAGGCCGCGCATACGCAACGATTAACGGACAGACGGAAGAAATGTTCTATGTGAAGACGCTGGAAGCAACGGTGGAGAAACAAAAAGCAGAGGTCAAAACGTTGGGCCGTCGCGGTGTACAGCACAAAGCAACCGGTTGGTCTGGTTCGGGTTCCATGACGATCTTTTATACCACTTCCCGTTTCCGCGAGCTGATGCTCCAGTACATGCAGAATGGTGTGGACACGTACTTCGACATTGAAGTGACCAACGAAGATCCTTCCTCTACGATTGGCAAACAGACCGTGACCCTCAAAGGCGTCAATCTCGACAGTGTAATCATGGCATCTCTGGATACCGAGGCGGAGGCGTTGGAGGAAGAAGTGAGCTTTACCTTTGAAGATGTCGATATGCCTGTATCGTTCAATCTGCCGAAGTAATGTAGCGTGAAAGCATAATGATTTGAGATTCATAAAGAGTAAAACTTAACAGCAGGTTTGTAAAAGAAACCTGTTCAACTTGCCTGTGTTACGGGCTATTTGGCGTGTCAAAATACTGTTCTTCGCCGCTTCGTGCGGCGGGGGACCTAACTTTAGAGGAGGAACAATACATGAGTGGATTGAGTATGTTTTTTGCCCAAAATGCAGCAACAGATACAACGGAGGAGTTTATCGTATCCCCCCGTTTCAAAGATGAGAAAGGCGAGCCCGTTGCCTGGAAGCTGCGCAGCATGACCGAGGACGAAAACCAGGAATGCCGCAAGGCAGCTACCCGCAAAATTAAGGGTAAGAACGGTGTCTACACACCCGACATCGATGCGAATGATTACATGGCTCGCCTGATGAGCGCAAGTGTAGTTTACCCCGATTTGAAAAACGCAGAACTCCAACGTTCATATGGCGTGATGGGGGCGGAATCGCTTTTGCGGAAAATGCTGTTGCCTGGGGAATTTGCTTCGCTCGGTGAACAGGTTCAGAAGCTGAACGGTTTCAATCAGGACATGAACGAACTGGTGGATGACGTAAAAAACTAATTAAAGAGGGCGATTCCGAAGCCAATCTGGCTTATTACGCTCTCCATGAATTAAACATTTTGCCGCATCAGCTAATGGCCTTCTCCATGCGAGAACGAGCGGCCATCTATGCGATGATCTCCATCCGGGTGGAGGAAGAGAAGAAAGAACGGTCCAAAAACCGCGCCCGGAAAAAATAAAAAAGAAAGGAGGGAGAAATGAATGTATGCCATGTTTGCAAGACTGTACCTTACTTCAACACGTATAGTAACGCAATTTCAACAATTACCTGCTGCTATAAGTGCCATGTTTAATTCTGCTCGATTGAATAGTATTGCAGTGGCATCCAAACTGTTACAGGGGGTATCCGAGGAACAAGCCAAAGTAAACGCAGCTTTTGCAGAAGGAGCCCAGCGCGTGCGATCCTGGATCAGCATGATCAAGTCAGCAGGACAAGCGGTTCTTGTTCCAGCAGCACAAGAAGAGGATCTGAAGCATCGCTATATGGCTGCTACGGGTGATGATGCTCAGGGGGAGACGATCTTTAATCGCTACCGTGCGGAAGCTTTCAAGAGCGGACAGAATGTTACGGATGCCTTGAAAGGTACACTATCGCTCATCCCGTATGCACAGAATACGGATCAGGTTGACCAACTGAGAGATATGACTAAACGGTTGAGCATGCTTTCTCCAGATGGAAAAAGTATGTCGGATGCATCCAGTGCCTTGGTTGCTGCCATGAACGGAGACAACGGTGAACTTGCCAATTCTTTTAACATTCCTGCTGAAGCTCTTAGCGGAGCGGGTCTGCAACAAACCATCGATTCATCCAATCTGGATGGGTTTATCACAAAGCTTGATGTCATTTTGCAAAAACAAGGCTATACCCAACAGGCTTTTGACACCATGCTGGATTCACCACTACAGAAGTGGAACATGCTTGTGAATCAGTTTAATGGGGTTCTCGGCCAGATTGGACAGGTAGCTCTTGTTGCCTTGACGCCTTTATTAGATCGATTAAATGAGGCTTTTGCCAATGGTGAATTCACTGGCATTATTGAATGGCTTAGCAATGCATTTACGGTTGCGGCAAACGCGCTGACGATGCTGGTAAATGGCATTCTGTATATAGCAAGTGTGATCCAACAAAACTGGGATATTATTCAGCCAATCCTTATGGCGCTTGCGCTTGTGGCTCTGGCTTTGGTCATTATCCAAGTTTACAGTCTGGTTGCAGCCTGGTTATTACTGAATTGGCCTATTCTGCTCGTCATTGCTGCCATCGCAGCTGTTATCGGTATTTTAAGCATGATGGGAATATCGGGAACTGAGATTTTGGGAGCGATTATCGGTACATTTATGCTGCTTGGGGAGATGGTACGAGTTGTAATCGCTACAATGTGGAATTATTTTGCCATCTTCGCAGAGTTCATAGCCAATGTCTTCAAAGACCCATTCTATGCATTTCAAAAATTGCTTTACGATTTGGGAATGTTCGGGATGCAGATATTTTACAATCTTATTGTAGGAATTGAGGACTTTCTGGGCAAAGCGATGGGGGCAATTGGGAAGGTAGCTTCCTTTATTAATGATATCTTTGGTACAAATTTGGCTGTCATGTCCGAAGCCGATATCAACATTGCTAGTAAAAACGTCAAGGGTTGGATGGATACATTGAAATCATTTGAGTCACAGAGTGACAAAGATGTATTCCACATGAATCGAATGGACGGAGAATTCGATCCAAAGGTTTCTGACAAGGGACAAGATGTAGCAAAAAAACTATTATCAAAAATACCGTCCCTGCCTGATCCAAATTCCAAAGAAACAGAATTACCCGGAAACTTCGGCGGTTCAACTCCCAAAACACCTCCTATGCCATCGATACCAACTGCACCTGCTCCCACCGTTGTCCCGAGCAACAACATGAGTAACATCAACAAAATCAACAATATCGGACAGGTGGACAAGATCGGTGACGTGGACGGCACAGTGGATGTGACGAGCGAGGACTTGAAATTGATGCGTGAGCTTGCCGAGATGCAGGCGATTCAACGATTTGTCAGTCTGACGCCAACTGTTCAGGTCACCACAGGGGATATCAACAGCGGACATGATGTGGACAGCATCATCAGCAAAATCACCGATGGACTGAACAGTCAGATCGTCTCCAGTGCTCAGGGGGTGTATGGATAAGTGGAATATTATATTCAACTAAGCTTCAATAACCGCTCCGAATACATGTTTTTCCCGGTCACACCAGAGAGCATTGAGTTTTCGGATTCGGGAGACGGGAGTACGTTTAACGTGAGCGCTTTGGGTGAAATTAACGTGATCAAATCGCCGAAGCTGCGTGAAGTCAGTTTCAGCGGGATTTTCCCGTCAGACTACAGCCCGTATCATCTGAACTACGATGCAAGACATCCGGCAATTCAGAAGCAGTTTTACCGTGATCCCTATGAATATGTGAAAAAGATCATCCGCTGGATGCAGACGGGCAGACCCGTCAGACTGTTCTTTTCCAGTGCAAGGTACACCATTAATATGGCGGTTTCCATTGAGAGCTTCGACTGGAAGGAGACTGCGGGTACGGTGGGGGATATCCAGTATGATATCAAGCTGAAGCAGTTCATTTTCTATGCCGCCAAAAAAGTAGTGCCACTCAAGGACAGCAAGGATACGGCTGCTTCGAAAACAAAAACCAAAGCCTCCCGGCCCAATGAAAAAATTCAGCCCAAGACCGTCACACTCAAAGCCGGAGACTCCTTGTGGTCTGTAGCTAAAGCCCATTTGGGAGATGGATCTCGCTGGAAAGAGCTGCAGAAGCTGAATAGCATCAAAGATGCACAACTGAAGAAGCTGCCGATTGGACTTGTGATCAAGCTTCCGTGAAAGGAGAGGGAATATGCAAGAGCAGATCAGGCTGGATGATAAGCTGGCAAACATGAAGGAACGGTTATTACTTGATGACAAACAGGGCAACATCTGGGATATTAGCGAAATTGCCGGTGACATTACGTACAAAACCTCCCGTATCGGCAAGCCTTCCTCTCTGGAATTCACGTTGATCAAGGGCAGTCTATACCAGAATAAGAAATTCACCTATGAGAATGGATATGTCGTGAAATATATCAGCAACGAGGTAGGCATATTTTACGGATATATCTTCTCGGTGGATAGCGGCAAGGATGAAAGTGTCAAAATCAAAGCCTACGACCAGACTCGTTATCTAACCGCGAATCAGACGTACAAGTTCGTTAACGCAACCGCTACGGATGTGATCAAACGAATTGCTACTGACTTTCAGTTGAAGGTGGGCGAGCTGATCCAGCCCAAATATGTTATTCCACGCATGTTATTTGATAACAAAAAGCTGATTGACATGATCTGTGAGGCGTTGGACCGAACGCTGATCTATGGCGGTAAAAACTATATCTTCTACGATGATTTCGGCAAACTTGTGCTTCGGGATGTGGAAGAGATGCCTTACGTCTTTGTTATTGGAGATAACAGTCTGCTCACGGATTACAGCTATACGCGGTCGATTGACGACCAGACGTATAACAAGATCAAGCTGTATCGGGATAACAAGGATACGGGAAAAAGAGAAACCTATGTTCATCAGGATTCAGGCAGCATCCGTCAATGGGGGCTGCTTTTTTTGTACCAAAAAGCGGATGATGGCCTGAACGAAGGTCAGATTGATGACATGCTGAAGACCCTGATGACCCTCCGTAACCGCGAGACGCAGACGTTGAAAGTGGATGCGCTTGGTGATTTCAAGGTGAGGGCAGGCAGTTTTGTTAACATCCAGATCGATGAACTCAAGATTAATCAATATTTTCTGGTAGACGAATGTACGCATAAGGTACAGGGGGGCGTGCATACGATGTCACTGGATTTGAAGGTGGTGTAACGATAAATGATGCTGGACGTGATTAAAAAGGCGGCGGTGGCCGCTGTAGATGCCAAGTCTCCCGTTCAGATAATGTACGGAAGCGTGACAAACACTCAGCCTCTGGAGATTACCGTTGAACAACGGATGGCATTGGCTGAGCCTTTTCTTGTACTGCCGGAATCCGTAGTGAACAAAGCTTGGACCGTGGGTGACCATGTCTTGTTGTTACGTGTTCAAGGTGGAGACAGCTTTGTCGTGCTGGATCGGCTGGTGAATCCATGATTCCACAGGGTGCGCAGATTAGCGCAGAAGATCAGGAAGAATCTGCTGTGCTTCCAAGTCTTACGTATGTATTTCAAGCTTCGGGACAACGAATTGGAAGGTTGCAATTGGATGGAAAAGATGCGGTAAAACAGGCGGTGTATAAAGCGTTGTCTACACGCCGCTACGAGCATCTAATCTATTCCTCGGATTACGGCATGGAATGGTCCTGGGAAGGAATTGCCGGGAGATCCATGGTTGAATCGGAACTGGAACGCTGGATTCGCGAAGCGTTGCTTCCGGATGATCGTATATCGGATGTAACGGAGTTCGATTTCGTCCACGAGGCCGATGGAGTGCGGGTGTCTTTTACCGTGGAAACAGATTTTGGCAGCTTCAGGCAAGAAACGGAGGTGAACATGGATGTATGAAGAGCAGACGTTTGAAATTATTTTAAATCGAATGCTGGATAGGGTACCAGATGGTGTGGATAAACGTGAAGGCAGCATTGTCTATGATGCGCTTGCGCCAGCGGCTGTGGAAATGGCTCAGATGTATATTGAGTTGGATGTGAACGCCAACCTGAAGTTTGCGGATACAGCCTCTGGAGAGTATCTGGATCGCGCAGTGGCTTGGTCTGGCATTAGTCGAAAAGCGGCCACGAAGGCACGTTGGGTTGGCAGTTTCCGGGATAACGAAGGGAAGCCTGTTGAGGTTCCATTGGAGAGTCGTTTTTCTACGGGGGATCGGGTGTACGTTATTGTGGAGCGCATCGCGGCAGGGCAATATGTGTTGGAGTGTGAAGTCGCGGGAGCGGAAGGTAATGAATATACGGGGGCACTGCTGCCCATCGATTATATTGCCGGCCTGACGACGGCTGAATTAACACAGTTGCTTGTTCCTGGCGAAGACGAGGAAACGGACCAGGCCTTGTACGACCGATATCAGGATAAAGTATCCCGTCCAGTCACGAGTGCCAACAAATATCAGTATGAGTTATGGGCACGGGAAAACTCCGGTGTGGGCAAAGCGAAGGCTTTTCCACTGTGGGATGGTCCAGGTACAGTCAAAGTGGCATTGCTGAATAATGAAATGCAAACACCTGCTGAGGCGGTCATTGAGGCGGTCCAGGAATATATCGATCCAACCCAGGATGGAATGGGCGAAGGTGCTGCTCCTATCGGACCTGTGGTCACAGTAGTAGGAGCGGAAGAGGTACCTATTGATGTGGAGGTACAGGTCACGCTTGCTTCCGGTTCAACGTACGAGGGCGTGAAGACACTGATTGAAACGGGAGTTACGGCGTATCTGAAAGAACTGGCCTTTGCCGATCCGTTGGTTCGTTGGACACGTATTGCCAATGTCATTCTGGATATTCCACCCGTGATCGATTATAGCGATCTGCTGGTGAACGGTGGTATGTCCAATCTGGAGATCGCCCCCGGCGCAGTAGCTGTTCTTGGGACGGTGAAGGTGACATGAGTAAAGCAGAGGTATTAATGACTCTTTTGCCCCCGTTGTATGAAAATGTGCTGGAGATGCAATTGCTCACGCAGACGGAAGGCCGGGAACTGAACAGATTGGTTCAGGGGCTGGATGGAGTGTTGGACCAATTCTACCCGGAGTCTGCGACCTGGGCATTGGAGAGGTATGAGCGGGATTTGCAGATTTCGACGAATCCAGCCAAGCCAGACGACCAGCGTAGATCCGTGATTATTTCCAAAATGCGCGGCAGCGGCAAAGTCTCTGGCTCCATGCTCAAGAACGTGGCGCAGGCGTATGAGAGTGGGGACATTGAGGTATCGGTTGAGCCGAGCGAGTACCGGATTATGATCCGTTTTGTGGATACGTATGGCCTGCCGCCCAATTTGGACGATCTGAAGGCAGCGATTGAAGATATCAAACCGGCACACATGACTGTGGAGTATCGTTTGCGGTATTTGACGATTGCGGAGGTCGAAAGTATGACGTTGGATGAGATTGAACACACTCGACAGGATAAATTTTTAGGAGGTGGAGCATAGATGAATGAACCAAAGACACCGAATTTGGGGTTGAATAAGATTGATCGTTCTTCGCCATCGACCACCTATTTTGATCTGGATAAGTATTTGGATCAGAACTGGGAGAAGGTTGATGAGGGTGTAGGGCAAGTGGAAGAAAAGGCTAAGGAAACAGCATTTAAGGTAAGTGGCATTCAGGAACGTTTGGATGTGGAGAAGAGAAGAACGGTAACGCTGGAGCCAGGATTGCAGATTATTAATGCTGAACGTTCCTCGGCATTTAAATTGGAGGGTTTGAAGGGCCGAACGCTTGTGAATTTGTTGGGGCGTGATGGTGGGTGTGAAGACTTATCTAAGATTGGTGTGCATCAATCGACATTAACTTTAGATAGTACGAACAAAGTACAGGGCTCTAACGGTTTGAAAATAGCGATTAGTACAGGTACATCAGGTATTGGCTTTTTTACTGTATCGCTTAAGGCAGGGAAATCGTATGTAGCAATCGCTGAAGTCAAAAATTTTGATGGGACAAGTATGTTTATTAATCTCCCCGGAGTCGGGGCGGTGGGGAATCCTGTAAAGGATGAATCTAAATTTAACATAACTTGGACCCGTTATACGGCACCAACGGATATAAAGCTAAATATCGACGTGGGGGTTTCAGGTACAGCCGCAGGTCAATACGGTTACGCAGATGCAGTACGTCTCTATGAAGTCAGCACTACCGATTACGCTGCGCTTGCCAGTATGTCACCGGAACAAGTAGGAGCTAAATATCCATATGTCGATAGCATTCAGCCTGTTCGAAATCCTTATGTTATTCGCTACGGAGAGAATTTATTGCCGCCATTTTATGAATGGGAGCACACAGGACACACTTTTCTGGAAACGTCTCCTTATATGGCTAGTGGTGAGTTAGTATCTGGCTCTATTGGAACTGATGCTTATGCCGTCACTTACTTGAGTGTACTAGCAAATCAAGATTACACGATTAGTAACCCGGCAGCAAGTACAGGCAAAATTCGAGTAAGTGTATACGATTCATATACAAGATTACAAGGTATGTTCATCAATCCTGGAGAGACTAAAACCATAAAAACAGTCTCAAAGGCTATAAAAATGGGTGTGAATCTAAGTGGTGTTACGCAATATACAGAAGATTTTGATGTGAATAAATGGACATGGTCTACGGGGAATAAAGCGAGTTTTGCACATCCAATCATGACTCTTGGTAATGTGGTGAGACCGTTTAAAACACGTGAAGATTCTATGTTTGCACTTCAAACGAATTTATATGCAGACCCGGTGACAGGATTGAATGCTGACGAAGTGTTTGAAAAAAATGGACAATGTTACAAGATGACCAAGTGGCGCAAGATAATTTTGAATGAAAGTCTTCGTTACCGACCAATAGCAACATCGTCTGGTTACAAAATAGTTGGCTGTACTCTATCAGAACCAGTAGCAGCTTTTAATAGCTTGGTTGTTACGAAGTACAATGGTAATGTGCTTACTAAAAACGGAAATATGTCTGAATCTGATAATGCCTACTTCAGAATTGCAGATTTATCAGACTTCAATGTATCTATTGCTAATGCAGATAGTGGTTGGGGAGACTCATATACGCCAACATTTGACGATATTAAGGCTTATTTCATGGGTTGGCGGATGCGTAATTGGAATGATTTAATGCCATATAATGGTTCAGGAGAGAAAGCGTGGGGGAGTGTAGTGAGTGGAGGCGCTGCACATTGGACAGCAACACTGCCAACAACAGAGGCGGTAGATTATAAAATCCCATATCAACTCATATACCAGCTTGCAACACCAACTATCGAACCGATCGCGTCAGAGGGGCAATTGACGTTTATTAAGGGAGATAACCAAGTTGAAGTAGGTACAGGAATGATAAGTAGAGAGTGTGTTAAACCTGTATATACTTCAGATGTGCATAAATCATTTAACATTAATAACTATAATTTGTCAGCTAAATTAAATAACCGGGTAAAAAAAATACTGACCGTTTATAAAAATGATGTCAGAGATTACTGGGATATCCTACGATTTAATCCGGAGTCAGAAGTTTATGGATTAGAGTTAGCTTCCTTGCCAGCCTCTCAATATGATTCATCGGCTTATTATACTGTAACATATCAGGCTCAGGGTCCATTTTCACCAATATCGATTAACGGAACGATAGGAGTAAGTGAGAGATCTATTATAGAACAATTTATAAACGATTCTTCCAATATTTCAAGGCAGCTATCCGTATTGGAAAGTAAAAATAACGAAATGGAATTACAGCAGTATGCTGACAAAAACTATCTCAGAAAATCATCTAGCATTAATGAAAATGAGGATCTAAATAGCTTTGTATCTGAAGGAGAGTTTTATTGTCAATTTAGTCTGACTGCTGAAACTCTAAAGAATTGTCCTGTTGGAGTGGCTTTCAGTCTTAAAGTTAGTAAAAATGGAACGCAAAATAAAGAATCAATCCCAGGAGTAACACAAACTTTAATAACATTCCTTCCAGTAGGGTTTACGACATGGCAACGAAATCTTTATGATACTTGGGGAGCTTGGGTCCAGATTCCGTCCAGAGAGGAATTTGAGAGTTTAAAGTCCTCTGTCAGTGATGGGAAATCGGCTATCGCTGCCGCCATTACTGGCAAGGGTGTAGTAGCATCAGGCGGCGATACACTTTCGCAGTTGGCAACAAAGGTGGAGAAGATTAAGCAAGGGTACTATCAAAGCGTGACACCGGTTGTAGGGGGTATCGGGCCTACTTTCCCAACAGAAAATACAGGCATATCCCACACAATTGCCACATTCCCAGCAGGCACGAGTCTAATTTCGGTAATACCTACTAGCGCTAGCTCTGCACGGATAAGATTCTATGCCAATTCTGGATCTGGATCATACTCGCTAATTTTAATCGATGGATCGGGGAACTTCTGGTATCTGGGCCGGCCCACAAACACTCTATCTGGGGTAAGTATATTCAGCATACAAATTTCCAGTGCAGGGGCGTGGGTTATGGATACGTTGGGAGAAGCCAATCCCGAAACAACATCCGCAAAAGTTATCCATTACAGCATTAAACCATGGTTCTTTGATATGGAAACACCAATGACGCTATGCGTGTACTGCTATGGCCATGGTGCTGGTGTCACATCCGCGTACGCTCAAGTGATAAACATGCGGATCACATCCGTGTGAATTTATGGGAGGCAATAGACAGGAATTATGATTCTTAAATAGTCAGGTGGGCGAGGTATGGCTGTATACCATATCCGAAAACCGGATATCGAAGGGCTTATCGAAACGGAAGCGGAAATACCCGTTATCTGCGCTTCGTCTGATTTCTGCGCATAAATCTTGAAACAAATTACATCACCCGACAAACGTTACAAACGGAAATCGACAATCTAAAGAAAAAATGAACAATTATCAGAAGAAAACAATGCCAATCAACTCGTACTCATAGAACTGCACATACTGCTGCTGAGTGTGTTGCCTGATGAGAGTTAAGTTTGCAAGACTGCTCATCCGCTTGGCTGTGGCCCTTGTGAGAGGGGGGAGACTATGTTAGTTGTGTATGTAAAGGCTTGATCAAACTGGAGCAAGTTCCAACAGGCAGCCGCAAGAAGTATCTGAAGCGCTGGAAGCAGAAGAAATGGACAAAAACGGAAATATCGTGTAACAAGCGTTCCCACATCGGAGTGCTATATTTTATGGAGAGGTAAAGGCCATTGTAGGGGCTTTTAACCGCCAAATACCCGTATTCGTCTTTGGCCGGGCAGTTGCTGACATATCAGGATCTGCTTTAGCTGCTGCAACGATGGAAATGACGGGTTCGGCGGTTATGGATATGGCAACCAATGCTAAGGCGATTACATTCGAGAGGTTACGAAACGGGCTATCATGGATGTTAGTTTTGGTACAGTCGCGAAAGATAGCCGATACCATGTTTAAATTTCTGTAATTCACAGGTCAGTTCAAACCAGGTGATCAAATTATCATTGATGCCAACACATTTAAAATCACACAAAACGGTATGAACGCTTCACATTTACTATTTTAGAAGGTGATATTATTAATTGAAATTTAAATCTAAATCTTAGTGAAAACAATTTAACATGGACAGACCCTTGTTCAGGGAATAAACGAACTTGTATTAAGGACTACACGTAATCCACTAATTTTTTTAATTTTGTTTCTAAAACGATTATACGAATCACAAAGGAGGTGAAACCATGGAACGATGGGATACCCTATGGAAATGGGGAATTGCGCTCATGAGCAGCTCTGTAACCTACTTCTTCGGAGGTTGGTCAGGCGTGCTCGGCGTATTGCTCGTGTTCGTCATCCTCGACTACCTAACCGGCATCGCTGCGGCGGGTATGACTGGCAAGTTAGAAAGTAATGTTGGCATGTTCGGCATCGCACGAAAGGTATTTATATTTGCTATGGTATCGGTGGCTCATCTGGTGGACGGTGTTCTGGGAGACGGACATTTGTTCAGGGATGCGGTCGCCTTTTTTTATATCGCGAATGAGCTGTTATCCATTATTGAAAATGGGGGCAAACTGGGAGCACCGATTCCACCTGTGATCCGACAGGCTATTGAAGTACTCAAGGGTAAAGGAGGAGACGGGGGGATTTCCGGTAACTATACTCCTGATTCCAGAGAATCTTTTGTACAGTCAGATCATGAGGACGCTGATCAACAGATTAGAGATGAAACGAAGTAAATGCTCAGCATTCATTCAAAATTGTCCTGTGGCAAGATATAGAGCACTACAGAGTCGAAAGTCTGCACCATTAGCCTACAAGTAGTGAAAGAGACGGAATCGATTCTGAAGAAGCGGAGCGGTCGCCTTTGTCTCTAAATGTTAACCTTTAGATAATAAATCATAAAAATTTGGAGACAACAGCGATCGGAAGAACGATCCGTATCTGGAACGGTCACGTACCGACTTGGTATGTTTTCCCTAAGAGGGTGGATAGATACTCATTGAACTTAGCTTTTATCATCGACAAGGGACACGCACACAAGCGACCTCTGATCCAACCGCATTAATTATATACAAACGGCAATTTGCCGCATAAAGGGTGTGAGAAACATGCAAACGAGAAGTTCGGGCAACACACAGGGCATTGACGTCTCCCGATACCAGGGCAATATTGACTGGGCCAAGGTGAAGGCAAGTGGGATGACATTTGTATTCATTAAGGCAACCGAGGGACAGACATATACCGATCCGAATTATCAGAAAAATGTAACAGGCGCACTGGCGGCGGGCATGCTGGTCGGAACGTATCACTTCTTCCGCGCGACCTCTACCGATGGTGCTAAGGCAGAAGCGGCTCATTATGCCAATACACTTAACAAAGTTGGAGGCGCAAAGGCTTTACAACTGCCACCCGTCATGGACTACGAGAACAACCCCGGCAACCTGAGCAAAGCGCAGATGAATACAGTTGCCAAAGCTTTTTTAACCGAATTACAACGTCTGACAGGTGTAAAACCGATCATATACACAGGCAATTCATTTGCCGGGAATTTTGATACATCACTCAGCTCATACGATCTGTGGATTGCACGTTACAGCAACACCCGTGTACCGGAAGACCAGCCGGCATGGAAGCGTTGGACGTTCTGGCAGTATACGGATTCGGGCAAGGTGAATGGCATTAGTGGCAACGTGGATATGAATGAATTCGAGGGAACAGCGGCACAGCTCAGAGCAAGATACGCAGCAGTAACTCCAAAACCACCGGAGCCATCCAATCCGACGAATCCAAGTAATCCGATTCCACCAACCGAACCACCGAAAGGGGGCGGACCGATGACAGCCGAAGAGAAAGCAGCGTTTGATGCGCTCAAATCCCAGGTCGACAAACTGCAGGCGCGTCAGCAGATGGAAGTTCCAGTATGGGCAAAAGCAGCTGTGGATGCAGCGCTGGCATATGACACCAAAAATCCATTGTTCAGCATCGATAATGGGGCGAGTTATGATTTTTACCGTTTTATTACCGTGATGCATCGCAGAGGTTTGTTTAAAAAGTGAGCTGATTTTTAGCAAATTAAAATGTTGATTTTATCTGAATGTGGATTGAGTGGAGAAGGAACACGAGACGCTTTTTGTCGAACTGTGTTCCTTTTTTGTGTTTTGTGTAAGTAATATTAACGCATATAATAAAGTTGAAGACTTATGTCTGTAAATCTCTTGTCTAATTGATTAATGTGATGTAAAGTAAGTTACACGAAATTGTTTTTCACCACAGTTTATTTACACAATCCTCCTCATCATGACAAAACCATAACATATAAAGTTATTGTAATGTCTCCCTGTTGTAAATCCAGTATCTCAAGATGACTCGTTCATACATTTTACACATCCAATCTGCAAGAGAAAACCACCGTAATAAACAACTTACACATCCAAACAACCTAGCCTATGTTGAGTTTCTTTCATCCGTAATGCAAACGAACGATACCTAATCCGTTCCCATACTCCATGCTCAAGACGACACGCTCAAGGAACAGACTTTATTGCGTAGCCAGCAGCGTAGTATCCATATGCCCATCTGTATTTTCAATCTACTGACTTAAACTTGCTCTTACCGGTCCGTAACCGTTCACTGTTTCTTATTGACCTTAGTTCAAATAAAACGCAACAATCTCATTCAATTTCATAGATTCATCTCACAAGATACGTTGTTGAACCTTTTTCTTTATCTATAAAAGTATTCAACCGATGTCCTCAATCCTGTGCATGATCTGATATTTACCTGTATCCCATACGTATCCCATGTTGTTTTTACATTTCATAGACTACCTTACTTTTCCCAGAACTTTAATTCAGGTATCGCAGGCATCTTAAGCCTTTTATATGATACATAGCACCAAACCGATTGCCAACATTGGAGATCTTTCATGCCAGCATCACACACATTATGAGACAGGGAAGGGTGTTGTACGTATGCGAATGAGAAAAAAATGGATGTCCGGTGTTCTAACGATGGCCTTAAGTACCGTATTGGTGTTGTCCGGTTGCTCCAGTAATGAGAGTGGAGAGACTACGCCTGCTCCGGCGGAAGGAACCGACCCTCCAACCGAAACGGTAGCGCAGGATACGATGATTATGGGGCGTGGTGGGGATTCCGTAGCACTCGACCCGGCGATTGTAACAGATGGGGAGTCGCTGAAGATTGGGCATCAGGTGTTTGATTCGTTGCTGGACTACAAGGAAGGTGAAACGGAGGTTGTTCCTGGACTAGCAGAGAGCTGGGAGATTTCGGCGGATGGGCTCAAGTATGTGTTTAAGCTGAAGTCCGGTGTGAAATTCCATGATGGAACGGACTTCAATGCCGAGGCTGTTGTGTTCAACTTCAACCGCTGGGGTGATCCAGCGAGTGAATATAAATTTGAGGGAGATTCCTTCGATTATTACGATTCCATGTTTGGTCCAGAGGACGGACGTGTGATCAAGGAAGTGAAGGCGACGGACGAGACTACGGTGGAGTTCACATTGAACCAGCCACAAGCACCTTTCCTGCAAAATATTGCGATGACGCCATTTGGCATTGCCAGTCCAACCGCGATTCAGGAGAAAAAAGAAAACTTTAAGAGCGAGCCTGTGGGCACCGGCCCATTTGTATTCAAAGAGTGGAAGCGTAACGACTCCATCACCCTGGAGAAAAACGCGGACTACTGGAAAGAAGGACTGCCAAAGCTGAACAAAGTGATCGTGCGTTCCATTCCGGATAATACCGCTCGCTTTAATGCCCTGCAAAACGGCGAGATTGATGTCATGGAAGACCTGAACCCGGACGATCTGTCCATCCTTGAAGGCAACAGCGAGTTGCAGAAGATCGAGCGTCCACCGTTCAACGTGGCGTATATCGGCTTTAACTTCAAGAAGAAACCATTTGATAATGTTAAAGTCAGACAAGCTCTCAATCATGCGGTGAACAAGCAGGCCCTCATTGATGCGTTCTTTGCGGGACAAGCTGAGCCTGCCGTGAACCCGATGCCGCCAACGCTGTGGGGATACAACGATACTATTGAGGATTACCCATATGATCTGGAAAAAGCAAAAGCTCTACTGGCCGAAGCTGGCTTCCCTGACGGATTGCCTGATCCGGTAACCTTTTATGCGATGCCGGTATCCCGCCCGTATATGCCTGATGGCAAAAAGGTAGCCGAGGCGATCCAGGCCGATTTTGAGAAAATCGGAGTGACCGTCACCATCGAATCACCGGAGTGGGCAACGTATCTCGAAGATACAAAGGCCGGGGAGAAGGACGATATTTACATGCTCGGCTGGACAGGTGACAATGGTGACCCGGATAACTTCCTGTATACACTGCTGGATAAAGATGCCATTCCAAGCAACAACCGCAGTTATTATGTAAACGAAGAATTACACACATTGCTGACGGGTGCACAGAAAGAAACCGATCAGGACAAGCGTGCTGAACTGTACAAACAAGCGCAGGTGATGATCAAGGAAGACGCACCATGGATTCCTCTGGTACACACGACGCCAATTCTGGCGGGTAAAGCCAACCTAAAAGGTTTCGTCCCTTCTCCACTGGGCACCGAATCCTATGCCGGTACTTATTTCGAGTAAGCTGTAAACTGAACTTATCAATTTCAGGATAACTGCGATCTGAAGATGGCACTACAGTTCGGAGTGATTACGTTTTAATTCTTAAGCGCTGGTGAGACGCAATGCTTGGCTGAACCCACATTCGGACGTAACTATCCAAAGCATGCGTGTCTGCCGGCGCTTTTTATTTTTGCACGATATGTCGAAGGCAGGTGAACAGGATTGAACAGCTATATTGTCAAACGTGTGCTTGTGTTGCTGCCCGTGCTGCTGGGCATGACCATAATTGTCTTTTCCATCATCCACGCCATTCCCGGTGACCCGGCTGAGACCATACTTGGGCAAAAGGCAACCGAACAATCCAAGCAGGCCCTTCGTGACCAGCTTGGACTGGATAAACCTTGGTTCCAGCAATATTTCGCCTACTTGGGTGATTTACTCAAAGGAGACCTCGGAACATCCATCCGCACCAAGGTGCCTATTGCCCAGGAAATTGTGCCTTATCTGACAGCAACCCTTGAATTAACGATGGCAAGTATGTTGTTTGCTGTCATTATTGGAGTGAATGCCGGGATTGTCAGTGCATGGAAGCACAACTCCTGGTTTGATTATTGCTGTATGGTCATTGCTTTGGTGGGTGTATCCATGCCAATCTTCTGGCTCGGTCTGATGGAACAATGGCTGTTCGCGAACAAGTTACAGTGGCTGCCATCCATTGGGCGCATGAATGCACGTGATCCGGTGGAAGCCATTACGGGCTTGTATGTGCTGGATACGATGATTGCCGGACAATGGAATCAGTTGTGGACAGTAACAAAACATTTGTTGCTCCCAAGTATTGCACTGGGCACGATTCCGATGGCCGTTATTGCCCGGATGACCCGTTCCAGCATGCTGGAAGTGATGAGTTCGGATTACATTCGTACAGCGAAGGCGAAGGGACTGGGTCCGTTTTTTGTCGTATATGGACACGCGCTTAAAAATGCATTTATTCCCGTGCTCACGGTTATCGGCATCCAGACCGGATCGTTGCTCGGGGGTGCGGTGTTGACCGAAACGATCTTTGCCTGGCCGGGCGTGGGACGTTATATATATGAAGCGATTAGTTCACGGGACTATCCCGTGATCCAGAGTGGCATTCTGATCGTGGCGTTCTTTTTCGTGGTGATTAACCTGATTGTGGATCTGCTCTACGCCGTGTTTGATCCTCGTATTAGTTATAAATAGGAACTCCATAAAGAACCAATCTGTAGAAGCGAGGTTAAAAGCTTTCTGGAAGAAAGCTACACCGGAAGCATAGGTTGTGCATGTATCACCATATTTTCACCTTTAAAAAGGTGGATCAATAAAATCTGGGGATAACAGCGATCAGAAGATGGTACTGCAATCGTAGTGCTTGAGTGTAATAGAATTTGTTGATCTTTTGTTATATTCATATCCAAGAAAGGAGACGCCGTATGGCCAAATTATCGACCAATACCGGACCATCCATTGACGCTGCATCGGCAAGCACATCCGGTCCATGGCGGGAAGCGTGGAGAACGTTTCGGAAAAATCGGCTTGCGCTTGCGGGCTTGATTATCATAGTTTTTTTCATCCTGTTGGCCTTTCTGGCGCCATACATCGCTCCTTACGATTATAAGGAACAAGTGCTGGCTGATCGGCTTCAGGCTCCTTCGGCAGAGCATTGGTTTGGTACCGATGATCTGGGGCGTGACGTGTTTTCCAGAGTGCTGCATGGGGCGCGTATTTCATTGTGGGTGGGCTTCTTCTCCGTCATTGGTTCCATTATCGCGGGTACATTGCTTGGTCTGATTGCCGGATTTTATGGAAAATGGGCGGACATGCTCATTTCGCGTTTATTTGATATCTTGCTCGCATTCCCTGGGATCTTGCTGGCCATTGCCATTGTGGCGATATTGGGCCCATCGTTGCAAAATGCACTGCTCGCCATCGCCATCGTGAACATTCCGACCTACGGAAGATTGGTGCGTTCACGGGTACTCAGCTTGAGACAGGAGGAATTCATTACGTCGGCACGGACACTTGGAGCGGGCAACGGGCGAATCTTGTTTCGTCACATCTTGCCCAACAGCCTTACTCCGCTGATCGTGCAGGGTACTCTAGGGATTGGTACGGCGATCATCGAGGCCGCTGCGCTCGGATTTCTGGGTATGGGTGCGCAACCACCCGACCCGGAGTGGGGTAAAATGCTGTCAGACTCCCGTCAGTTTATCCAAAAAGCACCGTGGACATTAATCTTCCCCGGCGTTTCCATCATGTTGACCGTTCTCGGCTTCAACCTCATGGGCGATGGACTGCGCGATACCCTTGATCCGAAAATGGCGAAAAAGTAAAAGTTTCTAACTCTAACTGTGAGTGTCTCTCCCTAAGTCGGTTCGAACTTTGGTTCGAGTCGGCTTTTGTATTGCCTGCGGGATTACGTTAAAATGATTGGTGATGTGCAAAAGTTGAAGGATTATTCGATCTTTTTGTTAAAATAACCGCCTGCGTATTGACACCCAATTTTCCCATATGTTATATAAAAGGAAGGGTTTAGCACTCCGATCATTAGAGTGCTAACAAATGATGTTTTTACTACACGACTACATATGGAATGATTCTGTTTTTGAAAATAGATATTTTGAACCTGAGTAGGACATGCGAAGCCCGAGGGGCACAATAGACCTGAAGAAGCGGCGTTCCACAGTTAATAACAGATATCACTTCATTAATGATCTCTATCCTAAAAAATAAGTCGCTGACCAAATGCGAAAGTAGTGCAGGGGACGAAATCGATTTGGAGGAAGCAAAGCGTTCGCATTTATCACCGGATTTCTCCTTTTTCAAAAGGGAATCAAAGAAATCTGGGGATAACAGCGATCCGAAAAACGATTCGTAACCGGAACGGCTACATTGCAGAACGTCATGCACTTATTTTTTCCAATGAGCAGTTGGAGTGATTAACAATGTTTGTGGACTAGAGCGATCAAAGGTTTTTGAGTCTACTAATGGCCGCAGGATTTCTCAGTTATTTCTATTTTCAAACAAATCATTCGATATCCAATTTGAAAGGAGTCCAACCACTCATGGCTAAAAAAGAATTCCAGGCAGAATCCAAACGTTTGCTGGATATGATGATCAACTCCATTTATACCCAAAGAGAAATCTTTTTGAGAGAATTGATCTCCAACTCCAGTGACGCCATTGATAAAATCTATTACAGAGCACTTACGGACGATGCGCTCGTTTTCAACAAAGAGGACTACTTCATCAAGCTCACGATTGACAAAGAAAACCGCACGCTCACACTGACGGATACCGGAATCGGGATGACGCAGGAAGAGTTGGAGAACAATCTGGGGGTTATCGCGAAGAGTGGTTCCCTGGCGTTCAAGAAGGAAAACGAAGCCAAAGACGGCCACAACATCATCGGACAATTCGGGGTTGGTTTCTACTCGGCATTTATGGTGGCGGACAAGCTGACCGTAACGAGTAAAACGCTGGGCAGCGACGAGGCATGGAAATGGGAGTCCGAAGGTGCAGATGGTTACACCATTACACCGGCTGAAAAAGACTCCGTAGGTACAGAGATCGTCCTGACGATCAAACAGAATACCGAAGAAGATTCGTATGACGAATTTTTGGAAGAGTATCGCCTGAGATCCATCATCAAGAAATACTCCGACTTCATTCGCTACCCGATTAAGATGGATGTAACGGGTCAACGTCCGAAAGAGGGCACGGAGAACGAGTTCGAGGAATACCAAGAAGAACAAACCGTGAACAGCATGGTGCCGATCTGGCGTAAAAATAAAAGCGAACTGACCGACGAAGATTACAATAACTTCTATATGGAAAAACGCTACGGTTTCGACAAACCGCTCAAACACCTGCACATCAGCGCAGATGGCGCAGTGGTATACAATGCAATCCTGTTTATTCCGGAGAATACGCCGTTTGACTACTACACGAAAGAGTATGAAAAAGGCCTTGAGCTTTACTCCAACGGTGTATTGATCATGGATAAATGCGGGGATCTGTTGCCAGACTACTTCGGATTCGTTAAAGGTATGGTGGATTCGGAAGACCTGTCCCTGAACATTTCCCGTGAGATGTTGCAACATGACCGTCAGCTTAGCCTGATCGCGAAGAACATTAAGAACAAAATCAAGAGCCAACTGCAAAGCCTACTGAAGGACGAGCGTGAGAACTACGAGAAGTTCTACCAAGCGTTTGGTCGTCAATTGAAATATGGCGTATATAGCGACTATGGTGTGAACAAGGATACATTGCAGGATCTGCTGTTGTTCACGTCTTCCAAAGAGAGTAAACTCGTGAGCCTGGACGAATATGTCTCCAGAATGCCGGAAGATCAGAAGTACATCTACTATGCATCCGGTGAGTCAATTAGCCGTATTGAGAAGTTGCCACAGATCGAGGGTGTTCTTGAGAAAGGGTACGAAGTATTGTACTTTACCGATGACATCGATGAATTCGCGATCAAGATGATCATGAACTACAAGGAGAAAGAATTCAAATCCATCTCCAGTGGTGACCTGGGTATCGAAGATAGCGCGGACAAAGAAGAAACGGACGCTCAGGATAACGACAACAAAGAGCTATTTGAAGCGATGCAAGCTCAATTGGCGGGTAAAGTGAAAGCCGTTAAAGCTTCCAAACGTCTCAGAAGCCACCCGGTATGTTTGTCCACCGAAGGTGAGCTGACGATTGAAATGGAGAAAATCCTGAAAGCTATGCCGAACAGCGAAAACGTACAAGCCGACAAAGTGCTGGAAATCAACGTGAATCACGATGTCTTCAAATCGTTGAAAGACGCTTTCGCGCAGGATCAGGAAAAGCTGAACCTTTACACAAGCCTGTTGTACCATCAGGCCTTGCTGATTGAGGGATTGCCAATTCAGGATCCAGTAGAGTTCACTAACGATATCTGTAAGGTTATGGTGTAACAATCCGTCGTATAAGGGTGCGATAATACATCCTTGATGCAAAAATTCACGCAGTTTAAAGAGTCAAATTACGTGAGTATTAAGGCTAGAAATTAAATTACTTCGCTGCATCTACCATATTCATCCGACAGGGCATTCGTCCTGTCGGTTTTTGTTTTTTACCCACAACGGGGAGGGTGTGGGGGAGGCAGACTATCATTGAAGCAAATGATGATATTATTATTAGTTGAACTTATCTTCTCGATTTTAGCGAGCTGAATGGTGAATACCATTATTGTATTTTAAGGACAGCAAAAGTAGTGAAGGGGACGGAATCGATTCTGAAGAAGCAAAGCGTTCGCCTTTGTCTCCGGGTTTTTCCCTTTGTAAAGGGAATTCAGAAAACCTGGAGACAACAGCGATCATAAGAACGATCCGTAACCGGAACGGCCACGCAAACTGTATAAGTCACTTTTTTCACCATTAGTCACGTTAGTGTGAATTCAATATGAATCATTATCATTTAGATGCACGGATGATAGTCTGGCAGGGTATAATAAGAGAAGATGACTGTTCATCACAAGCTGATGTAAGAAGAGATGACAATCACAGACAGGTTTTACTTTTCGAAACCACAGATGTTGTGTATAATCACTCAAAATAGAGACAGTCGGCTAGGAGTGATCCCCATGCAATGGAACGATCTGAGAGAACATAGACAATATCCCGAACTAACCAAATTGGATGGATCTCGTGCAGCGTATGAACGGGACTATTCCAGACTCATTCATTCTCCGACCTTCCGTCGGTTACAGGGCAAATCGCAGGTGTTTGGCGCAGGAACGGGCGATTATTATCGTACTCGCTTAACCCATTCCCTGGAGGTAGCGCAGATTGCACGAGAGGCTGCCCGAAGCCTGATTCGTCGCTTTCCCGAGGTAGACTGGGACCGGGCGGACAGCCCCGGCCTCATTATTGATTCAGAAGTGGTGGAGTGCGCTGCAATCGCACATGACTTCGGTCACCCGCCCTTTGGACATAAAGGTGAAGAAGTGTTGGATGGTATTCTGGATGACCTGATCAACACCGAGGCTAAGAAAATCATGAAGAAAAGCCGCAGCACCAAAGTTCCCAAGGTGGAATCCGAGGTTCGTGCAGAGCTTAAGCGAAAATACGAGCATTTTGAAGGCAATGCGCACAACTTCCGCCTCATTATGCACTTGGAGAAGCGTGAAGATATCGACGGACTGAACCTGTCTGATGCGGTATTGCTTGGAATTAACAAATATCCGTACCCGGGCACGGAGAGCAAGAAAGGCATGTATCATCATGAGTGGCAATATATCCGGGATATCCGTGATCGCTGGAACATGCCGGCAGGCAAGAAGACGCTGGAAGCGCAGCTGATGGACCTGTGCGACGATATTGCATACTCCTCGCATGACCTGGAGGATGGCATCAAAGCAGGCAAAATTGAGGTACATGAGCATTTCCTGCAAGATCCGTATGTCAATCGACTGATTGTGGATAAGATTACGACGCTGGAGGATCTGTTCTGGAACGGATGGACCCGAGAAGCGATTGGGCAAAAGGTAGAAGAGGTCCTCGCTTCGTTCCTGCGCATCTGGAATGAGAAGATGCCGTTCTGCGAGCATGATTACTCCCGTACCCGCCGTGAGGTGAAAGCCTACTGGGTGAGCTTTTTTGTAGGTAGTCTTGGCGTTATTGACGACGGCGACTGGAAAAAAGTAACCTTTGTCCGTGAAGGGGCAGAAGACCTCGACATGCTGCGTACGGTAAGTGTGCTCAAGAGCTTTGCCTGGGTGACCATGATTCGGGACCTGCGTGTGCAGCGGCTACAAAAGCGCAGTGAGTGGATGATTAAACGATTATGGGATGCATTCCTCGATCCGGAAACGTCCAAATCCATTATTCCATCCGACTGGCTGCAGCGGTATGAGAAGGATCAAGCCAAAGCCCAGCCGATCTGGACTTGGGAACACATGGTGATTGATTATATTGCAGGAATGACAGATGCATTTGCCGAGAAAATATACAATGAACTCTACGGGCTGAAGGTGGGTTCCATCTACGATCTGGATTAGAGTTCACCAAGATAAAGGGAGATGAGATGCTTGGCTACGAAAATGAGGGAGAAGTTCAGTCTGGGCGTACTTGACCTTGTTCCAAGGTTACACGATGCCACAGCGGAACAGGCTCTTCAGCAATCGGTGACACTTGCGCAACATGCTGAGACTTGGGGATACGCCCGATACTGGACGTCTGAGCATCATGATATGGCTGAACTGGCATCGGCCTCTCCCGAAGTACTGCTATCCCACATCGGAGCAAGAACGACAACGATCCAGCTTGGCTCCGGTGCGGTTCTGTTGCCGCATTACAGCCCACTCAAGGTTGCAGAGTCGTTCCGTCTGCTGGCTGCGCTCTATCCGGGGCGCATTGAGCTGGGGCTCGGACGTGCTCCTGGCGGTGGACCTCATGCCACGATGGCACTCAGTGGCAATTACTTGCAGCATGTGTCCAAGCTGCCCGAATCACTCGCAGCACTGACGGAGCTACTTGAAGACCGTTATACCTACGAGGATCATCCCGTGACGGCTCGTCCGATCCCCGAGCTCCCGTTATCGCTCTGGATGTTGGGGACCAACGTGAAGAGTGCAGAATTTGCGGCACGGTTTGGCATGGGTTATGTCTTTGGTCAATTCATGAGTGATGCCGATGGTACAGAGGCTGTAAGGCGATACCGAGAAGGATTTATTCCCAGTGCAACTATGAAGGAGCCTGAAGTTATGGTGGCAGTCAGCGTATTGTGTGCCGAGTCAGAGACGGATGCTATGGCCTGGAGTCGTGACATGGCGGAGAGACGCGAGGCAAATGGGGAAGAACGTTCAACCAAGCCGAATTCAAGTGGTATCGCGGTCTCTAACACGAATGATGCAGCCGTTATTGATCATAATGAATCGGTGCGGCACTATGCAGGTACACCTGAGCAGGTATGGGCTCGATTGCAACAGGTGAGTCGCAGGCTGGATACGGAAAGTTTGCTTCTGGTTACGGCAGGACCAGATTATGAGCGCAGGTTGGATTCATATCGATTGCTGGCTGAGCATAAGACAGCAATACTGAACTAGGCTGATCACTTTATGATGCTAGCCGTTGAAATCCGAACAAACCGAAGAACTGCGGATCGGGACTTTACCGTATGCTGCAGCTCTTCGGTTTGGACTTTGTCAAGATTCAACAATATTTTACAAAACCAAGCATCTTAATGACAAAATAATGTTATAATACTTTACGTCTATTTTCCTATCGATATAATATAGATAAGTTCTTTTGACAAGAGGTCAAAAGAAGGGGAAAACAATGACAAAAGCACCTGAATTCGGGATGACCGAAGAGGTCAAGGGGGAAATCATATGTTCAGCAGATTCAAGATCAAGAGTATCGGTCTGCGTATCAGCATCGCGTTCTACTTGTTAATCCTCTGTTTAATTGTTTTGAGTGTCACGATTGTCACCCGGATGAATTCAATTGAATCCAATACCAATGAAATTACGAACAATTGGATGCCATCAATCCAGCAAATTAACCGTTTAAATTATACCACAGAGCATGTCCTGTCACTAAGTTATCGTCACTTTGACGCGGATGAAACGGACAAGGCATTTTTGTCAGAAGAGCGTACCAAGTATATTCGTGAGACGACGCAGGCGATTAAAATCTATGATCAGCAGGAGAAGTCTGCGGATGAGCTCGAACACTGGACTGCGTTCAAGAACAAATGGGAAGCGTATCTCAAGATTAATACGCAATCGATCAAGCTGAGTGATGAGGGTCAGACACAGCTGGCGAAGGAAGTATCTGATAAAGGTGCTGATTCCTTTGACAACATGCAAGTTGATCTCGATTATCTCGTGGAATACAATCAGGAACAGTCCAATCTTGCGGCGGCTCAAACAATCAGATCGGTACAGGATGGTAGATTAATCATCATTATCGGTGTTCTTGTCATGATTGTCATTACAGCGATCAGCATTCCGATTATTCGTTCACAGGTCGTGAAACCACTGCTACGTGTCATTAGTGCGGTGAAACTGATTGCAGAAGGCCAATTGAATGTTCAGGACATACATACCAAACATGAGGATGAAGTCGGTGTTCTGGCCAAAGCAGTGAATGACATGAAAGGTAACCTGACTTCGATGGTTCTGAGCGTCAGACGAATTGCGGAAGCTGTCAATCTGCAAAGTGGGGAACTGGCAATATCTTCAGAAGAGGTTAAGATTGGTAGTCGCCAAATTGCTGTGACCATGGAAGAGTCAGCCAAGGCCGCAGAGAGCCAGGCAGAGACAGCCGTGGAATCAGCTCGTACGGTTGAAGTGTTGAATGATCACATTCAGAATCATACGGAACAAGGCAGCCAGCTGCGCGTCATGTCGGATCTTGTGCTGGAGCAAGGGTTGAATGGTCGTAAGGCGATGGAACAGTCGGTGCAGCAGATGCAACAGATTTCCGGTTCGGTATCGGCTTCCATGAACAAGATGGAACGGTTGAATCGTAAAAATGAAGATATTTCCAAGCTGGTTCAAGTCATTCATGACATTGCACGTCAAACTAATCTGCTGGCATTGAATGCCTCCATTGAGGCAGCACGTGCGGGAGAGAGTGGACGCGGATTCGCCGTAGTGGCATCAGAAGTGCGGAAGTTATCTGAGGCTGTGCAGACTTCGGTCGAAGAGATCACGGCGATTACCGAGGATATTCAACAGGAGTCACAAGGGGTGGTTGCGGAATTACGTACGGGCGTTCAGGAGACCGAACTGGGTCAGGAACATGTGCTTGCTTCAGGTCAACTCTTCCGTACAATTAACGAATCGGTGGAAGGCATGGTTGGTGTCATTAGCACTATGACAGATGGACTGGCGGGCATGCAGGAAGCAAGCGGACGAATGAATGATTTCAGTCAGCAGATTTCCGCTGTTTCGGAACAATCGGCAGCGAGTGTGGAAGAAGTTTCTGCATCGGCGGAAGAGCAAGTAAGTTCCATGGAAACGATTAGCGGCAACATTCAAAGTCTGAAAGAATTATCGGAAGATTTGCTTACATCCATTGAAAAATTAAAAATATAACCTTCTTCTTATAATAGAAGAAGCTGGAATCACACAGGCGGCGATTGGTGAGAATCTCTAAATAAAGTAAGGCGTTCCTCAATAATGGGAACGCCTTATTTTTTTCTTTCCAAATAGATACGTGCAAGAAAATGAATAGTTGTCTAGGAGTCTAACATTGTATACAATGACTACCTGAAGCAAACGTATGAGTCGTATTTGATATGTTTTCAATGAGCTTACTATTTATATAGAAGAAACATGATTAATGAAGGAAGGAGAGGGGGATTTTGCCTGATGAAACACTTGGTATTTACGCTATTTCTGGGAAACACCTCTATACCTTTGCTTGCCACGAGAACGAACTCGAATTATGCACGCTGGAACTGAACACACTGCTCGAACCGAGTTCGGAGATCCGCTCAGACGGGGGTTCGTATGTATGGTCTGATATAAACATACCACCTGGACGAAGTCCGTTTATTCATGGCAGACTGGATGTGATCGGTGAAGGAGACACAGTGAATGATCTGCTTCCCTTTTCCAAAGAAATCCAGATATTGCCAGAAGAAACCTTTAAGGTAGTATGTCTGAAAGAAGGGGATTATGTTCCTGATTACGCGCAGTCCCGTCAACTGGAAAGAGAAGTCGGCATGTTCATTAAAGGCAAGGCACAGATGAAGCAACCTAAGGTGACTTTCGGCCTAATCCGAACAGGAGAAAAATGGATCTTGGGCCAGTGGACAGAAGCAGATCGATCATGGCAGATTCACCGGCAGAAGCCGCAAAACTACTCGACCGGATTCGGCATTACACTGGCCAGAGCATTGGTTAATATTGCTGTTCCGAGGGTGGAAAACCATCGATTGCTTGATCCTTGCTGTGGTATGGGAACGGTTGTCATTGAGGCTTTATCCATGGGAATGGATGCAAAAGGTAATGACCTGAATCCTCTGGCTGTCCGAGGTGCGCGTATCAATCTGCCGCATTATGGATATGATTCGGATCGAATCACACTGGGGGACATGAATGAACTGCAAGGTTTGTATGATGCAGCAATTCTGGACATGCCCTATAATCTCTGCTCTGTACTTCCAGATGCTGAGCAACGAGCCATGCTGGAGAGCTTGCGCAGATTGGCAAAACGGGCAGTGGTTGTTTCCACAGAGTGGGTAGAAGAGCACTTGCTGGAAGCGGGATGGACGGTAAAAGAGTACCGAATAGTACACAAAGGCACGTTTATACGTCATATTTGGCTGTGTATGTAAGCATGGATAACAAAAAAACTCCAATCTGGAAGGAATTACATTTTCCGGAAATGGAGTTTTTTACTTTTTATCTGGAATCATAACAGATGTAATTTGCACAATATTGCATGGGAACGGGTGTTTGTGTTAATATTTATGACTATAATCCACCAGGTTAAGCGGCAGTGTCTGGCGAGCAACATAAGCTTCCAAATTTTTGACGAAAATATCGACCGCTCGATCCGCGTATTGCTCTGTACTTCCTGCGATATGAGGCGTAATTAACACGTTATCCATGCCCCATAGCGGGTGGTCTGCCGGAAGAGGTTCTTCTTCGAACACGTCCAGTGCGGCGAAGGCAACTTGGCCGTTTTGGAGTGCATTCAGCAACGCTTCCGTTTTCACACTGGGGCCACGGCCCACATTGACGAAGCAGGCACCGGATCGGAACTGCTCAAATGCAGTTTGATCATATATATGTTTGGTTTCATCGGTTAGCGGTAAAATGTTAATTACATAATCGCCCTGGCTCAAGGCTTCATGTAAACCGGTCATGTCGTACATTTGGTCCACATTGGGGACATCCTTACCTGAGCGGCGAACTCCGATCGTGCGCATGCCGAGGGTTTTGAGAATACGGGCTGTTTCCGTGCCAATCTCACCTACACCAACGATGACCGCTACTTTGCCATGCAGTTCCGGCAGTGGTTTGGCAGGAACTTTCCATTCTGCCTGCTGTTGATGCAGCATAGCTTGTCTCAGCCAGCGACTGTGGGATAACATCATGCCCAGAATAATTTCGGTGATTGGAATCGCGTGAACTCCATTTGCACTGGTGACCTGAACGTTCTTTTGTTGCAAATCTGCGAAGGGGAGATTGTCCACACCAGCAGACCAGACCTGAACCCACTTCAATAGGCTGTCCTGTTTCAATGCATGTTCTGTGACGAGTGGGGACCAGCCGAGAATAATCTCAGCTTCTTTCAACTCAGCGGGGTCCAATTCCTTGGCTTTTCCGAATTTCAGGGTATATCCCGGTGCAGCATTCTGAATGCGTTGTTGCTGTTCTTCGGATAGAGATGGAAAACATACAATTTTACCCATAATGTGTGGTCCTCCTGAGATAAATAGTTTGATGAGTTTGATAATTAAAGTGTATCAGATTTGGTGTTGGATGTGCATTAAGGTGGGAAATGCAGGAATCTAGCCTTATTTGCAAATGGTTATATTTGTGTCACTCTATACTTACCCAACTTGAAACGATATGTATAGTTATGAAATAATAGAGCGAACTTTAGAGAGGTGTATGCAATGAATAACCAATCACATCAGGATCATTCATCCCGACGGGAAAGATTATTTGTAGCAATTCGTCTTCCTGTTGCTGTTCAGCAGTCTCTTCAGATGGATGCGAGGCTTGTACAGAACAAGCTAGATTTTCGTAAATGGACAGATCATAGAGATTATCATATAACCTTGCAATTTCTGGGGGATACGTTAGTTAGTGACATCGGGCACCTGCGAAAAGCATTGCGCTCAGCAGCAAGCGGATTTCAACCGTTTGAACTTCAGCTTTCCAACTGGGGCACATTTGGACTTGAAGAAGCACCTAAGGTGCTTTGGAAAGGTGTTTGCGGAGAGATAGAGCACTTGTTTTCATTGCAAAAACAAATCGTGCAGGCGACTTCGCCCCTTGGGTATGAAGCTGAATTAAGACCTTATGCTCCCCACATTACCATTGCCAGAAAATATCTGGGACAGCTTCCAGGTAATGAAAATAAAGGGGTATCTGGAGTGCTTCCGGAACATTCCACAGGTGCTAATTCATGGATGGTGGAGGACATTGTACTTTATGTGACAAGGCTGGGCCAATCACCAATGTATGAGGTCGTGGATACGTTCACTTTTTCCTGATAATCATTTTTATGCCATAAAATCACATTGACATTACGTTTATCCCTATGTAATATTAGCCATCGTTATTCAAATTCTTTTTTTTGGGTTACTTAGTTAAGGGAATTGTTTCGACAGGAGGAATCTTCGAATGAACATTATAAGCAAAAATCGTTGGGTAGCACCGATGTTATCAGTGCTGCTTGTATGTATAGTGGGGGTAAATGTCGTTCAGGCGACGGGGAAGTGGAATGAAGCTAGTGATAGTAAACAGATGACCGAACTTGCGGCTTCTGTGCAAAATAAACAAACATCTACGCAAGAAGAGAGGCGCATGATGGAAGATGGGACAAGTCTGTCCTCTAATCTGTCTGCCCAAACCGTAGCGTGGACTGGATCTCTGCCAGCAAAGAACTGGCTTACGACTGCTCAAGAAGAGCAGGAACTGCAAGAAGCCAAGGCCAAGAACAAAGCTAGAGCGGTAGCTGCGGCCAAAGCCAAAAAAGAAGCTGCACTGAAATTGGCCAAAGTGAAACGTGCCAAAGAAGTCGCTGCTGTAACAACTCCCCCCCAAAAACTATACTTTACCCGGACCAAACTTCTGAACCAGGAAGACTCGAAACTTGCAACCTGGTCTTACAGTGTGTCCGATAAAGAACTGCATCTGCTGCAAAAAATCGTCATGGCAGAAGCGGAAGGTGAACCGTACGAAGGCAAAGTGGCAGTTGCCAATGTTGTCTTAAACCGGCTGCGGTCAGCCAATTTTCCCGATACCATTTACAAGGTCATCTATCAGAAATCCCAGTTTAGTCCTGTAGCGAACGGACGTATGAAACGTGTGGTTCCCAACGAGGACAGCATCAAAGCAGTGAATGCTGCGTTGAACGGGAAGAAGGAAGTTGCCGATGATACGTATTATTTCTTATCATTGACGCTTGCTGACGATCTGACAGTTGCTCGCTCGCAGAAAAAAGTAAAAACGATCGGTCATCATACTTTTTACAAGTAATCGACCCGTAAATTCTGCAAACAGGCAGGGTAGTTAACTGTGTGTGCATCACACGGCCCTTTAAAAAGCCTGAATCGTAGTTTTATTTCGTTATTTAAAATATCGTTATACTCTAAATTACCCTTTTTTCTGCCAAATCATACGGTGGAATTAGTGAAAATAAAAGAAGGTTCCCTTCCAAAAATTCGGAAGGGAACCTTCTTTGTATATCGTGAGCAATTGTCTTGTCCTCTATAACACCTCGTGAGAGCTGTTCTGTAGGTCCGTAGAGACGTTAGAATGGTATTCTGGTACCTGACAAGGACGTGGCAGCAATTCCGGCTGTAAAGCGTTCCACGGGCGTTGTTGTGACTTCGGCTGTAGTTGGGAATAATAAGTCATGAACAGCCTGGGCACAACATGTCGGATCATAGACCGAACTTTTGCCTGAGTTATGCGCTACGTTCAGCGGGCTTTCAGCTTGAGCAGATGCCTGCTCACATAGTTGTCTGAAACGATTGGTGATCACATCGGCTGAATGAATGACCTGACCATATCCGGCTTGTACAAAGTATTCGCAATTCTCTTCCTCTTGACCCGCAAGTGGAGGTATGAACAACATCGGTAAACGCTTAGCCAGCGCTTCGGTGCATGTCATGCCCCCAGGCTTCGTGATCAGCACATCGGATACATCCATCAGTTTGCTTACTTCCCGTGTATACCCCAAAATACGAATATTGGGGTGCTGGAAGCAAGGCAATTCCTTCATCTTTGCGATCATTTTCTCGTTGCTTCCCAGACAGAACACCAATTGAATACGATCTGCCCAGGACGTGAGAGCTTTCATATGATCCTCATCAAACGAAAGTCCCCATCCACCACCCATAAGCAGGGCGGTAGGCATGTTCTGAAGCCCCATCTCTTCCCGTAGCTTCACCTTGTCTCCTGCTTCCCAGAAGTCCGGATGCACAGGGATTCCCGTGACCTGAATATGGGATGGATCCACCCCCCGAATCTCAAGCAATGCTTTGACTTGAGGGGTAGAGACCAGATATTTGTTCACTTCCGGGTTAATCCATGTTCCGTGCACATCATAATCCGTCACGACGGTATAGAGAGGGATATTCAGACCCTGGCGTTTGAGCCGGGAGATCACTGCATTCGGAAAAGGATGGGTACAGATCACCGCATCCGGTTTCAGCTGGGATACGACCTGCGCCGTCTCTGTATAGAAAATCCGGTGCAACGCGAGCTTGGTAAAGCCATTTAATGATTTGTTGTATTGTGTGCGGTACAACAGGCTGACCAGTTTGGGTTGGACCGATAGTGTCTTTCGATATGCAGAAAAAATTAGTGGAGCTACCGTTGGGTTCAAAAATTTGCCTAGTTCAATGACACGACTGTGAACATGTGGACTGACTTTTTTGATGCCATGTGCCAGCGCATGAGCGGCCTGAGTGTGACCGGTACCGAAACCTTCCGATAATAAGAGCACTCTTGGTTTTCGCATGAGTTCACCTTTATTCATAAGTTTAAATTCAAAATGAAGATATTCATCGATTATTCTAGCTATAAAATACAATTACTACATGAATATACATTGAAGCGCAAAATCATGTTTCTTCTATGAATATTTACACCATATATCTTACGATGAGACAACCTAACTTCATTTATATACGTATTGTTTGAGTCATCTTACACTATAGACGACGACAGAAGGAGTTTCCACTGCATTTAGGTTAAAAAATATTAACCCAATTTTTAAAATGTTAGGGTTGCAATCTTATTTCTAAGGTGGTATTGTAGTTTTTGACCGAATGACTGAATTGTATTTTTGGTCATTTATATGGAACGTTTGAACAATGAATCAGCATAAAGGAGGGATACGATGGCTCCGATTGACAGGAGACAGCAGGTTATTCATGCAGCAGCCCAGTCGTTTGCCATGTTTGGATACAAAGCAACCACGATGGATCAGGTCGCCAAGATTGCGAACGTTGGCAAAGGAACGATCTATACATTTTTCACGAATAAAGAACAATTGTTTGATCAGATCCTGGTAGAAGTGATTCAGGAAATGAAGAACATCGCGCATCGTGAAGTACATCAGGAAAGTGCATTTTTTGATAATCTGTTTCGGGTACTGGATGAATTGTTAGAGTTCCGTCGTGATCACGATCTGCTGGTTAAGTTATCACAAGAGTTGAAGGACTTTGGAACGCTGCAGGCCAAGGAAGGTTTGGACAAAGTGGAGAAGGTCATTTCCGACTTTTTGGCTAAGGAACTTGAGAAAGCAAAAGACAATGGAGAAATTCGAGAATGCGATCCGCAAGTCGTCGCTTTTATGATGATTCGCCTGTACATTGCACTCACCTCAGACTGGAGCAAGCAACATCAACCGCTGAGCAAAGAGGAAATTAAGACGTACTTTCGCCTTTTCTTAATGGAAGGAATTGCTGCTGTAACGTAATCCGAATTTAATCTACTATATATATGGGTTTTTACGCGTATCAAGCAGTGAGGCTTGTCGGAAGACAGGTTGTTTTTTTGCTCTAAAGTGACCGTTTGAGGAAAATGGTCAGTTCGTGTTTCAGTATGTTTTCTGGAATGCGGCATTTTATTTTATTAAGGTTATTCCTGCTCATAGAGCAGAGAGATTAAGGGGAGAAAATGACATGAAATCTTTATCCGTGTTTTTCAAGGATGTGGGATCGGCCGTGAGAAACCCGAAGGTGTTGATCCCTGTTATTGCAATTATGTTTATACCGATCCTGTATAGTGGCATCTATCTGGCGGCCTATTGGGACCCGTATGGTCATGTGGATGAGATGCCGGTTGCCGTTGTCAATCTGGATCAAGGCGCTGAGCTGGAGGGAAAATCCCTCCATGTAGGTAGTGATCTGGTTGATGAGCTGAAGAAAAATGCAGATTTCAAATGGGACTTTGTCAGTGCAAGTCAAGCCAAAGAAGGCATGAGTAATGACAAATATTATATGCAAATTACGATCCCGGAGAACTTCTCATCTCAGGCAACAACGTTGCTCGATGACAAGCCAGAGCCGGCTGATCTGATCTATGAACCCAATGGCAATTATAGCTTTGTTGGTGCACAGATCGGTAAGACTGCTATTAAGGACCTGAAAGCAAAGGTCTCGGCCAAAGTGACAGAATCCTATGCGGAGACGTTGCTCGACAAGTTCTCCGAGGTATCCGATGGTTTGGCTGAGGCAGGTGACGGAGCAGGGGAACTGAATACGGGTGCAGGCAAACTGGATGATGGTGCAGTGAAGCTCAAGGATAACTTGGCGAAGCTCGCATCCGGAACACTTGAACTGCAGGAAGGACTTTCTCCATTAAGTGATGGCGTTAATGCATTGCATACGGGGGCGACCAAACTTGAGAGTGGTACAACGAATCTCGTCTCCGGTCTGCAACAGCTTCAGGCAGCCGCTTCGAGCCAGCTTCAGAGCGGAGCAGATCAGTTGAAAGATGGCAGTGCCAAGCTGGAAACCGGACTACAGTCCTCACTGGACGGCACAGGCAAGCTGCAGGCTGGCCTGCAATCGTCCGAACAGGGTAGCGCGAAGCTGTCTGAAGGTCTGCAAAGTGCAATCCAGGGTAGCGGTACATTGGCAACAGGCTTGCAATCGGCCGTAGATGGCAGCGGCAAGGTTGCTGATGGTGCACAAGGCGTAGCTGCCGGATTGAAACAACTTGCTGCATCGAACCCGGAACTGGCCGAAAATGCTGATGTACAGAAACTGCTTGCGGCGAGTGAAGCTGTTGCGGATGGCAGTGCACAACTGCATGAGAGCGAGCAGAAGCTGGCACAGGGTGCAGATCAGCTGCATCAGGGCAACCAGCAGCTGGCTGCAGGTGCAGCCGAGCTTCATGGAGGCCAGGAGCAACTTCTTGCTGGTGCGAACCAACTGGTGGATGGTCAGAAGCAATTGCTGGCTGGTGCCGGACAGCTTAGTCAAGGAGGAGCGAAGCTCTCCGATGGCCTGAAGCAGTTCAGTGGCAAACTGGGTGATGCTGCAAGTGGCGGTACATTGCTTGCGGATGGTGCCAAGCAGCTGGGCTCAGGTACAACAGCTCTGCAAACGGGTGTAGGCAAACTCAGTGGTGGTGTTCATTCACTTACCGATGGTTCCAAGCAATTGGGCGATGGTGCAGGCAAACTGGCTGACGGCCTTACCGAGCTAAAAGATGGCTCAAGTGAACTGGCAACCAAGCTGAATGATGCCGCGCAGAAAACATCCGAAGTTAAGAAAACAGATGATGTCGTGAACATGTTCGCTGAACCGGTAAACTCCTCGGAGAACACAGCAGAGAACGTGAGCAATTATGGTACAGGATTAACACCGTTCTTCCTGTCGATCGGTCTTTTTGTGGGATCGTTGATTTCCACGATTGTATTGAAAATGCGGGAAACGTCTGTACCTGGTGCAACAGGCTGGAATCGTTTTGTCAGCCGGACACTGGTATTTGGCTCCGTGAGTATTTTCCAATCGGTTATCGTGGCAAGCTTCATGTTATACGGTCTTGGACTGGAGACGCACAGCGTAGCGCTGTTCTACCTGTTCACCATGATTACAGGGCTGACCTTCATGTTGATTGTTCAGGCACTTGTGACTTGGCTGGATCTGCCTGGACGTTATGTTGTCATTCTGCTGCTGGTCTTCCAACTTGCGGCTAGTGCAGGTACTTTCCCGGTAGAACTGATTCCATCGTGGCTTCAAGCATTTAGCCCTTGGTTGCCAATGACACACAGCATTATGGGCTTCAAGGCGGTTGTATCGAGTGGCAATCTGGATGTAATGTGGCATCAGGCAGGAATTCTCAGCATATATGCTGGTGTGTCCATCGTGCTGACGCTGGCCTACTTCCTTTGGAATGGCAGACGTCCGAAAAAAGAAGCGGAACTCGCTGATTCTGGTCAAGTTGTGACAGCATAAGTCGAACCTGATCATCAGCAACGTGATATTTACGAAAAAAAACTTTATTTTCATGTAGTGAAATTATGCAATATAGTAGTCAAATAGTGCAAATAGTCTGTGACCCCAAAAAGGGGTTGCAGGCTATTTTGTATACAAATGCATAGAGAAGTAAAGATTCGCTGGCTTAAGCAGTGAAAATTTGGTGGAATTATGGATAAACACAGGCCACATATGGAACGATTTTCTTCTGTCAGCAATTTAATTCAGTTGTACTCTGACTTAAAAAGTGTATAATTATTCGAAAAAGAGATGAATTTAAACGTCATTACAGTAAAGCTGTACTGCAAAACATTTCTTATCAGAGGTATTAAAAAGTTTAAATTGCGCTGATGTTAGGTCGGTGTTAAAATAATAGAACTATATCAAAAAAACGTCGCTCCATTTCAGTAGTCGTGCCAGCGGCTGCGTGTTGATTTATACAGGCTGTTTGCCGGATCGTCCGGATCAGCTCATCTCATTTAATGGCTTCTGCCCAATAGCAGGCATTATTTTTGACAGTCTCATGCTGTCACCTCTTCTATCTAGCAGGCTCTATCGCAAGCGAAAGGCCAGCTCCTCCCGTTTCATTGTTGCCTGTTGCCTATGTTCTTGATCTTTCCGAAATACTTCATTATAGAAAGGTTGCGTTCCATGAGACACATCGGATTACCTCCAAAACAGGGTCTGTATGACCCGCAGTTCGAAAAAGACGCATGCGGAATGGGTTTTGTTGCCAACATCAAAGGAGTACCTTCACACGATATCGTTAGTCAGGCTCTGACCATGCTTAGTAACATGGAGCACCGTGGAGGACAGGGAAGTGAGCCGAATTCCGGTGACGGAGCAGGTATCCTGATTCAGATTCCACATCGCTATTTTGCACAGGAAGCAGAACGTCTTGGTTTTGCATTGCCTGAACAGGGCTTCTATGGCGTAGGGATGTTGTTCCTTTCCCAAGATCCTGCCATTCGTAGTGCGCATGAAGAGAGCCTTAAGAAGATTATTGAAGAAGAAGGACAGACGTTCCTGGGTTTCCGGGATGTTCCTACTTTTGATGAAATGCTTGGACGTTCTGCGCTTGCAGCGAAACCTTATGTACGTCAGGTGTTTATTGGAAGATCCGCAGATGTGAAGGATGAGCTTGGATTCGAGCGTAAGCTGTATGTTATTCGCAGACGCGCTGAGCTGGCTATTCGTTATTCGGCAGATGAAGCAGAAGGCGGTTCATTCTACCTTCCAAGCTTGTCTTGTCGCAAAATTGTATATAAAGGCATGCTGACAACGGAACAGGTGGGAGAGTTCTATCTGGATCTGCAGCAAGACCTTGTTGAATCGGCTATTGCACTCGTGCATTCCCGTTTCAGTACAAACACCTTCCCAAGCTGGGAACGTGCCCACCCGTATCGCTTCATGATCCACAACGGTGAGATCAACACGATGCGTGGTAACGTGAACTGGATGCATGCTAGACAGTCCTTGTTCGAGAGCGAGTTGTTTGGCAACGACATCGCCAAAGTGAAACCAGTCATCAATCCGGACGGTTCGGATACAGCCATGTTTGATAACACACTGGAGTTCCTGTATCTGAGCGGTCGTTCCCTGCCACACGTGGCCATGATGATGGTTCCTGAACCTTGGAGCACAGATGAGGGCATGGACCCTGCCAAAAAAGCATTTTATGAATATCACAGCACGATGATGGAGCCTTGGGATGGACCAGCAGCAATGGCCTTCACAGATGGTTTGCAAATTGGTGCAACACTTGACCGTAATGGATTGCGTCCAGCTCGTTATTATGTAACCAAGGATGACCGTATTATCCTGTCCTCCGAAGTTGGGGTACTTGATATCGCGCCAGAAGAGATCCTGTACAAAGATCGTCTGCGTCCAGGTCGGATGTTGCTTGTGGATACACAAGAAGGCCGCATCATCGCGGATGAGGAAGTAAAAGCAATTATTGCAGCCGAGAATCCGTATCAGGATTGGCTTGATGAGCATTTGATGGATCTGAGCGAGTTGCCGGAAGCACCGGAACTTCCTGATCCAAAACATGATAACGTGACTCAGCTTCAGTTGGCATATGGTTATACATTTGAAGAACTGCGTAAAATCCTGGAGCCCATGGCAACAACAGGTATGGAAGCTACGGGTTCGATGGGTTATGATGCACCGCTGGCTGTGCTGTCCGATCGTCCGCAGCGTCTTTACAACTACTTTAAACAGATGTTCGCCCAGGTAACCAACCCGCCAATTGATGCAATCCGTGAAGAGATTGTAACGTCTACAGCAACAACCATTGGTCCTGAGCGTAACTTGCTGAACCCTGAACCGGAGAGCTGTCGCCAGATCCGTCTGGATACACCGGTATTGTCCAATGAAGACTTTGCGAAGATTCGCCATGTGCGTCGCCCAGGCTTCCGCTCCATGACGATTCCAATCTTCTTCACCGCTGCGGAAGGAGCAGAAGGACTTCGCAAAGCGATGGATTTGCTCTTCGAAGCTGCGGATCGTGTCATCGACAAAGGTCATAACATTCTGATCCTGTCTGACCGCGGTGTGGACGCAGAGAATGCTGCCATTCCTGCATTGCTTGCTGTAGCAGGTCTGCATCACCATCTGATTCGCCAGGGAACCAGAACCAAAGTCAGCATTATGCTCGAATCGGCAGAACCGCGTGATATTCACCACTACGCGTTGCTGCTGGGTTACGGTGTAAGTGCGGTGAACCCTTATCTGGCCTTTGAAACGCTGGATGACATGATTCAGCAAGGGTTGCTGCGTGGCATCTCGCATGAGAAAGCAGTGAAAAACTACATTAAAGCAGCTACCAAAGGCGTTACTAAAGTGTTGTCCAAAATGGGGATTTCTACGATTCAATCGTATCGTGGAGCTCAAATCTTCGAAGCGGTGGGTCTGAAATCAGACTTCGTTGACCGTTACTTTACCTGGACACCTTCCCGTATCGGTGGAATTGGGTTGGAAGAAGTGGCAGCCGAAGCGTTGACACATCATAACCGTGCCTTTACAGAGAAAGACGGTAACGATAAAGTATTGGATTCCGGTGGGGATTATCAATGGCGTAACGACGGAGAAGAGCATCTGTTCAATCCGCAAACCATTCATACCCTGCAACACGCGGTACGCACTGGGGATTACAAGCTGTATAAAAAATATTCCAAACTTGTACAAGGTGAGAATGATCAATTGTTGACCATTCGCTCCATGCTGAAGCTGAAACCGGTTGGAGCTTCCATTCCACTCGAAGAAGTTGAATCGGTAGAAGATATCATGCGTCGTTTCAAAACGGGTGCAATGTCCTTCGGTTCGATCAGCAAAGAGGCGCATGAAGATCTTGCCATCGCTATGAACCGTGTTGGAGGTAAATCCAATACCGGTGAAGGTGGAGAAGATCCGGCTCGCTTCATTAAAGATAGTAACGGGGATTCCCGTCGCAGTGCGATTAAACAGGTAGCATCCGGACGTTTTGGTGTTACATCCAACTACTTGGTTAATGCCGACGAGATTCAGATCAAAATGGCTCAGGGAGCTAAACCAGGTGAAGGCGGACAGCTGCCAGGACGTAAAGTGTATCCTTGGGTTGCTGAAGTTCGTGGATCTACACCGGGTGTAGGTCTGATCTCGCCACCACCGCATCACGATATCTACTCGATCGAGGATCTGGCAGAGTTGATCTATGACTTGAAAAATGCCAATCCGCGTGCTGAGATTAACGTGAAGCTTGTATCGGAAGTGGGCGTGGGTACCATCGCAGCTGGTGTAGCCAAAGGCCGTGCCGATATTATCCTCGTCAGCGGTTATGACGGAGGTACAGGTGCATCACCACAAGGTTCGATTCGCCACGCAGGTATGCCTTGGGAACTAGGTCTTGCAGAGACACATCAAACGTTGATGCTGAACAATCTGCGTGACCGTGTTGTCCTCGAAACAGATGGCAAAATGCTTAACGGCCGTGACCTAGCGATTGCTGCCTTGCTTGGAGCAGAAGAGTATGGATTCTCTACGGCACCACTCGTTGCACTTGGCTGTATCATGATGCGTGTCTGTCAAATGGATACCTGTCCGGTTGGTGTAGCGACACAGAATCCGGAATTGCGTAAAAATTATATGGGTGATCCAGCTCATGTGGTTAACTTCATGCGATTTGTTGCTGAAGATGTGCGTGAGATCATGGCTGATCTTGGTTTCCGTACTATTCAGGAGATGGTCGGACGTACAGATTGCCTCGAAACGGTAGAAGCCGTAGATCACTGGAAGAAAAAAGGTGTGGATCTGTCTGTATTGTTGCACGTGCCTGAAATGCCGGAAGGCTCTGCACGTTACCGTACACAGCATCAGAATCATCAATTGGAAGAAACGCTGGATATGCAACAATTGCTGCCACTGGCACAGTCTGCGATTGAATCCGGTCAACCGGTTGAAGCGGTACTTCCAATCACGAACGTTAACCGTGCAGTAGGTACCATTTTGGGTAGTGAGATCACACGCAAATATGGACTCGCAGGATTGCCTGAAGATACAGTTAAATTCAAATTTGTTGGTTCTGCCGGACAAAGCTTTGGGGCCTTTGTACCTAAAGGTATGACCTTGACCGTTGAAGGCGACTCCAATGACTATGTAGGTAAAGGACTGTCTGGAGGTAAACTGATCATGATGCCTTCTCCGAAAGCAACATTCGAGGCGGAAGATAACATCATTATCGGTAACACGGCACTCTATGGAGCAACAAGTGGTGAAGCGTATATCCGTGGTATTGCAGGTGAGCGATTTGCAGTACGTAACTCGGGCGCCAAAGTAGTCGTTGAAGGTGTCGGCGACCATGGTTGCGAATATATGACGGGCGGACGTGTCGTTGTACTCGGCGATACAGGTCGTAACTTTGCAGCAGGAATGTCCGGAGGTATTGCCTATGTGTATGATCCGGAAGGCACATTCTTGCAACGTTGTAATCTGGAAATGGTTCTTTTGGAGCGTATCGAAGACGTAGCTGAAAGTGCAGATCTTCGAGGCATGATTCAACGTCACGTTGCCAACACAGGAAGTGCTGCCGGTCAGCGCATTCTGGATAACTGGCAAGATGCCTTGAATCAGTTCGTTCGTGTTATTCCGAAAGACTTCAAGCGGATGACAGAACAGATTGAACGGATTCAGGCGACAGGTCTGACTGGAGAAGCAGCATTGCTCGCAGCGTTTGAAGCGAACATGCGTGAACTTGCGCGTGCGGGAGGCTAAAAACTTCCTTCTTCAAGTGTAAGTGCATGAACAGGTTGTATTAAGAATAATAGGAGCTATATGGTTGCCATGCTGGCGCCAGATAGCTCCTATTTTGCTTTCGACAAAATTAGAACCCCTTCAAAAAACGTTATCGTCATGAGACGACAACATTGAGGAAGTTTCTCAAGTATAATAAGGCTAGTTTTGGAGGGCAGGGAAAGTATAAAGATAAGAGAGGTTAGCGGAATGAATATGAAGCATCCAAACAGGGGCGATCGTAAGCCGACAGGTAAACCAGTCGAAGCAACTCAGATGGACATCATGAAAGTTTTACTGCAATGCGGAATCGACCCGGAGCGTTGGAACCAATTCGTATCCTCCGTCAACAACAAGCGTCCTTGACAGGATAGACAACCATGGAGTGGAGGGAATTCAAGACACAAAAAAAGCCCAGAAGCCAGAGAGTGTATCTCTCGGGAACTGGGTCCTCTTTTCGGGTTTAGTCCATGCTGCGTTCCATTCGGACAAAAGCGATAAAACGACGTGCCTCTTCTTCCGTTAAGGATTTACCATCAATCATCAGATCGAAGCGCTCCAGCACTTCCTTGTCCGATAACTCCAGAGTGTCAACGAATTCACGAACGTCTTCATCCATCACGACATCGCTTTGCTTCGTACGTCCAATGAGATAATCAATAGACACGTCAAAGATGTCAGCAAGTCTCGTTAACACTTCGAAATCCGGTTTACGTCGGTTCTTCTCGTAGTGGGAGAGAGCAGCTCTTGTAATATGAATGGAGCTCGCAAGTTCTTCTTGAGTTAGTCCCCGCTGTTCCCTTAATTCAGCAATGCGATTTCCGTAGCTCATAAGCTAGTTCCCCCTGAACGACATCAAATATATATTGAAACAATCCTGAGCCAAGTTTTTGATCAGGGCAGCTTTCCTGCAAAAAAGCATCTCCTCGTGCGTTTCCTTCAACCATTTCCATTTGTAAATAGGTCTGTCTAAGGACATCTCATAATGTCGTAAATCAAAAGAACCATGTCCAAATACCGCTTGACATGATACGTATTGTATCGTAAATTGGACGTATGGAGTTACAAAATGTATCATTTGGAATATTTTAAGTATCTCCTTGTTGCCTGAACCATATACCTGTGAGAAGGAAGTAAAGGCAGTCCATGTAGGCTAATCCATTCTAAAGGAATGAAACCATGCATTCAATAATTCAGGAATGGGCTGATATGAAATTAAATGTCCATATGTACATTCAGGAGTTTCGTGGGAAAATAGTAGACCGCAAAAGACGCCCCGTTCTGTTACTTGGAATGGACACGCAAGCGATTACCTTCCTGAGCGACCTGAACTTGCCAGTATCATCAGAAATGCTCATTGGGTTGGATGTTGAAGATCATCATGTATGTGTAAGACTTCACGCAAGGTTGCAATGGAAACAGCCCTTCGGAGAGCTCACAATGTATCATTCAAACTTGCATATTCAGCACGAACAGAAACTATATATAACTGGACAGTTAAACGCAATGCTTACTGATGTTCAGTTCCCAACGGTTTCCCGTTTTCACTATCACAAGGCAACTGATCAACAACGCTATCAGGAAGCATATCATAACATTGATTTTACCATATGAAACTTGACACTTTCTAACCAAATTCTGAACAAGCATGTACTTAACGCCATTTTACTATATTTCATAGCGTTATGCATTAGTTCTTTAACACCAAAAGCATTTGCGCAATGAATAAAGGGGCGAGGGGGCTCATACTATTTCAGGAAGTTTGGATATGGTTGAAATGCACTGCCACATATTATCCGGTCTGGATGATGGTCCTGTTCGAATGGAGCAGTCCGTTGCAATGGCTGAGAAGGCGGTAGCCTCAGGAATTACCTCCATTATTGCTACTCCGCATCACCTGAACGGGCAATACAACAATGAACCGATGGTGGTCAATCAGGCCGTGAACCTGCTTCATGCAGAACTTCGCAAACGTAACATTCGCCTGGAGATCCGTCCTGGACAGGAGATCAGGGTGCATGACAACCTGATTGGAGACTTATATGCAGGAAAGTGCTGCACACTCGCCGGAAGTCGTTACATGTTGCTGGAACTGCCCTTTGGTCATATTCCCTCCCAGTTCCCCAGGATACTGCATGAATTACGAATAGCGGGAATTACCCCTATTATTGCTCATCCGGAACGCAATCGTGTCATTTTGAAGAAGCCAAAGCTGTTGGCGGATTACTTGAGTCAAGGCGGACTATGTCAGCTCACGGCTCAATCTTTCACTGGGCTTTTCGGACGGAAAGTTCGGCAGTGGTGTTTTCATTTTTGTAAAGAAAACGGGTTTCATTTCATTTCATCAGATGCACATGATACGTGCAAAAGGACATTTGCCATAAGTGAAGGAGAGCGGGCCATTGAGCGTCGTTTTGGAGCTGAAGCCGTTAAGAGGCTGGCAGAGAATGCGTCGCACATTCTATCGAATTCGTGCCTGGTCACAGAACGCTGGAAACCTCGCAAATGGCTACTGTCCATCTGGTAGTTACATAGGATAGATCACACAACGTATAGGAGGAATGAAAGTGGAACTGAAAGGATATTTTCGACTCTTACAAAAGAAACTGTGGTTGATTGTTGCAATTGCTTTGATAGCGGGTGTGGGTGCAGGGGTTAAAAGTATTTTCTTCACACAGCCCATCTATGAGGCAAGTTCCAAACTGATCGTGAATCAGACCTCTACCGTTCAAGGTCAGGCGATGATGGATTTCAGCATGATTCAAACCAATATCAAACTCATTAACTCATACAGAGAAATTATTAAATCATCCGCCATTATGGATAAAGTTGCTACCACGTATCCGGACTTGGGCTTAACCTCTGCCCAGCTCATGAATAGCACCTCCGTCTCTACAGCCAGTGAATCCCAAGTGATGAATATAACTGTACAAGGGACTACCTACGAAAAAGCCGCAAAAACGGTTAATGCCATCTCCAACGTGTTCCAATCTCAAATCCCCCTGATCATGAAAATCGATAATGTGGCTATCCTCAGTGAAGCAAAAGTGGATAGTAACGCATCTCCAATCAATATGAAAACCACATTAAGCATCATTGTCAGCCTGTTCGCAGGTCTTGTGCTCGCGATTGCACTCGTATTCCTGCTGGATTATCTGGACGATACATTCAAATCCGAAACCGAACTGGAAAAAGAGCTGGGCCTGCCTGTGCTTACGGTTATATCCAAAATGAAAAAAGATGATCTGAAAAACACGAAGAATCACGTATCTCAACAGAAAGTGGGGGATGGCAAATATGTCGCGGCTAACCAATGAAAATAACAGTCTGGTGACCTATTTTAACTCCAAATCTCAAATCTCGGAGGGATACCGTAAACTACGGACCAACATCCAGTTCTCTTCGATCGACAATCATATCAAAAAAATTATGGTAGCTTCGGCCGAATCTGGCGAAGGCAAGACCACAACCATTAGCAACCTGGCGGTAACCTATGCCCAGGAAGGCAAGAAAGTTCTGTTGATCGATGCGGATCTGCGTAACCCTTCCTTGCATCAGGTGTTTTCCGTACCCAATCATATCGGTCTTAGTAGTGTGCTGTCTAATCAGTACAGTGTGGAAGAAGTGCTCAGAGAGAGCTATATCGATAATCTCCAGTTGTTCACTTCTGGCCCAATTCCGCCGAATCCTTCCGAGATGATCGGTTCCAACCGGATGAAAAAGCTGATTGAAGAGTTAGAGGATCAATATGATGTCATCATGTTTGATACACCGCCGGTGCTGGCGGTAACGGATGCCCTCATTGTAAGTTCGCTGTGTGATGGTGTGCTGCTTGTGGTGAACTCAGGCAAGGTCAAGAAGGAATTGGTGAAGAAGACCAAGGCTGCTCTGGAGCATGTGAATGCACGAATCCTGGGCGCAATCCTGAACAATATCAAAAACGCTGTAGTTCCGGTGGGCTACGGAGAGAAGTAAAGTTCTATCCGATGTTTCCAAGTAAACAGGTAATGTCTACTGCACCTTTATCACTGTAGGCACTCGGTCATGCTGTGGGTTCAGTGAACCTTAGACGTTAATCGTCGAAGGTATGACGTGAGGAGGGGTTAGATGCCCTGGTTCAACGTTTATCAAACTAAAAAAAAAAGAGGATAGGGTGGTATTTATGAAAAAAGTGAGAAAAGCAATCATTCCTGCAGCTGGACTGGGTACACGTTTTTTGCCAGCCACGAAAGCGATGCCCAAAGAAATGCTCCCTATTGTGGACAAACCAACTATACAGTATATCGTTGAGGAAGCCATTGCCTCTGGAATTGAAGACATTATCATCGTAACCGGTAAAGGGAAACGGGCGATTGAAGATCATTTCGACAACGCTTTTGAACTGGAACATAACTTGCTGGAAAAAGGGAAGCTGGGCCTGCTTGAAGAGGTTCGCAAATCCTCTAACGTGGATATCCACTACATAAGACAAAAAGAGGCCAAAGGACTTGGTCATGCTGTCTGGTGTGCGCGTAACTTTATCGGTGACGAACCTTTTGCCGTGTTGCTCGGAGATGACATCGTCGTATCGGAAGTGCCATGCACCAAACAATTGATCGATCAATATGATCAGGTTCAACATTCCATTGTTGGCGTACAAACCGTACTTGCTGAACAAACAGACAGATACGGCATTGTGGACCCGCTGCAATCGGATGGTCGTTTGACAGAGGTTCTCAGATTCGTAGAGAAACCTGCCCAAGGCACAGCGCCTTCCAACCTGGCGATTATGGGGAGATACGTACTGAGTCCAGAGATTTTCGAACATCTGGAGCAACAGGAGATTGGTCAAGGGGGAGAGATTCAATTAACAGATGCGATTCAGCGTTTAAATGAGACACAAGGAGTATATGCTTACGATTTCGAGGGAGTACGTTATGACGTGGGCGAGAAACTGGGATTCATTTTGACGACCATCGACTTTGCTCTGCAAAAACAGGAGCTTAGAATTCCAATGCTGCAGGCTCTGCAACAAATCCTGGAAAAAGAGTCGGTAGAACATGCAGCCGGGGGGGAGTTTGAATGAGTCCATCTCCCCAAACGAAGGAAGCGGAGATTGTTATGGACCCAAGTCTGGGGTACAATGCATCAACGATGTCAGGACAAAATGCGGATAAAGTGTATCTATTTATGAAAAGAATGCTCGATTTGCTGGGTTCTTTCATAGGTTTGATCATTTTGTGCCCCTTGTTTGCGGTCATCGGATTACTGATCAAAATCGAGGCCCCGCAGGGGTCTGTTTTTTTTCGTCAGGTACGGGTCGGACAGAATGGAAAAGAGTTTCATATGTACAAATTCAGGTCGATGGTTGCGAATGCAGAAGATCTGCTAGAACAGCTGATTGACCAGAATGAAGTGAACGGGAATATGTTCAAAATGAAAAATGATCCCCGCATTACCCGGATTGGCAAGTTCATTCGGAAAACCAGTCTGGATGAGCTGCCTCAGTTGTGGAATGTATTCAGAGGAGAGATGAGTCTCGTTGGACCCAGACCGGCTCTGCCCAGAGAAGTGAAGAACTACACTTCTTATGATAGACAGCGCCTGCAGATGATTCCGGGATGTACGGGATTATGGCAAGTCAGCGGTCGAAATAGTGTTGGCTTTGATGAAATGGTAGAGCTGGATCTGACGTATGCCCGTGAGCGCAGCATGATGGTGGATATCAAAATTATCTTCAGAACGTTCAGGGTCTTGGTAGGTTCGAAGGATGCGTTTTGAAACACGATTCTGGCTTTGAGGTGGCATAGCAGATATGCAAAAAACAGACTATTTTGCTTCTTCCAGAGGGAATACGTTATATATCATTCTTTCCTCACTGATCATTATTGGCATGGCAGTATACTTACCGATCATTTCGGTCATGGCATTGGCACTACTGATTATGTTCGGGATATACATGAAACATCCAAGTTGGGTTTATATGATCGTGATCGGTACATTCTCGCTATCGATGGACAAAATCTTTAGAATGCAAATGATGGGTTTTGACGCTTCTTCCTTTTACAAGCTACTGATCCTGTTTTTTATACTTCCGATTTTTTTGAGGTATGGTTTGAAAAAACAATTTATTTATCCGGCTTTGGCTGTAGGGTATCTCTTTATTCAAAGTTATTTTTTATCTGTCATGCCAGGCAAGATGAGTCCACTCGATCCCTTTAAAGCCTTTTTGGGATTGGTTGTTCCCTTCCTGTTACTGATGGTGAACTTTCCAAAGGAAGTTAGCCAAAGGATCATCAGAGTCCTCGCCTGGCTTCCGGTGTTTAGTTTGATAGGTGGTCTCATTCTGCAGCAATTCGGCATGTTATCCATCTCCAATCTGGAGGGTTCAGGTGTCAGTCGTTTACAGGGAGCTAATATTGCAGCACATTTGGGAATGCTTTGTTTTATTTCGATCTGTGTGTGTCTGATGGAGATTCGATACAAAAATCAGGTAATCTTGAATTATGCCCTTACGCTAACCCATTTTATTATTTTGATTCAAACGGGAACCCGCGGGCCTTTGCTTGCACTGATTCCCATCGTGTGTATGTATTTATATGACCATGTAAGAAAATTTGTGAAGGGTAGAACGAGTGCTCTTCTTCCTGTTGTTTTATTTCTGGCAGCCGTCTCCGTGATGGTTGTTTTACAGTGGGATAATTATGAGTTGAGGCAGGAGAGCAAGGGATTATCAGGTAGAGACTCCGCTTGGGCCTTCTTTATCAAAAAAGCGAATGAGTACCCCATTTTTGGTCAGGGACTGGGCTCCGCATTGGTTGCCAATGATGGCAGTATCTTCTCAGGCTTTACCGTTCCCCATAATGAATACATTCGCTTTTATTATGATGGGGGATTAGTAGGGGCTTTACTGATTTTTGGGGCCTTATTATTTGTCTATAAAAAGGTGTATACCAAGTTGAATCGACTCGTGAAGCCTTATTTTGTTGGGATGATTGTTGGCTTCTCTATCTATTCTTTTGTCGATAATACATTATCCACCATTCATTTAATTGCTCCTTTTTGTGTGTATCTTAATGCGTTATATCAGATCAGTGATGAGAAACGTGTTGTCCCTGATAACCCCCAGGAGTTTGTCCCTCGAAAGGAGATCATGCAATGAAAGTCTGTCTAGTTAGTTCCACAGGTGGCCATCTGAATCAATTGTTAAACCTGATCCCTGCGGTGGAAGATCATGATTATTTCCTTGTAACGGAAAAAAGTGAAGCAAGCAGCAAATTGAGTCTTTCCAATCGAACCTATTTCCTCTCTCAGCAGGAGCGTAAGAATATTCTGTTTCTGTTTATTGTGCTGCGGAATATCATGGCTTCGTTGTTCATCCTGTTGAAAGAACGCCCGAAAGTTCTGATTACCACTGGAGCGGGAGCGGTGTATCCCTTGTGCTTACTTGGGAAATTGATGGGAGCCAAGCTTGTTTTTGTGGAAAGTTACGCCAAAATATATTCGCCAACCCTGACGGGGAGAATGATCTACAAGTTTGCTGATGAATTTTATATCCAATGGGAGACGCTTCAAGAGGCTTATCCGAAGGCGAAGTATAGGGGGGCTTTATTTTGATCTTTGTCGTGCTTGGAACACAGCGGTTCCAGTTTAACCGACTTTTGAAAGCTGTTGATCATCTCATCCAGGAAGGGCGGATGCCTTCGGACGTCCTTGTGCAATCCGGTTACAGTGAATATAAGCCTATGCATTATCAACAAAAGCCTTTTTTCAATCAGGAAGAGATGAATGATCATATTGCGAAAAGTGAATTTGTCCTGTCCCACGCGGGAGTAGGGGTTATTACCAGTGCACTGCAGATGAACAAAAAGGTAATCGTAATGCCAAGGCGGAAGGATCATGGGGAGCATGTGGATAATCATCAACTGGAGATCGCGAAGGTGTTTCAAGATAAAGGTTATATTTCGGTGGCCCAGAATGAAGATGAACTCCACGCATTAATCGCCACCATTGATAAACTCGACTTTCAACCCTATGTGAAAAGTAACTCGCAGTTGCTCTCCTCTATTAAGGGTTATATTAATTCTCTTTGATGGGATGGGTTCGTTACGATTCAAAAGGAGTGGAATGATGAAACCTAAGGTGCTGGTCATAGGTTCTTCTACGAAGGACATGGGTGGAATTGTAAGTGTCATTGTAAATATTGAAAATTCATTGATCGCCGAGCAGTACCATTTACAGCGGATTGAAACCTATATTACGGGTAGCGTGCTTGCACGACTATTCATCTTCATCAAAGGTTTTTTTCAATTTCTCGTGAAGCTTGTTACATTCAGACCGGACATGATTCATATTCATATGTCTTACAACGGGAGCTTCTATCGTAAAGCGTTGTTCATTCTCGTTGGCCGTAAAATATTCAGGGTGCCAGTCATTGTGCATATTCATGCTTCCAGCTTCGATGTGTTCTATAATCGGCATCCATTGCAGCAGAAGTTATGCAAGTATGTCTTGAATCAAGTGGATAAATTAATTGTACTGTCGTATACATGGAAGAGCTTTTTTTCCCGGATCGTGCCTGAATCCAAAATCGAAGTGCTCTATAATGGCGTATTCATTAAAGAACCTCCGATCAGAGAAGAACGTCAGGTTCCCCGTTGTTTGTTCATGGGCCGTCTTGGCAAGAGAAAAGGTGTGTATGATCTCCTGTTAGCTATTCAACAATTGAAGCAAAGAGGGGTCAAAGCGGTCTTCACGTTGGCTGGTGATGGGGAAGTTAATGAAGTTCGCGCGCTGGTGGAGCGTTACGGTATCACAGAATACGTGGAAGTGCCAGGGTGGATTAGAGGCGAGGAGAAGGAACGTCTGCTCCACGATGCAGATCTGCTGGTTCTACCTTCTTATCACGAAGGGCTTCCAATGGCGATTCTGGAGGGTATGAATGAAGGCTTGCCAATTGTTTCGACTCGGGTGGGTGGTATACCTGAAGTAATTACAGATGAGCTGAATGGTTTTCTCGTTGAACCTGGGGATGTAACCGCTCTGGCCCATGTGCTGGAGAGACTTATTCTGGATAAGGAACTGCGAATGCAAATGGGATTGAACAATAAGGAACTGGTCACATCCAAGTTCAACATGAACAGTCTCATTGAAAATTTATCGTCCATCTATGACAAGGTGCACATGAAAGTGTCCTAGTTTCAAGGGAAAGGTGGTTCTATGGAAGCATTGGTGAGTTGTATTATAACAACGCATAATCGCGTTGAATTGTTGAAAAAGGCCATGGCAAGTGTGTTGGCACAGACCTACCCTTTTCTGGAAATTATTATTGTGGATGATGGATCACAGGATCACACCGAAGAGGTATGCAGAGCATGGACCAAGGAAGATCACAGAATACAATATATCCAGGTCCCTTATGCCCAAGGTGCCAATCATGCCCGAAATTTGGGGATACAACGTGCCAACGGAAAATATATTGCGTTCCTGGACGATGATGATCAGTGGTTGCCTGATAAAATTCAATCCCAGACTCAAGCCTTGGAGCAAAATAAGGAACTTTTTTGCTTTTGCAGTAAAGTCCTTGTCTATGTAGATCAGGATCACAAGGTGACGCGCAGGAAGGTGTCGGTGGAATCTCGGGAACTTGTATTCTATCAGGATTTGCTGACCTACAACTGGATCGGTGAAACCTCCAAAATTATGGTGCAGACTCAGTTGGCGCGCTCCGTCATGTTTGATGAACAATTAACCTCTGCACAAGACTATGATTTCTATCTTCGTATTCTGCAAAGAGGACATCATGCAATCAATATCAAGGAACCCCTTGTGTATATCTATATCCATCAGGGCCCGCGAATCTCTACCTCATCCAAGAAAAAGTTTCAGGGACAACGAAAAGTACTGATTAAATATTACAAGGATATGAGTGAGGAACAAAAGAGACGTCAGCTTCATCATTATCGCATGATGGAATGGTCCAAGAATCCGAAGCGAAATGCTCTTTTTCTCAAAAATACATTAACTCTTTATCCATGGTGGAAGAATTTCACGTTGTTTAAGCGCAATATCAGAACCATTTTGGTCGGTTATCGTTTGAGAAAACAGCTCCGAAGCGAAATGTTAAGCAAAGAAGAGTATAAAGGAACAGCCTAAAGCAGAGGTGTAGTCATGCGTGAACCTGTAGTATACATGTTGCCCAAAATGATCAAGACGAACAAATTCAATGAATTATTATCGCAGTCCATCGAAGATCAGGGATGGGATGTGAAGCATTTTTCCAAAAAAGACTTAAAAAATATCCGTAAAAATGATGTACTTCATTTTCACTGGCCGAGTTTTTATTACAAGGGAAACAACGCGTTCTCGACATTCATCAAGTCCATATTATTCATTCTCATGATTATGTATGTGCGACTAAAGGGTGCGAAGTTGTTCTGGACGGTTCATAACATATGGCCGCATAACAGCGGCAGAACATGGCATGATTATTGGATGAGAAGGTTTCTGGTTCGGAATTGCACCAAACTGATTGTGATGGGCAAACCGCTCATTCGCAGCGTAAGTGAGACGTTTCACGTGTCTGAGAACAAGATTGAAGTTATCCCTCACGGGCATTATCAGGGGGTATATGGACGAACAGGGCAGAACATCAGAGACCTCTTTAACATCCCGGCAAATGACTATGTCTTTGCTTTTTTTGGTCAGGTTTCACCGTATAAAGGGGTGGATGATCTAATCAAGGCGTTCAACCATCTGGATTGGAAGGATGCTCATCTGCTCATCGCTGGCAAGAAGGCAGCTGACTATGATCTGGAGGATTCGATACGCCATTCGGATCGGATTCACACGTATTTCAATTTTATTCAGGATGGAGAGTACTCGGATTATTTTGAAGCCATTGATTCGATGATTTTACCCTATAAAAATATTGCGACATCAGGCAGTGCAATTCTGGCACTGTCTTTTGGCAAACCTGTCGTTGCCCCAAGAATAGGGCTCATGGAAGAGTATTTGCCCGAGAGTTGTGCCGTATTATATGACCCTTCCGATCAGGAGGGGCTGGAAGAAGCGATGAAGAAGATCCGAGCAAAGGATGATGAGTTCAGGGAAGGCCATGGATTCCAATCTATGCTTGAGAAGTTGGAATGGTCAGGGATCGCAAAGCGAACGATTTCGCTCTATACGATCTAAATCAATGAGGATGCGGGGACGATCGAATGAAAGCCACTGTAGCCATTTGCACGTATAACAGAGCCTATGATCTGAGTGAATCTGTTCTTAGTGCCACTCGGCAACATGTTGAATATGACGTTGAAATTATTGTGATTGATAACAATTCAACCGACCACACAGCGCAGCTTGTTCAGGAGATTCAGGACAGCGAAGGTGTAAATAACGTCAGGTATGTCCTGGAGAAAAAGCCGGGCTTATCGGCCGCAAGGAATCGAGCCATTCGTGAAGCGCGCGGGGAGTACATTCTGTTCCTGGATGATGATGCAATCGCATCTCCACTATGGATTCAACATATCGTTGACGTATTCGAAAGTGATTCTTCTATCGGATGTGTGGGGGGCAAGATTGAACCTCTCTGGGAGAGCCAGAAGCCAGACTGGATCCCTAGCGAGAACTTGTCGCTTTATACCATTTTGGATTATGCAGACCATGTGATTGAGATGCCTAATCCATCAATACCGTTCGGTGCGAATGTGGCGTTTCGTACACAGCTCTTTCAGGATATTGCACCTTTTCGTGAGGACTTGGGCAGAGTGGGGAAGAACTTGTTATCCAATGAAGAGAGTGAGCTGATCTCGCGGATCAGGGTCCAACATAAAGTGTTTTATACGCCTTTTGGCTCCGTTCAGCACAAGGTATCCAAAGAACGAACGACCAAGAACTGGTTTTTGCGGCGTGTCTTCTGGCAAGGCGTCAGTGATGCTATACGTAAAAAAGACAAGGGCGCGATTCGAACGATCAAACATGTTATCCGTTTGGGGCAAGGAGTTATTCGGGCATTATTATGCATCTATAGTCCGAAGCGTTTTACTCGGCAACTCGCTCAAATCTGCTACCGAAACGGTCTGATCATCGGGATACTCAGATATAACAGTAAGGAATGAGGAATAATTCATGTCACAACTCGCGCTCCCAAAACTCTTAAAAGGCAATAGTCTGTTACAGACCATTGTGCATACCAGTGGAACAAACGTCATTATTATGGTCTTTACCACGATTACGTCGATTATTACTTCTCGGATGTTTGGTGTTGAAGGTAAGGGAGCTTTTTCGGCGATCTTGTTCTGGCCAACATTTCTCATAGGTCTGGTAAGTTGGGGACTTCCAACCTCAATTATCTATAACCTGAAACGGGAAGCTGCGGAGAAAAGCGCTGAATATTTGCGACTTAGCTTCATGGTCCAAATTCCGATCAGCGTTATCCTTGGAGCGATTGCCTGGATCTACATGCCTTCCTGGATGGCGGATTATCCGCCAGAGGTCATTACGATTGCCCGCTGGTTTACCGTCACCAGTATTCCGGTGCTGATCCTGATTAATCTGTTATCTGCCCTGTCGCAGAGTCGTGACAGATTCCAGGTCTACAACGGGATACGGTTATATAATCCGGTGCTGAAAGTGATTGTCATGATCTCCCTATGGTTGCTTGGTGCGATGAGCATTGGAATGGCTTCTTTTGTATCCATAGCGAGTTCAGTGATTGTTGTCGCATGGGCAGCATATACGCTAAGAGAAAGCCTGAAGTTTAAGTGGTTTACCAAGGCGATTGATCGAAAGGCAGCCAAAAATCTGTTTGGTTACGGCAGTCGGGTATTTGGTGTGGAACTCCTCGGTACCCTCTACACCCAGTTCGACAAGATTATTATATTGGCTCTGCTCACCCCTAGAGATTTCGGACTCTATTCCGTCGTTTTTGCGTTATCTCGCATCTATAACGCGGTGCAAAATGCCATAAGCAGTGTTGTATTTCCAAAGGTCACCGGATTACCACAGGATCAGGTCATTGGTACCGTTGGGCGAGCATTCCGACTCTCTTTAATTATCATGACGATCATCGTTGTACCCACCATGTTTGTGGGGAATTGGCTGATGGGTGTTTTGTTTGGAAAAGAGTTTTTGGAGGCGAGTCAGGCATTTTATATTTTGGCTTTTGAATGTATTATTGGCGGCGGTTCCTGGATTCTCGCTTCTGCATTCAATGCTTTGGGAAGACCGGGGCTGGTTATGATCAGACAACTCATTGCATTGTCTGTCACGATTGGTCTGTTTTTTGTGCTAACTCCCCTATGGGGCTTAAACGGTATCGCCATTGCCTTACTTATCGGATCGATCGTGCGTATGTTAGTCACCGTTGCAGCGATGAAAATCGCATTTAAAGTCAAGTTCAGTGGCATGTTTTTTGACAAAAAGGATATATCTTTCCTGGCTGAACGGTTGAATAAAAAAAGAAGAGTTACCCAAGGAGGAGATGGAGATGCTGGGCACTAACAATATTCATCCCATGGAAGAGTTGAAGGGACACTTACTTCAGATTCTGAAGGTGATCCCGCCGCGTACCGATATCTATTATCTGGATTACCCGGTTCACAGCAATGGCGGAGATTTGTTGATTATGAAAGGTACGGAAGCTTTCTTCCGAGACAATCATATTAATGTACTTGCCAGATATAGCATTCTGGATTGCCCTTTGTCACTCAAGGTACCGGAAGGTATTACGATCGTGTTGCACGGCGGAGGTAACTTTGGGGATCTGTACCCGGCCCATCAGAAATTGAGAGAACGAATGATTGCTCAGCATCCGAATCATCGGATCGTCATTCTGCCTCAGACGATGTTTTACAAAAGCGATATTGAATTGAAAAAAACAGCCCAGGTATTTAACCGTCATAAGGATGTGCACTTTTTTGTCCGGGATACCTTATCTTATGAGATTGCGAGTAAAGAATTTCAACAAACGAACGTATATCTTTCTCCAGATATGGCGCATCAGTTATGGCCTCTCAAGTCGAAAAGCCAACCTGTTGCCGAGATGCTCTATTTCTTTCGGAAGGATATTGAGAAAACCCAGAATCAGGTACATTACGAGTCCATCCGTGGGCCCAAGGCCACGTTCAAAGATTGGGAGACATTGTACAACCGGGTAGACCGGAAAATAATTCGCATGATTTCATCCCGGTTGAAATCAGGTAAAGGCAACGCTCTCGCCCGCTGGTTGTGGTACAAATACTCTGATCGGATGGTACATACAGCCGTAAAGGAATTCAATAAATACAAAACCGTCACGACATCTCGTCTGCATGGACATATTCTGGCTTGTCTTCTGGATCAACCGAACATCCTTCTGGACAATTCGTATGGTAAGAACTCGAATTATTATACAGCCTGGACGCGGAACAATCCGGTAGGCAGATTGGAAGCCGGTCAGACCAGCACATATAACCAACCAGCCAAGGTAGGTAAAGGATCTGGGGCGGTTGTGCTCTCGGATGGAGCAGCGCTATGAGAAGTATCTTGTTATCCGGTGGATCGGGTAAGCGTCTCTGGCCATTATCCAACGATTCAAGGTCCAAGCAATTTCTTAAAGTGCTCCATGGGCCTAAGGGCAACACGGAATCGATGGTGCAACGGGTATGGCGGCAACTGAACGATGCCGGACTTGCATCACAGGCACTGATTGCCACCAGTCTGCCTCAGGTGGAGATTCTGACTTCACAGCTTGGGGACGATGTGAAGCTGGTCGTGGAGCCAGAGCGCAGAGATACGTTTCCTGCCATTGCGCTCGCCGCTTCCTACCTGTATTCGGTGGAGAGTGTCAGCCTGAGTGAAACGGTTGCTGTACTTCCGGTAGATCCATTTGTCGAAAAGGAATTCTTCGAGGTTCTGGCGACCTTGCCTGAGATGCTCGATAAGTCAGGTGCCGATCTGGCCCTAATGGGAGTGGTACCGACCTATCCGTCAGAGAAGTACGGATATATCATTCCACAATCCATATCTTCGGGTGACAGTAACAACGAATACGTTAATGTAGCGAAGTTCCAGGAGAAACCCTGCGAATCCGATGCGGCCCTCATGATTGAGCAGGCTGCATTATGGAATTGCGGGGTTTTTGCTTTTAAGCTGGGATATTTAATTAATCTGCTCATTAAGATGGAACTGCCGATACAGTATGACGAGATACTGAAGCAGTACGGAAGACTGCACAAAATCAGTTTTGATTACCAGGTTGTCGAGAAGGCGAGTCAGGTTATTGCCATTCCTTATAACGGATTTTGGAAAGATCTGGGCACATGGAACACACTCACGGAAGAGATGGGAACTTCGGTGGTAGGTAAAGGCTGGATTACGGATGATTCTCATGATACTCATCTGATCAATGAATTGAACATCCCGGTTGCCGTTTTGGGGTTATCGGGTGTGGTTGTGGCCGTAAGTCCGGATGGCATTCTGGTCAGTGACAAAGAGGCTAGCCCACGCATCAAGGAAATCTTGAAAAACGAGGATCAACGCCCCATGTATGAGGAGCGCCGATGGGGGTGCTACCGGGTGCTGGATTATACGAGAAATGAAGCTGGCGGCGAGGTTCTCACCAAACGAATCTGCATTAGTGCCGGAAAGAACCTGAGCTATCAATACCATCTACTCCGCAATGAAGTATGGACGGTTGTATCAGGAACAGGGGAATTGATACTGGATGGTCAGCAGCGAACGATCAGCCAGGGAGATACGGTTATTATTGATCGGAGCACGCTTCATTCGGTCAGAGCAATTACTGAACTGGAGATCATTGAAGTGCAAATCGGCAGTCAATTAATTGAGGAAGACATCGTTAGAATATCCATGGAGTGGCAGGATATCGTTCAGACTTATATGAAGCACGTTTAAGCAAGAATTTTATGACATGGGGGAGATTATGGATGAATATTACGGTGATTGGCACAGGCTATGTAGGTTTGGTATCGGGCGTATGTTTTTCGGAACTGGGAAATAACGTGATCTGTGTCGACAATAATGTTGAAAAAGTAACTTTGCTGACAGGTGGTCATGTTCCAATCTATGAACCGGGACTCCAGGAAGTCATGACTTCCAATATGGAAGCGGGCCGGCTGACCTTCACTACCAACATTCAGGATGCCATCCATCGTTCAGATATCATTATTATTGCGGTAGGAACACCATCACTGCCGAATGGCGAAGCGAATCTGAGTTATATTGAGCTTGTTGCGCGAGAAATTGGTTCTTATATGGATAATTATAAAATAATAATGACTAAAAGCACTGTTCCTGTCGGAACCAACGATCGCATTCAGGAATGGATCAGCAGTTTGACGAATCATCCGTTTGACATGGCATCGGTACCTGAGTTCCTTCGGGAGGGCACGGCTGTGAAGGATACATTGTACCCTGACCGGATAGTCATCGGGACACATAGTGAGCGGGCAGTCGCCACACTGAAGGAGCTGCATCAGCCATTAACCGATCAGATTATTGTTACGGATATTCGCTCGGCAGAAATGATTAAATATGCATCTAACGCTTTCCTGGCCACCAAGATCTCATTTATCAACGAAATCTCTAACATCTGTGAAAAAGTAGGCGCAGATGTCAGTCGAGTGGCTGAAGGCATGGGGTATGACAGACGAATAGGTGCATCTTTTCTCAAGGCAGGCATTGGTTACGGAGGTTCCTGTTTCCCTAAGGATACACAAGCACTAATTCAAATTGCAGGTAATGTAGATTATGACTTCAAACTGCTGAAATCCGTGGTGGAAGTGAACAAGGATCAACGTTTCAACGTGATTCGTAAACTGGAAGAGGCACTAGACGTACTGGATGGCAAACAAATTGCGGTCTGGGGTCTTGCTTTCAAACCGGACACGGATGATGTACGAGATGCACCGGCGGTTGAAATAATTCAGCGTCTGCTTGATCAGGGAGCAACAGTTAAAGCTTACGATCCCATTGCTACTGAAAACTTCCGGAAGGAGGTCGATTCACCGGCAATTACATGGACCTCCAGTGCAATGGAGGCTGCCAAGGGTGCTGATGCACTCTGTGTTCTAACGGAATGGAAGGAGTTTATGGAGGTCAATCTGACCGAACTGGCAGTGCATATGAAGCAACCGATTCTAATCGATGGAAGAAATATTTATGAAGAAGACCAGATCAAGGATACAGCGTTTCAATATTACTCTGTAGGTCGTCCGGGATTAACGAATATTGATGGAAGAAAAACCGCAGTTCTGTAACCGGAGGCATGAACATGAAACTCAAACTGGGGATCAAAATTTCGTTGGCAGTTCTCATCCTTATGGGAGCCATTGTACTTGGTTACGCGGTCTATCTGTACCTTCATGTGAAATCAGCTGCAGACAACATCTATGAGCCCCGTGAACCCATCAAACAGGTATCTATTGCCGACAACAGGGGAGGAGGCAGGTTTCCCATTGACATGGAAAATCAGGAACCTTTCAACGCCCTGATTTTGGGTGTGGATGAGCGAGCCAATGATCGTGGACGATCTGACACCATGATCGTGCTTAGTGTGAATCCGGCTCAAAAATCAGTACTCATGTTCAATATCCCCCGCGATACGCGCACGAGCATCGTGGGGCATGGAACAGAGGATAAAATCAACCATGCCTATGCCTTTGGTGGTGTGAACATGTCTGTGCAAACGGTTGAACAATTCCTCGGCGTACCCATAGACTATTATTTGAAGGTGGATATGGAAGGATTCGCTAAGATTATCGATTTGGTTGGTGGGGTAGATGTCCACAATCCTTTTGCTTTTGAATATGAGGGTCATCGATTTGAGAAGGGAACCCTTCACTTGGATGGTGCGAGTGCATTGGGGTTTTCACGTATGCGTCACGATGATCCCAAGGGGGATCTTGGGCGAAATGATCGGCAGCGTGAAATTATCAAACAGGTATTGAAAAACACCGTTCAGATATCGACTGTATTTCAGTTGGAGTCGTTGCTCGGAGAAGTGAGCGAACATGTCAAAACAGACGTTTCTTTTGATGAGATGAAGCAAATGCTCACTAATTATCGTAACGTGCTGGAGCATGTGGAATCGGTTGAAATTAAAGGCACAGGTAAGAAAATCGACGGAGTATACTACTATATGGTGGAACAGTCTGAGAAAAATCGGATACATCAGCTGATCAAAGAACACTCCGGTTAAATGGATAAGGGGTGAACCACATGCGTATGTTCAGACTGCCCAAATTGGTATTGATCGTCATTTTAATGTATACACTTATGATTCCGACATCCAGTAATGTTGTTCAGTCTGCTGAAAGTTATCAATGGGATCAGATACCCATTGGCGGTGGAGGTTACGTTACAGCGGTTGTTGTTCACCCAACGGAACCTGATTTGGTCTATGCTCGTACGGATATTGGCGGTGTCTATCGGCTCGATCCCATAAATAACAGGTGGATTCCTTTATTGGATCATATTGAGCCGGACGAAAGTAATCTATACGGCATTGATGGGATTGCACTGGATCATCAGAATCCGGATATCATCTATGTTGCTGCCGGAAAGTATGCGAATGGGAGTCCCAGTGACATTTTGAAGTCGACAGATCGGGGCGCCACATGGAACCGAACGGGATTAAATCTTCGTAATGTTTCGAATGGAAATATTCATAGGGCCATGGGGGAGAGTATCGCCGTCAACCCATCAAACTCGAATTATCTGCATGTAGGTACAAGATACGATGGATTATACACATCCAGTAATGGCGGAGATACATGGAGCCAAGTACGTGAAGTTCCCTATGGTCTCTCAGGGCAGGGGATTCGGAGTGTTGTATATGGAGTTAACCCGGCAGCTAAGCATGAGCAAGTGGTGTATGCCGGGGTAAGAGGCATTGGAATCTTTGCCAAAATGAAACGTAGCAATGGCCAGATGACGTGGGAATTGATTAGAAACAGCCCGGAGAGTACAGCGCGGATGACGGTTTCCAAAAGCGGGATTTTGTATGTGACAACAGATAACCGTGGAATCCTGAAATATAATGGTAAGCAATGGACTAATATTACCCCGAGTGCATCATATTCATCTTATTATGGTATTAGTATTGATCCCTCCAATGATAATCACATTCTGGCTGCTGTTCGAACGGGTGGCAGTAACTTACCCTTATATCGCTCCACCAATAGTGGTCAAACCTGGACCAACGTGAATAAAACGTTGAACGACAGACCCCCATGGTGGTCATCTAACATGTTTTTTTCGGCGACATCAAGTGTTGTGTTTGATCCCCATCATCCCGGAAGAGTATATGCCTCCGATTGGTCAGGGGTATTTAAGACAGATAACATCACACAGCCAATGACGCAATGGGATGCGATTACAGATGGACATGAGGAAGTCGTTGCCCTTTCAGCTGCGACACCACCTCAAGGAGCCGCATTTTTTAGTGGTGTGGCTGATCAGGTAGGATTCAGGCATTCGGATATATTCAATACACCTATCCAAAAGCTCCCACTTGCAGGAATGCAGGAAGTGGTTAGCATCGATTATCACGAGGCAGACCCCAATCAGATCATTTATTTGGGGAGCAACGATTGGTATGGAACCATCACCAAGCTATTTGTGTCAACTGATAATGGACTGACAACTACCTCTGTGAATGTTCCAGCGGGTTCTCAATTGGGGCGTATAGCTTATTCGGCTTCCAATCCGGATTTAATTATTTATTTTCCGCAGAAAGGAAATGCAGTGAGGAGCACCAATAAGGGTGTAACCTGGCAAAGTATGAATGGACTTCCATCAAACAATACTGGAGGAGAGTCCATATTTACGTATAATCAGACACTGGCAGCTGATCGAACAAATGGGAATAAGTTTTATGCGTATTACGCTGGACATTTGTATCGAACAATTAACGGTGGAGCTAACTGGATTAAGGCGAACATAATTGCATTGCCGCAAAGTGAGAAAATCAAGGTGGAGGCTGCGCCAGGAATGGAAAACGTAGTTTGGGTGAGTCTTGGGGGAGCAGGCTTGTATGCTTCTAATAGTTCCGGTGCTGCGTTCACCAAAATACAAAATGTACAATCGTCCGAATTATTTGCTTTTGGAAAAGGGAAATCTGGCGGAGTTAATCCTGCTGTCTTTATCTACGGCACGGTCAACCAGGTCAAAGGATTTTTCCGTTCTGACAATATGGGACTCACCTGGGAGAATATCACACCTGCAACGGGGATCGGTATCGGAAATGAGCCCCAAGTCATGGAAGCCGACCGCCAAACGTACGGAAAGGTCTATGTAGGTACGAATGGCCGTGGATTATTTACAGGCTCTTTTGTTCAATAATCTGTACTTGGCACTATAAGAAGTATAGAAAGAGATATGAAAGTGGTGATTACAATCCTAATAGAGGAGGGCTCCCGGCGTAGGCGACATAATCATAAGCGAAAAAGATACGGATACCTGATCTCCGTGCTTCTGATTATATCGTGGATTTTGTTCATCTGGTCCATGTCCGCACAATCCTATCAGCAACAAACGATTCAGCCTTGGCTTCATCAATGGTCTGAGCAAATTCAATGGGTATTAAGCTTGCCTGATATCCAGTTCACTTATGGTGAGCATTATTATTCACTGAACGCACGCCCCTATGACTTTGCCGAGTTCATATTTCGTAAAAGTGCGCATGTATTTGTTTATGCTGTGCTAGCTGTGCTTGTCTATTGTGGCATGCGTTATCGAAGAAGCGGTATGAAAACCTGTATAGGAATTGCACTGGCTACTGTGGTTGTGATCGCATCAATTGATGAATATATCCAGCAATTCAGCCCCAATCGGACAGCTTCCATTCGAGATGTGGGAGTTGATCTGATTGGTGGTCTCTGTGGTGTTATGTTATGGATAGCGGGCGTAGCGATCTATCGGAAATTAAGGTCATTTAGACGCTCGCATCGCTAAAGAACGTGATTTCCCAGGAAATTAGATGTATCGTTCAACTTCTACTTGTCTGCCATCCATCATAAGTATGGAGTAGGACAAGGAGGACTGGACATGCTGCGAAGAAGGAACCGGAATGTTTTGCTCAAAAAGATCGGATTCATAGCGATCATTTTGATATTGCTATGGTTGATTGGCAGAACCATTCCGTATTTATTTCGGGCAGATACACCGGATGAAGCTGCTGCTGTTGCCGAAGAGTTTTACAAATATGAGCAGTCGGGTGATTTCGGCAGTTCGTGGGAATTGTTTCATCCCCTGATGAAAGAGCGGTTTCCCAAGAGTGCTTACGTTCAGAACAGAGCACATATATTTATGCAGCATTTTGGCGTGGAAACCTTTGAACTGGAGATGGAAGAGCCGGAGCGTGAGTTCGATGTAACCGTGATCGATGGTGTTAAGCCGTTTTCTGAAGCCTACAGAATCCGGGTTACTCAGACGTACTCAGGCACCTTTGGGCAATTCGATATTGTGCAGACCTGTTATCTGGTAGAGGATGGCGATGAGTGGACCTTACTCTGGTATTATCCAAATCAGAAAAATGAGGATACCTCGCAAGTCGACAATAGTGACTGATCAGGAATCGTGGGCATCGTTGTGAAAGAGACTGGAACTCCGTCATAATGATATTCACCCATACGTTGCACCGAATTGTATCATTTACCTAACATAGAGCTTCATAAATGCGAGACTTTTGTCGCATTTATGAAGCTTTTTTTGTGTTTTTATTGTTTTTTGGCGGGTAAAGCCTTGACATTAGTCCCGGTGTCAAGTAAATTACGAGGTAGATACAAAATGTATCAATTTCCAGCGTCTAACGACAAATAACAGGGACTTCTAAGCTCCTTGTGAGGGGAAGGAATATCATTGATCGAAACGGGCCGCTTTTACTGTGTCAGTTGTGGGATGATTGTGTCGGTCACTAGAAGCTCTGTCGAAATGAAGGAAGAGGGCAATGGAGGCAATCACGTATTTCGCACCGGATTCTACCGGAGTGAAATGCCGCTTGGATGCTGTGAAGCGTGTGTAGTTGAAGCGAAACGTCAGGGGAAATCCCAGTTTGCGGGACAATATACTAAAGATTATGATACACTATGTTCATATGAGAAACGGGCATGAAGTATATGCTCGTCCATGAAGGAGGGGATTGAATGCAGCAGGAGCCGGTCGTCCGGATTCAGGGCGTCAGCAAAATCATATCCTCCCGATCATTGGTCAGCGACCTGACTCTGGATATTTCTCCGGGGCAGGTTTTTGGTTTTTTAGGACCTAATGGTGCGGGGAAAACAACAACAATTCGCATGATGGTTGGACTGATGTCCATCAGTAAAGGTGACATTTTCATCTCAGGACACAGTGTGAAGAATGAATTTGAGAAGGCGGTAGCCCAGGTAGGAGCTATTGTAGAAAATCCGGAAATGTACAAGTTTCTGACCGGGTACCAGAATCTCGTTCACTTTGCCCGCATGTCGCCGGGAGTTACGAAAGAACGGATTGCGGAAACGATTGAGCGTGTGGGGCTTACGGCCCGGATTCACGATAAGGTCAAAACCTACTCACTGGGCATGCGCCAGCGTCTGGGTGTCGCGCAAGCGATATTACATAAACCGAAGTTGCTTGTACTGGATGAGCCGACCAATGGTCTGGACCCCCAGGGCATACGGGAACTGAGAGATTATTTGCGTCAGCTTACCCAAGATGAAGGTATTACGGTCTTTGTATCCAGTCATCTGTTGTCGGAGATGGAACTGATGTGTGATACGGTGGCCATCATCCAGAACGGCAAGTTGATTGATGTAAGAAACCTTCGGGCTGAAGCCGGTTCGGATGCATTAATCGAAGTTGCTTTTGAGCTGAATGATGCAGACCGCGCTGCGGATCTAATTCAGGGTGCTACCGTACAGGGCAATGTCCTGGTGGTACGGTTGTCTCGTGAGCAGGTTCCGGATATCAATGCCAAGCTGGTTAGCGAAGGGTTTCAGGTATACGGTATTCGTAACGTGACGCACACCCTGGAAGAACAATTCTTGCAAGTAACTGGGGGTGGAGGCATTGGGTAGTTTCGGTAATCTGGTATTGAATGAACATATGAAAATTTTCCGTCGTCCCCGTACCTGGATCATGTTATCGATTCTGGCGTTGATCTCGCTGTTAATGCCAGTGTTGCTGCGAGAAGGGATGGGATCCAATGAAGTCTTGTACTGGGAAGCGGCTGTGACGACCATTCAGATTACGTTTTTCCTGAACACGATCTTCTGTGTCGTGATTGCAGCGGAATCGGTCGCAGGTGAATTCACCTGGGGAACCATTAAGCTATTGTTGATCCGTCCATGGTCACGCAGCAAAGTTCTCGCTTCCAAATATCTGACTGTAGTTGGCTTTAGCATTTTGAGTACATTGCTGGTCATCGTGATGGCCATGCTAACGTCTTATATCCTTTTCTCGCATGATGCTCCGGGAGGCAGCAGTAGTCCGGCTACGAATGCTCTGACGTTATGGGGATATTTGTACGTTGATCTGTTCATTACGCTTGCGATTGCCTTCATGGTATCCTCCGTATTTCGTTCAGGCGCCCTTGCGATTGGATTATCCCTGTTCATTATGTTCTCACAAAATATCTTCTCACTCATATTTAATCCGGACCGTTATGAGTGGGCCAAGTATGTTCTATTCAACAATATGGATCTTAGCAAATACATGACCTCCGGAGCGGATTTTGCGCTATTTGGCGGTCCGAGTGCAGGAATGACGCTTGGTTTCTCCATTGCAGTCCTGGCCGTGTATTATGTTATTTTCATGGTAATTTCCTGGGTCGTATTCAGCAAAAGAGATGTGGCAGGCTAACGCCTGCTTCTTTTTTTTGCTCCAATGCTGTTTTGGGAAGAAAAAAGTGTATATTCAGCATCGCCTGTGGCATGACTGTCATTAACGGGTACATAGTAAATGACCAGATATACATATCACCGCCGCAGTCACTTTGGCAGAGCCGCGCATGGAGGGATCGCGTTTCTTGATAAACAACAAGTTTTACCGCATATGCACAGCGATTATTCTGCTGCTGCTCATCGTGTATCTGGGGGATAAAGTGAATTTTATTTTCAGACCCCTGACCTCACTGATTCACATCATCATCATTCCGCTGCTGATTGCTGGTTTTTTCTATTATCTGTTGCGTCCGCTCGTTGATTATATGGAAAGGCATAAGATCAAGCGTGCACTGTCAGTTCTGATTATTTATGTCGTGATTGCATTAATGCTTGCAGGTTTCAGTGTGCTGGTATGGCCTTCCCTGCGTGAACAACTGATGAATTTTGTGGAGAATGCTCCAGCGTTGGTTGCTTCGCTCAGCGATCAATTGGCTGGACTAGAGAATAATCGTTTCGTCTCCAAGTATCTGCCAGAGGACTCCGATCTGTTCGCGCGATTATCGGATTATCTGAGCCAAGGAATCACTCAGGTCACCGATTATGTCTCCGGGTTATTCTCGGTGGTATCCAATCTGGTTATTATCCTGGCAACGTTCCCGATCATGCTCTATTACATGCTCAAGGAGGGAAGCAAGTTTGGGACGAATCTAACCTTGTTATTGCCGAGGAATTATCGCAAGGATGGAGAAGAAACCGTCCATGAGATCGATGAAGCACTAAGCAATTATATCGTCGGCCGGGTTATCGTTAATGTAGCCCTGGGGATTCTGATGTACATCGGTTTTCTCATCTTAGGTTTGCCTTATGCATTGCTGCTGACCGTCGTATCCATTATTCTGAACTTTATTCCTTATGTGGGGGCTTTGCTGGCAGCGATCCCGGTTGTCATTGTTGCGTTTATCGAATCACCTTCGATGGCGATCTGGTCACTGGTCATTATCGTGATTGCACAGCAAATTCAGGATAACCTGATCTCACCTTACGTCTATGGCAAGCAGCTCGATATTCATCCACTGACTACCGTTATCTTGCTCCTCGTAGGTGCCGATCTTGGGAATATCTTGGGCATGATTATTGTCATTCCGTTATATATGATTCTGAAAATTATAGTTCGCAGAATCCATTATCGGATTGTCGAAGATAAGACTGAGCTCTGAATGGAATTTGAAATACAACTCTGTCATGTGTCTCCACTAATGTTTGCTCTTGATTCACATAGATAAGCTCATCAGGATAAGCCGCATATCAGTGGTGAAGGGTCAGGTAACTGCCCTCGCGATTGAGATGCGGCTTTATTTTTTTATTTTCATACTTATTGCTCCCTCATGTTATACCTGTTATACTTGATATATAACAGATAACAAAAAAAGAAGGTGAACTCTTGATTATTCAACTGGATATGCAGTCCGAACTCCCCATCTATTCGCAGCTTGTTTATCAAATTATCGAAGGCATTGCCAGCGGTGAGTTACAGCTAGGTGAGGCGCTACCTTCGGTTCGGAATTTGGCAGCAGATATTGGCGTTAACCTTCATACGGTCAACAAGGCTTATACACTACTCAAACAAGATGGATACATTCTAGTTCATAGACAAAAGGGAGTCGTAGTAAACCCTGATGGAATGCCTGGTTTAACGGATGATTTTTTGAAAAAGCAGCAAAGCGAATTAAGACCGATTATTGCCGAAGCGATATGTCGCGGAATGACCAAAGAGGAACTATCTGCGGTTTTAGACCAAATCTATGATGATGTAAAGATGGGTCACAACAAAGAATAAGCGAATCAAGGGAGTGTGTTATGTATGCAACTATTTAGTATATTACCTGTCATCTTAATCTTTGCTCCATTAGCCTTACTTCTATCCTTTGCACCATATATGACAAGGGAAACAATTAGCTTTGGGGTTACGGTAAGTGAATATAATTACTACACACCCATCTTACGTAAGCTAAGGAGTACGTTTGCTACAGTAAGTCTGATCGGAAACGGGATGATTATACTTGTCTGTCTGTATTTACTCCGATCTGCTAATGAAGATTCTACCGCAATGATTACCGGTGTTAGCACAATGATATTTATTATGTACTGGGCAGCACTACACATATTATTCCATTTCAAGATGAAAAAGATAAAAGGAACACTTACAACTGTAGAAGCACCTCAAAGAGTTAAAATCGATACCACCTTCCGCCAAAATAAACTCACCTATTCCAACTATTGGTTTCTCATTCACATTGCTATTATTGTAGCCATTGCGATCATTTCGATCCTGAATTATAAGGCACTACCTAACGTCATTCCAATAAAATATGATCTTCAGGGCAATGTCACTTCCAGTGTGCCTAAAACCTACCTCTCGGTACTGGCTATTAATCTTGTACAGCTAGGAATCATTGCACTTATGATGTTGGTTAACTGGAGTATTAAAACAAGCAAACAACAGCTTACTACGTCTAATCCGGGCCAATTTGCTGCTGAAAATATTCAATTCCGCCGTAAATGGTCCCTATTTACGCTTGTAACAGGTTTACTTCTTACCATTTTATTTGCCTTCATTCAGATTAATATGTTCGTCCCTAATCTGGTTTTGTTAACAGCTATTAGCTTCATCACTCCTGCGGTGATCGTGTTAGGTGTTGTATGGCTGTCTCTCACAGGCAGACAAGGCGGTGGGAAAATTCGTAATCAACAAGAGGATCGCGAACGATCTAAGGAGCAGCCTGTGAATGACGATAAGCATTGGAAGCTTGGTTTTATTTACTTCAATGCCAATGATCCTTCTTTTACCGTAGAAAAGCGTTACGGAATAGGCTGGACGATTAACTTCGCTCGTCCACTATCTTGGGTCCTGTTGTTATTCATCATTGCTATTGTTGTTATAAGTATAGTCCTGAGCCAATAAATGCTCATAGATCTATGCATATAATAGATAAAATGATTAGGAGGAGTTATTACAATGAACAATTGGAAAAAGCTATTACTTTCTCTTACTTTCGTAGGTCTCATCCTTCCGGTGACATCCATCTCAGAAGCTGCTGAAAAACCCGCTGGTAGTGAAAATCTTGTTCCTATTCGTGAGATTGCAGAAAAGAATGGGGCAGAGGTATCTTGGCAACAAAAAACAGGACAAATCACAATACGAAAAAATGAGCTTACTATTGTAGTTAAGGTAGGAGAGAAACAGGCGATTGTGAATGGGCAAGCCATATCCTTAGACAATCCTGTTCAGTTAACGAAAGGAGTTACCTTTATGGATGGGGGATTACTTACAGAGACGCTGTCGGCAGCACCTGAGGATATATTTATTTCACTTATAAGTGAGGGCAATGGCAAGGAGGCTGCCAAGTATGTTCATACCTCTGTGAGTGGAGTGTTGTCACCTACGTTGTTGAGTCAGCTGTGGGGAGCTTTAGAAGGACAAAATGGCAAAATTACAAGTGAAGCCATAGCTAAGCATGTAGAAAATAATACAGTACATCGCAATGTTACCTATACGTTCAAAACAGAGCTGACTCGTTTAAATATTACGGTCAGAATGAATCATAACGGACTTGTGGATGATTTGCATATTGCCGCCGCTACTCCAGATGTGTATCAAAAACCAAGTTACGACGACTCATCTGCCTATACAGAACAAGACATTACGGTTGGTCAGGGTGATTTAGCTTTACCAGGGACATTAACTTTGCCCAAGGGAGAGGGACCTTTCCCGGTTGTCATTCTGGTACACGGATCCGGGGCTAGCAATCAAGATGCTGCCATTGGTGGTGCGAAGCCATTTCGCGATCTTGCGGTAGGTTTAGCTTCACAAGGCGTTGCTGTATTAAGATACGATAAGGTCACGTATGAGCATACCTATAAAGTCGCTTCACAGCCTGAATTCACATTAAAACAAGAGAGCGTAGATCAGGTAACCGATGCAGTAGAATTACTTAAAAAGAATACACATATTGATTCTACAGCGATTTTTGTAGCTGGACATAGTCAAGGCGGGTTTGCATTACCGTTAATCATTGCTGAGGATAATCAACATGATATTGCAGGAAGTATTCTACTTGCTGCACCAAGTAGTAGCTTTGTGGATGTGCTTACCGAGCAGCAGGACGAATTGGTAGATCGGATGAAGCAGCTTGGTTTAGACACGGATGTCATTCAAGGACAAGCTGATTTTTATAAAAATGTGGCTGCGATGGTCAAAGATCCAAAATATTCTGTAGATCATCTTCCTGAGGCATTTCCACTTCAACCTGCCTATTGGTGGTTTGAGCAGAGAGATTATGTGCCTGCGGAACTGGCTAAAACACAAAATACACCTATGCTTGTTATACAAGGAGAAAACGATGTGCAAGTGTCTATGAATCAATTCCAAACCTGGAAATCGGCTCTTCAAGGTCATTCCAATGTAACGTACAGTAGCTATCCAAAGGTAAATCATCTTTTATCCAGCTATGATGGGCTTTCGATCGGTCAAGAGTACGCTGAGCCATCTAATGTCTCCAAAGCCATTATCGATGATATTGCGAAGTGGGTATTAAAATAACATGGGGAAGTGACACATGGGGCGAGATATAAAAAGAGGAGCACTTACCAATATAGGCAAGTGCTCCTCTTCTTATTTATAAATTTGCTTTATTTAGACCAATTGGACTCTTTCTCGTCTTCATCGGTGTAATCAGACATGGTCAGTGGTTCCTTGGGAACAACGGCCACTTTGTAGAACCGATTCTTGTCTTTTTCCAGCAAAACGAAAGTCAGATTCTCGAACTCATATTCTTCCTGTTCGTTCATCTCAGGACGATGGCTATAGAGCCATCCGCCAATGGTATCCCACTCATCTGCATCGAGGCTGGACATGAACATGTCGTTCACCTTCGATAAGGAAACCTTTCCATCCATAATGACATAGTTCTCATTGATGACCTGGATATCCTCCACTTCGTCTGCGTCGAACTCGTCGCGGATCTCACCAACAATCTGCTCAAGTACATCCTCGATGGTTACAATTCCGGAAGTTCCTCCATATTCGTCAACCAGCACGGCGATGTGTACGCCATCCTTCTGCATTTTCTTGAGCAAGTCCTTTACAGGAGTTGTTTCGTGAACAGCCGATACAGGCTGAATCAGGGAAGACAGATCGACAGGTTCATCATTTCCGTAAAGTTCCAGAAAGAATTGCTTCGTATTAATGATTCCGATAATATCGTCTTTACTCTCATTAACTACTGGAAAACGGGTATATTGCTCTTCACGAATAATCTCCAGGTTTTCCTCGTTCGTTCTATTCACATAAAGGCAGACCATATCGGTCCGGGGTACCATAATTTCTTTGGCTAACATCTCATCAAAGGCAAAGATCCGGCTTACATAACCGAACTCGGCTTGGTTGATTTTACCACTTTCAAAGCTTTCATTAATAATGATCTGCAACTCTTCTTCGGAGTGTGCATCTTCATGCTCGGAAGCAGGTTTGATTCCGAACAGTTTCACCAGTTGGTTCGCTGAGCCGTTTAACAGCCAGATAAAAGGATACATAATTCGGTTAAACCAGATGATAGGTGTAGACGTCAGCAGTGCAACAGTCTCGGCTTTCCGGATTGCAATCGTTTTTGGGGCGAGTTCACCAACTACAACATGCAGATACGTGATGGAAGCAAACGCGATAACAAATGATAAGAATGAAGAAACCGCATCAGGTACATGCATGCTTTCGAACACAGGGTGGAGAATCTTCTCTACCGTCGGTTCACCCAGCCAGCCCAGTCCCAGAGATGTGATCGTGATTCCAAGCTGGCAGGCAGACAAATATCCGTCCAGATTGGCGACGGCTTGTTTAACAGCCAGCGCACGCTTGTTTCCTTCTGCAATCATTTGGTCGATCCGGCTCGGTCGAACCCGCACCAGAGCGAATTCCACTGCAACAAAAAACGCCGAAAGTCCTATCAAAATCGCAACCAATACTAAATTTAACGCATACCTCTCACTTTCCATTCACTGCTCTTCTCCTTTAGGTAATAAGTTTTTAACGAGTATTATATCTAATTTTACGTAAGAAGACCACCTCCCGACAAAGAAAAGAGGAAGAGTCTGGAAGCGAAAGGGAGCAGATTGCTGTTACCATGCGGTTCTGTTCCATCATTAATTTGATATGTAGAAGGGAACACAGTCAGAATATACAACCAAGGAGCAGAAATTACGATTACCAGAATCAAGTATTCCGCGTGCTTATGTAAAGTTTTATCTAAGTAAACGTTACGAACAGGGCTTACATTGGGTATCTATGATTAGCTGTAGGCTTAATCGTCAAAGCTGTGTAAGTGAGGAAAACGAAGAGATTGTCACCAAGGGGGAAGCCGAATGTTTTGGCTGGTCATTATATTAGTCGTATTTATATTTCAAGCAGCCACGATTCTTTTGCTGGAATTTCGTAATCCGGCTAAGGCTGTGGCCTGGCTGTTTATTTTGTTCTGCGTGCCGCTGATCGGTTTTGTGGTGTACTATTTTGTGGCGCAGGATTATAACAAACGGAAAAAACTTCGCAAGGGTGGATCACGTATCTTCCGGGAGATGAGGGAGACGATCTGGGAACAAGCGCACATCATTGGAGATGTTGAACAGATGTCAGGTAATCGTTACAACCATCAGCATCGATTGTTTAACCTGTTATCCCATCTGTCGGAGAGCCCCATCACGGGTTGCAATAACAGTACAGTGCTCACGAATGGGGAAGAAGCATTTACAGCGATGCTGAAGGAAATGGAAAAAGCAAAGCATCATCTGCATGTGGAATTTTACATCTTCCGTGATGATGTCATCAGCACGAAATTTCAGGACGTCATGATTCGCAAGGCACAGGAGGGCGTGAAGGTCCGGTTTATCTGCGACGGTCTTGGTAGCCACAAGATGAGCTGGAGCTTTATCCGCAAACTGCAGGATGCCGGCGTAGAATTTCATTATTTTCTGCCGCCACTGATTGCAACGATTGACCGAAGAGTCAACTACCGGAATCACCGCAAAATTGTTGTTGTGGATGGACAGGTTGGTTTCGTGGGTGGCATCAATGTAGGCGATGATTACCTTGGACAATATCCGGAGGTGGGTTTCTGGCGGGATACACATGTGCAGATCGAGGGAGATGCCGTATATTTCCTGCAAAGTACGTTCCTGAACGACTGGAAGTTGGCTTCCGGTGAGCGAGTTACCGAACCCCAGCTTGCGGAATTGTTTCCACCCCATATCTGTAGCGGGGAAGAACGAATTCAGATTCTGGCCAGTGGGCCGGATCAGGACTGGGATGCCATTCAGGAAATGTGTTTTGGCGCCATTTCAGTAGCCTGTGACCGGATTTACATTACCACACCTTATTTTATTCCTGATCCTGCCCTGTATGAGGCACTCAAAACTGCTGCTGTCAGTGGAGTTGATGTAAAAATTATCATTCCGTATCAATCTGATTCAAGGCTTGTTCATTTGGCATCTCTTTCATATGTAGAGGAGCTTCTGCGAGCAGGTGTTGAGTTCTTCCAATATCGTAAAGGTTTTGTACATGCCAAAGTGATGATTGTGGATGAGTTGCTTGCAACGGTAGGAACGGCCAATATGGACATGCGCAGTTTTTTCTGTAATTTTGAAATGACGGCTGTATTGTTCGAGAGTCCTCCGATTCATCGTTTGGTTGCCGACTTTGAACGTGATCTAGGGGAATGCAGCAAGATCGACCTCAAGGTTTTTCAGGGTCGTTCAAGGGGACAAAAAGGGGCAGAAATGCTTTCTCGGATGCTTTCTCCGCTTCTTTAGCCGATTTAGGGCAGATTTCTAAAGATAAGTTCACTTTTTGTGAATTTATCTTCTTTTTGCTAACTATTTTGTGCAAATTTGATCTTTTATGATATAATAGATATATAAATCATGTCTTGGCGAAGGAGGGAGTCTGCGGGAAAACAGGCTCCCTTTTGCTCTCTTTTGAAAGTGTAAACCGGAATTAAGACAATCTTGAATCCATTTCATATAGCCTTTAGGTGCTTGTGCTCGTACTGACAGGGTACGTATAGAATCAATCTTTTGTTCTCTATATGTAAGTTCCCCGTGGAGTATTTAAATGATTTATGAAATGGATTCACATACTGATCCAACGGGGGGGATACCATGTCCAATGTAACGGTTAAAGAACTGACATCCAAGCCTGACCGAGGCGTCAAGAGCTCGGTGTTTACATTAAAGTTGCTGCAACGTATTGTAATGATTCTGATCGGTGCTGCACTGATGGCTGTATCACTTGAAATATTCCTTGTGCCCAATGGCGTCATTGATGGGGGAATTACAGGGATTTCGATTATGGTGTCAGAGCTAACGCATCTGCCACTCGGAATGTTCCTGACCTTGCTTAACTTGCCATTCCTGATTCTGGGTTACAAGCAGATTGGCAAAACGTTTGCCCTATCAACCCTGCTCGGGATCGTGGTGATGTCCATTGGGACTGCGTTGTTGCACCGCGTGCCTGCATTGACACCGGGGGAACCATTGCTTGGAGCCGTGTTTGGGGGGCTGATTCTGGGTGTGGGTGTTGGACTTGTTATTCGGTCTGGCGGTTCACTGGACGGCACGGAGATTGTGGCCATCTTGCTTAGTGAGAAATCACCGTTGTCTGTAGGACAGATCGTATTGTTCATTAACGTATTTATTTTCGCGGGAGCAGGTTTCCTGTTCGGCTGGCCGAACGCCCTGTATTCCATGATTGCATATTATATTGCGATGAAGATGATTGATATTGTCAATGAAGGACTTGACCAGTCCAAATCGGTATGGATCATTAGTGAGAAGTATCGTGATATCGGTTCAGCCCTGACAGACCGTCTTGGTCGTGGTGTAACTTTCCTCGATGGAGAGGGCGGATTCAGCGGGGACGAGAAAAAGATCATTTTTGTCGTGATTACCCGTTTGGAAGAAGCGAAGCTGAAGACGATCGTTGAAGATTGGGATCCGCAAGCCTTTGTGGCGATCGGTAACATTCATGATGTGAAGGGCGGACGTTTCAAGAAAAAAGGTATCCATTAGCGATTCATATACACGCATGAATGATAATAGCCGACACCCTTGTGATGAGGGAGTCGGCTATTTTTTCTTCAAATGCTTGAGAATGTGTTCAACGGGTTGGGGTTCAACGGCTGCGATCAAATCGCCTGTTGCAGTCAGCCGTTCAACAATGTTCATCAGATGATAATCCTGGATGGAGACGTTGTTACGAACCTCATCCCAGGTAAGTGGAGTAGAGACAGTGGCGCCGGATTTGGCACGTGGTGTATAAGGGGCTGCAAGGGTTTTGCCACCGTAATGCTGAAGGTAGTCAAAATAAATCCGGTCTCCACGGTCCTTTTTGAGTCGTTCCAGTGTGAATAGATCCGGGTGCTTCTGAGTGACATATTTACCTACAAAATAACCGATATCCCGTAATTCATCAAAGGTTACACCTTGAATAATCGGAACGATAATCTGAACGCCTGTTGCGCCTGAAGTTTTGGGAATGGACCGCAGACCAAGGGAAGTCAGGGTTTCGCCAACGATGAGTGCAGCTTGCATGATCCGGGGTTCATGTTCCTGAGAGGGGTCCAGATCAATCATCCATTCACAGGGCAGAGTACTTCCAATTCCATGCAGGGAAGGATGAAATTCAAGTGCAGCCAGATTGCCAAGCCATAACAATTCGGGTAGTCCATTCATGACCACATAGCGGATGCCGTCATGTACTTCAGTCCGAACATAATCCGGGACGGGCTCAGGGGCATTCTTTTGATAGAAAAATGTCCCTCCTGCGCCGTGAGGATATCTTATAGTGGTGAGCAGTCGATTGCTTGTATACGTGAGCAGATACGGAGCCAGGGCGGCCAGTTTTTGCAGATAGATAGCTTTGGTGACACCCGCATCTGGCCATAACAGCTTGTCCGGGTTCGTGACCGTTAGCTCAGTGCCTTCTATTATGATGGTTCCTTGGATCTTGGGGGCCATAACAGAACACCTCCTATATGTGTAATGAATTTTTGAAACATGGGCTGAAACACGAGTGCAGCAATCTCTTCATCATGGAAGAAGCTGGTTCGCCAGGCAATCCTCGCGGGTTACATCGGCGAAGGTCTGGATACTGGGATGACGCAATGTGCGATGATGTGTCAGTTCCATATATTGAACTTTTACACCTATTCGTGGTTCCACCCAGGTAGTCTCCGCACTGCGCTCAGGTATATTATGGAATGGCCTGTTCTGCCTGATTAGAGGTTCGATCTGATGCGTAAGTTCCCGCCAAGTATTGGAATTGAGCTTGCCAGTCCCGACATGACCAATATAGACAAAATCAGGCCCATCATATACACCAATCGCGACGGCATTCACGATACCGCTCCGGTACGTGACACCCCCGATCATGGCATATACATCATGCATGATTTTGACCTTCTGCCAGCGCTGATCCTTGCCCTGAATGCCATAGCTGCTTGTTAGATCCTTGCAGACGATTCCTTCCATCTGGTGCTGTCTCATGACCGTAAGCAGGGAAGCCGCATCAAGTGTATTTGTCACCTCTTGAACGTGTGGAGCAGCGTTGAGAACCTCGTGTAACAGACGTTGTCGATCTGCCAATGGCTGATCTGTGACCCATTTCCCCTCATAGAACAGGATATCAAATACCATATAAGTAACCGGAATCTGGTGTACGGCTTGGGCGATGCCTTCGGGTCTGCTCATACGATCCCGCCGCAGAACGTGATAAAACGAAGGTTTTCCGGTATCAGGGTCCAGTGCAATCACTTCTCCATCCAGAATATATGAGGAACCAGAGCATAGATTACGTGGTGTTACCAGCTCGGGATACTGTGCGGTTCGTTCATGTAATCTGCGATTCACCAGGCGCAGCTCCTGCCCGTCCTCATAGGCAAGCATACGAACGCCATCCCACTTGACCTGGGCAATCCATTGCGGTCCTGCGGGCAAGGTATCCCGGGATATGGGTTCGAACGGAATCAACGGTTTGAACATGGAGAACTCCTTTCTCGTCCGGAGCATTAGAGAAACGAACAGCCTAAACATCATACGTCTGTTCGATCATCCCTATTTTTTAATCTAACTTGTCGGAGTAGTCGTTAGGATGCACGAATGTGGACAGTCTTATAAAAAGCAAAGCGAATTAAAAAGCCCGGGTACCCGATCTCTCTGTGATGTGGAGAAATCAGGTCCTCGGGCTTGTGTTATGAAATTATTCATAATGATAGTGTGTGTGCTAACAAAATCAATTCGCAGCTGTTAGACGTACACGGATGTTCTGTGGGTCTACCGTAAACCAGGTATCCTCCACTTGTGTAACGGCTGCGCCGGATTGACGCAATTGCTCAAGTGCCTGTTTAACATCTTCCTTTGTGGCGTAAACAATGGTGAAGTAGTCAATTCCAGTAGCGTTATCCGGATTGACAGGTGCGTGCGAACCTGCCCAAATATTGAGGCCCAGATGGTGATGATAACCGCCTGCGGAAACAAACAGCGCAGACATGTTGGCGAAGTTGCCCACGATATCGAAACCGAGTACACCGGTATAGAACTTGCGAGACTTTTCCAGGCTACGAACGTGGAAATGTACGTGACCAATGACTGTTCCAGCAGGCAGCCCCTGCCAAGGTTCATTCTCCGATAAGGCAAACAGACTTTCTACATCCACAGGATCACTTGCCATCACGTAATTATTGTCGCTATCCCGTTTCCAGGTATCTCGTGCCCGGTCAGCATAGATCTCAATTCCGTTCTGGTCGGGATCGGAGATATAGAAGGCTTCACTGACGAGGTGATCGCCTTGCCCAATCTCAATTCCGGATGTAGCCAGATTACGAAGAGCGAGCCCCAGAGACTTACGGTCAGGCAGCAGGATGGCGAAATGATACAAGCCAGCATGTGAGCGTTCAGGCAGGGTAATTCCATCCGTCAACTCTTCCAATCGCAGCAGGGACTGTTTCCCGTCGGCTGTCAATGTAGCTACTTTGCCACTCCGCTCCAGCAATTTCAAGCCAACCACATCGGTATAAAACTGGATCGAACGGTCAAGGTTCATAATTCGCAAACTCACTTCACCCAGATGGGTTGTGGCAGGGATTTGATACGTCGTATTCATGATTGTTTCCTCCTGATTATTAGATAATATGGCTAATTCTTTGATTCTTATATGAGTTGGAATTGAATTGTTGGATTGCACTTGGCTGAAGTGAAAGTGCAGGTTAACTGTATATTCATAAATAAGTTACTTTTCATAAGTTAATATAAAATATAAATTACCTTTCGTCAATCGTATTTGCAAATATAGCTGGCGTTTTATTGACAAGAATTGTTCTAAAATTTCCGTAAAACAAAAAAATCCGACTGTAAAGCCGGACCTGAGTTGAACTCATTACATGGGCATATATCGGCGTAGTTCTTGCTTGGGCGCCATTCAAACCTTTGGTTTGGGTGTGGCCTTTTTTCTTTTGGCTGGAGCAGGTGCATCGGATTCTCCCCCGGCAACAGCTTGAGCGGACGTTTTTCGTGGTGCACGTATCTTAGGCTTGGCGGTTGTTGTCCCAGGGTCCGCTGGAATGGGCTTCACAGCCTCAATGCTTGCCTGCAACGCAGCCATCAAATCCATCACATTAGCTTCAGGTTTGGCTGGAGCAATCTTGATTTCTTCGCCTGCCACTTTGTGCTGGATAAGATCCAGCAATTTGCTGCGATAGTCATCGGTGTATTTACCGGGCTCAAAAGGCGTAGACAGTTGATCAATCAGCAGCTTTGCCATCGTGAGTTCCTTCTCATTCACGTTCTGCACTTCTGGCAGGTTAGGCACCTGGGAGACAGGACGAATCTCGTCCGGATAGAAAATCGTCTCCATGGAGAGGCAATCTTCCAGCACACGTATGGCAGCGAGACTGCTCTTCGAGCGGATGGAGATTTTGGCGATGCCAATCTTGCCGGTATCTCGCATAGCGTTCATCAACAGCTGGTATGCATTACCCCCAGCCTGATCGGGCGAAAGGTAATATGTTTTCTGAAAATAGATCGGATCGATTTCGGTCAAGTCGACAAAATCCAGTATGGTAATGGTTTTGCTGGTAGAATCATTTAACGCTTCCAATTCATCTTTCTCAAAAAGTACGAACTTTCCCTTTTCATATTCATAGCCTTTGGTGATCTCTTCCCACTTCACATCCACTTCACAGGAGGGACATTGACGAACATAAGCGAGCGGACTGCCGCAGACTTTATGGATGTAGCGCATGGAGATGTCTTTGTCTTCGGTAGCCGAGAACATTTTGACAGGGACATGCACAAGGCCAAAACTGATTGCACCTTTCCAGACGGTATGCATAGGACGGCTCCTTTCGAAAGGTTGTTCAAAAATTCCGCTTTTGATTACGAATCACGCCTAGCGGCATGTTCAGCATCGAATATAAAATTCAGCCGAAATAAGCGAGAGGCTTACGAAGTATGTTTCCTTTGGAAACATTGTAGTTGCTCACGTAGTTTGCCTACGCTCCGCTGCTCCATTTCTAGCTTTATTCCATCTTCTCGGTACTGAAAACCGGAATTTTTGAACACGGATTTATATTCAATAGTATGGGCATCTGGCGCGAGGGATAATCGTTTTATGGACGAATGAATTCGTATGGTTCGGCGAGACTCGGGGATGATAACAGAAACATGCTTGAATTCCAACAGGAAGATGGGCATGGGATAGGTAGTCATTCTCGCAGGACATATGCCGGGAGGTGCAATATGAAGAACAGACGGGATGAGGAAGAAGCACACAAACATGCATTTTCTCCGTATCCTCTTGCCAAAGCCGAAAGCGCTGAAGAATTCTATACACCCGCTACAGCTGTGAATTGGGAAGCGGTCACTTCGGAAGAATTACCTCTCGACCGGGAGTCGTTCATGCTCGACATTGACCGGATGGTGAATGAAGGGTTAGGCGGGGGACAAGTTACGGAAGATAACGGTTATATTGGTGAAAGTACAACAGATAGCATGGTTCGTGAATCACATGATGATCCGGAAGGGGAGTATGAATAAAATGATGGATGTAAAGCGCGCCAAAGCAATCTATGATTCGAAGGATACCATTGCCGTTACGCTGGAAGGTGATCCGGTCTGGATCGAGAGTGTGGATGAAGCCAATGGCATGGCAACCGTTCAGGTGGGAAGTAGCCCAGGAAATACTCATACGGTACGTGTGGATCGCTTGGAGGAGTAGTGACAGGTAGCGTGCAGCCGTAGAGAAATCGTTGAATGCTGGAAGCTAAAAGATGCGTATCACATGGCCGGTACCTAGAGGTGCCGGTTTTTTTTGTTGTACCCGTTAACGAACGTTTGCCATCCGCTTGTTTCCTTCGATGTTGCGGGGGAAGAAAGGGACCGATATAATAAGGGTCAAAGTGATCTCAGGCGGCTGGACCGCCAAAGGTGGGGCGTATATTGAATCAGACGCACGAGCAGTGGGTGTATCCATCCCATGGCATTGCAGATACAGAATTGCTCGCGTCCGCACTCGCCAGACAGGCAAACGCTGGTATGGTGATTGCTCTGGATGGTGATCTGGGCGCGGGAAAAACGGCATTTTCACAGAAATTTGCCTGGCATTTGGGTGTACGTGATGTGGTGAGCAGTCCCACATTTACGTTAATTAAGGAATATGAAGGGCGTCTGCCCTTGTATCACATGGATGTATATCGCATTTCGCTGGAAGAAGCAGACGAGCTTGGACTTGATGAATATTTCTATGGCGCTGGAGTCAGTCTGGTTGAATGGTCGAGTATCATTCCCGAATTGCTGCCGCAAGAGCACTTGCATGTGCAGATTGAAACAACGGGCCTAGAGGATCGAACGATTACACTGGATGGGTACGGCGAGACTTATGCAGCCATGTGCCGACAGTTCAGACAGAATGGAGTCAAATGATGATGGAAGATTTACAAAAAGAGCCGCGTCAGCGGTTTTTGGCGTTGGATACGTCCACCGCAGTGATGGCAGCTGCGATGATGGAAGATCATGCGCTTCTGGAAGAACGCAATGAACGGGCAGAGCGTAACCATTCGGTACACGTTGTACCGGTGATGGAGCAGCTGCTGGCCGCCAGCAGCACACAGCCAGGTCAGCTGGACGGCATTGCTGTCGGCATCGGCCCAGGCTCGTACACGGGCATCCGCATTGCGGTGACCGCGGCGAAGACGCTTGCCTGGGCGTGGGACATCCCCGTAGCCGGGGTGTCCAGCCTTCAGGCCATCGCCTGGGGCGGCTGGCATAGCGGCCTTGCCGCCAAGGCGGAAGCTGCGGCAGAGGATGCCGCAGCAGGGGCTGGCGGAACGCCATCCGCGGACCAGGGCAGCACAGGTGCTGCCCCTGTCCACTGGATCGTTCCGCTTGTGGATGCACGACGCGGTCAAGCGTGCACCGCGCTGTTTGCCTCCGCCGGGAGCGATGCGCCCCGGCGTCTGGCGCCTGATGCCATCCGCAAGATGGACGGATGGCTGGAAGCCCTCGCCGACCGCATGGCGGAGGCGGCGCCGGAAGAGCGGCCCGTAGCCGTCTGGATCGTCGGCGAGACAGGCCCTCATGCTGCGGCAGCGGCGGAGCTTCGCTGCCCCGCAGGAACGGCGCTCCAGCTCGTACCTTATGAGCTGGAAGGCCGCTGGGTTGGGCGCCTTGGCGCCGCCGCGCTGCTTGCAGGTCAGCGTGATGACGTGCATGCGCTCGTGCCGAACTACACCCAGCTGTCTGAAGCGGAAGCCAATCTGCTGCGCAAAGGCTAAAAGAGGTTGTTCAAAAAGTCCGCTTTTGATTACGAAGGATGCCTGGTGGCATCATCAGCATCGAATATGGAATTCAGCCGAAATGTCCGTTGCTCACGTAGTTTTCCCTACGCTCCGCTACTCCATTTCTAGCTTCATCCCATCTTCTCGGTACTGAAAACCGGTCTTTTTGAACATGCACTAAAGGGGGGGAAGCAGATGGACAACGTGGCGAATAACAAGCAGGAAGCAGCGCTTCAGTTCAGGTTCATGACACTCGCGGATATTCCTGATGTGATGGAGATTGAACATGAGGCCTTTACCCTGCCCTGGACGGAAGAAGCATTTCAAAATGAATTGACACACAATCATTTTGCGAAATATATGGTGATGGAATTGGAAGGCAAGGCCATTGGCTATGCAGGTATGTGGACGATCATGGATGAAGCCCATATTACCAATATTGCAGTCAGAGGCGCGTATCGTGGACGCAAGCTTGGTGAAAAGTTACTGGACGAATTAATGAGCACAGCGGCGTATCTCGGGATGGAACGAATGACGCTGGAGGTCAGAGTCTCGAACAGCATTGCCCAGCGTTTATATCAGAAAAAAGGGTTTGAATCGGCGGGTCTTCGTAAAGGGTATTACTCCGATAATGGGGAAGATGCGATGATTATGTGGGCGAACTTGCCGTCTGCAGGCCGGAGCGGCGAAGAGGAAGGAAGCGTACTGGATTCATGAACGAACTCAATGAAAAAATAAATTTTGCCCCATCCTACATTTTGGCGGTGGAGACAAGCTGTGATGAAACATCGGTAGCGGTAGTCAAGGATGGACGGGAAGTGCTGTCCAATCTGATCTCAAGTCAGATCGAGACGCATAAGGCATTCGGTGGCGTTGTACCTGAAGTGGCTTCACGCAAGCATGTTGAAGTCATTACACTGATGCTGGAACAGGCGATAGAGCAGTCGGGCATTCGTCCACGTGATCTGAGTGCGATTGCCGTGACGCAAGGCCCGGGACTGGTCGGGGCATTGCTGGTAGGAATCGTGGCGGCCAAAACGATGGCGATGGCACTGGGCAAACCGCTTATTGGCACACATCATATTGCCGGGCATATCTATGCCAACCGACTTACTCATGAACTGAAATATCCGGCGATGGCACTGGTCGTATCCGGTGGGCATACGGAACTCGTGCATATGGAATCCGAGGGCAAGTTCAAACTGATTGGTCGTACGCGTGATGATGCTGTAGGCGAGGCGTATGATAAAGTAGCACGTGCATTGGGCTGTCCTTATCCGGGAGGCCCGCATGTGGATCGGATGGCGTCTGAAGCGGAGGATGTAGTGCCATTACCACGGGTATGGCTGGAAGCAGGTTCGTACGATTTCAGTCTCAGTGGTCTGAAGTCTGCTGTACTGAATGCGCTCAATCAGGCTAAAATGCGCGGAGAAACCTTGGAGCCGTCTGCGGTTGCACGTGGTTTTCAGGAAGCTGTTGTTGAAGTGCTGGTGGAGAAAGCTGTAAGAGCGGTGCGTGAGTATGGTTCACGACAATTGCTGTTGTGTGGTGGTGTTGCGGCAAATCGCGGATTGCGCTCTGCATTGCAGGAGCGATGCACGAAGGAAGGGCTTGAGTTGTTAATCCCGCCAATGGAATATTGTACGGATAATGCGGCCATGATTGGAGCGGCTGCGTATTTGAAATGGCAGCGGGGAGAAATCTCGGAATTTGATGCCAAGGCAGATCCAGGACTTTCCTTGGAGGAATGGTCCGTTCAGTCCGTATAGGCAAGCAGTTTGAAATTAAGAGTTGACAGCAGGGATGTAAAGAATGTATATTTAGTTACAAATTTAAACAGGAATTCAGATTCCTGAAATGATAAACGCAATGAACAGGAACAGTAAGGTCATTCCCGGTCTTAGAGAGCTGCGGTGTGGTGCAACGCAGTCGAAGGAAACCTGAAACTCACCTGGAAGCGGAACGATGGAACACGGTGACTCCCTGGGAGAATCCGAAGGCCGATCATGGCCCAAAGTACATGGTTACGGGTTGCCTCCGTGAATGGGCCGTTGTCGGTAGGACCGTTATTACAAGGATCGACTGACGATAACTGAGGGGGCTTTCAGGCTGCTTCAAGTGATCCGGATATGCGAAAGCATTCAGGGGTTGTCTTGAATGAACAGGAAGGAAGTCAACAAGAGTGGTACCGCGAAGGTGAACAGCCTGTCGTCTCTTGCATTATTGCATGAGGTGACAGGCTTTTTTTGATTTTCAAAATAAGGATGAATGAAGTTAGGTCATATTATAAATGTGATGAACGGGAGCAGTAGAACGATAAAGCGCTCAGAGAGCTGCGGGTTGGTGCGACGCAGTGGCTGGAATCCTTCGAATCTCGCCCGGGAACGGAGTTGTGGAAGCGTGGGGACGATATCGATCGTCCAGTTGTCCTGATGGACAACGACATGTGTTACACAGCAACGGTTAACCCCCGTTATAGGGTGTTTCTCCGAATTCCAGTGATGTCGTGCGTGCACGCACATCCAGCGGATCTCGGAGACGACGAGGTGGATGGAGTCCGGCGCAAGCTTGGCCCATCAAGCGAGAGTGGTACCGCGGAGGGGATAATAACCCGCCGTCTCTTATATGAGATGGCGGGTTATTTGTGTTTGCTGCCGGCAGCAGGGTGGGCAAGGGAATGAACCATATGGAGATTAAAAGTCGGAAGGTCAGGGTGTAAGTCGACGTACACTCTGTTGTGGTGAGGAACAGGATGAACATTTTACAATTTGATGGAGGTTGATGAATATGACAACGACTAATAACAAACGCAGGATTGAAATTTTTGATACAACGCTGCGTGATGGAGAACAGGCACCGGGAGCAAGTCTGCAACCCGAGCAAAAGATCGAACTGGCGCACCAACTGGCTTCTCTGGGTATCGACGTCATTGAGCCTGGATTCCCGATCTCCAGTCCGGGTGAGTTCGCGGCGGTTCAGGCGATTTCGAGACAGTTGCAGAATGTGGAGATCTGTGGATTCGCACGTGCAGTCAAAGGCGATATTGATGCAGCCGTTCAAGCTACAGCAGATGCAGCACGACGTCGAATTCACCTGTTTATCTCTTCTTCGGATATTCATATTGAGCATCAGCTGCGTCGTCCGCGCAGTGAAGTGGTGGCTACAGCCCGTGAGATGGTGTCTTATGCACGACAGTTCACGGACATTGTAGAGTTCACCGCGATGGATGCGGCTCGGACAAAGATGGATGATCTGATCGAGATGGTTGAAGTAGCGATTGAAGCAGGGGCCAGCATTATCAATCTGCCGGATACCGTGGGTTATGCTCTGCCACATGAGTATGGAGAGATGTTCCGCCGGGTACGTGAGGGTGCAAGAGGCGGCGAACAGGTTCGCTATAGTGCCCACTGTCATAATGATCTGGGCCTGGCCGTAGCGAATAGCCTGGCTGCCATCGCCAATGGTGCTTCGCAGATTGAAGTGACCATTAATGGTATCGGAGAGCGGACAGGGAACTGTGCGCTGGAAGAACTGATCATGGCGCTGGAGACTCGGGGAGATGCGATTGGGGCGACATCGCACATTAAGCTGAATCAACTGTATGAGACCTCTCGTCAGATCAGCCGGGCAATGCACTTTCCGATTGCTTACAACAAGCCGGTGGTAGGGCGTAATGCATTCCAGCATGAATCCGGCATCCATCAGGATGGTTTGCTGAAGAATCGGAACACCTATGAGATTATGGACCCGGAAGCGCTGGGTATTCCGCGCAGCATGATTATTCTGGGCAAACACTCCGGTCGTCATGCCCTGAAGGATCGGGTTCGCAAATACGGTTTTGAGCCGGATGAGCAGCAGATGGAGCAGTTGTATGAGGTGTTCAAAGAAACCGCAGACCAGCAAAAAGTGGTCAGTGACGACCAGTTATTGCAGATGGTTAGCCAGACCATGAATATTCCTGCACAGGATTACGAGCTGGTTGAATTGCAGGTGACGGCGGGCAGCATGACGGATCGAATGGCCGCCGTTCGCATTCGCACAAGCGCTGGTGAACAATCCTACTCCGCTGTTGGCGGGGGACCTGTGGATGCGACCATTCGTGCGATTGGTCAGAGCATTTCGGATGATATTGCATTTGTCGATATGGAGATGCATGCCTTGAGTGGCGGAGAGGGTGCAAGCGCAGAGGCGGTAGTTACCGTGGAGCGTGCAGGACGTGAGTTCCGTGGAACGGCAACACATAATGATATCGTCATGGCTGCCGGTTTGGCTTATGTAGCGGCTTGTAATGCTGCTGGGCTGAAGGCGGAGTCTTCTGAACATCATGAACAAGCACATGCGTAGATCATCTTGGTCAGATCGCATTTGCAGCAGCAATAGTAGCGATCGCGATTCGATGTAATCTGCATTGCATGAAGTGAGTAAACAACGGGCAGGCCTTGAACTATAGGGGCCTGCTTTTGTCTTTTTATGGAGGAACAATGAGGAGAGGGGGAATGCATTTGTCAAGGTGTGACTATAGTTATCCACATATCCAGTGTAAATTGTGGGTAACTGCCGCAAAGTCAAACCAGTGATGTTTTCGAAACGAAAAGGATTTAGGGGATAGAATGGCTCCTTACTATCCACAAAGTTGTGGATAATGTGGATAACTTGGTGGATAAATATGGTTTTTGTGTGAAAAAGTCTATTCTACCGCTGTATAATTAAGCTTATTAATGTGCTTACTATCTTGCTTTGCTGTGGATAAATACGAGGGGGAGGCATATAAAAATATTTCTCCTCATTCGAGTGAATTTGACAAAAGCGAAAACATGTCCCCCAACCTCCGTATGTTAGAGTTTCAATCTCAAGGAACATAAAGAACATAAGGGACATGGCTTCAATATATTCAACCTCGACAAAAAAGCTGATCCCAAAAAGGAATCAGCTGGTGGTATGGCTATGCTTGTCAGGACAGACTCAGCCATGGCTTAGCCCATACTACTCCATGGCTAGTTCTTCCCATTCTTCGTATGCCTTGGTGAGTTGTGTCTTGTGTTCCTCCGACTGTTGCTGGAGTTCTTGCAGCTTCATATAATCCTGATAGATTTCAGGCAGGGCCATCTGTGCCTCGAGTTCTGTAATTTTCGTTTCCAGCTCTGCAATCTGTTGTTCCAAAGCTTCTTGCTTGCGTTGCCGGTTACGCTCTTCACGTTTCGCCTGTTTTTCCGCTTCGAATGAAGCCGCTCCGGATTTTTCGGTTGTGGCTGTACTTGAATCCAATTTGGACGAGTTCTTGGACGAAGCCTGGCGTGCTTCGGCAGCTTCCCGTGCGATGTCTTCAAGTTCCTGTTTTTTCTCCACATAATCATCATAATTACCGAGATAGTGTTCCGTTCCGCCCGGATGAAGCTCGACAATCCGCTCAGCCATTTTGTTGAGGAAGTACCGGTCATGGGAGATGAACAGCAGGGTGCCTTCATAATCCATTAATGCCGCTTCCAGCACTTCTTTGGCAAACAGGTCGAGATGGTTCGTAGGCTCATCAAGGATGAGCATGTTGGCTTCCTTCAGCATCAGCTTCGAGAGAGAGACACGTGCTTTCTCACCACCGCTGAGGGAGGAGATCTTCTTGAGCACATCGTCACCGCTGAACAAAAAGTTCCCCAGTACGGTCCGAATGCGTGCTTCTTCCATTCCGGGATAGGCACTCCACAGTTCTTCCAGAACCGTGTTGGACGGATTGAGCCCAGTCTGCTCCTGATCATAATAGCCAATCTGCACTTTCGTTCCCCATTGGATCTCCCCGGTTACCGGACGTAAACTTCCGGTAAGGCACTTCAGCATGGTGGATTTACCAATACCGTTTGGACCAATCAGGGCAACCGTTTCCCCGCGCCGCAGATCGAAGGATACATTGCGGAACAATGGAGAAGCCTCGTCATAAGCGACGGACAGCTGATCCACACGAAGCACTTCTTTACCTGACATGACGGCGGTTTCGAAGGAAAAGTGGGCTTTTTTCAAATCGCCCATCGGTTTATCGAGTCGCTCCATCTTGTCGAGGGCCTTGCGGCGACTTTGAGCCCGTTTGGTCGTCGAAGCACGTACAATGTTTTTCTGAACAAATTCTTCCATCTTGGAGATTTCGCCTTGCTGTTTCTCATATTGCTTCATCTGAGTTTCATACTCTGCAGCTTTGAGTTCCATATAACGGCTGTAATTGCCCGTATATTTTTTGGAGCGGTGACGTTCGATCTCAACGATGGTCGTGACAAGCCGATCAAGGAAGTACCGGTCATGAGATACCACGAGCAGTGCACCTGAATACCCTCTTAGATAATCTTCAAGCCATGTGAGAGTGGCAATATCGAGATAGTTGGTAGGCTCGTCCAGCATGAGCAGATCAGGTGCCTGAAGCAAAATGCGAGCAAGCGCAAGGCGTGTCTTCTGCCCGCCGCTCAGAGTAGCAATAGGGGTGTCTGGCGAGAATTCGCCGAATCCCATTCCGTGCAGAACGCTGCGAATACGGGTTTCCATCTCATAACCGCCATGGTCCTTGAACCAATCGGAGCGTTTCGCATAACGTTCCAGCAGGTCCGCGTACTTTTTCTCATCTTCCATCTGGGCAGGGTCGGCAATATCGCGCTCCATCTGACGCAAATCAGCTTCAGCCTGTGTCAGGTGAGCGAAGACGTTCATCATTTCTTCCCAGATGCTGCGATCAGATTGCAGCCCGCTGTTCTGAGCCAGGTAACCAAGCGTGGTTTCTTTGGATTTGAAAATCTGTCCTCCGTCATAGGACATTTCACCGGCTACAATTTTGAGCAAAGTGGATTTTCCTGCACCGTTTACACCAACGAGGCCGATGCGCTCGCGTTCTAATATTTGTAAGTTCACGCCGTCCAGGATTGGATCGACACCAAAACGTTTGATAATTCCGGATACTTGCAGCAGCATAAAATTAAGTTCCTCCATAGGTCCAGTTCTTGATATGACAACTATATCCCAGTTTACATGAAATAGAGAGCAATTGCACCGATTGGGAACGCATGGGGCATGTAGTCTTTTTGAGCAATCAATGATAAACTGAAAGAAGGCATGTTATTACATGAGGATTTTGCAGAAAATGAATCATTTTAACCATTTCAACAAGATGACACCTGGTCATAACATATACATTGTTTTTCAATGAAAGCTTTTTTCTACCTTCCCTATCAACAGGAGGTTATTCAAGGATATGCAGGATCATGCGGAACTGAAAAGCCAGCTTCGATCCAGACTGAGACAGAGCCGTGATCTGATGGATGCGAGCATGCGTCAGCAGGCGATGACTAAGATTAATGCCGGAATGAAGCGGGAGCTGGAGCGCCTTAGACAGGCCAAAGGCAAGGACGTGAACAGACCACTCGTCATATTCAGTTATTGGTCCTATGGAAGCGAGGCATCCACAGCTTTTCTGTTTCAAGAGGGCTGGAGCCATGGAGATGTGATGTTAGCACCGAAAGTTTTGGCGAATCCACCTCGAATGGAACTGCGGCAAGTAACCGGAGAACACGATCTGAAGCCAGGCATATGGGGCATACCGGAACCCAAGGATTCCTGTGAAGTTCTGTCAGCTGAAGATTGGCCGGATATCGATCTCGTCTTGGTACCGGGACTTGGTTATGACCTTCATGGAGGACGCATTGGTTATGGTGGCGGTTATTATGATCGTTTTGCCGAGACGCTTGCAGCACAATGTGCGATGACGGAGCAGAAACCGTTGATGGCTGCGATGGTATTACCGGGTCAGCTACAGGATGAGATTCCGATGGACCTGCTCGATCTGCGGATTGATCTGTTGATAACAACCGAAGGTATATTACATATCGAATAAAGGGTTGTGATGTGATTGAGTTCAGAAGCGAACAACGGCCAGCCTTCCGGTGGCAAACTGACCCACTTTAATGAACAGGGGCGGGCCCGAATGGTTGATATTTCGGGTAAGGAAATTACTGTGCGTACGGCTGTGGCTGTAACGAAAGTGACGATGAACCCGGATACACTGGAAGCGATTCGGGAGGGCCGGATCGGCAAAGGTGACGTTCTGGCTGTGGCTCAGATTGCCGGAATTCAAGGCGCGAAGAAAACGTCGGACTGGATTCCAATGTGCCATCCTTTGGCATTGACGGGTGTGGATATTCGTTTTCATGATAACGGTGTGGATGAATTACACATTGAAGTTACTGTCAAAACCGAAGGCAAAACGGGTGTGGAGATGGAGGCACTCACAGCGGCTTCGGCTGCGGCACTGACGGTCTATGACATGTGCAAGGCGATGCAAAAAGATATGATTATCGGTCCAACCATGCTGAATTCCAAAAGTGGTGGCAAAAACGGCGATTACAGCCGATAAGCAATATTTATTTTCATAGAGGAGAAGGGTGATCTTTATGGTGTGGAGAACAGCAATCCTGACAGCCAGCGACAAAGGAGCCCGCGGGGAACGTGAGGATACGAGTGCACAAGTCATTCGGGAACTGGTGGAAGAAGAGCTGGGTGGTCAAATCGTGGAGTACCGCATCGTTCCAGATGAACCCGATGAGATTATTGCGGCTTTGATTGAGATGACGGATTATTTTCACGCCGATCTGGTGCTGACTACCGGTGGCACGGAGCTGGCCATTCGTGATATTACTCCAGAGGCAACCCGGCGCGTGATTGAACGGGAAGTTCCCGGGATGGCAGAGGCCATGCGGTACAGTGTAATGGGCAAAAACCGTTCTGCAATGCTGTTCCGTGGTGTGTGTGGCATTCGTGGACGCACACTGATCGTCAATCTGCCAGGTACACCTAAGGGTGTGCATGAACATCTGGCTGCTATTATGGACCAGCTTCCGGAAGCTTTATTGATGGTTACGGGTCAGTTCAAGCAATAAGCGGGTACAGAGTCTTGGGCAAGATATCCGATTAGACATAAACCGTTGTTGGTTGTTAAGGTGATATCTCTTATTTGTGAATATTGCGGGTTATGTAAGTGGTTACATCTGTGGTATGATGGGCTTAAATTAAGAACGCAGCAGAGACATCTATGAACATATGGCCGAATATGCGCATCTTTGAAGCTTGAGACGAGGAGGAATATCAATGTTTAGTTCCATTGGACCAACGGGTTTTATTTTGCTGGCCGTGATTGCATTGTTGTTGTTTGGACCCAACAAACTTCCGGAACTGGGACGTGCAGTTGGGCGTACCTTCCGTGAATTCAAAGAGGGCGCTCGCGACATTATCTCGGATGATGACTCGTCCAATCGCAAAGAGCAGGAGAAGGCGAAACCGCTGGCAGCTGAGAGCACACCTGCAGACAAGCCTGCTGATAAACGCCTGCCGGAATAATCTTGACGGCAATGAAAGAGAAATCCCTTCCTGCCGGAAGGGTTTTGTATTTTAAGCTGGCAATAATGGGGGGCAGGCATGACGCAGCAAATGGAAGAAATGTCGATTACGGAACATCTGAGCGAGCTGCGGAAGCGGCTGATTTATGTATTAAGCATTTTTGTGCTGGGACTGATTGCAGGATTTTTTGTGGCGGACCCGGTATACCAATACCTGACCAAGGCAGAGTCGGCAAAAGGTTTTGTATTGCATGCTTTCTCGTTCTGGGACGGGATTGGCATCTACATGAAGATTGCAGGACTGTTTTCACTTATTATTACACTGCCGTTTACGGTGTATCAGATCTGGAAGTTTGTTAGTCCAGGGCTAAAACCGCGCGAACGAAAAGCAACGCTGAAGTATGTGCCCTATGTCTTTCTCTTATTTCTGACAGGTATGTCTTTCTCGTATTATGTTATATTTCCGATGGCACTCGCCTTCACGACAGCGATTACGGAGAAGATGGGGCTTGTGGAGACCTACGGGATGAAGCAGTATTTCAGCTTCCTGTTTGGCATTGTGTTGCCTGTGTCCCTGTTATTTGAGCTTCCTTTACTTATTATGTTTCTGACAGGACTGCGGATTCTGAATCCAATTCGTCTTCGCAAAATGCGCAGAGTCTCTTATTTTGTTCTGATCTTCATTGCAGTGGTTATTACACCTCCAGACTTTATTTCTGATCTGCTGGTGATGATTCCCTTACTCCTGTTATATGAGATCAGTGTGTTATTGTCCGCAATCGTATACCGCAAGCAACTTGCTGCCGATGAAGAGATCGAATCCCGCTACGTTCGTGCCGAGGATAAGAAACATGCGGGCTGAATGAGGATGATCTGTAATGTGCCCGGAAAAGACGGTCTGTTCTTATCCGGGCTATTGCTGTAGACTGCCGACCAACACGACAGGACAAGCAGGCATATTATGTTCAACAATGGATACAATGGGAAAGGGACTTCCTGATAACGTTGCAGAAGGGCTAAACAATTTCGTAGAATAAGATTAGTGAATTGCAACATATAACCAGGCACAGCGGGTGTTATTTGGTTGTGTTCGTGTAAATTCAACGTAAATTCTCGCAAGAATTCGTCAAAAGGACTTGAAATCATGCTTCAAGTTGAGTATCATAAAGTTGGTTGTTAGCACTGAACACTGTCGAGTGCTAATACATATGGCTACAACCTACAATGTAACGTTATATAATTTCAAAAGGAGGCTATTTTTCATGATCAGACCTTTAGGTGAACGCGTATTGGTAGAACCACTGGAGCAAGAACAAACAACTTCTTTCGGGATCGTACTCCCGGACTCCGCCAAAGAAAAACCGCAAGAGGGTAGAATCATTGCAGTTGGCGCAGGAGTATTGAAAGACGGCGTACGTGTGGCTCTGGAAGTGAAAGAAGGAGATCGCGTTATTTTCTCCAAATATGCCGGTACAGAAATCAAATTCGAAGGTAAAGAATATTTGATTATGAAAGAAAGCGATATTCACGCGATTCTCGACTAATTCAAATTTAATCGGATAACCGAACCATATAGCAATACCATTTTCCAACAAAAACTAGGGAGGTTTTCTTAACATGGCTAAAGACATTAAATTCAGTGAAGACGCTCGTCGCTCCATGCTTCGTGGTGTGGATGCATTGGCTAACGCAGTAAAAGTAACACTCGGTCCTAAAGGCCGTAACGTGGTTTTGGAGAAAAAATTCGGAAGCCCGCTCATCACTAACGATGGTGTAACCATTGCTAAAGAAATCGAACTGGAAGATGCATTCGAGAACATGGGTGCACAACTGGTTAAAGAAGTAGCAACGAAAACCAACGATGTTGCCGGTGACGGTACTACAACAGCAACTGTATTGGCGCAAGCGCTGATCACAGAAGGTCTGAAAAACGTAACTGCAGGCGCTAGCCCAATCGGTATCCGTAAAGGGATCGACAAAGCGGTTAAAGCTGCGGTTGCTGAATTGCAATCCATCTCCAAACCAATCGATTCCAAACAATCCATCGCACAAGTTGCAGCAATCTCTGCAGCTGACGAAGAAGTAGGCGAACTGATCGCTGAAGCTATGGAAAAAGTAGGTAAAGATGGCGTAATCACAGTAGAAGAATCCAAAGGATTCGCGACAGAGCTTGAAGTGGTTGAAGGTATGCAATTCGACCGTGGATACATCTCTCCTTACATGATTACAGATACGGACAAAATGGAAGCTGTTTTGGACAATCCGTACATCTTGATCACAGACAAAAAAATCTCCAGCACGCAAGACATCTTGCCATTGCTTGAGAAAATCGTTCAACAAGGCAAACCGCTGGTATTGATCGCTGAAGATATCGAAGGCGAAGCACTGGCTATGCTGGTTGTGAACAAATTGCGTGGTACATTCAATGCTGTAGCTGTTAAAGCTCCAGGATTCGGTGACCGTCGTAAAGCGATGCTGCAAGACATCGCTGCCCTTACTGGTGGCCAATTGATCACGGAAGAACTGGGTCTGGACCTGAAATCCGCTGTTGTGGAACAACTGGGTACAGCTCGTCAAATCCGTGTAACGAAAGAAAACACAATCATCGTTGACGGTGCTGGTAACAAATCCGATATCGATGCACGTGTTAGCCAAATCCGTACGCAACTGGAAGAAACAACTTCCGAGTTCGACAAAGAGAAACTGCAAGAGCGTTTGGCTAAATTGTCCGGCGGTGTAGCAGTAATCAAAGTTGGTGCGGCTACTGAAACAGAATTGAAAGAACGCAAACTTCGCATCGAAGATGCCCTGAACGCAACTCGCGCTGCGGTTGAAGAAGGTATCGTATCCGGTGGTGGTACAGCGCTCATGAACGTATATAACGCGGTTGCAGCTGTAAGTCTGTCGGGTGACGAGCAAACAGGCGTAAACATCGTCCTGCGCGCTTTGGAAGCACCAATCCGCACAATCGCAGCTAACGCTGGCGAAGAAGGTTCCGTAATCGTGGAACGTCTGAAAAAAGAACAAACAGGAATCGGCTTCAACGCTGCAACTGGCGAGTGGGTTAACATGATTGAAGCAGGTATTGTTGACCCTGCGAAAGTAACTCGTTATGCATTGCAAAACGCTGCTTCCGTAGCGGCAATGTTCCTGACTACTGAAGCAGTTATCGCTGACAAACCAGAACCTGCAGGTTCTGGTGGCGGAATGCCTGACATGGGCGGTATGGGTGGAATGGGCGGCATGATGTAATAAAGGTGTAAAAACCTTTGTAATGCCGATTAGATGAAAGGCTCCCGAGAGGGAGTCTTTTTTTATATAATTAGGTAGGGTGCTCTGAATAGGAAGCCCTGAGAGTGAAACCTTGTTTCTATGATTTCGTATGTACTGTGATACATAGACAGGTTATCAGTAACGACTTGAGGAGGAAATGATTTGAGAAGGGGTACAAAGTGGGTATTATGGATTCTGGGCCTGATGCTTGCTGCAATTTTTATCAACTTCTTTATGAATCTATATAGCTTTGCTTATGCATTGATTACCGTGCTTTTACTTGCCTTTATGGGATGGGGATTTTTAGCAAAGTTAAAGAACGACGTCCGTCAGCATGAAGACCATCATAGAAGAGAGCACCAATCTGCGATCGATGATATCGATCAATACACAAGATAGGTCACACATGATTTATTACACGTAACGTAGTTTAGCTCTGATCTGATAATCTAGCGAATTGGTTTATCAGCCGTTTATCGAGATTGATTTTTCAATTTTTGGTTATTTTATTGTATTGGAGGGATTTTATGAAATTATTTAAACTGCCATTGATTCTTTGTACTATATTACTTTTATCTATTTTGTCAGCTTGTGGTGCGGATGATATAATACACGGAAAGAGCGATAACTGGGATGTATCTCTTCAGAGATCGACAGGGAGCTATAGTATCACCTACATCGGTGATGAGACGCACATAAAGGATTTTGTTTTTGACCTCACTGGCAATAATATAGACCAACAAGGGAAAGCGCTTGAAGAACAAGAGGTCCCGTTCAGTATGTCGGGAACGGTTACTGAGGCGGAGAAAACGAAAGACCCGATTACTTTTAAAATGAGTTGGAACAATCAAAGCGAGATAGTAACTTTTGAGTAACTCTCGCATTCGGGAGGTGTTCATCATTGGTTTGGTGGGAACTACTGAATTATCCAAACAGTACATTTTACACGTTAAGCCGTTCCTTCATGGAGCGGCCTTTTTGCCTTTTTACACAATGGGGCCTCACTTTGCAACAGTTATTTCAAAAGTAGAGTGATCATGGCCCTGTACGCTGAAACGATATTCCAATCCATTGCGAACCGTCGCCCCATCAAAATCAAGCTGGTTCACATCGCGATCCAATAGATCGATATCCTGGATGACATCTTGTGCATCGTTATACGTGTACTCACTATTGGTTGTGAGAATGAGCGCGGCGATAGCAGTCAAAAAAATTCCACCCGTTGGTTTGCTCGTATCACCATTTGCATATAACCTGACTTCCTGTACGCTGCTCTCATCTGCATTCATAGCACCAGCCAAGCGTAATTCGTCATTGAATACATATTCGAAAGTGCCAATACCCTGCTCGGAAGTGTCTTTCATATTCAAGCGGGTGATACTCAAATCATTCAGTCGGTATTTGCCCACGGCGCTATTAAACTTGTTTTTGAATTCATCGGTAGTCATATGGAGGCCAGAAAGTTCAATCTGGGATGAAGGGGTCTGATCTATTCCAGGCTGAGTAGAATTTGAAGATAAAGTAAGCATTCCATACAACCCTATTGAAGCAATTACGAAGCATAACGCCGATAGAATAATATATCTTATCGTTAATCGGTTATGTTTTCGTATGGAGAGGATCATCAGAACAACAAATACCAAGAAAGCAATAAAGCCAAGAATGAAGAGAGCGGTAAACAGATATTGCAAATTCTCACCTCGTAATAGAGTAATTGTTGGGAAAATCGTGTTTGCACCTCATTCATTATAATGTTCCCATGAAAAAGTTCAAACTCCCACTCCTTACTGCCCCAACAAAAAAAAGCACTACTGGGATACTGCCAGCAGTGCTTGATTGGTGTTATACAGGTTTTACCGTAAAGGTGAAGTGATACGCGCGGTTGGCTGGCAAGGTGTATTCAGCGTGGGTACGTGCGCCCCAGCTGTCGTCTCCACCAACACCCATTTGTTTGTAATTGATGCGAGCGACAGTCTGCGTGCTCTGAGGTAATTTGTACACATGGTCGTTTGCTTCCAGTTCCTCCGGAGTCCACGGCAACGCATTGATTTCAAATGGTATGGTGGCTTCAACATGCAGGCCACTTTGACCATCAGCTGACGTAATTTTAGCGTAACGTACATCGGTTTTGTTACCACACTCTTGTGGTTTCAGGTATGGAACGAATTGATCTCGAACCGCACCTGTGTAATAGCCGAGACGTGCACTGGTTAGACGGTCTGCGTAGTTGTCATGCGGTCCTCTGCCGTACCAGGAAATGGTATCCAAACTATTATTCAGTTGCAGCAGCATACCGAATTCCGGCAGATCGGGGAGGCCCACGCCTGGAATAAGGGTTTGACTGATTTCGAGCACACCATCCGGATCAATTCGGTACTTAATAGACAGCGTACATCCCGGATGTGAATCCCACGTGTAATCGGTCGTCACGAGAATGCCTTGCTCGTCTGCATGGTGCTCGAAGCGAATTAATCTGTTGGTAGCGTGAGCATCTCTCCAGAAGGCAGAACGCTCATTCAGGCGGTTCCCCATATCATTGTCTGTCATGGCTCTCCAGAAATTCGGCCGGACAGGTGCGAGCAATTGCTCCTGATTGTTGATCTGATAAGACGTTAACGCGCCAGTAGCTGGATTGAAGCTCAAGGTTACTTTATCCGTTGCTACTCTAATTTCATCTTGCAGATTCTGAACATGAAGCGCATTGCCTTGTCCTTGATGCACCGATTGGATTGGAAGCAATCGCGGAGATACCACGAACTGATCCCAGGCGATTTCATGACCTGTTCCTGCCCATTTGGTTGCGACTTTGGTGACCAGAGATACAGTCAGCACCGCTTCCTGGAATGGATCGGACGATGGTGTGTATGGGATACGGACTTCAGCCGATTCGCCAGGCGGTACCGCGATGTCCAACGTGCCGTTCTCTACGGATACGCCATCGTGAGTTACTGTCCATACGAGCGAATATTCGCTCAGATCCGTGAACAGGAACTGGTTTCGGATGCGTAGCAGGCCGTCTTTGATATCAACGGTTTCCATACGAACGTTCTGATAACATTTCTTCACTTCTTCAAGCTTCGGTGTAACCGTCTTATCGGCAAGAATCAGTCCGTTACCGCAGAAATTGCCATCATGAGGGGATTCGCCGAAATCACCGCCATAAGCGAAATATTCTACACCGTCTGCCGTAGTGGTACGAATGGACTGATCGACCCAGTCCCAGATAAATGCACCCTGTAACACATCATATTTATCGAACAAATCCCAATACAGATGGAGTCCGCCGCAGGAGTTACCCATGGCATGGCTGTATTCGCAGATAATATAAGGTTTCTTTGGTCCCTGCATGCGGGCATAATTCTCCACATGTTCAGGGCTGATATACATCGTTGATTCAATATCGCTTGCCGAATCGGAAGGACGATAATGGAAGGTTCCTTCATAATGAACGAGACGGGTTGGATCGACTTGTTTCAGATAATCGTACATGGCGATGAAGTTATCGCCGCCGAAGGACTCGTTACCCAGAGACCAGATAATAACGGACGCATGGTTTTTGTCCCGCTGGAACATGGAGTTACAGCGATCTATCACGTTGTTACGCCATTCCGGCTTGCTCGCGGGAATATTGTTCTCATTCATTTCCTTTTGCCCATAATACCATGTACCGTGAGTTTCCAGATTCGTTTCGTCAATGACATAGAGGCCATATTCATCACATAGTTCGTACCAGAGTGTCTGATTCGGATAATGGGATGTGCGCACGGCGTTAACGTTATAGGACTTCATCAACTCGATGTCACGGATCATGTCTTCCCGCCCAATGGCCCGACCCGTATCCGGGGAGAATTCATGACGATTCACGCCTTTGAACACAATACGTTTGCCATTGATTTGCATCAGGCCGTCCTTCAGTTCAAACTTGCGGAATCCGATCCGGCTGCGAACAGCCTCCAGCGTTTCGCCCGATTCATTCTGAATGGAAAGCACGAGCGTATATAGATGAGGGGATTCGGCGCTCCATAGAAGCGGTTGGATAACCTCTGCTGACAAATTGAATGAAAGTTCATCCTCGCCCTGGAAAGCAACCGCCGCAGTAAGTGGCTGCTTCAACACAGTCTGCTGTTGTGCATCATAAAGCTGTGCCTGAACGGACAATCCGGCAGTGGTCTGCGCGGCATTATGATTAAATAACTTCAAATCCAGCAGTAGCTCCGCATCCTGATACGCGTCATCCAGTTCAGTACGAACAAAGAAATCGGCGATCTGAACCGGTGAAGGTGAATGCAAATATACACCACGGAAGATTCCACTTAACCGCCAGAAATCCTGATTCTCTAGCCAGCTCGCATCACACCAGCGGTATACCTCCACAGCCAGCTTGTTCTCACCTTCCGTTAGATACGAAGTGATATCGAATTCTGCGGGCGTGAACGTGTCTTCGCTATAACCGACCAGTTCCCCGTTCACCCATACATAAAAGGCAGATTCAACGCCCTCAAAGTGAAGCAGGACAGGACGGTCTTTCCAGTCAGCAGGAACCGTAAACGTGCGCATGTACGAACCCACCGGATTATAGCTCGTTGGTGCAAATGGTGGCTTCAATTCAGGCTCACGCTCGACCCACGGATACGTCATATTCGTGTATTGGGGATAATCGTAACCTTGCAGCTGCCAGTTGGAAGGAACGGCGATTTCGTCCCAGTCACTGGCATCATAGTTGTTCTCATAAAAGGATGAAATCCGTTGCTCCGGTGTCTCCGCAAAGGAAAACTTCCACGGACCATTCAGTGATTCGTACCATGGCGATGCGCTGGAATCATTGGACAATGCTTCTGCTATAGATGAAAACGCTACCATAGACGCATGTGCGGGTAGACGGCCTACTTGAAAAATCTCGGGATTGTTGTTCCATTCCGGGTATCCATTTGCCGGAGGGGTGTGTACCAGTTTCTTTCGCATAACAGCAACTCCTTCTGAAATGTTATAATATTGTCATTATAGAATTGAATGATGACTTAGAAAATAAAGAATATTGCCCATATGTATCACAATATGAAACTAACGATGGAGAAAGTGGTGTACGGGATGGATACCCGGATTTTTTTTGGTAAAACAGAAGAAGCTGCTCGCCTGCCGATCTATATGACCACGGTTGGTTACTGGGAACACCAATATGAAACCGAGCGTCCAGAGGGATTCCCGGATTATCAGATCCACCAGATTATTCAAGGTCAGGGGAGACTGATTATACAAGAAGACGAGTATATCGTCGGACCGGGTGACGTTTTCTTTCTGTATCCTGATGTACCGCATCGATATATGCCCATTAGTGACCGTTGGGAGCTGGCTTGGGTCTCGTTTCAGGGTAGAGAGGCCAGCCAGTTATTATCTTATGCGGGGATAACCGATTCACGCGTATGCAGACTCAGGACAGCAACGCTGTTGCGTGGCCTGGAGCAACTTCTGGTTAGAGGAGAGAATGGGGATACTACGGATTACGCAGATTACGATGTTGAATGCTCCAAACAATTATATGCCCTGCTGCTGGATCTGAAGCCACTGCTCATCGCATCAGCCAATTATAATGATGAACTGGAGCGTTTGAAGCCTGTGCTCCGTTATATCGCAGAGCATCTGGATCGTTCACTTTCGCTGAAGGAACTGGCCGATGTGGCTGTGGTATCTCCCCAATATTTGTGCAGGCTGTTTCAGAAGGCACTTCATACCAGACCTGTATTTTACGTGAACCAGGAACGGATCAATCGAAGCAAACAACTCATGTTCAGTGAGAGAGAGCTCCGAATATATGAAGTTGCTGATCGGGTGGGATACGAGAACGCCAGTTATTTCTGTGCGATGTTCAAAAGGCATACAGGTATGAGTCCAGAGCGTTTTCGCAAACTGCACGGACTGAATTGAAAGCTGAATTCTGTTTCCATTAAGGTTGCGAAGGTAAGATAAGTCTTGTAAACCCCTTCTCGTGTTAAATAGATGTGTGACTGGCCCTATCGGATTGTCCTCCGGTAGGGCACTTTTTTTCTTCATTTATTCGGTTGATGGTATGATAGATGAATACATAACGTACAACAAACTCTAGTGATCGGAGGGACGTATTGTGGATCCTAGTCTACATCCGCTGTTTAAGCCGATTCAGATGAATGGAACGTATTTTAACAGTTATTATGTTGAGAAAATACCTGCTGCCGGCTTGATGGCTTATGTGGCCTGTTATTGGGAATCGGGATCTCTTCCGAACACACATGCGGATGTTGCTGCGGGAGAAGGTCGAGAGCGATCAGTGATGACTGTCCCTGCCCGGGTATTGCCGGATGGTTGCACGGACATGCTGATTACATACGACCCGGTCTGTTCAGTACATTCCTATGCTTACTGTGGCAACTATACACAGCCTTTCGCTGTACCGGAGTCATCTAACGATGATGCTCCTACTGGAGATTATACCTTTGGTGTGCGGTTCTTCCCGGGCGGGGCACATGTCTTCCATGGCCTGCCTCTGGAATGGTTTACAGATAAGCGAATTGCACTTCAGGAATGTTGGCCCGAGAAGCTGAACGAGCTTCAGGAGCGGATGGCTGAAACGAATAGTTTTGCAGAACGAGTAGAGGTTATGAATGCGTACTTGAGTCCGTTGTCGGTGCAGTCAAGTACATATGAGAACGATCTGATGAAAAACGTGCTGCACCGCATCTTCAAGGATGGGGGACGTATGAGTGTCCAGGAGCTTGCAATGCGTGAGGTAGTCAGCGAGCGGCAGCTGCATCGCAAGTTCTCGGAATGGATTGGAATCAGTCCCAAACGATTCAGTGAAGTGGTTCGTTTTCATCGTGTATTGAGCGATATTCATCAGGGGAACACGGCAGATTGGGCAATGCTTGCCCAGAATCATGGATTTTTTGACCAAGCCCATCTGATTCGGCAATTTCGCAAGTTTTATGGAGAGACTCCGTTGACAGCAGCGAGGGAGCATGGCAGAATGTTGTCCGATTTGTACAATAGATCTGTAGCACCTTCGGTTATACTAAAATCGTGAGAATAAAAGATAAGGGAGACATCATATATGAATGGAACATTGCAGATTCGGGATCATTTGTTAAATGAATTGGAAACAGGCGTACGGACGGGGGCTTCGTTAATTCGCTTGATCCGTTCGGAGGATTGGTCTTATCGTCCACAGGAGAATATGCGTTCATTGGTGGAGCTAGTGCATCACTTTATTCAAATCACGGCATCGGATCTTGCCATTATGCAGGAAAAAGGTGAAGCTGAGGTTGGGCTGGTGGAGAATAGCCTGTCGGGGATTGAGGATATCGAGAAGCTTGAAGCAACGTTGTGGAGCAACTTTGAATCCTACAAAGCATATATCACGGGATTGAGCGAAGATGACTTTTTAAACCGCTCTACAAAGGCTTTTTATATGGAACACGGGCACGTACAAGTCAAATGGCAGATCGAAACGGTAACCCATGTGTTCCATCACCGTTCGCAGATATATAACTATCTCAAGCAGCAGGGTCATGAATTGAACTTTTTCATGTTGTATGCGTAGCAGCCTTGTTATATATAATAAGCTTTATCAGCTCCATCGGATGTTTCGGTGGGGCTTTTTTTTGCCTACACTTGTCTATCAATCTATGAATTCTATCAAAATTGGACATTATGACGCTGGTAATTCACCGTTGCTTTAATAGATTTCAAGCATAGAATACCGTATCAAAGCAAAAGGAGGTGATTTCAATGGCCATCCTTTTACCGCAACAGTTTTACAATTTGGCTGCAAGCGTGGGTAAATCCTACTACGAAGATCTGACTGGTGGAACCAATGCCAGCATCACGGTTAACAACTTTGGTCCGTTCGCAGTCGATTTGGTTGTTACTCGTGTGAATGCACCAGTCATCACGTATTTAATCCCTGCCGGCAACAGCCTTACACTGTCTGTAGATTTGCTGCTCGTAGCTGCCCTATTGACTAGTGCAGCAGGTGCTTCTACAGGTACGATTCAGATTGCAACATCTGATTTCTAAGGTTGCAATTCGCTTGTTGAGCCTCTGCCGGACATGTTTCCGGCAGGGGTCTTTCTTTTTTTGTGGATATACATAGGTTTAAAGGGGTATTTTGAGATAATAAAAGTTAATAAAATACTTGCCGCTTTCTATTATGGTGATGCAGTAGATGAAAACGTTAAATTCGTTGGAACAACGATAGCGTACGTAGAAGGGTAAATCCTTTCTGAAGAGGAAGTAGAAGTAACAACTAATAACCACATAAATGCGAACCTATAGATTGATTACTATAACGAACAGAACAAAGCGAGCCTTTCATAAGAAAAAATTAAAATTTTAAAAGAAATAACCCGCCATAGGTTGCCGTATGGAGTGGAGATCTGGCTTCACAGAATCTAGTATTTTTACAATCGATATTATAGAGTAATAGATAAAGGAGATAAATTATTCCAAATATGTGTTATAGTATATTTGGGTGGGAAATACAATATTTTGAATTTCTATGAACAAGAGGTGGAAAACAACTATGAAAAATAGAAATGTAACAGGTATTGTAGTGGCCATAATTTATTGTGTTGTTCTTTATGTTTTTTTAACTGATGCCCCCCCTGGTGAAGCTCCAAATAATCCGTTATGGATTTATTTATTGATTCCAATTGGAGCTATTGTAATTACGTCTCTTTTTGATTATGTGATCAAGTTCGATTTCTTCAGGAAAAAGAAGAAATAGAAGTAAAGAATGAATGAAGGATAAAAAATGATAGGATCAAAAATTTCTAAAACATTTTTTGCAGGAGTTCTGCTCTCTACATCTATCTCACTACCAGCCTTTGCTCAGGATCAGGTAGATTTACCAACTTCTTTGCCAGTGTCACAAGTGGACAAAAGCCTCTTAGATTTAGTTGAAAGCACAACCAGTAATTCTGTAACTTTTACAGATGGTTCTACATTAGTTCAATATGACAATTACTATATTGCGACCGATTCAAATGGAGAAGATGAGTTAAAAATTACAAAAGTCGATGATAGCAAAGTAAAGTATGAAAACCTGCAAACCGGCGAAGTGAATTATGCAATCAAAAAAGTTAGACCCGTTTATGAAGATCTCAGTTACGCTCCACAGGCATTAGCAGATGATTATGTATATAAAGGCAAAGTAGAAAATTCAACTGAGATAATATATGCCACAGCCTCTGCAGTAGCAGGTATACTTGCTTCCTTTATAGGAGGACCTGTAAGTGGAAAAATAGCTGGAATACTTGTAAGCATTGGCGGTTATTATCTTTCTAAAGATGCACCAAGAGCCTATTGGATAACAAAAACATACACTAAAGGTGTTATTAATGGTTACAGTGGGACTTTATTCATTAGGAAAGACCATCACTATTATAGATATCATGATTATACTGGATTTATTAATACTGTTTCGACAATTCAGACTTGCCAACCTTATGGTTGTGGTACAGTCAATGAATTGTGATCTGTTAGTAATTGTAGATTGACGTTAGTTCCAACCTAGAACCCCCTTATTAAAAGAAGGGGTGAAGTTAAGAAAAGATGTAAATAGAAAGTAAGAAATGAATATTGATAAGATTGTTACTCAACTTCCCCAGCTTAAATCACCAAAAAAACCTTGATATAGCTGGGTAAACCAGAAATCCATTCTTGTAGTTGACAAAAAACAGCCCATTTACACACCTTTCTTGTTTATGGTTGATCGACACTTCCATGATACCAAACAAGAGAGGTGTTTTTTTGTCACTAGAAACAGTACTGTTTAAATCTTCTTACGCCCACAAGGGGTTGACTCATTATTTTAAGTGCGAAAGTTGAGTAAATAATAAATGCGTATTACCTTTAAACTTTAGTGACCTCTTTATATAGGTTTGTTTACTTTAGTGGTCATTCGATTAATTTAAGGTATAGGCGGCACGCAGATTTGTGTTGGCATACAGGAGGTTAGTCGATGATGAACAGAACAATTTTATTTGAAACCGAACGGCTGGAATGTGCGACGTGGCACGAAGGGGATCGTGCGCTGGCCTTTGCGCTGTGGGGCGATCATGAGATTTCGAAGTGGATTAGCAGCAAGGGATTTCTAAGCGAGGATGAAGTAGAAGCGAGATTAACACAGGAAATTCAAAGGCAGAAGGAAGTGGGGGTGCAATATTGGCCCTTTTTTGAGAAAGAATCCGAAGTGTTTGTCGGCTGCTGTGGTTTGCGTCCGTATTCTCCAGAAGAGGATATGTATGAACTGGGATTTCATCTAACCCGGGATCACTGGGGCAAAGGGTATGCCCAGGAAGCAGCGCGTGCGGTGATTGCGTATGTCTTTGAGGAGATGAAGGCGAAGGCACTGTTTGCCGGGCATCATCCGGATAATGAAGTGTCACGTCATATCTTGATCAAGCTGGGATTTGAGTATACAGGTGATGAACGCTATGAATCGACAGGAAAGATGCATCCATCGTATGTGCTGCGAAAATAAGAAACCCCCGACCAATGAAGGACAGGGATTGCGTGTTAGGCGATGCTGAATAATACGGTTTTGGTTCCGACAAGTGTAGATCCGCTGTTAACAAAATAATAGTTGGAGGCGGCATCCAGCGTTAAAGGTCCTGTCCAGGTGATCGTAGCAAACTGACTGCTGAATATGCCGGTGGGCGGTACATCGCTAAGCGCGAGTGTAACAGTCACATTGCCATTCATCGTCGAATTGGTAATATGGGAGTAGCCTCTTACATTAATGGTGCTGTCTGAGGTGCTATCCACCATCCGCTGAATATTCAATCCAGTATGAACCATCGTGTTGATCCGACTGTGATACAGGTACGTGTTCAGAGTGCCCATGTGACCCGATTGTACGATATTACCCACGACTCTGGCATTGAGCAGTTGGAATTCAATGGTCGTGAACGGGTCACCCACAGCCACGTTCTGAAAAGCGACGTCACCACTTATAATGGCGCCGTCCGTGTAGTTGGTGTGTGTACTGACGGATGTACCATTATTGAGTGTACCAATTACCGTAACGGGACGGGCAATAAAAGCAGGTCCTTGGTCCTGATAGGCATCTTCTTCTGCAGGATTCGTCTGGATCGTGACATTACGCGGGATGGAAGAAGCGAAGTTGGCCAGATCGGAGTTACCGAGCTGCCATGGACCGAGACCCAGAAGCTGCACATGTCTTGCGGGTGGAATGACAATGTCTTCATCAAACGAAGAATTACCGGCGATCAGAATAATTAAACGGGCTCTCATGCCAAAAGTAACCGCAAGTGGGCTATTCGTCGCTGCGTCAATAGCAGCCTGCAGGGAATTAAATGGATCAAAGGGTGATCCGGTACCTGGTCCTGGAGCGCTGGAATCAGCCCAATAGATCGTCTGTCCCCACTCGAAGTCGGGAGTGCAACCTTCAGCACCCAGCAATTCAGAAGTTACCAGTCGATGGGCAGCGACCAATTGCCCTGTGGCATTTTTGCCCCACATGGAAATGTCGGTTAAGCTCTCTGCCAAGCCACTGGTAGTGAAAACAAACTCAAAGCCATCCAAGTCTGCATAATAGCTCTTGGTGAAGACTTCATTGGGAGCAAGCGAGATGGATTCCAGTATATACAAGGTTCGGGTTCCGTTCAGCGCATATCCTTCGATAAGAATATTTGAGGTGTTGACTGGATCTTCGTTATCAATTTTGACAGTAACCGATTGGGTGAGTCTTGATCCGGATACCATGTTGTTCTCAATGGGCCCGGACGAGATTGTGGCCAGCTTGTTTCCCCCTTTTATAGAGCTAGTTCATTTGAAACAATGCGGTGTGCGGTGACGATTTGCCCGGTGCTGTCTTTTCCCCACACCGAAATTTCAGTCAATGCGGCTGCGTCTCCACTCGTTGTAAATACATATTCGTATCCATCCAAATTGGCATAGTAGGTTTGAGAGAAGACTTGCCCGGGATTCAGATCAACGGATTGAAGCACGTATAAGCTCCTCGTTCCATTCAGGAAATAACCTTCAATAAGTACATTGGACGTATTGATGGAATCGGTATTGACCATTTTGATGGTGACTTGTTGTGTAGGCCTACTGCCACCGGAGAGGTTGTTCTCGATCGGGCCTGTAGAAAGGACTGGCATAGGTCCATCTCCTTTTTTATGAATGTCTTTTCCTGAGAAAAGCTAGAATAACATATGCTAGAATTGACGAAAGCGTTTGGACAGAGATATATGTATTGAATGAAAAGGAGGCACTGAATCTTCTGTCCAAAGGGGATATATGTTTTCATGCTTTTTTTATTTCGCTTTCAGCTTCTATTAAGGTAGCAGAGGTATGATAAGTCTTGTAAACCCCTTCTCGTGTTAAATAGATGTGTGACTGACCCTGCCGGGCGCCGGCAGGGTATTTTTTTGTTATATTTTCAAACAAACAAAATTAAACAAAAACAAATAAAAGTTTATTTCTGTGTTTATTATTGACCATCAAAGATAAACAAAGGTATAATGAATGTGAAAAAAGGAACTTACTATGTACGTGGCAAGCCATATGATTTTCAATATAAGGAGAGATTGATCATGAACGTGACCCTTACAAACGAAGCAACACAGGCCGCCGGTTTCCATATTCCATTTGTCCGTGAGATGGCTGAAATTACTCAACATATGTGGAAAAATGGCTGGGATGAGCGCAATGGTGGTAATGTCAGCTATTTGCTGGAGGAAGAGGAAGTAGCCCAATATATCGATATCCATCATGTGATTCGCAAGATCAAACCGGCATTTTCGGTGCAAGAGCTGGCAGGCAAATATTTTATCGTGACCGCATCGGGCAAATATTTCAAAAATGTACTCGCTGATCCCGAAAGCAATCTGGGGTTGCTGCGTGTATCGCAAGATAGTCAGGAGCTGGAAGTTCTCTGGGGATTGAAGTCGGGGGCGAATCCAACGAGTGAATTACCTACCCATTTCATGAGCCATATTGAACGTCTGAAATTGGACCCGAACCATCGGGTTGTCATGCACAACCATGCGACCCATGTGCTAGCGATGACGTTTATCCACGAATTGGATGAGGCGAAATTTACGAAGACCTTGTGGCAGATGTGCACGGAGTGTGTGGTTGTATTCCCGGATGGGATCGGTATTATTCCTTGGATGATCCCTGGGTCGAATGAGATTGGCCGCGAAACGGCTGAGAAAATGAAAGAATACCACGCGGTCATCTGGCCGCAGCATGGCATATTCGGAACAGGTACAACGATTGACGAGGCATTTGGTCTGATCGAAACTATCGAGAAGGCAGCCCAAGTGTATATGCTGGTTGCTGGTCACGAGATCCGGCAGAGAATTACGGATGAACAGCTGACCACACTGGCGCAAGCATTTGGTGTTACTCCTCGTCCCGGTATTCTGGGCAGTTAAATATAATCAACGCATAGATCAAGGAAGTGGTCTTCGGTTCATTGAACCCAAGGCCGTTTCCTTTTTTTTTGACGAACAAACGTCGTTTTGGTTCAAAAAAGTTCAAATTGCTGAACAAGAATGGCTTTGTTATCGATTATTGAATCGTAGAATGCATTATCACATGCTGGCGAATTTCGGGTGAAATGACGTATTGTCAATGGCTCTGCGATTTTGCATAATAACAATGCTTCACAGATGAGAGACGGAAGGAAGTTATGATCATGCTTGGCAAAATGAAGAGAATCTTAATAGGCAAGCCCATGAAATCGGCTGAATTGGATGGAGAAAAATTGGGGAAATGGAAGGCGCTCGCCATCCTGTCCTCGGATGCCCTATCGTCCGTTGCCTACGGTACGGAACAGATTTTGCTGGTGCTCGTTGCGGCCGGATTCGCCGCCCTGTGGTACTCTGTTCCGATTTCCGTCGCCGTGCTGGGATTACTCGTCATTTTAATTTTTTCCTATCGTCAGACGATATTTGCTTATCCAACAGGGGGCGGCGCTTATATCGTAGCCAAGGATAATCTGGGTACCACCTCCAGTCTGATTGCCGGAGGATCTCTGCTCGTCGATTATATTCTGACCGTTGCCGTAAGTTCGTCCGCAGGGACGGATGCGATTACGTCGGCGTTTCCAATGCTGCATGACTACAGTGTCGTGATTGCACTCATTATGATTGTTTTTCTAACGATTATGAATTTGCGGGGAGTGACGGAGTCAGCGTCTGTGCTGGCGATCCCCATCTATCTGTTTATCTTTTCGATTGCAGTTCTAATCATCTCGGGCGGAATCAAATTTCTTGCCGGGGGGATGGAAGCAGCTGCACCTGAGTTCGGAACAAGTCTATCCCATGTGAGTATGTTTCTGCTGTTGAAAGCATTCAGCTCCGGTTGTTCGGCTCTGACTGGTGTGGAAGCGGTAAGTAACGCGATCCCGAACTTCAAGCAGCCTGCCGAGAAAAATGCTGCGGGTACGTTACTGCTCATGGGTTGTATATTGGGAGCCATGTTCATTGGCATCACGTTGCTGGCCTTCGGTTATGGGGTGAAGCCTGATCCCCATGCCACGGTCATATCCCAGATTGCCGAGGCTACATTTGGCAGAGGGTGGATGTATTTTATCATCCAGGGTGTGACGGCACTGATTCTGTTCCTGGCAGCGAATACGGCGTATTCTGCCTTCCCGCTATTGTCCTTCATGATGGCCAAAGACAAATATATGCCTCATATGTTCATGGTCCGAGGAGATCGGCTTGGCTTCTCGAACGGTATTATTTTTCTCAGTGTGATGTCTGCGCTTCTGGTGGTTGGGTTCAAAGGAAACACCGAAAGCCTGATTCCGCTCTATGCGGTAGGAGTGTTCATTCCATTTACGCTATCGCAACTCGGCATGATGATTCGCTGGATCAAAGTCAAGCCGTCTGGCTGGCAGATGAAACTGCTGGTTAATACAGTCGGTATGCTGACTACGCTATCGATTACCCTGATCTTTATTTTCACCAAGTTCACGCAGACATGGGTCATCTTTATCTTTTTGCCGCTCGTTGTCTATGTGTTCATGCGTATTCACCGTCACTATTGCAACATTGCTGATGAGCTGCGGATTGATATTCAGGTCGATAAGCCAGCCCAAAAAGGTAATACGATTGTCATTCCTGTTGCAGGCATTACCCGGGTTGTCATGAACACGATCAGTTACGCCCAGACGATGTCGGATCACGTGGTCGCGCTGTACATTGGATTCGATGATGAGGCTATACGCAAGATGGAGCAGAAGTGGGAGGAGTGGAACCCAGGGGTCCGTCTGGTCGTGATCAAATCGAGGTACCGCAGCATTATGGGGCCGCTCAAGAAATTCATTGATACCGTAGAGTGGAAAACGGCCGAGACCGATCACATCACCATATTGATTCCGCAATTCATCACCAAGCATTGGTGGCAAAATGTACTGCACAACCAGACCAGCTTCATGATTCGGGCTTATCTGATCAATTACAAAGACGTGATTGTCACCACGGTGCCATATCATCTTAATCGTTAACTCGAACGGTTAATCGCTTAACCCCATTTGGGAGATTTACAGATTAATGTAAAATGAGTCGCTTTCATTAATAGACAAACGTTCATATTCCATTTACACATCGAACCGCAGGGGCATCTCCAAACAGGAGAGTTCTTGCGGTTTTTTGTCGTGAAATCTAATTCGGATTCGGTGTAGAGTTGATCCCTGATTTCGTAAAGCCCCTTGTCCATGATTAACGTTATGTTGATTCAGAACAGATTTTGCTGTGACATTCGACTCTTACACTAGATAACGTGGTGCTGAAGTTGATGTAGCATTTCACACACACTGAATGCGTGAATCAAGGGGGAAGAAAATCCGATGAGTGAGCTTGATAACCGGATCAGCTTGCCCGCCGCCAAACGGCGCGTATCAGGTACGAGTGAGCGTCGTACAGCCTCGCTGCGTGTGCAGCGAATGCGGGAGAATATGCTGGCCTATGGTTTCCTGGCACCATCGCTGCTTTTGTTTGCAGTGTTTCTGTTTTACCCGATGTTTAAGTCCGTGTATCTCAGTCTGCATTCCACAGATCCGACGGGGCAGATTGCGGCTTATGTAGGACTGGATAACTTCAAGGCTGTGTTCCAGTCAGGACTGTTTATGCAAGGGATGAAAGTGACGTTACTATTTGTTCTGTTTACAGTGCCTACGGGCATGCTGGCTGCTCTGATTCTGGCTGCACTGACCCACAACCGGTTCAAGGGAATGCGTGTTTTCCAATTTGTATTCTCTTTGCCCGTGGTGTTATCCGTCGGTTCGTCAGCGGTGATCTGGAAGTTTCTATTCCATCCGACTCTGGGCATGCTGAATTATCTGCTTGGCAAAGTAGGCATCGACCCAATCCCCTGGCTTACCAGCCCGGATTGGGCATTGATCTCAATCTCCATCATGACGATCTGGATGAACCTGGGATTCAACTACATTATTCTATCCAGTGGTCTAGCGGGCATCCCGGATGAGATCTACGAGAGCGCCAAGATTGATGGCGCAGGACCATTGCTGACGTTTCGTAAAATCTCAATGCCGCTCCTGTCACCAACGTTATTCTTTGTTACGGTCGTATCGATCATTGGCGCTTTTCAATCGTTCGGTCAGATCAACATTCTAACCCGGGGTGGCCCGATGGACAGCACGAATGTTTTCGTCTATTCCATCTATCAGGAAGCCTTCGTTAATTTCCGCTTTGGTACAGGTAGTGCGCAGGCACTGATCCTGTTCGTGGTCATTATGCTGCTGACCCTGATCCAGTTCAAATGGGTAGAAAGGAAAGTGCATTACCAATGAGTGCGACATGGACCAAAACACTGTTGTATGTATTACTTACGATCTGTGCAGCGCTTGTGCTGTATCCGGTGATGTACACCTTTTTCATGGCCGTGATGACGCCGGAAGATGCGAGCGCTTATCCGCCACATATCATTCCAAATTCAATCGATCTGTCCAACTTTAGCGAAGTATTCGATATTGTTCCGATCGGTCGATTTATCGGCAATACCTTTCTTGTCGCAGGCTTGACGACGCTTGGTCAATTGATTACAGCGAGTATGGCAGCCTATGCTTTTGCAAAAATGCAGTTCAAAGGCAAAAACGTCATCTTCAGCATGTTTGTCGCAACGATGATGATTCCATGGGAAGTGACGATGATTCCCAACTACCTCACGGTTCGCAGCTGGGGCTGGCTGGATAGTTACCAGGGGCTTACCGTGCCGTTTCTGGCAACGGCGTTTGGTACATTCCTGCTAAGACAGTTCTTCATGCAGCTACCCAAGGAATTGTTCGAGGCGGCGAGGATCGACGGTTGTGGTCATATTCGCTATTTCATATCACACGTCTTGCCTTTGTCCCGTCCGGCACTTGGAACACTGGCAATCTATTCATTCTTAAGCATGTACAATTCGTATCTCTGGCCGCTGCTGGTGACAAACACACCAGAAATGAGAACCGCACAGATCGGAATCTCGATGCTGGAGTTCCAGGAATCCACAGCGTGGAATCTGGTATTTGCCGGAACAGCAATGGTCATTCTACCATCCTTACTGTTATTGATTTTCGGGTTGAAACAGCTTGTCCGCGGAATGGCCGCAGGCGCACTGAAGGGGTAGGAATAGAAAGTTTTACAAGTATTTAATTGAAGTGGAAGATTTAAAGGTTTTGAATTAAACCTTGTATCTTCGTACAAGGTCTTAAGGGCTGGATACCAGGAGCGAATAAACAAGGCTCGCGTGTTGAAATAGGATCTTGAAAAGAGAAACCACGGTAGTAGTGGAGGGGACGAAATCGATTCTGAAGAAGCGAAGCGTTTGCCTTTATCATCGGATTTTCACCTTTGAAAAGGTGATATAAAAAATCCGAGGATAACAGCAATCAGAAGAACGATTCGTAACCGTAACGGCCACGCCGTGTCATCTCCAAGATTTTATGTTGAAGCGAGCCATATAAAAGGAGAGCGATTATGAACGGATTTCGGTTGAAAAAAAGAGGAACATTCGCATTAATGCTGGCTGCTCTAATGTTGGTTATCTCTGCTTGCGGAACAAAAGCTGAAACAAGCAGCCCTGCAAGTGGAGCACCTGCAGAAGCGGCCGCAGCTGAGACAACACAATTGACCTGGTGGCACTCCATGTCGGGTGCAGGGGAAAAAGCGATTAACCAGCTCGCTTCCGACTTTAACGCAAGTCATCCGGACATTCAGGTGAAACCCATCTATCAAGGGAAGTACGATGAAAGTCTGAACAAACTCAAAGCATCCATGGGCTCAGATAGCGGTCCTGACATTATCCAGGTCTACGAGATCGGTAGCAAGTTCATGATCGATTCGGGCATGATTACGCCAGTACAGCAGTTCATCGACAAGGACAAGTTTGACCTGTCCCAACTGGAGCCAAACATCATCCGATACTACACGATTGATGGCAAGTTGAACGCCATGCCGTTTAACACATCGAACCCGATCCTGTACTACAACAAGGATATGTTCAAAGCAGCAGGTCTGGACCCGGAGAACCCGCCGAAGACGTATGAAGAGTTTGAGCAAGCGGCAAAAGCATTGGCGAAAGACGGTAAGCCAGGTGCATCCATGGCGATCTACGGCTGGTTCATGGAACAATTCTTTGCGAACCAGAATGCAGATTATGTAAACAATGGAAACGGAAGAACCGAAGCAGCTACAGAGTCTCTGCTGAACTCCGAAGCTGGAGTGAAGACATTAACATGGTGGAAAAAGATGATCGACGAGAAAACCCTCTCCAATCTGGGGCGTAGCACAGACGATACGACAGCAGCATTTACAGCACAACAAATCGGTATGACCCTGGATTCCACAGCTGGCCTGCGCAAAATCGTAGAAGGTTCAGGTGGCAAGTTTGAACTGGGAACAGGCTTCCTGCCTCGTCCGGCTGATGCCAAAGTAGGCGGCGTTGTGGTGGGTGGAGCGAGCTTGTACATCATGAATAACAAATCGGAAGCACAACAGCAAGCGGCATGGGAATTCATCAAGTACTTGGCAACACCTGAGGTACAAGCAAACTGGAGTGTTGCGACAGGATACTTCCCAATTACGACAGCAGCCTACAATGAGCAAGTATTAAAGGATAATATGGTGAAGTACCCGCAATTCCAGACAGCAGTCGACCAATTGCACGCTTCAGCGGATTCGACAGCAACATCCGGGGCATTAATGGGTGTATTCCCAGAAGCCAGACAACTTGTCGAAGGAGCGATTGAAACGGTGTTGAATGGACAAGGTACACCACAAGAAGCATTGGATGCAGCAGCCAAACAAATTACAGACAAGATTGCCCAGTATAACAGTACGGTGAAGAAGTAATTATAGGCTAATATCAAAATAGATGCGGCGATCATTCCTGATCGTCGTATTGCTATGCCTGTATCTTGAAATTTACTATAAGCCTTAAGTCTGATTTTTCTTAAAAAAGGGTAGATAGTTGCCGTCACGAATTGTCGAAAAAGTAAATGATTCATACCTTGTATGTCAGTGTATCTAACGTAAGTGGTTTAATGTGCACATAAATATGACTCGGAAAGATCAGAAAGACATGATTTTGATCTGAAAATAGTCCTGTTTAACTTTAAAGAATAGAATATGATTTATTTTTGTGATGTATATGTTCTATTTTCTTTCATAACGAAGAAATATTGTTTACACAACTCTGTTATTCAGTTATCTTATATTTGAACTAATGTACAAGCTGGCTGAACAAATGATTGCCAAGTTGAAAACATGGGGGTAGGACGAATGAACAACAAGCAAGTGAAACGTTGGGCACAAGGGTTTCTGGTTTTCGTTCTTGTCGTTACAGGTGCGGCACCAATCGGTGGATTAAGTCGTACCGCATATGCTGATGATGAAAATGTAGTAACGGAGCAGCCCCAAACAAGTGATCAGGAGACAACCATACCTGATACTGTTCCAACGGAAGAATCGTCAGATCTGGAGGGGACGGGGTCACCGACCAACGAAGATGATGATCTTGATGAAACTGATAGTAAGGAACCAGCTGAGACGGATAATTCAGAAGTACAGGAAGCAGACGGGACTGAAATTATCCCCATCGCTGAGGCGCGGACACTTGCGCCAAATACAAATGTAGCTGTATCAGGTGTCGTAACGTACAGTGAACTCTCCGGAGAATTCACGAATTATTATATTCAAGATGAAGAAGCTGGCATTGTAGTTCGAGCAAAAAATCAAATTGAAGTCGGAGATCGCATTGAAGTGTATGGTCCAATTACTCACTACAGCGGGCTCGTTCAGATTGAGAAGGATAAGTCTGGTTTTACTGAAGGATACATCCATGTTATTGGGCAAAATATAACACTCCCCGAACCCAAAAATATGGTTTCCACAGACTTTGTCAGACCAGCAGACCAAAGTAACAAAGGTCCGGGCGAAAAGTATGAGGGAATGTTTGTCGAAGTAAGAGATATTCAGGTAACACGTGGCAGTAGTTCGACGTTCTACGCTACGGATCGTCATGGTGCTGAGATGACGATCTATGCCAAAAACTCTCCTACCGCGCTAACTGTCGGCAAAACCTACGAATATGTGCAAGGTGTTCTCACGTTCAACAGTAATTACGGATTAGAGATTTTGCCTAGAACAGCTGCAGATGTTGTAGAAAATAGCCTGTCTGTGATGGCAAGTGTTCCATCCGGTGGGATTCCCCGAAACAATGAAGTCACCTTAACCTCTCCAGCCAAGGGTGCAGTTGTACATTACACAACGGATAATACGGAGCCTACTTCTTCTTCCACCGTGTATAGTAGTCCAATAGTGATTGATCAAGACATCGTAATCAAGGCCGTTGCCATTCTTAATGGACAATCCAGTACGGTGTACACCTTTACGTATCAAGTACTTCCAGATAAAGAAAACTTGCGTATCCATGATATTCAGGGTGCAGGACATACCTCTGTTTTTAACGGATATGATGTTAAAGATATCGAAGGTATTGTTACCTCCGTCAGTACAAGCAGTTTTTACATGCAAGAGCTTCCGGATGAGATTGACGAGGATGATCGGACCTCCGAAGCCATTCAGGTATATAAACCGAGTCATGGAGTCCTCGTTGGCAACCAGGTGAAGGTATCCGGCAAAGTTACGGAATATGGAGCGGTTAACGAATTAACCACCACGCAAATTACGGCGAGTACCATTGTAAAAGTGTTAGATAAGGTCGATCTGCCTGCACCTGTGAAGTTGGGTGTCAATGGACACATCATTCCAACAGTGATTGACTCGGACTCTTTTGCAGAATTTAATCCCGAGAAGGATGCGATAGACTTCTATGAAAGTCTGGAAGGCATGCGTGTTGAACTGGAAAAGCCTGAAATTATAGGTCCATACTCCAGTCAACCGGGTTTGGCCGTTGTTGTGGATAATGGTGAGAACAATCCACTTCGCACACCTGCGGGTGGTGTTATTCTGACCGATAACAAGAAAGGTATGAATGAGAGCGATCTCAATCCGCAGCGTCTGTTTATCGGCAAGAAACCTTCCAAAGCAGTAAAAACAGGTGACAAATTGGATGGTAATGTGATCGGAGTAATGACATATTCTGCCGGGAATTTCAAGGTGAATCCTGAAGGGAATTTGCCAGCGGTCATTCCGGGAGAAACGAAACAAGTGGTTACTTCCATTGAGAAAGCAGCAGATAAACTGACGATTGCCACATTTAATGTAGAGAATTTCAGCAAAAAGGATGCAACACGAGCCAATAAAATCGGCAAAATCATTGTTGATAATTTGAGAACGCCAGATATCATTGGCATTATGGAAGTTCAGGATAACGATGGCGATGCCGATACAGGTACAACAGCGGCCAATGAGAGTTTTCAGACTCTAATTGATGCAATCAAAGCGAATAATGGACCAACATATCGATACAGTGAGATTGCTCCAGAAAATAACAAGGATGGCGGGGCACCGGGTGCCAACATTCGGGTAGGATTCCTATACCAGCCGAACCGTGTATCGTTGGCTACGGGTATCGGAAAAGGCGATGCTACGACAGCGATCACAGTCAAAGCAGACGGCAGTCTCTCCAATAACCCAGGTCGTATTGCACCAGGGGACGAGGCGTTCGCCAGCTCCCGCAAACCGCTCGCAGCGGAATTCGAATTCAATGGTGAACGTGTAGTGGTGATTGCCAACCATTTCAATTCCAAAGGTGGAGATCTGAAGCCTTTTGGAAGCATACAGCCTGCGACTCGAAGCAGTGAAGTTCAACGTGCGAAGCAGGCTGCATTGGTGAATGGGTTTGTGAAAGAGTTGCTTAACAAAGACCCTGAGGTAAATGTCGCTGTTCTCGGCGATTTCAATGACTTCCAATTCTCAAATACATTGAACATTGTCGAAGGTAATGAACTGGACAATCTGGTAAACCAACTGCCAGAGAACCAGCGCTACTCCTACATCTATGATGGAAACTCTCAGACACTGGATCACATTCTGGTGAGTAAAAACCTGACTGAGACGGCAGCCATCGAAGTGGTACATGTGAATGCTGATTTTGAAACAGCGGATGGACGGGTAAGCGACCATGATCCACTACTTGCACAATTGAGTATTGGAGGTCCAGTGGAAGAAGGGGACTTCAACCTGCGCGTGCTGCACACGAATGATACGCACGCGCATCTGGATAATATCCCGCGCCGAGTAACGGCAATTAAGGAAGCACGCAATGATAATACCCTGGTGCTGGATGCAGGGGACGTTTTCTCAGGCACATTGTACTTCAATCTGTTTAACGGTCTGGCTGATCTGGAGTTCATGAACATGATCGGATACGATGCCATGACTTTCGGAAACCATGAGTTTGATAAAGGTCCAAGCGTACTGAAAGAATTTATTGAAAAATCAGAGTTCCCGTTTGTGAGTGCCAATATTGATTATTCAAAGGATGCGAGTTTGAGTGGTTTGTACAACAATAGCATCGGTGATCCGGGTGAGAAAGCCGAAATCTATCCGGCCATTATTACGGAAGTGAATGGTGAGCGAGTCGGTATTTTCGGACTGACGACACCGGACACGGTATCTCTTTCTTCACCAGGAGATGACTTGAAGTTTGAGGATTACAAGGCAAGTGCGCAGGCAACTGTACAGATGCTGCAAAATGAAGGTATCAATAAAATCATCGCTGTGACTCACCTTGGCTACTCAGAGGATCTAAAATTGGCTGAAGCCGTAGAAGGGATCGATATTGTGGTAGGTGGTCATTCACACACCATTCTGAAGGAACCGATTGTTGTAGGCAGTCAGGATGAGCCAACATTGGTCGTGCAAACCGGTGAATATGACGTTTCTCTTGGTCAATTGGATGTTACGTTTGATGAAGCAGGTATATTGAAGAAGTGGAACGGCAAGTTGCTGAATCTGGATGCGAAAGATGCTAACGACCAATTCGTCTATGCTGATGATGTGGAAGCTGCAAACAAGCTGAAAGAATATGCTCCTCAGTTGGAACAGTTCAAGAAAACGGTTATTGGTAAAACGAATGTCTTCCTTGATGGAGAACGGGGTACCGTGCGGAAACAGGAAACCAATTTAGGAAACCTGATGACGGACGGTATGCTGGAGAAAGTGAAATCCATTGTGAAGGAAAACGACGTCAAAGGATACGTGGCGATCCAGAACGGCGGAGGCATTCGAGCTTCATTCCAGACAGGTGATATTACGCTGGACAATCTTCTGACTGTGATGCCATTCGGTAATAATCTGTCTGCATTGAAAATGACAGGCAAGGAAATCACAGCCGCGCTGGAAAATGGCGTTAGTGGTGTGGAAACGGGAGAAGGGCGCTTCCCGCAAGTGGCAGGCATGCGGCTCTACTACGATTCCACAAAGCCAGGCGAAAAAATGGATGCCACGACCAACACCGTGACCCAAGTCGGTCAACGTGTGGTCAAAGTTCAGATTAAGAATGCAGATGGTACGTACTCGGATATCGATCCGAACGGGTACTATATCGTCGCTACCAATTCATTTATGGCTAACGGTGGAGACTTCTATCGTGCGATGAGAACCGCGAAAGATGATAATCGATTCTACGAATTGAATCTGGTCGATTATGAAATCTTCCATGAACATCTGGACCGTGTAGGTACAGTCGATCAAAAGACGGAAGGACGTAGTACGGATCTGAAGGGTGCGCCACTTCCGGGGGACGGAAATGGAAGCAACCCTGGTAATGGTGGCGGGAATAATGGAAGTAATCCGGGTAGTGGTAACAGTGGAGGAGGTTCTACAACACCTACCCCGCCTGTAACTCCAACTACACCGACTGCACCAACCAATCCTGCGAACCCAACTACGCCAACCGTTCCGGGCAATGGTGGAGGTACTAATCCACCCCCTCCGGTTGTGGACCTGAAAGATATCGGGAATCACTGGGCAGCTGCTGCCATTGAGCAGGCCATTTCCCGGGGAATTGTGAACGGATATCAGGATGGTAATTTCCGTCCGAATGCACCAGCCACACGCGCCGAATTCATTGTTATGTTGGGAAGAGCATTTGAACTTCCAGCCAGCAACAAGGCATTGACGTTTAAGGATGCTGCCGGAATACCTGCTTGGGCGCAATCCTTTATTGCACAGGCAGTGGATCAAGGCATCATTAGCGGGTATACGGATGATACGTTCCGTTCATCGGGCAAAGTATCGCGGGTAGAGATGACAGTTATGCTCGTCAGAGCACTCGGCCTCCCGGTACAATCCAATCCGTCACTGAGTTTTTCGGATGCAGATAAAGTACCTGCCTGGGCCGTTCCATATATCGCTGCTGCATATGATGCAGGACTGGTAAAGGGAACCGGGCAGAATAAGTTCAACCCACTCGCTGAAGCAACACGTGCTGAAGTGGTGACCCTTTTATTATCGGCAAGTGAATTGCAACAGCAATAAAACGCAGGATATAAACTTAAAAAACAGCTTGCAGACTACCATCTGCAAGCTGTTTTTTTACTAATTAATGCCTGTTAATTTTCACTAAGTGAAGGTATAGTATACAGGATTATATTAAAGGAGTGTTGACGACATGCAAGATCAACCCGTTTTAATCGCACTATTTGCCATAGCGGCAGGAATTTTTAGTTTACTCGGAGGAATCAACAATTGGGACTGGTTTATGAAGAGTTTTAGAGCAGGGATTTTTGTGAAGACCATTGGACGACAGGGCGCAAGAGTGGTATATGGTATTCTCGGTGTTGTCATGATTGTCATTGGTGTATTACTGTTACTGATCGGTTAGCTGCAGTTAAAGAATTCTACAGGTCTTGCTTACATAGAACATGTAGTTTGAATGCATTTAAGACGTAGATTGACACGAGCGCGTAAAGAGGAACTAGTGCAACGGTAGAAGAGAAAACGTTTGACTTCACGTTGTCTGAGAAAGACAACAGAATAAAGAAAAGGAAAATAAAATAACGCTAAATAAAAAAATCCCACCGGAATTATTAATTCTCGGTGGGATTTTTACCTAATTAAGGTTTATGCATCTCAATCTGGTTAATTATCTTTTAAATCTGTAATGGATTTGACATCCATGTAAGCTGGTACAACGAGTCCGGTTTTGACACCGGTCATATTCGCGCCGAGATCGTCGATCTGGTCTTTGTATTTATCCCAGTAATCGGCATGCGTGAGAGGCAACCAGGCTGCAGGAGAGGCATCCACATCACCTGTAGATACGCCAGTCCACATCGGTCCAGCTTCGACTTGTAACGCCGTTACTTTGTAACCGAGATTGGTCTCCATCACATATTTCAGCAAGTTCGTGCTAGCGATTTCGGAATCCCAAGCTACATAACCCAAGCGGAATGCATCACCGTTTACCGGGGTCAGATCTTTAGTCCATTCATCGATCTGATCCTTATGTTTCCCGGCATAGTCCTTAGCAGCTTGCTCCGGAGAAGTACCGCCCTGAATAGCAATCATCATCTCGCCCATATCATCAGAAGTCCACTGGAAACGGGACAAGAATTCATAAGCGACAGGGTGATCCTCTTTCAGACCTTTACGGGCAATAGTGTGAATTTCTTCCGCGTCACCATAGACCTTGTCGGGATCTTCCAGATACTTCAGATCATACTGATTGAACATCCAGTGCGGAGTCCAACCTGTAATGATAATTGATTCCTCGTTCTTAAAAGCTTTGTCCAGTGTAGCCGTCATGGCTGCTCCGGAGCCTTCAATCAACTTCCAGTTGGTCAGTCCGTATGTTTCAATCGCACTAGCCGTGGATTTCATAATACCAGCACCTGGATCGATACCGATGATCTGGTGATTGACTTCCGGACCAACAGCGGATGGTGCAGGAGAAGCATCTGTATTATCTTTCAAATCTTTAACAGAATTGATATTCATGTAAGTTGGGACAACCAGTCCTTGTTTGACCCCAGTCATACTGACTGCTATATCTTCAATCTGGTCACCATATGTTTTCCAGTAGTCTCCGTGTGTAAGCGGGAGCCAAACGGCTGGAGAAGCATCGATATCTCCTGCTGCCAAGCCTGCCCACATCGGTCCGGCTTCAACTTGCAGTGCTTTTACTGTATAACCCAGTTCCGTCTCAAGCACATACTTCATCAGGTTCGTACTCGCAATTTCAGAGTCCCATGCAACATATCCGAGACGTAAATTGTCACCACTAACAGGGGTTAACCCCTTGGTCCATTCTTCAATTTGGTCCGGATGTTTTTCTGCATAAGTCTTGGCAGCTTCTTCAGGCGAAGCGCCCTTTTGAATGTCAACCATGATTTCACTCATTTGATCTGCAGTCCAATTAAAGCGAGAGAAGAACTCATAGGCAACGGGATGATCTTCCTTTATCCCTTTACGTCCTACGGTGTGAACTTCCTCGGAATCGCCGAAGATTAAGTCGGGATCGTCCAGATACTTCAGATCATATTGATTGAACATCCAGTGGGGAGTCCAACCTGTAACGATGATTGGCTCTTGATTTTTATAGGCTTTGTCTAGCGATGCAGTCATCGCTGCTCCGGAGCCTTCAATCAGATTCCAGTTAGACAATTCATAATGATCGATGGCTCTTGCTGTGGCCTTCATGAGACCTGCGCCCGGGTCGATACCAACAATTTGGTAATTAACCTCTTCTCCCACATTGGCACTTGCCGCTGGAGCGGAAGAAGCGGCACCTGTCTCCAGATCTGCAATCGAATTCACTTCAGTCATGTAACTAGGAACCACGAGACCTGTACGTACACCCGTCATGTTGGCCCCCAGATCGTCGATCTGGTCCTTGTACTTATCCCAATAGTCAGCGTGTGTCAGTGGCAACCAAGCCGCTGGAGAGGCATCTACGTCGCCTGAGGCAACACCCGTCCACATCGGTCCGGCTTCGACTTGGAGAGCATTAACTTTATAACCCAGTTTGTTTTCCAGTACATATTTCAGCAAATTGGTACTTGCGATTTCGGAATCCCAAGCCACATAGCTAAGTTTAAAGTCGTCGCCGTTCACCGGAGTCAGATCTTTCGTCCACTCATCAATCTGATCTGCATGGTTCTCGGCATAAGCTTTGGCTGCTTCTTCCGGAGATGTGCCCTCCTGGATGGCAGTCATCATTTCACCCATTTCATCGGAAGTCCATTGGAAACGAGACAGGAATTCATAAGCAACAGGATGATCTTCTTTTAACCCTTTACGAACGATGGTATGAATTTCTTCCGCATCACCGAAGGACTTCTTGGGATCTTCCAGATATTTCAGATCATACTTGTTGAACATCCAGTGCGGAGTCCAACCCGTAATAATGATCGGTTCCTCAGCTTTGATCGCTTTGTCCAGTGTGGCAGTCATGGCTGCGCCTGAACCTTCAATGAGGGTCCAGTCGGACAGATTATAATCATCGATCGCTTTGGCTGTGGATTTCATGATACCCGCACCTGCATCGATACCAATAATCTGATAGTTAACCTCTTCACCTACAGCATTGGCTGGTGCATTGTTGCCACCGGCAGAAGTGTTTCCCCCAACGAAATACTGAGAGAAACCAGCTATGAGTACAAGCAACGTTGCCGCAGCAGTAATCCATGCTTTTTGCTTTGTCGTGATCCGTGAGGTTCTTTTGCGACCTGGCATAAACAGATTTTGTGTAAAACGGTCAAGCACAATCGCGAGTACGACGACAGCGAGACCCGCTTCGAAACCTTTACCAATCTGAAGCTGTGTTACCGCACGATATACTTCCGCACCAATACCTTGTGCACCGATCATGGATGCAATAACAACCATGGACAGTGAGAGCATGATGGTCTGGTTAATACCGGACATCACGGTAGGCAGCGCGAGTGGAAGTTGTACTTTGAACAACTTTTGCATAGACGTCGAGCCGAAGGCATCAGCTGCTTCGACCAATTCACTAGACACCTGCTTGATACCGAGGTGAGTCAGACGAATCGTTGGTGGAATCGCAAAAATGACGGATGCGATAACACCTGGAACAACACCAAGGCTAAAGAACGTAACAGCAGGCAGCAAGTAGACAAATGCAGGCATCGTCTGCATGAAGTCAAGCAGCGGTGTAATGATACGCGCCGCAGTTTTACTGTATGCAAGCCAGATTCCGACAGGTACACCAAGCAGGATCGAGACCAATCCTGAAGTGATAACCAGGCCGAGTGTGTCCATCGATTGGGACCAGTATCCGAGGTTATCGACGAGCAAGAACCCGATAACCGTGAATAGGGTAAGTGGGAGTCGACCTACGAGAAACGCAAGAACACCCAATATCGCAATGAATAGGAGCGGATGGGGCAACATAAACAGCCCAGAGAAAAATCCGACAACCTCTTGAATAACGGTGGAAATTACATTAAACAATCCGGAGAGCGAGGAGCTCATCCAGTCAACGATGGATTCAATCCACGACGCTAGTGGTATTTTGGGAATCATTCACAAGTTCCTCCTTTACTGCAACTTCACCGCTAAGTGCTCCCAGCAGGGCACCACGGACGATAACACCTTGCAGACGGCCGTTCTCACCAACAACAGCGAGAGGCACGTGAGCGGAACTTACAATTTCGAACAATTCATGAATCAGGGTCTCAGGCGACACCGTCGGCCCGTCCGTGATCAGAATGTCTTTTAATACTTTGTTTTCACGCATCGCACGGGAAGCGTCTTCTGCTGTAATGACACCAAGCAGCTTCTTCGAACGATCAATGACAAACAGGTTGGAAACGCCACTTTCGCGCATTAATTCGAGGGCAACGCGAGGTCCACGGTCAAGCGTGATGGTTTCAGGGCGACGCATGACGTGAGCGGCAGTGAGGACCTTGGACAAGTCCACATCTTCGACGAAGCGGGCCACGTAAGAGTTGGCAGGTTGAATCATGATTTCTTCCGGTGTACCAATCTGCACAACTGCGCCGTCTTTCATGAGGGCAATGCGATCGCCGATGCGCAGCGCTTCGTCCAAGTCATGGGTAATGAAAATAATGGTCTTTTTCATTTTATCCTGAAGCTCAATCAACTCATCCTGCATATCACGACGAATCAATGGGTCAAGTGCACTGAAGGCTTCATCCATTAGCAGTATTTCCGGATCATTGGCAAGGGCACGGGCCAAGCCAACACGCTGCTGCATCCCGCCACTGAGTTCATCTGGCATCTTGTCTTCCCAGCCTTTAAGGCCGACCAGCTCAAGTGAGGTTGTCGCCTTCTCGCGGCGTGCTTCCTTGTCTACTTTCTGTATTTCCAATCCATACTCCACATTATCAAGAACGGTACGGTGCGGGAATAACGCAAACTTCTGGAAGACCATGCTGATCGTTTTCCGGCGCACTTCGCGCAATTGTTCTTTGTTCATCTTGCGTAGATCTTTACCATGGACCAGAATTTCTCCTGATGTTGGTTCAATCAGACGATTAAACATCCGAACCAGTGTGGATTTACCACTACCAGACAGCCCCATAATAACGAAAATTTCGCCTTCTTTAATTTCCATGTTGACCCGGTTAACACCAACCGTTATCTGTTTTTCTTTGGCCAACTTTTCTTTGCCCCAACCTTGTTCCAGTAATTGAATACCTTGCTCGGTTTGGGAACCAAATAGTTTACTTACATTTTTTACTTCAAGTATGGTCATGGTTTCACCCCTTCTGATGTGTTGTGCACTTCGAACGGCTTTTAGCATCCACAAGCCCATACACTTGTGCGCCCAGCCACGAAATCCGGTAATTGTTGCTTCGCTTCCCGTCTTTCTGGGTAACGTTTTTAATACTAACAATACTTAACGAGTATATCAACTGAATAAACAGTACATAATGTTTGTACAGTAAAAACTGTACAAAGTTTTTCGTCCAAATACTCCGTCATTCTCCTTATTATGGCTAATAAGGCACCTTTACATTTGACATTGCTTTTCCTACAATAGAAAATGAGCTGAATTGAAGCTGATTTATTTGGTTAAAAGATAGTCATAGGCAAATGTAGTCTGGTAAAGTTCCCATTTTCATACATTGGGTGAAAGAAAGCCCTCTGGCATATAGGATGTCCGGCCGGATGCTTTCCCATGTAAACAGGACTTTTAAAGTGTTGCAATTATTTTGCCAAGACTGTGGAATGTTCAGAATGGAGGTTGCAAGCATGGGCTTGGACCATTTACAAGAGGAACAGCAGGCAACCGTGCTGAGGATTCGTAAACGCGTCATAGAAGCCATTGGACGTAATATGGATCTTTACGGCGTTACGCTGTCTACGGGACACTTATATGGATTGCTATTTTTTGCAGACAAACCAATGACCCTTGACGATATGGGACGGGAAATGGAAATGAGCAAAACGAGTATGAGTACAGGTGTAAGAACACTGCTGGATTTGAAAATGGTAAACAAAGTATGGAGCAAGGGCTCCAGGAAAGACCTATATGAAGTGGAATATGACTGGCATCAGACATTTACGGATTATTTTGCGATTAAGTGGAGAAAAGCCGTGGAGAGTAACCTGCAGGTTCTACGCAAATCGATTGAAGAACTGAATCGATTAGTTGAAGATCTGGATGAGCAGGCAGATGCTGAACTTATCCACATTCTGATGGAAGACAAACATAAGGTTTTGCAAGCGGAAGCATATTACAAATGGTTGGATCGGTTGATTGATACCATGGAAGATGAAGAGATATACAAGCTGGTTCCGAAGGAAGAGATTAAGGAACATTCATAACTACATGAAGGGCCCCTTCCGTTACAGGAGGGGGCCCTTTGGTTTGTTAATTATAATGAAGAAACACGATCGAATAAATAAACACTACACATCATTGCGAGCTGATATTCTCGTTTAATGTCCGATCAGACCTGCCTGAGGAAAGGCCACAGACTGCTGTGAAATCTGTTCCAGTTCATTCAGAATCTGCAATTGGCCAGCCGGAGTCCAGCATAACCGTTGCCAATTTGAGATATCGTGAACGTTACCTTTCAACACGGCAGGAGATCGATTCCACGATGCCGTTTGCTTCATGCGTCGGAACACCTTTTCACTGGCAGGCTGAAGCGTAGCACGATGGATAAACAGATAATCCGTATCCAGCACGGGGATACTATCCGCGACATACTCATTTCTGGAACTTTCGGGAGATACAAGCTGAGCAGGCTGGAGTCCCAATTCAGTATACAACAAGTGATTTAATGGGTGCTCGCCAGATCCCTGCAAGCGGATGAACTGGTTCGTGATGTGCATCAGTGCAATACGTCGCTGTTCAAAATAGGATTGTAGGTTCTGATCTGCTTCAAACTTGCGAAACTCAAGTTCCTTGAAATTCAGCAACGCCTGCTTCTCACGTCCAACCAATTCGGCTATGCGAATATGGTTCTCTTTCCAGTCGTCAGTGGACTCCAAGATGATGGTGGGTGCAATACTTTTCAGGCGATCGTAATAGGGCTTGTGGTAAAAGTCACCGATGATCAAGTCTGGCTTCGCCTGCCGAAGTTGATCTAATTGCCTTGTTAATCGGCGTTCTTGTTCACAATCATCCAATTCCCGGTCAAGGGCTCCTTCCAGCACAGCTACCGGGCGTAGTCCAAGCGAGGCCAGGTTCTCATGGAATCCCATGATGGATGCCGTGGCAACTCGAAGTTGATCTCTTTTCATATATACGCTGGGTGCAATACCCAAGGTTTGTTTGAATTTGCGGCTAAAATAATACTCGTTGCCATATCCGACAGATACCGCGACGTCTTTGAGGACACATGGTTCCGCTGTCAGCTGTTTTTTGGCTTCGTCTATACGTAAACGATTCAGGTAATCGGTAGGCGACATGCCTTTGGCCTTCTTGAAACTGCGTGAATAGGAGCTGGGTGTAAGTCCAGCGATTTTGGCAAGCTGATCCATGCTGATTCCTTCACTCATGTAACGTCGCATATACATAATACTGCGTTCCAAGGCAGGGTCTACCTTCTCATGATTGGCTTCCAGCCGATTCTCCGAGAGAAATTGCAGCAGTTCATGCAGCTGGCTATGTATGCTGATAAAGTGATCCGGTTGAAGACCACGATAGGTTTCATACAGTTGTTCCAAACGTGATACAGCCTGCTGCTCGTGACGAACCAGCAATCTGCCTGTCTGCCAATCCAGCGGGAAGGCGGGTGAAGAGGTCATTTTCCATTCACCGCGCACTTGCTGCAAACGAACCGTATCCATGCTTAGCAATATACATTCGGTCACATTCGAGCGTGCAGCGGCCTCAATGGTTGTACCTGGCTTCAGTACGAACAAGCTGCCCGCTTGAGCCGTATAGACTGTATCATTCAGGACCAGAACACCGTCTCCTTGCAAAATAAGACAGAGCATGGGCCGGGACACCGTCTTGCCTTGCACACGGAAATTCTCCCCACGACGCACACGGCACATGGAGGAGAGGAGCGGTAGAGATGAGGTTTCAGCAATGAAGGGAAACTGTTCAGTCATACGGACCATCCTTTTGTCTTATTTTCTTAATGATAACAATTATCATTCTCATATGGAAGATGTTTTTGAAAAATAGTTTTCGACACCAAAAAGGACTACCAAGAGCCATTATGGCTGCAAGGTAATCCTCATTGTTATGGACAAGACTGTTAAATAGGCTATGTGTCTGAATCCACAGTATAGGTTAGTACGGTGTTACCAATAGAATATTGTCGAGGAAAACGTCACTCATTACTTTTTTACCAGTTCCACCCGTTTGCACGTGATACAGGCGATACTGATCTTTGGCATTGATGTAGAACAGGCCGGCAACATCATCTCTGATATGGAATGCATCCCATTCGTCACTGGTAAGTTTGGTTACCTTGAGAGCTGTGTTGACTGAATAGAGACCGTTGTTGCCCGAGATGTATGCAGCCGTAGATGTGCCATTGGTCAATTGATTCGCAACATACGTTACATTGTTCAGGTTCAGGTTGGCGGACTTGGTCACTTTGTTGTCGGAGACCGTTTTGGCATAAGCCTTTTTGTCTGCATCAACAAGGATAACCTTGTCTGTACCGAGTGCACTCACTTCCCTGACGCTCTTGCTGTGAAGCTGAAGCGTTTTGGCTGAAGTCGTTAACGCAAATGCTTTGCCTTTGGCGTAATTGTAATCCTTGTTGCTGTCGAGCTCGATTCCTTTGTTATACACGTAAAGATTGTTTCCCCAACCACCGGAATATACAGCATTCACATCCAGCTTGGCTTTGGGATTAACAGCAGTGGCCTTGCCAGTGTTGTAATTCACCTTGTACATGACGACAGCATTGGTGGAGTAGAACTGCTCGTAGGGATCTGTATTCACCATCAGTTGCAGTTCTTTTTTGGCTTGATTGGTAAAATAACGACTTTCTACTGCACCTGCGGCAATCCGCTGTACAGATCCAGAACCGTTGGACGTTTTGGAGACGATCCATGTATTTCCATTAACTAACGCATTATAGTATACACGCCCTTTGGCGACCACGAGAAACGGAAAATCGGTATCGGCCTTGTCGGCAATCTTGGTGACAGCGGAAGCATCACTATTGCCATTAGCGCGATAGATCGTGCCTGTTGCGTCCAGATAATAGATGAACCCGTTGTCCGTATAATAGCTGAGCACATCTGTAGCAAATGTCTCTGCCGCATCGCTGGACCCGTCATTCGGAACCCGAAGCAATGTTGTGGAAGAAGCAGTCTGAGTGTAGTAGAGATAAGAGCCTGCTGCGAGCAAGTCCACCCCTTGGAAATCAATTAATACTTCCGTTGTGTTGCTGCTGTCAGCGGATACTTTGTACAAGACTCCGTCGGACTCATAATACACTGTGGATTGGCTGAGTGAAGCTGCTTGGGCTGCGCTTCCGCCTCCCAATGTCATTGCTGCAAGCAGTGTAATGAGCAGCAATGTACAGATGGTGCGTTGTAAGGATGTATACCCTGTTTTCATTCTTTCATCGTCCCCTTCGTTCTTCTATATGTATGTAATTAACGCCTTATGTTATATCGGTAAACAATGGAAGATATGTTAGGTCTCGAATATGAAAAAAAGAAGAGAATGAAATTGAATTTCATGCATATTCCACCCTGAAATCGAATTGCGCATGATGCTGCCAATCCTGTCCCAAAGCATTCTCCACCGGACTTGCTCGTGATAACATAACACTCAACCAGAGCAGAGGAGTGAGCGATCATGTTATTGAATATGGCGATCACCGTGATAAACCGGTCAAGGATGAGGCGAACAGGCCGACTGACAAACCAACGACAGGAGCGAAACGATATGATGAATATAGCAACGATTGGTACAGGGTCCATTGTGGATGCCATTTTATCCGCGATAAATGAACTAGAAGATGTCACTTGTACAGCGATGTACTCCCGGAAGAGAGAGACAGCACAGGAGCTTGCGGGTAAGTATGGGGTCGGTACAATCTATACGGACCTGGAATCCCTATTCTTGGATGCGAATGTAGATCTTATCTACATTGCTTCACCGAACAGCATGCACTACGAACAGGCCTATCAGGCACTTCAACATGGCAAACATGTCGTCTGTGAAAAACCGTTCACGTCCACGCTTCAGGAAGCAGAAACGCTGATTGCACTTGCAAAAGAAAAGAATCTGTTGCTGTTTGAAGGCATCTCCAACATTCATCTGCCCAATATTAAAATCATACAGGAGCAACTGCCCAAGCTCGGGCCAATCAAACTCATCCAGTGTAACTACAGTCAATACTCGCGCAAATACAATGATCTGCTTGCAGGGGAAACACCGAACGTATTCAATCCACAATTCTCTGGTGGAGCGCTGATGGATATCAACATTTATAATCTGCATCTGGTCATGAATCTGTTCGGTAGTCCGAATTCTGTATCGTATACCGCGAACCAGCATGCGAACGGAATTGATACTTCAGGTGTTGTGGTTCTCAAGTACCCGGAGTTTATTGCGGAATGTGTAGGTGCCAAAGATTCAAGCAGCATGAACTTCGTCCTCATTCAGGGAGAGAAAGGATATCTTCAGGTTGTGGGGGGAGCAAACGGTTGCCGGGAGATCAGGCTTCAGATTGGGAATGAGCCTACTGAGGAATATAATGCGCAGACCAAATCCAATTGGTTGTACTATGAGTGGGAAGCGTTCAGGGACATCCATGCAAGTGGGGATCACAAACGGTCTTATGAACTGCTGGAACACAGCCAGTCTGTGATGAGTGTACTTATGAGTGCGCGTAAGGATGCCGGAATTCAATTCGCAGCAGATCAACGGTAATCGTTAATACGTGTCGCTAATGCTTCCCATGTACAACATGTCGAAAATATAAAGTACAGAAACCATCGAAGACATTTTAGACAGCCTTAATTGTTCATTGTATCCATAAGCCAGTAACGTTTCGTCACAATGTCTGGACAGGGTTGAATGGTTGTTGCCCGTGACCGCGATGACTTTCATCTGTTTGTTGCTCAGCACTTTGGCGGCTTCAATCATGGATTGGTTCTCACCTGTGTGCGAGATAACAAAAGACAGCGTCAGGCTATTGGGGTTTATCGTGTTCAAATAATGCATGTTGGGACTATTGTGAGCAATCGCAGATATGCCGAGTTCATTCCACTTAGCACAGGCCTGTTGCGCCAGATAATAATTCATATCACTGCCATAGATATCGATGCGTCCGGATTCTTTGACCCAGTTCGCGATTCGTAGCAAAACAGGAGCGTTTAACATCCGGCGGGTATCATCCAGCGCCTGCTGATACAGGTAAGGAACCGAGTCGATGGCAGCCAGCACGTTTCCTTGTTCTGCGGATGGAGAATTCAGCGTCTGCAACGCGGAAGGCCTCTGTTGATATTCAAGAGCAAGCTTTAACTGAAAGTCTGGGTACCCCTTGGTACCCAGTTTTTTGCATAAGCGAACAATGGTGGATGAGCTTGTATAGGTCTGCTGAGCCAGTTCATGGGCTGTAGAATCAAATACAACTTCGGGATTGTTCAGGATGTAGTCCACAATATGCTTCTCCTGTGCCGTTAATTGTGGAGCATATTTTAATTTTTGAAGTAGTTTAGATTCCATGCGGTTGTTCCATTCCTCTCTATTATCATCCGAAAGTACATGTCTCCACATCATAACCTGCGTTTATTTATTTCTCAATCTGCACAACACTCAGATCTGACTTTCCGCCAGTTGCTGACGACTATTCCACAGCGTGACCAGACGAAGCAGAACCAAACTTATGAGCAGGAGTACAGCTCCAATCATGAGTAACATCCAAGGACCGATCAGCAGCATGCCACTGGCCTGACCAGCGACTAAGGCGATCAGGGGAATGACAACCAATCCTCCGAGCTGATAAGCTTCCTGGAACCCACGAACCTTGGCCGAGATCAGGACGTTTAACAAAATCACCATAAGACTGCAAGAAGGAACAACCCACAGGACCAGAATCATCCAGTTCAGATTGGGAAACATCAACGTTCCAAACATGGGGTACATCAGAATATTGGCAATCAATCCGTAGATCAGAAAAGTAACCCAGGATAATAGAATGGAGGGGATCAGGGCAGCCAGTACTTTACCTTTAAACAGAGTGTCCATGCTGATCGGTGTGAACAACAATCCTTCCAGCGTCTTGCGTTCCTTCTCACCAGCGAAACTATTGGCCGTCAAAATACTGGAAGCCATCACCGGAATGATGAGAAACAAGGGAGCGAACATATACATGGCCAAATAATAGACAATACGATGATTATCTGTAGGCATGGAAGCAAGCTGAGGAATCTGTCCACTATGGGTTAACGTATCCAATGATTCGAGCAGAAAGCTGATGTTGCCCAGAGAACGAAGTTCCATTCTGGAGGCCGCCCACAGGAGCACAGAGGGCATAACAATTCCGATGATCAGTGGAACGATTAACATGGGCAACCAGAGCTGAACACTGGCTGTGACGGACCGAATATCTTTGCGTACCAGTGCACGTATGGCTTGGCGGTTATTCATGGTGGTGTGCCTCCCTTATAGCAAAATAGATGCTTTCCAGATCACTGCCCGTGATGCGGGCCTGATAGACTTGGCCATGCTCCGTTAATTGCCGTAACAGCAGTGGAATATCCTCACGGGATTGAAGCTGATACGTCGCTTGATATGCGGATGTCGTCTCAGGCGTATAATTAGTTGAATTGTGCCATCCATTAGGCATGTTGGCTTCTACTTCGAGCTTTGGTGTGGACAGGTATCGGCTAACGATCTCCTGTTCCGTACCCTCCTCAACAATGCGGCCCTTTTCCATAAAAATATAACGATCACAGACAGCTGACAGTTGGGACAGCACGTGGGATGAAACCAGTATCGTCATCTGTTCTTCCTTATTTAACTGACGGATAATGCGCAGCACCATCTGAATTCCATCCGGATCAAGGCCATTGGTTGGCTCATCCAGAAACAGGATGGAAGGACGGTGCAAGAGCACTCGTGCAAGGCCCAAGCGTTTCTTCATGCCTGTGCTATAGGTGCCGACTTTTCGATGCTGATAATCCTGCAACTCAAACATGGTTACAAGCTCATCAATTCGTTCTCTGGCTTGCTTCAGACCAAAAGCATCAGCGAAGAAAGTCAGATTGTCACGCCCACTCATATTTTCATATAATCCACTTTGTTCGGTAAGGGTGCCACACATGGCCAGTACTTTCTCCGCCTCACGAGCGGCGTCCAATCCGTTAATGGTTACCTGTCCACCTGAAGCGCCCAAGACACCATTCATGATGCGGATCAGTGTGGTTTTGCCCGAACCGTTGGGGCCAATCAACCCGGTGACGCTGCCTTGTTTAACTGTGAAGCTGACATCATTCAGTGCTTGATGCACCTTGAATTGTTTGGATATATTGCGTACTTCGATCATGTACATTCACCGTCCGATCTGAGTTTGGAGATTATACGTCCGGTAGGACCATATCGTTCAAATGGACAGCAAAAAAAGATGTATTTCTCCTTCAATAGTCCCGGATGAAGGATGCACACATACCCTCAATTCCCCTTCAAATCGGGTCTCAGGTTTGTTTTCACTATGGCTTGTACCATGTATCCTTATTGTAAGGATACAATATCCGTTTCATTGCTATTGATGACGTGGTAATGAAAGATGAGGCCTTACGTCTCATGAATGCCTGCAATATTCATCTAACGCCGGTCTTGGTGATCCAGGGCCGGCTTGACGTGATGTTATGGCGTGCCTGTCACGGGAACGTCTGTTTTTAACGATTACATAATGAATTCGTCTAACACATCCATATGAATACATTGTATGGGTACATATTGTGTTTGGACGTAGAGGAAGGTGAGTGAGTCATGACAGCATCCAATGAATATCGCTTTCAAGTGAACCTGAGCGGGATGATCCAGATTTTGTCCAACCATCTATATAGCAGCCCTAAGGTGTTCTTGCGCGAACTGATGCAGAATGCGACCGATGCGATTACCGCACGAACGGAGGCGGAGCCAGGGTATCAGGGCAAAGTTCGTGTGGAACTGACAGGAACAGGTGAGCAACTGACCATGATGGTGGAGGACAACGGCATCGGTTTGACTGAAGCTGATATCCATGAATTCCTGGCGATGATTGGACAATCCTCGAAGAGGGGGCAACAAGCGCTGCTGGATGGAGAGACTTCGTTTATCGGACGTTTCGGGATTGGGTTGTTATCCTGTTTCATGGTGAGTCACGAAATCGTCATGCTGACGCAATCCGCGAAGGGCGGCCCTTCGATGGAGTGGCGGGGCAAGCCGGATGGTACCTATACGATTCGACAATTGGACACACAGCTGTCCCCGGGGACCAAAGTATATCTGCGTTGCACACCGGACGCGGCGCACTACTTTGAACCGGATTATGTGAAAGAAGCTCTGTTCTATTACGGTGCGTTGTTGCCTTATCCGGTCACGTTGATTCATGATGGGGTGCAATCTGTTGTGAATCAGGATTCTCCGATCTGGTTAACACGTCCGGAGCTTGCCCGTTCTTGCCGAGCGGAAGTGCTTGCTTTTGGTGAACGTCTGCTTGGGGAGAAGTTCCAGGATTTCATTCCGTTGACGACGGCTTCAGGCCGTACCGGGGGTATTGCTTTTGTACTGCCACACGCGGTTAATCTGAATGCCAAGCGTTCTCACCGGGTGTACTTGAAGCGGATGCTGATTTCGGAGAAAGCAGAGAACATTTTGCCAGAGTGGGCGTTCTTTGTGAAATGTCTGATCTGGACAGATGAGCTTCAACCGACGGCATCACGGGAACATTTTTATGAAAATGAGAAGCTGGAGGAAGTTCGCTCCGAACTCGGAGACGCACTCCGCAAGGGACTGGCCGACATGGCTGAGAGCCAGACGGAACGGCTGCAGAAGCTGATTCGCTTGCATGCTCTGTCCATGAAGGCACTGGCTGTGCAGGATCAGGCATTCTACGGGATGATTCATCGCTGGCTGCCATTTGAGAGCACGAGGGGTCACCGGGATCTGGGTGAGCTAATCGATGAAGGAGAGACGTTGTATTTCACGTCCTCTGTTGATGAGTACCGTCAGATTCACCATGTGGCATCCGCACAATCGATGCTGGTTATTAACGGTGGTTACATCTATGACAGCGAGTTGATGGCGACACTTCCGTTGGCTGTGCAGAATGTCCACACGGAGCGGCTCCAGCCGGATCAGGTCTCGATGAGCTTCACCGATGTGCCACCCGCTGAACGCAATCCGTATTATGATGCGTTGCGACTGGCTGATTCCGCTTTGCAGCGCTTCAGATGTCGGGCTGAGGTCAAAGGTTTCAAGCCATCGGATCTGCCGGTGTTGTTCACGCTGTCTCAGGAATCCTCTACCCTGCGTGCGCTGGAAAAAGCAAGCGAAGAGAGCACGGAATTGTTCTCATCTGTTCTGGGTTCGATGTCTTCTGGCATGAGTTCAGCAGGATATTCAACCTTGTACTTGAATGTGAACAATCCGGTTATTCAGCGTGTGTTAACGTCACCGGATGCCCAGATGACACCGATTGCCATCGAAATGTTATACGTCAATGCACTGATGATGGGGCATTATGCCATGAGCAAGCAAGAGCTTGAAGTGTTAAATCAGGGCATTGTTCGTTTTATTGATTGGGGTTTGCGTGCAAATACAGATCGTAAGGGGGATGCCTGATGAAGACAGAGATGGATTTTGAAGAACTGATGGACGAGGCCTATGGCTTGCCGAATGGTCCGGCGAAGCTCGGTATGCTGGAGGAAGCAGCAAGAGTTGCCGATGTGAACGGCATGGAGGAAGAGGCATATGAAGCAAGATCGGAGATTGTGGAGACAGCAACATTCTGCGGTTATCCGATGAAAGCACTGATTGCTTTTTCCTGGCAGCTGGGCAAGTTCGACCAACAGCCCGAAGAATATGATGAAGAAACGTTAATGTGGTCGTACAAATGGATATTGGGCAAGATGCCCGACTTCCCGGAAATATCACGCGAGAAGATCCTGGAGCTGTTGGAGGATTTCGGACGGCGTTTCAAGTCCTACGGTTACAGCGAACGCTCCTACTGGTATTATCGGTTCCGGATCTTTATGGATTTTGGGGAGCTGGAGGAAGCGGGACGCAGTTATGATCGATTCAGAACGATGGATCGTGACTTTATGAGTGACTGCGAAGCCTGTGAGCAGGATGAGATTATGCGATATTTCTTGTTAAAAGGAGACGATGAGAAGGTGTTGGAGGTGGCACAGCCTATCCTGAAAGGGCGTATGAGCTGTGCGGAGATTCCGCATCTGACCTTGTCCGAAATTCTGATGCCGCTATATCGGTTGGGACGGACTGCGGAAGCAGATAAACATCAGACCAAGGGATATCGCCTGATCAAAGGCCAAAACGATTTTGTGCAGAGTTTTGCGGAGCAGATGGATTATCTCACACGTACGAATCCGGCAAAAGGCATTGATGTGCTGGAGGAAACACTGGTGTTTGCTGCTGATCATGAAGATCCTTACGCCAAAATGTTGTTTTATGCCAGAGCAGCATCGTTGCTTCGCCGCTGGGTGGAAGAATCTCCAGAATACCGATTGCGTCTGCCAGCGTCCTTCCCGTATGAAGGTGATCCAGGCGACCTGCTCAAGCTGGCCGATTACTTTGCGGAGCATGCTCAGACCGCTGCAGCCAAGTTTGATCAGCGCAACGGGAACCGCCATGTATCTTCGTTGATCGAATAGAGACGGATATAACTCAGTAACAGATCGCTATAATAAGTTATTAAAAGTAAGGAAACAGGCTTGTTCGAGAAGGATCGTACCCTTCTGAACAAGCCTGCTTTTTCCTGCATCATAAGCATGATAAATCTAATCGGTATGAAGATGTTTTATTTTTATTGTGCTGAAGTCGCAGAAGGGACCGGCACTGGTGATGGAATCGGTGCAGTTTCAGACGTCTCCTCTGCAGCTTCGGCTTCTTCAGCAGGTTCTGCTTGCGGCTGCTGAGCAGCCATCAGTTCAGCGACGATTTGATCTGTTGGTTGGGTAAGCAACGCATACATAATCGCAGCCTCTTCCTGACGAATCAGAGGTTTGCGGGAAAGTAAATCAATGGATCCATCTTCCAGCACTTTTACCTCAGGTCCATGGATACCAAGCTTCGCCATCATCTGAACGGCTGGTACAGCCCATGGGTCCGTATGTCCCGCAAGTTTGACATCCGTGAACAGTTCACTAGGATATTGCAGTTGCAGAATCCTCCACATCATGACCATGGCTTCCTGTCGAATAATTACTTGATCCGGTTTAAACTGCTGTTCGTCCGTGCCAGTAATCATACCCAATTCATATCCGAGTTGGATATATCCGGCTGCTGCATGGTCTGCCCAGTCGGTGCCTGCAGGAGGTGTTGTTTTGCTGGGCTTCAATCCACTCAGTTTAAGGGTATTCTCAATAAATTCAGCGCGTGTCACAGCTGTTTTCGGTTGGAAAGCCTTGTTGGCATCATTCTCATAATATCCAAGAGATTGTATTGCATAGATTGCTTCAGCATAAGGACTGTTCTCACGAACATCCCGGAAGCCCATCGGCTTTTGTCCTTTTTTCTCATAACCCATAGGGTTGAGGTAAGGTTCTTTCATATAGATGGTTCCATCAGCATTTTTCTTGAATGCTGTGAATTGACCGGTCAATTCATCTTTGAAGAGATGATCTTCCACTTGAATCAGGTTACGTTGACCCAGAAAAACGTCCGAAATGCTCAGTTGTCCAGGCTCTGTACCGCCATTTTTCAGGGAGCTGACGATCGTGCTAATTCGTAGATCTGCGTACAATCCGGTGAAGCGTTGCAGCTCAGCTGCGGATTGCGGCGTGTATTCCTTGAATTGCACTGGCTCTGCATATTGCGGGAAGAAATTCTGAATGAATGCCGGGTAGAACAGATTACGAAGTGCTCCATTCTGATTATACGTCAGGAAAACGCCTGTATTTTGCTCGGGAATAAGGAAGAGATAAGAGCTGAATCCGGTCAGATCGCCTCCTTTTGTAATGATACTTGGACTACTTCCTGCTCCGGGAAGCTGAAATGCAGCTTCGAATCCATACGTGGTGTTTGGTAACAGTGGATGAATGGAAGAACGGTACTGTTCCATGCTTTTCACCGTGGATTCCTTGAAAATTCGCTTGTTGTCCTTCACGCCATCGTTCAGGAACGCAATCATGAACTTCCCGATGTCCTCAGCGGTAGACAACATGCCACCTTGAGGCATTGGTGTTGGAGAGATGGTGTACAGATCAAGCGGATTGTGTGCCGCATCATAGCCTGTAGCAAGCTGTTTTTGGAACTTTTTGTCCAGCATGAAACTGCTGTTATTCATACCTAGTGGTTTGAAGATATGTTGTTGCATGTAGGATTCAAAAGGTTCACCGCTTACATTCTGGGCAATCATGCCAAGCAGCAAAAATGAAAAATTATCGTACATGTAGGCGCTACCAGGCTCTCGAACGACAGGAGGCATGTGTTGCTGTGCGTAATCCTCCATCGCTATGTACTTGTCGAAATCAGTATGGATGTCTTCCTGCTGCGGATCACGAATCTCGAATCCGGTCGTATGTGTGAGCAGGTTCTCCACAGTTACAGGTTTGTCAAAAGGATTATCAAATTCGAGCCCTTTCACATAGGTCTGAAAATCAGCTTGCAGATCAACCTTGCCTTGCTCCACCAGCTGCATGACGGCTGCTGACGTGAATGTTTTGGAGACAGAGGCTACACGGAAGGCGGTATTTTTCGGATCGATCGGTGTTTTGTTCTCCTGATCAGCATAGCCATATCCTTTTTCCGCCAGAACTTTACCATCCTTCACAACAACAACAGAAGCTCCAACATAATGGGCTTTTGCCTCAGGGGAATCGAAGAATGAATCGAGAAATGCTGTAGCTGATTCGGTTGTCAGCGCTTTCGCTTTTCCTTGTTCAGCAGCTACAGAAGTCGGGGTCTCCGCCTGAACCGCGGGTACCCACAGGCTGAGAGACAGAACCACGGCCATGAAAGCTCCTGTTAGTGAGGTGAACCTGAAACGGGTCTTTCGTTTGGATAAATGCATGCAAACACTCCTTTATGAAAATATTTACAAAAAAGTTACTTCCCCCATGTATTACTGATTACTCGCACGATAGGTTTCACGATAATAGATTCCGATGTTGGCAATCCAGATCACAGAGAGCATTACAATTGGAAATGGAGCAAAGCTAAAGAGGGATGAGTATAACACCATGGAGACCATGCCGATCCCAAGCAAAATGTTCATCATCTGGAAAGAACGATAGGCTGCACGGTATACGATCCATTTCTCACCTTCATCCAGTTTCTCAAAGTGATCCTTCTTCATGTTGCGTGAATTCAGATCCAGTGAGCGATCAGGGAAATAGCGATTGTATCGCTTCACAGTCAGTGTTTGCAGTACAACGACGATGATGATAGAGATACACGCAGCAAAGAGATTCAAGAGGTTAAACAGTTCGGGAAAATTCGGCATGTTTCTGTTGGAAGCGTTTAAGGACAGAGCAAGTGCGACCCAGGTAAACGCAACAATAACGCTCAATCCGCTGAGGATCATCGCTTTTCCGAGGGAACGCTCAGCGGGAGAGGTGAGTGAGTCAGAATCTCCATACACCTCATCTTCCGTTGGAGGCACAGATGGCGTACGAACAAGACTGAGCGTGTTCCACAACATCATAACCACCACTGAAGCAGCCAGTAATGCAAATAAAAGATCATAGTCATAGTAAACGGACAGCGTCCAGTTCAAATTAGATGGAATTTTGTTGATTCCGCTGGCTCCGAGAAAACCGACGACAGCACCACCTGCTGCGTACAGAGGAAGACGTAATCGCTTCTTAATGGATGAGGAGGATGAATGTTTCAATCTAATCGCCACCTTTCAGTTCAAAGATTTTTTCGACGGGTTCACGAAAGACGTGGGCTATTTTTAATGCCAGGACGACTGATGGGGAGTAATCTCCACGTTCAATCAGGGCAATGGTTTGGCGGGATGCGCCGATGAGTTTGGCTAGTTCTGCTTGGGATAGCCGGTCTCTGGCTCGTAACTCCCGAACGTGATTGTGCAATTCTTCCACTTGCTCACCTCCATGAACATAATGTAAATGATATTTAACTAAATGTAAACTATAATATACAAAATGTTAAAAATAATTTACCTGTCTGCGATGAGATTGAACTTGAAAAAGAGAGCCTGCCCGGGCTCCCTTGGAAGATTATTTTGTTGCCGGAAAAGTGAAATCAAGATGCATCTGCACACGGCAGATGTTGATTCGGTTCCTCTGTCTGCCGAAGTACCATTCGGAAAAAGATGAGCGCTCCAAGCCCCATCAGGATATACAGACCAGCCATCGCATAGGAGGGCAGAAAGGCTCCAATGGTTAACCCGAGACTGCCGAGGAGGGCAGCAGCGTTGTAACTCAACCCGTCAGCAGCCATATAGGCAGCACGGTCCGAATCGGGAATCATACCCGCGAGCATGACCTGACGAACAGGGGCATACATCAATTCTCCAATGGTTAGCAATATAGCGGATGAGATGAGTAACCAGGCCCAGTTGCTGAAAGCAAGCACGGCGAAGCCTGCGGTATACAGGCACATACCGACAGTCATGATGGACCTGAATTGGAAGCGACCGATCCATCTGGAGAATGGAATGGCGAGCAAGGCAACCAAGACGGTGTTGATGACCATGATCAGGCTGAACATATGAAGACCAGAAAGATCCAAACCGAACAGTTGTGAGGTGAATTCATTTTTTAGACGAACAGCGATGTATTTATCCAACTGAAATTCCAGGGAGACTGCAAGTACAGTAGCCGTGAAAAATATCATGAAACGTTTGTCCTGAAAGACCGCCCAGTACGTTTTCAGTATGTTCCTCTGGATGGGAGCATCGCCACAATCAAACACACGTTTATCCATTGTTTCACGAATCATAAAGATCAAAATAAACAGGGTAGCTAGGCTTTCAAGGCATACCAGACTGAACAATAGGAAACGAAATGATTCGAAAAATAGCCCGCCCATCAGTGCACCAAAAGTTACAGCAACGTTTGTTGTCCAATATTGCAATCTGTACACATATTGACGTTCATGTTCACTGCTTACGTCGACAATCATGGCATTGGCAATCGGAACCGTGATTCCTGAACTGAGACTGCTGAGGAGAAACATGAGACAAGTGACGATGATCGAATCCATCCACGGCGAATTTGCGATAGCCAAGCCAAGTAGAGCCACGACCTGCAGACTTTGTGCGAGCACCATTAATTTCTTTCTTCCAATTCGGTCAGACCAATATCCTGCCCACAATCCTATAATCATGGAAGCCACAATATTAACGGTCAGCAATAATCCAGCCAAGCCTGCCCCAATCTGAATACTCAGATAGATCGCCATGAATGGGATGATGGATTTCTGGGTCAGATCGGTGAAAAAATCAGTAATGATACGTATCCTGATGTTCGGGTGTAAATCGGCGTATTTCATAAGTCGTTCTTCTTCCTTCCCACTGGTCATGTTGCTGTTACTGAGTATAATGGAGGAAAACCTGAAGAAAAACTGTAGAAGCAATCGAATGGATTTCGTATTTTAGCAGATAGAGACAGAAAGTTAAAAGATAGAAGTTAGAAGATAGAAGAAGGAAGGGCATATATGGACGTATCAGAACATTACATTCAATTGCGGTTGAACTTTCTGCATGTACATGAGGAACAAGAAATACATACCACAGTGGGTGAACTTGCCCATCATTTGTGTTGTACCATGCGCAACATGAACCTGATTATGAACAAATTTATGGATAACGGATGGGTAAGATGGAACCCGCAGCGCGGCAGAGGTAAAACATCGTTGCTTGTCTTCTGTATGCCGCTGCTTGAAGTGGCACGTGAGCGGTTTGAACATCTCCTGTATGGGAACAGAATGGAAGACGCCTATGAACTGGCTTCAACCCTGCCATTCACGATGCGAGAACAATTGATGCGCGAGTTACAGAACCAATTCGGGCTACGTTCGAATGAAGGAGTTAGAGGCAGAGTAGACACCTTGCGGATTCCACAGAATACTCCTTTTAAGACATTGGATCCCACGCAGACGGCCATGTGGGGAGAAGTATTTATTATTGCGGAGGTTTTCGATCGTTTGGTTCGCTATAATGCTGAACACCAGGTCTGTGAACCGAGTCTTGCCGTGGCATGGGAGAGTCATTCGGAGGGGAGGGAATGGACCTTTTATCTGCACAAAGGTATACCATTTCATCATGGCAGGGTATTGGATTCAGAGGACGTGAAGTTTACCTTTGATCGCATTATCTCTGACAAGAGTAACCCGTGCAGGCCTCTGTTTGGTTCCATTGAGAGCATAGAAGTGTATGACCAGTTGACTGTACGTTTTGTGTTGAATAAGCCCAACTTCATGTTCCCGGATCTAATGAGCAGTATGTGTGCATCTATCCTGCCTAGAGATGTGGAGATGAACCCGCTTCATCCAATTGGAACAGGACCTTATCGATTGACCCGTCATGATTCGAAGCTGCTCGTGCTCGAGGTGTTCCTTGCCTATTTCAGAGGGAGGGCTTATGTGGATCGCGTTGAAGTGTGGCAGCTCCCCCACTTGGGAAAGGTGGAGTCCATCATCAAGCATGATTTATTTCCGGATGCACAACCTCGAGCTGTACAGCATGAGATGCAGGGCGGAGTGTATATGACGTTTAATATGCAAAAGGAAGGGCCACAGCATGATGTGAATTTTCGCCGGGCTGTTCAACAGCTATTGAATGCGCAGGAGTTGTCGCAAGCGCTCGGAAGCACGAACACGCAGGCTGCTTATAGTCTGATTCGAGGACGAGTACAGCAACCTTTAAAGGTGGGTTCAGATCAAGGGGAGCCTTGGGAACAGCAATCGGAACAAATGGAATATTCTGTTACACCTGTACCTGAACTTTCCGTGGAGACCTCACTGGCGCGGGCCTCAGCATTATTGCGTTATAGCTCTTACCAAGGGCAGAGTTTAAGTCTGTGGGTGGAAGAAGGCGAGAAGATGGAGGCAGATATGGTCTGGTTTGCAGAGAGAAGTAAACAGATTGGCCTACATATCAACATTATGCCGGGAGATCCGGTCCATGCCGTCTATCAAGATGGGTTCGGGGATTGTGATCTGATCTATACAGGAGAAGTCTTCAATGATCATGTCGTGCTGAGTCTCGTGACGATGTTCACCTTCCAGAACACGTTATTCCTGATTGCGATGAATGATTACTGGAGACTTGAACTGGAACAGGAATGTGGACGAGTGGTCATGATTCAGGAACCTGCGGAGCGGTTGAATAGATTGATTCGGTTAGAAGATCGACTGATTCAGGAGGCGTTGCTTCTGCCCACATACAGCTTCAAGGAAGAACACGCCCATCATGATTCGTTGCGAGATTATCGTCTTGCGGGGTATGGTCTGCCTGATCTGCGCAGGTTGTGGGTGAAGAGAAGCCCCGGTGCCGAGGAAGAGGTTGCGAGTTATCCGGTGTATATTCCGTTGTGGTAGGACTATGCGAGCGTAGCAATGCCGTATTAACGGACTTCACCGATTGCTTGTCAAACTAGTCCGCATATATCGAACAAGTCCCTCATAACATGTACTAATCAAGTAGGGGTTCTGCTGCAAGCACAATCCTGAAGTGAAAACATGTGCTAAAGGGGATGATGTCATGCGCCGAATATCATGGATGCTTGCCATGGTATTGGTCTTATCGGCCTTACTTGCCGCCTGCGGGAAGAAGGATGCGGCAGCTGTGGTCAAAGATCTGAACGAAGTCGTAGGAGAGATGGAAAGTTACCAGGGGGCAGGTGTGATGACGCTGCATACCGGAGATACGCCGCAGCAGTACAAGGTCGAGGTATGGCATCAGAAGCCTTCCTATTATCGTATTGCGTTAACTAATGCCAAAAAGGATGTAACACAGATTGTACTGCGTAACGATGAAGGTGTGTTTGTTCTGACGCCGAGCCAGAACAAAAGCTTCCGTTTTCAGAGCAATTGGCCAGATAATCAGGGACAGGTATATCTCTATGAAACATTGATTCGGAGCATTACGGGGGATACAACCCGTCAGTTTGCGGACGAGAAGGAGAGCTATGTATTTGATGTAGCTGCCAATTATAATACACACGCACTTGTCAGACAGAAAATCTGGCTGAACAAAAGTGATTATGCACCTAAACAGGTGGAGGTATCCGACTCCAATGCCAATGTTGTGGTCGATGTGAAATTTGACTCCTTCAAATTCGGGACTGAATTTGAGAAAGATGCCTTTGACATGCAACGTAACATGACAGCTGCTACAGAAGAAGGCGGCAAAACAGGAACGGACTCCGGTGTGACTCCTGCGGAGCAAACCGGTAATGAAGGTGGTAAAGAACCTGCCAATCCTCAGACTGCGCCTGAACCTGACGGAGCTGTCACTGATGGACAGACGGGGGTAAGTGGTGATACAGAGCAACAAGGTACAGAGGGTGCTGCAACAGGTCAGGAAGGCGAAGAACCAACGCTTGCAGAGCCGGAAGGTGCAGACAGTTTCGGTGTAATTCAGCCGACGTATGCGCCGGAAGGGGTCCAGCTTAAGGATGATCAGATTTTGGAGGAAGCAGGAGACTACTCCGTCATGCTTCGTTATGAAGGAACATACAATTACACGATATTCGAAGCCAGACCACAGGATCGAGCTGTGTCGCTTGCCCCATCTCGTGTACTGGATCTGGGATTCACACTGGGGATGGTCAGCGGAGATGCACTGCAGACATTGACATGGACGACAGATGGCATAGAATATCGAATTACCAGTGCCGACCTGCCTGATAACGAAATGGTACGCATTGCAACATCCATGCAGGAAGAGTCAGGCAAATGATTTTTGAACGAATCCACGAATAGTAGCATAAACATAAGGAATGCTAAGAAGCATCGGAGACCTGTTCTCCGGTGCTTTGCTTTGATATAAGACAGGTATTCATCTGGAACCGTTGTTCTTACTCCAAACATCCAATAATGCAAAACGCGCTTCTATGCAGAGGGAACCGGGTAAATAATCGATATAAGCAGATATTTGCTGGGGGGAAAGTGAAATTTTGCCCAGACAATCTTGCTTATCGGTCTTCTTCTGTGTTCGCATTTGTTCCTCAAACGGCGCACCTTGCATATGTTTTGGAATGCGAAACTTCGGTTCATTTGACAGTCACATGCTGGAGCATTACGATGGAGTCTGACGTGAGCCGGATTAAGATGATTAGAGAAGGTGACTTAACGTGCAAGGACAATATCGGCCGACCCAAGCGGAGATCAATTTGGATCATTTGTGCACTAACGTAGAAGCTTTCCGCGAGGCATTGCCTCAGGGCATGAAATTCCTCGCCTGTGTGAAGGCCAATGCCTATGGACACGGAGCGGTGGAGACGGCCAGAGAACTGGAACGAGTGGGTGTGGATTACTTAAGTGTTGCTTTTCTTGACGAAGCTCTGGAACTGCGACAACATGGGATTACGATTCCAATCCTGGTATTGGGTTATACGCCGCCTGAAGGGATCGCTGTTGCATGGCAACATGATGTGACCGTCACACTGTTCAGCAGGGAAGTGCTTGACGCCATTCGACATCTGGATGCGAGCACATTTGCTAACAAACTGAAGGTTCATATTAAAATCGACAGCGGCATGGGCCGATTAGGTCTGTTGCCTGGCGATGAGGCATTGGCTTTCATTCAGGAAGTAGCTTCGCTCAATCAGGTGATGCTGGAAGGCATGTTTACCCATTTTGCCAGAGCAGATGAAGAAGACAAAACCTATACACTGGAGCAGTATAGACGGTTCCAAAGCGTGGTTCATGCGCTCAGGGATCAGGGGTGTTCCATCCCGATTATACATACGGCGAACAGCGCCGCTGCCATTGATACACCGGAATTGTCCTATGATATGGTACGTGTGGGAATTAGCCTGTACGGATTGTATCCTTCGGCTGAGGTGAATCATCAGGTGGTGAAGCTATCCCCGGTATTGACGTTGAAGACAAAAGCGGTTCTGGTCAAAACACTGCCACCCCATTGGGGGATCAGTTACGGAACCCGTTATTTTACGCAAGGGTACGAACGAATAGCGACCCTGCCGATCGGATATGCAGACGGATTCTCCAGAATGCTGACAGGTAAAGCACAAGTGCTTGTACGCGGCCGCCGCGTTCCTGTCGTCGGTACGATCTGCATGGATCAGTGTATGGTGTCGTTACAATCTTTCGCGGAAGAGGCGGAAGAAATTCAAGTCGGCGAAGAGGTTGTCCTCATCGGTCATCAGTCTGGTGGCGTAATAACCGCAGACGAGGTGGCATCCCAGCTCGGTACGATTGCTTATGAGGTGATCTGCATGATGGCGCACCGCATTCCACGGGTATATACCCGCGGGGGAGCAGTAGTCGCCAGAATCAATCCACTTTTGACATCCTGACAGGTAAACTGGACGTCATTACCAATAAACTTTTTTTCAGAACAGAAGGAAAACTGTCGGAGCATCTCGAATTATGTATGACGGTAGGATTTAATTCCTGAATTGAGATGTTTGGTCTGTACGAATATTGTTCCCCGTGTTTATAATGGAGTACAGCATACTTGATATACTCGGGGCATATATATTCCTTTGTATAAAAGTTCTGGAAAAACGTAATACTGGTTCACAATGGCGAAAGGTTTGTGGGGGTGGAAGAAAGGTGGCCAACTTGCAGAACACCAAGCGGATCATGATCAGTTTACCTGATTATCTTTTGCAGGAAGTGGATGGCATCGTAGCGCTGGAGAATTCCAACCGCAGCGAATTGATTAGGCAGGCTATGAAGCTGTATTTAACGGAGCGTAAGAAACGTTACATCCGTGAAACGATGCAGCGAGGGTACATGGAGATGGCAAAAATTAATCTGACCATGGCATCCGAAGCCTTTCATGCGGAGGAAGATGCGGACAGCACTCTGGACCGCTTAGTTAGCGGGGTGTAGACATTGATCGTAAAACGTGGTGACGTTTTTTTTGCGGATCTTTCTCCCGTTGTCGGTTCCGAGCAAGGTGGAGTCAGGCCGGTTCTGGTGATCCAGAATGATATCGGCAACCGGTTCAGTCCAACTTGTATTGTGGCGGCGATCACCGCCCAGATCCAGAAGGCAAAGCTGCCAACGCATGTGGAAATTGATGCGGCGGCACACGGCTTTGACCGGGACTCGGTTATTTTGCTCGAACAAATACGGACGATTGATAAACAGAGGCTGACTGACAAGATTACCCATCTGGACGAGGAGACCATGAAATTGGTCAACGAAGCCTTACAGATCAGCCTTGGTTTAATCGATTTTTAAGGCAGCAACCAGGGTCTTGTACGTTGCCTTGCCGTCCGTTGGCAATGGATGTTCCTGTAAGGGAACACACTAATTTCAGACTGTAACCAAGAGAGCGTATGACATCCTTCGGGCTGTTATGCGCTCTTTTGATTAAAGCTTGATGAAAGCGTAGAACATTGGCGATCTTTTCGCTATAATGAAACCTGAGAAACCGTTTACCTGAAAGACCTATATATAGAGGTGGAGGAGACATATGAGCATTTACATCAATCAGGAGAAACTTCAATTTCATTTACAGACCCGTGAGGCCAGTTACGTATTTCAGGTACTGCCTTCAGGATATTTGGTGCATTTGTATTATGGCAAAAAATTACGCGACACCGATTTGAGCTGGTTGCATGTACGGACAGAACGAGCCTCCTTTAGCCCTAACCCGGTACCAGAGGATCGTACGATCTCATTCGATACGTTGCCAGTGGAATTGCCAGTGTATGGCACGAGTGATTTCCGTAATCCTGCAATCCAATTGGAACTTGAGAATGGCTCAACGGTTTCGGAGTTTACGTATTCAGGTCATCGATTGGTCAAAGGAAAGGCAGCGCTTACCGGACTGCCAGCAACGTATGTTGAATCCGATGACGAAGCAGAGACGCTGGTTATTGAGCTGGAAGACCGCGTTGCAGGCATCAAAATCGAGCTTTCCTATACAGCCTTTACGGCATTTAATGCGATTACACGCTCCATGCGTATCGTTAATGAGAGCGCTACCTCAGTAAATGTGGTGCGTGCGCTCAGTTCTTCTGTTGATTTCCCGCATGCGGATTATGAATTGTTGCAATTGTCAGGGGCTTGGACACGAGAACGTGATATCGTTCGCAGACCGCTTGCGTCAGGCCTGCAAGGGATTGAGAGTCGTCGCGGTTCAAGCAGTCACCAGCAGAATCCATTTATTGCGCTAATGACACCAGGCACGGATGAAGATCAGGGTGAAGTCTACGGATTCAGTCTCGTCTATAGTGGCAGCTTCACCGCACAGGCTGAAGTGGATCAGTTCCACACCACCCGTGTATCGCTCGGGATCAACCCGTTCGAGTTCAGCTGGAAGCTGGAGCCACAGGAAGTGTTCCAGACACCTGAGACAGTTATGGTGTACTCGGCTGCAGGTTTGGACGGTATGTCACAGTCCTACCACGAATTGTATCGGGAGCGTCTTGCACGCGGCAAATTCCGCAATGCAGAGCGTCCGGTGTTGGTCAATAACTGGGAAGCGACTTACTTTGGTTTTGATGCAGACAAGATTGAACAGATCGCTCGCGCTGGACAGAAGCTGGGTATTGAACTGTTTGTCTTGGATGATGGCTGGTTTGGACACCGGGACAGTGACAACTCCTCGCTGGGTGACTGGATTGTAGATAAAAACAAATTGCCACAGGGACTGGATGATCTGGCTAACCGCGTAACAGGTCTGGACATGCAGTTCGGATTGTGGTTTGAGCCTGAGATGATCTCACCAGACAGTGAGTTATATCGTGCACATCCGGACTGGTGTCTGCATGTGCCTGATCGTCGCCGGACAGAAGGACGTCAACAACTGGTACTCGACTTCTCTCGTCAGGATGTACGTGATGAGATTGTGCGCATGTTAACAGACGTACTTGGTTCTGCACCAATTACTTATGTGAAATGGGACATGAACCGGAATATGACGGAAGTGGGTTCTGCGTTGCTTCCGGCAGACAGACAGCGTGAGACCGCGCATCGTTACATGCTGGGGTTGTATGACGTTATGGAACGAATCACTTCGGCATTCCCTAACATTCTGTTCGAGAGCTGTTCAGGTGGTGGTGGCCGCTTTGATCCAGGTATGCTGTATTACATGCCACAGACGTGGACAAGTGACAACACCGATGCGATCTCCCGGTTGCGGATTCAATACGGTACCAGCCTGGTGTACCCGGTAAGTTCGATGGGATCACATATCTCAGCGGTACCGAATCATCAGGTGAACCGGATCACTTCTCTTGAGATTCGGGGACATGTTGCGATGTCGGGCAACTTCGGGTATGAGCTTGATCTGACGAAATTCACGGAGGAAGAGAACGACATCGTGAAAGCGCAGGTTGAGCTGTACAAAGAGATCCGTGGAACGGTTCAATATGGAACATTCCGCCGTTTGCTCAGTCCGTTTGAAGGCAATGAGACAGCGTGGATGTTTATTGCACCGGATGGAAGCGAAGCCGTTGTATTCTACTTCCGTGTGCTCTCTGAGCCTAATGCGCCACTTCAGCGCCTGAAGCTGAAAGGATTGGACCCGGATGCGGATTACCGTCTGAAAGGCGGATCGGAGACCTTTACCGGCGATGCTTTGATGTATGGCGGTATTTCGGTAGGCAGTGCATCAGGAGACTATCTGAGCGAGATGTTCCGGTTCGAGCGCGTCTAGATAAGTGAACTACATTTTATTTACATTGATGCTACGATGACAGAACAACCTTCCAATCGCTGTTATCCCCAGATTTTTCGATTCCCTTCTCTCAAAGGGAAAATCCGGAGATAAAGGCGAACGCTTCGCTTTTTCAGGTTTTTTCTGTCCTCTCCGTCATCGTGTAAATGAGCAGTTTCACTTATTAGATTGCTATTGTATATAAAGTTTTAAAAAAGGGAGGACCGAGGAGCGTCGTGTTGACGTTTTTCGGTCTTTTTTTGACGTAATGGGGAAGGCTGGAGAATGACATCATTCTGTCAGAACTTGTATGCTTGCGGATTGATGGAAATCTGGACGTGATTTTGTGATAATATAAGGTAGAGTGGATGAATCTGATGATTCAACCATACTGTAATTACAGCAGCAGAGCTGCCCTGAAATGATTGTAACGAATGATTCAGGAAGGAAAGAGGGATTTATTTTGTCTGAACAGGAAACGGTTCTGGAACCCAATGAAGAAACAATAAAGGCAGAACGCCATGAACGAATCATCAAACAGGTAGCCAAGGAACTGTCACTGTCCTTGAAGCAGGTCCGCACGACGTCGGAGCTTCTGGACGAAGGCAATACGATTCCATTTATCGCCCGCTACCGTAAAGAAATGACTGGAGAGCTGGATGAGAACCAGCTGCGATCGATTGAAGAACGCATTGTGTATCTGCGCAACCTCGAGGATCGCAAATTGGAAGTCATCCGTATTATAGAGGAACAGGGCAAGCTGACCGGAGAACTGCAGAAATCCATTACCCAGGCTGTGAAGCTGCAGGAAGTGGAAGACTTGTATCGTCCTTACCGTCAGAAGCGGAAAACGCGTGCCAGCGTAGCCAAGGAAAAAGGTCTTGAACCCCTTGCTGGTTGGATCTGGGGTCAACCGAAACAAGGAGATGCACTCCAGGAAGCTGCGCGTTATATCAATGCTGAACTGGGCGTAGAAGATGCGGAGTCGGCGCTTCAGGGAGCCAAAGACATTCTCGCGGAGAACATCGCAGACGATGCTGCCATTCGTGCCTGGATTCGTCGGTACACCTTGGATCATGGCATGCTGACTTCGGAAGCGAAGGATGCTCAAGAGGAGTCCGTATACGAGAATTATTATGATTACCGCGAATTAGCCAAGAAAATGCCTCCACACCGTATTCTCGCGATTAATCGTGGTGAACGGGAGAATATTCTGAAAGTCGGTCTCGAAGTACAGGCAGAGCCAGCCCATCGCCACATGGAAGGACAGATCATTCGTGGTGCTTCTGCTGTACAGGACGTCCTGCGTGCTGTAATTGAAGATGCCTACAAGCGGCTTATTGCGCCTTCCATCGAGCGTGAAGTTCGTGGAGAACTTACGGAAAAAGGTGAAAATCAGGCCATTTCGGTATTCTCGGCTAACCTGCGTAATCTGTTGCTTCAACCGCCGATTCATGGCAAACGTGTGCTGGGTGTCGATCCGGCCTATCGTACCGGTTGTAAACTGGCTGTAGTGGACGATACAGGCAAGCTGCTGGAAGTAGCTGTCACCTACCCGACGCCACCACACAACAAGAAACGTGAAGCTGCTGAGGTATTCCATCGGATGATCAAGCAATATGATATCGGACTGATCGTCATTGGTAATGGTACCGGATCGCGTGAAACGGAGCAGTTTGTTGCCGAGATCATTCAGGAGAACGGTGATGAAAGTCTTGTGTATCTGATTGTTAACGAAGCAGGTGCGAGTGTATATTCTGCATCCAAGTTGGCCCAGGAAGAGTTCCCGGATCTGGATGTTGCGGAGCGCAGTGCAGCTTCCATTGCTCGCCGGGTGCAAGATCCGCTGGCTGAGTTGGTTAAGATTGATCCAAAAGCCATTGGCGTGGGTCAATATCAGCATGACGTATCCCAGAAGATCCTGGAAGAAAGTCTGAAGGCTGTCGTGGAATCCGCAGTTAACCATGTGGGTGTGGACGTGAATACAGCTTCGCCTTCATTGCTGTCCTACGTTGCCGGAGTTAACGCTACGATTGCCAAAAACATCGTGAAGTACCGTGAAGAGAATGGCCGGTTTACGAACCGCCGTCAGCTTCAGAAGGTGCCACGCCTGGGTGCCAAAACCTATGAGCAGTGCGTAGGATTTATGCGTATTGGTGAGGGTGAGAATCCATTGGATCGTACACCGATTCACCCAGAGTCATACAAGGTTGTGGATCAGCTATTCAAGGAGCTTCAGGTTGCACTGGACAAGCTGGGCAGCAAGGAGCTGTCGGTGTTACTGTCGGAGCAACAGCCAGAGCAATTGGCTGTGAAACTGGACGTAGGTGTGCCTACATTGCGTGACATTCTGGACAGCTTGCAGCGTCCGGGTCGTGACCCGCGTGAAGAAATGCCGTTGCCAATCTTCCGTACAGATGTATTGAAAATTGAGGATCTGGTAGAAGGCATGGAGTTGCAAGGTACGGTTCGGAACGTAATTGATTTTGGTGCCTTTGTTGATATTGGGATTAAGAGTGATGGGCTTGTCCATATCTCACAGCTCAGCAACGGATATGTTAAACATCCGATGGATGTTGTATCTGTAGGGGATAATGTAACGGTCTGGGTTATGAATGTGGATACCAAAAAAGGCCGTGTCGGCCTGACGATGAAGAAGCCTGCTTCTGCGCAACAGTCTTCTTAAGTAATAGGATTGGAGAACAGCCTTCCCTAACCAGGAAGGCTGTTTGTTGTCGACAGTAATGGTCCGTTATCCGTTCTAATTCCTCTAGTAAGTACGGTGGGCTATGATCATGGGCTTTTTCTTAAAGTGCGTGTTTAAAAGGCCATCCTTCGTAATCCCATGCGGACTTTTTTGAACACCCTCTTAAAGTTCGTTCTCCGCGCTGCGTGGTGTGCCATTTGCGGGTTTGTTACGATAAAAGAACCAGCATTCGTTCAGCAACTTGATTTGCCGGCTGTCCTTTTTGTGAAATGCACGCATCAGTTGATTGCAAAGCCATTGAGGCAAGGGTATCTCCTCCTCTTGCATAATTCATCTGTACGTTAGCATATGTGGCAATAGCCTGGACTGTGCGGGATAAGTGGAAGCCTCCGGCAAATCAATCTTGTTCACTCAAAAAAAGCACAAATCCCAATTCAGGGAAATGTGCTTTTCGTTCTCATCATTATAAAATGATACCTGCGGTGAATTAGAGAGCTTCCATCTCTTCTTCATACCATTGTTCCAATTGGGCCTGGAGAGCCCGGATTTCGGTAAGCAGAGAAATCAAAGGATAATGGCTTTCGCGTAGTACTGCAAAAGATTCTTCAAGCGCATTGATATAATCAAGGCCGCCGATAATGGTAAGATTTTCGTTCAGGAGATCGAGGCTGTCACATTCGGCGATCGCCCAAGGCAGGACAGGGACATCTGCTGCAGTGAGTTTATCAATTTCCTTGTGCAGGCGCAGGTTGAGCGCACTGAGTTGATAGGCGTAATCTGCCGGCATTTCCACGAACTGCAATTGTTGTTCCTGCTGCAGGATGACATAGCGCATTGTAGGCATAACGAGTAATAATCTCCCCTCATACATTCTACTTGACAGTGTAGCCTACGAAACGGTTAAAATTCAAGTATTATGCCGGAAAAACAAATGCTCCGAGGGGGTGCAAGGAGAGGATACCGATGGAAAATGAGGAATTGCAACAATGGATTGAACAGGTATCACTGGATCATTTCGGAGTGCCGTTCACCCATAAAGCGTTGTTTAACGGTCGTCTGACCACTACAGGTGGACGTTATATGCTCAAAAGTCACCGGATTGAGATCAATCCGCATCAACTCGAAGCCTACGGGCGAGATGAGGTTGAGAAAATCATCAAGCATGAGCTGTGTCACTATCATCTGCATATTCGTGGGCGAGGCTATCAGCATCGTGACCCGGAATTCAAGGCTTTATTGCAGAAGGTGGGCGGCTCACGGTTCTGCCAATCGCTTCCTGACGGCAAAGGCAGAAAGCCGCTGCCATATCGTTATAAGCTGGTGTGCAAGAGCTGTGGTACGGAATATTTGCGCAAGCGGAAAATAGATCCGAAGCGTTACCGTTGTGGCCGTTGCGCAGGAAAACTGAGTCTTCAGAATATCTGATGTGTGCATTGTTCGCTATGCGTAAGAAAGTGATGGAAGGGATGTTGACTTGGATTATTAATCATGATAAATTAATCTTATTCAAGTTAATTTTCCCTGATAGCTCAGTTGGTAGAGCACTCGACTGTTAATCGAGTTGTCACAGGTTCGAGCCCTGTTCGGGGAGCCATTTCTTGGAGAGATACCCAAGTGGCTATAAGGGGACCCTCTGCTAAGGGGTTAGACTGCGTAAGCGGTGCGAGGGTTCGAATCCCTCTCTCTCCGTTCTGATTAAACTTCTCTGCAAAGGGATGAGAACCCTAAAGGTTCGTCGGAGCATAAGCTTCGTTAGCAATACTTCGCAGTCTCGAACGAAGTGAGAGTACCCCTCTCTCTCCGTTCTGAATACAAAAAATCCCCTTCACATTTGACTGGTTAACGGTCACTGTGAAGGGGATTTTTTTTGCGTTTACTCATCTTTGGTTATAAGTCGTATATACTTCTGCCTAAAGTGAAATGCCCAACACCTCGTATAAACCTTTCTTGCCTGCTTCCGTTACTTCGACAGAGCGACTTCCTGTTTTTTGACGAATCCAGTCCAGTTCCGATAATCGATGTCTGAGTTGTTCCCCAAGCATACCTGAGAGATGATGGCGGCGTTCGCTCCAATCCAGACATTTACGAGCGATGGCCCGGCGTGATCCCGGCTTCATCTGAAGTTTAATTCCAAACGTAGTGAACCATTGCGCTCCTTTCTCCGTAACATGATAATCCTTGCTATGTGCCTCTTCGGGCTCTGCAAGATAACCCTTCTGTACTAAGGCTTCACAGAGCGAGATTCCCAATTTCCCGGCCAGATGACCATAACAGGTCCGTGCATAACTCAGCTGTTGAAGCTGATCCGATTGTTTGAGAGAACGAATCTGTACAGGCGGGGCAATACTGGCCATCGTTTCAATCAGATTAGCAATTTCTTTACTTGCAAGACGGTAGTATCGGTGGCGGCCTTGCTGTTCAACTTCGAGTAATCCTCCCTCTACGAGTTTGGCGAGATGGCTGCTTGCCGTCTGGGGCGTGACGCCTGCCATATGAGCAAGCTCTCCTGCGGGCAACGCCCGCCCATCCAGCAAGGATGACAGAAAAATAGAGCGGCTTGGATCAGCGATTAACGACGCAATAACGGTAATATTCGGATATACATTCATACTTCGATCATATCTGAACTATTACTGTATTACAATCCAGTTGTAGGGTCCCATACGGGTCAGATTCAGCTTATAAATCATTGGAATTGGAACAGGAGAGGTACAGGATGAAAAAGATAACGAAACAGGACTTTGATAAGGAGCAGTTGTCCGAGAGTCCAGAAGTGATTCAACATGAAACGATTAACCCGAGTGTTTTATATTATGGTACGCCTGTAGTGCTGCTAAGTACATTAAATGAGGATGGGTCAACCAATCTGTCTCCACTGTCCTCATCTTGGGCGCTGGGGGACTGTCTGGTGCTGGGTATAGGTACACAGGGCAAAGCCTATGAAAATCTGAGTCGACATCCGGAGTGTGTGATTAATTTGCCGGATTCATCTATGTGGAAACAGGTTGAAGCTTTGGGGCGTTATACAGGAGTAACCCCGGTTCCTGAGGAGAAAAGGCAGATGGGCTATGAATATTGTCATGATAAATTCACTGTAGCTGGACTGACATCTGAATGCTCGGTTCAGGTGGCTCCAGATAAAATAGCTGAATGTCCGCTCCAGATTGAAGCGGCTGTACAACACATACGTATTCCCGAACATACACCGTTCATGGCGATTGTCGAAGTGAAAGCGTTGAAGGTGCACGCGCACACAAGACTAATATCTGGACCGAACAAGATTAACCCGGAAGAATGGCATCCTCTGATATATAATTTCAGACATTATTACGGATTGGGAGAGAGACAAGGGAGCAATTTTCGGGCAGAGAATTGACCTGAGTAGAAGTTCAACTTATGTAGTCAGGGAAAGATTGGGTAATAGTAAAGAAAGACACATGTAAGCATATACATAATGAAAGAGGTGATGTGCATGGAAGTGGAATATTTGATGCGTGTACTCATAGCTGGAATATGTGGTGTGCTAATTGGGTATGAGCGAAAGAATCGAATGAAAGAGGCGGGAATCCGTACTCATTTTGTGGTTGCTGTCGGTGCTGCCCTGATGATGATTGTGTCCAAATACGGATTCCAGGATCAGGCTGGCTGGGACAATCTGTCTCTTGATCCATCAAGGATTGCTGCACAAGTCGTGAGCGGTGTGGGTTTCATTGGAGCTGGCATGATCTTCACACAGCGGCACACGGTCAGAGGTTTGACCACAGCGGCTGGCATATGGGCTACGGCAGGTATGGGACTTGCTGTGGGTTCAGGTTTGTATTGGACAGGTGCAGGCGTGACACTGCTTATTGTAGTGGCACAGATGTTACTGCATAGACCCACACGCTGGCTGGTATCCGCCCGAACAGAGACGTTAACCATCCACCTGCAAAAGGAGGGAGATGCCCTGAAGACTGTTTTGGCACTGCTGGGACAGGAGAAGATCTCGGTCATCGGATTTAAGACAGAACAGCAAACAAGCACAGACTCCGTGGAAGAGACCGTGCTTGAGTTCACGTTGCAACTGCCGGGTTCATACCGGGGCGAGCAACTGATTATTTTGTTACAGGACGTGCCTCATGTTCGATCTGCTGAGTTAAAATGAAGAGAACCTGCATGGATCAACAGGCGACCATGCAGGTTCAGTGCTTAATTCAGTATGGGTTCGATTACTGACCTTCTCCGACAATCGTCTCCGGACGGGACACCGGTTTGCCTTCAAGCAGGCACTCGATGGCATGGGCAACACCGTGCTCCACATTGGTCAGCGTTATGGCTTTGGCAAGTGCCTGGATTTCGGGTTCGCCATTACCCATGGCGATGCCGAGTCCTGCCATTTTTAACATGGAGACATCGTTGAAGTTATCGCCAATCGCTGCTGTATCTTCCATGGAGATGTTCAGGTGAGCCGCCAGTTTGGTGAGGGCATTACCTTTGGATACGTCCGGGTGCTGCATTTCGAAGTTGTGCTCGAAGGATACAACCATGGCGACATCGGATCGGGAAGCGAAGTATTCTCGTCCTGTCTTTACTTTGTCCGGATTCATGGAGAAGGCCATAACATTGTAGATGCAGGCTTCTGCCGGAATTTCGAGGTGGCTGTTTACACGGTGGTAGTCTTTTTTGTCATAGTGTTTCTTGATGGCCCGAATCATGCGCGCAATGTCCTCACCAGGGTTCGAACCAAGAACACGTTCCATCTCGGCGAGCAAGGTCTCATGACTGCTACGTGGGGCATAGATGCCTTGCTGCGTTGAAGCCTCATAATAGACATCATGATCTTCCAGCCACTGCATGACGGAAGCGGCTGTGTCACGCTCAAGCGGAAGATGGAATAAACGTTCACCGTCTGCATCATGAATCGTCGCTCCGTTGGAGCCGATAATTGGGGTTTTGATTCCGCCTTCGCGGCTGATGGTCACAACATCGGAATAGACACGTCCTGTAGCAATCGTCACTTTCATACCTGATTGTTGGGCCTTTTGGATAGCTGCTGCATTCTCCGGGCTAATCTGGCTATCTCTGTTCAATAAAGTTCCATCTAAATCTGTAGCAAATAATTTCATATATTTACAACTCCTTATCATCTGTAGGTTCAGGAATGAGAATCTCAACCTGTTGTTTGGCTAGGAAAACAAGCCATTCTTTGGTTGGCCATTGATCCGTAATCAATACATCCACCAATGACCAGTCAGCAAAACGATAACCAGAACGTTTATCAAACTTGGATTGATCTGCAAGAACAACAACTTTCTTGGCAGCTTTCATCATTTGGTGTTTAATTTTCCCTTCCTCTTCGGAAGCACTGAAGCCATCCATGGTGATACCACCAATTCCGATAAAGGCTTTATCTACATAATAGTGGGAGAGGGTCTCGATCACAGAGGTACCGTAGACATAACGTTGTTCCTTATCTACTTTGCCTCCGAGCAAACGAATCTGGACAGCAGTGTGATTGGAGAGAAGATCAGCGGAATGAATCGAATTCGTAATGACGGTACAGGATTTGCCGTTCAAGTTCTCGGCACAGGCCTGCACAGTCGTGGAAGAGTCCAGAATAATGATCTCGCCTTGCCTGACAATGGCCGCAGCGAGTTTGCCGATGGCCCTCTTTTCCTCAGATACATCGAGTAAACGGTCTTTGTAGGATCTGAATTCTTGCGGAGGAGGGGGGAGAATCGCACCGCCACGTGTTCGAATAATGGCATCTTGTTCCTCAAGCTTGATCAGATCCCTGCGTGCAGTATCCCGTGATACATCAAACAAGGCGACAATATCATCGGCTGAGATGCGATTGTGTTTGCGTAGATGTTCAACAATGAGCTGCATTCGTTCTTCTTGGAACAAACATGTCACCTCCGGGTATATGGATGACCGTACTTAAACTGATACTTCAATTATAAGTATTCTTAATGTACTTTGCAATATTATAAGTGAACGTAAGTTTTTATAAGTGTTTTAATGCGAGGGTTACACTGTTCTTGTACAGGGATGACATTGGCATGAATGGGAAGGTGACGAATAACGGATCTTTGAAGAACAGTATGCAATGGACAAAAAAGGATTGAAAAATAAATTTCAAAAAAAAGTGTTGCAAGTTTAAAATATCCTGTGGTATACTCGTTCTTGTCGCCAAGAAAGACAACTTGTTATTAAGGCCCGTTGGTCAAGGGGTTAAGACACCTCCCTTTCACGGAGGTAACAGGGGTTCGAATCCCCTACGGGTCATATCTTCACCACCTCATGAGATCTATATTTTCGATGAGAAATCCTCAAAATCAATGCTTTTAGAGACAAGAATGAAGCGTGGCACATCCGGTGAAGTTTACAGCAAGAGCCATTAGCTCAGTTGGTAGAGCACCTGACTTTTAATCAGGGTGTCGAAGGTTCGAGCCCTTCATGGCTCACCATTTTTACAATTGAATATGCGGTCGTGGTGGAATGGCAGACACGCTATCTTGAGGGGGTAGTGGGTGTATACCCGTGGAGGTTCGAGTCCTCTCGACCGCATCACAGCAACAACGTTATTAAGATAGACTTCCATGATCATTTATGGGAGTCTATCTTTGTGTTATACGATATGCTTCATCATATTTCAGGTATTTAAAGGCTGAGCATTCAGGAATAATGTGGTATAATTCAAGCAGATGAGTTGATTATTACGGTTGGAAGGCGGTTCTTGTATGCAGTCGATCTATGAGCGAATTGAACACCTGATTGCCGAACGAGGAATGACCAAGAAGGCTTTCTGCCAACAGCTGAAGATTAGCACAGGCAATCTGGGTGACTGGAAACGTGGCAAGTCTATTCCGAGTACGAATAAATTAATTGAGATTGCTTCGTTTTTTGATGTGAGCCTCGACTGGCTCATGATTGGGCGTCCATCGAAGGAAGCGATGGTTCGGGAAAAACGGGAGGATTATTTTTTTGACGTTTTGCGGCAATTGAATTGCCAGGAAAGTGAGTTATCGACTGTGGAACAGTCTTTTATCAGCGAATATATTGAGTTCACCCGTTACCGTAAATCCAAGGAAAGCAAGGATACAGGCGACTATCGCTATAAGTCTGAGGATGAATCAGAGAACAATTCTGAGGAAAACGAAGTGTAAGTGATATGAGCAGCATCCATAGACTGAATGAACAAAAACCTCTGGACTAATCCGAACACACTCGGAGAACGTTCAGAGGTTTTTGTGTTAACCATGTATGCTTCACGCCCTTATTTACGAAAGACGAGGGTTTCTTTGCCCAGCAGATGGGGACGGAGTGTGTTCCAGATCTGAAGACATTGCTCCTGAAGCTCCCAAGCTGCCATGCCAAGTAGTCGGACGCCGATGCCTCCGGTTGCCAGCAAACTCGCACCTGCGAGCATTCGTCCATCTGGTGGCAGCGCAGACCTGACTTGTTCCAACTCCGTAGTGCCCAGTCCTGGGGCAATCATCCACAACGCAGCCGTGTGGGTATAGTGAAGGAGGGACGCTGAGTGTTTAGGGTCATCGGTTTCCGGTTCGAGTCCGAATCGATCCCAGACAGCCAGTTGCTCACCTTGCCATATCTCCGTCAAGCTACGGTAACGCTCGAACTGGAAAGCTTCTCCCCGATGAATCCGTCCGGCAGACCAGATGTCTGCGTAAGCGAGGATCGCCTGTTCTTCCAGCTTAAAGGTTACAGCGAGTGAAGAAGAACTTCCCTTGAAGGGAATAACGCATTCAGGGAAATATTCCAGTGTGGCTCCTTTTCCCAACCGAAAGTGATGATTAACGGACGAGGGAATGGAAGGTGTAGGATGAAGCCTGGTTGCTGAAGTACTGCTCAGCATCACATGGGTTCTTTCGCCTAATTCCCACTCCGAATGATAGTGATCCCCGTTCAGGACTCCGGGAGAGACGTCTGAAGTGTACACACATAATTCGGTTCCACCGCCGGGAGGTCGAAAGGATCGGCTAAACCGGAGAGGTGCGCTGTAATAACGATCAGTCATGACAGTTCGGTCGCCTTGAAAGGCAAAGGTGGCCCGAAGCTCGCTGCGGCGCGTGACGGGCTCACCTGCACTTTCGTTCCGATTCACCTCTGTCCCCGTGGGGACATAAGATGAATTAATGCGAGTGAGTGCCATGCTCATGGCTGTGGGAATGCAGATGTGCAGCGGAAGCATCGTCATCCATATATTGATGTTCGAGCCAGTGGACAATCTCGGACACACCTTCACCGCTCATTAGATTAGACATGACATAAGGGCGGCCTTCACGTACCCGCTCGGTATCATTTTTCATAACATCCAGGTTTGCACCAACGTAAGGGGCAAGGTCGGTTTTGTTGATTAATAGCAGGTCTGAACGCGTGATGCCGGGACCGCCTTTGCGAGGGAGTTTCTCTCCTTGGGCAACGTCAATAATGTAGATGAACACATCAGCGAGTTCCGGACTGAATGCAGCGGAGAGATTGTCGCCGCCGCTCTCGATGAAGATTAGTTGCAGATCCGGGAAACGTTCAATTAACTCGTCAACCGCTTCGAAATTCATGGAGGCATCCTCGCGAATAGCCGTGTGCGGGCATCCGCCTGTCTCTACGCCGATAATACGCTCTGGTGCCAGGGCGTTCTGACGCAGTAAAATCTCGGCATCTTCCTTGGTATAAATGTCATTCGTGATGACAGCAAGGCTATAACGTGTACGCAGTGCCTTGGACAGCTTCTCCACAAGGGCTGTTTTACCTGAACCTACCGGTCCGCCGATTCCAATTCGCATCGGACGACTCCGATCAAATGCTTTGCGTTCCCACTCCGGATGATGGGTATGATTAGCTCCTCCACACATAACAATTCCTCCTTGGTTCTATTAAAGTTGTAGTTAAGACATAAACAATCGCGCAGGCAAGCTCTCGTGCCGCATGGCGTAGATTTCCTGGGCGATTCCAAAGCTGTGCATATCTTCCGGGTCATTTTCCCGAATGAGCACCCATTCCGCTTCGATATCATGAAGCAGTTTCTGAATCAGCATCTGCGCCTCGGTTTGTCCGATGGGCAGCAGGCGAAGTGCGCTGTTCACATAAGCGTTAACTGAGGTATACAGATGCCCGGTAACGGCTTCATCCAATCCAATCTCCAATTGATAGTTGATATAACCGTGAATGGTCGTGATGCCACAATACGCGCCGTATTCCCGTATGGCCTCATCAATTAGGGTAAAGTCCATCCATGGATAGAGTGAACGGGCCAGCTTGAGCAGTCGCTTTCCCATTTTGTGGCCGCTTTCCCTGAGTTCCCGAGGGGAGCGCTGGGCGTGGACACGTTTGTCATACAGGGCAAGTAGAGCGGCATCTTGCTGTTTTATCGCCTGATAGACGCCTTTGATGGCAAGGCCATCTAGTCGTACAAGACTGGAGTGAAGCTGGCTGCGAATAAACTGTTCAAGCTGCGCGGTATTTTGCACGGTGCCATCATGGGTGTAAGCTTCCAGACCGAAGGAATGGGAGAAACCACCGATGGGCAGGGCCGAATCCAGCAGCTGAACGTAACGGAGTAGCTTCGTGCCACTGTTCATCACGATACGTGTCCTCCTCTTGGTGTTTAATTCACAATCGAAATCTAATATAAAATATTTAGAAATATCAGATGAGCAAGCGGTTTACACGAAAACGGAGAGGGCAGAAAAAGCCTGGAGAAGCGCAGCGCTCGCCTTTATCACAAGATTTCTCCCTTTCAAAAGGGGATCAAAGAAATCTGGGGATAACAGCGATCGGAAGGTTGTTCTGCCAGCGGAGTGACCATGTGTAACCGGAATGGTCCAACTTATATTTCGCTTTTTATATTAAATGTCAAAACATAAAGTACCGCTGTGCCATAGGCAACTCGTCTGCAGGTTCGCAGGTGAGAAGCTCGCCGTCGGCACGTACCTCATAGGTTTCGGGATCGACTTCAATGACAGGGGTCACGTCGTTATGAATCATGTCTTTTTTGCTGACCGAGCGACAGCCTTTAACAGGTTCTACCCGTTTCTTCAGGCCCAATGACTCTTTGATCCCCGCATCTGCTGCGGCTTGGGAGACAAAGGTGATCGATCCGCTGGCAATGGCGCTACCATAAGCTCCGAACATGGGTCTGCCAAATACGGGCTGAGGTGTCGGGATGGACGCATTGGGATCGCCCATCTGGGCAAATGTAATCATGCCACCCTTGATGACAATCTCGGGTTTAACTCCGAAGTAAGCTGGTTTCCATACGATTAGATCGGCCAGCTTTCCAACTTCCACTGAACCGACAAGGTGTCCGATTCCGTGAGCGATAGCTGGATTGATGGTGTATTTGGCCACATATCGCTTGATCCGATCGTTATCGGAGGGGGAATCCGGGTTGAGTTCAAGTTTGCCCCGCTGTTTTTTCATTTTGTCGGCTGTCTGCCATGTGCGGATAATGACTTCGCCCACTCGGCCCATGGCCTGTGAATCGGAACTGATAATGCTGAACACGCCGAGATCATGCAAAATGTCTTCGGCTGCTATGGTTTCGGGACGAATCCGCGAATCGGCAAAAGCGACATCTTCCGGGATGGAAGGGTCCAGATGGTGACACACCATCAACATATCGAGATGCTCTTCTACAGTGTTGCGTGTGTACGGTCGTGTTGGGTTGGTTGATGAGGGGATAACGTAGGACTCCCCAGCAGCCCGGATAATATCCGGTGCGTGTCCGCCACCAGCGCCTTCCGTGTGGTACGTGTGGATCGTCCGGCCGTTGATCGCAGCCAGTGTGTTTTCGAGAAATCCGGTTTCGTTCAGGGTATCGGTATGGATAGCCACTTGAACATCATGTTCCCCGGCAGCAGTCAGGCAGGCATCGATAGCGCTCGGGGTAGTGCCCCAATCCTCATGCAACTTCAGGCCGATTACACCCGCTTCAATCTGTTCGATTAAAGGTGCGGTGCTGGAACTGTTGCCTTTGCCAAGGTAACCGATGTTCATGGGAAAAGCCTCTGCCGATTCTAACATCCGGTGGATGTGCCAGGCTCCTGGTGTGCAGGTGGTGGCTTTGGTTCCTGTTGCAGGTCCTGTTCCCCCGCCGATCATGGTCGTTACCCCGGAGGATAATGCGGTCTGAATCTGCTGTGGGCAGATGAAATGAATATGGGTATCAATGCCGCCAGCGGTTACAATCATGCCTTCACCAGCGATGATTTCGGTGGAAGCACCGATGACCAGTGCGGGATGAACACCATCCATTGTATCCGGGTTGCCGGATTTGCCAATGGCGCAGATGTGACCATCCCGAATGCCGATATCAGCTTTTACAATGCCCCAATGATCGATAATGATGGCGTTGGTGATAACAGTATCAGGAGTGCCGTCACTTCGCAGAGCAGAGGTGGACTGGCCCATCCCGTCGCGGATAACCTTGCCACCTCCGAACTTGCTCTCATCTCCGTATACGGCATAATCATGTTCAATCTCTGCCCATAGTTCGGTATCCGCAAGTCTTATGGCATCACCGGTTGTGGGGCCGAACATCGACGCATATTGTTCGCGGCTCATTCGTTTCATGAAGGTTCACCTCCATCTTGTATGGGAGGGGAGAACGTCTTCAGGAATGCCTCCAGTTTCTGTGGATCAGGGGCCTGATCCGCAGAGCCTTCCGTTAATCCGTTGAACCCGTGTATCTGGCGTTTGCCGCCAAAGGTCGTGAGTTCGACAGGTTTCTCTTCACCGGGTTCGAAGCGGACTGCGGTGCCTGCCGGAATATGCAGGCGATGTCCGAAAGCTGACGTGCGATCAAAGTCCAGGGCTGCATTAACTTCATAGAAGTGAACGTGAGAGCCGACCTGGACGGGGCGGTCGCCGCGGTTGAGGACAATCAGGCGTAGGGTTGGACGATCCGGATGACAGATGATGTCGTCATCTGGCTTCAAGCGGTATTCACCAGGAATCATGGTTTCTCCTGCCTTTCTCAGCGTATAGGTTCATGTACGGTAACCAGTTTCGTACCGTCAGGAAATGTGGCTTCTACTTGTACTTCAGGAATCATATCGGCAACACCATCCATACAGTCTTCACGTGTCAGGATGGTGCCTCCGTATCTCATTAATTCGGCAACACTCATTCCATCCCGTGCCCGCTCCATAAGTTCGGAGGTCAACAAGGCGATGGCTTCGGGGACATTCAACTTAAGTCCGCGTGCTCTTCGTTCGCGGGCGAGGTTAGCGGCCACGGTAATCAGGAGTTTTTCCTTTTCCTGCTCAGTCCAGTGCAAGGCAATCCGACCTTTCGCTTATAGTGTCTGATATGTTCATGGATCATGTTATATGTTAAATATACTCACACAGGGTGAACCCTTTGTCAATAAGCTTCAAAGCTTATTAGCACTATGCATGAAATGAGTAGGCATGAAATAAAATTATGTAAGCTATATTGACATGAAGAGTGTGACGCTCCATAATTTGGATCAACGAACATTTCGGGTGTAAATGACCTTAATGTTCGTCAATAGACTAAAAAAAGGGAGTGTAGGCTATTGAAGAAGAGGTCGGTCAAGTTATGGAGTATTTTGCTCGGTGCGGTCATTGTGATGACAGGATGTGTGGAGGGCACTGCGCCACCTGAGGCTTCAGGTTCGGGTGGTACAGGAGAGCCGGCTGCATCCGGTGAACCGATTAAAGTTGGCATTCTTCACTCTCTCAGCGGAACGATGGCGATCAGTGAGGTATCTGTTAAAGATGCCGAGATGCTTGCCATTGAAGAGATTAACGCCGCGGGCGGAGTTCTGGGTAAACAGATTGAGCCTGTAGTTGAGGATGGCGCTTCGGATTGGCCTACTTTTGCGGAGAAGGCTGGGAAGCTGCTGCAACAGGATAAGGTCGCTGCTGTATTTGGCGGATGGACCTCTGCAAGTCGGAAGGCTATGCTCCCGGTGTTCGAACAGAACAAAGGCCTACTCTTTTACCCGGTGCAATATGAAGGATTGGAATCATCGCCGAACATTTTTTATACAGGAGCAACAACCAATCAGCAGATCGTTCCATCCGTAACCTGGTTACTGGAGAACAGGGGCAAGACGTTTTATCTGCTCGGTTCAGATTATGTATTCCCGAAAACGGCCAATCAGGTCATTAAGGCACAACTCGCAGCAGAGGGCGGCGAAGTGGTAGGTGAGGAATACACACCGCTGGGACATACCGATTACAGTACTATCATTAGCAAAATCAAGGCTGCCAAGCCGGATATTGTATACAATACGCTGAACGGAGATAGCAATGTGGCCTTCTTCAAACAATTGAAGGATGCCGGGATTTCCTCGGATCAGATGACGACCCTGTCGGTGAGTGTAGCGGAGGAAGAGATCCGTGGTATCGGCGCAGACGTATTGAAGGGGCATCTGGCTTCGTGGAATTATTATCAGACAACGGATACACCTGAAAATGCAACATTTGTTGCCAAGTATAAAGAAAAATATGGTGCTGATCGGGTGACAGCAGATCCGATTGAAGCGGGATATGTGGCGGTTTATCTCTGGAAGGCGGCGGTGGAGAAAGCAGGATCAACCGACGTGGAGAAGGTGAAGGCAGCTGCCAAGGGTCTGGAGTTTGATGCCCCGGAAGGTAAGGTAACCGTGGATGGAGAGAATCAGCATATCTACAAAACCGTACGGATTGGTGAGGTGCAGGAGAATGGGCAGTTCAAGGAATTGTGGAATTCTGGTGCGCCTGTCAAGCCGGACCCTTATCTGAAAACATATGAATGGGGAGCTTCTCTCAGCACCAAATAACATAGAAACCTCGTAATAAGCACAGGTAACTCGCTTCAAAGCAGTCGATTCATAGACGAGGGTGTGACAACACATCCTCTAACCGCATTGCGGTAAAGCGTTACTGTAATGTGAAATGTGTGGCGCTGTGCTATTGGAAGTCATGTGTAATATCGAGAGTCACGTTACGGAGGAGGGGATAGCGTGGATATGTTTATCCTGCAGATGTTCAATGGTCTGAGTATCAGTTCGATTCTGCTGTTGATTGCACTCGGTCTGGCGGTAACGTTTGGGCTGATGAATGTGATCAATATGGCTCACGGTGAACTGATCATGATCGGTGCATATGCAACGTATGTAACACAAAATCTGTTCATGTCCTATGCTCCAGCGGCGTGGTTTGGTGCCTACTTTGTTGTAGCTTTGCCGATTGCGTTCATTGTGGCTGCTCTGATTGGCTGGTTGCTTGAAGTGGTGTTGATCAGGCATCTGTATGGCAGGCCGCTTGATAGCCTGCTTGCGACATGGGGTGTAGGAATGATGCTGCAACAACTGGCCCGTACGATATTCGGAGCGCCAAATGTGGGGGTATCCAGTCCGGCCTGGCTCAATGGGGGATTGGCGATCTCGGATGGCATTGTATTTCCGTACAAGCGAATTTTCATTATCGCATTGGTTGCGGTTGTACTGCTGTGCATGTATCTCTATATCTATCGAACATCTTCCGGAAGACGAATGAGGGCGGTGATGCAGAATCGGAGCATGGCGGGCTGTTTGGGAATTTCGACCCGCCGGGTGGATGGCATGACCTTTGCCATTGGTTCGGGCATTGCTGGAATTGCTGGCTGTGCATTAACGCTCATTGGTCCGATTGGTCCTTCACTTGGCACGTATTATATTGTGGATGCATTCATGGTCGTTGTTCTGGGTGGAGTAGGGAAATTGGTCGGAACCGTGTGTGGTGCACTGGGGATTGGTATGTTTAACACGCTGTTCGAAACCTATACCTCGGCCTCCATCGGCAAGGTGCTTGTGTTTGTATGTATCGTTGCTTTCCTGCAATGGAAACCACGTGGCTTGGTTGCGATGCGCACACGGAGTCTCGATTAACGTGAAGAAGGGGGTTAGTTCATGTCGGCATTACTCAAGACTGGCAGTCTGAAAATGAGGATTATCTGGGCGGTTGTACTCATCATGATGTGTCTTGCTCCACTGATCTCCACGGAGTTTCGTCTGAGTCTGTTAGCCAAGTTTTTGGCGTTGGCGATCCTGGCCATCGGTCTCGATCTGATCTGGGGATATGGGGGTGTGCTGAGTCTTGGGCATGGGGTGTTCTTTGGTCTGGGTGGATACGCGATGGCGATGTATCTGAAGCTTCAGGCCAGTGGAGCAACGCTTCCTGATTTCATGGGATGGAGTGGTCTCAGCGGTCTGCCGTGGTTCTGGGAACCCTTTCGCTCTTTCCCGATGGCGCTGCTCTTGGGGATAGCCCTTCCGGCATTGCTTGCCTTTGCTCTGGGGTGGTTTACGTTCCGTAACCGGATTACCGGTGTATATTTTACTATTCTGACACAAGCCTTGGTTCTCATTACGGTGACATTATTTGTTGGCAAACAGGAGTGGACGGGCGGAACGAATGGCATTACCGGGTATAATTCGATCTTTGGTTTTACACTTCATTCCGCAGGAACAACGATTGCTCTCTACTATATAACGCTTGCTGTTCTGGTGATCGCGTATGTGCTCTGTCGTCGAATGGTGAACAGCCGGTTCGGTCAGGTGCTCGAAGCGGCGCGTGATGGAGAGAATCGGGTGCGATTCCTCGGATATGATCCGGCGGGATATAAAACGCTGGCTTTTGCTTTTTCCGGTGCGCTTGCAGGCATCGCGGGTATGCTGTTTGTTCTTCAGGTCGGTATTATCTCGCCATCGATGATGGGGATTGTGCCTTCCATTGAGATGGTCCTGTGGGTTGCACTGGGTGGTCGCGGTACGCTTATTGGAGCGGTCATCGGAGCAGTGGTGCTGAATGCAGCCAAAACAGGCATAAGCGAGGCTTACCCCGAAGGGTGGCTGTTCGTCATCGGTGGGCTCTTTGTAACAGTAGTTTTGTTCATGCCAAACGGTATTGTAGGTGTGTATCGTCATGTCGTTCGCTTGCTGAAGCGGAGAGGAGAGAGTACGCATGTCCAAGTCACTCGGGAAAAGCCTAAAGTCTACTGAAGGATCAGCGGTGTTAGTAGCTGAGGACATTACGGTGGCCTTTGGTGGGTTCGTTGCTGTCAAAGGCATGAATCTGAAGCTGCATGAACATGACCTGCATTTTCTAATCGGACCCAATGGTGCAGGGAAAACAACGATGCTGGATGTGATATGCGGCAAAACAAAACCCATGTCCGGCTCGGTGAAGATGGCGGATGGTACGGAATTAACACGACTGAAGGAGCACCAGATTGTCCGCAAAGGTGTGGGACGCAAATTCCAGGCGCCATCGATCTTCACGGGTCTGACGGTACAGGAGAATCTGACACTGGCGGCGGAGACTCGCCGTTCCCCTTTGCAAGCCATCGGTATTCGGAGATATGGGAAGATGAGTGCGGCCATGGAGCATATTACCCTCCAGATTGGTCTGCAAGACCGTATTAACGCCCGTGCAGGAGCATTATCGCATGGGGAGAAGCAGTGGCTGGAGATCGGCATGTTGCTTCTGCAAGAGCCGCGTGTGTTGTTACTGGACGAACCAGCCGCGGGCATGACGGATGAAGAAACACACAAGACTGGGCGACTTCTGCAAGAGATTGCACGTGAGCGCTCGGTTGTGGTGGTAGAGCATGATATGGAGTTTGTGCGAGAGTTCGCAGCCAAGGTGACAGTGATGCATGAAGGGAAACTGCTGAAAGAAGGTACGATGGCGGAAGTACAGGCAGATCCGAAAGTGGCAGAAGTGTATCTGGGCAAAAGGAGGGATGACCATGCTGTCGCTGCAACGAATTGAATCTGGCTACGGGGAAAGCAATGTGCTGCGAGGTGTGAGCCTGGACGTACAGCCTGGACAGGTGGTGTGTCTGATGGGCCGTAACGGTGTAGGGAAAACGACGTTGATGAAGACATTGATGGGGTTGCTCAAAATACGCAAGGGCAGCATTCAGTGGCAAAATAAGGAGTTATCCACGTTGGACACGGCCAAGCGGGCAAAAGCAGGGATCGGTTATGTACCGCAAGGGCGGGAGATTTTCCCGCAGCTTACGGTGAAAGAAAACTTGTTGCTCGGCCTGGAGACAAGTGTACCAGGTGTAAAGACGTTCCCGGAGGATGTGCTCGCGATGTTCCCCGTGCTTGCTACGATGTATGGACGGCAGGGTGGAGATCTGAGTGGTGGACAGCAGCAGCAGTTGGCGTTCGCCCGGGCGCTGGCTTCGCGTCCGGGGTTGTTGCTGCTTGATGAGCCGACAGAAGGCATCCAGCCTTCCATTGTGGAGGACATTCGGCAGGTCATTTTGCAGCTCAAGGCCAAGGGGGATCTCTCTGTTCTGCTGGTGGAGCAGAGTATTGATTTTGTACGCAATGCTGCAGATTATATCTATATCATGGACAAAGGAACCATCACCCTGCATGGGACACCGCAAGAACTGGATATGTCGCAGTTTGCACATCATCTGTCCGTGTAGTTGTAGTTAACGTGTCGAGTGGAGAGAGAGGGTTCAGGAGCGCTTGTCCAGGATGTTCGAGTATTTCGGATATAATCGCCGTATGCATTCCGGGCAGATATCATGGGTGAATTCGGCGTGGGTATGCTTCTCCAGATAACTTTCGACGGAGTTCCAATGTTCTTCTTCATCCTTGATCTGTTTGCAGACGGCGCAAATAGGCAGCAGTCCACGTAATGTACGCACTTCAGACAGGGTCTTCTTCAATTGACGTTCTGTCTTTTTCTGTTCCGTAATATCCAAATGTGCAATCAAAGCGAGATCGGTGTCCGAAATGGGATCGGCATGGTGTAGAGGGGTGAGTTCCATGCGAAACCACTTCTCTTCGTTATATGCCGTATAAACGCAGATGTCATATGTATGATTTCGATTAAAGGGTGTTCCTCTTTCTTTCAAATTCTGCACTACAAGTGCCATATTCGCTTTCTTGCCTCGTGATGCCCATGTTTCCAATAGACGCAGGTAATGTCTATGGTTATCATTCGTATTCGGACTTGGTGGATATTGACCGAGTCCTTGTTGCCAGGCACGGTTACAACTGTGGATAATCCAGTGGTGATCAACGATAATAAGCTGGTGACTTATAGACTGGAACGACAGCCTCTCCAGATCGGATGTGACATATCTCATGGACGAGGTCCTCCTTTTGGCGAAAATCTTATCTCAGTTCATCTGGAATATCCAAAATATCAGCGACCTGATGTCTAAAACGGGTTGCTTTGCGTGTGCCGTGAATGAGATTGGATAAACGATAGGGTGGGATGCCGTACTGTTCACAAAAAGTCTTCTGGTCCACTTGGAGTTCGGTTAGCCGTCGTTTGATGGCCCATCCGAAGGGAGTCACTGGTTTTTTCTTGTTCAAAAGGGTTCACCCCTGGTTCGAATGTAGTATTCAGTCGCCCTTTCTTCATGTAGAATATATAGAAATGCGAGCTGTATATCATATTATATACGTTAATCCGTCATCTAACAATTAAAAAAGACGGAAAAAAGTGTATTTTGTGATGTTAAATGGCGTAAATGCGTTAAATAAACAAATAAAATGACAAAAAACACGTCGGCAAGGAGGTTGCCGACGTGTTTTTTTTGAATAGTTCGAATGAAGAGGGGAGCAGGTCTGGGGAAAAAGAGGATTAGGCCCTGTAGGCATGAAGTCCAGCTCCAAGCATGTGGAAACTGGGGAAAAACGATTTCATGGACATCGAGGTTGGTTGTACCAGTCCATCCGCAGCCGAGGCGCTGACGGTCTTCCATTCATTCTCCAGATCTGTGGCCAGGCGGACCATCAGATCCTTGGTTGTATCGTTGTTCAGGGGGATGACTTTGGAGGCTTCGGTTATGCAGGCATTCATGGCTGAATGCAGGTAACCAAGGACCGCCTCCTCGACCGGGATGTCGAGGTGGTGGTTAATCCAGGCGTGAACAGTGGAGAGACAGCCAACCGAATCATATTTGGCAAAGATCTGTTCGAGTTGGCTGAAATCAATCCAGGGGTGCAGAGCGCGTGCGAGTCTGATCAATCGTTTACCCATAACAGCAGCTTGTTCTCTGAGATCTCCAGGAGTTCGCTGAACATGGACGAGCTTGTCGATCAGAGCTATCCGCCATGTATCCTTGTGATCTGCTGCGGTATAGATGCCTTTGATGGCCATGCCTTCAAGACGAACGATGCTGGGATGCAACTGACAACGCATGAATGATTCGAGATCTTCAGCATTACGAATGGTACCCTCCTTGATATGGATATCCATGCCGAAGGAATGGGTGAACCCTCCAACCTGAATAGAGGAATCAAGCAGTTTGACATAATCGAGCAGCTTATTCCCACGGTTCACAATCATTCGCCTCCTGTGTTCGTTAAATGTTACATTAAGTAACATTTATATTCCTTTTTGTTTGCTTTGTGTTTGAAAATCCGAATTTTATGATAGTAATCATCCCATAAATGTCCGCTTTTTGTCAATAGAATCATTGGAATTTAATGTTTTAAATTTGAATTCCGTTATTCGTGTTATTTTATATAACGTTAGTGGTTAAATATTCGCGAAGTGTAGGGAGGACTATATATAAATGATTACACAGATCGGCTCTATCCGGAAAAGAGGGGATCAAAACTAATGATATGCAGTTCATGACTGAACATGACGAGAATATGCGATTTTTGAGGAAAATGCCTAGCTGATAAAGAAGTATTAAAAAGTGCTTTACTTTTAGATCTAAAGCCGGTATAATCAATTCTGTTGCCGATTATTTACGACATGCGGTCGTGGTGGAATGGCAGACACGCTATCTTGAGGGGGTAGTGGGCGTATGCCCGTGGAGGTTCGAGTCCTCTCGACCGCATCATATGAACGTTTAAGAAGAAGCTTTCCTTTATTGGAAAGCTTCTTCTTTTTGTATTTTCGATCAGTAGAACCTTAGGTCAGAAAAAAGGCCATCCATTACCGGGGGCAATGGTGCTCTACCTTCCGGCTACGGGTGGCCAATGTATTATTTTTGAAGCAAGTTCTTGATATCTTCTTCAATCTTGTCAGGTGTTGTTTTGGGAGCATAACGTTTAAGTACCTGTCCATTCTGATCCACAAGGAATTTGGTGAAATTCCATTTGATTGCTTTGGATCCGAGCAGGCCGGGTGCTTCTTTGCTAAGGTGCTGGAAGAGAGGGTGAGCGCTTGAGCCGTTCACATCAATTTTCTCGAACATGGGGAAGCTCACGCCATAATTCATCTGACAGAACTCGGCAATATCATCGGAAGAGCCTTTTTCCTGTGCAAACTGGTTGCTTGGAAAACCAAGGACTTCAAATGGTGCATCCTGGAACTTGTCTTGCAATTCTTGCAGACCTTTGAATTGAGGTGTAAGGCCGCATGAGCTTGCCGTATTCACAATTAGTAACACTTTGTCACGGTAGTCGGACATTTCAACTTCTTGACCGCGAAGGGTATTCACTTTGTAATCGTAGACTGTCATCTAAATCGCCTCCATTTATATCCTCTATTATATTGGTTACAATTAAATAATGCAAAACTAATGTGGTGTTAAAAGAATCAAAACAGGCAAGTTGTGCAGAATACGTGAATGAATTGCGATGTGATTTTCGTCAGAGTGAGAATTAGATAGATTTAAAGAGATGCATAGAGTATGATCTTGTTGTAAGCGTTATTATGGGTGGGTATTGGCAAAAATCTGCCGATTCGGTGATCTGTGCGGACTTTACACCGTCATGGCGCGGGTGTATGATTCATAACGTAATTTCAATTTAAACTAAATTGTACCTGAAAAACGAAACAAACGATAATATCGCTCGATCTTACCTTAAGGTATACGAACGATGTTTTAATCGCTGAGTTTCCATTCATTGATGAGTGGGAAACGGGGGAACCAACAGAATGCGCTGTCCAGGACAGTAGGCATTCATGGGGTGAATTTTCCGGTGACAGCCGGAAATAGGGCGACTCTCGCGCCCGAATCCGTCAGCTAACCTCGTAAGCGTTAAAGGGAGAGGCAACAAGCCGTACGCTGGTTCATGGCGTTTTCGCCATGAATTATTTAAGAAGCGTTCGGGAGGCCTTGGTCCCCCACGCTTCTTTTTTGTTGTCTTTTCACGCCAAGGGAGGAACGAATGATGGATACTGAGATGATCTTAGTGACTGCTCCGAATGAAGCAGGACGCAAATTTATCAAATTGCTGATGTACAAAAAAATGCCGTTTGCCGTTCTAACCAACAGTGCAGGGGAAGAGCGGAAACTCCGTAGAATCGGGGTAGAGCATGTTATTCGTATGAATACGGCTGCAGCTCAAAAATGGTTTTTGCCGCAGGGTAGCGTAGGAAACGTGTTTATTTTCGAGAACAGCCTGAATCTGACCTGTCGATATTTGCAGATCTGCCGTTCGTGGACATCGAAGTCCCTGTGCGTCATTACGGAGCAGAGTCATCCAAAGGGCATCTATCGAGGAATGGGTGCAGACCGGATTGTGTATTCACTTAATGGAGAAGTCGGCTTTCTCCTGAATGGTTAGTGCGCTAGCTTGTTAGCTTGTGATTGCTCCGGTGTAAGGGGCCTGTTATAATTGAACATATCAATAAACGGAAATTTGAGGAGACTCATGCGTGATGGTGAGTCTTCTTTTTTATGGTTTTAAAGGTAGTTCAAAAAGTCTGCTTTTGATTACGAAGGATGCCTAGCGGCATGATCAGCATCGAATATGAAATTCAGCCGAATAAGAATATGCTTACGAAGTATGTTTCCTTCGGAAACATTGTAGTTGCTCACGTAGTTTTCCCTACGCTCCGCTACTCCATTTCTAGCTTCATTCCATCTTCTCGGTACTGAAAACCAGACTTTTTGAACACGATTAGGATGAGGAATCGCCTGTGGCTTACAAGGAGGAATTGGCGTGCCGGATGTATGTGGATTAAAGTGGTTGTTTTTTGATGTTGGAGATACGTTGGTGGATGAATGGGAGCCGGTTGATGATATTATCGGACAGTTCGTCCGCGAGGCTTGTGCTTTGGGGTATCCGGTGAAGATTGAGGCGGTACGCGAACTGTTCGCGAACTGTTACCAGAAATATGAGCAATGGCCTATGAGAGTGGCGATTCGCACATTCATTGGAGACGAGAAGCACCAGAAACAGATTCAGGACAAACTGAAATTTCAAAAAGATCTTGAACATCCTTTTCCTTCAGCGGATTCGGTTCTTCAGCACTTGTCGAAGCATTATCGCATTGGCATTATTGCCAATCAAAGTCCCGGAACGGAAGAGAGACTGGAGAGCTACGGGTTGCGGAAGTATGTTGATGTTCTGGCCTGTTCCGCTGAAGAAGGGGTGTCCAAGCCAGACCCTGAGTTATACGCTGTGGCCTTGAAGCAGGCCGGTTGTGAACCAGCTGAAGCCGTCATGATCGGGGATCGGATCGATAACGACATTATTCCTGCTCGGAAGCTGGGCATGCGTACGATACGGATTATGCAGGGTTACGGGAGATTCCAGCCGGAACTATCGGATGACGAACGTGCGGATTGGACCGTTGATTCATTGGATCAGCTCCTGCCGTTATTGGTGCCAAAGCAGGATTAGATGATTGCGTACGAGAGGTTCTACTATAAATGAAAACACGTTGCTGTACAGCGACAATAAAGGCTGACCAACTTGGGTATTGCATACCGGAGTTGATCAGCCTTTTTATTATTTAGTCAATTAGAATGAGATTAGAACAACCGGATTGTCTGAATGATCAGATATACATTTAGCACAACGATAATAGCGGCAATGACCCATGAGATGATTTTGAGCCATAATTTGTTGGCGAATGCACCCATGCTTTTTTTATCACTCGTGAATATCACCAGGGGGATTACAGCAAAAGGTAATTGAAGCGACAGTACGACCTGGCTCAAAATGAGCAGTTCTTCTGTGCCGTGTTCTCCTGCAATAGCTGTGACAATTACCGCCGGGATGATGGCGATCAGACGTGTGACCAGTCTGCGCAGCCATGCCGGAATTCGAATATTCAGGAAACCTTCCATGACAATCTGCCCGGCGAGTGTACCTGTAAGGGTAGAGTTCTGACCTGATGCTAATAGCGCCACACCGAACAGGATACTTGCAACCGTTGTACCTAATAGAGGTGTCAGCAGATGGTAGGCATCTGCGATCTCGGCAACCTGCGTCATGCCTGCACTGTGAAATACAGCAGCAGATACAATCAGGATGGCCGCATTGATGAACAGGGCCAGTGTCAGCGCGATTGTTGAGTCCATGGTCGAGTACCGAATGGCTTCTTTTTTGCCCTGTGGTGTCTGTTCGATCTGACGTGTCTGTACAATGGAAGAATGCAGGTATAGATTATGCGGCATCACGGTTGCTCCGATAATACCAATGGCGATATAGAGCATGGCCGGGTTTTGCAAAATCTCGACATTAGGTACAAAACCATGGAGAACACCGCCCATATCCGGTTTCGCCAAGAATAGGTCGATGCCGAAACAGAGGGCAATGGTCGCCATTAGCACAATGACGAGAGTTTCCAGAGCGCGGAAGCCTTTGTTCTGCAGTACAAGGATCAATAGTACATCGACTGCGGTGATGATCACGCCGTATAACATAGGAATGTTAAATAACAGCTTTAACGCGATGGCAGAACCAATGACTTCTGCCAGATCGGTGGCTGCAATGGCAAGCTCACACAGAATCCATAACATCATGACGACCGGCATGCTGAAACGTTCGCGACAGGCTTGAGCCAGATCCCGTCCAGTGACAATTCCGAGTTTGCCAGCCAGCGATTGAAGTACAACGGCCATCAGGTTGGAGAGTAGGATGACGGATAACAAGGTATACCCAAACTGTGAACCGCCTGCAATATCTGTTGCCCAGTTGCCGGGGTCCATATAACCTACGGCAACGAGGTACCCTGGGCCTACAAAAGCGAGGAATTTCTTCCACCATGCAGCATTCTGCGGGACTTTCATCGAGCTATGTGCTTCTCCAAGAGAAGGAGCCATGCCCGCAGTAGACAATGATTCTCTTGAAGGCGCGTTGAACGGATTTTTTTTACTCATACGATAATCACCTGACTTGGAATTATTGATTTTGATATATTGATGCGGGACAAACCGCTCATGATATATCTAAATTTTTATGTTTATTGTTACATTGTACTCCTTCAATAATTTTTGTCTAGTGCAACTTTTATGTATCGGCACAAAATTTCGATTGCAGCTTGAGGATGTCCCTTGTATATTAACCAACCTCAGGGAAAATACAGCCATGAAGTTGAGATGCATGAAAATAATAAAGATGTAAAAGCTGATAAAGAGTTAAAATGCGTTTCAAAATGAGCCAGAAGTTTAAATTGAAGTGAAGGCAATTAAAACTATATGGATAAGGGAGAGATTCTTAATGGAAGCTTTATATACAGCAGTAGCGACAGTTAAAGGTGGACGTACAGGTTCGGTGACTTCTTCGGATGGCGTGCTCAAGCATGATCTGAAAATGCCCAAAGAGCTTGGAGGTTCCGGTGGTGAAGGTACCAACCCTGAACAGCTCTTCGCCGCTGGATATGGAGCATGTTATGAAAGTGCCCTTGCCAATGTAGCACGTAAAGCAGGTGTGAAATTGGAGAATGTGGTCGTTACAAGTAACGTATCCATTGGTAAAGACCCTGCGGATGACGGTTTCCAGTTATCTGTTCGCCTGGACGTGAGTATGCCTGGTGTGGATCACAGTCAAGCAGAGGATCTGGCCCGTAAGGCGCATGAATTCTGCCCGTATTCCAAAGCAACACGCGGCAACATTGATGTTGTATTAAACGTAGTCTAAGACCTGACTCCCGGTAGTAACTGGGAAGATATAGAGCAGGGTATCCTGGATACCTGATGTTCAAGCGCAGAGCCCTGCTGGCAATCGGCAGGGTTTTGTGTTGGTTATAATACATGAACATGATGCAGGAGATTAGATGTCAGATCGCGTACTATTTTACATAATTGCACTCCCACTTGATGCTACACATTCCATAAAGGGGGAACGAAGATGAGTATTGAAGAGATGATTGAGCGGCGATTTGTATGTACAAAATGCAGGGGGACGGATTGTAACATTAAGGAAGTCTCCATGTCAGGAGCAGGTCTGAGCAAAGTGTTTGATATCCAGCATAACCACTACCTGTTCGTGGCCTGTTCTTCCTGCGGGTATGTTGAAGTTTTTGATCCGGATGTCTTGAAAGGGAAAAAACAGGGGCAGGTGGGCACGATTCTGGATATTCTGTTTGGCGGGTAGACTTGCGTGAGTTGACATTGAACTGAATTTTCTTTAATATGACTTAGTACTGAGTAGTGTCATTGCATGAACCAAATTTGAATTAAACAGGTGATATCCATGTCTTATAGACCGCGTATTGCAGATTTAGAACTAGCTTATGGTAACAAGGAAGACGGATTGTATGAATTTAAAATGAAATTGGTAGACGGTACAAAATGCCGTGTATTCTACTCCCGTTCTCCGGAATGGAAAATGACCAATATCAGCCGTCTGCAGAAAACGCCTTGTCCAGTATGTCGCAAAGATTTCATTTGCAAATGTATGGACCAATGGGCAACTGACCTGCATCAACAGATGATCGATGACCAATGGATGGAAAAGGCAGTTACGGAGTAATTGTCGGACAGATACGAGCGTGGGCACAATGCCTGCGCTCTTTTTCTTTTATTTCCTATAAATAATATTTAGAATTAGTGAACAATATGGCCCAGATTGGGTAAGTTACTCTAACCGCAACAATAGGAGGCAGCGAATATGACAGCAAATCAAACGGATGAGCATCTGGGACATCCCATCGTACTGGTGGATGGCGTCTGCCACTTCTGCCAGGGATTAACCAAGTGGATTATCAAGCGTGACCCGGAAGGGAAATATCATTTTGCTTCGCTCCAATCCGATGTAGCCAAGGAATTGCTCGAGAAGGGTGATTTGTCGACAGACAGTATGGACACCTTTGTGCTGATTGAAAATGGAAAATACTATACACGTTCAACCGCCGCGCTGCGATTGGCCAAAGGTCTGAAGTTCCCTTATCCGTTGTTATATGTGTTCATTATCGTTCCGAAGTTTATTCGTAATGCAGTCTACAACTGGGTTGCGCGTAACCGTTATCGCTGGTTCGGTAAGGACGAAGCATGCATGTTGCCTACCCCAGAGATCAAAGATCGATTTTTGTGATTGTGATTAATAACGGAAATAATTGGGTAATGACAATAGATCATATCTATTTTGGGAGGACAACAACTTGAAGAAGTGGACTACATTATTTATCGGGGCATTATTAGCAGTAAGCTTGGCAGCATGCGGTAACGACACAGATAACACGGCAACGCCGCCAGCGACTAACAACGAAACGTCTAACGAGGGCAATACACCTGCAGAGCAGGAGACCAAGATCCCTACCCTGGACGAGTTGATTACCAAAACCAATGTAGCAACCAAAGAAATGAAAAGCTTCACAACCGAAGCAAACATTGATCAGAATCTGAAACTGGATGCTGGTGAACAGTCCCAGGATCAACAGGTTAAAACATCGCTCAAGATGGATATTATCAAAGATCCAATGATGATCTATCAAGAGATGAATATGGAAATGTCGGGACAGGAAGCTCAGAATGTGAAGCAGTATATTACTTCAGACAAAATCTACTCCCAAGTTGGGGAGCAATGGGTTGCGATTCCTGAAGCTCAAACCAAGGAACTGATTGAGCAGATGAAAGCAAGCATGAATCCGGAAGGTGAATTGGAGCAATTCAAAAAGATCGAAGAAGATACTGAAGTGACCGAAGAAGGCGACAATTATGTGATTAACGCTGACGTATCCGGTGATAACGTGAAGGAACTGGCCAAAGCCGTGATGGAGCAGAACGGATCGGATGCCCAGATGCAAGCCATGCTTGATCAGATGAATATCACCAGCATGAAGATGAAATACATGATCAACAAAGAAACCTACCTGCCTGCAAGTACTGACGTAACCATGGTCATGGAGATGGAACAGAATGGACAGAAAATGACGATGGACATGAAGATGACCAGTGCATTTTCTAACCACGATCAAGTGGAAGAGATCAAGATTCCACAAGAAGCATTGGATAGCGCTAAATAAATTGGCGATGACAAATGAAATGTTAAAGATCGTTTAAAGCGTTAAACGCGCATCCTTATATGCCGTTTACAGGCACCTCTGAACTAGATCTGTGTGAGCCGAGAGGTTTACCGGATTAGAATCAGGGGTGTTTTTCAGTTTAGCGGAGATTATGGTCAGGGTTCAAGGTGTTATAGTATAGTCATATTGAAGTAGAGAGGGGAGATAAAAGATGATCGAATATGCACACATCCACCATGTTAGTCTAGCTGTACGTGATCTGGAAATCGCGAAGAAATTCTATTCGGGGTTACTGGGAATGCAGGAGATTGAACGTCCGCCTTTCCGCTCCACAGGTACATGGTATGCCATCGGTAGCCAGCAGCTTCATCTGTTACAGCACCCGGAGGGTCACACGTTACGCGAAGCTGGTATTGATACTACAGACGGTCACTTTGCGATCTGGGTGACCAGTTATTCAGGGACTATAACTTGGTTGGAGCAGCAAGGAATTGAGTACGAAGCGAGACCTGACAGTGTGGCTGGATTCGCACAGATTTTTGTACTTGATCCGGACCGTAACATTATTGAGTTCGATTCACCGTATAACTCTTAAGGGAAGAGGGTTAGAATAAATCCCTTGCTCCCCCAGAAATTGTATGCTATATTATCCATACATTCATAGCACGTGACGGAAGCACCGTCCATATACTGCATATTCATGCGGTTATTGGACGGTGCTTTTTTTTGTGCTTTTTGACAGGGAGGGAAGGAAAAATTGATTGTACTGAAGGCAGTATTGGTTTCCAAAGACAGAGATTACATTAGTGCCTGGCTTGATTATGTACAGGGAAGTTCGTCAGGTTTCCAAGTGCGTTTTACGGCCTTCTCCCAATGGGATTCGTTCAGAGATCACATGAACGAGCAACAGGAAGGTCGGGAGATGCCGGATCTGGTCGTTGCGGAACCGGAATTTCTGAATAACTGGCTGAGAAATGGCGGAGAAGCATCGGGTGTACCTTGGCTAATGCTGAGTGAAGGGCTGGACGAGGTGGATGAGGCGAAGCGGCTGATGAAATACCAACCATTGCCTACGTTACTGGAGGCTGTGATGAATGCTTGCCGGCAGCTGCGCCGCAAGAAAATGCATCGTCCGGGGCAGGAGACTCTCTCCATCGGTGTAGTGTCCGCTTCGGGCGGGAGTGGCAAAACGGTAGTGGCCCTGCACATGGCAAAGCAGTTGGGGCTCGCAGGTTATGCTGTACTCTATCTTAATCTGGAGACACTGGATAGCACGCTCCCGTTTCTGGAGAAGGGACTTTCCAGAAGTGCGCAACGCAACCCGGATGCGGAGACGGGGTTGTCACGCCTGCTTTACGATCTGAAGGTGGGCAGAAAGGAATCGGGCAAGCAGCTACAGGTTCAATCCAAGGCTGTAGATGGATATGTGATCCGTCATGAAGCGCTGAAGTCCGATGTGTTCTGGCCGTTATCCAATCGGAAGGAGCTGCTGCAAATGACTCGTGAGGATACGTCGAATCTGCTTCGTTATTTGACCGATTGCGGACAATATGACGTGCTCATTCTGGATGGCGATTCCGGCTGGGATGGACGCAGCGAAGGGGTGCTGGATGCAGCAGACGCCTTTGTCTGGCTAGTTGAAGATGATATATCTGCCATGCATCGATGGGGACAGTGGTTACAGCATGTCGAGCGTACCAAGCCAGATGTGTACGAGAACGTGTTGGATCGTTCATGCTTCGTGGTCAATAAATATCGGGACAATGTCGTTAATGCACTTCCGCGATCTGATCTGCATCTGGATGCGGTGTTGCCATATATCCCTTCATGGAAGCAGCTTAGTCAGGAAGAAGTCATGCTTAGTTCTCCGATCTTCCAGCGCGAAGTGAAAAGATTATGTGCCCTTCTGGTACAGGATGGAGAAGAAGAATTGAAGCAGACGGGGCCAATTCAGAAGCAGGATCGGTGGGCGTTATGACGGACTCATCCAATAGAATACTGGATCGTGAAGAACAGTTTCAGATCATGCGCAGGGAGGTCAGGGCTGGCCTCGATTTAACCTCTTCCGCAGGAGACGATGAACTATGGCAAGGGATAGAACGCAAAGTTCTCACTGATCCGAAGCTGGATGATCTGACCTCCGGAGAGCGTCATACCCTGGTACAGCGATTATTTGACTCTTTTCGAGGATTGGATATTCTTCAGCCACTCGTGGATCATCCCGATATTACGGAAATCATGATTAACAGTCCCAAGGAGATTTTTGTGGAGCAAGAAGGTGAGGTCAGTCAGATCACCCTTGAATTTGAGTCCAGGGAACGGCTGGAGGACATTATTCAGATGATTGTGTCCGGGGTGAACCGGATTGTGAATGAGTCTTCTCCGATCGTGGATGCCCGGTTAAAGGATGGTTCACGGGTCAATATCGTATTGCCTCCCATTGCTCTGAAAGGCCCCACGATGACCATTCGTAAATTCCCGAGTGAGCCGATGAAGATGTCTGATCTGATTGAAAAGGGAGCCCTGCATGAAGAAGCTGCAGAATTGCTGCAACAGTTGGTACGGAGCAAATACAACATCTTCATTGGAGGGGGTACTGGTTCGGGAAAAACGACCTTTCTGAATGCACTATCCCAGTTCATCCCCGCCGATGAGCGGATTATTACCATTGAGGATTCGGCTGAGTTACAGATTGTAACGGTACCGAATCTGGTGTCACTGGAGACCCGGAATGCGAATACCGAGGGCAAAGGGCAAATCTCCATTCGTGATCTGATCAAGTCTTCCTTACGGATGCGTCCGAACCGGATTGTGATTGGCGAAGTAAGGGGCGCAGAAGCGTTGGATATGTTACAAGCCATGAATACGGGGCACGATGGATCGCTGTCTACAGGGCATGCGAATACCATCTCGGATATGATCAGCAGACTCGAAACGATGGTGCTCAGTGGTGCGGATCTTCCCATTGCGGTTGTACGACAGCAGATTAGTTCGGCGATCGATATATTTGTACATCTATCCCGACTAAGGGACCGTTCACGGCGGGTGACAGAGATCAGTGAAGTGATCGGTATGCAGGATGGTGAGGTTTTGCTGAATCCACTGTTTCGTTTCCAAGAACATGAAGAGCGGGAAGGCAAAATTATTGGCGGGTTAGTACAGGTTGGAAAGTTGAATCAGATCGACAAAGTTCAGATGGCTGGGCTCGGGGAATGGCTGAATGAATACATAGGAAAATATAGTGTTGAATCAGATTCAGCAGATAACAACGTGAATTAAGGTGATTGGAAGGTGATTACTGTTGGGTGAAGCCAGACAGATGTTGACGGATTACACCGTATATACGCTTTCCCGGAGGCAACGAATAGTCTCTATGCTGATTAGTGGTCTGCTGTTCTTTGGAGTCGGACTTCTGTTCTATCACCACTGGTTGGCGGGAGCGATTCTGGCTGCAGGCTGCATATGGGTACCAAAACACTGGACTAAGGTACTGCTGGAACGAAGAAGAATGACGCTCAGTTTACATTTTAAGCAAGCATTATATGCATTGTCTTCTGCACTGGCTGCAGGAAAATCAGTGGAAAATGGATTCAAGGAATCCGTAGAGGATTTGCGGATGTTGAACCCGGAAGCGGATACCGATCTGATTCGTGAGTTCACGATATTGCGGACACGGTTGGAGTATGGACAACCGATTGAAGAGGCGCTACAGGATTTTTCCGATCGGGCGCAGATCGAGGATATTACGAATTTTGCAGACGTGTTTATTACGTGCAAACGAACTGGCGGGGACCTGGTTGAGGTTGTGCGTCGTACCTCTGCGGTGATTGGTGAGAAGCTGGACATTCAGCAGGATATTATGGTCGCGGTATCGCAGAAAAAGTTCGAATCAAAGGTGATGTTTGCCGCTCCATTTATTTTTCTGATATTCCTCAATCTGACCGCCAAGGATTTTATGGAGCCGTTATATAGCGGGATGGGTTACCTCATCTCTAGTGGTGCCTTGGCAGTACTCGCCTGCTGTTATCTGTGGATTACTCGCATTATGGATATCAAAGTATAAGGAGCTGAAAGGATGCTGCTTCCCGTTATAGTCGCAGGGATGCTCGGAGCGGGATGGCTGGTGCTGGATCGAATCCGGGGGCAGACCTACCGGCATCTGCGCAAGCTGGATATGGAAGGATTACGACTGAAGAAATGGCATGGACCCTTCCTGTTTCTAATGGACAAGTTCGAGATTGGACGCAGATTGCCAGTGCTCATGTTTCGAATGCAACATGCCATTCAGAAAATGTATGGCAACCAGCACAGTGGAGAGAAAACGATGCTGTATTGCGCCGAAATGTTGACCTATACGTGGCTCATGCTGATGGTGGGCTGCCTGTTATCACTCGTTGGAGATATGGGCATCGGAGGCATGGTGGGTGGACTCGCGCTAGGAATAGCTTTACCTTTTGCACTCTATAAAGACCTCAATACGAAGGTGCAGCGAAGAGATCAGGATATCCTTATGGAGCTACCGGAGCTGTTAAATCGGATTGTTCTGCTGGTTGGTGCAGGTGAGACCGTGCAACGTGCCATCGTTCACTGTGTGACAAGCCAGGGGGAACGGAATCATCCGCTGTACAACGAACTCAGAAAGACCGTGGGAGATTGGAATAACGGTTATTCGTTTCAACAATCACTTGAACAGTTCAGCCGCCGCTGCGGTGTGCAGGAAGTGACGATTTTTACAACAACGGTACTACTGAATTTCCGGCGTGGAGGAGGTGACTTTGTATTGGCGCTGCGGGATCTGTCACATGTGTTGTGGGAGAAACGGAAGGCTGTCAGTCGGGCGAAGGGAGAACAGGCTTCTTCCAAACTGGTGTTTCCGATGGTACTAATCTTTTTTACGATCGTGGTTATGATCGGGGCACCTGCTTTTATGATGATGAATATGTAGGAGGAATTGGGATGATGGAAGTGTTGAAAAACAAGGTAAACGCATTTTGGAAGGAAGAGGACGGACTCGGCACATTGGAGCTGATTCTGATTATCGGGGTTATTATCATTATTGCTTTGATTTTTAAAGACCAAATAACGGCACTAATCAAGTCTCTTCTTAGCAAAGTGGATACAAAAAGTAATGAATTTTTCCCGGGTTAACAGGCTGAAGAAGGAAGAAGGGAGCTTCACCGTTGAAGCCTCCCTGATCTTCCCTGTCGTGCTGTTTATTCTTGTGTTGTTGCTCTTTTTTACTATGTACATGTATCAAAAGACATTTCTGAATCAACATGCCTATGCGGCTTCTGAACGTGCAGCCTATAGTTGGGATAACAGCCACAAGCAGGCGATGACTGGTGAATTTGTCGCTGGAGAACATGACAATCTGTACTGGAGACTGACGGATGATCGTATGCTCGGCGCACTGTTTGGTTGGGCGGGAGCGGATAATCAGGTTAGCGTTTCCGTACCTGCTGGTGAGGGCGGAAGTCTCTCGGAACAGAAATTATCGCAAGCGGTTCAACATATGCCTCCAGCCATGAAAGGAACAATTGAATATCAGAATTCTCTGATTCAGAGGAAGATAACGACCAAGCTGGATCAGGTGATTTCTCTGCCTCTTCCTTCTTTTTTGTTCGATTCAGGTGACCGTGTGCAGACTCAGGGATCATCCGCAGTTGTTGAACCGGTTGAATTCATTCGAACGGTCGATCTGGTCCGTTATTACGCAGCCAAGTTTAAAGGCAAAGGCGGTGAAGCCGCGAGTACTGCTGCGGAAGCAGGACAGGTTGTACAGCATTTTGGCAAAAGCAAAAAGTGAACAAAGGAGGAGGGCAGATCTGCTTAGGAAAAAAGACGGTGAGTCGGGGGCTGTAACCCTTTTTTTGATATTAATATTAGCTGGAGTCTATATGTTTGTAGCTATATTTATTGATTACGCTCGTATAGCGGCATTCAAAGTGCAGACCGAACGAATGACACATGCTGCAATGAGATCCGTCATGTCAGCCTATGATACATCACTCCGGGAGTATGGTTTATTCGGGTATGGTGACAGCAGTGGGGATGCGATTATGGCTAAAGTGTTGAATGATAGTGTGAAGCCTTCATCCGTGAAAGATGGATTCCCTATTCTGGATATCCAGTGGGATACAACTTCGCTCAGCATGGAGCGTGAACTGGGCAGATACGATATATTTAATCGCCAGATTCAGGAGGATATGAAGTATCGGGCTCCGGTTGATTTTACCCTTGAAGTAATCAATCGTTTCAAACCGATGTCGGACGAGATGAAGGAAGCTGCGCATACGGTAGACTTGTTGAAAAAATTACAGAAGTTATATGACAAACGTGAAAAATTGCTTGACGAAGTCATTGTGAATCAGACGGAATCTGCGGAGAAGCTGAAGAATCTTCCGAAGTTGATCATGGACCCGCCTTCACAAGTCATCTATGAAGAGATGCTGGAAGAAACACCAGAGACAGCTGCCGAAGCAGCGGCACGTTATGCAGATTATCTAAACAAGAAACGGGCAGATGAGGGACTGCCATTCAGAGAGCAACAATACATATTGGAACTGGCGCGTTATCGGACTGGGGTGAGTAATGTGGTGACAGGCATCAGCATGATCATACAGCCCGCGTTACAGGCCCATCAAACGAAGCTGGAGGAAGCGCAGTCCAAGATCGAAGAAGCACGCAAGATGAATGAGGAAATGAAACGTGTGATTGCAGAGGGGGAGAACCGTTCACAGAATGCCAGTTATGACAACGTGGGAAACTCAAATCTGCCTGGAACCAGTCCTGCATCTACAGGATCAGGGAGTGAAGCCAAAAGCACACGTTCCCTCGCTTCTGAGCTTGTGAGGACGGATAGTTTGTTTGATCAGTTGAAGGCACGTGTGGATTCACAAAATTCGGACTTCTCTAACGTCAGAAGAGACAACATGGAGTTGAATAATCAGCTTCGCAGCGTTACGGGCATGAGTGGGGTTCCGATTAAACCCGCGGTCAGACAGGCAAGTCAGATTACGGAACGTTATATGGATACCTATGTGCGTAATGGTCCTGCCAATCTCATCCTCCAGAGTAAGCAACAGCTGGAGAGTGGTCGAGGTTCGGATGCCCAGCGCAAAGCGAATGACAAAGAATCCAAAGGGAAGTTGAAGGAAGTTAAACGGATCTTGTCACAGATTGAAAAAGGGAGTTCCGGATCAATGGACGCTTTCAAACAGCTGGAGGAGTATTACAACGCTAATATTGCTTTTAACGGGGCTAGTCGTGAGGAAGCCAAAAAGGCAGAGATTGCTGCTGATCCCTATGACTCTGGTGGGAATGCCATGAAGGGAATGGACAGTTTGTTCGGCGGGATGTCGGGTCTGCTGGATAGCCTTGGCGATGAATTATTTCAGAATGAGTATGCCCTTGCCTATTTTAACTCCATGGATTTTGGTCAGTTATTTACCTGGACTGAAGGTGGAGATGCCGGTGATGTCTTCAAATTGGAGAATCAGGAACTGGAGTATATCGTATACGGGTTCCATAATCCTTCGGGTAACATGGCTGCGGCATATGCGGAGATCTTTGGGATGCGGCTGGCTATTCGGACGGCAGAAGGGTTAATTGAGCACAGCAAGCTGGGGAATCCACTTCTGGTGTTATCAGCGGCCATCTTGCACGGAATTACAAATGCGATAGCCGATATGGTGAAACTTGCGAAAGAAGGCAGTGTGGAATTGTCCAAGTATATCAAAGTTAAACTGACGTACAGGGATCATCTGCGATTGTTCCTCTTAATGCATAGCAACAATGAACGCAAAATGTCCAGAATGCTGGCTCTGATCCAATTGAATACCGGCGTGAATCCAGATGAGAAACAGACGTATGCTTCAGGTAACATCCGAAGTAGCGTCAAACTGTGGTTTTTGCCAGGGGTGGTTAGAAGCATAGGTTCAGTTATGGGGAGTGCGGATCAGGTTGAAGGTGGGAGATTTTTCATTGAGCGGAAGGCGGATTATTCCTATTGATGATCGGGATCGTTTCGGTGGAGGGATCATGGATAAGCAGCAACGATATGAAAAAGAAAACGCACAATTACAGATTCGTTTAACACGAATATGCAGAATGGCACGTTTGAAGTCTTTGAAAAAGCAGATGTGTTTTCCGAGAAAAGAACAGGGCAGCATGGTTCTGGAAGCATCACTGGTTTTGCCTGTCTTTCTGTTCTTTATCATGTTTCTCATTTTCATTGTGCAGATGACTCTAATCTCCACAGCGCTACAGAGTACGGCGGGGGAAGCGGTAAAGCAGTTATCAACAAAAATATATCCGGTATCCCTCGTGTTCACACCTTCTGATTCTGCAGGCGGTGAAGGCTCCGGAGGGAGATGGAAGATACCGGAGCTGTCTCTGACGGAATGGGCAGAAGGATATGCTTCTTCACTACCTGAGCCATTAAGTGATTGGGTACGATCAGCAGCAGCCAGTGGTGAACAGCCCTTACAGGAGATCAAGACATCCGTACTGGAAACGGTGCTTGATCCGACGGTCAAACCGTTGCTACAACCATTTATCGAGCCAACTCTGCTGGATATGGAACGTGTCCATGTGAATGGTATTTCCATACCTGATCTCAAGAACAAAACGAATCCATATTTCCGACTTGAACTGAGTTATGAATTACCGATAAAGGTACCCTTTCTCAGCAAACCGTTGCGGATTCAGGCTGCTGCGGCAGAACGGATATGGATTGGAGATACAGGAGAAGGAGCTGATGGTAGCGGAGGAGACGGGCATACTGCGGGCTCTGCAACGGTACTGTCGAAGCCTGACCCGGCTTACATAGGCAACAATGCAACGATCAAGGTGAAGGTAGAACCAGGAGCGACAGCCAACTTAACGATATTTTACAAGTCAGGTGAAAGCTCTGCGAAGCACATCGGCTGGGCCACCGCAGATGAGAATGAAATTATTGAGTGGAATTGGTTTGTCGGTACTCGGACAACAGAAGGAACATGGAGTTTTGTTGTCGAGACAGGGGACGGTGCCAAGACAGAGACTACGTTTACCGTGGCCTCCAGAAAATAAGGAAGGGGATGATGGGGGTGGAGTGGTTTTACATTGCCTGTGGCATATACGTTATTGCCGCTTTTATTACAGATATTCGTTCCATGAAAATTCCCAATCGATTGACTTTACCTGTGACTGTAGCTGGCGTACTAGCCCATATCATATGGGGAGGATGGGATGGTTTCTTGTTCTCAGCCGCCGGATTTGCAGCAGGTTTTGGTATCTTGTTCCTGATGTATGCGATTGGAGCGGTAGGAGCAGGAGATGTGAAATTGTTTGGTGGTATTGGTGCATGGACGGGACTCGCTTTTGGCATTCATATGATTATTTATTCGGTTTTGTATGCGGGAGCCGTTGGTTTAGTGATACTTCTGTTCCGTAAGAACTCAGCGAAATGGATTCGAGGCATGGCAGGAAATCTTGCAGGGTTCTTCATGCTTGGTTCACTCAAGCTGGTGAACAAGGAGAAGACATTGAAGTTCCCATTTATGCTGGCGGTGTTACCTGCGTATATCACGGTCCTTATCCCTGCACTTTTCCCTTGATATCAGGAGTCTGGAAAACTCTAGGATAACAGCGACCGAAGATGGCACTGCGATTGGAGTGGAAAAGTGTAACATATTGTAACTCAACTTATATCAACTAAACTTTTTACACGAGAACGGAGAGGACGGAAAAAACCTGAAGAAGCGGAGCTAAAAGCTTTCTGAAAGAAAGCTGCATCGGAAGCATAAGCTTCGCCTTTATCCCCGGATTTTCCCCTTTATAAAAGGGAATCAAGAAATCTGGGGATAATAGCGATCGGAAGGTTGTTCCGTCATCGAAGTTTCAGTGTAAACATTCTTTAGTTGAACCTACACAGCAATGGAAAGAGAGGATTGGCATGTATGGATTAACGAGAGATTTTATTCGTAATGGCGGAGCGTTCATGGTTTTGGAAAAAGCAGATGGGTTACGAATGGAGGAATTGAGCCGGGTACAAATGGGGATGTTGTCCTCCAATCAGATCCCGCGACTTCTGCCTGTACATATTCGGGAAGTGGATCGAAATGTAACTTTGCAGTACGACATATCGGGTTACAAGATGTTATCCCAAATGTTAAAGTCAAGCAAAATCCAATTGCGTGTTCTGTATGGTCTGTTGTTCCAACTGGCAGATGCCTTCACGGAATGCCGACAATATATGTTGGAACCTCGTAAATTATTGATTCAGGAGGAGTACTTGTTCATCAATGGTTCATTCGAACAGGGTGAACTTGGGATGGTATATGTACCGATCATGGATAAGGATGAAGATGATTCGACGCCTCAGCAATTCCGTGAGCTGGTGATCAGGCTGATGGCCCATGTAGAGGAACTGCAGGGAGTAGGCATTCAGCGTGTTCTGCAGTTATGCGACAATGAACGCTGGGATATTAGACAATTACGAGAGCTACTGCTGGAGTTATACGCTGACGAGCAAGAGACTGGAGAAAGCGCAGCATTCCTCTCGTCGAGAAAGTCGGAAACGGGCGATGATCCAAGAGTAAGAGGTGCCTCACATTCGTCGATATCTGAGCGAGATAGTAGGCCTGTTGCTGGTAATTCCGGGCATCAGTACAGTGCTCCCATTCAAAATGCTTCTGTGGAGTCCCCACTAAATTTTCGTCAGCAGCAGAAAATGAGTGCTTCGGGGGTTGAAGACATTCCGCTGAGGTCTCGAACCTCTTCGGGCAGACGCTCATCTGGACATTCTTCATTGGAGGACTCAAGCAGCGTGGATCAAGTATCGGGTAACCCATATCATTCGCTAGAGCATCCTGATATGGAAGTGGAGGAGAAGTCTGGATCTTCCAAAATAACTTATATCATACTGGGCTGCATGGTGGCCATGGCATTGGTATGGAGATTCATATACATGGAGCAACCTGGTCAGACACAGATGATCCTATCCGCGGTACTAAGTCTAGGTTTGCTTGGTGTGGCAGGATGGACGTGGAAGCGCAAGGGGAAGCCTCAGAGTGGCTCAGATGATAAACATTCTTTTTCATTCAACCTGGGTAAGAACAAAGGGAAGAAAACTGAAGATGAAGAGGAACTATTTCAGGAAAGTTGGCGCTGGAATGCAGCTGATAAGCTGGAGGTACGTATAACCCAAGCTGCTGAATCAGCTTCAGAAGGAATGGAGCGTTCCCGTTTTCAAAATCTGAATATGACAGCTGAACCTTCCGAACCACCGTTTGTACAAGGTCAGGCACAAGTTGCAGCTTCAACTTCGGAGTTAATCCGACATGATACAGTTGCGGAAGCAACCGTGAATTTGCAAAATCTGACTGGAGGCAAAGTTACAGGGTCGGGCCCTATAGTGCCGTCATTTTATCTTGAGCGAAGATCGGGAAGCAGCGATCAACATGAACGAATGGATGTTCAAGGCGCATCTTTTGTAATCGGAAGATCAGCAGACATGGTTCAGTGGGTGGACACAGCGACCGGCGTGTCCCGTGCTCATGTTGAATTGAGCCGGAACAAATCGGGCTATGTCATTAAAGATCTGGGTTCCGTCAATGGAACCATTCTTCAGGGCAATATTCTTGCTCCTTATAAGGAGTATCCATTGGCGGATGGAGACACATTTTCACTTGCGGAATCTGTCTACACTTATCGGTCGATTGGATAAACTAGGGTCCAATCCCGTGGTTCAATCAGTCGGATAAGCCACGGTGCTTCAGATCTTCCAGGGCCTGGGTTAAGGTAGGGAAGGTGAATTGGAATCCGTGGTCGAGTGCTTTTTGCGGAATGACTCTCTGCCCCTGAAGCACAACAACGGATAGTTCTCCGACCAAGGTTTTAATCAGGAAGCCGGGTACGGGGAACCAATGTGGGCGATGATAGACCTTGCCGACCGTGCGACCAAATTCATCATTGGTAACGGGGTTTGGTGTGGAAGCATTTACTGGCCCCGAAATCTGTTTGTTCTGAATGGTGAAGTCGATTAGTCTGACGATATCCATAATGTGAATCCAGCTTGTCCATTGCTTGCCACTACCAAGCTTGCCGCCAGCACCCAGCATATAAGGTAGTTTCATCAATGGAAATGCCCCTTTTTTATGACCCAGTACCAAGCTAACCCGGATTTTAACGAGTCTCACATTTTTGATCGCATCTGCAGCAACTTCCCATTGTTCCGAGACCCGGGATGGGAAATTCATGGATTTTTGCGGACTGCTCTCGTCGAAGGTTTCGGTAGGGGAAGTCCCATAGATGGCCATGGCAGAAGCCTGTACGACCACTTCCGGTTTTTGCTCCAGTGATTCCACCAATCGGGCTACCCGGGCGACAGTGGTTACTCTGGATTCAACAATCTCCAGCTTCGCCTTGGTTGTCCAACGTTGATTCAGCGTTTCTCCGGCAAGGTTAACGAGAGCGTCCATGCCTTCAAGTAGTTGAGGGTGCTCTTCGACTTGTTCCCACGATATATATGTAAGATTCTTGCTTGGATTATGCAAGTCAGGCAGTTTGCGTGTGATGATTTTCACGTGGTGTCCGGCTTGCAGCCAATAATCCACAAGCGCTCCTCCCACAAATCCAGTACCTCCACAAATGGCAATTTTCATAATGAACATCCTCCCTGTAATTTTCACTGCGCTGAGATATACCGTTGGATCGACAAACAGCCCCGTACGGTAAGCAATGCCTGTTGGGAACAACTTACCTGACGGAGCATATCTGTATCTAATTAACCAAATCTATATGCCACTTAACTCATCTTTTATTTTATTTAATCAAATGTTGATAAGGGGAATAATCGATTTTGTTTTTCTCCAAAAATTTTACCAAAAACTTATTATCCCGCTTCGGTGTGGCAATAATGTATCCTTTGATGCAATGATCTCTCGATACTTCTGTGGCATTGTCTTCAACTGCAATCTTACCGATCTCTGCAGCAATGGAATGTTTGGCGATGTCACGAAATGGCCCGGGAACAGGCTCCACTAGTTGATCCAAAAAAGCTTTGGCTTCATCTGTCCATAAGTGACGGCTCGCTTCAACCCAATAATTCTGCCAATCCAGTTTGGACTTTCCGTCCGCTTTTGGTAGCACTTTCAAAAACTTGCGCATCATAAAAAATCCACCGATACACATGCTGCCAAGCAATAAAAAAGTCCAGAATGCGATCGTATTCATAAACCAATTGCTGGGGGAATAGCTGGTCAGTATCATCGCGTAGGAGTCGAAAATCATTGCGGAGTCACCTCGGTTCATTGATTTTCACGGAAAGACGGATTCAGTCTACCCATGTTCCACATATTAGCTGTCAAAAATAGCCTCTATCCCGAATTATAGCGCATTTCTAGATTTATTTCGATAATCGCGTTAGAATAAGGGATAATTCAGATTAAGGGGGATCAATAATGCTGAAAATCGGCTCCCACGTGTCCTTTTCGGACAAGGGATTATTGAGTGCAACGAAGGAAGCGTCCTCGTACGGTTCCAGTTCGTTTATGATATATACGGGTGCACCACAGAATACACGTCGCAAGCCAATTGAGTCCATGTATATTGAAGAAGGCAAGGTAGCCATGCAAGAGGGTGGAATGGAAGATATCGTTGTCCATGCACCGTACATTGTTAATCTTGGCTCATACAAAGATAACACGTTTAGACTGGCTGTAGATTTCCTTCAGGAAGAGATTCGTCGGACACATGCCATTGGTGTGAAAAACATCGTATTACATCCCGGCGCATTCACAGACAAAGATGCTCACTATGGGATCGGACGGATCGCAGAAGGGCTGAATGAAGTGCTGGAGGGTGTGAAAGAGACGGATGTGAACATCGCTCTGGAGACCATGGCTGGCAAAGGTACGGAGATGGGTCGCAGTTTCGAAGAAATCGCTCAGATTATCGAGAAAGTAACGTATAATGAGCGCCTGACTGTGTGTATGGATACATGCCACATTCATGATGCCGGATACGATATCGTTAATGATTTTGACGGTGTACTTGAACAATTCGATCGTACGGTAGGACTTGACCGCATTGCCGTAATGCATATTAATGATAGTAAGAATGCTGTGGGTGCGCACAAGGACCGTCATACACCGATTGGCTCTGGCTGGATTGGCTTTGAGGCGATTAACCGCATCGTTAACCATGAGAAGCTGCAAGGACGTCCATTTATCCTGGAGACTCCTTGGATTGGCAAAGAGGCCAAGACACAGCGTCCAATGTATGAGGTGGAGATTGCGCTGCTTCGTGGGGATGTTGCCGGTCGATTCGGCCAGGAATTCCTGACAGAAGTAGAACAGATACAACACTTTTTCAAAGGTAAAGAGATTGAGTCCCGTTCGTATATTCTGGATGTATGGACATTGCTCAAAAATGATGCCAAAGCCAAAAAGGCAGATCCGCGCGAACCGCTGGAACGTCTCTATGACATGGTGGCTGAAGCTGCATTGTTCCCGCATTTGAATGAAGAACAACTGAATCATCGCTTGATTGCCTGGCTTGCGGGTTAACCCCCGCAGGTCATGGCTTAATTGAAGGAGGAAGAATAACCCGATGGAGATCCACGCTAAACAAGTACGCCCTGATTCTAAAAACCGCGCCGATCGTGCGCGCATGCTTATTTCCTGTCCGGATGGTCCAGGAATTGTTGCTGCCGTATCTCATTTCCTGCACCAGCATGGTGCAAACATTGTTCAGTCGGACCAGTACACCATGGACCCTGCTGGCGGTATGTTCTTTATGCGGATTGAGTTTGATCTTCCGCAGTTGTTGATCAATTTGCCAAAATTGGAAGCCGATTTTGCAGAAGTGGCAAGCCGTTTCCAAATGGAATGGACGCTATCTGCGGTCAGCCGCAAGAAAAAACTGGCTATCTTTGTATCCAAAGAAGATCACTGCCTGGTTGAATTGTTATGGCAATGGCAGGCAGGTGATCTGGATGCAGATATTGCTCTGGTGGTCAGTAACCACCTCGACATGAAGGATTATGTAGAATCATTTGGCATTCCATATCATCATATTCCGGTTACAGCAGATACGAAAAAAGAAGCGGAACAGCGCCAGCTGGACGTCATCGGCAATGATGTGGATGTGATCATTCTGGCTCGTTACATGCAGATCATCTCTCCAATGTTCATTGAGCACTACCGCAATCGAATCATTAATATTCACCATTCGTTCCTGCCAGCCTTTGTGGGTGGTAAACCGTATGCGCAAGCGTATAACCGTGGTGTTAAAATTATCGGTGCGACAGCGCACTATGTTACGGAAGAACTGGATGGAGGCCCGATTATTGAACAGGACGTGCAGCGAGTTAGCCACGGGGACGATGTAACCGAGCTGAAGCGTATTGGACGTACCATTGAGCGTGTTGTGCTCGCACGTGCCGTGAAATGGCATGTTGAAGACCGTGTTCTTGTTCACGAAAATAAAACCGTTGTATTTTAAGCTCACGCTTTAATACTGTGCAAGGTTGATTCGGAACCACGTAATAGACTAACAATAAAGCGACCCCAATTCGTTTACGAAACGGGAGTCGCTTTTTTTGTTGTGTTGATATACTTTCCGCACAAGCCAAGCATAATACCGAATAGCAGATGTCCTGCAATCCAGTAGAGGATGGCGGACACATCGTACAGGTCTGGCACACGTGATGACAATTGAGAGAGTGGGATATAGAGCAGGGACGAGACTGCACCAAGTAAAAATCCTTTGATCATAGGGCGGCCTGAATGCCTTACCCACCACAGATAGAAGATACCGATGACAACGGACACGATGAGATGCAAAGCAAATTCAATGAATTCGGGTAAGGTTGGTGGAAGACCAGGCACAAAATCAATATTCAGAAGCAGAGTATATACTTGTTCACCTGTGTTGGCCTGAATCATTTTGAGGAAAAATCCCAGGACAACTCCCGAGAGAATTCCCGTTAAAATACCGGATATCCAGGGTAATGAGTGTTTTACCGATGTTGATGGGTGAGCAGCGGGATCTGGCATGATCGAGACCTCCTATGATTGACGCATGTACATTTGAGAAGTAAACCACAGCCCAACTTTCGAATCCATATTCAGGAACATTATATGTGAATTGAGGATGAATATCTAAAAAATGCATGGTTTTCAGGTTAAAGGTTATACTTCATGCGATGGATTTGCGAGGCTCCTTAAGTCTGCTTTTGGAATTTAGTACCTTGTACAGTACGATTTTTGCTTGATAGGCCAAGGATTATTCATCACAAACCACCGATTTTTCACGAACTTCTAAAAGAAGGTTATGGAAAAGCTTCACGCCAAGTGATACAATACAAAAGTGAATAAGTCAAAATGAAACACTCAAGCGGATTCACTTATTGTGAAATTCGGTTTGCTTGGTTGATGAGAGGGATTCGCTTGCGCACCCGACTTATCTAAAGACATGAGGAGGACAAACCATGACTGACAAGAACGAAGCGATTCAAAAGGACGAGAACACTACAATCGACAATCTGTCGATTACGACCGTACGTACTTTGGCGATTGATGCAATTGAGAAGGCAAATTCCGGACACCCGGGTATGCCTATGGGCTCCGCTCCGATGGGGTACCAACTTTTTGCAAAAACGATGACTCATAACCCGGACCACCCAACTTGGGTTAACCGGGACCGTTTTGTCCTGTCTGCAGGACATGGCTCCATGTTGCTGTACAGCTTGCTGCACCTGAGCGGATATGATCTTCCAATGGAAGAACTGAAACAGTTCCGTCAATGGGGAAGCAAAACACCGGGTCACCCGGAATTCGGACATACTGCAGGTGTTGATGCTACAACCGGCCCACTGGGTCAAGGTATTGCAATGGCTGTAGGTATGGCGATGGCTGAAGCTCAATTGGGCGCAACATACAATAAAGACAAATTCAACGTAGTTGACCACTACACTTACGCAATCTGTGGTGATGGTGACTTGATGGAAGGCGTATCTCATGAATCAGCTTCCCTGGCTGGACGTTTGCACCTCGGCAAACTGATCATGTTGTTCGACTCCAATGACATCACGCTCGATGGTAAATTGGATCTGTCTTCTTCCGAAAGCATCGCGAAGCGTTTTGAAGCATATGGCTGGCAAGTGCTGCGCGTCGAAGATGGTAACGATCTGCCTGCAATTGAAAAAGCCATTCAGGAAGGTCAAGCAGATACACTGCGTCCTACACTGATCGAAGTTAAAACGGTTATCGGTTATGGTAGCCCGAACAAACAAGGTAAAGGCGGCCACGGCGGTACTCACGGATCTCCACTGGGTGCAGACGAAGCCAAATTGACTAAAGAGTATTACAAATGGGTTTACGAAGAAAACTTCCACGTACCAGCTGAAGTTCGCGATCACTTTGCACAAGTGAAAGATCGTGGTATCTCTGCTAACAAAGCTTGGGACGAGAAATTTGCCGAGTACAAAAAAGCATTCCCTGAGCTGGCAGCTCAATTTGAAACAGCGATTAACGGCGATCTTCCAGAAGGTTGGGACCGTGATCTTCCTAAATATGCAGCAACAGACAAAGCTCTTTCCACTCGTGTAGCATCCGGTAACGCTCTGAATGGTCTGGCGCACAACGTGCCACAACTGACAGGTGGATCTGCTGACTTGGAAAGCTCCACAATGACTCACCTCAACAACCTGGAGAACTTCACACCTGAAGATTACTCCGGCCGTAACATCTACTTCGGTATCCGTGAATTCGGTATGGCTGGTGCGATGAACGGTATGGCACTGCACAGCGGTGTGAAAGTATTCGGAGGTACGTTCTTTGTATTTACCGATTACCTGCGTCCTGCTGTTCGTCTGGCTGCCCTGATGGGATTGCCTGTAACGTATGTCCTGACTCACGATAGTATCGCTGTTGGTGAAGATGGTCCTACGCACGAACCAATCGAGCAACTGGCATCCCTGCGTATCATTCCTAACCTGACGGTTATTCGTCCGGCTGATGGTAATGAAACTTCGGCTGCTTGGGCTTACGCGCTTGAGAACAAGAGCAACCCGGTTGCACTCGTACTCACTCGTCAAAACCTGCCGATCCTGGAAGGTACGGTTGAAGGTTCACGTGAGAACGTGAAACGTGGTGCTTATGTTGTCTCTGATGCAAAAGATGGCAAAGCGGTAGCACAAATCATCGCTACAGGTTCTGAAGTGCAATTGGCTGTTAAAGCTCAAGCAGCACTTGCAGAACAAGGCATCCAAGTTCGCGTAATCAGCATGCCAAGCTGGGATCTGTTCGAGAAACAAGACAAAGCTTACAGAGAGTCCGTTCTTCTTCCGGATGTTAAAGCTCGTCTTGCGATTGAAATGGCTTATCCAATGGGCTGGGAGAAATATGTTGGCGATCAAGGTGACATTCTCGGAATTAGCACATTCGGTGCATCCGCGCCTGGCGACCGTGTGATCCAAGAATATGGCTTTACAGTGGATAACGTGGTTAGCCGCGTAAAAGCATTGCTATAATAGCTTCATAAGCGCTGTTATGGTTGGGAGGGGCATCATGCTGTCCTGATCCATGGCAGTAAGTTATTTCCGCAGAGATGGGCGGTGACTCGTTATCGCCTTGATCTGTTTTGCCTTTTGTTTTCATTAACTTCAGGGGAGCGGGTACGCATGTCACAATTCGATCAAGTCAGTGTAGTGAAAGAGGCCAACATTTATTATGATGGTCAGGTAACCAGCAGAACGGTTATTTTGGGGGATGGCAGCAAAGTGACTCTGGGCATCATGCTTCCAGGCAATTATGAGTTCGGTACGGATTCCCGTGAAATTATGGAGATTCTGTCCGGAGATCTGAAAGTATTGCTTCCCGGAGAAGAAGAGTGGCAAGAGATTCAAGGTCAAGCTACGTTCCACGTGCCTGCCGAATCCAAATTTAAACTGGAGATACGCAGCGTTACTGACTACGTCTGCTCGTACCCGGCGGAATAACATAAGAAGGGTAAGCAGAACCGCAACCCGCGGATTCGGTTTACCCTTTTTGCTTCTTGAATTCTAACGACAAAGTTCGAGCTGCAAGCTTGTCAGCCCCGTGGATTTGAAGTATCCTTAAGGCAAGTTGTTTAGAATGGAATGCGGATACGGAAATAATATAAGAGGTTGTTCAAAAAGTCCGCTTTTGATTACAAAGGATGCCTGGTGGCATCATCAGCATCGAATATGGAATTCAGCCGAAATGTCCGTTGCTCACGTAGTTTTCCTACGCTCCGCTACTCCATTTCTAGCTTCATCCCATCTTCTCGGTACTGAAAACCGATCTTTTTGAACACGCACTATAATCGAAATCAGGAGGTTTTTGAGATCATGGCAAAAAAAGTGACATTTGACTATAGCACGGCATTGCAATTTGTAAATCAGCACGAAGTGGACTATTTCGCTGAACCGATTCGTTTGGCTCACGAACAGCTTCACAACGGAACAGGAACAGGCTCCGACTATCTGGGCTGGATTGACCTGCCGACGGCTTATGACAAAGAAGAGTTCGCCCGCATTCAAAAAGCAGCTGCCAAAATCCAAAGTGACTCCGAAGTACTGATCGTTATCGGTATCGGTGGATCATACCTGGGTGCACGTGCAGCGATTGAAATGCTGACACACTCGTTCTATAACAATCTGCCAAAAGACAAACGCAAAACCCCTGAAATCTATTTTGCAGGAAACAATATCAGTTCAACATACGTAACTCACTTGCTGGATCTGGTTGAAGGTAAAGATTTCTCCGTCAACGTCATTTCCAAATCGGGTACAACAACAGAGCCAGCAATTGCATTCCGTATCTTCCGTGCAGCTTTGGAAGAAAAGTACGGTAAAGAAGAGGCTCGCAAACGCATCTATGCTACAACAGACAAAGCGCGCGGTGCACTGAAAGAGCTGGCGAATGCAGAAGGATACGAATCTTTCATTATCCCGGATGATGTAGGTGGACGTTACTCCGTTCTGACGGCTGTAGGTTTGCTGCCAATCGCAGCAGCTGGTATCAGCATCGAAGAAATGATGCAAGGTGCGGCTGACGCATCCAAGGAATACAGCAACCCGAATGTAGCTGAGAATGAAGCATATCAATATGCTGCGGTTCGTAACGCCTTGTATCGCAAAGGTAAAGGTACTGAGATCCTTGTAAACTATGAGCCATCCCTGCACTTCGTGTCCGAGTGGTGGAAACAACTGTTCGGAGAGAGTGAAGGTAAAGACTACAAAGGGATCTATCCTGCATCCGTTGACTTCTCTACAGACTTGCACTCCATGGGCCAATTCATCCAGGAGGGTAGCCGTAATATCTTCGAAACTGTTATTCAGGTTACTGAAGTTGCGGAACATATCTCAATCAAATCCGATCCGGACGATTTGGATGGTTTGAACTTCCTTGAAGGAAAAACCATGGACTTTGTTAACAAAAAAGCGTTCCAGGGAACACTGCTTGCACATACGGATGGTCAAGTACCAAACCTGATTGTGAACATTCCAGATATGACTCCATATTCTTTCGGATATCTGGTATACTTCTTTGAAAAAGCATGCGGCATCAGTGGCTACTTGCTGGGCGTCAATCCATTTGACCAACCAGGCGTGGAAGCTTACAAGAAAAATATGTTCGCATTGCTGGGCAAACCAGGCTTTGAAGAAGAGAAAGCAGCGCTCGAAGCGAGACTTTCCGAATAATTCATCGGTCTGCTCATATAGTTGAATAAGGTAATGTAAATCTAACCGGGAATCACTGTTTGTATAAGATGCAGGGTTCCCGGATGTAGATAACCAGGGCAGTTCGTCCGCGTTCGCGCGGGGAACTGCTTTCTTGTAAAATGGGGTAATGGAATATTGAACTCCGAAAAAAGATCAAAAGTTGGACTCAGGAAAAGATCAGAAAGTTGGATTTGCAATGATTGAACGTTATCGCACGGTTCGAGGACCGGGCAATCTGGAAATTGTAATCAAGAAGTCGCGATTTATCGGTCATATTATGCCGGTCACGACAGAGGAAGAGGCCGTTGCCTTTATCGATGAGATCAAGAAAAAACATTGGAATGCGACTCACAACTGCTCTGCGTACATGATTGGGGAGCGGGATGAGATCCAGAAGCAATCTGATGACGGGGAACCCAGCGGAACAGCAGGGAAACCCATTCTTGAAGTGATCAAAAATCAGAAATTAAAAAATGTGGCGATTGTGGTTACGCGATACTTCGGGGGAATTATGCTTGGAGCCGGTGGGTTAATTCGCGCTTATACGGATGGAGCTGTAGCAGCCATTGAAGCCGGAGAAGCCATTACCAACGTGCTGCATCGTGAAGTGTTTGTTGAACTGGATTATACGTGGCTGGGTAAAGTGGAAAATGAGTTAAGAAGCCGGGAAGTCCGTACAGGTGAAACTGGATTCACCGATAAGGTTACGTTGACTTGTCTTCCGCCGGATAGTGAAACCGAGGCTTTTGTTGCCTGGATCACGGATTTGACGCAAGGGCAATCCCGGATCACGGAGGGACAGCGGCTTTATTTTATTGAAGGGGAATAAAATATATGGCTAGAAGAGCAGTCGAACAGGAGTTGTCGAGGGAGCGGATACTGGAGGCGGCGAGGCACCTTTTTATTACCAAAGGATACCGCGCCATTTCGATGCGAAGCATCGGCCAGCATCTGGGCTATAGTCATGGGTCGCTGTATTATCACTTTAAGGAAAAGGCAGAGCTTTTCTATGCCATCGTGGTTGAAGATTTCAATCATCTGGGACATTTGCTGCTGCAAGCTATGGTCAGGCCGGTTCGTGATGATGTGAGCAAGGTAGAGCACATTATGATGGAGTTTATTCGCTTTGGTCTGGAGAATCCCTATCAATACGAAATTATGTTTATGATTAGAGACGAAGAACTGTTGTCTTATTGTCGTACCGAACAGGGACGCTGCTTCGAATTGTTTGCATCAATTATAAGGCAGTATATGAATGAAGCGAACTGTACGGAAGAGGACATTCAAAGGGTACCGCGTACGCTATTTTTGGCTATGCACGGATTCATTTCTTATTACATTCAGGACCGTTTAACGTTTGTGGAGATTGAATCGTCTGCGCTATCTCATGTCAAAGTGCTGTGCCGCAATCTGGGTCAGCAGCCTGGCGTCCAATAATGCGCTATTGTTGCACCCCTACACTTCAGGGCGGTGATTTGTCATAACTTTAATTCTTTATAACGTTGTCTCGCGAAAGTCAGTATGCGCCAAAGACCAAGTCAGGGCGGCTCCAACCCGAAATGAGGGTGGACCGCCTGTTTGTGTTTGCAAAATAAATGAGTAGTAGTCAGGCCAGTTGGGCTGACTCTAGCCTTCCATGATTTTGAGGAAGTACTCCCGCTCACGTGGCCCATCGAATTCGCAAAAGTAAATGCCTTGCCATCGACCAAGCAGCAGCCTGCCCTCATGAATAATCACCGTCTGGGATGGCCCCGTTGTGATCGATTTGAGGTGAGAGGCTGTATTGCCTTCGGCGTGTCGATATTCGGGGTGCTTCCAAGGGTACACTTCGTCCAAACGCAACAATACATCGTGTTTCACATCGGGGTCTGCATTTTCGTTGATGGCAATACCCGCTGTCGTATGAGGACAATAGATGAGCACCGTTCCATTTTGCACCCCGCTACTCTGGATAACCTGCTTCACGTCCCATGTGATATCTCTCATTTCATCTCGTCTGGAAGTGGATATATTCTTCGTATATAACATGTTCAATCGCTCCTTATCATCTCATTTCTTACCCTCGATTGTACCTTAACCACTACATACCAAACAAACCACATATGATGCTGATTATGGGAATCATACAATAACGGAGAGGGCAGAAATAACCTGAAGAAGCGAAGGCGTTCACCTTTATCCCCGGATTTCCCCTTAAAAAGGGGATCAAAGAAATCTGGGGATAACAGTGATCGGAAGGTTGTTCTGGCCGCGTAGTGGATCGGTGTGATATTTATTAATTAATCTCATATGTGGCCCAATTATATTCAATAAAAGCATTGACGATTAGCACTGCAAACTGGTAAAGTATCAGAAAAGCAAAACCAAGTAGACTAATGGGAATAATATTAAAGTAATATCATCCAACTTAGGAAAAATGTCGTATTGAAGCAGGGAGACTGCCGACCGGAACGAAAGCCGGAGGCTGGGAGGGAACGCAGTAATGAATACCGTTCTTCGTCATAAGGGATGGACTTGGGGATTTCGCAGTACCGTATTGTTATATTTTATCGTACTTATTGTACTTCCAATCATCGGTGTGTACGTCAATTCCTTCTCCGAAGGATGGAGCAACTTTGTTCAGAGCATTATGGACCCAATCGCGTGGAAAGCCGTACTGCTGACCATTCGGCTGGCCGTGATAGCCACGTTAATTAATGTGGTGCTGGGCACAATGATCGCCTGGGTGCTGACGCGGTATCGCTTTGTGGGCCGATCGTTTCTTAACAGTCTGGTTGATCTCCCATTTGCACTGCCAACAGCGGTGGGCGGCTTGATGATTATGTTGCTTCTGGGTCCGGTCAGTGCCATCGGGAAACTGGCAGAATCCATGGGATTCGAGATTGTATTTCACCAGCCCGCAATTGTTATAGCAATGACCTTTGTAACTTTTCCATTTGTGATCCGTGCGGTTCAGCCTTTGCTGGAAGAAATTGATCCTTCCGAAGAAGAGGCCTCGTACACGATGGGGGCATCCAAGGCTCGCACGTTCATGCAGGTTATTTTGCCATCCATGGCACCTGGCATGATCAGTGGGGGGATGTTGGCTTTCTCCAGAGGACTGGCTGAATTCGGGGCTGTCGTGCTGGTGGCTGGTAACATTCCAGGCAGAACACTGACCGCTTCCGTATTCATCTACGGGGAGATTGAAAGTGATAATCCAACGGGAGCCGCTGCTGTATCCGTAATACTTCTGACGCTCTCCTTCCTGATTCTCTGGCTGATCAATCTGGTGCAGATGCGGGGGAGAAGACGATGAGAAGACTATTAATCGGGCTGACGTTTGCGGTATTTATTGTACTGATTATCATCCCGCTCGGACGCATTTTTATTGGCGCATTTGAAGACGGGGCAGGCGGATTCCTGAAAGGGCTGATGCGCCCGGAGGCGCTGCACGCCTTGATGATGACCGGAATGGTTGTACTGGTGGTCACCCTGTTAAATACATTGTTTGGCATTATGATGGCCATGTATCTGGTTCGTGCCGGATGGCTTAGCGAACGGATAAGAGGACTGCTGAACAGCATTGTAGACCTGCCATATGCGGTATCACCTGTCATTGGCGGGCTGATGATTGTGCTGATGCTGGGACCTAACAGCATTATGGGCGCTTTTTTTGAAGGAATCGGATTCAATGTGGTATATGCCTTCCCGGGTATGGTTATTGCCACACTGTTTGTTACTTTCCCGCTGATGGTCCGAGAGGTTATGCCTGTCCTGCAGGAACTCGGTTCACAGCAAGAGGAGGCCGCATCCACACTTGGCGCCTACGGGTGGAGAACGTTCTGGAGTGTGACCTGGCCTTCGATCCGCTGGGCGGTGGTGTACGGTCTAGTCTTGACGGTTGCACGCTCGCTCGGGGAATTCGGGGCAGTGTTGGTCGTATCCGGTAATATTATGAACAAAACGCAGACAGCAACAACGCTAGTCTATCAGGATGTAGAGAATTTTAATGTGTCTGCCGCAAATGGTGTGGCATTGGTGCTGGTCACCTTCTCCGCCCTGCTGCTGCTCATGATGGAATGGGCCAAGAAGCGAAAGGAAGTGCATTGATATGCATGTAGAAGTCCGTGATTTGAACAAACATTTCGGTGATTTTCATGCGGTAAAAGATGTCTCGTTCGATATTGTCAAAGGCCATCTAATCGGTCTGCTTGGCCCCAGCGGAGGCGGGAAGACGTCCATTCTGCGCATGCTTGCGGGTCTGGAGAATCCGGGTTCCGGAGAGATTCGTTTTCACGGAAAAGTCGTAAATCATCTGCCTCCACAGGAGCGGGGCATCGGATTTGTATTCCAGAACTATGCCTTGTTCAAACATATGACGGTATTTGAGAATATCGCCTTTGGACTTAAGGTCAAAAAGACGCCGAAAGCCCAGATCCGTGATCGGGTTATGGAACTCGTTGAGCTGACGGGGCTAAAAGGTTTCGAACAGCGCTATCCGCATCAGTTGTCTGGTGGGCAGCGTCAGCGTGTGGCTTTTGCCAGAGCACTCGCCCCGGAGCCGCAACTTCTATTGTTGGATGAACCGTTCGCGGCCATTGATGCCAAGATCCGTCAGGAACTGCGTTCATGGTTGCGTGAGTTGATTGAACGGGTAGGGATTACTTCGATATTTGTAACGCATGACCAGGATGAAGCGATTGAAGTGGCGGACGAGATTATGATTATCAGTCAGGGTCGTCTCGAACAGAAGGGCACACCTTGGGATATCTACAAAAACCCGCAGACACCTTTTGTCGCTACATTTATTGGGGAGTCTACGGTTGTGGAGGATGCTTCACAGCTGAAAGGGTTTGAACATGCCGTCGAGGGTGAAGGTACACGAGCGCTGATCCGACCGGAGTATATTGAGATTGGCTTGAAAAACGAGTTCACCATGTTGTCTGCAACGGAAAAAGGTACAGTCAAACATCTTCATTTCCGCGGCAGTGAATGGATGGTAGAGGTGGAAGTACAGGGGCACAAGTTAATCACATATCGTTCCCTGGAGAAAACGACACTGGAGATCGGCCAACAGATTAGGGTCCTTGTACATCGTGCCTATCTGTTCAATGATTCCAACAGTTGGGTCGTTGAGAACCGACTGAAGGAAGATCCGATGCCGGTGATGATTTAGATCAAGTGGAAGAAAGGGGCTGCCCATGCAGACGAGGAAGAAGAAAGCCATACTCCTATATGTTGCCCTCATGCTTCTGCTCGTCTGCATGACCACTGGATGCAGCAAGCAGGAGGAGTCAAGCGAACAGAACGAGCCCTCTGGTAACGATTCATCCAATACACTGGTGATTGGTGCTTATAGTGTAGCCAAAGACGCTGTAGGCGAGTTGTTGCCCAAGTTCCAGGAGGAGTGGAAAGCGAAGACCGGACAGACGATTAACTTTCAGGAGTCCTATGAAGCTTCGGGTACACAGGCAAGAGCCATCGTTGGTGGATTCGAGGCTGATGTAGCCCTGCTCGCGATGGAGAGTGATATCGACAAGCTGGTCAAGGCTGATCTGGTTAGCTCCGATTGGAAACAGACCCCTAATGAGGGCATGATCACCCGTTCGATTGTTGTTCTGGGTACTAGAGCAGGCAACCCGCTCGGAATTCGTGATTTTCAGGACTTAACCAAGCCGGGAGTGAAGGTACTCTACCCTAATCCAAAGACTTCCGGGGGCGCGCAATGGGATATCAATGCCATTTATGGTGCCGGATTGAAACTGTCGGAGGAGCAAGAGGGGAAGAAAGATCCTGCCGCAGCCAAGGTTTTTCTCGAACAGGTACATCGTAACGTTGAATCATTGGACAAGAGTGGGCGTTCTTCGATGGCGGCATTCGAGTATGGAGTCGGTGATGTAATTGTCACGTATGAGAATGAACTGCTTGCCCGGATCGCCAAAGGTGTAGATTATGATATCGTCATTCCGAAAAATACGATCCTGATTGAGAACCCGGCAGTTGTGGTGAATAAATATGCCGACAAACATGGGAATCGTGAACTGGCAGAAGCCTTTGTCGCATATCTGCGTACACCAGAAGCACAGCACATTTTTGCGAAACATGGTTTTCGTTCAGTAGATCCAGATGTATTTGCACAGACGGAGTCCACATTCCCAACGCCAGAAGGACTATTTGATATCAATTATCTAGGGGGATGGGACGAGGTTCGCAGTACATTGTACTCCAAGCGCGGCGTGTGGTATCAGGTGCTCGCGGGAATATGAGTATTGTTGATGCAATCGCATAGGTAACTGAGCATATGCATACTAAACCTTCATTTCAATGGAAGTAGAGATGGAGGTTTTTTACTGCCAAAAGGTTATAATAGAGGTATACTGAATCATGATTGTTACATAGTATCTGCAGGAAGGTGTGAGTTGAATGAGTTCAGAGATCAAATTATCCCAAAGTACAGCGATTCGACTGGAGCAGGCCCGCGGTAAAGGGATGCCTGAGGAAGAACTATTAAAAGCCATCCAAGCCAAAGATGTTCCCGCTTTTGACGCCGTGTCTGAAGAGGATTACAGATATGATACATTTTTCTCGTATGCGGACGAGCATGGCGAGAATCTGAAAGCGGCAGTACAAGACGGGTACCGGATTACCTTTAATACGCGTGGTGGGCTCGGAATCTGGTTGGAAAAGGCCTTTAAGGTGCAGCCCGAGAAAGACTTCACGGTGGGTGAAGGGATAGTTACCGGATTACAGTTGAAACCGGAGCAGGCAGAGGTGCTGGCAGAGCGGCTTGCGTCGAATTGGGTCATTACCGATTCGAAGGATGTACCTGCGGGTCAGGAACTGACATTGAAGCTGCGAGCACTGGTGTAGTTCCAGCGCTAGGTGGTTGTGACTCGAATTAATCGTTCGTGGCCTATGAAAAAGGTATGGCCTGCTCTTCATGCGGGCGACCCAGGTATAAGGGGGCGTACCGCATGCTGACGAAGCGCACGCTCCCGAATGGAGCGAAGCATGGAGATGAAGTCTGACGGTGAACGGTCAGACCACAGACTGTCGCGAATTGCAGTGGAGAACTGCAGCGGGATGGTCTTTTTTTTTTGCAAAAACAGAGGTGGACGATTACAATCTACATATCATTAATTCAGGGGGAATGCGGATTGAATCAGCTAACATTTCTGGGCACTGGCGATGCGATGGGCGTTCCACGTGTGTATTGTAATTGCGAAGTATGTACAGAGGCGAGGTTTACGGGAGAGAATAGACGGAAACGCTCTTCTGTTCTGATTGACGGTGATGGCGATGGTGCTAGCGAAGAATTCATGATTGACTGCGGACCAGACTGGAGATCACAGATGGAGGATCAGGGATTGCGTATGGTGCATACGCTACTTGTCACTCATGCGCATTTTGACCATATTGGAGGATTGCCGGAATGGGCGGATGCGTGTCGCTGGCTGGGCGTGAAAGGACGTTTATATGCACCGCGTGAAGTGATTGCCACCATTCAGGGACAGTTTCCCTGGTTGGGCCGTCATATGGATTTTTTGGAAACGGATGATGGTATTGAACTGGGCGGCTGGAAGGTACATTCCTGGAAAGTATGCCATGGACATAACGGGTATTCGTACGCATATCGGCTGGATCGGGACGAGTATAGCTGGGCGTACTGTTCAGATGCCATTGACCTGAAGGCCGCTGAGAAAGAGCCATTGCACGGACTGGATCTGCTGGTGCTCGGAACGAGCTTTGTGCATGAGCTTGCGGAATTCTCGACACGTTCCGTGTACGATATGCGCGAGGCACAGGAGCTGCTGCAGGAACTGAAACCTGGTCATACGTATTTTACACATATGTCTCATGACGTCGATGTACGGCAGAATTATAATCTGGATCAAGGCATTACGATTGCCCTTACCGGGATGAAGGTAGCGCTTGGAACCGTATATCCGGACGCGAACGCGTAACTCAGCTTAACGAGCGTAACAAAAATAAATTCAGAAGAGCGTATCCTTTACAAGGGGTTCTTCGTTTACATAGTGTAAGTCAAAATCAATCAGGAACCAGCAAAGGGGGGCCCCCAAGATGGCCTTTGTGAAGTCCGTGGATTGCAGAATCAACAGACCACATGATGATGGTGAAAAATATCAATCTAATATTGAATCCGGTGGTAACGCCGGACCAAATCAATTGAACCGAAGTATCCATGCCGTATTACCCGACCTGATGGGTTCGTTGTATGCGTACTGTTTATCTTTGACGAAATCAGTACCAGAGACGGAGGATCTGGTTCAGGAGACCTGTCTCAAAGTGTTGTCGTCGCGTGTGGTTCAATCTTCCGGAATGACTCAAGAGGTCAACTGGGAGGCATATCTGATTCGTATTGCACGCAATACGTGGATTGATATCATACGCGAGCGTGAGAGAATGGAATGTAAACTGGACAGCTTGAAGCCACTCCTGCACGAAATAGAGGAAGAAAGGCGATTCGAGGAATTGGAGTCTGCCGTTCAACTCCTTATAGATAAGCTACCACCATGGCAGCGAGCGATATATGTATTACGTGAATTAATGGGTTACAAGGCGGCAGAGACTGCGGAAATGTTGGATACGACAGAAGGCGCAGTGAAAGCAGCGTTAAGTCGAGCTCGCTCTGCCATAGCTGAAGTGAGGCACAAGTTGGAACAATCGGACACTGAATTGCAGTATGAAGAAGGCACAGTGGCAAACAATCGGGAGGAACTGCGTAGCTATCTGCTGGCATTTCGTAATGGTGATACAGCCCGAATCATTGATCTGTGCCTGAATCGGACTGATGATCCGATGGCTGTGGCGGGGACTATTTTGCAGCAGACATTGCCGTCTCCATCCATGCAGCCAATGATGTACGGGTACTCCACTTCTGGCACGAATTCGATGTCGTATGGAGGAGGATACACGGCCACCATGGTTGCCTAAACCAAGGAGGCGACATACATGAATGTAGTACCTTATGTAGTGGAACAGACAGCTCGCGGAGAACGGAGCTATGATATTTATTCACGTTTGCTCAAAGACCGGATCATTATGGTGTCCGGGGAGATCGAGGATCAGATGGCGAATGCTATCGTGGCCCAGTTGTTGTTCTTGACTGCGGAGGACCCGGAGAAGGACATCCAGATGTACATTAATAGCCCTGGTGGATCGGTGACTGCGGGATTCTCGATCTATGACACGATGCAATTCGTGAAGCCGGATATCTCTACGATCTGTACAGGTATGGCGGCGAGCTTTGGCACGATCTTGCTGGTGGGTGGAACAAAAGGCAAGCGTATGGCGCTGCCGAACAGTGAGATCATGATCCATCAGCCACATGGCGGTACGCGCGGGCAGGCATCCGATATGTTGATTCATGCCAACCGCATCATTCAGCATCGTCAGCGCCTTAACAAGCTGTTAGCCGACCATACAGGACAGTCGATTGAGCGGATTGAAAAGGACTCGGATCGAGACTATTTCCTGACCGCTGCTGAAGCCGTCGAATATGGATTGGTGGATAAGGTCATATCCAGCTCATAACAGTAGCCCGGAAGGTCATGTGACCTTTCGGGCTTATTTTTGGCTTCTAACGATACGCTTATGTCGCATAGGCAGGAAGTATGGATCATTTTAATTTAAACGACATTTCTTTGGCCAGCGTAATGAGCCTGCTCATGCCTTCCCGAATCTGCTGCTCATGTGCATAAGAGAAGGACAGGCGCAGCTTGCGACTGGCTGAATTATCCGAAGAATCAAATACGGTTCCGGGTACAAAGGCAACGGATTGTTCCATGCATCGGTGAAGCAGTCTCCCTGTATCCACACCCTCAGGAAGCTCCACCCAAAAGTTGAGTCCGCCCTCGGGTCGGGTCCACGTCCAGTCCGTTTCCAGTAGACACTGTTCCATCACTTCCATTCGTAGCTGGATGGCGGTCCGCAGCTTGGACAGATGCTGATGCATGCGTTCTGACTGAAAATAACGGAGAAAAAGCTTCTGGTTCAGAAGGGCTGTTCCGTTATCTGTCAGTGATTTTACAGCCTGTAGTCCTGGCATGAATCGTTGACGGCATATGATGGCTGCAATTCGCAGCCCGGGTGCAACATACTTGCTGTAACTGCGAATGTACAGGGTGTGTCCAGTGGTGTCGTAGGTGAAAATGGGCGCAGGAGGTTTCTCTTTAAAATAGATATCATAGGTGCTGTCGTCTTCGAGCAAGAAACAACCATACTGTTCTGCAAGTTCCGGTAATTGCTTCCGCTGTTCAACTGGAACATTAACCCCGGTCGGATTATGAAAGGTTGGTGTCGTATAGAATAAGCGTGGTTTCTCCGTTTTCATCAGATGCTCAATCTGCTCCAGATCATACCCATCGGGGTGAATATCTGTAAAGATCAGACGGGCACCCTGTTTGCGGAAAATTTCCATTGCAGGGCCATACGTGGGCCTATCCATCAGAACACGATCACCGGGTCTGACCAGACTGCGGGAGATCACATCGATGGCCTGCTGGGCCCCCGAGGTAATGAGCACTTCGTCTGCCGAGAGATAGAAGCGTTCTTTTTTCGTTAGATGGCTTGCCAGCGCACTTCGCAATTCCAGATCTCCCTGAATTGTGGAATATGTGCCGAGCAAACGGGGATATTGATCGAGCAGATCACGCATCAGTTCACCCCAATAACGGTTGGGCAGAAGAGAGGGATCGATTAACGATTTGGAAAACTGGTATTCTGCTTCAAGAGACTGTACCCGTGCTAGTGAATCCCAATGCAGCCAGGCAGACACAGCGGGATCATCCGCCTGATCGGTTACAGAGAAGGGGGTTGCTGGACTGACATAGTAGCCAGACTTGTCCTTCACATAAACATTCCCACGTTCCTTTAACTCCTGATAAGCTTTGAAAACGGTCAATCGATGTACGCCGAGTAGCTCGGACAGGCTTCGTACAGATGGCAGTTTTTCATGTTCAGCCCATTCTCCCGCTTCTATACGCACAACGAGATAATGGATGACTTGCTCATATAGTTTCAGGCTGTTATCTGTCATCATCATGGTTTTGCCCACCCGGCTCACACTCCTTTTGAACTCTATTGTAACAGTAAACGGAAGATAACTGTTCTGTTTTGTTCATTCTGTTCTATACACAGTGCTATATGATGGAGAACAGATAAAGGGGTGGTTATCATGGTGGGGATTGCATTTACGGTTATGTGTCTTATTTTCGGTACAACATTTCTGGCTATTAAAATTGGAGTGGAGGCAGGTATGCCGCCTTTTCTGTCAGCCGGACTGCGATTTGTAATCGCGGGAGCGCTGATGTTTGCATGGATGTGGATGAAGGGGAAGGTCAATTTTTCCCTGCTGTGGCGTAAAGAAATGCTCATTACAGGTGCAGGACTGACGTTTGGTACATTTGCGACCTTATATTGGGCTGAACAATATGTGAGTTCGGGCGTTGGTGCGATTTTGTCAGCCACAGGTCCACTCATGATTATGCTGATGCAGACAGCTTTGTTACGACAAAAAACATCTGCACGCATGATTATGGGATGTCTGATCGGCTTTGCCGGAGTTGTGCTAGTCGTTCTGCCGGGTGTGTCCATTGGTGGAAGTCCACTATGGCTATGGGGCTGTATTGCCGTTCTGGTGGGAGAAGTGTGTTATTCAGCAGGTGCGTTATACTCCAAGAAGGTTATCAATCAGTTCAAAGAAGCAAACCCCGTAGCGATTAACGCAGTACAGATGATGTATGGAGGACTATTGTTAACCTTGCTCTCAGCGGTGACAGAATCCTGGAATATGTCCGCTCTGGATTGGGTGCCTGCTGTCTCGTCCGTAATTTATTTGACGGTAGTTGGCTCAATGGTTGGTCACAGCCTGTTCTACTGGATCATGTCTCGCACGAATCCGCTGTTCCCGGCGACCTGGTTGTACATCTCCCCGCCGATTGCGGTTGGTCTGGGTGCCGTTGTCTATAATGAACATGTCAGCTGGATTACGTGGATCGGTGTGGCACTGGTGGTTGCAGGCCTGCTGGCAATGAACGAAAAAGTGATGGGGTGGTTAAAACGAGGTGGGCGCACAAATCCACTGGTTCAGACTTCCAAAACTGTGGTAAAATAATTTGCGATTGCGGCTATTTGGGACGAAAAGGTGAATTCGATGAAAAGTATGGGGATAAGAGTAAATAAGTCTTACTTATTTCAGATTCGTAATTAAGTGACAATAAGATTGGTTTGAAAATAAGAACAGCCCTGCACAAGCGAGTTAACGTTGTGTAGGGCTGTTTATTTTTTGTGTTTTGATCAAAACACATATTGTGCAAAAATGCTTCCCTTGAACCTTACTCTGCGTTCAGTACAAACTTCTCGATAACCTCTTTTACGCCATCTTCGTTATTGCTCGCCGTAATGTAGTCAGCCAGCTCTTTAAGGGCAGGGATCGCATTGCCCATGGCTACGCCAAGTCCTGCAACTTCCAGCATCTCATGGTCATTCCAAGAGTCGCCAATGGCAATGCACTCGCTCAATTGGTGACCAAAGTGGTCTGCGAGGAATGTAAGGGCGTGGCCTTTGGTTCCTTCATTATGCATGATCTCCAGGAAATAAGGTTTGGACTTCGTGATATGCACTTGTGGTCCGAGCAATTCACGCAGGTCAACGGCAACCTTATCCAAGTAATCCGGCTCATCGATGATAAGCAGTTTTGGTGTTTGTTGTTCAATTACTTTGATGAAATCAGATTCGATGTAATATTGTGTGCCGTTCAATTTGGCATAATCACGCAGTTTGTCGTTTTCTTCACGAGCATACAGTTTGTCATCAATGTACGTTTGAAGGTGGAGATTATTCTCCAGGCAATAATCGTACAATTTACGGGAAGCCTCCTGTGGAACGTAACGCTCATAGAGTACTTTTTCGTCCAGCAAGTTTTTCACCAATGCACCTTGATACGTAATGATCGGCACGTTAAGTCCGGTTTGACGAGCAAGCGCTTGTGCGGAAGCATAAGCACGTCCAGTCGCCAGCGTTACGGTTACACCATGGGCAACCGCTTGTTCCAGCGCAGTTTGCGTGGCAGGGGTTACTTCCTTGTTGTCGTTGATCAGAGTGTCATCAATGTCGATTGCGATTAATTTGTAGGTCATCTGAGTTTCTCTCCTTTTTTATCTGTATCTATACTAACGAACGAAAAAATAAGGTTTACACGAGGCCACTCCGAATACAGATTCATCTTTCGATCGCTGTTATCCCCGGATTTTTTTGATTCCATTCCCCCAAGGGGAAATCCGTTGATAAAGGCGAACGCTTCGCTTCTCCCGATGAATTCTGTCTTCTCCGTTAACGTGTAAAGTTAGACTTCGTTCTAAAACTATACTTACATCTAAAACCTACTCCTCCAGGAATACAAGGCCGATAAAGTCTTCCAGCTCCAGGTTGCCGAAGTAGTGTTTTACATCCAGGCCCTCAAGTGCAGTCCGCACCTCGGATTCCTCATAACGCTTGCCGCGCAGCATATCTTCAATATCTGCCACATCGCCTACGCCGAAGAAGTCGCCGAAGATTTTGATATCTTCAATTCGTCCATCCTTGATGTTCATGCGCAGGTCAATAATGCCGACAGGGAATTTGCGGGTATGCTTCACATTGCTTTCTGGAGACAGACCATAGTTCCAGTCCCAGTTGCTATAACGCTCGGCAGAGATTTCCTTGATTTTGTCCCAGTCTTTCTCTGTGAGTGTATATTGCGGGACGTCTTGCGGCTCCATTCGGAAAATGTGACGCAACAGCTCATCGCGGAACTGCTCAATTGTAAGGTTACTGTCGATCAGGTCACGAATGTTGGCGACCCGGCTGCGCACGGATTTGGTACTTTTGGATTTGAATTTCTCGGGATTCACGTTCAGGGATGCCTGTACATGATCCAGATTCAGGTTAAACATCAATGTGCCGTGACTGAACATGCGTCCGCGGGTAGAGAATTGGGCATTGCCCGAAATTTTCTTTTCTCCCACTTGCAGATCGTTACGCCCGGTTAGTTCAGCATTGACTCCAAGTTCCTGCAAGGCTTCAACCACAGGCTGGGTGAATTTGCGGAAGTTGTGGAAGGATTGACCGTCATCGGCTGTAATAAAACTAAAATTCAGGTTGCCGAGGTCGTGATATACCGCTCCGCCTCCCGAGAGACGACGGACAACCTGTACACCGTTATCTTGCACGTATTCGATATTAATCTCTTCAATGGTATTCTGGTGCTTTCCGATAATAATGGACGGGCGATTGATGTAGAACAGCAGGTAGCTGTCATTCTCCATCGGCAGATGTTTCAGAATATACTCCTCAATCGCGAGGTTTACAGACGGATCTGTAATGCCCTGGTTATCAACAAACAGCATGGTCATTCCTCCATTAATATATGTGAGGGATTGAGATCCCTTATGTAGTGATGCTGTGAGAACTGAAATTCCTTCTCTATTGTAAACGAATTGTGGATGGGACACAAAGGAATTAGGACAAGTTTGCCGGGATTGGAAGGAACACACCCAAAACGGGATTGACCCGTACCTCCCACGCCATCCATAATAAAAAGGACATGTAGAAAGGGTGACGGAAGAATGACCGGTTATATCGAAGTTTTCGGACATGGCGGTGACGTGGAGACGGCCGCATCCCGGTTTGGAGGGAGCGCTGCGGATTTTCTCGATTTTAGCGCAAATATCAATCCATTGGGCCCACCAATAGAAGTCTTGGAGGCTTTGGAGCAAGGATTGCAGTCGGTTCTTCGTTATCCTGATCCGGGTCATCGGGGGTTCAAATCATTACTCAGTGAACGTTTGGGTGTGTCACAGCACCATATTTCGGTGGGCAACGGCGCTGCCGAAAGCATGGCGCTGATCTTGCTCGGACTTGCTCCGCAGAAGGTCGGCACAGTGGAACCCGGATTTTCAGAATATCGTTCTTTAGCGCGACAATTTGGTGCGGAAGTCCAGCATGTGGAGGGACGTGAGGAGCTGGAGTGGCGTGCTGAACCTGAGGACATTGAACGACTGATGGAGCAGGTAGACCTGCTGTTTCTCGGTCAGCCCAACAATCCGAATGGCGTACAATATCCGGTGGAGGTATTGCATCGTCTGGCTCGCAAAGCAGAGATAACAGGTACTGTCCTGGTCATCGATGAGGCATTTATGGATTTCATACCTGAATCAAGGCGACAATCTCTTGCCCCCAGCTTGGACGAATACCTACAGGTGATCATCATCCGATCGATGACGAAGTTTTATGCCATTCCGGGTCTGCGTCTGGGGTATGCCTTGGGGCGTCCAGAATGGATTCGTGCCATGACGGAGAAACAAGTGACCTGGAGTGTGAATGGATTGGCGTTGATTGCAGGTGAAGCCTGTCTGCGCAGTGGAGAACGGTTCGAACAGGACACACTGGCACAGATCGCACGGGAACGAGCGCGTTTAACGAAAGGATTGGAGTCGTATGGTTGTGTGGTAACGCCGGGAGAAGCCAATTTTATTCTGATACAGCTGGCTGAGCCCTGGACAGCGGCATCCATGCAGGCGGCTTTGGGTAAGCGTGGCATTCTGATCCGTAGCTGTGCCATGTATCCAGGACTTGGTGAACGACATGTTCGCTTGGCAGTAAAGGACGCAGAGGCCAACGAGCGTTTACTCGAAGTGTTAGGAAGTGTAATGGAGCAGCTACACCACAAGCGACACATGATCGGAGCAGGGGGGACGTGCGATGACACTGGCGTTTTATAATTACTACAAGAATGCACAGGCAGACGAAAACGAATATTGTTCATCTTCGTGGCCCGGACTGAAGATTACTGCACACGATCAACATATCAGAGCTGCGAGTCCTTCTGTTGCAAGTTCACTTTCCAGTGCGGTGTATGGGGGCGGGATGCTCGAACTGGATCGGATATTTAACATCTATGTGGATCGGCATTATCGCTGTGATGATCCTCCTCGCGATATCGAACGTTCTCTGAAAGAATGGCAAGAGCAGCTTGATCAATGTGCGGGACTGTTGACTGCGGTTAGACTGGAGCATACCTCCATTCAGGAATACGCCAGTGAGGAATTCGGAGTTCTGTGTTGTACAACAGCCGGGGTGTCCAATGCTGCGCGGGCAGGTTCCGTAAGAACCGTATTTGATACGGAGGGAAACGAGACTGTTGCTGTAAGACCTTTAAAATCAACATCCCAATCTCAATTCATGAAGCCCTATGTCCCGGGCACGATTAATGTCATGTTATGGATGAATGGGCGCATGACATCGGGAGCGATGGTGAATGCCATTCAGACTGCGGTGGAAGCCAAAACGGCGGCGTTGGCTGATTTCGGTGTTGCGGATTCAGAGAATGGGCTATTGGCCACTGGAACAACAACGGATGCTATTGTACTTGCGGTGAGTCAGGTGGACGAGCACAAGCCGCTAATTGCTTACGCAGGAACGGCGACGGTTGTTGGTGCGGCCATTGGTAGGTTGGTCTATGACACGATCACGGAAAGCCTGCAAGCCGGACAGCAGTGGAAAGAAAGGAACTGGGTGTAATGACATTTCAGATTGAACAACTGGTCTCCTGGCCGTTCTGGACGGGAATGGCGGGTGCCTGGATTATGATAGGGGCATACATACTTGATCGATGCATCGGTGATCCACGCTGGATTCCTCATCCTGTTATAGGCATGGGGAAAGCGATCTCTACGCTAGAACGTAGCATTCGTTCCCGTGTGAGCACGGAATCCGGGCTGAAGAGAGTCGGTCTATTATTTCCGCTGCTGATTGCGGGTGGGGCGTTTATAATCACTTGGGCATTCGTATATGTGCTGGGTCTCATTCATCCCGTCGTAGCGGTAGTGGCTGAAATTGTGCTTATTGCGACTACGATTGCTTCCAAAGGCTTGAAGGATGCAGGCATGGAGGTGTATCACCATCTAATTCAGAAGGATTGGCCTGCTGCAAGACGTTCACTTGGCATGATTGTTGGACGTGACACAGCTCATCTGGATGAACCGGAGGTCGTGCGAGGAACGGTGGAGACGGTAGCCGAGAATATTGTGGACGCCATCGTGTCCCCTTTGTTCTATGCGTTAATTGGTGGCGCACCACTGGCGATGGCCTATCGTGCTGTGAATACATTGGATTCCATGGTTGGTTATAAAAATGAGAAGTATCTGCATCTCGGCTGGGCTTCCGCCCGTCTGGATGATTGGGCAAACTGGATTCCCGCACGGCTTACCGCCATCCTGCTGATCGTGGGCGCGTGGGTCATGAAACTGGATGCCAAAGGTGCAGCACGTATGGTGACCCGGGATGCCAGAGTGCATCCAAGTCCGAATAGTGGTTTTCCTGAATCGGCGGTGGCCGGAGCACTGGGGATCAGACTCGGGGGACACAACGTGTACCATGGAGTAGCTTCTTTTCGTGCCTATATGGGTGAGGCAACACGTCCTATGGCAGCAGAGGATATTGTGCGAACGACACGTCTCATGTTCTGGTCGGCGGGTTCTTTTGTAGTTCTGTGTACATTGGTGACGCTGGGAATATGGCTTGCTGGAGGTACGTTGTTATGGACGTAACTGTAGAGCAGAATGGATCACAGCAGCGAAATATTCTGTTTATACGTCATGGCACAACCGCGTGGAATGTGGAAAAAAGATATCTGGGACATACCGATATCGCTTTGCTGCCTGATGCAGAAAGAGAACTGGCTTCGCTACGCGAGCAATTGAGCAATGTTCCGTGGAACTCGGTATATTGCAGTGATCTGCTCCGTTGTCGGCAGACGCTGGCATTGATCGGGCCTCATTCATTAGGGCAGGTCAAGCTGGACCCGCGTCTGCGAGAGGTTGATTTTGGTCAATGGGAAGGATTGACGTACGATCAACTCAAGGACAACCCACAGTACCGGGACTGGATCGATGCTCCTCAGGACGTCACCCCACCCGAAGGGGAGTCATGGCAGGCATTTACTGTGCGGATCGATTCATTTCTGCAAGAATGCTTATGGGAGGATTGTTCGTCGATGCAATCTTGTGAGGTTGGCGCGCCAACGATCATTGTTGTTACGCACGGCGGTGTAATCCGGTATGCATTATCTCGTCTCATTGCCGATCTGGGATTCTGGGACACGCAGGTGATTCCGGGGCAAGCGATACAGGTACGGCTGGAACAACATGGAGATCAGTGGATTGGCACGAGGATGGCTTTTCCGGGAATCGGGTTGTAAGGATGTGCAATATAACCTATAATCACAACAGAAGTGTGACAGCACTGTAGTTTCGTGTGACAGGCAATAATGCCTGCACATGAATGCAGATTGCTCACTTGAATGGTTAATCCATATCAGCGACCAAGGGTCCCGCGTGCATGCAGTAATGGTTCATGGCACTCCATAGTCATGGATGGCATGCGGGTGAAATAGGGAAGCCGGTGCAAGTCCGGCACGGTCCCGCCACTGTAAATCAGGAACAATTCCTGTAAGTCAGGTTACCTGCCCTGGACGTTCAAACCGGTGTTCCTTCGAGGAAAGGACAGCGTTTCGGGCAGTTCTATGTGCATGCACAACAATACGTTGGACGTGTACAGATCGCCATATGCGAGACGTCATCCCTAATCCTGGACGTAAGGATTGGGGATTTTTTATTGTTCATTTAAGATGAACCGAACTTTTACACGTTAACGAAGAGTGCAGAACCGATCTGAAGAAACGAAGTGTTCGCTTAAAGCTTTCTACAAGAAAGCTACATCGGAAGCATACGCTTATCACCGGATTTTCCCTTTCGAAAAGGGAATCAAAAAATCTGGGGATAACAGCGATCGGAAGATGGTACTGCAATCGGAGTGGCCTTGTGTAAAATTGATGGGTTTAACTTGTAGAGGAACACCAAGGCAAGGGTAGTAAGAGTTTGAGCATTAAGAAAAAAGAGTGTAAATAGAGAAGGGGAGAATAACAGAATGAATTTCAAGAATTGGAAAAGCGTAGCGTCACTGCTGAGTGCAGCGGCACTCGCACTGGCTTTGGCCGGATGTGGCAATGCAACAACGAACGAGGGCACAGGTACCTCACAGCAGCCAGCACAGGAGCAGTCCCAGGGCCAGGCGCAGGCAGATCTCAAAACACAATATCCACTTACCGTTACCGATGCAACGGGTGAGTCGTTCACGTTTGACAAGGCACCAGCCAAAATCGTATCTGTGTCTCCAGCTGAGACCGAAACGTTATTCGCCCTTGGATTGGACGAGCAGATTGTAGGGGTATCCGACTATGATGATTATCCTGAAGCTGCAACGACCAAAGCGAAAATGGGTGGCATAACCAAGCCAAATGAAGAGTCCATCATTGCGGCTGAAGCCGATATTGTATTCACAGGCATCTCCATGAGCGAAGATGCAGTGAAGAAGCTGCGTGAGCTAGGTATTACCATTTTCAAAACCGATCCAAAATCAATCGACGATGTAATGAACAATATCGAAACATTCGGTAAAATCACGGATCATCAGGAAAAAGCTCAGGAGCTCATCACCCAGATGAAACAGGATGTGACGGATGTAACTGAAGCGGTGAGTGCAGTTAAGCCGGAAGAGAAGAAAAATGTATACGTTGAATTCTCCCCAGGTTGGACAGTAGGTAAGGGTGAGTTTATGGATGAACTGATCACTGTAGCTGGAGGAATCAATGTTGCTGCGGACAAAGAAAAATGGTACCAGATCAATGAAGAAAATGTGATTGCCTCCAACCCGGATGTGATTCTGTATGCGAATGATGTCATTGATGAAAACTCCAAAACACTGGATCAAATCATTAAAGCTCGCAGTGGCTGGGATCAAATTACGGCTGTGAAGAACGATGCAGTCATTGGCCTCGATGCCAATCTGCTCAGCCGTCCGGGACCTCGTGTAACCGAAGGACTGAAAGAAGTAGCCAAAGCGATCTATCCTGACCTGTTCCAATGAGTAAAAAACTGGCCGTGTACGCATCGGCAGGAATCATACTGCTTGTGTTAACCGTGCTCATCTGCACGGGTATCGGTTCGGTTTCCTTGCCTATTCGTGACATTGCAGGTATTCTGCTTCATCACTTGCCATGGATCGGAGACTGGATCACGCCGGACTGGAGTGCAGCAGCCGAACAGATTATATGGAAAGTCAGATTCCCGCGTGTACTGCTTGCCGTGCTCGTGGGCGCATCGCTGGCAATTGCCGGTGCGGGATTCCAGGGGGTTCTTCGGAACCCGCTCGCAGATCCGTTCACCCTGGGCGTATCATCCGGTGCTTCGGTGGGTGCAGCCTTCCTGATTTTCTTCGGATTGCAGTATGCACTGATCGGAATCTGGACGTTGCCACTGGTGGCATTTTTGACGGGTGTATTAACATTATGGTTTGTCATGTCACTGGCTCGTGAAGGACGCAAAATACCAACGCATAGCCTGATTCTGGCTGGTGTAGTGATGCAAAGTTTCTTGGGAGCGGTGGTTTCCTTCCTGTCGACGATGTCGAAACAGACCATTAATGAAATTATATACTGGACGATGGGAAGTCTGGCTCTGCGTGGGTGGTCGTATACGGCCATCCTTTTCCCGTATTTTCTGCTAGGGCTGATCTTTCTCTGGAGCCGTGCACGTTCCTTGAATGTTCTGGCGCTCGGAGAACGTCAAGCTGCGCATATCGGAGTTGGAGTCGATCGGCTGAAGCTGTCCGTGCTCGCTGTGGGAACTCTTCTTACCGCAGGAGCGGTCTCCGTATCCGGTGTAATTGGATTCGTTGGATTGGTAATCCCGCATATCCTTCGGCTGCTTGTGGGGCCTGACTATCGATTGCTGGTGCCTCTGTCTGCTATTGGCGGCGCCATCTTCATGGTCTGGGCAGACACGATTGCCCGATCCTTACTGGCGCCGACCGAAATTCCGCTCGGTGTGGTTACGGCATTTGTAGGTGCACCATTCTTCGCGTATCTGCTGCACCGGAATAAAAAACTGCGGAAGGGGATGATGCCATGAGTGGGGAGATGCACCCAAATGTAGATACCCAAGCGGGTTCAGTTATCCAGTCGGATTCGACTATCCGTTCGAATTCAGCTACGCATTCCAATCATGGTTCAGTCGAATCCCTCATCGCGGTTGCCGGGGCAGGTAAGATGTATGGCAGTCATCAAGCCCTGGACGCGGTGGACTGGCAGGTTACGGAGGGGGACTGGTGGGGTGTCGTCGGTCCAAACGGCAGTGGCAAGTCTACCCTGCTCCAGCTCCTTGCCGGAACAGAACAGTCAAGCGCAGGCAGTATACGTATTGATGGTCGGGATATTGCCACATACAGTCGGAAAGATCTGTCACGCATGATCGCTGTGTTACAACAGGATGGTCTGCCTGCAATTTCTTATCCTGTAAGGGATGTCGTGGAGATGGGGCGTTATCCATACCAGAATTGGCTTGGGCGAGAATCAGCAGATGGAGCGGCTGTGGTTGACCGGGTACTGGAGGAACTGGGATTGACGGATATGGCTGAAAGGCCATTGGATGCACTAAGTGGAGGACAGAGACAACGGGTGGCACTTGCCAAGGTCATGGCTCAGGAGCCCAGGTTATTATTGCTGGATGAACCGACTACGTTCCTGGATATCAAATATCAATTGCAATTTATGGAGTTATTATCGACATGGCGGCAAAAGAACCGAATTACGATTGTGGCTGTGCTGCATGATCTGAATCTGGCTGCGCAGTTCTGCGATCACATTCTGGCGCTGCGAGAAGGCAAAGTGGTGGGGAATGGAACGCCCCATACCTTGATGACCGAGGACAATATTCAGGACATCTTTCGCGTGAAACCTGCGATGGTGATTCATCCTGACAATGGAATACCTCAGCTCTTGCTGCGGCGGGAGAAGGAATGAATGAAGCGGGGCAACCCATATTTTGATGAAGGAAGTGCTGGCTGTATGAATAATGAACAGGTGTTGGAACAGTTACTGGGTCGGATCGTGGGTCCTAATGAAGAAGTTGCGGCGGAAGCCTCCGCCCATGTGGATGTATTGACGAAACCACCCGGCAGTCTGGGGAAGCTGGAACAGCTGGTTATTCGTCTTGCGGGGATCACTGGCAAGGCTCGTCCGCGTTTGGATCGCAGAGCCGTCATTGTCATGGCCGCAGATCACGGCGTGGTGGCGGAAGGTATTAGTGCTTTCCCGGCCGAGGTAACGCCGCAGATGGTCCTTAATTTCCTGGCTGGAGGGGCTGCAGTTAATGTGCTTGCCCGCCACGCCGGAGCCGATGTGATCTGTGTGGATATCGGGGTTAATGCCGATCTGGAACATCCTGACCTGCTTTCCCGCAAAGTTCGTAAAGGTACGGCCAACATGGCAAAGGGTGCCGCAATGACTCGCGACGAAGCGATTCAAGCGATTCTTGCAGGGGTCGACGTCGTATCGGCAGAGGTGGCAAAGGGAACACAGTTGTTCGTTACCGGGGAAATGGGGATTGGCAATACAACCGCAAGTGCGGCGGTGATGTGTGCATTGACTGGGATTGCACCAGCTTCAGCGGTTGGGCGAGGAACGGGTATTGATGATGCGGGATTGCAGCGGAAAGCCGCCGTGGTTAGCCAGGCTCTTAGTGTGAATTCACCGAACAGGGAAGATGCACTGGACGTACTTTGTAAAGTGGGTGGCCTGGAGATTGCCGGACTGACGGGTGTGATTCTTGCTGCCGCTGCGAACGGCTGCCCTGTTGTCGTGGATGGATTCATCTCCACTGCTGCTGCCTTGATTGCAAGACAGCTTGCTCCCGTGAGCACAGCCTATATGATTGCTTCCCATACCTCGCATGAAAGTGGGCATGCAACCCTGCTTCGTGAACTCGACCTGAAACCGATGCTGGATCTGGATATGCGGCTGGGCGAAGGAACCGGAGGTGTGCTCAGTCTTCATCTGATTGATGCAGCCTGTCTCCTTTTGAACGAGATGGCGACTTTTGCAAGTGCAGGAGTATCCGATGGAACGAATAAGGCTTCGGATGCCGATGTGAGTGCAAGTGAGGGTAATGTAGCGGACTCTGATGTTACAGGTGCTTCAACGGTTCAAGGAGAGGGTTGGCTATGAGTGTGTTGGTGACGGGTGGGGCGCGTAGTGGTAAAAGTTCATTTGCCGAACGTCTCTGTATGCAACGTTCCTCGGAGGCTTGGTATGTGGCTACGGCTCAGGCGTATGATGACGAGATGCGCGAGCGTATAAGTCTGCACCAGAATCAGCGCGAGGCATCAGGTTATCTATGGCATACGTTGGAAGAACCACTCGCATTACCGGCACTCATTACACGCATGGGAGAAGACCATACGGATACTTCTGCACCGACGATTCTGGTCGATTGTCTGACGCTCTGGTTGACCAATGTTTTGCTTGCACATGAACACGAAGGGCAGGTTTTGCAAGATCACATGGATGCACTGGTAGAAGCAATCAGGTCGTACCCGGGTCTGCTTGTGCTTGTCACGAATGAAGTGGGCGATGGTATTGTACCAGAGTATGCGCTTGGCAGAAAATATAGGGATCTGGCAGGCATATTGAATCAGCGAATCGCTGCCATATGCCGTGAAGTGTTCCTGGTGACTGTAGGCATTGCGATTGAGCTGAAAAGTAAGGAGTATCGTTTATGACAGATCGCACTCATCAACGTAATCATGCGGCTGCGGCCGCTTTTCAATTTTTATCCCGATTTCCGGTAAAAACGCAGATTGACTTCGTCCCGCCGCTACTGCGGGAAAGTGTCGTGTATTATCCGCTGGTGGGTGCAGCGATTGGACTATGCGTTTGGCTCGCAGGGGCCTTAACGGGTACGGTTCTTCCCGCCTTTCCCGCTGCCGTATTAACCTTAACATTATGGGTATGGCTCACTGGAGGCCTTCATCTGGATGGCTGGATGGATACGGCGGATGGATTGCTCAGCTATCGTACCCGTGAGCGGATGCTGGAAATCATGAAGGACAGCCGAGTAGGGGCGATGGGCGTAATCGCCTGCGTCCTGCTGCTGATGATGAAAGCAGCCTTGATCGCAGATTTTATCGCACGTGGTAACTGGATCTATGGTGCGCTGTTGATCCTGCCCATGATCTGGAGTCGCTGGTTCATGGTGTATGCCATCTCAGCCTGGCCGAATGCACGTGGAGATGACGGACTTGCAGTCCTATTCAAAGGATTGGGTGAGCGGAAGGAAGTCCAGCGTGCGCGAAGCTCTGCGGTCGGGCTGACCCTTCTTGCAGGTGTAATTACGTTTGCTGCTGTATGGATATTTCGGCCGGATATAGGCACCGCAGATGCCATGATGAGTAGCCTGGGAACATTGCCATGGTGGTTGTATCCTGTGTCGGCTGTCATTGTTGTACCTTTTGCGTGTTACATCATTGGCAAATTCGTTGCTGCACGCATCAGTGAAAGGCTGGGCGGACTTACAGGAGACACGTACGGAGCGATGAATGAGCTGCTGGAAGCGGCTTTGCTCACGGTGCTTAGTGTGCTTCAGGGACTCTTTTGGCTGTGAAAAACGCACGGAATGAGTAAGGTGAGACATAACAGGAGACTGAGGTGAAGGTGCATGGAAGATACGCCTGTACAACAACCGGCGGCAGTACTCATGCTGCAAGGGACGGCATCGGATGTGGGGAAAAGCGTGATTACAACGGCGCTGTGCCGTATATTCAAGCAGGATGGCTTCAAGCCAGCCCCGTTCAAGTCACAGAACATGGCACTGAATTCCTACGTAACAGAAGACGGCAAGGAGATTGGCCGGGCTCAAGGAGCGCAGGCTGAAGCCTGCGGTATTGAAGCGACGACGGATATGAATCCGATTCTGATCAAGCCTGTGCGGGACATGCATTCACAGATCGTGGTACACGGTGTGCCTTTTGCCCAGATGAGTGCATCGGATTATCGGCAGAAGTTCCTGCCTGAGGCGAAGCAGACGGTGATGGATGCGCTGAATCGGCTGCGGGACACATACGATGTGGTACTGATGGAAGGAGCAGGCAGTCCTGCGGAGATTAATCTGAAGGACCGGGATATCGTGAACATGAATCTGGCAGGTTGGGCGGATGCACCGGTGATTCTGATCTCCGATATTGATCGGGGCGGCGTATTTGCGTCCATAGTTGGCACACTGGAGCTGCTAGAGCCACATGAGGTTGAGCGAGTGAAAGGTTTTATCATCAACAAGTTTCGCGGCGACCTGTCCCTGTTGCAGCCAGGACTCGACTGGCTCGAAGAACGGACAGGCATTCCAGTATTGGGTGTATTGCCTTACATAAGAGATATTCAGATTGAAGCGGAGGATTCCGTAGTGCTGGACTCCATGCGTCATGGGAAATCAGGCAAGACAGATCTGGATCTGGCGGTGATCCGATATCCGAGAATTTCCAACTTTACAGACTTTGACGCACTTTCCCGTGAACCGGATGTGAATGTGCGTTACGTGACCTCGCCAGAGGAATTGGGCAGTCCGGATGCCATTCTTCTACCGGGTACGAAGGATACGATAGGAGATCTGGCGTTCCTGCGTGAGTCTGGACTGGAGCAAGCGATTGCCAGCCAGACCGAACGTGAGAACGTTCAGCTCGTAGGGATATGTGGCGGATACCAGATGCTTGGACGACATCTGAAGGACCCGTTTGCTGTGGAGGCGAATCAGGTCCAGGAAGCGAAGGGACTTGGCTGGCTCCCGCTATCGACAACATTTCTTCAGGAGAAGCAGACGGTCAGGGCTTCCGGACGGGTGCAATCTCATCATCCCATTCGTCTGCATAAAGAGCCGGATAAGGCAGGCACTCCATTACCCATTAACGGATATGAGATTCATATGGGTGTAACGGAGTGCCACGAACCTGAACGTGTAACCGCACTATTTGAAATCTCCCATCCAGGTGGTGAACCATTCCATGAAGGCTGGGGCACAGTGGATGGCAGCGTGTGGGGGACCTATCTGCATGGTTTGTTTGAAAGTGATCCATTCCGTCGTTCGTGGCTGAATGCCTTGCGTGCAGGAAAAGGACTCTCCCCGCTTCAGGAGACATATAGTGCGCATGAACGTAAGGAGATGGAGTTCGATCGGGTAGCCGAATCGTTGCGTTCGGCATTGGATATGAAGCGCGTGTATGAGATTATGGGTGTTCAAGCACCAGAGTGAAACAAGAATACCCCCATGTCTGACAACCCGTTCTCTAGAAACGGAATGTTAGCGGCATGGGGGTATTGCATATCCTATGATTAAATGAGGTTTAAATCAGGGAATGATGGGTTAATGGTATACCTGTTAGTTTATTTTAAACTTCTTCATGGCGGATTGCAGTTCTACCGCTTGCTCATGCAGATGACGAACCGTATTCGAATGTGAATCCATCTCGCTGAGCTGAAGATCTGCTGTTGAAGCAATCTGTAGCATGCTCTCACGGGATTTGGACGTAATCTGAGCCGTTTCTTCAACGGACGCACTCACTTCTTCTGCACCAGCGGATACTTGTTGTGTAGAAGCAGAGACGGTCTGGATGGTGAGATTGACGTTTTGGATCAGTTCATTCAGTTGTTGGAACGCTGAACCTGCTTGTTGAACAACAGTCGTACCTGAACCAATCTCTTGGGTTACACGGTTCATGGCGTCAACCGAACGCTCAGCGTCTTCACGAATGGTAGCGAGATAATCCGAAATCTCTTCGGTAGCTGTTTTGGATTGTTCGGCAAGCTTGCGTACTTCTCCGGCAACGACAGCGAATCCGCGGCCGTGCTCTCCGGCACGTGCTGCTTCAATGGAAGCGTTAAGTGACAGCATGTTAATCTGTTTGGTGATTTCAAAAATGGATGCAACAATGGTGCCGATGGCTACCGAACGTTCATTCATGGTTTCAACATAACGCAGCGATTCGCTTGCAGTCTGACCTACACGTTCCATCTGCTCAACAGCATTCTGAGCCAGTCGGTTACCGTTAACTGCCTCGTTGGCTGCTTCACCAATTTGCTCGGACACTTCAGCGGAAGAAGAAGCAATATGCATGATACCCTGCGTAATTTCTTCCATAGCTCTGGCGTTCTCGGATGCGCTTGAGGCAATGCTGAAGCTGCCTTTCTCTGCATCTTCTGCGGAGCGGCTGGAGTTTCGAACCATACCAGACATCGATTCAACCCGCTGAAGCAGGTCATTGGAGCCAGCAACAACTTCATTGGACGTGGACAAGGCACGGCTGATCATTTCTTTCAGGTTATGCGTCATCGTCTGGAAGCTTGCGGCAAGCTGGGCAATTTCATCTTTACCTTTGATCTCTAGCTCAGCAGTCAGATCACCTTGGGATATTTGTTTGCTATGTTGAACGAGCTTGATGATCGGTTTCGTAACTCTTTTGATCATACTAGTGGAGATAAGCCAGCCAAGCACGAACACTAATGCTGTAATCCCAAGACATAACCAGAAGATCTGGGTAATTTTGTCCTGAATGAACTGGGCATCCATGCTCACAGCCATAATCATGTTACTTCCTGCAATTGGAATAAAGGCTGCTTTATGTACACCAAAGGAATCGGAGTAGACATCGCTGATTACCATTTCTTTGTTCTCAATAGCTGCATTCATTGCTGGTTCTACATGAATATCATCCTGGGCTTTCATGCCTGAGGAAGAGTTGGCAACAACCACTTTGGCTGAGCCATCTTGAATAGCAACAACGTAAGCTGCATCCAGATTATGTTCTTTTGCTTTATCTGCCAGATACGATTCCACGGTCATGGCAGCACCTTCAGATCCGGCTCCGCCGCTCTGTACCTGAAGAATTTTGGAAGCTGAAGTATTCTTGTATATATCCTGAATGGACGTGTTTAGGACTTTGTCGAACTGCGGGAGCACGTAACTTTGAATAATATTCATCGATACGGCATAGAAACTGATACTGAACAACAGGGAAGCAACCAGTAAGACGAGGAACAAGGTGCCTCTGATTTTACCGGCAACGGTGCGATTACGAAACATATGATCATCCTTTCACGTCATGTTCATTAACATTGTCGCTTTTCCGTAATCATAAGACCTATCTACCAATGAAGAAAGACCTAAATTATACGTTGAGAAAACTTGGGAATAAGCGGATATACCTATATTACAAAATTAACCGGAGGTTGAATAGAACAATTTTCAGAATTGGGTGTATTTTTTCAGAAATAGATGAATCTATTACATGCATATTACATAATATCAATTAATACCTACCAGAATAGTTTGGTATATGATATATTGTACAATATCGCTTTTAGCGAAGAAGAGAAAGCCGGATACATTCCGGTTACGCACACATATGAGGAGGATTTAAAAGTAATGAATACTTTTCTAGTTATTTTAAATGTAGTGGTCATACTTGCATTGCTGGGTGTGCTCTACTGGATGCAGAAGAAACACATTTCCTTTACGAAACGCGTATTTGCGGGTCTGGGCATGGGGGTTGTGTACGGTGTAATTCTGCAATTGATCTACACATCTGGTTCGGATGTCATCACGAAGTCGGTCGATTGGTTTAATCTGGTCGGTTCAGGATATGTTCGTTTGTTACAAATGGTCGTGATTCCATTGATTATGGTATCGATCATTTCAGCCATCATGAATCTGAAAGGCAAGCAAAACCTCGGTAAGATGAGTGTTTCGATTATTGCGATCCTGCTGATCACAACGGCTATTGCCGCAGGGGTCAGCATTGTAACGAGCCTCAGCTTCAACCTGACTTCGATTGAGATCGAGGGTGGAGATCGGGAGCTTGCGCAAGGACAGCGCATGGAGGAACGTCTTGTTGATGTACAGGATCAGACGATTCCACAACAGGTGCTGGAATTCATTCCTTCGAATCCATTTGCAGACATGACAGGAGAACGTCGTACGTCCACACTAGCAGTCGTTATTTTCTCTGCCTTTATCGGTGTAGCTGTACTTGGACTGGATCGCAAAAAACCACAGCAGGCGGAAACGTTCCGAGGCATGGTTAATGCGGTGTATGCGGTGGTTATGCGGATTGTAACATTGGTACTTCGATTAACGCCATACGGTATCCTGGCCCTGATTACGAAGGTAACGGCGACCACGAATCCGGATGAGATTCTGAAGTTAATTAAATTTGTTGTCGCTTCCTATGTAGCATTGCTCGTTATGTTCATCATTCACTTGATTATCATTGCGCTCTCTGGCTTCAACCCACTGACGTATCTGAAAAAGGTTCTGCCAACACTGGTATTTGCCTTTACGTCCCGTTCAAGTGCGGCAGCCATTCCGCTGAATGTGGAGACACAGACCAAAAAATTGGGCGTATCGGACGGGATTGCGAATCTATCTGCAAGCTTCGGGGCTACGATTGGTCAAAACGGCTGCGCCGGGATCTATCCGGCCATGCTGGCGGTGATGATTGCTCCAACGGTCGGCATCGATCCGCTGAGCTGGGACTTCATTGTGACTCTGATCCTCGTAGTCATGATCAGTTCATTCGGCGTAGCCGGAGTCGGCGGCGGGGCAACCTTCGCTTCCTTGATTGTCTTGTCCACCATGAACCTGCCTGTAGCCTTGGCAGGATTGCTGATCTCGGTTGAACCGCTGATCGACATGGGTCGTACAGCATTGAACGTGAACGGGTCCATGACTTCAGGACTTGTAACCAGCAAAATTTTGAAAGAAAATGATCAAGACACATTCAATGATCAGAGCCGTGAATTGGATTCAGCCGTTCAGGCGTAATACAGAATGGATAGGTAGAAGCTCCTATAAAGAGCCAAAACCATGTACAATTCAATTGAAAAGAGCCGTCCTTCGGAGAAATCCGAAAGGCGGCTTTTTTGTGGAAACCGCATTAACACGAGTAGCCACTCGGGAAGACTTGGGGTTATTTAGTGCTGTTCAATGACGGAGAAATGTGATAGAGTATTCATGTTTTGGCCCTGAGCCAAACCGCGGTTCGTAACCATCCCGCGTAATCAAAACTAGGAAGGCAGTGTACGTATTTATGTTTAACTTAGGGTGGGGAGCGGTTTTCGTTCTCGTAACGTATGGATTTTTCCTGCTGTGTTACCGCTTGTTCGGTAAAAAAGGTCTCTATGCCTGGATTGGTGTGGCTACGGTTATAGCCAACATTCAGGTGACCAAAACGATAGATATCATGGGAATCGTGTTGACGCTAGGCAATACGATGTATGTCAGCATGTATCTGACCAGTGACCTTCTCAATGAGAAGTACGGATCGGGTGAAGCGCGGAAGGCCGTATGGTTCGGATTCTTCACGCTCATCATGACGACGGTTCTGATGCAGATGGTGTTGTTCTTTGACCCGGCACCGACGGACTTTGCACAGGATTCGATGAAAACGTTGTTCGGTCTGCTGCCACGTCTGGCACTCGGAAGTCTGACCGCTTATTTCATCAGTCAGTTCCTGGATGTGCGATTGTTCAGCTGGCTACGCAAGGTAGCACCTGGACGTAATCAGTTATGGATACGCACGAATGGTAGTTCGATCATCAGCTCATTTGTGGATACGCTGGTGTTCTGCACGATTGCGTTTGCGTTTATCTACCCTTGGGATATCTGGCTGGAAATCTTCTTGACCACGTATATCATCAAATTCGTATTGACTGCGGTCGGAACACCGTTTCTGTATGCTGCACGTAGCTTTAAGTTTAAAGATGAAGCCTAGACCGGTGCTGTCCATAGATTGTTAGGGAGCATGCGCTGTTATGCGCTGCACACCAAGCTGTATACAGATTTGCATAGCGGCAAGATTGTAAGCCCACATCAAAAAGTCCCGCAAAGCCATGACTTCATGGTTTTGCGGGACTTTTTGCATATAAGGCTGTAACCAACCTGTACACCCATACGTAGAAGGAAGGCGTACGTGTACGGTTGGGATTTCTCCAGATTAGCGCTCACTACTTGGAGTTAAGTATAAGATGAAGCTTCCGTGAACCGGGTCGATAAAGAATAGGATTAGTCGGTAAGGATTTGCAGTTCTTTGGGATATGTTGTCAGAACTTCGACACCCGTCTCGGTCACAATTACATCATCTTCGATACGAACGCCGCCTGCCGCGGTATATATGCCTGGTTCAATCGTGAACACGGTACCTTCATTCAGGATGTCCATATTTTCTCCATGGAGAGAAGGATACTCATGCACGTCGATACCCAAGCCATGGCCTACTCTGTGCATGAAGCGCTCGCCGTATCCCGCTTCTTCCGTGACCTGGCGTGCTGCACGATCCACTTCTGCGCAGGTAATGCCTGGTTTCACCACTTGGATGGCAGCTTCGTTCGCTGCGAGCACGGTGTTATAGATGGTTTTGAGTTCAGGTGAGATGTCACCAAAAGCGAATGTACGCGTGATATCCGAGGCATATCCGCCAGCATACACACCCATGTCGAACATCAACAGGTCACCATGTTGCAGTTTTCGTTCACCCGGTGTACCGTGTGGCAGACCTGTTTTGGGCCCTGTGAGCACCATGGTATCAAAGGATGGGCCATCAGCACCCAGTTTCTTCATCTGATACTCCATCTCGGCAACAAGCTCAATCTCGGTTACGCCTGTGCGAACGTGAGAGAGGCCTTGACGCAATGTTTCTTCGATCAGATAAATAGCGTGGCGAATGCGTGCTACCTCATCAGGTGTTTTCTTGACACGCAATGTGCGAAGCAGGGGGCCAACATCTTGGAAGCTGGCAGCACCCAGTGCGGCGGTCAGTTGCTCATAACGTGCGACCGTCACGTACTCTTTTTCGAGACCTAATCGGCCCAAGCGCCCTTGATAACGATCAAACAAAGCGTATGGATTATCCGTATCCGTGTGAGTGGCAATGTTGGATACCGAGGAAGCGGCAGCGGCAGCTTCAGCATCGAGTGCAGGAACGATTAACAAGGGTTCTTCTCCGCGTGCCAGAACCAGACCAAGGAAACGTTCATGCGGATTGCTTGCGAATCCAGTCAAATAGTAGATATGTTTCGGATCTGTAATGAGCATGGCGTCCAATCCTTGCCCGGACAGACCGGCTTCAAGACGAGATAAAGGGTTTTGATTCATGAGTGTATATGTCCACCTTTCCATTCCTTCTATCTTTCTATTATAAAAGATTATGGAGGAATTCCAAACTGCAGTAATTCCATATCCTTGGAATCCCTATAATTCTCCGTTTAGGTGGCGAGCGTGAAGGGTAATACAGGGCGAAACCGCTTTAACACATGAATAAAAACACTACAATTATAGATAAAAACGCAATGAAGCGTAGCTTATTTATTTTATACGAAAAAATGATCTGCGAAGGGAGATGTAATCATGAATAATCGAGTAACCGTTCCACTGTATGCTTCTTTATTAAGTATGGCACTCTTAACCGCGTCATGCTCTCCAGGTGAGCCTTCTACGGGAGAAACAGAGCAAGCGTCTCAGGGACAGGGAACAGATCAGGGACAGACAGCCACTGGAGGCAATAACGGTGGGAATGGAAACGAGAGTGGAACGCAGGGAGAGGCGGTTATTCCGTATCAGGCTTCCGTTCTGGTTGAAGGATTGAATGCACCATGGGAGATTGTAAGTGTGCCTGATGGTCGGATGTTTGTAACGGAGCGCCCTGGTGCGATTCGGGTCATTGAGGATGGCAAACTTGCTCCTGAACCACTGATTGAATTCTCAGCCCCCTTTAATGAAGAAGGTGAAGGAGGTCTGTTGGGCCTTGCAGCGGATCCGGACTTCGAGGAGAACGGTTATCTGTATGCGTACCACTCCTATCTGGAAGGCGACGACATTGCCAATCGGGTGTTACGCCTCAAGGTGAATGATGGGAAAGTGGTTATAGATCAAGAGTTGCTTGGTAACATTCCAGGCGGAACGAATCATAACGGTGGACGGATCAAGATCGGCCCGGACAAGTTGCTCTATATCACGACAGGTGAGCGGTATGAACCGGAACTGTCACAGAACGAAGATAGCCTTGGGGGTAAAATATTGCGGATTGGTCTCGACGGATCGATCCCTGCAGACAACCCATGGCCGAATTCACCTGTATACAGCATGGGACACCGCAACGCACAGGGACTGGCCTGGAACCCGGATAACGGGTATCTCTATTCTACCGAGCATGGTCAACGGAATCATGATGAGATTAACCGGATTGTGGCTGGTGAGAATTATGGCTGGCCTGAGGTAGAAGGAGATGAAGATGACAACGGTGCATATCAGGCTCCGCTTGCACATAGTGGGAATGACACATGGGCGCCGTCTGGTGTAGCTTTTGTTGAAGAAGGACCATGGGCCGGATCACTGATTGTTGCGAATCTGCGTGGAGAGCAGCTGCTGAAGGTCACTCTTTCGGAAGATGGCACAAAGGTAGAGCAGGTGGAGCCGATCTTTGAAGATGAGTGGGGACGTATTCGCAATGTGAGTGCGGGTGAGGACGGAAAGTTATACGTGCTTACGAACAATCGGGATGGACGGGGATCGCCACGTGATGGGGATGACAAATTGATTGTGCTTACTCCGGAGAGTTAGGGCGAGGTGAATTACTCCCTCTCTATAATTTCTCTAGCGAACCTGACGCACCTTATATAGAGATTTAGAGTTCGATGAAAAATGCACTTGTTTAATTAATCAAATGGAGCTGTCCCGTCAAGTTCATGACTTTGGGACAGCTCCTTGATTGTATTTTATGTGTCGTACGAATTCAGGATAGTATGATGTTAAGCCGAAAGCATACACGTTGAATTCCTACCAATGAGAACTTATGAGTCTGCACTCTCAGCAGAGGCTGTGTTCATTCCTTACTCTGCGCTCTCCGCAAGTGTGGCAATGCACTCAGCAGGATGGTTGGTGTACTCTCCGCCGTGATAACAGAGAATCTTATTGAGTTTAAGGTCTGTCAGTTTCTTCAGGCTTCGCAGCGCTTCAGGCATGTCCGGTGTCGCGGGTGGCGCAGGGCCAACCAGTTCATCATCGACCACACGAAGTTCATCGGCAGCGAGTAAGAACTGCTGCTCCCCGAAATACAGGCAGATATGACCTGGTGTATGTCCCGGTGTATGAATGACCTGTGTACCGCCTTGAAGGGGTAACAGGTCTCCGCCTGCCAGCATTCTGCTGATGTTCACTTCAGGCAGTTGCAAGAGCAGTTGGTCTGCCAAAGCCAGAATAGGAGCAGGTAGCAGAGCACGACGTTCAGGCGTGAATTTGATCAAAGGTTTCTCACCTGTTAGATATGGAATCTCATCGGCATGTGCCCAGATTTCCAGATCGGGGATAGCATCCAGAAGAGCGCCCAGATTACCGATATGATCGATGTCTTGATGGGTAATAATCACACGTTTGACGTCCGAGAGTTGTACGCTCTCTTGTTCCAATGCGGATTGAAGTTCAGCAAATTGTCCAATCATGCCCGTATCCACCAGGGTAACGCCATCTTCGTCACGAAGCATGACGGGGAATATGGGGCTGTTCCCGGAAGGTGTGGGAATCTGGAGATTTAGGACAGTAATCGAAGTTGTTGGATGGCTCATGGTGATCCGGACCTTAGTCCGGTACACCTCCTTTTCTTTTTAAGCGATGATTGTTGTTATTCAGGACGATTATATTTTAAGTGTTTTCTATATTTTTTAACGGTATGGAGTAGTGCTTCGAACGTTTCTTCTTCATTACTGCCATCTTTAACGATGGTGACAAATGAGAAATTATCATGAACGAGCTTGTTTCTCGTCTGAAACACCTGACTAAGGGCTTCGGCAAAGTATTCCTTTTCGGATTCCAGGGCAATGAATTCTTTACTTAGTTCAGCCTGAATAATCTCCATGTTGGAACGTGCACGGTAGGCAGGAGTTTTCATCAGCTGGGTCGAATTAAACTTTTTCTGATAGACGTGTCTGTACAGTTGATTTAACATTTGTTCAATAATGGCGCATAGTTCAATGACGAGTGAAGCATATCTTCGGTTTTTGCGTTTACGGGTAAGCTCACGTGTTTCTTCGTCGTCCAAGATACCGTATTTTTCATACAGCGTAGAATCGACGCTCTGCAAGATATCCTCATATTCCTGTTCGAGTAGTGCGATTTCAAGTTTGGCTTGTCTTTTAACTTTTTTAAAATCTTCTTTGGTCAGCATACTTGTCCTCCCATGGAAACCGAGATGTGATCCTATCATTATCTCATATTGTCTGTCGTCGCGCCTCTAATTTCGGAACCTCTGGTTCAGAAGGGAAGTACCTCATGTCCATTCAGACAGCAATTGTTACAGGAGCCAACTCAGGTATGGGGTTGGCAACTACTATTGAACTTGCAAGGCAAGGATATCGCGTAATTATGGCATGCCGCAGTGAGAAGCGCGGACAGGAGGCTCTTCAGGAAGCTGTGCGTCAGTCCGGCTCTTCTGCGATTGAATTGATGCTGTGTGACCTGGGTTCACTCGAAAGCATACGCCAGTTTGCCCGCACATTCCGCGAGCGCCATGATCGCCTGGACGTTCTGGTTAATAATGCGGGGGTGGTTATGGTCAAGCGGAAGGAAACCTCAGACGGGTTCGAACAGAGTATCGGCATTAACCATCTGGGGCATTTCCTGCTGACCTTACTTTTGATAGAACCTCTGAAAGCTGCAAAGCAGGGACGGGTTGTGAACGTTTCGTCAGGTGCATACAAGGCCGGTAAAATTCACTTCGAAGATCCACATCTGCACAAAGGTTATAATCCGATCAAAAGCTATGCTCAATCCAAATTGGCGAACGTGCTGTTCACTCGTGCACTGGCCCGCAAACTGTTAGGTACTTCTGTCACAGTGAACTGTCTGCACCCTGGTGCGGTGGGAACCCGTATTGGCGTGGATCGTAATACCGGATTCGGCACACGCATTATGGCTTTTGCAGGTAAGCTTCCATTCTTTCTGTCCCCTGAAGAAGGGGCGCGAACGGCTGTCTATCTGGCCACAAGCCCTGAAGTCGTTGGGATCACCGGGCGTTACTACTATCAACAGAAAGAGCAGCAGCTGAAGGCACATGCCGTTGATGATACTTCAGCTGAGCGTTTCTGGACGTGGAGTGAAGAACAGGTTGGGCTGAAACCTGACGAGAAGTTGTGACGCGGATGTGGATCAGACTTTAGCTTTCACCGCTTGTTGGATCATTTCAATAAAAGCTTCAATAGATTGGATGCCTTGATCTCCCTGACCGTATGCACGGACAGAGGCGGATGAGGCATTTTTCTCATTCTCACCGAGTACGAGCGAGTAAGGCACTTTTTCCATCTGGGCTTCACGGATTTTATATCCCAGTTTTTCGCTGCGCAGATCTGTTTCTACCCGGATGCCCGCAGCGCGGAGCTGGCTTTGTACTTGAAGTGCGTAATCGGCGTAATGATCCGATACAGGCAGCAGCTTCACTTGCACAGGTGCAAGCCAGAGTGGGAACGCGCCTGCGTAGTGCTCAGTCAGGATGCCGATGAAACGATCGATGGAACCGTAGATGGCACGGTGGATCACGACAGGACGGTGTTTCAGGCTATCCTCGCCAATATAAGTGAGGTCGAACTTCTCCGGCATTTGAAAATCAAGCTGGATTGTTCCGCACTGCCAGCTACGCTTCAGCGCATCGAGGATATGAAAGTCAATTTTCGGGCCATAAAAGGCACCGTCTCCTTCGTTAATGCGATATTCCACGCCCCGACGATCCAGAACATTTTGCAATGCACGTTCTGCCTGATCCCACAGCTCCTCCGATCCCATGGAATCTTCCGGACGAGTGGACAACTCAATCTTATATTCGAATCCAAAAATATCGTACATACGTCCGATCAGTGAGATCGCCTGATTGATCTCGTCCTCGATCTGCTCCGGCATGACGTAGAGATGAGCATCATCCTGGCAGAATGTCCGCACACGCATCATACCGTTCAGGGCACCTGAGAATTCATGACGGTGAACCTGACCGAATTCCATCATGCGAATCGGCAATTCGCGGTAGGAATGGCGTGTGTTTTTGAAGATCAGCATGTGCCCGGGGCAATTCATCGGTTTCAGTGCAAAAGTCGCATCGTCCACTTCCGAGAAATACATGTTGTCCTTGTAATGCTCCCAGTGACCGGATTGCTCCCACAGCCGGTTGTTCATCATGAGAGGAGTCCGGACTTCCTGATATCCCTCTTGCAATTGCAGCTCACGGGAGAATTGCTCCAGTTCAGTGCGAACAGTCATGCCTTTGGGCAGATAGAAGGGCATGCCGGGAGCTTCTTCGGAGAACATGAACAGTTCAAGCTCTTTGCCGAGTTTACGGTGATCTCGTTTCTTCGCTTCTTCGAGCATGTGCAGATGTTCATCCAGCTGGGCTTTGTTCGGAAAAGCAGTGCCGTAAATGCGTTGTAGCATCTTATTATCCGAGTTCCCTCGCCAGTACGCACCAGCCACATTCAAGAGCTTGAACGCTTTGATCCGACCAGTGGATGGAAGATGGGGACCGCGGCATAGATCGAAGAACTCTCCTTGTTCATAAATTGAAAGCTCAGCGTCCTCTGGCAAATCCTGAATGAGTTCAAGCTTGTACGGGTCCCTGATCTCTCCGAAGATCCGAAGGGCTTCTTCACGGTTAACCACACGGCGAATGATCTTATGATTCTCCTGAATGATTTTGTTCATTTCCCGTTCAATGGCGGCCAGATCACTGATGGACAGGGCGTATTCCAGATCGACATCATAATAGAATCCATCTTCAATGACGGGGCCGATACCCAGTTTTACTTGTTCTGCACCGTAGATACGTTTGAGCGCCTGTGCCAGCACATGTGCTGTGCTGTGACGATAACGATACAGACCTTCCGCACTGTCCAAAGTAACGATGACAAGTTCGCAATCTTGCTTGAGCACATAATCGAGATCGACATTTTGACCATCTACAATACCGCCAATGGCCTGTTTTCCCAGGCTTGTGCTGATAGATGAGGCAACCGCACCTACAGTGATGCCTGCTTCGTAGGAACGTACCGCGCCGCCTTGCAGACGGACCTCGATGGAATGACTGGATTGTTGCAGATCATTTGCTTGGTTGTTAATTTCGTTACCTGATTTGTTGCTTGCAGCGTTACTGTTATTCGATTTGCTCATGTGAACCACTCTCCATTTCTTAAAATGAAAGCGCAAAAAACACCCGTCCCGGAAAAGGGACGAGTGCGCTTGGCTCGTGGTTCCACCCTAATTTGGTTATGGTGCCCCCTGATCTCGACCAGCCGCCGTGAACAGGAAACATCATAACCCTCATTGGAATCCGTTATCGGGGATCAGGCGGTGAACTCTACTGGCAACAATGCTGAACATCCGAAGGGAGTCCGAATGCTGAGGTTCGAGGTCACGGCTGCAGAGGGGTAATTCCGGTCCGTTCGCTGAAGAAGGTTTCACCAATCCCCTCTCTCTCTGGGCAGCACGCAATCGAAATCTTGTCTCTGGTCATCGCCAAATATGTTAGATCAACTCATTAGAATGATTCTGAAATGTGTTGCATTCAATATCAATATATGGGAACAGGTGTTATTGAGTGTCGATTATATAGACTGAAAATGGAAAGGTCAAGTGGAACATTTTAATTGCTTTCGGTCGGCCCATCCCATATTAAGCGAATGATCGTTCCTTCACCAGGCGTGGAATGTACCTCAATACGACCATTCATGGCTTCGATCAAACCTTTGGTTACCGCCATGCCCAGCCCTGATCCAACATCCGATGTACCTGTATCTGTACCGCGATAGTATCGTTCAAATAACTTCCATACCGTCTCGGGGTCCATGCCTCGTCCATTATCGGCAAACTGAATGCTGAATTCATCTGCCTGCTTACCAGAATGCACACTGACAACCAGGATGGACTCGGGCGGATTATGAAGAAGGGCATTGGCAGTCAGATTATCCACAATTCGTTCAAACGACGGAATATGGACAAGTCCATACACAGGCACTTCGGAAGGTTGGAAGAGAATGCGACCTTCCCCATATGCCGGATTCCGTTCGGCGCGCTGGATCAGATCACGGAGCAACGTATTTACGTCAGTCTCTTCCACCACAGGTTGATATCCTCCGCTGCGTAATCGATAGGTCATGGCAAGGTCGTTGACAAGCCTGTCCATATACATGGATTTATCGAGCATTATGCCTGCGAATTCCCTGACTTCTTCCTCGGTCCAGCTATACTTATCCGCCTCAAGCATATGAGCATATCCCTGAATGGAGGAGAGGGGTGTCTTCAGATCATGTGTTATGCCGGCGATCCATTCCTCGCGTAGAGAATCGGTCTGTTTCCGAAGTTCTTCATCTTGCTTCAATGTGTGAGACAGGGCCTGCATGGAGCGAAGCACTTCAGCATACACGTTGTATTTACGCTTCCACTTTCCGTTACGACGCTGACTGCGAGGCACTCCTAACGCTCCGGTAGGTTCCTCGTAATGCCCTCGCTCCAGACGCTGTAACCATTGGAGCATATGCAGCATGGGCGAGCCGAAGCGGTTGGCGTACCAGAAGGCGAGCAAGATGAGCAGAATGATGATGCTCACGATCAATATAACCAATGCCGGTTCCAGAATAAAACTGTAGGGGTTCTGATTCCCGGTGGCGGATGGGTCACCAGGAATGCTAATCAGCCAAGTGGTTTCATTCTGTTCGTCGTACCACGTTGCAACAGACAGGCCGAATCGACTCGGATAGCGAACTTGCAGAACGAGTTCCTGAATGGTGTATTCGGTCGGTACGTCCATGGCTGGTTTGTTGAAGGAGGAGATTTCACGTCCTGACGGGTCCAATACTTGAAGGTAGGCATTGGCGGCACGAATGGCCTCCTGTTGGTCGGGCTGAAGAGCGAATTTTCCACTGACGGGACCTCGATCCGAACGAATTTGATCTATTAGGACCCTGGCCGGGTTACTCTCGCCATATAACAAGGTGAAGTCCTTCCCGTTTTTCTCTCGGATCAGCATGACAATCTGATAAGGGAACGGCTTTTGGCTTTCCCAGTATGCAATCAATTCCCCCGGTTTATAGTGAGTAGGAACATCGGCGGGTGTGTGATATTCATCAATGGCGTAACCTTGTTCATCCAGAACCTGGAGCCAGCCTTTATTTTTATCCACTTGCTTCAGCAATTCGGGGTCATATTGGATGGTATCATCTGGCATGATTTCTGCTGTATTAATTAATTGGTCCAGACCGTTAGTAGCAAAATCATCTACCAGATTCACTTCATTTACCTTTTGCACGACCCAATAGGTGGCTAAAGAACCAAGCAGAATGATAAGAACGACTGCACCAGCAAGCATCCCGATAAACCGGGTCATTAACCTGCGACGAATACTCATGGGCGTGACACATGTTCCGGCTGAATCAGTTTATATCCCAGACCCCGGACGTTAACGAGAAACACTGGATTGGAAGGATCGGCTTCAATGCGCTCCCGAATGCGGTGAATATGAACCATCACGGTATTGTCATCACGAATGGCTTCAGAGCCCCATACCCGCTCATATAGATCTGATTTGGTGAATATGCGATTGGGATGCTTGCAGAAAAAGAGCAGCAGTTGAAACACAAGTGCCGGACAGGATACGGATTCTCCTTCAACTCGAAGTTCACCAGCCCATTCCAATACCTGGAATCGTCCAAAGTCGTACACACCCTCCGGCATGCTAGGGAATGACGTATTTACGTTAGATGAGACGAGGTCCGAGATGGTTACTGTTTTTGATGGCAAATAACGCTTCAGTAATGATTTAATTCGAGCAACCACTTCTAGCGGATTAAAGGGTTTGGAGACATAATCGTCGCCACCGACGGCGAACCCAGTTAATTTGTCATAATCCGTTGTTTTGGCTGTTAGAAACAGGATGGGTGCATCGGTGACCTGCCGTAGAAAAGGGCAGATTTCCAGTCCGCTTTTCCCAGGGAGCATGATGTCGAGCACGATGCAATGATACGTCTTGTTGTTGCAGGCCTCAAGGGCAGCTTCGCCTGTTGTAACGGTATCAATATCGAGAAACTGCTCTTTGAGCAGCACGGTTTTGAGCATATGCAGAATAGCCTGTTCATCATCCACAAGCAGTAATGAGACGTGATCCATAGTTTAAAAATGACCTCCTGATATTTCCTTTGTGTTTATTGCTAATCATACCATCCAAGAGGGCTGTATAGCGCACAAGCTATCTTAACGGAGTCTTAATTATGCAGCTTTAGAGGGCAAGTCGAGTTTAACTACTGGTAAGTTGGGGTTAGACGAAGGATAAGACTCATTCTGTACACTTAACTGGAACGTATAACGATTAATAGAAGGGATGTTGAAAATGAACAGGGAAGGTCATCTGAACTCAGAACAAAACACACATTCGAAATTACAGCATAGAAAGGGCTGGAAGGTCCTTGCAGTTACCCTTGGAGCTTGCGTGATATTGTCTGCTTGTGGCAACAGCAACTCGATTACTTCCGACCAGGCGGAGCAGCAGTCAGCCGAACAGGCGTCCCATAATGAATCGAGCAAGAACTCCAATCTGGAGCAAAAATCAAGTTCAGAGGTGAGTGTGATGGTTACACCGGACAATTTCATAGATACGTTGATGAACGGTTCAAAGGATGCGATCTATAGTCAGTTTTCTCCGGAATTGAAGGAAGCCTTAACGTTGGAACAATTCAAGGAAGCTGCTAACCAGTTTCTGGAGGGTGTGGAATCTTGGGAGTTAGTGGTAGATGCCGAAATGAATCAATTAACCGAGCGTAGCTGGAAGGATCAAACTGGAACGAAAGGTGTACAAGTTTATTTTTCTGAAGAAAATCAGATTGAGGGTCTCTTAATTCAGCCGTTAGAAACTTATGAGGATACGGACAGCAAATTCACCAAAACCGAGTTTCATTTCCCCGTGAAGGGCGAGTGGTATGTATTCTGGGGAGGCCATGATGTGTTTTCCAACTATCATTATGAGCATGAAACGCAGCGCTATGCGCTGGACATTGTTCGCACAAAAGACAAATCAAGCTATCAAGGTGATGCAACGTCAAATGAAAACTACTTTGCTTTTGGTGAACCGCTCTATGCAGCTGCCGATGGTACTGTCGTGGACATCAAGAACGATATTCCGGACAATGTACCGGGTGTGATGAATCCGGAAGAGCCCCCGGGTAACTATGTGGTGATCGACCATGGAAATGGGGAGTACAGCATTACGGGACATATTAAGAAAGGCAGTGTTGCGGTCAAAAAAGGAGATAAGCTCAAGCAGGGAGACCTCATCGGTGAGCTTGGTAATTCGGGGAACTCCAGTGAAGCTCATCTGCATTTCCAGGTATCGGACGGCCCGGATCTGTTCACATCTCGCTCAATCAACATTCGTTGGGCAGACCAGAGCCAGCAGTTAACGCGTGGGAACACAATTCAGGGACTTCCAGAGTAATGCTATATATATATATATATATATATATGTTAAAACATTGAATTTACAATGGACGACTCCGCGGTCAGAACCATCTTCCGATCGCTGTTATCCCCAGATTTTATTGATTCCCTTGTATAAAGGGAAAATCCGGGGCTAAAGGCGCACGCTTCGCTTCTTCTGATTGGTTCTGTCCTCTCCGTTTTCGTGTAAATATTTAATTAAACATATACAGATTTCTCTGTCAGAATGTAAGGGGTGACGAAGACTTCTCTTCTCCGTTATAATATCTTTTATAATTAGAGGTTCGATCTGGAATGATGGAGGAGTAGCGATGAAGCTGGAAGATGTGCAGATTGAATATGCGCGCCTGGAGGACTTGCCGAGAATTGTGGAGATTTATAATTCTACCATTGAGAGCCGTATGGCAACAGCGGATTTGGAGCCGGTGACGGTGGAGCAACGTATTCCGTGGTTTGAGGACCATTCACCTGATCATCGTCCTCTTTGGGTGATGAAGCAGGCAGGGCATGTGGTAGCTTGGGCAAGTCTCAGCTCGTTCTATGGGCGCCCTGCGTATAATGGAACGGTGGAAGTCAGTGTATACGTGGATCAGCAATGCCGCGGAATTGGGGCGGGTGGACGTTTGCTCGAAACTGTATTTGCGGCGTGTCCTGCACTTGGAATTACGACCATTCTCGGATTTGTCTTTGGGCATAACGAACCGAGTCTGGGGTTATTGCGCAAGCATGGTTTTGAGCAGTGGGGATATTATCCCGAAGTGGCTGTGCTGGATGGTGTGAATAGAGATCTGGCGATTTTGGGCAAAAAAATATAAGTGACGTTCTTAATCATGAGATAAGAACATCTAAAACCTCCAACCTAGTTATAGGTTTGGAGGTTTTTTGTCGTTTCAATGTAGTGCTCTCTATGAGAAATGGAGGTAGTGTTTATACGTCAAGCTGATGCTTAATCCTCCAAATGTGGATGCTTGTTCTGTAAGCATAGAGAATTAAATGATTGGATGCGAATAACTATAATAATTAACCTTGTTAGGTGCAGTTAATTTGAAATAAAAAAAGCCGTTCTCCACGAACGATCATTTTCAAACGGTAACATCTCCAAAAAAAGATTGACGGACAGACCCCGGCAAACTATAATCGGTAACAAGTAACTCAATATGTAAGGAGTCCTGACATGATATGTTAGTAATCGACGAGGTGTATCACCATACAGCATTGCAAATATCATCGTCCGATTTATTGTACCTTATCGAACGGCTGAAGGTCAAAAAAGAAAATGAGATCGAAACGCTCAAGCAGAAGATTGAACAGTTCGAACAAAAGCGTCGAGCGGAAGAGGTCGCTTATCAATCGTTATCAACCGTACGCAAATGGTTTGCGGGACGCCCTGCAACCCACCATCAGGCGGTGGAATATATGGTTCAGGTGAAGGAACGTTTTCGCAAGATGGAACAGATTCGCAGACGCATACGTGAATTGGATCAGATCGCAGAACGAATTAAGCATCCGGACAGCATGGAGCGGGACGAGATTGAGCTTGCGCCTGATACAATCCGCGAGCTCAGACAGCTTAGTGAAACGGAGGATGTACAAGCATGACTTTGGAGACGTTAAGTACCGGGGTCGATACGGTCTGGGTCGTACTGAGTGCAGCGATGATTTTATTGATGGAGGGTGGATTCGCCCTGCTCGAGGCTGGCTTTGTGCGTTATAAAAATAGTGTGAACATTATTATGAAGGTTTTTGCTGACATTACGATTGGAACGTTGCTGTTCTATGCCATCGGTTTTGGACTGATGTATGGTTCGGACGTTGGCGGTTTTGCGGGAGTAACGGGATTTTTCCTGAATGGGGATTTGTCTCACCTGGACGTACCGGTATCTCTGGAGACATTCTGGTTGTTCCAGGCTGCCTTTACCATTGCTGTAATTTCCATCGTTTCAGGAGCAGTGGCAGAGCGCATCAACTTCCGTGCCTATCTTCTGTATATCATATTGATGACGGCGATCATCTATCCAATTGGTGGACACTGGGCATGGGGCGGCGGCTGGCTTAGTCAGCTGGGGATGCAGGACTTTGCCGGTTCGGCTGTCATCCATGCACTCGGCGGATTCTCGGCATTGGCGGCTGCGATTATCATTGGCCCGCGTAAAGGCAAATACACGCCACTTGGCGTAAGTGCCATTGCACTCCCGAGCAATCTGCCACTGGCATCTGTAGGTGCATTTCTGTTATGGTTCGGCTGGTTTGGCTTCAATGCGGGTAGTACACTCAGCGCGACGGATGTAAGAATTGGTCACATTGCCATTGTGACGATGTTATCCGCGGCTTCGGGTGGTGCAGTTACGCTGTTGTATACGTTATTCCGCTTCAATCGTTCGGATGCACCATCGGTCATTAACGGTTCGCTTGCGGGACTGGTCGGCATTACGGCAGGCTGTGCATTTGTTGGCGATGTAGCAGCGATATTCATTGGTGCAGTATCCGGTTTATTGATGATGGCTGCAACCAACTGGCTGGACCGTCGGCAGATTGATGATCCAGTCGGTGCATTCCCGGTGCATGCCGCATCGGGAATGTGGGGTACGATTGCTGTAGGTCTGTTTGCCACGGATGGTGGATTATTCATGGGCGGCGGCTGGAGGTTGCTGGGTGTTCAGGCACTTGGCCTTACAGCCCTGGTCATCTGGGGATTCGCCATGACTTGGATCGGTTTAAAGCTGATTGGCAAAATTGTACCTGTTCGTTCGACTGAGGAAGAGGAAGATCTGGGTCTGGATATCAGTTATCATGGTGTGATGGCAGCCCATCAGGCTCATGAATTCCTGGATGGTGAGGAGCATATGCGTGCTTACCAGGAGAAGTCTTCTGATCGGAACCGTTGAAATGGAATATAGAATAAGGAAGTAGACTGACAAGGAATGTCAGTCTCTTTTTTTGCTAGAAGCAGGGAAAGACGTCCGGGCGGAAGAATATACAGGGGTGAACCTGAATATGTCTCAGCATAGGTGTATTGTCAAAAGGGGAGGATCTATATGATTAAGCCAGAACAATGTGAACGTCTGACCAGAAAAGCCCGTAAAACACTTGAGGAATATGGTTTGGGAGTCGCTGCAGATCTATTGTTATCTTCAAGCCGCTGGGGTATTCGCCTCGATGTATCCACACTGGACGAATATCGCAGAACAGGAAACTCACGTGTCGGTGGACATCCAGATATGCCAAGTCGCATGGAATGGCCCGTAACACAAGAAGGAGTTCCGATGGCTTTCCTGGCCCAGTTGAACCTGGTGGACTTATCGCCATATACGCCGAATGATGGGCGCGGGACTTTGCCTGAACGTGGAATGTTATACTTTTTCGTTGGCACGGATGAATCTGCTTGTCCCATTGAACATCGTGTGATCTTTGAGCCGAGTTCTCATAACCTGATAAGGCGAGAGCCAGAAGGTAATACCGCGCTGGATGGAGCTCCTTTTGTTGCACATTCGGTGACTGTGCTGCCTAATCTTGAGTTTCCTACATATGCATATATAGACGCCAACGCGCTGAACGAGCTCTCGCCTTCGCAGCCTGAGACCGAGGCGGAAATAGATCTGTATGACCGATACCTGGAATTCGAGTCGAATTGGAATCATCCGAGTACACTGAATTGGGGTGGAATGTTTGGATACCCTGATGGGCAGCATCCGGATGCCGAGCATCGGGCCTTATTACAGATCGCACTGGGAGAAGAGTACGATTATAATGAGCAGGAATGTGAGAAGAAGCTCACCTCGCATTACGGCGGTGATGAGGATCGGACATGGCAGGAACTATCCGATACGCTGCTGCTGTTGAAGATAGATACACATGATGCCATTGGTTTCCAATGGTGGGATTGCGGGGAATTGCAATTTTTCATTCGCAAGTCTGACCTGGAGGCTGGACGATTCGAGCAAACGTATTGTTCGTTATACTCCAGTTGAGCAAAGATTTGAACTCAAATAAGCAACAAAATGTCCTGAATCCCGTCTGTAAGAAGGAGGAAGGACTTTTTTGTTCGTAGATTGTTATATAAATTGAACTAAAGAATATTTACACTGCCCACTCCGATGACAGAACAACCTTCCGATTGCTGTTATCCCCAGATTTTTTTGATTCCTTTTATAAAGGGGAAATCCGGGGATAAAGGCGAAGTGTATGCTTCCGAAGCAGCTTTCTTGCAGAAAGCTTTTAGCTCCGCTTCTTCAGGTTCTTTCTGTCCTCTCCGTTTTGTGTAAATGTTTAGTTCAATTTATATAAATTTGGTGTATAGCTTGTTTATATATTAGGGAGGGATATCTTGGTTGATAACCGATCATATGTTCTGTATAATGGGATAAAAAGGAAGTGTATCTGTTGATTCAATCTGCATTCAAACATATTGATGTGGCAGTAACATCATTAATTGATATATGTGATCAGCTGTCAGAAGAAGATTTGGCTTTGACTCCAATTGAGGGCAAACGGCCTGTTGGGGAACTGCTGTCCCATCTGTCTGTGATCTGCCGAGCGGATGTTTATATTTCGGAAGGTGCATCGGAAGAAGAGATGGCTCTATTCTATGCAGAGAATCAGGTGCATTCGCTCCGTGAGATCAAGCAGGCTCTGATTGATAACCAGATGTATCTGTACCAACGCTACAGGCAGTTTAATACCGAAGAATTACTGCATGTGACGGATTCATACTGGGGAGCTTCCTATAGTCGGCTGGAGTGGTTACTTGAGATTATGGGGCATGTGTATCATCAAAGGGGACAATTGTATACGATGCTGACCCTGACAGGCAAAGAACCCAAATCCGTGCTTTTTAAATAGGAAGATTTTATTCACTACGGGACATATGGTAATGATAGGAATGGATAGAATACATATAAGAGTGTTACAGGATATACTGAGCACTAAAGTGAAAATAGAACGACGATACTACACGCTATACGTGACACAACGGAGGATTCGGGACTTGGAACAACACAATACATGGAATGCATCGATGGACGATACGTTGATTGACAGGTTAAAACAGATTCCTGAATTTTGTCAGGCTACGCGGATTGAACCTGTTAGGAAGGGTTATTCAGCGGATGTTAAATTCAAAATTTTTGTCCCTGGCCAAGGCCATGTGCTGGTGAGGGTATATGATATTGCTGAGGATTGGATGAAACAAAGGGAATATCAATGCATGAAGAGCATGCAACAATTAGGTGTAATGTGTCCAGCAACGTTAGGCACAGGTAGATTGGATGAGAAGAGCGGTTATATGATTCTTAGCTACATCGAAGGCGAAGATGCTTCCGAGAGACTGCCTCAACTGAATGAACAGCAGCAGTGGGCGGTTGGCTTGGAAGCAGGAGCACAGTTACAGCTGATTCACCAGTTGCCGATGGAGAAACAGATCGAATCGTGGTACATACGCAAGGGTACGAAGCATCAACGTTACGTTGAGCGGTATAAACAGTGCCCTATCGTGATGAAAGAGGATCATGCTATTCTAACGTTTATTGCAGACCATCTCGGTTGGATGAAAAATCGTCCAGACGGATTTCAGCATGATGACTTTCACCCGAGCAATCTTATCGTGAATCAGGATAAGCTCGCAGGAGTGATTGATTTTAATCGTTATGATCAAGGTGATCCCATTCATGAATTTTTGAAGCGGGGTTTATTTGCTTCGGAGATCAGTATTCCATATTCCATGGGTCAGCTTCAGGGCTATTTTGGTGGCAATGAACCGGATGAGTCATTCTGGAGATTGTATTCACTGTATACGGCTATGGCGCTGGTGTCTTCTGTGGTGTGGATTCAGCAGGTGAAACCGGAAGAGACACATGAGATGATGACCAAGATCGAGCGTGTCCGTGAAGATCACGATGATTTTCGCAGTTTCATCCCTCGGTGGTATACTTTGAACAGATCATGAATTATAGAAGGGAAAGGAATAATGCCGTGGCACAGCCAGCAGATTATGCTAAGGGATACCCGGATCAGAAGGTTATGTTGAGGCCAGGCAACGAAGTGGAAGTTAGGCACAAGGGGGTTATTACTGGCGACGTTTAATATTCGGTATGAGGAGGATGAAATGAACAATAGACACATGAATTCGGATGGAGAACTGCCTGGCATCTCCGGATTGGGCGGATGGCTTATTTTAATCCAGATCAGTCTTTGGCTTTCGCTGGTGTTTCTCATCTCGGATGTCTCGCGGGTAAATGTCGTCATGGACCCTGTCAGATGGGAAGGAGGCCGTGGCGTTGATCATCAGATCTATACGGAGGTGATACGTCCACTCCTATGGTTTGGCTTCATAAGCAGCATCATTCTATTGATGATCGTTATCGTGAATCTCGTTCTTTTATATAAACGGAAGAGACAGTTTCCACGCATGATGATGGTGATGTATATTATGAATGTGATCATAGGCATTGTGACATGGATTCTGATTGCACGAAGTGAGATCCCAAGAGAACAGCATGTGCTTGATGCAACTCCGGCTTTTCAGCTGATCGTACGATCCATTCTGACGTGCTGTATCTTCATTCCATATTTTCTGAGATCGGTGCGGGTAAAAAATACGTTTATAAATTAACAGGTTTCGATTGGTAGATTGCCGCTCGATAAGAAGGCGATGGAGAAGGCCCGTTAGTCTTCAAGAGTCCATCCTGTATGCTAACGGGCCTTTCGTGTGTGGAGTAGTATAGAAAGAACGATCATTTCGACGATGATTTTGTCCGCATCGAGCCAGGAATTCGGCGTATCATCTGGTTCAATACCTCGGATAACACAAGGCCTACGGCAATGGCACCGGATAACATGAGTGCCTTGGCGGCCATCTCCATAGCGGCACTGTAGTCATTTTGCACAAAACTTCGCATCGCATTGTAAGCCAGTCCACCAGGAACGAGGGGAATGATGCCTGCGACGCTGAAGATGATAACGGGTGCACGAAACATGCGAGAGAATACCTGGCTGATGACACCTACGGCTATGGTCGCTGCAAGTGTAGCAGGAACCGCATCCGCTGCATATTCAAGCACGATATAGATAATCCAGCCGATCATGCCGACAAATCCACCGTGGAGCAGCATGCGCCGTGGTGCGTTGAAGATGATTCCGAACGCGGCTGAAGCGACAAAACTGGTTAAGGCTTGTTCAATAAAATGGAGCATATCCTGCATTCCTCCGTCTTACATAAAAAGTGAAAATACAACTGCAATGCCAGTACCTATGGCAAAGGCAGTCAGAAAGGCCTCGGCTCCCTTGGATAATCCGGATACCAGATGCCCAGCCATCAGATCGCGTACTGCATTGGTAATTAACAATCCCGGTACCAGTGGCATAACCGAACCAATAATGATTTTGTCCCGTTCATGTCCTGCTCCCATGTAGACCAGGAAAAAAGCGAGCAAGCCAATGAGGAAGGACGCCGTAAGCTCGGCAAAGAATTTGACCCGTACCAACCGGTGAAAGGCAATAACGGCTGCATAGCCTATACCACCGCAGATCAGCGCCGGAAGAAAGTCGCTCCAGCCCCCGCCAAACATAATGGTAAAACAACCACTGGATAACGCTGCGGCCCCAAGCTGCACAGCCGTTGAATAGGAGGAGGGCTTGCCTTCGATCTGTACCAACAGATCATGAGCTTCCTGAGCGGATAGCTCACCTTGTCCGATGCGGCGGGAGACCGCATTCACCTCGGACACCTTGTCCAGATCCGTCGTACGCTCGGAGATGCGAATCAGCTTGGCAGGTTCCGTTGCATCGACAGAGAAGAAGATACCTGTTGGCACAACATAACTGTGCGAATGGGGTAAACCCAGCGCTGCGGCCATACGTTTCATCGTATCTTCCACACGGTAGGTCTCACCACCGCTTTGCAGCATGATTTTGCCTGCGAGCAGACAGATTGCAATCACGCGGGATTGTTCAGTAGGGTTGCTGCCAATCATACCCGTCTCGGCTTGTGATACGGGTGATGAATCATGACGTATGTATTCCAACCGGATCAAGCTCCGTTTCATATGAGATATGGGGTGGTGCGACACCATTGTATCATATTTCACACGCTCGCAAGGAATCATACCGCACCATCGCCAAGAACATAAAAAAGCTTCGTTCCAAAGACCAGAAGGTCACAGGAGCGAAGCTTCTTGAAGCGGGTTCGAATATCGTGGCATAATACTAGCTACATTAACAGTGTAATAACCAACAACTCATACAGCACAAGTGGCAAAATCGTCGGTCCAAACAAGGCACGTGGCTCAGGGTATCCATGCATCGGGGTAACCTGGAGATACAAAATCCCCCGGTCTGCACTGATGATGACACCTTCCCACACTTGCCCATCGATATTCTGGACTTGTACTTTCTTGCCTACATGCTGCCGGGCTGTATGATGAAGCATATTCCGCACACTTTGCACGGATTGAAGCATCGGTTGATTGGCTTGATACACGACACGCGTGGACGGCGTGGATGTGGATTCAGACATGCTGCACAACCCTTCCTCAAAATAAGTTCTTACTTCAAGGTATGCATCTGCCTACAAAAGGTGATTACACAAACGCCATCTCAAGGCTCCCGCATCCATTTTCATAAGCCACTTTGCCCAATGCTCCATTCACAAAGGTGAGCTGAGGCGGAATATGACCAAGATCCACATCGTACAGTACAGGGACATCCAGATCCTCCAGTGCAGCGAAGAGGGCATCGGTGAAATTGAAATCGGCTGTATCAGAATAACCCGCAGGTCTGCCGAACATGAAGCCTTTCACACCTGCAAACCAGCCGGCCTGTCTCATCTGCCACAGATGACGGTAAATATCCCCCGCGTTCATCTCACAACTCTCCAGATACCAGATGGTTCCTTCTTCAGCACAATACTGATCAAGATACGCTTCAACTGGTGCATATGGCGTGCCAATCAGACAGGTAATTGTATCCATACAGCCGCCGATCAGCCGACCGGAGAAGGCCACAGAGGTATCTGCATCTTCCGGTTGCCCGAGCTGTTTCCAGCGGGAAGGTGTATCCAGATTGAATCCAGGTAGATCTGGTTTCCATGCGGATTGATAATGTGTAGAGGACAATTGTGTGATCTGTCCGCCGTATTCGGCCTGTAAAACATCAATCCAGCGCGCAGTCACCGGATCGAGGGCGCTTGATCTTAAATCCACATAATTGGTGCCATGTGCTGATGCTGTTCCGGTGATCAGGGTGTATGCAAACAGGAAGGTGCTGATATCCGAATATCCCATGACCCATTTGGGCGGCAATGTTTTCAAAGCTTCCCAATCCAGCAGGGGGAGGATATCCATGAGGAACTCCCCACCCCATGGAGGGATAATGGCTTGAATATTTGGATTGCGGAAAAATTCATTCATCTCTTCGGCGCGTTCCTCTTTGGAGGCACTCACACATTTGATGTTGTGGCGGAGCGATGGGCTTTCCTGCACGTGAAAACCAAGGCGCTCCATATTGCGTTTGCTCTCCTCAAGATAATGGTGCAGGGATTCGCCTACACCACTGGAGGGTGCTGCCACACCGATAATACCCCCTTGCGAGAGTGGCTGTGGATAACGGATGGAACGTTGATTCATGTCTAAACACACCTTCCCGGTTAACATCATTGCTCGTCTTCACGAATGCTTCCATTATATAGAATATTCGCGATAAACACAGCCTGCTGATGTAAGATTAACGGTTCACAGGAATATCCAATGAGAAGGGCAAGTTAACTTTCATTGGATAGGAGGAGATTTGCATCTGTATTTTCCCATTCATCTGGGCTCCATTTTCGACAGTAGAGGAAACAATGGAATGACTATCATCTGTCCCCTCCCCGCTACTCCAACTGAAGCCAGGAACTTCATATGACTTCCCTGCACTGTCTGTAACTTCTCCGAAAGCGAGAACAAATCCGCCGTCCATACTGCCAGCAACAGAGAAGTCAATAATTAGATCTTTGCCTTCAACCTTGCTGCCAACCATCTTCAATCCAGGAGGGCCACCTGTAATCTGACGTGATTGTAGATCAAGAACAAGATCCAATTCATCCTTATCCAATCCGGAGAAGCCAGATCCCTGTAACGTCAGCTTTTTCGGTATGGAGAAGTACATGCTTTCGAAGTAAATAGATCGCTCATCCTCACCTGTCGAGGTATCTGTTCTCCACGCGCGACCTTGTTCGTCGACCAGTTGAAGATCGCTGAGGCCAAATACCTTCTTGGTATTATTTGTATCAAAATTTACATCAAGTACAAGACGAGTTGGATAGAGGGTCGCCTGTTTCACATCAATACGCTGTCCATCCACTGTTAACGTCTGATTCACGGGAATGACTTTTTTCATGCCTTTGGTAAGATTCTTGTCTACCGGGAACGTCATTTTCCACTCTTCGGAACTGGCGATATCTCTGGACTTAAACACAACGCTCAGTTCTTCGGGAGGAGAGGTTCCATCCGTGAAGATGACATCAATCATATTTTCATACACATTCTCGTCTGAGGTCGGTTTAGGTGAAGAGTACCCAAATCCAACAGGAAGATCTTTACCGTTCTCATCCAGCAAATCAATGTCGTAGTTGAATTTCTCGGGATCTTTCATGCCTTTCATTGTGTAGAAAATAACCATGCGTGACTCGTCTGTGATAATGCCTTCAACGGTCACGGAAGCACCATCATGCTCGTCGGTGACACCGACCTTCTGTAAGAGGGACTGATCGATTGCCATAATCAATCCTTTGTCCTGACGAATCATGCTTACAACCCCCTCCATACCAGGCAATTGCTCCACGAAGGACGCAAAGGCAGGAGAGACGCGGATACATCCGGTAAATAGCAGGATGAGGGCAGCTGCCGAGATGGAACTCATATACCAGTGCAGCCGGGACTTGCGTTTGCGGGCAGCCTGACGGATTCCGGACTGAACAGCCTGATAGGCAGCATCCGGTACAGGCATTGTTTCGTATTCCGTTTTGCGAGCATTCAGCCGTTCTTCCAATGCGTCAAATGATTTTTGTTCATCCGTCATAAGGATGCATCTCCTTTTGTTTCAAGTTGATCACGGAGCTGTCCGAGTGCCCGATGTAATCGGGATTTTACGGTTCCGGTTGGGATTTCTAAAATTTCGGCGACTTCTGTTAAGGAGAAACCTTCGAAATAACTCAGGATAATAATCTGTTTGCAATCCCGGTCAAGAGTGGATACGGCGGCAGCAAGATCGGGGTCCGCAGGACGATCCCAACTGCTGGATTCATGAAAGTCGGTGACAGGACTGAACCGACTTTTGCGTTTGCGTTCGTCCGCACAGTAGTTGAGCAAAATGCGGATGAGCCAAGTGCCGAAGTAGGAGGGCTCTTTTAATTTTTTGAGTTTATGGAATGCCCTGAAGGTTGATTCCTGAATCGCTTCGAGCGCATCACCTTCGTTATGCAGGTAGGCATAGGCGATACGGTACAGTTGGCTCTGATGCAATTCCATTAAGGCTGCAAAAGCCTCGGCATCCCCTTTTTGTGCGGCGATGGTGAGCTGAGAAGGGGTCACATGGCTCCTCCTTTCATGGATATGTTGAGTATTAGACCGTGTAAGGCGTCAAACGGTTCTTATTTCCTGAAAAAAATATAGAGGACAACAAATAACCGTCAGACCTTCTCTTTGTACTCCAAAAAGAGTTCTGGCGGTTATTTACTATTGCCCATGCTTATCTGATCATTATTGCTACTGAGCTGCAACGGCTGATCGCAGGCAGGAAGCTGTAGAAGTGTTGCCACGTTCTAGTGCGATGTCCAGTGCGGTTTGGCCTGATGAGTTCAGCGCGTTTGGATCGGCCCCGTGCTGGAGCAACTTCTCAATAAGCTCGGTCTGATCGGTATGAAATGCTGCCGAGTGCAGCGCACATTGTCCATCACTGTCCAGAAGGCTCGTGGATGCCCCATGTTCGAGTAAGAGGCGGATAACTTCTGGCGAACGTTCTCCGGCAAGAGCGGCATGCAGTGCAGTATTGGACGGAATAAAGGAAATACGGGAATGGGAAAGGGCGTTAACATCGGCACCGTGCTCAAGAAGAACACACACTGCTCCTGCTTGTCCAAAATGAGAGGCATATCCCAACGGAGTCAACCCATCCTGATTTTCAGTATTGGCGAGTTCCGGGTGGGATGCAAGAATGCCTGTAATGATTACCACATCTCCAGCCTGTGCAGCCTGAAATAGTTGATTAATCTGTTCTGCATGATTCATAAAGGAATACCTCCATCTGATGAGATATTAGAATTTACAGGGATTCGTTATATAACTTCTTCACAGCTTCCAGCCCAGGCACGGCAAAGCAGGCGAGTGGAGAGGGCAGATCATGGAGTGGAAACCAGCCGATCTCACCAATGGCTCCGCCTTCTTCCAGATTACGAGCATGGCCGCCAATCACCTTGGTGGAATAAAGAACGGATATCCAGTGTTCCTTCTGCTGCGGCTGGATCGTCTCTGCCGTGCATAGTAGTTGTTCGATAGCAATATCCAGATCCACTTCCTCCTTGATTTCACGAATAACGGCGGTTTCCAGTGATTCATAGGGATCGACTTTCCCGCCGGGAATACTCCAGGTATGCTGTTCGGGCTGACGATTCCGCCAGGCGAGAAGTACTTCGCCCCGTTCATTCAGGATGACCGCGCCTACACCGATGCGAGGTGAAATTTCAGATTCACCTTTTAGATCTGAACTTAATTCCGACAGGGACAGCGCAGCTTGTTCGTTCCCATTACGCTGTGAAAAACCACCTGCTACCATTTCCCCAGATTCAGGCGTATGAGTAGACTGGAATGACAATGGGAGCCCAGCCTGTGCCGACCATTCTTCTGCAAGGATACTCATCGAGATCAGGTCATAATGCATGCCATCTCGCAAAACTGCGGAACGTTGGCGACCCTCTTCCCGGAATCCGGCTTTCAGGTACGCACGTCTCGCGGCTTCATTGTATTCGATGACTTCCAGTGCAATCCGGTTCAGGTTCAATTCGTGGAAGCCATACCGAAGAATCAGAGCCAGAGCGTCGCTTCCGTAACCTTTACCCCGATCATTTTCTTCGCCGATCCCAATCGCCAGACGAGCGGAGCGATTGTTCCATTCAATCCGGTAGAGAGCCGTGAATCCAATGAATCGGTTACCCTCCAGCGTACGTAATGCAAATTCAAATCCGTTGTCTCGGCGGACAGAGGAGGACCCTGTCTCATCCGGCGTTAACGGGATCGCGATATCGGTATCCATGTTGCGCAAATATTCATAATCGTCTGTGAAGCGGGAGAGACGCATACAATCTTCCGGGCATGGGGCCGCGAGTCTGACTTTGGAACCTTGAAAACCATTTAAATGACGTGGAGACATGTTGCACCTCTTTTGTTAGATATGAAATCTTTCGTTTCTCCCCATTATACTACGAACAGGAGCAGATACCGAAAAATGGCATCAAACCGTTGATTTGCCGGAATGAAGCGGGCTGGATCAGATGTTTAACGGTTAACGGATACTTATCTCGAAAAAATTCAACAAAAAAAAGCAGCCATCACGGGCTGCTGTACATTCATTATTTCAAATCATTTAATAAATTTTTCATTTTTTTGTAATGTCCACTGACCCGATCAACCATGTAGTTATACATGAGCTGATTCTCCGAAAGATTCGCCATTTCCTTGTCAATGTCAACGTTATTGTTGTTATTGTTCATGGCTGTTTCGTTGTTCTCGACAATTCGGTACTGTACGATGGAAGAATTGGGATCACTGACAGGGAAGTGTTTTTCATGAGTCCGTTTCATGGCGAGCTGATCGGTTTTGCCATTTTCAACGATCCGTCTCAGCTCTTCCTGAAACTCTACCGTTTTCTTTTTGTAGTTGGGCGTGTCTGCATTGGCTATGTTGTTGGTAATGGCATTGTGCTGTGCAGTAAGCGCTTGTAACAGCGATTCGTTACGTCTTGTCGTATTCGTTTCGATCACGGGCTCAGTCTCCTTCACTGCAGATTAATACAGTTACTCTTTATAATAGAAAACATTGTCGCACACTGTCAATATAACAAAGAAAAAGACAAGCACATGTCGGAGGTTCCTCTGAGAAGAGGAAGGTTTCCTTCATGATATCTTGTCTTGGTCATTTCCCGTGTACAGGTTAATGTGTACAATCCATTAAACACAGTCAATCATTTTTTCGTATTCAGCGTTGGCGTCTGGTCAAAAAAGTTCCACGGCTTCAGCATCGTATAGACCCATTCCGTTGGCATAATTGGCCATTCCTCTGCACGGGCAACATGCGTGGTACCCGTCGTCATCCAGATGACGTTGTCGGTGTTCACAATGTTATCATCGTTGGAGGTGAATTGTCCGAGACCTGTGTCCGATTTGGAGCGATTCGGGTACTTGCCTTCTGGATAACGTTCATTTTCATCATATTTGGTCACCCATAGCTGTTTATTCATGAAGGATACCCGGTTATACAGCCACTCGTCTTCACTGAAGTTGGCACCTTTGGCAATCGGGTGTGTTCCGCCTGCATAAGGGATAATCTGATACGAGACCGGGTTGCCCACTTTGTTTTCCTTGTTCATGTTGGTGATGAGGCGAATAGTGGACGGATCGAATTTCTGTGCAGCTTGCTGTTCGGTTTCCACCACACGTGTTTCAGTTGTCATGGCACTTGTTCGCGGGCCACCATCTGTGTTTTCTGTGACAACCGGATCGATCTCCATAAAGGAATTCTGTTCGCCATCGATATCCATATCGAGACGGAAGTTGTAGATATGCTGGTGAGTCGTACCCACGATGTTGTGATCAATCAATGTACCATATTTTGTATCCTCGGATGCGGTATCATCATGCATGGTGCTGCTTTCCACCCCCTTGACCGCTTCAATGCCCGTTGCTCCGGCATTGATTTTGATCGTACCGTTTTCAGCAAAGATCCAGTCGAAAATATAATCGTAGTTCCCTACCGTGCTGATCCAGCGGACAACGAGTTCACGCCGTTCGGCACTGACGTTGGCTTGTCCCATCTCCTGATGCTTGTACTCTGGTCCGGCATACTGCTCAAATACGGCGATGGCATTCGGAATGGTCATAGGTTCGCCAGTATAGTCAGCAATGGTGGAATCCATAAGAACGGCGTTATCCGGCACATCTGTACCACGCTCCATCGGAGAAGTGAGCGTGCCCATGCCGTACTCGCCCGAATCCAGATAAGCCTTGAAGTACCAGCCGAGATCCGGATCACCGTAAGGTACAATCATGCCCCCGAGCGAGCCTTCATACATAATTTTGCGCTTGGTGCCGTTATCGTCATACGTGACGGTAGACAGAATCGGACCTACACGTGAATCCATCCGCACATGGAAGTCCCAGTTTTGCCAGTGGATCGTCTGACCGGTAATGGTGTAATTTTTTCCCTCTGGCTCCGTGATATCCAGTGGTTTGGATGTGTTATTGGCAGAGTCATCACCTGTGTATGGTCTTGAAGCCATCGGAATGGGGATGACACCATCATCTTCCACCTTAATGATTTTTTTCTGCTCCAGGTCTACCACGGCAACCAGATTTTCGATCGGATGGGCCCAATAGTTGCCGTCTCCAGTGTTCAGATATGCGATGACTTTGAGCAAGCGCAGGTCCTGCGTCAATTCATCCTTGCCGTCAAAATAACCTACCGTAAGTGGTGTGGTGACCACTTTGCTGATGTCATCAATGCCACGTTTCTGCAGCGCTGCGACATATTCGGGACTGGTCTCAATCGCGGATTGTACGGTGGCGAAGTCATCCAGCAGCACCATGCCGTGTGCGCCCTCGATCGGTTCCCATTTGGTCAATCTTTGGGAGACGAGATTAACTTCGCCCTCAATGACCGATTTGCCACTTAGAATGACAAATTCCGCACGGCGATCCGTATTGGGCTGCTCGCCGGTGTAGACAAAATTCCAGATCTCCGACTTCGGCGGCGTTTTCAGTGAAATTTCCGTGAAGCGATAGTTATCCTCGTATTTTCCCGAAGCTTTGAGAATGTTAACCGTCTCCGTAATTTCGTCCGCATGTAGTGAATTGAGCGGGTGGGCTTTTTCTTCGATCTGGAAGGTCTGATCCAGCCCGGATTGAAAGACATCATTGATGAAGTGATGGGATACATAAGCTGTGCCGTTTTTCGTGATAACAGGGGACTCCAGTGTCAGGGGTTGCCCGTTAAAGAGGGCTTGATTCGAATTAGGCTTTAATTTGACGATAGTCCCATTTTTATGAATGGAGATCGTCCGGGAGAAAGCATCCCACTTGACGGTAGCACCGAATTCTTCCAGTGTGGTGCGTAATGGAATGAAATCTTCCGTTCCGCCGTGAGCTAATACCGTAGGCTGAGCCAGTGGCAAAAATGTAGCCGTCCCCATGACAACCGTGAAAGCAGTGCCTAAAGCCATGGTCTTTCTTAGTAATGATCTTTTCCAGTTCATGTGGTTAGCCTCCCATGTGATGATGTGTGCTTGTCTGTGTTTACGTCAATATTAATCACATGAAAGAGTGGAGTATTGTAAAAATCGGAACTTTATTGTTTTATCATGTAATGTTATATTACATTTAAGATATTTAAATTGACTAAGATCTGTTTTTGTTTGGATGAGATGCTTCACAAGAACGGGGGATTAACAATGGGATTGAGGAAACAACGAGCTTATCCAGACCGTTATCAAGGGGTTCAGTATGGTTTCGAGTACAGTACGGCTGAGTATCGGGAATGGTATGTGAGTTATGGGTCGGAGACGGTCATCTATTATGAGTTTGGAACACGGGCTGATTCGGGTGTGATTCAAGTGGTTCCGGATGGCTGTGTGGATTTCCTTTTCTGCTGTGATAGCAGCGATCCGCACGGGATGATCTGTGGAAGTGTATTATCCGGACAAAATATCACTCTCCGCCAGGAGACAATCTATTTTGGTGTTCGGCTGACACCTGCGCTCAGTATGCGTCTGCCTATGCTTCCGCTGCGGGAGCTGGTCGAAGTGCAGGCCCCGCTGGAGGAGGTTATGCCGGCGTACCGGTATGTGGCCGCCCTTCTCGGCGAACAGACTTCCTTGGAAGCACGGATACTGTGTTTTGAAAGACACTGCCAGTCTTTGCTGCAAACTCCCCGATCCGGCAGCCCCAGTCTTGTGGAGTATTGCCTGAATGAGATGCACCGCAATTATGGCATCATATCCGTGCATAAGCTGGCGGACCAGGCTGGGTATTCGGAGCGTTACCTGAGGAATCAGTTCGAGAATGCGCTTGGCATCACACCCAAAATGTACAATCGGATTATCCGTTTCCAGCACACCCTTTCTTCCATCATGTCAGACCCGTCTTCCTTAATGGAGATTGCGGTCAGGACCGGTTATTATGATCAGGCTCATTTTGTAAAAGAATTCAAAGCCTTCAGTCAGTTCACCCCACTTCAGCTAAAAAAAGAAAAGGACAAGCGCATGCCGGAGGCTTCCGTTACGAGAACCCTGCCTTCATGACATTTTATCCTTGTCAGTCTTCCCTGAATTGTTCTGTTGAATCAGCCATTAAGAGGGACGATTGATGTTTTTGCCATAATAGATCTCATCCATCTCCAGCTTCAACCACTCCGTAATCTCCTGTTGTTCCTTCTTACTCAGCTTATCTTTGGTGTACCCAAACAGATAATTGTCGAGATCGAATTCCCTCAGCTTACATTTGGTATGAAAAATGTTCTCCTGATAGACGTTCACGTCAATCATATCGAAGCTGCTCTTGATCTCGTCCGGAATATAATTCTGAATCGAACCGATCTCATGGTCAATGAACAGCTTGCGTCCGCTCGTATCCCGCGTGAAACCACGTACCCGGTAATCCATCGTCATAATGTCCGTATCGAACGAGTGGATCAGATAATTCAGTGCCTTGAGCGGAGAGATCTCACCGCAGGTGGAGACATCGATGTCGGCACGGAAGGTACTGATGCCTTCACTGGGGTGAAATTCAGGATAGGTGTGCACAGTGATATGGCTTTTGTCGAGTTGCATGACCACGTTATCGGGCAAAGGGCCAGGAGACTCATCCAGTGATTCCTCGGGGATCTCCACGATTGGACCTTCCGAGACCAGCATCGTCACACTTGCGCCTTGAGGCACATAATCCTGCTGAGCGACATGTAGCACGTGGGCTCCGATGATATCAGAGACGTTGTTCAGAATTTTACTCAGCCGGGCGGCGTTATACTGTTCATCAATATATTCAATGTAAGCTTCGCGTTCGTCTTTGGTTTTGGTATAACAGATATCGTACATATTAAAGCTCAGCGACTTGGTCAGGTTGTTAAATCCATGCAGTTGAATGCGCTGCTCTGGCGTAATTGTCATGGTTGCAGTTCCCCTTATCCCATACGACATATCATCGCAGTTATAATACTACTTATACCCAACCTGCCTCGAAAAAAAACATATGTACGTCATTCGAAATGCTATTCACCTCTGACGATCTATAATTATTCAGAATGAAGAATCGTCGAAGTCAACAATATCGTTCATGCGTTCATCCTCGGCTACAGATTGGATATCCTCCGAAGTGACGCTAATGATCGTATAGTTCTCGTTCTGTTGTTTCTTCACGGCTTTTTCCTTGATAAAACGGGGACTGCCTTCTCCGACATCTTCGTCATAGACGAGCAGAAGACCGTCGCTTTTGCGCAGCAACAGGTCATCCCGTGCAGTGAACTGCCACGGTCCAATATAAGGCTGATTGCTAATCGCACCGTAATAGTCCACACCCGAGAGGATGGAACGGTAGTACTCCTGCTTGTCTTCTTTCCATTGCTCCTCGGGGTTCTGAAAGGCAGTGATGATCGACAGTTTCAGATGGGGGTACAGCTTCTTCAGATCAATCACCACTTCGCAGGCCCACAGGTCGACACCGTATTGTCCCGGTGTAAGTACCCACTCCAGACCATCCTCGACAAAAGGCGTGAGGCGGGAGGCTATGGCCTTTTTGATAAAAGGAATACCTTCATGCTTCTGTCCAAATATCTGCAATTCATGCGCCCGGTAACCGGTAATTAGCAGGTTATTCAGTGTCCGTTCCTCCCTTCAGGCAAGATCAATCCGTCATTCAGCCGATTCTCTATAAAGTGAAGTTATTTCGCGGGTGGCGCATCTGCTCGGAACGGATACAGGAATGGCTTCGGAATATCCGTCTCAAATGACATCAGTTCATCGGTTGTCGGATGAATAAAAGAGAGTATACGTGCATGAAGCCCGAGTCGGCCGAGGTCCCTTGTGCGTGCGCCGTATTTTCTGTCACCAGCAATAGGATGTCCGAGATCTTCCATATGCACACGAATCTGATTTTTGCGACCTGTCTCCAGACGCACTTCCAGCAGGGAGAACTCGCGGTTGGACTTCAGACGTTTGTAATGTGTAATCGCATGTTGTCCGTCATTGGGACGAGAGCTGGAGTACATTTTCAGCGTTTTGGTTTCCTTCAGCCAGGAAGAGATTGTGCCTTCTTCTTTGGCTACTGTCCCTTCAACAAGGGCAACGTAGACGCGATCCTGCACGTTTTCTTTCCAGTTGTTTTGCAGCTTCTGTTGCACCTCTTCACTTTTGGCAAACATCATGACACCCGACGTATCCCGATCCAGACGATGGACGACAAAAATCCGGTTCAGCGGATTGGTGCGGCGCACATGCTCTGTCAGTTGGCGATAAGCTGTCAGGTCATCTGTCTTGTCAGCGGCAATGGACAACAGTCCGGCTTCCTTGCGGATCACAATGATGTCATCGTCTTCATGCAAAATGTTAATACCTGTCAAGGAAGGAGCGGCTACAGCACCCTCTTTACGGATGTATACAATCTGACCTGGCGTTAATGCCTCATTAAACTTGGTTACGACCTTCTGATCCACAGATACCTGTCCGCGACCCAGAATGGATTTAACCGCGTTCCGTCCCGATTTCAGATGTTGCAGCAAGAAATTCAGCAGCTCATCCGGTTCCGTTACTTTGTACTGGCGTGGTGGTTCCTGCTTGCGATAATAGGAGTTGCCCGGGCGTTTGGCTGCACTGGCATTTTTGGGTTTGTTGCCTCCGGCTTTCTTGCCCGACGATTTCGCGGTTAATGGCTTCTTGTTATCCTCCGTATTGCGTGATGCGGAAGCTCCTGTTGATTTTGCAGATGAGAAGTTAGACTTGCCGGAACGTGCTGTAGATGAACCAGCATATGATTTCCCCTTGGCCGAGGCCGATGTTTTGCCTGTTGGACGTTTGCGTTTATTCATGAATAGTACTCTCCTTCTGAACAGCCTGTACCGCTTGTGTGCATACGATCCGTTCATTTCGTTATGCAGTTCAATATACCATTAACAGTGGACAAATAAAAATAGGTCCACGGAATCTGGCATTCATCCAAACCAGAGAGAGTGGAGACTCATAGAATAACGTATCCTATAGTATTGGAGGTGTTACTCATGGGTACCTTTCTAGACATGAGAAGTTCGATGAACTCAGCAACTGCAGGACTGCCCGGCGTATCCATTTCAAATTCCCCGGTATTGTTCGGCATTATTGGATTGCAGACCCAGGGAGTTTCCAATCCGCTTATTACCTTCGCTGGTACGATCGGCGTTATTGGTGAACCTGGGGATTCGTTCGTTGTTGAGATCGTACGTGGCAGCGTATATACTCCGGCGAACGTGATTTATCGGGCTGAAGCTACTGTAGGTGAAGGTGTCGAATTCCATTCGTTCACGGCACAGGATCTGAACGTCCCGCCAGCCCTGGAGAGTGTGTACTCTTCGTTCATTTCGGGGGTCTCCACAGCTACACGAACCGGACCAGAAGTATTCTATGGTATTGCAACTACAAACTAGTTCAGTCAACTGATGTCAAGTAATAAAAGAATCCCGGCTCAAGTGAGTCCGGGATTTTTACTATTCAAACATATGAAGGTGATACCAAGACTAATCGAGCTTTGTCGGGATCTGACCGCAGATCAGTTGGCGCGGCCATTCAAAATGATGCTGTTGGCTTTGCCGAAGTCGATGGCGACTTTGCCCGCCAGTGCTGCCGTGCGCTCAGCGAGTATAACGGCGTTGACCCCGCAGGAGAAGAGTGCCACATCGAAGGAATGCTGGTTCGTTTTAATCCATTGCAGCGTTTCCGTCATCTGATCATAGTTATCGAAGGGAAGAGCAGCCGCAATGTTCAGATGATAAGGTTCCTGCACAAGCGCGGCTCGAAGTTTCTCGATCTCGCGAGTAACGAGCAGCACTCGTTTACCTGCAAGAATTCTCCAGAAGCGAGGCATCTGAACCAGTTCCCGATTCACACAGGCATGGCATGTGAGCGCTGGAGAGATGCCGAAATGCGCAAACAACATGTCGGTTAGCGGTCTTTTGAGATAATCCGGAGCATTGATTGTAAGGTCACCAAGTGGAAGTACTCCTACCAGATTGGCCCGTTGCAGGGAAGCGGCAATCAAATCCCTGAGCTCAAAGTTGGGCAGATGAACCCCTTTTTGACCCCGATTGGCCTTAATGGCCCAGCGTTCCTGAAGTACCTGTTCCGTGGTCCAGACGACGTCCTGGGACATGACAATATTCTCTCCATCGCCCACCCGGACAAGAGAGAAGGGACGCTGTTCTTTGAGCGCCGCCTCAAGTTGGTCAAGCACACCATCCATTTCAAGATAGATCGGATTCATGGCAGGATATGGCCCCCTTTTAAATTCAACTACTCTATTCTATGATGCAAATCCGAAAACGTTTTGTACGTTCGACCCGGAGGGCGAAACTATGGGGGGATATCAATCTAATTCGTTCAAAATCAGTGCATATGTCCGTACCGCTTCTATTAACATTTCATACTTTATAGAGTCGGCAGGATTCGCAAGCGAGACCCGGATGGATGTCGGCTTCCAGACAGCCTGAGGTTGTGTTGCGCATGGAAGCGACTGTTGAAACTATGAAAATGGTCTGTATCCGCTGAAGGAAAATGGCAGAGTTCATGAGGAGGAATATTATGTCCAGGAAAGTGGTTATTGAGATTAATTTCAACAATTATGGGTTCCACTCACAGCGATTGACGAGAGAATGGCTGGAGCGGCGGATGGGCATTTTTCGCACATTTACATTGCACTGCCTGAAAGCTCAGACGAATCAGGATTTCCTGACGGTGGTGAAGTTATCCAAGGAGTCGGGAGAATTAATGCAGGAGATTCTCGCGGAACAGGAGCCGTTGCCAGCCAACATTCGTTTCGGAACTCATATTGAGAGTGTACGTGCAATTTTGGCATTTGCTGAAGGGACGGAGCACATCTATATTGCCCGTCTGGATTCGGATGACCTCTATCACCGGACCTTTGTACAGCAGCTATATGACGTGCAGCCACAGCCGCAGACGATGGCCCTGATTAATCAGAACGGTTATTTGTGGGATAGCGTGAACAACGAGATGGCACCGACGTTCCACCGTTCTCCGCAATTCTATGTCTACCCGTACAAAACGGCGGAGTATGCATCCGGGTATCGGGTGAAGCTTCCAGGCCGAGGCACTCACGGCAATGTCATCGATCTGCCGCATGAACTGCTGGCGCCGCGTAATTACGTCAATATCGTGCATTCGAGCAATACTTCAGTCAAAAAGGTACCAGCTAAAGCCCGGTTAAGCCGAGATGAGATGGCACAGGTATTACGCGAATTCATGAACTGATCAGGGAGGGGGATACGCATGATTAAAGGACAAACGATTCTGGTTACCGGGGGCACCGGCTCCTGGGGACAAAAATTGACCGAGGTGCTGCTAGAACAGGACCCGGCAGAGATTCGCCTCCTGTCTCGTAACGAATATGCCCAGATTGCGATGCAGCGTGAGTTCAACCATGACCCGCGTTTGCGATTCGTCATTGGGGATATCCGGGATTATCGGGCAGTGGAGGACGCGTGCAAGGATGTGGACGTACTCTTCCATCTGGCAGCGTTGAAGCATGTTCCGGTCTGCGAGGACCAGCCGGATGAAGCGTTCAAGACGAATGTGATCGGGACGCAGAACATTATTCGGGCTGCGATCCGCATGCAGGTTCCCAAAGTCATTGATGTCTCCACCGACAAGGCGGTAGATCCGATTAACGTATACGGCATGACCAAAGCGTTGGGTGAAAAAATGATGATTCGCGCCAACTGGCTGAGTGAGAGTACCCGGTTTGTCTGCATCCGAGGTGGCAACGTGCTGGGAACCAGCGGAAGTGTGGTGCCCTTATTCCGTCGTCAGATTGATGAAGGCAAGAGCCTGACCATTACGGACAAAGGCATGACCCGTTTTTTCCTGACCCGTACAGAAGCCATACATTTGCTGCTTAAGGCGGCTGAGGCAGCCGTGGGCGGGGAGACATTTGTGATGAAAATGAAAGCCTGCAAGATGACGGAACTGGCATCCGTCATGTTGGAACAGGCAGGTCGTCCATCCTTCGATTATACGGTGACAGGAATACGTCCAGGCGAAAAACTGCATGAAGTGCTGATTTCGCCCTTTGAAGCGCCGCGCACGTATAAGTATGACGAGCAATATTATGTGATTCTGCCGCAGGAACCGGACAAGCGCCTGACTGATCCGTATAGCAGCCTGCCTCGGGTGACCTTCTCCGAATACCGTTCGGACAGTGCCATGATGAATCGGCAAGCAATTGTCCAGTTTCTGCGTACAGGTGGCTTTATCGACTAACAGAAGGGAGGCGGACCGTTTGGAGGTGGAAGAAATGAAAGAAAATACCCAGCTTCAAAAGATAAACAAGCGCTCCCTGCAAGCCGTCGTGATTGGTCTCGGCTATGTGGGACTGCCCATGGCGGTGGAGATGGCGCAGGCCGGTTATCGTGTGCACGGGATCGACATCGATGCATTCAAGGTGGCGAGGCTGCGTGCGGGATATTCGTATGTCATCGGCATTGAAGATGAAGTGGTGCAATCGCTGACGGAAGCCGGATTGTTCACGGCAAGTACCGATTATGCTGCAGTGGCGCAGGCGGATGTCATTGTCATCTGTGTACCCACTCCACTGACAACAGAGCATCAACCGGATATTTCCTTTATCGCTTCTGCCGTGGATGGCATGACTCCTCATCTGAAGGAGGGTTGTCTTGTCATACTGGAGAGTACGACGTATCCCGGTACGACCGAGGAGCGTGTGAAACAGCCGATCGAAGGCGCAAAAGGATGGACAGCAGGGAAAGAGTTCCATGTCTGTTATTCTCCTGAGCGGGTAGATCCGGGCAGTGTCCATTATGGAGTGAAAAATACGCCGAAGATTATAGGCGGCTCCACGTCTTCCTGCCTGTCTTATGGAAAACAGTTCTATGGCTCGTTCCTGAACGAGATCGTCCCGGTGAGTTCAACCACCGTGGCTGAAACGGCCAAATTGTTTGAGAACACGTTTCGCAGCGTGAACATTGCGCTTGTGAACGAGCTGACGCCAGCATGTGAACAGATGGGAGTGAGCATTTGGGAGGTGCTGGATGCAGCAGCGACCAAGCCGTTCGGATATATGCCCTTCTATCCCGGTCCGGGCATCGGCGGACACTGTATTCCCATCGATCCGATCTATCTGTCCTGGGCCGCAGGCCGTCAGGGATCGGAGCTGCAGTTCATTACGCTTGCAGACACAACCAATCGGCAGATGCCGGAGAGAGTCGTAGCGCGTGCAGCGGAGTTGCTGAATCAGAATGGTACACCCGTCAAGGGTGCTCGAATTGTGCTGGCTGGTATGGCTTACAAAAAAGATATCGATGACCTGCGCGAATCTCCTGCGCTGGACGTATTCAGGCTGCTGAGTGCGGCCGGTGCCGATGTTGTCTTCACCGATCCGATGGTGCCCGTCTTCCGCAAGGACGACGGCACCGTTGTTCAGGCCCAGCCAGCATCCCCCGGTCTGTGGGCATGGGCCGATCTGGTGGTCATTACCACAGACCACACGGCCTTCAATTATCAGGAGATGGCGGATCACGCCAGCCTCATCTTCGACACACGCCATGCAACCGCAGGATGTCAGGGTGGAAACATTGTAGTGCTTGGACAGCCGATCCGGCCAGATGTGATGCAGTGCAAGATGAAGGAAGTTGACAATGCCCAACATTCGCAGGGGGAGGTAGCCAGCCATGGTGAATCATGATCGTGTGAGTGAACGTTATTATGGGATGATCAATTCGGAAGAATCCCACGAAGCGACCCGGACCCGAATCCACTGGATGTGCCAGGAAACGACAGGCCAGAGGGTTCTGGATATAGGATGCAGTCAGGGAATCACCTCGATTCTGCTGGCTCGTGAAGGGTTTCGTGTCACAGGCATTGATCTGGAAGAAGAGAGTATCCGGTATGCCCAAGGAGAACTTGCCAAAGAGTCCAGGCCTGTCAGGAACAATGTTGATTTTCGCTTGCTGGACATTACGCAATGGAAAGTAAGGGCTGCTTTTGACACCGTGCTGCTCGGGGAAGTGCTGGAGCATTTTGCCCATCCCGAGACGTTACTGATGCAGATTCATCGCCTATTGTATGAAAAAGGAACACTGGTGCTAACGGTCCCTTATGGGTATCATCCGTTCCATGATCATAAACAGACGTTCTACGCCGGCAATCTGGCGATATGCCTGATGCCATATTTTGAAGTCTTGAAGCTGGAAGTTCATCATAAATATCTATGTTGCGTGGCACGCAAGCGGCGGGAAAAGAAGCTGCATGTCTTGCCAACAACAAGTCAACTGATGGAGTGGATGAAGCTGGACTATACCCATTTTGCCGCTGTTGAACAGAATCACCTTCGCCTGATGAATCAGCGCAAAAAGGTGCTGGACAATACGGTAGAGCAGGTTAAACGTCTGCGTCGCCAGGAGTCTGGAGAAGGATAGTGGATTGGAAGCTGGAAAGGCAAGCAGGCAAGAAAGTAAGCGAGGGAGTAAGTTAGAAAATAATCAGGGAAATAGGTAGGTAATACGCGTATGACAGGAAGGGGCTAAAACGTGATCACTATCAGTCTTTGTATGATTGTGAAGAACGAACAACGCACACTTGCGCGCTGTCTCGACTCGATCGCCGGAATCGCTGACGAGATCGTCATAGTGGATACCGGTTCATCCGACCGTACGTTGGATATCGCTGCGCAGTATACCGACCGGGTCTACACGTATGAGTGGACGGATGATTTTGCTGCGGCAAGGAACTACTCATTCGATCAGGCCACGCAGGAATATATCCTGTGGCTGGATGCGGATGATGTGCTGCTGCCCGCGGAACGGGCGAAGCTTGAGGTGTTGAAGCAGCAGTTGCCGTCCGGGGGGGAGACGGCGGCTGTGATCATGAACTACACGCTGGCCGAGGGGCCGGAGGGAAGTCCGCTGGTGGCTGACCGACGCTTGCGCCTGGTCAAGCGGGATGCCGGGTGCCACTGGCATGGCCGGCTGCACGAGCAGCTTAGCTTCCCGCCGAGCGGGGTCATTACGGCAGACATTGCCGTCACGCACCGCCGCGAAGCGGGACATCATTCGGCGCGAAACGTGCGCATCCTGCGCAAATGGATCGCCGAAGAGGGCGTAGCCCATGGTCGCCTGTTGTTCTATTATGCAGGCGAATGTTATGACCGCAAGCAGTATGCGGCGGCGGCACGCGGGTACGCGAAGCTGCTGGATCAGCAGAGCGGATACCGCGAGGATCGGCTCATGGCCTGCGCGCGGCTGGCAGAATGTTATGAACGGCTTGGCGAGCCGGGCCGTAAGCTCGGTGCTTTGCTGCAGTCGTTCCAGTATGACTTGCCACACGCCGACTTCTGCTGCGCCATTGCTGCCTGTTTCCAGAAACGGCAGGAGTGGATCTCCGCCATCTACTGGTATATGCAGGCATTGGACGTGAGCAGTCGCGATCCAGGGCTGCGCCCGATTCCTGCGGTCTGCCGTACCTGGCTGCCCCATTCCCAGCTGTCACTGTGCTATGCCCACATGGGCAATTGGGAGCAAGCGCTCTTGTATAATGGGAAAGCGCTGGACTATCTGCCGCATGATCCTGGTTTGCTGGGCAACCGGCAGAAGATTGAGGCTGTTCTGGGTAAAGAAACCGGAAGCCGTGAAGAGAGTGATGGCGGAAACAAGTCGACATAACTAATGATCCGTTTTTCAGCCCAGACCCAATTGTCAACAGGGGATTTAATCATGTTACAAGAGATCAGCCGGCTGGTTGAGATCTAAGGCCGCTACTTCTCGGGTGACAGGCAGCGAACGTACTGCTCTTTCATGCGCAGGCTTTTGCAAGCGAAGCCCCAGCCATCATAGATTTCTTCATCGATGTTCAGCGTTATGCTGTCATCGCTGGTATCGCTCCGGTTCTCGATCCGGAGCGTTTTTCATTTTCCCATTCGAAGTGGTTGGCTCCGTGGTGTTCCGCTCGGTATATGGTTTTTACCATTGAAGGGTTGGGTTCGGCCATATTTGGCTTCACATCCACCCATAGCGTTACTCCACCTGCTGCACCGCCATAAGGCACACCATGGATCTCAGCGACATACTCTCCATTTGGTGATGGGATGGAATAGGTGAGTTCGCCTTGTTGGGAGCGATCAAACGTCGAAAAGTAGGGGCGAAGCAGGAAATACATACGGATAAAGATGCTCCACTGGATAAACAGTCCATCTTTGATATATGGGCGAAAACGTGCGTTACCATTAATATTTTGAATTACTCGTTTATCGCTAACGAGCGTTATCATAATGTGTTTCATCTGAGGGAAGACCACACCGGATTTGAACTGAGTGATGATCTTGAAGTGCATTTCATGGAGCTGTCCAAACTGGACGATCAATCCGTTCCGATGGAAGGCGGACTGATTAACTGGCTCTTGTTCCTGAAAGGTGCTGACAAATCCAATTAGGAGGTGCTGTAAATGAATGAACCTACGTTGAAGAAAGCGATGGATACGCTGGAGTTTCTCAGTCAGGATCAGGAAGCGCGTCGCCTGTATGAAGAGCGGCAAAAGTATTTGCATGATGAAGCCTTGATGATTGAATGGGCTACGGAAAAGGGAATAGAAAAGGCTTAGTGGAAGGTGAAAAAAGAAAGACGATTGAAATTGTAAAAAACATGCTCTCATTTGGGATCGAAGTTTCAGTTATTGCCAAAACAAGTGGTCTAACTGAGTCTGAAGTTGACTGCGCTGAAAGATTAGAAGCACAATCAGTACGAAACAGTCGCTGGATGGCTTAGTGGTTTTGTTAAAATTTAATGCAATCGTTTTGTCCAACTAGGGCAGGACGGTTGTTATTATTTTGATGAAGAAGCCAAAGATCGTTTTACAGTAAAACGCGGTTGCTCATTCGGGTCTGGGCCGTTAAACTAAAGGGAGCGGCGTTTGCTTGACGGACAAGTCATGAGAACGCCATTTTGTTGTCAAGGATGCGGCATATGAGCCGCTTTCGGATGTCAGAATCGGATCGGACCAAGCTGGTGGAAAAACACCGGTGATAAGTAAGGAGTCTTTACATGAGTGTGCAAACACCTACTATTGAAGAAGCGCAGGGTCTCCTGCAAAAATATTATGGCTACCCCGACTTCCGTGAGGGACAGAAAAAGATCGTAGCCAGCCTGCTCGAACGTGAAGATACGTTGGGTATTATGCCAACCGGGGGCGGTAAGTCGATCTGTTATCAGATCCCCGCTCTGTTATATTCGGGTCTGACACTTGTTGTCTCCCCGTTGATCTCATTGATGAAGGACCAGGTCGATGCGTTGACGACCGCCGGAATTGCTGCCGCGTATATTAATAGTACACTGAGCGGCAAAGAAGTGAATGATCGCATCCGCGCGGCGCAGCGCGGTGAGCTGAAGTTGCTCTATGTCGCGCCTGAGCGACTGGAGCTGGATTGGTTCCGCGAGGAGATGGGCTATTTGCCGATCTCTTGCGTTGCTGTGGATGAGGCCCACTGTGTATCACAGTGGGGGCATGATTTTCGGACAAGCTACCTGGCGGTAGCGCCGTTTGTGGACAGTTTGCCGGAGCGGCCGGTGGTTGCGGCCTTTACGGCTACAGCGACGCCCGAGGTCATGGGCGATATTCTGCGGCTGCTGCGTTTGCAGGACCCGCAGACATATGTGACCGGACTTGGGCGGGATAATCTGGCGTTTAGCGTGCTGCGCGGCGAGAGCAAGAAGGATTTTGTCCTGAATTATGCGCGCGAGCATGCCAGCGAGCCAGGGATTGTATACGCCGCGACCCGTAAGGACGTGGACGATCTGCATCAGCGTTTGTTGCAGGCGGGATTGCCCGCTGGACGCTACCATGCCGGAATGACGGACGATGAACGGTCCCAGAGCCAGGAAGCTTTTTTGTACGATGATATCCGAGTGATGGTGGCGACCAATGCGTTTGGGATGGGGATCGATAAATCGAACGTGCGTTACGTAATTCATAACAGCATGCCGAAGAACATGGAGGCATATGTACAGGAAGCGGGACGTGCGGGCCGGGACGGAGAGCCAAGCCAGTGTATTTTGCTATTCGGGGCACAGGACATTATCACCCAGAAGTTCCTGATTGAGCAGAATCCGATGGAGGGCGACCGCAAACAGAACGATTACCGGAAGCTGCAACAGATGGTGGATTACTGTTACACGACGCGTTGTCTGCGCAGTGCGCAGTTGGATTATTTCGGTGAGGTGCATGACGATACGCCTTGTGGTATTTGCAGTTCCTGTACGGATGACCGCGAGCTGGTAGACATGACGATTGATGCACAGAAAATATTCAGCTGCATTCACCGCATGCGTGAACGGTATGGTGTATCGCTGGTCGCTTCGGTGCTCAAAGGCTCCCGTGCCAAAAAGGTGCTCGATTACGGCTTCAACTCTCTGCCAACCTACGGCGTGATGGGTAATCGGACAGAGCGCGAGATATCGGAGATCATCAACGTGATGGTATCGGAAGGGTATCTGATGTTGTCCGAGGGACAGTATCCGGTTGTTCGTTTGCAGCCCTTGGCGGTGGAAGTACTTAAAGGCCAGCGTGAAGTGATGCAGCGTGTCGTCCGCAAAACAGCGGCGACGGCTTCGGGTACGAATTATGGTGGACGTCGTGGTCGTGATGCGATGCCATCTGCAGTCAACGAGACTGTATTCGAACAGCTTCGTCTAATCCGGCGTGATTTGGCGGCGAAAGAGCATGTGCCATCGTACATTATCTTCAATGATGCGACTTTGCGCGAGATGAGTGTGGTGTGTCCACAGACAGAACGTGACATGCTGGATATCAAAGGGGTCGGTGAGGTCAAGTACCGCAAGTACGGACTGCCGTTCCTGGAGTTTTTCCAGAAGCAATCGGGCGAAGAAGTGGATACGGATGATGATGCGTTTTACGAGTATGAGTAGGTATAAGCAGGTATGAGTGAGTATGATCAATTATGAGCGAGTGTGGCTGGTTGGGATAGAGTGTGAATTGTTGTTACATTCGCGCTTTCAGGTCTTTGAAGTTCATTACCGTGAAGTTTAATTGTTTGAAAAGATGCTATATATGTATCCAGAGGATATCTTCAAACCTGCGGAAAGCCGGAGCATAACTGCGTGTCAGGGGCAGAACATGGAGCGGGAGCGCTAACGAACCTGTGACCTCTTATTCAGGGATTTGAAGCGCCCGCAGCAATCTAAGGAATCTGAAACTCGCTGATATTCCTTTAACGTATCTCTTGCCTGGGTTTGTAAACACACTCTAGTAAGGTTCGATGGTTTGTCCATGATCCGGGGGAGTGTCCGGCACAGAGTTCGAGGCTAAAACCTAAAACCTAAAACCTAAAGGCTCAAGGCAGTAAGATTTGGATATCGAATTGTGGATGGAATGCGAATGAGGTCTTTTACAAGTTGAAGTTGAGTTTGAAGTTGATTATGGTGTCTCTGTGGTGTGGACAAAAGACAGTGGATTGTCTTTCAAAAGGTGGACATGGGCGTTAGAATTGGCCGACAGTAGATTGTACAACATGTAGTTTGATTGTATGTGTTTTATACTGTATGTTGTGGTTTTCGTTTGACGGGGTGTATATGTCTTTTTGAAAAGAGTGTCCACTCTTTGAAAGACAAAAGTTGGATATGTCCATGAGACATGGAATGGCTAGTTCAAAAGAGGTTTAGATGAACAGCGTCCGAGGTAGGATGGCTGTGCAGCTTTACTTTTACCAAAAAAATATGGTCTGGGTGTCCAGGCAAAGGTTGTGAACCATGAAGGTTATTCTTTCTACATTAAATGCAAAGTACATCCATACCTCCTTGGCCTTGCGTTGTCTAAAGGCGTACAGTGAGAAGGATTTTGATATTGACCTGGCGGAGTATACGATTAAGGACCCGGTGATGAACATTGTGTCGGATCTGTATCAGCGCGGCGCGGACGTGATTGGGTTCTCGTGTTACATCTGGAACATTGAAGAGACGATCAAGGTCATTGATAATCTGAAAAAGGTTATGCCGAACGTGAAAATTCTGCTGGGCGGACCGGAAGTGTCCTACGATACGGAATATTGGATGAACCGGATTCCCAATGTGGATTTCATCGTGATGGGTGAAGGGGAAGAGACGCTGCATCAGCTTTTGACGGAGCTGGAGGGGAGTAAAAAGTTCCACTTTGTGTATGGACTGGCGTATCGCAAAGGGGAAGAGGTCATTCTCATGCCAGGACGGCCGAAGGCGGATCTGAACGATCTGCCGTCACCGCATCGATTTGAAGAGGATATTCCCGATCTCGGGAAGCGTGTTGTTTATTTTGAGACCAGCCGGGGCTGTCCGTTCAGTTGTCAGTTCTGTTTGTCCAGTATTGAGGTCGGCGTGCGGTATTACGATATTGAGCGGACGAAGTCAGACATTCTGTACCTGATTGAGAAGGGCGCGAAGCTGATCAAGTTTGTGGACCGGACGTTCAACATCAAGCGGGATTATGCGCTCGAAATGTTCAAATTCCTGATCGAGAATCATCAGGGGACGGTGTTCCAGTTTGAAATTACGGCGGATATTATGCGACCTGAGGTACTCGACTATCTGGCAGAGAATGCGCCGCCGGGCACATTCCGGTTCGAGATTGGGGTACAGTCCACGAATGATCCGACGAATGAACTGGTGAAACGCCGTCAGAACTTTACCAAGCTGAGTCGTACCGTGAACAAGGTGAAAGCCAGTGGCAAAATCGACCAGCATCTGGATCTCATCGCCGGACTGCCGGAGGAAGATTACAATACGTTCCGCAAGACGTTTAACGATGTGTTTGCACTGGGGCCGGAAGAGCTTCAGCTCGGATTCCTCAAAATGCTGCGTGGTACAGGTCTCCGTCTGGATGCGGAGAAGTACAACTACACATACATGGATCACGCGCCGTATGAGATTCTGGGGAGTGACGTGCTGCCGTTCAGTGACATCGTTCGCCTGAAGCGGCTGGAGGATGTGCTGGAGAAATACTGGAACGCACACCGGATGGACCATACGCTAAAGTATCTGATGGAGCAGGAGTTCAACTCGCCGTTTGACTTCTTCCAGGCGTTTGGGGATTACTGGGAGGGTCAGGGTTGGCAGAAGATCGGTCACCAACTGGAGGATCTGTTTACCCGTCTGCACAGCTTCCTGGAGTCGCGGAATACGCCGCATATGGATATTGTGCTCGGCTTGATGAAGCTGGATTATTTCCTCGGTCACAAGTACAAACCACGCAAAATCTGGTGGGAAGATCCGCTTCAGAAAGACCAGTGGGCGGGTTATATGAAAACGTTGGCTGAACGTCCGGAAGACGTTCGTCTGCCACGCGTTGCCGGTGCCGCAGGCTCGGCATGGCTGGAAAGCAGCGGCACGGGTGCGAGTGCCGCTGTGGGAAGTTCGGCTGCTGCCGAGGAAGACGCTGCCGCAGATGCGGCGGGTGTAATCGGCAGCGAAGCCGGGGTTGCAGCGTCGCTCACTTCGGGCGACGCAACAGGGTCCGCCGCGGATGGAGCGGCGGACGGGGAAGACGGCAACGCTTCGCGTGCGTTGCCGATGACCTCGGCCATGACCGCACAGACGGTCATGGGAGCCCGTGCTTTCGCCGACCTTGGTCTCGGCGAAAAGGAATTGCAGAAGCACACCGTATTGGATGTGCTTCCATTCCGGCTTGAGCGGGTGCTTGCTGGCGCCAGCCCGCTTGCCGCGAAAGGCCGGACGCTGCTGGTCGTTGTATACCAGCAGCATGAAGGGCAGCAGGCGCAGTATTACACGCTGCCTCTGGGAGAAGAAGCCGCTGCCATGTAGGTGCAGCGGCTTTGGGTTAGCTGCATGGTCGGTTGGCGGCATGCAGCGGGAAGGAGCGCCACGGCTTTAGCGTCGTGGTGCTACAATGCTGAGCACCGCGATTATTCCGCGCGGTGCCCCTCCATGAGGTGCTGCCCGATGGGCGCAGCATCATACCCTTACACGGCTTGCCATTTCATAAGCCGCGTCAAGCTTTACCTTTTACAACAGCATAGTTCCGAAAGCATCGGAAGGTCATTAGATTCCCCTATGGGATGAGAATGGTCTTCTTTTTTTTGTTTTCCAAATTCAATAGAATTTACATGTCCAATTGAGTCAAAGAAGAGTTTTATGAAGGATAAAACAGAAGCTACCATCATTTCAACCAAAGGTTCGGCTGATTCATTATATGTTCAAATTCCTTATAATACTGTGCATATTCAGCGCATCCAGTGTCCATGCATATTGTTTGAGTTTGCTTGAGCGAGGAGCTTCCCATTCCAGTGTAAATCAGACGAAGCTGCCCAATGTCATGTCTGAAAAAGAAGTTGCTCAATTGCTTAAATGCGTAACTAATCTCAAACATAAAACGATTCTGTATCTTACCTATTCGGCTGGGCTTCGTGTAGGCGAAGTCGTTCGTCTACGCTATAGCGATTTGGATATCGAGCGTCAGACACTTATCGTAAGACAGGGAAAAGGCCATAAGGATCGGAGAACTCTTCTTTCTACTCTTGCTTGGGAAATTGTGCAGAAATACATTGCTGAGTATAGACCCAATCGTTGGCTGTTTCCAGGGCAATCTTCGGATCGTCATCTTACTGAGCGTAGCGTGCAAAAGGTTTTTGAAGAAGCGAGACAAAGAGCAGGCATTGTAAAAAAGTTTAGTATTCATGCCTTGAGGCACTCATTTGCTACTCATTTACTGGAAAACGGAACAGATCTGCGCTAAATTTAGGAGCTACTTGGCCACACGAGTGCAAAAACAACGCAGTGATATACGCATGTTAGCACGAAAAATATTCAGCGGATTCAGAGCCCGCTGGATCGTATGGACATGGGAGATTGAGCCTCTAAATAGTTCTCCCTTTTCCACCAAATTTTTCTTCGCAAATATCACCGCATAGGTTATCATATACGTAGTTCACATATTACGTTGAAAATGTGGTATTTACGAAGTACATAAATTAGACGTTATCTGAAACCTGTGCAAAAAACCTTGAAAGATGTGAATAGAATGGATAAGAATTCTAAAAGATCATTAGTGATCATTCTTCATGAAATATATGGAGTCAACGATCATATAAATTATTACAAGGATGTTTTGACTAATGAAGGATATGATGTGCTTATTCCAGATTTATTGAACAAAGAATCTTTTTTATATGAAGAAGAGGATCAAGCGTATCATTTTTTTATGAATGAAATTGGTTTTAATAAATCATTACAAGAAGTTATACGATTGATTAAAACAAATAGAAAGAAGTATGATCTGATTTATATATTTGGTTTTAGTATTGGAGCAACAGTTGCTTGGATGAGCAGTGAATATGAGATAGATGGAATAATTGGATTTTACGGATCAAGAATTAGAAATTATACAGAAGTCGTACCCAAATGCTCAACGTTATTATTTTTTTCAAGTAATGAAAAATCATTTAATGTGATCGAATTAGAACAAAAATTGAAGAACAAGAAACATACAAAGATAGAGATAATAAACGCATTACATGGATTTATGAATCCTTTTTACAAGAATTATAATTTAGAAGAATCTAAAAGATGTATAGAGAAGTGCATAGATTTTCTTAAGCGAATCGAAGAAGGGACAGGCACCAGATAACACTGTATTCACGCTACGTCGCTATCGCTCCTTGGTCCGGACCGATGCAGGAAGAAGCGGTTTCGAAGAAGTGGACTCAGTATCAGTGAAGCACATTCAGCCGGACAACCTTGCACTGCACTGCCTAACCATGTCGCGGCCGTTCCCTTCGGTCACATAAGGCAGTGAAGGTTCGTGAATACAAGAACGTTAGGCGAAATCGCTCGGAACATATATTTAAGGGAGTTATTCAATGAAGATATCAACTATTAAAATACAAGAAAAACTTAGGGAGGGTTATCCCGGCCTAATTATCTACGGCGATATTATTATCAATGACACCTCATTACACGAATTAATAGCACATGAATATGATTTTGTTTCATGTTTAGGTTGGGGAAATAAAGAATTTCAGGGACAACAAATAAGAAGATTATTACTACAGGACCATTCTGATTTTCCTAATAATCGTAATTCAATCTACATATGTCCGGCATGTGCAGACTTGGGTTGTGGTGCAGTAACGATAGAAATTGAAATAACAAACGATATTGTGAAATGGTCTAAATTTGGGTCACAAGATAATATACACAATTCTATTGAGTATTTTGATAATATTGAAGAATTTCATTTCAATCTTGATGAATATAGAGAAGCGTTGATAAATTCAAGAGGAATTGGATCGTACAAGTGGCCTTGGGATAAAGAGTGATTGTGGAAGTAGATCAGGAGAAGCGAGATCGCCTAACAATATATTCAAGCTGCGGCTCCTTTAGAGCCTTGTCTGCGGGATGGATTTCGGAGAGGAATTTCAGCAGACAACCCTGTTGGGATTCATGAATACAGGAACGTTATACGACAGTACGAAGCAAAGGGTGTAAGTAATGTCATTATTCACATTACAAAAAGCAATGGAATACGCCTCAAAAGATGATGTGGAAACATGGATACATTTATTTTTACAAGATGAAGGGAACAATGTTGCCTTATCTGAGGGCTTACAAAAACAAAAAAGATATTGGGTAGGACCTATTGAAATGAATATTTCAGATGTAACCAGAGTAGTAGGGCCTGAATCAGAAATGGAATATATGGAAGACCAAGAATGGTGGAATTTTAAAATAACACAAATCGGAGAGCGATTAAAGCTAGGTTGGGATATGCCGCCCTTAATTGCAGAAAATCGAAATGGGATCTTTAGTATAAGAGACGGAAATCATCGATTGGGGGCATTAGAGAAATTAAACCATGAGACATGTACTGTGATCATTTGGGATGATCACAGTATTGATAATATTATGGAAGTTCTTCAAAGCAAACGAAATGGGTAGCTTATGGTTATGTGGATAGACAAGGAAATGAAGTGTTTAACGAAAAAGCAAAAGATAATGAAAGAATAGGTGTAAGTAACTCAAAGTACCGTCGTATAACACCGCATTCTCGCATAGGGCTGGCGCCCTCGGTCGCAGACGTGGGTTCGGGGAAGTGGTTGCTGCGACAACCTCTTGCGGAGGTTCGTGAATGCGAGGAACGTTATAGGATCGATTGAAAACTCAAAATCGAACAGTAGATTGATAGATACTATGAATGTGAATAGACATTTGTTTTTGATTCTGATCCAAGAGGACTTGATTCTGATTTAACTGTTGAACATCTTGTCTAAGGGCTTGAAGTTCTTGAAGGATCTGTTTAAGAGTCTGTTCCACAAACAATCCCACCTTTCATGAAGATGATTATAACATGGATACACAGATTGAAAAATAAAAGAAAATTGAAAAACGAGATAAAAGGAATTGGATAAAGATTTAAATCCTTGAGAATGATCAGGGCGTGTAAAGAATTTCGAAGAAGAACGATCCATCCTATAACATAATGTTCACGCTGCGGACATACGTCCTTGGTCCGGCATTCGCCGGGTCGTGAATACAGGAACGTTATGAGAAATTATTGCAAGCAAAATCAAGATAAATAATAATCATTAAAGGAGAAGCCTAGATGAAGATTGCAATTCTAACTGATATTCATGGTAATTATCCGGCATTGAGTGCGGTATTCTCTGATATTGATTTCCGTGGAGATATCGAACATACATATTGTCTGGGTGATATGATTGGCATTGGCCCTAACTCCAACGAAGTGCTTGAAGAGATAATGAATCGAGAGGATGTAACGGCGGTTTCAGGTAATCATGAAGAAGCGGTTTTAAAACTACTGCAAGGGAAGGATACCTTGCCGGGTCATGAAATGATCGCTGAACATCATAAGTGGATAGGTAGGTATCTTAAAAAAGAAAATATCAAGTTTATAGAAAATCTCCCTCAAACATTAGATGTTGAAGTAGGAGGGCAAAAAATATTAATAACCCATTATCATATGAATAAAGAAGAAAGAGAAGTAATAGATGAGAACCCTTCAGGATTAGAATTAGACGCAAAGTATAAAGGCTCACCTTACAATCTCGTTTGTTTTGGTCATCATCATCCAATCCATTACTTCAAGACAGATCAAAGAGTTTATTTGAATCCTGGAGCTTTAGGTTGTAATGATCATGCGATTGCAAGATACGCGGTAGTAGAACTGCAAAAAAGAACAATCAGTATTCAACTTATAGGAACCACATATGACAATAAAGCATTTTTGGAGTCCTTTGAGCAGTTAAATGTTCCAGACAGAGAGTTTATGATAAAAGCTTTTCATGGGAACCAACTTGAGAGAGATTTCAAAGATGGAAATAACATCTCATAACATAATATTCAAAGCTGCGGTTCCTTACAGAACCTAGGTCTGCTGGATGGATTTCAAGGAAGCGTTTCAGCAGACACATCCGACTACGTCGGACGTCATGAATACAAGAACGTTAGACGAAAGGACGAAGCGAAAATGACTAAAGAAAAAGGTGCAACTATGACTGAATCTAAGAAATTGTCGATTCCCGAAATAAAGAAAGCGTTAAAAACCTACGATAAGGAATCTTTAATATCAATTCTTATGGATTGCTATAAACAAAGTCGAGATGTGAAGAACTACATTCATGTGCTCCTGAATCCAGAGGAAGCAATTGAAGAGCTATATCAGAAGTCTAAGAATCAAATATTACATGAGTTTTTCCCTGAACGTGGTTTTGGGAAAATTAGATTGTCAGTTGCCAAGAAAGCAATCACAGAATTTAAGAACTTAAGCAATGACGAACTTAGAACTATTGATTTGATGATTTATTATGTAGAAATGGGAGTAGATTTTACAAATACATATGGAGATATTGATGATCAATTCTACGATAGCATGATATCAATGTATGGAAATGTAATTAACAAAATCCAGGGGAAAGCAGGATTATATAATCAATTCAATAAAAGGCTTGGAGCAATCGTAAAGAATACTCAAGGAATAGGCTGGGGATTTCATGATGAGCTATCTTATTTATTTGGAGAAATATTAACGGAATTTGAAGAAGATTAATGATGTGTGAGTATTTCTAGGACTCTTCGTCTAACAACATATTCACGCTTTTCAGGCAAGCTGCCTCGGTCCTGCTGAAGTTAGATTAGGATTCGGGGATGCAATTGGCAGTAGCAGGAAGCGAATTCAGCCGGACACATCCGCACCACCCGACCGCGTCGCGGCCAGTCGCTTCACTCCTTTAGGGTGGTGGGACGTCATGAATACGAGAACGTTATAAGAAAGTCAGGTAAGCCTGGATAATCTTAAAAAATATTATATTTGGGGGATTACAAGATGTATGAAATAAGAGAAATGACGATTAACGATTATGAGATGTCAATAGAATTATGGCAACGCACAGAGGGCATGGCATTAAGTGAAGCTGACTCTAAAGAATCAATAAATTACTATTTAAACAGAAACACTGGTATGAGTTTTGTATGTGTAAATAAGGAGCAAGTAATAGGGACAATATTGTGTGGACATGACGGTAGAAGAGGATATATTTACCATGTTGCAGTTGATCCAGAATTTCGAGGTGAATCTCTGGGAAAGAAATTAGTGCTAAGTAGTTTAGAGAAACTTAGATTAGAAGGAATTGGTAAGTGTCATATCATGGTGATAGCAGATAATGAAATAGGTAATGAATTTTGGACAAGAACAGAATGGACTAAAAGAGATGGGATTTTACTATATTCAAGCAATACATAACAAGAAATTAGAAATAATAAATCCTAACAACATATAGAAGGGCATTTTTGTATGTAATTTCAAAGAGACCTGACCATCACATAACAATGTGTTCCCACTGCGGAGCATACGCCCCTTGGTCTGCAGGAGGAATTTCGAGGAAGTGATTCAGCAGACACACCTGCACTGACTAACCGCGTCGCGGCCGCCCCTACGAGGCTTAAGTCAGTGACGCGTCGGGAACACAACAACGTTATACGACAGAATTATAACAAAATGAGATCTATTAAAAATGAATGGAGATTTATGATGAAATTAACAATGTATAATTTGATTAAGTGTGGATTTTTTTAAGATAATCTACCATCTCAAGTATTCACAAGTATTGAAATAGCAGATTTTCTTAAAAATAATCCATCAATCATAAATTTGAGCTCAACAAGTTTAAAATCTAAAAAGATTGAGTCTACTCCTTGTTTATTTATTTCAAGTTACAAGAGTGATCTTGAAAGAAGAATTATAGCTCTCCCTCATATAGATTTGTATCTTATGCTGTGCGAAGCTATTGAAAAACATAGAAGAGTTATAGAATATAAGCTTCGCCAAAATCAACATTCGTATTCTAATATCATTGCACCTAATCAAATCAGAGGATACAAGGTCTTTTCCAGATTTATGAAGAATTATCATGACCGCACTATTTATTCTGCTGGCTACAAGTATCTTTTAAAAATTGATCTTAGTAAATGCTACGAGAACATCTATACGCATAGTCTAACATGGGCTTTATATGGTAAGGAAAATTCAAAAAATGAACTTAAAAAAAGTCCATCACAAAGAAATCCGACATACGCAAGTTATGATGAGTTTGACAAGTTGGTTAGATCTATAAACAATAATGAAACTAAAGGTACTCCAACAGGTCCTTAAGTTCTCGAATTGTTTCGGAAATTATTTTAACCTCTATTGATGAGATTTTAAGTGGGAAAGGGCACCACTTTAAGCGCTATGTGGATGATTACAACTTCTATTTTAGAACTGAAAGTGAGATCAATGAATTTATCCCTCTACTTCAAAATACACTTTATGATTATAAACTGCACATTAATACTGAAAAGACACAAATAAGTAAATATCCATATCAGTTAAACCAAGACTTTACCAAAATTTTAAAAGAACATGATTTTTCTAAAGACGGATACTTAAAATATATAGAGAGAATGATAGAACTTCACCATAATAACAAAGGTGTTCTGAAATACGGTTTGAAAATTTTAAGTAGTCACACTATTCCGAATAAAGAGAAGAAACTTGTCTTCTCGCACCTAGTTAATATAATTTTATCATTCCCCAATATGGCGGAATATGTACATAATGTAATACTTAATAATAGCTTCACTTTTGATAGATCCATACAACAGAATATAAACAACATATTAGCAAGTTGCCTTAATTATAAACATGAACTTGAAACCATATGGCTACTTTGTGTAATGGGCTCTCTTAATATGGAGATTGAAGTGGAGAATCTTGTTAATATTATTGATCATGCTGAACCATTATCTACAATTATGGCTTTAAACTATGTTCGCAAGAAAGGTTTGAATAGAGAGAATGAAATTAAAATTAGTAAAAGTCACTTAAAATCTAAACTGAATAATGAAACTATCTACGGAGATAAGTGGATTCTCATATACGAAATCAACAGAAATCAATGGATTACAGGATTAAAGCAAATGCTAAATCAAAGTAGACTTTTAACGGAGGCATTAAGTAATAATGTGCGTTTTTATCTTAGCCCCTTTAATTAAATGGTAAATACACTAAATAATATGAATTAAATCATGTGGAAATTCCGTCGTATAACATAATACTCACGCTGTGGACATACGTCCTTGTTCGGGCATTGGCGGATACATCCAACTGTGTTGACGTTATGAATATAGAAACGTGTTTGAAGTAAAGATTCCGATCAGATGAGAATTGATTATAGATGGCGTTGTTCTTGAGAAGGTCGCTATATAAAGCTTCAATTCGATTACGAATCAACGAATCAAGTAAGACTTCTAAAGAATTATGCATAAATGATCACCGTCCGTTATGTTTTATTTTACGAATGAAAATTTAATTTATTGAATATTATTTTATTATAATGAATTTTTAAGTCAAGACATAGCAAAGATATTTTTGATTAAGGAAATATACTTTCATATAATAAAAGAAAAATTCAATTCGGATATGAAGGGATACCAGATGATAAGTTATAAACCATTTCAAAAATTATTGATTGACAAGGAGATTAAGAAGCAAGATTTATTGAAAATGACGGGGATTTCATCGGCAACGATGGCAAAGCTCAATACGAATGAGTATGTATCGTTAGAAGTAATTGATAAATTATGTACGGCATTGGGATGCCAGCCTGGAGATCTATTGGAGCATATAGAAGATCAATGATGGGATAAGAACAACTGCTGGTTACTCGATGATGAGCTTCCGTCGTATAACATAAATATTCAAGCAGCGGCTCCTTCGGAGCCTTGGTCTGCGGATGGATTTCGGGGACGAATTTCAGCAGACAACCCCTTCGAGGTTCATGAATACGGGAACGTTATTTGAAACCATTGAAACCTGTAAATCAACAACAAGGAGAAAAATAATGTACGTTATAAGAGCTACACAAAAACTGCTAAAAGAAATGGATTGTAAAGTACAAAAAGTAGATATATCTGTTCCGTTAAATACATGGCATGCCAATATGTTCACTTTGAATAGAAGAAAAACAATCGTATTCATGAATGACTTATCAAGATTAAGTTTAACGATCGTAGGAGTTAAAAAGGCACAATTAAAAAATGTAGAAGAGTTATTCGTTAATGAACTAAGAAATTATTTAATGAGTGAGGAAATCGAAGAAAAAGTAATCAGCAGGTATATCGAAGAAAATGAAGGTATGATTATCACAACTACTGATAATCGAAGTGTGATAGGAACATTAAATGAAATTATCTATACGATGAAAATCATAGAGCGAGAATTTGTTGAAGGAATAGAAAGAAATCAATGGAATAACCGATTCATTTATAAAGCTATAAAATACGAGTATCCCATTGAGGTGTTCAAGAAGGAAGTGGAAGAAAAATACAGAGGATAATGAAAGTAAGAGCAAAGAAGCAACGGAATCAGATAACATAATATTCAAGCTGCGGCTCCTTCGGAGCCTTGGTCTGCGTGAAGGATTTCGGGTTAGGCAGATATGCAGAATACTTTGCAAAGATGGAATTTGCATCGTATGGTTTAGAAGTATTTAGTTCCGAGGTAGAAATTAAAACATTTATCAGTTGATTCTCGGAGGGGGATAACATCTTATAACAATGTTTTCACGCCATGTGCATCCCCCCTGGTGTCCGACATTTGTCGGACACACAGCATGCGCTGGGTCGTGAATACAGGAACGTTATAGGAAAGATCAAAAACACAAAAAAATAAAGTCACTCAAATTGAATGACTATAAGTTGTCATTGTCTATTAAATTTTTCGAATTCAGATTCCAACCGAAATATGGGTTTGTTTAAAGTTGCAACCTCAGAATCTTTGTCTGTAAAGTTATGATGAATTTTTTCTAAAAGAGCAAAAATGTCTTTAGGTTGTCCATTCTCTAGTCGAACAGTAGATTGAATTTAAAGAGAAGAGTTGAGAATGATAAGACCATGTAGGGAGTTTCGAAGAAGATTGATTCATCGTATAACATAATATTCAATCGGCGGCCATGAGGTGTTGCCCCATTGGGCGCAGCATCTCATCCTGACGCGGCTTGCGATTGTATAAGCCGCGTCCCGTTTACTTTTCAAAAATAGAGCATCATTTAAATCGGAGAAAACAACATGATATAATCAAAGTAAAACGGATCCAGGCAGGGGGAGTTAGAAAACATGGATGATTTTACGAAGAAGCGGATACAAAAGATTATGGACCATTACACCGAAAATGCTGTACCCGATCATGTAAAAAGTCAGATTAAAATCAGCTATAAGATCAGAGGGAATCATGTGACGTTGATTGAAGAAAGACAAGCCTTTCAAAGTGAACAATGGGTACAGATGTCGGTAGCACAGTTCAGATTGGATGAAAAGGCATGGAAAGTGTATTGGCAGGACAGTAAGAGCAAGTGGCATTTCGGCGATGATATCGAACCGAACGAAGATTTTGAAACACAGCTCAAGATCGTGGACGAAGGTCATAACGGAATGTTCTGGGGTTAATTTGAAGAAAAATAATACACCAAGACATAAAAGGCTTAACCGTGAAGGCAGACTTCGTGCGGCAAAATCATGGTTACGTACGTATAACGGAAAAAACATTGTCAGAGGGTACAGTAAACATTTTGCCATTGATCTATTGGGTGCCGTAAGAGAGTTGGAAATGATCGGAATAAGCATAGATGACAACTACAAAAAGCAACTGAGAGCAGATTTGCAAAACAAAATTAGAAGAAAGGAAATAATAAAACAGAAGAAAGCATTAGATGAGCAAAATATAATTCCCTTTCATTGGGAGTATATGGGAGAGCTTCTTGAGGATGATGAAGACATCGAATTACCTTTTTAGTTCAAATAGATGAATCTTGTGAAGGGGTGAGTAAAATGAAAGTGAATTTACAAGAGATCATTGACCATATTGAAATGCAGTTTGAAGGGACCGGTGCGTATGTCAATCTGAAAACGGGTGAAGTGGTTTCCATATCGGAAGATGATCTAAGAGACGCAGAGGAAATGGACGAGCAAGAAATAAGTGAATTACAGGATTGGCGGCAAGTGGATATGGAAATTGCAATCGAATTCATCGAACATGAGGACGATTATGCAGCCCTTCCAACTAAAATGGATTACAATGCATACGGCATGATGGAGAGATTTATTGCTACATTAATCGATGACAAGCAATCCGCGATATTAGACGATGCTATTCGGGGTAAAGGGGCTTTTAGGAGATTCAAAGATAAAGCGGCAGATCTGGGACTGTTGGAAGCATGGTATCGCTATCAAGGTCAGTGTTACAGAGAGATCGCAATCGAGTGGTGTGAAACGAAAGGAATAACGTATGAAGAATAGTGAAATGTGTGAACATGTTTTAGCCAATAGAATATTTTAAATTTTTATATACAGAGAGGTGTATCTGCCATGGCAGTTTATCTGTTTAAAATAACAAACAAACATAGAAAATCCATCTGGAGAAAGATAGAGATCCAAGAGACTCAAACATTAGGTGACTTTGATCAGATGATTAGGGAGTCATTTGGTTACGATGATGATCATTTGAGCGCGTTTTACAGAGAAAAGGCTTGGTCAGCACAGGGTTATGGAGAGATTGAACCAGGTGGACAAGGTAGGGGAGCAAACAAGGAGATCCAAGATTTGAATTTACAATCGGGAGACAAGCTGGAATATATATATGATATGGGTGACAGTCATATTAGTCTTGTTGAACTGATGGATATCGGTGCAGAGCAAGCTGGGGTTACTTATCCCAGAGTCCTGGAAAAGAATAAGCGAAGAAATAAATACTGTGAACAATGCAAGTCAAAGGGTAAAAAACAAGTGGCTGTATACAATGTTTACTATTTTGAAGCGGAATCATTAGAACAATTATGTGAGCCATGTATGGAATCTTTAGAAGAAGACATTGATGTTACAGAGATCGTTTACTAATTCATAATTAGCTTAAAGAGCGAAGGGGAGTCGTGCATGATTATTTTCAAAGCAACCCAACTTACATTAAAAGATATGAATGTCAAACCGGAAACCATCAAAGACAGCGACACCTTTTTTAGTTGGCATGTTAACTTCTTCACGTTGTATGGCAGAAAACACTATGTGTTTATGAATGATTTGTCCAGATTAAGCTTAACAGTCAATGGGATTAGAGCAAATCAGGCGAGTAAACTGGCAGGAATCTTTAAAAAGAATTTAGAGGACTATTTGGCCGTTGAGAAGCTTCCTGACCACCTTGTGAACTATTATACAGAAAAATGTAACGAGAGCACGATCACCAAAACGGATAGTCGAAGTGTTATAAGTACCATGAATGAAATCATGCTTGTGATGAAGACGCTTGAAGTTGAAGATAATGATTTTCGTGATAAAGATGAACGGCACATGTGGAATAATAGATCCATGTATAAACCCATCGACTATAAAGAACCCATTGAGGTATTTGTTAAAGAGCTTCAAACACGGTTTGAAATGGAGAGGTAGAGAAACAACTGTCTTTCAGATTAGACATTCTTCTAGCAGTGGCGTATCTTGGCTTGCTGATTTACAGACTGAGGAAGAGCAATTACAGCAAAAAGCAAAAGGTGATATACATCATGTCTGGCATCTCGACTGCTATACTGGCTGCTTTTATTGTCGGATGGAATTTGTATGTTTAGAGTGTTGTAGATATGTCCTGATTCCAAACCTGTGTATAAGTTGGTGTGCTGCATTGATCGGTACCGGCACTTGGTTGAGTGAAGTAATGATAGTTGTGAATTTCGATTGCGCACTTTGCTATTCAAGGAGGGTCCTATGAAGACCATCGTTTATATGGTAAGGCATGCGGAGTCACCGTATACGGAAGGAACGGAAAGAACGAGGGGGCTTACCCTGCAGGGCAAGATGAATGCAGAACGAATAACGGAAATATTAACGAATGAAGGAATACATTCCATTGTCTCAAGTCCTTATGCCAGGGCGATTCTAACCTTAGAAGGTGTGGCAGCAGCGTTAGGATTAGATATTCAGATCATGGAGGATCTGCGGGAAAGGCATTTTTCAGATGATATGATTGCGGATGAAGAGTTTGAGCCTGCTTCGAAGAAGATGTTTGATGATCCTGATTATGCACTGCCAGGAGGCGAGTCGAACACGGTTTGCCAGAATAGAGCAGTGGGCGTGTTGAAACAGATTTTAGAAGAATACAAGGGTAAAAAAGTGGCGATCGGCACACACGGACATGTAATGACGTTGATGATGAATTACTTTGATTCGAGTTACGGATTGGATTTTATGAATCAAACCAAGAAACCGGACATTTATCGATTACAATTTGACGAGATGGAATTAGAGAATGTGACAAGGCTATGGAGCGAATAGGGTGAAAGTGAATAAGCGAGAACGCTTGTTCATAATTTTGGTTACAGGTAAAATATAGATATCATTGAATTTTAGAGGGGTGACTCCAATGACGTTACAAAACTTGTTTCATGAAAAACCAACGAAACTATGGAATGAGAGAATGATTGAAGGCGGAGATGAGCTTTTCACAGAAGAGAGATTACTCATGTCTGATCAAGCCCTGGATACATATTTGCACCAATTAATAGCATTACAAGAAACGCAAGATTCTGAGCGCATGATTAAGGTTGTAGAAGAAGTTGTGGTTAGGTTTAATGAAATGAATGAGGCCAATGGTTACTTTATTGAGACGATGGAACGTGAAGAATTGGCTGATTTTATAGACAAGGTGGCTAGGCTGGTTGGATTGGACATCCAGGAGGATGAAGATATTACGGAAGAATGGAGAGAGTGGTAATTCGGCAGAACAGTGTTTTCCAATTTTAATGATAAGGGTGATCAATATGGAACGAGGACTCATTATATTTTTGAACGGAACGTCAAGTTCGGGGAAGACGAGCATTGCGATGGAAATGAAAAACCAGGGAGATATTCCGTTTCATCATCTATCTGTAGATCAATTTCTGCATAATTATGATCAATTTATCGACAATACATATCCAGATATGAAACCAACAAGAGAAGTAGAGCACCATGTGATGACAGATATCCTGTTCGACCCGATCAATTCGATGTACTGTGCAACCATTAAACTGTTTTCGGAAATGGGTTTGAATGTCATCGTGGATACAGTCATCAGCAATGACAAGTGGTTTAATGATTTTTATGAGTTACTATCGGATTATCCGATATTGTTTGTAGGCGTGCAGTGCTCGAAAGAGGAACTTACCAGAAGAGAGCTGAGCAGGGGAGATCGCGAGATTGGACTTGCTCATTCCCAGTTCGACTACATCTACTCCTATGATGAATATGATCTGGAAGTGAATACGGAAGAGCTTAGCTCAGCTGCATGCGCGGAAAAGATATTAAGTTATATGAAGTCTGATCAGGAATACTCGGCATTTAAGAAATTAAGCAGAAGAGACTGAAACTGATTGCGTCAGATCATATGATATCCATTCAAATGAAAGTTAGGGATTCGGCCAAATCTTTTTCTTAGCGTTGCCAGGACCTAATAAGTAGATTTTATCAACACTCCCATAAGTATTAGAGAATGAAATTGTGAAGTCTTTACTACCACCGATAGGAAGTTTACTGCCTTTAATCTGAATGAAAAGTGAATTGTTATGATGTGAGAGGTAGTAGCCGTGATATCTGCTAATACTGTCTGCAAATCCACCTTTTATAGTAATAAGCTCAGGAGAAACTTCAGTTCTCGTAACCATTGTCTCGTCAGGATCGACAACCTTGTTCAACATATAAAATCCAATGATAATAGGAACAACGACAATAATAACTGCGCTAATAATAATGCTAAACTTCATGTTTGGTCGCATACTCATGATTCACCTCATAATTAGATGATATGAATCGATGTCTCAATACTCATTGGGCATCGATTTATTGTATTTAATCAGAACAGAATTCTACGTTTAGAAATATTAGGCTCATTTAAATAATATACTAATTCATTTTTTTGTAGAGATAGGGGGAGTTCACCGATGGAAATTAACGCTAAGAATCCAGAAGATTATATTCAACACATGTTACAGGCAATCATTGAAAAAACACAATCCATCATCAACGATACTGGTAAACAATCCTTCGGCTCTTTAGAGTATTTCTTGGAGCACATTATAGCGTACCGGGATGAACAGCAATACATGTTTAACGAGTGGCATATCCGCACACCGCGCTGGCTAGGGGAATATGGAAATACACCGGAGGAAGAAGAGCTTCTTTCAGACATTTACCGACTGCAAGCATATATTTCTGAAAAATTAAAGGGCGGATAAGTCGCTCGCCATGTCGCATTAGTCCGGCTCAAATGTCGCAAAAGTACATGGTAACGCGATGCGGAGATCGTATATACTCTCTTTATGTTTCGATAATGAAAATCATTATCAGTATTATACATAAGGGGGATTCATCATGAATCAAGGAACAAAGGGGCAGGCTGCCGGAAGCAAGGCATATGCTGCCCACAAATCACGATTACTTATGGGCTTGATGTTGGCCCTTATTCTAGTCCTGACGGCTTGCGGTGCCGCAACAGGTACAGATAGCGGTAAGCAATCTGCGGCAACGCCAGCGGAGACACCTACGAATGAAGACACTCAGACTACTGGAGCTTTTCCTGTTACGATCAAGCACATGAAAGGTGAGCTGACGCTAAACGAAAAACCACAGAAAATCGCTGTGCTTGATGTCAAATTTCTGGATCAAATGTTAGCGGTTGGCGAGAAGCCGGCTGGCAGTGTTATCGCTGGAGGCAATACCGATTTTCCAGAATACTTAGGCGATCAGCCGAGTAATGTACAGGTTCTGGGTACACGGGACGAGCCTAATCTGGAAGCGATTGTAGCGTTGGACCCGGATCTGATTATCATGACGGACTTCCAGGAGAAGCAGTATGAGAGTGTAAGCAAAATTGCACCTACCCTGGTACTTGATTTTTACGAAGACTGGCGTGATACGTTAGCCACAGTTGCTATGATTACAGACAAGCAGGACGAGGCGGAGAAAGTGCGCACAGCCTATGAGGAAAAAGTTGCTGGAATGAAGACCAAGCTGGCGGAGAAGATGGGTGATGAAACGGTAGCGCTGATTCGTCCGCGTAAAGAAGGCATTCGTGTTCATGGGATCGAGCATCGCACAGGCGGCATTCTGTATCAGGATTTGGGCTTAAACATGCCTGAACTCGTTAAAGAGATCAAGGATGATACCTCTGTTGAAATCTCAATGGAGAAGGTTCCTGACATTGGGGCAGATCGTTATTTTGTGCTATCGGATGAGCTGTTTGCGGCAGAGGCAGAGGCTATGGTGAGTAATCCAGTATGGAAGTCCCTTGATGCTGTGAAAAATAACCGCACGTATGACGTAAACTCAACACTTTGGATTGCATACTACGGACCTCTTGCTATTAATCTGATTGTAGATCAGGCATCGGAAGCCCTGCTCGGATCGAATTAATATGAACCCGTATCTCTCGACAGACTTATGGAAAGAGACAGTGGAGGATCATTCGATTTTGCTTGGTGAGCCGCCTGAACATAGTGTCCGTACCATTGCTCTAAGTGAGCTGCATGACGAAGCGGCATGCCGGGAGTATATCGGTTGGTTTCAGGAGTATATCGATGCGCCTGACATGAAGGTTGCCGCTTCGATGTTAGCCAAACGGATTGGTTATCTGTGGACGGCTCCGCTGGTGACCGCGATGACTTTTCATCATCAGCATGTTTCTTTTCAGCTGGAGAACAGCTTTCTCTATCATCCGGCGCTCTCAGATCATGAGGGCGGCACACGATTTCCTTTTCTAGCGGTGAATGGACTTCAGGCTGAAGAAATAACGGGAGACAGGGCAGCGTGGCGGGAAAAGGTGGTCGAGGAGATGTTTGCAGTACAGCTTACACCCCTGTTAAAGACGCTTGCTGCGATTGCGCCACTGTCGATGAGTATTCTCTGGGAGAACATCATGGTACGTATCGGCCGACTATTCGCTCCTGATGAAGCCGAGACTGAGCAGGAAAGTAAGATCATTCGAGAGGACTTTTCATATCTGACGCAAGTAGCGTCCGGGCAAGTGTTCGGTGTGAGAAAGAATCCGTTAACCCGCTTCACCGATTGTAAGGACAATGTGTATGTTGCCAAAAGCGAGCGAATTACCTGCTGTTTCTATTACCAGATGTCAGGCGAATATTGTCTCAAATGTCCGAAAATTGACAATGAGAAAGAATCTCAACTAAAATGACAACAACAACAACTTTACCTTTGCTATTGTCAGGAGATGAGAAAAATGCCGCTGCAAGAACAGACAAGTCTATGGAGTGATACAACGATCAAGATGCTTGATGGGTATAGCGGTACTTTGCAGACAGGCAGCGTTTTACACGAAACGGATTTAACTTCAAATGTGCTGCTGCTGGCATATGGAGGGGAAGGGGAGCTTGCAATGAATGGCGAGGATAGCCACATTGGAGCTTCTTTTGCCTGTCATGTGGTGAAGGGAGCATCCTTTACGCTGACGGCCAGATCAGAGGAACTTTATTATATCGTGATCATGTACGAGGCTTCTTCCATGGAAGGAGCCTCCCATGCCATGCCCTCGTATCGCAAACATCCTCTGCAAAATTCGTTTATTCAGAACCCTGTGACTCAGGCAGAATGGATCCAGAATGCGGAAAAAATCGTTGCCAAATGGCGTCGTGGCGAAGGACTGGAACGGTTTCATGCCCATGCGTTGCTCCAGGGGATGATCTATGAACTGATCATGGAGTATGAACGTGGTCAAGGCGGAGCAGAATCCGATATGGTGGATGTAGTCGTGTCATATATATCATCGCATTATCGCCAGAATCTGGAGCTTAAAGAGCTGGCGGCTCTTGCCGGTTGCAGCGTAAGGCAGTTACAGCGACGATTCAAACAAGAGAAGCAGCTTGGACCGATGGAGTACGTCATCCAGCTACGGATGGAAAATGCATCGCGGATGCTGCATCATACAGATGCGTCCATTGGGGAAATTGCTGACAAGATGGGCTACCGTGACATGTATTACTTCAGTAGGGCCTTTAAGAAATATTATGGGGTTCCTCCGCTGCGTTATCGGCTTGATGCCGCTAAGGAAACAGATGCAAATTATGCTCAATCCTTGCTGCGGAATCGCATGGCTTCTTCGTACGAGTCGGACCAAGGTCCAGTGATATGCCATATGCGAGGTGAATATCCTGTCACCCGTTCTCCACTGCGTATCGCTGTACTCGATGTGCAATATGCAGATCATTTGTTTGCGCTTGGATTGTCTCCAGCAGGAAGTGTGGGATTGGGAAGTGGAACGTTCCATTTCCCGCAATATATCAGGGCAGGACTTCAGGAAACCGGGATACTCGGAACGTATGAGTACCCTGATCTGCTTGCTGTCGAACGACTGTCCCCGGATCTGATTATTTGCACCGAGGTACATGATCAGTACTATGAACGGTTAAGCCGGGTCGCTCCAGTTCTCATGTTTAAGCGTAATGAAAGCTGGCAGACCATTCTAAGCCTGTTTGGGGAATTAACTGGTAAACGAGCAGAGGCAAAACGTATACTTGCGGATTATCAACGACGAACCACATTGCTTTCTGAAGAACTTGCTCCAGTACTGGCAGGTAAGAGCGTGGCGCTGATTCGTCCACTGGATTCTCTGGTTCGCGTACATTCTGCCTCTCATCGCACAGGTGCTGTGCTATATCGAGATCTGGGTCTACCTGTCCCTTTATTTGTATCCGATACCGCCGACACGGCCTATCATATCTCGGTTGAGAGATTACCTGCTGTACAAGCCAGCCACTACTTTTTGCTGAGCAATGAACTTATGCAGGATGGGATATCCGCGACAGAACAGCTTGTGTGGGGGATGCTGGATACGGGTGAGCGACAGCAAATACATTCCGTAGATGCCGCAACATGGATCGGTTGTTATGGACCTACAGGTATCAATGGCATAGTGGATCAGATCGCGCAGGCTTTGTTGGCTTAGCAGGTAGCTTTTTCATGAGAGAAAAACAAAAGAAACCGTTCCGTAGTAAATGGAAGTGAGAGCAACCATATACCAACGGAGACGGTTTCTTTGTACATTTTACATACTAGAGTGAGGATACATTGGACTAGGTTGGCTGTTATGAATACAGGATGGAATGATATATGAAGTAAGGGTATATGTTAAAATGATAGAAAGTTGAACCACTACGATTAACAGGAGGTATAACACATGAAATGGCAAGAGGTTAGAGAACTGTTTCCTGACCAATTTGTTCTGGTTTCTATCATTCATTATCATGAGGAAGATAACAAAAAAATCGTAGATGAAGTTGCACCAATTCGCACCGTATCAGAACAAGATGCGAATAAAGAGTTTTTTCGAGTAGAGCCTGGTAACGTTGTATATCATACGTCGAATCAAGACTTTGTAATCCATCTCCGTAAAGATCCATTAATGAGAGTGAGACGTAATACGAATGAAAATTAACTATGATGGACAGCTAATTACAACGTCACTTACCGTTACATTTAGAGGAAGAACACTGAAAATAGACGATGTTATTATAGACACTGGATCTTCACATACGATCATTAGTCCTGATGTTTTAGAGGAAATTGGCGTGACTTTTGAAACTGGGGATTCAATTTTTGAAGCATACGGGATTGGAGGGAGTATTCCTTTCTACACCAAAATCATGGATAGGATTGTAATAGGCACAAACTGCATTGAGAATATAGAGACGATGTAGGCATATTGCCTAAAGGTCATAAAGGTCATACAGGTCTTGTTGGCTTGGATATTCTGAAACAACAAAATTATATCATTGACTTGAAGAGATTAGAGTTACATAACTGAATTTTGAAAATCTTGATATACGTCTGAGGTAGAAGGAGAGAATGTAAATGGACAACATAAACTCTCATAATTGCAACCTAAATATAAGATATAATCTGCCTGATGAGGTGTGGGCTAAAGTTTATAAAGTATATGAGCGTATGCCAGGGTGGATTGGTTATAAAAGTGGAATTCCATATTGGTTTGGAACTGACGAGGATGATGTTTTCATTGAAGCATCCGTTGAGCCTAGTGGACTATCATTTTATGCACAGATGAATGATAATGATTGGACTTCTTGGATAGAAACATTTAAGTTTGAAGCGTCAAAAGTGTTGGGTTTTGATGTTGGTGAACCTGAAGATGGATATGTGTGATGAAAGAAGGAGGATGAACAGGTGAATGAATATGGTGCATTACTTGAGTCAAACGGTCGGTATGCTTTGAGGTTTGAACGATTTCTTCATCATAATCCAGAAGATGTTTTCTTTGTGATCACGAAGTCTAGTTCCTTCGCCCAATGGTACCCTTTCGCAACAGGAGAGATGGATCTCAGACTTGGTGGCAAGATTGCCTTCGATGATGGTGAAGGAACGACATATGAGGGGACCATTACAGAGTTAGAAAAGCCATATGTATTTGGTTTCCGTGAAGTTGATGATCTGATTAACATTTCATTGCAGAAAGAAGATAAAGGGTGTCGAATGATCTTTACCCATACGTTTAACGATGATTCATGGGCAGTGAACACGGCCGCAGGATGGCATAGGTGCCTGGATGTATTGGTCCAAATTATCAATGGTAAGCCCATTCAGTGGCATGATAACTCAACTGAGCTGCGTGAAATCTATAGTGAAGCATTTAATATGAAAGGTTAACTGAAGTGTGAATGTGGTGTAGGAACCTTCATTCTACACGAATCCGGCTTTAGGCGCTTTTTTATTTATTTACAGTAGTGTCGCACTTCATATTACAATCCATCAGATCATAAAATCCCCTCCAAATAGTCTTAAAGGGGATAATAGTGAACTTTTCTATTTTTCATTACTAATTAGACCAGAGTTCTTTAATCTGCTCTACCAAGTTATTTAACGTTTTACCATCTGTTTGATTTGTGAAATTTTTCATTTCTTCAGATTTCCCTTGGTACGCAGACAAAACATAATCATCATCAACAACATAATAAGTGGCATACCTAGTGAAAGAATAACTGCCTTGTTGTTCTGGCGCTGTTCCTTTTTTCACTGAAGCAACAATCTTCATACCTGGTTCTAAATCTGGTTCAACCCCTATGAAATCAGCATTGTAGAACAAGTTAGTAGTTTCATCAACCTCTTCCCCCACAATCACCTCATCCACTTTTACTTCATATGAAACAAAAGTAGGTTTATATGGCTCAATACCTTGAGCTTTATCTTTCTCTGCTGCATCACCCTCTGGTGTTCCTGGTTCTGCAGTTAAGGTAGATTGAAAACTAGGGTTTTGCTTAACAACTTCAGCAATAATTACTGCATCTGACATTTCTAATATTTGTTCGAAGGGAACATCAACGGATTGGGCTAAACTAGCATTACCTTCTGAAAGAGGATATTCTTTGCGAAGTTCTAGAATTCTTTCATCCGAAAGACTTGAGGTAATTGGTTTATTACTTGAGCAACCCATTACAACTAATACTACACTTAAAAATAATATAGTTATCAAGATTTTTCTCATCTTAATCTCCTCCATCTTAATATTTGTTGTTAATATCATTTAAATCGTGTTGTCTAGGTACATAATAACCCTCATATTGGCCACCAGATCTCATGATTGACTCAACACTTGTAGGATAGTAACTAACATTGGGATGACCTAAACCCAGAACATGGCCTATTTCATGGACTATAGTAGCAACCTTGTGATTGCCTGGGTTAGAACTGCTATAGTTAGCGACATATGGTGACATATATATTTGAGCTGACGAAATCCTTTTCGAAGACTGTTGCACAGTTGATGAATCTATAACAATTCCGTCTGTTGTCTTCAGATCTGCTATTCCTAGTGTCCCGGCTCCACCCACACCAAATCTATCTGACCAATATGCCTTTGTTCCTGTGGCTATGTCAACGTTTGAAGAACCATAACCGACTTTATCAATTACAATTTTCTGAGAATATGTTGACCATAACGTAGCTGCTGTTGTGTAAGCGCTTGTATAATCGGAATTTAATCGATCCCCGTTCACCTTAAGATAAGGTTTCCCGTTATTTAAGTTATTCCATTTAACAGGGATTGCTGTCCAATTTGGAGCTGACCCGGAATAATACATTTCGTGGGCACTTAGACTCGGACTACTAGAGAATACTGAGATTACAGCAATTAGAAAGAACGCCATATACTTTTTCTTAAAATTCACAACCCTACACCTCTCTTTTATGGGATAGTTTTCTAGTCTTAGAGGTTTACAATACAATATGATATATAATATGTCAATTGTTGGTTTACCATATGATATATTGTCAAAATAATTGCGACAGTTCCTCTGTAAAAGATTCGTGAGCGGTTTTCCAACCCAAGCATTTTCGTGGTCTGTTGTTAATTAGATCCAGTGAGTGGCCGAGATCTTCATCCTCTACTTGAGCGAAAAATACTTCGAAAGCACTGACAGGTACTTTTAGATTAGATACAAAAGGGCTTGATAAAGAAGGAATTATGAGTTAAACATTAATGTTAAAGAATAATATAGCAATTGAACAAGTCGTAGGAATAAACGAACCTTAAGGCTCATCAATATCGGATAACAAAGTGTTAATGTGTGGGTCAGGCTTCCTTTTTGCTTTAAATAGTGGTGTTTCCTTAAAGGAGGATTTTAAAATAATGAGAAAACGACATTCTACTGAAAAAGCGGAGTGGTCAGAAACAAGAGAGAACCAGTATCACAAAGACTGCAAGGATATGGTATTTGAATATGGCGATAGACTCATTGAAGTGGATGGCACGGTTTATTTGAAACGAAAAAAAGTCGAGATTAAGGTAATAAAACCTCTTAAACGAAAAACATTTTGGTATGAAACATGGCTAAAGATTAAAGAAATCTACAATACATAGTCTAATATGAAATTCAACATGATCGCTTAAGAGCCAGTGAAGGCTGATTAATCATTTTGTGAGTAATATCTGGAGGTAATTGAATGACGATAATTTGTCTCGAAGGTGCCAGTTCTGTAGGTAAAAGTACCACTTGTCAGCAGTTCGCTACACAATATGATGCATTTATTGTTCCAGAAACAGGGTTCCTTTTTGAAGCTCCTCAACTTGAAGGTAAGGAACTTATGATGTGGTTACTAGAGAGACAAATCGATAGATGGCATATTGCATATGAGAAGAATCAACAACATGAGTATGTGATTTTGGATGGCGATGTATTTAAGATTTGGTACAGCTGGATATATGGTTTTGAGCACCTATCTTTAGATGAAACAGCAAACTTCTTTAGAAGAAAGTTATTGGAGAATGAAATATCATTACCGGATGCTTATGTACTATTCTGGGCAGAAGAAGATGAACTGCGCAAGCGAAAGGAGATGGATCAGACACGATCCAGAAGAAATTTTGATAAACATCTGCGCATGATTGAACCTCAAATGAGATACTTCCATTATCTTAATGAACTGATACCAGGATATGTGGGGATTCATAAAGCAGAGACTTTAGCAGATAATATACATCATATTGTAAAGCATTGCGAGACATTACCGGACATAAAAAAACGAGAGATCGAAATCTTTGATAGAGTAATTGATTTTTACAAGAGTACTACTCCTTAAACTCAGTGTGCTTTTAATATGAGATACCAAGCTACTCTAGCTGTGTCTTGGATAACTGTCAAAATACTGCATACAGAGGAAAAGAAATATGCGAGGTGAGTTATGGGCGTAAGAAAAAAATATAAACGTAAAATCGTTCGCTCCAATCGATTATTTTATTGGTATGTTGAACCGGATATTGACGATGAAGGGATAATCAAATTACATATCGTTTCTGAGGATAAGAAGTTAATCGTCACTTATGAAGTTGGACAACACAGTATCAAGAACAAGCCCCCATTTATAGTCATCATCGGAGAAGAATTCGAAGGCTGGACAACAGAATATATAGGATACAGAAGAGTATTAACACCGCAATGGAGCGATGAGATCATCACGCCAAAATGGATAGGTGAAATCATTGATTGGTGCCTCTTGAAAGATAAAGAAATAAACATCGTTAATTGGAAAGGTGAAATTCTCCGACCTCTCTCCTGAATGGAGTGTAATTGCATTTGAAAATAATTTGGAGTCATATGGACTCTTTTGAAAACGCATACTCGAAAACAAGAGATGTAATTAACATTTAATCTAAAAGGAGAGAAGCTAATGCAGATGAATCGTGGATATCACACGGTTAACAAAGTAATCGCTTGTGTTCTGTCATTCATATTTATCATTATGGCAATAGCGGTACCTGCCCACGCTGAAGAGAAACAGGTTGAGACTACACCATCAAGGATTCCTTTGTCAAAGTTAGAGGAAACGATTGATGCTTATGTTGCCTCGTATGAGAAGTATACCGCTGCCGTTTCGGTTGTGGCTATTAAAGACGGTGAAACCATTGTGAATAAGGCATATGGTTACGCAGATATTGAGAAGCAGCGAAAGGCGGATACCTCTACGGTTTTTGAATGGGCTTCCATCTCGAAACTGTTGGTCTATACGAGTGTGATGCAGCTTGTCGAACAAGGAAAGCTTGATTTGGATACGGATCTCCAAGAATATCTGCCAGAGGGGTTTTTCAAAAAGCTGAAATATGATGATCCGATTACACTAATGAACCTGATGCATCACAATGCGGGTTGGGAAGATCAGACAGCGGCCGAGGTGTTTTATTACTCAGAGGATGAAACGTTAGAATTAGGAGAAACGCTGCGTAGAAATGAGCCGAAACAGATATACAAACCGAATAGCATAGTGGGTTATTCGAACTATGGCGTTGGTCTAGCTGGTTACATCGTGGAAGAGATAAGTGGCCAACCTTTTTATGAGTATGTCAATCAACATATTTTCGAACCACTTCATATGAACGACACCTCGATTCATCCAACGGGGCAAGATCATCCAGATCTAGTACAAAGAAGGAATGAGATTGAAGGGTATACGAAAGATTTGAAACTGATCCCTGAGAACAGAGTATACGTTACGTTTTATCCTACAGGGGCAGCTATTGGGACAGCAGAGGATTTAGGGAAATTCTTAGCAGCGCTGATGCCTGTGGATGATAGCAATGTATTATTTAAGGACAGGGATACGTTGAACGAAATGTTGTCAACAAGTCTATATTATGAGGGGACTTCTACTCCGCGATTTGCGCATGGGTTCGTTGAGATGGAATACTGGGTGCCTACACTGATGCATGAGGGGAATTTGAAAGGGTTTTCCAGCAAACTTGTCTTTGATCCCGAATCTAAATTTGGGATGGTAGTCATGACAAACCAGTCTTTTGAGGAAATTTATTATTATGGGCTTATCAAAGAGATTTTCGGTGATAACGTCAATTCTAATAGAGTTACTTCGGAGGGGGGAGGATATTTTCAATCCGCACGACGGGCAGCATCTAGATTTACTAATTTATTTACTGCCCTTGATATAAAGAAATTCACAAAAGCTGAGTTAAGTAGTTCTTATAACGTTGTCGAGCATAATGGGGTTATTGAGAAAATTTCCGTCACTCCTTACATTGATTATTTACCAGTATCGAATCTAAAGGTGAACTTACTTAAGATATCTCTTATTCCTGTTGCGCTAGCCGCCATTTTCAGTTTATGTGCTTTGATTGGCTATCTAATCTTGATGCTTCTTAACAAACTAAATAAACGAGGAAATCTTACCACCAATTTTAATAAATATCATCTTGCAATCAATTTTGCAGGTGTGGTACTGCTCCTTAATCTTTTCATCATACAGACGAAGATTAGTTTTCCAAATTATCCTGCTTATTCTTCGTTACGGATCAATTTAATGTTTAATCTACTTTATGTGGTTCTAGCAGTGGCGTATCTTGGCTTGCTTATTTACAAACTGCGGAAGAGCAATTACAGCAAAAAGCAAAAGGTGATGTACATCATGTCTGGCATCTCCGCGTTCATCTTGGCTGCTTTTATAGTGGGGTGGAATTTGTATGTTTAGAAGGGCAGAAGCTAAATGGGTAACTTAAGCATTATTGATAAATGCCATGGTTAGACTTCGTAATTCCGATCTTAGGGTGTGAGATGTCAAAGGATAGATCAGAGATAAGGAGGCCACAGAATGGAAACTAAAATGCTGTTTGGCGTTGGTACTAGTCTTTGAAACACCGGAATTCGGAACCGTCGTTATGGGTGCCAATGCAGAGTTAGATGGATTACTCCCTTCAACAATCAAAGAGATGATCGGTAAACAGATTATCATCAAAAAAACGGATGGAGAAGAGCAAATATATAAAGTTTTTTCTTCTCAAATTAACCATTCTATAGCCAGCAAGAAGAATATCGGTATATGTTTGGGAAAAGAGATATCCCCAGACGAAATACCTGCGGGTTCAATCGTCTACTGTTATCCATGAGGACAAATTGATCAGTAGTGCAGGGTTGGGTAAAGATGCTATAGAGTGGCGGCTTGCTATTGAAATTGCTTGGCGGATCTCGACTTTTTAAACATCCTATATGATTCCAAAAGAATTAGTGAAGAAGGGCCTTCCTTTTTGTTTATCACTTATAATGAAAGATTCCACTGATTCACTCACATTCGAATCCCATACAACCCAGCATATATTCAGTGTATTCGCCAAATTACGGGCAGACAGTGGGAATCCAAACTGAAAGTATGCAACATCCCCTGCTATTCAGGAGTTCATAAATCAGTTCGCTCCAAATGATGTTCAGATTATCCCGAAGTAAAGAAACGTTGCAGAAGGTACTAAAGTTACGAGGATAGCCGCGAAACGATTAAAGCGTATTGTAATCAGGTTGAACGTTTTCTGAGTAGTCTTCCGCTAAAAAGTACAGATATGACTACATCCAATGTTCAGACGTATTGTTTAGGTTTGCTTGACCGGAGAGATCTCCCATTCAAGCCGTGAATCAGACCATTAGCGCTATCCGTTTCTATTGCAAACATATGCTTTATTACCCTACGGATACCCAGTATATTCGTCCCAAGAAGCAGACCAAGCTTCCGCAAGTGTTGTCCGAAAAGGAAGTTGCTCATTTACTCAAATCCATAACCAACTTTAAACATAAGGCCATATTGTTTCTGACCTATTCACCGGGCTTCCTTGTAGGTGAACTTGTGCGTCTGCGTTGCAGTGATCTGTATATTGAAAGGAAAACATTCCGTAAAACAGGGGAAGGAGGAAAAAATCTGAGGATGCTTCTTTCAAGTTTCGTCTGGGATATCGAAATGTTTTCGGAGAGCAAGACGACATGCAGAATTACAAAAAAAGAAAAATATATCATGCACTGAGACGTGCGGTCACTATACATCTGTTGAAAAACGTAACAAATTTGCCTATATACAAGGTTGCTCAGTCGTACAAGTAAACGCAGAATACAGCGTTACATAAGTGTTAGCACAAAAAAATCTAGCGCATAACAAACTCACTTGATACGAGAGACTAAGCACTCTGTTGATCGTCCTCTTTTTTAAAAATTTTGTTCACGAATGTCACATTATGGGTTATTATGTGAATAGCTAAGATGTTACTTGAAGTGAGAACGATTGCATTAAGATATATTAAAAAAGGAGTTTTAAAAAAAAGTGCAAAAGAAATATTGAAAGCACTCTAATTTTAGGTGGATATAAAACCAATTTCCGTAAATAATGTTAATTTTCGAGTCTTATTTACTGGGAAATAAATACATAATTTAAGAGGTGAAACTATGGTAAGTAAAGAAGATATAATTTCTTTTTCAGTGGAATTAGTTCAAAATAACATTGATAGATTTATAAAGGGATTGGGTAGTTTTGGTAGTGATTCTTATAAGAATATAAAAGTGAAATCGGGCATGGCTTTTAATAATTATTTAGAGACCACCATAAAAAAATACAGTGAATTTAAAACTATTCTATATAGAGATGTGCCTGTTTTTCTCTATGAATTCTATGAAGATTCAGAGTTGAGTTTTGGAGATAAAGTTATCGATACTAGCGATGTTAATAATATATTTGAGATAAGTAACAAAATTATTATATCAGGCTCAGCAGGCACCGGTAAATCTACATTAATGAAGCATCTATTTTTAAATTCTATTGAGAAGAGAATTCAGATTCCAATCTTCGTAGAACTAAAAAATATAAATAATATTCCTGATATTCATGAGAAATTCATTTCGGGTGAATTTACATTGCTTGATTTTATTCATCTAAGTGTATCAAATCTTAACTTTAATTTAGAAAAAGAGTACTTTTATAAGTCAATAAATAATGGTAACTTGTTGTTTTTTTTCGATGGTTTTGATGAAGTTAACCCTGAGATCCGAGAGAATTTATCTCTACAAATAGTACAATTGGGAGATAAATATTATGATAATTCTATAATTATTTCTTCAAGACCAAGTGATGATTTTATTACTTGGAATAGTTTTACGGAACTTCGGATGCTACCCTTGTCTAAAACAAAAGCCTTAAAATTAATAGAAAAGATCCACTATGATAGCGAAATTAAGGGCCGATTCATAGAGGAATTGGATAGTAAATTATATGATAGACACCAATCGTTTTCATCAAATCCCTTACTTTTGACGATAATGCTTATGACTTTTTCACAGTTTTCAGATATCCCTGAAAAAATGTATCTATTTTATCAACAAGCTTTCGAGACCTTATTTTCTAAGCATGATTCTACAAAGGGTGGGTACAAGCGTAGAATGTATTCTAGTCTAGCTATGGACGATTTTGTAAAGATACTGTCTTCGTTTTCGATTCAAAGTTATTCGAATAATAGTATTAGCTTTGAATACAATACAATCATGAAGTATTTAAATGGTGCAATAAAAATAAGTAATATTAATTTTAACACGTATGATTATTATAGAGACCTATGTGAATCTGTTTCGCTAATTGTTAAGGATGGTTTAGTATATACGTTCTCTCATAGGATCTTTCAAGAGTATTTTACAGCAATTTTTATTATTAATTCCTCGGATGAAAGACAAATAAAACTTTTAGACAAGCTATCATCAAGGTTTAGTACAGACAATGTATTTGATATGTTATTTGAAATAGACAGAAATAGGTTGGAGAGGAATTATATTATTCCATATTTGGAAGCATTAAAAATTGAAACAGAATATGAAAGTATTAATATTTATGAGTCAACGTTTAAATATTTAAGAATGATATTTAAGACGGTTAACTTCAAAAACAAAGAAGATGCAGCAGGAGTACAAGAATCTTACTCTATTAGAGACAACCAGTTATTTAGGTCTGTTAGGAAAATATATAGAAAATATGAAGAAATTTATAATTTTGATATAAAAATAGAACAAAAAACTGATATTAAATTACTTTATAAAAAGTATTTTCCTGGAAACGAAAACAAAAATGTTGATTTAGATGATTTTGCATCTATCGCTAAAAAGGAAGAATTAGTGAGGTCAATGCCTTTTGTGGATGAGTATACTTTCATAATGAATCTCTTAGAAAAACTTAATTTAGAGCATAGAAAACAAGACCAATCTATTGACAATATTTTATTTGAGCTAGTTTAAACAGAATAATAAAGATCTATTTATCTAAGTTTTAAACATCAGAAAGCCGGTTGCCTCCACTTTGAGACAACCGGCTTTCTGATGGAAAAGAAAAAATACATGTTATAATGTACTTTAGCTATCATAAGTATTGTGAAACGGGGCACGTGCCATTAATCGTGGCAAAATACTCACGCTTTGAATAAAATGGATTGTTAAAATTATATAGCTAAAGTATGTACCTGGTCAAATTAAACGAAAGTCTTAGTATGTGACATCTGTCTGTATTCCTTATTTCTTATGGGGAAAGTTGTATGCAGTAAAGTGGATGTTGTTTCTTGTATGAAGAAAAACACTAGGTTATATACAGGAATAATGTCGCTATATGCGAACACTTAATTTACTTTGTTTCTTCCCCAAGCAAATACCCCACTGAAACCTCTAACGCCTTCGCAATTATCACCACTTCATAATCCTGAACAAGACGATATTGACCCTCAAGACGGGAAAGGCTAGTCTGACTGATATCCAAACCAAGTGTTTGCAGTCTGGCGAGGAATTCTCGTTGTTTAATGCCTTTACTTTTACGGATAGTTACGACTCGGGAGCCTATGATGTTTTTGTCGCCAGGTGGTTCTTGTCTATGCTTCATTATGTACACCCCTCATTTCAACCAAATTGTATGAGAAATAATGGTTGTTTTAATGCGGATATCGAATTAAAATAAAATAAACCGATAATCGCATTAAAATTGACTACTCACGTCTAGTCTTAACAAGACATGGCGTAGTTAAGACCCATCAGAGAGGTGGATGTATGAGCCGGTTGCTTGACTTATTGGAAGAGGAACGGCGCAAGCTTAATCAGCTTGGTGAGGCATCCTTGAAGCAAGCGATTCCGTTGTGGGACAATCCCGAGGTTCAGGAACAGAGCCGAAGGGTGGATGAACTGGTGGCCCAAGTGAGTGAGATGAAGGCGAGACATAACCGAGTTGTACGATGATGAGTGAGGTACATAATGCGTGGGGAGGAGAAAGAATGGATTTTCCATCGTGGATGCAACAAGCGATTCAGGCAAGGCTAGATGAAGTATCTGCCCGAATCGAGCATGACCCTGTATTGAGTCGTGTACGTGAGGAAAAGGACGAAGCGTTCGAAGGGTTGTTTGCTGGTAAGGATATCGAGCAGACACCTGAATATGCTGAGTGGGAGAGCCGACTCATTATCAGCAGAGGAGTAGAGAATGAGCGGTTATACATGCAAGGGCTGAGGGATGGCATTCAACTCACAGTATCCTTGCTAGGTGTGTCGATGCCGGAGGAGATTGATACGAAGGCTTGATGCACTAACGCGAACGCATAAGCCAGGAGGAGCGGCCTAATCTCTAACTAAATAAAACCAGCCGAAGCGTATATCTTACCGCTTCGGCTGGTTTTGTTTACTCTTTATTTTCCAAAATCCAATTCTTATTTCGCACTTACCGACTTAAACCATTCATTCACTTCTTGCGTGATCTGATCTCCGCCATTGGATTTCCAGTTGGCGACGAATTGGTCAAAGGCATCAACTGGCAGTTTGCCGTAGATGATTTTGTTGAAGGTTTCCATCTCGGACTGACGGAGCAGGTTCCATTTGGATACCATGGTTGGTGTGGCCGCGCCAGTAAAGTAGTTTTGTTTACGGATGTCGATCTGGGACATAACCACTTTACCTGCATACCAGTTTTCCGGTTTACGGAATTCGGCCATTTGTTTCTCGTAAGGTGTTTCAGGCTTCTCGCCGTTGGCCAGCTTCACGAGTGTTTTCATGTACAGATCCGGGATACGTGCTGGGCCGGTCAGGAAAGGGAATTCGTTGGAGAAGTCTTTGATCTTCTCTTTGTCACTGGTCGGTTGTCCGTCAATGATATCCCAGTCGTAACCTTTGGCGAAGCCGTATTCATACTCACTGCCCGCTTTCGGGTTAGCCAGGTTATCGAGCAAGTAGTTGTAGTACAGGAAGATGGCTTCTGGATGCTTCGCATCCTTGTTGATCATGATACTTGCGTTGACACCAGAGTTCTGCCACTTCGTACCGATCTTGCCGTCTGGGCCAGCTGGAACAGGGTAAGCTTTATACTTTGAGCCAGGTACGTTCTTCAGCAGGTCAGGTGCAGGCCAGTCCGGTACCCAGTTTGCGCCAGGCAGAATGCCCGCTTTGCCAGCTGTCCAGCTTTCAGCGGATTTGCCTTCGTCCCACAGAGCGGAGTCAGCGTGGATATAACCTTTATCCATCCATTCAGCCAGCTTGGCAAGGGCTTGTTTGGCACCCGGGTTAACGGAGCCGTACTCGAGGTTGCCGTTTGCGTCTTTGTTCCATTGCTCCTCGATTGTGCCGTATGCCCCGAACAACCAGTCGAGCTGACCCATCCAGGTGTTGGTGTTATTTTTCAGCGAGATCGCCAGAGGGAATACTTTGTCTGGAGATAGACCGTCCGGGTTCTCGTTCTTGAATTTGTCCATGATGTTCTCAAGATCTGCAATGGTTTTCGGAGCTTCCAGTTTCAGCTTCTCCATCCAGTCCTCGCGGAGCCAGAGCAGTGTATCGTCGTTATCGGTGTACTCCATGATCGGCATGTTGTATTTCTTGCCGTCCTTGGTAAACGGATACCATAGCTCAGGATGTGCTGCTGCGTGATCTTTCAGGGTCTGACTCGCGTACTTGTCGAACAACTCATCGATGGCGATGAATTGACCGGAGTCGATCAGCTGATTAGTCAGTACCGCATTGGTGGGTACGGATACAAAATCAGGCAGCTTTTCGCCAGAGGCGATAGCCAGTTGCAGCTTTTGTCTGTATTGATCGTCATTGGCCGGATACCAAGTATCTTTATGCTTCATACCCAGCGTTTCGAGCATCCAGCGATCGTGCACGTTATTTTCTTTGGTATCTCCTTGCACGTATTTCTTCGGCATTAATACCGAACTGAACTCGATCGGTGGGTCATATTTTCCTTTAGCAAAAGCAGCTTCTGCTTCAGCTGAGCCGACAGTTCCCGGCGTATTATTGGTACCATTGTCACTGGCTGTCTCGCCACTGCCGCACGCAGTGATCGTGATGAGCGCGATAACCATGAGCAGTGACCACCATGTTTTGAATTTGATCATTGTTCAATCCCCCTACGGTGTATGATCTTTACAATGTAACTGTACCAATTTGGGCGGGAGGGCATCTATATGAGTTTGTTAGTTTTGATAGGACTCTATTAGTGAATGTTCAAATGAATGTTCAAATGAAGTTCAAAAAATTCGGTTTTCAGTACCGAGAAGATGGGATAAAGCTAGAAATGGAGTAGCGGAGCGTAGGCAAACTACGTGAGCAACGGACATTTCGGCTGAATTCCATATTCGATGCTGATGATGCCGTGAGGCATCCTTCGTAATCAAAAGCGGATTTTTTGAACAACCTCTAAGATGTTATTTGTGCTGGTCTCTGTATTCCTGCGGCGTAACGCCAAACTGGCGCTTGAACACTTTGATAAAATAAGCCGGGTCCATATAACCAATCTCCATGCTGATTTCGTACACTTTTTTGGTGGTCGTTACCAGCTTGTGGCAGGCACGATCCATGCGCAGGCGCGAGATATAATCACTAATGCCTTCGCCCGTTTCGATCTTATAGATCTTGGACAAATGTGTCGGGTGCAGATTGACATGGTCAGCGAGCACACGCAAAGACACATCCAGATGCAGGTTCTTATCTGTAAAATCCTGAATCTTCTTCACATACTCGGAACGGATGTCCTTGATCTCGTTGGACGTGCCTTCCTTGAGTTTGCCCAGCACACTGAGTGACCATTTCCGCAATTTGCTGATGGTGGCGAAAACTTCCCCACTTTGCAAACCCTCGACATCATTTCCCATTAAAGTGGTCAGAGTCAGCTTGTTCCGGTGGGCAATATTGGTGAACGAAGCCGTAATGAGAAAACCAGCCTCCATGCAGTGCTCCCATGATTCTGACCATTTCTCATCCAGCTCAGCGCAGACCGCGAGGATTTTCTCTTCGGCAGCATCCCACTGTCCGCTCTCTAGCAAACTAATGAAGGTGGGCGGCGTGTACAGTACATCCAAGGGACCTTGTGCCGCAGGTGTCTCGACATCGCTGACACGCATGACAAATTCGCGTTCATCGCCAACGATCTGCCGGAAATAGGCGGAAGCCTGACGGAAGCGATCGTAGAGCTGATCCGGAAAGGTGAACCACTCGGTGATAACGATGGAGAGGGAGCCTTTCAGAAATTGTTTTACTTTAGATTGGAGCTGAATCGATAGCTTCTCCAGAATGGTTTCTTTGCCAATATCGCCTTTCCGATCTTTCAGCTGAAGCAAAAATACCAGATATCCGTGCTCCTCCTTGACGCCCCACACTTCCGTAAACTCACCTATAATCTCTTCTGCCATATTGATGATCGCATATTCGATCAGGGTCTGATCGTTGCTGTCATAGTGTCCGAATTCTTCTTCCAAACGAACCAACATTAATGCGGCATCACCGGTGTGAAAGGGTAGATCGTAATTGGCGAGCTTCCGATCCCATTCGGCAGCGGCGATTCGTTGTCCCTGCAACGCCCCTAGGAGCAGTCGCCCCCGCAAATGGGGTAGATTCTCTCGCAACGTAAACTGCGTTCGTGTCAATGAACTGACGAGCGCCCATTCGTTATTCAATTGATCGATGGCTTTCTGGACAGCGCCCATTAATTCATCGTCAGTGGGTGGCTTCAGCAGATAGTCTACGGCCTCGAACTGGATGGCTTTTTTGGCGTAATCAAATTCGGAATACCCGGATAACAGAATACATTTTATTTTTTTGTCCCGGATGCGGATGCGTTCGATCAGTTCAATGCCTGTCATTTCAGGCATCTGAATGTCTGAGATCACGATATCGATGGGGTGCGTGTCGATCATTTGTAGTGCTTCGTGTGCCGAGTATGCTTTATGCACATGTTCGATCCCCAGGGTGTGCCATGGCTTGGTCATGGACAGGTTATCGACCCAGTGTGCTTCATCGTCTACGATCATCATTTGCATGTTTGTATTGTCTCCTTGGTGGTTGAACGCAGACATCTGTACACTTGCCACTCCGATGACAGAACAACCTTCCGATCGCTGTTATCCCCAGATTTATTGAATGAGTTTTATAATGTGTAAATCTGGTGATAGCTTATGCTTCCGATGTAGCTTTCTTTCAGAAAGCTTTCAGGCGAGCACTCCGTTTCTTCAGGTTTTTTCTGTCCTCTGCGTTATCGTGTACGTGATCTTGTTCAAAATTAAATCGTCAACTTATCGTTCGTATCGTATCAATTTGTATCGGTATTTCCTCTATCGGAATCGTCGTCCTCTTTCGGTATCTCCCAGATAATCTCGGTTCGGAATCCGCCAAGTGGGGATGGGCCGAATAGGAGGTAGGAGTGACTACCGAACAGGTGCGTGATTCGTTGGTACGTATTCCAAAGGCCGCAGCCCATTTCTTCTTGTAAAGGTTCCTGCATTTTCAAGTTCAGTGCTTCGTACTGTTCTGGGCTTAAGCCAGGACCATCGTCGTCGATGTATATTCTGCCAAAACCATTCAAGCGCTCCCCGGTAATTCGAATCTCCCCGGAAGAATAGGACTTCGCCACGCCGTGTATGACGGAATTCTCGACCATCGGTTGAAGCATTAATCGTGGCACCGACTGGGCAAGCATATCCTCAGGGATATCGATGTGATACTCAATGCGACCATTGCGCAGCTTCTGAATGTCGAGATAGTTGATCAGCAGCTTGATCTCTTCTTGTAGCGACGACGTCTCCCGTTCCATACGGGTGGTGTAGCGATAATACGCACTTAGGTTATGCGCCATGGAGACCACGGCTTGCTCGTCTTTCATCTGGGCCATGTTGATGATATAACCTAGACAATTATATAGGAAATGTGGATTGATCTGCGCTTGTAATTGCTTCAGCGTAGCTTCCCTGGCTCTAATTTTCTCATGGAACACATTCTCGATCAGATCCTGAATCTGATGGGACATATCGTTGAATCGGCGGAACAGGAATGAGAACTCATTCTGGTTTTTGCTATACAGTCGGACAGAATAATCCCCTTGCTCTACACGGCGTAAACCTTTGATCAGCTTTTTGATCGGATATTGAACATTCCGGTACAGCAGGATTGAAGCAGAGATGCCCACAACCAGCAGCAAAATCATACAGGTGTAGAACAGATTCTGACTCAGCGAGATAGGTTTCAAAATCTGATACAGTGGGATCACATCCACCAGATGCCAATCCAGATAAGTGGACTTCACAGAGCTAACCAAATAGTTTTTCCCGTTCAGCTTCACGACATCTTGTGTGGTGTCTTCCGGGGAATGCGTATCCAGATACTGAATGAGTTCTGCGGATAATTGCTTGTCCGCGCTGCGATTGAGAATGGGTGAATTTCCTTTGTGATACAAGAAAGGATCGCCTTGTCCGCCCGCTTTATACGTATCCAGCATATTTTGAATGTTCTCATAACTGAAGCTGGCTTCAATCACCAGATTACTTCCCGTGAGCATCCCCGGCTGTGCCAAGGAATCGGTATAGAACCAATAGAAGGAATTTAGTTCATCCTCTGATACGGCTCCCTGATCCCCATAGGTCCATCGTCCACTCATGTTCTTTTTCAAATAATCCTCATCATATCCTGTCGTTTGGTTGTAGTTGGCGATGACATCCTCATTCTGCTGTGAATGCACCGCATATCGGGTGGGCCATATATCCGTAACGCCGGTTTGCAGCATCATCTTCTCTTGTATCACATAACGGGTCTGCATCCGGTCGTACCGATCATCCCACATATTGAGGCCGTTGAATGCTCTGACATTTGGATCTCGGGAGAGAATCAGGCTGAAATCCATCATCTGGTTGATGCGGGAGTCGATCTGACTGGACAGAAACGTGAGCTGTTTCGTGTTGGAGATCTGCAGTTCCTTGCTGACGACATCATAGGTGACGTTATTCGAGTAGGTGTACATGATTAGAATGGGGATGAACAAGACCACAATTAACAAGTTTATTTTGGCAAAAAGACTGAATGGGGATCGAGTCTTGCCTGGAAATAGGTTTAAGCGCTTCCATATATGCATAAAAAGTCTCCTTCAAATTCATGTGTAAACAACCTCTTCCGATGATACCCTAACAAAACACTATCAAGCCTAACAATGTTATATAGTCAGACCTCAGAATGGCTTGATACTATTTATATCAGAGAACCCGATCACACACAAAAACTTTTTTTGGGAACAGGAGAAGCGCTATGGAGGCTAAATTGGAGGGTAAGCGGATCCCACAGGCAAACGTTGGGAACAAGCTGGATAAAAAGAGAAAAAAACGCTACAAACAGCCATGGATTCTGCACTTTATGGTGTTGCCGGCGGCCATTATGGTCTTTATATTTTCATACATTCCGATGTCCGGGATTTTGATGGCATTTCAAGATTATAAACCTGCACTGGGATTTTTCAATTCCGAATGGGTGGGACTGAAGCACTTCAGGTACATGTGGGAAAATGATTATTTCCTGCAAATTACGTGGAACACGTTGTTCTTTGCCTGTTCCAAGATTGTCATGAACCTGATTATTCCGTTTGTATTCGCCTTATTACTTAATGAGGTACGGAAGATGGCGCTGAAAAGAACGATTCAAACGCTCGTGTATCTTCCTCACTTTCTGTCCTGGGTTACACTATCTGGCATTCTGATCGACATTCTGGCCCAGACGGGTATTGTCAATCAGTTCCTGGTTTCGGTATTCGGCATCAAGCCGATCTTCTTCCTGGGGGATGGCAGCTGGTTCCGATTCACGATTATTGCGAGTGATGTCTGGAAAGAGTTTGGATTCAACACAATCATCTTCCTCGCGGCACTGTCCGGCATTAACCCGTCACTCTATGAAGCGGCTGAAGTGGATGGAGCAGGACGCTGGAAACAAACGATGTATATTACCATCCCGGCACTTATTCCCATTGGGATCGTAATCGCAACCCTGGCACTGGGGAATGTGCTTAACGCCAACTTTGACCAGATCTTTAACTTATATAGTCCGTTGATTTATCAACAAGGAGATATTATCGATACGTTTGTGTACAGAGAAGGTCTGCTTAGTGGGCAGTTCAGTTTCGCTACCGCTGTGAATCTGTTCAAATCGGTCATCAGCCTGATCCTGATTGTGATCTCGTACCGACTGGCTTACCGATTCGCCGGATATCGAATTTTCTAGAAAGGATGACGAACCCATGTATCATAAAACGATGCCTTACCGCATATTCAGCATATTCAACAATGTGTTATTGACCATCCTTTCACTGCTCTGCTTGCTGCCTTTGTATCACTTACTCATGGTATCACTTAGCGCATCTGCACCTGCAAATGCTGGTCTCGTAACGTTCTGGCCAATTGGATTTACACTGGAGGCGTATGCGAAGACATTTGCTAATACCAACTTCCTCTCCTCCTTATGGGTATCTGTGGAGCGGACGGTACTCGGTACTGGACTTGCATTAATTGTTAATACGATTGCAGCCTATGCGCTTTCCAAAGAGACGCGGGTGTTCCGCGCACGTAACATCTATCTGTGGTATTTTGTCATCACGATGCTGTTCAGCGGTGGCCTCATTCCGGGGTATATCCTGATTCTGAAGCTGGGACTGATGAACACTTTGCTGGCCTTGATCCTGCCGGGATTGGTTGCGGTGTTCAACATCATTCTGTTGCTGAATTTCTTCCGTACCGTTCCGAAGGATCTGGAGGAAGCTGCATTTATCGATGGCGCAGGTCACTTTCAGACGTTTATCAAAATCTATCTGCCTGTCTCGGTACCCGTTATTGCAACGGTTTCGCTCTTCATGATGGTTGGGCATTGGAACGCGTATTTCGACGGGATCATCTACATCCGTGATGCGGAAAAACTTCCACTCGCGACATTCATGCAGACGATCATTGTGCAGGCCGACATGTCGAAGCTTGATCCGGAAGCAGTTGCGAACCTGTCCCAACGGACGATTCGGGCTTCGCAGATCTTTATTAGCGCGCTGCCGATCCTGCTTGTGTATCCATTCCTGCAACGGTACTTTGTTACTGGGATCGTGGTTGGTGCTGTGAAGGAGTAGTTGAATGTAGGGGTTAGAATAGGGTTGTGAAAAAGGAGTCACTGAACTGGGGAAGGCCAGGGAGGTGGCTTCTTTTTGTGTAATGTGAAACATGTGTATATCACCTTTATTTGAATAAAATGGTAAGATAGAAACAATGAAAGAGATATCCTTTTTCATTTATATAGAGTTGTGTACGAAGTGTAGAAGTTATGATGGTTACCCTAGAAAATTTTCCAAACAATAGCTTGACCCAACGTTAAACTCATTCATTTTGCGTGAAAGGAGAAATATCAATGATTCAAGATTACAACTCGTGGTCCGTTTGTATATCAAGTGACTTTGAATTGAATTTTTTGATCTATGTAGCGAGTGCGTATGGCCTTCTTAAAGAGCAGATCAATGAGCAAAATGCGTGGCCGTCCAGGCAAATGGTAGAATCAGATCAACTTCATCAAAAACTAGAAGTACAATGGAAATCGTTCTGGGGTCGTAGCATTCAGAAAAAAGCTCATAAAAATAATAATTATGCATCATTTATTCTAGGATTGCCTAATTTTGAGTTAGTTGAACAACAAGAATTAAGAGAAGCATTTGTTAATCTATGGCCATCATTTATTAGTTGGTGGAACATGCCTGCAGGTGGTCAAAATGCTATGCAGTACTGGGAGAGCAAACCCGATCTTATACGTTATATTCAAGAATTTGAAAATGAAGTGGGTAGAAAAATTAAAACATTTCATTTAAATATTGATTTAATCTATATGGGCTCTAATGAGCCGATTGAAGTGAATGAAGAATATATTATTATGCCAATCAGAATTGAATACTTATTGAAGAAGGACTGGTGGATAAGTAGATTTAAAGAACGGTATTAACCTTGTAACTGCGAGTCTACATAGATTAATGGAGGGATCAATATGCTTCCTTTTCAAGTTAATGAATCCATTGAAATAAAATTAATACACCCGAAAGAACGAGATGAGTTGTATGTGTTAATTGATGAGAATAGAACACATCTTCGAGAGTGGTTGCTCTGGGTAGATAAACGACAATCACCAAGCGACTTAGATTCAATTATAGAGATGTGGACACAACATTATGAAGATCGAAACGGATTTGACGCGGGGATATGGTTTAATCATAAATTGGTTGGGATGATCGGATTACATTACATCGATTGGAAGAACAAAGCAACCAGTATTGGATATTTTTTAGCTGAGCCAGATCAAGGAAAAGGGATTATTACGAAGTCAATTAAAGCACTACTTCATGTTCTGTTTTCTGAATTAAAGTTAAACCGAGTCATTATTCAATGTGCAGAGAATAACCATAGAAGCAGGGCGATACCCGAAAGAATGGGTTTCTCAAACGAAGGTATTTCCCGAGAAGCGCAATGGATTTACGATCATTATGAGAATATCGTGACGTATAGTATGTTAGCTAATGAGTGGCATAATAAATTATGTGAGACCTGAGTTTTATAAAATCGGACTAGGGTAAGGCTTTGTTTAGCCGTTGCCTACACTATGCGTCCCCTGCTATAATTTCGATATATCTATCGTATTGGGGGTTATGACGTGGCAATATGGATGATGCCGGATTGCTCGTTCGCTAGAAAGCCTTACGCAAAGCCTGAATAGGGGCGGACTTTGTGTAGGGCGCGACAAAATGAGATTGTTTGCCCTGGAATCAACATCAACATAATGTTACATCCCGCAGGCTTTGCACCTTACTTTATTTTCTTAATAAATATAAGGGGCTGAAAGCCATGCAAACACCATTTATTCAGAATCATCAATTTAATTATATTCAAAAACAAGCTGATTTCCTGCTCAAAACGCTACGATCGGTTGTGGATCCCAAAGTATTGGAAACCGTCCGTTATACGGTCGGCACAAATGCGGTGAGCATCTTCAGTGAACTCACTTCGGAGCAGAAGCAACTGCTGGAGCAGTTATCCACGTATGAGACGACACATGAATTGCAGACGTATCTGAACCGGCTGCAATCATATCTGATTCCATATCCGCAAGTATCAGCGAAGCAGATTCAGAAGTTGTTTCCTAAGGCGAAGAAGCTTAAATTGCCGGATCTGGAGTTAGTCGATTACGCACGTACTACCTATCTGAGATGGACTGACATTGCGACGAGCCGTTTGTTCATCGTGTACCCGTATGAAGGCAGATTGCTCGGTATTGAGGGACGGATTACACCCACGAACAAAAAAGGGTACTGCATGTTCTGTCATCGTCATCAGGAGCTGGGATTCTTCAACGTGAAGACCAAGGCTCATTCGCCGGATAACTTTTCTTCCATTGCCCAGTACGTATGCACGGATAACGCAGCTTGCAACCATAGCATCACCGATATCACTATGCTGGAGAAGTTTCTTCTCTCGACAGTAAAATAATGCAAGACACACAGGCAGGGTCGCTCTTCGGAGCGACCTTTTTGCCGTGTTCAAGTTAGTGATTCGCCATTGAACGTACCACAAAACTTCAGAATTCATAGTCGGGTCATACCTTTTTTCTCATACGATCATGGAGTCGGAATATCGTTGGCATAGTTCAGTCCCAAGTGATGTGCATGGTTCAGCAGTGCCTCATAATGCTCAGGCTTGGATTCCAACGTTTCATATAAAAACTCAACCCTCGATTGGGACACGCCGCAGTAATCGGCAATCCCCACATTGAGCAGGTTGGCGATCGATTGACCATAGTTGCGCTTCTGCACCTGTTCTTCCGTCACACCCGAAAGAGCGATCCACAATATCTGCTGATGAGGGAGCTTGTTCGCGCCGTAAGCAAATCCGTTGTTCATGACACGATCCACATAACCTTTCAGCATGGCTGGCAGATGCCACCACCAGAGAGGAAACACAAAAGCCACAGCATCGTGTTTCTTCAACCGCTCCATCTCCGTCTCAACCTCAGGCGAGAATACCTGATTTACTTGGGTATAGTCCGGTTCATCCAACTCTCGGAGAATCGGGTCGAAGCCAATCCCATGCAAATCCAATATCTCATAACCGTGACCAGCCTCGGCAAGGCCTTGTACGAAACGATCGGCAACCTGGAAGGTCAGGGAATCCTTTCTCGGGTGGGACACTACAACGAGTACGTTCATCTTAACTTTCACTACCTTTCTACATTGCGGTCTTGTAGCCATAAATCAATGGCTGATGCTATTATAAACAGGTATGAAAACATCTGGAAGTACGCACTTTGATGTTCTATAGGAAGAATGAAGTGCCATAGGAACATTAAAGTACCCTAAATTCATGCCTCGAAATGGGCTTAAATAATGGAAAAAAGAGCAGCAAAAAGATTATATTTTCACTTGGGATACAGCCTGATTATGGAGGGGTTCAAAAATGACGGAACATGGAGAAACGAGCGCTACAAAAAAATATAAAGTAGGCGTGGAAGCGGCCTTGGAAGTGATGGGCGGGAAGTGGAAACCTTTGATTATTTATCACTTGATGACCGGACGGAAACGCACGTCAGAGCTTCGACGATTAATCCCCGACATTACGCAGAAGATGCTGACAACACAGCTCAGAGGTCTGGAAAAGGATGAGATTGTACAGCGCAAGGTATATTCGGAGGTACCTCCGAAAGTGGAATATGAGTTAACGGACTACGGTTGGGGATTAAAACCTGCTCTGGACCATTTGTGCTATTGGGGAGAAGAGCATCTGGAGAAGGTGCACGGGGATAAGTTCAAGGTTCTGGAGGACTTCGATTCTGAAGAAAAGGGGGTGAGAAATTGAATGGTGCAGAGCACGTGAAACAGGCAGTCCCCATTCGTTGTGAAGGCGTGGCTGTAGTTCTGTTGAAGAAGAGCCTCGAACAATACCGTGTACTGATGCTAAAGCGGGCTGGCCGTATGTTGCATAACGAGTGGTGTTATGTTGGCGGCGGTATAGAAAAGGGCGAGAAAGCGTGGAAAGCTGCACTCAGAGAAGTTTACGAGGAGACAGGTATTACGGAAGTCCGTTTGTATTCTGCCAACCAATTCGAACAATATTATTCACCCATGGAGGAGTATATCTATATTGCTCCCGTATTCGTAGGATATGTGGATGAAGACCAGCCTGTCCGGATAAATCATGAACATACGGAGTACCAATGGATGACGTTTGACGAAGCCAAAGAAAATGCGGCATTGCCCGGAATTGATGACATTTTAGATTTTGTTGAAAAGCATTTTGCTAAGAAAGCCCCTTCCGAGTGGCTTCGGATTAATGGAGAGAATGATTAGGAGGTGGAACTCATCACATACAAGACGATTTATCCAAGAGCATGGTTGAACCTACTATGTATGTTGGTCATTGAAGCTATACTTTTCAGAAATGATATTTACGATGAAAACGGTATTCTGAAGTACTCCCTGATCGTTATATTGACCTTTATTCTGGGTTATATCGTTTTCCTGCTCTGGCGTTTATTTTTCACTAAACCCAGTATTACGCTGGAAAGCGATCATGTGATTTCTATGAAACATCAGAGATATGATGCATCTCAGATTGAGTGTATTTATATGAATTACAGACGGATTGGCATCAAACTCTATGGTAAACGGTTAGTGCCGATGGATCTATGTTTTTATTTTCAACGAGGTCAGGAGTCCGCAGGCGTAGAAGCTGTGCATGAATGGGCGGCGCGAAACGACAAAGAGATCAAACATAAATTGTTTCAAACCGTGGGGTAGAACAGTGCGTTCGTGAATATAAGGAATCGTTGAGGTTGAAGATTTTGGAGGAGTAGCGATGCAAACAATCGAGCAATTTCTAACGAGATCGATCTGAAGTGGTCGAGGTGTTAGAATTTACGAGATCTGTTATCGCTAATATGATCATTGAATATGATATTGTCAAAAATTATCCTAAACCATGAACAGCTTATTTTAAACGAACACGAATTCCAAGTGTGGCTAAACTCTCGTCACAAATTAAAAAGGTCTATGCTTCAATAGCAAAGTAGATTCTAAAAATCAGCAGGAGAGATGCCCATGAGATATCTAACGAAAGAATGGTATGAGCTGTGTCAGCAGACACATCTTCATTTTGGTTTAAGAGTACATAACGGAGCATACGAGTTCGATGAGAATCTATTTTTAAGGCTCTATAAAAGAAAGGAAAAAGCGCATGTGAAGCAGGAGCGAGAGCTATATAACTTGGACCCACGTTACATGCTGGAGCATGATGGTCAAGTACTTACTCGCGTAGACAAAGCTTTCAGTGGCGAAGAAGTGACAGAAGAGGATCAGATCGTTTATCACATGCCTCCGGAAGAACGAGCGCATATCGAGAAACGCATTGCAGAATATGATGTACGACCTCCTTTTGATGAGAAGAAATGCAAGGAAGAGTACAAAGAATCAATGGAGTGGAATATCCAATACAAGACGGAGAATTTGCCACAGGAAATCGTTGAACAAATTGCGGATATTCGTGTATTTACGCTGGGATATTGCACGAGAGAAGTTATGCGCAAGTTGAAGAAACAGAGTGCGGAGAATAGAAGAGAGATGGAACGCGTATCAGATGAATATAGGGAAGATATTGTGGCACAGGATATTCCCTACGACATTTACAGCCAGATTCAATTTCATGATTGTACGGTAACGGAATTACTAACGGGAGAGGAAGTGGTCATTCGTTTTGACACCCGTGGGGGCTTCACCAACATAAATAAACTTACGCTGGTTGCACCCGAAATCATCAAGCAAGAAGGTAAGATTGTAGGCAGTTACTGGCTGTATCAAGAGCTGTATCGGATCGATAACGGATATGAGCTTCATGTTCTATTTGATGGAGAAAATATGCCTGAATTGATTGTTCGCTGTGCTGACATTCTTGTAGAGGAAGAGTGAGGCGGATTTCATATTGAATGAGAAGGAAGAAGCCATCGAAAATACATTTGGTACGGCGGGTATACAATAAGAAGGAAGTTGGAGGAAATAGAGATGGAATGGACCACCAGTACCTTTGGTTATTTATCTATTCCCGTGTTTGTCGTTGGCGTTGCATTTTACTTCTTTCCTGACCTTTTATACAAAATATTTGTTCTGATGAGATATCGAAAAATCAAACCAAATAGCGAGTTCGAAGATAACCCACCCAATAGCGATATTCCTGAATTTATAGAAGTGATCTTAAAGGTACTAGGCACCATTATGGTTATCCTAGGGATGATATGGTTTTGGTTTTCAGAAGAGTTTTACGACTTATTATTTTGACAGCATGGAGTTGAACAACAATATGGAATTTTTCTGGGCTTTAATCGTATCACTAATAAGTTTTATTGTGGTTCTTATCATTGCTGCAATTGTACGTTATGCGATAGATTCATCCAAAACATCGAAAAAGCTGGATCTACTAATCAAAGAAGTGCACTATCTGAAAACTGAAATTAAAAAACAGCAACACCATAAGCAGCAAGATGACAGCAAACATATTATTGACGAGAAAGTATAGATGAACGACTTGAAATTTTTTCTGAGAAAGGAACAGACCATGTTGAAACCACAGGGGAACGTACAAGCTGTTTTTATAGACAGAGATGGAACAATCGGTGGTACAGGTCATTTTATTCATCCGAGAGATTTCAGATTATACCCAAATGCTCGAGAAGCAATTATGCATTTAAAACGAGAAGGAATTTTGGTGCTGGCTTTTACTAATCAATACCGAATTTCACGTGGAGAAGCAAGTGTTGAGGATTTTGAAGAGCAATTTCTCGAGTACGGATTCGATCACTCCTATATATGTCCGCATGAGCAAGAATGCAGCTGCAGAAAGCCTAAACCCGGAATGTTATTACAGGCCTCAGAGGAACACGGTCTGGATTTATCCAAATGCATAGTTATTGGAGATGTAGGAGATACAGACATGCTTGCTGCCCATGCCGTAGGAGCGACCAAGATCATGGTGAGAACAGGCTGGGGGGAATCTTCATTAACCAAATTCAGAGACAAATGGACGGAGACCGAACCTGATTATATCGCAGAGGATATTTGGGATGCAGTACAATGGATCATTCATGGAAGGGAATTCAGAAAATAAAAGACAGGAGGTAACTGTGTATGGGCATGTCAGACTATTACAAAAACCTGAGGGACAAGATCGGCAACGAGCTTATTTTTATGCCGGGTGTAGCTGGGATTATCCGAAATGAACAAGGGGAGATTCTGTTCGGTCGTAAACATAACGAATCAACCTGGGGGCTCATTGCTGGAGCAATCGAACTTGGTGAGACACCGGCGCAAGCGATGGTAAGAGAGGCACAGGAAGAGACAGGTTTGGTTGTTGAACCCGAGAAGATTATCGGAGTATACGGGGGTGAAGCAAGTCGGTTTACATACAGCAATGGTCATCAGGTCGAATATTTGACTATCGTATTTGAATGCAGGATCAAATCTGGACAACTCACACCAAATAATGAAGAGATGAAGGATCTGCAATTTTTCCCCGAGGATCAGCTTCCACCCTTTGCAAACCAGTACCCGGATTATATTTTTAGTTCCAATCAAGAGAAACGAGCGCATTTTGAAAAATAATTCAGTGAGGAATTTGGAGTCTAAAAGTTACCTTGTGTTTACCAAATGAATCAAGATCCTAGATATATGAGGAGAACCATATGTTAATCAATCCAACGATTAATGAGATCAATAACTTATTCAAGATGCATCATATTAACGAAGTAATCACTGGAATTCAAAGTTTGTCAGGTACCACTGCTGGACGTGTTTATCGGTTGAGTACGAGTCTGAATAAGTATTATATTCTGAAATCAGATGAACCCGAACAGATTCACATCGCCCAGCAGTTTTTGGACACGTATAAAAATTCTCCGTTATTGCCTGAAGTTTTGTTGACTGATCCCGATAACACTTATTTTATTTATACGTATATGGAAGGCACGACCCATTTCAACCGGGGACAAAAAATGAATGGAAACGAATAAGCGAAGAATTTTGAAATAGGAATGCTTTCATCCTAGAGAAATAGGATCGATTTTATTGCCATTTGAATATTGGGAGCGTGATCTACATCGTATTGACATCAGCAATCGTATTCTCCATCCTGATTCTGATCGTTATTCTCTTTCAGGTTGCTTTAGCTGCGGGTATGCCATGGGGAGAATATGCGATGGGTGGGAAGTTTCCCGGGAAATACCCAATATCCATGCGTTTTGCTTGCTTGTTTCAGATCGCAATTCTATCCTTCCTTGCTTTAGTTGTTCTAAGTAAATCGGGACTGCTCTTGCCTGGATGGTCTGCATTTGCAGATATAACGATCTGGTTTATTGTGGCGTATTTGGTGCTAGGGACGATATTGAATCTGATTACGAGAAGTGTATGGGAACGAAGAATCTGGGCGCCCGTAACTATACTACTGCTAATAACCAGTATAATCATCGCCATTTCATAACAATGAGTAACTGCGAAATATCCAAAGCTGAAGCCCTGGTATGTATGCCAAAGGGCGCTTTTAACAGTTACCGGGTGTCATTTACATAGAGAAGATTAACGGAGAGGGGAGGCTTTATTGTGCCGATATACTACATTGCAGCAGGTTTACTGATTGTTGCAGCCTATATGGTTTGGCGTAAGCTCAGGATATTCCGTCCAGCAGGAGGCCGCAGGAAGCAGACGAAAGTGACGTACAGACGCAAAAAAGTACCTTTGAATCTTGGACTTCGTGAAGAAATTTCGTATCAGCAAACCATTCAACAATTAGAAAAAAGCTTCAATAAGCATTTTGCCAACAAACTCAAGCTCCGTATTCAACAGGAACATCCTCACATGAAAACGTTGGAGTATCGGTGGAAACTGATAGAGCTAAAGCGATACTTTATTATGGCTTCTTTGCTTAAGCAGGTGCCGATGTTCAGTGATGAGGTAGATGAATTGTGGCATGAAATGCTGATGTTCACGAAATCCTACGCTGACTTTTGTACAGAATTTATGGGTTCCACGGTACATCATGAGCCGGCAATCACCCGCCGCGAAACGCCAGGAGCACGTGCCTGGTTTGACTGGGTGTATTGTCAATTATTCGAATTCACTCCCTACAGTGCCGCAATTTGGGGTGATTTCTTCAGCTATCCAATCTCCAGTGATGTGCAGAAACTGATCGCACAGGGAGATCAATCTGAAATGGTGAAGCAACTTTTTCATGCCAGACGTATGCAGGAGGATTCGGAAGCTGCACAGGTAATTACCAACTTGATTGAAAAACTTCAAAGTTCGGCCAGTCTAAGTGAAAAAGAGCTATCCTTTCAATCCTCCGGTACGAGCGATGTGGGTCTCATCATGGCGAGCGCCATGGTGTACCATTCCATGCATCATGATGCGACATATGGGGTGCACATGGCCCGGCTGGAGCAAGAAATTCTTCCACAGGAAAAGACAGCCTATGGTGCTTCGTCAAGCAGTGGTTGTACAAGCAGTTCCAGCTGTTATGCGGATCATTGCACAGACAGTAGTGGTTCCTCGGGAGGTTTCCGGTTCCTCCTCAGGATCATCATCCGACTCTTCTTGCAGTTCATCCAGCTGTTCATCTTGTGGCGGTGGTGGGGATTGAATAAACAAAACGCAATGAGTGAGGAAACCTGATCGACTTGGTGAATCAGAAACAGACTGCAAATGAAACTTGCAGTCTGTTTCTGATTTCTGCCAGATCGTATCATCACCCGATTCTGATGGAGATGAACACTGGCAAAACGTTGCTCAAGCGTTTCCTAGTTCCTTTCGCTTCTTTGCATACTCCGCAGTTGCGGTAAACAGCACATCGGAAGAGGAGTTCAGAGCCGTTTCGGATGAGTCCTGCAGCACACCGATAATAAAACCGACGCCAACGACCTGGATCGCAACTTCATTCGGAATGCCGAACAAGCTGCACGCCATCGGAATGAGTAAGAGCGAGCCGCCAGCAACGCCAGAAGTACCTGCTGCAGACACGGCCGATAGAAGACTGAGAATAAGCGCGGTACCGATATCGACTTCAATGCCGAGGGTATGAACGGCAGCCAGCGTCAAAACCGAAATGGTAACCGCAGCGCCCCCCATATTAATTGTCGCGCCTAACGGAATCGATACAGAATAGGTATCAGGATCCAGCTTCATCTTTTCACACATTTTCATATTAATCGGAATATTGGCAGCGGAACTGCGTGTGAAGAATGCAGTGACCCCGCTTTCTCTCAAGCAGCTAAAGACGAGCGGATATGGATTGCGGCGAATGGCCACATATACAATTAGCGGGTTTACCACTAAAGCAATAAACAGCATACATCCAACCAGAACAAGAAGTAATCTTCCATAATCAAGCAGGGATGCAAGTCCGTTGGCTGTAATGGATTCATATACTAGTCCCATGATCCCCAGCGGTGCGAGGTTAATGACCCATTTGACGATCAGGGATACAGCATCCGAGAAATTGGATAACATGTTCTTGGTGCTGTCCTTGGCATTCTTCAAAGCGACACCGAGAAGAATGCCCCAGGCAAGAATTCCAATATAGTTGGCATTCATCAGAGCACTGATCGGGTTATCGACGACATTAAGCAGTAACGTTTGAAGAACTTCTGCAATCCCGCCGGGGGGAGTCAGACCTTCAGTTCCTTCTATAAGGGACAGATTGACTGGAAAGAGAAAGCTTGCGACGACGGCAGTCAGACCTGCCAAAAAAGTGCTTACTACATAGAGCAGAATAATCGTTTTCATGTTCGTCGGACGGCCCTTTTTATGCTGAGAGATAGCCGCGATCACGAGAAGAAAGACTAAGATAGGTGCAACCGCTTTTAGCGCAGATACGAATAAGGAACCAAACATGCCGATTCCGGCCGCATGGGGAAAAGATAAAGCGAGAATAACCCCTACTACAATTCCTGCAAGTATTCGTTTAACCAAACTAAATTGGTTCCATTTGTTCAGCAATGTAATCATGATATCCCTCCGGATTGAAAATGGAAAAACTTACTCACTTCACAGCGGTGAAGCGTTTTGCGTTTAGATATTAGTTTACCATGAAATAATCCCTTTGCAATGAAAAATATTGCGTCCTGTCGGATTTATATAAGGCTGTAATCTCTCTTGTGGTTAAGTAATCCATGAATAGCAGTGTAAGGATTAATGTTGCGGTACAACAATAGGACGCTCCCTTCAGGTGGGGAGCGTCCTATTATGTTTTTGTGGGATCGGTAAATCCCAAAATCTCAATGATGATGATGCGCATGGGCATCCGGTGTGTCGCCTTTCACGGTACATAGTACTGAGGTATCGTGCAGATGTTTTTCAGACTCCACTTGGAGCGTTACATGTTTGATTTCTTTATGTTCCAGCATATGTTCAATCTTCTGAACCAGGATCTCGGATGCATAGACATCCATCATTCCATCCACCACAATATGAGCGGTCAACGCATTCAGGTTACTGGTAATGGACCAGACATGCACATCGTGTACGCCTTTGACGCCATCGACTTGTTTGATGGTCCGCACCAGTTCATTCACATCGACATTGGCCGGAGTGCCTTCCATCAAGATGTGCAGGGACGATTTGGTGACATAGAACCCACTACGCAATACCAACGCCGCGACAATTACACTCGCAAGTGGATCGGCCCAACCCCAGCCAAAGAACATCATGAGCAGCGCCGCCGCAATGGCCCCGATAGATCCCAACATGTCACTGATGACATGGAGATAAGCACCGCGCATATTCAGGTTATTCTCCGTATCGCTACCACGCATCATGATCCAGGCCACCAGAATATTGATGAGCAATCCAATGACGCTGATGATTAACATGCCTACGGTTGCGACTTCTGGCGGGTGGATAAAACGCCCAATCGCTTCGTAGAAAATGTAGAGCGCAATGGCGATTAACGTTATTCCGTTTAAAGTAGCGGCCAGAATTTCAAATCTTCTGTAGCCGTACGTCTTACCAGTATTCACTGCTTTTTCACCAAAAGTGAACGCCAGTAAAGCGATCCCGAGTGCAATGGAGTCTGACAGCATATGACCTGCATCCGAGATTAGCGCGAGACTGTTGGTGATGAATCCACCAATGGCTTCAACGATCATATAGAGGGTAATAATAATGAAGGAAAACAGCAGCACTTTCTTGTTATTGGTGGTGTGAGCGTGGTTGTGTCCATGATCGTGCCCATGGTTATGACTGTGATGATGTCCGGACATATAAAATCCTCTCCTTTGGAGCCTTGCTCCGTTATGTAATATGATTTCTAGTGTGACTACAAATGAATATATGAGCGTTTGTTCATATGTTATGGTTTTATTATAGTTGCGCCTCATAATAGTGTCAACCAGATTCATGGAAATATAAACATGGCCGCGGTGTTTCCGGGAATGTGTGCTGGCGGATAAGATTGCTTTTATGCTACCATCTGTGCAGGATCAAAGTGAGCTGTACTCGCTACATAGAAGGGCGGACAACTATTATGAAACATCTGTTGCTGGCAGACGATGATGCCAATATTCGAGCACTCCTGCGGCATGTCATGACCAAGGAAGGATATCGGGTCCATGAAGCGCAGGATGGACTGGAAGCGGTCAAACTGATGCAAGAAACGCCAATCGATCTGGCGATCTTAGATGTGATGATGCCCGGTATGGATGGACTGGAGTTATGTGATTTCATTCGGCAGCACTACGATATTCCAATCATGCTATTGACGGCACGAGATCAGCTATCTGACAAGAGAGATGGTTATTTGAAAGGAACAGATGAATATGTGACCAAGCCGTTTGAACCGGAAGAATTAGTCTATCGGGTAAAGGCGTTATTTCGTCGGTACCATCGCACATCCAGCGATATCATCCGGATGAACCGGATCGTCATTGACCGTAACAATGTGGAGGTTACCGATGGGAAATCCATTCTCTTTTTGCCGATGAAAGAATTTGAATTACTCTCACAGCTTGCGCAGTTCCCGGGCCGTTTGTTCTCGCGTGATGAACTCATTCGGCTCGTATGGGGAGCAGATTACGAAGGAGATGACCGTACCGTTGATGTGCACATTAAGCGGCTGCGTGATCGGTTTGCCGAATATACGGACGATTTCGTCATCCAGACTGTGCGAGGGATTGGTTACAAGATGGAGGTGAAAGTACCTTGAGGACCTTGTACGTCCGGGTATTTCTCATTACGATTGCGGTGATTATGGTCAGCGGCATGTTGGGTTTTCTTTTGTCGAATATCTACTATCATGCAAAGCTCAAGGATTTCAATGATGAGAAGCTGGTGGGCATTGCGACGCAAATGAAGCAATTTGTGGAGCAGCAACCCGGCACAATGGAGCAGTATTTGAACAATGCCGCCGCACTCGGGTACGAAATCTATGTGACAGATGGAAAGGGCAGCGACCGATTCTACGGCCGCGAATTTCGAGAGAAAGATCTGGACAAGCAAGCTGTAGAACTGGTGCTGAATGGTGAGGTATACCATGGTGTCGCTCAGTTTCCGAGTAAACCGTTCATTACCGGTTTCTTCGATAATCAATTAAGTAACACCGTGGGTGTTCATCTGCAACTGGGCAATGCCAATTACGCTCTCTTTATGCGCCCGGATGTAATTCTGCAATTCGGTGAGCTGCGGATCTTTTTTGCGCTGATTGGAGCACTCACGATAGGCATTAGTATTCTGATCTTTCTGATCAGTACCCGCTATCTGGTCAATCCGATTGAACGTCTGTCTGAGGCGACCAAGCGGATTGCGCAAGGAAAATATAATCTGAAATTGCCTACCGCAAGGCGGGATGAGATTGGACAGCTGGCCCAGCATTTCATGACCATGAGTCGTGAATTGGAGAGGGTCGATCAGGCGCGGCAGCAGTTTGTATCCAACGTATCCCATGAGATTCAATCGCCGCTGACCTCGATTCAGGGTTTTGCCCAATTGGTGGCGGATCGGGATCTGCCTGAACAGGAACGGGAGCACTATGCATCGATCATTGAGGAGGAGAGTCGTCATCTCTCTTTGCTCAGCAAACAACTGCTTCTCCTGTCCTCCCTTGAACAAGGCAACGAAGATCTGACCAAAGTGAAGTTCTCTTTGCGAGCTCAATTCCGGCAAGCGGTTCAGGTGCTGCAATGGCAACTTGAAGAAAAAGAACTGCTGCTTCGGATTTCGGTACCCGAATCCATCCAGCTAGTCGGCAATGAAGTGCTGCTCATGCAGGTGTGGATGAATCTGCTGGGCAATGCGGTGAATCATCTGCCACAGGGAAGAAGCATCGAGATTCATGCCGAGCAGACGGATACCCAATGTATGATTCAGATTCGGGATACAGGAGACGGGATTGCTGCGGATCATCTGCCTTTCCTGTTTGATCGATTCTATCGGGTGGACCGTGCGCGGGAACGTTCTTCCGGACGAACGGGACTTGGACTTGCCATTGTGCAGAAAATTATCCGAATTCATGACGGTACCATCGAGGTTTCCAGTTCGCCTGAGGGCACGGTCTTTACCGTGACACTTCCGCAGATGTAATCTGTTATTCATTTGCCGTTCATTTTCGCCTCCTATACTTGGGTTATCAAGAGGGAGGTCACAGAACATGTACTTGGCTATTCGGGAAATGAGGTATGCCAAAGGGCGGTATGCCTTAATTGCTACAATCATGGTGCTGGTTTCATTTCTGGTACTGTTTGTTACAGGTCTTGCACAGGGGCTGGCGTATGATAACGCAGCTTCGGTCAAAAATATGGCAGCAACCCACTTTGTACTGGAACAGGATTCGAATCATCGATTTACCCGCTCACAAGTGGATCAGGATCAACTTAATCAAGCTCGCTCCGCGGTAGGGCAAGAGAACGCTGAGCCACTGGGTGTGAAAATGACAACTGTCAGTCCAACGGGCGATACAAAAAAGATCGATGTTACGCTGTTCATGGTGAACCCGGAAGGTTGGCTTGCTCCAACGGTTACTGAAGGATCTCCGGTTACGGATCAGACAAACGGGCAGGTTGTGGTGGACCACAAGCTGTCTGAATCCGGCGTCACGATTGGCACCGTCCTGGTCGATCAAGCCTCGGGAACGGAGTGGACCGTCGGTGGATTTGTACAAAATGAGTCCTTTAGTCACTCTCCGGTGGTGTTCCTGAATGAACAGGAATGGCTCGCACTCCAGGGAAGTTCACGAACTTCGCAAGGTTCAGCAGACACCAATGCCAATGCTCCGATATACAATGCTATTGCGATTAAAGGTGCTGGAGAGCAGGTAGACCGCCTGAGTGCTGCATTGTCTAATGCGGAAGTCATTACGAAGTCGGATGCCGTATCGGCCATTCCTGGATACAAAGAAGAGCAGGGATCGTTGCTCATGATGATCGCTTTTCTATATGTCATCTCGGCGTTTGTGCTTGCGGTGTTCTTCTATGTCATCACCATTCAGAAAACCAGTCAGTTCGGCATATTGAAAGCCATCGGAACGCGGAATGGTTATCTGGCGGGTAGTGTTTCTTTACAAGTATTGATCCTGTCGGTTGGTAGTCTGCTGATTAGCGTGCTGTTGGTTCGACTGTTCGAGTCCATCTTGCCAGCATCAATGCCGTTTCAATTAGGTTTGTCCACCCTCGCACTGACCTGTGTATTATTCATACTCATGTCTGTGGCGGGCTCGTTATTCTCGGTGTGGAAGGTTACCAAAATTGATGCACTTGATGCGATTGGGAGGACTGCAGCATGAGAAACCGACTGGTATTACAGGGAATTACACAGACCTTTGAAGATGGTGGCAGTAAACGCACGATTCTGGACAAGTTGGACCTTGAGGTAGCTGAAGGTGAACTTGTGGCTGTGATGGGGCCTTCCGGCTCGGGCAAAAGTACATTCTTGTCCATTGCTGGTGCACTTCTTGAACCAACGGAAGGACAGGTTTTGCTGGACGGAGCGAGTGTTATGGGCAAAAGCAAACAAGATATATCCGATGTACGGCTTCAGCAGCTTGGTTTTATATTTCAAAGTGCCAATCTCATTCCGTATCTGAAAGTAGAAGAACAACTCATGGTCGTTGCAAAGCTCGCCGGAACGGATAAAAACAAGGCGGAGAAACGAGTGGATGAGCTATTGGATACGGTAGGGTTGACCCATCGGCGGAAGGCGTATGCCGAGAAGCTGTCTGGCGGGGAACGTCAGCGGGTCGCCATTGCACGGGCCTTGATGAACGATCCGGCTGTCCTGCTCGCGGATGAACCAACAGCCAGCCTGGATGCGGAACGTGGGCTGGATATTGTCGGCATGATTGCACGGCTCGTGAAAGAGCAGGGCAAGAGTGCAGTGATGGTTACGCATGATGAGCGGATCTTGCCGCTCTGTAGCCGGGTTCTTTTTTTGGAAAACGGAAAGCTGGTGCAGCATTAGAAGGAGAATGGTCTGAGAGTCTGGAGACAATATTGATCCAAGGCTTAAGGGCAGAGAGTGTAAGATGAGGGTCACGTATTCCCGGTGGGAAAGTGGCCTTTTTTCTGTGTTTTCGACTATAATTGGAAGAATAGTGGAATTGGATAGAGAGGAAAGGATGCAGATGAGCAGCTTGAATGCAGAACAATTCCCGGCACTGAGTACGTCGATTCATTGGGGGATTATAAACGACATCGTGGATGAAAAGCTGGTGAGTAATATTAGCATCATTCCATTTGTCGGGGATCAATGTGTTGTCTTCCAACTGGATAATGGAGCCTGGGAGCTGCCTGGGGGGACGCTTGAAGCCGGTGAGCATTACATGGATGGACTGAAACGCGAACTGATGGAGGAACTTGGGGCAGAAATGCGGTCCTATCAGATCTTTGGCCAATTCTATTGCACATCAGGTGCGTTGGAACCGTATCGAGCGCATATCCCGCATCCCCATTTTGTACGAATCATCGGATATGGAGATGTTGAACTTGTTGCTGATCCGCTGAATCCGGAGGATGGTGAGCAGGTGGTTGCAGTTGAAGTGGTAGAGATCGACGAGGCGATCCGAAGATTCCAGGAACAGAACAGATATGACATTGCGGAGATGTACAAACTGGCTTATGTGCTGCGCGAAGAAGCTAAATAGTATTTTTATAAAATAGAAGAAGCAGGATTCTGAATAAAAAAGGGTATCAACTTATTTAATAAACTTTGCCTTGGGAGTGATATCTTATGCAGGAACTTTTTAAGAAGATCATCAATACAGAAGTCAAACCCGTATTTGCCAAACACGGCTATTCCAAGAAAAATCTGAATTTCTACAAAGCGGATGGAAACCTCACATATAAGTTCAACATTCAAAGAGCAAAGTATAACACCAGTAGTCAAGTCCAGTTTTATGTTAATTGTGGTGTTCATTCCACCGAACTTGCGGAGTTGCATTCCGTTGGAATGAATGGAGACATATTGGAGTACATATCTCATTTTACCTGCCGAATCAGAGCAATAGCCCCTTCCGCTCCGGCCCACTATACCTTAACGCCTGATATCGATCCAGACGCTTTATCGAAAGAACTGGTGTCATATTTGGAAGAGGGCATGTCATTCCTACACTCGCTAACAGGGGCCAGAGATATAGTCCATTATTATATGGACAAGACAGCGCTACATTTAAGCGAAGTAACCTTCCGCTTCCTGCTAAAAGCCGGCGATACGGAAGAAGCCAAGCATTATTTACAGCAACTGCACGCCAAATACGGAGCCGAAAAGCGCTGGACGATATTAGAAAAGAAATATGCAGCCGTTTTTGCCGAGTACGGAATGTAATCTTTGATTCAGACAAATACCAAAATGAAAGGGGATAACATATGAACGATACTCAATATACTTTAAATTTTGAGAAACTGTGTAATGAGTTACAGCTTGGTGATTTGATCAGTTCGCCCAAACCGATTTCAGGTGGACTTCTTCATCGAATGTACGCCATTGAAACCACGCAAGCTAATTATGCAGTTAAGGCATTGAATCCCCAGATCATGATAAGACCTACTGCTGTGCAAAATTATATTGATTCAGAAAAAATAGCAAACGTGGCAGCTGAACATATCCATGCTCAACCTGCAAAAAGGTTAAAGGGTGCTTATATGCATAACATTGATAATCAATTCTATCTAATATTTGATTGGATTGAGGGTCAACGTTTGGAACAAGATGAAGTTACTATCAATAACAGTTCTCTGATGGGAACGATCCTTGCAGATATCCATAAAACGGATTTTAGACAACTAGAATTGGATAGTTCACAGGTGACTAATTCTAAAAAAATAGATTGGATGTTTTATCTGAACAAAGGAAAAAATGAGAATTCGAAATGGATTGAGATTTTGGATTCCAATATGGATAAGCTGTATGAGTGGAGCATGAGGGCTAAGAATTCATCTTCAATGCTAGCATCCGATAATGTTATTAGTCACAGAGATCTGGAGCCTAAGAATGTGATGTGGAGACAAGATATACCTATTATTATAGATTGGGAATCGGCAGGTTATATTAATCCGATGCATGATCTGGTAGAAACAGCTGTGTATTGGTCAGTAGATAGCTCTGGAAGTATAAACGAGGAAAAGTTCTTGGCTTTTATAGGTGGATATAAGAAGCGAGTGGGGAGTCTAACAGCCAATTGGGAAGTGGTTCTGGATATTGGTTTTGCTGGAAAGTTGGACTGGCTCGAGTATAGTCTTAAACGGTCACTGTGGATTGAATGTACGGACATAGAGGAACAGCTAGTAGGAACATCACAAGTCATTTGGACTTTAGAGGCTCTAAAACAATACGAAAATATGATTTCAGATATTAAGAACTGGTTGAATACTTAATTCAGGAGTGATGCCCACATGGCAAACGATAAAGGAACACTCAGAACATGCGAACAAGGACATTCGTATTATAAAAAAAGTGATTGCCCCACCTGTCCAACGTGCGAAGCTGAACGTAAACCGACAGAAGGATTTCTAGCCTTGCTGTCAGCTCCCGCCAGACGTGCCTTGGAGAGTGAAGGCATTACAACACTACTGCAACTTGCGGAGTACACGGAGAAAGAAATCCTGAAGCTGCATGGAATCGGGCCATCTGCTATGCCTAAACTGCGGAACGCATTGGAAGAAGAGGGATTATCTTTTAAGAAATAACCCTCTTCACGATACTCCACTAATCCAAACCAGAAGCGAAAGTAATCTCCTCCATCGTTACCCGATATAACAAGTTACCTTCACTGAGTAGCAGACGATGCTGGCGAAAATCCTGCCGTGCCTGCTTGAAGGGCTGATCATTTTCATTTAGCAAATCAATCTTCTGTCCTTTGCTCAATCTTCCGGGTTTCTCCATTTTCTTAAGGACAAACATCCCATGTTTACCGTACCCGGCATCGAACAAGTAATGATAACCATCTGTACTGAAGCCGGAGGAACCAGAGTTGTTTGGATTCATAAATGTCACTTTGGGTTCACTGGTGCCCCCTGAGATACAACCGAGTTCGAAATCGGTATAGAAGTAGAACCAGACCTGGTTATCATTTACGACATTGAGTGCGTAACAATCCGCAATGTCAGCTGCGCGGTTTTCGTACACTTTTTTACCGTGCTCATCCCAGGCCAACAGACCGTTTGATCCAATTGGATCGCTCCATCCGTAGTTACCAAATACCCCTTCATCGAAGTAACTGGTCCAGATCGTTCCCTTCTCTGTGACCTGTACACTTTGGATACCGTCTCCCAACAGAAACTCGCGAATTGTATTTCCGTCTAAATCACACACTTTGGCATTCAGATCAAACTTTTCATTTCCGTAATTCGCACACCGTGCTCCGACGAGCAGCAGATGATCATGTAATGGTTGTACGTAATGATAATTGAACGTCTGCCCCCAGATGACAACTTCCTCGATAGTTTGATCTGTCACAATAAGCACTTTGTACGTATAGCTTTGGTTCAATTTACACTGAACCGAACATACCTCGTTCTCTTTCGGGGATCTGATTCATCAGCAGCACATAGACAAGGCCATCACCGCCCCACTGGGTGGAAACGATATCGAAGCCTTCGACATAATTTGAAATATCGGCAAAAGGCAAAAGTTTTACTTTGGGATTGGGCATATCCATATCCTCCTTCGTAGTCGAATGCAGAGTCACCACTTGTATCTATATAAGAGGATTATGACGTACGTGTACTTTGCTGAACATGGCGCAAGTATAGCGAAGGTCTTCTTTGGCTTTTACAGCGTATGAGTACGATGTTATGAAATTGATACCAGAGTGGATTATTTCTTACGGTAATTCTGCTTGCAGTGCAATTATTTCAACAGATAATACCTACATTCACAACGGAGACTTGGGAAATGCTAACCTCCAAACAATCGGACTACTATCACCCGTTATGGGGTCCGGTACTTATTTTTGAGATGGTGTACAATACGCTGTTTTTATTATTTAGTGTCTATACAATTTTTGCGTTTTATAGCAAGAAAGCAATATTACCCCGTCTGATGATCATATTCTATGGTCTCAGTCTAGCTGTTGGTATCATTGATTACCTATTATTACTCCAGATTCCGTTAGCAAAAGAATTGGAAGATGGAAGCTCGATCAGAGAAATTGCTAAATCTGTAATCACTTGTGCCATCTGGATTCCTTACTTTATCAAATCAGAGCGAGTTCATAACACATTTGTAAGATAAATGGTAAGCAGGAAATACCCGATCTTGGATAGAAGCTATCTGAGGTCGGGTTTATTTTATATATGCCGGGCTAGTCATACAGTGTAAAGGATATTGTTCATTAAAGAAGTGAAAAGGAGGAGAGATCTTGAAAATTTATCTGGTAAGGCATGGGATGGATGAGGAAGGGTATCGAGGCGGATGGAGTGAGCGTGGACTTACGGAACAGGGAATCAATCAATCCAAGAAACTGGGAGAGCATTTGCATCATCACGCTGAGGAGTACAACATACATACGATCATTAGCAGTGATCTTCCTCGTGCAGTGCAGACAACACGGGAAATTGAGAAGAAATTAAACATGCAGGCTAGCTTAATGAAAGATTGGCGGGAGATGAATAACGGAGATTTGGCAGGTATGCTCCATAAGGATGCTGAAGAGCATTACCCAGGGGTTTATTTCAACACTCTTGAGATGGACTCCCCGTTTCCGGGAGGAGAAAGTCCAAGGGATTTTTATAGCCGGATAAGCACAGCTTTCGAGAGTCTTTTCAGAGGTCTAGAGGAGCAGACAATCAAATCCAATGTTCTCTTAATTACTCACGGCGGAGTGATTAACATCCTATATTATCTGCTTGAGAATAGGGAATGGAGCAATAAATCCAGTTTTTATCCCATGGACAACACCAGTGTACATACCATTGAAAAAGGAAGGCATGGTTGGATACTTAGCAGCGTAAATGTGTTGAGTCATCTAGATTAATTGTTTTACCTTGGAGGGAACTCAGATGAACATCAAACAAACTCTGGATCACGAGCTGATAAGTCGACTTAATCAGGAAGTGCAGACTCTGCACGCCACCATGTATCCAGAACATTTCAAAGCATATGATTATGGTGTAGTTAATCAATTCTTTAGATCTATCATGACTAACGTGAATTTCCAGTTCTATGTTCTTGAACAAGATGAGAATGTACTCGGTTATATCTGGTTTGAGATCAAGGAGTATAACGAGACTGCTTTCAAGAAAGCATATCGTTCCATTTATGTACATCAACTTAATATTCTGGAGAAGCACAGGGGTAAAGGGCTCGGTAAAAGATTGATGGACAAAGTGGAGGAAATTGCCGACTTGCATCGTATCAAGAAAATTGAACTAGATTACTGGTCGAGGAATGATCAAGCGAAGGGTTTCTATGAGAAGAACGGATATACACAATATAGAGAATTGTTATTTAAGAATCTCTAGGAAAGGGATTATTTTAGTGTTGATAAAAAGAATAAAATATTGACCGATTTGTTCTATGTTCTTGGTCCTAACAATCTGAGGAGGGTGAATCTATGAAAACGATTGAAAGCTTCTTCGAACCATTTCCGATATTAGAAACCGAACGAACGTTGCTCCGGCCCCTTAGCTATGATGATCTGGATGATATGTATAGTTATTGCGTTGTACCTGCTGTATCGGAGTTCACCACATGGGACGCGCATCAGAGCATAGAAGACACAAAAGCTTTTTTAAATTTTGTCATGAGTCGCTATGAGACGGATCTAATAGGCCCATGGGGGATTGAAGATAACCACACCAAGAGGCTGATTGGTAGTTGTAACTATTTAGGGTGTGATAGCGATAATAGAAGAGTCGAGCTGGGATATGTGCTATCTGACCAAAATTGGAATCAAGGCATCATGACCGAAGTCGTGAAACGAATCATACAATTTGGATTTGACGAAGTGGGACTCGAGCGAATCCAAGCTAGATGTTTGGTGAATAACACAGGCTCTGCCAAGGTTATGGAGAAGGCAGGTATGCAATTCGAAGGTGTGCTGAGGAAATACATGAAGGTAAAAAATGAACTTCAGGATCTCAAGATGTATGCTTTTTTAAAAGAAGACTTCTATTCTCGTATTAAATAAAGAACGTGTTTTTGAAAGGGCGATGAAGGTTGAACAAAGGAATTCTGTATTTTATTCTATTCATGACTTTTTTAAGTAGTTCAGAGGTGACATACAATCGTAATGCCGTTTCAAAAGAACCTCCTGCATCCCATGCAACTAAGATATTTACTGAGGATGAATTCCAATTTCAGATTAAATCCAAAGATATTACCATTAAATTAGGAAGTACTCGTGAAGAGGTTGAGCAGCAACTTGGACTCCACGTGGATTATTACTACTATACGAATGTCTACCAGTACAAAGATATGAGTATTCATTACAAAGATGGCATTGTGGATGGCATCATGATTAATGATCCGGCAAAGTTCATAAAGTATAAAACGCCAAGAGGGATAGGTTATGGAAGTACAGTCCAGGAGGTCTTCCAACAATACGGCAAAAAAGCTTTTATAGATACTAAAAAAGGAAAAGTAAAAAGTATTACATATGTCATGGAGAAAAATAAAAAAGGCAATTACCATGTCATACCGTCCTTTGACCATGCAATATTAGAAGGAGGATTTGAGAACATGAAAGGGTTGTCCATGAATTTTGATCAAAAGGGGCGTGTGTCATTCATCATGCTGGCGAGCCATGAGTTTGCCTATAATCCTGAGTCCAACAAGGACGACATACAATAAAGGAGGAAATAAGATGAGTTTGATTGGACAATATCTGGCTTTGCCTCATTCTGGGATTATCTAATATCACACCTGACTGAGATTCAGAAGTTCTACCGTATTGCTGCATCGAAAGGTCAAGGTATCGTATTTTATATTGTCTAATTCAATTAACATATACCAAGCTTTGGCCCATTCCCGATCGTTGAGGAAATGGGTTTTTATTTTGTTTTCCGGCATGAAACGTACATAATGTCATATCGTCAACTAGGCTCCTTCCGCTATAATCTTCAAGTTATCCAAACGTGGAATGAATGAAGGAACCAGGAGGTACAACGAATTGATAGCCAAAAACAGATATAAATCACTCGAACTGGAGACACCCGGCGTATATGAGCTGGAAGGACTTGAGGTGGGAGTGACATCGAACTGCAACTATAAATGCGACTATTGCTGCGCCTACAATCGGGATGATGGAGTGTGCATTGATAGTCAGGAAGTGATCCGTATTATTAGTGAGCTTCCTCGTCTCAAGCGAGTGCGATTGTCCGGGGGAGAAGTTACTCTGAAATACCAGGATTGCCTGGAGATTGTTACGTATTGTGCGGCACATGGCATTGATACACAATTGAACAGTAATGCCAGTCTGCTGACAGAAGAACGGATTCTCGCGTTGCGTGATGCAGGTTTGTCCAACATTCATATCTCGTTCAATTATACGGATGCGGAGGCCTATGCTGCGTACTACCGTGTGCATCCTCAGATGTATGAGAGACTGGAGCAGAATATCCGTTTGTGTACGGAAGCCGGTCTGGAGACGGTATTGGAAACCTTATTGTTTGAAGGTAACCAGGCGAACATGCAGGCCATTAGCGATAAGGTGTATGATCTGGGGGTGCGCATCCATGAGATCCAGAACAGCATTAAGATGCCACATACGGATTGGAGTCAGATTGTCTCGAGAGAGTCCCTTGTTCGATCTGTAACGGAGCTGATTGAACATAAGAAGCCGGATACAACGCTCTATTTTACCTGTATGGATCGGTTCGCTGAACAGTTGAATTTGCGTGAACAACCTGGTGTGTATTTCTCTAATTGTGTGGATGGTACAAAACAGCTGCACCTGCACGGCAACGGGGATATTCTCATATGTGAGTTATGTCATCCTGTCGTGATTGGCAATATCTATAACGGAACGTCGTTGAAGGATATCTATGCCCAGCAGCCACCAGCGTTAACGGAATTCCTGGAAAAGCGGCCTTGTCCCGCGTATGATGCTCTTTTTGCAGACGCATAACAGGAAGATCTGTTGAAGATATGTGATATGTATGCTGAACGAAATATGTACACGATATTAGTGACCTTTAAGGTCGTATAGATTGAAATCAAGGTGATCTGATTTCCCCGATGGGGAAAACGGATGGCCTTTTTTGATTGAACTATTCATTTACACAATAACGGAGAGGACAGAAAAAACCTGAAAAAGCGAAGCTAAAAGCTTTCTGCAAGAAAGCTAACTTCGGAAGCATAGGCTTCGCCTTTATCCCCGGATTTTCCCCTTTAGAAAAGGGAATCAAAAAAATCTGGGGGTAACAGCGATTGGAAGGTTGTTCTGTCATCGTAGTGTCAGTGTGAATATTCTTTAGTTCAATTAATATGGTTTCAGATTCATTTAAGCTACCCGGCCTAATATGGCCTTAAGAACATAGATGAAGAGGTGAGCTTCACATGATGAAGATTGATGAGAAACCAACCCGGAAAAACCCACATAAAAGACCCATTTCCCCAAGAAAGCGCAGATGGCTCATCATCACACTTGTCAGCGTGCTCGCGATAGGTGGAATCCTGTACAGCCTGGCTGACCGTTATCTGATCCGGCATGTGCAGGTGGTTGTAGCGGATGAGAACACGGCAACGGCAGCAACGGCAGCAACGGACAACACCAATGATTCCAACAGCACATCGACCACCACGACTGAACTGAATGCAACGTCAGATGATTGGAATTATTCGAGTGATGATATGAAGGTCAATATTGAAAAGGTACAGACCGGTTCCGGCTCGGATCAGATTACGTATTATGTCGCCGATGTTCAGCTAACGGATGCAAGCAGTCTGCGAACCGCGCTGGCGGACAACAGCTTTGGAACGAACATTACCGAAAATACGTCAGAGATTGCCGCCGCCAACAATGCGATCTTTGCCATTAATGGTGACTATTATGGATTTCGTGAAGATGGTGTCATTATCCGAAATGGAACCTTGTACCGGGACAGCCCAACGCGGGATGCACTTGCCCTGTTCAACGACGGAACGATGAAAACATATAACGAGAACGAGATTTCTTCCTCGGAACTGCTGGCCGAAGGTGCAACCAATACGTTATCCTTTGGACCGATTCTGATCCAGGATGGCGAGATTGTCAGTGATTTTAGCAGTGTGAAAATCGATAACAACTTCGGCAACCGCTCCATCCAGGATGCGAATCCAAGAACTGCGATTGGCATGATTGCTCCGAATCATTACGTTTTCGTGGTGGTGGACGGACGGCAGGACAACAGCCGTGGCATGACCTTGGCAGAACTGGCCGATGTCATGAAAGGTCTCGGAGCAACCGAAGCCTACAATCTGGATGGTGGCGGTTCATCCACGATGTATTTTATGGGCAGAGTCGTAAATAACCCGCTGGGGCGTAACCAGGAACGTGGCGTAAGTGACATTCTATATCTGACGGAGGGACAAGGATCATGACGATATTAATTCCATCATATGAACCCGATGTACGTTTACTGAATCTCGTTCTGCAACTGCAAACATTTAAACTTGGACCCATTGTGATTGTGGATGATGGCAGTGGCCCGGGGTACCGTGGGATTTTTGAAACGACAGAAGCGTATGGCTGTACGGTCCTGACACATCCCGTCAATCTGGGTAAGGGAAGGGCGTTGAAGACGGGTTTTCAATATATTAAGGAGTACGGACCTCAGGGCGGTGTGGTGTGCGCAGATAGTGACGGACAGCATCTGCCACATGATATTAAGCGTATCTTCGAAGTATTGCTCGCACAAACGACACCAGGAATAGTACTCGGCAGCCGTCGATTCAGTGGTGAGATTCCAGCACGTAGTCGTTTTGGCAACACAGTCACACGGGCAGTTTTTTCCCTCACGACGGGTACCAAAGTATATGACACACAGACGGGTCTTCGCGGTTTTCCTTACTCCATGCTGGATTGGCTGAGTCAGATTCCTGGGGATCGGTTTGAATACGAGATGAACATGCTGTTAACGGCACACAAGGAAGGGTATGAGATTACGGAGGAGTTTATTGATACGGTGTATCTGAATCACAATGAGTCCTCCCATTTCCGCCCGTTGGTTGATTCGTTCCGGATCTATATGCCAATCCTGATGTTCAGCACATCTTCGGTGCTGTCCGCTCTGATTGATTTTGGACTACTATTCGTCATCCAGTATTTCACGCATAATCTGTTTCTGTCGGTTGTCGCAGCAAGGCTGTGCAGCTCCATCTTCAACTATACGATTAATCGGAAGTACGTATTCTCCGCTGGACGAACCTCTAAGGTTCGGCAGTCTTTGCCCAAATACTTCTCACTCGTCCTACTGGTGCTGCTATTAAACTACGGTTTACTGTATTTTTATAATGAAAAACTGATTATCCCGCTGCTCGCAGCCAAGCTGTTAACTGAGGTGTCCATCTTTGTATTCAGCTATTGGGCACAGCGCAGATTTGTCTATTAACCCTGAAGAGAGAGTAGGCCTAAGGCTTGCTCTCTTTTTTCAATCAAAACCGTTTCAAAAGAATATCCTGCGCTTCTTGGTTAACAAAAAAGGCCGAGAACAGGGGGGGGGAATACCCTTGTTCTCGGCCGTTAAACTCACAGGAGGACGAGCGTTACATCAGCTTCTTAATCTCATCCTTCAGGATTTCGGACTGGGTGCCGAAGATGACCTGCACAGCTCCACCACCGAGCCTCATGACGCCGGAAGCGCCAAGCTGTTTGAGCGCCTGATCGTTGACGGCTTTGTCGTCCCTAACAACTAGCCGGAGGCGAGTGATGCAGGCGTCGATGCTCTCGATATTATCTGTTCCCCCGATCTCGGCGAGCACTTTGCCAGCCTTGGTGTCGGCGGACGCTGCCACGGCGGAAGTATCATTGGGGGCATTGGCATCATTAGCGTCATCCTCGCGCCCCGGCGTTTTCAGGTTGAACTTGACAATCATGAACCGGAACAGGAAATAATAGACGACCGCAAATGCGAGTCCGACCGGGATCATGAGCAGCGGATTGGTCGACAGCTTCATGTTCACGAGGTAATCGATCAGACCTGCAGAGAAGGCGAAGCCCAGCTTAACATTCAGCAGGTACATGATCAGGGCCGCTGCACCGGTAAGAATAGCATGCACCACATACAGCAGAGGAGCCGCGAACATGAAGGAGAACTCGAGCGGCTCGGTAATACCCGTTAAGAGCGAAGCCACCGCTGCGCCGATAAAGATCGAAGCGACCATTTTGCGCTTTTCAGGCCGGGCTGTATGAATCAAGGCTAGCGCCGCCGCCGGAAGAGCGAACATCATAATCGGGAAGAAGCCAGACATGAACATGCCTGCCGTAGGGTCTCCGTTGAAGAAGCGGGTCAGGTCGCCGTGCACGACTTCCCCGGCTGCATTGGTATAATCTCCAATCTGGAACCAGGCGATGGAGTTGAGGACATGATGCAGACCGAGCGGGATGAGTAGGCGGTTGGCGATCATAAACACCATGGAGCCAACGCCTCCAAAACCTACAATCCAGGCGCCGAAAGCGCCGATGGCATCTTGAATCGGGCTCCAGACCATGCCGAACAGGATGGCCAACACCAGCATGGAGCCGGCGGTGACCATCGGCACAAAGCGTTTGCCGGAGAAGAAGCCGAGCCAATCAGGAAGCTTAATATTATGATATTTTTTATACATATAGGCTGCAAGCAGTCCGGCAAATATCCCGCCCAATACGCCCATATCCAGCTTGACATCGTCAGGAATATAGCCGAATACACCTGGAACGGCTCCCAGAATCCGCGTCAGCACCATATAAGCGATCAGGGCGGAAAGAGCGGCGACCGCATCCCCCGCCAGTCCGATTGCCACCCCAATGGCGAAGATGAGCGCAAGGTTGCCGAAGATCGCCCCCGCTCCCTCATTCAGGAATGGAACTACATACTGATTAAGAAATCCCCCGATCACGGGACCGAGCGGAATGTCCTTTTCATAATTAAGAAGACCGAGGCCTTGAAGAATACCTGCCGCAGGCAGGGTTGCTACAGGAAGCATCAGGGATCTTCCCAGCTTTTGCAGTGCTTTCAGCATATTGTTCTTCCTTTCTTTTTTGATTTAGGTTATTTGGATAAGCTGACTTTCATGATAGTTCCCATGCCTGCTTCTACGCTGCCATACTCCGGGTGCGACTCCCACGGCTGTTCAGCCGCATTCGCAACGATGACAGGGGTGATGACCGGATAACCGGCCGAAGCGATCGCATTCAGGTTAAATTCAATCAGGGTCTGACCGATAGTGACCTGATCCCCGGTCTGCACTTGGGGTGTGAAGCCTTGTCCTTTCAGGCTGACAGTATTCATACCGATATGCAGCAGCAGCTGCAGCCCGGAAGCATGCTCAATCATTACGGCATGGTGCGATTTGATCAGGTGCACCACAGTGCCGTCGATAGGGGCGACCAGCCTGCCCTCCTGGGGAATCATTGCGACTCCCGGTCCCATAAGTCCTTGCGCGAACGCTTCGTCAGGCACTTCTTCCAAACTGACGCAGGTTCCGGTGAGCGGGGAGGCGACGGATATTGTTTCAGATGTTTTGGCAGATTTGTTGTTTTTCCATTTCCAGATCATTGTGTGTTGTCCTTTCTGTTGTTGGTTTTGGCATGGGTTTGAAAAAGCCGGTATAAATGCATGGCGAGAAAAGCCGTTTCTTCCTCGGGCACTTCTGTACCCAAATCCTCGGCCATTACAGCGCTCAGTTTTCTGGCCAACTGGTATTCGGACGTATATTCATTTTTCACATATTGTGCGAAGGTGGGGGCCGTCATCGGCTGCTGATACAGGCGTTCCATGGAGAAGCGCAGGTGTATCATGAGTCTTGCCTGGCTAAGGCTGCCCTGATCAAAGCGAACGCCACCCTCCTCTTCAATAATCGACTGAAGCTTGCTGATCACATTGGATACCTTAACCAACTGTCCGACAGGGACGTGATTTACGGAGGAGTACACATGGTATGTCAGGAACCCGGCCTCATCCTCGGGTACCTCTACGCCAAAGGCCTCTCCGATCATGGCCGCCGCTTCCGAGGCGATTTCGAATTCTTTCGGAAAACTGAGCTTTGTCTCCGTAAGAAAAGGATTCAGAATCTCCATCCCGTTGCGGATACGATATAAGGTGAACTGAATATGACTCGGAAGAGCAAGGTAGATCTTGTCATTCAGCTTGCCGGGAAACTGATCAGCGATGCGACGGATAATTCGGTCAGAGATGTCGATGACATTGGGGTCCAAGTCCCTCATCAGCTCCTGCGCCTGCCCCCACTCCTCCCGGTCTTCCAACCGGAATCTTTTTTCAATCCGCGGATCATCGGCCTGAACGGTACTTTCCACCTTGAACGCAAATCCCAACCCTTTGCCAATCAGTACGTACTCCTTGGTATTCTGGTGCGAGCGGGCCAGAACAATATTACTGCCGACGACCCGCTCCACCTGCAGAATCATTCCTTTACTCACGGTTCACCGCCTCCTCGTTTCTAAAGTTAACGCTTTCATGCCTCCGGAACGCAAAAAGAGCCAAGAAGCGAGTATAGTCTCATGTTCGCTTCTTGGCTCATGCCCTCTGGGGTGGTAACACGCCAATTCATTTTATGTTTTTATCAGAACGTTCTTCCTACATAATATAAAAGCTGATCTGCCACCGTCAACCATAATTTTGTCATCCATTTGTTCGTCGTTTAAAATATAGGGAATGTGTAAACGAAAAGGTACCTGCCGTAGATGGAGCAAAATCTAACATGAATAGGAGTATGCCTATGTATCTTCGAAGTGTGGAACTCATGTCGGCCAAGATTGAGAATCGGGACCAATATCCTTTTGACATCCCCGCAATACGGTCCTTGGAACGGTTGGAACTCAGGAATAACGTTACATTTTTTGTAGGTGAAAATGGTTCAGGGAAATCTACGCTGTTGGAAGGCATCGCTCATCAATGTGGATTCAATACCGCAGGGGGCGGCAGGAATAATACCTATGAGACACATGCTTCGGAATCCTCGCTCGGGAATTATCTCAGGCTAGCCTGGTTGCCCAAAATAACGAATGGTTTCTTCATGCGCTCTGAATCGTTCTATCAATTCGCATCACATGTGGATGAGATGCCGGCGTCGCTTCAATATTATGGCGGGCGTTCATTACATGAACAATCGCATGGGGAGTCTTTTCTCAGTCTGTTTGTCAATCGGTTCAGTTCCAAAGGCATCTATCTGCTCGACGAGCCCGAAGCCGCTTTATCTCCAGCTAGGCAGCTTTCCTTATTGCGTATCCTTCATGATCTGTCAGGCACTTCGCAATTCATTATTGCGACGCACTCACCCATTTTACTGGGGTATCCGGGGGCAGAGATTTTAAGTTTCGACGATAGCCAGATTCAAGAGGTAGCCTATGAGGATACCGATCACTATCAGATTACCCGCAGCTTTCTGGAGAACCGTGACCGGATGCTGAATGAATTATTTAAAGATTAAATTGATATTGTGATACCAAGATTAAAACTACATTTTGTATGAGGAGAGATTGGATGAAAGTAGGTTTGCTTATTGTTGATATGCAAGAAAGTATTGTGCGGAAAAAGATGGACCAGACTTCGATAGACCATGTCTGCGAGTACATTAACCATGTGGCTAACGTGCTGCGATCGAATGATCATGTGGTCGTTCACGTGCAGGATGTGGAGGGCATGGAGGGGGCAGCGCCAGATGAGTATCGCATCATTCCTGAGGTGGATGTGAATGAGAAGGATCTCACGGTTACCAAGGAAGCTTCCAATGCCTTCTGGCAGACTGATCTGGAGCAGGTGTTGAAGAGTCATGGAATTGAATTGGTGATCATCGCCGGTTTTGCCGCAGAGGAATGTGTTCTATTCACATACAACGGAGCAATGGAGCGAGGATTCCGTCCGGTGATGTTGCAAAATGGAATTCTTAGCACACATCACGAAGCGGTGATTTCAACGTACAGAGATCGCAATGTGATCTCATATCCTGTGGTTGATTATCTAATTCAATAAGTGTCGGCTATATCCAAATGGAGGTGATGGTTATGAACGTGTTTCACATTGCTTTTGTCCTTGTGATCTCATTGGCAGGCGTTGTCTTCGGTGTTCAGGGATTGAAGAAAAAGTCTCCAGTCATGATGTATATTAGTGTCATATTTATTTTCTTTCCGATACTCCTTTTGATGAATTGGTTGACGTTCTTACCTTTTATTGCTCCGGCAGCACTTGCCAGTGGATACTTAGTGAAAAATAAAGACAAGAGCACCGACAGGACCCTGTAAAGGGTCTATTTTTATTGCACAAATGTACATCTCACTACGACAGTTAAGGTTACTTCACGATTTTAATCAAACTTTGCCTATATCTGCTGTGGTTGAAAGGATATATTGAGAACAGGGCACAGCAAGCTCGCTGTGGATATCGGCAAAGTCATGTATGGATCACTAACCAACTCATTAACTTAAGGGAGATGTGCAATGGAGATGAATGTACAAATTAAGAGTATTTTGGCACAACAAAAGGAATTGTTTCTCAACCTGTACAACTTGTATTTATATGATCTGTCTGAATTTTCTGGCGAGGATCTACTTGAAGAGGGGAAATATGATCCAACGAACACGTATCTCTATCTGGAACGCGATGAATTACATCCATTTTTGATTCAATATGATGGGAAAGTTATTGGATTCGTACTGGTGTGCTCACCCCCATATGTGCCAGAAGATGTGGATTATACGGTTCAGGAGTTGTTCCTGGTCAAAAAATATCGTGGAATGGGCCTTGCAGCACAAGCGATTGACTTGGTGTTTGCTCAATTTCAGGGTACATTCAAAGTAGAACAGCTTGCTAACAATGCAGCAGCGGTCTCGTTCTGGAAAAAATATTATGAGCAGCATCAGATTGAATATACCGAGTCTGAATATAGCATTGAGATTGACAACATCGCTGGCAGCCACCGGATTTTGTCTCAGACTTTTGTGCGTGGAAGAGAGAAATAATATTTGTATTGGATAATACTGAGGCATGATCATGTGACCAATGAGTTAATGGAGAGGTACCGAGAAGAAGAAACAGCATTTCTGAGTAGACGAAGGATTTTATGAATGTAAGGAAGTTTTTATCAAGGTCCTATTTTGCTTCTCCTAAATTAGGAGGTGGATAGGATCTTTTTCAATTTCCATTTACCAATACATGGGTTATGATGAATTAAGAGGATTGAATAGATATTGAAGAATGGGTAAGTGTAACGGAGGTGCGGGTATTGCCGAATCATCATTTTGTTATCGAAAACAAATCGCAAGTAGACGGGAATATTCATACCTCCTACTCATGGGATTCACAAGGGAGACTACATGGAAGTGGATTAACCACAGAAAATCATGCGACCTTGGAAGACGAGTTCATTGCGTACATCTATGATTCTCTTTGTTGGTTGGATACATGGAATCCATCCACCTGTATGAGATGTAGTGGACTGAACAACTATGGAATAACCGTTATTGAAGAGCGGGATGCTTTATTGAAGTTTCATCAACTGATTCGGGCCTGGATTGATCTATTCAGCCATGCGGCGGATCCGATTGTTCTAACAGGGAGTTACTGTTTTGATGGAGAAGAACAGAAGGGCTGTTACGAGAAACTTGTGTACAACAAAGTTGAATTAATCAACGAATTACATAAGCTTGCGAACATGGCAAAGTATGCTGAGGTAAATGGAAAATGCATTGTGCATTTTGGGATATAAGTTTTAAAAGCTTAGTGCTCACCCGCATTTCATATTTCAATAAAGAAAGGAGTTTTTAAATGCCTTGGCCTATGGTTCATTTTGCAATTGCATCGGAATTGAGATCAGATCCATCCCCTGAATTGTTATTGGGAAGCCTCGCTCCTGATTCTATCCATGTAAGAACTAATCTTCGTACCGAAAAGGCAAAAACCCACCTCATGCCAGAGGCAGGAAGATTCGCAACAGACGAAGAACTTAAAGAATTTTTTGAGTTCAACAAGAAGTTAGCTTATAGTGATCCCAAATTCCTGCAATATCTGTGTGGTTACATCGCCCATATCTATACGGATCGGGTGTGGACATTCGATATTTATCCTGCATATGAAGTCCACCCCAACGGAAGAAGTGTGTATACACAGGATGTCACAAAGCTTGAATTTATGATTTTACGAAAATGGACTAGTGCCCATGAATGGTTAACTGAGCTGAAAGCGGGAAGAGCATTTGATTTAGGCGGATTGCTGGAATCTGAGGTGTATCAGTACAGGGGAGAGAAACTTGAGTTTTTAGCTAACCCTGACAACGAACCCTTGGGTGACTTAAATATTTTATCCATGGAAGCTATGCAAGAGTTCATACATACAACAGAGTTAGCGCTAAAACAATTGTATACAAAATGGAATGTGTATAAAGATTTACGTGAAAGGAAATAGCATGGTGCAGAAAACAATAATAGAACTATCTGATCTGATGAAGAATTGTCCCAAGAGTGCGGCACTTTTATTACCTGACTTATTAGAAGATAACTATATTGAAAGGAGCGGTGTTCGGAAATGGAAAACTCAATTCGTTTGGCTCTTTATCATGAGCAATATGACCAAGATTTGGATGATTTCGCTCTAAAAGGAGATCAGCTTCAGTTTACTGCAATGCCTGCGGATGTGATTGAGGAAGCGATTCAAAATCCGGACAAAGATCCGATGGTTATCCTTCATGAAGAGAAACCTGTTGGATTCTTTATATTACATAAAAATTCTGAATACGTTGAAGATAAAGATGCGTCTCATACCATACTGATACGCGCACTATCCATATCGATGGAACACCAAGGAAACGGGTATGCGAAGGCAGCAATGAAGGCATTGCCTGAATTTGTTCTCCAGCTCCATCCGGAGATCAATGAGATTATTTTAGCTGTAAATGAAGGGAATATTGCGGCACAACAGTTATATATGAAAGTGGGTTTTCTTGACAGGGGCGTACGAAAGATTGGCATCCATGGTCTCCAGTTAATCTTACATCATAGAATCGCATAGAGGAGGACGGCAATGGAGCCACGGAGGTAACCATGACCATCCAGACCGAACCTGGAGAATATCGATTCCGGATCAAGAAACGTTCGCAGGTAATCGTTCAATTCATGGTGTATGAGATGAGTGATAACTTTAGCATGGAAGCCGTCACAGAGGGCCATTTACTTATGTCCGAGGAGTTAACTTTGGTCAAGTTGACCAAGCTGTTCTACAGAGAACTAAGCAAAATGAAGGAAATGGTACCGGAGGAATATCACAAACGGTGGAGTTTTGATTTCCCCATGGATGCCTATGAGCGGATAGGAAGGGTCGTCCAGATCCGATGAAATCGAATGTTTTTGACGAGAAGGAGGGGTGACGTGCCGAACATATATAAGGGAAGATACTCAGCTCAGATTGATGGAGAATTTGTTGTTTTTATCATTGGAATGAGGATCAATCGTCTGTGGGCTATCCATAAATGGCTGCCTGTCTTAAAGTCCATGGGTCCGATGATTAAAGAACTCTATATGAATCCGGAGACCGGATTTCTGAGTACAGAGTATTTTATTAGCTGGCGTGGGGTGACGCTACTACAATACTGGCGTTCTTACGATGAATTGGAGAAATACGCACGGGGCGGATTACACTTGGAAGCTTGGAAAAAATTCAACCGATCCATTGGTTCCGATGGAACTGTAGGGATCTATCATGAAACATACAAAGCTCAGTCAGGTTCCTTCGAGACCATATACGCCAACATGCCAAAATTCGGATTAGCTAAAGCGTCTGAACATGTGCCTTCGACAGGCGGGATGGAGACATCCAGACGCAGAATGGGCGGAGAGAATGACCCGGCAGTGGAAGCACCAGAGAATCCTTAAAGTGGTGAAAAGAAAGGAGCATGTTATGAAGGTTAAACTTCGACCAGAAGATATATATTCAAAGCAACTTAGCTGGCTGTGTATTGAACCGATGCTTGTTTCGGTACGGGGCAGAGATATGGCAGCCAAAACAGAGATATACCGAAAGTTACATGAAGGGCAACAAGCTTTATTTCTGTTCTATTCCTATCACAATCACACGAAGAGTCTGGCAGAGTTTTATTGGTTTTCGGCATATAACATCATTGAGATCAAGAGTTGGCATGGCATTAAAAAAGGAATACACTTTTTTTGTATAGATAAGCTGGTGACTGTATTGGACCAGATTGAAAGTCTCATTACGGACAAAAATAAAATGGGTGAAGAGTGGCGTGAGGTGCTAGCAACGGATCTGGAGAAGGACCCAATCCTGCTCCAGAGAACAGAGGCATTGTATGCTACCTATCAGACTGTGGCACAAGCAGCTATAACACACATGAACAAGATGATCCTGCAAAATCAGGAGATGTATCTGGAGGTTGAGTAGGTTAAGGCAGCCCTTGATAAAAAAGAATAGCTCATGCCTCGAATACTCTGGATGAGTACATAAAAGAACTGCTCCTATGGAGTGGTTTTTTTATTGTCTACGTAATGCCGATGCAACAAACCTGCAAAATCATGCAACAAAACGCAATACAGTGGGATTGTCATAACTATGCTTGTAATATGAGTTGTGAGAGGAGGGGCAGCACATGAAAGTCATTTTTGAAGAGGACACAGCAATTGATAAAAGGGTGGCTAAGGTCATAACTCATCCTGCGGAGAAGTCGAAGTGGGATCGGATTCAGAAAGCGATCGGCCAGTCGGAAACCCAACTAACGGTCATTCATGCCAAGAATAATCGCAATATACAGATCCAACTGAGCTCAGTGGTCGCCATTGAGTCAGAGGATCGAATGTGTTGTGTACGTGTAATTACAGGCGAGAGATACTTGCTCAACAAACGTTTAAAATTTGTAGAAGAGGATCTGGATGACGTTCATTTTGTGAAAATCAATAATCAAACGATCATCAATACGCGGTACATCACCGCATTCTCTGCAACAGACCATGCTCGGATTAAGGTAGATCTGAGCGATAGCTCCAGTTACTTTGTCAGTCGATTTTATATTAAAAACTTTAGGGGGAAATTATCATGATGACTCAACTTAGACATTCTTTTTTTCAAGTATTTACTATAATGACGCTATGGATCACGCTTTTGGCAACAATATTCTTTGGTGATCTGCCCATTCAGATGTCCTATTTATGGAATATAGCGGGTATTGCTTTCATAGCAGCTGTGTTGTTTGGAATGATGTATAACATGCTGTGGAACTATTTTACGTTAAAACCGGTATGGAATATCGTCATTTCTTCCACATTCAATATTGCAGGAGGTATGGCGATGGTATGGTTATTCTCGGTAGACATGTTCCAGTTCATCGCTCCCTGGTTCCCCGGCATGTGGTTGTTATCTATCGTGCTGCACGTCATCGCTTTTTATTTTTATGCTAGAATGGATAGCAGGAAAAAAGCGGAAGAGTTAAACAACATTCTGAAGTAGGCAAGGTGTATACGTATGAACGAGGAAGAACTGCTGGAGCTGTACGGGGTGGAACCTGACGAGGTATACTGGGAGGCCATCCGACAGCTGCTTCACCAAGAGATGGAGAACCGAAACTCAGCGGATAACGAAGTTCTGAAACTGTTGTGCATCATGTTGTTCTGTATCGGAAATGTAGAGGACACTGAACTGATCTGGCAGGCCAAACAAAAGAATCAGGATACGAGCAGTTATATTGATGTGCAATTATTATGTGGTGCAGGGTATGAGGAGACATTGTTTTACCTGGAAAATATGGACGGGGAACAGGCGCACAAGGAGTTGCTTTACCTTCAACAGTGCGAGCCGTATGATTTTGTTGATTTCTCCAAAACGGAATGGGTCTCGGATTATAAGCGATATTATAGTGTTTGATATATGAACATACTCTCAACCAAAAAGTCCTGCTGATAACCACGCTCTTTGCATGATGTAACTCGTGCAGAGAAGCGTGTTTTTTGCGTGAAAAGCGATAGAAACAGAGATGGTTTACTTCGATTATTCGCAAATTCCACATTATGGGTTATGATGTACCTTGAGAGAAAATTTTACATACATAGGAAGTCTTCGTTCTAAATATAAGGCATTAAGGTCTTTACCAGGGGAGTGTTATCCATGATTAAATGGAGGGCTGATTATGAAAAAGTTAACCGTAGTTTCATTATTGTTTGTACTTCTGGTGGCCTGTCAGAACAAGGGAAACACTGAAGATGCACAGCAATCAATAGAATTACTCGGCTCAAAGTGTCACAGAAAAAGAGACACAACAAGATGAAGAAATATCGACATCCCAAGAGAAGGAAGACATCCCACCAGAGTATCTCGATGAAACAAACTATACCGGTGACAAATTGGAGATCGTCAAACTTATGAATGCCCGTATGCGTTATTTATACGAAAGGGATGAAAAGCGATATATGAGTCTTGTTGATCCTCAAGCTCCTATATCAGGTATGGGAAGATACAAAGTTCTCAAGGTTACTTCTATGAGCGACATAACCATACAGGAGCAAAGGAAGCTCTATCAGGCAGTGGTGATGGTTAACGAGTTAAAAGAGAACGACGAAGAGTATAGCATTACGATGGTGTTTTGGAAAAAGAAAGAAGATGGCGATTCTGCGCAATGGGTTATTGCAGATATTGATTAATAACATAGTGTCTGACACATGGAAGATCCATATCTTCACACAAAATAAAGGGTGATGTAATGATGGCTAGGCAATTAATACTGATTGAAGGATTACCGGGTTCAGGCAAGTCAACGGTTGCCAAAATGGTATCCGAAATCCTGATAGGACAAGGCAAGGAGGCACAACTATTCCAAGAAGGGAACCTGGATCACCCTGCTGATTACGAAGGCGTTGCTTTTTATCATGCTGGAGACTTCGAGGCTTTATTGAGCAAGCATGAAGATTACAGAGAAGTTCTCGAAAGTAATGCGATTGCCTATGATCAAGGTTTTCTGATCCCATACCGTAAGATGAAAGAACAATTGGGAATAGAGCTTCCCGATCACATTGTACAGGATATTTTCAGCCGAGATATTTACGAAATTCCTTTTGAGCAAAATGTTAAGCTGATCACCGAGAAGTGGCGAGATTTCACCCAAAACGTGTTAAGCACGAATGATGACTGCATCACGATATTTGAGTGTTGTTTTATCCAGAATCCACTAACCATGGGTCTTGTAAAATGCAATCAATCCAAAGAGCAGAACGTGCAGTATGTATTGGGACTTGGGCGTATCATTCATGCTCTGAATCCGCTTCTCATCTATATCGACCAGAAAGATATATCCTATACCTTTGATAAGGCGGTCAGTGAAAGACCAAAAGAATGGTCAGAGGGATTCATTAATTATTATACGAACCAGGGTTTGGGGCAGGCACAGGGTTATCAGGGTGTTAAGGGTACGGTACAGGTTTTGCAGGAAAGAAAGAAGCTGGAGTCCGAGATCTATGGCTTAATTCAGATGGATAAGGTATGGCTGGATAATTCGGATTATGACCTAGAGGTTTGTAGGCGCAAACTAGAAAAGATTCTGTAATAATCGTACGGTGCTAGGATCATCGAGAGCTGGTGAATAAAACAACATGAAAAAAACGTTATTTGAGCTTAGACTCATTTTTGGAAGCGGCAGCCGAGTGGGGGCAAGAGTCGGTAGATGGATTACTCCATTACGAGAAGCGGGATAACCCATGGAAGAGATGTGCTCAGATCATAGATATGGGCAAGATTTATGAGTGAATTGATAGATTATACAAGTGGAGGGAATTAGTAACATGATGCGTATTCATCTGACAGAAGAAGATTACTGGCAAATGAACAAATTTGCGATGTTTAAACTGTATGGGAAAGGCGTGCTGATCGCTGTATGTGTGCTGCCTGTGGCTATTGCCATAATATTTAGACAATTAGATTTTTCCTGGGTACAAGCCATTATTGCTGCGCTGCTCTGCAGTACATTTGCCAATGTTATGACGTACATAAGAACCAAAAAGAAAATTAAGAAATTGGCACGTGAGAGCAAGGGGATACTGGGTGATCATCAACTTGAAATCTCAGAGCAGGAGATTCGCTGGAGCAATGATATGACTTCAGGTGCAACGCAGTGGAAAGGTCTGGAGAGCTTCAATGAGACAAAAGACTATTTCTTTATTTTCATTAATAAGGCAAGTGCGCATGTGATTCCAAAACGATCTTTTGAAACTGAGACGGAAGCAGTTCAGTTTGCAGAACAGGTCAGAACATATATGAAAATTGCTCATCATAATACATAACGGAGGTTTATTTTCATGGCGTTTTTTGAAATAGTATTCATTGTTGTAACGGCTCTATTGTTAGTTATCGGTGCAAAAACCAAACGTAAATCATTGGTTAGATGGGGCATAGCCAGTTTAATTTTATTACTCGTACTCATCATTCCGTCATTCATCATGGGATTCATGGATGGATTGTCCGATGGATGGTCAGCGAGATGAGTAATTCAGAAAACAAAAATATATCGTATGAGCAGCAAAACAACAAATTCAACTTTCGTGTGGCAGGTATTGACTAACCTTCATGATGTGAAGTTCATCCAATATTATATTGAGGAATAGAGGGCTTATGGACATTACATTTATTCGTCATGGTCATGGTGAACACTTGATGGATTACCCTTACCAATTAAATTGCCTGCACCCCGGCCTAACTGAGTTGGGGAAAAGTCAGGTTATAGCGTTACGTAAACAAGTGGTTTTTGCGCCTGAAGACGTCATTTTGATTAGTCCAACGAAACGTACGATTGAAACAGCACTCCTTCTAATCCCTAATAAAAATCTTGCGTTCTTCAGCCCGCTGGTTGGCCCAAGAATGTTTCCTCAGAATTCGGAGTTTGTTCCTTTCGTCTGCGATCAGATCTATACGAAGGAAGAACTCAGCAATCAGTATACTGACATAAGAATGGTTGAATTGGGATTGGATTGTTGGGAAGAAAGTATTAATCAGATGGATGCACGTCGATTCAAGATATTAGCTGAACAGCTTCTTGAATGGTGCAGGAAACAGAGTGGCAATACCTTTATCATTTCACATGACGGTACGATATCGAACTACAGGATTTTACTCGGAGAAAAAGGGTTAACCAAAAGTGATTTTCTTGGTGAAGCAGGGCATTACACAATCAGGAACTTTTAATGATTAAAGGAGATCCCATCATGACTCATTTTCCTAATGTAGAGACTGTACAATTGTACCTCAGAGAGTTAACCCTAGCGGATCGGCAGGTTGTATATGAACATTTCGCTGAACCCGATGTAACCCGGTTTATGGATATTGAGCCTTGTCGTGACGTAATCAGTTTTATAAGCGACTATAACTGCACTTAGGGGGATTTTCAATGAAGTTATCGGATTATGACTATCTAACTTTGGCTCTGGAAGAAGCAGAACAATCACTTATCGAAGGGACGTATCCGATTGGTGCGATAATCGTGGATATGGATGGGAATGTCGTGAGTAAAGGCCGGAACCGAGTCTTCTCTGATTGCGACCCCACCGCACATGCTGAGGTGGATGCCATTCGTCGGGCAGGAAAACATTTGCTGGATGTAGAGAAGAAGAGATTCACGAAGAAGAAAGACTTGACGCTTTATACTACCTGTGAGCCTTGTCCCATGTGCTCTTGTACCATTTTAATGTCGGGGATTAAAAAGATTGTATGGGCAGCGGATGATGAAGAATACGGTGGGCTTCGACGTTTCAAGGAAGGGCCTCATTTTATCCATATGTTCGACACGCTATCCTGTGTTGCAGCACCCTATCTTGATCTGGAGAACAGACAGAGGGCTTTGCTCGCCAAATGGAACATTGGTAGAGGTTTGCCTAATACAGAGTGGGAGATTCCTAAACAATGAAATCTATTCCGTTCGCTATACTCTTAGCCAGTGTCATTTTAGGTATCTCGTTTATTATTGGCTGTATATTGCTAACGACTCAGGAGAGAAATAGTGAACTGACTCAGGCAGCAGAGCAAGATGTACCTATTGATAAAGCATTAATGACGATTCAAGAAACTGCCGAATATCTGAGTATGACTGAAGAACAGGTGATGAGTATTATTAAGGCTGAGCAAGGGAGCTTTACGGTGTCAGGTTTCTTTGATGGGAGAATGTTTCCGTTCATTAAGGTTCAGGATAATTTTTTTATTAGTAGAGTGGAGTTGGATTTGTGGGTTCAGGAAGCATCTGCAAGTCACAGAAGATATATTAATGGGCAGATGCAGTAGTCTATGGGAAAGATGGCATAATCCAAAGGGGATGAATTCACATGGAATTCGTGGGAGAGAAGGTAAGAATAACAACAGTCACAGAGCAGGACCTCGACTTCATATGTCAACTTGAATGTGACACAAATATATGGAGCTTTGAGGAAACTGTTGAAACGGATGAGGAAAAGGTCTGTGAGAAATATCGCAACCATTTTGCTGTCACAGATGAGAAACCGTATGCCTATGATTTCGTTATACGCCGCTTGAATGATCCGGAGGACACACCCATCGGTATCGTTCAAATGTGGAGTTATGTGGATTACCGAAAAAGCTGGGAACTTGGATTCGCAGTACTTTCGGAATGTTCAGGTAGAGGATACGGGAGTGAAGCTACCCGACTTTTGCTACAATTTGCGTTTCAAGAGTTACAAGCTCATAAGGTCGTTGGCATGTGCAATTCACAAAACGTTCGCTCAGCCGCACTGATGCAGCATGTGGGTATGTCACGAGAAGCCGTCTTCAGGGAAGAACTATGGTGGAACAATCAGTGGACAGACCAGTATTTTTTCTCGATTTTGGATAGAGAGTTTAAGCCAGTCTAATAGGTGGGGGAGGAAATCAGATGACTACGTTGGTTCTGCTAAGTGATTTGGTATTCGAATCTAACGATAAATTGGATCAGAGAATACGAAGCTTATTCAACAGTGGACAGCCTTCCATCGGCTATATTCCTTCATGTTCTGATCCGGAGCGGAAATATGTTGAGCACACCAGACGTTACTACAACCGATTAGGTATCGATACTATGCATTATTATGATCTCGATATGGAGTATGAGGAGAATACATTTGGCTCTATTTTCGAATGTGATGCGATTCATCTATCCGGAGGAAATACGTTTTATTTTCTAAGTTTATTACAGAAGAGAAATGTGCTCGGTTTACTGCGGTCCTATGTGGAAGGTGGCGGCATTCTGATCGGGGTCAGCGCAGGCAGTATTCTGACTACACCTACCATAGATATAGCGGGATATGGGGAAGATGCTGATGAAAACAATGTAGATCTGAAAGATATGAAAGCACTGGGGCTTGTTGACTTTGAGTTTGCACCGCATTGGGATGGTTCGGAATATACCCTGAATTCATTAAGAGAGTATACGCGCGTTAACCGTACAACGGTTTATGCGTGCGAAGATGGTGGCGGTGTTGTAATTGATGGTGAGAGCGTAGAGTTATATGGAAATGTGCGTCTCATAGATTACAGAGAGAGTGGGTCTGTTGATGAGTAATATTACGGTCTATCATTATGATGCGTTCTCCACACTTCCTGGCCAAGGTAATCCTGCAGGAGTGGTTTTTGATGCTGATCATTTCAGTGAGACGGCGATGCAGCAGATCGCTTATAAGGTTGGATTTAATGAGACGGTATTTGTGTTGAACTCTGAAATAGCTGACGTCAGATTACGTTATTTTACGCCGGGTCATGAGATTAATCTGTGTGGTCATGCCACAATGGCATCACTGTATGGTTTGAAGACGCGTGGTATGTTGGGTGACAAAGAGTTAATCACGATTGAAACCAATGTAGGTATATTACCTATACGATTTGAGCGCAATGCCGACACCATTTACATGGAAATGAAACAGGATCAGCCGCAGTTTATACCATTCCAGGGTGATATCGAGAAGCTGGTGAACGCCATAAACCTCACTCTGGATGATGTAGACCTTTCTACTCCAATCGTTTATGGAAGTACAGGAACCTGGACGTTATTAATCCCGATTCGTGAACTGAACTCTTTTATGAAAATGAAACCGGATTCTTCCCTGTTCCCAGGAATTTTAATTGAGAATCCCAAAGCTTCCCTACATCCCTTTTGTTTCGAAACCCGTGATTCCGATGCGATGATGCATGCCAGACATTTCTCTTCACCTTACTCAGGTACGACGGAAGATCCAGTGACTGGAACAGCCTCGGGTGTGATGGGGGCTTATTATTTAACTTATGTGAAACCGGAGATCGATGAGGTACAGTTTGTGGTAGAGCAAGGACATGAGATTGGAAGAGATGGAAAGGTTCAAGTGAGTGTGATTCGGGATGGTGAGGATATGGATGTCAGAATAAAGGGGACAGCTGTTTTTGTGCGTGAACTGAACGTTGAATTGGACACCTGATCATATACGAAAGTAAAAAGCGCGAAGGGAGATTAACATTTTGCAAATTTTTGATATTCGGCAGAAGCCGGACGTACTGCAAGAGGCAGTACAGTATTTCTGGAAACAATGGGGCTCGGAATCAAGCTTCCACTTCTATCGGGATTGTATAGAGCGTTCTGTGGAGACAGAGAGTGATGTGCCAAGATTTTATGTGATGCTGGATGGAGAACGAATTATCGGTGGGTACGCATTATTAAGAAGCGATCTGAATAGCAGACAGGATCTCTTTCCATGGTTTGCGTGTCTTCATATTGATCCAGAATATCGGGGACAGAACCTGGGTGGACAACTCCAGACCCATGCATTGAATGAGGTGAAAGCAAAAGGGTATGACAAGCTGTATTTGTGTACTGATTTGACTGATTATTATGAAAAAAATAACTGGGCCTATATCGGTAAAGGATATCTGTTTGATGATGAAGAGACGAGAATCTATGAATATACGATTTGATTTCGGATATGAAGGAGGATGTGCTGTGAGCGAATCATTACAGGATCAGATTCAATTTCTCATTGAGATTGATAAACTAAAAACGATTGAACGAAAGACGAGAATTATGCATGGTGAGAGACTTGAAAATGACGCGGAGCATTCCTGGCATCTGGCGATGATGGCTTTGGTTTTACAGAGTCACGCCAACAAGGATGTGGATATTCTTAAAGTCATGAAGATGCTTCTCGTTCATGATCTGGTCGAAATTGATGCCGGAGATACTTTTGCCTACGATACGGTGGGGAATACGGATAAATATGATCGTGAACTCAAAGCGGCTCATCGGCTGTTTGGTATGTTGCCTAAGGAACAGGCTGAAGAACTACTCCAATTATGGTTAGAGTTTGAAGCAAAGCAGACTCCTGAAGCACAATTTGCCTCATCTCTCGATCGGCTGCAGCCTCTTATCCACAATCATCAGAATGAGGGAGATACATGGCAGAAATATAACATTACAAGTGATCAGGTATTAAACAGAAACCGTGAGATTGCGAACGGTTCCGAAACATTGTGGGAGTATGCGCAGCAGCTTATTCAGAAATCCGTGGATCAGGGAATCTTGACCAAATCATAAAAGTTTAGATGGGAGAGCGTTTTTAACGTTCACCATCTCACACTCGAACAGAATTATCATTTTTCTCTCAGTGTTTTATCTTTCCTGATCTAGTATGATTAACGCATCATTCCAGTAAAGAGAGGTTCATGACATGGATGCTTTTTTAGAGCAAATTAACGAGTTAAACGAGCTTCAGAAGGACTTGGTTAGCCTACATCCTTTGTTTGCAGAACATTATCCAGTGGTTGTAGCCTATGAAGCTTTATTATATATCTATGATTATTCGTCCAAAACGCAGCAATATGAATGGGTAAAGACGGTACCGGACGATTTATATATTCCAGATGAATGCCTTGCCGCAATGCCGGTGCATCATATGAACGGACGAATGTGTGCGATCGTAACGGACGCAGCGTTCAAAGATCTGGAGCAGAAAGTCTATCTGTTCCACGAATATGTTCATTGTTATGTATATGAGAAATATGATGAGCGGATCGTGAGCCGTCTCCAGATTAAGCATAAAATGGACCAACTGAAGCGCGTAACATGGGAACTGGATTATGAGTTTCCGTATGAAGATGAAATCGTTGTGGAGCGGATTAACTCATTGTTGTCTGCTTTGAAGAGTAAAGACCTAACGGAAATACAAACAGCTAGAAAGGCGTTGTTCCGTTCATTAAATGAAGAACAAGCCGAGTACTGGAGCTGGCTGGAGTGGAACGAAGGTTACGCAAGGTATGTTGAGAATCTAATTCGGGCAAAATTCGGACAGGAAAGCAATCATTTTGGAGATACAGCTCCGTTCAATCGTCTGGTATTCTATGAGTGTGGGTCGGAATATATTAGTCTGCTCGCAAAGGAACAGCCGGAGTACCATACGGATCTGGAGCAATTGTTTGACTGGATGCAATTGGAGAGAATTCAGGGATAGTCACATATTACACGGTGAAAAAAGCTGGAACATAGCGGAGTCTCACTATTCCAGTGACCTGTACGTTGCACCAGTAGGTTATATCGTTTCTTTTCCTAAGTATAGTAGAATACTTCCCGATCAAAGGAGATCAACTCTATGCCGTTACCCATGGTTCATCTCAATATTGCTAATCTGATTGCAGACTCGCTGCAAATGCAGGCTGATCGAGGTTCATTCTATCTGGGGAACATCGCCCCGGATTCCATACATATGCGCGAAGGTACAACCAGAGATGATAAGCAGTATACCCACTTCAATCCGGAGGACGAAGGAGATTACGCTGGACGACTTCAGGAACTCTACTCATCGTATATGCAACAACTCCTCGATGAAGGATGGAAGTGGTTTGTGCGAGGATACTTTATGCATGTGCTGACAGACTATTACTGGTTCCGGAGTGTGCATCCTGAATTCGTCGAACGGGTCAACAAGGTAGATCAACATACAGGCAATAGCAGATCGAAGGATGAACTAGCGCGTTTATATTACCAGGAGACGGACCAGATCGATTTCAATCTTTATCAAGGTTCAAGTTGGAGCGAAGAGGTATGGCAGGTGCTCAACAGTTCACCGGGTTATGACATGACGGATCGTTTAACTGCTGATGAGATTATTCGCTGGCGGGACCACACGTTTTCTTTTCTTAATGGGGAAGAACCGGGAATTACTCCTGAGTTCATTACGGGTGAGAGGGTTCAAGTATTTGTGGAAGAGACCGTAGAACGACTGATCGCTTTGTTGTCTTCATGGGACCCGGAGTTACGTAACTTGATATGACTATAGATAGTTAGTGCAGTTGAGTCATTAGATACTGTATTTATTACTTCTCTACTCATTACTAGTCTATTTAATACTAAGTCAGGGAGGCACGCAGTATGGTGAGATATGTAGGAGTGTTGCTCGTATTTGTCATTTCCACGTTCATTGCAGGGTGCAGCAAACCGGATGAACCGAATGCGGAAGAGGGGCTTCCTGTGCTAATCACCTTAACCTGTAATCCAAACCTCACCTTGGAACCATGCCAAGATGTTGAGTTTGATCGATCTGATGAGATACGGATCATGATGGAGGCCATACATAAGGCTGAGCGTTTGCCCGGCATTCTCGATTATGGTACACAGTACAAGATGAGCATAACAAATGTGGACAGCTCTATAACACGGTATGATTTTTCATTAGGAATGGATCCCAAGATGCAAGGGCTGTTAGTAAACCAGGAAGACACGCACACTGGGTATAGCATTCCTCTTGAGGATTCGAATCAACTAAGAAGACTGATTCAGCGACGTACAGATTAAGAAGGTATATGGAACGGAGAAGAACCTGTGGATGACAAAATTACTATTGAACCTTTGACGCGAACAGATGTAGATGGAGCGTATCAGGTGTTCGAGACAACCATTCCCGCAGCATTTGATCAGGAGGGAATAGGCTCGCTTCTGGATGATATTCAGGGTGAAATAACACATAAGAAAGCATTGATTCACACTGCATTGCTGTCAGATCACAACAGGGAAGCAAGTGTATTTTTCCTCGTCGCCAAAATGGGAGATGTTCTTGTGGGCACAATCTCGTATGGACCTTGTGGTGAGGAGATTCGAGAATGTACAGATGGCCGGCTGAACGATATCGGAGAGCTGGGTAGCCTATACGTTTTGCCCGAGGTTCAAGGTCTGGGGATTGGTTCGGCGCTCATTCTCGCCCTGGTTACTGAACTGCAGCGGCTGGGAATCCAGCAATTCTGCCTGGATAGCGGCTATCGAATCGCACAGAGGAAGTGGCAACGTAAATTCGGTGAACCCTATGTGGTGAAGAAGAACTATTGGGGAGAAGGAACAGACCATATGGTATGGCTGTGTGAAGTACAGGATTTTATAGTAAAATGAAATGAACAATAGAGATGGCGATCTGTACTGTACAGGGGTCATCTCTTTATCTTTCTGCATCGATCGTGGACGATTGTTCGTACAGTGTATTATGTGTGTTTTTATGTATCCCAAGGAAAAAAGGAGTGAACATATGTCTATCCAGTGGAATACACCCGAGCAACGGCTTTCCCCTCATGCGGTAAACCTGTGGAGAATAAGCGCCATCATATGGAATATGATAGGCATTCTGATCCTTGCCGTACTGTTAATACTCGACTCCATCTATGGATGGAAGACATGGATTGGTTGGATATTGTGGGGCGTTACGGCCATATCTGTGCTCTATGCGGTGTGGGATATTTTCATCCAGCCGTCATGGGTATACAAGCATTGGTACTATGATGTGAATGAGGAGTTCCTGCAACTGAAGCGTGGGGCGCTAACCAAGGTACATCAAATCATCCCTATGGCGAAAGTGCAATCGGTTACAACGAATCAGGGACCTTTGATGCGAAAATATGGACTCTATTCCGTATCGGTTGGCACGATGGGTTCATCGCATGACATTCCGGCCTTGCCAGAGGAAGTGGCGCTTGCACTCCGTCATCAGATTGCGTCCTATGCGCGGATTAATGAGGTGGATGAATGATCGAAATGAAACGACATCATCCATTAACCATGCTGTGGAGCTTGTGGAAACTGGTGAAGAATTCGTTCGCTATCGTCCTGTTTTTGTTTGTTTTTCGACAGGGCTCAGAGTCCCAATGGGTCTTCTATGGAAGAATCGCCTTTTATGTAGGTATCTCCATCAGTATGATTTCGATCATCTGGAAGTGGTTTACCTCTCGTTATACAGCAGACGATACGGCCTTTCATATCTACAGTGGTGTGTTCATCCGTACCCGAAGAACGATACCTTATACCAAGGTGCAGAATGTGAATCGTCAAACGACGCTGTTTCATCGCTTGTTCAGCGTGACGTCGATCCGATTCGAGACCGGAATTAAGGGAGAAGATGCTACCTTTCAGTTACACGTTGTTTCACTTTCCGAAGCAGAACAGCTGGAGAAAAAGGTAGCGGGTTATCTGGCTGAGGAAGCAGAAGCAGCAGAGGAACATGTTACGTTAGAGGTAGATGAGTCCATCGAAGAGGGAGAGGAGCAATCTGAACCTATTGTAACGGATGAAGTCATGTCACTACCTGTAAAAGAAAAACAGGAACGGGTTGTTCATTATCATTCCACTCGCAAGGACATATTGAAAGCATCCTTTACGTCACTTAGTTTTCTCGTACTGATTCCGGTCCTGGGTACGCTCTATTCCTGGGTGAAGGACTTCTTCCCTGATGAAGAAGTAACGGAAAGTTTGTTATTAACCTGGCTTGATTCCTGGTGGATTGCCGGTTTGATGATTGTAGTTTTATTGATCATATCTATTGCTCTGGGCATAGTCAGAACGTTTGTGAAATATGGAAACTTCCAGATTACCTCGGATGCCAAGCGGATCTATATCACGAAGGGCATGATGGAGCAAACGTCATTTTCAATCCTGAAAGAGCGAGTCCAAGCCGTGAAAATTACACAGTCTCCGATGAAAAGGCTGCTTGGATTAGCCGAAGTAGAATTGACTACTGCAGGTAGTCTGGGAGAATCCGATCAAGAGGTGAACTCACTCTATCCATTCTTGCCTGTGAAGCAAGCCTACACCATGATTGAGGAGATTCTACCATCCTATAGGGTTACGCAGGAGATGGAAAAACTTCCACGAATATCATTATGGTTGCGCCTGCTCAAACCAAGTTGGGGATGGATCATGATCACGGGTTTACTGTGGTATTTCAAACCATTCGTGTTTGGACAGAAGCATGCCTGGTGGATGATTTCGGCGATTCTGTTCGTGTGGATTGCAACATGCAGAGTGGTGGACTTTTTCCATACCCGATACATGCTGAATCAGAATTTCATTCAACTTCGTACCGGCGCGCTCACGTCAACACTCTTCATCTCCAAACGTGAGAAAGTCATCGAAGTACAGATCACCCGTAATGTGTTACAACGCTGGTTCGGGGTGGCTTCCATTCATACGGTAAACCGTGCCAAACCTGTTCTGCATCATCGGGCACACGACATCCCCCTGGATACGGCGGAATCATTTCAGTTGTGGTATATGGGACGTACCCAAGATGTCCAGACCCGTTAACCGCAAGAGCAAGTGCAGGATGACCGCATCAGGTTATTCTGTACTTGTTCTTTTTAATTGAGGAATTGTATCAATAAGGAGGGGGTCAACGTGAGTAAAAGGAAAAAAATTATATCACTGACGATCTTGATCACTCCCTTGCCATAGTCAAATTCAAGGATGAGCCTGATGTCGAATATATCTATTTTGCTCATAATGATGTTCTGCAATTTACTCACCGCATTTCGGAAGAAGCACAGAAGAAGGGCAAGACGAAGTCTGATCTGAAACATTTCGTACCCATGAGCGACCAGGAGTAGAGGAGGAAGAACATTTTGATTAAAGCCGTGTTCTTTGATGTGGACGGTACATTGCTGAGCGAAATAGATCGGAGTTTATCACCAAGTACAGCAGAGTCGATCCAGGAATTGATTCGGAAAGGGATTCAAGTCGTACTTGTCACAGGAAGGCCCTATAATTTATGCGAAGAATTCAGAAATCTGGGAATCAATACGATCATTTCAGCTAACGGAGCATTGATCAAAACCGGCGATGAAGTAATACATAAGTCTGTACTTTCTACACAGATGGTTAGAGAATTCAGTGGTTTTGCTGAGTTACATGGGCACAGTATTTCATATTTTACAGAGTCCTTCGAGATGAACGGGTTGTGTACAGCAGATGGTCGTGTTGCTGAGGCATTGCGAGATACGCTGGGACTGGCGGATTCCCCACAGAAAATCAGTACGCTGGAACAGGATGTATATTGCATCTGCTTATATGCGGATGAGGCAGAGACGGAGAAATTTCAATCCAGATTTCCTTCATTACGATTCGTGAGATTCCATCCGTATGTAGTGAATGTGCTGGAAGTGAGCGAAGTCAGCAAATCTATAGCAGCAGGGAAAGTTCTCGACTACCTGAAGATAACCAGAGATGAGATGATGGCCTTTGGGGATGGGGAGAATGATGTGGATCTGCTAACATATGCGGGGATTGGAATTGCTATGGGAAATGGCGGAGAGCGGATTAAACAAAGCGCCGATTATGTCACCCTGCGGGCAAGTGAAGATGGAGTCACCCATGCATTGAAACAATTTAAGATTTTATAAGAATGGATCGGCTAAAAAGATGAAGGATATCCCAATTGTGGATTTTCATGTAGAATGATATAGCACGTATTAAACCCTAAAGTATAGGGTGTAGATCGAAGGGTGACTTATGAAAAAGCTTGTTATTGTAATCCTGTCTATCGTCGTACTTGTCGGTGTATCCTCTTCCGCTTATGCTCATCCAGGCAGACTGGATAAAAACGGTGGGCATAACTGTTCAGCCAAATCCAAGCAAAAGGGGCTGTGCACGGGCTATCACTATCACAAAAAGAAAAAATAAGACTGTTTCACATTCTTGAACTGGGGGGAAGAGTGATGGATCATATTAAAGCCGTTATTTTTGATCTGGACAATACAATTCTGAACAGAACGATGACCTTTGACGGCTTCGCTCGGAGTTTGATTAAAACCTATTTTGCCCATCTTGAGTCCACGGGGGATATTCTCATAAGAATCATTGAGCTCGATGAAGATGGTTATAAGGATAAACGTATGTTGTTCAACGAGTTGTTGCATGAACTGCCTTGGGCAGAGCATCCGCCGCACGCGGAGCTTATGGAGTTCTATGGCAGAGAGTATGTGAGAAGTTCAGTTCTGATGGAACAGGCGCGAGAAGTCGTTCAGCATCTTCGGGGGAAATATCGAACTGGGTTAATTACCAATGGGCAGACCAATATTCAGTATGGGAAAATCGATCAACTCGGTATCCGGGAGGATTACGACCATATTATTGTTTCAGAAGAGGCCAGAGTTAAAAAGCCTGATCCACGCATATTTTGGCTGGCGTTGGATCATTTCGGTCTAAGCCCAGAGCAATGCATCTACATTGGCGATCATCCGGTGAACGATATTGAAGGAGCAGCAAGCGTAGGCATGAGCACCATCTGGATGAAGGTTAACCAGCCGTGGCAGGATAGCATTACGTCGGGTCCTTTACATACGATTGAGCATCTAAGTGAGTTGAAGAAACTGCTTTAGAAGACGGTTAGACAAGTAGATACCTATAATCACAGTCTGGAAAGCGAGGAACATATGGAGATTAGACAGATGGCTACAGCATTTTTGAGTCATGGCTCAGACATGCTGATGATGAAGAAGGCAGGCAGCAGACTGTTTGATTTTGAATTTTGGGGTGGCATCGGCGGGCATCTGGAACAAGGGGAACTGAACGCGCCCATGAGCGCCAGCTATCGGGAGATTGAAGAAGAGACCGGGTTCAAGCAAGAGGATGTCGAACACTTTCGGCTTCGATATATTCTGTTGGAAGTTAACGGTGGTGAGATTTGGCAGCAGTTTGTATATTTCGGAGAGGCTACGCATCGACATTTTGTGCCCTCCGATGAAGGAGAGTTATTCTGGATACCACTGGATGGGGTGCTGGACTTACATTCGTCTATTCTGATCAAAGCAACGCTCAGGCACTATTTACAACACCCGGGAGCGGAGGACATCTGGATTGGCAACGTTCAGAACGGAACAGGCCTAAAGGGCAGTCCACAGGTAATATGGAACAGAATGCAAGAAACGATATCATTTGAGCCTAAGGATCGTCATCCGATTCCATCCTTATGAGGTTGCACCCTACGCTAAAGGATTTGTAGATATCAAAGTCCCATACAGTAAATTCAACCAATAGATCGTATGCAATAAAAGACATGTTCCAGTTCGATGAGGTCATGTCTTTTTCTATATACATCATTAAAAATATTCTAAATAATTCCATCATTTTCTGACATTTTATAGTATATTAAGAGTGTCCAGGAGGTGAGTGATGAGATAATCCATGTCGTTAATCTGTTTGGCTTCTATGTGTCTACATACCGTGTGAATAGCTTAACCCATCCCATGAAGGAGGTTTTGTTATGAAGCGTATTGGAAACATGTTTCGTAAAGCAATGCTGTTCTCTCTGTCATTGATGCTGGTGTCTATCGCGTACTCACCTCATCCAGCTTCGGCTGCAAGCGGGCCTGTCAAAGGATTTCATGTAAGCGGTACCAAATTACTGGATGCTACAGGTACACCTTTTGTCATGCGCGGGGTGAATCATGCTCATACCTGGTTCAAAAATGATCTGCAAGCGGCCATTCCGGCCATTGCTGCGACAGGGTCCAACACCGTGCGAATTGTCTTGTCCAACGGAAGTCGCTGGACGGCAGATTCACTGGCGGATGTGGAGCAGATTCTGGCGCTGTGTGACCAGTATCAATTAACCGTTATGCTGGAAGTACATGATGCCACCGGGTCGGACAGCATTGCGGAACTGCGGAAAGCCTCGGATTATTTTATCAGCATCAAGGATGCCCTGATTGGCAAGGAAGATCGCGTGATCGTGAACATTGCGAATGAATGGTACGGTTCATGGGAAACCGCAGTATGGGCGGATGGATATCAACAAGTGATTCCTGAACTACGTCAGGCGGGCATCAAAAATACGCTTGTCGTGGATACTGCAGGATGGGGACAGTACCCTACAGCGATTTTCAATCGTGGACTGGATGTGTTTAACGCGGACCCACTGGCGAACACGATCTTTTCCATTCATATGTATGAATATGCGGGTGGTAATGCGGCAACGGTCAAAAGCAATATCGATAACGCCCTCGCCATCGGCGTACCTGTCATTGTAGGCGAATTCGGATTCAAGCACACCAGTGGTGATGTGGATGAAGCAACGATCTTGAGCTACGCACAGCAAAAGGGAGTCGGCTGGTTAGCCTGGTCCTGGTACGGTAACGGTGGCGGTGTAGAATACCTTGATCTGAACAACGGTCCAGCAGGTTCCCTGACCGATTGGGGACAGACCGTGGTCAATGGACCGAACGGTACGCTGGCAACCTCTGCATTAAACACGATCTATACAACCCCTGGATATCAGCCGGTGCCAGATAACGGTGGTGGGGGAGTCGTCTCGATCCCGGCTGCGCCGACAGGTGTAATAGCCACAGCGGGAGACGGACAAGTAAACCTGAACTGGAGCGCATCTCCCGGAGCAACGAGTTATATTGTACAGCGTGCAATAACGAGCGGAGGAACATATACGGATGTAGCCACGAATGTGAGCGGCACAACCTACACCAATACCTCTTTGACGAATGGAACCACCTACTATTATAAAATCAAAGCCGTGAACAGCGCGGGCAGCAGCCCAAGCTCGGTACAGGTGAGTGCGACACCGCAGGCGGGTACAACCACGCCAACGTCGAATCTGATTCTGCAATATCGAGCGGCAGATACCGATGCAACGAACAATCATATCAAACCCTATTTTAATATCAAAAACAATGGTACATCCGCTGTCAGCCTGAGTGGTCTGAAGATCCGTTATTACTTCACGAAAGATGGCTCCGAGGGGTTAAATACGGTCATCGATTGGGCACAGATCGGAGCAGCCAACATCACAACCAGCATTGGAAGTATCACGGGCACGAATGCAGATACCTATGTCGAGATTGGTTTTACTTCGGGTGCAGGGTCTCTGCCAGCGGGAGGTCAGACGGGAGACATCCAGCTGCGTATCCACAAGGATAATTGGGGCAATTTTAACGAAAATAATGACTATTCCTTCCGTCCAACGCAAACTACCTATGACTTGTGGAACAGGGTAACCCTTCATCAGAATGGCACTCTGATCTCCGGGGTCACACCTTAACGCTCAGCGTATCCACTATTCAGGCTGACCGTAGCACCGTATACATGCTGTGGCAGCCTGAACGGGCGAACCGTTTTAACTTTACAGAGGGCAGAGGCGGTTATTATGGGTTTTGGGAAGAAGCTGATTTCATCAGACTACGCTGTAATAATTCGATCTTTCGTTCGTCTGTTTCGATGTTCGATAGCTTCCTCATAATCCCCGATCAGTGTATCAAAAATATGCTCCCACGACCGCTGCTCAGCAAGCTTTCTGCCTTCCAGTCCCATCATCCTCAATTGATCGATGTGATTTCCCCAGAGACATATCTCCCGAATCAGTGCATCAGCCTGACCTGGCTCGAACAACACACCATTGCGGTGGTGGGATACCAGATCCTTTACACCTCCAGCATTGGCCGCCAATACAGGAAGTCCTGAAGCCATCGCTTCCAGCACCACATTGCCAAATGTCTCCGTAGAGGAAGGAAATACAAATAGATCTGCCGAAGCATACATAACAGCAAGTTCTTCCCCATGCATATACCCTGTAAAGGTGACATTCGTTGGGGTTTGCAGACGCATTTTGGGGAGAGATGGGCCGTCGCCAACAATAATCCAGTGTACACGGGACTGCATTTCCTGGGGTAATTGAAGCATGGTAGTCGTGAGCGTAGCGATATCTTTTTCCGGGGCAATGCGACCAACGTAGAGTAAAATAAGGGGAGCGGTGATGTGGTATCGTTCACGGATATCCGAACTGCGTTTATCAGGAGAGTACAGGTTGCAATCAATTCCGCGGGACCATATCTTCAGACGCTGAATGCCTTGGACCTGAAGGGTGTTTAACGTTTCCTGCGATGGGGTGAGTGTTGCATCACAGGCACGGTGGAACCATTGGATATATTTCCAGTAGAGCGGAATCATGCTTTTCAACCGGTAATATTCGAGATAACGATCAAAGTGGGTATGGTAGGAGACAACATGCGGAAGATGATATTTGAGCGCATACCTCAGGCCAAGCAGCCCCATGTTAAAAGGCGTGGCGATATGCAGCAGATCGGGTTGAAAGGCTTGTAGCTGTTTGTGCGTGTTGGCTCTGTTGGGTAGAGCAATGCGGCATTCGGGATACAGAAAAAAAGGAATGTTGGCAACTGACCTGACTTGAGTCTCATGGCTTCCTTCAATGACGGAGTTCGGCGTAAACAGCAGATGTTCAATTCTTCTGCGGTTCAGATGGTTACTCAAGCGGTGGAGCGTGCCAGCAACACCATTGGTTTCCGGAAGATAGGTGTCTGTGAACAAGGCCAGGCGCATCATTACCCCTCCCAAGACTCGTGATGCCAAGATCATAACAGCGGAACATTTTCCAGAGGTCAAGTGCATGTTAACTTGACGATATTTCCTGTAAATTTGATAACAGGATACACAATACCAACTTCCATAAGTTCAACTTATACATCGTATTCTGCTATGATGGAATAACGTGTCGGCGTATATATAGACAGAGAGATACAGGAGGCAGGAAAAGATGAACAAGTTACAGGAAGAACTGCAGGAGTTGTTACCACTCGATCAGCTTGAAGAGATGTCAGGTGAAGAAATGGTGGGGAGTGTTGCCATGGACCTTTATCGGGCTGAATTTGCAACGATTCGAGAGAACGGGCTGGAACTTCCACAAGTATTGCGAGATACCATTCTAATCATCGATCTGGATACCGAGCTGTCCATGAATGGTATGACCGGTTTCCTTGAGAATGCCAGCGGGCAGTATCTCGGTGAGACCATAGCAGCGATGGAGCGGATTGGTAATGAGGCAGATGCCGTGATCCTGAAGAAGATCGAGCAGATATTGTCCGAAAGCGGCGTAACGCACGGGCAATTACGAGATAATGTGAATGGCCTGTCCGAAGATGACATCACGACAAGCCTGCAAACACACGGGGAACAGATTCATGAGCTATTGCAGCAGATTGAGCTGGAAGCCGCGAATTTAAGCATGCAATCCGATAACGAAGAAAGTTTCGACCTGCTGTATCAGTATGTGGATGCAAATAAAGATCGTCTGAAACAGGAGATGCAGCACTTCTTGTCTAATTGAATGGGGAAGAGGAGGTAAAATGACAAACATGAACAAACGATTAGCGATGGAATCCGTTCTGGTTACCCTGTTATTCATCATCGGTTTTGCAGTCTGGAATGTCGTTCAAGGCATGATCGTGACTATGAATTACGTACCTGATCTGACGAACACCGCTTCTTCCGGTACCCCATTGCAATCCAAGGTTGCTTTTGGAACTATTGTTCGATGGGATACTACATTCATGATCATGGCTGTTGCCGGATTCATTTTGCTCGCCGCAGCATATTACGGTCTTCGATCAGGAATCCAGCGCTGGACACAGCGTTCCTGAAGTTTGTCCGCTTAGGCTCCCCACGTCCATTTATTTTTGCTATCTCTGTAACACACCAATTGCAATTGCCCTGAGTCCATTAGACTCAGGGTTTTTAATATGGCTAATGTTTTTCCTCTTCGAAGGGGAAATTTTCTAGATCCAAGGTCAGAAGAGAATCCGTTACAATGTTCTTGTAAGCGCTTATCGTTTTGGATAGAGAGAGGAGGAGAGACAGAGATCATGATTACAACGAATCAGATTTATCTCGATCAGACATTGCATAGCAAAGAGGACGTATTGGATTTCATATCCGCGGAGGCGGAACGTTACAACATAACGAATAACCGTCAGCAACTTGCGGCTGATCTGTGGGAACGCGAACGTGTCTACTCCACCGGACTTCAGGATCACTTTGCGATTCCCCATACCCAGAGTGAAGTTGTAACACGTCCGGCAGTGATGGTCATTCGATTGCGGGAGCCCATTGATTGGGAATCTCATGACGGCAAGCCGGTAAAATTTATTTTTGCCATCCTTGTGCCGAAAGGTCATGTAGACGTATCCCATCTGCAAATCATCTCTTCACTTGCCACCTTATTGTTGGAAGATTCATTCAAAGAGGCCATCGCAGAAGCGGTGCAGCCGGAAGATGTATATGCGTTGCTTCATCAATATACGGAAGGATTGGTGTCATAATGAAAATCGTAGGTGTAACGTCATGTATCGCAGGTCTCGCGCATACCCCGATGGCCGCCAAAGCATTGGAGAAAGCAGCTCAGCAACTGGGATATGAGATCAAAGTGGAACAGCAGGGAGCCATGGGACAAGTCAATAAGTTGACCGAAGAAGATATTGCTGCAGCGAATTTTGTACTGATTGCAGCGGATCAAACGGTGAAGGACATGGATCGGTTTGGCGACAAAAAAGTCGTACGTGTCAAAATCGGTCATGCCGTAAGTCAGGCAGAAGCGGTATTAACCAAAGCCGTTGAGGCTGTGAACGCACAAGTTTAACCCACCTTCCACATGAGGAGAGAGTACGATGAAAAAATGGTTCGGTGAAGCAAAAACACATCTAATGACAGGTATCTCCTATCTGCTGCCGGTCATTATCGCGGGTTCCCTGGTTGTTGCCATCTGTAAAATTATCGCACTGTCGATGGGCATTACTGATCTTGATCCGTACAAAGATGGAAGCGGATTCTTGCATATTTTATATCTCGTGCAAAATGTAGGATGGAGCGGCATCGGACTATTGACGATTGTCCTGTCCGGTTACATTGCGTACTCCATTGCCGACAAACCTGCGCTGGCCGCAGGTCTGATCGGCGGGGTGCTGGCACAGCAGACCAACGCCGGTTTCCTCGGTGCGTTGATCTCCGGTTTTTTTGCCGGATACATCACCTTGTGGGTTAAAAACAAAGTCAAGATTACAGGTCCGGCCGCTGGCTCGGTACCGTTAATCATTTTACCGCTGATTACCGTCGGTTTAACCGGATTTCTGATGGCGGTTATTCTGGGGGGCCCGCTGGGCGCGCTGAATGAGTATCTCATTGCTTGGGTTCAAAACATGAGCAAGAGCGGAACGAATACCGTTCTGCTTGCGATTATTCTGGGAGCGATGATCGGATTCGATCTCGGCGGACCTGTCAACAAAGCGGCATGGATGGCAGGCAACGCCCTGTTCCTGTCCGGTGTCTATCTGCCGAATATTTTCATCAATATTGCCATCTGCATTCCGCCGCTTGGTTATGGCTTGGCGACATTGCTGATGAAGAAACGTTTCTCCAAAACCTATCAGGAAGCGGGGAAAGGTGCAGTGATTATGGGCGTGATCGGCATCACGGAAGGTGCTATTCCTTTCACGCTGCGTAACCCTGCCAAAATGATTCTGGTCAATATGTTTGCCTGTGCAACGGGTGCTGCCCTGACCGCATTGCTGGGAGCACATATCATCATGCCACCGATCGGCGGCTTATATGGAGCTGTATCGGTAGGTACCCCAATCGCGTACCTTGCCGGTGGCCTTGTCGGCGCACTGATCGTGGCGGGTGGCACCATGCTGGTGAACTTCCGCGATGAAGAAGAGAAACAGCCTGCGAAGACTCAGGAAGCTTCGGTGAAGAAAAACGGGGAAGAAATCGAACTCGTTTTTGACTAAAAGTACATGTTCAAAAAGATCGGTTTTCAGTACCAAGAAGATGGGATGAAGGTAGAAATGGAGTAGCGGAGCGTAGGGGAAACTACGTGAGCAACTACAATGTTTCTGAAGGAAACAACCTTCGTAAGCATCCACTTATTTCGGCTGAATTCCATCTTCGATGCTGATGATGCCAACAGGCATCCCTCGTAATCAAAAGCGGACTTTTTTGAACAACCTTTAAAAAGCATCTGGAGGGATATAGAGATATGAGTGAGAGAAATCGTACCAAAGTACATGTAATTCCACATACACACTGGGACCGGGAATGGTATTTTACGACCTCCCGTTCCAAAGTGTATCTCGTCAAACACGTCAAGGAAGTATTGAATGCACTGGAGAATATCGATGGATTTCATTATTACCTGCTGGATGCACAGGGCTCGCTGCTGGATGATTACATCCGCTGGTGTCCCGAGGATGAGGAACGTATCCGCCAACTGGTTTCAGCCAAACGACTGATGACTGGACCCTGGTATACACAGACGGATCAATTGGTGATTTCCAGTGAATCGATGGTCCGAAACCTGTATTATGGTATGAAAACAGCACAAAAGTACGGGCATGCGATGAAGGTTGGTTATGTCCCGGATGCGTTTGGACAATCGGCACAGATGCCGCAGATCTATCGCGAGTTCGGCATTGAACGTTTTCTGTTCTGGAGAGGCGTATCAGATAATACAAATCCACATACGGAATTTACGTGGGAAGGATCGGATGGCAGTCGTGTATTTGCTGTACAGATGCCATTCGGGTATTACTACGGCGGTAACATTCCGGAAAATGAGGAAGATCTGATCCCTTATCTGGAGAAACAGATTGGTGCGCTTGAACGGAAAGCCTCCACCAGGCATATCTATTTCCCCAATGGGTTTGATCAGGCTCCTGTCCGGTTGAATCTGCCGGAATTGATTGAACGGTTCAATGCGCTGGATACCGAACGCGAATATGTGATGAATGAACCGGAGCGTTTTCTGGCGGAGATCGAAGCGGATAGTCAGGATCTGCCTGTACTTCGGGGTGAATTAATGGAAGCCAAGCACATGCGGATTCACAAGTCCATTTTTTCCACCCGTGCGGATCTCAAGCAACAGAATAACCGGATTGAGAATCTGATCGCTAACACGCTAGAACCTGTGCTTGCGATTAGCCATTCTCTCGGGCATGATTACCCGCATCGCATTGTGGAGGACATCTGGAAGCTGTTGTTTGAGAATGCGGCACATGACAGCATCGGTGGCTGTAACAGCGATACAACGAATCAGGACGTTGCGTTCCGTTACAAACAGGCCTATGATATCGCACTGAATCTGCTTGACCTGCATATGCGGATGATTGCTTCAACGATACAGCAGGAGGAGACATTTGCGTTCACCCTGTTCAACACGCTACCGTATGTGCGAGGCGGGGTTACTGAGATTGAAGCTTATATTCCGGAAGAATCCTTTGTGATTCGGGACACGAAGGGACGCGAGCTGGCCTACACCATAGTGGAAAAAACAGATCAGACCGATTATGTACTTGGACAGCACATCGATCTCAATCCAAGCCGCAAAGTGCATCTTCCGGAACGGGTATATCGCGCCAAATTGCTGGTGGAACTGCAAGAGGTACCGGCAATGGGTTACACCCAGATTGTTTTTGATTTCAGTCAAGGAGCTGCACCTGTCATGGAGCGGCGTAACGGGGACACGATTGAAAATGAACATTTCAGCATTACGCTGCAAGCAAACGGTACCTTGCAAATTACAGATAAGCGGTCAGGCCATGTGTATGCGGATCAAATGGTCTTTGAAGATAATGGGGATGACGGAGATTCCTACAATTATTCTCCACCCGAGCGTGATCTGATTGTTTCTTCGGCAGGTAGCCAGATGAGCGCAACGACCACCCAAACGTCTGTATCCCAGACATTATCGCTGCGTTTCACGCTGGATGTTCCCTATGATCTGGAAGAGCGCGCAGCAGGCATCACGTCGGGGGCATTGCCAATGCAGGTGCAGATATCTCTTCGCAAAGGAGAGAAGTTGATCCGCTTCCAGGTTCAGGTGCAGAATGAGGTGTTCAGCCACCGTCTGCGTGTCCTTTTTGATACAGGAATTGCTTCATCCCTATCCATTGCAGACCAACCGTTTGGTGTAATAGCTCGTCCAACCTCATTGCCAGAAGTGGAGGTATGGGAGCGCGAACAATGGCAGGAGAAACCGATCACCATTGAAGCGATGCAGAGTTATGCCGGGTTGAACAATGGTTCGCATGGTATGGCTGTGATGACGGAAGGTGTACGTGAGTATGAGATTGTTGGGGAGCAAATGGACACCATTGCCCTGACCTTGTTCCGAACTTTCGGCTTTATGGGTAAGGAAAATCTGTTGTATCGTCCTGGCCGGGCTTCCGGTGAGAAAATTGTAGCAACACCAGACGCGCAATTGCTTGGCGAGCTCTCCTTTACCTTTGGCCTGCATATCCAATCCTCAGGGTTTGATGAGGCGAATGTAGCTCGTGCTGCGCGTGAATATTTAACACCGATTAGCAGTTATCAGCTATGCGACTTTTTGAACGGACGACTGATCTTTGCTTTCCGCGATGAGGCACGTGTTCTTGATACAGACTACAGCCTGATGTCGTTCAGCGACGATTCCAACGTGGTGTTAAGCAGCTTCAAGAAAGCAGAGCAGAGTGATGGATACATTATACGTGTCTTCAATCCATATTTGGCGCAGTCTGCAAACGTGAACATACACTTTAATCAACCTGTACATGCAGAGCGTGTATCTCTTGGTGAACAACCACTGCAGCCTCAGCAAAAGTTAACCGATGGAGAAGAGGTCGTTCGTTTGCCGGAACTCGCACATTGTAAATTGATGACGGTACTTGTATCGATATAAGGTGAGCTTTAGTTTGACACAATCCTGATCAGAAGGGAGGTCGGATATCGGTATGATTTTTCCAACTAAACGATTGAAAAAGCTGTTCCACCTCATTCATGGTGAAGGACAGGAACAGGCTTGGACGAGTCAAGCACTTGCAGACAGGCTGGAGGTTACTGTGCGTACCATTCGGGATGATCTGAAAAAGTTGGATCATATCCTGGCAGGACATGGCGGGAGCCTGGAATCCAAGCGTGGGCGGGGATATTCCATCCGTGTGCATGATGCGAAGAGGTATGATGAACTGCTGGAGAAACGACAGGATGATCGGCAAGCAGGCGCACCCGTACCTGGGTCACCGGATGAACGCATACGTTATGAATTGTTCAAGCTGCTTGGTGAACCGGGTCATATCAAGATGGAAGACCTCGCTGATCAGCTGTTTATAAGCCGTGCAACGATGAACAATGACCTGAAAATTATTCGTCAGATTCTGGAGAACTACCAGCTTCAGCTTCAGATCAAGCCAGGACATGGTGTGAAGGTCGTCGGAGACGAGCAAAGATTCCGCTATTGCCTTGCCGAGTACGCCGATGCGCGAGATGAAGAACTGGGACCGGAAGGAATGACAGCTGCACAGGAACGGTTGTTGTATCCAATTGAACCCGCGCACATCCGCGAGATCGTCATTCGCCATGTAGGCAAACAGGATGTTCGTATTGCGGATGTGGCACTGAAAGATCTGATTACGCATCTGGCTGTTATGGTATTGCGTATTAAGCAGGGACATGAACTGGAGCAATTCGAGAAAGTGGAGGCGAATGTTCAGGATCAGCAACTTGCGCAGCAGATTATTCAGGATCTGGAGTCGTTATATTCCATTCATTGTCCAGTTGGAGAACGAGATTATCTGTTGCTGCACATTGTTAGCAAAAAAATGACCGCTACCGATTGGAATAATCTAAGAAGTGATCCATTATATGTTGCTGTACAGCAGATGCTGGGTCATATCTATGATCGGTACACCTATGATCTGCGTGATGATGACCGCTTGCCGAATGATCTGTATGCGCATCTGAAACCCATGATTACGCGATTGGAACATGGCATGAACATGCGGAATCCACTGCTGGGACATATACGTAAATATTATCCGCTGGCCTACGAGATTACGATCAGCACAGTGAAACAGCTACAGACATACGTACCTTACGAGATCAATGACAGCGAGATTGGTTACCTGGCTCTTCACATTGGTGCAGCATTGGAACGTAAATATCAGATTCCTCATCGCAAACGGAAATCCGTGTTGCTGGTCTGTGGGTCAGGATATGGCACAGCCCGCATTCTTGAGTCGAGATTGCGTTCGTTATTTGCCGAGCTGGAGGTCTCACGTGTAGTTTCGCTACGGGAGTACGAGGATCTGGGGAGTGTGCCCGAAGACTTGGTCATTTCCACGATCCGGTTACGTGAGTCCAAAGGCAAACCATCGGCTGTGATTGCTGCAATTCCATCGGAACGTGACATGGCAACGATCACTCATCTGGTGCGAACCAGTGATGAACAGGAGGAAATGACACTGCTGCGTTACTTTGATCCGGAGTTGTTCATGTTTCGGTCGGATCAGCCTGACAAAATGACACTTATGGCTGAGATGAGCAGGGCACTGTTGGAGAAGGGGATTGTGACGGAGCAATTTTGGCCAGCTGTGCAGGAGCGGGAAAAGATGTCTTCAACCGCGCTCGGAAGAGGCATGGCCATTCCGCATCCCATGGAGCTGAGTTCAACCCGTACAACCGTATCGGTATGTCTGTTAGAGAAGCCGATTCCGTGGGATGAGGAGAATGAAGTACATGCTGTATTTATGTTATCCATCTGCAAAGAGGATTACGAACAGGCGATGGGGATCTATGATTTGTTTGTAGAATTGATCCGGCAGGAGGAGCAGCTGGAAAGCCTGCGATCCTGCGGCAGCTTCGATGCCTTTGCACAGCTTGTATGTGAAACGTTGAGTCTGAAAAGTACCGAAGTGTATTAGCGGCTCAGCACAGCTCGTTACGATGTGAAACTGCCCCAACCTAATAACCGTCCTTCATCAGATTTGTCTGATAGAGGACGGTTTTATTTTTTCCACAGACTATAGATTAGATATGTTTGGAAATGACTTCTTCCAGTCCTTGAGCGACAGAGTGTGCACCCCGTTCCAGATGTCGTTCATACAGATGCAGGCGGACAAAACTTTCATCCGTGCCCAACGCTTCCGAGAACATTCCACTGAGTCCACGAGCGCGGCGATCGATCTGTAATAACAGTTCGAGCGAATCGCCCATGGGATAGAACATGACTTCCAGCTCATCCAGATGCCCACGGAATTTGTTTGTTGGTACAAATTCAAACTCTTGCACAAATGGCAGATTGCCGCCCAGCTTTGGTGCATAGTCATTGGTTACTTCACGCAGTTTGAAACCAAGGATATCAATCGCATCCAGCACGGTGTTCATGTCTTTGGTAGGAACGACATGCAATCTGTCCCGGTCTGAGGGGTCCACGGCGCTTGAGATATCGAGGCCCGTCTCTACCCACACTTCTGCACGATGCAGTGTAATCGGCAGATTTTCTGGCAGGTCAAATGAGAAGTCTTTCTCCAATTTGGCTCCGGGCTGTAATGTAAAACCTTCGGTGAGCAAATATTTGCCTATAACGGCTGTTTCTTTTACTTTGCGATCATCGCGCTCCCGTATGTAGTGGGTTTTGATTGAAAGATAGATTCGATCTACGTTCTGTTCCACATCTCCACCTTCAATGTACACGACCCCCGAGATGATTCCTCCAGGCGTGACCTCTGGTGTATGCAATTCCGTATTTACTTTGGCTGATCCAACACCTACACTGGCTAACATTTTCTTGAAAAATGACATGCGCTCAACCTCCAGATCAGATGGTTTATTATTTGGGGATACATACGACTTCGACCTTAATACGGAAACTGGAAGAGAAGCGTTTCAAATTTTAGCAAAGATATATCGACTATCCAAACAGGAGAATTGACTTGCCTATGTCGAATGTTAGGGTAAAGGGATTTTTTGTCAGGTAGAACCTTTAGACTCAACCATATCTGGCAGGCCGTAAGGAGCTGAAGCCGATTGAACACAGAATTTTCAGAACAGAAATATGGTGAAACTGGTGTCAAAACCAGCTTCGAGCAGATGGCGAACGGGGAACAGAAATATAAAATGATATCAGAAGATGGCAGTTATTATTGTAGAACCGTTGCCTCATCCCAGGGAGCTTGGCAAAACAGTCATGTACATGCCAATTTAACGGAGTTTTATATGGTGCAAACCGGATGGATTGCTTATGCCAGTTATGGAGATGATCAGATGCTTTCCATACGAGTGATGCGTGAAGGAGAGCATATCGTTGTCCAGCCGGGAATTCATCATAATATATATATGTCTGCACACAGTGCGATCCATACCATCAAGCATGGATTGAATACCTCCAGTGATTGGATGGCCTCCCCTGAGTTGGATAGGTTAACTCAATGTTATACAGAGAAGGAGCTACTTCAGAAGTATGGTTAAGGAGTAATCAGAATGATGAATGTATATGAATCGAACGAAATCATCGTACGTTTCTTGGAAACAGAAGATGAACACCATCTGGTGAAGTGGCTGTCCGACCCGGAAGTTCTTCAATATTATGAAGGCCGTGATCGGGCGCATAATCTGGATATGGTAAGCGAACATTTTTACAATCAGGATGATGATGCTACTCGTTGTATCGTGGAGTATGGAGGAAATCCGATAGGATACATTCAGTTCTATAAGCTTGAGGAGGAAGAACGAACGGAGTATGGTTATGGAGACACGGATGAGATCATTTATGGAACGGATCAGTTTATTGGTGAGGTACATTACTGGAATAAAGGTATAGGTACACAGTTGATGCAATCCATGCTTAATTTTCTGATTAACGAAAAGCGTGCGCGAAAAGTGGTCATGGACCCTCAATCCTGGAACGTGCGAGCGATATCCTGTTATGAGAAATGTGGTTTCCAACGGATCAAGCTGTTAGAGAAACATGAGCAGCATGAAGGACAGATGAGAGACTGTTGGCTCATGGAATATACCCCGTAGATGCTGATAGAAATATTTCGAATCACACAAACAAGGAGGAATAATGGATGGATGATAGATTTCCAATTGGACCATTTGTACACACGGGCGAGGTTACGCCTGCAGAGAGAGAGCAGTGGATTCAGGACATTGCTGAGCTACCTGAACGCGCCCGAGAAGCGGTTAAAGGACTGAGTGAGGAGCAATTAAGTCTGCCATACCGAGAAGGTGGATGGATGCTCAAACAAGTGATTCACCACATGGCAGACAGCCACATGAACAGCATGATTCGTTTCAAGCTGGCACTGACAGAAGATACACCTACGATTCGGCCTTATTATGAAGAGCGCTGGGCTGAATTAAGTGATTCTAGGGACATGGATATCGAATTCTCGCTGCAAATTCTGGATGCGCTGCATCGTCGTTGGGTGTTTCTGTTAAACGCGTTGACAGATGCAGATTATGCCAAACAATTCTATCATCCCGCATCGGAAGAAACGACGAGATTGGATTACAATCTGGGCATGTATGCTTGGCATGGCAAACACCATGTTGCCCACATCACATCGCTTAGAGAAAAACTGGGAATATAAAGAATCGATAAACCTGTTGTAAAGGGAGAGTGCTGTGATGAATATACATATACGCCTCTTGAATGAGAATGATCCACTTGTAATCTCGCAGGCTTTTCAAGCGCAGGGATGGCAAAAATCTGCCGAGCAGTATCTTCATTACCTGACCGAACAGCAGAATGGGGAACGTGTGACCTTGGTTGCGGAGTTGAATGGAGAATTTGCCGGTTACGTCAATGTATTATGGGCATCATACTATCCAGCGTTCAGGGAGCAGGGGATTCCTGAAATCAACGATTTTAATGTGCTGATGAAGTACCAGCGCCAAGGTATTGGTTCGCGGCTTATGGACCGAGCAGAGGAAGTCATTCTGGAACGAACGGATGTAGCAGGCATTGGTGTAGGCGTATTTTCCGATTATGGCAAAGCGCAAATTCTATATGCCCATCGCGGATACATACCAGACGGTCACGGTGTTCACAAGCACGATCATTACATTCAGCCGGGTGAAGAAACAATAATGGACGATGATGTTGTACTTTATCTTACGAAGAAGTTAAATGCCGCGCAAGAAATGTAATGTGTACTTGCTAAAAAAGATGATAAAAAAGCTGTCCTGCATGTTATACTCTATTGGAATTTGAGGAATGATAAACAGGATGTTGAGAGATTAGATGATCAGAGGAGTGATTGATCCATGTTTAGCAAAGTCGGCCAGATTATGTTGTATGTCAACAATCAAGATGAATCACTGGCATTTTGGACGGAAGTTGCGGGCTTCCATATTGTGGATGAAGTAAACCTGGACGAGGGCATGAGATGGATCGAGATTGCGCCTACCCCAGATTCGCAGACGAGTATTATTCTCCATGACAAGGAGTTCGTTGCGCGGATGTCGGCGGGTGTGAATCTGGGCACCCCTTCGTTAATGTTCTTCACTGAAGATCTGGATCAATTATATGCCGACTTATCTAGTAAACATGTAACGGTGGGAGAGATTGTCGAGATGCCAACCGGACGTGTCTTCAACTTTGCCGATAACGAAGGGAATTACTTCGCCGTACTGGAACGGGCAAAGTAAATGACAACTCAGAACCGCTACTATTGTAAGCGATCGACATCCATGTCGGTCGTTTTTTTGTTGGGAAAAAGCTTATGTTTTTAAGTAGAAAAACACAAGAAAAATAGAGAACTACTGGGTAAAAATGTTATAATAAAGTGTGGCTGATTTAATGAAAATAACAAGAAATTGATAGCAAAGAATGAGGATTGGAACGGAGAATTGAAGGAGGAATGTGGTTGTGGAAAAGACGATTAAAAGTGTGCAGGATCTATATGATATGCTCGATGCGGACTTCAGATCTGCCAAGCAGTTTTGGGAACCTTTCTATGAGGATCGGAACAGGCCTATTCCCTTTTTTCCAAACAAACCGGATGAGAATCTGGTAGCGCATGTGAACGCAGGTTTGTTACGTGGCGGCAAGGCACTGGAACTGGGTTGTGGGCCGGGCAGAAATGCGTTGTATCTAACACGCCAAGGATATCAGGTCGATGCTTATGATCTTTCGGAGACAGCTATTGCTTGGGCGAAGGAGAGGGCTGCAGAAGAGCAACTGGACGTGCATTTTGAATGCCGCTCCGTGTTCGAACTGGCCCCAGAGCAAGAATATGATCTTGTCTACGACTCGGGTTGTCTGCATCATCTGTTACCACATCAGCGCATTCCCTACATAGAGATGATCCACAGTGCACTCCGACCGGGAGGATACTTTGGAATGACTTGTTTTGCTCCGGGTTATGGCGATATTGGTGGGCCAGAGATCGTTATGAATGATTGGCAGGTGTATCAAGAGAAGTCAATGCGAGGTGGTCTGGCGTTCACGGAGGAGAAGCTTCGCTACATGCTGGAAGATGGCTTCGAGTGTGTCGAGTTACGTGCGATGAAGGCGATGGAGCAGCATGAAGCGTGTTTTGGTGTTCCTTTTCTGTGGGCTACATTATGGAGAAAGAAAGATTCGTAGGCTTATATTTGGATATGATCAATTGTAAATAGAGGAGACGTGGTATTGGAATGGGAACAGGAACAGGAACAGGAACAGGAAGAAGACACTTTATCATTACAGGTACATCGAAAGGAATCGGTCTACAGCTTGCAGAGTTATTATTAGCCAAGGGTGACTGGGTCTACGGTATTTCACGCGGGAGCTCAGATCTGTTGGAATCAAGCGAGGAATGGAGCGGGCGTTACCGCCATGTTCAGTACGATCTAGCCGACCTGACCGGGATTGACGATTTGGTTACACGCATATTGGATCAAATTCCGTCCCAGGAAGCGGATTTCATTGGACTTATTAATAATGCAGCGATGCTGGAACCTCTAAAACCCATAGATCAATGCAGTGCGGCAGAGATAAGTCAGAGTCTCAACATCAGTCTCGCAGCGCCAATGATATTAAGTTCATCTTTTATTCAACAGACGAATCATCTGTCCGCTAGACGTAAAATTGTCAATCTTTCATCGGGTTCGGGAAGTTATCCCGCGCCTTCAATGGCCGTGTACTGTACATCCAAGGCAGGCATGAACATGTTCACCCAATGTGTATCTTTGGAACAAACGGGACGGCAGAACCCTGTTGAGATGATTGCTTTTGATCCGGGGATGGTTGATACGGAATTGCAGGCTGTTGCACGAGGCAAAAGTGCAGATGAATTTGCGCTATCCGGGCTATTCAGCCAGGTTTATGAAGCAGGCCAATTAAGATCGCCACGAGATGTGGCGAAGCAGTTGATCGAGCGGATCGAGGAACACAGTGATGCAAGCCATGTGATACACACTATTGAGAGCTAATATGATATACGTATTTCGGTTCGTTTTCTTTACAAAGTATGGATACCTTTTGATATAAGCCCAACTTCCCTGTACACTGGAATCAGCGATCGGAAGAACGATTCGTAACCGTAAAGGTGATCCTGCAACAACGGAGTCTAACTACCTTTACCTTATTCAACCTTAGAAGATCAGAAACGTGGTGAAGTCTCTTGTTTAAAATTATGCTCATTGAAGACGATGAATCGTTATTCAGTGAAATCAGGGAACGCTTGTCCCAGTGGTCGTATGACGTGTATGGTGTGCAGGACTTTGGCAAGGTATTGCAGGAGTATAGCAGGATTCAGCCGCAACTTGTCATTATTGATATTCAGTTGCCTCAATATGATGGGTTTCATTGGTGCCGAATTATTCGTTCGCACTCCAATGTGCCGATTATCTTTTTGTCCTCACGGGATCATCCTGCGGATATGGTTATGTCCATGCATTTGGGTGCAGACGATTTTATCCAGAAGCCTTTTCACTTCGATGTATTGATTGCCAAGATCCAAGCGACTTTGCGGAGGGTGTACAATTATAATACAGAGCGGGTTGAATTACGAACCTGGCGTGGTGCTGCTATTGAATATATGAAAAATACACTGACCTGCGGGGATGAATCTGTCCTGTTAACCAAAAATGAGATGTTCATTCTTAAAGTACTGATCGAGCACAAAAATCAGATTGTTACCCGTGAGGAACTCATCCGGAGCTTGTGGGATCATGAGCATTTCGTGAGTGACAACACGCTGACGGTTAACGTTAATCGGTTACGGAAGAAACTTGAACCCATCGGCTTGGAGCGGTACATTGAAACCAAAGTAGGTCAGGGCTACATGGCGACGGAAGAGGCGGAAGCATGATCAGAAAGTACATACGAGAAAGGGCTAGTTGGTTATGGCTACTGGTAAGCATACAACTTATTATTTTATTGGTGGCCTACCTGGACTCGTCCATTCCCTTCCAATCTGTGATGTATATCGTAGTACTGAATGTGGTGGTATGCCTTGTTTTTATCTGGGCGAGATACCTGAAAGAGACCCGTTTCTATAAAAAACTGAGCACCTGGGATCATACCTATGATCTTGGGGAGCTTGACATCGCCGAGAGTCCATATGAACTGATTGTACACGAGGCCATTACCTCTCAGACGCAGCGGTATCGTAAGGAGTCATCACATCATTTTATCACCCTGGAACAGGAGAAGGACGAGATGTTGTCCTGGATTCATGAGGTGAAGACCCCACTGACTGCGTTGCAACTGATGATCGAGCGTTTGCCAGATGACAAGCTACAGAGCCAAATGACATATGAATGGCTACGAATCCATCAGTTGCTGGATCAGCAGCTTCACCAGAAACGGATTCCATTTATGCATAATGACTTGTTCATCGAAGAGACAGAACTTGAACCGGTGCTGAAGGGCGAGATTCGAGCCCTGAGATCGTGTTGCATTTCCAAAGGCATTGGCTTCGATGTCTCCCTCACAGTTACTCGCGTGCTGACAGACAGCAAATGGTTAGGATTTATTATCCGGCAGTTGCTGAGCAATGCGGTGAAGTATAGTGATTCATCGGATATTCTTATTGAAAGTCGGGAACAGGATGGACACATCGTACTGATGATTCAGGATCACGGGCGAGGGATTGAGACTCAAGATCTGCCGCGTATATTTGATAAAGGATTTACGTCCACCCAAGGAAGAATGGATGGGGCGGCTACCGGGATGGGTTTATATTTGGTTCGTCAGGTGGTCCAGACGCTTCATATGAGCATTCATGTAGAGTCTTCTCCTGGCGAGGGCACAACCGTCACACTTACTTTTCCGCGAAAAAACGACATGGTGCATCTTGCAGGCGTGTGACAACAATGTCACATGCTTTTTGGTTTTGTTCGGTGAATCGCACGATAACACTGCACATCCCGCCTATGATATAGATATGAGCATTTTGCAGAAGATCTAAGAGGAGTGAGTGGGATATGTGGATACTGGAAGCCAAAAAAATTCATAAAGTCTATGGTAATAAATTAAATAAACAGGAAGTGCTGAAGGGGATCGATCTCGGGGTAAGCAAAGGAGAGTTTGTTGGTATCATGGGCCCTTCGGGTTCGGGTAAAACGACGCTGCTTAATGTACTTTCCTCCATCGATCGGGTGAGCCAGGGTACGATTGATATTGAGGGCAAGGAATTCACCGGGATGAAGGAGAAACAGCTGGCTGAGTTCCGCAAACATCATCTGGGCTTTATTTTTCAGGAATATAATCTGCTGGATACCCTTACGGTGAAGGAAAATGTACTATTGCCGCTCTCCATCACGAGCATTCCAAAACAGGAGGCACATCGGAAGTTTGAACAGATTGCCCGTGAACTGGGGATCTACGAATTGAAAGACAAGTATCCATCTGAGATTTCAGGGGGGCAGAAGCAGCGGACTTCGGCAGCACGAGCATTTGTCCACGAGCCAAGTATCATTTTTGCGGATGAGCCGACAGGAGCGCTGGATTCCAAGGCCGCTTCGGATCTGCTCGGCAAATTAAGTGATATGAACAGCGCACGAAAGGCGACTATTATTATGGTAACTCATGATCCGGTTGCCGCAAGTTACTGTAGCAGAGTGATCTTTATTCGTGACGGTCAGATCTACACCCAACTGAATAAAGGAGACGAGTCCCGGCAATCATTCTTCAACGACATTATCAAAACCCAGGGCGTGTTGGGTGGTGTGCAGCAATGAGCTTGAGTTATATCATCTTCCGTAATCTCAGGAAAAATCTGAAGAATTATTATCTCTATGTATTTGCACTCGTGTTCAGCGTGGCCTTGTATTTTTCCTTTGTGACGTTACAGTATGATCCTTCCATGGATGAGGTGGCTGCTTCAACGAAAGGTGCAGCGGCTATAGGCGCATCTTCGGTATTGTTAATCGTCATTGTCGGCATCTTTTTGCTCTATGCCAATACGATCTTTATCAAACGGCGCAGTAAAGAAATTGGGTTATTCCAATTAATCGGACTGACAAAAGGCAGAATTTTTGGCATTTTGAGTGCGGAGAACAGTATTCTCTATTTTGGCTCCATGGTTATCGGTGTGTTGATGGGATTTCTTGCGTCCAAGCTGGTATTGATGATCTTGTTCAAAATTCTTGGTGTGGATGCGATTACGAAACTGTACTTCTCTCCGATGGCCTTGATGCAAACGGTCATTGTCTTTACGGTTATATATTTGCTCATCATGCTAATGAACTACACCTTTATCAAAGGACAAAGCATTCTCTCGCTCTTTCGGGTGTCGGCCACTTCGGAGCAGCAGGTACAGAAGATGTCTGTCGGACAGATGATGATTGGCGTCTTGGGCATTGCCCTGATTGTGTATGGATACTTCTTGTCTGCACGGTTGTTCAGCGGTGAGGCAATGGATATGCAGCAATTGATGTATACGATGATCCTGATTCTCTTCTCGGTCATACTGGGGACATACCTGTTCTATAAGGGGTCCGTAAGTTTTATTTTTAATCTGATTCGCAAAAGTAAAAACGGATACCTTACCATTCATGAGGTGTTGTCTTTATCTTCAATCATGTTCCGCATGAAGTCGAATGCATTGCTGCTCACAATTATTACCACCGTGTCGGCGCTTGCTATTGGCATGCTGTCGCTCAGTTACATTTCGTATTATTCTGCAGAGGCGCAGGCCAAGGAAAGCTTGCCGGAGGATTTTTCTTTTGCTCAGGCGGAGGTGAAAAATCGCTTTGTAGCGGAGTTGGAACACAAACAGATTCCATATGAAGAGAAGCATAGACAGCCCATTTACATTGAAATTGATGCTCATGAAGTGATGGATGCATCCATGACAGAACAATACTTGTTCAGTAGTCTAGTTAGTGACAACATGGTGGATAACATTGATCTGCAACCGGGTGAAGTGGTCTTCATGGGATATGGAAATGCCGTTCAGCAGTTGATATCTATTCAGGAAAAAGGTCCGATCGTCTTGCATGGATTGAAGCGAACGCTAGACCAACAACTGATCGGAACCACCAAACAGGGGGTTCTTCCTTCATACTATAGTAGGGGCACGCCGGTTGCCGTAGTGGATGAAACGGTATATGAGCAGTTGCAGCAGGATCTCGATCCCGAGCTGCAGAAAGCCGAGTGGGCTGAATACTATGGTGTGCATATTCTGAACGATGGACAGGCTGAAGAAGCATATGCTGTATATAAGGAGTTGGAATTGGAAGCTCCGAGCTTCTCCCAGATTGAGTTCAGAAATAACCAACGTAACACTATGGGCCTGATTATGTTCATCGTTGGTTTCCTTGGGTTGACGTTCTTAATCACATCGGGATGCATCCTGTACTTTAAACAAATGAATGAGAGTGAAGAGGAGAAGGACAATTATACCATTCTTCGTAAACTTGGATTCACACAAAGCAATCTGTTGAGGGGAATTCAGATCAAGCAATTGTTTAACTTCGGTATTCCGCTTGTGGTGGGACTCAGTCATAGTTACTTTGCCGTGAAATCAGGTTGGTTCTTCTTTGGTACGGAGCTGGCGACACCTACGGTCATTGTCATGATGGTCTATACCTTGTTATATTCGATCTTTGGTCTGTTGTCTGTGTGGTATTATAAGCGGGTGATTAAGGAAGCCTTGTAGAATTGGGTTCAGGAGTATGCTGATATAACAAAATAGGTTGATTTATGGGCAGCTGTAATGTGTACAGACTGCCCTTTTTTCTTTTTCTAAGTATAATGCCACATGGAAAAAAGGATGATTATGGAACTTGGTCGAAATGATGATAGAGTCCAAGAATCTGATTCATGTATACCGGTGAAACGAGGGGAGTGAAGTAGCATGCCTGGAGTTCTTTATGGATCGAAGAAAGAGTTAAGTGAGACGATTCGGCGCACCTATGTGTTGTTTGAGGGTGAATTCAATGACATCCATAACAGCGACAAAGATAAGCTGGTTGAAGGTGTGGATAAGACGCCTGCCCAAATGATCGCCTACCAGTTGGGATGGATGAAATTGGTGATGGACTGGGAGCGAAATGAACAGTTGGGACATGAATGTCATATGCCGGCACCAGGATATAAATGGAACCAACTGGGGCCATTAAATGAATCATTTTACGAAAAGTATTCAGGCTATACCCTGGAGGAGCTGCGCTCTTTGTTTCAGGAGACAGAACAACAGTGGCAGAACTGGATTGACTCACTGAGTGACGAGGAGTTATTTGAACAAGGGATGAGACAGTGGACAGGAAACAAGCCCGGGTGGGCTATGGTGAAGTGGATCCAGATTAATTCGGTAGCTCCTTTTAAATCTTTTCGGACCCGAATTCGTAAATGGAAAAAAGGTCAGTTAACCAATATGGATGTGAGGAGCGAATAGGAGATGTCTAAAGGAAATATAATCCCAAATACCGAGCAAGATTCGGCGTATGTTCGTCAGCAATTAGTCGCATATAATGCGGCCCATGTGAGCGAGGAATTAAGGAATCGTTATGAAGAATTTAATTATAATATCAAAAATGAGGCTGGCGAAATTGTCGCAGGAGTGCTCAGTACACTTTGCTGGAACTGGGTGGAACTTGATATTCTCTGGGTAAATTCTGATCAGCGGCATAGGGGGTACGGTTCTCAGTTGCTTCTTGAAGTTGAGCGCATTGCGCGCGAGAAATCTTGTGACTTCATCCAATTGAACACCTTCTCGTACCAGGCACCAGAATTCTACAAGAAGCACGGATACCAACTGATTACAACGATAGAGAATGCACCAAGAGGGCATCATCATTACTATTTCAAGAAGGACCTCACATAAGATGGAATATAGAATACTAGATTAGCAAATAAGATAGAACGTCAGGGGGACATATTATGGTTACGATCAAAGCCGTTGAACTAGAGGATCTGCCGGCTTTAAGCAGACTGTATCATGAGTTGATAGGAACGTCTTCGAACGAGCAGCAGATGCAGAAGATGTTTCATTACATACAGCAGAATGGTCATTATCACGTGCTCGGAGCATTTTACAATGGCGAACTGGTCGGGTCCGTTATGGGGATTGAGTGTATGGATCTGGTAGGCCAATGCAAACCGTTCATGGTTGTGGAGAATGTGATTGTATCGGATCAGGTGCGCAGGCAGGGGATTGGTCAGAAGCTGATGCTCCAGATTGAGCGGATTGCGAGAGTTCTCGGATGTGAATACATGATTCTGGTGTCTGGCGATCAGCGCAAGGAAGCTCATATTTTCTATGAGAAGCTGGGTTTTAAGGATGAGAAGGTTCAGGGTTACCGGAAGCATTTCTGAATAACCGAGCGGATGAAAAGTTCTTATACGAGTGGAAGGATTACTTAATGAGCATGGCGAATAAGGCATAGTCTTAATAAAAGAGATGAATAAGAGGGAGGCACTCTCGTGTTCAAAAAATGGGCTAATGTCTTCATGATTCTAAGTCTGGTATTCGCCGTATGTTCTCCCACCTCCCATGCTGCCGCCAAAACGGTTAAAGTCACTGTGACGCTGGTGAGCGCAGAGCTAGTAGAGAATAACTCTGTGGGCAACGAATGGGCCATCGGAGCAAGTGTGAACGGCAAAGATCTGGAAGAGGGTTCGTCGGTCACCTTAAACCTGAAATCCACAGGTACGTTGAAACTGGAGGCCATCGCCGAAGAACAGGATAAGATCCCCGATTACGGGAGCAAAAGCACCAACGTCAAACTATCTTCGTTCTCCAAATCAACCAACAAGACACTTTCCGTGGTGGTGACCGAGAACAGAGGTCGGTATTCTGGTAACACAGCGACTTGGTCGTTCAAGTTTAAAATTACCAAGAAGTGAATAGGAATCAACCAAGAGAAAAGGGAGCCGAGCTCTCTTTTTTTATGCATAGATAATGGTTAGCTGAAAGGAAGAGAACGTTTCGAGCCACGCTGATCTTTGTTAAACTAATGAAAGCAACAGATAGAAATATAAGATGAAATATTCAAAATAATACATAGGAGGTTAACACGATCATGCGTATCATAGATAACATTAAAGTCTGGGGGGAGCCGCTGGAGAACGCTGTAAGTCAGGCGGTGACTTGCTCGCAATATGGAGATGTACTGGGTGTGGCTCTGATGGCCGACCATCACAAAGGCTACTCGCAACCCATCGGTGGTGTTGTCGCTTATCGGAATATGATCAGTCCGTCAGGGGTCGGATATGATATTGCCTGTGGCAACAAGGCTGTGCGCACAAATCTGATGTGGGACGATATTCGGGATCAGATTGCAACGATCATGGATGACATCAACTCAACCATATCCTTCGGTGTGGGCCGCAATAATCCAACACCGGTGGATCATGAACTGTTTGATGATGCGAGCTGGAAGTTGTTGGATACCATTGAACCGGGATTACAGCATAAGCTGAAGACACTCGCACGCAACCAGCTTGGAACTGTAGGCAGTGGCAATCATTTTGTGGATATTTTTGTAGAAGAGGCAACGGGAAAGGTATGGATCGCGAATCATTTTGGCAGTCGCGGGTTCGGTCACAAAGTGGCGAGTGGATTCCTTAACCTCGCTGCAGGACGCGAGTTCAGTGGTAAAGCTCCGGGCGAATCGATGGATCAACCGCCTACACTGTTTGGCCTGAATAGCGAAATGGGTGATATGTATTGGAACGCAATGACTTTGGCGGGCCGGTATGCCTATGCAGGGCGTGACTATGTCATTGAACAGGTGCTTGGAATTCTCGGGGCAAGTGCTGAATATGCCGTTCATAACCATCACAACTTTGCCTGGAAAGAACAGCACATGGGTGAAGAGGTAGTCGTGGTCCGCAAAGGCGCAACGCCGCTGGCACCCGGGCAACTCGGTTTTGTTGGAGGTAGCATGGGCGATATCTCCGTCATCGTGGAGGGTATTCATAGCGAGGAGAATACCGAATCATTCCGCAGCACCGTACATGGGGCTGGACGCACGATGAGTCGAACCCAGGCGGCTGGAAAAATGAACTACAAGCTTCGTACACGCATGGGCGGTGAGATCAGTGAAGCACAGATGCATGAAGCAATTCGTGCCTATGGCGTTGAGCTCCGGGGAGCGGGCACGGACGAAAGTCCGTTTGTGTACAAGAAACTGCAAGACGTACTGAACGCACATGCGAATACGCTGAAAATCAACCATGTGCTGCGTCCCGTTGGCGTTGCCATGGCCGGAGGCAATGAATTCGATCCGTACAAGGATTAGTCATATATGTTCAACTGAACATTTACACGATAACGGAGAGGGCAGAAATAACTTGAAGAAGCGGAGCGTTCGCCTAAAAGCTTTCTAAAAGAAAGCTACATCGGAAGCATACGCTATCACCGGATTTTCCCTTTCAAAAAAAGGAATAAAAAAATCTGGGGATAACAGCGATCGGAAAGTTATTCTGCCATCGGAGTGCCAGTGTAAATATTCATTAGTTGAACTTATATAGAGAGAAGAGGGTGAACTTCATGAGAAATTGTGCGATATACAGCTCTCAGTTTGATCTGGATCAGTTGTTTGAAGTGATTCAATCCATTTATCCTGAGGGTACGATTAAACGCCGGGAAGACAAGACCCATATTCAAGTGACTCAGAAAAAATGGCTCAGTAAGAAAACAAAGGGCTTCAATATTATGACCAGCCAGACACATCCTGAGGAAATTACGACAATGATTCAGGGGATGCTTGGTTTTTTGAGTCGGATTAAAGGGCGTAATGCTGCGCTCCAGGAAAAGGTATTGATCAAATGTTCCACACTGAACATGGTGATTGGTATTGAGACGGAAGAGGATATCTCGGAAGAATTCTATGACGAGTTATTGCGTGTGGCTGATGCGCTGGATGCCGTCATCTTCTGGGGAGGTGGGGCTCTGCTCAATGCACAAGGCCAGCTATTGCTGGATGTGACTGGAGAATCTGAGGTGGAGGATTACACGGTGACAGCGCACACTAGTTTCCTTGACGACTCCAGACCCCAATCGGAGTCTGCGATTGAACGTAAAAAGCGGTCAGAGCAACTGTTAACTGAACAAGGAATTCCGTTTAATGCGAACTTGCCCGCCAGATCAGGAGACGAGCACACGACAATTCGAAGTAAAGCAGAAGTCGCGCGCCGTGCGGTTTCCTTGTGTCTTGCCGCGCTTAAGGGGGAGTGTCTGGGAGCTGGCGAAAGTGCGGACGATACTGCGGCGTTGGTTCAGGAAGTGATCGACAAGTATGAGGCTGAATCCTTTTTCTCACCCGTAGAGAAGAGGTTTATCGACCAGCACGGAGCAGAGCAGCAGGAGATTATTTCCTTCTCCTGGGGATATGAAGCCTACCACGTAATGTTGTGGGCGCTTGGTTATGTGAAGGAACTAGGTGCACCAACGGAGTTATGTAACGTAGGGAAGGATGTCGGTTATTTGCAGCAGAAGGATAGTTTTACCGACTTTCTCACGTATGCATCCCTGCGTAGCAAGAGTGAGATTCTGGATGAGGCAGATCTGATCTATCGTTACAACTGGGTGTGTGTGGATAGTCGGGTGAATGACAGAACACCTCCCGCTGGATTGAATGGCGGAGTGGCTTATGAACGTCACCGTGCATTGAATTGGCTGATCTGTTACCTGGATCAGGAATGGGATGATGTGCGCACGGATACGTAGAACGGCATGATGTGACTGCCCATTGTAAATAAACAAATAACATGACACAACATACAACAATGCAAACACCCCTAAAGCCGCACGAATACGGTTAAAGGGGTATTTTGCGTGCTGTTCAATGTGGCCATAAGTGTTATTCCGTATATGATTCACTATGTGTATTCACACATATGTACCACAAGGTATTTTGACTTATTACCCGCTATGCCTGCTGAACTGTTCACGAATAATGACGTCAGCAAGAATCAGCTTTTTCTCTACGCTGCTCTCTGGGTTCGCAATTCGCCATAACATCTGATCCACTGCACGCGCACCGAGCAACTCCTTGTTCACATTGACTGTAGCCAGTAATGGGATATTGTCGTATAGATTATCAAATCCGGTGACAACACACTGATCGGGTACACGAATGCCCATACTCTCAAGAGCTTCTATGGTGTATAGCCCATAGAAATCATTCGCACATACAAACACTTCAGGCAGGTTATCCTCATTGATCACTGAAGTGAACGTCTGGCGGAACTCATCCAATGCCTGATTACTTAGCTCGGGAACCTGGTGTATCTCCATTCCATGGCCCATGAGCACAGAAGTATAAGCAATCCAGCGTTCATAGAAGCTATGAGCATCACTGATATTGCCGACGAACTGGAAGGTTTTGAAACCCTTGCGGAGCAAATAGAGCATGATCTCGCGCATGGAAGCAAAGTTATCGGTAAATATACTGTCACTGTGGAAAACAGGGTCCAGATGATCTACCATTACAACCGGAATTCCCAGACGCTTGATTTCAAGTAGAATCGGCGTCGAGATGGAACCAACGGTAATAATTCCCCGAATAGCATCCGGATTCAATAGCGTGAACAACTGATCTGCTGAAGGTTCCGTCAAGGTCAGGATATTTATACCTTTCTGGTTTAGCTTGGACGAGATTCCGTTAAAGACGGGTCCCCAGTATACGGAATCTTGATTTTGATATCGAACATTGGGAAATAAAATCAAGATCGTACCACTTGATCGAGTACTCTTCAGATCCTGAAGAGATTCATTGCTGTTATACATTTCACCAGACAACATGCTGTTATCTTTGAAATATCCAAGTTTACCAGCGGCTTTGAGAATGACATCCCTCGTCTGATCGCTAACGCCCGATTTCCCAGACAAAGCTCGTGACACCGCGAATTTCGACAAACCCGTAAAATGTGCAATTTCCTGAATCGTTACCTTTGTCTTCATCATACCATCCTTACATTCGTAGTTCTGCCGTATCTCGTATTTGGAGCGATATCCAACTGATCCTAGTATAACATGCTGTATTTCTCTTAATCTAATAACGGACAGAGAATTCAAAATGTTAGTGATGCACAGCATTTTACGATAGAAATCCAACATGAAGGTAAGCACATTATCAGATAGAATGACGAATTTTGTCTCTTTAATTATTATTTTGTTATTGTTTTTAGATAACAAAATAACGAGGGGGTATTCCTTGGTTTAATAAGCGTGTACTTAGGGTGTGGACTGCTGAATAAGCTGTAACAAAGGTTAAATAAAGATTAATCAGCATTTTATCAGAATAATTAGAAAATGTTAACAACAAAAATGTTGACGCTTACATTTTGCTGTGTTAAATTTTGTTTGTCAAAAACAAACAAGAAAATAACAAATGGTGGTGGTCGTTTATTTTCGATTGGTTGATGGATGGGGTTAACGATTTAGGGTGAACCATGATTGGTATACACATTCGGGGAGGTTGTTAAAATCATGATTAGAAGATGGAATGTTCTACCTCTGATGTTATTGGCTGTGATTCTTTTTGTATCCGCTTGCAGTGGTGGGGGGACAACGCAGACGGGTACCGATGCAGAGGGAGCAACAAACTCAGGCAACAGCACCGAAGTCGCTGACACAGAGAAAGAGGGCGGAGCGGAAGAAGCTGTGGTTAATGTTCCTGATCTCGGTGGACGTGTCATCAAGGTTGCGGCCTGGTGGGATTTGAAACCGGCGGGAGAGACGGCCTCGGATAAGGCCAGACTTGATAAAATTGCAGAGGTCGAGAAGAAATACAACGTGAAACTGGAGTTTGTCAACGTACCTTTCGAAGAATACATGAACAAATTCACAACGTCTGCGCTGGCTGGCGAACCATTTGCCGACATCGTTCAGATGGAGTATAAATCCGCACTACCCGCCATCCTCAAAGGGCAATTGTTGCCCATTTCCGAATTCACTACACCTGAGAACAATATCAACCAAGAGGCTAACCTGATTGCGAAATTCCCTGCCATTGCAGGCAACGAATACGCCTTCGAATCGCCAACCAGCATCGGTCTGGGACTTCACTATAATCGTGACTTGTTCAAAAAACTGTCATTACCTGATCCTCAGGAACTGTATAACCAAGGTGAATGGGATTGGGATAAATTCTTGGAACTCGCCAAACAGGCAACGAAAGATACGGATAATGACGGCAAAACAGATGTATACGGATTTTCTGGTTGGGCCCTTGATGTCGTTCGTCATTTTACAGCAGCCAACGGTGGAACCATCGTGGATGATACAAATAGCAAAGAAGGATTGTCCGATCCGAAAACGATTGAAGCTGCCGAATTCGTCAAACGCCTGTATAACGTGGAGAATGTCGTGAAGGTTAAAACCGGAGACAAAACCAATTGGGAGGAAAGCAATACCTTTAAGGATGGAGACGTAGCCCTGTTCACTGCTGCTGAATGGCAGTTGGGCGATCTCACCTTTGCTGTCGGCGTTGTACCGATTCCGAACGGGCCACAGGGTAGCAAAGAGGTAACGTATGCAAACAACGCGGCATCAGCGAAGTTCATTCCGAAAGGTGTGGAGGATCCAAAGATCGTCTACCAAATCTATGAAGAGACCTTCGACATTCCGCAGATCGAAGAGTATCCAGGTCAAGATTATCTGGAGAGTCGTTATACCGATGAGAAGGATATTGCGATCATTCGTGAGCACATCGCTGGAACGGGCCGCATTTTACTGGATGATGCTTACACGGGTTACCCATTCGGAGATTACGTGAACGATATCATCAAAAACAACGCTTCCGTGACAGCAACAGCCGAGAAATACAAAGCACAGGCACAAGCTGCAATCGATAAACTCGGCAAACAATAACAACACTTATCATCGAATCAATTTCATAATACCTTCAGCAGCTTCAATCAAGGCTAGATATAGATCAAAACGATTCAATTTGTCTATATCTAGTTACAAAAACGATAATTTAATGAGTTATGAAATTGATTACACCAGCAAACGATTCAGGCAGGGGCTCGTGTTGGCAATGTTGCACGGAGCCCCTTTTTCCTGAACCACCAAATCGGCATTGCTGGCATCAGCCTTGATGAGGAGGACTCGTAGGATGGCTGGAATTCTACAACGTAAGACATGGATACTGTCCACAGTAATCATCGTGGCGGCAGCCTGCATCATTCTATATTTAACTTCCGGCGCTGATGGGGAGAGTGCAGACATTCCACCTGGCAGTCTGCCTGCCATTGAAGTGGAAGCGATCTTGCAGCAGACCCGGCAGAAAAAGGGATACGAACAGTATCGATCCGGAACGGATCAGGCTACACAGCCGAATGTGGACATCACCATTGAAGCAGGAGATTACATAAAAGCCGAAGGTGAAGACGTCCGCAAACTGACTGATTATGAGGGAATGGATGGTGTATCTCTCCATACTGGAGAGACCGGACAAGTCGATTGGACGATTAACGTGCCGGAGACCGGGCTGTATAATCTGTCCGCAATCTATTTTCCCATTGAAGGCAAGAGCTCAGCCATTGAGCGTGCATTGTACATTGATGGTGAACTTCCTTTTGCGGAAGCCGCCTATTTGCAGTTTGACCGGGTGTGGGCCAATGAGAAAGATGTCGTTGAGCAGGATAATCAGGGCAATGATCTACGTCCGAGACAAGTGGAGAAACCTCGCTGGATGGAAGAAACGTTTCAGGACTCAGACGGGTACGAACAGACTCCATTCAAGTTTTATTTGGAAAAAGGGGAACACACACTAACGCTAAAATCATCGCGCGAACCCATGGTGATTCGGTCCATTCGTCTTTTCAATGAGAAGACAGCTGTTCCTTACGCGGAGACTGCGGGGGCACAACAGTCGGATTCCTCCGGGCAGCCGAAGGATGTACTTATTCGCATTGAGGGAGAAGCCGCAATTGCCAAATCTTCACCTACGTTATACCCGACGAGCGAAAGGTCAAGTTCTGCTGTATCTCCTTACAGCGCTTCCCAGGTGCGTATCAATACAATTGGCGGCTTTAACTGGCGTCTGCCAGGACAATGGATTGAATGGGAAGTGGATGTGCCGGAGAGCGGACTTTATCATATCGGTTTTACCGGACAGCAGAATTTTGTCAAAGGCATCTATTCCACACGCAAACTGACCATCGATGGTGAAGTTCCGTTTGCAGAGATGGCCAAAGCCCCTTTCCGTTATCAGAGTGACTATCGCATTGACGTCATGGGCGGCAAGGAAGCATACAAGTTTCACTTGGAAAAAGGAAAACATGTGCTGCGGCTGGAGAACAGCCTCGGAGATTTTGCACCCCTTATCCGCAATGTGGAGGACAGTCTGTACAACTTGAACTCCATGTACCGACGAATTCTGATGATTACAGGTACGAAGCCTGATGAGTTCCGGGATTACCGGGTGGAGAAGCAGATTCCGAACCTGCTTGAAGTGTTCAGCGGGGAAAGTAAACGACTCAAAGACGTGGCCGCACAGCTTCGTCTTCTGTCAGGACAGTCCAGCGATCAGGAAGCGCTGATCAAGACAATGGCGCTGCAACTGGACGAGATGATTGACAAACCAGATACCATTCCAAGAAGGCTTGCGGCATACAAAACCAACACAGGGGGTCTCGGCACATGGGTGCAGCAGGCACGAGAGCAGCCCCTTGAGATCGACGCACTGTACGTCACTTCGATCGACCGTGATATTCCCGGTACAGGCATGGGGCCACTTGCCAAGCTTGGTCATGAAGCGAAGATATTCTATCATTCGTTCTTCATTGATTATAACGAGATCGGCAATGTAGCCACATCGGAAGATCAGCGGACCGTAACCGTCTGGATTGGTAGCGGACGTGACCAGGCGAATACGATGAAAGCGATGATTGACAAGACCTTCACACCAGACAGTGGAATCCATGTCAATCTGAAGCTGGTGAATATGGGAACCTTGCTGCCAGCGACCTTGTCCGGTGAAGGGCCGGATGTAGCGATGCAGATCGGCAATGATCTGCCCGTGAACTTTGCGATGCGGAACTCGGCTGTAGATCTGACGCAATTCAGTGATTATAGCACCGTGGAACAGGAATTCAGGGAAAGTGCAATCGTGCCGTATGCCTATGATTCAGGCGTATATGCCCTGCCGGAAACCCAGACCTTTAACATGTTGTTTTATCGTAAAGACGTGCTGGAAGAACTCGGGCTTGAAGTGCCTCAGAACTGGGATGATGTCGAGGCTCTGCTCGCGATTCTGAGCAAAAACCATATGGAATTCGGTATGCCGATTGTGACTCAGGCGAATATGCAGGGTGTCAATATTCCGCCGAACTCGCAGTATGCCACGATGCTGCTCCAGAACGGCGGCGCCTTCTATCGTAACGATGACAAGGAGTCGGATCTGGATTCCCGGATCGGAATCGAGACCTTCAAGCAGTGGACCGAATTCTATACCGATTACAAGCTGGAGCGGGAATATGATTTTGCCAATCGTTTCCGGACAGGACAGATGCCTATTGGACTAACGGATTACACCATGTACAACCAGTTGTCTGTATTTGCACCGGAGATTCGCGGACTATGGGGATTCGTTCCAGTGCCGGGAACCGTTCAGACAGATGGTACCTTGAATCGGGACGTACCGGGTGGAGGTAGCGCGGTCATGATGCTGGAGGGTGCCAAGGATCAGGACGCGGCGTGGGAGTTCATGAAGTGGTGGACCAGTACACCGATTCAGGCTGAATTCGGACGGGAGATGGAAGGACTGATGGGTGCCGCTGCCCGTTATCCAACGGCCAACATCAAGGCGCTGGATTCCCTGCCGTGGCCTGCGGAGGATTACGCCAATCTCAAGGCACAATTCGAAACGGTGAAGGGCATTCCTGAAGTACCCGGTGGTTATTTTACAGGCCGCCATCTGTTCAATGCATTTTACAAAACCGTTGTTGGCCAAGTGGAAGCCAGGGAATCCATTATGGATTATACCCAATATATTCAGGACGAGATTCGCGTCAAACGTAATGAATTTGGTCTTCCGTAAGCAGAGGGAGGGTTAATCGTGCCACAAATATCACTCCGAGACGGACAAAACAGTCCTCCTGAGAAAGCGTCAAGGATGGGCATGAAATCGTGGTGGAGCTGGAAGCTCCAGGAAATGAAGGCCAGCAAACATTCTTATGTTCTGCTTGCACCTTATATGCTCCTGTTCCTCATGTTTACCGTGATTCCGGTTGTCATCTCGATCATACTCAGCTTCACCTACTTTAACATGCTGGAATTCCCGCGGTTTATTGGCTGGCAGAACTATACTCGTCTGTTTCTGGAGGATGATGTATTCCTGATTGCAATCAAGAATACGTTGTTGTTCGCCATCATTACCGGACCGATCAGTTATATTGCCTGTTTTGTCTTCGCGTGGATCATTAATGAGTTAACACCCAAATGGAGAGCGTTCATGACGCTGATCTTCTACGCGCCCTCCATCTCGGGCAATGTGTATTTTATCTGGCTGATGATCTTCTCGGGAGATCGTTATGGTATTGCCAATGGGCTGTTGATCAAATGGGGTTTTCTGCTGGAGCCAATCCAGTGGCTGAAGACAGAAGCTTACATTATGCCGATCCTCATTCTTGTGCAACTGTGGCTGAGTCTGGGCACTGGATTTCTCGCCTTTATCGCTGGTTTGCAGACGGTGGACCGGACGTTGTACGAAGCAGGAGCGGTGGATGGCATTAAAAATCGCTGGCAGGAACTATGGTACATTACCCTGCCTTCGATGCGTCCACAGTTGATGTTTGGCGCAGTCATTCAGCTGACAACCTCGTTTGCCGTGGCCGATGTGTCGATCGCACTGGCCGGGTTCCCAAGCGTGAACTATGCAGCAGAGACGGTGGTGACCCATTTGATCGACTTTGGTACTACGCGGTTTGAGATGGGATATGCATCGGCAATTGCCACCGTACTGTTCATGATTATGGTGGGCACCAACTTGCTGGTACAGAAACTGCTTCGAAGGGTGGGAGAATAGCTATGGCTGCAATTGCGACAGGCAAAAAGCGGGTGAATCGCTCGCTATCGGGAAGCCTCTCCCTGTTTGCCCTTCTGCTCGTATTTGGTGCTTTCATGGTGCTGCCGTTGATCTATGCGATCAACAATGCATTCAAACCATTGGATGAGATTTTCACCTTTCCACCAACGCTGTTTGTCAAAAATCCGACGTTCAGCAACTTTACGGATCTGCTGAATCTGCTGAGTGACTCGTGGGTGCCGTTCTCACGTTATATATTCAATACGATATTTATTACAGGCATCGGTATCGTTGGCCATGTTTTGTTGGCTTCGGCAGCTGCCTACCCACTTGCCAAGCACAAGTTTCCGGGCAAAGTATTCATGTTCCAAGTGGTCGTACTGTCACTGATGTTCACACCTGCGGTAACGGCAATTCCGAACTATATGATCATGTCTTGGCTCGGATGGATCGACACCTACTGGGCCGTCATTATTCCGGCATTTGCCTATTCACTCGGGTTGTATCTGATGAAGCAGTTCATGGAGCAAATCCCGGATGCACTGCTGGAAGCGGCCAAGATTGATGGTGCCAGTGAATACCGGATCTTCTGGTCCATTGTCATGCCCAATGTGAAGCCAGCCTGGCTGACATTGATCATTCTGCTGTTCCAGATGTTATGGGGCAGTGATGGCAATGGATACATCTATAGTGAGCAGCTCAAGACCCTGCATTATGCAGCAGGTCAGATTATTCAGGGCGGAATATCCCGGGCAGGAGCGGGTGCTGCGGTAGCACTGATTTTGATGAGTGTGCCGATCACGCTATTTATTTTCTCTCAGAGCCGAATCATTGAGACGATGGCGAGTTCGGGCATGAAGGATTAAGGGGGAACGATATGGCACGCACAGTGAAAAGATGGTTTGTTCTCCTGGCGGCAGTATCTCTGCTGCTGGTGAATGCCATGCCTGCGGCAGCCTCCCCGGCGCCGTATGAGAGGTACAACTACAACTATTGGAAAGAGGCTGTTCCCTCACCGGATGCCTACCTGCCCGAGCGTACCCTATCAGGTCGTGACCTCGGCATTAGTGAGTTCAAAGACCCCGGTGATGTGAACGTTTCTCCCTCCGGGTTGATCTATATTTTGGATAGCGGTAACAGCCGGATTATCGTATTGGATACCGAATTTAAGCTGCTGCGCGTCATCGATGGATTCATGATGGATGGCAGCAAGGAGACCTTCAACCTTCCTGGCGGATTGTTTGTGGATGAAGAAGAACACATCTATGTCGCCGATACGGGGAACAGTCGTGTGGTGATTCTGGATGGAGAAGGAGCGCTGATTCATACGATCACGAAGCCCGAGTCGGATATCCTGTCGACCCAATTCCAGTTCCAGCCCTTGAAGCTGACGGTTGACCATGTGGGCCGAGTGTACGTTGTGGCACAGGGGGTCTACGAAGGGATTATGCAGTTTGACGAGAGTGGGAAATTTATCGGCTACGTCGGTACCAACAAAGTGGAGCGGGACTACGGTGAATATATCTGGCGCATGTTATCCACCAAAGCCCAGCGTGCACAGATGGTCTTGTTTGTCCCAACGGAGTTCTCCAATGCGGACATCGACCACAAAGGATTTGTGTATGCGACGAATATTGATCCCGGCTCAAATGAACCGATCAAACGCCTCAACCCGTCTGGCGAAGATGTACTGAAGCGGTTTGGTTATGTTGACGTCAAAGGCGATATCCGGTTTCGTAACAATCCGGGTCCATCCAAGCTGATTGATGTGAAAGTGTTGGGCAATGGCATGTACAGTGTACTGGATGCGACACAGAATAGGGTGTTCACGTACGACGATGAAGGTCATCTGCTCTACATATATGGTGGCAAAGGAAATCAGGTGGGTACGCTCAAAACGCCAGTCGCGATTGAGCAATCGGGTGAGCACCACTTGGTTCTGGACCGGGGGAAGAACAATCTTGTCGTCTATGAGCCAACCCGTTTTGGTTCCCGTGTGAATGAAGCGGTGGCAATCCACTATCGGGGCGAGGACACGGAGGCCGTGAATATATGGCGAGAAGTGCTGAAGCTGAATGCTAACTATGACATCGCCTATATTGGCATCGGCAAGTCCTTATTAATGGAGAAGAAAAACAAGGAGGCGCTGGGTTACTTCGAACTTGGGATGGACCGCAAGAGTTATTCTGTGGCATTTAAGCGGCATCGGCGGGAGATGATGAAGGAACATTTCGGTACATTCCTGACCGCTGTAATCGCGCTGATTGTCATTCTGCTCCTGACCCGAGTTGCGGTTAAATGGAGACGGAGGAGGCAGGTTGATCGTGAAGCAGGATTTCATTAAGTTTCCGCTGCATCTCATTTTTCACCCCATTGATGCATTCTGGGACCTCAAGTCCGATAACCGGGGACGGCTGCTCGTTGCTTTTGCAGCGCTCGTGCTCACCATTATCATGATGATTTTGCAAAAGCAGTACGCAGGATTTCTCGTCAATTACATCGATCCTCGTACGATTAACAGCATCATCGAGATCGCCACAGTTACAATCCCGTTCTTTCTATGGTGCACAGCCAATTGGGCGGTAACGACCTTGATGGAAGGGGAAGGGAAATTCAGAGAAATCGTTCTGGCGACAGGATACTCGCTCATTCCGGTTATTCTGATCTATGCCCCAATGATCGTGATCAGCCGCTTCATGGTTCAGGAAGAGACTGCTTTTTATTATCTTTTTAATAGCATCGCGTTCTTCTGGTTTGTGTTGCTTCTGTTCATTGGCATGATGACGGTTCACCAGTACACAGTGATTAAAACAATCATTACCATGGTGCTAACGCTCATTGTGATGGGCATTATCGTATTCCTTGGCGCCCTCGTCTTCAGCATGCTGCAACAGTTGTACGAATTCGGTTATAACATTTACCGTGAGTTGATTTTTCGGACCTAAAGGAGGCGGCATCCGTGAACAAAAGGCAACGACTATATACGGTGCTGGCTGGTGGTGCAGCTGTAATCATGATTGCAGCCGGGCTGCTGCATATAAACAACAGGGGGGTTCCTGCCGTGGAAGCCGCGGCTTATCTGGATACAACAACCCAAGCCATGCCCGTCACGGAGGAACCGTTGCAGTTCCTTGGCGACTCTTCGCAGGGGGTACCTGGTATGCAACTGGTCGCTGAAGATCAGGGATTGGCCCTGTACTACAACGAGGAGACAACAGAAATTGCAGTACGTGACGGAAACAGTGGAGAGATTTGGTATAGCAACCCGAAAGAACGGGATGGGGACAGTCTCGCTTCCGCATATGAAAAAGAAGTGCTGTCCTCCCAGCTGAACGTGTCTTTCCGGGATGCGATGGGCACACTGGAGAACTTCCCGAATTTCAGTTCCAGCATCAGCAACAAGCAATTCACTGTGGGGCAGATCGATCAGGGCATTCGAGTGAACTATACGCTTGGTGATACGTCGCTTGGCATTGACGCGCTGCCCAAACTGATCAGCAAGCAGCGCCTGGAGGAGAAAGTGCTTTCCAAACTGGACGCTACTGTCGCAAGATACACATCTGCCCGTTATTATCCAACCAAGAACAATCCGGATATTCTGGAACGGCTGGATGGACAGATCTCGAAGCAGCTTGTGCTGAACAAGATGTTGGGAGCTTTTGAGACGGCGGGTTACACGGCGGACGATCTTGCTTTTGACAATCAGGAGAACGGGGTCGAAGGCGCAGGTGTATCGGATAAGCCCAGCTTCGTGATTCCAGTGGAATACCGGCTGGATCAGGGCGCACTTGTCGTAACCGTCCCTTTGAGTCAAGTTCAGGAAAGTGGGCAATATCGTATTCGGAATGTTGATTTGCTCGCTTACTTTGGTGCTGCGGATACGAAGGGTGAGGGCTACATGCTCGTGCCTGATGGTTCAGGCAGCCTGATCCACCTGAACAACGGGAAAACCAAAGAAGAACAGTATGTGCAGCGCGTTTATGGCGCAGACCCAAATGATAATTCGCTTAGTCGTCCTCAGGTTAGTGAATCAGCGTATATGCCTGTGTTTGGTCTGAAGAACGGGGAGAATGCATGGTTTGCTGTGATTGAAAAAGGGGACGGCATTGCCAGTATTTCTGCAGATATTGGAGGCAGACAGAACAGTTACAACCATGTGCATGCGACCTTCTCCCTGCGGGGTGAGGATGAATTGGAGATGTATACCTCGCAGAAAATGCAGGAGATTCAGCTGCTTAGTGAAGAGCCTTTCCGTGGAGATATCCAGGTGCGTTATCATTTCCTTCATGGAGAAGATGCCAGTTACTCGGGCATGGCCCGCCTGTATCAGCAGCAATTGATAGAGCAGGATGTATTGAAGCCACTTGCAGAACAGACGGAGTTGCCATTCTATGTAGATGTACTTGGTGCGGTGGACAAAGAGGCTTCGTTCCTGGGCGTGCCATATCGTTCCACCTTAGCTATGACCACGTACGAACAGGCCACTGAAATGGCGGCGAAGTTGCAGCAGGAGGGTGTAAACCGCGTGCAAATGCGGTATCAGGGATGGTTTGGCGGTGGAATCAGTCATCATACGCCAACCCAGGTGAAGTTGGACAGTGAAGTAGGTAGTCGTTACGAACTTCAGGCGTTGTCCGCTAAGCTTGGGCAGTCTGGCGGAGCCTTGTTCCCGGATGTGGCTTTCCAGCACATTTATCACGATGATATGCGCTTTGCTCCCTCTTCGGATGCGGCACGCTTTGTAACGAAAGAGACAGCGGAACTGTATCCATACAGTCCTGCCCTTAATCGCATGGATCAGAGCAAGGACAGCTATTATCTGCTCTCAGCGGCCAAGCTCCCTTATGTGGTGACTGAGTTTGCCGATAAATTCAATACATTGGACCTCGGCGGATTATCCCTCCGTGATCTTGGGCAAGTCCTGACTTCCGATTATCGGGATAGTCGGGTAATTCATCGGGAGACGGCGAAGAACATTGTGAAGGAACAGCTGGGACAGCTGGAACAGTCCTATCCAAACCTGATGATATCTGGAGCAAATAGCTACGCTTGGGGAAGTGCACAACATGTTGTGAATGTACCCGCAGGGTCCAGTCGGTTCAATATTACCGATGAAGAAGTTCCTTTTTATGCGATGGTTATTCATGGATACATGAACTATGCTGCATCTCCAATGAATACGTCGGGGGATCAGGATCTCCGCAAACAATTGCTGCGCAGCCTGGAGCTTGGGGCAGCTCCGTATTTTCAATGGACCTATGAACCATCATCCAGGCTGAAACTTACGAATTATGATTCGGCCTACGCAACGGAGTACGGCTATTGGGTGGATGACGCTGTTGCCTTGTATAAGCAGGCCAATGAAGTGCTGGGAGAGCTGGAGAATGAACAGATCCTCAAGCATGAACGCATTCAGGATGGCGTGGTCCGGATCACCTATACTGGCGGTACATCCATCCTTGTGAATTACAATGTGGATTCAGTTACTGTTGGTGGAACAACTGTTGGCGGGACGGATTATGTGGTGGAAGGAGTGAACCGATGAGAACCATTCGATTATCGCTGAAGTCACGGAGAGCGCTGCTTGGACTTGCATTTATATCGCCGTGGCTGGTCGGCTTCATCTTCCTCTTTGCCACGCCACTCCTGCAATCCATCCGGTTCAGCCTGAGTAATCTGTCCGTTGCTCCGGGCGGATACGTCCTGGAATACGTTGGATTTAAAAATTTCAAGGATGCGCTTCTGGTTGACGCGACGTTCAACCGGATTCTGGTTGACTCGGTTGGAGCAATGCTGCTGAATGTGCCGATGATACTGTTTTTCAGTCTGTTCACGGCGACACTGCTTAACCAGAAGTTCAGAGGTAGAACGATGGCACGTGCAATCTTCTTTCTGCCGGTTATTCTGGCTTCCAGTGCTGTAGCAGCAGCCGAGTCTGCGGGATTAATCAATCTGATGGGGGATGCGAGTGCGGTCGATGCGTCTGCAGATGGCGGGGCTTCGTTCAATGTGGTATCCATTGTGCGGATGCTGGCGGATGTGGGATTGCCGATGGCCTATGTGGATTACATTGTAGAAGCCATCATGCGGATCTATGAGATTATTAGCAGCTCAGGTGTTCAGATTCTGATCTTCCTCGCCGCACTGCAATCGGTACCGGGATCGATGTATGAGGTTGCGAAGATCGAAGGGGCGACAGCTTATGAATCATTCTGGAAAATTACATTTCCCATGGTCAGTCCGTTGATTCTGACAAATGTCATCTATACGATCATTGATTCATTTGCCGGGAGTCCAGTCACACAGGCCATCTACCAAACTGCATTCAAAACCCAGAACTTTGGCTTAAGCTCGGCGATGTCTTGGCTGTATACACTGGTGATTGGCCTTGTACTGATCGTAGTGGGCTGGGTATTGTCACGGCGGGTTCATTACAACTGACGGTTAAGATTAAGGGAGGCTTCAGATTATGGCTGCGTCAGGAACAGATCGTATGGTGGTGGTTCCGAAACAGAATTATCACATGCATCGGGTGCGAAACAAAACATCGGACCTTATCTATTCTATATTCAGATATGCACTGGTCATCGGCATTTCATTTATTATTTTGTACCCGTTATTTCTCAAAGTGTCAGTTGCGTTCAAAGATAAACAGGATATCTACAACCCAACGATTTATATGATTCCTCAGCATTTTACGCTGGATAATATCCGGCTAGCAGCGCAAGTGATGGATTACCTGCCTTTGCTGGCGAACACGTTATTGTTCGTTACCATCACAACGCTTCTGACAGCGATATCCTGTGCACTTGCCGGATATGGCTTCGCCCGGTTTTCGTTTCCGGGTAGTAATGTGCTCTTCATCCTGGTGATTCTGACTATTCTGGTCCCGACAAGTACGCTCATGGTACCGATGTATCTGCATTTCCGCAGCTTCGACTTTATGGGCATCATCCAGTTGTTTACGGGGAAGAACGGGATTAACCTGCTTAATACGTACTGGCCTTCAATGATTACGGCTGCTACGGCAGGAGGGCTGAAGGCGGGGCTGTTCATCTATATCTTCCGGCAGTTCTTCAAGGGCATGCCGAAGGAAATCGAGGAGGCTGCCCTGATTGACGGCGCAGGTGGATTCAAGACATTTGCCCGTATCATGTTGCCCAATGCAATCTCGCCGCTGATTACGGTCATTCTGTTCTCGTTTGTGTGGCAGTACAATGATACATTTTATTCGGCACTGTTCATGAGCGAAAGTCCGCTGATTTCACTGAAAGTGGCTTCTTTACCGGCTCAGGCGAACCAATTGATTCCGCAACTGATGGGCTTTGGCTCGAACTCGGGCATCAAGGCTGATCCGAACTATGTGGCGATGATTGTGGATACAGGCATTTTACTGGCGATTGCACCGCTGATTATTCTGTACCTTTTTGTGCAACGTTATTTCGTGGAGAGTATTGAACGTTCCGGTGTTGTGGGTTAACTGGACTGTTATAAGGATCGCAGTACATTTGTGATCTGATAATGTTGTTGTTGTTGTTGTTGTTTCGAGAGATGGACATGGACAGGTAAAGCCAATTGGAGGTGTTAGCTATGACGGTACGTGAGATCAGCAGAGTTCCGGTGAATAAAGCAGCTACACCCGAAGCAAAAGAGCTGATGGCGTTCCTGGTCGAACGTTATCGAAAAGGGATGTTGTCAGGCCAGCAGGATTATAGCAATCTGAACTGGATTAATGAAAATACAGGTCGGAAGCCAGCTGTGATCGGCTTTGATCTCATGGAATATTCGCCATCAAGAACAGAGCGCGGTGCGGTCTCTCAGGAGATTCGGGATGCGATAGACTGGCACCGGCAAGGTGGAATCGTGACGCTGTGCTGGCACTGGAATGCACCAACTCATCTTATCAATGAACCGGGCAAGGAGTGGTGGCGGGGGTTCTATACGGATGCGACCACCTATGATATTGCCTCCGCGCTGGCTGATACTGAATCGGAAGCATATCAGTTATTGATCCGGGATATCGACGCGATTGCAGTTCACTTGCAAGAGTTGAAGGATGCTGGTGTACCTGTATTATTCCGACCGCTTCATGAAGCAGAAGGTGGGTGGTTCTGGTGGGGAGCGAAAGGCCCCGAACCTGCCATACAGTTATATCGTTTGTTGTATGATCGATTGGTTCAAGAGCATCAGCAGAACAATCTCATCTGGGTCTGGAACTCGGAAAAACCGGAATGGTATCCGGTGATGATGTCGTGGATATTGTCAGTGTGGATGTATACCCGGAAGCAGGAGATCACAGCCCGTTGGCTGCGCGTTACGCCAACCTGCGAGAGCTTGTACAGAACAGCAAAATCATTGCACTGGCCGAGAATGGCTCCATTCCAAACCCCAAGCAGATGAAGGAACAGGATGTACACTGGAGCTGGTTCTGTACCTGGACAGGTGGATTCCTGAGGGATGGGGCGCATAATGATGTGGCGTTTTTGAAGAAAGTGTATAACAGCGAAGAGGTTATTACGCTGGATCAGTTACCGAAGTGGAGTTGGTTATAAGAACTCCACTTCAAAGCTTGTATTGGAATCAGAGAAGCGTTAGTATTCGCTGTAAGAAATAATGCGAATACTAACGCTTTTTTGGTGGCGCTTATATGTAAGTGGAACCCCTCTTCCGAGAAACATGGGAATCCGGTTCGAACAATAATCTAGTTTGACGGGTGTAACATAGCTCGGATATTGGTATATAAATTCACGCTGGAAGTGAATAAAATGTACGATTGATTCACCGTGCGGATCAGAATCCTCTTGCTTGTGCCATTGACTGGACCGATCCGAATGGCGGATGGTTCGCTGCCACCGTACGTATCATCCAGGGTAACCGATGTGATATGTGCGATGGGAATTTCAATTTTGGAAAACTGCCACCGGATGACCAGTTGATCTTCTATTTTTTTCGCGTTAACACCAAACATAGGATGACCTCCTGTGGTGATTCAAATTGTTGAAATGATCTCGTATGTCCAGTTTATCATATTTTGGATAAAATTACCTTATTAATAAAGGGTGACGAAAACTATCTAATGATTTTAATAGTCCAGATCTATCCTGTACAAAGGAGGCAAAATGAATGAACACATGGAATGCCTATCATTATTTTGATAAACGTGTAGGCCCTTTCCGCAATCTCTCCAGTCTGTCCGAAGGGGAAGCAGAGGCTGTTGCTCGAGAAATCCGGCAAGAAGGTCGAAACTTTGCCAGTCGGCGACCAGTAGAATACATGACGATTCGGAGAACACTTGAGCAGAGAGCGTATGAGCAGTTTGTTGCTAAAGGCGGGAAGCCGATACAACCATACCCTCATTACCTAACGCTCGGTGCATGTGAATGGCTAAAATCATGGTATAGGGAACCCGACCAATTAATCATTTCGTGGGATGAACTGCCTGCCGAAGTTGTGAGCTTCACGTATGGAGACCTCTTTCCAACGATGCGTTATGCTGATGAGAAACCGTACCGTAAGCAGATTTATACCAAGGATGAAATCATAGAAGTCATTCAGTTCTATGGTTGGCCTCAGGAATGGAACCGTAAAGGTGATAAGGGTCCGGAACGATATATTGAGGTACAAGTGTGGGACGAACGTATCATCCAACCGTACACACGTGACTGAGCCTGATAAGAAGAAATTTGATTTTATCTGCTATCCAGAGAAGTAATCATGCCGAGACATCGGTGTACGATATCAAAGGTGGGGGATTTAGGTAAAACCTACAGGATTAGCCATGGTACATACCGAATACAAATAGAGAAATTAGAAAACTTAAACTCCAACACAAAGGGTGTGCCACATGACGAATCTATTCGAACAATGTTCAGGTCAAACATTATCTGCCAACCTGGGATGGCTGAACGAGCCAGCAGATTGGTCCATTGAAGACGGCAAAGTAACGATAACCGTTTCGCCGATCAGTGACTTTTTCATTGATCCGGGAGGTGAGCCGGTGAAAGCCTCAGCTCCATTTTTACATACGATAATCAAGGGAGATTTCAGCATCGTCACCGAAGTGCAGGTGGAGATGAAAGAACAGTATGATTCGGGCTGCCTGATGGTTATGGTGGACGATACGAACTGGGCTAAAGTTTGCTTTGAGTATTTCGAAGAACAGCCGTCCATTCTCAGTGTTGTTACTCGTGGTAACTCGGATGATTGTGTATCATCCCCTGTAGAGGTTAACAAGCCTTATTTACGTGTAGCCCGGGCAGGCAACAGCTTTGCTTTCCATTATTCTCAGGATGGAGAGAAGTGGAAGCTGGTTCGTTATTTCGGCCTTGACTGCCCGGAAGAGATCAAAGTTGGCATTGTGGCCCAATCCCCCATTGGGCAAGGGACAACGGTTACTTTTACAGACGTACAGCTTCAACATGGAGTGACCGGAAGTGTTCGGCGGGTAAAATAATCGGACAAACGAGAGCACAACAGGACAGGTTATTGCGTTGTTTTTCAGTTATATTAGACATCAAGGAGTGATTATCAGATGAACTGGATCAACGCATTACAGGTCGCTATTCAATATATGGAAGACCACTTGCTCGAAAATATGACGATGGAGCATATTGCAGCGCAGGCTCATATTTCTCCTTTTCATTTTCAACGTACCTTTGTCTTATTAACTGATGTTACTGTAGCCGAGTACATAAAACGCAGACGATTGACACTGGCGGCACATGAGCTACTGCAAAGTGATCACAAAATCATTGATCTGGCACTTAAATACGGTTATGACACACCGGAATCTTTCTCCAAAGCATTTCGTAGACAACATGGGATCGCACCCAGTGAGGCTCGAAAGAATAGTAACTCTGTAAAATCGTATAATCGCCTGGTGATTCAAGTGAGTCTACAAGGAGCAGAGCCGATGAATTACAAAATTGTTGAGCAAGACGAATTTACGTTGGTCGGAGTAAAGCAGACTTTCTCATATGCAGATGGAGAACATCTGCAAGGCATCGGGAAGATGTGGCAGGAAGCGTGGACGAGCGGTACAGAGGATCGTTTGTTTGAACTGAACAATGGGGATATACCAGGCTTACTTGGTGTCGTTGTGGATCAGAGTGAAATCCAGGAGAAACAGATGCAATACTGGATTGCTACAACTTACGATGGTGAAGTACCGGAAGGGTTATCAAGCTTCACCATGCCTGCTTCCAAATGGAGTGTGTTTGAAGTAGAAGGCCCGATGCCGGAGAGCATGCAGCTTCTGTGGAAGCGGATAATTTCGGAATGGTTTCCATCCAATCCTTATGAGCACGCGTATATGCCAGAGCTGGAAGTATACCCGGGACCAGATCAACCGCCACAAATCTGGATACCGATTAAATAAATTTTAACCGTTTCAAACTTGATCATTGTAGCCCGTAAACACTCGGATAACCGAAGCTGTTTATGGGTTATTTGGTTATGATTAATCAGAGATTCGAAGTTGTACAGAGGATGTTCAAGCGTTGTTCATTTTATTGCAGATAGGTAAACATGATATATTGGAACGAAGGTTAACAGCTATAAGAGGACAATGAGGTAAACCGCAGGAGGCAGATATGTTATATGAGAACCCATTCATTCAGACGATCATCAAACACGAGCAATTAATGCATGACCTGCGGAGAGTTCGTAGTCTCCATTTGCCTCAAAGTTACATAGGTGCAGGATATATTCGTAATTATATCTGGGATGTTCTGCATGGATATGATCTTCGTGAACTTCATAGCGATATTGATGTTGTCTATTATGATGCGTCAGACCTGCGTGAGGAACGAGACATCCAGTTGGAGCATCAGCTTCGTGAGTTGACAGGCAATGCCAAGTGGTCGGTCAAAAATCAGGCGAGAATGCATCTGCGCAATGGCACAGTTCCTTATCATTCTACTGAAGATGCTCTTCGCTATTGGCCGGAAGTTGTGACTGCTATAGGAGTACAGTTGGATGAAGAGGATCGGGTGAACCTCTGTGCTCCGCATGGTTTGCATGATCTGTATCATCTCTTAGTCCGCATAAGTCCGTTCTTCACGGATGCTGACTATTATAATCAGAGAGTACAGAAGAAGCGCTGGCAGGAACAATGGCCGAAACTAACGATAATAACAGCTTGAATAATAAGTCATTTGCGGAATAGTGGGTACAAGAAGGAGTGTCTACGGATTTGATAAAAAAGTTCTTACACAAAAATGGACTGATCATTGATCTTGTCCTGTTGGCATGTTTTGTGGCATTTCTGGCCTTCTGGGGCCAAAGGTTTGCAGTCATGTTTTTTGGAATGATCACGGTGGCTTTTATCGTGCTAAGGCGGATCGATTATCAGAAGCATGTTATTCTGAAACGGATTATCCTTACCGGATTTGGCGTGGTTGCCGTCTCTTTTGTCATTATTGAAGCACTTGTATTCACACAGCTTGGTGCGAATGATCCGGAAGAAGCGGACTATGTCATTATTCTGGGTTCGGGCATCAGAGGAACGGAATTGTCATTGACCCTGAAACAAAGGTTAGATGCCAGTCTGGACTATATTCGCAGTCACCCTCAGACACCCGTCATTGTATCGGGTGGGCAGGGACTTGGAGAATCCATTCCCGAAGCGCTCGCCATGAAAAACTATCTGATTGAACAGGGGATTAACCCTGCCCAAGTCATTATGGAAGATCGCTCCACAAGTACACAGGAGAATATGGCCTTTTCCAAAAAAATCATTCTTGAATCCGGGTTAGAGCACCCCGAGATCATGATTGTCACCAGTGACTATCATATGTTCCGCTCCAAGTATATCGCTGCCAAGAACGGTTTTGCGGCAGAATACGGCATATCCGCCCCGTCACCGGGATATTTGAAACCGGTCAACATGATTCGTGAATATTTTGCTACGATCAAGACATTTATCTAATATGTAAACAGGACGAAGCTCGAGATATATGCTTCGTCCTGTTTGCATATGTGGATGTTATTGTTCCTTAACGTTAGGTTACTTCTCTGAAGGAACAAGTACAGCTTCGGTGACCTGGGTCTCGGAAGGAACGGCTACGATTTCAGAAGAACTCCCAGTAGAACCCACAATAGAAGGAACTGTGGCTGATTCTGCAACTTCATCCTCGAAAGACTCGACAGTAGAAGGAGCTGGCACATTTTCAGAAACTTCATCCTTAGGGAGAGCCACGATCTCAGGCGGTTCGGAAGCAGCGGGAGCAGTTACAGCTTCGGAAACTCCGGCTGTAGAGGGAGAAGCTACAATCTCAGGTGTTTCAGATACTGAAGGAACAGGTACAGCTTCAGTAGCCTCGGACTCTACTTTGACTGTATGGTTTGATGCCCAGACTGCGGTGGAAGTACTTACTCCTGTAATAAGCAATAGGGCTCCCATACTTAACATCCAGTGTTTCTTTTTCAGTTTTTTTACATTAAACATAATCATCAATCTCCTTTTTAATTGTTTGCCTTCACCCGATAGGGATGCACAAAATTGAGCAGGCATTTCCTTGGTTCCCGCCATCACATTTAAAATCGTCTCACCATATCGTCTTCGCTCTTCATGCGACATCTCTTTCACCACATCTTCATCACAGGCCAACTCGCTCCAGGTATGAATGTCCCGGCGAATCATATGAATCAGGGGATTGAACCAGTGCAGGGCACTAACCCCCAAGGTCACAGCCTTGACCCACAGATCTTTATGTTCTAGATGTACCAACTCATGATGAATTACCATGCTGATGTCCATTTTCACCGTATTTTCGGGTGGCAGATATATCGTTGGTTTAAACAAGCCAACCAGTATAGGGCTTCGTACTAGAGTGCTGTGAGCAAGCGTAATATTGCGTTTGAGACCCAAAGCCTCTTTGATTAATGGTAGCTGTATAGCTGCTTCACTATGACAGAGGACTGGGGTACGTGTACGAGATAATTCATTCAGAAATCTTCGATAACAGTACACTTGCCATGCAGAAAAACCAATGACTCCAATGCCCCATACGCATAACAAGAACCAGGCTGTAGTTACCGAAATAGTTTGTTCCGGGATAAACGTTCCTGTAAGTTCACCCGAAGCTGCTGCATTCTCCGTACCCGGTACAGTTGATGTAGGAGGGAATGCAAAACCCAAAAGCCATGAAAGGCCAAGAGATACCGGGAGCAGATAGAACAAGAGAGCCATTTTACCGAGTCTGTAGAGCCACTTGGTCGGAAAAACAGACACGGGTATAAGTCGTAGTGCCAAAATACAAACAGAAACGATACTTCCCGCCATGGTCAGGCTGCACAGAATTTCAAAAAAGATGTTCATCATCTGCACCTACTTCTCCGAAAGCCATTTTTTCAGTTCTGAAATGTCATCGTCTGAAAGCTTGTCGCCATCATACATGGCCGAAACCAAATTCTTGACTGAACCTTGATACAGTCCATCAAGAACATGCTGCGTTTCCTGTAGTTTGTAATCTTCGGGCTTTAGAAGGGGCTCATAATCATTGGTTCGTCCACGTCTCGTGACGGTAAGTGCGCCTTTATCCACCAACCGTGACAAAAAAGTAGACATAGTCTGCGCTTTCCACGCTTTTCCTTTATCAGCGAAGATGTCTAATAGTTCTGTCGAGGTGACGGGTGGATCGCATGACCATATAACGACCATTAACTCCATTTCTGTTTCGGATAATTTTTGAATCTGGTTCACAGTGAACACTCCTTAACATCGTTATGCGTCCATAACGATCGTATTACTACACTACGTAGTACGTATAAACTACTACAACTCGTAGTGGATAGTCAAGTTATCCTGATAGATGATTGCCAAACCATGTTATAATATAGGTCATTAATAGAAGAACGATGTAGGAGTGAATGATCATTACAGCATATCAATTACCTGCTCTTTATGAGCAGAAGAAAGTTTCAATGCAAGAGATGGAAGAGATTGTACGCCTGCTGGCCCAAGCACCGCTACTATATGATGATGGACAGAGCATTCAGGTCCAGGATTACATGGGAGGATTGGAGATTGAACTTGAGCATAAGGTACGTCGTGCAGTGAACGAGTTGTATGAACTGGCTGTTCAGGCCTGCCGCGCCTTCGCTGATCCATTGGCGTACGAGCAACTTCAGGATGCGCTTGGGTTACAAGCCGAGTTATGGCAGGAGGAAGTGCTTACTCTTGCGAAGTGGATGGACTGGCTGAAGCAGATCAGTGAGGGAAAGAAAACACTGCCAGAGTACAACTTTACAGCGATGCTTGGGACTTTGCCGGACGGATTCATGATCCATGATTTTTATGATGAACTCCGATATCAGCTGGAACAAAACCCTGCAAACGCATGGGCCATCGAAGAGCGGGATCGCTTGTACGCAGCCCTGGGTGTGAATTAAATCAAACCAAATGGTCAGCGGCGGTGTTTAATCTAATATCTGCATTTTGCATGCATAGAAGCATTCCAATCTATATCTTGCGAATTCTTTACCCAGTATGGGAAATGAGGGGATACCGTGAAGAAGGTTGTATTGGCTGGTGGAACGGGATTTGTTGGACAGGATTTTGCCCAAAGGTTCAGAAAGCTGGGTTATGAGGTGTTGATCATCTCGCGTCAGCCCGGTCATATCGCCTGGGAAGATCGTGCTGGAATCATAGAGGCACTGGAAGAAGCAGAGATGCTGATTAATCTGGCGGGTAAATCGGTGAACTGCCGTTATACGGATGAGAATCGCAAAGTCATTCTGGAATCCAGAACCCGTACAACGCGCATTCTCGGCGAAGCTGTCCTGGCTTGTAATCATCCTCCCAAACTATGGATTAATTCGAGTACGGCGACCATATACAGACATGCTGAAGATCGTCCCATGACGGAAAAAGAGGGCGAGATTGGCTCCGGATTCTCGGTCGACGTTGCCAAGGCATGGGAACAGGCTTTCTTTGAATTCAGTCTGCCGTCTACGCGTCAGATTGCACTGCGGATTGCAATTGTGCTGGGCGAGGGCGGCGTGATGGTGCCCATGACGAACCTCGTCCGTTTTGGACTGGGAGGATCGCAAGGCGCAGGAACACAGCAGTTCAGCTGGATTCATATCGAGGATCTCTTCCGCATGGTAATTTATCTGCAAGAGCATCCACACTTGAATGGTGTGTTCAATGCGTCCTCTCCGCATCCGGTGACGAATCGGGAGTTAATGGCGCGTCTGAGAGAACAGATGGGTGTTCGGATCGGACTGCCTTCTCCTCGCTGGATGCTTGAACTGGGCGCACGTTTTATTCAGACCGAGACGGAACTGGTTCTCAAAAGTCGTTGGGTGATTCCCGAGCGAATGGAGAGGGAAGGATTCACGTTCACATACGGTACACTAGATGCCGCTCTTGCCGAGATTTTGAATAAGAAGAAATGACACTTTATACAAAAGAAAACACAACAGGAAGGGCAGAGGCATCTGCCCTTCTGTTATATTCTAAAGCCTTGTGAAATTGGCGTTTCGCCATTTTAGGTGGAGGATTCATTTTATATATATGTTCAACTAAACATTAACACGGTAACGGAGAGGGCAGAAATAACTTGAAGAAGCGAAGCGTGCGCCTAAAAGCTTTCTGAAAGAAAGCTGCATCGGAAGCATATGCTTATCCTCGGATTTTCCCTTTTTAAGAAGGGAATCAAGAAATCTGGGGATAACAGCGATCGGAAGGTTGTTCTGTCATCGGAGTATCCGTGTAATACTTATTAGCTGAACTTATAGAGGTTTTTCAAAAAGCCCGCTTTTGATTACGAAGGATGCCTATCGGCATCATCAGCATCGAATATGGAATTCAGCCGAAATAAGTGGGTGCTTACGAAGTATGTTTCCTTCGGAAACATTGCGGTTGCTCACGTAGTTTTCCTACGCTCCGCTACTCCATTTCTAGCTTCATCCCATCTTCTCGGTACTGAAAACCGGTCTTTTTGAATACGAACTTATATTAATCAGTCAGATGAACAGAAAGAGGTTGGGGAAATGCAACTTAGAAGAGTAAGGATCGCGGGAACAGGGAAATACCTGCCTGAAAAGGAAGTCACCGATGAGGAACTGGATCTCCGCTTGGGCGTGCCTGCTGGATGGGTCAACAAAGCAACAGGCGTAGGTGTACGCCATTATGCTACGGGTGAAGAAACGTCCTCTTTCATGGGCGCGAGGGCAGCCGAAGCTGCATTGGCGGATGCAGGACTGCAATTCGGAGATATCGACTGTCTGGTGTGTACCAGTGGCACGAAGGAACAACCTTTGCCCAGTACGGCGGTGTTTATCCAGCAGGCCATGGGGCAGCAAGATTCGGGCGTACCTGCCTTTGATATGGATGCAACCTGCCTTAGTTTCCTAAACGGACTGGATGTGATCTCCTATATGGTAGATGCCGGACGTTATCAGCGAGTACTGCTCGTTGCCACTGAGATTGCCTCAGCGGGACTAAATTGGTCGGATAAAGAGAGTTCGGCCCTGTTCGGAGATGGAGCGGCCGCCGTCATTATTGAACGTTCGCCTGAAGGATCATCGTCACAGATTGTCCATGCTTCCCTTCAAACCTACAGCCGAGGTGCTCGCTTCTCGGAGATTGCAGGTGGAGGTACACGGCTGCATGCTTCGAATTACAAGGCAGATCAGCCGGAGCCCTACCTATTTCATATGGATGGACAGGCCATCTTCCGCATGGCTTCCAGACTTTTGCCCGGATTCATCAGTGACATGTTGCAGGCGACCGGGAATCGGATGGAGGATTTCCAATTGGTTATTCCTCATCAGGGGAGTGCCATGGCGATGAGATTGATCCGTAAGAAGCTCAATATTGCTGAAGATCGGTTTATGGACATCACACGAAATCACGGCAATACGATAGCGGCATCCATCCCGATGGGTCTGCATGAAGCGATTAGACAACAGCGTATTCAGCGGGGAGATCGGGTGTTGATGATTGGCACGGCTGCCGGATTATCATTGGGAGGACTCATTTTTGACTACTAGATCTGGGGAAACCGGACATCGTCCATCTGCTTCTCTCCGTGTGCTGCTTACAGGCGGAAGGGCTCCCGTAACGCTCGATCTGGCACGCATGCTTCATCGGGCTGGCCATCGGGTCTATGTTGCGGAGAGTGCCGTACAGCATCTGACCAGATCATCCGGTGCAGTGGAACAGTGCGCTGTGGTCCCATCGCCGCGTCATGACACACGTGCTTATCTGGCGGAGCTGGAACGGTTGGTTCAGGATTGGCAGATCGACTTGTTGATCCCGATGTGTGAAGAAGTCTTTTATGTGGCTCAAGGGGCAGACAGACTGCGTTCATACTGTCGTGTTCTGGTTTCTACACTGGAGCAGCTGCATGAGCTGCATCATAAATATAACTTTATTCAGCTTGCAGGGTCACTCGGTCTTTCGGTTCCAGATACACGCCTGATCAATAGTCAGCAGGAATGGATGGAAGCTCAGTCTGTTCTGGAAACGATGGGAGATTGGGTATGGAAACCGGTGTATTCCCGCTTTGCCGCCAAAGTACGCATGCCGATATTCATCGCAGATGACATTGGGGCAGGGATTGATCACGAAGGTAACGCAAGCCAAAAGAGGTATCGACATTTACATAACGATCCTCCGGACGAAGGGCAATTATCCTCCATTTCGCCTTGGGTTGCACAGGCCTACATTCCCGGTCAGATGTTATGTACATACAGCATAGCTCACGAAGGGCAACTGGTTGCACATGCCACCTACGACAGCCGCTATCGTACAGGTAGCGTGGGAGCCAGTGTTTTTTTTGAACAGGTGGAACATGAAGATGCCCTTGTGTGGGTGAGACGATTTGTTGAGGCAACGGGTTTTAGCGGACAGATTGGGTTTGATTTTATAGAAGGTCCGGATGGGCAACTGTACGCGATTGAGTGTAATCCGAGGGCAACGAGTGGGATTCATCTGTTTCATCCCGGAGGTGACTTGGTACGTGCGCTGACTGAACCGGAGACGTTGGTCAAGGAAAGAAAAATGATCACGCCCTCACGGGGCAGTAAAGCCATGCTTATGCTTCCCATGCTGGGAAGCGGGGTGCAGCAGTTCTTCGGCAAAGGGAAGCTCCGTGCATGGATAGCTGCGTGGCGTGGCGCCAGGGATGTGGTCTATGTAGGGCAGGATATCCGGCCTTTATTGGAACAATTCGGAGTAGTGCTGGCCGCATGGCGTCTGGCAAGATCGCAGAAGTGCTCGCTGACTGAAGCTTTGACTCACGACATAGAATGGAACGGTGAACAACAATGAATAGAGCATTGGTTACAGGAGCTACGGGATGTCTGGGCAGGCACCTCGCGATACGACTTGCAAAAGAGGGATGGGAAGTCACCGGTATGGGCCGACAGCCAAAGGTTGGTGCAGAACTTGAGTTGGCAGGAATCCGATTCCTCAATGGAGATATACGCGATGAGGCAGCAGTAAGCGAAGCGTGTGAGGGGCAGGATATGGTGTTTCACTGTGCCGCTCTATCATCACCATGGGGCCAATATCGTGACTTTTATAGCAGTAATGTAGAAGGCACACAAAACCTCATGGATGGCTGCCTGCATAATGAGGTACAACGATTCATACATGTCTCGACTCCAAGTATATATTTTAACTACATACCGCGATATAACGTACATGAGAATGACCCGTTGCCATCCAAACCAGCCAATCATTATGCAGCCACGAAGCTTCTCGCTGAGCAGGTTGTGATGGAGGGGCATGCGAAGGGACTTCCGTCAATCATGATTCGACCGCGAGCCATTTTTGGTCCGTATGACCAGACGTTGTTTCCCAGAATTGTCGCAGCGAACGCAAAATCGGGCGTGCCCATGATCGGTGGTGGACAGGCGGTAATCGATCTGACATGTGTGGATAACGTGGTGGATGCCTTGTTGTTGTGCCGCGATGTGGATGCAACAGCACTCGGCAGAGCCTACAATATCTCCAATGGCGATCCGAGGGCGTTCGGTGAGTTGGTAAGCAGCCTGTTTGGCATGCTGGATATGCCTCTGCGTCGTCGAAACATTCCTTATCGGACGGCATATGGTGTGGCAGCATTGCTGGAGCGAGTTCATGGCTTTATTCCTGTGTTGGGTGAACCTCCATTAACACGGTATACAGTCGGCTCCTTATCCATTCCACAGACGTTGGATATTACGGATGCACGGGAGCGATTGGGGTATGTCCCTCGGGTGTCCATTGAACAGGGTTTACAACAATTTGCAGACTGGTGGAGGGCTGAATCATGCTGACGACAACTCCGGTAGAACTATATCTGGGTGCGGCGGGTTACTGCACACATCCAGAGTTTCTGACGCTGCGCGGTGGTCGGTTGAGCCCTGTGCCTTTCCCGGCAGGATTTGCCTGTATCATTCATCCCGTACATGGACCGATCCTGTTGGACACGGGATATAGCTCTCGTTTTTTTACGGAAACGGCTCATCTGCCTAACGCACTGTATCGTCACATTACACCAGTGATCTATCGTGAAGAGGATAGTGTCGTTCATTTTCTGGCTGGGCTTGGACTGAAAGCTTCGGATATTCGTTATATCATCCTCTCACATTTTCACGGTGATCATATCGCGGGTGTGCGTGATTTCCCGGAGGCACAGTTCATCTATCTGCCAAGAGCCTATGATGCTGTGCGCTCACTCGGTCCAATTGCGGCTGTAAAGGCAGGTTTTCTTGCCGGGCTGTTGCCCGAGGATTTTACGGCTAGGTCCTTGCCTGTTACGCGTCTTCCTGAGCATTGGACAAGAGCGGGGGAAGCGTTCCCTTTTGATGAGGTCTACGATATCTTTGGCGATGGCAGTCTGCTGGGGGTGGATGTATCCGGTCATGCGGAAGGCATGATGGGACTCCTGCTGCGTACAGAAGAACATGACTATTTTCTCTGCGCGGATGCGGTGTGGTCGAGTCGGGCTTTTCGTGAACAGCGCAGACCGAATATACTCGCTGGGATCATTATGTCGGATCGACAGGAGTATGGACGAAACTTTGACCGACTGGTTCAGCTGCATCAGCAGTTTCCCCACATTCGGATTGTGCCGAGTCATTGCCGAGAGGTACTGGATGCTTGGGGTGCAGGAGGGCAGAAACGATGAGTAATACCTTTCGTATTGTGGTTCATTATGCGCTTGCACGTGGACTGCGAACATGGAAAACGCGAGAACAACTTGAGCGCTGGCAAGAGCGCCGGATTATTCGGCATGTCCATCAGGTCCGTGCCCGATCCCCGTTTTACCGGAAGTGGTGGGGTCGCGTGGACGCATCCGACTGGAGAAGCTTTCCGTTGATTGACAAATCGATCATGATGCAGCATTTCGATACACTGAACACGGTGGGCATTACCAAGGACGAAGCGCTGGCTCTTGCAGGCGAAAGTGAAGAAACGCGTGACTTCAAACCATCCATTCAGGGAGTGACCGTTGGATTGTCCTCGGGTACATCAGGGAACCGGGGAATTTTTCTGGTAAGTGATGGGGAGCAGGATGCTTGGACGGGCACGGTGCTGGCCAAGTTGCTGCCTGGTGGACTGTGGAAACCTGCGAAGATTGCATTTTTCCTGCGGGCCAACAGCAATCTGTACGAATCGGTACAGCGTGGCAAATTGCAGTTTCAGTACTTTGATCTGCTGGAGCGTGTAGAGAACTTGGTGAAGCGGCTGGAAACTTACCAACCTACCGTGTGGGTGGCTCCCCCATCCATGCTGCGTCTGTTGGCGGACGCCTATGTGGCAGGCCACCTGACCGCTGTACCGGATAAAATCATTTCGGTTGCCGAGGTGCTGGACCCTCTGGATCGCAAAGTGCTGGAAAACGTCTTTGGACAGACCGTTCACCAGGTCTATCAGTGTACAGAAGGGTTCCTCGGTGCGACATGTCGCCATGGCACACTGCATTTGAATGAAGACATCGTGCATATTGAAAAAGAGTTCATTGATCCGGCCACCCGGCGGTTCGTGCCCATTATTACGGACTTCTCCAGAACATCACAGCCGATCATCCGGTATCGGCTGAATGATATTCTGACCGAAGCAGCGATGCCATGTGCCTGTGGTTCCCCGTTTACCGCCATTGAGCGGATTGAAGGCCGCTGTGATGACACGCTTAATTTTTCACAACTACATACGGGTGAGGCGGTACCGGTCTTTCCGGATTTCGTCACCCGTTCGGTCATCGCGGCCTCGCCGGATATTGAACATTATCGTGTGGTGCAGCAGGGGGACGGAACATTGGAGGTGTCCCTTCGGCTTGGCGGGAGCGCAATGGTAGATCAGGTTGAGGCTGGTGTGCTGGGGGAACTGATGAAGCTGGCCGCCCGGCTGGAATGTACGTTGCCTGAGATCAGATTTGTTCCGTATACGTTCGAACCGGGAATCACGAAGCTGCGGCGGGTGGAGAGAAAGCTTCATTAAGACAGCTGTTTAGAAGTGCGGTATGTACGAGATGAACAGCGGCGCAGGATTCCGTGGGTGAGTGAATACGCGGAATGGCAATCTATCAGGGGAGAGCAGGTGGCTGAAATGACAGTGGTGGCCTATAAGATAGGGGACGTACAGCAGGGGATGCGCACAGAGGATATAGGAAAAGAGGAGACGAGGGTAACCATACACTCCAATTTTGGTGAACATGACCCAGTGGCCCTCATTACAGGCACATCCAGTGGTTTCGGGTTGCTTACCGCGATCACTCTTGCCAAGCAGGGATATCTTGTCATTGCTACGATGCGTGACCTGAGTCGAAGACATGAATTAGCAAGCTTGGCTGAACAGGCGGGGATATCTGAACGATTGCAATATGTACAATTGGATGTAACCGATTCTGAATCCGTGCAGAGAGTGATTGGGACAGTACTGCACAACCATGGCCGAATCGACATGCTGGTGAACAATGCGGGATTTGCGGTGGGCGGGTTCATTGAGGAAGTATCAATGGAGGATTGGCGACGACAGATGGAGACCAATCTGTTTGGATTGATTGACGTTACACGTGCGGTCCTGCCTGTGATGCGTGAACAGAAGCAGGGATTGATTATTAACTTGTCCAGTGTTAGCGGTTTGTCTGGTTTTCCAGGATATGCTCCCTATGCTGCCTCCAAATTCGCTGTGGAGGGATTCACGGAAAGTCTGCGACATGAGATGTCTTCGTTTGGCGTTCGGGTGGTATTGGTTGAGCCAGGCGCTTATCGTACGCCGATCTGGAATAAAGGTTTGGGTGAGATTCACCGGAGCGAGGACTCTCCGTATAAGCATAAGCTGGATGCGGTTCTTCGTTATTCCAAACATGCGAGCGAGACGGCCCCTGATCCACAGGAGGTAGCAGATCTGATCGGTCGAATTGCACGGATGCGTGCACCAAGACTTCGATACGCGCTCGGAAAAGGTTCGCGTGTGCTCATCATAGGCAAAGCACTACTACCGTGGAAGTGGCTGGAGCGGATTATCGCCCGTGGATTAAAATAGAGATTAGACAGGAGCCGAAATTGTACAGTTTGCGAATGGGAGGGGTTAGACATATTCGAATTTATTGTCATTATTTTGCTTCTTATTATTGTGGCCCTGCTCCTTCATATCAATAGCAAGCTGCCAGCGCGTGACCGGGTGAAGGAAGCGTTGGAACGGGATCGGAATCAGCAACATAACCAGAATGCTCCAAATTAAAAAAGCGGAGGTTACCAATGAAAATTGCATTCGTTTTGTTTGATGGACTGACTTTTCTTGATTTTGCAGGATTTTATGATGTAATCAATCGGTTGAATTTCTTTGAACAAACCAAAGGAACGACGTGGGAAACCTGTGCCATGACAGATCAGGTCACGGATGAATCCGGTTTAACGTTGAAGGTGGACCGAGTGAAGCCTGACTTGGCGGAGTATGATCTCGTGTTTATCCCGGGAGGCATGGGAACACGTAAGCTTCGATATGACGAGGCATTCGTAGGTTGGCTGAGTCAGGCTGCGTCTGTACCTTTGAAGGTTTCGGTGTGCACAGGCTCACTGCTGCTGGGTGCAGCTGGTTTTTTATCCGGCAAAAAAGCAACGACACATCCTCATGCATATGATTTGCTTCAGCCTTATGTCGCTGAGGTGATTCCGAAGCGTATTGTAAAAGACGGAAATGTAATTACTGCCGGTGGGGTAGCAACATCTATTGATCTGGGGATTTATGTTGTTGGGTTGCTTGCAGGACAGGAAGCGGCAGCGAATGTAAAACTTCAGATCGATTACCCTTATCAGATGCAGGGAGTGGTCGAAGAATGAGCAAAGATGGCAAGCTAGAGACCTATATCATTCGTAATATTCAACGGGATGAAGCAGACGTATACTGGCCTTTGCGACTGGAAGCACTGAAAACACATCCTGAAGCCTTCGGGGCTTCGTTCGAATTGTCCATTCAGATCCCCATGAATGAAGTGCAGGAACGCATACATAATGAACCCGACGATTATATTCTAGGCGCATATACAACAGAAGGAACACTGGCGGGAATGATGGGGTTCAAAAGGGAACACGGCCTGAAACTCAGGCACAAAGGCATGATCTGGGGCGTCTATGTTGCTTCGCAATATCGGGGATGTGGGCTGGCTTCGCGCTTGCTCCGCGAGGTGCTGGATCGGGGAAGACATCTGGAGGGCATCAAGCAGATTAATCTGAGTGTAGTGACAACAAATGAATCAGCCCGACGTTTATACGAGCGATATGGATTTGAAGTTTATGGCATCGAGCGTAACGCATTGGAAGTCTACGGTCAGGGATATGATGAGGCGCATATGAATTACTTTTATACGGAGCATTCAACATTGAATGAAGATATCACAGCAGGTGGGGTCCTATGACAGATCAAGTTGAACTTGAGATCGGCGGTGTTTCCTTTGTCTTGAGAGAGTCTCATTCTTTTGATTGGTTGCAGCCCTTGGGTACGGTCTTTCGTGTATTCGATCAGCAGGATTCAGGTAATCTCTCCTTCGGTATTGTGCGAGAGGATGGAAAGAGATTGTTCGTTAAATATGCGGGAGCACATACCATTCATGCGAATCATACGGGAAGTCCCCCGGAAGCCATTCGTAATCTGAAATCATCTGTTTCCGTTTACGAAGATTTGGCGCATGACACGTTGATTCGACTAACGGATCATTTTGCAACGGTTGAGGGTTATGCCTGTGTATTCGATTGGGTGGATGGGGAGTGTCTACATTCCCACTGGTATTTTCCGCCTCCGGCCAAATATGAAGATCCGCGTTCGCCCTATTATCGGTTCAGACAGCTTCCAGTGGAGACACGCATTCGGGCGATGGAACAGATTCTGGATTTTCATATCGAGGTGGAACGGAGAGGTTATGTGGCTGTTGATTTGTATGATGGCAGTCTGATCTATGATTTTGACAGAAACTTTATGAAAATTTGTGATATCGACTTGTATCGAAAGGGCTCTTTCACCAATACCATGGGGCGTATGTGGGGATCTTCCCGCTTTATGTCTCCGGAGGAATTTGAGATGGGTGCACTCATAGATGCTATTACCAATGTATTCAATATAGGGGCCATGGCGTTCGGGTTGCTTGGTGGGGAGAAAGATCGTTCTTATGCGAGATGGGATGCTGGAGAAGCGTTGTATCAAGTTGTAAAGCGCGCGGTGAGTGCGGATCGGTCCGAGCGGTACGCAACGATTGCGGAACTTGGTGAGGCATGGAAAAAAGCTTCCATGCAAGGTCAATGAGTGGAGTGGCATAATTTTCGCAAATGTGCAAAATCAAGTCGTATCCGCACCGGAAATCCCGTATAATGGAAATTAATTAGGGGGTGCAGATGATGTGCAGATATGCCATGTCAGGACCATACAAAGACATCTATTCCTGTTTCAACTGTCGCAAATCATTTAAACAAGTTTCCAGATACGACGTGAGCCCTGAGGTGGCTGCAAAGCTTGAATATAAGTGTCCGCAATGTACCGCATCTATGATTAGCATGGGACAGGATTTCCAGGCTCCGAAGCAAAATGATACCAAACAATGGACCAAAGTGATGATGCTGTATCGTCATGGCTTTACCTATCATAATTGTGGGTGCGGGGCTGGATACCGCCCTGCTGATTTACGTGAATTGCCCGAATTTCTGGAGCAGCAGGAATCGGGTAAAGGCAGTGTAGGCGAACGATTATTGCAAAGGTTAACTTCATAGTTATGATTCTAAAATCGAACCTGTCGTCTATGGAGATGTTGAAGATACAGGCGAGCACATTGTATACAATCAACGAGCAACAGCGTCTCTTATGCATTAACGAGCCGGGTGGTGGGCAGGCTCCAGCCCTTTTTATTGGCATGACTTCTGCCGGTTCACTGATCTATTACCATGAGCAGTTACCGCCGGATCTAATGGATGAGTTGGGTAAGGATATCGAGCTTCCATTGGATATTCCGAAACTGATTCGAAAGGTGGAAACCTTTGAACCAGTCAACCGTGTGTGGATGGGACCAGCCTATGCTTTTCCTGAGACATCTGATGAGTGGAACATAAAAGTTCAGCTCATTGGTCAGGAGCAGTGTTATTTGCTGGCGGAGCATTTCCCGGAATTAGCAGATCACCTACATGAAAAAAGCCCTGTTGCCGCTTATGTTGTTGGGGATTCTGCTGTGGCAGTGTGCTGCTCTGCAAGGGTCTCCAGTCATGGTGCGGAAGCGAGTCTGTATACGGCACCCGGTTATAGAGGACATGGATATGCAGCGGAGACGGTAAAGTGCTGGCAGTATTATGTCAAGGAGCGTGGACGCATGCCGATCTACAGTACATCCTGGGATAATCTTGCTTCACAGCATGTTGCCCGTAAACTGGGGTTAATTCAGTTTGGTGTGGATTTCAGCATTACAACTCTGAATTTGAAGAAGGGCTGTGATGTCCAATGATCCGCAATTTCGTACAAAAGGACCTGCAATATGTCATTGAAGCGCATATCCGTATTTATCGAAATGAGTATAATTATGATCATAGCTTTGCTGAATTTATCACCCATGCGGTGAATTCGTTTGGACTTTCAGGCAATCACGCGAGGGAGATGTTATGGATTGTTGAGTTAGATCAGACAGCTTCCGGCTCCGTAGGTGTTACTCCGGTAAATGAATTTACGGCTCAACTGCGCTGGTTTCTGATTGAACCGGAAGCTCGTGGTGCAGGATGGGGCGGGAAGCTTATCGAACAGGCCGTTCTTTTTGCAAAAGAAAAGGGCTACACTTCTATTATCCTGTGGACCAACGACTCTTTGGATGGAGCCCACAGATTATATCAATCTGTGGGCTTTGAAGTGAAGGAAGTCCGCAAGCAGATGTTGTCAGGCCAGGAGCTTACCGAGGAGAAATGGGAACTTGCTCTATAACTGGAACAGGGGCTTGATTATAAAAGCCTGACTTGTTCCATTAACTCTCTTTGTTGAAAGGAGTGGCACAGTGAATCGTAGAAGACTGATTCTGGGTTTGTTATCCGTATGTACAGCAGTGACGGTAGCAGCGTGTTCGACTCGGACAGAAGACCAAGTATTATCAGCAACTACTGAAGGCAACTTGCAGCAGATGGTTAGCAACCCTGTCCTCCTGACCAGCAGCAATCCCAATGATTATATTGCTGGTAACCGGGAGGTTTACGAGGACATCCTGAATACGGGTGAGGCTGGACTGCATCTCCTGCTACAGCAGCTCGAATCCAGTCCGGATAATGGTCTCAAGGAATGGATCATGGCTCAGGCAAGTACTGAACTGCTTGGACAGCATAACCCTGTAGAGGCGTGGCATAGTGGCAAGGACTGGCTCAGGCAGTATAAAATGAACGTAGAGTAATGGTTTATCATCCATAGTATTTGACATAGCGGAAGTAATGGAGGGGGCGGAATCGATTCTGAAGAAGCGATCAGAAGAACGATCCGTAACCGGAATGGTTCCCGCAAGTCGTCAAGCACTGTAGTGTGTGATGAGCCGGAAGTACAAACCTCACCTCCAGTCAGCATGAGCAGCGTTGAGAGGTTCCTGGAACCCGAAAGAATACATTATAGAGGTGAAATCCTTGACTAAGAAAATTACATTTTTTGATTCAGGCATCGGTGGTTTAACCGTTTTGCATAAGGCCTTGCAACAATTCCCGGAAGAACAATTCCTGTATTATGCGGATACCCTGCATGTTCCTTATGGAACCAAGTCTGCGGATGAGGTCAGAGGCCATGTTTTTGATTGCGTGGAAGCAATCGTTCAGCAGGATGTTCAAGCCATTGTGATTGCTTGTAATACAGCGACCAGCCTGGCTGTTAAGGATCTGCGCGCCAAGTACGATATCCCGATCATTGGCATGGAGCCTGCGGTGAAACCAGCCGTAGAGATGAATCGCGATAGCGGGAAGAGAGTGCTTGTATTTGCTACGGCCCTCACCTTGAACCAATCCAAGTATAACGAACTGGTATCGCGTGTTGATGATCACCATAGTGTGGATTCCATTGCGCTGCCCGAACTTGTGGAGTGGTGTGAACACCTGGATTTTGATCCGAGCAAAATCGCTGATTATTTCCGGTTCAAGCTGGCAGATCTCGATCTTTATGGGTATGGCACAGTGGTGCTTGGCTGCACGCATTATCCATTCTATACGTCCATTCTGCGCACGGTTCTGCCAGATCATATACAGATTATTGATGGCAGTACAGGTACGGTGAACCATCTGAAGCAGCGGCTTGGACTGGTGGCTCAGCATGGAGACAGAACAGGGGAACAGGTCACTTTCCTCAGTTCATCAGGCCGACCGGAAGAGCAGGAGAAGATGTACAGTGCACTCCAATATCTTGAGAAGAACTCCATGTAGGTTACACCATAGGAGGTGATAGCTATGCAGTCCATTTATCTTATCCGTCACGCCAAGGCTACGGGGCAGGAACCCCATGCAGAGCTTACAGATGAAGGGATCAGGCAGGCCGAAAAACTTGCAGATATCCTGGCTCATCATTCCATATCGTATATTGTATCCAGTCCATGGAAAAGGGCCGTTCAGACAGCTATGCCACTGGGCATAGCAACGCTGCAACATATACATATGGATGAACGTCTCCAGGAGAGAATACTTAGCTCCGTTAATCTGCCTAACTGGATGGATGTGCTGAAACGTACATACGATGATGTGGATTGGGTGGAAGAGGGTGGGGAATCTTCCAGAACCGCGGCTGCAAGGGGAATCGCACTCCTGGAAGAGTTGTGGACCAGACCGGAACAGCACGGGGCCGTAGTTACACATGGGAACTTGTTATCCCTGCTTATTCGTGAGTATGAACCATCCTTTGGCTATGAAGAGTGGGCCAAACTTGCTAATCCGGATGTGTATGTGCTTGAGCGACAACGACCAGATACAGGACTGCCCACTATTCGCAGAATATGGACTGATTGAACAGCAAAAAGAGTGCTCCAGCGATTATTCATATCGGCCAGAACACTCTTTTCGTTTATTCATGGGGCATGTTTACAATGCGGCAATCATGATCATAACCCAGCCAGCCAAAAATGCGACTCCGCCGATCGGGGTAATGGCTCCCAATTTGCGAACACCTGTTACACTTAAAGCGTACAGGCTGCCAGAGAACAGGATGATTCCGGCGAACATCAGCCATCCGGCAAGCATGACGAGTGAAGAGGATTCGAGACGGTCTGCCAGCAGTCCGATCAGGATGATCCCAAGTCCGTGAGCGATATGATACTGAACACCGGTTTCGTAGATTTTGATCATGTCAGCGGATAATTTGCGCTTGAGCGCATGTGCGCCGAATGCACCCAAAGCGACAGCCAGGAACATCATCATACTGCCGAGGATAATCAGGGTTTGCAATGTGTTTTTCTCTCCTTTTAAGGGTAATTAGGTACAACACCAAAGTGTCGTCCTCCCCGAATGCTATTTACAATTTGCGTAATTGTATCTGCCCAATGGAGTGATCGGCTTCCTTTTTCAGAATCAATCTGGCCCGTCCTTTGGTGGGTAAAATGTTTTCATGCAGGTTTTTGGCATTGATATCCTGCCAGATCTGATTGGCTGTCTGAACGGTTTCCTCTTCATCGATATTGGCGAATCGTTGATGGAAAAAGGAATCCGTGTTCTGGAACGCTGTATTGCGGAGCAGCTTAAAGCGCTCAACGTACCAGTGTCTTATATGCTCTTCTTCCGCATCAATGTAGATGGAGAAATCGAAGAAATCACTAACCAGCAAAGGCGTTTCCTTTTTGATCTGAAGTACATTAATGCCTTCAATAATGAGAATATCCGGTTGACAGATCTGCTTCTCTTCCCCTTGAATGACATCGTAGGCGAGATGAGAGTACACCGGTGCTTTCACTTCGGGTTTGCCTGATTTCACATCGCCCATGAATTGAATCAGGGATTTAATATCATAGCTTTCCGGGAACCCCTTACGGTTCATGATGCCCTTCTCTTGCAGCACGGCATTGGGGTATAAAAAACCGTCGGTTGTGACAAGGTCAACCTTCGGGCTATTCTTGCCTCTGGCGAGCAGTGCCTGAAGCAAGCGGGCCGCTGTACTTTTGCCCACGGCAACACTTCCCCCGATTCCAATGATGTAGGGGGTGGGGAGAGCTTCTTTTTTCATAAAGGAGGCCGTTAGTTGATTCAGCTCTCGTGAAACTCTTGCATACAGGTCAATAAAGTGGGTAAGAGGCAAATATATATCTTCGACTTCTTGAATCGATACCTCTTCATTCAATCCCTTTAACTGTTCTAATTCGGCTTCCGTCAGTGGAAGAGTGGTCTGATGTTCTTTAAGTTCAGCCCATTCCTTGCGGTTAAACTCGATGTAAGGAGAGTATAAATTCATGAGATCCCGCTTTCTGTATGTAATATAATTGTGGACACAAGCTTTAGTGTACCAAATTTCAAGAAACTGACAACACTTTTACATTGTGCATTCCATAATGCCTTTCGTAAAATTGGAGCGAAAAGCAACTTATAGGAAAGTGTAACCCAATTTATGTTAAAGTCAACGTATACGATGCGGAAGGGTGACAGCAAATGATCTTATATGAGAGAGAGCATGATTTTGTTTTGACCGCACAGCATGAGCATGGATTAGTAGCCGGAGAGATGGCTTCCCACTGGAAAAATGAATTATTAGCCGATGCTGCGCATCGGGATGAATTGATTCTAGCGGCCAGAGAACATGACCGGGGCTGGATTGAACTGGATTCGTCTCCGTTCTGGAATGATTACAGTCAATCGCCGTATTCGTTTCGTGACTTTCCGTTGCGTCCGCGTTTTGTATTCTATCATAAAGGGATTGAAGAAGTTCGTCAGAAAAACCTCTACGCCGGATTATTGTGCAGCTTGATGTATACGGAGCTGTTTCAGAAAAATCTGGGGGCCAATGCTCAGGATGATGAAGACATCCGAGAGTATCTGCAGCAAGAACACGAACGTCAGCTGAGTTGGGAGAAACAGCTTGGTGGTGATGCTGAAGCACTGAAACAGAGGCTGCAAAGTGATGTGGAGATCATGCTTTTCTGTGATCAGCTCAGTTTGTTTCTCTGTATGGAGGAACCAGGAACACCTGCTGCGCGTTATGATTTTTTTGCAGAAGGGCTCAGTTGTACGTTTGATGCCTGTTCCAGACAACCGATTCAGGCGGAGTGGTTATCCAATGAAAAAGTAGGCCTGTCGTTTTTTCCGTTTGATGAGGACTTTACAGTCGTTTTGCCTTATAAATCGGTGCCAAAGGCAAGTATCCGCAAATTCGGTATGCAACAGGCTTATCGCCGGGCTGAATGGAAGGAACGCCGTGTGTTGATTACCGAATTGAACTGAAAACTGGAAACTCCAAGCTTGGGGAATGAGCAGCATAGAATATCACAAAACAGGCGGGCTTCTGATGTTACAGGGTGTCCGCCTTTCGTATGCACATATATTATCGTGGACGATACTGCGAGAACAGTGAAAATACCGATGAATCAGAGTGGGAATAAAGAAGGAAAACACAGGTTATTCCCAGAAATGTTAGTGTACAACTTAGAAAAGCACTTAGCGGGAGGGCAAATATGACTACCAGAATAGAGATATTAACGATGTGTATGGTCTGGGACAAAAAGAATGATCAGGTGTTATTGATGAATCGGCCGGATCGCAAAGGTTTTCCGGGATACATCGCTCCTGGGGGGAAGGTAGATTTTCCAGAGAGTATCGTGGATGGTGCTGTGCGGGAGGTTCTGGAGGAGACAGGGCTGGCGGTGAATGAGATTACATATAAAGGACTTGATGAGTTCTGTGATCCCGAACAAGGATTGAGGTATATGGTATTCAACTATCTAGCGACTTCATTCGAGGGCGAGTTATTGCAAGATCCGCCCGAAGGCGAACTGTTATGGGTGCCAATGAAGCAGGTGTCTGAGCTGCCTATGCAGGATTGGTTCGCTGAACGTCTCCCGCGTTTTTTCCAGGCGGGTACCTTTGAGCGGAGCGTGATCTGGGAGAAGTCATCTGGACGTACGCTTCAAGAGACATTTATGGTGTATAGCGATTCGGTTCTTGAACAGAGTGAGATCCGATAAGCTAAAACGTCAGAAGGAGGAAAAAAAATCATGGGATACCAGCATGCCCTGCAAGGATACATTGCGGCGACGAATACACATCAGTTTGATGAAGTCAGTAAATGGTTATCGCCACATGCCGTATATTGGTTTACGGAAACGACCTGTACTACCCCTAACGAAATTCGGGCTTATTTTGAGAACGCTTGGGAAACAGTCAAGGAAGAAGTGTACAGTGCTGAAGATGTTAAGTGGATTACGACTAGCAAAGATCAGGCAGTATGTATTTATACCTACCACTGGAAGGGAATTTATCAGGGAGAACCTGCTTATGGAAAGGGTCGGGCCACGAATGTGTTTGTTGCTGGGCTTGATGGGGAATGGAAATTAATCCATGAGCATTTAAGCTTGGGTTAGGATAAAAAGAATGCCTCATAATGTATCATCCATATCTATATATTTATATCCAAATATTATGATATAATGAAGTTTACTATTTTTATAGGAGATGACTAGTCTGTGGGTAATAGTGTGTGATTAATAGATTGAGTAAACTAGTTTGTTGAAATGAAGAATGATATATTTGTGGATTTGCCATACATAGGCTTCTGCAAACAGGACGTAAATGAATATTGTACGATGAAAAGGTGGAGATTGGCATGAAATTGTCGTTCCGGATTTTGGACTGGGAAGAAGAGAGACCCTACGAACTTTTATTGATGGCTGATCCTTCAAAAGCAATTGTGGATGAGTACCTGAGTCGGGGTGTTTGTTTTATTGCCGAATATGAAGGAGAGATGGTTGGGGAGTTCGTATTGTTGAAGACTCGTCCAGAGACTGCGGAGATTGTTAATATTGCCGTACAGGAAGAACTGCAGGGACAAGGTGTAGGCAAACACATGATTAAGGAAGCGATGGAAGCTGCACGTAGATTGGGCTGCCGGATTCTCGAGATCGGGACGGGCAACTCGAGCTTTCATCAATTGAAGTTATACCAACGTTGCGGTTTTCGCATTATCGGGGTTGATCGTGACTTCTTTGTGAGGCATTATGAGGAAGAGATTATAGAGGACGGTATCCGCTGTGTGGATATGATCCGTATGGCCATAGATCTGGATGCTGTTACAGAGGATGAAAACGAAAGGAAGAGCCCTTAAGTGAATCGGTATACACATATTGGGGTATATGGCTTGGTCGCTTGGGAGGACCGATTTCTATTGATTCATAAGGCCCGCGGAGCATATCAGGGGCAATGGGATTTACCAGGCGGAAGGCTGGAATTTGGCGAGCAGCCAGAGACTGCTCTTCATCGTGAGTTTGAAGAAGAGACGGGCCTGACCCATCTACAAGTGATGATTTGTTCTGCGGAGTCTACGGTACTGGAATGGGTGTATCAAGGTGAGCCGGAAGAGCTGCACCATATCGGGATGTTGTATGATGTTGTTTTGACCACAGCCAGTCAACCGGATCATATCAAAAAAGAACCCGATGGCGAAGATTCGCTGGGCGCGGATTGGTTTACACTGGAGCAGATTAGAGATCTTTCCTTAACGCCGTTTGCAGAGTATATGATTAACCAAAGTACATCTTGATGCGCATCCTCAACTTTATTGTTAACTTAAATTTGCTGAATCCAAAGAAGCTGCTCGGATAATTCATGTCTGGGCCTGCTTTTTGCTGCGGGTCTCCTGAAGAAAACCCCAATTATTTGTTGAATGTGACGTCAAATGGTTAATGTTTAACTTGACGGTTTGTTTTTGCACATAATGGACCACAATTCAATTAAGGAGGTAAAATGGGAGAACGTATGCCTATTTGGTTGTAATTAAGCGTTCGTTGTTCTACTCAAATTGATCGATTTATTCGATTCATCTAATTTATGCATCAATTGAACTAAAAATAGGAAATGCTCCTGAGCGTAAAAGTTTATAGAATAGATATTAGAACATGGACTTCACTTGAAGAAGAGGAGAAAGTGTAACCTTCGAACGGATCAGGACAGTATTCGACATCTGTGCGACGGTATATACAATCATTGTTTTACTTTGATTTTGAAAACGCAGACAAACCTTGACGGGAGCGTCGGACTAACGTTACTACCACCAACAGCACGATTATTGGACTTCATGAAAAATTTCGCTTAAAATGTTGAACGAACGCAAATTACGGCTTAGTCAATGATTTCCGTCAAAAACTTATGACTAAATCAAGACGGAGGGAACGTCGATGACGATCGTGGAAGGCAACAAGAAGCCCTGGGAAAGTTACTATGGCCCCAATATGGGATACGTACAGGAACAATATGAATTATTCACTCAAGACCCTGGTTCGGTTACACCGGCTTATCGTGAACTATTTGAACAATGGGGTGCACCGCCGATGTCTGGCAGGGATGCACGCACAACCTTGAATTCCGGCAACGCCCAATCGGCTTCCGGAAGCGTAGACATTCAACTATTACAGAAAGCGGTTACAGCGGGTAAACTGGTATGGAACATCCGTACCTATGGTCATCTTGCTGCAGATATAGATCCGCTTGGAATCAGTGAAGATACAGACACATCTTTGCTGGAACCTCAGCATTTTGAATTAAACGAAGAAGATCTGAAAGCTTTGCCTGCTTCCCTGATCTGGGAAGGTGCAGATGGGCAGACAGCAACCGGATGGGATGCAATCCAACGCTTGCGTCAGATATACACTGGACCCATGGCCTATGAATTCAGTCATGTGCACGAAGTTCAAGAGCGTGAGTGGCTGAATCGTCGTGCGGAATCCCGGACATCACCGGCTCCACTTACGCCGAAAGAACGTAAGGCTTTGCTGGAACGTTTGGTTGAAGTTGAGCAATTTGAAGATTATCTTCACAAAACATTTGTTGGGCAGAAACGTTTCTCCATCGAAGGTAACGATGTGCTTGTACCGATGCTGGATGAAGCTGTTCGCATCATGGCAGAAGCCGGATCAAGCCACATTCTGATGGGTATGGCCCACCGTGGACGGTTAAATGTACTGGCTCATGTTTTGGGCAAACCGTACAGCAAAATTTTCTCTGAATTTCATCATGCTCCGAACAAAGATTTGGTTCCATCGGAAGGTTCGACTGGAATCAACTACGGTTGGACGGGGGATGTCAAATATCATATGGGTGCCAACCGTTTTGTAAAAGATGGGGAAACTGTACAGGCACGCCTTACTCTGGCAAATAACCCGAGCCATCTGGAATACGTTAATCCGGTTGTACAAGGGTTTGCACGTGCGGCTCAGGATGACCGTCGTGACCCAGGATATCCGAAGCAGGACGTGACGAAGGCAGCTACTATTTTGATGCATGGTGACGCAGCATTCCCTGGAGAAGGGATCGTTGCGGAGACGCTCAACTTCAAGGCCTTGCCAGGTTATCAAAATGGCGGAACCATTCATATTATCGTCAACAACCGTCTGGGTTTCACTACAGATAGCAGTGATTCCCGTTCAACGTACTACGCAAGTGACCTTGCTAAAGGGTACGAAATTCCGATTGTACACGTGAATGCGGACAATCCGGAAGCTTGTATTGCAGCCATTCGCATGGCAGCAGAGTATCGTAATCGTTTCAAAAAGGATTTCCTGATCGACTTGATCGGTTACCGTCGTTACGGCCATAATGAGACCGATGATCCCGAAACGACGCAGCCTATCGTCTATGACAAGGTGAAGAACCATCCAACGGTAAGTCACTTGTATCAGGATCAGTTGAAGCAGGAATCCGTTATTGATGATGCTTCCATTACGAGCATTCGCGATGGAGTAATGAACAAATTAAAAGAAGCTTATGACCAGATGAAGAAAAATGAAGTACATGAATATTACCAGCGGAAAATCAGCGAGCCGGAAGCTGTTACAATTACGCCTACTGCGGTACCGCTTGAGAATCTGCGCAGCATTAATGCCGATCTGCTGAAATGGCCTGAGAATTTCAATGTGTATCCGAAGTTACAGCGGATTTTGCAGCGCCGGAGCACTTCCCTGAATGAAGGGGAAAAAGTGGATTGGAGCCTTGCGGAGACACTCGCATTTGCAACCATTCTGGCAGATGGCAAACCGATTCGGATCAGTGGACAGGATGCCGAGCGTGCTACATTCGCTCATCGGAATCTGGTACTGCATGACTCGGAGAACGGAGCAAAGTTCTGTCCGTTGCATCACTTGCCACAGGCAAAAGCATCTTTTGCGATCTATAACAGTCCGTTGTCCGAAGAATCCGTCGTTGGATTCGAATACGGCTATAACGTATATTCACCAGATACATTGGTCATTTGGGAAGCTCAATTTGGAGACTTTGCCAACTGTGCACAGGTTATATTTGACCAGTTTGTATCAGCGGGCCGTGCCAAGTGGTCTCAGAAGTCCAGTCTGGTGATGTTGTTGCCACATGCGAATGAGGGTCAGGGACCGGAGCATACAAGTGCTCGTCTGGAACGCTTCCTCCAACTGTGTGCAGAAGACAATATGACGGTTGCCAACTTGTCGAGTGCTTCCCAGTACTTCCACTTGTTGCGTCGTCAAGCCTCGTTGACTGAAACGGAAGATGCTCGTCCACTTGTGATGATGTCACCGAAAAGTCTCATTCGTAATCCGCGTGTTGCATCACCGGCAGTCGAATTCAGTGAAGGCAAGTTTGAGCTTGTACTGGAGCAAGCTGGACTGGGGACACAGCCGGATCGTGTAGAGCGAATTATTTTGTGCAGTGGCAAGATTGCCATCGACCTGGATGATGCTATTGAAAAAGATAAAGCAGATCGGTCATGGCTTCACATTATCCGTGTGGAACAGTTGTATCCGTTCCCGGCAGAAGAGATCAAACGTGTACTCGCACGTTTCAGTAATGTAAAAGAGTTAGTATGGGTACAGGAAGAGAACAAAAACATGGGTGCCTGGACATACATGGAGCCTCGTCTTCGTGAAGTCGCCCCGGAAGGCACAACCGTTAGATACGAAGGTCGCCCGGAACACGCAAGTCCTTCCAGCGGTTATCAGCTTGTGCATAGTATGGAACAACAACACATTATTACATCTGCGTTGAAGCAAACGACGAAGAATAATATTCCACTGGGGAGGTAACAGCTGTGAGTGAAATTAAAGTACCTGCAATGGGTGAGTCTATAACTGAGGGAACTGTATCCAGATGGATGGTCAAAGAAGGAGAACCCGTTAATCAGGGAGATGTGCTTCTTGAACTGGAAACGGATAAAGTAAATATTGAGATCAGCGCAGAAGAAAGTGGTGTGCTGGAGAAAATCATTCGTCAGGAAGGAGAGACGGTAGAGATCGGTGAAACGATCGGTACACTCTCCGCTGGATCGGGAGGAGGAAGCGGTGCACCCGCTTCCGAACCGACAGCAACGGAAGAGAAAAAGGCTGCTGCACCTGCACCTGAAGCTCCAACACCATCGGCACCTGTTGCCGCAGCGCCGGACTCATCTGATAGCGCCAAGACAGCTTCGCCGTCCGCCCGCAAGCTTGCACGTGAACGTGGTATCGAGCTGGATCAGGTTCAGAGCAAAGATCCGATTGGACGGGTATACCAGGATGATGTGAAGAGCCATAACAATCAGGCGCCTGCTCCTGCTGCTCCACCTGCGAGTAAAGCTCCAGCAGCACCAAGTGCTCCGGCAGCTGGAAGCTCCACCTATACCAAACCAGTGGAGCGTCAGCGGATGTCTCGCCGCCGTGCGACCATTGCCAAACGTCTGGTAGAGGCTCAGCAGACAGCGGCCATGCTGACTACGTTTAATGAAGTTGATATGACTGCGATCATGGATGTACGTAAACGCCGTAAGGACAAGTTCAAAGAGAAACATGAGATCAACCTGGGCTTCATGTCCTTCTTCACCAAAGCGGTTGTGGGAGCTTTGAAAAAATTCCCTACAATCAACGCAGAGATTGATGGTGAAGATGTTGTTCTCAAAAAGTATTATGATATCGGCATCGCCGTATCTGCGAAGGAAGGACTCGTTGTACCAGTTGTACGTGATGCCGATCGTCTGGGCTTTGCCGAGATCGAGAAGAGCATTGCAGACCTGGCATCCAAAGCCCGTTCCAACACGCTGGCGTTATCTGATCTACAAGGTGGAACGTTCACCATCACCAATGGTGGAACATTCGGTTCCTTGTTGTCTACGCCAATTCTGAATACACCTCAAGTGGGTATTCTGGGGATGCATAAGATTCAGCTTCGTCCAGTGGCGATTGATGCAGAACGGATGGAGAACCGTCCAATGATGTACATCGCGTTGTCCTACGATCACCGGATTATCGACGGTAGTGAAGCGGTACGTTTCCTTGTGACCGTGAAAGAACTGCTTGAAGACCCGGAATCGCTGTTAATTGAAGGTTAATCCATAAGTTATAACCTAGCTATTATTCATATCGTTTAACGAGAAAGCCCCTGAACTGGAGCGCAGCGTAAGCTGTACATCCAATTCAGGGGCTTCTTGTGTTTCGTTTTATTTGTTATGGAATGACTACTTACATAGATTCAGATATTGCAGCAGGGCTCACTGCACGGTGGTATTCACTAGAGTCAGGTGTATTCCGCTCCAGCCAGTTCAGAACGTGCTGGGCCACTTCGGCCCGGTTTGTCTCATGCAACATTTCGTGGCGTCCACCCGGATACAGGTGATACTCAATATTCTCCAAGTGAAGCTTCTTATACTGGGAGACCAGATTAAGAACACCTTTGCCATGAAGTCCAACAGGGTCTTTCTCGCCTGAGAACAGATATACGGGTTTATGTTTGGGGATGCGCTCCATATTGTGTGGGAGATGGACTTCAAGCAGTAATTTGAAGAAGTCGCGGAAAAAGCCTGCTGTACAGACCGCTCCGCACAGGGGATCATCAATGAACCGTTGAACTTCTTGCGAATCCCGTGACAGCCAATCAAACGGTGTCGTCGCAGGGCGAAAAGAGCGATTGAATCCACCAAATACGATCGCGTTGAGCAGCATGCTGGGATGACTGGCCCCCTGAATGCCACACTGCAAGAAAGCCAGTTTCTCCCCCAACCGTAGGAGACCGCGTCTGCCATTCGTTCCGGATAAAATAAAGGCATGGTACTGCTCATGACCAGCGTACATGAGATGCTGTACCAAGAACGAGCCCATACTGTGTCCCATTAGAAACAGGGGCACCCCAGGGTTCTCTTTGGCGGCAACTTCGCCCAGATTAATCATATCACTCGCCATCCAGCGGAAGGCATCGATACCAGCATTGCCAAGCAGATTGGGATTCTCGACAGTTTTGCCATGACCCCGATGGTCATTGGCATAGACCGCGTAGCCGTGTCTGGTGAGAAATTCGGCGAATTCGGCGTATCGGGCCGCAGTCTCACCCATGCCATGTGCAATTTGTACTACGCCCTTAACGTTACATTCCGGATCGGGAAGCCAGCGGTACACATGAATACGGGTACCTTCACTACCGACCAAGGCAAAGGTAGATTCCTGCATCTCGTGTAATTCCTCCTTCTCAGGTTACATATAAGCTTGATTTATGGCAGATAAGAGCGAAGAACAGTCGTATTCCCATCTAATGTATAAGAACCCAGATTGGCTGGCAAGAGATAACATTGTCCAGCCTTCAATTCAATGTTGTCTGATTCAGCATGAGCCCAAGAGAGTGTTCCGGCGCCTTCACAGACTACGAGAATCGTGAAGCTGTCAGGACTTGTAGAGAGTTCCCAACGTTCAGTTACAATCCCTTTTTCCACCACAAAATAAGGGCATTCCGCAAGCTTGAGCCATTCACCGGGAGTGGCGTTATTTGTTTTCATCGTTGAGGCACCTGCGCCCTCATAGGCGGTGACATTCAATGAGTCTTCAACATGCAACTCACGTGGTTTGCCATCCAGGCCTGGACGATTGTAATCGTATATCCGGTACGTCGTATCCGAGTTTTGCTGGATCTCAGCGACTACCACACCTGCACAGAGTGCATGTACTGTTCCCGCAGGGATAAAGAACGTATCTCCCGCCTCAACAGGCACCTGACGGAGGGTATCCATCACTGTACCGTTCTCCAATGCTTCTTTTAAAGTTGCACGATCCACGCCGTCATTCAAGCCATAGATGATATGTGCGCCCGGTTTTGCGTCGAGTACATACCACATTTCTGTTTTGCCAAGCTCGCCAGGAGGAAGTGCCTCATACTCGTCTGTTGGATGAACCTGAACGGACAGATCATCGTTGCAGTCAAGCAACTTAATCAGAAGGGGGAAACGGCCGCCTTTTTCGGAAACGCCTTTAGTTCCAAGCCATTCGGTGCCCAGTTGTTCACGAACTTCATCCAGACCCTTCCCAGCCAGGGCTCCATTTAATACCTTGGTTGTACCGTTGGGATGATCCGCAATCATCCATCCTTCTCCGATATGTCCTTCAGGGGGCGTAAGGCCGAATTGCTCCAGAGCACGACCGCCCCACACACGTTCTTTGAATTCAGGTTGGAATTGTAATGGATATGGCGTAGACATCAGTAATCTCTCCTCTAGTATATGAAATGGTGGATCGCTTTAATCAGTCATGGGCATGTAGTCGCCATGAACAAACAAGTGAATACGTTTGCATATGTTTATGTAGAACACAGATCGCATGAACGCTGCATGAACGAATAAAAGAGAATGCCGAGATTGGCTCTCCTCGCGATTGTGTCTAGTTTATTGTATTTGGTGTAGAAAGGAAATTATTTTTTCTCGATTCCGATCAGAAAAGGCGAGGTTTCTCGCTGCAACTGGCGATACATCACAACCTGTGCCTGTTCTACCGGCAGGGCAGAGGACCATTCCAATACGGCTTCCGCTTCCTGTGACCCTCCGTCATGACCGGGGTAGAGCACAACCGTAATAATTCCGCGAGGACGTAATAATGCCAGTGCAGCCTCAAGTGCAGCAATTGTGCTGTCTGTCTCGGTGATGATGGAGGAATCTGCACTTTCTGAAGGCAGATATCCCAGATTGAACATGACCGCACTAACTGCACCCACCCATGACTCAGGAACCGCTTCTGCCATTCGATCATGGCTTAGTTGAAGCATGGAGATGGAGCCAAGCTTGGCTTCGTCGTTTTGTTTCCGAATACGGGCCTGTGCCAGCGTGAGGGCTTCACTTTGAACATCGAATCCAATGACTTGACCACGTCTGCCGACTTGTTGTGCCAAAAATAGTGTGTCTGCTCCTGTGCCAACCGTTGCATCTATGGCCAGATCACCTGGCTGCAAACGGGAAGCAATCCACTGATGAGCACAGCTGAGAACCGAGAGAAAGCCCATCTATGAACGCCTCCAATACTTACCTTGCCATGAGTCCCGCTCTAGCAGCTCACGATCAATGGAATTCAACACTTCCCATTTGTTCAGAGACCACATCGGTCCAATCAGCAAATTACGAGGAGCGTCGCCTGTAAGACGGTGTACGATCATTTCCGGTGGAAGCATCTCCAGTGTATCTACGATCAGCTTGATGTACTCGTCCTGTTCCAGAAAACGTAGAAGTCCGGCTTCATATTGCTTCACCATCGGCGTTTTGCGCATCAGATGCAGCAGGTGAATCTTGATGCCCTGCACATCCATATTGGCGACTGCACGTCCGGTGTCCAGCATCATCTCGTGTGTCTCTTGAGGCAGACCATATATGATATGTGTACACACACGTATATTCCGTTTGCGGAGTTTCTCAACCGCTTCTTCGTAACACTTCGTGTCGTGCGCCCGATTAATCAATGTTGATGTGGAATCATGGATCGTTTGAAGGCCCATCTCAACCCACAGATAGGTGCGTTCGTTCAGTTCAGCCAAATAATCAACAACGTCATCTGGCAAACAGTCCGGTCGAGTGGCAATTGATAACCCAACAACACCGGGCTGCTGTAGAATTTCTTCAAAATATTCGCGCAGCTCCTCAACTGGAGCATACGTGTTCGTATAGGCTTGGAAGTAGCCAATATAATGGGCTGTAGGCCACTTTAGGTGCTGTTTATCTCGAATCGTATTGAACTGGGTGACCAGATCTTCACGTCTGCTGCCAGCAAAATCGCCTGATCCACGCGCACTGCAGAAGGTGCAACCACCTTTGGCGATGGAACCATCCCGGTTCGGACAGGTGAATCCGGCATCCAGCATCACTTTGAACACCTTATTGTTAAATTGGTCTCGCATCTCATAATTCCAGGTATGGAATCGTTTATCTCCCCACAACAGAGGGGACTGTAATGCAGGTGCATTCATCTTCAGGGTACTCCTTTGGCTGTCTAATTACAGTAATCATACGTGAACAAAAGAAGAAGCGCTATGCGATTTCCGTCATAGACGATCGATAGCGATTATAGGTGTCTTCATGAACTTTTATCATTGTATCAAAAAACTGAAAAAAAAGGGAATCGAAACGCAAAAATAGGCCGTGAAATCAAGGTTTTCTCCTTGCTATAGTTTACACCTTGTGTTATATTTAAATCAGCGTCAGACACCATCTAATGGGTACTATTCATCATAGCATTTGCATCAATGTTGACGTCATGGACCATACTATACCGTGAGGTGATATGAATGAATTCCCAAGTTAAAAACAATCAGTTGAATCATGTGTCTGTAGAACTGACGGCAGAAGAAGCGCTGGCTTTAACAGGTGTTCGTTTTAATGGAAATCCGAAAGTGAAAGCGGCTGCAAGACAAAAAGTTCGCGATGCTTTCGAAAAGACATTTGATTTTTCACACCAAGATAAGGTAGACTATGAACTACTAAAGTAGTTGGACCCCAATTCCAAATAAATCGAAGAGGGAATCTTTGAGATTTGCCCAAAGTGGCAGATCCGAAGATTCCCTTTTCATTGCTCTTTACAATTTGCCAGTTCTTCGGCAAAATAAGTCTGAGACAAGTATGGGACAAACGGAGGAATAAAATGCGTTTACGTGGCAGAAAAGGGATAAGAGAAAATCTGGAGCAGCAAGTCGATCTTGTTGTACTGGACCCCAAGCAGCACAAAGGAAAATGGTCTGAACTGTTTGGCAATGACCATCCGATCTTCGTGGAATTTGGTATGGGTAAAGGTCAATTTATCAGCCAAATGAGTTATAAATATCCGGAATTTAATTTCATCGGTATTGATATGTATGATGAACTGGTGCGTCGTGCCAGTGAGAAAGCTCGTAATGCGTGGAGTCAGGCTGATGTGGAGACGCCTCCGAACCTGAAGCTTGCGCTGGCGAACATCGAACAGATCGAGGAAGTTTTTGAACCGGAAGAACTGGAACGCATTTATTTGAACTTCAGCGATCCTTGGCCAAAAGCCAAGCATGCACGTCGTCGGTTGACGCACCCGCGCTTCCTGAAGAAATACACGGAATTGCTTAATCCCAAAGGACAGATTCATTTTAAAACCGATTCGGAGACGCTGTTTGATTTCTCACTCAACGCCATTTCTGATTTTGGCCTGCAAATGACAAACCTGTCTTTGAATCTGCACCGTGATGGATTGAACGAAGAACATGTGATGACGGAGTACGAGCAGAAATTCATGGGTAAAGGTATGAACATTCACCGGGTTGAAGTGATTGTGGGTGAAGAGGCCTTGCGTGAGTATCAGCAGACACGTTTGGACAAGTATAAAGTTCGTGAAGCTTCTGATGAGTCTGGTGAAGATCAGGAACAGGAATAAAATCTAACTTAAACTCATTAAAGAAGAGCGACACATGAGGTGAATGGTTTCATTCTCATAGGTCGCTCTTTTTTTGCATTAACAATCGATGTGCTATACTCCATAAACTCAAGTCTGGGATGATTTCAAAAGTTCTCTGAATGGAACTCTTTGCGGCGATAATCGTTCGGTGTGACGCCGTTGAACTTTTTGAACATGCGATAGAAGTATGAACTGTTGGTGAATCCGGTCCTTTCGGCAATATCGGCAACGGAGTTCTCTGTCTCCACCAGCAGATGCTGCGCCTTGGCTATGCGGGTTTCGTTAATCACGTCCGTGAGCCCTTTCAGGGTGAGCTGTTTGTAGAGCCTGCTCACATAGATGGGCGACATGCCCAACTCATCTGCAATGGAAGTTAGACAGAGATTGGGGTCCGCATAGTCCCGCTCAATAATGCCATTGATTTTACGAATCAACTCTTCATGCTTCAGTGTACGTTTCTCCTCAACTTTGGAGCCAAGCTCATGAAACATCCGATAGAAGTGTTCATGTACCTCACTGATGTCCTCAGCGTCTTTGACAGGCAGCATTAGACCATCTGAGGCTGAATCGAGTGTGAGCTGATTATTCTTCTTAAGGGTATTTCGTACATGATTCAGTGTCATTGTCAGATGGGATAAGGCTAGCTGGAACACGGTAAAAGGGTATGCGGCGGTCTCGCCGACAATGTCTGCATAGACTTGTTTGGCTTCTTTTGTCTTGCCTGTCATCAGGTAATCGACAAGTTGTCTTTCCTTACCAGCCGGGAATGCGTACTCCTTGGTGTGATAAGCCATGATGTCAGAGGTATAGATCAGACAGCCCGGTCCCATGAACAAACGATGAAGTGAGGCTTCGGCTGATCTGGTATAGGATGCAATACTGTCTTCCAAAGAATCTTCTTCCGTGCCGATCGTACAGGAGAAGGAGCATTTCAAATGTGTCATTACAGCAGCCTGCATCATACGTAGCAGCTCTTCGATCCGGTTATGAGCAGATTGCCCAAGTTCATAGCTTTCCGCTTTTTCATTGAAAATGAGTGTGATCAGATCACCGCCCATGTCCACAGCTTCCGCATTGTAGTGGAGATCGGCTGTCTCGGTGCATATGTTCATCATGGCGTATTTTACAAGCTGGGTCTCATCACGATACGTTTCACAGAATTCGGTAAAATGGTCAATACGCAGCAATACCAGTCTGGATGCACGCTGAACATCAATGGAGGAACCATAGAACTTCATCCGTTCTTCCAGCATACCTCCGGTTACTGTTTCGCGGCCCTGCAGGGCCCCTCGTAGAAAATCCTGCCGTAACAAATGAAGACTGCCACGTCGCTCTGCTTCCATGACACGCAATCGAACGAGCACCTTATCAATCGGATGATACAGTTTTCGGGACACAAGGTAGGAGAGCAGTAAACCCGCGATGAGAAGTCCAACACAAAATAGAACGGTATGTGTGCGCATACTCCGTATATCTGAGGTAATCAGATCATACGGTGTTATTCTCACATAACGCCAGCCTAAGTCATCGGGAGCGGTGTACGTAATGAGTGATTTTTCCCCATCGACCTTCTCGGTGAAGTAAGCGGACTGCTGCGTATCCTGCATAATCGGCTGCATAAAAGCTTCGCTGGAGAGATTTTTCATCAATGCACGGTCACCAAAGTCAGATAAAAGATCCCCATTCTCATTCACGATAAAGGTCTTGCCTGGTTGATCCACAGCATTCATATTTGGACTGAGCCAATCATCCTTGATATTAACGATGACAGCATAGTTTAGCTTCGCGTTGTCATTGATCGTGTCATAACAGAGGTAGGTGTAGCTGTTAACCTCTGTTGCTTCAGTAGAGCCGACTTGATAGGTACGCGGGATGGGCACAAAGGGTTTATAGTCATGGAAGCGTTGGAGAATGCTTGAAATCCCCTGATCGTCGATCTCTGAGCTGGATTGCTGCCCATTGCGTACTTCGTTGGAACTGATGAAGAATTCATTACTTTTAGAGTTAAATACATAGATGGATTCAATAAAGGGAAGGGACATGCGGTAGTTGTCGAGTTGCTCCATCGCCGATGTGATCTCATAAATATTTGGTTTGGAATAAAGTAGTAATGAAGAGATGGTGTAGTCCTGATAAATCTGATATGACAATGATTTCGCAGTCTCCGTCATTTTGGCCACTTCACGGCTGGTTTGAGTAAGACTGTTCATATCTGTACGATACACCTGGCGAAGCGCAATCCGATTATAGTTGACATACAAAATAGAAGAAGCCACAAGCAAGGTAGCGACCGTACTGATAATAATGCCGATCAGAATCCGTGTGAAGACCTTCTGACTGTCCTCCGAACGTTTACGCATTCTTCTTCCCCCTCGGACCTCCTGTTTTGGGTGAACAACATAGAACTTCATATACATACTTTAGGCTTCATATATGGATGAGCAGAAGAGCAAGAGTATCTTGAATTATATATTATGTATGCGTTTACATCAATGCTGGACAGGCTGTTTTGCCTGTTTTCTCTACAGAAAGTTCAACTTTCGCTGGATTGTTCACTAGGTGTAGCCTATGCACGATATCAATATTTGTGAACGGATGTGTGTGAATGTCTGTTCATTTCATGGTTCGTTCATTTTGTTCATAGTTCATTTCGCAGAATCGTTCATTTTCTGACGAGAAGCTTCAGTATCCGTGAGCGAAGAGAGCATCTACAATAAAAAGAGAGCTCCACCACGCAGCACCGCAAGAAATTCGGGAGGGATCGAGCCATGCTCAAAGAATTGAACAAAAACAAAATCATGTTTCTGATGTTGTTGCCCACGCTGATCTTTTTTCTGATTAACTCGTATTTTCCGATGGTCGGCATCTATTATGCGTTTACCCGGTATGATTTTGAAGGCGGATTATTTGGCAGTCCATTTGTCGGTCTGGAGAACTTTAAGTTCCTGTGGCAATCCGGAATGCTGTTGAAACTCACAACCAATACCGTGGGTTACAATCTCGCCTTCATTATATTGGGAAACGGTCTGGCGATCTTCTGTGCGATTATGCTTAGTGAAATCCGGGGCAGGTTATTCAAAAAAATTACGCAATCCGTCATGTTCTTGCCGTATTTCATCTCATTTGTACTATTAAGTGTAATCGCTTACAACATGTTTAACTATGAGTCAGGTTTCGTGAACACAGTGCTCAAACGTTTCGAGGCTGGCCCGGTCGACATTTATAACACACCCTGGATCTGGGTGTTTCTGATCATCATCTTTTATCTGTGGAAAAATCTTGGATACAGCATGGTCATCTATCTGGCTGCCATAACGGGGATCAGTGACGAGTATTATGAAGCCGCTCGAATCGACGGGGCCAATATTTTTCAGCGGATCTGGTACATTACGGTACCGATGCTGAAGCCAACCTTTGTCATCCTGCTGTTGTTCTCGCTCGGCAGCATTATGAAGGGGCAGTTTGACCTGTTCTATCAACTGATCGGCAACAACGGGGTGCTGTACAACGCAACAGATATTATTGATACGTATGTGTATCGTTCACTGAAAGTAACGTTTGATATCGGGATGGCAACGGCTGCTGGTCTGTATCAATCCTTGTTCGGATTCATTTTGATCATGACCGTCAACTATATTATCCGCAAAGTAAATGAGGACTACGCCTTGTTCTAGAACGCCCGCAGGGCAGGAGGGAGAACGATCATGAACACGCCAATGAATACTCACACGCGAACGAATACTCGTCTCAGAGATTCGGAATTCACTTTCATGTTTCAACTGATTTCCTACAGCTTCATCATCATTTTATCGATCATGTGCCTGCTGCCGTTTCTGCTGATTCTATCTGGTTCATTCAGCAGCAACGAGTCTATTGTGAGGGATGGCTATCACCTCTTTCCAACGGACTTTTCCCTGGAAGGCTATAAGATGGTGTTTACATTCCCTACAAAGGTACTCAAGGCTTATGGGGTAACGGTCTTTACAACGGTGGTGGGGACTACGCTTGGACTGTTCCTCATCACGATGGCCGGATTTGTGCTCCAGCGTAAGGACTTCAAATATCGGAACACATTCTCGTTTTTTATCTACTTCACAACCCTGTTTGGTGGGGGACTTGTGCCTTGGTACATTATGCTGGCGAACTACTTCAATCTCATGGATACGTACACCGTACTGATTTTCCCGGGGTTGATGACGCCATTCCTCATTATCCTGATGAAAAACTTCATTCGTTCGGCAGTGCCGGATGAGTTGATTGAGTCCGCCAAAATTGATGGAGCGAATGACTTCCGGATCTATTTCAGCATTGTGTTGAAACTGGCGATGCCTGGTATCGCAACCGTAGGTCTGTTTCTCGCACTGGGTTACTGGAATGACTGGTTCACCTCATCTCTCTTCATTAACAACCCGGATATGTACCAACTGCAATTTTATCTCTACAACACGATGAACACGATTACATTCATTGACCAGATGGCGATTGGCACAGGGATTACGCTCAGTCAGGATGTGCCTACTGAATCAACCAAGATGGCAATGGCGATCGTTGTAACGGGACCGATTTTGTTCCTGTATCCGTTTGTACAACGTTATTTTGTCAAAGGACTCACCATTGGTGCAGTGAAAGGTTAGAACGTGAACACGCTGTGGGTATCAGGCCATTGACATCATTTCCGGTCTGAAACATGGCGAGTCTGCGCTAACATATAAAGGTTCACCACAAAAAGGGAGGATGCGTATGCGTAACAAAACAATTCGGCACCTGTCTCTGGTACTTGCCCTGATGTTGTTCGCCGGGGTGCTTGCCGCGTGTAATAACGGTTCGGGGGGATCGACGCAAGGAAGCGAGCAGGGAGGAACATCCGAGAACAAAGGCGAGAAAGTCACGCTTCAATTTTACATGCTTGGGGATGCTCCGAAAGATCTGCCTGTCATTGAATCCGAGATCAATAAGCTGGCGGAGGCTGATCTGAACGTCAATGTGAAATTCAACTACACCTCCTGGACCGACTGGGATCAAAAATATAAACTGCTGCTGTCTTCCGGACAGCCGATCGATCTGATCTTCACAGCGGATTGGACATTCTACCAGTCCTATGCCAAGAAGGGTGCGTTCCTGCCATTGGATGAAATGCTGCCAACAGCATCACCAGCACTGAAGGCTCATGTACCTGAGGATATGTGGAATGCTGTCAAAATCAATGACAAAATCTATACAGTTCCATCAACTTGGATTGAGTATGTAACCGAGGGAATTGCGTACCGCGAAGACTTGCGCGAGAAGTACAATCTTCCGAAGCCAGAATCGTTGGAGACGCTCGAAGCGTATCTGGAAGGCATCAAGGCTAACGAACCTAATATGATTCCGATTGCGGATAGTAATGCCAACCATACCCATGGTATTCGTCAATTGACATCCAAGCTGGTTAATACAGCAGGTCAACTTCCATATGGACTGGATATTATGTATGATACACCATCAACCGTGACGTCCTATTGGGGATCGGCGCAACATCTGGAAGACCTGAAAACATACAAACGCTGGATGGACAAAGGTTTATTCCCGAAAAACGTACTGAATGTAAAAGATACCTCCAACTCACTGCTGCAAAATGGAAAAGCGGCTGTTGTTCTGTCCGGGGAGAACCCCAACAAATTTAATGCAGATGTAATCAAGGTTCAGTCTACGCATCCAGATTGGAAACTGGCTTATTTCCCTTACCCGAATGCGAAAGGGTTTGCACAACCGGTTCACCCGATCCACAATGGTTTTGCGATTCCGCGTAGCAGCAAAAACCCGGAAAAAGCATTGGCATTTTATGAGAAACTTGTGACAGACAAACGATATAATTGGTTGACTGAATACGGCGTTGAGGGCAAAAACTTCGAGGTAGATAATGGATACTACAAAATGATGGGTGATGCACAAACGAACGGCTTCCCACGTGAGGGTATGAATGGCTGGGCATGGCGTAATCCGGAATTCATGCTCTATGATAAAACCTTTGATGACGTGTTGACCATGTTTGAAGATCTCGACAAAATCAAAAAGCCTGATATTTATACCGGATTTGCGGAAGACTGGACACCGTACCAAGCCGAGAAGGCTGCATTGGAACAAGTGGAAAAACAATATTTGTATCCGCTTAATGTAGGTTTGGTGGCAGACGTAGAGGCTGGACTGAACACATTTATGGAGAAGGCAAAACAAGCAGGATTGGAAAAAATTCAGGCAGAATACACCAAGCAGTGGCAGGAGTACTTGAAGTCAGCTGGCATTCAATAGTTTGTACTTTCCTTCATAAGAAAAGGTGCCTTCCGATTCGAAGGCACCTTTTCGATGTGGTTGCAGGCTTGTTTGAAGTCGTTGGTTAGAGGCGTGATTGGATGAAGTCAGCCGGAAGCAGCATCCTGTTCGGATAAATTCATAAACGGGCCTCTTCTGCGGATGAAGGACGAACGTCCTCCAGCAGGTCAATAATACTTTGAGCGCTCTCCATCGGATGAACTTTGGCGATTTCCGACAGATGGCGTTTTCGTTTACGTACGATATCCGGATAGTGATGCAGCAGCTTGTTCATCCATTTGACCACTACGTCGAGCGAAGTTATGGGTTCTCCCAAACCTCTTGCGGTAAAATAATGGACGTTTTCTTCTTCCTGACCAGGTATAGGGTTGTGGAACAACATTGGAATTCCTTTGGCCAAGCCTTCGCTGCATGTCATTCCCCCAGGCTTGGTGATCAGCAGGTCGGATACTTCCATCAATTTGTCGACTTCGTTGGTGTACCCAATAATATGGATGTTTTCTTTGCGATACATCGAGTTCTGTTCCATGCTGATCCGTGCTTTATCATTGTGACCGAGACAGAAAATGATCTGAATATCTTCATGCCAGCGTGTCAGTAGCGGATGGACCAACTTGTCACTGAGCATCCCCCAACCCCCACCCATTACCAGTACAGTGGGCATGTTTTTGAGATTAAATCTGCTTCGGATCTCATCTCGACCGGGATGCTCCCAGAAGTTTGGATGTACGGGAATGCCTGTGACTCGAATTTTGTCTTTAGGTACGCCACGCAACATTAGTTTGGACTTAACCTCATCTGAAGAAACCAGGTAAAGGTCTACTTCACGGTTAATCCATGTCCCATGTGCATCATAATCGGTAATGACTGTGCAAAGGGGAACCTGTACACCCAGTCGCTTCAGTCTGGATATCACAGCACTTGGGATCGGATGGGTGCAGACGATCGCATTGGGACGTAACTGACGCACGACGCTACGTGTATGTGTATAGAACAGTTTATGCAGCGCTAGCGTTGTAAGCCGGTTCAATGATTTTTTATATTGATGCCTGTATACGTACCCGACGAGTTTGGGCTGGTTAGTAACCGTTTTTTTGTATGCCGTTATAATAAGAGGTGCAACCTTGGGATTTAAGAAACTTCCCAGTTCAAGCACTTTCGTCTGCACGTCTGGCGACAGCTTTCGCAAATGGCTGGACAGTGCATAGGCGGCTTGAGTATGACCCGTACCAAAGCCTTCAGATAATAGTAATATTCTTTTTTTCTCCACGCTTGCTTCACCTGTTCCTGCTAGGTTTTTCTGAGTCTAACATATCGGCTTTAAGACCAGAATGCAACTGTTGCAAGTGCGACTAAAGTACCTATTGTGGCACCTGCCAGAACATCGGAAGGATAGTGTAATCCCAGATAAATTCGAGAGAATCCGACAATAAGGGCCACAGGCAGCAATGTTAGCAATAAGATCGGTTCAGTGGTCATAAATGGAACCGTGACCGAAAAAATGGCAGTCGTGTGTCCTGAAGGAAACGAGTGGTCCGTCAGGGGATTACGGAATGTAATGGTATCCGGCAAGGCCAGATAAGGCCGAATGCGAGGATACAATTTTTTCGCGATGGCTACAGGAATATGGCTGACCGCAAGAGCGATACAAGCCTGAAGTCCTGTTGTGCTCCATGGAGCTGGAGCCAGCAGCCAGATTAACAAGGATACTGCGATAGAAGAAGTTGCCCCACCCAGATGGGTGAAATAATACAGCCAAAAATTCATAAAACGATTATGAAGTCGGCCGTTAATCCACATAAAAACATTTCGATCATAATCTTGAAACTTTAAGAATAAACGGCTCATATTGGCCTCCTGCCAGTCAGGCCGCCCGTAATGGCGGCAGTATTTCCGGTGAATTTCTGCATCCGGTTTCGTCCTGATTAGTATATAACCGTTTTTCGCGAACTTGAGGTTATTTCAGGTATATGTTTATCATATTTTTAAATGTTGTCCTTTTCAAGAAGAACCCATGTAAAGAACGTAAAATTCATGTTAAAGAGTGGATAGATATCCATCTTAACATTTTGACTTGAGTCAGCCAAAAAAGATACAATGATTCAATATGACTGAAATGAGGTAAAAAAAAGTGAGTTTTGTTTTAAACTTTTTGAGGTCTGTTTGCGTTATTTGTTATAGAGCCTCTGACGAAGAATAACATGCTGATGAAAAAAGCAGGGACCTCAGAAATAAAAATCAAGGAAACGGCTGAAAATAAGATATAACAGGCATGAATGCGAGGTTGTGGTATCACAAAGTGTTTATTCAGCGTTTAAAGATCACATTTCTGCTTTAGAAAGTGGAATTGGGGTTTTGACAAATGACTGAAAAGAATACAGAATCGATAAAGCAGCCAACTGATAGCTACCAAGCTTTGAAACATTGCCTGAACTATTCGCGTAGTACACAAAAGAACAGGGTCATATTCTGCAGATCAAAAAAAAATAACTTGCAGAATCAGGAAGAGAAATGCTTTAGTAAACTGGGTTTCGAAAAAAAGGGGGTAACAGAGAACGATGTTGGACGCTATATTCGTCACGATGCAGGTCATTCTGGCACTGCTAGCCGTGTACCAATTCACGTTTTCGCTGTTCGGTCTGATTAAGAAAAAGAAAAAGAAACATTATCCGGCGACAAAATCTTTCGCTGTACTCGTCGCAGCACACAATGAGGAACAGGTCATTGGTGCCTTGATGGAGAACTTGAAACAACTTGATTATCCGGAAGATCTGTATGATGTGTTTGTCATCTGTGACAACTGTACGGATGGAACGGCACAGATTGTCAGAGAACATGGGTTAAATGCCTGTGTGCGTACCAATGCCGATCTAAGAGGTAAAGGGTATGCCATCGAATGGATGCTTAAGTACCTGTGGAAATTGCCACGTCAGTATGACGCAGTTGTCATGTTTGACGCGGATAACCTGGTTGACCGTAACTTTTTGCTTGAGATGAATGATGACTTGAACAATGGTTCGCGCGTTATCCAAGGATACATTGATACGAAAAATCCGGAGGATTCCTGGATTACTGCAGCATACGGTGTATCTTACTGGTACATCAACCGTTTGTGGCAGTTGTCTCGTCATAACTTGAATATGGCGAATTTCCTCGGAGGAACCGGAATGTGCTTCGAGACCAACCTGTTGAAGGAAATTGGCTGGGGCGCAACAAGTCTGGTTGAGGATCTGGAGTTTACGATGCGCAGTGTGCAGCGTAATGTGTACCCTGTTTTCAACTATGACGCCAAAGTATTTGATGAGAAGCCATTAACATTCAAAGCTTCAGCGAGACAACGTCTGCGCTGGATGCAAGGTCACTTTACAGTTGCGCGTAGATACTTCTTCCCACTGCTCTGGCAGTCCATTAAGGAAAGAAGCCTGGTGAAATTTGACCTTGCTATCTATGGAGCCAATGTCTATGTTGTGTTGCTTACGTTCCTGATGACGGCTGTGATGTGGGTAGACATGGCTATATTCAGTGGTCCGCACATCGCTAATATTTATGGGTACTTCCCGCTATGGGTTGGATTTGTGGCTATTGGTCTGAATATCCTGACGTTCCTGTTGTCGATGGCGTTAGAGAAGGTTACCTTTGCCAAAGTTTATCTATATCTGATCTTGTTCCCGATTTACCTGTTGTCATGGTACCCGATCACGTTCTACGCTTTTTTCACACAGAACAACAAACAGTGGAGCCACACGCAGCATACGCGTGTTGTGCGATTGGATGAGGTACAGAGCAAACAAGGGTAAGGAATACGCGTGCGAGACTTTGTCGACATCAGATATAACAAATGTATATTTAGAAAAAAGTTGTGAAGATGTTGACAAGGTATGTCGTGGATGTTATAGTATTCAAGTGCGTTAAAACGAATAGCGAATGGAATCACAAGTAGAAGTCCGACTTCTCACCTGATCAACACTATGTTGGCTGGTCAACGATCCCAATAATTTATGAAGTGTATACTCATGAAGAATTGTGTTGATTACAGGGATGTCGGTAGCTAGACCGGCATCCCTTTTATTTTTGTGTAACAGGATATTCAAAATGACCTGGAGGTGGATAGTTATTAGTAAAGATCACATGATTAATGATGAGATTCGGGCGAAGGAAGTGCGCCTTGTCGGAGCTGAAGGAGAACAAATTGGGATTACGCCCATTCGCGAAGCACTGCAAATGGCAATTGATCTGAATTTGGATCTGGTCAATGTGGCACCACAGGCTAAACCGCCGGTGTGTCGCATCATGGACTATGGCAAATTCCGCTATGAGCAACAAAAGAAAGACAAAGAAGCCCGTAAGAACCAGAAAATTGTTGATATTAAAGAAGTATGGTTCCGTTCCAATATTGAGGAGCACGATTATCAAACGAAGCTTCGTAATGTAGTTAAGTTTTTGAACGAAGGCGACAAAGTGAAATGTTCTGTTCGTTACCGCGGACGTGAAATTGCACATGCCGCGATTGGTCAACGGATTTTGGAACGCGTTAAGGTAGAAGTTGCAGAACTTTGTACTATTGAACGTCAACCGAAATTGGAAGGCCGCAGTATGATCATGATTTTGGCTCCTAAAGCCTGATAACATTGGAGGAGGAAACACAAAATGCCTAAAATGAAAACACACAGCAGTTTGAAAGGACGCTTCAAAATTACCGGTTCCGGTAAAGTCCTTCGTTACAAAGCTCACAAAAACCACTTGCTTTCCCACAAATCTAAACGTGCTAAGCGCGTTCTGAACGGTAACCCAGTTATGGCTGCCGGGGATGTTAGACGTTTGAAACAAGGTTTGGCTAACCTTAAAGGCTAAATTTAATTAGTACATTCCGTATGGGGGATCGGCTACGGCCGTACACATACCACGGATACATTTATATTTATTTGGGAGGTTCTTTAATATGGCAAGAGTAAAAGGCGGTTTTGTAGTACGTCGTCGTCATAAAAAGGTTTTGAAACTGGCAAGAGGTTATTTCGGTTCCAAACACCGTATCTTTAAAACAGCAAACGAGCAAGTAATGAAATCCCTGGTATACGCATACCGTGACCGTCGCAACACGAAACGTAACTTCCGCAGACTGTGGATCGTTCGTATCAATGCAGCAGCACGCATGAATGGTTTGTCTTACAACAAACTGATCCATGGTTTGAAACTTGCTGGTGTAGACATGAACCGCAAAATGTTGGCTGATCTGGCCGTTAACGACATCAATGCGTTCAACTCTTTGGCTACTGTAGCTAAAGGCAAAATCAACGCTTAAATTGTATGATACAAGCCGCCGTACCTATATGGCGGCTTTTTTTACGGCTTTGAGGGAATTCGGAGATGAATCTCTGAAGGAGTAGAACGAATAGGCTATAGTCTGGAAGGGAACAATGAGACCAGACAACTGATGAATAACAGACTATGGGAATACATAAAATACGAACGGTGGAATAATACAAATGAAAACAGGTAAAATCCACATATCACTAAAGTTAACGGCATGTTTTTGTTACATAACATCACATTGTTGTGACGTTAGTGTGTTAAAACGCTAAATTATTAAGCGTTTTCAATAAAAAAAGAACGAAAATATGTGATATTTGGTGATGAAACATCTGGATTTTAACACTGGTTGATTGTATAATCACCTCTAGTAGGCTAGTCCTAATTTTTCTCTCCATGTCATAATGTTTGGTTTTTCGACAGATGCTTGGATGCTTCAAGGGTGAGAATGCGCTTTTAATGTCGAAGAAACCATACATTCTGCATAAAAGTCATTCCTGCTATCTGTTAACCGTGCAATTGTAGGCTGGATTGGAATGAGGATATATCATTAAGGGGGAAAAAGAGAAAATGAAAAAGATGCTCAGCTTGTCTTTGGTAATGTTGCTGGCGGTATCGGTTATGCTCGCAGGTTGCGGTAGCAAACCGAAAGAAGAAACAAATGCCGGAGGAGATACAGGTGGCACACCCACTGAAGCGAAATCCGATCTCAAAATCGGTATGGTTACTGACGTAGGTGGAGTTAATGACAAATCCTTTAACCAATCCGCTTGGGAAGCTCTGCAAGCGACTGAAACAGAAACAGGTACTGCAGTTAAATACCTGCAAAGTAAATCCGATGAAGAGTACATTCCTAACTTGAACGAATTCGTTAAAGGCGGATATGACCTGACTTGGGGTATCGGTTTCCAATTGGCTGATGCAATCAAGACGGTTGCTGAGCAAAACACGGAAGCTAAACTTGCGATCATTGACAGTGTAGTTGATGTTCCTAACGTTAAATCCGTAACATTTGCTGAAGAAGAAGGATCTTACCTGGTTGGTGTTGTAGCTGGTCTGACAACGAAATCCAACAAAATCGGTTTTGTTGGCGGTATGGACAGCCCACTGATCAAGAAGTTTGAAGTAGGTTTCAGAGAAGGCGTTAAAGCTGTTAATCCTGATGCTGAGTTCATCTCCAACTACACAGGTGCTTTTGATAAACCTGACCTTGGCAAAGCAGCAGCTGCTACAATGTACAACCAAGGCGTAGATATTATCTTCCACGCTTCCGGTGCTACAGGTAACGGTGTGTTCAACGAAGCAATCGCTCGTAAGAAACAAGGTCAAGAAGTATGGGTTATCGGTGTTGACAAAGACCAATCTCTTGAGTTTGGTGATGAAGTAACACTGACTTCCATGATCAAAAAAGTTGACGAAGCTGTTAAGCGTGTTAACCAGGAAGTAATCGACGGTACATTTGCTGGCGGTTCCGAGAACCTGACATTGAAAGAAAACGGCGTAGGTATTGCTGATACTTCTACTGCTAACGTATCTGCTGATACACTTGCAAAAGTGGATGAGTACAAAGAAAAAATCATCAGCGGCGAAATCAAAGTACCTACTGAGTAATTTGATCCTAGTCGCATAAAAATAAATCATCAGGGCCGGTCTTGACCGGCCTTATGATTGCAAGAACAGGAACATTTGATCAAGTCATCATAACAATTGTACAAGGTCACTGTGTATCAACGCTCCGGTAGGAGCTTTTCTTTCGTTTGCGGAACCACACTATATCAGTTATAAGGGTGATTACATGGGTGCAGCAACCCCCGTCGTTGAGTTAAAACAAATTACGAAGCGTTTCCCAGGCATTGTTGCCAACGACGCCATCAGCCTTCAGCTTCGTAAAGGCGAGATCCATGCGCTACTGGGCGAAAACGGCGCTGGTAAGTCAACGTTGATGAATATTGTATTTGGTCTCTATCAGCCAGATGAAGGTTCCATTGAAGTGAATGGCAAGCCTGTCATCATCGACAGCCCTAACCGAGCGATCGATCTTGGCATCGGCATGGTGCATCAGCACTTTAAGCTTGTACAGCCGTTCACGGTAACAGAGAACATTATTTTGGGATCTGAACCAACGAAGGGTCTCAATATTAACTATAAAAAAGCAGCCGCTGAAGTGCAGCGTCTGTCTGAACAGTATGGACTCAAGGTGAATCCACATGCCAAGATTCATGATATCTCTGTCGGAATGCAGCAGCGTGTAGAGATTGTTAAAACGTTGTATCGCGGTGCAGACATTCTGATTTTTGACGAGCCTACAGCCGTATTGACTCCTCAAGAGATCAAAGAACTGATGATCATCATGAAGAAGCTTGTAGCAGAAGGCAAATCGATTATTTTGATCACGCACAAACTGAAAGAGATCATGGAAATCTCCGATACGGTAACGATCATCCGTCGGGGGAAAGTCATTGATTCGGTCAAAACATCGGAAACCAATCCCAATGAACTGGCAGAGAAAATGGTAGGTCGGAATGTCACATTCAAAGTGGACAAAAAACCGGCTACACCTGGAGCTAATGTGCTTGAAGTTAGTAAATTAACGGCCAAGAATAAAGAAGGTATTTCGGTTCTGAACCAACTTAACCTGAACGTACGTGCAGGAGAGATTGTCGGAATCGCAGGCGTGGATGGTAACGGGCAGAGCGAACTGATTGAAGCTCTTACCGGCCTTCGCAAAGTAGAGAGCGGTTCGATTCTTTTGGAGGGCAAGGAGTTGTCCAATCATTCTCCGCGTCATATTTCGGAGTCGGGTGTAGCCCACATTCCGGAAGATCGACATAAACACGGACTTGTCCTTGATTTTTCAGTGAGTGAAAATATCGTTCTGGAATCGTACTATAAAGCACCATACACCCGTAAAGGGTTCCTTAACTTCGATGCGATCAAAAAGCAGGCGAAGCGGCTTGTGGAGGCATTTGACGTGCGTACACCAAGCATCGAGACCAAAGCTCGTTCCTTGTCCGGAGGAAACCAGCAGAAGGCCATTATCGCCCGTGAGGTGGATAAAAACCCTGAACTGCTTATTGCTGCGCAGCCAACCCGTGGTTTGGACGTAGGGGCTATTGAGTTCGTGCAAAAGCAATTGATCGCACAACGCGATCAAGGCAAGGCTGTTCTGCTGATTTCATTTGAGCTTGATGAGATTATCAATGTATCTGACCGAATTGCTGTCATCTATGAAGGTCAGATCGTTGGCGAGGTGCTGCCGGAAGAAACCAATGACAGGGAGCTCGGCTTGATGATGGCGGGCAGCACCCAAAAGAGAGGTACTGCGCATGAATAACGTATTGAAATGGTTTACCCGAGATTCATTTATTTTGCCTGTAGTAGCCATTGTTATGGGTCTGATTCTCGGTGGGGTTGTCATGCTGATCGGCGGCTACAATCCGATTGAAGCCTATGGCGCATTATTCACCAAGGTGTTTGGAGACATGTACAACTTTGGTGAAGCCGTACGGGAAATGACACCACTGATCATGACTGGACTTGCATTTGCATTTGCATCACGTGCAGGGCTGTTCAACATCGGGGGAGAAGGTCAATTTCTCGTTGGTATGACTGCTGCAACGTTTGTTGGCGTGAAATTTGCAGGTTTGCCGATCTACCTCCATGCGCCTCTGGCTTTGATTGCCGGAGCACTGTTTGGTGGTCTTTGGGCAGCTATTGCTGGTTATCTGAAAGCGACACGTGGGGTCAATGAAGTTATCAGTAGTATCATGTTGAACTGGATTGGTCTGTACCTGGCCAACCTTATCGTTCGCCAATTCTTGCTGTTGAAGGGCGAGAATCGTTCCGTGGATATCAGCGAATCGGCTTCGATTAGTCTGACATGGCTCTCTGAACTTATGGGCAACTCCCGTGTACACATGGGGACGTTGATTGCCCTTGTGATGGCTGTGCTCTTTTATATCTATATGTGGAAAACAAAACAGGGTTATGAAATCCGTGCGGTAGGTTACAACCCTAATGCAGCTGAATATGCAGGTATGCATGTTAACCGGAATATCGTTAAAGCCATGTTCATCTCTGGTATGCTTGCCGGTCTTGGTGGTGCATTCCAGGTACTTGGGGTGTTCCAATACCAAACCGTAATGTCCGGTTCGCCGGGAACAGGTTTTGACGGAATTGCGGTTGCCCTGATTGGCTTGAATCATCCGTTTGGGGTGTTACTGGGTGCAGTGCTGTTCGGTACCCTCACGTACGGATCTGCAGGTATGAGTTTTGCTGCGGATGTTCCGCCTGAGATTATTCGGATTGTGATCGGTTCGATTATCTTTTTCATTGCGGCACAAGGCATCGTGCGCTGGATACTTAAACCGTTCTATTCGAAGCGTAAGAAAGAGAAGGTGTTGTAGATGGACTTGTTGACAATTGGGCAAATTATCAATACGACGCTTGTCTTTGCTACGGCATTGATTTTTGCATCACTCGGCGGAATCTTTTCTGAAAAATCAGGTGTAACCAACCTTGGACTTGAGGGTTTTATGGTCTTTGGTGCTTTTGCAGCTGGAATCGGGGCACATTATGCGCAAGAAGCGGGCATGGGTGGAACAACATCGGCCTGGATGGGTATTTTGCTCGCGATTGTATTGGGCGTACTGGTATCGCTGATTCATGCCGTTGCGTCTATCACATTTAAGGCAGACCAGATTATCAGTGGTATCGTCATTAACTTTTTGGCAGCAGGAAGTACGTTGTACTTGGTTAAATTGTTGTTTGAAGGTTCTGGTGATTCCCCGTTGGTGCAAGGGTTCAGCAAGTTTGATGTGCCGTTCTTGAAAGATATTCCTTTGCTTGGAGAAGCCTTCTTCAAGAACGTGTATCCAACGACATATCTGGCCATTCTATTCGTATTCCTGACGTATTACATCATGTTCAAAACTCCATTTGGTCTGCGCCTTCGTTCTGTAGGTGAACATCCAAGTGCGGCAGATACGGTTGGTGTTAAAGTGCGTCGTTATCGCTATGTTGCCGTTATGATCAGTGGTGCGCTTGCGGCCATTGGTGGAGCTGCGATCACGTTGACGACTACAGGTACATTCTCACACAATACGGTTTCCGGCCAAGGTTATATTGCCATTGCAGCTATGATCTTTGGTAAGTGGAATCCGATTGGGGCCTTTGGTGCGGCTGTGTTCTTTGGATTCTCTCAAGCGATCCGGAACTATGTGCAGTTGTTTGAATGGTCACAAAGTATTCCCCAGGAAATTATTTATATGCTGCCATACCTGCTTACCATCATCGTTCTCGTTGCTGCGGTTGGACGCTCTTCGGCTCCGTCTGCACTCGGTGAAGCATATGATCCGGGTAAAAGGTAACAACCTTCAGCATATCAAGTTAGATATCCAATGATTTGATAAAAGGGTCCGCCTTGTGCGGGCCTTCTTTTGTTTTCCTGAAATGCCCATCCACTTTATCACGCTTACCTTGGTTCTCGTGCAAATACCCATATTTTCAGGTAGGGACAAAGAAACAGGCGAATCCAGTCATGGACGAATACACTGTTTTGAACGATCCGAGGAGGAGGGGGAAGTATGAAACAACAAGTTACGCGTGATGAAGCGATGAAATTAATAGGCAAAAATATTGTTGCAATCAAAAAAGACGGCACTCGGGTTACGGGAAAGCTGTTGAAAGTATCGGGTAACAAACTGGTACTGAAGCGTCTGAATGGCAAAAAAGTACGTACAAAAGCGATTCTGCCACTGGTATTATTTGATCTGCTCGCTATTGCCACACTGCCTTATGCTTATGGTCCTGGCCCCGGCTTTGGTCCCGGATATGGACCTGGACCGAAGCCAGGCCCTGGATATGGTCCGGGTTACGGACCGGGATATGGACCTGGAGGACCTGGAGGACCTGGGGGTGGATTTGGACCGGGTCCTGGATTCGGCCCTTATGGTCCAGGTCCACGTCCACCAGGATTTTTCTAGGACATTCTATAATCTTTTTTCCATTTCGTAGCAGCGGCTTATCATAATGTATCGAATCGCACTATAGCCATTTTTTTGATAAAACTGAAGGCCTTTGGTATTGCCTTCATCCACCATCACTTTCGATCTTCTACAACCCCGGGAAGCCGCAAAGCTCTCTGCTTTGAACAGCAAAGTCTGGCCGAAACGTTTGCGTTGCTCTTTCGGACTAACAGCCATCATATCAACATAGAGCAGTTCACCATGCATGAGAAAATGGATGAATGCAACAGCAGCTTTGTCTGGCTCCGGCGAGACAACAAAGGTCATGCCCCTGTTCATTCGCAGGGGTATTTCTTTGCGGATTTTATTAATTTCTTTTTCACTCATGTGAGAGAGAGGCACAAGTTGAGTGTCAATCAGCTTCATGATGGCGCCATCATCCAGCTTGGATGCGCGTTGCCGAATCACCATGCGGAGCCTCCTTTCAGGACCAGTCGTGCTGCTCGTATATCCTATGCCCGAAGGAAGATAAAAGGTGACTGAATGAAGCGCTGAGTTTAGGGAAACCTTATAGGCTGAAGAGGGCGGAAGGAAGGTTCTCTGAATTTTTATGCAAAACAGGTATTGACTTATCGGTTGGAGGAATCATATAATGTTCCTAACATTTAACGAGAATATTTCATCGGCTATGAAGAGGACGAAGTTTTAAGGGCTCTTTTGCTCAGAGAGTGGCTGGAATTGCTGAAACCACCACCATTATCCCTTATATACGAGCTCACCTCGGAGCTGTTTTCCTGAAAAGCACTGGATGTCACTCCTTTCGCGTATTAGGGAAAATCGTATGTCTGCGTTACAGACAACAGGTATGGGAAACGACTATGTTCGTTTGAGCTATCGTTTTGTTGTACCTGGTAAGGTCCGTTATTGCGAAATTTCGGACAAAGTTGGGTGGTACCACGGAAGCAATAACCTTTCGTCCCTCGCAAGCATGAACTTGTTTGCAGGGATGGAAGGTTTTTTTTGTAACTTTAAATGTCAGAATGATGTAAATTCCGAGAGGAGGATGACTGATGGGAGCTCAAATTCCAGAAGTACGGTCAACAGATGAATTACGTGAAAAATGGATGAAGCCGGAGGTCATTAGCGGATCAGAAATTCTGCTGAGAAGCTTGTTGCTTGAAGGTGTAGATTGTGTATTTGGTTACCCGGGCGGTGCAGTGTTGTACATTTACGATGCGATGTATGGTTTCGAGGATTTCAAACACGTTCTCACTCGTCACGAACAAGGTGCAATACATGCAGCTGACGGATATGCACGTGCAAGCGGCAAAGTGGGTGTCTGCATCGCTACCTCCGGACCAGGAGCAACGAATCTGGTTACCGGTATTGCAACAGCGTATATGGATTCAGTACCACTCGTAGTCATTACGGGGAACGTCATTTCGAGCCTGATCGGTTCAGATGCATTCCAGGAAGCGGATATTACCGGGATTACCATGCCAATTACCAAACACAGTTACTTGGTGAAAGATGTAAAAGATCTGTCCAGCGTAATTCATGAGGCGTTCCATATTGCCAACACGGGTCGTAAAGGTCCTGTACTGATCGACATCCCGAAAGATGTATCAGCGAACAAAACATTGTTTGAACCGACAACTGAACCTGTTATATTGAGAGGGTACAATCCACGGACAGTACCGAACAAACTGCAGGTTGACCGTTTGGCTCAGGCCATTCAGGAAGCGGAACGTCCAATGATTCTGGCCGGTGGCGGTGTGGTATACTCGGGTGGACATGAAGAACTGTTCGAGTTTGTTGAGAAGACAGGCATTCCAATTACAACTACACTTCTTGGTCTTGGCGCATTCCCGAGCGGTCATGAATTATGGACGGGTATGCCAGGTATGCACGGAACGTACACCTCCAATCAGGCCATTCAAAAAGCGGATCTGCTGATTAACATCGGCGCACGATTCGATGATCGGGTAACAGGCAAGCTGGATGGATTTGCTCCACATGCCAAAATCGTTCATATCGATATTGATCCGGCTGAGATTGGTAAAAACATCGCAACGGATATTCCAATCGTTGGTGATGTGAAGACGGTACTGGAGATAGCCAACAAAGAAGTTAAGCGTGCAGAGCGTGCAGATGCATGGAGAGACCAGATCAAACAGTGGAAACAAGAGAAGCCTTACAGCTATACGGACTCAGACGAAGTGCTGAAACCTCAGTGGGTTGTTGAAATGCTGAATGATACAACCAAAGGTGAAGCGATTGTGACTACGGATGTGGGACAACATCAGATGTGGGCAGCACAATATTACAAGTTTAATCAACCACGTTCATGGGTCACTTCGGGTGGTCTCGGAACGATGGGCTTTGGATTCCCTTCTGCCATTGGTGCTCAGATGGCCAATCCGGACAGACTCGTTATCTCCATTAACGGTGATGGCGGAATGCAGATGTGTTCCCAAGAACTCGCGATCTGTGCCATTAACAATATACCGGTAAAAATTGTGATCATTAACAATCAGGTACTTGGAATGGTTCGCCAATGGCAGGAACTCATCTATGAGAACCGTTACAGCCACATTGACCTGGCAGGAAGTCCGGATTTTGTAAAACTGGCTGAAGCATATGGCGTGAAAGGGTTGCGTGCAACGAATAAAGAAGAAGCGGCGCGGGCGTGGCAGGAAGCTCTGGATACACCAGGACCAGTCGTTGTAGAATTCGTGGTACGCAAGGAAGAGAATGTGTATCCAATGGTTCCGCAGGGAGCAACAATTGATCAAATGCTGATGGGGGATGCTGAGGAATGATTAGACATACGATTTCAATATTGGTTAACGATCAGCCAGGCGTCCTTCAGCGGGTATCAGGGTTGTTCGGTCGACGCGGATTTAACATTGAAAGTATTACAGTGGGTCAATCGGAAGAACCAGGACTCTCCCGGATGGTTATTGTCACCATTGGTGACGATAAAACGCTGGAGCAGATTGAGAAACAATTGTACAAAATCATCGATGTCATTAAAGTGGTTGATTTCAGTCTGAAACCGATGGTAGCTCGTGAACTCGCCCTGATCAAAGTGAAGGCAGAGCCTTCCGAGCGTCCAGAAATTCTGGGTGTGGTGGAAACATTCCGCGCATCCGTTGTAGATGTTGGTCCAGGCAGCCTGATTGTGCAGGTGGTCGGAGATACGGACAAAATTGATGCGATGATTGAATTGCTCAAGCCATACGGCATTCGCGAATTGTCCCGTACAGGCATAACTGCATTGGTACGAGGCAACGTATAAGACTATAATGAATGAAGAGGGGACGACAGATAGCTAACATATACAGTTGATCTTATGTGAGAGTGTCAGTCCCTTAACAGTTTTAATCTAACATTTTAGTGATGTAACGCTTGAAAATATAGCTACATTCCCGCATTAATGGGCGGGTGTCTGAACGGATCGGATCAGACCAAAAGACGCTTTCGACATTCCAAGTGAGCCGGTCCCTTGAGACACCCGCTCATTAATGAAGGGTTCTTTACAATACAAAGGAGGACTTATAAACATGCCAGTAACTACTTATTATGAACAGGATGCAGAGCTTAACGTATTGAAAGGAAAAACGATCGCGGTAATCGGTTATGGTAGCCAGGGCCACGCCCAAGCCCAAAACCTTCGTGATAGCGGATTGAACGTAGTCATCGGACTTCGTGAAGGTAAATCCTTCGACACTGCAAAAAATGACGGATTTGAAGTTCTGTCCCCGGCTGAAGCAACAAGCCGCGCAGATGTAGTTCAAATCTTGCTTCCTGACGAAACACAAGCTTCTGTATACAAAAACGAAATCGAACCAAACCTGAAAGAAGGCGCTGCATTGCTCTTCTCCCACGGTTTCAACGTTCATTTCGGTCAAATCGTTGCTCCAAAAAACAGCGATGTATTGCTGGTAGCTCCTAAGTCCCCTGGTCACATGGTACGTCGTACTTATGTGGAAGGTTTTGGTGTACCGGGCCTGATCGCGATCGAGCAAGATGCAACGGGTAAAGCGAAAGAAATCGGTTTGGCATATGCTAAAGGTATCGGTTGTACACGCGCAGGGGTTATCGAAACTTCCTTCCGTGAAGAAACAGAAACAGATCTGTTCGGTGAGCAAGCTGTTCTGTGTGGTGGCGTGAGTGCGTTGGTAAAAGCTGGATTCGAAACATTGACAGAAGCGGGTTACGCTCCTGAAATGGCATACTTCGAATGTCTGCACGAACTGAAGCTGATCGTTGACATGATGTATGAAGGCGGACTCTCAAGCATGCGTGATTCCATCAGTAACACAGCTGAGTACGGTGACTATGTAACTGGACCTCGCGTGGTAACTGAAGATACGAAGAAAGCAATGAAAGAAGTGCTGACGGATATCCAACAAGGTAAATTCGCACGCGACTTCATTCTGGAAAACCAATCCGGACGTGCATTCTTGACAGCAACTCGTCGTAACGAAGCTGAACACCCAATCGAAGTGGTTGGCGGACAATTGCGTGAGATGATGCACTGGATCAAGAAGTAAGCATTAACTTTTAGAACATGCACTTTAAGGTATTGAAGCAAACTTAGAGCTTTAACTGGGAATAGCGGCCGTGCTTATGCGTGAGCCGCTATTGCTGGTTCAGAGAAACATTATAATACAAGTACAGGAGGTGCGAAGCGTGCGTAAAATCTATGTATTTGACACAACGCTGCGTGATGGAGAGCAATCCCCGGGAGTCAATCTGAACACTCGTGAAAAGGTGGAAATTGCCCATCAGCTCGAGCGGCTTGGCATTGACCGGATGGAAGCGGGTTTCCCGGCGGCATCTCCAGGTGACCTGGCAGCTGTCAATGCAGTAGCAAAAGCGGTCAAAAATGTGACCGTAATTGGCTTGTCCCGTTCCAGAGAGCAAGACATTGATGCGGTTAAGGAAGCACTTAAAGGCGCACAGGACCCGTGCATTCACGTTTTCCTGGCAACTTCGCCTATTCACCGCCAACATAAATTGCGCATGGACAAAGGGCAGGTCCTGGATACGGCTCGTTCCGCGATTCGTTATGCAAAGAAAACATTCTCGAAGATCGAATTCTCACTTGAGGATGCAGGTCGTACCGAGTATGATTTCCTCGTGGAAATGGTGAATATGGCTGTTGAAGAAGGTGCAGCCGTTGTGAATATTCCGGATACGGTTGGCTACCTGAGCCCATATGAATACGGAAACATTTTCAAACATCTCAAGGAGAACGTACACGGCATTGAGAAGGTACAGCTGAGTGCCCACTGTCATAATGACCTGGGGATGGCGACAGCCAATACACTTGCAGCCATTCTCAACGGAGCCGATCAGATCGAAGGCACGATTAATGGCATTGGTGAACGTGCAGGGAACACGGCGATCGAGGAAATTGCTATGGCGCTGGAGACACGTCAGGAATTTTTTCAGGCGAAAACATCGCTGCAGTTATCTGAGATTGCACGGACCAGTCGTTTGGTTAGCCGTTTGACAGGTATGGTGGTGCCTGGAAACAAAGCCATTGTTGGGGCGAACGCCTTCGCACATGAATCAGGAATTCACCAGGACGGCATGCTGAAGGAAAAAACAACGTATGAGATTATGACTCCAGAGTCCATCGGTCTGAAGGAAAGCAAGCTTGTACTGGGTAAACATTCCGGTCGTCATGCCTTCCGTGAACGTTTGATTGATCTAGGATATGAGCTGGAAGAAGAAGCATTGAATCGGGCTTTTGCCCAGTTCAAAGAACTGGCTGATAAGAAGAAAGAAGTTACGGACGAAGATCTGCTTGCCGTAATTGAAGAGAAATTGCAGGATGCACCTGAGGTGTATAAACTGGAATCGATCTTTGTTACGTACGGAGATGAATCGGTACCAACGGCCAAAGTCCGCATTGCGACGCTTGACGGGGATACGGTTGAGAAGCAAGCAGAGGGTAATGGATCGGTAGATGCAATCTACAATGCGATTGACCAAGTGAGTGGGGAAGAGGTAACGTTGTCTGACTATTCTATCAAATCGGTAACACATGGTAAGGATGCATTGGGCGAAGTACATGTTGTGCTGACTCAAAATCAGGTTTCGGTACAAGGACGTGGCGTAAGCACAGATATATTGGGTGCAAGTGCACGTGCCTATGTGGACGGTCTAAACCAACTGATTGAGAAACGTAAAACATACACGAATCGTGTAAACGTGAACCTGTAGGTTCCGGTGCAGCCAGCACAAACCCTTCATTGAACTGAACTTCAAGCTGGAACGCATGTAAACTGGGAGGATGGTCTATCTTAATCTTAATGGATATAGTAGATCGTTCGGCCTGCTTTGTCCCGTTCAGTGAGGCACGTAAAGAGTCTGACTCTCCTGTGGAGGGTCAGACTCTTTGCTTGAATTTATATAATTATGGCAGTGAAACACAGTACATTTTCTACGATTACCTATGGCATTGGCTTACGCTATCAAGTTATTACCACGCGTATGCATTAGGTGCATGTCCACCTGGACCCGGGAAAATCTCATCCAGACGTTTGAGCACAGCTTCATCCAAAGTCACGTCCAGACATTTGAGTGCGGTCTCAAACTGTTCCAGCGTACGTGGTCCGATAATTGGGGCAGTCACTGCAGGATTGGCTGCAACCCACGCCAAAGCCACCGTATCCTGTGGTTCACCGAGATCACGACAGAGTGCTGCGAAGTCTTCAAGCTGAGTCTGTTGCTGCTCAATCCGTCCCGCGATGCCGCCGCTGCGTGTTCCTTCCAGCTTCTGCAGCGCATTACGTCCCAGTAATCCACCATCCAGTGGACTCCATGGAATGACACCGAGGCCAAGCTCTTTGGCGGCAGGCAGTACTTCCAGCTCAGGCAAACGACAGTTGAGGCTATATTTATGTTGTTCGGATACCAGGCCGAGGAAATGGCGATTCTTGGCTTCACTTTGAGCGATTGCTATCTGCCATGCCGCAAAGTTACTTGACCCTACATAACCGATTTTACCTTGATGAACGGCATTCTCGAATGCGCCCCATAGTTCGTTCCACGATATGGCAGGGTCCACGTGGTGCATCTGATACAGCTCGATATGATCGGTCTGCAAGCGGCGGAGGGAACCCTCCAGATGACGTCTGATTTTGTAGGCGGATAATCCGGCTTCGTTGTTGGGGCCATCTGTATCATCATGCATGGAGCCATAGACCTTGGTCGCCAGAACCACTTTTTCACGTCTGCCACCACCTTGACTGAACCAGCGTCCGATAATTTCTTCGGTAAGACCGGAATTTTCACCCCAGCCGTAGATGTTAGCGGTATCAAAAAAGTTCACGCCTGCATCGAGTGCTGCGTCCATAATGCGGAAAGCTTCTTTTTCGTCTGTAGCAGGCCCGAAATTCATGGTACCGAGACAGATTCGGCTGACCTTGAGACCTGATTTACCCAAATACGAATATTGCATGTTGCTTATCCCTCCTGCGTACCTGATTTGAATTCAGCTATAGTTTAACCCAGCCGGGAGGTCAGAACAACTTGTGAAGGCTAATCTCTATTGGCTTATAGGTAAAATCTATTAAAGTCATAGATTGTATATCTTGGTCAAATGACCTTGGAATATGATACAAAAGAGAGAGTTAATATGAGACGTTACTTTTATGAATAATTAATGAATGAAATATAAGGAGTGGACAACCCATGGCAGACGTGAAAAAAATTGCAGTTATCGCAGGTGACGGAATCGGCCCTGAAGTCGTAGCTGAGGCTGAGAAAGTTCTTAAACGTATGGAGGAAGTATTCGGTTATCGTTTTGAGACAGAGCATGCGCTGTTTGGTGGAATTGCGATTGATGAGAAGGGTACACCTCTTCCTGAAGAAACGCTGACAGTATGTAAAAGTGCAGATGCGGTCCTGCTTGGAGCAGTTGGCGGTCCGAAATGGGATAACAACAGCAAGGAGCTTCGTCCGGAAACGGGCCTGCTGGGTATTCGCAAAGCACTTGGATTGTTCTCGAACCTGCGTCCGGCTGTCGTATTTGATTGCCTGAAGGATGCTTCAACTCTGAAGCCTGAAGTACTTGAAGGTACAGATCTGATGGTGGTACGTGAGTTGACAGGTGGCATCTACTTCGGAGAGAAGTTCAGACGTGAAAGTGCACAGGGCGAAGAGGCTGTGGATACGTGTGCATATAATGTAACGGAAGTGGAGCGGATCGTTCGTCAGGCATTCGAAATTGCACAAGGACGTGGCAAAAAGCTGGCTTCTGTAGACAAAGCCAACGTATTGGAAACGTCCCGTCTCTGGCGTGAAGTCGTGAACCGGGTAGCACCGGATTATCCGGATGTTGAACTGGAGCATGTTCTTGTAGACAACTGCGCGATGCAATTGCTGCGTCGCCCAGCCAGCTTCGATGTTATTGTAACGGAAAACATGTTCGGAGATATCTTGAGTGATGAAGCAGCGATGTTGACAGGCTCCATCGGCATGCTGGCATCTGCATCATTGGGAGAAGGCAGCTTCGGACTCTATGAGCCGGTACACGGTTCTGCACCGGATATCGCAGGTCAAGGCCTTGCTAATCCGATTGCAACCATTCTCTCTTTGGCGCTGATGTTCCGTACAACCTTTGGTTATGCAGAAGGCGCGGACGCCATTGAAGCAGCTGTGTCGGATGTATTGAACGCAGGACACCGCACGAGTGATATTGCTGTAGACAAGAGCACAGCGATCAGCACGACCGAAATGGGCGATTTGATCGTCGCGGCTATTCAAAAACAAGCGTAATTATAGGAGCAACAACAAGACAGCCCTTTGTTTCCAATTATGGAATGTACAGAGGGCTGTTCCTTTATGATTTTGCCACGAAAAATCCTTATTTATAATGATTATAAAAAAATAATGTTTATAATCTTGACTTTGGGAAGTCCGGATGATAACATTTTACTTGTACTTGTTATCAAGTATCAAATCATTTTATTACAGGAAAAGCGTTCGCGTTTTTCTTGATGATGAGCAATCCGTATGGATGCTTACATAATCCCAAAGGAGGAATTTTTAGTTATGGCAGAACGTTTGGTTGGTAGACCAGCACCAGATTTCGCAATGGAAACAGTATCGGGAGACGGACAAGACTTTGGTTCCGTTAAACTGTCCGATTATCGTGGCAAATGGCTTGTATTCTTCTTTTATCCTTTGGACTTCACATTTGTGTGCCCAACTGAAATTACAGCTTTGAGCGTTGCTTCTGAGCAATTCAAAGCTTTGGATACTGAAATCCTTGGCGTAAGTGTAGACTCCGTACACAGCCACAAAGCATGGATTAACACACCTGTAGACAGCAATGGTTTGGGTCAATTGAACTTCCCACTGGCTTCCGATATCACGAAGCAAGTGGCTAAAGATTACGGCGTTCTGATCGAAGAAGAAGGCGTAGCATTGCGCGGTCTGTTCATCATCGATCCAGAAGGCGAACTGAAATATCAAGTGGTTAACCACAACGATGTAGGCCGTAGTGTTGAAGAAACACTTCGCGTACTGCAAGCACTGCAATCCGGCGGATTGTGTGCAATGAACTGGAAACCAGGCGACACTAACCTGTAAGCCAGATTAACTTGAACGGTTTTTGTTCAAGCCCTCATCCCGTTAGGGATTGAGGGCTTTTTGCACCCTTTTGCCGGAAGTGATCACGAAGTTAATCAAAAGTGTTTGAACAAGCAGCTAAACGTGTTAATAATATATTAGAAGAAAGTCTTGTTTTTATCTGTTGAAAGAGGAATTGATGGCCTTCAAGGCGAATAGGGTATGGAAACCCGGTAAATATTCCGGTGCTCTGCATTTATAATCTGTACATGAATGTGATACACTGATGGAACTATTCCTTTTTGGAAGTGCTGGAAGTGTACGGGATGGCATGTTTAACAAAAAAGTCCCGGCACGTAATAAGGAGGGTGAACAAAAATGAGTTACTGTTGTGGGGCAAGTATGGTTGGAACGAAGGGCACGCTGAAGCATTACCGCACCCAGGTTCATAATGTTCCCCTGCTGTTTTGCCCGGTGTGTCATCGGGTTGAGGTACATTATAAAGTTGAAAATGAATATGAAATTCTGGCTGAATATGCGCATGGAGACGGTGCATCCGAGATCGATTTTCAAGATTATGTAACAGAAGATGAGGATGCGATCTTCGAAAACTGTGTAAACCGTGAGAGTGAGGATGCCATGGTCATTGTGCAGCGCCAGATTGATATGGCTCTGGATTTGCTCAGGCTCGCGAAAGAAACCAAAGACGAGAAGTGGGAAAGTGAACTTAAACGTCGATTAGCTGTGATGAGTCAGCGCAGACTGAAAATTCAGCATAATAAGACCGGACTATAGATGATCTCGGATATATCATAAAGTAGAGATAATAAAAACGAAGCTGATTTGCCTATTGGGTGAAACGGCTTCGTTTTTGTGCTTTATTCTGGAACTAATTCGAGGTTTTTTTTAAAATAATTTCCATTCGACACTTTCTCCGATTGACTCTCTTCTATAAACTTGTCTATGATAAAAACAGACTTGCAAAAGAGGCGGAGCAAAAAATGTTCGTGTTTGGGAATAGGAGAAGGTCAGAATGGAACAAACGTATATGATTTTCCGGATCGATTGTTGGTTACCGGGAATAGACCAGCTTGAGTTCCGGACATGCCATCCATATTTTCGGCTCAGCCCCCCCAACGAAAGGGCACCGGTAATGAACAATAAAATCGGCCCTTCCTGTTTCTGTGATGATATGATGTCCGAATGGCAAGTTTATCATTTACGTGAAAAGGAGGAACCTGACATGATTAGTGAATTTCAGGATACAGTGCCTCAACCAACGGATGGATTCCCGCCTGTGCATCTGGATTACAACAAGTACGAGAATGTACTCGAGCATCTGGATAGCGGTATTATGTTGTTTGACAGTCACGGTGTATTGACGTTTATTAACGTTCAGATGGCAAAGTTGTTGGAGCTTCCAAGAAGTCTGTTGAGCGGCTGCACCCTGATGCAAATGCTGCATCATCCGCAGATGAGCCGATTCAAGAAAAAGAAAATTTTACGTATCTATCGGGAAACCATTTTTCATCGTAAGCGCTATCATGAGTTGATTGATGAATACGGAAGGCATTGGCTGGTTACTGTGACGTACGGTGATCAGATGGATGGCGACTTTTTATTCAGCGTCAAAGATGTATCTGATTATAAACAAATTGAACAAACTGCTTATCAAAATGACAAACTTGCGATGCTGGGGCGGATTTCAGCATCTATTGCTCATGAAATTCGTAATCCGTTGACTGCAATCCGTGGGTTCATCCAATTGCTCAGGCCCCATTTGCTGCAGCTCGGCAAAGACGAGTACGCTCGAATCATACTGACGGAGATTGATCGGGCGAACGACATCATCTACGAATTTTTGAATTCTTCCAAACCGTCAGCACCACAGAAGACCGTGATGTCCGTCGACTCTTTGCTCAAAGAGGTGGTCTTGCTGACAGAAAGCGAAGGTTTGATGAAGGGATGCGAGATCATACTGGATGAAGGGGATGCCCCGCTGAATGTGTCCATTGATGTCAAACAGATTAAGCAGGTTATTTTGAATATGGTGAAAAATGCAATGGATGCCATTGAGGAAGTTGGCGAAGAACATACGGGTCTAATTCGAATATCTACCGCCACGGAAAACAAGTTTGTGCAGATCTCCATCGCGGATAATGGTCATGGGATGGACCATAACACGCTTGTGCGTCTGTTTGATCCATTCTTTACGACCAAGGAGAGCGGAACAGGGCTCGGACTCTCGGTGAGTTATCGCATTATCAAGAACCATGGAGGTACCATCTCGGTAGATAGCAAAAAAAGCGAAGGTACGCGGTTTAAGATTATGTTACCCTTGGTTTTTTGAGAATAATGATGAGTAAAGGAGTCGGCCAATGGCCGTCTCCTTTGTTTTTTGTTGCCACTTAAGGTTATAGTTAGTAATGAATGCGAATACATAAGCTCCATTAACGGAAGGATGGGAATGCGATGGATATCCAAGGAATGGAACAAATGAATCAACAATTGATGAATCATGTGGGAAAAATCATTGTGGGGAAAGAGCATACCATAGAACTGGTGATGACCGCGATCATAGCGTCAGGACATGTATTGCTGGAGGACGTGCCAGGTACCGGAAAAACGATGCTTGCCAAATCGGTAGCCTCTTCATTGGACTGCACATTCCAGCGTATACAGTTTACACCAGACTTGCTTCCATCTGATTTGACAGGTATTCATTTCTTTAATCAAAAAGATGGAGATTTTGAATTCCGACCTGGCCCATTGTTCGCCAATCTTGTACTGGCCGATGAGATTAACCGGGCTACGCCGCGTACTCAATCAAGCTTGCTGGAGTGCATGGAAGAGCGTCAGATCAGTATCGATGGTTCAACGCGACAACTGGAACGGCCATTTATCGTTATAGCCACTCAGAATCCCTTAGATAACCAGGGAACTTTTCCGCTACCTGAGGCACAGATGGATCGTTTTATGATGAAAATTCGTATGGGTTATCCAAGCAGTGAAGAGAGTGTAGAAATTCTGAGACGCACGGTGGCAAGCCGCTCTGTTGACGATTTGTCGGCTGTGATCAGCCGTGAAGAACTTTTGAAGGCACAGGATATGTATAAAACAGTTCAAATCAACGAAGATTTGCTACGATATATTATTCAGTTAACCGAAGCGACAAGACAACATCCGGAGCTCTCGCTTGGCGTAAGTCCACGAGGGGCTCAGGCATTACTCAAGGCAAGTCAGGCCTGGGCTGCACTGCATGGCAGAGACTTTGTTTTGCCAGATGATATTAAAGTTCTGGCGGAACCTGTGCTGGCCCACCGACTTGTATTCCGTAACCGGGTCAGACAACAAGAGGGCTTGGCGGAGCGTATCATCCAGGAGCTTCTGAATCAGATAGAAGTACCCACAGAGAATCTCGCTACAAGCGGGCGCTAGTCTTATGGCATTATTATGGCTTGTCCTTGTTGGAGGCATTGTCGTTGGGATACACGGTGTATGGTTCGGACGACCTGCACTACGAAAGCTCAAGTACAGCAGACAATTCAGCAAGCTGCGTTGTTACGCTGGAGATGAACTTGAGATGGTGGAGACGATAACGAATGAAAAACGAGTCTCCGTACCGTGGCTCAGACTTGAATCGATGATGCCTGTGTCGTTTGTATTTCGTTCCGGCTCGGGTATGGATATTAGCCAAGGAGAGATTTATCAGAATCATAAGAGCATTTTTACACTGAAACCTTTTACTCGTATTACACGCAAGCATCCGTTTGTATGTACTCAGCGTGGGATCTATCCACTCAATACAGCAAGCATGACAGGGGGAGATCTCTTTGGCATATGGCGCTCCACCAAACCGATTCCTTTGCATATGTCCATGGTCGTGTATCCTTCATTAATGAATACAGAGGATCTTCCGGCGATCTATCAAGTGTGGCAGGGGGAAGTGGAAGTGTCGCGATGGATCGTCGAAGATCCGTTCCTGATTCTGGGTGTTCGTCCCTACGGTGCAGGCGATCCCATGAATCGCATTCACTGGAAAGCGAGCGCACGTACGGGTGAATTACAAGTCTACAAGCAAGGATGGACAGCAGATCCGCAATCCTGGATTGTAGTCAACATTCAGGAGTCGGCAGATATGTGGAGTGTGGTCACTCGTCCGGAAAAGATTGAACGGGCACTTCGTTACGCGGCCACGGCTGCAGTGGATGCCATCGGAAGAGGGTTACCTGCAGGCTTCGCCCATAATGGTTATCATGTGGGTGGAGGTCGGGATGCACTTCGAATTGAGCCGGATTATGGTACACCTCATCTGGAGAGGCTACTGGAGGCTATGGCAGAGACAGAGTTGAAATGTATGGTGCCGATGGAGCAATTCCTGAATGATGAAGTACGTCTGAATGAAGAAGCGCAGCAAATCCGCAGCTATCTGTTGATTACATCCTATGTATCTGCCGCTATGGAGCACGAGATTGCACGTCTGCACGAACAAGGACATCGCGTGACGATTCTGCCCGTAGAGGACATGAAGGGCGATACGAAGGCGGTGAGTGCATGAGGGACAGACATACAGCGACTATCAAGGCGCTCATAGCGATGATGGCTGTCATGATGGCGGGCATATACCTTTTTCCAATATTTACACTCGCTTCATTCTACGCAATGGAACATTTGCCGTACACATTATTCATCCTGGTTGTTCTCGCGGGTTGGTTGGGACAATTCATTCAGCATAAAATTCCGGGTTATCGTGAGAAAAGTACATTCATTCGTGGAGTAACGGCACTCGTCATAGGATTTCTCTTCGCACTCTTTATTGGGATGAGCCTCATTCTCCCGTTGCCGGATATCATCACACTGGCACTGTGTGGAGTCATCTCGGTTTATGCAGGTCTGACCTTCGAGCCAGCCTTTCATTCTGTTTTGTTATGGCGCTTGCAGATTATGGGGATAATCAGTGCGATCGTGCTTACGGTTGCTTCGAGCCAGTTGCAATTCATGCAGCCATTGCAAGCCTACACGATATGGATCTATATTGCTGGAGTGATCAGCTTTGCCTTCTGGCTGGTTGGACGATATATGCTACAACTGGACCGGGCAATACTCAATGACGGCAAGCGTAAATTAGTACTGCGCGATTTTGCGCGTGCGAATCATCAGCGCTTCATGTGGATGTTTATCGTGATTGTCGCCATTGGTGCTTTTCCAAGTCTGGCTGCCTGGTTAGCACCGCTACGAGACCGGCTGCTCGCATGGATCAGGGCATGGTTTGGCCCGATTTCCAGCGAGGAGCCACGACTACCCATGGACGACCCCAATCAGCCGTTAAATATCCCGAAGGAGTGGAGAGAGCCGCCCTCAGAGCCCTCAATCTTCTGGAACATCCTCGGATGGGTAGTGATGTGTGCTGTAGCAGGAGCAATCCTGTGGCTGCTTCTGAGATTGGGACAAAAGGCGATAAACAGACTTATGGATCGATTCAAGGGGATGTTACAACCCGGTGAAAAGAAGGCAGAACCACGGACGGAGTATATCGATGTCAGTGAGACGCTTGATGCGCCAGCAAAAGTCCGAAAGAATTGGTTTCGGAAGAAAGAAGCGCCACCAGTACAGGATGCTGAACGTATCCGATATTACTATCGGACATGGATGGACAGGGCTGCTCACCGAGGAGTGGGAATACAGGGGACGTATACTCCGCTGGAGGCTGCACAGACCATTATTCAGAATGGTGTGAAGCCGGAAGAAGATGAGTTGTCTAAGAGACTGCCAGATACGTATAATGCCGTTCGTTATGGAGAGAAAGCTCCTGATGGCAACGATATGGTTGAGATTGATCGAATCTGGAAATCTTATCGAAGTAAATAAGGCCGGAATCCCTTTACTTTTCTTGTCACGTTCAAGTATCATGAGAGGAATACACAAGTTGGTCAGAAAAGGAGCAGACATTAATGAAGACAAATCATTGCAAAATTGTAGATTGTACGATCCGTGATGGCGGATTGGTGAATAATTGGGACTTTAGCGTGGACTTTGTTCAACAGCTGTATGCTGGATTGAATGAAGCTGGCGTTGATTATATGGAAATTGGATATAAGAACTCTCCGAAGTTGCTGAAAGGTGCTGAGGAAGCAGGACCTTGGCGTTTCCTGAATGATGATTTCCTACGTAAAGTTATTCCTCAAAAAGGCAATACCAAACTGTCTGCACTGGTTGACGTTGGACGTGTGGACGAGAATGATATCTTGCCTCGCAGTGAAAGCATGCTGGATCTGATCCGGGTTGCGTGCTACAGCAAAGATGTAGACAAGGCACTTGCACTGGTTCAAACATTCCATGATCGTGGTTATGAAACAACACTTAATATTATGGCCCTCTCCAATGTTATGGAGAATGAGTTGCTGGAAGCTTTTGAATTGATCAAAGAAAGCGCTGTGGATGTTGTCTACATTGTAGATTCGTACGGTAGCCTGGACCATAATGATGTGAAATACCTGGTAGAGAAGTTCAAGACCCACTTGCCTAACAAGCGTCTTGGCGTTCACACACATAACAACATGCAACTTGCGTTTTCTAATACATTGGTTGCGGCGGAACTTGGCGTTGAACTGCTTGATGCTTCTGTGTATGGTATGGGACGTGCGGCAGGTAACTGCCCAACGGAATTACTCGTAGCTCATCTGAAAGGTACGAAATACAATTTGCGCCCAGTACTTGGTGTATTGGAACAGTTGATGGTACCCCTCAGAGAAAAAGAAGAATGGGGTTACATTCTTCCTTACATGATTACAGGTACATTGGACGAGCATCCACGTTCGGCCATGGCGCTTCGTTCATCGGAAGACAAGGATAAGGTTGTTGATTTCTATGATAAATTAACAACACCTGAAGTGAATTTCGATAAGTAATATAGTTATAAATACAGTTGCAAACTAGGAAAACATGGACTCCACCTGGAGATCCATGTTTTTTTAGTTCTTAATGCCTTGTTTTTCTCCATTTTTATGAATAAATATTCCTAGGAGTAACTATTTTTTAGTTCACGTATACAGAATTAAATGTTATTATGTACCAGATAGCATGTGAATGCATGTGAATTGAACGTTGGTAAATATGTTTTTTGTCGAATTGTGTAGAAGGTTTGGTAAGATTGGTTAATGTAATTCAGGATAGGTGATCCCGGGAAGGAAAACACGGCATGAAGGTTAATCTGCAAGATCAGAGAAAAATGGGTTGGGTCGCTATATGCGGCTTATTGTGTTTCCTCGCAAGTCAATGGTTTCGTTCTTCTTCAAGCCCTGATCTGATCATATCGGGTTACCCGGTTTTGACACTCTTGAGTGGGTTCGCTGCGGCGGCGGCTTGTATCGGCATTTATAATCAAAGCTGGTTGTTTCGGACACAGAAGCTGACCCTTCGGAGGGTGTTATTAACAACACTCTTTTTACTAATTGGTCTGTTTGAAGTGGTTCATATCGTTTCATTTGCAGAAGAGATTCCTAACGGAGCGATGATGGAATCAGAGTTCTCCTTGATGATGTCAACTATAGGATCTTTGGTATGTTCAGTAGGTTTGCTGTTCGTGTATACCTTAAATGAGAAGGAAATTGCATTACCGCGCAAATTCTTACTGTTCAGTGGGACATTAGGTACCTTTGTTATTTTATACACCTTGGCTATTCAGGAATGGAGCATGCTGCCCAACATGCTTGAGGGTGAAGTGTTAGGTGGATTTTTCACCCGGGTTCATTTTATGGTCGGATTGCTGTATGGCATTACCGCAGTTATTTTGTTTGTACAATGGAAAAAAACCAGAGATGGTGACTTGCCATCTATTCTATGTGGCATTCTGTGTTTCTTCTATGGTGAATGTTATTTTATTTCCGCAACTGGAGTGAACGATCTCAATCTGCTGTTGGGATTGCTCAGTAACTGTATGGCCTATTTTTTCATCCAAAAAGGGTTGTACACGTCCGTGGTGGACACGCCGTTCCTGCAGCAGCAGGTTGCTGAAGCCAAGATGAATTATATTGCTCATCATGATGATGTGACAGGGCTTCCGAACCGCCGTCGCCTTTCACAGCGGTTAAAAATGATGATGGATGATGCCGTGGTACAGGAACAGCTTGTTGGTGTGCTGGTTCTGAATATTAATCGTTTCAAGACCATTAATGATTCGCTTGGACAGCAAGCAGCAAACCGGGTTCTGCGTCAGGTTGGTCAACGTCTGAAACATTTGTCACTTCCAGGAGAAGAGGTATTTGGCTTGGGAAGAGATGAGTTTGCATTGACGATGACAGATTTCAGTACAACAGATACAGCATTGCGGCGGACAAGATCCATTCTGCAACTTTTTGAGAAGCCGGTCCTGGTTGATGGCAATGAGTATCATCTTACGCTTGGAATCGGCATAGCGATTTTCCCACACGATGGTGAGTCACCACAGGAGATTATTCAGAATGCCGATACAGCGCTGCATAATGCCAAAGAACAGGGAATGGAATTAAATCGTTATGCCCATGCGATGCAGATGAAAGCCCAGGAGCGTTTGCAGCTTGAGAACGATCTGCGCAAGGCATTGGAACGAGGCCAATTCTACCTGGTCTATCAGCCGCAGGTTAATCTGCAAAGTGGGCTGATTGTCGGCATGGAAGCACTGGTACGCTGGCAGCACCCGCAACGGGGCTCGGTATCTCCGGCGGAATTCATTCCCCTGGCAGAAGAGAGTGGGCTGATTGTGCCGCTTGGCGAATGGGTGCTTCGTGAAGCTTGTGCCCAGAACAAGCTATGGCAGGAAGCCGGTTATCGTAAACTGTGTGTTTCGGTGAATCTGTCCATGAGACAGTTCAGGCATTCTCATCTATTGGACAATATCAATGGCATTCTCAAGGAGACAGGGCTTGAGCCTGTATGGCTAGAACTGGAGATCACGGAGAGTATGACATTTGATAAAGATCGGGCATTTGAGCAGTTGCGTAAAATTAAAGAAATTGGTGTGCATATCAGTATTGATGATTTTGGAACGGGATACAGCTCGTTACATTATCTGAAGGACCTGCCGATTGATCGGCTCAAGATTGACCGTTCGTTCGTTAATGAAGTCATGGAGGACAGCAATAACGCTGCGATTGTATCTACCATTACTTCAATGGCGCATCATTTACACCTGAAAGTGACAGCTGAGGGCGTGGAGAACGAAGACCAGATGGTCTTTCTTCGCAATCAACATTGTCATGAGGCTCAGGGGTATTTCTTCAGTAAACCGATTGAGGCCGCTGATTTTGAGGAGAAGTTTTTAAGAGATGTGGATAAACCCACAGGATAGCGAACAGCGGGGGCGCGTGAGTGCTCCTGCTTTTTTTAATATGGATGCGTAATAAAAAAATGGTAAATACGACTTGCATGCTATGAAGGATCATGGTATATTATTCTTTGTAAAATCACTGTTAACTTCCTAATGGAAATTAACCTTAAATCGTCATTCATGCGGGTGTAGTTCAATGGTAGAACTTTAGCCTTCCAAGCTAATAGCGTGGGTTCGATTCCCATCACCCGCTTAATTAAGCAGTTTCAAAGCCCTTGCGATGCAGGGGCTTTTTCTTTTGCTATAAAGAAATCTGAGGGTAACAGCGATCAGAAGATTGTTCTGTCATCAGAGTGGCCAGTGTAAGAATTTAATAGTTCTGATTATATAACCTTTGCTTTTTTACAATGATCTGGTACAATAACGGAGAAATTGATACTACACATGAATGAGAGGTAACCATACGTCCCATGAAGTAAAACACATGAATTAAACCCCAGTTAACTGCAGACGGTTTTATAACGCAGTCAGCCAGAGCGGCTGAGCAATGAGGGGATTCGTGTGTCCAAATTCAGCTATGGGATCAGGTATGGAACCAGTAAGCCTTTGAGGTTTACGTGTACCCTGTATTTGGGGTTTCTTTGTTCATGCCGTAGCTTACCTTAGATCTGTCTTTGAATGCTTGATCCAACCCTGAATTGCCAAACCGCCGGCTGATGCCAGCGGTTTTTTTTGTTCAGCAAAAAGGATGCAGGAAGGATGAGGCCTCATGATGACATTGGTACGCTTACATGAAGTATCAAAAGAGTGGAACGGCAAAGAATTGTTTACAGGATTGAATCTGGAGATTAATGAGGGCGAGCGGCTCGCCATTCTAGGTCGCAACGGATGCGGCAAGACAACGTTGTTACGTATCATTTTGGGTGAAGAGCATGGTGGTGGACGGATTGAACGTCATATCCCGCAGCAGGAATGGGGGTTCATGCGTCAGCGCTCGGAGATTGAGACGGGGATGAATGTATTGGATGCGGTCCGACGTGAGAGCGGTCAGATCTATGAAGTGAAACGGGAACTGGAGGAACTGGAACAACGCTTGAGCATCAGCAGTGAGGCTGATGATGAGCTGCTTGCAGCCTATACACAAGTGACGGGGCAATATGAACAGTTGAACGGTTATATGTGGGAGACCGAAGTAGAGAAGGTACTGACACGCCTTGGATTGTCCGCAGAACATTGGAACAGACCCTATCATTCCTTAAGCGGTGGGCAAAAAACAAAGGCCCGTTTGGCGGGTCTGCTTGTCAGCAAGCCCAAATTCCTGATCCTGGATGAACCGACGAATCATCTGGATGAGGGAAGCATGCGCTGGCTGGAAGAGTGGTTGTCCTCATATGAAGGTACGCTGTTATTTGTATCTCACGATCGTACGTTTATTGATCAGGTAGCCACAGGAGTCATTGAGTTTAGTGCAGAGTCTCTAACCAAATACAAGGGCGGATACTCCGACTATAAGATCCACAAAGAGCGTGAATTACGGGAACAGGAAACGATCTACCGCAGGCAGGAGTTGGAACGTAAGGCGCTGGAAGAGACGATTCGAAATTATCAGGAATGGTTCCATAAAGCGCATAACTCTGCGACTGATGTGGAAGTGAAGATTACCCAGAGCTTCTACAAAGCCAAAGCCAACAAAAATATTTCACGTTACCATGCCAAACAAAAACAGTTGGAACGATTGGAGCAGGAACGGGTGGATAAACCTCGTGAAGCTGCCAAGTTGAACATGGAACTACAGATGAGCACACTGGCTGCACGCCAGCTGCTTGCGCTGGAAGAGGTGAGTTTTTCGTATACAAGTAACCAGCCATTGCTTCGCGACCTTCGAATCACTGTGGAACGCGGAGATCGGCTTGCTGTACGGGGCCCTAATGGAACGGGCAAGACGACACTGCTGAAGTTGATGATTGATGAGCTGGAACCCTCGCAAGGCAAGGTAACACGGCATCCACAGCTGAAAATCGGTTACTTTTCACAGGAACTGGAAGGACTTCCCGAGGATCAGACGCTTCTGGATAGCTTGCTTACCCTTCCATCCATGACACAAAGTGCGGCACGGACCATTCTGGGATGTTTTCTGTTTTCCAGGGGTGATGTTTTCAAGCGGATCGGGGATTTGAGCATGGGGGAAAAGTGCAGAGTGGCGTTTCTGAGGCTATACTTTGGCGGAGCCAATCTGCTGGTGCTGGATGAACCGACCAACTATCTGGACATTGATACCCAGGAAGTTATGGAGAATGTATTGAAACAGGCTTCTGGTGCTTTGGTGCTTGTATCTCATGACCGGATGCTGACGAAGTCACTCGCGAATCGGTTGTGCGATCTGGAGACTGGTGGCACAGCAACGCTGTTCGAAGGAGGTGTATCCGATTGGGAGCAGTCCAGCAAACTTCGGGAGCAGGCGCTGGAGACCCGGGAATCCGATGACGAGCGGTTGCGATTGGAGATGCGCTTATCCGAGTTACTTTCTCCTGTGAGCACTGCTGGAAAAGACAGTCTGACACAGCCCGAGCATTCGAATGAGCGAGCAGTCGAGGCAGCTGAGATTCGCGAAATCCAGCAGCGCCTGAAACAATTGAAAGATAAGGGTGCAAGCATAAAATAGAACATGGACGGCTTGCTATTTCGATCTATTTTGCATATAATTATGAACGATCATCGATGATTACATCGATATGGGTATAACAAGCAAACGTGATGATGGAGATAAGTAAGCAGTGCCTCTGGACAGGGAGGAAGCGCCGTAGATTGAGAGCGTTTCTGTAGAACAAGGCTGCCGAAATTCACTCCGAAGCGGTTCCCTGAACCTGTTTGAGTGTAAACACAGACAACAGTAGGGGCAAACGGTTAACGGTCGTTATTCCGTACAAAGTGAGACAGAACAAGTTGCAGACCGAATGAGTCGTGCAGCAATGGATGTCTAACAAGGGTGGTACCACGGTCTTTTCGTCCCTTCAGGGGAGAGAAGGCCTTTTTTTGTTGCAAAAACACCACAAAAAGGGGGCAATTACACATGAAAGAACGTTTAGAGGCATTGAAGATCGAAGCGCTGGAGCAGTTGTCTGGTGTGAATGATCCGCAGACGCTCAGTGATCTGCGTGTGAAGTATTTGGGGAAAAAGGGTGCATTGACTGAAATTTTGCGCGGTATGGGTGCGCTTAGTGCGGAGGAACGTCCAGTTATTGGTCAAGTAGCCAATGATGTGCGGGCTGCCATTGAGGAAGTGATCGACAGCAAGCAGGATCAATTCCAGAAGGAAGAGACGGCGAAGCGTCTGCAATCCGAGAAAATTGATGTGACTCTGCCAGGACGTCGTGGACGTCAAGGCGGACTGCATCCACTAACCAAAGTGGTACAGGAGATCGAAGATATTTTCATCGGCATGGGATACCGCGTTGCGGAAGGTCCTGAAGTCGAAATGGATTATTACAACTTTGAAGCATTGAATCTGCCGAAGAATCACCCGGCGCGCGATATGCAGGATTCTTTCTATGTTACAGAAGACTTGTTGATGCGTACCCATACATCTCCGGTTCAAGTACGTACCATGCAGAGCATGAAGGGCGAAGTGCCTGTCAAAGTCATCTGCCCAGGTAAAGTATACCGCCGTGATGACGACGATGCGACGCACTCTTTCCAATTCAACCAGGTTGAAGGATTGGTCATCAGCGAAAACATTCGTATGAGCGATCTGAAAGGAACCCTGCTGCAATTCGTGCGCGAAATGTTCGGTTCCCACACGGAAATTCGTCTGCGTCCAAGCTTCTTCCCGTTCACGGAGCCAAGTGCGGAAGTGGATGTAACTTGTGTGCAATGCGGCGGTAGCGGGTGTCGGGTATGTAAGCAAACAGGCTGGCTTGAAATTCTGGGCGGCGGCATGGTTCACCCGAAAGTGCTTGAGATGGGTGGATATGATCCTGAGAAATACAGTGGTTTCGCATTCGGAATGGGCGTAGAACGTATCGCGATGCTGAAGTATGGTGTTGATGACATCCGTCACTTCTACAACAGTGATCTGACCTTCCTGAAGCAATTTGGACGGCTGTAACTTTACAATAAATAGATCTGCATTCATAGAGCAAGTGTTAGGAGCGGCAACACTAATTTATAGATTAAGGAAGTGAACGTCCATGAGAGTATCGACAGATTGGCTGTCTGATTATATTTCCCTTGAAGGTGTGACGCCACAGGAATTGGCAGAGAAGATCACCCGTGCGGGAGTCGAGATTGATGTAGTGGAGAACCGCAACAAGGGTGTAAATAAAGTCGTTGTGGGTTATGTGAAGAGCAAGGAGAAACACCCGGATGCTGACAAACTGAATGTATGTGTCATTGATGCGGGCCAGGAAGAAGATCTGCAGATCGTGTGTGGTGCGAAAAATGTGGATGCAGGCCAAAAAGTAGTCGTAGCTCTGGTTGGAGCGAAGCTCCCAGGTGGATTGGATATCAAAAAAGCCAAACTGCGCGGCGTTGTCTCCCTTGGCATGATCTGTTCCGCCAAAGAACTGGGCATGAACGATAAATTGCTGCCAAAAGATCAGCAGGAAGGTATTCTCGTTCTGCCGGAACAAACGGAGATTGGCATGCCAATCAGCCAGGTTCTTGGTCTTGACGACCATGTGCTTGAACTGGATCTGACACCGAACCGTTCCGACTGTCTCAGCATGCGTGGGGCGGCTTATGAAGTGGGTGCCATCCTGGGTCGTGAAGTGAAGCTGCCGAGTCCCAAAGACCAACTGGTTGAAGCTCGTGACGCAGCTGCGAATCATATCTCTGTAGAGATTAAGGCGCAGGAGCAATGCAGTCACTATGCAGCTCGTTATGTAACTGGCATTAAGCTGAGTGCTTCCCCGCTGTGGATGCAAAACCGTCTGATGGCAGCAGGTGTTCGTCCAATCAACAACATCGTTGATATCACGAACTATGTCATGCTGGAATACGGTCAACCGTTGCATGCATTTGATGCGGATAAGCTGGAGAAAGGCCATATTGAAGTGCGGATGGCCAACGAAGGTGAAACGATTGTTACGCTGGATGGCCAGGAGCGCAAGCTGGAGCCGCACATGTTGCTCATCACAGATGGCGTGAAGCCTGTAGCCATCGCTGGGGTTATGGGTGGCGAGAATTCCGAGGTATCGGAAGGCACGGTGAATCTGTTGCTGGAGTCCGCCAAGTTCGACGGCGGCACCGTTCGGAAAACGTCGCGCCAACTGGGGCTGCGTTCCGAAGCAAGCATGCGTTTTGAGAAGGAAGTAGATCCGGGTGCGGTCATTACGGCTTTGGATCGTGCGGCTGAACTGATTCAGCGTTATGCTGAAGGTGAAGTGCACCAAGGAATCGTGGAAGCTGGCGCAGAAGCTGCGGAGAAACGTGTAATTCAATTGTCGCTGGATAGACTGAATCGTTATCTGGGAACCGATCTGTCTTTGCTTGAGGTGAAAACCATCTTCGCTCGTTTGCACTTTGCATGTGGTGATGCTGATCAAGGATTGCTGGATGTGGAAGTACCAACACGCAGAGGGGATATTACGCTCGATGTAGACTTGTTTGAAGAGATTGCACGCCTGTACGGATACGACAACATTCCAACCACATGGATTGAAGGACCGACGACTCCAGGGGCATATACACGCTCTCAAGCGATGCGTCGCACCATTCGTGGATTGCTCTCAGGCAGTGGCTGGCAGGAAATGATCAGTTACTCCTTTGTACACCCGGATAAAGCGACACTGTTCCCGGCATTGACACAAGGCAGTAAAGCCGTGAAACTCGCGATGCCTATGAGTGAGGACCGCAGTGTGCTTCGTACGAGTATTTTGCCGCAAATGCTGGATGCAGCGGTGTATAACATGAACCGTAAACAGGACTCACTGGCTGTATTTGAAGTGGGCAATGTGTTCTTCACTGAAGAAGATCAGTTGACCAAGCAACCACATGAGATTCCGGTACTGGGCTTGTTGCTCACTGGGAATCGTGCAACTCAGCAGTGGAATGTTGGAGCGGAGAAAGTAGACTTCTTCGATCTGAAAGGTGCCCTTGAGCATCTGTTCGCCTATGTGGGTCTGGAACAGCGCATTCGTTTGGTAGCAAACAGCCCTGAAGGATTCCATCCGGGACGTTCCGCATCGGTTTATCTGGAAGGGAAGGATGGCGGGGAAGGTACATTGATCGGTACATTGGGTCAATTGCATCCGGAACTGCAACAGCAGTATGATCTGAATGATGTATATATCGCAGAGATTGCACTTGAATCAATCTACAGTGAAGCGGACGCTGACATTCGTTATCGTGAACTTCCGCGTTTCCCGGCCATGGAACGTGATATCGCGGTTGTTGTGAGTGAGGATATTGAAGCTGGGGATATGCTGCGCGCCATTCGTGAATCGGCGGGTGAATTGTTACAATACGTACAGGTATTCGATGTGTTTACTGGCAGTAAACTGGGTGAAAACAAGAAAAGCGTGGCGATGGCACTGGTGTACCGGAATCGTGAACGTACACTCACCGATGAGGAAGTTACTGAAGTTCACGCCCGTGTAGTGGCTCGTCTGGAAGAGCAATTCGGAGCGGAATTGCGTAAATAGGACAGAAGAAGATTTTTTGAACAAAGATTAGCAGGAATTGTTTGAAGTCACATCGAATCCTTAGCATTAGAGGATCGATGTGACTTTTTTGTGATTACAGCTTAGAATCAACATACAGACTTGAAGGAGGGCACAACTGTGACTACACCTGATCGTACACGCGTCACCGTAGAGATCTACGGGACTTCCTATAAACTGGTTGGCAGCAGTGCCGACTATATGAAACAAGTAGCTAACCTGGTAGATGAGCGTATGAGCGCGATCTCCAAGCAAAATTCCCGTCTGGATACTCCGCGTATTGCGGTACTGGCGGCTGTACATATGGCTGAACAGTCTCTTCAGACTCAGGAAATCCGGAATGAACTGAAGATGCTTACTGGAGAACGTACAGAACTGAGAAACGAATTGAATCGGTTGAACGCCATACAAAATGAACATCAACAAGAATTGGAACGGCGAGACCAGTCTTTTGCTGAATTGCAGAAGCTGAAGCTCGAAGCCGAACAGGCCCTGCAAAAGGCCGAAACGGACAAGCAAGCAGAAATGGCCAAGTTAAACAAACTGCTTGAGCAGGAGCGTGCCCAGGCAACGGAGCGATTGCAGAAGTTGCAGGCTCAAACTACGGCACAACTCAAAGAAGCAGAAGCCAAGGGAACGAGACAGCTCAAGGAAATGGAAGAAAAAGCGGCAAATCAGCTTAAAACTGCACAGGCACAGGCCGCTTCTCAGCTAAAAGAAGCTCAGAACCGTTCTGCAGCGGAATTGCAGCAGGCGCAGGCCAAAGCTGCGGCGCAATATAAAGAGTTGCAGGACAAGAGTGCAGCTCAATTAAAAGAAGCCGAAAGCCGTGCCGTTGCAGAACGTCAACAGATTGAAGCCAAGGCTGCGCAGCAGGTTCAGACAGCCAAGGAAGAAGCCGAGTCGGCCATTTTGTCCGAGTTGGAGCAGGCAGAGAGCAATCTGAAGAAAGCTCAGGAAGAAGCGGCACTGCGATATCATGAACTTCAGCAACAGATGGAACTTCGTCTTCAACAGGCTGAAGAAAAAGCGCTGCAACAGACACAAGAGCTCACGGATCAGGCGAATCAGGAACGGGCTGACTTGCAGGAACAAGCGGAGCAAAAGCGCCTGACTGAGATAAATCAGTTAAATGCGGAGTTCAAGGCGTTATCCGAGCAGTTGGAACTCGAATGGATGGAGAAAGAAGCAGCCCTCGAGGAACAATTGCAGCAAGCCAAGGAAGCAGCAGCGTCCCAGGCAACAGAAGCCGCAGCGGCGGCAGAGGCCTTATTGCAAGAAGAACGGGGCAAGCTCAAGCAGCAGCTTGAGGAACAACGTAAACAGGCGGAGACTAAACTATTAGATGTCGAAGAGCAATTAGAAGAAGTGATGACCCAGCTCATCAGTGCACAGGACATGGTTGCAGAGCAAGAACAGCAGCTTCAGCACGAGCGTGGTCAATTGGAATCGTTACGTCATGAGCATGGGGTCCGTAAACAGGAGCAGGAAGTTCAGACTCGCCGAATTACGGAACTGGAGCAGCAACTGGAACAGTTGAAAGAGGATCGTTCCCAGTTACAGGAGCTTCTCCGTGAAACGGAACAGGCTGCCCAGCAATCTCGTGATGCACAGCAACAATGGAAGCAGAAGTATAATGAAACTGTGGATAGAGAATCCTCTCTCACGGCCCAGCTACGCAAACTTCAGGAGCAACATGCACAGCTTGAACAGGAAGCTCAAAAGCTTCGTGAGGCTGAAGTGAAGTCGGAAGAGGAACAGCGCAGACTGCAAAAAGTGCTTGAACAGGCTCATGCTGCGGTGCGTACATTGCAGCATGAGATTGGCACACTTACGGAACGTGAGCAGTCCTGGAAGGACCTTGCTGAGCAGCGATTGGCTGAGATCGGAGACCTGGAGAATCAGATTCTTGAAGTTGCTGAACAAAATGAAACGTTGGAGTCTGGTGTGCAATCCCTCCATGATGAATTGTCGGTGGTGAAGGAAGAGTCTCGTTTCAACCATGAAGAGGCTGTGCAATACCAGAAGGATGCAGAGCTTTTGGAAGAGAAACGCAAACAGCTTGAAGTTGAGCTAAATGTTGTTCGGGAAGAGCTGAACCAACTTCAGGATAATTATAAACAAATCCGTAACGATTACAGTGATGCATTACAACGGGAAGAGAATTACAGTTCCAAGCTGGATGAATTGAGTACGGAGAAGCAAGAGATTGTGAGCGCACTTGAAGAAGCAAGACAGACTTCAGCGAAACTTTCCGAGCGCTACTCCGAGCAAGAGAGCCGGCTGGCCCAGACCGAGGAAGAAGCATTGGAGTGGCAGATCAAACACGAAGAACTGTCAGTCAAACAGGCTGAGTTGGCATCCCGTGTGGAGCAGTTGACGAGACGTGAAGAAGAACTTCGCTCAAGCGTTGAACAAGCAGAGCAGAACGACCAGGTGTGGCAACGCCGTGCAGATGAATGGGCTGCTCAGGAACAATCCTGGCAGGAACGCTGGGCTGCACTTGAGAATGAACTGACGGTTTGGAAGAGAGAAAGTGCGGCAAGTAGCGAGTTGCTGGAGGGACTGGAGCAAGAACGACAGCAGCTGGACAAGTTACGTGCAGAAGCAACCCTGGAGAAACAGACCATGGAAAATGAACTGCTTGAGATGGGAGAGCGTTACGAACTAGCGGCCAATCAATTACGTTTGTTACAGGTTGAACGCGAAATGGAGCAGGAAAAGGCAGAGCATCTGAATAAGGAATATCGTCAGTTGCATGATGAATATACGAAATTGCAGACGGAATATAACGAATGGATTGAATTGATTGAACAGGACCAGACCTAGCGGATTGATTGTAGCAGAACTGGCTCGTGTGCAACGCACTCTGGTACAATTTGTTATACTAAAGAAGGAGCTCCCGTCGCTGCGGGGGCTCCTTGTCTTGAATACTATTCTTCAACGATAATTTTGGAGATCATGCTACTGTGTCCGGAACCACAGAAGACCGAACAGGACATTTCAAATTCACCGACTTTGTCCGGGGTGATCACTTTGGAACTATTTTTGGTGTCGAGCATAAGATTCAGCTCCGGCACGAGTATACCGTGATTTCCGTTTACATTTTCATAAACAATGTTAACCGGGACACCTTTTTTAAGATGGTACTCGGGTTGATCAAATTCGTAGTTGCTTGCCTTGATCACCAGTTCTTCACTGGCTGTAACTCCAGCATCCGATCCGTTGCTGTCAGAGTCTGCGGACTGATTTGCTCCTCCGCATGCAGTGAGGACCAGAATTAACATACAGGCAGCAAGCCATGTTATGCCTTTCTTCATCATGTGCCTCCTTAGGGTAATATGGATAAGATGTGAATGATTGCTCCAGTCATCATACCGCAATATGTGGATGCCTGTACACGCTGCGTATGTCGTTTTTTTGAAAATTGTATGTGTTTGTTGCACTATCGTTACGGTCCGAATGAAATAAACCTCTTCCGGCATAGGCCTTCAGAGGTTTAGGAGTATTCATGGGTACGAAAAGGAGAAGCTGGTATTAGCTTTTGGAGCTTCGTCCGGCATCAAAAGGGGTGGATACGGGAATGAACAGATCGATAATCCCGATAACCAGCGCAGCGAGAATGGCACCGAGCAGGCTGACTTCAACATGATCTACAACATATTGACCAAGCCAAATCACCAGTGCGCTAACGATAAATCCGACAATACCACGACCAAACGGGTTGACCCTTTTGCCGAAGATACCTTCAACGATCCAGCCAAGCAGGGCAATGACAAGAGCAAGCAGCAGAGCGCTCCAGAAGCCACCAACGGCGAATCCGGGAACGATCCAGCTGACCACCATTAATACAATTGCTGCGATGACAAATCGCACGACATGTCCCAGGAAATTCATGGTGTTTACCTCCTTTTATTCGGATTGAACTGAGCAGGGCAACTCCATGGGGCTGGAGAGGTTGCACAATCCTGACACCTGTAGTTTGTGGTGCTATGGTTGAAGTTATGTGTGGAAGGATTCGTTAAATAGCGTAAGAAAGTTTCTTTCGTTATAATACAGATATAGTTTGGAAGGAGTTGTACACTTGGACACGAAAATTTTACACACACTGGAATATCGCAAGATTTTAAATACATTGCTTAGCTTTGCCCAGACGACAATGGGCAAAAAGAAAGCGGAGCAACTTGAACCGATCAGTGAACTTGAAGAAGTGAAGCGGTTGCTGCAGCAAACCGATGAAGCATTCACATTTGATCGTCTGAAAGGCTCGCCATCTTTTGGAGGGATTGTAGATATTACGGCCTCGATCAAACGTGCTGAAATTGGAGGAACGCTTAATCCTCACGAACTTTTGGGAATATCCAATACGACCTTTGCTGCACGGCGATTGAAACGCCTGATTGCCACTCTGCATGAAGATGAGACGATTGAATCCTTGTTTTATATCAGCGATCAACTGTCAGAGCAAAAAACGCTTGAGGATGCCATCAAAATCTGTATCGACGATAATGCAGAAGTTGCCGACAGTGCAAGCGTAACGTTGGCGCAGATTCGTCGTGAGCTTAGAGGTGGAGAAGCACGGATTCGTGAGAAACTGGATTCCATGATTCGATCCTCTACCGTATCCAAGATGCTGCAGGATCAGCTCATTACGATCAGAGGGGATCGTTTTGTTATCCCGGTGAAAGCGGAATATCGTTCATACTTCGGTGGGATTGTACATGATCAATCCGGTTCAGGCGCAACATTGTTCATCGAGCCGGAATCTATTGTTGCAATGAACAACAAATTGCGCGAGACCCGTATTCGGGAAGAACGTGAAATAGAAATTATTTTGCAGAAATTGACGGCACTTGTCAGCGAACAGGGAGAATGGCTGCTGTATGATGTCGACTTGCTGGGATCGCTTGATTTTATCTTTGCCAAAGCACGTCTGGCTCGTGAGCTGAAGGCAACGTTGCCCCGCATGAATGACCGCGGATTCATCAAACTCAAAAAAGGGCGTCATCCGCTGATTCCGATTGAAAATGTGGTCCCAATTGACATTGAGCTGGGTAATGATTACACATCCATCATCGTGACAGGTCCGAATACGGGGGGTAAGACGGTAACGCTCAAAACAATTGGATTGCTGAGTCTGATGGCGATGTCCGGTTTATTCGTTCCGGCAGAGGATGGCAGTCAGTTATGTGTATTTGATGCGATCTATGCAGACATTGGGGACGAGCAGAGTATCGAGCAGAATCTGAGTACCTTCTCCAGTCATATGACAAACATCATTCGCATTCTGAAAAACATGACACCGAAAAGCTTGGTATTGCTCGATGAACTTGGAGCAGGAACAGACCCGGCTGAAGGTTCCGCACTGGCAATCTCTATGCTGGAGCATATGCACCGGACGGGCTGTCGCATGGTTGCAACTACCCATTACAGTGAACTGAAAGCATACGCATACGAGCGTAAAGGCGTCATTAATGCCAGTATGGAATTTGACATTAATACACTGAGTCCAACCTATCGCCTTCTGGTGGGTGTACCTGGACGAAGTAATGCATTTGCCATTGCAGAGCGTCTGGGGCTGCCGGGTTACATTCTCGACTACGCTCGTGGCGAAGTGAAGGAAGAGGATCAACGGATCGAGCACATGATTGCTTCTCTTGAAGAGAACCGACTTACCGCAGAGCAAGAGCGTGAGAAGGCGGAGATCTTGCGTCAGGACATGGAGAAATTACGCAGTCGTCACCAGACTGAACTGGAAAAGCTGGAACAGCAGCGTGATCGTCGGATTGAGAAAGCAGAAGAAGATGCACGGGGCATTGTGGACAAGGCTCGTGCGGAAGCGGAGAAGATTATAGCAGATCTTCGCCAGTTGGCTATGGAAGAAGGTGCTTCCGTGAAGGAGCACAAACTCATTGCTGCCCGCAAACAGCTGGATGAAGCTGAACCGGAGAAACGCAGGAAAATCGTCAAGAAGACGGCAGCAGCACCGAAGACTCGTGCCATCGGCCCTGGTGATGAAGTGCTGGTCTATAGTTTGAATCAAAAAGGCCATGTTGTGGAGATGTCGGGTAGCAAAGACGCGATGGTGCAGCTGGGGATTATGAAAATGAAAGTATCCCTGGATGACTTGGAACTGCAGCAATCAGCTCCCGCAGCCAAACCGAAACAAAAACCGGTAACTGGCATGAAACGCACGCGTGATGACAATGTGAAGAGTGAACTGGATCTGCGTGGTACCAACCTGGAAGAAGCCCTCATGGAGACAGACCGTTTCATTGATGAAGCTTTCCTCGCCAATTTGGGCCAAGTGTATATTATTCATGGTAAAGGTACAGGGATTTTGCGTTCCGGTATTCAGGATTACCTGCGTAAGCATAAACATATTAAAAGTTACCGGCTGGGCAATTACGGAGAAGGCGGGAACGGTGTGACCGTCGCAGAATTGGAATAGCCGGACCATGAATCAATGATATTCTGCGGCCTTATTCATGAAGGTCGCAGATGGAGAGAGGGGAACGGTGCGTGAAAGAAAGCATTGACCAATTGCTGTCTCATCCCTTGGGGATGGTACTCGGTTTTTTCTCGGTAGCGATTATGGAGCTGCTTATATTTCTGGCTTGCTTCGAACTGGTGACCAAATATAAATGCTGGACGGAGATCAAGAAGGGCAATATGGCCGTTGCCATGGCGACAGGAGGAAAGATCTTCGGGATCTGTAACGTACTGCGTTTCAGCATACAGTCTAAATCTTCGGTGTATGAAGCCATGACATGGTCGTTTGTCGGATTTATTCTTCTGCTCGTTGCCTATTTTCTGTTCGAATTCCTGACACCCGTCTTCTCCATTGATAAGGAGATCGAAGCGGGTAACCGAGCTGTCGGATTGATATCCATGATTATTTCCGTCTCATTGTCGTTTGTTATTGGCGCGAGCATTATCTAGGAGGACCGTCATGAAGATATTGATACGGATTCTGTTTGCAGCATCGATTGTGTTCTTTGCCATCGGTGTCATCTATGTAATGAATACATGATTATTTGAAAGAGAAAGGTTGATTCAATATGGAAACAACAGTATGCCCTTGGTGTCACACGGAGATTGTATGGGATGAGGAACTCGGTCCTGAAGAAGAGTGTCCATATTGCCACAATGAATTGAAGGGATATCGTACGCTCAACATTGACATCGGTGATGAAGAGCATGATGAAGCTGACGATGACATTTATGATGTGAACCATGCAAACGATGAGAAACAGACTACGGATCTTTCAGATCTGTGGGGGGATGAAGTTGAGCTTAAATTGCCTGAGTTGCGAACGTTAACCAAATACGCGGATGAAGGTAATGACCTGATTCAATATGAACAAGGTGTCCAGAAGCAACTTGATCATCAGGAAGAAGTGCCGGAGTGCCCGAATTGTCGGGAATTCATGATTCTCACTGGCACTCAAGCTGCAACGCAGGATAACTTTACTCCAGTTGCTAACGCAGCTTCGGGTGAAGGCTCCCTATTATCACCACCATTTACGGTTCAAACTTATGTGTGCTCGGGATGTTTCCAAGTGCAATACAGTCTGTCTGAGAATGACCGCCTGCGTCTGATTAAGAACCTGAGTGCGCATAAATAGATAGCATTCGGAAATGCATACCAATTTCAAAGCAATCTTGAAGATTCATCATGTTTTCCTCTAGCTTGGGGCACGTTAACCCTGAGACCTACCTGTATACAGTTCACTTCAGGTGGATTAAGGAGGAGCAGATGAAGATTACTTTAGGCCGACAATCCATTCTGCTTTTGGGCGTGAATGGATTGTTTGCGTTAGCCGGAGCGCTGTCGGGAACCTTTTTGAATGTGTTTCTGTGGAAAACCCGTCCGGATTATGCCATGTTGGGTTGGTTCACCATCAGTCAGCAATTGGCCATTGGACTCACGTTCTGGCTTGCTGGCAAATGGGTCAAGGAACACAATAAAATGAGTGCTTTACGACTAGGTACTGCACTGTCCGGGCTTTTCTATATGGTTGTCCTCTGGGCCGGTTCCAAAGCTGTAGACTGGATTTGGCCTCTGGGCATACTACTGGGTTGTTCTCTGGGGCTATTCTGGATCGCATTTAATGTCGTGTATTTTGAAATAACGGATCGGGAAAACAGAGATCTATTCAATGGCTGGGTCGGATTACTTGGCTCGCTGACAGGAATTATAGGTCCATGGTTCTCCGGTCTAATTATTACCCGAATGACGGACAATACAGGGTATCGGCTCATATTTACGGTATCACTCGTCATTTATGTTATCGCGGTAGTCTTTAGTTTTTTTCTCAAAAAGAGAAAGGTAAGCGGAACATACCGCTGGTCTGAACCCTGGATACAGCTATCCAAACCGGATAGCCCCTGGAGGACCTTGGCTTTGGGTTTGTTCGCTCAGGGTGCGCGGGAAGGTGTCTTTGCCTTTTTGATTGCTCTGCTTGTATACGTGGCTACTGCACAGGAGTACAAGTTGGGACAGTTCTCACTCATCACTTCTGCCGTGGCATTACTAAGTTATTGGGCAGTGGGGAAATGGTTTAAACCACAGTATAGATCGAGAGGGATGTTCATCGGAGCTCTGATTCTGCTGATTGTGCTGATTCCTCTTCTGTGGAAAGTGACCTATGTTACGCTGTTAATCATGGGGATTGGAAGTGCAGTTGCGATGCCATTGTATATTTTACCTATGATATCAGCGGGATTCGACATGATGGGTACGAGTGGCGAAAATGTGGAGAAAAGGGTTGAACTTGTCGTATTGAGAGAGTTATGTCTGATGGTTGGCCGACTTTTCGGGTTGATCATATTTATTATAACGGTCATGAATACTCCGTCTCTACGCATGTTAACCTGGCTTATTATCGTTCTGGGTGCTTTTCCGCTGATCGGATGGTTCTTTATGCGTAAATTATTGAATCGGACGGAAGGTCAAGAGTCGTCGGGTTAGCAGCCTTTCAATACTTAAACAGGGTACAATGCAGGGAAAGAGAGAACTTTCCTTGTACTGCGTACCCTGTTTGTATTTGTATTGGTTCAGTTGTTGGTTATACAGGAGATGGTTTACTTGTACGTGTAAGTGAGAATAGATCCATATCAGGGTTCTGCTTGCCCGTAATGGCATCCACAATCAGGGAGGCAGCAATCATACTGTATACGGTACCATTGCCTCCATACCCTTCCACAAAGTACGAATTCGGATAATCTGGGTGTGGACCGATTAACGGAAGACCATCATGGGTGCTGCCAAAGGCAGCTTCCCAAGCGTAATCAACTTCGAGATCAGGTAATGGAAAATACTCGGCAATCTTCTGCAACAAAATCTCACCTTTGTGAACCGCCTTGATGGCCCGTTGCTCTTCTCGAGGACGATTCTCATCCAGTCCACCAGCAATAATTCTTCCGTCTGGAGTCGTGCGCATATATAGATAAGGTCGTTCCGTCTCCCATATCATGCATCGCTTATACCAGCTGCTCAGATCCTGTAGTGGCTTGGTAGCGATGGCATATGTGCTTAGCAGGTATGCGCCTCTGTCCTTTTTGATTTCTTGTGTTTCATAGCCTGTTGCGAAAATAACATGTTTGGCACGTACAGTGCCATGAGGTGTGTAACATAGGACACCATTTTCATCGTAATCACAGTGGGTGAATTCACTATGAGTATAGACTTTAGCTCCTTGACGTGAGGCTGAGTCGAATAGTGAATGAACCAAACGATACGGATTAACCTCAGCATCCCCGCTTGTGTATAGTGCAGCGCGTTTGCTGAACGGGAACAATGAACTGATTTTTTCCTGATCCCACAGCTCTACATCAAATCCATAATGTTTCAGGTTACGATATTCTTCCTCCAGCAACGGTACATCTTCCTCGTGACTGGCGCAATACAGACTTGTGCGAGGCACAAACCAAGGATCAATCTCAAGCTTCGATGAAATCTGTTCAAGATGGTGCATGGCATCACGGCATAATTCGTAGAATCGAACACCGCGTTCTTCTCCAAATGTCTGGATACAAGAGGTGAGCGTTTTGTCGTTCGCATATTGGAGCAGGCCCATATTTGCCATGCTGCTGCCATGACCGATATCTCTTTTGTCAATAACAACGGTATCAATCCCCTGATCTATCAGAAGCTTGGCAGAGAGTGCGCCTCCCATTCCACCACCGATAACTAGGCAATCACAGGACAGATTTTCTTTCAAAACAGGATAATGAGGATGAGAATCAAAGGTGGTTGGCCAGAACGTTTCCCCGTTAATAAGTTCCACAATTAATCACCTCTGTAGAATGTAGTTGAAGTATACTTTTTCAGGTTAGGGTAACAATAAATTCGCAATAACTTTAGATTAAGGAGGTCAGACATACATGCAAAACTCACAAATGCAAGCCCTGAGCCCGAAGGAACTGAACTATATCGCGGATTCAATTTCCAATGAGGAAATGCTGATCAAACAATGTGCAGCTACAGCCTCCATCACACATAATCCGCAAATTCAACAGGCACTGAATCATTATGTTCGCTCACATGAACAGCATCTGAACACGCTTGTCAATGCACTGCAGCAACATCAATCACTTGCACCAGCGCAATCGCAGTAAAGCTCAAAACAATGACAAGTCATTCCAAAGCATAGGAGGAAAATACGTGTACACTCAATCTTTGTCATCTGGTGGGAATTTTATGCAAGAACAAGATTTGTTGAAGTCGATTCTTGCAGATTTAAGACGAACTTCACGTGAATATACAACAGCAACTACTGAATCTTCCTGCCCCACGACCCGTAGAATGTTCAATGATTTAACGAACGATACATTAAGATTGCAAGGTGAGCTGTTCAATCTGATGCAACAAAACAACATGTATTCTGCATCGTCCAAAGCACTTCGACAGGATGTGGATAAACAAATCCAGTCGGCACACCAGACCCAACAGAAGTGTCAGCAATTCATTCAAGAAAAGAACACGCAGAACAGTTCATATAGCCAAGCCCCTAATGTGCCTCAGCATCAGCCGAATTACGGTAACCCTTATTACATGTAACCAGTGGAAAAGAGGTTTGAAGCACCTAACGACCCAGGACCATACCACCGCTTGCCTGAATTCAGGGCAGGCGGTCTTTTGTCTTTGCATCAACGTTAAATTCATGTAATATAAGTATTAATTCATTTTCAGGAACCTGGATGACGCTGGAGGGAAAACCATGAAAGATTTGAACGATCTGCAATTAAAAGTTCTGGATCTGCTAAAGGAAGACGCGAGAAGGACTCCCGCACTGCTGTCGACGCTGCTGGGGGAGTCGGAAGGCAAGATCAAGAACGCCGTGGCACAGCTTGAACAAGACCACGTCATCGTGAAATACGCAACCGTCGTGAACTGGAGTAAAATAGATGATGAGAAAGTAACGGCCCTGATTGAGGTGCAGATTACGCCGGAGCGTGGTCGTGGCTTTGAAGGGATTGCTGAGCGCATTTATCTATACCCGCAAGTGAAGTCCGTATATCTCATGTCAGGTGCATACGATCTGCTCGTTGAAGTGGAAGGTGGCAACCTGCGTGAAGTCGCTAATTTTGTGTCGGAGAAATTGTCTCCGATTGACTCTGTACTTTCAACCAAAACGAATTTTATTCTTAAAAAATATAAGCAGGACGGGATTATCTTTGAAGACCATCAGGAAGACAACCGTCTCATGATCTCGCCGTAAAGGAAGATGTGTCATGATAGTGAATGAACAGACAACCGGGAACAACAAGAATATGACATCTTATCTGGCACCTCTCGTGCAGCAGATACCTCCATCCGGAATTCGCAAATTTTTCGATCTGGTTGGAGACAACAAGGATATTATCACATTGGGCGTGGGTGAACCTGACTTTGTTACACCTTGGCATATGCGTGAAGCCTGTGTATACTCGCTGGAAAGAGGTATGACCAGCTACACATCCAACGCAGGCATGCCGAAGCTGAGAGAAGCCATCAGCGATTATCTGGATACTCAGTTTGATACCAAATACGATCCAAAAGATGAGATTATTGTTACCGTGGGTGGCAGTGAAGCGATTGATCTGGCTTTGCGCGCATTAATTGTACCTGGCGACGAGATTCTCATTCCTGAACCTTCGTACGTGGCCTATTCACCAATCGCTTCGATTGGTGGAGGTATACCGGTCGGTGTTGAAACCTATGCGAAAGATCAGTTCAAGCTAACGGCTGAAGCCCTTGAAGCAGGCATCACACCGAAGTCGAAAGTGGTTATTCTGTGTTATCCGAGTAATCCAACAGGGGCCATCATGACCTATGAAGAGTGGCTGCCCATTGCTGAGGTGATTAAAAAGCATGATCTGATCGTGATCGCGGATGAAATATATGCTGAATTAACCTATACGCAAAAGCATGTCAGCTTTGCAGCTATTCCTGACATGAAGGAGCGGACCATTCTCGTAAGCGGATTTTCGAAAGCTTTTGCAATGACAGGTTGGCGGATCGGTTACATGTGTGGTCACCCTGAACTTATTGCAGCCATGCTCAAAATCCATCAGTATACGGTAATGTGTGCGCCGGCCATGGGCCAGGTTGCTGCACTTGAGGCATTGACGAACGGTCTGGGTGAGAAAGACCGGATGGTAGAATCGTATAATCAGCGCAGACGTTTAATTGTGCAGGGATTTCGGGATATCGGACTCGATTGTCATGAACCTCAGGGAGCATTCTATGCATTCCCGAGTATTCAAAAGACAGGCATGAGTTCGGACCTGTTTGCCGAGCGATTGTTAACGGAGAATAAAGTTGCTGCTGTTCCTGGGAATGTTTTTGGCCCTCAAGGTGAAGGCTTCTTGCGCTGCTCGTATGCTACTTCCGTAACCCAATTGAATGAAGCATTGGAACGAATCGGAAACTTTGTTTACAAAGTGCAAAAAGAGGGGTAATACTAAAATAGAATCTTTTAACAGATGTGATATTGTTAACTCTGGAAAAAAATAACTTTCTTTTACAAAATATTGTGATATAATTTCAATTTGAAATAAGTTTTCATATATTTGGAAACCATTTTTCCAAGGAGGGGTTGGCTTTGTTTTGTGTTGAATATGATTTACCGACTAATCGTGGGCACTATCTGGCAGAAGGCGATCATGGCGACCGATGGTCGGTGAAACCTGATCACGCATCTTTGCATGACATTTCCTTGGAAGATGAGATTCATATGCTTCGTCGCAAGATGGAACAGATCTTCCTTGAAGAGAAATCATTCACATCCGATATTGTAATTGAAATCAGCAGTTTGCTTGATTTAAAGATTAATGAATACATGAAGGCTAATCCGATTAAAGGGAAATGACGTTTTCGCTGGATTTGAAACGTTTCATTAATCGAGTTAGAACAGGAGACCTGAGAGGGTCTTCTTTTTTGTGTGTAGAGCAAGGGGTATCCCCCGATAAGCCAGGTTATTTTTTTGCGTGGAACAATTGTGATATATTGGACATAGGAGACTAAAGGGGGAACTGGAATGAAGAGATTTTGGGGGCTTACAGCGATCATTTCTGTTATTTTTTTGTTGGCTGGTTGTGGGGGTAAGGATGGATTTTCTGTTTTTATCATTGATAACCAAGGAAATCCATCTGTGATCTCGGAGCAGTTGCAGGCCAATCTGCAACAAAAACTGGGCGAGGAGCCCAAGGTGGAAGTGATCACCAGTGCGATGTATGATGTTCAGAAAATAATGGTAGAGTATGCGGCTGGGGGACATGATATCTTCATATTGCCTGAATCCGACATGAAACAATACGGAAGTAATGGTTCCAATGTTCCGCTTGATGATACCTTTGATCCCAAGAAGTATGAACGTGGTGTATTTGAAGGCGGGGTCTTAGTGGAGCAAGGTGAAGGAGATGCAGGTTCAGATCTCAAGCAAGAATCACATCTTTACGGCATTCCACTCGAAGACATGAAGATGTTTAAAGATGTAGAATATGCTGCAAGTAATCTATTTGCCACCATTCCGGTATCAGCTTCCAATGTCGAAGAATCCAAAAAAGTGCTGAAGGCGCTAACAGAGTAAACGAAATACAGAATGGCTATGGAAGGAGGGAAGCGGATTGTTGATTACGGTCACAGGCGGCATAGGTAGTGGTAAAACCCGGTTTGCCCTCAAGTACGCAGCCGGGATTAGCCGGGAGGGTGTATATTTATCCACTGGTGATCATGATCCCGTTATTCCCGAATTGCCATCCGCTCATTATCGTGCCATTCATGCCGGGAACGGTCAGCATCTGACAGAGGTGATCACCCAGATTAATCGGGAATCCAATCTGTTTTTGGCGGATCAGCGAATTGTAATTGTAGACAGTCTTACCTCCTGGATGGCTGCCGGCTTCAGGGCCACAGAGGATCTGAATCACCAGCGTGCAGAGACACAGCTTCTGCTTGATGCATTATTGTCTTATCAGGGGAAGTTGCTTGTGATTACCAATGAAATGCATGGCACATTGCATCCTACAGAGGAAGAACGAATATTTACAGCGAGAATGGCTTCGGTTAACCGGATGCTGCAGACACATGCTGAAAAGATGTACATGCTGGTATCCGGTCTGGCTATCGATCTTAAGCGTCAGGGAATGCGAGATGAAGATGAACGGTAACGAGATGACATAAACGGGTGATATGAAGAAGCCTCCTCGACCACGAAATGGTGGCGAGGAGGCTTTATTTATTTAGTCTATCCTTCTTTTATTTCTACTTTTTGCTACGTCTGATCCACCAGATGATACATCCGATGACAATGATGGCCAAAATAACATACACGATAATGGAATAGACGTCCATAAAGTGCAAAATGCTCGCCCATGATGCGCCGAGCGCAGCGCCAACGGAGACAAGAATAACATTCCAGATCAATGTACCAATGGTTGTAAAGAGAAGGAATAAACCAAATTTCATATTGGACATGCCTGCGGGAATGGAGATAAGACTACGGACGAGGGGAACCATTCGGCAGAATAATACGGTCCACATGCCATATTTGTCAAACCATGCATCGACACGGTGAATATCCTCTTTTTTGATGCGCAGAACATGTCCCCAGCGTTCCACAATTTTTTCAAGGCGTTCGACGTCAATGAGTAGACCAATACCATACAGGATCACAGCACCAAGGACGGAGCCGATGGTAGCCGCAATAATAACACCTGGAAGGGTGAGACTGGTATAGGTGGTCATGAATCCGCCAAACGGCAAGATGATTTCAGATGGAATTGGGGGAAATACGTTCTCAAGAGCAATAATGAGTGCAATGCCTATGTAGCCGTATTGTTCCATGAAATCGGTTATCCAGTTTTGCATAATCGTCTCCTTTACTTTTGGTTTCCTTCGATTTGTCGTATACTCGGCAGAGCACACCAATTCTTATATACGTGTAAAGCGATAGACGGGTTTCTGAAAAAATGGCATTCCCGTATTCATTATTATATTACCAATTGGAGGGATAACGATGGGCATATATACACGAACAGGTGACGAAGGACAGACTTCGGTCATCGGTGGACGCGTCATCAAGGATGATGACCGAGTTGAGGCTTATGGCACGATTGATGAGTTGAACTGTTTTGTTGGCCAGGCGATCAGCCTTATTGACTCTGCTCAGGGGCAATTTGAAGATCTGCGTGAACATTTGCTGGAAGTCCAGCAGGAACTGTTTGATTGCGGGTCGGATCTGGCCTTTGTGCGAATTAGTGAGACCAAATATAAGGTGAGAGATGAAATGGTCACGCGTTTGGAACAATGGATCGACCAGTATGATGCTGAGAATCCAAAAGTGGAACGATTCATTATTCCTGGTGGCAGTCAGCTGTCTTCTGCTCTTCATGTGTGCCGTACTGTATGTCGTCGCGCAGAGCGTCGCACGGTAACACTCGGACAACATACAGATATTAATCCGTCTGTACGACGGTATCTAAACCGACTGTCTGATTACTTCTTCGTGGTTGCACGGACGGCCAATGCGAGACAACAGGTGGCGGACATTGAATATGTGCGGAGCAAAAAAGTATTCCGCCGCAAAGAATGAGCCACTACTATTCGCCGATTGTCTACACGGTGACCGAACAAGAGGATGGCTGGCTGCTGAAGACCGTGCTTCAGCGCCGGTTGCTGGTGTCGCGCAAGCTTTTATCCAAAATCAAGCTGACCGAGCAAGGTGTCATGCTTAATGGAGAACGTGTATACATTAGCGTCAAGGTAGCTGCGGGTGATGTCGTTGAAGTTCGGATGGAGCAAGAGGAATCGGATGATATATTGCCCGAACCTATTCCTTTTACCATTCTGTATGAAGACGAGCACTTGCTTGTTGTAAACAAGGATGCGGGCATCATCGTTCATCCGACACATGGACACTATACAGGTACTTTGGCGAATGGCGTTGTTCATTACTGGAAATCCAAGGGCGAGCGCTTCCGGTTCAGACCGATTCATCGGCTTGATCAAGAGACGTCAGGAGTGCTGGCGATAGCCAAGAATCCTTATGTGCATCAGCATGTGTCTGAACAGATGATTGCTGGAACGGTGGACAAGAAATATATTGCACTTGTGCACGGCAGCCCTGTCCCGAAACAGGGATCAGTGGATGGCCCGATTGATCGTGATCCTGAACAGCCACACCGCAGAATCGTGACACCTGATGGTTACGCTGCAAGAACCTTGTACACAACCTTAACACGTTGGGCAGAAGGCAGCGCCAGTGCGATAAGTCTCAAGCTGGAGAGCGGGAGAACCCATCAGATCCGGGTACATTTGACGTCCATCGGCTGCCCATTAATCGGTGATCGAATGTACAAGACACTACCTGTGCACGAGATCGATGAGCAGACCATGGCTGTTCGGGAAGAACGGGACAGCTGGATCGAACGCCAGGCATTGCATGCTTGTGAATTGACGTTTGAACATCCAATTCTACAGGAACGCATAACGTTCCAGGCTCCTTTTCCACCAGATATGGCTGCGCTAGAGAAGCGTTTGAATGATAAGGCAGCTCCCAGAGAAGAACTGTAGGAAGCTGCGACGAGAGCCTTAGTTCTACACACTGTGTCGAAGTTTCCTTCACTGCCCGTCCTGCTTGGGAGCAACAATGATTGGCTATTCCATGTGAGGGGGGCTTAAGGCACCCGAACAACATGCCGTAGGCTAATCTTTATGGTTCTATGGTTAATGTATTGATGTTTAGCATTTTCATGTTAAATCTTTTGAGATTTCAAATCTTTCAAATCTTTTGAAGCTTTTAAAGATATTAAAGCTGTAAGATTTTGATCCCAAAAAATATAGCGAATGAGTGTTTTTGATCTCATTCGCAAAAATCAGTAAAATTACATGGCGATGGTATCGATTTGGAGCGACTTTTGGATTTGCGAAGCAAACCAAGGGAAGCGACAAGTCGAGACCATCGCCACAGGAGGCAAATCAATGAGCAACTTAAAAGTATATCAATATGCCAAATGCGGCACATGCCGCAAAGCTGTAAAATGGCTTGAAGCTCAAGGACACGAGCTGGAGCTAATCCCTATTTTTGATACGCCGCCATCGGAAGCGGAATTAACCGAGCTGATCCAACAGAGCGGACTGGAAGTGAAGAAGTTTTTTAATACGAGTGGGGAAGTATATAAAGAACAACAATTGAAGGACAAGCTGCCAGGTATGTCAGCCGATGAACAGATTCGTTTACTGGCTTCCAATGGTCGTCTGATCAAACGTCCAATCGTTACGGATGGAGAAAAGGTGACGGTTGGTTTCAAGGAAGAAACGTATGAGCAGGAATGGAATAACGCATAAATATGCTGAATATCAGCCTTGAATTGTTCAAAATTCAGGGCTTTTTTGGCTGAACGATGCTTGGCTGAACTATGCTATAATGATAGAATTAGTTTCGATAATTTATATGCTAGATTTAGATAGGAGAGAACAAATTCAAGTGAATCAACGTAATGAACCTACTTTGTTACTGGTAGACGGTATGGCGGTGTTGTTCCGTGCTTTTTATGCGACATCTGCGAGCGGATATATCAGACGTACAAAGGCAGGATTGCCTACCAACGCAGTCTACGGATTTATCCGTTATTTCTGGGATGCGGTTCAGACTTTTGGGCCAAGTCATGTTGTATGTTGTTGGGATATGGGCGGTAAGACGTTCCGCGGTGAAGAATATGCAGCTTACAAAGGCAACCGGGCCGAAGCTCCGGATGACCTGATTCCCCAGTTTGCCCTGATCCGTGAAGTGATGGATAGCTTGGGTATTCCGAATATAGGTGCACAAGGATTCGAAGCCGACGATTGCATCGGAACGCTTGCTAAGTATTACACCGAAGAGACAGATATGAATGTCATGGTACTGACGGGTGACCATGACATGCTGCAACTGATTAATGACCGCACGAGTATCATTATTATGAAAAAAGGCCATGGCAACTACATGGTGTACAACCCCGAAACGCTCATGGCAGAGAAACAACTTACACCTCGTCAAGTCATTGACATGAAGGGTCTGATGGGAGATGCCAGCGACAATTATCCCGGAGTACGGGGAATTGGTGAGAAAACAGCGTTGAAGCTTGTACAGGAATACGGCTCCATTGAAGGGATTTTGAGCAACATGGATAAACTGACCCCTTCGGTGCGTAACAAGATTGAGAATGATCTGGACATGCTTCATCTGTCCCGCAAACTGGCAGAGATTCATTGTGCTGTTCCGGTTGCCTGTGCGCTGGATATCTGTGAATTGCGTCTTGATCCGGATATGGTGATGGACAAGTTTGAACAACTTGAGATGAAGAGCCTTGGCTCTTGGATGGGAGTGGCAATAGGGTGAGCAACAAGCAGAACGTACGAACAGGCAAAAAGTGGTGGACAGGGGCTATGGCCCTCGTCCTGGCCTTGCCTGTGATTCTTTCGGGAGCAGTAAGTGCGCCACAGACAGTGGATGCCAAAGCAGCAATTAGCACCAAAGTACAGAAAGTAAAAGCAGCAGGACGCAATTTTACCGTGCAGACGGTTACGATTCCAAAAGGAACACCGGTTACTGTGGGACTGGCGAAGAAACAAGTTGGCCAGACGGCAACACTGCCATCGATTGTGAAAGCCTATGGCGCACAAGCAGCCATTAACGGAGCATTTTTTGAAGCGTATAACGGAGCACCAGATCCATATGGCATGTTAATAGCAAATGGCAAGGTCATACATATTGGAAGATACGGAACATCCATCGGATTTAAGGAAGACGGCTCGGCGATCATGGATTCACTTCAGGTGAGCCTGACAGGTAAAGTGACAGATACGAAAGGCAAATCACGCAGTTGGTATGCGACCTTTATTAATCGAACACCTTCAGCGAATGCCAGCATTACAATGTTGTATACGCCTGAACGAGGTGCGACAGTCGGTTTCAAAGGTGGTACTGCGGTTGTCATGGAAAACGGCATTGTGACCAAAAAGGTGCCAAACACCAATGTAGCGATTCCTAAGAATGGCTCGGTATTGGTCTTCACCGGCAATCAGAAGTCTTCTTCGGACCGTTTCACTGTTGGTTCAACCGTAGAAATGAATTATAAGTATACGAACGCAGCAGGCAAAGAGATCCCTTGGCAAGATGTAGTGACCGCTGTTGGAGCAGGACCACGTCTGGTGAAAGACGGCAAGGTAGCTGTAAATCCGGCGAGCGAAGGTTTCAAGGATGCCAAGATTCTTACCGCGTCCGGAGCCAGAAGTGGTATCGCGATCATGGCGGACGGTTCTGTTATGCTGGCTACCGTTTCCGGAGCGACAGTTAAGGAGTGGGCAGCGGTGATGCAGAAACTTGGTGCCAAACAGGCCATGAATCTGGATGGAGGTGCATCCTCAGGCATGTATGCCGGGGGTAAAATGCTGACTTCTCCGGGCCGACTCTTAAGTAATACGCTGGTATTTGGTGGCTCTGTGCGTTAAAAGAAAGTGATTATGGGAGGTATGATGCAAATGACACTCACATCTGATCAAAAGCTGGGGGAAGGCAACACAGCTGTTCTGGCCATTAATGTAGGACTGCCGCGGCCGCTTCCTGGCCAAAAGCGTGAAGTGATGAGCGGCATTGTGAAACATCCTGTATCCGGCGCGGTTTTCCTGTCATTCACTGGAATGACAGGGGATGCGCAGGCGGACCTGGTGCATCATGGCGGACCTGACAAGGCCGTTTGTGTATACGATTACAGTCGTTATCCGACGCTCGAACAACGGATGGATCGCAAGCTGGACTGGGGAGCTTGTGGTGAAAATTTGACGGTTGAGGGCTGTGCCGAAGAAGATGTCCGGATTGGTGACGTGTACGAGTTGGGCGAAGCCACAGTGCAGGTCAGTCAGCCCAGACAACCTTGCTTCAAGCTGGGTGCGCGGTATGATTATAAGGAGCTGCCTGTTTATTTTCAGGAGAGCGGACATACCGGCTTTTACTTTCGTGTATTGCAAGAAGGGGAGGTACGGCCTTCGTCGATATTTCGACGAATCAGCACCGATCCTTCATCCATGACAGTTCTTGAAGCCAATCGAATTATGCATCAGGGGAAAGAAGATGCCGAAGGTATTCGGGCGCTGTTGGCCATTCCTGCGCTGTCAGATAGTTGGAGGCAGACGTTAATGAAACGATTGTCCAAGCTGGGGATGGAGTAGCAGGATAATTATAGTGTCATCAAGTATAGCAATATCAATTCCTTATAAACTAACTTGGGAGTGTGACTAACATGACGATCTTAGGCGCAATTGAAGCAGGCGGAACCAAATTTGTATGTGGTATTGGCACGGAAAATGGAGAAGTTCTTGAACGCGTAAGTTTTCCAACGACAACACCGGAAGAGACAATGTCTCAAGTGATTTCTTTTTTTGAAGGCAAAGGCATTGAAGCTTTGGGCGTAGGTTCATTTGGCCCGATTGATCCGATTGAAGGAAGCCCAACGTATGGTTATATCACAACAACACCCAAACCACATTGGGGACAGTACAACCTGATTGGCAAGCTCAAGGAGCATTTTGATGTACCGATGACATTTGACACGGATGTGAATGGTGCGGCACTTGGAGAAGCAACCTGGGGCGCTGCACAAGGTCTTGAAAGCTGTTTGTATATCACTGTGGGCACAGGCATTGGTGCAGGCGCTGTGGTTGGCGGCAAAATGGTCCATGGATTGTCACATCCAGAGATGGGACATATCATTGTGCGCAGACATCCGGAGGATACATACGAGGGTTTCTGTCCGTATCATGGGGACTGCCTCGAAGGTCTTGCAGCTGGCCCGGCCATTAACAAACGTTGGGAGCAACCGGCTTATGAACTGCCCGCAGATCATAAAGCATGGGAGATCGAAGCACATTACCTGGCACATGCACTGATGAATTATGTTCTGATTCTCTCTCCGCAGAAAATCGTAATGGGTGGCGGAGTAATGAAGCAGGAGCATCTGTTCCCGATGGTTCGTAGCAAACTGCAAGAGTTGCTTGCTGGATACGTTCAGCATCCGGCACTTCAATCTGACATTGACCAGTATGTTGTTTCACCAGGACTTGGTGACAATGCAGGGCTGTGTGGTTCGCTGGCGCTTGCCAAATTGGCGTTGAACAAGTAGAGCAATAAGGGATTGACGAATTTTACCATTGTGGTATGATATGGGCAACAGCATAGCACGGTTAATGAGGAAGCACCTCTCTTGCATGGATTTTGCAGGAGAGGTGTTTTTTGTGCTGCCTGCAGGTAGCATATCTAACTCGTATAAGCTGAATATTCAAAGGGAGGGAACGAAAATGGAAGTCATTTTTATGAACAGATTGTCCAGAATGTCAGATCAGAACGCAGAGTATGCGCAGCTATGGATTGGGGAAGAGGAAGATAGCTGGCAGCTGGGATGGAGCCGCTATGAGGAAGGGGAGCGCGAGGACAGCATCTGGTACGAAGGGACCTCTTGGGAGGAGCTGCTTCATATTTACCGTCATCAGCTTGCCATACAGATGAGTGAGGGGTACCGACCGCAGTTGCAGGGGTTATTTCACGAGAATGATGATCTGAAGTCACGCAGTTATGGTGGGCAGCGACTCCATTGTTACAGTGAACTATACGGCAATGAGCAGTTATACACGGATCTGTGCACATGGCGCAGGAAGAGAGCTGTATCTGATCGGAAGGCACCGTATTTTATTGCAACGAACCGTCTGTTGCGTTTGATCAGTGCCTTTGTTCCGCAGTCGATGGATGAACTGATGCAGCTGCCCGGCGTAGGGGAGAGCAAAGCAACCGAGTATGGTGCGGAATGGATGGAGATTACGAACGGGTTGGAGCGTTCAACGACATTCCCACTGGACTGGGTATACACGGCTCTGAAGGAAGAAGAGTATGAGAGCTGGTTATACAAGCAGAGAGAGCAGAAGTACAAGCAGGAACTCGACAAGTTCACCACGCGCAAGCAGGTGCTTGAAGGCATGAAGGAAGGGTATACGTTAGAAGAGATTGCTAATCGATCCGGATTATCCCGACGCGAATTGATAGAGCTGTTGGAGACACTGGATCTCGAAGGTTATGACACCGATTGTCTTCTTGATGTAGAACTGGCAGTTATGCCTGAGAACGAACAAGAGGCCGTATGGAGTGCGTATGAGGAGCTGGGAGATACGTTCCTGAAGCCGGTATTACATAAGGTGTATGGAGGAGAGAAGCCCGACGGAGGAAGTCTGGAGCAGGTCTATGAAAGATTGCGTATGATTCGAATCCGCTTTCGTCGGCATGCAGAGACAGAGCAGAATGTAGGTTAGGTGTAGGATATAAAAAAAGACGAGGCGGATCTCCAACAGGAGTGCTTCGTCTTTGTTATTTCATACGGGTTCATACCCAGTCTTTCTTGCGGAAAATGAAGAACATGCTCAGACCCAGCGTAACCATCAGGCCAATCACAACAAAATAGCCGTATTTCCAGTTAAGTTCTGGCATATTCGTAAAGTTCATACCGTATATCCCTGTAATGACCGTAAGCGGCATGAAGACCGTAGTAATGGCGGTAAACACACGCATGATCTCATTCGCCCGGTTTGCAATACTGGATTGATAGGCTTCTCGCAAGTTGCCCATCAGGTCGCGGTATGTTTCAAAGGTTTCAGATATTTTGACGGCATTCTCATAGATGTCACTGAAATACTTTTGCAGTTGATCATCAATGAGACGCAGATCTTTTTTGTTCAGTGTGTTAATGACCTCTTTCTGAGGTCCAAGGACTTTCTTCAGCCACAGAATCTCACTGCGTAGCCCGATGATTTCATTCAAATGTGATTTTTTGGTGTGCATCAGAATGTCTTCCTCAAGCTTCTCAATTCGAGCTTCTATTCGGTCACCTACGGTGAAATAATTATCAACAATCAAGTCAACCAGCAAATACAGCAGACGATCGGGTGTACTGATTTCCTGTTCCCACAGGATTGGTTTCAGTGTGCGCAATTCGCTGACCTTCTGTTTCGTAACACTTATAATGAAATGTCTGCCGAGGAACAGGTTGACCGCACGTAGAAAAATCTCTTCATCATCGAAACGAATGCTATTAATCACAATAAAATAATGGTTCTCATAAATTTCAATCTTCGGACGTTGTTCTTCGTCACTGAGACAGTCTTCCACAGCCAGATCATGCATCAAGAACAGCGGCTGAAGTACCGCCAAATCGTCTACATCTGCATCAATCCAGTAAAATCCTTCCGCTGGTGGAGTCAGCGCCTGCTGAATGTCGTCCACCGGAATAAATACACCGTTGTTTACCAACCGGATTTTCATCGTTAATCTACTCCTTCTGCACCCGCCAAGCTGGCGGATATTATCATTATGGGCGCAAAAAGAACAAATCAGCCGGTCGGCAGCGGAGCCTGGAGATCAGGGCTGCGTTCACTTTATAATCAAACGGAAGTTACGTCCCGCTGCCGGCATGCTGATGTCAATTCTCTATGCAGTTTGTCGGAATTCGGCTGCCAGTCAGGCCTCGGGTCGCCATCCATTTAATATGTCACCTCTCACATAAGGGTTTATAACACCTTGTTTAGTATACCGCTGGTACAAGGTGCTTTCAAGCGCAAAAATGTGTCTATTTCGCGCTCTGAGGCAGTGTATGACAACAGATGATGAACGGTTCCGATCTGGAAAGCAGACATTGAACTGCACCTTGACGTGAGGGCATTAATGTAATAAAGTAGACGGTGAACCATATTCAATTACAATCTAATACAGCGAAATCTTATCAAGAGTAGGTGGAGGGACTGGCCCGATGAAACCCGGCAACCGGCGGTATACCGCACGGTGCTAATTCTTGCAGCGACCAAGTGCCCAATTGGCACTGTTGTAACTGAGAGATGAGAGAGGCGCATATCTATTTACATATGACCTTTCTCGAAATCCGAGGAAGGTCTTTGTCATATGCCCCGACTTCTCAGCAGTGATTTTCGCTAAGGAACTTGAGGTTGTCTGTAACTTTCTTTGGATGGACGTGTAATCCAATATATGTAGACAAACTCATGGCAGCCTATAACTGTATTGATGTGGACACATCAAGCCAGCGGTAGCTGCATCTATCAATGCACAAGGAGGAGTTAGACTTACCATGCCAATCAAAATACCTGATACTCTGCCAGCAAAAGAAGTACTTGAAGGAGAGAATATCTTCGTCATGGATGAAACTTCTGCTTACCAGCAGGATATTCGTCCACTCCGTATCGCTATATTAAACCTGATGCCTACAAAGGAAACGACGGAAACACAATTGCTTCGTCTGGTGGGAAATACACCCATTCAGGTGGATGTCGTTCTGGTACATCCCAAATCCCATACGTCAAAGAATACGTCTCAGGAATATTTGGATTTGTTCTATAAAACCTTCGATGAGATTGAGCACCGCCGTTTCGATGGCATGATTATTACGGGTGCCCCAGTGGAACAGATGGATTTCGAAGACGTGAACTATTGGAATGAAATCCAGGAGATCTTCGAATGGACCAAAACCAATGTGACTTCAACCCTGCACATATGTTGGGCTTCCCAGGCAGGTTTATACCATCATTTTAACGTACCCAAGGTTGCACTTGATGAAAAGTGTTTTGGCGTTTTCCCACATACCATCAACAAACCCCATGTTCCGTTGTTGCGTGGATTCGATGAAGTATTCAACGTCCCACATTCCCGTCATACGGAAGTGAGACGCGAAGATATTGAAAAGAATGAGAATTTAGAGATCTTGGCTGAATCCGAGGAAGCCGGTATCTTCCTGGTTGCCACCAAAGACGGCAAACAAATTTTTGCCACAGGACATGCCGAATATGACCCATTCTCATTAAAGTGGGAGTATGACCGGGATGCAGCGAAGGGTTTGGATATCGCATTGCCTAGACATTATTATCCGAATGACGATCCTTCCCGTGTGCCACCGGCTACTTGGCGCGCTCATGCCAACTTATTATTCTCTAACTGGCTCAATTACTATGTGTATCAAGAAACACCTTACGATATTGGCCCGCAAATTTAATCGAAATTACAGGAGGATGCAGCAATGGAAGACAACAGCAAGTTGAAAATCGAAAGCCGCTTAGCACAAATTGGGTCCATCAATGAACCGGTAACAGGCGCCATTAACTTTCCGATCTATCAATCCACTGCGTTTCGCCACCCGAAGCTTGGACAAAGCACGGGATTTGATTATATTCGTACGACCAACCCAACTCGCAAAGTGTTGGAAGAAGCGGCCGCAGCGCTGGAGTCCGGTGATGCAGGGTTTGCCTGTAGCTCGGGTATGGCCGCGCTGCAAACCATCTTTGCCATGTTTGGTCAAGGAGATCATCTGATTGTATCGCTGGATCTGTATGGCGGAACGTATCGTCTGTTGGAACGTATTCTGTCTCGTTTCGGCGTAACGGCAAGCTATGTGGACACGAATGACCTTGCAGCATTGGAGAATGTTCGTCAGCCGAATACCAAAGCTGTATTCATTGAGACACCAACGAATCCACTGATGATGATCACCGATGTGGAAGCCGTCGCTTCCTGGGCGAAAAGCTACAACCTGTTGACCATTGTTGACAACACGTTGTTGACTCCATTTTTCCAGCGTCCGATTGAACTGGGTGCTGATATCATCATTCATAGTGCTACCAAATATCTGGGCGGACACAATGATGTGCTGGCCGGATTAATCATAACCAAGGGTGAGGCATTATCTGCAGAAATGGCGTTCCTTCATAATTCCATTGGAGCGGTATTGTCTCCAAGTGACTCTTATCAGTTGATGAAAGGCATGAAAACGCTAGCTCTTCGCATGGAGCGTCATCAGCACAATGCACTTACCATTGCCAAATACTTGCTTGAGCATCCGGCGGTGGTTGAAGTGTATCATCCAGGCCTATCCGATCATCCGGGGTATGAAATACAGAATAAACAATCCAGCGGTAACACAGGTATCTTCTCTTTCAAAGTGAAGGATGCACGTTATGTTGAACCGTTGCTGCGTCATATCAAACTCATTGCTTTTGCTGAAAGTCTCGGCGGAGTGGAATCACTCATGACTTACCCGGCAGTACAAACTCATGCGGATATACCGCTTGAAATTCGTGACGCTGTAGGTGTGGATGACCGCCTGCTTCGGTTCTCCGTAGGTATTGAACATGCGGATGATCTGATTGCAGATCTCGGCAATGCGCTGACAGCAGCGCAACAGGAAATTGAAGGAGGCGTGCACTCATGAGTGAGTCCAACAACAAGCCGAATTCCGAGCTGAAATTTGATACGAAATTGCTCCATTTCGGCGATGAGATCGACAAAACGACTGGGGCCTCCAGTGTACCGATCTATCAAGCATCCACATTCCATCATTTTGATATTTTTAATCCGCCTCAACATGATTACAGTCGTTCGGGTAATCCGACACGTCAGGCATTGGAAGATTACATCACACTGCTGGAAGGTGGAGCACGAGGATTCGCCTATTCATCCGGGATGGCTGCAATCTCCAGCGTGTTCATGATGTTCTCCGCAGGGGACCACATGATTGTAACGGAAGATGTATATGGAGGTACGTATCGGTTGCTTACTTCCATATTAAGCCGTATGCAGATTGAGACGACCTTTGTAGACATGACCAATATAGATGAAGTAAAAGCGGCACTCAAGCCGAACACCAAGGCAGTTTATATGGAAACACCGTCTAACCCGACCCTGCGTATTACGGATATCGCTGCCGTGACTGACTGGTCGAAGGAACATGACCTGATCACGATTCTGGATAACACCTTTATGACACCGTACTATCAGCGTCCAATTGAGCTTGGCGTGGATATTGTCGTACATAGTGCTACCAAGTTTCTCGGGGGTCACAGTGATGTGTTAGCGGGGTTAGCTGTTGCTCGCACGGAATCACTTGGCGTACAACTGAAACAGTTGCAAAATGGACTCGGAACTGTACTCGGGGCACAAGAATCCTGGCTTCTGATGCGCGGGATGAAAACCTTGGGGGCTCGTATGGCTCATAGTGAACAGAGCACAGCCAAACTGGCCGCATGGCTTAATGAGCGCAGTGATATTGCCGCTGTCTTTTATCCTGGGCTGGAGGATCATCCGGGCCGCGAGGCACATGAGCGCCAGTCAACAGGATATGGAGCTGTCGTTTCATTTGACGTCGGTTCAGGCGATCGCGCAAAAGCGGTTCTTAACCGGGTGAAGTTACCCATTGTTGCTGTAAGCTTGGGAGCTGTGGAGAGTATTCTGTCCTACCCAGCGATGATGTCTCATGCGGCAATGCCGGCTGAGGTTCGCCGTGACCGTGGCATTACAGATGGATTACTTCGTTTCTCGGTAGGTCTGGAAGACATTGATGATCTGATTGCCGATTTGGAACAAGCACTTCAGGAATCCTAAAAAAGTGGGCAATCGATTACGCCTATGCGTATCGTTTAATATCAAATCAATTTGATTTCATATGTAAACATTTTTACTTATTTTTAAAGCACCTGTTCATAAGGTGCTTTTTTTCACATGTAACCTGTGTTACGATATGTGGAGTACAGAAATGCGATGTTGCCACCTGAACTTGCTTCTCTTGAGCAAGTTGGGACGGATCGTTATATAATTTCTCTTCATGAGGGAGGCTTTTTTACGATGAGTACGGTAGACCGTATCTTAGATAAAGCCCTTCGGGGCGAACGTTTGGACTTGGAAGACACGATTCAGCTATTTGAATCGAATGAAGTGGACAAAATCGGGGCAGCTGCTAATGTCATTATGAAACGCATGCACCCTGAACCATACAGAACATTCGTAATTGGGCGTAACGTCAACTACACGAACGTGTGTGATGTGTACTGCCGTTTTTGTGCTTTCTACCGCAGACCTGGTTCGGAGGAAGGATATGTTCTTCCAGATGAGGTCATTTTCCAGAAAATTCAGGAAACAGAAGATGTGAATGGTACCGAGATTCTGATGCAAGGTGGAACAAATCCGAATTTGCCTTTCAGCTATTACACAGACCTCTTGAAAGCCATCAAGGAGCGTTTTCCGAACATCACGATGCACTCTTTCTCACCAGCTGAGATTATGAAAATGGTTGAAGTATCCGATGGTCTTACATTGGAAGAGGTTGTACGTGCCATTCACGAAGCTGGACTGGATTCCTTGCCTGGCGGCGGCGCTGAAATTCTGGATGACCGCACTCGTCGGAAGATCAGCCGCTTGAAAGGTTCATGGCGGGATTGGATGGACGTTATGCAAACTGCACACCGCATCGGCATGAACACCACCGCAACGATGGTTATTGGCCTTGGTGAATCGATGGAAGAGCGTGCATTGCACTTGCTCCGTGTACGTGAAGCTCAGGACGAATGTATTGCGAACAAGTATGATTCCGAAGGTTTCCTGGCGTTCATTCCTTGGACTTTCCAGCCAGACAATACAAACCTTAAGCTGGAGCGTCAGACTCCGGAAGAGTACTTGAAGACTGTAGCCATCAGCCGCCTGGTGCTGGATAATATCAAGAACATTCAATCCTCTTGGGTAACGATGGGTCCTGAGATCGGTAAGAAGTCGCTTGAATTTGGCTGTAATGACTTCGGTAGCACCATGATTGAAGAGAATGTTGTATCTGCTGCTGGTGCAACTTACAAAGTTAACATTGAATCCATTCTGCGTTTGATTCGAGAGTCGGGTTATATTCCGGCACAACGTAACACCCGATACGAGATTATGCGCATGTTCGACGAAGAGAATTCCGTGCATGAAGATTTCGTAATGCAGAACTAATCCTGATTATTTAAATACTACTTCCATAACTGCTGATCGTTAGATAAGTATTTATGAAGCTAAGCCCGCTGACTACTCCGTTTGGAGAGACGGTGGGTTTTTTGATTTCTTTCTGCGGTTCAAGGTCATCAAACAGTACATGTTACGCAATTGGCGATATTTTATATTGAAATCGAACTGTTACAATGAAAGGGAACTTGTGTAGTCAGACACGCTGGAAGGGGTAAACCAATGAAGAGAAGAACACTTGGAAAGACGGAACTGGACGTACCTGTATTGAGCTTTGGAGCATCCTCACTCGGTTCTGTATTTCGTGACATTGACCGGGACGAAGGGATTCGCACTGTGCATGCGGCCGTAGATGCGGGGATGAATTACATAGACGTTTCGCCGTACTATGGACAGACGAAGGCAGAGTCGGTGTTGGGTGAGGCCATTCGCAGTTTGCCGCGCAGTTCGTATATTTTATCTACCAAAGCCGGACGGTATGGAGAAAATGAATTTGATTTTTCTCGTCAGCGGATTCAGGATAGCGTGCAAGAGAGTTTGAACCGACTGCATACTGATTATATTGATATTCTTTTCCTGCATGATATTGAATTTGTACCGGCTGACATCATCGTAGAAGAAGCCTTTCCAACGTTGCTACGTTTGAAAGAGCATGGAGTTATTCGTCATGCGGGGATCTGCGGATTGCCGTTGCCGTTGTTCGAGAAGGTTCTGCCACAGATCGATGCGGACGCCATTATCTCGTACTGTCATTACTCATTGAATGATAACTCATTGTTATCGTTGTTGCCTTTGTTGGAAAAGAAAGACATTGGCCTCGTGAATGCTTCGCCTCTCTCTATGGGCTTGTTAAGTACCCGAGGGGCTCCTGTCTGGCATCCGGCAGATGAACGGGTGAAACAGCTCTGTCTGAAGGCTGCCCGCTTCTGCGCAGACCAAGGCAGTGACATTGCCAAGCTGGCCGTGCAGTTCTCTACGGCGAATGAACGAATTCCAACAACACTGGTCAGCAGTGCCTCTCAGCGTAATATTGTCAATAACGCAGCTTGGATTGAAGAACCGATTGATCAGAGTCTGCTGGAAGAAGTGTTGCGCATTCTGGCTCCACTGCACAATGAGACGTGGTCAAGCGGACGTCCTGAATATAATGCGAAGTACAGCACATGACATCAGAAGCATCCAAGGGGGAACAACGATGAGAGCTATTGTATGTGAAGAAATAGATCAATTGAAGCTCCAGGACCTGCCTCAAGCGGAACGAGCAGAAGGAGAGGCGTTGGTTGCCATTCGGCGGATTGGTATCTGTGGAACGGATCTGCATGCGTACAAAGGCAACCAGCCATTCTTTACCTATCCCCGCGTTCTGGGTCATGAACTGGCGGGTATTATTGAAGAGATCGGTCCGAACGATGCCGGGTTACAGCCTGGGGATCAGGTAAGCATAATTCCGTATCTGCACTGCGGCCACTGTGTTGCATGCCGCAGTGGAAAAAGTAATTGCTGTGTGTCCATGCAAGTCATGGGTGTGCACGTAGACGGAGGTATGAGAGAAAAAATCAGCGTGCCTGTCTCACATCTGCTCTCAGCAGAAGGCTTGACGCTGGATGAGACGGCAATGGTAGAACCATTAAGCATTGGAGCCCATGCCGTCAGGAGAGCAGGAATCAAGCCTGGTGAGCATGTGGTTGTGATTGGAGCAGGCCCCATTGGACTTGGTGTGATGGCATTCGCCAAACAGGCGGGGGCGCGTGTTATTGCCGTTGATCGGAATCTGGACAGACTGGAGCTTAGCCGGACTTGGGCTGGAGCGGCTGACTTGGTTCAGGCCAATGAACTGACTGTGCAGCAAGTGGCTGAAATCACGGGAGGTGACTATGCTACAGCTGTCTTCGATGCAACAGGTAACGTGAATTCCATGAATGAGGCCATTCAATATGTGGCGCATAGTGGTCAACTCATTTTCGTGGGACTGGTGAAAGCGGATATTACCTTTCATGACCCCGAATTTCACAAGCGCGAGATGAGCATACTGGGCAGCCGAAACGCAACCCGTGAAGATTTTGAACATGTACTGTCGAGCTTGCGTCAAAAGAAATTAAGCATGGATGGTTATATCACACACCGAGTGGAATTTGATGAGTTACCTACTGCAATAGACCAATGGCTATTGCCAGATTCACATGTAGTCAAAGCCATCGTTGAACTATAATAACAAGTAAGTCTGATAACAGAAAAAACGCTCTCTGACCTTGTTGGACAAAACTGTTCATCCATAGGGTAAGAGAGCGTTTTTTTGTGTTTTTTATTTTTCCGGATTCGTCACAATGCCTGCGTGTGGATCAATGTGACGTACAATGGATTTTAACCAGATCATCTCCAGGAAGTGAACTTCATAATAAAGTGCACCCGGGATCTGCTTGATCCACCCTTCAGCCACACCGAGTTGTGTTGAGTCAGAAGCTGCTTCCAGCGTTCCAGGTTCACGGCGCAGCCGTTTGCGTACAGCTTTTTGAACTTGAGAGCTTTGTGTGGTCAAAATGCATATTTTGCGTTTGGAAGAGAAGCCCCTGAACGCGATGTACACCATTTCATAAGCAATAAGGTAGGCGATTACGGAATACATCGCTTGGTCCCAGCCAAACACAACACCAGCGGCTGTCAGTATCAACAAGTTAAGAAGCATGATTATTTTTTCGATAAGCATCCGTTTCCCGCTAAATACACGTTCAGGTGGACGGGAGGACGGATCACCGATTTCCAGCGTATCCAGTGTTCCACCATACCGCACGACAAGCCCGATTCCGAGACCGAGGCATAATCCGCCAAACATGGCGGCAGTCAGAGGGTGCTCTACAAGAGGCGGCATGGGATGAAGCACAATGGCACCGATCGAAAAGACAACCAGACCCAGAACAGTAACCAGTACAAATTTCTTCTGCACAATTTTGTAGGACAGAAATATAAACGGAACATTGAATAGGAATAGGAACAATCCAATCCTCATTTCGGTCCAATGGGCGAACAGTGAGGATATGCCTGTAATGCCTCCAATAATGATCTTATTGGGGTGTAAGAACAATTCAAGTCCCACGGAGGCCAGAATTCCGCCCGCGATCACGAGTAGTAGGTTCAACCAGCGGCGGGTAGACGTTATTCTGGTCTTGGCGGTGTTTGGCACCGGATTAGCCGATATCAGAGGTGCTTTCATAGGTCATCCTCCTTTGTGCGGCTTTCGAGCGATTCTCTCCTGGGTTAATCACAGAAAGCTCGGCGTGGAGCCGCGAGGTACGATTGTATGCGTGTTCTGTACCGCATAGTAATTATCCTTCTTTCTGCAAAACCTTCGGCGCTTCTTTCTTTTTCCGATTATCTTTGAACTTGAATATTTTATCTAAGATTCGGAATACATGCTTGGACTCTTTGGTTAATAAAGGACCTAGAATGGCCAGAATCAGGACATACAAGGCAGCAAACGGTTGAATCAGTGGCAACAGTCCTCCGGCTTTACCCATGTTGGCCAAGATGATGGAGAATTCACCCCGTGACACAATGGTTAATCCAATATTGGCCGACGCTTTAGGAGATAGTCCTGCACTGCGTCCAGCCAGCATGCCTGCCAGGAAGTTACCGAACAATGTAATAACAACAGCAATCAGAGCCAGCCATACGGCTTCGCCACCTAAGGACAACGGATCAATGGACAATCCAAAGCTGAAGAAGAAGATGGCTCCGAAGAAGTCACGGAATGGCAGAATCAAGTGCTCAATCCGTTTCGAATGTTCCGTTTCAGCTAGCACAAGTCCGACCAGCAATGCACCGATGGCTTCAGCAACATGAATGGTCTCAGAGAAACCAGCTACCAGGAACAAGGCTCCGAACACAACGAGTGAGAATAATTCGTTTGATCGAATCTTAAGCAATTTATTGAGTAGCGGTGTTGCTTTACGTCCAAGGATAATAACAATGAGCATGAATCCGAGGGCAATAAGTGCGGACATGATGACGCCTCCGATGGAGGATGAACTACTGAGTACAAGTCCGGACAAGATCGAGATATATACAGCGAGGAATACATCTTCGAACATAATGATACCCAGTATCATTTCTGTTTCGGGATTGGCCGTTCGTTTCAAATCAACCAGTACCTTGGCGACGATGGCGCTGGAAGATATGGTGGTTATACCAGCGATAATGAGTGCTTCCGCAACCGGGAAACCTGAAGCAAAACCAAAAATCAGTCCCAGTGTAAAGTTGATCCCGATATAGATCGAGCCGCCAACAGCAATAGAGCGGCCCGATTTAATCAAACGACCTACTGAGAATTCAAGTCCGAGGTAGAAGAGAAGGAACAAAATACCGATCCGACCCATAAATTCAATAAAAGGCTGACTTTCAATAAAACGGAAGTCCAGATGCCATATGTGCATGGCATGTGGCCCAACAGCCATTCCGATCAGAATATAAAACGGAACGACCGAGAATCTTAATTTTGCCGATAAAAGGCCGGCTGCCGCAATAAGCACAAGAGCCAGACCTACTTCGAATATCAGATGATCCATCTATTTACCCCCTTCCAGTCAGGAGGAGGGATTTAAACAGTTTCTGTTGATTGCGTTCGCCAACGGCTACTACCGTAGATTCTGCACTGATAACTACCTCCGGACCTGGGCTGATATGTTTTTTGTGATTTTTCTCTACAACGGCAATTACCGTTGCCCCAGAGTTTTGACGCACGTCCAGTTCACCGATGGATTTACCGATAGATCCAAAGGATGGTTCGATTTTGTACCACTCGATAATCAGGTCGTCAAACGTAACTTCGATATTCTCAAGCTGCTTTGGTTTGTAAGTGAGTCCACCAACAATGGCAGCAATCTGTCTTGCTTCGTAATCGTCAAGCGTAATCATGGAGATGCTTTGATCGGGATCATCGTACTCGAAGTGGTACATTTCCCGGCGACCGTCATCGTGAATAATAATGACAATTTTATCACCGCTGCTTGTTTCAATCTGAAATTTTTTGCCGATTCCCGGCAAGTCTGTTTCGCGTACATCCATGGATAGTGCCTCCTTATAATTAGGGGCTGGCCACAGAAGACAGGCTTATTTCCCGAAAAAGAGTAATCTGCTGCTCAAAGGAACACAAATGATGCGGGTAAACAGAGCCAGAAATTCCTGACACAGCCATATGATTTGAGTTAAGTCGGTAAAGTGGGTATAACAAAATAGGTGTTGTCTTAAATAATGGTTTATCTAACGTGTGCTAAAAGGGTTATAAGTTATGCACAAGCACACCGTCTTAATTACAGAGGTGTCTCCATGCAAAAGCAACCTGTAAATACGTCGTAACGGCTAGCGAAGAGCGCTTACGTATTTTGGTGCCATAGGAGTGAGGGATACATACATGCTGGTGAACTTAATAGGCAGCAGAAATAATCGGCGTTTAAACAGACAATACCACGGTTTAAAGGATAGACCAATTGTTGGAATTCGCAATATCAACAATAAAGAAGTAACAAGAAAGACAGGCTTGTTATGCGTGATCGCAATAAGCTTGGACATAACTTGTGGATATTTGCGAATGACAGGTTTCTGCTGAGATTCGTGGATTTGCAACAGAACTTCCTTATTGGAAGTAGCATCAACAGACACCCCAACGGCAGATTCGGACTGCATTGGAATAGGGATGCACAAGGCTTGGAAAACGCACAAAATGATAATAATGGTGTAGTGGAGTATTCTAGGTTGTTGTCTCATTTTGGCTTCCCCCCTTTTCCGTGAAACATACTGTTATTAAAATAATAACACATTTTTGTCTTAACTCCAAACCTCTTCATAATATACTGAGAAATCATGACACGCTTTCCATCAATCCGCTTCGTATATCCCCATCGGCCTTGCCATATACTTTGAACAGGAAGGAAAGGAGTGATTCTTGTGGAACTGTTCGCCGTATGGACCGATGTATCGGGGCAAGAGGAAGCAGATCAATTTTATCGTTGTGTCAAGGAAAAAACTAAAGGTTTACATATAAGTAAAAGAGGATTTCGGCTCACCTTCAAACATAATGATGGAAGAGCAACCTGGTTGTGCAGAGGGAATGAGAATCACGAAGAATTCCAGCAATGGCTTCCCCGAATCAGTGATCTTCTCTCCCTTGGACTCGCCGACTTCATTATGGATACACAAGAACGGAACATGGTGGAAAATATGATCGCCAAAGCGTGTTCTGTCATGGATGAGCATGAGGTGGAAAAAGTCAATCGGATCTGCATGCCTCTACTATTAAATGGTGATCTGGATCAGCCTGGACTTCGGGAACGCCGCCGTACTACGTTGGCAAGTGGACTACGGCAGGATCTGGAAGATGTTCACTTTTTTCACCTTGAAGGCATTATCAATTTTCGCATACAGCCATATAAGCAGGAGCTTCAGGAATTAGTGGAGTATGCGCTGGATGAGTTCTGGATGGATCGGCAGTATGAAGAGTTTATGGGACTGTTAAAATATTTTGTATTCTTTCAGGAAGCCAAAGTACCTCTGGTCCATCTTGTACACAAGGGCATGCATGAATTTCAGGTGCTTGATGCTGGACTTAATCTGTTACCCGTGCAAAAGGATGAGCAGGTTGTCGTGGAGATGCCGGGTCTGGAACTTGAAATGGATATCGAAGATATGATTGTGAGTACACTCATCTCGATCTCTCCTGAGAAAGTTATGCTGCATACGCGTACCCCCGATCTGCCGATTATCTCGACCATATGCCAGATCTTTGAAGACAAGGTACAAATATGTCATCAATGTCCGGAATGCGAAGTGCTGCGCTCAGGATTGTTGGCAGGTCTTGACGCAAGTGATCTCGGCAATTATAATAACTGTTGATCCATGAATTTTTCATGTGTACCATTGAACCAAAAGCGTTGACAAAGACAACAACCACACGCAAGATCGGTGCAGAGAGAGGAACCCAGGCTGAAATTTCCTCCGGATATCACGTATGGTTTACCCCTTTGTAGCTGCAATTTTGAAAGTGGAGTTAGAATATCGCCTTTATTGGGGATTATCCGCGAGTAAGGATCTGCCGGGTCATGCCCGTTATCGTCATGCCAATGAGGGCTGTATTTCCGAATAGGAATGAATCAGCTGAATTAGGGTGGAACCACGAGTATATGTCACTCGTCCCTTTGCCGGGACGGGTGTTTTTTGCGTTCCTTTGCAAAATGACTGGAATAGCAATAGATCATCAGTCCAAGAACATCTGGACACGAAGGTTACATTTACAGGAGGAATGAGATAAATGGCAGTGAACATTAAATTACCGGATGGTTCGGTACGGGAGTATGCAGATGGCAGCAGCATTGAGGATGTAGCGGCTTCGATTAGCAGCGGATTGCGCAAAAATGCCGTAGCCGGCAAGCTGGATGGGATTGTGGTGGACTTGTCCACAACGCTTCATGAAGGAGCATTGGTGGAGATCGTAACTTTGGATTCACCAGAAGGACTTGAAGTAATGCGTCATAGTACAGCTCACTTGATGGCTCAAGCAGTGAAGCGTTTATATGGTAACAAAGAGGTACGCCTTGGCATTGGCCCTGTCATCGAAGATGGTTTCTACTATGATATGGACCTCGAACACCCGCTTAATCCTGAAGATCTGCAAAAGATTGAGAAGGAAATGGAACGTATTGTGAACGAGAACTTGCCGATTGTACGTAAGGAAGTTAGCCGCGAGGACGCGATTAAAACGTTTGAAGAAGTAGGCGATCCGTACAAACTTGAGTTGATTCGTGACTTGCCGGAAGACAGCGTAATTACCATTTATGAGCAAGGTGAATTCTTCGACTTGTGTCGTGGTCCTCACGTACCATCGACTAGCAAAATCAAAGTGTTCAAACTGATGAATGTGGCTGGTGCATACTGGCGTGGAGATAGCAAAAACAAAATGCTTCAACGTATCTATGGTACGGCTTTTGTGAAGAAAGCACAGCTGGACGAGCATCTGCACTTCCTTGAAGAAGCTCGCAAACGCGACCACCGTAAGCTCGGTAAAGAGTTGGAAATGTTCACATTCTCCCAACTGGTCGGTCAAGGCCTGCCAATCTGGTTGCCTAACGGTGCAAAACTGCGCCGGACTTTGGAGCGTTACATTGTGGATCTGGAAGAAAGCCTTGGATATCAGCATGTTTACACACCGGTTCTGGGTAACGTGGAATTGTACAAAACATCCGGACACTGGGAGCACTACCAGGAAGATATGTTCCCGAAAATGGTTATGGATAACGAGGAACTCGTTCTCCGTCCAATGAACTGTCCTCACCATATGATGGTGTACAAGTCCAGCATGCACAGCTACCGTGATCTGCCAATCCGGATTGCCGAGCTTGGCATGATGCACCGTTACGAGATGTCGGGGGCGTTAACAGGTCTGCATCGTGTACGTGCTATGACTCTGAACGACTCACACATTTTTGCACGCCCGGATCAGATCAAGGAAGAGTTTGCTCGTGTTATCGAGTTGATTCAAACGGTATACAAGGATTTCGGGATCAACGAATATCGTTTCCGTCTGTCCTATCGCGATCCGAAGGATACCGAGAAATACTTCCAGAACGACGAGATGTGGGAGATGTCCCAACGCATGCTGCGTGAAGTTGTGGAAGAACTTGACCTTCCATTCTATGAAGCAGAAGGTGAAGCCGCGTTCTATGGTCCGAAACTGGATGTGCAGATCAAAACAGCACTGGGCAAAGAAGAGACATTGTCTACGGTTCAACTGGACTTCCTGTTGCCTGAGCGCTTTGAACTTGAATATGTGGGAGATGACGGACAGAAACATCGTCCGGTCGTTATTCATCGCGGTGTAATTAGTACAATGGAACGTTTCACAGCATTCTTGCTGGAGAACTTTGCAGGAGCTTTCCCGCTGTGGTTGTCTCCGGTTCAGGCAAAAGTGATCCCGGTATCCGGAAACTTCGACGATTATGCGCGTGAAGTAGAAGCGAAGCTGAAACGTGCGGGAATCTCTGCTGAAGCTGATCTGCGGAATGAGAAGCTTGGATATAAGATCCGTGAGGCGCAGCTTGAGAAAATGCCTTATATGTTTGTTGTTGGTGAGAATGAGCGTAATGCAGAAGCAGTATCCGTGCGTAAGCGTGGGGAAGGCGATTTGGGCATGAAACCGGTCGATGAGATTATCGCTCAACTGAAAGAGGAAATTGCAACACGTTTGGTGTAATTGAACAAATGCTCTATCAGATAACCAGTGCATAAGTTGCGCTGATCAATCAGAAAAACGCCTGAGTGACATGGGATTGACCTATGTTATTCAGGCGTTTTTTCGTAGTGTTCGCTGTCAAAAGTATAGATTAATTGCTTTTTGGAAAACCTTTGCAGTGAGGGGGAGGTTATACAATGAAAAAGCAATTCTCAATTCAAAAGAAAACTATACGGAGTTTACTGGTTGGCTGTGTAATGTTCGCCGGAATGATGGTCACCCTGAATCAGGCGGATGCTTATACATTTGAAGAGGAAAGTGCAGTACTGCATGTCGAGAGTCGGAGCAATGAGGCTTCGATTGAAACTTTGAGCAAGTCTGATCAAGAATTTCCGGAACAGATCAGCGATCAATACAGCGATGAGGCCCAGCTGACAACCATGGTGTATATGGCTTTACTATGGTCACCGCAACCAATGGTCATTCCAAGGCCTGAGCTTCCCGAGAAACAAGTGACTGATTCAGCTATGCCGGTGCTTGCTCCGCGTTCAGAACAAGTACTGGGTACACAAAAGGTGACAGCAACGGGATATACGGCAGGGGTCGAGTCTACAGGAAAAGGACCTAAACACCCACAATACGGAATTACGTATTCCGGTGTAAAAGTACGTCGTGATAAAGAAACAGTTTCCACGATTGCAGCTGATCCAAAATTATTCCCAATGGGCTCCATTCTGTATATTCCGGGCTACGGATACGGGATTGTTGCAGATACCGGTTCAGCGATCAAAGGCAATAAGATTGATCTGTATTTCCCGACAACCAAGCAAGTGTACAAGGAATGGGGCAAAAAGGATGTTGAGGTACAAGTGATCAGACAAGGTGCTGGGAAGTGCACAGAAAAAATGCTGAACGAGTTGGCAGATGCGATCGACGTGTACAAATCCGTACCGGACTCTTGGCTGGACAAGGCCATATAATTTCACATGGTCACATGAATAACTGAAGTGCTCTCTTCACATAATACTGACTGGGGACGAACCCCGCGGTGCAGTAATGCAGCGTAAATATGAAGAGAGAGGTGATTCGTTGTGGCTAAGAAATCACAAGGGTACCAAACGCCGAACGAGAAGTACAATGCTGAGTTCGGAGAAGAGAATGCAACAGCTAAAGTGAAACAATCCGCTCAACACAAAGTACAAGATCATTTCCAAACACCTGATGAAAAATACAATGCCGAGTTTGCTGTAGAAAACACAGGCCAAACAAGCCAAGGCAAAGCAGGAAAATTCAAAAAATAATTAAAGATTCATTAAGCAAATAATGATTCAGCACCCTGGAGCAAAAGCTCCGGGGTGTTTTACATATGTGAATTTTTTACATAATTATCCTCCTATCTCAGTCTCGAGACCGAGATAACTTCCATCTGCCGCCGCTGTTCTCATTGTCCTGTCTGAGTTACACTGGATACATAATACAGACGAAGGAGACATGAGCGATGAAACGATCTACGCGTGACCGCTGGTGGGTTGGCATACCTCTTATTGCTATTGGTGCGATGATCTTGTTCAGACAATTGGGATATGACATTGATGTAGGATATATTTTCAGAACATATTGGCCGTTATTTCTGATCTGGTGGGGGGTCAAAGGAATATCCGAGATTCGTCGCAATGGGGGTTACGCCTTCATTGGACCGGTAATTGTACTGGCGATCGGTGGTTACTTTCTAGCCCGTAACCTTGGATGGATTGATTACTCTATGGGGGAGTTCATCCGTTATCTGATTCCGGTTATGCTGATTGGCGGAGGATTGTTTGTACTGATTGGGCCACGACGTCGTGATCGGAAACATCATGACAAGATGCAGCCACCTCCAGCACCTGAGCAACCTTATAAACCGTTGTCTCCGGAGGATCTGGAGATGCCATCGTCGTTTGACGAACAATTCGAGAAAACATTTGGCAAACCGAAACAGGAACAGAAGAACGATTCACATGGCCCTCTTTTCACAGGATCAACGGATTCATCATCACAAGGGCAACAGTATAAGAAGAAATATCAATCGTATAACTCTAACGATACCGAATATGGAGAACATTATGATGATGGCTGCGGAAATGGTTATGGGGATTATGGGAGTGGCAATACCATTAATAAATCGGCGTTCATCGGTGATCTGTACATGGGGCAGGAAGTATTCTCGTTGAAACCCATGAACATCTCGGCTTTTATCGGAGATACCGTAATTGATTTGACCAAAGCACAGATTCCTTACGGTGAGACGAAGATTGTCATTTCTTCATTTATTGGGGATGTGAAAGTATTTGTTCCAGAAGATATGGATCTGGGTGTGACAGTAACGACGAATTCATTCATTGGAGACATGTCATTGTTGAACCAGAAACGCGGCGGATTCCTGAGTAGTGCCCAGGCTGAAACTGCCCATTATCGTGAAGCAAGCAAAAAGGTACGGATTATTGTGAGTGTGTTTATCGGAGACGTCAAAGTCAATAAGGTGGGTTAACGCATGATTCGAACGATTCTCAAGGCAAACAAATGGGAACTGATGATGTATTTTGCGCTAACCGGTCTGATTACGCTGGGCGGATTCTATCTATTGTATGGAGAGGTACTAATGGGGGCTGGACGTCAGCGGGCGTGGACCTATGTCGCCGTTGTGGTGCTGGCCACCGTTATCACCGGGTACATCGCTGCTTTGCGGCTTCAGCGCAAGATCGATCTGCTGGATCTCAATATGTTGAAAGTGTCCAAGGGCAATCTGGCGGTTCGCATGCCTGAAGCGGACGATGCTTCGTTTGGTCGTGTGTATCAGGAGTTCAATGTCATGATGGATTCGATTGAGAAAAAGATGAGACTGCTTCAGCGCCTTGGTGAGCAGGAAGTCATTGAGAAGGAGCAAGCCTCGGAGCGGGCGGTGCTGGAAGAACGTAAACGTATGGCAAGGGATCTCCATGATACGGTTAGCCAGCAGCTGTTCGCGATGCATATGTCGGCTTCGTCCTTGCCACGTCTGCTGGAGATGAACCCGGAACATGGCGGTAAAGTACTGGATCAGTTGATTCAGATGTCACATATTGCACAGCGTCAGATGCGTGGACTTATTGCCCAACTTCGACCGGTGGAGCTGGAGGGGCGAGATCTCTCCGCGGCACTGGATAGCTGGTTTCCTGATTATTGCAGGCAGAATGGTCTTAAAGGTGTGAAAGAGCTGGAACTGGATGGCGGAATTTCGGATGCCATTGAGCACCAGCTGTTTCTTGTTATCCAGGAGGCCGTTGCCAATGTAGTGAAGCATGCAGAGGCTGGGCTGGTCAGTCTGTCCATACGGGAAAGTGAACATCAGATCAGTATGAGCATAAGCGATGATGGCCAGGGATTTTTGCAGCAGGCGGAGCGTCCGGGGTCATACGGGTTATCCACCATGCGTGAACGGGCGGAGAAGCTTGGGGGGCAAGTTCAGATTATATCGAAGCCGGGAGCGGGAACGACGGTACGGGTATTCATCCCGAAATTCCCGAACGTTCCTGAGTGAACCAGAGGGGGAGACGGAATGAGTGGTAAAGTAAACGTGATGATTGTGGATGACCATGATATGGTACGCATGGGATTGAAAACGTATCTGATGCTGGAGCCTACTTTTCATGTGATGGGGGAAGCGAGCCATGGGCAGGATGCTCTTGATCAGTTGCGTAAGTTAAATGATAGTGAAATGCCGGACTTGATCCTGATGGATCTGATGATGCCAATAATGAATGGTGCTGAAGCAACAAAAGCCATTATGACTGAATTTCCGAAGATGAAGATTGTGATGCTCACCAGTTTCCTGGAGGATGATCTTGTTGTTCAAGCGATTGAGGCGGGTGCGGTCAGTTATGTGCTGAAGACGGTATCGGCCGAAGAACTGATCTATGCTCTTCAAGGGGCTTACAGAGGCATGCCTGTGATGACAGGTGATGTGTCGCAGGCATTAACTCGGGGAATCAGACAGCGTACAGCGAGAGAGAGCGAATCAGGTCTGACTGAACGAGAGAAGGAAGTGCTGTTGCTTATTGCAGAGGGAAAGACCAACAAGGACATTGGAGAAGAATTACATATCAGTATCAAAACCGTCAAAACACATGTGAGCAACCTGCTGATGAAATGCGAGATGGATGATCGTACACAATTGGCTATCTATGCGCATCGTCAGGGCTGGGTGAAAACAAAAGGGTAAATGCTGTCATGACGGGGTAAATAATCTATTCTTACGTGCTTTTATCTCCTTTTTAATTGTTTTTAAGGTACGGTTAAGGTTTAAAGTACAAAATAAGGACAGTTAAAGAATATCTCTTGCGAATAAGAGATTGGGAGGTAGAGAGGCATGGACGAACGTAATTATAGATCGAACCGTCAAGACGAGGAAAACGAAGCTAATCATACGGAGAATCGCAATTCTTCCGGAACGGACGAATCCTCCTATTATTATTCTTATGGACCTTTTCAGTCCGTTAATCAGGAAGATACAGCAAATCACAGGGGAAGCAATAATCAGCGTGAAGAAGGTAATGTAGAGATTACAAGACCTGATCCGGTGAGACCCGTACCTACTTACTATAACAGCGAATCATCCGAGCAAGCGAAAAGATCGTCCGGGGGCGGCGGAAACGGAGATCAAGGGAATGGCGGCAAAGGCAACTGGAATTATAATAACCGCAAGCCACGCTCTTCCGTAAGATCACTTCTATTTTCCTTCATTGCCGGGATGTTGGTCATTACCGTTCTCATGTACACAGCCGACAGAACGAACATGTTCACACCGGAGACAGCACTTACGAACGCGGACAATCAAAGCTCGGGACAGGAAACATCCACGAACACAGGCGGAGGCAACAATGTAACAGCGTCGTTACTGCCAACAGGCAAAGAAGATGTTTCTTCCGTAGTAACAAGTACAAGTCCGGCTGTCGTCAAAATCGAAACACTCGCGAAGCAGTCCTCACGCACAGGTGCTGGTCAGGGTGGATCGAATACAAGTGATCCGCTGTACCAATACTTTTTCGGTAATGGCGGCGGAACGGAAGGCAATCAAGGGCAAAGCCAGCAACCACAAAGCAGTAATCAGCTTGTGCCTATGGGCATTGGTTCCGGGTTCATTTTTGACAAAGAAGGATATATTCTGACGAACCAGCACGTGGTTCAGGGTGCAGATGTGATTCAGGTTACACTGGAAAACAACAGCAAGCCTTATGAAGCCAAATTACTGGGAAGCAGCTTTGATCTGGATCTCGCCGTATTGAAAATTGAGAAAAATAGTGGTGACGATGCTTTCCCTGTAGCTCCACTGGGCGATTCCAACAGTACTCAAGTCGGTGAATGGCTTGTAGCTATCGGTAATCCTGAAGGATTTGAACACACCGTTACAGCAGGTGTACTGAGTGCCAAAGAACGTACGATCAGCATTCCGGATGAAGAAACAGGCAAAACACGTGAATATAGCCACTTGCTGCAAACGGATGCTTCCATTAACCCAGGTAATTCCGGTGGTCCGTTGCTTAACCTGAACGGGGAAGTTATTGGTATGAACGTTGCAGTAAGCGCAGATGCACAAGGGATAGGTTTTGCGATTCCATCGAGCGTCATCTCTGAAGCGGTTAAATATCTTAAAGAGAACAAAGAAGTTCCTAAAGAGCCAGTACCCTTTATCGGTGCATCTCTGATGGCCCTCACACCTGAAGTCGCTAAACAAATGGGAACAGATGTGACCGAAGGTTCAGTCGTAGCTAGCACGATCTTCCAATCGCCGGCTTACCAAGCAGATCTTCGTGCATATGACATCATCACAGGTGCGAACGGTACGCCGTACGCCACAAGTCAGGATCTGATTGATTTTATCAAGAAACAGGAAATCGGCAGTGAAGTGACATTGAATGTTGTGCGTGATGGTAAGAAGATGGATCTGAAGATCAAAATTGGAAACAAAAATGATTTTGATACTTCACAAACCACAGAACAACAGCAACGATAATATATCGGGTTAAAGATGGACAGAGCGGAAGGGTTTGTAGGCCCTTCCGTTTTTTTGCCCTCATGAAGCGGGAGAAGAAGCAGTAGGCATGGATGGAGACTCGTGCTTGAAGATGCAGATTGTGCTTCTGCCTGTTACAATGGGATAAAACGTTAGGATAAAGGAGAAAGACCATGCGCTCAACTATTTTAATTGTCGATGATGACGAAAAAATTGTGTCCATGCTCCGCCGGGGGCTGGCTTTTGAAGGATATGAGGTGCAGACCGCTTCCAATGGAGCCGAAGGCCTTAGCAAACTGATGGATAAAGAGCCGGACATCGTTGTACTTGATGTTATGATGCCGCAGATTGACGGATTTGAGGTATGTCGCAGACTGAGAGAATCAGGCAGCAAAGTGCCTGTGCTAATGCTGACGGCTAAGGATGAAGTGCAGAGCCGGGTGACCGGATTGGATACAGGGGCCGACGACTATCTCGTGAAGCCTTTTGCGTTGGAAGAATTATTGGCACGTGTTCGTGCATTGCTGCGTCGCAAGTCAGACATCGCGGGCACGCCGGACAATCGCCTGATGTATGAGGATATTATTCTGGACAATGACTCACATGAAGTATTACGAGATGGGCAACGTCTGGAACTGACTGCCAAGGAATTCGAACTGTTGAATCTGTTTTTGCAAAATCCGAGACGGGTACTATCCCGCGATCTGATTATGGATAAAATCTGGGGTTATGATTACAGCGGTGAGTCTAACGTGCTTGAAGTGTACATTGCCATGCTCAGACAGAAGACCGAAGAATACGGTGGCAAACGTCTAATCCAGACCATCCGGGGAGCCGGCTATATTCTGAGAGGTGACTCCTGACATGTCCATCCGGTTAAGATTAACCGCATGGTATTCTGGTATCCTGGCCGCCGTGCTTATTTTTTGGGGCGTTGTCATCTATGCCTTTGTGTATTTTAACTCCTATCAGGAAGTAGAACAGCAATTGAAGGTGAAGAGTGCCCGGATAACGGAGCAGATCGGTGTAAATCCTCTTTCGCAGTCGTTGGATCTGGATCCATTTACAGAGAGCCAGCTTCAGGAGGCACAAATTTATATTCAACTCTGGGATTATCAGAGTCGTTCAGGCAGAATTTCCGGTAACATGGAGAAACTGGGGATTCAGTTTCCGGTATTGAAATCTAATGAAATTCTTGAAAAGCGTGGCATATCCAAGATCTATGTGGATGGAACGCCATTTCTGGTCAACCAACTGCCTCTGTCTCTGCAGGGAACCAACGAAGTTAGAGGAATTCTTCAGGTGGGCGCCAATGTAAGTTCACAGGAGCGCTTGCTGGAAGCGTTGCTTAATATTTTGGTTTTTGGCTGGCTGGTAGCGATGGCCCTCGCTATTACCTCAGGTCTTGTTCTGGCCCGCAAGTCGATGCGTCCGCTTGTGAATGTCATTGATGCCGCGAATCAGATTCAATCGGGAGATGACTTAAGTGTACGCATTCAATATGCGGGGCCGAAGGATGAGATCGGGCGTTTGATTGAAACGGTGAATAATATGCTTGAGCGTACAGAACTGTCTTTCCGCGGGTTGGAAGAGACGAATGCTGCCCAGCGCAGATTTGTATCTGATGCATCACATGAACTTCGCACACCACTGACCACCATTCGTGGGAACGTAGACTTCCTGAAGAAACTGTGGGATCAGGAGGGAACCGACCGACCGAATCTGGATGAAGAAACGGTAAGGCAGATGTCCGTCGAAGCGTTGGAGGACATGGCTGATGAGGGCAAGCGTATGAGCAGATTGATCAGTGACATGTTGTCATTGGCGAGAGCGGATACAGGGCAGAAAATTGAACTGAATCCGATACCACTGCAGATATTGGTACAGGAAGTAGCGCGAAGATCACAATTCCTGGATCATCATGCCGACTGGCGTCCGGGTGATCTGTCGATTCTCAGTGGTATCTATGTGAACGGCAGCAAGGATTATCTGCAACAGATGCTGTTTATTTTCATCGAAAATGCATTTAAATACACGCCGGAAGGCTCTGTGACACTTGATGCTGTATTGTATAAAGGTCAGGTGGGATTACGTATAAGCGATACCGGTATCGGAATGGATCGGGATGAAGTACCGTTCATCTTTGATCGTTTCTATCGTGCAGATGAATCCCGCGGGGCTACACCGGGCATAGGTCTGGGACTTTCGATTGCGAAGTGGATTATTGAGGAACACCATGGATCGGTCGAGGTTGTAACTAGACGTGGAGAAGGAACGACCTTTATTATCTGGTTGCCGGTTGTCTTTGCTCCGCCTATCGAATAAAGGTATAATAGACAGGACTGCAATTACATCGGCAACGTTGCCGAGAAAGAAAGCGGGTGGCTACCAAGTGGAAGTACTGCGAATTTCGCCGCGTGGATATTGTTACGGCGTTGTGGATGCGATGGTGCTCGCGCGTCAAGCGGCACGCAATCTGGATTTACCACGGCCTATTTATATATTAGGGATGATTGTGCATAACCAACATGTGACGGATTCCTTTGAAGATGAAGGCATTATTACATTGGATGGTCCGAACCGGATGGATATTTTGAGCCAAGTGGAGAGTGGCACGATTATTTTTACAGCTCACGGTGTATCTCCTGAAGTGCGTAAACTGGCAAGGGATAAAGGATTGACAACAGTGGATGCAACATGCCCTGATGTCACCAAGACACATGATCTCATTCGGGAGAAGACGGCAGAAGGTTATCAGATCATCTATATCGGCAAAAAGAATCACCCTGAACCAGAAGGTGCCGTAGGCGTTGCACCAGATCTCGTTCATCTGATCGAGAAGGAAGAAGAGATCGAAGAACTGAACGTACCTTCAGGCAAAATCCTTATTACGAATCAGACAACCATGAGCCAGTGGGATATCAAACACATTATGAGCCGTCTGCTGGAGAAGTTTCCAGGCGCAGAGATTCATAATGAGATTTGCCTCGCGACTCAGGTTCGTCAGGAAGCTGTCGCTGAACAGGCAGGTCAAGCAGATCTGGTTATCGTTGTGGGTGATCCTCGCAGCAATAACTCCAACCGTCTGGCACAAGTGTCGGAGGAGATTGCGGGTGTTACGGCCTACCGTGTATCCGATGTCTCAGAAATTCAGCAAGAATGGCTGAAAGGTGTAAACAAGGTGGCGGTTACTTCGGGTGCTTCAACTCCAACACCGATTACGAAGGAAGTCATCCTTTATCTGGAGCAGTATGAACATGACAAGCCGGAGACGTGGGAAATCAAGCGTACCGTGAACATGAGCAAATTGCTGCCGCCAGTCAGAGAAAAAACACGTACACCGTAGGGCAACGAAATGTAAGTGAGCGACAAAGACTTTAATCAATAAGATGTTAATTGAGAAGAACCCTGGTACACAGAACCGAATTCGGAGCCTGTGTACCGGGGTTCTTTTTGTATATGGATAAGGAATGTGGACCTTGACGCAAAAAGGGAACTATGATATATTCACTTTAGTGGATAAAAGCTTAAAAGCGAACAAGCGTTTAAGCGTGACAGAGTTTTATATTTAATCAGACGCACGTTAAGAAAGTATTGTGCTCTCATACAAGGAAGGATGGGAATTGATATGATCGTTATTGCAGGCAAAGCTACTCCGGAGGAACAGATTCAGGATATCGTTGCAGTTATCGAAAAAGAAGGGCTTCAGGTGCATATCTCTCGCGGAGAGGATCGTACCATCATTGGTCTAATTGGCAAAGTTGAACCTAAAATGCAAGAGCATCTTCGCCAAATGAAGGGTGTTGAGAATGTCGTTAAGATTTCAAAGTCCTACAAATTGGCGAGCCGTGACTTCCATCCGGAAGATACGGTGATCTCCATCAAAGGTGTAGATATCGGCGGAAAAGAACTTGTTGTCATGGGCGGACCATGTGCGGTTGAATCCGCTGCACAGATTGATGAGATTGCCGGGCTTGTGAAAGCTGCTGGCGGGCAAGTGTTACGTGGAGGTGCATTCAAGCCGCGTACAGGTCCTTACAGCTTCCAGGGAACGGGCGTAGAGGGATTGATCATGATGGCGGAAGCAGGCAAGAAACATGATCTGCTGACCATTACAGAAGTCATGACACCTGAGTATGTGGATATTTGCGCCGAGTACGCCGATATTCTGCAAGTAGGTACACGTAACATGCAGAACTTTGACCTGCTCCGCAAATTGGGCGAGTGTGGCAAACCGGTATTGTTGAAACGTGGCTTCAGTGCGACATACGATGAATTGTTGAATGCGGCTGAATACATTCTTGCAGGCGGTAACCCGAATGTCATGCTGTGTGAGCGTGGTATTCGTACGTTTGAATCCTACACACGAAATACGCTTGATCTGTCAGCGATCCCTGTTCTGCAGTCTCTGAGCCATTTGCCGGTTATTTCTGACCCGAGTCATGGTACTGGACGCCGTGAACTGGTGGAACCGATGACAAAAGCTTCCGTTGCTGCGGGTGCCAATGGTCTGATTATTGAAATGCATACCGATCCGGATAACTCCATGACAGGAGATGGTGTGCAGTCCTTGTTCCCTGATCAATTCGCCAACCTGCTGCAGGATCTGGAGAAATTGGCACCAATCGTGGGTAAATCATTCAGCACAGCCAAACAACCGGCAGAGTTTTTCCCGGCTCGTGTAGGCGTATAATTTAAGAATCATAGTCAAGAGTCTGGATCAATTCCGGGCATCTCCTGTGGTCGTGTTCATTGCGACGGAAGCAGGTGGATGTCCGGTTTTTTGTACATTTTGCAGTTTTGAACGTATTTATTAATCAATGGTGATAAGAAATATTTATGATGTGAAGTTTTTTCCATGATTTAGGATGTGAAAGGGGTCACTTTACCGCATTAAACCGGTTAAATGTATAGTAATTATGTTGTTATATGAATTTATCATATTTATAAAATGTGAGTATATCTAACATACTCACAAAAAATACCTTACATAAGTGTTGACGATGTCATGTTTCAGAATTTATAATGACGACAGAAAAAAATTCGAATTTAGACATTTTCTTAGTGGGGTTGTTTAATGTTCGGAATATTTGGGAGGACGAATACATGTCGGTTGAAAACGTATTGAAATCAATTCAAGAGAACAACATCGAGTGGGTAGATTTTCGTTTTGTAGATTTAGCTGGTCGTGCACATCACATCTCGTTGCCAGCTTCGGCTGTTGATGCAGACACGTTCGTAAATGGAGTAGCTTTTGACGGTTCTTCTATCCAAGGTTTCCGCGGAATTGAAGAGTCCGATATGGTTATGATGCCAGATCCTGAAGCGACTTATGTCGATCCGTTCACTGCACACCCTACATTGAATGTTATGTGTGATATCTTCACTCCGGATGGCGAGCGTTATGAGCGTGACCCACGTAGCATCGCTGTTAAAGCAGAAGCTTACTTGCAAGAGAGCGGTGTAGGTACAGCGGCATTCTTCGCACCTGAATCCGAGTTCTTCATCTTCGACGATGTACGTTATGAGAGCGGTACGAATAGCTCTTCCTACTATGTAGATTCTGAAGAAGCTTCATGGAACACGAACCGCAAAGAAGAAGGCGGTAACCTTGGCTTCAAAGTTCGCACTAAAGGCGGATATGTTCCAGTAGCTCCAGTCGATACACAACAAGATATTCGTAGCGAGATGTGTCGTCTTTTAGAGGAAGCTGGCCTGTCCATCGAGCGTCATCACCATGAAGTGGCGACAGCGGGTCAAGCCGAAATCAACTTCCGTTTTGATACACTGAAGAAAACAGCAGATAACCTGCTTGCATACAAATACATCGTGCACAACACTGCACGTCAATATGGTAAAGTTGCTACATTTATGCCAAAACCATTGTTTGGTGATAATGGTAGCGGAATGCACGTTCACCAATCCATCTTCGATGGCGATTCCCCATTGTTCTATGACAAAGCGGGATATGCTAACCTGAGTGAAATGGCTCTGCACTACATCGGAGGTATCCTGTACCATGCTCCGGCACTGATCGCTTTGACTAACCCTAGTACGAACTCGTTCAAACGTCTCGTACCTGGTTACGAAGCACCGGTAAACCTGGTTTACTCCAAAGGTAACCGTTCCGCAGCAGTTCGTATTCCGGTTGCAGCTGTGACACCAAAAGGTTGTCGTATCGAGTTCCGTACACCGGACTCCACAGCTAACCCGTACTTGGCATTCTCCGCAATGCTGATGGCTGGTCTGGATGGAATCAAACGTAAAATCAACCCAACTGAACTTGGATATGGTCCGCTCGATAAAAACATCTATGACCTGTCTGATGCAGATAAAGAAAACATCCGCAGTGTGCCAGCTTCTCTCGAAGAAGCACTGGATGCATTGGCAGCTGATAACGAGTTCTTGACTGAAGGCGGCGTATTCACAAAAGAATTCATTGAAAACTACATCAACCTCAAGCGTGATGAAGCAAAAGCAGTAGCCATTCGCATTCATCCGCACGAGTACAGCCTCTACTTCGACTGCTAATCGGTCGAGGTCGGAACAGTTCTTGTTCCAACTTAAAGCCTCCGGGACACGCTCTCGGAGGCTTTTCCTTGAATTAAACAATGTAGTGCTTTAACTTTGCAGGGTGATAAAGGAATTTGATGGCCTGAATTGAACACTTCAGTGCATATTGCCCTTGAAGCAGATAGAGAATACTGATATCATAGCGATAATATTTACTTTGAGTGCATTTTGCACAAATCCATAGAGCGACTTCCAATAAGTAAGATATAGATCGAAATGATTCAATTCGTCTATACGTTGGTTGGATCAGGATGCTTCTTCCTGTCCAACTCTTATACCCGTGAGCGATTCTAATCGAATTGTGTAAAATGCTGTTTGTATGTCAGTACGGATGGAAAGGGCGGGGGATTTTATGACAAAGAGAGCGTATAATTTTAATGCAGGACCTGCGGCGTTGCCACTTGAGGTACTGGAGCGTGCACAGGCGGAATTTGTAGATTTTCGTAACACAGGCATGTCGATTATGGAGATGTCTCACCGTGGAGCGGTGTACGAGTCTGTACATAATGAAGCTCAGGAGCGCTTGTTGTCGCTTCTAGGCAATCCAAAAGGTTACAAGGTTCTATTTCTGCAGGGCGGTGCAAGCACTCAGTTCGCGATGCTACCAATGAACCTGCTCGGGGAAGGGCAGACTGCAAGTTACGTGATGACTGGCAGCTGGGCCAAGAAGGCTCTGTCTGAGGCGAAGTTGATCGGCGAGACGCATGTTGCTGCATCTTCAGAAGCAGAGAAGTTCATGAAATTGCCGGATGTTTCAAATCTGAGTTTGCCGGAACGTACGGCTTATGTGCATCTCACTTCCAACGAAACAATCGAAGGTACGCAATTTAAGTCGTTCCCGGATACTGGTTCTGTACCTCTGATTGCGGACATGTCGAGTGACATCTTCTGTAAACCATTTGATCTCAATCAATTTGGCATGATCTACGCGGGTGCGCAGAAGAACTTGGGTCCATCCGGAATCACGGTTGTTATTGCTCGTGAGGAACTGGTGGGCGAATCACCCAAAACGATTCCAACGATGCTTCGTTACAGCACGCATGTAGATAATAACTCCCTATATAACACGCCACCTTCCTTCTCGGTATATATGGTGAATGAAGTGTTGAAATGGATTGAAGAACAGGGCGGATTGGCTGGTATGGAGCAAAAAAATAAGAAAAAAGCGGAATTGCTCTATAACACGATTGATTCTTCCGGTGATTTCTACCGTGGTTGTGTCGAACCAGAAGATCGTTCCCTGATGAATGTAACCTTCCGCCTTGCTTCTGAGGAACTGGAGAAGAAGTTCATCAAGGCATCGGAGGAAGAAGGATTCGTAGGTCTGAAAGGACATCGCAGTGTGGGTGGTCTTCGTGCCTCCATATACAATGCTGCTCCTTATGAGAGTGTTAAGGCGCTCACAGACTTCATGAACCACTTTCAGAAGACAAATGGATAACAGTATAGGTACTGTGTCATAGACCTTAGTGTCTAATCCTGTGCCTTACCAGAGCCTTCCACATTGACGTGTGGAGGGCTTTTCTTTAAGATTAGAGGGTTGTCGTCAACATGAAATGAAAAGGAGATTGAACACATATGGCTTTACACATCGTTCTGGTTGAACCAGAAATTCCGGCAAACACAGGAAATATTTCTCGTACTTGTGCGGCAACCGGCACCCATCTGCATCTCGTGCGTCCACTTGGATTTCGAACAGATGATGCTACATTGAAACGGGCAGGGCTGGACTACTGGCATGCCGTTCATATTGAATACCACGACTCGTTCGCCGAGGTTCAGGAAAAATATTCGGAAGGTCGTTTCTTCTACGCAACTACGAAGGCGAAGAACCGATACAGTGATTTTAATTTTCAGGATGGGGATTTCCTCGTCTTTGGTAAAGAGACTAAAGGCCTGCCGCCTGAATTAATTGCTGCCAATCCCGATACATGTATGAAAATGCCAATGACTGGTGATGTTAGATCATTAAATCTGTCGAATTCGGCAGCCATTATTGTGTATGAAGCATTACGCCAGCTCAATTTTCCGGGGTTAGAGGGATAAATTCAGGTTATTCATGCCGACTAGAATTCGGTAAAAAAACATTTTTCAAAAAAAAGTACAAAAAATGTTTATTTCCAGCAGGATTCGACAAAATCTTGGCGAATCTATAAACATAGTACAAATGTACCTAGAAATTTAGAGTAAGATAGGAGAGGTGTGCCGTAGCTATGAAGCCAGCTGGAGTAGTTCGCAAAGTTGACCAATTAGGTAGGATCGTATTGCCTAAATCTTTGCGTAAAAGGTATCAAATGAATGAGGGAGATCCTGTAGAGATTTTAGTACAAGGGGACCATATTATCTTGGAGAGATATCGTCCAAAATGTATTTTCTGCGGATCCATCGAGGAAGTCAACGAGTTCAAAGAGCGTTACATATGCGCACAATGTTTAGATGAAATGACTCAGCTTCCACAGCACGGGTAAGAAGTAACGCCATGGGGTTTTATGACTCCATGGCGTTTTTTTGTTTTAATATCTAGCGGATAGCATAATCTCAAAATGATAAAAAGATAAAATACGTAGACTAACGCTAGTTGTAAAGAGGTAAAACCTCATTCCATACGGTATTCAGGATGCCTTGCATATTCTCTTCCTCACTATTAATACATATGACAGCTTCCTTTGAGGGAACGACGACACACAATTGACCATAAGCTCCATCGGCGCGGTAAGCGCCATGAGAACACAACCAGAACTGATATCCGTATCCTTCTCCCCAATCACCACCTCCAGTCGTTTCGATCTGCCGGGACGTAGCCTGTCTGATCCAATCCGCAGGTACAAGCTGTGTGCCTTCCCAGAGGCCCTCCTGCAGCATTAACTGTCCAAATCGACTTAGTTCCTCATTGCTTATCCATAGACCAGCACAGCCGAGCGTTACACCGAGTGGAGAGGTTTCCCACTCTACATCATGAATGCCAAGCGGCTCAAATAACCGTGGAGTCAGGTAATCTTTCACGGTTTGGCCGGTAGCAGCCTGCAGCATGGCCGAGATCATAAAGGTATCACCACTGCTATATGTAAATTGTTCTCCAGGCATCCGGTCCAGAGGCAGAGACATGTAATATTTTGCCCAGTCCTTCTCGGTCAAAGAAGCGCGTTCATCAGCCCAAAGAGGCGGCGAGTCATGGCCTGAAGACATTCGGAGAAGATCGCGTAACTTTAGTTCCTTCGGAGAGGGGAGATTGTGCTGTGCAATGGGTATATCATTATAGGCGAAATAATCACCAAGTGTAGCATCCAGATGTAACAGACCTTCTTCAATCGCAAGACCAACGGCCATGCTGGTGAAGGATTTACTGATGGAATGTTGTACCCGTCGCTGATCCCCGTCCCTGTCCCAATGGGCAAGCAAATGCCCTTTTTGTAATATGCGAATGGAGAAAACGTTCAATTGTTGTTCTGTAATTGTTTGAACGAAGCCTTTGAGTTGTATAGACATATTAACCTCCCTAATATCAGGTGAAACCTGAGTAAAATCGGTTGGTGAAACGTTTCCGTAATTTGAGTGTAAAATCAGAACCCATGTTAGTATAAACCTGGTTGGGTGTCAATTAGAGTTGTAATAGCACTGACTAAAATTTCATTTTTTCGCAATAATAGTGTCTTTGGGCGCAAATTTAGACTTGAAAAAGCATTTTTTCGAGAAAATAACGCGAAATTTGTAAAAAGGTTATTGACAGGATTTACTCATCGGGCTTATGATTTATTCGAAACGATTCGAAGAAATCGCTTCCACATTAAAAGTGTTGTAATGAAGTCCACGTGGATCAACGTTGGCTATGTTTTGAAACGATTCGAGAAAATCGTTTCGATAACCCATCGTAATACAAGGGAATCTACAACAGCCTGCAATCCAACGCCAGAGAAGCGAGTGAGTAAAGACAGCAGGCGATGATGAGAGGGGTTACATTATGGCGCATATAACGATCGAAACCGGATCGCCAACCTTATGCATGAATACCAGCATACATGTTGTGTCCAGTGACTCCGGAGAGACTTCAGGCGGTACACTATATCTGTTGCACGGGGCAGGCGATAATGCGAGTACCTGGCAGCGGTTAACCACAATTGAGATGTATGCAGCGCAATATGGCTGTACTATCATTATGCCGGAAGCGAATCGAAGCTATTACACCGATATGGAATACGGCCTGAATTACTTCCACTACATCACTCAGGAGTTACCTGAAATATGCAAGCGTCTGCTCAATCTGAATCCTGATCCGGAGAAAACATACGTCGCCGGTTTATCCATGGGTGGATATGGTGCACTGAAATGTGGACTAACTTATCCAGAGCGATATCGCAAAGTAGTGTCTCTATCCGGCGTAACGGATATCCAGACACGACTTCGTGATCCCCATATGCCAGCGACCATGATCAAGGAAATGAAAGCGGTTTTTGGAGAACGTTTACAGGTGAAAGCCGATCAGGATATTTACGCGCTGTCGGCCAAGCTGCTTGAACAGGGTGTTCCTTTACCGGATATCCTCAGTTGCTGTGGCGATAGTGACCCCTTCGTAGAGATGAATCGCGACTATGCGAAATACATGCAGGGGACTACCTTTGATTTTCGGTATGTGGAGACGCCGGGGGCTCATGAATGGAGATTTTGGGAGCACCACCTGAGAACGATGTTTGATTTTCTGTACAACGACAAGACCATAGTAGAGTGAGGAGATGCAATGTGAAACCTGCAGCCGAAGGACCTAGCAAAAAGCTGAAGGGAAACGTGAAGGGCAATTCGCTCTGGACTGAAATCTGGAAGCACCGAATGACATACACCCTGCTTATTCCGGGGCTTGTCTGGCTAATCCTGTTTGCCTACATGCCAATGGGCGGCCTGTCTCTGGCGTTCAAAGATTACAAGGCTAATCTGGGAATCTGGGGAAGTCCATGGAGCGGATTCGAGAACTTCAAATATGTTTTCCGTGATCCAACCTTTATCGACGCAGTATGGCGTACGCTGTACATCAATATTCTAAAGCTGATTATCCAATTCCCGTTCCCGATTATTCTGGCGTTGTTGCTGAATGAACTGCGGATGCGCAGAGGGAAAAAGTGGTTCCAAACCGTACTTACGTTCCCGCACTTCCTGTCCTGGATCATCGTATCCGGGGTAGTCATCAATGTGCTGGCATATGACGGACTGGTAAACAGCGCGCTCGGATTACTCGGATTGCCAACGATTAACTTCCTGGGGTCTGAATCCAACTTTGTACCAATGTTGCTGTTGACTGATATTTGGAAATCAAGTGGATGGGGCGCGATTATATTCCTAGCTGCCATTTCCGGTATTGATCAGGATCAGTATGAATCAGCACAGATTGACGGGGCTTCCCGTATGCAACAGATGTTCAAAATTACTTTACCGAACATCCTTCCAACCATCACAATCATGTTTATTCTGTCGGTTGGTGGATTGATGTCTTCCGGGTTTGACCAGATCTTCAACTTGGCAAATGCCGCTACCAAAAATGTATCGGAAGTACTCGATGTATATATCTATCGGATTACGTTCCAGTCATCAACCGATTTCTCATTCTCGACAGCGGTCAGCTTGTTCCGTTCCCTGGTGAATATGGCCTTGCTGCTTCTTGCTGACAGATTTGCCAAGTGGCTTGGCGGAGACGGTTTGTTCCGATAAGAGAGGAGGAAAAATGAGATGAGCAAGAAAGCTAACAAAAAACCGAGAATTGGTACAGAAAAAATGACACTTCTCGATTACATTATTTTTGCCGTATTACTAGTGCTTGCCCTGATGATCCTGATTCCGTTCTGGAATGTCATCATGATCTCGTTTGCAACACAAAAAGAATATGCTGACAATCCATTTTTGATGTTCCCTAAAGAATGGACATTGGATTCCTACAAGGCATTGTTCGCTGACGGAACGATTCTGTCGGGGTACAAAAATACAATTATATTGCTAGTCATTGGCTTGCCACTCAGCTTGTTCCTGACAACAAGCATGGCATATGGCCTTAGTCGTAACAAATTTCCGTTTAAGAAATTTCTCTTTTTCCTGGTACTGTTCACCATGATCTTTAATGGTGGTATCGTACCACTGTACCTGATCATGAAATCACTTCATCTTACAGGTACGCTGTGGTCCGTTATCCTGGCGGGAAGCTTCAGTGCTTTTAACATGATTCTGATGATGAACTACTTCTACACCTTGCCTGAATCACTCATGGAATCGGCGAGACTGGATGGAGCCGGAGAGTGGAGAATTTTGTTCTCTGTTGTTCTTCCGCTGGCTACACCAATTATGGCTACAATCACGTTGTTCTACGGTGTGGCTTACTGGAACAGTTGGTATGATGCGATGATATTCCTTCGAAAAGCGGATCAGTTACCGCTCCAGAATGTACTCAGAAACATTATCGTGACATCTCAGACGAATGCATCCAATGCATCCAGTGTGGATGCAGCCCAGGCAAGCAACTTCTCAATGGGCATGAAGATGGCAGCCGTATTTGTCACCATGGTACCAATTATGTGTTTCTTCCCAATGCTGCAAAAACACTTTGCCAAAGGGGTATTAACAGGGGCAATCAAGACCTGATATACGTATAGGATTTTGCAATAAAATTCTACTAAAAAACATGGGGGTAAAACATGAAAACGAACAAAAAGTTGTCAGTAAGAGCTCTCTTTGCCATCACGCTTAGTGTAGTTATGCTGATGGTGACCGCTTGTTCCAGCCAAGGAGCTTCAGGTGGTAACGAAAAAGATGCAGAGGGAAATTACAAAGACAACCTGACCATCTCTGTAGCTAACCTGACAGAAATCAAAAACGGGAACCTGGATAATGACTTCCACAAGTTCTGGACAGACAAATTTAATTTAACATGGGACTACAACTATATCGATTGGGATTCATGGGGCGAGAAGCTTCGTCTGTGGATTAACTCTGGTGACTTGCCGGATGTAGCGGTATGGAACTACGTACATGGCGATGCCATTAACAGCATTGAACAAGGTTTGTTCTACAAATTCCCGGATGACTGGAAGGAACGTTGGCCTAACGTGGCGGCAGCTTACAATTTGACGGGTCTTGGAGACAAGTTGGAAGAATTGACGGGTGGAACATATGTCCTGCCTAGACCAATCTACTTCGAGAACAAACCAGCTGACCCACTGACGAACCAAATTGGTGTCATTGCGCTTCGTAAAGACTGGGCTGAAGCGGTTGGTTTTGAACTGAAAGATGCTTATACAACAACCGAATTGAACGAATATGCTGCGCTAGTGAAAGAAAAAGATCCAGGCAAAGTGGGTAACAAACTTGTACCTCTGTCCTACAATGCGGCAGATGCCATGACAAACATGATTATGCCGAACAGTGTGCATGCCATGACTGACTCTCCATTCTACAAAGGTGAAGATGGCCAGTTCCACTGGGGGCCTTCGGATCCTGAGACACTTACAGGTCTGAAATTGATGCAAAAAGCATATAAAGATGGACTGCTTAACCCTGAGTTCTACACTTGGAAAAACAATGAAGGTCAAAATAACTTCAAAGTAACAGGTACAGCTGCAGTTACAAGTCTGGGCGGACTGGCTTCGTACAGACAAGGTCTGGACTCGGATATGAAGAAAAATCTGGGTGTGAGCAGTGATGATTTGGTCCACACAGCAATTGTTCTTGGAGACGACGGAAAATACCGTAACTTGGAGCAAGCAAACTTCTGGTCCGCACTGATCTTCAACCCTGAAATCAGCGATGAGAAATTCGAACGGATCATGGATCTGATCGATTACTCCGCAACAAAAGAAGGACAGTTGCTCATCAACATGGGCTTTGAAGGAACAGATTGGAAATACGATGAGAACCAGGAACTGGTTAGCTTGTTGCCAGAAGGAACAGTATTGGAAGACAAATATCCAGCACGTTTCGAAGGTCTGTACCTGCTCGGTGACGACTTCAGTGTTGTAAACCCTGCAATCAAAAAAGATTACCGTGATAGAGCCGTGAAATTGTTCGAAGAAAAAGCAAAACTCGGTACAGAAGGCAAATCACTTGCAGCATATGATTGGGATGTCAACCTGTACGATTCCAAAGCTAAGAGTCAAGCTTCATTCGATTACCAGAACGAATATGCCAACCTGATCCTGAAAAGCGGAGATCTGGAGGCGAACTGGAAAGAATGGGTGAACAGTAAAATGTCCCTGGTTCAACCTTATCTGGATGAGCTAAACGAGAAATTCTAGTAATCGTTCAGTAATTAATTTTGAACCCGGTGCGCGGTCTCTCCCCGAACGCAGCCGGGTTCTTTATTTCAACAACATGTAGTGGAGGATGTTATTAATGAATAACGAGCAGTTGCTAGACCTGGTGAAACAGATGACATTGGAGGAAAAAACAGCACAGCTTCTTCAGTTGACCGCCAACTTTTATGAAGGAACGAATGTTGAAGGTCAGATCACAGGACCGATGGAAGAGATGGGAATCACGGAGCAGTCCGTGGATGCCAGTGGCTCCATTCTGGGGTTGTCCGGTGCACAGGCCATCATTGATGTACAGCAAGCTTATTTGAAGAAAAGTCGTCTGGGCATTCCACTCTTGTTCATGGCTGACGTTGTACATGGATTTAAAACCATTTTCCCGATTCCGCTGGCGATTGGTTGCTCATGGGATACCGAACTCGCTGAGAAAAGCGCTGAAATTGCAGCACGTGAATCGGCTGTATCCGGTTTGCATGTAACCTTTGCACCAATGGTGGATCTGGTTCGTGACCCGCGCTGGGGCCGTGTCATGGAGACGACAGGAGAAGATCCTTATCTGAACAGTTTGTTTGCGGCTGCGTTCGTACGTGGGTATCAAGGAGATAGCTTGAAAGATGAGCCGGAGCGTCTTGCAGCTTGTGTTAAACATTTTGCAGCTTATGGAGCGGCTGAGGGTGGTCGGGATTACAATACGGTGGATATGTCCGAGCGTAACCTGCGTGAGTACTATTTGCCAGCGTACAAAGCAGCATTGGATGCGGGTGTGGAAATGGTCATGACTTCGTTCAATACAGTCGACGGTATTCCGGCGAGCGGCAACGAAAAGCTGATGCGCGGTATATTGCGTGACGAGTGGGGCTTTGATGGCGTACTGATCTCGGATTGGGCTTCCATTCGCGAGATGATTGCCCATGGCGCTGCGGAAGATGACCGTGAAGCGGCATATCGTGCCATTCGCGCAGGGGTGGATATGGAGATGATGACACCTTGTTATGTGCATCATCTGCCTGAGCTGATTGAGAGCGGTGAAGTGGAAGAGGAGCTCATTGATGAAGCCGTTCTGCGAATTTTGCAACTGAAAGAAAAGCTGGGATTGTTCGACAACCCACTGCGTGCAGCTGATCCGGAACGTGAGCGCGAGATTGTGTTCTCCAAAGAGCACCGTCAGGTATCGTATGAACTGGCAACGAAATCAGCTGTTCTGTTGAAAAATGATGGCGACGTTCTTCCGCTTCAGCCGGAAGCTAATGTAGCCCTTATTGGTCCTTTTGCACAGAGTCCAGACATTCTGGGTTGGTGGTCCTGTGAAGGAGTTAAGGAAGATGCAGTCAAGCTGGGAACAGCTCTGCAAGAGCGTCTGACGGGTGGGAAAGTTCAATTTGCCCAAGGCAGTGATGTTCATACCATTACAGCTGAGCAGATTGCTGAAGCTCTGGAAGTGGCAAGCAAAGCAGATTTAATTGTTCTCGCTCTGGGTGAAGACTCCGAGATGAGCGGAGAAGGTGGCTCACGTACGGATATTCTTTTGCCAGCGGCCCAATTGGAATTGGTTAAACAGCTCAAAACAGCAGGGAAACCTATTGCCACCGTTATTTTCAATGGCCGTCCATTGGATCTGCATGGTGTAATCGATGAATCGGATGCTGTTCTTGAAGCCTGGTTCCCGGGTAGTGAAGGCGGAGCTGCGATTGCAGATGTTCTGACAGGTGTAGTGAATCCATCTGCACGTCTGACCATGTCCTTCCCGCAATCCGTAGGTCAGATTCCGGTCTATTACAACCATTTCAATACAGGCCGTCCACTGAACCCGGAGAAGACGGAAGAACGTTATGTATCCAAATACATTGACAGCCCCAATGAACCTTTGCTTCCATTCGGTTATGGTCTCTCGTACACTTCATTCGCTTATGGTGATCTTGAAGTCTCAAGTAACGAGTTGACTGTTAATGAGTCTTTGAGTATCCAGGTACGTGTAACGAACACAGGTGAGCGCGCAGGAGTGGAGACTGTTCAGTTGTATGTTCGTGATGTAACGGGGGAGGTGGTTCGTCCTATGCGTGAGTTGAAAGGATATGTGAAACTTGCACTTGCGCCAGGCGAGAGTGGTACAGCCACGTTTACATTAAATGAAGAACAGCTTCGTTATCACCATTCCGACTTAAGTCATCGCAGTGATCGAGGCGAATTCCATATTCTTGTTGGTCCGAACAGCAGGGATACCCAAAAGAAATCATTCCGACTCGTGTAATCCGATGGATGGAAAGAGTAATGTGTCAGGCCTTTCGCTACGGAAGGCCTGATAAACATAACAGGGGAGCGAAGAATGTGGTCAGTATCAAGGATATCGCCAAAAAGGCGGGAGTTTCTATCTCCACCGTGTCATATGCGCTGAATGGCAGCAACAAAGTAACCGATGAGACGAGTTCCAAAATTTTGGCCATTGCCAAAGAGTTGAACTATGTTCCAAATGCTGCTGCAAGAACACTGAAGAAGAGGGAATCCAAAATTCTGGGTGTATTCTTGACCGATTTTAGCGGAGATGTATATGGGGACTTGCTGAGTGGCATGAAAGCCGTATGTAATGCTCAAGGTTATGACCTGATCGTGTGCAGCGGTAAACAATCCCATCGCATGCTTCCGGAACGGATGATTGATGGTGCGATCATTCTGGATCATACGTTTGCAAGTGAGGAACTGATGCAGTATGCCGATCGAGGGCACAAAATCGTTGTACTGGATCGGGAGATGGATCATCCCAACATTAATCAGGTTCTGCTGGATAACAAAGCCGGGGCGACACTTGCCATGGAGCATTTGATTGAACAGGGACATAAGAAGATCTATGTGGTGACAGGACCGGAAGGTTCGTTTGACTCTGTGCAGCGGTTGAAGGCTGTAAGACAGGTCGCGGAACGGGAAGCTGATGTGGAATGGATTGAGATCACGGGGGATTTTGAGAAGAGTGGTGGAGAACGAGCCGCTGATCAGATTGTACAGGTATATGATGGACCTGCAGCTGTATTCTGCCTCAATGATGAGATGGCTATTGGCCTGTGTGATCGTCTGGCAGAAAGTGTACTTGGTGTTGGTCAGGAGATTGATGTCATCGGATTCGACAATATTGAACTGAGCAAATACGTACAGCCGAGATTGGCAAGCATTGATTATTCCAAACGCAAGTGGGGATCACTCGCTGCTGAACAATTAATCAAGATTATTGCTGGAGAACCCGTCGACCATGAACGGATTTACGTGACACTGGTTGAGGGTGGGTCGGTGAGTGGACCCAATCAGTCTGATTCTGTGATACCAATGCGGAATGACCGGGCGGTTAGCTATTGATCCCGAGTTTGCGTCTCGTGACAGGATTGATATATCAACCGGTACAGCAAGAGACAAGGCTTAGAAGAATTGAAGCATTCTTTTAAGCCTTGTCTCTTGCTATTTCAAGGATAAAGCATTAAAAAAAGCCTCTCCGGAGAGAGGCTTGGCCTTTACAAGCCTTTTGTCTTGTCATTGTTGTAGGATGAAGTGAGAATGCCTGTAATGAAGAGAGTCAAAACGATTGCAATAATCCAGAATGTCAGTGAAAATGACATACCCTTCGCACCTCCTGCACAAGCTCATTTTCTTCTATTATAACCATTATAGGTAGAAAAGAAATGCTTCGTTCTATTATTTGTAAAATAAAAAGTGAGTAGGCACCGGTCTGAGGCTGCCATCCGAAGGGTTATTCACAACCCGATTATTCAGAATAAGCGAGGAAGATCCACCGCCATCCAGATTATACGCATCGATGACCCCAAGCTTGTACATCCGTCCTTGCAACTCTTCAAGGGTAGCACCGGAACTTCCGCCTTCATTATATCCATCGACCACAATGATCAATAACTGGTCGTCCTTATAATTGCCGATGACCGTACGTGGTGCTCGTTTGGGTGATACCTTCCACTTGTCCGGAATCGCGGTTTTGTGTCCATTCTGTAGCAGCACCGGTACAAACGTAGCCCCAAATTGCGGTTGCAGGCGATCAAGGGAGTTTTTGTCGAAGAACTTGCCTCCGACCAGCTTGCCGGCATCGTTAAGTCCTACAAAGAACAGATCTTTGAAACTGGCTTGAAACCCGTTTACGTATTTTCCGTCCATAACGGTTGTGCTAAGTGGATAACGTTTGCCGCCACTGTCAGCAAATCCGCCTGCGTTGATCCCGGCAATTGCACCGTTACGCTTCACAGCTTGCATGGTCGTCTCAGACCGTCCAGATTCGCTATCCAGAGCCATTTGCATGGCCGTAGGATCTTTTAGTTTGATCTTCATGGCATAGCCCTTATAGCTGCCAGGATTCACTCGGTACATTTCAATTGTCAGCCGATCACTGTCTACCCGTTCAAATGGAACGCCCAGCTTGGCTGAGATTCGCTTGTTATAAATGGCTTCTGGGCGATCCGCCTGAGCAGTAGCCTTCTGCACAAGTGTAGACATCGTACTCGTTGTTTTATTATAGAGCTGTGTCGTTCTTTTAATAGAAGAAGAAGTCTGGACAGCAGCGTCTTTTGCCCCCGCAAGCTCTTGGCTAATTGCTTGGGTCCGGGGTGTAATTGTATCCTCTGACAGTTCGGCAGGAATCAAACCTCCGGGTTCAAGCGGAGGACGAAGCAGCAGCAGACATAATATCAATCCAACAAAAGGAGCGAGTGCAAGCATAAAAAAACGATTAACCTGTTTGACGGGTGTAATCATTTGAGCAGGTCCATCTTTTTCTGGAGAGTCTCCAGTTGTTTTTTGACTTCGCTCAGCTGGGTATACAGTTTGTTGCTGTTATCTGTTTTGTCACTTGCATTATCCTTGGTAAAAGTCAGCAATTCATTGAAGGATTGCACCTGTCCTTGCAGGTCCGCGACTTCCTTCGATATCGTTGTTAGCTGCTTTTCGTAGTCGGTTTTTAGTGCTGCAATCTGCTGCTGATTATGTGCTTGAAGCTGGTTAATCATCTGTTGCTGGAGATGGTTACTATAATAGTATGTTCCAACGACTCCTAGTGCAATGAGAACAATCCACATTACCAGAAACAGCTTGATTGAAGATCCGGCCTTGCCTTTGGCGCTCCGGGTGTGATGGATGTCAGAGGGCGGGGCAGATGGTTTCATATCATCACTCCTGGTCATTTATAGGTACAAAAAATTTTCCAGTCCTCATTCTATCATGCCCCTATTGATTACGCAAAAATGAAATTCTTTACTTAATAGAGTAAAAAGAGATTGCATCGGAAGGAAGTCCTAGGATACAATTTCTTATAGATGCAATAAGTAGGAACTTTGGGCAGGTTTTTCGACTTTTTTAGATAGAAATGCAGGAAATTTATACTATATTTTGACCTTTTCGGGTATGGGAAGATGAACGTCATGGTGTTTTTATAACAAAATACAGTGAGAATAGAGCTTTTTTATCGGCTGCATCCTGTGTTTTTCTGTTTTTCGACATAATCCGACCTATGCTTCTTCTATACTCGGACTGTCGCATAGACGATGGAATCATCATGACAGAAGCTAGAAGTTATTTGTCCAATACATAACAGGGGGAACAACAATGAAAAAAGTATGGCAGGTGGTCATCGTAGATATCCACCCCACCAGCATGCTCGGTACAAAATTGATTTTGGAAGAGCAGCAAGATCTGACGGTACGTGGTATGACTTCGACCGGAACAGAAGGGCTCGATCTGGTGAATATTCACCAGCCTGATCTGATTCTGATGGATTATCGTCTTCCGGAGGGCCAGGCAGATCAATATATTGCCCAGATGAAGAATCTGTCGGCTCACAGTCACATCATCATTTTGACGGATGAAGACAATGTGAAGCTGTTTCGTCATCTGATGAGTCTTGGTGCAAGCGGCATGTTATCCAAACAGGCTTCCCCTAGCCAGCTGATTCATCTGATCTCTGGGTTACGTGAGGGCCATGTATCCATTCCATTGTCGTGGTTAAACAGTGCGGAGTGGGCGCAACCCGTGGAGTCTCCGACAGAAGCACGTGTAATTGAATTAACAGAAACCGAAACTTTTATCATGGAAAGAATTGTTCAGGGTGTAACCTATGATAAAATAGCGAATGAGATCAACGTTAGCAGACGTTCCATTGATAATTATCTGCGTAAAATATACGTGAAGCTGGAAGTAAACAGTAGAGCACAGGCCATTGAACGTTATGCCTTGCATGCAAGACAAACGAAGACGGGATCCTGACGAACCAGGTATGTTCTTCTAACATCACAACAGGTCAGGTGTGCATCCGGTCATATTCGATGGCAAGCAGGAATAGGTTGTAGGGCTGCGGACTGCGAGTTCAGTTTCGATAGGGATGAAAGGGGATCGGATCGATGAAATATTTCTTTGCTTCCCGTACCAACAGGCTGTTGTCATCACCGCTGAGGGATATACGTGAGATGTCTGGCAGGGATTATTTCATTTCTCTGGCAGAGGAATTGCCTGCGGAGGAGTTGTTTCCTTTCAAATTGCTGGAAGAAGCAGCGGTGTCTGTCTTTAGTTCAGGCCCTTCTGCATTGCAATATGGAGAGCCTGCAGGCTACACACCCTTAAGAGAGTGGCTGAACAAAGACTGGAATGCACGCAAAGGCATACGAACGGTACCCGAGCAAATTCTGTTGACCACTGGTACCCAGCAGGCCATCGATCTGGTGATGCGTCTATTGCTTGAGCCAGGGGACTCCGTACTGGTTGAACATCCTACATCTCCAGGCTGTCTTGAGGTTCTGGAAATGCAAGGAGCCAAGATCGTGCCCGTGATGGGTGATCGGGACGGGATACTGCCTGACCTTTTGGAGCATCACATGCAGCAGGTGAGACCGAAGCTGCTTTTTGCTGCACCCAGTTTCTCGAATCCGACCGGTGCTTTGTGGAGTATGGAGCGGCGGGAGGCTGTCCTTGAGCTATGTTCGCGTTATGGTGTACTGCTTGTGGAAGATGATTCTTACGGAGAGCTCCATTTCGATGGCCTTGAGCCAACGGAATTCTATCGTAAATATCCTTCACTCTTTGCACTGGATACTGCAGATCAGGGTGGACATGTTCTCTACATTGGTTCGTTCAGCAAAACGGTAGCGCCCGCTCTTCGAACCGGATGGGCCGCTGGACATCCCGTGTTAATTCAGGCTATGGCCTCAGTTAAACGGATTGCAGATGGTCAGTCCAGTCCGATGAATCAGCGGCTGTTGTATCAGTTGCTTGCCCATTCCCCTTTTCGTTGGAGTGATCACCTATCGATGTTGAATCGGGAGTATAAAACAAGACTCAAACTGATGCTTGAACTGTTGAAGAGACCGGGCTGGAAAGGGTGTCAGTACAACATCCCTGAGGGTGGAATGTATCTGTGGGTACAGTTGCCGGAAGGATTGGATAGTGGCGCTCTGCTTAAGGCTGCTCTGCCCAAAGGTGTATCTTTTCTTCCTGGATCGCTATGCTCCACAGGTGTACAGGATCAACGCTACATTCGATTGAACTTTAGCCATCCGGGCAGGGATGAATTGCTGCTCGGCATGAACCTGATCAGTGAATCCATATCCGAATTTACGGCTCGCAGCTGAGTCGGATCAAAATAGATTGTAGCAAAATTCAAATGAGTTTATGAACATAGTGATTACGTTATTGCATCCACTAACATTTTTATATATAATATGAATTAATGAGTTGTTGGTTTCTTTATATAAGCTGCAATTGTGGTGAGTTCAGAAAAAACACTCATATATTTTATCTAACGGGGGAAAATTCAACATGTCTAATATTTTATTCGTAAAAGCAAATGACCGTCCTGCAGATCAAGCAGTCAGCGTTAAATTGTACGATGCATTCTTGAGCGCATACAAAGAGTCCCACCCAGGTGACACAGTTACTGAGTTGGATCTCTACAATACAGATATTCCTTACTACGGCAACACTGTAATTATGGGTGGCTACAAAGCAGCAAATGGCATTGAAGCTACTGCAGAAGAGCAAAAAGCTGCAGCATTGGCTGCACAATTGCAAGATCAATTCCTTGCAGCTGATAAAGTGGTATTTGCATTCCCGCTCTGGAACTTCACTGTTCCTGCTCCACTGGTGAACTACATTTCCTACCTGAGCCAAGCTGGTAAAATGTTTAAATACACAGCTGAAGGCCCTGTAGGTCTCGTAGGCGACAAAAAAGTGGCATTGCTGAACGCACGTGGTGGCGTTTATTCCGTAGAGCCAATGGCTTCTGTTGAAATGTCTGTTAAATATGTAACTAACGTATTGGCTTTCTGGGGTATCCAAAACCCTGAGCTGGTTATCGTTGAAGGACATAACGCTGCTGCAGATCGTGCTGAAGAAATCGTTACTGCTGGTCTGAAATTGGCTTCCGAAGTAGCTGCAAGCTTCTAATAGCAATCATCTATAGAACACACAAAAAACACCTGTAGTCTCCAGTGGAGATTACAGGTGTTTTTGCATTCTCATTTTTTCGCATCCGTCACTTCGGATGATTCCGGATCAGATATGGCCTGTATTTTTCAAGTACAACTCCGCTGCTTCAGCAATGTGTGAAAGGTCGTCCTTATTTTCACCAGATACGGAATACGTTACATCAAGTTCATTAATGGTTCGTTCGATCATATCATTATCCTCAAGCATGTGTGTATGCTCGGTTAACGCCTGTACTCCCTTAATCGTCAGAATATACTTTCCACGAGAGAGGCGTTCAAACCAGCCATAATAATTCTTTTGCAGAATCGCCGCTGCAGAACCTACGCCTGTCTGTCTGGCAAGGTTGGCGGGAGAGGCTTCTCCGTTCGTTCGTAGAGCGGATGCGACGCGTAAGGCCTTCTCACGATATGCCGTGACCAGCTGTCTTCGTGTGCTGCCTCCCGTATTGTAGTCTCCGCTGCGTTCGTCGAATTCCTTGAGCAATCGTTTCCGCCGAACACCGCTTTTGCGAGCAACTTGATTGCGGCTAGTAGGGGGTGTCAGGGCGGATGGTTCGCACAGTACGTCAATCAGGGGTGATTTGGTTTTGTAAAATGTGACAGTCAGCAGCCCCAAACCAAGTTGCCTGCATAGTGCAGTCAGTTCACTCCAGCGTTGGTTCACAGCTCCGCGTTTGCTGCGATTGCGCTCGACGGCCAGATACACGAATGGACTAAGCTTCAAGCGCTGCATGCCCTGCAACAACAGGGAGAGGTTGAATGTTTTTTTCATCTCCACAATCAGTGGTTCGTCCTGATCCGATCTGACCCCTACGAGGTCACAATGTCTGACTTCCGCCTTGACGTCGAAGCCACGCTGCTCGAAGAAAGCCTTCACAGGCGAATATAATTCGGTTTCGTATTTCACTGCCATCGTCCGTGCTCCTTTCCTGAAGTGGCCTGTCTCTGGCCATACGTTGTCCGGTTTCCTGAATTTAGAACCCTCATTATATCATATTCGTTCTTTTTTTTCTGAAGGCACAAGATGTCTGATAGAACAGGGGAAAGCCAAAATTCGAAACCTTGGATTGAAAAAAAGAGGTCAACTTATCCGAATTGCCGCATAGGTATGTAATACACTTTTCACAACAAAACAAGACGTTTGGACAGAGGGTGGCGGGACTACACAGGACCGTAAGATTGGTATTCAAGCAGGAGCCGCGATTCTATTGATTTCTTCATACCATTCGGAATGGTTGACAATCACACTAAAGGAGCCATGGGAGGTACCAAGCATGAATATTTTTGAACGCGTTGCGGAACATCGGGCAGAGAGTGACCGTTTGACATGGAACGGAACATTTGAAGATTATATTGAACTGCTGAGAGAGGACCCGACTCCGGCAATGACGGCTCACGCCAGAGTGTATGAAATGATTGAATCGTTTGGCGTGGAAGAAGTTGGTGGGCATAAGCGGTACAAGTTTTTTGAGCAGGAGATCTTTGGATTGGATCGATCCATTGAAAAGTTGGTCGAAGAATACTTCCACTCAGCAGCACGTCGTCTGGATGTACGGAAAAGGATCTTGCTCCTGATGGGCCCTGTAAGCGGAGGGAAATCGACGCTGGTGACGCTGCTGAAACGGGGGCTTGAACAGTTCTCTCGGACAGAGAAAGGTGCCATATACGCCATTGATGGATGCCCGATGCATGAGGAGCCACTACATCTGATTCCACTGGAGCTTCGTCCTGAAGTGGAAAAGGAAATTGGTGTCCGTATTGAGGGTAACCTTTGCCCATCTTGCCAAATGAGACTCCGTACCGAATATGGCGGTGATATCAGCAAGGTGCCGGTGGAACGGGTCATTGTTTCCGAAGATAACCGCGTGGGAATAGGAACGTTCAGTCCATCCGATCCGAAATCGCAGGATATTGCCGATCTGACCGGCAGTATCGACTTCTCCACCATTACCGAGTTTGGTTCTGAATCCGATCCACGTGCCTATCGTTTTGATGGGGAGTTGAACAAGGCGAACCGTGGGTTGATGGAGTTCCAGGAGATGTTGAAATGTGATGAGAAATTCCTGTGGAACCTCCTGTCGCTCACGCAGGAAGGTAACTTCAAAGCAGGACGCTTCGCCTTAATCAGTGCGGATGAAATGATTGTGGCGCATACGAATGAATCGGAGTATAAGTCTTTTATCTCCAACAAGAAGAATGAGGCACTGCAATCCCGGATGATTGTCATGCCGATTCCGTACAACTTGAAGGTATCCGAGGAAGAGAAAATCTATGCCAAGCTTATTCAGCAAAGTGACATGAAGCATGTTCATATTGCACCGCATGCACTGCGGACTGCAGCCATTTTTTCCATACTTACCCGCTTGAAGGAAACGAAGAAACAAGGCATGGATCTCGTTAAAAAGATGCGCATGTATGATGGTGAAGAAGTGGAAGGATACAAAGAAGCCGATCTGCGCGAGATGCAAAATGAGTATTTGGATGAAGGGATGTCCGGCATTGATCCACGGTATGTCATTAACCGGATCTCCAGTGCTTTGATCAAGCAAAATCTTCAGTGCATTAACGCGCTGGACATTCTGCGGGCGATCAAGGATGGTCTGGACCAACATGCCTCGATCACGAAGGAAGAGCGGGAGCGTTATCTGAACTTTATCGCTCTTGCACGCAAGGAGTATGATGAACTGGCCAAGAAGGAAGTGCAGAAAGCATTTGTGTACTCATTCGAGGAATCCGCAAGAACGTTATTCGAGAATTACCTCGATAACATTGAAGCATTCTGCAACTGGTCCAAGATTCGTGACCCGCTCACGGATGAAGAGATGGACCCGGATGAGCGTCTGATGCGATCCATTGAGGAACAGATCGGGATCTCCGAGAATGCAAAGAAAGCGTTCAGAGAAGAGATTCTGATCCGAATCTCGGCATACTCCCGCAAGGAGCGCAAGTTCGAATACAGCAGCCATGACCGTTTGCGTGAAGCGATTGAGAAGAAGTTGTTCACCGATCTGAAAGACATCGTCAAGATCACAACCTCAACCAAAACACCAGATGCAACACAATTGAAACGTATGAATGAAGTCATTAAACGCTTAATTGAGGAACATGGATACACCGCAGCCAGTGCCAATGAACTGTTACGTTATGTGGGCAGTCTGCTTAATCGCTAGTCGGCAACGAACCATTCCGGATCAGGCTTCTGATGTCTGCTGTGAGGCTCCTTCACAGCAGAGTCAGAGCCTTTTTAATTCTATGAAGGTCATATTAATCTAAAAGCTGACAAATAAGGTTAATTTTTAAGAAAATTAGTTCTAATGGTATATGCATATTTAGGTATTTTAGTCTATAATCAATACATATATTTACAATTTAAAGTAATTTAGTGTTTATTAAGGAGCTGACTGAACCAGATATGAGCAGTATTTCCGCAACAAGACAGAAGCAACTTGATTACATGGGATTAACCGCAGGGGATCTAACATTGCTTGCTGAACATCGGCCTGTTTTTAAAAAAGTCGTTAATGAAGTGGTGGACCATTTCTACAATCATGTGGGGAATTATCCTGATCTGGTAGATCTGATCGCAAGATTCTCTTCCATTGAACGTTTAAAAGAGACACAGAAGATGTACTGGTTATCGATGACGGATGGAATCGTGGACGACGCATATATTGAGCAACGGATTGCGATTGGACTTGTACATTCACGGATTGGTCTGTCTGAAGATTATTATCTGGGTACCTATATGGTCTACCTAGATATTGCAACGAGCATATTCCAGCAGGTTATCCCTGATTCCTGGCATCTTGTCATTCAAGCGCTCAGCAAAATGTTCAATCTGGATTCACAGCTTGTCCTTGAAGCCTATGAGAAGAAAGAAAAAGAAAAGTTACATCAGCTTGCCGATGACCAACAACATACATTGCAGGCGATTACGCAGATTACCCAAGAGCTTACAGGCATGATTAGTGAATTAAATGAAAGTGCAATGGCTATATCGAGTGTAGCCAAAGAAACAGCGGCTTCTCAGGATCAGGCTCAAGTTCTGCTCACGGAATTGACAGGGGAGATCCAGCAGATCGGAAAAATGGGTGAACTCATTCGCGAGATATCGGATCAGAGTCATCTTGTCGGCCTAAATGCAGCAATTGAAGCTGCTCATGCAGGAGAGTTCGGACGTGGCTTCGAAGTAGTTGCCAGTGAGGTGCGCAAGCTTGCAGCCAGTTCTCGGGATGCCCAGGGGAAAATTCAGTCTAATCTGGAGCAGATCATGAAGAAACTAAGCAGTGTGCAGCAGGAGTCGGATCATACGTCTCGCGGAGCACGGAGCCAAGCTTCACGCTCGGCTGAACTCGCTGTATTTGCAACAACAATGGAGAAACTGTCTCTGGATTTGAAGAATCTGGAACAGCAGGAATAGAGCTTAAAAGCATTAGGAACCTTCCATACCGTTTCAGGCTGTTTTAAGCTATAATGGGTAGACAAACCTGCCGATGTTATAGAAAATGCAGCCGGAGACAGGGGATTTGAAAGAGGTTGAGGTGATCAGATGGCTTCTATCCATGATGTAGCCAAGGAAGCGGGAGTATCTGTTGCAACCGTTTCCAAAGTGATAAACGATTATCCTGATGTAAGTGAAAAAACACGCAAAAAAGTCAATATAGCCATCGAATTATTGAAATATCAACCCAATGTGGTCGCACGTGGACTTGTCAAACGCCGTTCATGGACGGTGGGAGTACTGTTAACGGTTCCGTTTACGAACCCTTTTGTGTCGGAGTTGCTGGAAGGGATCAAGACAGCGCTGGAGAACAGTGGATATGATCTTGTCCGGTTGTCTACTCGATTCGATGATCCGGCGTACTCGTTTATCAAACATTGCCGCAGTCGTAATGTCGATGGTGTTGTGGTATTCGGGGAAGGCAGAGAAAACGCGAGTATTCAGGAACTGGTGGATGCAGAGATTCCAACGATGTTTATCGATACGGATATGTTGGGCAAGCGTGCCGGTTACATTACTACGGATAACGCAAACGGGATCTCGATGGGTGTCAAACATCTGCATGAGCTTGGGCACCGCAAGATTGCCTATATTTCAGGGACGTTAGGACCTGCCGTAGCTAATCTGCGATTGGAAGGATATCGGGAAGGGCTGCGAGAATGCGGCATCCCGTATTCTACGGTATATCTGGAAGTCTGCGATTACTCATTCGACGGGGGAAGCAAGGCTGCCCGGAGATTGCTGGCACTTCAGGATCAACCAACGGGAATTGTCTGTGCATCAGACATGTCTGCTTTTGGTGCGATTCATGAAATTGAAAAGCATGGACTGAGTGTACCAGAAGATATCTCGGTTGTCGGGTTCGATAACACGTATTATGCTGAGGTATTCAAACCCGGACTGACCACGGTGAATCAGAATATCTATTCCATTGGCATTAAGTCCATCGAATATCTGATTGCCATGATCGAGAATCCGGCTTATTCTCCTCCCGTCGTTACGGAACCTTCCAATCTGGTGATCCGTCAGACGACAGCACCTTTAAAAGCGTAAATTTGTAATGACGTTAACACGGAGCACAGCTAATAAGCTGTGCTTTTTGTCGTTCTATATCTTATTTGGAAACATATGGTTTATGAAATAGGGAATCCTCTTCTGTCATTGTGAGTGGATATTACATGTTATTTAAGCAGAAGCTCCCTAAATATCTTTATAAATATTTTAGTGCAAGTCCTATAGTTTAACGGGTAAACAAAGTCTGCTGGCAATCGTATAATGAAAGTGCTTACAACTTTCTGTTGAATAATGTCTATCCAATCCTGCACAACGATCTTGTAACGGGCTGGCACATGACAGAACAAAGGTTACTCTTCACAAACAACCAACCAAGGAGGAGATCGGATGCATTTGAGAAAATGGTGGAGCTTGTGCTTGTCGGCTGTATTGATCTTCAGTTTGTTCCCAAGTGTGGGAACAGGAGGGACACGTGCTGCGGCTGCGGACGTTAAGACTGGCGATGATGAAGTACTGTTCGAGGCTAATTTTGAAGATGGTGTGTTGGGACAATGGCGTCCACGTGCGAGTGAGAAGCTCGATATTGTGACGGAAGTGGGTCACGACAGTACACGCAGCCTGAGAACCTCTTCCCGTACCGAAACGTTCCATGGACCCTTAATTGAAGTAATAGACCATGTACAGAAGGGCAGCACGGTTCATATTTCGTTTTGGGCCATGTATGATGAAGGACCGGACAGTCAGGTCATTAACGGTTCACTGGAGAAAGAGTACAATAACGACGCTTCGAGTCGAGAATATGCTACGTTTGCCTCTGCAACTCTGAACAAAGGACAGTGGAAAAAAATCGAGGCAGATGTGGTGATCCCTGGAGAAAATAGCGGCATCACCGGATTCCGCATGTATGCAGAGACACCTTGGAAGACGTCAGCGGAAGTGACGCCGGCTGATACGATTACTTTTTACGTGGATGATGTTCTGATTACGGAAGCCGAAAAAATTGAAATAGAGCCGAACATTCCGAATCTAGTGGATGTTGTGGGACAACACTATGCAATGGGAGCGGCAATCGACCAGTCTGCACTGGATTCGGATGATCCGCATTCCCAGCTGTTGACGAAACATTTTAATAGTATTACAGCTGGAAACTTTATGAAAATGGATGCGATGCAGCCTCAGGAAGGACAGTTTGTCTGGTCAGAAGCGGATCGTCTGGTGAACTTTGCTGAAGCCAATGACATGGAGGTCAGAGGGCATACGTTGTTATGGCATAGCCAGGTGCCAGAATGGTTCTTTACAGATCCAAACGATGCATCGAAACCTGCCACGCGGGAACAGTTGCTTGCTCGGATGAAAACACATATTCAGACCATCGTGACCCGGTACAAAGGAAAGGTTCATACATGGGATGTCGTCAATGAAGTCATCTCAGACGGAGGCGGCTTGCGGAATGAGGCCAGTAATTCCAAGTGGAGAGATATTATTGGGGATGTGGATGGCGACGGAGATGACAGTGATTACATTGAGCTGGCTTTCCGATATGCACGCGAGGCTGACCCTGATGCAGTATTGGTAATTAATGACTATGGACTGGAGGGCAGTGCAAGCAAGCTGAACGATATGGTGAAGCTTGTAGAGAAACTGCTGGCGAAAGGGACACCCATTGATGCGGTTGGGTTCCAGATGCATGTGTCGATGTATGGACCGGATGTAAAGCTCATTCGTGAGGCTTTTGAGAAAGTGATCGCTCTTGGTGTGAATGTACAGGTTACAGAGCTGGACGTTTCGATCTATTCAAGTAATTCCGAACTGGAGATGCCTGTCACAGATGAATTAATGCTGCAACAGGCTTATCGTTATCGTGAACTGTTCGACCTGTTTGAAGATTTGGGAAAACGCGGCGTAATGGACAGTGTCACAGTCTGGGGACTTGCCGATGATGGGACATGGCTTGACAATCATCCGGTCAAAGGACGTAAAGATGCACCGTTGCTGTTTGATCGTAAATTGAAAGCGAAACCAGCCTATTGGGCATTGGTGGATCCTACCACTCTTCCGATCTATCGAAATGAATGGACAGCGCCTAAGGCTAGCCCTTCTCTCCCAGATCGCAAAGGACAGGAAGATATTCTTTGGGGTGCTGTGAAAGGACTTGAAATTAATCATCTGGCAGATGGTACATCCGTGGTTACGGGTGAGGCTCGTGTGATGTGGGATGCCAAAAAGGTGAATTTGCGAGTGGAAGTGAAGGATGCCACACGTCGCAAAGGTGATCAGGTGCAGGTTTTCCTCGCGGAAGAAGTCAAGGGGACGGGCGCTGCAACTTCTAAAGCTGATCTATCTGCCAAGAAGAAAAATCCACCGCCTGCAAATGGTCAATATACGTTCAAACGGGAGGGCGGTAAAGGCAAGGATAAAAATGCTTACAGCGTAAAGGAGACCAAAACGGGATATATCGTATATGCCACCCTGCCTTTGTCAGCCGCTTTATTAACAGAGGGGCAGGTGCTGTCTCTGGATTTTCGAATTATGGACGAATATGCTGCTGGAAAGACAGCCACGATTGTATGGAACGATATTTCCAATCAGCAGCCCAATAAACCTGCCAATCGGGGTAAACTGAAGCTGGGTTCCGCCCTGAAGCACGCGAAGGTCACTTATGGCACGCCGGTTGTAGACGGTCAGAAGGATCGAGTCTGGAAAAAGGCAACATCGATCTCCACAGATGTATGGGTGCTTGGAAATTCCGGTGCAACGGCAACAGCACAGCTGCTATGGGATGAACAGTATGTATATGTGCTGGCAGACGTCAAAGATCCTTTGCGAAGCAAGTTAAGTTCCAATGCACATGAGCAGGATTCAATCGAGATTTTTATCGACCCAAGCAAAGACCAGACAACATACTACCAGGAGGATGACGCCCAGTACCGGGTTAACTTTGATAATGAGACTTCTTTTGGAGGAAATGCACGGAAAGATAGCTTCAAATCAGCCACCCGATTAACAAGTGGAGGATATACAGTTGAAGTGGCAATACCACTGGAGAGTGTTCTGGCTGAAGGAAAAAGATGGATTGGATTTGATCTCCAGGTTAATGATGATGGAGCCGGGGACGGCAAGCGAAGCAGTGTCTCCATCTGGAGTGATTCATCAGGTAATTCGTATCAAGACACTTCCGGTTTTGGCAGTCTGTTACTGACTCGCAAATAAATTATTCAGATCTGTATTTGGATGTGCCAATGTCAGGTATTAAACATCCGTGTTTCTGGAAAAAAGTGTTGATTTTCAATCCTGGGACGTTTAGACTATATACATTGATATTAAACGGGTTCCGATGTATGACACTGGCTTGAACTAAGTCCGTGTTCACAAGTCAAATGATGCGGAGGGAGTGCCTGTCATCCAGACAGTGCACTCGCTTCTTTTTTACATTTTTGCATACATATGAGGCATTTCCCGGTTGAAAGGACAGAGTGAGTGGAGCACCTACATGGTACGTACAACTTAGAACTTGTTATTTTATCCTATATCATTGCATCGTTAGCTTCTTATGCAGCGCTTGACCTTGCAGGCCGTGTAAGTCAGGCTAGCGGGGTAGCGCGGAATGTATGGCTTACCTGCGGTGCAGTCTCCATGGGTCTGGGAATCTGGTCCATGCATTTCGTGGGTATGCTGGCTTTTGTTCTGCCTACGCAAGTCTCCTATTCCACGGGTAAGGTTGTTTTATCTGTTCTACTCGCTATTGTCGCATCCGGGGTGGCCTTGAACATTGCGGGCAGACAATCCGGCAAGATCAGCAAGCTCATGATTGCTGGAGTACTCATGACTGCCGGGATCAGCTCGATGCATTATGTGGGCATGGCTGCGATGTCCACTCCTGTTACGTATGAACCAGGCATAGTGGTGTTGTCCATTCTGATTGCAGCAGTTGCTTCATTCGCGGCATTGTGGCTCATGTTTTTTTTCCGTTATCGTCAATCCAGACATACCTGGGTTTACAAGATGGGCAGCGGTCTTATTATGGGCATCGGAATCTCAGGAATGCATTATACCGGGATGTCAGCCGCACAGTTCCATCATTCACATGGCTCTATGGCAAGTTCAGACATGCAGATTGAGCCAGGCATTCTCGCCTATTTGATTGCATCAGGTACATTTATTGCATTGGGCTTAACGTTGTTCGGCATATTTATCAATCAACGAATGTCTCAGAAGGATCAACGGATTCATGAGAATGAGCAGTGGTATCAGGCCCTGTATCATAACCATTCCGATGCCATAATTTCAGTGGACAAGGAAGGTATCGTCAAAGGCATTAATGCTGCTGTAACGACGATCACCGGATACCCTGAAAAAGAGGTCATGGATCGTACCATTGATGAGATCGCTCAGCAGATCGATATCGAGTGGATAAGTGAATTTGATTCCATCGATTGGGATGATCATGGGTTGGAGCAGGCGCACTACATGGCCAAGATGAGAGACGTACAGGGTGAACTTCTGGACCTTAGTATTGTTGTAGTTCCTGTTGTCATTGATGGTACACATGTGGGAAGCCACATTTTGATCAAAGATATAACGGAAGAGAAGAAGGCTCAGGAGAGCATTCGTCACCAAGCTCTGCATGATCCGCTGACGGGGCTGCCGAATCGGCGCAAGTTGGATGACGTGCTGGCTTACACGATCCAAGCTTCGGAGGAAAAAGGGAATTCTTTTGCCGTTATGGTGATGGATATTGACCGTTTCAAAATGATTAATGATTCACTGGGACATTCCATTGGGGATGTATTTCTAAAAGAAGTCAGCAGCCGAATCATGGCAGCGATCAAAGCTTCTGATCCAAAAGCCATGGAGAATGTCATGCTGGCCCGTATGGGCGGTGACGAATTCACATTGGTGGTAACCCATGATCAAGCGACTGAGGTTCGGGTGGCCGAACTTGCGAAACAGATTGTAGAAGCCATACAGCTACCTTACCGATTAAAGGAAAATGACTTTTACGTGACAGCCAGTATCGGGATTGCGATGTATCCACACCATGGAGCAGGAGCAGATTCTTTGCTGAAACATGCGGACACCGCCATGTATGAAGTGAAGAAGAACGGCAAGAATGGTTTCCAATTCTACACCGCCCAACTGGACTTGGAGCTATATGAACGCATTGAACTGGAGGGTTACCTGCGTAAAGCATTGGAGCGCGATGAGATGGTTCTATACTATCAACCGCAGATTCGTACCGAGGATAGCCGCATGATTGGTGTGGAGGCACTTATTCGTTGGAATCATCCACTCAAAGGTCTGCTCGCACCCAATGTGTTCATCCCGCTTGCAGAAGAGACGGGCATGATCTATGAGATTGGTAACTGGACGCTACGGGAAGCGTGCAGGCAGATGAAGCTCTGGCATGTCAGTGGTGGACCGCTCATTCCGGTATCGGTTAACTTGTCCAGCCAGCAGTTCCATCAATCCAACTTGGTGGAACAGGTCAAGAATGCCCTCCATGCGACTGGGCTAGAAGCCCGGTACCTGGAGCTGGAAATTACAGAGAGCATGATGATGGATGCAACGGTATCCACGGCGATCCTGAATGAACTCACGGCACTGGGTGTCAAAATCAGCCTGGATGATTTCGGTACGGGATACAGTTCACTGAGTTATCTGAAGCATTTCCCGATTCACAAGCTCAAGATTGATCGTTCATTCGTGACGGATATTACAGAGAGCCACAGCGATCAGGCTATTGTAGCGACCATTATATCGATGGCACAGAATCTCAAGATGGAAGTCATTGCGGAAGGTATTGAGACGAAAGACCAACTGGATATTCTGATGCAGAATGACTGCCATGAGATTCAGGGATATTATTTCAGTCGTCCGCTGCCGGCTAGTGAAGTCGAGCATGACTTTTTTGTACCGCTGCGATTACAGGGTAATGGAACACCAACGGTACAATCAGAGTAAGTATATGCCAAGCGGCAAGTCCCCAGGTATGTCGGGAACTTGCCGCTTTTTTGTGTCTTATCTTTTGATGATCTTATTCACAACCTCACATAAACTTGCGGTGGTGCTTCTTGCCATCATACGTAAACCAGATCGGTTTATCCTCGACACGTGTTTCCACATGTACCGTACGTCCCCAGAGGCGATACAGATAAGGCATGGTGCGTTCCATATATTTCAGGTCCAGCTCAATGCCTTCATATTGATGCTTCAGTACGAGTTCCCCGGTCCGCAGATAGTCGGCATCTTGCACGACCAGATAAGGTGAACCCCCGTTGACACGTGAAAATACGAGTTGATCCCGTATGTTTTCCCAGGACTTGTCGGTAATTTTCCAGTCCGGGCCTTTTTTCTCAAAGACGTAGAGGTCGAGGTCCTCGGTTAATTGTTTGGTCATGTAATTGCGGATAAATGAGGTATCGGAGTCAAATTCACGCACCTCGAACATTTTGGCACGACCTTGCCCCGGTTTGCGGCCCCAACGTTCCTGTTCTTCCCGGGTTGGGTTATCCCAGCGCCGTTCAATATCCTCGAAAATCTTCAGTCCCAGATAATATGGATTCAGACTTTGTTTGGATGGCTGCACCACGGAGGAGTTGAGCTTCGCGAATTCAATCGTATCCTCACTGTTCAGATCGAGCTCGCGTATAATGCGTTGATGCCAGTAGGAGGCCCAACCTTCGTTCATGATTTTTGTTTCCATCTGTGGCCAGAAATACAACATCTCTTCACGCATCATACTCATGATATCCCGCTGCCAGTCGGTCAACACTTCCGAGAATTCCTGAATAAACCACATGACATCCTTCTCCGGTTCAGGCGGAAAGTGATGGACCTGAATACCTTCGGCTGGTGCTTCTTCGGTCTTCACATCATCAAGGGACCATAAATCATCATAGCGGCCTTCCGGCTTGGGTGCTTTCTCACCACGCTGCTCCCGCATTTTCATCTCCATATAGCGTTGTTTGTCCAAATGGCGGGGTTTAATCAGCTGTGGGTCCACATGTTCCTGAATCGCGATCACGGCATCGATAAAGGCTTCAACCGCTTCGGTACCATACTCCATCTCATAATTGCTGATGCGATCCGCCGTAGCAGCCATGCTTTCGACCATATTCCGGTTGGATTTGGAGAAGCGGGCATTGTTTTTGAAAAAATCGCAGTGGGCCAGTACGTGGGCTACGATCAATTTGTTCTGAATCAGGGAATTGCCATCCAGCAGGAAGGCATAACAAGGGTTGGAGTTGATGACAAGCTCATAAATTTTGCTGAGTCCAAAATCATATTGCATTTTCATCTTATGAAATGTTTTGCCGAAGCTCCAGTGACTAAACCTTGTCGGCATGCCGTAGGCTCCAAAGGTATAAATGATATCCGACGGGCAGATTTCGTACCGCATGGGATAATAATCCAGACCGAATCCATCGGCAATCTCCATAATCTCGGCAATGGCGTATTCGAGGTCGCGGATCTCATCTGTCATCTAACGCTGCCTCCTTCCCGTTTCTGGAAAAAGCTGCGCAAAGCTTTGTACACTTCGCCTTTTTCTTTGATCACATAATACATGAACTGATCCATCTTGATATGACGGTAAGCCGACATCAGTGTGCTGCTGCGGTTGTACTGATTCACCTCGCCGTACCCAAACATGTTGCTGCGTTTCATCAACTCGCCGATCAGCTTCACACACCGCTCGTTATCCGAGGTCAGATTATCCCCGTCAGAGAAGTGGAATGGATAGATATTGTAACTGGAAGGTGGGTATCGGCTGTCAATAATATCCAGAGCCTTCATATATACAGAGGAGCAGATCGTGCCTCCGCTCTCGCCACGGGTAAAGAACTCTTCTTCGGTCACTTCTTTGGCTTCCGTATGATGGGCGAGGAAAACAATCTCAACTTTCTCATACTGACGGCGTAGAAAACGGGTCATCCAGAAGAAGAAGCTGCGCGCGCAGTATTTCTCAAACGAACCCATGGACCCGGATGTATCCATCATGGCAATAATAACGGCGTTGGATTGTGGGATAATTTTGTCTTCCCATGTCTTGTAGCGCAGGTCATCCGGACTGATATGATGGATGCCTGGCGTACCGGTCGTAGCATTACGGCGCAGATTCTCCAGAATGGTACGTTTCTTGTCAATATTGGACTGCATGCCTTTTTTACGAATATCGTTGAATACCACCGTATGTGTCTCAATCAGGTCTTTGTCCTTCTGCTTCAGATCGGGTAATTCCAGCTCAGCGAAGAGCATATCTTCCAGTTCCTCAATACTAACTTCGGCTTCCACAATATCATGACCAGGCTGATCACCAGCTTTTTCGCCTTTGCCGGGTTTCTGCGAAGCAGCGGGATCACGACCGATGACGTCTCCGACCTGACTGTCACCGTCTCCTTGACCGACATGCTTTTGCTTCTGGTAGTTATACACAAAACGGTACTCATCCAGACTGCGGATTGGTACCTTGATGATTTGTTTTCCATCAGACATGATGATGTTTTCTTCCGTGATTAAATCAGGCAGATTCTGCTTGATGACATCTTTCACCTTTTGCTGATGGCGCTGCTGGTCCTGGTACCCTTTGCGGTGAAGCGACCAATCTTCCCGGGATACGACGAACGAGTAAGGCTGGTGTGAATTTGACATGTAGGCACCCCCCATTGATTACGCGGCACAGTTTGGCCTGTCGGTAATTAAGTATATTCACGGGCGAGGACGATATGTGATGAGAGCGGATATAAAATGATACAATTACGCAAGTTCACTTTGGAGGTAAGGTGAGTTGTAAGAACAGAACTGCTCCATTTTTTACAGAAACAGTGAACAAGTGTGATATCCTTCCTATACAATAGGAGAAAGACATCAATCATTTAATAGAGATGCATGAAAAGGAAGGATTTATGTGAATAAAAAGGCGATCAAGGCTTGGATTATGTATGATTGGGCCAACTCGGCTTACGCGACAACTGTGCTGGCCGCAGTACTGCCTGTATTCTATGCTTCGGTGGCTGCAGCAACGTTGGATACGGATACCGCCGCCTCCTATCTGGCCTATACCCATTCCATTGGCATGTTGTGCGTAGCTCTGCTAACACCGTTGCTAGGCACGCTGGCTGATTTGTCTGGACGGAAAGGCGACTTCCTGCGTGTATTTGCAATTATAGGCGTCCTTGCCACATTGGGATTCAGCGCAATCGGTGAAGGGGACTGGTTCTTTGCTTCCGCGTTGCTGGTCATATCTACGATTGGTTTTGCGGGTGGTAACACCTTTTACGATGCAATGCTGCCGGATCTGGTACCTGTGGAACGAAGAGACATGATATCCTCCAAAGGTTATGCCTATGGTTATATTGGAGGAGGTTTGCTGCTTGCGGTGAACCTGCTGATGATTCAGCAACCGGGCTGGTTCGGGATGAGCAGTACACTGGCAGGCACAAGACTTGCTTTTATCTCCGTATCGTTGTGGTGGTTGCTGTTCTCGATACCGATCTTTCGCCATGCTCCGAGACGGCCTGCATCACCGGATCTGCCTGGATCCTGGAAAGGGTATGCTGCGGTGGGAGTTCGCAGACTGCGACAGACCTTTCGTCAGATGCGGCGTTTTCCCCAGTTAATCCGCATGCTGGTGGCTTTCTGGTTTTTTAATGACGGCATTAATACCATCATTCTGATGGCTACCATCTATGGGACAAGTATAGGCATAGGCACAGCCGACTTGATGCTCGCACTACTGTTAACCCAGTTCATCGGTTTCCCATGCACTTTGTTACTGGGAGCATGGGCGCAGCGTTGGGGAGCAAAGCAGGTATTAATCGTTAGCTTATCCGTATACATATGTATCGTGATTCTGGGTTATTTCATGACACAAGCGATCCACTTCTATGTGCTCGCCGGGTTGGTTGGAGTCGTGCAGGGTGTGAGTCAATCCACAGCTCGTTCCCTGTTTAGCAATCTGATGCCGGCAGGGAGAACAGGAGAGTATTTTGGTTTTGTGAATATTACAGGCAAATTCTCTTCGATCTTCGGTCCATTTGTGTTTGGTTATGTCGGACAGATCACGGGTTCCACGCGTTGGGGCATTCTGTCGCTTATCTTCTTCTTCGTCGCGGGCATTGCTGTATTGTTAAGTGTGAAGGTACAGAAGGGAATGCAGGATGCTACACTGGCGGATCAGGAAGAAGGGCGAAATGGGAGCTTCGGAGCTCCTGGGAAAAGTTAGAATGTAAGGTTCACCTGATGATTGTTCAACGGTTTTCATATTAAGCTTCTCAACGGATTACGCATGGCTTCAGGCATTGTTCCTCACAGAACATGTTTGGAGCTTATTCGCGTTTGTGCAATCAGAACATAATTGATCATGAAATAGTGCTTAAAAGACAGACAGCAGAATACAGTGAAAGAGTAAGAATTTATGAAAAGGTGAAAATAAAAGATTGACATGATACATTTTGTATCATAGAGTAAAACTATGAATACATATTGTATCTGAGAGTTGTCGAAAGAATACATGTATTTTGCATCACTCTCGGGTAAGGTTCCGACGGAATATTGCAAAATGCTGACCTAATAGTTTGCGTAGTAATCGTTTTGCCAAACACAAAAGTAGAGTCTGGTCTATCCCGGCTGCATGCTTATTTTATTGAACAGAGGAGAGGCTGCCATTGATCGACGCTCAAGGTAACGGACTTGTTTTCTTACTATGTGTTCCCCGCAGTGGTAGTTCATTATCCACAGTCATGCTGCAAAATCACAGTCGTATATTTGCCACCCAGGAAATGTGGTTTCTGATGAGTCTTGTCGATCTGCCAAAAACGGATTCACGCGCTTATGGTGGCAGCTCCATCATGCGTCAGTTCTACAATGCCATGGTATCCGAGGATGTCTTCGAAAAGGCATGCAGAAGTTTTGCTCTTGAGATCTACAATGGATTCCTGGAAGGGAGCGGAGCAGACTTCATCGTTGATAAATCTCCGCGTTATTATTACATGCTTGAATGGCTGGATCGTCTGTTTCCACAGTCCAAGCGCATTCATCTCCAGCGAAATCCTCTGGCCATAGCAGCATCATTCAAAAAGGTAAACCGCCATACAGGTGAAAGATTCGACCTGACTCATAGTCTGCAGAGCTCCAAATTAAATATGAAATCTGTAGATCTCACACTTGGTATGCTCCGCTTGAATGATTATTTTGCCGAACCGCATGCGAATGCATATGAATTGCAATATGAACAATTGGTCGCCAGACCTCAAGAAGAACTTGAGAAATTATGCTCATTCTTGGGAATTCGATATGAACAGGGTATGGAGCAGTATGGACAGTTTCTGGACAGTGCAAAATCTGACATGTTCTACAGTATGGGCGTGGGGGATCCATTCCTCTCTTCACATCAAGAGGCTCATCAGGGTTCCGTTAACAACTGGAAAAACATATTGGAATCCCAAGAAGTTGAACTGTATTGCCGTGTGATGGGAGCGGATCTGTTCCATCGGATGGGGTACAGTGACCAGTTGGCGGAAGCTGAACAATGGACGGGGGTTCGTTATGAAGCAAGTCCGGATCAAGAGGTCATTCAGCGAATCACGCATCAGTTGACGACAGCGACCGGTTGCGAGTGGCAGCAGCACTATCGGATGCAGCCAGTTGATTCTCTCGTTCATGATTCCCATGGTAATCGGAATGATTCAGTTCTCGAAGAACCGGAAAAGATAGATCCCACACTGGCTGCACTGGCAACGATCAGGCAGCTGCAGGCCGCACTACGGGCGGCAGATCATCGTCTGGAACGGGGATACAGTGAGCGGGAACGCTTGAAAGTCCAGCTGGCCGCTGCTCAAAGCAAAATACAGCGCATTAAATCATGGGTACCATTCGGTCATCAGATCAGCGCTTGGGCTTCACAGCGCAAGATACTTCGGGGAGGAAAGTCATGAGCGCCATAGCAGGAATTGTTCACAACGATGGTCAGCAGGCGTTATGGGAAGATAGCTGGCGCTTGTACGCAAGCCTGGGGCATGTCCCTGCAGATACGACAGGGGTATGGAAAGGTAATGGGGCGTTCCTTAGCTGTCATGCCCAATGGATTACACCGGAATCGGTTAGCGAGAAGTTGCCTTTATATGATGAAGAGAGTGGTCTGACCATCACGGCAGATGCCATTCTGGATAATCGGGAACAACTGGCAGATCAATTACAGATATCCAGAGCTGAACTGGCTTTGTTGGCGGATAGTGAACTGATCCTGCGTGCCTATCAACGCTGGGGAGACGATGTGGCTGTCCGATTGCTAGGGGATTTTGTATTTGCCATCTGGGATGATCGTAATCGCAAATTGTATGCAGCGAGAGACATTACAGGCATGAGATCTTTTTATTATCGACATGATGGTTCACGTTTTGCTTTCTGCACACTCATGAATCCGTTGCTCGGGCTTGAAGGGGTACATAAAGAACTTGACGAGACCTGGTTGTCTGAGTTCCTTGCCATTCCTGACATGCATGATTCAGCAGATATCAACTCGACCGTATATCAGGGAATAAGCCAGCTGCCTTCTGCACACATACTTGTCTTCCGGGACGGGAGGCTGGAACTGAAGCAGTATCATCGCTGGGATGAAGTGGAGCCTCTAAGGCTTAAATCCGATGGTGAGTATGTAGAAGCGTTTCGAGAGGTCTTTGGGCAGGCGGTCGGATCACGACTACGAACTCACAGGCAGGTGGCTGCTGCATTAAGTGGCGGGCTAGACTCGGGAGCCGTGGTTGGTTTTGCTTCCGGAACACTGAGAAGTCAGGGCAAACGGCTGCATGCTTATAGTTATGTTCCCGTGCGAGATTTCACGGATTACACGTCGAAAACGTTGCTCGCTGACGAGAGACCATTCATACGTTCGACCATTAATCACGTCGGTAATATCACAGAGAACTATCTTGATTTTGAAGGCAGAAGTCCCCTCAGTGAAGTGGACACCTGGCTCGACATTATGGAAATGCCCTATAAATACTTTGAAAATTCGTTCTGGATACGTGGTTTCTATGAAAAAGCGAGCCAGCAGGATGCAGGCATTCTGCTCACAGGAGCACGCGGTAACTTCACCATCTCCTGGGGGCCAGCTCTGGATTATTACGCCAGTTTACTGAAAAGTGGCCGTTGGTACCGCTGGTTCCGTGAGATGCAGCAGTATAGTGAGCGGACCGGGATGCCTTTCTCCCGTATTGCCAAGATCACAGGGCGAAAGGCATATCCCGAATTCTTCAAAACAATGTCCAAGGGAGCCAGTCAGGCCTCATCCGTACAATTGATCCATCCTGATTTTGCTCAAAGAACAGGTGTACTGGAACGACTCAAATCCATTATTGTTCTGCAGGGTGGTGCCCAGGCTGATGCACTCAAAGTACGTGCCGAGAAATTCAATAACCTGGCCATTGCGAACAAAAACGGCGCTGTAGCCACAAAATGTTCTCTCCGTTATCGGGCTTGGGAACGTGATCCGACGAGTGATGCCAGAGTCATTCGATTCTGTCTGTCCGTACCGATTGAACAATATGTGAGACAAGGGACGGATCGTTCATTGATTCGCCGCGCTACTTCACCGGAGTTGCCTGACAAGGTCAGACTGAATCAGCGGGTACGGGGTGTACAGCCTGCCGATTGGCTGCATCGCATCATCCCGAATTGGGATGCATTCACTGCTGAGTTGCGTGCCTTGTGTTCTGACAGCAAGGTTGCTGGCATATTAAACACGGAGCGCATCAAGTCTGCCCTGGCGAATTTTCCAAGTCCGAGACCGGAGCTAGCTTCCCACCCGGATTTACGGTTGATGATGCATAGTCTGATTGTATATCGATTCATTCGAAAATTCTGAATGATTGCACTTGAAAGGAGGTGAATACGATGCAAATGGAAAAAAAGGAATGGCAAGCACCAGCTCTTGAAGTGTTGGAAGTCAATCAAACGATGGCCGGTACTGGCTACAGACAAATTGACTGGATCACGGTTCACGATGCGGATCTGTACGATCCAACTTCCTAAGTTATTAAGTTTTATGAAGTGTCATCATACTTAAAGGGCGGAAATGGAACCAATCCAGTTTCGCCTCCGCCCTTATATTGAGCAACATGAATATAAGGGTTTTTTTTACATTTTATTACGAAGGAGGCGTCTTTCATTGTTGCCTGTGCATTATGTAGCGTATGGCTTGCGCTGGTCGAGCCAAATTCCGATGCCTGAACTGCAGTGCGTACCCGAGGGTGCAGAGCACAATGCTGATGCCGTAGATGTACACATTGAGTCTTCAGATCTGAACCCATTGTGGGAGAGCTGGGATGTTGGCAATGACAACTTTGTGGCGCGGGAAGGCAGCCTTTTTTTCAAAATCGAAGATGCAGGCCTGTTTCTAATGGAGCATGGAAAGCGTATCGTTGTATCCCCTCCGCCAGGAGCGGATGAGAAAAAGGTCAGATTATTCATCCTGGGCACCTGTATGGCGGTCATTATGATGCAGCGTGGCATCCTTCCATTGCATGGTAGTGCAGTGGTTATTGATGGCTGGGCTTACGCATTTGTCGGACATTCGGGGGCAGGTAAATCGACGTTGTCGGCTGCACTGGCATCACGCGGATATCCGCTTCTTACCGATGATGTTGTCGCACTGACCTGGGATGCCGGAGGAAGAGCTATCGTATCACCTGGTTACCCGCAACAGAAGTTATGGCAACCCAGTCTGGATGGCTTCGGCATGAAGGAGCAGGATTATGCAACGGTTCACGCGGAGATTACGAAGTATGCGATACCTGTTCAGCATTATTTTCATGGAATGGCCGTGCCACTAGCGGGGGTATTCGAACTTGCTCCACAACCGGAAGAAGACCATACGTCCGTTCAACTGGTTGAAGTGACGGGGCTGGAACGATTGCATGTATTGTGCTCTCATACGTTCCGTGGTGGACTGGTTGCAAGACAAGGGCTGGCACAGTGGCTGTTCGAGACCGCCTCCAGACTCTCGGTAAGTGTGGAAATTGGCAGATTGACCAGAACTGGTGCTGAATTTACAGCATTTGAGATGGTGGATCGGATCACAGATCATATACGTAAAGGAGTGCATTCAGGACAATGACAGCGACTACGCCGATGAATGTGGAAGACCGGGTAACCCGGAAGGAAGGCAATCTGGTTAGTGATATGGGTAGTGAGAAAGTCATGATGAGCATTACCACTGGAAAATATTATAATCTCGGGAGTACCGGTGGGCGAATCTGGGATCTGATCGCAGAGGAGCGGACGCTGGGTGAAGTTGTTGAGGTGCTTGCTGCGGAGTATGAGATTGAGCCAGATGTATGTCGTGAGCAGGTGGTGCAATTCCTGGAACACCTCTCCCGTGAAGGATTAATCGACGTTACTCGCGGAGTATAGAACATGCTGCGAAAAATAAAGGCTTATTTCTCGCTCCCTCGCGCGATACGTCGACTGGTATGGGAGGCCTATATCCTCCTTGGCTGGGCACGCATACAGAAGGCTATGCCATTCGCCAAAATTGCACCAGGGCTGGGGACGCCTATGGTTGAAACACCGATGACCGGGCTGGATCGCAGTGAGGTGATCGCTATACGGAATATTTCCAAGGCGATTATGATCGCCAGCAAATATACGCTATGGGAAAGCCGCTGCCTTGTAATGGCGATTGCCGGGATGAAGATGCTTGAGCGACGCAAGATAGGGAGCACGTTATATATGGGGACTGCACGGAATAAGCAAGGACATATGATGGCTCATGCCTGGCTACGAAGTGGGAAATTGATCGTGACCGGAGCTGATACTATGGACCAATATACGGTTGTCGGCGTGTTTGGCAAACGTTGTCCGGAGAAGGGATCTGGGGAGATTGTCTATGACACATGAAATTGAACTCTATTCATCAGGATTTCCGAAGGAGCTTAAGCTGATTTTGAGCATGATTAGAGGTGATCTGACGGCTCTAACCCCTGAAGAACTCCAGATGCGTTTGCAGGGAACGGATTGGCAGCTTTTTCTGCGGCTTGTGTATCATCACCGCTTGTACTCTATCCTCTACTTGAAAATGAAAGAAAAGAACTCTTCGATTTTTCCGGCAGATGTTATGGAGAGTCTGAGACAACAATACACGGCCAATACGTTCCGTATGTTACATCTGACAGCAGAGATGGAGCAGGTGTGCGGAGCATTCCGAGAACGTGGCATCCGCAATATTACCCTGAAGGGACCAGCGCTGGCTCATGATCTCTATGGGGATGTATCCATGCGAACCTCGAAAGATCTGGATATCCTGATTCCATTGGCTGATGTGGAAGCGGCCGAAGGTATTCTTACGACTCTTGGTTACGTGTGCAAGGATGGAGAGCGAACAGCTACGGTTGACAGCTGGAAGTGGCGTGAACACCATATCTGTTACACCCATCCGGTCAAACGGACTCAAGTCGAGATTCATTGGCGACTCAACCCGGATTCGGGGAAAGAAACCGATTTTGAATTGCTGTGGAAACGCAGCCGGTTCAGTTCATATACACAGACCCCTGTCCGCATGCTCGAACAAGAAGATCTGTGGGCTTATCTGGTAACTCATGGCGCACGGCACGGATGGTTCAGACTACGTTGGTTGCTGGATATCGACCAGATGATTCGAAGTATGTCAATCGATGTGAAGAAAGTAGAACGCCGTCTGAAAGCGGAGGGACGGTTATCCATTGGTTCGCAGGCGCTTTACTTGACCGCGGATTTGTTGAACACGCCGCTGGATGCAGCGTACAGGTCTTTGATGTCCTTGAGTGACCGTACAGGCAGGCGATTAGCCAGCGAAGGCGCAAAATTCATGAATGACATGCTCGAAAGTCCGGCTGATATGAAAAATTATCAATCGTATCTGTTTGCTCTTCGAAGTACCAAGCAGAAATGGTTCTTTTTTATTGAACGTTTGTATCCAAGTACATGGGATGTGGATCAATTACCGCTTCCGCGTTCATTGTTTTTTCTGTACTTTCCGTTACGTCCGTTTCTCTGGTTCTGGCGGCGCATTAAAAGGTATACGATGACGGAAAGGGGTAAAGTATGATCTCCGAATTAAAGTACTTCATGCGAAAGTTGCATCATGTCACGGGGCCCATTTTATACTGGAATCTGCTGGGGATGATCTGTATCAGTCTCATGGAAGGGATCGGCATCTACATGCTTGTTCCGATGCTGAGTCTGATCGGCATATTTGAGATGGGCTCCACAGGCTTGAACATTCCCTGGATTGGAGAAGTGTTGAATCGTTTTTCTGAGAATAGCCAATTGTTACTCGTATTGTTCACCTTTGTGTTGATTGTCTCCGGACAGGCCTGGATGCAGCGTCTCCAGACGATCCGTAATACTCGAATCCAGCAGCAATTTGTGCGAACGCTGCGCATGGAAACCTATGGTGCCATTATTATGGCGCAATGGTCATTTTTTCTCCAAAAACGAAAATCCGATTTTAACCATATATTAACCACTGAACTTGCACGTGTGAGCCAAGGAACGAGCATTATGCTGCAAATGGCAGCCTCTCTGATCTTTACGGGCATTCAGATTGGTCTCGCTTTCTGGTTATCCGCCAAGTTGACGGCACTTGTGCTGGTCTGTGGATTGTTATTATTTTTTGTCTTGAGAAAATTCGTCAAGCGGGCCAAGCAGATCGGGGATCAGACCTCTGAATTCTCGCAAAGTTATTATAATGGTATTACCGAGCATTTCAATGGAATCAAGGATATTAAGAGCAATATGCTCGAACGCTCACACATGAACTGGTTTGAGCGCATGTGCAGACAGATTGAACGCAACGTCATTCAATTTAGCCAATTGAACAGTGGAACACAGCTCATTCATCGAATGTCCGCGGCTGTCATTATTGCGGCATTCATCTACCTGTCTCTCCGTGTAATGACGGTACCTCCCGCAAGTTTGCTGCTCATCATTCTTATCTTTTCCCGCTTATGGCCAAGGTTTACGGCAATTCAGTCCAATCTGGAGTACATCAGTTCGATGCTGCCTGCATTTCGGGTGGTAAGAGAACTACAAGCGCAGACGGCGAAAAGTCGTGAGATCAGCGAAGAGATTGCTTCAGCAGGAGGTGCTGGATCTGATGGGATTCAACCTATGGAACTGAAGGAATCCATCACGTGTCAGGATGTTTGTTATCGCTATGAGGGAAGTGATACGTACTCATTGATGAATGTGCAAGCTTCTATTCCCGCAAGGGGTATGACCGCAATTGTGGGCAAATCCGGAGCAGGCAAGAGCACGTTGATTGATCTGATTATGGGCCTTGTCAGACCTGAGAGTGGTCGCATTTTAATTGACGGTGTACCTCTGTCAGAAGAACGATTACTGAGCTGGCGAAGTTCGATCGGATATGTCTCCCAGGACCCATTTCTGTTTCATACGAGCATTCGTGAGAATTTACGTCTGGTGGATCCGAATGCAAGTGAAGAACAGATGTGGCAAGCATTGCAGTTTTCATCATCTGCGGCTTTTGTACGGAAGCTGCCTCAGGGCCTGGATACGATCATAGGTGATCGGGGTATTCGGCTATCCGGGGGGGAACGTCAGCGATTGGTGCTTGCCCGGGCTATGCTGCGTAATCCTTCGGTATTGGTACTGGACGAAGCGACGAGTGCACTGGACAGTGAGAATGAACAGTACATCCATGAGGCACTGGAACGATTGAAAGGACATGTGACCATTATCGTGATTGCACATCGATTGTCTACAATCCGTACGGCAGATCGTGTGATTGTGCTGGATGAAGGTCGCGTAATTCAAGAGGGCGGATATCAACAGTTATCTACTGATCCGGTAGGGACGTTCAGAAAGCTTCTTAACATGCAAGCGGGTGTTGTGGGACAGTAAGTGAGTTGACATCAGAAGAAGTTCAAACTTGATGATCGAGCATGTGTATCTTCTTTTGTTTATTCGTTTATCGATGGTATAACCAGTAATGATATCACGTAAAGAGGCGCGCCACTAAGGGCGCGCCTTTCATGTAAGTAGGTTCGTATAATGAGCAAGGATTAAGGAACCAGTGCTGTATTGGAAGGGAGCGGAAGCTGGAGAGCACCGATCTGCTCCAGATGCTGTATGATCTCTTGCACGGCTTCCTCAATGGAGAATTGCTCCGTATCGATGATGAATGAAGGAGATTTAGGTACATCATAGGGGGCGGAAATGCCTGTGAAATGCGGGATGTCACCGTTACGTGCTTTTTTGTATAGACCCTTGGGATCACGCCGCTCACATTCTTGGATTGAACAGCGCACATAGATTTCAATGAAATCATCCGGTTCAAATAATTGTCTAACCATCTCCCGATCCTGTTCATGAGGAGAGATAAAAGCCGAAAGTACAAACAACCCGGCATCTACCATTAACTTCGATACTTCCCCAATTCGGCGCAGATTTTCTTGACGATCGGCAGCTGTAAAACCAAGATCGCGGTTCAGTCCATGACGTACATTATCCCCGTCCAGAACATAACAGCTTACGCCTTGTTCATAGAGATACTGCTCCAGGGCAAATGCAAGAGATGACTTGCCTGCACCGGATAAGCCGGTGAACCATATGGCTCGACTACGGTGGCCATTGTGTTTCTCCCGGTCTTGTCTATCAATGCTGGATGATTGCCAGGTTATATTGCGCTCTTCCTTCGACATGAGTATCCCGCCTTTTCCCTACCATGATATGTATAATATTTTAACATATTTTCAAGATTATAGCACCTTACAGATTTCTTCATAGTAAGCGTGAATCGACAAAATATCGGGTATAGATGTAGTACATACATAGCAGGAGGAACAATGTCATGAGCGAAAACATACAAAACATACAAGTTGGATTCAAATGCCCGGATTGCCAGCAGGATGTCCGAGCGGAATTTATAGATGAACAGGTCAGCACGGTTCGTTGTAAAGGTTGTGACAGAGCGTATACGCTATTGAAGCCAACCATCGGTGATGAGATTCTACTTGATTGGGAGCAGGAGGCTTTGTATCACAAGCTACGGGCAGAACGGTCTGAACTGGATAATCACAATATGTCTGCCTTGATTATCAAAGTTATCGAGCTGCTTACATGGCGTGATCGGGGAGATGGACAGACCCGTGCCATACAGACCGTGAGGGAGTGGCTTGCTTCCAGTGGAAAACCCCAGACCTTGCTGGAATTGTTCCATCAAACTCCGCCACAACCTGAAAATAAACGTTTCGATTGATGCCCAATTACATACATTAGCCGTTCCTGTGGCATATTACCTGAAGGTGTTCGTGTGTGCAATCGACGAACCGAATTTTCAGGAACAGGAGCGGATAGAATGAAGCGAATGGTTCTATACATACTGTTAGGACTGTTATCCATCAGTATGGTACCGGCACAGGTCGATGCATCGCCGGTTACCGGAGCTTATCACTTTGGCTTCAAGAAAAGCCAGAATGGTCAGCTGCCCTCGATTGATCAGGAAGGCTTTAAATCGATCTTACAACATAACGATGCCATTTTCCTGGGGGATACGAAACAGAAGGAATTGTATCTCACGTTTGATAACGGGTATGAGAATGGATTCACACCTGCGATACTGGATGTTTTGCGTGCCAAGAAGGTACCTGCTGCTTTCTTTGTGACAGGTCATTATCTAAAGGATCAACCTGAGTTGGTTAAACGGATGGCGGCTGAAGGTCATATTGTGGGTAATCATTCATGGAGTCATCCGGATATGACCCGCATCTCCAATGAGAAGCTTAGAGAGGAACTGGAGCAGGTCAAGTCGGAGGTGAATCGGTTGACGGGTCAACAGGCGACCTTTTTGCGACCGCCGCGCGGAATTTTTAACAATCGTACGCTTGCAGAGAGTCATGCTCAAGGGTATGTGAACGTGTTCTGGTCTGTTGCCTACAAAGACTGGGATACCAATGTACAGCGTGGTGCACAATATGCTCATCAACAGGTGTTGAAACAACTCCATCCGGGCGCAGTCATTTTGCTTCATTCGGTATCCAAAGACAACACCGAAGCCCTGGGTTCCATCATTGATGAGGCTCGCAAGCAAGGATATGCATTCAAAAGTCTGGATGATCTGCGGACCAAAAGTTATTGATCCATTATCATCATGACCAATTGGCTAGACTAAGTCCTTCCGAAGTTTAGCTAAATGTAAAGGGCATCCTGAGCGATGAAGCTCGGGATGCCCTTTTTAGGTTGTATCGGTATGTTGGTCGCAATCGTTAGATGTGACCCCATACAGATCCAGAATCCCCAGAATTCAGATGAGAAGGATTCTGGGATATTACAAGATGTTGTGTGTAATTCTAAAAAACGGTGTTATAGATGATTCCGATGGTTTTGGGACCGCAATGACTGCATACTACACAACCAGCAGTGGTTAGTTCAACTCGGGCACCGGTCTGCTCCTGCAAAGACTTCTGCAAGTCGAGCGCATCCTCTTCTGCCATCGTATGCACAACGATCAGCAGGTCTGGATCAATCTGATCCTTTGCGCTGAGCGTATTATTCAGCATTTGTTCCAGAGCTTTCTCCCGTTTTCCGCGCACTTTATAGGCAGGTGCCATCTTACCATCCGTTACCCGGATGACAGGACGGATCTTGAGCAGACTGCCAATCAGGTTCTGCATGCCCGAACAGCGTCCGCCTTTATGCAGATACTCCAGTGTATCGATGACAAACTCCGTGCGTACATTTGGTTTCATCGCCTCAATCAGGTGTGTAATCTGAGTCAGGTTTTGTCCTTTATCGGCAGCATGTACAGCTTTCATCACCATCAGCGCAATTCCTGATGAGAGATTCTGTGAGTCAATGACAGAAATTCGACCTTCCGGGAACTCGGAACTCGCTAGTCGTGCATTTTGATAGGTAGAGGAAAGTTCAGAAGATAAGCTGATATATAGAATCTCATCCCCTTGATCTATGTAAGGTTGAAATGCCGTCATGAAATCAGCGGGGGAAGGTGCAGCCGTTTTGGGAAGACGCCCATCTTGGCTGACACGCTCATATAGCTGTTCAGGCTTAATCTCAGCACCGTCTTTCAGTGATTCTTCACCGAACACCACATATAAGGGGATGATGCCGATATCGTGCTGCTGGATCCATTCTGGAGCCAGATCACTTGTGCTGTCCGCAAAAATTTTGATTCGTGACATGTCAATCTCCTTTGAAATACAATAATTTTGGCGAAAAATATAGATTATACTTATGTGTAAACCCATTCATTTTATTATAAGGAAACATGACGCTGATGCAAACCGTTACATCAGCGTCATGCCCACCAAAATAAGTCCAACGAATAGCAGAATCATGATTCCATTTAATATGGTTCCGATCATGGCAAAGACTTTCTTTCGATTCTTGAGGACCAGACCAATAATTCCGAGGATGCTTCCGGCCAGATTGAGAATCAGACAGACCAGAATGGCTAATGAAGCTAGAATCACTGCTGGATGCAAGGCGAGTTCTTCTGCCTGCAACGGGGTGAGAACTCCGATTGACTCGTTTATAGCCATGGCGGCAATGAAGAATATCAGAATATAACCTAAGATTGCAAGCAATCCAATGACAAAGCTGGCAATTCCAGGTCCAGAATGTTTTAGTGGAGCCAATGGTTGCCTCTCATAATCCGGTGGATATGGTTCATAGATATTGTTATTGTATTGATCTGCATGGTTAGCATTCTGATCCGTGTTGTTGGAACCTGAATTGTAGGAATTGTGATTATCCATAATTGTAATATCCCTCCCTTAATCATTGTACTGAGTGTTATTAACCTAATCGGTGTGAATTGATTCTCCTTAGAATAGAACGATGGCATACCTGTCTACTTTTCCATAATTATCGATAAAAATCAAGGATTTGCGCCAGTTTTCTACGATATATAGGGCAGGGAAAGGGCAAGTAAGTATAAACAGACATATAACTCTTCGTAGCTCCGAGCCGACTGGTAAAGGTGGAGTGGATTCGCTACAATAAAGGGAGTGAAGAGTTGAATTAAGGGAGAGAACTTACATGCAACGAAGATGGATGATGCTTGGAGCTGTATTAACCATGCTATCTGTGGCAATAGGTGCGTTTGGTGCACACATGCTCAAGGATGCGATTGGACCGGCTGCCATAGCTACATATGAGACGGGTGTGCAGTATCACATGATTCATGCACTTGCTTTGCTCATTATCGGCTTGACGGCGGGTCAGCTTGGGGCATCGACGAAGCTAAAATGGGCAGCGCGTTTGTTGTTTATCGGAATTATCGTGTTCTCGGGCAGCTTGTATGTGCTTAGTATTTCCGGTATCAAGATTCTGGGAGCCATCACACCGATTGGTGGGGTAGCTTTTATTGCCGGCTGGCTGTTACTCGCAGTGGACGTATGGCAGCGAGGTAAGGATCGCTCCTAATTCAGGAAGAGGATCGCCCTGTTTCGAATCGGGACATATGAAAAATAACGTTTATATCGTGATTTTAATCATCAACTCAAAAAAGCAACTTGTGTGAGAATTGTATGTTAAATTCCCACATGAGTTGCTTTTTTGATGGTTTGGATCACATAGGTTACAGAAACTCATCGATTTCATTGGTTCGGAACGTATACACCTGTTTTTCATCGACATGGTAGATACTTACCACACTTGTATCCCGATCAAAATTCAAAATGCGGCATGGAATGCTCTGATGTTTACCGTTCTTGTTATTGACAACAATACGGGTGAGTTTATTCTCTTTAATGAGCGTGTCAATCCACGCATCAAATGAATTTCCATCGGTAACATTGGATGTTTGGGGGGCAGGTTTATTCTCACTAGCTGGTTTTTCTTGCTGGTTCTGTGTTTTAGCTGGAGCAGGTGAGGCAGGTGTCTGTGTTGCAGTTGACGCTTTCTGTGCTGCGTTGGCTTGTGATTTTTTACGTTCGTTGTGAAGTGTGACGAAGGAGTCCTTCTTGGACTGGAGTGTCGCTTCAATAATTTTGCCAAGCTCTATGCCGGATTGAATCCGAAAGTCCGCGATTTGTTCCTCTTTGTTTATGAACTCCAACAGGGACTGCAGTGCCAATGCATTTGAGCGGCTCTTAATAAGTATATCGACATTAAATAAAAAGCCGATTTCCTCTTGATTGGATAAGGTTTCTTTCATTCATCCCAGCCCCGTTAAAAGATATGTCAGCTAAAAAAACGCTTCAATACACTATATCATTAAAATGGTGATAATCATAGTGCTAGAGACGCAGAAATATGCAGAAAAGAGATATACCGAGACCCGGAATGCCCCTTATTTTCTCCCCATAACAAAGCCAATATTCTACCTTTTTCATCCCCTGATCATCCTGTTTACCTGCGTCGGTCGTGCGAGTCTAATCTATAATTTATTTAATCAGGACAGGAAGCAACAGGGGGAATCGGCATGGGCAATGCATATCAGGATCGATTGAGATACGTCTATAAAGTTACATCTTCCAGAATTAGAAAAGCGGATTATAATCTCCGTCTTACCTATCAAGAAGCGACAGTAAATGGAGAATTGGCATCTATTGGAAGCCATCAGGTGTTTCGTTTTATAGATCGTATTCGAGGCTACAAGGAGAGGGAACAAGATCTGGCTAGAGTCAAGCTGGAAATCCAACAATTAAAAGCCTTGAAAACCAATGCTGGGCATAAAAGAACAATGAAGAAATTACATGAAGAACTGAAAAAGCTGAAATTTGTCGATGATTACTTGCTGGTGGTCATTGAAAACAATAAAGAATATGACCGACTGAATTCATCAAAAGCCTTCTCTGTTAACGGCAAAAAATATAAGCGGTTATTGGCTACGACAGGTGGAGCCAAAAGTTCAACGGTCATCTATGTGAGTGAGGATATTCATCCGCTGTTGGAGAAAAGATTGAATAACGGCAGAGATCCCAATAAGGAGCTGGTTCCTGCCAAACTGGAGGCATATAAGGCCCTGGCTTGCAGCACGAGCACACCTGTGTCACATCCCAAACGTGTATTGGTTGTTCAGGATTGTATAACCGAATTTGGCGCAGACATTATTCAGATTGATGATACCGAGACAGATTACCCTCGCATTGAGAGTAGGAAAAATGAGCCTATTCAGATGAATATGAGTGACGGATTTGGTCTTATCTCTCCCGCACTTAGTGAACGATGGGCAACAGAGCTGGGACATGCATATATCCCAAGTGGCTTCTGTATCCGTAATAGCTTCTGTAAAGGTATGGTCTTTACATTTGATTATCACGAATTTGCTGATCGAGTTGCAGGCAAGTATATGGTGGACGATGCCTGGGGGAATCCTGTGGATATTCGAGAGGTAGACCTGATCATCACAACGTCCATGCTCAAACTATGGAGCTCGTACAACAGTATCGACGATTACCTGTTATGTTGCGGTTATTATGGATACACGTTCAGCGTAACGAAGGTTACACCCGAAGAACTGGAGGATGAGCGTCATTTAAACTACCAGTTTATTCAGTCACTCCAATTGGATGATAACGAGATTGGTGAACTTATTCGTCCCACGGTAGACTCGATTAAAGATGTACTAGGTGAAGACTATCGCAAGGCACTGTTATTTCTCAAAGGAATTCACATCCATGAGAACGACTACAGAAATAGTCCAGATGATTATATTAAAGGGCTGATGGTAGACCCACGACTTATAGATGATCCTTTTGTGCGCAACAAAATTCATACCTTAATACGTAAGCGAATGAATGAAGCCAAGATCGGAGTTCTGAGAGTTAAAGGCAATTTCAGCATTATATCTGGCGATCCCTATACATTGTGTCAGAGCATATTTGGCTTGTCTTTAACAGGATTGCTGAATTCAGGTGAGTTTTACTCCAGATATTGGAATGAACGCCATGTGGACCGCGTAGCTTGCTTCAGAGCTCCGATGACTTGTCATAACAATATCAAGGTGCTTCGTTTTCAAAATACAGATGAGATGCAGCATTGGTATCGTTATATGAACACGGTCACGATCTTAAATTCATGGGATACGACGACACATTCTTTAAATGGTGCAGATATGGATAGTGATCAGGTCTTAACTACAGACAACCAAACGATTCTTGGGGCAATTCAGGAGCTTGATGCGATTGTATGTGTACAGAAAACCTCAGCCCAAAAAATTCCGGATGAGAAGGATCTAATCCAGGCTAACAAAGACAGCTTTGGTGATCTTATCGGTTTTACAACGAACAAAATCACGTCGATGTTTGATGTATTAGCCAATTATGAGGAGAATAGTGCAGAATATCAGGAAATGATGTACCGAATTCAATGTGGTCAGCATTATCAACAAAATGCCATTGACCAGGCCAAAGGGATTGAATGTAAAAAAATGCCGAAACACTGGTATGATATTCGCGCTGCGGTAACGGATGAGTCAGCCTTGAAAATGGTAGCACACAAGAAGCCTTATTTTTTCATATACAATGACCCGGAGCAGAAAAAAGAATATACCACCTATGTAGAAAAAACGAGTCAGAAGTGTTTGCAGCTATTTGGCTTAACTGTCGATGAATTAGTTTCGAAGAAGGAGCTATCTCCCGATCAGGAACAGTTCCTGACACAGTATGAACAGAGAATGCCTGTATCCAAGGCACCTTCTGTGATGAACCGGCTATGCCTTCAAGTGGAAGACGAGTTCAACAAGTTAAAGTTAAAACAGACCGCAAGTCCGTTTGATCACACGATATTGATGAGTACCAAGAAATACTCTAAGGCTCGTTATAAAGAGATTCAACGATTATATCAGATGCATAACGAAGAATTACGTAGCTATATGACCAATTTGCGCAAGAGTAAGGTGAGAAAGGAAGAAAGATCAGCCCGATGGCAGTTGTTTGTTTCACGCTTTAAGGAGCAGGCGCTGGAAATCTGCAATAACGAAGAAGATTTGTGCAATATGATTGTGGACATGTGTTATCGAAATGCGGAGAAATCGAAGCAATTTGTATGGGATGTTTCGGGAGATCAGATTATTCGCAATCTATTGCTCAGCAATGATCACATCATCCATTATCCGGTTAGAGCCCCGGACGGCGACATGGAATACGCGGGACAAACCTTTAAAATGACCAAAACGCATGTGAAGGAGCAACGTCTTGAAAATCATTCTGAATGAACGTCATCATGCCGAGCAGGCAATTGCACATGGGGAAATGGATAAGAAGCCAACTAAGACGTTGGCATGTCTGATCAAATATGAATTTGAACAAGGGAAGAGCGAGCATGAAGTTCATATGTCATTAGACCAATTTATGGCTCAACACTACCCAGATTATAATACTGTTCAATGGGATACGTATCTAACACGTGTCATCAGTCAGACCATGAACTGGATAAAAAAGAGAAAAGAAGATCAGAAAAGTACAATGATTGAAATTAATAAAATACCGATAACGGTTGCTGAACTCCAAAAGATCAAAGCATTAAAAAGCATACGACTAGAGAAATTAGCATTTGTAATGCTGGTATATAGTAAAATCAACAACCTTATAAACGAAAATAGTACGTATTGGGTTAATAACGATTTGAAAGAAGTATACAGTGATAGTCAAATGGCAGTTAGTAAAAAGGATCAAGGGCTGTTGGTGTATAAACTGATTCAACAGGGTTATCTCATAGGAAGCAAGCGAGTTGATTCAACAAATGTACAAGTGCAGTTTGCTTGCGAGAATGATAACATTGCTTTTTATTTAGAGCGTTTCGATGATTTTGTATTAGAGTACCTACGATGGAAAGGGGAGAATATTAAGATCTGTACCATCTGTGGAAAACGCATGTTGGCCAAGTCCAATCGAATGAAGTATTGTAAGGACTGCAAAAAAGCTGGATATCATCAAGCGGGCCGTACTTACCTTGCATTTGTCTGAATGAGAAGTTGAAGGAAATCATGGTCATATTGATCATGGTTTCCTTTTTTAATTTCTGGTCTGCGATTCGTTAGAAAATACCTTCTAAGCCTGTCACACCAAGGGTTTCCACGTTTGTTCAAGAGAGTGTTTAGTGATAGTCAAGGTAAAAGACTCCCATGAAGGGACCTTTGCTGTCTATTTAACATTTATGTAGAAGGGGGACGTCAATTGGAAATGAATCCTAGTTGTTCTGCCAAAAGTTATTTTAAGCAGACACAAGTCAGGGCTGCTCCATTACTCAAAAAAGAAGGTGCTGTATGGTTCGATCCACATTCATTCAATTAAGTAGCACGAGAGAAAAGATTATTGATAAATTGCTGACGTCAAAGGATCTGATGAAGGCTGTTGCTTATGATACAGCGGACTATCTAGAACAATCCATTGTAGTTGATCCGAAACAATACATATACAAACGGATTTTCCCGCACCGGTGCATTCCCGGTGAAAATGAAGATGTACTGAAAACTGTAGTTTCTATCTCACTTGAGAATATTCTACCTGTTCAGCATCAGTATAAAGCAGGAATTCTGTGTTTTAATGTATACACTCATCGTCAGCTATGTCAGTCCAATAGTGAGCTGTTACGCACGGATTATATTATCAGTAAAATTGATGAACTTTTCGCCAGGAATCAAGGTTTAGGCTTGGGACGATTGGAGTTTTATAAGATGGATGTTCTGGATATAAACTCTAACTACTATGGGGATAGCATTGCCTATCGCATGCTGGATTTTGCTTGATGAATGTACAGTACATCAAATTAAGAACGCTGGCTAATAAGCCTATCGTATTTCAAGGTCTTAATATTTTTCCCAAGTCACTGGATGCAATCGTTGAAGAAGGGTATGAGAACTTTAATGAAAAGCTAAATCTGGTCAGTCTTAGGATAGAGGATATTTATCCATCCCTTTCACTGAAAGAGTATGATGGTACGTTGATCGAACTACTATTGTACAGCAGGAACGAAAGCTTGGTTGCTACTTATCTGAATGCCTTTCATTATTTTCTTAACGTTGCAATTCAATTCAATTATTCGGATTCATGTATTATGGCTGGTGACATCAGCTTGTCCTATTCGGATCTGGAACATATCGTCAAAATTATTCAGATTCAACATTGTGTAGTGACTAAGCAGGATGATGATTTCAATCCACTCAATGAGCGAGCAAGTGCATTAAGAGAAAAGATGCTTGCACGAAAACGCAGAGTGCGTGAATTAAAAGAAAGTTCATCGTCGGAGGACGCTTTAACTTTTACCGATTTGATATCCATTTTGAGTTCTAACGCCAATGGAATCAACATTCTTAATGTATTTGATCTGAATTTCTTTCAATTCAATGATCAATTTAATCGCATGAAGCTATTAGATGATTATGAAGTTAACATCCAGGCTTTATTGCACGGAGCTGATTCCAAAAGTATCAAGTTAAAACATTGGATTTCTCCATTAAATTAACAAGCAGAGTTACTAATCAAATTAAACTATATAAAACTATCGGAGGTATTTTTTTATGAGCAGATATGGATCACGTGAAATTTTGGATGTAGTATTGAAAGATGTTAAGACTGGTGAACCCGTCGTTTATTTGGAAAGTTTGACGACATCGTCGATGGAGTTTGCTGGACAGACCGTATATGCACGTGGTGGAAAAGGGCATCCGAAGCTAATTGGTTGGGATTCCGAGAAAGATGTAACCATGACAATGGAAGATGCGTTGATCTCCAAAGAATCCCTCGCTGTTCTTACAGGATCTAAATTTGTAAAAGGAACCAAACCCGTGCATAAAAAAGAGGTTCTTGAAGTGAGTAAGACAGGAGAAATCAAACTTAGTCATGCCCCACTTACATCCAAGTTGGCACATTTCTTCAAAACATCAAACGGTTCATCTATGGATGCCAAACTTACTGCCTCTCCTATTACAGGTACTACTGTGACATTTACAGAGTCCACTCTCAATGAGGGAGATAAAGTTATTGCTGATTATTACTACGCAGCGCCAGATACCACGCAAAGTATGACGGTTGCTTCGGATGTGTTCCCAGGGACATACCTTCTTGAAGGTACGACGAATTGGAAGAATGAAGATGGCTTCGACGTAGAGGCTGTGTACACTATTCCTAAACTGAAAGTAATGCCTGGATTCTCGATTGGGATGGCATCAACGGGTGATCCGCAACCATTTACATTTACTTGTGAAGTGCTGAAGGATACTCATTCCAAAGCCATGGTTGTTATCGACGTACTGGAAGACTAAAATTTAGGTGCAAGGATGGGGCTGGACCATAATTGGTTCAGCCTTTTTCTGTGATTATCCCAAGTAGCTTGAGCATTTTACAGAATTATATCACCTCGTCATATGCTTGAAATGTTGCGTGTCTTCATTCATGATCATGCGGCTTTTTCTATGTTTCGCCTGATATCATTAATAATTTGCTCAAGTACAGAGCCGTAATATCAGGGAGTTCTCATTTTAATCGGACCATTAAATCAGAATCAGGAGTGATCATATTGACTACGACAAAAACAAAAAAATTAACAGCGGCAGCTTTAAGTACGCTAGATGCAAAAAACAATCAGCGCAAAACGATTTATGTAACAGACCAACAGTATGAAGTCCAGATTCACACCTTTTTTCGGAAATCGCTAATTGATAATGTGAACACCAATTATTTATCTCTAATCGATCAACTTAGACAGAAAACAGATGTTACAGATCAAGTCATCAAAGATACAGTTGGGTTGTATAACACACTTCTTCTAAAAGAGTTCTCAGATCTTCCGATTCCTAGAAAGCTGGATGTGGAGAAACTCATCAAGGTAACAAACATGTTGCTAGATAACGGAATTATGGAAGAAGTACTAACACAGTTCCCGGATGTGGAACTTAGAAAGCTTGAAGAACAGTTCAAGGCATTGCAAAAGAAAATGGCCGCAATGGTATCCGAGTTGGCTGTGACACGTGCACAACAATCAACGGACGAGACTATTTAACGAAATACATCTATAAAAGGAGAATACTCATGTTAGTGTTTTTGAAAGCAAATCTGGAAAAACACATTGTATTCCTTCACCAGCTCAAGCTGGAAGCCAAGGAAAGTCGTATACGGACTCGGTTTAAAAAAATATTGATTGAACACTATCAGCAGTTTCATGAAGAAATGGAAGAGCTGAAAGAGCAACATATGTTAAAGAATGAAGACGGCAGTTTTGTCATGAGAACTGGCAGTATGGTTCCTCGAGATTCACTAGTACTACAAACAGAGTTGCAGGAGTTACTGGAAGAGCAAGTGATGATCGAGTCCACTGCTGAACGTATGCCAATGTTACAAGCGATGTACCGAATCCTGCAGAGTTGTTCATTGCATTTGGAGGGAGAAACAGCGGATGTCTACGACCAACTGTGTGAACAGTTCGAACAATACGCAGAATAGGGGCAATTCATTGAATTGCTTCTTTTTGTTATAAGAGGAGCGATTCATGAATGCAGAATGAACTGGATTTAAATATAAATACCAATCAAGTAATTACAGATCTGAATAAGGCCCTTCGAGAACTTTCAAATAAAATGAACAAACTTGAGGTCAAAGTGGATTTTGATCAAAGTTTTGTACAAGGATTGAACTCTTATGCAGAGGGCTTGAACAGGTTGAATCGTACCATGGTTCAGAATCAATTGATGATGCAGAGTTCATTAGATGAATATAAACGAATTCAGACGATTCAAGAACGTCAGCGTCATATGACGGATGCTGAGACAGCAGCTTATGAGAAACAACGCAAATCCATTAAACGTCTGGAACAAGAACTAGAAGGCTATACAGTGACCAAGAGTAAAGCAAACAAGAATCAATTAGGTGAAATTACCGGTTACTCTAAAACATATAAAAATGATGCAGGTCAACTTCTTACAGTGAATACCAATAACGATGGTGAAGTAAAAAATTACGATAAAGTGATGGAGCGTGTAGGTCAACAGCAACGTCTCCTTAATCAACAAAACCGTTTGAATCAGCAACGTGAAATCATTCTCAGTGAAGAACAGGCCACGCGCAGAGCTTTGGAACAGCAAACAAGCCGAAACAACGAGTCCAAAGATCGAGCACATCAGCAAGCACTACAACAGAATGCAAAAATGGATACAAACCTGCGTAATTCCATTAAGGAAACAGAAGAAAGAATCGCTCAGGCAAGTCAAAAATACAGTTTGAATGGAACGGTATCCAATGGGTTGAGATCTCTAAGCAATGAAATGCTGACACTTAACTCATCCATGTCTACGGTTGGTTATAAAGCATCTGCGGAGCATTTAGCTAGAGTCAATGAGCAGCTTAAAGCAACTACGCGCTCGTCTTCTGCAGCAGGTGGAGAAATCAAAACCTTGGGTGAAGTTATGCAGGGTGCCTCAACCATGGCTGGGGGGTGGATGAGAAATGTAACCTCATTGATTCAGCCCATGGATGTCTTAAGAAAAGCAGTTCAATCCATCATTCAAATGGATGGTCAGATGAATCAGTTAGAACGAACAATAGGGAAGTCATTCAACGAAGATCGAATGTTGGATGGTAGTATCAATATCGCTCAATCTACGGGACGTAGCATGTCTGAGGTAAACGGGAATTTAATCGGCTTTGCCAATCAGGGATTTAACGAGTCAGATACACTGAGTCTTGGGAAAGCTGCAAGTGTGTTTCAGAATATATCTAACTTGACACCAGGTGATTCGGTTAATACGCTTACTGGTGCAATGGCTGCATTTAACATCGAAGCTAATAAGAGTATGGGAATTGCGGATAAGCTCAAGGAGGTTAGTGGGAACTACGGTGTTTCAAGTAAGGATCTGGCATTATCCTTAACTTCAGCTGGCGCAGCAGCCAAATCCTTTGGGGTTTCGATTGAGGAGCTATTGGGAAATACAGCAGCTATTAGCAGTATTACTCGGGAAAGTGGAGATGTCGTCGGACGAGGACTGAAGGCGATATATACTAGAGTTGGCTCAGATGAACAATCTGCCGGGGCTCTACAATCCGTAGGGATCTCCAAAGCTGACAAAGATGTGATCACGGTACTTGATGAACTTGCGGGAAAATGGAATCAGTTAACGAAAGCTCAGCAACAAAATACGGCTTTCAGCTTGGCAGGACAAGATCAGACAACAACGTTTACTGCGTTGATGCAGAATTGGCAGACATCAGTGAATGCATCGGAATCAGCCCTACATTCGCAAGGGGCGGCAATGAAAGATAATGAGCAATATATGGGATCACTCGGCGCACGAATTCAAAATATGCAGACCGCTTGGGAGTCACTCACACTTGCGCTGGGTAACGCATTGGTATCAGACAGCATTATCACCATTACTTCACTTGTTACCGGTTTACTGAACTGGATGGCACAACTAAATAACAGCTTTGCATTATTTGGCCTCTTAGGCATGGCCGTAGGTTTGTTAAGCGCGTCTTTACGAATTTTGGTAGTGGAGATTGCGAAGGCCGTTCTTGGTTTGATGGGAATTCCTGCTGCAACTATTGCAGCGAGTGCGGGTACCAAAGCGTTGAGCATGAGTCTTACTATATTAAAAAATTCTTTTAAGGCATTACTAGCTAGCACTGGTGTAGGACTTGTGTTTGCGCTTATTGGTACCGGTTTAGAGTGGTTAATGAATAAGTTCTCAAACGCGACTCAAGCCACCGAGGATTTTTCTGATAAAACAGAAGCGCTGAACCAGAAAGTGTACGATCTCAATGGTTTGAAATCTTTGTCAGCAGAGTATGAGGAACTCTCAAACCAGAGTTCGCTTAATTATGAAGAAAAAACAAGGCTTGCTCAACTTGAAAGTGAATTGTCTACCAGATACGGAATTACAACTCAGTCACTTAACGGTCAGACCAAATCTCTGAGTGAGAATACAGAAGCAATTAAAGGGAAAATCGAACAACTAGAGACAGAAATTGAAAACGAAAGATTCAAGGCTGAATTGGCATATAACAAACAGTCAAGGGACATTGAGGGAAGAATAACTGGTAATAAAGAAAAAATTAATAACAAGGAGGAAGAAGTAAAGAAATACAAGTCTGATACCTATGATTATTGGCAAAATGAATTAAAGAAGTATAATCGGATGGGTCCAGAAAATTATAATCAGACTGATTACAATAAGGCTGTCAATGAAAGTGAATTTGCTGCTCAAAAATATGAAGAATTGCGTCAAGAACTTGCCGATTTAAATCAAGAGTTCCAACAAGATATTAATATTAAAGCCGATGCAATCAAAGGAGCTTATCAGAGCTATATAGATCTACAAGAAGCAGAAGGGATCGAGGTTAAGGCATCAACCCGAAAGTTTGTCGATATCTATGTTGAAATGGCTGCTCAAAGTGAAGCTACAGCTACGGAAATTGGTGAAGATGCCAAAGAAATATTTAACGCTCTCCAGAATCATGAATTTAAGACACCAGAAGAAGCAATGGCTTTTCTACAGCAGTTGCCTAACGTTGGTGATATGACTATAGATACGTTAAATAAAGTTAATCAAGCAATCGCTGAGATTAATTTAGCACCGTTAGAGGAACCTATCAACGTAAATACCGATTTAAGTAAATTCACCAGTGAGGTCAATAGTGTTACCTCAGAGATTGGCAAATTGAACTCTGTTATTCATGACCTATCCAAAGGGCAGTCTCTGTCTGCAGATGAGATGAATGCATTAATTCTGAAGTATCCCGAACTTGCTAAGCATGTGAAACAAACCAAAGATGGCTATACAATTGAAAAATCAGCCTTGGAAAACTTGAAGAAAACCAAGGTTGATTATTTCAAAACATTAGAATTGCTAGGTCAAAATGAGCTGATTAATAATAACCAAGTACTGGCAAGTAAACTGAAAGCTTGGGGAATTGAAATCAAAGCCATTACGACGGTTGCGGAACTAAATGCTGCAAAAGCCCAAGTCAGGTTAAAACTGGCTGCAGACGTTGAAGTTGAGGATTACACAGGATTAGGAACAGAAAATCAGGGGATGCGTAACAAATTTAATAAGGATCTCCAGAATCTTGCAGCCCCTTATGAAGAATTTTTAGTAACTGTACATAACACAAATGCCACTATGAGTGCATTGACATCATCACTTGATTCTTTGGGTATTAGTAATGAGAAAAACGCGGGGTCCTCTGATAAGGCTGCAAACTCCGCCAAACAAGCCAATAACACATATACAGAAACCACGGAGGTTCTGACCGAACTTCAGAAACAAATTCAAGGTGTAGATAAATCCTTGGATGATCTTCACAACAGACAAAAGAATATGGAAACCAGTTCAGCTGCATATCGAAAATCTTTGATGGAAGAAAACTCTTTATTCGAACAGAAGAAAAACCTTATTGAGAAAGGTATACAGAACCCGGAGAAATTAGTATCTACCAAAATAAAAACAACCAAGCAATCAGAAGATGCAACATCTGAGAGCGTTTTTACTGCAGCGAAAACAACAGGTAGTTACGCAGGAAAATATGCTAACTATATTAACAAGTATGCTGAGCAGTATAAGGTCGACCCGAATATGATTGCGGCAATTATACAAACAGAGAGTAGATTCAAGCCTAATGCCATGTCTCCGGTAGGAGCATCAGGACTTATGCAGTTAATGCCTCCTACAGCCAAAGGATTAGGGGTAAAAAACAGTTTTGATCCTGAACAGAATATTAAAGGGGGAACCAAATACTTTTCGGATCTTCTAAAAATGTATAAAGGTAATGTTGAACATGCTCTGGCTGCGTATAATGCGGGTCCTGGAAATGTAAATAAGTGGATTAAGAATGGTGAAATACATAATATTCCTTTTTCGGAGACGAAAAAATACGTTCCCAATGTACTTAATAACTATGCTTCTATTTCGGGAATAGCATCTATAAACTCTGAATCATCCACCCCAAAAAGTACAGGTAATACGTCCGTAATTGTACCAGCGACGTTAGATGAAAAGAATAAAGCAGTAGAAGAGAAGCAGAAAGAATTAAAAGATATTTCTAACCTACAAATCGATAATCGGTACAAGCTAATCGATTCCTGGGCTGAATATTACGAATTGGCAATCGATAAAGTACAGACAAAGATCGCAAAATCTACAAGTAAACAATCCATGTTATACATTAATTCTGAGGAATGGCGCAAAGAAGAACAGTCACAAATTAGTTATGTTGGTCAACAAATTAAATTGAGAGAGCAAGAGATAGCCAAGATTAAGCAACTGCTTAAAGATAAGAAAATAACTTCAGAAACGTATAATAAGCAAATTGCAGACCTGGGATCAAATAACGTAGAGGATGAATCTCAAATTTATGCTAAAAGAGAGAAAGTGATAGATTCATATATCGGAAGTTATAATGACAAGCTTTCGGAACAAGATCATCTAGTTTCTCTTTCAAATGCAAAATTGAAGACTATGACGGAAGGATCTGCAGAATATAATAAGGAACTTGCAAGCCAAATTCCTGTTCTACAAGAGAAAAACCGTATCACAGAAGCAGAGATTAAATATGTAGAGCACCTGCTTTCAGGTGGCAAATTAAACGCTGATCAGACCGTTAAATATACCAATACGCTGAAAGATTTAAACATAGCGCTAATAGACAACAATTCAGCTATGAGTGACGTAAATGAGAGATTACAAGCCTTGCGTGAAAATGCCGCAGACAAAATTATTGAAGATTTCAAGAAAGTCATTGAGCAGCAGCGCGACTTTGCTATCGATGCCATTGATGAGCAGCGGAAAGCTGAAGACGAACGTCATAAAGAGCGAAATAAACATCTGGATGATGAGCAGAAGAAGTTCGAAACGCACATTAATGCACGGCTAAAAGCACTGGATCGTGAAAATTCTTCTGTCGATTATGAGGAAGAGTTGACCAAGAAAAAGAACGAACGTCAGAAAATTGTGGACAAACTTAACGTTTTATCTTTGGATAACTCCATGGAGGCTAAGGCAAAACGAAAAGATCTGACAGAGCAACTCTCAACCGTAGATGAGGAAATCGCTAAGTACGAACGTGATCGTGAAAGAGAGCTTGTTAAGCAGGGACTACAGGACCAACTTGATGATCATAAGAACTACACAGATAAGCTAAAAGAAGAAGATAGCGATCTTCATGAGGCAACGCTAGCTAATCTGGATGATGAGAAGAAGAAAACAGAACGTTACTACAGGGACATCCTTGAGGACCAAAAGTATTTTTATGATTTGAAGCAAGGATTGATGAGTAACGATGCTGCAGTCGTCAGTGCAAAATTAACCGAAATAGGAGACAGGTATAACGAATTATTTGCTAGCATTAAGCAGCATGCATTTGAAACCTCTCAAGAAATGCAGAACATGACGTACAACTTTCAGCAATCGATGGAAGGCATAGGGAAATTTAAAGCAGGAGACTATTCATCATCCGATCCAGGATCACAGGGTAACAATAATAGTGGATCAGCCAATGAATTTAAAATTCAAGGCACGATGGAAACGAGAAAAGCATGGACACATTATTTGAGTAATAAGGATCAGGCCGAAAAAATCCGAAAAGAAATGGCTTTGTATAATTCAGATTCATATAAATATCAGCAACTGGAAAAGGATTTCAAAAAACTACAAGAGGAGAACCAGGGATACCGGGACAAATATAAATTCCCTGACAATAGCTTCGCGGAACTGGCTAAGCTAAATATCTTCTCTGCGAATACTGGTGGTATGACTCCGTCGTTTGCAGGAGGAAAATTCCTGCTTGCCCATGAGAAAGAGTTGATTCTGAATCAATCGGATACATCCAATCTTCTGAAGATTGTAGACGTTGTTCGGGGGATCACAGATCGAATCAAGACCGGTCTTGATTTCAGTACATTTAAATTTTCTGAGAATAGAGTTGCCGGAAATACAGATAACCGAATCCAGATTGATAAAGTTGAAATTATGGCTAAAGATAACGATACCGGATTGAACTTGCTTGGGAAATTCGAAGAAGCGTTGAATAACAAATTAAAGTGGAGAACCATTTAGGGGAGGGCAGAAGCCCTTCCTTTTATATTTGCAGAAAGGAGTGAAGCCATTGCCAGGTGTTATAGACTATCTTAGAAAACCTATACAGCCCCAATATTTTTTAGCAAAGCCGAATCGGGAGATCATTAGTAAAATGAGTGAGATTTGCCATGACTCCATGAGTGTACGCTTAAATGATGTTAGCGAGTTATCGTTCTCTATACCGTACCAACTGGATATTGCCCATGTCTTGCACAGAAACAAAAATGTAGATCTGATCAAAGAACGATATTTAATAAAAATGGTGCAAGGTACCAGGATAGAGTGGTTTACGGTAAATAGCTTAGGGGATGATCTGGGTGATGCGGACATGTTAAACGTCCGTTGTTACTCTCTAGCAAGGGAATTGTCAGACAAGCGTATCCATAGTTATCTTGCAGAATCGTATCATGCAGAACAAGTGTTGACGGAACTGCTGGCCAACACGCTTTGGAACATTGATTATCTGGATGCCGATTTTAAATTAAGTTACAGGACATTCGATTTTTCATCTAACAGTGCGCTTGAGGCTGTATTCTCAGTAGCAGAGACATATAACGCGATTGTTCATTTTAATACAGAAAAACGACTAATCAGTATGACCAAGCCAGAACTGACTGGAATTAATCGAGGACTCACCGTGGGTTATGGGAAATTGTTAAAAAGCATGAATCGAGAGACAAGTGCTGAGGAGATGGTTACGAGATTATATGCCAGCGGCAGAGATGGTTTAGGAATTCAGAAAGTGAATCCTACAGGACAGAATTATATTGAGAATTTTGGCTACTGGTTGTATCCGTTTGAACGCGATTCTTCTCGTAAAGTTATTACCTCAAGTCTTTGGATGTCTGATGGACTGTGTCATGCTTTACTTGATTACAATAACTTGGTTGAGTCTAACAAGGAGAAATTCAATCAGTACCTGGATCAACTCCAACAGTATGAAAAGGATCTGATTCCATTACAGATTGATCTGAACAAGTTACAAAACGACGAGGCTGTTTTGGAGGAAGTGACACTTTCCCAACAGTTTGCTGATAAAATGTTTTTTGAAAAATTTACTCATTCGGGCAACTCATCTCGAACATTTCAACTTAATTCAGATTATGCATATGCTGTCATGATACGACTTGAGCCTGCTGCTGGAGTATCCATTTCAGTGAATGGAACATGGGTCAATGCAGTATCTGGAAAATGGACGATGCTAACCAGATCTAAGGGGGCTGATTCGGTTACGGTAAGTTTAAACGGGGGTGCAGCAAGTTGCTTCATTCAGGTAAACACTATAAGCCTGGGTGAATACGAGACCTCTTCCAATGAAGCTACCATTGTGGATCGATATAGTTTGGATCAGAAAAAGAACCAGATCTCCCTGAAAGAGGTCGAAATTTCAAACCTGAACAGCAAGATTATAGCGGTTAAGCAACAAATTACACAGCTACAGACCTTATTAACGGCTGAGAACAACTTTTCCTCAGAGCAACTACAGGAGCTCAACTACTTTGTTATTGAACGAGAATTTAATGAAGACAAGTACATTGATGAAAAGGATCTGTACGAGGCAGCTCTTGAAAAATTCAGGGAACTACAGGTACCACAACTATCTGTGGATATAGATATAATTAACTTTCTGGAGATTGTGGAGGAACAGCTTAATTGGGATAAACTCAATCTTGGGGATTACGTCAATGTGAAATATGAATCAGTTGGTATTGGTGTGACCGCCCGTATTAGTGAGATTCAATATAACTATGATTCGTCTTCCATCAGTCTAACATTATCCAATATCAAAAATGTAAATGATGAGTCTACCCGAATCGAGAAGTTTCTAAATGAAACCAAGAATACCTCGATCATTGTTGATACCAATAAGACAAAATGGGGTCAAGCGGTTGTTGATTCATCTGACATGAGCAAGCTGTTCGACCGATTCTGGAATAAGGTTACGAATGAAATTAATATGTCCATTAACAACACAGTGGATATTAACAACAAGGGGATTACCATTACTGATCCGGATGATCCATTACGTTTTCTACGTTTGACAAACGGTGCACTTGGCCTGACACGATCAGGGGGGCTGAGATATGAAACGGCCATTACGGCAGATGGACTGATTGCTGAAATGGTGTTAGGCAAGATCATTCTGGGTCAGCGGGTTGTGATAGGAGATACAACTGGTGTGTTTACCATTGAGGGGTCCAGATTGATGATTGATGACCGTTGTGGACGTGAAGTCGTGAAGCTCGGATTGCTCTCGGAACAACCGGATCGTTTTGGATTTTTCCTGAACAGGTATGGTACCTCTAACTGTAATGATACGACCAAAGTTAATCGCGTTTCTATGACAGCGGAAGAAGGATTCATTATCGAACGTTTTCGTAACGGGATTGCTGATAAAACATTCGGTACTTCGCTTGATGGGGATTTGTTTGTCAAAGCTGGCGTGGATGATCAGGTCTTTACAATAGATAAAAATGGTTTAGCTCTCGGGTCCAGTGTATGGGCGAGGGCTCCTTTTCATGCGGATTATTACGGTAATGTCTGGATGAATAAACTGTATGCAGATTCAGCAGAGATTCAAAACTCTTTGTTCAAAGATGGCCAGATCGAGGGATCATCATTAACCTTGCGAGATGGGGCCGGTGTGATGAAAATGTTCCCATTGAAAGGATTCTGGGCTGGCGCAGAAGAGTTTGAAGATGCTGTTGCGTCCATTGCCATGGACGGTACTGCCAAATTCAAAAAGCTGAAGATAACGGATAATCAAAACACGCTGTTGATTGATTCGGAGCAACGTAAGATATTCATGAATCAATGGGACATTGTAGGTGCGGGAGCGATCGATGCAGAACTGATCGCTGCAACGATGGTTACGGCAGAGGATGGTTTCATAAGTTCAATCGTGTCTGGCAAAGTTTCGACTTTGACGCGTGCGGCAGTACAAGGATGGTCCAACTATATCAAGATTGAAGGGAAAGAGTTAACCTTTCTGACGAGTATGGTTGAGGCGGGAACGGGTACACATAAAGCGTTATCGGATGGGCGCAAGTTATATTGGCGTAATGCCAGTCAATCTGGTGAAATGACAACGGATGTAACCAGCTGGCCAGTGATGGTCTATGGAATGACAGACAAGACCAAAATGAAGCTGTATTTTGAAGGAGATGGACAGACAGCCTATCCGATTATTAGTATGGGTGAGGGAGATGCAAGGCAATATGGCAAAGGTCTAATAACCAAACCCAATGGGTCCCTCGAACTGTTATATTCGGCACAATCCAATGGAAGAGGAAGAAGTCTGAAATTCATGGATGACAAAGTGATTATGGAGTCTGAATCCGGACCAGTTGAAGTAAGCGGCAAAGAAATTATTTTCAAAACAGAAGCCGGTTCAACCATTCATATGAAAAACGATGGTGATATTGAAATCAAGGCTAATCGCAATATTAAAATTAACGGCCAACGTATAGACCTGAATTAACAGTAGGTCTGGAAAGGAGGTGATTACGATAACCATTCGGGATGCACTGTATTTTTCGTATGCAGGCCAAAAATCTGTGGATTTTGGTATCATTAACGTCAATCTTAGCAGTGGTATGTTGGAAGAAAACTTTGCTCCTTCCCGGAGTATTGTAGAAGAGAAGATCAAGGGAAGGGATCAACCTTATTTTATGAGAACTGAGGTTGAACCGCTACAATTCTCGGTCTCTTTTGCATTTGAAGAGAGTTGGGACTCAGACAAGATCAGGGAAGTGGCGAGATGGTTAACGCAGCATGACTATTATCAGGAATTAACATTTACTACCGAGGAAGGGGTGAATCCTGAAAGGATTTTTTATGCACTCGTTGTAGATGAAGCAACACTTATACACAATGGACTGAGGGAAGGTTACATTACATTGACGTTCAGGTGTGATTCACCGTATGCCTACTCCCCGGTAATGACAACGCGAACGTATGAATGGAAAGACCGGATCTATGAGTGGAAACCGACTTTTCAAACAGGGATAGATTCCCAATCGGTGATTGTGAATTCAGAAGGTCATCTCACCTTAAATACGAACCGACCTAAATGGAGCGATTACCCCAAATATACAACATGGATTGAACTGAACTGAATTCGGAAAGGAGAGAATTATGTCAACAAATACATCCAAGCTTCAATTAAAAATACCAGCGTTTACAGATGAGATTGAGAACACCATTCGAGATTTGGGTGAAAACTTTCAAAAGTTGGACCAGATATCCGATGACTTTGTAACAGACATCCCTATTCGCGGAGACTATCTGCAAAATGCGACATTACGTAATGCCAACTGCGTATATGGCAGTTATTACGGTTGGGTAAACACACGTACTGGTAAAGCTGCTCCTAAATGGGAGAGTGTGCATTCTTACAAAAATGGAGATTACATCGTGCCAACGGTGGATAATGGTCATGTGTATCAATGCATCCAGTCCGGTTACTCTGGTTATCGGGAACCTGTTTTCCCAATATCAGAAGGGGCTGAATTTCAGGATATTCGGGCAACGAGTCAGTGGGCTTCAACCACCCTGTATCAGAAAAATGATATGGTGTTGCCTTCAATAGATAACGGCAGGTACTACATATGTATCCAGGCAGGAGAGTCCGGTGATCAAGAGCCAACATGGACTACGATTGATGGAACAACAACGTATGACAAGAATGCAGTCTGGTCCACCCATCGAATCGCAAAATGGAAAGAAATCGGTTCAGCTGCCTGGTTTCGACCTTTTGGGAAGATTGAGTAGGTTTTTATATGGCTAATTGGCTGTCAGTAACACATCAGAAAGGTCATTATATATCTGGTCCAATTCAGATTCCTATTGAATCGGGAGGCGTATTAAGTCGGGTGAATTGGGTTAGTGAAGTTAGTTCGGAGAGTTCCAGAATTACCATACAGACGAGACATTCAATGGATGGAATGGAATGGAGTGCTTGGGAAACGTGCATCAATGATGGAACTGTACCTGGACTGAATGAAGACACAGCGGTCAATCAGCATCATTTTATGTATCGTGTCTTGTTTGATACAAATGACTTGAGTAAATCACCGAAATTGAAAGAAATCACTTTTTCGTTTGAACCGGTTCTTGTGCTGTTCAATAAAGGAGATCAGGTCTGTAAGCCTGAAATTTGGATTCACAAGCAAGGGAACGGTGACTTTCAGATTGACAATCAGTCCCGGCATGCTGAAGTGTTTCGTTTCAAGAATCTGGTGCATGATGAGGAAGTGTATGTGGATAACGAGAGACAGCATATAGAATCCTCTCTTCCCGTAACGTATAGATATAAGGATTTTAACGATCAATTTCTAAGTTTGTCTGTGGGAAAAAATATTTTGCGTGTTCGTGGAGACGCACGAATCCAGTTCAGATATCAATTCAAGTTGTTACAGTAGGAGGTTATATGACTGGAGTAGCTTATAACGGTTCAAGTGTAAGTCAGACAAGTAAAAGTGGGCATGTTACATACGACATTGAAAATTGGATTGAACGTTTTTGTAGAACTAGGGACGAAGAAACAGGTTTGTGCTTGGACTGGGGCGGTGGAATTTGGACATCAGCTGGTAGTGGAAGCACCAATGCAGTCATAACCTCATCGGGGACAGTATCCAACTCCACGGTATATGTGAACGGACGGGCAGTTACATGTGTGAACGACCCCTCTCCAGATACATGGACGGCAAGTCCTCCTGTACCAACGAGTAATGGCTCAACAAGATATATTAACATACGACCCTCGACATCGGGTAGTGGACAGGGAAGAGTTGCATCAGGGAGTACGACCGTATTTGCAGGAGCTAAAGCCATTGGCAGTGTCAATTCAACGGTTACCACATCCTTGGGGACTTCGGCCCGAATCACGACTGGAAGCAGCAATGTATATACAAACTGAGTATTAAACGAAAGGAGGTGAACTATTGTCAAATTTACATACACATATGCAGTATAATGATCCCCTCACAATTATTGCTCGCAAGGGAGATGCTGTAGATCCATTTGTGGATCGGACAGATTCGTTACCAGTCATTAATAGCATGATCACTTTACTTGAAATCCCTTCATCTACCGATAAGGTTGTTATTAGTGGTTTTGTTGAGATTGACCAACATGTATATGAGAAAAAAGAGAAGTTGGCAGAGAATGAGTTTCTCGTTCATTATGGCATGGGTACCATTCAATTTCACCCTTCTCAAGAAGGGAGGGTTCATCTATGTCGTTATAAAGGTAGAGGACTCATTATGTATCCTGCTTCACGAATCTATGCAATGATTACACGTAATCCGGATGTTATCAAAACATTGCAAGATTTTATAGAAGAATCACAGCGTAAGCTGGATGAGACGCAGTTGGCGATGGAACGAGTAGAAGAAGTCATTCAGCAATCCATAGACCAGACCGGGCAAGCCCGGCGTGCCACGGATCATGCCAACCAGGTAGCAGATGAAGCGTTAGAAGCTGCAAATCGAGCAAAAGATGCCTATCAAACCACTCGACTCGTGTATAAAAGTCCGGTATCGGATCTTCGTGAACTGCGGGACACCTATGCTTTTCCTGAGACAGGCTGGACGGTCCAAACCTACAAGGATGGCAAAAGATACCGTTATGATGGAAACAACTGGATTGAAATTGATGTGTTTGGCCAGAATTTGCAGGTAGTTAATCCTTATAAGGATGGCTTAATGAGTATAGCCGAGCATCTGAAGTTAAACGAAATTCCACTGGAAGTCCAAGACCGTGTAATTGTATTTTGCAAAGAGTCTTATGTCTTTCAGGAAGTCATAGGGGTAGTAGCTCCTTTCCCATTTCATGGAGAGATCCTGGATGTGAAGGGTTTTTGTGGCGTCTATGGAGAAACAGAAACAGAGATCAGAATTGAGAAATCCAGAGATCTAATCAACTGGGTGGATATTATGGACTCTCCATTGGAGTTTAATGCACTAGCTCATGTTGACAACAAAAAGGCGAAGTTTAGTAGCAAACAAGTTTCGGCAGGGGATTTATTTCGGATTCAAATTATCAAAGCAGGACTTGATATTCAACATCTTACAATTCAATTAACCATACGAACATAAAAAAAGGAGATTGATTATAATGACACAACCAATTATTACATGGATGGACGCAACACATAGCAAGGAGATTGTAGCACCGTTTGATTATGGTGTTATTGATGCAGATACCAAAAGTGAAATTCGTATTTTTAATGTGTGGAACAACAAAGGTGGTGCGACGGATGTGTCAAAAATGGAGGATTGCACCTTTACAACACGGGATATGGATGGGGGCACTGGTGATACGGTTAAACACGATATTGAAGCTGTTAAAAACAACTGGTTTCATGTGCAAGTGGACTCACTTGGGGAGAACGATTTGGATGAAGAGAGCTCTCGTGTAGGCAAGGACTTTTCGAAGCCTATTGGAACTACGGGCAAAACTACGCTGGATCATTCAGGAACACCTTATGCAACACCGCTAGTACCGGGTGCAAAAGAGATTTTGGGAGTCAATAACAATGGAAATCAACAAGACGCGGCGGGTAACTATGTAACGCTGTCTATTCAATGCGAAGTACCCTTGAATGCTCGTAGTGGTAAACAAGAGTTCAAGAAACGTATCTCCTATCGTTACGTTTAAGAAAAGTTAATGATGCAGACAGGCTATTATAGCCTGTCTTTTTATTTATCTATGAGGAGGAAAAACTGTGATTTTAGGTCAGAAACAGTACTCTCGTTCACCTGTATCTCAAGCTTATATATGGATTGCAGATTATTATGATGGAACGTATCTGAGTGAGTATGATCTTCAGACACAACATTCACACCGCTTTTATGACATCAACAAAGAGAAGTTGGTGTTATTCGGATTGATGGGCCAAGGATCCCAAGTTTATTACAATGTTGCCAATGGGGTCTTTCACATTAATGCTGATCGTTACTCCATATCTTATGAATGTGAGGAGCAGGAGTACCCTTTAACCGGGAGAACGTTTGTATACAATGACATCATTCAATTCAAGAATGGGTCCTCAGAAGCGAATATGGCTGGATTTTCAGGGCAAGCAGAGGCTTTCAGAAATACGATTGAATGTTTTAACTTTGGTTACAAAAAAACAATGAACCTGAATGATGCACAAATTAATTTTCAATGTGTATGTTCCTTGCCTTTAAAGGAATCCGTATTCTTTCAAATAAAAATTTCTTCTAACCTGGACTTGCCTGGGCAACTCGTTATTCGTAAAAACGGGTTTGTCGTAGACCGAATCATAGCCCCTCTGAAGGCAAATCATGCAGGGATCATAAACTGGGACATTCGTTGAGTTGGATTTTGAGATGAGATAGGTGGTGAGAGTATGGCAATTCAAGAAATTACACTGGATATAGATCTATCTGTAGGTGTTTTTCAAGATACGATAGTTGAGGAACAGAGGTTGAAATTAAGAGAACTGGGTCATGATGCGGACGGGAATTCAATCTATCCTGCTACTGGATCTTGGGAGTCCACTCCCATTCGGATTCAGGATAAGATTGCTTCATTGAAAGGTGTGGCTGCAAGTGTAGACGTAGTGGATAGAGCATCATACAAAATCTACTGGAGTACATCTGAGGATGGTTATGAGTGGGGGGCGTATGAGGAAATCGTAGCAGATGTGACTGCTCCTAAATCTCCAGCAAAGTATGCGAAGGTGAAAATTGAGATTTTTGCAGAAAAGAAATATTCGAATTTCTACATAGACGATTTTAACCAGAAGGATAAATACAGTAATCCTTTTATTGAAAGTGATTCGGGTTCACTAGGGCTGAAGAGAAAATATCAATTGAACATGGAACAAGCATCTGACACTCCAACAGGCATGGTGTTACGTCAAAAGGTTGAACAAGCGAAATTTAAGAAAGTAGATAGAATCAGAGTGAGTAAGGGGTGATTTTATGGCAGCTCCAGCGACTACAGGGCAGTTGAGAGAAAAGCTTTCTGATATGGAAATCGGAGATTATATTATTTGGAAGTACGATAATACAATAACTGGATATATTTTTGGAGGAAGCACAACAGGCTATACAGAAATTCCACTAACAGGGACTGCAATAGCCAGTATGCCTTTGAAATATTTTTGGTATGCCATCAAAGTGGACAAAGGGCTACTAATAGCAGATCGATTGACAAGTCATACGATAACTTGGGATTGGTTAAATGCAAGACAATTTGTCGAAGGATCGCCGCGCATTATAAGTGAAACATCAGGTATTATTCGTTGCCCAAGTGGGGGTGTAATATATGCAGACGCGAATGGGCAAAAATCAAATTCAGATTTAGGTTTTGGAGCATTTCCCTCTATAAATGAGTGGGACAAGTATCTCATTAATTTTCCTGTAAACAAGATTCTGTCAGGAAAAATTCTAGATGATGTTTTTCATCATTTAAGTAATTATAGCTGGTGCAAAGAAACACCGAATTATGGCACATGGAGAGACAAAGCTGGAAATTCGACTACAACAGCATCTAATAATCAGCGCATTGGAAGAGGTAGTAATACCAGGGCACAGTGGAGTGACATAAACTACTCTGCAAGTGGTGGTTCATATGCCACATGGGGCTTTCGTCCAGTATTTGAATATAGGGAGGTGTAGTAAATGGCAGTATTAGGAGATCAATTAAATAACCCCGAAAGTGGATGGCAGAGGTACGATGATACGAATGACATGATTGTGTACACAGGTACATGGTTAACAGAAACGCTTGCTGGAAACTATAATGGAAGTGCAAAGTATACATCGACCAGTGGATCAACGATGAGTTTTACTTTCTATGGAACAAAAATAAGAATTATTGGTGGTTTGTATTCAGGTAGAACGACAACAGCTCAAGTTATTATTGATGGAATAAATGTTGGAATAATCAATGAAGACTCAACAACCTCAAGAACGAAGGCTTTGGTCTTCGAAAAAAATGATCTGTCCCAAGGTAAACATGTTGTTCAAATTAAAACAGTAGACAACAAAACACTAATTCTCGATGCAATTGATGTAGGTGAAGATGGATACATGACTAGAAGTATTGGAGTTGTGTTAACAGCACCTGACGCAGGTTGGAAGAGGTATGATGATAACAATTTATATTTCAACATAACGAATGTGCCTTCGATAACACACGCATCAGCTTATGGTGGAACAATTAGATATATTGCAATTGCTAACAATAGTAAAATTCAATTTGAGTTCCAAGGAACAAAGATTAGATTTATCGCTAGTACTGGTGTGTCTAATTATAGTCCATCTGTAGGTGTTAAAATAGATGGAGTCGAGTTTGAATACAGTTTAGCTATAAACACGAGTCATCAAATTTTTGTCTTTGAGAAGCTAGAACTTGAAGACAAAAGGCATACAGTTGAGATTTATACAAAAGACAGTTTGTCGTTCTCGTTTGATGCTATAGACATTGATTCCAATGGTCAACTTATTACTACTGTTGGATCGCAAATACCAATACCAGAGGAGGGTTGGAGAAGGTATGATGATAGTGTATCTTCTATTAAATATGTTGGAAACTTCACTAACGGTGTTGGTGCTGGTGCATACAATGGATACTCTAATTACACTTCAACAATAGGTGACAAAATTGTTTTTGATTTTGAAGGAACCAAACTAAGATTAATTGGAGCACGATATACCAATCGAAGTGATTTAATTGAAGTTTACGTTGATGGAAAATTGCATGGAACTCATTCGCAACTAGGGTCAGAACTTGCACAAGTACTTCAGGTTGAAATTGTGGGATTACCGAAAGCAAGACATCAAATAGAAATTGTGAATAAGTCCAGTGGGTCAACGACTACTTTTATGGCTCTTGATGCAATTGATATTGACCTAGATGGTCGTTTGTTCCATCCAGATGAAGTTGCAAATATTGCTGAACTTGAAGTTGGTAAGCGGATCAGATGCAATTACGTTTCGAATACTTCTGGTGTGGCAGGAGAGTTTAAAAATTTAGGAAAACAAACATCTGACTTTATATCAACAACATCTGTTCCAAGTTCGCCTAGCGGTGATTTCTATTTCATTGTTGCTGACGAATACAATAAAAAGAAGATATTGATTGCAGACAGACCTATTCAAGCGGCTATCACATGGGATGCATTAAATAGCAATGGTCTTGTGTTTGGTGTTCAAAAGGATTTAGGAGTGAAGAATTATATGTTCGTTGCAAGACTCCTATCTGGTGGATATTCGGCGGCAGACAAAGACAATGAGTGGGATCAGTACATTGTCAACTCAACGTTAAATGGTAATATTATTGCTGGAGACGATAGAGTATGGAATTGGAGCGCAGGATATTCCTTAGCAAGCACAACAAATGCTAATAGTGCAAACAGAGTTCGAAGAGGGGCAACTACGGTTGCAACATTTAGTGCGGCGGCTTCTTCATCTACATCTTCTAGTGGATATAGACCATTATTTGAACTAGAAACTTTGCCAATGTTTAAATCATTCATCAAACATGATGGGTCGTATAAAAAATATGTGCCAAAAGTTTTTATTGAATCGAATGATAACGCGATACCTGTCATGACCTCTAACACATCTCCATCTGGTGTAGCAAGTGCAAGTAGCATAAATAGTGTAAGTTTCGATGCTTATCAAGCGTTCAATGGCATTCAGGATGAACGATATGGATGGGCTTCTCTAACGCCTGTAAGTTGGTTGCAATATCAATTCCCAGCTAAGAAGATTATCTACAAGTATTCTCTTGCTATGAGAACTAATGGAACCTATTATGTTACTGGTGAACCACCAAAATCATGGACATTTGAAGGCAGTAATGATGGCATTAATTGGATTGTCTTGGATACACAGACTAACAATACGACATTAGCCAGAGGATCGATAGAAGAGTATAGAATCAATAACTCAGATGCTTACATTCATTACAGAGTTAATGTGAGCGCCAATCAGGGAAATGCATCCATAACAGTAATTGCAGAGTTGAAAATGTTTGAGAAAACACCAAAAGATGAAGTAGTTGGATGGAATACAATTTCCGCAACTTTACCTTCAGAAGACACTTTTATTAATGAAGGAATGGACGATCTATCTGTATTAGATAGAAAAAACGAAGTTTTCGTTCAGACCATGACTGTCAATGGATCGCTAGGATCAGGTAAGTTGTTCAAAGGGAATATTGATCTGAAAAAGTATTTCGAAATAACAGGTGTAAGTGTGAAGTAGGGCTTGAATGCTCTACTTCTTTTTTTATGTAAAATAATGATTACAATTAGAAAGGAGATGATCGAATGGCATTATTACCATATCCCTCTGATACTAGCAAAAGGTTAAAGTTAATTGTAAATGACTATAAAAGTTCGCAGACAGGGGTAATTCCTCAGTCTTTGGAAGATGGAGATGTTACTAATGCGTCATCTTCAATGTATTGGCTTAACAATACTACACAATATCTTGATGTCAACTTTAATGAAGAAGTAAACATTTGGAGATACCCAATTGAATCTTATTCTGGTTATACAGGTAAACTAAAAATTCAAGTTTGGAATGGAGTCAGTTTTGTGGATTTCCCACAAACTGAAGCCGTATTAACAACCGAATTAAAATGGACGAAGTTATTTACAAATATACCTAGAGGAAGATATAAGTTTCTATGGGACAGTGGCACATACAGGGGTGATGCAGAGTGGTTTGTAGAAAGAGTTGTTAAAAATAAAATCTTACTTTCATCTAATAGCAAAACTTATTCAGTAGCACCAACAGTTTATGCGACAGAAACAGCAATCCCACAAATGACATCCAATATCACTCCTAGTGGTATGGCGTTTGCTAGTAGTGTTTATGGCACTGGCTATGAGCCTTGGAAAGCGTTTGATAGAAATGTAGGTGATTACTATAGTCAGAATTCAATTAAAACAGGGCATTTGGGTTATGAGTTTAGCAAACGTGTCGTTATAGGAAGATACACACTAACCGCAAGCACTAATACGTTCGCTCCTAAAGATTGGACTTTCGAAGCTAGTAACGATGGAGAAGTTTGGACTGTGTTAGATACACAAATAAATCAAAGCTGGACAGCGAACAATACAGACAAAGAGTACACTATTGATATTAATAAAACAAATAGTTATAAAATGTATAGGCTGAATTGGGGTTCTAATAATGGTGGCGGGTATGTCATCATCCGTGAGTTTAAGATGTATGAACGAATGCCATTTAATCTACTGGAACTATCCAACCAATCAGAACAAACCTTTATGAAGTGTGGTATGGAACCAACAATTAATCCATCACAGTTTAACGGTGTAAAATCTATTGAATCTAATTCTATTGTTTACGAATCAGGCAAAATCTTTGAACACACAATTGATATGTCAAAACGTAAAGCGCACAAGATTATATTAGGCTAATATTACAGAACACATCTAAATACAAGATGTGTTCTATATAGTTTTTGAAAGGAGATGGAAAATGAAAATATTGAATGTCACTCTAAACCCAAATGATATGGGAACTGGGATTACATTAAGCAACGGTAATTTATCATTCAGTGCGGCTACCCCTAGACAAGCTGTTCGTGCCACTCATGGTAAGACTACTGGAAAATGGTATTGGGAGGTTAAACTTGATAGTGGTGCAACAGCAAACGTAATTGGAATTTCAAATAAAAGTTTCCCCCATTCCTACCCAGACACCTCCCCTTATTGGAGATCGCTTTATGCAATAAATGGTGTTATTTTTCCCGGAAATACATCTTATGGATCAGGTTGGGCAGTAGGAGATATCATCGGTGTAGCACTTGATCTTGATAATGGAACATTAGGTTTTTATAAAAATGGCTTAACTATGGGGATTAGCCATACAGACATCAAGGATTTAGGGGAGGTTTACCCTACAATTGCCACTATGAGTACAAGTGTCAAGACAATCACATTTAATTTTGGAGGAAAACCATTCGCTTACAACATTCCTTCCGATTTTAATGCTTACAATATTGAGATGACTAATAAATTCTTGATTTCAACAGAAGGTGAGTCGCATTCCATCTTAGATGGACGAAAAAACACTGATACATCTATACCTATAATGACATCCGATACTGCACCATCTGGCAGGGCTTTTGCAGGAACTGTTTATTCGACAAACTTTCCTCCTTGGAAAGCATTCAATGGTATTGATGATGCCGAAGGATATGCTTCGCTCAGTGGTAGTGGTGGAGTGGGATATTTAGGATATGAATTTCCAAATGCTATCTCTTTGTATAAATATGTAGTTCGATCAAATGACTCAGGACACCTAAACAAAATGCCTAAAGATTGGACTTTTGAAGGTTCAAACGATAGTGTGAATTGGACTGTATTGGATAGACAGGTCGATCAAACGTGGACAGTTAGATTCACCGATAAAGAATATATTTTAGATGATTCTTGGCACAATATGAAATTTAAAATGTATCGATTAAACTGGACGGCGAATAATGGTTTTGCGACCTATACAGATGTGAATGAATTGAAAATGTTTGAAATAATCGTACCAAAGCTTGCAAAAGTTCCTTCGTTATCAGAGAGTTACTTTAATAAATATGGAATGAGCAAAGGAGTCGATATTGATTTACACAGCAGTATTGTATCGATAAGTGAAATAAGTGATACATCAGAACTATTGGGACCAGGCAAAGTCTTCAAACAACCAATCGATAGGTCAAAGCGTAAAGCGCACAAGATTATATTAGGCTAAATTTATGAACACATTTATATGGTGTGTTCTATTTGTTTTTGAAGGAGATGATGAGTATGCGGATTAGTCCAATAGAGAGATCACCAAACTGGACTATTGATCAATCTGGTTTGACTGCTACAAAGTTGAATACCTCTATCTATGATGGACTCAGAACAACAGAGGGCTTCTCTTCAGGAAAATGGTATTGGGAAGGAAAACATATTTCTGATGGAGGAACAGCAAGTGGATTTGGTGTCGTATTGTCGAGTGCAGACATGAAGATTACTTACGGCAACAACATAGTTACTGCTGGCGTAAACCATAAATACTATTTTCGGAGCGGGGTACTATACAATCCTCAAGTTAACGGAAACAACACAATTGCCAATGGAGACATTATTGGTATTGCCCTAGATCTAGATGACTCTTCAGGCACAGTACAATGGTATAAAAATGGTGTTAAACAACCACAATCATTTATAGGATTAAAGTCGTTAGGTGCAACTTGGTATCCTGCATTTATGGCTTTTAATGCATCATCTATAGAGTTTAGATTTACCAAAGAGACAATTTCATATCCTATTCCTGATGGATATCGGCAAGCAGAGAATTATAATAAATTCTTGATTTCATCTGGTGATGAATACTATAGCATTACAAATAAATACAAAGATAATGCTATTCCTGCAATGACATCTAACATTACTCCATCAGGTGTTGTTGATGCAAGTTCGACTTACACAACATTTTATCCTTGGAAAGCATTTGATAGAATTGTTGATCCAAATGGATGGGTTGCTAATATCAATGTTCTAACTGGATGGTTAAGTTATGAATTTGATTCACCTAAAATAATTTCCGCCTATTCAATTCAAGCAGGAAACACTCCTGTAAACAGACCTCCAAAAACTTGGACATTTGAGGGTTGGGATGGATCAGAATGGGTTTTATTAGATTCGAGAATGAATGAACCCAACTTTGCTGGAGAGGAATATCGTCTCTATGAATTTAAAAATAAGGTTGCTTATAAGAGATACAGAATTAATGTCACTGCGAATCAAGGCGCTGGAGACTTCTTGGCGATTGGTGATTTAGGTATGTATGAACTCGATAAATACATATCTTCCGTAGACAATTCAGAAACAAGTTTTCTTGAACATGGGATGAACAAAGGAATGATTATTGATTTGGAGGATGAATTCAGCGAAAGAAGGTCATTGGTTAAAGTTAGTGAAAAAATCGGTTTAGGCAAAGTCTTCAAGCAAAAAATCGACACAAGTAAAACACCAATCAAGAGAGCATCGATCACATAAGTAAATGAAATGAACTATCTATTTATAATTCAGAAAGGAGTTGGGGTGACAAATGGCAACTTTAGGTCAAGCACTACCTTTTCCAGAAAAAGATTGGATTAGACACGATGATACCAGCAATATTTTCAAGTATTCTAGTGGATTCGTTTCCTCTCCAAACGCTGTATATTACAACGGAACTTCTAGGCTTTCATCGTCTATAAATTCAACTGTAGAGTTTCAATTTGAAGGCACTAAGATTAGACTACTTGGCAATAGTCATAATATGGGATCATCTAATATCTCTATTATGATTGACGGAGTTACTGAAATTTACAGCCAATATAACCAAAATTCTGTCCTTCAGCAAGTATTGTTATACGAAAAAACATTGAGCAGAGGTATTCACACAGTTAAAATAACAACAAATGACGCTTATTACGTTCTTTTTGATGCAATAGACATTTATGATAAGAAATACTATAATACACTTTTTCATTTTAGTGGGTCATATTACTATTATTCAAATTCATGGAACAAGCTATCTAACAATACACCAACGGAGCAAGATTACATTGACTATGGGATGGACGACATCTCCATCATACCTGAATCCGCATGGTCACAACTCACTGGCGAAGTCGAATTATGCTACTACACGGATGACCTAACAAAAACAGAAGTATCCTTTAATATCGAAACAGAACCTTTTACTCTTGAAGAGGAGTGGGCAGACAAGGATATTGAAGTACTTTATTATACTGATGATCCATCGATAACAGAATCAGTGGTTACAATTGAAACTGATCCCTTCACCCTAGCCGAAGAATGGGAAGACAAAGAGATCAAAATCATCGAATACACCGATGACCCAAATCAAACCGAATCAACGATTACAATCGAAACCGAACCATTTACCCTCTACGATGAGTTGGGTGATAGTGTGGATGTTCTATACTACACGGACGATCCATCCAAAACATCAGCAGAACTAAATATCACGGCTAACTACTCCCCATTGGATGAACTTGAGGGAGATTTTGACGTGGTTACGTGGACGAATGATGAAGAAGTAATCGCCGGAAATCGGGACATGGTGCTGACATATAACGCGCTACCGTTTGAGCAATTAATTGTTCAACCAACCGACATAGCACTCTATGGAGATCTGAAAAAGATTGTCGCTACGAAAGTAACGGAGAACAGTCCGGAAGGTATATTAAGAATGGCAGCTTCGTTCGACTCGGGGCTCACATGGAAAACATACCGTTTCAACAAGTGGTTCGATATGGATATCCAAAATACAACCCTATTCAAAAGAAAAGGAATGAATCTGGACACACTCAACGCCATCCCTAAAAAGGATCTAATAGATTTAACACGAATCGCCTATTACTTCGATAGCAGTAAGCATTATGAAAATAGCTATTCGCTGGACGAAGTGAAGATGATCGTTGATGCGCCTCGTAACGCAGTGGAGTTTAGAGATATGTCACTGCAACTTTTAAACACCACTGCCACAATCAACCTGACCTTCTCTGGTAACAAACTTACAGGTGTGCTGAATGATGGAGATCAGGGCAAGGTTAAGTACCGCGTGTTGTTGAACGGGAAAACGTATTATCCGGCAGACGGGAATTTTACGCGACTAGCAGCTTCTCCATTCGATATTGAACTCAATATTGACGAAAGAGATGTTAATTATGGCGTAGAGAATACATTGAAGGTTGAGTTTCAGGACTATTGGGGTGCCGTAGACTCCTGGGAAACCAAGTTTATCGGATCGTATTCAGGATTAATGTTTATGGACGAGTCGGGAGATTTTCTTTCAGATACCTTTGGCGGTATTTTGAAACAACTCGATTATGGGGTGATCATTGCCGGACAGACGACGTTAACGAAGAAAGTCAGAATCAAAAACTTGCTTGGATATGCTGTGGATCATGTTTACCTGGAGATGGATAAGAAACAGGAAACGGATGGTGTTGAAGTCCAACTATCCAGACAGGCCGATCCGTTTCTTCCGATCGATTATCTGACCTATGGTCTGATTCAACCGGAGGATAGCATCGATTTTTATATTCGTATTGCAACGGATATTCATGCCAAGCCGAATCCTAATGGTAATTTTGAAATGAAGGTCACAGCAGACCGGGTGTAGCTCTCAATACAATGAGACAGGAAGTGAGTGGAATTAATAACGGGGAGACTCTATTAGATAGTTATATACATATTAAAAGTCCGGAAAATCGTTTTGCAGCAAAGTATATCCTGTACAATCAAGTCGATGAAGAACTGTCTTCGGTCCTAATAGCTGCTACAAGAAAAGTGTCCGAGATCATCTCCAGTGTATCCGTACGTATCAGACGGTCACAGGAATTGAGCAATTCGCTATCGGTGATGTACAGGTCACAAGGAGATCTGAACGCAATCATTCAAGCGGCATCCAAAGTTGATCTTGAAGGCATGTTGTACGTTCGGCCACATAACCGTGCACACGGCAAATATGAATTACTGGAAGCACCGCGTGTAACTGTTAATCTTAAGCCTGTTGCTGATGCAACCACGCGAAGTCAAACTCACTTGCAGACGATCAACTTTGGTGATACACAGCGTATGATGATCGGCAGAGACGAGATGGAGCAATTCGAATCATTTATACATTTTGGTGATCTGGAGACCAGAATACCCGATCTGCTATATCTGGAAGAAGCTAAATTGAGGTTATATTACACAGGAACCCTGGCACCTGGAGCACATATTGAGCTGCATCAGCCTGATACACTGTGGCGGGAGTACGGGATTACGTATGCGAACAGACCTCAGTCCGTTCAGCTCTTATCGTCCAGTTATATCATTAATAAAACTGAACGTTATGTTGAGTTCGATATGATGGCATTACTCCAAATGTGGAGAGAAGGCATTCTTTCAAATGTTGGAATGATTATTCAGTCTAGCGGTAACACGCCGATATATTTCAACACTCGTGAGTCTTCCAATCCACCTGTTTTGCAGATCGAATATATTACTTCTCAGATCTATTCCATCGGTCGAACCGAAATTGAAAGTGAAGTTTTTATTTATGGTGCAGGTCGCAAGGAGATAGCTTCAACGTTAGTTGTACACAGTGATATTGGTCTGGACTGGCTCAAATCTCAGTTGTACGTCCACCGCTATGAGGATCATATGCATCATGATATACCTCAAGTAATCGCAGTCAGCCGTCCGGACCTGGATATAGATCTGACAATAGCTAAACGTATAGATGCGGAACTGGATTCGAACATTTCTATTGCTGAGAGTAGGACAGAAGAGAAGGAAACATGGGTTGCTGTTTCTAAACCCGAGCTTCATTCGCAGTTCATTACCGCCATACGAACAACTAGAGATACAGACGGCAAACTTGCCGTTAGAACAGGTCTGGACGACGACAAAACTGTAGAAATCGCAGTGTCTCATCCTGACTTACCTTCAGTTATTACGGTAGATAGACAAATGTCTCTGGTCAGTACGTTAACGATATCACAGTTATTCGATGATGGACGGGATACAAGTTTAATTGTATCCATACCTGATCTTCATGCTTCATTGGAAGTCTCCAATTATATAAAAGCAACTTCAACGTTGGGGTCTTTGCTAACGGTCATGTACGACGGTGATTCGACTGTGATTTCGGAGATTATGGTTAATAAACCTGATCTGAATAGCGTTTTTCAAGTCAGAGCATTAGATCATGATGAGAGGGCAGGCAGTCTTGAGATTCCTTATCTGGAAGAACAGCCTGGGCAATTATATATCTCCAGACCTGATGTACTTTCCAGTATTGAGGTCAAGTATATGGATGTTTTGGAAAGCCACATTAGTATCAAGGAAAGAGAATACTTGGATGGATATCTTCAGGTGCGAGAGTGGAAGGATATGCAGTCTACGGTAGATGTGAGACAGATTGTGGACATGGCGACTGAAATGACAATTTCCAAGCCTGATCTGGCCGCTTATGTCCTGCCAAGAGTTATTGCGAATGAAGAGTTAGATTCGATCACAAGTATCCGTAAACGGGATGCCAGTGATTTGGTGACCACAGTGATTGTGAAGAGTCCAGGAAATCAAGCGTATTTTTACATTTTATAAAATGAGTTAACTATCAAAGAGGGCGTTGCCCTCTTTTTTTTGCGTTTAGGCTTTGCCCAACTCTAAGCATCTGTACTTTATTGTGTAACAGTCGTCTTCTCGTTATGATACAATGTGTTCATCACATATTAAGGAATGAAGAACATGCGTCAAGAGGACAGCGTATTTGAACAGATTATGAAGCAGAAGAGATTGAAGCCTATCAAACCTGAAACTATAAAACTTCAAGTTAAACCAATACATAAAAAGAAATTAGCTCAGGAGCAATTAAGTGAATTGGATGTCCCGTTCAAAAAGTTGGTAGCTGAATCAATAGACCGCAGTGTACTTCATAGACGTGTACTGGGAATTAGAAGAGAGTTAACAGAGATAAGGCGATTAAAGAATGATGAGCATACGTTTTAAGGTAGGCAGACTTTGACTCACCTTAGATGACACTTTATTTCGTTCTAATTGGGTTTAAACCGCATGGATAGAGGCTATTTAGACTAGTTAGTTTAATGTTGGCGAGGGTTACTGATGCTGTAAGAATTAGAGTAATATACACAGATTATAATTTGAAGTATGACCTTGATGAACTTATAGACGCTCAAAATATAAACGATTATTATGAGAGCTGCTTCATTTCTGAGGTGGCTTTTTATATTCCAATGAAAGCATATTTCTACTATCTAATTCTGCGAGAGGAATAACCAATAATGTATTATGAAAGTATGTAGTCAGATTCGAAGTGAACATTGATTTAGCGATAAAGTTTGTCTATAGTATAAGCCATTCTATCCCTAAAAGAGATTCAAATTTAAATATATTGTTACGGAATCATGACTTTAACTGTCTGAATTGTAAGTACCTAGATTTTCTCAAACACGGTATTTTGCCGTATACAACGAGCACAACCAGCTACAATGCCTAATCGAATATGACGGTAAGTAGCATCACGAACTAATCGAATACTTCGGTGGAGAAAAACAATTCCTAGAGACCCAAAAACGCGACAAAATAAAAGACGACTACCCCCACTAATACGCAGCCCTTACTGGGACTTCAAGAACATCGACTCAATACTCACTGAGCGATTGACTGAATAGGGTGTACTCTCCCCAGCGTTAGTTGAAGTGTAACCTAGTTCATCTTTAGTGCCAATCGTGTACATTTATAGTAGGAAGATATTCCAAATTATAGTATGATTGGGCTAAAGGGGCTGAAATGAATGAGATCCATTGGAATCAGGGTATCGCCATCTGAAGTTAATTATTGTATCACTGAGAAGACAGATGGTGTGGTAAGTATATTGGGCTATGATAAAATTATCATCCCAAAAGCATTGGATGTGCCAAGCCAATTGGCTTATGTAAGAACGAATCTTAACTCCATCTTCACAGAGTTTGAAATCGTTAAAGCAGGAATACGTGTCCACGAGGGTAACACGATGAATCTAAGTATTGAGCGTATTTACTTAGAGGGAGTAATTCAAGAACTTTTAGCTGACTGTACTGTACATAGATATTTTCTTGGAAAGTTGTCGTCTATAGCTAAACTGATTGAAGAGCCTTTAGCAAAGGTAAAAGAATATGTAGAGGGCGATGACTCTCTTATTGAGATTGCAGGAGTGTCAAAGTCAGCAAAGGGTGTTCGAGAAAGCATCATCACTGCATTGGCCGCGTCCGAACTTGAAAATGAGGTGATTTCGCAATGAATCCTGTTATAACATCTCTGACATTTCACTTAGGTGAGGAAATTGGTGGCGAAGGTCTTAATTCAAAAACTTATTTAGCCCACGATCCTCAATTAGACGCAACGATTGTTGTAAAAGCGATGACTAAATTCTCCTTTAATGACCAACTGGAGTATTATAATGAATCGAAGATGCTATACAGCAGCAGACATCCCAATATAATGGTAATAAACTATGCATGCGAAGATGATGATCATATTTACCTCTCGATGCCTTATTATGCTAAGGGCTCATTAAACTCTCTTTTAAACAGAAAGTATTTGACTGTTAGAGAGATCATAAAATATTCTCTTGATTTTTTGAGTGGACTGCATTACATTCATACCAAGTCATTGATACATTTTGACGTAAAACCCACTAATATAATCATTAATGACTCGAATCGTGCTCTCATTACTGATTTTGGTTTATCTAAATATTCTGATGATGATGGTTTTGCATCCTTTGAGAAAGTATACAGGAGACACTACGTTCCTGAGGCATTTGTCACCACTGATCACACAAGTCAATATGATATTTACCAAGCGGGATTGACTTTATATAGAATGTGTAATGGGAATGATGACTTCAACACGCAGTGTATGGATCTTAGCCGAGAAAGCATATCTAATGGCACCTTCCCAGCACGTGATAGATTTCTCCCCCATATTCCAAATGGACTTAAAAGATGTATAAAAAAGGCATTGGAAGTCAATCCAGATAAGAGATACCAAACAGTAATTGAGCTTATGAATGCAATAAGTGCTGTTAATGAAAATCTTGACTGGACATATACTAAAAACGATGATATCGAAAAGTGGTCATTTGATTCTGAAAAGACGATTGACTATCTAACTCTTCAATTCGTTGGTGATAAATGGGTTACTAAAGGAGAAAAATACTCCAAAAAGACTAATAAACCATCCAACATCACAAAATATAATGCTAAATATGAAAGCAAAGATGAAGCATACAAACAAATCGCGAAACTCCTCAAAGAAAAATAAGATCGCACGTTCGCCTTTTGTGTGGTATAATATGAGGGAAGGAGGGTTTCTTATGAAAAGTGTCATAAAGCAATCGAATGGTTCTTTGACAAGAGGCAAACTTGCCAACCCCTTCTCTCACTTACCAATGTCTGAACGACTTAAAAAGAGAAAATCGATTGACCTTCGTGACAACTACGTTGTTATTGAAGACAATGATGGATTTGTAAAAGTAACTCCGATTGATAAAACTAAAACTTTTTGATTATATAGCTCCATAAATTTGCTACCTTCTTATGAGGGTGGCTTTTTATTATATGTTCATGTTGATGATTATCCAATTTCTTTTCATCGGTCTTAACAATGTGATTCCTCTTGAATTATATTGTACAAGAAAGGAGGCATTGAAAGTTAAATAGCAAGACATAGTTACACAATACATAATCAGATGAGCTGAGCTAGTTGAGATAAGTTGATGAAAGGCTGGAATCCCGCCTGTGAACAGATGAAGGTGGACTGTCGTCCAGTAACCATAAATACTTATAGCGTGCAAAAGGATATTGGCCATGGTATGACGCTGACTAGGGACTATACTTAAGCTTGGGGAATTGAATTGGTAACCAAGGCAAGACATCTGCACAGAAGTTTGTAGACGTACACGAAAAAGGGATGGATAGGTAGAATAGTTACTATGAGTTTATCTGATGCAGATTTTGATCATCCAACGGGACTAAGTAGACAGGTTAAACTACAAGATCCTACTAACATAATTGTAGATGTGTGTAAATTAGCTAAACAAATATTCCGACACTATTGGGACGGGCAACCCTCTAACCGTCAGAACTGTAAGTACCTACATTTTCTCAAACACGGCAGGTGTCCACACGACAATACAGAATGAGGCATACAATTATCGTGACCTGTGGAAGAGGAGGTGGATCGGGACATTATGGTGACGATGGAGCCCATTGTAGTTGGAGAACATGTATTAGTTGGGGTAGAAGTCAAGCTGCCCAAAACAACGTTGCTGACCATTAACACATCCAAAGGATATATCATGTGCGGAGCACTCGACGTGGGATTACTTAATGAGAAGCTCGGGGATCGCAAAATTATTGCGGCTCGGGCGGTTGGTGTGCGTACTCTGGAGCAATTGTTGCATGCACCTATGGAGTCGGTGACAACAGAAGCCGAGGCCATGGGCATTACGGTTGGCATGACGGGTGTAGAGGCTTTGTTGAAAATGATCTAATGACTAACAGAAGGGCCCCCCATGAGGGAAGCCCTTCTTTAGCGTCTTAATATAGAGTCTCGCACGTCGTAGCCACCAACGCTTACACGAACTCTTCTTAAATACGCTTATTAAGTTAAGCTTCTTCCTTAGCAAACAATGCAGCCAGGTTTTCCTTGAAAGGTGCGCGAACCACGCCTTTCTCCGTAATGATCGCTGTTACATATTCGTTAGGGGTTACGTCAAATGCTGGATTGAATACTTTAATACCTTGCGGTGCTGTGCGTTTGCCAAATCCTTCAGTTACTTCCTCAGCAGCACGTTCCTCAATTGGAATAAGATCTCCGGATGGAGTAGACAAGTCGATGGTTGACAATGGGCTGGCTACATAGAACGGAATATTGTGAGCCTTGGCAAGCACGGCCACGCTGTAGGTTCCGATCTTGTTAGCTACGTCGCCATTTGCAGCAACACGATCTGTTCCGACGATAACGGCTTGAATCCAGCCTTTGGACATCACCATGCCTGCCATGTTATCACAGAGCAGCGTAACGTCAATGCCGGCTTGCTGTAACTCAAATGCGGTCAGGCGTGCACCCTGAAGTACAGGACGAGTTTCGTCTGCGAATACTTTCAGGTGAATACCGCGTTCCTGCGCGAGATACATTGGAGCGGTTGCCGTACCATATTTCGCTGTAGCCAGTCCGCCTGCATTACAGTGGGTGAGCACACCCATACCATCTTCGAACAAAGGCAGTGCATTCTCGCCGATCATGCGGCATACTTCTTCGTCTTCCTTCTGAATCAACAGCGCTTCTACTTCAAGAGCATCATTGCCCTCTTCCAGACTCAGGCCGGACTCAATGACCTCATTTGCTTTTTGCATCATGCGATCCAATGCCCAGAACAGGTTTACCGCTGTTGGACGGGAAGTAGCCAGATGAGCACATATGGATTTTACGTGATCCAACCAGCCTTGAATGGTCATTCCATCGTATGATTTGGCACCCAATACAACACCAAATGCAGCAGCAATACCAATCGCCGGAGCACCGCGTACTTTCATGGAGTGGATGGATTCCCATACTTCCTCGGGTGTATACAATTTCAACATGAGGATCGTTTCGGGCAACAGACGCTGGTCAAGCATTTCAAGCTTGTCCTTTTTCCAGATGAGAGAGGACAGAGGCTGATAGTCAGGGGTTGTCATGGATGGTTCCTCCGTTCCTTATGTTAAGCCTTAGTAGTTGTTACAGCGGTAGATATAATATCGAGTACTTCACCGATGGTATTCAAGCGACGATTGTTCTTGATTAACGCTTTACCAATGGCCAATGATTTACGCTGAGAACGTTCACGTTCAGTCGCATCCGAAATGGTATCTATATCCGCCACGTGAGCGAGCCCCACGATCCGACGAACCATTTTGGCACCTGCAAATCCAATCGAATCTCTGAATAATTGTTGCACATACAGATCCTGGTACCCTGGCGCTTTCGCCATCGGATCAATTAGGTCACTAACCCAGAGGCCACGGAAACGGAATTCGAATTCAGTCCATACATCACGAACCATATTCAGTAAAAGCGTTTCACGCTCACGCAAAGCAGTCTCATCCTGAATCCATCCTGGCAGGGATGCGTAATTCAAGAGCAGATTTGCAAGGACTGCACCGACATCGAATCCCATGGGACCGTAATACGCAAATTCGGGATCAATGACCTTGGTCGATTCAGGTGTAACAAAAATACTGCCTGTATGCAGATCTCCATGAAGCAGTGCCTGCCCATGTGTCAGGAATTTTTCCCGCAACAAGGCCACTTCAAGGTGAAGTTCTCCGTCTGCGCGAAGGGCTTCAGCCTCGTCTTCAATGGAAGCATCATAATTATTCTTCTCAGCGATCCGGTAGGGTTCATCAAAGATCAGATCCTCCGTTATTTTGCATTGGTCCGGATTAATGAATCTTCCCTGTTGTTCCTTCTTCAATTGCTGATCCATGCCCAAGTCGGATGTAAAGAACAGCGTTCTTGCCATGAATTCCCCAATATGCTGTGCAAAAAGAGGATAGGAAACACCTTCGATCAGGCCTTTGCGCATGATCACATGATCACTCAAATCTTCCATAACCGTTAATGCGAGGTCATCATCGTAATGATACACTTCGGGTACCATCCCTGGACACAGACGATACTCTTCCTGAAGAATTTCACGTTCAATTCGGGCACGTACCAGAGAGAGTGGCCATGATTCTCCAACCACTTTCGCATAAGGAAGCGCCTGTTTGATAATGATACTTTTATCGGAGTTCTGATCCGTGATGTGGAATACCAAATTCAGATTGCCGTCGCCGATCTCATGACAATCCAGATTCGCATCTGCGGCAAATGGACCCGGTAATGTTTTGGCCAGTTCAATTGCATCCTGGGGGGTAAAAGGGCGATACTGGGACAAAGGTGCCACCTCCATATATATGAAGAAACAGGAAAACCCACTTCTTTGCTTGGTATATGTCAGTATATCGGAAATAGCGCGGTTTTTGAACTTTTTTTTGAGACAAGTCAAGTTGATTCTGATTCGAACTTCGTGTTCAAGGGTAAAAACAAATAGGCCGGACAGTTGAGAGAAACGCTGTTCATAAGCCTCTCCGCTACCAAGCGGTGACACATTGTTAACTCTCTGTTATGCATTGCGGGACAACCTGCTTATCATGGCATGACAGACTAATTTTAAATAAAGGATGGGATTAATATGGCTACAAAAAACAAAACAGATCAAGCAAAATCGGTGGAACAAGTACTTAATCGTCAGGTGGCTAACCTGAACGTATTGTATGTTAAAATCCATAACTATCATTGGTACGTTAAAGGACCTAACTTCTTCACGTTGCATGTGAAATTCGAAGAATTCTACAACGAAGTTACGGTACAAATGGATGAAATCGCTGAGCGTATTCTTACGCTGAAAGGTAGCCCAGCAGCTACAATGAAAGAGTACTTGGAGCTTTCCTCCATTCAGGAAGCAGCAGGTGGCGAAGACGCGAAGACAATGGTGCAAAACCTCATTGAGGACTTCGCTACACTTTCCAACGAATACCAAGAAGGTATCGATGTTGCTGATGAAGCTGAAGATCAACCAACATCCGATATGCTGACAGGCTTCAAGGCTGACCTTGAGAAACACATGTGGATGCTTCGCTCTTTCCTGGGTTAATATAGCCAAGATTCTGCCTAATACAAGTGGGTCTCTTACGTAAGCTTTCTGAGCTAGGATCTTTGTTGTCAGAAACGCCCTGAGCGTCTATACTGCTGACAAGAACGATTGGGGAGGGAACCGCTTATGTTAGAACCGACGATACCGGCTTTAAAAGAATGGGCTTCTGCAATCAAAGCACTGGAAACGGGTCGCCAAATTATGGTGATGCGCAAAGGTGGGATTGTAGAGGAAACCCGACATTTTGAGCTGAAAAGTCCGGCGTTTTACCTGTATCCGACTTATGAACATCAGCGTAAAGAACTGATTAAGTCCTCGGATCAATCCTATGTTGAAGAATCACTGGCCGAATGGGTGCCCGAAGCTTCGACAATCCGTATTACTGCATATGCCGAAGTAACGCAGGATCTGGAGATACGAGATCAGGAGATGCTGGATCGACTTCTTGACTTTCATATGTGGACAGCGGATTTTGCCGAAGACCGTTTGAAATGGAAACGGAAAGATCCGCTCCATGTATTGATTTTACGTGTGTACCTTTTGAAAGAACCGATGGAAATCCCGGTATTACCTGAATATAATGGTTGTCGTTCCTGGATTTCCATTCCGAATGGTCCGGTGCCGCGCGAAATGACGCCGGTGGTAGACGTTGCGGATTTTGACGAACAGGTACAGAAGATTAATGAAATGCTCAAAATGTAATGTTATTAACGGAAGGACTTGTCCATGATATGGATAAGTCCTTTTTAATTAGCGGAGAAGAATCAGATAAAAGGTTGATTTACCGTGATTTTTCTCACTGTACATTTCTGCTGAAGATGTTTTCTCATTTGATTCAATCTGGTATTTATTATAGAATCAGAAAGAATAATGTTTCGTGCAAGGAATATACACTCTTTGGGAAATGACTTGATTATCATTGAGAATCAGTTTAGAATTATTCTAAAGTGTTCTTCCTTTACAGAATCAAGTACAGGAGAAATTCAGGGGAAGCCCTGTTCAGATATAATAGGCGCTTTTTCGTTTTCGACAGCAAATATCAAATTAATCAATGGAGGGAAACAATACACATGGCTACGAATTTCGTCATTGAAGGTCTGAAAGCGACGATCGAAGGTAAGGAAATCCTGAAAGGCATCAACCTGGAAATGAAAGGTGGAGAAATCCACGCAATTATGGGACCGAACGGAACAGGTAAATCAACTCTGGCTTCTGCATTGATGGGCCACCCTAAATATGAAGTAACTGAAGGTACAATTACACTTGATGGTGAAGATGTATTGGATATGGCTGTAGATGAGCGCGCACGTGCAGGTCTCTTCCTGGCTATGCAATACCCAAGTGAAATTGCGGGTGTTACCAACTCCGACTTCTTGCGTAGTGCAATTAACGCACGCCGTGGTGAAGGTAACGAGATCTCCCTGATCAAGTTCATTCGTCAAATGGAAGGTAAAATGAAAGAACTCGACATGAACCCTGAGTTCGCTCATCGTTACCTGAATGAAGGTTTCTCCGGTGGTGAGAAAAAACGTAACGAGATTCTGCAAATGATGCTGCTTGATCCGAAAATTGTAGTACTTGATGAAATCGACTCCGGTCTGGACATCGATGCTCTGAAAATCGTGGCTGATGGTGTGAACGCTATGAAGAGCGAAGATCGTGGCTTCCTTATCATCACTCACTACCAACGTCTGTTGAACTACATTACGCCTGACTATGTTCACGTAATGATGCAAGGTCGTATCGTGAAATCCGGCGGACCTGAATTGGCTCACCGTCTGGAAGCGGAAGGGTATGACTGGGTAAAGGCAGAGCTGGGAATTACAGACGAAACTGTAGGCCAAGAAGCGTAAAGACAAAACGGAGGAGGATTAATCAATGACTACACAAACAATTCTTCCGGTTGAATCTGAAGCGCTTCGCGCCTTGTCGGAAAGTAACAATGAACCCGGCTGGTTGACCGAACAGCGGCTTGAAGCCCTTAAGCTTGCGAGTGGTCTTGCGCTTCCTAAACTGGAAAAACAAAAAATCGAACGCTGGAATGTCAGCGAGTACGGAACATATAAAACAAGTGAGGCCATTTCTTCTTTAGAAGAAGTACCTGCTTCCATCAAAGATCTGGTTAAAGATCAAGCTGAGGGTAGTCTGGTTATCCAGCGTAATTCCGGTACAGTGTACTCCAAGTTGTCTGCTGATTTGGCGGCAAAAGGAGTTATCTTCACGGATCTGGCTACAGCGGTTCGCGAACACGGTGATCTGGTAAAAACGTATTTGAACACAGCAGTGAAAGCAGATGAGCATTCCCTCGCTGCATTGCATGCAGCACTTTGGAATGGCGGGGTTTTCCTCTATGTTCCGAAGAATGTCGAAATTGAAGTGCCGCTGCAAGCAGTCCTGCTTACGGATGATGCATCTGCAACGTTTGCACCTCACGTGCTCGTGGTTGCTGAAGCAAACAGCTCTGTAACTTATGTGGATAACTATGTTTCTGGCGAATTGTCCGCACCTGTTTTCCATAATGGTGTTGTGGAAGTATTCGCAAAATCTGGTGCTAAAGTACGTTTTGCATCGGTTCATCAACTGAGTGTGAATGTGACTGATGTTTCATTCCGTCGTGCAGTGTTGGAGAATGATGCTTCAATCGAGTGGATCGTTGGTGAAATGAACAACGGTGATACAGCGAGCAACACGATGACCGTGCTCAAAGGCAATGGATCAAGTTCTGATTCCAAAGTCATCGCTGTGGGTTCCGGTTCACAGAAAATCAACTACACCACAGAAGCTCGTCACTTCGGTAAGAATACGCCAAGTCAGATGATTACACGTGCAGTAATGCGTGAAGAAGCTTCTGCAATCATTAACGGGATCACGAAGATTGAGAAAGGTGCTACCAAAGCCGATGGACAGCAAACAGAGAAAGTGTTGATGCTGAGCCCTAAAGCTCGTGGAGACGCTAACCCGATCCTTCTTATTGACGAGGATGATGTAACAGCAGGTCACGCGGCTTCTGTTGGTCAAGTCAATGCCGAGCAGATTCATTACTTGATGTCGCGCGGAATTAACCGTACGGATGCCGAACGCCTGATCATTTATGGCTTCCTGGCTCCGGTGGTGGCGGATATTCCTCTGGAAGCACTGCGTACCCAATTGCAGTCTCTCATTGAACGGAAACTCGGACAATGAACCCGTCCATTCGCGAGCAGTTCCCGATCCTCCACCAGGAAATTAACGGACACCCGCTCGTATATTTAGACAGTGCTGCAACTTCACAGAAGCCTCATGCTGTGATTGAAGCAGTCAAACATTATTATGAGTATGAGAACTCCAACGTACACCGCGGTGTTCATACCCTTGGAAGCCGTGCAACAGACGCCTACGAAGGCGCTCGTGAGAAGGTAGCCAAGTTTATCAATGCCCGTCGTACACAGGAGATAATCTTTACTCGCGGGACAACGACAGCCCTGAATCTGGTGGCTTCATCATACGCCCGCGCCAATTGCAAAGAAGGCGATGAAATTGTTATCACGCAAATGGAGCACCATAGTAACCTGATTCCTTGGCAGCAGGTTGCCAAGGAGACAGGTGCAACATTGAAATACATCCCGCTTCAGCCTGACGGTCATATTGAATTGGCTGATGTCGAGAAGACGATTACAAACAATACTAAAATTGTAGCCATCGCTTATGTATCCAATGTTATGGGTCTGATCCATCCTGTGAAACAAATTGCTGAAATTGCACATCGCAATGGTGCTGTCATCGTTGTTGATGGCGCACAAAGCACACCTCATATGAAGGTGGACGTTCAGGATCTGGACTGTGATTTTTATGCATTATCCGGTCATAAAATGTGCGGACCAACCGGGATTGGTGCACTCTACGGCAAAAAGGCGCTGCTGGAGTCCATGGAACCGATTGAGTTCGGCGGTGAAATGATCGATGATGTGGGTCTGTACGAATCCAACTGGAAAGAGCTTCCCTGGAAGTTCGAAGGTGGAACCCCGATTATCGCAGGTGCGGTAGGGTTGGGAGCTGCCATTGATTTTCTGGAACAGATTGGTATGGATGAGATTGCACATCATGAAAGTGTGCTGGCAGCTTATGCGACGGAACGTCTGGCCGAAATTGATGGGTTAACCATCTATGGCCCAGCCAAGCGGCATGTGGGTGTCGTTACCTTTAACCTGGGGGATGTTCATCCACATGATGTAGCAACTGTGCTGGATGCGAGTGGCGTAGCCATTCGTGCCGGACACCATTGCTGCCAACCGCTAATGCGCTGGCTTGAAGTTAGCTCAACAGCTCGTGCCAGTTTCTATCTATACAATAACGAACAAGATGTAGATCGGCTTGTCAGCGCCTTAATCCAGACAAAGGAGTATTTTGGCGATGCAACTTGATGATCTGTACCGACGTGTTATAATGGACCACTACAAAAACCCGCGTAACCGCGGAACATTTGATAATGACGCTGTCACGGTGAATTTGAACAATCCAACGTGCGGCGACCGGATTTCACTGCAAATTTTACTGAAAGACGGAATCGTTCAGGAAGCCAAATATACGGGTGAAGGCTGCTCCATCAGCATGTCCTCGGCATCGATGATGACGGAGGCTGTCAAAGGCAAAACGATGGAACAGGCACTCGATATCGCTAACCGTTTTTCCTCACTGATGAAAGGTGAAGAAGTCGATTTCGACGATTATGAAGATCTCGAAGCCCTATCCGGTGTGAACAAGTTCCCTGCACGCATCAAATGTGCCACTCTGGCCTGGAATGCATTACGCAAAGGGATTGACGAAGAGAACAAAGTACAATAACGATAGGGAGGTAGAGCAAGATGGCTAAAAAAGCACCAGAAATGGAAGAGTACAAATATGGTTTTCGCGATGAGCACAAATCCATCTTTCAAACCGGTAAAGGTCTGACTGCAGAAGTGGTTACCGAGATTTCCAAGATTAAGAATGAACCGGAATGGATGTTGGAATTCCGTTTGAAATCCTTGAAACAATTCGAAAAGATGCCAATGCCGAAATGGGGCGGAGATCTCGACGGATTGGATTTCAATGAAATTCAATACTACGTTCGTGCTTCGGAGAAGCAAGGTAAAACATGGGAGGAAGTTCCTTCCGAAATCAAGGAAACCTTTGATAAACTGGGTATCCCTGAAGCAGAGCAGAAGTTCCTTGCAGGTGTATCGGCTCAGTATGAGTCCGAGGTTGTATACCACAACATGCAAAAGGAATTGGAAGACCAGGGTGTAATCTTCATGGATACGGATACGGCTCTCAGAGAGCATCCGGAAATCCTGCGTGAATATTTTGCAACGGTTATTCCGCCAGCAGATAACAAATTTGCTGCATTGAATAGTGCGGTATGGTCCGGAGGAAGCTTCATCTACGTGCCTAAGGGCGTTAAATGTGAAGTGCCTCTGCAAGCCTACTTCCGGATCAACTCCGAGAATATGGGACAATTCGAGCGTACACTCATCATTGCCGACGAAGACAGCTTCGTTCACTATGTAGAGGGATGTACAGCTCCAATCTACAGCACGAACTCACTGCACAGTGCGGTCGTTGAGATCATTTGTAAGAAAAATGCCCGTGTTCGTTACACAACGATCCAAAACTGGGCACCAAACATCTACAACCTCGTTACGAAACGTGCGGTTGCAGAAGAAAATGCAACGATGGAATGGGTCGATGGTAACATCGGTTCCAAACTGACGATGAAATATCCAGCGGTTGTACTGAAAGGCCGTGGAGCTAAAGGTTCCGTACTCTCCATCGCTGTAGCTGGTAAAAACCAGCATCAGGATGCAGGTGCGAAAATGATTCACTTGGCTCCGGATACAACATCTACGATTGTATCCAAGTCGATTAGTAAACATGGTGGTAAAGTAACGTACCGTGGTTTGGCTTCCTTTGGACGTCAAGCGGAGGGCGCGAAATCCAATATCAAGTGTGATACACTCATTCTCGATAATGAGTCCACATCGGATACGATTCCTTACAATGAAATCATGAATGATAACATCATGCTGGAGCATGAAGCTACAGTGTCCAAAGTGTCCGAGGATCAGCTCTTCTACCTGATGAGCCGTGGTCTGACTGATGCAGAAGCTACACAGATGATCATCATGGGCTTCATTGAGCCATTCACGAAGGAATTGCCAATGGAATACGCCGTTGAGATGAATAGATTGATCAAATTCGAAATGGAAGGCTCTATTGGTTAATCCTTTTAATACAAGGATTATCTAGTATTAGGGGACGCACGTGTCCTGAGTCCGACCTGAATTAATTCATGCAACGCTGATGAAGATCGAGGGGAGTTCCCTTCGGTCTTTTTCTTTTTTTTGTGTTAAACGGAGTTTCCTTTAAGATATGTAATTAGGGGATAACAGCAATAGTCCTATTTATACAAATGAAGCGAGCGCATTTATTCTTCTGATAACGAATGTTACATATATTTGAATAGATTCAAATATGAGGAGGGATATGATGCGAAGAAGTATAGTTAAAAAGGGAGCAGCCTTGGTATTGTCAGCTGTAGTTGCCTTTACGAGCTCTCCGTTATTTTCACCAACGGCTAGTGCAGCAGTAGGTGGGAGAGTAACCGGTACATTCAACGTACTTAGTTACAATGTTGGTGGCCTTCCGGATCTGGTATCCAGTTCCAACCCCAAGGAGTACACCGTTCAGATTTCCCCAAAATTAAATGACTATGACATCATTAATGTGCAAGAGGATTTTAATTATCATAATGAGCTGATATCCCAAGTCACTCTGCCGTATTTGACGACAACAAGTGGAGTAGCAGGTTTTGGCAGTGGGTTGAACAGTTTATCCAGATATCCATTCCGTGACTTGAAGCGCATTACCTGGGATAAGAGATCCGGTCTTTTTGACAATGGTAGTGATGAACTGACTCCAAAGGGATTTACAGCAGCTACTTATGAAATTGCACCCCAGGTGAAAGTGGACGTATACAATTTGCACGCAGATGCAGGTAGCGACGATAAATCGCTTGAGGCCAGGCGAGATAATATCCAACAACTCTCCAACTACATAAAGGAGCACTCGGACGGTAACGCGGTTATCGTATTGGGAGATACCAATACACGGTATACCCGTGCGGCTGACAATATAGAGTTGCTCATGTCTGAAAATGGTTTAAGAGATCCGTGGATCGATTTGATTCGAGGTGGGAATATTCCTGCTGATGGAGATGCCCTTATGGACGCAACCAACTTAAATGGACCGAACTATGAGATAGTGGATAAGATTTTGTATCGCGGAAGCAAGGCGTTATCCCTAAATGCACAGAGCTATCGTTTGGAAAATCAGACGTTTGTTGATCCGACTGGCAAACAACTTTCTGATCATTATCCAATTACAGCGGAATTCGTGTATAGTACATCTCCTCAGTACCAACTTAGTTCATCGATTGGTGGGTCCGGAGGGATCGGTTTTAATGATCTGAATCATATTCCGGAAGCCAGACCCAGCTCTTTTGTACTCAATTCGGGTAACCGTGTGGACAGCATTTCAACATTGTACATGGATGGAACGAACCTGACACATGGCGGCCAATCGAATAAAACCACACTGAACCTGGAAGACGGAGAGTACTTCACCCAGGCGACAATTGGTCAAGGGACAAGGAATGGAGATAAACGGATCTTTTACGTGGAGTTGTCTACCAATCTTGGAAATAAAATCGAAGGCGGACAAAAAACATCGGACCAACTCAATCTTGAGGCACCAGCAGGGTGGTATATAGCCGGATTTTATGGAAGAGCAGGACAGGAGTTGGATCAGCTAGGTGTCATATACAGACCTCTGAATTAAGTGTGTGTATTCCTTGAAATGAAATAATAATATGTACATCTCATAGAGTGTTTATAACGACATGGCTGCGCCGCTTGGAGTATATGTTGGAGAGACCGGAAGGTTTTTCCAATCATATTCTGAGCGGTATTTTTGTGGAATAAAATAAGACCAATAGCACAAGCCATTTCATAGATTTAAGCATTTAATGATAGAAAAGGATGTGAGTGTATGAGCGTTAACCCTTTCGAGGGATATCGAATTACAAGTTCATTCGGCTATCGAATTCATCCCATTCATGGTGGACAGACGTTTCATCGCGGAGTTGATCTCGTGACAGAGCCCTGGAATGGCCCCGTTTATGCCTTTATGGAGGGGAGGGTACGTTTTGCTTCCGAGGGAGTTACAGGCTCCGGATTCGGCGGTTACGGGCTTACAGTAGCACTTCAGGATCATCGAGGTTATTTGCATTGTTATGCGCACCTTTCACATATTGCTGTAAGCGTTGGACAGCGGGTGAAGCGAGGCCAGCTTATTGGTAATCAGGGGAGCACAGGTCAGAGTACTGGTCCGCATGTACATTATGAGATCCGTAAAACAAGCGCGCCATCTTACGGATATACTGCCAGCGAAGATGGTGTGACAGAACCGGGAGCATACCTGCAGTCTGAATACGGAACTGCTTCCCAGGAAGAGGAGGCCCAGCCGATGACCACGGAGCAGAAGAGAGTGTTTGAAGCCATGCAGAAAACGCTGGAAATTCAGGGAGAATGGATTCAGCAACAGAAGCATTTTTCCGATATGGATTGTCCTGCATGGGCGCAGCAAGCGTTAGACTATTATCGACCGTTTATTATGAACGATACAGGCAGTTATGAATTTTGGCGATTACTTGTCATCATGTACCGCAAGGAAAACGGTATCCAGGTTCATTCCGATCCTGATATATAAAACATTACAGTGAAGAGCGATTAGGAAGAGATCGAATCTTCAGGCAGGATGCGGGACCAGACAGACAACTATTTATCGAATGTTGCTCTTTCGCCCGGTTCATCTGGCGTGGAGTGTCATATGTTAGGGTATACCTGATGAAGAGGAGGCAATCACATGAGCGAAGTAGGATATGGCTGTGGAGGCAACGTAGGCGGCGTAGGTGGATACAATCCATTCACATCGACTGGTGCAATCTTGGTACTGTTTATTCTGTTGGTTATCATCACCAAAGCATTCTGCGTATAATCCAACATAAACGAATCGAAATAGACAAAAGGGAAGCCGATTACGGCTTCCCTTTTGATACTTATGCTTACTGTACATAGATTTCAACGATAGCAATATCTCTTTCCTTTGCTAAATCAATAAAGGCCGTAGAGGTCTGAACGAGCGGCCGGAAATAATCTGCAGGATTATTCATGACAATGAGTCCCGTTTGACCCGTCGTGAGCAGCACTCGTTTACCGATAAAATTCGGCAGCATGTGCTTGATCAGTTCTTGCGTTGCTTCACCATTTAGCTGACCGAAGCTTAGGCTGTACAGTTCGCACAGAACAGAGATAAGCTCCTGTTTGGTCTGGTACACCCGATTCGTCGTCATCGCGCTGTAGACGTCAGCTACAGCCGTTATACGGGAATATGGATGGATCTCGTCACCTCGAAGTCCATGAGGATAACCACTTCCATCCTCGCGCTCATGATGCTGAAGGGCAACGGTTGCCAGAATTTCATCTTGCGTTGATTCTTTAATAATATCGTACCCATAGAACGTGTGTTTCTTCATTTCATCGAACTCTTCCGTGGTCAGTTTACCAGGTTTATGTAACATTTCAGAAGGAATCTTGGACTTGCCGATATCATGGAGATATCCTGCTTTCGCTACCGTTAGACATTCCTCGGGGTTGTAGCCCATCCAGCCGGCGATATAAAAAGCGAGCATTCCGACTTGCAATGAATGGTTGTAGGTATAGTCACTATCCCCGTCAAGCATGAGCAACAAGGAGACTACATCTTTCTGTTTTTCCAGCTGTCCCGTTAGGGTAATCAAAATCTCATCGACCTGTGTCTCATCAATAAAACCCTTCTCCATCGCTTGTTGAAACAGAGATTCAGTACCTTTGATCGTATCGTTAAACAGATTAGTTAACAGACGGGTTTGATCGGAAGGTATGGTTTGTGCATCAGAGTGTAGGTCGGATGTTGTATGTTCTACATCTGCGTAATCGATTCCATGTTGCAGCAGCTTGGACAGGTCATCTTCACTGAGGGTGGAACCTTTCATCAGCATGTGGAGACCCGAACTGTTGTATACATCATTTTTTAACAGGTCGCCAGGTTTAAGATCAGTAACATGCACTCTCACGTATAAACCACCTTTTCCTCGACTAATATCGACACATATCATTATAATAACAAGAAAAAAATGGGTTGACAACGACTTATTTACTATTAACCCACTCCATCAAAAAGGTGTAATGACTCATGGTTAGTTCTCCATGGGGTTCCAGGGTCCTAGTTGATGTCCCTTCCATTCAGAGCCATCTTCCCAGATTTCCTTTTTCCAGATCGGGACCGTCTGTTTGAGTCTTTCAATGGCGTAGCGGCTTGCATCATAACAGTCATTGCGGTGAGGCGAGGAAACGGCAATGACTACACTAATCTCTGCCACATCCACTTTGCCGATGCGGTGACTGATCGCACACAGTACACCAGGCCAGCGATCGGAGATTTCCGTTCCAATGGCTGCCATCTGAGAAAGGGCCATCGGTACATAGGCCTCGTATTCCAGATGCACGGTACGCTGTTCACCGGTCATTTCACGAGTCGTACCTACAAAAGTAAGCGCTGCGCCGTGATTTGCGGTAATGACTAGCGCCGTTGTAGCTTCCACAGACAAGACGGACTCGGTAATCAGAAATAAGCCATCTTCCGTGCGATGTTCAGGAGAGGTGGAGGCAGCATGCTTTTCATCAGGCAGATCCGTACCATCACCTCCGGAGACAGGAGGGATTAAGGCAAGTTCGTCTTCTGACTTAAGTATAGTATCGGCAGGAGCGTACTGCTGGTTAACTGCGAGAAAGGATGTTCGTATCTGAGAAGCTGCCTCTGGGTAGGCCAGACTCAGTTTTTCTTTTACATCGGCAGCAGTCGGAGCGTCTCCAATGTACTCAAACTCCAGAAGGGATGTATTTAAACGTTCTGCAATGCCTGCAAATAGTTGAATTGTCAATTTCATAGATATGACTCACCTCTTTTTGATCTCTAAACCCTTTAAATATATCATAACGACGCGGAAAATGTTATGCTTATCTATTAGAAGAATGAACGTTTATTGAAGAGTGGGGGAGGCGGTGTGATGAGCACCAGAGAGAAGCAAATGTTAACGATTCTGCACACCAATGACATCCACAGTCACTTCGGCTCCATGAGCACCATCGCCGCTATGATCAATGAGGAACGTGAACAAGATGGGAACCTCCTTGTACTGGATATCGGCGATCATATGGACCGTATGGCCGTTGAGACAGAAGGTACGCTGGGCACGGCTAACGTTGATGTGATCAATCTGACTGGATATGATGCCATCACCATAGGAAACAACGAAGGACTGACCTTTACGCCTGATCAGCTCGCACAGTCCTACGCTGGACTTCTGTGTCCTGTGGTATGTGGCAATGTCGTTGAACAAGCCACCGGTCTCCCGCCTGTGTGGATGAAACCTTCCCTCGTCGTGGAGAAAGGTCCATTTTGCATTGGTCTGCTGGGGGCTACTGCGCCATTCACCACGTTCTACGAACTGCTGGGTTGGGATGTTCTGGACCCGTTGGAGACACTAAGAGTTCAGGTTGAAGCAGTACGCTCTGAAGTGGATGTGGTGATTATTCTCTCGCATCTGGGACTTTCCACAGATCGGAGACTGGCGGAACAGATTGCTGGAATTGATGTTATTCTCGGTGGGCATACCCATCATGTTCTGGAAGAACCAGTAGTCATTGGTCAGACCGTGCTGGGCGCAGCTGGTAAATTTGGCCAGTGGCTTGGGAAAGTGGTTCTGGAACGAACCAGTTTGGGAGAACCTCTCCAACTGGTAAGTAGCGGATGTGTTAGTACCGAGAGTATACTACTGGATGATCAGGTCACGCTGGCAATCGCCACGAATCGTACGGAAGCCGAAAGGGCACTGGATCAGACAGCAGTGATCACGGACCGGTTGTTGCCCGTCCAATATGACCAGGAATCTCCTTTTGCATCACTGCTTGCACAAGCTGTCCGTCAATTCACAGGAGCTCAGCTGTCTCTGGTGAATGCGGGTCAGCTTCTTGGAGACCTTCCACAAGGCAAAATTACGAAAGGAATGTTGCATTCCCTATGTCCATCTCCTATAAATGCTTGTACAATATGCTTGAGTGGAAGTCATATTCGTGAAGCGCTTGAGCAGTCCTTGTTGGATGAGTTCTCAGGTAAACCCATTGTAGGATTTGGTTTTCGTGGTCAAATTCTCGGTACGTTATGTATGGATGGAATGGAAGTTCAATACAATCCAACTGCGCCAGCTTATCAGAAAATCCAATCTATTTCCATCAATGGGGAGCCTATGGACGATCAAGGTGAGTATGTCGTTGGAACGCTGGACATGTTTACATTTAACGTAGGGTATCCTTCTTTGGCTCATGGAACCAACACGCTCTATCATCTTCCGGAATTCATACGCGATTTGCTGGAACTGGAATTAAAACGACCAGGGGCGCTGGACGACAGCCTGCGAGCCCGTTGGCGTGAAACTGAATAAAGGACTTGCCTTCTGCTGAAGCGGCGGCTAGTGGTAATTACATCTACGGAGCGGGAGAGGATAGGCTGTGCGTTTAGTACATATAAACTTATTGCAGCCTGGCATGAAGCTGGGGAAACGTATTTATAGTGAAGAGGGCCTGGTATTGCTTAGTGAGGATGTAGAGCTAACAAACCGACTGATTGGGCGTCTCAAAGATCTCGGGGTTGGTTATGTTTATATCAGAGATGCCGCGACCGAAGATATCATTGTTCCGGATATGTTGCGGGAAGAGACCAGGAGGAAAGCGCTGGTAGAAATCAAACAGCAATTCCAGAGTATGTCAGGACTGAAAACGAAGAACCGGATTCCTCATTTCGGTAAAGCGCTTAGTGGTGTGATGAATACCATTCTGGAAGACATCGGAAGTCAAAAGGAAGCCATGATTATGCTGATGGACATGAACTCCAGTGATTTTGACCTGTATAATCATTCTCTGAATGTATGTGTGTACTCACTGGTTCTTGGCGTCGCTGCGGGTTACACACGCCAGCAATTAATGGAGATTGGTCTGGGTGCCTTGTTGCATGACATTGGCAAGACTCAGATTGCATCGGAAATACTTCATAAGCCCTCCAGATTGAGTGACGAGGAATTTAAAATCATTCAGCAGCACACTACATATGGACATCGTATTCTCAAAGACGAACCAGGTATACCGCTTCTATCTGCACATTGTGCATTGCAGCATCATGAACGAATTGATGGCAGTGGATATCCACTTGGCCTGAAGGACAAAGAGATTCATGAATATGCCAAATGGATTGCGCTTGCTGATTCATATGATGCCATGACAACGAATCGGGTGTACAAGCAAGCCTTGCTGCCGCATCAGGCAGTAGAGGTGTTATATACGGGTTCAGGCACGCTTTACGAACAGCGGATGCTGGAGAGATTCAGGGATTGTGTAGCGATCTACCCCGTGGGTCTTTCCGTCACGCTTAGTACAGGAGAAGTTGGGGTGGTCGCAGGAATCCATCCACGTGTTCCCCAGCGTCCCCTCATCCGAGTCCTTAAGGATGCGGATGGTCAGACGTTATCTTCGCCTTACGAAATTAACCTGTCGACAGCATTGTCTGTCATGATTACAGGTGTGGAAGGTGTGGAGGATGCACCTTCATCCGCCCAAAGTGAACGGTTGGAAAGCTGAACAAGCTTGGAAGATGATTAGCGCTCATGTCGTAATATCGGGGCCGTTTCGTGATTCGGCCCGGAGTTGCTTGAGCGTTTTTTGTCATGTAATGGACAGGGTCCACGTATGCCGGAGCATTCAAAATTGTGCTATGATAAAAGATAACTCCAAAAAGAGAAACACAAGGTATGATGTAAATAAAACTTTTTAGGTTAATAAAAGGAATAAGGTGAAGAACAATGACCATGCTAAACTCAGGATCGGTACAACCGATGCCTTTATCGCCGACGAATGATCCGTGGGATCCGATCGGCTCTCTGCATACATATGGACGCCATGTGCTGACCAGTGTAGAAATGACGGTTACACATCTGTGCAACATGAGGTGTGAGCACTGCGCTGTGGGAGATATGCTTACGATGCGTGAAGCGCCAGCTCTTCCGTTACCGCTGATGCTGAAACGATTGGATGAAGTCGAGCATCTGCAGACGATTAGTCTGACGGGTGGCGAGCCAAGCTTTAGCCAGAAAACAGTGGATGAGATGATTATCCCACTGCTTAAATATGCCAAGGAACGTGGCATACGTTCCCAGATCAATTCGAACTTAACACTGGATATTAGCCGGTATGAGCAACTTTTACCGTATCTGGACGTTATGCATATCTCATTCAATTATCTGAATGCAGATGATTTCCATCACGTTGGATTTGCGAACAGTGGCAGACCTGTGAAACGTGAAGTAGCGGTGAAGATGTATGAGAAAATGATTGAAAATTCGCGCAAATTGAGTGAAGCAGGCATGTTTATCTCTGCCGAGTCTATGATTAACTTCCGTACGCACGACAAACTGGATGGTATTCACCAATTGATTCGTGAGATGGGCTGTGTCCGTCATGAAGTGCATCCGATGTATAACTCGAACTTTGCTTCGTCGTTGCCCGTGTTATCACTGGACCATATGAGAGCAGCGATTCATCGTTTGCTTGATGTGCGTGACAAGGATATGTGGATGCTTTTCGGTACACTGCCATTCTTCGCGTGTAGTGCAGCAGAGCAGGATCGGGAACTGATCAACCGACTATACAGCGAGCCCAATGTGACGGTACGCAATGATCCGGATGGACGCAACCGCGTTAACGTGAACATGTTCACGGGTAATGTGTATGTGACGGATTTTGCGGACATCCCGGCATTTGGCAATATTCGAGATCGTAAGCTGGATGATGTATTCCATGAGTGGTCAGCAGAACATCCGTTGAATCAGACGGTTAACTGCCATTGCGATATCGCTTCCTGTTGCGGGCCAAACCTGCTGGTGGCAGATATGTACTACAAAGGTGTGGATTTCAAATCGAGAAAGGCAATCACACGTTGATATTCCAGATGTATTCCTGAAATAGATAGAAAAGGGGAGTTTCAACTTGGATATTCATACCGAATTTCATCTTGGACAGCTGGTATTTAATCTGGTCTGTGTCTTTTTGCTCGTATTTTTGAATGGCGTATTTGTTGCAGCGGAATTTTCCCTTGTGAAAGTAAGGCAAACACGCTTAACTCAATTGCAGAGTGAAGGAAACCGTATGGCTGGTTACGCACTGAAGGTGAATAGTAAACTGGATTCCTATCTATCGGCAACTCAGTTCGGGATTACGCTGACATCACTTGGACTTGGGTGGCTGGGAGAACCGGCAATCTCCGAATTGCTCGTTGAGCCACTCATGTTTAAGCTCGGTGTAGGAGATACAGGCCTTATATCAACCGTGTCCGTCATTATCGGTTTCTGTATCATTACGTTTCTGCATATTGTGCTGGGTGAACTTGCGCCTAAGTCTTTGGCTATTCAAAAAACAGACGGAGTTGCATTGTTCTTATCTGCACCTTTGCTGTTGTTCTATAAAATCTTCTTCCCGTTCATCTGGGTACTGAATGTATCGGCTAATGCATTGCTGCGATTGGCGGGTATCGAACCTGCCAGTGAAGGAGAAGCTCACTCGGAAGATGAACTTCGTATTCTGATGAAGCAGAGTGCCAAGAGTGGTGTCATCGATAAGGATGAGATCAAACTGATGGACAACATCTTTGATTTCTCCGATATGCTGGCACGTGAAGTGATGCTGCCACGTACAGACATGAATTGTCTTTACACCCATATGTCTTTGGAAGAGAACCTGGAGATTATTAATGCAACCAAACATTCCCGGTATCCTGTCGCAGTAGAAGACAAGGATGAGATTATCGGATTTATCCACATTACTGATCTGTTGTTGGCTGAACCCGAGCAACAACATGATCTGGCTTCACTTGTCCGTCCAATCTTGAACGTGCCTGAATCGATGGAAATCAGCCATGTGCTGCGTTTGATGCAGAAGAAACATTCCCAGATGACGCTGGTAGTGGATGAATATGGTGGTACAGCTGGGCTACTGACTGCCGAAGAGATTCTGGAAGAGATCGTTGGGGACTTGTATGACGAGTTTGAGGATGAGCGTCCGCATATGGAACGCATGGGTGATTCGTTTTCCATTGACGGTCGATCTCTTATTGAAGAAGTTCATAAGTGGACTGGAGCCATCATTGAGGATGAAGAAGTGGATACCATTGGTGGATGGCTGTTTAAAGAGCTTGGAGGTAGTCCCGCCAAGGGCAAAACTCAGGAACTGAACGGATACGTCTTTGAAGTGGAAGAATCCACCCGTTTGCGAATTACTCGGGTTCGAGTGTACAAGCAATCGGTTTCTCAAGACATGAATTCGGAAGAAAAGCCTGCAGAATAGATTTGTTGTAGACCTTTGGAAGTGCCGTAAGAGGTGCTTCCTAGGGTCTTTTTTTGGTTGAGAGTGAAGTAGGCATGAGAAATTCCTTTACGAAGTTTTGGATAAATGGGGATTAACCTGTAGAACTGAAACATATGCATATAGAGACGGGAAGCAATGGTTTGAATTGTATGGGGGATGTTTGTAAATATCGTTAAAGGAGGCGTTTCGAGTGAAGGATCCACAGCTTCGGGCCTATGCTCCTTTTGTAGGGCCGTTTGATCCTTGTAAACCGATGGAAATCCGCACGTATCTTGTTCCGCCGCAGTTGTTTATACCTTTCCAGCCTATGGGTTGGCCGCAATACAGTCCGGCAGAAGCGCTTAGACTGGGAACATTATGGCCTGCATTATATAGCCCTTACACATCTAAGAAATCAAAGGAGAGGAAGGTGGAAGCAGATGGAACCTGAAGCACCGAAAGCCTGTGATGCAAAATACTACGAGTTGCTGGAAGAACTTCAGGCGCTGGACTTCGTGTTAGTGGAACTGAATCTGTATCTGGATACCCATCCGGGTGACTTCCAAAGCATTGAGCAGTACAACAAGTTCAGCCAGGAGCGAATGCGGGTAGCTCATGAGTTTCAACAGCTGTATGGACCGCTGATGAATTTTGGTCATGCCTTCTCGAAATATCCCTGGGAGTGGTCCCAGACACCTTGGCCTTGGCAGGTATAAAAGTTAAAGGAGGAGTCGTGGAATGTGGGTCTACGAGAAAAAACTGCAATATCCCGTTCGCGTGAGCAAATGTGACCCTTATATGGCCAAATTACTGATGGAACAGTATGGCGGAGCAGATGGTGAATTGGCGGCAGCCTTGCGGTATCTGAATCAACGTTATACTATTCCAGACAAGATTATTGGTCTGTTGAATGATATCGGCACAGAAGAATTTGCTCATTTAGAGATGATTGCAACCATGATCTATAAGCTCACCAAAGATGCTACAGTGGAACAGCTGGAGCAAGCCGGGCTGGCTGCTCACTACGTTAATCATGATAAGGCCCTTTTTTACAGTAATGCAGCAGGCGTACCGTTTACCGCTACGTATATTCAAGCCAAGGGTGATCCGATTGCGGATCTGTACGAGGACATTGCAGCGGAAGAAAAGGCCCGGGCTACATACCAATGGTTGATCGACATGACGGATGACGTGGATCTGCAGGACAGCCTGAAATTTCTGAGGGAACGGGAGATTGTACATTCTTTGCGTTTTCGTGAGGCTGTAGAGATTCTGAAGGACGATCGGGAGACAAAGAAGATTTTCTGACAAGGTAGAAAAGGCGAGTGTTTGGCAGTCCGGTGAGGACTGCTTTTTGCTTTGAGTTCATACGTGGTGAAATGAGAATTGCATTCAAATAAAAAGACGATCCTTTTGAATTGAAATAAAAGGGATCGTCCTGGTTATTATTATGGTGAATAAAGGTTAGCCTAGTATTCAACCACCATGGCAACATTTTGCCACCCGGCTCCAACCGTCCAGAACAACACTTTGTCACCACGCTGAATCTGACCACTTGTAACCGCCCGATGCAATGCGATGAATGGACTGCTGGTTGAGGTATATCCGAATTCGTCTCCGATGTAGACGGCAATATCATGACCGATGCCGATATTCTCGGATACAGCGCGAATGTTACCAATGGAAAGTTGAGAGAAGCAGGCGGCTTTGATCTCGCCTGGTGCAATCTCGTTGCGTGTTAACAGAGTGCGAATGGACTCCGAAGCGGCATCCACGCAGATGGAATCATCGAATGGTATGAATTTCACATGAAAAGCACCTGAATCTACACCCGTTTTGCCCAGTTTCGCTAGGCCTTCTGCCGGGAAGAGCGAATTACCATACACACAGGTATCCGTCTGATAGATAGAATCAATGAAACCGACAGCATGTTCATCTCGCTCCACAATAACCGCCGCTGCTGCATCACCGAAATTGGCGAAGTATACGGGATCATCGGGACTGGCGTGAGGAGCCACGTAATCGGAGCCGATGATTAATGCCCTGCGAATTCGAGGATTGCCCAGCATCTGCCGGCTAACCTGTTCGAAAGCAGCGGTCATGCCTGCACAGTTCGCGTTACTGTCAATGCAGATCGTGTGAGAAGCCCCGTTAATCAGGCGATGAATCATCAGGGAATTCGTAGGAAAGATGTATTCTGGCGTTTGGCTTGCATAAGCAATCAGATCAATATCTGCACCGGTGAGTCCGGTTTTCTCCAGTAGGTTACTGGCTGCCTCAAAGGCCATGCTTAGTGAATTTTCGTCATCGTTGTCAATTTTATAACGTGTATCACGACCAAGTGCCTGTAACAATCCACGAATATCTACACCTCTTGCATCAAAATGTTCAATATAAAAATCATTGTGCACCTTGGTTGCTGGATGATAGATATCGATATCTACAATACGAATTCCGGTCATCTTCATTCTCCTCTTGAGCGGAAGGGGGAATTCACAGCTTGTCCGCCTGGTTTATTAAGTGGTAACGGTAGATATGATTTCGAGATTGTTCAGGCCGACAGACCGGCCGAGCCGGGACAGTTGCATTTTTAGAATCGCATTGTTTTCGAGGGTCAACACGACTTTTTTGAATTCGTCTTTTTTGAACATTTGAAGGCAGCCCTCCAGAAGAGGAACAATTTCGGGAGCAGTAACATTCAACTTTTTGCAATCGATGTTCAGGTGATACTCCTTGGTATTGATAGAAGCGATCGTATCCTGATAGGCCGAGATGGAACGCAAACCGTCTTCTTGAGAGAAAGAACCCTCCAGTTCAATGTTTAACACCTTGTTTGGAACGTCAGTCTTAAGAATGAAATTTCCCATGTTTGATCTCTCTCCTTATAAATGAGTTAAGGCTATCCTGCTAATGGATACACAGCCCCATAGGGCCTCTGCTGAAAGCTTCTAAGATGAGAGCTGGTTCGAAGGATAATTTAACCATATTATAAAGGTAGGAATGTAAAAAGATCAATAAAAAAGTCGAATCATGTATAAAAATGTAGAAAAGTGAATTACTGTATTTCATCCAGAGTGGCAAGCAATATATTAAAGGCACTTATAATGCGTGGAGCACCCACACACGGCGCAAGGTGTAGTAATATTCCCTTGAGCTGATCCACTGTCACCCCGACACTCAGAGCCATCGTGTAATGTACCCCCAATTGTTCATACTGTCCTTGGGTGATCAACGAAGAGATGATAGCAACTTCCTTCCATTGATCCGTAATCGTGGTACGCTGAAAAATATCCCCATATGCCGTCCCCATAATAAATTCGGATAATTCGGGAAAATGCTCTTTAATGGGTGCGAGGGCTTTGGCGCCGTACTCACCAGAAAGTTTCGTAAAACGGTCCAGTCCCTGAGCTACATGTTCACTCATGATATGCTCCTCCTAATTCAAAGTTACGGTGCGGTGAGCCGTAGGCGGAATCTCGTCGCGATCCGTCAGAAGTTCAATAACAGTCACCTGATTCAATGTCTGTGCTGTGTTCAGTGCAGATGAGAATTCGGTAAGGGTTTCTGCTCGAAACGCAACCGCACCCAGAGATTCGGCAAATTTGGCTGCATCCATAGGAACTTCATATAATGTGCCATCGATTCTGCCTGTTGTTTTTTCCATTCCTTTGAGTGCCATATCCAGTTGTTTGTTGTTGACGACAATGAAAATGACATTCAGATTGTTGCAGACTGCGGTATTAATCTCCGTCCCAAGCATCATGAAACATCCATCTCCGGTGATGCATACGACGGTCTCTTCAGGTGAAGCGGCCTTTGCGCCTATCGCCATACCGATGGCATTACCCATGCAGGCAAAGTACGCATCAAATACAAAGCTGCCTGGTTTCTTGACTTTATATCGCTGAACCGCATGGAATCCATGGCTGCCATCATCGACAAACAGCTTATGATCGTACGGAAGCAGCTCACTCATCTCGTTCAGCACAGAAGCCAGAGACAGGTGGGGCAGATCCGGTAAAGGGACAGTGTAATCTATAGGTGGCGTGATTCTCTTTGGAGCAGAATGGTCTACGAGTGTGCCTAGCAAATATTGCATGTTGTCCTTCAAATCACCCGTGATATGTAAGGTTTGAGCGCTCAGAATCTTACCTACAAACGTAGGATCAGCATCAAATTGAATGAGGTGTGCCGGGTGGTTCTCAGGCTTCAGGTTGCAGATGGTCATATCACTCAGACGTGAACCGAGTACGATATAGACATCACTTTGATTCAGCATGTCGTCTGCATGCGGGAAACCTCCAACACCACAAGGGCCATGATACAGGGGGTGGTCCCATGCAATCGCTCCTTTTCCACCAGGAGTGGTAATGACGGGAATGTTGAATGTTTCAGCCAAATGAAGCAATTCATCATGAGCTCTGGCGCGACTAACACCTTTACCAGCAATAATTAAGGGACGGTTGGATTGTTGAATGAGAGGAAGAATGCGATTCAGGTTAGATACGCTAAGAAGAGGTTCCGGTTCGGGAATGACAATGCGGCATTGAGATAACAGTTCAGTCTGTACGTCAAAAGGAAGACAGAGGTGAACAGGGCCTTTATTGGGGCCGAGTGCAATGGATAGGGCATGATTCAGCAGGGTGCCAAAATGATCTCCACGCTCAACCAGTTTGCTAAAAAGTGTGGCGGGCCTGAACATCTCGGCCAGATCAGCCAGATAGGAAGAGGAATCCTGGCACTGAGGTAACCCCAGTTCCTGGATGGATTGGTGACCCGTAATAAATAGAACGGGCAGATTGTTGGCCTTTGCATGAGCTGCAGCAGTCAGTAGATTGGTTCCGCCGGGCCCAGATGTGGCAAAGGCAACGCCGAGCTTTCCCGTCTGTAGTGCATAACCGGATGCGGCAAAGCCTGAGCTGGATTCATGACGGCCTGGAATGAATTCTAATCCGTAATCTACCATCTTCAGGACAGCAGGACATATCGATTTGCCAATAATTCCAAAGACATGAGTAACGCCTAGATTACGTAGAGTTTCTGCCAAATAGTCCGCAACTGTTCTCATGCTGGACACCTCGCTTCATGAAATAGGTTATTTGAACCATACGCATATTCCATTTGTTGAATGCAAGTCGTTGTCTAAGGTTGTAGAGGAAATATTCATTGTTATTAGGAAGAGTATCTTTTTTTGTGGTTTTTTGTCAACCTATTCAATAAGTCGAATTTCCTGATTCTTAAGTTGGTAACGCTTAAAGTGTTGCTGGGTAAAGCAAAAATAAATGGTTATATATTCCTGAAACAAATTACCCATCCGAGAACAAGATACAAATATTGTAAAATAATGACTGAAAATGGTGAATTCCAGCTTGCAAGATGACATGGCACTTGAGTTACCTCTTTCTTTCGCATTAGTGTATGCCTTTGGCAACACTTTGCTTTCTGCTATACTGGAAATGGATTGGGGTGAATGGAATGGCAGTGATAAAAATGGCTCTGATTGGGCTGGGTAAAATGGGATTACATATGGTTCATCAAATCGAGAATACAAAGATGGACACGAAGATTGAGATTGTTGCAGTGTGTGATGCGAATGAGGAAAATTTGGCGGCTTTTGCAGCTTCCCATGCGGGGATTAGGACGTATACGGATTACAAGCAACTCATGGACGAACATCAGATTGATCTGCTGTATATTGCAGTTCCGCCGAAATTTCATTATCCGGTTGTCATGGAAGCGCTGGAGCGCAAAATTCATGTATTCTGTGAGAAACCACTTGCCAATAGTGTAGTAGAAGCTAAAGAGATGCTGGATGCAGCAGAGCAGGCGGGCGTCGTTCATGCCATCCATTTCTCTATGCCGCATGAACCTTCAGTGCTGAAGTTGCAAGAGATGATCGAGCAGGGTACTGTGGGTGCGATTCGCAAAATAGACCTGATTCTGCAATTTCCGCAGTGGCCACGATCATGGCAACAGAATGCATGGATTACAAGCCGGGAACAGGGTGGATTTATTCTTGAAGTGGGGATTCACTGGATTCATATGATTCAAAAGGTGTTTGGTGCAATCCGGGTAGTGAGCACTCAGGTTCAATATCCCGAGAATGGAGACTGTGAACTTGAAGTACAGGCTGCTCTGAAGTTGGAAGACGGAACCCGAATTCAGCTAAACGGCATCTCTCAATTTGCGGGGGAAGAACGTGTATCCATGGTGGTGTACGGCACGAAAGGCACGATTGCCCTGGAAAATTGGGAAGAATTGAAGACTGGCCTGGTGGGGCAGCCACTATCTCCAGTGGAAGTGCTTGAATCCGCCAGTGAACTGCCGGTTCTTAAACATGTCATTGCCCGTATACAAGGCAACCCAGCTAAAATATATGACTTTAACGATGGGTATCAGGCACAATTGGTACTGGAAGCGTTGCGAAGTACGGAACAATCAGGATAAAAAAAAGGAGTGTCAGGTTTTTTCATTTCGAAGTGCCTGCTGTAGCTCTTCTTGGATCAGCTCTTCTTAACACCAAGAAGCATCGCAGAGGCTCATGTGAGCCCGCCTGCGATGCTTCTTTCCTTTGATATATGGACAGGATATATAGACATTTTATCAGTATGTTGATTCAGGTCACGCCAGCTTGAATCGCTTAACCAGCTGATCAAGTGCATCGGACATTTCATTCAACTGCTTGGACGTGTCAGACATTTCCTGTAGAGAAGCAAGTTGTTCCTCCGTCATCGCAGATACTTCTTCCGTGGCTGAAGCAGTATCCTCCACAACAGCCGATACTTCGCTGATGGATTTCATCACGGTTTCGCTGCCGGAAGTTAGCTCTTCTACAACAGCGGATACCTCCAGAACTTCACCACTGAGGTTATGAATATGCTGAGTAATGGTAGAAAAAGCATTACCAGCATCCTCGATGGTTCGCAATCCCTCATTCACATGAAGGGTGCTCTCATCAACCACCTGAACCGTACTTTGAACACCTGTTACCACGGTTTCCAATATACTTGTGATCTCTTTGGCTGATGTTGCACTCTGGTCTGCGAGATTACGTATTTCCGAGGCAACGACGGCAAATCCGCGTCCATTTTCCCCAGCACGAGCAGCTTCGATACCGGCGTTAAGTGCGAGCAAATTGGTTTGTCTCGCGATACCTGACATTGAATCTGCAATGTTGATCACTTGATCAGACATCTTCGAAATTTCATTAATGGCTCCCTGTACAGAGAGGAAAGATTGCTCAATGGAACTCATTTTGCCCACAGCATTATCGATGCGCTGTTGCCCATCCACGGCAATGGATTCGGTACGGACGGCACGTTCAGCCACGTCAGCAGCAGAGGAGGCGACACGATTAAGTCCAGTGAGAGATTGCTGCATTGCAGCTACCATCGTTTGAGTTAGAGATACCTGTTCATCAGCGCCTTCAGCGACGCGTTCCATGGCAGTGGCAACCTCTTTTCCAGCAAGATGGCTATCGGAGACCCCTTTATCCAATCGATCCGAAGCAGTGCTTAGAATCATGGCATTGCTCTGAACGTCCAGCATCATTTGCTGCAAACCAGCGAGCATCGTATTGGCTGACTCCGCGAGTTCACGGGTTTCGTCTTTCATTGGCGTAGCAATTCTCAGCGTCAGGTCACCATTGGAAGAAGCGATGTCATTCAGGGCCTGCTTCACGGTACGGATGTTTCTAACAATGGCACGGGACAGGACTAACGCAGTGATGAACGAGATGATGGCGACCACGATAAGTGCCCCATAGAGTTCCAAGTTCAGTATTGTGTTTTTCCGCTTAAGCGCTTCTGTACGGGTATCGGTCAACGTAAGTTCGTTGGTACGAAACGTATCCAGGGAGGCGCGAATCTGGTCCATGTCTCGTTTACCAGGATCATCGGCAAAGAAATCTCGAATGGCTTGCGTATTATTCGCTTGACGAAGGGCGACCACAGGTTCACCAGCGATCTGTATCCAGTTCTCCATGTTACTATGTATGTCTTCCAAAAGTGCAGTTTGGGCCGGGTTGTTCAAAATTAATACAGCAAGTTCATCTTTGAGAGTAATCAGTTGTTCTTTTCCTTTGATGTAGGGATCGAGGTAATTGTCCTCACCAGTGATGATGTAACCACGTTGTCCCGTCTCCATATCTACCATGTTTCTTTCGAGTTCATAGGTTAGCGCGTGTACTCTCATATCGTGATCAACCAGAAAATCAAGCTCTCGTTGAAGCTGACTTGTGCTGTTCTGAATTAGCAGGATGCAACCAGCCAGTACAGCCAGTACGAGTAAATATCCTAATCCGATCTTATAAAAAATCTTGAAGGTCCTACGCTTATTCATGTTTGTTATTCCTCTCTATGGGGTATATGTAGTTGTCGAAAAAAACCGAAAATGTGATAAATGTAGGTCTTTAGATTAGGTGTCTAAAGCACTATTTTTTAGTATTATACGTAAAGAAACTTCTTTTGTATATAGTTTGTTTAATCACAATATAATGTTTGGTTGATTCTGTATAAGGTTGGGGTTGATGATGTTTTACAATCGTTGGTTTACACGTTCAAACGTTATGTTTATCATGGGAAGGGAACGATTCCAATTACATATACAATATCCCAATCCGAAAGGAACATTGGACATGAATAAAGAGAAGCTATTGCTCAAACCGGAAGCGATGATTTTTGACATGGATGGTACGCTGTTCCAGACAGAGACCCTGTTGTTGCCAGCTTACCAGCAACTATTTGATACATTGCGTGCCGAAGGGCATTTTGAAGGAGAAACTCCACCCGAGGAACGGATGCTGGGAAGTTTGGGCATGTTGCTCGAAGATATATGGAAAGTGGTTATGCCTGAGGCTTCGGAAGCGGCACATCGCCGTGCAGACGAACTGCTGCTTCAGCTGGAGATTGAGGGGCTTGATCAAGGCAGCTCCCAATTGTATCCTGGGGTGAAAGAAACGCTGCAGGCATTAAAACAACAAGGAGTGCGTCTTTTTGTCGCAAGTAATGGGCTGGAGGACTATGTGAAGGGTGTGGCGTTTGCACACGAGATTATGCCTTTCTTTGAAGGGGTATACAGTGCAGGTCAGTACAAGACTCCCTCCAAGATTAATCTGGTGCAGATCCTGCTTGAGAAACATCGTATTCAGGATGCCTGGATGGTAGGAGATCGCTCTTCCGATGTGGAAGCTGGTAAAATGAACGGTCAGGCGGTCATCGGCTGTGCCTATGCCGGGTTCGGCCGTGATGAGGAGCTTGCGGGCTCAGATGTGCTCATCTCTGATTTTACAGAACTGCTTCGTCTGTATGATGAAGCGGAGTAGCCTATACGCTGCATACGTATATTGAGATTTATGATTACGAACCGCATGATATGAACCTGTAGACTCAACGGAAATTTGTTGAATACAGGTTTTTTTTGTTTGGTCATGCAGTCACATTCTCCCCTGTAGAAAGTTGATTTCCCTATCCCGCTTTCCTTCCTATTCCCTCTATACTTCATTCAAAAGCTATAGGGGGTCCGATTCTGGTGAAGCCATCCAAAATGCATGCCTATATGTTCATCTTTCCAAGTCTTTTTCTAACTCTTGTATTCGGGATCTATCCTCTGTTATGGGCGCTGCGTTACATGTTCTATGATTATCAAGGTATCGGGACGCCTGTCTTCATCGGGCTTGAAAATTTTGCACGCATTTTGCGCGACGGGCAATTCTGGGACTCTGTAGGCAACACGGGTGTGTATGCCCTGGGTAAACTCGTCGTTACGATTCCACTGTCGTTAACTTTGGCGATTATTCTGAATCGCAAATGGAGAGGGCGATCCCTGTTTAGGGCGATCTATTATCTTCCCACTATTTTTAGCGCTTCGGTCATGGCGATTGTATTCTTTATTATTTTCAACTCCTATAACGGAATATTGAACCAATTGCTGCTCAAGTATCATGTGATCTCCGAATCCATTAGCTGGCTGGGGGCTGAACATGCCATGCTAACAACCATCATCATCGCCATCTGGGGGGCCGTGGGCAACTATATGTTGTTGTTCATTGCGGGTCTTCAGAGCATCCCTGAAGAGCTTTATGAGGCGGCATCGCTGGATGGAGCGAGTGAGTTTCAGAAACTGCGTAATGTAACGATTCCGTTGCTGGGTCCTGTCTTGCAGATGATCATCATGCTGGCGATTACCACGGCACTGAAAGGTTACGAGAGTATTATGGTGCTGACCGAAGGGGGGCCGTATGGCAAAACAGAGGTGATGTATCTGTACTTGTTCAAACTGTTGTTTCCCGTCTCGGCTGACACACAATCACTCCAGCAACTCGGTTATGGCAGTGCAGTCGGTTTCACAACGGCTCTCATCGTAGGGGTTGTGACGCTCATTTATTTCCGTATATCCAAAAAGCTCAATGATGTCTATTAAACTGAAAAACAGACTTTTTGAACACGTACTTAAAATTAATCAGGAGGAAACGATGATGACTCAAAACGTGCTTGCGCCCTCAGGGTCTCCCCAACTCATTCGCTGGACCAAACGAACGGTACTTTGGCTGTTTTTGATCGCAATCGCTCTGCTGTCGCTGTTCCCCATCATACTTGTATTGCTCGGTTCCTTCAAAACGAACCAGGAATTGACAGGAGGAGCTACCATCTGGCCGAAGATTTGGCAGTTCTCCAACTACGCTCAGGCTTGGAAAACCGCCAATTTTTCGGGTTTTACGATTAACAGCGTGTTTGTTAGCATCAGTACAACAGTTGGCACGTTGCTGGTAGCTTCGATGTCAGCCTACGCTGTGGATCGAGTGAATTTCAAAGGGAAAAAGGGGTACACCCTGCTCATGGCATCCACTCTGTTTATTTCCATAGGCGCGGTTGTGCTGCGTCCGCAATTTGACCTCATGGTCAAGCTGGGGCTGAATACCACGTTGTGGGGCGTTATTATTATACTGATCAGCGCACACGCTGCCACATACTTTATTCTGATTGGTTTCTTCAAGAGCATCCCGCGCGAACTGGATGAAGCGGCGATGATTGATGGCTGTAATTTCTTCACCACATACTGGCGAATTATTCTTCCGCTCCTGCGCCCTGGACTTGCCGTTGCAGGTCTGGGTGTATTCCAGAGTTCATGGAATGAATATATTCTTCCTTTTGTGTTCACTATGAGCAATCCGGACTTGCAGACTTTGCCGGTTGGGCTGGCTAATCTGCGATATGGCATCGGAGCTGCGGCTGAGGTCCAACTGATGATGGCCGGAGCCTGTCTGTCCATTTTGCCGCTGCTCATCGTTTATATTTTTGCCAACAAATCATTCATGCAGGTGACCTTGGGAGCTGTGAAAGGGTAGGCGTGAGCACAATCATGGAAACGGTTTTACGGGTAATTCCACTGTGCTATACTCATTTTAATTCACAGCGGACGGGCCAAGCCGTGTTCAAGGAGCGAGCGCCGATGATATTCGACTTTTATAAAATGTCCCTGAAAAAAAGAATACAGCTACTGTACATTTTTCTCGTTGTCCTGTGTATCAGTGTGACCGGGATATGCTCTTATCTCTTTGCTGCACGAAGCATTGAGCAGAATGCACTTGAACTGAAACAAAGCATTCTGAACAAATCCGTGCAGGTTATGGATGAACATCTAAGGCACATTGTTGTATCCTCTTTTTCTTTTATGCTCAATGAAACGTTCACCCAGGTCATGAAGGACGTGGGAAAAAATAACACATCTCATTATTATCAGAATCTCTCGCTGCTGCAAACATCGTTTGCTCAATTGAAGCTCGTAGAGCCACTGATTGATACGGCATATCTGACAACACCCATCGGTGATTTTTTCTCGACCAAAGATTTTCCGAATCGCAATAACTCGTTCGACAGGGAATACGGACGCTACGTCAAGCTGCAAGGCTGGAATACGATGTGGTTTGGTTCACATCAGAGTCAATTATTCCAATCCCAAGGAAATGTGTTATCTCTGTTGCTCAAACCCATTGTGATCGATAATCATACCTATTCGAATGTATATATGGTCGTCAATATGAAGGAAGAGGCGATGCGAGACATTCTCACACAGGATCTCATGAATAACCAGATTCAACTGTTTTTGCTGCATAAAAACGGAAATGAAGTCATTCGGCCCAGGTCCCGAAATTACGATTTCATTAAGGAGCCTGACTTTACCCAACAGTTTAGCCGTGGCGATGCTGGGGATTTTACCTACAGGAACGATCAGGGGGAGGACATGCTTGTTAACTATTCGGCATTGTCGATGAACGAGGATTGGGTCATGGTAAGTGTACAGTCCAAGGCTGACTTGTTGTCCCCTCTCCAAAAGATACGCTGGCTGATCATCCTGATCATGTTGTTTTGCATTTTGCTCGCACTCGGGTTGTCCAGCCTGCTGGCCTCCGCTCTGCTGAAGCCACTGAACAAACTGCGACGCCTGATGGTTGAGGTGGAGTCCAATGATCTGGATGTACGGTTTCGCAGCAAATATGACGATGAAGTCAGCGCTGTAGGGCATCGTTTCAATCGGATGTTGGACCAGATTCAGATTCTGTTTGAAGAAGTACGGACAACGGAGCAAGACAAACGGCGGTTTGAGGTCAAGGCGCTTCAGGCGCAGGTTGATCCCCATTTCCTGTACAATACGCTCAATACAATGTTCTGGAAAAGTGAGAGCGGAGAGAAGAAGGATGTAAGTGAGATGATCGTCTCCTTATCCTTGTTATTCCGTCTGGGACTGAATGATGGGAAAGACATCACCAGTGTGGAGCAGGAGATCAAACATGTCGAACAATACATGCAGCTTCAGCAAAAATGTTATGAGGATCTGTTCGTTTATCGGATTGAGGTGGGGGACCCCTCCTGTTACGCTGTTGAAATTTTGAAAATATTGCTTCAGCCCTTGGTCGAGAATTCCATCCTGCATGGATTCAATGACAAAGAAGATTTGGGTGTTATCCTGATCCGCATTGATCGTCAGGGTGACACACTACGGCTGGAGGTGGCTGACAATGGATGTGGGATGGATGTAGCCAGCATCGATGCCGAGGATGCTCTTGACGGGGGACGCAAAGGTTATGCCCTATCCAATCTCCATGGCAGATTAAGCCTGCACTACGGGGATGTGGCCTCGATTGTGTTTCATAGCAGTACAGATATGGGAACAACGGTTGTTATCACAATTCCGATCACCTGAGGAGGGGCAGTATGGGCCAATTGACGATGTGTGTTATGGATGATATCCAGGCGGTTGTAAAGGGCATATCTTCAACTATTCCGTGGGAAGATCATCAGGTTCGGATTGTAGGCACGGCGAGCAATGGAGAGCGCGGTTGGTCCTTGTTGCTGGAGCAGCAACCAGACATCGTGATTAGTGATATCAGGATGCCCAAGTTGAGCGGGCTGGAGCTAATGAAGCGGGCATTAGATGCCGGACTGCGAGCCAAATTTATTTTCATCAGTGGTTATTCGGATTTTCAATATGCACAGGAGGCCATCAAGCTGGGGGCATCCGATTATTTGCTCAAGCCGTTTACCCCTGAAGAAATACTCGGTGCGGTGTTGAAGGTAAGACAGGTGATTAAGGAAGAACAGGCACAGTGCAAACAGTTGGAACAGTTGGAGCAGAAGGTGGAGAGCAGCAGTCAGTATGAGCGTCACAGCTATCTACTGGGCTTGTTGCGTCATGAAATCGGGGGATTCCTGAATGAAAGTCGCTGGAACGAGCTGCATATTGATCTCGATTCCTCCAATCTTCTCGTCATGGTCATCGAGGTGGATGGTTATACGCGATATGGATACACGATGCATCTGGATGCCGAAATCGTTCCTTTTGTGGTCCAAAATATTGTGGGAGAAACCTTAAACCGCTATACCAAGGGCGTTGTTTTACGGGAAAACCGATACCGGCTTGCAGCCATATTTAACACACCAAGCCAGATCGACGTCTCCGAACTGCTGGAGCAATGCCGCCAAAATGTGGAGCGATTCAGTAAAAAAACAGTCTCGATTGGTGTCGGTACGATTGCCCGCAGACCGCAGGAAATCTGGACGTCCTACGCACATGCAGATCAGGCGATATCCTATCGTTTTTACAGTGAAGGAAATTGCATCCTCCAGTATGCTGAACTGGCGAATCAGGCATGTGTGGCTCCCGTATATCCGTTGGAGAAGGAGAAAGAGCTTTTTTATGCACTGAAATGTGGTAATGAGAGCACCTGTCACCGCATCATTGATGAAATTCTCGAAGAATGGCAGGTTTCCGAAGGTTTTCCCGAGCCGCTCACGATGATTCGTTTGCTGTCTGGACTGGCTTTTGCCATCTACCGTGCCTTTTGTGATGAGATTACAGAAGAGGAACGCTTGCGTCTGGAGGCAGACCTGACAGTGCTTGAGGCGATGCGCTCCTTGACGTTTGATGGCTGGAGGGGATATATCAAACATTTTAGCAGTATGGGTTGCGAGATCATGGACAAAAAACGACTCACCGATGTCAAGCAGGCGATTAGCAAGGCGCAGGAATATATCAGTCTGAATCTGGCAGAAAATCTGACGCTGCATGCCTGTGCCCAATCCGTGCATTTAAGTCCGAGTTACTTTGCCAATGCCTTCAAAAAGGAAACGGGCATAACGCCGATTCAATATATTACTAAGATGAGGATGGAAAAGGCGAAAGAGTTGCTGGTTGCAGGTGTACAGGTGCAAGAGATCTGCCAGAGGCTAGGTTATGAGGACAGGCCTTATTTCAGCGGCTTGTTCAAGAAATACTGCGGCATGACGCCAACCCGCTTCCGGCAAATGTATGAGAATTGAAAAAGATACGGATCGTCATTTTTCCCACCATGCAAAGTCAGAATGTCCCTCACCTCCACGAAAGCGGAGCGATTATCATTACCTTAACGGATAACCCAATCGGTTGTCCAACAAGCATAAGGGGGCATATCAATGGTTAAAAAGTGGATGGTGACTACGCTAAGTGCATTGCTGGCGCTAAGTTTGGCAGGTTGTTCTGCTGACAGTGGTACTTCGGCAAATAGCGAATCGGGGACCAGCGTGGAGAATGCCGGAGGGAAAACCAAAATCATATATTGGACACCGGACCGCCATGATGCTGATTTTATGAAATCCAAGATTGATGAGTTCAACCAGACGAACAAGGACAACATTGAAGTGGAAATGACCGTGATGGGGGACAATTATCCACAGGCGGTCGATATTGCCTTTGCCAGTAAGCAGGCACCCGATGTGCTGCAAGTTAATGATTTTCAGACGTATTATCAGAAGGGGTATCTCGCCCCGATCGATGGATACATGAGTGATGAGATGAAGGCCATGTTTAAAGACAGCATGATTGAAAATAAAAACACGATTGATGGAAAAATATATTCCCTCCCCAATACAGGGCAGGTCTGGCGGCTTGTGTATAATAAGGATATTTTCAAAAAGGCAGGGATCGAAAGTCCGCCAAAAACGTTGGCTGAGATGGTTGCGGATGCCAAAAAAATTACCGAAGTTGGTAAAAGTGAAGGCATCTATGGCTTTGCCAGCCCGTTCAAGAGCAGCAGCGGCTTCTGGAGAGCAGCCAATACGATTGCAGGTGCAAGCAATAATGTTGGCATTGATGGTTACAACTACAAGACAGGCCAATTTGATTTTGGGATGTACAAGGATATCGCAGTGGCACTTCGTCAAATGAATCAGGATGGCAGCATGCTGCCAGGGGTAGAAAGTTTGGACATCGATCCGCTCAGAGCCCAGTTTGCTCAAGGCAAAATTGGAATGTACATTAACCACTCCGGTGAACCAGGTGTATATAAAGATCAGTTTCCTACAAAAGAAAATTGGGCAGCGGCTCCTGTGCCAACAAATGATGGAACGATCAAGGGCGCTTCGCAAGTCATCGGGGGCTCCTACATCGGCATCAATGCAGATTCTGCCAACAAGGAAGCGGCATGGAAGTTTATGGAGTATGTGTACAGCACAGATCTTCAGAGTGAGTATTACGAAAAAGGATACGGAATCTCACTGATTCCTGCTGTACTAAGCTCTGACAAAAAACCAAGCATTCCGGGCATTGAAGGTTTCCTGCCCAAACGATATGATGCCATTTTCCCGGCAAATCCAAGTGTGGTAACCGAGAGTTCACTGGAAGGTACCAAATGGAGTGAGGCTTTTTCGATCTTTGTATTCACGGGTGGCGATCTCGATGCTGTGATCAAGGATCTGGATACGCGATACAATGCAGCTCTGGAGAAAACCAAAGCGGCAGGGCTGACCAACATAACTGCTGATCCATCGTTTGATTCTTCCAAGCTTCAGGGTAAATTGTCCACAGAAGACTAATAAACGTTCAAAGCGGCCGTGGTTTAACCACTTCGGTCGCTTATTCACAAGGAAAGGGGAAAAGCAAAATGATCATTAATCATGCGTCGAGTGATGCATATATCATAAACGAAACGAGTTCCCGCAAGATTTTGGGCATGGGCGGTACATTGATGATGGTGGAGGTTACTTTCGCCAAAGGTGGGATCGGGGAGGTTCACTCGCATGATGCTCATGAACAGGTCAGTTATATCGTCAAAGGCAGCTTTGAGGTTCAGGTCGGTGAAGAAACTCGCATCTTAAAAGCAGGGGACAGCTTCTATGCCGGGTTTAACGTCCCGCATGGCGTCAAGGCACTGGAGGACTCCGTCATTCTGGATGTCTTTACCCCTTTCCGTCAGGATTTTCTTGAGGCGTCCCAATGAGTGATTTTTACCTTTCAGCAACGGATCTGCAACGGGCTGCCCAATATTATGAAAAACATTTTCCGGAGGAAGCCCGAAATTCGCTCACGATTGCCAACCGTGCCATCCTGAATGAATTTATCGTTCCTTATACCAACGATCTGAATCGCTGGATTCCGATGGGGACACCCGTCGACTGGCTTCACAATCCGACCAATGATCTGGAGTTCACATGGGGCATCAATCGTCACTGGCATATGCTCGATCTGGGCAAGGCGTATCTGATGAAGGGCAATCCGCTTTATGTAACAGCATTCATTGACCACTTCCGTAGCTGGAGACAGCAGAACCCGGTACCTGTAAATGTGGTTTACGACGAGGCCGTATTCTTTCAAAAACCCGGTCCGTGGCGTCTGCTGGAGACGGGACTACGTGTGCAGTCCTGGATATCGGCATATAAATATATGGAAGCGAGTCCGCTGCTGAACGAAGGCTTTCAGGCGGAGTTTCGACAAGGTCTGGACGAGCACGCCGAGTTTTTGACCCGTTACCTCGGCAGCACGGAAATCAATCATGCCATTATGCATATGCAAGGTTTGTTCATGATCGCTACGTTCTACCACCAGCACCCGCGAAGTCCATACTGGCGTCAAGTGGCGATGGAACGTCTTGAGCTGTGTTTGTTGCATCAGTTGGGTGAAGAAGGGATACAGGTTGAACTGACAACCCATTACCACAATGCCAGCATCGAAATGTTTGGCACGCCTTATCGGTTGGGTGAGATTTCAGGACATCCTTTCTCGGCATGGTATGCCCGCTGTCTACGCCAAATGGCTGCATTTACTGAGGCGCTGATCCGACCAGATCATCAGTCTACCGGTATTGGTGATTCGGATTGGGTTGGCGATGGACGGCAACGACTGACCCTGCTTGGAGCGATCCTGGACGATGATGATTTGATAGCTCGCGGAACGGATAGCTCGGAGTGTCTCTGGTTGCTGGGTGTGGAGAAATATGAGCGATGCCTCAGACTACAGGCTTCTTCTTCTCCGGCTTTGTCGAGTCGGGCTTTTCCGCAGACAGGATATTATGTCATGAGGGACAAGTGTCAATATCTTTTTTTTGATGCGGCTGCCATGGGCGGAGCGCACGGACATGCGGACGCGCTGAATGTGGAGTGGATGTGGAAGAACCAGCTATTCTTCACGGACACCGGACGTTACACGTATGAAGAAGGGGAATGGCGGCGGTATTTCAAAAGTACGCGGGCGCACAATACCGTCACGGTGGATGGTCTGGATCAGACACCTTATCTCTCCACACAGCAATGGGGTGAACCGGAGGCTCAGGCCACAACGCTTCGTTGGGAGAGCAATGACAGCTATCACTTCATTGATGCTTCGCAGGATGGATATATGCATTTGCCTGATCCAGTTATACATCGTCGGTGGATGCTGGCAGGGGTGGAAATCCCTATACTACTAATTGTGGATTGGCTGGAGGCCGAAGCAGAGCATACTCTGGAGCAACGTTTTCACCTGCTTCCGCAAGCGGATATTGCGTTGAGAATAAATGAAGCTGGAGAAATGACGGCGGATATGAGCTATGAGGCATCTTCCATAACGCTGACGATGCAATGGGTTACGGCAGGCATCGGGAAGGGAACCTTCAAGTTGACGGAGCAGCCCGGGTGGGTATCTGAGGTATATGGTTCCAAATCGGAAACATCGGTCATCCAGGGCAAGACTGATTTCTCGGGTAAAGTGGGTATTCTGACGTTGTGCCTGCCCGCGGATCACACAGACCAGGTTACACGTGTTACCACATGCCAACTAGAACCTGACCTGATGAGATTGGCATTATCTTATGTGCAAGGTGAGGAACAAGGGTATATTGTGATTGACAACGACACGCTGCAATGGACGAAAGAACAGAAATAAAAAACAGTGAAGCAGGAGCAGATGCTCGCACTTGGCGAACATACACTCCTGCTTTTCTAATCCACTCACTTGACTTTCCTTTTTCTTTTTACTCTGGCGGATTTTTGCGAAACGGGCCCGGGAATGGCTGGCTTTCTGGACATTCCGGAAGGTCTGTTGCGATATACCCATAAGGCGTACTCCAGCGGTTGAGTGATGGCCTTATAATAGATATCCCGCTCACCGATGCGAGCGAATACTTCACGTGCAGGCTTGGGATTAACTTCAAGCAGGTAGATCCGTCCGCTCTTGTCAATCGCCAAATCCAGTGCCAACTCGCATAAGTCCCCATACGTATCTTCCAGAAACGAAGCAACATCAATGCCAAATTTCTCTGCAGTCGTGATAATTTCTGCTCGGAGCTCTTCGTCAGCAATCCATTGCTTCATGAGTCGATTCATCGCTACAGCCTGACCGCCACCATGCAGATTGGAAGTTACACTTTTCTCTGCACCCATGCGTCCTGCACATCCGGTAAGTTCCCATTGTCCTTCACCGTTCTTCTGAACGAGCATGCGGTAATCATGCACCCGTCCATTCGGAAGCTGAAGTTGTATGCCCTTCTGCACAAGATATTTGTCTTTCATATTCCAGTGCTGGAGCAGTGCCCCGAGACGTGATAAATGGACTTTGCGTGGCGTGATAATACGACGTTTCTGATCCCGCCCCTGAACAAGCACCGTATTAGCCTCGCTACTGCTGCGTTCAATGCGCAGAATACCACGTCCGCCTGTTCCATTAATGGGTTTAAGATAGACCAGAGAAGAAACTTTGAGCATCCGGTTTACATCGGACATATCCTGAAATAGAGCGGTTTCCGGCAGGTGTTCACGAAAATTGGCTTTTTGCAAAAGGGTCTGATGGATGGTCCATTTATTACGCAGGGGTCTATTCAGAAAGAGCAGATGCCCATATTTCTCCCGAAAAGCAAGCAGCTGCTGGAATCTGCGGTTACGCTGAATCCGGCAGCGATCAAAAATCAGGTCCGGGAATGATCGCCACTCCCTGGACCAGCCTTTTCCCTCATGAAAAACCATGGCTTCAATCTGTTTGCCGCCGGGGTGTACGTCGGCTGGTGTGAACACATAGATATCGAGTCCCCGCTTGCGCCCTTCAAGAATCATTCTGCGATAGATGGTGCGTTCTTCAAGAGCGCGATGTTCATTTAAGTACAACGTCATAATGCCCAGAACAGGTGAGGACACAAACAATCACCTTCTTTTTGCAGTATTCCTGTCTATCATCGTTTGGACTGACGGGCAAGATAAGCGCTGTAGTGAAATATACGTTCCAATGACCGCCGTCTGATCTGTGGTTCATCGAACTTCATGGGCTTTGCATTGGCTTCGAAGAACCAGAGTTCCCCCAGGTCATCAATGCCCAGATCCATGGACATTTCTCCGAGCGTGTAACCCGATCCCCGTTCTACCTGTCTTGCGATCATTAATGAAGTGGATTTCACACGTTTCATCAGGGTCGTTGTCATTTCTTCGCCAAAAAGCTCGGTCAGCAGCTTCTCGGGATCTTCTACACTCCCGCCGCGCGGCACATGAGTTGTAATGCTGCGGGAGCCAGCGAGTCTGGCACCTACACCGGTTACGCTCCATTGTCCCTTGCTGTTCTTTTGTACAAGAACACGCAAATCGAAGGGACGTTTACGAGAGGAAGCCAGTTCGATGCCTTGTTGCATGATATAGGGCGTATGTCCGGTTTCTTTGCGAATCCGTGCCCATAACTTGGCAAGTGTAGCCGTCTTATAAGTCGTGCTTTTACGTGTGGTCTGTATTTTAAGTCGGTAAGGAAGCCTCTCTTTTTCCTGGAACTTAAGCATCATGATTCCTTTGCCAGCTTTGCCACTCTCGGGCTTGAGGTACAGATAGGGATGCGTGCGCAGAACGGCACCCAGAGAAGAAGCACTGCGCATCCGCCGGGTATGGGGAATTAATTGCTGAGTCGATTTGGATTTCTTGAGCCATTCGAACAGATTCCATTTATTGAAGAAGAATGGATTATACAGTTCGATTCCCGATTGCATGCATTCGTCAATTTTGCGCTGAACGGAAGGTTTTCTTTCGTCTTCCCGGTTGGGAATACGATTGTAGAGAACATGGGGAAGGGGGAAAGGCTGTGAAACCCACTTTCCACTCCCCTTGTTGTACGTATATCCTTTCACAGTGGGACCACTCACGTTCAGATCCCGAACAGTTACAATGTACACCACATATCCCATGCTCTCGCCTGTCTGCAGTATATCCTGAAAATTTTGATGATTCCCCCTAAACATCCGCTGATTATCATGCATGGTCAAAACAGCAATGACAGGTTTGAAATCATCATGAAGGCTCATCAAATGCCTTCCTTCTTCCGGAACTTGCTCAAATACAGGCAGTGTTCCAAAATGTGCTCCACTGACGATTTTCCCTCCACCCGGAGTGAAGGGTGACGGAAAATGGAGCGCCCGGGTTTGGCGTTCGCTTCGAACATCCATACATGTTCCTCCTGATCAATGCCCAGATCAAAGCCAATCTCACCAATCAGATGCTGGTGCTGGGTTTCAATCGCCTGGGCCAGTGTAATAGCGACGGATTTGGCCTGCTGAAGAACTTCTCCCGCACGGTCGCCGAAGTTGCGACTGAGCGCCTGCTCAGGGGTCATTAGGGAACCGCCATTTTTGATGTGTGTTGTGACGCTGCCACGCCCTGCTTTTTTGGCACCAATCCCGACAACAACCCATTGATTATTGCCATTTTTGTGCATATGAAAGCGAAAATCAATTGGACATTCATCAATCTCAATCAGACGTATTCCCTGTTGAACGACATATCCGCGAAGTTGTTTGCCATGTCTTCCCTGGAGCATGCGCATCAGACTGTTGAAAGATCCAAAGCGCAGGAGTGCATTCCCACCTTTTTTGCGATAACGTGCGAAATATCCACGTTTGGGCGAGTAGGTCAGGCGATAGATCCCGTTCCCCAGACTTCCGGCAGTAGGCTTATAGTAGACAAACTGATGGCGCTCCAGCATTTCCTTCATCCGTTCCACCGACGGATTGGTAATGGATTCAGGGATATACCGTCCTGCTGTCGGTTCATTCTCCAGCAACGTATAGATATCCGATTTGTTGAAGAAGCTCCAGTTGAAGAACGGGATTTTCCGGCGAATGAATCGTTCCCGCAGTTGATTGATTGCTGGTGAGAAGTCTGAACGGCGGCTTGGTAACCGGTTATAGACGACATCAGGCAGAGGTACCGTTTTACGGGTGAAGCTTCCGTTATCATTCAGAAAAAATCCGGATACCGTCTCATTTTGCCAATTAATATCCCGAGGAGTAAAGGCATAAATATAGGATTTACGGCTGCCTTCACGGAGTAACTGTTTGATGAAACCTGTACGGGAACCGAAAGGGTTCGTGCTCGTCGAAGGCCCATCTGAGAGTACGCCGATCAGTGGCCCTAACTGGACTTCATCATTTTGCAAGTTCCTGAGATAAATGCTGCCCCGTTTGGGAACGTTCATCAGATTACGGATACCTGAGGCGAGATAGAGATGTTTGCCTGCTTTTTTGATGGGTTTGATCGTTGCGGGTACCCGGTCACGCCCGAAGCGAAGGTGCACCGTTTTTTTGCCGGACAGGTTGAGGCTCTTCATTAAAGCGTTGGATACATAAACCACTTTATCCGGTTGCTTGGTAAAATGCAGGTTGCAAAAGGTCAAACTCATGATTTATCCTCCTATCCTGAAAAGATCCTTGTGCTCCATGGCAAGCGGGCGCTGCGGGCCTCAGCCGCCGTGAATCGGGATGGGTTTCAGGCCAGCTTTGCTGGATGTATTCGGCAATTTCATTGGACGAATGACGTCCGTGAGAACATGTTGTTGCAACAGATAACGGGCATAGGCAAGCGGCCGGGTATAAGTCAGGGCATGCATGCGTCGGTCGCCTGCTTCTGCGAATGAGGTGCGGCCTGGTTTGGAGTTGACTTCGATCAGCCAGAGTTTGCCCTCTGCATCTGCTCCGAAATCAAGCCCCAATTCGGCTAGCCTGCCGAAACGGCGCTCCAGCAGGGTGGGGATAAGAGCGGCAGTCTGCCGGAGGCGCTCCAGCAGTGCTTCTGTGCGGACCGTTCCATATCGCTGGAGTAGATATGCATGGGCAGGATAGGCACTACCCCCTCCGTGAAGATTGGACGTAAGCGAACCCTCGGGTCCTTCTCGCACCATGCATCCGGTAAGTGTCCAGCGACCTTGCCCATTCTTTTGCATTAGAGCCCGTATATCGAACGCTCTTCCGTGATGGCTGAGCTCCAGGTAGGGCTGCACGATCATTCTGCGCTCGGCCTGGTGTAATGCCAGCCAGGAAGAGATGGCCTGGGTGTGATTAAATGTAAGACAAAAGTGTTCATTGTCCGCGTTACGACCCTCCACGATCCATGTTGATGGAGTCTCTCCCCGAGACAGGCGAAAGGTATTCTTTCCATGAGTCCCTGATACAGGTTTGAAGAAGAGTCCCTTAGGCCAACGTTCCAGCCATGTTTCCCAGGGGATATGCAATCCTAACCGGGTTGTGGGCGCAAGCTGTGCCCGCAATTCAGCATTCCGGGACAACACACGATGTACCTCCCACTTACCTGGCAGGGAAGCAGACCAATAACGGTACTGATCTGTGCCATTGGTGGATAACTGTTTCTCAATCTGCTGTCTGACGTTCCTGGGGAGAGGGCGAAGACAACGGTCCATTATAAGGTCGAGTGCAGGAATAGGGACCGCCTTCCACTTCCCTTGATGATAGACATATCCCGATTGAAGAGGGGAACGAGCTGCTTCAACCGATATCGGGATTACAATAACCTGAAGGGCATATCGCATACTCCCCACACTGAGACGGCGGCAGAAAAGTTCATCGGTGAAGGGAGGTGAGCCTTCGGTTGCACGTACCAGAATGGCCAGTGTCTTGGTCTGAGATGATGAAAACATTACGATGCACCTCTCCTCCATGGAATGACTTTTCAAAATCCGGCCAAGTACGTAGAATATTCGAGCATGGCTTTGACGGAAGGACGGATTTTGCTCTCACTCAGTGGTGTATTGTCGTTCTTGGATGGTTTGGAATTGACTTCGAGCAGCCATACGCGTCCAGAGGAGTCCAGGGCCAGATCAATACCAAGTTCTCCAAAATGAGCAGGGATGGCACTCTCGATCCCTTTTGCAATATCCAGTGCTGCGGTGTGCAATCCTGCATATGCGGAAGCTTTGGCTGATCCGGACAGCTGCGTTTTGGCAACAGCTTCCTTGACGGTGCTGAGACTTCCACCCCGTGCCAGATTGGATACATAGTGACTCCCGCCCGCAATCCGGGCTACGATGGAGGTTACACTCCATTTTCCTGTACGGTTTTTTTGCACGAGCGCACGGAAATCCACGGGTCTGCCACTGTGATCAATGAGAGTCAGCCCTTGCTGGATCTGGTATCGCGTTGTTTTCATTTTCCCAGACATACTGGCATACAGTTTATCCAGAGAGGCATACGTTTGTTTCCGGGTACCTCCGACGCCAGTCGCCAGAGTGAGGAAACTTCCGTCCGTTTGACGTGAGACCCGGATGATGCCTTTGCCCAAAGAACCGCGTACGGGCTTCAGAAATACAACCGGATGTCGGTTGCACATCGTCTTTAGCATGGTGGATGTCTTGAGCAAATGGGACTCGGGAAGAACTCGTTTAAGCGTTGAAATGGACTTGAGTGCATCAAATACTTCATTTTTGTCCAGAAACTTTTCATTGAAGGTTTGCGTGCCGTAGAGCGATTTTACTTCTTTCATAAAATGCTGTACGCTAGGTTTGTTCTCAAGCTTGCGGGACGTTAGCCGGTTATTGACGACGTCTGCTACAGGCAGAACAGTCTTTTTCCAGCCGTCATCATATACCCAGCCTTTCATATAACCTGTTACCGCTCCAATATCCTCCGGTGTGAAAAAGGATACATAGGCGCCTTGCTTACGGCAGGCGTTCACCAGTTCTTGACAGAACATCGTGATGGAGCCAAAGGGCCGATCGGGCTGATCGGGATAATCCTGGCTAATCAGTACACTGATGTAGGGGCCAAGACGAAGCGTACGGCTGGCTGAACGATAGGATACTCTCAGGACCGAACGTGGAACTAGACCGGTCTTGCTGGCAACCGTCTGATTGATGCGCAGCCCGTCATACCTTGGTACCGGAATGACAGTGACTTCTCGACGGAAAGAGCCAAATTGCAGCTGAAGCGGCCTTCCTGAAGGGATTTTAAGTGCCTTGAGCACCCCTTCGCCCAGCATGATGACGTCGTCCTGCAGGATGCCCGAGCCGGTAACCTGAATCGTTACTTTTTTAGTGGACATCACAGATCTCCTTCCGGGCGGCAACTTGATGTCTGATCTCGAAGTTGAACGGCATCTGAACATGGCATGTGCTTCATCATATGAGGACATATAACCCTTGGTGATTGACCCATATGGATTAAATGCATTTGATTTGGGGCAGGTTAGCGATGGCCTGTTTCAGACGCCCTTGTTTGACAGCGGAGAAAAGCGTGTATTAACACGGATGAACAAACCAATCTGAGGAGGAATAATAGTGAACATTTATGACAAAGCCAATGATTTGGCCAAAGCACTGAGAGAAAGCAGCGAGGTGGAAGAGATTACTTCCGCGATGAAGCTGATTGAAGCTGATCCGGATGCAAAAGCAATGCTGGATAACTTCCGTGATCAACAAATGGAATTGCAACAACGCATGATGAGCGGGGATATGCCAGCTCCGGATGAGATGGAGAAAATGGAGAAATTGTTTGAAGTGCTGAGCTTGAATCTGAACATCCGTCGTTTGTTTGATGCGGAGCGTCGTCTCAGTGTCATCATTGAAGACGTGAACAAAATTATTGCTGATAGCCTGGGTCATCTGTACGGTGGCGCTGAAGCGTAAAAAGGTAGTTCAAAAAGTCCACTTTTGATTACGAAGGATGCCTAGCGGCATCATCAGCATCGAATATGAAATTCAGCCGAAATGTCCGTTGCTCACGTAGTTGTCCTACGCTCCGCTACTCCATTTCTAGCTTCATTCCATCTTCTCGGTACTGAAAACTGATCTTTTTGAACACGTACTAAAAGGTTGTCTTGTTTTTTTACCTGAACCTTTCATATTGGCTCCTTATCGTTCATAGACTAGACATATAGAGTCGATCAAGAACGAAGGAGCTGTGGATGGTGAAGAGGTTGAAAAAAGCAAAACATGTGATCTATCTGCTTATCGCGTTGTCGATGCTGGTTATTGCACTGCCGAGGATTTCTTTTGCCGGAGGAATGGACTGGGTTAATATTTTTGGCATCGTATGGGTGCTGTTCTCTTTATTAATCGTTGGTGCACATCTACATTTTATTCTCGGTGTGGATGAAGAGAAGAAACGTGCACTGGAAGCCGTTCGCCGGGCGAAGCTGCGTCAGTGGGAGATGAAACTGTTGGATAAGCAGGAGCGGAGCGAGTCTGTATAAAGGATAGAATTACATTCAGTATGCCAGGGCAGGGCCAACAGAGTTGGTTCTGCCTCTGGAATAAGACCGGATTTCCCTTCACATAAGGGGGTCCGGTCTTTTTTGGTACATATAGGATTAGAGGTTCATCGGATGATTAAATTCAGATGGCGAACCTTCCTATGGGAATGGGATAGGGGTGGGGTTATTTTCCTAAAGCCGTGTTATAATAGATACAGTATAGTACAGATGCATCTTCGGGGGTGGTACAGTTGGACGGACAGGAAGAGAACGTAACGAAGCATGAACAGTTACTTCAACATATTGAACAACTGAAGGTTGGCAGTAAAATATCAGTACGTGGACTTGCGCGGGAGCTGGGTGTAAGTGAAGGGACAGCGTATCGTGCGGTGAAAGAGGCGGAGAACTTCGGGCTGGTCGTGACCAAGGAACGAATTGGAACGGTGCGGATCGAGAAGAGACCTCGGGGCATGTCGGAACAGTTAACCTTTGCTGATGTCGTTACCATTGTGGAGGGCCATGTGCTGGGTGGTAACGAAGGCCTCGCCAAACCGCTGCACAAGTATGTGATCGGTGCGATGAAAGAGCAGGCGATGGCCCGTTATATTGATGCTGGAAGTTTGCTGATTGTGGGTAACCGGGAAGATGCTCACTCGCTTGCCCTCGAACAGGGAGCTGGCGTGTTGATTACAGGTGGCTTTGGGACAAGCCGTGAAGTAAGAATCATGGCTGACGAGCTTGGGCTACCGATTATTTCATCCAGACATGATACATTCACGGTGGCATCAATGATTAACCGTGCGATCTTCGACCGGCTGATTAAGAAAAAAATTATGCTTGTTGAGGATATCATTGGTCAGAAACCTCGCCTGCAGGTGCTAAAGGTCACCAGTTCAGCCGCAGATTTTCACATGCTGGTGTCGGAGACGGGGGAACACCGCTTCCCGGTCGTGGATGAATGGAACCGGGTCATCGGGATTGTGAGTCTGAAGGATGTCAGTGAGCTTACGGCAGATCAGAGTATTGAGAAATGCGTGATACGCCGCCCGATTACGGCCTCACTGCAGACCTCTCTCGCTTCTGCTGCCCAGATCATGACGTGGGAAGGCATCGACTTTCTGCCCATCGTGGATCGGAACCGCAAACTGATTGCGTCCGTCACACGCAAGGAAGTGCTTCAGGCCATGCGGGATGCACAGAAGCAGCCACAACTGGGAGAGACGTTTGATCATCTGATTTGGAATGGGTTTGCCGAGGAGCGCGGTGATCAGAACGAACTGTTATTTCACGGATTCATCATTCCTCAGATGGCGACGGATCTGGGTACGATCTCCGAAGGTGTTCTGTTGAATGTGATGACACAGGCTGGCCGGCGGGCAGCCTGGGATGTTACAGGGAACGACCATGTGGTGGATAATGTAACGACTTATTTTGTTCGACCGGTACAGATCGAGGATCAGATTCTGGTTCGACCGGTTATTCTGGAAACCAGCCGTCGCACGTGCAAGATGGACATTGTGGTTACCCGCGAAGGCAGTGTTGTATGTAAAGCGGTCATGACATTGCAATCCATTGACCATGCCTAACAGGGGGAATTACCCCGGGCATAGACCAAGAGAGTACCCCCTAACCCGAGAAGATATGCTGAATTCCGCATAAGTGCGTGTCAGTCTTCGTCTGGTGTAGGGAAGTACTCTCTTTTTTTACACAACGATAGGGTTCTAGTGAATCATGCAGACTGTCCTGAGGTTTTGCTCGTTCCATTCTGCGAACGTTGTTGAAGCCGGGCATAATAACTGCGGTTGCGTATTCCAGCGAATACATTGTATGCCCCCATAATTAGAAATAGCGCTTCCACAATGACAGATACGGTAGAACCCGTGAAGACAAACATCAGGATCAGGGCAAGGACAACAAGCATGCCTCCCATCCAGATATTCGTCCAAGAGCGGTAAAGACCAGCGCTGGCAGCATCCGAGGTTCTGCGCGAACGAATGCTGTTCAGTGCGGCAAAGACCATGGCAACAGCAAAGATGGCGATTAGAGCATATTTGAGTACATCAATGAACACCAAGACGCAGCTCCTTTTCTGGAAAGCATTTAATGCCCTTATTGTACCATGCAGTGATGATGACAAGGGCAGTTATTTTTTGCTGTGAGTGCGTTGTTACGCAGGAACGTGCATGCGAATCTCTACCCAAACTTGCAGTACGCCTTCCATAACCAGCATCGTTTTGACCTGAACGGTGTACTCCTTTTCCCTGACCGAATACACTTTCTGATTCAGCATGATTCGCGTCATTTTGCTATACTCGTCGATGTTGAATACATCTCTGCCCCGAAGGACCTCAAGCTCGTCTCCGAGCTTCTGTAACATCACTTTCAGAGAAGCCTCGTCCGGCCCCTTATCCGATTCTTCTGCACGGACCTTGATTTCCTTGATAACGGTTTGGCGTTTACTGTATTTTTTCAGCGTTTTGATATCCTCCTCATTCTGATGCAGCTGAAGCTGCAGCTCCTGATTGTTCAGCCACAACGCATTGTAACTTAGATGAAATACACCATTGTAGACGACACATCCAGCGATCATTCCCAGAACAAATACAGCGGTCATTCGCATCAGCGGGCGGTAACGGGAGAATGGCGGAATCCTCATGAACGCTGTTCCTGTCTCATATTAACTCCGGCCTCCGCCGCACACCCATTTCACGAGCTCGGTTCCCATATGCGCGCCCATAAAAGCAGAGATCAGATACAGGATTTGTTTGACCGCGGGAGACAGGTTGCCATCCAGGAAATTGCTCTCGATGACACGCATGGGATCGATGGTGCCGCCGACAGCAGCTGCGAGTGCCCATATCTTTATTTTCCCGGAAATATCGAGCATCGTCTGTGTCGGAGGCTGAAGAGAGATCACTGCTCCAATACCTCCGATCATCGCGCCGCCCAGCACGATTCCAAACGCAATAAAGAAATCAAGAATGGCTTTGGACAAAAATGTGCTCACTGGCAACACCCCTTTCAGACCTAGCAGCACACCTCCTGTCTTCGGTCTGTAACAGGGGGAGCAGCTTGTACTTCTATTGTATGGGCGTGCCCCCGAACGTTATGATAAAATGTCGATAAAAATGTATAGCGCGATGCAGCAGTTACTCACAGTGTGGTAGGGGAGATGAAGATATGAACTTGGAGACGAAACACGGGTTGTTATTCAGAGACTGGACCATGGTGCTGAAGGATGCCGTGCAGGTCAGCTTGCTGGCAGATGAGAGGTATGACTTCGGCACAGGTGTATCTGTGAGGTCTGCTGCCGTGTCTGGCGTGCAGTTTGTCCTTGGAGTTAGTGGTGAGGGAGAGGTTGGACTGGAACAGGGTATCTGCTCAATTCGTCCACATGACCTGCTTCTAATCGAAGAAGGGCAGTTCCCATTTCTGGTCAACCGGGGTTCAACTCCATTGGTCTGTTATATCATTCAATGTCATAGGGTCCGTTTGACGCAGGAGCTGGCGCCCGAGGAAGATCAACGGGACAAGCAAAATGATGGGGACGAGCACGGGCTTGAGCAGAGTAGCTTCGTTACCCTTCAACATGCTGCTGTGGAGGATGTTAAGCAGATCGTGGAGGCATTTCAACATACTGACTCGCATGATCCAATGTGGCGTCATCTTCTTTTTCAACAATGGATATGTACAGTGGTCGAGCAATTGAAAAGAAAAATCGAACCACAACAGCCCGATCAGGCTGTACAAAGAACGATTGACTACCTCGATGAACATTATGACGACCCTGTTTCGGTCCAGCAACTGGCGCAGATGGCCAATGTCAGTCGCAAATGGTACACCGTAAGGTTCAGGGAAATAACGAATCAAAATCCAAGTGATTATATCACCGAATTACGTATCAAACGGGCCAAGGAGCTATTGAACCTTACTGGAGACAGTGTCTATGAGATTGCCCGTAAAGTCGGTTATGAAGATGAGCATTATTTTAGCCGGAGATTTAAGCAAAAAGTAGGTTATTCCCCTCGTCTGTATCTGCATAATCGCCGATATTTGGGAACGACGATGACTGCGCCAGAACTGCTCTATACACTTGGAATGACTCCAATTGCTGCTCAGGCTCCGTTTTTCGAATTTCCGCACTACCTGAAAGAATCGTTCAAACAAGTTCGCAAGTGGGAGGGAAGTCATTCACTCAACCTGGAAGAGATTCGGAGGATGAAGCCCGATCTGATCCTTGCGTCTGCTTGGCAGGACAGTATGAATTATGAGCAACTTAACCGCATTGCAACAACCGTGCTTCTGCCTGAGCGCAGCAACTGGAAAGAGGAACTAAGGGATATGGGAGAATTATTAGGCAGAAGCAGGCAGGCTCAGCAAGTGATCAGCAATTTTGACGCGGGTCTGGACCAGGCAAGAGAACAGTTACACACGCTTATTCCTGAGGAGACTATCGTATACATTCGTCTGACCAGTGAGGGAATGACGTTATATGGGGCAAAGTCTTCAAGGGGGAGTATGCTGTACCGGGAGCTAGCGTTGAAAATGCCCAAGGCATCTCTTTTTTCTGAAGAGGGAACGCTGGTTTCCGTTGAGCATCTAGCTGAAATTCAGCCTGATCATATCCTGCTTCAGATGGAGGGGGATGCAGATGCCCGGCTTCATCTGTATAACCACCCGGTGTGGAATCGGCTTCTAGCAGTGCAGAAACAACAGGTGTATGTTCTAAGCAATACGGAGTGGTATAATTTCTCGTTCTCCCCACTTGCAACGCAATATGCTATTCATGAGATGTTAGATCTGCTGAAGAAGAAGCGATTGATGAGGCGTATGAATTGAACTACCGACTTCGCAAAAATCCAAATGGGGAATCCCAAATATCCATTCATTAATATCCGGGTGTGTATATAATGAGAATGAGAATCGTTATTACTTAAACGCCGAAGGGGATAAACAGATGAAACATTTGAACAAATGGTTTGGATTAGGAATGATCCTGACTTTGATACTGGCTACAGCTTGCGCGGGGACGAGTGGAGAGAAAGCGGAGCCAATTGCGGAAGCCGAACCTCAGACACAAGAACAGCGTGTGGTTGCCACTTCGGTGACTTACCCTGATTTTTTGTATGTTCTTGGTGTGACTCCTGTGGCTGCAGAGAATTATCATTCGGATTATCCGGATTATTTTGAAGGAAAATTCGACAGCGTGCCCAAGCTGGGTGATGGTTCCAACTTTGAGGGCATTCTTGCAACCGATCCGGATATTATTATTGCGCCAAAATGGCGCGATGAGAAAATATATGACCAGTACGCCAAGATTGCCAAAACAGTTCTTCTTCCCGACAGGGATAACTGGCGGGATGAATTGAAGGATATGGGCGAGGCACTGGGCAAGCAGAAGGAAGCAGAGCAGGCTATTCAGGATTATGATAAGAGAATTGCGACTGCTCGCGATGAGCTAAAAGCTCTTGTCGGAGACGAGACGTTTATTTATTTAAGAGTCATGCCCAAAGAAAGCTATGTTATGGGTGAACTGTCCAGTAGAGGTATGGTCATTCATAAAGAGCTTGGATTGAAAACAGTAGCGGCCTACCCTGAAAATGAAGGGAGTGTGCCGGTCTCGCTTGAATTGCTTACTGAATACCAGGCTGATCACATCATTCTCCAAATTGATGGTGGCGATGACAACACAAATGCCCAGAAACTATTTGATGAAATGAAAGAAAGCAACATCTGGAAAGGAATGAAGGCAGTCAAGGAAGATCAAGTATATCTGGTAGGTGACAAGGAGTGGATGAACTTCGGGTTCTCTTCCGTTGCTACTTTGAATGCAGTGGATGACATTGTATCTGTAATCAGGGAGAGAAATCACTAAGATGAAGAATATGCATTCGGGTCCAGTGGAGCGCGTTATTCGTGAAAGAAGGACAGTCAGGTCATTCAGCACCAGGTCCGTTTCTGAGGATAAGCTGCTTGAATTGCTTGAGGCTGCGGTGTGGGCTCCGTATCATTCCAAACAAGAGCCATGGCGCTTTATCGTTTTCATGAATGAGGGTCGCAAAATGTTCAGTAATGCTGTGCTCTCGACGTATACATCCCAAGAACTCGAACAGTTTGGCCAGAGGGCAACGAAGGACTATTGTGAAGACACACCGGTGCATGTGTGCGTTGTGGTTCGACAGGGCACAGATCGTTGGAGAAATGAAGAGGCTTTGCTTGCAGCAGCTGGGCTGATTCAGAATTTGCAATTGCTCGCCTGGGAAGAAGGCATCGGACTGGTGTGGAAAACGAACGAATACAACCGGGAAGATACGTTTGCCGCGAGAATAGGGGTTAATCCCGGCGAACGGTTGGTGGGAACACTTCATCTTGGTTATCTTCGAGATGATGCTGTTTCACGACCTGTAAGCAGAAAACCGGCAGAGCAACTCATAACCTGGATTCGTCATGAACAGGGATAGGAAGGTTACACAGACTTGTAAAAAGAGATGTACAGATATTATGATATATCTGTTACCTCTCTTTTTTTTGTTCCCAGTCACACGTTTTGCAATGTTTAGCATACGTCTTTTATTTATAGATTTTTAATGGAATGTCTTTAGCGGGGAAAGGAAGAAAAAACATGAGTTCTTTTGTGCATTTGCACGTTCACAGCGAATACAGTTTGCTGGACGGCGCTGCGCGTATTCCGGATCTCGTGGACAAAGCCGCAGATCTTGGAATGACGACACTTGCGCTGACCGACCATGGCGTGATGTATGGTGCAATTCCTTTTTATAAAGCATGTATGGAGCGAGGCATCAAGCCGATTATAGGTTGCGAGGCATACATGACAGCAGGGTCCCGCAAAGAGCGGGGAAGCCGCAAGGATCAGCCGATTCATCATTTGATTTTGCTGGCCAAAAACATGACAGGTTACCGTAATCTGATGAAATTGTGCTCGATTGGACATCTCGAAGGTTTTCATTACAAACCACGTATCGATATGGAAAGTCTGGCCGCTCATCACGAAGGCATTATCTGTCTAAGTGCTTGTCTGGGTGGAGAAGTACCACAGCATCTGCTGCATGGGCGGGAAGAAGAGGCGAGGCGTGCGGCGTTACGCTACAAAAATATCTTTGGTGCCGACTTCTATCTGGAACTTCAGGATCATGGGCTTTCGGAGCAAAAAAGGGTAAATCCTCAGCTTATTCGGCTGGCTGCCGAGCTTGAAATTCCGCTTGTAGCCACCAATGATGCGCATTACCTGTCGGAAGAGGATGCGGAGCTTCAGGATGTATTAATCTGTATCGGAACAGGCAAGACTGTTGATGACGAGACTCGGCTTCGGATTGGAACCAATCAGCTCTATCTGAAAAGTGAAGAAGAGATGGCTCGTTTGTTTCCTCATGTACCCGAAGCTCTGGCCAACACCGTCCGCATTGCGGAGTCTTGTGAATTGGAGCTGGAATTCGGCAAATCGATTTTGCCTGAGTATAGACCTCTTCCCGATGGACTCAGTCCTTCGGCGTATCTGCGTCAGCTGTGCGAAGAAGGAATGGAGGAGCGTTACGCGCAGTCCACACGTTGGACAGACGTGGAGCTTCGATCTGAACTCGAACAGCGACTGGCGTATGAACTCGGTGTGATCGACAGCATGGGATTTTCGGATTATTTCCTGATTGTCTGGGATTTTATTGCCTATGCGCATAAGCAAGGGATTGTTACTGGACCAGGCCGGGGCTCCTCGGCAGGAAGTCTGGTAGCGTACACGTTGCACATCACCGATGTTGATCCGATGAAATACAACCTGCTCTTCGAGCGGTTCCTGAATCCCGAGCGGATCTCCATGCCGGATATTGATATTGACTTCAGTGATGAGCGGCGGGATGAGGTCATTGATTATGTCGCGCATAAATATGGCAAAGCCCATGTCGCCCAGATCATCACGTTTGGAACGATGGCTGCAAGGGCAGCCGTGCGTGATGTCGGGCGGGCACTGAATGTGCCTTATGGTGAAGTGGACAAGGCTGCGAAGCTGATTCCAGCGCAGCTAGGCATTAATATCGAGCGGGCCATGGAGGCTACACCTGAACTGAAGGCGCTATATGAAACCAAGTCAAAGACTCGTGAGCTGCTGGATATGGCCATGAAGGTCGAGGGCATGCCACGTCATGCTTCGACGCATGCAGCGGGAGTGGTCATCTCACGTGATCCACTGACCGATGCGGTGCCGCTTCAGGAGGGCAGTGAAGGAACGGCGTTAACCCAGTATTCCATGGAAAACCTGGAGTCGATTGGGTTGCTTAAGATGGATTTTCTTGGTCTGCGTACCCTCTCGATCATTGAGCGTTGTGTACGCTGGATTGGGGAACATGGAGAAATTCCGGACTTCCGTCTCATCCCGGATGATGATGCGTTAACGTATGAGATGCTTGGGCGAGGTGATACGATGGGCATATTCCAACTGGAATCTGCCGGGGTGCGCCGTGTGCTGAAAGAATTGAAGCCCAGCGTATTTGAAGATGTGATCTCCGTGTTGGCCTTGTACCGTCCGGGTCCGATGGAGTTCATATCCAAATACATTCAGGGCAAGCATGGACAGATCGAAATCGATTACCCTCATGTGGATCTGGAGCCTATCCTGAAAGATACGTATGGCATCATTGTATATCAGGAACAGATCATGCAGATTGCTTCACGGATGGCTGGTTTCTCGCTGGGTGAAGCGGATTTGCTTCGCAGAGCGGTCTCCAAGAAGAAACGGGAAGTACTGGATCTGGAGCGAGGACACTTTGTACAGGGCAGTCTGAAACAAGGGTATAGCGAAGAAGAGGCAGACCTGGTCTATGATATGATCGTCAAGTTTGCCAACTATGGCTTCCCGCGTGCCCATGCTGCGGCGTATGGCGTACTCGCGTTCCAGACGGCTTATCTGAAGGCGCACTATCCTGTTCATTTTATGGCATCCATGCTGACAGCTGTAATGGGCAGTCATCGTAAAGTGGCAGAGTACGTGGTGGAATGTCGTCGTATGGATATGGAGGTACTTCCACCAGATGTGAATGAGAGCGGTATTCTGTTTACGCCTGTCTTTGTGCCGACCTGCAACACAGGAGCCGGGAATCAGACTGCATCGACGCGAATGACGGGAGCGGATGCAGAGAGTGATACCGGAAGCTCTGCCGAAGAATATACCGGGAACGACAACGGGAGTTCTTTCGGGGAGCATTCCGACCATGAGGAAGATGCTTATTCGGGACAGGCCGAATATGGTGAAGCACCTCTGCCGGATGATCCGGGTCCTGGGCCGGAAGAGGACAGTGGCGGATATGAGTGGCAGGCAGCGACATCCATGCCTGAGGCATCCGACAACCGGAAGGAACCGGGCTTGGTGATGGCTGCTTCAACGGAAAATGGTAATGACCAAGGACAAGAGGCGTCTTCTTCGCACACGGAGCAAGGTGAACTGTCCTCTGCGGAGAAGAACGATGCAGTGTTTAATGAGAATTCAGATAAGGAAAAATTAACGGGTGCAATACGATTCGGGTTGGCTGCTGTGAAAAATGTCGGTACCCAGGCAATGGAAAGCATCATGATCGTAAGGCAGGAGAGACCGTTCGACAGTCTGCTCGATTTTTGTCGTCGTGTGGATCTGCGTGTATGCAACAAACGTGTGATTGAATCGCTGATCCAGGCAGGAGCCTTTGACACGTTGCCTGGACACCGGGCCCAATTGCTGGCGATGCTGGATGAGACTGTTGAGGCGGCGTTGAAATGGCGCAAGGAACGGGAGGATCTGCAGATTCAATTGTTCGACTTTGTTGAGACGCCAAACTGGGAGATTGAATACCCGGAAATTCCTCCTTATTCCTCAGGACAGCAACTGGAGCTAGAGCGTGAGTTGTTAGGCTTGTATCTCTCCGGGCATCCGCTGGATGACTATGAAGATGTGCTGGAATCGAGTGGGGCTGACCGGATCATGGAGCTGACCGAGGCGGCTGACGACACGATGACCGTCGCCGCGGGAATGGTTGTGTCTGTGAAGTCGATTACGACGAAACAGGGCAAGGCTATGGCGTTCATGGAGCTGGAAGACCAGATTGAACGCTGTGAAGTGGTTCTCTTTCCCGAGGTATGGCGGCGTAGCCAGCAGTATGTCGGGAAAGGTGAACTGCTCGTCGTGCGTGCCAAAGTGCAGCAGCAGGACGAAGGGTTTAAGCTGCTGGCTGAGGAGGTGGCGCCGCTATCACCGGCGGCACTGGAGCAGCAGCTGCGCAGCCGTGACCGGCGCGGCAAGCCCGGCAGCGGCAGCTCTTCGCGCCCGGCGCAGGCGGCTTCGCAGCGGCGGCCAGCGGGCGTGGGCACTTCGGCTCCTGCGCATGGCAGCGGAAGCCAAGGCCCGGCAGCGACGCGCAGCGATGCTGCGGGTAAGGGCGCGGCCACGGCGGCAGCGTCCCGGTCCGATAGTGCCGCAGAGACGGCTGGCAGCCCGGAGCAGGGCCGCGGACCGCGGGCGGTGGAGCAGCGGGTGTTCGTGAAGATTGCCCCGCATGCAGAGAAGCCTGAGCTTCTGGCACGTCTGAAGCAGCTGCTTCAGCAGCATCCCGGACCTGTGGCGACGGTTCTCTTCTATGAGCAGCAACAGAAGCTGCTTGCCTTGAGTGATGCCTATCGGATTAAGCCATCACCAACTTTGTTCTCTGATATGGAGAAGATGCTAGGTGAAGGTACGGTCAAAATTAAATAAAGCTGGAGTGTCCCTTGAGACTCCAAAGAACCTGTTCGGCGAACTGCTGAACAGGTTTTTTGGTACGAATTGCAGAACAGTTACAGGCCAGAGATGAGTGTACAACCCTATACGTTGTCCAGTGGTTTACTGGTTTCAACCATCCGCACATTTTTATGAACATTTTAGCAGTTTGCTGCATACACTTGAGAACACCGAAGGACCTCGCGGTCCTCGGGGGATTGATGCGGGAGGTCGAGATATGTCATATGAAATCGTAGAAGCCATGCTGGCCCGGCGGGGTGTACGAATTGATGCCATCGCAGCAATAGTATACCGTCTGCAAAAAGGGTACCACCCTGAACTGACCATGGACGACTGTGTAACCAGCGTGAAATCCGTTCTGCAGAAACGAGAGGTGCAATATACGCTCTATACAGGTATTGCGCTCGACGAACTTGCGGAGAAAAACCTCTTGCCCCAACCGTTACAGGCTATTATGGAAGCGGATGAATCTTTGTATGGAGTGGACGAGACTCTGGCCCTCGGCATTACTCATGTGTATGGTATGATCGGTTTAACCAGCTTTGGTTATCTGGATAAAGAAAAAATAGGTATTATTCATGATTTGAACGAACATGCATCCGCCATTCATGTCTTTTTGGATGATCTGGTCGCAGGGGTGGCGGCTGCAGCTTCTGCCCGGATTGCACACAAAAATATTAAAGCCAAAAAGTACCCCTCTGACCTGTAACCCCCTGCATTTCCATGCTTACATGCTAGTGTCACTCCAATGGCTCATATGAAGTCATCAAGGGCGGCTGAGGCTGCCCTGGCAGGCTTGATGCTGCTTGTTGTTGAGGTATGAACAAGAAGATTTCGTCAACCATATGAGTTGTCCGTGGGGGACAAATGTCCCTCATGATCCCAAATTCTCCCCAAAGGTCCCGAACCCTTTCTTGCAGAAAAAAAGTGAGGTATGTTATCATTAGTCCAATATACGGGCTCTGAACATTAGCTTAGGGGGCGGACGAGGCATGTGGACGGTGATTTACATTGCACCGACAGCAAAGGTTGCGGACAAGATCAAGACCAAGCTTTCGGAAGAAGGTTTTCTGGTACAGACCCGTCCCATCAGTTTATCCAAGCAGCAATTTGAGATTCGCGTCCCTTCTGGGGAATTGGAAGAGGTCCAGGAAGTGCTGAATTCCATTCTGCATTCCTGATTTGTTCGACATCGACGTGCCTTGGCAGATGAAGAAGTACCATCGGTACATAAGGGACTAATCGCGTAAGCGGAGAGAGGAATCGACTTGCATGTATTGTATGCTGCTGTCCTTCCTTCTTTTTTTGTTAGGACAAGGACCGACCTGGTTGCTCCCGGAGACCCTACCAAGATAGATTCAAACATCGGCGCAACAATCTTTCGGTTTATTGCAGGTAACATCAATCGTGCTGACAGAAGCCGCTGATCCTTGCCCTGTACCGGCGGATTTTTTTGTTGTGAATGCTGGACAAGGCCCATGGCAGCGTGTGGGTCGTAAGCGGTTTACCGTAGCGCGCGGGTGAAGCTGCCTCAAGCAGCGCACTGCAGGTTGCGGCCATCAAATCAACGGCTGGAGAGGTGTAGTTGTGTTCAAAGATATATTCCAGAAGAAACGGAAGTACGCTACCATACCTTCCGAGCGTGCACTTCCCGGCGAAGGCCAGGAAGTCCTAGAACGCCCAAAACGTGAAATACCTGAAGGGCTTATGAACAAGTGCAGCAAATGCGGCACCATTCAATATAGCAAGGAATTGGAGAAAAATCTGAAAGTATGTCCTGCTTGCGGTTACCATATGCGTCTTAACGCTATGGAGCGCATTGCTATGGTACTTGATGATCAAGGGTTTGTTGAGTTTGACGCTGATATGGTATCAGTTGACCCGCTTGGCTTTCCTGGATATAGCAACAAACTGGAACAACAGCGCCTGAAATCGGGCCTGAAAGAAGCGGTAATTACGGGTGAAGGAACCATTGATGGCCTACCTGTAGTTGTAGCCGTCATGAGCTTTGATTTCTTCACAGGCAGCATGGGTTCAGTGGTAGGGGAGAAAATCACCCGTGCCATTGAGCATGCAACAGAGAAACAGTTGCCATTGATTATTTTCTCCACCTCAGGTGGTGCCCGGATGCAGGAGAGTATTCTCAGCCTCATGCAAATGGCCAAAACAAGCGCAGCTTTATCCCGTTTGGATGAACAGGGCGGGCTGTATATTTCGGTCATTACCGATCCGACGACAGGTGGAGTCTCGGCGAGTTTTGCGAGCTTGGGCGATATTAATATTGCCGAACCTGGCGCAGTATTTGGTTTTGCCGGTAGAATCGTGATCGAACAGACCATCCGTCAGAAATTGCCTGATGATTTCCAGACGGCTGAATTTAATATGCAACATGGTCAGTTGGACATGGTTGTCCACCGGAAAGAACTAAGGGCCACTCTTGGCAAGCTTCTGGATATGCATAGTGAAAAAGGAGGGGTCTAAATGGCGGGTGAGTTGCCATATGAAGCGCCTCTGGTTGAGATGCGCAAAAAGATTGATGAACTCGTACAGTTTGGACAGGAGAAAGGCATCGACTTCACAGACGAGATTGCCCGCCTGGAAGAACGTTATCATAGACTTGAAGAAGAGATCTACACAGGCATAACGGCAGCTCAGAAGATGCATCTGGCGCGTCATCAGCAGCGCCCAACTGCACTGGATTTGATCCAGTTGATATTTACGGACTTTATTGAGCTGCACGGCGACCGCATGTTTGGAGACGATCTTGCGGTTGTTGGCGGGCTTGCCAAGTTAAATGGAAAAACGGTAACGGTCATCGGACAACAGCGGGGGAAAGATACGAAGGACAATATCGCCCGCTTTTTCGGGAGCGCTCACCCGGAAGGTTTCCGAAAAGGGCTACGTCTGATGAAACAAGCGAACAAATTTGGCCGTCCTATTATTACGTTTATTGATACTAAAGGGGCGTATCCGGGTAATACTGCAGAAGAGAGAGGTCAATCGGAAGCGATTGCCCGCAACCTGATGGAAATGGCGAAACTTTCGGTTCCTGTTATTGTTGTGGTCATCGGCGAAGGTGGAAGCGGCGGTGCCCTCGCTATGGCTGTGGGTAATCGTGTGTTGATGCTGGAACATGCGATCTATTCTGCAATCTCTCCGAACGGCGCTGCTTCGATTCTCTGGAAGGATGCATCCAAGGCAGATCAGGCGGCTGAAGCAATGAAAATAACAGCCAAAGACCTGCTGGAGATGGAAGTCATTGAAGAGATTGTCCCTGAGCCACGCGGCGGTGCTCATCGGGATTATGAAGCGTCTGCTGCTTTCATCAGTGAAGCTTTGGTCCGTCATCTCGACGAGATGACGGGTTGGAGCGGGGATCAGCTGAAACAGGATCGTTATGAGAAATTCCGTAAAATTGGATCGGTTACGTTTGAACCTCAAGCATCCATTGAGGCCCCTCAAGAGCTTGTAGAAGTCGATGTGGCGAGTAATTTGTCGGGAAATGCTGAATAATGTGACGAATCTCCTATACAAATGAGCAAAAGTATAGTAAATTTAATAGTTGGAAAAAGAAAAATAGATAAAGAGATATACCTTTAAAATCGGAGGAAACCCAAAATGCGCAAAACGAAAATTGTATGTACCATTGGTCCATCCAGTGAATCTCTGGAGAACACCAAAAAATTGATTATGGCCGGTATGAATGTGGCCCGTCTGAACTTCTCCCACGGTGATTTCGATGAGCACGGCGGACGGATCATTGCGATTCGCCAAGCATGCGAAGAGTTGAACAAAACAGTAGCGATCCTGCTGGACACCAAAGGACCGGAAATTCGGACAGGTAAACTCGAAGTTGAGCCGATTGAATTGGTTCAAGACGAGTACATCACTTTGACAACAGAAGAAATTCTGGGCACCAAAGAACGTCTTTCCATTACGTATACAGATCTTCCGAATGATGTTGAACCGGGATCTACAATTCTGATCGACGACGGTCTGATCGGACTGACTGTGGTGGAAGTGCAAGGCACCGAGATCAAATGCCGTATCGTTAACGGCGGATCGATCAAAAGTAAAAAAGGTGTTAACGTTCCGGGCGTTGCCATTTCTCTGCCGGGTATCACTGAAAAAGACGCTAACGATATCGTATTCGGTATTGAGCAAGGTGTCGATTTCATCGCGGCTTCTTTTGTACGTAAAGCAAGTGACGTACTTGAGATTCGAGAATTGCTTGAAAAACACAATGCTGGACATATCCAAATCATCTCCAAAATCGAAAACCAACAAGGTGTCGATAACCTCGATGAAATCCTTGAAGTGTCTGACGGCCTGATGGTTGCTCGTGGAGACCTGGGTGTTGAGATTCCTGCGGAAGAAGTACCATTGGTACAAAAACGCATGATCGAAAAATGTAACGTTGCAGGTAAACCGGTTATCACAGCTACACAAATGTTGGATTCCATGCAACGTAACCCGCGTCCAACACGTGCGGAAGCAAGTGACGTGGCGAATGCAATCTTCGATGGTACGGACGCAATCATGTTGTCCGGTGAGACAGCTGCGGGTAAATACCCGGTTGAATCCGTTCTGACAATGTCCCGTATTGCTGAAAAAGCAGAATCTGCTCTGCCTTACCAAGAACTGTACCTGAAACAACGTGTTGCTCAACAAACAACAGTTACAGAAGCAATCAGCCAATCGGTTGCCCTCTCAGCTCAAGATTTGAACGCAAAAGCGATCATCACTTCAACTGAATCAGGACACACTGCACGCATGATTTCCAAGTATCGTCCAGAATCTCCAATCATCGCTGTGACTACGGAAGACAGAACTTCCCGTCGTTTGGCTCTGGCTTGGGGTGTCACTCCTGTCAAAGGAAGACTGGTTGATTCCACGGATGCTTTGTTCGAAAATGCAATTGAAGGCGGCGTAAAATCCGGACTTGTTAAAGAAGGAGACCTGGTTGTGATCACAGCAGGTGTACCTCTGGGTCGTTCCGGTTCTACCAACCTGATTAAAGTAAGCCAAATTCCAAACAACGCTTAATTGCGTTTTTGGATGGAGAAGCAACAGGAAAGAAGCAATGGGGCGTTATTGCCCCGTTGCTTTTTTTCCATCTTATTGACACTTTACAACGATGTAACACGTATGAATGGTAGAGCGAAGGAGGCCTATAACGTGCGAGAACAGAGCAACGGTAGCTGGTATGCGGCCCGTCTTCGTGTACGCTATCAAGAAAGTGACCAGATGGGCGTGGTCTATCACGCAAACTATTTAAATTGGTTTGAAATCGGTCGAACTGAGATGATTCGCCAAATGGGGTATACATATCGTAAAATGGAGGAACAGGGGTTACTGCTTCCGGTAACCGGACTGGATGTGAAGTATCACAAACCTGCCCGATATGATGATGAGATTATCATTTTCACCCGTATTGCTGCATTTAGTGGTCTGCGACTGAACTATGAGTATGACGTAAGGCGCATGTCTGAAGACCTTGATGAATATACGGCGATTGGAGAGCGGGTATGGACAGATGATGAATCACTCCCCGGTGAACGGTTGGTTACAGGTTCTACCCAGCATGTATGGGTGAATGGGGACTGGAAGCCAATCCGGCTGGATAAGGCAGCTTCTGAGCTATACAGCGCGCTTGAAAAGGTGTGGCTTTCGGGAAAGGGGTAATTCTTCAATGCGAAAATGGATGTGGGCTCTACTATTAATCATTCCGGTGATTGAATTATTAGGTTTCATTCTGATGAGTGACTGGATTGGAGCCGGAAAGACATTGCTTCTCATGATTCTCACGTCCTTGATTGGTATAGCCATGTTGCAGTTTGAAGGGCGAAAAGTACTTGTGGACGCCAAATCCGAGATGGAGCGCGGCAAGGTACCAGGACGAAAAATGGTCGATGGTCTTTTTATTTTTGTCGGTGGTTTTTTGCTCTTGATTCCAGGCTTTGTAACCGACCTGTTTGGATTCACACTGGTGTTTCCATTAACACGATCGGTCTACCGTCTGTTCTTCCTGGGATGGCTGGAGAAAAAAATGAAAAATGGTAACATCACGTTTTATCGTCGTCCGAAATGAGACACCTGTACTATGCAAAAAGGCTCCGCTCAGCAGATAGTTCTGTTGAACGGAGTCTTTTCTATTATACCTGTATGCTCATGCAGTTAAGCCTCATCGGACACGTCCGTTAATGATATATGTTCTGAGATCGCGCAATACGTTAGCGCGATTGAACGCATCAAGGATCACCAGACTGACAGGACCAATAATCAAGCCGAGCACGCCAAACAGCTTCAAACCCACGAACATGCCAACGAGCGTGGCGAGCGGGTCGAGTCCTACGCTACTGGCAAGTACCTTCGGTTCAATAATCTGACGGGCAATCAGTAAGATCAGATAGATAACACTAATGCCAATGCCCAGATAGAGATCTCCATTCATAAACAGGTATGCTGCCCAAGGCACCATGACAAGGCCAACACCCAGATAAGGAAGCAGATCGACCAGACCAATAAACAGAGCGATCGTGAAGGCTGAGTTGACTTGCAGTATAAGTAGTCCAATCATGACAAATAGGGCAGTAATCGAGATCATGATTAATTGTGCTCTTGCATACCCGAAAAGCGCCTTCTTGAGGTCAGTCCATATGTCGGATATCGGCTTACGGATGGAAGAGGGGACCCAGCCCGATACGGTGATGCTATGCCGGGTCCAACTCTTGCTAATGAAGAACGTAGACAGCAGAACAACGATTAATACCGCGCCCATGTTAGGCAGGGAAGTCAGCAAACTCAGGATCATATTGAAAAATCCGGTGACCAGATCGGTCACGGCTGTCCCTACCGTTTCGGTCGTTTTGCTAATATTGCTGTTGATGGTTTCCTGATAATTGGGATTTTCCTTGTAAAACTCATTGATCTGCGCAATCAAACTCTGAATGGTGTCATTCTGGGTCCAGCGAACAAAGGTGTCCTTGATCTCATCAACATGAAGATCGAAGCTCGTCGTGAGTGAAATAACTTCTTTCACCATACGGGTAATTGCCGCAGACAGTACTACTGCCATGGCTCCAAAATAAAGGATCAATGAGAGAGTCACAGCCAGCCACCGGGGGAATCGTGCTCTATGCTGAAGCAATGTCACCAATGGATTCATGGCATAGGCGATAATCCAGGCGATCACAAAAGGGTATAAGAGCGGGAACAGCAAGTATATGGAAACGGCGATTAGAAAGGTCGCAATAATAACCCATAAGCCGCGAAGCAGGCGTTTCATTATGATTCTATCCAAGCATCAACTCTCCTTATTTCAATTAAGCCGACCTATGTATTATCTATAACACAGGATTAGAAATAGATGGCTATCTTAATTAATATAGAGCATTTATAGCGTTTTGAAACGCCGGGATGTTACCAGAGCAGGTTCAAAAGCGGACTTTTGAACAATCTCTACCCGGAATCTTTCTTTTGCCTAGAGTATGCCTCAGTACTACAGAATATAGCAATAGAAAGTTCCTCAGAAGACAAGAATGGTTAAAAAACATTAAATGTCAACCTTGTTTTTGTAAAGGCTTTCAAAAATGCTTTATCAGTCTGATAAAGAAGTTTGATGTCCGAATGAACTCTCATCATGTTCACATAAACGACAAAATCCAGTATGATGTTATAAGTAAATACCGATTGACAGATAGGAAAATCGTATTTTGAAATATTTGTTAATTTCAAAATGAAAATGTTTACAAAAAGAGAATAGGTGCATTTTGGCACTTATATGACACTCTGGAATGGTTCTTGATTTCGCTTATTAAAGGAGAGATGTATATGACAGCTACCAAAGGTCTGGAAGGCATCGTTGCAACAACCTCTTCGATCAGTTCTATTGTAGACGGTGTGCTCACATACCGTGGTTACGATATCGACGATTTGGCTGAACATGCCAGCTTTGAAGAAGTTGCCTATTTGTTGTGGTTTGGTAAATTGCCAACAACGGATGAACTGAAATCCCTTCGTAAAAGCCTGAGCGATTACGCGCCGATTCCGAGCGAGTTGATTGCACAAATCCAATTGTATCCGAAAAACGTCAGTACCATGGCAGCACTTCGTTCCGCTGTCTCTGCACTTGCACTGTACGACGAGCAAGCGGATGAGATGACAACGGAAGCGAATGAGAACAAAGCGGTTAAGTTGCAAGCACAGTTGCCAACGATTGTGGCAGCCATCGCCCGTATCCGTCAGGGCAAAGAACCTGTGGCTCCAAAAGAAGGCGCTTCCATCGCAGAGAACTTTTTATATATGATGACTGGTGAAGAACCATCCGAGACTGCAGTGAAAGCACTGGATCAAGCCCTTGTCCTGCATGCGGATCACGAGTTGAACGCTTCGACATTTGCAGCCCGTGTAACGGTTGCTACGCTGTCGGATATCTATTCCGGTGTAACTTCCGCCATTGGCGCACTGAAGGGACCACTGCATGGCGGTGCTAATGAAGCCGTTATGAAAATGTTGAATGAGATTGGTACGCCTGATCGTCTTGAAGCGGCAATTCAGGAAAAATTGAATAATCGTGAAAAGATTATGGGCTTTGGACATCGGGTGTACAAAAACGGTGATCCACGCGCCAAACATTTACAGAAGATGTCCAAGGAACTTGGCGAGATGAACAATGATACGCGCTTGTATGATATGTCTGTGAAGATCGAGGAACTGGTAACAGGACAAAAAGGACTGAAGCCTAACGTAGACTTCTATTCTGCTTCTGTATATACCCAACTGGAGATCGAACAGGAATTGTTCACGCCGATCTTTGCCATCAGCCGGGTGTCTGGATGGACTGCGCATATTTTGGAACAGCTTGCGGACAATCGCATCATTCGTCCACGTGCGGAGTACACTGGCCCTACAGAACAGAAATACGTTTCTATTGAACTTCGCTAATAGCCGCAAAACCAGTATAATAATGTGGACGAGGTGAAGGGTTGGAAAGCAAAGGCGTTACTGGCTTAGGCTCTCAGGACCCTTCTCTCAACAAGACTAGTGGTATGATGAATACTGCATATACAAAACCTAGGAGGAATTTTAACTATGAAATTAGAAAAATTTGCTCACCCAACTGAAGGCGAAAAAATTCAAATTGATAACGGTACACTTCAAGTACCTAGTAATCCAATCATTCCATTTATCGAAGGTGACGGTACAGGCCGTGATATCTGGAAAGCTTCCAAACGTGTATTGGATGCAGCAGTTGAAAAAGCCTATGATGGCAACAAAAAAATCGCATGGTATGAAGTGTTTGCTGGACAAAAAGCATTCGATACATACGGTGAGTGGTTGCCGAATGATACACTGGAAGCCATTCGTGAGTATATCGTAGCGATCAAAGGACCATTGACTACGCCAATCGGTGGCGGTATTCGTTCCCTGAACGTAGCCCTGCGTCAAGAGCTTGACCTGTACACTTGCTTGCGTCCTGTTCGTTATTTCGACGGTGTACCTTCTCCGGTTAAACGTCCTGAGCTGGTAGACATGGTCATTTTCCGTGAAAATACGGAAGATATCTATGCAGGAATCGAGTATGCTGAAGGTTCTGAAGAAGTGAAAAAAGTGATCCAGTTCCTGCAACAGGAGATGGGTGCTAACAAAATCCGTTTCCCTGAGACTTCCGGTATTGGTATCAAACCCGTTTCTTCCGAAGGTTCGAAACGTTTGGTACGTGCAGCAATTCAATACGCAATTGATCATAACCGTAAGAGTGTTACATTGGTACACAAAGGTAATATCATGAAATTTACCGAAGGTGCCTTCAAAAACTGGGGATACGAAGTGGCTGAAGACGAGTTCGCTGACAAAGTATTCACTTGGGCACAATATGATATCATCAAAGATAACGAGGGTACAGATGCAGCGAATGCAGCACAAAAAGCTGCTGAAGATGCTGGTAAAATCATCGTAAAAGATGCGATTGCTGATATCGCTCTGCAACAAGTATTGACTCGTCCAGGCGAATTTGATGTTATCGCAACCCTGAACCTGAATGGTGACTATCTGTCCGATGCACTTGCAGCGCAAGTGGGCGGTATTGGTATCGCTCCTGGAGCGAACATCAACTACGTAACAGGACATGCTATCTTCGAAGCAACTCACGGTACTGCACCTAAATACGCGGACAAAGATGTCGTGAACCCTGGTTCCGTTATTCTGTCCGGAGTAATGTTGCTTGAGCACTTGGGATGGCAAGAAGCAGCTAACCTGATCTACAAAGGTATGGAAACATCCATTAATAATAAAACAGTAACGTATGACTTTGCACGTCTGATGGACGGCGCTACTGAAGTGAAATGTTCTGAATTCGCGGATCAAATCATTAAAAACCTGTAAGGGGAGATGTGAATCTTGACTATTCAGCGCAAAAAAATCACAGTAGTCGGCGCCGGTTTTACCGGTGCTACGACCGCATTAATGCTTGCCCAAAAAGAACTCGGGGATGTTGTGCTGGTTGATATTCCTCAACTGGAGAACCCGACAAAGGGGAAAGCACTCGATATGATGGAAGCAAGTCCTGTTCAAGGATTTGACAGTCATATCGTCGGTACTTCCAACTACGAAGATACTGCAGGTTCTGAGATTGTAATTATCACGGCTGGTATCGCCCGTAAACCGGGTATGAGCCGCGACGATCTGGTCAATACGAATGCGGGTATTGTGAAGTCCGTTTGTGAAAATGTGAAAAAATATTGCCCTGATTCCATCGTCATTATTCTAAGCAACCCGGTGGATGCGATGACGTATGCAGCTTATCAGACCCTTGGTTTTCCTAAAAACCGTGTTATTGGTCAGTCAGGGGTTCTTGATACAGCACGTTATTGTACCTTCATTGCGCAAGAGCTGAATGTATCTGTTGAGGATGTTCGTGGATTCGTTCTTGGCGGCCACGGAGACGACATGGTGCCACTCGTTCGTTATTCGAGCGTAGGTGGTATTCCGATTGACACGCTGATTCCGGCAGACCGCATCGAGTCGATCGTTCAACGTACACGTGTTGGCGGTGGCGAGATTGTGAACCTGCTGGGTAACGGCAGTGCCTATTATGCACCAGCGGCTTCACTCGTTCAGATGACCGAAGCGATTCTGAAGGACAAGAAACGTATCATTCCAGTGATCGCTTATCTTGAAGGTGAATATGGCTACAATGATCTGTTCCTCGGTGTACCCACCATTCTGGGTGGTAACGGCATTGAGAAAATATTCGAACTTGAACTGACAGCGGAAGAAAAAGCAGGATTGGATAAATCTGCTGATTCGGTTCGCAACGTCATTTCGGTAGTGAATTTATAAGTTTGATCACTTTTTGAACAGAAATAGAGAGAAAACCTCCGGAGAGCCGGAGGTTTTCTTTTCTTTGGATAAGTTCCCCAGTATAATGGGATGTGATGTATAGCACACCGAAAATGTTGAGGAGGATGAAAATTTTGACAATGATTATGTATCTGCTCCATATTGTTGGAGCACTGGCGATGGGATTCTATCTGATTCTGCCATTCGTGGTCGGTAAGATTCGTACCTTGAATGCTGCAGCGCAGGAGGGGGCATTTACGTCGCTTCGTTCTTTGAACAAAATCGCGCAGTACGGACTTGTAATCCAACTTCTTACGGGTGGTTACCTGATGACGAAAGGTGAGTATTCTCATCTGTGGATGGCTGTTGTTGTCGTCCTGTTGCTGGCTATTGCCGCTATTGGAGGAATTATGGGTAAACCGCTGAGACTCGCTGCAGAAGGTGTGAAAAACAAGCGTGATGTGGGGCCGGAACAAAGCAAGATCCGTATGTTCAGTACACTTCTGGCTGTGTTCTTGCTGATCATGGTGTATCTGATGGTGAATAATCAGGTGATCTAAGTGCGCTGTGGACGGTTAGACCAACTCTACGATGATGTATTCTAAACCGTAGATGAAGCGTTTGCATGTCATATGGACAAGCTGAATCAGTATACGTAAGAGGGTATTACGTTATAACGAATGAAAAATAGACAGCCTCTTGCTCTTGAGCTGTCTATTTTTTTATTGCGATGAGAAGCTCGCAATGCTCAGATGAAGTGATTTAGAAACGATAAGGAACACTATGAAGATTATCTTCTTACATCGCATTAGATAAGGCCAGCTTTGGTTAGACTGTACTCACAGCATGTGCACGAACTGCATTGCGCTTGGATTCGTACAAGGCAGTATCAGCGTCGCGTAACAAGGACTCCAGCGAATCCAAGCGTCCATTGTACTGGGCAATACCAAAGCTTGAGGTTAGCGTAACAGGGAGACCCTGAACATCCAGCGGTTCATTCAATAAGGCAACTCTCAATTGCTCTGCCAGTACAGATCGGTTTGTAATCCTTCCCTGCCGTATTCGACGGGAAAAGTCTCTCCGGCAAGATGAAGCCATATGTCATCCAAGGGTTGGCAGATCATCGCCAGATTAAGCTTTGGGCAACATGTCACGCAGAGATCTGTTGTAATCGACCAGGCGATTGGAACTATCCAATACAATAGCACCTTCACGCATGCTCTCGAAGATACTGTCTTTGGCGATCGGTACGATGGTCAGTAGAAGGGCATGCCTATATACTCCACGGTGGTCCAAAACTTCATTTGCTCCAGCGTGTTGCTGGCCAGCGCATATCTGTATACTGTACATTGTACATCAGCCCAAGCAGCATAGGAATACACTTTGTATCATGAAACAGTCTAATTTCGAATGGATTTCGAATTTTCTGCAAAACAATCAATAAGTTAAATCGGTTGTTTGATATCCTAAGATCGTGGTAAATAACGATTAGAGACAGCACGCTGAGGCTTGAATTGCTGTTGATCGCAGAAGAATAATCTGGACTGTTACTGCCATCCTACAGAATGAGACTTTTTTCAGAGAACGAAAGACAAGGAAGTCTGCAGTTATGTCCATGTCTTCTGTAATCCAAATATGTTCACATTTTGAAAGGAGAATGTTAGATGTCCACTACACAACAAAATCAAAAAACAATGCCGGCACAACACCAGGATCAACGCCCAGGGATCGAATCGGAGATGCATCCCAGACCGGAATTTGAGAAGCCTGAGTACAAGGCAGCAGGCAAACTGACGGATAAGGTGGCGCTCATTACAGGGGGGGACAGCGGAATCGGACGTGCTGTTGCTGTTACGTACGCAAAAGAAGGCGCAGATGTCGCGATTGTATACCTGAGCGAGCACGAAGATGCCAAAGAGACGAAGCGTCAGGTCGAACAAGAAGGACGCAAGTGCATCTTGATTGCAGGGGACATTGGTGACGATACCTTTGCCAAGAAGTCGGTTCAGCAGACGGTAGATGAACTGGGCAAACTGGACATAGTCGTGAATAATGCGGCAGAACAGCACCCACAGCAGAATCTGGAGGATATTACACCAGAACAGCTGGAACGTACATTCCGTACCAATATATTTGGCATGTTCTATGTGACGCAGGCTGCACTGCCACATCTGAAGAGTGGTAGTACGATTATTAACACGACATCCATCACGGCCTATCGCGGTAGCCCGACCTTGCTTGACTATTCATCTACCAAAGGAGCAATCACTTCGTTCACACGTTCTCTTTCGATGAATGTGATTGAGAAGGGCATTCGTGTCAATGCCGTTGCCCCAGGACCGATCTGGACACCGCTCATTCCATCCACATTTGATGAGAAGAAAGTAAGCGAGTTCGGCGCAACGCAACCGATGAAGCGCCCTGGACAACCGGATGAACTGGCTCCTGCTTATGTATATCTTGCTTCGGATGATTCCTCGTATGTGAGCGGACAGGTGATGCATGTGAATGGTGGCGAAGTAGTAAACGGGTAATTCGTTAAGAAGGTTTGGGTTCAGAATAGGATTAATAATAGAGAGGCGTATCGCTTTTCAGCATTGCTGAGTGGTACGTCTTTTTTATGTGAGGGAGTATGTGAGCAAAGGATACAGTTTAGCACCTGTTTACAAAAGTCTGCATCTCCGTTGATACAACTATGATATTTTACCATTAGCCCTGTCTGTCTGAAGTCGAAGTATCACCATTTGTTGCAAAGCTCGATTGAAAAGAATGGAAGACTAATGATCTGTGATATGATAGATCGAGCAAGTCTACTTCAGGGGGTTCATGCATATGAAAATGAACAAACAGAATGCAGCACATTATATATGGGGTGCACAGTGTGATGGATGGCATCTCGTACAAAATGAAACACTGAGCATTATTCATGAGCGGATGCCGGCAGGAACGGCCGAAATACGACATTATCATTCGATAAGCCGTCAGTTCTTTTTTATCCTCAGCGGTGAAGCCTGCATGGAACTACATGGAGAAGAGTTCGTGCTGGAAACCCATGAAGGTATAGAAATTCCTCCGGGAGAGCCTCATCAGATGATGAATCGGAGCGATTCAGATACCGAATTCCTGGTTATTTCACAGCCTGGCACCCGCGGGGACCGCATTGAACTGGATTCATTGTAGAGCAAGTGGATATTAATATGATCATAAAGGAAGAGATAGATGAGACCGTTCCGAATTCGCCTTGCCATCATTATGATGGTGCTGATCGGTGTATCCGTCATTGTGGCTGGATATACGATGGGCAGAGTGTTTAAAACTACACATACTACCGCACTGGAGCAAACCATGGTGCGCGAGATTAATTTGCTCAAAGCAACATTTCCATTTCATGATGCAAGTGATCCAACCTCGCAAGAAACACGAAAGTATTATTCAGATCGGGCTCTGGAATTGGATCGTCTGACGGATTCCCGGGTAACCTTCATCAATAAAGATGGCACGGTCATTGGAGATTCCGAGAGTGATCCGGCATCCATGAATAATCACTTGAACCGGGAGGAGATTAAGGGTGCCGTTGGAGATGGATACGGGCAGTCCATACGTTACAGTGAAACATTGGGCCAAGACATGCTCTATGTGGCATTACCTGTGAATTCGGATCAAAGTGACATGATTGAAATACCGAGCGGCAAATTTGATGGCTACATCCGTCTTTCCATGAGTCTGCAGGCTGTGGATCAGGGTCTTCAGCGTGGCTGGATAATCATGTTTGCTGCACTGGGACTGTTGTTCCTGATTGTCGCGTTTGTCAGTTATCGGGTTGCACGGGGATTAACCTCTCCGATTGAGCATATTACGAAAGTAGCCCATCGAATTACCAAGCTGGAATACGATGCGAGAGTTGATGTAACCCGCAGGGATGAGATCGGACAGCTTGGGCTCGCGATAAACGGAATGGCAGACAGTTTGCAGTCTCAACTGAAGACGATTCGTGACAATGAGGCGCTGCTACAGAGTGTCTTGGCGAATATGACCGGAGGCATTGTGATGATCGATGCAGCGCAATCCATTGCACTGGTCAATCGGGAAGCGGAGCGTATGCTGGGCATTCAGGCGGGAAAGGTTACGGGTAAGCCTTATATTGAACTGAAGAGACACTACGAGTTGACCCGTACCATTGAAGAGAGTGTTGCACTTCGTGATCGGATGCATGAAGAAGTGAGCGTGTTCAACCCGGAAGAAAAATTGATCCGTATTGACGGCGTACCGATGTCCGAAGATGATGGCGGGTATCGAGGCATGTTGTTCCTTTTGCAGGACGTGACAGCAATCCGGCGACTGGAATCAATGCGCAGTGAGTTCGTTGCGAATGTCTCTCATGAGCTCAAAACACCTGTTGCTGCAGTCAAAGGCTTTGCCGAAACGTTGCTCAGTGGCGGGGTTCAGGATAAAGAGACAGAGCGCTCATTCTTGCAAATCATCTATGATGAAGGCGATCGACTTAATCGCCTAATTGGGGATATTCTGGAGTTATCCAAAATTGAATCCAAACGCGCACCGTTGCAATGCTCACCTGTTCATGTGCACTCTTTCTTCGAAATGGTGCTGGGCACCCTATCCAAAGTGGCGGAGAAAAAGCAGATTCGTCTGGAAATGAATGTTCCCGAGGAACTGTACATTGAAGCAGATGAGGATAAAATGAAGCAGATCTTTATCAATCTGTTATCTAACGGAATCAACTACACCCCTGAGGGTGGACGTGTGAAGTTGCAGGTGAATATGGATCAGAACGATGATGAAGTCGTGTTTGCTGTGTCGGATACGGGGATTGGTATACCGAAAAAAGATTTGCCACGAATCTTCGAACGTTTCTATCGCGTGGATAAAGGCAGATCCCGTAATTCCGGGGGCACTGGGCTTGGACTTTCCATCGTTAAGCATTTGGTGGAATTGCATCATGGCAAATTGTCTGTAGAAAGTGAGCTGGGTATGGGGACAACGTTCCGTGTTATCCTTCCATTCATTCAGGACGAAGAGATCTAGGCGAAAATGTAAAAAGGTTGTATTGTTTTACACCGCGTTAACAAATTAGTGCTATGATAGAAAAAGTGTTGTGGCAACAGACAACCTTATGAAGAGAGAAGGGGTATCATGGCACAGCGTTTGCTAGTTATTGAAGATGAACCTACATTATCTAGATTACTCACGTATAACCTGACACAGGAAGGTTATGACGTTACAGCCGAGGATCACGGATCTGCAGGATATGACCGTGCCTTGTCTCAGGAATTTGATCTCATTTTGCTGGATCTGATGCTTCCGGGCATGAATGGTCTGGACATTCTGAACAAGCTAAGAATTCAAGGTGTCAGTACACCCGTTATCATTCTGACGGCCAAGAACGGTGAAGCCGAGGTTGTGCAGGGGCTGAAATCGGGCGCCGATGATTATATTACCAAACCATTTGGCGTATCGGAGTTATTAGCCAGAGTGGATGCGGTATTAAGACGTTATTCCAATGGTGAAGATTTACCACAGCCAGAGGACAAGGATGGCTCACGAATTATTCTGGGAGAGCTTGAGATCTATCCTCTGAAGTATGAAGTAACTTTGGGTGGACAATCCATCAGCCTGCGTCCGAAAGAGTTCGAAGTACTTCTATACTTGGCCAAAAAGCCGGGTGTGGTGCTGACAAGGGATGATCTGATGAATGCTGTGTGGGGCTTCGATTATATCGGAGGCCAACGAACCGTGGACGTTCACGTCAGCTCATTACGTAAAAAGCTGGAGCTGGATCCGGAATCGGTTCACATTGATTCGATTCGTGGTGTAGGTTATAAATTGGTTGTCAAAAGAAAAACTCCCCATCATTCAAGTTAGCAATGATCGGGGAGTTTTATTTTACGTTCATTTAACATAAAGGAAGATTTTTCTTTACGTAGAGGGAGTAGCATGGATTTATCTGAGTGATACTTTGTACCTATATATCCTGCCTCAAGACGGAGCTAATACGTAAAGGAGATTGCGCATTTATGCCCATGTTGCTCGAAGTGAAACCCGATCAGCCTCATGTTGTTTTACATAATGAAGAATTAACGACACCCAAAATGGAGCAAACTGAAGTAACGCTAGTTGCTGAAGAACCTGTAATCCATTTGCATAACTATTATCGTCAAGTTCCTGTTGCCGGGGTCCATACGACCTGTGGAGAAGCTGCGACGATGATGAATCAGGAGCAGGAGCACCCTTGTATTGTATTGTGTGATGAGCAGATGAAACCAACCGGATTATTAATGCGAGAGACGTTATACCGGATGTTAAATGGTCGTTTTGCCGCAGATCTATTTTACCGTAAGCCGGTTATCCAAGTAGCCAATGCTTCTCCGGTTATTGCGGATATTCATATGGAAGCCACAACCATTATTGATATTGCCCTTGGACGGAATGAACAGCATTTCTACGACTGTCTGCTGGTTACGGAACAAGACAGACTGCTTGGTGTGTTAACGATGCGTGATGTGATGTCTCTCTCCCGCAGGCTGCAACAGGCTTCTTCGGCAGAGCGCGTTCGTACGGTATCCGAGAGCAGACAGGAGATATCCAGAATCAACGATGCAGTCACCAAGCTGGTGCACGCAGCTAATCAGACGGTACATGAAGCCCGTGAAATCATGGCAATGTCCAAACATGGAGAAGAGAGTCTGAAGCACGTTGATGCTTCCTATAACCGGGTACATCAGCACATGGAGAGTCAAGGTCAACATGCGGATCACATGCTGAATTCGATTAAAACAGGATCGGGCATGGCACAATCCATCCGGTCGCTGGCAGATCAGAGTGGTCTCCTTGCCCTGAATGCATCCATAGAAGCCGCCCATGCGGGTGAATATGGACGAGGCTTTCAGATTGTTGCAGGCGAGATCCGAGCGCTCGCGAAACAGACCCGCGAAGTTGCAGGGAACATGTCTTCTTTGCTTGAGAATATTGGTGGACTGACCCTTCAAACCGTAGAACTGGTTAAGGCAAGCGGAGCGGAGATTGACGACAGCTCGGTGCATGTCACCGCCGGAGGAGCAACGTTCCGGCAACTGAATAGTGCGGTGAGAGACCTCTCCCGTATAGCAGAGGAGATTGCCATGGAAGGCGGCAAAGCTGGAGAAGTCGCAGAGCATATTCGAATGAAGCTGGATGGGATGGTTTTGGATAGCGAGTGAATGATAAGCAAATCAATAAGGTGGACATCAGGAATCAGATTGATCGATGAAGCCGATCATGAAGGTTAAGGATGTCTTTTTACATTCCGTTAACATGAAAGTGATACTGTTTTTACAATGAAAGGGTAGGATAATAAAGATGGCCGAGCAGCGAGGAAAGAATATCAGCATCGGTCTCAACGTAAAGGGAGTTTCAGTGTCCCTGCAGCGAAGGAGAAGTGAACATCCATGAAGGACCTCATTCACATTGAAAATCTTAATTTATACTACGATACGCATCACGCGCTTAAAAATATATCCATGGATCTGCCGGAAAAAACCGTTACTGCGTTCATCGGGCCGTCAGGTTGTGGTAAGTCGACATTGCTTCGCACATTAAACCGGATGAATGACATGATTCCGGGTGTTCGTGTGGAAGGACAGGTTATGCTGAATGGCTCTGATATTTACAGTAACGAGATTGAAGTGGAGACACTGCGCAAACGGGTCGGCATGGTGTTTCAGCAACCGAATCCTTTTCCGAAATCCATCTATGAAAACGTGGCTTATGGACCGCGCTTGCACGGGGTAACCCAAAAGGCTGAACTGGATCAGTTGGTGGAGCAGAGTCTGGTCCATGCTGCACTGTGGGATGAAGTGAAGGATGTATTGAAGAAGTCGGCACTTAGTCTGTCTGGTGGGCAACAACAACGTCTCTGTATTGCACGGGCGCTGGCTGTACAGCCTGACGTTCTGCTGATGGATGAAGCGACGTCAGCACTCGACCCGATCTCCACATTGAAGATTGAGGAATTGGTCAAGGAATTGCATCATAAGTACACCATCGTTATGGTTACCCACAATATGCACCAGGCGGCACGGGTATCCGGACGCACGGTATTTTTCCTGAATGGTGAAGTGGTGGAGGCAGCTGATACGGAGACGTTATTCTCCACACCGCAAGATTCCCGAACCGAGGATTATATCTCTGGAAGGTTCGGTTAAGCGAGCTGAATTGGAACGATCCCGGCATACCCGGAAATGATGGATAAGGAGGACATGAAATCTATGATTCGCAGAAAAGAATTTGATCAGGAGCTTGAAGAGCTGCGTACCTTGCTCAAACAAATGGGTGAACATGTAGGAGCAGCATTGGATGGTGCTATTGAAAGTTTACAAACGATGAACGCGGAGAAAGCTCAGGTCATCATCAAGAATGATGCGAATCTGAATGCCCTTGAAGACAAAATTATGGAACTTGGCTCCAAACTGATCATCACACAACAGCCGGTGGCGAAGGACCTCAGACGTATTATCGTGGCATTCAAAATCTCCAGTGATCTGGAGCGTATGGGAGATCTTGCTCTCGACGTGGCGAAGGTGACACTGCGGATGGATGGGCAGGAGTTGATTAAACCTCTTGTGGATATTCCGCAAATGGCAGAAATCGTGAAATCCATGATCGATGAATCCATCGAATCTTTCCTGAAAGAAAACACAGACCTGGCCTATAAAATGGCTCAAACAGACGATCAGGTCGATCAATTGTACAGTCACATGATCAGTGATCTCTACACGTTGATGACAGAGCACCCGAATCAGGCTTCTCAGGCCATGCTGCTGATGATGGTTGGACGTTACATTGAACGTATTGGCGATCATGCGACCAATATTGGTGAGAGCACGGTATACCTGGTAACAGGTAAACGTCCGGATCTGAATCAATAGGAAGAGCAATGCTTTATACCAAATGAAGAACTTTCTCTTGAGTAGCCTGTTCACAGACTACCTACGGAGAAGGTTCTTTTTTACGGGTAAAACTAAAGTGAAAAGATGGCTATTCTTTTTGATGTGACAGGTGGGTATGGTATCATGGGAGTAGATGTAATTTGAAGATGTTGACCATATGATACGCGAGGTGCTGGAATGGACAAGTTTATTCTCATAGATGGAAATAGCATTATTTACAGGGCGTTTTTTGCAATGCCGCCTCTGACCAACTCGAAAGGTTTGCATACCAATGCGGTATACGGCTTCACCACGATGCTGCTGAGACTGCTTGAAGAACATAAACCTACACATGTTATGGTCGCATTCGATGCAGGCAAGATCACGTTCCGCCACGAAGGGTATCAGGAATACAAAGGCGGTCGGGAGAAAACACCACCAGAGTTGTCGGAGCAATTCCCTTTGCTCAAAGAACTGCTGAAAGGACTTGGCATCGCTCAGTTTGAGCTGGCTGGTTTCGAAGCGGATGATATCATCGGGACGTTAACCAAACGCGCAGATGAAGCGGGCAGACAGGTGCTCGTTGTATCAGGTGACAAAGATATGCTGCAGCTCGCTTCTGAACATGTACATATCGGACTGACGCGTAAAGGGGTAACTGATATTGAGCTGTATGATCCTGCTCAGATTAAGGAGCGCTATGGTCTGACACCGCTGCAAATTATTGATCTTAAGGGTCTGATGGGGGATGCTTCCGATAATATTCCGGGTATTCCCGGGGTCGGAGAGAAAACAGCGCTGAAGCTTCTGCACCAGTTCGGGTCAGTAGAGGATGTGCTGAACGGCACAAGTGAACTGAAGGGCAAGATGAAAGAAAAGATTGAGGCCCATGCCGAAGATGCCCGGATGAGCAAACAACTGGCGACGATTCACCGGGAAGTTCCGCTGGAACAGACGTGGGAGGATATGCAATTCGGCGGATTAAAAGAAGAAAATGCTGGCCCTGCACTAGCTAAGCTGGAATTCAAATCCTTGCTCGAACGTCTGTCGTTCAGTGGCAGCATCGGTTCTGAACAGGAAGCTATTCCTGCTGCCGAGGTGGAATCCTCCATTGCAACAGAAGAGACGATCAGTGAGCTGTTCAGTTCTCTTGATTCCATTGATGTACTCCATGTGGAGACACATGGGGATAACCCGCACCAAGCGAAACTGATTGGACTAGCAGTAGGTTCCGCTGGAACATATACGTTCATATCTCCCGAATTGCTTCAGTCCGAGGCTGCGGCCCAAGTGCGGGCATGGCTTGGTAATTCAGACCAGCCAAAGCGCGGGTATGATCTTCATCGTGTAGACCTGGCCCTTCATGCGCATGGCATTGAATTTGCTGGCGCATCATTCGATGTACAGCTGGCAGCGTATTTGCTTGATCCAACAGAATCCAACCAGACGATTAGTGGACTTACGACCAAGTATGGTCTGCCATCGCTTGTGGAGGATGACACGGTTATGGGGAAAGGCGCCAAGTACAAGGTGCCGGAAGTGGAGATCTTGGGCGATTTCCTGTGCCGCAAAGCTGCTGCAGTAGCAGCCATCATTCCACTTCAGGAGCAGGTACTGGAAACCGATGAGATGAATTCATTGTTCCATGAACTGGAGATGCCGTTGTCACGCATACTGGCAGACATGGAGAAACAGGGCATCAAGGCCAATACAGCCGATCTGCAGACTTTGGGCAGTGAGTTTGAAGAGCAGATCAGCAGGTTGATGGCAGAGATCTACAAGCTGTCAGGAACGGAATTTAATCTGAATTCACCGAAGCAACTGGGTGAGATTTTATTTGATAGACTGGGCTTGCCGGTGGTGAAGAAAACAAAAACGGGCTATTCAACAGATGCCGAAGTATTGGAGAAATTGGCCCCTTATAATGACGTGGTCAAGCATATTCTGCAATATCGTCAGCTTGCCAAGCTGCAATCCACTTATGTGGAAGGGTTACTCAAAGAGATTTCTGATCGGGATGGAAAGGTGCATACGTATTATCGTCAGACCATTGCGGCTACGGGACGACTTAGCAGTCAGTTCCCGAACTTGCAGAACATTCCGATCCGGATGGAGGAAGGTCGCAAAATCCGGAAGGTATTTGTTCCTTCCGAGCCTGGATGGTCCATTTTGGCGGCAGACTATTCCCAGATCGAACTGCGTGTTCTGGCACACATTTCGGACGATGAGCGCCTGAAGGAAGCGTTTGTCAATGATATGGATATTCATACAAAGACCGCTTCGGATGTATTTGGCGTGAAACCTGAGGATGTGGATGGGGATATGCGCCGTTCCGCCAAGGCGGTTAACTTTGGTATCGTGTATGGAATAAGTGATTACGGCCTATCACAGAACCTGCACATCACCCGTAAAGAGGCCGCACAGTTTATCGATCAGTATTTTGAAGTATTTCAGGGTGTGCGCCGATATATGGATGACATTGTGAAGGAAGCTCGCCAGGATGGTTACGTCAAAACGTTGTTGGAGCGCCGACGCTATCTGCCTGAGATTAATGCCAGTAACTTCAATCTGCGTTCCTTCGCAGAGCGTACGGCGATGAATACACCTATTCAGGGAACAGCGGCAGATATCATCAAACTGGCCATGGTACAGATGGATGAAGCATTACGGGAACGCAAGTTGAAGAGTCGCATGTTGCTTCAGGTGCACGATGAACTTGTATTCGAAGTACCTGCCGATGAATTGGAACTGATGAAAGAATTAGTCCCTTCTGTCATGGAAAAAGCATTGGAACTGTCGGTTCCGCTGAAAGCCGAAGTCAGCTTTGGGGATAACTGGTACGAAGCGAAATAAATCAAGAGCCGCACGGTTTTTCCGGTATTTCAAAATAGACCTTTCCATGTTAGCGATATAAGAAAAGGGTCCCGCTGAGCGCCATCTTCCGTTATAATATAGGGGAGGTGAGAACATCATGCCGGAATTACCGGAAGTTGAAACAGTCAGAAGAACATTGAATCAGCTTATTGTAGGCAAGACCATTGATCATGTTACCGTTAGCTTGCCGCGGATTATTCAGCGGCCGGACGACATAGATGCATTTGCACTGGAACTCGCGGGACATACCGTCATTGGGGTGGAGCGTCGAGGCAAGTTTTTGCGTATTTTGCTGGACGGGTTGGTGCTTGTCTCCCATCTGCGGATGGAAGGAAGGTACGGTGTGTACGAGCAGCATGAAGATGTGGAGAAACATACACATGTGATCTTCCATTTTAATGATGGTACGGAATTGCGTTATAAGGATGTGCGTCAGTTCGGTACGATGCATCTGTTTAATGCAGGTGAGGAACTGGTGTCCAAACCTTTGCTGAAGCTGGGACTGGAGCCGCTTGACCCGGCCTTTACGTTAGCTGCGTTCCGAGAAGCGGTGGGCAAACGAACAACCAAAATCAAGGCTGTACTGTTAAATCAGGCATATGTGGTTGGCATCGGGAATATTTATGTGGACGAGGCTCTATTTCGCGCAGGCATCCATCCCGAGACCATCGCCAAGACACTGACCGAAGCTCAGTTAACGGTGCTCCATGAAGCGATTGTGGCTACGTTGCAAGATGCAGTGAATGCAGGGGGATCTTCCATCAAATCCTATGTAAACGGACAGGGTGAGATGGGGATGTTCCAGCATCAATTGAAAATCTATGGACGCAAATCGGAACCTTGTGCAACATGTGGTACGTTAATTGAAAAAACGGTGGTTGGTGGCCGTGGGACGCATTTTTGTCCAAACTGTCAGCCGCTGAACATGAACTGAATGAACGAAATGATGAAATCATAGCACCCTTGGATTCCTCCCTCCATATACTGATATGGCAGAAATAAGCGGGCGTATACCCATACTGGCATCTTCAGTTGGCACGAGTACCGCACAGAGGAGGAGTCCGGGGTGCTGCATCATTTTATTTCATTGCTGGCGCTTGCTTTGGCGCTTAGTTTAGATGGTTTTGGAGTCGGGATTACATATGGGTTACGGAGGACTAAGATTCCCCTGTTATCTATCGCTGTTATTTCGATCTGTTCGGGATTGGTTATTGCTTTGTCGATGCAAGTAGGTGTGCTGTTGTCCCATGTGGTGTCACCGGATATCGCTTCGATTGTGGGAGCCGTTATATTGATAGGTATTGGTGCATGGTCACTGTTGCAACTTATTCGAAAGCAAGGCAAGGAACAGCTGGAAACAGACACTAGATCGGGTGAGGGAACAGAAACAACGTTAACTGGTATTAGAGAAGTACAAAAGACGCTGACGGATTCAAAAGGCAGGAATCAGGTGCTTGCGCTGGATCTGGAGCAGTCGGCTTCAGGTGGATCGCTGGAACGCATGGTATTTACACTGGAGCTGCGTAAGCTGGGGGTCGTCATTCAGATCCTTCGCAGTCCCTCCAAGGCGGATATGGATAACTCGGGGAGTATATCTGCCCAGGAAGCGATGTGGCTTGGTATTGCCCTGTCTCTGGATGCGTTTGGGGCAGGATTGGGAGCGGCACTTCTCGGATTCCCTACACTATGGACGGCACTCATTATTGCGCTGTTTAGTGGGGCGTTTCTGTCCCTTGGCATGAAGGTTGGGCTGCGATTCTCAGCTCTGCGCTGGATGCGAAGACTGTCTGTATTGCCAGCACTTTTGTTAATGATTATGGGAATAATGAAGCTGTTATGAGGTGAAACGATGAATATAGGCTTAACCGGCGGGATAGCGACAGGCAAAAGCAGTGTTTCCGCCTATCTCGCCAGTAAGGGAGCGTTGCTCATCGATGCAGACGTTATTGCCCGGGAAGTTATGATGCCCGGGCACCCCGTGTTGGCCGCCGCTGTTAAGCGGTTTGGACAAGCCATACTGAACGAAGATGGAACACTGGATCGGAAAAAGCTTGGAAGCATTGTTTTTCAACAACCAGAGGAACGAAAGGCATTGGAGGCCATCACACACCCGGCGATTCGTAGAGAGATGCGTGAACGGGCTGCCGCATACGCATTGCAACATCCGGATAAACTTGTGGTATCTGATATTCCGTTGTTGTACGAATCGGGTCTGGAAGATGGTTTCGAGGAAGTCATGGTTGTATATGTTCCAAGATTAGTCCAACGAGATCGCTTGATGAGTCGGGATGGAATGACTGCAGAACAGGCTGAGGCTCGAATGGATGTACAGATGGATATTGAGCGCAAAAAGCAGCTGGCAGACATTGTCATTGATAACAGCGGCTTATGGCCTGCGACGCAGCAGCAAATTGACTCATATCTACAGCGTAAGGGTTTGTTATGAAGATATTGCGCAAGAAACGTGTACTGCTGTTGATGTTTGTGTCCTTTGTATTGATATTATTCCTGAATACAAACTGGATGGCATGGTTCTATCCAATTCATTATAAGGAAGAGATTCGTGCCCAATCCCAGAGCTATGAGGTTGATCCATTTCTGATTGCTTCCATAATCAAGGTGGAGACCAATTTCAAGACAAGCAAGGAATCCAAACGAGGAGCCATTGGACTCATGCAACTGATGCCGGACACAGCCAACTGGATACTGGAACAAGCCAAAATTCCTGACACTTCGCTGGAGGAATTGAAGCACGAGCCTGAACGAAATATTCAGTTAGGGACCTGGTATCTGCGGAATCTGTCCGATCAATTCGATGGCAATGAAGCGGTGATGATCGCCGCTTATAACGCGGGTCCGGGCAAAGTGAACAGTTGGCTTAGAGATGGTGTATGGGATGGCTCGTTCGATACGGTGAAGGATATTCCGTTTGGTGAGACGCGTCACTATGTACAAAGGGTCATTTACTATTATAATCAGTATGTAAAGATTTATAATACGTTCTGAGTATATAAGTAGAAGCACAGAGCAGGCCGGTTGTTCACCGGCCGCTCCATGCTCCTCTGTGTAGCGTATTACGATGCAGATATTAATGGTATTGACCTGCCAATTGCTGTTCTGCAATTGTTACCAGACGCTTCGTGATGTATCCACCGATCGAACCGTTCTCGTAAGAAGTCATGTTACCTTGGTATCCGTCTTGTGGGATGCTGATTCCGAGTTCTTGGGCAACTTCAAATTTCATTTGCTCGAGTGCTGCGGAAGCTCTAGGTGCCACCAGGTTGTTGGAGTTACCGTTGCTTTGTGCCATTGCTGTTCACCTCCTCGCGGGTTGGTAAAAGTATTATGTGTCGGCAATGCGATTTTCATTACAAGGTCAGTACAGGGAATATGTGGTAAAAAGTAAAACATGGGAAGTGATCTGATTTGAAATGTCCTTATTGCGGTTACATGGGTACCAAAGTGCTTGATTCGCGTCCGGCAAACGAAGCGAAATCCATTCGTCGTCGCCGTGAATGTGAGCAGTGCGCCAGAAGATTTACAACGTTTGAGATGATTGAGGAAACACCCCTGATCGTCATTAAGAAAGATGGCAGCCGGGAAGAGTTCAGCCGGGACAAGATTCTCCGCGGGCTTATTCGTGCCTGTGAGAAACGTCCAGTCTCTGTTGAGACGCTGGAGATGATGGTATCTGAAGTAGAGAAGTCGCTGCGTAATACAGCAGATGCTGAGGTCGAGAGTCGCCAGATTGGTGAGCTATTGATGGAACAGCTGTTTCCAGTCGATGAAGTGGCGTATGTGCGCTTCGCTTCCGTGTATCGTCAGTTCAAAGACATCAATATGTTCATGAAAGAACTGAAATCCCTGTTGTCCAAAGACAATCTGGAGGATTAGTGAAGTGGGTAAAGGGAGAAGAGCAGTCTGGGGTTCCAGTCCGTATGTGCCAGTAAAATCGGTTGTTCTTCTCCAATCACTTTGGATCATGAAAAAGTGATTGACAGCGAAAGCTGGATTTTATATGATATAGGAGTCGCCTGTGGAACGTTGCAGTGCTGGACAAGTTATCTATTTCATATCCTGGGGCCTTAGCTCAGCTGGGAGAGCGCATCGCTGGCAGCGATGAGGTCAGGGGTTCGATCCCCCTAGGCTCCATACAGGTAATGAAGACGGGAAAGCCTTTGTGTATCAGGGGTTTTCCCGTTTTATTTTTACTGTTTATATTAAGTGGTGTTCCTGCTCACATCGTCCAACCCACCCACGGCTTTCACAGTTTCAGGCTCATGCTTCGCTAAGAAAATAAACTACATTGTAGTCTTTATGGCGTCTACATCGGACTCAACTTGAAACATTCACATAATTGAAATCGGCGGTCTGCCGTTTTTCATTGAGGATCTGGAGGTTAGCGGCGATCCGGTAGCAGTCGCATTGTTCAAGGAAGCCATTTGCGAAGTGGACGGGATCATGATTGTGAGTCCGGAATACAACACGGGAATCCCGGGGGGTGCTCAAGAACTCGCTTGACTGGGCTTCAAGACCGGCAAGGGATTCAGTTTTCATCAAAACAAGTCGGGATCATCGGTGCTACACCGGGAGGGATGGGAACCGCATACGCACAGATGCAATTGAGGCAAGTGCTGGATGCCATGAAGGCGTACGTGCTGCCGTTTCAGAAAGTGCCTATTTCACAAGTTCATGAAAAGGTTGATGTTAAGCAGCTCGCACTCACCTATGAGAAGACGAGGCAATATCTTCAGCGGTACATCCAGCACCTCTTATTCAAGCGAATACATACAATTGCTTGAATTTACTCGTTCTTTCGATGATTGTGTGCCGACTTGACATGGAGCCTCTGCAGGCATGACTTTTTGCGAAAGGGCGAAACCACAAGGGTTTCGCAAGGCGGGCTAGCCTATTATGCCTGCCCTCCATGTAAAGTCTTTGGCGTAATTTTTGCGCGCTACACTTTAAGTTTTTTCGGCTTCACGGTCCCTTGCTTGATCGCATCCCGATATTCATAAGGTGATAAATCATAGATGCTGCCGTGGATACGGTTGTGGTTGTAGTTGTGAATAAATTCGGTTACGACTTCATACGCCTGCCCATAACTCTCAAATTCATGCCCGCTGATAACACTCCAACTCCAGAATGGCGTGGGCTCTTCGACAAAAAACCTTATAGGATATCATCGTAGAAACAAAGTATCAGATTCTATCTGAAATTTTAAAACTTTCAGCGAAGTGGATTCCGATTCAAAACGAAATAGGCTACCCCCTCCCCGGCCTCCTCTTTTTTGCTCCCCTGTAAAGAAGTGCCGAAGCCGCTGCAAGAACTACCGTAAAAACAATGTCATCAAAAGCTTCCTTAAAACCGATCGAGAAAATCATGCTCAATAGGAATACCAAAAGCAGGGCAAGACTAGCTAAAGCAGCCTCTTTTAAGCGAATACCACTCACCAATAAAACACCAAGCCCAACTTCTAAGAAGGTTACAAAATAACCTAGGATATCAGACACTACTCTTGGGAACCAAGGGTTCAAAGTAGCTGTATGCTCCAAAAAGCTATCAAAGTTTCCCCAGGCCACACCTAGATTTCCAACTGGACCCAAGATGCCTAAACGGTCAGCAACTACCCATAAATATATCAACCCCAAAAAAACTCTTATAAAGATAAAGCTTCCTGTTTTAATAGTCATAATGCCCTCCGTCCAATTAAGTATACTTTATTTTTTTATTGAACCTCTCATGACTAAAAGTCACGAGATTCCTGCGCTGAACGCTCCAACGAGCGAAGATAAGCAGGCTTATCCCCGCAGTTCCTGCGGTTCTTGCGAAGCTTGTACGTTGGACTTTGCTCTCTAGCTTACTGCTTGGTTTTTGCTTTTCAGCTAGAGAGGGCGGTTGTGCTTGAACGTGCATAGTACGTGGAGCGCTCCACTTCAAGGATGCGCAGCACAAGTCGAACAGGATGTCCTTGGGCAATGTATGTTTGGGCAATCTCTATTTTACCCGCAAGTTTGGGTTCATTTTTTTTACAGGTCACGGAGGATTTCCCGTTCCAATGCCTGTTCAGCATACAGCTTTTTCAATTTTTCATGTTCCTTTGCTAGCGCTGCATAATCAGAGGCTGTAGGAACTAAGGGCGCTTGCTTATAGCGCGTTCCATCTAACTGATCGAGATCTGTACGCTCCAATTCTCTGGCCCATCGAAGCACCATCTTGGGATCCAGTTCATATTGTTTCCTTGTCATGGCGTTCCCCTCCGTCTTGGTTTGTCGGAATAAGGGGTGTATTGTCCAAGTTCATTTGGGGGCTAAATAGCATACATGAAAATCAGGAGAGTTTGGTACCAAGCTCTCGAACGTGAGCAATCCATTTATCTCGCTGGCCAGATGTAGATGGTCTGATAGGACCAATCTCGGTTATGCGTACTGGTTTGATACCACAGAAATGAAGTACGTTTCGCTTCATGACATTCAGCCCGGCCCGATGGTACACGAGTCGATTGTACCAGGCAGGGGTGTCGGACGTAACGATCAGGTGCGCAGATTTACCCAATAGAAGCTTATCCCATAACTGTGAATCCTGCCTGTGTTTGTATGCGAACCCAGGCAAGAATATCCGATCGATAAAGCCCTTCAGAACAGCCGGCGTGCTCCCCCACCATATCGGATAAACGAATATCAGGTGATCCGCCCATCGGATCATCTCCTGTGCTTTAAGAAGTTCATTTTCCAGTTCCGTCCGCTTACGGTATCCATATTGCAGATTCATCTCAAAGGAGATTGAGCTTAAGTCGATATTTCGGACTTGGGCTTTGCTGTTCTTTTGAACTCCTTCCGTATATGCTTTGGCCAAGGATGCACAGTAGCTCTGTGCATCCGGATGGCCGTTAATGACAAGCATTTTCGATTTCATTGCTTTTACCTCCCCGGTAATTTCATTGTGATATAATATTAAAAAAGCAACTTTAGTATATACCGGCAACTGGTGGGATGAAATGATCAACAACGTACTATTACTTGATAAATCACGCAAAGGGGAGAATTCGGTGATCGATTCGGGTGTTTCTGTTACCATGCTGTATCCAATCATGAAGTCACTTGTCCATAAGGGCGTGGACACAGATTCGTTTTTCCGGTATATATCGGTTGACAGCACTGTTCTGACGCAACAGGAAGCGCGTATCCCAACAATGGAGTTAGAGAGAGTAACAAACGCGGCGGCGGTCTATACACAGGATGATTATTTCGGATTGCAGATGGGGGCGTTTACGGAATTTGCCGATTTGGGCGTGCTCGGATACGTCATGATGCATTGCAATAACATAGAAGCTGCACTTAAGTCGTTTCAGACTTACAATGAAGTGTTATGCAGCGGATTCAATCTGGATTGGGAGATCGTAGATGAAGATGTGAGAATACGCATGTTTACCCAATCTAACTGGAGTTTTCCCCGCCATTGTGCAGAGGGTATGGCTACTTCGCTCTACCGTCTGATCGAAATTCTGTGTAATCGAACGGTTCCGTTGCATGAAGTCAGTTTTATGCATGAGTCACCGGGGGGAATACATCCATATGAAACTGTGTTCGGAGTGATTCCCACATTTGAAGACAATTCCACAATGCTGTGTATGAGTAAGGACTTGTTGGAGAAGCCGGTTCTGTATTCCGATACAAGATTGTTATCCGTATTCGAAACGCTTGCCAAAGAAGCCATTGAGAAGTTACAAGTGACAGGATCGTTCTCGGATGAAGTATTGCAATGGTTGGAATACTGTCTTCCGACCCATTATCCGACCTTACGGCAAACTGCGGAACACTTTCAAATGAGTGTGCGGACGTTACAACTTCGATTAAAAGAGGAGAAAACTTCTTATAACGAATTGTCTATTCGTGTGCGAAAGCAATTGTCCATCGGCTATTTGGAACAATTGCATATATCTATAGGTGAAATTGCATACGCTCTTCATTTCTCGGAACCGAGCGCATTCAGCAACGCCTTCAAGAAATGGACGGGGGTAACGCCGTTACAATATAGGGATAACCTGAAATGCGAAACTGTAGATGCAGGGTCATTTCTTGAGAATACATGATTAAATCGTTGAAACCCTTGTGTAGCAAGGTTTTTTTTGTTGTCATATAAATCAGAACATGCATTAATTAAGTAGAATTTTTGGACTTGGGGACGAGCTTGGGGACGAATATTCTAGATGTCAAAAAAAGTGCAGTTTGAAAACAAGGAGACCCTTCTAGCCAGAAGGGTCTCCTTGTTTTCTGTATACGCTTTCACTTAGCCAGATATTCGACGAACCTTGCAAAGATCGTGGCTACTTCGGCGCGGATGGCGGTGGCTTTGGGAGCAAAAAAGTTGTCCGGCTTGCCTAATACAATGCCGATGCCCCTCAGTGCCTGAACGGCCTCCAACGCCCAGGAGCTGATCTCACTCTCGTCCGTGAAGGATTTAGAGTGGCTTTCAGGTAGCTCATAGCCCTTGTACTTCATGTAGTTGTACAGTATCACCAGCATCTGCTCGCGCGTCATTGGTGAATTGGGGTCAAACAGTTCTGCGTTTGTACCGTTGACTATGCCTTTTTCGGCCGCCCACTCGGCTGCCGCCGTGTACCACTGTCCGTCCGTCACGTCCCTAAAGCGGGAACTCGTGTAGCTGGAGAGGTTTACGTTCTCAAGATTGGCCAGTACCTCCACGAACATTGCACGCGTCATTGCGGTATTTGGTGAGAACGTCGTGGACGTCGTACCGTTGAAAAGGTCATATGTGTAGGCTGAATTTACATAGCTGTAGAACCAGTCGTCCATAGTGGTATCCCTAAAAGGATTGCCTGATACCACGAGGAAGCCGAGTGGGGGGCTGTCATCGAATGCAAGCTCTGTAGCCTCACGGATGTTCAGTGACATGCCGTTGTCTAAGCCGACTCTTGCGCCGCTGGGTCCTACCACAACCGCTCCGCCGCTCCGTATCTTCGATCCGCCGTGGATATGCACCTGGTTGCCATTTGGCAGGTTCACATACGCGTCTTTTCCGCCTACTGTGACCGTACCGTCGCTCGCTATCGTCGAACCGCCCGAAATGGTCACTGTGCTGTTGCCGCCGGGTAGTGTCACTTCGGCGCTCTTGTCTGCCGGAATGGTTACCTTACCGTTTGAGTCTATCGTTGTGCCTTCGGGCACCTTAATCTTCGTCCCGCCTTTGGTCGCAATCTCGCAGCCGGGGAGGGTGGTGTTGCCGTTTTTGTCTGTGACCGCGGGTTTATCCTTCGGTGTATTCACTGTGTAGGTCGACTTCGACGTTCCAGCGTCTGTCCCGGTGCCCGTATTGTCGGTGTTGTGCGTATTATCGATGTTGCCGGTATTTCCGGTGTTGCCCGTATTGCCGCCAGAATCAGGCACAGTGGGAGTCGTCTTCATCGGCGTCGTTGTCGCACTGATCTCCGCGCCGTCGCCCTTTGCGTTCACCGCGATGATCGTGAAGCTGTAGCCTTGGCCGTTTGTCAGGTCCTTGAAGGTATATTTGGTCTCCGCCGCATCCAGTGTGACCGGCGTCACGTTGCCATACCATACCTTGTAGCTCAATATAGCACTGCCACCGTCGTCAGCAGGAGCAGTCCAGCTCAATGTGACCTGTCCGTCACCCGCTGTCGCCTTGAAGCCGCTCGGAGCACCAGGGACGACCGGTTTTCTCTGCGCGAACATCCAATCAAAGACGTCTGTGTAGTCATTGTTCCAAGCCGGCAAGTTAGAGGACTGCGCCGTGGGAGCTATGCTCCAATTCCCCATAGTTATCTGGTTGTAAAGAACCGCCGCTTCAACTTCGTGCGCTATGTAATCAGCCAGAACAGGTGTGTTGGCCGGATTCGGCCGCAGATTTGGCTGATCAAATTGATTGTAGGGCCACGTAAGAGCCTCATTACTCTCAAAGCGCGAAGCCCTCGCGTTGATCATTTTCGGCATATTGGTATTTATGAAGTTATTGAGGTTAGTCTGGTAGCCTGCAACGTTATGAGCATTTACAAACATCCAATAGGCCAGGTTGTTATGAGCATCGTTGTCCTTAGCATTCGGTGAACCGCTTACCGGGGCCATAGGTGCGGCGGCGGCGAAGAAGCCAGGGTGGCTGTTAACTAAGTTGTTTGTATACTGGCCGCCCCATGAGAAGCCTGCTGCGTAAACACGGTTAGGGTCTACTTCGCTGCTGGCAATCAGGGCGTCTATGACCTTCTTAACATTCTCTGTTGAGGGAACAGATACGCCATTATAGGAAATATTCAGTACATGGCTGGCGTACTTTTCAGGATTGTTCTCCATTTTTTTCATTAGAGCGACCGAGCCGTTGGCGGATTTCATGGCCGCTTTTTGGTCTGTCGCAGCGTTTGTACCGCCGCGTGACATGCCGTGGGTATAGACATACAGCGGCAATCCTTTCATCACTTTACCGTCTTCATCCTTGTGAAGGTAGAGCGAGCGATTGACCGAATTGTCCGTGAATGTTGTAAACTTGTCAAGGATCGGATTCACAACTTTTTCCTGTTCAAAAACCACGTTGCGAAGTGGACTCCCTTCTGTCAGTACGATCTCTCCGTTTTGGACAATGTTGTAAACCTGCTTTGTCGAGTTACTGCTGCCATCCAGCGTTGTATTGCCGCCGCTCGCTGAATAAAACTCAGACTCAACTACGATGTAACGGCCGCTTGCCAGTCCGTCCTGATAATCCGGTGAATTGCTTACCGGCCCCAGATAGCCGCGTACCTTCGGTTCGTCATTAGCGTATACCCTTGTGATCTTGCGCGTCCCTTCAAAGGTCACCGCTTCGCCGTTCAGGGTCGTGTTCCTGGCTGACAAGGTAAACAAGCCCGGATTTAGCTCGGAGCCTAACGCTGCCTTCCCCTCGCCTAAGTCAATGATGACAGCCGTCGTGTACTCGCCACTGGCGAAGTTGTCGTTCCATACGATAAAGGGAATTATCTCCGCGTCCGGATCGTTTTTGAATGTCACATGAATTGAATGGTCAGCTTCAATATTCGTAAAGGTATAAGTGCCAGCAGATAGAGTTACAATCTCGCCGTCTACTGTTACGGTATCCACAACTTTGCCGTAATCGGGGGTAAACGTAATTTCTTTGTTAGAGCCTCGATCTATTCTCAGAACATCGCCAGGTGGGTTCAACGTTATTCGGCCACCCGGACCAGCAGTTGCGGTGATTGATAATCTGGTGTCCACTTCATTGGCTAAGGTGAGCTGCAGGCTGTCTGTAAATGAAACAGAGCTTGTATAAGCCGCGTCCGGATCTCCGAAACTGGAAACGACTTCATAGCGGTCACCGCCCTTTTCCGTTGAGTTATTAATATAAACCTCAAAGGTAAGCTTGCCCTCCTCCAAGGTCAAGGTTCTTTTGGGTATTCTCATCTCCACGATATATCCTGTTTCCATGATCTGGGTCCATGCAGCTCTGCCCGGAGCGGCCTGCCCTGAGAACACACCCGTCGCGCTTACGCGCCATTGGTTTGAGCCCCCGGTTCCGGTACCAACATAAAACTCAAGGCTGTCATACTGGTGATCTGCGCCAGCTCCCTGATATAGATTACTGTCATTCACAACTACGCGGGCATACAGGTAGTCATGATCCCAAAGGATTCTGGCTGTACCCATGGCATGGGGTCTGGGGTCGGCGGGCACAGTACTTTTGTTGATGTGATGCTCCATTGTCTGGCCCCAGAGTGGGTCGTTTGACCCGAGTTCGGGAGTTCCAAAAATGGCGGTGGGTGTTTCATTCGCTTCTGCGTTCTCGATGTTGTCAATGGCGGTGGCATAACTGGTAGGCATTAGCGACGCCACCATTACCAAGCAACAGAGGAACGCGAGCATTCTGCTAAATCGTTTTGGCATAAATGAAAATCCTCCTTATTTTTCGATCCGGTGCGCCCATGGCTTACCCGCATCGTCTTCGGACACGTTGCCATATGACAAGCGCCCAACTATATATATTATGTTTATCAGGCGTTCAATCCTTTAATTTAAACATAGAGTATATTTAGAATGAAAACGATTACTTCGAAGTATAGGGATAGTGTTGAAGTTTGCGTGAATTGCAATAAAAAAATCCACCTTATGAACAAGATACTACATTGAATTGGAAGTGTTGAAGACGTAATATGAGAAGAAATGTAAGCGCATTCTTTTTAAATCGTTTCTCTATTTCCTTGAGCGAGGTGGTCTAGTTTTAAAGGTGAGATATGGGTTGTATGCTTCTGAAAATTAATCGAAGGGAAGAATGCTATGCGGAAGCAAATTACAATCATAATGTTAGTTTTACTTATGACCTTCAGTAGCTGGTTTAGTCTTGTTCTACCATTTAGCAATCAAGCTTCAGCGGACACAATAACACCAACGATGTTGGCGCATTATCCATTGCTTGAGGATGTACAGGATATATCAGGTAATGAAAAGCATGGAACGGCCGTAGGAAACATTACGTACACCGATGGTCTCACTCTACCTGGGGGAACGGATAGTAATACGAACTACGTTCAGCTTCCTACTGTTTTGTTTGATAATCAAGAAAATACAACGATTTCTGTATGGATCAAGAGCAACACTGGAAGTGGGAACTACTCAGCATTATTCTACGGTACTCCAGCAGCTGGCAATAACTTGCCAACGAATTACTGGATGTTTAATCCATCGAATCCAAGTGGTGATTTTAAGTCAGTATTTACGAATAGCAATAATGTTGACCAGCCTTGGACGACTGAGGTAGGGGTATCAGGCACTTCTACGACACCGTACGGAGGTCAATGGGTTCACTATACAACGGTTATTACAGAACGCTCTATTACAGGTTATATTAACGGTGTTAGTATAGGCACGACCACCAAAGAGAAAACAACGGCAAGCTTTGGTACTGATCTGCATGCTTACATCGGTCGCTCCAATTATTTAGGGGATGCTACTTTTGCGGGCAGCTTTCAAGACTTAAGAATTTACGGAGAGGCACTAAATAATGAAGATATCGCTGAAGTATATGAACAATCGTTTAATGACAAGCAAGTACAACAAGGCAAAATAGAGCTAACGTTAGGTGATATATCGGCAGTTACAGAATCTCTTGAACTGCCTACTCAAGATAAGAATGGCTTAATGATCTCATGGACTTCTAGTGATGAGAGTGCGATTAGTCCAACTGGTGAAGTGTTCTTACGAGAAATGGAGCAACAAGTGACGTTAACTGCAACCATTTCTTTAGGTGGAAGCCAGGCAATGAAGGAGTTCATGGTTACCTTACTACCTAAGGATGACTCTATTGAGCAGATTGCCGTTAAGAATGTCTTGCTTAATGAACCTACATTTATTTTATCAGTGGGGGACAGCGAGACATTAGTGGCTACTATTTCACCTTCAAATGCAACGAATAAAAGAGTTATCTGGACATCTAGTGACTCCAGTATAGCGATTGTCAATTCAACGGGTAAAGTTACAGCTGTTAGTGGAGGTACAGCCACAATTACGGTACAGACTGAAGATGGAGAGTTTACAGCTACATCAGCCGTTACCGTTAAGGGAAAATCGCTAAAAGATGATCTTATTCTTCATTACAACATGAAGACGACTGAAGAAGTAGACGGTCAACTCGTACTGAAGGATGTTGCCAATAAGGCAGTTACATTTGACGGAATATTTAGAAATCCAAACAATGGACAATTCATTTCAAACAGTGAGGTTGGCTTTGTTTCCTTCAATGGTGGAAGCTCTACATCGAATAGTGGGCATGTTGAGATTCCTAAGGGCTCAAATGGACTAGATCTACTACACGGTCTGAATGAGATTACAGTATCTTCAATCGTGAACTGGACGAATGATGGTACGAATCGCTGGATCTTCGGTTTGGGTACTGTATTAACACCGGAAACGAACAAATATTTCTTCGTAACACCACGTCACGGTAGTGGATCAGGTAATATGATTGCTACAGGTATCTCTAAAAATGGCTGGCCGAACGAAGCATTAGTTACAGGTAGCGCAAACTCAAACCTTATCGGTGGGCAGTGGAAGCATGTAACGGTGTCCTTGTCCGAAGCTAGCAATAGGATAACGTTATTCGTGGATGGAGTTAAGGTTGCTTCGGGTAATGCAAAGGGACTAAAGCTGTCAGAAATTATTAATCCGGATGCTACTTTCTCTGGCTTTATCGGTAAATCAATCTTCTCAAACGATCCATACCTTCAAGGTAGCGTGGCTGATTTTCAAGTATATGATCGCGCGTTGACGGAGCAAGAAGTAGGCGAGTTATATCAACAAGAAGGAGCAACTCACATCTCAAAAATACGTCAGCTCACTGTTGATGATGCAGCGAATCAACTTAACATCAGTCGTTACTTAGGTGAAGGCGATAAGAGTACCGATAAGATAACGAGAAACGTTGCATTACCAACAAGCGGTAAAAACGGCGTGAGCATTACTTGGAGTTCTAGTCATCCTACTGTCATTTCTAATCATGGCACGGTACAACGTCCAGCTGCTCAATCAGGTAATGTTCAGGCAGAGCTTACGGCCACTTTAACGTATCAAGGAGTATCAACTACAGCTGTATTCCCTGTTACGATCTTGAAGCAATTCGATGATCAGCAGAAGGTTGATCTGGACGCTGAACAAATAGAGATCTACAATGCTGACAACGTTAAAGGTAACTTACGTCTTGTTGCTACAGGTGAACAAGGCTCCGCAATTACATGGTTATCTAGCAGACCGGCAGTTGTTAAAGGAACGGCTGAAGCGGCTGGTAACGCTACACAGCTAGGCTGGGTAAGCCGTCAAGCTACGGATACGCCCGTTACGCTAATAGCTACAATTACGAATGGTGCAGCTTCTAAACAGCTTACGTTTAACGTTACGATTAAACAAGCAACTGCGCCAGTACAGCTTGATGCTTACTTCTTTGCGTATTTTACAGGTGAATATGAGGGTGGTGAAGAGATATCCTTCGCTACAGCTGAAGATCCATTGTTCTGGAAAGGGCTGAATAATGGTAAGTCGATCCTTCAATCTGATATGGGTGAAAAAGGACTTCGTGATCCATTCGTTATTCGGTCACCAGAGGGTGATAAATTCTATATGCTGGCAACCGATTTGAAAATGGGCGAAAGTACAAATTTCGACCAAGCTCAAATTACGGGTAGTCATTACATGATGATTTGGGAGTCGGAGGATCTCGTTCATTGGAGCGAGCAGCGTATGATCGAGGTTGCTCCTAAGACTGGAGGAAATACGTGGGCACCAGAAGCTATCTATGATTCAGTAACTGGAGAGTATATCGTATTTTGGGCATCATCGATGAAAAACACAGAGACATATGGTGATTATAACGGAAGACCTGCAGGTCAATACAATGTGATGTACTACGCAACAACAAGAGACTTCTACAACTTCTCTGAGCCAAAGGCCATGATTGATGAGTCACTTCCGACAATTGATACGACGTTTATTGAGCATAATAATATGTTGTACCGATTCACCAAATCAGAAGTGAATACTAAAGTGTATGTGGAGAAAGCACCAACTTTCTACGATGACAAGGACGGTATTGCAGCAAACGGTCTTCAATACGACGCTGTTCCTGGTACACGTGATAATAAACTTGGCTTGATCGGAAATAATGGAAACAACGAAGGGCAAACGATTTTTAAGGATAATAATAAAGACAAATGGTATCTGTTCCTTGATTCATGGCCATATCATGTACGATATACAACAGATCTGGATAGTAGCACGCAATATATTAACAATGTATTAAGTAGTGATAAATATGCACTTCCGCCAGGACCACGACACGGAACGGTAATTCCAATCTCACGTGCAGAGTATGATGCCTTGCAAGAGAAGTATGCATGGAAAGGTCCAGCACCATCAACAGACCCGGTTGTACATTACTCATTCGATGCAAATACAGTGAATGGTACAACGTTGAATGACATTTCTGGTAATGGTCATCACGCAACACTAGTAGGTGGAGCAACGATTAATGAAGAGGATCGTATCGGTAAAACGGGTGGTGCACTAGAGCTTAATGGATCAACAGGATATGTGAAGCTGCCAGATAACTTGATTCAATCCTTGAATCTTGAGAAGGCTACGTTCTCTACATGGGTTCAAATGGACAGAAATCAAGCAAATCAAAGAATATTTGATTTTGCTTCCGAAACAGGCAGACAGGTTAACCGCAACACCATGTACTTGAGCACACAAGGTGATACAGGTAGTCTGGAGTTCGCTGTCGTAACACCTTTTACAGAGAAATTTAGCAATGACAGCACGCGACTAGGATCAGAATATAAATATGCGGTGAGAAATTCTGGACTATTACCAACGAAGACTTGGCAGCATGTTGCAATTACAATGGATGAATTTGATGCAGTATTGTATGTGAATGGTCAAGAGGTTAAACGTAGCTCGACATTTAACGTTGAGCCGAGAATGTTACTGGAAACAACGATGAATTATATTGGTAAATCGAGAAACGGCTCCCATAGTCTATTTGATGGTAAATTTGATGATTTCCGTATTTATAATCGTGCATTATCCGTTGAAGAGATTGCAACATTAGCTGATGAAGACGTTACTCCTCCAGTAGAGCAGCCATCCGGGGCAGAGCTCATTCTTCACTACGATATGAATGATATCGATGGTGCGACGGTTATTGACCAAACAGGAAAATTCAACGGAAAATGGATGAATCCGTCTAAATCAGAATGGATTAGTACACAAGATGCTGGTGTACTAAGCTTTACTGGTGGCACAACTAACTCTTATGTAGAGCTACCACAAGGAGTTCTTGATGGATTAACGGATATGACCGTTTCATCCATTGTGAACTGGAGCGGTAAAAACGCTGCGGAGTGGTTATATGCATTAGGAAGACCAAACAGTAATACGCACTATACGTATTTCACACCACGTTATAACGCTAACGGTCTTGCTCGCCTAGGTATCGCGACGAATGCATGGAATAATGAGTCTTCAACTTCTACCACGGGCTTAAAGAATAATGAATGGAAAGTCGTTACGACTGTTGTTTCAGGCACGGATGGTACACTAACGCTTTATATTGATGGTGTTGCTGTTGCATCAGGCTCAACGAATGGAATGACACTAGAACAAATTAAAAATACTTCAGGCAGTAGTGGAACCATCGGTAAGTCATTCTATACAGCTGATCCATACTTCGGCGGTATGATTGCAGACTTCCAAATCTATGATGGTGCTATGACTGCGGCAGATATTACATCACTTAAGGCCCATGCAGATCAGAAGATTGCTTTAATGGAGGGAATGCTTGTATCGGCTGCGACAGAGAAATTAACGATTCATGATCTTCTTGCTTCTAATGCATCAAAAGATGCGATTATAAGCAATGTAACATTGCCAACATCAGGTGCTTATGGCACAACAATAAGCTGGACTTCAGATAAGGGGAATGTCATCTCAACTACAGGTGCCGTAACCAGACCAGCTAACGTAACTGGCGATCAAGTTGTAACGTTAACAGCAGTATTTACAGATGGTACAGAGACAGTTAACAAAACTTTTCAGTTGACGGTTAAGGCATTGCCGAACGATGGCACTTCTGTAGATGAAGCAAAAGCAGCACTAGTCGTTCATAACATTAATGATGTAAGAGGCCATATCGAATTACCAACATCCGGACTATATGGAACAACAATTACTTGGGCTTCTGTACAACCAAACGTCGTTTCAGTTACTGGAGAAGTAAAACGTCCGGCACACGGTAGTGGAAATGTAGACGTGAAGCTTACAGCTACGATTACATTAAATTCAGCATCCACTACGAAGGAATTCATTGCGAGGGTGAAGGAACTGCCTGCTGATGAAAATTATGTGGGATACTTTTTCACATATTTCACTGGAGAAGGTACTGCAACAGGCGAGCAAGTTTACTTTGCACTAAGTAACGGTAATGATCCGTTGGACTGGCGAGAATTGAATAATGGTAAACCTGTATTGACCTCTACCTTAGGGGAAAAGGGTATACGTGATCCGTTCATTATTCGTTCGCCTGAAGGTGATAAGTTCTACATGATCGCTACCGATCTGAAAATTAACGGCAATGGTAACTGGGGTAGAGCACACACATGGGGCAGTCGTTCCATTATGGTTTGGGAATCGAATGATCTAGTCAACTGGACAGATCAACGCATGGTAGAGGTTGCACCGGAAGAAGCGGGTAATACATGGGCACCAGAAATTCTGTACGATAACACAACAGGTGAATATATCGTATTTTGGGCATCAAGAATGTTTGATGATGCATCCCATACAGGCAATGCTTATCAAAAAATGATGTATAGCAAGACAAGAGATTTCTATACGTTTACTGAACCGCAAGTATATTTGGATTATGGATATTCAATCATTGACACAACGATGATTGAGCATGAAGGAAAAGTGTATCGCTTTACGAAGGATGAGCAAAACAACGAAGCTTCTGCTCCATTTGGCAAGATGATCTTCCAAGAGGTGGGTGACTCGATCTTAGATCCAACCTTCAAGATGATTAATCAAGGCGTTGGTAACATTAAATGGGTTGAGGGTCCAACGATCTTCAAATCGAATACCGATGAAAAATGGTATTTATTCGTAGATGAGTTTGGTGGAAGAGGTTATGTTCCATTCGAGACAACAAATCTTGCATCAGGTGTCTGGACATTATCTTCTAACTACAACTTACCGGCTAGTCCGCGTCACGGAACGGTAATTCCAATTACACAAAGTGAGTATGATGCACTCAATGGGAAGAACGTACCCGTTAGCGGAATTAGCTTGGACAAAACGACGTTGTCCATCGTAGAAGGTCAATCAGGGCAATTGACAGCTACGGTAGCACCAGCTAATGCAACGAAAAAAGCAGTAACATGGAGCTCAAGCAATACAGCTGTAGCCACTGTAAGTGCGACAGGTCAAGTAACAGCGGTGGCACCAGGAACAGCAAGGATTACAGTAACTACAGTGGATGGTGGTTTATCATCTAGCGCTACGGTAACGGTAACACCATCGGTTGAACCGACTGCACCAGGAGAAGTGACAAGAACAAGTGTAACAGCAGGTAATCAGAAGCTGACTTTGAAATGGAGTAATCCTACAGACAGCGATCTAGTCGCTATTAAGATTACAGGTCTTGGAAATACAGAGTTTAAGACGGTGACGGTGAATCATGCGGCTAGCAGTTATGAAGTCACAGGACTTGCGAATGGTACGCGTTATGAATTCCGTATTACTACGGTAAACGCAGCAGGGAATGAATCCGCAGGGGTTGTGGTGTCAGGAACACCACAAGCACCAAGCAGTGTTGATGGAAGTGGTGGGGGTAATATCCCTGCACCTACAGCACCACCAGCTCCAGGTGGAAGTGATCCAGTGGTAATGGACAATGGTCAAATAAACATTAAGCCGGTCGTAAATGAGAGCGGTGCTTCTAAAGTGAAGTTAAGTGCGGATACGGTGAAGCGTGCGCTTGATCAAACGACAGGCGGTAAGCTACACATGAGAGTTGAAGCTGATGCAAGCTTGAACGGGCTAACGATTGAGCTAGCAGTAGATGCGCGCTTAACAAGTGGATCTTCTGCGGTAGATCGCATCGAGATCAACACAGGCTCTGCAGTCGTAACAGTGGCAACCGAACTGCTCGGAACAGGAACAAGTGCGGGGAAAACGTTAGGATTGTCGATTAAGAAAATAGCAGCTAATCAATTGCCAGCTGGCGCACAAGCTCAGCTGAACGGTGAGGTCGTATACGATATCGAGCTAACGATTGATGGTAAGAAACTTACAGAGTTTGATGGCAGAGATGATCTCGTGATTGAATTGCCATATACACTAAAGGCTGCCGAAAATCCAAACAACGTCGTCGTATACGATGTGAAGGACAACGGAGAGCTAGGAGTGGTGACAAATGGTAAATACAATGCAGCGACAGGAAAAGTAGAGTTCAAGCCAACGTATCTGAGCAAGTATACGGTAGCGTATGTTGCAACGAGCTTTAAGGATGTGACCCAAGACTGGGCGAAGGATGCGATCTCAGCATTGGGGGCAAGAGGCATTGTGAAGGGTATAGGCGACGGCGAGTTTAATCCGAATGGTCAAGTGACAAGAGCAGAATTCATCACCATGCTGATGAATATGTTTGAGCTATCGGATGAGAGTGCAATGACAAGTTTTAGTGATGTGAAGCAAGGAGAATGGTACCGTGGAAATATCGCAACCGCGCAGAAGCTGGGGATTGTGAACGGGAAACCAAATGGAAGATTCGGAGTTCATGAGAACATTACGCGAGAAGATATGGCGGTTATGGTATACAAGGCGATCCAAATTAAGCAACTAGCGTTAGCAAGTGGTGAAGCTACAGCCTTCAAGGATGAAGCAAGCATCGCAAGTTATGCGAAGCAAGCGGTAGAGGCAATACAAGGAGCAGGCATAATAAACGGTGTAGGTAACGATGAGTTTGCACCGAAGAAGAATGCTAGCCGTGCAGAAGCAGCAGTGATGATCTATAATTTGTTGGGTTTGATGTAGACACGTTAAGTATAGGGCAGTTGCTATTGATTCACACAGATCATAAAGTTGGGCGGAAGAACTTTTTCCGTCCACTTTATGATCTGTTTAATCAGTGAGTAGGATGAAAGATGATATCCACTTATGTCGTAGGTCTGTTCACGGGATCAATTCTGCCTCTAAGATTATCGGTATAGGCCAGATTTCCATCCGTCGTGATTACGGCAGCTTCGATATTCTTCATATTATTAACTTTATGAATAATGGAGACCGCATCTAACCCAAATAATTCTGTTGTATAGATATCGCAGTCGAGCGATCGATCCGCAATAATCGTTAAAGAAGCGATATTACTTTCGATTGGATAGCCTGTTCTGCTGTTAAATATATGATGGTAATGACTCCCTTCCTTTTCTAAAACTCTCTCGTATATTCCTGATGTAACAACGGATTGCTCGCGTATACTAACGAGTGCTGCTGCATTTCCTCTTGGTAAAAAGGGATTTTGTATTCCGACTTTCCAGTGACTAGCTCCAGAGGGTGAATCTCCATAAACAAGAACATTACCTCCCATATCTACCATAGCGGACGTAGCTCCATTTTTCTTGAAAAATGACATAACTTGATCAGCAAAATAACCTTTAGCAATCGCTCCAAGGTCGATCTCCATGCCCTTTTTGAATAAATGAACCGTTTGCAGCTCATCGTCAAGCTGTATATGCTCCGGATTCAAGAGCTCCAGCACCGCTTTAATCTCTGTATCCTCCGGCACATGTGCCTCACGGAAACCAATTCTCCATAATTTGATCAAAGGCCCTATCGCAATATTTAAAAATGAATCTTTATTCAGGCTGTGTTCTTTGCCTATCTTAATAAGATCATACAGTTCCTTGTCTACTCTAAGCGGATGTGATGTGGCTACTTTTTTTAGCATGGCAAGCTGCGAGTGCTCACTGTTGGCACTAAACACTTGTTCATAACGGATGAGCATATTCACTGCTTCTTCGGCAAGCTCTTCAGCATCTGTCCCCTCGATATAGAGGGATATGTTAGTTCCCATGAGCGGTATCGTTCTCGTAAAAGGTTTCATGATAGCCTCCTATATCGCACATTGTTGTCCGTGATTGAGAAAAGTATGGATGAGGTCATGATCCACGCTACAGATAGCCCGGTCAAACAACTGATCATCGAAGATTAACTCGCGTATTGGATGAAAACGGTCAGCCGATTGCACATCTGTATGCCGCTGGGGAAGTTGCAGGAGGTATACATGCAGGCAACCGTTTAGGCGGTAATGCCTTGACTGACATATTTACTTTTGGACGAATCGCTGGTAAGACGGTTGTGGAAGAAATGAAGCCTCCACTAAACACAAGGATTCTCGAGTGTTTAGTGGTTTTTTTATGATTCATAGCAGTTATTTATTTGAAAACGCTTTAAAATTGCTGTAGACAACAGCCATGTCGGATGATATATTGTTTCTGTAAGAAACAATATTATTTTTAAGTGAAATAATAATAAGCGTGTCCATGGTAGGGCGGAGGAAATGATCTCTCGGAGCTTAAGCTTGGACACCACAAAAAGGACGGGGAAACGATGACTAAAATCGAGACAAGGATTCAATCCTTTGACGGTACACAGCTTTATTTCAGCAAGGATACAGTGGAAAATGCAAAAGCCGCTGTCGTTATTGTTCACGGACTAGCTGAGCATGCAGGGCGCTACGATTATTTGACAGAGAAGCTGAATCAGCGCGGGTTTAGCGTGTATCGCTTCGATCATCGGGGTCATGCCAGATCCGAGGGACAGCGTACGTTCTATAAAGTATTTGATCATCTTATTGAAGATGTTCATGTCATTGTTGAGGCGGCATTGCAAGAGAGTGGCAATACTCCGCTGTTTGTCATCGGACATAGTATGGGCGGTTTTGCAACCTCGTCCTTTGGAACGAAATATCCAGGCAAGGTTAAAGGTATCGTGCTATCCGGAGCGCTCACTCGTTACAATACAAAAGTTGCCGGAGAACTGCCGATGGATCTTCCTACAGGCACGTATTTCCCAAATGAGCTGGGCAGCGGCGTATGCAGTGATCCCGCAGTTGTAACCGCTTACGCGAATGACCCGCTGGTTGAAAAGCAGATCTCTGTAGATTTATTTAACAGTCTGGGAAATGGCATAACATGGCTGAAGGAGAACGCCAAGCTGTTTATAGATCCCGTACTTGTTCTGCATGGGGCCAATGACGGGCTGGTCAGTGAACAGGATTCTCGTGACTTTTACGGGGATATCGCTTCAACAGATAAAACACTCAAAATTTATGCTCATCTGATGCATGAGATATTTAATGAACCGACTCGTGATGATGTTATTGAAGAAGCAATCACATGGATTGAAAAACGGATCTGATTTCAGTAGAGTAAGAGAGAGAATCTGAATATGAAAGGGATTACTCATGAAATTAGATTGGATGGGCAACCATCGGGAACTGATTGAGAAAATTATCAAATACGGCAATGCGTACTCAAACACTTATAAGCTGCAGCGAAGTTATGGTACGGACATGTTTTTCTCGGCTTCACAGATTCAGACGCTGGAATACATTCTGGAAGCTGAGGACAAGGAAGAGAAGATGTCGGAAATGGCCGCACGTCTGGGCGTAAGCCGCAGTACATTTTCCAAGAACGTGAAGAATCTGACGGAAAAAGGTCTGCTCGAAAAATTCCATCTTAGCGGCAACCGCAAAGACATATACGTCAAACCTTCGACGAAAGGTCGCGAGGTATATGCGAAGTATACCGAATTTGTGCGGGAGCTTTGCTTTGATGAGATTTTCAAGTATGCAGATCAGATTTCAGAAGCGGATAAGCAGAACTTTGTTCGCATCATGGATTTGTTTGCCGACGTGCTCGTCTGGTATGGTGAAAAAGAACAGGAAGCGCGCAAGTTAATCAGAATTGATTCCGACTCGGGCAGCGACTAGTTTCGAGATAAAAGGAATTTTCCTCAAGGCTGTTCTGTGGCCTGAAAGGGAAATTCCTTTTTGATTCCTCTGAAACATGAACCTTGAAATTAAGGCGCCAGCCCATTCCCTCCGCGAATGTCCGTCATACAGTATAAAGTGCTTCATGTAGCAGAGGCTGTAGGACAATTATTCAGCAGGGAGTGGGACGTGTGAAATCATCAACAAAGCTTACCGGACGGGTTATTTACAAAGGTGATCCAGGATATGAAGCGGCGCGTAAGAACTGGGACCCACATACGGACAGATTTCCCAAAGTTTTTGTGTTTGCCCAACGGACGAAGGATGTATCCAACGCTATCCGATGGGCCCGTGAAAACAATGTACCGATCAGGCCGCGGAGTGGCAGACATGCACTTGAAGTGAACCTTTCACAGGTTAACGGCGGAATTGTGATTGATGTGAGTGATCTGAATTCCATCAAGCTTGATAAGAAAAATGGAACGGTTGTTGTTGGAACAGGAAACCGAGTGGGAAGAATTGCAAATACCCTTGCCAAGCAAGGATTTATAGCTCCTTTTGGTGACAGCCCTACTGTAGGGATCGGTGGAATTACATTAGGTGGGGGAATTGGGCCTCTCCAGCGTACCATTGGTCTCATCAGTGATAACCTGCTTGAGGTAGAGATGGTGGACGCCAAAGGAAAAGTCATTCGGGCCAATAAAAATCATAATGCAGATCTCTTTTGGGCCTCGCGGGGAGGGGGCGGTGGTAACTTCGGAGTATATACCCGCTACAAATTCAAAGTGCGCCGGGCTCCAGCGAAGGCGACTGTATTTAAGATCACCTGGCCATGGGCTCAATTCGAAAAGGTGCTCAAAGTATGGCAGAAGTGGGCTCCCTCTGTTGATACAAGATTGGGCAGCGAGTTGTCCATCGGACCGAAAAAGGGTGGCAATGTCGTCATGGAGGGGCTTTTCCTGGGGTCAAAAACAGAGGCTCTCCGTCTATTACAGCCGATTACGAGTGTTGGCACACCGACGAGTTCCATTGTTCGTTTGTTACCTTACACAGAAGTTGTGAAGTTCTTATTGCTTCCTGATCCGATCGAAACCCAAAGGTTCAGTAACCAGTTCTCATCCGGTTTTGGGCGAAAACCCTTCCCTGACAAAGCCATCAAATCGATGCGTGTATTTTTGGAGAACTTGGAGGAGGGACCAGGCGGATTCTATTTCCTCAACTGGGGCGGGGCGGTAAGTCGCAAATTGCCTAGATCAACCGCCTTCTTCTGGCGTAAAGAGAAGTTCTACGTGGAATGGAACAGTACGTGGACGAAGAAGTCCCAGGCGGCTAAAAATATCGCAATCGTTCGTCAGACCCGCAAGAAACTGCAACCATACATTGTTGGTTCCTATATCAACGTTCCAGACCAAGGAATCAAAAATTCAGGTCCAGTGTACTATGGAGCCAACTATGCCAGACTGCGGAGAGTCAAAGCCAAGTATGACCCGAAAAATGTGTTCAACAATCCGCAAAGTATCACTCCGGCCAGCAGAGCATAATCCATTTTCAACTGTTCAATGAGTGAAGAAACACGCCTTAATTGGCGTGTTTTTCGCTATGTATGTTCGTATAAATGCCAAGGAAAAGAACAACATATCCACAATGCATTAAATGTCCATTTCAAAATGGATCAGGTATGGTATCCTCTTCCTCACACAATGATCTGTTCACTCAGAAAAACTGCGAGTTAATGAAAGATTTGTACACCAAGTAATCGTGGATCTGAAGTGAACGTATTTTTAAAAGAAAACGAAAAAGCCGCCCTCGGTCAGATGACCAAAAGCGGCTTCTTCACATGCCAACTACGCATGCAAGTTAATGAGCTATTAAGCTTTAACTTGTTCTCCAGCAAATACTTCAACATTCATTGGAGCGGCCATGAAGGCTGCGGCTTGTTGTACAAAAGCTTGGAAATGCGCGCTTGTGTTGTGGGAAGCTGTAGCAGCTTCATCTTTCCACAGCTCAATCATCGTATATTGTTGTTCGCGTTCTGTGCTTTTTGCCAGGTCGTAGCTGATGTTACCTTCTTCTTGACGTGTTGCAGCAATCAGTTCTTTCGCAGCTGCCAGGAAAGCTTGCTCCTGATCCGGTTTAACCTGCAGATGTGCGTGAATGATAATCAATATAATCAGCCTCCATAGTTTGGTTAGAATGTGTTCGGAATATATGCTTGTTTTACAATGTATTCGTGGCTTACAGGGAGAAGGACCCTGATATTATGCCCAAGTTGTGATTGTATCTACGGGCAGACGGTAGGATGGGTGACCTTCTTTAGCCGATTTACCGATCGAGATCAACATAACTGGTTGATAACGCTCTTTGTCCATGCCGAATGCTTCTGCAATTTGATCTTTCTCATAACCACCGATCGGGTTCGTGTCATAACCGTGAGCACGTGCAGCAAGCATCAATTGCATGGAAGCCAGACCTGCATCAATCAGGTTAATGTCTCGAAGGGCAGCAGCAGGCATATTGTCATAGTAAGGTTTAACAAATTGAACTTGTTGATCCTTAACTTCTTGTGGCATGTAACCATGCTCTACCGCTTTGCTGAAGATCTCTTCCAGATATTCAGCATTATTCATGTCGATAAATACGCCAACGACAGCTGCCGAAGTCATCACTTGATTTTGATTGAATTTAGCAAGGGGAGCGAGTTTTTCTTTGCCTTCAGCTGTATCTACAACGAGAAAACGCCAAGGTTGCATATTAACAGAAGAAGGTGCACGTGAAGCTTCTGCCAAAATTTCTGTCATTTCTTCACGGCTGATTTTTACCTCAGGATCGTAAAGCTTAACAGAACGGCGACCGTAAGTAATTTCGTTAAAATCATTGGTTTTTTGGAATTTGCTTTCAATTGTACTCATGGATAAATCTCTCCTCTATATATGGGTTTAGAAATTGTTCTGCATACGTTCCAGGAAATCGGCGAGTGCCTGAACTTCGTCTTCACTGAAATCCTGCAAAATCTGGTTGATGAAATTGGTCTTCTCTGCTTTGTAACCTTCAATCTGCTTCCGACCGTGGTCCGTCAGACGAACAAAAGTTACCCGATTATCTTCGGGGTTCTTGCGTCTGGTAACCATCAGGTCCGCCTCAAGCTGTTTCAAGTGGCGTGTAATCGCAGCACTATCAATGTTAATGATTTTCTGCAGCATGGATTGGTTAATCTCATCGACCTGATCCAGCTCATGCAGAATTTCAAAGCGAGAGGAACTGATACCCGTGCAGCGTTCGAACTTGGGACTGATTTTGTTGCCCAGCACGTTCAGCAGGTTGATGATCTGTTCTTCTTTGGAAACAATACGAGTCATGACTAGACCTCCCGGGTGAATCTGAATCATGAACAACGGCGTATGTTAACCAATAAATTATGTTGCAGTATACAATGCCATTGCCTAATGATTATTTGGATGCTCTCGATCATTGATGTATCAATATTTGATGCCTCAATCATTGATGGCTCAATTAATATATCATGCCTTTTAACATTTTGCAACAGCTGAGAAGAAGAGGAGAATTAAGCCTTTATTTTCCCGGTAGATAACCATTGTGGTGTATACAGGATGTCCATTTGGATGAGTTTCTATCGATTTTTCATGTTATTGAGAATTATTATCAATTTAATTATAATAAAAAGGAATTATGCTGAAAAAGTTACTATTGGGAGCTAAAAAATAGAGTGTAATCAGTTCATCAGAGAATCGGATCAGAACAAGGAAGGGACGTCAGCATGGAAGAAAATGATTGGATCAAACGACTGGAGCAACTTTATTTCACTGCTGTCCACGTATGCAATTACTCCAGCAATCCAGGGGATGTCCAGCGCAGAATCTGGAAGAGATTCGCCATTTTCAGGGTTATCGCTGGCAAGGGATCTTTGTCTATGGATAACGTTGTACATACGGTGTCTCAAGACGAGTGGTTTTTGTTGAAGCCAGGAATGCATCTGGAGTTTCAGACGGATATGGAAGCACCTGTCCGATATCAGATCATTTTATTTTCCTGTGTGGCTCTTACTCGGAGTCGGAATGCTTGGCATACCGAGGCGTTTGATTTCCCTGTTACGGGCAAGCTTAATATTCCTTCCAATGCACGTGATACGCAAGAGATGATGGATACCCTGGTGGGTGGAAAACACTCTTTCACGAGTCTGGAAAAGACACGCAGGAAACATCTTGTACATCAGTTGTTGATTCAGTTGATGATTCACGTGAAAGAAGCAACTCCACCTGTAGCAGGGATGGATCTGGCGCTTGAATATATGACACGTCAGTATATGAAAGACATTCGAATCGATCAGATGGCACGCATGGCAGGGCTTAGTGTGAATCATTTTATAAGAACGTTCAAACGGCAATTAAAGTTGACCCCGATAGAATATATACTGAAACTACGTATGGCGAAGGCCAAGCAGCTGTTATTTTCTTCAGATAAAATCAAGGAAATTGCGGAGCAAGTGGGTTATAGGGACGAGCACTATTTCAGCAGAGTCTTCAAGAAAAACGAAGGAATCGCCCCAACGTTGTATATTAAAAATAAAGTGAATCGCATTGCCACCTTGTATTACGGGTTGGACGATTATGTGATAACGCTCGGTTTGAGGCCAGTGTCCGCATTATCCTATGGTCAGAGAGTGGCTCATCATGTTGCCATACCTGCGCTTCAAGCGCATAGTCATCAGGGACTTATCCTGGATAGCTTCAATCAGAATTATGATGGTTTGAGGCGAGTCCAACCGGACCTGATCATTACAAGTGATCGTTTGGAGCCGAATGACTCTCTGCATCGTATCGCGCCTACCACCATGCTGGAGCATACCAACCATTTTGGCGAGAGGCTTCTGTATATGGCGGACATTATGGGCCGTACCGAACAGGCTGTACAGTGGATTGAACAGCATGCTGAACTGAGCCGGGTTCTTCGAGGGCGCATTCAATCGAGGTGGGGGAAGCAGAGTGCCATGTTCATCCGGGTGACTTCTCATTTCTATCGAATGTATGGATTGAATAACCAGACAGGGGCCCTGTTGTATGATGATCTGGGTTTTCATTTGCCTCGTCATTTTCCGGAACAACAGTGGGCTGTGAAGAGTAAAGTTCGCGATTTGCAGTTATACGACGCGGATCATGTGTTTGTAATGGTCGATCCCACAGAAGAGGCACACGCTCAACTGAGGCAATTGCAGCAATCCAGTGAATGGTTGGCATTAAAGGCTGTTCAAGAAGGCCATGTATATAATGCAGGAGATATTTTCTTCAAAACGCTGGGTCCAACCGGACGCATGTGGGCCATGCGATATGTGGCAGGGCAACTTGGGGTTACCTTACGGTGATATTGTGCAAGAGAAGAGAGTGGAATAATCCATGGTAAGCCTGTTCGCTTTTCCCTACTATAGTGATAATGATTATTATTATTAAATAGTAGAGGGGATTTACTACAAATGGTAAGACAGAGAGCAGCAACGATGATACTGTTAGCCCTGCTTGTGCTCGTTCTGGCGGCATGTGGCAAGGCATCAGAAGTAACGGAAGCAACGCCTCCGCAACAGGATTCACCTGTGGAAGAGAGTGGTACCCAAACGATTGAGCATCTTAAAGGAACAGCGGTTGTACCGCAAAAGATAGAGCGTATGGTTGTATTGTCTGCTGCTTACATCGATCACATGCTGACGATTGGTGAGAAACCAGCAGGCGTTAATGTAGAAGTTCGTTACGGAGGAGATTATCTGCCTTACCTTGCAGATCAGCTTGCCGGTATTCCAACGGTAGGGTCGGCAGATAGTCCTAACCTGGAGGCTATCCTTCAGATTGATCCGGATGTCATCGTTATTGAGAGTCGAACTGCCGAGAGTACGTATGATCAGTTGGAGAAAATCGCTCCTACGATTGTACTTGGTACCGAATGGCTGGATTATGCTGATGATACAACGTATTGGACACAGGATCTGTTGACCATTGCCGGGATGTACAACAAAGTGGATCTGGCAAAAGAAAAGATAGCCGAGGTAGAGCAGCAGGCGGCGCAACTAAAAGCGAAGATCGAACAACTGGATCAAAAAAAGCTGGCTTATTTGCGTGTAAGAGAGAAGACCTTGCAAATTTATGCGGCAAAAGGACATCCAACCAACACACTTTTGTATCATGATCTTGGATTTGTACCGACGGCTGTGACGCCTGCCGAACAACGTGAGGACCTGTCTATGGAGAAAATTGCAGATGTGGATGCTAATTTCGTAGTTCTGGAGATTGACCCGAATGCCGATGAGTATTTAAACAGCATCAATGCAAGCTCACTCTGGAAGGGAGTACCGGCTGTTGGTGCAGACCAGGTTTATACGACAGACTCGTTCTGGTTGTTTAAGGGCTGGGGAGCGATTGGGCGAAGCGAGATTATCAACGAAGTGGAAGACATGATTCAATAGATGAGACGTTATCCAAGACATGACTATTCAGAGATGTCGGCAGCATTACAGCAATTTTTTGTGACGACGATTCGAGCGAACTGCGATGATTCCAAGTATCCTTTCCGTGTGAAGGATCTGCTGGATGAAGAGAAACGAAACTCCATATTACGTGAACAGGCTATGCAGCAAGGACTTCAACTGGACGGAAAAAGGAGTGCGGCCGTCGGTACACTTTTTGCCAAGCGCTATTCGGTGTTGGTGATGGCCGTGATCTCCGCATTCAGTCTATACGATATTCCACTTAGCATTGCAGACGATGATGTGCGGTTTGAAATGAATGGAACAGGTGGCATGCGATATGAGACTCGGCTGGAGAGAACCTCTCTCGAGGGTGAAGATCCTGTTCAGCGCAGGTCAGAGAGCAGCTTGCTCAATAAGAGAGTGTTGCTACATCTGGAACCTGTGCTTCGAGCAGTAGCCGTCGGTACAGGAGCAAGCGAAAAGGTCATGTGGTCTCTGGTTGCGCATAATGTACAACAATTGTATGCACGTATGGTCAATGAGCAGAGCATATGGAAGACAGATGAACGGCTTGCAAAGATTCAAGCAGATCAAAGCCTATGGCTGGATCGGCAAAACGATAATGCATGTACATGTACATTTGCCAATGAGCTACAGCACTTCGAACATTCCGGGTGGCAGGGACCGCCGTTCCTGATACGCCGATATTGTTGTTTGGCATATCAGGTTGGGAGCGGCAGTCACGCACATGCATATTGTAACAGTTGTCCAAAGCTGGATTCGGAATCCCGATTGCGCAAACTTCTCCAGCAGTGAACAGACACTCTTGTACCGCATGATACGGATCTGTTTCAGACAATCCATGTTCTCTTCGGTTTCCAGTGGATAGAATCTATGATCTACAAGCTACACAACCTGCAGCGGCTTGGGCCAGCGTCTGCGGGTTTGTTGGCTTTGTACAGGGTCACGATACCTTTGCATTGAGGGATAGTATTCGTTATACTTCAAGCTATTGATCAATTAATCACTAACTATTGGAGGACGGATTATCATGGCTAAGGATACAGCAGCGTCAGTTAACCGGCGAAATGATATTATCTCTGCAGCGATTGAGGTCTTCGCGGAAATTGGCTATTATCGTGCAACGACAGCCCAAGTGGCTGAGAAGGCACAGATCTCACAACCGTATATATTTCGTTTTTTCAAGACCAAAGAAGCGCTATTATTAACTGCACTTGAGGTCTCGTGGACTCGGGTGATTGAATCGTTTCGAAGTGTAGTGGAGAAGGCGACACCAGATCAGTTGGAGAATGATCTCATTGAAGCCTACGATAAAATTCTGGAATCTCACAAGAACGAAATCTTGCTTCAGATGCAGGCGCAAACAATCCGGGAAGAAGTTATTCGTCAGGCCATGCAAAAGGGCATTAGTGATGTAAGAGCCATGGTACTGGAAGCTTTCACAGTTGCAGGAATTGCCGAACCGTTGAAAAGAACAATGATTTTCCTGGCGATCGGGATGTTGTGTAATATATCTACTGCACTGGATATGCCGGAGCTGAAGGATCGATAGAGAGGGAGGGAATTCCCTTTTTGAATTTAGTTATTGATCAATCACTAAATATGGTTTATATTGTTTTCAGGTAAGTAATTGATCAATAACTAAATGGATGGAAGAGGTCGATATACGATGAAAAAAGCTATTGTGATTGGAGCCACAGGAGGAACAGGTGCAGCGATTACGGAGGAATTGATTAGAAGAGGGATTTCTACGATCGCATTTGGGCGCTCCCGTCAAAAACTGGAGCAACTTGCGGTAAAATTGGGATCTCCGGATCACCTGCAAATCGCAGTTGGAGATGCATTTCGGTCGGATGATATTATTGCTGCTTCCCAGGGTACCGATGTCATATTTCATTGTGCGAATGTGCCTTATAACGAGATGGAGAGCAGGCTGATTCCGCTCGGCGAATCCGTGATGGCGGCGGCAGAACACTTGGGTCTGAACGTGGTTGTAATAGACGGAATCTACCCCTATGGCAGAAGACAAATGAAGGAAGTAACGGAAGAACATCCGAAACAGCCACATACCCGCAAAGGCAAGACACGGCTTGCCTATGAACAGATGTTATTCAGCACAAGATGGAGCAGAGCTCAGGTGATGATTGTTCGCTTGCCAGACTATTATGGCCCAACGGCCAATCAGGCATCCTATCTGGGTTCAACACTGGAGGCGATAGCGAAAGGAAATATGGCTTTTTTTATCGGGAATATGAAGGTGCCGAGAGAGTATATTTATTTGCCGGATGCTGCGGTCATGGTGGTGGAGCTGGCAAGCAGAGAAACAACGTATGGACAGAACTGGAACATTCCTGGATCGGGGATCATCTCGGGTCATGACATCGTGCGTATGGCACAGAAGGCTGCGGGGAGAAGCAAACCTGTGATGGCGTTAGGAAAAGTGGGATTGTCGTTGATCGGACTAGGTGTACCCGTTATGAAAGAAATTGTAGAAATGTTATATCTGACCGAGGAACCGCTGCTTTTGAGCAGACTGAAGTATGAGGAACGAATTGGCCCGGTTGTGGCAACCTCTTTTGAAGAAGGAATTGCTTTGACGATTAAAGAGCTGCAAGGAGAGTAGAAGGGAATATATTTTTTAGATCTTGTATACCACGTCAATTCTCCGCATTTTACAATAGTACACTCTATGCCCGGGACTAGCTTTGTGGGACCTTTATTATTAAGCCTATGAATGTCACTTGGTTAGTGATCAATCAATTACTTTGAGAGCGACTGGACTAACTGGTACTACGGGGGAGACGGGAGCCACTGGTTTCACCGGGGCTATGAGTCCAACGGGTGCTACTGGGCCAACCGGGCCCAACTTTGCATTACAAGGGTTCTCGGCCTTCCTGGCTACACTTTCTACAACAACAAGCACACAGTTAACCAACTGGACGACCGCGGCTCCCTATTACGGTAATGCCAACTTCAATGCAACAACAGGAAATTATACCGTCCCGGTAACAGGAAGATATTCGATTGTGGCCACGATCAATTATGCAACGACTTCAGCGATTGCTCTATCCCTGGGTGCTGGAGTTAACCCAGCCTTTCTTGTACAGAGAACATCACCTACGGTAACGACGCTTGTCAGTGGTTTGTTGCCCGTCCTAAACGTCGCGATTACGCTACTTACACTGCGGGCAGTGCTGGGAAGCGGTTCAGTCACTTTGGCAGTGGAAGTCGCACTGAATGCGGGAGATGTGATTGGACTGTTCTATGCTGCAAACGGGCTGATGATTACGTTGAATCTGGGCAGTGGTGCTACGAATGGCATTGTGTGGTCTGTGCATGAGATTACCTAAAAATACTTCTTAACGGATTGTGCCTATGGACAAATTCGTAAAGTTGTAATAAGTTAGTTTGAAGATATTCGAAATATCTTTCAGAAATTGGACTAACAAGTGAGGTGGATTTCATGATTCCTATTTTGGGACGCATTAACGAATTAAGTCGAAAACAACGCAGCAGCGTCGGTTTGACGAAAGCAGAACAGAGCGAGCAGCATGAGCTTAGAAAACAATATTTGCAGGCTATTCGAGGTCAGGTACTGACAACCATGCTGGCAGTATCCGTTGTGGACCCGCTGGGTCATGATGTGACCCCTGAGAAATTAACCAATGAAAAATTGCAGCGCCGTGAACAGGCCGGCCAATAGCATTCCATTAAAAAGACAGACCAAGGTTACATCGTGGTCTGTCTTTTTATATTTTTCTGTAAAGCATCCATTTAGAAGGAAGCACATCAAAAGAAGAGGGTACTATCCAGTTAGGATTTCGTGTGAATTAACAAGCATGTTAGATATTTTTAGTTTTGATGACAATAAAGCTACCGCGAACTTCAAATCATCCCCGATAACTCATATAATAACGCTAATATATTTCATGATTACAAGTGAGAAACCGATTTTTCTTCATATAACTAACAAAAAACTAACATCGAATAATCTAAAAAAAGTTCATATGTGTCCTTGAAAGGGTTGATGAATCATGAGCCTGCAAGATTTGAATGAACGTGTGAAGAAAGATCTAGCTTATTTGTCATTTGGTGGCTCGAACTGGGTACGCCCAAGAGAACATGCGGATGGTCATGTCTATGATGTTGTCATTGTGGGTGGAGGTCAGAGTGGATTAGGGGCGGCATTTGGACTTCTTCGTGAACGAATCTCCAATATTCTCGTTATTGACGAGAATACCTCAGGCCTTGAAGGGCCTTGGGAGACTTATGCGCGTATGGTAACTTTGCGTACCCCCAAGCATCTGACTTCTATCGATCTGGGTGTTCCTTCGTTAACCTTTCGCTCATGGTGGGAAGCACAGGTGGGGCCCGAAGGTTGGGAAGAGGTAGACAAGATCCCGCGTGGAGACTGGATGAATTATTTGCGCTGGTATCGGGAGGTGTTGAATCTACCTGTGCTTAATGAGATAGAATTGACGCTTATTGAGCCAATGGAGAACGGAATATATCGACTTCATGTGAACAAGGCAGGAACTCAGAAGGATGCCCTACTTGCTCGTAAAGTCGTCCTTGCTACGGGAATACAAGGTGGCGGCGAGTGGCATGTACCTTCCATGATTGCTGACAGATTACCTCGGGAGTTGTATGCCCATACGTCTGAAGCGATTGATTTTGATCGGTTAAAAGGTAAAAGAATTGCTGTGCTTGGTGGTGGTGCTTCTGCTTTTGACAATGCGAGCTATGCCCTTGCCACAGGTGTGGCGGAAGCTCATGTTTTTGTACGGCGGGAACAGCTGCCTAGTGTTAATCCCATTCGTCAGATGGAACAATCCGGTATGATCGAGCGTTACCACGCTCTTCCGGTTGCTGATAAATATGAAGTGATCTCTCATTTCTTCAAATTCAATCAACCACCAACCAATGATACGTTTAATCGTGCGGCAGCCTGGCCTGGTTTCGAGCTGCATTTGAACTCTCCATGGCTGAGTGTAGAAGCATCCGATCAGGGAGCGATTGTGCATACCGCACAGGGAACATTTACGTTTGATTTTCTGATTATTAGCACGGGTCTGCTCAGTGATCCGGCTCTCCGTCCTGAACTGAAGCTTGTGGAGCCATTCATCGCCCGTTGGGAGGACTGTTATCAGGCTCCGCCAGAGCATCGCAATGCATTGCTGGATGCACATCCATTCCTGAGTTCCGGGTTTGCAATGACTAGCAGGAGTGAACAGGGTGAGAAGCAGTTGCATGGACTGTTTGTATTTAATTACTCTGCGCTTGCCAGCTGTGGTCTGTCGGCATCGGCAATATCCGGGACCAAGAGCGCGGTGCCCAAACTGGTCTCTGCCATAGCGGATCAGTTGTTCCTCGATGATCGTGAGGTTATTCTGCAACAATTCTATGCGTATGAAGAAGAGGAATTTACGGCTACATGGGTGAAAAGTGGTGCCCTTGGCTGAGTATATGCACTCCATAAAATAGTGAGCGTGTGGCATCTGATGCTGCACGTTTTTGTGTTTTTCACAGGATGAAGGTTACACTTGCCTTTAATTTGTTGTAAAATGTCGGTTGGAACATGTTAAAGGCAGGGATAATAGATGAATGAAATGAACTATGAACAATTTAGAGCCCATTTGAAGAAAGCGTCGCGTAAACGAAATGTACCTTTGATTAAGATCGTTGCATTTCAAGAGAAATACATGAAGATTGAAGAAGTTCAATTTTACGATGTGGAACAAAATCATATGAGTGTTCAGGCCTGCAATACGTTGTGGATGCATCTGGAGAATAAATCTTTCCGTAATATGGTGTCCCAACATTTGCAGTTTTATAGAGACATGGAGAACCTGGGTCGGCATTCCTTTGAGAATCTGATCAAAGAACTATATGATACGTCTGTTCCTGTGCTGCTCGATTACAATCCCGCTGATTATTACACCTCGGGACAATTGGCTGAGATTCTGGTCATGGATGAGGAGCGGTTGATAGAACAATTGGAGATGGGCCGCTTCAAGGGTGCTTTTATTAATGAAGAGGGCAAATGGCTTAAACCCAAACCGGATGCAATGGTTGTAGAGTCATAAACGCGCATGAAAATCCTATGAATAGTAAAATCCTGCAACGCCGCGCTTGAAGAACCGGATGCTGCAGGATTTTTAATGGTTACGAAGCGCGCGGGAGGACATCTCAATGAACATTGGTGAGCGGAAGAATATGAGTTACGTAAGTCGAAAGATGCGGTTTTTGAAGGTTTTTAGATTATTTTGAATGAAAATGGTTGTTTTTTGAGGGATTTATGATACTATAGAAGCAGTTGGAGGAATGAAGATGCTGACTGAAGAACGATATGCCGCAATTATAGAGCGCTTACATTTACAGGGAATTGTGAAATTACAAGAGCTTGTTGATGTGCTAGGTGCCTCTGAATCAACAATTAGACGCGATTTGATTGATCTGGAGAGTCGTCAGATGCTCAAACGCATTCACGGCGGTGCTGCGCTGGTGAATGAAAAAACGCTGGAACCGGGCATGGAAGAAAAAACGTTCAAAAACATTCAACAAAAAACGACGATTGCTCGTTTGGCTGCGCAGGAGATCGAAAATGGCGAATGCATCTATCTGGATGCGGGTACAACAACGTTAGCCATGATTCCCTTTATTGAAGCCAAGGACGTAACGGTTGTTACCAACGGACTCTCACATGTTGAAGCATTGGTAAGCAAGCGTATTCGCAGTTATTTGCTAGGAGGTATGATGAAAATTCATACTAAAGCAGTCATTGGCAGTATCGCATTACAGAACATGGATAATTTCCGTTTTGATAAATGTTTTCTTGGAAGCAACGGAGTTGATCCCGAAATGGGGTATACAACACCGGATCCGGAGGAAGCCTTGATTAAAAGGCGTGCACATCAATTGTCGGGAAAATCTTATGTGCTGGCTGATTCCAGCAAAATAGGGGAAATTACTTTTGCCAAATTGTTTGATTTGGAGGAGGCCGATTTGATTACCGAGCAGATGCCAGAACACTGGCGGCCTGGAATCGCCCAGAAAACTAAAATAATTGAGGGATAACGATGATATATACGATAACACTAAACCCGTCCATTGATTACATCGTGGAAGTGGATGAGCTGAAGCTTGGCGGATTGAATCGAATGAATCGGGATTTGAAGCTCCCGGGCGGCAAAGGCATTAATGTCTCTCGCATACTGAATCAACTTGGAGCAGACAATACAGCCATTGGTTTCCTTGGCGGATTCACAGGACGGTTCATTAATGACAAGTTACAAGAAGATAACATCCGGACAGACTTTGTTACGATTGCAGACGATACTCGCATTAACATCAAGCTGAAGCATGGAGAAGAGACAGAGATTAATGGTCTTGGACCTGCAATAAGTGCAGAAGAGGCAGAACAGTTGCTTCACAAATTGTCTTCATTGCAAAAAGGAGATATTGTCATCCTGTCCGGAAGCGTGCCACCTTCACTCGGATCGGATTTCTATGATCGTCTCATTAAAGTATGCAAGCAAACGGGTGCCGAATTCGTAATTGATACAACTGGACCTGCGCTAATGGAAGCACTTGTACATGAACCATTGCTGGTGAAGCCGAATCATCATGAACTGGCTGAACTGTTCGGTGTAACCATTGAGACTCGCGAGGAACTGGTGTTATACGGGCGTAAGTTGCTTGAAGCCGGTGCCAAACATGTGTTGATCTCCATGGCAGGCGAGGGAGCACTATTCATTACCAAAGCGGAAGTTCATCATGCGAGTGTGCCAAAAGGTACTGTGAGAAACTCGGTTGGTGCCGGAGACTCCATGATTGGCGGATTCGTAGGTACCTATGTACTTAACGGGGATTTGTTGGAAGCCTTCCGGACAGGGGTTGCATCTGGAAGCGCGACTGCGTTCTCCGATGACATTGCAACACGCGAACGGATTGATGAACTACGCAATCAAGTAACCATTACGACGATTTAGTCTAACGGGCACATAGCCAAATTGCAGCTGTATTGAAGTGTAATGTAGTGAGGCCTGCATAGGCAGGCCGACTAACTTAAGGGAGTGTACCAAGATGAGAATAACAGACCTGATGATCCAGGAAACGATGATCATGGACCTGCAAGCTACAACCAAAGATGAGGCTATTGATGAATTGATTGCAAGCCTGAACCGAAGCGGACGTATTAATGATCCTGCTCTGTTCAAGGAAATGATCTATAAAAGAGAAGCTGAATCCAGCACGGGTATCGGTGGCGGAATTGCGATGCCACATGCCAAAACCAAAGCGGTGAATGAACCAACGGTTGTATTTGCGAAGAGTAGAAAAGGGCTTGATTTTAAAGCGCTGGATGATCAGCCAGCTCATGTGTTCTTCATGATTGCGGCTCCAGAAGGCGGAGGTAATACCCATCTGCGTACGCTTGCAGCTCTTTCCAGGTTGTTGATTGATAGCGATTTCATCTCACAATTGATGAGTACAGATACACCTGCAGAAGTTAGTGCATTGTTTGATGCCAAACAGGCAGAAGTAGCTGAGAAGGAAGCAGCCAAAGAAAAAGCAAAAGCTGAAAAAGCAGCGAATGTCACATCAGGCTCCACTAGCAATCAGCAACAAAATACCTCTGGTGTGATTGTAGGTAATGCGAATTCGGAGGATTTTGTTGTTGCCGTTACAGCCTGTCCAACAGGGATAGCGCATACGTTCATGGCTGAAGATGCACTTAAAAAGAAAGCTCAGGAAATGGGCATTAATATTCGCGTAGAGACGAATGGCTCTGAAGGAGCACAGAATGTTCTCACTGCTGACGAGATTGCCCGCGCCAAAGGGGTTATCGTTGCCGCAGATAAAAATGTGGAGATGGCACGTTTCGATGGTAAACCGGTATTGCAAAGACCGGTGAGCGATGGAATCCGAAAATCCGAAGAGCTGATTCGCAAGGCCGTTAACGGTGAAGCACCCATCTATCGCAGTCAGGGCGGAAATGCCAAGGAAGAGGGAGCGAGCGATGGCAAGATCAGCGTAGGTAGCAAAATCTATAAAGATCTGATGAACGGAATCTCGCATATGTTGCCATTCGTTGTTGGTGGTGGTATCCTGCTTGCAATTTCCTTCCTGTTCGAGCAGATTGCCAGCCCTGATAATCCGATTGTGCAGCTGCTTCAAACCATCGGTGGCGGAACAGGTGCTTTCCACTTCCTGATTCCGGTACTTGCCGGATTTATCGCGATGAGTATTGGTGATCGCCCGGCCCTGATGCCTGGTATGGTCGGTGGATTGATGGCAGTTAACTCGAACGCTGGTTTCCTTGGCGGTTTGGCTGCCGGTTTCCTGGCGGGTTATGTGGTCATTGGACTCCGTAAGTTGTTCAAAGGTTTGCCAAAAGCGATTGATGGCTTGAAACCAATCTTGCTGTACCCAGTATTCGGCTTGCTGATCGTGGGTACAATCAGTTTCTATGTCTTTGATCCAATCTTTGGTTCCCTGAACACTTGGCTTGTAGACGCACTTGGTAATCTGGGTACAGGTAATGCAGTATTGCTGGGCTTGCTGCTTGGTGGCATGATGTCCATCGATATGGGGGGACCCTTCAACAAAGCGGCTTACACGTTCGCCATTGGCGTATTCACATCCAGTGGTAACACAGACGGTGCATGGATGGCGGCGGTTATGGCAGGCGGTATGGTACCTCCTCTGGCCATTGCACTTGCAACCACGTTCTTCAAATCCAAATTCACGGAGCAAGAACGCAAGTCTGGCCTGACGAACTATGTACTTGGATTCTCTTTCATCACAGAAGGTGCAATTCCATTTGCTGCGGCTGATCCATTACGTGTATTGACTTCTTGTATTCTGGGTTCCGCTGTTGCCGGCGGACTGACACAACTGTGGAGCATTAATGTACCTGCTCCGCATGGCGGGATCTTCGTTGCAGCACTGGCGAACCACGCACTGTTATTCCTGCTCGCTGTTGCAATTGGTTCTGTAATCTCCGGTCTGATCCTGGGACTGTGGAAGAAGTCACCAACGCTCGTGAAGTAACGACAAGGATTAGCGCTAGAGGTTAACAAATCATCTGTTATGATGATTAAAATATAAGAAGCATCCCCTGAGTGGAATTCACTTGGGGGATGCTTTTATTTCGACTTTTTTTTGTCGGGTGATGGGGGAGGTACCTCTGAATTTGGGTAAAATGCTTATTTAGCTTTTATATTCACCAGAAGCAGTTTGCAAAAAAAATGCGGAGAAATACGTGACGAGTGCTGGACATGCCAAAGGTGAGGATCTCGCGCTGCTCGTAGCTTCATCTCAAGCCACTCCGGATATGAAGGTGCTGGATATCGCCACTGGGGGAGGGCATGTAGCTAATGCTCCAGGTAGCGGAACGGTTTATTCGGGGAAATAGGTATCGTAATGTAGATTTTGTAACCGGGGATGCAGAGAAGCTGCCTTTCGACGATGATTTCTTTGACCTTGTCACCTGCCGAATCGCTGCACACCATTTTCCAAACGTTTCTTCCTTTGTCTCTGAGGCACTACGCGTCTTGAAGCCTGGTGGAAGGTTGTTATTGATTGACAACGTGGCTCCTGAACGCGATGAGAATGACCAGTTTTACAATGAAGTGGAGAAGTACAGAGATGCAAGCCATGTTCGGGCATGGCGCAAGACGGAATGGATTCACATGCTGGAGTATGCCGGATTCCGAATGGAAACAATGGTTTCCTTCCAGAAACGCTTTAAGTTTGAAGAATGGTGTAACCGTGCAGCACTGCCGAGTCAAGAGAGAAGGGAACTTGAAGCGAGTATGTTGAGTGCACCATCCATCATCAGAACTTTTTTTAACTTTGAAGAGACGGGGCAAGGTAACCTCATCAGCTTCCAAGGAGAAAGTGTGTATATTCAAGCCATTAAGCCGACTTTTGGATGAAAATAAAACAGGCAGACGTACCTTGGATAGGTATATCTGCTTGTTTTATTTTGCATATTTATAACCGAGATGTCGGCTCAGGGTTTGAGTATAACTTTGGTGCATTCGTCTTCATGATCGTTGAAAATGCGGTACGCATCGCTTGCATTCTCCAGCGAAATTCGATGGGAGATGATCTCGGTTGGATCAAATTCACCAGCAGTGATCTTGCGGAACAACTCAGGCATGTAATGTATAACAGGAGCTTGTCCCATTTTGAGATTAATGTTGCGTTCAAACAGATTCCCTAACGGAAACATATTGTAGGCTGAACCATACACACCGGTCAATTGAAGGGTACCGAATTTGCGGATAGCTTTCATGCCAATTTCGATCGCGCTTAGGGAGCCGCCATGAAGTTTTAGCTTCTGCCCGATTTCTTCCAGCATGTTCTTTTTGCCATCCATACCCACACAGTCGATCACAACGTCGGTCCCGCCTTGTGTATTCTCACGAATGTGCTCGCCCATATCGTCGTAATCTTCAAAATTATAGATCTCTGCATCATTCAAGCGTTTGGCTTTCTCCAGTCGATAGGGTAGTCGATCCACAGCAATAACCCGTTTGGCACCTTTCATCCAGGCGAACTTCTGCGTCATCAGCCCAATGGGTCCACTACCGAGTACAGTAACTGTATCTCCCGATTTGACTCCTGCATTCTCGACACTCCAGTAAGCGGTTGGGAGAACATCGGACAGGAACAATAAAGCTTCATCTTCCAATTCGCAGGATTCCGGAATCACAAACGGGGTGAAGTTCCCGTAGGGGACACGTAATAATTCTGCCTGACCTCCGGGGTGGCTTCCGTAGCGTTCGGTGAATCCAAAATAACCACCTGTATGAATATCCGGGTTGCCATTGGAATTATCGCATTGGCTCTCCATGTCATGATTGCAATAGAAGCATTCGCCACAAGCGATATTAAAAGGCAGGACCACACGGTCCCCCTTCTTCACACGTGTCACTTCCGGACCAACTTCTTCTACAATGCCCATCGGTTCATGGCCGATAACGTAATCTTTGGCAGCAGGCAAGGCTCCCTGATAAATGTGCAAATCAGATCCGCATATGGCTGTGGAAGTAATACGAACGATAATGTCATCCTTCTGTTGCAGTTTGGGATCCTCAACCTCTTTGACTTGAATATCCTTGATTCCCTGGAACGTAACGGCTCTCATCTTCATATTCCTCCTTGTATAGTGGGATTATATTACAATTACCCCATTTCAGTGCATATGATATAGGTGCATACTAAATTAAACGACAGGCCATTTTACTTTACGCAAGGCATCTAACAGCTCAGGGGGTGCATTCAGATTATCACGGACTAGATCCCGAGGCGTTAAAGCCATCCACTGATTCAATGACACATCCTCAAAGCGATCACTCCGGAATATCTCCAGGAACCATAATGTATCCGTACCGGTATTCTGTATATAGTGTCCCAATGCCACGGGTACATATCCCACATCTCCAGCCCGATAATCAAATGTGCGAGCAATGCCATTGCCTCCGAAGACGGTCATTCTTCCTTGTCCTGTCAGATAGTATTGCCATTCATCTGCATTGGGATGCCAGTGCAGTTCACGCATAGCACCAGGTCGGATCTCAACAAGTGCGGCTGCAACAGTAGTCGAGATGGGGAAGTTGGTGGAGTCTACAATCCGGACGCTTCCGCCGGGTGTAATTAGCGGTTCCTGGGCCAGCAATCGGTGTTTGAATGTAAGAGGAACGGTGCCGTATGGCGACTGAACTTCCTGGCTTTCGATGGAACCCGGAACGGTATCTTGGAAAATGTAAACTTGTTCCTTCGGCATTGATAGAAATGCAGATTCGGGCACACCGAAATTGACAGACAATACCTCTGGTGGTGTATGGGCAAACCAATCGGATATGGATAACGTATTCAGATCGGAGAAGGAGCCATCATCAAACACGAGCAGAAATTCACAACCATCCTCCAGTCCCTGAATGGAATGGGGCAGACCCTTGGGAAAAAACCAGAGATCTCCCGGTCCGACATCCGCAATGAAATTACGTCCGTTCTGATCTACCGAAGTGATTCTTGCGGTTCCCCAGATCATATAGGCCCATTCGGATTGCTGGTGCCAGTGCAGTTCCCGTATACCTCCGGGTGTCAGACTCATGTTCACACCAGCCAATGTAGTGGCAACAGGGAGATCACGTACGGTGATTTCACGAGACCACCCGCCGTGGTTCAATTGCATATGGGTATCGGAAAAAGACATTCTCAGATTAGGCAATAAGCCGTTATCGGTTGCGGGAGGTACCAGCATATCGGGGTTCTGTCTATCTCTCATAACGTCTCTGGGTCCCAGATCAGGTCCTCCGGCGCCATCACTGCGAATGGGTTGCGGGATGATAAATGGCTTTTCGTTTGGTTGCTGTCCTTTGGTCATTAAGTGATCCCTCCAGATTCAGTAGCATGTCACACACGATATTGTTTCGTTATGTTTACACCTATGAATCAGGGCCTGGATAATATGAAGGACAAACGACAAAAAGACGTGACTGAATGTGGTCACGCCTCCATGTTAAAGAAACATCAGAACAGGCCGGGTTATCGGAAGATACAATTCGTTATTATGAGAAAATTGGACTTCTTCCCCGAGCTGAACGCAAGGTCAATCGTCATCGGGTATACCGCCGGGAGGATATTCACACGATGAAGTTGATCACTTGCCTGAAAAAAACAGGGATGTCTCTGGGGGAAATGAAGCCTTATCTACAGATGTCCATGGATTCGGATCTGGCAGATTTCCCGGAGGAGCGGGAGATGCTGGTGAATTATCGGAAGAAAGTTGAAGCGCAGATTGCTTCGTTACAGCAGGTGGTTGATTTTATCGACGAGAAGTTGCATAAACGAAGTATGTTTCCTGATGGATACCCTATTACCGGTGAGAACCAAATGTCTGTATTTGAAAAAAAGAATATATTCTCCTGATGGTCATGCTCTCCATTTGGAATTCGAAAACCCACGTCATAATGGCGTGGGTCTTTATTTTTTAGTGTTCAATTTCGAGTGTATGGCGAAGGCGTTTGATATCGCTTTTTGGGGGGAGACCGTACATCCGGGCATACTCCCGACTGAATTGGGAAGGGCTCTCATAGCCAACTTGAAACGCGGCATCGGCGGCATCGGTTGAACCTGAAAGCAGCATTCGCCGGGCTTCCTGCAGCCGGATCTGTTTCTGGAATTGCAATGGACTCATGGCAGTGATGGCTTTGAAATGATGATGCAAGGAGGAGGAACTCATGTTGATCATTGCGGCAAGTTGTTCAATTCGAAGTGGTTTAGCGTATTCGGATTGAATGACTTCGATGACTTCAGCGATGTGCTGTGCATGACTATTTTGAACCGCAAACTGCATAACAGAATGTCCATGTTCATCCTGAATAATGCGATATAGAATCTCGCGGATGAATAGTGGAGCAAGGACAGGAATGTCCTTGGGTGTGTCCAGCAATCCAACCAATCGAAATACGACTTCAAGTAGTGGGAGCTTGGTTGAACTAACAAACAATCCACGGCTTGTTGAATTGTCAGGTTTGGGTGGTGCACAAGGTGTATCACGAATCAGATCGAAGATCTGCCCCGGATCAAAATCCAGTCGCATGCATAGATAGGGATTTTCATTTGTTGCTTGCACAACCTGCCCTGAGATGGGCAAGTTTACAGAAGCTACTAAATATTGAGATAGGTCGTAGGTATAGCTCTCCCGTCCCAGTATAACCAATTTGGACCCTTGGGCGACAATACAGAGGGCAGGCTGATGAACAGAAAATATGGGTTGTGAGATCTCTGAGGCGCGGATTAAGGCAAGCGAAGGAATTGCCGTCGCATGGATTCCATCAATAGGGGTGAATCGTCGGATTAGAGAAGCCAACTTTTGCTGTTGCTCTATAATTTCATGATCCATTTTCGTTGTTTTTAAAAGCATGAAGTGCAGCCCTCCTGTGAAAAGCTATTGCTATTATTTTAGAATTTCCTGGAGATATAGGCAAGAATGCTGTTGGATTTTTCTATCGGGCAGTCACTAATCCCCTTCATAATGAAGATGAACAAGAGGAACTTTTGAATAATAGAAGGGAGGCTGGAGCGATGGGACTTGATCACATGGGAAGTAAAGAAGAACAAAAACAACCATATGTAGGAATGTGGGTCACGAAGGATGGGTACATCCGGCATGAACTTCTCCCTAATGGTCGATATGACGAATCGAGGGGCAATCGACAAAGTGCGTATAAGGGATGCTACGTCATACAGGGAGAACATATTGAATACGTGGATGATACGGGTTTTACAGCAGACGGAGACTTTAGAGAAGATATTTTGTATCATGCTGGCATGGTTTTATATCGAGAGAATGCCAATAACCAATGAGAAGGAGTGGATTAATATGTCCAATGTAAAAGGGAAAGTTGTTGTGATTACCGGGGCAAGCAGCGGAATTGGGAAGGCAACGGCACGTTTGCTCGCACAGAACGGTGCGCATGTTGTCATTGGGGCAAGACGTGTGGAACGTTTGGAGGCACTGGCCTCCTCTATCCGCTCGGAAGGCGGATCGGTCGAGTATCATACACTTGATGTTACACAGCTGGAAGAGATGCAAACCATAGTGGATTTGGCGCTTACCCGCTTTGGTCGCCTGGATGTCGTTTTAAATAACGCAGGGGTCATGCCCCTATCCCCTCTCGGAGCACTAAAGATTGACGAATGGAACTGCATGATTGATGTCAATATTCGTGGTGTGCTTCACGGTATTGCTGCTGGTCTTCCCATCATGAAACAGCAGGGTTTCGGCCAATTTATCAATATCGCCTCGATCGGTGCCTATGTTGTATCACCAACAGCCGCGGTGTACTGTGCAACGAAATATGCAGTCCGTGCAATTTCGGAAGGTCTTCGTCAGGAAGTGGGTGGAGATATCCGGGTAACACTCGTTTCTCCTGGTGTGACCGAATCGGAACTGGCGGATACAATCTCCGATGAAGAAGCGAGGGATTTGATGAAAGAGTATCGCAGCATCTCCATTCCTGCCTCGGCAATTGCGCAAAGTATCCTATACGCCATCAACCAGCCGGCAGAGGTGGACGTGAATGAGATGGTAGTGAGACCTACTGCGAGTATGGCTTAAGGTCTGAGCCTCTTTTGGTATATAATAGGTACAATGATATCGAAAAGAGGAGTTCAACCTTGACCTTACAGCAATTAAAATATGTGATTGAAGTTGCCACACGTGGCTCGATGAATGAAGCGGCCAAGCGGCTGTTTATCTCTCAGCCCAGTCTGTCGAATGCTATTCGGGATCTGGAGCAGGAGCTGCGCATTACCATCTTTGAACGTACCAATAAGGGCATATCGCTGTCCAAAGAAGGCGTGGAGTTCCTGAGTTATGCACGGCAGGTGGTGGAGCAAGCCGAACTGCTGGAGAATCGGTATCTGAACGCCAAACCATCGCCGCAGCATTTCTCCGTATCGACGCAGCATTATGCGTTTGCAGTGAATGCCTTTGTTCGTCTGGTACAGCAGTATGGTCAGGATGAATACGAGTTGGCCCTCCGGGAGACGAAGACCTACGAGATTATTCAGGACGTGAAAAGCATGCGTAGTGAAATTGGCATCCTGTATTTGAACGAGTTCAATGCCAAAGTAATTAACAAATTATTAAAAGATGCGGGCTTGATTTTCACAAGTCTGTTCACAGCCAAGCCTCATATTTTTATCAGTGTGAAGAATCCGCTGGCGAAGCAGGAATCAGTTGCAATCGAGCAATTGCAGGATTATCCGTACCTGTCTTTTGACCAGGGAGAATACAATTCCTTTCATTTTTCCGAAGAAATCCTGAGTACGTTATCTCATCCGAAAAGCATCCAGGTCAATGACCGCGCAACGTTGTTTAATCTGTTGATTGGTTTGAATGGTTATACCATCTCTACGGGAGTGCTTAGCGCCGATCTGAACGGAAACGAGATTATCCCTGTTCCGCTCGAATGTGAGGAATCCATTAATGTAGGCTGGATAAGTCACAAGAGTACTTCTCTCTCCAATCTGGGTGTGGAATATGTTCAGGCTCTGCATGAGGCCATAGGTTCTTAACAATGTTGAAAGGTTCATAAGAAAGGCCGTTTCCGTATGATCGGAAACGGTTTTTTTGTTCTACTATGATCATTCAAGTATAGGGTGGTATGTTGTCATCCCGTGTAATAGAATGAAGATATATGTCGAATAGGTGTAAGCGTACGAAGGGAGAAGGGTTAGTGAGAGTTCTGTATCGAAATAAAAGTGAACAGCATGAGCTGACGGTATATGATACAAAAAGGCTTTATGGAGAAAAGGGACGGTTTCGTGTATTAGAATTCTCCAACGCAGCTGTGCAGGGAGCCATGGATCTGGATGAGCCTGCCCGGATGGTGTTGGAGTATCCCCGAGCGATCGTGCATCTAATGGAACGAAATGACCCTGCATTTGATAAAGTGTTTGTGGTGGGACATGGTATTGGCACGTTGCCAACCTGCTTGTCCGATCGTCAGGTAAAGGTGGCTGAGCTGGACGCAGAGGTCGCGGAGTTGAGCCGAACCTTTTTTGGATATGATGGGAGCCCTGTGCTCATTGGGGATGGTCGTGAATTATTAGGGCATGAACCCGCTGGGACATATGATTATATTATTATTGATGCGTTTACGGCAACGGGGACACCTGAGCAGTTTATATCCAGTGATTTTTTTGCCATAGTCAAGGACAAGCTGGACTCGGATGGAGCTGTGATCCTTAATGTGTTCGGACGTGCGGGCAATGATCGGCTTGTCAATGCGATCTATACCACACTTCAGGGACGGTTTGCCTATACACGTGCATTCGCATTGCCTGCAGAAACTGCAGATGAGGTCCAAAATCGTATTTTGATGGGCAGTCATCATCCGATTGATTTTCAGCTTCGTCACATGGCGGGGTTTGTTGAACAGGAGCCAGAAGAAGGATATATCATTGTCGATTCAGGTTGATCCTGAACAATAATTCTGCCAGGAAAAGTAAAATGTCATTAAATCGTCAATCTTACGATGTAATTGTTAAGATTTATCAAACTCTTTATTTGAACTTAACAACTTTCGTATAAGATGGAGGGAATATGTTTTTTCATGAAAATCCGGGGGAAGTAATAAAATGATTGCACCGAACAGGATATCCAGATTACGAAAAAAAGTAAAAAATATCAAGAAGATTAGCCTTACGGCCTTGCTTGGCGGGTTGGTCACCATTTCAGTTTTAATGACATTGACCATCATGGTCATCTCATCTTATACATCTCAGAAACAATCACTCATTGATAACACCCTGTCGCTAAACTATGCAAGCGCTGTGCAAATGAGTCAAACCCTGGATTTGCTTTTTTATTCCATGCAGGAGAGCTTGAAATATGCAGCCAAATATTTCCCGGATATGGATCACTCCAATATAAATGAATTGAACTCTACATTGGATTTGGTTCGCAATAGCAGTAATTTTTTTAACTCCGTTGCTTTGGTAGATACAGCGGGAGTAGTCAGGTCTACCTCACCTTACTCACAGGCTAGTGTAGGTCACCATGTTAGTTCCAATGCTGCAAAAGAAGCGGTTAAATTGAGGGCTTCGTATATCTCCGAAGCGTATCAGACAACGAGAACGAAGCGCAGAATTGTATTTATCAGTGAACCGATCTTTGATTCAGCAGGGACGTACCAAGGAACGATTGGTGGAAATATCTTTTTGCAGGAAAATAATATATTGAGTCTTTCTTTTGGCAGTCAGCTCAAGACAAGCAATGGTTCCTACTTTTTTATTGTGGATAAGAAGGGCACTTTGTTATTTCACCCAAACACCAACCGAATTGGTGAAAATGTCAGTGAAAATGAAGTGGTGCAAAAGCTGCTAGCAAACGAAAACGGTAAAGAACAATACAAAAACCTGGCAGGTGTGGATTCACTTGCGGGTTATTACAAAGTCCCATCAACAGACTGGGGGGTTGTAATCGTGTCTCCAACCCAAACGGTGTACGATCAGTTAAATCATCATATCCGTATGTTGTTGCTGTACACTTCAGTGCCTTTCCTGATTCTGACCCTTATTGTGGTTCGGGTTGCACGCAAGCTGGCAAGTCCCTTTGTTCTGTTGGCCGATTTAGTAAATCAGGTCGACAAGGGACAAGTGGAGCTACCCGTGATGAAGCCTCACTGGAACAGAGAGGCGGACCTTCTCACACGAACGGTTGTTGGCGCGATTGCGAACTTTAGGAAACAAAAGGACCAGCTTGCCTATGATGCCAGAACAGATGTATTAACCGGGATGAACAATCGCAGAACCTTCGAGGAAGTGATTCAGGAATGGATTCAGGAGCAAGCTCCATTCTCCATTATTGTACTGGATATTGACCGCTTCAAGTCCATCAATGATACATTCGGGCATCATGCAGGGGACGAAGTGCTGAAGCACATTGCCAATATTATTCAATTGTCGGTTCGGCCAGAAGATGTCTGCGCCCGGTTTGGTGGAGAGGAATTCGTTATTCTGTTACGAAATTCGAAGTCCAACGTGGCTTTTGAGACTGCTGAACGTATCCGAATCTCGGTTGAAGAAAGTGTACTGCCTATAGATCGTTCCATTACCATATCGGCAGGAATCGCTGAGTATCCATTGCATTCCACAACGGCAACGGAATTGTTTCACTTGGCGGATAATGCACTGTATCAAGCGAAGGAAGAGGGACGTAACCGTACAGTTACGATCCAGACGGTTATCAAATAAGCAAAGAAGCTGATCCCTAGGAACAAGGGACAGCTTCTTTTGTCTTTTAACCCTCAAGTGAGGATCTGGCCAGAACCTCATTCGTATACGTTTCTCCCCAATCTCGCATGCTGAAGATGATCGGCCGCAGCGTTTCGCCAAATGGGGTGAGGGAATACTCCACTTTAGGTGGGATCTGGGGGTATATTTCACGATGAACAATTCCGCTACCTTCCAACTCTCGAAGCTGCAGCGTGAGCATACGCTGGGTGATGTCAGGAAACAGTTTGCGGATCTCGTTAAATCTCAAAGGACCAGAGAATAAATGATACAAAATGGCGCCTTTCCATTTGCCTCCGATCACACTAAGTGTAACTTCCACGGAACAGCCGTATGGCGCGGGACACGCCCTGGTTGCGTCCTTTCTCATCTTAAGTGCACCTCCATTTTACGGTGATTGTCTATGGTATCCATTGGGGTGGTTATATCACAGGGAGTACGTATAGTTCATGAAAGAGCATATCACTTATTATTCAGATTATAAACCCTAATCCTATGGTAGGTAGATGCGGTGATGTCAAAAAAGAGCCCCGGTTTCGTTTTGCGAAACATCGAGGTTCGGAATGATCAAACTTTAACTTATAGCAGGGCATCGAGAGAATAAGCCCCGGCACCAAACCAGCCAAACAGTTTTTTGCATGCATGTCCGATCATAATGAAACCAATCACGAAACGAATGATGAGTAAGCCAGTGTCCAACATATGATTATTCCTCTTCTCTGGATGTATAATAGGATGATGAACGTATTTACGTTACTCCAGTGACGATAGAATCAAGTCGCATAGAGCCATCGTTCCAATATTATCTTTGGCGCTGGAATGTGGAACGGCCTGATTTTGGCAGCATTCGATGAAATGAGCCATTTCGCCAACGAAACCCCGCAGATAAAGGTCACGATAAGCTCCAGACATGGGAGATCCGGAAGGGGTATACACGCTATCTTGCTCCTCAAGAGATTTCCAGGGAAGGCTGGTTGAGCTTCGGGTTTGATGAACAGTGAGTGTATTGATTTCTTCAGCAGACGCAAATCCGTTATCGAAGGTCACGAGTACACTTTCGCTTTCTCGTGACCATGCATTCATACCGGTGAAATACGCACTGCCCACGACGTTATTCTCAAATACCAGGGAAATGCTCTGGTTAATATGTTCCCCATCCTTCACGGTTGTGCCTGTAACCTGTACAGCTTCTCCGAACAGGAAACGCATCAGATCAACCATATGAATGGCAGCTAGCTTCATGAACTGTTCCTCATCCTTGCAAAATGGGGTACTGTCTACAGCGAACTTCATCTGGAATGAACGCACTTTACCTAGCGAACCACCATCAATGAGTTCCTTGAGCTTCATATATACGGGGGCATAACGTTTCATGAAACCGACCATGACAACGACGCCAGCCTGTTCGCCAGCTTCTGCTACAGTGGCGGCTTCGGCTGCGTTCCATCCGAGCGGTTTATCCACGTATACATGCTTGCCGGCCCGAATACATTCAAGGACAAGAGTGGTCTGATCTACAGGCTGGGCGACGACAACGACTCCGTCACAGGTTTCCTGCTGTAACATAAGCTGAGCGTTGTTATACGCTTTTCCGTTACTGCCAAATCGCAGCAGAGCAGCTTCAGAGCGTTCGGTACTGTGAGTGGCAATGGCCTGAATCTGCGCTCCGGCTTCAACAACAGAAGGATATATATTCGTGGATGCATGAAACCCGGCACCGATAAAGCAAAGATTGGCAGTTTTCAAAGTGGATCGCTCCTTCATTTTTTTCAGTTGTATGGGTGGTTTATTTGCTTAATGCTACGATAGGATGTTTGAATTTGATAAAAAAGGACATATGTCCTTTTTGTGAATGCAATAAAAAAAGAAGTTGCATTTTAATTTTGAACCATGTATACTCTGAATTACGGTAAAACAAGGTATTGCTTCACCGGGACGCTTTTCATCGATGGATGAGGAGATACATATTATGCGGTCGTGGCGGAATTGGCAGACGCGCACGGTTCAGGTCCGTGTGGGCTAACCCCCCGTGGAGGTTCGAGTCCTCTCGACCGCATCTAACCAAAGAAAGGTTCGTGAGTTGCTCTAGGGCAATTCACGAACCTTTCTTTATTTTTTGGATAAATAGTGTGAATCCGGCATGTTGCTGCTGGCATTTTAATGCTGCCGCTGGCGCAGAATGACTGCCATGATGATCCCGGCAATTGCTCCTGCAATACCGAATAACGTAACACTGGCAACAACTTCAAACGACTGGAGACGAAACAGAAAAGCGATACCACTGCCAAAGGTGGTCCCGGCGAGAAATCCGAGCGAAATTCCTAATTCTTTGGTAAATTTCATCGATTCACCTACTTGGAAATGTGAGATATGGATTTGCAAATGTTGGGTACAGGCAGTAAAGTGTGATCAGGAAAATCATCACATTATATTTCCTTTTTTCATTTTGTGGTTTTAACCAGGTAATTATGCATGATATCTCATATGGGAGGGTAAGAGCGAATGAATATGAACGAACGAATTACAGCGTGGAATGAGGAAGCACAGCAGTGCGCTTGCGGTCATCAACACCGAGTTGTGGATATGCTGATTCATCTGGAAGCTGGGGCCATTCAGAAGTTACCGGGTTATTTGTCTGAGCGAGGATACCATCAGGTGACGGTTGTTTATGATCGACATACGTTTCGGGCCGCTGGATCTGATGTCCTGAGCAGTATACGGGAAGCGGGAATTCATGTGGATGAGATCGCTCTACCGGAGAATCGTACGGGTGATATTGTTGCTGACGAAGCCGCTATTGTACAGGTCATGTTGGGTGTGAACCTGGAAAGTCAGGCAATCGTCGCCGTGGGTTCTGGTACCATCCATGATCTGGTGCGATTTGTTTGTTCCAAAATGAACAAGCCATTTCTGTCCATACCGACAGCGGCTTCTGTAGATGGGTTTACCTCTGCAGGTGCACCCTTAATTGTAAGCGGAGTCAAACAAACATTTCAGGCTGTACCCCCTGAGGCTATCTTTGCCGATATGGATATTCTGGAGCAAGCCCCCCAAGTGATGACTGCTGCCGGATTCGGAGATATGCTTGGTAAATATACTTCCCTTGCAGACTGGATCGTTTCTCGTGAACTGGGCGGAGAACCGTTCTGTCCGGTCGCATATCGGATGACAGAAGAAGCGCTGAACACCTGTATAGATCATGTACAAGCTATTGCGGAGGGACGAGCTGAAGGGGTGGCTGTATTAATGGACGCGTTAATTGTATCCGGCATCTCCATGCTGATCATTGACCATTCCCGTCCGGCGTCTGGAGGAGAACACCACCTGTCTCATATCTGGGAGATGGACCTGATGCAAGCGGGAGAGAGACCGGTTCTGCATGGTGCCAAAGTTGGCGTAGCTTGTGCATTGCTTACTGTAAAATATAAAGAACTCGCACAGTCATCGGTTGAACCGGTGTTTGGCATATATGACCATTTGCCAGAGTCTACTCAGCTCACCACATGGTTGGAGCAAGTAGGCGGACCTATATCTACTGAACAACTGGGTGTAACCCCTGAGATGGTGGAGCATGCATTCACCACAGCGCATACGCTTCGTCCTCGATATACCGGATTGAAATATATCAATGAAGTGTTAAATACGAGGTAAGGGTGGTCTTTTAGAGAGATCGGTCATGACGAAATGCATAAACTTAGCTTGTAGAGGGCTGTGATGGCTCTCTTTGGAAGCAAAAGGCGAAGAAGGGGGATCTACCTGACATTACTGACGGAAGAGCCAGGAGACTGCTTCAAGGTCGGGAGAGAAGGGGATATGGTTTCGTTTTAAAAAGGCTCTGGCCTCCTAAGAGGAGATCAGAGCCCTTTGGCTGTTCGCTCATTTAGCTGTTGCGACGATCTTTCAAGATGACATCTGCGAACAAAATAGTTTTCGGGATGCGGAAAAATTGCTCCGCTTGTTCCTGAAACGCAGCAGAAGGCAGCGTTCCCTGATGCAGCCATTTGCGGAAAGTGCCGGGATGAACCCCGATCCAGTGGCTGACATCTGTCACCGACAAATCATGGACCATACACAAGCCTGTCAGAATACGGTTACTAACCGGAGAACGGGTCACCGTACGCTTCATGAAGCGAGATGACTCGGGTTGACATATGACAGGGCTATTGCGGACAACTTCCTCATTAAAGAGAATGTGGCGCGGGTAGCCGAGTAATTGGCATGTCTTGTCCAAATTGGTACTGCCGGGTATCCGTCCTTCATACACCCACGCACTGACACTGCGTGAAGAGATGGAGAGGTCTTCAGCGAGCTGGGACAACTTGATATCATTGGCCATCAGTACGGCAAGAAGAACACGGTTGCGGATTTGACAGCGTGTCGGTTTTCGGAATCGTTTAACACGGACGCCTTTTCCCAAGTATTTACGGTTGATCAGAGACCACGCCTGGATGGAATGTTGTTCTGGTTGATTAGGCATATTTCCTCCGATTTTTTTTAACCAAATACTACAATAAACAACGGGGTACTTTCAAGTGCCGGGTTTACTGGTTACAAATGCGTCAATGCGTCAATTCACGATAAAGAGGGAACTACGAACTAGACCACGCGCAATTGACATCCTAGTATATTCCTAGATTACAATGTTTCACTAAAAATGAGAGGACAAATTGAACAGTAATAAAAATAATATAGTTCTAATTACTCATTTATAGGTCCAAAGGACTTTTATCTAATTTTTGTTGATATGATGCGGTTTATTTCCCTGATTTCCCCAAAAACATCCTCTTTTCTTCATCGGCTTGAAAAAAGGATGTGCACAAATCTGAAATGATAAATCCGCAAGTTCAGCATGACATGTGACCTGTCAAATCTCTTACTCTTACATATATTGTAGGGTACTCAAGTGTAAGGGAGAGGTGAGGAACATGAATCTATCTGTGAATACCTTTGCTGCCATCTCGGGAGCGTTTGTTACGTTTGCTTTTGGTGGATGGGATCAGTTGCTGAGCCTGCTCGCGGTCGCGATGGCTGTGGATTATATCACAGGTTTGGCAGCGGCGGTAAGAACGGGTACCGGGTTGAATAGCAACATTGGATTCTGGGGGATTGCTCGCAAAGGGCTCATGCTGACCGTTGTCTTGCTTGCCCACCGAATTGACCTGCTCATGGGAACCGATATTATCAAGGGTGGAGCTATTTATTTCTACCTGGTGAATGAACTGATCTCGATTACTGAAAATTATGCCAAAATCGGTCTTCCATTGCCTGCAAAGCTCAGACAGGCCATTGCAGTGTTGAAGAAACAGGAAGATCAGGAGTATCTGATGAATCGTGAATGGTCCAAACCGCAGCCAACCCCGGACAACATCAAGCAGCAGGGTGAAACAGGACAAACTCTGCAGGATGGCTCCCCCAAACAGACGGAGGATGGATCTCAAAAGAAATCCGAATCGAAAGAAAACGGTTCGGATTAGTTTTTCTTATCCAGAGAACGTTTCCAAGTGTCCTTTCGTAATAGAGAACGTTATGATATATTTTGGATACATGAAAATTCATTCATTTCTACTATTATACCAAACGAGGTGCTTGCCCAGATGATAAAACATATTGTCCTGTTCAAAATGAAAGATCGCTCAGCAGAAAGTATTGAAGCCGCTGCCCAGGTGCTTCGCAATCTGGAGGGCAAAATTGATGTCCTAGTTTCACTTGAAATCGGGATTGATGTGCTTCGCTCGGACAGATCATTCGACATTTCACTCACCGCAGAATTTGCTTCACTGGAGGACCTTCAGGCGTATCAGGTTCACCCGCTTCATCAGGAAGTAATCAAGTACATGAACGAAGTCAGAGAACAGTCGATCGCAGTGGACTATGAAATCTGATCTGTCATTCACACGACTTTGAAATAAAGGGGACTCTGCATGAGCGATTTAAGAGACGTTATGGAATTTCTATATATTTTTGTTGTGTTTCTAATCGCTTGTCCTGTGATGATATTCTGGCTTAAGCGAAGAGGGAAACGGAACCGATAACTCACTGAACGGAAGTGAACGAATGTATTATGTGAACAGAGAACAGATTGCCCGCCGGCTAGCTGCTGTACCGGAGGTAGCCGAAGGACTTCTCCGGGCAGCCCAGGCCTGGGATGGCAGTCTCATGCTGGGGATGGTACAGGAACGTTGTCTTCACCTGGCGATCGAGATTGTTACCGATGTGGGAAGTTATCTGATAGATGGCTTCATCATGAGAGATGCGAGCAGCTATGATGATATTATTCAGATTAATTATGAAGAAAAGGTTTTTGACAAGGATACCTATGAGATATTGCGTCAGCTTGTTACGTTACGTAAGCCGTTGGTGCAGGATTATTATAGTTGGGAGCGGTCTGAGCTCCATCCGCTTAGCGTAGAGTTGCCAGGCGTACTTGAACATTTTGCCATTCAGGTTAGCGACTACGTGGAAAAAGAACTTGGTCCTTTCAATGCGGCACAAGTCGAGGGACAGCGTAAGGAATGAGGGAAATCGCATGACGAATGAATCAAAAGAATTCAATGAAGTAAATACTGAAAGCAAAGATACAAATGAAATACCTTCTGGATTCCATCCGGTATATATGGTTGAACTCTTGTTCCGGGAACGTCCGGAGGTGGATCGCCTGCGATTGCAGGAAGCTCTGATTCGTCACACAGGACAAGTCCGGCTGGATGTGAAACAAGGGGATGGAGAGCAAGCGCATGAGATGCTGGTCTTCTATCATCTGGACCACAAGGTATCCTTTCAGGAAGGGGATATCCCTGCCCAGACCTGCATGCTTCCTGTCAATGAGATTGTGGATCGTGCACGTTTTGGCGGAGCTTTGCAGCAAGCATGGCATTGGCCTGAAGCAGGACAAGTTGTAGAAGCTGTGCGGCACTCCATCCGATTACATGACATGTTCACCGCAGCCATGCCTCGCAAACAGCGTCTGAAGCTGTTCCAGAAGACTGTACTGGCAATCATGGAAAGCTTGACCTGTGATGCGCTGTATTGGTACGGCAGTGATAAGCTGGTTGAACCGGAAGCATATACGCAAGCTCAGGAACGTGAGGAACATCTGTATGCGGCCATGAACGTTCGGATGTATCAGGCTGGAGGTACGGAAGAACAGCGCGAGTTGGTCATGGATACGGTAGGATTGTCGGCACTGGGGGTGCCTGATGTACAGTGTCACTTCGTCGGTCTTGATCCGGATACGGTCGCCCAAACCTTACTGGGTGCGGCGTATTACATATTTGATCAGGGGGATGTTCTGCAGGATGGACAGACGTTGGGTTCTTCCGGCGGACGTCGCTGGCGTTGTGAGCATCAGGCGGCACTGATCGCACCAGGGCGATATGTCATTGATTTGGACCCGGGGGATGAGCATGCGGCGGCTGATCTGGAGCCCGCTCGTCAGACCTGATTAAGCGAAGATAACGGTGAAAAGAGGACGTTTAGATTATTTTTTGAAATCTGGAGTGTCAAGTCAAGCCTGTGCTGCTTATAATGCATCAACAGAGTGGGCATTCGCCCGGATGGGTGAGCGACAGGCCGTTGCTTCTGATCCGGTACTTAAACGAAAGTAAAGGGAGAGATGTGACGTGAAGGATTCTAACAAAAGTTTGTTGTGGGGAGCTCTAATCGGCTCCGTAGTAGGTTCTGTAACAGCATTGTTGCTGGCGCCGAAATCAGGACGCGAACTTCGTCAGGACATTACGGAAGGTGCTCGTCAGGTATCGGAGAAAGGCCAGGAACTCGCTGGCAAGGTTGGAGAACAAAGTTCACAGATCGTATCCAAGGTCAAAGAGACTGCAGATGTAGTGATTCAGGATATTCAATCCTGGCGTAACTGCGCTGAAGGCAAGGAAATTCGCATATCGGCAGTCATCACAGAACCCGATACGGACAAAGCAGCAGATGAGTCCGGAATCGACATTGCAGCGACGCTTCCTGCGGATGAGTCCAAGGACGACAACTAAGCAAAGCTTGGGATAAGCAGGCTTTCCTCGGGTATAGAGGAGAGCCTGCTTTGTTGTGTGTCCACACGGTGATGACACAGCACGGGGGATTTTATTTGAACCCTGTTATAAAATCGGGTAAGATGTAGGTACCTTTTTGCCGTAACGTTCATACGGTAGGAAGAAAGCTTTGGGAAACAATCATTATTAGAACCAATTCAATGAAGAAGGAAGCGGTGTGTTCGTGCAGCAAGCAATCGCTATATTAGACTCCGGTGTGGGGGGATTGACCGTCGCCAAGGAAGTGATGCGTCAGCTCCCGCGGGAAAAGATCATTTATTTTGGGGATACTGCCCGGACACCGTACGGACCCCGTTCGTCCGAACAAGTGAAACAATTTACGGAACAAATCGTTGATTTCTTGATCCAATTCGATCCGAAGGTTATCGTTATCGCCTGTAACACAGCGACAGCAGCTGCGCTGGAGTATATCCGTGCCAAGGTGAATGTGCCTGTCATTGGTGTTATACATCCGGGAGCGCGGGCGGCAATCACAGCGACACGTACAGGACGCATTGGTGTGATTGGTACTGTGGGTACCATTGGAAGCGGGGCTTATACATCGGCGCTCAAGCAGTTGTCCCCCTATATCGATGTGGTCAGTCAGGCTTGTCCGGCGCTCGTGCCGTTGGTGGAGCAAGGTGAATTTCGTTCCGAGCACACGACACATACGGTGAAGCAATCATTGGGTGAGATCAAACAACAGCCAATCGATTGTCTTATTCTGGGTTGTACGCACTATCCTTTCCTTATGGACACCATTCAGGAGGTTATGGGACGGGAAGTGAAGCTAATCAGTTCGGCAGATGAAACGGCACGGGAAATCAGTACGATTTTATATGATAAACGAAAACTGGCCAGTGGGGATGAGACCCCGGTGCATCAATTTTTCTGCACTGGCGACCCGCGCATGTTCCAGAATATCACCCGTCGATGGTTGGGGGAGCAGATCTCCAAGACCCCTGTGGTCTGGCAGGTTACGCAATTATCATAGTTATACGCAAAATCTGCATGAATCAGACTTTTAATTAATGATTTTGGTTGTGAGTTATCCCGGAACTGTGAAGTTTCGGGATTTTTTTGTCGTGAATATGCATCAACAGGTGATGAACATGATTCATGTCACATGACGGACAACCCGACCTGCATACATATGTTACAGACACAAAATTGGTGAGAACCGGACAGGAGACCTGCCTTTTCCTGTGGAAAGGAGAGCAACATGGAACTGCAGTGGATTATCGTTCAGCGGGGAGATACGCTGCCGCGAATTGCGTCAGCACACCATATGACCAGGGAGTTACTTGCTGCACTGAACCCGGAAGCGGCCTCCCAACCTTACTTGCTGGCAGGTCAGATGCTGCGTATTGTCCCCGGGACAGGTCGCAGATACGCTGTACCGCCTGGAGAAAGTGTAGGGGAAATTGCAGGGAGATTTGGTCTGGATGAAGAGGACTTACGTCGGGTCAATCCTGAAATTTCCAATATAGCTGACTGGGTTGGTCGCTGTATTCATATTCCCGCTTCCAATGGAAAAACTATTGTCAAGATTCAGGGAGAGTATGGGTATCGAGAATTAATCAAGGATATAGACAAGCTGGAGAATCAATACCCGTTTATCGAGACGGGGTCCATTGGAACGAGTGTGATGGGGAAGTCACTACCTTATTTGCGTATCGGGCAAGGGCCGAGACATATCCATGTTAACGCTTCTGTTCATGCTAATGAGTGGCTGACATCAGCGGTTCTGATGAAGTTTATCGAAGAGTATGCCGAGGCGTATCGTGCACATAGGACATGGCATCAATACCACACAGAACGCTGGATGCAAGAGACGACCCTCTGGGCAGTGCCGATGGTTAATCCAGACGGGGTTGAACTGGTTCAGGAAGGTGTGGTCAATCAACACCCGCATGCACAGCAATTGTTAGCCTGGAATGCCGGCAGATCACATTTCACCCACTGGAAGGCCAACATCAGAGGGGTGGATCTGAATGATCAATTTCCCGCCCATTGGGATGAAGAAGCAGCGAGAAGGGGCGTGACTTCGCCTGGTCCCCGGGATTATGCAGGAACAGCACCTTTGACAGAACCGGAGGCACAGGCGTTAGCACAATGGACGCAGCAACACGCATTCGCTGCGGTCGTGTCTCTGCATAGTCAGGGTCAGGAAATCTATTGGAACTACCGTGATCTGGAACCCAGAGAGAGTGCACCGTTGTCGCGCAGACTCGCCAAAGCTTCGGGCTACAAGGCGGTGAAGCTCGGTGGCAGTGATGCCGGATACAAAGACTGGTTTATTCAAGCTTTTGGTAAGCCAGGCTTCACGGTGGAAGTCGGATTGGGGGTTAATCCGCTTCCCGTAGAACAGTTTGACGATATCTGTATTGAAGTCGGCATGTTGCTGGCTGAACTGTTAACCAATGGGTAATGCGGTTAGGCCTGGTTATGAAGGTGTGAAACTTAAGGGTAGATCATTCGTATAACAGGAACGGACGCTGTGAGCGGCGTTCCTTTTTATTTTTTTGATTCGTATGTTGCGTCATTCGTTCTGAATGGTTTTCGAACGGGTAATGATGGATGTGCCGTTTCGGCGACATATATGATTATACGGAGGGATTCAAATGAAGTGGAGAAGACTGCTGTCGTTCAAACGATGGACACAAGTTTTCAAAAGGCTCCCCCGGTTGCTCCGGGCTCCGCAGATTCCTTTGGGAGAAAAGCTGTTGTTTATTATTCCAGCGCTGTTGTACTGGGTGCTTCCTGACGTCATGCCGTTTATGCCCATAGATGATATCGGGGTCACTTTGATTCTGATGAACTGGTTTGTAAGCCGTGCAGAACGCAAATATCCCGTGCTTCAGGATGGGGCACCTTCTTAATTGGTGCTCAAATGGATAGGTTTAACATTGAATTCGCATCAATGTTATTGCGAAGAGCGGTAACTTTCTTTACAATAGATGCTGTAGTTTAAGACTGCTGAAATTGTTGAAACCAGCAATTACAATATAGGAGATGAAGAGAATGAACTGCAAAATTACGCGTAATGCTGCTAAAGTATTGAAGCTTGAATTGGACAAGCCGGAGAACGAAGGAAAAAAACTGCGTGTTGTCATCACACATGCACATGGTGACCATGCTCACTACGGGCTTGATCTCGACACACCAAAAGAAAATGATACGGTTGTATCTACTGATAAAGAGATTGATGTCATTCTCGCGAATGACCAGCCTCTGTTGAACGGTGTTAAAATTGACTATCTCTACTTCCCGGAAGAGGGATTTGTTATTACGAATCCGTCCCAAGGCAATCACGGCGACCACTAAGAAGGGGAACTCATGGCTAACGATATCCGCGTATGCGAAAAGTGTAATCATGTCCGACTGAAATCGATTGTGCCCAAGCTACAGAAAATGGCTCCAGACACGGAGATCAAGATTGGGTGCAAATCCTATTGCGGTCCTTGCGCGAAACGTGCATTTGTCTTTATCAACGGTCGGTACATCAGTGCTCCGACAGAAGAAGAAGTACTCGCCAAAGTCGCAAAGTTCGTCAAGTAAAGGATATAACAAGGTGAGTGAACGAAAAGGTTCAAACATCTGCAAGGAGGGGCAATGTGCCTCTCCTTTTTTTGCGCTTGGGTAGCAGTGAAAGGATGTGTTACTCTATAGCATCTTTGATCATTTCAGTAATTTGGAAGGTATCTTCTCGAATTTCAATGGCAATGACGGTATTACCCTTTTTCAGGAAATGTACATGTCCCAGTCGTTCTTCCTCTAATTCCACCCATCCGGTATCCGCTAACTTCTGAAAATAATCCGTTGGCGGGTAGAGTCCCTGCTCACCCCCAATATGTTTCAATTCATACTTAGCGCCTTTTTTAAGGTTGGGATCATCGGAATAAGCCATGCCTTCAATAAGCTTGGCATTGCTTGGAACTGGAATGTCTGGGTTAATGTATGATCCCGTATAACCTGTTATCTCGTATGTTGCAGGAGCGCAGCCTTGTATCCAAATGAGCAAGGGCAACATACAGAGAGTGAGTAAAAATTTTTTCAAATAAATTCCTCCTGATTGGGGATAAGTACTTCATAAACGCAGCAAGACAGGTTAAAGTTACAATAAAACACAAAAGAGGAATAAGGAAGGCTTGTGTTATCCATCCTAAAGGGGTAACAGGAACATGATAATCCCAAGGAGGAATACTCATGCCGAAGCGTTATGATTCCAGTTTGCAAGCCGATACCACCGTATCTCAGGCGCAAAATGCGGTGAACAAGCTTCATTATGCTGTATCTCAGGCCATGTCTCATCCGACGGCACAGACCATTGTACAGGCGGAACGTCGTCTGGCACACACGGAGCAGGCGATGCGACAAGCAGAGCTTTCACTCGGAGGGCAAGGTGTTGAGTTGGCAGAGGAAATGTTCATCGAGGAGAAGAGAAGATTGAATTCAATCCAGAGTCAGCACGGTCAAGGGAATTTATAACGTTCCTGTCACATCAGAACCCGCAGGGCAGCAAATGCTTTGCGGGTTCTTCATGTCTTTTAAACCACGACTCTCGATCCATGGGTCTACTCCGACAGTATGTCGAATGGTCGCTTAAAATTCTGTGAGAAGGTTAATAGAACAAGAGCAGGCAAAATTCCATACGGGAGGTACAGAATGACAAAACATATTACAGATTGTACGATTCTGAACAACGGAGTAACGATGCCATGGCTAGGATTTGGAACATATAAAGCAAAAGGTAAGGAAGTACAACAGGCGGTCGAGACGGCTTTGGAGGTCGGATATCGCAGTATTGATACCGCGTCCATCTATGGCAATGAGGAAGAAGTGGGACAAGCTATTGCAAGCAGTGGTGTTGCCCGTAACGAACTGTTTGTGACGACCAAGCTCTGGAACGAGGATCAGGGATTTGATTCAACGTTGAGAGCATTTGAAGCCAGTCAGAAGGCACTTGGACTGAATGTGATTGATCTTTATTTAATTCACTGGCCCGGCAGAGACCAGTACAAGGAGACGTGGAGAGCATTCGAACGTCTATATAGCGAAGGAAGCATTCGTGCGATTGGTGTGAGTAACTTTCAAGTACATCATTTGCAAGATATCATAGATGAAGGTGGAACGGTGCCTGCGGTGAATCAGGTAGAGTTGCATCCGGGTTTGATCCAGCAGGAACTTCAGGATTTCTGCGGGGCGCAGGGAATTCAACTGGAGGCTTGGAGCCCGATCATGAAAGGCAAGCTGAACCAAGAGTCCACCCTCAAAGCGCTGGCCCAGAAATATGGGAAAACACCGGCACAGATTATTCTGCGTTGGGACATTCAAAACCAGATTGTGACGATTCCCAAGTCGGTTACCCCGGAGCGTATTCGTGAGAATGCGAACATCTTTGACTTTGAATTGACACCGGGTGAGTTGAAGCTGATTGATGCACTGGATTCAGATAAGCGGACGGGTCCACACCCGGATCAACTGTTTTGGGATTGAGTGGGTAGGCGCTAATTGAACATAAGCGTTTGATGAACTGCTTGTGGTTGTTCCGGTTACGGAATCGTTCTTTCGATCGCTGTTGTCTCCAAATTTTTTTTGATTCCTCGTTTCAGAGGATAAAATTTGGAGACAAAGGCGAACGCTCCGCTTCTTCAGAATCGATTCCGTCCCCTCCACAGTAACTGTTCATCAAACGCAAATATATACAATGAGCTAGAGTGGTGTGTAGTATATAAAAAAAAGCAGCAGGATCGGGAATTTTCCTTGATCCTGCTGCTTTTGTGTTATTTATTCGAATCGGATGGTGGCACTGCGCAGCCGTCATCTGTGCAGACACCGCTGCCATCTGTTTCTGTTGTGTTGGATTCAACCATTGTGAACGGGGAACGCTCGTCCCATGCTTTTTGAATGGCATCCAGGAACACCTCGTCAGGCTGAGCGCCCGATACGGCGAACTTGCGGTCGAATACGAAGAACGGTACACCACGGATGCCCAGTTGCTCGCCTTCCGCTTGGTCAGCGCGGACATTGTCGGTGAATTGATCACTGGACAGCACTGACACAGCTGCATCACGATCCAGGCCGACTTCTTCTGCCAGCTGAACTAAAACTTCAGGGTCACCGGAGTGTTTACCTTCAATGAAAACAGCTTGGAATATCCGTTCACTCAGTTCAAGCGCTTTGCCTTGTGTATCCGCCCAGTGTGTCAATCGGTGAGCGGAGAAAGAATTGGTAGGGATCATGGCATCAATATTGTATTCCAGTCCTGCCGTGCGAGCATTGGCATTCATTTGGGCATTCATGCCTTGGGCCTGCTCCACGCTAATGTTATATTTGGAAGCCAAATATTCCGTATTGGTTTTGCCTGTGTTCAATGCAGCGTTCGGATCAAGCTCGAAGCTTTTGAATTGCAGCTTCACTTCGTCACGGTGAGGGAACTGTGCCAGTACATTCTCCAGGCGGCGTTTGCCGATATAACAGAAAGGACACAGAAAATCAGACCATATCTCAATATTCATTATGTTAAACCTCCATCATCCATATAGTTGAAACTAATATAGTTACAATTATAAAGCCACTTTCTATAATTCGCAAGGAGGCTGTTATTTATCCTGATATGCCTTGGACCAATGGTAAGGTTGAATCTCGTCCAGTCTTTTGAAGACCAACTGACCCGCAGGATCGTATACGGCAGCTTTAACTTCTTCACCCCAGTAAAACAATCTTTCCTGGCATACGCCGCAGGGTGTAAGGACCTTGAATTCTGAATGCTCGTCATCACGAGCGATACAGAGAGAGTGGGTGACGCGTTCATTCAATTTGTGGGCTTCCAGATAAGCTCCTGTTTCCATACACAGATGCGTCGCATCGTTGATGACCTCTGGAGCTACGCTAATCAGCAGGGAACCAGCTTCGGTATAAACAGCACCCGCACCGCCCCATCCCTGAGGATAACGTTGCTTCACAAAGCTTGCGGCTGCATCGAACAATTTCTGTTCAATATTGAGCGGTTCAGTGTGTGATGTCATGTAATGAGAGTTCCCCTTTTTAAATCCAATTCTATTCATTTCATTTCGTGTATTTGTTTCGCTTGTCATTACGATATTGCTCATTGTGATGTTGCTGCTGAACTGTCTTCCTCTCGAAAGCGCTGAATTAGATCGTAGGTAATTACGGTGTCTGAGACGTGTAAACGCTTGGTTGCTTCATCATGAGCGGGACGGCAAGCATTGATATCTGTGTTGTCACGTGTTGACAGGTCATAACAAGCGCCATTCTCGTAGATATAATCATCCGATGGAATATAGAATACAGAACTATCCGAGAATGCGCCATTACGCAGCGCAACCGTACGGGCAGACCCGTCGTATACGTCGTTACCCATATGATAATAGGGCTGGTCGGATATGCCGAGCAGATGCAGCACGGATGGCGTAATGTCCAGTTGTCCGGAAGGTTCGTTAATGATTCCGGCGGCTGCTCCGTCCGGTAAATGCACGAGCAGGGGCACCTCGTTCATGATCTGCGCCATATCCAGTTCGTTCAGTGAACGTCCCAGGAACTGTTCGTATTGTGATTGTTCCTTAATCGAATTGTCGTGGTCCCCGAAGAACATAAAGATGGTATTTTCCCATAATCCCCGATTTTTCAGATCCTCCACCATCTTGCCTAGTGCCGAATCCACGTAATGAACGGATTGCAGATAGTTACCGAACATTGTTCCCTGGAACTCGCCTACATCCAGCTGCTGTTTCTCTTTAGGCAGGGCATATGGGTGGTGACTGGTGAGTGTGATGAGGAAGGAATAGAACGGCTCGGTAACCTCACTGCTCATTTTCTCAACAGATTGCCGGAAAAAGGATTCATCAGACAGGGACCAGCCGAGCGGGTCATCCTGTGCAAAATCATTTTTACTATAAAACTTGTCATACTTCATGTTCTGATACATCGTGTACCGATTCCAGAAGCCACTCTCATAAGCGTGAAATACGTTGGTGCTGTACCCGTTATCCTTCAGAATGGAAGGAAGGGAATCATACGTATGGTCTGCATAACGTACAAACGCCGATCCGACCGGAAGTGGATGCAATGAAATATTTGCTCCAAAATCGGCATCCGATGTTCTGCCTTGACCTGTCTGGTGGTAAAAGTGACTATAATACTGACTTTCCTTCATCAGTTCATTAAAATGGGGTGTGATCTCCTGACCGCCAATGCTTTGGCCAATCATGAAGTTCATAAAAGCCTCACCCTGCACAATGATGACATTGCAGTCCTTATATTTGCCAAACAAGGCATCATTCTGCGGGGGATCTTGCTGCCTTTCAGCGAAAAACGCCTTGGCCTGTTCAACATCAGTCGGTTCAGCTTGCGGCCCGGAGCCAATGTGGTCTTTGGCATAGTTGTACAGATCATAACCGTGAAAAGCGAGGAGTCCGGTCACATTGTACATGGATACATTCCACCAGTTGTTATCGAACAGGCCCTTGGCCCATGTTTTGCTGTAAAAGTAAATCGGGCCGACGGCGAGTCCCAGCCCCAGCACAAGGGCGATGCTGCCAGCAGTGAGACGGCGGCGCATCCGCGCTTTGCGATCGTTGTACGTATAACTTCCATAACCTTGAACAGACGTACTGGAGCGCTTCGAACGATAACGTCTGCTGAACAGTACGATCGCTGCGAACGGAATGACGACAAGCCAATCGGCAAAGAACAAGAGATCACTTGTGTAGATCAGTGTAGCGATGCTGTCACCCAAAGCGTCAACTTGTCTGGCCTGCAACAATACCGGGATGGTCAAGAAATCCTGGAAATAGCGATAATACACCATATCGGCGTAGATTAGTGCTGTAAGCAGCAGGTTCAGCAGAGCGAGAGATACAATCATGCCTCTGCGAGGCAACCACCAGGTCCAGAAGGAGAGGAGCAGTAAAGATCCAATGGCGATGACTTTATCCAGCAGTCCCATCGTAATGTTATAGGCGTGAAGATTGTGATGGAGCCACATGAGTTTGAGCAGCATGAGCACAAGAAAAATAAGATATAACGTTAGTGGATGATTTAGAAGCCCGCGTGGCATGGAACTGCGCGTAGGCCGAGTGACAACCATATGTATGTCCCCCTTGCTTTCGTTGTTTTGTAATCGGAATGTAAAAATAGGGCTCCATCCATTATAGCGTGGCCTCATGTGTTTTCAACTATGCCTCAGGCAGGATCAATTCCTGCGGAAGCGAACGCCGACGATAGTGAATTCATATGATCAGAATAGCGCACAAAAAAAGTGCCCAAGCCATGGATGGCAGGAGCACTCTGTATTTGCAATACTTAAGAAGATTGTGGTGCTTTATTGCGTGGGGGCAGTGGGCCCAAATACTGATAGTACTGGGTTTCAATTCGTCCGTTGAACAATTTGCGACGTTTGTCTGCCTTATGGCCGAAGTATTCTTCAAAAGCTTTGGTCGATGTGATTGCGAAAAAGGACCATGTTGGCATTTCGAGATAACTGCGTCCTAATGAGCGAAGCAGCTTCTGAACTTCTTTTTCCTCACTTAAACGTTCACCATATGGGGGATTGGTGATGATGACACCATAATCACCCTGTGGTCTTGCGCGATGAGCGGGCAGGACACTGACTTCAATGTCTTTGGCGAAGCCGGCACTCTTGATTGCAGCCTGAGCTACTTCAATCGCTTCCGGATCGATGTCGCTGCCTGAAATCTGTAACGGGACATCGTCGCGCACAGCATCAAATGCTTCTTCGCGCGCTTGTTCCCATAATTCTTCTGGAATGACAGCCCAGTCCTCGGAGTTAAAGGTCCGACGAAGTCCTGGTGCAATGTTCCAGCCGATCATAGCGGCTTCGATCAGCATTGTGCCTGATCCACAGCATGGATCATAAAAGGGGCGGGATACATTCCAGCGACTGAGCTGAATAAGAGCTGCAGCAAGCGTTTCTTTGAGTGGCGCTTCGGTGACGAGTTTACGATAACCCCGTTTGTGCAGACCTGGTCCCGTCGTATCTAAAGTAAGCAGGGCGCGATCGTTCAGCAGAATGACCTCGATCACATAACGAGACCCATCCTCTGGGAACCACTCTGTGTCATAAGTCAGCTTCAGTTTCTCTACGATTGCTTTTTTCACGATCCCTTGGGATGCAGGCACACTGCTTAACTGAGATTTTTGGGAGCGACCCTCTACAGGGAATTCGCCGTCGGCTGGAATCCACTCTTCCCAAGGCAGTGCTTTGGTGCCTTCAAATAATTCGTCGAATGTCGTAGCGGGGAATTCACCCATTTTCACTAATACACGATCCGAACTTCTCAGCCACAGATTACACCGGCAAATATCAATATAATCTCCGGTGAAGAAAACCCGGCCGTTGTCGATCGTAACATCTTCATACCCCAGTTGTTTCAGTTCCCGGGCAACAACAGCCTCGAGTCCCATCGCCGAGGTTGCAATCAATTGCAATTGAGCCATGTGATTCATTTCAACTCCATTTCAAGCCGGAGAAGGAATATCCTTCTCTCCGCTGTATAGTGACGGCGCGGCCTTGCCGCTTTCCGTGAAAAAACTTACAATGAGAAATGCGGTGAACGTATGCATTCCTCTTTCGAGGTGATGCACCAGTCAACCGCCTGTGTTGATAACAAACATTTATTATAGAACATTGGCATCCATATGGAAAGCAGTCCAAGTGTCCAAGGAGGATTTTAGTGGTGAATCTGACCCCTGATGAATATGTGAATCAATTATTTCAAGAGGATGAGCTTTTGCTGAAAGTGAAAGAGGCCATCCGTTCGAACGGCATGCCTGAGGTTTCGGTTGCGGCGGCGTATGGGCGTTTGCTCACGTTTCTAGCCAAGACATCCAAAGCGGAAGCTGCGCTCGAAATCGGCGTGCTGGGCGGTTACAGTGGGATCTGCATTGCACGTGGTTTGCGTGAGAGTGGAACCCTGACTTCGCTGGAACTAAAAGAAGAATATGCGGCAATGGCGCGTGGTCATCTGGATGAAGGTGGTTTTGGCGATAAGGTGGAATATCGCATTGGACCGGCGGCAGACAGCCTGGAGCAATTGGAGCAGGAAGGTCGCACATTCGATTTCTTCTTTATTGACGCTGACAAGGAAAATTATCCGGTATATCTCGACTATGCCATTAAGCTGGCTCGGCCAGGTGCGGTCATTGTGGGTGACAACTGTTTCCTGCGTGGTCGTACGCTGAATCCGGACAAGCAGGGTCCGGCCGTGCTTGCTGTTCGTCGCTTTAATGAACAGATGGCAAGTGACCCGCGTCTGGTAACGACCATGTTGCCAGACTACGATGGGCTCGTACTTGCTTGGGTGAAGTAAAAGTGGGAATTTCCTAAAGATAAAACTCCGATGGAACACGATCACACGCTTTTATGCTTGTGAGGGGGCGTGTTCCATCGGAGTTTTTTAGTGGTAGTATTATGAGGAAAAAGAAGGTATGAATTTCTATATATGGAGGTGTTGATGGTTTTCTTGATTTTTCTGAGCATACAAAGAAAGAGATGACAACATTTTGAATGACCGAAAATGTGTCGTCTCTTTCTTTGTGTTTACAGATATCGTTGTAGTGGTTCTTTCTTATACTTCAGGTGTTCCATACGTTTCGAACCATTTTTTGATGGTGTCAAAATCATCACTGAAGGATAATCCCAGCATCAATAATACACGAGCTTGTTGTGGACTCAGGTTGTCGCCTGCAATGATACCTTTGCCGCCGCCATACACACTTCCTGAACCCGTCCGAGTGGTGGTCACGAAGATTACACCTTCCTCAATGGCTTTGGTACGAGCTTGTCCCATAGCTCTGGAGATGCCACCAGCTCCGGTACCGGAAGTCACGATTCCTTTGGCACCGCTGTTCACGAATCCTTCAATGGCTCCGCCTCCAGCTTCTTGATACGAGATCGCAATTTCTACTTTGGCCAGATCTGCCTTTGTGATTTTACTTAGATCAAATACGGGCTTCGCTGTGCCTTCAGGTTTCAAGGCACGTGCAGGAGCACGGTAGATTCGAATGTTTTCTTCATCAATATATCCTACTGCGCCGAGCATCGGGGTTTCAAACGTATCTGTCCGATAATCATTCGTCTTGGTTACACCGCGAGCAAGCTGGATTGTGTCATTCAACATGAGCACTGTGCCGAATGAAGTGGTACGACCACTGCCTGCAAGCTTGATTGCGTTGTACAGATTGGCTTGAGCGTCAGAGCCGATGACAGTCCATGGACGCATGGAGCCTGTGATCACGACAGGTTTGTCACTCTGAACAGTCATATCGAGGAAATAAGCGATTTCTTCCATTGTATCTGTACCCGTGGTAACGACAACACTGTCATACATTGCAAGAGCTTTGTCTACCGTCTGCGACAAGTCATAGAGGTCAGCCATGCTATAGGAACCTGAACCTGAGTTTCCGAATTGGAGCGTGCTAACATCAGCAATCTTCTGTTTATCCGGTAAGGCATCTACCATCTCTCCAATAGGAAGCGTACCTGCCTTGTAATTCTGGAAGCTGGTGGCATCCTCGGATTGACCGGCAATCGTTCCGCCAGTTCCGATCACCAATACATTAGGAAGTGCAGATTTTTTGGAAGAGTCTGGTATTGCAGGGATGGAAGTATTGCGAGCCGGAGTAGTGGTTGCTGTCTGAACAGCACCTGTTGTGCCTTTCACTTCTACCGTAGCTGCGTGCGCAGCGTAGGTTCCGATGGGGGACAACGAGATGGTTAGTGCAGTTAAAGCTGCGGTACTCCATACGGCCCAGGGACGAAGATTGGATGTTTTTCTCATGAATAGCACTCTCCTTCAAGTAAGTGTGATGTTAAGTTTGTTAAGAAGAATAGGTATACCATTTCAAATTGATTGTATTTCATGTTAAATAATATAACAAACGTAGATAACGATAGAGTAATCGGTTACATTCATAGATAATGGAAGTAAAATGATTGTTTATAAGGAATTATGAAAGAATATTCATTTTGATAGAGATAGAAAAGAACCGGTTTTAGTAGTTTTGAAGGAAAATGAGCCCTTTTAATGTTAGCTAATATTACATAATGAGTCTTTTGTCCTGATAAAACGATGTATTTTAATAAAAGAATGTCGAATTGGGACTCATATCAGAAGTAGGTAACAGAATGAGAGGATATAGTAACGCATATTAGGTAATGGGGCTCAATTACGGTCTAAAGAGTGGTTTCGTTATAGAGTTATGTTTATAATAGGGGTGATCAACATATGTAAATAAATATATAATATTGATTGGAGGAGAAACGATGAAACAGGCACCGAGAAAGTATGCAAATTATATTCCGATTCGGGAACTGGAGACTTTGGAAGAGAGGTTATCTCCCTTCAAGGTGTATGCAGAACTTCGTGATAACACTCCAGTCCGCTATGATGAGCATCGAGAATGTTGGGATGTTTTTGGTTATGAAGATGTGAAGTACGTTCTGAAAAATCCGAAACTGTTCTCTTCTGCACGTGATCGTGCCAATACGAGCATGTTGACGACAGACCCTCCCAAACACAAACAGCTACGTGATCTGGTGAACCAGGCGTTTACACCCAAGGCAATTGAAGCATTGGCTCCGCGTATTCAGGAAATCACAGATGAGTTAATTGCTCCACACCTGTCAGAAGGACATATGGAACTTATTGATGACCTTGCAACACCATTGCCCGTCATTGTCATTGCGGAATTGATCGGAGTCCCTGCGGCGGATCGTCAAAAGTTCAAAGACTGGTCTGATGTGTTGGTGAAAGGCGCACGTGACGATAGTGAGCAGGCTTTCCAGGAGTTATTGGAGGAGAAAAAAAGAAATATGCAGGAGTTGCATATCTATTTCACTGGCATTATGGAAGAACGTCGGTTGCAGCCAAAGGATGATCTGATCTCATTACTGCTTGCTGCGGAGATTGATGGTCAGCAATTGACTTCAGATGAAGTGGTAGGCTTCTGTATTCTCTTACTTGCTGCCGGTAATGAAACAACAACCAACCTGATTACCAATGCGGTTCGTATTCTGTCTGAACAACCCGAGCTGCAACAGGAGTTGCGCGAACATCCTGAACGGATTACTTCTGCGATTGAAGAGACGCTGAGATATTATCCGCCAATTGTTGCGATTGGGCGGGTCGCCAAGGAAACTGTAGAGTTGAATGGTCAGACGATTCAAGCTGGAGAGCAGGTGATTTCCTGGGTTGGAGCAGCTAATCGGGACAGTGCCCAATTTGAAAACCCGGAAGATTTCATCTCTGATCGCAAGCCGAACAGGCATATGGGCTTTGGTTTTGGCATTCATTTTTGTTTGGGTGCACCACTCGCTCGATTGGAGGCAAGGGTAGTTCTTCATACATTGCTTCAGCACATGGAACACATTCAGCTTGTGCCGGGAACGGTTCTGCAACCGATACAAAGTGCCTTTGTGTTTGGTGTGAAACATTATCCGATACAATACAATTTAATAAATAAATAAATAAATAAATGGCACGAATGACAAAAGCCGCTTTCAGGCCAATTAGGCGCTGGAAGCGGCTTTTTCAAATGAAACAGTAAGATGGACTCATTAAGAAATGGATAGGGAATCAGGATTCCCGAATCGAAGCAGGTTTGTTATACAATTTGAATCTGACCCAAACCATATTAAGCAGCAGCAGTCCGCCAGAGACGATAAACAGACCTTCGATCCCGATGAATCCAGCCATAAAACCTCCAATGATCGCTCCAAGCATGTTGCCCAGCGCCAGAGTACTCGTATTAAAACTGAATGCACGGCTGATCATGCTATCGGATGTATAGGAACGGATCAGGGCATTAACACTCGGAAGCAGGCCACCCATGAACACACCCATCATGAATCGGACAAGAATGAGCTGCCACACCGTCTGAACAAATGCCTGCGGAATAAGCATGAGTCCTGTTCCTATGAGGGAGAACGTAAGCACCTTGTGAGGGCCGATCCGGTCACTGAGCTTCCCAAGAATCGGAGACATGGCCATATTGGATAGTCCCGTGACTGCACCGACAAGTCCTGCCCAGAAGGCCACATTTACATCCGAAGCATGTAGTTTTCGCACATACAGCGGCAAGAGTGACATAGGGCTAATCATGGCAAACTGCAACAGAAACGTCACAGCAAACAGTGCGGGAAGTTGAGGTGACTTGTTCAATTCCTTCAGACCGGACAATACGGATTGTGCCGGCAGTTTGGCTGCTTCTTGACGGTCGAATTTCTCTCTCACCAGGAACATGGCGAGCATGGACGCGACGAAGATCAGACCACCTGTAATGTAGAAAATGGGGCGGAAGCCTACCGCATCGGCTAGCAATCCACCAATGAGCGGACCCAGGATCGTGCCGGCAACCTGCCCGGACTGACTGATTCCCATGGCGAAACCCATCCGGTCCTTCGGTGTGGTACCTGATATCAGCGCAACAGCTGCAGGATTGAAACCGGAGATTGTACCGTTAAGCAAACGCAATAAGAGAAGCTGCCAGGGATTTTGTGCCAGACCCATAAGGGCAATCACGATGGCCATCCCGAATCCCGAGCGTAGCAGCATAACTTTTCGGCCATACTTGTCCGATAACTTGCCCCAGAGCGGTTGGAACAAAAATGAGGTGAGGAAATTGGCTGCAAAAATAAATCCGGCCCAAATGCCAATTTCATGTTCGCCAACAACGCCCAGATCTCTTGCGAGATAAAGAGACAAAAATGGGGTAATCATGGTCATGCCCGAATTGACCAAAAATTGTCCGAACCAAAGCACAATGAGGTTAACTTTCCACGTTTTCAAAGTGCTTTCACTTCCTTTCAAAGATATTTCTGTAATTCTCTAAAAAACACCATTCTTTCATTATAACATAATTGGCATATGGGGGAGCCGTGTAAGGAATGTCATAGTATTGTCACGTAGAACGCATCTGCATGTGGTTGTTACGGCAGTTTAAAAAGGGCATAATGGTAATTATGAGTCCAAAAACTATTGGAGGCTTCTTACATGAGCTATAATGATCGACTGATTCGGGCAAGTTTCAAACAACAGGTCGACCGTGTTCCGGTATGGTACATGCGTCAGGCTGGACGTTACGATCCTGAATATCGCAAGATTAAAGAAAAGTACTCCTTGCTAGAAATCTGCCAACAACCCGAGCTGGCGGCTGAAGTTACACTCATGCCCGTACGCAAACTTGGTGTAGATGCGGCTATTTTGTATTCCGATATTATGAATCCGGTTGCCTCACTGGGCATTGATTTTGACATTGTAAAAAATATTGGTCCAGTTATTGATAATCCTATTCGATCTGCTGCAGATGTGGATCGGCTGCGTCCCATTGACGTAGAAGGAGATCTGTCACATATTCTGGAAACCATTCGAATCCTGGATAAGGAGCTTAACGTGCCTCTGATTACGTTTGCGGGCGCACCTTTCACGATTGCGAGCTATCTGATTGAAGGACAGCCTTCGAAAGGTTACATCCGCACGAAAACGATGATGTACAGCGAGCCTGAAATGTGGCACAAGCTGATGCAGAAGCTTGGTGATATGGTAATTACATATATCCGTGCGCATATTGCGAATGGTGGTAAGGCATTCCAGTTGTTTGACAGCTGGGTTGGAGCACTCTCTCCCAAAGACTTCAGAACATATGTGTTGCCTACGATTACCCGTATCTTTACCGAATTATCGGATTTGAATGTACCGAAAATCTATTTCCCTGGTGTCGCCTCGGGTGAATTGTTGCCTGTGCTGCATAATCTGCAAGCCGATGTAATTGGATTGGACTGGAGAGTATCGATTGCGGAAGGGCGTCAACGACTTGGCGGCAAATTTGCCGTGCAGGGTAACCTGGACCCCTATGTGCTGACTGCACCAATGGAACTGATCAAGGAACAAGCTAAAGTGATTATCGACGAAGGAATCAAGGAGCCGGGGTATATTTTCAACCTGGGGCACGGACTATTTCCTGAAGCTTCTCTTGATAAGCTCAGAGAACTAACGGCATATATTCATGAATATTCTGCCGAAGCAATGAAGACTGGGGTGGCGATAACGAATGACTAATACTGTAGGTGTACTGGTGATGTCATACGGCACACCGGAAAATATGGAAAGTGTTGAAGCGTATTATACACATATCCGCAGAGGGCGTCCGCCTGAACCGGAGCAATTGAAGGAACTGACGGATCGATATGAAGCCATTGTTGGCGGTGTATTCCCGCTTCGGGAGAACACGGACAATCAGGTCAAGGCTCTTCAGGAGACGTTAAACCGCGATGAGCGTGGGAGTGGCGTGGAATTCCGTTGTTATCAAGGACTGAAGCATGCCTATCCGTTTATTGAGGATGGCGTGGAACAGATGGCGAAGGATGGAATTCAGACAGCCATTGGTATTGTACTGGCTCCGCATTTCTCAACGATGAGTGTAGGCAGTTATATCAAACGAGCGCGGGAAAAAGCAGAAGAACTGGGCGTTCATATGTCCTTTATCGAGAGCTATCATCTGCATCCGAAGTTAATTCAGGCCTTGTCCACGCGTGTCAGTGCCAAGTTGGATGCGTTCGAGGAAGCCGGAGCAAAACGCGGAGATGTGAAAGTGTTGTTTAGTGCTCACAGCTTGCCAGCACGTATTGTGGAGATGGGTGATCCATACCCGCAACAATTACTGGAGACTTCGGAAGTGATTGCCTCACGTGTAGGTATTACCAATTGGCAATTTACTTGGCAAAGTGCCGGACGAACAGCTGAACCGTGGCTTGGACCAGATATCCTCGATACGTTACAGGAACTTTCCCGTGAACAGGTAGAGGATGTACTTGTGGCACCAATCGGGTTCGTTTCGGATCATCTCGAAGTGCTCTATGATCTCGATATTGAGGCCAAATCGATTGCCAAAGAGATCGATATGCGCCTGATGCGTATTGATTCTCTCAATAGCGATCCTCTGTATATGGAGACGTTAAGCGATGTTATTATAAGCCAATGGCAGCAAGGGTCGGATGAGTAATGGATGACAAGAAACGCCGCGTTGTTGTTGTCGGCGGTGGCCTCACCGGCCTCAGCGCGGCATTTTATATCCGCAAGCATTACCGGGAAGCAGGAGTTGAACCCGTGATTACTTTGGTCGAGAAAAGCTCGTCTATGGGGGGCATGATTGAGACACTGCACCGGGATGGATTTGTGATTGAAAAAGGGCCGGATTCTTTCCTGGCTCGCAAAACAGCAATGATTGACCTGGCCAAAGAATTGGAGATTGATCATGAGCTGGTAAGTCAGAATCCGGAGTCGAAGAAAACGTATATCATGCAGCGTGGCAAGCTTCATCCTATGCCAGCAGGACTCGTTCTTGGTATTCCGACAGAACTAAGACCTTTCCTGAGAAGTGGTCTGGTCTCTCCTGCCGGCAAACTGCGGGCGTTGATGGACTTTGTCATCCCGCCGCGTCGTACAACAGAGGATGAATCGCTCGGTTATATGATTGAGCGACGTCTTGGAGCAGAAGTGCTGGAGAACTTGACCGAACCGTTGCTCGCAGGAATCTATGCAGGTGATATGCGGCGATTGAGCCTCCAGGCTACCTTCCCGCAGTTCGGAGAAGTAGAGCGCGATTACGGCAGCTTGATCCGGGGCATGATGACAGGTCGCAAACCGACTGAGACGCATACCGGAACAAAACGGAGCGCTTTTCTGAACTTTCGCCAGGGACTGCAGAGCCTTGTTCATGCACTCGTCCATGAGTTGCAGGATGTGGATCAACGTCTGAACACCGCGGTGAAGTCGCTGCAACGTCTTGATGGAGCGCAGACCAGATATAGTGTTGAACTGAGTAATGGCGAAATGCTTGAAGCCGATGATGTAGTGGTTACCGTGCCAACGTATGTCGCGTCGGAGCTGTTGAAGCCTCACGTGGACACAGCGGCTCTGGACGCAATTAATTATGTGTCCGTAGCCAATGTGGTGCTCGCTTTTGAGAAAAAAGAGGTGGAGCATGTATTCGACGGATCAGGTTTCCTCGTTCCGCGGAAAGAGGGCCGGAATATTACGGCTTGCACGTGGACATCAACGAAATGGCTGCATACCAGCCCGGACGATAAAGTCTTGCTCCGCTGTTATGTTGGTCGCTCTGGTGACGAACAGAACGTAGAGCTTCCGGATGAAGTGCTTACCGATCTGGTTCTCAAGGATCTGAGAGAAACCATGGGTATCGAAGCGGTGCCGATCTTCTCCGAGATTACACGGCTTCGTAAATCAATGCCACAGTATCCGGTGGGACACCTCCAACATATTGCCGCCCTTCGTGAAGAGCTTGGCAGTAAGTTACCGGGTGTGTATATTGCAGGTGCGGGTTATGAGGGCGTAGGCTTGCCTGATTGCATCAGACAAGCGAAGGAAATGTCTGTTCAGGCTACACAAGAGCTTGGGGCAGATTAAGCACAGCAGGGAGCTGTCTCGAACGTAGATTTATCTACTGGAGAGATGGCTTTTTTTACATGAAGATCTGGAAGCTAACCGAGTTAATACCCTTTCAATCGATACAGTTCCAAGGAATGATGGAAATCCAGAATATGCCTGATATAATGGTATATATGGATGTGAAGAAGAAGAGGAGTTGCTTATGTATCCCCCAAGATCAGAGCGAAGTGTAAAGAAGAAAAAAGGCAAACGCACCCGCAATACAATCACAATCATCTGGACAGTTAATATTGTATTGATCATTGCAATTGGTCTGGTGGGCATTTTTTATGTCATTAATACACGTCAGCAACAGGCAGACCAGCCGGTGAAGCAAGAAATAGTCGATCAGGATCAGCCTTCCATTGGAGACGATACCAAAGGCGGCGATCAAGTAAGTTCTCCAGACTCGGAATCCAATGAGATTTCGGAAGAAGAACCCGAAGCTACGGATGAAGAGACAACAGAGGATGCAGATAAGACATCCGGCGTAGCGACACCTGACACTTCAGGCAACACCAATGGCGGGAAGACGGAATCCGGAACGAAAAAACCTGCGGCTGCTCCGACACCATCTAGCACCAAGGGAAATGCAGGTGTGGATCAGGAGGCAGGGGTGTCGAAACCTACCGATTCAGCGAAGGATATCACGATTAACTTTGTTGGCGATATTCAATTCTCGGGCAAAGTTGCTGAACTGCTGGATAAGAACGGTTATGACTATCCCTTTGCCAAGCTCGGCAGATTATTCAAGGATGATGATCTTACCATCGGTAACCTGGAGACACCCATAACTCTGGGTGGTACTGGTGCAGCTGACAAAACATATGTATATAAATCTTCGCCCAAAGCATTGGCGGCAATGGCCTCTGCGGGTTTTGATGCTGTGAATTTGGCTAACAATCATATTCTGGATCAGGGTGTAGAGGGCTTGGTGGATACGTTAACCTATCTCAAGGAATATGGCATAGCTCACACCGGGGCAGGTATGAACAGGGATGAGGCCTATGCACCTGCGTATCTGGAACGCAAAGGCATGAAGATTGCATTGCTTGGGTTCTCCCGAGTGGTACCGGAAACGAGTTGGAAGGCTGAAGGCAATCGGGCAGGCGTGGCTGAAGCCTATGATTCCACAGGAGCAGTCAAAGCGATTCAGGAGGCTCGTAAGAAGGCAGATCTGGTGATTGTGGTTGCACACTGGGGAGAGGAACGGGTAAGTATTCCGAATAGTGATCAGACCCGATTGGCTCATGAGTTTGTAGATGCTGGCGCGGATCTGGTCATAGGTGGTCATCCTCATGTGTTGCAAGGGTTGGAGTACTATAAGGGGAAGTGGATTGCATACAGTACGGGAAATTTTATTTTCTCCAGATCAACAACCGAAGAGACGTGGAAAACGGCAGTATTTCAGGTTCGCTGTAGTCAGGATGCAGCTTGCAGCATGAAAGTAATCCCTTATGAGGCCGGTCTTGGTCAGACCATTCCGATGATCGATGAGGCGAACAAACTGCTGTTGGAACAGATGGCAAAGCTCTCCCCGGGCATTCGATATGATGGGAATGGAGTCGCTTCGCCAAATTGAGAACCTTTTGAGGAGGGAATCGAATGAACAACCTTTGTGTAGCGCACCGTGGATTTTCTTCCATTGCACCAGAGAATACGATGGCTGCATTTCTAATGGCCATGGAACGGCCTGAAGTTCAGTGGATGGAGCTGGATGTGCAGTTGTCGCGTGATGGTGTGCCCGTGATCATTCATGATTTTACAGTGGATCGTACGACAAATGGCAAGGGTCTGGTTCGGGAAACCGATTGGGCTGATCTGCAACGTCTGGATGCCGGAGCATGGAAAAACAAGTCTTACAAAGGCGAACGGATTCCTGCGCTAAGTGAACTGCTTGATCGTTCGTGCGGCAGAGTACGTTTGAACATTGAACTGAAAACGCAGGGAGACATGTACCCGGGTTTGCCTGCGGCTGTTATACATGAAGTGAGAAAAAGACATATGCAAAATGATGTTGTGATCACCTCATTTGAACCAGCCGCTCTGATCGAAGTGAAGAAACTTGCACCGGAGATCCAGACGGGGCTGATTATCGATGCACGACCAGGTGATCTGTTAACCGCCCTGCGGCAGATGAATTGTACATTCCTCTCGATTGGATACACCAATGTAGACAAATCCTTAATGAACGAGATGCGGAGTGCAGGCATTCGGGTGATGGCTTGGACAGTGGATGACAAGACCATTATGAAGAAACTGGCGGCAGTTGATCCAGAACTCATGTTATGTACGAACCGTCCTGACGTATGGGAGCTGGCATTTCAGGAGACGAGCAGCCGATTCTTCAGACCGTAATATACTCTATATACACTAATGATTCCAATAAAGGTGGTAATATACCCATGTTGACTAACATTCGCAATGTATACTGTGTAGGACGCAATTATAGACTTCACGCGGAAGAATTGGGCAACGCGGTTCCGGATGAGCCAATGATCTTTATGAAACCTTCTCACGCAGTCGTGCCCCTGAATGGTGAAACGCTTGAATTGCCTGCTACCAAGGGTGAAGTTCACTATGAAGCTGAATTGGTCGTGCAAATCAGCCGGAGTTATGAGCCAGGTATGGCGGTAGATGAGCTGGTGGATGCCTATGCGTTTGGTATTGATTTTACGTTACGTGACGTACAGACCGTCATTAAGAAAAAGGGCCACCCGTGGACAGCGGCCAAAGGGTTCAAAAATTCCGCTCCGGTTACTGCATTTCAGGCATTCCCAGGTGCGGCAGCATTGCTGGAGAAAGACTTTACATTGACCAAAAATGGTGAGATAGTCCAGCGTGGTAACATTCGTAACATGATCTTCAGTTTACAGGATATTGTGGATTATGTAGGTCACCATTACGGCCTGGGGCCGGGAGATGTCATTTTTACAGGAACACCCGAAGGTGTTGGACCAATACAAGCAGGCGATGTGCTCGAACTGGCCTGGGACGGCGAATCCTTGGGTGTATGCACGATTGGGGCAGCACAATAAGGATTACACATCATACCTGCTTGAGGTGAACAGGGTACAAGAAAGGGGCGTGCATACGCTCCTTTTTGCCATGTTATTCGTGGCAACTTCAACTTCATATTTTCATCGTACGGATAGGTCGTGAATTACGTCAGGCTGTAAGCTGTATTTGCGCTCTGCGTGACCAACTCTTCCAGTTCGGCTATTTGTGCAGCATGTTGCTTCGAGCTGATCCTTCCACTTGCGAGTCGCTCATCCAACTGCTCTCTGAGCTGTCTTACTTGTATAGCAATGACCTCATTCAAGTTTCCGTTGTTTTCTTCCGTAATCGTCCTCAGCGATTTGCCACTGTACAGTTCCTGATACAGATCTGCTTCTGAAGGCTGATTCAGAGCGCTGAGCAGCTCGTCGCTACTTCCCTCACGAGTATCCAAGTCAATGATGGACCATTTAGCAGTAGGTATAGGGGAGATGGCGGATTGGCCCCATGCTGTTCCGGCAAAGGACATAGTGACAATCATTGTGCCTATAATAATGACTCTTTTCATGTTCATATGGATAATCCTCATTTCTGTAGTTGAGTACGAACTGAATCGTAGCTTGTCGTTGATGTTACGATCTGAGAATAGTGTAAACGGGAAACCTGAAGTGAAACTTAAAACAGGATAAGTAATTTCAACCTAGCGAAGAATGACCGTAAAAAGAAAGATCACTAATATAATTCACACTTGACAGGTTGGGTTAGTTGGTTATATGATGATCTCAATTATTTTAATACTCATTAAATGAACAGTGAAATAATTTGACGATATGGGGTCATTGGCGGAGCGAAGCGGGTCTGAATGAGAAGATAGGCACACTGAATAACAGACGTTACACAAAAGACAAAAGGGAGTTTATCTTGTTTTAACATTTGATCAATAACCTGTTTTGGCACTTCTACACGAGGCCGAAACAGGTTTTTTGTGTGCTGGCGTAAGGAGTTTCGGCATTGGCATCAAACCGTGGTATAATTGAATTTCAAAAATACAATAAACGTCATGCGGGCTGTACATACGCTGCATGCAGGAGACATTATGGATTGGATTATTGGCGCCGTATGCGCTTCTATGGTGGCAGGTGCTGCCTATGCGAAAAAGTCGCTAACCCTGTCTGGCTGCCTGGCAGCAATTATGATGGGAACGATATATTACGGAGCGGGTAACCTGTTCTGGTTTGGCACGTTATTGTTGTTTTTCATTACTTCAACGTTGCTCTCCAGGTTTCGTAAAGATCGGAAGCGGGAGCTGGAGAAATCCTATGCCAAGTCAGGAAATCGGGATGCCGGACAAGTGATGGCTAATGGTGGGATGGGCATGTTCCTGTGTCTGGGATACTGGATATTTCCACATCCGGCCTGGATATATGCTTTCATTGGTGTAATGGCTACCGTTACATCGGATACATGGGCAACCGAACTCGGGAGTCTCAGTCGCAAGCCGCCGCGCTCTGTTCTCACGTGGAAGGTACTTATTCCAGGTGCCTCAGGAGGAGTTTCACTTCTGGGTACCCTGGCTGCAGCTGTAGGTGGGGCCCTGATTGGTGCGGGAGCATTTTTCTTTTCCTGGATCGCCGGGGTAGAAGGGCTTGGGCTGCTTAGTTGGACTTTTGTCGGCCTTGTAGGTGGAGTGGCAGGTGCTTTTGCCGATTCCTATCTCGGCGCAACGGTGCAGAAGATGTATCGTTGTACCGTGTGTGGTCGTGAAGTTGAGGTACATGAACATTGCGGGCATCCAACGGTTCGGGCTCGTGGCTGGTCATGGATGAGTAACGACCTGGTGAACGTGCTTAGCTCGGTCATTGGGGGATGCGTGGCGATTGGATTGGGTAACATTTTGGCGTTGTAGGAGGGAGTACATTTGAACACTGTACATGGAGACAAATCGGAGGCTATTTTGGATGCGGCCTATGGTATTTTTGGCTCGAAGGGTTTTTATGAGACGAAGATGTCTGATATTGCAGACGAGGCCGGCATCGCAAAAGGCACCATTTATTTATATTTCAAAAGCAAGGAACAATTATTTGTAGCAGTATCCAAGCGGGACTGTAACAGTTTTATCAGTCGTCTTGAATATGCTTTGAACTCGCATGAGAACACAGGTAATAAACTTGGCGCAATAGCCAAGACCCACCTTACGTATTATTATGAGCGTCGCAATCATACCAAGCTCTTTTTTATGGCACCCAATAATGATCCGGATCTGATGCAATTTATGAAAGAATTTATGAATCAATATATGAGCATGGTGTGCGAGGTGCTGGAGAGTGCAAGTGTACCTGAGCCGGTCTTATTAGCCAAATCGTACATTGGGATTCTGGATCGTCTGAAGATGGATATTATGCTTAATCCAGAGTTCAACGAAGAGGATCTGAACAAGCGAATTACCTTCTCAGCCGCGTTGTTTCTGGACGGGTGTCGTTCCTTTTTGAAAACGTAAGTGCTTGTGTGGGTACGAGTAATATTGAATTCTATTTTACAGAGAAGTGGGTACACGCAATGAACATAATGACGGTAGAACAAATTGCAAAAAGTTATGGCGAGAAAATATTGTTCAAAGACGCTTCATTTGGTATGGCGGATCAGGACAAGATTGGCGTCGTTGGGGTAAATGGAACCGGAAAATCCACGTTTTTGCGTGTGATTGCTGGTATGGAACCTGCAGACGCGGGACAGATCTCCATCGGCAACGACGTACGTATCCAGTTCCTGGCGCAAAACCCGGACATTAATCCGGATAACACGGTGCTGCAACAAGTATTTGAAGGTGACAGCATGGAAATGAGAACCGTGCGTGAATATACGGAAACCATGGAGTTATTGGAACTCCAGTCATCCGATCCAGCCTTGCAAGAACGGTTGTTACGTCTGAATCAGCAGATGGAGCAACTCCAGCTTTGGCAGATGGAGAGTGAAGCGAAGAGCATTTTATCCAAACTGGGTATTCGTCAATTCGATGCACTCATGGGTACATTATCCGGTGGACAGCGTAAAAGGGTAGCTCTAGCTTCTGCACTGATTCACCCTTGCGAACTGCTCATTCTGGATGAACCGACGAACCATATTGATAATGATTCGGTAGTCTGGCTCGAGCAGTACTTGCAGAAGCGCCGCGGCGCACTGCTTATGATTACGCATGATCGGTATTTCCTGGATCGTGTGGCGAATGTCATGCTGGAATTGGATCATGGTCGTTTGTTCCGATATGAAGCCAACTATACACGTTTCCTGGAACTGAAGGCGGAGCGGGAAGAACGTGAAGCTTCTTCCGAACAGAAGCGCAAGAACCTGCTTCGGACGGAGCTTGCGTGGATTCGTCGTGGTGCCAAGGCACGGACGACGAAACAAAAAGCGAGAATTGATCGCTTCGAACAACTCAAAGACCAACAAGGAGTCCAGCGTTCGGGCTCATTGGAAGTATCGGTCGGCTCCACTCGTCTGGGTAAAAAGATTCTGGAGATCGAGCATCTTTCCAAATCCGTCGGTGGTCGCATACTGATCGAAGATCTGAGTTATATTGCCGTACCTGGAGATCGGGTAGGGATTGTCGGACCCAATGGTAGTGGTAAGTCCACGCTGTTACAGATGATATCTGGCAAGTTGGAACCCGATGCTGGTGTAGTTGACGTCGGTCCTACGGTCAATTTGGGTTATTTCACACAGGAACATCAAGAGATGGATGAATCACTTCGTGTGATTGAGTACATCAAGGAAGTGGCCGAGAATGTGAAAACAGCCGATGGCTCTCTGATTACGGCATCCCAGATGCTGGAGCGGTTCCTGTTTACCCCGGCATCCCAGTGGACGCCAATCTCCCGTCTATCTGGTGGAGAGAAGCGTCGTCTGTATCTGCTGCGTGTTCTGATGGCTGCTCCGAATGTATTGCTGCTGGATGAGCCGACGAATGATCTGGACATCCAGACACTCGCTGTGCTTGAAGACTATCTGGATGATTTCCCGGGTGTTGTTTTTGTTGTATCCCATGATCGTTATTTCCTTGATCGTACTGTGGATAAAGTGCTTTCTTTTGAGGGCAACGGTGCTGTACGTGTACACGTCGGCGACTACAGTGAATATGCGGAATGGATGCTGAAAAATGCACCTGGATCTACTCAAGAAAGTGACACAGGAGCAGCGAAGGTGAAGCAGTCATCGGAGAAAACGACTCCCGCTGTTTCAACGGCTAAACCGAAGTTGAAATTCAGCTTCAAAGAGCAACGCGAATACGACCAGATTGATGAAAATATTGAGAAGGCTGAAGCCGATCTCGTCCTGATTAACAAAGAAATGGAAGAGTCATTTAGTGATTCTGCCCGTCTGCAGGAGTTGATGGCAGAGCAAGTTGAGGCTGAGCGCCACCTGGACGAATTGATGGAACGCTGGACCGTTCTGAATGAACTTGCGGAACAAATTGAACAGAGCAAATCTTGATTTAGGATTAATCATCGCCCTTTCTTCCTCAGTGACCTTATGTCGCATAGGAGGAGAGGGCGATTTTTTGTCTGAATACTTGTGCTCACAAATGTGAAACGTTCTGCACGTTCATTACGTTGTATAAGTAAAGAATTCCATAGAAGGGAGAGAACACCACTCTTATGTATAAAAAAATCAATGAACAGTTGGCAGTGCTCAAGGAAAAGGGGAGAATTTACGAGAAATGGACCAAACGCTTGGAGAAGCTTCAAACGGAGGAAACCGAATGGGAAGCAAAGGTAAAACGTCGTCTGGAGCATCTCCAGAAGGAGCAGAAGGATGTTGATCGACTGAACAGTATGACATTGTCAGCATTTTTCTATCAAGTGATTGGCAAGAAGACTGAACGTCTGGAGAAGGAAGAACTCGAACTGATGGAAAGCAAGGCTGCGTACGACACCGCTTGTCGCATGTTACAAGACGTACAGGAGCAACGAATTCATGTGGAGCAGGAGTTGGAGGGCCAACGGCAGTATCAGTACTGGCAGAGTGACTACAACGCTCTGTGGGGGAAGAAGGAAGGTCGTCTGCTGGACCAGGATGCAGAATTACAGCATATGGCGGAGAATCGGGAGCATCTTGTGAGCGAACTTCAGGAACTGGATGAGGCATTCCGGGAGGGAGAATATCTGGTTTATGCTCTTGAACGTGCGGAGAAGGCTTTGGCTTCGGCAGGTAATTGGGGTGTGTATGACATGATGGGCGGTGGGGTCATCTCCACACATATCAAGCGAGGACGAATGGATGACGCTCAGGTCGCCATTATGGATGCAGGTAAGCGCCTACGACGTTTCCAAAAGGAGTTGGAGGATGTAGAGATGGCAGTACACGCGGATCTGCATCTCGGAGGTCTGCTTTCATTCGCAGACTATTTCTTCGATAACCTCTTTGTGGACTGGATGGTTCAGGACAAAATTCGCAAAGCCGAACGTCAGGTGAAGGATGGACTGAGCGCGGTTCGAAAGACCATGCATGTGTTGAGAAATGAAATGCGTGACCACAAGGCAGAGTTAGAGATATTGGATCGTAAATATCATGCCTATGTGGAACAGGCAGATTAAGAAACATGACAACAAAGGACACTTCCGATCGCACACCGAATTGCTGTGCTTGGAAGTGTCCTTTTGTTAAGGAAGATATGGATGTCCCATGATATTTTCGTCGAAATAATTCTGTTTTACTTGGTTGTAATGTAGGCAGTGAGCAATCGTGCCGTATTCAGGACAGCGTCTTTATGCGTACGCTCCATGGAATGAGATGCATGAACCCCTGGGCCAATCAGTGCTGCTCGGATATTGTTACCTCCGCGTAATGCTGCACTGCCATCGGAGCCATACTGGGGATAAATGTCGACGACGTAATCCAACCCATCTTGTTTAGCCAACTCAATGAGACGGCTTGTCATATCATAGTCATACGGGCCAGAAGAGTCTTTGGCACATATGGATATGTCGGTTTCTTTGCAACTGAGATCGTCACCCATGGCTCCCATGTCTACAGCGATCATTTCACTGATTTCCGCAGGGATATACGATGCGCCATGTCCAACTTCTTCATAATTCGAGATGAGCAGAGAGACGTTATGTAATGGTTTCCAGCCTTCGCGATGTGCAGACTCAAGGATACCGAAGAGGGCAGCCACGCTGGCTTTGTCGTCCAGATGACGTGATTTGATATAACCACTCGGCGTGATGACTGCGCGAGCATCGAAGGAGATAAAATCGCCGACAGAGATCCCAAGTTTCAACACATCTTCCTTGGAGGAGACGACCTCATCAATTCGAACTTCCATATGGCTCTCGGTCCGTTCAAAGGTGCGTGCATCCGGATAAACGTGTACAGATGGATGAAGGGAGAGAATAGTGCCTGTGTATGTGTTTCCATCCCGAGTATGGATGCTGCAATATTCGTTTTCGATACTTTGCATGGAAAATCCACCGACAGAAGTAAGCTTCAATGTGCCATAGGATGTGATGGAGCGTACCATGGCCCCTAGCGTATCCACGTGAGCGCTTAAAGCAATTGTCTTGGACGAATCCTGTCCTGGCAACGTAAGTACTGCACCGCCCTTGTTATTCAGCTCACAAGTGATGCCCAGTTTTTCAGCTTCTTTGCGAATCATCTCGATAATATGATGTGTGTAACCACTTGGGCTTGGTGTATCCAGCAATTTTTTCAGAAAAGACAGAACGTATGATTCATCAATTGTAAAACTCATGTGTAATTTCCTCCTTGGATCGTGGGTATGGTGTGAAACAAAATACAGCCTGTCTGGGGGAGAGAATGTGATACTACCATTCCTGACTCGCCAGCAGGCTGTCTCTGATTGGTTACATTGTTCCCGTAGGGTTTCCTTTGCGCTGACTCTGGATCGAATCATTCTCCAATAGGCTGTCCGGTTCATTTGAGTCAAGCGAATCCATCGTTTTGAAAGAATCCAACGTAGATTTGCTTGTCGCGGAACTTTCCAATTCAGATACACGCAATTTCAATTGCTTGTTCTCGCGTTGCAGTCTGTATTGGCGAAAGATGCCATATGAACCTACAATAATTCCACCGATCAGGGTACAACCGAGAATCAGCAAGATCAGCGGGATTTGTACCGTGTTAAATAACAGGTTGACTTGTACGGAATCCACATTAATAACCGCAAAGATTCCCGTGAGCAGTGCAAAAACAAGACCTGCTATGAGTGCCCATTGCATTTTCATGGTGTTGCCTCCTTGTTGAACAATTGAGAACTAGATATGCATTACCCATATTCGGGTATGTTGCATCTTGCAATGATGATAAAATCCCCTGCCCAAACGGGCAAGGGATGCAGGTCACATGGAAAGACAACCTTATTTGGTTAGTTGCTCCATCTGTTCAATCAATTCCTTGAACACACTCATAGCTTCACGAATTGGCTGTGGTGTAGACATATCCACACCGGCTTTTTTCAGAATGTTGATGGAGTAATCACTGCCACCGCTCTTCAGGAAACCAAGATAACGGTCAACAGCCGGTTGGCCCTCTTCCAGGATTTGCTTGGAGAAGCTGGTCGCTGCGGAGAAGCCGGTTGCATATTTGTAAACATAGAAGCTGTTATAGAAGTGGGGAATACGAGCCCATTCCATCTCAATCTCCTTGTCGACAACCATGCCTTTACCGTGATATTTAACGTTCAGATCATAATAGATCTCGGATAACAATTGTGGTGTTAATGCGTCACCTTGTTCCGCACGTTCATGAATGATTTTCTCGAATTCAGCAAACATGGTCTGACGGAATACCGTTGTACGGAATTGATCGGCATAATAGGTCAGCAGATACAATTTTTCCTTTGGATCTGTTGATTTGTTAAGCAGATAATCCATCAGCAACGCTTCGTTGGTTGTAGATGCAACCTCAGCCAGGAAGATGGTGTACTGAGCATCACGATACGGAAGTGTTGTATCCGAGTAATGTGAATGCAGGGCGTGACCCATTTCATGTGCCAGTGTGAACATGCTGTTCAGGTTATCTTTGTGATTCAACAAGACATATGGGTGAGTGCCGTAAGCGCCCCAGGCATATGCACCTGAACGTTTATTTTCATTCTCATATACATCAATCCAGCGGTTATCATAACCAGTCTGCAATGCGTCTGCGTAGTCCTTGCCGAGTGGTGTCAGGCCATCTTTGACTGTTTGTTTCGCTTCCTCATAGGTAATATCCATTTTGTACTCATCTACGAGTGGAGCGAACAGGTCGTACATATGCAATTGATCCACACCAAGCAACTTTTTGCGGAGGTCCATATAACGATGCAACAACGGAAGGCTCTCGTGAATGGTATCAACCAGATTCGTATACACGTCCGTTGGGATGTTATCTCCATAGAGCGACATTTCAATCACGGAAGGATATTTACGAACATTAGCATAGAACATATTTTTGGTTACATTTGCATTCAGTGCAGCCGCAATTGTGTTCTTCTGTTTGGCATAGGTTTCGTATACGGCTTTGAAGGCACGTTCGCGAACTTCACGATTAGGGTTCTCCAAGAACTGAATGTAGCTACCATGTGTCAGCTCGACTTCGTTCCCGTGTTCATCCTTGATTCGAGGGAACTTGAGATCAGCGTTATTCAGCATGCTAAAGATCGTCTGTGGTGCTTGTGAAAGGTTGCCTACCTGTGCAAGCAAAGCCTCTTCGGTTTGACTAAGCACATGGGCTTTTTCCCGTTTCATCTCTTCCAAGGTGAATTTATAAGCAGAGAGTTTTTCGTCTGCAATGAATGCATCCAACTCATCATCCGGAAGGGATAGAATCTCAGGTGTGACAAAAGAAAGTGCTTCACCAACTCGTACGCCCAATTTTTGGGCTTTTTGGGACAGGTTTTGATATGTAGGATTCGCTGTGTCTTCATCTTGATGCATACGTGCATATACAAAGAGGCGTTCTATTTTGAGGCTGATCTCATCTTCGAATTCGAAGCAAGATTTGAGTACATCAGGTTGATTCAGTTTGCCTTGAAATTCGGAGGCCTTCTTGGTCAAAGACGATACTTCTTCATATTCCTGATCCCATGCTTTCTGATCGGCAAATAAATCTTCCAGTTTCCAGCTATGCTCGGCTGGCACCTCGGAACGTTTCAATAATTGACTCATGGAAATCCTCCTTTGATGATCTGATGAATGTATGGACGAAGCTGCCTTCGTCGCGCTCGCCTGTGCGGAGAGAGACGAAGGAATCAGACTAAGTACCAGGATAACAGATAGCGATTTCTGGTATTTCAACGGCCTTCCTCCTTACGATACGAATAATCTCGTATAGTATGACCTTAGGCACGTTGAAATATTTGAGTACCAGAGTTCCTTGGGATTAGGTTCCCATGTTATACAGAAAATAAACGATCAGGAAAAAGGCGAAACAAATGAGCAGGGTGGCAATAAGAGCCATTCCCCGTCTCAGTCGATCCGGGATGGAATTACGTCCCAAAATAAGCACTATACCAAGGGAGAAGGCTAGGATGATAAAGATGACGACATTGCTTGAGTCAAGCTGCATGGGTTAGACCCCTTTGAAGGCAGCCATCAATTGACGCCATTCATCCTCACGGTTCTCAAAATCTGCTTTTGGGAAACGGCGTTCAGCCCAGTGCATTAACGCAGGACGGCTAAGGAAAGTATGGCATTCTTCGCCCCACTCTTCCGAAATTTCTCGCAGTACGAGATATTTGCCCTGAACTTCTACGGTCATCATATTCCACTTGTCTGTTTTGTATATTTCATGTTTTTTTATCATAGGTAGTCTCCAAACTAACGGTTTTGGTAAAATGATACCGTACCCTACGATTCAAAGCAAATTTTTTCGACATTTATGGAAAGATAAATTGCAAAATGGAAGCCCACACGGTATAATAAGGGTATTCGCCATAGATGGCGATATTTTTAGGAGGTTTTTCATTTGAAAGGTACAGTTAAATGGTTTAACGCAGAAAAAGGCTATGGCTTTATTTCAGTTGAAGGCGGCGAGGACGTATTCGTACATTTCTCCGCAATCCAAGGAGATGGCTTCAAAACATTGGAAGAAGGTCAAGCGGTAGAATTCGAAATCACTGATGGAAACCGTGGTCCTCAAGCAGCTAACGTAAACAAACTGTAAGAATTTTTCCGGTCAACGGACTTCTTATATATGATAAATTTATAGCTGAATATTAAAAACCTAAGCACAGTCCCCCATGGGAGGCTGTGCTTTTTTTGATTCTATTTTTTCCGATGTGGTTCGGGGTGTATGGGTGTGTAGTGTAGTGTAGTGCTCTGTATATTCAAGACACACGATTGGTCATGCTGGACCATAACTTCAATCCGAAACCGATCAGAGCAGCCAAGGAGAAAGCCATCGCGGTGAGATAGAAGGTTTGTCTGCCTGCATATTCGAGTAGCAGTCCGCCCAACGTTCCACTAAGCAGTCCTGAAGCACTGGACCACACGATGGTGAACAAAGCCATACCCGTGGCTCTGTAACCGTCCGGAACAAGGCGAATGATATAACGGACCGCCGTAACGTAGAAAATACCGAAGGTAACGCTGTGCATCGTCTGAATGGCAACGACAGCTGCAGGTGTATCGGATATGGACATGAGAAGCAAACGAACCGTATACATCAGTGCAGCAAAAGCAATGAGCGGCAGTTCTTTATAACGGTTTCCATACTTGCTAAGCAGCAAGAATATGGGGATTTCACTTACAGAAGAAATCAGCAGAGACCAGCCGATCAGCCCCTCACTGGCACCCAGCTCTTTCAGGGTGATGGTAAGAAACGCTTCGTTCATCCGATGTCCCATGGCAAGCAAAAATACACAACCAAAAAAGGTGAGTACATCTCTGCGTTTCAAAATAGCCCATAGCCCCGACAGATCCATTTTGCTACTACTCCCCGAAGGCTGATCTTTTAATTGAAAACTGATCAATAACGTAGTGGCAGCGAGACCGACGCAAAGCCAGATCGTCCATCCTGGACCAAAAGATCCAAGGAAATACCCGATACTTAATGCGAAGAAGGCATACCCGATCGATCCGAAGACTCGAATGGAAGTGAAATTTCGGCCGTACTTGCTGGCCGTTGTAATGGCCATCGTATCAGAGAGCGGATAGACCGGATAATAGAAAAAGTAAAACAGGGTCACGAGTACAAATACCTGACCGAAAGTGGTTGCGTTGGCGAGCATGATACCTGTGATCAATTGACCACCAAGCAGGATGATCATCACTTTGCGTACCGTCTGGTAGCGGTCGCTGGCCATGCTCCAGAACATATTGGAGAACACGGAGATGAGGGGGCCGATCCCATACAGATAACCGATCTCCGCCCGGCTAAAGCCCAGATGACTAAAGTATAGTTGGAAATAGGATACTACCAGAACGGTTGAGCCGAAGATGGTGAACATGAGAGCCCGCAGCCAGTTCTGATCCGGGCGGGCGTTGTGACTTAATTTCATGATGAGAGACTCCAATCTTGATAACAGTTCAGTGATGTTATTACCCTTTCAGGGATGATGATTTACCGGTAGGTGGCACGGACATCGTAGGTTCTTGCTGTGTGCGCCGGATGACAAGCCAGACAATGATGAGTTCGGCGAGCAGACCAAGGGATTGGGCAACAGCTCCAATCATGCCGTTCCACGCAGGGAAAATACTAACGAGTATAAGCAGCACGATTACCGTGCAGATTGCATTCGCGGTTTGCGAACGAAACATCGTTTTCGTCTGACCGCGAAGCAGAATGAGGCCATTGCTGAAATCCAGAAAAGGGAAGATCAATGGAAATAAGACGAACGCACGCAGTGTCCACAGACTTTGTTTCAACAGTTCCCCCTGAACGCTCATGACATTTTCGAGTACCCATGGTCCCAAGGGGGTATAGGCAATCGAGACCATCATTGCAAATGGAATAAATCCGGTGACAAGCGCGAATTTTCGTACCAGTTTGGCGTCCACAAGGTAGAAGTTCAGCACGATCTGATGGATGTATGTAAAGAAGCTTAGCATTAGCTGCATCAGACTGCTTGCTATGGCAAAGGAAGAAATGGCTAGTGCGATTCCGGTCGTTTTGCCAAGAACGATGTTAATAACCGGTCCTATGAACAGCGCTACAAAGCTGGAGAGCAGCAGCGGCTTATAAAAGCGAAATACGTCTCCCCTGCTCTCGACGGGATGAGCCTCAAGCTTGGCTGGCATCTTGCGCTTGATGCTGTTTCCCTCCAAAAAGCTGACCAGCGCTTCAATCATCATGCCAGCAGCAAAAATGATAGCGCCTACACGTCCACTGTCGATGCTGTCTGTATATATGAAATACAGGGATAGTCCATACATGCCGGCTAAACGGAATACCATACCGATGGTTAACCACTTGGTTCGGTTATTCGTAATGATGATTCCCTGATAGATGTTGCGGATCACTGAAAAGATACTCACATACATGAGAATTTCATATACATCGATGACTTTGTTCAGCAGATCTGGACTTACACCAAACAGGTATTTGAATACCCCGGTACCCACGGGAGAATAAACGATGAGAAAACCAATGAGAAGCACACAGGCAAGAAATATTTTGGTCACAAACGTGAGGGCCTGAAAGGAAAGGCGATCGCGAACCAGTGCGGAACAGGTTTGCCGCAGCAGGGTGGAGGGGCGTTCCGTGAGGGTTAACAAGCTACCGGCGATGGCATAGCTGGCAATAACCGTCTCGGGATGAGCGGAACGTGCTAACGTGCTGTTTATAATGACGTGAGAAATGGTGACGAGAGAGGCGGAAATGCCAAGTGGCACAAAAAAAGAAAATAACCGTCTCCACGAAAGTGATTCACTTGACGACATGTCAACGACTCCTTTGATGGATGAAATATGCCTAGTATATCACAAAGCTTTGGCCGCGGATGCGATTTTTTGTGCGGAATATGCGGCAGATCATTTGTACAATTAAGGGGATCATATTATAATGGGAATGGTTAAAAATCGCTCTAATACGTATTCAACCAAGTGGAGGCACATTTATTTTGAGCCAATCAAATCGAAAACGTCATCAATATCCGCGTGGACCGCTGGCATTGATGAGAGGGGTGTACAAGTACACCATTCCGGAAACACGGAAGGCACTGAGTGGATGGCGTGCACAAGCTGAGGTGATTCCGAATGAGGAATTGCGTACGCAGGCACTTGCCAGTCTGAGGGATAAGCAGTTTCACTGTGAAGGTGGAACCGTCTACGCTTTAGCGGATTTGCCCAACAGGCACATTCTGATTCCTCTGATCGTTTCATATCAAACTATTAGTGATTATTTGGACAATCTGTGTGACCGCAGCACCTCGATGGACCCGAATGACTTTCGTCTTCTCCATCAATCCATGCTTGATGCGGTAGATCCCGAAGCAACTCCCGTCAATTATTATGCCCTCCGTGAGGAGCAGAATGACGGTGGATATCTGCGGAATCTGGTGACCACATGTCAGGAACTGACCCGTCAGTTACCAGGCTATGCGTCCGCCAAGCCCCAAATTCAGGATCTGGCAGGCCTATACACGGACCTGCAGGTATATAAGCATATCAAGCCGGAACTGAGAGAAACGGCACTGCTCGAATGGTGGTCGGAGCATCGTCATCGCACACCTCAGTTTCGTTGGAACGAATTTGCTGCTGCAACTGGCTCTACACTGGGCGTTTTCATGCTGTTTCTGGCTGCGAGTGACGATCAGTTGACTGAAGAGCAAGCGGCCTCGATCCACACGGCCTATTTCCCACATGTATGCGCATTGCACATTATGCTCGATTATTTAATTGATCAGGATGAGGACCGCATCGGGGGAGATCTCAACTTCTGCAACTATTATGAGAATGTAGAGACAATGCTGGACCGAATTGCTTTTATTGTGGAGATGGCACGCAGTGATGTGCAGAAGATCCCGGGAAGCTCCTTTCACCGGATGATCATCGAAGGACTGATTGCCATTTACCTGTCTGATCCCAAAGTCAGCGAACAGCAGGAAGTTCGCGTAGTGTCCAAACGTCTGATGAAGAATAGTCCGATGACAAGAATATTTTTCTTCATTTTTAGTCGCTGGATACGGAAGAATATGTAAGTCAGGTGTATTGTTGCGGAGCCTGAAGTGAAACTAGAGGAGGAAGAAACATCATGACAGCAGTAAAGAAAATCGCAGTATTAACGAGCGGTGGTGATTCACAAGGGATGAACGCCGCTGTTCGTGCGGTTGTTCGCAGCGGACTGTTTCACGGTCTCGAAGTATACGGAGTCCAACGTGGATACCAGGGTCTTTTGAATAATGACATTTTCCCAATGGATTTGCGGAGTGTAGGGGATATCATTCAACGTGGGGGAACGGTTCTTCAATCGGCACGTTGCAAGGAGTTCTACACTGCTGAAGGTCAGCAAAAAGGTGCAGACATTCTGCGTGCACGTGGCATTGACGGTCTGGTTGTTATCGGTGGGGATGGTTCCTACAACGGAGCGAACAAACTGAGTAAGCTGGGCATTAACACCATGGGTCTGCCAGGAACGATTGATAACGATATTTCATTCACCGACTATACCATCGGATTCGATACGGCTGTAAGCGTAGTGGTTGATGCAGTGAACAAATTGCGTGACACGATGTCTTCACACGAACGTTCTTCCATCGTTGAAGTTATGGGTCGTCATTGTGGGGATATCGCCCTGCATGCCGGACTTGCTTCGGGTGCTGAAACAATTCTTGTGCCGGAAGTTCCGTTTGACATGGACGAAGTGGCAGATCGCATGAAAGCCAACTTTGCACACGGCAAACGTCACAGTATCATCATCGTTGCTGAAGGTGTAGGTAAGGGCGAAGATGTGGCGAAAGAACTGATGGAGCGCTGTCCAACGTATGAGCCGCGTGTAACCGTTCTGGGTCACATTCAGCGTGGGGGTACGCCGACGCCGTTCGACCGTAACCTGGCAAGCCGTCTGGGCGACTTTGCGGTTCGTAGTCTGATTGCAGGCGAGACAGATAAAGGCTGCGGTTTTATCAAGGGTGAACTTACCCTGACGGATATCGATAAAGTGGTTAACACCAAAAAGGATTTCGATCTGGAGACTTACGAACTTGCACAACGTTTGTCCCAATAATTCGATTCAAAAACAAAGAGCACAATCCACCATGAACGAGGATTGTGCTCTTTTTGTGTTTCACGGAGTGAGTATGTCGATGTTACGCCTTGCGGAGTGCGGCTTGTTTTTGTACCAGGAAGAGTCTCCAGAGAAGCGCTGTTGCTCCTACAGCAAGGCCGGCAATGAGTCCGATCCAGTATCCGAAGGCACCGAGTGAAGTATACGTAGCAGTTAGATAACCTACAGGCAAGCCAATAATCCAATAGGCTACGAACGTAATGATTAGTGCCGGATTAACATCTTTGTAGCCACGCAATGCTCCCTGGGTCGGTGTAGCAATCGCATCCGAGATCTGAAAGAAAATGGCGTAGATAAGGAAATGCTGCGTAAGTGCAATGACCTCTCGATCGTTTGAATACACGCCTGCAATCTGTTCGCCGAACACAATCAACACGATGGCTGTCAGCAGTGAGAGCCCGATGGCTCCACCAATTCCGAGCAGACTGTATTGTTTGGCATCTCTCAGACGCCCCGCACCTGCCTCAAAGCCCACAAGGATCGTAAGAGCCATACATATGCTCACAGGCAGCATGTAGAGCGTAGAAGCAAAGTTCAGTGCCGCCTGATGGGCAGCAATTGTTGTGGTATCAAAACGGCTCATCATTAATGTCACAGCAGCGAAGATGGACGTTTCGAAAAAAGTCGCGAATCCGATGGGCACCCCGATCTTGAGTAACTCTTTCCATTTGGATAATGATACACGGGTCCATTGACGGAAAATGCCATATTGGGCGAAAGGTTCGACCCGATGGACAAAAAAGAGACTCATAAGAAAGATCAGCCAGTATGTACATGCTGTAGCAACACCAGCACCGACACCGCCTAATTGGGGGAAACCCCAGCGGCCGAATATCAGCAAATAATTCAGCAAGATATTAACGGGCAGGGAGACCAACGTAATGAACATTGTAGTTCGCGTCTGGCCTAGTGCATCCATGAAGCTGCGCAGCACGGTATATCCGAAGAGCGGGATAATGCCAAAAGCGAGTGCACACAAAAAATAGAAGGCAACTTGGGCGACTCGGGGTTCCAGAGGCATACCGTTCAGTATAGGGCCAAGTAACAACGCCCCGGCTCCGATAACGACGAGACTGACAGCTATTCCAAGATACAACGCCTGTATGACGTTATACCCGATCTGATCATTACGTTTGGAACCTAACAGATGGGATACGACGGGTGTTATGCCAATTAGAATCCCGCTTAGTCCAGTTTGAACTGGCATCCACAGACTTGTGCCAATCGCAACTCCTGCAAGGTCGGCAGGGGAAAACTTGCCTGACATATTTGTGTCGAAGAACGACATGGCAGAGAGGGCGATTTGTGTGGTGAAGATGGGCAAAAATATAATCAGGAATTGCTTCACTTTTTGTGAAAAGCTTGTTGTGTTCATGTTCACTGGCAGTGCCTCGCTATTCTAAGAGATGTCATCCAAGTGTCATATATGGACAGCTATACATTGTAGTGGATTTTGTCCGTTTTGAATAGGGACAGAAACAGAGGAGAGGCACACCGAGAATAATGAACGCCAAAAAACCTCGCTCCGCTTCAGGCGGAACGAGGTTGGATGAATACAAAAAATATGCAAGAGTGCAGATTATCTATATTGTACACCTGACGTATATCGGTTTGAGGCATTCCAGAGCAGATATTCATGCACATCCATGTCCTTCATCGCTCTGATCTGGTCTTCCACTTGTTTCTTGCCATACTTGACATAATGTCCACTTCCCAGCCAGCTTGCTGTGAAGTCCTGAATCCACGGACGAATGACAGGTTTAAGCTCCTTAGTGGGGTCCAGTTTCTTATGCGTGTCTTCCATCGAGCCCTTGATGGTTGTGTAAGGATCTTTGTCAGGGTCCTTCACCCCATACCATCCAGTTGAATAGTGACTGGGGTATACCATCGGCGAGATCACGTCCACATTTTCGGATATTTTAACAAAATCCTGTCCAATGCCTTCAGCCGCAGGTACGGAAGCGGCATAACCGAAAATATCAACTGAGACACGCACACCTAACGGTGCCAGCTCCTTGCGTGCATATTGCACGAATTCAGCTACAACATCGACGCGGGACTTGTCAGATTTGGTGTATTTGAGTACATCAGCACGAGTTTCGAAACCTTCCGGGAAACGAACGTAGTCAAATTGAATCTCCTCGAATCCAAGCTTGGCAGCTTCCTTGGCAATCTCAATATTATAGTCCCATACTTCCTTGCTGTATGGGTTCACGAAGCTGTCGCCTTTGCCATTCGCCCAAACCGATCCATCCTTGTTGCGGAAGGAAAGCTCCGGATTCTTCTTCGCAAGAATCGTGTCTTTGAATACAACGACACGTGCGATCGGGTAGACCTCATGGTTTTGTAATCGTTTCATCAAGGCATCGATATCCCGAATAAAAGGTTGGGACTTGCCCATTTTCTGCAGTGCTTTGTTTTCTGTGGGATAAGTTATGTATCCGAGATCGTCTTTGATATCAATGACCATGGCATTCAATTCCGTATTGTCTGTCAGATCAAGTAATTCTTTCATTCGTGCGCCGCCGGCACTGTAGGCCGTTACATAGATACCTTTGACCACGGGGGCATCAGGTTGTGGGTCCATTTTAGCAGGTGGATTATCGGCATCAATAACAACCTGATCTTTTTGAGATTGGATGATTGCGGTGTTAAAGCTGTTGGTTAACGATTGGAATTGAGGATTTCCCTGATCTGCCACTGGCTGGGTACCACCAAAGCTTCCAAAGGCCATAGCCAGTAAAGCCCAAAACATGTTCATTCATTTCCACTCCCTTATGTGCATTCCATGTATGAATTATACAATAAAGCCTCCGGGCTTTTAACCATATTAATCAAGTAATGAAACACATGAAAAAAATGAAAACCGCTTCCTGCGGAGGAAATCCCCTGCAAGAAGCGGCGTAATCAATCTGAAAAAAATTATTGAATGTAAATCTCATTTTGGTGCTCACAAATACTGTACTGAATGATTTCCATTGCATCTCCCTGTTCCAGGATGCCCAGCCCATCCCGGAGGACAATCAGCGAGTCGAGTTCATTCGGTTTCAAGAAAGGGAGCATTTCCGGGCACCATCTGTTGACAATCTCAAACAGTTTTACCGTTTCCATATCCACATTAATCACCCTTTCCTACTCGAATTCCAAAATGGTAAGTCATTCGGCGTGATTCGGGAAAGCATATGGCCTGTGAAATTGAAGGGTTGAACCTGCTATACAACATACTTAGGAGCCGTACACCGTTATTATACCACAATGTTGTGAATTGTTAACCGTACAGGTGTCTTAACTTCTGCGAAATGAACCCATAACACCAACCGTTTCCACAATGTTAACAAAAGCGTTTGGATCTGTATCCTTGATAATACGTTTAATTTCAACCAACTCGTATCGGGTGGTAACGGTCATGAGCATGTCCTTTTCAATATCCGTGTATGCTCCCTGAGTCTTAATTTTGGTAACTCCACGAGGCCGAACAAGTAATTTTCCTAACATGGCTTCGGTTTCGTTTGTAATAATGTACAGTGTTACTTTGACGTGACTGATATGGATCAGATCAAGCACTTTGCCTGTAATGTAGATGGATACCATGGAGGCCAAGGCTGTATTCCAATTGTCACTCAGGTATCCTGCAAGCATAATGATCGTACCGTTCATGCCGGCCATCACTGTACCAATCGGAAAGTCTCGTTTACGCGTGAAAATGGACCCAACAATGTCGAGTCCTCCTGTGGAGCCGCCGACTCGGAAGGAAACGCCAGTGCCCATTCCAATAAGCACACCGCCAAATACAGAACTAAGTAAAGGGTCTGTAGCCACAGCAAAAACAGGCAGAAGCGCAATAAACCAGGAAGTGGCTGCTACCGAAAGAATACTTAATGTAATGAAGCGTCGTCCAAGAATAAACCAACCTGCAATGAGCAGGGGAATGTTAAGAACAAAATACATTATACTAAGATTCAACGTTGTAAAATAACCCAGAAGCATTGAAATACCGGACACCCCGCCGCTCAAAAGCTGATGGGGGACCAAAAACCAGTTAAAGCCGCAGGCAATAGCTGCAGCACCCAAAATGATCACTAAAGAGTGCCAAATTATTTTGGGCAATTTAATCACCTCATTTATATTTAAAACCAGATTGCTGGTAATCTTGAATTGTTTTGTGATATAATAATTTGTGGATATTCTTGAGTAGGAAACTTTTCCTAAATGGAGCAATAAAATTTTGAAATGTTTCGAACACATGTATGTAGTTTTAGTCTTATGTTGGGGACCCATTCATGGAATTATAATCGTTCGTGAAAATAATTCGCCCAGTTGGGATACCCTATAAATATTAACGCTACTTAAGAATACAGACAACAAAGTGGATTGTCCACCATGTCCACCATATAAAAGGAGCATGAATAATTTTGACAAATTTAAATTTCACAGATTTCAATCTTGAACCACTGGTGCTGCAAGCCATCACTGAGCTCGGGTTTGAAGAAGCAACACCGATCCAATCCAAAGCGATTCCTTTGGCACTCGAAGGCAGAGACTTGATTGGTCAAGCTCAAACAGGTACGGGTAAAACAGCTGCATTCGGTATTCCGTTGATCAGCAAAATCACAAAAAGTGATGAGAAAATCCGCGCCCTCATTATGGCACCTACACGTGAACTTGCAATTCAAGTTGCTGAAGAGATCGAAAAACTTACTCGCTTCAAAGGTCTGCGCTCCCTGCCAATCTACGGCGGACAAGATATCGTTCGTCAGATTCGTGCACTGAAAAGAAAACCACAAATTATCATTGGTACACCTGGACGTCTCCTTGACCACATCAACCGCAAAACAATCAAACTTGATGATGTACAAACTGTTGTATTGGATGAAGCAGATGAAATGCTCGACATGGGTTTCATGGAGGATATTCAATCCATCCTGAAACAAGTACCAGACGAGCGTCAAACGATGCTGTTCTCAGCAACAATGCCTCCTAACATTCAAAAATTGGCTCAACAATTCTTGAACAATCCTGAGCACATTTCTGTCATTCCGAAACATGTTAGTGCACCATTGATTGACCAATCCTATATCGAAGTACCTGAGCGTCAAAAATTCGAAGCATTGAGCCGTTTGTTGGATATGGAATCTCCTGAACTGGCGATCGTATTCGGACGTACAAAGCGTCGTGTTGACGAATTGGCTGAAGCTTTGCAAAAACGTGGATATTCTGCAGACGGTCTTCATGGTGACTTGTCCCAGAATCAACGTGATGCGGTAATGCGTAAGTTCCGTGACGGCAGCATTGACGTACTCGTTGCAACAGACGTGGCTGCCCGTGGTCTCGACGTATCTGGCGTAACTCATGTTGTTAACTTTGACCTTCCGCAAGATCCGGAGAGTTATGTTCACCGTATCGGTCGTACAGGCCGTGCAGGTAAAGAGGGTGCTGCTTGGTCTTTCGTTACACCGCGTGAGATCGATCACTTGCACTTCATTGAGCGTGTAACACGTCACCGTATTCCACGTAAACCACTGCCAACAATGGCAGAAGCGGTTGAAGGCAAACAACGTTTGACAGCAGAGCGTTTGCTGGAAATCGTACAATCAGGCGAACTGAACGAATACAAAGGTATCGCGATTCAAATGCTTGAGCAATATGATTCTGTTCAACTGTTGTCGGCTGCTCTGAAGCTCCTGACAGGTGACAAAAAAGACGCTCAAGTTGACCTGACTCCTGAAGATCCGATCCGTGCGAAGCGTCGTAAACCGGATGTTCGCTCTGGCGGACGTAAACCATCTGGCTATAGTGGTAACCGCAGCAGTGGTAGTGGCGGCAGTGGTGGTGGTTACAACCGCGATCGCAACAGCAGTGGCGGCGGACGTGGCGGTTATAACCGTGATCGTAACAGCGGCAGCAGCACTGGTAGTGGAAGCAGAGAAGGTGGTTACAACCGTGACCGCAAACCGCGTCCAAGCAACAACGAAGGACGTCGTCCAGCGAAAGATTCTTCTTTCGAGTAATATAGATGTTTGAACTGGAGAATGGAGCAGGCGACTGCTCCATTTTTTTATTTTCAAATTACTGTGCCATTTTTTTGTTCGTTGCCAAACGTGCTAGTAAGGACAATGCTGATCTCTTTTCGGGAAGTACTGGCTTTTCCTATCTATAATAAGGTATATTAATATTAGACTTCAGGTAATACGCAAGGCTGCGGAGGAGGAGAAATGTTTGGAATTTAAAGGAGCTATGGGTGGGATCTACCGGCTTACAGAGTGGATTACGAGACTGGCCGCAACCAATCTGTTGTGGGCTATTTGTTCGTCTCCGTTCTTGTTTTTCTTGATTATGAAACTGCTCGTGATGCAGCAGAACCTCGCAAACGAATCATTGCAAATGAACTGGGCTATAGCCATTGTGGCACCGCTTACACTGTTCCCGGCGACTTCGGCGCTGTTTACGGTTGTTCGTAAATGGAATATGGGCGATACGGATGTACCAATCTTCCGTACTTTCTTTGTAGGTTACAAGGAAAACTACAAGCAAAGTTTAATTGGGGGTATTTTTTACACACTGCTGTTCGCGATTATGTATCTGGATTATACGGTGTACATGACACAGTTCCGCAACATGCAGCTCGTGGGAATCATCATGCTAGTACTGCTTCTCTTGTTATTTGTATCACTCTTTAACTTTTTCTCGATGGTTGTACACTATCATATGTCCATCGGACTCATTATCAAAAATGCGGTATTGCTTACGCTGATTAGACCTTTCCGTGTATTCTCCACATTGCTGGGAAGCGGATTGTTGTTCTACATTGGTTTCCGTTATCCGGTCTTGTTTATCTTCTTCATCATCAGTATCATCGCCTGGTTTGCTTTCTTTAACTTCTACGCAACTTTCAACAAGATGCAGGAGCAGATGGAGAAGATGCAGCTGAAGAAGGAAGAAGAGGAAGCCGCTGCGCTGGCTGAGAAATCAGCAGAGAACGGTGAAACATCTGAACCATCAGACGACAAAAACATTACACTGCAAAAATAAAACATGCTGGATCGCCATTTACTTTTTACACAGTTAGGGATATAATAATTGTACATCCTGCGATGTACGTTTCGGTTATTCGTTGTTTTGAACCAATGATGACGTCTTCGGGAGATCAACACAGAATGTTGCTGAAAAGCCCTGTCTATACGACATGGGGACTTCAAAAAACATTTTTGCGGTCACCCACCTGCCAAGCAGGTTCATAAGACAATGTAGCCGGACGGCATAGGCGGGTTCCTAAATTTTCATGTACAGCACCCTGACTTTTCCTCTTTTGAAGGAATTTCAGGGTGTTTTTATGTTGTAGTGAATGTATTTTATTGGTTTTGCGATAAATATGATGCTTACCCTTTTGTTACTACTTGAACAATGTTACACTAAGATACATAAATGGAACGGTTACATTCAAAGGAGGAAGGGTCTTGACCTTAAAGAGAACGCTCGTCGGTATCATCCGCAGCATGGAGGGGACCAGCGATCGAGCCAAGGATCCCAAATTAAAAACACGGTATTATAACTTATCCAAAGACAGAGCCTGGGAAGAGGTTTCTTCAACACTTAAAAAGATTCCAGGTTATAAAGTGCTGCATGAAGTGCCTTCTGTTGGAGAAGTTATACTGGAGAAGCGGACTACCTTTGGACGGACAATGGATATTACAGTTTCCATTATCTCGGTAAGTCCTGTTCGTAGTGCAGTGGATATGTATTCAGCTTCCCGTGGTTCACTTGGAGACTTGGGCTCTAACTATCGGACGATTATGAACTTATTCTCTGTATTGGATAAGAAGCTAAGCAAGTATAAAGCAAATGATTGAAATAGATGATGAAATAACAAAAAGCGAGTGAAGGTTAACCTTCCTCGCTTTTGTTCTGAACGTGTGATGACTTCTACAGCAATGCTTTTACAGCAGCAATCGCTTGTTCGAAGTTAGGGGAGTCTGTCATTTCAGGCAGATACTCCACATATGTAATCCGGTCTTCGGCATCCAGAACAAAAATGGAGCGCATATCCAACTGGAATTCTTTGATCAGAACGCCGTAGTCTTCACCGAAAGAACGTGTTTTGTAATCTGACAATGTTACTACGCGGTCAACACCAGTTGCTCCGCACCAACGTGCTTGAGCGAATGGGAGGTCAACGCTTACTGTCAAGACAACAACATTGTCTCCGAGCTCTCCAGCTTCAACATTGAAACGACGAGTTTGCGCATCGCATACGCCAGTATCCAGGGAAGGAACAACGCTGATTAACTTGATTTTGCCTGCGAAGTCTTTCAGGGATGCATCTTCAACCAGGTTTTTGCTTAGTGTGAAATCGGGTGCTTGATCGCCCACTTTCAGTTCGGGTCCGATCAATGTAATAGGGTTGCCTTTGAATGTGGCTGCGCCTGTACGTTCTTGTGCCATAATAATGTTCCTCCTTATAAATTGGTGATCCGTGCCAAAATCCATTATAATCTTTTATGAAAGGCATTGTCCAATTCGGACGTGCACCATTACGATGGATCAGAGATGTAAGTCCGATCTGAACAGGGTGGAGTGAAAGAAGAAATTTATGATATTTATTCGCTATGAGAACTGGAAAGGTTATTTGAAGTATTTCCCTTTGACGTCGATTTTTTTAATTGCCAATGTAGTCATGTTTATTGTGTTAACTGTGAACGGTGGATCAACGAACAATATGGTGCTGCTGAAATTTGGGGCGCTTACGAATTATGAACTGTTCGCACAGGAGTGGTGGCGTTACATCACATCCATCTTCCTGCATGCGGGCTTCAGTCATTTATTGTTTAACAGCTTTGCGTTAATCGTATTTGCACCACCAATGGAGCGACTGCTTGGGTCGGTAAGGTATGGTGTCTTGTACCTGGGTGGAGGCGTACTGGGCAATATTCTTGCTGTTGCTTGGTACAACTCGGTTGGGAGCATTACCATCTCGGTAGGTGCTTCGGGAGCGATCTATGCCGTCTATGGTGCATTCCTGTATGTAGCGCTGTTCCAGCGCACCATGATGGATGAGGCTTCGCGCAAAACGATGTACACCCTGCTTGCGTTCGGGATTATATTCTCCTTCGCGATGTCGGGCATCAACTGGATGGCTCATCTCGGCGGACTGCTGGGTGGATTCTTTATTTATGGACTGTTGATCAGATTGTGGAAACCCCGCAGCTTAAAGCGGTAGTCAGAACGTTCTCAAGATGGAATGCAATAAAGGATAAGTAGGGTATAACAGATTGGAGCGATCAGGCGAGTGGAATTAAGACAGTTGCATTACTTTTTGAAAGTGGCACAGAAGGAACATGTAACACAGGCTGCTGAAGAGTTGCATGTGGCACAGTCGGCGGTGAGTCGTCAGATTCATCAGCTGGAAGAAGAACTGGGCGTGGACCTTTTTATGCAAAAGGGGCGAAACCTGCAGTTGACTGCAGTGGGACAGCTTTTTTGCAAACGAATTGAAGGCATATTGAAAGATTTGGACAAGGCGGTCGGGGAAGTTCATGAGTTTCTTGACCCGGAACATGGGGAGATTCGAATTGGATTTCCGCATAGCCTGGGAATTCATCTCATTCCTTCCGTTGTGGCTGCTTTCCGTCAGCGCTACCCCAACGTGAAATTCAGATTCAAGCAGGGGATGTTCCCTACACTGATACGTGATGTGTTATCGGGAGAGGTAGACTTGGCATTCATTTCTCCTTTTCCAGAGAAGCATGATCAAGTAGATGGCGATATTGTACTCACGGAAGAATTACATGCCATCCTTCCTCCCAATCACCCGTTAGCTGGTGAGGAGACGATTGCGCTCGAACAACTCAAGGATGATAAGTTCGTATTATTCAGCAAAGGTTATTCTCTTCGTCCTATTGTGTGGCATGCCTGTCTGGAAGCTGGCTTTACACCCAAGATCGCTTTTGAAGGTGAAGAGACCGACACGATCCGTGGATTGGTCGCTGCGGGCATGGGGGTCAGTCTGTTGCCTGAGATGGCGTTATTCCAGACGAACCCGTTGCAGCCGGCACATGTGGCCATCTCCCATCCGAAAGTAACACGGACCATCGGGTTAATTCACCGTGCGGATGACAAACTGCCGCTGGTTGCCCAGTCCTTTCGTTCATTTTTGCTTCATTATTTCGGTTTACAACAAAACAATACCCCATCCGATTAACGGTGGGGTATTGTTTTTGTGTTATTTGAGTTTGAAATTAATCACGGCTGTTGAAGATTCCGATGTAACGAATCAACTCTAGCAGTGAGATCAGCGCTGCAGCGACGTAAGTCAAAGCTGCGGCATTCAGAACTTTAGCAACACCTTTTTCTTCTTCATTGCGGATGTAACCTTCGGATACCATAATCTCTCTTGCGCGATTGCTGGCGTTGAACTCAACCGGTAATGTGATGAGTTGGAACGCAACAGTTACGGAGAAGAAGATGATACCGATACCTACAAGGTTCATGGCATTGAAGATGAATCCTGCAATCAACAGGAACGGAGCTAATCCGGATGCAAAGTTCACAATTGGGAAGATCCGGTGACGCAGTGCCAGCATGGGATAACTTTCTTTATGCTGAATGGCGTGACCAACTTCGTGACACGCTACCGAAACAGCTGAGATTGAGTTTTCATAATATACTGGTTCCGATAAGCGTACAACCCGATTGATCGGATCATAGTGATCAGAGAGTGTGCCGCGTACAGGCTCAATTGGAACATCATGCAGGCCGTTAGCGTCGAGCATCTGGCGAGCGGCATCGTAGCCGGTGATTCCATTCTGGTTCGGTACGTCCGACCAACGTCTGAAAGTACCTTTAACGCGAAATTGCGCCCATAAAGAGAGCAAAAAGGCGATAATGATCAATACGAACATCCCGTTATTAAAACTCATATTCATTCCTCCGCTTTCTAATAATAAGCTACATCATGGTGTTCTCAAGCAAGATTTTCAGTGCCTCCATTGTGCCGGCACTTTTGGTAAGTAGTCCTGCCATCATCTTGCGTGCTTGTACAGGTTTCATCTCCCCGAGTAGCGGTTTGAGTTCGTTAACCTCTCGCTCAAGTTGTTGCACATGAAGCTCCAATGTTGTCAATTTGCTGGCAACTTGTTCTTCCGTGCTAACCAGACGCCACTTCTCAAGAGATTGTTTAATCTCGTCGAGACTATACTTCTCTTGTTTCATCTGTACAATACGTTCAAGCCTGGTTAAAGTTTCATTACTATAGAGACGATAATTTTTTTGTGTACGTTCTTCGGGATAGATCAGTCCAAGCTTCGTGTAATAATCAATCGTCCGTTCACTAACACCAGCGGTCTTGGCAAGTTCGCCAATCCGAAAAAGTTTCATATCCCCAATGATATTCACCTCGCTTGCAAGTTCAAATGTAGGGAATTGTAGTTTCCGCTTGCGAATTTTCTATACTACGCCCAATTTTTCTTACTAATAAGTATGATACATGATCTTTAACCGTACAGTCAAACGTTATGCTTTGGTAATCAGCATACTGCATTTCTATATCTATGTACTCATAGAATGTGATTATGTACTTAAGTGCAAGAAAAAGACGCATGACTTTATTCCCAGAAATAATTTTCAGTTTTGATGAAAATACTCTTGTCAACTTTCCTCTCTTCTGCTTATAATGACATTAAGAGTTTCACGTTATGTGAAGAAACTTAACATAAGAGGGAGTGGGGTATATGAGAAAGAAATGGTTGGTTTCCGTGTTAGTAATGCTTACTTTGTTCGCTTTTCCGGTCAGCGCATTTGCGGCTGCGGAGGGTCCGACTAACATTGAACTTCAAAGTGGTTTGAACTCAGCCTTTACGTTTTTGGCTGTTGTACTCGTGTTCTTGATGCAAGGGGGATTTGCTTTACTCGAAGCGGGTTCAACACGAATGAAGAATGCAGGACACATTGCGGGTAAGACCATCCTGACATTGGGAATTTCAGTAATTGCCTTCTGGGCTTTGGGCTTCGGTCTTGGTTTCGGTAATGGTAACAGCTTCTTTGGAACAACAGGATTCTTCCTGAGTGGTGACAAAATGGCTGCTTCCTTTGAGTCACTGGCTTTCTCCGATGTTCCACTGACTATTAAATTCGTATTCCACCTCGCTTTTGCGGCGGTATCTCTGGCCATTGCCTGCGGTGGTATGGCTGAACGTGCAAAGATGAGCGTATATATTGTTTTCGGTACTCTTTATACCATTATCATGTATCCGGTTGTTGCTCACTGGGTATGGGGCGGCGGCTGGTTGGCTGAGCTGGGTATGCAAGACTTTGCAGGATCGACGGTTGTTCACTTGACTGGTGCGACTGCAGCATTGGTAGCGACCATCTTGTTGAAACCACGTATTGGTAAATATAACAAAGACGGCAAACCTAACATCATTCCAGGTCACAACCAAGTGTATTCCGTACTCGGGGTTATTATCCTCTGGATCGGTTGGTTCGGTTTCAACCCAGGTAGTACATTGTCTGCAATGGGGGATGGATTCTTCGGTTATGTTGCATTGACTACAAACGTAGCTGCAGCAGCTGGTGGTGTTGCTGCACTGTTGATTTCTTGGGCAGTTCTTGGTAAGTCCGATATTCCTAGCATGTTAAACGGTGTTCTTGCGGCACTCGTTGCGATTACAGGAGCATGTGCATTCGTTGAACCTTGGGCAGCTCTGGTTATCGGTGCTTTGGCGGGGATTATCACATTCTTCACAGCACAGTACTTCGATCGTAAAGGAATTGACGATCCAATCTACGCTTTCTCCGTGCATGGTATTGCTGGTATGTGGGGGGCGATCTCCACAGGTTTGTTCGCTACTCCTGAACTTGCCGAGAATGCGGGTGTAGGTCAAGCGGGTCTGTTCTATGGCGGTGGATTCCACCAATTGGGCGTACAACTTTTAGGTCTGGCAGGTGCTTTTGCCTTCGTACTGGTAATGTCCTTCATTATTCTGGGCGGAATGAAAGCAATCATGGGCATCCGTGTTACTGAAGAAGAAGAAACAATGGGTCTGGATATCAGTGAGCATGGTACTTACGGATACCCTGAACAAATGAAAAATGCAGATTCTAAATCCAATGGTGGTACGTTCAGCTCCTGAGGTGAATGATGCTGAATCATGCTTCAAGGAGGCTGGACATGATGGAACCCATCTCGTATACAAACTATTCCTGGTCTTATCAGGGAATCGATGGTGCGGTGTCTTCTCAAGAACTGCGCCAGGCACGTGTGATATTACAGAACGAGCTCCAGGAATTGTTGTCCGCTTCCTTGTCGCCGATCGAGTGGTACCAAACGGTAAATGAACTGCATGACCGGATTGCACGGAAAGCAGTAGAGTTATGCATTCAGGGGATGGTTGAGGAAGGCTTCGGCCAACCTCCCGTCCCCTATGCCTTTATCGTATTTGGCAGTTCCGGCAGGGAAGAAGCAACGTTATGGAGTGATCAGGATAATGGCATGATCATTAGCGATACTCCGCATGAAGGTAAAGAGGAGTATTTTGCTCAGCTCGGACAGCGTATGACGGATATGTTGGAAGAGCTTGGTTACGCCAAGTGCGAAGGCAAAGTCATGTGCTCTGAGCCTCTCTGGAGAAAAACGTTGGCGTCATGGAAGCAACAATTAGCAGAATGGAGCTCGGATCTGAATTGGGAGCCCGTTCGTAATCTGATTATTGCTTCAGACATGCGTTTTGTTGCAGGCGAGCAAAGTTTGGCGCAGGAATGGATCACGATTTTTTATGAACAGTTCAGACTGGTTCCAGAACTTTCGGATGCAGTTCTTCGCAATACGGTTAAACATAAAGCTACATTAAATGTACTTGGACGTGTGGTCACAGAACGATTTGGTGAGCATGCAGGCGGATTTGATGTCAAGTATGGTTTGTACATTCCGCTGGTGAACAGTGCCCGTTATTTGGCTTTGCAACATGGGATCAAGGAGTCATCTACGTTAAAAAGAATGGAGAGATTAACTTCACTTGAAGCTGTTCCATTTACATTACTGGATGCATGCCAGCGGGCCTTCTTAGCCGCTTTGAAATTTCGCAGAAGTACACCGGTTGTCATCCAAGGGGAATTGCAACATAGCAGTGGGTTCCTGGATGAGAAACAGATGAAACAAAAACAGATTCATTATGAGCTCAGAGATACGCTCGGATTGGTACGACGAGTGCATCGTGCTTTGCAAAGACAGTTGCGTTTTGCAGAAAGGAGGCGTCCATGAGAGAGCCGGCAAGGGGCAATACAGGATTCTGGAATTCGCTGCGTCAGGGAGGGGTTCCTTCCGCCATCGCTTCCATTATGGGAGCCCCTACGGCGCAACACATGGCGTTTATCCGTTCGATGATGAGAGAACAGCGCAGACCTGAGGTTCTGCATACACCTCTAAATGAGCTGGACGCAGTTGTATTTGATCTGGAAACGACGGGTTTTTCACCCCAGCATGGGGATGAGATTATCTCATTTGGTGCAGTCCGTATACATGGTGGTGTAGTGCTGGAAGGAGAACAGTTCTATACGGTGGTGCAGTCCAAGACTGCGGTTCCGGAACATATTACTGAACTTACAGGTATTACACAGGAGATGACGCTGGACGCACCAACTTTGCTGGAAGGGCTGCATGATTTCATGGCTTTTGTAGGTGGAAATGTTCTGATTGCACACGCAAGTGCGCATGACCGAGCCTTTCTGAATGCTGCTCTGTGGCGGACTTCAAAGGTAAGGCTGACACATCGTTTAATTGATACGATGATGTTGGCCCGCTGGCTTGAACCAAGCAGGCCGGGGTATGGTCTGGATGAATTGCTGGAATCCAGAGGGATTCCGATCTATGGGCGTCACCATGCACTGGAAGATTCAAAAATGACTGCACAGTTATGGTCCTGTTATCTGGAGGACATGACTCGTAAAAATGTGGAAACCTTGGGTGATCTGTATACCCAGCTAAGTCACGCATAACGGAACGGGAAGCAGATTGTATGAAGGTACAACGCGGTGTGCCGGATCCTGCGATTCCTTCGAGGATTCAATCTTATAACCGTTCAGCTGCATATGAGATCGCAACCCGCTTGTAAGGTCAGGGGAGCCGATGAGGTACATTTGGAGCAAACCGGCGAAGGCCGGAAGAGCTTGCATGTCCTCTAAGGAAGGAACAGGCCTTGTCTGCGGATGAGAATGGAAGATGCCAATGAGCTTAGGCTCGGAGAATACGCACCGAATCCATTCGGCATCGTCCAGAGTAAAATGGTGCAGCGGGTCAGGTGCTACGTTACGAATGGGCTGAAACCGACTGATTCGTATACCGCCCGCTGCGGTTTCACCCAGCATAACCCCGCAGGCTTCTTGCGGCAGCGAAAGGAACATGTGCTTTGACATCTCTTGTTCTACGGAAGAAGGGATGTAGAAGGCGTTTTGCTGCCCGTGAAGTGCTGCCATTTGTATTCACCCCTCTCTCTTTGGCTCCTGCTATGGCAGGAGTCCTTTTTCATTTTATTTTCTGTGATGCGGATTGTAAAATTTTAAAGGAAAAGGGTACAATAATAAAGAGAACATTTGGGAATCATGTTCTGATGAACTGTCATAGAGCGTGATAAACACTTAGCATGTGCAAAAATTACGGTTTCAGTTTCAATATGCTAATTATATAAAAGGGTGGCGGGTTATGAAACGAAACATATACATACTCCTTGGTGTTGTCTTGCTGGTTGGTATTGCACTGGCCCAGAATGCGGGTGACGGCATTGCAGCCGTCTTTAAGCAGGAAGAACCCATGCCTACTGAGACGGGCCCACGTGCGGGTCTTCTGGCGCCTGCTTTTTCTCTGACAGCAATGGATGGGAAGACGTACAGTGTGGGCGGTGCCAAAGATAAGGCCACGTTCGTCAGTTTCTGGGCATCCTGGTGTGAGCCGTGTAAGCAGGAAGCTCCAGAGCTGAATAGAATGGCCGCGAAATACAAGGATAAGCTTGACCTCTACGGTGTTAATGTAACATCATACGATAAACTCAAGGATGCCAAAGCTTTTGTGGATGAGTACCAACTGGCATTCCCTATTCCTTTGGATGAGAAGGGGACTGTGTATGCTCAATACAATGGGGTGGCTTTTCCCACGAATGTTCTGATTGACTCCAGAGGAGTTATACAGGAGATTATCTTGGGCATATTGCCCGAGAAAGAGTTGGAGCGTAAGATTAAAAAGTTAATTGCGAATTAATTTTCTGCAAAGAAAGAAGCCTTTGTATCCATGAATCATGGGTACAGAGACTTCTTTTTATTTTCCGGGAAATATGGGGTATTAGTGGTTGCTTATCCCATGAGCAGGAATAGGGAGTGTGCCCGGCTCATCCTGCAATTTTTCTTGAAGCAAAGCATAGCGGAAACTGTGCACAAGCGCTTCCCAACTTGCTTCAATTACGTTCTCGGATACACCAACAGTGTTCCAGGTGTTCTCCGTATTTTTGGATTCGATCAATACACGAACTTTGGCGGCGGTTGCATCTTTCTCATCCAGTACACGCACTTTGTAGTCTGACAGATGCATGTTGGCAAGTGAAGGGAAGTATTGCACCAGTGCTTTCCGAAGCGCATTATCGAGTGCGTTCACCGGACCGTTACCTTCAGCAGCGGTATAGACACTTGTTCCGGCTACATTAAGTTTGACAAAAGCTTCAGAAACAACGGATTTGCCCGCCGTTTTCTCCACAAGCATTTTGAATGATTCAAACGTGAATAATTCTTTCATGTCGCCGTTTGCTTCACGAATCAACAATTCGAGCGAAGCATCTGCGCCTTCGAACTGGTAACCCTGATGCTCCAGATCTTTGATCTTCTCAATAATCTGACGTGAATTGGCACTGCTTGGATCGAACTCAAGCCCCAGTTCTTGGGCTTTGGATACAATATTACTCTGTCCGGCAAGTTCCGAGACCAGCACACGTTGCTTGTTACCGACCAGTTCAGGCACGATGTGTTCATAGGTACGTGAATCCCGCAGGATGGCAGAGACGTGAATCCCACCTTTGTGAGCAAAAGCAGCATTGCCGACATAAGGCTGATTAATCGGCATATTCACATTGGCAATCTCGCTAACATAACGAGCCGCGTTTGTAAGTTGTCTCATTGAATCTTCAGTAACACATTCATAGCCAAGCTTCAGTTGCAGGTTCGGGATGATGGACGCGAGATTGGCGTTACCGCAACGCTCTCCATAACCGTTCATCGTTCCTTGAACCTGACGGGCTCCGGCTTGTACAGCGCTGAGTGTGTTGGCTACAGCCAGTTCACAATCATTATGTGTATGGATGCCGAGATGGGCATGAGGCAGGCTTCCGTGCAGTTTTGATACGATCTCGTGTACCTCGTTCGGCATGGTTCCTCCGTTCGTATCACACATGACGAGCCAGTCCGCTCCGGCCTCGTGAGCCTTGGTCAAGACGGCTTGAGCATACTCCGGGTTATGTTTGAATCCGTCAAAGAAGTGTTCTGCATCAAAGATCACTTCCATACCATTCTGTTTCAGATAGGCGATGGAATCATAGATCATGGATAAGTTTTCTTCCAATGTAGTCTGCAAAGCGGTATGCACATGGAAGTCCCATGATTTACCGACCAGGGTTGCAGCCTGAGCACCAGATTCGATCATGCGCTTCAGGTTGGCGTCTTCACTAGCAACGCTGCCTTTACGGCGGGTACTGCCAAAAGCAACAACCTTTGCGTTCAGGTTTAATTCCTTGACTCTTTTGAAAAACTCAATGTCCTTGGTATTGCTGCCGGGAATTCCGCCTTCAATATAATGGACACCTAGGTCATCAAGCTTCTTGGCAATTTTGAGTTTGTCGTCTGCCGATAAGCTGACACCCTCCCCTTGTGTGCCGTCACGTAAAGTCGTATCGAAGATGGAAATGGCCTTTGACATGAAGATCCTCCTTTGAGATAAAGCGCTCTTTTAAAAGTTTGGATTGTAAGTTGGGAAAAGCTGTTAAGTACATTAGTGGACGAATCCTTCGATTCGGCAACGCTACACTGTGTTAAACTGGGTGCGCTGATTTGTCCTAAAGTCGTCAATTTGTATAATTAATTATTATAGCACCATTATAGCCAAATGCTACATAGAAATCGCAGTTTCATGTAACAATTAACGGATTTTAAAGCATTAAAGAGGATATTATTCATAATCCGAATGTATGTTATAATCTATTATTGAGTTTTAATTGGAATATATGGAAGAAAAGGAGGGTTGATTTTGAGTTTTGTATGGGAAAATACAGTTATTGCCCTGATCACTTTGATACTTTTTGTGAGTGTAGGCTGGTTAATTATTCGGTCTCTGATCAGATCTCGCAGAAAATAAATGCTCGTGACTGAATTAACATAACGGGTTTGATATACTATAGAAGAAAGTAATTTAGTTTTCATTAATTAGTGTGCATGAAAGGGCGGGGGTTCATGATGTCTTCAGACGGCAATCCTCCAGCAAATGTGGATCAATACTACCCTGCAGCCGGACGGGTGATTCTGCATGTGGATATGAATGCTTTCTACTGCTCTGTACATGAAGCCGAGGAACCAGATTTATATAGAGGAAAAGCAACGGCTGTTGCGGGCAGCAGTGAACTGCGAAAGGGTGTAATTGTAACCTGCTCATATACCGCTCGTAATCGAGGCATCTCAACAGGTATGGTTGTCCACCAAGCCATGAAAAAGTGCCCTGATCTCATTGTGATTCGTCCCGATTTTCATTTATATCGTCAATATTCAAGAGCGTTCATGCAGATTGCGTATAGTTATACCCCTCAACTTGAGGCGACATCCATTGATGAGTGTTATCTTGATATTACAGGTTCAAGGCAATTCGGGAATCCAATGGAGATTGCGGAGAGCATTCAGCGTAGAATCAAGGATGAATTGGGGCTGCCTTGTTCCATTGGCATTGCACCCAACAAATTATTGGCGAAAATGGCTTCGGATCTGAAAAAACCAAACGGTATTTCCATTTTACGCATGAGGGATGTACCCCGGATTCTTTGGCACAGACCATGCAACGAGATGTTTGGCATTGGCAAAAAAACGGCTGAAAAGCTGAAAAAACTGGGCATTGAAACGATTGGTCAATTGGCCAAGTCGGATGAGAACATGCTGACCGAACTATTCGGAGTTAATGGAGCATGGCTCAAAAATTCTGCGAATGGCATTAACCATTCCGCGGTTCACGCTGAACGTGAAGCCAATAAATCCATTGGGCATACGACCACTCTACCGGCGGATGTATCGGATATGAATGATATTCATCGGGTATTCCTCAATATAAGTGACCAGGTAGCCAGAAGGTTGCGCAAGCACGAAATGTTCAGCCAGGGCATTCAGATTACGATCCGGACACCGGATATGAAGACGATCACCCGATCACGTCTAATGGAAGTTCCTACGGAGGATGCAGCAGTCATCTACCGTGAGGCCTGTCAATTATTTGCAAAGCATTGGGGAAGTGGCAAGCCTGTACGTATGCTGGGTGTGACACTTCAAAACCTGATTCCAAGAGAAGAATCCGCTGTACAGATGGACTTGTTCGAATATGAACAGAAGCCCAAGAAAGACAATCTGATTCGGATTATGGATCAGTTACGTGATAAATTTGGTGAGAATGCTGTTGTGACCGCAGGCATGCTTGGGGACGATCCTTCCGTGCTGCTTCGCAATCATAAAGTGCGCGGTACTTCCCTGCAAAAAGATAACTTGCAAAGTCTTGATTAAATAAGGGATAATAGAGACTTGCGGTTGCAAAATGATTTGTAATTATTCATACTTTGGTTTAATATGTTTTTAGATAAAAACACTGTACGTTTCGAATTTTAGGAGGAGAGAATGTAAATGAGTAAATATACTTGGGTTGAAAAAGACACATGTATCGCATGTGGCGCTTGTGGAGCAACGGCTCCAGATATCTATGATTATGATGATGAAGGTCTGGCAGAAGTAATCTTCGACGGAGATTCCAACAAAGGGATCAAAGCGATTCCAGACGATTTGTTTGACGATATGCAGGATGCATGCGACGGCTGCCCTACAGATTCCATCAAAGTAGCGGACGAGCCTTTCAATAAAGAAGGTTAAGTATTTCTCCTTATGAACACAGAGCACTTTCTTTTGTCTTAACGACAAGGGAAGGTGCTTTTTTTTCTCCATTCAGCTGTGATTGTCTGATCTGTGGATCAAGGACGATATTTGTCGAACCCCCCTTTCCCACCGGGTACTGAAGTCCTATGGATTCAACGCCTGCTTATGCCGATATATAATGATAAAAGGCGAAATAGTGGAGGATCGGATGCAAAATACTCATCTAAGAACATATGTCAAGAAACATCCCGACAATAAAATGGCCTGGTATCTGCTTGGAAAGGAATACTTGGGCGAAGGACAAGAGGCCAAAGCCAATTATTGTTTTCAGCAAGCGGGCGAGGTTTACGAGGCATTTGAACGTAGTAAAGCTCCTGCTGACATCTGGGTAGACTATCAGGAGAAATTGGTGGAGATGTCTGAGCAAAAGGAGAAAAAACAGCGTATACGCAAAATGTGGCTTACGTTGTTCATGCTGCTTGTGCTGGCAGGTCTGCCACCTGCGGACGCTCCGGGTTTCAGTCGTGAAGCGGCCGACGCACTGTCATCTGCACTGGAATCCACGGATGAGATCCCTGACCCTGTAGCAGCGGATCAGCAGGATGGGACTGTAGCCATTCCGCCAAGTAATGTGTTCACTGCTGCAGCGTTTGGTGGAGGCAACCATGGCGAGGCTGCGCTCGCAGCTGCCTGGTCGGGGTCTGGTCCGAAAGTAGAGACTTCGGCTGTACTCGGGATGCAAACCTCGGATGACTGGTCTTTATGGAAGCGAAATATGCCTGTGAAATACATCGTGCAGACCAATACAAGCGGCAAATTAACTGCACAGAGTTATGATGCCGAGCAGTGTAACTGTGAACCTCCTGAAGTCACACCGAAAATCAAAAAGATGGCTATGGCGTGGACCGCCAAGCAGGAAGCCGCTGCATCATTATCAAGTGCGATCGTTGCCTATCGTAAAAAAAATGACGCTTGGCCCAAGAGTGTAACGCAAATGGCCCAGCCATTTCCGAATAATATTCTGGGAGAGACTGCGCCAGGGATGACCGAGATGTTTCCGAAGCTGCTAGCCTTACATCAAGGAAAGGCACGGGAAGGAAAGGGCGAAGCGAGTGGTACAGAGAACGGTTCGACGACTTCAAATTCTTCTCAAGGCCACAATGCCGCTTTTGCAGATACGCTGGGAGGTCAGCCTTTTTTGCAGGAACCGCTTGAGATTGTCATTGATAAGGATAAGCATAAACTTGCATTAATCAGTGGAGATACCATTGTTCGTATGTATGATGTGGGACTTGGCGGTGATCGAACACCGGAAGGCTTATTTGTCATTACAGATAAAGTGGTTAATCCGAATGGTCGCTCGAATGGTGAGTTTGGAAGCAGGGGTATGCAGCTCTCCAACACGAATTATGCCATCCATGGGACCAACGAGCCAGACAGTATCGGACTGGATGAGTCCCTTGGATGTGTGAGAATGCGTACAGGAGATGTAGAAGAGTTATTCGCTCTCGCTCCGCAAGGCACTCCGGTACGCATTGGAGAAAATGTGCTGCCAGATCTAACGCTTGTTCCAGAAGCAAAGCAGCGTTATCAGCATACGCTTGTTCCAAAGCAGAATAATCCGAACAAAACGTATCACTGGCTGAATTGATCTGCTGGATATGTAGAATCAGATGGATTCAGCCTGAATCATCTACATGTTGGCAATAATGATAAGAGCACCAATGATGATGATCAAGCCGCCCACACTGGCTGCAGTCCATGCAATGGCTTTGCGATTCACTTCTTCTTTCTTTTGCTGTAATGCAGGTGGTTTACGTTTGGGAGCCATGAGTTATTCCTCCTTATTGGAATAGAACTGGTGTAGAGTAACCATGCTCTCATTGTAAAGAATTCAACTCGTCATTTCCAGTAGGCGGGTGGATTTCTTGTGAGCATTTTGCATCATTCGATTTGTGCTGTCTATACGCAAACTACTTTCCTTTTTAATAAGAAACAGATAAACTTGTGTGTAGAGTGTTTTTACATATGAAAAGACGGAAAACGGCTTTTTGGCGTACCGGACCAGAACGGAGTGAGTGATTTGTTATACAGAAGTCTTGCTAAACCTTTGTTGTTCAAAATGGACCCTGAACAGGCCCATCATCTGATTATTGGCGGCCTTAGTGGCGTGGGCAGCATCCGTCCGGTTCCTTCCGGACTGCGTGTGATGTACGGCGTTCGTGAAACGTCTGATCTGGCTGTTGACATGTTTGGTTGTCATTTCCCTACACCTGTCGGTCTGGCTGCGGGTTTGGACAAAAACGGCCAGGCCGTAACGGGCTTTTCTTCCATCGGGTTTGGATTCATGGAAGTGGGAACCGTGACGCCACTTGCACAACCAGGTAACGATCAACCACGGCTGTTCCGTTTGCCTCCAGATGAGGCTTTGGTGAACCGGATGGGCTTCAACAATCTGGGTGCGGAAGCAATGGCAGGTGAATTGGCACGTCTACAGGATCGGCGTATTCCAGTGGCTGTTAACATCGGCAAGAATAAGGCAACGTCTAATGAGGAAGCTTACCTGGACTATTCGAAGTGCATTCAGGCACTATACGATGTTGCTGATCTGTTCGTGGTCAATATCAGTTCACCAAATACACCGGATTTGCGTAATCTGCAACATGGGAATGAATTGAAGGAACTGCTCGCTGCGGTTATGAGCGAGATGAACGTGCAGCATACACGAGCGGGCGGAGCCACCAAATCCGTTCTGGTGAAGATCGCACCGGATGTGAACGATCAGGAGCTTGAATATATGGTTCGCACGATTGCGGATAGTGGCGTTGCGGGCATTATTGCAACGAACACAACCATTAGTCGTACAGGACTTTCTCACCAACATGCAAATGAGACTGGCGGCCTGAGCGGCAGACCTCTGCGTGACCGTTCAACGGAGATTATTCGCCAGATCTATCGTCAGACCGAAGGGAAACTTCCGATTATCGGTTCAGGTGGCATTTTCACAAGTGAGGATGCATATGAGAAAATTAAAGCAGGAGCAAGCCTGGTCGAAATTTATACAGCATTGATCTACGAAGGGCCTGAGGTGAATCGGCGTATTCATGCAGGACTACGTGAGTTGCTGCGCAAGGACGGTTATCATCATATCTCCGAAGCTGTAGGTGCGGAACATCGTTAAGAAGCAATAAGAATCCCCGGAATAAAATAGGAAGCCTGGAAGTGTAAAATGGTTCGGGACTCTTCCCCCCATCAAACATCATGTATAATGGAATAGAACAGGGGACGCTATAGAGACAGGAGGCATAAGCATGGACGGTAGAGACTGGGGTACATTTTTACTTCCTTATGAACAAGCGGTAGAGGAATTAAAAGTTAAGTTTAAGACAATGCGGGCGGAGCTGAAAAAACGGGAAGAGTATGCCCCGATTGAATTCGTTACCGGTCGTGTCAAAAAAATATCCAGTATTCTGGAGAAATCCAGACGACTGAATGTGTCGCTTGATGACGTGGAGACAGGAATTGAGGATATTGCAGGTATCCGCATTATGTGCCAGTTCGTGGATGATATTCGTCGGGTTGCCGAGTATATTCGGGGCCGCAAGGATCTCACGGTACTCATTGAGAAAGATTATATTACGAATTTCAAAGAGAGCGGCTATCGCAGCTTCCATATGATTATTGAGTATCCCGTTCAGACGGCTCTTGGACAAAAGAAAGTATTGGCGGAGATACAGATCCGGACGCTTGCCATGAACTTCTGGGCTACCATTGAACATTCGCTGAGTTACAAGTTTCGGGAAGGGTTACCTGATGAGATGAGAACCAGGCTGAAAAAAACGGCTGAGGCCGCGTTTATACTGGACAATGAGATGTCTGCGATTCGTCTGCAGATTCTGGAGGCACAGAAAGCATTTGAGGATGATTCCAATATCGTGTCAAGAACATTGAATATCATTCATCAATTATACTTCTACCACCTTGTCAGTGAAGCGATCGAAGCACAGAAGCGTTTTAACGATTACTGGGAACGACATGACATGGAAGGACTCAAAGACTTGCTGGATGATGTGAAAGAACTTCTGAACAACGCCAGAAAGGGCGAAAATCCGGATGAGCACCTATGAGCCACTGTACATTGACTACTTAATCTACTTCAATCGGGATCAGGATTATTTCGAGTGCCATGAGGTGCTGGAAGAATTGTGGCTTGAACGGAATAGGGATTCACTCTATAAAGGATTGTTGCAAATTGCGGTTGGTTTATACCACTTCAGGAATGGCAATCTCCGCGGAGGCATAATGATGTTACAGAGTTCAGTTGATCTTCTGGAACCTTATCCTGATACAACTCTGGGCATTGACCTTGGGGCGTTGGTACAGGAAGTAAAGGAAATTGTGAAGGAACTGTCTGAACCCGACGCTCAGTCTGTGACTTACAGGGATTTGTCCATACGGATTGTTGATGAGGTACTGGAACAGGAGATACTTAGGAGATCGCTTGAACTGAAGCCTAATATTCCGCAACGCCGGAGTCCCACCAGAGGACGAATTTACGAAGAGAAGATGAAGGCGATGGATCAGGGTAAAAGTTGAACCGTAATCAGCGTTAGCATTCAAATGAGCATCCCATGGATATGAAGTTCCATGTATATAAAACACCCCGATGATTCCTGTAAAGGGAAAGATCGGGGTGTTTTTGAATGTTGCGTCATATTCAGATGATTGCAGGTGGCACAGCCTGTCCTTCAACAGAACAGTTTCTGGTGATACAAGTGCCTGATTGTAGATACTTGTGGAAACGGATCTATCAGTTAGCTTGCCGAAGGAGCGGCACTGCCTTTATATTTTTGGAAAAATTGTTTGTAATCATCCAGCGTGTAGCCCTGGTCACTGCCATTCTCTTGCAGTCCGCCAACCATACGGTCTTTCTCGACACCAGCCTCATAATAGACGAGTGTAGGTGTGAACTCGATATTGTAATCGGTCCATCCTGCTTCGAATTCACGCAGATTGAACTGTGGAAGCTCAATACCTTCACTGTCAACCAGTGGCATCAACTGAGGTGTTGTTGCACGGCAGTGCGAGCAATCGGAAGCAAAGAAATAAACAAAAAAGCTGTCTTTGTTATCGATTTTGGCTTTGAGATCAGTGGGTACAATAATTTGTTGATAGTTGGGATCACTAAGTAGCTCCCGTGTAGCTGGATTAAGCTTGGAAGCAGCGATGCCATAAGCATTTTCTACTGAATCCATCTGTTTCTTGGATTGCTGGTCTACGACAACCAGTGCTGCAATCATAATGATTAAAATACCCAGGAAAATAAGGATCGCAGCACTTTTCTTTTTCTTCTTGGATTTCATTGGACATCCCCCATCGATCATATCGAAATATAGTTTGGGCAAAAATAAAGGTTGGGATAATATGCATAAACACCCGAATTTTTGCTCAGGAATCAATCTACTTGCCATTATACTACATTACACGCTGTAGTGGAATAGATACGATATGATAGGAAAGCAAAGCTTGGATATGATAAAATAAAACGATATTGCAATCTTACCAAGACAGGATGAGTGGGAATATGGGTGTAAAGTTACCTTTGATATTTGCTGAGCGAATGAAAAGTTTGCTGGGTGATGAGTTTGAACAATTTATGAAATCTTATGAACAGTCTCCCCATGCGGGACTGAGAGTGAATACGCTAAAAATATCGATGGAACAATTCGATGAGACTGCTCCGTTTGATCTAAGACCTATTCCGTGGTGTGAGACAGGATTCTATGTACCTCATGGTGTTAAACCGGGGCTGCACCCTTATTATCATGCAGGCTTGTATTATATACAGGAACCAAGTGCAATGGCTCCAGTTGAATTATTGCAGGTGGAGCCTGGAGATCGCGTGCTTGATCTGTGTGCTGCTCCGGGAGGGAAAACGACACAGATTGCTGCAAAGCTGCAAGGCAAGGGTGTACTTGTCACGAACGATATCCATGCGGAACGCACAAAAGCGCTGGCCAAAAACGTGGAATTGTACGGGGTGCGTAACGCCGTTGTTTTGAATGAGTCGCCAGAGCGGATCGCAAATGCATTTCCTCATTATTTTGACAAAGTATTAATTGATGCGCCTTGTTCAGGTGAAGGCATGTTCCGCAAAGATGAAGACATGGTGAAATCGTGGGAACATCATTCTGTGGATAAATGTGTGCTCATGCAGCGGGATATTCTCGAGACTGCGGCACGATTGCTGGCTCCGGGAGGCACGATTGTATACTCGACCTGTACTTTTGCACCGGAGGAAAATGAAGCGATGATTGCGGAGTTTCTGAATGTAAACCGTGATTTCGTTGTAATGGACATTCCAGAAGAGACAGGATTTGCTCCAGGACGTCCGGAATGGGTGCGTCAGATGCTGCCGGAGAAGGCAGAAGAGACGGAAGCTGTGTTGGATCAAACGCGTGGTACCGCAAGATTGTGGCCTCACCTTTTGGAAGGAGAGGGGCATTATGTCGCTGTATTACAGCATCGTGCAGGACAAGGATTAGAAACAGATCAACCAGGAGTAGTTAAAGAAGGAGCAATGGAGTATGGACAGGTCGTGGATGTGTCCAGGATTGAAGCAGAGGGGAACCAGGATCACTCTATTGCTGCTTCTTCAATTGCTATGACCAAGGCTGATCGTAAAAAGGAACGTTTGTTGCGAATCGAATCCAGAGAGTCCCATGACAGACAAGCTGGTGGCGGCAAGAATCCGGGTAGACAGAGCAAAAAAGGTAAGGATCACGGTGGACGAAAATCAGAACGGGGTCAGGGACGCGGAGCTGATCCGGCAAGTATTGATCCGGTTGCGATCTACACTCAGTTTATGAAAGAACAACTGGAGGTTGAGCTCGTCGGAGAAACGGTATGTTACGGAGATCGTGTATACCAGTCATCAGTAGGTGCATCCCGGTTGGAGGGACTGAAAGTTATACGTCCAGGCTGGTTCATGGGTACAGTCAAGAATGGTCGATTTGTTCCGTCCCACCCGCTTGCGTGTGCTCTGAATGCATCTGAAGCACGGCGAAGCGTAAATCTGTCATCTGCAGATGGAGAAGCCGTGAGATACCTCAAGGGTGAAACACTAAATATTGAAGAAGAACGAGTGGTGCTCAAGGCGGATACGGTTGCCAAAGGGTACGTTCTTGTATGTGTAGATGGTTATGCTGCTGGCTGGGGAAAATGGCTGGATGGTGTACTGAAGAATGAATATCCGGCAGGCTGGAGGTGGACATCGGTATGAGTGGAAAAGGCAAACAAACGCTGCGTCTGGACAAAATATTAAGTCATATGGGCGTGGGAACACGAAGTGAACTCAAAAAGATGGTGAAACAAGGCAGAATCCATGTGGACGGCAAAGCGGTGAAAGACAGTGGTGTACAGGTGAATCCCGAGGTCAACGTCATTGAAGCTGATGGGGAGCGAATTGTATATCGGGAGATGATCTATCTGATGTTGCATAAACCTCCGGGTGTCGTGTCTGCTACCGAGGATAACAGAGATAAGACGGTACTGGATTTGCTGCGCAAAGAGGATCGGGTGTTCAATCCTTTTCCTGTAGGGCGACTGGATAAGGATACGGAGGGACTACTCATTCTTACCAATGATGGTCCACTTGCACATGATCTGTTATCTCCACGCAAGCATGTGCCCAAAACCTATGAAGCCCGTGTACTGGGGAACGTGGATGAAGAGGATGTGCAACGTTTCAAAGCCGGGGTACAGCTGGATGACGGGTACGAGACACTGCCAGCCGAGCTGACTATACTTGGTCGGGAAGAGTCGGAAGAAGGTACGATCTCGTCGATCTCGCTCATTATTCATGAAGGGAAATTTCATCAGGTGAAACGTATGTTTCAGGCGGTAGGCAAGCATGTGATTTATCTGAAACGCGTAGCCATGGGTGATCTGGAACTTGCTTCCGATCTTGCTATCGGAAGTTATCGTGAACTAACCGCAGACGAGTTGAACCTTCTGCGGAAGTAAAGCTCCCGTCCTTCGCGAAGCGGAGCAGGGAGTCGTGGAGGGGAGCGAAGCCCCGAAACTAGCCGCCGCAGGCGAGAAAGCTCCCGTCCTTCACGAAGTGAAGCAGGGAGCAGGGCAGGAAGCGAAGCCCTGCCCATAATGGTCCCGGTTAAGCTTGGGCGGGACCGCCGCTGACCAGCGGTGTGGCCGGCAACAAGCGTTCCTACGCCAACCGTCACATAGCAAGACCCGACTTCCCGCCGGTGAGCAAGACGGGAGTCCAGAGGGCAGAGCCCTCTGGGGCCCTCCCTCGGAAGGGAGGGTTTGGGTGGGTGCGACTACTAACAGATGAGGATGAAACCAAAATGACCATTAAATTAATTGCACTTGATGTAGATGGAACACTGCTCAATGATCATCATGAACTTACTGAATGGACTCAGGAGACTTTGATCCAAGCTTCCCGTCAGGGAGCGGAGATCGTTCTGTGTTCGGGTAGAGGTCCGGCCAACACGATTCCTTTTATGGAGCAGATGGGACTGGATGGATATGTAATTACACATAATGGCGCCGTAACAGCACAGGTGGATACACGTGAAGTGGTTCATCATTTTGCATTAGATGGACAGGGGCTTGAGCGCATCATCACCTATTGCCGGACCAATGGAGTGCATTTTGACATCAATACGGCTTTTGGACTGTATGTCGATCAACCGGAAGGTTTGGGGCTGCAAGTGCGTGAGATGTACTACAACTTCATGGCAGAGCCGATGAAGCTGCCCAAGTGGGTTGATATGACAGAGCCGCTGGCCAAATTCACTGCATTTGGTCCTATTGAACAGATGGATGCTGTACTGCAGGAGTGGTCTACCTGGAATCTGCCTTATTATATGACACGGAGTGGTGACTTTTTTATTGATTTGATGCATCCCGAAGCATCCAAAGGCGCTGCGCTCAAAAGGCTTGCCGAATCGAAGGGAATCTTGCCTTTGGAGATCATGGCAATCGGTAACTACTTCAATGATATTACGATGCTGACCTTTGCGGGCAAAGGCATTGCCATGGATAACTCACCGGATGAGGTGAAAGCTGCCGCAGACGAGGTGACACTCTCCAATAACGAGCAGGGAGTGGCACACGCAATCCAAAAATATGTGTTATCCGTCTAACCGTTCTGTCTAGTTCTGATATTAGTTCTGAAACGAATGTCGGCCTCATAATCTACCGTCCTCAGGGGCATCCTAAGAGAATAACGTTAGGAATGGAGGACAGGTATATGAAACATGAGGTGGAATTGGTTGCTGACCTGCGGACATCAGGTGGGGAAGTACAGGACGTGATGGTCAATGGTCAATATGCAGGCTCACTTTTTGTGGTATACAGAGAAGGGGATCGCTTATCCGGTAGTCTTCAGATCGATGAGGAGTCTCTTCCAGATGATACAGAAGAACATATCGTGGAAAAAGTACATGCTTATGTCCGATCTCTTGCGGACGCGTTGGAAGCTGCATATTATGAAGTGCTGGTCAGTTGTGGCTCACTACATTCGGTTTTGCACATGCCTGAGTCAGAGTTGGTATGGTCGTCAGAGGATATGATTTATGATGAAGAGAGCGATGACGATATATCCAGTATTGAAACGAAGGTCATTCCTGATTCACAAGCCGAATCGTTTACATATGAAGATCGGGATCATGTCCTGGAGATGGAAATGGTGAGCGCAGGACGCAGCATATCGACGTATCTATTTAATGATGTTGATGGACAGGAACTTGCGGAAGCTTCCTTAAAACAATATGGGGCTGATGCACTAGGTGAAATACACTGGTACGACGAGCCTGATGAGAATCAATTGGAAGCCGCGGCAGAGTTGCTGGTCAGGGAGCTGGATGAGGACATCATCGATACGATTACGATCCGGATGTGGCATCAGGGCAACGAACTCGAGACCCTAGAGTGGATACATCGCGATTTCTCCGAGGATTTTGAGGATACCGATGAATTGGATCTGGATGAGTTGGAAGCTGCTGAAGAAGCATGTTATGTCATGCTGAAGCGTAAGGATCGGGAGTTCCGGGTATATGAGCTGTTTCTTCAGGAGCGAGGTGGATTGCCTGTGGGAACAGCAACAATAGACACTTCTCAATCCGATCTGACGGGATACATTGATTACGAGGTTCCTGGAACCAGCGTGCAGCGAAAGAGTCTGGTTGAAGTGCTGATGCAGGAGTTGGACAAGGAAATGGAGTTTGATACCCTGCATCTTACGATGTTGTATCGAAATCAGATTATTGATGAAGCCAGAATAGACGGGTAAAAGGCAGCTGCCTTTTACCTTTTTTTTTTTTCTCATTTTGACGAAAAATTCATTTCCCGGTATAGTACCATTAGTTTAATAGAGATCAGGAAGCGGAGGATACCAATGATGCACTCATTCAGAATCAGTAGCGAATTAATTAACGATGGTTTTCAAGCGATTCAGGCGAAGCCGGAAGATACGGAGGATGTGATGTCACTGCTGGTGGAGACAGCCGAATGGTTACAGAGCCAAGGTTCTTCCCAATGGAACGCTTTGCTTAAAGGTGAAGATTCACATGATACGGCAGGGGCAATTCGGCGTGGGGATGTTTTTGTTTTCAAAAAAGGTGCGGACATAGCGGGAATGGTTATCCTTATGGTTCAGCCAAGCCCGTGGGATATTCATCTCTGGGGTACCAAAGCTCACGCCGAGGATGGCGCAATCTATCTGCATCGTTTGGCGATTCGAAGAAAATATGCTCAGAGCGGTCTGGGGCGGTCGATTTTGCAATGGTCCAGCAGAGGCATTCAGTTTGAAGGCAAACATATGGTTCGGTTGGACTGCGGAGCGAGCAATGTGACGTTGAATGCTTTTTATGCGCGGAATGGGTATACCTTTTTGGGAGAGACCGAAGGTTACAGTACATATGAGAAGCCCGTGGAGCTGCTCAGCTGAAAATTGGGCTATCTAACGAACACGTTGCGGACAACCATCAGAGATTGAAGGATCGTGGCTTTTACTTCTGAGGGGCAAAGTTCGTGAATATGTTGTATATACGACTTGGTGAACAAACAGCTGGGTCAGTCTAACCTGAATGAGCAGAGCAGTGCAAACAAGCGATCTTCACTGGAGGCTTGCGGCGTCTAATGTAATATAGATGTTCTCGCTTCCCTATGTCATAATGGGCAGTAGAGCAATACGCAGACAACAAAAAAAGATATTCATCCATTCATGAATGAATAAGTGAGAGGGATTCTCATTTTGTATCTTTACTGAACATATGTTCTGATATATCATGAATGTAGATGCATTGAAAGAACGTAAGTTAGAAAGGGGGAAACTAACGGTGAAATTGCTGCAGGCGCTTTTCTTTCCTCCGGAGCAGCCCGGAGGTGTATCCTCTATGATTCCGTATATGCAAGAGAGGTTTACAACCCCGAGGTGGGAAATGGATCTGTTCTCGTTGCCGAAGCGTATTCGCAACAAGGGCAGAGAGGAAGTTCAGTTCGAAACATTTGATTGGACCGAATATCAGGACAGTCCTGTTGTCCAAAAATATATTCAAACCTATCGTGATTACCTATGGTGGACCAAACTGCGTATTCAGATGCCCTATGATCTGATTCATGCTCACCACCCGATTGCGGGACTTGCAATGAAAACGGTTTTCCCGGAAACACCCCTCATTCAGACGATTCACTCCAGTTATGAACGAGAATTAATTTTGAATGGACGTATTGAAACGGATGGACCGGAACATCGATTCCTGCTTGCGATATATGGTGAGCTGGAACACCAGGCAGAACGTCTCTTGACGGTGTCGGATTCGTTCCGTCGTTATCTGGCTCCCTACGTGAAGGAACCTGAAGTCATTGGAGTGATCCCCAATGGATTCGATGAGAAGCGGTTTAAGCCAATTCCCCATGATAATGCCATACCACAACTGGTCACGGTATGTCGGCTTGTTCCAGCGAAAGGGTTGGATATTCTTTTCAAGGCTTGTGCAGAACTGAAGGGCCGAGGTCATGATTATGTGTTACACATTATTGGAGACGGACCGATTCGTCCTGATCTGGAAGAATTGGCGCAGCGGTTGGGTATTTATAATGAGACGATTTTCTATGGTTATACACTTCACCCTGAGGAATTCATGCCATTCTTTGATATTTTTGTATTGCCTTCACGGGCAGAAGCATTTGGCTCTGTCTTTGCAGAAGCGGCTCTGAGTTGCCTGGCTCTTGTCGGCACGGATGTAGGTGGTATACCCGAACAAATCGAAAATGGTAGCAATGGGTTGCTCGTCCCTGCAGAAGATCCTTCTGCGCTGGCTGAAGCGCTCGAAAAGGTAATGCTGGACCCGGCTTACCGTTATGAGCTTGCCCGTTCGGCGTGTGAAAAAGCCAAAACACATTACTCTCTCGGCAGGTCGGTGAATGAGCTGAAAAAGATGTACTTGCAGTTTCCCAGTCAAGCCTAGAAAAAGAGAGTAAAAAGTGCAAGCCGCTGGCGAAGCAGCGGCTTTTTGTCATCTTCAAGGAAAGAGTACGCGGGATGAGCTATGGCCATGAACCAATTGATGTTCATCAACATCGTGATATACATAACCGTGAAGCTTTAAGTATTGTTGCGTCCACGAAAAGCGCCCCTGCGGTTTAACACCAATTTGGCAGCCCAGATCAGAGCCATGCTCCCGAAGATCGGGTAAAGGATGGACAGCAGAGAACTGAATCCAAACTGACTGAGTGAGTAACACAACAGCATAATGGTTAATGTAATGAAACGGGGATGCACCCGTAAATGTTGTCTGAGTTGCAGAGTCATTCCATAGATGTCCGCTACAAATGTACTGAAAATTTCCATAAATATAAGGGATACATATACAGATTGCACTGCCCACCCGAGTTGAAAGGCTATGCTGCCCATCGGGATCTCGAATTGGATGATGCCAGGCATCTGTGCTGACATGGCAAAGTGAGCTGCCATCAGCATGAAGCCCACACCAATTCCTCCCACCACGCCGCCCCATTTCAGTACATTTCGACTGCGAATCTGGTTACCCAAGGGTACTAGAACGGCCTGGGCCAACACCAGATTAAACGAAGTATACAGCAGGGGAGACAGCCACACCTTAATGGGGCTTGAGTCTGTAGTCAGCGTTATGAATCGGGATGCACCTGGATGATGCAGGGTGCTGGTTATCATGAGCAGAGATAACAGGAGCATCATGGGCACGACGATGCTATTCATCTGAAGGATGGCCTGAATGCCACGACCAAGAAGCAGATATGAACCTACAAGTGTGACGATTAGACCCGTCTGATAATGCAAACCCAGATGTTCGACAAAAACGGAACCTGCTCCGGCAAGCATGACACTGTTCACGCCGATGAGAATGAGAAGGGTCACCCATGTGATCCATTTGCCCGCTTTGTGGCCAAATAAATGTTTGTTCAAATCCTCATAAGAGCGGGAACCGGTATCGTGAGCAATGAGCATCATTTTGGTACCTAACCAGACAAAGAGCATGGTGGATAAGCCTATGGTGATGGTGGCCCATTTGCCATACTGGGTAAAAAACTGCAATATTTCCTGCCCTGTTGCAAAGCCGGCTCCGACAACCGTTCCAATGTATGTAAATGCGATCTGCAGCACCCGAAATGCCTGTTTCATGTGTTTCCCCTCTCAGGCCCCTGAATAGTTTGGACATGCGGGTGCCATGGTACAAGGTATGCTTGACCCACGAAAGTCATGACAATGGATAGCAAGCTCTGGCTTGAATTGCATCTTAAGGACGGCACCCTGGCAATTTCGCTTGAACTTATAGATAGATATATGATACTTTTACCTCATAGGATAGGCTTGGGAGGTCAAATGATGGAAGTATTGAAACAACGAATTTTACAAGAAGGTGTCGTCATCTCGGATCAGGTGTTGAAATTGGATGGTCTGTTGAACCACCAGATTGATCCTGCACTAACGATGGAGATGGGACGGGAGTTTGCTGCCCGGTTTCGTGAAAGTGGAGTGACTCGGGTAATCACGGTAGAATCCTCGGGGATTCCGGTTGCTTTTGCCGCAGCCTATGAACTTGGGGTACCGCTCGTATTCGCTCGTCGCAAAAAAACGCTTCTGGCTGATCCTGATGCTTACTGTGAACGCGTACCGTCCTTTACTAAAGGAATTGTAACTGACATTATGGTGTCCCGCGAGTTCATTCATGAGAATGACCGTATTTTGTTCATTGATGATATCATTGCCAATGGCGATGCCGCTCGTGGAGTGATCAAAATTATTGAACGTTCCGGTGCGGAACTCGTCGGATTCGGCGTTGTGGTCGAGAAATGTTTTCAGGCGGGGGCACACACGATTCGTGAACAGGGTATTCCGGTGGAAGCCTTGGTGCGCATTCGTTCCTTGAACGATGGAACGGTACAATTTGACGATAACGAAATGTGATATTTTAAAGGAATAGGGCCTATTTTTTGAACTATGCCTTTGCATGACCGCGGATTTCATTTATAATGGGGTTATGTTAGGGAGAGGAGGCAACACCATGGGGAACCAACCGGCAACAGAACAATTCTTTAATGATAAGCTGGCGGAATCGAAAGTTCATTTTGAACGTGCTCTGGATTGTAAACATACGGAATTCGATGACCTTTATCCCTATATGATTGAACATCCTCAATTTTTCTGGTACAAACGCTATGTTGCCTGGTCAGAATTACTGACGATTGTAGGCTTGTGCGAAGAGTTGTCCTTCTCTTGGAAAGAACAATTTACACCGCATCAAGTGGAGTACCTTGAAGAACGTGTGATGTCCGCCAAAGTGCTTGATTTTTGGTTTGAGAAGAACGACAGCAAAGAGCACGCGCAGCGGTAACTTTCAGTCGGGACATAATTTCGAATGACATGACAGTCCAATACAGTCACGTGAGACCTAAATGACATTTCATTTAGGTCTCTTTTTGTAAATAAATTTGGAATATAGGAGCCATGAACATGATCAGTGATACAGAACTGGACGCTCTGCGTCTGTCAGGTGAGAAAGTAAGAGTAGTGAGGGACGAGCTGGAATCAAACGATGTCACAGGAATTGTGGTTGCCTGGGATGGCGAGCAGGTACTTATCCGTCGTCAGAATCGACGTGTCGTTAAGTTGGATCGCAATTACCGATATCAGTTGTTCAGCGAGCCGCGCCAGAGTCCACTTAGTGAGTAGCAGCTTATAATTATGGCAGAGCCATGAGCGTTAAATGTTTGGAATTACCATGATTTCTTGGCATAATTGACTCACTCGGGAGAGAAGATAGGTACAGTGAGGAAGATCTGTAACTATAGCCGAGAGGGTGTGCTGCAAGCCATGACATTGATGAATGATAAAGTTCATGCCTACAAGGATCAGATTGGGGCATTAAGCGATGTGCTGCCAGGTGTGGTGAAGTCATATCATGAGTTTACCGGAGAATGTTTTCAGCCTGGTGTGATTGATGCGAAGACGAAACAGCTCATTGCGCTCGGGATTGGACTATTTGCTAACAATGAGGTATGTACCTTCTACCATGTAGAAGAAGCCCGTGCCAAGGGTGCAACAGATCAGGAGATTATGGAGACCGTAGCCGTGGCCGGAGCTGTAGGAGGCGGACATGCCCTGTCTCAGGGCGCGATGCGAGTGCAGAAAGGGTTACAATAATTTAAAAAACTTTGTGAAAAAGAAACAGGGTTATACTTCCTTTCAATATGGGAGTATAACCCTGTTTCTTTAAAGGTCGTTTTTACTTTCTTTACTGTTTGCTTTTTTATTATACTTGTCCACATCAGCAAATTTCTCCATAACGGAGTAGTTTGCTGTATAGTTTATTGTGGAGTACCGTTCAGGATGAAATTCAATCTTAGAGCGATCCGTATCCCAAAAATATGTAATGGAGTTATCGAAGGTCTTGCTTCCTGGCTGACCATATTTATTCGTAAGCTCTCCCAGAATTTCATCAGAATCCTGACTATTTAACATGCCAAAGTAATATGTGGCCTCGTACAACAAGAAGTCATCTAATGGATATTCATCTGCTGCATTTTCCATTTCCTCAAGGCGCTGGTCCATTATTTTGTATATCTCTTCTTTCCTTGTTTCTGTTGTGTTGGGGTTATTTAATTCCTCTGATAATTCCCTTCCTTCTTCCATCATTACCAGAATGCTATCATTGTCTAATAAATCAGTGAAAACGTATTTAGCATCTGCTTTCTTACCCAAGACTACAAGATTAGAATATTCGATACTTTTCTCATGTTCATTATGTACGTCCTCTTCATAGCCTGAGTTACCGTTCTTTTCTTCTGCTGAAATGACTTTGTCGATCTTGGTACCCCATGAAACATCTCTAAAATCTTTTTCGTTCTCACTACTGCATCCTAAACTACCTATTACTAAAATAGCAAAACTTAAAACAAACATTAACTTTTTCAATTGTTCTCCTCATCTCCTTTTATTTCCTAAAACATTTTACATTGTTTAAGAAAGCAGTTGAAGACAAAAAATGGTTAAACAAAAAAGGCATCCGGTTTATAACCGATGCCTTTTTGTATGTGAATTACATTTTACCCAACATTTTATCGTACATAAACTGTCCAGTTACCCGACGTGCTGTCACGTAACGATCATTGAAATAAGGATTGGACATCTTGGTGATGCTTACACCTTTACTGCTGGAAGCATGAGCGAATTGTCCGCCGCCGATATACACACCTGTATGTGAAATGCCTTTGCCCATCGTATTGAAGAACACCAGATCACCTGTGCGAATGTTACTTTTGGATACCGGAGTACCTGCTTTGGCTTGTTGCTGCGAAGTACGTGGCAATTCAATGCTGTATTTGTTGAAAAGATATCTCATAAACCCGGAACAGTCGAAGCCAGCCATAGTCGTGCCACCCCACTTGTAAGGTATACCAGTCATGTTGTTCACTAGAGAGTTAATACTGCTTGCCTCTGTGCTTGTTGCCCCGGATGTAAATAGTACAGCTGCTCCAAAAATGGAGATAATCAGTTTTTTCAAAATCAATGTTCTCCCTTCGATGCCTACGGAGTTAGCTAAGGGTTCGGTAGAAGGTTCCCTATATTTCCTATGTATAAGAATAATTCACCCAAAATGGTTCCCCCGTTTTCAAACATGAAACTCGGCAATGAATAATTAAGTTTTTGTAACTATTTGAAACTATATTGCATAAATGCGTAATTGTCAAACCCATTTAAAACCCTTCGTAATACCTCAATGTTAGCGGAATTACGGTTTTTATATGAAAGAAGGGATCAAGTTTGGGTATCATTCATGACAAAAACGTCATTATTGGTTCGTTAAAGGTGATTTTGGATAAATAAACAGGTTTGTCATGAGGTAAAAGGACTATTCCGTTATGTAGAATTTCAGAAATTATATTCATTAAGTTGCATATATTGACAAATATCGTTTTTTTGCATATTATCGTTGTATCCAATCCACATATTGGATGGAAATAGATTTTATTGTGTCATAAGTTCAAATAAAGGAGGTTTAGGGATTTGTATCATATGTAATGTAGAAGTGGGAGATTTATTAAAAAAACGAACATAGGAGAGTGTAATCCATTGAAAGCAAAAAAAATAGTTACTTTTGTACTGGCATGTACCATGGTGTTCTCAACAGTTGGGATGGCGGTTCTCCCTGTAGCAACGGTATCTGCTGCTGATGCATCAGGTACGACAGCAAGTATTTCCGATATTCTGAAGAACCAACTGCCAGATGGAGGTTGGAGAAAAGACTATAAACAATCGAGTGGGGAATGGGCGAAGTCTACGATCGATAACAAAGCTACATATTCAGAAATTAGAAGATTGGCGAAGGAATTCAAAAAGACTAATGATCCGCGATACTCCGCTGCTGCAATCAAAGGAATCAACTTTTTGATCAATATGCAGTATTCGAACGGCGGATGGCCTCAAGTCTACAAAAGCTCGGGATATCACAAGCACATTACTTACAATGATGATGCCATGATTAATGTAATGATCATGCTCGATGAAGTAGCGACGCGCAAAGGTGACTTCTCGTTTATCGACAGTACACTTGCTAACCGCAGTAAAAATTCAGTTGATAAAGGTGTGGAGGCGATTCTGAATACACAGGTCGTTTCAGGCGGTAAGCTGACAGCGTGGGGACAACAACATGATTCCAGTACCCTTAAACCGGCAAGCGCAAGAATCTATGAAGTACCATCGTTGACGGCTGGAGAGAGTGTAACGATTGTTAAATTCCTGAAAACCAGACCTGCTAACGCTAAAATTACGGCATCCATTAAAGGAGCCGAGGCGTGGTTTAACAAAGTGAAGATTACAGGTTACAAGTATGAAAGAGCAAACGGAGACAGCAAAATTATCGCTGATTCCAAAGCTGCACCGATCTGGGCTCGCTTCTACGAAGTGGGAACGGATAAACCGATCTTTATTGGTCGTGACGGGGTAGTTAAGTACAAATTAAGTGATATTGATAAAGAAAGAAGAGGCGGTTATGCGTGGTATGGCAACTGGCCTTCCAAGCTGTAATTTGTAATATGGCGCAGGTTGGATGAAGGAAAATTATCCACAGCTATAAGTAAAGCCCGAATCAGACACGGACGTCTGGCTCGGGCTTTATTGTTATTATTTTCACTGTTGACACGATAGATTCCGCATGATATATTATTTCTTGTCGCCGAGATTGCTTACGGAGATATAATATGCGGTCGTGGCGGAATTGGCAGACGCGCACGGTTCAGGTCCGTGTGGGCTAACCCCCCGTGGAGGTTCGAGTCCTCTCGACCGCATCAAATAAAATAAAAGGTTCCTCGTTAGGCTAACGCCTTTGAGGAACCTTTTTGTATTGTCCCAAACAAGTTGTCTCGTCCGATAGTTTACTGAGCCGACACTTGAATACGATCAATATTCGGTCCTTCCGTCCCGGTCGTGACCAGTCTCAACGTGTTCGTGCCTTCATTCATCGGAACCTGAATTGTTTTTTCGCTCCAGGTTGACCAAGCACCTGTCGACGCGAAGGAAGCATTGCTAGTTACCTTGGTTCCGTTCACGTACACGTCGAGGTTCCGTGCCCCGCTCTCCAGGGCATAACGGATTTTCACGTTTTTGGTGCCCGTGGTGGCGCAATAGATACTGTTCCATTGAATCGCTGCATCGGCATTGGCATTGAAATTAACGTAACCAGAGCCGGTGTACCCCGGATAGATCGTCTCAACCGTAGAACTCGTCAAGGCTGTATTCGTTTCGGCTTCGTAAGTCATGCCGGTGTTCGGATTGCTGGAACCGCCAGTCAGATCAGCCACAAAGGTTGTAACGCTCTGTGCAGGCAGTTGGGCCGTGAAGGCGCCATTGGATACATTGATCGGTGAGCCTGATTGCAGATTTCGAATGGCATCCGTCATCCAGGAGGAGACGGTAGAGGCGTTGCCGTTTTGCAGCACAAACTTCTGACTTGCTGACGAAGTGCCACGGTTGATTGCCACGATGACAACCTTGTTGTTACCTTAATATGCTGAAACTGATCTGGGTCCCGTACGTATGTGCTCCCAGGATGTCCATATTGGCGAGAGCCTGCGGATCATTCAGGATGGGGTCAGATATATTTTTTAAATACTGGAAGGACTCCGGTGCCATCACTTTTGTATTTTGAATGGAGCCTGCATTCTCTTTCATGAAAAGAAGGATTTCCTGTGGTGTCCACCAGGTCCAGTCATGAGCGTAGTCCGGCTCGTTTTGTACTGAAATGGCATAGAGATTCACGCCGTTATCCTTCATGTAGGTAACAAAATCGTTAAGATGCTGGGCATATGCAGCATACTTGTCGTATTTCAGCCGTTTGGCGTTGGTGTCTCCGTTGCGGTTGAAGGTCTCAATCATGTCGTTCGGAGGATTCCATGGTGATGCAAATACGATAGCCCCTTTTTCAATAGCACGCTTGGCTGTGGCGACTTCACGAGACCAGTTATTTCGGTCCGGATCGACGTAAACCCTGAGCACAGAGAAGCCTAATTGGTTCTGATCGTTGCCAAAGGCTGTTTCACGCTGAGTTGCCGTCAAGTCACCGATCCAGGCTGGATGGTTGATACCGCCAAAACCGCGAATGAGCTGTTTTTCGGAGGACAAATTAATGTTGGCATCACTGGCTGCTGACACGTGTGTCGAGGTTAACATCAGAGGCAGAGCCGTTAAACAGGCCAATAAAACATTGACTGATTTTTTCAATCTCAATTTCAATTTCAATTTCAAAATTTTCACCCTCCTCGAAATGATCATACACATGAAAGCGTGTTCAAAAAAACTTGCTAAGCGGCGATGAGAATCTTCTTATCACGTCCTCTCAGATTGTAATGAATGAAAAATAAAGTTTTAAATAGTAAATTTTACTATATTATTTTGAAAAAAAACCTGACATATTACAGTTTATTTGTTGATTGTTATCTCTTTTTGAGAGATTCATGATGTTTTTGGCAAAAAAAAATCGGAAAACAATATCCATATCCTCTGAATCTACGAGATTGAACCGACAACAGTCAGAGATTTGGCAGATATGTTGAAGCAGAAGCTGTAAATGGATGTGCTGCAAGTGGTGGCCAGCCTGATATGAGATGCTCTCGCATAGGTATTCTTGTTGGGGGTGGAAGTTTCGGGTTGGGGAAAGAGCCTTTCCTTTATCTGTAAAGTAACCGATATACAACAAAATTTAGAGGGATTCGCGAGTAAAGCCTGCATACATGCAGACTTTTTTTGCGGTGCGCCTGTTTTAGATTGAGATGGGAAAACCTTTGCTTACATATAACTCACAACTAAATCAAACAATGAGAACAATAAACTCCCGAAGGAGGCACTCATCAGTCGAGAAAGGACAATTAGTCAGTCGTATTCAAGTTGAGGTTCTTCTTCAACAAGCGTTTGATTCTTCGCTGATTGTTCTGCGGCCTGTATGATTAGTTCTGAAGCGATAGAGATAGGGGCTTGTGTCTTTTCTTGAATCGTGTTCTCTTGGAGTGCCGCTGTAAAAACGAGTTCGTTGTATAGGAAGCACTTTCTAAACTTTTTGATCACCTGAAAATCATACTGCTGACGTTTGAATAGCTGCAGATATTCATCCTCACTGCGAATAAACTCACCGTTGTCATACTTATTCATAAACCAGTTGTTGATTTTATGTTTCGGACATAAATATGGCTCGATGACAATCATTGTTCCTTCGGGCTTCATTACTCTTCTGAACTCGTTCAAATACCCGGAAATTTGTTCGTTTGAAATATGGTGCAGAACCGCGATGATGAAAATGAAATCTACGGTATGATCCGGTATCGGGATATGGTTTTTGTCAAAAACCATAAAGGAATAGCTCGGATGCAACTGTTTGGCAAATTGTACTCTTTTGGCATCCGGATCAATGCCATAATAATGATCCGCATCACATATGGAACAGTTTGCTCCCGTTCCGCAGCCAAAATCCAGAACGCTTTTATTTTCTATGGAGAAACTGCTTTTGATATGCTCGTGGATATATTTATTGGTGAACCATTGTGGGCGTACAAACCGATGATACAGGCGCGGGGACAAATGCATGAGATTTAACTCACCACCATTTCATTCATATTGAAGCATAGTTTACTACTAACGTTTCAGAATAATACTTGGAAAATCGACCTAACGCTTTCTCTCCCAGCTCCGATCGTCATTTTGGCAAAAAAAACCTCGGATAACCCCAAGATTTTCAAGAGACAATGTACATAAATGGGGTGAACAGTTATGAGGAAAAAAGGAATTTGGATATTGCCTGCGATCTTTATAATGATCATGCTTATCGGATGTGGTAAATAAACTGCTTGATTAGTTCGTTCAAGGTACCTGCAGCTTTTGTTGGGATCTGATGTTTGGCATTTTTGATAAAAACCAGCTCGCTCCTAGGCAATCGTTCTTTCAGCAGATTGGCGTAGGGATGGAACAGCGTATCCTTCTCACCGTATACCAACAAAACGGGTTGAAGAATATTTCCCAATTGTGCCGTACAGTTATAGTGCAGACTGTATTGATAATATTGCTCGGCGTTTTTTGGGGTTGTTTTTTTGGCATCGTTAAACAGTGACCGGAACAAAGACAGTTTGAGCTTCGCTTGGCCCCAGGCGGTAGAAAGCGCAATTGGACCGACCGCACCGATGCGAGACAAGAGGAGCCCGCTCGATATTTTGTTTTTTAACTTTGGATCGCTGACTTCCGACATTCCGCCAATTACAATGCCGCCGAGTGCCCGTTCAGGACACGTCAGCAAAAAATCGAGCACTACCGCGCCGCCGGTTGAGTATCCGCACAAAAATGCTTTCTCAATCTTCAAATGGTCCATCAGCTGGCAGATATCCCGGGCGATTAACGGATATGTAATCTCTTTTTTGGAAGGTTCGCTTTGTCCATGGCCGCGGATGTCAAAAGTGATGATTCGAAAATCCCCCGACAGGGGCATCTGATACTGAAAATTCCGGCTTGTCAATACCGGAGGATGGATGAATAGGATCGCTGTTCCTTTTCCGCAATCCGTATATTGCATTTGATATCCATTTATAAAGCTGTGGGACATTTGAACTCACCATCCTTAATTGTAGCGTTTATGTTTTGATCATGAGACCACCGGTATACTTTTATACCGGTGGTTTGTTTTGTGCTTATAAATGCTGTACTTTAGAACATTTTTCGAACAGGAGACATCATCTGCCGCCAGTCAATGTTGCTTAATTTGCGGCGTCGTGTAATCCCGAGGGTAGCCAATCCAACCCCTAAAGCCAATACAGATATTACGATTCCTCGATTATTTAGGAGTCTCATCCATTGCATGCCAATTCACCGCCTTTTAAAGGGTTATTTTTATCGGATTAACAATCTTTATTGTGCGTATGACCGGATCCCTTCATTCATGGAAATAATGTTTGTTATCCCCAAGAGATTTAACGGAGCACAAACGACATTACTTTTGAAATGAAGACTTAATTTACCTTTGCATTATCATCCGTATATAAAAAAAGCATATTTTCCAAATTAACTATTTTTATTTCACATGCTGCATTTCCGCAGCATGGACATCCCGTGCAAGCAATTATTTACCGTTAGCGGCAGGGAGTCCAGCGTACATATTCAGCCCTCTAATATGAAACAATGAGCAGACGGACATAAGGAGGGGACACCATGAAAAAGGAAGAAGCAGACAGACAGGAGCGAAAAAGAAAAAATATGGCCGTAAAAGCGATGGCGGCTGGCATGATACTGCTTATGATGCTGCAGGGCTCAGCCGGAGCATATGGAACTGCTGCAAGCCATTCCGACTTGTTTGCAAATACCAAAGCTGTGCAGATCGTGCAGAAGCCTGCTGGTAAGGAGGGTTCAGTCTCAGAGTTATCTGCACCGCGCAAGCGCATGGCCATTATTATTGATGACGTCGGCAATGACATGAAGGGGACTGCCGAAATTCTGGCCGCGCCGGGGAAGCTCACGGTTGCGGTCATGCCTTTTTTGCCCACAACGAAGAAAGATGCATTGGCGGCCCACAAGAAGGGAATGGATGTCATCGTGCACATGCCGATGGAACCTCAAAAGGGAAAACCCGAATGGCTCGGTCCGGGAGCCATCACCTCGGATCTGTCCGATGAGGAAGTTCGTAAATGCGTCGAAAAGGCCATAGAGGATGTGCCTTTTGCCATTGGCATGAACAATCATATGGGCTCCAAAATCACATCCGACAGGCGCATTATGTCGATCGTGCTGGATGTGTGCCGGGAGCGGGGGCTGTTTTTTGTGGACAGCCGAACCAGCTTCCGGTCGGTCGTGGGTGAGCTGGCCGCTCAGAAAGAGCTGCCGCCTGTCGGGAACGACATATTCCTGGATGACCGCAACACCCAGCAGCATATCCGCAAGCAGATGAATTTGGCGGTGCAGCATGCACTGGACAAAAGCAATTGCGTTGTCATCGGGCATGTAGGCCATACCGGACATAATACGTCCGTTGTCGTTCGCGAAGCCATGACACGTCTTCAGGGACAAATTGAATTCGTTGGCATTGGTGATCTTGTTCGTGAAGTGTGGCACTGGCATTCTGCCCCTACACTGCCGACAAATAATAAATAATGCCATTCACAATGGATTGGGCAATGCGTTTCTGCTCTGCCGAATTACTCATCATGGCGCGGTCTCCTGCATTGCTCAGAAATCCGGTTTCAACAATGACTGCTGGGTGTTGCACCTTGTTTAGCAGGTAAAAGGGCTTGCCCCATACAACTCCGCGCTGTGTGCCATACAGGTTGTTAAGTTCGGTCTGGATGGACTCAGCGAGCAAATAACTCCGTCCTTCCTTTTGATGCAGTACAATCGGTCCGCGGGTAGACGATTTGGGGCTCCAGTTAGCATGGATGCTGACAACGATGTCGGTGCTCACTTCTTCACTAAGACTCTTGCGCTGGGCCAGATCCCTGCGATGACGGGAATGACTGTTCAGCCAGCGGTTGTCGTCACTAAGGGCATAGTCGCCAAGCCGGTTGATGATGACAGAATATCCTTTGCTGCGAAGCAGGAGATACACCTTTTGACTGATGGCCAGATTGATGTCTTTTTCCATCACCCCATGGTCTATCGTTCCGCCGTCAATGCCGCCATGTCCCACATCCAACAGAATGACAGGCGTGGCAAATGCATGATGGGTGGAGCGATAGGCGTCTCCATCGGTAACAGGCAGAAGGGATGGGTTGATGGGCGGCTGCATGGAATGTTGGGGTGAAAGAGCCGCAAAGGTCGCTTGAGCATGGATGACATCAGATGTTAAAGGGATACAACTGAGGGTAATCATAAAAGCCACCGATGCGGCTAGCAGCTTATACATGAGAGTACACGCTCCTTTCTTGAAATAGGCATCTCATGAATTAAAGTGCCTGGATGGATTCCTTTGGCATTAGACTGTGCAATCTTTGGTTTTTCATACGTTTTGCCACAAAAAAAGTGGTTTATCCCTTGGTGGTTCTGCACACAATAGGAGTAACACAAGCTCCGCAAATTGCAGGAGCGAAGGAGGCAGAGATCATGGCCAAAAGTGATGAATTGGTAAAATACATTACGCAGCGTGTAGTTCATTATATCGATACGCCGAAGGATGAGCGGAAAGGCCGCGCCAAAAGGAAAGAGCCGTGGGCAATGAAATGGTTCGGTATGATTCCATTCGCTGTATCCCTGTGGGTGGGGAAAAAGGAAAAAGCATTGGATTCAAAGGCTCATAAACGAGATTCTTCGAAAAAGGTTAACTAACGCTAACCATTCAACTACAGTAAACCAAAAGACGCAATCCCTTGGCAATACGGGGATGCGTCTTATTTGAGGTGGACTTTTCCGCAATAGATGTTATGTTATCGGTTAGTTTGCTTATAATGAAGGCTTCACGATGTAAAATTGCCCATCTTGCTGCAACGTACTCAAAGGGACAAACCGTTGAATGGATGTATTGCCGCCAATCGCTATATAAGGAATGGACTCTGCTTCCTGATCTGTATGCCATAGCTGATAACCGCTAACGGGTAGAGGACCGCCGTATATGACGTTACGATCATCCGCTGAGAAGACAATCTCTTGATTCTCCCCGTGTTGTATCACATTTTGTGCCTGGTTGGCAGCAACAGGCTTGGATGTAATCCACAACAGATTGTCCGCCGGATTGAAGACTGGTCGCAGATGCAGTGGATCGACTGATAAAGGTGAAGTTGTGGATAAATCAGTTATGCTGCCTGAGACCTGGTTGGAGTTAGCCTCCAGTCGACTCAAGAACTCTGATGGTAGTACATCTCCGTTCGTAGCATTAATATAAAGTGCGGGTTGATTCGGTTGATCCACTTTCCAGTAGGCAAGCAGAGGGAGAGCATAATGAGAATGAAGCTCTCCGCCGCCAGCGAGTAACGTATCAAGGTTCATATGTTGTCGATTCAGGGCTTGTCCAAGAAGTTCACTCTCATACGGTGACTGTTCTCCTTGACCATATTCACTAAGCTTCATCTGTCCCTGTTCTGTAGCTGTAATAATCATATATCCGATGGGTTTTCCTTCAAATGAAGCTTGCACAAGCCAGCTATGTGTACCGGGGCCAAGAGGGTAGAAGTCCAGGTCGGCGTTCTTCCACTTTGCTTCGGCGTTAGCTGTACCAAGTGCAACAGCTTGTTGCTCTGCAAACCGTTGCACAGCAGCGGGAGCTGCCTTGTCATTCTGTAAGGCATGATGTTCGGGACTATATTCTGTTGATGATGCGAGGGATAGTGAAGACGTTTTTTGTTCCTCTGCATCTGCTATTGACCAGAAAGAGAACAGGGCAAGACAACTGAGCAAGCCCAAGGTCATACAGGTTGTTTTCCGAGTGTTGTTCCAACACGTATGAAAGAATCGTTTCAAATTTACACCTACTTTTCATTTATCCGTTGCCTGAGCGGGTCCTAGTTTCATTCTAGGGGACAGGCTATGCAAAGGTTGCCGCAACCTGTCGGGCAGCTGATCATGAATAAACACTACTTTTGCCAGCATTTGCAGGAAAAGTAGTGTCTTCGTCTATCTTAAGTGAAACATGCCGCTACTAATGGCAGTCACTTTCACTTTGGGTTCATATTGCCAGATCATCTCGGTCCGGCGTGTCTCATACTGCAGTTTCATAGCTTCACGATCCATTACAGCCTGTTTTGCTTTCTCTTCTTCGGTTTCTGTCTCAGTGTCGAACGGTACTATGGCCTCTGCGGCCAGTTCTACATCGGCTCCAATGGGTTTAACCGTGCGATTAGATTGGACATTCTCAGCGCCAGATGCCAAGTTGTCCGTTGATTCTACCTCAGGCGTATCTTCTCGGAGTACCGCTTCATAATAGGTGTCCAACACGTCCAGCTCCAGATCAAGTCGCTCTTGGGCTTTCTCTGCCCAGCTATAATCAAGTTCCAGCAAGCGGTTCGTCAAATGAGATTCCAAAGCAGCTCCGGCATCGAATAACGAAACTTTAGCTGTCTGCACATGCATGTTCTCCGCGAGCCTCGGACTGAGATCACGTCGGTTCAGCTTGGTGCCGAATTTTTCTATAATTTCACCCGAGCGAAGGGAGATGCCGAGAAAATGCAATTCCTCCCGTTTCAAGTCACAGGCGAATTCCACCTTGAAACAGACACCGAGCCAAGGCTCATATACGGCTGGTGCTGTAGCGCGCAATTGCCGTTTGGCAGCCTGTTCGAACAGGTTCACGAAGGCACCGCCTTCACGGGCTGCGCCGAAAATCTGCTGGAGTCTGCGACTGCCGTACACCACTTCTTCACGCAATATTCGTCCTGGTCCCAGCTGTGGCAGCGATGGAGTGATACCGAAGTAACGGCCTAGAATGGTTTCTTTCGGTGGCTCGCCTTGAGGACTGCCGTTGGTTATACCATTCGCTCCATCAGGGTTAGGTACAACAGGAGGTGATGCTTGCGCAACTTTGGCTTCTGCTGCTTCAATGGCCTGCTGATAACTGTCAGGATCAAATATAAATGTAAAGGACATCGTCTCAGCGGGTGCTCCGGTTCGTTCCACGAACCCCCAATAATAGGGACGATTGGTCAACGCTTTGTCCGCCTCAGGCGAGAGTTTGACTGTAACATGGGCAGGTGAACGCTCCATAATCTGACAATCAAGTGCTTCCAGATAGGAGAGAACATAAGCCTGCACTTCATGGGGAGACATGGTCATGAGTTAGCTACCTCCTTTGCGAAGATCTAACAACCCGGATACGGCAGGTCCTTCAACGGCAACCTCACGTTGAATAGAGTTCAGCGATTGTCCAAGTGAATCCATTTTGCGGCGAATATCTTCATCGGTTTGTGATTCCAACATGATTTTGTACAAACTTTTCTCAATTGACTCCTTCTTCTCCAGCCGTTCCAAAATGACATCCAGCCCGCCGATCACCATCTCAAACATATTGATCTTCTCATGCAGCAGATTCAGAATATGTTCCTCAATGGTTCCAGTCGTGGATAGGTTGAAGATGTTCACGTCATTTTGCTGTCCAAGCCGGTGTACCCGACCGATCCGCTGCTCTACCCGCATAGGGTTCCAAGGCAGATCGAAGTTGATCATATGATGGCAAAATTGCAGATTGATGCCCTCACCACCCGCTTCGGTTGCAATCATGGCCTGCACACGCCCGCGGAAGAGATCCATCATCCAGTCTTTTTTGCCTCGATTCATGCCACCCCGATAGGGTACAGCCGTAAGCCCGTTGTTGCGAAAATAGTTCAGCAGATACTCCTGCGTGGCTCGGTATTCGGTGAAGATGATTACTTTTTCATTCATGTCCCGAATGAGCTCCATCGTTTTCTCAGCTTTGGTATTCTCCTTGATCGCTTTGATATGGGCAACCAGTTCCCAGATTTTGTCCCGGAGAGGAGAGTCCAATGGAAGTTTCTTCGACAGATTAACCAATGTTACGAATACAGCATCCCGACTGCTGCACACTTCTCGCTGCAATGTGACAAGGGAGAGCATACTGCTCAGGTTGCCGCCAGCTTCCTGGTACTGGTCTTTAACAAATGAAGTCACGCCATCGTACAACGCCTGTTCTTCAGGCGATAGTTGCAGATTCACATTGGAGACGTTCCGTTTGGTAAATTGAACGGGGCCTTCGCCACGACGATTACGGATCATGACTTTGGATAACTCGTTCTTAAGCTGTTCCTGATTTTTCGGAACTCGTTTGTCTACAACAAAGTTGGCCGCAAAGTCACCCTGACGACCCAGTTGACCGGGCTTCAGCAGGTTGATCAGATTGAACAACTCGCTCATATCGTTCTGCACAGGTGTAGCTGTGAGCAGCAGACAATACTTTTTGCGCAATTTCAGCATGAACTGATAGTTGGTTGTTTTCTTGTTTTTGAGTTTATGAGCCTCGTCAATAATAATCATGTCGTAATCGGTATTCAGCAGCATATCTTTATGCGGGTCACGTTTGGCTGTATCCATGGAAGCAACAACCACTTCATTCTGCCAGGAATAGGCCTTTTTCTGGGCAATGGCAGGGATGCCAAATTTCGAATTCAACTCCCGTACCCATTGCAGCACAAGAGATGCTGGCACGAGAATGAGTACTTTGGATACGAGACCCCGAACCATATATTCTTTCAGAATGAGACCGGCTTCAATGGTTTTGCCAAGACCCACCTCATCGGCGAGAATGGCCCGGCCTGACATTTCAAATAATACTCTGCGTGCAGTGTCCATCTGGTGAGGGAGTGGGGTAAGGCCTTGTAGATGCTTCAAACATTGGATCTCGTCAAAATTGGGAATCAGGTTGGTCTCTTCGGCCTGAATGCCAAGTTGAAAGAGTCGGTAATCCCCCCAAGGACCTCCTTTATCCAGTCGTGATTCCAATTGATTAATCCAGCTCCGATCGAATTCCAACGGAACGGGCAGTTCGGCTACAGGTTGATTCGTGTGGTGCGGGTTTTTCCGGTTCATGGTGCTTCCTCCCCTGCCATACGTGATGACGTTTTATTCGTAGGTAATAGTATGGACGAATGAGAGTCAGTTCATAACTATGTGGGTTCAAATAAGGAATATTTACACTTGTCACTCCGATGACAGAATAACCTTCCGATCGCTGTTATCCCCAGATTTTTTTGATTCCCTTCTCCAAAGGGGGAAAACCCGGGGAGTTTATGAAGGTGGACTATGATAAAAGTCGCATGGAAAATCAATATATGGTGTAATATACTGAACTTATATCACTATATGTGGTGTTTCGTCATAATTTACTCTTATAGTGAAAATGGAGATTTATTCCGGGGAGGTTGAACGTAGCGATGAAATCGAACCAACGATCGTACCAATTAGAAGGACTCAGCGAAAAAATATTTCTGGACCGATACGCCTGGAAGGACGCTGATTCGAATCATGCCAAGGTCGGAGATGTTGTATTGGTATTAACGAAGGATGATCCCAAGTTCCCAACCAAGGAAGTGGGCGAAATCATAGAACGAAAAGGGCAGCTTGTACAGGTAAGAACTCGAAGCGGAGAGATGATCGAGACAAACGTGGAGAAATTGACACTCAACATAGAAAAAACACCGGAAGAGATGTGGGACCGTCTTGCCAAAGCGATGGCTTCTGTCGAATCCACAGCTGATCAGCGGGCAACGTGGGAGTCCAAGTTCCGCTCTGTGTTGGAAGATTGGAAGTTAGTGCCCGGTGGCCGCATTGCTGCGGGTGCGGGTGCAAGCGATGAGCTGACACTCTTCAATTGTTATGTCATTCCGTCTCCGCAGGATAGTCGAGGTGGCATCATGAGAACCCTGACCGAGATGACCGAGATTATGGCACGCGGGGGAGGCGTAGGCATTAATCTGTCTTCTTTGCGTCCTCGGCGGTCGGTTGTGAAAGGTGTTAATGGATCATCCAGCGGTTCCGTATCCTGGGGTGGCTTGTTCAGTTATACGACTGGACTTATTGAACAGGGCGGAAGTCGCAGGGGTGCACTCATGCTGATGATGAATGACTGGCATCCGGATGTGCTTGATTTTATTACCGTAAAACAAACAATGGGGCAGGTGACCAATGCCAATCTCTCTGTATGTGTGAGCAACGCATTTATGGAGGCTGTCAAGCAGGACGGAGACTGGGATTTGGTTTTCCCCGATACGAACGATCCGGACTATGATACCGAGTGGAACGGGGATATGCAGCAGTGGAAAGCCGCAGGTCATTCGGTGGTGCACTATCGGACGCTGAAGGCTCGCGAAATCTGGCATACCATTATTGAATCAGCCTGGAAGTCGGCAGAGCCTGGTGTGGTATTCATGGAGTACTACAACCAGATGTCCAACAGCTGGTACTTCAATCCGATCATCTGTACTAATCCTTGCGCGGAACAGGGCCTGCCTGGCTGGGGTGTATGTAATCTGTCAGCAATCAATCTGTCCAAATTCTACGATGAAACAAATCATGATGTGGCATGGAATGAGTTGGCGGAAACCACCCGCATCTCGGCTAGATTTTTGGACAATGTCATCGATGCAACACCATATCATTTTGAGGAAAATAGACTGAATCAGCAACGTGAACGCCGGGTTGGGCTTGGCACAATGGGACTGGCAGAGCTGATGATTAAGCTGCGTATTCGATACGGCAGCCCTGAATCTCTTGCATTTCTGGATAAACTGTATGGATTCATGGCGAAGGAGGCCTATCTGGCATCGGCAGAGATTGCAGCAGAGAAGGGAGCTTTCCCGGCTTTCGAAGCGGAACCGTATTTACAGAGTGGATTCATGAAAAACATGGTTGCGACGTACCCTGAAGTGGGAGAGGCCATCCGTAAACAGGGCATTCGAAATGTCACACTGATCACACAAGCGCCAACGGGAAGTACAGGTACGATGGTGGGCACATCAACAGGTATTGAGCCGTATTTCGCCTTCAAGTATTTCCGTCAAAGCCGTCTAGGTTATGATGAACAGTTCGTACCGATTGCACAAGACTGGCTGGATGAACATCCGGGTGAAGCTTTACCAGACTATTATGTGACGGCGATGGATCTGTCGGCTGAGAATCATATCCGGGTACAGGCTGCGATTCAGCAATGGGTGGATAGTTCGATCTCGAAGACGGCCAACTGTCCGGCTGATTTTACAGTGGAGAATACGGCTGAGCTGTACGAACTGGCCTTCGACCTAGGCTGCAAGGGAGTAACGATATATCGCGACGGCAGCAGGGATGTGCAGGTGTTGTCCACGTTGAAGAAGGAAGAGACCAAGACCGAAGATGTAGATTCGACATTAATTACTAACTTGGAGACACTTCCTGATGTGTCAGTTAGTGAATTGACGAATAATGCGGAAGTGCAGGCAAGTGATGGAACTTTCAATAGCCAGGTTGGTGTTAGAACGCATTCTTCCGAGCAACCCTCTTCGTCTGCTAAAGTGCTCGATAAACAATATAGAAGCCGTCCTCAAGTACTGCGCGGTGCGACATACAAAATCAATACGCCATTCGGTATGGCTTACATTACAATTAATGATCTGGAGGGAACGCCGGGTGAGATCTTCCTGAACGTGGGCAAAGCGGGATCGGACGTGTTTGCCATGGCTGAGGCACTCGGTCGAGTATGCTCTCTGTTCCTTCGATACGGAGATCATGGGCACAAGGTTGAACTGTTGATCAAACATCTCAAGGGAATCGGTGGTTCGGGAGCGATTGGATTCGGAGCCAACCGGGTGGAATCGATTGCCGATGCAGTCGCTAAAGCATTGGAAAGTCATGTACAGAGCAGTGCTCAGGAGAAAGAAACTGGAGCATTACAAGAACAGAATCCAGTGGAGAGCGCGTATCCAAAAGTGGAGGATCAGAAAACCTTTACCGAATCGAGGGATTTATGTCCTTCATGCGGCTCGGCATCCCTGATGAATGTGGAAGGATGCAAAACATGCAGCAACTGTGGGTACAGTAAGTGCAATTAAATCTCAACTAGAACGACAATTAACGACATATATTTTGTTTTGGTTATGGTACTGTAGTTTGGTAATTAATCGAAATACAGTACCATAACTTGATATTTTACATAATGGTCTAATATTTTATTGGGTTATAAATAAAGGTTAGCTAATCTCAAATACTTAATGGGATAAATACAACTTACTTAGTTATTCTCGTGTATCAACTCTGTAAATCACGTTGATACAAATATTCTATACAAATATTCTATATGAACCATTTAAATATGAAGCTCGTTTGATATTGAAGTTTTAGGAGGATTTTATGTTTGAAGTAAACTGGAACAAATTTAATATTAAAAATGCTGATAAAGAAGAGGCGTTTGAAAGAATGTGTAGGCACTTATTTATGCGTAAATTTAAAATAAGCGGGTATGAATTTTCTGTAAATTATAATCAGACAGGTCTTGAAACAGAACCTATAAAATCAGGTGGAAAATTCTATGGGTTTCAATGTAAATATTCTACAAGTCATAATTCGACTTTATTTTATGACCAAGTATATAATTCATTGAAAAAAGCTTTCACTCTCTATAAGGGAAAACTAGATGAGATCTATATCTATTCGAATCTAAATATTAAACCAGAATGTACAAGCGAAGAACTGTTAAATGATAAATTAACAACATCAAGAGTTATGATTCAAAAAGAAGCTAGAAGAATGAATATAACTATACATTGGATAAAGGAAGAAAACTTTACCCATATACTTAATGAAGTTGAGAATCATGATATATATCGTATGTATTTTTCTTCGCAAAATGAAATTGCATTTATTGATTCTTCCGTAACAGTTGAAGAAAAAACTTTTTTGAAATCAAACTCTTTTTTAGAAATATCTATTAATGGCTTTGAGTATACACAGATTGAGAAGGAAATTCTAAAAAACAATTTCAGTGTTATTCTGGGATATGCCGGTACTGGAAAGACAGAAATATTAAAGAAAATTTATGTGTGTAGTTCGGAAAAATTTTTAGAAAACTACTCCCAAAATAATAAAGTTTCAATTGAATCTATTCCTATACCTATATATATCAGATTAAGAGAATGTGTAATGGGTGATTTAGAATCACTTATTAGAAACAGATTGAAAGATTATTCAATTCCTTTTGGTGATAATGGACAAAAATGCTTATATATTTTTGACGGGCTAGATGAAATTAGTATTTCAGATGTTGATAAAACTATTTCTTTTATGAAAATGTTAAAAAGAAGAAAAAATACTGAAAATATCATTGTGTCTTCAAGACTAAATTCTCCTAACTTGACGTTCTTATATAGGGAAATGGATCCGAAAATTTACCAAATTGATGCTTTAAATCATGAATTTATTGATAAATACTTTGTTGCTAAAGCAGTACAGTCTAAAAGCGAAAAATATGAAAGTGTCAAAAGTAAGATCAAGAGTTTGCTAATAGAGATTGATGACATATTTTCAGTGAATTTATTATGGGAGTATATTGAAAATGTTGATGACTCTACAACTAAAATTGATTTGATTTCTCATACTTTTTATAGCTTATTGAATAGTTCTAAAAAAATAAAAAATTTGAAATTGCCTGAAGTGAAGATTACTAGTATAGAGGAAATACTTCAAGAAGTCTCCTATTTTTTACAGTTAAATAACACCCTCAATTTAACCGTAAATGATTTTCAGAATATTATTAGTACGTTGTATAGCAAGCTCACATACTATGAAATAGATTCGATAATTAATTCTCTAACTGAATTGTTTTTTGATGTAGCCCATGGAGAGAAAATTCAAATTAGATATTCATTTAAGCATAAACGTTTTCATGAGTACTTTCTGTATAAGAAAATAAAACATAATTTTTATAATGATCCATTTTTATTGAGAGATTTGGGCTTGTTTCCAGACAAAGACTTTGTACTCAATATTTTTCTTTTCCAAGAATTGAAAGAAAGCATTCGAAATAGAGATATTCTCAAGAACTTGTCTCTACGTTTCTTTGAAGCTTACTTAGGGAGAGATTACTGGTACCATTTTAAAAATGGATTAATTGGTCAGAGGAGTGATTATGGTGTTGGTGATGAAAGCTATCTACAATCAGACAAATTAGTAGATGTCATTTGCACTAAAGAATACAAAGATCTAAAATCGTTTATCAATAACCAAGGAATCGGGATTAAATCATTTCTTTCTCAAAATAATTATTGGGATTTCATTAAAAAATATATTCTTCGTCAGAATGTAGATATTCGTTTATTCCTAAAAGCGGAATACAATTTAAGTGATGGTTTTGAAGAAGAGGCTTATAAATTGAATCCTTGTGCATTTTGGTTTTACAAATGTAAACAAGATAAAGCTTCATTCAAAAAAATATATACTAATGTGATTAGTAAATTTAATCTTGAAAATGTTGACTCTGAGCTAAATTATCTATATAGACAAAATAGTGCGATGAAAACTTCTGGTTATTTCGAAATAGGTCTCGAATTTTACGTGGATCAATTGGAGAAAATTATACCTGAACTGGGTAACGATCTTCTAGAGGTATTATGCTTTACACTTCTAAGAACCCAAAATATATACTATTTATTTGGAGAAACGCTTCAAAAACTAAGGAACATTTTGAAAGAGAGACTCAATAGTTCTACAAAACCAATCTATAAGCTCAATTCAATTATTGTTCATAATTTGTTAGCTGGAAGTAGAACTGAAGATAATAAATTTTTGATGGAAAGATTCAATGAAGTAAATAAAAATCATTACGGAACATGGGAACGTAATCTTGAGGCTAATAGCTATATTACGATTTTGTTAGAGAATGAGGAGAGACTATGTTCTCGTGAATATGCTCTCGGTGTTGAGATCAGAAAAACTATTATTGATTTTCATACAACCAAATCGGGTGCTCTGGAATTAATCATAGATTGTGTGAAAAAATATAATTTCATTTATGATAATTGGTTTTCTTATAACAATTCTCAACTGATAGGAGAGATAATATCTAGATTTGAGTTTGATGAGAATCAGCTTAAAAAATTCATAAAAAATTTGCTGGACTATAAAAGTGTGATTTCTATAACAACAGTTCTATACAATGTATTTCTAAGGAATAAAACCTTGTTTAAAAGTATAACCAACATCAAAATGTTAGTTAATATCAATGAAGAAGAACTAAAGAACCTATCCTATTATGATACTAACACCGATAGTAATTATCTTTTTGCAGCAATGATGTCCTGCTTCGATATGTCAAAAGCTGACGAGTTTTTGCTAAAAGCAATCAATAACAGTATCTACAGACCCGCTTTCAGAAAAGACGATATCATATCATATTTACTACCAAGGTGTATTTTTTTAGGACATCAAAGTAATTGGTTTGATGAGTATGAATTAAAAGTTTTGCTAAATGACACGTATTCAATGTTAACGATTATGAAATCAACAACTGATCAAGGAGGAAATCTTGAATATTTTAAATACGTTTTAGAACTGTGTATTCCCGATTCGCCTATATTAAATGATATTTATGACGTAATATCAGTTGATATATTTAGTCATTTTGAAACAGATTCACCTACAGTAGATTTGAAAAACATCTCGCTTACTGAGTTGAATGAGTACTATAGTTGTAAAATTCATGGGATAAATTATTCTAAAATTAACACATGGAAAACTCTTGTGGAGATTGAAAAATCTGTGGATAGTGAATTGACACAGATCTTTGAAGTATTGAAAAAAGCGTCTTTCCCTGAACAACATGGTGGTAAAATTAATAACTATTTTCACATAGTCACATCTACACTATTAGATGATGATAGTACAAAAGAGCAAATTATTACTTTTATATTAAAACAAGGTGGAAGATATGGACTAATCAATATGATTTCTGCATTTTCCATCCTTGGAAAAGATGATCTGGCTCGAAAATATATCCATCAATTATTTTTATTATGTAAGGCGCTAGTATATCCTAACAAGGACTATTATTTAGTTAATCAGCTTCAAGAAAACGAAATATCTGAAATAAACAATTTAGTTGTCAATAGTAAGAAACTTGAATGGATATCACATGATGAGAAACAAGAAATGATTTATCTGAAAAATCCAAATATCAAAATTATTTGGTTCGAAATTGATAAAGATTACCCATTTGATGAGCCGTGGGCAACAAAGCACCCTGATTCTAATGCATTTAAAGTTGATTATACAATAGTGAACAATGGAATAAATATAGACAGTTTTTCATTAGTTTATGTGGATGGATATCGTGCGTTATTACCTCTGCCACAAAACGATACTAATGTAATCCGGAGAAAAAATTATCGACTTAGCCTTTTGTTTAACGATGAGAAAATCCTGCATAATTATATTAAAAGAAGTGGGTTAATTGTCGAATAATGAATATTTCAATTAATTTTTTATACCAAGAGATGAAAATAACTATATTTTATTATCCTGTTATTTTTCTCATCCAAATTAAAAAGGAGGGGATTAGATGCGTCAGCCGATAGAAGAACCCATATTTTATTCTTATCCTGGAATGGTAGCGATGGTGACTTCACGTCATGAGGGAGTTCAGAATGTGATGGCGTCCGGATGGCATACATACATCGGATCATCACCAGGTGTATATGGCATCTCCCTTCGTAAGGAAACATACTCCTATGAACTCATTGAGAAGAGTGGCGTATTCGGTGTTCATTTCCTGCCAGGTCATCGATCGGAGTGGATTCAAGCTGCAGGAACGTTTAGCGGAAGAGATACGGATAAATTCACAAGATTCGGCATTCCGTATGAGGAAGGAATCAAGGTAAGTGTACCGATTTTGACAGACGCTTATTTTGCTTATGAATGCAAGGTTATGGAGATTACGACATATGGTGACCATGAATGGATTGCAGGGGAAGTGTTGCAGCGATATCAGGATCAGAAGTACTTTCTAGAGAATGGAATGGTTGATCTGGAGAAGTTGCAAATCCCAATGTACACAGGACGTTCAGCATACCGGATCATGGATGCGAGGACAGAAGAAAAGATTCACCCGTTCCACCTCTAGGGTCCTAGGCAAGAAGAAGCAATTATGAGCAAAACTTTCAATCCGGTCTGACATAGGTTTATAATGGATATTGGCTGCTGAGCAAGTCGGCAGCCTTTTGTTATGAATTCAATTGTTTCAATGAACGAATTCGTGGGTATGCTGGTTTGCGCAAGCGGGACAGGTAATTTTAGCCACTCGATGAAAAGTACTATATTTAACGACAAAATTAGAGTATGATTTTACAGCTATATGGGCTGGCAGGAAAGGTTACATCGGTTTAATCGTTTGTAACTATTAATGTAAAGTATGAGGCTTAATACGGGCGTATAATGCTAAACGTGAACTCACGAATGAATATAAAGAATTTCTTAATAATCAAACTTAATGGACAGGCAACACGTCTTCTTTAAGATTATAGAATCCACACAGAATGTAGCATCATCGGATCGTGCTTCGAACAGGAGCTTTTCTTATGTTGTAAATGAAAGATGGAAGGTGCAATACGTATGTTAATGACAACCAGAACGATCAGGAGTTCCTTTATGCCCCCAACACCGATGTTGTTGACTCACAGTAACAAGGAGGGGCATGCATGTCACAATCGTTAAATCGTAAGAGACATATGAATGGACTTGACGGCTTGCGAGCCATCGCTGTACTTGCGGTAATCGCGTATCATCTGAATTTGGATTTTATTCCGGGCGGCCTGCTCGGTGTAGGGATATTCTTTGTTCTCTCGGGATATTTAATTACAGATATTCTCGTGTCACTGTGGCAGGAACATGGACGCATTTCACTCGGTGATTTCTGGGTAAGACGGGTAAGGCGTTTACTTCCAGGCATGCTGACCATGACAGCTGTGGTGATGATCTGGTTGGCCTGTACAGACCCATCCCGGCTTGCTGCGCTTCGTGGTGATATCGTTTCGGGTGTATTATACATAAGCAATTGGTGGTATATCTTTCACAACGTTTCCTATTTCGAAAGTTTTGGCCCTCCATCACCGTTTGGACATTTCTGGTCACTGGCTGTGGAAGAGCAATTTTATCTTATATGGCCTCTTCTACTGATCGCAGCAATCGTAGTGTTCAAAAGAAAGGGATGGCTGGTCGTCTTCATTGTTGTCGCAGCTGAATTATCTGCTGGCGCAATGGCCATCATGTATAATCCGGATCTGGACCCGAGCCGTGTATATTATGGAACAGACACGCGGGCATTCGCACTGCTTGCTGGTGCTGCTCTTGCCGTGGTGTGGCCTAGTCGCAATCTATCGAACTCTCTGCCTGGCATGAACCGGCTTGTGCTCGATGTGTCGGGACTTGCTGCGCTTGCTTTATTAATCTACATGATGCTGAATAGCAGTGAATACGATCCGTTTCTGTATCAAGGGGGCATGGTGCTTCAGGCTATTGCAACAACGTTGCTGGTAGCGGTGTTGGCTCACCCATCGTCTTTCCTGGCACGTATCATTGGCGCGAAGCCATTACGCTGGATCGGAGAGCGATCCTACGGATTATATCTGTGGCATTATCCTGTCATTATTTTAACCAATCCCGCGGTGGATACGGGAGGAGCACATCCTGTACGAATCATTTTACAGGTTGCTGCAACGGTTGTACTGGCCTCATTGTCCCTTAAATATATTGAAAATCCGATTCGGTACAATGGATTCCGTGATTCTTGGTCCCGATTATGGGGAAGAGGGCGGTCATCGATCGGTATACGTAATGTATGGTGGAAGCGGGCAGGTCTGTTGATGACGATTCTACTGTTGTCCTATACGGTATCGCAGATGATGGTCTCACATGCAGCGAACTCCGACTCCCATTCGGTATCGATGTCCAACACATTGAATGGAGAGAATTCCGTAGCGGAGGAACAGGGACAGGATGTGTTGCCAGCTATTACAGCGACGTCAGGCTCAGGCCAAAAGAGCGATGCTCATACCCATAAACCGGAAGCAGGAACGAAAGATGATCCAGGGAAAAATGAGAAGCCGACAGGAGAGCCTGCTCCAGATTCAAAACCTGACGACCAAGACAATTCAGTGAATCCTGGCAAGGACGGTCAGTCTGAAGATAAGCCGGCTGATGACTCCGTGACGAACGAGAATGATACACCAGATGACGCAGGAGCGAATCAATCCGATGATACGGATGACACACCTGATTTATCTCAGGACAATGAAGAAACGGCTCCTCCTGCCGAGGATGGCAAGGTTCATTATACCGTCATTGGAGATTCGGTGATTTTGGATGCAAAACCGTATCTGGAGCAAAGTATATCGGGAGTGTACGTGGACGGACATGTCGGTCGTCAGATGTGGCAGGCAGGCGATGTATTGGAAGGTCTGAAGCAAAACAATCAAATGGGCAGCAAAGTGGTGCTGGAGCTCGGGACGAATGGTTCATTTAACTCCAAAAACTTGAATGCTGTGCTTGATTATCTGAAGGATGAGGATCGGGTATATCTGGTTACCGTGCGCGTACCTCGTCCGTGGGAACGAACGGTGAACAGGGCGTTGAATGAGGCAGCATCCAAATACAGCAATGTCTCGTTGATTGACTGGAACAGTGCAAGTGAGGGACATGACGAATATTTTGAAAAAGATGGCGTACATCTCACTACGCAAGGGTCCGAAGCTTTTGCAGAACTGGTGAAGAACAGTATCCAATAATACGCAATCCATATTTAATACGATTTAGCACTTATTCATTATATATAGCCTGGGGTGAAGCTACCGACGGCTGCAACAAGAAAGAGCTCTCATTGTGAGGGCTCTTTTTATATGTTATGAACAATACGTCAGCAAAGTAAGTTCCAAACAGGGGAACCGATATTTTTCACCCCTGCATCCGTGGATCGTCACCTTACGGTATGATAGCGTTACCATTTACAATAAGTGTATTCAAATCGCAAGGGGGAATATAGAGATGTTGAAAAAATGGCTTTCGGGTTTCCTGGCAATAACGTTGTTCTCCATTATTCTTGCTGGCTGTGCTGGCGGGGACACTTCAGAAGGAGGCAGCGGCAATGACAAAGTAACCGTCACACTCTGGCACAACTGGACCGGACAGGATGCAAAGTCGGTTGCGATGCGCCAAATTATTGAAGATTTCCGCGCGGCGCATCCAGATATTGAAGTTGTGGATGAAGGCTTGCCAACAGATGGTCTCAAAACCCGGCTTCGCACGGTGGCAGCTGCCAACGAGATGCCAGACCTGTTCGTGATGTGGCCGGATGCCATGACCAAGGAATTTGTGAAAGGTGACCTGTTACAGCCCATTAATGCAGAGCTGGACGCGAAGCCGGAGTGGAAAGATAATTTTATCCCCAATGCACTGGACGGATACACCGTGGACGGGAATATCTACTCCGTGCCCATGAATCTGGCGCCGAGTTCCTTCATTTATTACAATGAGGCTCTTTTCAAACAGTACAATGTGAAAGTGCCTGAGACGTGGGCGGAATTGGAACAAGCGATTGCTACTTTTAATCAAAATAAAGTCATTCCCATGGCACTTGGCAACAAGGCAAACTGGGTAGCACAGTCGACGATATTCAGTACACTGGCTGACCGGATCACCGGCACGGACTGGTTCCTGAAAGCGACAGCACAAGATGGTGCAAGTTTTACCGATCCGCCATTTATTGAAGCCTTGAACAAGATGCAGGAGCTTGGCAACACCAAGGCATTCCAGGATGGATTCAACAGTATCGATGAGACACAGATGATGCAGCTTTATTTCCAAGGTAAGGCAGCGATGGTCATGAACGGCGGATGGGCCTTGGCAAATCTGGTGAACAATGCACCTGAAGAGGTGTTGAACAACACACATATTACGATTCTTCCTCCAGTGGACGGAGGTAAGGGTGAACCAAGAACAACATCCGGTGTTGTAGGAACCGGGTTGGGTGTAAGTAAAAAGCTGAGCGGTGCACAAAAAGAGGCAGCGATGGAGCTGTTCTACGCGCTGGCAGGACCTGATGGTCAGAAGGCCACATTGGATAGCAGCACATTGGTGAGTTACAAGATTGATCTGGACAAAACCAAAGCGCATCCATTGTTCGTAGAATTATATGATCTGATGCAGGAAGTGAAGATTACGCCAGTATACGATTCCAAGCTGGGATCGGCAACGGTTGAGGTTATCAATAATGCATTGCAAGAGCTGCTAATGGGCGGCAAGGCCGAAGACATTGCAGCTAAAATTCAGGCGGCTCAAGCCAATGCTGTTAGTCAGTAACGATTCATCGAACTAGACAGCGATTGCGATCGTACAACTTGACGATGAAGAACCAATGAACTCATCACATATTAGCTGGTTATCCGTTAGAACCCCTTCCCGGCAGGGGAGGGGTTTTAAGTATTGATGAGATAGTCAGTTGCAAGTTGGGAAAGGCATTCAAGGAGGGGAAGTGAACAGATGAACGCACTGCGAAGTCGGCGTTTTATTATGCTGGGGCTGGCCCCGGCAGTCATCATTTATGCATTGTTTGTATTTGTACCGGTCGTGTGGTCAGCGTACTACGGGTTCTTCAATTGGTCCGGCATTGGGGCATCCAAATATATTGGTGTGGATAATTACATTGAGATCTGGCATGATCCTGTATTTTGGCGGGCACTGAAAAATAACGTTATCTTTGTGCTCGCATCTGTATTTGGGCAAATTCCGTTAGCACTGATGTTGGCGGTCATATTACACAAAAGCAATCCATTGCAGCGGTTTCTGCGTTCAGCGGTATTTCTGCCGATGGTGTTATCCACTGTCGTTATCGGAATGATCTGGCAGTATATCTATCATCCACAGATCGGGATATTGAACTTTCTATTGGATGCACTTGGGCTGGAGAGTTGGAAGCTGCAATGGCTGTCCGATGATAAGATTGCAATTTTCTCATTGGTACCGCCGCTGCTGTGGAGCTTTGTTGGGTTGTATCTGATCATCTTTATCTCAGCGCTGCAAAATATTCCAGGCGAGATTCATGATGCTGCCAAAATAGACGGTGCTTCAGGAATCCGGAAGCTGGTATCGGTCTCTTTACCCATGATCTGGGGAACAGTTCAGGTTGCCATCATTCTATGTATTTCGGGTAGCCTCAAATCATTCGATCTGGTCTACATCATGACCAAGGGTGGTCCGGCGCATGCCACAGAACTACTCGCTACGTATATGTACAATTCCACTTTTACCACATACCGTTATGGCTTCGGAAGTGCCATCTCGACGACCATCGTACTGATCTCGTTACTGCTGATCGGAACAAGCCAGTGGGTAACCAGTCGCAAACGAAAAGAGAACCATTAGAGAGGGGGAGCTATAATGCGCGTGACACCTGTATCCATGCCATCACCACGAAGCGGCTCGGGTCATCCGATTCGACGTCTTCGCAGCGGAATTGTTTGGACGCTGCTGACGGTCTATGGTATTTTAACATTGTATCCGTTCTACTGGCTCGTGATTAGTGCGTTCAAAACGAATGAAGATTTCTATAGCAGGCCTTTCGGTCTGCCTGAAAACTGGAACGTAGCCAATTTCAGCAATGCATGGGAAAGCTCCAAGCTGGGGACCGCTTTTGGCAATTCACTAATTGTATCCGTCGGATCATTAATTCTGACGCTGTTTATTGCAGCGTTGGCTTCATTCATCCTTGCCCGCTTCCAGTTTCGCTGGAAAGGGTTAATCATGACCTTCTTTGTCGTAGGCATGCTCATTCCGATTCATAGTACACTTGTTCCTTTATTTATTCTGATGAAACAGATGTCATTGCTGAATACGTACTGGGCATTAATCTTACCGTATACGGCCTTTGCATTACCTACGGCTATTTTCGTGCTTACAGCTTATCTGACAAGTGTTCCACGTGACATTGAAGAGGCGGCTTTTATTGATGGAACAGGGCTGTGGGGGCTGTTTACCCGAATTATGCTGCCGATGTCTGTCCCTGCGTTGTCAACGGTTACGATCCTGAGTTTCCTGCATGCGTGGAATGACTTTTCATTTGCGCTTGTGTTCATCAACAAAACCGGATTGAAAACGTTACCGCTGGCGATTGCGAACTTTGCGGATGGATATCAGACGGATTACGGATTAACGCTTGCTGCCATGACCCTGTCGGTCATTCCAACCATTATTCTGTATCTGATATTCCAGGAACAGGTTATGAAAGGCATGACAGCAGGAGCTGTCAAAGGGTAAGCGAAAGCGCATCCAGAGGAGGAGAAACGTTTGGCACGCTGGCTCACATCTTCGTTACAAAGGAAGCTATCCGTCGTTGTGACGGCTTCAATGATTGTGCCTTTGCTGGCCTTGGGCCTGTTCGCCTTTCTGATCTCTTCCCGCATCACAGAGCAAAAAACAAAGCTGTCCGGCATGGATACGCTGAAACAGGTAGAAGCAAATCTTCGTTATATGTTGCAGGATGCCGAGAACCTGTCCATTTTCCTGATTGGAGAACGGGACATCCAGCAGTATCTTAGCCACAATGAAGACCATGAGCTAGATCGGGTGGATATCCTGGGCAGGATGACCAATCTAGCTGCTTCCAAGAAATATATCGCCAATATCGCCATATATCCAGGCCGCTTCGATGCCACATTGTCTACCGCTACCTGGTATGAATCCAATAATTCAAGCTTATCTTATCCACCTGTACCGAGCGGAGAAGCGGTGAAAAAATGGACGGGGGTATACCCGGTTCAGAATTATGCGGGGATACAAAATGTGATCACATTGGTTCGACCGATCCGCAGTATCCATGATTATCGACCCATCGGCTGGCTGGCGATCAGTCTGGATGAGAAGGCCATATCCAAAGGATGGGCTGCTCTGGGATTAGGCAGAGGGCAAGGCAGACTTGAACTCATCGGTAGTTCGGGAGAGATCTTGTCTTCCATGGACAAATCCCGGCTTGGACTTAAGCTGGAGCAGGTCGAACCAGGAGTCACAACGTTAATTCAGGGTGGCGGTAGCGGAACAACCACATATGGCAGTGGCGAGGATAAACGGACGTTGCTCTATTATCCGGAAGAACTGACGGGTTGGACGTTGGTTGGAACGGTTCCTTATGACCAGTACAAGTCTGAGAATCGGTATATCCTTATTCTAACCGGGTGTGCCGTTGCGATGTCTGCTGTGATTAGTGCTGGACTGGTCTGGTTTACGGTGCAGCGTGTGACGAGGCCGCTTCGTGTACTTACCCGGCATCTGTCTCGAATTGATCCGGAACGCCCGCTTCCTTTGTTTCGGTCCGAAAGTGATGACGAGATCGGCAGGCTTGGGGAGAGTTACAATCTGCTCGGTGCACATATTCAGTTGTTGAAGGAAGAGGTTATTCGTGGTGAAGCCCGCAAAAAAGAAGCGGATCTTCGAGTGCTTCAGGCGCAGATTAACCCGCACTTTCTGTATAACACGCTCTCTTCGATTCACTGGATTGCCTTAATGTCTGAAGAGAAGAGGATCGCGGATATGGTGGAGGGATTGAGTGATTTCCTGCGTATCAGCTTGAACAATGGTCAGGATTACTGCCCTGTGGAACAGGAGATTGCTCATATTCGTCATTATGTGCGTGTGCAGTCGATTCGTTTCCCGGATCAATTTGTCTTGCATTATATAATAGATCCGGCATTAGAGCAGCTTATGATGCTGAAGTTGCTCCTGCAACCGCTCGTCGAGAATGCCATGATTCACGGCATTCAGCCCAAATCCACTGTGGGAACCATCACCATTATGATTCGCAAGGATCCAGAGAATGAACAGATGAATGTGCTGGTGCTGGATGATGGTGTCGGCATGGAGCCGAGCAAGCTGGAGCAATTAAGGATAAGCATTGTTCAGACGGGAAAACAGACGGAAAAGCAACTAACCCAAGGCGGTTATGGGCTCTGTAATGTGAACGAGAGACTGCTGCTTCATTATGGACCGGAAGCACAGCTCGAAGTGGATAGCAGGGTCGGTGGCGGTACCCGCATTTCGTTTTCCATTCCAATCTTGGAGGGAGCGCCATGAGACTATTAATTGTAGATGATGAAGTCATTATTCGTACAGGTCTTGCCAGCGTAATCGCTTGGCATGAACTCGGAATTGAACTTCTTCAACCTGCTGCATCGGCAGAGGAGGCGTTAAGGCGCATGGCGGAGGAGCGCCCACATATCCTGATGACGGATATCCGGATGACAGGCAGATCGGGTCTGGAACTGGCAGAAGAGGGACTACGATTGCTACCTGAGCTGGAGGTTATTATTTTATCCGGATACGATGACTTTTCTTATGCCCAGCAGGCGATTCGCCAAGGTGTTACCGATTATTTGCTCAAAACAAGCAAGCCGGAAGAGATTATCAAGACCGTGTTACAAGCCAAACAGCGAATAACAGAACGTTGGGCAGAGAAGTCCAGAGAAGGACAGCTCATGCGGGAGAATCGGGAGCGGTTGTTTGCCGGATGGATTATTGATGGTGATATCTCTTCGGGTCATTTCCCTTCATTTTTGCGATCTGATGCTGGAAAAGAGGCAGGGGTTGGCGGCCTTGATGATGAACAGATTCTCAGACAAGTCATTATTCTTCGAGCAGAGGGTTGGGATCGATCCTCGGATGCGCTATTACGATTTGCGGTGCAGAATACTCTGGAGGATATGCTACCTGGTACCATTGCTCATGTAGAGAAACAGCAAATTATTTGTGTAGTTTCATGGCCGCCTGTGGAACATGAATATACGTTCAGGCTGGAGAGTGCATTACGTCGGGTGGAGCAATTATTGAAGTGCACCTTGCGTGCAGCAATAGGTCTGCCAGTTCATAGATCTGCAGATCTGCACGAGAGCTATAAAACCGCTTCAGTGGCATTTCGATATCGGAGTTTGATTGATTATAAAATATGGCATTATGAGCACATTCAGGATCGTCAAGGTGGCAAAACCGTACTTACGCAAGAAGAGGAGACCGTACTCGGCACATTGCTGCTGGATAATGATTCAGTCACGTTAACGACATGGACACGAGAACTTGTGGCCAATCTTATAGCAGAACCGGAAGTCACACCAGAATCGTTCGGTGCCTGTCTGCATTCTGCCGTTATTGCAGGTCATCGCTGGCTGACTCGTACGATGCGAGCCATAGGGCGTGAAGAATCCGCAAGGCTCGAACCCTGGTTGCCGGAACCGGATGCAGACGCTGTGGAACTCGGGGATATGCTGTTCCATCATCTGTATGGTCTGATGCATGCCTATCATAGTCGCATGGGTCAGGGACAGGCTGCACATGTGCAAAAGGCGATAGGCTATATTGAGTCTTCATTGGCTCAGGATATTAATCTGCAGCAGGTAGCCGGACATGTTCATTTGCATCCAGGACATCTCAGTGAGCTTTTTAAAAAAGAAATGGGTGTGACTTTCGGCGATTTTGTCACCGACACGCGTATACGAAGAGCAATGGACATGCTCGCGGTGTCTCCAGCGAAGGTCAGTGAAGTCGCTGCCATCAGCGGCTACGAGGACGTGAAATATTTTAGCAGGCTGTTCAAAAAACATACCGGCAAGACCCCGAGTGAATATCGCGAAGAGGCAATGTCGTTCAAGCCTTCGGGAAGGTAGAAATGAGCAGATTAGGAAACATGTCTTGCCTTTCTGCAAACGTTTTCGAAATGGTATTACTCAGGGTTATTGGAGAGTGAGGGCGTACTGATGAAGACCCATAGTTCAAGTCAGGATTTATCGGGACAATGGAAGATACAGCATTTTGAAGTTGGAGAGAAGCGGGCAATGGATGTGGCAGCTGCTGCGCTGGATGACCGTTTCTGGATCGGGGCTGAAGTGCCTGGCGATGTACACGCTGCACTGGTTGAGCGCAGTATCATTGATCCACCCTATTACGGACATAATGATGCGAAAAGTCGCTGGATTGAGCAAAAGGAATGGTGGTACCGTACAACCTTTAATCTCGTGAGAGATGCAGAGACGGAGGAGTACTTTGAATTGGTGTTCGAAGGATTGGATACGTTTGCAACGGTATATGTGAACGGCCATGAAGTCGGGAAAACGGCCAATATGCTCATGTCACATACGTTTAATGTAACGTCTCTGGTACGCAGCGGCTGGAATGCGATTGCTGTCAAGTTCGACCCGCTTCACCTGCATCACCGGGACAAAGAAACTTTCGACTGGTCCTCGTATACGAAGGAACGGCCGTGGTTGCGCAAGGCGGCGATGAACTTTGGCTGGGATTGGGGTCCACGCATGGTTACGGTAGGCATCTGGGGTGCGGTGCGGCTGGAAAAACGAACAATCGCCAAGCTGGAAAGTGTGTATGCTCGAACAGAATCAGTCAGTACAGAGCTGGCTGTCTTACGCCTCACGGCGGATGTGAAGTCCGTCTTGTCTTTCCGTAACAGACAGAAACGGGAGCAGGCTGTGGTTCCGTCATGTAATGTTCGTCTGCTGGATCGAAGCGGAAACGAGGTGGCAGGTGCCACTGAACTGCCTGTAGAAGGTGGTAAGGCAGATATCACATTGAACGTTACGTCACCTCAGTTATGGTGGACTCATGATCTGGGTGAACCTTATCTGTATACACTGGAGGTTACATTGTACGCAGATGGCGTTGAGGTGGATCGTTATAGCAAACCTTATGGGATACGAACGATTGAACTGGCTCTTCACGATGAACGGGGGGAAGATGCATTTGCTTTTATCCTGAATGGAGTCAAGATCTACGCCAAGGGAGCCAACTGGATTCCCGCTGATCATCTGATTGGCGCTATCCCGAATTCCCGATATCGTGAGCTTATCGAGCTGTCGGTGGAAGGGCATATGAATATGCTGCGCGTCTGGGCCGGTGGTATATATGAGAAGGATGTCTTCTACGATGAGTGTGATCGGCAAGGGGTGTTGGTGTGGCAGGACTTTGCTTTTGCGAATGCACTCTTCCCAGATTTCAATCGTGATTTCATGGACAACGTACGGCAAGAGGTAGAAAACAATGTACTGCGCCTACGCAATCGTGCCTCGCTTGCCCTCTGGTGTGGGAATAATGAAATAGATTGGCTCTATGATATGAAGTCTGCAAGTGGAGATATTACCAGCCCGTTCTACGGCGAACTTATCTATCATGAACTGATCCCTGAAGTGTTGGAGCGCTTGGATCTGTCCCGTCCGTACTGGCCTTCTTCGCCGTTCGGGGACAGCAACGGTCAGGATGCGAATGACCCGGATGTGGGGGATCGCCACAACTGGCAGGTATGGCACGGCTCTGTCTATCCAAGGAAACAAGGAGAGCCACCGCTGCTGGACTACAGTATTGAAGGTGTAACGTTCAAAAATTATAAAAAGGATCATGCGCTGTTCAGCAGTGAATTCGGTATGCACGCCTCAGCCAATCGTTACACGCTGGAGAAAAATATGCCCGCAGGTCAGTTTTATTGGGGCAGTCCGGAGATGGCCTACCGTAACAAGGATACCAATCATCAAAAAGGTATTCTGCTAATGGAGGGTTATACAGGCATTCCGCAAGATATAGAAGAGTATATGAACTACTCCATGCTCACTCAAGCAGAAGGGCTGCGATATGGAATTGAACATTTCCGGCGCATCAATCACCGTAACAGCGGAGCGCTTGTGTGGCAATTGAACGATAGCTGGCCCGGAACAAGCTGGTCCATGATCGACTATGAGCTGCTGCCGAAGGCATCCTTTTATTACGGGAAAATATTCTTTCATCCTGTCCTGTTGTCACTGGAGCATGAACCGGGTGAGCCGCTTGCGTTGTGGGTCGTGAACGATACGCAGGACGTCTTGAAAGGTGAGCTTCGACTCAATGTCTATGCATTGAATGGAGAGAAGATCTACTCCAGCTCACATGCTGTTGAAGCAACATCCCAATCCTCACTGTGTATTGCCGAATTAACTGAAGTAGAGGTGCTACAAGGTAGACGTGCGGAGGAAGTAATGGTTGAGTTGGTTTCTGAAGGGTTTGCGGCACCGAGCAATCGATACTTCTTGCGTGATCCGAAGGATGTGACATTGCCGGAGTCTCAATTGAGCGTGCATGTGAACGAAGAGGAGCAGTCTGTAACGGTTACGGTCAGTGGTGCGATTGCACGATTGGTGAAGCTGGAGCTTCCCCTTGGACGTGTCCGATTCAGTGACAACTATTTCGATCTGCTCCCTGGTGAGAGTCGGACAGTGAGACTTCGTCATCCAGAGCAAACGTCTCTGCCTCTGACGGAACTTCGGGTCAGTGCCATGAACGGCAGAGAAGGGTGAGGTAATAATAATAATAGACTTCGATTATTATTCGAGGTTCAAGGTGGTAATCCTGATCAGGGATGCCACCTTTTTTTGCTTTTGGAGCAGGTGAGATAATATCGTCGTTGAAGGTGATCTTTTCCTTATTCGAAAAGCGTAACTTCCAATTGGGTTCACATCTTGGGACATTAAGGTTAGAATGATAGAAAGAAATCGTTTTCAAAAGGAGGTGGATTCATGTCATTTGTCAGAAGACACATTTGCTCCGCGTAAACGAAAATGAGGAAGGATACGGATTACATAAAAAATAATCAACAAGCCAAACAGCCGATTCTTCTTCAAGAGGAAGGGATCGGCTGTTTGGATATTTCGGCAGGCATTCGTATTAACGGGTTTTAGAGAAAGGATTCATAACGCTGCTGGAAAGAAGATTCCATCTCCACTTGCCGTGCAAGTTGCTGCTGTACCTTTGCTCCGCGAATCGTCTGGAGTTCCTGAAGTTGAGTGGTGGATTGGAATTGATCTGCCGCCATCCTGATAAGAAGCTCCGAGAGTGCGTCCGCATCTTCCAGCGCCGCATTAAGTCCAAACGCACCGGTTGGGGTCATGGTATGAGCGGCATCACCGATGAGTACAACATTGTCCTTTGTCCACGATTGACAATAGCTGCTTTCGACAGATAACAGAACAAAATCACTCCAGCTCTGAATGTGGGCAGCCACAGAATCAGCCAGACAAGGAAAGGCAGTTACAAGTTTATCTACAAATGGAGCAATCGGTTGCTCACGCAACTTGGCGTATGCCCCCTCAGGGATGTTCCAGCCAATCTGAACATAACCGCCGAATTGTGAGAACAATGCGAGCTGTTGCCCATCCATGCTGGCCATCCGAACAGCCGGTTCCCATCCTGAAGGTGCCGGAATACGTGCCCATAACAGGTCATATCCGTGCTTGCGGATCTCGGGGGTCAAGCCGGAGTGTTTGCGTACAGCAGAGTATCTGCCATCTGCACCGACAATAACAGATGCTTCGATGGAAGCAGGAACTCCGTTCTGGCGAATGTTAATACCAACGGTCTGGCCGTTTTTGTCTCGTAGCAAGCCAGTCATAATGGTATTAAACAGCACTTGTTCATTAGAATTGTGCTGCCGAGCATGCGATACGATGGCTTCCAGGAGGTGATCTTGAGGTACATGAATACCAACATGAGATTCTCCATTGCCTGGCGAAACGGTGTGAATAATCTGCCCATTTTCCCAATATTGAATCTGTTCCAAGAGCAGGGCTCCCCGTTCCTGAATGAGCGAATAGAGGCCATGTTTATTCAAAATCGCTTCGCCGTCCACATTGAGCAGCTCTCCGCGAAACGACTTGTGCAGGTGGGGCTGCCGCTCGATGAGCATCGTGGAAATTCCTTTTTGATTCAGTAAATAAGAAAGCAAAGCACCGCCAGGACCTGCGCCGACGATGCAAACATCTGTTTTAGGTTGAGATTGTATATTCTGATTCATGTGCATAAGTCCCTTGCAATATAATGATGACGCTTTATTTACTTTATAACAACAAATTTATTAAAATCATTAAGTAACTAAAAGTAACTTAATGATATAGATTATTATAAACAAACCCATTGCAAGAAAGCAATAGGTGTATGCCATAATAAAACACAGGTCTTTCGGTCAAATAAAGGGTGTCCAATACAAGCGTTTTTTTCACAAACAAAATAGTGTAAATATGTTACAATAAAAGGCAGGTTATGATGAAAGGCAGGAGGAACGTTTATGAGCCCGGATACGGAGCGAAACTCTCAATTGGCAAATGTAGATCAATTGTTGGAGGCCTTCTTCAGATATAAAAATAAAGTATTGGATCAGCAGCAGAAGAGCGAAACCAACTGCAAACTGAATCCGACAAAAAGTCATATATTGGGCATGATTTTACGCGAAAAACGCTGCATGGCGGTTGATGTGGCCAGACAACTCAGTTTGTCTTCCGGTGCAACCACCATTGTACTGAATCAACTGGAAACAGAAGGGTTGATCCAGCGTGTGCGTAGTGAAGAAGATCGGAGAATTGTGTGGCTGTCCTTAACGGATGAGGGAATACAGCTTGCCAAGACACTTAATGCGAATCGCGGCCGAATGACGTGGGAATTGTTGCAAGCACTTTCCGAGGAAGAGCAACAGCAGATGTTCGGTATGCTGAAGAAAATTGAGTTGAAACTGCTGGAGAACATGAAGTCATTTGAGCAGATTCATCGGTAGTCCATATATGACTTGATCACTTAAAGACGTCAGTCCTCATGAGTTCGTCCCTAGTTGCGGGGGATGAACCTTGAAGACTGGCGTTTTTGAGTTGGTTTTACATATGAAAGCGAACCACATGATCTGTCATGTCTTCCTGGATCAAAATCTCCTTTTGCTTGCTGCCCATCAGGTCGAAGTGGGGAAATGGCTGCCGCCGATGAATGTATCGCGGGTCCAGTCCATGATCGTTACACCAGCGCTCCAGACGTTCCAGATCTGCGCAGCCGACTTTGGTGACGCTGGTGATGCCGGGAAATCGATTGTCGATCCAGAAATGAGTAAGGTAGGCAATCTCACCACGAGCCACTTGTTCCTTCCACGCAGCAAGCTCCTGTCGTTTAATTCCAAATGCCATAGATGCAAGTTCCTTTCCAAACGGGTATTGTCCTGAGCATATTGTAACATCTTATATACAGCATCCATCAGAATTCTTTCATTTAGACTGGTCTGAGGCGAGTTGAATGGGTATATGAATATGACAACATTTTTATAACAAAGGTTCACCACTTCTATAGCGGAAAGGGATTGTCATCATGGAGATATTTATTACCGTACTTGTGTTACTGGTCCTGATCGGTTTATCGAACATCCTGAACCGGTTTGTACCCTTTATTCCCGTTCCGCTTATTCAAATCGTGCTTGGTGTAGCCATAGCTTTGCTTCCCGCAGGTGTTCACCTGCCCTTGAATCCGGAATTGTTTTTTGTACTCTTCATCGCACCTTTGTTATACAACGATGGTAAGCGAACACCAAGGAATGAATTATGGAATCTGCGTGCACCGATACTTCTGCTTGCACTAGGGCTTGTATTCGTGACAGTAGTCGTGGCAGGGTATGCCATTCACTGGCTGATTCCTTCGATTCCGTTACCTGCTGCTTTTGCTCTTGCAGCCATATTGTCCCCGACAGATGCGGTGGCCGTTGGTGCCATGGCAGGCCGGGTACATCTGCCCAAAGGCATACATAGGCTTCTTGAAGGTGAAGCATTAATGAATGATGCATCTGGCCTGGTGGCCTTCAAATTCGCGATTGCAGCCACAGTTACAGGTGTATTTTCCCTGGCTCAGGCAACCTTCAGTTTTATTCTGATTGCGATTGGCGGACTTCTCATCGGGGCCTTGTTATCTTTTCTGTTAATCAGGCTTGGGGTGTGGATTCGCAGGCTGGGCATGGAAGATGTGACGATTCATATGTTGCTGCAAATCCTGACTCCATTTGTCATCTATTTGGTGAGTGAAGAGATTGGGGTGTCGGGCATTTTGGCGGTCGTGGCAGGTGGGATCATTCACGCTATTGAGCGTGACCGCGCAGAATCGGTTCAGTTGAAGATGCAGGTGGTATCTGCGAGCACATGGTCAGTCATTTTATTTATACTAAATGGTCTGGTGTTTGTTATTCTGGGTGTACAGGTTCCGGATGTGCTGAGTACCATTTTTGAAAATGTTTCGTTTAATAATCTGCAGGTGTTGGGATATGTGGGCTTGATCTCGGTGCTACTGCTGGTTCTGCGCTTTCTCTGGATCTATTTGTTCTGGCAAGGGAATGAATTGCTGCGTACCCAATCCTCTATTGGCAGGCCCAGGTTCAAGGATATTACGATCATTTCCCTCTCAGGCGTACGGGGGGCTGTGACATTGGCAGGTGCTTTCTCCATTCCTTACGTGCTTCAGGATGGGTCGGCTTTCCCTGAAAGGGATCTGATCATTTTCCTGGCGGCAGGAGTGATTCTCTTCTCCCTGATTGCCGCGAGCGTATTTCTTCCGGTTCTGGCCAAGGATGATGGTAAATCCACAGAAGAAACACCGCAGAAGTCAGAACGGAAAGCACATGACATTATGCTGAATGCGGCAATACGAGCCGTCAAATCCGAAATGAACGATGAGAACAAAGCCGCGGCACTGGCGGTCGTCTCGGATCTGTCCAAATACATCAGGCAGGCCGCAGGTCAGCTTACCGCCGGTAAACGCAAAGACATTCAAAAACAAGAAACGGCCATCAATCTGATTGCCACCCGTGCGGAGCGCAAAGAAATTGAAGCGATGCTGGACGAAAATGCAATTGCGTCCGATGCTGCATTCAAATGTGACAGCTGGCTCGATCGCAAGGAAATGATGCTGGCGAATCGCACAAACACTCAGTTCATGACCTCGATCAGCGAGATCGGACGTGTGTTGGGACATCTGTTCACCAACCGGTCCCAGAAGCCGATTCAACCCTTCATGCTTGAAAATGCAGAACTGTTCCGTCAGGTGAAGCTGCGCACCTCTGAAGCAGCAATTAAGGCCATTCGTGCTCATATGAATGATGGGAATCGAGTCGTCGCACTGTCGGTCATTGCCAAGTATGAGCGAGTTATTGCCAAGTTGCGCACCTGGAACCAAGGTGAAACGGAAGATCCGTTTAATCAGGAGAAACTTGAGTTGCAGATGGTGGCCATTCAGGAACAGCGCAATACGGTTCAGCAATTGTATGAAAACGGCGAAATCACCCGTGATGTGGCTGCCAAGCTGCGCCGGTTTATCAACGACGTGGAAGCGACTGCGTTGAAAAATACCTAAATCTATGGACCTGAGCATTCCGAACGATTGATTGGTGAAGTATTGAAGGAAACCGGTCAGCGTCAGAATACGATTATTGCGACCAAAGCAGCCCATACATTTGTAGATGGCAAGATCGTCATGGATAATTCACCTGCTTTCCTGAAAACAGCATCCACTTTCCGGATGAACATACCCCGAAGGATGAAGCGGTAGATACGTTAAAACGATTGAAAGACGCTGGCAAAATCCGTGCCATTGGCGTATCCGATTTTTCCATCGATCAGTTACGTGAAGCCAATATAGACGGTCATGTAGACGTACTGCAATCTGAATATAATCTGTTCAAAAGAGAAGCGGAGAAAGAGCTGTTGCCGTATACGGCTAAGCATGAAATTTCTTTTGTTCCTTACTTCCCTCTGGCAGCGGGACTGCTGGGCGGTAAATATAATCGCGACACAACATTCCAGGATGGACGGGCGAAGAACCCACTGTTTACAGGTGAGGCATTCATTCAAAATTTGGATAAAGTGGAGCAGCTGCGCAGCATCGCACAATCCAAAGATGTTGAGGTCGCTCATCTGGTTCTGGCCTGGTACCTCACTCAGCCTTCCATTGATGCATTGATTCCGGCCGCCAAAAAACCGGAGCAGGTTATCAATAATCTGAAAACATTGAATGTAGAGCTTACCGCTGAGGAAATTGCCGTTGTGGATCAGATCTTTCGTTAATTAGTTCGGCTGAATCGGGAAATGCTAACAGGGATTTTACGTATGAAGACAAAGTGAGGACACAACATGAACCTGAAGGCAGCCCGATTCCTCGGATTGTTCACGCTAATTATCTTGCTGGGTAGCAGTTCTGCCTATGCGAAGCCTGTACAGAAGAACCGTCAGTATTATGAGGAACGAGGAGAGATCGTATGGGAGGTTCCCACACAGGATAAACTCATCGCCCTGACCTTCGATGATGGACCTGATCCGATTCAGACCCCGCAGATTTTGGCGTTGCTTCAGCAATATCAAGCCAAAGGAACCTTTTTTGTACTTGGCAAATGGGCAGAGAAATTTCCTGAACTGATTAGGCAGGAGCAGCTCGAAGGGCATGAAATCGCCAATCATACGTATGCGCATACGTATGCAGTTCGATCAACAGCTGCGGACAAGTACATGAAAGATATGAACGCAGCGGAAAGTTCCATTATTGAAGCTGGTGCGGAGCGTCCCTTGTTGTTCAGACCACCAGGCGGCTATTACAATGACATGGTCATTCAGGCTGCCAAACAAAAAGGGTATACCATTGTCCTCTGGTCCTGGCATCAGGATACACGGGACTGGGCTTCTCCAGGCGTATCGGCCATCGTTAACAAGGTGCTGAACAACGTACGTAATGGGGATATTGTACTTTTTCACGATAAGGTGGAAGGCAAGTCCCATACGGTAGCAGCACTCAAAACGATCCTGCCGAAGTTGCAGCAGCAGGGATATCGGTTCGTAACAGTGTCCGAGCTTCTTGCTGTGAAGGCACGCGAAGCTGCGAAGAACGGAACTTCGCCTTCGTCTATTTTGAAGCATGTGCAGCCCTGAACATGGCAATCCAATTAGAAACCGTAGGTCTCAGATGAAGAGACCTGCGGTTTCTTTATCTTGATCTTCATATCAACCATGGAACCAGCCTTAGGAGGTTATTGCCGCGTCCCTTTTGTTTTGAAACCAAAACGTCTACAATAGATGGAGCTTTGTGTTTAAGGGTTATATAGTATACATGGTATGAATCACGACATAGAGGAGAGTGAACATAATGAATGGACAACAACGTGTAAATATTAAGCCAGGTCTGGAAGTGGACATTGTGCTGAAGCAGGATCAATCTACAGGTAAGCTGACACGTGGCATTGTGAAGGATCTGTTAACCAAGTCACCTACGCATCCACATGGAATCAAAGTACGACTGACGAGCGGTCAAGTGGGACGTGTGAAACAGGTCATTACAGGAGGCTCGAACTAACTGTGGCCCAAGGCGGGGAGATGAGTACTACCGCAGAAGTAATGGCACATCTGGCTACGGGAAATGAACGTCAGCAGGACGCATATCATGTGTTACAGAGCAGTGGATTGCTCGATATATTAGCTGACTATCACCCATATCCAGCAGGAACGGTACCCATTGATATTGATGTTCCGGGCAGTGATCTGGATCTGCTGTGTTATGCAGAGGATCTGGATGTTTTTGAAGCCGACATACACAATCGAATCGGAGTCGTTGCTGAGTTTCAATGTGTACGTGGTGGGGATCTTCCGGACCAACGTCCTTATGTGACTTTTAATTTGCAAGTGGGACATTGGCCAGTGGAGATTTTTGCCCAATCCGTGCCGATCAACAGGCAGAATGCATACCTGCATATGATCGTGGAGTGGAGATTATTACAACTGTGGGGAGACGCCGGACATCGTGAGATTCGCAGACTGAAACGGGCAGGGTGGAAGACGGAGCCTGCTTTCGCTTCTGTACTTGGGTTACAGGGAGATCCATATGTGGACATGCTGCAATTGGCAGAGATGAAGCGTGAAGATCTCTGGAACTGGGCACGTTCACGCACGTCTTTTTAAACGGTTTAGCATAACCTTTGGTCAGATCAGAAAGATGGCTACAATCGTCGTTACCGCGAGTCCCAGCAGTACAGGCTTCAGGTTGCGTCTTGCCAGTTCAAAAGGACTGACTCCGCAGATTGCAGCAGCAGGGATCAATGCCCATGGAATCAAGGTTCCGCCACCTACCCATATGGCTGCAACCTGACCGAGTGCTGTCAGCACAGGGGCTGAATCTGCCGACCCTGCGAACATGGACGCAATCGAGCCAACCAGGGAAATCCCTGAGAATCCCGAACCATCCATCCCCGTGACCGCTCCGGTCACCGTCATCGTAATGGCTCCCACCGTATCATTCAGTGGCACCAGTCCAGCAAGTGCAACCCCGAGATCATTCACAATCCCGTGTGAACCTTCAGGTAGAGGATTGTGGAACAACTCCGTAATCGCAGCATCCCCCAGATAAAAGAACGCGGCTATCGGAATAACCGGGCCGAATACCTTGAAACCGAACTGAAATCCCTCTATTAAATAGTTGGTCGTTTCCTCCGGTCCGGCATGACAATGTGCGGCAAGGGTAACAGCGATCAGGATGACCACAGCAGTCCCGCCAATCAGAGCTGTTGCGTCACCACCTTGCAGTTTCAATACAAACATCAGAATCACATCAACTGCAAATAACAGAGGGATAAGCAGAGCGGAGGATGAAGGTTCCGTGCCCACTGTACCTGATTTCATCTCAGAAGGCCGTAAGTTTGGGAGCCCCCTGAATGATATAATCTCCCGACAGTGCAATTCCATGTCCGAACAGGTTCATGGCAATGGCAGCTCCAATCGGAGGAAGACCTACACGCACGGCTACAGGAAGCAGTACTGCACCAACGAGTGCTACGGCCGGGGATGGCCAGAAAAATAGTGATACGACCATCATGATCAATCCGATACCCCAATACGCGACCTGAGGAGAACGGATAAACCGGGTGACAGGTGTTACCATGACCTCATTAATGCCTGTTCTGATCAGAACACGGCTCATCGCCACAATAATCGAGATGATGAAGATCGTGCTGAGCAATTCTTTTGTGGCATAGATAAAACTGTTGAAGATTCCAGCGACTGACCCGCTCAAGGTTTCCGTTGCCAGAAGTCCAATGGTCATAATACCCGCGACACAGATGATAGTGGTGTCCCTGCGCCGGATCATTACGGCGATGATCAAGATAATAAATGCCAGATAGACATAGTGTAACGCAGTGAGTTGAATATTCATCGAACAGGCCTCCCTACATCCTGGTGACTAACCCGAGGAGTGATATATCGTATGCATGTCAAGATCGGGCGTTCGTGGAGTCCGGGGCTTGCCGCAGCATTTATTTAAGGGAGAGGCTTCTGAACTATAATTGAAGGATTTTTTTTACAACTGGAGAATGTATTACAACAGAAGTATATTATCCGAATTTGGAGCGGATGGAAGTCACCAGAAGTGATGGATGCAGGTCACGAGACCGCATAGACAATGGCAAGCAGGGGTGACTACAATAAACTAAACATGCCATCATAAGGAAGAAATCAGAAAAAAGTACTCTATGTTAAATGAAAAGGGCGGGAATCCTTAATCCATGAATGTGATCCGTTCACTTCGTTTTAAATTTATTGTGGGTCTTACATTGATCATGCTGCCATTATTCATGCTGCTCTATTACAACAACGTTTACGCCATGAAAGTCGTACGTGACAAGGTATCTCTCACCAATATGAATCATCTCGCCAAGAGTGTGGAGCAGAATGAACGTGTATTGCAGGAGACGAATCGGTATCTATACAGTCTGGGGGAGCGGGACCCGGATATTATCTCTCTGTTTTTTCTGGAATACGGCAGTGGCGATTATATCATTGCAAAGCAACGGATTATGAACAAATTCATGACAGATATCGGTTTTTATAATCTAATCGATTCTTTTTTTCTATATGATGCCGTGAATGATGATCTGCTGCTCGCCACTTCAGGCAATTATGATGTCAAAAAGTCGGTTGTGCAGGAGAGTATGCCAGTCCAGATGCAGCAATTGGAAGGAGATATCCAGAAGCCGGAATGGAGCATTGTGCGGGGCGGGACGTGGAATGCGCTGGTGAAAACGGTGCGAATCAACCAGCAGTTCTATGCAGGTGCACTTGTTGATATGAATGAACTGAATCATACACAACAATTCACTGAATCCGGAGATCGGGGAGGCGCGGTCATTGTTGGGACAGACGGCGGGGCACTATCGGATTCTACATTAAATACTGCACAGATTCAGCTGGCTGCAGCGCATCTTCCCGGCCTGAAGAATCCGTATCAGGTTATCTCTGAAGTTGTGAACAAGGGAGAAGCACGTCAATATTTGATGTTGGGTATTGCCTCGGCCATGTCCGAGATGAATTATATCGTGCTGCTGCCTGAGGAAGACATGATGCGTAACCTTCCGTTTTTCCAGCAGATCATTCGTCTGCTTCCCATTGGTGCGGCAGTAATTCTGGTTACGGCACTGATCTTTCTGCGTCATCTGTTATTCCGCCCGATGAACTCATTGATCCGAGGCATGAGAAGGGTGAGCCGTGGAGATCTCGATGTGAAGCTGGAGCCACCCTCTTCCTCGGAACTTGAATTTATGACACGAAGTTTCAATCAGATGACCAGCGAGATCCGGCATCTGAAGATTGACGTGTATGAGGAACAATTGCGGACGCGAGAGGCGGAGTTCAAACAACTGCAGATGCAAATCAATCCTCACTTTTACCTGAATTCACTCAATATCATTCATAGTCTGGCTTCCTTGCAAAAGCATGAGCTGGTGCAACAGATGGCTGGCCATCTGGCAGATTATTTCAGATTCAGCCTGCGTGCAGGCAAACGTGTTATTCGTCTGGATGAAGAGCTGGAACACATTCGTCATTATTTGGAAATTCAGAAGCTAAGGTTTCCAAGCCGATTGGATTTTGAACTGGACATCGAACCGGATCTGGGACAGTATGTGATTCCGCCATTAACCATTCAGCCCTTTGTGGAGAATGCCATTATTCATGGATTTCAGCGCCGAACGAAATCATTTGTCATTCGCATCGTGGCGTGCCATGGGAAGAAGTTATCGGGTCAAGTCGATGAGAAGGTGCTTCAGCTTATGATTGTGGATAATGGTATCGGATTTGATGAGGAACTGCTGGAGCGTCTGCAGCAGGGACAATACGCTGAAGATCCGGGTGGACAGCATATCGGTATATGGAACGTAGCTCACCGGCTGTTAGTGAAATATGGTGATCAAGCCAGTTTGCAGTTCAGAAATGAGGCGGATAACGGCGCCGCAGTCATCATTGATTTACCCGCTCAGACCGAAGAGGAAGAAGGGGGAGCCCATGCGGAACCTGTTGATCGTGGATGATGAAGTATATGCATTACAAGCGATGGTGGAAGGCGTTGACTGGCGGGCAGCTGGCATTGATCAGGTATTCAGTGCTTGTGATGCTGAAGAAGCAAGAAAGGTCCTGAAGGCAAGTGCTATCGATATCATCATCTGTGATATTGAGATGCCTGGTGAAACAGGGCTTGACCTGCAGAGCTGGGTATTGAAGCATGATCCAGGCATGTTGACCATTTTCCTGACAGGCCATGCTTTGTTTGATTATGCTCAGACCGCAATTAAGTTAAACAGCTTTGATTATGTATTAAAGCCGGCTCCGGCGGATCAATTGATCAAGGTGGTAACCCAAGCGGTAGAGAAGATCAAGGATGGAGAGCAGCGTACCCGTACCAACGAAGTTTATGAGACCGTATACAAACGGTGGAAAACCCACAAACCACTACTGACAGAACGTTTCTGGAAAGATGCCATCTCTCAACGTATCACGTTAACCAAGCAACGACTGCAGGAGCTCGCAGAATTGTATGGTGCCGAGATTGATCCGCAGGCTCGTGTGCTACCTGTTGTGATTTCGGTAGAGGAATGGGTGCGAGAATTTGATTTGCGTGACGAAGAGGTATTGGAGTATGCCCTTCGTAATGCAGCGAGAGAAATGTTGCTAGGCGACAAGCCGGGTGAGGTGTTTCAGGATCATAGTGGATTGAACATTGTGCTTGCTTACGAGCAAGACGGCATCGTACCGAGTGCGAGCGAAGTGGCACAACGTTGTCAGGGGTATATTCGGGAATGTGGTACGTATTTTTACTGCCGGTTGTCCTGTTATGTCGGGGTCCCGGTTGCTGTAACGGAGCTGCAAGGCATGTTAAATGAACTCATGGATATGGAGCGGCGCAATATTAAGGAGCTTGAAGAAGTCTTTGTCTATGATGAGCAGGGAAGAGATCAGGAAGATCGCTTTTTGCCTATTCCTTGGTTTTCAGAATTATCTATACTGTTTGAGACGGGTAAAGTTGGGGATTTGCGCGAACGTGTGGATGAGATTTTCGAGTTACTCGCTGCTCAGGAGGGATTGTCTCCTGAAATGCTGCGTCTCTACTATCATGCGATGCTGCATGTGGTCTATCCGTTGCTTCATCAGAAAAATGTGTCCATACGCACTCTGTATCCAGGTGAACGGGAGCCGGAAGAAAGTGTGGTGACAAGGTCGTTGCCGCAGTTGAAGCAGTGGACGTCTGATCTCATTGATCGTGTTATCCCGGTGTTGTACCCGGACGATCACAGCCCCATGACCATTGTGGATCAGTTGTGCGTTTATATTGAAACTCATATTGGCGAAGAACTCATGCGAGAGGAGCTTGCAGCTTTTGCCGGATTCAATCCTGCCTACCTGTCCCGTTTGTTTCGGAAGGAGAAGGGGATGTCCTTGTCCGAGTTTATCCTGCAAGGCAGAGTAGCCAAAGCGAAGACTTTGCTGTCCCAGTCCACTGTCAAGGTGACGGATATCGCTGGCAAAGTGGGGTACTACAATTACTCGCATTTCACCAAAATGTTCAAAAAGTGCACAGGTATTACGCCACAGGAGTTCCGCAAACAGTCACGTACCGTATAACTTAGGGCGCAGCAATGCTGCGTCTTTTGTTTTTTTGGTACTAGGACGTGTCTTAAAGTCATAATTTGATAAGTCAACAGGTCACCACAGCAGATAGAGGTCTCACTCGCCCCGCCGTATACTTGAACCACAGGAGCCGCAACGGAGCTTCATCCTGAGGAAGAATTCAAGAGGAGTGAGGGAGAACAAGTTATGAAGACACAACCCCAGGCGGGTAAGGGAGTACGGATATCGGAAATAACGGGAGGAACAGTTCCAAAACGCAAGTCTGTGTGGCACAATTTTGGCAAATTCAAGGTGCTGTATCTCATGTTCTTGCCAGGGGTCCTGTTTCTGCTGGTGAATAACTATATGCCGATGTTCGGCGTTCTGATCGCATTCAAAAATGTAAACTATGCTGATGGTATTTGGGGTAGTCCATGGAGTGGATGGGACAATTTTAAATATTTGTTCTCCACCAGTGATGCATGGGAAATTACCCGGAATACACTTGCGTACAACACCGTGTTTATTGCACTCAATCTCTTTGTAGGTGTCGGGCTTGCTATTCTGCTTAATGAAGTGAAGAACAAGGCGATGTCCAAGCTGTATCAATCGCTCATGCTATTGCCGTATTTCCTGTCCATGATTGTGGTCAGTTACCTGGTACTGGCTTTCCTGGGCAAGGACTCAGGCTTCATGAACTCAACGATCCTGCCGATGTTCGGCGGTCAGCCGATCGACTGGTATTCCGAGCCGAAGTATTGGCCGTATATTTTGCCACTGGTAAACACATGGAAGAATATCGGTTATTATGCCGTCATCTATCTGGCAGCTGTCGTGGGTATCGATGAAGAATATTATGAAGCTGCTGTGCTCGATGGAGCAACCAAATGGCACCAGATACGCTTCATCACGGTTCCGTTTCTCGTTCCGTTGATCGTCATTATGACGTTATTGCAAATAGGCCGTATATTCTATGCAGACTTCAGTCTGTTCTACCAGGTTCCACTGGAATCGGGAGCACTGTTCCCTGTAACGAATGTACTGGATACCTATGTATATCGAACGTTCCTTATCGGTGGAGATATCGGGATGTCATCCGCAGCGGGTCTATACCAAGCGGTCGTCGGATTCGTACTGGTTCTTGTATCCAATACCATCGTTAGGCGGATGGATAAAGATAATGCATTATTTTGAGAGGAGGCAAGTCAGCTGTGAAATCACGTGATCCACTAGCCGTATCCAAGCGTTCCGCATCCGTTATTCATGCGATGTTTTTATTCTACGCCATTGCCTGTATCGTGCCGATCCTGCTTGTCTTCGCCATCTCATTCTCGGACGAGACAACAGTTATTGCGAATGGGTATAAGCTTATTCCAGAGAAGTTCAGCCTAACGGCTTATGAGTTCCTCTTCAGAGATATGGATCAGATTCTTCATTCGTACGGTATATCCTTTATCGTTACCGTGGTAGGTACCATTACAAGTGTGGCGTTGACTGCACTGTATGCGTATCCACTCTCGAGGAGAGATTTGCCTTACCGAGGCTGGTTCGCCTTTTTCATCTTCTTCACGATGTTGTTCAATGGGGGTCTGGTACCTTGGTATCTGGTCTATGTGAACGTATTGGATCTGAAGAATTCCATACTGGCACTCATCATGCCGCTACTGCTATCTCCATTCTTCGTACTGGTCATGCGTACATTCTTCGCGAATTCCATACCCGTATCCATTCTGGAATCGGCTCGGATTGATGGTGCAGGGGAATTGAGAACGTTTACACGTATCGTGCTTCCGCTCTCCCTTCCGGTAATGGCAACCGTCGCGTTGTTCAGTACACTGAATTACTGGAATGACTGGTACCTTAGCATGATTTTTATATCAGATAACCGGACGATCAGCCTTCAGTATCTTATGTACCGGACGCTGCTCGATATTCAATATTTAACAACCAACTCCAACGTCTCTTCACAGATTTCGTCGCAGGGTGGATTGCTGAATCTGCCTAACAAAACTCTGCAAATGGCGATGGCTGTGGTCGGTATTGGTCCAATTGTACTGGCATATCCGTTCTTCCAGCGTTATTTCATCAAAGGTCTTACGGTTGGCGCTGTGAAGGGATAACTCTGAACCGGTTAGCGGAGTGGGCAAGGTAAATGAAGATGGACTGAAAGGGCATATACAGAAGTAGTTATCGGTTTAATTGTGAATTGGGGAATTCGGTTGTATGGTTCAACACATGACAGGAGGGGTTCAATTGGTTAGATCATTAAAGGTATGGTCACGCATGATGGCAACGGTTATGGCGCTGAGCCTGGTGCTGGCAGCTTGCTCATCAGACAAAGGTGGAACAACAACACCTGGAGCCGAAGGCGGAGGAGCAAGTGAGGGTGGGGGCAAGCCCTATGAAGTGACGCTGTTCTACCCAGGGACACCACAGAAGGATGTCGCTCTGGTGGAAGCTGAGATCAACAAGAAGATGGAACCGAAGATTGGGGCCACACTCAAGATCAATGCCATTGACTGGGGACAGTGGGATAACAAGCTGAATCTGATGATCTCTTCGGGTGAAAAATCGGACATTATCTTCACAGCAGCTTGGCAGAACTACACGGTGAATGTAGCCAAAGGCGCTTTCTTGCCACTGAATGATCTGCTTGATGCACATGGTCAAGATATCAAGAAAAACCTGGACCCTGCCTTTCTGGAAGGTTCCCAGGTGGACGGCGTGAACTATGGTGTTCCTACGAATAAAGAACTTGCTGCCACACGTGGCGTGCTGGTACGCAAAGATCTGGCTGACAAGTATAAACTGGACCTGACAGCTGTTAAGACATGGGCTGATCTGGAGCCCCTGCTCAAAACAATCAAGGAAAACGAGCCAGGCATTACACCGTTCTATATGTCCAACACCAATGGTAACGGGTTGCTGGAGAATCTGGATTGGGATTATCTTGGTGATGCTTCCGTACCTGGAGTAATCTCCAAAACAGCAGGCGGAACAACGGTTCTGAATGAAGTGGAGACTCCTGAATTCAAGGAAGCGGCTGAACTCGCTCGCAAGTGGTATCAAGCGGGATATATCAACAGTGATGCTGCTACATCGAATGTGTTCCCGAAAGACCAGGCGAAGGCTGGAAAAGCGTTTCTCTGGACGGATGGCATGAAACCAGGCAAGGATAAAGAAGAAGAAGGGTATGTGGGTTTCCCACTGACTCAGATTGAGATGACACAGCCGACAATTACGACGGGTGATGCATCTGGAGCAATGCTCGCGATCTCCCGTTCTTCGGAGCAACCGGAAAAAGCGATGCAGGTCATTAACTTGCTGCATTCCGACAAGGAAATTAACAATCTGCTGAACTTCGGAATTGAAGGTACACATTATGTGAAAAAAGACGGACAGGATAATATCATTGCTCTCCCTGAAGGCGTTGATGCCAACAGTCGTACCTACAATCCAGGTGCACAATGGCAACTGGGTAACCAATTCCTGAACTTCCTCTGGGATAATGAAGATCCACAGAAATGGGAGAAGTTCAAAGAGTTTAACGCCAAAGGTGTGAAGTCTCCAGCACTGGGCTTTACATTCAACAGTCAATCTGTCAAAAATGAAATTGCGGCGGTCAACAACGTGAACAAACAGTTCAAGCCGGGTATGACATCGGGCGCCGTTGATCCAAATGAGATGATTCCGAAATATCTGGAGAAATTGAAAGCAGCGGGAATTGATAAAATTATTGCAGCCAAACAGGAACAACTCGATGCATTCTTGTCTAAGCAATAAATGATCGTCATCCATGACAGAGAGACCTGTGTTATTACAAGCTCTTGTCAGCGGTGAAAATGGAGGACGTTTTCGGTGAACAACCGAAGACGTTCTTTTTATTGTTGTTTTTTGGATTTGGATTGTTAATCATAAATAGGAAAAATATGATACAATAAGGTGGTTGATTAGGGGGTGTTCGTGTGTCGAGAATCAGACTTGTGTTCTCAGGGGCTTTATTGCTATTTGCTATCATCTTTACATTTAACCATCATCTTGGTTTTTCTGTTGGAGATACCATGCTGTCAGCAATAGGTATATCACCGTATACTACATCATATTTAAGTGGTGTACATATCACACTTTTCCTGGGGATGGGGATCTTCGCTTGCGGCTTTTACCTTACACGCAAAGAAATCGGGAAATCATTCCCCGGTCTTGCAAAAGGGTTATGGATCGTAGTTATCGCTATCATTCTCAGTTATTCGTACATGACGGATAAATTCATGTATATAGCCAAGTGGGGAGCTACAGGCATTAATGCGGTATCCTATGTACAGAATGCAAGCTCTTGTACCTTTAACGTGCTGAAAACGGGTGAGACCCGAGCCACCTGTGACCTGACACTCAAAAATTACGGCAGAGATTCCGTATCCGCCGTGTTAATGCCTGATCTCGCACGAAGTTATAAGTTTAAGGACGATCCACTGTTGGAAGCCTTGCAGTCTGTTCAGTTAAGGCCGGTACATGTTGAGATTGAACCCCATGGAACGTTTACAGGCAAGTTGGAGTTTTACGGGAAAGCGGAATCCCCTCTGTTCGTCAATGGAAAACTTATGGATATTGTGCTGGATGTAGGCGTGGATGGAGCGAATACGGTATTTGATTATGATATTCCATAGTTGATATTTTTATAGTAAAAAAGAATAATTACATAAACAGAAGTGGAATAAGGTTTGAGTAGAATAAAAAGATCAAAGGCATATACTGAAATTAGAGAGAGCTGGCTAATCGCTGGCTCTTTTTGTGCGTGGAAGTTGCAATTAGTGCAGAAATATTGGTTTTATCTCCTTCCCCCTTGAATTGGTAACGCTTACGCTAGATAATGAATCGGTTTGTCTCAAAAAAATAGTTTGTCTTTAGCGCTTACATCATTACAATTAATGTCACGACAAATTTAGACAAGGTGAGATGAAAAGATGTCATATCGAACAAACCTGTTTTCCAAAATGGTCATTCTTATTCTGATTATGCTGATTCCTGTAGTGCTTCTGTACTGGTACTCCAATCACAAAACAACAGCTGTTCTCAGAGACGAGTTGAATCGATCAAATAGTAACCAGCTTGAATTTTTCCAAAATCAAGTGAACACACACATCGAACTGTTATCCTCATGGCCGAATCTGCTCATACATGATCCTGATATTGGCAGCTTCCGGCGAATCTATGCGGACAGTAACTACTTTGATCTGGATGCGATCAACCTGGTCAAACGTATTCAGAATAAGCTGAGTATTCAGGAAAGTTCATCCAATTGGGCTACAAAGTTATATCTGTATTCTCCTTCGCTGGGAAGGGTGGTTTCCGAAAGGGACGCACGTTCTTACGATAAAGAAGCGCTAAGGGAAAATATCATTTCCGGCTGGGATGTACGCAAAATTCAGGATGGGGAAGATGATCGGTTCATGTTTAGCTGGATTACGGTATCTCCATACGGTATTAAAGACCCAGCTAATAATGCGGAAACGATTATTAAACTGGAGTTTGATAGTGATAACATTCGGGATATGCTGGACAAATTCAAGGACGATGGCAGGCATGACCCCTTCTATTTCCGTGAAGAATCGGGGGTTATCTATAATCGGACTTCAGATCGTTCATTAACGAATCAGTTGATGGAAGAACTGTCCGCCCACAAACTTCAGGACGTTGATAATCGTACAGTAGTGATCGGGAACGAGCCTTACATGGTCAACACTGTGAAATCCAGTACAACAGGCTGGTATTTGGTGGACTACATGCCCCTGTCAGATATTCTGAAGCCCATTCATCAATCCAATATGTTGTTCTATTCTTCCATGATTTGTTTGTTGTTAATGAGTTTTGGTGTGGCGTATTTGTTCTATGTTCAGGTGCAGGTACCAGTGAAACAACTCATTCGCGGGTTCCAGCGGTTGAAGCAGGAGGATTATTCCGTGAGGATTAAGCCGAAGGGCCGCAATGAATTCAGTTTCCTGTCCGAACGTTTCAACTTGATGGTGGAGCAGATCCAGCAGTTATTTGAACACGTTTATCTGGAACAGATTCATGTGCGTGAAGCCCGGTTGAAGCAGCTGCAATCGCAGATTAACCCGCACTTCTTCTATAATTGTTTCTCCTTCATTACGAGTATGGCGAAGCTCAAGCGTATGGACGCTGTTGTAGCGATGTCGCATAATCTCTCGCGATATTATCGGTATACGACAAGACAGGAGCGGGACGTGGTACCGTTGACAGAAGAGATTGAATTTGTCAGCTGTTATCTGGAGATCCAACGGATGCGTATGGACCGAATTCATTACAAGCTTGATCTGTCCGATGAGATGTTAAGACAGGAGGTACCGCCACTCATCGTGCAACCACTAGTGGAGAATGCGGTGATTCACGGTATCGAAGCGGACGCGGAGGCCGGAGAAATAAGAGTATCCGGGGAAAAACAGGGCGGTGTCATGGTTCTTGTGGTAGAAGATGATGGGCAAGGCATGACGCAGGAGGCACGTGAGGCGCTTCTGAGTAAGCTCAGGGGAACGATGGATCAGGAGATGGGCTGTGGCCTGTGGAATGTGAATCAGAGACTCCAGCTTCGATATGGGGAGCAGGCTGGGCTGGATATAACGGAATCGGAACTTGGTGGATTACGCGTTACGCTGTCATGGCCTGCCGAGCAGGAGTTTCTTCTGGAGAATGAAGGATAAGCACCTGGAATGTGTAGCGCATAATGAACGATGGAATCCATTGGCAGAATGAACAAAATAGGGAGTGAATCACTTGATTGATATATTACTGGTAGATGATGAGACATACGTAACAGAAAGTCTGGAACTTACGATCCCTTGGGGAGAGCTTGGAGTAACGACCGTGCTCCGTGCCGCATCCGCTAAGGAAGCGTTGGAAATTATGGAGGAAAATGCAGTAGATATCGTAGTTACCGATATTCGAATGCCTGGCATGTCGGGACTGGATCTCATTGCAGAGGTAAGCAAACGCTGGTCTCATATCCGCTGTATCTTGCTGACCGGTCACAGTGATTTTACTTATGCGAAGAAAGCTATTCAATTGCAGGCAGCGGATTATATCCTGAAACCCGTAAACGATGATGAATTTATGAGTTCCGTATCGGCAGCCATCACGTCTCTTCGCGATGAATGGGATGAATTCGATAAATATCACCGGCTTTTATACAGCCGGAAGTCTGACTATAAAATTTTACGGGAAAATCTCATGCATGATCTGCTGCTGGGACGTGAGATCACTGCGCGGGCACTTCGGGAACAACTGCAACAATATGAGATTCATATTGATCCGGAACAATCGGCTGTGATGATGCTGATTCGCCTTACAGGACGTTTCTCATCAATGGACCAGCAGTCTCTGGATCTGATGGATTTTGCGGTAGGTAATATTGCAGAGGAAGTACTCGGAGAACAATTTAACGTGTGGTTTGGTCGCGGACCCCATGAGTGTCTGGTTATGTTCTTGCAGAATCAAGATCAGATCGAAGCTCCGCAGATGGACTTGGAGACGTTGAGAATCTCAGCTGAAACTTTCCGTGAGCATGTCATTCGATATTTACAGGGAGATCTGTCCATGGTAGTTACACCGTCATTTCCCTTTAATGAGTTGACAGCAGCTTATCGAAAAAGTCTGGGTTCGCTTGTCCTTTCTGGACCGGAAGAACACAAGATTATATATATGGACATGGATCAGGCACTCAGCAAAAGACCGGAGAATGATGCGACGCAGGCGCTCGAAGAGCTGTACAAACCGCCTGTACTTCCACAATTGCTTGAGACCAAGCAATGGGAAGCGGCAGCGCGTAAGCTGAACACGGTCTTTGACGCGGCAGAACAGGTACGATTGTCCAGAGAACATGTGTATGAGATGTATCTGTCGGTAACCAATGCATTTATGTATATCGCCCATAAACAGGGGCATCTGGTGCATGAGATTGATCATGCGGGATTCGACTTGCTCCTTGCTCATCAGTTGATCCAATCCCCCGAGAAGCTGCGGCGCTGGGCAACCGAGATGCTGGCGAAGCTTCAGGAAGAGTTGTCCGATCAGGAAGGTGTGCAGAGCCGCAGACATGTGATCAAGCAGGTTCAGGAGCTGGTGACAAGAGATACAGGACAGGATCTGTCGGTGAAGATGATCGCGGACAAAGTATATTTACACCCCGTATATCTATCGAAAATTTACAAGGCAGAGACTGGGGAAGGTCTTGGGGACTACATGATTCGTATGCGCATGGAGCGTGCTCTGTATCTGCTTAAGAATAGCAACAAAAAAATATATGAGATTACGAGTGAGCTTGGTTATCAAAATCCGCAATATTTCAGCAAAATGTTCAAAAAGCATTATGGTATGACACCAAATGAATTTCGGGATCAGGCATAATTACAACAACATTCCAGAATATAGGTTGGCAAAGGTGCAGAAATCTTGATTTCGTATCATAGGCTCAAAGGCCTGGTCAGCCTATAATGAAAGGGTAACCAAAACGATTTAAGGGGGAACAACATGAGAGCGCAATCAACGAAAAAGAGATTCTTGTCGCTTCTCGCTACAACGCTGTGTCTGACTGTCGTTCTTGCAGGATGTTCAGGAGGCAGTGGAGGCGGAGATAATGCAGCTTCAAACACAACAGGAACTGAAAACGAATACAAAGAGAAATACGATCCGCCAGTTACGATTACAACAGCCTGGGGAATCGATCCTGAGCTGAAATTCAAAAATGGCGAATCCATGGAAAATAACGTGGCAACCAAGTGGGCCAAAGATCAATTCGGTATTGAAATCAAATCGTTGTGGTCAGTAACAGACACAAACGGAGCATTTGCAACCAAGCTTCGTCTTGCGATGTCATCAGGACAGGAAATGCCTGATATTGTAAACGTGGGTGATAATCTGCTTGCTCAGGATCTGATTGATTCTGGAATGTATCAAGAAGTAGGGCCATTGTTCGATAAGTATGCTTCGGATACATGGAAAAAAGCAATGGAACAAGATCCAAACGTATGGAACCAATATAGTCGTGATGGCAAAAGAATGGGTATCCCTGTTCTGGACTATGCCTACAACAATGATTATCTATTGTGGATTCGTCAGGATTGGCTGGATAAGCTAAACCTGAAAGCGCCAAAAACAATCGATGAACTAGAAGTTGTTATGGAAGCATTCAAAAACAATAACCCTGACGGCTTGGCTCCTGATAAAGTCACTCCGCTCAGCATTGGTTTCAAAACTTCCATGAATACATGGATGGGAGACCCATCTTGGATCTTCGGAGCATATGGAACATTGCCGTTCCAATGGAATCTGGGGGAAGACGGCAAGCTGGAGTATGGCTCCATCAATCCAGGTATGAAGCAAGGTTTGACCAAATTGAGCGAATGGCTCAAAAAAGGATATATCCCGCAGGAAGCAGCTCTATGGGATGAGAACAAAACAGCAGAGCCAGCAGTTGCAGGAACTGCCGGTATTATTCCAGGACCTTACTGGATGAGTGGATGGCCACTTCTAGATACAGTGAAAAATGTACCGAGTGCCGTGTGGAAACCGATTGAAATTCCGTCTGGTCCTGAAGGCAAAGCGATGCGTCACGGGACACAGTTCGTTAATGGTGTTACGTTGATCAAAAAAGATATGGCGCACCCAGAAGCATTCTTTACGTACCAGAACTACCTGTTCGACAATTATGCAGACCCGGCACCAGGTAGCCCTTATGATAACGGTCTGTTTGCAGGCTATGATTATCAATTAGATGCAAATGGAAAACAAATGCCGATTGACGAGATCGAAGGCGGATATGTGAACGTTGTACGTTATTTGCTTGTTCGTGACGGTGCTCGTATTCCAGATGCACAGATGAAAGCTCTGATGAATTTGGCCAATGGCAAAGAGCCTGAAACCAAGCTTGAAAAAGATGTTGCTGTCAACTACGGTAAAGAGACTCCAGCAGCAGCGAAAGTCTTGCTTAGCCAAGAAGAAATTTCCTTCAAAAACATGTTCACAGGTCCGACAACAAAGACGATGAAATCCAAGCTTGACTATCTGAACAAAATCGAGAATCAAGCATTTAACGAAATTATCTATGGCAAAAATCCGGTTGATGCGTTTGATACGTTTGTACAAACGTGGAAATCCGGTGGCGGTGACCAAATTACGCAAGAGGTTAACGAATGGTATGACAGTGTGAAAAAATAGTTACATGCAGCGCTCAGACGACTAACGTCTGGGCGCTTTTTTTTGTTTATTCAAGCTAAGGCAAAGTGGTTGAATTTGTGCCATTTATATTGCTTTTATGTGCTGTTTGGACCCCGTAAAAGGTTGATATAATCGCATTATAAGCCACTCAGGGAGTACTTGAGTAGGAAGAAATACAGGGGGAGCAATCATGAGAACTTTGAAACGCACTTGGCCATTCCACGTTATGCTGTTGCCAGCCATTATCTTTCTGATTATCTTCAGTTATGTGCCTATGGGCGGAATCATTATGGCGTTCCAGAACTACAAGCCATGGCTTGGGATTAGCGGATCTGAATGGGTTGGGCTGGACAACTTTAGATATTTGTTTGAACGTGAAGACAGCTTACAGGTCATCTGGAACACATTGATTATTGCTGTACTTAAACTGATTTTTAATTTATTTGTTCCATTTGTTTTTGCCATTCTTTTGAATGAGGTTCGCAAGATGGCTGTACAGCGAACGATTCAAACACTCGTATATTTACCTCACTTCTTGTCCTGGGTCATTCTGGGCGGGATTTTGATAGATCTGTTGTCAACAGGCGGCTTGGTTAACCGGGTTCTGGGGACCTTCGGACTCGGGCCATATTTCTTCCTAGGAGACAACAGTTGGTTCCGATCTACGGTCATTCTGACAGATGTGTGGAAAGAATTTGGCTATAACATGATTGTCTTTCTGGCTGCCCTTGCCGGAATTAATCCAGCATTGTACGAAGCAGCGGAGATTGACGGAGCAGGACGCTGGAAACAGACGCTGCACATTACAATCCCTTCGCTTGTGCCGATGCTGATGGTTGTAGGAACACTGGCGCTTGGTAACGTACTGAATGCCGGATTTGACCAGATATTCAACTTGTATAACCCGCTCGTATATCAAACGGGTGACATCATTGATACATTTGTATATCGTTCCGCAATGCAAAATGGTGAGATGGGCTTTGCAACCGCGATCGGATTGTTCAAATCGGTTATTAGTATGATCTTGATCCTTGTATCGTACAGCTTAGCCAAAAAATACGCTGGATATCGCATATTCTAAACGAATGAACAGAGAAAGAAGGGACCACGATGTATCATAAATCATTGCCTTATCGCGTGTTTAATATAGTCAATACCTGCTTTCTGATTTTGGTCGCCATTATGTGTATCGTACCGATGATTCATGTACTGGCAGTATCCTTTAGTACAAAGGCTGCTGCCGATGCAAATCTGGTCAATCTCTGGCCCGTAGGCTTTTCACTTGAGGCCTACAAAAAGACGATGAACAATCCAATTTTCTTGAACTCGCTCTGGATCTCACTGCTACGTACAGTGATCGGTACAGCTATTACCTTGCTGATTACGTTCCTGGCGGCGTATCCGTTGTCCAAAGAGAATAGTGAATTCAAAGGCAGAACGATCTACTCCTGGATTTTTGTATTCAGTATGATTTTCAACGGGGGACTGGTGCCGTTCTACATGGTTATCCAGAAGATCGGGTTGATGGATTCCTTCTGGGTACTGGTACTCCCAGGAGCAGTTAACACATTCCTTGTCATTCTGATGCTGAACTTCTTCCGCGGTATTCCAAAAGAGCTGGAGGAAGCGGCGCTGATGGATGGAGCTAACCATTTCAGAACATTGTTTAGGATCTTCCTTCCCATTTCGATGCCGTCCATTGCAACAATTGCATTGTTCAGTATGGTGTTCCACTGGAATTCCTGGTTTGATGGATTGCTCTACATGAATAACGCCAAGGATTATCCACTTGCTACATTTATGCAAACGGTCATTATTGGACGTGATATGAGTAGTATGAGCATGAATCCAAAAGAAATGGAAGCTCTCTCTCAAACGACGGTAAGGGCAGCTCAGATCTTCATCGGAAGTGCACCGATCTTGATTGTGTATCCTTTCCTGCAACGTTTCTTTGTCAAAGGTATGACGTTGGGCTCAGTTAAAGGCTGAGCCTGTACCCCAAATTAATGGAGGTTGATACAGTGAGCAACTTGACGGAAAAGACATTCATTCTGGGAATGGATGTGTCTTTTATGGATGAAATCGAACAGCATGGCGGGAGTTATAGTGATGTGGATGGCAAGGAACAAGACTTGCTGTCCATCCTGAAGTTCAATGACGCTAACGCGATACGACTTCGAATCTGGAATGATCCTGTTGGTGGATTCTGCAATCTGGAGCGGACGGTGGAGATAGCCAAACGGATCAAGGAACAGGGCTTGAAATTTTTGCTTGATTTCCATTATTCTGACCGCTGGGCTGACCCAGCCAATCAATGGAAGCCGAAAGCATGGGAGAATCTGTCCTATGAAGAGCTTCAACGTGCGGTATGCATGTATACGGCTGACGTTCTGAGAACGTTGCAGGAACACGATGCGCTTCCAGACATGGTGCAGGTGGGCAACGAAATTACGCCAGGCATGTTATGGAATGAGGGACGTGTCGGTGGGGAAGAGCATGATACGGATGAACAGTGGGAGCGTTTTGCAGGCCTTGTGAAGTACGGAATTGCTGCGGTCAAATCCGTTGACGCGGATATTCAGATTATGATACATATTGATCGTGGTGGAGATAACGCGGAGAGCCGCAAGTTTTACGATCGCTTTGAAGCACTGGGTGTGGAGTTCGATATCATTGGTCTCTCGTATTATCCTTGGTGGCATGGCACACTCGATGCGTTACGTGACAATCTGCATGATCTGGCTGAGCGTTATGGCAAACCTATCAACGTAGTTGAAACTGCTTATCCATGGACGCTGGAGCAGCCGGAAGGTATGGAATGGATTTTGAATCAGGAAGATTTGTTGTTGCCAGGATACCCTGCAAGTGTAGAGGGACAGACCAAATATCTGAAGGACCTGTTGCAGATTATCCGTGAAGTTCCTGGTGGTTTGGGGCACGGATTCTATTATTGGGAACCTGCCTGGATACCAAGTAAAGAAGAATGGTCCGTCGGACATCCGAATAACTGGGGCAACCTCACCATGTTTGATTTTAAAGGTCGCAAGTTGGAATCGTTTACAGCGCTCGCTACTGCAGAAGAATCAGCTACCGTGACATACGTGTAATACCATACAGGATCGCAAGTTGTATCTGATAAAAAACATGAAGTCATGCCAGATGATGCCAGGTAATATAAGCCGTGAATATCGTTGTATTAAATAAAAATTGTAATTCAAAAGCAAGGGAGTTGTCCTTATGACATACAAATATCCACCTGTAAGTTCCAAAGCCCCGCACATGTTGCATGGCGCTGACTATAACCCGGAGCAGTGGCTCCGTTATCCTGAAGTTCTGGAAGAAGATATTCGCTTGATGAAGCTTGCCAAGTGTAACGTGATGTCCATTGGTATCTTCTCTTGGGTATCTCTTGAGCCGGAAGAGGGCGTATATACGTTTGAATGGCTGGATCAGGTGTTGGATCGTTTTGCAGCTAATGGCATCTATGCATTCCTGGCTACACCAAGTGGTGCGAGACCAGCGTGGATGTCCGCCAAGTACCCGGAAGTACTCCGTGTCTCTGAGAAACGTGTCCGTAATCTCCACGGTTTCCGTCACAACCATTGTTATACTTCCCCGGTATACCGTGAGAAGGTTACTGCGATCAACACAAGACTGGCAGAACGTTATTCGGATCATCCGGCTGTAATCGGCTGGCATATCTCGAACGAGTTCGGCGGAGACTGTCATTGTGATTATTGTCAGGAAGCGTTCCGTGGTTGGGTTCAGAAGAAGTATAAAACACTCGATGAACTGAATCATTCGTGGTGGACCACATTCTGGAGCCACACGGTTACAGACTGGAGTCAAGTGGAATCCCCGGCTCCACACGGTGAGACACAGGTACACGCGATGAATCTGGATTGGCGCCGTTTCGTTACGGATCAGACAGCTGATTTTATCGTGCATGAAACGAAACCATTGAAAGCTCAGAATCCCGATCTGCCAGTCACAACCAACCTGATGGAATTCTATGGCGGTCTGAACTATTGGAAGTTCGCCGATATTCTGGATTTCCTCTCTTGGGACAGTTATCCGACTTGGCATGATGCAGATGACGACGCGAAACAGGCATCCCGGATCGCAATGATGCATGACATTGTTCGTTCGATCAAAGGTGGGCAGCCGTTTCTGCTGATGGAAAGCACTCCAAGTTCAACCAACTGGCAAGATGTTAGCAAGCTGAAAAAACCTGGCATGCATCTGCTCTCTTCTCTCCAGGCTGTGGCACACGGTTCCGATAGTGTGCAGTACTTCCAGTGGAGAAAGAGCCGGGGGTCCAGTGAGAAGCTTCATGGTGCGGTGGTAGACCATGTTGGAACGGAACACACACGAGTGTTCCAGGATGTCACCGACGTAGGAACGGCTCTTGAAGGCATGGAAGCCATTGTAGGAACAGCGGTTCCGGCAGAAGTTGCGATCATATTTGATTGGGAAAATCGCTGGGCCGTTAATGATTCACAGGGTCCACGCAATATCGGTGTGAAGTATGAACAGACGGTGGAAGAGCACTACGAAGCGTTTTGGAAAAAAGGAGTCGCTGTGGACGTTATCGATATGGATGCAGATCTGTCCAAGTACAAGCTGCTGATTGCTCCAATGCTCTATCTGGTACGTGAAGGTGTCGGGGAACGCATCGAGAAGTTTGTAGAACAAGGTGGTACGTTTGTAGCAACTTACTGGTCTGGTATTGTTAACGAAAACGATCTGTGTTTCCTGGGTGGATTCCCAGGCCCACTGCGCAAGACACTTGGCATCTGGTCCGAGGAAATTGACGGATTACATGATCGTGATCTGAATGGAATCATTCCTGAAAAGGGCAATGAGCTTCAGCTCCATACAGCGTATGACGCAATTGAACTGTGTGATCTGATCCATCTCGAAGGCGCGAAGTCCCTAGCTACGTACCGTTCTGACTTCTATGCCGGACGTCCGGCATTGACGGTTAATCAGTTGGGTTCAGGAAAAGCATATTACGTGGCGACACGTCTGAAAGTGCCATTCTATGATGATTTCTATGCTCAGCTAATCACTGACCTGAACATTGAACGTGGACTTGAAACGGAACTGCCTGCCGGAACTACGGCACATACGCGTACAGATGGTACGGCTGATTATGTGTTTGTACAGAACTACACACCAGATGAGAAGCTGGTTGAATTAGATGGACAGTCCTATACGGATCTGCTCAGTGGTGATGCTGTGGGAGCCAGTCTCAGCTTGCAACCATATGACATTCGTGTCTTGCGTAGAGCGGTTGAACGGGAATAATATCCATTCTATACGTTACGAATAAACGGAGTTAGGATTAACAAAAGATTGCCCTGAGCGCCTGTTAAAGGTGTTCGGGGTGTCTTTTTTATTTTATGTAATTGCTGTTGAACGACTTTTTCTGGACAAGATAAAGGATAAACGTGTCCGCGCAGCGAAGACAAACAGGTAACTTGTAACTCAAGACTTTCAGTCTGGGAGGAATGGAAATGAATCAGAGAAATCTGGACGGCAACAGCATTATTATTCGGCTGGAAATGACAACAAAAGATATCAAGTTTGGCGAAGTGGCTTCGGCCATCTCGGAAGCTGGTGGAGACATCATTGCCATTGACGTCATTTCGACCAATCAGGATGTCAGTGTGCGCGACTTGACCGTCGCGGTAACAGATGCACAGGATAACAGCAAAATTATAGAAGGGGTGCGCCAACTCAAAGGTGTATCCATCATTAACGTATCGGATCGCACGTTCTTGCTGCATTTGGGCGGCAAGATCGAAGTGACACCAAAGACCCCGATTCAGAATCGGGAAGATCTGTCGCGTGTGTACACTCCGGATGTGGCTCGGGTATGTTCAGCGATTGCGGAAGAACCGGGGAAAGCATTCTCGCTGACAATCAAGCGGAACACGGTAGCCGTGGTTTCCGATGGCAGTGCGGTGCTTGGACTGGGCAACATTGGTCCCCGTGCAGCGATGCCGGTCATGGAAGGTAAAGCGATGTTATTCAAACAGTTTGCAGGCGTGGATGCCTTCCCCATCTGTCTGGACACACAGGATACCGAGGAAATCATTCGTACTGTGAAAGCGATATCACCTGGTTTTGGTGGTATTAATCTGGAGGATATTTCGTCACCACGTTGTTTCGAGATTGAACGTCGTCTGAACGAGGAACTGGATATTCCGGTATTTCATGATGACCAGCATGGTACAGCGGTTGTGTTGTATGCCGGTCTGATCAATGCGCTCAAACTGGTAGGCAAGTCGATTAATGATGTGAAGATCGTGGTCTGTGGCATTGGTGCAGCAGGTGTAGCTTGCAGTAATATTTTGCTGTCTGCAGGAGCCAGTCGACTTATTGGTGTCGATCGTGAAGGTGCGATTGTACGGACACAAACCTATGAGAATGAAGTCTGGAGTGATTATGCAGCCCGTACCAACCCGGAACTGGAAACCGGTTCACTGCGTGATGTTATCCGTGGAGCCGATGTGTTCATTGGTTTGTCGCGCGGCAATCTGTTAACTCGTGAAGACGTGCAGACCATGGCAGAAGATCCAATCGTGTTTGCGATGGCCAACCCGGTACCTGAGATTATGCCTGCCTTGGTGGAAGACATTGTAGCTGTTATGGCAACAGGACGATCCGATTATCCGAATCAGATTAACAACGTGTTATGTTTTCCGGGCATCTTCAGAGCAGTTCTGGATTGCCGGGCTACTGAAATTAATGAAGAAATGAAGCTGGCGGCTGCCCAAGCCATTGCTTCGGCCATTACAGACGAAGAGCGTACGCGCTACTACATTATTCCGAGTGTGTTCAATGATAAAGTGGTCAAATCGATGCGTAATCGCGTGATTGAAGCAGCTGTTAAGACGGGTGTAGCGCGACGTATCCCACGTGAGCAGGCCCGTGAAGGTGGGGAATCGTAAGATGCAAGAGAACCCTCTTCAACCTTCTAGCGAGAGCGTTCAGGGATCAGGAAACATGCATAATGTACATGGAACAACCGTAGGAGAGACTGTTTTGCGTGCCGCCCGATCTTTTGTACAAGGGGACTCATCCAAACATACGGATGGTCATGACTGGCCGCACATTGAACGGGTAACTGCACTTGCGGTCGAACTCGCTCATCGCATGGGTGCAGACCCATTTGTCTGTGAACTGGCTGCATTATTACATGACGTTCCGGATGAGAAGCTGAATGAGAGCTTGGAAGCCGGGATGGCCAAACTGAATGACTGGCTGGATACCCAGCCTCTTGACCCGGATATACGTGCAGCGGTTGTGGGTATTATTAGCACTATCTCATATGCGGGAGGGCAGCGCCCTGCAGTCAGTTCGCTTGAAGCACAAGTTGTACAGGATGCAGATCGACTGGATGCACTGGGTGCGATTGGGATCGCGCGAACCTTTGCCTTTTCAGGAGCCAGAGGGCGCGAGATGTACGATCCATCCCTTCCCCCACGGGAGCAGATGACCCGTGAGGAATATCGCAATGGGCGCAGCACAACGATAAATCACTTTTACGAGAAGTTGTTCAAGCTCAAGGATCTGATGAATACCTCCTATGGCAGGGAGCTGGCGGAACAGCGTCATGATTATATGGTGCAGTTCGTGGACCAGTTCAAAAGGGAATGGGAGGGCACGGACCGTTAGGCAGGCATAATAAGCATGAGTATTCCACAGAGGTATAATTAGTAACAGAGGCGAATCTTTGAAGTGGCGAAAATCCATTTTGAAGATTTGCTTCTTTTTGGGTTAATAATGTGTATTAACATACATAAAGAAATCAATTTCACAATGCCTCTGACTTATGACATGGCAACGGAAGACCTTACATGGTACAATAAATCGTTCTCCTGAATGAATTCAGGCAAAAAAAGAAATATGGGGTAATAATGAACATGATTATCAAATGTAAAATTTCAGGTTCGGTAAAGAGGAGGGGTCACCACCATGTCGTTTGGTGCACGTGTACTTAAGACGGGGATCGCGGTCACGCTTGCCTTGTACCTAAGCAGCCTGTTCTTGAACCCGCAATCTCCCGTGCCTGCCGCAATCGCGGCTATATTCGCCATGCAGCCTTCCATCTATCGTTCCTGGAAATACTTTCTGGATCAATTGCAAACGACCACGCTGGGAGCTATTGTGGCCCTGGTGGGGGGCATGGTGTTGTCCAATGAGCCAATCGCTGTTGGATTAATTATTGTACTTGTCATCATGATCTGTCTTAAATTAAATATGGGTGAGACGGTTGGCCTGACACTGGTCACGGTTGTATCCATTATGGAAGCATCGGGTGACTGGCATTTTGCACTCAATCGTTTTCTGTTGACACTGGTTGGTATTGTATCGGCGTTTCTCATCAACATTACGGTATTTCCTCCGAAACCGAAGGTTCAGTTCGTGAAGCAGATCCATAGTGTATTCAGCGGTATGTCGTTGCTTCTGCGAACCTCGATCTCGGATGAGATCAAGGAAGTTGTATTCCGGGAGGAGAAAAGCAACCTGGGCGGTTCCATTAAGTCTCTGTCCGACAAGTATAACTTGTTCGAAGAGGAACAGAAAAAGATGAAACGTTCGAAATTCAGCGAAACTCGTCAGATGGTGGTCTACAAACAAATGCTGCTGAGTCTGCAAAAAGGGTACGAGGTGCTGGATTCGGTGGAACGCCACTATTTCCAGGCACCGCGGACAACGGCCATGGATCAGTTTTTTGACTCACATCTTGAACTGGTTATCAAATTCCATGAGCATGCACTGCTCAAGTTCGAGGATAAGCTGAAACCTAATGGGGAAGAGGCCGCACAGTTTGTATTGGATAATGACCGTTTCATGGAGCAGGCGATCACCCAGTTTGATATCGACAAGGAAGGGATGTTACGATTGTCCATCGTGGCTGCTGCGATTTATGATTACGGGTATCAGCTGGAACGTCTAAATCGACTTGCCGAACATGTGCATAGCGCCAGTGAAGACAAAGAATCACAGGACAAAATTTTGAATTGGCTTAAGTGGCCTTGATAACGAATTGCGCACCTGCTTCGCGATCATATACAATGGAACTACAACATAGCCCGGACAACCGTGTCCGGGTTGTTTTGTCATACATACGGCTGAATGGCCTGAAGGTTGAATGAAATTTAACGAACTGAGGGATAGAGACATGATCATAGAGCAATTGGATGCTGAATTAATGGAATGGTTGAATGGGGCAAATCTGGAGCATAAACAGCATGAAGCCATGCAACTGCTGACCGTATCCGAGGATCAGTGGCCGCATCAGGCGATGATCAGTATGGGGGAAGTGATTGCGATAAATCCGCATCAGCTTAGACTGGCATTATGGCCAGGTACACAGACCAGTATGAACATGAGCAAAACAGGCAAGGCTACCTTGATTGCGGTTCAAGGACATCGATTGCTGCATATCCGTATAGAAGTAGAACGGCTGCCTGAGATTAAGGGAGCTGTTCATCCGAGGGATCGTTTTGAAGCACAAGTGCTCCATGTACGTGTGGATCACGCGCCATATGCGGAGATCACTTCAGGAATAACCTTTCAATTAAAAGATGAACTTGGAGCAATTACACGTTGGAAAGAGACGATTGAAGAATTACGAAAATAGGCAGAAGTAGCTAAGTCAGATGAGGTCCCGGTGATTGGGTAATAATGAAGAGGAAAACAACAAAAAACGCCTCCGCTTGCATCGGGACGTTGTCACTGGTACAATAAAAAATGGTTTTCAGAAAATTAGAACTAATTAACATATAATTAAAATGTTTACTTTCTAATAATTATACCATTGCCTTTTCGGGCTTGTCAAATGGGATTTTGAGGACACAATCCGGGGAAAGAGGGGCTATTAACATATGAGTACAGAGCAGCAGTGGAGTGAAGAACAACAACGGGTCAACACGGTGACCGATCAGATTGAGCGCAAGATCACAACGCTGGAAGATGAAGTAGGTTCCTTCCGGGACGAAGTGGTTGGCATGAGAAAAGATTTCTGGGACGAAGTCACAATGAACTTTAGTGAAGCGGATGATGTCGGGGAAACTTCAACCAGTATGCGGCAGCAGTCACAGGTACTGTCCGATCGGGAGCGCAGTCATCTCAATACAGCGGCTGCGTTGGACAAAATGAAACGACTGCATCATTCACCGTATTTTGGCCGCATTGATTTTAAGGAAGACGGGTATCCAAATGCAGAACGCATTTATCTGGGCATTGCCTCGTTACTGGATGAGAAGGAAGAATCCTTTCTGGTCTACGACTGGCGTGCGCCAATCTCTAACCTGTATTATGACGGAGCGCCGGGTCCAATTACGTACCAGACTCCAAGCGGGGAGATCAGCGGTGATATAGAGATGAAGCGGCAGTTTGTCATTCGGGACGGACGTATCCGTTTTATGTTTGACACGGGGGTTACGATTGGTGATGAGTTGTTGCAGGCCGTGCTCAGTCGAACTTCGGATGCACAGATGAAGAGTATTGTAGCGACCATTCAGAAGGAGCAAAACCGGATTATCCGTAATGACCGGACACGTATGCTCATTGTGCAAGGCGCAGCCGGCAGTGGCAAAACATCCGCGGCGCTCCAGCGTGTGGCATATCTTCTCTATAAATACCGCGAGCATCTGCAAGCGGATCAGATGGTTCTTTTTTCACCAAATCCGATGTTCAACAGTTATGTCTCCACGGTACTGCCTGAGCTTGGGGAGGAAAACATGTTGCAAACGACCTTCCAGGAGTATCTGGAGCGCCGTTTGGGTCGTGAATATCAACTGGAAGATCCGTTTATTCAACTCGAATATGTACTTACGGGGACGGAAGATCCCGATTACGATGTGCGCATGTCCAGCATTCGCTTCAAGTCATCCGAAACTTTCCTCAAGGTTATTACACGTTATAAGGAAAGTATGTTGTCAGGTGGCATGAAATTCAAGCCGGTTCGCTTCCAGGGCCGAGCGATTGTCACGTCAGAGGCTATGGCTGAGAAATTCTACAGTTTTGAGTCGTCTGTTAAGCTGGTGAGTCGACTGGAGATGTTGCGGGACTGGATGCTGAAAGAACTGTCTGCCTTTGGTAAAGGTGAACTGGATGCGCCTTGGGTGGATCAGCAGCTTGATCTGATGGAGCCGGAGGATCTGCAACGTGCCTATCAGCGCTTGAAGCGCAAGCAAAAAGGAAAGACCCATACATTTAATGACTTCGAGCAGGAAAGAGAAATTCTGGCACGTATGGTGGTCAGTGATCGACTCAAACCGCTGCGGAAATGGATCAAGTCATTGCGATTCGTCGATATACGACAATTATATGCGCATCTGTTCAACGATCAGGCTCAGATGGTGCGACTGCTGGGTGATGAAGCCTTGCCTGCCCAATGGGAAGAAATATGCAAGATGACTTTACGCAGATTGAAGCTTCAGGAGTTGGCATATGAAGATATTACGCCATACTTGTATCTGCGTGAGCTTATGCTTGGATTCCATATTAACTCCAATATTCGTCATGTCATTATTGATGAGGCCCAGGACTATTCTGCGTTTCAGCTGGCGTTTATGAAGAGATTGTTCCCACGGGCGAAGATCACAGCACTCGGTGACTTTAACCAGGCAATCTATGCCCACTCTTCAGTGCTTAGTGGAACAGGACCATTAACTAACCTGTACGGACCAGACAATACGGAAGTCATTGAGTTGACCAGAAGCTATCGATCTACCCGGGAGATCGTAGAGTTTACCCGCGGCATGGTACCTGGTGGGGAAGAGATCATTCCATTTAATCGTAGTGGCGAGAAGCCAAAGGTTATCGTTTCTTCTGATTCAGAGCGTCATATGAATGTCATTACGACCGACCTCAAGCATTTGATTAAAGAGGGGTATGAATCGGTTGCAGTCATCTGCAAGACCGCCGAAGAGAGCAGAGATGTCCATGCTGCATTGAGTAAGCAACTGCCAACAGCACCGAAGTTAATCAAGAAAACGACGCTGGCTTTTGAGCAGGGTGTTCATGTCATTCCGGCTTATCTAGCCAAAGGCGTAGAATTTGACGCTGTTCTAATCTATGACGGTTCTGCGGAGCAGTATGCCCAGGAGCATGAACGCAAGTTGTTCTATACGGCTTGCACGCGAGCGATGCATTTGTTGCATGTTTACTGCGTGGGTACACCAAGTCCGTTCATTACCTCCCAGTCAGAAGAATGGTATGATCTTGGCAAGGTGTCTGCTGCGCAAGTAGACTGACCTAATACTCACTCTTTATAGGCAGTAAGAAGACTTCCCTTCATTGGAACGGAAGTCTTTCTGTGTATGATACATATAACAGGAAATAATCGGCATACCAAGGGGAAGGATAGTTGTAGGCCCATACAGGGGGAACATATTGAATAATACCTAACGTGAATTCGTAAGGATTGGGTCCCGTGAATAAATACGACTGCATAATTTGTATTAAAGCACAATGGATGTGATTTTTCTTTACACATGAGGTCCGGACTCTTATAATCGTAACAATATATTTTTTTTGGATCGTTTATTAAAGGAGGCAACAAAATGAACAAACCATCATTTGAACGGCCACTTATGGCCGATTGTGTACCGGATCTGGTCGCTACAGCCCGGGGAGATTTACCAGCGACTATGGTCATTCGGGGAGGTACGCTGGTGAATGTGATATCGGGTGAGATACTGCCTGAGATGTCCATAGCTGTACAGGGAGCTCGAATCGCTTATGTCGGCAAAGATGTAAGCCACACCATCGGAGAACATACCCGGATTATTGAAGCGAACGGTAAGTATATCGCTCCTGGTTTGCTGGATGGACACTGCCATATCGAAAGTACACAAATGAAAGTAACCGAATTTGCGAGAGCGGTGTTGCCTTCAGGCACGACCGGAGGTTTCTTTGACCCACATGAGATCTCTAACGTGCTTGGTCTCAAAGGTCTGAGACTGATGCTGGAAGAAGCAAGGACCACACCGATGGCTGCTTATATGCAGGTAGCTTCCTGCGTGCCTTCCACCCATCCTGGACTGGAGACAACAGGTGCTTATATAGGGCCTGAAGAGGTGGCTGAGGCTCTTTCCTGGGGTCCTGACATGATTGGTCTTGGGGAAGTGATGAACTTCCCTGGGGTCGTCTACGGGGACGAGACGATGATTGGTGAGATACAGGCGACCCTCCGGGCAGGTAAAGTGGCAGACGGTCACTTTACCTGGGCAGCAGATGACTGGCGTCTGCCAGCCTACGCAGCGAGTGGCGTTACAGGGGATCATGAATGTGTGACCAAGGAAGATGTGGTTGAACGTCTGCGCCTCGGGATGTACGCAAAGATGCGGCAAGGTTCGGCATGGCATGATGTAGCAGAGACGATCAAAGCTTGTACCGAGCTTGGACTGGATACACGCCGAATGATGCTGGTAACCGATGACCGAAGCTCTGAATCCCTGCTCAAAGAAGGACATATGGACTTTGTTGTTCGTCTCGCAATCTCCCAAGGTGTGAAGCCGGTCACTGCCTTCCAGATGGCTACCATTAACACGGCTGAGCGCTTCGGGGTTGCGCGCGACATTGGTGCGGTTATTCCGGGCAATATAGCCGATATTATTCTGCTAGACGGCCGGTTGGCGGATGTACGTGTGGGCATGACGATTGCTGCCGGGCAAGTTGTGGCCGAGAATGGGAAAATGACGGCGGTCTGGGACAGCTTCACGTACCCGGAGGAAGCGCTGAACACGGTGAAGTTGGAAGCTAATATTCAGCCAGCAGATCTGGAACTGGCGGCACCAATTACAGAGGGTACGATTGGTGCCAAAATCATTCATGTGACAGAGAATCATGTGGATACGAAGGAGAAACACCTGCCTGTCACGGTGCAGAACGGCAAGGTTATGGTTTCAACTTCAGGGGAAGTATGCAAAATTGCGGTATTGGAACGTCACAAACAAACCGGGAATCGGGCGGTCGCGCTTGTTGGAGGCATTGGCTTCACGTCGCCTGCAGCGATTGCGATGACGGTTGCTCATGATAGTCACAACCTGTTGATTATTGGTAATGATGATGCCCTGATGGCTGAAGCCGGTAACCGTGTCATTCGTATGCAAGGCGGGGTCGCCGTGGTCACGTCTGCTGGTGTAACTGAATTCCCGCTGCGGATTGCAGGTTTGATGTCAACCGAATCTTTCGAAGTGGTTGCAGCCCAATCGGCAGCAGTCAGTGAAGCTTTACAGTCCGCAGGCTGTACGTTGAATAATGCGTTCATGACCCTTTCGTTGCTCGCGCTGGTTGTGATTCCAGAATTACGTTTGTCCGATAAGGGGCTTGTGCGAATCTCGGCAGAAGGTATTGAACTGGTGTCCCTTTTCGATGAAGTGGTTGACAGTACACGGGTAGCTCCAGTCGGTAATGAATAAACGGAAATTTTGAGTAGAGCATTATTAACCTACGTTAATTGCAAAACCGCCTTAGGGCGGTTTTTTTGTACTTTTCTGGAGAAAACGCTTTCTAGGTCTTCTGGTTCTTGGTGTACATATGGCAATAATGACTGAAGTCGTGAAGAAAGTAGGGTTAATTTAGAAAATAGTGAATAATTGTGACTTTTGAACTATACATACAGAACTATGAATTCCCGAAATATAGTTATATGATTCTTTCGTCGTAAGTCTTAGAGATGTTATTGCATATAGAAGCAATCCAAATTCGTCGTACCTAATAAGTATCCATAAATTGAATATGAAACGACACAATTTCATCCAGATTTGCACGTCAGAGCTGATAACTTCAGAGGGAGTGTACAAATATGAAAAGCAAAAGGGGTTACCATTTTATCTTATTGATCAGTTGTTTGATCCTGTGTGCGAGTACAGCCTGTTCTTCCAAAGCTATTGCGGATGGTTCAGTCGACAGTTATGCAACGATTCATGGAAAACTTGATGTGCCGGTGAGAGCGACATGGGTGTGGGATACCACCCAGATCCGAAGTAATCCTCAAGAGGTGCTGAATTACGCTACAGCGAACAAGATCAATACGATCTATCTGCAGATGAACCGGGATATAAAGATTCCTGATTATAAAAGCTTTATCCGCCAGGCGAGAGCCAAGAACATTGCGGTGGACGTCATGGATGGAAGATCAGCCTGGGGATTGACGGAAAGTCGGGAGCAGATTGCATCTTTCCTGGACTGGATCGAGGCATATCAGGCGCAGGCGTTGTCCAATGAGAAGTTTGCTGGTATTCATCTGGATATTGAGCCACATGTGCACCCCCAGTGGAAAATCAATCAGGCCAGTGTGATTACCCAGTGGCAAGGAAATGTGGAGTACATTGTTGAACGAGCATCACGGATGAAGATACCGGTAGCGGCTGATCTGCCTTTCTGGCTCGATAACTACAAAATTCCGGGTTCAACGATGGCCGTAAGCAGCTGGATGATTCGCAAGTTTGATTCCATCACCATTATGGCTTACCGCGATACAGCTGCTGCAATCTATAGTGTAGCGAAAGATGAACTTGCAGAAGCAGCTCTTCTCGGCAAAACGATTTCTATAGCCGTGGAGACGAAGCAAAGTAAAGAAGGCGACTTCATTACTTTTTATGAAGAGGGATCTGCTTATATGGAAGCACAATTGAAGTTGGTCGAAAAAATGGCTGCAGCACATGCGTCCTTTAACGGTTTCTCCGTACATGAGTACACTTCATGGAAGACGCTGAAAAAGTGAGACACCAATAAGCTCCTTAGTGCATGGCTGATAGCAGCGAAGGTAATGAGGTTTTAACTGAGACGACAAGTCTCATTAGATAATTTCGTTTGTTCTTTCGAGGGAAGTAGATAAAGAAGGTGCTTGCAGCCTGTTAGCTGCGAGCACCTTCTTTAGTTTTGCTGTTGAGTTGTAGCGATACAGGGCGATTTCATGCTCAAGCTCTCTATCTAACCGCTCTCCCGGAGCGTGGTCTTTCCTAGACCAGGGCGGACGCTGTGGCCACGTTCTCATAGAACATTTTGCGATACTGTGAAGGTGTGGTGGCTTTATGCTTTTTAAATGTAGTGATGAAGTAGCTTAGATGCTCAAAACCCACATCCATGGCGATATCAACAATTTTGTGATCCGTGTTCTCAAGCTGAACGCAGGCCTGTTGAACACGGTAATAGTTAATGTAATCAACGGGGGTTTTCTGCACCATTTGTTTGAAGAAACGGCAGAAGTGTCCTTCACTCATATTGGCCTCATCGGCCAGTTCTTTCAGCTTTAACGGTTCGGGATAACGTTTATGGATATACCCGAGCACGGATTTCAGGCGCTCGATCTTGTCGTGACTCCCTGTAGTCACGGTGCCTTTGAGCGGAGCAGATCTCATATGTTCGAACATTCGGGCAAATATGAGATAGAGATACGCTTTTGTTGACATTTCGCACGTTTCTGTTCGGGTAGCATGGTCCGCAAATATACGTTTCAGGTGATCCAGAATTTCTTGCCCCCAATCCTCATCTGCCTTGATATGACAAGGGGGAATCAACGTTTTTCGTACCAGTGGACCGATGAATTTCTCCTGTACCGTATCGAAGGTGCGACTGCCGAGCAGCTCCGGATTAAACACAATGGAAGAGAATACGCAAGGAACTTCACCCTTCAGGTAGCCCGCATGAATTTCGCCTCGATTGATAAAGATTGCCTCGCCTGCCTTCACCTCAACAGTATTCATATCAATCTGAAAAACGGCGCAACCCTCAGTCACCATGGTGAACTCCATCTCATCATGCCAGTGGCAATCCAGAATGCTATCCCCATTTAGTTGCTGAATATCCGGGTACACACTAACGGGATACATGGCATTGCCGTGAATCCGGTCTTCCCGTAATCGTTCACGTTCCATATCAACGACTCCTTTTTTCATTATTAATGTAATCGTTTCCATAGATTGGTGTTGATGTTCAAGAATCGGATGGTTATTATCAAAATTGTGATATATTTGGTCAAAATAAGAGAAGAAATTCATTATTAATATCAATATTATTATAATATAACCAAAGGGGGAAAGAAAACATGAAATTTACTGATGGATTCTGGATGACTCGTGAAGGGTACCACATTCAAAACCCGACTGACATTCGTGATATTGTGCAAAAAGGGGATTCTTTGACCGTATATGCGGCAACTAAATATATTCGCACCAAAGGCGACACATTGAACGGAACTTTGCTTAAAGCAACGTACAGCTCACCTATGCCTAACGTTATTCGTGTAACCTTGAATCACCATAAGGGTGGAGTGAAAAAAGGGCCTGTATTTGAGCTTAACACGCAAGATGCGAACGTGGACATCTCGAAAAATGAACAAGGTGCTGTTTTGAAAAGCGGCAACCTGGAAGTTCAAATCGACAAAACGAACGGATGGGACGTCAGCTTCCTGTATGGAGGAAAACGGATTACAGGTAGCGGTCAAAGAGCGGCTGGTTACATTACAGGTCCGAGCAAGGAAGCGTACTTCCGCGAGCAGCTTGATCTCGGTATTGGTGAATACGTTTACGGACTCGGTGAGCGCTTCACACCATTTGTTAAGAATGGCCAAATCGTAGATACCTGGAATGAGGATGGCGGTACAAGCAGTGAGCAGTCCTATAAAAACATTCCGTTCTATTTGTCCAATAAAGGATATGGCGTATTTGTAAATCATCCTGAACGTGTATCGTATGAGATTGCATCCGAGAACGTATCTAAAGTGCAGTTCAGCGTAGAAGGAGAGACGTTGGAATACTTCATTATCGGCGGTGACAATCCAAAGGATGTACTTGATAATTATACGAAATTAACAGGTAAACCAGCGCTTCCACCGGCATGGACATTTGGTCTGTGGCTGACAACATCATTCACAACGGATTATGATGAAGCAACGGTTAACCATTTCGTAGATGGTATGGCTGAACGTGATCTTCCGCTTTCTGTATTCCATTTTGACTGCTTCTGGATGAAGGAATACCAATGGTCTGATTTCGTATGGGATGAAGCGATGTTCCCGGATCCGGAAGGCATGCTTGCACGTCTGAAAGAAAAGGGTCTTAAAATCTGTGCTTGGATCAATCCATATATTGCAGAAAAATCCTACTTGTTCGATGAAGGTATGGAGAACGGTTATCTGGTGAAAACAGCGGATGGCAGTGTATGGCAATGGGATATGTGGCAAGCAGGTATGGCTCTGGTTGATTTCACGAATCCGGATGCTGTGAATTGGTATAAGAGTAAACTGGAAGTCCTGCTTGATCAAGGTGTGGATTCCTTCAAGACCGACTTCGGTGAAAGAATTCCGACAGATGTCGTGTACTTCGATGGCTCTGATCCGGTTAAAATGCACAACTACTATACACAGCTCTATAACAAAGCTGTATTTGAATTGCTCGAAGAGAAGATTGGCAAAAACGAAGCTGCCCTGTTTGCACGCTCTGCAACAGCAGGGGGTCAACAGTTCCCGGTTCACTGGGGCGGAGACTGCTCTTCGACGTATGAATCCATGGCTGAATCACTTCGCGGCGGCCTCTCACTTGGACTTTCCGGTTTCGGATTCTGGAGCCATGATATCAGTGGTTTTGAAAGCACAGCGAGCCCTGACGTATACAAACGCTGGGTACAATTCGGACTTTTATCTTCCCACAGCCGCCTGCACGGAAGCACTTCGTATCGTGTGCCTTGGTTGTTTGACGAGGAATCCGTGGACGTTGTTCGTGACTTTACCAAACTCAAAATCAGCCTGATGCCATATCTGTACAATTCTGCGGTGGAGTCGACGGTAAGAGGTATTCCGATGATGCGCGCTATGCTGCTGGATTTCCCAGAGGACCCAACAACGTATAGCCTGGATACTCAATATATGTTTGGTGATTCAATCCTGGTGGCTCCAATCTTCAACAAGGAGGGAGATGTTCGTTACTACCTGCCTGAAGGAACTTGGACGAACTATCTGACTGGAGCTAAAGTACAAGGTGGACGCTGGATCAGTGAAAACCATGACTTCAAAACACTGCCAATGATGGTTAAGCCAAACAGCCTGATCGCTGTCGGTGCTGTGGATAGCAAACCGGATTATGACTTTGCGAATGATGTGTCCCTGCACTTGTTTGAACTGGCTGATGGCGAAACGGCTCAAGCTGTCGTTGTGAACCAAGGTGCTGAGAAGGAACTGACAGTTAACGTTACACGTAAGGGATCGGTGCTGGACGTTCGCGCTGAAGGCGCAGGCAAACCATGGAACATCGTGCTTCGCGGCATTGAGAGTGTATCTAGCGTTGAAGGTGGTTCCCAGGTGTCTGGTGCCAATGGTGTTGTCATTACGGCAGCAACAGGCGCAACTGCACTTACAATTCAACTGTAACATGATATAGTAGACGAGAGGACGGTACCGAAAGGTGCCGTCTGTTTGTCTACGATGATAGGAGATCGAATGAAATGAGTACAACGAATTCGGGTTTACACCGCACGATATCATCAGAGATGCTGCATCATCTGGTGGAGAAAAGTTTTGGAACCGCTACCAAAGTGAAGGGGTTTGGTCTCCTGCAAGGGGGTCTGTTTAATACAACCTATCGGCTTCAACTCGAGCATGCATCATTTACGGATGTAATTTTACGTTTGGCCCCGGAGCGGGCTGAGCATTCGGATACTTCTGTCCGTGATCCCCTTTTTTCGTTCGAACGTACCATGATGGCTGCTGAACCGGTCGTGTATGAATATTATCGTAAGGCAGGCATTGCTGCCCCAAACATTATTGCCTGTGATGACAGTGGATCTATTATTCCGAGAACGTACATGTTTATGGAATTTATCCCTAGCAAGCAGCTGGATCATTCATCGATTTCGGAAACAGATAAAGAACGATTGTACCAACAGCTTGGCGCTTATACCGCCATCATGCATCAGATCGAAGGTACATCGTTTGGCTGGCCGCAGGGGGATGGGACGATTAAAGGCTCGGATCATTGGTCCGAGGTACTATACTCTTTTGCAGAAGAAACGGCACTTAAAGCGGCACAAGCCGAGTATATGCCAGGTGTGGGGGAAGAGATCACAGCTATATTCATGAAAAATAAAGACATATTCGATCAGGTGACCCGTCCGGTACTCGTTCATAATGACCTGTGGGAAGCGAATGTACTTGTGCATGAGAAACAAGGTGAGCTAAACATTGCGGCAATCATTGACGGGGACCGATCCATGTTTGCTGACAGAGAGTTTGAAGCCATATTGTCGACAGAGTCGGTGGCTTTCCATGAAGGATATGATCTTCCTCTGGACTCATCCGCTGAAGGAGAGGCACGCAGGCTTGCCTACCGAATACTTTCTACCTATTTTAATGCGTATGTCCATGAACATCAGGTCAATCAACCCGAAGATGGTCAAAAGTATCGCCAGCGTACCCTGGATTTACTGGAGCAATGGAAGCAGCTTGCACCCAATTAATTCGCAGGAGGAATGAAGGATGAAGGAGTATCATCAGTACGCGGTGTGGGATGCGGCATGTTCACTTGAAGAACGATTGGATGACTGAGGGTAAACTCCTGGCTTTGTGTGAAGTTCTGGGACCAGGTGGGATTGTGAATGGGAAGGATATCCGGTGGACTACTATCCAGTGATACATTCCATATGTCTGAATAATCACGCTCAAAAACAACCACAATAATGCTGTTGTGTGTAGAATCTGTAAAGGTGGTTGTGGTATGAATGATAAAAAGTGGGACCTCGTCGCACTTGCTTCCATCCCTTTAATTATGACCTTGGGTAACTCCATGCTTATACCGATCCTGCCACAGATTGAACGTGAATTGAAGGTATCTGCATTCAAGGTCAGCATGCTCATTACAGTCTACGCTGTAGTTGCCATCCTGCTTATTCCACTCGCAGGATATTTGTCTGATCGTTTTGGCAGAAAAGCAATTATTATTCCCAGCCTCATCATTGCAGCCGTCGGAGGTGCTGTAGCTGGTGTGGCTGCATGGTTGCTGAACGGAAATATAGCCTACTGGACCATTTTAGGTGGCAGGTTATTACAGGGGGTTGGAGCAGCCGGCGCATTCCCTATTGTCATTCCTTTGGTTGGGGACATGTTCAATGATGAAGATCAGGTAAGCAAAAGTCTGGGAATCATTGAAACCTCGAATACGTTTGGTAAAGTGTTAAGTCCGATTCTGGGTGCAGCACTGGCTGTTTGGTTATGGTATTTACCCTTTATGGCTATTCCTATATTATGTGTTCTTTCGCTGATTCTGGTTATTTTTCTGGTGAAAACACCCAAGAAAAAAGAAAAGCCGCCCACCTTTACGGAATTTGTAGCTTCCATTCGGGACGTACTAAAAGAAAAAGGACGATGGTTGTACGCCTTGTTTGCAATCGGTGGAATTTGCATGTTTATTCTTTTTGGTGTGCTTTATTATCTATCCGAGACGTTAGAGAGCGAGTTCGCCATGAAAGGGATCGTAAAAGGTCTTGTGCTTGCGATTCCATTAGCAGCCCTGTGTCTTTTTTCCTTTTTCGCAGGAAAATGGATTGGAAAGAGTAAGCCTCGCATGAAATGGCTCGGATTCGCAGGACTTGTTCTTGTAACCGTTTCGCTGGGTGTTATTGGGATTTTTGATAATATCTACGTTGTGGTGGGACTGTTCACATTAGGAAGTGCTGGAATAGGAGCAACCTTGCCGTGTCTGGATGCCCTTATTACTGAAGGTGTAGATAAGAAACAGCGTGGTACGATTACGGGTTTGTTCAGCAGCATGCGATTCATAGGTGTGTCGCTCGGTCCTCCTATTGTGTCTCTGCTGATTGGCACACAACATTTTTGGCTTTTTGGAGTGCTCGCCGCATCTGGAGCCGTGGGGGGATTGCTCACATTATTTGCGGTCAAACCGGATAAGGGAGACCAACCTGCTTCAGGAAGCGGACAGAAACAGGATGAACGGCACAACGATCGGATGGAGACGAGTAGAGGTTATGCTCCTGTACGGCGCAAGAAAAATCCACTCTAGATGGATGGTGCCAGCCGACAAACTCATTCTCATTTTAATTGAACACCATGAACACATAAAAAACGCGTTTACGCCTGAGAAAGCATGTGCTTCCTCGGTGTAAACGCGTTTTCTTGAACATAGGAATGAAACACGTAATCGCCATTCAAATTGACGGGTTTATTCCTTATTTCTGGTATCTTGCGTATTATGTTCCGAATCCTTGAGCTGATCTGTATTTGTTGCAGTTATATGCGTATGAACAAGCAGAGGATGAGCTTCTATGGAGAAGCTTCCACTTCGTTTTCCCTGAATCAGATAGATAAGCAGGAAAAGAATCATGAACATGACGGAATAACGATACATATCGGTATAACTGGTTATCGATGCAATCGCACCAAGTAGCAGTGCACCTGTCGCAATACCCAGATCCAACGAGTTCAGAAACATGCCGTTCGCCATTCCACGTTGAGAAGGAGATACCACCTGAATCATCCAGGTCTGCAGAGATGATTGCATGGACCCATACCCAATCCCGTAGATAAAGGCTGCAATGAACAGCATGGACATTGAAGTTGCGCAGGAGAGGAGAATGAGTCCTCCAGCAATGAATATGGCTCCTGGGATGAGCAATGCTTTTGGACCTTTGCTGTCATAGATCCGCCCCGCAAATGGTCTGACCAACAACACAGCAAGTGCGTTGAACAAAAAGAAAAGTGCTGGATTAGCCAGATTGGCTTCCTTGCCATACAAAACGATGAATCCGACAAGCCCGCCATACGTGATGGATAACAGGCAATTCAGCACACTAGGCAGGATCAGCTTGCGGTTGAAAGGCGTTTTCTGTTTCGTGCTCGATACCGAAGCGGTTGTTGTTGCCTGGGCATTGAGGCCATTAATGTTATCGGTTCTTACTGCTTTTTTGCGTGTCAGCGTATAACTCAGTGGATAGATGACTGCGATAACACCCGCAGTACATAACATGAGGGTTACAAATCCTGCGCCCTGGAGTAATGTAACACCGATGATAGGTCCCATGGACATAGCCAAGCTCGTAGATAGCCCAAAGTAACCCATTCCTTCACCCATTCGTTTGACGGGTACAATGTCCGAAGCCATTGTAGGAAAAGCAGTGCTACTCATACCAAACCCGATACCAAACAACATTCTCAGCAATAACAGCACAGCTATACCTGCAGCAAAATAATAACCAAGCGTTGCGAGCAGGGCTATCGACAGTCCAATGTAGATCATGGCATTACGAAGACCCTTCTCCAGTGCTTTCGCAGAATAGAGTCGGGCTGCAATGGCGCTGAGCGCAAACAGACAGGTAAACAAGCTCACTTCAAACGCATTGGCGTGAAATCGTTCCTGGACATAGGACGGAAGCGGAGAGACGATCATGTGCAATTGCAAGAATAACAAAAAGTTGCATAGCATTAGCAAAATAAAATCGGTAGTCCATAGCCTAACTTGTGTAGATTGTTCTTTCATGATGACGTATTCCCCCTGAGTTGTAATACATTACAGATTGCGATTTATGAGGGAAAGAGTATGTTTAAATGCTTCCATCTGGTCTTCGGGTATACCTTCAGCAAGTTCTTTATTCATTTCTCTTTCAATTGGAACAAGAATATCGATTAATGCTTTGCCTTCCTTGGTGAGATATAACAGGTAGGCTCTGCGATCTTGTTCGCTGGTCCGGCGTTCTACCCAGCCCTTTTTCTCCACCAGATCAATAATCCGGGCAGTGGTTGGTTGGTCTTTGAAGACACGCGCGGCCAATTCTTTCTGATTGACACCTTCACCTCGGTCAACATTAAATAAGACAGAGAATTGCTCTGTTGTAATATCATAAGGTTTGAACCGCGTTGCAAGTAAGGCTACTGCTCTGCGATGCGTGAAACCAAGCATGAATCCGACAGATTGCTCCAGTGTATAGTCCATGTATTGTGCAACCTCGCTTTCCATCATTAAAAGTTCCAAATCAATTAGTTGTTATAACAACTATATGGCAAACAAGTAATTTTGTCAAAATTGAATATTCACATACAAGCCAAAGCCCATGCATGCTATGCAAACATCAAATAATCCTGATAGAATGAAAATGAAACCGCTTCTATGTAAATGAATGTCCAGAGTATTTCAAGATTGGTGAATTTCAATTCACTCTAACCGATGTTGGAGATGACCAAGGAGAGCTGTATATGCTGAAGAACATTCCCGCCATAATCCCTCCGGAGTTACTCAAAATCATGTCTGAAATGGGGCATGGAGATGAGCTGGTTCTGGCAGATGGAAATTTCCCGGCAGCCAGTCACGCCAAGCGCCTGGTACGTTGTGATGCACTGGGAGTCGTCGAACTGCTGGAAGCCATCCTGCAATTATATCCACTGGATACCTATGCCGAACGTCCAGCTGCTGTCATGCAGGTTGTAAAAGGGGATCCGGTGATCCCGATCGTATGGGAAGAGTACCGCCGATTAATTGAAGAATACGAAGGCATCACGGATGCTTTCGATCATGAAGAACGATTTGAATTTTATGAACGTGCTTCGCGTGCCTATGTCATTGTTGCAACTGGTGAGCGTGCGCAATATGCCAATCTGATTCTGAAGAAAGGCGTCATTTTCCCTGATGCTGATCCTGGTCAGCAACAGCAGAATGCTGAATCGAACTGAAGAATTATGGCGACGGAGCAGCGAATGCTTTAGTCGTCTTTTTATTTTTGCCAATACGAAGTCAACGAATAGTCAGCTCAATGCCCAAGATACTACAAACTTTGGTGCAGATGATGAATGGGGAAAAGGAAAGGACTGTTTTACAATTGAAAGATATACAACCGATGAGACCATGGTCTCCATCCCAGAGGAGTTGAGTGAAGTGCAGCACCGAATCAGACAAGCGGTTCTTCCTGATTGTAATGAAGTGGGACGATTGTTCAATGAGTACAGGATGTTCTACAACCAAAATGCTGACATTGAGGCAGCACGTCAGTATATTAAAGAACGAATGGAACGCCATGAATCGATGATTTTGGTAGCAGAAACAGATGTGGAAAGTGATCATGGGACAGATGAAAGTAACGGTAAGCCAATCTCGAATGGCCTGAATTGTACAGGATTCGTTCAGCTGTATCCCAGTTTCAGCTCGGTATCGATGGGGCCGATCTGGGTGCTTAATGATCTATTTGTACATCCTGATTATCGTCAGCAAGGCATTGCAAGGAAGCTGCTGCAAGCAGCCAAGCGATTGGCATCTGAACGTGGAGTTCTTCGTATATCACTCTCTACTGAGTCAGGTAACACGCAAGCGCAAGCTTTATATGAATCTGAAGGATATGCACAGGATACCAAATTCATGTATTATGAACTTAATGTATAAAAATGAATGGCAGACCCGTAGTAGGGAACGAGGGAGGGGAGTCGCAACATGATGCAGTGGATTGCCATGATCACGATGTTAATTGATCATATAGGGGCTGTCTTTTTTCCACATATTATAGAACTGAGGATCATAGGTCGTATCGCTTTTCCAATCTATGCTTTTGCAGTGTATATCGGTTATAAACATACACGAGACGTACAAAAATACATATGGCGGCTGTTCTGGATCGCGATAATATCACAGGTGCCGTTCATGGCTGCGTTTAATCATTACTCATTGAATGTGGTATGGACGTTGTGGTCAGCTCTTTTGGTACTATTCGTTATCGATAAACTGCCATCCCGCCTACTGGGTATTCTGATTGTAATTGGAGCAGGTTGGTTTATGGAAATTAGCCAGATGGATTACGGAATGTATGGATTGTTATTGGTCCTCTTATTCCGTTATTTCCAGGGTCCTGTACTTGTAGTGGCCCATGTCGTGTTAAATGCACTGTATCTTCTGCTGCATAACAGCTCTGTGCAAATGTATAGTGTAATGGCAACTGCCGGTATTGCCATTGCTCAATATTATCAAGCAGGTTTCCGCATGAAGGGGCCACGTTGGGTTTGGCGCTATTTCTATCCAGCTCATCTCGCCATCATTGCAATTATCCGATGGGTGTAAACGAATGATCCAGTAATGCGAAGTGAAGCAAAGAAGCCACATTCTCTTCAGTGAATGTGGCTTCTTTGTGTTCCAATATTATTTTAAATGTTGATGATAGATTGAACTTACTCATCTACTCCATTGCTGTAGAAGTGCCATTATGGCGCCGAATTGCGGCGGGGAAATACCCAATCTGAACAGCGTAGTCTAACATGGCGGAGATGAATCGATCATCTGTTTTCGCACATGAGATTCCGGCAGGTTCCACATAAGCTGTTGTGACAGGGCAGGCATAGACATAAGCTGAATCCTTTGCACCGTCGCCTTCAAGCTGAGCAATGGCCAACTGTAGAGCTTCAGGCTCCTTGCTGATGCTGGCATCGAACAACCAACGTGTGTAATCCGCAAAAGGTAGCGTGTCGACTTCATAACCAGCCCGATTTACAGAACGGATCAGCTCATCATAGCTGATGGGCTCCGGATTACAGATATGGAATACTCGACCGGCTGTATCCTGACGTAAGGCGAGATGAGCAATGGCTTCACTTGCATAGTTGATGGGTGTAAAATCTACCATCCAGTCAGCTGCAGGAGCCTTGCCGAGCAATAACATCGCTTTGATCATACGATAGAAGGCGTTGCTATCAATATTGGACTGGAAGCGTCCAGTTTCGGAGTGGCAAGTGAGATTACCTGCACGATAGATACTGACAGGTACACCCTCCTCGGCGGCAATCATGAGCACTTTCTCGGCTTCAAGCTTGCTGTCCGAATACAGGTTGTCCACATGCAGATCAGCCGGGAACCGATCATATTGCAGGGAGGACTCCCATTGTCCGCTGAGTGCGAGATCTTCCGGAATACCCATCGTGGATACATGGTGGAAGGAGGCTCCAGGCTTGCTGCGAATCAAGTCTAGCAATGCGACCGTTCCTTCCACGTTCGTTTTGGCGAACTGATCTGCATCTCCAAAATGACGTACGTCTGCAGCGCAGTGGATAACACGGTCAATTCGATCCTGAACATAAGCTGTTTGTTCAGCTGACAGACCGAGATTAGGTTGTTCGAGATCTCCTTCAATAATCTCCACGCGAGATGTGAGTTGATCAGTCAGTTGTTTGCCGAAATATCCTTCCAGCACTTTAGTCAAACGATCCATTGCAGTTATACCACTGGTCGGGCGACGAACTAGCGTGTAGATTCGTGTACTTGAATTCAGAATTAACTGTTGCAGCACATGAGAGCCCAGATATCCAGTTGCTCCGGTCAGTAACACATGCTCAGGTTCACGAATGACCGGATATCCCAACTGGGATGCCAGTTCTACAGGATGTTCGGATAATTGTGTGATCATGCCATCGGTCACCACTGAATCCGTAACTTCTGCTGCACTGAGAGACAGTACTTCCACACGACGAGCAAGAGCGCGGATGGTTTTCTCGGCAAAGAAATCGGCAATTTTCAGCTGCGGATAATGCGGCTTCAGAATGACCAGCACATGGATAACCCGGAGTGAATCACCGCCGATATTGAAGAAGCTGTCTTCGACACCAAAGTCATCGTGCTGAAGGATTTCTTTCCATGCATCCAGGATAATGGATTCCGTCTCCGTCTCAGGCATGACCCGGTCAGGGCGATCTTCATGTCGTTCCACATGAGGTAGGGATACCATCGCTTTGCGATTGATTTTCCCAGTCGGTGCAATCGGCATTTCATCCAGCTGACAGATCCACTTCGGTACAAAATAAGAAGGGAGTTTCTCTGTCAGTTCTGCCTTGATTTCCGAAACAGAGAGGGTACTGCCATCTTTCGATGTAAAATACCCAACCAGCATATTTTGTCCATCCGATTCTTTCTTCGGAATGACCGCAACGTTCTGGATCTGATTAAGCCGTGCAAAGTGATCTTCAATCTCCCCGATCTCAATGCGGTGACCACGAATTTTTAGCTGTGAGTCACTGCGACCGACATATTCCAGCAATCCGGTATCCAGCAATTTGGCAATATCGCCAGACTTGTAGATTTTCTCACCTATCGCAAACGGGTTCTCAATGAATGCTTGCTCTGTACGTTCTGGCTGATTCAGATATCCTTTGGCCAGTGCAGGGGTAGCAATATATACCTCACCAGGCACGCCTACCGGACAGAGCTGTTGTTCTTCATTCACAATGTATACTTTGTAGTTATGAATCGGTTTACCGATAGGGATGTTCACCACATGTTCGGGAACCTGCTCACTGATGCGGTGAGTGGCTGTGGCTACTGTACATTCGGTAGGTCCATACACATTAACAATATCAATCTGGTTTCCAAATTTGCGCTGGAAGGCACGAACCTGTTCACCATAGAGCGCTTCTCCGGCTACGGTAATGATTCTGACTTTGGCCAGCTTGTGGAAACCTTCTTCGGATAAATAGGATGCAAGCTGATTGAAGAAGATCGTAGGCAGTATCGTTATAATGGTTGTTCCTGTACGTTCAATTGCACTTGCAAATTCTTCAACAGATACACGTTCTTCCGCAGACAACAGATATAATTCTGCTCCATAGAACAAGGCACCAATCGTATCCCACACGGATGCATCGAAGCTGTATGTAGCAAACTGGGTTAATACATCACCTGGTTGAATGTCACAATCACGCTGCACCACACTACCAAGATTAGTGACTCCCCGATGAGCAATCAGTGCGCCTTTGGGCTTACCGGTCGACCCTGAAGTGTAGATAATATACGCAAGATCATCTGGCTGAATATCCAGATTGGGGTTGCTTGCTGCAAATCCGGCTAGACGACCATCCACAGCGAGAATCTGACGGACGGTAGCTATACTGGAGAACAAGCTGGAAGCTTGGGCAAACGAGGCTTCCGTTGTCAGCACAAATGAGGACGCTGTATCTTCTACAATATAACTGTTACGTTCCTGTGGATGCTCAGGGTCGATCGGGACATATGCACCACCTGCCTTTAGAATACCGAGCAGGGAGATGATGGTCTCCAGACTTCGATCCATAAAGATACTGACGAAGTCACCTTTCTGCAATCCATTGGATAACAGAACACGTGCAACCTGATTAGCACGTTCGTTCAATTCTCTATACGTATAACGTGCAGATGGTGATGTAATCGCTGGTGAATCCGGATATGCTGCTGCCGTTGCTTCGAACCAGCCGTGAACCGTCTGATTCGCTGGTTCGAGAACGGAATTATCATTCATTTCACGGTACAGCAATCGATCAGAGGCGGAAAGAATATCCACCGCACCGATTGCTTTGTCACCGTCACGCACGAGGGCAAGTAGAAGAGTCTGATAGTATTCTGCATATCTCAGCACGGTAGACTCTTTCAACAGTGAAGTGTCATAGAACAGATCGAGAATGAGCATGTTCTGATCATCTCGAACGTTCCAATTCAATATTTGAGGAGCTTGAGGCAACTGTACGCTATTCAGCATAAACAACGTTTCAGGGTATCCACCGGTTTGCAGGGTGTAGTCAATCTTGAGCTGCTCTGAAACCTGATGACATAGTTGGCTGAATGTCAATTTTCCCTCAATCTGTAATGAAAGATAGGAAGCTGCCTGATCGGGAGCAAGTATACCTATGGCAAGTTCCTGTTCAGCTGACAATCGGAATAACAAGGCTGCATAAGCTGAGAGGAGCACCGGGTACACCATCTGTTCTCCAAACTTCTGTTTAAGTTCACGACTCAGAGAAGCATGTAATGTAATTTGAGCAGACTGATAAGAGAATGATTGTTGACGTCGCCCAAAATCCAGTGGAATCTGCAGAACCGGCAGGCCAGATTCCATGGAATGGGAAGATGATGATTGGTTTTCAATCACTTCAGTTATTCCTCCTTGGTTCAAACCGAATGTTTGTGGATTTGAATTATTGTTTGCTTACATTGAAATGAGAGATCAGTTCTTGTAGTTCCTCAGACATGCTGTTAAGGCGTGTGGAGGAGTCTACCAGTGTAATCAAAGATGCTTTTTGCTCATCAACAGATGAGGAAATTTGTTCACTGCTGTTTGCTGCCTTACTTACGCTTGAAGACAAGTCATCTGCTGTAGCGGTCATTTCCTCCGTACTCGCAGAGATTTCTTCCGTCGCGCTTGATACTTCCTGAATCTGATTAGACACTTTTTTCGCTGCTTCTAAAATATCTTCAAACAATTGTCCTGTTTGATCCGCTACGCTGAGTCCTGTGTCTACTTCTGACGTACCTTGTTCCATGGCACGAACAGCTTGTTTAATTCCAGCCTGAATCTCCTGGATCAATACGCCAACCTGGCTGGTCGCTTGTTCAGACTGCTCGGCAAGTTTGCGAACTTCACCTGCAACAACTGCAAATCCTCTTCCTTCTTCACCGACACGTGCTGCTTCAATGGATGCATTGAGGGCAAGCAAGTTCGTTTGGCTGGAGATTCCCGAGATAATATTGAGAATATCGCCGATTTCCTGTGAACGACTCTCCAGAACCTCAATGGCGGAAGCGGTATTCTTAACCGATTCGGTAATCAGATTCATCTGTTCGGACACTTGACGGACAACGCTGTTCCCTTGTTGTGAGCGACGTTCCATTTCATACGCTTCATCCGCTACACTTGCGGAGCTGCTGGCAATCGTCTGAATCACGGTAGCCATCTCGGACATGGCACGTGCACTATCCCGGGTTGCCTGCTCCTGTGAACGAATGTTGGAAGTGATTTGTGTAACATTGTTATTAATGGAATCCGCATTCTCGCTGTTTCTTTCGGAAACTTCATATAGTTCTTTGGCGGACTGATTCACTTCTTGTGACGTGATTTGCACTTTAACGATCGTATCGTTGATTTTGCGAACCATGGTGTTGAACTTCTCATTAACGAGTCCCAGATCGTCTTTGCCTGTCGGAATATTGACATTCAAATTACCCCGACTTACGTCATCAATTCCTTTGATCAAGTGACGGATAGGGGAAAGTGTATTTTTAACGACAAGGTATTGGATAATCAGGAATAACAGCAAGAAGGCAACCAGGATAATAATTCCGTTCTTAAGCAATGAGTTCAGTCCTGCGGGTACGGCGGATGCATCTGCATCAACGGCAAAATAAGAGAAAATTTTTCCGTTGCTGTCTTTGATTGGATAAGCAATCGTAGTCCATGTGCCGAAATCATCGGAATAGAACGTGGTGAACGTTGGTCGATCCGTATTGAGCATTTCTTTCAGTGCATTGGCTACGACAACCGGCTGCTCATACATGTCACCAATATTTACTTTTTCACTTTGAAAAGCCTCTCTTAGGTTGGTCGGCATCGCTACAAGGGAAGTTAACCTCTTGTTATCGCCACCGAGCTCCACACCGAAGATGTAGGCTTGTGCAATGTTAGGATAATATTCTTGCATTTCATCGAAATAGGCTCGTAATTTCGTTTGTGTTGTTCCGTCATAACTGCCTTCCGCAATAGCAGCTTGTACATCGGCGGGGTTGATATCTTCAGCCCACTTCTTGGTGATTTGTGCAACCTGTCCATGCAATTGATCGACTAGAACCGTTTTCTGAAAATAGTAACTACTCGCGATCAGTGCTACCCCGATAATGATGATATTGGTAAATGAGAGCAACAAATTTTTGGAGAAAAACGACATGCTTTTCCAACTTAATGATTTCACTAAATTCCACTCCTGATCTTCTTTAAATTAAGGAACTTTAGGGTTGCTTTGTACAGTGAACTAGGTCATTCTGAATCCCCTCCAAAGGAAATTTATGCGACAATGGTCTTGGTTTGTCAGTCGATTTCTAGAGACTTATGTACCGTGTGAACCATAGGTGTCTAATTATTAAAACACATCTATAATTAATATGTCGTATAAAATGTCGTTAAATTGAATAGTTTCGTTAAAATTTTTTTAATATTTTACGTATTTATGGACATATCAGATGAAATATAGGTATTTAGAACTGTTTATTTTAAAATTTCCCATTTTTTAGTTTCATTCTGTATTCTATAACATGGTGGGTAAAAATACATCCATAAACATGGAAAAAAGATTGGTAAAGATGCAACAGAAGGCACGGATATACATCGGAAGCGGTTTTATCTATAATAACTACATATGCATTTCTCAAATTATGAGCAGGCGGGGGTTTATAGATGAATCTTAAACAGATAGCAGCAGAGCGTGCGGCAGAATATGTTGAAGATGGGATGAAGGTTGGATTAGGGACAGGTTCAACAGCTTATTATGCCATCTGCCGAATCGGTGAGCGGGTACGTGACGGATTGAATATTCAAGCTGTGGCCACTTCGGAAGCTTCGGACAAGCTCGCCCGGGAATGGGGTATCCCCATCGTTCCATTTGACCAGATTGGACGTCTGGATCTGACCATTGATGGCGCAGATGAAGTAGATCCCGAATTTAACCTGATCAAAGGTGGCGGAGGGGCTCTTTTGCGTGAGAAAATCGTGGCTGCCAATAGTGACAAATTGATTATTGTAGCAGATGGTAGCAAAGCCGTGCAAAAGTTGGGGAAATTCCCGCTACCGGTTGAGGTGGTTCCATTTGCTTCAGAGTGGACCTTCCAGGCTCTCGAAAAACTGGGGTGTCACCCACAATGGCGGATGGATGGACAGGAGCGTTATCTGACAGACAACGGAAATCTGATCGCGGATTGCCACATGGAAGTGATCGATCATGCTGCGGACCTTAATGTTCAATTGAATATGTTACCAGGTGTTGTTGATAACGGACTATTCGTGGATATGGCGAGTACAGTCATTCTTGCCCATGCGGACGGCAGTATTGAAGAGCTTCATCGTTCTTAATTTGAAAGAGGGTGCTTCATATAGGTATAAAAGAACTACCCCTAGTGGATGGTGAACTTGTTCTCCGGTGTGTGGAGAAGAAGGATCTAAGTGAACTTTATGAATTGATCTATAGTGATGACGTCCCGGAATGGAAGCAGTGGGATGCACCCTATTATCCTCTCGAACACGAAAGCTATGAAAGCTTTGAACAAGGTATGCTCAAACGTATGAACGTTGATCATAGCCATTCCAAACCTGTGTCGATCCGTATCATAGAATTTGACAGACAAATTGTGGGTACGATCAGCTATTATATAGAAGATGAGTTATCCATGTGGCTGGAAATGGGAATTGTGATATACAGATCTGCCCGATGGGGAAGCGGAATTGGTACGCGGTCACTTGTGATGTGGTCACGTCATTTGTTTGAACATCGACCTCTGGTTCGGGTTGGATTGACCACATGGTCCGGGAATGAACGAATGATGCGTGCGGCTGCAAAAGCCGGGTTGCAGGTGGAGGGGCGGATGCGGAAGTGTCGTATCGTTCGCGGGGAATTCTATGATTCAATTCGTATGGGAATGCTTCGCGAGGAGTGGGAGCAGAAGGTTTCGTCTAATGCGAGCGGAAATGTAAACAACTGATGGAGGATTATTGAAATGCTGAACACGGAGGACAACCGGGAACTATCTTTACAATTATTTGTGGTTCTTGTTCGGGCCTACAATTCTGTGACCTCACGTTCCAATCGGGACATCCAGAGTCACGGACTGAATACGACAGAATTTGGCGTGCTTGACTTGTTATATCATAAGGGACCACAGGCATTGCAAAAGATCGGTGAAAAGGTACTGATGTCCAGTGGTAATATTACGTATGTTGTAGATAAATTACAAAATAAAAATCTGTTGTTTCGTCGGCCATCCAAGGAAGATCGGCGTGTCATTTACGCTGAATTAACCGAGGAAGGAAGACAATTGTTCACAGAGATATTTCCTCAACATCACCAGGTTATCATTGATGCTTTGGAAGGACTGGACCCTTCAGAGAAAGTGGATGCGATACGGATGTTGAAGAAGCTGGGATTGGCTGCAGAAGGGAAAACTGACTTGCGTTCATAACGCAGGTCAGTTTTTTTGTGGAGCTCGGAAAGTACAGGCATATACTGACTGACTTGCAAGGCCCTCCATAATATAGGAAGATTGTTCTATACATTCATGATCAAGTAGAAGAACCTATCCCGATTGGAAGTTAGCTAACATGGATGAAATGCGTCATGCGACCCCAATCATTGCGATGACAGGCAATGTTATGCAAGGGGAGAAAGACAAGTGTAGGGAAGCCGGGATGAATGACTTCATCGGCAAACCGTTCACGTTGGAGATCCTGAGTACGATGATCCAGAAGTGGCAGCAATCTTCTGAATCGACAGAGGTACTGAATATGAGCATCGTACATGAGATTGCGGAATTAAATACCGATGGCGATCGCACACTTCTGGGTATGTTATTGGACATGTATCGTACCGAAACACCTGGCAAGATCGACGTGCTGCGCAGACATATTGTTTCGGGAGACCATGCAGCTGCAACAGGGGTAGCCCATGATCTGAAATCAGGGAGTCTGAGTCTGGGGATTCGTTATTTATCAACTTTGTTTGCCCGGATAGAGCAGTTCGCGAAGGAAGGCCAATCACGTAAAGCAGAACCTTTGCTGGATGCTTTGTTACCCGCCTATCAAGCAGCGTGTGGATCACTGCAACGAGTAAGTAAAGATTGAACATATCTAATAAGGAAAGAGGGTAGGACTCGTTCATGTTATTCTACGTACTTGCAGCACTGGTACTGATCGTTCTTGCTCTTCTGTGGGCAGGAGGGCTTTATTTTTTCAAAACCGCCATTCGACGTACGCCCAAAACGTTTTTGGTGGATAATCCGAATCTGATGCCTGAACCCGACAATGAGATCATCAGCAGCGCTTCCGATCTGAAGTGGCTTGATGCTCAGCCTACAGAAGAGATATCTATTCAATCGCATGATGGATTAAAACTGCACGGTACATGGCTGGGTTCCAATAGCGGGTCTGATCAGACGGTTATTCTGGCACATGGTTATTCGGGGAGAGGCAGAGAGATGGCTGGTTTTGCCCGGTTTTATGCGGAAAAGCACGGTTATAACGTACTCATGCCGGATGATCGAGGTCATGGACAGAGTGAAGGTGATATCATCGGTTTTGGCTGGTTAGATCGGAAGGATTATGTCCAGTGGACCAACTGGGTTCTGGAAAAGGGGGGTACACAAGGGGAAATCATATTGCACGGCATATCCATGGGAGGAGCAACCGTACTGATGACTGGTGGTGAAGCTCTGCCAAGCCAAGTTAAAGCGATTGTCTCTGATTGTGCGTACACATCCGTAGAAGAAGAACTGACGTTCCAGTTGAAGCAATTATACAAACTTCCTTCATTTCCGTTCATACCTGTCACAAGTCTGATCTCCCGGTGGAAAGCAGGGTATTCCTTTAGAGAGGCTTCGGCGCTTAAGCAGCTTGCCAAAGTTAACGTTCCCGTGCTGTTCATCCACGGTGAGGCTGATACATTTGTACCAACGGAAATGGTGTACAGGTTGTATGAAGCTTGCCCAACCAAAAAGGAATTGCTGACCGTCCCCCGTGCGGGTCATGGCACAGCGTTTCAAGTCGATCGCACCGGATATGAGGCGGCACTGGAATCCTTTATGAAAAAGAATCTGTCGCCTGCTTTTAATTGATTTTTTTGTGGCAATCTGGGTATTAAGTAGAAGATGCAAATCATTTTCTAATTGATGGGGGTATCTTGATGGGAAACGAACAATTTGAGGCTGCGCGAAAAGCAGAGGCAGGTTATCATTCCAATTTCTATCAGAATAATGAATTATTCGCCTCTGGTACCTGGATGTCGAGGCCCATGCCTATGGTTATGGATATGCTGGAACGTCTACTTGCACACAAGGAGGAACTGCGTGTTCTTGATCTTGGATGCGGAGTCGGGAGACATACGATACCGATTGCACAGCGTCTTGCCCAGACCAACAGTGAAGTCATCGGTGTGGATTTACTGGATGAGGCAGTAGATGGACTACGCAAGTATGCGAAAGAATATCAGGTTGATCATCTCGTGCAGGCAGTGAAAGCAGATGTTGAACATTTTAAGATTGAGAAGGATTATTTTGACTATGTGGCTGCTTGTTCTTGTCTGGAACATGTCTCAAATAAGCAAGCCTTCATGGAAGCGATAGACCGATTACAAGCGGGAACTCGTACAGGGGGCATTCATTGTATTACGATAAGCACCAATGTGGAGGAAAAAGAAATGAATACAGGCCGGGAGATTGAACCATTAATTGAACTGAACTTGTCGACAGTTGAAGCGATCGCTTTGCTGGAGGATGCCTACAAAGGCTGGAATATTCTGCTTCAGGAACATGTCACACAGACGATTGAAGAGGAAAAGTATGATGAACCAACACAGTTTCGCTGTGAACTGCTTCGTTTCGCTGTACAAAAGCAATAAACTCTCTGCCGGGACCTGACAATGGAACCGGCACTCTTAATGTGTAGTCTGAAGGGAGATAGTCAAGGATGAATACATATGTAATAGGGATGGATGGAGGAGGCAGCCATACGCGTGTGGCTGTCGCAGATCAGAACGGGGAGCTTTTATCCTATGTGCAAAAGAGTGGTTGCAACCGTTATCACGATACCAATGCTGAGCAAAATGTGCTGGAGGGTATCGCTGAAGCCATAACTCAGGCTGGGCTCAAGCCGAGTCAGATCGCCTCCATTCAGGCAGGGATGGCAGGCTTGAATCAGCCTGAAGATACGGTTTGGGCTGAGGGATTACTCGCTCGTACGGGGATTACAGGCAGGATCAGTGCAGTAAACGATACGCACATCGCACATACAGCGGCCTTCAACGGTGAGCCAGGTATTGTCGCTATTGGAGGGACGGGATCTTTAATCCTTGGCAGAACGGAACAGGGAGCTTGGCTCCGCAATGATCAGTTCGGTCATTATGCGCCGACAGCAGCACGTTTTTTGGCTTACGACACGGTGCATTCCATTCTGGCAGGACGTTATGAGTCGCAGGACCAAGCTTGGATGGAGCAGGTGTTGCAATATTGGAATGTTACCTCAATTCGAGAGCTCGCTGCGCTGGGGGTAGCCGGTTTTGCCGAAAATAAACAGGCGACCAACCGGAAATTTGGTCAGATGGCGTCTATGGTGACTGAAGCTGCTTCCCGAAATATTCCCCTCGCAGTTAGGGTATGTGACTCGGCTGCTGACACGGCCGTTGTGGGCATTTTGATGCTTGCATCCTGTTTTGATTATCCAACAGTGTCCTTGAATCTTACCGGAAGTTGTCTGAGTTCACCATATATGGTGGAGGCTGTTCAGAAAGGGCTGGATGCTGCCTATCAACCCAATGGAAAAACAATTCAATACATGACTAGCCATCTGCCAGCAGTTGGAGGTGCATTGTTGGATGCATATCATATGGCGGTGATCAAGGTACCAGACGACATCTCAACTGTGCTTCAATGCGAGCTGAATCGGCACACGACTTGAACTTTTAGAGGCTAACGACTACAATACGATAACGGAAACAAGCAAGGTATAGGAGGAATCAAGGTGTTAATTAATCTGAAATCACGCATACAGGAGCCGGAAGTGCAGGAACTGTTGTCTTACTCGGTCTTTCCTGATCCGGATCACTTGAATCGTGCGTTGCAACAATATGTAGAGAAAGACGAACTGCAAATGGCCGGTTACGAAGATGAGGGACAATTGGTCGGTCTGATTGGATATGAGAAGACAGGAACAAGTGAGGTTACCATTCATCATATCTCGGTTTTGCCTGAAAACCGCTTTAAAAATTATGGACGTGGTATGATCTCACAACTGTTGGCAACATACAATCCCGATAGACTGATCGCTGAGACCGATCTGGAAGCCGTCGAGTTTTATCGGAATACGGGGTTCGTCGTATATAGTCTGGGTGAATTGTACCCAGGGGTGGAGCGGTTCCGTTGTGTGCTTGAAAAAGAGGAAGATACAGACGCAGAGTAACGCAGCGTCATTTTACTACTTTATGAAATATATGGAGCATAAACATTACAGGATGTTGGATTTGGCAATGAGCTGAGTCGGACGTCCTGTTTTTTTCGTTTTCATCATAAAAGCAGGAAAAAAGTATTGCTTTGTAAAGTTGTTTCATTATAGAATAGTTTCACAGAAGAATAGTTCGTTAAGTGAACTATATGGATTCGGGAAAGGAGAATGAAGAATGAACACACCCGATGCAAAAAGTTTGGTAAACCGCTATTTGGATGCTTCGTTTCTGGTAAACAAGCGGTTCGATACGCGGATACGCGAACAAGTGGGGCAGACCATAACAACCGATCAGTTCTGCGCACTTCGTCTGATTGAAGAGAAACCTTCCTGCACACCCTCTGATCTGGCAGAGCTTCTGTGCATAGGTAAGAGCAGCATTACCGCTTTGGTCAATAAGCTGGTAGATCGCGATTTGGTCCATCGGGCAGGGGATGAACGCGACCGCCGCGTTGTATATCTGACACTGACGGATACCGGACGACAGGTATACAGGGAAACAGAACAGGAAATACAGCAGATTCTGGAGCCGTATCTGGTTCATTTTAAACCGGAAGAGGTTCGTAATTTCATTGAATCTTTTGAGAAGCTTGCAGCTTTGCTAACGCATGAAGGAGGACAGGAGAACGAATGAGAGCAATATTGAAAGCACGATGGTGGTTAATGGGGCTCTGGGTTGCTGTAGCTGCCGTATTGATGTTTACTGCCCCTAACATGAGTGAACTGATTCGGGAGAAGGGGCAGTTTTCGGTTCCGGAAGGGTACTCTTCCACCCAGGCAGCAGCGATTTTGAATGAAGCTGCAGCACAAAAAGGAGAGCAACAAGGTAGCCAGATCGCTCTTGTGTTTTATAACCCGGATGGTCTGGGTACCACGGGTACACAAGAGGCAGAGCAGGCCATTAAGAACTTGGAGGCCGATAAGGAGAAGCTGGGCATTCTGTCCATTCTGGAACCCTTCTCTCAGCCTGAATTGTCCGAGAAGATGATCTCAGCTGACGGCAAAACCATTCTAACGTCGCTATCCATTGATCAGGGAGATCGTACGGTCAAGGAAATGCGGGAAGACCTGAATAAAGCATTGAAGTCCGTCAATGTGGAGCACTACATAACCGGTAAAGGTCTGATTGACGAGGATACCATTGAAAGTTCCCAAGAGGGGCTCAAGAAATCGGAATATATTACAGTTGTCTTTATTTTACTCATTCTGTTCCTGGTCTTCCGTTCGTTTGTAGCTCCGTTTGTACCGCTGCTGACGGTGGGGATCAGTTACATTGTATCGCAACAGATTGTTGCATTCCTCGTGGATGGAGTCGACTTCCCGATATCCACGTTTACACAGATCTTTATGGTCGCAGTCATGTTCGGGATTGGTACGGATTACTGTATCCTGTTAATCAGTCGGTTCAAGGAAGAACTGGCTCATCATGAGAATACGTGGGATGCCATCATTGCCACCTATCGTACTGCGGGTAAAACGGTACTCTTCTCGGCTCTTGCCGTGCTGGTTGGATTCATTGCCATCGGCTTTGCCCAGTTTATGTTGTACCGTTCTGCGGTTGCCGTAGCTGTAGGTATTGCTGTGATGATGCTCGCCTTGGTGACCATCGTACCATTCTTCATGGCGGTGCTGGGCAAGAAGCTGTTCTGGCCGTCGAAGGGTTCACTTGAACATGCCGAGAGCAAGATCTATGGTGCAGCTGGTCGCTTTTCACTAAAACGTCCATGGGCTGCGCTGCTCATCGTTGCAGCAGTCTGTGTGCCTCTTCTGGCAACCTACGATGGTAAATTGTCGTTCAACAGTCTCGATGAGATTGGTGAGAAATATGATTCCGTAAAAGCATTCAACATTATCTCTGACAGCTTCGGTCCGGGTGAATCGCTGCCGGGTCAGATCGTTATTCAGAATGATGAAGCGATGGATAATGCGAAGTATATGGCCGTTGCCGAGAAAATTAGCCGGGAAGTAGAGAAAGTAGCCGGAGTCTCTGGTGTCCGCAGTATGACACGACCTACGGGTGATGAGATTAAAGATTTTGAAGTTACACAGCAAGTGGGAACATTATCGGATGGACTGGGTGAAGGCAAGACGGGCCTGGACAAAATCCGTGATGGCCTGAGTGAAGCCAGCAGTCAGCTAAGTAAAAATGAACCACAATTAAAAGAAGCTGCTGATGGAGCAGGTGAACTTACCAAAGGGACCACCCAGTTGCAATCGGGTATCACGCAGCTAAGTCAGGGACTTGGGCAGATTGAAAAGGGCATTCGAGATGGTTCTGCAGGTGCAGGGGATCTGAAAGCAGGGCTCCAGCAAGCCAAAACAAGTGCAGATCAACTTGCGAAGGCGAACAATCAGTTGCTTGAAGCCTATCGTCAGGCGGGAGCAGGGGTCGCTGCACTAGGGGATGGAACCCGCGAACTGGAACAACAGCTGAACGGGGTTTCAACGGCTTTGACCAGTCTCTCCGAATCCTTCACAGCACTTGAAGAGCGTTATCCTGAATTGCAGCAAGATGCTGATTACCAGCGTATCAAAGGTACGATTGGTGAAACAGGTTCTGGTACAGCGCAGCTAGCTCAAGGTTTGGGTCAAATTAAGACCAAACTCGGGGAAGCCGCTGCTGGAATTAATCAGGCCAATGAAGGATTTGCCTCCGCAGCAGCCGGACAAAAGGCGCTTGCCGATGGCCTGGGTCAAATTGTAACGGGAATTGTTCAGTTGCAATTCGGTCTCAAACAGGCTGCGGATGGTCAGGGTAAAGTGATTAGCGAAATTCCTTCCATCCAGGATGGACTTGGTCAGCTTCAGGGTGGACAGGAGAAAATTCAGCAAGGCTTCTCGGATCTGAGTGGTCAACTGACACAACTGACAGATGGACTGAACCAGAGTGTCGATGGCATCAAGCAAGTTTCGGGAGGATTGGATTCGGCACAGGATTATCTGACACAACTGCAGAATTCACCTGATTCGGATCTGGCAGGCTGGTACGTTCCTGAAGAAGCACTGAACAACAAAGACTTCACACAGGTATTTGATACGTATCTGTCCGAAGATCGGAAAACGATGACGATTGATGTTATTTTCGCCGAAAATCCATACGGAACAGAAGCCATTGATCGTGTTCCTGACATTGAGGCGGCAGTACATCGCGCGGTACAAGGCAGTACGCTTGAAAAAGCAGACATCGCCATAGGCGGAGTTACCAGTACGTTTGCAGATCTGCAGGAGATCTCGAATAACGACTATACACGTACTGTAATGCTGATGCTAGCGGGCACATTTATTATTCTGGTCGTGCTGCTTCGCTCGGTCATTATGCCATTATATCTGATCGTTTCCTTATTACTGGCTTATTTCACATCGATGGCGTTAACCGAAGTGATCTTTGTTAATATCCTCGGATTCGCGGGCATCAGCTGGGTTACTCCGTTCTTCGGATTTGTCATGCTGATTGCACTCGGTGTGGATTATAGCATCTTCCTGATGGACCGTTTCAATGAGAACAAAGGCATGAAAGTACAGGATGCTATGTTGTACGCAATGAAGAACATGGGGACCGTTATCCTCTCTGCAGCGGTCATCCTGAGCGGTACATTTGCTGCCATGTATCCATCCGGTGTTCTCTCGATGATGCAGATTGCCACAGTAGTCCTTAGCGGACTGATCTTGTACTCTCTGCTGTTCCTGCCATTCTTCGTACCAGTGATGGTGAAGATCTTTGGCCGTGCTAACTGGTGGCCGTTCCCTAACAAGGAACAGACAGATTCCGCTGATTCGGATCGGACCATAGGCATGTGATGCATTGCAATGGATTAGGCTCTGCCGCGTTATGCGGCAGGGCTTTTCTTTTTTTTACCTCAACAGAAGAACCACGGTCTTGTGCAAAAGAAAGGTGCATGCCTAAGGACACCATCCCGCGCCTTGTCTTCCCGCTCATCATAAGATATAGAGCAGTTCATAATTGTTCAGAGAAATCACAGCAGAGAGGAGCGGGCGGGATGGTATATCGATATGTGGCTATAGGCGATTCATTAACGGTAGGTACAGGAGCGTTGCTGGGCACCGGCTTTGTTCCTTTATATCGGCGAATGGCAGAAATGAATGTTCGTACGTTTGTATCCATGGAAAACATGGGCGTCAATGGACTGACGTCGGGGGAAATGTTACAGATGATCTCTTCGCATCCCCGAGTGCGGAAATCGCTCCGTGAAGCGGATATCATTACCATATCCATTGGCGGGAATGATCTGATTCGGACGTTTAAAGCAAGTAATGGCATTCCAAATGCCAGCAAAATGACACAGGTGCTCGGAGAAACCCGCAGTAATGTATCCCAGATCATGCGGCACATTCGGCAGTTAAAGGGTAACAGTGAGTATATGGTCCGATCCATCGGATTGTACAACCCATATCCACAAGCGACGGAAGCTGCGTACTGGGTGCACCAATATAATTCGTTTTTGAATGGAGCCGGATCGGGCAACTATGCATGTGCTCAGGTCTATGACAGGTTTGAAGGTCGTGAGCGTGAACTGTTGTTCTGGGACAGAGTACATCCCAATGCAAGAGGATATCGTGTCATTGCAGAGCAGCTTAATCGAACCGGATACTACCCATTCTCTTGATCACTTTGGAACAGAACTAGACCATGCGATGGAGTTCCTTTAAGATAAATAGATGACAGTTCCATTTTGTGAGATAAAGGGGTTAATATTTGGTGCAAAACATCGATTCCGGTTCCCTCCATTATTCAGAGCAGCAACGTATATCCGAAGTGTTGGCCTTATATGGTTTCACATCGGACTGGAAAGGTGAGCGTGGAAAGGGTGGGATGAATAATTCTACCTACATGCTCCATGTAGACGGGACTAGTTACGTACTGAGACAATATGAAACACATAATGATCCGATGAAAATCGCCTTTGAACATGAGGTGCTGGCAGCCCTCCAACGTTCGAACTTTAAGCTTGATACGCCTTCACCTGTAAGACGGTTATCTGGTGAGGGAGGTACATTCCTTGCTGTAAAAGATACCCTCACAGGTCATACCAAAATTGCGACTCTGTTTCATTATCGGGAAGGTGTCAATCCGATCTGGCATACGCCAGATCAATTGTTTGGGCTAGGCAAAGCGGCAGGGGCCCTGTCTTCTGTTATGGCTACGCTGGATATACCATTTGAACCTGTGTATCCACCGTACTATCGAATTCAGGATGCGTATCCGCTCTGTTCACCAGAACGATTATTACAGCTATGCACATCGCCGCCGGAGCAATTGGCCGCATGTGCGAATGAGCTGAAGCAACTGAGAGATGCGCTGCCAGATCTGTTTGAAGCCCTGCGGGGAATGGAACATCTGCCGCATCAATTGGTTCATGGGGACGTGAATGCCTCGAATGTATTGGCAGATCAGCAGGGTGAAATCTGTGCCATATTGGATTTTGAATTTGCCACAAGGGATCTGCGGGTAATGGAATTGGCTGTTCCGATGTCTGATCTTCTGACTATGGACAAGAGTGAAGATTGGATGTGGCAGGCACAAGAGGGCTTGATTGAGGGATTTCGGGAACACGTCAGCCTGGAACCAGAAGAGCTGTTAGCGATACCGCGATTGATTCTGCTACGTAGTCTGGATGTGGTCATGCATTTCATCAGTCGGATGTTCGAGGGGACAGATGAGCCGGAAGTGGCTGTGGAGCAGATTGTGAAGCTCAAACAGCAGATCGACTGGATGCGTCTTCATGAAGAACGACTGCGTGAGATATTAGTGTATTAATATCGTTGTTAAGAATAAAGTGCACTGGTTCTGCTCATACGAGGGCAGAGATCAGTGCACTTTTATTGGTTATAAGAGTGATATATGAAGATTACAGCGTATAGCGGATGATATTATAATCCACGCTTGCGGAACCAACTGCGGACAGCCCAGCGGCGCTCCTGACGTTTTTTGTATTTGGGCAACGAACGATAAACGTTCAACGATTGCTCGTAAGCCTGTTTCGCATCAGCATTGCGCCCAAGGGAACGGTGAACCGAGCCGAGCAGATAATAAGCTTCACTGGAAGAGGAATGAATCTCCTGAAACTGATGCACATAATCCAGCGCTTTGTCCTCATGAGTATCTTTGAAGGCTCCAGCAAGGGTTAGGTACGGGCGTCCGTACTTGACTCTGGGGTTGATCTCGAGGGCTTGCAAAATATGACGTTCGCCTTTTTCGATGTTGCCCAAATGAAGCTCAGTCGTCCCTAATGCCTCCCAGTACTCAGCCGATTGTTCGTATGGGCGCTCCAGTTCAAGCAATAAGGCATGTGCCTCATTGTAACGCTTGCGCTCAATTAACAGGCGAGCGAGTTCCAGCTTGGATGAAACTTCATTGGGACTCATGACAAGCTGTTGCCGAAGCCGGGAGATGTTACGCATACGCTTGAGAGGTTTCGTGAAGCTTGGGAACACCCCAACGTAACGACGATCTAAGAAATACAATATAACGAGTAAAATGAGGATGGCAATGAACGGATTACCTACAATCCGCCATAAAAGGCCAAAGATAAGAAATTTAATAAGCACAAGGTCAACTCCATTTATGATGTAATCGCGTTTCGTACACTTAAAATATACTTCGATTGATCCAGCGGATTAACCCCTCTCCGTTTGCGAGTATGAGTCACATTCGCAGGACAATCCTGGTATCCGGCAAACGAAGTCGTGAGTACCCCGCGGCCGCCAGTCTCTGAACGCAGCTTCACCGGATAATCCATTGAGGTTGCCAGGGGCATGAGCCCTTCAATAATACAACGTCCACCACCGATGACGGGAGCTTCGAAGGTTGCCCGCATATGTACCAGATCGCTGAGGGCCTTGCCACCGTATTCCTCCGGGACCGTCAGCCTGAACTGAAGAAGGGGTTCCAGCAACATGGTACCAGTTCTTGCCAATCCATCCATGATTCCCATCGGTGTGGCTACGACAAAATCAAGCGGGTGGGTATGCCAGACATGATGTTCCCCTTCCACCAGCGTGATACGCAGATCGGTGACTTCCCAACCGAGCATGCCTTGAGACAAGGCTTCGGGAATTCGTCGTTCAACTTCATTCTGATAACGTACCAGCAGGTGATCGGCCCTTACGGTCGAGGTATAGATCAGACCGCTTCCACGTGGCAAAGGTTCGATCCTGAAACGGAGGATGGCCCAGCAGGGCTTTGGCATCGTATAGGCAATGTAACCTTCTCCTGCTGCACGTGGGGTCTCCTTGTAGATGACGGATGGCGAATCGAAAACGACATCCAGTCCGAAACGACTCAGTAACAAGCTGGATAAAATCTCAAGCTGGATGGCTCCCATGACCTTGAGATGCAATTCGCGTTCCTCTGGCAACCATTGCAGGTCGAGCAAGGGATCTTCATCCGTCAACTCCTGCAATGCTGCCACAAGATCAGGGTAACGTGCCGGGTCTTTGCCATGTACTTGCACCGTCAACAATGGCACAGCCATCTGTGGCAGAGGAGGGACACCCTCGGGACTACCAATAATGTCACCCACATGCGTGTCGCTCAGTCCGTAGAGTGCAGCAATCTGCCCTGCGTAAACGGAACCGGTATCCGACCATTTCCGTCCGTCCATGCGGCGGATCTGAGTGACTTTTTCTTCAAGCTCCCGCGTCGAATTATGAATGGTATCCCGATTGTGCAGGCTACCACCGTACATGCGGACATAGGCTGTGCGTCCCATCGTGCGGTCGCGTTCAATTTTGAACACAACACCGGATACGGGAGAGTCCACAGGCTGTGCAGGGGGAGGCAGAAAGGCAAGGACCGCATCCAGCAATGCCGTGACGCCGATTCCTTTGCCGGAAGCACCATAACACACAGGGAACATCTCACCCTGATGCACATGTCGCAGAAATGCTTCATATAGATCCATTTGGGATAACGGAGTCTCCTGAATGTAGGCTTCCATGACCTCTTCGTCCAGCTCGGCTAGTATCTCGACCAGACCCGGAATGGATGGTGTGCCATCTGACAGAGAATCTGGATTCGGATTCCATAGGGAGTCGATGCCAAGAAATGAATCTTCATGGATATGGCATGTTTGGATTTCGCATGCGAAAGGGGACAGGCTGGAACGAATCTGCTCCATGACCACTGAGGCAGATGCGCCAATCCGATCCATTTTATTAATATAGATAACGGTAGGGATGCGAAGTGATCGAAGGGCATGCCAGATGGCTTCGCTCTGCGACTGAATTCCCTCCACTGCTGACAGAATCAGGATAGCGCCATCCATCACGCGCAGCGTTCGCTCTACTTCGGAGCTGAAGTCAATATGCCCAGGCGTATCAATGAGGTCAATGATGGTATTCTTCCAGATCAGAGAGGTCATAGCTGCTTGAACGGATATGCCACGTTCTTTCTCAATGTCCAGCGAGTCTGTGGCTGTTGTTCCGTCATCCACGCGTCCGGGACTGCGGACGACACCACTTTCGTATAACATATGCTCGGTAGTGGTTGTTTTCCCCGCATCTACATGGGCGAAGATGCCGATATTCCTGCGATTTAATTCGTTTAACATGAAATGTTAAGCTCCTCTGACAACGGAATGCAATGTTTCCGACAAGTAATAATCCAGATTATCATACCACATCTGCCATATGGAAGAATATGTGGATATATATGATTAGGGCGTGCCTCAAAACTCGCTGAAGTGCATCTTTTACCGCCTTTTCGCCCCCTGCTGCGTCACTTTCCCTTGACGTGCCCAGACGGTTTCTATTTTAACGAGAACTGTTCATGGTTCTGCGGTAGGCTGCAGGTGTAGTGCCGGTTAATTTTTTGAATTGACGATAAAAATGGGGCAGACTGTCAAACCCGCAAGCATCAGCTACGGCGGCCATCGTCTCATCCCCTTGCACCAGATGCTCTTTTGCCATAATGACCCTTCGCGCTAATGCGTAATCTGTCAGAGTCATGCCCGTGTATCGTTTGAAGGCACGACTGAAATGGGCAGGGGATACCGCGGCATACTGAGCCAGTTCATGCAGGGAAAGGCCATTCCGAAGGTTATCTTCAATATGAGAGATCGTAGAAGAGAGCCATGAGGGACCCGGAGCGGTTTTACCCGGATTCGCAGGTCCCGCAGCTTCCAGACGTTCCAGAAAAATGAGCAACAGTTGCAGCCTTAACAGGGCCGCATGTGCGCTTAGGTGATGACCGAGCTGAAATTCGGCCTGAATGTCATCAATAAGGGCGGCCACCTGAGATTGCTCCTCTGTGTTCAGATGTCTCTTATACACGCGTTGTCTACGACAACGTTCAAACAGACTCAGCAAGGAAGAAGCAGCGCCTCCGGCGGTGGATGCCAGCAATCCCGGGCTGAAGAACAATGCGGAAGATGTGACAGGATTGCCTGCATCCGGCAAGGCTCGGTGAACCGTGCTGCCCGGAATGATAAACAGATCTCCTTCCTGCATATTCTCAAGACCCGTATCAATAAAAATGCTTCCCTGACCTCGATATACATAGATAATTTCATGCCAGTCGTGAAGGTGATCCGGCAATTCGTTCTGGGGGGATTTTGTGTCACTATACACCAAGCGAAAGGGGATACCTGATTCTGCTTGAATGGTCGTACGAACAGGTGAACGTTCCATAAAGACTCCTTTCCATACGATCGTCTTCAACGAGATGGTATACCTGGTCATGAGAGAGTATATTTACCGCAAAATAAGCAATTTAATTTCCTTTTATTGATGATACAATGAATTTAAAGCGTTTACAATAAAAGGGTGCAGAGCCTCTGCGCTGCATTCCGACAGTACAAATAATCGATGAGGTGAGTGTCCATGTCGGCAAGCACGAAACGGCCAAGGTTAAAGCTGAATTTACTGGGGAGCGATGGTCAGCGCAAGTGCAAGGAGATTATGGAGCGTCCCGTGAAGGTTTTGCAGATCGGAGAAGGTAATTTCTTACGGGGATTTGCAGACTGGATGCTTCATGAGAGTGCCAGACAAGGCAAATTTCATGGAAGTGTAGCTGTTACCCAACCACGGCCAGGAGGCAAGGCCAAGCTGGAGCAGATTCGCGATCAGGATGGCTTATATACGATGATTACACGTGGACTGTCTCAAGGGAAGCCGGTTGAGCGGACAGAGTTGATCTCCATCTTCTCACAGTGTATCAATCCATATGAAGAATGGGAGGCTTTTCTGAATTTGGCGGAACTGCCTTCACTTGAGTTTGTCATCTCCAATACAACCGAATCAGGATTGAAATATACGTATGCAGACTATATCGAGGGTGAACCCGTTCAATCATTTCCGGGGAAATTAACGGTTTTCCTGCATCAGCGGTACTTGAAATTTGATGGTGACCCATCCAGAGGTTTGATTCATCTGCCATGCGAGCTGCTTGAAGGCAATGGTGATGTGCTGCGCAGTTGTGTCCTCCGGCACAGTGAGGATTATGGGTATTCAGACGGCTTCCGCTCATGGATCGAGAACCATAATGACTTCTTGAACAATCTGGTAGATCGAATTGTCACAGGTGCGCCGACCCAGGACGAAGCCGACTCCCTGACGAATCGCTGGGGTTATGAGGACCAGTTGATTAATACGGCAGAGCCGTATCATTTCTGGGCCATTCAGGGTGATGAATCATTGGACAAAAAACTTCCTCTCAAGCAGGCAGGTCTCAATGTACATTGGGTGAAAGATCTGAAGCCTTTTCAGGTACGCAAAGTTCGTATTTTGAATGGGGCACATACCTTGATGTCATCCCTCGGCATTCTGCAAGGCAAGCAGCATGTGAGAGAAACGATGGAAGATCCACATTTTGGCACATGGATCAGGGAAGCTGTGCATCAGGAGATCGTCCCTGCTCTGGATATGCCCGATCATCAACTGGACCAGTATGCGGAAGAAGTATTCGAACGTTTTCTTAACCCGTATATTGATCACAAATTGCAGGATATTGCATTAAATACGATCGGAAAATTCAAAGTTCGTGTGCTGCCTACACTTCTGGCCTACGAGCAAAATCAGGGAAGCTGGCCAGAACGTTTAATCCAGGGATTTGCCGGATTATTGTGTCTCTATCGTCCTGTAAACACACCTGAAGGCTACAAGGGACAACGACTGAATAGGGAATCCGTACTGCTGCGGGATGACCCGGATGTTCTGGCTGCTTTGGCTACTCTTTGGGACGGTTATGACACGCTTAACAGGGATCAGAAGCAACTGGATAACCGGGTAGCGGCTGTGTTGTCGGATACCCTGATCTGGGGCGAAAATCTGGATGCAAGAGAAGGGCTGCGTGCAGCAGTTGTTCGTGAAATCGGTTTGTTGGAAGGTGAAGGGAAATGAACACAACAAGTACAATCAATGACTGGATTGCCATTCAACCACAGGATGATGTCATTATAGCTCTGCGGGATTTTACCAAAGGAGAACGTATTACACTGCCGGACGGTGTTTCCTTTACACTGCTGGATGACGTGCCAAAGGGGCATAAGATTGCTGCGCATACCCTGGCACAGGGTGATGATGTGTTGAAGTATGGTTTCTCCATCGGGATTGCCAAGGAGCAGATTGAGCAGGGAAGCTGGATTCATAGTCACAACCTGAAGACGGGTCTGCACGGATTGCTTGAATATGAATATCAACCGGGAGCCCAGATACAGACGGACATGCCGCCGGAACATCTGCGTTCATTTGATGGATATTTGCGTCCCAATGGTGAAGCAGGTATCCGTAATGAGATCTGGATTGTGAATACGGTTGGATGTATCAATAAAGTGTGTGAAGCTTTGGCACGTATGGGTCAATCCCAGTTTGGAAGCCGGGTAGATGGTGTGTTTCACTTTCCACATCCATTCGGGTGTTCACAGCTTGGCGATGATCTGAAGTATACACAACAGCTGCTAGCCTCCTTGGTGGAACATCCGAATGCAGGGGGCGTTCTCGTTATCGGTCTGGGCTGTGAGAACAATCAGGTAGACGAGTTCCGTGAATGTATTGCTCCGGAATATCGAGGCAAAGTACGGTTTCTCAAAGCACAGGAAACGGATGACGAGCTTGAGGAAGGGCTTCGACTGATGGAAGAACTTGTGGAGATCGCTGAACATGAACAACGTCAGCCGCTTCCGCTTAGCAAACTCAAAATTGGTTTGAAATGTGGCGGCTCCGATGGGTTATCCGGCATTACAGCCAATCCGCTGGTTGGTTCGGTTGCGGATATGCTGGTTGCTGCCGGGGGAACGGCCATTCTGACCGAAGTCCCTGAGATGTTTGGTGCAGAGACGATCTTAATGAATCGGGCTGCCAATGAGCAGGTATTTCAAGATTTGGTGGACTTGGTGAATGGCTTCAAACAATATTTTGTGAACCATGGCCAGAACATTTATGAGAATCCTTCACCTGGTAACAAGGCTGGAGGCATCACAACGCTGGAGGAAAAGTCACTTGGATGTACGCAAAAGGGAGGACGTTCTTCGGTAGTCGACGTTCTGCGTTATGGCAAACGGGTGACTCAAACCGGTCTCAACATTGTGGAAGCACCCGGTAATGATCTGGTGTCTGTTACAGCCTTATCTGCGGCTGGTGCACATATAGTACTCTTCACAACAGGACGTGGAACTCCATTTGGAGGCCCGGTGCCTACCGTTAAGATCGCGACCCAATCCGATCTTGCGAATCGCAAAAAACACTGGATTGACTTCAATGCTGGCCAGTTGTTGGAGGGGCGGACGATGGATGAGGTAAAAGTACAGATGTTCAGCCAGCTGATTGATATTGCTTCAGGACGGTCACATACACTCAGTGAGCAGCATGGATTCCGGGAGATTGCCATATTCAAGGATGGTGTGATTCTCTAAAGCCAGTATGGGTGGATGTCGTTATCGTCATGGATACATCATATCGTGGAACACAGCCAATCCCGGTTGCATCTGTGGCAACCGGGATTGGCTTTTTTTAGATTCCAGGGATGCCAAGTGCTTTCGCGATGCTTGATAATGCGACTGGCGAAGCATGTTGCTGCAGCTGGGCAACCAGCAGTTCACGCGCTTCTGCGACGCTGCCTTCAAATGGCTCAATGCCATGACGTTTCATCCATTGACCAGCAGTCTCATATGCAGAGCTGTTCCAAGCGACTTTACCTTCTGCGAGACCTTCTTTTTCTTTGGTTCCACTAATCACAATGGCTGCGCAGCCCTGAAGGTCCAGAAGACCGCGGTCAAATGTCTTCTTGTCCTCTTTTGCTCCATAACCGGCCTGTGATCGCAAGGCGCGTCCATCGATGCCTTCCTGTTCTTCAATCAAAGAATATAGTTTGGATGCTTCTCGTGATAGTAGACCCGCTTCATACTGTTCCTCAATGGTTCTGGAGTCGGCAAGTAGTCGGTGTACCCAAGGGAAGTATTCGCGCGAGACGAGAAGCGCTTTCTTTTTGACGAACTTTCCATATGCAGCAATGCCCTCTTCAGCCAGGCGTGAACGCCATAACCAGGGATCCAATTCATCATCCTTGTGCCAATGTTCTTTGGGTGTTAATGATGACAGTGAAGGATATTCGGCAAATAGAGGGGCCAGTGGGAGCAGTCCAATAGACTGGATTCGCTGTACTGCTTCTTCGTACGTTACAACAGGTTCATATGTCATGATATCAGCAGGCTCCTTTTCGTGTGTAGTCAGGCTACGACTTGGTTGAAGCAAGGTATTTCCGGCTCACTTCCTCGGCATGCAGACGAATCTCGTTGCGAAGTTTGAGGGGTTCGATCACTTCGGCTTCACGTCCCAATCGGTAAAAGAATCGTACGGCCCAGTCCCATTCCCCTGGTGGACAAAGGAATGATAATTCCCAGAGATCCGGGGCAATTTCAGTCATCTTTTCACCAATATGCTCGTCCTGTTCAGCTTCAATCATTCCCCGATAACTTAGTTGCACCTTAACCAGGGTGGACGGCTGTTCTGGAGGTTGCGGCTTGCTCCGTTGTTGCTGTGCCTGTTCGTTCAGTTCCTGTGCTTCCTGTGGCTCGATCGCCTTGACATCGATAATTCGGTCGACCCGGAACAGACGTGGTTCACCGTGTTCCACAGAATACGCTTCACAGTACCAGAAGCCGGAGGAAGCATAGACCCGTGTAGGACAGATATGTAGCCATCTCTCACGAGATGCGGAGCGATACAGCACACTAAGCCATCCTTGTTCAGGTATGCAGGCTAGCAGCGGGTCGAGATGATGCAGGATGTAATTGCGGTCTGGGATGTGATGATTCAGTTGTTTGAGCATGGGATCCATTCGGGCCATGATATCATCTGGAATGATAGCCTTAACTTTGTTCATTAGTGTCCAGCGTTTCTCGTGAAAGGGCGTATCCGCGTAACGGCCCAAGCCTTCAAGAGCAAATATGAGCGTCGCTGCCTCTACCGGGTCCAACTGTAATGGGGGCAATACGTACCCCTCCATAAGTCTGAAGCCGCCCCCCGGCCCGGAAATGGCAATAATGGGTACATTCATCTCGGAGAGGGACTGGATATCCCGGAGAATGGTGCGACGGGAAACTTCAAATTTCTCGCCCAATGAGTGTGCCGTTTCGTGACCATGTTGTAATGCCATAACGATGGCGGCAAGCCGATTTGTTCTGTTCATGTCAGCCACTCCGTTTCGATCTTTGCGCCGCCGGAAAGTGATGTCGTAGTTATATTTCTATTGTAACAGCCTATAAGTGACATCATGAGTGTCACCAATATTTCAGCTGTATCCTTATTCTGCAATTGATCAGCTGCATGGTTCACACAAGCAAGTTCCGGCGGGCTTCGTTAAAATGTGTTTCTCGTCCAATTCGCTTTGCATACTGATATTTCCTTCTATCAAAAACACTACAGATAATGCCAAAAACCCGTATCCGATGTAGACAGATACGGGAAGTAGCAGCTTTTGGCAGAAAGAAGACGATAAAGGTCTGAAATCTATACCAATGTCCTCAATGCAGACAATAACAAGTATATAAGAAAAGAATATGTGACACTTTGTATCACGGTATTTTCATTGCAGGAGTGCTTCCAATGATTCCAACATACCAAATTAGCTTATTTCATTTCGAGCAATTGCACTCCGCGGGCTTCAATCTCAATACTTCCCGAGAGCTCGCGATTAGTGAGCAGATCATGTGCCTTAGCTGTACCCAGATCATAGGATTGAGTGGAAGCGTTATGGTTCATGACGAACAGGTAGGGTTTGCCGTCTTTGGTTCGTGCGCTTACTTCAACACCTTCTGGTGTCTCCAGCAGGGACTCTACATTCTTGGTTGCTGCAAGCTGTCCTAGCAAACCATCCAGGAAACGTTCATCCGGGTCGGATGCAACGTACCAGGCTTCACCTTGACCAAAGGTGTTACGTGTCACAACAGGCATGCCTTTATAAAAGTCGTCTCCATATTCGGCGATGACTTCGGCTCCTTCACTGTGCAGCAGGTCACACAGCATGCCACAGCCATATTCTCCCTGAAGATCACCGTAGGCTTCTTTGAGGACAATACTGTTCTTTTGCTCAGGCAGCAGGGCATCAATCTCTTCCACCCAGATTCCGAGCAACTTACGGAGTTCTCCCGGATAACCACCAGTTGTCACGAGATCGTTCTCATTGACAATACCGCTGAAGAAGGTCGTCAGGAATGTTCCACCTGCTGCAACATACTTCTCCAGTTTGGCGGCAAATCCTGGTTTGACCATGTAGAGGACAGGGGCAAGAACGATGTCGTATTTGCTAATATCCGTATCCACACTGACGATATCCACCTGGATGTTACGGCGGAAGAACGCTGCATAGTATTTATGGATCTGATCCACATAGTTGAGGGCAACCGTAGGTCCGCTAGATTTTTCGATGGCCCACCAGTTATCCCAATCGAACACAATCGCTACTTTGGATTCAACAGTAGCATCCAGCGTAGTGTCGCCAAGGATCTGTAACTCCTTGCCCAGCTCAGCAACTTCGCGGAATACACGTGTATTCTCGTGACCGGCATGCTCAATAACTGCACCATGATACTTCTCACAGGCACCGATGGAGCGGCGGAGTTGGAAGAACATGATGGTGTCGGCTCCATGTGCAACAGACTGATAACTCCATAGACGCATGACGCCAGGACGTTTCAATGAATTATACGGCTGCCAGTTCTGCTGACTTGGTGTCTGTTCCATAAGCATGAAGGGTTGACCATCCTTCAGTCCCCGCATGAGATCATGGGCCATTGCTGTGAAACTGACGGGTGTTGCGAGACCGGGATAGCTGTCCCAGGAGACAATATCCATGTATTTTGCCCATTTGAAATAGTCCAGTTGCTTGAAGAATCCCATCAAATTGGTTGTAACGACGGAGTCCGGAATGTGTTTTTTGATCGCATCATATTCCAAGCGATAACAATCCAACATGCTGTCGGAGTTGAATCGGGAGTAGTCCAGCGAGATTCCCTGGAATGTTGAATTATTGTTACCCCAGTGTTCGCTCAAGTTGCTTGGTAATACAATCTCGTCCCAATCGTAGAAGGTATGTCCCCAGAAATTAGTGTTCCATGCTTTGTTGACCTGTTCCAGAGTCTGATAGCGTTCTTTCAAATACACACGGAACGCTTTCTCACAGTTGTCACAGTAACAGTCACCGCCATATTCATTGGAGATGTGCCATACGAGAACTGCAGGGTGATCCTTGTATCGTTCGGCCAGTTTATCCGCAATCTTCTCGGAGTATTTACGATAGGTCGGGCTGTTGGGACAGGAATTATGCCGTCCACCGAATTTGCGTTTGCGTCCATCGGCATCCACACGAAGCACATCCGGATATTTCTTCGCCATCCAAGCCGGGTGAGCAGCGGTGCTCGTTGCAAGGCATATATAGACGCCACTCTCATAAAGACGATTAATCAGCTGGTCGAGTTCTTCAAATTGATAAGTAACCTCATCAGGCTGAATCAGTGCCCATGAAAATACGTTAATTGTCGCGATATCAATGCCTGCCAATTGGAACATGCGCAGGTCTTCAAGGTGGGTTTCGTGATCCCACTGTTCCGGGTTATAATCGCCCCCGTAGAACATTTTGGGTAGTTTGCTGCTAATCAATGTGTTCACCTCTTGTATAAGAATAATCCTATATTATATGATACATATGACTTTTAAAATATAATAAAAGTAATGGCCTATATAAGAATATGGAAGTATATTATGACTTGTATTCAAGGAGGTATCTCATGTTTATCTCACCCCGACATCAACGATATTTCATGACATCACGTGATCAGCCGCTGCCCCTTTATATTGAGAGCCTTGGTTATAACGGCAATCAGGAGAAGGTGTCCAGACCTGTAGGGTATCCGTGTTACCACTGGCTTCAGACTGTGAAAGGAGCCGGAGAATTCAGGTTTGCAGGTTCCACGGTAGTACTGGGGGAAGCATCCGGTATTTTGCTGCCACCTAATGAGCCACATGAATATGTGCGGTCGCAGGGGGAGTGGGAGACATTTTACATTACATTTGGGGGTTCGCAGTGTCCGGCAATCATGGAGTCACTTGGATTGGGTGAAGCGGCGTTCCATCAGTGGGAGCCGGGCAGCACGTTCAACAATTACGGTCAGGAAGTGCTGGATTCGATCAGCAGTGATCAGGATTTGTCGGGACTCGAAGCATCAGCGGATATATACCGATTTCTGATTTTACTCAAAAAACATGGCATGACGGGCAATCGTTCTTCGATCTCACATGCCGTGGAGAGGCTCGCTCCGCTCATTGCATTCATGGAACAGCATTATGCGAATCCCGAGATTGGTCTCCAACATATGGCTGACCTCACGGGGATCTCATCCAGACATTTGAACACCTTGTTTAAACAATCCTTTGGTATGACCGCTTATAGTTATTTCATTCTGCTACGTATTCGCAAAGCCAAGGAAATCATGACCGCAGACCACAGACCCACGATCAGGGAAACAGCAGTAAGGGTAGGGTTTCGAGATGCTAGCCATTTTGTAGCAACCTTTCGCAGGATAGAGGGAGTCACTCCTGAACAATTTCGGAATTTATACTAACCTGTACGCAATTGAATAAAAAGTGATGCCAGGAAGGTATTGATGCGTTAGGGTCATTGCCGTTATGATGGTATCGATTCCTGAGATTCGAAAACGATTAAACGGATCTGTGTATCCGTTATACTTAGAGAGGATGATTGAAGATGACAACAACTATACCCTTATGGGATCATGCTGCACCTTATGCAGCCCAGGGACATGAAGACGAGATGCCACATTTGATTCCATTTATTCAGCCCGGTTCCGAGAGCGCTGTCATTGTATGTCCAGGTGGTGGCTATGGATTTTTGGCGGATCATGAAGGTGCTCCAATAGCCGAACTGTTGAATCGCGCGGGAATAAGCGCATTTGTCCTGAAATATCGCGTAGCACCTCATCAGCATCCTGCACCAATAACAGATGGTCAGCGTGCCATACGTTATGTTCGTGCTCATGCCGAGCAGTATGGCATCAATCCTTCCAAGATTGCGGTACTTGGTTTCTCCGCAGGCGGACATCTTACAGCAACACTGGGAACACTGTACGACGAGGGGCAGCCGGATCATGAGGATTGGATTGAACGCCAAAGTTCACGCCCGGACCGGGTTATTCTATGTTATCCGGTCATTACGATGGAGTCTTATGGACATGCCGGTTCCCGTGAAAATTTGCTTGGGTCGAATGCGTCTGCCGAGCAGATCAAGGCATTCAGTGCGGAACAACAGGTGAGAGCAGATGCTCCAGAAGCATTCATCTGGCATACCAGCGATGACCAGGCAGTGCCTGTGGAGAATAGCTTGCGTTATGCACTTGCATTGGGCGAGCATGAGATTCCCTATGACTTGCACGTTTTTGAGAAAGGTTCACATGGTCTTGGATTGGCTGAGGATAACCACACGATTCGGGTATGGTCGGATCTGTGTCTCACATGGCTCAAGAATCAAGGCTGGTAATTTTTTTGGCTAGTATCAAGTGAACAGTCCTGACTAATCGAGTATTCCGTATATTAGCGCTTTGAAGCGAAGGAGAAAATAACGATGAAATTGCAAAAAAACGACAAGCTTTTGTTTATCGGAGATTCGATTACGGATTGTGGTCGGGAACATCCTGTAGGGGAAGGCAGTTCAGGTCTGGGTCATGGTTATGTTTCACAAGTCTATGCACTATTGAGGTCTATCTATCCTGAATTGATGTTGCGTGTCCAAAATGTGGGTAATGGTGGAAATACGATCCGTGATCTGAAACAGCGCTGGGATCGTGATGTGCTGGACCTTAAACCGGACTGGCTGACGATCATGATCGGCATTAATGATGTATGGCGTCAGTTCGACAACCCATTGTCAACAGAATCACATGTGTTTCTTGAAGAATACGAATCCACATTGCGTGAACTGGTGGCTTCGGTTCGTCCCAACCTGAAAGGTCTGGTACTGATGACGCCTTATTATCTTGAGGCCAATCCGGAAGACCCCATGCGGGCAACGATGGATATCTACGGAGAAGCGGTACGCAGGGTAGCGAGTGAGTATGATGCGGTGTATGTGGATACACAGGCTGCATTTGCTCCATTTTGGGATCATTTCTATACGTCTGTGCTGACTTATGACCGGGTACATCCGGATGCAACAGGTCATATGGTACTGTCCAAAGCATTCTTGGATGCCATCGGATTCGAATGGTCAGGCGGCGTCAAATCTGAATAAGGACGTGATGGCATGAGCAACGTAACTGTAGCAGTACAAACCCCGGCATTACTGGGGGAAGGTCCAAGCTGGGATGAGGAGAACAATCGATTATTGTGGGTAGATATTGAAAGCTTCAAGGTGCATGTGTATGATCCGGCTACAAGGCAGGATCAGGCTTATGATGTCGGTGAACATGTCGGGGCTGTTGTTCCGTATCGTGGTGACGAAGTTGTGGTTGCTTTGCGCAGTGGATTCCATACGTATCACTTGCTTACGGGTGAGCTGAAGGCCATTGAGGACCCTGAACAAAATAAGGATACCAATCGTTTTAATGATGGCAAATGTGATGCGCAAGGTCGCTTCTGGGCAGGCACGATGAGCATGAATAATGAAAGCAAAGCCGGATCTCTGTATTGTTTGGAGCAAGGGCAACCCGTTCGCACAGTGGTGCAAGGCGTATCCACATCCAATGGCCTGGGCTGGAGTCCAGATCGGCAGACCATGTATTACATTGACACCCCGACACGTTCTATTGACCGGTTTGATTTTGATCTCGTAGCAGGTACGATACAGAATCGGACAAGCGTCATTAACGTACCGGAGGAATTTGGTTTTCCGGACGGGATGACAGTTGATCGCGAGGGTATGCTGTGGGTTGCCCACTGGGGCGGAGGAAGAGTCACACGCTGGAACCCGGATACGTCTGAGCTGTTGCAACAGATCGAGGTGCCTGCAGATCAGGTAACATCCTGCTGTTTTGGTGGACCGGATCTCGAAGAGTTATACATTACAACGGCACGTACAGGGATTAAGGAAGAACGTCTGAAAGAGACACCGGATGCGGGCTCCCTTTTTGTCATCAGACCGGGAGTTAAAGGGCAGGAGACTCACGCTTATGGTAGCCAGCAATAAACAGGTGCCAGCCATGTAGTGAACCTCTGCCTGGTTTGCCAGGTAAGAAACGATTCCGTTTTTTTATCTTATATAAAATGTCGAAAGGTGCTGTTCTAACAGCATCTTTTTTTTGTATAAACGAGTTTAAACACTGAAAATATTTTACAAAAATCGGAATTTCGACAGAGGGGTTTGGGGATTGCTAGCGAATGTTATTTATTGAAAGTATTATCCAGATAACTGCGAATCAAGAACAAATATGTAAGCGCTTAACAATATAACTGGAAGGGGGTGAGGCTTCTTGTATAAAGGGATGCATTGATTCGTCTGGCACGCCATCATCAGCATGATGAGACAGCGGGGATAGACCAAAATGCAGTAACGAAGTTGAAGAGGAGGATAAGTTGATATGAGAACATTTATGGGGAAATTGCGAATAATGAGCCTGACGGTTGCCGTGGTAACGGCTTCGCTGGGAGGACTTGCTGGGACTACAGCAGCGGCACCGAGTGAAGCCTATGAGTGGAAAAATGTGGTGACTGGTGCAGGAGGCGGGTTTGTACCGGGTATTATTTTCAACGAGTCGGAAAAGGATCTGATCTATGCCCGTACGGATATCGGGGGAGCCTATCGCTGGAATGCGGCTGACGAGAGGTGGATACCCTTAACGGATTTTGTCGGCTGGGATGACTGGAACAAGAATGGTGTGGACGCACTGGCTACGGACCCGGTTGATCCCGATCGGGTGTATATGGCGGTCGGGACGTATACGAATTCGTGGGACAAAAATAATGGCTCCATCTTGCGCTCTACGGACCGGGGAGATACATGGCAGACCACAACGCTTCCGTTCAAAGTGGGCGGCAACATGCCGGGACGTTCAATGGGAGAACGTCTGACCGTGGACCCGAATGATAACAGCATCCTGTATTTTGGCGCACGAAGCGGCCATGGACTATGGAGAAGTACCGATTATGGTGTGACCTGGAACGAAGTCACAAGCTTCCCGAATCCGGGGAACTACGTGCAAGACCCTTCGAATGAATACACAAGTGACATCGTAGGTCTGGCCTGGATTACGTTTGACAAAACAACGGGTTCTGCAGGGCAGGCAACCCAGACGATCTATGTGGGAGTTGCTGATAAAGCGCAAAGCGTATATCGCAGCACGAATGGTGGCCTGACTTGGTCAGCTGTCGCTGGTCAACCTACAGGATACATTCCACATCATGGTGTGCTGGATGCTGATGGCAGTCTTTATATTACGTACAGCGATGGTGTTGGACCCTATGACGGGGAAAAAGGTGACGTTTGGAAACTGAACACGTCAACAGGTGTCTGGACCAACATCAGCCCTGTTCCAAGCAGCAGCACGGATAATTATTTTGGATATGGCGGATTGGCTGTTGATGCACAGAATCCCGGTACATTGATGGTTGCGACATTGAATTCCTGGTGGCCGGATGCCACCTTGTTCCGCAGTACAGATGGCGGAGCGACGTGGACACGCATATGGGAATTTGAAGGGTATCCGAACCGGAAGTTACGTTATACACAGGATATTTCGGCAGCGCCATGGCTCACATTTGGCACCAATCCTGCCCCACCCGAAACAACCCCAAAACTGGGCTGGATGATCGGTGATCTGGAGATTGATCCGTTTGATTCGGATCGCATGATGTATGGAACGGGTGCTACGATATATGGAACGAAGAACCTGACAGACTGGGATGATGACGAAAAAATCAATATTTCAGTGATGGCGAAGGGTGTGGAGGAGATTGCCGTACTGGATCTGATCAGCCCGCCAAGTGGTGCACATTTGATAAGCGGAGTGGGTGATGTCTCCGGATTCCGTCATAACAATCTGGACCAGGCTCCAGCTACCATATTTACGAGCCCGAACTATTCTTCTACAGAAAGCCTGGATTTTGCTGAGTTAAGTCCAAATACGATGGTTCGTGTAGGTAAAGCAGATTATACTGCTGATCCAAATGCGAAATCCATGGGTTTATCCAGTGATGGAGGCACAACGTGGTACAAAGCCAATGCAGAGCCTGCCGGCACAGCCGGAGGCGGCACTGTAGCCATCTCTGCGAATGGTAACCGACTGGTGTGGAGCACATCAGACAAAGGTGTACATTATTCAACGGGTGGCAATTTCTGGACGGCAAGTACGGGGATACCTGCACAGGCGCAAGTGATTTCTGATCGTGTTAACTCAAACAAATTCTATGGATTTGCAGCGGGTAAAATCTATGTGAGTGTGAATGGTGGTGCTACCTTCACGGCATCGCCGGCGACTGGACTTCCGGTTGAAGGAAATGCCGATCTGGATGCCGTTCCAGGTGTTGAAGGCGAACTCTGGTTTGCAGGTGGCAGTGAGGAAGAAGGCCCTTACGGATTATGGCATTCCATGGATTCAGGAGCGACATTCACGAAGCTTGCCAATGTAGAGGAAGCAGACAGTATTGGATTTGGTAAGGCTGCCCCTGGACAGAGCGTTGTTGCGTTATACACGGTTGCACAGATCGATGGAACACGTGGATTTTTCCGGTCCGATGATGGTGGGGCCAATTGGGTTCGGATCAACGATGATCAGCATCAGTATGCTCGTGTAACAACAATTACGGGTGATCCGCGTCTGTATGGAAGAGTATATCTTGGAACGAATGGTCGCGGAATTCTGTATGCTGACCGTGTGGGAGGTAACAATGGCGGAGGAGATGGCGGGGGTACAACCCCAGTGACCAACTCGGTAATTACACCGGTAACAGCCGAATTTGATCGCAAAGTTGGTAATCAGGCTGATATTCCGGTCACGTTAACATTGAACGGGAATACACTTGTATCCATTCGCAACGGGAATGCAACACTGGTTTCAGGCACAGACTACACGTTAACAGGTAATGAGGTCGTATTGAGTAAAAACTACCTGGCTTCACTGCCGAATGGCGCAGCGACACTCACCTTTCAATTTAGCGCAGGCAATCCTGCGACCTTGAATCTGTTCATTAAAGACACGACAGCTGCACCTGCTGGAACGATACGCATTGAGATGTTTAATGGCAGCACTTCAGCGACGGGTAGTTCCATTAATCCCAAATTCAAACTGACAAATACGGGAACTACAGCACTAAATCTGTCCGATGTGAAAATGAGATACTATTACACCATTAATGGCGATCAGCCTCAGAACTTCTTCTCTGACTGGGCGACTGTCGGAAGTGATAATGTAACAGGCACATTCAGTACACTCAGTCCGGTACGGACGGGTGCTGACCACGTGCTTGAGATCGGATTCAAATCTTCCGCTGGAACATTGAGTGCAGGGCAAAGTACAGAGATCCAGACTCGGTTCTCCAAGAACAACTGGACCAACTATACGCAAACGGATGATTACTCTTTTGCAGGTAGCCAGACTTCCTATGCCGAATGGTCCAAAGTGACTGGGTATATAGCCGGAAGTCTTCAATGGGGAATCGAACCTTAGGCCTCTGATCAAACATAATAAATGTATGAAAAAGGGAGTTCTGAGTCGCCAAATCATCAAAAAGGCGATTCAGGGCTTCTTATTTTGTCGAAATATAGTGTAAACTATAGATAGTTACCATTGCTTAAAGGATCGTTTTAGGATATAAAAAGATGTACAATCAATTTAAAATTAATGTAACCGCTAACACTGGAAAGTGTTTATAACCGATATATAATAGTTGGTATAGCCTGTACAGATATAGAGGAAAGATTAGACAAGGGGGTCGCGATCATGAACCGGTTGTGCAAGGTGCTGATTGTTGACGATGAATTTCTGGTAAGGCAGGGCATAAAGCACCATATGAACTGGGAAGCCGAAGGGTTTATCATTGTGGGTGAAGCTTCCAACGGTGAAGAAGGATTACAGCAGGTAGACCTGTTGAAACCGGATATTGTGATTACCGACATTGTCATGCCTGTCATGGATGGCGAAACGTTTGTCCGTACACTAAAAGCCAGTAATCCGCAGATTGAAGTGATTGTACTTAGCAGTTTCAGTGAATTTGAGTATGTACGTTCGACGCTTCAGCACGGGGCAGCAGATTACATTCTGAAACCCAAGCTGGATACGAATGAATTATTGCAGGTCCTTCAACGCACAGCAGGTAAAATTCCGGAGTTACAGTTTGAGCCGTCGCACGATGGCTGGAGACTCGGTCAACTGATGGAGAAGATGCTGTCCGGATTTACACTGGACGAAGATAGCGAAATGCCGATGATTCGAGATACTTTTCCGCATGAATCCTTTCGCTTGCTTGTGTACAAACCCATGAATGCTGAGGGAAATCCACTGAAGCTGGATCAGGAACAGCTCGAAAACAGGCTCTGCAGTGATTTGCCTGAAGTGGAATATTCAATGGTTCCGGCAGAGGGCACACTTCCCATCATGCTTCTTAATGTCGACCCTGCGAGAGATGAATGGATGGTTGAACGCATTAGACAACTGGCTAATGAAAATGCAGCGGGACACGGCAACCCTGGTTGGGTGCTTAGTGACAGTTTTACTTCATTTGAAAAGATGGGTATCGTATACCGTGAACGCTTGATCAAGCTAATGGAATATCGCTTCTATTATAAGGATCGACCAATTCTGGTGTATGGTGAACTTCCGCCGATGCATCCGGCAGGTTACCAGTTTAATGTGAATATGTTTTTGCAGCATGTAAAGCGTAATCGGGTCGAAGCGGCAAGAGAGTATTTACAGGATCATGCGAAAACACTTGGACGGGATTATATTGCCGATGTGTTTGAGATCAAATCATTTCTCGGTAACTTGATCTTTAACGTGACCATTACCCTCGCGGATATGGATGTTCAGTCTGCCGGGCTGGAAGAGAGCAAATATACGTATTTTAAAAATGTGGACGGGGCTTCAAGTCTGGACGAAGTTATGACTGTGCTCGACCATTTCATGACGGAAGTTCAGGAGTGCACCGCTGGTGCGGGTGGAAAACGCAGTGATCCCAATATGAAGATGCTGCTGGATTACATGCATGAGCACTTTGATCAGCCGCTCGGGCTTGCTGAAGTAGCCAAGCACTTTCATTTTAATCCATCGTATTTATCCAGTTATTTCTCATCTCACAAAAAAGAAGGATTTAATGAATATTTGAATAAAATTCGGATTGAAAAAGCCGAGGAACTGCTCCGATCCGATGATGTAACAATTTCTGAGATTAGCAGTATGGTTGGCTATTCCGATCATAGTTACTTTTGCAAAGTGTTCAAAAAATTCACCGGACTATCACCAAGCCGATACCGGCGCAAATTCTGGGCATAAAGTCAGAAGGATAAAATCATGAAGAAATGGATGAACAGATTATCTCGTCTCGGATTATTTCCCAAGTTGTTTCTGGTTATGGTCATCAGTATTGTTCTCGTCTCTGTACTCATCTTATGGACGACCATTCACATGTCAACCAATCTCTTTACCGAGACGTTTAGCATCACCAACTCTAAGGTACTAAATCAGATTAAGACAAATTTTGAATCCTTTAATGAATCGATCGCTGCGGTTACCAATAATGTAGCTCAAAGTGGTTCCATTCGGGGATTTCTGTCTGAGGGGGATGCAGACTCAGTCTCAACGGCCAAATCTTTCTATAATATGCGTGAAACCATGAATCGGGTTCAAACCATTATTGAGTCTTATGAAGTAGGTATTACCATTGTGGGAGTAAACGGACGAAGTTTTTCCACCAATCCGGCTTACATTAAGAAGACAGGGGATGAATTGAAGCAGGAGCCTATTACTAAAGCAGCAGCCCAATCGCCGAGCAGGCTGATTTTTGACTATTACCGCAGTGATACCAGCGAAGGCGAACTGCAGATGATTTCTGCAACAAAGGCATTGACGGATCGAACAAGAAGTCACATATACGGGACACTCTACGTTACTATGAGAGAAGTGGAGTTCCAACAGTTCTATTCCAGTTTCACGAGTCGAGGTAATGATGTTGTCATTATGAACGAAAAGGGCGAAATCATATCTTCAAACCGTCTGGACTGGATCGGTACAATTCAGCCGGAGCTGCTCACATATGCTAAGGATTTGAGTGTGGACGTTTCGAAAAGTATTAATGCCCGTGTCATGGGGCAGGAGAGCATTATTCTATCCGAGTATTTGCCCTTTTATCGGTTTTACCTGATTAATGTAGTGGATAAAGATATGGCGATGGGACAGCTCATTGACATGAAGACGGTTGCGCTGATCTGTACAGCGATCGTTATTGGTGCGCTTGTTCTGGTGTTTCTGATTACCAGCCAAATCACCAAATCACTGCGAAGACTGGTGAAGCAGATGTCTAATATCACGAAAAGTGATCTGGATAACTATATACCGGTGAGTGGCAGTTACGAGAGTCGTCAACTGGGCCATGCGTACAACTATATGCTTGATGAACTGCATGATTATGTGGATCAATTAGTACAGACGCAGCATGAACAACGTAACGCAGAGCTTGCGGCATTACAGAGTCAGATTAATCCTCATTTCTTGTACAATACTCTTGCATCTGTCAAAGTTCTGGTGCAACAAGGCAACAAGGACAGGGCTGCGGAGACCATTAATGCGCTGATTGGATTGCTGCAAAATACGATCAGTGATGTGAGTCAGACGGTTACAGTGGAGCAAGAAGTCGAGAATTTGAAAAATTATGTCTTCATTAATCACGTCAGATATGGTGGCCGGATTAAAGCAGCTTTTTACGTCGCTCCGGATTGTACACACTATCATGTACCCAAACTGGTGATCCAGCCGTTTATCGAAAATGCATTTTTCCATGGATTTATCAAGAAAGAGACGGGCACGATTCATGTCATGGTTTCCAGAGCGGGAGAATCACTCATCTGTGAGATTATGGACAACGGGGATGGAATTGAAGGGCTTGTCATGGGAGAAACGTTACCTAATCCGAAGAATAATCGTCAACTATTCAGCGGCATCGGTATTCGCAACGTGCATGACCGTATCGAGTTATTATATGGTTCACCCTATGGTGTCACCATTATGAGTACCGTGGGGGAAGGAACAAGAGTCACCGTTACACTGCCTTTAATCACGAGTTGAATGGTAGCCTATTTCAATTGAATACAATCAAAATTTGAGATCCCTCGTAGCTGTATTTCTACAGAAACGGGGGATTTTTATGTGTCAGAGTTGAAGTAAACACACATATTTGTACGATTTCAAGATCAAAATAATACAAAATCAAAAGAAATTACAAAAAACCAAATTTAATGCAAGCGGTTTCTGTAAAGGTTTTCATTGTGGCAATAAGATGACAAATCCGTACAAAATTATTACTAACGAATGGAGATATGGGAATGATAAGATGAATACATCGAAAGCAACCGCTTTCAGAAAACGCAAACAAATTACACACAAAGAGGTCGAAGGGGAGTTGAATGTTTTGAAAAAAATGTGGGTATTGATACTCGTTACAGTACTGCTGTTGTCCGCATGTTCATCCGGTGGTGGAGGTAAGTCTGCCAGTGGTGGGGATGAAAAAACAAACGAAATTACGATTTGGGCTTGGGACAAAGCATTTAACGTCGCTGCTCTTGAACAAGCAAAAGAAATTTATCAAAAAGAAAATCCTGATTTGAAGATCAACATCATTGAGAATGCTCAAGATGCGATTATCCAGAAGCTGAACACAGGATTGAACTCTGGAACAAGCAGCGGTCTTCCAAACGTTGTTTTGATTGAAGACTATCGTGCACAAAGCTTCCTGAGTGCGTATCCGGATGCGTTCAAAGATTTGTCTTCTACGATTAAAGCTTCCGATTTTGCAGATTACAAAATTGGACCAACATCCTATGAGGGCAAACAATATGGAGTTCCATTTGACTCCGGCGTAGCAGGTTTGTACTACAGAACGGATTTGCTGGAACAAGCGGGCTACAAGGCTGCTGACTTGCAAGACATCACTTGGGATGATTACATCCAAATCGGTAAAGACGTAAAAGCAAAAACAGGTAAAGAGCTGCTGTCTCTTGACCCGAATGATCTTGGAATCATTCGCATGATGATCCAGACTGCAGGCAAATGGTACACTGCAGAAGATGGCAAGACACCTGACATTAGCAGTAACCCTGCATTGAAAGAAGCTTTCGAAACGTACAAAAAAATGATGGATGCCAACATTGTTAAATTGCACTCTGACTGGAGTCAATTCGTTGCCAACGCCAATAACGGTAGCGTAGCAACAATTCCTACAGGTAACTGGTTCTCACCATCTGTACGTCAAGAAGCTTCCCAATCCGGTAAATGGGCTGTAGCTCCAATGCCGAAAATGGCTGGTCAATCTAACTCTGTACATGCATCCAACTTGGGTGGCAGCTCCTGGTATGTTATGAACAATGTTCCTGGTGCAGATCAAGCAACTGACTTCATGGCAAAAACATTTGGTTCTGACAAACAATTGTACCAAGACTTGTTGACAAATATTGGTGCAATCGGTACGTACAAACCGGCTACAGATGGTGATGCGTACAACAAGGCAGATGAATTCTTCAGCGGTCAAAAAATCTTCAGTGATTTCGCAAATTGGACCAAAGAAATTCCAAACGTAAACTATGGTAGCAACACATATGCAATTGAAGACATTCTGGTTGTTGAAATGCAAGCGTACCTGAATGGTAAATCAATTGACGAAGTTTTGGCCGAAGCACAAAAACAAGCTGAAGCACAATTAAACTAGGACACCCAAGGTAACTTATAGAACTCTAGGTAACTCGGAGCCGTCTCCCTTGTCTGGCGCAAGTCAAACCGGATAAGGCGAGAGGCTCTGTGGGTTCTATCCATGTTCCGTGGAGAGAGAGGAGCCATACTGTGAAAGCCATAAATACAGGAGACAGTCTCCAAAAGAAAAATAATTTGACTGGATGGGCTTTTGTTTTGCTGGCTGTTATCGGAATTGTAGCATTTTACTTCTATCCGATGATTCAAGCGCTGCTCTTATCATTCAAGTCTGGCAAAGGTGCCAATCTTGAATTTTCAGGCCTTGCGAACTACAAAAGATTGTTAGTTGATACAACGTTCCGCACAGCATTATCAAACACATTCATCTACTTGATCATTCAAGTGCCTGTAATGATTATTCTCGGCTTGTTTATTTCCGTATTGCTGAATGACAGCACACTGCGCTTCCGGAGCTTCTTCCGCACAGCCATTTTCTTGCCTTGTGTAACTTCATTGGTAGCCTATTCTGTTGTATTCAAATATTTGTTTGCACCGGATGGAATGGTAAATCAATTCTTGATGGGCTTGCACATTATTGGCGATCCAATTCAATGGATCACAGACCCGTTCTGGGCTAAAATTACGATCATAATCGCCGTTACTTGGCGTTGGACCGGATATAACATGATTTTCTATCTGTCATCTCTGCAAAACATCGATCAATCGATCTATGAAGCAGCAAGAATTGACGGAGCGAATGCTTTTACACAATTCTTCAAAATCACAGTACCTTTGCTTAAACCGATTATCCTCTTCACGTCCATCACATCAACGATTGGTACATTGCAAATCTTCGATGAGATCATGAATATTACCAAAGGTGGTCCAGGTAATGCGACCATGTCGATTTCACAATACATCTACAACCTTTCGTTCAAATATTCACCGGACTTCGGTTATGCAGCAACAGTGTCATATTCCATCGTAATCTTGATTATTGTATTGTCCATCATCCAGTTTAAAGTGGCAGGTGATAATAAAAATGGCTAAATTTAAAGCAAAACGAATTTTCACTTATGTATTCCTGTCCATCGTCGCTTTTGTATCCATTTTTCCATTCTTCTGGATGTTGGTCAGTTCAACAAATGCATCAGTCGATGTAACCAAGGGTAGACTGATGCCGGGTTCAGCTTTCATTGATAACTTTAACAAACTGCTTGATTCGACAAATCTCGTGCAGGCACTCGGGAACTCGGCTATTATCTCGGTGGTCTCGACTGCTCTGGCGCTGTTGATTGGTTCCATGGCAGGTTATGGCTTCGAGGTATTCCGTACGAAGTCTCGTGATATCGTGTTTAATATCCTGTTGTTATCCATGATGATCCCGTTTGCAGCAATCATGGTACCACTGTATCGCATGTTTGCAACAATCTCGGGAGTTACACCGGTTATCGGAATCAACACGATGGCAGCAGTTATCTTGCCAACCATTGCAACAGCGTTCCTGATCTTTTTCTTCCGTCAGAACACCAAAATGTTCCCGAAAGACTTGCTGGAAGCTGGACGTATTGATGGTTTGAGTGAACTCGGCATCTTCCTGAAGATCTATATGCCAACCATGAAAACAACATATGCAGCGGCAGCAATCATTACATTCATGAGTAGCTGGAACAACTATCTGTGGCCACTCATTGTATTGCAAACGCCTGACCAACAAACGATTCCGCTATTGATCTCAAATCTTGGTGCTGGTTATGCTCCGGATTATGGAGTGATCATGACAGCAATCGTTATTGCAACACTGCCTACAGCAATCGTATTCTTCATCATGCAGAAACATTTTGTTGCAGGTATGGTAGGTTCCGTGAAGTAATGAAAACAGCATAATCCGTGTAAATGACGGGTGCAGGAAAGAAGAGAGGGCGCTGTTATGGCGTACCTCTGTCTTTTTTGTTTATGTAAAGCAAAAAGGAAATCCAGAGTAAACCTTGAATAAGTCAACTATAATGTTCTAAAGGGAGAGAGAGCCGATGAGAGCAACAAAGGCAGATATCAACTGGTTGGGAGACGTAAGTGTATTTGAGGTGAACCGTCTTCATGCCTATTCCGATCACCGTTATTACCAAACAATGGACGAGGCTATTGGTTCCGGCGCGATGTCCATGCGTTATGATCTGAATGGTACGTGGAAATTCAACTATGCAATTCGTCCAGACAGCCGTTCTGAGTTTTTCTATACATCCGATTTCTCCAGTGAAGGCTGGGATGACATTGAAGTTCCGGGGCATATCCAACTTCAAGGATACGGACAGATTCAATATGTAAATACACAATATCCTTGGGATGGCCTGAACGAAATTCGTCCGCCGGCATTGCCGCAGGATAAAAACCCTGTTGGAAGTTACATTCGCACATTCCATCTGCCGACAGGTTGGGAGTCGAATCCGGTATATATTTCTTTCCAAGGTGTAGAGTCTGCATTCTATGTATGGCTTAACGGACAATTTGTAGGATACGGGGAAGACAGCTTCACGCCATCTGACTTTGACCTGACGCCATTCCTTCAGGATGGAGAGAACAAGCTTGCAGTTGAGGTGTATCAACGCAGCACAGGCAGCTGGCTGGAAGATCAGGATTTCTGGCGTTTCTCCGGTATTTTCAGAGATGTGTATCTGTATACGGTCCCTGCTGCACACGTACGTGATGTTCATGTTCGCACAGATCTGGACAAGTCCTATACGAACGGTACATTGCAACTAGATTTGAAACTGGAAGGAAATGCGGTTGCTGGAGCACGTGTAGAGGCTGAACTTCGTGATCGTGAAGGCAATACCGTTAAAACGTTTGAATCCAAGGTTAACGATGGACAAGTAAGTCTTCGTGAAGATATCGGTACAGTGAACCTGTGGAGCGCAGAAATTCCATATTTGTACCGTCTCTATATTCGTGTATATGATGCTGCGGGTACACTGGTTGAGGTTGTTCCTCAAGCCGTTGGTTTCCGTACATTCGAAATGATCGACAAAGTGATGCACATCAACGGTAAACGTATCGTATTCAAAGGTGTGAATCGTCATGAGTTCAACCCGCGTCGTGGACGCGCGGTTACGAAGGAAGATATGCTGTGGGATGTTCGTACCATCAAACAGAATAATATGAATGCGGTACGTACGTCACACTATCCAAACCAAAGTCTCTGGTATGAGCTGTGTGATGAATATGGATTGTATGTTATTGATGAGATGAACCTGGAGACACACGGATCTTGGCAGAAACTTGGTGCCGTTGAGCCTTCATGGGTTATTCCAGGTGACAAACCGGAATGGCATGATATCGTTATGGACCGCGCTGTATCCATGGTGGAGCGTGACAAAAACCATCCATCCATTCTGATCTGGTCTTGTGGTAATGAATCACACGGTGGTGAAGTCATCTACAAAGTATCCCAATACTTCAAATCAGCTGATCCAACACGTCTGGTGCATTACGAAGGTGTATTCCATGATCGTCGTTTTGATGAGACAAGTGATATGGAGACCCGCATGTATGCCAAACCGGCAGACATTGAAGAATTCCTGAATGCAAACCCGACCAAACCTTATATTAGCTGTGAGTACATGCACGCCATGGGTAACTCTATTGGTGGGATGCACAAATATACGGAGTTGGAAGACAAATACCCGATGTATCAAGGTGGATTCATCTGGGATTACATCGACCAATCCATTTACAAAAAAGATCGTTACGGCAAAGAATTCCTCGCTTATGGCGGAGATTTTGGTGATCGTCCATCAGACTATTCGTTCTGTGGTAACGGGATCGTTCATGCTGATCGTAAAGTAACTGCGAAAATGCAGGAGGTCAAATTCCTGTACCAGAACATTAAGCTGTTCCCGGATCGTGAAGGCGTTAAAATCGTGAACGGTAATCTGTTCGCAGATACATCTGCGCTGGAACTGGTTTACAGCCTGGATCGTGAGGGACATGAAGTGCTGCGTGGAACATTGGAAGTGAACGTGGATGCGCAAAGCGAGATGGTAGTGAAACTTCCGCTGGGTGCAGAAGCTCTGGCGGGCGGCGAGTACGCTGTGAACACTGCATTTGTGTTAAAAGAAGCTACACTGTGGGCTGACAAAGGCGAAGAAGTGGCATTTGGACAGTTTATTTTCACACAAGATCAGGTGAATGAAACGGCCCAAACAGACCTGAACCTTGTAAGTGATGTACAGGTGGTTGAAGGTGACGTTAATATCGGTGTTCGTGCCGGCAAGACACATGCGCTGTTCTCCAAACAGTTTGGGACACTGGTTTCCCTGAAATTGTCCGGTCGTGAGACTATTGCTGTACCACCTGCACCGCTCTTCTGGCGTGCAATGACGGATAATGACAAAGGTATGGCGATGGGCTTCGAACTTGGCGCCTGGTATGCAGCGAGCCTGACGCCACGTTGTATAGAGTGGAAAGCAGAACAAAAACCGGATCAATACCGGATCGAGTTCACCTACAAGCTCAACATTTCGGCAGATGTGCAAGTGAAAGTTGTATATACCGTTCATGCAGATGGAAGTGTTCATGTGCATAATACGTACAAAGGAACAGCTGGATTGCCGAACTTGCCAATTCATGCACTTTCCTTCAGAACGTCACCGGACTTCGAGAACGTGGAATGGCTGGCGATGGGACCTGAAGAAAACTATGCGGACCGTGCATTTGGCGCTCGTCTGGGTATCCATGGCAGCAAAGTAGCTGATACGATGGCACCATATCTGGTACCACAGGAGTCTGGCAACCGCACGGGCGTACGTTGGGCGAAATTGACGGACAATGCAGGACGTGGCTTCAAAATTGAAGCTTCTGGAGCTCCGGTTGAGCTGAATGTATCACCATATACGGCATTTGAGCTGGAGAACGCACAGCATGCGTACGAATTGCTTCCAGTGCACTATACGGTCGTTACTGTAGCGGGTAAACAAATGGGTGTCGGCGGTGATGACAGCTGGGGTGCTCCAGTTCATCCGGAATACCTGATCCCTTCGGACGGCGAACTGACATTTGAATTTGTCATTCGTGAACTATAATTAAAAGAATATTTGGATTAAGAACAGAGGTCTTCGCTTGTCGGAGGCCTCTTTTTCTTTACGTCAATGAACAGCTTGGGATGCACTGTATGAAACCGTTCTCGTTCTGCTCTCGTAATGTACGAGATAGGAATCATAAGAGGGGGGTTCAAGATGAGTAGAAAAGCAAAGACAGGTATATGGGTGACGGTGTTGGTCTTTCTGGGCATCATTGTTGGATGTTTCATATGGTATTTCAATACGGCTTCGGGTGAACGTGCACTGAAAACGATGAGATCCAATAACTCGGGCGGCCTGGAGCGGGTCGTTAAAGTGTACAGTGATTCCGGTGAATTAATTCAGACCTACGATGGTAAAATTGACGTTGAAGATACGGAATACGGGAATAAAGTATTATTCGATCTCAATGGAAAACGTGTTGTGATCTATAATGCCACGATTGTTGTTGAAGAGAAATAAAGCATAAATGCCAGTTCTGAAGAATCGTTAGTTCGGAATTTGAAATGACACCCTATTTCTTATATGGTAAAATTAAGGAAATGACATAAGGGTCGGGTGAGATTTTTATGGTGGATATGTACCTAATAATCACTGTTGCAATGTTGGGAATGATTCTGTTCTATAGCTTGATCGCCTATTTCTTAATTCGTTTCATTTCGAGAAAAGCATTCAAGCTTTCGTTAACCAAATATGAAATGACTGAGATTATAACCTGGCTCGCCGTGCTGTTTATTACCTTCATGATGATGAAGACACGTTCAATGAATCTTCTCTTGCCGGTTGTTTTACTTATCATTCCATTGATCAATTTGCGTCTGTCCAATCGGAAACATAGAGAGATGAACTAGTCAGGAATAAATAGGAGACAACAAAAAGAAGCCCTCTTTCGAGAGCTTCTTTTTCATGGGAGAGGAGAAACCGGACGAAGAGCTTATGGGGAAACGTAAGTCTTCTCCGCGGTTGTCTACGACACTTGTGATGTCGATAATTATAGAATCGCCCGATGGGTTACTTTTTATACATATGCGTCAACAATTACTTCAACAATTTTCTAGGCCAAATGAAGGCGGATCATTTTTCAAACTGAACCCGAGTGTGGTACGATAGCTGTATTATTAAACTTACATAGAGAAAAGGTGACTCGTCAGTGAGAGTGGTATCTGGGAGTGCGAAAGGCAGGCCGCTGAAGGCTGTTCCTGGCACAGGTACGCGGCCGACCACCGACAAGGTGAAGGAAGCGTTATTTAGCATGGTTGGTCCCTATTTTGAGGGCGGCACAGCATTGGATCTGTTTGCAGGCAGTGGGGGTCTCGGTATTGAGGCGCTGAGCCGCGGCATGGACAAGGCTGTTTTTGTTGATTTGGAAGCGAAAAGTATTGAAGTCATCCGCATGAATCTGAAGGCGACCAAGCTGGAAGACCAGGCGGCTGTATACCGCAATGATGCAGGTCGTGCATTGAAGGCACTCGCCAAGCGAGGCACAACGTTTGATCTGGTATTTCTCGACCCGCCATATCGCATGAAGAATGGGCACGAGTTGATGCTGACCATGCACGAACTGGAACTTCTGGAACCCGAAGCAACCATCGTGCTTGAATATGAATCCAAACATGATTACCCTGAGCAATTCGGCCCGTTTGAACAAACGCGCAAGGCTTTGTATGGGGAGACGGCAGTATCCATCTATTATTATGCGCCTGGAGCAGTTGAAGATGGAGAATCCATTACACCGGAAGAGGAGGCTCCTCATGACTGAAATGATACATCGACAGGAACGGATCGCCGTATATCCTGGAAGTTTTGATCCCGTAACGATGGGGCATCTGGATATTATTGCTAGAGCGTCGAAGCAATTCGATCGCGTCATTGTGGCTGTGTTAAACAATATGAGCAAAAATCCGCTGTTTACGGTAGAGGAACGCAAGGAATTAATCACAGAAGTAACCCGCCATCTGCCGAATGTGGAGGTGGACAGTTTCCGCGACCTGACGGCCAATTATGTCCGGCAAAAGGAAGCTCAGGTCATCGTCCGTGGTATACGCTCGGTAACTGATTTTGAATATGAGCTGCAGTTGGCATCGACCAACAGCAAGTTGAACCCGGATGCGGAAACGATATTTATGATGACAAATCCGAAATATTCGTATCTAAGTTCCAGCATCGTGAAAGAAATCGCTCATTATCATGGAGATGTAACAGATCTTGTCTCCCCTGAAGTGGAAGTTGCGCTTCGTCAGAAAATCAGCGAGAAAACCGGCGGTTAAACCAGAAGGTAAAACCCGATAGACCAATCATGACTGCAAGAAGCAGCGCAAGACCTATGCATGCAGCAGGTAAGGTGCTCCATATGGTGTTGAACGTGAATGTGGTGCCCGGACTATGTGTGAATAACCAGCTGAATGGTGTCGACAGGTCCTGCTCTGCATTCGTCTGTAATGTGGTCCAGACTTCTGTGCTATATCGACTAAACGGCATCCATAGGAACAGACTCATGAAAAAGGCGATGATCCCATGAGTCAGACGTACTCCGGCAAAGTACAACATGGATTTGCTGTCCGGACCAGTTGTTTTCAGGACAGCGGAGACTTGCAGATGGGAGGATAAACCACCCCATCCCAGAACAGCTGCAAGTAGAGATATGAGCAGGGCAGGTGTGAGTGAAGTCTGGCTCAGATGGTAGGTGCCCAGGTGAAGCTCAAAGAAAGCTGACCACAGCGCAGCAGAGGACCCGGGGGTCAGATAGAGGGAGACCAACCGGATAAACACGGCAAAACCGATCATGTATCCTCCAGTCATCATCAAGGTCTGCACAGCTTGGGATACAGTATCACCGAGCAGTTTGCCAAACCCCCTTCCATCACGACCATGGGCTTCCCTGGCTGCAATCATCATATCAGACCATATATTGCGTCGTTTGTACGTAGAGTGGTGGGAGACAGTGGAGCGTCTTGTAGAACTTGCAGGGCTTGCAGGCTGAGAACCAAGAGAGTTGCTATCCGCTTGGACGGCTGCTGAGTGGGCTCTATCTTTCTGGTTATTCGGTCCTGGCAGAAGATGCACGGCAAAAATGGCAGCAATCCAGCCGCTGATCCAGTGAACCACAAGGAGAAAATATCCGGCCGCTGGCTGGTGGAGAAAAGCAGCACCGACGACCAGGATGATCATCATTGGATTGGCAAAATGAGCTGCCGCCGCAAGGACAACCGCCTGCTTGGCGGTAATTTGTCTATCCTGAAATAAGCGGGATGCTGCATCCGCCCCTGCGGGGAATCCTCCACACATGCCAACAGCAATAGCCAGACCTGCGTTGCCTGGAAGTTTGAACCAGCGTTGCATCAGTGGTCCAAGCAAGGCGCCGATCGCGTGGGTGAAGCCAAACGCAGTGAGCATCTGGGATAACATGAGGAACGGGAGCATTGCAGGGAAGATGATTTTCCACCAGATATCGAGACCTTGAATAGAGGCATCAAACGCTTCTTTGGGGGAAGCAACTACTGCTATGACCAGTGCTAAAGCGCCAGTACTGAGTAGTATCGTTCGTAACGGGCCAGAATCTCTAACTTCGCTCTGTATTGTCATCATTTCACCTCATATCAAATAACGCCGATTCGGCATCTGAATCGTTATGGACGGCCGAATGACGCCCGAAGGACGGTTCGGCCTTGACCGGACAGGCTTGGTGTACAGCGGCCTATCCGGCCTGTACCATTGTATGCACAGGGACCAGAGTGTTAGACTTGGAAATAAACTATTAAATCAGATGAGCTGAGTATTTGCATTATCAAAGAGGTGAAACTTAACCGGAGAATGGAAGTATTCAAAAGGTGGTATTGCGATCGCTGAATTAATGTAGAATTCAGGTTCATCTTGTATAGAGATACAAAGAACGGAGGCTCATGCGATGAATGGGATTCGGAAATCTGGGGGCTTCAGAGCTTCGATCTTTGTGATCGTGGTGGCTCTGGTCGTCTATGTTGCCGTGTACATGCCAACGCCGTATATCATATATATGCCTGGCAGTGCAGATGAAGTAAAACCAATGGTAACCGTTAAGGGTGGAGACCAGGAAGAACGCGGTGTGTTCATGATGACGACCGTATCGGCAACCTATGCCAATGTGTTTTTGCTAGGAACCTCTCTGTTCAATCGGAATGCTCAAGTGGATAAAAAGGAAGACCGGCTGCGCGGAAAAAGCGAAGCGGAATACTCTGCCGAACAAGTGTGGTTCATGAGTGACTCGCAATCCTCCGCAATGGAGGCTGCATATGAACAGGCTGGCGTAGCGTATTCTATTGTACCTGAACATATCTTTGTGTTTGGACTGTCGGAAGACCCCAAACCGGAGGGAGACATTGCTCCAGGAGATATTATTCTGGGAGTGAACGGAACAGCTACGCCGGATAATACGGTGTTGTCCGCCCAGTTAAAAAATAAAAAGGTCGGGGATGCAGTTGAAATGCAATTGGAGCGCGGCGGTGAGACGATTAGCCGGGATGTGAAGTTAATTCAAGTGAAAGACAGTAAAACGGGTGAAACCCGCCCGGGACTTGGTGTGATGATTGGTTCGGTTCAGAAGGTGAAAGCGGAAGATCCGGACAAACAGATCTCTTTCACAGACACCAAGGTTGGTGGGCCGTCTGCAGGTTTGATGTTTACTTTGGAGATCTATAACCAGTTAACGCCCGGAGACCTGACCAAAGGTCATCGAATTGCGGGTACAGGTACCATTACCAAGGACGGTGTGGTGGGTGCCATTGGTGGTGTCGTGCACAAGATTGTAGCCGCTGATCGAAAAGAAGCGGAGATCTTCTTTGTACCGAAGGATAACTATAAGGAAGCAGCAGCCAAGGCTGAACAGATCGGCACCAAAATGAAACTTGTGCCTGTGAGCACGGTGGATGATGCACTCGCTTATCTGAAAACATTGTCCGTGAAATCATAGGTTATAATCGAGCGGGAAGAGATAGAGTTGAGTTGAAACGGATCGTTGAGAAGAACGGTTGAAATCGAAAGAATTGATTGCAAATGAAATGTGATCAAGTGATTTGAGGAGATCAACAGACTCAAAAGACTAAAAGGGTATAAGATAACCAAAAGAATTAAGAGAATGAGAGAAGTTAATAAGGAAATCCCCTTGTTGTGATGTGCCTGAGCGGGGCGCAGCAAGGGGATTTTTTTACTTGTATAGTTGAGTGTCGAATATTTTTGATATCAATGATGCGTTTGATGATGGAACAAAAGCTTCATAGGAGATGAAGCCTTATGGTCAAAAGCGGATTACAGTCTCACAGGCGACTCATAGTAGTCACTGAACATCCTGCGTGTGTCCCTATGCTCGCAAGCGAGTCCATACGCAACCTGAGCTTGTATATCCAGTTCAAGTTGATTGTGTGTGAACGTCGAAGGTTTCAGCACAACAGGCAGTGACGCGGTTTTCTTCATTTGTTTAAGCAGGCTCTGCCCTTGAGTATTAAATCCGAGGACTCGGAGATATCCGGGTCCGGCAGCCAATTGCTCTGGTGAACACTCAGCTTTGGTGTGATTCAGGAGCAGGTGGGCGAGCATACGCTGGAGCTTTGTGCGTGTGTAACGTTTGGTCTTCAGTGCATTCAGGAGTGCTTCGACTGAAGGCTCCGGGAGCTGAGCGAGTGTACGGCTCAGCCGGTGTTCCAGGCCTTCCGTGACTTCGGCGATGCGTTCCAGCTCGGAGGCACGGCGGGTGGCCGCAAGGTGCAACAGCGGCTGTGCAAAGCGCTCCCAGTGTATGGGAGCGCGCCCTTCCTGCCATTCGCGATGCAGAATGGCAAGGGTTGCCGCCGGCACGTATGGCGCGGCGGCGTTGGGCCCGTCCGCCATCAGCAGGCGGCGGACGGCTGTTGCACTGGCGATCGGCCCCGGCCCGGGCGTCGCCTCATGATACGCGGCACCGGTACGCGCCGCCGTAAAGGGCTGGATCGCGCTGCCAAGTCGTTGCAGCGCGATCAGGTAGTGCAGCCCAAGCGAATTGTTGGGCTGCTCCAGCAGTGCAGCGGCGTCGTGAGCATCGACGCCGCCGGGCGCCAGCGCCGCCGCCGCGCCTGCGTACGCGGCGGGATAGCTGGCGCCTTCCCGCAGGCGGCGCGCGATGTCCTCGCGCATCCCTGCGGGCTCCACAGCCAGCACGCGCGCAATGCGCTGCAGGCTGTCCAGGTCGCCGGACTCGCTGCCAAAGCAGAGCGAGTCCACAATGCCGGTGCGGTGCAGCAGCGATACCGCACCGAAGGCAAACCACTCGGCCGGTTGTACCGCGTATGCAACCGGCAGTTCAAGCACGAGATCCGCGCCTGCGTGCAGCGCCATCTCGGTGCGTGCCCTTTTACCCACGATGGCGGGTTCGCCACGCTGGAGAAAAGGGCCGCTCATAACCGCAACAACGGCATCTGCGCCGCTTAGCCGCCGAGCTTCTTGCAAATGATAGACATGCCCATTGTGCAAGGGGTTATATTCAACAATGACGCCTACGGCTTTCATGATTGGACGTACTCCTTTCGATTGAATAACCGAGTATGTATAACATCCATTCCATCATAGGGGATGTCATGTATTAGATCAAATCATGCACCAATTCAGACAAGAAAAAGGCACAAATCCGACATCAACGGATGTCAAACAGTGCCTGCAAATCTATTGTATATTACACATTTTCGATAATCGGAGAACGACCTCTTCAACTTAATAAATCAGCACGCTTAGACACTTTCCGGCGCGAGAGATAAACTTGCTTTGGGCCCAAAAAATTCATAATGAATGTTGTCCGCTGCAACACCTAGCGCCTGAAGTTCCGTATACACTGCCCGCATGAACGAAACCGGTCCGCAAAGATAATAAGTGGAATCCAGTTCATCGATCACTTGACGAAGCCAGACCGCATCCATATAACCTGCCTTATGAAAATACTCATTTTCACGATCAGCATCCTCAGGTTGAGTATAACAATAATAAGCTTTAACGCCCTGATTACGTTTGGCCACACTGTTCACATGATCACGGAACGCGTGCGATTGACCATTGGGACTTGCATGCAAAAATGTAATTGAACGCTTTTCTTTCAATTGAACCAGCGTATTCAACATACTGATCATTGGAGTTAATCCAACACCGCCACTAAGCAGCACAACAGGACGTTTATCCTCTGCATTCAGTGTGAAGTCGCCAGCAGGAGCGGATAGTTCCACCTGACTGCCTTCCTCAATGTGATCGTGTAGATACGTTGAGATAACTCCGTCAGGGCGCTCTAACACACCTCGCTCACGCTTGACGGAAATGCGATAGTATGGTTTACCCGGGGCCTCTGAAAGGCTATACTGACGAATCTGGGTATATGACTGTGCCTCTGGCTGAATTTTGATGCTGATGTATTGTCCTGGTTCATAGCTGGCAATAGGCTTACCATCGTCTGGAACGAGATAAAAGGACGTGATGACTTCGCTTTCCTGCACTTTCTTGGCAACGTTGAAGGTCCGAAATCCTTCCCAGCCACCTGTCTGGTTTTCCGCTTCTGTATACATGTCCTGTTCGATCCCGATAAAGGCGTTTGCAATGACATTGTAGGCTTCGCCCCACGCCGTGATGATCTCATCGGTAGCTGCGTCTCCAAGTACATCTTTGATAGCTTGTAACAGATAGGTGCCGACAATCGCATATTGCTCGGGAACGATACCCAGGCTGCGATGTTTATGTGCAACTTGCCGGACAGCAGGGAGGATGGAGGACAGATTATCGATATGAAGGGCAGCGGTGTACACCATATTGGCGAGGGTGGCTTGCTGCCGTCCCTGTTTCTGGTTTGCATGATTGAAAATATTTAGCAGTTCCGGATGAGCTGTGAACATCGTTTCGTAGAAGTGGCGTGTGATCGCTTCGCCGTGGACTTCAAGTACGGGGACTGTAGATTTAATGACGGTAATTGTGTGTTCGCTTAACATGCATAATTCCCTCCCAATATGATAATGAAATAGTTGAATAATAAATCGGTCATGGAGCTGATCGTGCCTCGGTTTATAGCAAGTATAGATAGGGGGCAAGCGGGTCTGTGTGATATAGATCACACTAAACGTTAACGAAATGTGACCGGTGTTTGCAAGAAACTGCAACAAAATGAGAACTTGTAGTTTGTCTTGAAGTGAGTCTATAATAGACCAGATGGAGTAAACGGTCTTGGGCCATTGGTTTTAAAAAAGGGTGTAAAGTTAAAAGTGTTGACAAACGTCTTGAAAAATCGGTATAATGATTTTTGTTTGTTAAGTCAATTTCATAATACTTTTAACGATGAAACGTCAGAATACATACAGTCAGGATAATATTGCTTTACAAAAGCAGGCTTGATCTGTATAACTGTCGTAATGCGTTGGACATGGATTTATGAAATTGGTTTCGTTTGGAGTGATGGGAAATGTTAATGCCATTTCGCAAAGTGGCTACCAGTGATGGTCCCCTTAAGTTTAACGAACAGTGGGATATCAAGGAACTGGTTTCTAACCGACAAGATATCACAGCCGTTACCCCGCTGACTGCGGACTTATCTGCAGAATTCAGAGAAGGTGACGTTGTGGATGTTCATGGCAAGCTGACGGTAGGAGTGGACATGTTGTGCTCCCGTTGTCTTAAGCCGATCAATGAACATTTTCATATTGATTTTCATGAGCAATTCAAGCAGGGAAAACAGCCAGAGGAATTACACGAAGACGATGATACGCTCTATGTGGATGGAGATAGCGTTGATCTGAAGGGTTATGCCGAGGAAGCTTTTCTGCTGGATCTTCCGTTTATACCGCTATGCAGCGATACATGCAAAGGGTTATGCCCCAAGTGTGGCCATGAGCTGAACGAAGGTGACTGCGGTTGTGGTAACCAGGTTATCGATCCGCGGCTTGCAGGGCTCAAGGATTTTTTTAAATGAGCATGATTGAAAATCGAACATTTTAAGACTACCTGCAAAGGTTGATTTTGATAAGGAGGTGGGAATAATGGCAGTACCTCAACGGAGAACGTCCAAGACGCGTCGCGACAAACGTCGCACTCACTTTAAATTGGCTGTACCGGGCATGGTGAAATGTGAACAATGTGGCGAACTTAAACTTAGTCACCACGTGTGCAAAGTGTGCGGAACGTACAAAGCAAGAGAGATCATCTCTCAATAATAGTTGGACATTAAGTAGCACTTCATTTCGATGAGGTGCTACTTTTTTGGATTATAGAGCCTCAGAAGAGTGTTGGCACAGCTTGAAATCCAGGCTACACAACGGTCAACTGTTTTTGTTCGGCCAGCCTTTCTTTTTGACACGGGATGGGATATACTATAGTTTAGTACCAGGTTCTAAGATTTGACGTTACATATAGATGAACCATAATCCGTTTGAGAACGACCCTGGTGACCAGGGATGCGACTATAGAAGTAACAGGGAATGAATGGTTGAACTGGCCGGATGGGACGGTTCCGTAAACGATACAGCGGGGGGTGTCAGGCATCGAACGTGTACCGAAGAGACAGAGGCAACAGCAGTTAACCAAAATGATTGAAGAGAACCCGTTTGTGACGGATCAGGAGCTTACGCGCCAACTGAAGGTGAGTATTCAGACGATTCGTCTTGACAGGCTGGAACTTGGAATTCCCGAACTTCGGGAGCGGATGAAACTGATGGCAGAGCGTTCGTATGATCAGGTACGCTCGCTGCCCCTGCATGAGATTATCGGTGATATTGTGGACTTGCAGCTGGACAAGAGTGGGATTTCCTTGTTTGAGATTAAGGAAGAACACGTGTTTTCAAGAACAGGTATTGCACGTGGACACTATGTCTTTGCACAGGCCAACTCCTTGGCTGTGGCGATTATTAATGACGAGATCGCGTTGACTGCTTCAGCAGACATTCGTTTTGTACGTTCAGTCCATTTGGGAGAGAAATGTATTGCAAAGGCCTATGTGAGATCGATTCCGGGTCAAAAGGGCAAAGCTAAAGTGGAAGTGTTCACTTATGTTGGTGAAGAAATGGTGTTTCAAGGCAATTTTGTAATCTACCATTCAGGTGGAGAAGACAGCGGAGAAGGAGGGCATTTGGGATGAAAATCGTCATTGATGCCATGGGAGGCGACAATGCACCTGCGTCAACCGTAGAGGGTGCGATTGCAGCAGCCACGGAATGGGCGGATACACAGATCGTCCTGATCGGCGACGAAGCCAAGCTGGAACCTCTTTTGAGTCAGTCAGGTGTGAGACCTTCCAATCTGACGGTCCGGCATGCTTCCGAAGTTATTGGTTCGGATGACGAACCGGTAAGAGCAGTGCGTCGCAAGAAGGATGCCTCCATGGTGGTAGCAGGCCGCATGCTGAAAGAGGGCGAAGCGGACGCGATGATCTCGGCAGGCAATACCGGAGCGCTGATGACAGCGGGTTTGCTTGTTGTAGGTCGCATGGAAGGAATTGAACGTCCGGCGCTTGCGCCCATGATTCCTACGATTGATGATGTGGGTGTACTTGCATTAGATCTCGGAGCGAACATGGACGCCAAGCCAGAGCACCTTGCACAATATGGCCTGATGGGAAGTTTGTATCGGCAGAAAGTACAAGGTATAGAGTCCCCTAGAGTAGGATTGCTTAATGTGGGAACAGAGCCAGGCAAGGGAAATGAGTTGACCAAACATGCGTATCCTTTACTGGATCAACTCCCAATTCGGTTTGTCGGTAATGTAGAGGCTCGTGATGTGCTGACGGGTGCTTGTGATGTGCTTGTATGTGACGGTTTTGCAGGGAATATACTGCTGAAGTCGCTGGAAGGCACAGCAGGTGCCATTTTCGCCTTGCTTAAGGAACAATTCTCATCTTCTCTCAAAAGTAAACTGGCTGCGGCTGTACTGATGCCTGAGCTACGTGGGTTGAAACGGAAGCTGGATTATACGGAGCATGGCGGAGCGCCGCTCCTCGGTTTGAGCAGACTGGTTGTGAAAAGTCATGGATCTGCTGATGGCAATGCCATCAAAAATGCTGTGCGCCAAGCTCGGATTGCAGTGCAGAATCAGCTGGTAGAGAGCATATCTAAGGAAATTAGCGGGAAGTGAGTGACGACATGAATAATTTGCGCCCAGTAGGGATTATTGGTACAGGGAAATATGTGCCTGAGAAAATTTTGACGAATAGTGACCTGGAGAAAATGGTCGATACCAATGACGAGTGGATCGTCAGTCGTACAGGAATCAAAGAGCGTCATATCGCTGCGCCCGATCAGGCAACTTCTGATCTGGCATATGAAGCGGCTATTAAAGCCCTTGAATCTGCAGGCATGACAGGCAGTGACCTTGATCTGATTATTGTTGCAACCATTACCCCGGATTCTTCATTCCCATCGACAGCCTGCATCTTGCAGGACAAATTGGGTGCAAAAGGTGCGGCGGCATTTGATCTGTCGGCTGCTTGTTCCGGATTTGTATACGGTTTGGCAAGTGCTACGAGCTTCATCCAAAGCGGCATGTACAACAATGCACTTGTTATTGGTGCGGACTGCTTGTCTCGTATTACGGATTATACAGATCGTAACACATGTGTCCTCTTTGGTGATGGAGCAGGCGCGGTAGTCGTTGGTGAAGTTCCGGAAGGTCGTGGCTTCAAAGCATTCGATCTCGGTGCCGAAGGTTCTGGCGGTAGTCTTCTTCAGATGGAAGGCGGCGGTTCCCGTCTGCCTGCTTCCGCAGAGACCGTTGAAAATAAAAAGCATTACATCTACATGAACGGTCGTGAAGTGTTCAAGTTTGCGGTACGTGTTATGGGGACGGCTACCATTGAGGTATTACGCAAGGCTGGTATGGAGCGTACGGATGTGGATCTGTTTGTTCCTCACCAAGCGAATATTCGGATTATCCAATCTGCGATGCAACGACTTGAACTTCCTGAAGAAAAGGTTGTAGTCAACGTGGATAAGTATGCAAACACATCTGCTGCTTCCATTCCGCTTGCTCTGGTAGAAGCTGCAGAGGAAGGTCGCATGAAAGCCGGAGATACCGTCCTGATGGTTGGATTCGGTGGCGGTTTGACATGGGGTGCATCGGTACTCGTTTGGTAAAATAGACATCTGGGAGATGAATGAGATGGGTAAAATAGCATTTGTATTTCCCGGACAGGGATCACAGGCTGTAGGCATGGCCAAGGACGCGTATGAGTCCGTGCCTGCGGCAACCGAGATTTTTCGAACAGCAGATGAAACATTGGGTTTCTCGCTGAGCAACCTTGTATTTGAAGGACCGGAGACCGAGTTGAAACAGACATCAAATACACAACCGGCTCTGTTGACAGCAAGTATTGCCTTGCTTGAAGCTTTCAAAGAAAAAGGAATTCAGCCTGACTATACGGCTGGACACAGTCTGGGAGAATACAGTGCACTGGTGGCAGCGGGCGTTCTTTCGTTTGCTGACGCAGTGAGCACTGTGCGGGCACGTGGTCAGTATATGGAACAGGCAGTACCGGGTGGACAAGGAGCGATGGCTGCTGTGTTGGGTGCGGATCGGGAAGCGCTGGGGGTGCTTTGCCGTGACGTATCTGAAAGTGGTCATGCGGTTGAACTTGCCAACATTAATTGTCCGGGACAAATCGTCATCTCTGGTGTGAAAGAAGGAGTAGCTGCTGTCGCAGAACGAGTGAAAGAAGCGGGCGGCAAACGCGCCATTCTACTTGAAGTAAGTGGTCCGTTCCATTCTTCATTGATGAAGGGTGCAGCTGAGAAGCTGGAAGAGAAACTGAAAACCGTTACGTTCTCACCGGCAGCGGTTCCTGTAGTCGCTAATGTGACTGCAAGACCTGCAGAGGATGGACAGGTTCAGGATTTGTTGACAGCTCAGGTCTATTCTCCTGTATTATGGGAAGACAGTGTGACATGGCTTATTGAGCAAGGCGTGGATACGTTCATCGAGATTGGATCTGGCAGTGTATTGACCGGTTTGATTAAAAAAACAGATAAAACCGTAAAATTGTACAATGTGAACAGTCTTGAAACGCTCGAAGCAACGGCAAGTGAATTAGAAGGAGTTATATGAGTTAAACTAAACTTTTTACACGAGAACGGAGAGGACAGAAAAAACCTGAAGAAGCGGAGCGTTCGCCTTTATCACCGGATTTTCCCTTTAGTAAAGGAATCAAAAAATCTGGGGATAACAGCGATCGGAAGGTTATTCTGTCATCGGAGTGGCGAGTGTAAACATTCTTTGGTTGAACTGATATAGATTTGGGGAAAGGAGGAATGATTATGTCTAAACCATTAGAAGGTAAAAATGCACTCGTTACCGGGGCATCCCGGGGCATTGGGCGCAGTATTGCACTGGCACTTGCAGAAGCTGGAGCGAACGTAGCCGTGAATTATGCGGGTAGTCAAGCAGCAGCAGAGGAAGTGGCGGAAGCGATTCGTGCCAAAGGAGTCAAGGCAATTACACTTCAAGCCAATGTTGGCCTGATGGATGAAGCTGAACAAATGGTCAAAGCTACACTCGAAGCATGGGGCAACATTGATATTCTGGTGAACAATGCCGGTATTACCCGTGATAATCTGATCATGCGTATGAAAGAGGAAGAATTCGATCAGGTTATTGAAACCAATCTCAAAGGTGTGTTTAACTGCCTTAAGGCGGTTACACGTCCAATGATGAAACAACGGTCGGGAAGAATTATCAATATCTCCTCGGTTGTAGGTGTGCTTGGTAATGCTGGACAAGCGAACTATGTTGCTGCCAAGGCAGGAGTCATTGGTCTGACAAAGGCATCTGCTCGTGAATTGGCTTCTCGTGGAATCACAGTTAACTGTGTTGCACCAGGTTTCATTGAGACAGATATGACAAAAGAGTTGTCCCAGGAGCTGGTGGACGGTATGCTAAGTGGTATTCCGTTGTCCCGTTTGGGTCAGCCGGATGAAATCGCCGGTGTAGTCACTTTCCTGGCTTCACAGGCTTCATCTTATATGACAGGGCAGACGCTGCATGTCGATGGTGGCATGTACATGTAATTCTTCCCGGACTTGAACAATAGTCGGGGAACAGGCGCTGGACGATCCGAAATGCCGGAAAAAGGCCGGGTTCCCCGGCCGGGAGCCGCATATGTCTTCTATGGCATTTTGCCTGCGATTCTCGTATAATACCAAAGAAGGAGGTGAACCGGATGTCCGATGTATTGGAGCGTGTAAAACGCATCGTCGTCGACCGCTTGGGCGCAGACGAAGCTGAAGTTACACTTGAAGCATCTTTCAAAGAAGATTTGGGTGCTGATTCTTTGGATGTAGTGGAATTGGTCATGGAATTGGAAGATGAATTTGATTTGGAAATCTCTGATGAAGATGCAGAAAAAATCACGACCGTAGGTGAAGTTGTAAACTACATACAATCTCATACCTAAAGTCATTTTTAGTCCCGCACATGTTTTCGAACAGGCGGGACTTCTCATCATTCATTGGTTTTTCTCATTCCGCAAGCAGCTCTACTCAAACAGGCCTATCTTGGTTGAATAGATGTCTGTTTGCGGATATTCCCACAAAATACTTGCGTAATGCAGTCGATATAGAGGTGACTCGGTTTGAAACAAAGAGTAGTAATTACCGGAATGGGCGTAATGACATCGCTCGGAAAAGATTTGGAAACGTTCTGGGGCAGTTTAATGGCAGGAAAGTCCGGAATTTCTCAGATTGAGGCGTTTGATGTTAGTGAATACACGACACAGATTGCAGCCGAGATCAAGGATTTCAACCCGGAAGAATATATGGATCGCAAGGATGCTCGCAAAATGGACCGTTTTGTACAGTTCGCTGTGGCAGCCGGCTTCAAAGCCGTTGAAGACAGTGGTCTGAAAATTAACGAAAATATTGATGCAGAGCGTTTCGGTGTATCCATCGGATCAGGTATTGGTGGATTGGGTACGTGGGAGGACCAACATAATGCATTGCTGCAAAAAGGTCCAAAACGGGTAAGCCCGTTCTTCATTCCCATGATGATCTCCAACATGGCTTCAGGCCAAATGTCCATTTCTCTTGGTGCCAAAGGTCCTAACATTAACGTTGTTACCGCTTGTGCAACAGGTACACACTCCATCGGGGATTCCTTCAAACTGATTGCTAATGGTGATGCCGATGCCATGATTTGTGGTGGTGCGGAAGCAACAATCAGACCAACGGGTCTTGCAGGGTTCTGTGCCATGCGCGCAATGTCTACACGTAATGATGATCCTGCCAAGTCAAGCCGTCCTTTTGATACGGAACGTGATGGTTTTGTTATGGGCGAAGGTGCTGGTGTTCTGATTCTGGAATCCCTGGAGCATGCTCAAAAACGTGGTGCACGCATTTATGGTGAAGTGATCGGTTACGGTCTGACTGGCGATGCACATCACATGACAGAACCAGATCCGGACGGAGCGGCACGTTGCATGAAGATGGCACTTCGTAATGCGGGTATTGAGCCTGAAGAAGTGGACTACATTAATGCACACGGCACTTCGACGCCTGTAGGCGACAGATCCGAAACGCTTGCGATCAAAAAGGCGTTTGGTGATCATGCGTACAAGCTCGCAGTGAGTTCCACTAAATCCATGACGGGCCACATGCTTGGCGCTGCTGGTGGTGTAGAAGCGGTCATCTGCGGATTGTCACTGACACATCAGACACTGGCTCCAACGATCAACCTGGAAAATCAGGATCCGGAATGTGATCTGGATTATGTGCCAAATGTTCCACGTCAAACCAAAGTCAATATTGCCATGTCCAATTCATTTGGATTCGGCGGTCACAATGCCACCATTATTCTCAAAAAATTTGAAGCATAAGGGGCTAGTTCGTTTGAGTGAAGATCTGAAGCAGTTACAACACAAACTTCAAATCAAATTTGACAACAGGCAGCTTTTAAAACAAGCGTTTACCCATGCTTCTTATGTAAACGAACACCGGTTCAGTCAGCATCAGGACAATGAGCGTCTGGAGTTTCTGGGCGATGCCGTGCTGGAACTGACTGTATCGGAATACTTGTATCATTTGTATCCTAACCGTCCGGAAGGTGAATTAACTAAGCTGCGGGCATCCATTGTCTGTGAGCCTTCCCTCGTCAAATTTGCTGAAGCGTTGGGTTTTGGGCAGTATGTACTTCTTGGTAAAGGTGAGGAACTAACTGGAGGACGGACACGGCCGGCTCTGCTGGCGGATGTGTTTGAATCTTTCATTGGTGCATTGTATCTGGATCAGGGGCTTGCGCCTGTCCGGGCATTTCTCGACCAGCATGTCTTCCCATTAATCGTATTGGGCAGCAAGCTGCAAATGAGTGATTACAAAACGGAACTGCAGGAACTTACTCAGCATCACAATATGGGAGCTTTGGAATACCGTATCGTTGAGGAACGGGGACCTGCCCATGAACGTGAGTTTGTCTCGGAGGTCCATATGGGTCAAGAACGGCTTGGCAGAGGTACAGGGCGTTCCAAAAAAGAAGCCGAACAACAGGCTGCATCTGCAGCACTTGATCGACTGAAGCTTCCGGAAGCCGGAGCTTAACCGATAGCGCATAGACAAACGAAGAGCAAAGAGCAGCCCGCGGGTCCGCCCCGGCGGAAGTAATCGGCCGGACTGCTTTTTGCTCTTTTTTTTGTAAAGAGGTTCAGGGGGGAGTCTGCCTGATCGTTAACTAAAATAAGTTGAATCTTATTTTAGTTCAATTTATTTAGGCGCTTGAATGTAATACTTGAAATTTGCAAGAGGAGGTGACGAGAAACCCTATGTTTTTAAAACGGATTGAATTGGGTGGATTCAAGTCATTCGCCGACAAAACGGAGATGGAGTTCGTTCGTGGCATTACGGCTGTTGTAGGTCCGAACGGAAGTGGAAAGAGTAATATATCGGACGGAATTCGCTGGGTTCTGGGGGAACAAAGTGCCAAGTCGCTGCGTGGTGGCAAGATGGAAGATATCATCTTTGCAGGCAGTGACGCACGGAAGGCCGTCAATTTCGGTGAAGTTTCGTTAACGCTTGATAACGAAGATCATGCACTTGCATTGGATTTTGGTGAAGTGACGGTGACTCGTCGGGTACATCGCAGCGGAGATAGTGAATATTTTATCAACAAACAATCTTGTCGTTTGAAGGATATAACGGAGTTGTTTATGGATACCGGCATCGGTAAAGAAGCCTACTCAATTATTGGACAGGGGCGAATCGAAGAGATTCTGAGTACCCGTTCAGAGGATCGCAGGGGTATCTTTGAAGAAGCTTCAGGTATCGTTAAATATAAATCCCGCAAGCGGGACGCTACGCGCAAACTGGATGAGACAGAGCAGAATTTGCTGCGTATTCATGATCTGGTGACCGAACTGGAAGATCAGATTGGACCGCTAAAGGAACAATCGGAGAAAGCGATCCACTATAAGGAACTTCGTTCTCAGCTCAAATCGCAGGAAATTTCCATGTATGTGTACCAGATCGAACAGATTCATGCGTCTTGGAGTAAAGCCAATGAAAGGTTGCAATCGCTAAAACAGGAAGAGGTTGGACTGGCGGCGATTGTATCTACGCATGATGCCAAGCTGGAAAATGATCGGAATGCGCTGCGTATCCTGGAAACAGAGACAGAGCAACTGCAATCCGCCTTATTGCAATTCAGTGAAGCGACGGAGAAAAGTGAAGGGCTTGGAGAACTGCTCAAAGAGCGCTCGCACCATCTGCAAACGAATCAGGAGCAGCTCAAAGTAACGTTTGCGGCCAGTGAAGAGAGACATCGCGAACGGGAAACCGAGCTGCTTGCACTGCGTGAGAAGTTTGGCAAGCTTGAGCATGAACTGAGTGAAGTTAGAAATCAGTTGTCCCAGGAAGAAGCCAAACTCATTGGTGTCACAGGTGGCATTAGTCAACAGCAAGAGGAAAGCCTCAAAGGAAACTTGCTGGAACTGATGAATCAGATGGCTCAGACACGCAATGAAATTCGTTATGTGGATCAGCAGAAGGAAACGCTGGAGCGCAGAATGAATCGCGCGGCAGAGGAATCGGGCAAATGGGAAGATCAAAAAGAGACACTGGAAAGTCGCAAAGCGGACATTGAGAAAAAAGTTGTTCGTTTGGGCAAAGAAATCAGTGATCTGCGTGGTGGTTACATTACGGAAAGTGAACGACTCCAGTCGCTGCAGAAGCTGTTGGAAGAAAGTCGGGGCACAGTCCGTAAATGGGAACAGAAGCGTGAAGCTCAGGTCTCACGCCGCGATACGATGAAAGAGATGCAGGATGATTTTGACGGATTCATGCTGGGTGTCAAGGAGGTCCTTAAGGCTTCACGTAAAGGCACGCTTAACGGTGTTCATGGAGCTGTGGCTGAACTCGTTAAAGTTCCCGAGAAGATCGAACTTGCGGTAGAAACAGCGATGGGAGCATCCTTGCAGCATGTGGTCATGGAAAATGAATCGGTTTCCAGACAGGCAATCGCTTTCCTGAAGCAACGCCAGTTGGGGCGTGCAACGTTCCTGCCTCTGGATGTCATTCGTCCTCGTGCCATTGGAGCGGCTGAACGTTCCATGATCGAAGGTATGGAAGGCTTTGTGGGGATTGGTGCTGATCTCGTACAATTCGAATCCAAGTATGCTGCGATCATTGGCAGTCTGTTAGGTAATGTTATTATTGCCGAAACGCTGGAGGTTGCCAATAAAATTGCGGCTCGTTGCCAGTATCGTTTCCGGGTCGTGACGCTTGAAGGTGACGTGGTCAATGCGGGTGGTTCCATGACGGGTGGTAGCCAGCACAAGAAAAATGTGAGTCTGCTCAGCCGGAAACGGCAGCTGGACCAGCTCGACCAGGATATTTTGGATACGGAAAATCAGATCGTGAAACTGCATCGCAGTGTGGATGATGTAAAAGTTCAACTGGAGCAGTGTCAGGACAAACTGGATGAACTCCGTCAGTCCGGTGATGATACCCGAAATGCAGAACAGCAGGCTTCGATGGAAATGAAGCAGGTAGAGCATGAGCTTCGCCACGTGCTTGAACAGGTGGCCGTTGCCGGGCAGGAGAAGAGCGGGTTCACCGAAGAGATCAAAGAGCTGGATACGGCTCGCATCGTCGCTGTGAAGAAGCTGGAGCAGCTTGAAGAGGAAGAAAAAGCGACTCATCGTGCCATTCATGCAGCTGAGTTTGCTCGGAAAGCCAATGAATCCGCGAAGGAAGAATTGCAGAGCCAACTCACCGAATTGAAAGTGCGCGAAGGTAAGCTCGATCAGGAGCGATTCTCCAATGGAGAACAATTGCGACGTCTGGAGCGGGAAGTGGAGTCGCTGGTGAAAGATCTTCGTCAGAATCGCACGTTGCTGGCTTCGATGGAAGCAGATCTCAAGAAAACACAGACCGAGAGTGTCAAGCAGATTGAAGATCTGAACCAGTACAAGCTGAAAAAAGCGGAAGCTTCCCAGGAGCTGGACTTCAAACGCGCTGCCCGAACTGAGTTATCGAAGAAGCTTGAACTGGCCGAGAGCGAAACGAAGGAACAACGCACGCAATTAAAAGCTGTGGAAGAGCAGATGCGGCAAACAGAAATTTCCGTAAATCGCCTGGATGTTGAGCTGGAAAATATACTGCGAAAGCTGACGGATGAATACGAACTGGGCTATGAACTGGCCAAAGAGCGTTATCCTGTGCCGGAAGATGTAGAGCATACACAATCAGAGGTACAGAAGCTGAAGCGCAGCATATCGGCTCTGGGTGATGTTAACCTGGGAGCGATTGAGGAGTTCCAGCGGGTCAATGAGCGATATGAATTCCTGAGTGAACAGAAGAATGACCTGGTAGAAGCTAAAACAACGTTGTATCAGGTTATTCGGGAAATGGAAGACGAGATGGCGAAGCGATTCAAGATCACGTTTGATGCAATCCGCCGTGAGTTCGGTACCGTGTTTACCAAGCTGTTTGGCGGGGGGCGTGCTGACCTTGTTCTGATGGACCCGGAGCGCTTGCTTGAAACGGGAATAGATATTGTGGCTCAGCCACCAGGCAAGAAACTGCAAAACCTGCAACTGTTATCCGGTGGGGAGCGGGCTTTGACGGCGATGGCTTTGTTATTTGCTATTCTGCATGTCAAACCTGTACCATTCTGCGTGCTGGATGAAGTTGAGGCAGCGCTGGACGAAGCTAACGTGGTACGTTTTGCCCAGTACTTGCGTGAATTCTCCGAACAGACACAGTTCATCGTCGTTACCCATCGTAAAGGTACGATGGAGGAGGCGGATGTGCTGTACGGTGTTACGATGGAAGAGGGCGGAGTATCCAAGCTCGTTTCGGTTAAACTGGAAGATGAGGAAGCAGTAATTGCCTGATCTGATCCAAACTTGCGAGACACTTGAACTCATTGTAATCATTCAATATCATTCAGGTTGAGCATTTTTGCAAAAGCGATTAGATTATGTACACGATGGAGGGGCTTTATGAGTTTTTTTAAAAAGCTGAGAGACAGCATTGCAAGCAAAACGGAGTCGGTCACCAAACAGTTCAAGGATGGATTGGAAAAGACACGTAAAGGGCTAGTGGAAAAAGTGTCGGATCTCGTTATCCGCCGCAAAAAAATCGATGAAGAGTTCTATGAAGAACTGGAAGAGATTTTGATTGGAGCAGACGTTGGCGTGAATACGGTCATGAATCTGATCGAAGACCTGCGCGTTGAGGTGAAAAAACGTAAAATTGAGGACGCAGCTGAGCTGCAGCCTGTATTGTCTGAGAAATTGACGGATCTTCTTCGTGGTGAACAGAACAATGAATTGAAAATGAATCCGGATGGAATTACCGTTATTTTGTTCGTTGGCGTTAACGGTGTTGGTAAAACAACAACGATTGGCAAGCTGGCGCATCGGTTCAAACAGGAAGGTAAAAAGGTTATTATGGCAGCAGGAGACACGTTCCGTGCCGGAGCCATCGAACAGCTGGAGGTATGGGGACAACGTGCGGGTGTTGATGTTATCAAACAGCAATCCGGTTCTGATCCAGCAGCTGTTATGTATGATGCGGTGCAGGCAGCGAAACAACGAGGCGCAGATGTTCTGATCTGTGATACAGCAGGTCGTCTGCAAAATAAATCCAACCTGATGGACGAGCTTAACAAGATCTATCGTGTCATTCAGCGTGAGATTCCGGAAGCTCCGCATGAAGTACTGATGGTACTGGATGCAACAACAGGTCAAAATGCCTTAAATCAGGCTAAACTTTTCGGTGAGAAAAGTGGCGTAACTGGTCTCGTACTGACGAAACTGGATGGAACAGCCAAAGGGGGGATCGTGGTTGCGATCCGTCAGGAGCTGGACTTGCCAGTGAAACTCGTGGGACTAGGTGAGAAAATTGATGATCTGCAGCCGTTCGATTCGGAGCAATTCGTGCATGCTTTGTTCGCCGGATTGATCCAGGAACAGCCAGCTGAAAGTGCTGAAGAAGAGGAAGCTAATTCCTAGAACCATTAATAAATAGGATGAATGAATAGCGTTGACCGGAATTGCCAGTGATAGACGTGATAAGTGTCACGTGTAATGTCACTGGCAATACGTGTATAATGGGAATAAAGCAGGCAATGCTAAAGGGTTAGAAAGGACGGTTGAAAATGGCCAATACGTATACCTATTCTCGCCGTGAAGAAGTCGCCAATGCGGTGACACATGGCATCGGCGCTGCACTCAGTGTAGCTGCACTGGTGATATTGATTGTATTTTCAAGTATGAAAGGCACGGCCTGGCATGTGGTCAGTTTCACGATCTACGGAATCACCATGCTGCTGCTCTACACGAGCTCTACACTCGTGCATGCATGGAAAGATGGAAAAGTGAAAGATTTATTTGAGATTTTTGACCATTCTTCCATTTATTTGTTTATTGCGGGATCGTACACTCCGCTTTTGTTTATTGCTGTTCGCGGTACACTTGGATGGACCCTGTTCGGTATAATCTGGGGAATCGCATTATTCGGCGTGATCTTTAAGGCATTTTTTACGAAAAAGTTTCTATTCATGTCCACGATTTTCTATATTGCGATGGGCTGGCTCATCGTTATTGCCTGGCAACCGCTTATGGCTGCCATTCCTACAGGCGGCATTGTGCTGCTGGTTGCTGGAGGCCTGATGTATACACTGGGTACGCTGTTTTATGTATGGCGTGGATTTCCGTACCACCATGCGATTTGGCATCTCTTTGTGCTAGCAGGCAGTATTCTTCATTTCTTTATGGTACTGCTGTACCTGACACCACTTCGCTAGAACACCATAAACGGATGCATCTCCACGGACTGAGACGCATTCGTTTTTCTTCTACATAGAGGTGGATCGCAGAGATACAGATAAGATTTGCATGTTGTGAAAAAGGGCATAAACCACCTGTTAAGCATCGAAATAACATATGAGCAGAGCTGTTTTTATTGTGACAAGTATTTTTGCTTGACAACCTGATTTGTTTTAGGTATTATTAGGAACGTTGCAAGAGTGTAAAGTGTTTTTCCTTGACGAAGGGAGTGCCCCGATGTGAGTCAAGAAAATCGGCTTGAGAAGACAAACCGGATTAACTTGCTGTTTGCTTTTTATGAATTGTTACTTACCGAGAAACAGCAGACTTTTCTAAAGTATTACTTTCATGACGATTTTTCACTTGGTGAAATTGCAGCCGAGTTTGAGATCAGCCGCCAGGCGGTATACGAGCATATCAAGCGTGCCGAACAAGTGCTGGAAAATTACGAAAGCAAGCTGGGCTTGCTGGAAAAGCATGAACGGCGTAATCGCAATCTTGAAGATTTGCAAAATGAATTGGAACGCGCAGGCGTCTCCATTGATAACAACAAACAAATACACGATATCGTTGCTCAGCTCAGCGAATGAGAAGATCATAACGGCTGGGCGGAACGTATCGGTCTTGAAAACAGTATTAAAGCTTAAGGAGGTGGGATCATGGCATTTGAAGGATTAACGACCCGATTACAGAATGTGTTCAGCAAGCTGCGCGGCAAAGGCAAGGTGTCTGATGAAGATGTAGCCGAGGCTATGCGCGAGGTACGTCTGGCATTGCTCGAAGCGGATGTAAACTTCAAAGTGGTCAAGGAATTCATCGCCAAGGTGAAAGAGAAGGCTGTTGGCAAAGAAGTGATGGAGAGCTTCACGCCAGGAATGGTCATCATCGACATCGTTAACAAGGAACTAACGGATTTGATGGGTGGAAGCCAGGCGAAACTGGCTAAAGCGAACAAACCGCCTACGGTGCTGATGATGGTTGGTTTGCAGGGTGCTGGTAAAACAACTACATCGGGTAAACTGGCTAAAATGCTGCAAAAGCAAAACAGCAGACCATTGCTTGTTGCAGGCGATATTTATCGTCCGGCAGCGATCAAACAGTTGCAAGTACTTGGCGAGCAGATTAAAGCGCCGGTATTCACACTGGGAGATCAGACAAGCCCTGTGGAGATCGCACGTCAAGGTCTTCAACATGCCAAAGATAACGGTCATGACTATGTCATTATCGATACGGCTGGACGTCTGCATGTCGATGAAGAGCTGATGGAAGAGCTTCGCCAGATTCACAGCGTAGTGAATCCGGATGAAGTACTGCTTGTCGTAGACAGCATGACAGGTCAGGATGCGGTTAACGTAGCAGAACACTTTAACCAGCAGCTTAATCTGACCGGTGTTGTCCTGACTAAGCTGGATGGCGACACACGTGGTGGTGCTGCACTTTCCGTTAAAGCAGTTACGGGTTGTCCAATCAAGTTTGCTTCTCTTGGAGAGAAACTTGACGCTTTGGAGCCATTCCATCCGGAACGTATGGCTTCACGGATTCTCGGTATGGGTGATATGTTATCTCTGATTGAGAAAGCTCAATTAAACATTGATACCGATAAAGCCAAGGAAATGGAACGGAAGATGCGTAATGCAGAATTCACGTTTGAAGATTTCCTGGAGCAGATGGATCAAGTCAAAAAGCTGGGACCAATCGACCAGATCATGGATATGATCCCCGGCATGGGCAAGATGAAACAAGCTAAGGACCTGAAGGTTGATGATAAACAGATGGGCCGGATCGAAGCGATCGTCTACTCTATGACGACGGAAGAGAAACGTAACCCTGACATGATCAACCATAGTCGCCGGAAGCGTATTGCTACCGGAAGTGGAACATCTCTGGCTGAAGTGAATCGTCTGATCAAGCAATTTGATGAGATGCGCCGCATGATGAAACAGTTCTCGGATATGATGGGACCTAAAGGCGGCAAAAATAAAGCGATGAAGCAGCTTAAAGGTATGGGCAAAGGAATGAAGTTTCCTTTCCGTTGATTTAAGCGAAGCTGGATCATATACAGATTTCATTGAAGGAGGTGAATTTTCAAATGGCAGTTCGTATTCGTCTGAAACGTATGGGTGCTCACAAAGCTCCTTTCTACCGCGTAGTGGTATCGGATTCCCGTTCCCCACGTGACGGTCGTTTTATCGAGGAGATCGGTTACTACAACCCGGTTGAACAACCGGCTGTTGTTAAGATCGATGAAGATAAAGCATTGGCATGGCTTCAAAACGGTGCACAAGCATCTGACACTGTCCGCAACTTGCTTAGCAAAGCGGGCGTGATGAAGAAGTTCCACGAGTCTAAATTATCTAAATAAAGTGCTGATTCGGAGGGTCATCTATGGAAGAATTAGTAAGCATAATTGCTAAGGCTTTAGTCGATCATCCGGAAGATGTGACGGTTCGGACGGTTGAGAAAGACCGGCTTGTCGTTTATGAGTTAACTGTTCATCCTGACGATGTCGGGAAGGTAATTGGTAAACAGGGACGAATCGCAAAATCTCTTCGCACGGTCGTCACATCAGCAGCAGTTAAGATGGATAAACGGGTTACCGTTGATATCATATCTTAAAGATATACGAAAGGGGGTTAGGATGCATGTCCTAGCCCCTTTTCGTGCATGCTGAACTTAATAGGTTGGATTAGATATTGAATTAAAATATTTTTGGGTATGAGTGACTTCGGAGCAGTGTAGGGGACGGGATCGATTCTGGAGAAGCGTTAGCGTTCGCCTTTATCACCTCATTTTCACCTTTTAAATTAAGTTCGAAAAATGAGGGGGTAACAGCGATCGAAAGAACGAACCGTCGCCGGAACGACCGTACGAGAGTCGAGTAGCTGTTTAGTTTGATTTAATTTCGTAGGAGGAACGTATGGCAGAGTTTATGAATGTAGGTAAAATCGTTAATACGCATGGAATTCGCGGCGAGGTGAGAATCATGCCTTTGACCGATTTCCCGGAAGTGCGTTTTGCGAAAAATGCAGAGTTGTTTTTCTTTACACCCGATAATCATCCAGTCATGGTTAACGTAGAATCTGCACGTTTGCATAAGAATATGTATATTCTTCGTCTCAAAGAGTATGGCAATATTAATGAAGTAGAGAAGTTTAAAGGCGGCATGGCCAAAGTGTTAAAAGAGAACCTGGCTGAGCTGGAGGAAGGTGAATACTACTTCCATCAAATCGTTGGGTGTTCGGTCATCACCGAAGAGGGTGAAACGCTCGGAACCATCTCTGAAATTTTGACTCCTGGTGCCAATGATGTGTGGGTTGTTAAAACGCCAGCAGGCAAAGAAGTACTGATTCCCGTTATTGATGATGTAGTTCTTGATGTGGACATTGAACAGCAGCAAGTGAAGATTTACCTGATGGAAGGGCTGCTGTAACATGAAAGTGGATGTATTAACGTTATTCCCGGAGATGTTTGATGGTGTGTTTGGAGCAAGCATTCTGGGCAAAGCCCAAACAAAGGGTCTGGTATCCCTCGGTGCAACCAACTTCCGTAATTATGCGACCAATAAACACAACACGGTCGATGATGCCCCTTACGGTGGGGGTGGAGGCATGGTGTTAAAACCAGATCCGATCTTTGCTGCTGTTGAAGATGTGCTGGAGCAACGCGGAGAAGCCGCGGCAACCATGAAAGCTCCACGTATCATTTTAATGTGTCCGCAAGGTGAGACGTTTACACAGAAAAAAGCAGAAGAACTTGTACAGGAAGATCATCTGATTTTTATATGCGGACATTATGAAGGTTACGATGAGCGAATTCGAGAATTTCTCGTGACGGATGAACTATCTATTGGTGATTACGTACTCACTGGTGGGGAGTTGCCTGCTATGGTTGCGATCGACAGCATCGTGCGTCTTATCCCCGGAGTGCTCGGCAATGAGACAAGTGCCGTGACGGATTCCTTCAGCACTGGACTTCTCGAATATCCACACTATACACGTCCACCCGAGTTTAGGGGGATGAAAGTACCGGACATGCTGTTGTCAGGACATCACCTGAACATTGAGGCGTGGCGCAGAGAGCAGTCTTTGCTTCGTACGTTAGAGCGCAGACCAGAGATGTTGGAAACGGCAGACTTGACGGACAAAGAGCGTATTTGGTTGAAAAAGATACGCTCAAACCGTGAAAATAGCACAGAGTAAATATATGCATCGTATAAACACGTAAATATATCTTTTTAGAGAGTTCGAAAAAGCCAAACCTTTTTACTAAAGGGTTGGCTTTTTTGTGTATATTGTAAAGAAAGCTGGATATCCATTGGTTTATTCTATAAAATGGAATTATATTTTAAAACTAAGTTTCATTTAGTGAAACTAAAGGCGGTGTTTGAATGACTTACAATATTTTAGGTCTTGATCATATTCAGCTCGCAGCACCAGAAGGTTGTGAAGCGGAAGCGCGTCATTTTTTCAATAACGTGTTGGGCTGGACGGAGATTCCTAAACCAGAAGCCCTAAGAAAGCGGGGTGGTGTATGGTTTGAGTGTGGCAGACACCAAGTTCATATTGGAGTGCAAAAAGATTTTATTCCCGCTACAAAAGCTCATCCGGCATTTCATGTACAACACTTGGATCATTTGCGTGATCATCTAAAACATAACCATATTCATATTGTTGAGGACGAAGCAAGGATAGATGAAGGTGTAAGGCGCTTTTATATAAATGACCCGTTTGGCAATCGCCTTGAATTTATGGAGTGGCTATAAGTCATAGATTAAAATTGTATTTTTTTGACATGGACACTTTTTTGCAGCTTTGAACATTTTTGCATGAATTCTGAATAGGGTTGTAAAAAGCAGGGGTTTTCTTTATGGTGAACTCAGCTGTAATGGAATGTTAACGATACGCTGAGGAGGAAGATGATGAGCAATCAGCCTTATGAAATCGCCAGAGTCGACATTAAAGAAGCCGGAGAACGGTGTAAAATGCTTTTGGGAGATCTGAATGGGGACGGCAGACTTGAGATGTTGCTGGTGCAAGCAGATGGGGGCATAGACGATCGGTATGTCCCGCATCAGGTATGCTGTTTGACTGCGTTTGATCTGGAAGGGACATTACTATGGCAGGTGGGAACTCCTGATCCGAACGCAGGAGGTCCAGGCTCAGACTATCCCGCTCAGATCGCAGATTGGGATGGTGACGGCCATAATGAAGTATTGTGTGTCATGGACAAACAATTTCTCGTGTTGGATGGCGGGACCGGTGAGATTAAAGAAACACGTGATCTGCCAGGTGATGAAGCACATGACTGCATTATACTCGCCAACCTGACTGGTAATCACGAGAAAATGGACATTATACTGAAAGACCGCTATAAGACGTTATGGGCATTGGACCATGATTTCAATTTATTATGGAAGCATGAAGGGAATCCGGGACATTTCCCATGGGTATATGATATCGATGGAGATGGGAAGGATGAAGTGATGGCTGGATATGACATGCTGGATCATGATGGGACGCTGTTATGGTCTTGTCAGAATCTTGATGATCATGCCGACTGTATATGGTTTGGCGACGTTGACGGTGATGGGGAAGTCGAGGTTGTGATCGGTGGCAGTGTCACGGTCATGATGGACCGCTACGGTAATGAGAAATGGCGGTATGAAGATTCGATTGAATCACAGCATATTGCGCTGGGCTATTTTTGTACTGGGATGGAAGGTTTACAGATTGCAGGGTTGGACCGAATTATTCGAGGTGACGAGAATGGTAAGGATGGAATGTTCATGCTGAATAGCGCAGGGCAAGAAATATGGAAAGAAAATCGCACGACTCGTGGATGGTTAACGATTATAGAGCCTGTAAGTAACTGGGATGAGAGTGAGCTCGATTATATTTTGGCCTATCGCCGAGGTGGAGATGTATTACCTTCTTTGGTAGATGGAGATATGAAAACGGTTACTGAATTCCCGAAAGAGGGATATGCAGTGCATGCAGACCTGGTTCAGACTGGGCAAGAACAGATCATCATCTATGACGGACAGGAAGCAGTGATTTATTCCAGTTCTCCGATGACATTATCACTAACCGATGCAAAAAGAGCCAAGCCACAGCTCAAAAGGCTGTATAGCTCGACTCTCTATCCGGGCGGGGAAGTTTAAAGTCCAGTATTCACTGGTTATTCTCCGATGCAGGCGGCCCGTTCTGCGGACTGGATTCGGACTGAAGCAAGGCCGCCAGCTCAGTACCTGTTGTAACCGTCAAGCGAGGTAGCTTCATGGGATGATCTCCTGGATGCACAAATCCGGACTTTACGGTAAAGGCCATGCGATATCCGTGTTGCTGTAACTTGTAGATCATCTGTGTACTGGTATAACCAAAAGGATAGGCCAGATAAGGTGTGTCTATTCCGCTTTCCTTCATTTGCTGGATATCATTATCCAGAAGACTGGTGTCCAGACCGACAGGCACACTGTTACCACAACGCATAAATCCCTTGTGATGCAGATTATAGGTATGGCTGTTGAATTCAAATACGTCGGTAGCCGCCTGCATCTCTGGCTTAGAGATGAAACTGTTAATGGGTGTGTCAAATACCGAAGGCTGATCCTGAATTTTACTGCCTATAACAAACAGCGATGCGTGAAAATTATATTTCTGAAGCACGGGGTAAGCTAATGTGTAATTGTTCTGGTATCCGTCATCAAAGGTAATTACAATAGACTTCTGTGGTAGGGATATCTTCCCGTTAACATATTGTTCAAGCTGATCCAGTGTAATCGTCGTGTAACCTGCATCATGCAGGTATTTCATATTTTGCTCGAAATCCTCCAGATTAATGATGGATTTATTACCTGTTTCGTGATTGTTAAGCTTGGGCTCTATGTAATGATACATCAGTACAGGAACTTCTGTAGCAGTACCTTGTTCAATCTTGAAGGTAGAACGATCCAGCGCAGATTGGCTGGAGAAATCAGGATGTGAGAGCTGGAACGCTTTGCGTTTGACTATTTCCCAGGATGTACAGGCTTTGTGTGACATGGCATTCGTTGGATGAGTTACTGCATATGCATATAGTGTAATGGAGCATGTGAGCATGACGAGTACGGCAAGTGTGATCTTTTTCCAATATTTCATGAGTCTTATGGTTCTCCTTTAAAGTGGTCAATAAGTTATATCATAGACGATATTTCTTAACGGGAGGTTACAGTATTTTTTCCTGTATCAGGTTGACTTGCAGATGAGAGCGTTGGTTAACGGTCCATATGGGAGAATGTATTTTAAAATGAAGTCAACATGGGATGGATGAGTTTCGGAGCTGTTGATTGAACAATAGGCATTTTATATAATTTCTCTTGTGTTTTGATATGCTGCGTGATACAATAATTCTGTTATGTGGAATACGGCGGTCCTCTATGGATAATGAAGGAGACAAGGTGATCTCTGGAAGAAGTATGAACGCCTGTACGGAAGGAGGGAGTCATAGATGAATATCGTTCAAGCGATTACACAAGAACAACTTCGTAAGGATATTCCGAGTTTTCGTCCTGGTGACACTTTGAAAGTGCACGTTAAGGTAATCGAGGGAACTCGTGAGCGTATCCAATTGTTCGAAGGTGTTGTGATTAAACGCCGTGGTGGTGGAATCAGTGAGACTTTTACAGTTCGTAAAATTTCTTACGGTGTAGGTGTGGAAAGAGCTTTCCCGCTTCATTCCCCAAAAATCGATAGAATCGAAGTGGCTCGCCGTGGTAAAGTGCGTCGTGCGAAGCTTTATTATCTTCGTGAACTACGCGGTAAAGCAGCGAGAATTAAAGAAATTCGTTAATATAACGGATACCGGGAAGGGCTTGGAGACAAGCCCTTTTCGTTTTTGTCCGGGAAAAGTTGAACCGGAGGTACACTTCCGAGTAAAATGGTATGGCAACACATGCGGCGAATAGTCCGGGAGGCTTGTGAAATCAGTTATTGAAGTGCGTGTTCAAAAAGACCGGTTTTCAGTACCGAGGAGATGGGATGAAGCTAGAAATGGAGTAGCGGAGCGTAGGGAACTACGTGAGCAACGGACATTTCGGCTGAATTCCATATACGATGCTGATGATGCCACTAGGCATCCTTCGTAATCAAAAGCGGACTTTTTGAACAACCTCTTGAAGGCATTTGAATTGTGGATTAAATGTACTGTAATGCTTGGTGTAAGATTACATAACTGATGTGAATATTTTGTATCTATCCAATGAGTATGTGGAACGATGCAGAATGCTGGATGTGTGTACTGCTATAAACATGTACTGTGAAGAGAGGAAGATCTTGAATGGAACAAGAAGTTCAACAGGACCGGGGCAATCCTGCCGAAGAGAAAGACAGTCGATCCAAAAAAGCTAAAAATGAGATTGTTGAATGGCTTAAAGCCATCGTTATCGCATTAGTTCTCGTCATTCTGATTCGGTGGTTGCTCTTCAAACCATTTGTTGTGGACGGACCGTCCATGCAGCCGAACTTTGAAACGGGTGAACGTGTGATCGTCAACGAAATCCTATATGATATCAGAGAACCGAAGCGCGGTGAAGTTATCGTCTTCCACGTACCATCCGAAGGTCGGGATTTCATCAAACGTGTTATCGCTGTAGAAGGTGATACGGTTGAGGTGCAGGATGATACGGTGATGGTTAACGGCAAGAAAGTCGATGAAACGTATATCCAAGGAGCCATTGATGCAGCGGAAGCGAATGGTGGAACATATAACGTGAAGGATTTCCCGAATGAGCAGTTCCCTGATGGCAAAGTGCCGGCAGGTCATGTGTTTGTCATGGGAGACAATCGTCCAAATAGTACAGACAGCCGTATGATCGGTTATGTTTCGTTAAAAGATATTATTGGTCGTGCAGATGTTATTTTCTGGCCGATCGGTGAGATTAAGTGGATCAACCACTGAAATTGAAGTAAATAATGAGGTGAAGACAAGGTGACGATACAATGGTTTCCAGGTCATATGACTCGAGCCAGACGCCAGATTCAGGATAAGTTAAAGCTCATCGACGTGGTCATCGAACTATTGGATGCCCGTCTGCCTGTCTCCAGCCGTAATCCGATGATTGACGAAATATTGCTGGATAAACCCCGGATGATTTTGTTGAACAAATCGGATTTGGCAGATGCTAAAGTGACGCAAGAATGGATTGAATATTTCAAAAAAGAAGGAATTACCGCTTTTCCTGTAGATGCTTCGACGGGAACCAATGTTAAAGATATTCCCGTGCAGGCCAAGCTTCTTCTTAAAGAAAAAATTGACCGTCAAATTGCTAAAGGGATTAATCCTCGTGCGGTTCGCGGGTTGATCGTAGGGATTCCCAATGTAGGTAAATCAACACTGATTAACCGACTGGCTGGACGGAGTATTGCGTTAACAGGAGATCGTCCTGGTGTGACGAAGGGGCAACAGTGGATTAAGGTAGGCAAAGAAATGGAGCTATTGGATACTCCGGGTATCCTTTGGCCCAAGTTCGAAGATCAAAATGTAGGTTATCGTCTTGCCGTAACTGGTGCAATCAAAGAGGAAATTCTGAATGCAGAGGATATCGCCTTTTTTGGAATCAGTTACCTGATGCGTTATTACTGGGACGCTCTGGAAGAGAGGTACGGACTTCAGGAGTTCTCCAAGGATGCAGATGATTCAGACAGTGTTATTGCGATTATGGAACAAGTCGGCCGTATCCGTGGTTGTGTGGTAAGCGGTGGACGCATTGATCTGGAAAAGGCATCACGAGCATTTTTGCGTGAACTGCGAGCGGGTAAAATGGGACGTTTTTCTATGGAAGCTCCCTATTAAAAAAATGGACTCTACACGATGAAGATCATTATCTTTATCTGTTCATTTCATATATACAAGTGCCGAAAGAAGCGGCCGTTACCGGATTACCGGGAGCGGTCGTTTTTTTGTGTATACAAACGCGGAAGTAGAGCTGGAATATGCGTCGAAAACGATAAAATGGAAGAGGATTGAAGAACAGTACGCTTTATGGAATTGGCTGACCTATATATCAGGTGCATCTAAATCGTGCTATGATAAATGGTGGTGCAATTTAAATTAGACGAGGTCTGATATATTCAATTTAAACCATCAAATACCGATAAATGAAGACATCACTATCTTTATATTGTAAACCTCAAGGAAAAGTTTTGCTGAGAGAGACAGGTTGTACAGAACAAAAGACAGAGGATCTACGTCTATATTATAAAAAGTTGTAAGTGATACGCATGCTGAAAAAGCGTGGGTAGAGGAGATGAGTGTTATGGTTGAAAATAATGAAGAGATCGGGTTTAATCTACTGGATACCCCGATTGGAACAAAGAAGAAAAAAGAAGCCAGTGAACCTCGAGATCTGTTGCTCTATGAGCGGGAGTATTGGGAAAGTGGATTTGAACGTATTGCTGGTATTGATGAGGTAGGACGGGGCTGTTTGTTTGGGGATGTTGTCGCAGCGGCGGTTATTTTACCGAAGGATCTCATCCTGGAAGGTGTGAATGACTCCAAGAAATTAACGGAGAAAAAACGTGATGCACTATATGACGTCATTATGGAAAAAGCTCTGGCGGTAGGTATCGGGTACGCGGATGCAGAGACAATTGATCGGCTTAACATCAAGCAGGCTGCGAGACTCGCGATGAAACGAGCTGTTGAAGCATTGGGAGAAACTCCTGATTATATGCTGGTGGATGCTGAGAAGGTGGATGTGAATGTACCTCAACTGTCCATCATTAAAGGTGACGCTAATAGTCAATCAATCGCAGCGGCATCTATTATTGCCAAGGTAACGCGAGATCGACTCTGTAAGGAAGAATGGGATACGTTATATCCGGAATATGGTCTGTCGATACATAAAGGATATGCAACAAAAGTTCATCGGGAGCAAATTATGGCATTGGGGGCAACCCCGATGCATCGACGCAGTTTTCTGGGCAACCTGCTTGGAGAGCAGCAATCTTTGTTTTAACACAGGTTTGAAGGAAGGAGGGGGAGAGATTTGAATATCGGTTCCATGATAAAGGGGTTAATGGGAGATAGTAAGCCCGGCAATGCCAAACCGCTTGAATTAAAGGAAGGTCAGGTGGTTCGTGGCTCCGTCGTTAGTGTATCCGATGATGGGGGAGAAGCAGTTCTGCAGATTCAAGGTGTGCAGGTGCGCGCCAAGTTGGAGACTCCACTCCGTCCAGGTGAGACCACGTTGCTTCAAGTGCAACCTCCAGGTGAAAATGGCATAACGGTAATGAAACCTATGTCGGGAACACTTGCTGAGCTGCCACAAGCTTCGCTGAACAACCTGCTTAAGGATGTAGGACTGCCGGATACAAAAGGGAACCGGGAACTGTTACTTGCCATGCAGCGTAGCGGTTTGCCGCTCACGAAGGATAATGTGGCTATGGTCCAGAATATGATGACTGCCAAACCTGCACAGGTCCCTGTGGAAGAATGGGTGCAGGCGACAGGGATTGCTTTTCAGCGTGGTCTTCCGGTTACGGCGGAAACAGTAAAAGGATTACACCAGACGGTGTTTGGCCCCCCTCTGCACCAGTTGTTAAGCGGGTTGGCTGATCAGTTGGAAACGATGCTTACTCAAACAACAGGTAAACCGGTATTGTCTGGAGAACAATCTGCTACGTTGAAACCAGCAGTCATGGCTGGTGCACCTGTAGTACCGAATGCATCACAGACGGAAGAAGGATTGGCTGCATCAGGTAATGGTCGTCAGGTGACTGGAACCGGAACACCTGCTTTGTCAACGCAACAAGGACAAGCGGCATTGGCAGGATCTATATCCATGACGGATGGCGGGGCAGAGCATGCAGGTACTACTGTGAAAGGAAACCTGCAGACCGACGGAGGCACAGTAAATGCTGAAGCCGGGACCAAGGCAGTTGCCAGCAACGTTGAAACGGCTGGCAAAGGGGGCGCGGGTATTCCGTCCGGAACGGGAATACCTGGAGAGAGCCCACGCGGAACTGACGCGGGGCAAGCCGGGAGCCGCCCGGGTACATCAGGGGCGGCTGCAGAATCTGTGGCTGGCCGTGTAAATGCAGGCCAGCCTGAAGCAGGCGCGGCCGGGCGGACTGATGGCCGCGCTGAAACGCCTGCTGCTGCGGGGACTCCGTCCGCAGCAGGCCAGGCGGCGCCAGCAGCGCCTACGGCAGCGCAGCTGGCGCCCAAGCTGCTGGCGCTGCTGGACGCCCTGCGCAGCGCGTCCACTGCCGCACCGGCACAGCCTGGTGCGGCAGCACAGACCGCCCCTGCCGGAGGCGTGCCGCAGCCGTTGCCAGCCGGCGCTGATGCGCCGCCGGCTGGTGGTAGTGCCGCAGCACCTGCGGGAGCTGCGGCAGTGCCCGCGCCTGTCACCCACGAGGGAGACCCGTGGGTGGGGCGCGTGCTGAAGCTGCTCGGTGCGGAGCACGAGCAGCAGGCCGTTCACGGCGCGGCTGCGCAGCCGCGCGTGGGAGATGTGGCGAGTCCGGCGAATGCGGACACGCTGAAGGGTTTGCTGCTGCAACTTGCCAGCAGCGAAGGTGCACCGGCGGCACTGAAGGATGCCGCCGGACAAGCGGTGCAATATCTGACAGGTCAGCAGTTATTGTTAACGACCGATCGCAGTGCTACGTTTGCACAGATGCACTGGTTTATTCCAATCACCGGACCGGACGGGGAAGAAACAGCTTCCGTTCAGATTCAGTCACGCCGGGGTCAACGCGGGGAGCTGGATGCATCCAATTGCCGTCTGTGGTTTGATCTCGACATGAAAAGTCTCGGACCTACGCTGGTTGATGTACATGTGGTTAACAACATTGTCAGTCTGCGTGTCTTGAATGATCGCGAAGGGATGGGGCCGCTCCTGGAGAGCGGACGAGAGGTCATCCATCAGGCATTGGACAAGCTGGGTTATCAACTGCTGACCTTCAAGGCGGAACCGTGGCCTGTGGGGCAGGAAGCGGGCGCGGAACGAAAAACGAGGGCCTCGGACTATAGTCCTGAACGATACAAAGGGGTGGACTTGAAGGTATGAAAGACGAGTCGTCACAACCGGACCTGCTTTCCAAAAAGGCGGTTGCCCTAAAATATGTCCCTGGAGAGAGCGAAGCACCCGTTGTTGTAGCCAAAGGCCGTGGCAAAGTGGCAGAAGCCATTCTGGATAAAGCCAAGGAGAACGGAGTAGCTGTTCAGGAGGATGCAGCTCTTGTGGAAGTGCTCTCCAAGTTGGATCTGGATGAACAGATTCCGGCAGAACTGTATCAACTGGTAGCAGAGGTTCTAACGTATGTCTACCGTGCAGATCGACTGGCTTCGGGACGTGGGGAAGATGAGTCATGGTAGAACGTAGAGTTGGCCAGGAACCTGGAATGAAGCTCACACGACAGCAGAAAGGTCGATTAGGTGAAGAGGCTGCCTGTCGTTGGCTACGAGAGAATGATTATCGGATCATTAGACAGAACTGGCGTTGCCGTAGCGGTGAGATTGACATCATTGCTTCCCGTGAGGGCCTGATTGTCTTTGTAGAAGTAAGAAGCCGAAGTGGAGCCGCTCAGTACGGTACACCTCAGGAATCGGTCGATATGCGTAAAATGCAGCAGGTACGTTCAACCTCATCCGTGTATTTGCAAATGACGGGAGAGACGGATCTTCAGATCCGTTTTGATGTAATCGCCGTGATGCTTAATCAAACAGGTGATGTTGTCTCAGTGAATCACATTGTCAATGCTTTTTAAGATTTGCACTAAAATTTATTGCGCTAATAAAAGTTACGAAATGTATCTTTTATAAGTTCCTGATATATTCTATAGTTTTTCTCAAAGTACAAGTTTATTATGTCTTATCATAGACCCATTTTTGTTTGGTAAACAGTCAATATCTAAAGCCATAGTTCCTCTCTAGACAGGAACTGTGGCTTTTTTTCACTTTAAAGAAATGACCAAACTATGGAAAGAGCGACATAATAAAATCGTTTTATTTCAGAAATTATAAGGTGTAAATTGTATCATCAGTAATAAAATAAGAACGTTGAAAATTAAAATATATTCCGGAATTTCTTATGCAGCCGATCTGTCTACCCCGGCGGTTTCCTGTCCAGGATGCAACAATCAAGTATTCCCTTAGATATCCAGGGGAAGAGACTGAAAAAAGTGTGAAGACAGATGGCTATATGACACATAGGTACCGTAATACCTACTATTTGTCAGGGGAACAGATACTTGTTAATTTCAATCTATATGAACCTTCTGCAATTGTAGGGAGAGACCTTAAAAGTGGATGTTGTTTTGACAGAAGCGGCACACGTGCGGGAGAAAGTTGTAGATGAGGCGGGCAATCCAGTAAGTGGAGCTAAAGTTACTGTCGGAGATTCGACAACAACAGATGCTCAGGGCAATTATTTTATCAAGCGTGTATCTACGAAGAACAGAACTCTCAGCGCTGAATCAACGGGGGAGAATGGAAGAACTATGAAGGGCCCGTCAAGTTTTATGCCCCTGATGTCAAGTTAGTTGAATACTTTAGTACAGATGTTGCAGGTAACCAGGAGAAGTACAATAAAATGGACTTTGTTAAAGGTACATCTGAAGGAGCAGGTTCATATTGATTCATTATTGATGTGATATCCTGTATTTTATAAGATAATAATTTAATTAGACGGCTCCGACTGGATGATCGCCCTTGGTGAATCAGGATTAGGAGTCGTTTTTTCCTATATGCATACGACTGAAGTGGTATCAGCAATTACCCTGTCTTTGAATCTTCTGAACAGAAGAGTGTATAATCAAGAATGTAATCTTATCGTTGTGTCTTTTGATTTATTACCAACACATTGTACTAGGCCGCGAATCACTGTTGCGGTTGCAAATGATTTTATAACCAGGGAGGTACGGCCGATGAGTAAAGCTACGAAAACAACGAATGAAGTCAGAAATGCGATTCAAAATCGTCGCACGGTGAAAAAATTCAAAAAAGAAGCTGTTCCTACACAGCAGATTATAGAGTTGCTGGATACGGCAGTCTGGGCTCCTAACCATAAATTGCGCCAACCTTGGAGATTTTTGTTGTTTACCGGGAATGGGCGGAAGAAACTGACTGAGGCTATTGATGCAGAAATGGGAGAAGACAACAAATTCTCAGCCAATATTTTGCAAGTTCCATCCGTTATGCTTGTTGTTCTGGAGGAAGATCCAAGACAGAATATATGGGACGAAGACTTCGCTGCGGTAAGTGCGTTGGTTCAGAACTTTATGCTTGCAGCCTGGAGTGAAGACATTGGTACGTTCTGGGTGACCAAGCCATTCTTGTACGCTCCCAAATTCCGCAAACCTCTTGGAATAGAGGCGGGTGAGAAGATTGTAGGCATGATTTATATGGGATACCCTGATGTTATTCCTTCAGCCAAAGAACGTACACCAGCGAAGGACAAACTCACTCTTTTCGAATAATATAATATGGTAAAACGCAGCTACACACGAGCTCTATATATTTCAGGAAAATCTACGTACAAGTACCTTTCTTCACAGAAGAGAGGGGCTTGTACGTTTTTTTGCCATGTGGGCTCTGTATTGTAGAATCTGCATGAGATATCCTTACATCCTTCTCGATTTTCCTCTGATGTCTACAGGTTCGAGAGTATTTCACTGCCTTTCGGCAAGCTGGGCTGTTCTTCCTCTACAAGCTTCAAAATAAATTAAGATCCAGTTGACGATACTGAATGGCTTCAGCCACATGAGCTGTCACAATTTCACCATCATGATCCAGATCGGCAATCGTCTGTGCCATCTTGATAATGCGATCATGTGCACGCATGCTCAGGTTTAACGTTTGCAGTGTTTGCTGTAACAGCTGCTCTGCCTCTTGAGGGAGTTGGATTGTACGTCGCAAAAGCGTGCCCGAAAGCTGGCTATTCCAACGGACCGGACTTTGAGCATAACGTGCAGCCTGAATTTGATGAGCGTGGATGACTTTTGTTTGCATTTCCGCAGAGGAAGGGGAAGCAGCTGACTTGCGCCACTCCCCTGGCGGAGGAACCTCAACCTGAAGGTCGATACGGTCCAGCAATGGTCCTGAAATTTTGGCTCGATACGCTGCAACACGAGCGGGACTGCATATGCAGCGCTGCTCCTCTGAATGAGCAGAAAGATACCCGCAGGGACAGGGATTCATGGAACATGCCAGCATGAACTGGGCGGGGAAGGTGAATGCGGCCCGCGCCCGGCTAATCGTCACTGTGCGATCCTCTAATGGCTGTCTTAATACCTCCAGCACTTGGCGCTGGAACTCAGGTAATTCATCCAGAAAGAGTATGCCTCGGTGAGCAAGACTCACTTCACCCGGTTTCGGGATACCGCCGCCTCCAATCAGACCAGAGGTGGATATCGTGTGGTGAGGGGAGCGAAAAGGTCTGTCTGCAATCAGGCCTTGAGGCGCTTCTTTTAACTTGCCTGCAGCACTTAATACTTTGGTTACTTCCAGTGCTTCATCTTCTGACAAAGGCGGAAGGATGGTAGGCAGACGTTTGATTAACATCGTTTTGCCCGTGCCTGGCGGTCCAACGAGCAATATATTATGCATGCCTGCTGCAGCAATCATAAGCGCGCGTTTTACATGGTGCTGCCCGAGAACATCACTATAGTCATCCGTAAATAATGGAGTCTGTCTCGCCCTTTTATCCTGCATACTCTGTGTCTTATCTATTGTAGGAGCAGCGAGGTGAGCATAATTTTTTAATACAACCGGCCCGGCATTGGCTGTATTTTTTGGTATTCCAACCGAACTTGTAGATTGATCTGAATTTTCCGGCGCGAGATCCTGTAAATGACGAACACCAAATACCTGAATACCTCGAATCAGAGACGCTTCCTCCACGTTAACCAAAGGAAGGAGCACGGACGTAAAGCCTTGTTTCTTGGCCAGATCCACCATGGATAAAATACCTGGCACTGACCTGATCGAACCGTCCAATGCCAGCTCGCCAACCACTAATGTCCGTTCGTGGGGAGGAAGTACAAGTTGGCCGCTTGTCATAAGTAATCCAATAGCAATGGCGAGATCAAAGGAAGAGCCTTCCTTGCGCAGATCAGCGGGGGCCAGGTTGATTGTAATCCGCTGTAAAGGATACTGATATCCACAGTTTTTAATAGCAGCACGAACACGTTCTACAGCCTCACGAATGGCTGAATCCGGTAACCCGATGATAGACGTCTGTGGCAGGCCATTGGATAGATCAGTTTCCACCTCGATTAGAACGCCATCAATTCCATACAAACACGCACTGTGCAATTTCCCGTACATAACAAAGAAACACCTCACTCGATTCTTGACTCCGCATAATACGGGCCAGTCTACGAATTAAGGTGCTTCCTCAGCTTCTACTAAGCATTTTATATAAAAGGAATCATGCAGTCAACCTGTCATTATCGCTGTAGTAATTATGTATGATCCCTGAATTTTTATTTTAAAAAGAAATCAGTTAAGTAACTTTTGTGAGAATGGCATCGTATAAACTTGCATTATGGTTAAGAGATTTTGACATGTGAAACCGTAAATCTATTCGATGGATCTTTTGATTATTGCTATTGCATCCTAAGTAAGTGGTAATGTCCATCCGCACCAAAATGAATTGTATACAATCTAATTTAACACAATTAGATGGAAAGGTAAAATCATTTGTGCTCAATTATTCTGTTTTTTTTCTATTTTGTGATAATATAGATCTATAGTTCCTGTGTTATAAGGAATAGAATGCACAATAGGCAGGTGAGAAAGACATATGCAGACTGACAGTTTGAAGCTGGATAACCAATTATGCTTTGCCATATATGCTTGTTCACGTGAGATTACGAAGATGTACCAGCCCTATCTGGAGGTGCTCGGCGTAACGTATTCACAGTATCTGGTTCTTATGGTGTTGTGGGAACGTGAAGAATGCACGGTTAAGGAGATCGGGGAGGCACTATACCTCGATTCGGGAACATTGACACCACTTCTCAAACGTTTGCAGTCAGCAGGACATATTAATCGCGAACGCTCGGCTCAGGATGAACGAAAAGTATTAATTACACTAACCGATTCCGGTCGTGAGCTGCGAAATAAGGCATTGTCCATACCTGCATCCATCCAGGGAGACGCGTGTTTGAATAGCACCGAGTTTGAAGCTTTGCTGGGTCAGTTCAAGGGATTACTGAAAAAAGTCCACGAAACTAACACTAACGCAGCCAAAAAATAATAATGTAGTTTTGCATCGTGGAAACCTTGGCTTTTAGCTGAGGTTTTTCCATATATACCCAAACATTCACAATATGGGATCATACTCATATCAAAATACTGTCTATTAACCATTAATTTTTTAAGGAAAGCGTTTTAAAAACGTGTTACAATGAATTGGGTTTAAGTGAAAATAGTCAACATTTGTCTTTTGTTAGTCTACCAACCCGCCTTGTTGCAGTCATGTTGATAGGAGGATTCGAGAATGAATATCCATGAATATCAAGGAAAAGAAGTACTGAAACAGTATGGAGTTACCGTTCCCAATGGAAAGGTTGCTTATACAGTCGATGAAGCGGTTGCGGCCGCAGAGGCACTGGGCAGTCCGGTGACTGTAGTTAAAGCGCAAATTCACGCAGGTGGCCGGGGTAAAGCCGGCGGCGTAAAAGTGGCGAAGAGCACAGATGAAGTTCGTGCCTATGCTTCCGAAATTCTCGGTAAAGTATTGGTGACACACCAGACTGGACCAGAAGGTAAAGAAGTGAAACGTCTTCTGATTGAAGAAGGATGCGATATCCGCAAAGAGTATTATGTGGGTGTTGTTGTGGACCGTGCCACAGGTCGTGTCGTTATGATGGCTTCCGAAGAAGGTGGTACTGAGATTGAAGAAGTAGCTGAAGCTACACCTGAGAAAATTTTCAAAGAAATCATTGACCCTGCTATTGGGTTGCAAGTGTTCCAGGCGCGTAAACTGGCTTACAGCATTAAGATTCCTAATGAACTTGTGAACAAAGCTGTTAAGTTCATGCTCGCGTTGTACACAGCTTTTGTCGAAAAAGATTGCTCCATTGCCGAGATCAATCCTCTCGTTGTTACCGGAGATGGAAACGTTATCGCATTGGACGCGAAGTTGAACTTTGACTCCAACGCCCTGTTCCGTCACAAAGACATTTTGGAACTGCGTGACCTGGATGAAGAGGATGAAAAAGAAATCGAAGCTTCCAAATACGACCTCAGCTACATAGCACTTGATGGCAACATCGGCTGTATGGTCAATGGTGCGGGACTTGCGATGGCAACGATGGACATTATCAAATACTACGGTGGAGACCCCGCCAACTTCCTTGACGTTGGGGGCGGTGCAACAACAGAGAAGGTGACTGAAGCATTTAAGATCATTTTGTCTGATGCTAAAGTAGCCGGGATCTTTGTTAACATTTTCGGTGGCATTATGCGCTGTGATGTTATCGCCAACGGTGTTGTTGAAGCAGCGAAGCAGCTTGGTCTGACCAAACCACTGGTTGTTCGTCTTGAAGGAACTAACGTGGAACTTGGTAAACGTATTTTGGGTGAATCTGGCCTGAATATCGTTCCTGCCGATTCCATGGCCGATGGTGCACAGAAAATTGTTGCCCTCGTAAAATAAGTTCATTCCTTGGTACCGGAGCTGTCCGGGAACTGAAAAATAACCGTAAGGATGTGAAGCAACGTGAGTATTTTGATTGATAAAAATACAAAAGTCATTACGCAAGGCATTACGGGTTCAACGGGAATGTTCCACACGAAGGGCGCATTGGACTACGGAACCCAGATGGTAGGCGGAGTTACACCGGGTAAAGGCGGAACCAATGTGGATATTACGCTGGAAGACGGTACAGTAGCCAGTCTGCCAGTGTTCAACACTGTGCAGGAAGCGAAGGAAGCTACAGGCGCAACAGCGAGCGTCATTTACGTTCCTCCGGCATTTGCAGCAGATTCCATTATGGAAGCTGTTGACGCAGAGCTGGACCTCGTAATCTGTATTACAGAAGGTATTCCGGTTCTTGACATGATCAAGGTTGACCGCTTCATGGAAGGTAAAGATACCGTCCTGATCGGACCGAACTGTCCAGGTGTCATTACACCAGGCGAATGTAAAATCGGTATTATGCCTGGTTATATCCATATGGCAGGGCATGTGGGCGTTGTTTCCCGTAGTGGAACACTTACCTATGAAGCCGTTCATCAACTGACGACGCGTGGCATTGGACAATCTTCTGCAGTTGGAATCGGGGGAGACCCTGTAAAAGGCTCCGAATTCATTGATATCCTGAAACGGTTCAATGAAGACCCACAGACTCATGCGGTCATTATGATTGGTGAGATCGGTGGTACTGCTGAAGAGGATGCTGCAGATTGGGTACGTGAGAACATGACCAAACCGGTTGTTGGCTTTATCGGTGGCGTTACAGCACCTCCAGGCAAACGGATGGGCCATGCTGGCGCTATTATCTCTGGCGGTAAAGGTACAGCCAAAGAGAAAATTGCGAAGCTGGAATCATGTGGGATCAAAGTAGCACCAACGCCTGCTGAGATGGGCTCGACTTTGGTGAGTGTACTTGAAGAGCGTGGTATTTTGAATTTGTGCACGACACATTAATTCTTTTTCGTTATAATAGAAGAAACGGCTCGGAAATGATTTATTTCTGGTAGACCGACTATTATGGTTACGGAAAAGGTAAGCAACCTTTTGTCCTTGAACAGGGCGAAGGGTTGCTTTTTTGCGTTTTTTTAACGTGAAAAGGGAGAGAAATTGCTTCTCATCTGCGCAAACGCTTGCATTCCGTGATCACATAACACACAATATGAGGGAAGATCTCTTCCCGCTCTGGGAGGCATATGGTATGGAAGAAAGATGGATCTTGTTTGGGTTGCATGAGATGGAGGGCATTGGCAAGAAAACAATCTCGAAACTGATTCTGGGACAACATGAATTACCCGATCTCTTGAATTATGGGGAAAGCGACTGGGTCGCAGCAGGCTTGCGCAAAGATCAAGCTGCACGTTTGACTAGTCAATTTACTATCGACTGGATAGAGAGTAAAAGAGAACACGTTTACAATCAGGGGATAGAGGTTATTACTTATCTGGATCAGAATTATCCCATATTAATGAAGGAAACCGTTCAGCCTCCCTGGGTAATGTATGCTCGCGGGGATGTTAGTTTGTTACACAACTCGTCTATTGCAATGGTGGGAACTCGTATGCCGACCGTGTATGGGCGCAAAGTTGGAGAGAAGCTGGCAGAGCAATTATGCAGTGCAGGACTGACGATCGTAAGTGGGCTTGCCCGAGGTATTGATAGCGTATGTCATGAGGCAGTATTACGTGCCAAAGGAAAAACCATTGCTGTATTCGGAACAGGGATCGATAATATATATCCACCCGAAAATACTAGCCTTGCCGAGCGAATCGCTGAGACGGGTTTGCTTTTATCGGAATATCCACCCGGTACGCGTGCCCGTCAAGGACTATTTCCGGAACGGAATCGAATTATTGCCGGCCTAACGTTGGGAACATTGGTCGTAGAAGCTGACATTCGCAGTGGTTCACTCATTACAGCAGATGCTGCGCTTGAAGCAGGAAGGGATGTATTTGCAGTCCCTGGACCTATTACATCGCCGAAGAGTCGGGGAGCACACAACCTTATCCGTCAAGGTGCCAAATTGGTGACTTGTGTAGCAGACATTTTGGAAGAGTATCGTTTGGGCTTGCCAAATGCAGAACAACTTCCTTACAATAGAGGACGTTCGACAGAAACACCTGAACCTTCCGGGCGAGGGATATTCGCTGAGGTGAAGCTCTCTCCAGATGAACAACACGTGATTTATCTGTTGGAACAGGGAGAGCAGTCATTGGATCAACTGGTTGAGCTGCTTGGTTGGGATTTTGGACATTTGCATTCAGTTCTGTTATCTTTAATCATAAAAAAGCAGATTAGCCAATTACCAGGCACTAAATACGCGAGGGTATGACGATGCTGCAACCTACGCAGTGTGTGGAAATATATAATTAGCAGAAGTTATTAACTATGCATAAGCTTACAGAAACAGTTTCATGACTGAGAGGAGGATGAACCTATGGCGGATGCACTCGTAATCGTGGAGTCGCCCTCAAAGGCGAAGACGATAGGCAAATATTTAGGCAGCAAGTTCATCGTGAAAGCTTCGATGGGACATGTTCGCGATTTGCCAAAGAGTCAGATCGGCGTTGAGGTGGAGAATGATTTTAATCCGAAATATATTACGATCCGCGGCAAAGGTTCAATTTTGAAAGAACTGAAGGATGCACGAAAGAAAGTGAAAAAAGTGTATCTCGCAGCTGACCCGGATCGCGAAGGCGAGGCTATCGCATGGCATTTGGCCCATGCCCTTGAATTGGACGAGACGGCAGATTGCCGGGTGGTATTTAATGAAATTACAAAACAGGCGGTCAAAGATGCGTTCAAAACGCCGCGGAAAATCAATATGGATTTGGTCAACGCGCAGCAGGCAAGACGTATTCTGGATCGGCTCGTTGGATATAAGATTAGTCCATTATTATGGAAAAAAGTTAAAAAAGGCTTGTCCGCTGGTCGTGTTCAGTCCGTGGCTGTCAAAATCATTTTAGATCGTGAAAATGAAATTGATGATTTTGAGCCGGAAGAATACTGGAGCATTACCGCCAAACTGACAGCAGACGGCAATCCGTTTGAAGCCAAGTTTCATAAATTGAACGGTGCCAAAACAGAGCTGGGCAGTGAAGCGGAAGTGCAAGCGATCCTGAAACAGATCGAAGGTGCAGACTTTACGATCAAGGAAGTCAAAGAGAAGGAACGGAGTCGGAACCCTTCCGCCCCGTTTACGACGAGTTCTTTGCAACAGGAAGCAGCACGTAAATTGAATTTTAGAGCTTCCAAGACGATGTCGGTCGCACAACAGCTGTATGAAGGCGTAGACCTTGGAAAAGAAGGCACAGTAGGTCTCATCACGTATATGCGTACAGACTCCACACGAATTGCGGCATCTGCACAAGAAGAAGCCAAAGAATATATTGTAGGCAAGTACGGGGAAACATTTGCACCTGAGACACCGCGAAACTATTCCAAAAAAGCAGCTAATGCTCAGGATGCGCATGAAGCAATTCGTCCAACATCAATCCTGCGTGATCCTGATTCAATCAAATCATTCATGAGTCGCGATCAGTTCCGGTTGTATAAACTGGTTTGGGAACGTTTTATAGCGAGCCAGATGTCTTCGGCTATCCTCGATACGCTCTCTGTAGATATTGCTGCGGGGGACACGATTTTCCGTGCAGCAGGTTCGAAGGTGCGGTTTCAAGGTTTCATGAAGGTGTACGTTGAAGGAAACGACGATGGTACAACCGAAGAAGATCGTCTGCTGCCTCCGCTGAAAAGTGGAGATGTGCTTGAGAAGCAGGAGATTGAGCCGAAACAACATTTTACCCAACCGCCACCACGATATACGGAGGCTAGGCTGGTTAAGACACTTGAGGAACTGGGTATAGGGCGTCCGAGTACATATGCGCCAACGCTGGAGACTATTCAGAAGCGCGGATATGTTGCAATTGAGGAAAAGAAATTCATGCCGACCGAGCTGGGTGAACTGGTCATCGAACAGATGGAAGAGTTTTTCCCGGAAATCCTGAATGTGGAGTTTACCGCGAACATGGAAGGTGATCTTGACCATGTGGAGGAAGGTTCCGAGGATTGGGTAAAAGTACTCGCAGAATTCTACGAATCTTTTGAGAAACGGCTTGAGTTTGCGGAAGAAGAAATGAAAGAAATCGAGATTGAAGACGAAGTATCAGATGAGATCTGTGAGAAGTGCGGCAAACCGCTTGTTTATAAACTCGGACGTTTTGGCAAGTTTCTTGCGTGCTCTGGCTTCCCTGATTGCCGGAATACCAAACCGATTATCAAGGATATCGGCGTAACTTGTCCGAAGTGTAAGGAAGGTCATGTTGTTGAACGTCGCAGCAAAAAAGGACGTGTTTTCTACGGGTGTGACAAATATCCTGAATGTGATTTTGTCTCATGGGACAGACCTTCAGCCAAACCATGTCCAAGTTGCGGATCTTTAATGATTGAAAAACGGAACAAAAAGGGAACACGATTGCAGTGTACATCGTGTGATCATCAGGAGCCGGTGGATGAACCGGATGACGAATCAGCGGATTAGTATATATGTGAATCAATTTTAGTGAGTTATGAAATTGTTTTATGGAGGTAAATGATTTTGACGAATGAACAACAAGTAACCGTTATTGGTGCCGGGCTCGCTGGAACAGAAGCTGCTTGGCAGATCGCAAGTCGCGGCGTACGCGTGAAATTATACGAGATGAGACCTGTAGTGAAAACGCCAGCTCATCATACAGATAAATTTGCAGAACTGGTATGTAGCAACTCATTGCGTGCGAATGGGTTGACGAATGCAGTAGGTGTGTTAAAAGAAGAAATGAGAATGCTCAATTCTCTCGTACTATCTGCAGCAGACAAGCATGCAGTTCCAGCAGGTGGAGCACTTGCTGTGGACCGGGATGGCTTCTCGGGTGAGATTACGTCTACGTTGCACCAGCATCCACTCATCGAAGTGGTGAATGAAGAACTCACTTCCCTGCCGGAAGATGGCATCGTTGTTGTTGCAACGGGGCCTTTGACTTCACCGGCATTGTCTGAGCAAATCAAGGCATTAATGGGTGAAGAATATTTCTACTTCTATGATGCAGCAGCACCTATTATTGAAAAAGATTCAATTGATATGAATAAGGTGTATCTGGCATCTCGCTATGATAAGGGCGAAGCAGCATATCTGAACTGTCCGATGACAGAAGAAGAGTTTGATGTTTTTTATGAAGCTCTCATTACTGCTGAAGTCGCTCAATTGAAAGAGTTTGAGAAAGAAATTTACTTTGAAGGCTGTATGCCAATTGAAGTGATGATGAAACGCGGAAAACAGACGGCTCTGTTTGGTCCTATGAAACCGGTAGGTCTGGTTAATCCGCATACAGGAGAGTTGCCACATGCCGTTGTTCAGCTTAGACAGGACAATGCAGCGGGAACCTTGTATAACCTGGTTGGCTTCCAGACGCATCTGAAGTGGGGAGAACAAAAACGTGTCTTTTCCCTTATTCCTGGACTTGAAAATGCGGAATTCGTCCGTTATGGCGTAATGCACCGTAATACTTTTATTAATTCTCCTAAACTGCTTCGTCCGACGTATCAGTTTAAAGAGCGTCCAAACCTGTTTTTTGCAGGTCAGATGACGGGTGTAGAAGGTTATGTTGAATCTGCTGCATCGGGGCTTATTGCTGGGATGAATGCAGCCAAAGCAGCTCTTGGACAGGAACTGGTGGTATTGCCGGTTGAAACAACACTGGGCAGTATGGCTCAGTATATTACAACGGCTGACTTCAAGCACTTCCAGCCAATGAACGCAAACTTTGGTTTGTTGCCAAAGCTGGAAACGAAAATCCGTAACAAAAAGGAAAAAAATGAAGCTCTTGCACAGCGTGCCCTGGATGGTATCACCAGTTTTGCTGCGGCAGAAGGTCTAACTGTTCCGGAACGCGTATAAATTATTCATGGGAGGAGGCTGATATCATGGATATGTCATTTCATGCTACAACGATCTGTGCTGTTCGTCATAATGGTAAGGCAGCAATCGCCGGTGATGGTCAGGTGACCATGGGCCAAAGTGTTGTGATGAAAAATACAGCCAAGAAGGTAAGACGTTTGTACCGCGGACAGGTTGTGGCCGGCTTTGCTGGTTCTGTGGCTGATGCGATCACCTTGTTTGAGAAATTCGAAGGCAAGCTGGAGGAGCACCATGGTAACCTGCAGCGTGCTGCTGTAGAGCTTGCCAAGGATTGGCGTCAAGATCGAATTTTGCGCAAGCTTGAGGCGCTGTTGATTGTGATGGACAAAACAGGCATGCTGCTCATCTCAGGTGGCGGCGAAATTATTGAGCCTGATGATGACGTTATCGCTATCGGATCAGGTGGGAACTTTGCCTTATCTGCTGCACGTGCATTGAAACGTCATGCTGTGAACCTGGAAGCGAAGGACATTGCGCGCGAATCGCTTCAGATTGCCTCGGAGCTTTGTGTGTATACCAACAGCAATATTATTGTAGAAGAGTTATAGGCCGAGGAAATCTCCCGTAGTGGAGCATGATTTTGTAATCTGCTCCAGGACGTCTAGGGGATTCTTTGTCCTTGTAAGGTAAAATAACTTCAGCATACTGGTAGGAGGGAAGCAATATGAATACTCAAGCGTTAACACCGAGACAGATTGTTGCAGAGCTTGACAAGTATATTGTAGGTCAAAAGAAAGCCAAAAAATCGGTAGCGGTAGCCCTTCGTAATCGTTATCGACGTAGTCTTTTGCCTGAGCATACGCAGGACGACATTGTACCTAAAAATATCCTGATGATTGGACCTACCGGTGTGGGTAAAACGGAAATTGCCCGTCGCCTTGCTAAACTGGTAGGAGCGCCATTTGTAAAAGTGGAGGCAACCAAATTCACTGAAGTAGGCTATGTTGGCCGTGACGTTGAATCGATGGTGCGTGATCTGATTGAAACATCACTGCGGATGGTAAAGCTGGAGCGGACTGAAAAAGTGAAGGACAAAGCTGAAGAAGCTGCCAATGAACGAATTGTACATATTCTGGCTCCCTCACAGTCCAAGTCCAAGAATCAGCGGAATCCCTTTGAGATGATCTTTGGTAATAATGGCAACAACGTTCAGGAACAGGATGAGCCAGAACCGGATACTGGGGTTGCCGAGCGCCGTCGTAAGATCAAGTTTGATCTGTTGTCCGGCAAGTTGGAGGATGACATCATTGAAATTGATGTGGAGGACACTGCGCCTAACATGATGGACATGTTTGCTGGTCAAGGTAATGATCAGATGGGCATGAACATGCAGGAGATGTTTGGCAGCCTCTTACCTCGTCGTACGAAAAAGCGTAAGCTTGCCATCAAAGAAGCGCGCAAAGTGTTGATCCAGGAAGAAGCAGGAAAATTGATCGATATGGATGATGTTACACAAGAGTCCATTCGTCGAGCAGAGCAGACAGGTATCATTTTCATAGATGAAATTGACAAAGTTGCCAGTCAAGGGCGCGGTAGTGGCCCTGATGTATCCCGTGAGGGTGTGCAACGTGACATTCTGCCTATTGTAGAAGGCTCTACAGTAATGACGAAGTATGGTCCTGTCAAAACGGATTATATTCTGTTTATGGCAGCTGGCGCATTCCACGTCGCCAAACCCTCTGATCTAATTCCTGAGCTTCAGGGGCGCTTCCCAATTCGTGTGGAACTAAGCAGTCTTACACTGGAAGAGTTTGTATCCATTCTGACTGAACCACAAAATGCACTGACCAAGCAGTATGTCGATCTGCTGCGTACCGAAAATATTGAAATCGAGTTCTCGGATGATGCCATTCGTGAAATTGCCAAATTGGCTGAATCCGTCAATCAGAATACAGAAAATATAGGCGCACGTCGATTGCATACGATTCTTGAAAAGCTTTTGGAGGATTTATCTTTTGAGGCACCTGAGCTTACATTGGAACGTATGGTGATTACTCCAGAGTATGTCCGTGAGAAATTGAATGATATTGCACTTGATCGTGATTTGAGTCAGTATATCCTGTAAGATAGGGCTTGCAATGTAATTGCTAAAAGGTCGTATGAATGAACGATATGCACTGGACTGTAGAGAACACTTACGAGATCGACGAAGGATAGTCATTCCTTAAACGAATCGTAAAAGGTTCTCTCCGACGACCGGTAACATATCGTTTATTTTTGTTTCAATCTAAAGGATTTAGATGAGATCACCGATAAAAGATGTGTGGTTGTTATCTGGATCGACAAAACCTAGGACTTGTGCCGCATGTAAAGTGTGTTAAAACCTATCGGAGTGGTAGTTATTTCTAATTTTTATATCCAGCCATTCCCATTAAAAGGATGTTTCTTATTCCAAGTCTGGGCATCGGTTTAGTTGACAGATTGGTAAATTTTGCGTAAATGCGCAAAAACAGAATTTGTAAAAAAGTGTGAAGTTACCAATTGTTTTCTGGGGATTGGAATACGTAAAGCCTATTCAATTGTTAAGAAAGTGTTGTGTAGAAATAGTGAGAAATCTTAATTCGTGAAAGATAACTTGTCAATTGAATAATACACAGCTTTGTATGTATACCTATCATATAGCCACTAAACCCTTAGTATAACGGCAAAAAATTCTAACATTATCAACGTTGGATATTTCGGAAATATACATAATTACGGGCATTATACAGTCCTGTCGAGACGAGAAAGTTATTTTTTATTTTAAGAATGTTTAAGAACAATCAGGGAGAGTATTAACATACTTTTGTTTTGGGCCTGAACATTTACGAAAAAATTCATAATTTGCAGAAAATACACAAAAAGCCCTGTCTTTCAGAAAAGATAGGGCTTTTTTCTTATTGTAATATATCCCAAACTCGAAGAAACTTATGTTATACGACAACATCAGAGTTAATTCTACTTAAGTCCTAGAAAACCGTGTAAAGACGAATGTTTTTGTCGAAAAAACATAAGAATTTTCAAGGGAAAAGATTCAATCTTTTTCCATAACTTCTAAAGAGAGGAGGGGGATTGTGAATCTTTTAAACGATATTAGCTTTAAAAGATTGCAAGGTGCACTCGATGCGTCCAACATCAGACAACGAACGATTGCAGACAACATCGCAAATGCCGATACCCCGTATTTCAAGCGCTCCAACGTTTCTTTTGAAGAGATGTTGCAGGGGCAAATGAATGGAGATATGCCTGTTCTTAAAGGTAAAGTAACTGATGCAAGGCATTTTGTCATAGGTCCTTCCTCTTCCATACCAACGCCAGTAGTTAATATGGACCAGTCAACGTCCATGAATAACAACCAGAATAATGTCGATATCGACAGAGAAATGAGTCTTCTGGCGGAGAATCAGTTGCGTTACAACGCTTATATCCAGCAAGTGAACGAACAAATTAAAATCATGCGTGTTGGCGTGGAAGGGAGATAACCTAAATTGAACATTAGTAATAGCTTTAGTATCAGTGCGTCAGCGCTGACGGCTCAACGTTTGCGGATGGACGTTATATCTTCCAACATAGCGAATGCAGAGACGACGCGCGCGAGCGTATCCAATGGTGAGGCGGTTCCTTACAAACGCAAAATGGTGGTGCTTGAACCGAATAAAACGTCTTTTGGTACCATGCTACAAAATCAGATGCGAGGCAGCGGTTCGGGAGATGGCGTCAGAGTAACTGAGATTCGCGAGGATCAGTCACCATTGAAGCCTGTCTACGATCCTTCTCATCCGGATGCCAACGCAGAAGGATATGTATTTATGCCTAACGTGGACATTGCGAAAGAAATGGTCGACATGATCTCTGCTTCGCGTTCCTATGAGGCAAACGTAACAGCATTGAATTCAACCAAAGCAATGATCTCCAAAGCTTTGGAGATTGGAAGATAATTTGCTTTGAAATAAGAACAAGAAATACACACATGAGAGAAGAAGGGGAGGGACATTAATGATTCAGAACAACATGTTTAGCACACAGGGGATACAACCGCTACAGATGAAGAGCGCAACCGAAAGCAAGCCTTCTACACCAGCCGAAACCATTCAGAGCTTCGGTACATATTTACAAAATGCATTAGGGTCCGTAGCGGCACAGGAGACTCAAGCGCATGAAATGTCAAATCAATTTTTGGTAGGCAAAGCGAATGTGGATCAGGTGTTGATCGCTTCAGAACAAGCCTTGTTAAGCCTACAGCTCACAACTCAAGTCCGAAACAAAGTGGTCGAAGCATACCAGGAAGTTATGCGAACGCAGTTATAAAGTAAACTAATTGCGCTCAGGTAGTAGCGCTGATCATTACAACAAGCAGCTGCGATGCTGCTCCTGACGTTGACCTATGGAACGGTTAGGGTTGCGTAAGGACAGACTAAGCAAAGTTTCGGATGGGGTGACAGAGTGAATGAGAGAATTGCCCAGTACAGGGATAAGGGATCCCAGTATTGGAATAGTTTCAGCAAAAAGCAAAAAGTATTATTTAGTTCCACCTTCCTGTTTCTGATTTTGGCTGCAGTTGTACTCACGATGCAATTGTCCAAGACTGAATATGAGGTTGCGTTCACAGATTTGAATGCAAGTGATTCAGCAGGCGTAATCAGTTATCTCGATTCATCTAGTATTCCATACAAATTAAGCTCAGATGGCAAGACGATATCCGTACCAAGCACGAGTGTTGCCATTGCAAAAGTGAATGTTGGATCACAAGGGATTATTCAGAATGGCTCACTGGGATATAAGTCATTCGAGGAATCATCATCCCCGATCGGGATGACGGATAAAGAGTTTGATGTAAAGTACAACAATGCTTTAAACGGAGAAGTTGAACAGTTGCTTCAGCGGATGCAAGGGATACAGGACGCTAAAGTGCTGGTCAATATGCCGAAGGATAATATCTTTGCTGGCTTAGAAGAACAGGATAAAGCATCTGCCTCAGTAGCACTCCAGTTTAAACCGGGTTATCACCCAAATCAGGCAGCTGTAGATGGATACTTTAATTTGGTTAAGACTGCAATTCCTAATCTGCCTGTTGAGAACATCACAATAACAAACACTGATGAAGCAGAACTGATACCGACTGCCCGAGGTGGTAGTGGTGGGTTGTCTTCAGAAGTTCAAGAGAACATGGCATTACAGAAAAAGTTTGAAAACGATGTCCGCAATAACGTGAAGCAATTTCTTTCTCAGATTGTAGGCGAAGACAAAGTCAATGTTTTGGTGGCCTCCAAGCTTAATTTCGACAAAGAAACACGTAAAGAAAATCTGGTTACACCCGTTGATGTAGAGAACATGAAAGGTATCGAGATTAGCGTGCAGGAGATTCAGAAGAGTTACACCGGCGCAAGCAACCCAACAGGTGGTGTTGCAGGTACGGGGCAAGAGGAAGTTCCAGGTTATCCATCAGCTGATGGAGCAGGGAATTCCACTTCGGAAGAATCATCAAGTACGGTGAACTACGATGTTAATCGAATCGCCAAGGATATCATTTCCAGTCCGTATACTGTAAAAGATTTAACCATTAACGTGGCAGTTGAACCACCGAATGGAGAAACAGAATTACAGGGACCGGTTCAGGACGCAATTGAGAACATTTTGGTTAACATTGTTCGTGCTTCACTGGCAGACTCAGGCACTATAGTAAGTGACGCCGATCTGACAAAGAAAGTTTCAGTCATGTCACAAGGATTCCAGACTGCCTCTGCAGACAATACGGGTTTCCAGCTTTCCTCAACGATGATGTGGGGCGGAGGAGCACTCATAGCAGCATTGATCGCAGCGGTTGTTATTTTGTTAGTACGCCGTCGCCGCAAACAAAACGAAGTAGAAGAAGAAGAGATTCCTCTTCCAATAGCAACAGAGTTCCCGTCCATTACGCTGGACAGTGTAACGAACGAAAGTCAGGTGCGCAAACAATTGGAGAGTTTGGCCAAGAAAAAGCCAGACGAATTCGTCAATCTGCTGCGTACATGGCTGGCTGACGAATAGAGGTGAGCGCATTGGCAAAGGCAAGCAGTCAAGGTTTGACTGGCAGACAAAAAGCAGCAATATTGTTGATTACATTAGGTCCGGAAGTATCGGCTCAGATTTTCAAACATCTGCGTGACGAGGAGATTGAGCAACTTACGTTGGAGATTGCCAACGTTCGCAAAGTTGATTCTTCTGAAAAGGACATGATCATGGCCGAGTTTCACCAGATCTGTCTGGCGCAGGAATATATCTCTCAGGGCGGTATCAATTATGCCAGAGAAATTCTGGAGAAAGCTCTGGGTTCATCAAAAGCACTTGAAGTCATTAATCGTTTGACAGCTACGCTGCAAGTTAGACCATTTGACTTTGCGCGCAAAGCGGATCCGAATCAAATTTTGAACTTTATTCAGAATGAAAGCCCGCAAACGATTGCCCTGGTTCTGTCTTACCTGCAATTCGAACAGGCAGCAGCGATTCTATCATCCTTGCCACAGGACAAACAGGCGGATGTCGCTCGAAGAGTGGCTGTTATGGACAGTACTTCGCCGGAGGTCATCTCTCAAGTAGAGCGGGTACTGGAACAGAAGCTATCTTCTACGGTGACGCAGGATTACACGAATGCGGGTGGTATTGAATCGATCGTGCAGATTCTGAACGGGGTCGATCGTGGTACAGAACGTACCATTTTGGACTCTCTCGAAATTCAGGATCCGGAACTTGCAGAGGAAATCAAAAAACGCATGTTTGTATTCGAAGATATCGTCAATGTGGATGATCGTTCAATTCAGCGTATTATACGGGATATCGATAACGCAGACCTTCAGCTCGCACTCAAAGTGGCAAGCGAAGAAGTGCGGGATGCCGTGTTCCGGAACATGTCGAAACGGATGTCCGAGACATTCAAAGAAGAGATGGAGTTCATGGGACCTGTGCGGTTGCGTGATGTTGAGGAAGCTCAGACACGCATTGTAGGAACGATCCGCAGATTGGAAGAAGCCGGTGAGATCATTATCGCACGCGGTGGAGGAGATGATATCATTGTCTAATTTGATTAAATCTTTCCAGTATGTACCTGTTGATGACCGTAAAAGACTCGAAAATCATCATCATTATGGTGGGACTGAGGAGTCTGAAACGGAATTCAATGGTGAACGTGCTGAAGGTTCTGAAGCAGAAGTGCTTCAAGCCCGTGTAGACGAAGAAACACAACGTCTTACCGCAGAGATGCTGGAAGATGCCAAGGAGTTTGCAGAAAAGCAAGTACGTGAAGCTTCAGAAGAAGCAGAGCGCATGCTTCAAGAAGCCCGTGAACAGATCGATAGCTGGTGGCAGGAACAACGACAACAGGATGAACATCTGACCGAAGCACTTCGTTCACAAGGTTTCCAACAGGGTTTTGAAGAAGGCAAAGTACAAGCTGAGCTGGATCTCCAGGGGCAGATCGAAGAGATGATGAAGGAAGCCCAAGAAGTGCTTCAGGAGGCTTACGTAGCAAAGGATCAGATTATTCAGGAAGCCGAACCGTTCCTTGTTGATCTTGCTTGCGGAATCGCTGAGAAAGTCATTGATAAACAACTTACCATTGAACCTGAACAGACCTTGGAACTGATTCGACAGAGTTTATCACGTAAACGGGAGCAAGGCTTGATCACACTCTGTGTGGCTCCTGATCAGTTTACATTTGTGCAGGCAGCTCGCGAGGAACTCTCCCTATCTATTGACTCTCAGGCAGAATTGCAGATTTTGCCTGATTCTACGGTCAAAGATAAAGGATGTGTTATTCGTTCGTCGTTCGGAAGCGTAGATGCGAGAATTGATACACAGCTTGCAGAGATTAAAAAAGAACTGGTCCGCATAGCACTTGAGGATGAGGAGCGGAGAAATCAACATGAAGGTTCTTAGTTCACAGCGATATATGGAACATTTGCGGCAATTTGATCCCGTTCGCATTAACGGCAAAGTTACTCAGGTCATTGGTCTTATGGTTGAGTCAGAAGGGCCGGATGCAAGTATCGGTGACGTATGTTACATCTACCCTGGTAAATCGGCCAAGCCTCTACAGGCCGAAGTCGTTGGGTTTCGAGATAACAAAGTGCTGCTTATGCCACTGGGTGAACTTCAATCCATCGGTCCTGGTTGCGATGTAGTAGGTACAGGTAAACCACTCGGGGTCCAGGTAGGCTCCGAATTGCTCGGTAAAGTGCTGGACGGACTTGGACAACCGCTCGATGGTTCTCTCCTGCCTTCCAGAATGCCGACGTACTCCACATCCAATACACCCGTCAATCCAATGGATCGTCCGCGTGTACTTGAAACCATGAGTGTTGGTGTAAGAGCTATCGACGGATTGTTGACTGTAGGTAAGGGGCAGCGTGTAGGTATATTTGCCGGTTCAGGTGTTGGTAAGAGTACATTGATGGGCATGATTGCCCGGAATACAGCGGCGGATGTTAATGTAATCGCGCTTGTAGGTGAGCGTGGACGTGAGGTTCGCGACTTTATTGAACGGGATCTTGGTCCGGAAGGACTGGAACGGTCGGTAGTCATTGTTGCGACATCAGATCAGCCTGCCCTGATTCGGATTAAGGGAGCGGTTATTGCAACGACCATTGCAGAGTATTTCCGTGACCGTGGAATGAACGTGATGCTGATGATGGACTCAGTTACTCGATATGCGATGGCTCAGAGGGAAGTTGGTCTGGCTGTTGGTGAACCTCCAGCAATGAGAGGATATACGCCTTCGGTATTTGCAAGTTTGCCCAAACTGCTTGAACGGGCGGGGACAGGGCCAACGGGCTCGATTACTGCCTTTTACACCGTTTTGGTTGATGGGGATGACATGAACGAACCGATCGCGGATGCGGTGAGGGGAATACTGGATGGCCACATTGTGTTAAACCGATCCATTGCCAATAAAGGTCACTTTCCGGCGATCGATGTGCTAGCCAGTATAAGTCGTGTCATGAAGGATATTGCTCCGGAAGAGCAACTGGAAGCTGTTAATAACATGAAACGTTTGATGTCTGTCTACAAAGAGTCGGAAGATTTGATCAACATTGGAGCTTATCAGCGAGGCTCAAATGCAGCGATTGATGAATCAATAGACCAGATTGATAGTATATGGAACTTTACAAAGCAGAAAGTCGACGAGAAAGTCACCTTAAGTGAAGTGCAGGAACGTTTGATTCTTGAATTTGCAAGGAGATGAATGGTTAAGCGATGAAATTTCGATATCATTTCGAGAAAGTTGTTGACCTGAAGAGTAATGAAAAAACACAGGCAGAGTGGATGTTATCCACAGCGATCGGAAAGCTTCAGACGGAGGAAGATCACCTGATACAACTTCTGAACGATAGAAATAATCTGGTCGGGATTATCCAATCTGCTACGGAAAATACAGCGTCTGTAAACAGTCTGCAGGAGATGCAGCGTTATGTACATCACCTTGACGAGTGCATTTCACGTAAAAACAATGATGTTAAACATGCTCAGGTCAATGTGCAACGGAATCAGACGTTTCTAAACGGTAAGATGATTGATGAAAAAGTATGGCTTGGAGCGAGAGACAAGGCCAAGATCAAATTTCAGCATGAGATGCTCCTCCGGGAACAGAACGATCTGGACGAGATGGCTACTATACGCTTCGCTGCCAAAGCCGGACGCGCGAATTGATGTGAGCCGGACGCGAAGTTGTCTCGTGAAGGAGGAATGAACGATGGCTGTTAAAGACGATAGCGACATGGAAAAAGAATCGGGAGGCGGCTGGGAAAAATTTCTCATGATTTCCATCCCGATTGTATTCACCGTAGTATTGCTGGGCGTATTGCTTACGCTTTTTAATGTAGATATTCGTAATAATTTGTTTGAATTTGCTAACAAGATTCCAGTAGTTAAGGAATGGGTACCTGATCCTGTGCTGGATCCTGAGAAAGAGAAGCTGGAGAAGAGTGAGCAGCAGGTTGAAAGTGCTGAAGCGACAATCGAAAAGCTGAAGTCCCAAGTTACGGCAAAAGAAACAGAACTTAAGGCAGCACAGGAAGCGACAACAACCGAAGCGAAGAAAGCCACGGACCTTCAGAAGAAGTTGGATGATGCGGAAAAAGCGGCTGAAACGGCTACAGCGGCAACGCCGGAAACGGCATCCGATTATCAAAAGCAAATAAAAGATTTGGCTAAAATGTATGCTGACATGAGCCCGAGCAAAGCTGCGCCGATTTTGCAAAATATGACGAATGAGGAAATGGTATTGTTGTTGAATGCCATGCAATCATCTGCTCGGACCAAGGTACTTGAAAAGATGGACCCGAAAACAGCAGCCGATGTCACCATGATGATGAAGGATGCCAAACCGTCCGGAGATCTGGCGCTGGATGCACTGCAATCCAGATTGAAGAAAGAAACCGAAGCAACATCAACTGCAGCAACAACCACGAGCAAAAACCTGGATAAAAACCAGCTTAGCCAAACGTTTGCTTCGATGTCTGCTTCGAGTGGTGCCAAGCTATTATTGGAAACATACAAGTTGAGTCCTGACAAAACTTTGACCATCCTGAATTCGGTAGATGATGCGACACGCTCTCAATTGCTTGAAAATATGTCTTCAGAGAATTCGGTTGAAACTGCAAAAATTTTGAACAAATTAATGGGCAACAAGTAGATCTGATTCATGTGATATCTGAGAGGAGGTGAAAATAAATGTCGATCGTATATCAAATGACATCCACAGCATCTGCAAAGACCACAGGGACAGGACAGACAACTGGAGCGCAATCGAAAGGTTTAGCTACAGGAGCTAGTGGTGAATTTCTGCAAACTCTTGCACAATCGTTATCTGGAGGGAACGCAGAAGGTGATGGTTCAAGCGCTACTGGAGGTTTGACTGCTAATCCGCTGGTGTTTTCCTTTGCTCCTAGTGAAGACGGGGAAGCGACCTCCATCACGGACATTCTGAATTCATTGTTTTCGGACATGGATTCGCTTGACGAGGCATTGGAAAATGATCCATCTTTACTCGCAAGTCTGCAGACCCTGATTCAACAGATGTATGCACAATTAAATGATACTTCAGGTACTAATGCAGAAGGTTCTGACGAGTCTTCGGATGGAGCGGTAAGCGCAAGTGTAGTACCTGCGATTGAATTGTCGCAGCATCCAGCAGCAGTACGTTTTGTTTTGCAGGATATGCTTACACAGTTAGTAGCTGCGATGAATGAACCAGAGAGTACTGTTGCGAAGAACGCTCCCGAATTCAAGCATTTGCTGCAATCTCTACAGAGTCAGCTTCAAGAGGCTGGAATGGATACCACGAGTAACAAGGGATGGACTGAACTGAAATCCATATTGGATACATTGACTGCTGTTAAGGATCAGGCTGTACAAGTCGCTCCAACTACTTCACTTCAATCTTCCAAACAGGATTTGGTCGCACCTCAAGTTCTTGTTGCATCAGCTACAAATTCTGGAATTCAGGTAAAAGGCGACACAGATACCACATCTGCTTCAAACGCAGGTGGAGAACTGGATCACTCAACCATCATTACGGCGGGGGAACTGTCTTTGCGTACATCAGGTACGACAGCAGGAAAACCGGCTGAACCTGTAATGCAAACATCACAATTTGCCAAAGAAATGACACAGTTTGTTGTTAGCAAGCTGGATATTGTACAACAAAAAGGTTTTTCCGAGGCAACCATCTCACTTCGTCCGGAGCATTTAGGTAAATTGGATGTACAAATCACCTTGCAGAACGGGCAATTGGTTGCACGGTTTATGACAGAGCATACGATGGCCAAAGACATGCTTGAACAACAAATGATGCAGCTGCGTTCTTCACTTCAAGCTCAGGGGATTCAAGTGGAACGACTTGAGGTTACGCAGAACAGTTCAATCGGATCACAGATGTATCAAGATGGAGGCCGTCAATCGGGAAGTAACTCTCAGCAACAGCGTCGTTCACGTGAACGTGAGGAACAATCGGATGATGCTATAGCTACCGCAGGCATTCAAGAAGAATTGCGTAATTGGCATAGCGAGCAAGTAGAAGGAAACGAATTACAGAGAGATACATTTAGTGCAGAGGCTTAAACAGAAATGAGGTGAGCAAATGGCTACTGAAATTGTTTCAACGAATAATACTTGGCCGAACTATTCCGCAGCTAATAAAGCTACAACAAATGCTGCAACAAAAGAATTAGGCAAAGATCAGTTTCTAAAAATCCTGATTACCCAGTTGCAGAACCAAGATCCGATGCAGCCGATGGAGGACAAAGAATTTATCGCCCAGATGGCACAGTTCAGCTCAGTGGAACAACTGGTCAATATTTCTACACAACTTAAAACGTTGAATCAGTCACTTGGTGCTGTATCTGGCATGATTGGCATGGAGGTAAGCTGGCTTTCTTCTAATAAAGAGGACAACGGAACTCTTCGTCAGGGTATTGTGGATTCCATCATTGTAAGAGATAGCGTTCAATACGCGAAAGTGGGCAATGACGAGATTAAGCTGGATGAGATTATTCAGGTGAATTATCCAAAACAGGCAGAAGAGAATCAAACTCCGGTACAGAACGTTCAGGATGTAACCTCTGAATCGAACGAAAGCCAGGAAGCTGAATCAGCTGCTGAAACGGGTGATACGGAAGATAGCGGGAAAACGATATGAGTGATCGCATAACGGTTGGACAATTATATGCAGGCTCGATTACACCGAATATGCTTCAAAGACCCAAAACGGGAGAAGCCTCAGCTGCACCCGAAAAACCTTTTGCAAAGGTGCTGGAAGATAATCTTCTGAAATTGAGCAATCATGCTGCCAAACGTTTGGAACAGCGTGGTATTGAACTCAAAACTGAGCAAATGGAACAGATTGGTTCTGCTTTAGACAAAGCTGCTGCCAAAGGAGCCAAAGAGTCTCTGATTTTGATGCAGGATATGGCTTTTATCGTCAATGTCAAAAATCGTACAGTGGTTACAGCTATGGATAGTGAAAGCATGAAGGATAATGTGTTCACTCAGATTGATAGTGCCGTAATCATTTCTTGACCGGTTGGCCCTTCTCGGGAGCCGGAATGCCGCTGACCGACTGATGCGGTAACCAAATGAAGACTGGGAGGATTTTTAAAAATGTTGAAATCAATGTACTCAGGCGTTTCCGGGATGCGGGGTTTTCAAACCAAACTCGACGTAATTGGTAACAATATTGCGAATGTAAACACGGTTGGCTTCAAAGGCAGTCGGGTTATGTTCAAAGATATTATGAGCCAAACTACCGCAGGTGTTACTGCCCCTGGAGATGAAAACGGTGGTGTGAATGCGAAGCAGATCGGACTCGGTGTTTCTGTAGGTTCGATCGATACATTGCATTTAGCAGGTAGTCCAATGACGACTAACAATCCGACCGACCTGCGTCTTAATGGTGATGGATTTTTCCTCGTAACACTTGGTGGTGAGCAGGAAGTACCCTTTTTGACTCGTGCAGGAGATTTTCATGTGGATGCTAACCGTAACCTGGTTACTTCGGATGGTTTGTTCGTGGTTGATGGTGGTGGGGAACCTATCACACTTGATGAAGCTGTCGTGTCATTTACAATCGGTCAAGATGGCATCATCAATCAGACGATGGATGACGGAACAACTGAAGCTGGTGCTCAATTGGGCATAGGTAAGGTAACTAACCCTGAAGGGCTCGAAAAAATCGGCGGTAACTTGTATCGCATTACAGCCAATGCTAACGCAGAGGGCGCATTCGATATTGTAACTGCTAATAGTACGGAGTTTGGAACAGGTGCCGTCATTGCTGGACAGCTCGAGATGTCAAACGTGGATCTGACTAGTGAATTTACAGAGATGATCGTAGCTCAACGTGGATTCCAGGCAAACTCCCGGATCATTACAACGTCGGATGAAGTACTTCAGGAAGTTGTTAACCTGAAACGTTAATAGCTGATTAGTGAATTAAAAACGTGGGGGAGCTTGCTCCTCCCACTCTGATCGAGGGGGCTTAGCATGATTTCGGTTACGCGGTTAAATGGTTCTCCCATGTGGTTAAATGCGCTGATGGTTGAAATTGTGGAAGAAACGCCGGACACGTATATTACGCTGGTAACTGGAAAGAGACTGATTGTGCTTGAGAAAGCTGATGAAGTTATTTCCAAAATTAAAGATTACAACCGTGAAATCGGGGTTCAGGCAGCCACTATTAAAGTGCAGCAAACGGAGGAATCCTGATGAAAAAGATGATGCCCTGGCTTGCAACGATGTTGCTTGCAATAACACTCATTGTGGTGGTTGTGTTTGTATTTATGCAAGGACAGAACGGGAATAAGGACGACACACATACGGCTTCAGCTTCAGAAGCCAAGATGACTGCGGATGAGATTGTAGAAGTATCGTCAGAGCTTGCACAGATTAAAACGAATCTGGCCGATCCGGATCGTATTATTATGGTTAGTTTCTCTTTCAGGTTATCTGACAAAACAGCCAAAGAAGATTTTGAGAAAATTAAAAGCATTACGGTGAAGCCCATTATTATTCAGGCACTTGCTGACACCAAGGCTGAGGAACTGAGTTCGGCCAAAGGTATGAAACTATTCAATGAGAAACTGAAAGGTCTAATTAATGAGGCATTGCCTGAGCCGAATTTGAAAAGCACTAGCTTTTCAGACATTGTTATAGCACCAATGTAAATGAACAGAACACGCTGTAGACCTGTAAGGGGGTGAGAACATGGTGGATGTATTATCACAAAATGAGATTGACGCCCTATTAGCAGCCCTTTCTTCTGGTGAAATGGACGCAGAAGAATTGAAAAAGGAAGAAACTCAGAAGAAAATTAGATCGTACGATTTTAAGCGGGCAGTGCGTTTTTCCAAAGACCATATTCGAAGCTTGACTCGTATTCACGAAAACTTTGCACGCTTTCTCACCACTTATTTTTCAGCCCAACTGCGGACGTTCGTTCAAATCAATGTCGTTCAGGTTGAACAGTTGCCTTATGATGAGTTTATCCGTTCTATTCCTAAGATGACGATATTGAACATTTTTGAAGCGGAGCCACTACAGGGGCGAATGGTGATGGAAGTCCATCCGAATGTGGGATATGCGATGTTGGATCGCCTGCTTGGTGGAACGGGAAGTGCTCCGACCAAGATTGCATCGATGACGGAGATTGAGACGACCATCATGGAGCGGATATTCAGCCGTGCATTTGAAAGTTTACAGGAAGCATGGAAGACCGTGCTGGATATTTCCCCAAGGATGGAAGCACTGGAGACGAATCCGCAATTTATGCAGATTGTATCTCCCAATGAGACCATTGCTCTGATCTCGCTCAGTACCAAAATTGGTGACACGACAGGCATGATCAATCTATGTATACCGCATGTCGTTCTTGAACCTATTATGTCACGGTTGTCAACTCATCAGTGGTTTGTTTCGGAGAAGAAAACGAGAGCTCCGGAAGAATATGAAGCTCTACGAGAGCGTGTGAACAAAGCCAAATTACCCGTTGTAGCGGAATTGGGAGAATCCAGAATTTCAATTGCAGAATTTTTGGGTCTGTCCGTTGGTGATGTCATCACATTGAACAAACCAGTTGATGAGGGGCTTTCCATTAAAGTGGGTGACAAACTGAAATACATGGGCAGTCCGGGAACAATCAAGGACCGTGTGGCTGTGCAAATAGACGAGATTGTCACCGAAGGAGTTGAAGAATTTGACGAGTAAGGATTATTTATCCCAGGAAGAAATCGATGCTTTGCTGAGGCAATCGGAATCGATGAACAGTTCAGAGCCAGCAGAGAAAACGGTTGATGATTATTTGACTGAGCTGGAACAGGATGCCTTGGGGGAGATTGGTAACATTACATTTGGTAGCGCGGCAACAGCTTTATCCACGCTATTGGGCCTAAAAGTAGATATTACAACACCTAAGGTTTCCATCATTAGTCGAACGCAGTTTGAAGAAGCGTTTCCCAAGCCGCATGTTGCCGTTCATGTGAATTACGTGGATGGATTCGAAGGCATTAACTCGCTGGTCATCAAGAAGAGAGATGCTCAAGTCATCGCTGATCTGATGTTGGGTGGGGAAGGAAATCCGGTTGATGAAGAACTGAATGAAATCCATATTAGTGCCGTACAGGAAGCGATGAACCAGATGATGGGTTCCTCCGCTACTTCCATGTCCACGATCTTCAATCGTTTTGTGAATATCTCCCCTCCGGGAATCGATATTCTTAATTTGGAGAGTGGAGAGGGTGTAAGTAATCTTCCAGAGGATGAGACCCTGATTCAAGTTTCATTCCGTTTGTTAATCGGAGACCTGATCGATTCCAATCTGATGCAGTTGCTTCCCGTACATTTTGCCAAAAACATGGTTGATATGCTGATTGGAGGCGCTCAGGAGTCAACTGCCAGCGCACCAGTGGCATCAACACCTGAACCCGCACCAGCTGTAGCACCAGCAACGGCACCACCGGTTGCGGAGCAACCACCCGTTCAGCAACAGGCTCCACAACAGCCTGCTCAGGACTACAACGGATATGGACAGGCTCCAATGGGTATGCCGCAAGGAATGCCGCCACAGCAGCCGTATGGCATGCCGCCGCAGCAACCTTATGGTACACCTCAACATTACGGTGGAATGCCAAATAGGAATGTTAACGTACAGCCCGTTCAATTCGCTAATTTGCAAAATGGAGCGTATGGTCAGGTAGACGAAAACAATTTGAATTTATTGATGGACATTCCCCTTAAAGTCACCGTAGAATTAGGAAGGACCCAGAAGCAAATTAAAGATATATTGGAACTGTCACAGGGATCAATTGTCGAACTGGATAAGTTGGCCGGTGAACCTGTAGATATTTTGGTGAATAACAAACTGATTGCCAAGGGAGAAGTTGTCGTTATTGACGAAAACTTTGGTGTTCGTGTTATAGATATCGTTAGCCAATGGGACCGAATTCAGAAATTACAATAAGCACAATTTAGGGAGGACTTGAATCAAGATGGCAAACCGAATTTTAGTCGTAGACGACGCTGCATTTATGAGAATGATGATCCGGGACATTTTGTCCAAAAATGGATATGAGGTTGTTGGTGAGGCACAGGATGGCTCACAAGCAATTGAAAAATTTAAAGAGCTTCGTCCGGATCTGATCACAATGGATATTACTATGCCTGAGATGGATGGCATTGCAGCTTTGAAAGAGATCAAGAAGATTGATGCTAACGCAAAAGTTATTATGTGCTCTGCAATGGGTCAACAAGCGATGGTAATCGACGCCATTCAAGCGGGTGCCAAAGACTTCATCGTTAAACCTTTCCAATCTGACCGGGTTATCGAAGCAATTAGCAAGGCACTGGGCGTTTAAGAGACATGATGATGGCTCAGGGTGATATTCCAGGAGGAGCTGGCGTAGGAGCCAATTATTATTTACAGCTTATATGGGTGATTGTTGTCCTGGCCGTCATCCTGGCCCTTATTGTCTATCTGATTCGGTTTTTAAACAAACGGAATCAGCAGTGGTCCCGTCACGGCACGATTCGTACCCTGGGCGGGATCGGACTGGGACAAAACAAGTCGCTGCAAATTATCGAAATTGGTGGGAGTGTATATCTTCTTGGTGTAGGTGAAGACATCCAGTTGGTGGATAAGGTTTCCGATCTGGAAGAGGCGCAAAGAATCATTGAATCATTCGAACGAGATGCTGCTGCTCAACAAGGGAATCTCTCACCTCTCATTACCAAGCTCGCAAAACGTTTCCGTAAAGATGAACCGCCGCGGGAAATGGAACTGGAGGACACAACTTCTTTTCACGAAATGTTTGAATCCAAACTTCGGCAGATGCCTAACCGTAAAGAGAAGATGGAGAAGCTCCTGAATAAAGACAATACTACAGATCGGTCGAGGGATTCATGAAGAAAAAGATTTGGTTAGCGTGTTGTTTGATGGGACTTATCAGTCTGGCATCTGTCACGGTTGCCTTTGCCGAACCCATTCCGAATATTGATATTCAAATCGGAAATGGTGATGGTGGGACACCAAGCACGAGTTCACTGTCCATTATTCTGTTGATTACGGTGCTTAGTATTGCACCAGCAATGCTAGTGCTGATGACCAGTTTTACTCGGATTGTGATTGTTCTAGGTTTTGTACGTACCTCTTTGGGTACTCAGCAAATGCCACCCAATCAGGTGCTAGTCGGTTTGGCGCTATTTCTGACACTTTTCATTATGTCGCCTACGTTGTCTTCCATAAATCAGGTAGCACTTCAGCCCTATCTTCAGGGAGAACTTACGCAAACGGAGGCGCTAGAAAAAGCAGCGGATCCCATAAAGAAATTTATGTTTACTCACACCAGAGAAAAAGATCTATTGCTGTTTATGAAATATAATCAGACTGAACAGCCCGAAACCTATCAGGATATTCCAATTTCGGTTATGGTACCGGCATATGTAATCAGTGAGTTGAAGACAGCATTCCAGATGGGGTTTATGATTTTCATTCCGTTTCTGGTTATAGATATTGTTGTCGCGAGTACACTCATGGCAATGGGGATGATGATGCTTCCGCCGGTCATGATCTCATTACCTTTCAAAATACTACTTTTTGTCCTTGTGGACGGGTGGTATCTGGTAGTCAAGTCACTGTTGCTGAGTTTTAACACTTGAGCCGGAAAGTTAAAGGAGGACGGTCATGACTTCGGAATTTATTATCGGTCTGGCCGGGAAAGCGGTATACACTTCATTGCTGGCCAGTGCACCTATGCTTATACTAGCTCTGGTTGTAGGACTTGCAATCAGTATTTTTCAAGCGACAACTCAAATTCAGGAACAAACATTAGCTTTTGTACCCAAGATTGTTGCCGTACTTCTGGCGGTACTTTTGTTTGGACCTTGGATCTTGAATATATTGGTCGATTTTACGTTCAACATTCTCGATAATCTATACAGATACATAGGGTAGGCTTTAGCAGATGGAGACATTGTTGCAAAGTTTCCCTGTCGCTCTGCTTATGTTTTGTCGAATCACATCATTTTTTGTAACAGCGCCGGTTTTTTCGGCTCGAAATGTGCCAACTTCAGTTAAAATTGGTATCTCTGCATTTGTCACATTGTCTGTCTATCTGATTTACGGAATAGACCAGACAGTACCCACAGATCTGAGCTATGTTTTATTGATCATCAGAGAGATTCTAATTGGCCTGCTTTTAGGTTTTGTGGCTTATCTGTTGATGACGGCTGTTCAGACTGCAGGGACCTTTATCGATCTACAGATCGGTTTTGGTATGGCCAATGTATACGATCCAATGACAGGTGCTTCAGCGCCACTTACGGGAAACTTGAAGTATGCATTTGCTATGCTTCTGTTTCTGACGATGAATGGACACCATTATTTGCTGGATGCGATAGTTTACAGTTACCGGTGGGTACCATTATCGAATGTATTTTTCCTGCGGTTGGCAGATGGAAGTATTGCTGAATTTTTGATTCAGACCTTAGGTCAATCATTTATGCTGGCTTTTCAGATGTCGGCTCCGATTGTAGTTGCGTTGTTTTTGACGGATGTTGGATTGGGTTTTTTGGCCAAAACTGCTCCTCAATTTAATGTATTTGCAGTCGGGTTGCCGCTTAAGTTACTCGTTGGTCTTGCTATTTTGCTTTTGCTGGTTCCCAGTTTCTCCTTTGTATTTAGTCAATTGTTCGAAGCGATATTCAGATCGATGGAAAAATTGCTTGGAACCATTGGACAAAGGCCCGGCTGAGTGAAACGGAGGAAAAGACACGGATGAAACTTCAACTCGACCTCCAGTTGTTTTCAGGGGAGAAGACGGAGAAAGCTACCCCGAAAAAAAGACAGGATACACGAAAAAAAGGACAGGTTGTCAAAAGCGCTGAACTATCTGGCGCATCCATTCTCCTATTCGCGTTTTTGATCATGATGGTATTCAGCAATTTCTATAAAGAACGTGTAGTTCGTCTGTTTACAGATATCTTCATCAATCGATTGAGTATGGAAATCACCGGAGAGAATGTGATGGCGCTTATGATGCGCTATGGCATTGAAGTTTTGTTATTGATCGCTCCCGTTTTGCTGGGTGCGGTACTGGTTGCTTTGATCGTTAACTACATGCAAGTTGGTTTTCTTCTTGTAGGGGAAGGTTTGAAGCCAAAACTTGAGAAACTGGACCCGATTAAAGGCTTCAAAAATATTTTCTCTCTCCGCTCATTAGTGGAATTTGCTAAATCCATTTTGAAAATGTCGATTATCGGTTATCTCGTTTACAGTACAATTACGGGCTACCAGTCAGATATTGCATCACTTTCTCATTTTTCATTGGATGCTATTTTACATTTCGCTGCGTCGATCACTTTAAGTCTTGGTGTCAAGATTGCAGTGGCATTGATGATACTTGCGATATTTGATTACATGTATCAGAAGTATGATCATGAGAAGAAAATCCGCATGTCCAAGCAAGACATCAAGGACGAGTACAAGAAAATGGAAGGTGATCCGCTGATCAAAGGTAAAATCCGGGAACGTCAGCGTCGTATGGCTATGCAGCGTATGATGCAGGAAGTGCCGAATGCGGATGTAATCATCACGAACCCGACCCACTTTGCGGTTGCGCTAAAGTATGAAGGTTCCGAGATGGAGGCACCGCAGATTATTGCCAAAGGTCAGGACTATGTTGCCTTACGTATTAAGGAAATTGCCAAAGAAAACGGTGTTATTACGATGGAAAACAAGCCGTTAGCACGGGCATTGTTCCAGAGAGCCGAGATTGGTGACGCCATACCGGCCGATTTGTTTCAAGCGGTAGCCGAAGTGCTGGCTTATGTATATAAACTAAAGGGCAGAATGAAATAAAAGGGGATCGGAGGCCGTACATTCATTGAAAACGAAAGATTTAGCTGTCCTTGCGGGTATTATCGGCATTGTGTTGATGATGATTCTTCCGATCCCAGCCTGGTTGTTGGACTTGTTACTCGTCGTCAATATATCACTTGCACTCATGATTTTACTCGTGGCAATGAACAGCAAGGAAGCACTGCAATTTTCCATATTTCCTGCGTTGCTGTTGATTACAACATTATTCCGATTAGCACTCAACATATCAACCACGAAATTAATTCTCGGGGATGGTAGTGCTGGAGCCGTAGTTGCTACCTTTGGTAGTTGGATTGCCGGAGGGCAAATTGCAATTGGATTTGTTGTGTTTTTGATCCTGGTTGTTGTTCAGTTTATCGTAATCACGAAGGGGTCGGAACGTGTAGCTGAAGTTGCTGCACGATTCACCCTCGATGCGATGCCAGGTAAACAAATGAGTATTGATGCGGATCTGAATGCAGGTCTAATTAACGAACAACAAGCTCGTGAACGTCGTTCCAAGATTGAACGCGAAGCCGATTTCTATGGAGCTATGGACGGTGCAAGTAAATTTGTCAAAGGTGATGCGATTGCGAGCATTATCATTCTGTTAATCAATCTAATTGGTGGATTTATTATTGGTATGACTGTTCATGGTATGTCTTTTCAAGATGCCATGTCAACATACTCGGTATTGACCATTGGAGATGGCTTGGTCAGTCAGATCCCTGCTCTCTTAATTTCGACAGCAGCAGGACTGATCGTCACGAGAGCATCGTCAGATGGGAACTTGGCAGATGATATTACGGGGCAGTTATTTACATACCCGATTCTCATTTACATTGTAGCTTTCGTTATTGCCATGCTAGGTTTCTTTACACCAATTCATGTTATTACTACGCTTCCGTTGGCAGGTGTATTGGCATTTGCCGCTTGGCGCATGCAGAATAATCTGAACTTGAAACAGGAAGCGGAAGAACAGTTGGAAGAAGAACAGCAGATTGAAGAGGTCAGAAGCCCTGAAAGTGTAATTAACCTGCTTCAGGTTGACCCTATTGAGTTTGAATTTGGTTATGGTCTAATTCCACTGGCTGATAACCAGCAGGGTGGGGACTTACTGGATCGGATCATTATGATCCGGAGACAGTGTGCTCTTGAACTGGGGTTGGTGGTTCCGGTCATACGGATTCGGGATAACATCCAGCTCAGACCCAATGAGTATGTTATCAAAATCAAGGGCAATGTGGTAGGCGGCGGAGAACTGTTGTTGAATCATTACCTTGCCATGAGTCCTGGTTATGAAGAGGAGTCTGTGACGGGGATTGAAACAACAGAGCCAGCTTTTGGACTTCCAGCACTATGGATTGATGAAGTAACCAAAGACAGAGCGGAACTTGCAGGGTATACAGTCGTAGATCCGCCTTCCGTTGTGGCTACCCATCTGACGGAACTGATTAAGAAGCATGCGCATGAGTTACTTGGAAGACAAGAGACGAAAGCACTTGTTGATAATCTCAGAGAAAACTATTCTGCGCTGGTGGATGAACTGATTCCTTCTCTACTCTCCATTGGTGATGTGCAGAAAGTGCTCGCGAAATTATTGCGTGAGAAAATATCCATCCGTGACATGGTAACCATCTTCGAGACACTTGCTGACTATGGAACGTATACAAAGGACCCTGATGTGTTGACTGAATATGTCAGACAATCCCTCTCACGTCAGATTACTCAGCAGTTCTCACAAAAAGGTGAGACACTTCGCGTGATCACGGTTGGACCTGGTCTTGAGAAGAAAATTGCTGAAAGTGTGCAACAATCGGATCAAGGCAGCTATCTTGCACTAGACCCTGTATCTACACAAAGTGTGTATCAGAAGCTAAGTGAACAAGTCAACCGTTTGATTCAATCGGGGCAACAGCCTGTTGTATTAACTTCTCCAACCATTCGAATGTATCTGCGTCAGGTTATTGAACGTACTATGCAGGACATTCCTGTCCTTTCCTACAGCGAGTTGGAGCCGAATGTTGAAATTCAAAGTATCGGGGTGGTGAACTTATGAGAGTAAAACAATACGTTGTTGAGACCATGCCCGAAGCTATGCTTCAAATTCGCAAAGACCTGGGAAGTGATGCCGTCATTCTGTCCACCAAAGAGATTAAGGTGGGCGGTGTGATGGGAATGTTCCGCAAAAAAAGGATCGAAGTTGTAGCTGCAGTGGATAAAGAAGAAAACAAACAAACGACGAACCCAGTACAAAATCAATTTACACCTGTACCTCGTGCATTTGTACCTGAGGCCTATCGGCAAACAGCTCGTTCGTTTGTTGCGGCTTCTGATGAGTCGGCTACAACGAATACAGCTGATCAGAATGCTCAGGAAAAATCTGCGGCTGCGCTGTCTATGTTTGAATCGAGTAATATCGGTTCAAACATAGACAGCGGCTCAGGTTCTTCGAGCACTGATCATAAACCGCGACCGCAAGGGGCGGATTTTTCGGGTTCAACAACTGCCACTAAGCAAACGGGCTCAGATCTGCAGCAGGATAAGTTAATGACTGAATTGCAGGATCTTAAACAGATGGTGACCAGGCTTTCCAAGCAAGGTACTTCTGCGGACCCTGTGCCAGAAGCATTGCACGCAATCAGAGAACGTTTGACAGAACAAGATGTTTGGCCTGAGGTATGGGAATCCTGGTTCAATTCCATCCAAGCAAAATTGTCTGAGAATGGATTAAATGAACAGGAAGCAGAACAAGCGGTAAAGCTTGAGGTCATGCACTTTTTGGAACAACGTATCGAAGAAGGCATTCTTCCTACCACTCGAATCGTCTACGTGGCTGGACCAACCGGTGTAGGAAAAACCACGACAATTGCGAAATTGGCTGCTGAACAGATGTTCAAAAAACAGCGTAAAGTTGGATTTATTACATCAGATACGTATCGGATCTCGGCAGTAGAACAGCTTAGAACGTATGCATCCATTCTGAATGTACCACTTGAGGTGGTACAATCGCCCGGTGATACACAGCGTGCAATTTCTCGATTAGAGAATTGTGACTTAATCTTTATGGATACTGCAGGTAGAAACTACAGAAATGAATTACTTGTCTCAGAACTGCAAAGTTTGCTTGCTCCTGTGGAGAATAGTGAAACTTTTCTGGTCATGAGTATGACTTCCAAAAGTGCTGATATGGTTCAGATCACAGAACATTTCAGTAAATATGGCCTGGACAAGGTGATTTTCACCAAAATGGATGAGACCGGAAGCTGCGGTCCGCTATTTAACCTGTTGCATCGTTTTCCACTCAAGCTTGCATATGTGGCAAATGGACAAAATGTTCCAGACGATTTGTTGAAACCGGAAGCAGATTCATTGTCTAAACAGTTGCTGGGAGAATGGACACAATGAAGGATCAGGCAGCCACACTTCGAAGTATGGTCTCCGCGCCATTGGAAATGGAAGGCATTGAGCGAGATATTCGATCCTCCAAAATCATCACTGTAGCCAGTGGTAAGGGAGGTGTTGGGAAATCCAATTTTACACTGAACTTTGCCTTGGCATTGCAGGCTTTGGGGCAGAAGGTACTTGTATTTGATGCCGATATTGGAATGGCTAATATTGATGTTCTTATGGGTACGTCTTCTTCCTATAATCTTTACCACCTGTTGTACCGACAAAAATCCATAAGGGAAATCATACAACTGGGTGCCAGTGGCTTACCTTACATTGCTGGAGGATCGGGCATGAAAGAGTTGTTCTCATTGTCTGATCGTGACCTGGAGTTTTTCGCCAGTCAAGTCGAGGATATTGCCCAGGAAATGGATTATGTCATCTTTGACACTGGGGCAGGGCTCTCCAGAGAGAATATGAAGTTCATCGGTGCTGCCGATGAATGCCTGATTATAACCACACCTGAACCGACTTCAATAACCGATGCTTATGCTTTAGTCAAAGTTATGCACGGCCAGGAAAATGCTACGCCCTTTCGGATGATCGTTAATCGGGTGGAAGACGAACGAGAAGCGGAACGGGTGGCAGATAAAATAGCTGGAGTGGCAAGGCGGTTTTTGCAGACGGATATTCCGCTGCTTGGGTATATTTCTGAAGACGCCCAGGTAGTCAAGGCGGTTAAAAGGCAAATGCCCTATAGCCTGGCTTATCCCAATGCCAAAGCCTCCAAAGATATAGAGAAACTTGCTCTTCGTTATCTGGCTGTACCTGCAACTCCGGGATCCGGAACCTTGACAGGAATCAGGGGATTTATGAATAAGTGGCTTAAACGGACAACATGATTTCTGAATAAAGGAAACAGGGGTGACACAACATGGCGGTGTATCAAGTATTGGTTGTCGATGATTCCGCTTTTATGCGTAAGATTGTTACGGATTTGATCCAATCGGATCCGGAATTCAAGGTCACGGCAACGGCATCAAACGGTAGAGAAGCGATTCAAAAATCACTAGAATTGAAACCCGATATTATTACAATGGACGTTGAGATGCCCGAAATGAATGGGTTGGATGCGTTAAAATCAATTATGAAGGAATCCTTCGTTCCTGTGATTATGCTCTCTGGTATCAATGAACAAGGCATGAAAGAAACGATTATGGCACTTGAAGCCGGGGCATTTGACTTCATTCGCAAACCATCTATTTCACATGACCAGGATATTGCTCAAGTCGGTAAAGCCTTAGTTGAGCGCATGCGTGCTGCGATGAATGAGATCAAAAGAAAAGCTGATCGTGAGTTATCCATGAAAAATAGAGACATGTTGCGAGGAGCAGTTGCTCCCCCAACTCAGCCAGTGCAGAAAGAAATGCCGGCCAGGGATCGAGCGGAGCCTGTGAAAAAAACGATCGAACCTGCACAGACGAGTCAACGCTCTCTTCGGGAGCAGACTGAAGTCTTTCAGGCCAAATCTAAGAAACCAATTGAACCATTATCACCTCCGAAACCAGGCCGAGTAGAGAATAAACCGGAGCCTTTGCCGAAGGCAGAGCGTAATTCGGGGACGAATGCAGATAAAGCAGTGAGGTCAGTTAACCCAGTACAGACTCCGAAGGAAGTTCGACTACCTAATGCAGCTAGAGTGGCAGCTGATCAAATAGCAGCAACCTCTGCCTCTGCAAAAGCCAAGGATGTAATCAAGCCTAATCCTGTCCCCAAAGGTGCAGGGGGGATGGAAGGACCATTCAACAAGCTTGTGGCAATAGGTTGTTCTACGGGTGGACCGAGGGCTCTCAAGACATTGCTTGAGCAGTTGCCTGCTGATTTGCCGGCACCGGTCATTATTGTGCAGCATATGCCGCCCAATTTCACACGTTCTCTGGCTCAACGATTGAATACGTTCAGTCCACTGCATGTGGTTGAAGCTGAAGAGGGCATGGTTCTGAAAAAAGGAACCGCCTATATAGCACCCGGCGGATTCCATGTGAAAGTTAACAAAACAGCAGACGGGAAGTTTATCGTGAAGCTGACTGAAGACCAGCCAGTGAATGGGCATAGACCTTCAGTGGATACGATGTTTGAGTCACTTCTGCCGTTTACATCTTTACAAAGGCATCTTGTTTTGCTAACGGGAATGGGAAGTGATGGAGCACGTATGATGAAGAGATTATACGAAGCTGGAGTTACATCAACCTTTGCCGAGAATGAAGAAACATGTGTTGTATATGGTATGCCGCGTTCTGCTGTAGAGCTGCAATGCGTTCGTCATCTTCTGCCACTGCAGGAGATTGCTTCTAAACTTGTTCAAGCAGTGAAATAACTGAGTGTAACTCACGAAGGAGGTGCCTCACAATGGACATGAACCAATATCTATCCATGTTTATTGATGAGTCTAATGATCATCTGCAATCCCTTAACGAAAACATGCTTCAACTTGAAGGCAATCCGGAAGATCTGGGAATAGTTCAGGTTATATTCCGCTCAGCTCATACCCTGAAGGGTATGGCGGCAACAATGGGCTTCGAAGATTTGGCATCACTGACACACAAAATGGAAAATGTGCTGGACCTTGTGCGGAATGAGAAGTTGAAGATGCAAGATTACATTTTTGATACTCTGTTCAAGAGTCTGGACGCCTTGGAAACTATGGTTCAGGATATTACCGAGGGTGGGCAAGGTAAAGCGGATGTGTCCTCTATCGTAGCTTCACTTCAGGCAATTGAAAATGGTGAAATTACAAACGGAGATGCTCCTGCAACTGATAAAAACAAGCCGGCTAACGCTTCAATTTCTTCGGCTGTCGAGCTGGATGAATTCCAATATTCTGTGCTGGATCAGTCGATCGCCGAAGGTCATCGTGTGTTCTACGTGGATGTGCTTGTTAGCGAGCATAGCCAGTTAAAAGGTGTACGGGCTTATATGGTCTTTGATATGCTGGAACGTTCAGGTGAAGTTGTTAAGGCTTACCCATCCGTTCAGGATATTGAGCAGGAGAAGTTTGAGCGCAGTTTCTCGTTGTATTACATAACAACTAAAGAGGCGCACGAACTGGAAGAAGGCATCATGAGTATCTCTGAAATTGAAAGTGCAAAGCTCATTCAACTGGATCAGGAGACTCTTCAGCAGATGGCCAATCAGGTAGCAGCTACAGTTGAAGCGCCACCCGCACCAACAACTGTAGCTGAGGTTCTTTCGCCGGATAAGAATTCTGTATCCAAAGAAGAAGCCACGACGGCGCCAGCGAAAACAGCTGCACCGAAGCAAGCTGCTGCACCTTCACGTACCATTCGTGTGGATATTGAACGTCTCGACGTATTGATGAACCTGTTCAGTGAATTGTTGATTGACCGTTCACGTCTGGAGCAACTGGCCAGTGAGACAGGCAACAATGATTTATCCGATACAGTAGCTCATTTAAGTCGAGTTAGCACAGATTTGCAAAATATTGTACTGAAACTGCGGATGGTTCCGGTAGATACCGTATTTAATCGATTCCCGCGTATGATCCGTGATCTGGCTAAGACACTTGATAAAAAAATCGATCTAGTGATTACAGGTGCTGAGACGGAACTGGACCGTACGGTAATTGATGAGATTGGTGATCCGCTTGTGCATTTACTGCGTAACGCGGTTGACCATGGTGTGGAATCCATTGCAGAGCGTGTAGCTGCAGGTAAACCAGAGATGGGTACAGTAAACCTGCGTGCCTTCCACAGTGGAAATCACGTATTTATCGAGATTGAAGATGATGGTAAAGGTATCTATCGCGACAAGCTTTTGAAAACCGCGATCAAACGTGGTGTTGTAACCGAAGAACAAGGTGCCAAGATGAGTGACGATGAAGTGAATCAACTGTTGTTCGCACCTGGTTTTAGTACTGCTGATATTATCTCGGATATCTCCGGCCGGGGTGTTGGCTTGGATGTAGTAAAATCGAAGATCACTTCGCTTGGCGGTAATGTAACGATTCATTCAACTCCAGGCAAAGGCACAAACTTCTCTGTTCAGCTTCCGTTGACACTATCCATTATTGCTGCAATGCTTGTACGACTTGGTTCAGAGAAATACGCTGTTCCGTTATCCTCCATTGTAGAGACGGCCATTGTACAACGTGAGCAAGTTCGTAATATTCACGGCAATAAAATGATCACGTTCCGTGAGTCACTGATTCCGTACTTGTCCTTGAGCGAAGTTTTCTCTGTACCGGATTTCAATGATGCTGATGAGCAGGAAACCGAAATTGTCGTGATTCGCAAAGGTGACCGTCTTGCAGCCGTAGCTGTTGAGGAATTTATTGGACAGAGTGAGATTGTTCTCAAATCAATGGGAACCTATCTCCCTGCTATTGAAGGAATCTCTGGAGCAACCATTCTCGGAGATGGACAAGTAGCCCTGATTCTTGATCCTAATGCATTTATTAAATAAGCATATAGCTAAGTCTTACATTTAATAGGGAGGTTTTTTACATGGAAGAAGAGTTGAAAGTCATCGTCTTTAAATTGGGTTCCGAAGAGTATGGTATTGAGGTAGACAAGGTTCAGACGATCGAGCGCATGATGCCAATTACCCGTGTTCCCAAAACACTTTCCTTTGTAAAAGGAGTCATTAATCTACGCGGTGTTGTAATTCCGGTCATTGATCTACGCGGTCGTTTCTCCCTTCCGGAATCGGAGTATACGGATCAGACTCGTATTGTTATCGTAGGTGTAGATGACATGCAAGTTGGCTTTATCGTAGATTCTGCCAATGATGTTATTGATATCAAGAGCAGTGCCATCGATAGCCCACCAGAAGTGGTTGGCGGCGTCAAAGCTAGATACCTGCGTGGCGTGGCCAAATTGGAGGATTCACGCTTGCTGATCATGCTCAACTTGAACGAAGTATTAAATAAAAGCGAGATTGTACAGCTGGAAAGTGTTGAGGGCTAGTACCGTGAAGATGTTCAACCGATTTGAGGTATTCCAGATGGATGTGCTCAAAGAGGTCGGTAACATTGGAGCAGGCAACGCCGCAACGGCGTTGTCTCAACTCCTCAACAGACCGATTGACATGGGGGTACCTACAGTACAAATGCTCCCTTTTGAAGAAGTCGCTGAAAAAGTGGGCGGAGATGAACGCATCGTTGTTACCGTATTTCTTCGTGTAGAAGGGGAAGCACCGGGAAATCTTTTCTTTATGATGACACCCGATGCTGCTAAAATGTTGTTGAATAGACTTGCCGGGTTTGATCTGAAAGAAGGACTCGCTTTCACGGATATGGAGCAATCCGCGCTTTCCGAAATTGGAAATATCTTGGCTGGATCATATCTTTCTTCTCTGGCAGATTTCACGAAGTTGTCCATGTACCCAACCGTTCCTGGACTTGCCATTGACATGGCAGGTGCCATTCTGAGCTATGGCTTGCTGCAATTCGGCGAGATGGGTGACGCTGCATTGTTGATTGACACCTCTTTCTTTGAAGGTGAAGATCAGGTTGAGGGTCAATTTTTCCTGATTCCGGATCCGCCATCATTTGCAAAGATATTTGAATCGCTAGGGGTGCCACTGAGCCATGATTGAAGACAAAAGCGTCGTTAAAGTCGGTATGGCGGATTTAAATATCGCTCATCTTCCTGGCGTAATCCGTACGACTGGCCTCGGCTCGTGTGTGGGATTAACAATGTATGACCCACAGTTGAAGCTGGCTGGAATGGCGCATGTCATGCTTCCTACTTCAGAGATCGCACGTGAAGGGAAACTGAACACAGCTAAATATGCGGATACGGCGTTGCCTGAGCTTTTGGAAAAAATGATAAAACTAGGCGCTTCTCACTCACGTATTGTGTCTAAAATGGCCGGAGGCTCTCAGATGTTTGCCTTTGCTGGTGCTGGGGATACGATGCGTATTGGACCACGGAATGCAGATTCTTGTCGAGAGTGGTTACAAAAGCTCAAGATCCCTCTTCTTGCAGAAGATACGGGTGGAAATTATGGACGAACGATCGAAATGGATTGTGAAACTGGACTTTTGACTATTCGAAGCGTACAAATGGGTGTAAAGGAATTATAAGACTATGATAGGAAACTACCGCATTAATCTTGGAGCAGGCATCGTTGGATTCATTCTTACTTTTTTTGTAGCGTACAGCAATAATGTGATGATGACCAGTTTAATTCGCGGATTGATCGGATTCGTAGCCTGGTTTGTCCTTGCATATGGCTTACGCTGGGGATTGGGATTGCTGTTGAACCCTCAGGCCGAGGGAAATGGGTATGGTTATGATTCACCAAGTGCTCAAGATCAAAGAGGTTCACAGGTGGACATCAAACTCGAAGATGATGGACAAGAGCTGAATGACTTGCTCAAGAGTGGACAGAACGCCTCCTCTGGGGATAATATTCCGCCATCTGAGACGAAAGCTCCAACGGGATTCGCCCCTTTGGATCCGCCTAAACTTGTCCGGACCAAGGATCCGGAGGAATTGGCGCAGGCCGTTCGTCACCTGACAGACAAATAAGGAGGGTGAAAGCAATTGAACGAGCGTAAAGCTTCACATTTGAACCATTCTGATCTATGGGAAAAGTGGAAAGAACATGGAGATCTTGAAGCCAAGAAAAATTTGATTGAAAAGTATCTTCACATTGTAAATTATGTTTCGGGTCGCCTGGCTGTCGGCTTGCCTAAAAATGTTCCCAAAGATGACTTGGAGAGTAATGGCGTTATGGGGTTGATTGATGCTTTGGAGAAGTTCGACTATGAACGAGGTCTCCAATTTGAAACCTATGCATCATGGAGGGTCCGCGGAGCCATACTTGACGGTCTGCGTCAAGGGGATTGGGTTCCGCGTTCTGTTAGGGAGAAGGCCAAGCGGATTGAGGACGCCTACCAACAGCTGGAACAAAGTTATCTCAGATCCGTTAGTGATGAGGAAATGAGTCAGTATCTGGATGTGTCGACCAAAGATTTTCAACATATGCTTCAGGAAGTGGCAGTCATGTCACTATGCTCGCTGGAAGACCCGATTCGTGAAGAAGAGTCTGAGACACGTCTGTCTTTGATGGTGGATGAAAAAGCCAAAAATCCGGATTATAAAGTGAATGAGTTTTATTTGAAGGAAGCATTGGTGCAAGGGCTTGACAAGTTGACGGTAAAAGAGCGAACGGTCGTTTCACTCTTGTATTACGAAGATCTTTCTCTTAGTGAAATTGCGGAGGTCATGTCTCTTTCTCCGTCTCGTATATCCCAGTTACATTCCAAGGCAATATTACGACTACGCGGCACGTTGGACAAACAGAAAGATTTGTTGATGCGTAAGGATTAATAGAGAAAAGTAATACATTGGAGTTTGGGGAGTGGAAAGTCTAAAAGGAGGAAGAATTGCGGTGACACAACGGACTGCTTTGGAACAATGTTTAAACATTGTTTTATCGGACGACAAATGCACAGCCTACCTTGAATTTTCCAAAGAGGAAGAAGGCTTTGCCTGCACGATTGATGAACTTGAACAATTTGTGGCGAACAAGGGCATCAAACAAGGTGTTTTGCGAGAGGCATTATTACTTTTGGTGAGTAACCCTGAAATCTATTTGAAAGATAAATATAAGATTGCTGAAGGTGTCGCTCCCATTCAAGGAACAGATGGCTTCATCAAGGTCCTGGTAGGGATGGACGATACAAATGAACGACGACCTCTCGAATCGGAAGATGGAACTGTCGATTATAAAGAAGTGACCCGGTTAAACAATGTTCGTAGTGGTCAGATCATTGCAGAGCGAATTGCTCCTGTCGATGGCATACCAGGCAGGGCAGTAACAGGTGAGGAAATTCCTTATCGTCCTGGTAAAGAAGCTCGGTTTAAAGTTGGGAAAAACGTAGTGATTAACCCGGATGGATCTGCTATGTATGCAGCGCTGGACGGGCTGGTTACCAAAACAGATGGTAACAAACTGAATGTATTTCCGGTCTATGAAGTTAATGGAGACGTTGACTATAATAATGGCAATATTGACTTTGTGGGCACGGTTGTCATACGAGGTAACGTACTTACCGGATTTAAAGTAAAAGCAGCAGGTGATATTCGTGTCGTCGGAGGTGTCGAAGGAGCCGAACTGGAAGCAGGTGGCTCAATCGAAATTACCGGTGGCATTATTGGTTATAACAAAGGACTGGTACAAGCAGGCCATAATGTTAAATGTACGTTTATTCAAGAAGGCAACGTGGATGCCGGTGAAGATGTTCTGGTTTCCCAAAGTATTATGCATTCCAATATTCGTGCTGGCCATGGTGTCATCTGTGCAGGAACCAAAGGTCTTATCGTTGGTGGCTCGATTCAGGCAGGTCAGAACGTATCAGCGCGTGTTGTAGGTAACAGTATGTCCACTGTCACTGTTATTGAAGTTGGTGTGTTGCCGAAGCTGCGTAACGAACTGAATGATTTGCGCAAGGAAGTCAGAGAGCAGATGGATTCCTTGGACAAAACAAAGAAAGCTTTGACATTGCTGGATCAGTTAGCTGCCGCAGGACAATTAACTCCGGATAAGATGTCGATGCGAATCAAGCTAAGTGCTACGCAGAAATCTGCTCTTCGTATAAGTGAAGAAACGAAAATGCGCATCTTTGAAATTGAAAAGGCACTTGAAGATACAAGTAATGCTCGTGTTGATATTTTGAAGACGATTTATGAAGGGTCTAAAATAGTTATCGGCAGATACACGAAATTTATTAAAGATCCAGTCAGTCGAATTTCATTTTATTATCACGATGGCGATATTACGATGGTTCCATACGTTTAAGTACAGCATTCAGGCACATGAAGAAATCCATTCGAAACCGTGAGGTGAGCGTATGAGTTTCAAAGCAGTGGAGTTGCAGATTGCGGTACCACGAACAAGCGAGGCGGGACGCTATCAAAGTGAAGCCCAGCAAAGACCGATTACGGATCAGAATCTATTGGCAGAGCAAACGTCGAAAGAAGCAAATGAAGCAAGGCAACGTAGTGAAGCAATGGATGAAACTTCACAAACTTCGGTGCGTGATGGTCATACTAATGATGGAAATCAGCAGAGTGGCTCCAATGGACAGCAGACGGCTGAAGTTCAGGAAACCGTCAAACCTGCCGAGCACCCTTATAAAGGAAAACACATTGATCTGTCTCTGTAATAGATGATTTGATGGACTGCAGTTTTACGCACCGATGGTTGAATCAGAAGGAGAGAACCGAATTTGTCACCATGGATCATTATTGTCATATTAGGGGCCTGCGCCATTGCCTACGCATATATCATGCCCCGGAAAAACAAGGCGCAGGAGCCGGGGCATCAACTGGTGCAAGAGATGGAATCTACGCTTGAACATTACATGACCGAGATTGAAAATGATAATGACGCTCTCATTCAGCGTGTAGCTGAAATGAAAGGAGAAGCGACAGCAGCCGATCAGCGTATGCAATTACAACTCCAGGAGTTACAGCAGCGGTTGGATCAGTTGGAACAGAGCAAAATGAACGAACCCGTTGCATCACCAGTTCAACATCCAGGTAATGTGCCGGTACAAGCTTCCGGAGGTTTGCAAGCACAAGCGCTTGTGAAAAGTGTACAAGCAGAAGCGGCCCAGCAGGCGCAAGAAGCAGACCTTCAGAGGAGCAAGACAGATTCCATTCCTCAACGTGAATCGATTAAAGAGCGATATGCAGAACTTTTTAATTTACATGCAGAGGGTAAGTCAATGGATGCCATCTCCAAGCAAACAGGCATTCAACGTGGAGAAGTACAATTAATACTGCAACTTGCCGAACGGGAGGAGAGCTGAGTCATGGACAAGCGATCCTTATGGATTGGATTGGGGAGTGGTATGATCGTTGGTGCAGTTTTGCTTCAACTGGCAACAGTGGGACAGAATGCATTATCGGATAGTAACCTTGACCCCGAGAAGACCGCCAATATGACCAAAGAACAACTTGAAACGGCCGCGAGAAGTTTGGACATGAAGTTGATAGATTCTGAGGAGGAACTTTACACAGAAGCAGAGTGGGTGGAGAAGAAAAAACAGGAGAGCAGCGAATTGCAGGGAGGTACAGCAACACCGCCTGAGACAGCAACCACTACAGAAACACCTACCGAACCTGAGAAGCCACAAGAGCCTGCTACAAGTGAAGGTGAAGAGCAGAAAGAAATAACGGAGCCGAAGACCACTGAACCTTCAACGCCGAGTAATCCGAAAGGCGCAACGGTTTCATTCAAAGTACGTTCAGGCAATAGTCTGGCGATCGTTGCAGAAAACCTGAAAACAGCTGGAATCGTTGATGATGCTCAAGCGTTCATCAAGGCTGGCAAAGCTGAGCGAATCAACACTAAAATCCAAGTCGGTACTTATGCGCTCGAAAAAGGCGAAAGTTTCAAATCCATTATCGCAAAAATTACGAAAGAACCGTCAAGCTGAGCGTGCTCGGACAGGACGGTTTTTTGTGTATTTAATCGTGCGTTTTGAAAACTTGATAATATATAGTGCTGAGTACCAGATCACGTTTGAATTGCTTCGAATAGTAGCAAAAAGTATAAAGGAGATTTTTGTTTCAAAGACTGTTGCATCAGGCAGTCAGTTATGCTATATTAGATAACGGTGTTAAAACACACGCATGTGCTAATTTTGTTGAGGGTGCTTTCCTTTTGGAGAGTCTTGGCGAAAAATGATGCCGGCGGAGGACACAATAAAAACCATATTAGGAGGTGTGTGAAGATGGCAGTAATCTCCATGAAGCAGCTTCTCGAAGCTGGGGTACACTTCGGTCACCAAACTCGTCGTTGGAACCCAAAAATGGATCGTTATATCTTCACTGAAAGAAACGGAATTTACATCATCGACTTGCAAAAGACGGTGAAAAAAGTCGAAGAGGCTTACAACTTCGTTAAAGGAATCGCAGGAGAGAATGGTAAAATTCTTTTCGTGGGTACTAAGAAACAAGCTCAAGATTCCGTTAAAGAAGAAGCTGAACGTGCTGGTCAATTCTACATTAACCAACGCTGGCTCGGCGGTACCCTGACTAACTTCCAAACCATTCAAAAACGTATTGATCGTTTGAAACAATTGGAAGCTTGGGAAGAAGACGGTACATTCGCTGTATTGCCTAAAAAAGAAGTAATCTTGCTCCGCAAAGAAAAAGATCGTCTTGAGAAATTCTTGGGCGGTATTAAAAATATGAAAGGCCTGCCAAGCGCCCTGTTCATCATCGATCCACGCAAAGAGCGTATCGCTGTTGCGGAAGCTCGCAAATTGGGTATCCCAATTGTAGGTATCGTTGATACTAACTGCGATCCGGACGAGATCGATTATGTTATCCCGGGTAATGACGACGCGATCCGCGCTGTTAAATTGCTGACAGGTAAAATGGCTGATGCTGTAATCGAAGCTAACCAAGGCGAAGAAACTTCCGCTTAATAGATTCGAACATATGCAACAAACTAAATGAAAAGGGTGGTTGGCAGGTGGATAACCTCTCACTGCCCTTTTTTTAGAGTGTACGTACAATACTTAATTTTGGAGGGAATTTATAATGGCAGTTAATGCGAGTGCAGTAAAAGAACTTCGCGAAAGAACAGGCGCTGGTATGCTTGATTGCAAAAAAGCACTGGAAGAAGCAAACGGTGATGTAACGAAAGCAGCTGAATTGTTGCGTGAGAAAGGTCTTTCTGCAGCAGCAAGCAAAGCAGGCCGTGCAGCAACTGAAGGCGTTGTAGAATCTTACATCCACGCTGGTGGACGTATTGGCGTTCTGGTTGAAGTTAACTGTGAAACAGACTTCGTTGGTAAAACGGATCAATTTAAGGATTTCGTTAAAGATGTAGCTATGCAAATCGCTGCAGCTAATCCTAAATTCGTTACACGCGAAGAAGTTCCTACAGAAGAGCTGGAAAAAGAAAAAGAAATTTTGAAAGCTCAAGCTCTTAACGAAGGCAAACCAGAGAAAATCATTGAAAAAATGGTTGAAGGCCGTATCGGTAAATACTACGAAGAATATTGCCTGATGGAACAAACCTTCGTTAAAGATCCAGACAAAACGATTTCCCAATTGCTGAATGAAAAAATCAGCCAAATCGGTGAAAACATCTCCATCCGTCGTTTCGTTCGTTACGAACTGGGTGAAGGTCTTGAGAAAAAAGTAGACAACTTCGTAGAAGAAGTTATGTCCCAAGTAAACAAATAAGACGTTTTTCTAAACCGGCAAGCAAGATTGATTTCGAAGATATAAGAATGATAAAACTTCGAAGCGTAAACTCCCTTATATCTCAGGAAAACATTGCCTTACCGGTTAAACGTTTTTCCTAAAAGAGCGGAACACAACTGTGTTCCTTTCTTTTTAAGCAGGAGGCCATGCGCGAGAAGTTTTGTTGATTGAACACCGAGCGTGTTCAATTCAAAGTGGAGGGTGAATAATTGGAACAGCCAGTATTTAAACGTGTTGTCTTAAAGGTCAGCGGAGAGTCACTTTCCGGTCAAAACGGCTACGGTATTGATGCAGAGACGATCTCGTCGATTGCCCAACAGGTAAAAGAGGTTGTTGCACTTGGTGTACAGGTTGCTATTGTGTGTGGCGGCGGAAACATCTGGCGTGGAATTGCTGGTAGCGAGAAAGGCATCGATCGGGCAACAGCCGATTATATGGGTATGCTGGCGACGGTAATGAACTCGCTCGCACTGCAGGATGCATTGGAACAGATTGAAGTGCCTACACGTGTACAGACATCTATTGCAATGCAGCAAATTGCAGAGCCTTATATTCGTCGTAGAGCTATTCGTCATCTGGAGAAAGGCCGGGTCGTTATTTTTGCAGCAGGTACAGGTAACCCGTTCTTTTCCACGGATACAACAGCAGCACTGCGCGCAGCGGAGATTGAAGCAGAAGTTATCTTGATGGCCAAAAATAAAGTCGATGGTGTATACTCAGCAGATCCGTTTAAGGACAGCACAGCTGTGAAGTTTGATCAGTTGACTTATATGGATATTCTTAACAAAGACCTTGGTGTAATGGATTCGACGGCATCCTCGCTTTGTAAGGACAACAACATCCCGTTGATCGTATTTGCCATTACGGAACAAGGTAACATCAAACGTGTTGTTCTGGGCGAACGTATCGGAACAATCGTTAAAGGGAGTGTAGATTAATGCCACAAGCGGTTAAACAACATGCCGAAGAGCGTATGGAAAAAGCAATTCAAGCATTGCGTCGTGACCTGGCTACTTTGCGTGCAGGCCGTGCAACTCCGGCTCTTCTGGACCGAATTCAGGTAGAGTATTATGGAGCAATGACGCCATTGAATCAACTCGCTAATATCAGTACTCCGGATTCCCGTACACTGATGATTCAGCCGTGGGACAAATCTTCCATGGGTGATATCGAGCGTGCCATCATGAAATCGGATCTGGGTCTTACTCCAGCGAATGATGGTAGCATGATCCGTCTGTCTATTCCGGCATTAACGGAAGAGCGCAGAGCGGAACTTGTGAAGCTGACGAAGAAGTTCGGTGAAGAAGGTAAAGTAGCGATTCGTAACATTCGCCGTGACGCGAATGATGACATCAAGAAAATGGAGAAGTCAGACATTTCCGAGGATGAATCACGGAGACATCAGGACGACATCCAAAAATCGACCGACAAGTTTATTGCTGAAGTCGATAAGGTACTTGCTGCCAAAGAAAAAGAAATCATGGAAGTGTAAGACAAGCGCAGCCCCTCCAATACGGTGGGGTTTTGTCTCTTTTTCCAAGCTTCAGATGAAGAAACTTCAGGGATTTTGGAGGAACAGGAATGATCAAACGGGTTCGGTCGTGGTGGAATGGGGCTGACAAGCAGGAAACGCTGACTATATCCGAGGACAATATCCCGCAGCACGTCGCCATCATCATGGACGGCAATGGACGATGGGCCAAACGTTTGGGACTCCCGCGTATAGCCGGGCACCAAAATGGCATGAAGGCGGTCAAACGTGCGACCATCGCGGCGGATGAACTGGGCATCAAATATCTGACGATGTACGCTTTTTCGACAGAAAACTGGACGCGTCCAAAAGAAGAAGTGGATTTTCTGATGGGACTTCCGCAAGAATTTCTGGCTATTGAGCTGGATGAACTTATAGAAAAAAATGTGCGCATTCGCATGATGGGCCAAGAGGAACATTTACCTTCTCATACCATCAATGCCTTGCGGGAAGCCATTCGTCTTACGGAACATAATACAGGTCTTGTTTTGAACTTTGCAATGAACTATGGAAGTCGTCGGGAAATGACGGACTGTGTTAAACAGATTGCTCTGCAGGTGAAATCGGGGGAACTATCGGCAGAGGACATAACACCTGAACTCATTGATAGACATATGCTGACGGTTGATATGCCCGATCCGGATTTGCTGATCCGGACGAGCGGAGAGTTGAGATTAAGCAACTTTATGCTTTGGCAACTTGCATATAGTGAATTATGGTTTACGGATATATACTGGCCCGAATTTGGCAAAAAGCATTTGCTTGAAGCAGTAGCCGAATATCAGCGCAGAACAAGGCGTTACGGCGGTTTGAAATAGATGGAGGATGAAGCCGTTGAAACAGCGATTAACGACAGGAATCATAGCAGGTGTGTTGTTTTTAGGTTTTTGCATGCTGGGCGGACCCTGGTACCATGGTTTGGTATTGCTTATGGCTCTCATCGGTTATTATGAATTTGTTAAAATGACCGGGGTGATGCCTTTTTCGGGTGTGGCCCTGATTGGATATGCTGGTGTTTTTGCCATTGTGTTTCCTTGGGAAATGCTTTGGGAGGCAAGACCGCTATCCTTATTTCAGGTCATCTGGATTGTAATGCTTGTACTGATGACAGCTTCGGTTGTCACTAAGAATAAGATTCCCGTGAATACAGTGGCCATGCTTTTCCTCGGCGTGCTGTATATAGGGATCGGTTTCTATTACATTGCAGAATCCAGACATCTGCATCATGGGTTGTTCTGGACGTTCCTGTTGCTGGGCTCCATATGGGCCAGTGATGCAGGGGCTTATTTTGTAGGGAAACTAATGGGTAGAAACAAACTGTGGCCTTCCATCAGTCCAAACAAAACGGTGGAGGGTGCACTGGGTGGCATCGCGATTGCAATTGTTACTTCTGTTGTTTTTGCATTAGTATCAGATGGTTTACTTTCCTGGCAGAGAGCGATTGTGATCGGAATTGCCTGTGCAGTCGTAGGTCAGATGGGTGACTTGATCCAGTCTGCATACAAACGTGTATATAATATCAAGGATTCAGGCAGTCTTCTCCCAGGGCATGGGGGCATTCTTGATCGGTGCGACAGCTGGATTGTTGTTTTTCCATTCGTACATATACTAATGCTACTGCCCTACTAAAGAAGAACATGAGTCTGAGATAACAGCATTGTTCGCCGTAGGCATTGGATAATTAAAGATGAGGTGCAGCATGAAAAAAATTGCAATTCTCGGGTCGACCGGTTCCATTGGAACCCAGACACTGAATGTAGTTGACATGCATCCAGAACTCTTTCAAGTGGAGGGACTGGCTGCCGGAGGCAATATAGACCTGCTGATCGAACAAACCAAACGTTACCAACCGAAGAAAGTATCGGTAGGCTCCAAAGAATTGGCGGAGAAGGTAGCTCCACATTTGCCTGCAGGAACGCAACTGTTTTATGGCACAGAAGGACTCGTAGAAGTTGCGGCAGGAACCGATGCGCATACGGTTGTTACAGCGGTAGTAGGGAGTGTAGGGCTTGAGTCAACGCTTGCTGCTATTGACGCTGGTAAACATATCGGACTTGCCAATAAGGAAACACTGGTTACGGCCGGGCATATTGTTACTACAAGAGCTGCTGCAAAGGGCGTTTCTTTACTGCCTATTGATAGTGAGCACTCTGCTATATACCAGTGCTTAAATGGTGAAAACAGAGAACGTATGACAGGGATCACGCTGACCGCTTCAGGAGGATCATTTCGCGATCTTACCCGTGAACAGTTGAAAAACGTGACGATAGAGGATGCGCTTAAACATCCAAATTGGTCAATGGGCTCCAAAATCACGATAGACTCCGCAACGATGGTAAACAAGGGACTTGAGGTTATTGAAGCACATTGGTTATTTGGTCTTCGTTATGATCAAATTGATGTATTGCTTCACCCGGAGAGTGTAATTCATTCCTATGTGGAATTTGATGACACGAGCATCATCGCTCAACTGGGTAATCCGGATATGCGAGTTCCCATTCAATATGCGCTGACTTACCCTGACCGTTTGCCATCACCAGCCCAGCGTCTGTCTCTTGCTCAGGCTGGGAAATTACATTTCCGCGAGATGGATATGGAACGCTTCCCATGTTTAAGAATGGCGTATGAGTGTGGTAAAATGGGAGGAACCGCAACAACGGCGTTTAATGCAGCCAACGAGGTTGCTGTAGCCCGTTTCTTGCGTAAAGAGATTTCATTCCTTAAAATAGAAGATATTATTGCTTCTGTGCTGGAAGCACACCACAATGTGGACGAGCCTGATCTGCAGGAGATTGCCCGATGTGATCAGGAGAGTCGTAGGTTTGCGTCCAGTCTGTAATCTCTTTTTTCATAAGAAAATGGAAGAAGTGATTCTCTTGTGCGGCATCAGAGAATAATGATAATCTAGAGGGACAGACTGCGGTATGTGCCGTGAAGGAGGATGGATAGGGATTGGAAACCATACAAGTGGTATTTCTAACGGTGCTCATGTTCTTTGTCATCGTGACGGTTCATGAATGGGGGCATTATTACTTTGCCAAACGCGCCGGTATTCTTGTACGGGAATTTGCGATCGGTTTTGGTCCCAAATTGTTCTCATATAAAAGAAACGAGACCCAGTTTACATTGCGTTTGTTGCCTTTTGGTGGATATGCACGGATGGCAGGGGAAGATCCGGAACTGGTAGAAATCCAGGAAGGACAGACTATTGCGGTAAGATCAGCGGATGACCAGGTGAAGATGATTTATCTGGACCAGCTGGATAACCGTAAAAATGTAATACGTGGTGAAGTCATCTCCATTGATATGGAGAAGGCCCTGAAACTGCAACTGGATGTAGATGGTGAAATTCAGGAGTATCGCATACATCCCCAAGCAATGTTGGTGAGTCGTGGCAAACAAACACAGATTGCACCGAAAGATCGCCAATTCGGCAGCAAAACCGTTGGGCAGCGTGCATTGGCTATTTTTGCGGGACCCCTGATGAACTTTATTTTGGCCTTTGTGCTGTTTGCTGTATATGCGCAGATGGCAGGAGTTCCAGTGGAAAACCCGAAAAATCTTGAAATTGGTGAAGTGCTTGAAGGTGGGGCAGCCGATCAGGCGAACCTGCAAAAGGGCGATATTATTGAAACCATCAATGGTACTGCTATGGGTACGGATTCACAAAAAATGGTGACAATGATTGCTGATTCCAAAGACAAGCCGATGGAGTGGACGCTGCGTCGGGGGAGTGAAACGTTTAATATAACGATTACTCCACGTGCCGTAGAAGGACAAGAGGGCGGAAAAGTGGGAATCGTACCTACGTTACCTACCCGATCTGTTGGATTTGTAGAGACATTTACAGTATCGGGCGTAGCAATGGTTGATACAACTAAAGTGATATTTGAAGGTTTCAAACATCTAATCAATCAATTTAACATGGATGATATTGGTGGTCCGGTTCGTACATTTGAAGTGACAGGACAGATTGCAAAACAAGGAATTGAGCAGTTAACGAGATGGGCAGCCATTTTGAGTTTGTATCTTGGAATTTTCAACCTTTTACCAATTCCTGCACTGGACGGCAGCCGTCTTGTATTTTTGGGGATTGAAGCGCTGCGGGGCAGACCTGTTGATCCAAATCGCGAAGGCATGGTGCATTTCATCGGATTTGCGATGTTGTTTGTGTTGATGCTGGCAGTAACTTACAATGATATATTACGTTTAATTAACGGATAATTACGTTTGGACTACGCTCTGAGCATTCAGAGATAGTCGTTATGGGAGGACGCTGGAGTCTTATGTCAAAGGAAAATGATAAACAATTCGTGACTGAAATCACACCACAGGGTGAGGATTTCTCACGCTGGTATATTGATGTTATCAAAAAAGCTGATCTCATGGACTATGCACCCGTACGCGGTTGTATTGTGTTCAAACCAGACGGGTTTGAAATCTGGGAACATATTAAGGATGAGTTGGATCGTCGTTTCCGGGAAACGGGTCATCGCAATGCGTATTTCCCGATGTTCATTCCTGAGAGCTTCTTTCAAAAGGAAAAAGAGCACGTGGAAGGTTTTAACCCTGAATTACCATGGGTTACGGAAGCTGGGGGAGAGAAGCTGGAAGAACGTCTGGCAATCCGTCCTACATCCGAAACGATTATTGGTCACATGTATTCCAAGTGGATTCAGTCTTATCGGGATCTTCCGGTACTGATCAACCAGTGGGCTAACGTAGTTCGTTGGGAAAAAAGAACGTTGCCTTTCCTTCGCACAAGTGAGTTCCTGTGGCAGGAAGGTCATACTGCGCATGAGACGGAAGAAGAAGCACGTGAAGAAACGATGAAAATGCTTGAGATTTATCGTGAAGTAGTTGAGGAGTACTTGGCTATTCCTGTAATTGTAGGTCAGAAAACCAAATCCGAGAAGTTTGCGGGTGCAGTGGATACGTACTCGATCGAAGCCATGATGAAGGATGGACGTGCTGTACAAGCAGGTACATCTCACTACATGGGGACGAACTTTGCAAAAGCATTTGAAATCCAGTATCTTAGCCGGAACAATGTGCTGGAGCTGGCTTACACTACTTCATGGGGAGTAAGCACACGTTTGATCGGTGCGTTAATTATGGTTCACGGAGATGACCGAGGTCTCGTACTTCCGCCTAAAGTAGCACCGACACAAGTGGTCATGATTCCAATTGGACCTCCGAAAACGCGTGATGCTGTTGTTGGGCGCGCAGATGAGTTGTTCACTGAGTTGAAAAAAGCTGGAGTCCGTGTGAAAATGGATGATCGCAGCGATGTTCGCCCAGGTTGGAAATTCAATGAATACGAGATGCGCGGTGTTCCAATTCGTCTGGAGATTGGTCCACGTGATATGGAAAATGGCGTTTGTGTGCTCGTATCACGCATTACAGGTGAGAAGAAAGTGGTAGAACAAGCGAACCTGGTAGAAGAAATCCAGTCTATGTTGACACAAATTCAGGTAGATATGCTGGAACGTGCTCGCACATTTATGTCGGATAACTTCTACTCCGTGGATACACTTGATGAGATGAAAGAACTAATGGAAAATAAACGCGGGTTTACACTGGCTGGATGGTGCGGTTCAGAAGCTTGCGAAGATAAAGTAAGAGAAGTCACAGGTGCAACAAGCCGGAACATTCCGTTCCAGCCTGCGGAAGAAAAGCATACGTGCCTGGCTTGTGGTGAACAAGCAAAACACACGGTTGTGTTTGCAAGAGCATATTAAGTCAAAATAACCTGACTATATACATTGAACTAAACATTTACATGAGAACGTAGAGAACAGAAATAACCTGAAGAAGCGGAGCTAAAAGCTTTCTGAAAGAAAGCTACATCGGAAGCATACGCTGCGCCTTTATCCCCGGATTTTCCCCTTTGTAAAAGGGAATCAAAAAATCTGGGGATAACAGCGATCGGAAGGTTGTTCTGTTATCGGAGTGGTAAGTGTAAATATCTTTTTGTTCAATTTATATAATGGCACGTACGGACTGTAAGAGTAATGAATGGAGAGCTTCTGTCGGATAAAATGAGTCGGTGCGAGTTCGGATCGGTGACATTTTTGAATGCAGGGGCTTTTCATGCTTTAAAGGGGGTACAAGGAGGAACACGATGAGCGGATTCGAGGAGAAGAGAAAACGGTTTGAGTTGTTGATGAAACAGGCGGAGCTTCCAGCTGGTCTGTTAGAGCCCTATTTTTTGGATGGATGGATTGAACAAGTAGAGACTAACCGGAGTAATCGGGAATGGAATATTCTCATTGCGAAGGATACGTTGGTACCCGCTCCAATCTATCGCACTTTTTGCCTGCATATTCAGGAGAAGATGAATCATATCGCCAAAATTTCATTTGGCTTCAAATATACGGACAAAGTACAAAATGGCGATATCGTCAGTGAATATTGGAATCTGTTTCTGGAGTGGGTTACACGTGAGATTCCATCTGTAAATGGTTGGATGAACCGGACAACCTTTGAATGTGAAGAGGATCTCCTGCAACTGACGATGAGTGATGCAACATCGATGGAATTGGCTCGTAAGAAACAGATTGATCAGGCGATTACGAAATTCTATGACAAGTACTTTCATCTACCTCTTCATATCAAGATGCAAGTGGGCGAAGTGGCCAACAATAAAGAGGCGATGGAACAGTTCCAGGCCCAAAAACGTGTAGAGGAACTTGAGGTCATCGAGAAGATGATGAGTGAAGTGGACACAGAAATCCCGGTGGATGAGGAGCAGGGCGATCTGCGTTTGCAGATGGGTTACGATATCAAGGAGCCAGCAGTGCCCATGCAGGAAATCCAGGATGAAGAGAAAAAGGTCACGCTTCAAGGTTCGGTGTTTGGTCTGGATCGCAAAGAGCTGCGAAACGGAAATACGTTGTTCACCTTCTACCTGACCGACTTCACGGACTCCATGCAAATGAAGATGTTTGCCAAAACAAAAGAGGATGTTAAAATTCTCAGTTTGTTGGCTAACGGTAAATGGGTGAAAGTGCGTGGCCGTGTAGAGTATGACCGGTTTATGCAGATTCCTGAACTCGCTATGATCCCTTCAGATCTGATAGAAGTCAAAGCACCGCCGTCTCGCAAGGATAATGCACCAGAGAAACGGGTAGAGTTCCATTTGCACTCTACGATGAGTACGATGGATGCTGTAACCTCGATCGACAAATATGTGAAAATGGCAGCGGAGTGGGGACATAAGGCGATTGCTGTCAGTGATCATGGTGGGGTGCAGGTATATCCCGAAGCTTCCAAGGCTGCTAAGAAAAACGGGATTAAAATGATCTACGGCCTTGAGGCCAATGTAGTGAATGACTCCGTTGCAGTCGTTATGGCACCTCAGCCATTGGATCTCCAAACAGTCACATACATCGTATTTGATATCGAGACCACGGGGCTTTCGGTAACACAGAACAAAATCATTGAGATTGCCGCAGTGAAGATGCAAGATGGTAAAGAAGTCGACCGGTTTGCGACGTTTGTGAATCCGCATGAACGCATTCCCTATAACATTCAGCAATTGACTAATATTAATGATGACATGGTAAAAGACGCACCTGAACTGAAGCCTGTTATCCGTGATTTTGTGCAGTTCGCTGGTGATGGTGTGCTTGTTGCCCATAATGCACGTTTTGATATGGGCTTTATCCAGGCTTCCCTGAAGCAAATAGGAATGCCGGAGCTTCCTAACCCTGTCCTTGACACGTTGGAACTGGCGCGATTGTTATTTCCAAAAAATAAGAACCACCGTCTGAATACGATGGCGGATAAATATAAGGTGGGACTCGAAAGCCATCACCGGGCCATTGATGATACGGTTGCACTCGCAGGTATACTGATCGGATTATTAAATGATGCTGCCCAGATGAAAGGCTTGACGAGACTTGATCGCCTGAACGATTTTGTGGGTGTCGATCTATCCAATACAAGACCGTTCCATTGCGGAATCTATGCATTGAATGATATAGGTAAGAAAAATCTATATAAGCTGGTGTCTCTCTCTCACACGGAACATTTCAAGCGGGTACCGTGCATTCCCAAATCAAAACTGATTAATTTGCGTGAAGGCCTTGTTATTATATCAGGCTGTGAAAAAGGTGAGTTTTTCGAAGCGGTGCTTAACAAATCGCTCGAAGAAGCGGAAGAAATCGCCGAGTTCTATGACATACTGGAGATCCAACCCCTTACAATGTATATGCATTTGGTGGATAAAGGGTTGGTGGCTACACCCGAAGAGATCAAAACAGCGATCCGTAAAGTCATCGATATAGGTGCAAAACTTAACAAACCGGTCATTGCCACAGGTAACGTGCACTATTTGGAACCGCGTGACAAGTTATATCGGGATATCACCATTCACGGAATTACAGGATTTAGTCCACTGAAAGATCAACGTAAACCGGATGCACATTTTAGAACGACGGAGGAAATGCTGGAAGAGTTCCAGTTCCTGGGCCAAGACAAAGCTTACGAAGTCGTTGTTACGAATACGGTGGAGTTATCTGACCGATTTGAGGAAATTAAGTTATTCCCGGACAAACTGTTTACTCCGATTCTGGAAGGTGCCGACGATGAAATTCGTAATACCTGCTATGACACTGCCAAGTCCATCTATGGCGAGGAATTGCCTGAAGTAATCGTGGCACGACTAGAGAAAGAACTCATTCCAATTATTAAATACGGTTTTTCTGCCAACTATCTGATCTCGGAACGATTGGTTAAAAAATCGAATCAGGATGGTTACCTCGTAGGTTCACGGGGATCGGTAGGCTCCTCTGTCGTTGCTACATTCCTGGGTATATCCGAGGTTAATCCACTACCTGCTCATTATATTTGTGTGAATTCAGAATGCAAACACAGCGAGTGGTTCCTGGACGGCAGTGTTCGGAGTGGATTTGACCTTCCGGAGAAAGAATGTCCGGATTGTGGTGGCACACTTAAAGGAGAAGGCCAGGATATACCGTTTGAGACCTTCCTTGGATTTAAAGGAGATAAAGTTCCTGATATTGACTTGAACTTCTCTGGTGATTATCAGCCTCATGCTCATAACTATACGAAAGTACTATTTAGTGAGAAGAGTGTTTTTCGTGCGGGGACCATTGGTACAGTGGCTGAGAAAACAGCATTTGGCTTTGCCAAGAAGTATGAGGAAGAACATCACAAGAAATGGCGCGGAGCTGAATTGAATCGTTTGGCTTCGGGGTGTACAGGGGTAAAACGGAGCACTGGACAGCACCCAGGCGGTATTGTCGTGGTACCTGATTATATCGAGGTTGAAGATGTTACACCCGTTCAGTTCCCGGCTGACGACGTTAATGCGGAGTGGAAAACGACACACTTTGATTATCATGCTTTTGAAGAAAACTTGCTGAAACTTGATATTCTGGGGCACGATGATCCGACTATGATGCGGATGTTGCAGGATTTGACAGGTGTTGATCCAACGAGCATTCCGATGAATGATCCCAAAGTCATGAGCATGTTTAACTCAACCGAAGCTCTGGGTGTTACACCGGAACAGATTAGGTCGCCAGTTGCGACGTTTGGCGTGCCGGAGATGGGAACGAAGTTTGTACGTCAGATGCTTGTCGAATCTCAGCCGACGTCTTTTGCCGATTTACTGCAGATTTCCGGATTGTCCCATGGTACAGGGGTATGGCTTGGAAACGCTCAGGATCTGATTAAGAACGGAACATGTAACATCAAGACGGTAATTGGTTGTCGGGATGACATCATGTTGTTCCTTATTTATAAGGCAGGTATGGACGCGAGTCTGGCCTTTAAAATTACGGAGAGTGTTCGTAAAGGGCGGGGTCTGCCTCAGGAATGGATCGATGAGATGAAGAATTGTAAAGTGCCTCAATGGTACATCGATTCATGTCTCAAAATCCAGTACATGTTCCCGAAGGCCCACGCGGCTGCTTATGTTATTTCGGCAGTACGTACGGCGTTCTTCAAGCTGTATCATCCCATTGAATATTACGCAACTTACTTTACCGTTCGGGCGGATGAGATTGATATCGAACTCATGTGTCAGGGATATGAGGCGATCTATCGCAAAATTGTAGAGATCGAGCAATTAGGTTTCCAGGCACCACCGAAAGAGAAAAACATGCTACCTGTCCTTGAAATGGGTTTGGAAATGGCAGCGCGCGGATTCTCACTTAAACCGATTGACTTATATCGTTCGGAAGCTACGAAGTTTATCGTTGATGGGAAAACATTAATCCCTCCGTTTTCCGCGTTGGCGGGAATCGGAGACAATGCTGCACGTAATATTGCTGCGGCAAGAGAACATGGTGAATTCCTGTCGGTGGAAGATTTTCAGCAGAAGTCGAAAGCGAGTAAGACGATTGTTGAACTCCTGTCGAATATGGGGTGTTTCCGCGGTTTACCAGAGAGCAACCAGCTTTCCCTGTTCTAGTATTAAATTTGAATCATGGACAAGTGATTGGTGGGCGATGCGTAATTTTCCCTTCATTAGTAAGTTAACTGGCTGAATTATCGCTTACTTGTCACTATTACCAGACTATGTTATAATTTTTGAAGTGAACGAGATAGTACGAATTTCTAAAGAGTGGGGAAACCCACTCTTTAGTCTTTGGTATACAAGAATCTTGGGTATTGAATAATCTGCCAGTGCTTTTTTGCTGGTGTAACCTAAGTTGGAGGTTATTGGTTTTGAGCACAACGAACATTAAATCTACCGTGGAAGAAATGATCCAACCCTACTTGAACGAACAAGGCTTCGAGCTGGTTGACATCGAATACGTCAAAGAAGGCAGCAACTGGTTTTTGCGGGTGTATGTCGACAAAGAGGGTGGCATCGACATCGACGATTGCGTCTTGATCAGCGAAAAGCTGAGCGCCAAGCTGGATGAGAACGATCCGATTCCAACCATCTATTTCCTTGAAGTGTCTTCTCCCGGTGCGGAGCGTCCACTGAAAAAACCTGAGGACGTTACCAAAGCTGTAGGCAAAAATGTTTTTGTTACAACCTACGAGCCGGTGAACGGATTGAAGGAATTTGAAGGCAAGCTGCTTTCTTTTGATGACGGGGAACTCGTGATCGAGGCAGGCAAGAAACAGCATGCCATTTCTTATGATAAGGTTGCCAGTGCGCGCCTAGCTATTTTGTTTTAAGTGCCTTGTTCACTTTATTAATGAAAAAGACACATCTCACGATAACGGCAAGGTGCTCATGAGTTCAGAGCCTTTCGCCGTTTTACGTATGAGATGCCATGTTTGAAAGGGGGATCAACATTCATGAGTATGGATTTTATTGAAGCAATGAATGAATTGGAACGGGAAAAAGGGATCAGCAAGGATGTGCTGTTTGAAGCGATCGAGGCTGCACTAATTTCCAGCTACAAGCGGAATTTCAACACGGCCCAGAATGTGCGTGTTGATATGAACCGTAATACGGGAGTTATCCGGGTGTATGCCCGTAAATTGATCGTGGAAGAAGTCCTGGATTCACGTACCGAAATTTCATTGCCTGCTGCACGAGAAATCAACCCACACTTCCAGCTGGAAGATATTGCGGAGATTGAAGTTACGCCGCGTGATTTCGGACGTATCGCCGCACAAACTGCCAAACAGGTGGTGACCCAGCGGATTCGTGAAGCCGAACGCGGCCTGATCTACAACGCTTTCGTAGACAAGGAAGAGGATATCGTTACGGGGGTGGTGCAGCGTCAGGATTTGCGCAATATCTACATCGATCTGGGCAAAATCGAAGCGGCTTTACCGCTGACCGAATTGATGCCGAACGAGAAGTTTGTTCATGGTGACCGTATTAAGGCGTATATCACCAAGGTCGAGAATACGACGAAAGGGCCGCAAATCATTTTGTCCCGTACCCATCCGGGCCTCTTGAAACGTCTCTTTGAACTGGAAGTGCCTGAGATCTTCGACGGTGTAGTTGAGATTCGCTCCGTCGCTCGCGAAGCAGGGTTCCGCTCCAAGATTGCCGTTCATTCTCGCAACGAGGAAGTTGATCCAGTTGGATCTTGTGTAGGTCCTAAGGGAATGCGCGTGCAGACCATTGTGGGTGAGCTGCGCGGTGAAAAAATCGACATCGTTCGTTTCTCCGATCAGGTAGACGAATATGTAGCTAATGCACTGAGTCCTTCCAAAGTATTGGAAGTTCATGTATTTGAGGAAGAAAAGATGGCTCGGGTTATCGTTCCGGACTATCAACTGTCGCTCGCAATTGGTATCAAAGGCCAAAATGCCAGATTGGCAGCCAAATTAACCGGCTGGAAAATCGACATTAAGAGCGAGAGCCAGGCGGAACAGGAATTCGGCAGAGAAAAAGATTCTTCTTCTGAAATGCATCAGGATTCCGTCTCCGTCGACTAAAGTAAAGTACGGGGGGCGCTGACGTATGAAACCAAAAAAAGTGCCGCTGCGCAAATGTGTGGCATGCCAGGAAATGATGCCCAAAAAGCAGCTGATTCGCATTGTAAAAACGCCAGAGGATGAAGTGCTGATCGATTTGACTGGCAAAAAATCCGGACGTGGTGCCTATTTATGCGGCAAAGAGTCTTGTTTTAAGCTCGCACTCAAAAACCGGGCTTTGGATCGGGCGTTAAAAGGCAAAGTCTCACCTGAAATTTACGAGCAATTAGCAGCTGACTTCATCGCGGTTGAGGATGAATTCAAAGCAGCACAGGAGCGTGAACATGACTAATATTAAAACGCTGTCTTATTTGGGACTCTCTATGCGTGCAGGTAAACTTGTAACAGGTGAAGAAATTGTACTTAAAGCGATCCGTTCTTCCGAAGCTAAAATGGTTATTGTTGCGGGTGACGCCTCAGCCAATACACAAAAGAAATTTCGCGATAAATGCGGAACTTATAAGGTTCCTCTGTTGATCGGATTTGACCGGGATAGTCTGGGTTCAAGTATCGGTAAAGACACGCGTGTTGTTCTTGCAGTAACGGATCGAGGGTTTGCAAAAATGATCTCCAAGCAAGTCGGTATAATGTCGGAGGTGGAGTATATTGAGTAAACAGGAAAACAAGGATAAATTGCGAGTTTATGAATATGCGAAGTCCCTTAATATGAGTAGTAAAGAAATTATAACCATTCTTAAAAAGCTGGAAATTCCCGTAAACAATCATATGAGTGTCATGGAGAATGGTTCAGTCGGTAAGGTGGAACAATTTTTTAAAGATATAAAATCCACTGCTGCTTCGAAACAAGGCAACGATGCAAAACCAGTTGCTACTTCGGCAGTGCGCAGTGACAAACCAGTGGACAGCAACAAGCCGGCCGGCGGAGTGAACACGCCGAAGAGCAGTAACCCATCCGGTAGTCCCGTACAAACAAAAATACAACAGGAAAAGCAGGTAGGTATGAACAATAGACCAAATTCCAACAATAACAATGGCACCCAAAGACCCAGCGGCCAAGACAGCCGCAACAGAACGAACTCTTCCCAAGGCTCAAGCCAAGGAGGACAATCAACTAACCGTCCAAGACCAGCTCAAGGTGGACAAAGCAGTACTGCATCCCGTCCGCAAGGATCGGGTCAACGTCCGAATAACAGCGGTGGCGGTCAAGTAAGAACTTCAGGACCTAACAGCGGTGGTAATACAGGTACTGCTGGCAACCGTAGCGGTGGCCAAGGTCAGAGCCAAGGACAAGGCCAACGTAGAAGCAGCCCAGGTGGTACTACTGGCAACAACAACAATAGTGGTAACCGTTCGAACAGCGGTGGCGGTGGACGTCGTTATGATGACAATCGTGGCGGTAACTTCCGTGGTAACCGTGGTGGTAAGAACAACCGCAACAGAAATCAACAACAGTACCAGCAACGTGAGAAAATTGATAACACACCTAAGAAAATCATCGTTCGTGGTGATATGACTGTAGGCGAAACGGCGAAGTTGCTCCATAAGGATGCTTCCGAAGTTATCAAAAAGCTTATCGCTATGGGTGTTATGGCAACAATCAACCAAGAGCTTGATATCGAAACGATCCTTCTGCTTTCAGGTGAATTCGGTGTTGAGGTTGAAGTGAAGATTGTGCTTGAAGATGACCGTTTCGAGACGCTGGAAGAGAATGATGATGCTGCCGACTTGCAGGATCGTCCACCAGTAGTTACGATCATGGGTCACGTTGACCATGGTAAAACAACTTTGCTGGATGCCATTCGTTCCACGAATGTAACAGGCGGCGAAGCAGGCGGTATCACGCAACATATCGGTGCATACCAAGTCGAAATCAATAGCAAAAAGATCACGTTCCTGGATACTCCGGGTCACGAAGCGTTTACAGCGATGCGTGCACGTGGTGCACAGGTTACGGATATGACGATTATTGTCGTAGCAGCAGATGACGGTGTTATGCCACAAACCATTGAGGCGATTAACCATGCCAAAGCTGCTGGACTTCCAATTATCGTTGCTGTCAATAAAATTGACAAACCGGGTGCTGATCCGGATAAAGTGAAACAAGAATTGACCAACTATGAACTCGTTCCGGAAGAATGGGGCGGAGATACCATCTTTGTTAACGTGTCAGCGAAACAAAGAATGGGTCTGGAAGGTCTGCTTGAAATGATTCTGCTCGTTGCAGAAGTGAACGAATACAAAGCGAACCCGGACAAACGTGCCCGTGGTACAGTGATTGAAGCTGAGCTGGATAAAGGACGTGGCCCAGTTGCCCGTATCCTCGTACAGCACGGTACATTGAAAGTCGGCGATGCTTTCGTAGCAGGTAACTGCTTCGGTCGTGTCCGTGCGATGGTCAATGACAAAGGTCGTCGTCTGAAAGAGGCTGGACCTTCAACACCTGTAGAAATCACAGGTCTGACTGAAGTTCCAGGTGCGGGAGATCCATTCATGGTGTTCGAAGATGAGCGCAAAGCGCGTTCCATCGCTGACAAACGTGCAATCACACAACGTGAATCCGATCTGGGTACACATACTCGTGTAACATTGGATGATCTGTTCCAGCACATCAAAGATGGCGAGATCAAAGATCTGAACGTTATCATCAAAGGTGACGTACAAGGTTCGGTTGAAGCATTGAAAGGTTCCCTTGCGAAGATCGAAGTTGAAGGTGTACGCGTGAAAATCATTCATAGCGGCGCTGGTGCAATCACCGAGTCCGACATCATTTTGGCGGCAGCATCCAATGCCATCGTGATTGGTTTCAACGTTCGTCCTGATAACCAGGCGAAAGCAACTGCAGATCAAGAGCAAGTAGACATTCGTCTGCATCGCGTAATCTACAGTGTTATCGAAGAAATTGAACAAGCGATGAAAGGTATGCTTGATCCGATCTACAAAGAAAAAGTTATCGGTCATGCTGAAGTTCGGAGCACGTTCTCCATCAGTAAAGTGGGCACCATCGCTGGTTGTATGGTTACCTCGGGTAAAATTACGCGTTCTGCGGAAGCACGCCTGATTCGTGATGGCATCGTCCTTTACGAAGGTAAGCTGGATTCCCTGAAACGTTATAAAGATGATGCCAAAGAAGTAGCCCAAGGTTACGAGTGCGGTATCACACTGGATAAATACAATGATCTCAAAGAGGGCGACGTTATCGAAGCCTTCATTATGGAGACAGTACAACGATAAGCAAGGAAGCATGAGGTGAACAACGATGGCTAAGATTCGTACAGGTAGAGTGGGCGAGCAGATCAAGAAAGAAATCAGTCTGCTCATCCAGTCTGAACTGAAAGATCCACGTATCGGCTTTATTACGGTAACGGGAGTCGAAGTGACAGGAGACTTGTCGCAAGCCAAAGTTTATCTGAGTGTCTTCGGTGAACAGGAACAAAAAGATAACACGCTCAAAGCTCTGGCAAAAGCAAATGGATTTTTGCGTTCGGAGCTGGGCAAACGTATCCGGTTCCGGCATGTTCCCGAGTTGATATTTAAGATTGACGAATCCATCGCTTATGGCAGCCGAATTGAGAAGCTGCTTGGCGATATTGGTTCCGACAAGAACGAATCCCAGTAACAGAATAGAGGAGACGGCAATGCACACTTATGAACAGGCGCTCCAGGCCGGAAAGCAATTTCTGCTGGAGCATGATGATTACCTGGTCGTGTCGCATGTACAGCCGGACGGTGACGCAGTCAGCTCGACGGTAACGGTGGGCTGGCTGCTGTCATGTCTGGGTAAGACATTCACGATGATTAATGAAGGTGAAATCCCCGGGCGCATGCAATTTTTGTGGGAAGCAGGCAACATCGTGAACATGACCGAACAACCACCGCAGCGAAAATATAAAGCTGTTATCTGTTTGGATTGTGCAGACTTTGCCAGAGTAGGTTTGACACGTCATTATTTCGAAGAAGATGCTGTTATTTTGAATATTGATCATCACCCTACAAATGACGCTTATGGTACAGTCAACATCATTAAGTCAGATGCTGCTGCAACGGCTGAAATTTTGTTCGATTTTCTTAACCTGTTTCAAGTGGCATGGGATAAAGATGTTGCGACGGCAGTTTATACAGGATTGCTTACGGATACAGGTGGATTCCGCTATGCCAACACCAGTCCAAATGTAATGACAACGGCCTCCAGACTGCTTGAACATGGCGTGGATGGACCCTATCTCGCCCAGACCTTGTTGGAGCAGGTGACTCTTCCACAAGTTCGGATTTTGAATCAGGCACTATCAAGCCTGCAGATGACAGATGATGGAAAGATAGCCTGGGTTGTTATTACACCAGATGATATGGTAGCTTGTGGAGCAGCTAACGAAGATCTTGAAGGGGTAGTGAACTATCCGCGCAACATTCAGGGCGTGGAAGTTGGTATCTTTTTCAAAGTCATCAACGAGAATGCAGTCAAGGTTTCTTTGCGTTCAGCTGGTAAGATTGATGTTGCTGCACTAGCACAGACCTTTGGCGGAGGCGGGCATGTGCTCGCGGCCGGATGTCGTCTGGAAGGCAGAATTGATGATATTGTTGCAAAAGTACTGAAGCAGGTGTATTCACAATGGTAAAGCCATTTGAAGGTGTACTTCCGGTATATAAACCGGCGGGATTTACTTCTCATGATGTTGTAGCCAAAATGCGTCGCATTCTCAAGATGAAGCGCATTGGGCATACGGGCACATTGGACCCACAAGTTACAGGCGTTCTGCCTCTCTGTCTCGGAAGGGCAACACGAGTGGTGGAGTACATGCAGGAGCTTCCGAAGGAATATCTGGCTACGCTCAGATTGGGACTGTCTACTGACACAGAGGATATGACAGGGGAAGTCATTGAGCGGGCTGAAATGACTGTGGAAGTAACACAGGAACAGGTTCAACAGGTGCTTGAGCAGTTTCTGGGCACGATCTCTCAGGTACCACCCATGTATTCTGCGGTAAAGGTAGACGGCAAACGTCTTTATGAGCTTGCTCGTGAAGGTAAGACGGTAGAGCGTAAGAGCCGTGAGGTCACAATCTATGAGCTCGAACTTACAGGGATTGAGACTCAGGGCGATACCATCGATATATCCTTCCGGGCCTTATGTTCAAAAGGTACCTATATTCGGACGTTGTGTGTAGACATCGGCCGACAACTCGGATATCCATCGACCATGGTTCGACTGGAGCGTACGATATCAGCGGGTATCTCTGCAGATCGTTGTCTTCGGATTGAAGAAGTGGAACAACTTATGGCCGACGGAACTTTGGCAGATGCGCTGATTCCAGTTGACGAGGCAATTGCTTCTATTCCAGCCCACAAGGTTGGAGAAGAACAGACCAAAGGAGCACTCCAAGGTCAGAAACTGGCTGCACGTCTTCTGGAACCGCCTGTAGAGCAACCTGGTTTACTGCGGTTGTACGCTCAGGATGGTACGTTTCTGGGGATATTTGAACGGGATGAACTAAAACCAACGGTGAGGGCAGTTAAAGTCTTTTTGCCGGAATAAAGAGGTCTCGGACTTGAAGTCATGGTGATGATCAAGTTTGGCCTATCAAGTGAAATGCAGGTGAATGATTGTGAAAACCGTAATGCTAACCTATCCGCAGACGTTACATTCGACTGAGCTGAGCACACTTCCCCAAGTGCTCGCGATCGGTCAATTCGACGGACTGCATCTCGGACATGCAAGTGTCATTTTGTCAGCTGTCCGCATTGCGCGCGAAACGGGCATGCAGGCAGCGGTCATGACCTTTCATCCACATCCAAAGGAAGTTATGCGCAAAGGGGATTACGAGGGTAGTTTAACTCCCTTGAGAGATAAAAAAGACATCTTGGCAGGAATGGGCGTTGATGTGCTCTATGTGGTGGAATTCAATGAAGAATTCTCACAGCTGACACCGCAACAATTCGTACATGATCTGTTGATCCCTCTTCAGACACGAACAGCGGTGGTGGGTTTTGACTTCCGTTTCGGTCACAAGGGTGCAGGAGATGAACAGCTTCTTCGTACATTGGGAGAAGGACAAATGACGGTGGAAACCGTTCCTCCATTCCTTTTAAATGGTGAAAAAGTGAGCAGTTCTCTCATTCGTGGCCTGTTGAAGCGTGGGGAGATGGATGAGGCCAGTCAGTGGCTTGGCCGACCTTACAGCATAAGAGGAACCGTCATTCACGGAGAGAAGCGTGGACGAACGATTGGATTTCCGACAGCCAACCTTGAACTCACGGATCATTACGTTACACCGTCGAAGGGTGTTTATGCTGTTCGTGTGCAGCATGGCGAACAGGAACTGCATGGCGTAATGAATCTCGGTGTGAAACCTACGTTTCACGAAAACGGGATGAAACCTACGTTTGAAGTGCACCTGCTTGATTTTGATGGACACTTGTATGATCAGGAATTAAAGGTTGAGCTTGTTCACTATATCCGCGCAGAACGAAAGTTTGACTCCATTGATGCATTGATTAGTCAGATTCGGGAAGATGCATTAACTGCTAGTCGCCTGTTATCTTAAGGTTTAGGAATTAATGCATGTTTACATTTACTTTGACTGGGCAATTATGATATACTGTACTACGTTGTCGTTTAGGACAACAATAACCTTGGCTTGGTTACTTGCTCTCACCGGCGGTGACGAGGCTAATGGCGATTATATTGAAGGAGGTGAACAGGATGGCATTGACTCAAGAACGTAAACAACAACTGATCGACGAGCACAAAACTCACGAGTCCGATACAGGATCTCCAGAGGTGCAAGTTGCTATCCTTACGGAAAACATCAGAAGTTTGACAGACCACTTGCGTACGCATAAGAAAGACCACCACTCACGTCGTGGACTTTTGAAAATGGTAGGTCAACGTCGTAAGCTTTTGGCTTACGTGAAAAACAAAGATGTTAAACGTTACAGCGCACTGATCGAAAAACTCGGATTGCGTCGTTAATTATCGTACATGTTTTCAAAACCAACCTGGCTGTTATCCGTCATTCTTTTGTCTAAAAGGACAAGCGGAACTTACAGCCGGGTTGTTTTGTAGATGAACATGTTGCCATATATTTGTAGATGGGGCTCCGCGAGGAGCTTTTGTTGTGCAGATTAGCATGTTGCAAGATCTTACATAGCTAATGAATGCAGGACAAGCAGGAAATACTGTAAATATGCAGAATCCATTGAGTTAGGACGAATAAAAGGAGGAATTTCATGGAACAGCGTGTTGAAATGCAGCTTGGTGGAAGAAAGCTTACGTTTGAAACCGGGCGTTTGGCCAAGCAGGCTAATGCTGCCGTTAAGGTAACATACGGGGATACCGTGGTATTGTGTACCGTGACAGCATCAAGTGAGCCAAAAGATCTGGATTTTTTCCCATTAACGGTGAACTATGAAGAAAGATTGTATGCCGTAGGTAAAATTCCGGGTGGATTTATTAAACGTGAAGGCAGACCGAGTGAGAAAGCCATTCTTTCAAGCCGTCTGACAGACCGTCCAATTCGTCCATTGTTCCCGGAAGGCTTCCGGAATGATGTACAAGTTCTGAATATCGTTATGAGTGTGGACCAAGACTGTGAACCGCAAATCGCTGCAATGATTGGTACATCAGCTGCACTGAGCATCTCGGATGTTCCATTCAGTGGACCTATTGGTGGCGTGAAAGTTGGACGTATTAATGGCGAGTTCATTATTAATCCAACGATTGCACAGCTTGAAGTCAGTGAGCTTGAGCTGGTGGTTGCAGGAACCAAGGATGCCATCATGATGGTTGAGGCTGAAGCAAACGAATTACCGGAAGAAGTAATGCTTGAAGCAATCATGTTCGGACATGACGAGATCAAGAACATTGTTGCTGTAATCGAACAACTCGTGCAAGTTGCCGGTAAAGAAAAAATGGCTGTTAAGTTGCATGCCGTTAATGCTGAAGTCAACAGCAGTGTACGTGATTTTGCTAGTGCTCGTCTGGTTGAAGCGGTTAAAATTGCTGAGAAACATGCTCGTCAAGATGCAATCGATCTAGTGAATGACGAAACCGTTGCTCACTTTGAAGAGAAATATATTGAAAGTCCTGAATTGCTCAAAGACGTGAAGGAAGTCCTGCACGATATCGTTAAAGAAGAAGTGCGTCGTCTGATCACGCATGATAAAGTTCGTCCAGATGGACGTGGACTTGCTGAGATTCGTCCAATCGAATGTGATACTTCCTTGTTGCCACGTACGCATGGTTCAGGTTTGTTCACACGTGGTCAAACGCAGGCACTTAGCATCTGTACACTTGGTGCACTGGGTGATGTTCAGATTTTGGACGGAATCAGCCTTGAAGAAACGAAACGTTTCATGCATCACTATAACTTCCCACCATTCAGCGTAGGTGAAGCTCGTCCATTACGTGCTCCAGGCCGTCGCGAAATCGGACATGGTGCTCTGGGTGAGCGTGCGCTTTCCAAAGTCATCCCTTCCGAAACAGACTTCCCATACACGATTCGTCTCGTATCTGAAGTTCTGGAATCCAACGGTTCAACTTCCCAGGCAAGTATCTGTGCCAGCACATTGGCTATGATGGATGCAGGTGTACCAATCAAAGCTCCGGTTGCGGGTGTAGCTATGGGTCTGATCAAAGATGGAGATCATGTTTCGATCCTGAGTGATATTCAAGGTATGGAAGATCACCTCGGTGACATGGACTTCAAAGTAGCTGGAACACCTGAAGGTGTAACCGCGATTCAAATGGACATCAAAATTGATGGGATTGATCGTCAAATTTTGTCTGAAGCATTGGCTCAAGCCAAAGAAGGTCGTTTGCACATCTTGAGCAAAATGACTGAAGTGATGAATACTCCACGTGAGCAGTTATCACAATATGCACCTAAAATTACAACTATGCATATCAATCCGGACAAAATCCGTGATGTGATCGGTGCAGGTGGTAAAATTATCAATAAAATCATCGAAGAAACCGGTGTTAAAATTGATATTGAACAGGATGGACGTGTCTTTATCGCTTCTTCTAACCAGGAGATGAATGATAAAGCCAAAGCGATTATCGAAGGTATTGTGCGCGAAGTACTGGTCGGCGAGATTTATGTCGGTAAAGTAAAACGTGTTGAGAAATTCGGTGCATTCGTTGAAGTACTTCCGAACAAAGAAGGTCTGGTACACATCTCACAACTGTCAACAGAACGTGTTGCCAAAGTGGAAGATGTTGTAGCCATTGGTGATTCTATTACGGTAAAAGTAACGGAAATTGACCCACAAGGTCGAATCAACTTGTCCCGTAAAGCAGTTTTGACTGCTGAAGCTCCGGCTCAATCCTAGGATACCGAAGCGACAGGTTACAAATGGATAGATTGAATGAAGAGACAGAATGTGAATTTCTGGCTCTTTTTTTAACGTTTAAATACGTAAAGCAAGGATGAAACCATGGCTTAGCATTCATATTCTTGCCCTTGTCCTCATATGATGGGGACAAAGACGGCGGGAGGATGGAGCTGTGGGAAACCAATCCAAAAAGCTGGCGGCTGTTCTGGCGGGTGTGACTGCGGTCATATTGATCGGACAAGTTGGCAGTGTACGTACATACATTACGGAGATCCGTGATGGGCCAGGTACGCAAAATGCTTTTGACATGTTTAAGGAGGCAACTGGAGAAGATGCGCTGTTGTCTGCGATTCGGGATAAAGCGGCTGAAACGAAAATTGCTCCGGTAAATGCCAGAGTGGATCGGGTATGGAAAGCGATTCCTGGTTATAATGGCATGGAGATTGATGTGGAAGCGACATACCGTAAGGCGCTGAGTGGAACATTGAATACCAAAATAGCGTATGTCTACCGTCAGATTGAGCCGGAGATCCAGCTTAAAGATTTGGGTGCACATCCGATCTATCGGGGGAACGCAAACAAACCGATGGTTTCTTTTATGATTAATGTGGCCTGGGGGAACGAATACATTAAACCGATGCTGGATACGCTCGATGCCGAGAAAGTGAAGGCTACTTTTTTTCTGGATGGAAGTTGGTTAAGCAAAAATGTTGAACTGGCCAAAGAAATTCAGAAGCGTGGGCATGAGATGTCCAACCATGCATATTCTCACCCTAATATGAGTCGATTGAGCGCAGAACGGGCCAAGCTGGAAATTAGCAAAACCCAGGATCTGCTCCATAAAACACTGGGCGTAGAGAATCGTTGGTTTGCTCCGCCATCCGGTGACTTTAATCAGAAGACCGTTGACATTGCTTCATCCATGGGACTGCAAACCGTGTTATGGACAGTAGATACTGTGGATTGGCGTAAGCCAAGCCCGGATGCCGTTGTTGCCAAAATTGCTAAAAATACCGAGGCAGGCACGTTAATTCTAATGCACCCTACAGCTGCTTCTTCGGGAGCTTTAAAGGGCATGATTCAATCCATACGGGCCAAAGGTCTGGTGCTCGGAACAGTAAGTGAAACGTTGTCTTCTGAACGTGTAAATACCTCTGCGGTTGAGTGAACGTTGTTTTTTTGTTAATATCAAAAAGTTGGAACCAAATGTCGATTTCAATTTCAAGGTTGAGATCAAGGCAATTATAGAGATGTAGGAGGGCCAACCATGAAAAAAATTCAGCTGGGCAATGGCCTCAGAGTTGTCATGGAACAGATACCGACCTGCCGTTCTGTGTCTTTCGGAATATGGGTCAAGACAGGTTCGCGCAATGAGCAACCTGCAAGTAACGGAGTATCACATTTTATTGAACACATGTTATTCAAGGGAACAGATCGTTATGATGCCAAGGCGATTGCGGAGCAGTTCGATGCGATTGGCGGTAACGTGAATGCATTCACTTCCAAAGAATACACGTGTTATTATGCTAAAGTGTTGGATGAACATTTGCCGATTGCGGTTGATGTATTGTCTGATATGTTTTTCCGCTCCAAAATGGATGATGGTGAATTGATCAAGGAGAAAAACGTCATTCTTGAAGAAATCTCGATGTATGAAGATACGCCTGATGATATGGTTCATGATCTGATGGCCTTGGCCGCCTATGGTGAGCATCCACTTGCATACCCAATCCTGGGTACGGAAGAACGTCTCAAAGCGATGGATTCCAGTCATCTGCGTGCATATATGAGGGAGCACTACACAATTGAGAACACGGTCATTAGTATCGCAGGTAATATTGATGACAGTGTAATCGAACTGATGGAGAAACATTTTGGTGCTTTTGATGTAAATGGAGTAACGGAAGCAGTCACGATGCCAGCCTTCCAAAGCGGACAGCTCTTTCACAAAAAGAAAACGGAACAGAATCATATCTGTATCTCGTTCCCGGGCTGTAAAATCGGAGATCCGCTGCAATTCGCTATGGTTGTTCTGAATAACGCCATTGGTGGAGGCATGAGCTCCAGACTGTTCCAGGAAATTCGTGAGAAACGGGGTCTTGCGTACTCCGTGTATTCCTATCATAGCTCTCATGCGGACAGCGGACTTTTCACCATATACGCGGGTACAGCACCGAAACAGACCAAAGAAGTGCTCGACCTGACCAAAGAGGTTCTACGCGACCTGGCTGTTAACGGCTTGTCCGAAGATGAACTTCGTAAAGGAAAAGAACAGCTGAAGGGCAGCCTGATTCTTAGCTTGGAAAGCACAGGCAGTCGTATGAATCGTCTGGGTAAAAACGAGCTGATGCTGGGCAGACACCATACGCTGGATGAGATGATCACCAAAATTGAGCAAGTTACCATGGACGATATTAACGCGGTACTTGATCTGATGTTTGCTGAGCCTTTTGCACTTGCTATGGTTGGTGCTTCAGATAAGACGATCGCTGGATTGAGAAGGGATGATTTTGTTGCATTACGTTCAAATACAGAAACTGCCGGGCAATGAAGATATTAAACTGCCACAAAAAATGTCGGAGCTGGCATCAGGCTTTGATGTAGTAGCCGCACTTCAGGAAGACGTTGTATTGCAGCCGGGTCAGCGTACGCTGATTCCAACCGGACTTGCGATGGCAATGCCCGCTGGATTGGAAGCACAGATCCGTCCTCGGAGCGGACTGGCTTTCAAACATGGAATTACCTGCCTCAACACACCGGGTACCATTGATGCGGACTATCGCGGAGAAGTTAAAGTGCTGTTGATTAATCTGGGTCAGGAACCGTTCACGATTGTACGGGGAGAGCGCATCGCACAGATCGTCTTCCAGACCGTGCCTGCTGTTGAATTGACGGAAGTGAATGAACTTTCGGAAACGGTACGTGGCGAAGGCGGATTCGGTCATACCGGGAAATAATCAGGTTAATATACCCATTCTTTAGAGTCGTCCCTGACAGGGGCGGCTCTTTTTTACATTCGAGAAACGGACAGTTAATTGCAATTATTGTTTTCACCCCCCTGTGGGCCCCTGCATACGATAAGGCATACATGTGGTGAAAGGAGTGACGTCCCGATGCTGACCGGAGTCCGGATTGTAGTCCTGGGCGGAGATGCGCGGCAGCTTGAAGTCATTCAAAAGTGCGCTGAGCTGGATGCAACGGTAAGTGTGGTGGGTTTCGATAAAATAGAGCGCTCCATTCCAGGGATCGAGCACCAGGAACTGGAGGACGAAGTGTTTGCTTCCGCAGATGTACTGGTACTGCCTGTCGTCGGTTGCGATGATCAGGGAAAAGTAAGCACTTCATTCAGTGACACGCCGATCTATTTGAAAAAGGAACATATTGCAGCATTACCGGAGCATTGTATTGTGTTCACAGGTATGGCAAAACCGTTCTTGCGCGAACTTTGTCTTGAAAATGGGCTGCGACTTGTTGAAGTACTTGATCGTGATGATATTGCACTTTACAACTCTATTCCAACAGCTGAGGGAGCCATCGCCATAGCTATTCGGGAGACGGACTTCACAATCCATGGTTCGGAATGCATTGTGCTTGGCATTGGTCGAACAGGATTCACAATGGCCAAAACACTGCAGGGACTTGGAGCAAATGTACGGGTGGGAATCAGGCGGGAAGAGGATGCTGCCCGCGCTACAATAATGGGCTGGAAGCCTTTCATGACAACGGATTTGGCCGCTCAAACCGGGGAAGTTGACTTGCTTTTTAATACGATACCGACTATGATAATCACAGCACAAATCCTGTCCAGAATGCCGCAAAAGGCTGTCATTATCGACCTCGCATCCGCTCCTGGCGGCTGTGATTTCAGGTATGCTGACAAACGCGGTATCAAAGCGCTACTTGCGCCTGGCCTCCCCGGCATTGTTGCTCCCAAAACGGCTGGCGGCATTATTGCCGACGCGTTGATCCGTTTGCTTTTGGAAGAACAGAACGCACGGGAGGTTAAATCATGAACTGGCAGGGAAAAACGGTAGGTTATGCAATTACGGGTTCTCATTGTACGTTTGAAGAGGTTATGCCGGTAATTAGCCGCTTCGTGGCTGAAGGTGCGAACGTTATTCCGATTATTTCGAATTCGGTTCTGACGACGGATACACGCTTCGGTACGGCGCAAAATTGGCAAAAACAGTTGAAAGATATAACAGGTAATGATATCATTTCTACAATTGTTGAAGCGGAGCCATTAGGGCCTTCCAAGCTGCTTGATGTGCTGGTTATTGCTCCATGCACAGGGAATACAACAAGCAAGCTGGCTAATGCGATGACCGACAGTCCAGTGCTAATGGCAGCCAAAGCGCAGATGCGTAATCAGCGTCCGCTCGTGCTTGCCATTTCCACCAATGACGGTCTGGGCTTGAATGCTGCGAATATCGCCAAATTGCTCGTGGCTAAATACTTGTATTTTGTGCCATTTGGGCAGGACGATCCAGTGAAAAAACCAAACTCGTTAGTCGCCAAAATGGAATTGATTCCAGAGTCTTGCTGGAGTGCCCTTGAGGGCAAACAGTTGCAGCCGATGATTGTGGAGCGTTCTTCACAGGCTTGATGGAACAATGATTGGGTGACAACGTTTATGCGCTTGGAGAAATGAAGAAGGGTTCGAGAGACAAAGAAAATCATGGGGGACGAAATGCTGGCTTTGAACAGCTATTTGTGTCCACGTTCCTGTCTATAAGGCATTCCTGCTTGCGGCAGTAAAGGTTAAGCAAGCGGGAGAGGTCTAGTGTGAATGTATGCGTCATGATCTCGATAACAACCGCGACCGTTGATTTGCGATTGTCCCAGACAATTACAAAGAAACAAGGAGCGGCATGGAATGCCGTATAAATTGCTGAAATTATCGCATCAGAACGCTCCCTAGAGTGATCCATTTGTTGATTTGACCCGTGTCTAGTCTTCTTGCGTACACAAATGGAGGAATAAAGATGCGTATCATGGTACAGAAATTTGGAGGCACGTCTCTCTCCACTGTTCAGGCGAGAGAGCATGTGCTCCGTCATGTTAAACGTGAACTTGAGGCAGGATTAAGTCTGGTCATCGTGGTGTCCGCGATGGGGCGCCGCGGCGAGCCATATGCGACCGATACGTTGCTAGACTGGGCTGCACAGAACGGAAACGCAATATCCGCACGCGAAAAGGATTTACTGCTGTGCTGTGGTGAAATCATATCTGCAACGACTTTGAGCAGTTTGCTCGAACATGAAGGCATTCCAACTACAGTGCTGACCGGTGCACAAGCAGGTTTTGTGACGGACGACAATTTCGGGAATGCCCGGATATTGGATGTCCGTCCTGTTCGTGTGTTGGAGCAGCTTCAGCTGGGACGGGTCGTTATTGTAACCGGATTCCAAGGTCAGACGGAGAATGGAGATTTCACGACACTGGGTCGTGGGGGAAGTGATACGTCTGCAACAGCTCTCGGTGCGGCATTGCGTGCCGAAATGGTGGATATCTACACGGATGTGAACGGGATACTCACGGCTGATCCTCGGATTGTTGAGGATGCGCGTCCACTGACTGTCGTGAGTTATGCAGAGATCTGTAACATGGCCCACCATGGTGCCAAGGTAATTCATCCACGTGCGGTTGAGATCGCCATGCAATCCCAGATTCCAGTGCGAGTAAGATCTACTTTTGCTGACACGGAAGGAACGCTGGTTACGCATCCGGAAGGATTCCAGGATGTGCAGACAGGCATTGTTGACCGTTATGTAACAGGTATCGCCTATGTTAGCAATGTAACGCAAATTACGGTGGATGTACCTGGTGGTGCAGATCGATTGCAACTAAAAGTATTCAAAACCATGGCTGAGAATTCGATCAGCGTTGATTTTATTAATGTTACCCCTTCGGGAGTTGTCTATACGGTTTTTGACAGTGATTCCGAGAAAGCCATACAGGTATTGCAGGAGATCGGTCTCAAGCCACAAACCCTGTCCGGTTGTGCCAAAGTTTCCGTCATTGGCGGAGGCATTAATGGTGTACCTGGAATTATGGCTCGTATCGTGGAGTCCTTAACACTGGCAGATATTCAGATCCTGCAATCCGCAGATTCGAATACAACGATCTGGGTACTTGTAAAAAAAGAAGATATGGTTCAGGCCCTGAGGGCACTTCACGCCTCATTCGAACTTCATTTGTAAGTAACTGAAGTTAGAGGAGCCAAACCTGTTTTGAAGGAGGAATCGAATTGGACTTTGGAAGATTGATTACAGCAATGGTCACTCCGTTCAATGAACAGGGAGAGATTCATTGGGAGGAAACGGCACGTCTAATCGACTATCTAATTGTAGATCAAAAGTCAGAGACGCTTGTGGTTTCCGGAACAACAGGTGAGTCACCAACACTTAGTGATACTGAGAAAGTTCAATTATTCGAATTTGCAGTGAAACATGCAGCCGGACGGTGCAAAATTATAGCCGGAACGGGAAGCAACAACACGGCGCATTCCATCCATTTGACACAGGAAGCTGAACGTGCCGGAGTGGATGGCATATTACTGGTTGTTCCTTATTACAACAAACCGAGCCAAGAAGGGTTGTTCAGACATTTTGAAGCGATTGCGGGCTCGACCAAGCTGCCAATTATGCTCTACAACGTGCCTAGTCGTACAGTAACCAGCCTGTCAGCGGCAACAACGCTTCGTCTCGCGCAGATTCCTAACATCGTGGCAACCAAGGAATGTGCGTCCATGGAGCAGGTTACGCTGATTGCTGCAAGTGCTCCGGAGCACTTCAGAGTCTATTCCGGTGATGATGCTTCTGGCTTGCCAGCGATTGCTGTTGGAGCTCATGGGATCGTCAGTGTGGCCAGTCATGTCGTAGGGTCTGAGATGAAGAAAATGATCGATGCCTTCTATGGCGGAGCACCTCTTCAAGCTGCTCAGATTCATCAGCAGCTGTTCCCGGTGTTCAAAGGTCTGTTTGAGTGTCCACAACCTTTACCGAACCCCGTAGCGGTGAAATATGCGCTGACATTGCGTGGTTTGAACGTTGGGTCTGTACGTTTGCCTCTTATTCCTCCAACAGAAGAGGAGCAGGTCTATATCAAAGGTCTGCTTAATTTGTAATCAGTAGTTGCATATGGAACTATTTTATTAATTATGAGACATCCATCAGATTATCAAAAGAACCGCTCCTCTTATTTCGAGGTTGCAGTTCTTTTTTTTGATGCGTAAAGTGAGGTTTCTTTTCCACTGCTAAGGGGAAACCTACAGGTTAACGAGAGAGTGACTTGTTTTTTTTGTTTTTAATCATGTATAATGATGTCAAGTGACTGGGTGCGGTATTTTTTTGAAATTGAAAGCGACATCGTTTCGTGGTGTGGCTTTGCGGTGAAAAAGGAAGGAACGGCTAAGAGGGCATTTCAATCCAACTTGTTGGTAAAAGGGAATAACTTCGAAGAACTTCTTCCAGATATCGTGAATAAAGGTGTTCTTTTGCATTCATCCCGATAGGTGGGCATGTAATGTATGGACTACTTTTCTTAACTTACAATAAATAATAAGGTACGACGTCCAACTACCATAGGAGGTTTAGATTCATTTGTCTAAGAAAAATAATAACGATAAACTGATGATTTTTGCATTGGGCGGCGTAGGCGAGATTGGTAAAAATATGTACGTCATCCAATACGCTAACGACATTGTAGTCGTAGATGCTGGTCTTAAATTCCCGGAAGAAGATATGCTTGGTATTGATATTGTCATTCCTGACATTTCTTACCTGACTGAGAACCGTGACAAAGTAAGAGGAATCATTCTTACTCACGGACATGAGGATCACATTGGTGGTCTGCCATATGTTCTCAAACATCTGAATGTTCCTGTATACGGAACAAGACTTACGCTTGGACTTGTAGAAAATAAGTTGAAAGAAGCGAACTTGCTGGGTGAAACAAAACGTATTCTGATTGATGCGGATTCCGAGATCCAACTTGGATCTGTTCTGAAAGCATCGTTCTTCGCTACTAACCATAGTATTCCGGATTCCGTTGGTGTATGTGTCGAAACACCGGAAGGTGCAGTAGTTCATACAGGTGACTTCAAATTTGACCACACTCCAGTCAATGGTCAATATGCAGATCTTCAGCGTATGGCGCAGATCGGAACCAATGGCGTGCTTGCGCTTTTGTCCGATAGTACGAACGCTGAGAAACCTGGATTCACACCATCGGAGAAAAATGTAGGTATCGTTCTGGAAGATATCTTCCGTAAAGCAAGCCAACGCGTTGTTGTAGCGACCTTTGCTTCCAACGTACACCGTATCCAACAGGTGATCAACGCAGCAGAAGTAACTGGACGTAAAGTTGCAGTTATCGGACGCAGCATGGTTAATGTGGTCGGTATTGCTTCCGAACTGGGTTACCTTGAGATTCCGGATGGCATGATCATTGAACCCGAGGAAGTAGGCAAGATGGCTGCTGATCGTGTCGTGATTCTTTGCACAGGAAGCCAAGGCGAGCCAATGTCAGCATTGACACGTATGGCTCGTTCCACGCACCGTAAAGTGGACATCCTGCCAGGCGATACCGTCATTATCGCAGCAACACCGGTTCCGGGTAATGAAAAATATGTAGGCCGTACGATTGATGAACTGTTCCGTCTGGGTGCTAACGTGCATTACAGCGGTGCTAACAGTGGCGTTCACGTATCGGGTCACGGTAGCCAGGAAGAGCTGAAACTGATGCTCAACCTGATGAAACCGAAATTCTTCTTGCCAATTCACGGTGAATTCCGTATGCAGCGCCGTCACGCAGTTCTTGCTGAATCTGTAGGTGTTGAGCCGGAGAACATTTTCATCACGGATATTGGTGAAGTGATTGAAATTCAAGGTGGTGCAGCACGTAGAGCAGGTAAAGTTACTGCAGGTAACGTGTTGATCGACGGCTTGGGTGTAGGTGACGTGGGTAACATTGTACTCCGTGACCGCAAATTGTTGTCACAGGATGGTATCCTTGTTGTCGTAGTAACATTGAGCAAACAGGATGGGAAAATTGTTTCCGGTCCTGACATCATCTCCCGTGGATTTGTGTATGTACGCGAATCGGAAGGCCTACTGGATGAGGCTAACCGGATCGTAAGCAGCACATTGCAGAAGTTGATGAGTGAGAACGTTAACGAGTGGGCTTCACTCAAAACGAATGTCAAAGATGCACTGGGACGTTTCCTGTATGAGCAAACTCGTCGCAGACCGATGATTTTGCCAATCATTATGGAAGTTTAAAATAGGCTAAACAAAAAACATATATTCAGGCACACAGTCGCCCCTTCTCTACGAGTAATATTGGACGGTTCCTCGTAGAGAAGGGGCTTTTTTTTTTGCGTTTTTCAGGGAGATCGCCACAATGTGAAGCAATTTGATGTAGCGGGTATAAGGGGCTTGGAAAATTCCCCATACTAAGGAAATACATTAAATGTTTCTGGAGAAGGGGATTAATGAAATGAATGAACGTATGAATGACAAGCAGACGTCAAGATCCAATCAGCCGGAGGTTGAAGCACCGGAAATGCCGATCCGGGAGGAGAAGGACATCTCTCCCGTGACGGAGACTATTCAGCAATTTGGGCAGACACAGTCGCCAGCAGGCGAATCGAACATCTTCTGTATGACCATTATCGGACAGGTGGAAGGGCATTTAATTTTGCCACCACAAAATAAAACAACAAAGTACGAGCATATTATTCCACAGCTTGTCGCTGCAGAACAGAATCAGCGTATTGAAGGTATTCTGATCATTCTGAACACGGTAGGTGGAGATGTGGAGGCGGGTCTGGCTATTGCAGAGATGATTGCTTCTCTGAGCAAACCTACGGTTACTGTGGTCATTGGAGGCGGGCATAGCATTGGAGTTCCGATCGCTGTAGCTTCGACGTATTCTCTCATTGCTGGAAGTGCAACGATGACGATCCATCCAATTCGTATGAACGGCCTTGTCATTGGTGTACCTCAGACATTTGAGTACATGGAGAAAATGCAGGAACGGGTTGTTCGATTCGTCACTTCACATTCAAATATATCTGAAGAGATGTTCAAGGAACTGATGTTTAAGACCGGTGAGTTGAACCGGGATATTGGTACAGCTGTAGGAAGCGCAGATGCAGTGAAATATGGACTAATGGATGCAGTTGGCGGCATTGGTCAGGCCATTGCGCATTTAAATCAGCTCATAGGAGACAACAGACAGACCCTGCAAGCGGGAGGTTATACCCAATGACACTATACACCGTGATGCCCCCTGAACAACTATGGTCAGGCATGTGGAAAGAGAGTGAAGATACGAGAGAGATCAAGATGAATGGATTATTAATGCAGGTGAGGCCAGTGAATGATAATGAAGCCGTTATTGTACGATTGCTGGATTGTCCACTTGAAGCCTATCTCAATCCTGCCAATATGCCGGGTTCAACCATCCCGCTTTCCGGTAACTTGGGGTCAGCATAACACGACGAATTCAGACAAATTGAGCAGAAAAAGAACATATGTACGGATTATATTTGTATGGTATAATATTCTTCTGGGGGTGACCTGATTTTGGCCAGAAGAAAAAAGAGGAAAAAAAAGGGCGCTGGTTTTAGTGGCGTTTTAAAATATGAAATTTACGGGATTGTGCTTATTACCCTTGCTGTCATTGCATTATCGGGTGAAGCCACCGTTGGACGTTCGCTTTCCAAGATGTTCGGACTGATGCTTGGTAAGTTTTATTTTGCGATTCCACTTGTTGGTATTTATTATGGTCTCATGGTGATGATTCACCGGAAATGGCCGAGTGGCTGGACCACACGCAAGACAGGACTAGTATTGCTGGTCTTTGCTTTAACCCTGATGAGTACCGTCTCTGCAATGCACCAGAAGCTCATTCCGGTGGGTGCGCTTGAGCCTGGTGCTGTGATTACACAGGTACATAATGATATGCAAACCGAGTTGCTAACCCCTGCTGCGCCAGGGGAGAGAGACTCCATGCTTAACAAGGACATCAGCGGTGGTTATCTCGGAGCTGGGCAATTTGCTCTGTTCTTGTGGCTATTCGGCAGCCTTGGGGCAAGGCTCATCATGATCGTCATGTTTGTGATCAGCTTTATGCTGATTACGAGTCTTTCTTATGTGGATCTAATTCGAATATTCAGAACCAAGATCTGGGATGCGGGGAGTACGATGTACAAGAAGCTGGAGTCGAGGCCCTCTGCACGTTCTGCTTCAGCTCCTGATGGCAGGAAGAAAGGGAACGCTCGTAAAGTGGTACCTGTCCCTGTTGATGATGATGAAGACGAATATGAGGATGAATTAGAGGAACAGCATCTGCCAAAACGAAAAGCGCCAATATTCTTCCAACTGTTTGGAAAATGGGGAGCTGATCGCGAACGTGCGAAGTCAGAACGTGAATTGAATCAGGTGGATTCAGCGGAAGCGGAACAGATCGTATACCGGGCCGTTCAGAATCACGATTCGGAAGCATGGCAGGAAGAGACCGGAGACGTAGTGGACAACATTGCCTCACCACCTGTTGCTGTACAAGCTAAACCTAACTCTGCACCGATCATTCGAGACTTCTTCGAGCATGTCAGAGCGGAAGATGCAAGCATCGAAGATGATCTGGACGATGCATATCCTTTCCCGGATGATCTCACGGATTCCAACTCAGCTCAAGAGGGCGAACGTGCTATTAAAATAACGGATGAACTGGTAGAGACAGAGTGGTCTGCATCCGATGCAGGAACGGACATATTAAATACTGTCGATGACATTGAAAGTGGAGAAGAACTGCCGAATGGGGTAGCGCCGGGAACAGATAGTCTAACTCCCGAGGGGCAGGACGCACAATTAATCAAACCACCGCCTCCACCTCCGAAGCCGTACAAGCTGCCATCATTCCGTCTACTTGCCAAGCCGAACAATGGGGGCAAAGCGGGTGACCAAAAGGATTACATGCAGACAGCACGCAAGCTGGAAGCCACACTGGAAAGCTTTGGTGTTCGCGCCAAAGTACTTGAAGTGGTACGAGGCCCTGCTGTTACAAGGTATGAAATTCAACCCGATATTGGTGTCAAGGTCAGCAGGATTGTCAGTCTGACAGATGATATCGCGTTGGCTCTGGCGGCTAAGGATATCCGGATGGAAGCGCCGATTCCAGGGAAGTCCGCTATAGGTATCGAGGTACCTAATGGCGAGGTGTCAGTGGTAACGATGCGTGAAGTGATGGAGACGGCAACGTTCCAGGATGCAGAATCCAAAGTGACCATTGCATTTGGCCGAGATATCTCCGGACAGACAATCATTGGTAACTTGGCTCGTATGCCCCATTTGCTGGTCGCGGGTGCTACAGGTTCCGGTAAGTCGGTATGTATTAACGGAATTATTACCAGCATATTGTACAAAGCGAAGCCGGATGAAGTGAAGTTTCTGATGGTCGATCCCAAGATGGTTGAGTTAAACGTATATAACGGAATTCCCCATCTGATGGCACCGGTAGTAACAGATCCTAAACGAGCGTCACTTGCTCTCAAAAAGATCGTGGTCGAGATGGAGAAACGATATGAACTGTTCTCCAAATCAGGTACGCGGAACGTTGAAGGCTATAACAATCTGATGAAAGATAATCCTGCGGCTGTTCTTCCTTATATCGTGGTCATCGTGGACGAGCTGGCAGATCTCATGATGGTTGCGGCTGGAGATGTGGAAGATGCGATTGCTCGACTTGCCCAGATGGCTCGTGCAGCCGGGATCCATCTGATTATTGCCACACAACGTCCTTCCGTTGACGTTATTACCGGGGTAATCAAGGCCAACATTCCATCGCGAATTGCCTTTGGGGTATCCTCACAAGTGGATTCCCGAACGATTCTGGATATGGGTGGCGCTGAGAAGCTCCTCGGTCGTGGAGACATGCTGTTCATGCCAATGGGAGCATCGAAACCGGTTCGTGTACAAGGTGCCTTTATGAGCGATGAAGAAGTCGAGAATATTGTTAATTATGTACGTGGTCAAGGTGAAGCGCAGTATGATGAGTCCATTGTACCTGAGGTGGATGACTCCGTTCAGGCGGCAGACGAAGTACAGGATGAGTTATATGAGCAGGCCGTACAGATTATATTGGAGGCAAAACAAGCTTCAGTATCCCTGCTACAACGTCGTATGCGGGTGGGTTATACCCGTGCAGCACGTTTAATTGACTCCATGGAAGCCCGGGGTGTAATTGGTCCTTACGAGGGTAGTAAACCACGGGAAGTGCTGGTCTCACTTGAACAGTATCAACAAAATAAAATAAGCTCGTAGTGCAGCTTAGATACAATGGATTGTTTAAGCCCTCAACCTTATTGGTTGGGGGCTTTTTGCTTGCCTATTGAATTGAAGTTTTGCCATCTACTCCAAAGATCGGATGTTTTGGTGCATAGGAAGCAAGCAGGCTTGTCATAATAACCTTAGCGATTCTGTTAATCCCACAAGAGAAAGGTAGAGCACAGTCGATGCGAAAAATGAACCTATGGCTTTTCACTGCTATTTTGCTGATATCCGTATTGGGAATTCGTTATTTGCTTCCTGGGAATACAGCAACTGAAAGTTCAACCAAGCGTACACCGCCGGTAGAAGAAAAGGCCTTGCCTACGTTTAGCAGCAATACCGTGAAATATGGAAGTTACGGTCAGGATGTATATGAGCTTCAGGGTCGTCTGAAGTACCTGGGATTTTACAATGGTAAAATCGACAGTAATTTTGGCAGCAGTACACTGAAATCCGTCAAATGGTTTCAATCCGAGTTTGGCATGAAGGCAGATGGTGTGGTTGGTGCCAAAACCAAGCTAAAGCTGTATAATGCTTCAACCAAATGGTCGCCAACAGAACCACCATTACACAAGGATTCCGCAGGTGAAAGTGAGGGCAGTAACAAAAAAGCGGATAAAGAGCAAGACAATATGGGATCAGCCAATGCGTTGGGTTTATCCGAGAATGAACTTAAAATTATGGCTAACGCCGTATATGGTGAGGCCCGGGGTGAGCCATTTGAAGGTCAGGTGGCGGTAGCAGCAGTCATTCTGAATCGGGTTAGAGCACCAAGTTTCCCGAATACCCCTTCCGGAGTAATTTTCCAGCCGCGTGCATTTACTGCTGTTGCCGATGGTCAGATCTATCTGGAACCGAATGAACAGGCCAAAAAGGCAGTGGAACAGGCTTTGAATGGTTGGGATCCATCCGGTGGATGCCTCTATTATTTTAATCCGAGGACAGCAACATCCAAATGGATCTGGACCCGCCCGCAAGTGAAAACAATCGGACAGCATATTTTTTGTATGTGATGATGTTGGAAGCAACCAGAAGGCGTGACTTCGGTTGCTTCTTGCCTTTTGATTGGGTTAAAATGGTTGTTACGTTTAAGCTTCAATATTGCACGATAAATGACGCCGTAAAGGGGTTTTGACATTTGAATACATCAGGATTCGAACGAGGCAGCAAGAGAGAGTTTCGTATACATGTGCTTCCCACCAAACGTTTCAAAACGTTCGCTATATCGTTATATGCAGGAGTCCCCTTACGGGAGGATACGGTAACGAAAGTAGCCCTCACACCTTTTGTTCTGCGGCGCGGCACGGAGTCCTATCCGGAAACAACGCAATTTCGTGAGCAACTGGAGCATCTGTATGGAGCGGGTTTTGGTTTTGACGTCTATAAACGCGGGGATTACCAGATTGTACAGTTCCGAATGGATACCATTAATGATTCCTTTGTTGGAGGGGATGAGCAGCTCCTGGATCGTTCATTTGCCTTCCTTGGAGAGGTTCTTACCCGACCTGCACAGGAGAATGGACATTTCAGGATCTCTTATGTACAGGCGGAGCGAGAGACCGTTCGTAAAAAGCTGGAATCCATCGTGAATGATAAAATGCGCTATGCCGCTGAACGCAGTATTGAGGAAATGTGCAAGAACGAGCCGTACCGTCTTCACCCACTGGGTGAGCGAAAGGATCTGCCTGGGATTGAGCCTGACACACTGACTGCGTCTTATCAGGAGTGGCTGCAACAGGCGGGTATGGATCTGTACGTGGTAGGGGATACGACACTGGAGGAGGTTGAGAACCTTGTTCAGCGTCATTTCAATGTAGATCGAACGTCCTCTTCCGATTATCAGACACAGGCAGCAGTTCGAGGAGATAAGGAAGTAAAGACCGTTGTTGAGCGACTGAATGTGAGCCAGGGAAAACTCAATATGGGACTCCGTACATCTATCACTTATGGAGATCCTCAGTATGCAGCAGCACTAATGTACAACGGGATTCTCGGTGGTTATCCTCATTCCAAACTGTTTGTAAATGTTCGTGAAAAAGAAAGTCTGGCGTATTACGCGTCTTCGCGGTATGACGGACATAAGGGCATTGCCACGATTCAATCCGGGGTTGAAATCCCTAATTATGAGAAGGCCGTCACCATCATCAAGCAGCAGCTGGAAGAAATGAAAAGCGGTACAATCAGTGATCTGGAAATGTCCCAGACCAAAGCAATGATCCGTAACCTGCTAAAGGAAATGCAGGATTCTGCCTTTGAGATGATCGCTTATGACTTCAATCGGCAGTTGTCTGGCAAAGAGAGAACGGCTGAAGAACTGTTGGCTCAGATAGAACATATCAGCAAGGAAGATGTTCGTGAGGCGGCAGAACAATTCCGTCTGGATACGATTTATTTCTTGCGGGACGAGAAGGAGGAATAATCGGTGGAGAGCATTCGGTATGAGCATTTGCAGGAAACACTATATTATGAAGTGATGGATAACGGACTGCAGGTCTATATTTTGCCTAAACCGGGATTCCAGAAAACGTATGCTACGTTTGCAACCAAGTATGGGTCAGTGGATAATCATTTTCAGGTTGAAGGGCAGCAAGAAGTGAAGGTCCCGGATGGGATTGCCCATTTCCTGGAGCATAAAATGTTTGAAGAACCAACGGGTGATATTTTTGCCACGTTTGCATCTCATGGTGCTTCAGCTAACGCGTTTACGAGTTTTGATCAGACGGTTTATTTGTTTTCAGCGACTGAACATGTGAACGAAAATATACAAACATTAGTCGACTTTGTGCAAAATCCTTACTTCACGGATCAAAATGTGGAAAAGGAAAAAGGCATCATCGGACAGGAAATTGACATGTATGCTGATAATCCGGATTGGCGTGTTTATTTTGGATTAATCGAAGCCATGTATCAGAAACATCCGGTGCATATCGATATTGCAGGAACGGTGGAGTCCATTCGTACGATTACGAAAGAGATGTTATATGAGTGCTATAACTCCTTCTATCACCCGAGTAATATGCTCTTGTTCGTGGCGGGTGGTGTAGATCCACAGGAAGTCATTGATATGGTTCGTTCGAACCAGGAACAGAAGGATTATAAGCCACAGGGGAGTATTCAACGCTTCTTCGAACAGGAGCCTGAGCAGGTAGGCGAAGCCAGACGGGAAGCGAAACTGGCTGTTTCACTGCCCAAATGTCTGTTTGGATTCAAAGAGACGGACGTTGGACTCACCGGAGAACAATTGTTGCGACGAGATACGACAACGCAGTTAATGATGGATCTTCTGTTCGGCTCAAGCACGCGGTTATTTCAGAAGCTTTATGATGAGGATCTGATCTCGGACAGCTTTGGACATGAGTATAACAGTTCGCGGCAATATGCGTTTTCGGCCATCGGTGGTGATACGAAAGACCCGGATCAACTACTCGCGCGTATACGTGAAGAAGTGGATGCTATTGTTGGAAAAGGGTTTGAATCCATGGACTTTGAACGTGCACGCAAAAAGAAAATAGGCGGATATTTGCGGATGCTCAATTCTCCGGAGAACATTGCACATGAATTCACACGTCAGCAATTCCGTGGCGGTGATTTCTTCAATATGCTCCCGCTTTATGAATCGATTACACTGGAAGATGTGAATCTCAGACTGAGAGAGCATATTCGCTGGGATCAACTGGCTGTATCGCTAGTCGTGAGTCCTTGATATGGAGAGGGGAACAGGACAATTGAAGGCAATTGGGGATATGACTGTACTGGTTACTGGAGCAAGCGGTGGCATCGGAGCGGCTATCGCAGAACGTTTCGCCAGAGTGGGAATGAATGTTGTTATACACTATATGAAATCGCATGAAGCAGCGAATGAAGCGGCCAGACGATGCATGGAACAGGGCAGTGGCAAGATCATGACCGTGTCTGCGGATCTTCGCAGTCGTGAACAGATTGAGCGTATGCGGGAGAAGCTGGAGTCACATAATCTCATGCCAGATATCCTTGTGAACAACGCAGGGATCTCGCACTATGGAATGTTGTCTGATGTTACAGAGGAGATCTGGGATGAAGTGATGGCGATTAACCTGAAAGGTACATTTATGTGTACACAGGAAATGATGCCTCACATGATCTCCCAAAGGTATGGCCGAATTATTAATGTGTCGTCGATTTGGGGATTGTCAGGCGCCTCTTGTGAGGTGCTGTATTCCACAACCAAGGGCGGGGTGAATGCATTCACCAAAGCGCTCGCGAAAGAACTCGCGCCATCCGGAGTAACCGTAAATGCTGTGGCTCCTGGCGCAGTTCAGACATCCATGCTGAACCATCTGGATCAGAGTGAACTGAAAATGCTGGAAGAGGAGATTCCGGCAGGCAGACTTGCTCAACCTGATGAAATCTCATCACTGGTTTATTTTCTGGCGCTCCCTGAATCGGGTTATATCAATGGGCAGATTATTAGTCCAAATGGTGGATGGTTAACGTAAAACAACAAGAAAACTTGACTGGCTGTGAACAGAATAGATGAAGGTTGCTGGAAAGCAGCCGTCTCTGGATTATTTTCATAATGCTCGTATATAAAATGTCTCGAAAGCACATATTACAACTGTTGATTTTAAATCTCATGCGACAGCTAAGGAGGATTTATCATGTCAACAGAAAAAACAGTGCTCACCAGTTTTGACACATGGAAGAAGTTCCTGGGTGACCGCGTACTGCAAGCAGAGAAGATGGGTATGAGTGAAGATACCATCAACAAACTTGCCTACGAGATTGGTGACTTCCTGGATGAGAAAGTCGATCCGGCGAACCATTCCAATCGGGCATTGAAAGAACTATGGGATGTCGGCGATGCTGATGAGCGTCGTACGATTGCGCGCCTGATGGTCAAATTGGCCAAACAAAACGCATAAGATTACAGATGAAGAGCTCCCGCAAGGGGGCTTTTCTCTAATGATTACAAACGGATTACAGAGCTGTTCTTGTAATTCATTTTCATTTTATATATCATTAACGTGACCCATTTTTAGAAGATGTCTCAGATTGTTGTCCAGCGGACACGTTCTGTTGCTGTCGAATAATGTGGAATAATGCATTACGGGGTGTTGAAATGGAATCTAAACAATGGTATATGGAATATAAAATACATAAGAACAGACCCGGTTTGTTAGGCGATATAGCCTCTATGCTGGGGATGCTTGAAGTGAATATTTTGACCATTAACGGTGTGGAAGGCAAAACCCGAGGAATGCTGCTTGAATCGGATGATGATGAGAAAATTCGTTTGCTTGGTGAAATGCTTGCCAAAGTAAACAGCATCACCGTATCGGCTTTGCGTCAACCTAAATTGGTGGATATTCTGGCCGTACGTCATGGCAGATATATTGACCGTGACTCGGATGATCGCAAGACATTTCGTTTTACACGAGATGAACTTGGGTTACTTGTGGACTTTTTGGGTGAAGTATTTAAGAGGGAAGGCAATCAGGTCATCGGTTTGCGCGGAATGCCTCGTGTTGGCAAAACGGAGTCTATTATTGCGGGTAGCGTATGTGCGATGAAACGATGGACGTTTGTTTCCTCCACACTTCTTCGTCAGACCATAAGGAGCCAACTCTCCGAGGATGAATTGAACCCAAACAATGTGTTCATTATCGATGGTATTGTTAGCACGATTCGCTCCAGTGAGCGGCATTACAATCTGTTGCAGGATATTATGACCATGCCCAGCACCAAAGTTATTGAACATCCGGATATTTTTGTACAGGAATCCGAATATGATTTTAATGATTTTGATATTATCATTGAACTTCGCAACAATCCGAATGAAGAAATTATTTATGATACGTTTACGGCTAGTTACACCGACGAATTGTAAGAGACCGTACGGAATCATGGAATAGATTAGCAACAACTCAAGAGATAAACATAAGGAGGAGATGGCATGTCTGAACTGGGTCAGCAGTTAAGAGAGGCCCGGCTGCAAAAAGGGATGAGTCTTGACGATGTACAGGAAATGACAAAAATTCGCAAGAGGTATCTGGAGGCCATAGAAGCAGGAGACTACAAAGTGCTGCCGGGTAGCTTCTATGTGCGTGCTTTCATTAAAACCTATGCGGAGACCGTGGGACTGAACCCTGATGAGCTGCTGGAGGGACACAAAAAAGACGTACCGGCAGAAGAGACGGAAGCAACAATGGAGCCGGTTATTCAGAAGCGCTCCAGCCGTCCGGTTGAGCGTAGTAATCGATGGATGTCTGTCGCACTGATGTGGACATTCCCGATTCTGATTGTTGTTTTATTGTATGCGTACGTTGTGTTGAATAAGGATGATCCTGAGGATAACCAGGGGCTGGACTCGGTCAAAATTACAGACAGTCAGCAGCAGCCTCAGGATAAGCCGGATCAACCTGCTGACAACGGGCAGGCATCTAATCCGCCTGCAACGGATTCAGGTGCTGAGGGTACTGGTGAAGGAGAAGCTGGCGGTAACGGCGGCGGTACGGACACGGAAGGACAGACGGACGGTCAAGCGGATGGCCAAACAGATGGACAGACGGATGAAACGCAGGAAGAACCGACAGACAATTCACCGTCTACTGTAACGGTTGCAGAAGATGGGAAATCAGGAAATATTACGAACTTTAAAGTTAAAGGCAGTGCAGGTAAGCCTGTTACGGTTACGATTAAAGCAACAGGTCACAGCTGGCTGGAAGTGTACAAGGGAGAAAACTCCAGCGGAGAGAAGCTGGAGTTTGGCAATACCGCAGATGGGGACAGTTACACTTTTGAGCTCGACAGCACAGGGATGTATATTAAATCCGGTTATGCAGCTGCGACGACGATTGAAGTTGGAGGTCAGGTTGTAACAGATGGCAAGGCAACCAACCGAATTCGTCTCAAGTTGGATGACTCTGCTGCGAGCACGTCTACTTCGACCGGAAATGAAGGCGGAGCAACGAATAGTACAAACGGTTCAAGCGAAGGCGGTACCTCAAGTGACGAATAACCGGGTCAACTGCAGGAGACAATAACGGTGTCTGAACTTGCAGTTAACTTTTGGTGAAGTGAGGTGGATGGCTATGACAGTCAGCTGGATCGTAACGGGTTTAGGGATCATTGTCAGCCTCCTGGGTTATTACCTGACTCCAAGTGCTTGGGGTTACGGAATATTGGGTTTTGGACTTGCACATGTGCTTTTGGGTGTGCTCGATATGTTCAGACAGCCCAACCGCAGCCGCTATTAGTTGGAAGCTGGACCAGCAAGCATTTTTGGCAACCACCTCAAGTGGAAGCCAAAAATGCTTTTTTCTTTCTACAAAATGGCTTGAAATTAGACTTTTGCTTAAGGTATCCTCTATAATGTTACAGAACATACGATTAACTGAAAGGGTGACTGGTTTGAGTTCAGAAAATTCATTTGATATCGTGTCCAAAATGGACTTGCAAGAACTGACAAATGCCGTTACACAAACCGAGAAGGAAATTGGCACTCGTTATGACTTCAAGGGCAGCAAGAGCAGTCTGAAACTGGATAAGGATGCGTTAACGATCGTATCTGATGATGAGACCAAACTCAAGGCTGTCATTGATGTGCTGCAATCCAAAATGGCGAAGCGTGGTCTACCATTGAAGAACATTGATTACGCCAAAGTAGAGCCGGCTTCTTCTGGAACAGTCCGCCAGCGTTTGAATTTCAAACAGGGCATTGACCAGGATATCGCCAAAAAAATCAATATCCTGATTCGGGACTCCAAGATGAAGGTGAAGAGTCAGATTCAGGGAGATCAGCTCCGGGTAACTGGTAAGAGTAAAAATGATTTGCAAGCAGTAATGCAGTTGCTAAACGGTGCTAACCTGCCTCTGGATTTGCAATATACAAATTTCAAGTAATATGGCCTTTTTGTAGCAGAAGTGTTTTTTGACACAGTATTGGCCGTATATTATACTAAATGTGCATTGCTGGCAGTCATGCATCAAGTCCAGTCCTCATCGTTTGCTGACTTTGTGAAAAGCAGTACATCTTCTGGAAGTCACCGGAACGTTTAAAGCGGTTTTGCTTTTGAGCGGTTGACTTTATTTTTTGCGTTTCTACATAGTAGGATCATGTTAATATGGATTGACATTGAAACTGTACATTTCATGTTCCGGATGATGATAACGGGATTATGATGAATGTTTGGAGTAATGGAGGATATGAGGGAGGGCGTCTTGTGAATTTACCCAACCGGATTACGCTTGCACGAATTTGCTTAATCCCTTTTTTGATGGTGTTCCTGCTCGTGGATTTTCCATTTTATCCAGAGCCATTACAGCTTGGAAGCTTTTCGCTTCCGTATAATCAACTGATTGCTGCTGTTATTTTTATCATCGCCGCAAGCACAGATGGAATTGACGGATACCTTGCGCGGAAAAATAACATGGTTACCAATCTGGGGAAACTACTCGATCCACTCGCAGACAAGCTGTTGGTTACTGCAGTTTTAATCTCGCTTGTGGAGATGGGCAAGCTGGATTCATGGATTGCAGTCGTTATTATTAGTCGTGAATTTGCAGTTACCGGCTTGCGTCAAATTGCGTTGCTGGATGGTTCAGTTGTCGCCGCCAGTAATTGGGGCAAGCTGAAGACTGTAGTGCAGATTGTGGCGATTGTGTTGTTGCTGTTGAACAACTTCCCGTTTTCATACACAGGTATTCACGTCGATATTATCGCTGTATGGGCAGCAGCGCTTATTACCATCTGGTCGGGTATCGATTACTTTATCAAAAACAAAAATTTGCTTCATTTAACGAAAGCATAACTGTTGGCTGTTAAACTGGGGAATCATGAAGGAAGCATTGGGTCAGGGGCAATAGGAAAATATCCTATTGCCCTTTGATCACTCAACACGTGTACAGGAGGATACTTAATGAAGGCAGAAATCATAGCAGTTGGCACAGAGTTGCTGCTTGGACAAATCGTCAATACCAATGCCAGATACCTATCCCGTGAATTGGCTGCGATCGGGATCGATGTATATTTCCAAACGGTAGTTGGTGATAACCTGAATCGACTCAGTGAAGCCATTCGCATTGCGCAGGGCCGCGCAGACGTTATTTTATTTTCCGGCGGTATAGGGCCTACGCAAGATGATCTGACCAAGGATGCACTGGCAGGAGTTCTTAACCGGAAACTGCATATAGATCGAATGGCCATGGACAAGATTGAGAGCTTTTTCAGAGATCGTAATGTGGACATGACAGAGAATAACCGACGTCAAGCGATCGTTATTGATGGTGGGACACCTCTCGCCAATGAAACCGGTCTAGCCGCAGGAAATGCGATTTCTGACAATGATAAATATTATGTTGTGATGCCTGGACCACCTAAAGAGTTGATTCCAATGTTTGAACAGGAAGTTAAGCCTTGGCTGTTCCAGCATGTACTTACAGAAGAAATGCCGATCTATTCCCGAATGCTTAAATTCGCAGGTATTGGTGAATCTGCTTTGGAAGATCGACTTCTGGATCTGATTGACGCACAGACAGACCCTACGATTGCTCCTTATGCGAGTGAGGGAGAAGTTACAGTGCGTGTCTCCACAAAGGCTGCAAGTGAGGGAGAGGCGATGCTGAAGCTGGATGCGATGGAAGTCCAGATTCGTGAGCGGTTGACAGAACATCTCTACGCGAACGAGGATGTGCCTATAGAGTACACAATTGTAACCATGATGTCTGATATGGGTCTGACGCTTAGCGCTGCTGAGAGCTGCACAGGAGGGCTTGTCATGCAAAGTCTGACATCTGTACCTGGAAGTGCATCGATGCTTAAGGGTGGAATTGTGTGTTACTCCAATGAAATTAAAGAAAAGCTGCTGAATGTACCCCATGATTATCTGGAAGGTGAAGATGCACCAGGGGCGGTAAGTCCGGAAGTTGCAAAAGTGCTTGCTGAGCAGATCCGAATGATTGGCGATGCTGATTTTGGTCTGGCCGTTACCGGTGTAGCGGGACCGGGATATTCGGAACGCAAGCCACCTGGACTTGTCTTTATTGCTCTTGCTGAACGTGGAAAAGAAACCGAGATTCATGAACTGCGCATCAATGGTAATCGCGAGACTGTTCGCATTCGCTCAGCCAAAGCAATTCTCTATCGCTTATGGCAAAAACTTGTGGCGATGGATTGATTAGTTAACAGCTTGGATTGCATTTAGAGTTCCAAGCAAGTATAATTAAGGAAGACGGAAGAACCGTAGAATTAGGCTTAACAGCCTTGTTTACGGTTCTTTTTTCTGTTTAATGGAAAGTTTCTTAGAGGAAGAGGCGCCTCGGCCTTCACAAAAAAACGAATGTATGTTCGAAAAAAAGCTTGGCAAACGTGTTAAAACAAGGTATCATTATCTTATAAACAGTAAAGGGTGTGAGCTTATTGTCAGACCGTCGTGCCGCGCTTGATATGGCGCTCCGTCAAATAGAGAAGCAATTTGGTAAAGGATCCATCATGAAACTGGGTGAGTCCACTCATATGAACGTGGAAATTATTCCCAGCGGTTCCTTGGCTTTGGATATTGCATTAGGAACAGGCGGCTTGCCTAAAGGCCGTATTGTTGAAATATATGGACCTGAGTCTTCAGGTAAAACAACTGTCGCATTGCATGCGATCGCTGAAGTACAACGTGTTGGTGGACAAGCAGCATTTATCGATGCTGAGCATGCTCTTGATCCTCAATATGCAAGCAAATTGGGTGTTAACATTGACGAATTGCTTTTATCTCAGCCAGATACGGGTGAGCAAGGGCTGGAAATTGCAGAAGCTCTTGTACGCAGTGGTGCAGTAGATATCGTCGTTATTGACTCTGTAGCCGCATTGGTTCCAAAAGCAGAGATTGAAGGCGAAATGGGTGATTCACATGTCGGTTTGCAAGCGCGTTTGATGTCTCAGGCGTTGCGTAAATTGTCTGGTGCAATCAGCAAATCCAAAACAATCGCAATTTTCATTAACCAGCTTCGTGAGAAAGTTGGCGTTATGTTTGGTAACCCGGAAACAACACCTGGTGGTCGTGCCCTGAAGTTTTATTCCACGGTACGTCTGGATGTGCGTCGTATTGAGAGTATCAAATCAGGCAATGACATGATTGGTAACCGTACTCGTATTAAAGTTGTGAAAAACAAAGTGGCACCTCCGTTTAAACAAGCGGAAGTGGATATCATGTATGGCGAGGGTATCTCGAGAGAAGGCAGTATCATTGACATTGGTACAGAGCTGGACATCGTTAATAAAAGTGGTGCATGGTACTCCTACGAAGGCGAGCGTTTAGGACAAGGTCGTGAGAACGCGAAGCAGTTCATGAAAGAGCATAAAGACATTGCTGAAATTATTGAACAAAAAATTCGTGTAGCTAGTAACTTGACTACTGCAGTTCCTGCGCCAACGAGTGAAGAGCAACAAAAAGAAGCAGAAGAAGAACAAGAATTATTCGAAATCAACGAGTAATCTTCCTAAATCCTTCCTTGTAGGGAGGATCCAGAGGGCGCTGCCCTTTGAATTTCGCAAACCTGTCTGATTGAGCTTGGCTCGATTTGGATAAGGAATTATGGTGGGAGTGTTCTCGGTGTGCCAATAGCCCCTGTCCCAATGGACAGGGGCTATTGGCACAATGACTGTGAGAGAAAAGGCCGGGCTGAGTTCCCGGCTTTTTGTATTAGCGTTCACTATCTTCTGTGAATGTTAGCGTAAAGCTCAGATGGAAAAGAGTTATGAAAGGGGCGAACTGAATGGATCAACATGACGAGGATTTATATGAAGAAGCAGAAGGGGATGGCCTCTCCCAATTTCCGGACAACGAAGAACTTACCATTACACGGGTAGAGCGAACGAAGAGCAGACAGGCTCGTTATCGCATCACTTTTGGCATACACTCCATTACGGTCCTTGAAGACGTGATGATTAAATACAGGATGACGCAGGGCAACACGTTCATGAAGAAGGATCTGGAAGAAATCATTGCAGCTGACGAGCGACAGCGGACGTATGCACAGTCTCTGCGCTTTTTGGAGCATAAGCCGCGTACACGCCATGAATTAAGTCAGAAACTTCGTCAGAAGGAATTTGCTGCACCTTTAATTGAAGAGGCGCTGGATCGACTTGAGCGGGAGAAGCTGGTGGATGACGATCTATTTGCGAAGGAATGGACAAGGCAGCGTATGGAGGGCAAGCGGAAGGGAAAACTGTGGATAAGGCAAGAGCTGCGTCAAAAGGGCATTGCCAATGATCTCATTGCTGAAGCACTGGAAGGTATCAGTACAGATGCGGAATTTGAGACTGCTCTGAGCGCCGGACGCAAAAAATGGAATCAGGTCAAAGGGGACGTCAAAGAGAAGAAACATAAAACGCTTCCCTTCCTGATGAGACGTGGTTTTTCAATGGATATGGTGCGCCGGGTCGTGAATTGTTTAATTGAAGAAGATGAGGCGGGGGACCCTGAAGATGACGAAGCGTTGTTATGGGATTAGCAGACTAGAGTCTCTATACTGCATTCTCTTGACAATTTCTTTCGTCAAATACTAAAATGGACATGAGTCTGTAAGAAATGGACAACCCTTTTTCCTTCCAAAAAAGCGGTTTCGGTTTCTTAAGATTTATACCATTCTTAATTATGGGTTCGCTGGAAACAGTGGATAGTACGTGGAAACATGTACATGTGAAATGAAAATCGGCGGGGGATCGCCGTGAGTATTCGTTATTCCCAAAAATATGTAAGGTTTGAAAACTGCAAATTAACCCAAGGAATGCCTTGGAGGAACCAACGAGGAGGTGAACAGTATGGAACCTGCAATCACGATCGTTCTCGTTGTGGCCGCGCTAATCATTGGGTTCGGAGTAGGATATTTTATTCGCAAATCTCTTGCAGAGGCTAAAATCTCTAGTGCGGAACAAGCTGCCGTACAAATCGTGGAGAACGCGAAGAAAGAGGCAGAAGCACTGAAGAAAGAAACGGTGCTGGAGGCGAAGGATGAAATCCATCGCATTCGTGCCGAAGCTGAAAAAGACACTCGTGAACGTCGGAACGAAATTCAACGACAAGAAAGACGATTGTTGCAAAAAGAAGAGTCGCTGGATAAAAAATTGGAATCACTCGAACGTAAAGAAGAGCAAGTGGCTAACAAAGAGAAACGAATTGATGAGACACAGCAGCAGATCGAAATGATCTACAAAAACCAGGTGACGGAACTGGAGCGTATATCCAACCTCACTATGGAAGACGCACGCAGTATCATACTGTCCAACGTAGAACAGGAAGTTCGTCATGAGACGGCTCAAATGATCAAGGACATTGAACAACAAGCGAAGGAAGAAGCGGACAAAAAGTCCCGCGAGATTATTACACTCGCTATCCAACGTTGTGCGGCTGACCACGTAGCAGAAACAACGGTATCTGTTGTTACCCTGCCAAATGAAGAAATGAAAGGCCGGATTATCGGTCGTGAAGGACGTAACATCCGTGCGCTTGAAACCCTTACAGGGATTGACCTCATTATCGATGATACGCCAGAAGCTGTTATTCTGTCGGGGTTTGACCCGATTCGCCGTGAAATCGCCCGTACTGCCCTGGAGAAACTGGTGGCTGATGGACGTATTCACCCGGCACGGATTGAAGAGATGGTTGAGAAATCCCGCAAAGAAGTGGATGAGCGCATCCGTGAATACGGTGAGCAAGCTACCTTTGAAGTTGGCGTGCATGGTCTGCATCCGGATCTGATCAAAATCCTGGGCCGCCTGAAGTTCCGTACAAGTTACGGTCAAAACGTCTTGAAACATTCCATGGAAGTCGCTTATCTGGCTGGACTGATGGCTGGCGAACTCGGAGAAGACGTAACTCTGGCAAGACGTGCAGGTCTATTGCATGACATCGGTAAAGCGCTGGATCACGAAGTGGAAGGATCACACGTCGAAATTGGCGTGGAACTGGCGAAGAAATACAAAGAACATCCGGTTGTAATCAACAGTATCGCGTCCCATCACGGAGATTGCGAAGCGACTTCGGTCATTGCCATGTTGGTTGGCGCAGCAGATGCGCTCTCCGCAGCAAGACCTGGCGCACGCCGCGAAACGCTGGAAACGTATATCAAACGACTGGAGAAGCTGGAAGAGATTTCAGAATCCTTCGAAGGTGTCGAGAAATCGTACGCCATTCAGGCCGGACGCGAAGTTCGCGTTATGGTACAGCCTGAGAAGATCGATGATGCTGAAGCCTTCCGCCTAGCCCGTGACATCACGAAGATGATTGAGAATGAACTCGACTATCCGGGTCACATCAAAGTCACCGTCATCCGGGAAACCCGTGCGGTTGAATACGCAAAATAGAGCATTACGGAAAAGTGGCCGCAGTAGTGGGCCACTTTTCCTGTTGATAGCCTGTTATAAGGTTATTTAGTCAAACTACACATCATGAAGCATGAGATAAAGTCCTGCAAGGTTCAACATTTGAAGTAACAGGGACTTTGCAGGGATTGAGGAGGCAGTAATCAATGAAAGTTTTGTTTATTGGTGACATCGTGGGCAATGTGGGACGTAAGGCATTAAAGGAAAATTTACCTTACCTGAAATCGAAGTATAAGCCACATGTGGTGATTGTGAATGGTGAAAATGCGGCAGCAGGTCGCGGAATTACCGGTGCGATCGCGAATGAGTTTTTCAACTGGGGTGTACACGGTATTACACTTGGTAATCATACTTGGGACAATAAGGATATTTTTGATTTTATAGATGATGAACCACGCATGATTCGACCAGCGAACTTTCCACCAGGCACACCAGGACGAGGATATACGGTTGTCAAAGGCGAAGGCAAGGAGCTGGCCATTGTCAATCTGCAAGGAAGAACGTTCCTGCCTGCCCTGGATTGTCCATTCCGTGTGGCTGATGAGATTGTAGATGAGCTGCGCCAGGACTATAAATGTATTCTGGTCGATATGCATGCTGAAGCGACGTCAGAGAAGATTGCCATGGGATGGCATCTGGATGGACGTGCTTCGCTCGTTGTAGGCACCCATACGCATGTACAGAGTAACGATGATCGGATTTTGCCTGGAGGAACAGCTTACTTAACAGATGCGGGCATGGTAGGGCCGCGTGACGGCATATTGGGTATGGAGCGTGAGGCCGTGTTGCGCAAGTTTTACACCCAGCTACCCGTACGATTCGTTGTTGATGATGGCAAATGGCATTTCCATGGTGTCTTTGTAGAGATTGATGAAGCCACAGGCGCGGCAACACGCATCGAAAAAATTCGTCTGATGGAGGACGAGTGGCGCATGGAATAGGGGTATTGTCCCATTTTGCAGGGAACCCCGTCTAAAAAGAAGGAATTTTTTTGCCTCCCGCGAATAACATCTAGTAAGTGGAAACAAACTTTCAACATTCCCAGGGAGGTACTTACCATGGATGTATTAAAAGTTTCAGCAAAGTCCAATCCTAATTCTGTAGCCGGCGCTCTTGCAGGGGTTCTTCGTGAACGTGGAAATGCTGAACTGCAGGCAATTGGAGCGGGAGCACTGAACCAAGCCATTAAAGCGGTAGCGATAGCCCGGGGATTTGTAGCACCAAGCGGAGTTGACCTGATTTGTATTCCAGCTTTTACAGACATTGTGATCGACGGCGAGGACCGAACGGCCATTAAGCTGATTGTGGAGCCCAGATAATACATGCAGTATGCACTGAACCTGTTTACGATGTAGACAGGTTTTTTTGCGTTTTTTTGCAATAAAATATGGAGGAGGGTTAAAGATGTCTCTGACTGATTGGTATGTAGCTGATTTTCACTGTGATGCCCTGAGCAAAATTTTGATGCAGCCTGCTCTTTCATTCGAAGATGCTCCAGAACTGGATGTGAATTTGCAACGTTTGAAAGAGGGGAATGTAGGGTTGCAGGCGTTTGCCATCTATTTACCCGAAGTGCTTGGCAGAGGCAAGTTTGAACATGTGATGGGGCAGTTGGAGATTTATCGTAGACGTGTAGAGAGAAGTCAGGAGCGACCTGGCGGTACACAGACGTTGTTGTGGCGTGAACAGGTGGCTCAGGTGGGGCATACAGAGGGTCCGTGGGGATTAATCACACTGGAGGGTGTAGATGGTCTGGAGGGCAACCTGTTCTATCTGGAGTTATGTTATCAGATGGGTGTTCGAATCGTTGGGCTTACCTGGAACTACGCCAATTGGGCGGCTGACGGAATCATGGAAAAGCGTGGAGCGGGTCTGACCGAGAAAGGCAAAGAACTGGTGCGCCTGTGTAATGAAGTCGGAATGCTGTTAGATGTGTCTCATTTGACGGAGAAAGGTTTCTGGGAACTGGCTGACTTGAGCAAGCGTCCTTTTATCGCATCTCATTCTAACAGTTATAGCGTATGTTCCCATGTACGCAATCTGAAAGATGATCAGATTCAGGCGATCATTGCCCGAGAAGGACGGATCGGACTGACGTTTGTCCCTTGGTTTGTTAAACAGGAGGGGGAAGTCCGTATAGAGGACCTGCTACCTCATATTGAGCAGATCTGTTCTCTGGGCGGGCAACATCATCTGATAATGGGGTCCGATTTTGATGGAATTTCAACGTACATTCAGAGACTTGAACATTCAGGACATTATCCGAGACTGACGGAAATCCTGCTCAAGCATTATGATGAACATCTGGTACGTGGCTGGTTGTGGGGGAATGCAATGAGTTATCTGGGGGAACACTTGCCAGAGAGCAATCCGAAGATGTAGGGGACTTCCGTGAAATAGTGAAGTGCTGTGTAGGATTGAATGTGTTGAATTGAAACTTGTTTTCCAAATAAGGAGAGGAATGATGGCGAAATAAGTGTATTTCATGAATTTTCACCAGTTCGTTTTCATTTCACTCCAAAAAGGAGTATAATACCATTGGATTGTTAAGAGCCTGAGTCCGGGCCATAGATAAACAAGGAGTGAAATTTACGATGAGTAAAACAGTACCTGTGGGCGTATCTGCCCGTCACATTCATGTATCCCAAGAGCACGTTGAAATTTTGTTTGGTAAAGGTTATGAACTGACTGAATTTAAACCTCTGTCTCAGCCTGGTCAATACGCTGCTAACGAAACCGTAGCGGTTATTGGTTCGAAAGGACAGTTTGATAAAGTGCGTATCCTTGGACCTGTTCGTCCTGAAACGCAACTGGAGATCTCCATGACAGATTCATTTGCTATTGGTGTTAAAGCCCCTGTACGTGAGTCCGGAAGCATTGAAGGTACACCAGGAATCACGATTAAAGGTCCTGCTGGCGAAGTTACGATTGATAAAGGTGTTATCGTTGCTGCTCGTCACATCCACTTCCATACTTCTGATGCTGCGAAATGGGGTATCGAGGACAAACAATTGCTGAAAGTTCGCCTCGGCGGAGATCGTGGTTTGGTACTGGAAAATGTACTGGCTCGTGTATCCGATTCTTTCGCACTGGACATGCATATTGATACAGATGAAGCTAACGCTGCTGGCGCTCGTAATGGCGACACTGCTGAAATCATCGATTAATTACATGCAATAGCTTCAGCCGCTAATCAGGGTGGTCTGAATAACGTATAAACCTGAGCACAGCCAACAGGGGCCGGTTAATTCCAGTCCTGATGGCAAGGCTCAGGTTTTTGTATTTTCTGAGTGTTCTTCTGAGCATGGCATGTTTCGGATTAGGCGAAGGGGGAAGCCGTTTGGATGTGGAACTTCAGCCCAATTCATGCTATAATTTGCTGTAATGCTCTTTTGCTGTTCCAAGCGAGGAATTCACGTGGAACAGGGATGAATGAACGATTTTTTATTAATAGAGGCTGTAAGGAGTGACCGAAGGAAATGGCTAAAGGCTCAAAAAAGGATTACTCCCAATATTTTGATTTCTCCGATGCCAAAGTAATTTCGCAAGATGAATTCAGCAAAAAGATAAGAATCCGGGGCCGCGAGATTAACATCAAATCGGAACCCAATCATCGTCAGGAGAAACAGCGGGGCAAGGAAGACGTCCAGGTGCTTTACGAGAATGCCGTTCCCGATGAACTGAAAAGCATAGGGGCAGGCAAACACTATATTGTATATACGTATGGATGTCAGATGAACGAGCATGACTCGGAGACCATCAAAGGACTCCTTGAGTCTATGGGGTATCAGGCTACAGAGGATCGCAAAGAAGCTGATATTATTCTGCTCAATACGTGTGCCATACGGGAAAATGCAGAAGATAAGGTATTTGGTGAGCTTGGCCACCTGAAAACGCTAAAACTCGAACGTCCGGGATTGTTACTTGGCGTATGCGGGTGTATGTCCCAAGAAGAAGGCGTCGTCAATCGGATCATGCAAAAGCATGGCTTTGTGGATATGATCTTCGGTACACATAATGTGCATCGACTGCCACATCTAATCCAGGAAGCGCTGTTCAGCAAAGAAATGGTTGTTGAGGTATGGTCCAAAGAAGGCGACATCATTGAGAACCTGCCGAAGAAACGTGAGGGTATGCGCGGCTGGGTAAACATTATGTATGGCTGCGACAAGTTCTGTACATATTGCATCGTTCCGTTCACACGGGGCAAAGAACGCAGCCGTCGTCCGGAAGATGTCATTGCCGAGGTGCGGGATTTGGCACGACAGGGCTTCAAGGAGATCACCCTGCTTGGTCAAAATGTGAATGCGTACGGCAAGGACTTCACCGATCTGAACTACAGCTTTGGTGATTTGATGGATGCGATTCGCCAGATCGATATTCCGCGAGTGCGGTTTACAACCAGTCACCCACGTGACTTCGATGATCGCTTGATTGAAGTGCTGGCCAAGGGCGGAAATCTGGTGGAGCATATCCATCTTCCGGTGCAGTCTGGCAGTTCGGAAGTACTCAAACGTATGAGCCGCAAGTATAGCCGGGAACACTATCTGAAACTGGCTGACAAAATTAAAAAGGCCATCCCGGATGTCGTGTTGACAACGGATATTATTGTTGGTTTCCCTGGGGAAACCGAAGAGCAATTTGAAGATACACTTTCCCTTGTTCGTGAAGTAGGGTATGATTTTGCCTATACCTTTATCTATTCCCCGCGTGAAGGTACGCCTGCTGCGGTGATGGAGGATAACGTACCGATGGAAGTGAAGAAGGAACGTTTGAAACGCTTGAATGAAACCATCAACGAATACAGCCACCGAAGCAATGAAGAGCAACGTGGCAAAGTCGTTGAGGTGCTCGTTGAAGGCGAGAGCAAGCGGAATTCCGAAGTTCTGGCAGGACGTACACGCAGCAACAAGCTGGTGCATTTTGAAGGACCCAAAGAATTGATCGGTACTTTCGTACAAGTGGAAATCACCGATCCGATGACTTTTTATATTCGGGGCAACCTGCTCTCTGAGCCGGTAGCTGCCAATCAGTAATAGTAATACACACACCAATAAGATGAGTATTTTTGGGGTCAAATTCAGGTTCGGACATTCGCGCAAGTAGCGGAGGGGACGGAATCGGTCTGTAGAAGCGAAGCGTTCGCCTTTGTCTCCGGATGTTAACCTTGAACAATTGTAATCAGAAAAATCCGGAGACAACAGCGATCAAAAGAACGATCCGTACCCGCAGCGGTCATGGAGCAGACGTTTGAACTCATTTGAGCCCAGGTTCTCATCTTATATCATCTCATAGAATGGAGCGATTTCAGTGGCGCAGGAAGAAGTGCAGTACAACCATTATGGAATGCCTACCTACGATACGCGCAATCTGGTCATACGCGACGACATTATGGGAAAAGCCAAAGAATTGGCTGATATGCTCGGAACGAGTGAGGAAGTTAGACAGTTTCAACAGGCTGAAACCAAAATTCGGGATCATGAGCGCATCCAGCAGTTGATTGCAACGATCAAGAAGAAACAAAAAGAGATCGTTGCTTTTGAGAGCTTCAAAAATGTGGAGATGGTCAGCAAGATTGAACAGGAAATTGAAGATCTGCAAAGCGAACTGGACAGTATTCCATTGGTTACGGAATTCCAGCAGAGCCAGAGCGATATCAACTACTTGCTTCAACTAGTGATCTCTGTAATCCGGGATACGGTTTCCGAAAAAGTGAACGTGGAGGCTGGAACGGATTCACCTCCGACCAGTTGCGGTTAAATGACGGAAGGGTGCGGACGCTGTCCGCGCCTTTTTTGACATTACATAACCGTTAACGTGGAGTGGCTATCGCCAAGTACTCGGAATATAATTCCAAGCAAAGCTCCACGCTGTGGGGTTATTTTGTGTGGCGCGCTGATTTTTAATGATAAAGGCACATGACATCAAGAGCTTGATACGTACAGTGCAATAAAGGAGAAATGAATAATGAGTATTTTGGACAAAATGGTGGAAGACGGAGACGGACGATTCTGGGGATTTCTCGGCTGTCGTTATATTAAAGGAGACGGAAAAGAAGTACAGATCGCGTTGACGGCAGGTGAACATCATACGAACTCCATGGGGATTATTCATGGGGGTGTATTGACCTCACTGATGGACCAGGCGATGGGGATGGTCGCTACAGCAGCAATGGAAGTAGATGGCTGTGTGACAACGAACCTGAACGTACATTTTCTCGCACCTATGAAACAAGGGGAATTAATGGTGACAGCTACGGTACTTCATCAGGCTGGACGCAGTGTTACGACTCAATCGGAGGTTCGTGATGCATCGGGCACGTTGGGATGCATGGCCACGGCGACATTCCGCATAGCACGTCCGAGAACGTAGCGCACGAATCCCGGAGTTGACAAAAGATATTATTATGTCATAATGAAATTATCAAAATGAAAATAGTCGGTGGTGCCCATGAGCGAAAACTACGAACACTTCAATGCAGAGAGCGACGAACAAGCAGCACGTGCCTATAGTTCCAAGAAATATCGTACACCCGATGGTGTTCCTGCGGATATCGTTATGTTCACCTTGACCAAGCGGGAGCGCAAGACGGTGACCAAGACACTTCCCATTCGGGAATTGAAAGTGATGCTGATTAAGCGTAAGGGCTGGCCATTTGCAGGCAGATGGGCATTACCCGGTGGATTTTGTCAGGAGAATGAATCCATCTACGGTGCAGCAAAGCGTGAGCTGATGGAAGAGACAGGTGTGGACGGTGGACATCTGGAGTACTTGAATGTATACAGTCAGCCGGGTCGTGACCCGAGGGGCTGGATCATCTCTCATGCATTTTTCGCGCTTGTGGAAGAATGGATGCTGGATCAACGCCAAGCAGCAGATGATGCTGAGGATGTTGGATTGTTCACCATTCAGGAGGCGCTGCAAGAACTGGAACTGGCCTTTGATCACAGAACAATCATTGAAGATGCATATCGACGTATTCAACAGCAGATGCTGGAAACGACGATTGCTAGGCAATTCCTGCCACGGGACTTTACGTTAAGTGAATTATATCAGGTTATTCAAAGTGTTGTACCGGATTTTGAAGAACCAAACTTCATTCGCAAGATTACGTCTACCCGCAGCCGTAAAGGCATTGTGGAAGAAGTGCGGGATGAAGAGGGGAACCTGGTGAGTTCCAACCAGTACTCGCAGCGTCCGGCGCAGCTATATCGTTTTACAGAACTCGTACCACGCCTTTCCATCTATACGTAATAAGGTGTAGGTGTGTCAATCTGAATTGAATCAGGATCAACCATTTCTGAGCTAAGGGAGTGTTGACGATGAAAGCACTGATTGTCATTGATTTTACACAAGATTTTGTGACAGGTTCTTTGCCTGTAGGTCAGCCGGCAGTAGAGATCGAAGAGACGATTGCAGCTGTAACCGAGGCCTATTGTAAGAACAAACATGAGGTAATCATGGCTGTGGATCTGCACGAAGAGAATGACCCGTATCACCCGGAGACTACACTTTTCCCACCTCATAACATCCGAAATACGGAGGGAAGACAGTTATATGGTCGTCTTGCCCAAGTGATGGAGGAACGGAAAACGGATATTCGTTGGATGGATAAGACGAGATATAGCGCTTTCTGTGGGACAGATCTGGAACTCAGATTGCGTGCACGTGGCATTACGGATATTGCACTGATTGGGGTATGCACGGATATTTGCATATTGCATACCGCAGTGGACGCTTACAATAAAGGTTTTCATATTACGGTATATGAAGATGCCGTTGCCAGCTTCAATCCGGCAGGACATGAGTGGGCGCTTGGACATTTTCGTTCCAGCCTGGGTGCTTCGGTGGTTAAGGCGAGCGAGACAGTCCTGGCTTAATTAACTCGACAATCATGTCTGTCTGACCTAATGTTAGGAACCGGATGAGTGTGGTGAATGGTGTATAGAGTTTTTTTACGTGAGACTTGTTTGTTAATACGGATGAACAGAATCATGAAGAATAAGTCTCCATATGTTAACCCGTGTCCACAGATGAAATCTGGGGGCACGAGCGGAAGTCAGAGAGGATGAGACAAATGCAGACAACTAGCCTGGCTTTACATACGGATAAATATCAGATCAATATGATGTACGCCCATTGGGTGAATGGTACCCACAAGCGGAAGGCGGTATTTGAAGCCTATTTCCGTAAGCTTCCTTTTGGCAACGGATATGCGGTATTTGCCGGATTGGAACGGATTGTGAACTATATCAGCCAGCTTCGGTTTACGATGGACGACATCAAATTTTTATCCAAACAAGAGGAAAATTACGATCCGGTCTTTCTGGAAGAGTTGCTCCAGTTTTCATTTCAGGGGACGATTCATTCCATGAAGGAGGGTGCAATTGTTTTCCCTGACGAACCGCTCATTCGGGTAGAAGGTTCCATTATGGAGACACAATTGGTGGAGACGGCGATACTTAACTTCATGAATTATCAGACGTTGATTGCAACCAAGGCTTCGCGAATCAAACAGGTAGCACAGCAGGATACTTTGCTCGAATTTGGTACACGGCGTGCACAGGAAGCGGATGCTGCCATCTGGGGCGCACGTGCCTCGTATGTGGCAGGATTCCATGCAACGTCCAATATGCTGGCTGGAGAGCGCTTCGGGATTCCAACAGCAGGTACACATGCCCATTCCTGGGTGCAGAGCTTTATGAGCGAGCAGGAGGCGTTTGACGTGTATGCCAAAGTGTTGCCGGATCAGGTTACACTGCTGGTCGATACCTTTGACACGTTGAACAGTGGGGTACCTCACGCCATCAACACAGCCAAGAAGCTGGAGAGCCAAGGCAAAAAGATGAATGCGATTCGTCTGGATAGTGGTGATCTTGCGTACTTATCCATTCAGGCACGTCAGATGTTGGATGAGGCTGGCTTGGATTATGTGAAAATTGTAGCATCCAATGATTTGGATGAAAATACGATTTTCAACCTGAAGGCTCAGGGAGCTCGGATTGATACATGGGGTGTCGGCACACAGTTGATTACCGCTTCTGACCAGCCATCTTTGGGTGGAGTATACAAATTGGTGGAGCGTGAAGTGGACGGTGCCATGCTGCCTACGATCAAAATATCTGCCAATCCTGAAAAGGTGTCTACGCCAGGTAAAAAGGAAGTGTTCCGGATCATTGATCCGAAACATGGCAAAGCGATTGCAGATTATATCTGCTATCCAGATGAAGAGCAGCCGCTACAGGGCGGACCGCTCAAGCTGTTCAACCCGCTACACCCTTACCTGAAAAAGACCGTTACCCGCTACGAAGCGGTAAATATGCTGGAGCCGATCTTTGTGAACGGACGCAAAGTGTATGAACTGCCTAATTTGGATGAGATTCGGGCGTATCATCGGGAGCAGATGGACCTCTTCTGGCCTGAATACCAACGGAAGCTCAACCCGGAAATCTACCGTGTGAATATTAGCCCTGCGGCTTGGAATATGAAGCAGAAGCTCATTGCGGAACATGTGAAATCCACAGAAGAGTAATTCACACATAACCATAACAGAGAGGCATAACCAGTGAAGAATACTGGCTTATGCCTTTTTAATATGATCTGATGAGATAAACCAGGGATGTAAGAAATCTCATGGACAGACTGCCTAGGTAGCAGGCTATACTGGAATTTAGCTTGCTCAGTTTAAAGGGGAAATGCAGTAATTATTTCTCGGGTAAGCGCAGGAGATGCCAAATTCTGCATCTTTCGCAAATTTAAATTTGCTTCACCATATTAGGGCAGTTCCTTCAGTGCCGATGGAGTGTCCTAGTATTGTTTCAATACCATTATTGCAGGGGATGAAAGTAAGAGGAGGTGCAGACATGAGATGGATATTAGGACTGGTCTGGGTCGCTTCTATAGCCTATGCATTGTTGTTGGACATGGGGCAGTCACCTGGAAGTGACCCTATATTCAAAGAACTGATCACACTGCAAAGCAAAGAACCTTGGTTACTTACTGTATTTTCGTGGTTAGGTGTTTTCCCGGCAGTTTATGCCTGTATGCTGTTAAGAACATCTGCCAAAGAACGAAGTGGCCGTGTACCCGCTTGGCCTTTTGTTATACTTTCTTTCGGACTGGGTGCTTTTGCCCTGCTTCCCTATTATGCATGGTCATCATCCGCGTATAGATCTTCGGGCTACGCAAGCTTGCATTTTGGTCGTCAGCGGGAGTCGGGTATTGGACGGGTAGCAGCCCACAAGCTGACGCATGTAGTCCTTTTACTGTTGACACTGGGGACAGCATTCTATGCAGTGACGCAAGGTCATCCGGCTGTATATATGGAAGCGTTCAAGCAATCTTCCTTTGTACATATCATGACAATTGATTTTGTTCTGCTGACCTTACTTTCCATGATTGCGTTATACAGGGATGCTGTAGCAAGTCGACGTTCACCAGCTTGGGCAGCGGCAGGCATTATCCCCATTGTGGGCCCGCTAATCTATCTGTTGACGCTTAGGAGACACAGAGCTTGAGCATGAGTAATTAAGAAAGAATCAATAGGTAGCCGTTAAGCCTGAATGCGAACAATTCATGTGCTTAATGGAAAAAATATATAACGTTCGAAGAAGGAGTGGCTATCGATGAAAAACCATTTTAACGCATACGTTATCCGCAAAGGAGAGCAGGGCGGAGTGAAAGCTGCTATAGAGCAACTGAAGCAGGAAGATCTTCCAAATGGAGATGTAACGGTACAGGTGCAATATTCCAGTGTCAATTATAAAGACGGACTCGCGACCCTTGATAAGGGTGGTGTCGTTCGTGAATACCCGATGGTACCGGGAATTGATCTGGCCGGAACGGTAGAGGAGTCGGTAAGCGGACGTTTTGCACCAGGAGATCGGGTGATCAGTACAGGGTTTGAACCTGGCGTATCCCATTATGGAGGGTACAGCGAGTATGCTCGTCTGCGCAGTGAATGGCTGGTACCTCTGCCACCGGGTCTCAGTGAGAAAGAAGCCATGGCGATTGGAACCGCAGGATTTACGGCGGCACTTTCGGTAGATGCGCTGTTACAGGCTGGAGTGACACCGGAGATGGGCAAGATTCTGGTTACGGGTGCAACGGGTGGTGTTGGCAGTATGGCAGTTGCGATTCTGGCGAAGCTTGGCTTTGAAGTAACAGCCAGCACAGGCAAGAAGGAGCAGGAGGAGTCATTGCTTCGAAATTTGGGGGCCACAGAAGTTATTACTCGTGAAGAAGCTGATGCTCCAGCTAAAGGAGCCATGGGGAAACAGCTATGGGCGGGAGTTGTTGATCCAACAGGAGGCCCGGCACTCGCGGAGCGATTGAAACAGATTCAATACGGAGGTGCGGTAGCGGTATCCGGGTTAACCGGAGGCACGGCTTTTGAATCGACGGTACTTCCGTTTATTTTGCGTGGCATCCAGCTTATTGGTATAGACTCTGTATATTGTCCGATGGAACGTCGGGAACGATTGTGGAAACTGCTCGGCGGAGAATGGAAACCGGAGCGTGCGCTGGAACTGGGAATCCGGGAAATTTACTTGGATCAGTTGCCTCATACGCTGGAGACGATACTCCAAGGTGGTGCAGTAGGTCGTACGGTGGTCAAAACAATATCAGATCTGCCATCCGCATAAGATTCTAATTCCTTAGACATGCTAATTCTACCTGATTGGGTCACAGTACACGTGGCTGGAAAGGAAGGATTGGCATGTGGTTTGGTAGAAAAGGGCGAAGTCTGGTTGGAAGAACAATGAAGTCGGTACTTGTAAGTGGAGTGTTGATCACGAGTGTCTGGTCCCTGGTAGCTTGTTCGGCATCATCCATTGAGCAGGAGCGGAAGGTCTACACCCGCGAAGCGACAGATGAAGGAAATGTGCGGGCACAGAGTCAAGGACACGGATTAAACGGTGCATTGGCGAGTGAGATCAGTAAGAGTTTTGAAGCAAAAGGTATTCAGCTGATGAATAATATGTCTGCCGATGACGGCCATGGTGGGATCTCTTATATGTACTTGTTGAATGGAAGTGGCAGACACATCGTGAAAGTCCATATTTTCAGTGATGCGGCAGCACGCGTTGCTGGCATGAAACAAATGTACAGTGAGAATGGTGATGAGGCTGTCTTGGAGAATGCGCTTGGCCGGACAACGATTCGCAGCAAAGGATACGTCTCACTCGTTTATACAGCTTCCGGTGGGGAAAAGGACGAGTATGAACAGGACGTTATGCAGGTATTCCAACATGTATTGGAGCAACTGAGGTAAGTAGAGCGAGAGACCTTTTGTGCTTTACCGTACAGCTGAAAATAAACCCGAAAAACCCGTCTGATTCTTCAGACGGGTTTATATATTTCACGCATGACATGCCGCAGCTCAGGCAAAATGAGTTTTTCCATGGCCAATTTGACAGCTCCTTTGGAGCCCGGCATGGAGAACACGGCTGTACGCCCAATCGTTCCGGCGACGGCTCTGCTCAGGATGGCAGCGGAACCGATATCTTCGGTGTAACTGAGAAAACGGAAGATCTCACCAAAGCCCGGAAGTTCTTTGTCGAGCAGTGAAGACACCGCTTCGTAGGTTGTATCTCGGGATGCAATTCCTGTTCCACCGCTAAGCAACACGGCTTCGACATCATCACGAACGGCTGCATCTTGCAGGATGCTTCGAATGTTCTCTGTTTCATCTGGGGTAATGATGTATTCAACAATCTGATAACCAGCTTCATTCAGAAGCTGGTGCATGAGCTGGCCACTGGTGTCAGTGTCTTTGGTGCGTGTGTCCGACACCGTAACAATCATGCACGATACCGTGTCAGGGGCTTCCTGACGATGTTGTTCCACTGAATTAGTCATGAAACTTCCTCCTTCAATCAACATGTCCTCATAGCATAGACCATCCGTAAGAATCAGGCAATGTACTGGGGTAGAGTTGAACGTTATTGCACAACGAATGCGGGATGGTGTACACTCGCTAGATATAGATAGATCAGGTTACAAGAAGGACAATCAGAGAGGTGTATACGCATGAACGAAATCATTTTAAAAGAACAATCCATAGCTGTATATATACTGTCAGGCTTTTTGGGAAGTGGCAAAACAACACTGCTTGTTCAGTTGATCGAACATTGGCAACAGCAGGGTTTGCGTCCTGCAGTGGTGATGAATGAGTTAGGCGAAGTCAATCTGGATGGTCAGATTGTGGATTCCACCGTTCCGATGACGGAGATGTTAGGGGGTTGCATCTGTTGTACCGTACGTGGCGACTTGGGGTTGCAACTTGCTGAGCTCGTTCAGGAGGAATCACCGGATGTGATCATCATTGAAGCAACTGGTGCGGCGAACCCAATGGAGATTCTGGATGCAGTCACAGAGACTTCACTCTACATGCGATTGGAACTGAAAAGTCTCATTACCGTTGTGGATGCAGCACATCTATCGGGTCTGTATCAGGAGCAGAAGGGGCAGACCTTCAAACTGATGCAGGAGCAGATTCGCTGTGCGTCTGTGCTTCTCTTGAACAAAACGGATCGGGTGAATGCACCGGAACTGAAGGATCTGGAGCAGCTTTTGGCAAAATGGAATGGCTTCGCACCTGTAATTCCTACGGTTAAATGTGAGGTGGAGATGGATCTGTTGCTTCGCAGTGGGGCAGACGTGCACGTCCGTGATGCAGCTTCTGAAGCAGGAAAGCCATCTCACCAAGATCATCATGTTCATACGGAAGCCTGTGGCGCACATGGATGCAGTCATGGACATGAACATACACTTCATGCAGTCCAAGGCGATGCTACGAATACTGAGGCATCCCATAGCCATGTCCATGCCCACGCTCACGAGCATTCCGCTCCTCATGCATCACACGAACATGTCATGGTGTATACGCATTATTTCAGTCATCCGGTAAACAGCGAAGCATTTGAACAATTTGTATCTGCTTTGCCACGAGACGTATATCGAGCAAAAGGCATTTTATCGTTTAGTGACACGGCGAGCCGTTTCTGGTTCCAGTATGCCTACCGTGAATCGGACTACATGAAGATCACACCTCAGGGAGATGTCCCTAATGTTGCTGTGTTTATAGGTGAACATTTTGACCAAACTGTCATTCGTGACCAATTACTGGAATTGGAAGCGATAAAGTAGGCGAGATGATTCAATGTTCCTCCGTGCCGGGTATTAAAAAGCATAGCAAACTTTGCCTGGGAGGTAACTTTAAATGACACAACAACAGTATCAACAATGTATCGATGCTTGCCTGGAGTGCATGAATGCTTGCAACGTATGTTACATATCGAGTCTGAAAGAATATGATCTGGCGATGCTGCGTGATTGCATTCGTTTGAATCGGGAATGTGCGGAGATCTGCAGTTTTGCTGCACAAGCGATGACACGTGGAAGTGATTTCATTGCTGAAATATGCGAATTGTGTGTGAAAGCTTGTGAAGCTTGCGCCGTAGAGTGTGGCAAACACCACCATGATCACTGCCAAGCATGTGCACAGGCTTGCCGCAGATGTGCAGAAGCTTGCCGGTTGATGGCAGCAGTAGCGTAAATATTATTTCACTGGAATATATAATTAAAACCGATAATGACCGTTGTCCCCTAAGGGAAGGCAGTGAACACAGGCATCTGAGACGATGTGTCTATGTGTTGCCTTTCAGTAGGGGATTTTTAATGCAGGTTGCCAAGTCTGATCGTGGTATGTATAATGATGGCAATGAAGTGAAACGAAGAATATCAATGATCGGGAGAGTAGCCAGATCCATTCATGACAGCGAGCCGGGAGAGGTGGAAGCCGGTATGACATGACCTGAGTGAACCGCACCCGTAAGATGGTTATCCGAAAAGATGTACGTATCCCGATTGGGGATAGGCCATATCTGTCTGAGGGTAACCCGGCTTGCGACCGTTATACGCAACGAGCGGAACAGGTTCTACTGGTATGCATGTTGATGCATATTAAGAGTAGCTGTTCACCTAGAGTGGTACCGCGGGAACTGTTAAGTCAGCTCTCGTCTCTTATTTAGAGACGAGAGCTTTTTTGTGTTTATTTTCAGCCAATTATGAATTATAAGGAGTGTTCGACATGTTGATGAAGCAGGCTGCGGCCTATATTACCCGTTTAACGGGATTGAATGAAGAAGAGGTTCTAAGATTACTGGAAGTCCCACCACAGGCGGAGATGGGCGATGCAGCCTTCCCTTGTTTTGCATTGGCGAAGTCATTGAAGAAAGCACCGGCAGTCATTGCTACCGAGCTCGCAACGGGATTGCAGGCATCTGGAATTGAAGCAACTCCCGCCGGGCCGTATGTAAATATCCGTTTCAACCGGGAGGAGCTAGCACCGACTCTGCTTGGTGTACTGGGGGATACAGCTTTTGGTAAGCTTCAGCTCGGTCAAGGTTCGCGTGTTGTAATTGATATGTCTTCCCCTAACATCGCAAAACCCTTCGGAATTGGACATTTGCGTTCTACTGTAATTGGTGCAGCACTGTATCGGTTGTATAACGAAGCGGGTTATACCTCCGTAAGTGTGAATCATCTGGGAGACTGGGGAACCCAGTTTGGCAAGCAGATCGCAGCGTATAAACGGTGGGGCAATGATGAAGCGTTGCAGGCAGACCCGATCCGTACGTCACTGGAACTGTATGTGCGTTTCCACGATGAGGCGGAGAACGATCCTTCACTGGAGATTGAGGCACGCGAGTGGTTCCGCAAACTGGAGCAGGGAGATGATGAAGCACAGCGGTTATGGGCGTTCTTTGTGGAAGTGAGCATGAAGGAATTCAACCGGATGTATGAACGTCTGAACGTACAGTTCGACCATACGCTGGGGGAGAGTTTTTACAATGACAAGATGGGTGCGGTGGTTGAAGAACTCAAGGCAAAAGGTTTGCTTGAAGAGAGTGATGGAGCACTCGTGGTACGGCTGGAGGATGAGAACATGCCCCCGTGTCTGATTATCAAAAAAGACGGAACAACGATCTACCCTACACGGGATCTAGCCACAGCAGTTTATCGTCATGAGGTGATGAAGGCAGATCGGTTGTTATACGTGGTCGGAGGCGAGCAGAAGCTACATTTCCGGCAGGTATTTGCGGTCCTATCCCGGATGGGGCAGGAATGGTCTGCAAAGTGTGAACATATCCCGTTTGGATTAATGCGTTTTGAGGGACGGAAAATGTCTACACGCCGCGGTAAAGTCGTCTTCTTGCAGGAAGTGTTGGATGAGGCAGTCGCTCGTGCTTTGCAGATTATTCAGGAGAAAAACCCGAATCTGGAAAACCCTCAGAAGGTGGCCGAGGCTGTTGGTGTAGGTGCCATTATCTTCGGTGATCTGCGTAATAATCGGTTAAACGATGTAGACTTCTCCCTGGAGGATGCGGTGAGTTTTGAAGGGGAGACCGGACCCTATGTGCAATATACTCATGCCCGGATTCAAAGTGTGCTTGCCAAGGCAGAAGAGGCGATCCGTGTGGAAAATGAAACCCAACTGACTAACCCCAGCCTTGCGGATGGTGAGAATGACACAGTAACCACTTCATCCATTATCGGAGATACCGCTTGGTCGTTACTGAAACTGCTCGGTGAATATCCCGAGTTTCTGGAAAAAGCAATTCATCGGAATGAGCCTTCGGTCATTGCCAAATATACAATAGATGTTGCCCAAGCATTCAACCGCTTCTATCACGCCGAGCGGATTGCGGATGCACCCTCTGATGTAAGATCCTTCAGAGTTGCATTGGCTGAACGTACTGCTGAACGACTCGCGCACAGTCTGTATTTACTTGGTGTGCAGGCTCCAGAGCGGATGTGATCCCAGGTGATATGGAGTACACGTGGAATTTTCAAGAAATCTGAACAAGCTGCACCAGACTCTTCAGGTCGAGGTATGTTGCTTCAACAAGTGAGCAAACGATTAGGGAGTACTCAGGTGCTGAATCAAATTAATCTGGAAGTGAAACAGGGCGAATGTGCTGTGCTTATTGGCAGAAACGGCTCTGGCAAAAGCACGTTGCTACGTATGTTGGCGGGTATTTTGTTACCTGATACAGGATCGATTCAGTGCACAATGCGGGATTCTGAGAGGTATGCAGTAGATGGCCTGCCACGTTTACCTTTCACCTCAAGAGAGTACTTGTGGGACATGGGACGGATTCGGGGCATTCGCCCCGAAATACTGCGTGGGCGGATTAGAGAACTTAGTGAACTTTTATATCTGGATACCGCGATTGATCAGAAGTTGCCCTTATTATCCAAGGGCACCCTTCAAAAAGTGAACTTGATTCAAGCTCTATTACCTGGACCAGGTGGTCTTTTACTGCTGGATGAACCGCTGTCAGGCTTGGATATTCCAGCTCAAGAGGCGATAGTATCCTTATTGGGGCAATGGAAGGTTGAAGGGACATCCATCGTTACAGCTTGCCATGAGCCATTGCTAATTGAACGTTTGGCAGACCAGGTGATTGTGCTAAAAAAAGGTAGCGTGCTTCGATACTGGAGTCGTGAGGATTTATTACAAGTTGGCGAACCCGTTGTACATATTCAAAGTTTGGCGGAAGCTGGGGAGGATCTCGCTAACGATCCATCCATTTTACAACAACCGGGGGTACTGTCTTTAGTTCGTAATACGAACTCGGGGAACTCAAAATCTTGGTTATGGGATTGGAAAGTAGTTCAACAATCAGCAGATGATGTCCTTAGAATGATTCTAGCATCAGGCGGTTCAGTTGTGTCTGTACAACAGGAGGAAAGTCAATTACATATGGAAAATTTGCTGGAAGGACAACATCCAGCTGCACATTCGAGTCATGGAGACGTCACAGAATCTGTGACTTAGGCTTTTCTATGGACGCTAAGGGGAGAAAGGTTCAATGATGCATCTAACCCGATATTTGTTAAGGCATCACATTCGATCACAGAAATATTTTGCACCGGTTATCTTTTATATCATCACTATGCTGCTGATCTATTCCTACAAACCCAACCCTATTGCGGACAGTTACAGTGTCACGGCTATGCTGTTATTTCTGGCAGCTGCCTGGCTCGGAGTAATGGTGATGAATACCGAACCTGCAAAGCAGGTTCAATTACTCGTCCTTCATGCAGGAAGCAGGCGTAAGGTTGTAACAAGCCAATTCATCTGTGCCTGGATAATGCAATTCATGCTCACCGCAATCACTGTGCTGTATCCCGTGTTCGCGGGAATGTTTGAAAGACTGCCCACAGGTGAGGAGTGGATGATGACTTGGTTAGGACATCTGGGGTTATCGCTGCTGGGATTGGGCATCAGTGTATTCTTTCAAAAATCGTACATTCCTTTGCTTAGTCGCAGTATGCCGGCCCTCATTATTGTATTATTACTATCGTTTATTCAAGGTTCCTTAAGTGAACGTTTGCCTGAATCATTAGAAGGGCTTGGCCGCATTCTGCCACCTGCCTTTTATGTGGTTCGTGAGATGATGTTATTTGATGAATCAAAGATGGGCTCTTTCGTTTCGGTTACGCTGTGGACTGTGCTCTATGCAACGGGGTTACTAATTATCCATGTGTGGCTGTCCGGAAGAAGAGATCTGCGGAGTTAGAAGCAGCGCTTCCCGATAACTTGAATGTTGCTCTTGGTTTGGTTAGGATAGAGGGACATGAATGGATAACATTGTACGGTTGAAGGGGGCGCTCGCATATGCAAAATACAGACATCCAGAATGGTGACATGCTGGACAGCGAACACTCCAGGGAATTGTTTGCCTATTACGGATTGGCAGTGTACTACGGGCAGGCGCTTGAACAGCAGCTGGTCAATCTGATTTTATTAATGAAATTGTCTCAGGGTAAGGCTGTGTCTGAAGAGGATCTGGAAGATCTGTACGAACGAAAAATGAGCAGTTCACTAGGGCAACTCATTCACGAAGTGCGCCATCATTTTACATTCTCTGAGGAAGAGACTCGCCAATTGAATGAATTATGGCAGCAACGTAACCGTATCGTACATCATTATTTCAAAGAACGAATTCATGAGACATTTAGTCTGGAAGGACGCTCACGCATGATTAGGGAATTGGAGGATTTCAAAGACCGTGCACAGGAGCTGGAGATCCGTCTTCAGCAATATACGGGTGCCTGGATTGCAGAGCTTGGTCTGGATGCCGAATCCGCAGCAGCTCTGCAAACGCTGGAGCGTATGCATACCGAGAGTATGCAAGCAAGGGCTTTGGAAGAGGATGAATGACAAGCAAACGGATAACGAAACGCTGGATATTAATTATGGTTCTGGCTGTAGTATTGGTTGGAATCCTATGGACTGTGGTTACGGCAATACGTATATCGGCATATACGGATGAGGATTCATCCAGGATATCAGACGCAGCAATCATTCTGGGTGCAGCCGTGGAGGGGGATAACCCTTCACCTGTATTTCGTGAACGTATCGAACACGGGATTGAATTATACCGTCAAGGTACAGTTCGTAATTTGCTTTTCACAGGTGGATCAAGTGGTGATGGAGAACATACGGAAGCTGAAGTTGGTCAGAAGTATGCCATCGCACATGGAGTAGATCCTGCGGACATTCGCATAGAGACCAAATCCAGAATTACCGAGGAGAATCTGGTCAATTCAATTCCAATTGGTGAACAGGCCGGTTATCAAACCTATACGATTGTGAGTGATCCGTTACATATGAAACGGGCCATGAAGCTGGCTGCCGGACTGGGTATGGATGCCGTATCATCTCCGACACCAACAACGGCTTATCGAACCTGGCGCAGCAAGTTTCCTTTTCTCGCAAGGGAGACCGTGATGTACATGGGATATACGATCAAAGGATGGATAGACAATCCGCAGCAGCCATGAGGTTGCACGCGGATTGTTTTTTTGTCTGGACGAAATAAACAGTAACGGAACATGCCTCCAGATGAAAATACAAAAAAACGATCTACACCGCAAACCCTGAGGTAGCTGTGTAGATCGTTTTTTGTGTTGCCGTCGAGTATTGGTTACTTAAAGAGCTTTCTGTTTTACTCTGTTATGCATTGCCTCCGGCAAAGGAGGTTGAGGTTGGAACGGAATTACCTGACGGATTCTCGAGAGTTGCGACCGCTGCTGCTTGCGCACCTTGCTGAAGCTGATACATCTTATAATAGCGCCCTTTAAGCTCCATCAGTTCATCATACGCACCTTGCTCTACGATACGACCGCGATGCAGAACCAGAATCTGATCTGCCGAACGAATGGTGGACAGACGGTGAGCGATGATGAAGGTAGTACGTCCTTTTTTGAGGACTTCGAGTGCGTTCTGAATCAGAGCTTCCGTTTCCGTATCAATATTGGCAGTCGCTTCATCCAGAATAAGGATGGCTGGATCAAACGCCAGTGCACGAGCAAAGGAGATCAACTGACGCTGTCCAGCAGACAATGTGCTTCCTTTTTCGATGACAGGTTCGTCAAAGCCTTGAGGCAAATGAGCCAGTATGCGCTGGGCGCCTACATCACGCAGCGCCTGTTCAATTCGTTCACGGGAGATCTTCTCATCGCCAAGACTGACGTTGGAAGCAATGGTGCCTGTGAACAGATACGGGTCCTGCAATACAATCCCCATATGCTCGCGAATCCACTGTTTAGGCAGATCCTTGACGTTCTGACCGTCGATCGTGATCTTGCCTTTTTGCGGATCATAGAACCGGAACAGCAGGTTGATGATTGAGCTTTTACCCGAACCGGTGTGACCGACCAGCGCCACCGTCTGACCTTGGGATGCTTTAAACGAGATATTGTTAAGCACGTAATCCTTTTTATAAGCAAAAGATACATCGTCAAATACGACATTCCCCTTGTACCTTGGCATGGAGCCATCGGTTACAGGTTCTCCCTTTTCATCCATCAGCTCAAAGACGCGTCCAGCGGATACGAGGGAGGAGTCCAGGTTGGCGAGCTGATTCACCATGCCGGTGATCGGCTGGAACAAGCGGCCCAGAACATCGACGAAGGCATATAAAACACCAAGTGAAATAATACTTGTGCCATCCAGCACGCTTGAACCGAAGTACCACAGGACAACGGCAAAAGCGATATTCCGTAATACGTTAACCAGGTTGTGTGAGGTGAAGGCATTCAGATTCAGCATTTTGTTCTGGTGCTTCATATAGTCATCATTCAGATCTTCGAATTCCTGTTTGGTTTGTTTCTGATGGCGGAATACGCGGATAATGGACATCCCCTGAATGGACTCGTTAATGATTGCATTGATCTCACTCAGTCGTGATCGAATGATCGTGTTGTAACGAGTGGCGAATTTGCGATAGAGCACAATCCATGTAATGAGCATCGGCACAACGAATAACGAGATCAGTCCAAGGCGAACATCAAGCAGGAAGAGTGCGACATACACACCTGTAATCGTGATGATTCCTGAGAAAAAGTTCGAAAGAACGGCAACGAACAGATCCTTGACGGCTTCTGTATCGTTTGTGACCCGAGATACAACTTTACCTGCGGGCAGGTTATCAAAAAAGTGCACCGGCAGTCGCTGAATATGGGCATACACATCGTTACGCAGTCTTTGAATGACCTTGTTGGCCGAGGACTGCAGCCAGAATGTTTTACCAAACTCCATAATGACCGAGATCACGAGGAAGATCATGTAATACACAATTAATTGATAGATGCTGGGCATCTCCGGTTTGTAAAAAGCAAACAGTTCACCTGCGGACAGGGGGGTTGCCGCATATTGGCCTGTCACTTCACCTGCACGTGTAACCGTGAGGGTTCCATCCGCATATGTGCGGTCCCCGTCAGGTGCGCTTACCGGTTCGTTTACAAAATAAAAACTTCTGCCGGCTTGTAATACCCGCACTTCGGAACCTTTGTTTTCACCCGGTTCGAACAAACCTTCGCGTTTGTAGTTCTTACCGTTGTAGACTGCGGCTTCATCTGAAGCTGTCGTCTCATAGAAAGGCTGCTCAATCGCGAGCAAGTGATTGTCGATCATGGATTTGGCGATGAATGGCCCGGCAAGCTCGGCCGCAACACCAATGGTAAGCATAATTAATGCAGCGATAAATGTTCCTTTGGCTTTCAAGGCGTAATCAAGCAGCCTTTTGCCTGTATTAGACTTCAATGAATTGACCTCCTACGTGGACAGATTGGACTCGACCTGTTGCCGTTCATACTGTTCACGGTACCAGCCGTTCATGGCTAACAGTTCCTGGTGAGTGCCTTCTTCCGTAATTTTCCCGTGCTCCAGTACGATGATTCGGTCAGCATGTTCGATAGCGGACAAGCGATGTGTTGAGATCAGCGTGGTTTTTCCCGAGCGTTTGTTGCGTATATTTTCAATAATTTTGGCTTCAGTACGTGCATCGACAGCAGATAAGGCATCATCGAGGATCAGAATATCAGGACTCGCGATAAAGGCACGCGCCAGCGATACCCGTTGTTTCTGTCCACCGGACAGAGAGATTCCTTTTTCACCAACGAGTGTATCGAGTCCATCGGACAAGGTTCCCAGATCCCCGTCAAACGCGGCGGTACGAATGGCTTCCATGATGACTTCATCACTGGCACCAGGTTTACCAAATTGAATGTTCTGACGAACTGATTTGGAGAACAGAACTTGTTCCTGTGGTACGTACCCGATCCAGCTGTGCAAGTCATCTTTGGCGATATCCTGAATCGGATGCCCCGAGATGCTTAATGTGCCTGAACCGACAGGGTATTCATGAAGCAGTTGTTTGAGCAAAGTAGACTTACCGCTACCCGTACGACCCACAACACCCAATGTTTGACCCCGTCGCAGCGAAAAGCTGATATGACTGAGATTGTCGACAGTGGAGCTGGGATAACGGAATGTAACATTCTGCATCGCAATTTCTTCCGGATTCGTAACGTGAGCAGGTTGCTCCACATCTTGTACAGCAGGTTCTACCGATAAAGTCTCGTTGACCCGATCTAGTGAGGCGCTACCACGCTGCATCAGGTTAATCAATTCGCCGATGGCAAACATTGGCCAGATCATCATCCCCAGGTACATATTGAACGATACGAGATCTCCCAGGGTAATTTCATTATGAAATACAAGATAAATACCGTAGGCAAGTGCAATTACATAACTGAGTCCAACGAAGAGGCGGATGGTGGGTTCGAATAGGGCATCCATTCTGGCAACAGCCAGGTTTTTACGATACACATCTTCGGTCACGTCGGCGAACCGTTTCTCGTCCAGACGTTCCTGCACATAGGCACGTACGACACGGATACCGGCGATGGATTCCAGCACCTGGTCATTCATATCTCCGAATGCATCCTGTGCCAGGGTGTAACGTTGATGTACAGCTTTACCATAGATCATCATGGCAATGGCGATAAAAGGTAATGGCAGGATTGCCGCCAGGGTCAGTTTCCAGCTGACGAGAAAACCCATGGCGAATAATACGGTGGCCAGAAAGGCCGTAGAGTCTGTTAAGGTCAGCATGCCGAAGCCTGCGGTTGTAGCAATGGAACGAAGATCATTGGTGGCCCGAGCCATCAGATCTCCTGTTCTGTTTTTCTCAAAAAAGGGAGGAGTCATCCGTAACAAGTGGTCCATAAAACGTGAACGAAGCAGCCGTTCCACCAGGTTGGCACCACCGAACAGTTTGTGCATCCAAACGTATGTAACCAGATAGATAATGATGACCGTTCCCAGAATAAGCAAGATATAACGGGTAAGTGAGGTGCCTGTAATGGAACCGCGCACAATCTCGTCGATGGCATTGCCAAGAAGACGGGGAGGCAGCAGTTCGGCAATGCCCACCAGAATAAGCAAGATGACACCGGTCAGGTATCGTTTGCGTTCCAGCCGGAAGAACCAGGCCAGGTTTTTAAGTACAGAGAACAAGTGTTATCCCTTCCTTTCGATGTCCGTGAAATGCAGATTCCGTTCATGTATGCCGAAATGTACCCACAAAAAAAGACATACCGCACGCAGGCGGTATGTCTTCATATAATCATACGGCAGCATGGCTCCGAGAACAGAGCCGCCACCATATATAAGTTCGATTGTGAGTAAACATCACAGAGGTTTTAATGAAAGATCGCCTGTAATGCCGACTTATGAACGGAATACTGATTTCGGGTGTGCTCCGGTATTTAGTTGTGTGCTGAATTGACCTATCATATGTTTGTTAAACACCGTAATCACCCTTTCTTTTTTTGGAAATAAAACCAATGTAGACCTCGTATGTTTGCATCTTAACACCAGCTTTTACAATCTGTCAAACATTTTTCACAACTTAATTTGTCTTCATATGCTCTCTCGGGTTTGTATTCAAGTCCCTGTCGAGATATGATGGAACATATATATACAGAAGGAGCTGACACCAAATGAGTACCATACATGTATCCGATCAAGCTGCTCGCTGGTACAAGGAAGAACTGAATTTGAACGAGGGAGACAGCATCCGATTTTTTGCCCGTTATAGCTCTGGCGGAGGTCTTCATCCTGGATTTTCGCTCGGCATTGCAGTGGAAAAACCAAGACATCCTGCGGATCAAACCGAAGTGTCAGGTATCCAATTCTTTATGGAAGATCACGATTATTGGTATCTGAAAGGGCACCAACTGCATGTGGATATCGTTGATGAAGGTCAGGATATCGAGTATCGTTATACCGAAGTTTAATCTTTGAAGTATTCTGTTAAGCAATAGATGAATCACAGGTCGCCACCGGCTTCCGAGTAGGAGGAGGGGATAAGCAGTGAATCTGCCAGCCCGAGATTTGGCCCAGTATATCGCAAAACGCTCTCATATTGTTGTAAAAGCGGCGGTGCGGGCTGAGAACGAACAAGGTGAATTGCTGCTGATTCAGCACGCTGAACATGGTCATTGGCGGTTGCCAGCCGGTGAGATGCGGCCGGGTGAGGCGATTGAAGATGCCGCACATCGGGAGTTATGGGAAGAGACAGGTTGGACTGCTGATACCATGACACTGGAGGGTCTGTATTCGGGGCCTGATCTTCGGTATTTGCATTCAAGCGGAGATGAAGAGTATTATGTCATCGCCTTGTTTCGGACAGTGATCATTCAGGATGATTTTGTGGAGTCGCGTGTAAATAGTGATGCGGGTCTGAAGTTTTTTGCGCTGAAGTCGTTACCACCTCTGAATGAGATTAGCCGAATTCTGTTAGCGCAGGATATTGCGGAATAAAATAAGTGTTGACGCAAAAAATGACCTTGGAATCCACGATAAAGTGGGTGACAAGGTCATTTTTTTATAATCCGATTCACGTGCTCAGAGCATGAATTACACCTGATCCAGTGGTTCATCATCCATCGCAAAATCAAAATCATCAATATCAAATACCTGTACAGGTGATTCGGACTCAATTATGCGTGCGATCAGTTCAACCTGATCGGTGAGAATCGGTATACTCAGGCGCTGAGATGTCAGCAGCAGTTCTGTTTCAATGGGATCGAAATACTCCCCGTACTGTGCCGTATCTATTGCATTGATAATGGCAATGGATACTTGGTCACCAAATAAAATGGAAGGGCTTTTGGCCCACGGAACAAGTAACGCACGCTCTATTTTTTTCTTATTCAGCGGTTCCTCGAAATAAGAAATCATTTCATTGATTTTGGACTTCACATGCTGGTCATCTGCCGGGTTATCCATCATGGGATCAGGACTGGTCTGGAATTCATATAGCTCAAGGATGGTGGTATAAGGAACAATATATTCAACAGGCGCGGGCGGCGCGAGCAATTGACCGTAAATGGCCACCATCACGGCTTCTGTAATAAACTGACGTGACATGGTTCCTTAATCCTCCTGCGCCATTAATAGTTGCAAAGTGAATCTATAATTTCATGCAACAGCATAACCATAATAGTACGTGTTCAAATAGGACGGTTTTCAGTACCGAGAAGATGGGATGAAGCTAGAAATGGAGTAGCGGAGCGTAGGGAAAACTACGTGAGCAACGGACATTTCGGCTGAATACCATATTCGATGCTGATGATGCCTCTAGGCATCCTTCGTAATCAAAAGCGGATTTTTTGAACAACCTCTAATATGGATTATTCTGCTGTAGACTCGTGTACATAATTTGCATGAATAGAAGTATATCACACAACGGTGGGAAATACAGCCAATCTGCATAGCATGTCAGGTCACGACCTTCACAACTTGAATCAGGATTTGCCCAGTAGCAATGATAAAATTCCCGCCGCAATCAATGGCCCGACAGGTACACCCTTGAACAAGGCAACGCCAAGTACCGTTCCGATTAACAGCCCTGCAACGACAGTTGGCTGTGTACCCATCAGCGTAGCGCCACGTCCTCCGAGATATGCCACCAGTAATCCTACGCCAATGGCGAGCAGTGATTTCCAGTGCAGGAAAGACTCGCCGATCGTCTGCAGACTCATCTTGCCACTGGCAAGAGGTGCCATTACGCCAATGGTCAGAATGATAATGCCCAGTGTAAGTCCGTATTTTTCAAGCCATGGAAATGCCTGATTCAGGTTCAGGACGCGTAGCAACAACAGAAATACCATCGCTACGGTAACAGGTGTGTTGCTGCTAATAATCCCAAGGGCCGCAAACACGAGCAACAGCAGGGAAGTCATGTCCATGGTTTTCATTTCCCTTCAGTCTGACCGCGTTGTTTGCTAACGATATGTTCCGCAATGTACCGTCCATGCCAGCGTCCGGATTCAATAAAGACTTCATTGGCATTACGCCCCGAAGCAATGACTCCACCTACATATACACCAGGTACGCTGCTTTCCATCGTTTGTGCGTCATATAGAGGTTTATCCATATCATCAGACATCTCCACACCTACCGACGTGAGTAGTTGACGATCTGGACGGAAACCGGTCATTGCCAGTACAAAGTCATTATCCAGTTCACGAGTGGAGCCATCCGTGTGTATCAGACGAATCGAATCATCCAATATTTCATTCACGCGTGATTCCAGGTGCAGTGTGATACGGCCTTTCGTCACCATGCTCTCGAATAGCGGACGTACCCACGGTTTAATATGTTCGGACAGACCACTGCCGCGATAAACCATATCGATATGTGCTCCGACACGAACCAGTTCCATAGCCGCGTCCACGGCTGAGTTGCTTCCGCCAATAATGGCGACACGTGTGCGCGTATAAGGGTGGGCTTCCCGGAAGTAGTGGGTTACTTTATCTTTGTCTTCTCCAGGGATGCCCAGATAGTTAGGATGATCAAAATAACCGGTAGCTACAACTACATTGCGTCCAACATGTACGATGGCCTCCCCGCGTCGATTGAGCGTATGTACCTCAAACGTGCCATCATCCTTGCGTTTAATTTCACGGGCTTCCTCATAGTTATGAACACGCAGGCCAAAATGTTCGGCTACCCTGCGATAATAGGCGAGTGCTTCATAACGAAACGGTTTATCATTTGGTGTGCTGAACGGAACGTTTCCGATCTCAAGCAGCTCGGCTGTGCTGAAAAACTGCATATGGGTTGGATACAGATAAATAGATTGGACGATATTGTATTTCTCAACAATCACAGCGGACAGTCCCAGCCGCTCGCATTCAATGGCAGCAGACAGACCACATGGGCCTCCGCCGATAATAATGACATCTTCCATGTTCTTAATCCTCCCACTATAAAGTAATGTTTTCGCCTGTTTTCTCGTCCATTCGTAGATTTACAACTTCGACATCTTGGCTTGATGGAGGAATATTGGTTCAGAACCAGATTTTGCTGTAATGACCGGTGACGGGAACAGAGCTTGGACTCCATTTTTTATCCAAACTGTGGTCATGCTTATGATCGCACAGTGGATCTCCACATCTCCCTCGGGGTTCACCCTCCCATGTCACGCGGGGTCATTGCCCTTACATTCCTTCGTTCTACCTGCCAAGGGGTGGAGGCCGATTCTTGCTCCTAAACGGGGTCGTTGCCCTTATGGAATGGTATTCTTCGGCTTCTCCGGTGCTTCAATTGTCTCGTTATACATCTGTGAACGAGTCGAGATTTCAGGCTATTGATTCTTTGAACTAAGCTGCAATCTGTTGTAACTGCGCTTGTCGTACAGGACCAAGAACTTCGTTTGCGTTGTACTCTATTTCCTTCGTCCCCAGCGTGTGCAGGACGCGTATCAGTTTGCCGCAGAGCGCGATTAGCGACTGTTTTTTCTTCAGCGGATTTTGACTTCGTGTTGTGAAATACTTGTGAAGGGCCTTGAACTCCTCATTCTTAGCTACCATTGGCATGACGCAACGGAACAATAGGGCTCTTAGTCGAGATCGTCCACGCTTGGTAATGCCAGTTTTACCCTTACGCTTACCAGAACTATTTTCTTTTAGATTCAAGCCCGCCAACCGGATGATTTGTTGCCCGTGGTCGTAATGACTCAGATCGCCAACCTCAGCCAGAAATCCTGCAACGGTAACCGCGCCAACGCCTGGGATACTTAACATCTGCGTCGTTCCCGGTATCTCACTCAAGATGTCCATGACCTGTTTCATGGTCGTTTCCACCTGTTTAGAGAAAAGCTCATACTGGTCGAGCAAGCTCAGAAGCTCCAGTCTCGCAGCTCGTAACCCTTCGGTAAGCCCGATGGATATCCCGGCTGTCGCAAAGAGCTTTTCCGCTCTCTTAATACCGACTCCACGCTTCACTTCCGTTTTCCAGTGTGCGAGAACGCCTCTGGCGCCTGTAGAGACGATCTCTTCCGGTGTCGGAAACTGGCGTATTGTCATCAAGGAAGTTTTGCCTTCCCAATCTTTAAACACGCTCAAATACTCTGGAAAATAGCGGTCGAACCAGTTATGCACACGCGCCTTGACTTGGTTTAAACTCACCATAACCTTCTCACGGAAATTCATGAGGATGCGTAGTTCGGCATATTCCATCGCCGGCAATTTGGGCTCCGAGTACTTCCCGTTTCGAATGAGATCTGCAATGACTTTGGCATCCTTATAGTCACTCTTCGTCGGCGAGTTATCCTCAAGTTCCTTGCTCTTGTTTACGTGATGCGGGTTCACAATGACGATCTTGATATCTCGAGCTTCCAGAAAAGCGGCTAGCGGAAACCAGTAGTGCCCGGTAGGCTCGATTCCGAAAACAATGTCCGTTTTCAGATGAACCTCCTGAAGTTCTTTCATCCATGTTACTAGCCTAGTTAACCCTTCCTGATCGTTGTAGAACACGCAGTCTTTTCCTAATTCAATGCCACGGAAATCTACCGCTCTAGCTACGTGAATCTTTTTGGCAATGTCTGCTCCAATGACTAGCGTATCTTCTGTAATTCGCGTAATACGTTGATTCTGTTTCTGTTTCATCTTATACTTCATTTGTGCGCCTCTTTTCGTATGTGGGTATTGTTCTTTGGTCGGAACAACGATTCCCAGTATACTAAAGGCGCATTTTTCATTCAAAGCTCAAATTACTTCATTACAGGAATGGCTCCTTATTTCAAGCAATATAATCCTACCGTAAATAACGGGCCAATGCCAGTTCAAGCGTGAGTTTAACTCAGACGGGCTTACTTGAACCCAAAGGAGTTGACGTGCAGAGAAGAAAAGACTAATATCAAATTAGATATTTATCTAAATGAAAGCGAGATGAACAATGATGCAGCTGGAGAAAATTGTGGCTTATCATAAAGCGTTGGCTGACCCGACCCGGCTCCGCATGCTGCTGTTGTTGGCCCAGGGTGAGCTGCATGGGCAGGCACTTGCCGAGCGGCTAAATCTGTCACAACCAACCGTTACACATCATGCATCCAAGCTTAGAGAGGCAGCGTTGATCAAGGAAAGACGGGAGAAAAATACAGTGTATTTCACACTCAATCCTTCGTTTATCCACGAAAATGCACAGGCTTCGGTTGATTTTATCTTCAAGCGAGAGGAGGTAACGGATATGAGTGATGTGAACGAAACGTTGAAAGCATCGGTTATGAGAAATTTTTTCTCCAAAGATGGACGATTGCGTCAGATTCCAGCTCAATACAAGAAGAAGCTGATTGTACTTGGGCATCTGGTGGAGCAGCTTGAATTCGGTCGGAAGTACACGGAGAAAGAAATCAACACATTTATACAGCAGTATCATGAGGATTTTGCGACCATTCGGCGGGAATTTATCATGCATCAGTTCATGTATCGGGAAGAGGAGATCTATGAACTGAATCCGAAGGAAATGTGGACACGTTGGGATCAGGTCAAATAGAATAGACGGGTAAAAATAGTTTCGGGCTTGACAACTGCAAAGCGTAGTGTGTAACATAATGGATAATTCTACAAGGGAGGCGATTGTTTATGACAAACTTAAATGCAGTATACGTTAATTTGAATATGAACAGCGTCTCCGGAACGGATCAAAGCATGTAATTTTGCGTTAGCTGGATAGCAGTATCCATTGTAACGTGAAGTATCGTAACATGCTCAGATGAAGCCACGGGTGACGCACCCGTGGCTTTTTTGTTTGCCGAAAAAGGGTGTTCCTGAATTGCTTATAGCGGGTTGTTAAGTATTCTATCCGGTATATCTACGAAAAGGGACGATCCTTGGTTCGGCTAACTATTTATTGCCGCGGGTGTATTTCTGCTCGTGGTTTTTTTGTTTTGATCTGAACCGGAGATGATTGTTCACTCGGCTTGAACGAAGTAAACAACTTATTTTGGGAGGAATTTTTATTTTAAATAATCATATTGAGAAGTACGGCTGGTCTGCAAAGTGGCAGGAACTGTGGCAAGAGGCAGGAATGGAAGATCAGGAGAGAAAGCCAGCCAGAATTATCGCAGACCATGGACATCTGCAACGTTTGATTACAGAAGAGGGCGAATGCTGGGGAAGAATTTCGGGCCGAATGCGTCATGATAGTCTGGAGACCAGCTTGGTACCAGCGGTTGGAGATTGGGTGGCGATTACAGGTCAGGTAGGTGAAGAAGCAATTATTCACAATCTGGTGCCACGTCGGAGCAGGGTATCGAGACAGGCGGCAGGCTCGGTGACGAAGGAACAATTAATTGCCGCCAACGTAGATACACTGCTGATCGTAGCTGCGCTTAATCATGACTTCAACCTTAGACGGCTCGAAAGGTACGTGATGATGGCTTGGAATGGTGGTGTAAGGCCAGTCATTGTTCTGAGCAAAAGTGATCTGTGCGCCAATGTGGAGGAACAGATCCGAAGTGTAGAGGGGGTTGCTCCAGGCGTCGAAGTGCTGGCGATATCCGCTGTGGAGGGCCAAGGTAAATCTCTACTTGAAAGATATCTACAGCCAGGGTTGACTGTTGCGCTGACAGGTTCTTCAGGCAGTGGCAAGTCCACGCTGGTGAACTGGATGATGGGGGAGGATGTACAACTTACCCAATCCGTCCGTGAGGGAGACAGTCGTGGAAGACATACGACAACACATCGAGAGATGTTTGTTCTTCCGCAGGGAGCGGTATTGATCGATACTCCGGGAATGCGTGAGCTTAATCTCTGGGATGAAGGCAATGACGGACTTTCGCATGCGTTTGGAGAAATTGAAGAGCTCGCTGCCACGTGCAGATTTTTGGATTGCAGTCATACACGGGAAGCGGGATGTGCAGTGAAAGAGGCCACCCAGAATGGCTCATTGGATGAAAAACGGCTGAGCAATTATCTGAAAATGCAGAAGGAATTGCAATATCAACAACGTAAAGAAGAGGTGGCAACGAGAAGGCGCACAGCCTCCAGCAAACCGGCCAGTAGTCGTAAACCCAAGCACTCCCGTAGTGTGAAAGAGTGGGAAGAAGTCTGAAATCAGGCGGGCATCATCCAGTATCTTGCATAAGATAGGTCAGGAGGGATGTCATTATGCCAGATTACAGGATCATTGTGGATCTGTCTGACCACATGTTATATCTTCTGGATGGCAATCAGGTGATTAAGGGCTATCCTGTGGCAACCGGTAAGATGCTCACACAGACTCCGAGCGGGGAGTTCACTATTATTAACAAACAATCGAATCCAGGAGGGCCATTTGGAGTCTTGTGGATGGGACTGTCTGCACCCCATTATGGCATACATGGAACCAATGAGCCTTGGTCCATTGGCAAATCCGTCTCCCGTGGTTGTATACGCATGTACAACTCGGATGTGCTGGATCTGTCTTCCAAGGTTTCTGTAGGGACTAGAGTAACGATCCGGCCTTAGGGCCGGATTTTACTTTATAAGTGCGTGTTCAAAAAGACTGGTTTTCAGTACCGAGAAGATGGGATGAAGCTAGAAATGGAGTAGCAGAGCGTAGGGAAAACTACGTGAGCAACGGACATTTCGGCTGAATTCCATATTCGATGCTGATGATGCCGTTAGGCATCCTTCGTAATCAAAAGCGGGCTTTTTGAACAACCTCTATAAGAGGGACTGAAGTGGATGAATTTGGAATTAAAGAAAGAAGAACATATAATATGGTAAAGCAACGGCAGTTACGAGAGAAAGCGAGTGATAGCCATGCAGATCAGGCAGGCGCGTGAAGGGGATGCGCAGGGAATAGCCCATGTACATACGGAGAGTTGGAAAACAACGTATCGCGGAATTGTGCCCGACGATTTTTTGGATCATTTGACTACAGAGTCAAGATTGTCCCAATGGGAAAAGACGATTCGCTCTGGCGAAAAGGATCAGATCCTGGTAGTAGCTGAACAGCGTGATGGGAACATTGTCGGATTTGCTTGTGGGGGTAAGGAACGTGAAGGCAAATGTTTGTATGATGGAGAGTTGTACGCCATATATTTGCTGAAGGAAGTGCAACAAACGGGAATAGGTCAGCAACTGGCCACACATGTCGTTAATCATCTGCGAACCCATAATAGTATGAAAAGTTTGATCATATGGGCTTTGGAGCGTAATTCAGCTTGCCGCTTCTATGAAAAGATGGGAGGCACTCCAGTTCATACACAGTCCATCCGCATCGGCGGTCAAGATCTGATCGAAGTTGGCTATGGTTGGAAAGATATGAGCCTCTTTGGAGAGAAGAATCTGCCTGACAGATGAGTGATGTGTATGGGACGGCAGAATACTGTGGATTGCATTGTTTTTTAAGTTTAAGGAATGGAAGGTTAATTCAGGTCTACACGTTTGCGTAATTCTGAACAAGGTTAATGAAGTATTACACCATTTTGCAGGTGTGACATTCAATCTTGATCAGGAGGCGTATTCAATGACTTTAATGGACACCGAACATACAACATGGACGAAACAATATATTAATGGGCAATGGATAGAGGGCTCCGGCGAGAAAACAATGGAGAATATCAACCCTTATACGGGAGAAGTTATTGCAACGTGGGGCTCTTCCCATAAGAAAGACATAGATAAGTGATCATGAAGGCTCATGGTGAGCAGGAAGCTGTACGTTTGGCATATTGGGGATATCCGGAAGTGAAATAAGTCGAAAAAGGGTGAACTAGCAGGGCATTTATGAATGATTAGAATGGGCCTGCAAAAAGTTCGACAAATCATGCAGAAGTCCGTCTCCAGCTTGAAGGGAAGGGCTTTTTGCACGATTTTACACCTCAGAAAAATACCGCTTAACATAAGAGCGGAAAAGCTGTTTGGGGCTGTCGCTATCTGGTTATTTATGGATACACGGAAGAATTGATCCGTAAATCCAATGACAAAGGGGCCCCGGAATTCATGTCCATTGACCGCTTTATTCTGAGGAAACTGAATACCTGTCAGGAAGAACATACACGTGCCAATTTGGTTCGGCTGTTTGTCATTCGTATTCGTAAAGCCGAGAGTGCGAAAGAACATGATGCCGCCTATGTCCTAAGCAAACTGCATTAAATGATGACCGATAGTGATCTTAATCTGTTGTTAACGTGTATACACCTCAAAAAAGGAAGCTTGTCTTTAGCGACAGCTTCCTTTTTCATGTCTTGTGGCTTGGATGACTCCTTTTAATATAACGATAAAGCAAGGGAGTCATTTTCACTTCGACTGTGGAGAATAGCTTCTCCGTTAACAATCTCAATACTAATCAAAGAATGCAGACATTTTTGAATGGCGCGTTTACCGTTGCTAATTTTATGCTCCAGAGCACTGCTAAGCAATCTTAATGTCTTCTGCATAGGCTGTTTGTTTTCTTGATTAAAATATACAGGGATTGATTTGTTTTGAAAGGTTATTAGGGTTCTCACTTGAAATCACCTCACGGGAGTTATTTCATACAGGTAATATTAAATTCCAATGCTTAAAATTACCTTAAAATCAGCTTATGAAAACATAAAGGTGGGTAGTGTTTGAAAAGTGTTCACAATTGGATTGTGGGCGAAGCAATAATAGTCCTGAAAAACTGAACTGATTCCCATTTAAATGGAACAAAAACAAAAAGTTTCGCATCCTCGCAATATTTAAATGCATACCTGCCACAAAAGTTCTGAGTCAAATGTACGATATTTTAATATATACGTGGGCCATATGTAACAAAATTACAGGAGGTACATTGCAAACAGGGTGTTTATGTAAGAAAATAGGGTTGATATAACGATTCATTCTCTTTTTTTTGATTTAATCTGACATTAGGACAATTTACATATGAGACCATGGGAGGGATTCGGATGATTCTTACCGTGTATTCCGGCCGCGAGGAAGGCGAATGGTTCGACATCGATGTTCCGGACGAATGTACCATTGAACATTTGAAGACATTACTCGGCGTTCGGATTTTTGGACAGGCACCGGGAGACGGCATTCAGTACATCCTTGAAGCCAAGTTTCCGGAAGGTCTGTGGTTCTCTCCGCAGAACGCACAGCAGTTAATGGAAACAGGACTGAGGCAAGGCAGTTGCGTACGTGTCCAACGGGCTTTTTCAACGACTTCGGAAGAAGCGCCTGTATATGGAAGACGTTTATTGTTTCAGCAGGACAGCAACGAATAGGGCTTTTGAACGTATACATTCTATTGAACGAACTAAAGGAGGTCTTCTCTTCGTGAATGTGTTATATCAGCGTTCTCCAAGAATGACACCGGTTCTCAAGGAAGAAGGACTCGAAATACTCAGGCCTCCAACAGAACCGAGCAAACCCACGTTTTCCATGATATCCATTATTGTGCCGATCATGATGACCATGGTCAGCATTGGTTTCTACGTATATATCAATATGACCGGCAAAATGAACAACAGCAATTATATGATGTTTCAGATGATGACGGTCATGATGATGCTTACTTCTTACACCATTCCATTCTTCGTGTATCTGAGCAACAAGAAATCATATCGCAAAAAATTGGAAGAACGCAAAATCATGTACCTTGCTCAACTGGACAAACACCGGGAAGAACTGAAGGAAGCTCAGGCGGAGCAAGTAAAGAGCCTGTACGAAATTCATGGTGATCCGGGTGTGTGTCTTCAAGTGGTGAAGAACCGGAACAGTTCCTTGTGGGAACGTTCACCAGAGGACGATGACTTCCTTCAGGTGCGCATCGGTACCGGAGAGATTCCATTCCGAATCAAACTGCAGGTTCCGCGTATTGATGGCTACGAAAAGGATGAGCTCATCGAGGCGGCCCATGAACTTGCGGCCGAATTCCAGACGGTACCGGATGCTTCGATTACATTACCTCTGTTCCAATCGAAGGTTATGGGACTGGTCGGTGATCGGGAGGAAGTGCTTGCTTCCCTGCGAGTCATCATCTCGCAGCTGACAGTAAGGCATTCGCCTGATGAACTCAAGCTCGCTGCATTCTATGAAGAGAAGGACAGCAAGGAATGGGATTGGCTTCGCTGGATGCCCCATATCTGGGATGAAGACCAGGGACAACGCTATATGGCCGACAGGCACAGCGGTGCGCATCAATTGGCGGACAGCTTGTTTTCCGTGTTGAACCGGCGCCGTAACAATAAGGAAGACCGTTACAAGAAAAGTGTACAAACGCCGTGTTACGTTGTGATTCTCTCCGATACGCAATTAATTGAAGAAGAACCGTTGCTTCCGCTACTGCTGGAGTCAGCTCAGGAGATTGATGTATGCACCATCATACTGGCTAATCGCAAGGAGTCTCTACCGATGCATTGTCAGTTGATTATGGATGCCTCCAAAGGTAAAGGGGTGTATATCAAAAAAACGGAAGATGCGGATGTTATTCAACAAACGTACAAGCCTGATGTGATCTCGAAGGAGATGGCAGAGGCGCTTTCCCGTTATATGTCACCGATCCGGTTAAAGCGTTCATCTGCTTCGGATATCCCGCAAGTACTTCCGTTATTCGATATGCTGAGCACATCACGTGTGGAAGATCTGGATGTGGTGTCCAGGTGGGGACAGACGAGATATCCTGACACCCTGCCCGTACCAATGGGTGTAAGAGCTGGCGGCAAGAAAATTGCCATTAACTTGCATGACAAAATTGAACGTCAGGGTCATGGTCCCCATGGCCTGATTGCAGGTACAACCGGTTCAGGTAAGAGTGAAGTCATCCAGTCCATCGTAGCCTCACTGGCTGCCGAATTCCATCCACATGATCTGGCCTTCATGCTGATTGACTATAAAGGTGGCGGGATGTCCAATACATTTGTCGATCTGCCTCATGTGGTGGGGACGATCACCAATCTGGATGGAAATCTGATCGAGCGGGCGAATATCTCACTTCGTGCCGAACTGGTCAGAAGGCAAAAAATATTAAATGATGCGGGAAACCTCCAGCACATTGATGAATATTACAAGATTTTGCGTTCCAGACATGAACAGCCGCTCCCGCATCTGGTCATTATCATTGATGAGTTTGCTCAATTGAAGCGGGATCAGCCGGAGTTCATGGATGAATTGATCAGTATCGCGGCCATTGGCCGGACACTGGGGGTTCACCTTATCTTGGCAACCCAAAAGCCAGCCGGCGTTGTGGACGATAAAATATGGAGTAATTCCCGTTTCCGGATCTGCCTTCGCGTACAGAGTGAGGGAGATAGCAGGGACATGATCAAGATCCCAAATGCTGCCTGGATTACGAAGCCGGGGCGTGGATATTTTCAGGTCGGTAGTGATGAAGTATTTGAAGAGATGCAATTCGCCTGGAGTGGTGCGCCGTATAACCAGCAGGAGGACGCAACGACCGTATTACCTGTCATGGAAGTGCGCCTGAACGGTAAGCGGGAACCTCTGTTAACCGGAGAGCGCAGAGCCGTTCTCAAAGGGGAAGATGTTCCGAAACAGCTCCAGGTCTTTATTGACTATGTAGCGCAGGCTGCAGCAGATGCAGGTATTCGCCGTTTGCCAGGACCATGGTTGCCGCCTTTACCAGAGACGCTGGAATGGGAATCTCTTCAAGACTGGCAGGAAGAAGAGAATCGCGATTTGCTGCTTGATGGCGGCGCCAGTGGTCTGAAACCACTGGTTGGATTGCTGGATGACCTCCCTAATCAACGCCAGCAGCCGCTTGAACTGCCTGTGGATCAAGGCCATCTGGTCGTGTACGGCATGCCGGGGCTCGGAAAAACAACATTTGTTCAAACCTTGCTGATGTCCCTGGCACGTTCCCACAGAACTGAACCTTGGCATGGGTACATTATCGATATGGGACGCATGATGAAGGATTTTGCAGCACTTCCTCAGATCGGTGGCGTGATGATGGCTGAGGAGGAAGACCGGATCAAACGGTTATTCCGCTATATTCTCAAGCTGTTAGCACAACGCAAAGATATCATCTCGGAGGCGGGAGTTAAAACGATTTCGGCCTACCGTCGGACAGCTCATGCGGCCGTCCCGCAGATTGTGGTGGTTATCGACGGTTATCTTTCATTCCGTAATGCCTACCCGGAAGAAAATGAACTTCTGGAGACGATCCTGCGTGAAGGCGGCAGTCTAGGCATCACATTTGTGCTTACTGCCAATCGGGTAACGGATGTATTTGAGAAATTCAGAAGTAACATTCCCAATGCGGTTTCATTTGAATTATCCGATCCAAGTGATTATTATTATGCCGTGGGAAGACCTTCCAAGGCACCAAACCAACTTCCGCCAGGTAGAGGTCTGGTTAAAGGACAGGTGCCACCGTTGATGTTCCAGGCGGCATTACCTTCTTCTGGGGTGGATGAGGGCAAGCGTTCCTCGGCACTGCGCCGGACGATCGCTGAGATTCGGCAAGGCTGGACAGGGGAAGAAGCACCACAGATTGCTCCCCTTCCGGAAGAGATCAAACTTAAGGATCTACTCATACGGACAGGGTCATATGGTCAGGCTTGGGATACTTCCTCTGTAACCGTACCTGTAGGACTGCTTACGGACGATCTGGAACCGTTCCAGCTTAATCTGCGTGAAGGTCCGCATTTCATGGTGACGAGTCCAATGGAAGGCGGCAAAACGACATTTTTGTTGACCTGGATGTTATCACTGGCTTATCATGCTTCTCCGGAAGATGTGCAAATATACACGATAGATATGCGTTATGGTGCAGGTGGGCTGGGAGAAATCAGCAGTTTGCCCCATGTCCGTGGACATGTACCTCGAGAAGAACAGCTTGCACCTGTGATTCAACAGTTGTACGATGAAGTTCTGAAAAGAGGCGAGATTTCCGGTGGACCGGAACTTGTGCTCGTCATCGACGATGCGGACACCTTGTCCAAGCAGCTAAACGATTTTAATGTAAAAGATCAATTGGGAGCGATTGTTCGTCAAGGAAGGGACCGTGGTGTTCACGTGATTCTGTCCGGGGTTCCGGCAGACTTCCCGACCTTCGGTTCTGACTGGGTAACGGATGTGAAGGCTTCCCAGAGCGGAATGCTGTTCGGGACTTTAGACCCTAACGATCTCTCGTTCTTCCGTATACCTTATTCGGAATCTGGAGGTAGTTCAGGTGGGCTGAAGGTACTGCCTCCGGGTCAAGGTTATTATGTAAAACGTAAATATTCCAGGGTTAAAGGTGCAGTACCATGTGATGACAGCTGGAAAATGACCGATTGGATTTCTGAAATTCGTGACCGATGGCATGTTGTAGTTTGAGGGGAGGTGGCTCATAATGTTGACGGTTCATGATTCTAAGCAAAAGGTAGTCACGTTGCAAACCAAAGAACTTTTTTTCCTGGCCGGTATTCTCGGTTCAGACCGACTGCTTGGTGTGGAAGATCCGTTTCGGGGCTATATGGCGGAGGATATCGCGATGGAGTGGGAGCGTGTCAAGACCTCCCTGCTTGACAAAGGATATCTGATTCAGGATCAGGAGACGGATGAGCTGATCATGACACCGACCATTTTCTCCAGAGTAGCCATTGCCGGACTGTCCGACAGAGCTTGCTGGATTCGCTACACGATCAACGGCAAGTCATACGAGAGTTATATACATTGCACGGATGAGCGGGTCGTTGAAGTTTCCCGTGTTGCCGATGTACCGGACTCGTTCCGGCTTAGCGATCTGGGGAGTGTTCGTGAGGCCATTGATGTCCTGATTGAGCGGATGAAATGGAGCGGCCATTCTCCTGCGGAGAAACCGGCATTAATGTGCTCCAAGAAAAAGTTTTATGATGTTATGAATGAACTGGAAAACAGCAAGGTACAGACCGTAGCAGATGAACTCGCACAGGAAACAAGTGATCCTGAGGGGTCACTTGCGCTGGCACGCTGTCTGGTGGGTAAGGAGTCAGATGGGGAGCTTCGGTTGCTTGTATGGAATGAAGACGGGTGGAAGTCGCAGTCGGCAGCATTTGCTGCAAGTGCGGTCTCCAACTGGTTGTTCCGGATGAGCACCGCCGCTTCAGATGATTGGCTTGTTGCAGCACTGACGACTAGAGAACAGTTTCACGAGATGCTGCTGGACTGGCTTAAACAGCCTGCAGGGGAAGAGGAAAGGTGATGGTAAATGCGCATTCGTGTGGAACCGGATGTGCTTCGGGCACTGAGCAGGCAGATTCAGTATGCAGCGGAGCAAATACAGCAAAAGATGACAGTGTTGGATCAGGCAATTCATTCGCTGGAGTGGGAGGTTGAATCCCGCGCAGCGGTGATGAGTGAATGGAATCACAGTAAACGACTGGGCGAGGATGCGCTTCGTCGTTTGATGGAGTTGAGCGTACAGCTGGGACGCAAAGCGTTGTTATTCCAGCAGGCAGACATGGAGTATCGTTCCGTGCTGAGTCATGTGAACACAGCCTATGGTAATGCGGTCAATATGCTGAATGTTCTTCAGAACAATCGTACAGGAGAAATCATGCCTGCACATTCTGCAACTGTAGCTGTATCCGATCCCCTTTCCGCAATGGCGGCCGTATATCGTGTACAGGATGCCGCGCCGCCTGATGGCTCCCCGGCTACACTGGTGCAGGCCATGCAGCCTGAGCCTGTAGCATGGAGATTCACAGATCCTTCCTTTCGGGGAAGAAGAGGAACCGAGCCTGTGGTCTCCTGATCAGGGAGAATAAATGGACAGCAGAAAGTGAATTTTTTTTGTAAATAGGCTGTTAGGAGAAGTTTCAAGTGCTGAAAATGGGGTAAATAGGAGTAGGTCCTTCGGCTTTTGTCGGATCGATCCTGGTATAGTACAATTTGAACAAGTAAAAAATTAATTGCACAAACCAAGGAGGAATTTACCAATGGCAGGACGTATTTTAGTTACCCCAGAGCAGCTTGATCAAGTTTCCAACCAATTTAAACAAAGCGGTGAGCAAAGTCAGCAAATCGTATCTACATTGACTCAATCCATCACAAGCATGGAAGGACAATGGGAAGGTATGACAAAACAACGCTTCTTCCAGGAGTTCCAAGAAGCTAGCAAACAAATGCAATCATTCGTTCAAACGCTGAACAGCATCAGCGCTGAACTTACAGCTATTGCTAACAAATTCCGTACAGCTGACCAAGCTCGTTAATCTGCTTTACATAGATCAGGCCGAGTTGAAGTCTGAATTCGCCCTGGATTATAGGTGGGTAGCAAGCTGAAGATGTACAACTACAGCAAAAACCGGGCGTTGTCACAACACCCGGTTTTTGTTGCAACTATGACACTAGGACAGAGAGAGGGATAAGCATGTCTTTTCAACCAAATCCCGGGGATGAAGTGGTGATTAACGACATTGCCTATACGATTGGGCAACATCCGGCTGCGCCGGGTCTGGCTTATGCCCAAGCCGGAAGGCAGGGGATTGTTTATCAATTGATACCCCGTAATGGTTCCATTCATGGGGCCAAAGCACTAAAAGTATTTTTTCCTAAATTCCGTATTCCGGCTATGGTATATCAGTCTGAGCATATGGAGTCCTATAGTGAACTGCCAGGTTTGCAGGTATGCAAGCGTGATGTGCTCACTCCGGAAAGAAACGGAGCGCTCATTGGAAAACATCCCGATCTGTTATATGCGGTATTGATGCCATGGGTGCAAGGTCAGACCTGGTTCGACGTGATCAGTGATCAAAGACAGTTGACGGCAGAAGAGAGCCTGAAGCTGGCCAGAGCGCTTGCCGGAACGGGGTCGGCGATGGAGCAACGTGGATTGGCTCATTGCGATATGTCCGCACCCAATGTAATGATTCCGTTTTTTTCCGAAGTGGAGAACCTGGGGAAGACGTCTGCGGTAGAACTCGTGGATGTCGAGCAGATGTACGGTTCCAAGATGGATCGTCCGGATGCCCTGCTTGCCGGGTCACCCGGTTATGCGGCCCACCGAACAGTGCACAGCGGTTTGTGGAGTTCGTATGCTGACCGATTTGCCGGAGCCGTTATTATTGCTGAGATGTTAAGCTGGTCAGACCCGGCTATTGTAGAGAAAGCTTGGGGAGAAAGCTATTTTGACCAACATGAAATGCAAACGGTGAGTGAACGCTATTATGCAATGCGGGAGTCACTGGAGAAGCGTTGGGGTTCGAAACTTTCCGATCTGTTTATTCGCGCCTGGGAAAGTCACGATCTGAGCAGTTGTCCAACTTTTGGTGAGTGGTATGTCGCACTGGCGGCGGTAGACGTCCATCAGGCGCATGCGGCGGCAGCTGCGATATCAGAAGAAAAGAGTGCTGATCAGCCAGAAGCTGTTCATGGTAATCTGAAAAAAAACTCAGAACCAGCAAGTGAAACGGCGAATGCTCAAGAGGGGAACAACGCTCAAACACAACATTCTCCTGATCAGGAAGCGGTTGTGAACCGTTTATTCCTGCAAGCAAGAGCCCTTGAGGATGAAGACAAGCCGGCTGCTGCACTGGAAGTGTATCGTTCGCTGTATCATTTCATTCCGCATAACAGTGCAATGCAGATGGAAGTAGAGGCTGCAATCAAGGAACTGGATGCCAAGCTCCATCCAAAAGAGGATACAAGTAAGCCTGTACCGGTCCCTTTCTACAGATCCAAAAAGTTCATGATCTCTTCCGCTGTGCTTATTGTATTGCTGGCAGGAACCGTGCCAACGGTCAAAATACTCGCGGATCAGGCAGAGGTGAAGCAGAAAGAACAACTGGAAGCTACACGACTGGCCGAGGTCAAGGCTGCAGAAGAGGCTGAAGCTGCGAAGGCGGCAGCGCTCAAACAGCAGGAAGAGCAAGAAAAGCAAAAGGCTGCCGATGCTGCAAAACTGGACGCAGAGGAAAAGAAAAAGCTCGCTGAAGCCAAGCAAAAGGAAGCTGAAGCGAAGAAAAAAGAAGAAGAACTCAAGGCATTACAGGCCAAGTATGACAAGCAGGCGAAATATGAGGCCTATCTAGTGAAGCAGGAACAGCAGAAGAAAGAAGCCGCCAAGAAAGCACAACAGGAGAAGTACGATAAACAGGCAAAATATGAAGCTTATCTGGTCTGGAAAAAAGAGAATGATGCCAAGCTTGCCAAACAAGAAGCAGAGCGTAAAGCGGCAGCTGAAGTTAAACGTCAGCAGGAGATCGCTCAGAAAGCTGCGCTCAAGAAGAAACGTGCCGAGAATGTGGTCACGCTGATTGCTCATTACAATAAGACGTATAATGCCCAAATAGGCAGAAAAATTGAAAATGCGGAATCGTATGCCCGTGATTTCAAAAATCTATATAATACCGATGCTGCTTATTTCAAAGGAGTCGGCAAAGTGGCGGCTCGAATGAGTGCCATTAACAAATTCCTGAGCAACAACAGCTACACGTTGCCCAACTTATAAATTAATGTGAACGATGGAGGTGACTCACCCTAGATGAACTACACGATTCAAGCATCACAGCGTACACCCGCACTTATTATTTATTTAATTGATATTAGCGCCTCCATGAATATGGTTCTGGAAAATCGTCGGCGGATTGACGTTGTCTATGATGCACTATCACTTGCAATCCGCCAAATGGTGTTTCGGTCCACGAAGGGAAATCGTCTGACACCTCGCTATCGCATAGCGATATTAGCATATAGTGATGATGTATATGACTTGTTGAACGGAATTAAAGGTATTGATGAGATCGCTGCAGTCGGTTCTTTGCCTGACCTGACACCGAGACGGTTTTCGGATTCTGCGAAGGCGTTCCTGCAGGCGGAAAAGATTCTACAGGCCGAAATTCCGAATATGCAGGATTGTCCTGCACCACTTGTGTGCCATATGACCGATGGGGTAGCCACCGGTGAAGATCCCGAGCCCATTGCCAAAAGAATCATGGGCATGAGTGTGCCTGACGGGAATGTGCTGGTCGAGAATATTTTTATATCCGATCATCTGCTGGAAGGGCCGATTGCTGAACCTCGGAGATGGAAGGGAATCTCTCCGGAAACGAATCTGCAGGATGAACATGGAGAGAAGCTGCGTAACATGTCATCCGTCCTGCCCGAAAGTTATCGGGAAATGCTTGTTGAAGCTGATTATTTACTTGCACCTGGTGCACTCATGATGTTGCCAGGTACCTGTGCGGAATTGGTATCGATCGGCTTCCAGATGTCCGCTGCTACGCCTGTGAGATAGGAGGGGAATCATGAGAGCAATGCGATTGGCAACATTGTCCGCTGGAGATAAGGGAGGCCATGCCGAGCAACGGCATGGCAACTTTCGCTATGTTAGTTTGCAGACCGGAGAACAGCCACTAACCCGCTATCAAGGCACATTCAAGTGCAGGTATGGTTATGGCCGAGCGGCTGAGACGGTAAATCAGGGAGATACCGGACAGGACTTTGCTGCGGTACGTATGAAAGGAAATGTCTGCAATTTTGTATTGTGTGATGGGGTAGGCATGAGTTACCTGGGAGATTTTGCAGCACGTTTTCTGGGGAATGCTTTGCTGGATTGGCTGGAAACGACGCAACAGCCGACGAAAGAGGGCGTTGAGCGTCTTCTTCATGATCTGACCCTTCCTGCATCTAAGCAACTGGAGAAATTACAGCCACTGGAAAGTTCCCCTCTGTTGCTACGTGAAGTGTTGATGGAAAAGCGAAGTCGGGGCAGTCAGGCCATGTATGTGTGTGGACGGATTGAGCTTACGGGAGGCGGTCGCAAAAGTCGTGTGTGGCTTGCGTGGCAAGGAGATTCACGTATTCGCCTGTGGCGTAATGGCCAGGAACAGTCTGAATTGTTTCAGGTTCACTGCAAAACGAATGAGCGTTGGTCTACACTTGAAGGACCTGTCGGTGGTAAGCCGCACATCTACGAGACGAAAGGGTCCGCTAACGATTCACTGCGCCTTCAGTTATATACGGATGGATTGAACGATCTGGATGCTATCCAGGCCTACGTCCCCGATGAGCACATTCAGGTTCTGCTGGATGCTACACATACTGGCGGTCTTGAAGATGATGCCGCTTTCATTGAGTTGGAATGGTGAATACCGGATATAAGTTGTGGAGCGATCCTGATGATGCTGTGATATTGGTTTAGATCAATTGTGAAAAAACTTGCTGGTGTTGATTTAAAAGACACTCTTTTTGGGTAATCTTGTGAAGAATTGACTTTAACGATGAGCTTGAACGTACATTCTTACATAATTGCTAAATCGAAGGAGTGGAATGGATAATGACACAACATAACGGCAAGTCACGGTTCCAAGGCAAGGTAGCGATTATTACCGGAGCAGGCTCCGGTATTGGGAAGGCCACTGCGGTCAAACTGGCCAAGGAAGGTGCACAAGTTGCACTGTTTGATCTGGTGAATGAGCGGATCTCGGAAACGGAAGCAGAGATTAATGCGGTGCACCCAGGTGCGGCAAGAGCATTCGATGTAGACATTTCCGACCCGGCACGTGTGGAAAAAGCAGTGCTTGAAACCGTGGAGTTATTCGGCGGTTTGGATATTGTTTTTGCCAATGCGGGCATTAACGGAGTATCGGCACCCATTGAAGAGATTCAGGTTGAAGATTGGCAGCAGATTATTACAACCAACCTGAATGGCACATTTTTCACCATTAAATATGCATTGCCTCACTTGAAAAAACGGGGTGGCGGCAGTATTATCATTACGAGTTCGATTAACGGCAATCAACGCTTCTCAAGCTTCGGTATGTCGGCATACAGCACGTCCAAGGCGGGGCAGGTTGCTTTTGCCAAGATGGCTGCGCTTGAGCTGGCGAAGTTCAAGATACGTGTAAATGTGATCTGTCCGGGAGCAATTGCAACGAATATCGATCAAAGTACGGTCAAAACGGATGATCTGCAACAGATCATTATTCCAATGGAGTTCCCGGAAGGCCAGCAGCCACTTGCAGATGGACCGGGTCAGCCGGAACATGTTGCGGATCTGGTAAGCTTCCTCGCTTCGTCTGAATCCAGACATATTACCGGAGCAGAGATTGTCATTGATGGTGCTGAATCACTGCTCAGCTAATTAGGTATGTTGCGTAAATTTCTTGATGCTAAAAATTAGTGCGTCTTGGATAGTCGTTCCTCTGGAACGGCTTTTTTTGTTATAATGCTAACATTCGAATAGAGTTACTGAAGAGCAGTAGGGTACATTCATTGGGAGCGATCATATGCATATAGAGTTACCGATACAAGAGATTATTCCGGAGCTAAGACAGTTATTTCGGGATCAAGATACAGGTGTGTTAGTTGCAGAGCCGGGGGCGGGAAAAACGACTGTTGTACCGCTGGCTTTGCTGGAGGAGCCGTGGGTTGCGGGACGGAAAATCATTATGCTGGAACCCCGAAGGCTGGCCGCGCGTTCGGCTGCATCGAGACTGGCGGCTTCGCTTGGGGAAAAAGCGGGGCAGACCGTAGGATATCGAGTACGCATGGATACACGGGTGAGTCAGGCGACACGTATTGAAGTTGTGACGGAAGGGGTATTGACCCGGATGTTGCAGCAGGACCAGGGTCTTGAGGATACAGCGATGATTATATTTGATGAATTCCATGAGCGGCATCTACACGGGGACTTGGGCTTGGCCCTTGCATTGGAATCCCGAGCGATGTTACGTCCAGATCTGAAACTGCTGGTGATGTCGGCGACCCTTGATCCTGTTCCCGTCTGTGCATTGCTTGGCGAAGGTACAAAATCAATTCATTGTCCGGGACGCACGTTTCCAGTGGAAACACGATATGTACCGAGACCAACAGCCATGCCACTGGAACAATTCACGGCTCAGACGGTGACCAGGGCATTAGCCGAACAGGAGGGGGACGTGCTTGTTTTCCTTCCTGGCGCAAGAGAGATACACCGTACAGAGCGGGAGTTATTGAAGGGTTCTCTTCCTGAACATGTGAAAGTTCATTCCCTGTATGGCAGTATGCCGGTGGAACAACAGGATGAGGCCATACGACCAGCCACTGAGGGCTCGCGCAAAATTGTGCTCTCCACCTCCATTGCGGAATCCAGTCTTACACTCGCTGGAGTTAAGATTGTGGTGGATGCAGGGTTGAGTCGTGCATCGGCATTCTCGCCGCGCACGGGCATGAGTCGGCTTGTCACCCTGCCGGTGTCCAAGGCGTCAGCCGATCAACGGCGGGGTCGTGCAGGGCGAATCGCCCCGGGGGTGTGTTACCGGCTATGGAGCGAAGAGGTTCACGGGGGGCTGCCTGAGGCAGCTCGCCCGGAGATCACTTCTGCGGATCTTGCGCCGCTGGCGCTGGAGCTTGCCGTCTGGGGTGTCCAGTCCCCAGCAGAGCTGCAATGGCTGGACACCCCGCCTGATGCCGCCTACGGCCAGGCACAGGCACTGCTGCGCCAGCTGGGCGGCCTGGACGACGCAGGCCGCATCACGCCCTTCGGGCGGCGGATGAACACGCTTGGCGTGCATCCGCGACTGGCCAGCATGCTGCTCCGCGCGGCGGAGCTTGGGCTGGCCAGCTACGCCAGCATGCTGGCGGCACTGCTGCAGGAGCCTGCCGGCCTCCGCAGCAGTGGCAGTGCAGGCGCGGGCACAGACCTCCGCCCGCGCGTAGAAGCGCTGCTGACCGCCGACAGCAGCGGCATGCCGCAAGCGGCAGCGGCTGTCGCAGACGGCGCGGCCGTGCGGCGCATGCTCCAGGAGAGCCGCCAGCTGCGCTCGGCGCTCGGCCCGGCGACCGATCCGGTGCGGCCGGATGAGGACAGCTGCGGATTGCTGCTGTCCTTCGCCTATCCGGACCGGATCGGGCAGCGCCGGGAGGACGGCCGCTATCTGCTAAGCAGCGGCCGCGGCGTACGGCTCGCAGCGACAGAATCGCTGAGCCGTTCAGCGTATCTGGTCGCAGCCGAGGCAGACGACCAGGGTGCAGATGCGCGCATCCTGCTGGCTGCGCCGTTGCAGGAGCAGACATTATTGCAGGCAGGTCAGCACCTGCTGCACAATGAAGTGCAAGTCGCCTGGGATTCCAATACCCGCAGCGTGCGGGCACATAAGAGACTTCGTATTGGAGCCCTTGTGATTAAAGAGAGCAGTATTGCACAGCCGCCTGAAGATCAGGTGCTGGAAGCACTATTAACCGGAATACGAATGGAAGGGCTGGATTGTCTGCCCTGGACAAAAACATCCAGACAACTTGCGGACAGGCTGCGATTCCTGCATCTCCATCTTCCCGAGTGGCCTGACCTGATCGAAGATGATCTGACCGAAGAGTTGGCAGAACATCTGACACCTTATCTGACAGGCATGCGTTCGGCAGCCGACCTCAAGAGATTGTCGATGCAAGATGTATTACTTGGTGGCCTGAGCTGGACGCAACGACAACAACTGGACGATGAAGCTCCGACGCATATACAGGTGCCCAGTGGTTCCCGTATTCCCGTCGACTACAGCCGTCCGGAAGACCCAACCCTGGCAGTAAGACTACAGGAGATGTTTGGACAACAGGAGACGCCACGTATAGCTGGAGGGCGAGTTCCGTTGACCATCCACCTGTTGTCACCAGCCCAGCGACCTGTACAGGTTACACGTGATTTGGCTAATTTCTGGCGAGAGACATACTTTGAGGTCAAAAAAGATCTGAAAGGCCGTTATCCGAAGCACTACTGGCCGGATAATCCACTTGAAGCAGTCGCGACTAATCGAGCCAAACCACGGGGGAAATGATGAATTATTTCGTCTTGTCAAATTAGTATATTGACTTGCAAGCGTTTGAAAGAAAACAGGGCGGGTAATAACATAGCGAACCACTCAATAAGATGAGGAGGAATTCACTATGCAGAAGAAAATCGTAGGTGTGTTTAATACAGAACGTGAAGCATCGCAGGCTATCGAGGGTCTGAAAGCACAAGGATTCACTTCAGACGAAATATCCGTGGTTACGCAAGACCGCGATGAACTGAAGGCGATTCGGGAAGAGACAGGTACAAAAGCCCCTGAAGGCGTGGCTGCGGGTGCAGCAACAGGTGGTGTACTTGGTGGCGTAGCCGGTCTGCTGGCAGGGATCGGTGCACTGGCCATACCCGGCATAGGACCCATTTTGGCTGCAGGCCCTATCGCAGCAGCATTTACCGGTGCAGCTGTGGGTGCGGGAGCTGGTGGACTGGTGGGTGGACTGGTAGGTCTTGGTATTCCGGAAGAGGATGCCAGACAGTATGAGGAGTATGTACAGAATGGCAAAATCCTGCTACTCGTAGATTCTACGGACCGGGACTCCGATGTGTACGATGTGTTCAGCGGCAACAGCCAGATTAACCGGGACAGAGCCGAAGCAGCTCATCGAGGAGATGTGCCTGCTGAACGTCCGGATCTGGACATGGAAGAACGCAGATTGGAAGCCCAAAGCAAGGCAGCTCGATTGGGTAATAATACTTTCCTGTAAATAAAATGACATATATGATCGACAAGATGGTCATTAGCCGGTTTCCTCAAGGGAAGCCGGCTTTTGCCCCTGTGTTATAGTTGTGCATAATAAAATGATGGTGGTTTTTTTACCCAGTCAAGCAGGGAATAACAATACATACAGCAGAATAGCCAAAGCGAGTCCAATCACCAGTAGCATCATGGTAAGAAACCGGATTAATCCGGTCGACGCCTGAAACGTTTGTTCATTGATTTGTGTACGCTTCCGATGATAGGCCGCTGCCGAATATAAAATGATGGATATACCGCCAATCAGAGAAGTGATACCTGTGATAATCACGGCAATGTGCGCAAGACGGTCATAAGCCGAGGAATTGAAGCCAAATCCGGCAGCAAGAAAACCGATGCCTGCCATGGCAATACCGGTGCGTACCCATGCCAGAAAAGTTCGCTCGTTAGCCAGATGTTGTTGGACATACTTGGAGTCGATAGTGGTTAAGTCCTTGTCAGTTAAAGAAATATGAATCACTCCGTTCATCAGATCTACGGCTTCATTGTACTTTGTTTTTATCGCAAAACCAAGAAAGGACGGCTGAATGTATGTCTCGCAGAGAACGTATTACAGAAATTGAGAGCTTGAGGGGAATAGCCTTTGCAGCAGTGGTTCTCCAGCACTCCATCGCACATTACTCCCTTGTACCGGAAACGAGACTGGAGGATGGCGTGTTATTGGCTATACTGCTGATGCTCTCCAAATTTGCAGTCCCTTTGTTCATATTCATAACAGGTATGGTGTTGTTTTATAACACGGGAGACAAGCTGCATTATGGCCAGTTCATGAGAAAAAGAGTAACCGACGTCATCGTTCCTTATCTCATCTGGTCACTCATATACTTTACACTTGCACCGCGAGGCTGGACCGGATTTGGATGGAATGACATTCCAGACCTTGGCCTGAAGCTGATTACTGGCAAAACGACATCACACTTTTGGTACATCATTATGCTAATCCAGTTTTATCTGTTATTTCCGCTCTTCTTGCGTGCCATTCGTTATGTATATAACCGATATGAGGCCAAGGGGCGCATGATCGCATTATTGATTTCTGGTGTGGTGTATCTGGTGCTTGCAGATCAATTAAGAAACATCGCCAAGTTCATGGAATGGCTGAATATCCCGTTACTGACAGATGCTTTTACAACGTATGCAGACCGAAATTTCCTCTATTTCTTTATTTATTTTGTGCTTGGTGCAGCCGCGGGGTTATCCGTCCAGCACTGGAATGAATGGGTTCATCGGTTACGCTGGGTATACTGGACGGTGTTTATCGTTTTGGATCTTCGGTTTACATATTTATTAATGCTGGAGTTTCAGAAGCCGGAGGGAATCAAAATTACATTTTACACGGTCAGCCTGATCCGCCCTGATATGGCACTTTTTCTGATTGCTTCGATCATGGTCATGTACCAGTTGGCTGGCAAACTCCATAACCTCAGGGTTACACGATTGCTGGGATGGATTGGTGGTGTATCGTATGGCGGATATCTGATGCATATGTTGATGCTCCGGTATAGCTATATTCCGGATGAACTGTTTTATGTCGCTATGGGTTGGAACCCTGTCGTTCGCATGATCATCACCTGGTTGTTGGCTCTCACATTATCCTGTGTACTGACATGGCTCATCTCTCGCTTAAGCTGGGGCAAATGGATTGTGGGAACCGTACCAAAGTCTGTCCGCAATAAATGAATACATCAACATATGAAAAATTCATAACAGAATCACAGCTCTACAGGAGTGTACAGGTGTACGAGAGTATAGGAACACAGGATTCAGGAGCACAGATATTACAGCCTTTGCACAGTCTTATTATTAAAAATTCGATCACACGAATCGCTGAGCTCCTGAAACAACAAACTTTTGACAAATAATTAAAATTTCATTACATGAAAAATTCATAATAAAAACCTTGTTCCGTGCTTCCCTCAGATTAACGCGTATTTACACGACTTCTTTCTTGCCTTCTTTAAGATGTATCAAAGTGAGTCAAAGCGGAGAAAGATGGCAGAACCCGAACATAAGTTTTATAATACGAGATATATAGGTTCTGACAGGAGGGGAATGAACGTGGCTTTTATGATTGCACAGCGGGCGTTTATCAAGCTGTATCTGATTACGATGGTTGAACAGCACAGGGGATATGGTTACGAGATGCTGGAGGCAATGAAGCAGGAATTCAAAGACTACGGTTATGTACCACCCCAGAGCGAGGTATATCGGGCATTACATGAATTGGTACAGCAGGGTGTATTTTATCGCACGAAGAAGCTGAAGGGCAATGATCCAAAGGTCGATTTTCAGGAAATTGTTCTATATCATTTCACGGATGATGGTGCGGAGAAAGCAGAGTTATACAAGAAACAGGTCAAAACGGATCTGGATCGTTGTCTCGGTATGTTACACAAGGCAGAAGAGGACAATTACGGTACGAAAGGAAGATGAGCATGAATAGACAGTTACAGTGGGGAGTACTCGGTACGTCAACCATTGCCAAAAATGCAGTCATTCCGGCGATCCAGCAGTCCGAACGTGGTGAGGTGTTGGCGATTGCCAGCCGCAGCAAGGAAAAAGCGGAAACCCTTGCCGAAGAACTCGGCATTGCCAGATCGTATGGCAGTTACGAAGAGCTCATCGCTGATCCGGATATCGAAGCCGTCTATATTCCTTTGCCTAACCATATGCACAAAGAATGGACCATTAAAGCTGCACAGGCTGGCAAACACGTGTTGTGCGAGAAACCAGCTGCTCTGAATGCAGCTGAATCGGTAGAAATGATTGACGCATGTCATCAGCATGGGGTTCTTTTTGCAGAAGCGATTATGTATCGATATCATCCCAAGCACAGACGTGTGCAAGAGATTATAGCTAGTGGGGAGATTGGCATCGTCAGAGCCATCCATGGTAACTTTACCTGTAATACCGCTGATGACAAGGAAAATGTAAGGTTCAAAAGAGAGATGGGCGGCGGATCATTATTTGATCTTGGCGTGTATCCGATCTCGGCAGCCCGGATGTATCTGGGACAGGAACCGGAAGCGGTGACAGTACACGCTTTATTCTCGGACGAGCATGATGGAGTGGATATGATGGCGTCGGGACTGTTAGAATTTCCGAATTCGGTAGCCTTAACCTTTGACTGTGGCATGTGGGCTTCAGGGCGAGCGGAGATGGAGATTCTCGGAACGGAAGGGCGGATTGAACTGCCAAAAGTGTTTGGCTGGGAGAACAGTGATATTCCACCACAGATTATTGTACACACGGATTCGGTCAGCCGTGAGGAACGTGTATCGGTGTCGAATTCCTATGTGCTTCAGGTGGAGACGTTTGCAACGGCTGTGCTTGAAGGAGAAGCCTTACCTTTCAGTCCGGAAAATACCATTCAAAACATGCGCGTTATTGATGCGTGCCTGGAATCGGCTCGAACTCGTCAACGTGTACAGCTGATCGATTAGGTCAGATTAAATATACTAGAACATGTAGACTCTATCTTCAGGGATGAGAGTCTTTTTTCTGTCTTAAAATGTTATAATTATAATATTTTACAATGTAAACGTCCTAATTTGATATTTCTACCAAAATGATGTGATATAAATAGTCATGAGATGACTTGTTTACTATAATCTAGCAGAACGCACAACTAGACAGTTACAGCTTGCAAAGTGCATATCGTGACAACGTTCATCTACTTTGAAGGATCGGGAGGCCGGATTAATGAAAAGATTACTATCAACCGCTTTACTGGCTTTGTTGTTAACGTTCGTTTTCTTCACAGGTTCACAGCTCACTCCAGCTCCACAGCAGAAGGCATCTGCTGCAACATGTACCATCATCAATACGTTTACGGGTGTAGCCAACTATTTGAGTGCAAACGGAACGTTGCCATGTAACTTTATTACCAAATCACAGGCAACAGGACTCGGCTGGGTAGCGTCAAAAGGAAACTTGGCTGTCGTCGCTCCTGGGAAAAGCATCGGCGGAGATACATTTGGCAATCGGGAGGGGCTTCTGCCTTCAGCGAGCGGACGTACATGGCGCGAAGCGGATATCAACTATACTTCCGGTTTCCGTAATTCGGATCGGATTGTGTACTCCAATGATGGACTCATCTACAAAACGACAGATCACTATGCATCATTTACACGCATGAAATAGAGGAAGGAGCAGCTATGAACACCGTGATTCTGGATGGAGAAGACTTTGCTAGTAGCGCTGAACTTCATCAGCAATTAAAGAATAAGCTGAAACTGCCGGATTTTTATGGCGGTAATCTTGACGCATTGTGGGATTGCCTGACGGGTACGATTGAACTTCCACTAGAGCTAAAATGGACCAACTACCGAATCAGCGAAGAACGACTGGGGAATGAAGCAGGCCGGGTACGCGATTTGATGTTGGAGGCACAGGCTGAACAGTCTGGATTTCAATTGAGTGTTGAGAAGTAGGCAGACATTGAAGGCAGCTCAAATACGGCGAGTTCAGCCCAACAGACCACATATGGTCTGTTTTTTTTGTGTTATAGGAAGTGGATCCAAAAGTCCGCTGTTGATTACGAAGCATCTGAAAGAAGAGCGAGATTTTACTTTTCTTAATTGTCGTTAAAATTATTTTCACGGAGGTATTGATTTCTGCATAACTTAAGTTAAAATAAAATTAACATGAAAAATATTTTAACGTTAGGGAGTGGAAAGTCATGAACGATAGCACAGCAGTTGGCAAGCAAGGTATGGGTGAGTTAATACGAATCAGACCGTACATGCAATTTATGCTTAGTAAAGTTGTATCCCGATTTGGGGATTCCATTGATTCGATTGCATACAGCTGGATGGTATACATTCTGACCGGTTCGAAAGTGCTGATGGGTACGCTGCTGGCGGTGAATTTCTTGCCCAATATCCTCATGGGTCTGTTCGCTGGGGCTTTGGTTGATCGCATGTCTCCCAAAAAAGTGATTGTGATAACGAATACCGGTCGCGGGTTATTCGTGGGTATCACAGCCCTTTTGTTCGGACTGGGGCAACTCGAAGTCTGGCATCTGTTTGTCATCACGATTCTGAATTCTTTGCTGGAATGCTTCACTGTTCCTGCCGAAGTGTCCAGTGTACCCCGATTGCTTCCTCAATCGATGCTGCTTTCAGGTAATGCCATGTCCTCTTCCGCAACCAGAGTGGCAGAACTCGCAGGACTTGCAGTGGCGGGTGCACTCATTGCTACACTAGGCATTGCCTGGACAATCTTGATTGATGCGGGGTTGTTTGCGCTAAGTGCTTTAATGATGAGCCGAGTCGGTTATCCTCAAGTATCAACATCCGCTAACAATAAAGATAAAACATCATCTGAAATAGATGCTCATCCATCCGAAAAAAGGAGTATATTCTCCGAAATGGCGGAAGCTTTTCATTTTCTCCGTACACATGCCTTATTGTTAATTGTCTCCATCCTGTTTGCCTTCGTTAATTTCTGCCTGATGCCGTTTAATGTTCTCCGTACACCCTATGTAATTGAAACGCTGTATGCAGGTGCGTGGGGATTAAGTCTGCTCAGTGGGCTGATGGTAGGAGGCATGTTGCTCAGTGGCGTATGGTTGACCCAAAGGGGAGCGAATTATCGTAAAAGTGTGCTGGTCATCAGCGGTATTGTCATGTTGGGTCTCAGTTATGCCATGACGGCACTACCCGCTTATATGACTTCCTTCCAACTGCCGGTTGCAGCGGCCTTTTGTCTACTGATGGGTATGGGGATTCCGCTGGCTACAACACCGCTGGCAACCTATCTTATGGAAGTTACCCCTTCGGAGATGCTGGGTAGAGTGTATGCCCTTCAGAGTATGCTCGTCTTGAGTGTTGCACCCCTTGGTAGTCTGGCTTCGGGAGCACTTGCAGATTGGATGACCATGCCTGTTCTGTTTATCATTTTTGGTATTATGCTTGCCATGTCAGCAGGTATGTTGTTATTTAGCAAAAGTTTTCGAAGTGCTCTGTGAAGATATTCAGATGTGATCATTAGCTGATTTTCCGTATCAAGTCATTTCCGGCTCGTTTTGACCGAAGTCCTGACGCAGCGGTATAATAGAGACATCGATGGACAACAGGTACCCCGGAAATGAGGATACAGGGATGGAGCACAAGGTTCTTTCAACAATTGAAGAAATTAAAATATACTCCGATCCGTATCGGATACAGATTATGAATATGTTTAACAAGCAGGGTAGACCATCCACTGTCAAAGAGATCGCCGACCAGATGGGTGAGGTGCCAGCCAAAGTTCACTATCATGTAAAAAAGCTGGAGAAAATTGGTCTGCTGACGATCGTTTCCACACGTGAGATTAATGGGATTATCGCAAAATACTACGAACCATTCACCGGAGAGATCCATCTCCGTCACGAAGATGAAGACAACGAAAACTCACCATTGAAACAGGTGTTTCGCTCGGAAACGCTCAAATTATTAAATGAAATGTTCGAACAGAGTCGTCAGCGATTCATGCATCAGGCGGAAAACGAAGATCGGATGTTTCTCTCGGACATCACGCTGTATGCAACCCGTGAGGAAGTAGAGCAGTTGTATAAGAACATCATCAAACTCTGTGAACCCTATACAACAAAAGAGAATCAACAAGGGGAACATGAGGTCTTTCAGTTATTCTCTGCTCTCTCTAAACCTTTAGAGAAAATACCTGTGTCTAAGACAGATGCCAAAGAGAAAAAGAAAACTACGTCCGGTAAGGGCAAATCAACTCCGAAAACGTCTCGTTCGGTTGCGAAGCGGCAGGAATCCGCATTATCTGGTAGTGAGTCGGAAGAATAAACGGACGGAATACATGGGTTCAGCGTTATCGCTGGAAGCAAGTAACGGCAAACGTGAGAGACTGTTTTGGAGAAAACTAGAAAAAGCCGCCCAATGGCGGCTTTTTAATGCGTGATAAGGAAGGCTAATGGTGGAGCAGCCTATGGAATCAAATTCAATTTTGACGCTTACCGTTTCAGTTCATAATTATGTTACATGTTCTCATCATAGTCTTTCACATCACGTTTGGCTGCGGTTGCGGGGGAGTTGGATGTACCATATTCTTCGACTGCTTCCCAAGCATCCGCGTTGTCGAACTTGCCGGCGCTCTGCTGTCTTCCTTCTCCAGCACCACTTGGTGGCATGGTCATTACCTCTTCTTCAACGGGCCGATCGTTGCTGATCTCCCGGTTAGGCGTGTCGTCAATACAGTATGCTGTATATGGGATAGCCTCAAGTCGTTCAAAGGGAATATCTTCTCCGCACGTTACACAGGTTCCGTATGCACCTTGTTCCATACGTTCCAATGCGTCGTTCACCTGATTGAATTCGTCTGTTAATGTATCGTCGATCGCCAGATCACGGCTGCGTTCAAATGTTTCTGTACCGGCATCGGCCGGATGATTATCATAGGAGGACAGCTCACCGGTTGAATCTTTCAGCGACTCGACTGGAGCACCGTCTTCCATGCTGGATTCAAAATGACGCTGCAAGTTTTCACGTTGCTCCAAAAGGGCGTTTTTCAGTTCTTGACGTTGATCTTTAGTTAAGGTACTCATAAGGACATGCTCCTTTCCCGTTGTGGGGTGTAGTGTGTCCTTACCCGAATTGGATGAAAAGCAATCATTTTCGTGAGGAAAAGGGTCGTATCGTTTTATATCTGACGGATTATGTGTTATAAAAAATAGAGAGAGAAAATGCCGTATGTTCTTCACAGGAAAAGGGAGCTGCGGTTTGGCTTATAATGGAGGTTGTCAATATGGATGAACATATGAAACGAAGATTGGATAAACAAAGACAATTGTTCAAACAATTGGGTGTACAGCTAGATGCGTTATCGATTCATGAAAAACAATTCAATTATAAACTTCGTGGTTATGATCCGGATGAGGTGGACGCCTATCTTGACTTGGTCATCAAAGATTACGAACGTTTCTATGCCAATATTGCAGATCTGATGGACAAATGGCAAGAACAGCAGTTAACGATCCGCGATCTCAAGTCGTCCGCGAAACCGGTGGAAGATCCGACCAAGATTGATCGTAAACAGCTGGATGATATTGTGAAACAACTGGAATACAGTGTGCGACAGCTCAAGATCAGAGCACGTCCCGAAAAGGATCTGTTCTCTGAATAACGTCAGCATGACTAGGATCATATTAAATAGCACCTTGCATAATTCGATTATTATCGCTCGCGGGTACAAGATATAGACGAATAGAATCATTTCGATCTATATTTTGCTGATTGTAAGGCGCTCTTTGGGGTTTATGCAAAATGCTCAAATAAAGGTGGTTAATCATGAGTACTCATTTTTCGGTCAGTGTGCATTGTTTGTTGTTATTGTCACTCAGCGCGCCTGAACGAATCACGTCTGCACATATTGCAGGTAGCGTGAATACCAACCCTGTGGTCGTCAGACGTATTCTGGGCGGGCTGAAAAAGGCAGGATTGGTGAACTCCTCTCCTGGTACAAGAGGCTTCTACTTAGCGAAGCCATCAAGTGAAATCACATTAGCCATGATCTATCAGGCTGCCAAGGACGAAGGTCCATTGTTCCCGATTCACGGCAATTGTAACCCGGAATGTGAAGTGGGCTTGCATATTGACAGCCTGCTGAATAATCTGTATCAGGTTGCCGAGGCTAAGGTAGAACAGTTTTTTGCGTCGATCACGCTCGAAGATATGGAACGTTCCAGTTCCCAGATGCAAGCTGTTCCATTGCAGACAGAGTAGATTGCAACAAGACGTAAGGGAAAGGTGGGGTGTTATATGAAAATTATCGTCATCTCTGACACGCATTTATCACGAAAATCACGCAAGTTACCTGCGCGGCTCCTTGATGTACTGCCCAGTGCCGATCTCATTCTTCATGCTGGTGACTGGTCGGATTGGAGTGTACACCCATTGCTTAGTGAGTATGCACCGGTTGAAGGGGTAGCAGGTAATACGGACCCTTCGGAAATTGCTGAAAAACTTGGGTATTCCCGCATAGTTGAGGTGGAAGGACTTCGTCTGGGTCTTGTGCACGGTCATCTGGGATCAAAGGGTACGGAGCAGAATGCAATTCATACCTTTGCAGGCCAGCATGTGGATGCTGTGATCTACGGACACTCACACATCCCGGTGATGCATACCGTCGACAACACGCTGGTATTTAATCCGGGGTCGCCTACGGATCGGCGTTTTCAGAAGCAATATTCATTTGGCATCATGACAATAGATCAGGGTAAAATACAGGCTGAACATGTGTTCTTTGATCGGGATTAGAGAGATATGCGCTGGTTGCAAGTTGGACGAGTGCAAGAACCAGAACCAGCTACTGAAGTGGCGACTGGATAACTGAAAGGGAACCTTTTCCTTAAATTTCATCTTATATATATGATTATTGTACAAGGCATCTTTGAGCAGAATTCAAATCTGTTCCAGGGATGTCTTTTTTGATTTTTGATCACATCATTCTCTTGGAAGTTATCTCTGAATGGGGAATGTGCTCTGTTCGTTATCTGTCATTCATCTGTTGGCGTTTTCCCCTATGGTGACGTTCAGTGGAGTGATACAATGCCTTTACGACATAAAATGAATACGTTTACATAAGGAGATGGATCATGATGAAACTGTCTGTATTCACCGTGGCTACCCCTGATCTGAATGCAGAAGAATTGGCATCGGCTGCGGCTGCAGCGGGGATTGATGGAATTGAGTGGAGATTCCGTGAAATACCTGAAGATGCTATATCTGAAGAGCCTTCTTACTGGAGAAATAATCGATGCTCCGTAGATCCGAGTCGCTGGGAGGAACAGGTTCCTGGTTTTCGTGAAGCAGCGTTAGGGCAAGGTAGAAAATCCATCGCACTTGTACCGTATCTGAACTGTGGAGATCTGTCTGCCACCAAGCAAGCGTTTCAGGCTGCGGCTGGTTTAGGAGCATCTATGATGCGTGTAGGTGTTCCTGGATATGATCGCAAGACCAGTTATCCTGAGTTGTATCGTAAAGCCGTTGATTACCTGAGTGAAGTACAGGATTTGGCCAAACAGTACAACATCAAGGCGATTGTAGAGACGCATCATCAGACGATTGCACCGACGGCATCGCTGGCCTATCGGCTTGTGCAATCGCTCGACCCGCAGCATGTGGGTGTATTGTACGATCCAGGCAATATGGTGCATGAAGGATATGAGAATCATCGGATGGGACTTGAGTTATTGGGCCCTTATCTGGCTCATGTGCATGTGAAGAATGCCGGGTGGTTTGAAGCAGGAGCGAATGATACGCAAAAGGCTAATGTGACTGAACAGAGCAATGGAATGATTCTGAATACACCTTGGAAATGTCAATGGACACCGTTGACTGAAGGCATGGTGGATTGGGTACAGATGTTCCGGGATCTGAGAGCCGTCGGATATGACGGATACTACGGAATTGAGGACTTTAGTGGTGCCTTGGACTCCAAGGCGATGTTACAGCATTTTGCAGACGTTTTCGCCGAAATTGAGCGTCGTGTGGACGAGGAGGAGAAGTCATGAGTATCGTACGAGTAGCGGTTATTGGTATAGGAAACATGGGAGCAGCACATGCCAGAACGTTGGTAGCTGGAGAAGTACCCGGTGCAGAGCTGGTCGCTGTATGTGATGTAAGAAGAGAGATGGAGAGCTGGGTATCCAGTCATCTTCCGGCAACGGTAACCTATTGGCAGGATGCTGAGCAGATGATGGCTTCGGGTACGATTGATGCAGTCATTATTGCAACGCCGCATTATGATCATCCGGAACAGGCCATTCAGGCGTTCCAGCATGGCTTGCATGTCATGATCGAGAAGCCGGCCGGTGTATATACGAAACAGGTACGCAAGATGAATGAAGCGGCCGCAGCCAGCGGTAAAGTCTTTTCCATGATGTACAACCAGCGGACCAACCCACTCTACATTAAACTGAGAGACTTGATCGCTTCGGGAGAACTGGGTGAGGTACGGCGTACCAATTGGATTATTACGAACTGGTATCGATCCCAAAGTTACTATGATTCCGGCGGCTGGCGGGCAACTTGGGCAGGAGAAGGTGGCGGTGTACTGATTAACCAGGACCCGCATCAACTGGATCTGTGGCAGTGGACCATCGGCATGATGCCGGTGCGAATGCGTGCTTTCTGTTCGTTTGGCAAGTATCGGAACATTGAAGTGGAAGATGATGTAACAGCTTATGTGGAGTATGAAAATGGAGCAACGGGTGTCTTCGTAACGACTACTGGAGAAGCACCGGGTACCAATCGATTCGAGGTCAACGGAGACCGGGGTAAAATCGTGATCGAAGATGGAAAACTTACGTTCTGGCGACTTCGGGAATCTGAGCCTGAATTCAATCAGCGGTTTACCGGAGGTTTTGGACAGCCAGAATGCTGGAAATGTGAGATTCCGATTACAGGTGTGGAAACGGGTCACCCGGGCCTGATTCGTAACTGGGTTGACTCGATTCGTACAGGCGCACCACTCATTGCTCCCGGTGAGGATGGGATACACGGATTAACATTGTCGAACGCTATGTTGCTGTCCACCTGGACGGATAACTGGGTGGATCTGCCGATCGATGAGGATCTGTTCTACGAGCATCTGCAGGAATGCATTGCTGGTTCAACGACGAAGAAAGACAAGGCATTCAGTGGCAGTCAACCTGCTGATTTGAGTCAGACATTTAAATGAAGACGATTTGTTATATAAGACGAGTTCATTGTAATCAACATTTTATAAAAAGGATGGGATGACATGGCTAAAGACGGGATGTTCTATGCACCAAAAAGTGTTACAAAAGAGGTCGTATGTGGTCCGGGTGAGTTCACTATTGCTGCTGTTGCGCTGGATCATGGACACATCTACGGCATGGTTGGGGGATTGTTGGATGCTGGAGCTACCCTCAAGTGGGTATATGATCCGGACCCGGCGAAGGTAGCGGCATTTCAGAAGCAGTTCCCACAGGCTCAAGTCGCTGGATCTGAAGCGGAGGTGCTTGCAGACGATGAGGTGTTATTGGTGGCAAGTGCAGCGATCACTTCAGATCGTGCACCGCTTGGTATGAGAGTTCTGGCCGCAGGCAAGGATTATTTTACAGACAAAGCCCCATTTACCACGCTGGAGCAATTAAAGCTTGCACGAGAAGAAGTGAAGCGAACGGGCAAAAAGTATATGGTTTATTACAGTGAACGACTGCATGTAGAAAGTGCGATCTATGCGGGACAGCTCATTGAACAAGGGGCAATCGGCAAAGTAGTGCAAGTTATGGGCACAGGCCCGCATCGCTTAAATGCCGCAGGAAGACCCGATTGGTTCTTCAAGCATAAGCAGTATGGCGGTATTCTCTGTGATATCGGGAGTCACCAGATCGAACAATTTCTGACGTTTGCATCATGTACGGACGCTGAGGTAGGGTTCAGTCGTGTGCATAACTTCAATCACCCACAGTTCCCGGAATTGGAAGACTTCGGCGAAGCTTCTCTGATCGGGGACAACGGAGCGTCCGGTTACTTCCGAGTGGACTGGTTCACACCGGATGGTCTTGGCACATGGGGGGATGGGCGTACAGTTATTCTTGGAACGGACGGTTATATCGAACTGCGGAAGTACATCGATGTAGCGAGAGAACCGGAAGGAGATCAGGTCTATCTGGTAAACCATGAAGGCGAGTTTCGCTACAGCGTGAAGGGCAAGGTCGGTTATCCGTTCTTTGGTCAACTGATTCGCGATTGTCTGGATCGCACCGAGACAGCCATGACACAGGAACATGCATTCAAAGCGGCAGAACTCTGTCTGATTGCACAGCACAAAGCCATGAGCGAGCGCGTGGTGTGGAGTAGCGGAGCGAAGTAAATGTTTTAGGTGAAGGGAAGAAGGCCAGGGATGATCACTGAAGGTTATCCGTAAAGTTGAGCAAAGAAAGAGCAGCCCAAATGTTAAACTGCATCCGACAGGTTAGTCTTTTCTAACGAATGGAGCAGTTCGCACTGGGGCTGCTTTTTTTGAGTATGTTCGTGACTTCGAAGATGGATTAATATGGGTTATATTATATGTAGTTCGGATATGGATTGATAAGAGAGGTGTTTACGAAGTTCGTAGATATGATGTTATACGACAGAATCAATAATAATAGAAAAAAGGATGATAAGTCTTTTCAAATGTTAGGATTTTGCAGTTCAATAAGGAGTTATAAATACCTTTAAAACGTTTAATCTCCATTGCTTTTGGAGCATTAGCAGATATATTTAGGTAAACCGATAAATAAAAATTAATGTGAAAGCTTGAATTCATTAGTAGGAGGATTTATGAAATTAATAAGTTTATATATAGAAAATTATAAAAAATTCAAGAGAAAAGAAATTGTTTTTTGGGAGTCACAAAGTGAGATTGAAAAGCTGCTATATAGAAATGCTACTATTACTGCTTTCATAGGCCTAAATGGCACTGGAAAAACGACGATATTAAGTCTTATTGCTAATATTTTTAGAAACTTAGAGCGGTCTCAGTCTAAAATACCTACAGATTTTAAGCTTAACTATGAAATTAATGATCATCAAGTGAGTATTCAAAGGTATGAGGAAGTTGTATATATGAGGATAGATGGTAAAGGAACATTTGTATTACCCGAGAGAGGAAGAAGGAACGGGCAAGATTATTATAATAAGGAAAAAGTCCCTTCTGATTATACTGAAAAAACTAAGAAGTTTCATGAAATAGTAGATTTTATACCTAGACGAGTGATAGTTTCTGGTTTTGATAGTGAATACGAACTGGAATACCCGATCAATCTATTAGCTACTAGACTGCTAAAAATAAATAGCAAACTTTACTATAAAAATACTTACGGAATGGACTTTTCAGAAGGGATTTTTAAATTTATTAATATGTATTTTCAGAATCAAGAATTGAACTACATATTAAAAAGAATGAACATTAGCTTTGTGAATAAGATCTTTGCTAGGTACTCACATCCGATTTTCCACAAATTCGAATCAGTAGAAAATATACAAGATGGATTTTATGAGGAATTAGGATATTGTTACGTAGAAGATTACGGGAAGTTTCTCATAAAGAAATCAGATATTCCGTATTTCGAAGATCTAATAAAAATAAAGCAGAAATATCCCAAAGCATTTCGTGACTTTTACAATGAAGATTTTATCACAGGAGAATTTTTTGAAGTTTTCGGAAACGAAATGGACGTAGATGGATTCAATGTCATTTTTAATTTTGAACACTTTCATAAAGATTATATCATGGAGTTAATTTATATTCTTTTGAAACATAAGCATTTGTATTTTAATGATGTAATTATCAAACGAAATGAGGGAGAAGAATATAAGATAAAAAATATGAGTACAGGAGAAAAGCTTTTGTTTGGTCGGCTCTTTTTTTATTAACACATATAGAGAACGATTGCATTTTAATCATTGAAGAGCCAGAATTACATTTGAACTATTCGTGGAATAAGCATTTACTACCTATCCTATCAATTTTATTAAAGGAATACGATTGTCATTTACTTATAAGTAGTCACAATTATAGCTTTATTAATAGCCTATTTTCAGAACAAATAAGAATTTTGGAAGATGATGAAATAAAGACACCTGAGTTTAATACTTTTCTTGCAGATGAGAGAGTAATATTAGATAAGCTTATAGACAATGAGCAAATGGAAAATAGATTTGAAGAAGTGGTTATTCAAGCATTAAAAGAAGAGGATACGGCGTCTTTGAAAGCATTTTTTGGAGCAATGGGCGAATCTTTTTTAAAGGTAATAGTTTTTAAAAAATTGATTGAACTAGGTGAGATTAATGTGGAAAGTTAGTAATTTCAAAAATGAAGCAAAATTGAATTTGTTTCAAGATAATATCTGTTACCCATTTTTATCTACTCTAGTTGAATACGCCACGAAAAAACAATTATTTCAGTCTTTTGAAAATTTTCTTGATCAAAAACACAGCAAAAAAAACTACTATGTTGTTTTGAAATATGTAATCAATTTAAAATTAAATATATATAAAATGTTATTTAGAGGAACTGGTTAATACAAAAAAAGTGAAATACTTAAGAAAACAATTCGAAATTTTTAAAAAGCAAAATACTCAGCTTGATAATTTTGATTTCAATTTAATGAAAGAAAGTATAGACCCGGTATTAAAAGATATTTTCATTGAGGTATTCTATCAAAAGCTATTTGATAACGCCAAAGTTTGGGGAATGATCGACTCCCATTCAAGCATCTTTTCAAGGCAGATATTTCATGAGAATTTCAAAGGTGAAAACAATATCTATATATGTCCATATTGCGATACGGATACAATTATTTCTGATGGGAACATAGTTATTGAACATTTTATACCAAAATCAGATTACCCGTTTGTTAGTATGCACCCTAACAATTTAATGAGTTCCTGCTATGGTTGTAACGGTATATATGGAAAGCATACTAAATATTATGCACCTATTTATTCACCTTACAATGTTCAAATTGGGGAACTTATTAAATTTGGTATTGATTTCTCAGAAAAAAAAGTAACATTAGATGGAGCAGGAGAGTTGAAAGTCAATAATTATATCAAAACATTAAGACTGGAGCCTAAGTATTCTAAAAGAGATGTGTTTGATTTAGTTTATTCCAATTCTAATTTTGTTTTTGGATTAATTACAAAAGATAAAAAACAAGAAATTGATACGGACTTATTAAAGAAATATTTACAAGTAAAGAAGAACCCCTTAACTTTTCTTACTCTAAGTGTTTTTAATGATGTTTGTAAGTATGAGTCAAATAAGTAGTTAAGATCTTAGAAACAAGAGTTAATTCGAGAAGCAATTCCGTCGTATAACATAATATTCAGGCTGCGGGCCACTACGCTGAGTTGTGAATACAGGAACGTTATAAGACAGAACGAAGACTAATTAAAGGGGGATTATTTGTGGGTAGTTACGCATCTATTGGTATTAATGGCTTTGACTTCTCTTTAAGCAAAAATCATATAAATTCCATTTGGCTTACGCTGTATCGTGAAGAGGATAAAAAGTTAGAAAAAATAATAGATGAAGATAATGAGGAGAGGTTGTCTTGTAAATACAGATCTACTGTTAAAAAAATTAAATTGCGCTTAGATATTTTGGGTTTTACGTTAGATAAAGCGCAAAAAGAATTTATCACTCATAATGAATCTGTGCAAAACTGTAGTTATTTATGCGGAGATGAATTCGTAGAAATAGAAATCAAAGAATATACATTCAACAATTGGTTGAAATCAATGAAAGGTATAATTACTTCTCCCTACAGTCACTACTTATATTATAAAGATGAAATAGTGATACCAAACTATCCAATGGAGTATTTCATGATGAACGAGGATTATCAAGGGGAATCTATTTTTGGTTTTATTAGTTCCGACATTAGATATGTTTTTCGGGCTTTATTAGAACTATATAGTGATGATGATAACTGCGAAATTGATTTTTCTTCTCTTGTTGATGGTGGTTGGTGTGAAGCGAATGATAGAATTTGTGAAGAAACACTAAATGAACTAGCAGAATCATATATAAGAAATGAACGAATTATTATTTTAACAGAAGGATCATCAGATATTTCGATTCTCAAGCGTAGTATGCGGATTTTAAACCCCGAGGTTGTTGATTTCTACTCGTTTATGGATTTTAACACTACAAACGCACAAGGAAGTGCTTCTTCACTAGTTAGTTACGTTAAGGCATTTATTGGTTCAGGTTTACGAAACAAAGTTATTGCTGTCTTTGACAACGACACTGCTGCTTTTGAGGCACGTACTGTACTCAATAAAATTGATATTCCTGACAACATAAAAATCGTTTCGTATCCTGATCTAGAATTTACAAAAAGCTACCCAACACTCGGACCTTATGGAATTATTTCAACCGATATTAATGGCTTAGCATGTAGCATTGAATTGTATCTTGGAATCGATATGTTAAAAGATAGAAATGGAAACTTAATTCCAGTCCAATGGAAAGGATATAATCAGTTATTAAAAAAATATCAAGGAGAGATTTTGAATAAAGAACAAATACTACAAGGATATTTCAAATTACTTGATAATTTTGAAAAGGGGGAAAGCATTCCGCATGATTGGGGTGGTATAAATACTATCCTTAATATGATTTATAGGGCGTTTGATTGATGATTTTGATTGTAACTCAAATTTCAGTCGTATAACAAACGCATTCACGATTCGGGGCTTACGCCCCTTGGTCGTCCGATGTACAATCATGGAAGAAGTTCAGACGAAACACGAGCCGGCCTATGATAGTAGCAATCTAAGTCCGGCTCGCGTCATTAATACAGTGAACGTTGTACGACAGAATCGAAAATAATAGAAAAAGAGCGTCATATAACCCTCTAAATGCTAGAGTTTTGCAATTCACTAAAGAGTTGTAGAGCGTCTTTAAAACCTTGTATGTAGATACTTCTTTCTAAAATGGATTGAAGAGAAATTTGAGCGTCTTCGTAAAGAAAAACCGTATGTTGAAGTTGATCGGGCAAAGCATCACGAAGTGTTTTAAAGTATTGATCTGTCTCAGAAGAAAGCTGAGTGTATTCCGCATGACAATCCAAAAGCTCAGTATAGAGTAATTCTAGACGTATTCTTATCAGTGGTTCTGTTAGCGATTCTAATGTATTAACCATATCCTATTCCTCCTTTGATTAACTCTATAGAGTTATTATATAACCTCATAAAGTTAATTACAAGGTGAATATTTGACTTTGTAGAGTTAAAACTTCGCTTTTTATTGATGATTACTAATGAGGAAGATAAGATGGACTATGGAGGGGAAAAGATGAACGTAATCAAGTGCAATATACGAGAACTCATGGCAGAACATCGAATAGATGATATAACAGAATTGATGGTGAGATCAGGCTTAAGTCGTAACTCAATCAACAAATTATATAGGGAGACGAATATAGAAACAACCAAATTAGAAACACTTTTCAAGTTGTGTGATACGTTTAATTGTAAGTTGTCTGATTTGATCGAATATGTACCAGAAGAAAACAAGTAGTGAGAGCCGTGTCGAGAAGCGATTCCGTCGTATAACATCATATTCAAGCAGCGGCTCCGATGGAGCCTTGGTCTGCGGATGGATTTCGGAGAGGGATTTCAGCAGACAACCCCTTTGGGGTTCGTGAATACAGGAACGTTATATGAACTCAGAACTCAGCGTAAAAACAGTATAATAATTCATTATTTTATTTTTGAATAGGAGAGAAACCATGCTGGACGCAGTCATTTTCGATATGGATGGAACACTATTTCAAACAAACAAAATCTTAGAGTTATCGTTAGAAGAAACGTTTTCTATCTTGAGGTCTCTAAATGAATGGTCGAGTGAAGCTCCAACCCAAAAATATCGTGAAATAATGGGAGTTCCTCTACCAGTAGTTTGGGAAACGTTATTGCCGAACCATTCAAATGAAATCAGACGAATTGTGGACGAGATCTTCCTAGAGAAGTTAATTGCAAATATTAATAATGGCAATGGCGCCTTATATCCTCATGTCAAAGAAATTTTTGATTACTTGAAACATGAAGGTTATTTCATTTTTATTGCAAGTAATGGACTAAACGAATACCTCAATGCCATCGTTAACTGCTACAAATTAGATAAGTGGGTGGCAGAAACTTATAGCATCCAACAAATAGGAACTCAAAATAAGGGTGACTTAGTCGGTCATATTCTTAAAAAACATCACATCAGCAGTGCAACTGTAGTTGGGGACAGGATTTCTGATTTCAATGCCGCAAAAAACAATGGGTTGAAGGCTATTGGTTGTCGATTTGATTTTGCCCAAGAATGGGAGCTTGCACAAGCGGATTTTATTATTGACGACTTACTTGAATTAAAAAATATATTTAGACATCAGTGAAAATAGAATGCTCTTGTAATTATATTGAAGAAGACGCTGACATCCTATAACAACATATTCAAGCTGCGGCTACCACTTGGTCACAATGATGCTTCTGGCAGGGTAGTTGATTCATGTGACAACTTGCTGCGCAAGTTCGTGAATACAAAAACGTTAGCAGAAATCAGGGAAATGCTTAATCCAATTATAAAGATTAGATAAACTATTATTTAAGGACGGGGATTTTAATGAGTAGCTTGTTACTAACCTCTTGTGGTTTCTATACTGAAGATATTAAAAATCAATTTCTGGATTTTATTGATGGAGATATTTCTCAATTAAAAGTTTCAATTATTACAACAGCATCCCCTAGAAAAGAAGCTAATAGATATGCACAAAGAGCAATGCAAGAGTTTAAGGACATGGGATTTCAGTATATCAATTTTGTAGATATAGAATTTGATGACCCGCAAATTCTCTTACATAGAGATGTTATATATCTCAATGGTGGAAATCCATTTACATTATTGTATTACGCGAAGAAAAGTGGTGCTGATGAAATTATTAAAACACTGGCCGCACAGAATGTAATTATAGTTGGAGTAAGTGCTGGAACGTTATTACTGGGGCCGAATATTAACATTGTCGATTTCTTTACTCCACAGATGAATACAATGGATTTAACGGATTTTAAGGCATTAGGTGTAACCGACAAGCTTATTTTTCCTCACTATGATAGAGAGGACATATTTAAAGATCGCACTAATAAAACAATTGAAGAGAGCATAGTAGAATTTGAATCCAATGAGAACTGTAAGGTGACAAGGCTTAAAGATGAAGAATATATCTCAATCTTAATAAACGAAGCACATTGAAAGTCGTAAATTCATTATAAGGAGCTCGAAGAAGCTCATAGTTTAGGAGGAGTCTATATGATATTAGAAAAAGTTATCAATAGGATTGCAATACAAAGTGAATATAAGGATTTGGTTGATAAGTATATAGATCATATACTTAACGAATTTAAAGGTAAGATTCATAGTATTTATATGTGTGGCTCGATTCCAAAAGGAACAGCTCAACCTTTTAAGTCAGATGCAGACTTTACTATTGTATGTGCAAATCCCGAAGATATTGATTACGAAAGATTGTCAATGATTAAAGACAGGCTTTTGGAAGAATATCCATTCGTCACTAAGATGGATACGATCATTTGCTCGATTGATAATGTATTAAGTAGACCAAATGATTGGGGTTTTTGGGTTAAGATCATTTGTGTTTGCATACATGGGGAGGACATTGGTGAAAAAGTACCCCCGATCATAATTTCTCCAGAATTCATTTTAGACTTAAATACAGACACCAAGGAGGAAGTAGATCGTGTACATCGTTCACTTTCTAATGTTAGTGATCACTCAATGAAAACTAGATATATTAAAGGTTACTCTAAGAGATTAATTCGTGCATTATACTCTTTGGTTTTAGAAGATACAGGGGTATGGGAAGATGAAATCATTAAGATGAAGAATGCCATATTAAACTATTGTGAGATTGACTCCGCTTTAGTTGAGTATCTGTATGCTTGTTACTTGGATAGCGATGTATCTGTTGAAGAGTTTCTAGAAATTGCAGATGAAGTATATCACTATTTTGAGACCGCCTTAAATACAATGGCTGCTTCCAGAAATTAATTTGGATAACAATATATTGAAGAGCTTTAAAACGTAACTCGATGATGTCGACAACAGCAGGAAACATTGTTTTCACCTATCGGACCTATACGTTCCTTGGGTCCGCCAGAAGGTAAGGAAACAGGAAGCGGTGTCAGGCGATCAACCCTACTGGCTAAGTGGCGGAGCCACTCGGCCTACCTACCTTAAGCCATTGAGGCGTCGTGAATGCACGAACGTTATGCGAAAGGCCAGAAGAACGTATAAACCATGAAAATCAAAGGATGAAAGAAATGAGTAAGAGGACATATCTTGTGAATATAGCTTATCTAATTGACTTAACTGACGAAGAATATAAAGAAATCGATGGGGACTTGACTCCTGTACTAGAAAATGAAATTACAATAAGGAGAGATTTGAAATTACATTGGGAGAGCAGTTCCTCTGTATATCTCGATCCAGAAGCAATGAATTGCGGAAGGTGCGCAAAATGTAATTCATGGGCAACTGATAGAGAAAAACCAAATCATATTGATGAACTCAATAACGGAGCTGTGGTTGAAGGGCAATTACTTTGTGATGAGTGTTTGCCAGAGGAGCATAGATGGGCCTTCTAAAAATGGATAATGGTTAGTAATTCGCAGAAGTCTGATCCATCTCACTCTTCGAGTCATTCGGAGCTCGGTCCGGCCAAAGTAAGATGAGGATTCGGAGAAGTATTTGGTAGCTGCAGGGAAGCGGAATCAGCCGTACACATCCGCACCGACTAAGCGCATCACGCCCAGCGACTTCGTCTCTGTAAGTCGGTGGGACGTCGTGAATACAAGAACATTAGCAAAAACCTCTGTTAAGAACTGTGTTAAAGGCAGAATCAAATACAAAAATTTCAGACTTGCGTCATCGTAATTCAAAGACAGTTTATACAGAGGAGTGGGGATTCATGATCAAAAAATCGGAGGAATTTTTAAAGAGGATGTTAAATTTCTTTCCTTCCACTAGTACTGATTATAAAAAATCAATTGAGAATCACGGTATGGTATTAGAAACTGTCATAATTGAGGGAATATTCATGCCGGAGATTATTAAGTTATTAAGCGAGAATAGAAATAACAAGCTTCTAGAAAGTATTTTTGATTATTTTGAAGAAGTATCTAATTGCAAAGATGATTACTTAATTAATAGCATTTTTTCAGTTACAGTATTGGAAATATTGGGTAACGACGAAAAGATTCTTCGGGCTGCACAAGAGTATATGGGACCTAAAACCATGCAACTTCAATTAGAGGCTGATATAGGATTAGATAGAAGCTGATCAACGTGGTGGGACATCGTGGATATAAGAACGGTTGTCCAATACTCTTAAACAAAACAACAAGCATAGGAGCAATATAATGACAATCATGTTCAAAGAAATAAAAGACATTGATACACAGGCAATTCAAGAACTGTTTCATTCCGTGGACTGGAAATCAGGAGATTTCCCAGAAGATCTGAGACAAGCAATAAACAACTCGCATACGGTTATAACAGCATGGGATGATACCAAATTAGTTGGCTTAATAAATGCATTGTCTGACGGCGTGATGACAGTATATTTTCATTACATGTTAGTACACAAAGAATATCAATCATTAGGAATTGGAAAGAGAATGATGGAACAAATGCTTAGTCGATATTCTAATATCAAAACAAAAGTGCTTATATCTTATGATAGTGCAGAAAAATTCTATGGATTATTTGGATTTAAGCCAGAAGAAGGAACTAAAGCCATGTTTATTTCAGATATGGTATAGCATTTTGTGAGTTTATCCACGAAGCTGGGATCATCAGATAATAACACGTTTCAGTTCTAGGCATTTAGCTATAGCTCTTCAGTGGTATTAAACCATCATAGGAGGAATTAAAATGAAATTTATCGTTTCTGCAAGTGTAATCGTTCTCAATGAACATAATGAGATTTTACTCATGAAAGGTCGAAGAGGCTGGGAAATGCCTCAAGGTTGTGTTGAAGAAGGAGAGACTATTAGGCAGGCAGCAGTTCGAGAAGTGAAAGAGGAAACAGGGATTGACATTGAATTAATTAAATTTTGTGGTTTGTATCAGAACATAACGCGCGGCGTATGCAACAATATATTTACTGGAAAACCGATTGGTGGAGCTTTAACTACCAGTGATGAAAGTGAAGAGGTGGGCTACTTTACTTTAGAAGAAGCTCAACAAATGATAACATGGGGGAATTTCTATGAAAGAATTCATAATGCATTAGATGAGCAAAGCCATCCATTTCTGATTGAATTTTCAGAATAAGGTCACTCATTATGATAGACTCCACCTTAAAGTCGCTCCTCTTTTGGTTGGTGATGTTCTAGACAGACACCATTCGACCCAAGATAGGGGCGTTTTTTATTTGCTTGTACCTTCGTAACTCAGGTTTAATTGCGCTAGTTTTCTAATCCAAATACAGATATGAGAGTAGTGTAATATAAGGAGCAGCCCGAGAATACAGGTTGCTTCTTTTTTTGCTTTTACACTTCGCAAATGGAACATTGTGGGTTATATTGGATATGATTTGGTTCTATAGTAGAGAAATGGAGAGGTGGCCAACCTTGGATGAAAAAATACGCTTTCCGATAGGACACTTTGAGCCAAGTCTTAAATTCTCTAATGAGGACCGAATCCACATCATAAGTCAAATTCCCGGAATTACGAAGACCATAAGAGAGATTACAGAACATCTCAATGATGCTCAACTTTGTACTCCTTATCGTGATGGCGGTTGGACAATCACACAGATTGTGCACCACCTTGCGGACAATGACATGAACGCTTATATCAGATTTAAGAGAGCCTTGACTGAAGATGAACCGATGGCAAGCTCATATCGAGAGGATTTATGGGCATCATTACTTGATTACAGGAATACGCCCATCGAAGATTCAATTTTGTTGATGGAGATACTACACAAGCGATTTCTCACGCTGCTGCATGGCTTACATCCCGATCAGTTTAGAAGAACACTTCAAACAGAAGTGTTAGGTACAATTTCATTGGATATCGCTCTACAAAGATTTGTATGGCACGGTCAGCATCATATTGCTCAAATTAAATCTTGTATAACATCGCAGAGGTGGTAGGGTCTTATATACATCTCAGGTGTGGAGGTAACATAATGGGAAATTGTGAATTGAATTTCTAATGAGGAGCCTTGGTTTGCTGCTATCACTTACTGAGCATTTGTATGTAAACGGATTCAGAACTAGATGAGTGACAGCGTTTTAAATATAAAGTCAAATAGAAGTAATCTTGATTAGGGGGATACAAATGTTGATTGAAGATGAAAAAGTATACCCTGACTGTTCAGTTGAAATAAGAACTGTAGACGTTGGCGGTTTAACAAAACCACAGCTTATTCAGAAACTGGACCAACACTCTATTTTATTGAATAAATATGGAGAACAGTTGTTAAATGATGAAAGATTCATAGTTTCCAGTACAAAGCAAAGCTTGCAAACGGTTGAGTTGACCGTCAGACAACTTGGATTTTCGGATGGTACTACGACTTTTCAGCTCTTTCGAAGAGCAAATGATCTTGGGTTGGAATGTTGTCCGGTTGAGTTAGGACCTTATCTAAGAATGCAATATTTGGATCAGCCCGAGATATGTTCTACCAATATTTCAGAGGGTAACAAAGCTCCGTCCGGCTCCATTACCATAGCATCTGCAGCACTTACGGAGGATAATGATTTTCCAAAAGGTTTTTATCTCAGACGAATAAACGACAAGTTATGGTTACGAGGATATCTTGCCGACCATTTGCATATTTGGAGTCCTCATGATCGCTTTATCTTCTGTAGGGCTCAGCTTTTTATTGTATGAAGATCAGGAAGATGTTTTGAAAGGAAAGGAGTGAAGATCAATGGATATCAAAAACAAAAGCGGAGATGTGCTTGGAAAAATTCAAATTGAATCCTTACGCAATGATAATGCGATTGACCGGATCGTCATTGATATAAAGCCTGGTGACGGGAAGGCGATTTACACCGCAGATGTTATAGAGAATCAATTCACGCAACAGACCAATTATACAGCCATTCCATGGGAAGACGGTTTGGAACAGTTGCAACGACATTATTCTCCATGGCAGCCGAAATTTCCGATTGATTCTGATATAGATGCCATTCATGTATTTTATGGATTTGATAATTTAACTCCGCAAGAAATCGACGAAATGATTGAAGAAAGTAACAGGTCAGGCAGAAATGTAGTGATACGAGACCTAAAGCCCAATAAGAGGGTTGTGGGCGTTAGCATCACGTATCAAGAATACGGTGGTTATAAACTTAATATTTTCGGGACAACAAAGAGCCGAATCAGATTGCCTGATTATGATGGTACTACGGTTAAGCAAGCAGCCATACGTGGCGTGCAAGCATTTTATATTTTCAATAACGAAACAGGGCAATTGATTTGGATCGAAGAGGATGTGCATGGAAAGGCACTACAATATGAGATCATTGGAAGAAACATGGCAGAAGATATTGTGATGAAGATTGCCGATTCAATGAACTGATTAATTTATATTAAAACTGTTATAGAGGAGTTTCTATGAATCGGACGATAATGATCAACTAATTTTGCTTGGTGACTGTGTGGATCGAGGTCTGAACAGTAAAGAAGTGGTTGAGAAGGTTATCAAACTAGTTAGAGAACATAATGCGATCGCACTAAGAGGCAATCATGACCAACGTTTAGTTGATTTTATTAAAGAGGGGAGTTCCTTAATTAAAGCAAAATTTATTGAACACGGTGGTATTCAAACCCTTCAGAGCTATTGTAATCTTGACGGCGAAATTTCTGATGAAATGTTGGACCAGGCAGCAATAAAAATGGATTACGGCTACTATATTGATTTTTTGAGTGAATTACCTGTATACCATGAGGATGAGACGCATATTTACGTTCATGCCGGATTAAATCCTAACTACATAGAGTGGAAGAATCAACCAGAACACGATTTTATGTATATTAGAGATGAGTTTATCCGATATACGTTTACCAATTTACACAAAAAGATTGTTTTTGGACATACAAGAACGATAGATATCCACGGGACAGCAAATATCTGGTTTGGTGAAGACAAGATAGGAATTGATGGTGGATGCGCCTATGGAATGCAATTGAATTGTTTAATATACCAAAATGATTCAAAGTTTAATACAAAGTGAGGTAAAGGGATGAGTTATAAAGCTATTCTCAAAGACCAGTTAAACGCCTGCTACCACGATAAAAGCTGGTTCATTCCGCTCCATGATATTTTGATAGACCTCAATGCTGCGGAGGCCGCTTATGTAAAGAATGAGGGGGAACAATCCATTTGGGCTATCGTAAATCATCTTATTTTTTGGAATGAGAAGTGGCTCGAGAGATATAATGACGAACAGATTGACGGGCAGGATTCCACTAATAATGATGATACATTTCACGTAGATCCGTCTAAAATTAATGATTTGGAATGGAAAAAGACATTACAAAGACTGGAAAGCGTCTTTAGTGATTGGAACAGGGCGCTCGAGGATAGCGAAGAACACAAATTGGTCCAAGAAATCCCAACCTATTTCAATGCGCCGTGGTGGGGAGTTGTATCGAATCTATGTATTCATAATGCTTATCATATTGGGCAGATCATGCTGCTTAAAAAAATAATGAAACATCCGTAGCGCCCGCAGTGATACTTTATTAAACATAACCTCTGTAAAAGGAAGATGATAACGATGGAAAAAGGAAAAATTATATTTTTGAACGGTGTAACCAGCTCTGGTAAAACTTCAATCGTAGAAGCGATGCAAACATACTCTGATCCATTTTTCTACGTTGCTCGCGCCACATTATGAACAAGTCAAAAACATTTTTGAAGGGTATCCATTGAATATCATTGAGTTGTATTGCCCTTTGGACATTTGTCGTCAGCGGAATATCAAACGTGGGGATCGAAGAGAAGATCAATCCGATGAGCAAAATAAAATCATGGCATCCAACATTCACTATAGCTACTCGGTTGATACGAATGTGAATACACCATTAGGCAAGGTCTACGAGCTAGGCGGGCATATTCTATTACTTGGTGCGCCGACGAATAGTAATACATCCTTACATTTGGCTGAGTATAGACAGCAAAACTCAGTGATTCCAAGCAAGAAGAATCGCCGAGAGATTCGACCTTATGATCGAGTTGTATACAGAGAACGTCATTACTATCATAGCGTTGATTTTTTTGAGATGATTCCTCCGAAAGAACCAATTCTATTTTCAGCCCTATCAGAAATAAAAAAGATCGCTTTTGAATCCCTAGGGTTGACCCCCATATTCAAAGTAGCGACCTTTTTTGCTAAACTCGATATTCAGCCTATCCGCATTCATACCAAAAAGCTTCAGAAATCTTCCGCCTCGATAAGTTGTTTGAGCTTCTGACGCTGACGCTTCTCCTTCTTCCGGCGCTCCTTGTCTTCCCACTGCAAGGCTTTGAGCAACGAGAAGCACATCCCCATTATGACAACTGCGAATGGCAAAGCCGCCACAATCGAGGCTGTCTGAAGCCCGTCTAATCCACCGCTAAGCAACAATATGACCGCAATGATTGATTGCATGATCCCCCAAGTAATTTTCACTTGGTTGCTTGGAATCAATGCACCGTCTGAAGTTAGCATGCCAAGTACGAATGTCGCAGAGTCCGCCGATGTAATGAAGAACGTCATAATCAACATCGTGGCGATAAACGCAATTAACGTTCCCAGTGGGAGACTCTCCAACATGATGAATAAGGCAGTCGTTGTATCTACCTTAACGGATTCAGCCAAATTGGTCATTCCGAACAATTCCATATGAAGTCCCGCTCCACCGAAGACAGAGAACCAGAGGAACCCGAAGGCGGTCGGAATGAGCAACACATAAATAATAAACTCTTTAATTGTCCGACCTTTGGATACCCGAGCAATAAACGTACCTACGAATGGCGCCCACGCAATCCACCATGCCCAGTAGAAAAGCGTCCATATACCTGTCCAGGTTCCTTGTGAGAAAGGAGTCAGATGTAAACTCATGTTAATAACATTTTGCATGTAGTTCCCCAAGCTTGTCGTAAAGATCTCAAAAATAAAGGAGGTCGGCCCCATAACTAAAACAAACAGGAGGAGCAAGACAGCAATAACCAAGTTGGTGTTACTTAGAATTTGGATTCCTTTATTTAAGCCTGTGCTCGCAGAGATCAAGAACATAACGGTCGCAATTCCGATGATAACAACCTGCGCCACCGCGTTGTTGGGTACTCCGAACAGGTGACTCAATCCGCCATTAATTTGAAGTGCACCGAGACCAAGCGAAGTCGCAACACCAAAGACCGTGGCAATGACGGTCAGGATGTCGATCGTTTTGCCAATCCATCCGTTTACTACGCGCTCCCCCAGAAGCGGAATAAACGTCGAGCTGATCAAACCTTTGTATCCTTTGCGGAACTGAAAGTAAGCAAGCACAAGCGCGACTACTGCATAAATCGCCCATGGATGCAGTCCCCAGTGAAAAAAGGAATACTGCATAGCCAGTCTCGCCGATTGCGTCGTTCCTCCTGTAGCATTCTCAGGTGGTGTTAGATAGTGAGAAAGCGGCTCCGCTACTCCCCAGAATACAAGTCCAATCCCCATCCCTGCGCTGAACAGCATGGATAACCAGGAAAGAGTGGAATATTCCGGCTCGTCGTCATCGTCACCCAACCGGATGCTTCCGAAACGGCTGAACGCCAGATAGAAAGCAAACACCAATAGAAACAACGTAACCAATAAATAGAACCAACCAAAATTTCGAATTGAAAAGTCATAGGCCAGGTTGGCAACATTAGCTAGCTGATCAGGAGCAACAGCTCCCCATAAAGCAAATAATGCAACAATAATAATTGAAATTATAAATACCATAGATGCCCCTCCATTTTTCCCCGCTATCGTTCTCTCAGTATGTACATAAGCCGGACACGCTTATTCAATTTCTATAGGGAAATTTGGAAAAATCTCATGTTGTCAATGTCTTTCCATAAACCTTCCACTAAACAGCCAACTTCATTTTGTTTTCAGCTATCTTTTCAGCTTATTATTTTTTGTCTAGCGTGACAACCCTAACATGCCATCTCCTTTCAACAATAAATTCACTATATTATATATACCATTCCTAGGCACAAAAAAAACGAAGCTTTGAAGATCCTTCAAAACTACCCTCCTACATCATAAGCATCTTTCCCAGATTTGAAACGGTTTTTCAGCCCAATGTACATGAGTAAGATGATATTTAAGACCTTAACTTTTTCCATACTATTCACGATAGAAATCAACCAACCATGGTAAACATGTATTAGATGCATGCTATTATCTTACCTGTGGTTCGTAAACGAACTACACTCCAAACTGTTTAAGATGATGATCCAGATGTTTATAGATGCCGATACCCCATTGCTCAGGTGTTAATCTTCCGAAAAAAGGATGGGGGTGAGGAGAGCATTTTTCTGGACCACCATGTTGAAAAGTTGCAATCTTTTGTTTCAGATTCTCTTTCTCTACCATAAATTCTCTGTTGTCTTGTATGATGATTGTTGGGATGGTCGACATATTATGAGGTAATGGCTTTTCATTATAAAACATCGATTTGGCAAACCTCCCTAACAATCCTCTAGGTGGAAAAGCATTCCCCATGGGAATGTCTTGAAATGCCGAGCAGTGAGCCAGCATTTGAGGGACCTGCATGTTTCCCCATTCAGGCTTGGAATTTGCACGGAGTCGATCAATACGCTCCACGATTTCTACAGCATGCGTTTTGTTGAAGATACTTTTCATAAGAACACCCCGATCATCATTTTGGAAAACATTGAATAGAGGAAAAATCGCCTATTTTTCAAGATTATCGTTCAACCGTGTCATTTCCTTTTCTAAAATTTGTCCAACATGGCCGAGAGCATTCGTTATGTCTAATAATTGCTTCGGATCAAGGTGAGCCATAATATACTGGTTCCATTCATCGTACTGTGCATAAATCGCTTCCAGCACCTCTTCTCCTTTCGCCGTTAATTCAAGTAACTTGGTTCGTCGGTCAGTGGGATGGTCTTTGTAGACTGCGAGTCCTTCATCGGTTAATACATCTGCAATGCGCTGTACACTTTGGCGGGTTAACCCCATATCACGGGCGATTTTGGCTACTGTCGGTGTGCTATGTCCAATGCGGCCCAGAACCTGCCATCTGGCACTGCTTTGATCCAGTGAACGTGTGATCATGTCCCCTGAACGCATTAGTAACCCATTGATGTGGAAGATTTGAAGGGAAAACGTACTCATAACATCTTCTATATTTTGGTTATATTTCATATGGTTATCTTAATTTATTGACAGTATACTGTCAATTTATTTTTGCTTTCATCTCTTTTCAGTGAATGGAAGGTTTTTAGAGTTAAGAACAAGAATAAAAGGAGATGACATGTGTATGACAAAATTTTATGTCCGTGAAGCCGTTCAAACAGATGCGCGAGCTTTAGTAGATTTGAATTACCTATTCAATGGAGTTCGGCGAAATGTAGATGAGGTACAACAAGAACTACTACATACAAGAGAAACAATCGTAGTTGCGGTAATGGAAGAGCAGGTGGTTGGATTTGCCTGTGGGCAAGTGTTTAAGTCGTTTTGTTACATGGAATCTATGGCTGAAATAACCGAAATGTACATTTTAGAATCTGCACGCAGGAATGGATTGGCTGTTCGGATGATCGCATTGTTGGAGAACATATTCAAGAACGCTGGTGTAAAAAGTGTCAAGATTCTTACTGGACAGGAGAATATGCAAGCGATCAACACATATGAAAAGGCAGGGTATTACAGGGAAGACCATTTAGTAATGGATAAGAAATTGGAAAAGTTATAAACACATCTGACTTACGAGGTTTTGAAAATGGAGGATAAGGAATCGTTTATCAAAGTAGGATATGATATAACATAAAAAGGAAGGGCAGATCGATATGATTACATTCCAATACTTTGAACCGGAAGATTTTGAACTACTGATCGAATGGAGTGGGGATGAAGCATTTCTGCTCCAGTGGGCCGGCCCTCAGTTCCATTATCCACTTTCCAGAGAACAGCTATCTGATTATTTGGATGGTGCCAATGATAAGAACACTTCAAATAAGTTCATTTATAAAGTGATGGATGAATCGACTCAGGAGATTGTGGGTCATATTGCTCTTGGCGGTATCGATCGATATAATCGTTCAGGGCGTATCGGTAAGGTGCTTGTTGGCAAGCCATATCAGGGTAAAGGCTATGGGAAGCAAATGATCGATGAGGCACTTCGAATTGGATTTGAAGAGGAGAAGTTACACCGGATCAGTCTGGGCGTATTTGATTTTAATGTCTCAGCCATCCGATGTTATGAAAAAGCGGGCTTTGTACAAGAAGGACTTATTCGTGATGCGAGAAGATACGAAGATACATTCTGGAATCTTATCGAGATGAGCATATTAGAAAATGAATGGAAAAAATAGCTTCTCAAAAAGGATCATCATACTTGAGAGGAGGTTTACCCACTCGTCATGCTGAACATTCTGAAAAAGCTGACTTTTTGGTTTGTTATTTTCTCGCTAACCGTATGTTTCATTAATCTATCAGGGAACGATGATAAGAATATTCTGATTTATCTAACGAATCCTATAAATCCGTTGCTGAATGACTGGTTGACCAAGATAAATACAAATCCAGAGACGACTTCATTGTTCAGGCCGTTGATATACTTGTTCCATTTGATTTTTTGGGGCGGAGTGGGGTTTATCCTAGATAGGCTCATCATGAAGCTTAACCGTAAAGGGTAGATCTGAACAACTATCGGAAAAAGGTCATCTTTCATGAGAAACCCTTCGTTGAACGGATGAAATAACTACGTGTACGAAAATTTAAATGGGGATGTCCGCCTGTCATCTGAATGACAGGCGCGGACATCCCCTTAATTAATTGCTTTCTGGTTTATTTCAATGATCCCCGTATCAATAAATTCCTTCACAGACACGCCGTCGCTAGCGAGTAACAGGGTCTCCATCATTTTGGCACCCCAGACTCCTTCATTCTGCGAAATAACGGCAGACAATTGACCGTTGAGCAACCCGTTTTCACTGGTCGGGCTATCACCGAACGCGATTAAATGCCGGTTAAGGCCTTTTGCTTTCCAGATCAGGGTAGAGGCAGAGACAGAAACAAAATCGAGCCCGATAATCGCATTGAAGTGAGGGTGAGCTTGAATCATATTCTCCATATCGGACATGGCTTGATCTTCATTCCCTTGATGATAACGAACTTCCAAGATTTCGATGTCTGTTTCACTGCGGATATAGTCAATGAATCCATTAAGCCGCTGCTGCAAACCTTGCATCTCCTCCAAGCCATTCTCGACAAGAATCATGCCTTGATTATGCAGGAGTCGTGTAGTCGTCATCGCGAACTGCTGGCCAGTGCGATAGTTATCGGCGCCCACATAAGCGATTCGATGACTGGATGGGACATCTGACTCAAATGTAATGACAGGAATACCCGCAGCTTGGGCTGCATCAATAACGGGTGTAAGTGCAGCAGCATCGACAGGAGATATAGCTATCCCGTCCACATGCTGTTTGATCATATTCTCCATGATACGGATCTGTTGTTCGGTATTGGCTTCATCAGGTGCGTTTACAATTAACGTGATATTGTGTTTCCCTGCATACTCCGTTGCATCCTTCGTGATCATCTCATAGGTTGGATACGTCATTGGATAAATAATACCGAAAGTTTTGCTAGCTGCAGATTTCTCTACGGGTGAAGTTGCAGGAAGTGTTGCAGCCATCTGCTGTGGACGAATGTGTGCCGAACCGGATGAAATGATCATCGGGAACAGAAGTATTAGTGTAAGTAAAAGTGCAAATCTGGCTTTATTCATACATTGGCTCTTTTCTCATATCTGATGGTCTGGCCTGCGATTCCTCGGTTCCTTGAGTTCGGTATTCTCTTGGTGTAAAACCCGTTGTTTTCTTGAATATATTGGAAAAATAGTGAGAATCGTTGTAACCGACTTTGTAAGCAATCTCAAAGGTTTTGTTGTTGGTTGTTTTCAGCAGCTCCTTGGCTTTGCCGATTCGAATCTGGGTTAAATACTCCGTTATCGTTTGACCGGTTTCCTGACTGAAAATCTTGCTTAGATGACTTGGACTGATTCTGACGTGTGCAGAAATCAACTTCAACGAGACCTGTTCGTTATTGTATTCACGGGATACATAGGCTTTCACCTGATCAATAACATCACTGTATTTTCCGGAGCACGCTGCTCTTCTCTGCCATAACAGGTTAAGCAGGGAACACAGATATTGGGTGCAATCCTCCCAGCACGTGATCTTCCGGATCGTCTGCTGCAGGGAAGTAATGTTCTCATCCGAATGGTCGCTCATGCGGAATAGCTGATTTGCGAGCCGAAACGACTCCAGCGTAAGATCATTCAACAGATAGAAGCCATACGATGAGGACTTCCAGTCGAAGGACTGTAATGGAGCGGCAAACTCCTGCACAAAATGGTCTCGCAGATTGGGGCTGCCGATTTTGAGAAATTCAAGGAACGAATTCCTGTCGAGAAAAAGAGTCGTTTGCTCATCCAGGTTAATTTCACGTAGAGAAGCTCTGTTCTGAAGGGTGAGCCGGGTAATATATTTATCCTCCTCCGCTTCCAGATACGAGACATGAATTCCTTGCAGACGCTCCTGTTGACTGCCAATGCCCAGAATAATATGACAGTTGAACATATGCTCAAGTTCCATACGAACCTGCCCGCGAAGCTGCTCCAGATATACGGATATGCTGTCATCGGTGTGATGCTTGAGCAGAAGCACCAACTCGGTCCTGCTTCGAATATAAGAAAGAAGTTCTACGTGGGAATCACGAGTTTCTTCCAGTACGGGAATCAGCTTCTTCATCATGGATTCCGAGTCCCTAGAATCATCTGTTAATCGTACGTCGATAATGACAATTGTATAATACCTGGCTGAGAGAGGAAGTGAGAGTTGTTTGGCTGATTCAATCGCATCGGTTGTACCGATGAGTCCTCCACACAGATCGGCCAGCAGTTTTTCCTTGGTGATCGTTCGGCTTGTCATGCGTTGGTGTTCTTCATCCATTTGTTTGCTGACCTTATGAAGCATTTGGATTAGCTCTGCTGCGCTTATTGGCTTTAGACAGTACTCGGTCACACCGAGTCGGATTGCCTCCTGGGCATAGCTGAATTCATCATGACCGCTCATGATAATGATTTTGATATCAGGTTGTTGAGTGCGAACGATGGAGGTCAGTTCCAATCCGTTCATAAATGGCATTTTGATATCCGTAATCAGAATATCCGGAGCCCATTCATGAATCAAAGGTAACGCAAGCTCGCCATCGGATGCATCCCCGCAATAGTGAAAACCTTCCTTTTCCCAATCAATGCAGCTGCGTATATTCTCCCGAATTCCAATTTCGTCATCCACGATCATCACTTTTTTCAACGGTGAACCTCCTTGCTTTTGGGGATACGAATCATAAATGTGCTTCCTTCCATATACGTACTTTCCATTTCAACGCCATAAGCTGGTCCGAAATAAAGCCGAATCCGGTGATGTACATTGAGCAGACCGAAACCGCCTTCCTGCTCGTCATCTTGGGGGGAACGGGAACCTGCCGGCTTCTCCAGCTCTTCGCGTAATTGTGCCAATCGATCCGCAGACATGCCGATTCCGTTGTCTTGTACGGTGAGAATGATGCTGTTGTCCTGTACATATCCGTGTATGGATATCAGCCCTTGACCACGTTTGTTCTTGATCCCATGATAGAGCGCGTTTTCAATTAGGGGTTGCAGCGTCATTTTTAAAATGGGATAGTCCTGAAGCTCACGGTCAACGCTGATCTCGTAGGTGAGAATATCATGGTACCTCATCTGTTGAATGACCAAGTAACTCCGCGCATGTTCAAGCTCGGTTTGAATAGACACCCAGTCGAATCCTTTGTTCAGACTCAAACGAAAGAACTTCGAGAGTGCCTGCACAAGCTTGATTACATTTTCTTTTTTCTCTGCTTCAGCCATCCATAGAATAGATTCCAATGTGTTATAGAGGAAGTGAGGGTTGATCTGAGCTTGCAGCGTACGTAGTTCAGCTATTTTTACCTGTTCATTCTCTCGAATGCTCTTTTCGATTAGTGTTTTGAGCTTATCCAGCATCACATTGAAGCTTTTGCCCAGATCAGCAATTTCGTCCGAGCCGTGTGGTGTGACTTTGGCTTCCAAGTAACCGTTTGCAGCTTTACGCATCTTGTTCATCAGAATCTGGATGGGAAGAATCAGTCGATTATTCAGGAAAAAATATAACGATATCGCAAAGAAAGCACTTAACAAAACCGTAATGATGATCAATTGGCGAATGCTATTGGCCTCTGCAATGATTTCCTGATAAGGAGCTACGCCGATCATTTTCCATCCGGTCTGTTCTGAGGTGCTGTATACAACAAACTGGGGCTTGGATCCTGCAGACAGGATAAAGCTGTCGTGCTGTAAATGCAAAGGGATGGATCGGATCTGATCCATCATGGTTATGGATGCCGGGGTGGTAACCGACCTGAAAAGAGTATTGCCGTGCTGATCACTAATGTAGAAAAAACCGGAATCCTTAATGGGAGTACTCGTCAAAAAATCATCAATGAACGAATCATTCAAATCAATCACGATGAACCCAATGACCTCATGCGTAATTCGCTCTTTGACCGTGGTTATAATTGAAAGCGCATTCTGTTTAGGGTAAGCAAACCCATCCAGCCTGTTATATTCGGCATAGGCTGCAGAATGAGGGATGCGCAGAATGGCATCCGGATACTGTATCAGATACTTGAAGTACGGGTTACGCAGCGGATTTCGTTCCAGTTTGAACACGCCTTTTCGTTCACTTATGCCTTTTCCATAGAAATTCACGAACGAGATATTAAGTACCTTGTCATACTTGTAGGTTTCCCGATAAAGATTGTATGTCTGAAGGATGGCTTTGGCTTCCGGGTACGATTCCGATTGAGAATACAGGTATTGAAGCACTTGCGGGTTCTTGCCCAGTTCGAGCAGCCGTTCCGTATCCTCAAACAAGATGTCAATGTTCCTGGCAAGCTGGTCGGCAACCAGTTGTGTCGAGGCCTTGTTATGATTGGATACTACCGTATAGGATTTGTGGTAAGAAATCAATCCAACGACGATCAGTGGTACTGAACTGAGGATGATAAACATGCTGAGTAATTTAAGCCTGAGGCTTGAAGCAATCCATTGAATGAGTTTCAACGTATTCCACTCCATCTGAAGGGATCAAAAATGTATCATTAGTATAACATGATTTTCTAATATGTAAGAGAATCGCTAAATACTACACAATTAAACAAAGAAATTACACTTTTTAAAATACATTTTTTGAAATTACTAAATTATTACATAAATAAAGTATGAGACTCCATATAAGCTCGGAATGAAAGCGTTCTATAATGTGGTCACACCACAAGGTGAAACGAAAAAAGGGAGGATCACAACATGCGAACCAAAAAAAAGTGGGGACTTGCCATAACATTGGCTATGGTGATGCTGGTCAGCACGGCATGTAGCAGTACCAATGGAGGAGCAGGCTCCGATAATGAAACTTCAACGAGTGGGAATGGCAGTACACCTGCCAGCGCCAAAACAATTACGCTTGGTTTTTCGCAGGTTGGTGCGGAGAGTGGCTGGCGTTCGGCAAATACCAAGTCGATTCAGGATTCAGCCAAAGAAGCGGGTTATGATTTGAAATTCTCCGATGCGCAGCAGAAGCAGGAAAATCAAATTAAAGCTTTGCGATCCTTCATACAACAGAAGGTGACGGTGATAGCTTTTTCCCCTGTTGTAGAATCCGGTTGGGATACCGTATTGAAGGAAGCGAAGGATGCAGGCATTCCCGTGATTTTGACGGACCGTGCTGTGGATTCGCCGGATAAAACCCTCTACAAAACCTTTATTGGCTCCGACTTTGTAGAAGAAGGACGCAAAGCAGGTCAGTGGCTTAGTGACCAATACAAGGACACACAAGACGAGATCAATATCGTTGAGTTGCAGGGTACAACAGGCTCCGCACCAGCGAATGACCGTCAAGAGGGCTTTATGGAATTGATTGCTTCCAATTCGAAGCTTAAAGTGATTGCTTCACAATCAGGTGACTTTACACGTGCCAAAGGCAAAGAAGTCATGCAAGCTTTCCTCAAAGCACATAAAAAAATAGATGTTCTCTATGCACATAATGACGATATGGCACTTGGTGCAATTCAGGCCATTGAAGCGGCAGGATTGAAACCAGGCGTAGATATTACCATTATCTCTGTGGATGCCGTGAAGGATGGGATGCAGGCTGCTGCTGATGGCAAAATCAACTTTATCGTTGAATGTAATCCGTTGTTAGGACCTCAATTAATGGAAGCGGTTCAAGCGGTGGTGGACGGGAAAGACATCGAACCCCGAATCGTAACGGATGAGACAACTTTCACATCGGAGCAAGCCAAAGAAGCATTGCCAACACGCGAATATTAAAAGCAGATTCGTATAACACCGAAAAGTCATTTTTCGACCAGGCTGTCGCTAAATGACTTTTTTCCATAACAAAGGAGAGGGTTATATGGCCGAGCAAGCCCCCATTTTGCAAATGACAGGCATCACCAAACAATTTCCCGGGGTTAAAGCGCTGTCCAGCGTCAGTTTTCGCTTGTTTCCGGGCGAGATTCATGCCTTGATGGGTGAGAACGGAGCGGGAAAGTCCACGCTTATTAAAGTTCTGACCGGCGTTTATTCCATTGACGAAGGAACGGTAACCATGGACAACCGTGATCTTTCGATCTCCGGTCCGCTTGAAGCGCAAAAGGCGGGAATTAGTACCGTTTACCAAGAGGTCAATCTCTGTCCGAACTTAACGGTCGCTGAGAATATTTTCATCGGGCGGGAGCCGATGCGATTTGGCAAAATCAATTGGAAGCAAATGAACAAAGATGCGGAGGACCTTCTGCGAGACAGATTACATCTGACCATCGACGTTAAGGCTTCTTTACAGACCTACTCCGTCGCGATTCAACAACTGATTGCGATTGCAAGAGCACTCAGCATCTCGGCAAAAGTGCTCATACTGGATGAACCCACATCCAGTCTGGACAAAAACGAGGTTCAGCAACTGTTTCGTATTATGCACAAATTAAAGAGTGAAGGTCTCGCGATTCTTTTTGTTACTCACTTTCTTGATCAGGTATACGAAATGTCGGATCGTCTAACGGTGCTCCGTAACGGGGAATTGGAAGGAGAGTACATAGCGGCAGAACTTCCACGCATGGAACTGGTGCTCAAGATGATTGGCAAGGAGTTTGAGATGCTTGAGGAGCTTCCGAAGGAAACGGATGCTGCCCAGGCGGAGTCGGGAGAACTGTTAATTACCGCTAAGGCACTTGGACGCAAAGGAGCGATTGAGCCTTTTGATCTGGACATTCGCAAGGGAGAAGTCGTGGGCTTGGCTGGGTTATTGGGGTCTGGTCGTACCGAGATCGCTCGTCTTTTCTTTGGTGCAGATCGTTCGGACGAAGGCAAGCTGCTCGTTGTGGATACAGGAAGTACGGTCAAGTCGCCTCGTCATGCGATTGATCAGAATATTGCTTTTTGCTCCGAAAACCGTAAAACCGAAGGTATAATCGATGATTTGACCATTCGGGAGAACATTATTCTGGCTTTACAAGCGACACGAGGCTGGTCCAAACCAATCTCACGCAAGAAGCAGGATGAGATCGCCGAAAAGTACATCAAGTTGTTAAATATCCATCCGAAAAACCCGGAGCATTTAATTAAAAATCTGAGCGGCGGTAATCAGCAAAAGGTGTTGCTTGCCCGGTGGCTGCTGATGAACCCCGATCTGTTGATTCTAGATGAACCTACACGTGGAATTGATATCGGTGCAAAGACTGAAATACAGAAGCTGGTGCTCTCTCTGTCAAAGCAGGGCATGGCCGTGCTGTTCATTTCGTCCGAGCTGGAAGAAGTGATTCGTGTCAGCCACCGGATTGCCGTACTCCGGGACCGCAAAAAAGTGAAAGAACTTAGCGGGGATCAGATCCATCAACAGCAAATCATGAAAGCAATGGCAGGAGGTTGAAGGGATGGCGGGCAAGATGCGTAAACATCATTTGTTTTGGCCGTTATGTATGCTTGGTTTACTTTTAATCTTTAATTTGCTGTACTCTCCGGATTTCTTCTCTCTCGTCATGCGTGAAGGGAATCTGTATGGCAGCTTGATTGATATTCTCAATTTTGGAGCGCCTTTAATTCTGGTATCGATCGGCATGACACTGGTGATTGCGACCGGAGGTATCGATTTGTCCGTGGGCTCCATTGTAGCGATCTCCGGTGCCGTGGCTTGTATGAGCATCAGTAGAGGAGTAGATGAGAGTTCCTTCGGGCTTATGTTGGGTGCACTTGGATTATCTATAGGTCTCTCACTGATCTTGGGCATATGGAACGGGGCGCTGGTTTCGGTTGCCCGAATCCAGCCCATTATTGCAACGCTTATTCTGATGGTAGCCGGACGTGGGATTGCGCAATTGATTACGAGTGGACAGATTATTACTGTATCCAATGCGAACTACGCCTATATCGGGGCAGGTTCGCTTGCAGCATTGCCTTTTTCCATCTTCATCGTATTAACTGTGCTGCTTGTTGCCTCACTGTTGACGAGAAAAACGGCACTGGGACTGTTTATCGAATCGGTTGGAAGTAACGCAAACGCGAGCCAACTGGCAGGTATTCGTTCAAAAACGGTTATTCTCACGGTATATGTCTTCTGTGGTCTGTGTGCCGGCATTGCCGGGCTTATTCTCAGCTCGAATGTATCCAGTGCGGATGGAAATAACGCAGGTCTGTGGTATGAACTCGATGCCATTCTTGCTGTCGTCATCGGGGGTACTTCGCTCAATGGCGGTCGTTTCTATCTAATGGGTACCGTCGTTGGAGCACTCATTATCCAAACCTTAACAACGACGATCTATATGATTGGAGTCCCGCCAGAAGTTACACTGGTTGTCAAAGCCTTTGTTGTACTGGCCGTTTGTTTAATTCAATCCGATTCATTCCGCAATTCCATGGTGATCCGTTGGAAAAAACGGAAGTTTCCAGCCGAACAGGGGGTTAACCGCCATGTTTCTTAATCGTAAGTATCTCCCGGTCTTTGTCACCTTCGGTTTGCTGGCCGTGATGTTTGCCATAGGCTCTTTCCGGTATACGGGGTTTTTCTCCACACAGGTACTGCTTAATCTTCTCATTGATAACGCATTTCTGATTATCACGGCGATTGGCATGACTTTTGTAATTGTATCGGGAGGAATCGACCTGTCGGTAGGTTCTGTCATTGCGCTGACGACCATCATTAGCGCAAGTCTTGTCGAGAAGCAAGGGTGGTCGCCTGTGATTGTTATACCTATGGTGCTTGTCATGGGTGCGTTGTTTGGCACAGTCATGGGGGCTATCATCCACTATTTTAAAATCCAGCCTTTCATCGTGACACTGGCAGGCATGTTTTTGGCGCGGGGGCTGTGTTATGTCATCAGTCTTGACACCATTACCATTACGAATCCATTTTACACACAGGTTGCGCAGGCGAAAATTTCGCTGCCAGGGGGCAGCTTTGTCTCCATTAATGTGATTATTGCTCTGGTTATTGTACTGCTCGCGATCTACCTGGCACATTACACCCGGTTCGGGCGCAACGTTTACGCCATCGGCGGAAGCGAGCAATCTGCGCTGCTCATGGGGCTGCCGGTTGCACGTACCAAAATCCTGGTATACACGTTCAGCGGTTTGTGCTCCGCGCTTGCCGGTGTTGTCTTTACCTTCTATATGTTATCCGGTTATGGATTACACGCCATGGGTCTTGAACTCGATACCATCGCGGCTGTTGTGATCGGAGGCACCTTGCTAACAGGTGGTGTGGGGTATGTGGCGGGAACCTTTATTGGTGTATTGATCCAGGGGGCGATCCAAACTATAATTAGCTTCGAAGGTACGCTCAGCTCATGGTGGACCAAGATTGTAATTGGCCTGATGCTGTTTGTTTTTATTTTGTTCCAACGACTTCTTAGCGGGCGGCGAGTATCCTCGAAATCACTGCATTAAGTTGATCGAATTAAATGAAATATGGAGATGGGGGATGCGTGAGTGAGAAGACATGTGAACGGGTTGTGCTTGTTCATTCTGCTGCTACTTGTCGGTTGCACAACGCCTGAGTCTGAATCTGTTCCTCCTCCCGTCTCATCTAACAACATGGAAACTCTCCCGTCGGTTGAGGAATGGATGGAATCAGCGGTAGCAAGGGATACCTCTACGAAACCGATTGTCTTGGGTTTTTCACAACTGGGCAGAGAGAGTGCCTGGCGTCTGGCAAACTCCACGTCTATTCGAAATGCTGCGGCAGAATCGGGAATCTCCCTTGTAATAAAAAATGCAGAACAGTCTCAGACGAAACAGTTCGAGGCTGTTCGGTCGTTCATCAGGCAAAAGGTGGATGTCATTGCCATTGCACCGGTCGTGGAATCGGGCTGGGATGGTATTCTTCAGGAGGCCAGGGATGCAGGCATACCCGTGATCATCGTAGACCGGTCAGTCGATGTCAAAGACACTTCACTTTTTGTGACAACGATTGGATCGGACTTTTATGAGGAAGGTGTGAAGGCCGGGAAGTACATTCAGGATCGGATGCGAAATCATCCGGGTTTGATACGGATTGCCGAACTGCAAGGCACGAGTGGTTCTACGCCTTCCATCCAGCGTGGCGAGGGATTTAGAAGCATTTTCGACACCAGAGCAGATATCATCTTCTCACAAAGTGCTCCTGCCGATTTTACGGAGGACAACGGGAAACAAGTGATGAAAGAATTCCTTCAGGTTCCGGAAGACGAACGGCCGCAGGTTCTTTTTGCCCATAATGATGAAATGGCTTTTGGCGCCATACAAGCGATAGAAGAAGTTGGGCTGAAGCCGGGAGAGGACATTATCATTGTCTCGGTGGACGGCTCCCGCAAAGCACTTGAAATTCTGGCGAGTGGGAAAATCAACGCTGTGGTGGAATGTAACCCGCTGATTGGTCCTCAGCTTATGCAGGCTACAAAAGAAATTATTGCAGGGCGTACACTCCCGAAGCGCATGGTGCCCCCGGAGGACATTTTTACACAGGAGAGTGCTAGACGGGAGATGTACAACAGGCGATTCTAGAGCATCAAATACGAGTTACTTTCTTTCATTGAATGATGAACAAGCTACTCCGTAGCTCGTAAAAAAATAGAACATTTTGGATAAAATTCAATTTACTTTAAATAAACGTATCGTTTATACTGAACTCACCTTGAACTAAAAGCTCTTCTCTATGAGAAAGGAGGCAACGGATTGCGGGTTTTTGAAAGCGCTTTTTTTTCGAGGGTGAAAGTCCGATAAAGAGAGGGAGTGTAGAAGGTATTATGCTGTGAATATAATATGAGGAGGTAATTTTATGTTCAAAGTAAAGCTAGCAAAGGCGGTAATATCTCTCGCACTTTTCAGTACCTTGTTTTCCATTCCAGCAGTGCCTGATGCTCGTGCCGCAGACGCAGCCTGTCCAAATGGTTATGTAGGCTTGACGTTTGACGATGGCCCATCTGGAAATACAACAAACATGCTTAACGCGTTGAAGCAGGCGGGTTTACGGGCAACGATGTTCAATGTTGGACAAAATGCGCAAAATAATCAATCTCTGGTTTCTGCACAAGTAGCAGCTGGTATGTGGATTGGCAATCATTCCTATACACATCCGAATATGACTACATTAAACAGCTCTCAGATGTCGTCAGAGATTACTCGGACACAGCAGACGATCCAGTCTATTACCGGAAGTTCACCTAAACTGTTCAGACCTCCTTACGGTGCGACAAATGCGACCTTGAAATCCGTTGTGAGCCAAAACGGCCTTAAGGAAGTACTGTGGAACGTAGATTCTCAAGACTGGAATGGTGCCAGCGCAGCCCAGATTGTAGCGGCTGTGAACACGATGAAAAGTGGTGACGTCATTCTAATGCATGATCAGTACCAGACGACACTTCAGGCGATTCCGCAAATTGCACAAAATCTGAAGAATCGTGGCCTTTGCTCCGGCATGATCTCACCAACGACAGGTCGGGCAGTCGCGCCTGATGGCGGTACCAACAATCCCCCAGGTACTTCAACAAAAGTAGAAGCCGAGAATATGACCAAAGGTGGACAATACACCGGCAGTATCAGTTCTCCTTTCAACGGTGTGGTCCTTTATGCCAACAATGATTTGGTTAAATACACTCAGAATTTTGCAATGAGCACTCACAATTTTTCACTTCGTGGAGCTTCAAGCAATGCCAACATGGCTAGAGTTGATTTGAAGATTGGCGGACAGACGAAGGGAACCTTTTACTTTGGCGGAAGCGCTCCAGCCGTTTATACCCTGAATAATATCAGCCATGGGACGGGAAATCAGGTCATTGAGTTGGTTGTAACAGCCGATGACGGGACATGGGATATATATATCGATTACTTGGAAATACATTAACAAGCTCAAGGTTGATTGAAAAATAATGCACTATGATGAAATCCCGTTGGGTTAATCCAATGGGATTTCATCATGTTTTTGGACATTTTGTTACACAAAAGTGGAAGAAAAACATTTATAATGGATGAAATTGAGGATAGGAAGAATTTGGTTTCTATTGAAAAATTTCATTGAATGGGAGTGAAATGATCAAATGATCATTATGATTAACGGAGCGTTTGGTTCGGGAAAAACTTCTGCAGCAGAAGCGCTTCAGCCTTTAGTTGCCAACAGTATGATCTACGATCCTGAAGAAATAGGTTATATGCTCAGAAAACTTCTCCCGGAGAATTGTAGAGAGGAAAGGGAACGTACGGATGATTTTCAAGATATCGATCTATGGAAAATTCTAACCGTAAAGACGGCAAAAGAAGTAAAGCAGAAATACAACAAACACTTAATTGTCCCCATGACCATCTATAAAGAGGAAAACTTTAATTACATCTATAACGGGTTGAAAGAGATCGATCAGGACATTTATCATTTTTGCTTAACGGCTACAGAAGAGACAATTTATCATCGTTTGGCTAAACGTGGAGATGAATATGGAGGCTGGCAGTATCAACAAGCACCAAAGTGTGTTCAAGCTTTCAAGGATGATAAATTTCAAACCCACATTGTTACCGATCATCTGGAGACCAGTGAAATCATCGAAATTATTTTGAAGAAAATGAACTGAAGAGGATGGATCGTAATTGACGACTGTGACTTTTGAAGAGGTAACGGAACAGCACCTCCCTGAAATTAGAGCTATTTATAACTACTATGTTTTGAATACAACCATTTCGTTTCATACGGAGGAATTAGATCTTGATCAGATTAAATTCTCTGTGATGAACAGGGATACGCGGTATAAAACTTACGTAATTCTTGAAAACGATCAAATGATGGGCTATGTTCTGATAACCCAGTATAAGAGTAAACAGGCATATGACATTTGCGGTGAAGTCACCGTATATTTAAAGCCCGATATTTTGGGAAAAGGCTTGGGGAAACAAGCACTACGTTTTATTGAGAAGATTGCAAAAGAACAAGGATTCCATACCTTAATTGCGACGATTTGCATGGAGAATACAAGAAGTAAATCATTATTTGAGAGAAATGGTTATGAACAATGTGCTCTGTTTAAAGAGATCGGATATAAATTTGATAGAAAACTGGATATTGGAAGTTTCCAAAAGATATTGTAAGGAGAATACAGAATGAGTAATAACCTATATATTATATCTGGCCCCCCTGGAGTAGGGAAATCTACAACTTCCAAGCTGCTGGTTCAGACTTTAGAGAAAAGTGCGTATATTTCTGGAGATGCGGTTAGTCACTTTCCAGTCAAAGGGCGAGGTAAACCCTGGCTTGATAAGGATACACACAACTTAACTTGGAAAAATATATCTAGTCTAGTGAAAAACTTATTGGATTATAAATACGATGTGGTGCTGGACTATGTGGCCTTTCCGGAAGACATTGATGGATTAATAGCAGAATTGGCAGACTATCATGTTCGCATAATCTATGTTGTATTAATGGTTGATCATCAAACCATTATTCGCAGAGACCGTCTAAGAGCAGAAGAATATCAAATGAAAGAAAGAAGTGTAATTCTGCTGGATGAGTTTGAAAATAATCTGGATTTGAGAGTAGATAACAAGCTGTATACTAATCATTTTACAGAAGAACAATTACCTGAAATAGTAAGGGAAATTATAAATAATGAGAAATATCGAGTGAAGTAACTGCTCTGTTATTATGTTTCGAATTGTGAAAATGCACGAGCGTTGAATAACTAATAAAAGGTAGAAACAAGCATTACATTTTATTAATAAGGTTGCAAAAGAAAAAAGATCGTTGGGGGGGGATTAACGATGTCTCGTATTTATGGAGAAAGAATTGTGTTAAGAGAATACCAGGATGCTGATTTGGATTACATCAAACAATGGGTGAACGACCCGGAAATCACAGGGACATTATCAGATAATTTTTTGTATCCTCATTCGAGTTATGAGACGGAAGTCTTTTTCAGGACAATGGTTGAAGGCAAGTCTTCAAATAAAAGTTTTATTATCGGATTAAATGATTCGTTAGATTATATAGGTCAGATTGATCTGTACAAAATTGATTGGAAAAACCGCTTTGCATCTTTAGCAATTGTAATAGGGAGAAAAGAATTTTTAGGTAAAGGTTATGGCAGTGAAGCAATCCGTGTACTACAGAAGTTTGTCTTCGAAGAGCTGAATTTAAACAGATTAGAACTTGAAGTGTACGAGTATAATGAGATTGCTTACAAATGTTATTTAAAATGTGGCTTTAAAGAAGAAGGAAGATACAGAAAGAAGATATATAAAAAGGGGAAATACTGGGATAGTGTTTGCATGAGTATCTTAAAAACTGAATATGAGCAGTCATAGTCTCAAGAGGTATCCATGATTTAAAAGATCAATTATAAAGGAAAACAGAAAATTGGAATTTCAATCTCAATAGCTTTGTTCAGTTGTATTCTTTATTAATTTCGATTACGTTTGTGATCCAAAAATCAAAAGATTAATGTACTAATATATATGCATAAAAAGGGTGAGTTGATGAACAGAGGAATACGTTTTGAAATACCAAATGCCTATGGTCGCTTTCTTGGGGAGATTTTAAAACCAATGGAGGTATCTAATTTCGATTGGTTTATTGGTGGAGAAGAATCCTATTTCATTGAGGGTGATACGTTAGGGGGTGATCTTTTTCCGGATATGATTATTGGTATGAATGGAGAGGAATTACAGAAGATTATTGATAACAACGATTATTATTTAATATTTGCGAATTTAAAAGCATTTCCAAAAGGCACACAAATAACAGATGTAATCACCTATCAAGATTATGTGGTGAGTGAGTGTCAGATGGTTCTTCTTGTGATCGATAGTATCTACGTCACGGTTTATTGTAAAGATCTAGAAAAAGTCGAGGAATTATATAATCATATAAATAGACAGGGATTTGAATCTCTCGAATATTTAACGGATGAGAATGATACGAGGACAATACTATCGGTCTGGTGATAAAGGAGCTTGGGATTAACTGCTAAGGTTTGATAGACCATCTCATGCTTTCGCAGTACACTTATGTAAGTAATTGGAACATTTGGTTTTGAAGCAACTGTATAAAGGAGAGGAGAATATCATCATTACATAGGTGATATGCATTAACATAGCGTTGAGTTTAGTGTTAGGTGTTACGCTAACGAACCTGACACGTCTTATTCGGGAATTTGAAACGCCCTCCGAAATCTAAGGAATCTGAGACACGCTATACCAGAAAAAATAGCCTTTTGTAGCGTTTTTGTCAGATGATTTTGGGAAATAAGATGTCTCATGTTCCTTACAATTTTAAAAGAGGACCTGAAGGCCGAATAAGATGTCCTGTGTTCCTTAGAAAATCGGCAGAGTTTGAAGCCATACTCTAGTCCGTTTCCCCATGGTATTTGAATATTGATGAATGCGATTACATCTTATGTAGGAGGGATTTCACCTTGTCTGAGTATTATTGGGATGACCAAATTGAATATCTGAGAAATACGCGGTGGCTTTATTATAACGATGATTATCTTGAATTTTTGGTTCAACGTGTATGGAAGATTGAAAAGTCAGTAGATATTATCGACTATGGATGTGGATATGGCTATCTCGGATTGAAGCTGCTTCCTTTATTACCCGAAGGATCAACCTATACCGGATTAGACAAAGGTAAGGAATTGATTAAGCAGGCCAAAGAGATTTTCTCAAAGACCTCTTATCAAACGACTTTTATAGTAGATGACATTGAAACAGTGCAAGTGAAACGTCAATACGATATTGCGATAAGTCATGCCTTCTTATTACATATGACAGAGCCTATCAGCATTCTTCAGAAGATGGTCGAAAGTGTAGTAGATGAGGGTAGAATGATATGCTTTGAACCCCATTGGATCGCTAATATGTCAAACTATGAATTACATGGACTTGAACAATCCAAGATTATTCAGCTAGGTATTCTCCAAAGATTGTTCGAGGAGGATAGCAACCGGAGTGGTAAAGACGGAAATATCGGTATGAAGATTCCAATCCTGCTCAGCCAACTTGGCTTGAGAAATGTACAATGCCGGGTGAGTGACAAGGTTAACTTCTTAGATCAACACATGGCAGATTCGGATAAGGAAAAGCTTTTTCATGCATTAAAAGAAGAAGGGCTGGGACAAGAACCGAATGCCAGACATGAAGTTGTTACTCAATTGCTTGAAAGAGGATTGAATTCAGAAGAAGCGAATAGACAATATGAAGCAGAGAGTGTATTTGCTAAGGAGTTTAATGAGAACTCATGGTTAACCTATGCTCCGAACATGAAAATTACATCGGGAATTGTGACGAGATAGGTGTACTGTTTCTATTACACATAAGGAGGTACAGATGATGATATATAGGAGAAAAACTTATATTATTGCGACTTCTTTTGTAGATGAGTTTAATGCTCTATTTAATGATATTTTGCTGCCATCCCAATTGAAATACGGATCAAGACTGATTGGGAGATGGCACACACCAATCGATGATGAAACTAGCGAAATTTTTGCGATGTGGGAATACGATACCTTTGAACAATACGAAGAGATCGAGAAAAAGATAAAATCAGATACAGAACACGTAAAGCGAGTTCAAGCCCGTTTTGATCAGATTGGAAGACATCGGTACAAAGAAGTATTTCGAGAAGACATTAGGCAAGCATTTTTCACATCGACAGTTGATCGTGAACAAACGATTTTGAAGTGAAATGTATGAAAAAGGAGTTGAGAGAAAGATGGAGACAGAACGACTTATATTTCGGAAATATACCAAAAATGATTTTGATTTACTTTTCGAGATGACACGTGAGCCCAATATGATGAAATTTATAAGACATGGAGGACCCTGGACGAAGGAAGAAACCATACAAAGCCTGGAAAAGTTCATCAACTGGAATAAAAACGATAAGGGGCTGTTCCTCGCATTTAATAAAGAGGATAACAAGTTAGTTGGAACCTCTGGCCTGATTCCTCAACTCATTGAAGGCATTGATAAGCTTGAAGTTGGTTACTGGGTTGTAGAGCAACACTGGGGAATGGGTTACGGTTACGAACAAGCAAAAGCATGGAAAGAATATGGCATGGATCACTTGAAACAGAGACGATTAATATCTTTAATTCAACATGGCAATGTGGGTTCTATGAAAGTCGCACAAAAGAACGGCATGAAATACGAGAAGGATGTAGACATCATAGGGAAAAATGTAGCAGTTTACTCGATTGAGGTGAAGTGAATTTGACACCATTTCCTGAACTAGAAACTAACAGACTGCTGCTAAGAGAGATTAGACAGAGTGATTCCCAAGACATATTTGATATTTTTTCTTCAGATGAAGTAACAAGATTCTACGATGTAGAAAGTTTTACGAATACGAAACAAGCAGAAGATCTCATACAAAGATGGAATGAACGATTCGAAAATGGTCAGGTCATCCGCTGGGGAATTGCTTTGAAGTCGGATGGTAGAATTATTGGAACATGCGGATTTCATGGTTGGATGAAACAACATCATAAAGCTGCGATGGGATATGAGTTAGCACCGGAGTTTTGGCGGCAGGGTTACATGACCGAGGTCACTCAGAAAATCGTTGAATACGGATTTGAGAATCTTGAATTAAACAGGATTGAAGCCTTTGTAAAGCCGGAGAACGCGGGATCAAGAACGTTGCTTGAGAAAATTGGCTTCAGTGAAGAAGGCATATTGAAAGAAAACTATTATTGGAAAAATCGATTTGTTGATAATGTCATCTATGCATTTTTGAAGAAAGAATATGTATGAGAATACGAATTATTGGATCTTGCGGCAGTGGGAAATCAACATTAGCTAAACAATTGTCGGATAAATATGGCATTCCTTCCTATGAATTAGACAATCTCATATGGGACAGAAGCGCAGAAAATCTGAGATATCCTGAAAGTGTTAGGGATGAATCCGTTCAATCTATTGTCAGTTCTGAGGCTTGGATTGTAGAAGGAGTGCAGTGCAAAGATTGGACCATTAAGTCCATCCAGGAGGCGGATTTGATTTTTGTATTAGCTCCAAATGTTTTCATTAGAGATTATCGGATTATAAAAAGGTTTGTATTGTCCAGAGTTGGTTTGCGACCGTGGAATTACAAGCAGTCATTCAAGAACTTATGCCAGATGATTGTGAAGTGGAACCATCAATATAATATAGTTGCAGCCATAGATGTGATTAACGAAAACAGCAAGACAGCAACAATCACGAAGAATAAAAAACAAGTGATACAGTTGATTGAACATCATTTGGAAGTGGTTGTGAATGAGAGTGAAAAAGAACGTTACGGGTAATCAAGGAGTACCGAAAGAGGAGATATAGTGGGAGATATAAAAATTCAACCAGTCACACGAGAGAATTGGGAAGAGGCGCTGAAGATCTCTTTATATGAACACCAAGTCACATTAGTTCCGTCCGTTATTGAGGAAATAGCTTACGCCTATATAAAACCGTGGGATGTAGCATTCGATCCTTACGTACTTGAGATCGATGGAGAGGTAATTGGATTCTTTTATCTGAGTTACACTCCAGATAGTACCGATAATTACTGGATTGGTGGTTTTCAAATCGATAAATCCTATCAAGGTAGAGGGATGGGAAAGAGCGCTTTAAGAGCCATTCTAGATTACATCACGGAGCATCATCCTTTATGCAAAGTTATTTCATTAACAGTTGAACGTGATAATGATGTTGCACAGAATTTGTATAAAAGCATGTTGTTCATTAGTGAGAATAGAACCAATTCAGATGATGAAGTGATCTACAGGTTGGAAATAAAATGAAAGACACAACATTTCAGAGGGCAATATATCTTTGTTAACCAAGAGCTAGCCTTGGTTGCGGTATTCACAACGATTATATCTGATGATAGCTTGTTACCACTTCAGTGGTTTAACAATTATATATTGAAAGAATAGTTGTTTAGAGTAAGGAGAGATGGCAACGATCATGATAACGTATAGAACGTTGACCCTTGATGATGTGAACCAGCTGCAGGAAATAGATCGCTCGGAACATATTGATCTCATCTATGAAATGAGAGAGAACCGATTGGTTGAGCTTGAACAAAATCATGAGTGCTCAAACTGGGATGAAAAGCTTTTGAAGGAGATTCAAAATCGATATGTGTACGAATTAGAACAAGGTGGCATGGCATATGGCGCGTTTGCTGACGATCAATTAATCGGATTTGGAGTGTTGGCACATCAATATAGAGGAAAAGAACGAAATCAATTACAAGTTGACTTGATGTATGTCTCACGCGGGTACAGAAGACAAGGCGTTGGAAAACGTATTCTAAACGAGTTAGGTGAAGAGGCTAAGAAACGTGGTGCACAGTATCTGTATATCTCCTCTACAGAGACGAGATCAGCAGTATCCTTTTATAGAAGTCAGGGCAGTCAGATTGCAAGCGAGTTTGATCAAGAACTTTATGACAAAGAGCCGAAAGATATACACTTGATAAAGGAGCTGGGCACATGACAACGGTTGGGATACTTGGCACAATTCATAATCCAGAACTCAGGGAGCGATATCATTGTTCCCTTTCCCTTTACGAGGATGTGATTACTGAGTTTAAACCAGATCTCATTTGTGGTGAAGTTCATCCACAGAGTTGGTTGAGGTATCTGAAGGACAGACATGATAGAGGATACTGGGGAGAACCAGCCAGTGAGTATTGGGAATTGGTCTTCCCTTTATGCGAGGAGCATAACATCCCATTTGTCCCTATTGATTGGTTTGAATTGGATGTGTGGAATACTTTTGATCCATTCAACGGTTATTCGGGCGTGGAACGCAAAGAACTTGAACAACGGGATGATCATTGGTTTGCAGAGCAAATGGAGACGTATCAGTTTGGCGAGATTCCTTTTAATTCAAAGGAGTTCGATCGTGTAACCAGACAAAAATATGAATGGTTGCATCAGGTAAACGCGAAGGCACAGAACTTTCGCTGGGTGGTCCGTAATCAGATTATGGTTCAAAGAGTCAAAAATACAATTGAAGCTCATCCAGAAAAACGAATCCTCTGTATCGTAGGAGCCGATCACAATTACATCTTCCAAGAAGAGCTGATGATAGAACCCGTTGAATTGTTGTATCCGTTACGATAAAGGAACCGTTGGTAGAATTACAAATGAAACTTATATTTAAGGAGCATTACATGCGCAAAAAAATACGTAAAAAACTCAAGTACAGCATATTCAGTATTATTTTAATAGTTATAGTAGCACTGATATTTCCCACATGGACACCGAAAATTAAAGGTGAAAACAGCATCAGCATGTTAGAGCAGGTCGAAATTAACGGTACAGGACATGAAGTCATGATCAGGGGTGTTGATCGGACTAACCCTATCCTGATTTTTGTGCATGGTGGGCCGGGATGCTCGGAGATTCCATACGTAAGGAAGTATCAGAAAGAGCTTGAGCAACACTTCACGGTGGTGCATTACGATCAACGTGGGAGTGGGAAGTCCTATCACTTTTTTGAGGATTACTCGAATCTGACAACAGATGTATTAGTAGATGATTTGTTAGCGTTAAGGGATTACGTATCTAAGGAGTTAGGTCAAGAGAAGGTTATATTAATCGGTCATTCATTTGGTACATACATCGGGATGAAAGCTGCGGCTAAAGCACCCACTCAGTTTCACGCTTATATAGGCATTGGACAGATGGCTAATACACTTCAGAGCGAACTGGAAAGTTTGGAGTACACGTACGAGCAAGCGAAACAAGCCGGTAATGCAGAGGACGTTAAAAAACTGGAGCTAATTCGCAGCTCGATCGAGCAAGGAAAGGAACTTACGCCTAGAATTTTGTTGCAAAAGTACGGTGGTGCAGCCAGGCTCATCCATGAGAATAGAGATTATTTTTCAGGATTCCTTTTTAATCCCGAATACAATGGGCTGGATATGATTCGCTTTTATTCAGGGATGTTCAGTTCACAAGACATCTTACTGAGGGAAGCATTTGATCAAAATTTACCTGATATTGTTGATCATCTGGAGATTCCTACCTATTTTGTAACAGGTAAATATGATTATATGACCACTGCGAATGCAGCACGTGATTATTTTGACGTATTGGATGCACCGATCAAAGACTTCATTGTATTCAACGAGTCGGCGCATTACCCACAGTTTGAGGAGAAAGAAAAATTCGCTGATTGGTTACAAGAGTTATTCTAAGATGCCTTGAGAGGAGCAAGATCATATTGTTAAGTCCATTCATTGAGCTTGAAGAAGAGAGTGATGAGCGTTACCGGTGCTACATTCTGCAAAATGCAGTTCAAATATTTAAACATTACGTACAGAATGAAGATTTAAACGATGTCCGATTTTATGTGTCCACAGATATCCAACTAGATTCGATTGCTAATGATATAGAATCCTACGTTATATGGTTTTCAACTTGTGAGACTGTATTTCGAGAATATTATGAGAATGAACTTCATGAAAAGGTACATCAGAATTGGTTTAATGAGATTGAAGTCTATCGTGTGGATATAACATTTAATAGTATAGCGGATTACGGAGCAACAATTGCTTGCGGAGACAATATCCTGCAAGATCACATTATGATTGTTGATTTTGATAGAGAACAAATCCAAGCAATCCACTTAAACGGATAGATGGATTATTTTGTAGTAAATGGTCAGAAAAAACACAAAAGATATCGCTTTATTTTCCATAAATGTGTTATTATGTTGGTGGCAGACGAAAATTTCATTTGTTTGATCGATAGGAAGGGAGGCATGGATTCTCGAATCATTCAATCTGTATCGATAGATTAACTGCACTGCTTGTTAAAAAATAACAGGATAAGCGGAGGTATGGTTATGTTCAAAAAATGGAAGAAATTTGCCGTCAGCAGCTTGGCATTTGTATTACTGGCTGCGGTGGCTTTTACCGGATGGAGCGCTAAAGCGTCTGCAGCAGACGCTTCACAAATTGTGGCTGAGATGGGTGCAGGATGGAATCTGGGCAATCAGCTGGAAGCAGCGGTGAACGGCACACCGAATGAAACTGCATGGGGCAATCCTACGGTGACTCCAGAGTTGATCAAAAAGGTGAAAGCAGCAGGCTTCAAGTCCATTCGTATTCCCGTTTCCTATTTGAATAACATTGGAAGCGCTCCCAATTATACAATCAATACAGCATGGCTGAATCGAATTCAGCAAGTGGTGGATTATGCGTACAATGAAGGCCTGTATGTCATTATCAATATTCATGGCGATGGTTACAATTCAGTCCAAGGTGGATGGCTGCTCGTGAATGGTGGCAATCAGACTGCCATTAAGGAAAAGTATAAAAAGGTGTGGCAGCAGATTGCCACCAAGTTTAGCAACTATAATGACCGTCTTATTTTCGAATCCATGAACGAAGTATTCGATGGCAACTATGGCAATCCGAACTCGGCTTATTACGCCAACCTGAATGCCTACAATCAAATTTTCGTGGATACGGTTCGTCAGACTGGGGGCAACAATAATGCCAGATGGTTGCTGGTTCCAGGCTGGAATACCAATATTGACTTCACCGTTGGTAATTATGGCTTCGTGCTCCCGACGGATAATTTCCGATCCTCGGCAATTCCTAGTTCGCAGAAGAGAATCATGATCTCGGCACACTATTACTCTCCGTGGGATTTTGCAGGTGAGGAAAACGGTAATATCACGCAGTGGGGTGCAACAGCAACGAATCCTGCCAAAAAGTCTACTTGGGGACAAGAGGATTACCTGGAATCACAGTTCAAGTCCATGTACGATAAATTTGTGACTCAAGGCTATCCTGTGGTAATTGGTGAATTTGGTTCGATCGATAAAACGTCGTACGACTCAACCAACAATGTATATCGCGCGGCTTACGCCAAAGCAGTTACAGCAAAAGCGAAGAAATACAAAATGGTTCCTGTTTATTGGGATAACGGACATAACGGTCAACATGGATTCGCATTATTTAACCGTTCGAACAATACCGTGACGCAGCAAAACATCATTAATGCAATCATGCAAGGTATGCAATAATTGACTGTCTATCTCGATTCGTGCAAACGGCGTGTTCCCGCAAAAGGGACACGTCGTTTTTTTGTGCTATCTGGAGATGAGATGAACAACATTTGCCAATGCATTTTACATAAGCCATATACAGAATTCATTAAATACCACAATACCTTTTATATACTTAATTTGCTTGATATAGCGGACTAAAAGGACTAGGTGGTAGACAGAATGTTAAAAAAACGTGATTTGCAGGAATGCCACTCACTGTACAGCTTAATGATAGACCCCGCAGTTTTTCCCTACGTTCGTTATGCATGCCAATCGTATGAGGAATATCTATTCCTGACCAAACAATTGATGGCTGAAGAAGAACAAAAAACGGTGATTTCCCGAACGATTTTGAATGAAACAGGCCAGCCGATTGGTACGATTGATCTATATCACATCGAGTATCAAAGAGGATTCTTAGCCACATGGATTGGATCACCGTTTTTTGGGAATGGGTATAGCCAAAAAGCGAAATCAGCCTTTTTTGTTGAATTGTTTCTGGAACATGCGATTGAGACGGTATTTATGAAGATACGCAAGCAAAATATTCGATCCAGAAAAGCGGTAGAAAAACTGTCTTATGTGAAATTAGCTAATGATGTCTATCCCGATGTATACCAGTTGATCAATGCCAAGGAGCAGATCTATGATCTGTATCATGTAGAACGGTCAGCCTTTTTCGAAAATAGTATGGATCTGCACCATGAAGTGGCTACGTAACATATTGTGAGAGCAGACAACAGCGCCGTCAGTGATGACGACGCTATTTGTTATGATGATACTAGAACAGGCCCGTTGATTTAAAATGCAGGAATATGGAATAGAGAATCGAAAGACTTTAAGTAGACAACTTTATAAAATAAGTGGACGGAGAATGAAGGAGGCATGAAATGAATAATATCAACAAGATCTTGGGTGTAGTCCTCATGCTTGGTAGTGTGTTTATTTCGACGATGGAGAGAATTGCTATAAGAGTATCTACCGCTATAGTAGAAGCAGGATATGCTTCAGGTGGGACCAACGTACCCCCGTTTGCTCAGACGAATGATATTCCTACAGGGTTACTTGTATACTTCATGTTCTTGGTTGGGTTTATACTATTGGTCGCAGGATTTCCAGGGAGTTATAAGAAAAATCGTAATCACGCTCATACCAAAGAAGTTTAGCTTTAGGAGGGATCAGAGTGTCCGAACAGGAGGAAGCGTTGACAGGAGGTAATGTGAATCAGGTTGTCAGGATAGGCGAGACGGTTCGCCGGTATGCCAAACCCAATCCATATGTGCATGAACTGCTTTTACATCTCGAAAAAGTTAGTTATAGCCACGCTCCTCGATTTCTCGGAATAGATGAACAGGGGAGAGAAGTACTTTCTTATCTTGAAGGAATCGTTCCGGGCAATGACTATCCTGAGATAGAAGAGTATATGTGGTCAGACGAATCTTTAAGGGGTGTTGCTAAACTGTTGAGAAGTTACCATGATGCGACCGTAGGATTTATAACCACATCAGAAGCGACGAATAGATATCCAGGCGTAACTGAAGATGAAGTTGTATGTCATAACGATTTTGCGCCGTATAATGTGGTATACAGGGACGGCCGTCCTCAAGGAATTATTGATTTTGATATGGCGGGTCCGGGTCCGCGAATGTGGGATATCGCCTATTCCTTGTATACATCCGTTCCACTCGCAGATTTCTCACCAAAGGTGGACGGAAAGGGTGTAATGCCATACGCTAGCCAGGCGCATGGATCTGTTCGAAAAGAACGGATTGCCTTATTCATGGCTACGTACGGGCTGAGTGTTCCAACAGATTTGAAGGAAAGGGTCATATCCCGTATCCGTTTTATGTGTAAAACACTGACTGATCGTGCGGCTGATGGAGATGTCGCTTTTATGAAGATGGTCGAAGAGGGTCATCTGGCCCACTATGAGAAAGAGCTTATATTTCTTGAAAACCATTTCGATGACTGGACTTAAATAGGGAGTGATACTTCAGTGTACAAACCAAAAACAACCATAACAGACCAAAGTGTCATTGAATTTATTGAACAGGTTGAGCTTCCAAAGAAACGTGAAGACGCTTATCAATTATTGGATATCTTCACGGAGACGTCAGGTTATGAAGCGAAGATGTGGGGACCGAGTATTATCGGATTCGGTGCATATCATTACAAATATGAATCGGGTCACGAAGGGGATGCACCACTAGTGGGGTTCTCACCACGAAAGGCGAAGATCAGTTTGTATTTTGCCACAGGGGATAGTGAGCGAGAGGATCTATTAAAGGACTTTGGAAAACATACGGCAGGCAAAGCATGTGTATACATCAACAAGGTAGCAGACATTCAGGTGGATGTGTTGAAAGCGTTAATTGTGCAGTCTATTCGGTTTTTAAAAGAAACCTATCCGGATCAATAGAATAACTCGACAAGCTATCTGCACACACCGAATAACTTGAGAAAAGAGACCGCGTCTCTCTCCGCCATCACATATGTGATTATTGTTCAAACAGGCTGTCTTACAGGTTAAGACAACCTGTTTTTGAATTTTCAGATCTCATCCATGAGCAGAGACTTATTTGCATATAACCTGTGTGATCCGTACTGAAAACATCTATTGTATATGTTGACCAGTGCCAGGATCAGCTATCAAAAAAGGATACGCTAAGATTCCTCTTACCGTGTACCTTCCCCATAAGCCCGAATCTCGATCAACTCCGCGTACCTGCTGCCATTAGTGGCATCAATGCTCACCCTAAGCGCCTGCGCGTACACAGGTGTATCCAGAGAATGAATGACTTTTCTTCTACGGTTTTCCGTTACACATACAATCTCGATCCATTCCCCAGACCGACTCAATACCTCCACCCGATAATCACGCACAAGTTCAGGCATGACGCGGAATGTTGTGTGATGGTGATGCAAATTAACCAGATCCTCGTTCACATCATCATTGAACGTCAAGTGCAGTTCAGCCAAGGTTTGTGGCTCTTCCCATGTCAGTTGCACCCATTCCGGCTTGCCAGACTGCATCGGCTGGGACATCCACTGCTGCGGCCCACCGAAAGGGCGATGATAACCGTTGATCGTGTTGTCCGCTGAATAGGCTGTGGTCTCAGAGAGGGTACGACAGCAGAATGGCTGACGTGCCAACCCTTGCATGGACCATAAGACGACAGGCTGATCTGTGGCGTGGTCCTCCAGATTTTTGGACACGTGGTTTTCTTCTGTTTTGAAGAAGATCAGCACCCCGCTGTGTGCTTCCTTGGAATGGTAGAGCGACACGGCTTTATTGGCGCGGATGATAATAAAAGCATTCTGTGGTTCTTCCGGTCGCCATTCGAGCGGAAGCTTCACCCACTGCGCAGTTCCTGTTGTAACGTTAACAGTCGCCGTAACTTGTAACGAATGCGGGACGTAGTTCTCCTTACGCCCCGTATCCCACAGCTCTACCGTCAGCGCGGTATCGCTGGATGCATCCAGCAGCAGCTCCAGGCCGCTGAGCACTGGATGCACAGGCAGCAGCAGGGCAACATCCGTATCCAGGGGGTACGTCTCGCCAAGCTGCTCAAGAGCGATGCCCGTCAGCGTGCTGGAGGCTGTAGCCTTGGCACACCGGGCCAGATCCAGCTCATCGTGGCTGCGCACCCCGATGATGGAAGCGTCCTGCCGCAGCAACGTCTGCTGCAGCACCGCCAGATGCCTCGCGTGCAGCTCGCGCGGCGACACCCCCATGGCCGCGCAGAGCGCCGCGCCCGTACCCGCGGCTTCGCCGATGACCGCGCATGTTGCCATGACGCGCGTTGTGCCGAAGGCGACATGTGATGCGCTGATGTCGCGTCCGGCCATGAGCATATTCCGCACATTCGCGGAATACAACGAGCGGAACGGCACGTGATATACGCCATCGGCATGCATATGCTTCGAGCCGCTCGCTTCGGCGTACATGCCCTGCGGGGGATGCAGGTCAATGGACCAGCCGCCAAAAGCAACGGCATCCGTGAACTCCCGCTGGCTAATAATATCGTTCTGGGTGAGCACATAGTCACCCGTGAAGCGGCGGTACTCCCTTTTGCCAGGCAGAGAACCAATCCACTCCAGCGTCATATGGTCTGCATCAAACTTGCCGGAGTTCTTGATATAGTCCCAGATCCCGTAGATCACGGACCACAGTTCATCACGGATCAGCTCATTGTCATGAACGGTGTCATGTTCACCGCCCCATTCAATCCACCAATAATGACAACCGGAATCCCCGCTGCGAATGACCCGGCGAATCGGAATGCTGGTCTGTGTAATATCCTTGGCAAAAGAAGGCGGAATATAACGGACGGGTGCACCAGTATCCTTGGTATAAAAGAGGAGTGTACTGCCGAGCGTAATCTGATCGGCCACCTCCGGCGCCCATTCTTCACCATATTCGCTGCGGGCTTCCCGACCGAGCACAAACTTGGCACCAGCCAGAAAGCCAACCAGTCCATCGCCCGTACAGTCCAGATAGATCTTGCTTTCGAATCGGATTTTGCGCTCAGATCCCATCATCCACCCGGTAACAGAGGTGATCATGCGTTCCTCTCCATCCCCAGTGGCCTCGACTTCATGGACATCGGTATTCAGATACAGACGGATGTTGGGTTCGGCTCGAACGGCTTCGAGAATGATTAAGTCCCAGATATAGGGATTACCCTCTGGATTACGATATTGATTCTCTACAAACAGTTCTCCCATGATGCCAGTCTCGCGGGCATAGCGGTTAATCCCGTGGGCGGTAGCACCACAGACCCATACGCGTACTTCACTGCTGGAATTGCCGCCGAGTACGGGGCGATTCTGCACCAGCGCGACCTGTTGGCCCAGTCGTGCCGCAGATATAGCCGCGCATACACCGGCTAGCCCGCCCCCGATGACGGTGATATTTGGTTTAACGAGTTCGTGCTTCATATGAACACCTCTCTCATTGAATATGGATGAGCCTAAGCTCATATTTTTCGTATTTCATATCTATAATTTCATATTAGTTCTATATATTTACTTTTCAAATACACTATATTATCATCGAGCATATACTTTATTTCACAACAAAGGCAGGTGTGTCATGGACCTTCTTAACCACATCTACTGGAAGAAGAAAGCTGCATTTGCTCTGACAGAAGATATCTACGACGCTTGGGTGGTTTTTGCCGTTGAAGAAGGGATATTTCGGTATGAAATTGGAGGGCAGACTGGAGAGGCGGGTTTCGCTGATCTGGTGTTGTGTCCACCCCACGTTCCTTTTCGCAGAGAGACGGTAACCCCGCTGACATTTCATTATATGCAGTTCAGTTGTAACTCCGCAGAGGAGGAGGACCTTCTGCCGCCAATCGGAAAATCCCTGATTAATGATACGAAGCGGCTAACTTCAACGTATGCTTATCTGCGACAGATGAGCGAGGACAATGATGAGGCTTCGGCAGGGTGGAAAACCCATTTGATGATGGACTTGTGGCAACTGTATCAATGGGAGCGCAGACAGAGCAGGCTAATGGAAACGAAGTTCACGGAGGATGCTCTTATGGCTGAAGCGGCAGTGTTGTTGGAGGAGTGGGCTAGAGAGGCAGTTAGTCTCCGAACGTTGGCTGAACATCTGGCGTTGAGTCCAGTCCAGTTCACCCGAAGGTTCCGGGAGGCCTTTCAAGAAACACCATCCGATTATCTGAAAGCGATTCGTCTCAAAAAGGCAAAAGCTTTGCTGGCGGATAGCCGTTTAACCCTAACGCAGATTGCGGAGAGATGTGGGTATGAGAACGGATTTTATCTGAGCCGCGTATTCTCGTCCACGGTGGGGATCAGCCCCTCGGAATACCGGAGACGACATCAAGTATGAGAAAAGGGTCCCATCCATCCATCCATTTCTTCTTTCACCAATAGAACATATCTGTGCATTTCACATGGATGCAGGCAACGGATATCACAAATCCATGCAAATCATTCGCCCCCGGCTGTAAATGGCAGGCAGGTGTTATAATGGGGTCATTAATTGTAGGGGAGCGAGCACAAAGGAATGAAAAGGACACACTGGAAGAGTTGGTTGCCACAGCGGCTCAGGTACCGTCTGTTCGGAGCGTTTGTGGTGTTGATTCTCTTGCCGTTCAGTGCATTGAATGTCTACAATTATCAGCAGATTGAATCGCTGGTCGAGCAGAAAATCAGTGAGCAGAGTCATGAGCAGCTGGTACAGATGTACCGCTCTCTGGAGGACCAGATGAGCATCGCCTTCAAAACACTCATTTTTCTGGAACAGGATTCTGCGGTAAGAAGTGTGCTAACCTCCCCGGACAATCGTACGCCGCTTGAGAACAAGTCGCTGGTGGAAGAAAAGTTCAAGATGATCAACAACAGCTTCTTCCTATATAATCCCTCCGTGTACTTTACCTTGCTGGATTTTCATGATAGCGTTTACACTTCGTATTTGCCAAAGAAAGCACTGGCGTACGGCCCCTATCTGGAGCAATTCCGCGAGCGTCTTGGGGAAATCACTATTTCAAAAGGTGGTGCGGATTCACACCCGTCTCAGCCGGAAGAACTTTTTTATCGCTGGGATGCCCGAGATACTAACCATGTGCTGCGGGAGCTATCCTCCAGCCCGTACCTCTTGTCGCTGTATGCTTACATGAAAGATAGCGGCGGCAAACGATACGGGCTGGCGCGAATTAGCATTGATTACTCCTACTGGTTCCAGACCATGCTGAAGGACTCGCAGAGTAACCAGGAGTATTATCTTATTACGGGTAGTGGAGAGACCATTGCCCGTTCATCCAAAACTGCCGCCCTCTCCCCTGAGGTTACGGCTGAAATAGCTCTCCATCCGGCAGAGGCTTATCTAACCGATCCAGCTTCGGATACGCTGATTAACTACGTGTACATTGAATCACTGGACTGGTATATGGTGAATCGGATTCCGCTCTCGATTCTCTTTACAGAGATATCTGAACTGAAACAGCGTTATTTTCTGACCTTTTTTGGGTTCACAGGAGCATTTGTACTGATGGCTTTTATGATCTCCGCAACGTTCACGCGCCCTTTGTCGCATCTACAGAAACAGATGAAGGAGGTCGTCCGCAAAAACCTCAAGATTCGTATTCCTGAGGGCCACAGCCGTGGCGAAGTGCTGGAACTGACCCGTACATTTAATACGATGCTGGATGATGCCAATCAGATGATTGCCAGACTCAAGACGGAGGAACGACAGAAGGAAGCGGTACATTTTCATATGCTCCTGGCTCAGATGAATCCGCACTTTCTCCTGAATACGTTGAATACAATGAAATGGAGTGCGATACGCAGCGGGAATGAGGAGATCTCCGAGATGTGTGTTTCCTTGGGCAAATTACTGGAGGTCAGCCTGAATTCACAGGTCGAATTGGTATACCTGAAGGATGAGATCGAGTTGGTTCAAGCCTACCTTCATATCCAGCGGATTCGTTACCGCGATAGCTTCGAGGTGACTTGTGAATTTGACGATAAGCTGGAATATGCGTTGGTGCCTAAGCTGAGCTTGCAGCCACTGGTGGAGAATGCCATTCACCATGGTGTCGGGCCACTGGAGCAGCTTGGTCAGATCCGCATCGGAATTTACAGGCAAGACACAGGAAAGCTGATGCTGGAGGTGGCAGACAACGGAATTGGAATGGAGGAATCCCGGCGTCAGCAGATGACCCGCACGCGTCCTGGGATTGGTCTGTCCAACCTCAGGGAACGATTGCGGTTATTGTTCAAAGGCCAAAGTGAACTTGAAGTCATTGATACCAAGCCGGGGACATTAGTGAGGTTCAGCATTCCTTTTTTATTGTCGACGCCTTACGTACAGAAGCGGTCTGACTAGACGATGGAGAGGGGAATCTGGAATGTGGAAGGTATTGCTTGTTGAGGATGAGGTATTTGTACGTGAGTCGGTGCGAGAGATTATTTCCTGGGAGGAGCTGGGCTTCACGGTCATCGGAGAATCCGGTAATGGGACCGAAGCGCTGGCGATGATTATACAGGATACACCGGATCTGGTGCTGACTGATATTGTCATGCCGGGTATGGATGGTCTCGAATTACTCAAACAGACACGCGAAGCCGGGTTGAAAACCAAGTTTGTCATGCTCACCTGTATGGGGGAGTTCGAATATGTACGTCGTGCGATGGAATACGGGGCTTCGAATTATATTCTGAAGCTGTCGATGAGTGTGAATTCACTGCGTGATACACTTCGTAAAGTAAGTGCGGAACTTGGTGCTTCGGCGGAAGTCCGAACGGAGGCAGACCATCATGAAGTGCCATCTCCACCTCCGCTAATCACATCAACGCCTGCTTCGCCTACATCTCTTACGCTCTCTTCTGCGCCGCCGTCTGAGACTGATCTTCCGTTCACACCTGTTCGTGATCCGGTTGTGAAGCACCCGGAGATTAGCAAAATTATCGAGTACATCGGGCAGCATTACGATCAGGACATTACCGTCAAATCCATGTCACGATATGTGATGATGGGCGAGAATTATGTGAGTGCTTTGTTTAAAAAGAAAACCGGGCATACCCTGATTCACTACTTGCATGGGGTACGTATGGAGAAAGCGGCTGAATACTTGCGTGAGACGGATCTTCCTGTACAGGAGATTGGTTACCGGGTAGGGTTCGGAAGCGATAATTATTTCATCAAAATATTCAAGCGTTGGACCGGTTGCACGCCCAGCCAGTATCGCCACCGCTCGTGACTCACAGGTTAAGTAGAAGGAATATGTGTACCGAGTGAACAGGCAAGCACAAGTAAATCCGTATTTTTGTTCAATCCGAATCATGGATATGTATCTTATGAACCCAGGAAGGTCCCTGCTACGATGTAACGGAAGGTACATTCACTTCAATTCAGGGAGGTCATGTGACCAGATGAGAGCCAAAAGAGGATTAACGGGATTGATCGTAGGCGTGCTAATGCTGGGATTGCTTGCCGGCTGTGTAGGTAAAAATGAGACGAACGATGGAGATAACGGAGGTGGAGCGGCAGGGGGGAAAGTGAAGCTCACCATGTGGGGCGCGGTGCCGCCCGAGAATGGTCCACAGGAAGTGGTGGATACCTGGAATGCGGAGCATCCTGATATTCAGGTGGAATATGTAAGGTTTGTGAATGACGATGATGGCAACCTGAAGCTGGATACGGCGCTGTCCACCGGGCAAAACGTTGACCTGTATGTCAATTATACCCTCACGAATCTCGATAAACGCATCAAGGGCGGGACAGCACTGGATCTGGGCGAGTTCACCGACTACAACATTGATGAGAAAATGGGTGAAGATGCGGCTTCCTGGAAAGTAGACGGCAAATATTACGGAATGCCGACCAAGAAAAACGCTGCCTTCTTCGCCTTAAATATGAAAGCGCTTGATCAAGCGGCACTGAGCGTACCGACAGCCTGGACTTGGGACGAAGCCCGTGAGTATGCACTCAAACTGAAGACGGCTGGCTTCAAGTACGGTCTGGTGCAGCATACCGCTTCCTATGTAGACCCGCTCGATTCCGTTCTGGTGAAGAACGGCTATGTTAAGGCAGACGGTACTTCCAATCTCGATGATCCGCTCGTTACCAAATGGCTGGAGACGTTGAACGGAATGATGAAGGAGGATGCAACTACTCCGCCACTTGGCGAGCAGCTGACTTCCAAAATGCCGGTGGAGAACATGTTTCTTGGCGGTGAGTCTGCCATGATCAACATTGGCGAATGGCTGATCCGCACATCGAACAACATGACCGAGTTCCCGCGGGATTGGAGAATCGCCTTTGCCCCTGTACCGAGACTGGCTGCACAGGAAGCGGATATGGTGAAGAGCGGAGGACTGGGTGACTTTATTGCTATCAATTCCAAGTCGAAAAATAAAGAAGCAGCATGGGAGTTCCTGAAATGGTACGCCGATGGAGGAATGATGCCGATGGCTGCGGGTGGACGTTTGCCTTCCTCGAATGCGGTCGATCAGCAGACAGCCATTGATCATCTGCTGGGTGATTATGCCGATTCCTATGACAAGGAGTCTCTGGAATTTGTGTTGTACGGTGACGAGACACCTACGTTTGTCCGCAGCATTGCACAGGAAGTGGTCGATCTGCGTGCACAGGAGTATGAAAAGTTCTTCCTTGGTAACCAGACTGCCGAAGTTACGGTACAGAACATGGTCAAACGTCATAATGACTGGCTGAAGCAGAATCAATAGAAAGCAAAAGCAATGAGTCCAAAGGCCGTCCCGATGGGGCGGTTTTTTCTATATATGTAATAGAACAATAGAGTATTAGATGTATGGCATTAGCTAGGGCTTTCCGGGTTAAAGGAAATAGAACAATTCCATGTTGTTTCCCTCCCGAAAGGCACTGCCGAAATACATATATCTGTGATATCAGGTACAGGGTTATGTTCCTTAAATGTTAGAGGACATCTTGTTATGCTAATTCCAGAACAGATGTTAAGGAGTGGGGAGCATATGCATAAATCCTGGATGAAACGGCAGAGCAGGCTCGGGTATCTGTTTATTGGGCCCAATATGATTGGCGTGCTGTTGTTTTTTATTATACCGGCTGTCTATTCGTTCTATCTCATGTTCACCGATTACAAATTCATGAGCCCGGAGACGAATTTCGTCGGGCTGGACAATATCCGCCGAATGTTGAATGATGATCTGTTTGGCGTGGCGCTGCGAAATACATTTGTATTTCTATTAGCGGTTCCGGTATCGATGGGGTTGGCTTTTATCGTCGCGGTGGCGCTGAACAAGTCGGTGTACTGGCAAAAAACGCTGCGTGCCCTTTATTTCATGCCCTATATCACCAGCGGCGTCGCCATCGCCTTTGTCTGGATGCTGCTATTCCAGCCAACGTCGGGGCCGATTAACGCTTTCTTGCGCGGAATCGGTATAACGAATCCACCGGGCTGGTTATCGACAACTGAATGGTCCATGTATGCGATTGATATCATCTGGATTTGGTTCATGCTGGGTTACAACATGATTATTTATCTGGCTGCTTTGCAGGAAATCCCGGAGGAATTGATTGAGGCTGCACGGATTGATGGAGCCCGCCCCTGGCAGACGATACGCCAAGTGATCTGGCCGCTTGTGAGCCCAACTACCTTTTTGCTGCTGATCACAGGGCTGATTATGACCATCAAGAACTTTGGTATCATTCAGGCAATTACTCAGGGTGGGCCGGGAAACAGTACAACCGTGCTGTCGCTTTTTATCTACCAGAATGCCTTCCGATATTACGAGATGGGATACGCTGCTGCCATTAGCTGGGCGCTCTTTGCCATCATCATGATCTTCACTGTTCTGCAGTGGCTCGGTCAGAAACGTTGGGTTCACTATTAAGGAGGGGAGGGATCGATATGGAGAAACCAATTGCCGCGAACGCGAAGTCCACAGCTCCGCAATCACCTAAAGTTAAAGTCCGCATGGAGTCCTTGACCCAGATTCGGAGAATCATACTGACACTTCTGATGTCCGGTTTTGCCCTGCTGATGATTATGCCGTTCATCTGGATGATCAGCACGTCGTTCAAATCTCCTGCGGACGTATTCACCTATCCCATCCAGTGGATACCCTCCAGCCTGAACTGGGAGCATCATATCAAGGTCTGGAGCGGGGCAGACACCTTTGCGACGTATTATCTGAACTCGTTGAAAATATCGCTAATTAGCACGATCGGAGCTGTATTTCTCTCTGCTTTTGCAGCCTACGGCTTCGCACGGATTCAATTCAAAGGTCGGGAGACACTGTTCCTCATCTATCTCTCGATGATGATGGTGCCGCCGCAGGTACTCTTTGTACCGAAGTTTCTGATGTTTGAATGGGTTGGCATATATAATACGCATTGGGCTTTGATCCTGCCTGGAATGTTCACAATCTTTGGCGTGTTTATGCTGCGACAATTCTTCCTGTCGGTGCCTTCAGAGATTTCGGAAGCGGCGTTCATCGACGGTGCGGGTCACCTGCGTATATTCTTCAGGCTGATTCTGCCCTTGGCGAAGCCAGCGCTGGCTACATTGGCAATCATCGATTTCTCCTGGCATTGGAATGATTATGAGAATGCGCTCGTGTTCCTGATCGACAAAGACCTGTACACCGTGCCGCTCGGACTGCAGAACTTTATTCTGGAGAACAATGTAGACTACAATGGCATGATGGCCGCTGCCACGGCAGGCATTATTCCGATGATTATCGTCTTCCTGGTGGGACAGCACTATATTATCCAGGGAGTGGCCGGAAGTGCCGTGAAGGGGTGAAGTTGTTATAATTGCGATCCCATACGATAACCCTTTTGCTGAACGAGGAGATTTTCGCGGCAGAAGGGTTTTCTGTTAAAAGGGAGAGTAACTTATCTTCCGCAATACAATAGGGCTAACTTCGTATATAATATAAAATCATATGATTCTGTATGACTACATAACTATCGCGAGGTGCACTAGACTTATGCCAACCATCTATGACTTTACCGTAACCAGAACCAGTGGAGAGCGTTTCCCGCTCTATCAATATGAAGGAAAGCCTGTGCTCATCGTAAACACTGCAAGTAAATGTAAATATACGCACCAGTTCGATGACATGCAGAAGCTATATGATCAGTACAAGGATCAAGGGCTGCAGATTATTGGTTTCCCGTGTAACCAGTTTGCGGAGCAAGAGCCTGGAAGCAGTTCGGAAGCGGAATCCTTCTGTCAGATTAATTATGGTGTGAAATTTCCGATGTTCTCCAAGCTGGATGTGAATGGAGAAATGGCGCATCCGCTCTACGACTTTTTGAAAAGATCAGGGCCTTTTGCTGGCTTTGATGAGACAGATGTACAGGCCAAACTATTAAAATTAATGGTGGCCGATAAAGCACCAGAATGGTTACATGGCGATGCGATCAAATGGAATTTCACGAAATTTCTGATTGATGGAGAGGGTCATGTGGTCAGACGTTTCGAACCTGTAGACTCCATCGATGAGATTCAAGAGAGTATTAAGCAGCTTATATAATTTCACTTTCATATATCCTACAGGAATATCATACGAATCGTTTCTCTCTCCCGAAAAGGAGGTGCATGAATGTGCCAAGCATGATGCAATTTAGTTCTCCACTGGAGTATAGCTACCGTTCGACCAGCACGTATAATCCCGGAAAGTCAGATGGATTTCATTCACACCCACACTATGAGATATATTATTTTCATAATGGAGAGTGTAGCTATATCATTGGAGATCGGGTTTACAACCTAGAGCCGGGTGATCTGGTTCTGATGCATGGCTTGACTCTTCACCGGGCGCATCCGAAACCTGGCACGGCTTATGAGCGGACCACGCTGCATTTTGATCCGTCTGCGATTCGCAGCAGTCTCCATCCGGACCGGATGGATGAGGTACTTAAGCCGTTTGATGAACTGAGGAATTGCCGGATCAATCTGACGGGAGATACCCGGTCTGAATTCGAAGCGCTCTTGTATGATCTTCATCAGCTGTCTCAACGTCAGAGCAGTTTCAGGCAGGAGCGCCTGAATATTCGGATGTGTGATCTGTTGTATTTCGTAGCAGAGGTCTGCCAGGGTCATGTCCAAGAACATCGTCCTTCTTCAGACAAGGAACGGCATGTACAGCATATCATCCGTTATGTAGACATTCACTATATGAACGACATTGGACTAGATGATTTGGCGATGGAGTTACATCTGTCCAAGCCATATCTAGCAGGCATGTTCAAGGAAATGACAGGTTTGACGATATTCAAATATCTCTATGACCGTCGTATCAATCAGGCGAAGCTGTTGTTTCAGTTTCAGCCAGAGATCACCGTGACAGAAGCAAGTCAATTGTCCGGTTTCAAACGCCTTTCGCATTTTAGTCGGATGTTCAAACAAAGTGTGGGATGTTCGCCTGATCTGTATCGTACCCAATTGCATCGTCAGTGATAGAAGTCTTCTTGGAGCCGACCAGCTTGTCTGGTTGGCTTTTTTGTTTTTCTTTCATGAATGCACATCACCGTGTTTAGAAGATAGGCAGAACAGGTAAAGAAAGGGTAATGAAATCAGAGGAGGCGATCATGAATGAAAGAGCGCACACCGGATCAGAATAACAACGATAACCATACGAAACGTTTCCGTGACAATCCCGAGCAGTATCAAACGGAGAAGAAAAGTTTGCTTGACATGCATGAAGAAGAACAGACTGTAGATCCAATTCCGATGGAAGACCTGAACATGGAAGCACAGGAAGAGAAGAATAAGGATCAGACGAAGAGTAACTCTTCTACGGAAGAAAAATACCGGGCGGATTATCGCAAAAAGGCGAGCGAAGGATAATTCCAATTGCTTTTTTGAGCAAATTTGTTTGAAGTGTTTTCAGTGAATGTATATTTAGTGAAAATAAATTAGTTTGTTGACTAATGTATGTTACTATATTATAGTTACTGTGTTGGCAAATGAAAAAAAATTTTGGGAGGCGAATAAGAATGACTACTTTTTTTGATGCGTTGAAAAACAGAAGATCTTATTACGGAATTAGCAAGGAATCTACAATTTCGGATGCTAAAATCCAGGAAATCGTAGAAGAAGCGGTGAAATACACACCAACTTCCTTTAACTCACAAACATCCCGTGCTGTTGTATTGCTCGGTGAGCAACATGATAAATTGTGGAATCACACAGAAGAAATTTTGCGTGAAGTGGTAGGCAATGAAGAAGCCTTCAAATCCACAGCAGAGAAAATGACTGGATTCCGCAGCGGATATGGTACAGTTCTCTTCTTCGAAGACAACAATGTGATTGCACAGCTTCAACAGAATTTTGCAGCATATGCAGATAACTTCCCGATCTGGGCTAACCAATCCAACGGCATGTTGCAACTGGTAATCTGGACTGCTCTGGAACAAGAAGGTCTGGGTGCATCTTTGCAGCACTACAATCCGTTGATTGACGAGAAGGTTAAGCAAGAATGGAACATTCCTGAGAACTGGAGACTGATCGCTCAGATGCCATTTGGTAAACCAACAGCAGCACCGGGTGAGAAAGAATTCCAACCGATTGAAGAGCGCGTAAAAGTACACAAGTAAGCTTCGCATTTCCCAACATTTAACCACATACGGCCTCGCTTCAATTTGATACGATGATAGTTGATCGTAATCCAATGAAGCGAGGCTTTTTAATGTGAATAATAGATTAAAAGACAAAACGAACCAACGCATATGGAAAATGGCTTTATGCGGGATATCACTTGGATCGGTGGCTGGATATAGCAATACCGTTCAAGCTGCAACCGTACAGCAAGGGTTTCAGGATACTCGTACGAGTTATGCGAAGGATGCCATTACACATCTGGTGGACAAAGGTATTGCTGCCGGTACGTCAGAGACTACGTTTGAACCAAAGAAAGCCGTTACTCGTGCAGAATTTTCGACGTTTGCGGTGAGATTGCTAGGTTTGAAGCCCGTTAAAAATAATATTAATCCCTATCAGGATATAAGCATGAATGCTTGGTATTACGGCAACGTTGCCGCCATGACAAATCTTTTTATTCTGGAGGGTAAGGGTCAGGGAACGTTCCAGCCTAATGCTTCCATTACGCGCGAAGAAGCGGCTGCCCTTCTTGTTCGAATGTTAAAACAACAACCCGTTGAGACATCACTCTTATCTTCAACGTATTTCGACGCAGCGGATATCTCGGACTGGGCACGCCCTTATGTGCAGACGGTATATCAACTTGGACTGATGCGGGGAAGCGGAGGCGTGTTCCGACCGCATGACCAGGTAACGCGAGAAGAAGCAGCCGTCATGCTCGATGCCATTTTACAAAAGAAGACATGGTCTGAGCAGTTACAACGTGGGGATGAACTTGGCGTTCAGCTGGGCTGGCAATATAACTCCACGACAGCTGAATTCAAGAAGCAAGTGGAACAGTCTGAAGTGAATACGCTCGTCCCACGCTGGTTTTTCCTGAACAGCAGTATGAAAGTAACAGATCACACGGACCCGGCATTGATTTCCTGGGCATCCGCCACAGACAGGCAGCTATGGCCATTACTCGGTAATCGCTCCGACTCGGCCGTGACCCATCAGATGTTATCAAGTTCAGTTAATCGAGCAGCAGTGATCTCACAGGTAGCCGCCTATGTCAAAACCTATAAACTGGACGGCATTAACGTCGACTTCGAGAATGTCGATCCTGCGGATCGTGAAGGGTTAACGGCGTTTGTCACCTCCTTGACGGCTACGTTGCACGCACTGGGTGCAGTTGTGTCTGTGGATGTATCACCAGACCTCGGTACAGATTGGACGGATGCATTTGATTATGCCAAACTGGGTGCTGTATCGGATTATATGGTGCTGATGGGATACGAAGAACACTGGAATGGTGATCCAAAAGCGGGATCAGTGGCATCTCTTCCATGGGTGGAAAAGGCTTTGGACACCATGCTCTCTGAAGTAGTACCTGCCAAAACAATTTTGGCCCTTCCGTTGTATACACGAGACTGGTCTTCAGTGAATCCGGCAACTGGTTCTTGGGACATTACACTGGCAGAACAGGGAACGCGTGCGGGTGCCACGGGCTCTGTAAGACGCTGGGATGCGAGTCTGGTTCAATATATTATTGGATACAACAGTAACGGTACACCAAGATATATATGGGCAGAGGATAGTCGTTCTTTATCGGCCAAAGTGTTAATGAGTGAGCAACGGCAAATTGCTGGATTGGCTTATTGGTATATGGGCGGTGAAACAGTTGATGTGTGGAACGCCATTTCAAATGCATCGCGATTTGAATCTTATAACTTCTAAGCAATCATGAATCTTATAGGCCCAAACTCACCGTGATTCAGGCGGATGGTTTGGGTCTTTTCATTTTGGTACAAGATAAGGAGGACGAGGACGCGTTTAAGCTTGACTGAACGGTTTAATGTATAGAAGGACAAAATATATATATATTGAGCTAAACATTTACACGAAACGGAGAGGACAGAAAGAGCCTGAAGGAGCGAAGCGTTCGCCTAAAAGCTTTCTGAAAGAAAGCTGCATCGAAAGCATACGCTTATCCCCGGATTTACCCTTTGTAAAAGGTATTTAAAAAAAATCTGGGGATAACAGCGATCGGAAGGCTATTCTGTCATCGGAGTGACCAGTGTAAATATTCTTTAGTTCAATGTATGTAGTTCAGGAGGAGAAGGAGCATGCGAGAGGTTGATTGCATAATCGTAGGTGGAGGGCTCGCAGGGCTTCAGGCAGCCATTCAGCTTGGACGTTATTCGGCCCATCAGGTCTTGGTGATTGATGCGGGAGAGGGCAGATCGACATTGTGTCGGACGTATCATAATATTCTCGGTTTCCCCGATGGGGTGTCCGGCGAAGAACTCCGTGCTCGAGGTAGGATGCAGGCAGAGCGGACAGGTGTAGCTTTTGAGAAAGACCGTATCGTTAAAGCGGAACGTCAGGGTGAGAAGATTCAATTATTCGGCACTTCCGGATCTGAATATAGGAGCAAAACGGTGCTTCTGGCAACGGGTCTTACGGATCGAGTGCCGGATATTCCGGGATTAACCCCGACGTTGGGTCGTACAGTCTATGTATGTCCTGATTGCGATGGCTATGAAATTCAAGATCAGCGGACAGTTCTGTTGGGATCTGGTGAAGCAGGGGCCGATATGGCGATGATTTTAATTCAGCGTACCAAGGACTTGTTGTACATCAATCATGAGCAGACCGCCATATCTGCAAAGCTTCATCGCAGCATGAAAGAGGCGGGCGTTCGCTATCTGGAAGCGGCAGTCCAGGAAGTGCAGCAGATGGAGGACGGCCATATCACCGGTGTTCTGACCGAAGATGGACAGATCTTTGAGTCGGAGCGTGGGTTTATCGCTTTTGGAGGCAATCGGGTGCACTATGAATTGGCAGAGCAGCTGGGAGCTGTAATCGCCGATAATAAACATGTAGAAGCCAATCCGCGCAGCTTGCAGGCAGCGACGAATGTGTGGATTGCCGGGGATCTGGGTCTGCATGCAGAGCAAGCAACCGTTGCGATGGGTGAAGGTTCCATTGCCGCGATCTGGATTCATAAGGCGCTACAGCAGATGACAAAGGATTCAATTTGAAAATCACCTCCAGATATGAGGTTGATTATTCAATTGTTCATTACCAAAAAGTCCTCCCAAGCCATTCGTATGGCAGGAGGACTTTCTGAGCTATCTTTTGTTATGGAGAAAAGGATCGCGCTTATTTACTCGAAGAATCCGTTAACTTGGAAGAAGACGTCTCGTCCTTCGAGTCATGTGAGAAATCTTTGCGAATATTTTCCACGATATCACCAACCACACCTTCAATCATATCGGTTGGTCCGGGATTTTGCTTGTCTGGATGGATCACTGTGTTCACGCCTGATTCAAGTTCATCGTTTGTTTTCTCATGTTTGGCTTTGTCGCTCATGGGAAATCCCTCCTTGTTTCGTAATGTACAGGTGTTTCTTAACATGTCCAAACACCATTACGTATATGTAAACGATTAACCGCTGAAGTTCATTAGAAACGTGATGCTCAAAGATCAATACGCATACAGGATAGAAATGGACTGATTAATCTTGGACGAGCAGTTTATATTATAGATAACCGGTTAATGTTAAGCATGTTGTATTTCCAATGAACAACTATTCTCAAGGAGGTTATTCGGATGAATGAACAAAATCACGTGATCCATAAAGATGGCCAAGTTTCTACTGACAAGGTGGACAATGCAATTGAGAAGATTGCGCCGGAAGAAAGAGAACAGATTTTACAGAACTTTGATGCATTCAAAGAATACCTGGGTAAGCGAATTGCGATGGGAGAATCAATCGGATTAAGTCAAGAACAGATGGCTAAAATCGCTGAGAAAGTAGCGGATTATCTGGCAGCCCGGGAGGAACCTCGCAATCGTGAAGAGAAGTTGCTTCAGGAGCTGTGGAATGTAGGTAAGGAAGATGAACGTCATATGCTTGCCCATATGCTCGTTCGTTTGGCGCAAGGCTCTACAACCAATCATTAAGATGAGCATCTATGCATAAGATACATTTACAAGCATAAGAGTAATATACAAGTAAAGAACCCCTGAATGGCTAGGTCTTCAGGGGTTCTTACCGTTTACGAAGACTATAGACCGGAGTGATGACGCACATTGTAACTATTTTTAATCTGGCTGATACTTTTATACTCGCTGTTCCAAGTATGATAGGAAAAGAAAGAGCGTTGGAATGGATAGTTCAGATGAGCGTTTGAGAAGGAAGACTTCCGGTTAAGGAATAATAACGTTCATATTAAGGAGAGATGTTACCTATGAAGAACGCGACAAAACAATGGAAACTACGAATGATCGGTGCAGTTGTTGCTTTACTTGGTATGATTGTGCTGACTACATATTTACTTACCCCTGCGAATGCTCAAGGTAGTACGGACACTCAACAACCTATTGCGAAAAAAGCTCAGGTTGCCAACTCTGAGATGTTTACAGCTTATGTGGAAGGTATGCACCAAGAGAATGGCAAGTTGGTTATGACAGTGGACAAGATTGGCTGGTACCAAGGTGAAGAAGCCGATGCGATTTTTGCACAGCGTAACCCGGAAGCAGGTATAGACGGTGCTCCAGATGGCTACTATATTGTCAATGACAGCAAAGAACAGGAACAGGTTGAAGTTAGTGCCAATGCTGAAGTATTGATGCAGTTGTATGATCGGGATGGCACGATGCTGGGCGCAGACATTCAGTGGAATGAACCTGTGACATTATCCAAGTTCGAATCGTTGTATGAGAATACCCGTATTCTGGATTTGTCCGTTTTCCCTTATCATCTGACGGTGCAGGACGGAAAAGTCACCAAAATTGTGCAGCAATACATCCCATAAAATAAGATGAAATTCATCAGTCAAGCATTCCTCCCGTTCAATAGAACGGTGAGGGATGCTTTTTGGTTATGACAAATTCATGAAAGCGATTGTAATTAATGGGAGGTACATGTATCATTATTGGAATGGCGTTTTTACATAGTTCAGGAGGAGCCTCATGCTTAAAGACATGATTGCATTAACCAAACCCGGACTTCTAAGGCTGAATGTGTTTGCGGTGGCGGTAGGATTCTGGGTAGCTTCAAAATGGGATATCAATTGGATATCTCTGCTCATGGTCGTGATTGGATCAACTTTGGTTATTGCTTCAGCTTGTGTAATCAACAATTATTGGGATCGTGAATTGGACCAAAAGATGGAGCGTACCAAAAAAAGGATGGAGTACATTAACCATCTGAAGCCAGGGTTTGTTCTTGGCTATGGCATTATCCTGGGCGTTGTGGGACTAGCTGTATTGTATCTCCTGGTGAATCCATTATCGGGCTGGATGGCTCTGCTCGGATGGTTTGCGTACATCGTGATCTACACGATGTGGTTGAAACGCAGTTCGACCTGGAGCACGTCGCTGGGTGGAATTGCAGGAGCGATGCCGCCTGTCATCGGTTATACGGCTGTAACCAACGAAATTGATGCAGGAGCCTGGTTGCTGTTTGCACTATTATTCTTGTGGCAACCACCACATTTCTGGTCATTGGGTATTCGCCGGGTGGAGGAGTATCGTGCTGCCGGATTCCCATTGTTGCCTGTCGTAAAAGGGGTGAAACGCACCAAGTTTCAGATGATTCCTTACGTTTTCCTACTGCTTCCAGCCGTATTCCTGTTGTATTACTACGACTACGTTGGTCTGGTATTCCTGATTGTATCTCTGCTTGGCGGACTGATCTGGTTCGTGCATACACTTAGCGGACTGAAGACACAGGATGACGAGAAGTGGGCAAAAGTGAACTTTCTGATCTCGGTGAACTATCTCATGCTCGTATTTATTGTTATGGTCGCGAACACGACATGGTCTTAATCAGGTGATGAACAGAACATTCTGAGAAAGATTTCAGCTTAAGCTGTATAAATTGAACTAAACATTTACACAAAACGGAGAGGACAGAAAGAACCTGAAGAAGCGAAAGCGTTCGCCTAAAAGCTTTCTGAAAGAAAGCTGCATCGAAAGCATACGCTTATCCCCGGATTGTCACCTTTGTGAAAATGATTCGGAAAATTCGGGGATAACAGCGATCGGAAGTTATAACAGGCTGCATCGAATGAAAAAGCACACTATGGAATAGCGTTTGGACAACCTCTGGTTGTTACAACATATTCTCCAGTGTGCTTTTTTGGTATAATAAAACAATTGAATCATATATGTGGGAATTATAATGCAAGATGGGAAGTGACAGCATGAGTAATTTGGAACAGGCCGTGCGATGGAGAGAAGAAGGCAAGGTGCAGGAAGCGATTGAACTTCTGCAAGAGATTACAGTCCAGGAACCCGAGAATGCGAATGTCTGGTATCAGCTGGCTTGGGCACATGATTCGCTTGGATTGGAGCGGGAGGCTGTCCCGCATTATGAGAAGGCACTGAGTCTTGGACTTTCTGGCGAGGACAGGGCAGGCGCAATACTTGGACTCGGCAGTACATATCGAACGCTTGGACAGTACGAGCAGGCAAAGGTTTGGTTTGAAACGGGGATGAAAGAATTCCCGGCGTACCGGGAATTTGAAGTTTTCTATGCCATGGTGCTCTATAATCTGGGTGAACATGCAGAAGCGATGCAACGATTGCTTGTGCAACTTGCGGATACATCAAGTGACAAGAGAATAAACGACTATAACCGAGCAATCCGTTACTACGCAGATCAGCTGGATCGGGTGTGGGAATAGATCGAATACGCAGAAAAGGGAGATGGATGAATGAACTCCAATCAAGATCTGAAACAAGTAAATGAAAGATTGGATCAGATTGAGCAGAAGCTGGATAACCTGGGAGGCAACCAGCAGAATAAACGCTCGCCTGGCGTGCGCTTCCTGATTGGTTTAGGTATCACGATTGCAGTTATATTTGTACTGATGCTGACTCTTGGTGTTATCCAATTTGTGAGTAACGGATAGGAGAAAGGATCATAACGATAAAGGTAGTGAGTTCTCCAAATTTACTTACATAGCCGGGCCGAGCCACTGTTGCACCTCTTCAATGAAACGCCGCGTAGCGGGCGATAGATTGCCCAGAGATGGGCAGGCCATGCCAATCGTACGATAAGGATCTCCAGAGAGTGGCACGAGCGCGAGTGCATCGGTATGATTTTGAAGAACCATTTCCGGCAGCAGGCTGATGCCAAGGCCATTCCGGACCATCGCCATGATGGCTTGATCTTCTGCGACTTCATAGATGACATTGAGCTTGGTTGCATGCTGCCGAATCAGTCGTTCAATCTCGTTATCTCCGCCCCACTTGGGCAGAATAAAGGGTTGCTCCAGCAGAATATCAAACGAAACAGACTCCTCTGAGGCGAGAGGATGATCCAGAGGCAGGATACACATCATCCTGTCTTTTTGCAATGGAATCGTCTCAAAAGGTGATGAATCGCCGAGGGACAGAAATCCGAGATCGATGGCACCTCCAGCCAGCCAGCCCTCAATCTCAGCATAATCGCCCTCCCACAGCTTGATCTCAATTCCGGGATGACGCAGTCGAAATTGTTTCAGGATGCCGGGCAGCCACTGTGTGGAGACACTGGCGAATGTACCAATACGAACGGTACCAATCTCGGCGCCGCGAATCAGTGAAATCTCCTGGTTCATTAGTTCCGTCCAGCGCAGAATCTCACGTGTGTATCCCAGAATACGTTCGCCTTCAGCGGTAACCCGCACACCGGAGCGGCTTCGATGGAGCAGGGAAAAACCGTATTCTGTCTCCAGACTTGCGATGGCATGGCTGACTGCGGATTGGGTGATGTTTAATGCTTCAGCTGCTTTGGTGAGACTGCCATATTCCACAACGGTATTCAATATTTCGTATTTGATCAGTGACATGAATGGCTCCGTTCCTTCCCATTTTAAATACATGAGTTTATTTCATATAATACATTATAAATATTCATTTTTATAATGCAAAGAGATCGTTTATACTTGCCAAGGCGAGTTAGTTTGATGCACGATCACACAGATCAGAATACATAGAATGAAGGTTGAAGCAAGATGAATGGTGTACAGGTTAATCAAGGTCAGGCAACAAGAAGAGCGGACATACAGATGCTGCTCGCAACGGTCATATGGGGATCATCCTATCTGTTTATGAAATCGGGCCTAGAGTCAATGCAAGAATTGAATCTGGTCGCATTTCGTTTTGGAATTGCCTTTCTTGCAGCAGGGATTCTTTTTCATCGGCGACTGATTAAAATGGATCGAAGAACACTTGTGGCAGGAGCCATTATGGGGACAGCTTTATTCGCTGCATTTGTATTTATCACCTATGGTGTGCAACGAACAACGACATCCCAAGCGGGATTCCTGATAAGTTTGGCCGTTATTTTTGTACCCATCCTGACGACCATCCAGCATCGTCGTATGCCGGATAAACGATTGACGTTAAGTATACTGGTGGCAGTAACCGGGCTGGGTTTGTTAACGCTTCAACATGAACTGAGTCTGCACACGGGAGATATTCTGTGCATTCTTGCAGCTCTAGTGTATGCCATCTACATTATGATAGCTGGCAAGTACACGCCGAAGCATGATCCGCTAACACTGGGAACGGTACAATTAGGTGTTGCGGCGATGTGGGGAATTGCAGCTACATTTATGCTGGAAACCCCACGTATGCCCGATACGGCTGAATCCTGGGTAGCCATTCTCGGGTTAGGTGTATTGTGCAGTGGCTTGGGGTATATTCTGCAGACACTCGCACAACGCCATGCTTCTCCCACAAGAACGAGTCTGATCTTCTCACTCGAACCTCTGTTTGCAGCGGCCTTTGCTTTTACCTTTCAAGGGGAGTCATTAACGTTGCAAGGATATGCAGGAGCAGCGCTGATGTTGATGGGTGTGTTGATCACAGAGATCAAGCTTGCACAGCCTATCTTCTGGCGCAGAAAACGTCCGGCTTTACAGTCGGAATTCGGCGATCAGGGAGCACCGGGCGTATAAGTAAGGGACAAAGGTCCTTTCGTTATCTTCTATGGAAGGTGAGGAGAGGTCCTTTTTTGGTTATGTCGAATACCTTGTGTAACAGATAAACGGATACCTAACAAAAATAGAATAACATAACTTGTTTTGTTGATTTTTGTTTTTTATGCTACACTGAATGGAAAATTAGGAAAAACGGGTGAGTAGGATGGCCAAAAGAGTAACGATGCAGCAAATTGCGGATGCTGCGGGGGTGTCCAAATTCGCAGTCTCCCGTGCGCTGACGGGGAAGCCTGGTGTGAGTGAGCATACACGCGAGATGATTGTCAGAACAGCGGGGCAGCTCGGGTATTTCAGAACTGAGCCTAAGCGTTATCCGGGCGAGACACAGATATCAGCGGAGATGAAGCCAGAAGCGGAGCGCCAAGGCACCATATTGATTTTGTTTCCCAACATTCGTTCTCAGAATCGGTCCTCCTTGTACTGGGGTCCTGTGTTTGACGGCATTTCTGAACGGCTGAATGAGAGGGGAATGGATATTTTAACGTTAACAGAACCCTCTTCAGATCGGATGTTCTCGGTCCTTAATCCCGAAGCAATCAGCGGAGTCATTACCGTGGGCACCATCTCGACATCGGTATTGCTGGAGATATACAGGCTGCGCATTCCGCTTGTCATGGTGGATCATGAAGACCCCGCCATATACGCAGACTCGGTTTTTACGGACAATATAAAGTGTATGAAAGAACTGGTTCTCATGCTCGTTGGAAAAGGGTACAGAAGGTTCCAGTTTGCCGGGCAACTGCCCGATGCGGCAAGTTTTAGAGAACGCTGGCTTGGATATCGTACGGTGCTGGAAGAGAAGCAGTTGGAGGCAGAACAGCAAGAAGACTTGCTGGGACCAGAGTATGATCAGATCCGGAGATCCATTGCGGAAATGGAGCTGGAGGATATCCCTGAAGTCATTGTATGTGCGAATGATCATACAGCTGTCATCGTCCTTCAAGCACTCCGCAGCCGAGGCGTTCAGGTACCTGAACGCTGTGCCGTAACCGGGTTTGACAATACGCAGACGGATGAACCCATTCTTGCTTCGGTACATATTAACAAAGAGAACCTGGGCACGAGAGCGGTAGATCAGCTGTTGTGGCGTATCAAACACCTGGATGAACCATATGAACGCAAGCTGATCTATTCGGAATTAATTATTCGTGATGAATATAACACCAGTATAGAGTAATGTGATACAAACTTATTGAACCATTCTAACAATGAACATACGGGTAAATGAAATCAGGTGAAAGACATGGAGAGGTTAGAGCTTCATGTCTTTTTGTTATGCAGAAACCATTTAACAAATTAAATTACAAAACAGATTGACTGCGAGAAGCATATCGTGTTAATTTTGTTTTGTAAGTTATTTATTTTTGTAATAACAAAACCTAACAAAATATTGGTTAACAACTCTAACAACAATGGAGGCTGTCATGAGCACAATACAATCACATGTTTTTCAGAATTGGACGTTCAAGGCTTGCGAAGATCAAGAGTGGATGCCGGCTCAGGTGCCCGGCTGTGTGCATACAGACTTGCTGAAACTGGGCAAGATTCCAGATCCTTTTTATGGAACAAACGAGAAGGAAGTACAATGGATTGATAAGATAGATTGGGAATATCAGACTGAATTTGACGTTGCCGAAGCGTTGTTCTCGCAGGAACATCTGGAACTGGTGTTTGATGGTCTGGATACATATGCGGATGTGTATGTGAATGATGTGCATGTGTTATCAGCAGATAATATGTTCCGAGTATGGAAGGCAGATGTAAAGGCTGTATTGAAGGGGAACGGCAACATTCTCCGAATACGTTTTCGGTCACCAATTCAGGAAGATCTGCCTAAGCTGGAGAAGCTGGGATATGCATTACCTGCATCGAATGATCAGTCCGATGTTGGCGGACTTGGCGACAAGAGAGTAAGTATTTTTGCACGTAAAGCCCCGTATCACTATGGTTGGGACTGGGGTCCGCGTTTTGTAACCAGTGGGATCTGGCGTGAAGCACGTCTTGAGGGTTGGACACAGGTACGAATGAATGATGTGTATATCCAGCAAAATGAAGTAAGCGCTACTTCTGCTTCATTAACTGCTGTTGTGGAAGTCGAGACATCACAAGCGGTAGATACGGTCATTCGTATTGGCGCAGACGGTCAGAGATGGGAAAGAGCGGTATCGCTGCAGCCCGGAACTCAGTCTGTGGAGATTCCAATCTCCATTGATGAACCGAAACTGTGGTGGAGCCGTGGGCTTGGTGATCCGCATATGTACACCTTCCTTACCGAAGTGCTTCAAGGTGAGCGAGCTGTGGCTGAATCTACAGTGAAGACTGGGCTTCGTTCCATTCGGCTGGTACGTGACAAAGATGAAGCAGGAGCATCCTTTTACTTTGAACTAAATGGTGTTGCGGTCTTTGCCAAAGGGGCCAACCACATTCCGAATGATAGCTTCATCACTGAAATTACTCATGAACGTTATCGTCATGAGATCGTATCCGCAGCCGAGTCCAATATGAATATGCTTCGCGTGTGGGGTGGCGGAATCTATGAGCAGGATGTGTTCTACGAACTGTGTGATGAATACGGAATCCTGGTATGGCAAGACTTCATGTTTGCTTGCAGCATGTATCCGGGAGATGAAGCATTCCTGAACAGTGTGAGACATGAGGCGATTGATAATGTGAAACGTCTTCGTAATCATCCAAGTATTGCACTCTGGTGTGGTAACAATGAGATTGATTCGGCTTGGGCTCAATATGTTGAGAATGGTGGCTGGGGTTGGAAGAAAGATTTTACTGCCGAGCAGCGTGAACGCATCTGGGCCGATTACGAAGCCATCTTCCATGATCTGCTGCCAGAAGTGGTTGAAGCGTATGCTCCAGGTGTGGATTACTGGCCTTCTTCACCTCTTGTATCACTTACAGGGGATGAGAAGCAGCATGCGCACCCGTCTACATCTGAGGGCGATATTCACTACTGGGGCGTGTGGCATAATGTAGAACCGTTCGAAAACTACAACGTGCATGTGGGTCGTTTCATGAGCGAATATGGATTCCAGTCTTTCCCGGAATACAAGTCAGTAAGGACTTACGCGGAAGAAGAGGATCTGGCTTTGGAGTCGGAAGTGATGCTTGCACATCAGAAGAATGGAGCAGGCAATCGTCTGATCAAACAGTATATGGATATGTACATGCATGAATCGAAGGATTTCCCATCGTTCCTGTATATGAGCCAAGTACTTCAGGCGGAAGCCATGAAGACGGCCATTGAAGCACACCGTCGCCGTAAACCATTCTGTATGGGCACACTTTACTGGCAAATGAATGACTGCTGGCCAGTGGCTTCATGGGCAGGTATGGACTACCTTGGTCGTTGGAAAGCATTGCAATATTATGCGAAACGCAGCTTCAGCGATGTGTTGGTATCGGTAGATGGAACAAAAGAAGATACAACAGATATATATATCATCTCGGATCAATTACAACCTGTAAAAGGACAGTTACAGATTCGTTTGCTCGGGTTCGATGGAACGGTGCATCGTGATGAAAAACATGACGTGACCTTGGCACCTAATACAGGTGATCGAGTGCTTTCATTACGTAACGCGGAGTGGCTTGAAGGTCATGATCCAGCTAACACGCTGCTGCGCCTGGATCTGAAACAGGAAGGTGCGGCGAATATCGTACAGGAACACTATTTTGTACCGTCCAAAGACCTTGCTCTGCAGCCTGCAAACATCAATGTAAGTGGGGGAGCGGATGAGAACGGCGTTCATCTGGTATTGGAAAGCGACGTGCTTGCTAAACAGGTATGGCTATCTTCGGAGGTGGAGGGTGTCTTCTCGGATAACTTCTTCGACTTGATTCCTGGCATTCCGGTGAAGGTGCAGTTCAGTTCCAGAGAGGGATTGCAGTCTAATGATGTGATATCAAATCCGGGACCGATCGAGGTTCGATCCATGATTGATTTTATTCGTTTGACCTAGAAGAAACGGTTGGAGTCTCTCGTAAGAGAGATTTCAACCGTTTTTTTATTGAAACCTGATCTCATTTATATATCGTAATGGTTTCGTAATACTTCGCTTAGAGAATCGTAAGCTGTCTTGCTTATTGTATTCCATGTACGAAATAAACGAATGGAGAGTGAAAAGAATGATGAAAACGAATAAGAGCAAAAAAGTGATGGTAGCAGCGGTATTGATGATGTCTATGGCCTTTTCTGGATTGGCAAGTGCTGCAGATATGAAAACGATTAAAAAGGATGGCATGGAGCTTGTTCAATTGAGACAGGCAGCCAAAATGTATGATTACAGCATTATGTGGGACAGCAAGGACAGATCGGTAACTTTGATGTATATGGGCAAAATGGACGATATGATGATGAAAGACGATATGATGATGAAAGACGATAAGATGATGGAAGACGACAAGATGATGAAAGACGATATGATGATGAAAGACGATATGATGATGAAAGACGATAAGATGATGGAAGACGACAAGATGATGAAAGACGATATGATGATGAAAGACGATAAGATGATGAAAGATGACATGATGAAAGATGACACGATGATGCCTGCGGGAAAAACAATTAAATTGTGGATTGGATCGAAAAAAATCATGGTAGACGGTATGCAAGTCAATTTGAAATCGATGCCTGTCATCCATGATGGGAATACGTATGCGGCTGAGTCTGTAATTAAACAATACATGATGCCAGCCATGGGAATGAAGTAATTTAAAGCGAAGCATCGCCATCACCATATGATATGATTGGCTCAAATGTATTTTCTGGAATATGGGGTGGGTTCGTTTGAATGAATGTGTACTGGTTGCTGATGATGATACGAATATTACCGACGTTTGTCGCAGGTATCTGGAACGGGAAGGTTATCTTGTCGTGACTGCCAAGGACGGTCTGGAGGCTATAGAGCTGTGGCACAGCCAAACGCCAAACTTGATTGTGCTCGACCTGATGATGCCACATAAGAATGGCTGGGAAGTCTGCAACGAGATTCGGCAAACTGAGGATGTGCCCATTGTAATGCTGACGGCCCGGGGTGAGGAACAGGATCGTCTAATGGGACTGACGATGGGGGCGGATGATTATCTGACCAAACCTTTCAGTCCGAGAGAACTTGTTTTGCGTGTGAAGGCAATCCTGCGGAGAATGCGAACTGCGCAGGCATCACCTGTTACAACATCTGAATATACGATCAGTTATGAAGGGCTTACCATTGATTTTACAAAGCGTGAAGTGCACGTTAGCGGGCAGGCAATTGAATTGACAGTTACGGAGTTTGAGATGTTGTATTTGCTGGCAAGTCACCCGGGTCAGGTGTTCTCCCGTAACCAGATGTTAAGCAAGATTTGGGATTTTAGCTATGAGGGAGATACAACAACGGTGACTGTACATGTTCGGAGATTACGAGAGAAGATCGAACAGAATCCTTCTGATCCGAAATATATTAAAACAGTTTGGGGTATAGGCTACAAGTTTGCGGGTGGCAGTTCATGAAACTTCGCACGTACTTGGTGTTGTCCAGTCTCACAGGCATTGGCGTATTATTAATTTGTTTGTTCATCAGTTATTCCAAAATGCTGCTTACGATCGAACAATTGTATTGGTTATCGGCTATAACGGCAGGGGTAGGCTTACTTTCGTTTATTCTTCAATATTTGCTGACTAAGCCATTAGAGAAATCGATTGCGCGAATTACACAGCAGACGATACGAATTGCCGAAGGGGATTTCCATACGGAAGTCCCTCTCATCGGTACGCAGGAATTTAAGCTCCTGGCACAGCAATTTAATGAAATGAGTTCCAAGCTGAAGGAAAGCTTTGATCATCTGCATCACTCAGAAACCGCCAGACGAGAGTTGATCGCCAATGTTTCCCATGATTTACGGACTCCCTTGGCATCCATTCAGTCATTCGTCGAAGCGTTGGAGGATGATGTTATTAAGGATAAAGAAACCTTTCAACGTTACCTGAACACGATACGACTTGAAACGAAGCGTTTGGGAGGGCTTATTCAAGACTTGTTCGAATTATCCAGCCTGGAAGCGCAAGGGGAGGTATTTGAGCCTCAGCCTTGTCACGTCGATGAGTTGCTGCTCAGTACGTTGGAGAGTTTCTCGTTTCATCTCGCCGAGAAAACGCTGAACGTCGAAATCGATTTGCCCGATAAATTACCAGCCGCGGTCATGATGCCTGCACAAATGAAGCGGGTCCTTTCCAATTTACTGCAAAATGCCATTCAATACTCTCCTATTGAAGGAAAAATCATTCTGGCTGCCGAAAAAAAGGGGCCGTTTATACGAATTTCAGTTACGGATGAAGGGGAAGGAATTGAAGCGGAGGAAACTTCCCGAATATTTGAACGTTTTTATCGCATTGACAAATCACGTAGCAAGAGCAATGGGGGGGCCGGGCTTGGCCTTGCCATCGCTCAATCGATTGTGGAACTCCATGGTGGCGAGATCGGGGTTCAGAGTACAAAAGGAGAAGGAAGCTGCTTCTGGTTCACGCTTCCGATCTACGTCAGTCGTTAACCTTGGTTTATCATGCGTAGTATTTATTCAGGTGGTGAATGACTTGACCAGTGATTTAGTATTCCTTTTCGGCGTTTTTGGTGCAGGATTGTTATCGTTTTTTGCGCCATGTATTCTGCCACTGATCCCGGTATACGTATCTTATCTGTCGGGAAGCATGGTCAACGGTACGAATCAGCAGCAGCCTGCCATCAATTCGGTTCGGTTGCGGTCCACACTTGTTTTGCGGACTTTTTTATTTGTTCTTGGGCTGTCCCTGGTATTTGTATTACTTGGTTTTGGTTCCGGCATCGTTGGTAATATGATCTCAAGTCCCGTGTTTATTGCCTTCTGCGGAGCCATCGTGGTGCTTTTCGGGATTTATCAAACCGGATTGATCCGACTATCCTGGCTGGAACGGGAGAGAAAGCTGTCAAGCGATCAAGCCAAACGGGGTGGGTATGTCGGAGCGTTCCTGCTGGGTCTGACGTTTAGTTTTGGCTGGACACCTTGTATCGGGCCTGTGCTGGCGGCCATTCTTGGTATCGCCGCAGGTGAAGGCTCTCCACTGTATGGCGGGTTTCTTATGTTCCTGTATACCCTTGGGTTAGCGATTCCTTTCCTGATTCTGTCCGTTTTTTCGGAATATGTTATGAAGCGGATACGTCGTTTATACAGGTACATGGGTGTCATCAAAATAACTTCCGGCTGTATTCTTATTGTAATGGGACTATTGTTAATGACAGACCGACTAAACAGCTTGGTGACCTGGTTTCAATAATCATTGGAGGAATTTGGTATGAAGATGGCACGGAAATGGATGGTATCTGTAATCGTATTCGCTGGAGTCCTGTTGATCTTGAGCGCATGTGGATCACAGCAAACTGAATCAAAACAAACGGGGTCATCATCAACCCCAGCATCAACATCCGATATGAGTTCGTCAACCATGATGAACAAGGGTGAGACGGCTCCGGAATTTTCATTGCGTGATCTGAAAGGAAACACGGTTGGACTTTCTGATGTTCAAGGCAAGAAAGTGTATGTGAAATACTGGGCTTCCTGGTGTTCCATCTGCCTTGCGGGTTTGGAAGACCTGAACAATCTGGCTGGTCAAGACAATGATTTTCAAGTCATTACGATTGTTACGCCAGACTACAAAGGAGAGAAATCCTCCCAAGCGTTTACCGAATGGTTTGACCAACAACCATATGATAACATAACGGTTCTTTTGGATGAGAAAGGTGTATGGGCCAAGGAATTTGGTGTAAGAGCGTATCCTAGTTCCTTTTATATTGGCTCTGATGGGATTTTAGCGAAATCACAGCCAGGGCATGCATCCAATGAACAGATCATGGAATCATTAGAAGAAATTTTGTGAGAAAGGAGGAAGTGTCATGAAGAGGATGCTGCTCGGCTTGTGCCTCCTTGTTATAGCGATAGTCGTGTCTGCTTGTGGAAACAGGGGTGAGAACCATTCAGCTTCATCTTCATCTTCGATATCCACTCAACCAGTCAAGGGATCGAGTGTCTCTGAGGAAAACCTGAGTAACTTGTACTTGGCAGGAGGCTGCTTCTGGGGTGTGGAGGCATATATGGCTCGTATTCCGGGGGTTCAGGATGTGACTTCCGGTTATGCCAATGGTGAAGGAGAGAATCCAACCTATGAGGATGTTATTCGCGGGGACCGGGGGTTTGCGGAGACCGTTCATGTAAAATATGATCCGCAGCAAGTATCTTTGCAGAAATTGCTGGAATCTTATTTTCGAGTTATTGATCCTACCAGCTTGAATAAGCAGGGCAATGATCGTGGCATTCAGTATCGGACTGGAATATATTATACGTTGCCTGAAGATGCCAAAATCATTGAGCAGGCTGTAGAGGCAGAGCAAGAAAAATATGACCAACCCATCGTAACGGAGGTATTGCCTCTGCAGAGTTATTATTTGGCGGAGGAGTACCATCAGGATTATTTGGAAAAAAATCCGAACGGATATTGTCACATTGATATGACTGTCCTGGATGACCTGGAGATTGGGATTGATCCCGCTCAGTATCCACGTCCAACAGATGAACAATTAAAGGAACGATTAACAGACGAACAGTATGCGGTTACGGTAAACAATGATACGGAGCATGCGTTCAGTAACGAATACTGGGATAATGAGGAGCCCGGTCTGTACGTTGATATTGCAACGGGAGAGCCGTTATTCACCAGTCGGGATAAGTATGATTCCGGTTGCGGGTGGCCGAGTTTTACAAAACCGATTGTACCTGAGGTTGTTACCTATACAACGGATCCGAGCTTTGGTATGGATCGCACGGAGGTACGAAGCCGGGCAGGTGACATCCACCTCGGTCATGTGTTCGATGATGGCCCCGAAGATCGCGGCGGCAAACGTTACTGTATTAACAGTGCATCGATCCGGTTTATTCCGATAGACAAGATGGAGGAAGAACGATACGGGTACTTATTGTCATTTGTCGAGTAGAGAAATAGAGTATCTGCCGATGTGGTTTCCAATACAGGACTCATTCAGGTTCGTTCCATGGCTGACTTTATCAAACTATAATAAGGCTTACGTCAGGACGGTTGAGATCTCTCTAGGAGGGGTTTCGACCGTTTTTATTTTGAGGCGACCAACAAAAAACGGAGGTAGGCTTCCAAAGATGGCTCCATCATTGCTATAATTGATAATCATTATCAATTATAGGTGTGTTTTTAGTCACAAAGCCAGGGCATTGTGCATGTTTGATAACTTAGGAGAGGGAGTTTATATGGGAATTCAGAATGACATCAAGCTGTGGGATCAGGTACAGGTTCGCGTGCTTGATGTGCGACTTATATCCCTCGCACCACACGAGTTCATACGCAATTATGTGTTACCGACCAGTGCATTTGTGTATGTTCAAGGCAGGGGGCAGGTCGGGCTGGATGAAGAGGTATGGACTACAAACCAGTTCTTGCTGCTGCATGGGGGAAAAGGAAGACGTTTGACGCTTGAAGCGACAGGGGTTATGGAGGTATATCTGATTTTGTACAAATCAACGTTGCCCTCCAACGTGCTTGTGGAGTACCGAATGATGTTGAACCAGCGTAATCCGTTTGAAGAGTCCTGGGCGACAGTGCCGGATCATACACTTGAGTTACGTGAGCTTGTGCGGAATATACATGAATGCTGGTCAGGGCAGGAGCGAGTGGGCAAAATTCAGGTCAAAGTGTATTTCTTTCAATTGGTACAGCTTGTCTTGTTACAGCGGAGTCGCATGTTTAACGAAGTTCAACAGCCTTCGCTTACCGATCAGGTTTTGCGATATGTCAAAGCTCATTACCGGGAATCGATCTCACTTGATTCGCTTGCCCAGTCCTTGAGTTACAGTCCGCAATATTTATCACGCAAATTCAAGGAGCAGACGGGATGTACACCGACAGAATATGTAATTCGTTTACGAATGGGTGAGGCAAGGAGTTTGCTTGCGTCTACAGAAGCTTCATTACAGGAGATTGCTGCGTATGTGGGTTATATGGACCCGTTTTATTTCAATCGTATATTCAAAAAAGAGACCGGTATCACACCAGGGCAATATCGGTTGAAGCAGCAGGCAAACTCGAAATCAGTTTCAAAAAGTACATTAAATGCAACAAATCAATCCATTGTAACAGGAGGGGATGAACGTTATCCTTTAATTGATGATGATAATCATTATCAATATAAGGGAGATGAGGAAATCAACATGTTTAACCATTTTAAATCAGCGATCATGTCGCTTGCGCTTGTACTCACATTGAGTGCTTGTGGAACAGCCCAGCAGGGGGCAGAAACATCCGATGTTGCGGCTGAACCCGAACAACCGGCAGTAGTGGAAACCCAAATGGTAAATACGACCTTTGGTGAGGTAGAAATTCCTGCACATCCGGAGCGAGTTGCTGCCATTGATTATCTGGGAACGGTGCTTGCTCTTGGTGTCAAACCGATTGGTGGAGGACAATTTCTGATGAACAGCCCTTATCTGGAAGGCCACTTGGATGATCTTGAAACCATAGGGGATTCCGTTGAACAATTGATGGAGCTGGAACCTGATCTCATTATTACATTGAATCCGGACAAGGCCGCTTATGAGAAATACAGCAAGATTGCGCCAACCGTTTCGATCGCATCCATCACATTCCCGACACTGAAGGATGAAGTGAACTATTTTGGTAAAGTCCTTGGCAAAGAAACGGAAGCTGAGAACTGGCTGACTGATTTCGATGAGGAGATTGCCAAAATCAAGCAGGAGGTGCAGAGCGTTGTCCCAGCTGACGCTACATTCTCCGTTATGCAGGAATATGATCGCCAAGTCTTCATTTTTGGCAATCAGTCGGGCCGAGGAGGACGTAACATCTACGAATTGCTTGGTTTGCAAGCTCCGAAGAACATTCCATCCGAGTTGATGCAGGGCGCCTATCATGAATTCTCCATAGAACTGCTCTCCAAATACGCTGGAGATTACATTGTGTTGACCAGCAATGCTCAGCTGAAAGACCTTCAGGCAGATCCGGTCTGGGGTTCATTGCCTGCTGTCAAAAATGGAAAAGTGTACATATGGACGGAAGAACAATCCTGGTTCCGTGACCCCATCGCCTTGTTGAAACAGACACAGGATCTGGCCGAATGGATTATTGGACTTAATACACCGTCTAAATAAGGAACGGCGGTTCCTGCGCATAGTTAAAGGCCCGAATGCATTTCAAATGCACAGCGGGCCTTTTTCCTTTTTTTTTGAATCCATGTGTCTTGATTGTGATACTTCTCGTCTATTGGATTTCCAAGATCTCAACCGCATAACCGTCCAGTTTCAGCTGAGGGCCTTTAGGTTTCCCATCCAGTGCACTGGTATATGAAGCATGGAGTTCAATGGAGGCAGGTTCGGGGCTCAGATTGAGAATAAAACGGAACGTTCCATTCGGACCCGAGCGGGTGGTCACCTGTACACCATCTGGCAAAGACTGAATTCCGGAAAGGTCACAGCTTTCTGCGATGCTTCGCAATAACTGGCTCAAATACGCTTCTTCCGGCTGGGTTGCCACATAATAGACCTCACCTTCACCCCAGTTATTCTTGGTCACAGCGGCACTTTCAGCATAGAATTGATCCGCATACACAGCGACCGGTTGTGCCGTGTCCAGTTCCAATACATCCACCCACTGGGAAGCGGTATAGAGACGGCCTTGTTCATCACGAATCTGAACGGTATCACCGCCAACAGGATCATACTCGGTAACCCGAACACCACTACAGGCAGACAACAGACCTGGGAGCGGAGCCATGACACAGACATTATTGTTGTTCTTGACACCAGTACGATGGGTTAAGACCAAGATGCCTCCGGCCGCTGCAAAAGCTTGCAGACGTTCTGCTGTAGTCTCATCCAGTAGGTACAGGTGCGGAGCCATGATGATTTTATAGCCATCCAGTGGCTCTGAAGTGTGTATAACATCCGTACTGATACCCAATTTGGTTAAGGCACGATGCCAGACCTTCATATTTTCGTAGTATTCCAGTCCTTCGGCTTGCGGCTGAATTCGAAGAGCGTTCAATTGGTCATGTGAATGTAGAATCGCAACTTCATTATGCAATGTTGAACCCTGGAGGCGCTCACTGAGCCTGTTCACTTCGGTACATAGCTGTTGAAACTCCTTGAAGCGTCGCCCCGGAACGTTGCTGTGATCAATCAGGCCATGCCAGAACTGTTCTGCTCCTGCAGTTGCGCTCCGCCAGCGGAAATGCACAACCGCATCAGCTCCACGAGCAATTGTCTGCCAAGCGTAAGCACGCAGGAAGCCGGGCTGCGGTGTACGCCACATCGGGAACCAGCATCCCGGAGGGCCGCTCAGCTGCTCCATGATCCAGAAGTTGCGGCGTTTAATGCCGCGTGTCAGATCCAAAGAGAGTGCGCCGCTGTATGGCGCGGTATCTGTTTTGTTCGGTGAAGGGTTCGGATAATAATCAAAGGAAGCGAAGTCCAGCTCCTGACCGATTTTATACTGATCCGCCTTTTGCGGATAACTGTGAAAATTATGTGTGACAAAATGCTTAGGACAATTGCGGCGAATAATCTCGACCTGAATATGTTGAAAATCCACAATGGAATCAGACTGAAAACGGGAGTAGTCCAGCAGGAATGAAGGATTCTGGAACGAGGAGCCTCCATACGGCGGCGTAACCTGTTCCCAATCGCTGTATTCCCCGCTCCAGACCACAGTCCCCCAGGCTTGGTTCATCTGCTCCAGTGTGTTGTAGCGGGCATGAACCCATTCGCGAAAAGCATCCGCACAGGCGGCACACTGACAATCGGTGAAGCTGAATTCATTGTCTGTCTGCCAACCGATCACGGCCGGATGCCCGGCATAACGCTCGGTCAGCTTTTGTACAATTCGTGCACTGTACGTTCGCATACTGAGACTGTTATAACAGCGATGACCCCGAATGCCTTCGTGATACGGTTGACCAGTTGGAAGCACAGGCAGGACATCAGGACACTTTTCAGTGAGCCAGCGTGGTGGTGTCATGGTTGGCGTACCGATCACAACCTGAAGTCCATGGTTATGAAGTGTGTCCATCGCCTGATCAAGCCATGCCCACTCGAATTGTCCATCCGTAGGCTCCATGCGGCTCCAGGCGAATTCCCCCACACGGACAATATGTACCCCGCTATCGGCCATTAAACGGGCATCCTGTTCCCACATGGTGGGGTCCCAATGTTCAGGATAATAATCAACGCCCATTTGCACGGGACGGTTTGTATTCATATCGGTTGTTCTCCTTTAGTATCAGCATCATGATCTTGTGAATCCTGTACAAGTCTATTTCATTGTATACTGGATAATAACAAGGGAATATAACAACATGTTGCGACAGCATATCATGATCTTGCTATTCAACATCTCCATATTTTATACGTAAACAGGAGGTTGAACATATGCGAACACATTGGTTTATGCCTGAGCCGGGATTCGCCGGGTACACCTGTTATCCAGTGGCCTATGGAAGATATATCGATCCAGAGCATGGGGAGCATCGTCCAGACGGGATACGGGAATACAATTTACATCTGATTTTCAGTGGACAGGGATATGTCCGAACAGAACAGGGAAACGTCCGTTTGCTGGCTGGACAAGGTTTTTTATATGCACCAGGGCAGACCCAGCATTACTATGCTGATCCTTCCGACCCTTGGGATGTCAGATGGATTCATCTGCAAGCCTACGATCTGGAGCGATTGCTGGACCTCCGTAGTCCGGACAAAGTTTGGCTGTTTTCATTTTCGGGATTCGAACGCTTCGTGGCGTTGCATGAACAATTATGCCAGCTTGGTGGAACTTATGAGAGTGTACATGAACCCAGATTGTCTGCTGTACTATACGAGTTACTGGCAGAACTTACGAGGAATTCGGAGTCGCTGGCGGGGACGTCTTTACTGAATCATCAGGAGACAATCCGTTCAACGGCCGATTATATCCGTCGCCATTTTACGCAGCCGCTAAGTCTTGCCGACATGGCAAATACAGCAGGATACAGTATGTATTATTTTAATCGCATGTTCAAAAGCATCATGGGGGTTCCCCCAGGCCGATATCTGCTGGATTGCCGTATGCTGGCGGCGAAGAAAAGTCTGGCAGATTCAGATCTGACGGTGAAACAAATTGCTTCTCAATGTGGCTTCACACACAGCAGTTATTTTATTCGTATGTTTCGAACTTACATCGGAATGACGCCGCAGCAATTCAGGCTGCTCTATAGTTCAGGCAGTGCAGAAAAGGGAGATGCCATAACAACGGAGGATTGAATCCACATGAAACTCCAAAAAAACCGTGCTGCCCAGTTTGCTGAACAGCACGGTTTTCATATTCTTATGTAATGACTGAACAGTAGAAGGGGATTACCTGCATGTACGGAGATAATGGTGTGATTACCGTATTAGAGTTATTGGTTCTTTTGTTCGTTCTGGATTTCTTGCAGATCCTCTAGTTGGAGTGTGAGGTCATTCTCGGGATTAGCGCTCAGAATGACTTCTGACTGCGATTGTTGCTGACCTGGCTGGTTCGACTTGGCGGCAGGTTTGATCACGTAGAGACTCTGAACGGAGTTGAGCAGGCTGGCAGGGGTGTCTTCATACGTTTCCAGGAAAAGCACATAGTCTTTGGTAGGGATCAGCTTGAGGTTGTCATCATTAATAATCTCGGTGTTGCCCAATTGTCCGCCAAGTTGCTTCACTTCAATGTGTTCCCCGGCCGTGTAACCGCCCTTATAGGATTCAGCAATCTGAATCGTGTGAATCGTATAGATTTTGTCAAAAGAAGACGGCTCGCCGCCCGGATCGGACGCTGGGTTTAACTCGTTTTCATTCGCAGCATTGGTAACTTGTACGATATCGTTTAAAGCTTCCACACGAGTCTCAATAACACTACCTTTCACAATGGTATTTGCTCTCTCGGACAGGTCGCCAATACTGGCATAACTCGGGTAATCTTCAGAAGCAATAATGGTCATGGGTGCATTGGACGGGGACGCGGTAGGTGTAACAGAAGAGCATCCAACAGCAGATAGAATGAAAATGGAAGAGAGAAGCAGCGTTAATACTCGATTTTTGTTCATGGACAGGAATCCTCCTTGGATTTTGGAATAGTTTGTAGCGGATTAGTACTTGGATCTTACGTTATTGATATCAAAAGTTTGGGGTTTGGTCATGGAGTTGCGGTTGCGGGAGTAAGACATAATGGAAGGACTGCTTGTTGTTGGGTTGTCACCGAGCCAGATGGAGTGTCCGAGTTCGTGGACAAATACGCTTTGAATGAAGTTGGATAAGTTGGTCGCGTCAGGGGTGATTGTGGATGCATTGAGTTCGATGCGGAAGCTTACGACTTGACTGCCGGATACGGAGGCGTAGTTGACACCATATGCTGTATTATTGAAGTTTCCTGCGGTGATGGTGTTTGGGGAGTTACTTGTTTTGGTGAATTTAACTTTGGCACCTGCATTGTTCCAGTTGGTAAGGGAAGCGTCCATGGGAGTCTGCCATGCGGAGGTGTAATTATACGTACGAATGGGGATGGTGGTGCTGGGATAACCGTAGGTTAGAAAGGTTGCCGCATAGATGGTACTGCCAAACATCGCAATCGCTGAGAACAACATGAGGCTCATCAAAAACTTCCTTTTCATACTTAAAACCTCCAATAAATGTATTTTATTCTCTATTATAGTAACAAGTAATATTGGAGTTGAAATGAGTCCGAGGTCGTTGTTTTTGTCGTGAAAAACATGAAATATACCTTGATCCGACCCTAATGGTGTCAAAATAAGTCATTTTCTGTTCAGTGTTCATGAATAATTTCCCTGAAATTACAAACAATACGTTCAACTTCTCATAGGGAAAGGTAGTGCTTGAACATGTGCAACCGTTTTTCATTGGCAGCCGATTTGGACGATGTCAGAGATCATTTCAAGATTCAGCGAGTGATGTATTATTACAAAAACCGATACAATATCAGCCCAACCCAGCATACGCCAATTATTTTGCATCAGGATGGTGAGCGTGTATTGGATGAGTTCCGGTGGGGGTTCATTCCATTCTGGGGGCGTGATGCCGTTAACGCAAATCTCATGACGGTGCATGAGAATCCTTCCTATTACAAACTGGTAGAGACCAAGCGCTGCGTCATTCCCTGCAATGGATTATATTATTGGCGGCAAGAGGGCAAAAAAAGTTATGCGGTTCGTGTTGTCATGCCCGATCGCGGTCTGTTCGGCATTGCTGGGTTATACGAGGTGTGGAGAGATACACGGAAAGAGCCGCTTCGTACCTGCACGATGCTTATGACAGGCGCAAACATGGTTACACGCGAGTTTGGCAGTAAAATGCCAGCGATCCTTTCCGAAGAAGAGATCAACACCTGGCTTGATCCTGCCAATACACGAGTGACTCAGTTGTTACCGCTATTGAAATCGTATAACAGTACAGAGATGAATCTGTATCCGGTAACACCAATGGTCGCCAACGATGAACACGACTGTTACGAATGCGTGGAAGAAATGGATCAGAAGCTGGCTTACGTTCGGAGTTTCTGAGTATTTTTTGGATGATGTGAAGAAAATGAAGAGGGCTGAGAGTCTGGAGACACTCTGCTCTTTTTTTCCTTTCTGAAAATGAAAAGTTGCAATTGCAGTGAAACGTAACTATAATCATTACAGTAAGTGAACGCATATATTCATATATCTATTAAAAGAGATATTTATAATCAGGAGGGAACCACGAATGAATCCAAAGTTTAACCAGATGTTTGAACAAGCTTCACTGCCGACTGGTATTACACTGAAAAACCGTATCGTGCTCGCTCCCATGACTCATATGTCCTCGAATGCTGATGGTACGATATCCGACGCTGAACTTGCTTATTATGCACGTCGCACCGGTGGTGCTGGCATGTCAATTACGGCTGTAGGGCATGTAACAGAGCATGGCATTGGTTTTCCGGCTCAGTTTGGCGTCTATGATGACCGCTTCATTCCTGGTCTGAAGAAACTGGCTGACACCATGAAACAACAAGGCTCCGTTGCCGTATTGCAAATTTTCCATGCGGGCCGTCTGACGCCTGAACAAGCTGTACCTGCGGGTCAAGTGGTTGCTCCTAGTGCGGTTGCAAGTGAGCGTCCGGGATCGCCTGAACCAAGAGAGTTGACGGATGCCGAGATTACTTCCATTATCAAAGACTTTGGTGAAGCGACACGTCGTGCCATTGAAGCCGGATTTGATGGTGTTGAGATTCACGGTGCTAATGGTTATCTGATCCAGCAATTCTTCTCCCCTCATTCCAACCGACGTGAAGACCGTTGGGGCGGAAGTGTCGAGAAACGTCTTACTTTCCCGCTTGCTGTAGTGGATGAGATTCAGAAAGTGGTTGCCGAACATACCAAACTGCCGTTCATCATTGGTTACCGTTTCTCCCCGGAAGAACCGGAAACACCGGGACTCACGATGGAAGATACGTATGCACTGGTGGATGCACTGAAAGATAAAAACCTGGATTACCTGCACGTTTCCCTGAACGAATTCTGGTCCAAGCCAAGACGTGGCGAAGCAGATACACGTTCAAGAATGGAATTCATCCTGGATCGTGTGAACGGCAAATTGCCTGTGATCGGTGTAGGTTCGATTCATACGGCAGATCAAGCCGCTGAGGCGCTTCAAACGGGAGTACCGTTGCTAGCGATTGGACGTGAACTGATTATCGAGCCGGATTGGGTCGAGAAAATCGAGAGCGGACGTGAAGAAGATATTGAAACGATTCTGACCAAATCGGATCAGGAACGTCTGGTTATCCCTGACGGGCTGTGGAATGCAATCATCCACACACCGGGCTGGTTCCCTATGGCAGAAGATAAATAAGATACACTTCAGGACTGGAATGGAGGGGGCGAAAGCTCCCTCTTTTTGCACATGGTCCAAATTCTCCTTGTCATCGCTCTGTGTTATGATGGATGTACAGGATGAACTGGATAATCAACGGTTTGGAGTGAAGGAATATGCTCGTAGCTGAACGGTATGAGAAAATAGTGGAATGGGTGGATACGCAAGGCAGCATGCGTGTGACCGAACTTAGTGAGCGCTGCGGGGTGACGGAAGAGACGATTCGTCGTGATCTGGACAAGCTCGAACAGGCAGGCAGGCTCAGGCGCTCCCATGGCGGGGCGGTCAGCGTAAAATACAAGGAAGAGTTACAGTCGGAGATTCCGTATCCGGAACGGGCTGTAGCCCATGCAGAAGAGAAGCGCAGAATTGCAAGCGAAGCGGTGAAAATGGTGGAATCCGGCGACCGGATCGCCCTGGATGCAAGTACAACGGCGTGGTATATGGCGGCAGGATTGCCGAACATTCCACTCACGGTATTAACCAACTCGATAAAGGTCGCCGCAGAGCTGAGTAACAAGGAGCAGATTCGTGTGATTGCCACAGGTGGGCAACTGGCTTCGAAGTCACTGTCTTTTGTAGGACCGCTGGCGGAACGTTCGCTTGATGCCTATCATGTGGATAAAGTATTTCTGTCTTGTAAAGGGGTGCATCTGACCAAAGGCATCAGTGAATCCAATGAATTACAGGCCTTGGTGAAGCAGAAAATGATCCATATTGCGGATGAGGTCATTTTACTTGCAGATTCCAGCAAATTTAACATACAGGCGTTTACCAGAGTTGCTGAGATGAGCAGTGTGGGCAAAGTGATTACAGATCAGGGTGTAGATGAAGAGCACGTTAGCGCATTGATCGAGCAGAATATTACGTGTATACGTGTGTAAATAAGAAAGGAATGAATGTCATGAAACATCCTTTTCATCTGAAAGCGGTATGGAGTGGTGGGCGTAACAGTGAGGGAACAATCGATGCAGGTGGATTAAAAACGGTCATATCGATTCCACAGGAGATGGGCGGACCCGGTACGGGAACTAACCCGGACGAGATGCTGCTGGGTGCAGCCTCCACCTGTTACCTGATCACGCTGGCAGCGATGCTGGAACGTTCGGACATTACGCCAGATGAATTGACGCTTGAATCGGAAGCAACGGTAGATGTTACGAATAACGTATTTACGTACGAACGGATTGTACATAGACCCCGGATTGTACTCAGCCAAGATGCTTCAGAGGCGGATCTGACCAAGGCTGAGCGCTTGGCGCACAAGGCTGAATCATCCTGCATGATCTCCCGAGCGGTGGCAGGTAATGTCGAGATGGAGACACAGCCGGTCATAGTTACTACAGGAGCTAACGCGGTGTGATATACCGAAGAATAGACGATTCAAGTTGTCATTTGTGTAAAATAAGGAGTAATTCGGTATGAACACACAGAAGCGCAAGACTAACCGCTGGGTACGTTTAACACGTGCTATGAAGCTGAATTTTCTCAAATTGTTACGTGCTCCCGGAGGTGCCCATAAAGTATCTACCGGATTTGCCATAGGGTTCGGACTGGAACTGATCGTGATCTCGACCGCTTCCCTGATATATCTCGTATTTTATCCGATTGTGCGACTGTCTGGGGGTTCGATGCCAGCAGCGATTGTTGGCAATGTGATCGGGAAACTTACGTTTTTACCTATTATCCTGATGCCGCTCGCCAAACAAATTGGCTCATGGATATTGCCTGCTCACAGCATGGGACAGGGACTGGTACACGAGAGTGCATTCATGGAGCTGTTTCGCGGAAACTGGTCGGCCGTGAGTGAATTGTTGCTTGGTGGATTGGATATTCTGGCAGGCATGTCCGTGTTTGGTGTCATTCTGGGTGTGATTTCGTACTTTGTCGTAAAATTTTTCTACGTCAGAGCACTCAACCGGCGTTATGAACGCCGGCTGGAGAAACGCCGACAAGCCGATATCGCTTCGGTATCACCTCCGGTATTAATCAGGAAGCCATCACAATCATAATGGGCAGTATGAACATGGATGCTGCGGTGGTCCACAGAATACAGCGGGATACAAACTGCGGAGAAGCATTGAACTGTTCAGCCAAAATAACAGCGTTCACTGCGGTCGGCATCGATGCGAGGATCAGCAGCACACTGAACAACGTACCTTCTACCTGAAGAGCGGTCAGAATCAGCCAGGACAGGATCGGCGCAGCTGCGAGACGGACCACAAGCCCGGTCCAGAAAGCTCGGCGTACATTGGGTAGCCAAGGCACCGTTGCACCTTTTGGTCTGAGCATCTGTGCTCCCAGAATGGCGAGAACGACAGGAGAGTAGCCCGCAGCCAGCATGGAGATGCCTCCATCCAGCGCTTCAGGCAGGCTCAGATTAGACGCACGCAGCGCAATGGCGATGCCTGCAGCATAGATGGATGGCATGCGGAAAACGGACAGAATCGCCTCTTTCACCGTGAATTCGGATCTCGCGGCAAAAAAGATACCTACCGTATTGACAATAATCATCTGTCCTATGACGTAGACGGAAGCCTTGTCGAGTCCAAGCTGACCAAAGGCAAGCAGTACAAGCGGGAGCCCGTAATTTACGCAGTTTGTAAACGTGGAGACGAGGGTGAGACCCGCTTTTTCGCTTGCAGCCAGACGGAACATTCGGCTTAACAGCTCGGCGAGGGCCCACAGAGCAATCAGATTAATAATAGAGAACCAGAACGTGCTGGTGACGTCCGTCCAGGTAATCTCTGCATGCAGCAATGTATTGAAGATGAGCGCAGGGCTCAAAATATAAAGGGAAAAGGTCGAGAGCGACCGGGTATCCCAATTCTTGAAGCGTTTTAACAGAATACCTCCAATCACGGGAAGTGATATCGGCAGGAACACATGGTATAACGTGAGTAAAAATGAGTGAAGCAATGCAATTCAGTCCCTTCTGGATGAAAAACCTATCTTATCATAGCAGAAGATGCATCTCATATGAATGGATTTCAGTATGATGATGTGTAGTAATCGCCTTGCTTAACTAAGGATTTCCCTGATGGGCAGCGACAGCGGATTGCTATTTTGATATGGCAGATTTATTATAGAAGAGGTGCAACAAGATTACATACACATAGAGGAGGAAACTGTAATGAGTGAATCAAAACGCTTGCTCGTACTTGCCGGCTCTTATGCCGAAGCGGAAAATGAGGGCATTTATGCATATGAATTGAATGAGGATACAGGCAGCTTGTCCAAGCTTGACGGCATCGCGGGTGTGAAAAACCCAACGTTTGTCAACGTGGATGCTGAAGGAAACAAACTGTATGCGATTGGTGAAACAGCGTCAGCTGAAGGCAACAAAATGTCTGAAGCGGTAGCTCTGAGCATTGATCCTTCTACAGGAAAATTAACGTTGCTGAACCGGAATAACTCCATTTCAGCTCCACCATGTCATATCCAGCGTGATCCTTCCGGTAAATACTTGATTCTCTCCAGCTACCACGGTGGTCTGGTAGGACTGCAAGCCTTGACGGATAACGGTGAAGTTGGAGCGCTTCTGGACGAGAAGAAACATGAAGGCCAAGGTGCGCATCCTGAGCGTCAGGACAAGCCACATGTTCACTCCGCATTCTTCAGCCCGGATGGTAAATACATGATGGTACAGGATCTGGGCGCAGATAACATCGCGATCTATTCTATTGATGCAGACAAAAATGAACTTGTGCTGCACAGTGAAACCAAAACGCATCCGGGAGCTGGCCCACGTCACTTGGCGTTCCACCCGAATGGTCAATTCGCTTATGTCATCAATGAGGTGGATTCTTCCATTACTTCGTTCAAATATGATGCAGCAGCGGGCACGTTGACTGAATTGTCTACAGTATCTACACTGCCTGATGGATATGATGGCAAGGAGAATACAACAGCAGAAATCACAGTTTCCAATGATGGACGTTATGTATATGGTTCTAACCGTGGACATGACAGCATCGTTGTATTTGCAGTAGATGCAGACAAAGGTCACCTGACACTGGTTGAGCATGTATCTGCTGAAGGTGAGCACCCGCGTCATTTTGCTCTGACACCTAACGGCAAATTGCTGATCGCAGCTAACCGTGATACGAACAACCTCGTGACATTCACGGTAGATCAGGAGAGCGGACGTCTGAAATACACAGGTCACAGCACAGGTGTATCCAAGCCGGTATGCGTGAAACCTGTATATCTGTAATATTATAAATTTCTAAAACCAGCCCTGGCTGGATTGGAAATGATAACGACCCTGCCATGTGGCGGGGTCTTTTATATTGAATATCTAATCGGATGATTAGGCTGCTTGCTGTTCTGCTGTAAGCGGGCGGATTGGAATAGAGGATGAATCCCATCATGAGATACACCTAACAACGAATAATTATCAATAGTATCGTGGAAGTAACTACCCCACTTCAAAGTGCGTACTTCCTGAATGGATAGTCAGGGTCTACAATGAGTGAGTAGCCAAAACAAACACTGCATGCATCTGAACAGACAAATTGGTGCAGGCTAAATATCTGATTATTATTTTTACAGGAACGAATCATACTTGAACAACAAAGGAGAAATAAATGATGAAATTGCAATTGGCGCTCGACTTGGTAAATATCCCTGAAGGTATCGCACTGGTTAAAGAGGTTGAACAATATATTGATATCGTTGAGATTGGTACACCAATCGTTATTAATGAAGGTTTGCACGCGGTTAAAGCGATGAAAGAAGCATTCCCTAATCTGCAAGTTCTTGCAGACCTTAAAATTATGGACGCTGGTGGTTATGAAATCATGAAAGCAGCTGAAGCTGGTGCGGATCTAATCACTGTGCTTGGGGCAACCAATGACAGTACGATCAAAGGTGCAGTAGCAGAAGCGAAGAAACAAAACAAACAAGTTCTTGTGGACATGATCAACGTGCCTAACCTTGAACAACGTGCTCGTGAAATTGATGCGCTTGGCGTAGATTACATCTGTGTACACACAGGTTATGACCTGCAAGCTGAAGGACAAAGCCCGTTCGAAGATCTGCAAACGATCAAAGCTGCTGTGAAAAACGCTAAAACGGCTGTCGCTGGTGGAATCAAGCTGGAAACATTGCCAGAAGTAATCAAAGCACAACCGGATCTGGTTATTGTAGGCGGCGGTATCACAGGACAAGCAGACAAAGCGGCAGTTGCAGCTGAAATGCAACGTCTCGTTAAACAAGGGTAAGCAGATGAGCAAAACACAGTACGCAGCTGACATCTTGAAGGAGCTGGAACGTACGTTAAGCCAGATCGACGATGCAGAGATGCAAGCAATGGCTGAGCACATTCTGGCTGCGGAACAGATTTTTGTAGCAGGAGCAGGCCGGTCAGGACTTATGGGGAAGGCTTTTGCCATGAGACTGATGCAGATGGGGCTTCGTGTATATGTGGTGGGCGAGACCGTAACACCTGGGATCAGCTCGAAGGATTTCCTCTTGCTGTGCTCTGGCTCAGGAGAGACAGGCAGTCTGGTAGCCATGGCTCAAAAGGCTAGTCAAGCTGGTGCACCTGTTGGTCTCATTACGATTAAGCCAGAGTCCACGATCGGGAAATTGGCAACTACGGTAGTACGTCTCCCGGCTTCAGCCAAAGAGGACACAGCAACTTCCGGAGCGGCAGTAACCATTCAGCCGATGGGCTCGTTGTTCGAACAAGGACTATTAATTGGCATGGATGCTCTCATCCTTACGATGATGGAAATGAAGGGGATGACCGGAGCGGATATGTTTGGCCGCCACGCGAACCTGGAATAGTGAATAGATGAAAGACCGGAATCCTTTGATTATGAAGGGTTCTGGTCTTTTCTGCGATACATAGTCATTCATCTGTATAGGTTTTATCCGTAATTTTCAGTTAAACTTTGCATCCCGACCAGGCTGTAGTAGAATTAATAGATAGCTGTATCGAATGAATGTACTTATTACATCATGCATGGAGCGGAAAGCTTACCTCGTGTGAAGTGTCCCCGTGATATGTGTAATATACGCGATATAAGATTGAAGATGAGGGGGCTCGGAGCCATGGCAGCCGAAGTCAAGGAACGGATTAATCTGAAAGAAATCAACTGTGAGAAGGAATTGACCCTTGCGGTGATCGGTGGCAAATGGAAACTGATTATTTTATGGCATTTGGGTCTGGAAGGCACCAAACGTTTCAGTGAGCTGAAACGCCTGATCCCTCATATTACCCAGAAGATGCTGACCAACCAGCTACGTGAGCTGGAGGAAGACAAACTGATTGAGCGTAAGGTGTATGCAGAAGTACCTCCTCGGGTGGAATATACGTTGACAGATCACGGTCAGAGCCTGATGCCTGTCCTGCACGCGATGTATAACTGGGGTAAAAACTATGGTGAAAATGTAATCTGGAAAGAAAGCTAAATAAGTAATATTCACAGCGAACCGCCGGGTAAATGGATTCTTCCATTACCCGGCGGTTTTTTAGTTACTTTTAAATTTTGGTCACATGAGCAAAAGTTTATACTAAACGTAGAGGACAGAAATAGCTTGAAGAGGCGGAGCTAAAAGCTTTCTGAAAGAAAGCTACATCGCAATCATATACTGCCCTTTATCCTAAATACCCCTTTTATATAGATGGAACTAAACATTCACACGAGAACGTAGAGGACAGAAAGAACCTGAAGAAGCGGAGCGTTCGCCTTTATCACCGGATTTTCACCTTTGAAAAAGGGAATAAAAAAATCTGGGGATAACAGCGATCGGAAGGTTGTTCTGTCATCGAAGTGGTAAGTGTGAATAATCTTTAGTCCAATCTATACTCCCCTGAACCATTTTAGGAGATGTCATGTATAGATGAGCGGAATATGATACGATGAGAGATATTGGAAATGCAAGGAGGATGACAACTAAAGATGGAAAAAATACGTACACGTGCTGAGGTAAACCCAGAAACCACTTGGGATCTGAGAGACTTGTTTGCAACCGATGCAGAGTGGGAGCAGGAGCTTCGATCACTTCCCGAGGCTGCGGCCCAGATCGAAACGTTCAAAGGACGTCTGGGCGAAGGCGCTGATCAATTGCTGGCTTGTCTGGATGCTCGTGAAGCTTTGCAAGAGCGTATCGGCAAGACGGCTTCTTACGCCCGCCTGAAGCAGTCAGAGGATAGCACCAATCCAGTGAACATAGAGAACTCTGCCAAAGCAGGAGATATCCTATCAAATCTGTCGTCGTCCTTGTCTTTTATAAATTCAGAGATCGTCGAACTTCCGGATGGAACTGTAGAGCGTTATATTCAAGAACTTCCGGATCTGGAACCTTATGCACGCAGTTTGGAGCGTTTGATTCGAGAAAAAGCACATCGGCTCACGCCAGAGACCGAGAAGGTACTTGCCTCACTCGGAGAGGTGCTGGATTCACCATACCGTATCTATCTGCGCGGTAAACTGGCAGACATGACGTTTGACGATGCCCTCGATGGAGAGGACAATAATCGTCCACTGTCCTGGTCATTCTATGAAAATAATTATGAGATGTCGTCTGATACCAAGCTGCGCCGTTCTGCTTATGCTGCATTCAGCTCGACATTAAATGATTACAAAAATACGTTCGCAGAAGGTTATGCAACCGAAGTGAAGAAACAGGTTGTCCTATCCAGACTGCGTGGTTACGACGATGTTACAGATATGCTTCTCAGCCCACAGCAAGTGAGCAAAGAGATGTACAATAATATTCTGGATATTATCCAGCAGGAACTCGCACCTCATATGCGCAGACTGGCCGCTCTCAAGAAACGTGAGCTGGGTCTGGACAAACTGCTGTTTTGTGATCTGAAGGCTCCGCTTGATCCTGAATTTAGCCCTGCCATTACATATGATGAGGCGTGCACACTCATTCGAGAAGCACTTGATGTGCTTGGGCCGGAGTACGGCGAGATCGTAGAGCGCGCATTCATTGATCGCTGGGTGGATTACGCAGATAATGCAGGCAAATCCACAGGGGCATTTTGCTCCTCTATATATGGTTCACACTCCTATATCTTAATTTCATGGGCAAACAATATGCGCGGAGCATTTACACTTGCCCATGAGGTGGGGCATGCAGGCCACTTCATGCTTGCGGGACGTTACCAACGGCTCACGAATACACGGCCATCTCTTTATTTCATTGAGGCACCATCGACCATGAATGAAATGCTGCTGGCCGATCATCTATTGAAGCGTTCCGATAATCCGAGAATGCGTCGCTGGGTCATTTTGCAACTGTTGAATACGTATTACCATAACTTCGTTACACATCTGCTGGAAGGTGAATTGCAGCGCAGGGTCTATGCACGCGCAACCAATGATGAGCCCATTACGGCAAAGACGTTAAGTCAGCTCAAAGGAGACATCCTTTCCGAATTCTGGGGACCCGACCTGGTAATTGATGAAGGGGCCAAGCTCACGTGGATGAGACAACCTCATTATTATATGGGACTATATCCATATACCTATGCGGCAGGCTTGACGGCTTCTACAGCGGCAGCACAGCAGATTCGGGAAGAAGGACAGCCTGCGGTAGATCGCTGGCTTGATGCACTCAAAGCTGGTGGAAGTCTCACGCCACAGGAGTTAATGAAGCTTGCGGGTGTGGATATGTCCGGACCTGAGCCGATTCGCTCTGCGGTTGCTTATGTCGGCAGTCTGGTCGACGAACTTGAACGTCTGTATTCCTGATCTGGTTCATATAGTATACGGACAAGGCAGAACGGGGTGTCTGCATGCACCGCCTTCCTTGCGTGGGGGCGGTGCATCTTATTTTTGCAAGGGGAAAGGAACGATGATGAATGGCGTTAACGAGCGTGTCCTCATCGATGGGCCGATTAAGCGTAGACGGCTTTGGTGTGTTTGATGACATGAATGGAGTACCAGGTTTTGAAGGCAATCAGGGTGGTTTTTTTTCGGGATTTAATGAGTTTGCTACAATGAATGCATTTGCTTCGATTTTCATTGGTGCCATATTTCTCATCATTGCGGGAGTTATTGTTTTTGTTATTATTTCAGGCATACGTTCAGGGTTGTCAAATAACGCGGCAGCCTTGTTAACCCTGCACTCAACGGTGGTAGCCAAACGAACGGAAGTCTCAGGTGGAAGCGGCGATAGCAGTGCGACTACCCGGTATTATGTTACATTTGAATTCGACAATGGGGAGCGCACTGAACTGATTGTTGGCGGAAAGCATTATGGCATGATGGTGGAAAATGATCGAGGGATGCTGACGTATCAGGGGACACGCTTCAAGCATTTTGAGAGAGATGTACAACCCCAGTCAGGGATAAGCAAAGGCCAGTTTTATACGTAAAAAAAGAAATGCGGCTCCTCCCAAGTGGGAGAGAGTCGTTTTTGGTATACCCAAAAGAAAGAAAAACCGAAGGGTATTCAAACGCTTACAATGGTGATATACTCGTAAAATAAAGTAAAACAGTATTAAACAAAAACAAACAAACAATAAATACAGATTAAAGTGCAGGGTTACGGACTGAATCAAGAGATACCGTTTGGAAAATAGGATTGGTTCGAAAGGTTGGTGAAGCGCGGTGAGTGTGCTGGCTTATGATTTGGGCGCTGGGAGCGGGAGAACGCTACTGGGACATCTGAATGATCGAGGGATCGAAACGAGCGAAATTCATCGGTTCAAGAATGAACCAGTGAAGGTTGGCGAGCGGATGCACTGGGATATTCTGCGATTACATCATGAATTGTTGCAAGGGCTTACCCTTGTGAAACAGCAGGGAGAAAAGCCAGAGAGCCTGGGGATCGATTCCTGGGGCGTTGATTTTGGTCTGCTTGGCAGTAATGGTGAGTTGCTTGGTAACCCGTATCATTACCGTGATACACAGTTTAACGGCATGATGGATCAGGTACGCCAAGAGCTGAGCTCTCAGCGAATCTTCGAACGTACAGGGATTCAGTTTCTTAGCTTTAATACCCTGTACCAATTGGCGACGCTTCAACGCAGCGGTTCCCCGTTACTTCATGAAGCAGAGCGTTTTCTCATGATTCCGGATTTGCTACGTTATTTCCTGACAGGGGAAGCGGTGAATGAGTTCACCAATGCAACGACAACACAATTATACAATCCATTGGCGGGTCAGTGGGACAGTGAGTTGCTGGCGCATATTCGCATTTCGGAAAAACTGTTTGGTGAAGCCGTGCTGCCCGGCACTCGTGTTGGACAGTTGCGCAGCAGTATCTGCAATGATCTGGGTCTTTCCTCGATACCCGTGATCGCGGTTGCGGAGCATGATACGGGTTCAGCTGTTGTGGCTGTTCCTGCAACGGAACGTTCATTTGCTTATCTGAGTTGTGGAACCTGGTCTCTGATGGGAACGGAGATAGATCATCCGGCAATTAGTGCCGAGAGTCTGGCCTTGAACTTCACGAATGAAGGCGGGGCGGGCGGAACATTCCGTCTGCTGAAGAACATTATGGGCTTATGGATTTTGCAGGAAAGTATGCGTGAGTGGGAGCGCCAAGGGCAGGGAATTAGCTATGATGCGTTATTGGCGAAGGCGGAACAGGCACCTTCATTTGCCAGTTTGTTTGACCCGGATGATGAACTGTTCATGCCAGCAGGGGATATGACCACGCGTATACGTCAGTATTGCCGTGATACAGGGCAAGTGGTACCAGAGGATCAGGGAGCTATTGCCCGGGCAATTCTGGAGAGTCTGACATTGAAGTATAGGAGAGTCCTGGAATGGACGGAACAATTATCGGGACAGACGTTCAACGGATTGCATATGGTCGGTGGAGGCATCCAGAACCGCCTGTTATGTCAGTGGACTGCAAATTCCATTGGCAAGCCGGTATGGGCAGGTCCGGCAGAGGGAAGTGCCATCGGGAATATGGCTGTGCAATGGATGGCGAGCGGAGCTTTTAAAGATATCTGGGAAGCCCGTAAGGCCATTCATGATTCATTTCCGGTAACTGCGTATGAGCCACAGGACAGGTCAATCTGGGAAGATGCTTACGGCAGATTTCTGCGTGTGACGGCTTCATCTAATTCACAAGCGGGGAGTGAGGTGTAACATGCTGGCAGCCGAGCGGTATGACCGGATTGTGGAGATGGTGAATGTAAAGGGCAGTATGCGTGTATCCGAGCTTAGTGAGCGCTGCCGAGTGACGGAGGAAACCATCCGGCGCGATCTTGATCGGCTGGAACAGGCAGGTCGACTGCGCCGATCTCACGGTGGTGCAGTGAGTGTGAAGGAAGATCAACCGGAGATTCCTTACCGGATTAGGGAGACAACCCATGCGGAAGAGAAAAAGCGGATTGCACAAGCGGCTCTGGCGATGATTAATCCGGGTGATCGCATTCTGTTGGATGCCAGCACAACGGCAGGTTATATGGCAGCGAACATGCCTGATTTTCCGCTGACGGTCTTAACCAACTCGATTCAAATTGCCACTGAACTCAGCAGCCGTGACAAGGTTGAGGTCATCTCAACAGGGGGCCAGCTGGCATCTCGCTCGTTGTCTTTTGTTGGGCCGCTGGCGGAGCGTTCTCTGGAAACGTATCACGTGGATAAAATGTTCATGTCGTGCAAAGGTGTACATCTCGAAGGTGGCGGAATCAGTGAATCCAATGAACTCCAGGCAAGGCTGAAGCAGAAGATGGTTGGCATATCCGATCAAGTCATCTTACTTGCAGATGCCAGTAAGTTTGGTGTCCGTGCTTTTGCCCGGGTATCCGGGTTAAATGCAGTCCATACGATCGTTACCGATCAGCCATTGGAGGCTGAACAGACAGAACGTTTGAGCGGATACGATATTAGTATCATCACGGTTTAATCTTTTAGATTTTATCTATATAAATTGAACTAAACATTTACACGAAACGGAGAGGACAGAAATAACTTGAAGAAGCGAAGCGTGCGCCTTTATCCCGGGATTTTACCCTTTAAAAAGTAAATTAAAAAATATGGGGATAACAGCGATCGGAAGGTTATTCTGTCATCGGAGTGTTTAGTGTAAATATTCTTAGTTAATTCATCTACTAATCAGTTAATAGGAGCGTGTAATTATGAAGGTCTCCTTATTCATTACCTGCCTCAGCGATGCCATCTATCCCCGAGTGGGGGAGGCCATGGTCAGATTGCTCGCCGCTCATGGCGTTCGGCTGGATTTTCCGCCGGTTCAGACCTGCTGCGGTCAGCCTTCCTACAATAGCGGGTACTGGGATGAGACTCGGGTAGCGGCCAAGACGATTCTGGAAGCGTTCGACGACAGTGATTTTGTGGTATGTCCTTCAGGATCGTGTACGTATATGATTCATCATTATCCCGAACTGTTCGCAGATGAACCGGTATGGCTGGAGAAGGCAAAACGATTGGAAGCCAAAGCTTATGAGTTTACTCAATTCCTCGTTCAGGTACTTGGGATCACCGATCTGGGCGCACATTTTCCACACAAAGTAACCTATCATCCATCCTGCCATGGCAGCCGTCTGCTTGGTGTGAAGGATGAACCGATGGCGCTGCTCTCTCAAGTAAAGGGACTGGAATTGGTTCCACTTCCGTTCGCTGAGGATTGCTGCGGGTTCGGGGGTACGTTTGCCATCAAAATGTCCGATATTTCAGGAGCGATGGTGACGGAGAAGGTCGATCATGTCAAAGAGACACAAGCCGAAGTACTGGTTGGGCTGGACATGGCCTGTCTGATGAATATCGCAGGTAATCTGCGTTATCGGAATGAACCGGTGCGTGTGATGCATCTGGCGGAACTACTGTATGAGGGGGTGCGAACAGGATGAGCCAACCGGGAGTTATGGATACTACGGTCAAAGAACGTGCCGGACTGGCCTTGAATGATGATTTTCTGCGTAAAGCGGTCAAATTCACGACAGAACGGTTGCGCAACGGGAAGAAGTCTGCCTCAGAAGAACATGGAAACTGGGATGAATGGCGGGAGCGTGGCCGTCAGATTCGTCTGCATACCATTGCATATCTGGATTATTATCTGAATGAATTTGTGAATAACGCCCGTGCGAATGGGGTTCATATTCATTTTGCAGATACATCGGTTGAAGCAGCGGCGATTGCGCTGGATATTGCGGCGCACAAGCAAGCTTCTACGGTGGTAAAGTCCAAATCGATGGTATCGGAGGAAGTACATCTGAATCATGTGCTGGAGTCGGCAGGCATTGAAGCCATCGAGACCGATCTGGGTGAATACATCATTCAGTTGGCAGGCGAAGCCCCGTCTCATATTGTCATTCCAGCGATCCATAAGAATCGCTATCAGATCGCAGAGTTGTTATCCAAAGAAGCGGGCGAAATTCTGGAACCAGATACAACGGTACTTGCCGGATTTGTTCGCAAAAAGCTGCGCGAGAAGTTCCTCGAAGCGGATATTGGCATGACGGGTTGCAATTTTGCGATTGCAGAGACAGGTTCCATGGTTTTGTTCGAAAATGAAGGCAATGCCCGGATGGTATCCACTGTTCCGAAAACGCAGATTACTCTCATGGGCATGGAGCGAATCATCCCGTCGTGGACGGATCTGGAGGTTATGGCAACCTTATTGCCGCGCTCCGCAACAGGTCAGAAATTAACGATGTATATGTCAGGTATCACAGGTCCTCGCCGCACAGCGGATGGAGATGGGCCGGAGGAAATGCACATTATTATCGTGGACAACGGTCGATCCTTACAGCTTGGTGATCCCGAATTTCAGGAATTGCTGAATTGCATTCGCTGCGGCGCCTGTCTGAATGCTTGCCCGGTATATCGCCATATTGGAGGTCATGCCTACGGTGGGACATACAGTGGTCCGATTGGCGCGGTACTGACACCTGCACTCAATGGCAACATTGATGAATGGAATGATATTGCGGGTGCTTCGAGTCTTTGCGGAGCCTGTTATGAAGCGTGTCCTGTTAAAATTCCACTGCATGATATGCTCGTTTATCTACGTAGGCGTAAAGTGGAAGACGGTCATGGAAACAAAATGGAGAGCATAGGCATGAAGGGATTTGCCGCCGTTGTTTCCAATTCCAAACGCTTCAGTGCAGCCATACGTCTTGGACAGATCGGGCAGAAGGCAGTTGTACGCAACAACGGCATTTCACTCAAGCTGGGTCCACTTAAAGGCTGGAACAATTATCGGGTTGCGCCAAGTCTCGCCAAGAAATCATTCCGGCAACAATGGAACAAGCTGGATCAGGAACTGAACCAGGAGCAACCGGCCATGAAATCTTCCGTTCGCAGCCGCATGGAGCAGATTATTCGTGAACGAGAGGAAGGGGAGGATAAGCATGGTCACTGAACATCAGCAATGGCTTGCGCAATTGGAGAAGAAGTCCATGGAGAAACAGGAGCAGTTCATGGATGACATTGCTTCGAAATTGAGAAGACCAAGGCAACGACATGCGCCGACCCAACCCTTTCGGGGAGCACCCGACTTTTGGACTGAACTGGAATGGGATGAAGAGAAGCGTATTCAAGCATTTACCGATAATTTTGTGAGTGTAGGCGCCCACATTGCCCGGGTTCAGAACATGGAAGAAGTGTCTCAATTTATTGCCAACAAATCTCATGAGCTGAGTGCCCAATATATCATTCGCCAAAATGAACAGGCACTAAAGGATCTCAGATTGGAAGAGCAGTTACCTGATGTAAAAATCTCAGTCTGGAATAGTCAAGCGGATGAGAATTGGAAGGCCCGGGCAGCTGAGGCGGATATTGGTGTGGTCATGGCGGATTATGCGACAGCATACACAGGCTCGGTCACTGTACTTTCTTCACCGGAAAAGGGGCGTTCAGTCAGTCTGCTACCTACGGTACTCATCATCATTATTCCAGTGGATCGACTGTACACCAGACTGGGGGAGACGTTGAATCGATTTGACGAAGCGGGAAGAGAGAATCTTCCGGCAGGCATCCACTTTATTTCAGGGCCCAGCCGATCTTCCGATATTGAAAATGATTTAACTATTGGGGTACACGGACCGGGTATTGTATATGGTCTGATTATGGGTTAACGGTGTGTTGAGCGTGATGGCGCATCATGATTTTGATAACTGTCCTATATGCAGAATTCGTCTGCTGAGGGCAGTTTTTTGTTTTGTCTACTATAGTTAAAAACTATTAAAATTATATTAATTATATATTTAACCTATTAATAGTGAGGGTGTATAATCCATCTCAAGAGAGAATTCATGTGAGATACAAAAGAGAAAGAGGAGGATGATTACAGATGAGTATATTTTCTTACCAAGTTCCGTTTATGGAGGGACACGAGGGTGATTTTTCTGCTTTACAAGGGAAAGTACTGCTAATTGTGAATACAGCAAGCCGGTGTAGCTACTCCCGCCAATTCAATGAACTTCAGCAGATGTATGAGAAATATAGTGATCAGGGGCTCGAAGTTCTGGCGTTTCCTTGCAACCAGTTTAACGAGAAAGAACCTGGCAGTAGCGTTGAGATTGCCGAGTATTGCAGGAATCAGTTTCAGATATCCTTTCCGATCTTGGAGAAGGTTGAGGTCGTTGGGCAGTCGATGCATCCATTGTTTCGTTATCTGATTGAAGAAGCGCCATTTCAAGGTTATGATCCGGACACGAAGGAAGGACAGTGGATGGACACTTTTGTGAAGGAGAAGCATCCAGAATTGTATCAAGGAGACGGGATCAAATGGAATTTCACCAAATTCCTGATTGACCGTAGTGGAGACGTCCATGGCCGTTATGAAACGACAGTTGCCCCATTAGAGATGGAGTCAGCTATTCAGAATCTGTTGAAGAATTCCTAAGTATGCTGCAATTACTGTCCTGAAGTCCTATGACTTTGGGACTGTTGAAGATTGGAACTGGAAATGTTAGGGTAAAAGAAGATAACGAAGTCATCCATTTTTTTTAATCAAAAATGACCAATATACCAATTTGGTCAGTTAGTTCTTCGGTGGTTTTATCGTTATCTGGATGAAATATGAAAATGTGAAAAAAATAACTTAAATCTGTCGGTCTGAAAGCTAAGTGTAATTACGTCTGTAACCACGTCTGTAATCAAGTCATTATTTTTAGTTGTAGAACTCTTAACTTGGAAAGAAGGAGTGAGCGTCATGCCACCAATTTCAGTGCCTCAACCGAAAACCTTTGGCCCACTGGGTAATTTGCCGCAATTGAACTTTGAAGAGCCGGTACAATCCCTGGTGAAACTTGCTGAAGAATATGGACCGATCTTTCGTATGGAGTACCCCGGGCGAAGTGAATTGTATATTTCAGGTCACGAACTTGTCGCTGAGGTAACGGACGAATCCAAATTCGACAAACGTGTGTGGGCACCTCTTGCGAAGGTCCGTGCATTCGCAGGAGATGGACTATTTACGAGTTGGACCGATGAGCCGAATTGGAAAAAAGCCCATAACGTACTGCTGCCAAGTTTCAGTCAACGTGCGATGCAAGGATACCACAACAAAATGATTGATCTGGCTGTGCAGCTGGTCCAGAAATGGTCGCGACTGAACCCGGATGAGACAGTTAACGTTCCGGATGATATGACACGTCTTACGCTCGACACGATTGGACTCTGTGGGTTCAACTATCGGTTTAACAGCTTCTATCGGGAAGAACCACATCCATTCATTACGAGCATGGTTCGTGCGTTGGATGAATCCATGAGTTCATTGCAGCGACTGCGTCTGCAAGACAAGCTGATGATCACCAAAAAGAAACAGTTTGAACAGGATATCCGTTCCATGTTCTCCTTGGTGGATCACATTATTGCCGAGCGCAAAGAGAAACCGCAGGAAGGGGCAGACGATCTGTTGTCCCACATGCTCAGCGGCAAGGACCCGGAGACAGGAGAAACACTGGATGATGAGAACATCCGCTATCAGATTATTACCTTCCTGATTGCAGGACATGAGACCACAAGTGGTCTGTTATCCTTCGCCATCTATTATCTGATGAAGAATCCCGATACACTGGCTAAAGCCCAGGCTGAAGTGGATCAGGTTCTGAAAGATCCAGTTCCAACGTACAATCAGGTTCGCAATCTGAAGTACGTTCGCATGGTTTTAAACGAAGCACTGCGGTTATGGCCTACAGCTCCGGCCTTTTCCCTGTATGCCAAGGAAGATACGGTGCTTGCGGGTCAATATCCTTTGCAAAAAGGCGACAGCGTCAGTGTACTTATTCCCAAGCTTCATCGGGACCGTGCAGCGTGGGGAGATGATGTGGAAGCATTCCGACCGGAACGGTTCGAAGACCCGAGCAAAGTGCCGCATGATGCCTACAAGCCTTTCGGTAACGGTCAACGGGCATGTATTGGTCAGCAATTTGCACTTCAGGAAGCAACGCTGGTGCTGGGCATGGTGCTCAAGCATTTTGACTTCATAGATCATGCTGATTATCAGTTAAAGGTCAAAGAAACCCTGACGCTCAAACCGGATAACTTCACGATTCGCGTACGTGCTCGTGGGGGTCAACCGGTCATGGCCGTTCCGGGTGTAACGGTCGAAGAACCGACTCCAGTTGCCAAAAGAACAGAGCCGGATGCGGCAAATGCCCATCACACACCGATGCTGGTTCTGTACGGTTCCAATCTGGGGACTGCGGAAGGCATTGCGCGTGAAATTGCCGATACCGCCAGATATCAGGGTTTCCGCAGTGAGGTTGCTGCGCTGGATGATCGCGTTGGCAAACTGCCGAAGGATGGTGCCGTTATTATTGTCAGTGCATCTTATAATGGTCAGCCGCCAAGTAATGCCAAGATGTTCGTCGAGTGGATTGAACATGCGGACGCCAATGAATTCAAAGGTGTGCGTTTCGCAGTTCTGGGATGCGGTGACCATAACTGGGCGAGCACCTATCAGCGTATTCCGCGTTTAATAGATGAACAATTGTCTTCCAGAGGAGCAGAGCGGTTATCGCCACTGGGTGAGTCAGATGCAAGCGGTGATTTTGAGAAACAGGTGGGGGATTGGACGGAGCAATTATGGCCGGATCTCGCACGAACGATGGGGCTGAAACTGAACACAAGCTCCAATAGCGAACGCAGCTCATTATCTGTACAATTTGTCAGTGGACTCGCTGTGACCCCACTTGCAGATACGTATGATGCACATGTGGCGAAAGTGCTTGAGAACAGGGAGCTTCACGACGCGGGCAGTGAACGAAGCACACGTCACCTGGAGATCCAACTGCCTGAAGGCATAACCTACAAGGAAGGCGATCATCTGGGCATTCTGCCACAGAATCCACCGGAACTTGTGGAACGTGTACTTCGTCGATACGGGTTTACCGGAACGGAGCATCTGGTTCTGGATGCATCCGGTCGGAGTGCCGCACATCTGCCATTACATCAACCGGTTAACCTGTATGACCTGCTCAGTCATAGCGTTGAACTTCAAGAAGCAGCAACTCGTGCGCAGCTTAGAGAAATGGCAGCATACACGGTATGTCCACCGCATAAGAAGGAACTTGAAGCGCTGCTTGATGAATCCATGTATATGGATGAAGTTCGGAACAAACGAATCTCCATGCTGGATTATCTGGTGAAATATGAGGCATGTGAACTGCCGTTCGAGCGCTTTCTTGAATTATTGCCTTCATTGAAAGCCAGATATTATTCGATCTCCAGTTCACCGCGTGTTCAGCCCGATCAAGCGAGTATTACGGTCAGTGTTGTGCGTGCCCCGGCATGGAGTGGACAGGGAGAATACAAAGGTATTGCGTCCAACTATCTGGCCAACCTGAAGTCGGGTGATGAGATTGTCATGTTCACCCGGACACCAGAGTCCGGGTTCCAATTGCCGGAGGATGCACAGGTTCCCGTCATCATGGTAGGTCCGGGTACAGGTGTGGCTCCATTCCGAGGTTTCTTGCAGGCGAGACATGTATTGAAGCAGCAGGGTCAAGAGCTTGGTGAAGCCCATCTGTACTTTGGGTGCCGGAATCCTGAACATGATTATCTGTACAAAAATGAACTGGAAGCAGCCCAGCAAGAAGGGCTTGTGAAGCTTCATACGGCCTTCTCCCGTGTAGACGGGGAGGAGAAATGTTATGTACAGCATCTGATGAGAGATGATGCCCGTCATCTGATTCCTTTGCTTGAAGAGGGTGCGCATCTGTATATCTGCGGTGATGGCAGCAAGATGGCACCTGATGTGGAAGCCACACTCCAGCATGCATACACTGATATTCATGGCAAGTCTGCCAAGGAAGCAGAAGATTGGCTTGAGCAGCTCCAACAGGAAGGTCGTTATGCCAAGGATGTATGGACAGGCATCTGATGTACACATGTGAAGGGTCAGCTTGATCCGTAACTGGCTGAGCGGTGAGATACAGAAGCAGTTCTGTTCTCACCGCTTTTTGACATAAAATGATTCTTCAGCAGATGAGTGGTTGCATGGGTTATAATTATATATTGGAAGGGAGCACCCGTATGCAGACATTCGGGAACCATTGTATGGCTTGCGAAAAGAACCAGCTTTACTTCCGGGTACACGGCCGTTTCAGTTTTTTTCTTCCGGCGGTTGGCCGATAGATCGACTCAACGCTGGAGAGAGGAAATAAAATACGGGAAGGGACTCTGCCTTTTCCCTGGAGTTCAAGATAATCCAGTCCCACGCCCACAAGTCTGATATTGTTAAATGCATTCCTGGAAGGGAAAGTCGTGCGGATTCCCACTCTGACGCCTCGCCGTGTTCGAGGAATATCGAATACCCGAATGGAATTCAGACTGAGTGGAATGAATAGCTGCCGGTTTACTTTGATAAACTGCTTTGGATAGACACGAATACGTCCCGGTTCCAACCCGGAGAGTGGAGTATTCAGTTCTGCAAGGTGCCCCTGGAGTTCTGCCAGGCGCAGCTGAAGTGTTTTTCCAGTATGGAGATGCTGCCAGCTCATAAGTATTCCTCCGTTCGCCATTTGTACCTAGTATATGAAGGAACGGGGTAGGAAGGTGTACGTTTGATAGCCCATGTTCGTTACGGCTAACGGGGTTTCATTTTATAATAGAGGAGTGATTCAAATGATCGTAGAGATGTATAAAGACCTCATTCAGGATGAGCGTGGCAATTATTATCTGGCAGTACAGATGGATGGCAATGAGCTTACGCTCGTTAATGCATTCGTCGAAGCGGCATTCACACCTGACCTGATCTACAATGAAGAGTTTCGTACCAAGCACAAGGAGATGGAAGGCGGGTTTGTAGGCAAAATTGCGATGGACCTGCTAAGGCACGATGTGGTCATGGGGATGAAGCAAATCGACCGCAAACTGTTGAACTTGTCGGATGTGGAGCAGCAGTTCACGGTAAATTATATTGATACGATTGAATTTTATCGTCACCCGGCGTGGAACCGGAAGGTGTAAGGCGAAACTCATCTCCTCTGTAACCAGAGAGAGGGTTCTTCTCCAATCCAATTGGCCATGATCTTACTTATACCAGCAACAGAATATATTGAGATGTAAAAGCGCAAGTGCAGGGCAGTAAGCCTTCGCAACTTGCGCTTTTTGGCATATATGGTTAACGACGTGTGAGACTTAGAAACGAACCAGATTATTGACGTTTACAGGCAAGCCCGTCGCGATGGCTCGATTGGCAGCAATACCCGTCAGAATGGATCTGGCACCGTCCACGTGGTTAGCAGCACGATGGAACGGATCTTCTACAGGCTCTCCAAACAGATCATTCAGCAGAACCGGGTCACCTCCGCCATGTCCACCTGCTTTCTCTTCCACTTCAACCTCATATGGCGCATCGAACATCGGGAGAACGCGCAATGTTTTACCGATCAATGCACCTTCCTTACTTTTGTCACCCAATGAATTGACATAGGATTGCTCCACGATATTCATCTCAATCCGGCCTTTGGTGCCATTAATGGCAATGCGGTAACCTTCCCATGGCTGGTAGGCAACGAGGGAGTACGTCAGAATGGCCTTATTCCGATACTTCACAAGAACCCCCATCGTGTCCTCAATATTGATGCCATCCCCAAATACGCTCTGATCCCGCTGATAACCATCTTCGGATTCAGCATCCAGATACATGGACTTCAGATGAGCATCCGAATCCAAATGCAGTGCAAAAGGGTCATCCTTCGCGATCGGGTTGCCGGTTGCCCGGTTGTAGAACTGCGTTACACCGCGTTCTTCTGCATTTTCTCTGCCGTAATACATCAGATCACCAAATGCAAATACGGTATCCGGTTGCGAACCAATCCAGAAATTCACCAAGTCGAAGTGATGCGTGGATTTGTGAACGAGCAGTCCGCCGCTATTGCGCTTATCCCGGTGCCAGCGACGGAAATAATCTGCGCCGTGGCGGGTATTCAGCAGCCACTCGAAGTGAACGGAAGTGACCTTTCCAATGGTATCATTCAGAATAAGCTCGCGTATTTTGGTATGGTGCGGCGCATAACGGTAGTTAAAGGTAACTCTTACGTTCTGTCCGGTCCGCTTCACGGCATCCAGGATGTCCTGACATTTCTCCTCATCGATGGTCATCGGTTTCTCGGTGACAACATCACATCCAAGTTCCATCGCACGAATGATGTACTTGTGATGGGTACGGTCAACACTCGTTACGATGACATAATCTGGCTTCTCGTTCTCAATCATCTGATCAAATTGATCTGCAGGATAAGTAGGTACCTCTGGATAGTTGTACTTTTCCTTCAGTAACTGATTCGCGTAATTCATACGGACTTGATTGATATCGCAAAAGCCGACAAGCTCGGATGTATCCCTAAAATCCCGTGTCAAAGCACCGTAAAAAAATTCAGCACGGCCACCGGTTCCGACTAATACATAACGTTTCTTGTTACTCATGTCTATCGCCTCCTTGAATATAGCTTTAGACTATAACAAGGGAGTACTTCTTTCGCCGCATTTTATGCGTAACCGCTTTCAAATGCCGCATATTTTGCTATAATTTATGGAAAGGAGAGAGGGAGACATGACTGAACCTTTTCGTGCGGATTTTCATGATCCCACGGATCTACTGCACATTGAATATGATCGTCGCATCGGGTATTTCTCGATGACGGATGACCACCTGCATGATCATTATGAGTTATATTACCTGTTGTCTGGTGAGCGTATTTATTTCATCAAGGACCGAACCTATCGGGTAAAGGCTGGCGATCTGGTGTTTGTAGACCGGAATACGGTTCACAAGACATTGGAGAGTGGCATGCCCGACCATGAGCGTATGGTACTCTATATGAAGCCTGAGCTTTTTGCAGCCATGGCTATTTCAACGGAGTTAGTTGAAGGCTTGAAGGAACCTTTCAGCTGGGAGATTCCAATTGTAAGGTTTCCTTCTCAAGTCACTGAGGTTCTGGAACGGATGGTTAGCGAAATGGTTGATGAAATGCTTCATCCCCAACCTGGAAGCAATCTGTTACTGCGTCACCGGGCTATTGAATTGTTGCTGCATGCCTATCGTAATCAACATCTGGGACGGTTATGCTCCGATGATCGTGAGCCGGTCCTTCATCCCAAGACACAGGCCGTCGTGCGTTACCTGAATGAAAACTATCAGAAGCCACTGACATTACCCGAGGTGGCGGACACGTTTCGCATTAGTCCGCATTATCTGAGTCGCTTATTCAAGCAAACGACGGGGTTTACCTTCAGTGACTATCTGAATCTGTTACGGGTAAAGGAAGCACAGCGTTTGCTGCGGGAAAGTAATGAGTCCATTACGAATATCGCCTGGCTTGCCGGATTCAGTAACTTCTCTCATTTTGGCAAGATGTTCAAGCGCACTGTTCAGGCATCACCGAGAGCCTACAGGCAGGAGTACAGGGAAGCTGGTTCAATGAGAACGATAAAATAGGAGGAGAATAAACGATGATTGAAGCGAGATTGAATGAACTGGGGATCATTTTGCCGGAGGCGAGCGCCCCCGCAGCGAAATATGCCAATGCTGTAATTGTCAATGGGATTATGTATGTATCCGGGAAAGGACCTGATACCTCCGAACGCGGCAAACTTGGAGCAGATTTTACAACAGAGCAAGGATATGATTTTGCCCGGAATGCCGGACTGGAGGTACTCGCTGTCGTTCGAGACGTGCTGGGTTCACTGGATCGGGTGAAGAGAGTAGTTAAAGTGCAGGGCTTCATCAATGCGTCCGCTTCGTATCAGGAGCATCATAAAGTGCTGAATGGATTCTCGGATCTGATGATGGAGGTATTCGGGGATCAGGGGGTACACGCCCGTTCGGTATTCGGTGCCGTATCTGTGAGGGATAATTTGCCGCTGATCATTGATTCCATATTTCAGGTGGAGGAGTAGGTGCAACCATGACAGACTCATCTTCATTTAATCCCATTATGTTGACGATTCCCGAGAGCTTCCACACGGAACGCCTCACGATTCGAGCGCCGCAATGGGGGGATGGCGCAGCCGTTAATGAAGCCGTCCGTGAGAGTGCGGAGCAGCTGCGGTTGTGGTTACCTTTTGCCGAGAAAATCCCTTCATTGGAAGAGTCTGAAGTGAATGTTCGCAAAGCAAGGCTACAATACCTGGAGCGTACCGACATGATGCTTCATTTGCGTGACAGACATACGGATGAATTGGTGGGCAGCAGCGGGTTACATCGTATCGACTGGAATGCGCGCTCTTTCGAGATCGGCTACTGGATTCGCACATCGCGAGCTGGCGAGGGATTGGTCACGGAGGCGGTGAAAGGCATAGAGCAATTCGCCATTACTCATCTGGAGGCCAATCGGCTGGAGATCCGCTGTGATGCCCGAAACGTGAGGAGTGCGAACGTAGCTGAACGAGCGGGATATACGCTGGAAGGTATACTGCGCAAGATGCGGCGTGACAGCACAGGTACGCTGGTCGATTGTATGGTTTTCTCTAAAGTCAGGGGAAGAGAGTTTGAGTAAATGGAGTGTAGGTATGGAACGAATCGGTCAAGGAAGAACTGCGGAAATCTATGGGTATTCGAACGAGCACATTATGAAGTTATATTGAATGGATTTTCCACTCGAAGCTGTCCAGAATGAATACAACATTGCCTGAATAACAGCAGATCTGTCATGGCGATTTTCACCCTGATAATGTTATGCTCAGTGAGGCTGGCGATCCATACTGGGTCATCGATTGGATGACTGGCATGTCGGGGTGATCCTGCGGGTGATGTGGCTCGAAGCTGGGTAATACTAATGAGCGGCACTTTGCCGCAAGATACAGAGCCAGCTATACAATAGTTTAACTTCTATAAATGAATCTAATCATTTTATATAAAAGGGTAGAGAAAGAGAGGGGACAAATGCATGCTGCATTCATTAAAGGCCATACAATCATACAAATCAGGCAATACGCCGGAAGCCCAGCAGCATTGGCTGCAACTGCTGGCAGCAGCGGAGAAGCCCCATATTAACCTCGAACGCATTCATTCCATCGCCGAACTTGAGGGCACGAATCCGGTGCTGGATTACACTGAGCGTACACTTCAAGTGCTGGATAAGCTTCAGGTTTCTTTTTGGGTACGAGAAATTCTGGAGGAAGTATTAATGTGGTCAGAGACGGCGAAGGCCGGATCACGAGAGCAGCGGCGGGCATGGCAAAAGCAGGGCGTTAACCTGTTTGTGCACAATGTGGGGTCTGCTCAGTTGTATGATCTATACGCAGGAGCAGAGCACCTGGATAATGACATCGGTAAGACCAAGGAGACGAGAATTAGTCAACCCGGTTCTATAAGCGAACACACTACACCAATTTCATCAACACCGAGACATGAGGTTATTCATACTCTAATTGCTACGCATGGACTAATTGGACAGTACATACGCGGAGAGATTCCATTTGCCGAGAATACTCCTCTTCACTCCATAATCGTTAAAGGATGGCTGTCTACAGAAGAATTGCACTTCTTACTGATGGCATTAAATGAGTGCATTATTGCAGGCGTGGATCCAGCACTATGGAAACAAGTTCAGGCTGAGGTGGAGCGAATTGTAGGCTGGATTATCGCCGGACCGGATCATGAAGACTGGAGCGTGAAAGAACGGTTATCCCGTTTGAGAAGTTCATCTATTCGGCAAGGAGAAGCCATGGACGAGGCTTATTCCAAACTTCAAACGGAACTGGATGTGGAACCAATTCTGGCTCCACTGGCTCATCGTACGCTGTGGTATGTGGAGTCGGCCATGCAGGATTTTTCGTTGCAGGAGATGGTGAAAGTGTTCCTTTTGACGCTTCGCAGCGAAAGTATGAATTCCACATCCATGGAGAGTCGATCTGAAATCGTTCGTCATATCAGCTTCGAACCATTGATGAATACAATGTATTACGACTACAAGGGCGTCAAGAAGCTGAATATTTACAAGAAACGAATGATTGAAAAATATTTGGAACAGTATGCGTGGGAACAGATTGTGTCAGGGGAGCAGATCGGCTATCCCCATCTAACACATCGCATTGAACGTCATGCGGATCTGCCGGATACACTGTTTGTGACCTTTGAATTTTCTCCAGCGGCTGAGAAGCTGATTGCATTCTGTATTGAAGCAGAAAAGTCACCGTTATACGAGAAGGCTGTACTGCTGTTATTTGACCTGTTCGGATTGCGCCGGGATGCCTATGACCGTTTCCACAACGAAGAGACGTATTTGTCCGATATGAACAGCTCCGGTGATTATAAAAAAGTACTGCTCGACTATATCGTTGGTAAACGGGTACTGGATATCGGTCCAGGTGGAGGGATTCTACTGGATCTGATTGAGCAGGAAAAACCGGAAGTGGAGCCGATTGGTATCGATATCTCAGCCAATGTCATCGAAGCGCTGGAACGCAAAAAACAGCGTGAGGGACATCGTTGGCAAGTCATGAAGGGCGATGCCCTGCAACTGGAGCAATATGTGCAACCAGGCACAGTGGATACGGTTATTTTTTCATCCATTTTGCATGAATTGTATTCCTATATTGAACTGGACGGTCGAAGATTTAATTCCGATACGGTTGTAGCAGCGCTGAGAAGTTCATTCCGTGTGCTGTCACCTGGAGGAAGAATTCTGATTCGGGATGGCATCATGAGTGAACCGGAAGCACAGAAACGCCGGATTCGTTTCCTGGAACCGGAGGGGATGCGCTGGCTGGAGCGGTACACAGAGGATTTTCAGGGGCGTGCGATTGAATACGAGCGTATCTCAGACAACGAAGTCGTGATGCCGATCAACGATGCGATGGAATTTCTCTACACCTATACGTGGGGCGAAGAGGTATATGTGCATGAGATTCAGGAACAGTTCGGTATATTTACACCGACGGCCTATGAGAGTTGCATTCGAGAAGCGCTGGGCGAACAAGCCGAAATCATTACGTTCCGACATTTCCTTCAGGAGGGGTACACGGAAGCACTCGGAGAACGAATGATCTTCATGAATGAAGATGGCGAGCCTGCGCCTTTGCCAGACAGCACCTGCCTGATTGTCATTGAGAAGAAGAAAGGGGTGGCGGACGGATCATGAGCGAAGCCAGCACGGTTTTGTATTTTGTTAGACATGCGGAGTCACGGTATGTTGAAGGACAGGAACGCGAGCGTGGGCTGACAGAGCAAGGACATCAAGATGCGGGAACGGTTGCCAGTCTGCTCCATGGGGAGCAGATTCAACTGTTCTATTCTAGCCCTTACAGGCGAGCGGTAGATACGATTCAGATTCTGGCAGATCGGTCAGGTGGAATTGTGGTGACAGAGGAAGATCTGCGGGAACGCCAGTTGTCTAGTTCGGATGTGAGGCATGATCATTTTCGTGAAGCCAAGCAGCGGTTGTACCGAGATCCCACGTATGCGTACCCTGGAGGAGAGTCTGGTGAACAGGCTCGCTTAAGGGCAGTAGCGGTGATCGAGCAGATTCTGAGTAAACATGCGGGTCAGAAGGTAGTCATCGGAACACATGGAGATGTAATGACGCTTATTTTTCAACACTATGACTCTTCCTACGGTTATGATTTCTGGGAGAAGACTACGATGCCGGATATCTATAAGTTGGAGTTTGATGGAACGCGCAAGTTGGTCCAGGTCACCCGATTATGGGAGTGACAGAGTTATATATGAGAAATGTATTAACCAGAATGATAGTGGAGAGGAGTGAGTTGGACGGATGAAAATTACGCTGTTGCCTGATACATACTTTATTGAAAATCTAAGCGTATCTTCATTACAGGATAGGCTGTGGCGAAATTAACAGGCATTTCAAATGAGGACATGTTACAGGCTCCATCGTTCGTTGAAGCATTTCAGGCTTTTCAGGAATTCATTGGGGACAACGTTCTTGTGACACAAGCAGGATATGAGTATGACCTGCCCATCTTGAAGCGGCATTGTGGTCAGTATGGTCTTCCGATGTTGACCAACCCGGTGTTGGATACAAAAGCGATGTTCACTTATATTCATCCTGAGATTACCGAGGTCGTCTCTACGGATTTTCTGATTCGGTATTACGATCTGAATACAGATGGAATCCACAGGCACAATGCTTTGGCAGATTGTGGTGTGATCGCTCGTATCTTTGAATGTATCCTTAGCGAATATGAGGAACTTCAATTGAATCATTTTACAGCCGATCCCAAGCGGATGATGAAGCGTTTTGTTATACCTGAGATGTATTTGACATGATGAGGAACCGGAGGAGAGATCAATGGGCAAAATGGATGTGGAGAAGCTACTGACGGATCTGAACGAGGGACGAATGCTGATCCAGCAGACATTCGAAGGAGTGGATGTGGAAGTATATTTGGATGAAGAAGAGGTGCTGCGCGCATGCAGGGAACAGGCGTTCAAACAAACCTTAGCATGTACAAGCGAACCTGAGTTGGCAGGGTATGTGAGCGATGATATTGGTTTAATTGGCGCTGCATTGTTACAGGGTGCGGTGCAAGATTTATTTGTGAATGAACTGTTGGAAAGTTATCGACAAGGTAGGTTGCCCCTGCGTTAAGCGGGGGGAGGGACCAACATGGTTGTTTTCGTTTGTATAAAAAAATAGCATTAAATGTACATTGTGGGTCGGCTGAGCTTAAGGTACAATTCACCTATGCAACGATGAGAATGATAATCATTATATGTAGAACGTTCTCACGCTTACATCAACAGATCACATAGGGGTGAACGGTATCATGGTAGGTTTAGTTAAAGGTTTCAAAGGGTGGGCGATTACATTACTGCTCATGGGTCTGGTTATATCGGGATGTAGTACGAATCCTACAACGAAAGCGGAACAGACTCCTGCAACTGAAAGTGCAGCTTCTGGAAAAAATACTTCTGGAACCGAGACAGAGCCTGCGACACGGGTTGTGCAGGATGAATTTGGAGAAATGACGATTCCGGTTCAACCACAGCGAATTGCTGGAATATATGTGGAAGATTATCTGAAGGCGCTCGATATTACACCTGTCGTGCAGTGGTATCATCCATTGTGGGGCGTGCAGGATTATCTGAATCTGGATGTTTCAAGATTCGATATGACGGGCAGCATTGAGTCATTGTTGCAATATGACCCGGATCTGATCATTGTGGATGGTGCGGTGGATGCGGCAAAATATGAGATGTATTCCAAAGTGGCGCCAACGTATCGCTTGCCTGAGAGCATTCTGCAGGATTCCGTTCAGATTTTGAACACCATCGCGGATGTAGTGGGTAAACCGGAGAAAGCTTCCGAATACGTTAGCGAATTCAAGCAGAAAATTACGGACGCGAAATCTGAGCTGCAAGATGCAGTCGGTGATGAGACGGTTGCTGTCGTTAGACTGAATATCGATGGAAAAACGCTGGCGCTGTTTGGCGCAAAGAATCGATACACAGGTTTTATCTATTCCGAGCTCGGATTAACCCCTCACCCACTGGTCGGCAATATGGAGGAATATCATCAGTTGCTGTCAGAGGAGGCCATCCCGGATCTGGATGCAGATCACATTATCGTGTTTCCTTCCAATGGGACATGGTCCTCCGAGGAAAATCAGGAGGCGATCCAAGTGTTGGACGGCAAGTTGTGGCAGTCCCTTCCGGCCGTGAAGAACAAACACGTCTACATGATGGAAAGGTCGCACTGGCAGTCCGGAGCCGTTATTGCAAATTCGATGAAAATCGATGATCTCTTGGAAAAAATGACTCCATAAGCAGAATCACATAAGAAAGCTCTTCAGCCAGAGTTGAAGAGCTTTCTTTTTTCGTTTACACTGTTCTAAATGATAATAATTCTCAGTTAAGGAAGATGAATATGTATCCTGCAATAGTACAATGGATTCCCAAGCCCTGGCTATGCTCGCTTCAAGGTATAACATACGTAGATCACAACAAGGACTCTTCCAATCTTTTGTCAGATAGGATGTCAACATCTCATTCCCTGATCATTGTGACGTGTGGAAAAGGGACACTGGACTGGTCGAACCGTGCAACCCATCTGGAAAAAGGCAAGATTATATTTGTTCCCGCTGCAGCATCTATTGTAGTTGCAAGTTCTATCGAGACCAAGGATAAACTGCAACTTTATAAACTTGATCTAGCTGTTGCTAAGGGAGAAGAAAGCTCTGTGAATACAAAAGAAACTGAATCTTTGGAATCATTCTCCTTGATCGAACTGAATTACACCCCATGGAGTTCTTGCTTGGAAATCGTGGATCAGTTATTGCGTCAACAGAAAACTCGTACTTGGCTTGAGGAATGGGACGTCCAGCTGCGATTTCAAGACTGGTTTCGTATCTTACTTCAGCAAAATGATCCCGGGGTTGAAGATAGAGATGACCGTGCCCGGATTCAACGTTCCATTCGATATATTCGCGAGCACTACGATCAGGCGATAACCGTTGATGATTTGGCGGCCGATATCGGTCTTACAAGAGCTAATTACCCGCCAATTCAAAGGAATGACAGGCCAGCTTCCGCTTGATTATGTGAATGCTGTTCGCCTGGAGCGCTCGAAGCAATTATTGCAGCTGACAGATGACCGCATGCACGATATTGCACAGAATGTGGGGTTCAGCAACGAGTATTATTTTGGACGCCGCTTCAAGCAATATGCTGGCATCTCGCCGGGAGTGTATCGCCGCCACCATCGTCAGGATGTGCGTGTGTTTGCTCCGTTTCTGGAAGACTTTGTGTTGGCACTTGGGGTCAAGCCTGTATTGCAATGCTCCCATCGTTCCTGGGGTAGACAGCATTATTTGGGCTTGGATGATGTAGCCGAATTTGATGTGAGCGAGCACGATGCCGAGTTTAATGTGGCGAATGTACCTGAATTTATCATGCTGGATAAGGGATATGACAAATGGAATCTGGAGCGCTTCGAGCAGGTAGCACCAACATTTTACATGGATCATCTGGGAGAGGATTGGCGCTCCATTTTGAAGTCCACAGCGGATGTTTTGGGGAAGGTGAGTCGGGTTCAGGATGTAATAGAAGCTTACGAGGAGAAGGTAAGGGGAGCCAAGGGACGATTGACACGTCATATGCGTGGACAGACTGTAGCTTTTTTGCGTATTTCCGCGTCGGACATTGTACTCTATGGGGATCAGTATGGTTACGTTGGACCTGTAATTTATCAGGATCTTGGATTGACTCCGCATTTCCATGTGCAGCAATGGACAAGACAACAGCGGAGGATCAGCATTGGATTGGAGCAGTTAAGTCAGCTTGAAGCGGATCACTTGTTGATTACATTTGACATGTGGGATTCTGCGAAACATGGAGATGAGCGCGAACTCCTAAACAGGGACGAATGGAGACGCCTGCCTGCGGTGAGAAGCGGTAATGTGTATGAAGTGGATTTTATGACCTGGATGAATTACGGTGTGATTTCTCATGGGAAAAAGATCGAGGATATTCTGCGGTTTATGGCTTGATGCAAAATATTATAACAATCTATTTTAATGTATAATAATAGGAAAAATGAATTGGAGAATAGATATCCTATGCGGAAAAAATTCTGGGTCTCACTTTTAGTAGTAGCTGTTATTGGGGTGATTCCTGCTACAGAAATATCGACGTCTACGGTTGCCGAATCTCATGAAATTTCGGGGGAAGATCTTCCTGAAAGCTTACGATATGATTCTCTCCATCCAGATGTAATTTATGTGAAGGATTATGGAGTTTTTGAGAAAGTGGATTCTAATTTAATAGATTACGGTGAAGCAGAAGTTGTAGTCGATGACTTACAAAAGATAACGAATAAAACGAATGCAATTGTTGCTAATGATGAAACTTACATCAAAAAAGGTGAATGGAAATAGCAAATTCATTAGATTTACAATATGGGAGCGCAAGGAGAGCTTTATTCTTCTTGGGCTTTTTCAATATCCAATAAAAAAATAAAAATCCAAGAATTTAGCTGAATTTTATAGATCAGCAAGTTTATGTTCATACCCTTTAGAAGGAACTTTTTATAAGTGGCGTCCTCTTTGCTTTTGCATTAGGCATTCTTAATGTTGCTAATGCGATTCGGATGTGGGAGAAATACCGAAACTCAGTAATTATATTTTTGATAATAGGTGTTCTTTGTGCAGTTTTATTTATCAAGTATCTATTTCAATAATCATCTTGAAGCCTGACCGTCATTAATATGGCGGTTTTTTTCGTCTCCAAAAATTAAAACCATGGAGGATCACATGAGCGACAAACTACAAATATCATTGCGGCTTCGTGTGTTGAACGATCCTGATCACTACGATGAATGAGTCACTGATACTGCTCGAGAGGCTTGATTCATCTTATTTTAGTTTAGCGTTTACAAAAAAACAGGATAACGAGCACAAATTGCGGAAGCGGATGTCCTTGACTGAACGATTGCGACATACCATTAGAAAGAAGGCTGATCTGTAACGCAGGGATGGAGGTCTTCAAGCATAGCCATGATGGCGGATGGGAGAGCTGTAATGACAAAACGGGTAATTCTGTTGGAAGAAGGTACGGCAGAGATGAAGGGGCTGATTGGCAGTACAGGGGCTGATCTTGCAGAGTTAATCGATGCAGGGTGGTCTGTCCCGGCCGGATTTGTGGTCACAACGGAATGCTGTCGCGAGTTCTGTACCCGTCTTGGACATCTTTCCAGTGTAGGAGAGGAAGAGATGGTTAACGCGATCCGACATCTGGAACAGCAAACCGGGAGGTTCTTTGGACATTCGGAGAATCCACTACTGCTCGCGGTACGTACGGACCAGGATCGATCATTAGGCACTTCAACACAACTACTGCTAAATGTTGGTCTGAATGATGTTACTGTGGAAGGATTCGCACGTCAAACCGGTGATCGGTTGTATGCACTCCAATGTTACCTAGATTACTTACAGGAATATGGACAGTTGGTATATGGAATTCCGTCTGAATTTTTCACAGAAATATCGAGTCACGCCAAGGGTCTGGATGAATCGGAACTTGAATTAACCATTACGGAATTTAAATATTTAATAGAAGCGAAGGGGCATAATCCTTTCCCTCAAGACGTTCAACTTCAATTCAAAGAAGCATTACGTGCGGTATATCATTCACGGCGTGTTAAAGCATCCAGAGCTCAGGATGAGATCATGCGTGGACCATATTACATTTCATCGGAGCAAGGTGCTCCTGTTCTTATACAAACGATGATGCATGGAACATGTGAAATACCAAGCGGTGCTGGAACAATATATACGCGCAACCCGGTTACAGGTGAAAGAGAGATTACTGGACATTATGTCCCATCCGGAAACGCCCGCCAAATAGATCATGGTCTGGAGCGTTTACGGAATGATGAACCTGAGCTGTATGCACATTTACTGGAGATAGGTAGCCAGTTGGAGACACGTAAGGGAGAAGTGCAGGAAATCACCTTTGTAATTAATTCTGGTGAGTTGTATGTTGTGCAGACCCAGTCCGCCCGTTTATCCTCAACCGCTACACTGAAGAGTACTGTGGATTTTGTGCATGAAGGACTAATCACCAAGGAGGATGCACTCCTTCGCATCCAACCTGTGCATATTACGCAAGTGTTGAAGCATTACACAGATCCTAGTTCTAGCAGAGAAACTAGCAATGGAAATCTTCCCACTCAGATACAACAAGTAAATAATGATGAGTGTCCAGCCTCTAAGAATTACTCAGGTTCATTTTCATCAGCAGATCTGCAACTACTACTCGGATGGGCTGATGAAGTGAAAGAGCTGACGGTACTTGCCAATGCTGATCGACCACAGGATGCCATGACAGCACGGCTACTGGGGGCTGAGGGAATAGGTCTGTGCAGGACGGAACATATGCTGATGTCTACTTCAAGGCTTCCTTTTGTACAAAAAATGATTCTGGCTGACAGTGAATCTGAACGCAGGCGGGGGTTGGAGCGTCTGTTACCGATGCAGCAGTCTGACTTTGAACAGATATTCGAAGCGATGGATGGATACCCGGTAACTATACGTTTGCTTGACTCGCCGCTACATGCACTGCTACCGGATCTGGGAGTGTTGGAGAAACGGCGCGAGTGGTTACAAGCAGAGGAGCGGCAGGAAGAAGACCATCAGAATGAACTGGAGGAACTGGAGCGTGTAATTCGTAGAGTCAGTGAATTGCACGAACACAATCCGACACTGGGGCAACAGACTTGTCGTCTGAGTACGGTGTTCCCGGAAGTCGTTGATATGCAGCTTGAAGCAATATTCCGCGCAGCGGTGAAAGGCATCCGGCAAGGCTGGTGGGTACGTCCCGAGATTATGATCCCGCAGATCGGTCATGTGCATGAACTTCAGGTGATGAGAGATCTGGTGGATCATGTGGCTGACCAAGTGCTTGGTGAGGAGAAGCGGCATTGTCTGTATAGAGTGGGGGCGATGATCGAAGCTCCAAGAGCGGCGCTGATGGCGACTCACATTGCTCGCCAGGCTGACTTTTTCTCGTTTGGCACGGATGAGCTGACAGAGATGACATTTGGATATAGTCGCCATGAAGCTGAGAAGCGGATCATTCTCCTTGAACGTGATACGGACTCTCGTACGGTAACGAATAACCCATTTCATGTGCTGGACATTGAAGGAGTCGGACAACTGATTGAGATGGCGGTAGTCCAAGGTCGAATTCGAAAACCTCATCTGAAGACAGGGATCTGTGGAGAGAATGTGGTTGATCTGGAGTCGATTACGTTCTGCCACCGCATTGGTCTGGATTATATAAGTTGTTTGCCTGAACAGATCCCTTATGCACGAATTGCAGCTGCACAAGCAGCCATCATGGGACAGAGAGAGGTTGCAAATATGAGGAACGAGGATATATCAACGACAGCTTGACGTTCTGCCTGCCCTTTACGAAACCTCCATGGAATACCAACCCGAAAACTGTTATACTGAAATATGCGTTTTGTAAAATGAACGTAAAATTTCAGGGTAAGGGTTGAAAGCGACCATGTATAATTCCAAAAATGAACGGACTTCATCACGGACCTTATTCGCCGTGTTATTCATTCTGATGTTGTTGAAGTTGTCACTTCTACGGTATTTCTTTTTCCAGGGGCTATCAGGTATCGGTCTGTTAACTGACGCATTGGGCGCACTAACGGTGGTATGCCTGCTGGACCTGATTGTACCCAAAGCCTGGAAGCGAGCAGTCTACGGAGGATTCAATGTTTTGTTTTCTCTGGTCCTGTTCGCGGCTACGCTATATAACGTTCATTTCAGTTCGGTACCCACCTATACTGTGCTTAGTGAACTGGGGCAAGTTGCTCAAGTGCGGGGCAGTATAGGACCTCTTGTACGATCGACGCACTTTCTGTTTTTCTTAGACATCATATTGGCGTTGCCGATATGGCTAATTATGCGCAGTCGTTCCGCCGGGCGTAACCGCAGCAGTTATCGCGATAGCGGGTTGACGTTTGGCAGAATCCGGAGACGTTACTGGGGCAAACTCGGCGTCGCGCTTACCGCCGCATTTTGCATCGTGCTGTCTGGCAGTTTTATTGTCAAAGGTGAAACGATTGATAACGAACTGGTTCGAGCTGAGAACCTCGGCTTTCTGAACTATCAGGTATCATCTGCCATCCTGAAAAGTAAAGAGAATGAAGCTATTGCGAATGGCAACATTAACGAAACGATTGCCAAGATTAATGAGCTGGTTAGTCAGTATCCGTATCAGGATAAACCAAGTAACGGCACAGCCGTGAAAGCCAAATATTTTGGTCAGGCCAAAGGTAGTAACCTTATTGTGCTGCAACTGGAGTCTTTTCAGAATTTCCCGATCAATGCTTCATTGGACGGTCAGGAGTTAACGCCTGTACTGAATGATTTGGCCAAAGAAAGTTATTATTTCACTCATTTTTTCCAACAGATCGGACAGGGAAACACATCGGATGCCGAGTTCATGTCCAATACATCCATCTATCCCACCGGGGTTGTTCCCATGTCTGCCGGCTATAGCGATCGTGAACTGCCAAGTCTACCCAAGGTACTTGGAAAAGAGGGATATCAGTCCGAGACATATCATGGTAATGACGTAACCTTCTGGAATAGGAACAAAATGTATCCGGCGCTAGGCTTCACTCGTTACTTTGACAAACCGAGCTTTAAGAATGACAGGTTTAATGATTTTGGAGCATCGGACGAAGAGTTATATCGTGTAGGTGTGGAGAAAATGATTGCACATCAGGCGGCCAACCAGCCGTTCTATGCCCAATTCATTACTTCATCAAGCCATTCGCCGTTCACGGTTCCCGCAGATCGTGCTCGAATTACGATCCCCGGTACCATCACGAACAAATTGCTTCACGATTATCTGCAAGCGGTCAACTATACGGACTACGCGGTCGGCCAACTCATTAATGAGCTGAAGGCAAACGGATTATGGGATAACACAACTCTTGTACTCTACGGAGACCACTTTGGTCTGCCTGCTGACGAAGAGATCACACAGCAAATTCAAACCAATCTGGGTGTCCCCTATGATGGTAAGGTAAGTCGTTTCAACATCCCGCTAATGATTCACACGCCAAAACAGACCCAAGGACAAGTGATCGAACAGCCTGGCGGTCAGTTGGATATGCTGCCAACGATCATGAATCTGATGGGCATATCACTCCAGGATGAGAAGTTCACTGCCTTCGGACATGATCTGCTCAATATGGATCACAATGCATTCGGGATTCGTTATTATTTGCCAACAGGTTCATTTGTCAACAATGACATCATGTTTATTCCGGGTGCTGGCTTTGATGATGGTACAGCCTATTCCCTCAAAACCTATGAACCGGTAACGGATTTGGAACCCTATCGTTCCGATTATGAACATGTGCTCAGCTTGATGAAGCTGTCTGACGAGTATGTGAAGTTATTACCCAAACGTGCCCCATAACTTAAATTTATTCAATAAGGAAGAGCAAGAACGTCACCAGTCTTAAAGCTGGTGGCGTTTTTTGGCATGATCGAAGCATGTATGTGGTAATACAGAGGATATAAAAGTTTGAAACTGTAATTATTAATGTTACAATGGGATGAGCAAGAATGCAGTAAGTATTCGTGTAACTGTATAAGTTGAACTAATCATTTACACGATAACGGAGAGGACAGAAAAAACCTGGGGATAACAGCGATTGGAAGGTTATTCTGTCATCGTAGTGTCAGTGTAAATAATCTTTAGTTCAACTTATATAGAAGAGGAACATGAACCTAACAGACGAGAGGATTGAATATATATGAAACTGAGTGTACTTGAACATGGACATATCAACGAAGGCCGGAGTGTGCAGGATACGTTGCAGGAAACGGTGAAACTCGCGCAACATGCCGATCAATTGGGGTATTCTCGTTTCTGGATGTCGGAGCATCACGGTAGCGGTGCACTGTCTTTCTCCAGTCCGGAGGTTATGATTGCACATGTGGCTTCACATACGGATCGGATTCGGGTAGGTTCAGGTGGTGTCATGTTGCCTCATTATAGTGCTTATAAGGTTGCAGAGAACTTCCGTCTGCTGGAAGCTCTGCATCCGGGACGGATTGACCTCGGCATTGGCAGAGCGCCAGGGGGCATGCCAGTTGCCAGCAGAGCGCTGAACGAAGGCAAATCATCAAATGTACATTTCTTCCCGCAGCAGATTGCGGATCTGGGCGGATACTTTCATGAGCAATTGCCCGAGGATCATCGGTTCGCAACCCTTGTAGCCGGACCATCGGTTCCAACCGTTCCGGAAGTATGGCTACTGGGTTCCAGCTCCGAAGGTGCGAGAATTGCTGCCGCGCAAGGGACCTCGTATGCGTTTGCCCAATTCTTCGGAACACCAGGCGGCGAAGAAGCGATGAAGCATTACCGCAGACATTTCAAGCCGTCTATCCTGAATGATAAACCACATTCGATGATTGCTGTCTCGGCATTCTGCGCGGAGACAGAGGAAGAAGCCGCTGAACTTGCACGCAGTAATGAACTTTTCTTCCTGCGCCTGGGACGAGGTCTTGAACAGAGCTCATTCCCATCCCTGGAGACGGTGAACAACTATCCATTCACAGCGATGGAGATGGAACAGATCCGTCAGCGCCGTTCTTTTTCCATTGTGGGTACACCGGATCAAGTGAAAGACAAAATTACTGCAATGGCTGAACGTCATGAAGCAGACGAAGTGATTATCGCGTCAGCGGTTCATTCGTTTGAAGCACGTCTGCGCTCATTCGGCCTGATTGCAGAAGCCTTTGGACTCAAGCAGGACTAATGGTGAGTAAGCGGGAATAACTACTCTGAACAGACCGGAATCTTGCTCTTGCAAGGTTCCGGTTATACTCTTGCGTGATCAGGGAGAGGAGAGATTCACATGCGCAGATGTGTGATTAGTGATATTCATGGCTGTTACGATGAATTTAATGCGCTGCTTAAGCTTGTAGACTATAATCCGATGCAGGATGAATTGATTTTACTGGGGGATTATGTGGATCGAGGTCCAAGCAGCAAACAGGTCATTGAGCAGATTATGCAGCTTCAGCAAGAGCATCATATTATTGTGATCAAAGGTAATCACGATGCCATGATGGTCAAGGCATTGACTCATGATGTTGAGGAATATGACCAACACTGGATTCGTAATGGCGGGTTACAGACGATAACAAGTTATCTGGATCTTACTTATGATGAGCAGCAGATGGACTGGAATGCTTATACTGAAGCCAAACAGTGGATACGTACACACTATGAACACCATCTTCGTTTTCTGGAACAGCTTCCGCTGGTGTACGAAATTCCGGGTTATATTTTTGTGCATGCCGGGATTAACCCGGATATCGAGGATTGGAGAAACCAGTCCGAGCGGGACTTTATCTGGATTCGTGAATCATTCTATTCCAGACCAACGACGATTAAAGAGACGGTCGTATTTGGGCATACACCCGTGAAGCATTTGCATGATCAGACAGACATTTGGTTCGACCCGACCGGAGACAAAATTGGCATTGACGGTGGTTGTGCCTACGGATCGCAGCTGAACCTGCTGGAGATTAGTGAGGATGGCAGTTTACAGACCTTTTTTGTACAGCGAGAGCAGAGCACGGAACTGCCTGAGATTTAATATTTTCGTTGCGTATCAGGGTTTCATATGCTAATTTATAAGGTTGTACGATGGAATAATTAGGATACATATCATATCGACTTGAGGGGAATGAACCAAGTTTGGCTATCTATAATCTGGATCAACTGCAACATCACATTTTACTCTGCAACGGTGGAACATGTATGCGTAATGGGGGAGAAGAAGTAACTCAGGCGGTGCGGGACGAGATTCTTAAGCAGCAGGCTGGGGGATTCATCCATACGACGCGCACCAAATGTAATGGTCGGTGTGACGATGCGTGCGTAACCATTGTGTATCCACAGGGTGACTGGTATGGCCAAATGACTCCGGATTCAGGCAGAGCGCTGGTACAGGCATTGTGTGAAGGGGAGAAATTGGAGAAACACCTCATTGCTAATGTGGCCAAAACCTCTGTGAATTAGAATTACAGGGCGTATATTATTTTTTCAAAATGACTTACTTGAGAATGATATGCAATTAATTCGCTGTAAAGGGATTGGAATTTAGCCTTATAAGCGCTATAATCAGTAGGGTATGATTAAAATAGGACATGTATTATTCTAAATCAGAATTGACGGAGGGCTATGAATATGGAAAAAGCGTTAATCTTCGGTCACAAAAATCCCGACACGGATACGATCTGTTCGGCAATCGCCTATGCGGATCTGAAAACAAAATTGGGTCAGGACGTAGAAGCTGTGCGTCTCGGCGAAGTCAATGGTGAAACCCAGTTCGCACTGGATCAATTCAAAATCGCAGCACCGCGTCTGATTAAAACAGCTGCCAATGAAGTAAACAAGGTTATTCTGGTTGACCACAACGAGCGTCAGCAAAGTGTAAGCGATATTGAGGAAGTGACTGTCGTTGAAGTTATCGACCATCACCGTATTGCTAACTTTGAGACAAGCGGACCTCTGTATTTCCGTGCAGAGCCTGTAGGTTGTACAGCAACCATTTTGAATAAAATGTACAAAGAAAATGGTATCGAAGTGAGTGCACCGATTGCTGGTCTGATGTTGTCTGCCATTATCTCCGATTCCCTGTTGTTCAAATCCCCGACTTGCACAGAGCAGGATGTAGCCGCTGCGCGTGAACTGGCTGCTATTGCTGGTGTAGATGCAGACAGCTATGGTCTGGACATGCTGAAAGCCGGCGCGGATCTGAGCCAAAAAACGATTGCTGAGCTGATCTCCCTGGATGCCAAAGAATTCGTGATGGGTCAGTCCAAAGTGGAAATTGCACAGGTTAATGCTGTTGACGTGAATGATGTTCTCGTGAAGCAACCTGAGCTTGAAGCAGCTATTGAAGCCATTATTTCGAGTAAAGGTCTCGACCTGTTCGTATTTGTCGTAACAGACATTTTGAATAACGATTCCGTTGCCCTCGCATATGGTACATCCACTAAAGCCGTGGAGAAAGCCTACAATGTGACGCTGACTGATAGCAGAGCACTCTTGAAAGGTGTAGTATCACGCAAATCACAAATTGTACCGGTTCTGACGGAAGCATTCAACACGCTGTAAATCAAGCCGATTGGCGTATTCGTACGCTGATATGTATTGCAAATAGTAGCAACACCATCCTAGCCTGCTCTGATCCGTAAATGGTCAGGACAGGCTTTTGATGTAGAGGAGGAAGAATCATGATCAAAAATGACAAGATCAAAGCAGCCGAAGTGCAGCTTACGGGTCTGAATGGTGAAGATTTGGGTGTCATGTCTACGCAGGAAGCACTTCTACTTGCGAAGCAGCATAAAGTAGATCTGGTGTGCTTGTCCTTGATGACAAGTCCGCCACCATGCAAGCTGATTGGAGCTGGAGCAGCCAAAGCTGAAGCGCAGCAGGCGAAGAAAAAAGCGAGTAAATCCCCCGATAAACGTAAAGTAAAGGAAATTCGGTTGAACCTCGCGATGGAAGACCATGACCGGGATACGAAGCAGTCTCAGGCGGAGCGTATTCTGAAGAAGGGTGATTCGGTAAAACTCGTCATTCAGGTGCATGGAGCCAAAGAGGGAGTTGCTGGCAAGGAGTGGGCAGAGCAACTGAGCAAATCACTTGCTGAATTCGGCAGCAAAACGACAGGGGTTCAGGTAAGTGGTAAACAGGTTGTGGTACAACTCGACCCAATTGCGTAAACTGCCAGAAGCGATCATTGATGCAGCACAAAGGTAAGGCAAATGTCGATAGCGGAGTTATCACTTGGATGTGAGGAAAGCCCAATAAGGCAGCAGGGTAACTGCTGCCATCATTGGGCTTGTTTGTCGTTATTAAGATTGAATTCGACTTCATTGCGCATGCCGTTTCCATTCCAGTCGTTCAGCTACGTAAATAACGACTGCCACCAAGACGTACATATAGTTGTCCGGGTAATACAGGCGTAGAGCCAGTGGCCATATTATCCTGGCTGTTCTTGGCGAATCGGGATAAATAGTAAAAATCAGGATAGATAACCATATCCATTAAGTAGGCGGAGACTTGGCTGCCTGGAAAGCGAAACTGATTCAGGGTACGAATAATATCTTCGCCGCGTGCAATGCCGATGCCATGTCCGTAATACCAGTTTTCACGCAGCATAATCGTATTTTCCCCCTGCCATTCGGGGGTTTCCGGAGAGACATCGGGATTTTTGAAATACAGCACATCCCCTGGAAGCGCGGTTTCACTGCCGTTTTTTTCGGTTAATCGCAGGTCGCTGTCATAATGCCAGTCAAACAGTAACAGATTTCGAAACAGGGAATTAAAGGCGTCTTCGCGAATGCTTCCCAGCACGCCACCATACAGCACAATAACGGTAGCGGTTGCACATTCAAAGGCATATAAGTGTCCATTCCTCCAGATATCCCGAATGCCATCGGCAGGGGTTACATTCGATTTTAGCTCGAATCCCCCCTGTGCATTTCGATTCCAGTAGGCAGGATTACATCTGGATTTTTCAAAGGATGCAAAGCTCACCCCGCTTCGATCCAGTCCTTCCGCTGCATCCACGAGAGAGCCCCGTAAATCCCACTCAAAACGAAGGTGATCCATGGACTGATAAACGTACCTCGTTGGACGATTCTGGAGTTGCTGCAACCAATACCATTCAAAAGCAGACCATTCCGAGCGGTTCAGCAGGGCGGGTTGATTGGCGACAATGATCATGATCCATAACCTCCGTTATGATTCAAATTTTCAACATTGTATAATCGGTAGAGCACAGGTATTGTGTAGTATATGACGTCATGTGTTCGAATTGGCATGTTTACAATGGAAGTCGTCAGTATTGATGATTAAAAATGTCGATTCATGCAGGGATTTTGTTTGATCCTCGTTTATAAATCATGGCATTTGGGGTAGTACTCTATAGATGAAGTTATGTTCAGATCGATCTGTTCATACGAAATACATTCAGATTCTCATAAAGGAGGACATGTGGTGTCGAAATCCATTACAAAGAGCCGATCTCTGTTCGAACAATTGTATACGCACGCACCAATCGGCATTGCTGTCGCATCGCATGTAAATGGACGGTGGTTGCAGCTTAATCCTGCATTTTGCGAGATGCTTGCATACAGTGAAGATGAACTGATCGATACGTCGGTCATACATATGATCTACGAAGAAGATCTGCACATGGAGGAATTTCGCAGCAAGTTCTGGGAAATGACCCATGAAACAAGTCCGATGTACGAGACAGAGGTTCGTCTGAAACGAAAGGACGGTTCGTTATTATGGGCAACCATTCGAGCTTGCATTGTTAGGGATGAAACGAATGATGAGCCCTTGTATTTGCTGGTACAAGCTGCTGATATTACGAAACAAAAGGATGCAGAGGAACGGCTTATTGTGAAACGTAAACAACTGGAGGAGAGCAGCCGCATTTCTCGTCTCCTGGCGGAATCTTCTCTTGATCTAATTGCTATACATCATGCTGATCCTCAGCGTACATTCCAATATGTATCGGATGCATGTAGAAGCATGCTAGGCTATGAACCGGAAGAAGTTATTGGTGAGCCGGGAACATTCGTTATCTATCCCGAGGATGTGCCTTTGGTTGAAGCCTACGTGGAAGAGCAGAGGCAGGGGCTGGCTCCTAAACGAATCAGTTATCGTCTTCAACATAAGGATGGATCTACGGTGTGGGCAGATACCATTACCCATTATGTATATGATGATGCAGGTAACCTGATGGAGATGGTTGCCGTAACCCGTGATATCACAGCCAGTCAGCAACAACAGTTAAGCCTGCAGGAGTACAGATCATTGTTTGACTGTAACCCTCTGGGCGTGGCCTCTCTTGATCTGGAAGGCAATCTGCTGAAGGCCAATGTGGGTCAGGAACAACTGACAGGACACACCAAAGAGGAACTGCTGAGTCGGCCCTTTGACCATCTCATTGATCCTGTGGATCTGGAGAAGACTCGATATCATTTTGAGGAGACAGTGAAGGGCACTGCACAGAGCTACGAGATAGGTTTAATTCACAAAAATGGGCAGCGAATTGAGACAAATGTGATTAATGTTCCTATTATACTTGAGGACAAAGTCGTTGGGGTCTATGGGATCACCAGTGACATTACAGAGTCCAAACGTTACGTCGAGGAAATCGAGAATCTTAGTTATGAACGGGCATTGATTTTGAATGGCATGTCTGAGGGTGTTATTGGACTGGACCTGGATGGGAATCTGAACTTTGCCAATCCGGCCGCTGCGGAGATCATGAACTTCTGTCCAAGTGAAATGAATGGCAACCCCCTTGAACAGATGATGATCCAAATGCAGAGCGAAGGCATCCCTTACCCATCCAAGGATACACCAATTCTACAGGCTGTTCGTGAGGGACGAGGTCTGCCGCGTACCGAATCCGTATTCTGGAGACAGGATGGATCCAGTTTCCTGGCGGAGTTTCAATTGAAACCAATTATGGATCAGGGTAGAACCCGCGGGGCAGTTTTGGTTTTCCGTGATATGACGTCTGTGAAGGACATTATTCGTGCCAAGGAAGCGGCAGAACATGCAGACCGAGCGAAGTCCGAGTTTCTCGCCATCATGAGTCATGAGCTTCGTACGCCATTGAACGGCATCATGGGCATGGCTCATCTGTTAATGGGAACCGAGCTGGATGATGAACAAAAGGGTTTTGCGGAAATCATGATTGACAGCGGTGAATCCCTTTTGTACATTTTGAATGAAATTCTGGATTTCAGCAAAATTGAAGCAGGCAAAATGGATCTGGAGCGTGCGCCTGTAGATATTAAGGCAATGTTGGGTGGCGTGATCGAGCTCTTTGCACTTAAGGCGTCAGAAAAAAATATTGAACTCTACTGTGAAATGTCGGATCAGATTCCCGAACGTGTTCGAGGGGATGAGACACGAATACGGCAGATTTTAATTAACCTGGTGGGGAACGCCGTTAAATTCACAGAGAAAGGCCGTATTACGGTGAAGGTAGGCGCTGATTTCTCAGTGGAGCATGGTCAAGATCACCTGATGTTGACCTTTAAGGTCCAAGATACAGGGATTGGTATTCCAATGGAGAAGCAGCATCAACTGTTCCAATCCTTCTCACAGCTTGATCCGGCCATCAATCGCAAGTTTGGCGGGACAGGTCTGGGGCTTGCGATCAGCAAGAAACTCGTGGAATTAATGGGCGGAGCGATTGGCGTACAGAGCGAGATTGGTGAGGGTGCAGTATTTCAGTTCACTCTGGTGCTTGAGCGGTGGCTCGATGAAAGTAGTGATTCGATCGAAGTAGCTACGAATAATGTATTGCAATTGGATCGAGCCAGTCTTGGTCATGACATCAAAATTTTGATTGCTGAAGATCAAGCGGTCAATAGTCATCTGCTGGAGGAAATGCTGCGTAAATTCGGCGGGGTATGTGATATTGTTGAAAATGGTGCTCAGGCCGTCGAGTCATTGAACAAGATGCAATATGACCTGGTGTTTATGGATATTCAAATGCCGATTATGGATGGAATTGAAGCGACCTGCAAAATCAGGCAGACTCATCCGGAAATCCCGGTTATTGCGGCGATTACAGCTTTTGCAGGCGCAAGTGACCGTGAAGAGTGCCTGAAATGCGGAATGCAGGACTTTATCAGCAAACCTTTTCATTCCACGGAGATTAGCCGCGTACTGAACACATGGGTTCCATATATTCGCTCTCAAAGAGTAATATAACAGAAAAATAACCTGCGCCTCTAATTCAAGGTGCAGGTTATTCTGTCATTTAATCAAATAAATAGGTTCCTGAAAACTATAATCAGGACCATCCTCCGATTAACCCGGAGAGGGTTACGCATTCATCATCTTCCAATTCTGCAATCAGAGTAAGTTCTTCGTTGTCTTGTGGATCAACAGAGAATAATTCACGGCGTCCGTCTTCGTGCACAATAATGACTAACTGATTGCCGCTCTTTGTATCAAACTGGTACTTAACTCCGATACCAGGTAGTGGGCATTCCCGGATATTCATGAAACCTGTCACCTCTTTAATTTTGCTTAATTAAAATCCAACCGTCCATCCAGTACGGATGTATTCTACTATCCATAACACCGTTTGGCAAGTCACAAATAAAATTGTTGTGAAAGAATTAACTTTTTCTGTGATGGGATGTTGCGCTTTGGCGCTGTCTTGCGTGTCTTCGGCGAACGTAAATCCAAATGAGCAGTACAACGATTAACAATAAACCAAGGACTGCAATAATGATGATGTTCCGGATATTGGGAACCTGTACAGTCAGATCTAGCTTATTCATCTGGAGTGGTGAAACGTGCCAAATGAGCGTTTTTCCGCTATCCTCCACTTGGTCCGCATTGGAATCGGCTGCTTTGATGGGCAGAGACAACTTAAAGTCAAAATTTACATCTTTCAACAAGAGGTTCTTTAGAAATCCGGGCACCTTGTTGATCTGATTTTTGATCTCACCATCCGGCATGGATTCCATCAGATCGGCTTCTGCTGTGATGTGCATTTTGGAAGTGAAGAAGCCGGGTGTAGTTGATTGTTCGACCTTGATGCCTTGTGGTAACTTGGACGTATCAAAGCTGGTCGTATTGCTTTTTTCATAATGGGTTGTTGCGGTGAGTTGCTTGTGATCCCCCTGTTCCGATACCTCTGCCTGGAAGTTATTTCGATTCAATGCATCTGCGATCAGAGGCATGAGATTGTCTTGTCCGATCTTTCCAAGTGCAGAGTTGGTTACCTTGAGATCTAGATCCAGATCCGTTGAACCATCGATATTCACCGTTAGATGGGCTTCTCCATCAGCACAGGCGGATAAAATCGATAACATAAGCGTGAGGATAACCGTAAGCAATAGCTGACGTAAGGGGATACGAGTCGACATGTCCTTCAACCTTTCTACGTAAAAATCCAATTCCAATTCATAGAAGTATAGTATACACCGTAAGGTTGGCGGATGAAACTTTGAACCGTGCAGTGAGGTAAGTATGATTTAGTGTGATCGGGGAAATAATCCATTTATTAAAATTAAAGATTTCGTATTTTTGTCAATGTTCGGTCAATTCAAACGACGCTTCACCGTGTACACTAGTAGTAGTGTGATGAATATACGGAAGCAGGGGAGGTTACATTCATGACATATATCATTATTATGGCCGTTATTATGGTCGTGGGCATGGTCGGAATGGGCTGGTTCTATCAGATTATGGATAAAGACCAAAGCTAGTATTTTTCAAATGTGAAAAGAAGAGACAACCTATAAGCTGGCTTCGCTAACGCGAGGCGGGCTTATTTGTGTGGGAAAATTTTTGAGTCGCTTACCTTACATTAGCACGTAATATATGTAACCATTCATGTTGTACAATTTGACCGATGGACAAATATTTTTCGTAAAGATGGGATTTTTTAGCTGCTCTTTTGTATAATAGGGGATAGTTTAACTCGGGATATTCCCGAAATTCTGCCAAACAGGAAAGGGTGTACATAAATGAAATTTGGTGAGTATACGTATACACGTCCCGATCTGGAACATATCAAAACATCATTCCGTGAGCTGCTGAGCGGTTTCGAAGCTGCGGTAACGGTTGAAGAGCAGAGCGGATACATGGATCAGATTAACGCGCTGCGCAGTGATTTTGAGACGCAAGCTCAATTGGTCTATATCCGTCATTCCATTGATACGAATGATGAGTTTTACAAGGCGGAGAACGAATTCCTGGATGAGAACGCACCAATTGTGCAGGAATACATTACGGATTTTTACCGCGCACTGGTTAATTCCAAATTCCGCAACGAATTGGAACAAAAATGGGGTTCCCAGCTGTTCCAGCTGGCGGATCTTTCATTGAAAACATTCAGCCCGGAAATTATTGAAGAACTCCAAAAGGAGAACAAGCTTTCCACAGAATACAATCAATTGATCGCATCGGCCAAAATTCCGTTCGAAGGTGAAGAGCGTACGTTGCCACAGCTTCATCCATTTGAACTGTCCACGGATCGCTCCATGCGGGAGCGTGCTTCGGAAGCCAGATACACTTTCATGGCTGAGAATGAGGCTGAATTCGATCGTATTTACGACGAACTGGTTAAAGTACGTACACAGATCGCGAAGAAACTGGGATATCCAAGCTATGTGGAACTCGGCTATGATCGCATGAACCGCACGGATTACAACGCAGAGATGGTTGCTAACTTCCGGGCACAAGTTCGTGATTATATCGTACCTGTGGCGACCAAGCTCAGAGAGCGCCAGCGTAATCGGATTGATGTGAATACGCTGTATTATTACGATCAGGGCTTCAGCTTCAAGACGGGTAACCCGACACCTAAGGGTGACGCGGACTGGATTATTGAACATGGTAAAAAAATGTACGCTGAATTATCACCAGAGACAGATGCATTTTTCCAGATGATGACCGAAAACGAACTTATGGATCTGGTAAGCAAAAAAGGTAAACAGGGCGGCGGATATTGTACGTTTCTGAACGATTACAAAGTGCCGTTTATCTTCTCCAACTTCAACGGTACATCCGGTGATATTGATGTATTGACGCATGAAGCAGGTCATGCTTTCCAGGTGTATGAGAGCCGTGATTTTGCAGTGCCTGAATACAACTGGCCGACATATGAATCGGCTGAGATTCATTCCATGAGTATGGAGTTCTTCACATGGCCGTGGATGCAGTTGTTCTTCAAGGAAGATACGGACAAGTACAAGTTTGATCACCTGTCTTCCGGTCTGTTGTTTATTCCGTATGGTGTAGCTGTGGATGAATTCCAGCATTTTGTGTATGCGAACCCGGATGCAACTCCAACGGAGCGCAAGCAGGCTTGGCGCAACATTGAGAAGACCTATCTGCCACACATCAATTACAAAGATAATGCGTATTTGGAGCAAGGTGGTTTCTGGCATAAACAGGGTCATATTTTCTCATCGCCATTCTATTACATTGACTATACGTTGGCACAAATCTGTGCATTCCAGTTCTGGAAACGCAGCAATGAGGACATGAAGTCCGCATGGGCCGACTATCTGACATTGTGTAAAGCGGGAGGAAGCCTGTCCTTCACCGGATTGGTTGAACTGGCTGGATTGAACTCACCATTTGAGGATGGCTGTGTATCCTCCGTAATTGGCGATATTGAGGCATGGCTTGACGGCGTGAACGATAAGGCGCTGTAAGGCTTCGTGAGGATGGCTTTTAATGAAAGTACCTTCGGTAAGGTATAAGTAGTGGATAAAGCTTTAAGATAAATAGGTAAGACGGCTTGGAGACCTTCGGGTGTCTGGGTCGTCTTTTTCATTACAGGTAAAAATCAACCTCAGTGTAACATTTATCGGACTCATTGTGATTTATTTCACTATATTTGAAAACGGATTCAGTTACAATGTAGATAGTAAATCAGGGGTTACAGGAGGCTGGTTCAAATGGCAACACATGCATATTATGTTCCGCCCGTGAACTTGATGGGTAGAGGATGTTTACAGGAAGCAGGCCAGATGATTGAACAGATGGGTATCCGCAAAGCACTTGTGGTAAGTGATCGTCAATTGATTACTTCAGGCGTTGCTGAACAGGTACTGTCTACATTACGAAAATCAGGGTTAGACTATGTAGTATATGATGAGGTTCAGCCTAATCCAACATGTCAGAATGTACATGATGGACTTCAAGTATTCCAGGATCATGGCTGTGACGCCATTATATCGATAGGTGGAGGTTCACCGCAGGATGCTGCCAAAGGCATTGGCATTGTAGCTACGAACGGTGGACATATCCGTGAATATGAAGGATTGCATCAATCGAAACATAAGTCCGTGCCACTTGTGGCTTTTAACACAACGGCTGGCACATCGAGCGAGGTGACAATTAACTACGTGATTACAGATGAGGAACGTAAAGTGAAGATGGTGATGGTGGACCGCAACAGTCTGGTCTCTCTGTCGGTTAATGATCCGGAGCTGATGCTCAGCAAACCTGCAAGTCTTACGGCGGCCACAGGAATGGATGCGTTGACCCATGCCGTGGAAGCGATGGTTACACCGGGTGGATTTACAGTGACAAGTGCGACAGCTGCAGCAGCTGTTGAACTGATCTTTGAATACTTGCCAAGAGCTGTGAGAGACGGCAGCGATCTGGAAGCGCGGGAACATATGACGTATGCGTGTTTCCTTGGTGGAATTGCTTTTAATAATGCGGGCCTGGGTTATGTGCATGCGATGGCGCATCAGCTGGGTGGCGTATATGATCTGCCGCATGGTGTATGCAATGCCATGTTGCTCCCCTATGTGGAGGAGCTGAATGCCAAGCATGTACCCGGCAAATTCCGTCATATTGCCAAAGCAATTGGTATGGATGTGAAAGGTAGAAGCGATAAGGAGTGTTCGGATTACGTCATTGAGGCTATTCGACAGCTATCGAAGGAAGTAGGTATCCCCGAGAAACTGTCCGAACTGGGCGTGAAAGATCCGGATGTGGAACTGCTTGCCGATAACGCGATGAAAGATGCCTGTGCACCAGGCAATCCCTATCAACCATCGAAGGATGAAGTGATGGAGTTATTCCGCAAAATTATATAAGTGCGAGCGTATCGAGTCGGAGGGAATCCGGCTCTTTTTTGTGTTTTCTAATTTCGGATATTGCATATATGCCTTTGGGCATCTTCACAAATGGAGTTCAATGCGTAATAATGTAGGTCGGGCCATTGGCAACATATGACATCGACATCAGGAGGCATCATGAGACTTAGTACAAGTAACCTAAACAGCTATATTAAGCAATATGAGACTTATTTAAGCGTAGAGCGAAATCTATCCCTTAAATCCATTAAAGCCTATCTGTCTGATCTCAACAGACTTGTAGAATGGCTTGATACTAAACATATCCATGATGTAACCAGAGAAAATTTACGCATGTATCTTGAACAATTAAACAGTGAACACACACTTAAAGACTCGACCATTAAAAGAAAGTACATATGCTTCAAAGCATTTTTTAATTATTTGGTTCAAAGCGGTGATATAATCGAGTCCCCAATTATTGGTTTCGGAAAAAAATTCAAAACGGCAAGACGTATTCCAAAGACACTCTCTGTCAATGAGGTTGAAAAGTTATTAAATGCACCACAAGAGCATATGAAACAATTACACACGAGTTTTAGAAGAAGAATTAACCTTCGCAACGATGCTATTATTGAACTGCTCTATGTTATTGGAATTCGTATTGGAGAATTGGTGAATATTGATATGGAGCACATCGATCTCGAAGAGAAAACCGTGTTGATTTTTGGAAAAGGTCGTAAGGAGCGTTTGCTCTACATCTCAAGTAGCGAGGTCATCCATAAAATTAAAACATGGTTGCTTGCCCGCGAACATTTCGCCCCCCAATCGGATGCCTTGTTCCTCAATAAATATGGTGATCGGCTCTCTATTTACTCCATTGAGGATATTTACTCTAAATACAGGGACTTATCTAAGGTTAGCAAAAAATCAACACCGCACTATCTCAGACATAGCTTTGCTACACATCTTCTGAACAATGGTGCAGATTTACGTTCAGTCCAGGAAATTCTCGGGCATACCAATGTAAGCACCACGCAAATATACACAGAAGTGTCTGTTGAACGTAAGAAAGATGTGCTTTCACGGTTTAATCCGAGAAATAACTTAAAAGTGTAGAGCAAGACCTCCAAATAACTATAAATTATTTGGAGGTCTTGTGATGAATGAAGTTGAGGATTTAATTATATTTTATAACGAGATGGATAGTATGAAAAAATTTCCTGATGTTATGTGTGTTGTATTCGTTTTCAACAGTATAGATACTTATCAAAATGATGTACATAGATCTGAGTGTATCACTAGTTATGAGCAATTTGAGATCGTTAATGCCTTTCGTTCTGTGTTGAATTATGTAATTTCATTCAATAGTGAACAAATTTTTATGACAGATATTCATAAGCTCAGACAAAGTTTCGAGTATGTACTAGTTTATTCAATGGCCCAAAATACTAATGGTATAGGAAGAAGATGTCTTGTTCCATTAATTTGCGAGCATTATGAGATTTACAATATTGGCGCAGATTTTTATTCTTCTGTTTTGGGTGGTAACAAATCACTTATGTATGAAACGATAAAAGATCAACTTGGAGTATATCTTCCTGTTACATATGTAATCAAAAATGAAGATGATTCTTGCAATATTCAGTTTTTTTATCAAAATAAGAAGGATTTTTTGGTGAAACCTAATTCAGAGTCAGCTAGCATTGGGGTGGTTAAGGTTTATGTGCAAGAAACTACATATCAGGAAGCAATTAAACTGATACATGCTCATTATGAGATGTATGGGACTTTGTTAATACAACAATACATTGAGGGCACGGAGGTAGAGGTCCCCGTTATTCATCATAATAATACATACTTTGCTCCAGAAGTTGTAGAAATCGTTTTTCTAAACAATGAAAAATATCTTGATTATCAAACGATTGCTAATGAAAATTATGATTTTGATATATATAAGGGACCTCATGCCAAGCTGATTGCATCAGTTGCGTGTCGATGTGCAGAAATACTAGAATTTTCAGCTATAAGTCGAATTGACTTTAGAGTGAGTGAAACAGATATTTATATTATTGATATCACACCAAATCCAACAATTTCTTCTAAAAGCTCTGTTCATCTTTTGTTTAAACATATTTTTCATGATGAAGAGGCCTCATACAAAATGCTCTTTTTCGAAACAATTAGGAAACATGGATTATTCGAACCATCGCTCTATGCCTCCAAACAACAATAATTGCTTATAATGTGTGTATGTTTTTTCAGGATAAATTGAATTCAATTCATTATTTAATAGCTCTGCCATTTCCTTGAATTGAATGTCCTGTACAAGCAATGATTGCATAAAATTGAATTTGCTATTAAAGAAATTGATATACGGTTTTAATAATTTAGGGAAATTTTTCTGCCAGTCACTATTATAAAATGAATTAAATAACATTATATTTCTTTCTTTAAAATAGAAATATAGGATATTATGAAAAGCATAGAAACTATGATAATGATCTGAGTCATTTAGTATAGAGTTTAAAGATTGCAACGCAGTATCTCGGTGAATATCCAGTTGTGCAGCTGCCAAATTATTTTTTATAATTGTTGCATCACTTGAAGCTTTACTGCTTGTTTGATTTAATAGATTTTCAAATTTCTTGATAGCCTTTTTATTCGTTATCTTACCTGATAACAATTGAGCGATAGTATAATTGTTATGATAAGAAAGGTACGTATCTTTATTTATGATGTTTAAGTCAAAGGAACTTTTTTCTCCTAGTACCTTAACTGCGGTATTGTAACATCCCAAGTAAATCAGAGAGAAGCTGTAATTGATCTTGGCAAGTTCATATTCATAAGGATAGTTTTTGGATTCCCAGTAAGCTTTCTCTGTTAACTTGATTCCTTCCTCAGTATTTTCGATATAGATTGTGTTCCCTACACGCAAAAATTTGAGATAATTGGAGTCTTTATGACCGCTATTTTGTTTATAAGTTCTTAGTAAGTGTTCTATTTGATTTTGTGAATTTCGTATGGATTTGCCTCTCAATGGGGAAGGCGGGTCATCAAATGATGCTGCCAAAAGGATTTGATTGATGTAGAATTCATTCTGCCAGTAATCAACACTATTACAATTTTCATCATTTAACTTTTGAAGCTCTAAAGATATTTCAGAATATAGCTTATATAGATTATTTAGAATTTTTTCATTTTCAAATAAGTAGCTTGCTAAAACGGAGTAGCAACAAAGTTTGGCAAGAGTACTTAAATTACTTTCTTTTGTTTCGTACAAAAGTTCGGTTATTTCTGGATCAAGATATGTTGAGCCTTGAAAATAATTACTTCTCACAAGTTCCATTTTGTTGACAAAATAGTCACCAATATTATTTTTTTGCATCACAGAAACTATTTGATTTAGTTGTGTCTCCATCCCTTCTTTCTTGGAAAAATAATATGCAACAATATAAGCAGAAGTAACATCATCTTTATTTCTGCTGAATTGTTGTTGCAGCTCCGCTAAATAAAAATATTCGTGAGGATAAAGTTTGTTTAAATAAGAATAAATTCTTTCAATTACAGGGCTCTGAAGCGTGTTTTTGGCTTCATTATAAAAATAGTTTCGTATAGCAACTTCCAAAAAGCTATACTTATTTTCTTCAGTTTTTCCAATAAGTTTTGCTCTCATGGCAGGTGCAATAAATTCAAGCATGGAAGGATCTATACCATCTTCTATATCAAATTTTGTGAATTGAATCATAAAAAGACTACACTGATACAAAAAGAGATTCAATTGTTTTCTGTAATCGGGGTTGTCACTCGATGTAGATAGCGTTTCATCTATTATTTTTTTAATAATTTTCTCTACGTTTTCGAGCTCAATTTGATTCGATTGAATAATAATTTCTCTGTACTCTTGAAAGAAGTCTATTCCTAATAATTTTGTGAGACTAACAACATGTTCTCCATAATTTGTGTGTTTCTCAAATACAGATTGTAAGTCAGCTTCAGTTATATCAAAATGTTTAGAAGTAATATTCGGAATTTGTGATTCATTTGATTTTGAATCAATAAAATGAATCACAACAATCGTATCGTTTATTTTTTTAGATTGCACATAGCTAACAATTAACTTTAGAAGTGATTGTTCCTGACTTGTTAGAGCCGAATAATCCTCAACTACAATGATCCTTTTCGTTTTTCTATATTTCTTGTAAGATTTTTTTCGAGGTTTTAGAGAGTTAATTACCGGATTAAACTCTTTTTCCCAGTTAACAGCTATTTCTGGTGTAACTCCGGTAAGCTCTTTTAAATCTAGAATGAACGGAGAGACACCACCATTTACAAAAGAAAATATTGATTGGAATATTTTGAGAAAATCAAGTTTAATACCTCCTGAAATTTTCACCTTGGCAGTGGCAGGAGTCATACCTAACATCTCTTTGAACCCAATTTGATTATAACCATCCAGTTGACTCGAATAACTTCCTTTGATATCAAAACGACTGTTCGTAATGATACCTATAATGTTGCTCGTTCTATTACTGGATAGTGCTTCATTTACAAATCGCTTAATTTCTTTTTGAACTGGTAACTCCACTGGTCTATTCAACCTCCAAATAATTTATAGTTATTAGTATGTAACTTCTCAACAATCTGCTCGCTTAAGCAAACAATCACTATTATTATAGTTATACGTATTATTCGACAAGATTCTATTTTTTTCCTTTAGAAACTACAATTAAATTTCCATTTTCTGATTCGTAATACCCTTATTTCAATTTTTATGGGTACACAGATCTATAACCATTACAGTTTTACCATGAAATTTCCAAAAGGAGTTTGATTCCCCTTTATCGAATACAATTATGAATAACAGCGGCACGAGAAAGGGTAATCTCACCCGTAACTTGATGCCGATGTATTCCAGTAAGATTCCCCAGTCCGTTTCGTGTTTAATGTTAAGTAGGAGTAGTCTATTACATTGTTCACGAGCTACACCTTAAGTAATGCATCCAACATTCACCTCAGTAAGACAGTTCAGGCAATTCTGCACCGCATCATCTCTATTTCAGGCTTTACAATCAAAGCAGTTCAACTGCAAGATGACTCATCCAGTTACACATCTGTACAGCATGCTCCTAATCATGACAACAGTGTTCCACAACAGAATATCGATTATGGGCTCTGAAATGAATCAGAACGAATGCACGTGGAGGAGGCTGTAATGATGGCGAAAAAAGAAGTTGTAGCGATGCTACTTGCCGGAGGGCAAGGTAAGAGGTTAAAAGGATTAACCAAATCACTGGCTAAGCCAGCTGTATATTTTGGCGGCACATACCGAATCATTGATTTTCCGCTGAGTAACTGCTCTAATTCAGGAATTGATACAGTCGGCGTGTTGACTCAGTATGAACCACTTGTCCTGCACTCCTATATTGGCATTGGCAGTGACTGGGATCTGGATCGGAAAAACGGCGGAGTATATGTACTTCCTCCTCATGAACGTGAAGACGGAAGCAACTGGTACCGGGGGACAGCAGATGCCATCTTCCGTAACCTGAACTTTATTGAACAATTCGATCCTGAGCATGTGCTCATTCTGTCAGGGGATCATATCTATAAGATGGATTACGAGAAAATGCTCCAGTATCACAAAGAAAAAGACGCGGATTGCACCATATCCGTCATTGATGTCTCATTGGAAGAAGCCAGCCGATTCGGGGTGCTGAACACCAACGATGACTATAGCATTTATGAATTCGAAGAAAAACCTCCTGAGCCCAAGAGCACACTCGCTTCCATGGGTATCTATCTCTTCAAGTGGGATGTACTGAAACGTTTCCTGATCCAGGATGAACAACAGGCATCCACCTCTTATGATTTTGGTAAAGATATCATTCCGTTGTTGCTTGAAAATGAAAAATCCTTATACGCATATCCGTTCGAAGGGTATTGGAAAGACGTAGGTACCATTCGCAGTCTATGGGAATCCAATATGGATCTGTTGGACGAAGACACACCGTTTAATCTGAATGATCCGGACTGGCGTATCTTTACACGTAATCCGAACCAACCTGCACAATACATATCGCCTTCGGCCAAGGTGCGGAATTGTATTATTAGTGAGGGCAGTGTGGTGCATGGAGAGGTCAATCATTCCGTTCTGTTCTATGGAGTTGAGGTCGGCGAGAACAGTGCCGTAATCGATTCTGTCATCATGCCAAGGGTGAAGATCGGGCAAAATGTGCGTATTCACCGAGCAATCATTGCAGAAGGATTGGTTATTCCGGATGGAACACAGATTTCGCCTGCACCGGGAGATGAGAGTGATATATTACTCGTGGATCAGGAAGAACTGGAGCGTCAGCTTCGCCAAGGAATAACCAGCAAGGCCTAATTGAAGCCAAAAGGACGGTGCATGCGATGAAATCATTGATCGGAGTTATTAACCTTGACCATGAACTTGAGGAATTGAAGGAATTGACATACTTTCGCTGCGGAGCCGCGGTTCCTTATGCCGGGCGTTACCGTCTGATCGATTTTGTTCTATCTAATATGATGAATGCCGGAATTGAGAGTATAGGGGTGTTTGTCCGTCGTAAGTATCGCTCGCTGATGGATCATCTCGGTGACGGCAAGCCGTGGGATTTGGATCGCAAGCATGGAGGTATGTTTATTTTGCCACCAGACTGGAACGATCCAACAGATACATCACAGGGGGACTTGCAGCATTTCCATAACAATTTGGACTTTTTCCACAGAGGTGCAGGGCAATATGTTGTGCATGCGGGCAGTCGTCATGTGACCAAAGCAGACCTCCAGGATGTCTACAGGTATCACATTAGCAAAGGAGCGGACGTCACACTGGTCTGCAAAAAAGTAGATCAGCTGCTGCCTGAGCACGACGCCTGTGTCAAAGTTGACCATGATGGGGACGGTAACGTGGTGGACATTCACCAAAGCGCTAACCACCCGAATATATATACAGAAATTTTTATCATGGAAAAGGAATTGTTCCTGCGCCAGGTGCAGCGATGCATCGATCACGGCGAGAGCCATTTCTTCCGAGATGTTATCCAAAAAAATCCAGATGGATTGAATATCGCTGCGTATGCATATGATGGCTATCACGCGGTCATCAATTCCATTGACAGTTATTATCGCAACAGTATGGATCTGTTGAACACAGGACAGTATGAACAACTGTTCAAGGAAGATCCCGTTCAGACCAAAATTAAATATGAAGCCCCTGCCAAATACCTGGATACCGCCGATGTTAAACATTCACTGCTTGCGAACGGCTGCATTGTAGGTGGAGAGGTGGAAGGCAGCATTCTGTTCCGCGGCGTACAGGTAGCGAAGGGTGCCAAAATTAAAGGTTCCATCATCATGCAAAAATGCTACATTGGTGAAGGAACTGTACTTGAGAACGTCATTCTCGATAAAGACGTGAAGCTGACCGGAGGGCAGACACTGATCGGTGACTCCTCGAATCCATACATTTTGGCGAAAAGCACTATTATCTAATGCCCGCACGTAACCGATATCTTCTATAAATATATATAAAATAAAAATCCTGCAGGATGGATTTAAGGTTCATACACCTTCTAAGCATCGGGTGCTACTGCTAAAGCTTCTTCATACGTGCAAACGTAGTGAGGGGACGAAATCAATTCTGAAGCGTAGCGTTCGCCTTTGTCTTCAAATTTTAACCTTGTACTATATAAATTCAACTTGAATAATTACACAAAACGGAGAGGACAGAAATGACCTGAAGAAGCGGAGCTGAAAGCTTTTTGAAAAAAAGCTGCATCGGAAGCATATGCTTCGCCTTTATCCCCGGATTTTCCCATTTTAAAAAGGAATCAAAAAAATCTGGGGATAACAGCGATCGGAAGGTTATTCTGTCATCGGAGTGACCAGTGTAAATATTTTTCAGTTCAATGTGTATAGGTTAATCGAGAAAATTTGGAGACAACAGCGATCATAAGAACGATTCGTAACCGTAACGGCCACTTTGCAGCAACGTAGCACTGAAGTGTATGAACCGCCATCATCCTGCAGGATTTCCCCGGGAGGAACCTACTTTTGTTTGACAATAAGGAAACGTTCAAGAGTATCTTTACACGGAATCTGGTCAGCAAATTGGGCAAACCGATTGAAGAAGCAACACAGGAAGACGTGTACCACGTATTGGGAAGCATGATTCGTGAATATGCAGGCCAGGATTGGGCAGCGTCGAATCAGGGGTTTAAGCAGCGTCAGGATAAACAGGTCTATTACTTCTCGCTGGAATTCCTGATTGGACGTCTGCTCGGCAACAATCTGCTGAATGTGAATGAATTGGAATTGGTCCGTGACAGCCTGGCTGAGCTGGGCTTCTCTTTGGAAGAGGTAGAAGAACAGGAGGCGGATGCAGGACTCGGTAACGGAGGTCTGGGACGACTCGCTGCCTGTTTCCTGGATTCACTTGCTTCACTTGGATATGCAGGACATGGCTGCGGTATACGGTACAAATATGGGCTGTTTGAACAAAAAATCATCAATGGCAATCAGGTGGAGTTACCCGACAATTGGCTGGATAAAGGCAACGAATGGGAAGTCCGCCGTCCAGACAAAAAGGTGGAAGTACAGTTCTGGGGCCGTGTAGAAGCTCACGAACAGGACGGACACTATCAGTTTGTTACAAAAGATGCCGAATCGGTGGTAGCCATTCCCTATGACGTGCCAGTCATCGGTTATGGTCAAAACCATGTGAATACATTGCGGTTATGGAGCGCCGAGCCGAAGCGGGAGACTTCACTCGATACCCCTTCGAACTACTACGGCTATCTGGATTATAGCCGTTCGGTGGAATCCATCTCGGAATTCCTGTATCCGGATGATTCCCAGTATGAAGGAAAGCTGCTGCGATTGAAGCAGCAATACTTCATGTGTTCAGCAGGTGTGCAAAGTGCGTTGCGAACGTTTAACAAGCTGGAGCTTTCGTATGATCGATTGCCGGATAAAGTGGCTTTCCACATTAACGACACGCATCCAACCTTGGTTATTCCGGAACTGATGCGTATCCTGATTGACGTGAAAGGATATGGTTGGGATGAAGCATGGGATATCACAACTCGAACCGTCTCGTATACCAATCATACAACGCTTAGCGAGGCGCTTGAAAAATGGCCTGTAGCGATGATTAGCAAGCTGCTGCCACGGATCTATATGATTATTGAAGAGATCAACAAACGTTTCTGTGGCATGCTGCTGGATCTGTATCCGGGAGATCAGGCTCGTATAGAGCATCTGGCGATTATTGCGAACGAGCAGGTGCGGATGGCGCATCTGGCGATTGTAGGCAGTCATAGCGTGAATGGTGTCGCTGCATTGCATACCGAGATTTTGAAGGAGCGCGAGATGGCTCCGTTCTATGCCCTGTATCCAGAGCGTTTCAATAATAAAACGAACGGCATTACCCATCGCCGCTGGCTGATGCATGCCAATCCGAAACTGTCGGATCTGATTACGGATACAATCGGTAATGAATGGATAACAGAGCCGGGCAAGCTGGACCAGCTGGCAGGTTTTGCGGATAATACATCCTTCCAGGAGCAGTTCCGTTTGATTAAACGGGACAACAAAGAGCGGCTTGCTGCATATATTCTGGATCATACCGGGACAGCAGTGAATCCGGATTCCATCTTTGATGTGCAGGTGAAGAGACTGCATGGGTACAAACGGCAGTTGTTGAACATTCTGCATGTTATGTATCTGTATAACCGGCTTAAAAATGATGCTTCATTTGATATGGTGCCACGAACGTTCATCTTTGGCGCGAAGGCTGCGCCGAGTTATTATTTTGCCAAGAAAATTATTAAGCTGATCAACACCGTGGCTGACACGGTAAATCGGGATGCGGCCGTGAATGACCGCTTGAAGGTATTTTTCCTGGAGAACTACTCCGTCTCTCTCGCAGAGAAGATTATTCCGGCTGCGGATGTTAGTGAACAGATCTCAACCGCAGGCAAGGAAGCTTCGGGTACGGGCAACATGAAGTTTATGATGAACGGCGCCTTAACGATTGGCACGATGGATGGAGCCAACGTGGAGATGGCAGAGCAGGTGGGAGAAGAGAATATGTTCATCTATGGTCTGCGTGCGGATGAAGTGCTTGAATATTATCGTTCCGGCAGCTATCGCCCGAATGAGATTGTGCAGCACGATGAACGGATTCGCGAGGTCGTGGAGCAATTAGTGCATCCAGGTGCATTCTGTTATCGTGACGGGGAGTTCTGGGATATCTATGACTCGTTGCTGGCTCATGGTGACGAATACTTTGTATTGCGTGATTTTGCTGCTTATGCAGACGCGCATGCTGCCATTGACCAAGCGTATCGGGATATTCCAGGCTGGACTCGAAAAGCGATATTAAACACGGCTCATTCCGGTATATTCTCCAGTGATCGTACGATTAGTGAGTATGCTACGGATATCTGGGGGATTCATCCGGTGTCCGGGAACTGGAAAGGTTAAGAATAGATTGTTAGACAAACAAGTCCCCTTGTTCACAAGAGCCGTCTCTGCTGGTTAAACAACCAGCGTAGAGTATCTCCTTGTAGAACAAGGGGATTTTGGCATACAGTGAATTATAGTGAAACTCAGAATAAATAGAAGCGGATTTCATATATCCCTCATGACAAGTTCGCACACAAAATCAAAAAAAGGTTCAGGTTCTCAGTCATACTACATAAGAAATCGTTTGATATTTCGAATTAGACAGGGGAGTCGTCACTATGGATCATTACACACGAATTCAGCTTGCTATTGAGTATTTAGAGCAGCATTTACAAGATGATTTTAATATCAGAGAGACGTCTGCTGCTGCGAGCTTTTCGGCGTTTCATTTTCAACGTTTATTCCAGGCAATCACCGGATTCACAGTACTGGAATATGTGCGCAGACGTAGATTAACGGAAGCAGCAAGGTTGCTGAGGGACACATCGCAAGGCATATTGGACATTGCAATGAGCTTTGGCTATCAATCCCAAGAGGCCTTCACCCGTGCATTTTCAGCCTGCTTTGGGATGACACCTGCGAAGCTGCGCAAGCTGGAAGCGGATCAGTTGTCACTTTTGAAGATGCAAGAGAGCATTGATTTTAATGATTATCGAACTTCGCTTGGTGGAACATTCCACATGAATACACCCCGTCTGGTCACACGGGAACCGAACTGGATTATCGGCTATGAATATAAGACAAACCTGAATGACAATCAGCATTATGCTGAAATACCCGGATTTTATCACGATTTTGGTGTGGAACAGAGATTCATGGTTATCCCGGAGAGGACACGCCCTGATATGGCTTACGGTGTGGCCTGTCATTTTGAAGAGGATGGAGCATTTTCTTTTATTGTGGGTGAAGAAAGCAGTGGAACATCTCAGGTACTTGAACCCGGTTTTACCTCGATTGAGATTCCGGGCGGCTTGTATGCAGAGTTCACCGTGGAAGGCTCCGGGCAGGATATCCGTAAAATGATCTATGGCAGCTGGCTGCCTCAGTCCAACTATGAGCGGAGGGAAGGGCCGGACTTTGAAGTGACGGATGTCTGGAAATCGACCCCTGAACAACTGGACATGAAGATCTATATCCCGTTAAAATAGACCTTACCGCTTCGCGGAATTCAAGGTCGGAGGACGGAATGAATGAGCGAAAAGTCATGGCTCCACTCCAAATGGATGCTCACAATTGTTGCCTGCACGGCATTGCTGTACATACTGATTATGGGCATTTTACTGTTTGTCAGTGGACGAACGCCAGGCATGTATTATCAATATAATCTCGTCCCCTTTGAGACGATTCGGCCACTTCTTTTGGAGAGGGAGAGGTACAATACAGATACCTGGGTCAAGAATCTGTTTGGCAATATCGTATTGTTCATTCCGCTGGGTATCTGGATTCCATGGTTGTTTCGGAGGTGCCGTACATTCCTGAACTTTACAGCAACAGTTGTTTTGCTTCTGCTGGGTGTTGAATTCATACAATTGATTACACGTGTGGGTTCGTTTGATGTGGATGACATTATTCTGAACACGATCGGTGCCTGGATAGGTTACGCCGGATTGAAGTTACTCTTTTTTTCACAAATAAGGACTCGGAATTGAACCGCAGATCGCGGTCCATGACCGGGTCTTTTTGCATAAGATAGTTTTCAAATGTTTACAAGAGAATCATTTCGGATAAAACATATTAACGGCTTGATATAGTGAGCAGAGATTATATATATAAATTGAACTAAACATTTACACGAAACGGAGAGGACAGAAATAACCTGAAGAAGCGAAAGCGTTCGCCTTTATCCCCGGATTTTCCCCTTATAAGGGGAATTCATAAAATCTGGAGATAACAGCGATCGGAAGGTTGTTCTGTCATCGGAGTGTCCAGTGTAAATATTCTTTAGTTCAATTTATATAATAGACAAAGATGAGAGCGAGGTGGACGATATCGTTTGGTGGAAAGAGAGTGTCGTATACCAGATCTACCCGAGCAGCTTCAAGGATTCGGACGGGGATGGACAGGGCGATTTGCAGGGGATCTATGAGAAACTCGATTATTTGGAGAATTTGGGGGTAGATGTGATCTGGCTCTGTCCCATCTACGATTCACCCGGACATGATAACGGATACGATATCCGGGATTACTACGCCATTTTACGCAAGTATGGCACGATGGAGGATTTTGATCGGTTATTGGCAGAGGCACACAAGCGTGGCCTCAAGATCATGATGGATCTGGTGTTGAATCATACGTCGGATGAACATGCATGGTTTGCCGAATCGCGTTCATCAAAGATGAATCCGAAGCGTGATTATTATATTTGGCGTTCAGGCAAAAATGGCCAGGTGCCGAATAATTGGGAGTCCTATTTTGGAGGTTCGGTGTGGAAACATGATCCCGAGACAAATGAATATTATTTGCATCTGTATTCGGAACAGCAACCGGATCTCAACTGGAACAATGCACAAATGGCAGAAGAGATGTACGAGATGGTGCATTGGTGGCTGGAAAAAGGGGTAGACGGATTCCGTTTCGATGCAGTAGCGCATATCGCCAAGGCAGAAGGTCTGCCAAGTGCCCATAATCCGCATAATCTGCCAGTGGTTCCAGCGTACCAGCTCTTTTCCAACCTGGAACAGGTACACTCCATCCTGAAAAAATTGAATAACATGATCCTGAAACCTTATGGACCCATGACAGTTGGCGAGACTTCCGGACTTGGACCTGAGCAGGCGCTGGCTTATGTCGGGACGGATCGTGACGAGCTTAATATGGTATTACAGTTTGAGCATATGTTCATTGATGCCAAATCTTCAGGAATTGGTAAATGGAACTATAAGGAATGGAAACTGACCGAACTCAAAGAAATCATGAGCCGCTGGCAAACGGTTCTGCATGGTAGAGGCTGGAACGCCAATTACATGGGCAATCACGATCAGCCACGCCCGGTTTCCCGTTTTGGAGATGACGGTAAATATCGGGTGCGTTCTGCTCAGATGCTGGCGACCTGGATGCTTACACTTGAAGGAACACCTTATATCTATCAAGGGGAAGAGATCGGTATGACCAATGTCGCATTCCCGGATATCGAGCAATACCGGGATATTGAGACGAAAAATTATTATAATCATTACATTGGTCAAGGTAAGTCGAAGCATGAAGTCATGCAAGCGATCTGGCTGAAGAGTCGTGATAACGCCCGCACGCCGATGCAATGGGATGATACGGAACACGCTGGGTTTACTCAAGGTCAGCCTTGGATTCAGGTGAATGATAATTATCCCGAGATTAATGTAGCTGATGCCGAAAGTGATCCGCAATCCATTTTGCATTATTACCGTAAGCTAATTGCCCTTCGCAAACAGCATAACGTGCTTATCTATGGCGCGTATGAACTGCTACTGCCGGATGATCCGGATATCTACGCCTATACACGAACGCTGGAAGATGAACAGATGCTGGTCATTCTGAATTTCCGTGGGCATGAGCCGGAGATGCGCTGGCCAGAAGGCTGGACTTCCGAGCATGCCAAGCTGATGATTAGCAATGTAAGCAGACGTTATTCTACGGATGAAGGTGCCATTCAGCTTCAGCCTTACGAAGCAAGGGTGTATCGTAAGCAGCGGTGAGACGGAGGATAGCGTAACTTTGCGTTGGTGAAGAGCTATGATTTATAATAAATAGGATGATTGAATCAATTTCATAATACCTTTGTCAGGAGGAACCCAAGTTGTTGAATATTACGTACCACGGTCACTCCAGTGTACAGCTGGGCACAGAAGAAAAGTCTCTGATCATTGATCCTTTCCTGCGTGGCAACGAACTTGCTGTCACGAAGCCTGAAGATATCACGACCGATGTTGTGTTGCTGACACATGCACATATGGATCACATTCTCGATGCTGAACCGATTGCCAAAGCGAATAACGCCAAAGTTGTGGCTATTGTGGAGCTCGCTACATATATGTCTTGGAAAGGTCTGGACACGCTCGGTATGAATATGGGCGGCACGGTAGATCTTGACTTTGCTCAAGCCAAAATGATTCAGGCATTCCATACTTCCGGGATCGTGCTGGAAGAAGAACAACGGATCATGTATGCAGGGGTGCCTGCAGGATATATCATTAATATTGGTGGAAAAACCATATTGCACGCCGGAGATACAAGTCTCTTCGGGGATATGAAAATGATCGGTGATCGTCATGATATCGATGTGGCTTTCCTTCCGATTGGTGGACATTTCACCATGGGACCTGAAGATGCACTGCAAGCGGCCCAATGGTTTAATGCCAAGCTGACCATTCCGGTGCATTATGATACATTCCCGGTGATTCGTCAGGATGCAGAACACTTCGTGCAGCAGCTGAATGCAAAAGGTTTGGAAGGCCGCGTGCTGGCCCCGGGAGAATCAATTAGCCTGTGATGTACATTTAACCCCTGTTCAATAATAAATGGATTTATGGATAAAGACGAATAACACGTCAAGATAACTGACGCGATATTCGTCTTTTTTCGGTTTTAGGTTCAATTTTCACAGGTCGTGTTGGTATAAATGACAAAAACATTAAAATTCCATTGTTGAACTCCCTTTTAGAATGATATAAAAAGTTACACGGAAACCAAACGGAAATCCGAATTGACTGCAAACAGGGGGAGCGTTCATGTCATTTGTAAAATCATTATTTTTTCAAATTATTGTAGCGGTAATCATCGGGATTGGCGTAGGCACCCTGTGGCCGGATCTTGGCAGTATGCTGCAACCACTGGGTACAGGCTTCATCAAATTAATCAAGATGATCATCGCACCACTGATTTTCATGGTGATAGTGACAGGCATTGCCAAGATCGGTGATCTGAAGTCCGTAGGTCGCATTGGACTGAAAGCTATCGTGTGGTTCGAGATTGCAACTACAGTAGCGCTGGTACTTGGATTAGGAACAGCCAATCTGCTTCGTCCTGGTGCGGGAATGAACGTGGACCCTTCGACCATAGACGCAAGTGGCATTGAAGCGAAAACCAATGGCTCCGAGTTACCGCATACGGTAGATTTTATCATGAATATTATTCCGACAAGTGTTGTGGATGCCTTTGCACAAAATGCACTTCTGCAAGTACTGCTCGTGGCCTGTCTGTTCGGGGTTGCACTGGCAGCAACAGAGAGTAAAGCGAAAGAAAATGTACTGACGCTAATTGAGAACCTGCTCGGAATTGTGTTCCGCATTATCGGCTATATCATGAAACTCGCGCCCATTGGTGCATTTGGAGCCATGGCCTATACGGTAGGTGCTTATGGGGCTTCCACATTGTCGTCCTTCGGTCTGCTGATTCTAGCCTGCTACGGCGCAGCGCTGCTGTTTTTGGTCATGTTGGCGCTGGCTGCCTGGTGGATCACCGGGCTGAATTTCCTGCAATTTGTGAAGTATACCCGTTCTGAAGTGATGCTGGCGATTGGAACCGGATCATCGGAAGTGGTGATGCCACGAATGATGGACAAGCTAACGAAGGCGGGTTGTGATCGTGCCGTTGTGGGTCTTGTGGTGCCGACGGGGTACTCGTTCAATCTGGATGGTGCCTCAATCTATTTATCGTTGGCAACAGTTTTTGTGGCTCAGGCCGTAGGTATTGAACTGACATTGATGCAGCAGATTACCATTCTGCTGGTGTTGATGTTGAGTTCCAAAGGCATGGCAGGTGTACCTGGCTCCGCATTTCTGGCCCTGTCCGCCACGGCAGTAGCCGTCAATGCTTTCCCGGTAGCAGCGGTTGCTCTGCTGCTTGGTGCAGATCGCTTCATGGATACAATGCGTGTCTTCACAAACCTGATGGGTAATTGTGTGGCAGCATTCGTGGTTGCAAAATGGGAAGGTCTGCTGGATCAAAAGCGAATGCGTGCCGTACTCTCTGGTGAGATCAGTGCTGCTGAACTGGAAAGGGAAGAACAAGCTGCGCTAGCCCTATTAAAGCTAAATATGCAGGAAAAACAGGGTAAAGCAGTAGTTTCACCGGAGATGTCGTAAGGAGCAGGTCTCGTGTCTCGTGCAGTGACTTAATCAAGTGACAGTAACTGTATCATTTAAAATCAATGGAATCATTGACTGACAATAGTAAATACAGTTAACAAGTTCAACCAAATTGGACCGTCTGTTGCCCACATCAATCGTGGGAAGAACAGACGGTTTCTTGTTATACCAATACAGATATCATGGAGTTCACGAACGCAGGGGCCAAAATAAATGTTACAGAGGAAAGATTTATGGGGAATGTGTAGAAAAGGCGAAGAATATACATAGTATAGTTTTAACTTGTATATACATGTTTACTTATGTAATATAGATATGAAGTTAACCGAGAACATCACATGAGAGCATTACAATGTATTGGAGGCGTTAACATGAGTTCTAATAACACAACTCCGTCATCTTGGTGGAAGACATCAACGGTGTATCAGGTATATCCGAAGAGTTTTAATGATACAACCGGATCGGGCACTGGCGATATTCGTGGATTAACCGAGAAGCTTGATTATTTGCAGCATCTGGGTATCGATATTGTGTGGTTGCAGCCGGTATATGTATCCCCTCAACACGATAATGGATATGACGTAGCGGACTATTACCGGATTAATCCGGATTATGGGACGATGGAGGATTTTGACGAACTGTTGAAAGGTCTGAAGGCTCGTGATATGAAACTTATGATTGATATCGTGGTGAATCACTCCTCGACAGATCATGAGTGGTTCCAGCAATCCCGTTCTTCCAAGGATAATCCGTACCGGGATTATTATATTTGGAAAGATCCTGCCCCGGATGGCGGTGTGCCGAACAACTGGCAATCCAAGTTCGGTGGACCTGCATGGCAGTATGATGAACAGACGGGACAATATTTCCTGACTTTATTTGATAAAACGCAGGCAGATCTCAATTGGGAGAATGAAGAAGTACGTAAAGCTGTATGCGATATGATCAAGTTCTGGGCGGAAAAGGGTGTAGATGGTTTCCGGATGGACGTGATCAACCTGATCTCCAAAGATCAGCGTTTCCCTGATGATGATGGCAGCGTGTCACCGGGTGATGGACGCAAATACTACACGGATGGACCGCGTGTGCATGAGTACATCACCGAGATGTATGATGAAGTATTCGGGCCTTACAACATGGTGACTGTAGGGGAAATGTCCTCCACAACACTGGAACATTGTATCCAATATTCGAACACGGCTTCCCGGGAGTTTTCAATGACGTTTAACTTCCATCACCTGAAGGTGGATTACCCGAATGGTCAGAAATGGGAACTGATGCCGTATGATTTTGAAGCCATGAAGCAGCTCTTCAGTGAGTGGCAAACTGGCATGCAGGCTGGTGGAGGCTGGAACGCGCTGTTCCTTAATAACCATGATCAGCCGCGGGCACTGTCCAGATTCGCCGATGATGGTAATTATCGTGCCGAGAGTGCGAAGATGCTTGCAACAACGATACACGGAATGCAAGGTACGCCTTATGTCTACCAGGGTGAAGAGATCGGCATGCCGAATCCGGTCTGGAATGACGTTAGCGAATTCCGCGATATCGAATCCACGAACATGTACCGATTGCTTCAGGAAGAACGAGGCAAATCCGCTGAAGAAGCTTTCAACATTGTAAAAGAGCGTTCCCGGGACAACTCCCGAACACCGATGCAGTGGAATGGAAGTCAGAATGCTGGCTTCACTACGGGAACTCCTTGGCTGAAGGTGGATGAGCGGTATCCGTCCATTCACGTGGAACAGCAGCTGGCTGACCCGGATTCGATTTACTACCATTACCGCAAATTGATTGCCCTTCGTAAACAGGTAAACGTGCTGATCGACGGTCTGTATGAACGCCTGGACGATGCACACCCGGATGTATTCGCGTACGCACGGACCAATGGAAGTGAAACCCTGATTGTTTTATCAAACTTCAGTAAACGAGACGTCACGTTCTCGCTTCCGGAAGCGGTCTGGAATGATCACATTGCAGGCAAATCAGCAGAGTTACTCATAGGAAATACGGAGGCAGCCCCTGCTCTGACGCAGGAAATCTCTCTCAGTCCGTATGCATCCTATATGTGGCTTGTGCCACAACAGGACTAATCACATTTTATAAATAGGAAGTGACACTATGGCAATCGATAAAAAACAGGTTGAGGAGATCGTCCGGGCAGTCGGCGGCAAAGAGAATATTGAGGCTGCAACACACTGTGTTACAAGACTCCGGTTTGCCTTGTACGATGAGAGTAAAGTGGATACCGAAAGTCTGGATCAGAATGATCTGGTCAAAGGACAGTTCTCCTCCCAAGGACAATTCCAGGTCGTTATCGGGCCTGGTCTGGTAGACAAGGTCTATGATGAGATGATTCAGATTACCGGGGGAGATCGTTCTTCCAAGGATGATGTGAAGGCCGTTGCTGGTAAAAAGCAAAATCCAATTCAGCGAGCGATTAAAACACTCTCGGATATTTTCATTCCCATCTTGCCAGCGATCATCACGGCAGGTCTGTTGCTGGGTATTAACAATATTCTGACAGGTCCAGGCATTTTCTTTGATGGAAAATCACTGGTGGATGTGTATCCAGCCTGGAAGGATCTTGCTTCCATTATTAATACGATCGCAAGTACAGCCTTTACGTTCCTGCCGGCTCTGATTGGTTGGGCAGCTGTAAAAAGGTTCGGCGGCAGTCCGTTGCTGGGGATCGTGCTGGGTCTCATTCTGGTACATCCCGATCTGCTGAGTGCATATGGTTACGCTGATGCCGTGAATAATGGCACGGTGCCAACATGGAATCTGTTCGGTTGGGAGATTGAGAAGATCGGTTATCAAGGGCAGGTTCTGCCGGTACTGGTATCAGCCTATCTGCTTGCGAAGATGGAGATTTTCCTCAATAAAAGGGTACATGATTCGATTAAACTGCTGGTCGTTGCACCAGTTACGTTGCTGATTACCGGCTTCCTGGCATTTACGATCATTGGACCGGTTACATTCGCCATTGCGAATGCAATCACATCCGGCTTGATCTATGTTTACGATTCATATGCGGCGCTGGGTGGTCTGATCTACGGTGGTCTATACGCTTTGCTCGTTATCACCGGTATGCATCACACCTTCCTCGCGGTAGACGTGCAGCTCATCGGTAGTCAGGGCGGTACATTCCTGTGGCCGATGCTGGCATTGTCCAATATCGCACAGGGTTCGGCGGCACTTGCGATGATGCTTGTTCTGCGTGAGAAGAAAATGAGAGGACTTGCGGCAACATCCTCGGTATCGGCCTTCCTTGGGGTAACCGAGCCGGCGATCTTCGGAGTGAATATCCGTTACCGTTATCCGTTTATCTTTGGTATGGTCGGTTCCGCGATTGGTGGTGTGTTGCTGACGATGAATAATGTTCAGGCAACCTCCATCGGTGTAGGTGGCGTACCGGGATTCCTGTCGATTTTCCCTAACAAATGGGGTTTTTTCTTCATCGGCATGGCGATTGTCCTTGTTGTACCATTTGTTCTGACCGTCCTTTTTGGCAGAGCCAAACTGAGAAAAGAAGATCGGAGTGCAAGCAATGGTACGGGTACGGAGTCCAAAGCGGTTACATCGCAATCTGCTTCAGGAGTAAGTTCTTCGACTACAGATACAGACTCGAACCAGCGCACACGTAGTGCAGCTCAAGTAGGGGACGAAGCCGTGAATACACTGGAAATCATGGCGCCATTAACAGGCCAGGCCGTTTCACTGGAGCAAGTACCTGATCCTGCTTTTGCCGAGAAACAGATGGGTGAGGGTGTAGCGATTGAGCCTTCCGGCAACCTGGTTGTTGCCCCGTTTGATGCTCAGGTAGCTCATGTGATCAAAAGCAAACATGCGGTAATTCTAGAACATGCGAGTGGTTTACAGGTACTGATCCATGTCGGTATTAATACGGTATCCCTCAAGGGTGAAGGCTTCAACATGCATGTCGAAGTTGGCGAGCATGTAAAGGCTGGACAAAAGCTGTTGGAATTCGATCGTAAAGTAATTGAAGATGCGGGATATCCGTTGATTACACCGATTATTATTCCAGATGGCCAAGATATGGTTGAACGGGTGGAAGTCACAACAGGTGATGTTACATCCAATCAGAATGGTGTGTTGAAGGTTCATCTGAAAGGTTAATTGAATATAACAACATGATGGGGGCTGCTTGATGCGCAGCTCCTTTTTTGTTGTAAGATCGTTATTTTCATGACTATCATGGTAAACTGTATATAAAATGGAAGAATCACATTTTTAAAATAATGGTTGATAGTAGGTATCGTCTGACAAAGCATGCTACAGGCATGTTCGAGTCGTGGCGTTCATATGGTGGAGAAAGAGTTCCTAGGACATGTCAGAAAACTCTGAAGGAATCAGGTTTTGAGACACTCCCTAGTCAATCGATGAGGAGGAGAGCCATGACACGTGTTGCGGTGATGGTCATTCATGGGCTGGGTATGCGCAAGGACGGTTATGCGGACAAGCTGATTACTTGTTTGCATAAGGAATTGGATCAGGTGATGGTCTTGCCTGGAGCCGCCAAAACGATGCTGGATATCGAACCTGTATATTGGGCAGATGTATTTGAGAAGCGGGAAGAGAAGCTCTTTCAACAGCTCGTCAGCTCTCCGGGATTGAACTATCAGACATTGCGCCGATTTGTCATCCATTATCTTGCTGACGCGGTTGCTTATCAACCGGTGGAGAATCAAGGCCATAACTATGATGCCGTACATCGAACGTTGAATCAGGCGATGCATACCCTTGCACAGCGTAACGGACCGGAAGCTCCGCTCTGTGTGGTGGCTCATAGTTTGGGTGCCGTAATCGCAAGTAACTTCTTCTACGATCTTCAATATCCGTCCAGTCGCGTTCCTGAGATTGTGGATGTGAACTCGGCACTGGAGCGGGGGGACACCCTGACAAATTTTTACTCGTTTGGTACAACCCTGCCCTTATGGAGTTTGCGTTACCATGACTTTAGTTGCCCAATTCAGGTGCCCTCTTCCCATGTGAATCAGTATTATGCCGGTCTGGAAGGGGAGTGGGTGAACTTCTACGATCGGGATGATATTCTGGGTTATCCGTTACGCCCCATTGATCCCGCTTATGAGAAAGCGGTCAAAGAAGACATTGAAGTGAACTCTGGCGGCGTGGCAATGAGTTGGAATCCGCTAAGTCATGGGGGGTATTTTTCGAATCGAAGCATGAATCGCAGAATCGCTCAGGGGCTTGCTCGAACGTGGACCTGGATAAATCGTTCATAATATAAGAGGTTCTAACTTCATCCCATCTTCTTGGTACTGAAAACCGGTCTTTTTGAACACGTATTGTAAGTACTATAAGTATTAAAATTAGGAGGGAATACGTATGGAATGCAGGACAGGCTGTGCCGCATGTTGTATCGCGATTTCCATATCATCACCGATACCGGGCATGGCTCATGGCAAGCCGGCAGGTGTACGCTGCGTGCAGCTTACGGATGATAATCGTTGCGGAATTTTTGGCCAAAAGGATCGTCCTGCGGTATGCAGTGGATTGCAAGCTGAGGAGGAGATGTGTGGTAGCACTGATCAGGAAGCATTTGATATTTTAACCTGGTTGGAGCAAGAAACTGCACCAAAGGTAATATGAGTAGGTTGTTTTAATTAATTGGGATAATTATACTTAATATGGAAGAAGGTCGATCAGAGAGAGAGAGGAGACGCGAATACAATGGGGCTTGTTAAACGTTTTGTATTGGTTGTTGTGAATATGATCGGAGAGTTATGGATGGGGTTTTACCGACGTAACTCGGATTATTATGACCATCAGACTTCGGAGTCCAAAAGTAAGATTAGCTATTATGCATTTATTATTGGGGCAACACTGGTTACGGTGGGCATTGTGGGCTGGATGTACAACCGAATTTATTTATAATTAGTCATTATGCTTAAAATTGAATGAGGCCAAATGCCGAAGATGAGTCTGTACAAGTGAAAGAGAGTACCCGCAGGATGTGATTCAAGTGGATACTCTCTTTGTCATGGAATGGGCGAAATAAGATCATAACCGAAAGGTCAGCATTGACTTCATGTGCCATGATACTTATCTGATCCATCCCGCCAGAAGCCATACTGAGTAGTGAGGTAGCCGCCGAAAGGGAGAACATCATTATTCTCCTGCCAGAGCAGCGGTGGAAGGCTTGGGTTCTTTGAACATTACATAGTACATCAACGATGCAATAACGTATAGACAGCCTGTGATGCTGAATGTGATCGCGTAACCCCAGTACGTTCCGTACGTGGTGACCAGATAGGATTGAACAGGTCCCATGGTAGCCCAACCAATCATGAACGAGGTCTGCATCAGTGAATTGGCAATCCCGCGGCGTTTGTCGGAGATTCGATCCACCAGTATGGCGGAGTGAATGGGATTGGCTGCATTCATCAGAGCTTGTCTGAATAAGAAACTCAGCGAAGCGATAAACAACAGATTGGTGAAGCCTGTTAATAGAAGGAAGGGCAGCGACATGACCTGGAAAATGACAACGGCTCGTACGCTCCCGACTTTTGCCGCGAGGGTAGGACCAATCAGCATGGATACAATCGTCATAATCTGGCCGAGTGCAATCAGCAAGCTCATGCCGCTTAGAGAAACCGAAAATCGATTGGTGAAATACAGATTCAGATACGGTACAACCAGTCCTGAACCTAATCCGATTAATAACTGGGTTACTACAAACTGACCAATCAGTCGGGAATCCTTTTTCTTAGTGATTAAATCATTCTGGTTTGAGGTATTTGAGGTACCTATTGCACGATCTTTGAGATCTGTGTCTGATTGTAGAGCAGGTTGTGCAGGTGTTGTCGTCTGCGGAGTGGCCTTATCTTCAGTTACAAATAACAGTGGAATAAACGCAGCAAGCGTTGCTGCACCACCGACAAATAAAACTGTCTGTAATCCGGTCACTTTGGCGAGTCCTGCCGTATGTAGCAAATCTGCGAATACGCCGCCACCCAGGCTACCAAGAACCTGGGAAGCCAGCACAAGGGATGAATAATAACTGAACATCTTCAGCCGCTGGCTTTTCTTGACGTTTTCCGCCAGATAAGGAATGGCCAGTACTTGGAATACACCAGCGAAAAGGCCGGAGAACACCGCGAACCAGATCAGTCCAGTAGCTGAATAATCAAAGGAGCGCCCGATCAAAAAGATTCCGCTGAATAACGCCCCGGTAATGAGCAGCCGCTTGCGGCTAAACAGATCGCCGCATAGACCGATAGGAACAAACATAATGGCTGTTGCGAGTGATTGAATACTTACAATCTGGCCGTTCATTGTATCATTATAGCCCAGACCCTGAATGTACAGATTGTACAAGACAGAGAACATGCCATTTCCGATCTGATACAGAATGCTTGCCAGGAAAAAAAGTTGAATATTGCGGGACCAGCCGCGAATTTCAGCATGAATCTGTCGTAAAACTCTCAAGTGGTTCCCCCCAGTCTGACTGTGCAGTGATTCCAGTTTAACAGGAAAGGGGAATTTGCGGAAGAATTGACCACTGTTTATTTTGGTTCAGGGGCATCCATTACACGAGCGATGACGAATCCATCGTAACCTTTGCTACCGACCGTTTGCAGGGCTGTAGCTTCAAGCCGGGGGTGATCACCGATCAATTGAAGGAATGATCGAACGCCTTGAACTCTCGGGTCTGTGCTGTCTGCGCGAATCACTTCACCGTCCCTGACGATATTATCACCAATAATTAGACTCCCCGGACGAGTCAGTCGAAGGGCCCATCTCAGATAATCGGGATTACTGGGTTTGTCAGCATCAATAAAGATCATATCAAACGGCTCCCTGTATTCTTCCTGAACATCGGGAAGGGTGGTCAGGGCAGGACCAACTCTCAGGTCAACCTTATGCAGAAGTCCTGCACGTGCAAGATTGGCTCGTGCCAAGTCCGCATGGCGTGGTTCGGATTCCAGTGAGACGATGTGTCCATGTTCAGGCAGGGCTCTTGCCATCCAGATGGTACTGTATCCACCCAATGTGCCGATTTCAAGCACTCGGGTTGCTCCTTGGATTTGAAGCAGAAGTTGAAGTAGCTTCCCTTGATTTGGTGTTACGTCATGAGCGGGTAATCCAGCTTCGGCATTGGTTTGCAGTGTAAGTTCCAGCAGGGCATCCGAGGGAATCAGTAGATCATTCATGTAGTCGTCGACTTGAGTCCAGGTATGCTGTAGGTCGGTCGTATTTATATTTTTCATCTTCACATGTTCCTTTCCATGTATCTTGTATTTGATTTCATAATTCAACTATAGATGGAATAGAAGTATAAATAAAATATATATTATGTATGTTAATATAACTTTAGATTATATATTAGACGTGGAAGAGGTGTAGCACATGAATCTGCATGGATTACGATTATTTCATGCCATCGTGAGATATGGTGGGGTCACTCGTGCCGCAGAAGAACTTAATATTAGTCAACCGGCGGTATCTTCCCAGGTGAAGAAGTTTGAGCGTGAACTGGGAATCCAGCTTTTTGCTTCAGAGGGAAGAAGGTTGGTGCTCACGGATGCCGGGATGCAGTTAACAGGTTATGCCGAGCGTCTGTTCATGCTGGAGCAGGATGTCGAGAATTTTGTGCAGGATTTTCGGGAGGGCAAGAAAGGGCTCATACGTCTTACGGCAACCTACTTACCTTCGAATTTTCTGCTGCCAGCCTGGATTGCGCGATTCAAGCAGATGCACGAGGATGTGGAACTGGTTGTGAGCACAACGAATACCCAGATGGCTTTTGACCAATTGCTTCGCTACGAGGCAGAGATTGCGGTGTATGGTGGAAGTGGAATCACACATGCGGGTGTCCAATGGGACGAATTGTTTGAGGATGAGATGTGGTTTGTTGTTCATCCCGACCATCCTTATGCAGGCAAAGAAATCGAGCTGCATGAGATGGTGGCAGAACCCTTCATCATGCGTGAAGAAGGCAGTGCCACGCGTGAGCGACTGGTTTCCCTTTGCACAACAAATAACCTGGCCGCTCCCCGCATTGCGCTTCAGTTCAACGGGCTGAACGAAACGATCAGTGCAGTGAAGGCAGGTTATGGAGCCAACTTTATATCTTCTTTGGTTGTGAAGGAAGATGTGCAGCAAGGCAGGCTGGCCCGTGTGTACGTTCGAGGTGTACAGCTGAGAAATACGGTTGCCGTATGTACACGAGCGGGGGAAGTATTGTCGCCTGCTGCACAGCATCTCGTCAAGCTAATCCGCCAAGAGGCGTCGTTGATGAAATAAAAAGTGCGATTGTACTTAAAGTACATAGGTTGCTTTTTCGGCTATTAGCCTTCGCTTTGATGTGAACTTCCCCATGCATGTAATCGGGCATACAGGGTTACACCGCCAATGGTCAGCACAGGAATCCAGACTGCGATCATCGGCACACGGTGGAACAGCAATGCGGCAACAATGACGCCGACCAGATAGATTACAACAGCACCTGCACGAAGATAGGAATCTGTAGACAGGGCTTTGACCAGCGATCGGATATTGACATGTCGCAGTCTTCTAAGAATGCTTACGGTATCTTCTACCACGGCGGCCAGATTATTGGTGAGCACGGTTGTTGAGATACCAGCAATTCCAATGCGGCGCGCCGCAGTCGTTTGCATACCCATTGCAATGGCTAGTATGACAATCAACAGATAGGATAGTTGTTCTGAGTATGGACTAATCATGGCGATTGCGAACAGAAGGAGCAATATGCTCTCAACAGTGAATACGGAAGTGACCCGAGAAGACCAGCCATTTTTGGTATGCACATGCCCGATCATGTGTGCGGCAATGGCATTGCCAGCAATAAAGCCGATGAGAGCTAGGAGCGAACGCAGCACGACAAATTCCTGAGCACGGGCAATGGCAATACCCAATAGTACAATATTCCCCGTCATATTGGCTGTGAGCACGTGTCCCAGTCCTAGATATCCAATCAGATCAACCATCCCCGCACACATACATAGAAGGAGCATCGCGTACTTTTGGAGGGTGTTTTGATTCATCATATCCGTCCTTTCAAAAAAACGTAACCCCTCCAGTATACAGCCATATCGCGTGATTCTTCAAAATGAAATTCATGGCTCAGGACTATGGCGCCGCAAGCCAGTCAAACATATTATTCACTGCTGACTCGTGTATTCTCTGGTGAAAATGGTGGTCCTGTCCGCCGTAGGCGTGAAATGTAACGTTAGCGCCCCGACGCTTCAGCCAGTGGTACATCCGGGTGCCATGACTGTAATTCACCTGCGTATCCGATGTGCCGTGCATGATCAGCACGGGGCAGGATAGTTTGTTTGCATTCGACAAAGGGGAACGGGCAAGATATGCTTCCGGAACCGTACGGGGGGAACCACCGAGCACCCTTTTCAATGTACGTCTCAGGTCGGTTCGTTCATGATACGTGCGTTCCACATCGGCGACACCGCTCCATAGGACTAACTTATGTACTTTGTCTGGCCCATCATTATAGGCAGTTGCTGTATGTACCGCATTAATGGCTCCACGGGAGAATCCCATCAGCGATATCCGAGTCGGGTCGGCAAAAGGCAAACGTTGCACCAACCGGTAAGCGGCATGCACATCTTCTGCATCTCTTCCGCCATACTCGTCACACCCCTCACCGCCTTCGTTGCCACGATAGGATGGAGCGAACACGATATAACCTTTCTGTACAAATTGCTCAAGCCAAACGGTATTTACCCCGCCATAGCTGCCAAGTCCGCCGCGACAATAGATCAGCACAGGCCACTGTTCCTGTGTGGGAGTGATATCATGCATTCTTACAGCAGGGTAGTGGCTGGCGAGTGGTTGCAGATGTAGAGACTTTTCAATGGAAACGAAGTCCGGTAAGCTAGAGTAGCCAGAGAAGGGATGAGAAATTTCGTATGCTGTGAGAGCAGATAACGAACAGCCGTGTGGCAAAAATAAATAGGCTTTAACCCGAAGCATATCGGACGAGTACGTCACTTGATAGAGCAGGGAAATCAACTTCTTTCATCGGTAATGGAGAGCCAAATGATAGGGATGTTTCTATATGATGCGCGTAAAATAAGTTCCCATACCTTCCAGGCTAAATCACCAGCCCGAATGTGAGAAATTCGTTTATTGGCTCCATATGATTTATAATGGTTCAGAAGACATGTGGATTGCCCGCTGTCCTCCTATTTATAAAACTAACTTTAGTGTGCAGAAAGAAAGGAAGAAAACCATAATGAACGCCCCACATCCAATCGATCAATTCAAGAAATTCAAATATGAAATTACGAGATTTATGATGATTTATAAATTTGCTCTGGATCAAATGGAGACCAAGATTGAAGTACTGAAGGAAGAATTCCAGTCGCTGCATGATTACAGTCCAATTGAGCATACGAAGTCCAGACTGAAGTCACCTGAGAGCATTATGAACAAGATGTTTCGCAAAAATCATGAGTTAACGTTTGAGAGTATCAAGCAAAATATCAAGGATATCGCCGGAGTACGAATTACATGTTCCTTTATCTCGGATATCTATCGCATTAAGGATATGCTGTGTAACCAGAGTGACCTGCGTGTAATGGAGGTCAAAGACTACATCGAGAATCCGAAGCCAAACGGCTACCAAAGTCTTCACCTTCTGGTGGAAGTGCCTGTGTACATGTCCAATGGTGAGGAACGAGCTTGTGTGGAGATCCAGATCCGTACAATCGCGATGGATTTCTGGGCGAGTCTGGAACATAAGATTTTTTATAAATACAATAAGGATGTTCCCGAGCATTTGACCAGGGAACTCAAAAGTGCGGCAGATTCTGCGAATGCACTGGATCAACAGATGGAGCGACTTCACCGGGAAATTCAGGAGATCAAGGATGCTGAGAACGAGCGGGATGAAGAAGAGCTGCGCCGTATTATTATTAACAATCAACAGTTCACACTGCCATCCAACTTGCTCAAGTTGCTAGGTAGCGGGGAGTAGTACTCGATGAAAAGCACAATAGCTTCATTGAACACGAACTCTACGTCTCGTGTGCGGATGGCTTTAATTCTGGGGACGTTGTCGGCCTTCGGGCCGTTGTCCCTGGATATGTATTTGCCCTCATTGCCTACGCTGGCCGATGAGTTCGGGTCATCTACTTCGTATGCTCAGCTCAGTCTGACGGCGTGTATGATTGGACTTGCGGTGGGACAGTTGCTTGCCGGACCTCTAAGTGATGTACGTGGTCGGCGAACACCGCTCATTGCAGGTCTTGTGCTCTATACCATCGCTTCCATACTCTGCCTGGTCAGCCCCACGATGGGCTCTTTTGTTGTGCTACGATTCATTCAGGGGGTGGCCGGAGCGGCCGGGATTGTAATCTCGCGTGCGATTGTCAGAGACGTATACTCGGGTCCGGAACTGACACGATTCTTCTCCCTGTTAATGCTGATTAACGGCGTAGCCCCGATTGCTGCACCGATCATTGGCGGACAATTGTTGACGTATACCTCGTGGCGCGGTGTATTTATTTTGCTCAGCCTCATAGGTATATTGACGCTGTTTGCTGTCATTTTCGGTCTTGGAGAGACATTGCCATCCAGCCGCAGATCAAGGGGGGGACTGAAGCAGACCTTGATCACGTTTCGCCAAATCGCCGGGGATCGCCAGTTTATGGGTTATGCGTTAACCCAGGGGTTTGTAGCCGCTGGCATGTTTGCCTACATCTCAGGTTCGCCGTTTGTGCTTCAGAAGATATACGGGGTATCCCCGCAAATGTTCAGTGTCTGCTTCGCCATTAATGGGCTAGGCATTATTCTGGCCAGTCAGATTGCCGGCAGACTTGCAGGAAAGGTATCGGAGACTCGCCTGTTAATCGCAGGGCTGCTAACCGCAGCGGTGGGAGGAACCTCACTGCTCATTGCCATTCTGGCTGGAGGAAATCTGATCTCTGTGCTGATTCCGTTATTTCTGGTGGTATCCAGTGTCGGGCTGGTGAATACCGCTTCCTTCGCCCTGGCTATGGCCAATCAGGAGAAGTCGGCAGGCAGTGCGTCTGCGCTTATTGGAGTGATGACGTTCCTGTTCGGAGGTATTGTCGCTCCGCTTGTAGGCCTCGGAGGAGAAGGTACAGCTGTGCCGATGGGAATTGTTATCGCGTGTGCTGATCTCGGTGCCTTGGTGATTTACTTCCTAATGGTCAGTAGAGGCAGGAAGCGTCAGCACGATCAGGCATTGAGTTGAATGTACTGATTCTGAACGTCAGGTTAAAAGAACGAAAAAAGAGCCCCGCTTGGCAGGAATCATGCTTCCAAGTGGGGCTCTTGCTGTAAGTAAGGACAGGATTAGCAGAGCGCGAACAAAATTTGTGTATTCAACAAAATACCTGGCGTAAGGAATGGATAGAAATACCCGACCACAAAACCAAACAGATTAATAGCAGGCCACATCAGGTAGACATCATTGTAAGTGAACACAAGAGACCATCGGTTGTAGCAAAAGTTGGGCAGTGCACGTTCTTCGTTATCCCGAGGCGCCGCTGCACCAGTCTGTGCAAATTGTACAGCTTGAGTCAGACTTTGCGGCTGTTGCTGGAGGAAGAGCGGGAGCAGACCTGGGCTGCTTTTGATCAGGTTATACAGAAAAAGCATCTCTGCCGGAGGCTGACCTACCGGACGAGGATATGCACTAAGCAGGGTGGGCAGATTGCCTTGTGTCAGTTGTGCAGGTACGCCCGGTGCTGTCCCCGGGATTGTACCCGGTATGCCTCCAGGGAAATATGGACCTGTTCCGCCGCCTGGAATGAATGGAGGATAGGAACCTTGACCGCCAGGTATACCAGGAAACGTCGGACCACCCGGTGTGCCGCCACCTCCACCACCTGGGAACAGTGGGGGCAGTTGAAATGAACGGTCTTCCCCATAACTTAGATAAGGGTTATATACGTAACTCATGTACAGAACATCCTTCCTGTCATCGTATTCTGCATTCAGCATATGGCGGCATCCGCCCATTGGTGAATCCGACCAAGAGGATTTTATATGATCCGCTCAGGACATAATCGAATTGACAACTGGAATGATAACAATTATCATTGTCAATGGAATTGGCAAATGTACATACGGATATTATATGTATCAATTATAGTATCAATATTTTTGAACGTTGATATCTGTCACAATAACGCCGAATAAGGTTTTCATAACGAAATGAAAGGGGTTAACTCACGTGTTTAAGAGAAATAGCAAGATGATCATGCTTCTAATTACGGTGATGGTCATGTCCATCTGGTTGGCAGCGTGTGGAACGAAGCCAGCAGAGAATGGAGCAGCAGGAGAGAGCGACACAGCAACGGAGACAGAGACGCAAACAGAAGCCGCCACAGAGCGCACATTAACAGATGCAATGGGACACGAAGTAATTATCCCGGCTAATCCGGAGCGTATCATCGCTTCTTATCTGGAAGACAATCTGGTAACACTCGGTGTTAAGCCAGTTGCCCAATGGTCTGTAGCCAACGGAATTCAGGAATATCTACAAAAAGATCTGAATGGTATTCCCACGATTGCCTTCGATCTGCCTTTCGAAGCGGTAACCAGCTTTAACCCAGATCTGATTATTATCGGTTCCGAAAGTGTGGTTGAAGGTGAGAAATACGAACAGTACAGTAAGATTGCACCTACTTACGTACTCGGCGATGAGATTAATAGCGACTGGCGCAAAACGCAGCTGAAAATCGGTGAGATTTTGAATAAGAGTGCCGAAGCACAAAAAGCGCTGGATGATTACGAAGTTAAAGCTACAGAAATCAAGGAAAAAATCAACAACGTTACAGGTGGAACGAAATCGGCAGCGGCCATTTGGTTGGTTAGCGGCAAGTTTTTCATCGTAAGTGACAATGTATCGAGTGGAGAAGTGATGTACAAAGAACTTGGACTTGTAGAGCCTGAAGTTGTAAAAGAAATCTCTGCCAATGCGACAGGTAACTGGTCTTCCATCTCAATGGAGAAATTGGCGGAAATGGATGTAGACTACTTGTTCTTTGTGAATAGTGATGAAGGTACAGGGTCAGAAGCACTGAAAGATCCGGTATGGCAAAGCATTCCGGCTGTGAAAAATGGTAATTTGTTCGAATTTACCCGTTCCAGCAGCTGGTTGTATAGTGGAGTTCAAGCGAATCTTCAAATTATGGAAGACATTCAGAACAGCATCGTTAAATAAGAAATAGCATGTTCAAACTCCTTGGTGCAATGGGTACCAGGGAGTTTTTTTTTTTTTGTCAATTTAGCATTTTACGATATATAATAAGAAGTAGAATCTTGACGTGTCATGAAGTAGAATTGTCATTTTCTTCACGAGCAGGGAAGGGGATATTTACATATGTATACATTGGATCCACGTGAAATAACGGGAAGAGACAACTATAAACTGATGAGTGGTTCGGTGGTGCCACGTCCAATTGCTTTTGTGACGACACTTTCAGATGAGAATGGTGTAATTAATGCAGCGCCTTTCAGTTTCTTCAATGTAGTTAGTTCGGACCCGCCGCTGTTATCCATATCCATTGCACGCAAGGACGGCGTTATGAAAGATACTGCACGCAATGTGCTTGCTCATAAGGAACTGGTCGTGCATATATGTGATGAAGCAATTATACCCGAAGTGAATGAAACAGCAGCCATACTTGAACCCCATGAAAGTGAGCTTGAGCGGACAAAACTGACTACCGTGCCAAGTACAAAAGTCTCGGTTCCGGGAATACAGCAAGCACTTATTCGAATGGAATGCGAACTGTATCAGCATATTCCCATCACGAACGATGATGGCAAACCCGCGAGCGACTTACTGCTGGTACGCATTGTGCAGTACCATTTCAGCGAACAAGTCTATAACCCTGATAAGGGCTATATCCTGATGGATCATTTGAAACCGGTCAGTCGACTGGCGGGTAATGATTATGCCAAGCTTGGCGAACGTTTCACCGTAATTCGGCCTGAATAGTTCTAACAGATCGTATATCTGACACATGAATGGCTTTAACCCTATAGATAAGGCGGACAGCACGTGCGTAACTCGCATATGTGGTCCGCCTTTGCTTGTTAATATGAACATAAACAGGACAGGGAGTGAATAGACTTGTACTATATCCTGCACATTTCATATGAACCTATTATATATAGGTTGTTTAAAAACCTACTTTTGAACACGTGCGATATAGGGGGTTAAGCCGATGAACCAGTTTGAGGGAACTACAGGGGCAAGTATTATGGGAATCGGAACGGCGTGGCCAGCCCACCGTATTGAGCAAAAGGATGTATCTGCCCGTCTCGCGCAAGCGCTGGAACATGAGCCAGATGCGAGAAGGTGGGCCAAACGAATCTTTAATCAGTGCGGTGTAGAGACTCGTTATACAAGTGAACCGAATCTGCTTGAACCTGTGGATGCTTGCCGATATTTACCCTTTACCACTGCGGAGGAGGTTCCGACTACATCCGAGCGTATGGGTAAATACAAAGCGGCTGCTGTTCCACTTGGTCTGGAGGCGGCTGGACAGGCCCTTCAGGATGCAGACGTATCCTCCTCGGAAATTACACATCTCATTACGGTTAGCTGCACGGGGCAATTCCTGCCCGGACTTGATGTTCGGCTGATCCAGCAGCTTGAACTGTCACCGCAGATCAACCGGATTCCACTGGTGTTTCAAGGATGTGCAGCCGGTCTGAAGGCGATACAACTGGCCAATTCCATTGTAACGACAGATCAGGAGGCGACAGTTCTCATCGTGTGTGTGGAGCTGTGCACGCTTCACTTCCAGCCATCTGCCAAACGGGACGACCTGTATGCTGCATCTTTCTTCGGAGACGGCGCCTCTGCGTGCGTAATTGGCGCGTCCGGAACAGACCGTAATGTATGTTTTCGACTGGGCCGTGGATACTCGACGCTGCTCCCGGACTGTGCAGAAGAGATGATCTGGGAAGTGGGCAATACAGGCTTTGATCTCTATCTGTCACCACAGATTCCAAAGCTGCTCGGCTTGCATCTCGGGCCAGAGGTAGAACGGTTACTGGAGGGAAGTGCTTTACCGGAAATATGGGCGATCCATCCGGGAGGCAGAGGCATTGTGGATGCCGTTCAGAAGTTGTATCAGTTGACGGATGAGCAGGTCTCCTACAGTCGAAACATCCTGCGGGATTATGGCAACTTGTCGTCCGTGACGATTCTGTTTGTTCTTCAAGCCATCCGTGAGGATTACAGACAGAAAGAAGATTCTTCCAGCGGGATAGCGCTGGCCTTTGGCCCGGGACTGACAGCAGAATTACTTCCTTTTACATACATCCCTGCCCCCATAGCGAACAGAACACCTGTGGATCATGGCATCCAATAAGTCGCGAATCAAGTAACTGAATGGCCAATCTGATCGCAGAGGAGCTTAGGTATGTGTTATCGCAGACTTGCTGTCCTCATTAGCCGATATCCGCGGTTCATTATTCTCTGCTGGATATTTATCATCGGGATGTCAGCGGTCTGGGCGTGGAAGTTGCCTGACATTGTTCAGGATCACGGATTGAAACGGGTTTACGGGGATGCGCAAGCAGTTGAGCTTGTTCTGGAGGACGAATTCGGTTCTCCTGCTGATCCGGTTATTCTGGTTTTTGAGAAAAAGGAAAATACCTCGCCATTAGAGTTCCGGCAGTGGATCAGGGATCGTCTGACACAGGTTCAAGTGTTGCCCGCGGTAACCTCTATTACATCCTCTCTTGATGCTAGGAAAGGGATGATGCTGCAAGACAATAAGGCTTATGCCCTTGTGAAGATGGATGTGCCCGCGCATCAGATGGGTCCTCTGCTGGAGCAGTTGCGCGCCGAGCTGGCAACAGACGGTCCAGGTACGGTCCAATTGACGGGAAAGGCGGTCGTGCAGCAGGATGTGAACCATCTGAGCTTTCGTGACCTGGAACGGGCAGAGATGGTGGGACTGCCGATTGCCCTGATCATTTTGTGCTTCGCATTCTGGGGACTATATGCCGCATGGATTGCTGTCATGATGGGGATTAGTGCTGTGATTACGGCTATGGGAGTCACTTCTCTCCTTGGTTATCATCTGGAACTGTCCAACTTTATCATTAACGTAATTCCTATGGTGGGCATGGCACTTAGTTTAGACTTTGCTCTGATCATCCTGAGCAGGTACAGGGAAGAACTTCAGCGGGCCTATGAAGATGAAGGAGAAGCTAACGTTATGGGCAGCAGTCTGGATATGCAGAGCGAGGTTCTGCGAAGCGAGATCCTTCAGCGAACACTGTGTACAGCAGGCAGAGCGGCGTTGTTCTCGGCAGCTTGCGTGCTCCTTGGACTGCTGGGTCTGCTTTGGATCAGACTACCGATGTTTCTGAGCGTATCCTTGGGGGCCATTATCGTGCTGCTTCTATCGCTACTGTTAAACGTAACGTTGCTGCCAGCCCTGCTGTCTCTCTCTGCGGTTCGGGTCTTCAGTCGAAAGTCAGTCCATTCGTTATCCAGACGCTCGGTCTGGTATACATGGTCTGCAATGGTCATGAAACGACCAGTCCGAATGGCGATCGGAGGCACGGTTATGCTGCTCCTGTGTGTCTATCCAGTGACCCGACTGGAGCTGTCCATCCCGGATGCCTCTTCGCTGCCAGAGAGAATGGAGTCCCGTCAGGCAGCAGAACAGTTGCAGCATGATTTTGGTCAAAAGAATACCTCCACCATCGAGATGGTGATTGGCGGACAGCAGCAGGCTTTGACTGCCTCTCACTGGCAGATGGCCCATAACAAAGTACGCCAACTTCTACAGGACTCCAATGTCGTGAGCATTAATTCACCATGGGGACTGTTACAGCCGGATCAAAATAACGTGCAAAGCCAAACCCTTTTTCGAATTCCACTGTCGTCGCTCACTTCTTCCATAGAAGGCAAGGAGTCAACAAGGACGGCATGGCTGCGTTCAACTGTCTCTGATCATTCGATTCGATTAATAGCCACCGTACGAGGAGAGCCTGGTTCGGAACAAGTTGCAGACTGGCTGGAACGAATGAGCAACAACGATTACGCGCTGGGTTCCAAAGACGTAAAACTTCGTTATGGCGGTGAAGCAGTCAAGCAACATGAAATTATGCAGGAAGTCACGCAGCAACTGCCCAAAGTGCTGGTATTTGTAGTGGTATCCAATTATGTTGTGCTGTTGGCAGCATTTCGATCTCTGCTCATTCCAATCAAGGCCATTCTGATGAATCTGCTCAGCTTAGCCGCTTCATTTGGCATATTGGTGTGGGTATTTAATGAGGGACATCTCGGGATGGAGCCGTCAGCCATTGCCATTATGATTCCGGTATTCATTGCGGGACTCGTGTTCGGCATATCCATGGATTATGGTGTGTTTATGCTGAGCCGTATTCAGGAAGTCTATAGACGAACCGGAGACAGTGATGTGGCTGTCCAACAGGGATTGGCTTCTACGGGTCGTCTGGTTACCTCTGCAGCGGCCATTCTGCTTGCGGTGACCGTACCGTTTGCTTTTGCTGAAGTTGCAGGAGTGAGACAGTTGGGGATCGGGATAACCGCCGCAGTATTAATTGACGTTACACTGGTCCGTCTAATACTGGTACCTTCCCTGATGAAGTTAATGGGCAGATGGAACTGGTGGTTGCCGGGTCAGATCAAATGAAGGATATTTCCGAAACCTGTCATCAGGTTGGAGATATCCTTTTTTTGGCTAGCAATCGTGTGATTCCATTCAAAACAGGCAAACATGTTCAATTCATAAGTGACATAGATGTTCTATAATAGACTGGATTAATCGAATATTTCGGTCGGTCGATCATCTAAGTTATCCTAGGAAAAACAGGAGGACACAGGCCTATGTCGGATATTGAAGCCTACCTGCAACAACAAACCAATCTTCGTGGTCGTTCCGCTTATCATGCAGATCAACCCCTTGAGTTATGGCGCAGTCAGTTGCGTACACGTGTAAAAGAACGGCTGGGCGATTTTCCAACGATGCCAGCAGCACTCAATCCTGTATTACTGGAGCGCACTACATGTGACGGCTATATCCGTGAGCGGGTGGAGATCACGACCTATGCAGGACTTCGCATGCCTGTATATGTGTTGATTCCAAGTAATATAAGCGTTACCGATGCGAAGAGACCTGCTATCGTAGCATGTCACGGGCACGGGTATGGCAGCCGGGAGATCTCTGGTATGGAACCGGATGGTTCACCACGGACAGGAGAGCCTGGATTACACAAGGATTTTGCAGTTGCCCTTGTGAAGCGGGGATATGTGGTCGCTGCTCCAGAGCTGCTCGGATTTGGTGATCGAAGACTGGAAGAAGATCGCGAAGCACCTTCAGGTGCAAGTTCCTGTACGAAAATTGCTGCGCATCTGCTCATGGTGGGGCAGACCCTTGCCGGGCATCGGGTGTATGAAACAACACGTGTACTGGATTATGTATTGACCCGGCCTGAAGTGGATTCACAGCGAATCGGAAGTATGGGCATTTCGGGCGGTGGACTGGTTACCGCATTTACAGCTGCGCTGGATGAACGTTTCCGTGCAGTTGTAGTGAGTGGTTATGCAAGTACATTCCATGGCAGCATACTGGATCGGAACCATTGTCTGGACAACTATGTGCCAGGAATTCTGCGTGAAGCGGATTTGCCGGACATCATCGGTCTGATTGTCCCTAGGCCACTTTTTATTGAAGCCGGAAGTGATGACCAGGTATTTCCGCTCCATGCAGCAAGAGAGGCCTATAAGCGATTGACACATATCTATGAACAGGCGGGAGCAAAGGAATCACTGGATGCGGATTTCTTTACAGGTGGACATGAGATTAGCGGAGCGAAGGCCTATAACTGGCTTGATCAAGTTCTGTGAAGCTGAGGCTTATTACCATCTATATAAGTTGAACTAATCATTTACACGATAACGGAGAAGATAGAAAAAACCTGAAAAAGCGAAGCTACAAGCTTTCTGCAAGAAAGCTACTTCGAAAGCATACGCTATCACCGGATTTTCCCTTGAGAAAAGGGAATCAAAAAATCTGGGGATAACAGCGATTGGAAGGTTATTCTGTCTTCGTAGTGTCTGTGTAAATAATTTTTAGTTCAACTAATATAATTCTGATTCGAGAGGGGAATTCAGTAATGAAATGGTCAACATCCGTAAAATATCTACTTTGTCTTATGCTGTTTGCAAGTACGATCGGGGGAGGTCTGGGAAGCAGCGGGGGGCAGGTCGCTGAGGCTGCAACGGACAACTACAGATTTGATTTTGGCTTGGGTCCAGTTGAGAGCGGTTACACAGGTGTGTCCGCAGGAGATGCCTATACGCCTACGAAAGGCTATGGTTTCAACACACCTGCCAATATGCGAAATGTGTCTGCCTCCGGAAGCGGAGTGATGAGTGACGCTGTACAGTTCCTGACGTTTGGTACGAAGAGCACCAATACTTTCAATGTGAATCTGTCCAATGGGCTCTATGAGGTCAAAGTGGTTCTGGGCAATACAGCCAGAGCGAGTGTGGCGGCAGAAGGTGTATACCAGATCATCAATATGACGGGCAACGGAGCGACGGATCAGTTCCAGATTCCGGTGACTGACGGGCAATTAAACCTGCTGGTTACGGAAGGGAAGACAGGTACCGCGTTCACACTTAGTGCTCTCGAAATCCGAAAAATATCCAATCAGGCCATGACCAACCGCACGATTTATATTGGTGGCGATTCAACAGTCTGCAATTACTATCCGCTTGGCAGCAGTGTACAAGGAGGTTGGGGACAGCTGTTTCCGTCCTATGTGAACAATGCTACGTTTCAGGTTCGCAATATGGCGGCAAGTGGTCAGTTTGCCAGAGGTTTCCGTGATGATGGTCAGATGGAGGCAATTCTGAAGTATATCAAGCCGGGTGATTATTTTATTTTGCAATTCGGAATTAACGATACCAATGCCAAGAACAATACAACGGAGGCTCAGTTCAAAGAGATTATGCGAGATATGGTTCGCCAGGCGAAGAATAAAGGAGCAACGGTCATCCTCTCCACGCCTCAGGGCCGGGCAACGGACTTTAATTCAGCCAATGTACATCAAGCGGAGAACCGCTGGTACAATCAATCAACCCGTGCACTGGCTCAGGAAGAGGGGGTTACGCTGGTTGAACTGAACAAGTTGAGTTCTGCCTATTTCACATCTATTGGTCCGGCGGCAACACTCGCTCTGTATATGACAGGGGATAGTCTGCATCCGAATCGTCAAGGGGCTGCGGAGCTTGCACGTATTGTGGCTGCGGATCTGAGAAGACAGGGACTGAATGGATTCTGACTATGCTACTTAATTTGTCTGCATAATCAGTGTTTGAAATGATCCCCGTGTATGAAAAATAACAAATACCCCCGGGACATACCGCGAAACGAGCGGTTGATCCTCGGGGGTATTTATGCATAGGCCTAGGATTACTCCATCATGTCCTTGGCTTCATGGTTCACCTTTTTACCCTTTAACAAGGGTTCCAGTTCATCTTGAACGCTCTGCTCCCACAGCGGTACATCTGTGCGATAGGCAGCCCGACCATTCAGATGTCCGGCGACTGGAGCCGTAATGAATACAAACAGGATACCTAACAACAAGCGGGCACTGATATAGTTGTCGAAGTACCAAAAGAAGAAAAATGTAGCGCTTAGTACACAGAACACACCAAGCGTCATACTTTTGGTTGCGGCATGGGCACGAAGATATACATCAGGCAGACGAATAAGTCCGAATGCACTGAGTGCACTGAGTAGTGCACCGAGCAGTACAAGTAGACCTATAGCTGTTTCAGCAGCTACATTAACGATCTCCATCATTTTTGAATACCGCCCCCCGTTCAATATAACGTGCAAATGCCACCGTACTTAGAAAAGCCAGAATGCCAATTAGCAAGATGATATCCAGATAGGCTTGGGTCTGCAGCATCATCGACAGAACGGCAACGATGGCAATTACATTGATGCCGATGGTATCCAGTGCCGTGATCCGGTCAGCCATAGATGGTCCCCGGAGCACTCTGTACAAGCAACCCAGAATGGCTAAGGAGAGAATAAGCAACGAGATAAACAACAGTGAGGATAACATTAACGTGTCACCTCCATAATTGCTTTTTCGAATGTGTTTTGGATATCATCTCTCATTTTTTGTTCATCCTTGATATCCAGGGCGTGAATAAAAAGTTTGCGTTGGTTACCTGAAATCTCAAGTGGCAGAGTACCTGGTGTCAATGAGATGAGCAGACAGAGCAGGGTGACCTCCCAATCCGATGACAATTGAGTCTTATACGTGAAAATACCTGGCCTTATATCAAGCTCGGGCTTGATGATCTGGCGAATAACATCAACGCTGGCCCGCATCAGTTCCTTGAATAGCAGTATCATCAGTTTGAAGATGGCCCAGACTCGCACAATGTAGAAGCGCTGGGGGAAGAATCTGCGCATCCCCCCGATGAGAAGCAGACCGAGCAGGTAACCTGTGAGAAAACCAACACCATTCCAGGCATTGTTCAGAAACATCCATACAAAGGCAATGATAAGATTCAGTACAATCTGAAAGGCCATAGACATCTACTCCTTCAATACGGCATCAATATAAATATGGGGATGCAGTAGAATATCGCCTGCGCGGGAGGTCAATTGGAACATGCCTTCGGCCCCCACACCCATTACGATGATGAATACAAACAGAATTCCGGCAGGGATCAGCAAGCCGTTCACCGCGTAAGGACGGCTAGCAACCCCTGCAGGTGGTTCGCCCCAGAAAGCCTGTATGAAGATTCGCAGTACCGAATATAACATCAGCAAGCTGGACAGTACGGCAATGCCGGTAAGGCCATACAAGCCTGCCTGCAAGCCGCCTTCGAAGAGAAGCAACTTGCCTGGAAAACCACTGAATGGCGGCAAGCCTGCCAAGGCAAGTGCGCTAATGAAGAACATCCAGCCGAGCAGCGGATAGCGGTGGATCAGTCCACCCATATTATCGAGTTTGGATGTCCCGGCAACAGCAATCAAGGCGCCGCCGAGCAGGAAGAGCAAGGTTTTAATCAACATATCATGCAGCATATAGAAGAGCAGACCTTCCAGGGCAGGACGACTGGCCGAGGCCATACCAAAAGCGACAAAGCCTACACCTGCGACCACGTTGTAGATGAGAATCTTGTTCACGTCGCGGTATGAGATCGCACCGATGACACCAAGGACCATCGTTGCACCAGCCATCCATCCGATCAGTGCATGGAAGAAATCCGGATCATGATAGAAGATTAGTGTGAATGTTCGCACAATGGCGTACAGGCCAACCTTGGTCAACAACCCTGCGAACAGCGCAGTGACGACAGCGGGTGGTGCAGCATAAGAGCCGGATAACCAGAAGAACAGGAACAGTCCGGCCTTGATGCTAAATACGATCAGGAAGAGTACGGCAATCAGGGTAATGACCCCGCTCTGTCCCACTTCAGCAATTTTTACAGACAAATCTGCCATGTTCAGTGTGCCAGTAATGGAGTAGAGGAAACCGATGGAAGCGACAAATAGTGCTGAAGAAACGATGTTAATCAAGACATATTTGATCGTTTCTCGAAGCTGTCTTTCCGTACCTCCCAATACGATCAGTGCATAGGAAGAGATGAGCATCAGTTCAAAGCTGACGAACAAATTGAACAAATCTCCGGTTAGGAATGAACCGTTAACTCCGGCGATCAGGAAATGAAAGAACGGATAGAAGTGATGCTCTTCCCGTTCCTTGTTCACACTGCGGAACGCATACAGCAGACAGGCCAGCGCAATGATAGAAGCGGCAACAACGAGCAACGCCGAGACCATGTCCGCAACAAGCACAATACCATATGGAGGTGCCCATCCTCCCATATTCAGCGTTAGAACTCCGCTTTGAGCTACTCGCGTTATAAGTATCGTTGAGACCGCTGCGGTGAACAAAAGTCCGATGACACTAATGATCCGCTGGATGTTCGTTTTCCGGAAAAACAGAAGGGCCAGAACACCTGTAATCAATGGCAAGAGAATCGGCAGAACCACGAGATTATTCATATGGGCGCCCCCTTACTTCTTCCATATCGTCTGTTCTCAGCTTCAGATAGGAACGATAGGAGAGAACGAAGAAGAATGCAGTGAGCCCGAAATTAATAACAATCGATGTTAATATCAATGCCTGAGGAAGAGGGTCGACATAGCGTTCAGCCATCTCCCCAAGCAGCGGTGGTGACCCGGTTTTGAGACGTGACATGGTGATCAACAACAGATGCACGCCATGGGTCAGTATGGACATGCCAAGAACGATGCGGAGCAGGCTCCGCGACAAGATTAAAAAGACGGCAACCGCAAACAGAATGCCAACGGCCACACACATCAATATTTCCATATCAACGATCCTCCCCGATCTGTAGAATGATGGTCATGGTGACACCCAGGACGGCGAGATACACGCCAAGATCGAACAGCATGGCCGTGGCGAGTTCGGTCTCTCCCAGCAAAGGAAGTTCGAAATAGCCGAAGGTTTGGCTGAGGAACGGGACTCCGAGTATAAATGAACCCGCGCCCGTCAGTAGGGCTATACCCAAGCCGATTCCTGTTAGAATACGGAAGTCAACGGGTAACGCTTTACGTATCGTATCAGTGCTGAATGCCAGGGCAATCAATACGAGCGCTGCCGCTGTTACCAAGCCGCCGATGAAGCCTCCGCCCGGATTGTGGTGTCCTGCGAAGAACAGATGCATGGCGAACGTTAGAATAATGAACACAACGACCTTGGTGGTCGTTTGCAGCAATACATCATTACTTTGCAAAGGGACGGTGTCCCACGAGGATGAGCTGCGTTCGCGGTTACCATACTTTTTCGTATTGTCCGTTTCATCATCCAGATCAGGCTCGGAATCCTGAGTTTTGTCCTTCTTGGGGAACTTTAATCGGGCTCCGAGATCCTTCGCTTCGAGGTTCAGATTAATCATGGAATAGATGGACAATGAAGCAACGCCCAGCACCATAATCTCCAATAACGTATCGAAGCCACGGAAATCTACTAATAACACGTTCACGACATTTTTACCACCGGCCGAATTATAGGCTTCCTGAAGGAAGAAAGTAGATATGCTGTCGAGTGATGCTGTTCCGCTTGCAGCCAGTGCAACAAAAGTCATCACGACACCTACTGCGATCGCTACGATCATATTTACCGTGAGATAACTGCGGCTCGATTTGCCTCGTTGCAGTTCTGGCAAATGGTAGAAGCAGAGCAGGAACAGCGCAACGGATACCGTCTCAACAATCATCTGCGTCAACGCCAGATCCGGCGCCCGGAAGAGTACGAACAGCAGAGTTACAAGGTAACCAACTGCTCCTGTCATAATGACTGCCGATAGTCTGTTCTTGGCAAAAGGAATCGAAACTGCGGCACCAATGAGTGTGACTAACAGTACAACCTCATAGAATGAGTAGGGCGCATTGCCCTGCAGATTCCATGTAATATTTTCGCCTGAACGGAAGAAGGCATAGACTAGCAACGCGACCGTGAATGAGAAAATATACACAAGATAACTACGAACGGAGCCATTCATATAGGCTTCCGTCCATTTGCGTGCATAATGCTGAAGATTATCCAGCACGACATGGTACATATTGTTAATGGTTAATCCTTGTGGATAATGCTCATAAATATTCCTCCATCGTGGCAACAGCTTGTAGAGAGTGATTCCCAGAATCACGACTCCGATCGTCATAATCAGTTCCGGAGTCCATCCATGCCACAGGGAGAAATGTACATCGAAGCGTTCGTTCCCATTCAGTAGGGAAGGAAGCACAGCGGCCATTGCCGGTTCAATCAGTGATCCGGCCAACAGGTTCGGAAAGAGTCCAAAGACGATGACAAGAACACCGAGAACAACGGGCGGAATGAGCATACCGGCGGGCGCTTCGTGCAACTTCTTGGCAGGGATCTCGCTTTGGCTACGACCGAGGAATGTTTTGAACACGATAATAAGTGCATAGATCAGGGTAAACACACTTGCAAGCCAAGCGAATACCGGCAGTAGAACACTCCAGGATCCAAGTCCAAAGATTCGCAGATGCGCGACCTCGACCATGGCTTGGAAGAATAGCTCCTTGCTTAGGAATCCGTTGAACGGTGGAATACCAGCCATGGCAAGTGAGCCAATCAGTGCTACGGTGAACGTTACGGGCATGAATGAAGCAAGTCCACCGAGCTGTCGAATGTCACGCGTACCGTTCTGATGATCGACAATACCTACGACCATGAATAGGGCGGCCTTGAAAGTCGCATGATTAAACAGATGTAGCAGTGCAGCGGTCGTCGCCACGGTGTACATGGCAGAGGACTCGCCATATCCGAAGTAGAGAGCAGCAGATCCAACCCCGAACAGGGACATAATCAGACCAAGCTGAGAGATGGTGGAATAGGCAAGAATCGCTTTGAGATCGATTTTTTTCACCGCCAGAAATGATCCATAACACAAGGTGAGAAGGCCAACACCGGTAACGAGCCAGAACCAGAGTCCCTGTCCACCAAAGATCGGTGTGAATCGAGCAACAACATACAGTCCGGCTTTAACCATGGTGGCCGAGTGCAGATAAGCACTTACAGGTGTTGGAGCTTCCATGGCATCCGGCAACCAGATATGGAATGGGAATTGAGCTGACTTGGTGAAAGCTCCAATCAAAATCAAGACAAGTGCGGGCAGGAAGAGCATGCTCTCCTGGAACTGTCCCAATCCCGCAATGGTTCCGCGAATGCTGAATGTTCCCGTAATGAGATACATCATCATGAATCCGGTGAGCATGGCGAATCCGCCAAATACCGTGATCATTAAAGATTTCTGTGCCCCTGAAGTTGAGGCTTCGCGTTTGTAGTTATATGCAATCAACAGGAATGACGTAATACTGGTCAATTCCCAGAATCCATATAGCACGATCATGTTATCAGACAGTACCACACCTAGCATGGCTCCCATAAACATCAATAGATACAGGTAGAAGCGGTTCAGAGCTTCTTTCATATCCATGTAAAAGATGGAGTAGAGAACAACCAGGACACCGATTCCGGTGATTAGCAGTGTCAGCATCAGGCTTAGACCGTCCAGATATAAGTTAAATCCAATGTCCAGTGATGGAATCCATGGGATATTTCCGGATACGGTATTGCGCTGTGACACAGCGGGTATGAGACTCGCAAAGTATGCAAATAATAGTGCCGGGACAAGGAGAACCGGCCATCCCAGATGGTTTTTACGGAAGAAACGATGCAGCATGGCAAGAAGAATGCCAGCGGCAAAAGGCAGAATAACAGCAACATGAAGCAGGCTCAACATTACACCCCCAATGTTTAGTATTTCGACTTCTCTCTGTGGGACTACAGGCGCATGATCCTTGAAGGATATGCTTGCTCTCTATATTCATAACCCAAGTATGTATATACAGAATCGTGTCTATTCTTTGGATGGAAGAAACTCGGTGAAGATTTCAGTATCATATTGTATGGGTATGTATAATAAAAAAACATATAAATTCCGATAAAGATGAAAACGATTAGGTGACATTCCGTGTATCCTTTGCAGCATAGTTATGTTGAGAAGCAAGATGGTTTCACCGTGTAATGGAGGAAATAATGTCATTCAAAATCAGAACTGTGCTTACTGTCATCTTCGCTGTTTTATCCTTGCTGGTTACCCTGACGATTGGGTCTATTTTCAGCCAAAAGTCATTCGTTGCTGTAGAGACAGAGATTGGTCACTCGCTTACAGGCACGGCCTCACAGGCATCGAACAAGCTGGATCGGTTCATGTCCGCTCGCGCCGGCGAGCTGGACCTGCTGGGCCGAATGGCAGCGCTGGAAGATGGATTCAGACCTGCGGAGATTCAGATGTTGCTGGATCAGTTACAAGATAGCTTTCCCTCTTTCTCTTGGGTTGGATTCATGGACCCGAAGGGAAAAGTTTTAGCGGCGACGGATGGGATCTTGATTGGTGAAAATTTATCGGAGAGACCTGTGTATCAGGAGGGAATTAAGGGTGAATTTATTGGAGATGTGCATAATGCAGTACTTCTTGCCAAGCTGCTTCCGAATCCAACGGGGGAGCCGCTGCAATTCGTCGATATCAGTTTTCCGTTGAAGGATAGCAAAGGTCATATTCAAGGTGTGCTCGCTGCACATTTAAGCTGGGCCTGGGCAAAGGAAGTCGAGGAATCAGTGCTTGCTCCGCTCAAGCGGGAGGAAAAGGACATTGAGTTCTTTATCGTGAGCAAAAATGAACATACGGTACTGCTGGGGCCCAGGGAATGGATCGGTAAACCGCTGATGTTACCCGGTATCGCAGAGGCTCAGCGTAACAAAAGCAGTTGGTCCATTGAAAAATGGCCCGATGGGAATGACTATGTCACAGGGTATGCCTACAGCCAAGGTCACCTGGATTATCCCGGATTAGGATGGACCGTAGTCATTCGTCAAGTCAAGTCTACTGCATTAGCTTCCGTATTTGATCTGATGTGGTTTAATGTGTGGGCAGGGCTTGCTGTTACCATGTTATTTGCACTTATTGGCTGGTTTGTTTCTCGTCTGATCTCTGCCCCAATTGTGCGTCTCACCAGAGTAGCCAATCGACTGCGAGTAGGAGACGCTCTTGAGATTCCCGAGAATAAAGGGATTAAGGAGATCGAAGTGTTGTCCCGATCCCTTCGGGATATGGTGACCTCTCTTATGAATAAAGACTCGGAGCTGGTCGTGATGCAGAATCTGGCACATTTCGATCAGTTGACTGGGTTGCCGAATCGTACTGCACTTGAAGCGTATCTGGAAGATTCTTTGGAGACCGAAAGTGAAAATCATATCTTGACGTTTCTCTATCTGGATCTGGATGGATTCAAACGTGTCAATGATACGCTTGGACATCAGGTTGGAGATGTACTGTTACAGAAAGTCGCCCAGCGCCTGTCCTCTCTTGGTCAGGAGAAGGGCATAACTGTTCGCTTGGGTGGTGATGAGTTCCTGATTGTACTTCGCTCTGTTGGAAGTCATCCGAGGGAGGAAGCCAGCGCTTATGCAGAAGCGATTATTCAAAGCTTGAACAAGCCGTTTATTATTGAATACGAGCGAATTCAGATTGGATGTAGCATCGGAGGGGCTGAATATCCGACCAACAGCGGCAACCCAAGTGAGATTATCCGGATGGCGGACGAAGCTTTGTACGAATCGAAACGTGCTGGCAAAAATAGAATGACATTTTATTCCGAGTTGAAGCAGGGGAGTTAGCGTATAATAGCATTAGCTTAGTTATTCCTAACACCTTTGTACGAATCTGCGTATAGACAAGGAGGGGTGAAATGTCTGGAAAATATGCATCCGTACCTTACGGGTTTGAGCCACCTGCGGCCAGCCGTAAAGGGACGTTGACGTTTTATGACTCGTTTGAACATGTGACCGATGAACAACTTGAACGAGCCGCTGCAACGGTAGATACTCGTTCATTCGTACAACTCGTGCTGTATCCATTACACGAGAGCACATATAAGCGGATGAGCCGGAATCCGGTTCAGGCATATTACAAAAGAGAAGACCGCTTGCATGATTGGCGGCGGGAACATCCAACCTTACGCATACGTGTGGAGGGACTGGAGGGCAAAAGAAAGAAATATACGCCTGTGGATAGCGCGCTGCGCCATATCACTGCGGAATACCCGGCTCCTCATTTTCTGTATATGACAACCGAGATGGCAAATCTGTTCGCTTCATTCGATTCCTTTAAGGATTGGATCAAAGAGCTGCGTCTCATCATTGACGGACCATCAGGCGATCTTCATCCTAGGCTGGAGCAAAATCGTCATCGCTGGGAATGGGCGGAATGAAAATATAGAACTAGGAAGAAGATTGGCCCGCTGATCATATGCAAACCAAAAAAAGTTGAGTTGTACAAACCGGAATTCCGGTGTACAGCACAACTTTTTTATTTATGTTTTCTCTACGAAGGACGAAGTCAGATCAAGTGATGTTACGGTTTTATTTTTACCTGTTCGTTTGGCGGCATACAGACAGGCATCCACTTCCTCGAACAATTTGTCTTTGGTTAGATTAGGACTGTAGCTTTTGAGACCGATACTCACCGTGATGGAAGCTCCTTCAAGTTCCAGATGGCCCATCAGGGCAATCTTCTGACGAATCTGTTCCACCAAGACATAGGCCTGCTTGAAAGATTGCTCAAACATCAATAAGGCGAACTCTTCGCCCCCGTACCGTGCTGCAATATCACTTGAGGTAATGGTTTCCTGAATGATCAGGGACACTTTCTCCAGAATGATGTCTCCAACCCGATGACCATACGTATCATTAATGGATTTGAAGTCATCAATATCGATCAGAGCCAGATGCAGACTCATGCCACTGTTGGCGTACTCAAATGCTTTTTCGTAATAATCCTTGAATGAGGTTTGATTATAAAGGTTGGTTAAACCGTCTGTTTTGGACTGCTTGGTCATAATGGCATTTCGCACAATCAGATCCTGCTTGGCAAGCATGCTTGCCTGAAGATCGTCCAGTATTTCAACTCCGCTGGTTACAATAATTTGTGCTACATAAGTACTGATGATAAGAAAAGCCGGAATGGATACCGTGTCAAACGTAGACAGGTACAATCGGTAGACCGGATCGAACAAAACGAGAAGGTAAGCGGTCATCTGCATCAGGAAGACCATCCAGACCCTCTTTTTACTGAAGAACAGCACCGAAGCGAAGATGGGTAACAGGCATATTGCTAATATAATCCGAATGTCATAATTGACATGAATAATTGTCCAGGCGATAACTGTACTGGCTACAGACATGGCATAGAAGGAAAATGAACTAAAACGACGATCAACCCAACTCGCCATCAAAATACAAACACTGCTGATCGCAGTAGGCCAAAACAGGACATTTATCATGAAGTCTGCAGGCGTGCGATCATACTCCAGAAACAGGAAACAGCCAATCTGAATGGCTAAATGTGCAATAATGACAATCCAGTAGGCATCAAGCATTTTTTTGATCCATTTGGAATGTTTGAATTCGTATTCTGTTGGAATGTGGCTATTGTGTGCATGGAAACTCTTCATAGATCACCGCTGACTGCATCATAATGTTACGACAGAATGACTCTCGTATATGATGATTATAATTCACAATGAACAAAACGCAAATCATTATATTCGTAGCATGAGAACTAAGCTTACATTATATTACAGAGGAGCATCTCTTTTGTAACAGGAGAGTCCCGATCGAATGAGTACAGCATCACTGTGGAATATGGTGAAGAATAGGGTGTAGCACGATTGGAGATATCAGATCTGAGGAATTTGCTCAATCTTTGATGCCATGACATTACACGAACGTAAATGAATGGTATACTAATTGAATACGAACTCGGCAATCAACCCGTGGAATCGGGACGTCGGAGTAGAGGAGGCAGCCGCATTGGCAAAAGCAAAAGTAGCAAAAAGACCTACACGGGATGAGTTTGAACTTGAAGAGTTGGGAAATCAGCTGGTTGAAGCCTTTCGTGAACGTTCGGAAGTACTGTTGACGGTATGGGGCAAAGAAGATCAGGTGCAAGGAGTCATTGTCAAAATGGACTCTCGTACACGACTTGTGCATGTAGAGTATACAGAAGAAGAGTTCACGGCAAAGGTACCTTTTCTGGATATCATGCGAATACAATCTCCACGGTACTGAACGAAATAAACAGCATTTGATTAATTAGGGCATCCGCCCTGTCAAAGTCGTTCTTCCTGCATAAGATAACCCATACCTGTTGCAGAGGAGGTACGGTCAATGAGCGAAGTATTAGGTGGAGAAACAAGAGGCTACGGATACGGAGGTTTCACTTCTGTAGGTGCCATTCTGGTTCTGTTCATCCTGTTGGTTATCATCTCCAAAGCGTTCTTGGTATAATTGTATATCTCTAAAGAATGAAAGAAGCTCTGCCATCGCGGCAGAGCTTTTTTGTTTGTTCAGTCATTGGCGAATATTGTAGAAAATCGGTGTAAGTCCTGCTGACGTTATGTTAGAATATAACCATCCCTAGAGAAAGAAAGAGGTGTTTTGATTATGAGTAAAGAGTTAACAGAATCTTTAAATGAACAGATGAACTTCGAGTTTTATTCAGCTCATGTATATCTGGCTATGGCAGCATATTGTTCCAGCAAAAGTCTGGATGGATTCGCGAACTTCTTCATCGTACAGGCGGAAGAGGAACGATTCCATGGCATGAAAATATACAAATTCCTGAATGATCGTGGACAACGTGCCACACTTGCGGCTCTGCCAGAACCGAAGAATGAATATGCTTCGATGCTGGATGTATTTGAGCATGGTTATGCTCATGAGCAGCAGAACACGAAAAAATTCTATAATCTGGCTGACATCGCTTTGAATGAACGTGAGCATGCGACGATGTATTTCCTGAAATGGTTCATTGATGAGCAGGTTGAAGAGGAAGCGTTGTTCGACAACATTATTCAGAAGCTGCGCCGCATCGAAAAAGACAGCAATGCTTTCTACATGCTGGATGCCGAGTTCGGCAAACGTTCTTTCGTTGCTCCTGCAGAATAACTAACGCTGGAGAGTCTAGAAGATTCCAGCGATAGAAGACCATTTACATACAGCATGATGCCATATGCTGATTGAAGACGAAGAAGCCTGCACTTGTGCAGGTTTTTTTGCATGCATAGATATTTAATTATTGTATTGAATAGCTTGAATTGGAGCAAAAGTCTATCATAATCCTGAATGTGGGTAATAGAGGATATGTCACAATTGATCTATCCTGGCGGGATCTTTTTTTGCGCAAATCTATCAAATCCGTATTAAATTATAGGTTTATCTGACAAAAGTGTAACTCTAACGTAGCCTTTGAAGCGAGAACAAGTTCCTCTTTCTTTGATAGTATTAGGATTATCGCCAAGGGACGAAGGTAGAAAAACATGGACACCCGGGGAAATATAACACACAAGGGAGACTTCTAATTATGTTACACATTCGCAAATCGATCATGACCGCACTTGCTATTTTACTTATCATTCCACTATTACTGCCGCAGTCCGTATCTGCAAAATCACCTACATCGAAGGATACCGCAAGCAAAGCGAGTTCCAAAATCATATACCTGACTTTTGACGATGGGCCAACCGCTCACACGGGTCAGTTACTCGATATTCTGGATCAATATCATGCGAAGGCAACGTTCTTCATGCTGGGTCCTCAAATGGAGCATTTTCAGAAGGCTACCAAACGAATCGTAGCTGACGGGCATGGATTGGGTTTGCATGGTGTGACTCATGTTCCAGGCAAATTCTATAAATCTGCATATAGCGGACTGAAAGAAATGCAACAAGCCAATGTAAGTCTGAACAAGGTTGCCGGAGTTAAAACAAGTCTCGTTCGGACGCCATACGGCAGTAAACCATACCTCAAGCCGGCGTTCCGTAATGTACTGCTCGGTCAGGGTGGATTCCATCTGTGGGATTGGAATGTGGATTCGGAAGACTGGAAATACAAGAAGGATCACCAGAAAGTCTATAACAGTGTAATGAAGCAGATCCACAATGTGCAAAAGAGCGGAACAACGCCTGTTGTGCTTATGCACGACCAGGAAGCGACGTTGAAGGTCCTGCCACAAGTATTGAAAACATTGAAGGCAGAAGGGTATCGTTTTGAAGTATTAAGCAAGAAAGTGCAACCGGTCAACTTCTGGAACGACAAGCGTTAATCTCTTCAATCTGTGGATCAGATAATAGATGGATCCGAATTACACATTTGATACAACTCACAACGAAGGAGGTACACATCATGAAGAAACAACCTTTATGGATCACCATTCCGGTAACGACAGCCGTTATACTCGCTCTTGCAGGGTGTGGTGGACCGGATTCGAGTACTGAATCATCAGAGAATGGTTCTTCTCCAGCGACGACAGTGGGCGAACAGACCCAGACCGGAAGCGGTGGTGCTGATTTCTCTAATGAAAATAAAGCGGGAACCCAAGAGAACACGACCACAACGGATGGTCAAGAAACATCAGGATCGAAGGCGAATGACAACCAGGCTGCCACTGGTCAGTCAGGTGTGAATGAGGTAATTCAGCAAATTCGTAATCAGTTGACAATGAAGAATGCATCTTTACCCACATCCTTTACGTTAGAGAAGGGCACATATTTGGGTGCGGCACTACCTTCCAATACTGCTGATGCGTTTAAAGTAAACTTCTACGCTACGGCTAAGTCTGTTGCCATTAATGATGCATCGTTAACTGGATCTGGCAGCAAGGTACCTGTACTGGCTTCCTATGAAGTGAAGACCTATAAGGACCCCGATCAGTCAGAAATATTCCCAGAGACGAACCTGAAAGATATTCCAAACAATATGGCTGTGGATCTGGGACATGGTATTAAAGGTATGAGTGAAGGTGCGGCTGGTAGTCAATATCTGACTTGGCAAGAAGGAAGATGGACGTTACAGATTCGTTCGATTTCCGAAGATGAAATGAATAATCCGGGTATTGCGAAAAAAATGGTGGAATATCTGGAATCACATACATTGCCTGTACCGAAAGATAAAGGGTATATCAAGATGGAATATCCAAGTGGCGGAAAGTCTGTTCATGTAACGATCTCTTGGCAAGACGGTAATAAAATTCACCAGCTTAAGACCAATCAAGTACCATTGGAAGCCCTTGGTACGGCAGTATCTATAAAATCTTGAGCGCTTCACTAATATTCTGTAATGTACAAGATGAATGCTGGATTGTTGTAATACACAAAAAAAGCTTGGACCAGGAGTGTTTTACTTGGGCCAAGCTTTTTATTATAAGCATGTTATACGACTTGTGCAGCCGGGGAACATGTTTATTTATATTTCAATGGGTTAAAGCGGTACTTTCATTTGAACCACCCTTTTTCCTTGGAGCGAGTGATGGCCTCAATGCGGTTACTGGCATTTAACTTGTTGAGAATAATGGAGATGTAGTTACGCACTGTGCCCGTTGTGATGAACAGATGCCCGGCGATTTCCTTGGTGTTCTTCCCATCTGCCATGAGGCCTAGTACGGCATTCTCCCGTTCTGTCAGGGGATTTTCTTCTACATAAGCTTCATCTACCAGGTCGGGAGCAAAGATGCGTCTTCCATTCATGACTTGGCGGATGGTTTCAGCCAGTTCTTCAATCGGACTATCCTTGAGCAGATATCCGCGAACACCGCCTTTGAGCGCACGTTCGAAATAGCCGGTTCGGGCAAAAGTGGTCAGAATAATGACTTTACAGTTCAAACCTTTCATCTCTTCTGCCGCTTCCAGCCCACTTTTGACGGGCATTTCGATATCCATGAGACAGATATCCGGGGTCAGTTCTCTGACAAGTGACAGAGCTTCCTCTCCATTGCTTGCCTGTCCTACCACCTGCATGTCTTCTTCCAGATTGAGCAGGGAAGACAAGGCGCCCAGCATCATGCGTTGGTCTTCGGCGATTACAATGCTGATCATGTTGCATCCTCCTTCATTGGTTTGCGCGTCAGCTTGGGCACCTGAATGACGATTTGTGTGCCTGTTTTGTCTGCTCCGGAGCGAAGATCCAGACAACCGTTCACAAATTCGAGCCGTTCCTTCATACCCAAAATGCCGGTACCGCGCCGATCCTTGTTACGAGTACGTTCTATGCCTACACCGTTATCCTGAACCGTTAAAATGTTATCAGACTGTGTCTCTTTAATGGTGATGGTGCATACCGCGGCCTGACTGTGCTTGACGATATTGGTCACGGCTTCCTTCAGACACATGCCGAGAACATTCTCATTGAGCTGCGACGTGTCCTGCAACTTCGGATTGCCTTTCAGTACAAATTCAATCGAAGCAGCTTTCAGAATCTGTTCCGCGCGGAACATTTCATCGACTAGTTGTGTACCACGCATGGTGGTTACCATTTCCCGGACTTCCTTCAGAGCTGTACTTGCCGTTTGTCTTAGGTCGTTCAATTCGATCTCGGCCTGATCGGGGTTGTTGCGGAGCAGACGCTTCGCCAGATCGGTTTTCAGACCGATCAGAGAGAGCTTCTGTCCAAGTGTATCGTGCAGATCACGTGCAATGCGCTGACGTTCTTCCATTTTCACGAGATCATCCAGTCGTTTGTTGGCATTCTCAAGTTGACCTTCCAATTGTTCAGTCTTGTTTTTGTTATACGTACTGATGGGAAGCAGAATGGAGGCCATCAAGCTGATGAATACAAACGGGAGTTGGCTCACCAACAGAGAACTCTGATTAATGAAACCATAATTAATGGTTAAGAAACTGGCTCCCAAATTCACCGAATAAAGGGTGAAGAAACCGGCTTTATTTTTAATATTCCCAATAAAGAAAGCAAGAAACAATGAGAAATAGGCATAATCATAGGCGATAGTCATCGTAATGGATATGGCAATAAGCAGTCCAATCCACATGTACACCTGCCAGCCCTTGGTGATGAAGGCGAGCAGATAACAGACGAAGAAAACGAGGATGATGATGATGCCGGTTACCATCGTCCACAATTTGGAATATTGTGAAATGAAATAGAAGGGCAGGATGAAAAAGGCGAGCCATACATAAAGATTCAATCCTGTCTTTTTATAAAAAATTTGCATCCACTTTTGAATGGAATTCTCCTCCTCAAACTTGCAATGTACTCAAACTTAGCCTGACTGTAGCACGACTTTAGCCTGAATACAAGAAAACGAATCCGACAGAGTTAAGGCTTCTCTGTCAGACCCGCTGGATTGGTTACTCGGATAGGCGGTTGAACATACGGCTTGCGGGATAAGTTTTTGAGCTGTTTGAAACTAATAAATTGTTTGGAATCTTCGTCCCATAAGCGGAAGCGCAGAGCAACCAGGCTGGAACGTAGTGTGATGGTCGTTGCTTTTTGCAAAGGCGGTGTTGCATTATGTGCCTCTTCCAGGAAATAGTTCGGTACACGCGGGCTCAAGTGATGCACATGGTGAAATCCGATATTACCACTGATCCATTGCAACAATTTCGGCAATTTGTAATAAGAACTGCCTTCAACCGCTGCTTTTACATAACTCCATTCATCTTCATGTTCAAAATACGTCTCTTCAAACTGATGTTGAACGTAGAACAGCCAGATACCAAAGAAGCCGGAGAAGAAGAATACGGGTGCTTGCACCATAACAAAAGCCTGCCAACCGATTAACCAGCACATGAATGCATAGAGCCCAACGATCAAGGCCGTAGTCAAGTGAGTATTAATGCGTTCTTTACGTCTTGCACCTTTGCGGTTAAAGCGATAGGCGAGTATGAATACATAGATCGGTCCGATGCAGAACAATACAAACGGATTACGGTAAATCCGGTAGAAAAGACGACCCCAAGGTGAAGCTGCTTTGTATTCGTCAACGGTCATGACCCAGATATCACCTACACCACGTTTGTCGAGATTGCTGCTAGTTGCGTGATGGATGGAATGCTCGGCTTTCCATTGTTGATAGGGTGTCAGTGTTAATACACCTGTAATGGTACCGAGAATATCGTTAGCGCGTTTGCTCTTGAAGAATGAACCATGACAGCAGTCATGGAAGATGATGAACGTCCGCAGTACAAATCCGGATGCCACCAGGGCAATCGGGAAAGTCAGCCAATAGGAAACCGATAAGCTAAAGTAAGCTGCAGCCCATAGCAAGAAGAGCGGGAGCAATGTATTGATTAACTGACGGATACTTAATCTGAGATCATTTTTTTCGTAAGGGGTGACTTCTTTTTTTAAGGCCATCTCTTTTGTTCTATTCATAAAATTTGTCCTCCTTCAATCGTTATAACTGTAATCAGCTACAACTTGGCGTTTCCCGCTAGACTTTCCTGTAGGAAGCGTTTTTATCATTGTAAAACAATCCGATCATGACAGTAAGTCATAAACGTCAGCCTTCTATAATGATGAATATCAATGATGGACCATGACATTTGTCATGGGTGTATGATGCTGAATGGCTCTTCAGAAGACGGAAGAGAAGGTTTTAGAAATTCCTTTGCACAAATTACGCAACAATTTGTATTATGTATACAAATTTTGTTGTGAGCATGGTAAAATCTATCTTTGAGTGATTATGACAACTTATGAGATTGTCGATTAGGTTGATTTCTGATGGATTGGATGGAATGCATGATGAAGAAACGAATTACGGATATTTTATTTATTATGGCAGGTGCCTTTCTGTTTGCACTGGCGGTGAACCTGTTCGTGATCCCCAACGATTTGGCTGAAGGCGGCGTCACGGGCATTACGATTATTTTGTATTACCTGTTTGAATGGTCACCTGGACTGATGAACTTAATCCTGAATGGTATTTTGTTAATAGTGGGGTACCGGTTTCTTGATAAAACGACTACGGTGTATACGATTATTGCGGTCGTATTCAACTCGCTGTTCCTGCATCTGACGGAGAGCTGGACAATTGACTCGCATGAGCTGTGGATTAATACGATATTTGGTGGATTGTTTGCCGGTCTTGGTATCGGTTTGATTGTTAGAGTGGGGGGAACGACAGCCGGAACAGTTATTCTGGCACGGCTTGCCAACAAATATTTGGATTGGAACATCAGTTATGGATTATTATTCTTTGATTTGATTGTGGCGTTCTCATCTTTCTTCATTATAGGACCGCAAGGTCTGATGTGTACAATTGTCTTGCTGTTCGTGGGTACCAAAACGATGGAGTTCATTATTGAAGGACTCAATCCGAAAAAGGCAGTTATGATTATCTCATCCAAACAGGATGAGATCGCAAAGCAAGTAATTGAGAAGATGGACCGCGGAGTAACCGTCCTGTCCGGTCATGGCTATTACACGAAAAATAAGAAAGAAATTCTATACATTGTGATTAGCAAGCAGGAAGTTTCCATGCTGAAGAAGATTGTACGAGCGGAAGACGAGATTGCTTTTATCACCATTCATGATGTGCGTGATGTATTCGGTGAGGGATTCATTGAACTCTCCAAGACTTGATGAATATGTATATAAGGAAGAAGGGAGTTGCGGTGGATTATCACCGCAACTTTTTTGATAGGTTAATTGTATCCGGTATTAATCTAGTTCAAAAAGAAAGAACTCTTCTCTTTAGGGAAGGGCAAAAGAATATTAATAATGTCTTCTTTTTTTGACTCCACAATAGTCAACAGTTACATGACAGTGTTTTTTACACTTTGTAGGGACATATTTAATTTTGGTAACACAAGTTTTCGTGATTTTTTTGTAAAAACACTTTGGTCTTGGATGATGACATTTATGCTTTCTATACATATTGAAACCTCCCTGATCGTGATAAGGTATTGTATGAACAGGTCCTTGTTATGGTAATGTATAAACGTCTACTATTGTATAATAATTCCTTTATTAGGCTTTTGTGTTACAAGTGGAGGTGTGGTTCTTTCCTAGCAAAAGAGTGCAATGACAAAAAGCTGTACACCTACCAGGCACGATGATATATTGAATTTAATTAATTTGTTAATAAACTTAACTAACTATAAAAGGAGGCAATAACATGGCTGGCACACCGCAATATATTCGCAATCTGAATGAAAATCTGATTATGGATGCTCTGATCACTCAGGGAACCATGTCTAGAGCGGATATCAGCCGTCAGACTGGACTTAGCAAACCCACAGTGTCGTCGGCGGTCGAACATCTGATTGACCGGAATCTGGTGAAGGAAACGGGGAGAGCTGACAATGCTCAAGGTCGCAAAGCAACCCTCATCCGCTTTAATGAAACGGCTTATTATGTCTGTGGTGTAGATCTCGGAGCAACACGTATTCGGATCGCATTATCCGATCTGAATGGAGAGATCATCTCCTATCGAACGTATCCCATGGTAGTCCAAGAAGCCAATGACCGAGCAGAAACGACGATGCTGGAGCTGCTTCGAAGCCATATGAACGCATTGCTTGAGGAGAATCATCTGAAGTGGAACCAGATTCAGTGCATTGGGTTCGGCATACCGGGTGTAGTGCAGCCTGAATCGGGGCGTATCAATCGTATTGTGGACCCGTTAGCAGGTTTGGAACAGTCCTTCTCCCTGGAGTCGTTGTCTGGCGCATTTCCCTGTGAAGTAATCTTGGAGAATGATGTGAATCTTGCGGCGCTGGGGGAGTACAGGAGTGGTGCAGCAGCAGGCGATCCCTTGTTTATTTTTTTCTCCATCGGCACAGGAACGGGAGCTGGAATCATGGTGCATGGCCAACTGCTTCGAGGTCTTGGTGGATTAACCGGAGAGATTGCGGAGATGTTGGTGGAGGATGGTCGTCGTTTGGAGGAAGTACTGTCAGCTGATGGTCTGTTGCAACTGGCAAAACGTCATCTTTATCCGCATGATGAACTATTGGAGGGTACTGATTCGGGTGCGCATGTGAATGTAGATGCAGATGATCTTCGCAGACACCTGACGCCCGAGAAGTTATTTGAAGCTGCACGTAATGGAGAAGCAGAGGCGATAGAGATTGTTAAACAATACAGCCAGATGATTGCTTCAGCTCTGCGTCAGATTAGCGTTGTGCTTGCTCCCAATCTCATTGTGCTTGGCGGAGGTGTTGGGGGGAACGGGGATGTGTTGTTGCCATTACTGAGACAGATCGTATCTGATCAATTTCCAGTACAACCACAGTTAATCTGTTCCAAGCTTGGTGAGCAGGCTGTCGTCACTGGCGCGGTGCAGGTGGCCGCACAACAAACGATGCTGAATATTCAGCAGGAAGCCATGGAATAAGAGATTGGATATACACATGTGAGGAGGAAACGGGATGACAGAATCTGTGAAAAACGTAAGTAAGGATTTTCAACCTGATCAGGATGGTACGGTAAGGGGTATTGCGTCCGGTTGGATTGCAGGTGTTGATATTGGAGGCACCAAAACATTAATCCTGTTGTCATCACAGGCAGCTGGAAGTAAGGTTTATGAACGCCAGTTACCTACTCTTGTTAGTGATCAGCCGGATGAGTTCTTCCGATGGTTATTCGCAGAAGTGGAAACGTTCTGTCGTGAGATGAGGGGCAGTCTGGATCAACTTTCAGGTGCGGGCTTGGGATTCCCTGGTGTGATTCTGCAGGAGGAGGGAATACTGCGAAATGCTCCGGCTTTTCAGTGGCCTGAGCAAGATATTCGTCCTATCATTGCGAAGTATTACACCGGGAACATCATGTTGGATAACGATGTAAATATGGCCGCAATGGGAGAATATGATCAAGGGGCAGCACAGGGACATCGCCATTGCGTGATGGTCACGGTTGGAACAGGCATTGGAGCTGCTCTTATCCTGAATGGACAGCTGTACAGCGGCCAGAATGGAGCAGCCGGCGAGGTTGGGCATTTCATTGCAGGAGACGAAGGACTTCATTCAGGCTACGTTGCGGATGCCGATTCATTTGGTGTATTCGAGCAAGCGACTTCAGGCACGGGGATTACCGAACAGGCGAGACGTTATTTTGCTGATGGAAAGGGAAGTGCCTTATCTCTAATCATGAGCCTTGCAGGAGGGGAAGTGGAACAGATCGAAGCCAGGCATGTATTCAAGGCAGCCGAATCAGGTGATGTTGCTGCACTGGAGATCCTGGAACTACCCATGCGTTATATGGTGAGAGGTCTGGCGAATATTACGGCTTTACTTAATCCTTCCATTATAGTGATCGGTGGTGGCGTGGCAGCATCCAACCCATCCTATTATCTAAATGAAGTGCGCACACGACTCCAACGTTACACCGTTCTGCCTACACCTTTAGCTATAGCTGAACTCGGGAACAAAGCTGGAGCAATCGGGGCATTGGCTGCAATCAAGTCGAGTCTGACACGCACATATCAATAGAGAATAGGCGAAGCAACTATAGAATTAAAGGATGGAGATCCGGATGAGAAGCAGACATATGAAGGCTTACACAGAGAAAACAAAAGCCGATTCCAATGATGCAAGACGTGTTTTACTTCAATTGCAGGGCCTATATCTCTTTATGGGGCTTGCCGGGGGGATGTTTAACCCGTACATTAATCCCATATTGGTTGCACAAGGTTTTTCCAGTAAAGAAACTGGATTTATTATGGCGTTTGGCACACTTGTATCCATTATTCTTCAACCTATATGGGGAATTCTGGTAGATAAGTTTAAAAAGACGCGGTTCGTACTGGTGATAAGCCTGCTTGTTCCTGCATCGTTAGCATACTTCTACAATATTCAAGTGTACTTTATATTAATATTGATTTATACTTTATGCACTATATTCCAAGTGACTCAAATACCCGTCGCTGACTCCTATGCGGTTACAGCCGCGAGAGCAGCGAACACCTCATATGGCATGGTCCGACTCTTCGGGAGCATAGGAACGGGAGTTGGTGGATTTGCAGCAGGCATGTATCTCTCCCAGTTTTCCATTCACATGTTATGGCTGCCTTTTCTGATGTTTAACGTTCTGAGTGCCATACTGGCAAGTACACTTCCCCGGCAGACGAGCATATCCTCGTCCTCGGTAACCTTCTCCGTAGGTTTGGCAAGATTGCTCCGAAACCGGACATTCCTTCTATTTTTAACAGGTTGTTTCCTGGTTAACCAAACGCTCACTGCATTTAACTCCTTTTTCGTTATTTCATTTCAGATGGCTGGCGGTTCTGTGACCATGACAGGTACGGCGCTGCTACTTGCGTCGATTACCAATGTTCCATCCATGTTGGCAGCGGCATTTATTCTCCGAAAATGGGGACATGAACGGACGATGCTGCTTGCAGCCGGGGCGTATATGTTACGTTGGGGCATACAATGGTTATGGCCGACGCCTGAGGTCATGATTGGCGTTCAGGTGCTGCATGGATTATCCTTTGGATTCTTCTATATCGCAGCAGTGGAATATGTGGCTTCCGTTACGGGACGGGAAATGCAGGCCACCGGACAAAGTTTATTTAATATGGTGTTTGCGGGCCTGGGTGGAATTGTTGGTAATATGCTTAACGGATACTTGCTCGATTCCGGCGGTCCATCACTGATGTATCTGGCTTGCACAATCAGTGCGGCACTAGGATCAGTGATTCTGTATATCGTCAGTAGGCAAGCCAAAGAGCAGAGAAGAGCATACACATTAGAATAGAAATGGAAGGAGCTGGAGCCTATGAAAGTAAATCTGAAGCGGAATTGGCACACCAAGTTGATGTATTCCTACTTCCCTATTTTTCTGCTTACGATTTCCATTCTGATCTTTCTCTCCTTCCTGATTGTTAACGAACTCTCACGTAACGAAACGAAAAAAGCCGACATGATCTCCACCCGCTACATCGTGGACACGCTGGAACGCTCGCTAAGTGACATTGAACTTCGGTTGTTGGAAGATATCGGCATGAACAAGACATACAGTCGCTTTCTGGAAGCTGGACAGGGACAATTATCGAGTCAGTTCATCTATGATGCGGCGAGCGGGATGGGGCGCATGCTGGATCAGCAGGATATGATTCAATCCATTTATCTCTATCGCATGTCCGATTCCCAGATTCTTACGCCCAGAGGCATGATGCGCATGGAAGATTTCGAAGATCGTGCCTATATTGAACAAGCCTTGAAGAATCGAGATAACCTCGGTTGGAACTTGCCGCGTGAATACAAGGAACGTTCCTTAGACTTACCTTCACAGGTGATTAGCATGAATAAGTGGCTTCCATTACCGTGGGGTGGGGAAGGTCTACTCGTTATTACCATCAACATGTATGCAGTCGAACGTCAGATTGATCATATGACCAATGAAAAGTTGTCTATACTTCAGGTTCGGGACAAGAGTGGTAATCTGATCTATACAGCGCATCAAATGGACCCTTCAGCAGGTGAAATACTTAATCGTGTGTCTGCGGACAAGCTGGGTCTGGTCTTCGAGAGTGGTATTCAATCCGGACAACTGTATTCATGGGTATCCCTTGTCTCTTATGTGTGGATCGGTATTGGATTATTAACGATCGTTGGTGCGGTGGCGGGACTGATCTACATTACTCGCAGAAATACGCGACCCATCCAGCTGATCATGAATCGAATTCAGGCGCTACAGCCACGTGCGGAGGAGGATGAAGCAGCTCCATCCGTCAAGGATGAACTGGCACTCATCGACCGTGCGCTGGAACATCTGATTGCTCAGACGGTTGACTATGAGAAACAGCATCATGAAAACCTGCTAATTCACCGCAGACAATTGCTTGTTGATCTGATGGAAGGGGAGCGAATGGATTCGTTCCGTCAGCGACTGCGCCATCTGCAACCACTAGAGGAACGATTCATGGAACCGAAGAGCGTTGCTGTTCTCGTTGCGGAGATGAATGGTGACGATCTCTCGACCAATCAGAATATTCTGAAGATTGCGCTCATGAACGTAGTGGAAGAACTTGTGCAGAACGAGACCCGATTCGGTGGTTGGGCTGAATGGTTTGGGAACCGCAGGCTTATTGTGGTGATTGCATCGGATGAGCAGGAAGGACTGGATCGTGAATTGCTTATGGACCTGGCGAAGCAGATGCATATGTGGATCGCGGAACACTTCCGACTGCGGTTTACCTTTGGAATCGGACGAACCGTATCGGGCTGGGAGGAGATCACTCAATCCTATGCAAGTGCAGATGCAGGTCTACAGCATAGACTAACCCTCGGTAAAGATGCCATTGTTCTCAGTGAACAACTTCCGGATCGTATTGAGCTGCAATCATACAAGTATTTGCAGATGCTCGCGGATTTTGTCCGTGAATTCAGGCTTACGGGTGATGGGTGGCGGGCACAGCTAGACCAGATGTTTGTAGCGTTTGGTGAAGATCAGATTACAGATCACGATATTCGCATGCTGCTGCAGGCGTTAATTCAGATGTTGTCTCGTGAATTCGGAGAGCTGTCTGAGCGGTTGCAAAGTCAATTTTCCGAGGAAATCCTGACTCGTCTTCGCAGTGATATCCAGCAGGTGGAGACATTGGAGAGAATTCAGGAGATTTTGCAGGAATGGCTTAAAGAGGTCTATCGCAATTATGTTTCTGTGAATGAAACGAAAAGTCATCGTGCGATGATCAACGAGCTGCGGATCTATATTGAAGAGCATTTTGATGATCCGGATCTGTCGCTGAAACATCTGAGTGATCGGTTCCAGATCTCGGGCAAATATGCGAGTTATTTGTTCAAGGAAGAGTTTGAGATGAAGTTTGTTGATTTTCTGGTGAAACTGAGGGTCGAAAAGGCCTGCCGTCTGTTGTCTGCATCTGATATGGCTGTGCAGGATATTGCTCTGCAAGTGGGCTATGCCAATGCCATCTCTTTCGGCAGAGTATTTAAACGGATTATGGGCGTGACACCAGGGGAGTATCGCAAGCAGAGTGGGAAACAAGGGGATTAAATAACGATATTGGTCGTGTTAGGACATCCAAGTATCGGGTGAAATCCAATAATCACAGAGATATCTATGAAATCTCCTGTATGAGGGAATAAGGTCTGTGCCTTATCGTCCTTGCAGGAGATTTTTTGTGCTGGAAATGCCATCATTACATTATTTGGTCAAGTGAAGTTTAATCTTCCGCCGAGCAATTAGTACGTCGAATCGTTCTATACATGTTGCCAAACAAGATGGCCTCCTTCAGATGTGGTCTTTTTTTTACTTTTAGAAGAGGATTCAATGGAAAAAGGATTATTGCGATTTGGGCGATGCCAAATTGTATATGAGAAACCAAAAGGAATAAAACATTTTATGTTACTATAGTTAACATAATTGTCGTGAAAATTGTATATTGTCAGGAAATATGTTTATATATCGCGGTATTTAACTTAAAAAACGTGAATTTTACATTTTGAAAATAGTTTATTGTCTAAATATCAGGTCTTATGTAATGATTGGTGACATTCACAGGTGCGACGAAATGGGATGTACAAAGTGGAGTGGCAATCATGTGAATTCATTAAGAGTGTGTGCGAAAGGGGAAAGGTCAAATGAGATTATTTCAAAGACGTAAGGCAGGCAAGGCAAGTTCAATCCTCGCAGTGGTAACAGCATTCACTCTATTATTATCTGCATGTTCGTCAGGAAGCGAATCTGCATCTTCATCAGGAGAGTCGGGTTCGGGGGAAAAAACGACTTTGAAAGTGGAAATCTTCGACCGGGGAAACACACCGGCGGGCTACACCATTTCGGACAGTTATCTGACTCGCTTCATTCAAGAGAAGTTTGGTGATCCCAACAACATCGATGTTCAATTTGTTCCAGTACCACGCTCGGAGGAAGTGCAGAAGCTTAACGTTCTGATGGCGAGTGGCTCTGAAGTACCTGATATCGTATTTACCTACGACTCAGGAACATTCAACCGTTACGCACAACAAGGTGGTTTGACTGAACTTACGGATCTGATCAATCAAACGGGTCCTAACCTGAAAAAGTTGCTGGGAGATGAAACGCTGGCCTACGGTCAATACGATGGTCAACAGTTTGCGGTGCCAGGTAAACGTCTTGTCCTTGGGAAGTACGCATCCTATGTTCGTCAGGACTGGCTGGACGCACTCGGATTGCCTTCACCTGAGACAGCTGAGGAGCTGCATACAACTCTAAAGGCCTTTAAGGAAAAAGATCCGGGTAAGGTTGGCACAGGACTTATCCCAATGGGGATGTCGATTGCCTCAGCTCAATATGAACCCCTGATCTGGTCATTCATTGAACCACTGACGGAAGAACAAAAATATACATTAACGCAACAACTGGGTTCCAATGATTATCCAACATTATTGCCTGGATTCAAGGACGCTCTGAAATATATGAACACACTTTATAATGAAGGATTAATGAGCAAGGACTTTGGACTCGACAAAGACAAGAAAAAGCTGTGGGAAGATGTATCTAACGGCAAAGTTGGATTCTACACCGAGGATGCGGGGGAGATTTACATCTCCGGTACGTACAAAAACCTGCAAACCAATCAACCTGGTGCAGTGATGACACCGATTGATGCATTCAAAAACTCCGAAGGCAAATTCGCCAAACCGGCATATGCGCCCAATGCGATGTATGTCATGATTCCGAAATCGAGCAAAAATGCGGAAGCAGCAATGAAGTATCTGGATTGGATGGCTTCAGGCAACAACCTGTTCGACCTGCAATTCGGCGTTGAAAATGAGAACTATGAGCTTGTGGATGGTGTACCACTGATCAAGGATGATGCTTCTCCTGAAATCGCAGGTCGTATCTATAATTCCGGTGACATTGCCATTATCGTCAATGGTAAATACGTTGGGGATGACAAGAAAAATGAAGAGGCTTATGTCGTACAGGTAGAGTCGAAGTATCGGGATGATATGCGCAAGTCGGTAGCAATTTCCAACACAGACACGATTCAACCTGTACGCTTCTCCAAACCGATTGAGGCGGAAGCGCGTTACGGTAACGGTTTGAAAGACAAGTTTATGGAGTTCTTCGTGAAAACAACGATTTCCAAACCAGCTGATTTTGAAGCCACGTATGACAGCATGATGAAGGATTACATGGCAAGCGGTGGTCAAGCAATCCTGGATGAACGTACAGAAGCTTACAATGCGATGAAATAAGTAGAGTAGAGATCACATCTAATGCGTATATGGCCACAAAGAACAGGGATTTCATCAAGGCGATGACAACATCGTCTTGATGGAGACATCCTGTATGACATGGGGGGAAGGTTTATGAAAACAAGCATCTATTTCCGCAGAAACTGGCAACTATATGCGTTGCTCCTACTGCCCATGATCTACTTCATTATTTTCAAGTATGGGCCAATGTATGGCGTGCAGATTGCGTTCAAGGATTTTAACTTCTTTCAAGGGATCTCCGGTAGTGAGTGGATTGGCTTGGATGCATTCAGGGAAGTGTTTCAAAATCAGGGGTTCTACACTGCATTACGCAACACGTTAGTGCTTAACATGCTGGATCTATTGGTTTCCTTTCCGGCACCACTTATACTGGCTATCTTATTGTTCGAGCTGAAGAAAGCCTGGTTCAAAAAGCTGGCACAGACTTTACTGTACATTCCTCACTTTATTTCGTGGGTGATTATTGGAGGGATCGTACTTCAGGTATTCGGTACACAATCGGGTTTCATTAACAATATCTTGATGAGCATGGGCTTTGATCCATTACCTTTCCTCTCAGACAAAAACTATTGGCTCTTCACGTATCTTGCGGTAGGCGTGTGGCAGAGTGCGGGCTGGGGTACGATTCTGTATCTGGCATCCCTGACAGGGATTAACCGGGAGCTGTACGAAGCGGCAGAAGTGGATGGAGCAAGTCGGCTACGCAGAATCTGGCACATCTCCTTGCCAGGCATCAAAACGACGATTGTTACCTTATTGATCATCAATGTCGGCAACATGATCTCCATCGGCTTCGACCGACCGTTTATTATCGGAAACGTGGCTGTGCGTGAATACTCGGATGTGCTCAGCACGTTTGTCTATCGTGTCGGTTTACAGTCTGGTCAGGTTACGCTCGCAACAGCCGTGGGTTTGTTCCAGGCTTTAGTTGGACTTGTCTTCATACTCGGAGCGAACTATACGTCCAAGAAATTGACCGATGAGAGCATTATGTAGTGGATTGAATCACATATGATCTGTAAGGAGTGAGTGGGATGTCTGAAAACACGGCGAATCGAATATTCAACACGGTAAACGTCATTCTTATTATCATTACGATGGTGCTGTGTCTTGCACCATTCATTCATATTATTGCGATCTCGCTCAGTTCGAACCGGGCAATCGGTTCAGGAGAAGTTTCCTTTTTCCCAAAAGAGTTATCCTTTGAGGCTTATACAAAAGTATTTGCAGATGGATCGATGATTCGTTCCCTGATCTATACGATTTGGCTGACCGTCCTGAGTACGGTGCTAAGCATGGCGATGACCATTGCAGCAGCTTACCCACTGGCGAAGAGTAATCTGAAAGGGCGCAAGTGGTTCATGCTTGTCATTGTGGTAACGATGTTCTTCAGTGGGGGTATTATTCCCGAGTACATTCTGATCAAAAATCTGCATCTACTCGACAGCACATGGGGACTTATTCTGCCTGGATTGATTAGTCCGTTTTATATGATCATCCTCATCACCTTCTTCCGAGGTATTCCTGAAAGTCTTGAAGAAGCGGCGGGTATTGATGGAAGCAGCCACTTCGGAACACTTATGCGCATTATTTTGCCGTTATCCCTTCCGGTTATGGCAACACTGAGCCTATTCTACGCGGTAGGACGTTGGAATGGTTTCCAAGATGCACTGATGTATATTACCAAGCCTGAGCTATACCCTTTACAATTAAAATTGTATCAGATGATTCAGCAGAACCAGATTACAGAACTGATGCAGAACGAAGGCATTGGTGCTGTTCAAGTACTGCCTGAGAGTCTGAAAGCAGCCAGCGTTATATTCTCCACGTTACCGATCTTGCTTGTGTATCCGTGGTTGCAGCGGTACTTTATCAGTGGCGTAATGGTAGGTGCTGTAAAAGGTTAACAGTCTCGGGAGGTCCATGACATGACACAACGAATGGTAGAGAAGATGTCGAAAGAGCAACAGTATCTTGTAAATCAGTCCATGTCAATGATGGATAGCTTCTATGATAAGGAAATGGATCTGCTTCGTAGTTTCGAAGAAGAGGATTCAACGCAGCACAGCACACGAGCCAGTGCACATTATGCGCTTGGGTTGTTGATTCGAAATGAGCCTGGTGATGTGGAACGCGCAATACGGGTGTTCCACAAGGTGCTCGATGTTCAATATGACGCTCCGGATGAGATCTATCACGGAACCTTCGCGACCCGACCCAATGATGTGCATCCACCAGCGGGTCACTATGCTTGGAAATCTTTTGCGCCAGGCACGGCCTATTTCCTGGAACGCACCTTTGAGAAGGTGTCTGCGCAGTTTATCCATAAACTACAGGAAGATGGCTCTCTGCTCACAGAGGCGGCAGATTCCAAACAACTGAAACGCCTTTTTCATGCGGCAGTGAATCAGGTCCTGCCACCTGTATGGATCAGTTATGATCCCAACTGGCGCGAGTTTATCGCTTGTGTCTGTGTGGTCGTAACTGCCGAATTCGCTGAACTTATACCGGAGACACTCATGAAACGGATGGACCATGCCATGGCATTGGCTGTTCAAGGGTCAATAGAACGCAGGTTATCTGACGTAATCCCCATGAACACCAATATTGAGTTAATGCATATTTTCATCACTCATTACTACGGCCATCGCTTGAACAGAACGGAATGGATTCAGCATTCGGATGAACAGGCGGAGGGATTGATGAAGGAGTTTGAACAGTACGACGGGACATTCGCTGAATTCAATACAACAACGTATTACGGGGTGGATCTGTCCGTGCTTGGCATGTATCGAAAGTACGGAGTCACCAAACGTTTAGTTGAAATTGGACACCGGATTGAACACGGGTTGTGGAATAACATTGCACTATATTACAATGCCAACCTCGAGAATCTCTCCGGCCCATTCTCTCGGGCGTACGACATGGAGATGCGAGAGCATAGTTCAATCGGTGTATTTATCTATCTTTTGCTTGGTGAAGGGTATGAATATCTGGCAGGAATCAACTGTGAGTCAGGCCATGATCCGCTGATTGCGCTCCTTGGGGTGGATGTACCCGCTGAAGCTGTGCCGTATTTCAAAGCTCATCAAGAAGATCGGCTTGTGCAGAAACAGTTCATGGAACTGTGTGAGCGCAATGATCCAACGTCCAATCGGAATTTGTGTACAGCCAAAGCTTGGATCGGTGAGGACCGGATGATCGGGGCCATGTCGGGAAGTGTGAATACCAATGGCCAGATGCATCCAGCCACGATCCACTGGCAGACAGAGACGGGGGAGCGTTATTATCTTCGCTTGATCCGCCGTGAGGTGGGCGAGGGGTGGAATAGTCATCTGCGCGGAGTAACGTTCGATGCCGATCTCACACCAGATTCGTTAACCATTGATGTGGAGCTGGATACGGCGGAAGAGATCGACATTTATTTTGAAATCAGAGGGCCATCCCTTCGCCAGGAGGATATTACATCAGCGTTATGGCAGTTCCCAGGACTTACGTTTGCCGTAAAGACTGAGGCGCCTGAACCATCCGTGTTAATGTACGTGAATCATATAGAGATCATCTATCGTTATGTGCCTGGAAAGACTGCAAAGAAGATGAGATTTGAATTGACCCTCCGTGAAGACAACGGTTTAAGGAATGAATAGGTATATAAGATGAACTGAACATTTACACGAGAACGAAGAGTGCAGAACCGATCTGAAGAAGCGGAGCGTTCGCCTGAAAGCTTTCTGCAAGAAAGCTGCATCGGAAGCATAAGCTATCACCGGATTTTTCCCTTTGGAGAAGGGGATCAAAAAAATCTGGGGATAACAGCGATCGGAAGATGGTACTGCAATTGGAGTGATCTAGTGTAAAGTTTATTGGTTCAACTTATATAGATAGAGATAAATGGAATATGAATGGGCGATAGAATGAGAGACAGGAGGACCAATAATGTATACGGACAAAAAGGAATATTCGTTCTCAACATGTTGGAATATCAAACGTCATACGACCGGACAAGGCATGATTGAAGAGATCAAGTCTCTTGGATTCAGACAAGTTGAACTGAATTACAACGTAACGGAAGAGATGCTGCAGACGATCGAACCGATGATTGAACGGGGAGAGATCGGTGTATCCAGTGTTCATAATACATTTCCGCATGTGGCTGATCCGGATTACGGGACAGATTCTGTCCTACTCGGGTTTGATGATGAGCCGCGCCGCAAACGGGCGATTGAACTGTTACTTCGCTCAGCCGAGTACGCACATCGTTATGGGGCTAAGGCTGTCGTTGTACATCCGGGTGAGGTTCCGTTCGAATACAATATAGATGAAGCGTTGAAAAAGATATACCACGATCAAGGACCGGATTCACCGGTATATCAATCTTTATGGCAAGAGATGCTGGAGAAGCGGGAAGATGGCAGCGCACATTACCTGAGCCGGATTCAAGAGAGTCTGGAAGAGGTATGCGACTTGTCGGAGCAGCGAGGATACGGAGTGAATTTCGGTATTGAGACCCGTTCACGTTGTTATCAGATGCCGACTTTGCACGAAGCGGGAACAATTATTGGACGAATGAAGGACGCGCCGCTTGGTCTCTGGTACGATATTGGTCACGGCATGATGATGGATCGAATGGGTCTATACGATAATGTACGTGAGGCTAACGCGTTGATTGATCACGTGGTTGGCGTGCATATTCATGAAACCGTAGGGTTGGCAGATCATTGGTGTCCGTACATCCATAGTAAAGACATGACCTTCTTTGATTCCTTTTTGGATATCATTGACCGTTCTCCGGTAAAAGTATATGAGCTGAAAGCCGCTTGTACACCTGAAGAGATCGATGAGAGTCATGGATTAATTACGGCTCGCATTGCTGAACGTCAGGCGGCACGTCAGAACGGATAGGGAGATTGGTATATTTTATGCTAAGCGCTTAGATGGGGAAATGATAGGGCAATGGACGAATGTGAAGCATTCTTCTCAGCTGATGTCTGACGTCCAATTAGGGTAGAAGATTTCGTCTATTCCTTGTGCTATGCGGGGATATTTAATGGGAAAAGGGATCGGTTTCATCGGCCTGCGAGGCTTGGTGAGACGGATCCTTTTTTTTTGATTTTATTGGATATGTATATGTGACCAGTGTACAGCTTTCATCCAGATCACATCCAGAAAGCGTCTTGGCGCACACTTCGCTTCATCAATGGGCTCTCTTTTAGCGATGCTGAGATTCGTTAGAGTTCAAGAAGTGAGTCACAACTTGGCGAGAGTAGCGTTTAAACTACCTATCATCAAAGATTAGGTGAATGAGCGAGTGATTTCTTTTTACTCGTACATCCGTCGTTCAAGTTCAGCATAGGCAATCGCAGGATCATCACTGGAGTTATCAATATAAGCGACGGATGAAGCAGGGAGCGGCCAGGCTACTTCTTTACGCACGAGAGAAGCTGTGAAGGCATCCCAGTGTGCAAGTTTCCATTCGTCCAGTGGAGATTGTCTTGCTGAGATCCGCTCGTGATACAAGGCTTCATTTTCCAGATAAATATAGGCCACACGAACATCCGTATCTTCCAGAGAACGTCCAATTCGTGCAAGTTCCTGAGCAATCCAATCCGGGGTTCCAATTTCTTTGGTAAATGGCCCCACAACGATTGTATCGATACCCAACTGCACGTTATCCAGAGCAGCGTCCATGGTAATACGATATCCGAGATCACGGCACAGACGTTTGTATTCAGGCGAATCCCGGTCGGATGGATCGAGTCCCTGAAGGGTCATGATCGCCTCAGCCGCGGGACGAAGCAGAATATCCATATCGAAGAAAGCCGCTTTATGTTTACGGGAAAGGGCTTTGGCAAGTGTAGTCTTGCCACTTCCTGCCCCGCCGAGAAAGAAAATTAGTTTGCTCATGAATGTAATGCCTCCTTATAGATTCAAAAAATAGGATATGTAATTGAATTATACGAATAGATAGATTCATCATTATAGTTCGTGAATGAAAGGACTTGTTTATTTTAACATAAATAAAGAAGCTTGTTGGCTAGACAGAAAAGGAAGGATAAGGTAATATCATACCTAGTTGTTCTATGCATAGATTTCCGATGTATATGAAAAGAAGAGATTTAAAAGTGTATTTTTCTAAATCCAAAATCTTTGCAAAATGAATTGAAAAGGAAGGAGTGAGCGCGTTGCAGGTTAACAAACAAATGATTAAAGGCAGTACCGAAACATTGATTCTGAACTTGCTTCAGGAACGACCGTTGTACGGTTATGAATTAATTAAGGAACTACACCGTCAATCCGAGGGTGTGTTTAATCTGAAAGAGGGTACGTTATATCCTATTTTGCATGCCATGGAGATTGAAGGATGGGTAGAGTCGTACTGGATGGAGGTTGAAGGCCGTAAACGTAAATATTATTCGATTCGTGATAAGGGCATGGAGGCTTTACAAAGTAAAAAAGCAGAGTGGAATTTGTTCCGTAGAGCTGTGGATCGGGTGCTTGGGGAAGGAGGCCTGACATGACGAATCGACATGAGCGAATTCAGCATTATCTTGATCACATGTGTGTTCAGGTTAAAGCTCGCGAAGTACATAACGACCTGCGTGATGAATTAGGAAACCATTTGGAAGAGATGATTTTGGACAAAGAACAAGAAGGTTATACAGAGGAAGAAGCAATTGCATATGCCATTGAACAGATGGGTGATCCTGCTGTCGTAGGCAAGAGTATGCACCGATTGCATCGCCATCGAATGCATTGGGGGCTGTTAACGGGAATTATTGCCTTGGCTACAATCAGTCTGTTACTGATGTGGATTTTTACGACTAATACGGCACAGTCAAGATATCAATATTTATACAGCTATCATATGAAAAACACCGTTGTGGGATTGATGACGATGTCTTTCTTTATTTTCTTTGATTACCGCAAATGGAAAAAAGCTGCCTGGTGGATTTATATTCTGTTCAATGCCCTGCTGTGGATCAATCCGATGCTATCATCAGCATACAATGGTATATTCAGGTACTTGGCGTTACCATTCGGCATTGTACTTGATGTAACCACGGTTTCGATGTGGATATTGCCTCTCGCCATAGGTGCAATTATGCTGGACAAACTCCGAACAAGTTGTAGTATACAGTCAATACTAAGTTACATTGCAATGGTGGCATTACCGGCAGTGCTCTTGTTTCAAATATCGGATTGGGTTCGCATGTTATTGTTTGGTATCGTATCGGTAATTTTATTTGGTTGGATCACACGTAAATGGCTTTATATGATCATCGCTGCAATAACTACTGGAACTATGTCTTTAATATTGTTGTTTTTCATGGATGAATACAGACGTTTGGATAGATTCTCTGTCGTGTTCAATCTTCAGGATGACCCCAATGGGAATGGTTTTATTTATAATTCGATTATGGATATCGTACGAACAGCCGGATGGTGGGGCAACGGACTGGATACACGGTTTGACCTGTTCAAAAGTAATTATTTTGATTTTCCCGGTGTGATGCTTATTGATGTGTTTGGCTGGTCGGCAGGCATACTCTTATTGGTAGGTATTTTCTGGTTTGTCAGTAGTATGGTGAAAATACTCCCTCGTATTCGGGATGATTATGGTCGCATGATCATCTTGAGTGTCACTACGATATTGGCTCTGCAGATGATCTATTCTCTTGCAGTAATTACTGGTAAGGTTCCGATCATCAGCATTGCTTTTCCTTTCATTGGATACGGCACTCATCTGATCTTTGAATATGCCATGATTGGATTACTTCTTGGGGTATACCGCCGTAAGGATACCTTCGCGTGGAAAAGCGAGAAGGTGCAAATGAAGGCGACACCGATTAAGCAGTAGACAATTCACTGTGTAAACAAGTGGTTATTAGCATAATAAGCGGGGCTACACATTTCAGTGTAACTACACCTGTGAAGGAAACCAGATATGACGCAGGTTCACCCAGCCCTGACTGTTGAAAGATAGACCACGCACCGAAGGCAGATAAGCGGTTTCTACTGGTTTTTCGGATAAATGGAACAGTAAATTCTGATCAACCAAAAATTGCTCAATTCGATCTAATTCAGAAGTTCGATCTGCTGCGATGGGAGAGGCGACGATGGTTTGCAAGATCTCATGGATCGTTATACGGGCAGAATCTTCAAGATGCTCAGACAACGTGGAGTAGAGATCATACCTTCGCAGTTCTTCGTCTCTGTCCCGAATGAGAGAGAAGAGAATCAGATCAGACTCCAGCCGCAGATTTCCTTTGAACTGCTCCATCGTAGCAGTACGGACGGTACAGGAGAAACCGCACTGCTCCAGTATGAACGCCAGATGTTGAGCATCCCTGCGATATTGTGGAATGGTTGCAATGTGCAGGGAGATGGGACTAGCCGAAGTGAGTCGTTTAGTAATATCTTTAAATCCCTCATGCTCAACCATCCCGGTATTCATGGCATCAGAATCAGGCTCCACGACCTCAGAGTCATCGGCATGTCTGTCATCTCTATACATTCCAGCAAGACATGACTGGATGTGAGCTCTTACTTCCGGATCGTTTAACGGTCCGGTTTTTTGCGTATTACAGGTGAGTAATTTATGAACCATCACACCTGCACTAATCTGTGTCCAGTCTGCACCCGCAGACGAAGACGGATTATGAACAAGATGAAAGAACGGAGTTTCAAACTCTTGGCTATCGTCCATTTTTGCCGAGGCACTCCACGGAATTTGCAGGATATCTACCCGGTCCATATGTGCTCTACCCTGAAAATACGATGAAAAGGCTTCAAGTCTGCACAAGTGATCATCCCAGGCAGTGACCTTGAACGGTCCCGTCCCAACAGGTTTTTGCATCCCATGCACATCACTCGAATGCTTCATCTTATGTTCGTTTGTTCCTGGTGAGGGTACAATCGCCGCACGACTCGTTGTCAGGAAGGACAAAAACAATTCATGAGGATCTTTAAGCTGGAAACACACGGTTAAGGAATCGACCGCTTCAATAGATAGAATCTGTTTACTTACATCACGGTACAGTGTCCGGCGATCTGTAGATTGCAGCCGTTCAAACGTATGCACAATATCATGGGCCGTCAGTATCTGACCATCGTGAAAAGTAATACCTTTTCGCAAATAAAAGATCCAGGTCTTTCGGTCTGCACTGACATCCCAGGTATGAGCTAGACATGGGAGAATCTCTCCCTGTTCACCCCGCTGAACCAACCCGTCAAAGACATGGCTGGTAACAAAGGATTCAGCTAATAGATTAATATACAGCGGATCAAGCGCATGAAGCTGTTGGCGCAGGGGCAACCGAAGCGTATCAATCTGCTCATTATTGGTGCCGGCTTCCGTATGATGACCCGAATAACCAAGCAACCACTGGTTTAGATGATCCTGCATGATTGTTGAACTGGAGAATGCGCTCACCTGCTCGGCAGCTTCCTGCAATTCTCGGCGATTCATGGCTTGCATCATGTATTCTGCGGCGATTTGATCAGCCGGAACAAGCAAGGTCAGTGAAGAACGCCGACCACGACCACGCTGGGAAACCCAGCTAATCCAGTCCTGGGCAACCATCTTTTTGACAATCGTTAACGTATTGCGGTGCGTACAATTCAGCAACTCAGCGAGATCGGCGAGTGTAAGTTCATGTTCTGTATGGTGACCGTAATGACGATGCAACAGCAGATATTGCTGATGTAATTTCAAAGTGTTGATTCCCTCCTGGAGGTGATCTCTGACGTATTCCTCTAAAATAAGAAGTTTTACCGATTTTAATTTCTATTTATATTCCTATTTTATCATCTAAAATATAGCATAGAAAGGTTAATGGAGGTTTTTCCCATGATTGATAAAATAATGGCTTCACCGCACCGCGCTCTGATCACGTTACTGTCTGCATGGATGCTGGCGATCATTCACCAGTATTTATTCTATGGTAATGAGATTGGCGTATCGTATCCTATCTTTGTAATTCTCTTTTATGTGTTCATGTATCTGTTTGCACGGGACCGCATGAGGTCTTTCAAGTTCATTGATGCTTTTGTGGCGGCTGTAGTGCTGTTGTTGTCGCTAACGTTCCTGTTATATGATAATGAACCGCTGCGTGTTCTTAATTTTCTGGTTGTACCTGGCGTAGTTATCTTACATATGACGTATCTGATGGGCAGAAAACAGAAGCAGTGGTGGGAGATCGGTTTGATTGGTACGGCTATTGACCACTTGCTGCCTCAAGCCATACGTCATTGGGGGACTGTTGCTGCCATTGCTGTGAGAGCAGGCGGGCGTGGCATGGGCAAATCCCAGAAAACAGTTGTTTTCAAAGTGCTCATTGGTCTTGTGGCGTCCTTGCCTATCCTCATTGTAGTCGTCGCATTACTGTCCTCCGCTGACGGGGTCTTCGATCAGTACTTAGCCGGTTTTCCGGAGTGGCTGAATCAGCTGGCTTTTACTCCAGGCATACCGAGAATCATCTGGATTGTCATCGCAGGTGTATTGCTGTTCGGTTATGCATGGGGATTTGTACAGCCAATGCAATATGAGGCAGAGAAGAGAGCGAACGCACATTGGAAAAATGGAGCAGCATCCACGTCTATTACGCGTGATCATATGCAGGAAGTCTCTCCTGTGAACCCGGCTACTGAAGGTCAGTTTACGAATAAGATTACACCCGAGCCCGAACGCCCTCCGGTTCATCGGGAACCATTCAGATTGGACCCCATCATTGTGGGTACGATGCTGATTGTCATCAATTGTGTGTACGTTCTGTTTGTGCTTGTACAGTTTTCGTATCTGTTTGGTGCAGGAGAGGGGCATCTTCCGGTAGATCTGTCCTACGCAGAGTATGCGAGAAGTGGATTCGCAGAGTTGATTCTCGTCACAGGTATTAACTTCTTTATTCTTATTGTTGCTTTGCAGTATACCCGTCCGAGTGGCAGAGCGGGTTCCATCGTGCATCAGGTACTCCTCCTGATTCTGGTCAGTTGTTCAGCAATTATGTTGTATTCCGCTTTCATGCGCCTTAATCTTTATGAACAGGCTTATGGATATACGTACATCCGCTTCCTGGTGCACGTGTTCATGATCTTCCTGGCACTTCTGTTGCTGATTGCCGGCCTTCGTATTCGCTACACGTCAATACCGCTGATCCGCTGGTACATTGTTCTAGCGCTGACAGCTTATGTTGCAGTCAATTATGTGGGTATGGATAATCGGATTGCCGAGCTGAATATTGAACGTTATCATCAGACTGGCAATATTGATGTATCCTACCTGGCGAGTCTGTCAGCAGATGCAGTTCCGTTACTTCGAGAGTTTGCTCTGGAGGAGTATCCGGATCTCAAGAGAGAAATGCTGGAACGTCAAGCTTACCTGGACATGGAAACATCAGATCGTTCCTGGCCTTCATATAACGTTGCAAGACACAGAGCTGAGCTAGAGTTGTCCAAATTGAGAACGGAATAGCTCAAGATTAGTAGTTTTCACGTACTGATTTATGCAAAAACGATATGTAAGTGTTATAATATAAAAATGAACCTATAAAGGGGGTGAATCCCTTGTTTGAACTTCAGGAATTATTACCGTATTTATTCTCGCTTGGACTCATTTTCACCGTCAGTTATGCCTGTATCGCCCATCTTCACTGTGGCATGACAGAGTACTGGATGGAAGGTGGCGCCGGTGGTGGACTTGAACCAGTACTTCCCGCTTTGTGTTTGGAAAGACAACACAGACAGGAAGTCTGGAGCCGCATGATCAGACGAAGAGAAGCGCCCGATGAAGATGAACCAGATTGTCATTCCTCGTTGAACGATTGGTCAACAAATCAACGAGGAGGATATATATGGAACATAAGACTAACAAGGGGTTCACTTTTACTTCAGGCAAGGGACGGATCTATGGCCTGATTGCTATTTTGTTTGCAGTCATGCTGCTTGCCGGATGCAGCAACAACGTGTCGGAGATTACTTCATCGACACCGGGATTTTTTAATCACTATATTGTATTTCCACTGTCGTATCTGATTCAGCATATTGCCACCATATTTAATGGAAGCTACGGGGTCGCAATTATCGTGATCACGCTAATCATTCGTCTAGCGCTGTTGCCCTTGATGATGCGTCAAGCCAAGTCCCAGCAGGGAACTCGATTAATCATGAATGCCATGAAACCCGAGATGGATGCGCTCAAGAAAAAATATGAAGGCAAAAATGACCCTGCTGATAAGCAAAAGCTGTCTCAGGAAACGATGGAGCTATACAAGAAACATAAGTTCAATCCGCTGAATATTGGTTGCTTGCCGATGCTCATTCAGTTGCCTATACTTTCAGGTATCTACACGGCTATCCGACTTACACCGGAACTGTCTTCCCATTCGTTCCTTTGGTTCAAATTGGGAGCACCGGACTATGTACTCGCTGTGGTGGTTGCGGTCATTTATCTGATTCAAGCTAAGGTATCACAAGCCAACATGGCGCCTGAGCAGCGAAAACAGTTCGCCATTATGGGGTATCTCTCCCCATTGATGATGGCATTCTTTTCTCTTTCAGCCCCGGCAGCCATGCCGCTCTACTGGACGGTTGGAGGTTCGTTCCTGGTACTACAGACATTATTGTTCCGCAAAATGTACCCGGTGGAACACCCGCAGGAGCCAGTGATTGTGGAAGTGAGTAAGAAAAAGAATAAAAAATCTACCTCATCTAAACCTTCTCGGAAACCTGCAAAGTCGTAGGATATGATATGGACGTGATCACGGTATCGTGAATATACTTAGCAAAACGAACGTGTTATACGTAGCCAAAGCCTAAGAAAGAAGCCGATCCATTGAGGATTGGCTTCTTTTTTGCTGTATTTAAGAAACGATGTAGATTTTTATTACTCGGAGTGTGTTGAGACGTTGTTCATCTGTCATGTCATATTGCCGGCTCATCTGACAGCTGGAAACGGGAAACGAAATACCAGATGAGTTCGCGACGCGAGGATACCTTGGTTTTGGCGAAAATGGATTTCAAGTGATCCTGAACGGTGTAGACAGAAATATGCATCACAGCAGCAATTTCCTTGGATGAATAGCTACGAAGCACATATCCGAGCAGTTCCCGCTCTCGACTGGATAATCCATGGCTTTCGGCGAGCAAGGGCAGCAAATCCTGCGGCATCGCCTGCTCCAAACGGATAGCAATCTGATCCGGTCCCGTAAGCTGTTGCATGAGACTGGCATGAAGTATGAGGTAACGCCCATCCGGAAGTTGGATGCAGACTTTGGAGGGGGAGTCGGGAGCGATCTGATTATCGTCAGCCCGTTCTGCCTGATTCTTGCGCTGCAAGTGGGAACTCACTGCACGTACCGGACGGGGCAGGACGTCTGGCCCTACATGTTCCAGCATACGTAACTGGGACAGCCAATATTGAGCCGGGGCGTTCAGGGATAAGAGCTGGAACGTGTCTGAGGTGATCAAAATGCCTGGTTCCTCAGGACTTCCACTCGTGATCTCATCGATAAGAGTCAGACTTGTGGACCGCAGCATCGATGCAATAGAAGCAGTCCAGGTCTGAATCAGCAACCGTTCCTCTTCTGTAAAAAAAGAACTCTCGGTCTTACGATACAGGGTCAGGTATCCCCAACAAACGTCTCCACTGACCAATACAGCGCGCAGTTCATCACCGAACCCCGCTGGCTGAAGAATGTTGATATAACGTGGGCTTTGTTCAGGCTGTACGTTCATGGATGTGTGGAGTGTAGCTGTATGTTCACCGCTGCGAATTAATTCAGCGTATTTATGAATATCTTCTTCCATGTATTCATTGATGAATAACCGATCATGAATGGCTTCAATGCCGTCTTCTGTCACGGCTCCTGTGGAGAGAAGAGTCAGAGGATCAACGGTGGTGAAACAGTATGCGTCGTAAGGTATAACCGAATGGATCTGCTTGAGAACAGCTTCCCGGTAGGTACGTGAGGTCCAGGTTCCTTTTTCAAGAGAAGTGATAAGTCTGTGGTTCCGATCAATACGTGATGTCAACAAGATATCTCCTCTCTCTGTGCGCATATCCCAATGTTCTGGGATTGTAGGTTCGGCGTATCCTTCTATAATGAAATTAGACGAACAACGAGTCAAGTCTAACTTCAATTCAAGAGGAGTGCGGTGTCCATGAATCACAATCCATCACCGATGAGCTGGGAAACGGCAGATGTTCATCGTTACGAACAATCGATAGCCCTGAAAATTCCGGGTTATTCTCATATGCATGATCTAATGGAACGGCTGCTTGCAGCATCGTTTGCGAATAACAACGATATTCATATACTTGTAGCCGGAGCAGGAGGGGGAAAAGAGATAGCTCTGCTTGGATCACGCCATGCTGAGTGGACATTAACTGGAGTAGATCCTTCACAGCCCATGCTGCAACTTGCTGAGAAACGAGTCGCGGAAGCAGGCATCGGTTCCAGAGTGAAGCTGCAACCTGTCACGGTTGAAGAATTGCCAGAGGATATTGTATATGATGGGGCGACGAGCATGCTCATGTTGCATTTCCTTCAGGGGATGGATGCCAAGAGAACGTTTCTGACCAGCCTTGCAGCGAGACTTAAACCGGGTGCACCACTAATCATTGCGGCTGTCAATGCCGATCTTCGTTCACCTGCACATCCAATCATGATGCAAGCATGGAAGGATCACATGTTGAGTGCAGGTGTCCTTCCGGAAGAGTGGGAGCGCTTTGCTGCTTCCTTGGGCCGTGAATCCGATCCCATATGCTCTGAAGAGATGACTCAGCTACTGACCGAATGCGGTTTCTCACATATTACACGTTACTTCGGGGCGTTCTGGGTGGAGGGATATTATGCAATTCGAAACTAACGTGAAGTCTGTGAAAGATCAGATCTGGGTGGTTGGCGGTTATGGTCAAGTAGGACAGATGATATGTACTCAGCTGGGGAAATTGTTCCCGGGTAAAGTATGGGCAGCGGGTACGCGCTTGAACCGTGCGGAAGAATTCAGCAGATCTACAGGTGGTGCTGTGCTACCGCTTCAACTGGATGTAACAAAACCTGTGGAGCCGTCCATGTTACGGTCTGTGAAGCTGGTCATCATGTGTGTCGATCAGAGCGATACCCGGTTCGTAGAATCCTGTGCACAAGCCGGAACCGATTATATTGATATTTCTGCAAAATATGATTTTCTCGCCCAGGTTGAACAGCTGCATACCACAATGCAACGTTCCAAATCGACCGCGATACTCAGCGTTGGGTTATCACCGGGAGTGACTAATCTGCTTGTACGCGAAGCGACCATGCATATGGATCAGGTAGAGGAAGCAGATATTACCGTGATGCTGGGACTTGGCGAGAAGCACGGAAAAGCTGCCGTGGAGTGGACCGTTGATCAGATGAATGCCACCTACCAAGTGATGCAAAAAGGCAAACCTGCTGAGGTACAAAGTTTCGGAGATGGCAAAAGGATTGATTTTGGAGCAGAACTGGGGCACCGGAAGGCGTACCGATTTAACTTTTCGGATCAGCATGTGGTTGCCCGAACGTTGCGTATTCCAACCGTATCTACCAGACTATGTCTGGACTCACGTTGGATTACAAGTTCCATGGCGTTCTCCAAAAGTGTAGGGTTGTTTTCTTTGCTCCGCATCCCGTCTATTCGGAATGGAACAGTCAAGGCATTTGGCCTTATTCCCGGAGGAGAGCCAATGTATGCGGTCAAGGTTGATGCCGTAGGTTGGGAAAATGGTGAACAAGTCCGCGTTGAACAACTACTGGTTGGCGCAAAGGAAGCAGATGCAACAGCAGCGGTAGCTGCAGCCGTGGCAGAACGTGTGTATAAAACAGAGTTGCCTCATGGTGTGTTTCATATTGAACAATGTCTCTCTTTGCAGGACATTCAGGATGCACTTCATACGCCACTAAAGGTGTCGACCAAGATCACCTAGTTTCATGTTCTTTTGCTGGTACCCTCCAATCTGCTATGATGGAACAATAATCATGGCATGAATGGAGGGAGATCATGAACTGTGTTGCTGTATTGCCTTATTACAAAGTACAGAGAGAAGTGACGGGTCTCGCCCAAGAGATTGAGATAAATGCCCGCTCCATGATTCTGTATTCAGATAAAATCGTGACCAAATACCGTGAGTTCAACATCACGGAAGTGTTTGACATGTCATTTCGGCGAATGGGCGATGAAGGTGGATTTTTCTATCTGCACACGAGCACAGGAGTATATCCATATATGGTCGAAATCGACCCCAAACCTTTTATCCAAACATTCAGAAAAATGACGATCCAAAAATTAAAATGACTTGACCTTGCCGTTACGTAAAGGCTTACCCTCGGATATGGAAGGAACGATAACCAATCCAGAGGAGCCGTGAATAACATGAGCATATTGATTCAACAAGCGACCATCCTGACGATGAAAGATGCCAATGCCCCCTTTACGGGGGATATTCGTGTTGAAGGAGATCGTATTACGCAGATTGCTGACCACATTCTGCCTCAACCGCAAGATGAGATTATTGATGGCTGCAATAAGATCGCCATGCCGGGGCTGATTAATGCCCACCAGCATACACCGATGAGCCTTCTCCGGGGATTCTCGGATGATCTGAAGTTGATGGACTGGCTTGAACGCAAAATGCTGCCTGCCGAAGCACGGATGAACCCGGAAGACATCTATTGGGGTGCCAAGCTATCCATCGCTGAGATGATCCGTTCGGGTACCACTGCCTTTGCAGATATGTACATTCATATGAACGAGATTGCGGAAGCTGTTAAGCATACGGGTATCCGGGCATCGCTTACACGCGGGATGGTATTTATGGAGGATGATGGGGGACGCAGGTTGCAGGAGGCGATTGATCTTGTGCAACGCTGGTCTGGAGCGGCCGATGGGCGAATTACAACCATGTATGGACCCCACTCACCCTACACATGTCCTGTAGAGCCGCTACGTGAAGTCATTGCTCTGGCTGTCGCGGAGGATATCCCGCTGCATATTCATCTGGCTGAGACGAAGGAAGAAGTCGTGAAGATTCGCGAGCGCTATGGCATGACACCGACAGAGTATTTGGAAGAGGCGGGTATGTTCGAACAGGCACATGTCTTGCTTGCGCATGGCGTACACCTTAATCAAAGGGACATCGGCAGATTAAAGGGTATGCGCGGCGGTGTAGCACACAATCCGGTCAGCAATCTGAAGCTGGGGTGTGGAATTGCTCCTATTACGGAGATGATCGCACAGGGGATCAATGTTGGAATCGGAACGGATGGAGCGGGAAGTGCTACAACCGTGGATATGTTCGAGGAGATCAAAGCCGCAACCTGGCTGCAAAAGCTGGACTACGCCGACCCCACCCGCCTGCCAGCCAAGGACGTTCTGCGCATGGCAACACGCGGAAGTGCGAGTTTGCTTGCACTCCAGCATGAAGTGGGGGTGCTGGAAGCGGGGCGCAAAGCCGATCTAATCCTGATCGATCTGGCGAAACCACATCTTCAACCTGTACATGAGGTAGAGTCGTTACTGGCATACAGTGTAAATGGGGCGGATGTGGACACCACGATAGTGAATGGTCAGATCCTCATGAGAGGCAGAAAGCTGCTCACGATCGATGAGGATGAACTTTACCGTGAGGTGAAGGTTAGAGCCAAGCGGATTGTTGAGGGAATTTAATTTTAAGAGGTAGCGACAGCGCTAGAGTTGCAGGAATGGGCGGCAGAGTCGATTGTGAAAAGACTGCTTGCAAAAGCCGGATTAATCTAATAAAACTTCTGGAGACCTACACTTACTTGGAATGATTCATTCATTTCAAATAAGTGTAGGTGTTTTTTTACATATAGGATGATAGTTCAGTTCATTATCAGTTCACAATGATTTGTTACGATATGAAACATCAAATAGATAGATATCGTGCATGATTCAGGAGAGGAAGAGACCCCCATGAAAATACTAGAAGTTAAAAATGTGAAGAAATCATACACCTTATATGGAAAAGAAAGAGTTCCGGTACTCCACGGTTTGAACCTGAGCTTTGAGACGGGGGAATTTGTCTCCATCCTTGGCGAATCTGGTTGCGGTAAGTCAACACTGATGAATATCATTGGTGGAATGGACTCCGATTATGAAGGGGATGTAATTGTTCGTGGCAAGAACTTAAGTGCCATGACCGAGAAGGAAATGGATGATTATCGGAAGAATAATATCGGCTTTGTCTTTCAAAATTTCAATCTGATCCCGCATCTGTCCGTCCTCGAAAATGTTACGATTGCAATGCAAATGACGGATACAAATGAGAAGGATCGCAATAAACGTGCTGTTGATATTTTGACAGAAGTGGGACTGAAAGATCATCTGAACAAACGTCCCAACCAGTTATCCGGGGGGCAGAAGCAACGGGTTTCCATCGCACGCGCTTTATCCAACAATCCCGATATTATTTTGGCTGATGAGCCAACGGGTGCTCTGGATAAGGAGAACGGAGATCAAATTTTGGCTTTGCTCGACAGTATAGCCAAAAAGGGAATGCTGGTGATTGCCGTAACTCACTCGCAGAAAGTCGCTGACTCGGGTACACGTATTGTGAAGGTTGAAGAGGGGCGCATTAGTGACGATATTCACCTGAAAGATCCTTCTACGGCTGTTTACGAGAGTGGTCAGGATTCTTCCCGGAGTCTAGGCCTGCTTGCTTCATTCAAGATGGCACTTAAAAATATGAAACTCAACGCTAAGCGTAATGTATTGGTAGCATTGGGTGGATCTATAGGTATATTAAGTGTACTCCTGATGCTCTCCTTGGGTAATGGGATAACGACGTATATGAATGACGAAATCAATTCAAGTATGGACCCTTTGCTTGTGGATATAACAAAGCCGAGTGAAGAAGCCAAGGACATGCAAGGCCCCGAGGCCTTGATGGCACCAGGTGAACCGTTCACCGAAGCTGATATTGAGACGATTCGTAATTTCCCTAATGTGGATCATGTAGAGACGATCACGACCATTACAGGCAAATCAACTATGGTGAATGAAGAACAAAGTGTGGGACTCACGCAGTTAACAACGTTAACGGATGCTTTTGATCCAGCATTGATGACAACGGGTGTTCTGCCGGTAGCAAATGAGATGTTGTTACCCCTCGATACGGCGAAACAATTAAGTGGAAATGACCAAGCTGAATCCATGATCGGCAAGTCCGTGTTTCTATATATCAACGAGATGGATGGCAATAATAAACCAGTAACTTTGGAGAAAGAAGTAACGATTTCAGGGATCTATGAAGTGGCAGATCAACGATCTCCAATGCAACAATCTCCGGGATACATCTCATCAGAGACGCTGGAGCAAATGTATACGGACAAAGGAATAACGATTGGACCGATTCAGGTTAACGCCTATGCAACCGATATGAAATATGTAAATGATATCAATGAAGCTGCTGTTGACGCTGGCTTCGCAGGCTCCCAAATGGCCAAGGTCATGGAGAATATCACAACATATGTAAGTATGGCTTCAATTGTACTCGCTGGTATTGCGGGCATTTCGTTGATCGTATCCGGTATCATGATATTGGTTGTACTCTATATTAGTGTCGTGGAACGGACGAAGGAGATCGGAATTCTTCGTGCGATTGGAGCAAGAAAAAAGGATATCAAGCGAATATTCTTCTCCGAATCTGCCTTATTAGGCGTATTTAGTGGTATTATTGCGGTAATCTTTGCAGTGATCATTAGTTATGGATTAAATATTCTATTGGACAATGCGTTTGGAGCAAAACTCATTAATCTCTCGGGATATTATATCTTGTTCGGGATCGTGGTAAGTACAGCGATTAGTATCGTTGCAGGTTTGATGCCTTCATCAAAAGCCGCGAAGCTGGACCCGATGGAATCCTTGCGATACGAATAAAACCAATTGCGGAAAGGATAATGGCTACATGAACACAATTCTCGTGGTGGACGATGATTCCCATATCCGCAAATTAATCCGAATCTATCTTGAAAAGAATCAATTTTCCGTGTTGGAAGCACCAGACGGTCAAGAGGCGTTAGATATCCTCTCTCATACGAAAATCGATCTGGCGATTGTGGATGTGATGATGCCGCGAATAGACGGCATTGAACTGACGGAAGACATCCGGTCTTATCTGGATATCCCGATTCTCATGGTAACTGCCAAAGGAGAATCCAAGGACAAAGTCAGAGGATTTAATGCAGGCTCAGACGATTACCTGGTTAAACCGTTTGATCCGGTAGAGTTAATCTTGCGTGTAAAATCGTTATTGAAACGATATAACAAAAGTTCATCGAACATGATTCAGATCAGCGGTGTAACGATTGATTTGGGCAATCTGATGGTTGTTGCGGACGGACAAACTATCGAATTGAAAAAGAAGGAATGTGAATTGTTATTTTCTCTGGCGAGTTCGCCAGGGAAAATATTCACACGTACACAGCTTATCGATGATATATGGGGCATCGATTACGAGGGAGATGAGCGTACGGTTGATGTACATATCAAACGGTTAAGGGAACGTCTTGAACATGTTCCTCAGCTAGTGATCTCAACGGTAAGAGGACTTGGATATCGCCTGGAGCGGGCATGAAAATATTGAGGAAAAGCCTGCGACTTCGAATCGTAGCTACTTTTATCGGGATTGTTCTGGTGAGTTTGATTCTCTCCTTTATGTTAAATAACGGATCCCAGGAAAAGACACCGAATCGTTTTATGGTTACCTTTACTGAAGACCTCGTTACACTGATTAACCTGATCGATGATCCGGAAAAAGTGAAATCAAGCTTGGATATCTTTGCGCGCTACGGCTTGAATATCATTCCCGTGAATGAACAAAGTGAAGTATTATCTTCCTTGCCAGAGGACAAAGTTCATTCGTTATTTGAGGCGGGTACAACCGATGCAATGTTTATGTCCAGTAAAGATGGAATGGCGACCATAGGTGTCCCTGGAACAAACGAGGGGATAGGCGCATTTCTGATTCAAAGCGATTTCTCCTCTCTTTTTCATACACTGCGAAACACGCTCTTAACCTCACTGTTAACGGTTCTGGTCATTGGTAGCTTATTAATCCTGTTCATGTCCGGGTACATTGTGAAACCAATTAAGAGGTTAACCGTTGCAGCGAAGGAGATGTCCTCAGGGGACCTGTCGGTCCGCTTGAAACATAATAATCAGGATGAGTTTGGGGAACTGATGGAGAGCTTTAATCATATGGCCAGTGAGTTGCAAAAAATCGATTCTGTTCGTGATGACTTTGTCAGCAACGTCTCTCATGAGATGCAGTCTCCGCTCACTTCGATAAGGGGATTTACCAGAGCACTACAAGATGGTGTTATTCCATTAGAAGAGCAGAAAGAGCATTTGGATATTATCTATGAGGAAACGCTGCGCTTATCGAGGCTCAGTGATAATCTGCTTCGGCTAGCCTCACTGGATTCGGAGCATCATCCGGTTCATTTCACCACATTCCAGGTAGATGAACAATTAAGAAGGGCGATCTTACTGGCGGAGCCGCAGTGGGCGCAGAAGGACATACAGATCGAATTGGATTTGTTGCCCTGCGAGATCACAGTGGACAAAGATTTGTTTGATCAGGTCTGGCAGAATTTAATAAACAATGCGATCAAATACACCGGTTTTAAGGGTACCATTCATGTGGAGATTGAGACGTCATCTTCATTCGTGAAGGTATTGATTAGAGATTCTGGACAAGGAATTCCTGAGGAAGCTCTTCCGTATATCTTTAATCGATTCTATATGGTGGACAAAGCGCGAAGCAGTTCGCTTCGAGGTAATGGCTTAGGGTTGTCCATTGTGATTAAAATTTTGAAATTGCATCAATGTACAATTGATGTAGAGAGCGAAGTAGGAAAAGGTACGCAGTTTATTGTCACGATCCCCAGATCGGTCATTACACCTTAAGGCAAACCAGAATAGAGAGTAGCAATATGGAAACAATCGGTCCCTGTACGTTCAGGATTCAGATTGCTTCCATATTGCTTTTTTTGATATCTGTATTCGCGACAAAATTTCACATATAGTTTTGTTTAGCAGTGGATCATTTGATAAAATAGAAGAGACGTTATGTGAATCTATGAACTTAATCAATTTATCATACACAGAATGGAGCCATCCAATGAAATATCGCAATATGGAAGATTGTATTAACGATCTGGAGCAGCACGGTCATTTGATTCGGGTCAAAGAAGAGGTTGATCCACATCTGGAGATGGCAGCGATCCACATGAAAGTGCACGAGGCTAAAGGCCCGGCGTTGTTATTCGAAAATGTAAAAGGCTCAAAGTTCCAGGCTGTATCGAATCTGTTCGGCACGGTGGAACGAAGCAAATTCATGTTCCGCGGTACGCTGGAAGGCGTACAACGGGTCATGGCTGTTCGTGACGACCCCATGAAGGCGCTTAAGACGCCATTTCAGCATGTCCGCACAGGTCTAGCTGCGTGGCAGGCGCTGCCAAAGCAGAAGTCTATAAGCCTCCCCGTGTCGGCCCAAGAGATTCAACTCTCGGACCTGCCACTCATCAAGCACTGGCCGATGGATGGTGGAGCATTTGTAACGCTACCACAGGTTTATTCGGAAGACCCGGATAAACCAGGAATTATGAATTCAAACTTGGGGATGTACCGGGTTCAACTGGACGGCAATGATTTTGAAATGAACAAGGAAATTGGATTGCACTATCAGATTCATCGCGGAATTGGTATACATCAAGCCAAAGCGGTCAAAAAGGGAGAACCACTGAAAGTCAGTATTTTCATCGGGGGTCCACCGGCACATACACTCTCAGCGGTTATGCCTTTGCCTGAAGGGCTCAGTGAGATGACATTTGCCGGCCTGCTCGCAGGACGTCGCTTCCGGTACAGTTACAAGGATGGATATTGCATCAGCAATGATGCCGATTTTGTCATTACGGGTGATATCTACCCAGGCGAGACGAAGCCTGAAGGCCCGTTTGGTGATCACTTGGGATACTACAGCCTGACGCATGAATTCCCGCTAATGCGAGTGCATAAAGTCTATGCCAAACCTAATGCCATCTGGCCGTTTACGGTTGTGGGTCGTCCACCGCAAGAGGATACGGCGTTTGGTGATTTGATACATGAGATTACAGGGGACGCGATCAAACAGGAGATTCCGGGCGTCAAAGAAGTGCATGCGGTCGATGCAGCCGGAGTGCATCCGTTGCTGTTCGCTATTGGTAGTGAACGTTACACGCCTTATCAGGCCGTGAAGCAGCCGACAGAGTTGCTTACGATTGCCAATCGCATTTTGGGTACGGGTCAGCTCAGTCTGGCGAAGTACATGTTCATTACTGCTGAGGATCAGCAGCCTTTGGATACTCATAAGGAAGTTGAATTCCTGACCTATATCTTGGAGCGTATGAATATGCAGCGGGATATTCATTTCCATACCCATACAACGATTGATACACTGGATTACTCGGGTACAGGGCTGAACAGCGGCAGCAAGGTCGTTTTTGCAGCGTATGGCGACAAGGTTCGGGACCTGTGCACGGATGTGCCAGAGTCTTTGAAAAACATTCGTGGTTATGAGAATCCGCAGCTTATAATGCCGGGCATTGTTTCGATCCAGACATCGGCCTTCACAAGTTATGCGGATACAGCACAGGAGATGCAGGCATTCACATCTCTATTGAAAGAGCAGGGAGGTCTGGACTCTTGTCCGATGATCATTCTCTGTGATGACAGTTCGTTCCTGAGTGCTAACCTCAGCAACTTCTTGTGGGTAACGTTTACCCGCAGCAACCCTTCACATGACATGTATGGAGTTAATAGCGGATATGACCACAAACACTGGGGCTGTGATCAGGTTATTATTGATGCTCGTACCAAACCTCACCAGGCACCGCCGCTGATTCCCGATCCTTCGGTGGAGAAGAGCATTGAACGTTTATTTGTAAAAGGGGCAAGTCTGGGTTCGATCAAAATCTAATTCAGGATGTTGTAAGAAGTTCAAACGGAAGAGTTTGAACTTCTTTTGCTTACTCTGACCCGCCGTTAGACACCAAAAAGTGTCTACATGTTCAAAACCGGGACTATTTGGATGCAAGAGTGAGGACAAAGTCTTATATGTTCGTATTTACCTTTGCGATTAAGGTCGTTTGAACTATGTATGAAATGAAGAATTATAACGATATAAAGAAGTATAGGTATTTTTGTGGACCCGATCCATTGGGTGCTGTTACTATAATGAATTGTTCAGGGGGAATACCGATTTGAGAATCCATATTATGAACCTGCAAGACGGAGACCGTCTGACTGCGGATACATTCAGCGATGCAGGGTTACACGTTCTCGGGAAGGGAACTGTGATCAAAGGTGAGGATATCTCCTTGCTTATGCAGCACCGTGTAGATTATGTAGATATTGAATCACGCGAAGAGGAAATCACTGAAGCAGAATTTTTTGCTGCAGCCGCAAAGCATGCTTCCGGGATAAGTACGAAGGAAGAACCGCCTGAAGAAGAGCTGAAGTCCCAATTTATTCAGACAGTACATAATTATCAAAATGCTTTTCTCGAAGCTCTGACCGTTGGCAAGTTCAACGCCACCATGGTGGATGACGCACTGCAGCCGATGGTTGAGGGACTGGATGAGCAGAAAGATGTGGTTCATCTCCTGATGATGCTGGAGCGGGATGACGTCAATAACTATACACATTCAATCCAGGTAGGATTGTTGTCCTTCTATCTCGCGAACTGGCTTGGATATTCTCAGAAGGAAAGTTATCAGATTAGTCGTGGTGGCTATCTGCATGACATTGGAAAGTGCAAAGTATCCCACCGGATTCGGAACAAAACAGAACCGTTGACAGCAGACGAGCAGCTTGAAATGCAGCGTCACACCATATATGGTCATGAAATTATCAAAAATTCGATGACAGATGAAGCGACAGCACTGGTTGCTCTACAGCATCACGAGCGGGAAGATGGGTCTGGTTATCCGATGCAGCTTGAGAAAGGTGAGATTCATCCGTACACCCAGATTGTATCTGTGGCCGATATCTACATCGGCATGAGATCCGGCAACCACGGAGGAAGCAATCCAAACCTGATCAACAACCTTAGAGATATCTATGCCATGGGATTTGGTAAATTGAATGAAAAGCCGGTTCAGGCATTGATGCAACATTTACTTCCTAATTTCATCGGCAAACAGGTGCTGCTGAGCAATGGAGAAAAAGGTGTTATTGTCATGAACAATACATCTGATATTTTCAAACCGCTCATCAAAGTGGAGTCTGAAGAATATCGTGATCTCTCCAAAGAGCGTACGCTTGCCATTGATGAATTACTTATTTAAGATCGATAGTCATTGCTATTCTACCAATACAAGTAAGACGGGTTTCCTGTACTAAGACAGGGGACCCGTTTTTTGTTATATCATCCTTGATGTGTTGTTCGACCAAGGAAGCAAGCGTATACTTTGCAAAGACTTTATTTTGACTTTATAGGAGCGATCGCATGATTGAAGTGAAAACCGAGATTACGATACATGCCTCGATTGAACGGTGCTTTGACGCTGCCCGGGATATTGATGTACATACTCAGACCGTCTGGAAACATACGAGAGAGCGAGCAGTCGCAGGAGTAACCACAGGAAGAATTGGAGCAGGGGATACAGTTACATTTCAGGCTACTCATTTTGGTGTCAGACAGAAGCTGAAGTCCCGAATCGTGCAGTTTGAACGACCTTTCCTCTTTGTGGATCAGATGGAGAAAGGGACTTTCAAGAGCATGCGGCATGAACATCATTTTAGCGTATGCGGAGAACAGCTGACTTGCATGAGAGATACGCTGCGGTTTGAGGCGCCACTTGGATTGCTGGGTTGGGCAACGGAGCGACTCTGGCATTTCTGGAGAGTCGCAATCGTAAACTCAAAGAGATACTTGAGCAGCAGCCGGAATTAAACGGATAAAGGAGAGAAAACGTTTGATGGATAATGAATTTTATGTAGGTTGGGGCACCCTTGCCTTGATTAATGCCGGACTGGCACAGGGAAAAAACAGAAGTGGTCTGAACTGGTTTCTGATTTCCCTGTTATTTGGTCCGTTAGCAACCCTCTTTATTGTGGTGTGGAATAAACTGGACTAACTCAAAGTTACAGATTCCGATGCATATAACGATCGATCATCCAGAACAGAAGTGCGGTTGCACTAACACCCGCACCTAACCAGCATACAGCTGTCCAGCCCGCCCATGCATACACTTGGGTAGAAACGATGGAGCCGGTTGCACTGCCGATGGAATAAAAGATCATATAAGCTGCCGTCAGGCGGCTCTGTGCTTCGGGGCGAACTTCGTAGATCAGGCTCTGGTTGGTAACATGTACGGCCTGCACGGCGAGATCGAGTAGGATAACACCCAGGATCAGGAACCACAAAGAGTGATGGACATAACCGATGGGCAGCCAGGACAAGAGCAGAATGACAAGAGAGACGCCGGTTGTTTTTTGCCCAAGGCCCCTATCGGCGAGTTTACCTGCACGGGCAGCAGCCAGTGCTCCAGCCGCTCCTGCGAGACCAAATGCACCTATGACCGTATGAGACAGGGACAGTGGAGGGCTACTTAGTGGCAGTACCATGGAAGTCCACAAGATGCTGAAGGCTGTAAAAATCAGCATGGCCAGCACACCTCGTACTCGTAACACACGCAACTCACGGTACAGTTGCAAGACGGAGCCGAGTAATTGGATATAGCTTTGTTTTACTTGTGGGGATTGTTGCCTTGGGAGAACAAAAAATAAGGCGACAATTCCGAGTAATGTAAGGCTGGCAGAGAAGAGATATACCGATCTCCAGCCGAGCCAATCGTTCAGCGTACCTGCAACCGTTCGTGCAAGTAAAATGCCGATGACGATTCCGCTGGTTACCTGTCCGACAATGCGGCCACGTTCTGAAGGGGCTGCCAAGTATGCAGCAAAGGCAACCAATGTTTGCGTAATGACGGCTAATAAACCAACGACCGCCATCCCCATGAATAAAAGGGAACTGGACTGTGCAGTTCCTACGAGAATCAGTGCAAGCACGGATAAGAGCATTTGAATGATGATCAGCTTACGGCGATTTAAGAGGTCACCAAGTGGAACGAGAAGGAACAGCCCCAGGGCATAACATATTTGAGTTACTGTGATGACAATGCCTATGGATGATGTAGAGATACCGAACTCCTGGGCAATGGAGTCCAGCAAAGGCTGAGCATAATAGATATTGGCTACCGCGAGTCCGCTGCACACGGCAAAGAGTAGAGCAACTAACCGTGACATAGCGGGACGATCTTGGTTGGATAACTGTGCATCTGAAGAAGAAGTTTGCATAAATGGATTTCACCTTTCTGTTATGTACTGATTGGTATGATATGTTTCCGCATAACCATACTTTATTTGCTTGAATTCTGTCAACTGAGATTTAGTGAGTTTTAAAATTCATTGAATCACGCTGTGTATCTGGAAAAATTTACTTCTGTATTAATTAGCTTTGACTTCTTACTTGGGATGAGATTACAATATAATAAATACTGATCGATACATAAAGAGGTGGACTGTGTGGTTAGACAACGGGAATTTGATACGGATAAAGCACTCGATGCAGCGATGCACACGTTTTGGGATAAGGGGTTCGAGGCGGCATCTTTGAGTGATTTGACGACTGCAATGGGCATTCAACGTCCCAGTCTGTATGCAGCCTTTGGGGATAAAAAGGAATTATTCGAAACAACGCTTCGACGGTATACCACTCAGCATGCGGCTCAAGTCAGAGCCAGACTTCAACAGGGCTCCTCCGTGCGGGAAGCCTTTCGTGGATTGTTTGAACATATAGGAGCAGAGGGAAGTATAAACGAGCCCAGTCACGGCTGTTTTTGCATTAATACGATGGTTGAGCTGGCTCCACATGATCCCAAATTCGCTGTCCTTACACGGGAGCATCAGATGTATCTGGGTGTTCTTTTCAAAGAAACGATAGAACGAGGGCAACAGAGCGGGGAGTTGTCTACTGACATGAACGCGAGTGCGGTCGCACAGTCTCTGGTTGTATCCATGATTGGATTAACTGTATTGATGAAATCAGGACCGGACCGCTTGTTTGTAGAGCAGAGCATCCAGGTTACACTATCTTTGTTACAGTAATCGGAATGATACTTTTGAAAGTGATGCGGAGTTGCTACAATATATATAAATTGAACTTAACATTTACACAAAACGGAGAGGACAGAAATAAGCTGAGGAAGCGGAGCGTTCGCCTAAAAGCTTTCTGGAAGAAAGCTACATCGGAAGCATAAGCTTATCCCCGGATTTTTCCTTTATAAAAAGGAATCGAAGAAAATCTGGGGATAACAGCGATCAGAAGGTTGTTCTGTCATTGGAGTGACCAGTGTAAATATTCTTTAGTTTAATTTATATAGACAAGAATTGAGCAGATAAAGGAGGAGATCAGGAATGAATGCGAAGTTGCGCTGTGCCGTTTTGGATGACTATCAGAACGTTGCGCTGACGTCAGCGGACTGGAGTCCGTTGATGGATCGGGTGGAGATTCAGACATTCAATAACTATATGGGCTCAGAAGAGAAAGTCTTTCAGGAATTGCAGGATTTCGATATGGTGGTCCTTATGCGGGAACGTACACCGTTTCCGGAGAAGGTCATTTCTCAGCTCCCCCGGCTAAAACTTCTGATTTCAAGCGGTATGCGCAATGCGTCCATAGACCTCAGGGCTGCAGAGCAGCACGGAGTCATTGTGTGTGGAACGGAGGGAAGCTCCAATCCACCAACAGAACTTACCTGGGCTCTTATTCTGGGACTGTCCAGACAGCTGGTTACAGAAAATAATGCACTTCGCTCCAATCGAAACTGGCAGAGCACATTAGGATTGGATCTGCATGGAAGAACACTTGGATTACTCGGTTTGGGCAAAATAGGTACTCGTATGGCTGAGATCGCACAAGCATTCGGCATGAATGTGATCGCCTGGAGCGAGAATCTGACACCAGAAAAAGCCGAAAAACATGGAGTGATCTGGTCCGAGACCAAGGAGCAACTCCTTGCACAGAGCGACATCGTATCCATTCATCTGGTATTAAGTGATCGTACGCGTAATCTGATCGGACAAGCTGAATTTCAACAAATGAAATCTAGTGCGCTATTCATCAATACGTCGCGAGCGGGCATTGTCGATCAGGAAGCTATGGTGGAGGCGTTGCAGAGTGGTGTGATTGCTGGTGCAGGTCTGGATGTATATGAGCAGGAACCGTTACCGGTTAACCATGTGATGCGAACATTGCCCAACGTCCTGGCAACACCGCATCTGGGTTATGTGACTCGTGGCAATTATGAGATCTATTATAATCACACCGTGGAGAACGTAGAGATGTTTCTGAAGGGAACACCGATCAGGCAACTGCTTCCTTAGAATAAATGTGTGCTGAATAACGGCACATCAGTTATAAATATATGAACTCAACGACAATTAAGGTGTTGCCAGGATCGGATTATCCCTGAGCAACACCTTTTTAATGTATCCGTATAGAAGAAGAACTGAAGAGATTGCCACAGCCGTAGCCGTAAAGTATTCCATCCCACTCACCAAGTTTACGTGTGCGGTCCTGGCGAAGAAGAACGGATCGTGGTAACACTTGATTCACGAACAATTAAGCGCGGTTCAAATTGAATGTGCTCGTAATCGGTCGTGTTCATCTCCCGAATTCGTTTTAACAATAACTCGGTAGCGAGCCTGGCAACTTCTTCCCCCATGATGGACACAGAACTAATCTGTGGAGACGAGACAGTGGTCCATTGATTATTATCCACGCCTACCACAGCCACATCCTCGGGTACACGAATCCCTAACTCCTTGAAGCGATTAACCAATCCGATGGCGACCATGTCATTAATGGCATAGACTGCATCTGGCATATGCGTAAGACCATAGAAATAATCTGCAGCATTGGCGCCGGTGTTCAGTGAAAAGTCCTCACCAAAATATACAAGAGAGATATCCACATGGCCTACGGCTTGCTCATAAGCGCGGAAGCGTTCTTCAATAATGTCCTTCGGAGCTCCGGCATATGCGATTCGAGTCCGGCCGATTTTGAACAGATGTTCCATCACCAATTTGCCTTCTGGTTGAGACAAAGAGACGATATCTGCCTTCATGCCCGGTTCCAGTTTCTTCCCGTAATTAATCATGGAGATGGGGAGAGGGGCTTTATCAATGAGTCCGGGCAACGTTTTGGGATAAGCCAGGGGCATGAAGATCAGTCCATCCACATGCAGTTTTTTTACATTGCGAATGGTTTCCAGTTCGGTTCGAGCATTGCCCGCTGTATTGATCTGCACAACATGGTATCCATGCTGCTTCGCCGTTTGCTCCACTGACCAGGAAATTTCCGGAATGATGGCGTTACGTATGTCGGGTACAACGAGTGCAATCTGGTGGGTTTGCCGGATTTTCAGACTCTGTGCGGAGGTGTTGGGTACAAATCCTAGTTCTTCAATAGCTTGCATCACCTTATCCCGTGTTTTACTACTGATGCCTTCTGAATTGTTGATGGCCCGGGATACAGTAGCGATGCCCACGCCAGCACGTTCTGCCACATCCTTGATCGTAAGTTTCTGTTCTTTACTCAATGTATGGTTACCTCACTTTATCGGAAACGATTCCGAATTATCGGGATATGTATGCATTTCACGATGGTTTTATATCTTGATTATAACATTTGAGTTATGAAGTATCTTCTGCAAGGATCAGATTTATGCCGAGGCCTGATTAAATTTCAATCGGTCTGCAATAATATTTGCCGTGAATATATGTTAAGAAGATGGATTGCATCGTTTGCAATACCGTTAAGATAACTTTAATTAAAGTTAAGCATTCTAAAGTGAACTCGATATGATCACGAAATAGACATATTAATGGGGAAATATGTTTGACAGCGTATCTCAAATGTGACATATTTAATTTACGGAAACGTTTCCGATTGTATCAAAACTTATGATCTGGGAGATGAAACAAATGAAAGCATTACGCTGGCATGGAGTCAAAGATTTACGTCTCGAAAATATTAATGAACCTCATCCTGAAGAAGGTAAGGTCAAAATAAAAGTGGAATGGTGCGGAATCTGCGGCAGTGATTTGCACGAGTATACAGCAGGTCCGATCTTCATTCCGGCTCAAGCTCCGCATCCGCTAACAGGGGAGCAAGCACCTATAGTTATGGGGCATGAATTCTCAGGACAGGTGGTTGAAGTAGGGGAAGGCGTTACACGTTTCAAGGCAGGCGATCGTGTTGTGGTAGAACCAATCTATGCCTGTGGACACTGCGAAGCTTGTAAACAGGGCAGATACAATCTGTGCGATCAGATGGGTTTCCTTGGACTCGCTGGAGGCGGCGGAGGTTTCTCCGAGTATGTAACTGCTAAAGAAAACATGGTACATGCCATACCGGATTCAATCTCGTATGAGCAAGGTGCGTTGGTTGAACCTTCAGCTGTAGCACTTCACGCCGTGCGCCAAAGCAAACTGAAAGTGGGCGATACGGCAGCAGTGTTTGGCGCAGGTCCAATCGGACTACTGGTCATTGAAGCGCTGAAAGCTTCGGGAGCGTCGGATATTTATGTTGTGGAGTTGTCGGATGAGCGGAAAGCAAAAGCCGAAGAACTCGGTGCCATTGTGATTGATCCAATGCAGTTTAATGTAGTGGAAGAGATCCATCAACGTACTCAAGGCGGCGTGAACGTAGCCTATGAAGTAACGGGTGTTCCCCGTGTATTGCAACAAGCCATTGATTCAACGCGCATTGGCGGTGAACTGATGATCGTTAGCATTTTCGAACAGGAAGCGCCGATTCACCCGAACTCGATTGTCATGAAAGAACGTACGGTCAATGGCATTATTGGTTATCGTGATGTTTTCCCGGCGGTTATCAGTCTGATGGATAAAGGTTTCTTCCCGGCAGACAAGCTGGTGACCAAACGAATTTTGTTGGATGAAGTGGTAGAGCATGGATTTGAAGCACTGTTGAAAGAGAAAAATCAGGTTAAGATTCTGGTGAAAGCAGAATAGCATTCACAGGCAGTAAGAACGAGTAGACAACACATCAACAGATGTGATTGTCTACTTTTTTTGTATAAATAGGGCGGAATTTATTGCATGTACGGGTGGTTTTACATAGTATGAAAAGATACAATTTGTATCATCTTGGTGTGAAGGTAATGATCATGAAAAGATGAAGGAGGAAGCGGACATGCAGAGACATACAAAATGGACAGTCGTAATTTTGACCATTGTCGCAGGAATGAGCTGGATGCTTATGGGGAACTCCAAACCGAAAAACACCACGTCAACGAGTCAACCCCCTGCGACGGAACGTGGGCTTGCCAAGGTGTCGAATGCACCGATCAGTTCACCGGATGTAACATCGAAGATCGAACTGCTAGGCAGACCTTTTACCAAAACACCATATGCTAATAACGTCTGGGACATGCAACTGTACAACGGCAAAATATATTTGGGCCACGGAAATAGCAGCAATCTGGGCGTAGCGCCGAATTCAGGCCCTATTCCAGTCATTTATTTTGATACAGCGAATGCGAAATTCAAGACCCAATCGGTGACTAACAGCAATTCGGGCATTATGCCATCGCCGAAGATGTATGTGGATGAGGAACAGATTGACATTTACAGAGTGCTGAACGACAAGTTATATATCCCTGGCAATGATTCGGATAGTGAGAAGTGGGAACTGGGCAACTTCTATCGTTTGGATGGAGAGGTGTGGACCAAATATCGTAATCTTCCACTCGGTGTGCACGTATATGATTTGGCCTCTTATCAGGGCAAGATGTTTGCCGCGCTGGGTACGGACTCCAAACCAACCATATTAATCTCTCATAATGAAGGTGAAACTTGGCAGAAATATGCGACGATCAATACCTTTGGCTTCCGGGCCTATACCATGTTCCATCTTAATGGCAAGTTATATGCCTCTGGCATGATGTATCCAGCCAATAAAATATGGAATGACAAAACCAATATCCTGGAGATTAACGAAAAGCTTGAGAAACGGGATGTTGTCATCTACGGTAGCAAAATGCTGCCAGGACTCACTTATCAATCGGGTACAATTCCTTATAATAAAATAGGTAAAAATGTTAACTTAAATAACAAGTTGCTCTATATAGCGGGAGGCGTGTTCAATGATGGGCAGCTGCTGCCCAAATCCTTGAATGTCATGACCGACATTAATCAGGCAAGACGAGTTAATCTTCCAGATGCCAAGGCGCTTCCGACGGATGTACTGTTACGGGACGGCAAGGTGTATGTACTCACGTACACACGTCAAAGTGCCAATCTGTATATCAACCGGGTTTACCAATCAACGGATCTGACTACATGGAATGAGATTTTGCGCTTTAACCAGGATACGTATGCCAAGTCATTCGAAGAGAATGAAGGTGACTTCTACTTCGGTCTCGGTACGGACCCCGATGTGCTGTCTACTTCTTCAGGAAAATTACTTCGAGTGAACCGCAGTGATATCCCGGTGAATGCTAATTAAATTGGAAGGAAGATTATGGATTATATACTATGCCACATCCACATTATTGGTGACCGGGAAAACACCTGAAGATGTAGTAGAGTGCAGGAAAGACTGCTTCGGTAGTGTGCTCAAACAGGGGCTGCCATATGGTAGCTCTCTTTTTTGTCTATAAGATTAGTATGAACGCCCAACTTCAAAAATTTGAAAATAAAATTAAGAAGCTATAAAATAGATAGAGAATTAACGTTAACCAGACAGCTGGATTACATCTGTTACTTTATACAAAAGCATGTCGCATTTCGTGTAAATGCGGAGTTTCATACTTCCAATTGCAAAGGAGCAATATACCATGAACGTACCTTCAGCATTATTTAAACCCTTCACCTCGGACAAGCTAACACTGTCTAACCGAATCGTTATGGCACCCATGACACGTGGATTCTCACCAGAGGGCGTACCTGGACCAGAAGTTGTGGAATATTACCGCCGCAGAGCAGCAGGTGGAGTGGGGCTTATCATTACGGAAGGTACAGGCATTAATCATCCGTCCTCCGTTAGTGGGGCGAGTATTCCATTGTTCCATGGTGAAGATTCTCTGCAAGGATGGGCTAACGTCGTGAAAGCAGTACATGAAGCGGGTGGCAAAATCATGCCACAACTGTGGCATGTGGGTACAGCTCGTCGTTCCGGCGACTTGCCTAATGCAGAAGCTGAGCCGGTAAGTCCTTCAGGGGTTAGCATGGCAGGTGAACCATCACGTGAACCATTAACGGAAGATGAGATTCAAGGTCTTGTTCAGGCATTTGCCCAAGCGGCAGCGGATGCAAAGCGAATCGGATTTGATGGAATTGAGCTGCACGGAGCCCATGGATACCTGATTGACCAATTCTTCTGGGAGCAGACGAATCGACGGACGGACAAGTATGGTGGTGATTTGGTACGGCGAACCCAATTTGCGGTTGAAGTGATTGAAGCTTGCCGTGCGGAGGTTGGTCCTGATTTCCCAATTGTGCTCCGGTTCTCCCAATGGAAGATGGGGAATTATGAGGCACGTCTGGTGGAGACGCCAGAACAATTGGAGCAATTCCTGGCACCACTCAGTGCTGCTGGCGTGGATATATTCCATTGCTCTACACGCCGGTTCTGGTTACCGGAATTCGAAGGTTCCGAGCTGAACCTTGCGGGTTGGACGAAAAAATTAACGGGTAAACCAGCTATTTCGGTTGGATCGGTAGGTCTTGAAGCTGAATTTGTGGATAGAGCAATCGAGAACCAGGGAACAGGGGATGCCCATCTGGATCTATTGAATGAGAAGCTGGAGAATAATGAATTTGACTTGATCGCCTTGGGTCGCGTTCTGCTTAGTGATCCCGAATGGCCTGCCAAAGTTCGTGAAGGTCGCATATCCGAAATCATTCCATTTACAACGGAAGTGTTGCAAACACTCCATTAATAGAAGGGTAAGAACGTTTGGCGAAAGATGACCCAACCCTGAACGACAACGATTTACAATGAAAAATGAAACAAAAACGAACAAATGAGCCGCCTTTGGGCGGCTTTTTGATCTACCTATAAGGATAATTTCAACATATGAAAAATTCACAATAGAAAAGCATTTTCTGCACCGTTACTCCTTTCCATCGTCCGCATACATCACACACGCGCCTGGTCACAACACCATTAAGTTCCACATCTCAGGTCCCAGAGCAACCACTTTTTTTGCCGCTTAAGTGTCTGAACAACGATTTGATCTTCAGAAGCGCTCATTTTGAAAATCATTCACCTTGTGATAAGGTTAGGCCTGAACCTTTAGATTACCAAGACGACACTACATAAGGAGGATGAATATCCTTGTACAACTATAGGTACAACTCGAACAATAAATGGAGAAAACCACTGCATATGATATGTCTTCTGCTGGGGATCGTTCTGCTTTTATCGGCATGTGGCCAAGCACAGAAACCTTCCTCCGCAACGGACTCGAACACTGGCACGAACGCAGGGCAGCCATCCTCATCGCCGGAGCAGAATACCGTTCCACTGCAGGAAGAAGTGCAGGAGGAAGCCGATCCGGTACAGGAACAGCTCCGTTCATTAACGTTGGAAGAGAAGATTGGACAGATGATACTCGCTGGTGTTCAGGGGACAACGCTGGATGATCAAGCCAAACAGATGATTACGGATCAGAAGGTAGGGGGCATTATTTTCTATGCCAACAATGTAACAACACTTGAGGGGACAGCCAAGTTTGTGCAATCCATTAAGGAAACGAATCAGTCCAACCCGGTACCGATCTTCATGAGTGTGGATCAGGAGGGCGGCAAAGTCAGTCGTATGCCGGAGACGGTGGAATCCATTCCTTCCAGTGGAAAAGTAGGCGAGACGAATGATAGCGCGCTTGCTGAAACGATGGGGGAATTGCTGGCCAGACAAGTTCAGCTTGCGGGTTTTAATGTGGATTTTGCTCCTGTGCTGGATGTAAACAGTAACCCGAAGAACCCGGTGATCGGAGATCGTTCATTCGGCAGCTCGGCAGAACTGGTGTCACGTATGGGGATTGCTGAGATGAAAGGTCTGCGGAGTGAAGGCATTATCCCGGTAGTGAAACATTTTCCGGGTCATGGTGATACGTCCGTGGACTCCCATCTCGATCTGCCTGTCGTGAATAAAACGGAAAAACAACTGGCTGAGCTTGAATGGATTCCGTTCCAGGCCGCAGTGAAGGAGCAGGTAGAGGCGGTCATGGTTGCACACATTTTGTTCCCGAAGCTTGATCCGGATCATCCGGCTTCCTTATCCAATGTCATTATTGGTGAACATTTGCGTGGAAAATTCAAGTATGACGGTGTCGTCATCACAGATGACCTGAGTATGGGAGCAATCGCGAAGAACTTCAAGTTGGAAGACGCTGCCCTGGCAACCGTAAAAGCAGGAAGTGACATTCTATTGGTAGCTCACAGTTATGAAAGTGCCAAGACGATTTTTGATACACTGATGAGTGCAGTGGAGTCAGGTGAGATCTCTGAGTCTCGAATCGATGAAAGTGTACGTCGCATCCTGACATTGAAGCAACAATACAAGTTATCGGATGATCAGAAAGCTTCCGGAGACCTGAAGCAATTGAATGCAGATATTGTGGATTGGCGTAAGCAAATCGATGCTAGATAATAAATCCTGTGTTATGATTTTGCCAGAGGTGAGATCCAATAATGTATACCATTATGATAATAGAGGATGATCCCAAGATTGCGGGATTATTGAAATCACATATTGAACGCTACGGGGACCGGGCCGTTCTGGTCGAGGATTTTGAGATGATTGTGCAACAGTTTGAGCAGGTGCAGCCACATGTGGTACTTCTGGATATCAACTTGCCCAGTTACGATGGTTTCTATTGGTGCCGCCAGATTCGTACGCTGTCCACATGCCCCATTTTGTTTATCTCCGCGCGGAGTGGGAAGATGGATCAGGTCATGGCACTGGAGAATGGGGCGGATGATTATATCACGAAGCCATTTGAGCATGAGATTGTTATAGCCAAAATTCGTAGTCAGCTGCGCCGGGTATATGGGGATTATGCTGCACGTGACGAAGAACGCAAGGTGGAACTGGACGGCTTGGTCGTGTACTTGGAAAGACTGGAGATTCAGCTTGGTGATCGCAAAGTGCAGCTGACGAAGAAGGAAACGATTCTGCTGGAAACGTTACTGCGCCGCAGTCCCAAGCTGGTGAGCAGAGAGACAATCTTGGAGAAGCTGTGGGATGACTCTTTTGTGGATGACAATACACTCAGCGTTAACGTTACTCGGGTGCGTAAGCGATTAGCCGAGCTTGGTATTACGGATGCACTGGAAACGGTCAGAGGTTCGGGTTACCGATTGAACAATAACTGGAAAGCTTCTTCTCCATCATGAGATTGTTTATACGAGAACATCTCGCTTTAACGTGCTGGGTTGTTGCCATCTTGTTCACCGTTGTTGCAGTGTTCTGGTATGACGGTTACAACGATTGGGTCACGGCTGCTTATGCCGTAACGCTGGGATTATTTTTATACATCGGATATTTGGTGTATCGTTATTATTCACATCGCTCCTTTTATACCCGGATGTCACGATCGATGGATTCGCTGAAGGAATTTGTACCATTGAACGAAACAAGTCCTTTATCACTGGCACTGGAGAAGCTGCTGGATTCACAATACGGGCAGTATCATGCTCATCTGCATCGGCTGGAACAGCGGCAGCAAGAATATCTGACGTTCATGAATCAGTGGGTACATCAGATGAAGACACCGCTATCCGTCATTGAGTTGACCGTGGAAGATCAGGAGGATGACGATCCTCGGCTCATCAGCATTCGGGAGGAAGCGGACCAGATGAGACGAGGTTTGGAGACTGTGCTGTATGTGGCCCGCTTGGATACCTTCGAACAGGATTTTAGTGTTGAACCTGTGATACTGAAGACCGCTGGGGAAGAGGCGATCCATGAGCTCAAGCGATTCTTCATCCGCAATCACGTCTATCCAGAGATGCATATAGATTCTGCGCTGGTTGTACAATCCGATGCCAAGTGGATTCGTTTTGTCTTGGTACAGTTACTGTCGAACGCAATCAAGTACTCTGCGGGCAGCGGGCAAAAAATTCATCTGCGTGCGTATGAAGCGGAACGCTCTATCATGCTGGAAGTGCAGGATCAAGGCATTGGTATTCCGAAGTCTGATCTGAATCGGGTATTCCAGCCTTTCTTCACCGGGGAGAACGGGCGGCATTTCAAAGAGTCCACAGGCATGGGGCTGTATATTGCTAAAGAAGTACTGATGCGAATGAATCATCGGATTGATCTTGAATCCGTGTACGGCGAAGGAACGACTGTCCGAATTACATTCAACTCCTGAAGTGACAGATTGAAGGTAAGATTGGGACATGAGGTGTGTATTTTGTTGAAGAAGTATGAGTGTGAGTATAAGTTAAAATATAAGTATAGACGTCTATTGCCTGATCGGGGCGAAGGCGTCTTTTTGCTTTCCATGATGCAACCTTACAACATTGTCATGTTGATGAAAGGTTAAACCATAGGAGAATGGCCGAAACTTCGATAGACTGTAGTCAGAAGATCACAGGAAAGGCCACGCACAATACGCATGCACACAGCATGAATGTAACTTAATTTTGAATTCATACATCACTAAGGAGTTGTAACCATGGAGATTTGTTCTGTGAAACAGATCAGTAAAATCTACAAAGGCATCGTATCTTATGAAGCGTTATCAGGTATTGACCTCAGTATTCAGGAAGGTGAGTTTGTTGGCATCATGGGACCATCGGGTAGTGGCAAAACAACGCTGCTGAACATGATCTCAACCATTGATCATCCAACATCAGGAGAACTGCGGATTGCAGGGAAGAATCCGTTTGAATTGAATCAGGACGAACTTGCGCTGTTCCGGCGCAAAGAGCTTGGTTTCGTGTTTCAATCGTTCAATCTGTTAAATACCCTGACAGTCAAGGAAAACATTGTGCTGCCACTGACTCTTGACGGTGTTTCGCTAGCAGAGATGAACACACGTGTGGAACAACTGGCAAGCAAGCTGGGGATCGAGGGTATTCTGAACAAACGGACATATGAGATATCAGGAGGACAGGCACAGCGTACGGCCATTGCCAGAGCGCTTATCCATTCCCCGAAGCTGATTCTGGCTGATGAGCCAACAGGCAACTTGGATTCGAAGGCGGCAAGAGATGTCATGGAGATTCTCGAAACGCGCAATCAGGAGGATCAGGCTACGATGTTGCTGGTCACTCATGATGCAGTAGCTGCAAGTTATTGCAGTCGGGTTGTCTTTATCAAGGATGGCAAACTGTATAATGAAATTCACTACGGCGATAATCGTGCAGCTTTTTACCAGAAGATTATTAATGTATTATCCCTAATGGGAGGGTCAGGACATGAATTTTCGCCAGTTCGCCATTAATAACGTTGTTCGCAACAAACGAATTTATCTGGCTCATTTTCTGAGCAGTACATTTTCCGTTATGATCTTTTTTACCTACGCATTGCTCCTGTTCCATCCTGATCTGAAAGCGGGGTTAAAGGGATCAAGTGGTACGGTTACGTTGCTTGCAAATCAGGGGTTTATGATTGCAGAGATCATTATATTCATCTTTTCATTCCTGTTCCTGCTCTACTCGGTAGGTTCATTTCTGAAGACGCGTAAGAAGGAATTTGGTATTTTCCTGATCATTGGCATGACACGCAAACAGATGAACCGGCTTCTGTTTATGGAGAACATGTGTATCGGATTAGCTTCGATCATTACCGGCATCGGGCTCGGAATTATTTTCGGCAAATTAATCCTGCTGATCTGTGGCTCCATGCTGGCTGTTGAGAACAGCCTTCGATTCTATTTTCCGCTAAAAGGCATTGCTCTGACGGCTGGTGCATTTCTGCTGCTGTTTGTTATTATCGCGATGTCATCATCCTTGCTCATACGCAAAGGAACTCTCATTGACCTTGTGAAATCAGAGGAAAAACCGAAACCGGAACCGAAAGCATCACGTCTGCTCGCCTTGTTATCCGTATTGTTGATTGGCGGAGGCTATGCAGGAGTATTCACTTTTGTATGGGTAAGCTTCTCGTTTCCGTTATTACTCGCAAGTGTCGTGATCGTTATTGCAGGTACGTACTTCCTGTTCACACAGCTCAGTGTATACATCATTCGGGCACTCAAAAGAAATCCAAGATTGTTTTTCCGTAAAACCAATCTGCTCTTCCTATCTGAACTTACCTATCGGATGAAAGATAACGCGATCATGTTTTTCATGGTAAGTATCATCTCGGCTTCTTCATTTACGGGAATTGGCACCATGCTCGCGATTGCTGACCCGGGGTTGTCGTCCATGTCGAATCCGTATGCATTCAGCTATATGAATTCATGGGATACTCCCGACTCCGAGCGACATATTCGGCAGATTGAAGAAACGTTGATTGATCATGAAGTTCCCTATGTCAAAGGTAGCTATGCGCCGCTCTATGAAAATAATAATGGAAATATTATCAAGCTAAGTGATTATAATCGTCTGGCGAAGGCACTCGGGTATGAGGAACGCACGTTGAAACAGATCGATGAGTCATTTATGACACCAAGCAATTTGGCGGTTCGTAAGAAGTACCGTGATCAGGCCGAACAAGGATTCTCAGGGATAGAGATTAATCTGGAGATTGATAATCGGCGCGTACCTGTTCAGCTATCGACCCCGGGTATCGATATTGTGATTCCTTTTCAAAATGAAATTAATCTCTACGTCGTAACCGACGAATTGTTTGAGAAGATGAGACCAGCGTACAACGAGGAAGTGGGGATGCCTGAAGATTTCTATTCCATGCGAACGACCCAATTTGTCGTAAAAGATTGGATGAGTACACGCAGCTTCGCTCCTGAGTTAATCGAATCCATTCAAAATGATCAATCCGATCGAGGTTACTACGAGATCAGCGCGCTTGTGGTGGACTGGCTTAATTCCAAACAAACAAACGGGATCATTCTGATCTTGAGCGGTCTGATTGGCATTGTTTTCTTCACCTTTGCAGCAAGTTTCACGTATTTCAGACTCTACGCAGATCTGGAACGGGATGAAGCGCAGTATCGTATGATTGGCAAAATGGGACTGAGTCGTCCCGAACTCCGCAAGATCGTAACAAGGCAGCTATTGCTTATGTTCTTCCTGCCACTCTTGGTGGCGGTCATCCACAGTTCGGTTGCCTTTGTAGCGTTGCAGCAGTTGGTCGATTTCTCGGTTATCGGATACAGTCTGCGTATTTTCATGGTGTTTGCTTCCATGCAGATTCTGTATTTTACACTTGTTCGCTGGCGGTATTTGCGTCATATGTATTCCAAGCTAGTCTAAAAAAAGAACTATTTTCTCAGACACAAAATGATCATAAAGTTGTTTCTCAAGCTTACTTTCTAAAAGCCTTGGCCTAAGCCGGGGCTCTATTTCTATTTATTTAGATTATCTTTAGAAATGATTTAGGTTGAATTAAGAGACGTAGTATATAGTAATAATGTAGAGATAGGCATAGAGTATAGGAAATGAGAGGAATAACATGAGATACACCGTATTAATTGCAGATGACGAACCCGAGATTGTGGAACTGCTTCAGCTCTATCTGGAGAAGGACTATACCATTAAGACTGCGGTGAATGGAGCCGAGGCGCTGCAAATCATCCGTTCAACACAGATTGATCTGGTCATACTGGACATCATGATGCCTGTAATGGATGGATTGCAGTTAATCAAACAGATCAGGGCCACGCATCACATGCCTGTTCTGTTCCTATCCGCTAAGAGTCAGGATCACGATAAAATCCTTGGACTGGGACTTGGGGCAGATGATTATATAGCGAAGCCGTTCAACCCGCTTGAGATTGTCGCGAGAGTAGAGGCGTTGCTCAGAAGAGTCAATCAATTTGATGCAACAGAGATCCCCGCAGCGAAAGAACAGAATCTGGTATTAGGCGATCTGACGCTTGATCGATCCCAATGTATCCTTTTTCGTTCAGGAACACCTGTAACATTGACCTCTACAGAGTATAAAATTATGGAATTGTTGCTCGATCAACCTGGCCGAGTCTTCACCCGTAAAAAAATATACGAAGCGGTCTGGGGCGACTATTATGCGCACGAGGACAGCACAATCATGGTACATATCAGCAACATTCGGGAGAAGATCGAGCGTGACTCCAGACAACCGGAATATCTCAAAACGATAAGGGGACTGGGATACAAAATTGAAGCGCCCATGGAAAGCTAGAGAAAAGCGACTGTTGCAGACATCCCTGACACTGGATTTCTTGCTGTTCAACTTCTTTTTGCTGTTACTGGTACTGATCGTGTACCTTATGGTATCTCTGGATGTCGTGGATTTCCGCATCTCGGATCAAGTGGTTGATCCGGAGCTGAATGTCGAAGCCCATGTGTATGTGGCAGAGCTGGAGAACGAATTTTATTCCGGTGGAGGTTCGGTGTCGAAAGGCAAAGATAAAGAGATTCAACGTCTCATGGACAGCGGCGGCTGGATTGAGATTCTGGATGCAAATCGTAACGTTATTCATCATGTGGGAGACAAGCAAGATGCGTTCACCCAATACAGTGAAGGCGATCTGTATGCTGGACTGGAGAACCGAAGCGACCAGGAATACTATTATTCGATCACTCCTCTCTCGACAGAAGGAGCGGCAGCGTATGTATTGCTCAAAATCCCGCGTGATCTGGTCAGCGTGCGGATTAATGATAATCAGTTGATTACCAATCTGAAACATCCATTATCCTTTTACATTATGATTGGCATCGGTTTGGTTTTATTATTGATCTTTGTCTACAGCTACTGGGTTGCACGGAGAATCAAAAAACCACTCAGCATCCTCTCCTCAGGTCTTACGCAGATGATACAGGGGAATTATAGTACACGGATGTCGATCTCGGCAGAGAGGGAATTTGTCCAGATTGGTGAGACCTTTAACTACATGGCGGACGTCATTGAGAACACATCTGCGGAGAAACGTTATGCCGAAGAGAGCAAACAGCGACTGATTGTAGATCTGTCCCATGATCTGAAGACACCGATAACATCCATACAGGGATATGCGCAGGCATTGGTGGAAGGACGTGGGGAGGACAAGGACAGGCAGCAAAGATACCTGGGATACATCTATAACAAGTCCGTTCAAGTTGCACGCATGATACAGAATATGCTGGAGCTGCTCAAGGTGGATTCGCCCGATTTCCGCATGCATATTCAGAGAAGAGAAATTGGAGAATTCGTGCGCGAGATTATGGCAGATACCTATGGGGAGATTGAACAGAAACAGTTTGTCCTTCATGTACTTGTTCCTGATGAGGAGATCTACGCGAGGTATGATCCGGAGCTGCTATCCAGAGTCATTCAGAATCTGATCACCAATGCTCTGTCTTATAATCCGCTCGGAACAGAACTGCGCGTGGAACTCATTCCGTTGGATACCCATGTGGTGATTGAAGTGGCAGATACCGGAGTGGGCATACCTCAAGAACTGTGGTCAACGATCTTTGACCCGTTTGTACGAGGGGATGAGGCGCGAACAGCGACCGGAGGTACGGGACTGGGTTTGTCCATCGCACAGCGTAATACAGAGAAAATGGGCGGAAGGCTGATCCATTCCCGGCGTGGGCGAGAGACCACCGTGTTTACCATTCAGATTCCAAATTAAATATGAGAAGAAATGTCCATGTGGAGGGAAATATTTTGTTCAAAGTAAATACGTTTGTCCGGTTCAGTATTGCACTGGCGTTGTTATTGGTTAATATCTATTTATTATCACGTGTGAGTTTCATCTTTCAGCCGCTCGTCACCATGATCACGGTCATTACCGTGCCGATGATGTTATCGGTGTTCTTTTATTATCTGCTCCGACCGCTTGTGAATTATATGGAGAAAAAGAAATTAAATCGCACGCTAAGTATTTTGCTAATCTATCTGGTTATTGCTATTCTGGGAGTGTTCTTCATTATTGGCTTATGGCCATCGTTACGTGAGCAACTGATTAATCTGGTCGATAACGCGCCGAATCTAATCAATTCATTAAGTGAACAGCTGAGAGAGCTGGAGCAGAATGGTGCCATTCAAGCCTTGTTCCCTGAGGGCTCAACACCTTTCTCTCAAATCACGGAGTATATCAACAAAGGATTTAACTTTGTGACCAACTACGTGAGTGGCTTTCTCTCACTGGTTTCCAGTTTTGCGATCATCTTGTTTACATTACCGATCATTCTGTTCTACATGCTGAAACAAGGTGAGAAGTTCGGTCGCAAATTGGCACATATCGCTCCAAAACGTTTCCAAAATGACAGCCGTGAAGCCGTACTTGAGATTGATCAGGCGCTGAGTGGTTTTATTGTGGGAAGAGTCTTGGTAAATCTGGCGCTGGGTGTATTGATGTATATCGGTTTCCTCATCATTGGACTGCCGTACGCATTACTGCTCACGGTAATCGCGGTCATCATGAACTTTGTTCCGTTTATCGGCGCGATTGTGTCGTCCGTCCCTATTGTGATCATGGGTCTCGTGGTATCACCATCGGTTGCCATCTGGTCTCTGATTATTATTCTTGTCGCTCAGCAGATTCAGGACAACCTGGTTGCACCGTACGTATTCGGCAAAAAGCTCGATATTCACCCGCTCACGACCATCATTCTGGTGTTGGGTGCTGGGGACTTGGGTGGCATTATTGCCATCCTGATTATTATCCCGGTTTATATGATCGTTAAAATTCTTTTGGTTCGAATCTATAACATGTTCTTCAAGGACAAATGGCAGAATGCATAGAATTTTTTTAATTATTTGAAGGAGTGGAGTACATGTCTGAAATTATCGAAAAACCATACAACGAACCTGAATATATCGCACCTCAATCTGTTCAATTAGGTACGATTCACATCTCGAATGATGTGTTGTCCAAGATCGTGGGGATGGCCGCTCAGAACACGAATGGTGTATCATCCATGTCTGTTGGGCTGACTGAAGGGATTGCCAAGAGTATTAGCGGCAAGAGTCTGCAAAAAGGAATTGACGTACACGTCAAAGACGATCAGGCAACCATCCAGCTGCGCATCAACATTCAATATGGTAACAATATGCACGAGGTCTGCCGTGAACTTCAACATAATGTTCAACAGGCTGTAGAGCAATTAGCAGGCGTTATGGTGAATGAAATTAAAGTGCAAGTCGTCGGCGTATCTATGAAGGAGACGGTATAAACGAGAGTAAGGGATAACGATTGTAAGGATAAATGATTGGCAAAAACAGCACCTTCCCAATTAGCAACTTAACTGGGAGGGTGCTATTTTATGTTTACGGTAATAGGTGGGAGCTTCGCCCATCACTTTTTTAAACATTTTGGAGAAAAGCAATTGATCCTTATAGCCCACCGAGCGGGCAATATCACCAATGGTCAGACCGGGATCAAGGGTCAATTCGGCTGCCCTGCGCATCCGGTAATGAACCAGATACGACTGAATACTGCTTCCCATCTGGTCCTTGAAGAGAGAGCACAGGTAACTGCGCTGCAAACCGACATGGGACGCAACCGATTGAACGGTAATGGCATTGGCATAGTTCATTTCAATGAAGTCCATTACCTGCGTTACGTACGTTTCCTTCGAATAATCCGGCATGGGTTGAAGATGCTCTGAATTAGCCTGATCAATTAAAATGGAGAAGAATTGATACAGCAAACCCGTCATGCTAATCTCCCAGCCTTTGTGCGTATTGCGGGAATTGACCATTCGGTGCAGGCAGGATCGCATCTCGTCATCCTCATTGCCCAGCTCAAAGATCGGGTGATGCTCTGACAGACAGGCATGCTGTAAAAAGGATGAACTATTGCTGCCTTGAAAAGCAACCCAACTGTATTCCCATGGATCATCCTGATCTGCTTCGTAATGCACGACAGAGTGCGGAACAATTAGAAAACCTTGTCCTTTGTGCAGGTTGTACGTTTTGCCTCCAACTTCGAAGGTGCCTTTGCCATTCAAAATATAATGGATTTTGTAATAGTCTCTCATGGCGGGACCAAAGTGGTGACCTGGTGTACAGGCTTCCGTACCATAATGAAGGAGCTGAAGCTCCTGAAAATGATTGTTCTTGAACATATACGTAATCAAGGGTATTCACTCCTGTACGATTTCGTCTCATCTTGCATTTTAACATACTACATATCTGAAAAGATTAAGAATTTAACGATAGTATATATAGATAACAATCATTATTACATATGTTCAGCGTGAAATGCCATATCGTTTTGACAGACAATTGTCTAAGATGAAAAGGAATTCAACAAACCTTACAGGAAAGTGAGAATAACGATGCCCTATACTGCGAGTGAACAACGATATGATGAGATGAAATATGTACGTTCCGGCAAATCCGGAATCAGACTGCCACAAATTGCGCTGGGTTTATGGCAGAACTTTGGTGGCAACCGTACATTGGATATTCAGGAAGAGATGATTTTGCGTGCCTTCGATCTCGGAATTAACCATTTCGATCTGGCGAATAACTATGGCCCACCTCCAGGATCAGCCGAAGAGAACTTTGGTGTGATTTACAAAAAACATCTGCGTCCTTACCGGGATGAACTGCTTATCTCGTCGAAGGCAGGCTATCATATGTGGAGTGGACCTTACGGCGAGTGGGGCTCCCGCAAAAACCTGATTGCCAGTCTGGATCAAAGTCTCAGCCGTATGGGACTGGATTATGTGGACATTTTCTATCATCACCGTCCAGATCCGGATACACCATTGGAAGAAACGATGACGGCACTGGATCATATCGTGCGGCAAGGTAAAGCACTGTATGTGGGCTTATCCAATTATAATGCAGAACAGACGCAAGAGGCGGTAACCATTCTCCGTCGTCTGGGTACACCATGTCTGGTTCATCAGCCAAACTACTCGATGCTGAATCGCTGGATTGAAGACGGTCTGCAGGACGTATTGGATGAGCAAGGCGTAGGTTCAATTGCATTCTGTCCGCTCGGCCGCGGTCAGTTGACGAATAAATATGTCGACAAGATCAAGGCAGAACGAGCCAATCCAACAGGTAATTTGAAAAAAGAAGCATACACGGACGAACGGATTGCCAAGTTCGATGCGCTTCAGGCGGTTGCAGAGCGAAGAGGTCAGACGATCTCCCAACTGGCACTGAACTGGATCTTGCGCGGTAACCGTGTAACTTCTGCATTGATTGGTGCAAGCCGTGTGTCCCAGATTGAAGAAAACGTGGCTGCGCTCCAGGCACCGGATCTGACAATAGAAGAGCTCAATGAGATTGAGAGCATTCTGGACGGCATGGGTAATTATCCTTGGTAAATTGACAGTCTGGACTGTTATACATTTTTTATTGAATTTGAAGTATTGAGTTTTTAAAAGTATGTGAATTTTAGGGAATAAGCTGAATGAGCATTATCTTTAAATGAGATGGGACTTTATCCCTATTCCAAATATTACAATAAAAGTTTATTTTGAGAAAAAAAGAAAGAGGTGGTTGACTTGAACAAAAAGAATTTTATTTTTAGTTACTATAACAGGGATTTTATTGTTTACATCTTCATTTTTAATAACCCAGAATGTTTTGGCTAGATCTTTGGGATATACGTGGTATGTTGCTTCAACTCCGATTCGTTATGATACAATTTTAAACCCCACTTGGAAAACAATTATTCAGAAGGGAATGAATACGTGGAATGATGTAAGCACTAAAAAGCAATTTCAGTTTAATAGCAGCAGTACTAATGCTACAGGGGATATCAGTGCATCCAATAGACCAGATGATTCCTGGATTGGTAAAATGTTTCCCACTACAGGTAGTTTTTCAGGTAAAACCTATATGACTAGAGCAGATATAATATTTAATACTAAGTATGAATTCGCTGATGGTGCTGTTGCGGGTGCATATGATATACAAAGTGTTGCTACTCATGAATTGGGGCATGCTCTGGGTATAGCACACTGCCATGATGCTGACTCTCAACATAGCTCTGGGGATCAAGACTATACTATGTATAATTACTCTTTCACAAATGAAACAAAAGCAAGGAGTTTAACCCAATATGATAAAGATGCTAAAAACTCGTTGTATTAAAAAATAAAGAAAGAGGTGATTGTATTGAAAAGAAACAAAAAAGTGACTTATACTTTGTTCACCATTTCATTTCTAGGTATTAGTATTTTGTCAGGATTTCTAGTAGCGAGTTCAACATTTAAACCTACTATTGAATATAGTGCTACATATCCCAATTACACTTTAGATGAGTTATCCAAGGTAGCGGATAACATTGTTTATGGAAAAGTGGAGGCCAGAGGGGAGACGGTTTCAGAAAAAATATATTTACCAAAAACCAATAATGAACTAATTTCTAATTCTAGTGAGCAGTCTTCTTACAATTTGGATTTCACAAAGCAAGAGGAAGTAACCTACGTTGAAGATTTATATACAGATATATCAGTAAAAATTATTACTCCAATTAAAATGGATGGGGAGATCGCTGATGCAGGATATCGAATGACGATGGAAGAACAAACGATATTGTATAAAGAAGAAGGCGGAGAAACTGAGAATTTGAGAATTGTTCCTGATGGAGGAGAATTAAATGAAGGTGATGAGGTTATATTATTTACAAATCATGTGGGTAAATCATGGGGCCCTCAAAGTGTATTGAAAGTTATTGACGGAGCGGTTTATGACAAAAATGGAACGAAATATAATGTTGATGAATTAATTAGTAGATTGAATGATGATATATAAATTAACGAAAATATGTATTATTATATTCCCGTTGTTAATTCTCATTTCATCCTGTGCGAATGAATCCGACCAGAGTTACCCTGCGGCATTTATGTGGGATGAACAATTATATCTAATTGAAGGACCCAATTATGATTCCTCGAAAGTCGGTGATCAGGTGGGAGAAATATCTAAACAAGTCTCGCCTTTTCCTCAGAATCATGGAGAATCTAATGTAGCAGGTCAAGGAAGTGACATCTTCTATGTAAAGGATAGCAGAGTCAAAGACGTGCTCGTTATATTTTTTGATAATAATTATCATGCTGCATATAAGACTGATTCTTTCAAGTAAGAAGGATTAAAAGTAAGTTTCAGTTTAATGAAACGAAGGTTTTTTGAAATAGTCGCCAATAATGGCGGCTATTTTTGCTATTCATTTTATATCATAGCACCTGGTCCTAGGATTTAGGGTATAATATATAGAAGCTTTACATTTGAACTACGAAGGAGAGGCTCCATTTGAACTTTGAACAGTGGATTTCGGCTGAAAGCTATAACCTGACATCCGAGATGGAAAATCATCCATCAGACCGGATTGCACTTAGATGGCTCAGCGATCAACGAGAATTGGAAGAGATCACTTATGGTGATTTATTCAAGCAGGCGAATCGTCTTGCTGGAGGTTTGCGTGAACTTGGACTAGAGAAAGGTGATCGGGTGTTGGTCATGGTACCACGCCGTATTATTGCCTATGTCATTTATATTGCTTGTCTGAAATTGGGGATTGCCGTTATTCCTTCCTCCGAGATGTTACGGGCAAAAGATCTTGAATATCGTCTGCGTCACTCTGAGGCGCGGGCTGTTATTGTATGGTCCGAGACGACCTCGGAAGTAGAAAAGATGGACGCGGATCTGCCGTCACTGGCACATCGCATCGTGGCATCACCGAATGAAGAAGTTAGCGTACCTGCTGAAGGTTGGGTCAATGTGCATCAGTTAATGCAAAATCAACCTGACGAGATGGCTGCGGTGCAAACTCACCGTGATGATACGGCTATCCTTGCTTATACTTCGGGCACAACAGGTAATCCCAAAGGAGTTGTACATAGCCACGGTTGGGGATATGCCCACCTGCGGATTGCTTCTTCATTATGGCTGGATATTCAACCTTCAGATACCGTATGGGCAACGGCTGCACCTGGCTGGCAAAAATGGATCTGGAGCCCGTTCCTGTCGGTACTCGGAAGAGGCGCGACTGGACTGGTCTACAATGGATCATTCCAGCCCAAGCGTTATCTGGAACTGATGCAGGAACATCAAATTAATGTCCTTTGCTGTACACCAACGGAATATCGGTTGATGGCCAAAGCCGATGATCTTGGACATTATGACCTGTCTCATCTGCGCAGTGCTGTTTCAGCGGGTGAACCGCTCAATCAGGAAGTCATTGAAATCTTCCAGCGTCACTTCGACCTGACTATTCGAGACGGATATGGACAGACCGAGAGCACGTTGTTAATCGGCAGTCTCAAAGATGCGCCTGTACGTATTGGCTCGATGGGTCAGTCGATTACACCTGGATTGATTGAAATTATTGACGATGAGGGACAACCTGTTCCTTCGGGTGAAGTAGGAGATATCGCGGTACACAAAGAGATGCCAGCTTTGTTCCGGTCCTATTATCAGGATGAGGGACGGAAGGAAGCGAGTCAGCGTGGCGATTATTTTGTAACAGGGGACCGTGCACGCAAAGACGAAGAAGGTTACTTCTGGTTTGAAGGCCGCAGTGACGACATCATCATCAGTTCGGGTTACACGATTGGACCATTCGAAGTGGAAGAAGCACTCATGAAACACCCCAGCGTGAAGGAGTGTGCGGTGGTTGCGAGTCCGGATGAGATCCGTGGTAATGTAGTGAAGGCTTTTGTCGTACTGAGAGATGATTCGCTGGCTTCACCGGAATTAATGCGTGAATTGCAGCATCACGTCAAGGAAATCACAGCACCTTATAAATATCCACGCAAGATCGAATTTGTTACGGATCTGCCGAAGACTAACTCCGGTAAAATCCGCCGGATCGAACTGCGCGAACAAGAAAAACGAAATAGTTAAATGAGATTAGGTAACGATTGATTGAAAAATAATAGCATACGTAGTGAAAGAGAAGGAATCGATTCTGAAGAAGCGATAGCGCTCGTATTTGTCTCCCAATTTTAACCTTTGAAAAATACGATGAAGAAAATTTGGAGACAACGACGATCTAAAGAACGATCCTTCGCTGTAACGGCCACTCAACAGAGTCCAAGTCATTTGCAAACCATGTCATAATATATGAAACAGGAGTGAACACAACTATGAGTCAATTTGAACAAACCTTTGAAAAATCATTGGAACAATACGCAGAACTGGTTGTTAAAGTTGGCGTGAATATTCAAAAAGGACAGGATCTGCTCGTTACTGCTCCCATCGAAACGCTTGAATTCACACGTCTGATTGTGCAAAAAGCCTATGCGGCTGGTGCAAACTATGTACAAGTGGACTTCGATGACGATAACATTACCCGCAGTCGTTTTGAGCATGGCTCCAATGACAGCTTTGACTACTATCCAGCCTGGAAAGCGGATATGATGGAAAAGTTTGCAGAAGCAGGCGGCGCTACCCTGACGATCAAAGTTCCAGATCCTGAACTGTATAACGGAATTGACTCCGACAGCGTTTCCCGTGCTACTAAGGCAGCTGCACACGCACGTCGCGGATATGCCAAATACACACGCAACCATGAAATTAGCTGGTGTCTGATCAAGGCCCCGACCAAGGCTTGGGCGAACAAAGTATTTGCCGACATCCCGGAAGAAGACCGAATCAACGTGATGTGGGAAACCATCTTCAAAATGAACCGTGTAGATGGCGGAGACGCCGTGCAAAATTGGAGAAAGCATCTGGATACCTTAACTGCAATGGGAGACTTGTTGAATAAAAAGAACTATAAGAGCCTGCATTACCGTGCGCCAGGTACAGACTTGAAAATTGAATTGGTCCACAACCACATCTGGGGTGGCGGTGGTAGCGAAAATAAACAAGGTGTATACACCGTTGCCAATATGCCGACTGAAGAAGTATTCACCATGCCTAAGCGTAGCGGAGTGAATGGGTATGTTAGCAGCACCATGCCTTTGAATCTGAACGGGCAACTGGTAGACCAGATGAGAATCACATTTAAGGATGGACAGGTTGTAGCGTTTACGGCAGCATCCGGTGAAGAGCATTTGAAGAACCTGTTTGCCACCGATGAAGGAGCACGTTATCTGGGTGAGGTCGCACTCGTACCACATGACTCTCCGATCTCCAATCTGAATCGCATATTCTACAATACGGGTATTGACGAGAATGCATCCTGCCATTTGGCTGTGGGAAGTGCGTATCCATTCAACATGAAAGATGGCACAACCATGTCTAACGAAGAGTTGCTGAAGCATGAGTGCAATGTGAGCTTGACTCACGTTGATTTCATGATCGGTTCCGCTGAGCTGGATATCGATGGTGAGTTACAAGACGGTACAATCGAGCCGGTATTCCGTAAAGGCAACTGGGCATTTTAATTTCTAATCTGGCGATATTAGTTCAACTTATATATTAGTAGTAATCGTATTTAACGAGAAAGTGACTTCAGCCTGAAGTCACTTTTTCGTTTCTTCATAACATGGATTACGCAGGTCTTACAGGCACACATATCTCGCACCAATGCTGATGGAGCAGTTCCCAACGATATCGTTCTATAACCGGCTTATGGTTATCCATCCGATAACCACTTGTTTGTAAATGAGGAATGATCACACTCCATGCCTGCTGAATATCTTCTGCTGTATGTCTCACCTTATAGATGAGATAGTCCCCGCCTGAAAGCTCGCCAATCTCAATTAGGTCATCTTCCAGACGTTCAGATGCTGTGATAACAATACAGGCATCATATCTACATTTCTCGGGCGGTGTGGTAGTAGGGTCATCTTGGGGTATGCCCAGTAATGTTGCTGATTCATGAAGCAATTGGTTTTTGTCTGCCCATTGTTTCAGCATATTCATCGCCTGGGCGTTGGCTGGACCGTAAGGACCGACTTGTCGAACATAGGCGATACGATATGACGGGACGTTTTCGATATACATTTCCATGAAAATCTTCCTCTCTGTATGATTTCTCTTACAAGTTGGATGCTAACATGGTATAAAAGAATTTGCTTAGGTAATTGTTGAATCCCGGCGACGAAACTCATAGAATAGGGATAATATGTTGGAAGACTGTTCCATAGAGCAAAACGAGAGGGGGAGGCGTTAGACATGGATATTACTTATGCCTTCACGGATGAACGTTTCAGGCAAGTTGTGTTGGATCGTTTTTGTGATCAGCGGGAGTTCATTCAGGAAAGTGACGTTCATGAGGTTGAGACATTGCAACTTTCCAATCACAATATTAGCAATCTTGATGGAATCGAATATTTCAGGGATCTTCAAGAGCTGGATTGTGCCTATAATCAATTGACCGGTCTGGATCTTACTCAGAATCACAAGCTGAGGGCGTTACGTTGCAGAGAGAATCAGCTTCTTACACTGGACCTCCGTTCCAATTCGGAATTGCAAGTGCTGGATTGCAGTTTTAATCGACTTCGAAAATTAGATCTTTCTTATAATTCCAAACTTATAACGGTGGAGGGTCATTGGAATATGTTGTCGGAGCTGGCTTCGGAGCACCTTGAGCAGTTGGAGGAACTTAGTTGCAGTTATAACGCTCTTTTCTCACTTGAACTTGAACAGAATAAGCAACTGCGGCGACTTGATTGCGCCAACAATTACATGCTGGAACTTGATGTAACAGGTTGTCCAAACTTGATTGAACTTCGCTGTAACCACAATCATATCAAACAGTTGGATTTTCGTTCAAATATGGTTTTAGAAAGTGTCCGTTGTTTTAACAACCATATAAGGGAGCTGGATATTCGCAATAACGTACAACTAAGAGAGTTGTACTGTTCCGAGAACAAATTAACCAAGTTGGATTATAGCGCTAATCCCAAGCTGGAGAGACTGCAATATGCAGACAATCTGATTTTTGAATCCAATCATGAAGTTCAGGGGATGGGTGTGTTTCAGTATGACGCATCGATGTCCAACTATCAGATGTGCTTACATATTCAGGACTATGAGCTTGTAGTCACTGCACAGGTTTCAACCAAGATAGAGATGATAACATTGTCCCCATATATGGAAGAGACGTGGAAACGGTGGGACATGCTTGGTGAGCAGGCACTTAAAACTATTGCCGAGGCTCATCCGGACGAAGATATCAATGAATTGATTTTGGCTGACGTAGAATTTCAGGGAGATCAATACCTCCGATTGGGTTATGATGCGGGGGATACACCAGCTGGTCGACTGTACATATATGCCGAGTTTGACGATGAATTTCACATGTTGGATACGTTGATCTATGAAACATAATAAAGCCACGAGATCGTGGCTTTTTTGCTGTGTCATTTAACTACTTTTATGTTATTCAGCGTGCATTTTGTTGAAGCTAACATATTCGTTGATTGGTTTACGGTAACCGCGTGGGCGCTGTTTGGCTTCCGACTTTTTGCCGATGGTGATCAGCATAACCGGTACGTAATGGTTAGGGATTTCCAAACTCCGTTGCAGTTCTTCCGAGTCAAAACCAATCATTGGACAAGTATCCCAACCGCGATCCTGAGCGATCAACATCAATTGCATGGCAGACAGGCTGGCATTGCGAATCGCATCCTCACGTTGGAAGAATCTGCCCCGAGATTCGTAAAATTCAGTGACACTTTGGGATTCCTGCTCGTATTGGAACGGAGTAAGAGCGCCCAGGTTCAGCAAGCCTTCGTTAATGGTGCGGATATGATGGTGTGCGTTAACATCGCCCAAAACCACGATGACCGCAGAAGCTGTTTTTACTTTATATTGCTGGGAAGCTTCATAGACTTTTTCTTTCTGTTCCTCGTCTTTAATCACAAGATAGTGCGTGTGTTGCAGGTTAAAGGCAGATGGCGCAAATTTGTTCAGGGCAAACATTTCTTGCAGTTCCGAATCCAAAATTTCAATTCCTTCTTCAAAAATAACGGCCGATCTACGGTTTTTGACTAGATTCTCCAACTCACTCATGGTAGTTTCCCTCGCTTATGTATGATTTATAAACTGACTATAACACACTTAGTTACTTTATGTAAGTATTATTTTAGAATAAGACAAAGATTGTCTGCCATACGCTAAAATAAAACACTAGAGGTGATTCATGAAAGCATTGATCGCAAGGTATATGGGAGGACATGACCCTCATGAATTTCGGGTATATGTGATCCAATCTTCGACGTTAAAACGTTTTGTAGTAGTGGAGATTATTCTAGGCCCTATCGTGTACAATGTCGCACTTTATTTGTGCCATAATGCATTACTTGCTGGAGTAGGCTCTTGGGCTGGAACAGAAGGTCTGAAGAGACTGCCACTGGTCTTTAGAAAAATCGTTGGGACATGATGAAGTGAGTAAACGAAAGAATGAAGCAGAAGAGGGCCAGTTTCGGCCCCATCTTCTACTTCAGCCATGTTATCTATAGTCACGCTTCTTTTATCTGATCAAATAACTGTCTAAGCTTTGGGTTCAAACCTGCCTTATTTGGCACGTTCCAAATACTGCTCCAGCGTAAGTTTCTGGTTGGTAATCTCACCAGCAATATATACCCCTATATAACGTACATGCCATGGCTCATAGGAGTAACCAGTCAATTTCTCCTGATCTTTGCCATAACGGATGATGAATCCGTACTTGTGGGCATTGGCTTTCAGCCATTTGCCTTCTTTGGTGTTGCCAAAGCTTTGCTGAAGATCATAACCGGCCGAAGCGCTTGATATATCCATGGCTAGACCCGTTTGATGTTCGCTTTGTCCTGGCCGAGCACTTGTTTTATTGGCAACAGCTTCACCTTTGATGCTGGCATTACGGTCAAAGATCGATTTCTGGGTCGTATAAGAGCGATAGCCAGACACCGCTTTGATATCAATGCCGTCTTTTTTGGCAGCAGCAAATAATTTTTCAATCGCGGTTGCAGCCACTTTACGCATTTGTTTCTTCGGACTGGCACCTGAGAAGCTAAAAGGAATATTAGGTACAACCAAATCTTGTGGTGCATAAGTTGAAGGCAGATTTCTCTTTTTATTGACAAGTACAACTGTGCTGGACACATTGGTCACGGTTGCCACATTTTTAATCGTTTTGATCGTACGACCAGGTGCATTATCATGCAGAAATTGAGTGAAGCTGGAGCTTGCCGCAGACGCGACGGGATTCAGGCTTGAAGTGATGGGAAACGTAGTAAATGCAGAACCTGCTACAACAGAGCCTACGAGAATTGTAGATATGATGGATTTACGAGTAAAAGATTTCATGATGTGTGTTCCTCCTCGGAATATATGAATCTATATACCGAGTATACTAGAGGATTATATCCATAGGTTCTCCAATTGTTTCCGAGTTGTAAACAAAGTTTGCTATATAAGTTGAACTAAAGAATATTTACCTTGGAAACTACGATGACAGAACAACCTTCCGATCGCTGTTATCCCCTGATTTTTTTGATTCAATTTTATAATGGTGAAAATCTTGTGATAAAGGCGAACGCTTCGCTTCTTCAGGTTCTTTCTGTCCTCTCCGTTTCGTGTAAATGTTTAGTTCATCTTTTATAGAGTCTTTTTTGCAACTCTGATAGAGGCTTATAAAGTAAAGAACACCAAAAAAGACTTTGCAATAAATGCAAAGCCTTTTTGAGTGAAGAGATAATACTAGATTACTTCCAGTATGCTGGAGATTGTGTATTACAACATGCAGGCGTCTGATGCACCGGAGCTTCCGGCAGCTACAGCACGGGTGTCACGAACACGAACGTTGGCGCTGAGCACACCAGAATCACTGCTTAATTTGAAAGAAGGATAATTCTCTTCTGTATCTAGCTTCATGTGTTGTTCTAGGTTCAGCTGCTGCTTCGGATCAACATAGAACGGAACCAGATTGGTTTCAATCTGAGCGTCGAGAGCCGCAAGTTCATCAACAATGATAATCGCGATAACTCCGTTACATCCGCAACCTTCCAAGTCATAGATCACTTTGAAATATCCAGGTTGGTCATTCAGGCTTTCCGTCAATCGTTTTGCAGCCAAATCTGTAATTTGAATATACATATAGGTACACCCCTTTATATGTGGTCATGGTTGTAAGTGGTAAAAGAATTCATTGAGCTTCTATTCACATTATACCACTTTGTCAAAAATCAAAGCATTTATTTTCTTGACTGATCAGTCTGGAAAAGGTATTCTTTATTTAATCAATAGGGAGGTGAGGTCTGAAATTGGGAAGAGCCAAGGAGTTTGACACGGAGACCGTTCTAAGAAAAGCAACGTCTGTATTTGGAGCGTACGGTTATGAAGGTACATCTTTGAGCTTACTGTTGAGTGAACTTGGCATTGCGCGGCAAAGCCTGTATGACACTTACGGAACTAAACATGATTTATTTGTCTCTGCTCTTAAATTCTATATTCAGCAGAAGACAGAGGCGGGGATCAGACTATTAAACGAATGCACAAGTGTGAGGCAAGGCGTGACAGAGTTGTTCAACGAAGCGGTTAACGTGTTGACAGACAACGAACGTCGTAATGAATGTTTCATCATTAATAGCGCGGTTGAACAGGCACCACAAAATCACGAAATCGCAGCTTTTATTCAAACCACTAACCAACAAATGGAAAATGTTTTTCATACTGCGCTGTTACGAGGACAGAGGAGTGGCGAATTGAAGCACTCTGAGGAAGAATTGCCCGGGCTTGCCCGTTTTCTGAATTATTCCCGACTCTCATTGACCTTTACTGCGAAAAGTGGTGCAAGCGCAGAAGCCCTGCGAGATTTTGTACAGATGACCCTAAGGACTATGGATTAACGTTTTACATGATTTGAGTAAGGATTCTTTATCTTTTTTTGAAAATGAACGCTTAGGGCGTTTATTTTTTGACTATTATAGACCGATTGGTCTGGAAAAAGAACGCCAAACAAACTGAAGGAGGAAATAAGGATGACACAATCTCAGCAGTTGGAAGCGGGCAATAGTATACCGCATCGGATCATGCATGGTTTTACTCAATTGCTACTGGAAGGAAAACTAGAACAGTGGTTGGAGCTATATACATCTGAAGCTATCTTCGAATTCCCATATGCACCAGCAGGATATCCTCAGAAACTGGAAGGCAAAGCGGCAATTACGAATCATCTTCATAATCTACTGGGGATGATTGAAATCCAGCAGTTTTCTGAACCGGTGATCTTGGCTGATTCCACGAAACAACAGTTTGTGGCTGAATTTACTTGTAAAGGGCGTTCATTAGTTACAGGCAAGCCATACAACCAAACTTACATCTCTGTAGTGAGCCACTCTAATGGGAAAATTACACATTATAAAGACTATTGGAATCCAATGGTCGTACTCGAATCGGACTTAGGAGGTAACAAGCATGATCAAAGATAAACCGTTGACACTTATTACAGGGGCTAATGGGAAGACAGGAAGCCGTGTTGCGGCCATACTTCAAAAGCATCATTATCCGGTGCGTTTGGCAGGAAGAACTAAACCATCTCTTTCTGGCTCTGATGATAACTATGTCTATTTTGATTGGTATGATTCCGAGACATATGCGCTAGCGCTGAAAAATGTGAATCAGGTGTACCTTGTCGTGCCAGTCATGGACATGACCCCAGAAGACGTCATGATTCCGTTCATCAAGGAAGCGTTATGGGGAGGCGTTAAGCGATTCGTTTTACTTGGCAGTGCTTCGATCGATGAGAATGGTCCTATATTTGGAAAAGTACATCAGTATTTAAAAGCCCATGCTCCTGAGTGGTCTGTATTACAGCCTTCCTATTTTATGGAGAACTTTACGGAGGGACCGCATCGGGAGACAATGAAGCAACTCGGGAAAATATACAGTGCTACGGGTGAGGGGAAAATTGGATTTGTTAGTGCGCATGATATCGCAGCGGTTGCCTTCCATGCTCTGACAGATGTTGTTCCTCATAATACAGAGCATATCATTACAGGGCCGGAGACGTTGTCCTATGGACAGGTTGCAGACGTCTTGAGCCGTGTACTGGGTCAGTCCATCCAGCATGAATCTTTGTCCAATGATGAATTGAGGAACAGCATGATTCGCGCAGGAATGTCAGAAGAATACGCCGCTGCCCTCGCAGGACTGGATGTGCCTATCCGGGAGGAGGGGAGAGAAGATCAAACGACGGATACGGTGACAAAAATAACGGGGAATAGCCCGATTTCATTCGAGCAATTTATTCTAAATCATATGGAAGTATGGAAATAATGGAAGAAATATTTTTATATTATGAGAAGGCGGTGCCTAGTGCCCGTCTTTTTGCATGTCTACCAACATGTTGACATCGTTGATTCAAATATGGATCTCTCCCTAACCAGGGACACCACGGAAAAGCAGTGATTATACGAACACACTTTTGGGGAAATAGATGAGGATGAATGTTAGGGCGTGTCTGAGACACGCCCTAGATAAAGGGGCGAAGAGAGCGAATGATTCAGTTCGAAAATGTATCGAAACAATATCCTGATGGAACAACGGCTTTGCGTCAGGTTAACCTCAACATTAACAAGGGAGAACTGTTCGTCATGATTGGTCCGAGTGGATGTGGCAAAACCACCATGCTCAAAATGATCAATCGCCTGATTGAGCGAACAGATGGAACAGTGCGCATTAATGAACGCCCAATCGATGAATACAACATTCACGAATTGCGCTGGAATATCGGGTATGTACTGCAACAGATTGCACTATTCCCGCATATGACAATTGCCGAAAATATTGCGGTTGTTCCTGAACTGCGAAAATGGAGGTCAGATCAAATCAAGGAGCGTGTACATACGTTACTGGACATGGTGGGTTTGCACGGAGATACGTACAGTGAGCGTAAACCGTCCGAGTTATCTGGAGGACAACAGCAGAGAATTGGTGTGTTGCGTGCACTCGCTGCCGATCCCGAGATTGTATTGATGGATGAACCGTTCAGTGCACTCGATCCGATGAGCCGCGAGAAATTGCAAGACGATATTCTGGATATCCAGCGTCAGATGAAGAAAACGATTGTGTTTGTCACTCATGATATTCAGGAAGCGATGAAGCTGGGGGATCGCATATGTATTATGAAGGATGGAGAATTATTGCAGGTAGGCACCCCGGAAGAGCTGATCCAACAGCCAGCCAATGATTTCGTACGTGAGTTTGTCGGAAGTCCTAAGGCCGATACGAGTTCCCAATCTGTATTCGATCTCGAGTCCATCATGTCGCCACTCTCACCTGGTCACGTGCCAAAATCAGCTAAAACCGCCGTTCCCGCATCCATTACGTTGACGGAGTTAGTTGATATCATGGCTTCCCATGACCATCTGCTGGTTGAAAGTAACCGCCAGATTATTGGCGAGATCAGTCGGGCTGATCTGATGAAATATTGGTCCGGTCAGTTACAGGAGCGAGGTGATGGACATGAGTAGATTCACGGAGGTGTTCAGTGAGCGTAAAGGTCAGTTGTTGTCGGCTCTGCTTGAACATATTCAGATCTCATTTATCGCGTTGTTCTTTGCTGTCCTCATTGCCATTCCGCTGGGCATATACCTTACACGCAAGCCAAGAGTCGCTGAACCGATTATTGGAGTTACGGCTGTGTTGCAGACGATACCGTCCTTGGCGCTTCTCGGATTACTCATCCCATTGTTTGGCATAGGCACACTTCCTGCAATCATTGCACTGGTGGTATATGCGCTGCTTCCGGTACTTCGCAATACGTACACTGGCATCTCCGAAGTCGATTCTTCCATGGTCGAAGCAGCGAATGCGATGGGCATGAACAGCCGACAACGTCTGATCAAAGTGGAACTGCCACTGGCGATGCCTGTCATTATGGCCGGAATTCGGACCGCGATGGTCCTCATCGTAGGAACGGCGACACTTGCCGCCTTGATCGGCGCAGGAGGTTTGGGTGCATTAATCTTGCTTGGTATTGATCGGAATGATACGGCACTGATCATCCTGGGAGCCATTCCGGCCGCATTGCTGGCTATTTTGTTTGATGTACTACTGCGTCAGTTCCAGCGGTTATCCTTCAAGAAAACACTGGTTACCCTTGGATCGCTGGCTCTGATCGCGATACTTGTGATTACTATTCCCTTCTTGGCACGTGGAGGGCAGAAGGATATCGTGATTGCCGGCAAACTGGGAGCTGAACCGGAGATTCTGATTAACATGTACAAATTGCTGATCGAAAAAGATACAGACTTGACCGTTGAACTAAAACCCGGATTAGGAAAAACGCCATTCCTTTTCAACGCGCTCAACTCAGGTGATATTGACATCTATCCCGAATTTACCGGGACAGCGATCTCCGAATTCATGAAGGAAACGGCTGTGAGTACGGATCGAACAGAGGTCTACGAACAAGCCAGAGACGGAATGTTAAGCCAGTTCAATATGGTGCTGCTGAACCCTATGGATTACAACAATACGTATACGTTGGCCGTTCCAAAGAGTATCGCAGATCAATACAATCTCAAGACCATTTCGGATCTCAAACCGGTGGAACAGCAGATAAAGGCAGGATTCACGCTGGAATTCTCGGATCGGGAAGACGGTTACCTTGGCATTCAGAAGAAGTATGAGATTAAATTCCCGAATGTAGCAACAATGGAGCCGAAGCTTCGCTATGGTGCTGTTCAACGTGGCGATATCAACCTCGTAGATGCCTACTCCACCGATAGTGAGTTGAGACAATATGAACTCGTTGTGCTGGAGGATGATCAGGAGTTATTCCCACCGTATCAAGGTGCGCCGATGCTTCGTCAAGAAACGGCAGATCAATATCCACAACTGGTTGAGGTGCTGAATCAGCTTGCTGGCAAAATTACGGATGATGAGATGCGTCAGATGAACTATGACGTGAACGTAGAGGGAGAGAATCCTGAACAGGTTGCAGCAGAGTACCTTAAACAGGCTGGATTGCTGTAACTTCAGGCATCCCTGCAATAGATGTACCAAAAGGATGAGGAGGAACCATGATGACACAAGAAACGTATGACTTGATTGCGATTGGCACAGGAAGCGCGGCAAGCTCTGTAATCACCCGTTGCGCTGAAGCTGGCTGGAAAATCGCTGTAATTGATGAACGTGAGTTCGGCGGAACGTGTGCACTGCGTGGCTGTGATCCCAAGAAAGTGCTGGCCGGAGCCGCGGAGCTGATTGACTGGAATGAACGGATGCAAGGGAAAGGAATTCAGGGACAGGCGACCATCAACTGGTCTGAACTTATGGCCTTTAAACGCACCTTTACCGAGAGTATACCTAGAGCAAGTGAAGATCAATTCAAACAGGCCGGAATGGATACGTTCCATGGTAAAGCTTCATTTGTCGATGAAAATCATATTCAAGTGGGAGAAGAAGTGCTCCATGGCAAACACATCCTGATTGCTACCGGTGCAAAGCCTGCGCCACTTGAAATTGATGGCTCAGAGCATCTTATATATAGTGATGACTTTCTGGATCTGGAACCGCTGCCGGATCGTTTATTTCTGGTAGGCGGTGGATACATTGCATTTGAGTTTGCGCATATTGCGGCCAGAGCCGGGACGGAAGTCCATATCCTGTATCGGAGTGAGCAGCCTCTGAAGTCGTTTGATGCGGAGCTGGTTGAATCTTTATTGCAAAAATCGAAAGAGATCGGCATTCCTGTTCACTTGAACGCGGAGGTGAAGTCCATACGACAAGAGGGGAACGCCTATGTTGTTCATGGCACACGCAATGGTGCAGATCACCAGTGGCAGTGCGGGCTTGTCGTACATGGAGCCGGGCGTGTTCCTAATGTGGATGGGCTGGAATTGGAGAAAGCCAACGTCAGCTACAGCAAAAAGGGTATTAGGGTGAATGAGTACTTGCAAAGTGAAAGTAATCCGAGAGTGTATGCTGCTGGCGATGTAACCGACACGAAAGGGTTGCCTTTGACCCCGTTAGCAGGTCAGGAATCCCGGGCTGTGTCGTTCAATTTGTTGGAGGGAAATCAACACAAACCTAATTATAAAGTGATGCCTTCCATTGTGTTTACTGTCCCTGCACTTGGAGCTGTAGGTATGGGCACGGAACAAGCCAAAAAAGAGGGCTATGAGGTGCAGGTAAATGATATGTCGAAATGGTATACTTACAAGCGAACTCATGAAAAATTTGCCATGGCCAAAGTGGTGATCGACAAATCAACCGGGCGTATTCTGGGTGCGCATGTGCTCGGGAGCAAAACAGAAGAATTGATCAACCTTTTTGCAATGGCGATTCAGTTCAATCTGACGATCGATCAGTTAAACACCATGAATTTTGCATATCCTACTGCTGCATCGGACCTGGGTTCTTTAATTTAGAAGTGATGATGAACTCCCCTTTGGGACGGAAGGAAGGATGAAAACAACGATGTCATCGGATTTTATTGGGCTTCATGAAGGCAAGTGGACTAAGGAACCCGTTGCAATACGGATGGATGGGGATCATTTCGTTGTGGAAGCTCGGGAAGGCAGTGATTTCTGGGAGAACACATTCTACGGGTTCTGTCATCGGGATGGACACGCCATGCTTGCTCCATGGGACGGAACGGAAGCGATTGAGGTATCCTTCGATTTAAGCTCATTCACTGAATTATATGATCAGGCGGGATTAATGTTATGGTACGGAGAAGACCAATGGATCAAGGCCGGAGTTGAGGTCAATGATGGCGTGGCACATGTTGGAGCCGTCGTGACGGATACGTATTCCGATTGGTCACTCTCTCCTGTGCCAGAGTGGGGTGGACGAATCGTAACCATCAGAGCCTCCTACAGTAATGAGGCCGTTGTCATTCGTGCGCGCACAGATGAGCATCCTTGGCGTACGATTCGGGTTGCACGGTTTGCCTATCCGACGAACAAACACGCTGGTCCATTTCTGTGTTCACCGAAGCGTGCAGGGTTCGAGGTAGCCTTTACCAAGTGGAGATCCACGAAACCCGATCAAGACTTGCATACAGATCCGCCGATTACGGATTAAAACAAGTTAAGATGTGTAGGTGCAAAAGCCGGACCGGATTGAAATCACCAACGAATAACACACCAACACGATAAACAATGAAATACGAACAAGTGTATCTACCTCAGAAAGTAATATAGCACAAAAAGGCAAGTCTTCCATCTGCGGAGGACTTGCCTTTTTGTGTGTCTGATTATTGAATTATGAAGAGTACTCCAGGCACTCATTTTATAATTCACCGGGATCAGCAAATTCTTTTCGCATTTACAGCGAAGGTTCCTTGCGAACTTTGTTGAGTTTAACGTTTATTTACTCGTGTCCGTATCAGGGGACTGGGTTTCGTTCTCTTTTTCATCCTCATCATCATTGGACTTATTAAACTCACGCATACGCTCCTCGTAATCGTCCAGGAACCATAACGGGTCCATACTGTCTTCCTCACCGTTGTAATTGATCACGATTTCTTCGCCAGCTTTGATGTCTGTATACGCGTAGAAGTCAAAGGTGTGGTTATCAAAATTGATATCATAGGTAGCGTTAGGTTCATAGGAGTGGTTGATCAGACTGCCGTAGCCGAGCAGAATGGCGGTATGATTCGCCCCATATTCGAACACGTAATCTTCCAAAATCGTTTTTTCGACATGCTCATGATCTTCATTTGGGTAAGGCACAACGGGTGCCTGATGGATAAGCGTTCCCTTGGCAATATCAACGGTAGCAAATACCCCGCGGTTAAACTCACCACCATCACCCAACTTGGATTGTTTTACTTCAATCATATTTTTCACCTGATGCTCTTCGAAGAGCTCCGTTCTATATAGTAGTAATTCGTTAAGGCAAAATTTTAACCCATACTTTCATATAAGGCAAATTTCAGCCAAAAAGGTGGAATAATTTTTAATATGGCGTTGAGTTGTGCAGGATATAACGCTTATAATATACAAAGGAGCATTTAGCATAAATCCCCTGAGCGTCTTCCAATCAGCAAGATATAGATCGAAATGATTTTGTTCGTCTATATCTTGTACCCATGAGCGGTAGGATTCGAATTATGCAAAATGCTGAAAGAATTAAGTCTATATAGAAAAGGTGTCATGAATGAGCATATTAAATGTAGAAAAATTAAGTCACGGTTTTGGTGACCGTGCTATCTTTAACGACGTTTCATTCCGCCTGTTGAAGGGCGAGCATATTGGTCTGATCGGGGCCAATGGTGAAGGTAAATCCACCTTCATGAACATTATTACAGGCAAACTTCAGCCGGATGAAGGCAAGGTGGAGTGGTCCAAACGGATGCGTGTTGGTTATCTGGACCAGCATGCTGTATTGAACAAAGGCCAATCGATCCGTGACGTACTTCGCGGCGCGTTCCAGTATTTGTTTGACATGGAACAGGAAATGAATGATATGTATGGCAAAATGGGCGATGTAACTCCAGAGGAACTTGAACAACTGCTTGAAGACGTGGGTACGATTCAGGATACGCTGACAAACCAGGATTTCTACATGATCGATGCCAAAGTGGATGAAACCGCACGTGGTCTGGGTCTGACGGACATCGGTCTCGATAAAGACGTCAATGATCTGAGTGGTGGACAGCGTACCAAAGTACTGCTTGCCAAGCTGCTGCTCGAAAAACCCGATATTTTGCTGCTCGATGAGCCTACGAACTATTTGGATGAATTGCATATCGAATGGCTGAAACGTTATTTGCAGGAATATGAGAATGCATTTATCCTCATTTCTCACGATATTCCGTTCCTGAACAGTGTCATCAACTTGATCTACCATATGGAGAATCAGGATCTGACCCGCTATGTGGGCGATTATGATCACTTCCAGGAAGTGCATGAGATGAGAAAACAGCAACTGGAGTCGGCGTACAAGCGCCAACAACAAGAGATCGCTGACCTCAAGGACTTTGTTGCCCGGAACAAAGCAAGTGTAGCTACACGCAATATGGCGATGTCCAGACAGAAGAAACTCGACAAGATGGATGTCATCGAGATCGCCAAGGAGAAACCGAAACCGCAGTTCAACTTCCGTGATGCAAGAACGTCCGGCAAGCTTATTTTCGAAACCAAAGGTCTTGTGATTGGTTATAACGAACCGTTGTCTAGACCACTGGATCTGCGGATGGAGCGTGGACAGAAGATCGCCCTCGTTGGTGCGAACGGAATCGGTAAAACAACCCTGATGCGCAGTATTCTGGGTGAAATTCAGGCTCTGGAAGGAACCGTTCAACGCGGTGAACATCTGGAGATTGGTTACTTCCAGCAAGAGATGAAGGAGGCTAACTACAATACCTGTATTGAAGAGATCTGGCAGGAATTCCCTTCATATACTCAATTCGAGGTACGTGCTGCACTTGCGAAATGTGGATTGACTACAAAACACATTGAGAGCAAGGTAGCTGTGCTCAGTGGTGGCGAGAAAGCCAAAGTGCGTCTCTGTAAGCTGATCAATAACGAAACCAACCTGCTTGTACTCGATGAGCCGACGAACCATTTGGATGTAGATGCCAAGGAAGAGTTGAAACGTGCGCTCAAGGCTTACAAAGGCAGTATTCTTCTGATTTCCCACGAACCGGAATTCTACCGTGATGTAGTTACGGAGACGTGGAACTGTGAGTCGTGGACAACAAAAGTATTCTAAATAGAGGTTGTTCAAAAAGTCCGCTTTTGATTACGAATCATGCCTAGCGGCAACATCAGCATCGAATATGGGATTCAGCCGAAATGTCCGTTGCTCACGTAGCTCTATCTACGCTCCGCTACTCCATTTCTAGCTTCATCCCATCTTCTCGGTACTGAAAACCAGACTTTTTGAACACGCACTAATAATACGTGCGAGCTTGCGAACAAGCTGGAAGGGTGAGAAAAGGCGCGAATTTTGCTTGCAAAACAGGCAGAACTCGGGTCTTTTTTGTATGGTTCTAACGAAAAATGTCCAAGCTGAATTCGTGGTTGACAGCGTTAATAAGCCAATAATATAATTCAGGAAAGCGATTACATTTATATATTAGAAACCTGTTTCACTGCATAGGGGCAAGGAAGACGCGGTATTCCGTATGGGTATCATTGCACTTAGAAGGGAAGACGGGTCTTTTTTTTGCGTTACGATGAAACCGGTTTCATTTAATTAAGGAGGTGGACTACGCTCGTTACTGACCGCTGGCTGCTGAGGACAGGCCGGACAACAACACCGCGCCTTCAAGAACGATGCTTTCATCTTCCAAGCCAAAGGAGAGAATGAACATTGGATAAACTCAGGAAACCCATGATTTTCATGTTATCTGCGACACTTGCGCTGTCTTCCGGACCGTTGATGGTGCCGAGTAAGGCGTATGCCGATCTGAGCAGTATACCCGCCACGTTGCTGCAGGACGATTTTTCGGATGGGGATTTCACGGAATCACCCGCGTGGAACGTTAGTTCAGGCAATTGGGAAGTGATCGCTGACCCGACAGATGCGTCCAACTCCACGCTTTTCCAGAGCGATACCAATGAAGGCATCATCTCCACTGGAGACTCCATGTCGGACATGACCGTGTCCATGCGCTTTTACACGGGAGCCGGTCAGGGATATCCGGGCATATTGCCGCGGTTCCAAGATAAGAGCAACTTTTACTATTTTCAAATGCAGGTGCCCAACAATAAACTCGTTTTCTCCAAACGTGTGAACGGAACAGATACCAATTTGAATACGGTGGACTATGCGTTTGCCAAAAATACATGGTACACACTCAAAGTGGTGTTATCGGGTACCTCTATTCGCGGGTATATCGCCGAAAACGGCTCCGATCGGTTGGTATTCGATCTGGTCGATACTACATACGGGTCAGGTACCGTGGGCATTCGGAATAAGTGGCAGTCGGTACATGTAGATGACGTGACCATTGCGGAGCAACCGCCTGGGAACGATATTCAGCTCTCTATTGCTGAACAGACGGCGTCTTTGGTTTCCCTGCAATGGTCTGAAATCGCGGGTGCATCAGCCTATCGCCTGTATCGTTCCTCTACGCCTGAAGGTGGCTATTCCCTGGTAACTAACACAGGAACTTTGGGCCACACGGATGAAGGATTAAGCGGGGATACGGTGTATTATTACAAGTTGGCTTATGAATACGGGGGTCTGACTGAGTCCTTGTGGTCTGCGCCGATTGAAGTCCGAACGACAGCCGCAGCACCGCAGGCTCCGGCTGAATTGAAGGCCGAAGCACTCAATGCCACAAGCGTGAAGCTATCTTGGCCCGCCGTGGACAAGTCAACTGGCTATCGCGTGGTTCGTGCCGAAACTGGCAGTGAGCAATACGAGCAGATCTATGAAGGGAAGGGGCTTACTTTTACAGATCAGGAGCTTGAGCCCGGCACCAGCTACAGCTATCGTGTGACGGCCTTTAATGCAGCTGGTGAGTCAGCATTCATCGTTGCAGAAGCCACGACATACGCCATTGACTCTCCAGCAGAGTTCGCTGCCACAGCTGTGACGGACACATCAATCTCTCTGGGGTGGAATGTCCTGCTTGGATCTGATGTAACGTATACGCTCTCAAGGTCTACCAGTGCTACGGGTACGTATCAGCAGGTCTATAGTGGTAATGAAAGCACGTTTAACGATAGTGGCCTGACGATGGGCACAGGATATTTTTACATCATCCAGGCGACCGTGGACGGCGTAACTTCTCCAGCATCCGCACCGCTGGGTGTTGCCACAGTTCGCACAAGCATTACACCAGGGCAATTGTGGCCAGATCTGGAAGGTAAACCGATCGATGCGCATGGGGCTGGCTTTTTCTATGATGAACAGACGGAGACCTATTACTGGTATGGCGAATATCATAAGGGCGGCTGGCCAGCTGTTGGTGTGCGTGTGTATTCATCCAAGGACCTGATGAACTGGACGGACCGAGGCATGGCTCTAACGACACTTCAATCCATGGATGATTTTGACAATGACCCGTTGATCTCCGAATTGTATGCGGGGCGTGAGGACCGCGTGGATATCTGGGCAGATATCCGCAAAGGACGGATTATTGAACGACCAAAGGTCATCTACAACGACAAAACGAAGAAATACGTGATGTGGGCCCACATGGACGGCGACAAGGACCCCTATAACGATAATGCGAATTATGGTAAGGCGCGGGCCGGTTATGCGATCAGCGACTCTCCAACAGGGCCTTTTGTTTATCAGAAGAGTTACCGGATGGACAGAGCGCCCGAAGGGGAGAAAGACTTCTTCCCAAGCGACCGGGGGATGGCACGGGATATGACGTTGTTCAAGGACGACGATGGTACCGGATATCTGATCTACTCCAGTGAGGAAAACCTGACGCTGTATATCTCCAAACTGACAGAAGACTACAGTGACGTAACAGGATGGCATAAGGAAGGACGAACGGATGGCAAAGGAAATCCGGTACGTGATTCCACCTATCAGGCGCAATACGGTGTAGATTACGTGCGTGTGTTCCCGGGAGGGCAACGCGAAGCACCGGCAATGTTCAAGTATCAGGGGAAATATTATATTTTGACTTCCGGAGCTTCTGGCTGGGCCCCTAACGAAAACAAAGTGACGGTTGCGGACAACATCTTTGGCCCATGGTCAACGCAGACCAATCCGTTTGTACGTACGTTGCCGACCGATCCCGATCCAGGCAAGGCATTTGGCACACAGACCACTTCCGTCATTCCGGTCGATCCGGAAAAAGGCAAATTCATTTACGTGGGGGATACGTGGAATGGTGGCAACTTCTCGAATGATGCTGCAAAATACGTGTTCTTGCCAATTGAGTTTGGAATAGGCTCCGACATCGCGATCAAGTGGTATAACAGCTGGACACCTGATCTGCTGAATTCGATGGGCAAGGTTGATATCGCTGATCCCTTGCCAGAAACCGTGGCGCTTGGCAAAGTACCATCCTTGCCAACAACATTGAATGTGCGCGAGGGTGGAGCATTGGTATCAACGCCAGCAGTATGGACGATTGATAACCGGGCCATGACGGCAGAAGATTTTGCTAAGCCAGGACCGCTCACATTACAGGTAACGACACCGGAATATAACAACAAAAAGCAGGCAGTTCGCGTAAACGTCATTCCGGAGAATACACTATATTTTGTGAACAGCGGGGGTTACGAAACGGCTGATTACAGTCTCATGGGTGCTTATATGAAGGGAACGCTTGCGAACCCGGGAACGGCCGATCAGATGTACGCTCCGGCTGAGGGACGCAATTGGGGTTATGTCAGCGCAGATGCACTGGCATCCGGTTCGAATGGCGGGGATATATTCTCGACCGTACGTTACCTGAACGGTGGAAATGTCAGCAATTCCCCTAAAGGCACGGACTTAACCTATACATTTGATGTGCCAAACGGGACATACGATGTGTACGCCGGATTCAACGATCCGTGGACCAATACATCGCGCAAAGCGAATTTAATCATCAATGGCGCCAATACCGGTGCAGTTACTTTTACGCCTGCCAGTGTTAGAGCCCATAAAGGCATCAGTGTGTCGGACAACAAGCTGGAGTTGACCGTGCGCAATACGGCATCGCAGGACCCGATGATTAGCTGGATTATGATCGTTAAACCTGACGCCGCGCCACCTGCAAATGATAGTGCTGGCCTTAATGCTGATGCGGTGGATTCAACGAGCGTGACGCTTCACTGGGATGCTCGTCTTGGTGTAGCAAGCTATAAGCTCTACCGCTCAGTTCGTGAGCAAGGTGAGTATAAGGTGGTCTATAGCGGCAATGGTCGGGAGTACACCGATAGTGAACTGAACCCCGGCACAGATTACTATTACAAAGTGGAAGCTTTTGATGCGTCGGGGCAATCCGTGAGCGGTTTATCTTCCGCTTATCAGGTGCATACGGTTCAGCAGACCGCTACCGATGTAGCTACAGGCATTACAGCACTGGAACAGCCTTCCGCAGGTGCGAAGAAACTGAAGTTACCAGGAGTACCGCAAGGTTTCACGGTGAAGATTGCTTCCAGTTCGGTACCGTCTGTCATTCAAACCGATGGAACGATTGTCCCGCCATCCAAGGAAACAACGGTAACACTGGAGTTGGAAATTACTCGAACTTCTGACGACAGTAAAGCCCTGACTGTGCCGTTGACGGTGAAGGTGCCGGCATCTGTCCCTTCTCCCGGAGGCTCGGAGCCTGGTTCAGGCGGCAATTCCGGTGGTAATCAAGGAAATGGTTCTGGTTCAGCCAGCAATGGCGGACAATCAGGAAGTGGTAACCCAAGTGCAGAGAATGCTGTACCACAACCTAAACCTGAGAAAGACCGTTCTGTTCTGGAGTTGCAGGGACAATCTGACTTGAAGGGTGCAGTGCAGTCCAAAGTGGATGCTTCCACCATCAAAGAGGCTTTCAAAGTTGCACCTTCAACAGAAGCGGGCCAGCGCTTGGTCGAACTTCGGCTGAAGCCAGTTTCGGGAGCAAGCGCATATGAAGTGTCTCTACCTGTCTCTGCATTGATGGATCTAGGTGAGTCGCATCTATTCAACATCGTTACTGAGCTGGGGACATTGGTGCTTCCTGCGACGCTGTTAACGAAGGATGTGGTTGGTGACGGGAGTGCATCAATCCGATTGGTTAGAACGGAGTTACCAAAAACGGTCGCAGATCAGCTTGGTACCCAGTATGGAGTCCAGCTGGAACTCCAACTGGATGGTCATCCATGGCCATGGGGAAGCGAGTTGATGCTACGTCTGCCTTACCAATCATCAGATGATACGCAACAGGATCGAATTGTAGCCTTTTCCATTGACGCGAACGGTGTGGCAACCCCATTGCCGCAAAGTCACTACGATCCAAACAGCAGGGAGATTGTATTTTCCGTAACGTCACTTACAGGAAATTATGCTGTTATGTCAGTGGAGCAGACATACGCAGATCTTGCAGAAGTGCAGTGGGCCAAGAAAGCGATGGAGGCATTGGCTGTCCGAGGCGTGATTGATTTCGAGGCAAGCGGAGATTCCATTCAGTTGCATCCAAAAGAAGAGATGACCCGCGGCCAATACGTACAGTGGCTGATGACTGCGCTGGACTTGAATGCTGCATCTGGTAGTGCGTTCTCTGATGTAAGCGAACAGTCTTCATACTACGAAGCGGTTACAGCTGCTCGTTCACTAGGCATTACTGGCGGTACCGGTGACGGGCGCTTTTTGCCAGAGTCCACGATCACCCGTCAAGAAATGATGACGTTAACCGTGAGAGCTCTTGCAGCGGCCGGACTGGTTGACTCCGAGTCGGCTGCATCGGATAGTCTTACTCGTTTCCGCGACGCTTCTGCAATTCGTTCCTACGCCCGGGATAGCGTGGCACTGCTTGTAGATCTGGGCATTGCTCGCGGGTATAACGGTGAGGTGAAACCACTTGCCGAAGCGACCCGAGCCGAATCGGCTACGTTGCTATATGTGATGATGAGCAAACTGGTATGGAATAAATGATGATACACCAGAATCGTAGCGTGTGAAAAAGAAGGCTTACTTTGACCTGGAACACAGGTTCGAGTAAGCCTTCTTGATTGTGCGCCCGCCATGGGCGAAAAGTAGGCTACTCAACGAACGAGTAACTTCCTATCGTTTTGCAGTTGTTATCTGTAATGTCTGTGAATTTTTAATTGTAATGTTTGCCGATTTGATATGCTTGCTCCAGCAAGCTTTCGATATGTTCTTTGGATTCTGAGATGGTTTCATAGAGGAATTCGACTCGGGATTCCTGCATTCTTGCATAACCTGCGATCCCATTATTCAGATAATTCGAAATCATGTTGTAATAGTCGTATTTATGGAATGAAGCCTCCGTTCCTCCAGCTAGTGCAATCCAGAGTGCCTTTTTGGAGTTTGCCTTGTTCAGCAGCCCCATGTTCCATACCTTGTCCAGATAAGCTTTGAGCATGGAGGGAACGTTGTACCACCAGATCGGGAAAACAAATACAATGGCATCAGCCGCAAGCACACGATCCAGCTCTTTGCGAATCACAGGAGCATGCCGTTTATCGGGATTTTGCCAGTCTCGCTCATCTTCTACACGATATAGGGGATCGAATCCGTCATGATATAGATCGAGGATATCAATTTCATGGGAATTCTCCTGCATACCTTCTATAAAACGATTCATCACGGCAAATGTTAGGGAATCCTGTCTTGGGTGAGTAACGACCAGTTTAACTTTCATGTAGGAGTAACCTTCCTTTTTTCTTTTTTTTGGTTAAACATTCTGACCAATGTTATTATAAGTTTCATGACATCTTCTTGAGAAGTACGCACCTGAGAGTGCTGTAGATACCTTGGGGTTCTTCGGTTACTTTTAATAACGGGTATACATATATGTGAATTATGGGGGAGTACATGTGGAACAAGAAATGAAAAAATATGAGAGTGGTGTGCAGGCGATGCTGGAACTGGTCGGTGGAAAATGGAGGATTCTTATTCTGCATCAGCTGATATCAGGTAAAAAACGAACAAGCGAACTTCGCAGAGCCATTCCTGGCATTACCCAGAAGGTCTTAACCCAGCAGCTGCGTGAACTGGAAAAGAATGAAATCATCCATCGGATCATTCATCCCCAGATTCCGCCCAAGGTAGAGTATGAGCTGACAGAGTACGGCTTGACACTACAGGACATCATTGACCGCATATGTCTGTGGGGAGAGAATCACTTGGACAAAGTATACGGAGATAAAAGCAGAGTGCTGGGAAATCATTTTAGTGACTATATTCCACTTTCAACTTCAACTTGAGCTGGCCGCCAAATTAAAAATAAAACAAAACCGTCCTTGATTTAAAAAGGAGGGTTTTTGTTGTTTTTTGTCCTTTATCAGCGAAACTGATAAATGCTATAAAATCATTGAAATTGACCCTCAACACCCGGTGTGTTAGGTTTTAGAGAGAAGAAATTAAATTAATGTGATGATTTTAGTCGGAATTAAAATCGAAGCAATGCGCGAGGTGGCAAACAGTGGAACTTCAAGTGACAAACAGCCCTTTTAATCAAGAACAAGTTGAACTGCTTAATCGTCTTATTCCTACATTGACCGATGGACAACGTACTTGGTTGAGCGGATATATTGCAGCAATTCAGGCAAGCGCGACAATAGCGGCTCCAGCTAACCTGGTACAGGCTGCACCAGCTACAGGTATTGCACCTGTAAGTGCTCCGCCAGTATCCCGGGAAGTTACCGTGCTTTTTGGTTCACAAACCGGAAATTCCAGCGGCCTTTCGAAGAAGCTGGCCAAGAAACTTGAAGAGCAAGGTCTTCAGGTAACGTTGTCATCGATGGGAGATTTCAAACCGAACGGACTCAAGAAAATTGAAAATCTCCTCATCATCGTCAGTACGCATGGCGAAGGCGAACCACCGGATAATGCGATTCCGCTGCATGAATTCCTGAACAGCAAACGGGCTCCAAAGCTTGAAGGACTTCGTTACTCGGTGTTGGCTCTGGGAGATACCTCCTATGAGTTCTTTTGTCAGACAGGTAAGGACTTCGATAAACGATTGCAGGAATTGGGTGGTACAGCCCTTGTACCACGCGTGGACTGTGATGTTGATTTTGATGAAGCAGCTGCGGAGTGGATGAATGAAGTACTCGCATCCTTAAGCAGTACATCTGCTGCTGCGAGTACGGTAACCACTGAGGCTGTTACAGCTGCGGTGAGCGGCGGGGAATCCGAATATGATCGCACGAATCCATTCAAGGCTGAAGTGTTGGAGAATCTCAATCTGAATGGCAGAGGATCGGACCGTGAAACACGCCACATTGAGTTGTCTTTGGAAGGCTCCAGCCTGGACTACGAGCCAGGTGACAGCCTTGGGGTATTCCCTGAGAATCATCCGCGCCTTGTGCAGGAATTGATTGCAGCCATGGGATGGAATGCCGATGAACGTGTGACCGTGAATAAAAACGGCGATCAGGCATCTGTGCACGAAGCGTTCCTGCGTTATTTTGAAATTACAGCTGTAACGAAACCGGTCGTGGAACAGCTTGCGAAACTGAATCCTGGGAGTGGCCTGACGGCGTTACTCGCAGATGATTCCGAATTCCGTACAGTCATGAATAGCTGTGATCTGCTTGATCTGGTTCAGGATTATAATCTGAAAGGGATTCCTGCCGGAGAATTTGTAGCTGCTCTTCGCAAAATTCCGGCACGTCTGTACTCCATAGCGAGTAGTTCGAAGTCTTTCCCGGATGAAGTTCATCTAACCGTTCGCTCGGTACGTTATGAAGCGCGTGGCAGAGAACGTTACGGTGTATGCTCGGTACATCTGGCTGAACGAATCGAAGCTGGCGACACCCTGCCTGTATATATACAGCATAACCCGAATTTCAAGCTGCCTGAGAACCCGGATACACCAATCATCATGGTTGGCCCAGGTACAGGTGTAGCGCCGTTCAGATCTTTCCTTGGTGAGCGTGAAGAAACAGGAGCAGAGGGCAAGACATGGCTGTTCTATGGAGATCAGCATTTCGCCACGGACTTCTTGTACCAGACGGAGTGGCAGCGTTGGCTCAAAGATGGCGTGCTCACGAAGATGGATGTAGCCTTCTCACGTGATACGGAACAGAAGGTGTATGTACAACATCGCATGCTGGAACACAGCAAAGAACTGTACCAGTGGCTTCAGGAAGGTGCAAGCGTATATATCTGTGGTGACGAGAAAAAAATGGCACATGATGTGCATGCTGCGCTCACCACGATTCTTGAACAAGAAGGCGGTTTATCGCCTGAGCAGGCATCGGAATATCTGACACGGTTACAGCAGGAGAAACGTTATCAGCGGGACGTCTATTAATTACCGGCCAAGCCGGACTGCACCATCCCGCAGAGACGAGAGGAGAAAGCAGCATGGTTTATAATAACTTACTTAACCCACAGCGCACGAATAGCGATGTGGAGGATATAAAGATCAAAAGTGATTACTTGCGCGGAAGTCTGACCGAAACGTTGGCCGATCGCATCACGGGTGCAATTCCAGAGGACGACAACCGTCTGATGAAACACCACGGCAGTTATATGCAGGATGACCGTGACCTGCGTAACGAGCGTCACAAATCCAAGCTGGAGCCTGCATATCAATTCATGTTGCGTGTGCGTGCTTCCGGTGGGGTTGTAACCCCGGAGCAGTGGTTGATGATGGACAGAGTGGCACATAAATATGCGAATGAGACGATTCGTCTGACCACACGTCAGTCTTTCCAACTGCATGGTGTACTGAAGTGGGATCTTAAGAACACCATTCGCGAAGTGAACGATTCGTTGTTAAGCACACTGGCTGCATGCGGTGACGTAAACCGTAACGTGATGTGTAACCCGAATCCGAATCAATCCGATGTGCATGCTGAAGTGTACGAGTGGGCATGTCAGGTGAGCAATCATCTGGACCCTCGCACCCGGGCTTATCATGAGCTGTGGCTGGACGGAGAGAAAGTGATTGATTCCCAGGACTCCGACGAAGAAGTTGAACCAATCTATGGCAAAGTGTATTTGCCACGGAAGTTCAAGATCGGTATTGCTGTACCACCATCCAATGATGTGGATGTCTATTCACAGGATCTTGGCTTTATTGCTATTGTGGAGAACGGCAAGCTGCAAGGCTTCAACGTTTCCGTTGGTGGCGGCATGGGGATGTCTCATGGTGACGCCAAAACCTATCCTCAGGTGTCCAAAGTCATTGGTTTCTGTACGCCAGAGCAAATGATTGATGTTGCAGAGAAAACAGTTATGATTCAGCGTGATTATGGAGATCGTGCCGTTCGTAAACATGCTCGTTTCAAATATACGCTGGATGACCGTGGTGTGGAGTGGTTCATTGAAGAGTTGACTACCCGTTTGGGTTGGAAACTGGATGCAGCACGTCCTTATCATTTTGAGACTAACGGAGATCGATATGGTTGGGTAAAAGGTAATAATGGCAGATGGCACTACACGCTGTTCATTCAGAATGGTCGTGTAAAAGATGTAGATGGCTATCCGCTCATGACGGGTCTACGTGAAATTGCCAAAGTGCATACGGGTGATTTCCGTCTGACTGCGAATCAAAATCTGATCATCGGTAATATCAGCAGCCAGAAAAAGAAAAAGATAGAAGCGCTGATTCAGCAGTACAATCTGACCGATGGTGCACATTACTCTGCGCTGCGCAGAAGTTCGATGGCTTGTGTTGCGCTTCCGACCTGCGGCCTTGCGATGGCTGAGTCCGAACGTTACTTGCCGTCCCTGATCGACAAACTGGAGCCTGTATTGGACGAAGCTGGGCTGAGAGACGAAGAGATTGTCATTCGGATGACCGGCTGCCCGAACGGATGCGCAAGACCGATGCTGGCGGAGATTTCATTTATCGGTAAAGCACCAGGGAAATACAATATGTATCTTGGTGGCAGCTTCACTGGACATCGCTTGAACAAGCTGTACAAAGAAAACATCGGCGAAACCGAGATTCTGGACACGTTAACTCCAATGGTGAATCAGTATGCCAAAGAGCGCAATGAAGGTGAACATTTCGGAGACTTTGTCATTCGTGCCGGTTATGTTCCTGAAGTGTTGGATGGTCGACAATTTCACGCTTAATTGACCGGGTAAGATGAACTGAACTTAGGACTGATTTAGGGCGGAAGCATTCCTTTAAGGGGTGCTTCTTGTCTGCTATATATGGAGATAATAGAGGTAACGTTAGTTGCTGCTGAGAGATTTATGAGAGAAAAAACTGTGGCTAAATTTCAAGCGGAGATGGATTATCACCGCAGTTATTCCCATTATTTCGTGTGTATTAACTTGTTGAAGTACGCTCAACAAGATATAATGGCATAGTAGAAAGCAGATTACATGTTGAAAGTGAGCGGAAACGATATGGGTCGTAAGTGGAATAATATCAAGGAAAAGAAAGCTTCAAAAGATGCAAACACGAGCCGGGTCTACGCCAAATTCGGTGTTGAGATCTATGTAGCTGCCAAGAAGGGCGAACCGGACCCGGAAGCGAACCGTGCACTGAAAGTCGTGCTGGAACGTGCCAAAACGTATAATGTACCCAAAGCCATCATTGATCGTGCGATGGAAAAAGCAAAAGGCAGCGGGGATGAGAACTATGAAGAGTTGCGTTATGAAGGCTTCGGACCGAATGGTGCGATGGTCATCGTTGATGCACTCACTAACAATGTAAATCGTACAGCGCCGGAAGTGCGCTCTGCGTTTAACAAAAACGCTGGCAACATGGGTGTCAGTGGTTCTGTTGCTTACATGTTTGATCCAACAGCGGTTATCGGTATAGAAGGCAAAAACTCCGAGGAAGTACTGGAACTTTTGCTCGAAGCAGATGTGGATGTACGTGATATCGTGGACGAAGACGATGCTGTAATTGTATATGCAGAACCGGATCAATTCCACGCTGTACAAGAAGCATTCAAAGCTGCTGGTATTACTGAGTTCACAGTAGCCGAGCTGACGATGCTTGCGCAAAACCATATTGAACTTCCAGAGGATGCACAAGCTCAGTTCGAGAAACTGATCGATGCGCTTGAAGACCTTGAAGATGTTCAGCAGGTCTACCATAACGTAGAGTTCGTGTAAGATAACGAGACGATACGTGGTGTGATTGCAAAAAAAGAGTGTCTGACCAATCTGCCGGATTGGACGGACACTCTTTTTTTGTTCGTTTATGAGTCAGACTGCAACGTTCCAGGGGACTGCCCTGATTTTTCTGATTTACGCCCACCGAACTTGAACAATACAATTCCGCCTACAATGACAAGTACACCAAGCAGCTGATTCCACGAAAAAGGAATTTGCTCCAGACCGAGCCATCCCATGGAATCAAATAAGAGTGCAAAGCTCAGTTGGGATGTTAGCACGATCGAGATGGCATACGTGGGACCAAGCAGCTTCATCCCTTGCACCAGACAGAAGACTACACCAACACCTATAGCTCCACTGAGCCAGTACCAAGGTTGCATATGCTGGAAGCTGAATGTATTTTTGCCCTCCACCAGCAGAGAGATGAGGAATGAAGCTATGAATCCGGTGAAAAGCACCATCGTTGTTGTGGACCATGAACCGGTGCGTTCATTGACTTTGCTATTAAAAATCGTTTGCAGACTGACAAGTGCACCTGCCAGTAGTGCAAGCGAAATACCTGTGATTAACATGGTTGTCGAACTCCTTATTCATAAATGTTGTGACCTGCTATTTCACGTAGACCCGCTCGATCCTTGATCATAATCAATCCTTGATGTCGTTCGATTAACCCGTCTGTACAGAGCTTCTGGATGACCCTGTTCAAGTGTCGGTAACTGGTGCCGATCAGATTCGCGATGTCGGTCAGATTGAACGCGTCCAGCTCTTCGTGAACGATGCTGCCCGCTTCTTCTGTCGAGATGGAGAGCAGGTAGCTGGCTAGACGAACCTCAACGGGATACATCAGGTTGAAATTGGAAAAGTTCGAGTCAATGTAGAATTTGTGAGAGATGATTTTGAGCAAAAATTTAAGTAAAGGTGCATAATCGCTGGCAAGCTCAGCGAGCCATTGATAATGAATGCGAAGCATCACCACAGGTGACACGGCCTGAACCGTATTAACAATATCGCTTTCGCGGACATACTCTATGTCACCGACAACTTCAAGCGGTGTCTTGAAGCAAAGTACCAGCGTTTTATCCTGAGCGGAGGTGGTGAAAATCTTGATTTTACCCTCGACTAGTACGTACAAATATTCGGAAGTTTCCCCTTCACGACAGATCAGTTCACACTTCTCGAAGTGGCATAACGTCATATGTGTACGCAGGGGCTCGTGAAATACAGTTTCGAGTTGATATTGCTTCAGATACTGCATTAATTGTTGCTCGTTATGGATCTCTTGCACGATGTTGTTCACCCCCGACGATATGTTTCAATCCTTCTCCAAAAACTATAGTTTCATAATGATAACGCCCGTGATCATCAAGGCAATGCCCAGAAATTGAGGCAGTTTCATCTTTTGTTTCACCACGCCGAACCATCCGTTACTATCCACCAGAAAAGTCAGGAACAGCTGAGCAATCAACAGGGCCGAGATCGTGAATGTAACCCCAATTTGCTGAATTGCCGTTACTTCGCTGAAAATAATGACGGCGCCAAAAGCACCTCCAGCCAGGTACATGGGTTTTACTTGTTTGAGTCCTTGAAGGTTGGTGTCTCTAACAAATATTAGGATCAGCGCCGCTAATATGAATCCTGTCAGTTGTGTAATCGTAGCGGCCTGCCATGTGCCCATGTCGGTGCTAATCCGAGTATTGGCAACCCCTTGGAGCGTGATACACGCGCCGCCCAGTAATGCAAAAATAATTCCTCTCATATGTACGCTCCTTATTCAATCACTTCGACTTCTATTTAATGATAAACTGACCCCAAACGCCAAGGACAAATGTCCTCAGCTTTGAAGTCACAGCATTTAGAGTACAATAAAGGACATCGAAAATCCAGATAGCGCGCTACATTAATCTATTTCATGCTCAAACATCTGAATCGATCCGATTCCAGTTAGGACACATCAGATCATATCACAGTGTACACAGGTTGCTCCCCTACAAAGTGAATAGGCAGTTCAGGAAAGTTCTTCACCAGTCTCTGTGCGAGTAACTTCATTCCGGAAGCCTCACTTTCAGCATGTCCCATCATAATGAGAGCCTTTTGCTTACCTTGTTGCACAGCATCACGTATGTATTCCGGCGTCTCCCATTCGAATCCTTCACCTGCGATGATCAGATCCAGTTGCTCGCTTTGAAGCAGAGGAATCGTCAGATTGCCGTTGCCACGAAAACCCACAAGCACAGCTACACGTTTACATAACATCCTCGGATCACCAGCTACTCGTACATAGTCGATACCAAGTGTGCGTTTCAAATGCTCGCCAATTTGCTGCACAGTCATATCTACGGGGAAGGAAAGGATATCGGCTTCCGGTCTTTTTTCCTCCACATAGGAGGACCATTCTAATGCCTGGATCAACCCTTCTGTAATGCCATCCGGTTGAAAACGGTGGATCACATCGTGACAGCGATATATGGAGATGCCTGCTTCGTTGATCAAGCTTTTTTTAGTTTCATAAACTGGATCATTGGCTAACCAATCGGTATGACTGTGATGGTTGTAGAAGGGGGATTCATGGGCGATAATCAGATTGGCCCCACGCTGTATAGCATGTTCAATGACATGTTGAGTGGGCATAAAAGTAACAAACACACCTGTGACCGTTTGGTCGGACGAGCCAGTAATCAGCCGATCCACCGTGTTCTCCGGTAACTCTACATGGGCTGTGAGATACTGTGTAATGTCTTGAATGGTTATATTCATGCGCATAAGTCCTCCAATGACAGGTTTTATAGCTAGTGTATCATTTTGATAAATTGAAATCCTATGAATTGTAGCTAAGTTATCATAACAATGCGGGAAATAATCCAACGAGTAACGATGAAGGATTCATATCGTTTTCTAGTACAAGAAAAAGTATACTTACATAGAGCCTTTATCTAGGTTGAATGGAAGCATCTATTTTGATTGAAAAAACAGATTGCGAAAGGTGATGATTACATGACAGCAACGAATATTATGGAACGTCTGAAAAGCGAGACCGCTCATTATCATAGACAAGTGGAGCAGAACGCTTATGCCAAGGCTATTATGAATCAAACCGTGAGTACAGAAGAGTATAAAAAATATCTGGAGAAATTTTATGGATTTCTGAAACCGCTGGAAGATCAGGCTGTAAAGCAGCCTTTCTGGGGAAGTACGGGGCTGGATATGGAGATCAGAGGTAAGGCAGGACTACTGGAAAAGGATCTGCGAAATCTGGGTGCCAGTGAAGAGGAAATCAGCCAACTTCCGCTCTGTGAAGAACTGCCGGATATCTCAACATCTGCACGTTTGTTCGGATATTTATATGTGATTGAGGGGTCCACTAATGGGGGACAGATCATGACTAAGCGATTATCGCAGTTTCTGCCCATTGAAGCTGATCGTGGATTGGAATATTTTAATGCGTATGGCACAGAAACAAGAACGAGATGGAGCGAGTTCGCGGAATTGCTGCAGCAATCCGTGTCCTCAACAGAAGATCATGATGTGATGGTGCATACAGCTTCAGAGACATTCCGACTGCTTGATCAATGGATTAATACAGACAAGTGATGAGGGCATCCGGTTCAAATGGATAGAACCAGAATAATAAAGATGAAATATGTTGTATATAAAAGAGGGCAGAGATGCCTTCTTTTTTGTACAAGTGTTATAATGATCCCTATGGATACACTTGTTCGCATTCCGTCTTGGAGGAGGGTGAGATAACGTTCTATGAAAGACGATTCAAGACAATTGGAATTTATGGAGATAGATTTGAGTGAAGAACCTGAGACAGCAGCTGTTTCGATTCCTGATCGTTCAACCATTGTGCAGAGTGCTTATGATGGGATGCAGCATCGTGGAGGCATATTATCCTCAGAGAAACGTTTTGTAGAGGAAGCAAGGCATTGGGCAGAGGTGGAGGGAGATATATCCCCGTGGGTACCTTTCATGAGTTACTGGCCAACGTATGGTGTGATGAACGAAGCCCAGCGCAAATGGTATATATATTGGAGGACGGAAGTTCGTCAGGGAAGATACCCGGATACCGATTTGTCCTATCTATTTGTTCATATCTACGAGTTAATTAACGGCATTGGCTGGCAGAATCCTCTGGATGGTTATAATCAATTAAAGCAGCTATGGGTGAACTACCGTGAACGGCTTCCCCAATTAAATATATATATGCAAGAGTGGATGGTCGATTATGTGCTGGTCCATCAGATGGAGACGTCATTATCTGAAGTCATGGGTCTTTCGGGCGGATATCTGCCAGCAGAACTGCTGGATATGGAGCTGCAACGTATTTTACAGGATAAGGTATCGGATATCTCGCTGAATATGCTGCAAAGATACTATGATTACGATATTACACTCAGTAAGTTCTATAGAGATGGTGGCAAAGAAGTGATGGAACAGTACATCCCACGGGTCATGGCGTTAGTTCATTCGTATCTGGAACGTACGCGACAAGTTGGACTGTTGCCTGAGTTTGATCCCAACGATGAACGCACGGTGGAGCGCATCCTGTTTCGCAAAGCGGTCTATGATGATTCCATCTATGGAAGATCGGTATCGTTCAGATATATGCCCATAGGTGAACAGGTTGATTTTGTGCAGATGGTTACGCGGATCTATCGATGTACTGAAAATAAACTTCGTGAACGGCTCGGATTCAGAGGCCGATTGCGTGGACAGACCCTTGAGCCTGAACTTGCGAATCTGATTGAACGTTACCTGGACAAAGCATATGCGACCGAGCAGGCGGAGTCTGTGGAACAACCGGTGATTCGTATTGATTCAGAGAAAATGGCGTCGTTACAGCAGGAAAGTGAGTACGTGCGAATGGCCCTTACAATTGAGGATGATCACTCTTCTGAAGATAAGGACGTAAACAGCACAACGATTGAAATAAATCTGATCAACACAACGGAAACAGCTGTTAAGGCTCAGCGTCATATCATTGAAGAAGGTGTCATGGAGACGCAGTATAAAGCGAGTTCACCAGAGGATTCTAAAGAGCGAGTTCCATTCGTTGAGGATACAGCACCATCTGAAGCAACAGGGGTGTCAGCAGAACCGATTAGGTTGCAATGGGACGCGTGTGTAGAGGGTGATTTGGATGAAGAATGGCTGCTTTTTGCCAAGGAACTATCCCCTCAGCAGGTGCAAGCGATTCATGCTCTTCTTGGTGCAAGTCCTGATTCTGAGCTGATGCGTCTGGCTGAACAATATGGAACGATGCCTACGCTTCTACTGGATGAGATTAATGATGTGGCTATGGAAACGATTGGTGATCTTCTGATCGATGGTGATCGGATTGTTCCTGATTATATAGATGTGTTCGAACATGTGAAGAGGTGATATGTAGTGACAGAACTTAAAATACCAAAGCGGCTGACCACCGCACTTGTAAATTCGTTGACGGCAGGTGTTGTCCCGCGAATTGGACTGGAGCAGATTGCTGTTGGCCGGAAACCGGAAGTGGAAGCCATCTTGCGGGATATGGACAATATTGCCGAGGGCGGCGCAGCGTTCAAACTCATTACGGGCCGTTACGGCAGTGGTAAAAGCTTTCTTTTGCAGATGATTCGTAACTATGCCATGGATCGCGATTTCGTTGTGGCGGATGCGGATCTGTCACCTGAGCGACGTTTGGTGGGTACCAAAGGTCAGGGACTTGCCACATATCGTGAGCTGATGACTCGTCTGTCTACACGCACGCGACCTGATGGGGGAGCGTTGGAGCCGATTTTGCAAAAATGGATCGCAGGGCTGCAACAATCCACGATGCAGAGTCAGAACCTGCGCCCGGATGACCCCGCTCTACCGCTGGAAGTAGAGAAGCAGATCTATTCGGTGACGGGTGAGATGCAGAATCTGGTTCACGGCTTTGATTTTGCCAAGGTACTGGCTTCCTACTGGAACGGGTACAAGTTGGCTGATGATGATCGCAAACAGGCGGCGCTTCGCTGGCTTCGAGGAGAATTTGCAACCAAAACGGAAGCAAAAAAAGAACTGGCTGTCGGCGTCATTATTGACGATGACAACTGGTATGACTACTTCAAATTGTGGTCTGAATTTACAGCGCGCATTGGTTACAAGGGATTGCTGTTGTTCATTGATGAAGCGGTGAATCTGTACAAAATTACAAACAGCGTCTCCCGTCAAAGCAACTATGAGAAATTGCTGACCATGTTCAATGATACGATGCAGGGCAAGGCGGAGCACCTGGGCATATTTGTAGGCGGTACGCCGCAATTTGTGGAGGATGAACGGCGCGGATTATACAGCTATGAAGCGCTTCGCTCCAGGCTTATTGATGGTCGTTATGCAGCCAAAGCGTATGCGAACTATACAGGTCCGATCCTGAAGCTGGCGATGTTATCACATGAAGAGATTCTGATTCTGCTCCAGAAGTTGCGGCAGATTCATGCCCTGCATTTTGGATACAGCGCAAGTCTGACGGATGAACAATTGGTTGATTTTATGCAAACGGCGGTGAACCGACTGGGTGCGGATGAATTGCTGACCACGCGTGAAGTGGTACGGGACTTTATGGATGTACTGCATACGTTACACCAGAATCCCGAAGTGACTTATACTCAATTACTTGGTGAGCGGGCTGCCAATCCTCAGGAGGCGGGAAAAGGGGATGCATCCGCGAATACGGATGATCTGGACGATTTCCTGGCGGAGTTTGAATTATGAACGATAATCCATTCTATCGGCTGGCGCCGTTTGTTCAGGAGTTTATTTATAAAAAAAGATGGGAATCGCTTCGGCCTGCCCAGATTGAAGCCTGCAATATCTGCTTTCATACCCCGCATCATATGCTGATTGCGGCTGGCACAGCCTCCGGCAAGACAGAGGCGGCTTTTTTTCCTGCATTGACCGAGCTGCATGAACGGCCTTCCAAATCGGTTGGTATCCTGTATATTGGACCTCTGAAGGCGCTGATAAACGACCAATTCGAACGTCTTAAGGATCTGCTAACCGAAGGGAATATTCCGGTTTGGCATTGGCACGGGGACGTACCTCAGGCGGAGAAAACAAAACTGATGAAGAACCCGTCCGGTGTGCTTCAGATAACGCCAGAATCGCTGGAAGGTCTGCTCATGAATCGCCCGAATGCGATTCCGGCACTGTTTCATGACCTGCGGTATGTCATCATCGATGAGGTACATGCCTTCATGGGAGCAGATCGGGGCATTCAGGTGCTCAGCGAACTTGCCAGAATCGAGCGTATGGCTGGCTGTACACCGCGAAGAGTTGGATTATCGGCTACACTTAGTGACTATAATGCGGCTACATCTTGGCTTGCTGCCGGAACGCAGCAGGGGGTAGATGTGGTCTCTTCCCCGGGGGGGCGCAAGCTGCGACTGCGAGTGGAACATTTCTCTTTTCCGGATGCGCAGGACGAGGAGCAGGCGGAGCAGCTTCATAACGCACGCAAAGCATACTATGACTTCATCTATGAGAGCACACATCGTAAAAAAGCGCTGATCTTCACCAACAGTCGCACGGATGCCGAAGTCACCATTCTTGAGATGAGACGCGTTGCGGCTCGCAGACAGGAACGTGATGTGTTCCATGTGCATCATGGAAGTATCTCCGCCATGCTGAGGGAGGAAACGGAAGCCGCCCTGCGCACCGGATCGGGGCCCGCGGTTGCTGCGGCAACGGTCACGCTTGAACTGGGTATCGATCTGGGCGAGCTGGAGCGTGTGGTTCAGCTCGGTGCACCGTATAGTGCTTCCAGCTTTGTACAGCGTCTGGGACGTTCAGGGAGACGAGAGGACATGGCATCGGAGATGCTTTTTGTATGTCCGGAGGAACAGGATGAGGAAGCTCAATTGCCAGCACGTATGCCGTGGACGTTGATGCGTGCGATTGCTGTTATTGAATTATATGTAAAAACAAAATGGGTCGAGCCGCTTGAAGCCCGCAAAATGCCCATAGGTGTACTCTACCATCAGACGATGAGCATGCTGAAAAGTATGGGGGAGGCGGAGCCGAGAGACCTTGCGGAAGCGATCCTTTCGCTGGCCCCATTTGCGTTGATTAGACCTGATCAATATCAGGCTTTCCTGAATTACCTCATTGAGACGGATCATCTGCAATGGACAGAGGAGCGAACGTTGATTATCGGTCTGACAGGTGAGAAAATCGTGAATAATTATCGCTTCTACGCGGTGTTTAAGGACGATGAGGAACACAAAGTACTGAACGGCTCGGAAGAGATTGGTTCGATTACAACCGTGCCCCCACCCGGCTATTGCTTCTCGCTCGCAGGCAAACTGTGGAAAGTGGAAGAGGTCGATCACAAGCACAAGGCTGTGTATGTGAAGTCTGCCAAAGGAAAAGTGGATACGTTATGGCTTGGGGCGGGAGGAGATATTCATACGTCGGTGGTACAGAAAATGCGTGAAGTGTTGTCCGACTCAGTGATCTATCCCTACCTGTCACCGCAAGCCGTCAATCGACTGGAACGGGCACGCCGCCTAGCTCGTGAAAGCGGACTGTTGAAGCAGGTCGTTATTCCGGCAGGGGGAGATTCGATGTATGTTCTTCCTTGGGTGGGAAGTAAATCATTCCGTACATTGGAGCGCCTGATGAAGCATAATCTGTCCAGCAAATTGGCCTTGCGTTCGGTTGTGCCCATGGAGCCATATTACTTTGTAGTGTCCGGCAAGGTCGATGAACGAACATTGTTAGCCGAGATTATGAGTGAGTGTCGGACGGCTGAAGACGCATCTGCGTTACTGGCTGAAGATGAAGCACCTTATCTGGGCAAGTACGATGAATTCGTCGCGCCGCTTTTGATCCGTGAGGCTTTTGCCGTGGATGGGCTGGATCTGGATGGATTGAAGGCAGGTCTACAGCAAACATTGGAGTGGGATTCCTCGGATTCCAATCGTGTATGACGTTGTTGCGTAATAAGAGTAACTCAAAAGAGGGTACTGCATCGAAGTGACTTCGTGTAATATTTGTATTTCAACTTTTACACTGAATAGGGTTGACACCACCTCACCTCCCATGTAATATATGAAAAGTCGTCACACACGAATTACATCAAATTGCATATATCATTTCGTATAACCTCGCAGGCCGAAAGTGTACACAGGGCGAGGGTCTCTACGGGAAGCCTATACTTCCTAACTACGATGCCAAGGAATCGATGTATTCCTTGCTCGTAGTTAGGATTTTTTGCATTTTCGATGGTGTCTGTGACCTTGGCATGAACCAAACATGCGGACGTATTTTTCAATCATCAGGAGGTTTATTCACAAATGAAATATTATCTGTCCGTTCTCGCGGGAGCGATGAGCTATGGCATATTATCCACGATTGTGGTTCTGGCTTACGGTGAAGGGTATAAACTTGGAGAGGTTGTAGGGGCACAACTGATTACGGGTTTTCTCCTATCCTGGATGCTGGCGCTATACACACGGTTTAGAACAAAACGCAAGTCACAAACAGCTGGAAAAGCATCAGGAGCCGTGGCACAGGTTTTCAAACGGTTGACGTGGAAACAACGTCTGTTATTGATGGCTGCCGGAACACCAACGGTAATTACAGGTCTCGTCTATTATCAGTCTTTACGTTATATCCCGGCTTCACTTGCCATAATCCTGTTGTTCCAGTTCACATGGATTAGCGTATTGATTCAGGCGATAAGCAAACGTCAACGTCCAGACAAAGTCACGTTCCTGACGTTGATCATTCTATTCGGAGGAACCTTGCTGGCAGCCGGTTTCCTGGAACAGGGACTGGGTGAGTTCAACGGTCTGGGTATTGCTCTTGGACTAATGGCAGCCGTAAGTTATTCCCTGTTTGTATTGTTCAGCGGCAAAGCAGTTCCTTCTGCACACCCGGCCTTCCGCAGTGCGTGGATGGTTACAGGCGGATTGATCCTGCTGTGCATTTTGTTCCCGCCGACATTCCTCTTTAACGGATTGATCTGGAGCCAGTTGCTTGTATTTGGACTTCTGCTCGGATTCTTCGGGGCTTTCATTCCACCAGTACTGTTCGCCATTGGCGTTCCGCATATTGGTGGTGACATGGCCGGAATTCTGGGGGCAGTGGAGCTTCCAATTGCAGTCTTGTTATCCTCTATCGTGCTCCATGAGCATGTCAGCGGATTGCAATGGTTCGGGGTTATCATTGTGCTCATTGGCGTAGCCCTGCCAGAGTTGTATAAATTACGCATGAGACGAAGTCGAAGTCGAAGTAAACCGATCTATTCCTGATTCACACGAAAAGGGATATTGAGGAGCATGAGCGGGAATACCCGTAATAAGCCTGAGAAATCAGGCTTTTTTGATTGAAATTTTCTATATAAATTGAACTAAACATTTACACGAAACGGAGAGGACAGAAATAACCTGAAGAAGCGAAGCGTGCGCCTAAAAGCTTTCTGAAAGAAAGCTGCTTCGGAAGCATACGCTATTCCCGGATTTTACCCTTTGAAAAAGGAAATCAAAAAATCTGGGGATAACAGCGATCGAAAGGTTGTTCTGTCATCGGAGTGTCCAGTGTAAATATTCTTTAGTTCCACTTATATAGCTCAATCGCAATAGCCCAGAGGGGTCATTTTCATTGTCATGCGAATCAGGTATGCTTAAAGAATACATCTGTCTGTGGATTGAATATGGATGGGACATCGAATGAGGAGTGTTTAGATGAGAAGCTGGTTTGGAAAAACATGGCCTTGGTTAACATTGGGCCTGACCGTTGTTGTATTGCTTGGATCATTTTTGGTTTATTTTATGGGCAAAGACCTGTCCCCGGGATCGGGAAGTGCGGTAACTGCGCAAGCAGAGACACCGGAGGATTTGAAGGGATATGAAGTCATTGATGTGGACGTGAGCAACGATGGTTTTGGACCAGACGTTATCGAGGTGAAAGCTGGCGTACCGACCAAAATCAACTTTATTCTGACCCGGTCGGTGACACATGTCAAATCAGTGGGATCACAAAAGCTTGGCATGGATCTATACATGCAAAAGGGAGACAATTATTATACGGTCGACAAAGATCTGCCCAAGGGAGAATACGAGATTCACTGTGGCATGTACATGATATACGGAACGATTAAGGTCGTATAAGCAGAAGGAGCATGGTTTCGGGTGACCGAGCTTTGCTCCTTTTTTTGGTGCGTGATATCATGAGGAAGTGGGTAAAATCGATCAGGAGGTGGCGAAAATGAAAGCGCTATTTATTGGAGGGACAGGCACCATCAGTACGGCCATTACGGAGATGCTTGCACAGCAAGGCTGTGAGCTTTATTTGATTAATCGCGGCAATCATAACGATGACTTACCTAGTGAGGTCAACGTACTTCAAGCGGACATTAATGACGAAACAAGTGTAGCGGAACTGATAGCTGATCTGGAATTTGATGTTGTGGCAGACTTTATCGCTTTTGTACCGTCTCAATTGGAGCGAGATTACCGTTTGTTCAAGGATAAAACAAAGCAGTTTATTTTTATAAGTTCAGCATCGGCGTATCAGACACCTTTGGCTGATTACCGGATCACGGAAGGTACGCCCTTATCGAATCCATACTGGGAGTATTCTCGCAATAAGATCGCCTGTGAAGACTATCTGATGAAACAATACCGCGAGCACGGATTCCCGGTGACCATCGTGCGTCCGAGCCATACGTATGGCGACAAATCGGTACCTCTCGGTGTTCATGGCGCTCAAGGCAGCTGGCAGGTTCTCAAGCGTATACGTGAAGGCAAACCCGTTATCATCCATGGAGATGGCACCTCACTGTGGACCATTACACACAATACTGATTTTGCCAAAGGGTTTATCGGGCTTATGGGTAATATCCATGCCATTGGTGAATCGGTACATATCACCTCGGACGAATCCGTCACCTGGAATCAGATTCATGAGATTATTGCCGGTGTGTTGGGAGTGAAGCTTCATGCGGTACATGTACCCTCCGAGTTCTTGGCAGCATGCAGTGACCAGGATCTGCGCGGCGGTTTGCTGGGGGACAAAGCCAATACCGTTGTGTTCGATAACAGTAAGCTGAAACGGCTTGTTCCGGAATTTGTAGCAACAACAAGAGCCGACCAGGGCATTCGACGTACGATTGAGCACATTCTGGCGCATCCTGAATTACAGACCGAAGATCCGGAATTTGATGTATGGTGTGACAAGGTCGTTGGCGCATTGGACGAAGCGTTATTGAAGATCAGAGATGAGAAATGAGTAGTCAGGCGTTCATGATCAAGTGTTTACATTCATGCGCTTAATCGTTATAATCAAGAAAAAATGACACTTGTTAGGGGAGGCACCCCAACTTAGGACATCGTTCCTTTGTTGGGGTGCCTCCCTTTTTTGTGTGCCAAAAAGGAGAGCAGACGTTGAAGAAATCAGGAAAACGTGTGAAGAAACAAGCAGAACACTTAACCAAAGTGGTGCTGGCATTTGCGTTATTGTCGCCTCAAGCCTTGTTGCTTGAATGGGGTGCAGTCACGGTAATGGCTGAAATGGTTGAAACAATCGGGATTGTATCCGATACGTCCAGCATGAAGGCTGTGCAGTCCTCCAAGGTGAAAGTGGAGATGAACAGTGACGGTAAATACAGAATTGTATTACTACCAAACACGAATGTATTTTACGGTGGTGATACAGGGAATGTATCCACCATTATCGACCACAACGGATCTCCCGTGAACTTCAAAACATTGCCGCTTAATTATTACCGAATTAACAATAATGTGATTGAAATGTCCCGGCAAAAGGACAATGTCGAATATATTTTGCGTGTATCTATCGTCAATGCTACTTCGCAGGGTGGGTACATGAAGGTTGAACTGGAAGCCATCAATCGCAGTGGATCGGCACTCAATTTGGGTGGAACATTTTATTGGGATACGATGGTGAATGGCAATGATGCTTCTCCGTTTGAAGTCATCGAGAATGGATGGCGCAATTACAGCGGCGGTGTTCAGGTCACGGCTTTTTATGCCAATACGTACAATGTTGTGAATGCGGATCGCATATATATGGGACAGTACAGCAGCCCAGACAGCGCCCAACTCACTGGGGGGTCTTCACCTTCAGCGTTCACTCCAGGCCAGACCGTTACGGCGAGTGATACAGCTGCACAATTTTGGTGGGACGCCAAGTCAACAGCGAATCAGGCTTCACGCAAATTTTCGACCATTGTGGGAATCGGTCCCAAAAATGTTCCGCCTTCATTTACACTAACAGCACCCTCTTCGGGTCAAACGTATTACAAAGGCGAGCAACTTCAGATCTCCGGTACAACGCGAGATACGGATGTAGGAGACCTGTTGACCGTCAAATGGTCAATCGATGGTGGGTCTGAGAACATTTTGACCCAGATGACCGCGACGGGTTCGAATCAATCTTTCAACACTAACTACACCTTGCCTGACACCCTGCCAGATGGTACACACACGTTGCAGGTATGGGTCATGGATGACAAAGGTGGGGTGTCCTCAGCAGGAACCGTTAACTTTACGGTAAGAAGTTTTGTTGTACCGGGAACGCCGACATATACATTGGTTAATTCTAATAACTTGACGGTGAATTGGGATAAGAAGGCGAATGATGCATCCGTTACGTATGAACTGAAGAATATGACGACGAATCAGATTGTGGATACAGGTATATTAAACAGTCGGCAGGTGACTGGACTCACTCCGAATACCAGTTATTCTTTTGCCGTACGGGCCAAAAATTCAAGTGGTTCCTATACGGGTTACTCCAGTCCAACCTCCAAGTATACACTGGCTAATCCACCCTCTGCGGCGGCTGTGACACAATCAGGCAACTCCGTTACAGCGAGCTGGAATAATAATAGTAACCCTGCGGGTACCCATTACAAAACAGAAATACGCAGTCCAGGTGGGCAGGTCCTTGCATCAGGAACAACAACTTCCACACGTACATCGTTTGCCCTGACCGGACTCGCGGACGGAAAATATGAAGTATTTGTGGCGTCACTGAATGGAGAAGGCATACAGACTTCGTTTATATCCGCTGGTGAAATGATCAAAGATACGACGGGACCGACTGCTCCTTCCGTGTCAGTCACTCCTTCCGCATGGACAAAGGAAGATGTTCTCGTAACGGTTGAAGAAGGAAAGGATGCCTTAAGCGGAACTCAGAAGACTGAAGTGAAAGTTGGTCCGGCAGGAGAATGGCGTGAGTACAGCGCTCCGTTTACCGTAAGCAGTGAAGGCAACACAACGGTTATGGCACGCAGTATTGATGCGTTTGGTAATACAGGACAGGAAACGGCTGTGACAGCCAGAGTAGATCGGACGGCACCAACGCCACCTGTCATCTCGCTGAATCCGCCCGAATGGACAAAAGTGGCGGTAATCGTGACATTAACGGAGGGGATGGACGAAGCAAGTGGCATTGGTCTGACACAGTATAGGCTGGGTAGCGAGGGAGAGTGGATCGACTACAGGACCCCTTTTACACTCAGTGAAGAAGGGATAACCGAGATTTATGCACGAAGTGTTGATCGAGCCGCCAATGTCAGTGCTTCCACTTCGGCAACTGCCAGAATCGACAAGACTGGACCTGAGCAACCAACGATTACGTTAAGTGAAGAGGATTGGACGAATCAGGATGTAACTTTTGCAATAAACAGTGGTGAAGATGCAGGCAGTGGGCTTGCCAAGAGCCAATATCGACTTAACAAAGATGGTCCCTGGATCGATTACACGGGCGAAGTGACGGTTGCCGATGAGGGAGAAACGATCGTATATGCACGCTCACTTGACCGTGTAGGCAATATAAGCACGTCCGCTCAGGCTACGGTTCGAATCGACACGACAGCTCCAACCGAGCCGGTGATTAGTTTAAGTTCTTCTGGATGGAGTAAAGAACATGTGCAATTCACTATCGCTGGAAGTGTGGATGAACGAGCGATATCCTATGAATACAGCATGAATGATGCCCCGTATATTACAGGAAATAGCGGTACAGTAAGTAGAAATGGGGCTACCACCATTCGGGCCCGAGCAAGGGATACCGTTGGCAATGTGAGCAAGGAAATCAGTCGAATCGCCTATGTGGATCAGATTGCTCCAACGATTACATTTACAACGAACGGACAAGGCTGGACGGACGCGGACATACCTACCACTATTCAGTATACCGATGCTCATTCAGGCATTCAGGAGTTGGAACGGTTCTATCAAGTTACGAACAGTGCAGAATCACCGGATCATTGGCTTGAAGCTCGCTCTGACGAGCATAAAATATCCATCGAATCGGAAGGCATATGGTACATCCATGCGAAAACCATGGACAGAGCAGGTAATACATATGAGACAACATCATCACCTTACCATCTTCAACGCAAGCCTGAGCAACCGAGTCATGTGAGAATGACACAGATCGGTGAGACATCAGCTGAACTTACAGTGGAGTTGCCGACGGGGGAAAGGTATACCGATGGATATCAGTATAAGATAACGAATAAAACAACAGGACAGTCATGGAGACTGGATTATCCTAACCACAGTATAATCGATCACTCCCTAAGTGGTGGTCAGGTCTATGAATATGAAGTTAGAGTGAGAAACCATACCGGAGTAAGTGATGCAGTAAGCGCTCAAGTATTAACTACCCCGGCAGCTCCCGGAACGTTGCACGTTCGAAAAGTAGATTCACAGCCCAATTTGGCCGAAATTCAATTTGATTCAGTACGGGGAGCAGATGCTTACCGCATCATCGCGACTACTTCGGACGGTGCCACCGTATTTGATCAGACGGTATCTGATCCTGGTAGCCTTCCCTATGTCAGCAACCTCGTTCCAGGAACCATTCATAACATCTCGGTAACGGCTATGAATGAAAGCGGAGCAGGTGGTAGCAGTAGAACTGGATTTCTCACACTGCCGGCAGTACCCGGTGAGTTTGTAGCCGCTCAGATTCGGGAGCATGATATTTCATTAACATGGGAGACGGTGACTTCTGCAACGTATTATGGTCTTTCACGCGATGGAACAGCCATATATGAAGGAGAGCAGACGGAGTATCTGGATTCGGGTCTGGATAGTGGTACGGAGTACAGCTACGAATTAATTGCCGGAAACGAGACTGGACCAGGGCCGTTGGCAGGATTACCTTTGCTGAAGACATTACCTGGGCAGGTATCAAGTATGCATGTATCAGATGCTTCCACGACGAGTCTTCGTCTGGGTTGGGACGCAGTACGAGGAGCCGATCGCTACGAGTTATGGTTGAATGGAGAGAAGTCGGGAACAGTTTCTGCCGGAACTCTGGAATGGGTCTTTACTGGACTGGATTCGGGAACATCCTATCAACTGGATGTTCAAGCGGTGAATGGAAGTGGACAAGGCATTCGCAGTGCAGCATCAGGAACAACGTTACCGGAGAGCCCGTCGGGACTTCACGTTATTCAAGTAACTGAACAGGGAGCGATCTTGAGCTGGCAACCCGTAGCCGGGGCAACGAAATATCGGGTGGTCATCGATGGACAGAGCCATGAGATATCAGATACACAACTCGCAGTCCACCATCTGTCAAGCAGTCGTGAGTATACCTATGAAGTACAGGCAGGCAATGCTGCCGGGTATGGTACATCCACCAGTAGTACAATTCTTACGCTACCTGGCAGGCCGGAAGGACTGAATGTCACATGGACTGGTGAGACAAGTATGGGACTTGCATGGCAAGCTGTAGATACGGCGAATCTCTATATTGTGAAAATCAATGGAACAGAAGTGGGCAGAACATCAGAACTTGCCTACACGGTTGAGGGATTGTTGCCAGGTACAGAGTACGCTTTGGAAGTTCAGGCTGCGAATGCTTCTGGTTCAGGTGAGACAGCACAGCTCATCCGATTGTCCAAACCAGTGTCGCCTGCCGAAGTACTTGTTGATCCAGGAGTACATCGTGCAAAGGTGTCCTGGTCTGTCGTGGAAGGTGCCGCTGAGTATGTGATTGAGCAGGATGGCAAGGAAATCTACAGGGGAATGGAGAATGAAGCAACGATTACGGGGCTCAAGGATGGGACTTGGCATCACTATCAACTTTGGGCGGTCAACAGACAAGAGACTCGTTCGGAAGCAACGGATGTATCCTTGTTAACTTTGCCTGAAAAACCCGTTGAAGTTCGAGTATATGATGTAGCAGAAAACAGCCTTGGCCTGGATTTTAGCAACACAGGCGTCCAAGGGGCAGATCATTACGTCATTGAACGGGATGGAAGAGAGATTGCTCAGATGGATTCGAGTGAAAGCGGGTTCGTAGACAAGGATCTGTCGCCAGGAACGAAATACACTTACGTGATTCGGGCAGTCAATGCGAGTGGAACGAGTGCGCCGCTTACTTTCGGTATAATGACTCAAACGTTGCCATTGGTTGCAGAAGGTATCACAGTTGAAGCCGGAACACATGCGGTGGATCTGGCTTGGGATGTTGTTAAGGGAGCCGCTGCATATGAAATTCGTAATCGGGTAACGGGAGATGTACAGAGCGTGTCTGAACCGTCTGTACATCTCAACAGTATGCTGGATGGCACAGCGTATGAATTCGAACTTGTTGCGATTAATGAAGATGGTCATCGGTCAGAGTCTATTCAGATTCAGGTTTTAACGAAACCTATATCACCTCAGACGGCAGGCGTAACACACATCACAGATCAGACCGCGACACTCGACCTGAATGGCAGCTCCACACGGGGAGCAGAGCAATTCATCATTATGCGGGATGGGGTTGAAGTCGCAAGGGTTCCGGCAGATCAAGTTTCATTTGAAGATCATGGACTGACACCAGGAGAGCGTTACACGTATACCATCAAAACATCGAATGCAACGGGTGAGAGTGATTTCGGTTTTGAAGTTCACTTGCGCACGTTGCCTGCGACCATTAACGAACCTTTACTTGCAATGAATATTGGGGAAAAGGAAGGATTGATCTCTTGGCCAAAGGTACAAGGTGCGGAGGGATATACCATACGTATCGGAGATCAGATGTTCACCACTATTGAAGAAGGGGATATCACAGAGGTGAGATTAACACATCTGGAGAGTGCAACCCGATATGATCAGGTACAGATTATTCCTTATAATACGGCTGGTTCAGGAAGCCCAATGACCGTGACTCCTTTTTACACCTTGCCTCATGTTGATTCACTGGAAATGAAAATATACCCCGAGACTGATCATGCCAAACTGGAATGGAACTTCCCTTATGTGAACGAAACATTCGTTGTATTACTGGATGGTACAGAAGTATACCGAGGCACACAAAAAGAGTTTATCGTAGATCAACTGGATGCAGGCAAGCAGTACCCGATTGAAATCTACACAGAGAATGATCAGGGAGATGCATCGGAGAAGCTGGCGTATTCTGTCCTGACCAAGCCAGCAGCTCCTGTCAAAGTGGAGTATCATTCGGCGAAGGACCACATTCGTCTTCTATTGGAACAGAGCCGGGTCGAAGGTGCCGAGCAGTTCATCATTGAGCGTGATGGTGTAGAGGTTGCTCGTGTTCCTGCAGACGAACTGTTCTATGACGACAAGGAACTCGAACCGGGCGTAAACTATATCTACACAGTTAAGACCATGAATGTCTCGGGCAGTAGTGATGGTGGTTATTACCTTCATGCCATGACTTTGCCCGGTAGTGCTGCTTCACCTCCTGTAGTAGAGGGACGTTCGATGTATGGTGCAGACATTGTATGGGAACTGATTCCTGGTGCTGCAGGTTATCGAGTCTATCGAAATGAAGAGCTTGTGGGAACGACCACGGAGACATCCATACATGTGTCTGAATTAAACAGTGCAGAGCGTTATAATGACATCATCATCATTCCATTCAATGAGGCAGGGGAGGGTGAGGCGCTTAAAGTACCAGAGTTCGAAACGTTACCTTCTGAGGATCTGACAGTGGCAGCAATTACGCAAGGGACGAATACAATGAAGCTAACTTGGGAACTGGAATCAATGAATGAGGTGATTGTGATCACCTATAAAGATCGTGAGATCTATCGTGGCACACAGCGCAGTTATGTATGGACAGGACTGAATGCCGAGCAGTATTATGAGGTGGTCGTCTGGACGGAGAATTCAGCGGGTGAAAAAAGTGAAAGCAAACGGGCCGCAGCCATGACTTTTCCATATCCACCATCCGCCTGGAGCGGTGGCGGTGCAACCCCGAGTCCAAACGGTACATCGGAACAAGCCGATGAGGTGAGTTCACAACCTGAACCCTCTAAGCAACTTGATTTACCTGTGAAAAAAAATATCAATTTTATTGATATCAGCCAAACATTCAATAAAGACCAGATCACTTGGCTGGCAGAACAGAATATCATTCAAGGTGTAAGCGAAACTCGCTTTGAGCCACGCCGTCCGATCACGCGTGCAGAATTTACCGCATTAATCGTGCGTCTGATGGGTGTGGACACAACGGTCAATGAACAGCATGGATTTCAGGATGTGAACGATGAGGATTGGTTCGCTCCTGAGATTAAGGCAGCCGTTCATCATGAGATGGTTCAAGGTATGGGGAATGGCAAGTTCGCTCCGTATGCGCTGGTAACACGTGAACAGGCATCCAAGATCATAGCAAATGTTGTCCGTAAAATCAGGCCGGAACCGCTGACTTCCCCAAGAGTGTTTACCGACCAGACTGATGTATCTGATTGGGCAAAAGAAGAAGTGCAGGAGCTTGCAGGTTTGTACATGATTACCGGATATGAAGACGGCAGCTTCCGTCCCATGCAGCACTTGAGCAGATCCGAAGCCGCAGCACTGATCTTCCGCTTAAATAAGCTGATTCAAGTCATTACCGCTTGATTGGTTTTTAGTGCTATAATAGGTTGCCAATATGATAAAAAAAGGGTAATGAACAATGGTGATGAATAATGAATAATAAATTTATCCGAATATATGAAGATATTGCAGATCGTATTCGGACTGGAGAGATTGAGGCAGGTACGCTGCTTCAATCGGAACTGGATCTATCGGAAAGTTATCAAACATCCCGAGAGACCATTCGCAAAGCGCTGAAAATGTTGTACGAAGAAGGTTATATTCAGAAGATTCAAGGCAAGGGTTCGATTGTACTCGACATACGCAAGATCGATTTTCCCATCTCAGGTCTGGTTAGCTTCAAGGAGTTAGCCAAAAAAATGGGGCATCGCGCTCAAACGTATGTGAAGGTTTTCGAGGAGCAACAGGTGGATCAGGCGTTGCACAAGAATATTAACTTTGGTCTGAATGAACAGGTCTGGGAGATCAGACGTGTGCGCAAAGTGGATGGAGAACACGTCATACTGGACAAAGATTACATCAGCCAACGACTTGTTCCGGGTCTCAGCAAAGAGATCTGTAATGATTCCATCTATGAGTACATTGAGCAAGAGCTGGGGCTTTCCATTTCGTTTGCCAAAAAAGAGATTTTGGTGGAAGAACCCACCACTGAGGACAGGGAACTGCTTGACCTTGAAGGGTTCCATAATGTGGTTGTGGTGAGGAGCCAGGTGTACCTGGAGGATGCCAGTCAATTTCAGTATACGGAGTCGAGGCATCGACCGGACAAGTTCAGATTTGTGGATTTTGCACGTCGCAGATAAGTTAATCAAGACCGATCAGAGAGTACCTTTCACTGCATTACAGGGTGGACAGGTACTCTCTTTGGTTATGGGGGAATCCGAAGATCGTCCATCAAGAACCGCTTAATGTCAATGTTCTTCCTGCATGTCGGAGCGTATGATCACAATATATACGAGGCCAAGGAGTGAGCGAATTGAATCACGTGACAGCGACATCAAATGTTCGCATATGGGAAGAAACCAGAGATATTCCAACCTATGGTACAGGTAAACCGGACAAAAATCCGATGTTTCTTGAAAAGCGAATCTACCAGGGGAGTTCGGGTAAGGTGTACCCGCATCCTGTGATCGACAGCATTGAAGATGATGCGAAAATGAAGTCGTATCGATTAATTATTCTTGAAAATGAATATGTACGTATCGAGATGATGCCCGAACTGGGTGGACGGATCTATCGTGCACTGGATCGGACCAACAACTACGATTTTGTATATTATAACCGAGTGATTAAACCTGCACTTGTGGGTCTGGCAGGGCCATGGATTTCCGGAGGAATTGAATTCAACTGGCCACAGCATCATCGGCCGAACACGTTTGGTCCAGTCGACTATACATTTGGCAGTAATGAAGATGGAAGCGCTACCGTGTGGGTGGGTGAGATTGACCGCATGTATGGTACCAAAATGACCGCGGGCTTCACATTGCATCCCGGCAAAGCCTATCTTGAAATCCATGCCGAGGTATATAATCGGACCACCGCACCTCAAACTTTTCTATGGTGGGCCAACCCGGCTGTAGCTGTCAACGATCATACGCAATCCGTGTTTCCGCCTGATGTAACGTCTGTGCTGGACCACGGAAAACGGGACGTATCCCGCTTTCCCATCGCAACCGGCACCTATTACAAGATGGACTATTCCGAAGGTGTGGATATCTCGCGATACAAAAACATACCGGTTCCAACATCCTATATGGCTTATAAGTCGGATTATAATTTTGTAGGGGGATATGACCATGGGATTCAGGCAGGTTTGTTGCATGTAGCCAATCATCATATTTCTCCGGGCAAGAAGCAATGGACCTGGGGGAACGGGGAATTTGGGCAAGCCTGGGATCGCCAGTTAACGGACGAGGATGGCCCATATATTGAATTAATGACAGGGATCTATACCGATAATCAGCCTGATTTTACATGGTTACAGCCGTATGAAGCCAAAACCTTTTCGCAGTATTTTATGCCGTATAAAGGAATTGGTATGGTCAAAAATGCATCGATTGATGCAGCGGTTAATATGGAAATGGACGAAACGACCGGAATGGTAACCGTGATGGTATATGCGACGTCGGTTTTTGAACAAGTGACCGTTGAAGTGATAGGACCAACCACAGTTTATCTTCATGAGAGATGTAATATCTCACCTACGGAATTATATAAGTTTTCATTCCCGTGGAGCGAACAAGATGAATGGTATCAATTAAAGTTAAGTGTTCGAACTGCGGAAGGAAAAGTACTTGTGGCCTATCAGCCTGAACGTACGGAGATTCAGGAAGTTCCAGACCCGGCGAAACCACTCTCGCTACCATCCGAGATTCGTACGAATGAACAACTATATCTGGCTGGTCTTCATTTGGAGCAATATCGGCATGCCACGTATGAACCAGAACCTTATTATCTGGAAGGTTTGAAGCGTGATGCAACGGATATTCGTCTAAACATTGCATATGGCACATTGCTGCTGCGTAGAGGGTTGTTTCAAGATGCAGAGAAGCATTTCAGACAGGCCGTTCAATCGCTGACGTGGAAAAATACGAATCCGTATGATAGTGAGGCTTTTTACCAACTCGGTCTGAGTTTGAAACTACAGGGGAAACAGGAAGAATCCTATGCAGCTCTCTATAAAGCCGTATGGTCTGCCCAGTATCAGGATACGGGCTATTACATGATTGCCCAGATCGATACGGCGCAACACCGGGATATCGAAGCGCTGGATCACATCGAACGTTCGCTGATTCGTAATACCAGAAACTATAAGGCTCGGCATCTGAAGGTGGCTCTGCTGCGCAGACTGGGTCAAGATAAACAGGCCATCCAATTTGCGCGTGAGACATTGGTACTGGACCCGGTTGAATTTGGAGCAGCACATGAATTAGTCCTGATCTACAACGGAGCGACTGCCCCTTCAGAGAGAGAACAAGCCGAGCAAGCACGTGAGCATTTCCATCGTCTGATGCGAGGAGACGTTCATAATTATCTGAATCTAGCCGCGGATTACGCAGAGAGCGGGTTGTGGGGAGAAGCACTATTGGTTCTTTCCTATGTTAAATCCGAAAATTCACAGCCATATCCTATGGTTGGTTATGCTCAAGCCTACTTGTATCGTCAGCTGGGGGATGTGGAGCAGGCCCGGGAATGTCAAAAGCAGGGGAAAGCTGCTCCGACCGATTATTGTTTTCCTAACACATTATTTGAATTCATGGTGCTTCAGGATGTATTGGCAGTGGATTCGAATGATGCCCGTGCTCACTATTACCTGGGAAATTGGCTATATGATCATAAACGCTACAAGGAAGCGATCAGCCATTGGGAAACATCGCGCGAGGCGGATGCTGCATATTCGACTGTACACCGGAATCTGGGCCTGGCTTATTATAACAAGCTGAATCGGCCCGATCTTGCACTGGCATCATTAGAGGAAGCTTTCCGGTTGGATTCACAGGATGCCCGAGTACTCTACGAGTTGGATCAATTGCGCAAGAAGATGGGGGATTCCTGCGAGCGTCGAATCAAATTGCTGGAACAACATATGGAGTTGGTTCACCACCGTGATGATCTGTATATTGAGTGGGTAACTTTATTGAATATGCAAGGTAGTCATCAGGAAGCATGGAGTGCTCTTCGGACCAGGAGGTTTCATCCTTGGGAAGGTGGAGAAGGCAAGGTCACAGGACAATACGTTACGGCGTTGACGGAGCTGGCGAAGCAAAATCTGGAGAAACAACAACCTGAACTAGCATTGGATCTGTTGCAGAAAGCTTTGGTGTACCCGGAGAACCTGGGCGAAGGTAAACTGGAGGGAGCCGGAGACAATCCATTGTACTATTATCTTGGCTGTGCGTATCAGCAGATGAACAATATACAGGACGCCGAGGAGAATTTCCACAGAGCATCCATCGGTCTGAACGAACCAGCAAGCGCGATGTTCTATAATGATCAGCCGCCGGAATGGATCTATTATCAGGGTCTGGCTTGGCAGAAGCTTGGCAATACGAAGGAAGCCAACAGGCGGTTCAACAAATTAATTGACTATGCCGAAAGACATATTCACGATCACATCCGAATGGATTATTTTGCGGTATCTCTGCCCGATTTTCTGGTTTTTGACGACGATCTCGATCAGCGTAATGAAGAACATTGCCGATACATGCGGGCATTGGGTCTTCTGGGACTGGGTCGGACGAGTGAAGCCGAACTTGAGTTGGAGCGGGTACTGGAGAAGAACCCCAATCATCAAGGGGCGATCGTCCATCGATAATTGATAATCTATTCATCAACCATATCCCATTTATATCGAAGGAGTTATATAATCCATGAACGATAGTATAGCAGGCAGCCATATTCGCTTTATATTGGATGCGGAAGATAAGGACATTCGTGCGGGTCGCATGACTGGCAGTGGCGGCAAGAATCCACGAGGGGAGTCCTATGACTTTACCAACTATTATATGGTCCATAACAATAAACCACATATTCCCGTGGTTGGTGAATTTCATTTCTCCAGATTCGCTTATTTGCAGTGGGAGGAAGAAATATTGAAGATGAAGGCAGGCGGGGTGAATATCGTCGCGTCCTATGTCTTCTGGAATTTTCATGAGGAGCAAGAGGGGGAATTTGATTGGTCAGGAAACCTGAATTTGCGGCACTTTGCGGATCTGTGTGGCAAACATCAGCTGCCTCTGATCGTGCGAATAGGTCCATTCTGTCACGGGGAAGTTCGTAATGGCGGGATGCCTGATTGGTTGTTCAGCTATCCATTCGAGGTCAGGTCGAACGATGAAGGGTATCTGCATTATGCCAAGCGATTATATCGTGAGATTGCCCGTCAGCTCAACGGCTGTTTTTATCAGGATGGTGGCCCCGTGATAGCCGTACAGTTGGAAAATGAGTACATGCACGCTGGGGCACCCATGGATGCCTGGGGGTATTCACGTGATAAGTACATTTCCTCCGGACGGGACGGGCGGGAACATCTGAAGGTGCTTCGCCGTATTGCCGAAGAAGTCGGTATGAAGCCGATGTTCTATACTGCGACGGCCTGGGGTAATGCTGCTGTTCCTGAAGAAGGAACGTTGCCCATGCTAGCGGGGTATGCGTACACACCATGGATTTCCAATCAGCCTCCAAGCCGGGAGTATTTGTTCCGGGATCTGCATATGAATCCTGTGGAAGAAGTGGATTATGACAGTCTGGAGTACCCTGCAGCGTATTGCGAGCTTGCTGGCGGCATGCAGGTCAGTTATCACGCTCGTCCGGTTGTCGATGCAGATAGTGTCGAGGCCATGACTATTGTGAAGCTGGCGAACGGCAGCAATCTGGTTGGGTACTATATGTACCACGGGGGGACCAATCCGGTAGGCAAAAATTCATATATGAACGAGCAGGCATTGCCGAAAATGACGTATGATTACCAAGCCCCACTCGGGGAATTTTGACGTATGGGTGAATCGTATGACCGCATTCGTACCTTGTCCATGTTCCTGGAAGCATACGGTGAGTTGCTTGCGCCAATGGGCTGTGTTGTACCGGAAGGTCAGCAATCGATAACCCCGGAGAACATGTTGGATCTGCGCTGGTCAGTTCGGCAACAAGCAGGCTCAGGTTTTTTGTTCATGAATAATTATCAGGATCATGTGGCGTTGCCTGATCGTGATATTCAATTGGAATTGCATACAAGCAAAGGGGTTGCTTCTTATCCAAGAGAAGGGACGATGCAGCTGAAATCCGGCTCGGCGGCCATATTACCTTTCCATATGAATCTGAGTGGAATGAAGATCATTAGTGCTACCGTTCAACCACTGACCCGATTTATGGTGAATCAAGAGCTTACGGCTGTGTTTTATGCCCATGAAGGAATGACTGCTGAGTATGTTATTGATACATCATCTGTTACGAATGTGGAAATGCACGAAGGTACAGTGTCTGAGCAGGGAAATGAATATGTTATTCATCCTGTTGCCGGCAAGGACCATCATCTGCGAATTACAACATCGGATGGTGTGGGAATACGAATCATTACGTTGAGCCGTGAAGAGGCCTTGCATGCCTACCGTTTCCGTGTGGGTGGACAAGAGAGACTTATAATCAGCAACAGTCATCTGTATATACAGAATGAGATGCTCGTATGCACATCTGTGGAGCAAACGGAGATAGAGGTATCCTTTTATCCGACTCCAGAACAGATTACCGCTTCTGAATATGCCGTCTCATCCCAGTTTAAGCAAGGAATATTCAATACGTACACTTTCCAAGTTTCACCTTATAAACCTGTTGCAGAGGTAGACTATCCGAAAGAACATGCAGCAACACTTAAATTGGACACAGAATGGCCGGAACAGGTAGAAGACGTGTGGGTTGAGATTGATTATGATGGAGATGTTGCTGCAGCTCACATCCATAATCAGCTGTTAACAGATCATATCCATTATGGTCATAGCTGGGAGATTGGTCTGAAGCAATCCCGCCACTTGCTGGCCGATCACGCGCTGCGACTGTCCATTACACCAATCCGGAGAGGAACGACAGAGAGTTATGTGAATCAGGCTTATGTTGAGCGATTTAATGGTGTAGAGATTGGAACATTTAACGAGATCCGGGTAGTACCACATTATCGGGTCAGGTTGGTGTTGGCATGAACAAGAAGACAAAGGTTAGCATGAAGAGTTATCCAGAGGGTTCTTTCTCCGAACGGCAATGAGGGGAGAGAGCCTTCTTTTTTGCGAGGAAAAACACTTCCTAATCATGGTAAAAACAACTTGACTAGTAAGCGTTTTCATTTTAATATAATTCCATAACCTTATCGATAAAGTTTTTTAAACTAAAATAATTAAATTAATTAAGGTTTTTTACTTAAGTTTAATTAGGGGTGGGTTACTTTGATAACCAACGATTTTAGTTAACTTATTGCCTGGAGCAGGGTTAATTGAAATAATAAAAAAATACAGGAGGTTCCAAACGAATGGTCAATCTGAAAAAGTGTACAATTTTCACGGTAATTGCTGCTCTCATGTTCATGGTATTAGGGAGTACAGCCCCCAAAGCGTCTGCTGCTACAGGTTTCTATGTAAGCGGTAACAAGTTATACGACTCCACAGGTAAGGCTTTTGTCATGAGAGGTGTTAATCACGGACATTCCTGGTTCAAAAATGATTTGAATACAGCTATTCCTGCAATCGCCAAAACAGGTGCCAACACGGTACGCATTGTTCTTTCGAACGGTAGCCTGTACACCAAAGATGATCTGAACGCTGTTAAAAATATTATTAACGTGGTCAACCAGAATAAAATGATAGCTGTACTCGAGGTACATGACGCCACAGGGAAAGATGACTATAATTCGTTAGATGCGGCGGTGAACTACTGGATTAGCATTAAGGAAGCCTTGATTGGCAAAGAAGATCGGGTCATCGTCAACATCGCCAATGAATGGTATGGAACGTGGAACGGAAGTGCCTGGGCTGATGGATACAAGAAAGCCATTCCGAAACTTAGAAATGCAGGAATTAAAAATACGCTGATTGTGGATGCAGCAGGATGGGGACAGTTCCCACAATCCATCGTGGATTATGGACAAAGTGTATTCGCAGCCGATTCTCAGAAAAATACTGTCTTCTCCATTCACATGTATGAGTATGCCGGTAAAGATGCAGCAACGGTCAAAGCCAATATGGAGAATGTGCTGAACAAAGGCTTGGCTCTGATCATTGGTGAATTCGGGGGATATCACACGAATGGTGATGTGGACGAGTATGCCATCATGAGATATGGTCAGGAAAAAGGGGTAGGCTGGCTTGCCTGGTCCTGGTACGGAAACAGTTCCGGTCTGAACTATCTGGACATGGCTACAGGTCCGAACGGAAGCTTGACCAGCTTTGGTAACACTGTGGTGAATGACACTTATGGTATCAAAAACACTTCCCAAAAAGCGGGGATTTTCTAATCCGCCGATGAAACAGGAACACTCTGACGGTTACGTCAGGGTGTATTTTTATTAAAAGTGCTTAATCCATGATGATTTTTGATTTTTTCCGTTTATATTTAAAATCTTTTGTTTTCAAAACAAAACAAAGATGATAAACTCGGATTAGGAATAAAACAAACATTATCGGAGGGAAACGAATGGTACAGAGTTTATGGAATGCATCGCAGGCATCTGAGAAAACAACAGGACTGGAGCAATTGGTCTACCGATCCAATCTGATTGGATCCGATCGCAGTGTATGTAACATCTACGGTGGCAATACGTCTACCAAAACGACAGTAAAGGATTTTCGTGGTCGTGATGTAGAAGTAATGTATGTGAAGGGAAGCGGCTCTGACCTTGGTTCCATGGAAGCGAAGCATTTTACGGGACTTGGACTTGAAGACATTCGACCATTAATTGAACGTGAATCCATGTCGGATGAAGAGATGGTTGAATATTTGGGTCATTGCATGATTGATGCCAAGCACCCGCGTGCCTCCATCGAGACTCTTCTTCATGCGTTCCTTCCATATAAGCATGTAGATCATACTCACCCGGATGCGATTATCAGCTTGTGCTGTGCGCATAACGGCAAGGAATTGGCGAGAGAGATCTATGGTGATCGTTTTGTATGGGTGCCTTACGTACGTCCAGGGTTTACGTTATCTAAAATGATTGCTGAAAGCGTATTCTCGAATCCAAATGCTGAACTCGTATTGATGGAAAAACACGGACTTGTCACTTGGGGAGAAACATCCGAGGAATGTTACGCTCAAACGATCAAGATTATCAATGAAGCGGAAGCATTCATCGAAGCTCGGGTGAACGAAGGTAGCTTGTTCGGTGGTGTGAAACACCCGGCACTCGCCGCTGATGTTCGTCGTATGATCGTATCACGCGTGATGCCAACGATTCGTGGAGCGGTATCGGATAGCAAAAAAATGATTTTGTCCTTTGATGATCAGGAGGACGTACTTGCTTTTGTGGGCGGAGCAGATTCCCCGGAATTGTCTCAGGTGGGTGCAGCTTGCCCGGATCATCTGGTACATACCAAAGTGGTACCTCTGTTCATCGATTGGACACCGGATGCGGAAGATATTGAAGGCTTAAAAGCCAAGCTGGTAGAAGGTGTGGCTGCCTACAAAGAGCAATATCAGCAGTATTTTGAGAGCAACAAAAACGAAGGTGATGTCATGTTCGAAGCTGCGCCTCGCGTTATCCTCATTCCAGGTGTGGGCATGATCAACACAGGCAAGAGCTGGGCACTTTCCCAAGTAAGTGGTGCATTGTATCACCGAGCCATTGCCGTTATGCGTGGAGCCACTAGCCTGGGTCAATTCGTATCGCTAAGTGCAAACGAATCTTACAATGTGGAGTACTGGCCGCTGGAACTGTACAAATTGTCTCTGGCTCCGGCAGAAACCGAATTCTCCCGCAAAGTGGCGTTTATTACAGGCGGAGCAGGCGGGATCGGAAGTGAAACAGCACGTAGATTGGTATCTGAAGGCGCTCATGTGGTGCTCGCTGATCTCAATCTGGAGGGCGCACAGAAGGTAGCACAGGAAATTAATGATCAGTACGGTGCGAATCGTGCTTATGCGCTGAAAATGGATGTGACCGATGAGGAAGCCGTTCAATCCGCGTATGCTGATGTTGCGGTGCAATATGGCGGAGTGGACATCATCGTGAACAATGCAGGATTAGCCACATCCAGCCCATTTGACGAAACGTCCCTGAAAGAATGGAACCTGAATATGAATGTGCTGGGTACGGGATATTTCCTCGTGGCCCGTGAAGCATTCAAGCTGATGAAACAACAGGGCATTGGGGGAAGCATGGTATTTATAGGGTCGAAAAACTCGGTGTATGCAGGTAAAAGTGCCTCGGCTTACAGCTCAGCGAAAGCGCTGGAAGCACATCTGGCACGTTGCATTGCAGCAGAAGGCGGAGAGTATGGCATTCGTGTCAACACGATTCTTCCAGATGCCATTCTACAGGGTTCAGCGATCTGGAACGGTTCCTGGAGAAACGAACGAGCAGCGGCATACGGTATCGAGCCGGATCAATTGGAAGAGTATTACCGCAAACGGACGACATTGCTCGTGAATATCTATCCAAGAGATATTGCGGAAGGAATCGCATTCTTTGCTTCTTCGAAATCCGAAAAAACAACCGGTTGCATGATGACCATTGATGGCGGTGTACCAGCAGCATTTACACGTTAAAAGGAGGATTCTTGCGGATGGATAACCAAGTCAAGCAAGCATATGAAGCAGCCAAGGCATTGTATGCCCAGCACGGAATCGATACGGACCAGGTACTGAACAAACTCGCAGAGATCAAAGTATCCGTACACTGCTGGCAAGGCGATGATGTCAAAGGCTTTCTGAATAAGGATGGGGAGCTAACAGGCGGGATTTCCGTTACAGGTCAGTATCCGGGGGCTGCGACCACACCTGCGGAGCTTCGTAACGACCTGGAGCAAGCTTTTGCTCTGATTCCCGGCAAACATAAGGTCAATCTGCACGCGATCTATACGGATACAGACGAGCAGGTTGAACTGGATCAGATTGAACCGAAGCATTATGAGAACTGGGTGAAGTGGGCCAAAGAACAAGGACTCGGTCTGGACTTTAACCCAACATGCTTTTCCCATGAAAAATCAAGTGACGGGTTCACGCTCAGTCATCCAGACCCTGAGATTCGCAAGTTCTGGATTGATCACTGCAAGGCGTCCCGCCGGATTGGTGCTTACTTCGGGGAACAGCTTGGTCAGACTTGTGTAACCAACGTATGGGTACCGGACGGATTCAAGGATAATCCGGTCGACCGCATGACACCGCGCAAACGTCTCAAGGAATCACTGGATGAAGTATTCGAAGAACCGCTTAATCCAGAGCACAACCTGGACGCGGTAGAGAGCAAGCTGTTTGGTCTCGGTTCAGAAGCATATGTGGTGGGTTCACATGAATTTTATATGGGTTACGGTTTGCAAAACGATACGTTAATCTGTCTTGATGCAGGCCATTTCCATCCAACAGAGGTCATTTCCAACAAATTGTCTTCCCTTGCACTGTTTACAAGCGGTATCCTGCTTCACGTAAGCCGACCGATGCGTTGGGATAGTGATCACGTTGTGATTATGGATGATGAGTTGCTCGAAATTGCCCGTGAATTGGTTCGACATGATCTGCTGGCGACAACACATATTGGACTGGATTTCTTTGATGCAAGTATCAATCGTGTTGCTGCATGGGTTGTAGGAACACGTAATACGATCAAAGCCCTTCTACGTGCGATGCTGGAACCGGTGGATGCCTTGAAACAAGCCGAATTGGAAGGGGATTATACGCTGCGCCTTGCCTTGACGGAAGAATTCAAATCCTATCCATTTGGTGCGATCTGGGACTATTATTGTGCCCAACAAGGGGTGCCCGTCCGCGAACAATGGATCACCGATATTAAAACCTATGAACAAGACGTATTGCTACAGCGTGATAAATCATTCGTCTAACCGAATTTTCTATATATAACTGTTATGTGGCAAGCGTTACCTCATCCATAATTTAAGAAGTTACACCTGATAAACCACTGCGGGATGGATATTCCCGCGGTGGTTTTTTGGCATAATCACTCTGGAATGCATAAGTGAGGCGATAACTTCCATACTAGGAATATGGATTCGTATTGCACAAGTTTGCTACGCAGAGGAGGATTAATAGCGTTGAATCTAGCCCACAACAAACTGTACATTGCTGCACTTGGCGGTGTGAATGAAATAGGGAAGAACATGTATTTCATCCAATACAATCAGGACATTATCGTGATTGACTGTGGTTCGAAGTTTCCGGATGAGACCTTGCCAGGGATTGATCTGATTATTCCGGATGTAACCTATCTGCTGGAGAACCTGGATAAAGTAAGAGCTCTTGTGGTTACCCACGGACACGAAGATCATATTGGCGGCATTCCCTATTTGCTAAAACAAATGAATATCCCTGTATATGCTTCCAGACTTACACGCGGATTGATTGAACTTAAACTGAAAGAACATGGGCTGCTACGCAAGGCAGACCTGCACACAATTGATGCCAAGTCCAGCATTACGTTGGGTGAGATCGAGGTTTCCTTTTTCGCGACCAGTCATAGTATTCCGGATTGTCTTGGTGTTTTCTTCCAAACTCCTGTCGGCAATGTTGTGCATACCGGAGATTTTAAATTTGATATGTCCCCGGTTAACGGGCCATTCCCTGATCTGCACCGCATGGCCGAGATTGGCAAACAGGGAGTTCATGTGTTGCTCTCCGAAAGTACCAATGCGGAAAGACCCGGGTTCACACCGTCCGAACGCATTGTGGGAGATCACATTCTGGATGCCTTTATCCGTGCAAAGCAAAAAGTGTTTATCTCCACCTTTGCGTCAAATGTCAGCAGGGTACAGCAGATTGTTAATGCAGCATTCGAGACAGGGCGCAAACTGGCACTGTTGGGCAGAAGTATGGTAAATGTGGTATCAGTGGCCAGTGAATTAGGCTACTTGCAGGTTCCTGACGGATTGTTGATTGAAGCCATCGACTCGGATCAGTTTCCACCAGAACAAGTCGTTGTATTATGTACTGGGAGCCAGGGAGAAGCGATGGCAGCATTGTCACGTTTGGCATCCGGCAAACATCCTCACGTAAAAATTAACGGCGGGGATACGGTTATTATTGCTGCGGGAGCTATTCCGGGTAATGAACGGAATCTTGCACATGTGATTGATAACCTGTATGTTCTCGGAGCACGTGTGATATATGGTTCTAGTGGTGCGGCAGGAATGCATGTCTCTGGACACGGCAGTCAGGAAGAACTCAAATTGATGTTGACCCTTATGAAGCCGGATTATCTGATTCCGATCCACGGTGAGTTCCGCATGTTGTATCAGCACAGACTGCTTGCCGAGTCCGTAGGTATAGAGCGTGATCATGTCTTTATTGTGAATAACGGAGATATGGTTCAGTACAAAGACGGCTTGGCTTCTCCTGGTCCCAAAATTGCTTCAGGAAACAGTCTCGTGGACGGTCTGATCATGGGTGATGTCGGAAATATTGTATTGCGTGATCGCAGGCAACTGTCATCCGATGGCATGCTGGTGATCGTAACCACATTGAGCAAAACGGAGAAACAAATGGTTGCCTCACCCGAAATCATCTCCAGAGGGTTTGTGTTCGTGAAGGATTCAGAAGAATTTATGAAGGAAATCCATGGATTGGTTCTAAGCAGGATGGATGAGTTAACCGGTGCGGGTGTGAATCAGTGGAATGTGATGAAAAGAAAGCTGAAGGATGATATCGGCCACTATATCTATGCTCAAACAAAGCGAAGACCCATGATCTTGCCGATTATAATTGAAGTATAAGTCAGCAGGGATAGAATTATCCTTGCCCTGATCGCTTGGACAAATGTGTATGTGGAAGCTTAACAGCCTGATGAATGTGGGATCATACACCTGTATGATTACTACATTACCATCGGGCTTTTGCTGTTCAATAGGGATTGGTAAACGTGCTGTACGTTAAACTAAATTGAATCTAACTCGCCATGTGTTTGCGATTCGAAGTATAATAAAAGGTAAACCAGTAATGAAATCAAGAGGAGTCTTTATGAATAAAACGATTTCTGATATCGCTCAGATGGCAGGTGTAGCGAAGAGCACGGTTTCTCGCTTCCTGAATGGAGGATCGGTTAGTGAAGATACACGCCGGAAGATTGAGCGAATTATCAAACAATACAATTACGTTCCCAACACATTTGCACAGAGTCTCAAGGCAAAGAAGACCAGTATTATCGGTACGGTAGTTCCGCGACTGGATTCTTTTGCGACATCCCAGACATTGATCGGAATCGATGAAGAACTGAGGAGTAATCAGTATCAGATGCTGATTGCAAATACAAGCCAGGACATGCAACGCGAGATTGATGCCATATATGATTTTGCAAGACAGAAGGTATCGGGGATTATTCTCTTGGCTGCTGAAGTGACAGAAGCACATCTGAAAGCAGTGGAGGATATACGTATCCCGGTGTTGTTGGTCGGGCAGCAGCATGAGCAATTACACAGTTTGGTTCACAACGATGATCAAGCCGGTTATGAGATGGGCAGATATGTCGTGGAACAGGGTCACAGCAAGATCGTGTATATGGGGGTTAGCGAGAAAGATCGGGCGGTAGGGATCTATCGTAAACAAGGGTTCCAGCGAGCAATCGCCGAGTGTGGTGGATGTGAAGTGAAGTATTATGAGACGAGTTTCAAGATGTCTGAAGCCATCGTTACCGCTGAAGCCATCCTGAAAGAGATCACACCAACAATCATCGTAGGGGCTACGGATAATATTGCACTGGGTGTAATGAAGATTGCGTTCTCCAATAAAATTCGAATACCGCAAGATTTATCCATTACCGGATTTGGCGGATATGATATTACGGAGATGATTCACCCCACGCTGACGACTGTGAAATATCATTATTTGCAGGCAGGCAAAGTAGCGGCGAATCACATTATTCGTCTGGTCAAAGGCGAGTCGGTTGAAGAACGAACAACACTTGATGTTGAACTTATTCCTCGAGAAAGCGTTGACAAATTATAAAAACATCCTTTATGATAATTCCATCGAACCGGTTCCATTGTGAATATCCAATTCGGATATGGGAACACGGGCAGGCACGAATGCCATATGGAATTATTTTTTTTGCTTATAACGGAACCGGTTCCTATAATTTGATTTTCGTATAAGTTATATAAGAAAAAAACATTTACGGAGAGGGCAGAAAAAATCTGAAGAAACGTAGTGTTCGCCTTTAGCACCGGATTTCACCCTTTAGAAAAGGGATCAGGAAATCTGGGGATAACAGCGATCGGAGGATTGTTCTGCCATCGTAGTCCCAGTGTGAAATTTCTTGGTCTAACTTATATAAGCAAGAATGGAGAACAGCTATGAAAATGACTAGAGAGCAGCGCTACAGACGAATTGAGCAAGCTGAGCCTGGAGAGATTGCGAAGCTTGAAGTACGGATATCCGAGTGTCCATGGAGACAGAGTTACCACATTCAGCCCATAACGGGTCTGCTTAATGATCCTAACGGCTTTGCATATTATCAAGGCTATTATCATCTGTTCTATCAATGGTTTCCGCTTGGAACAGAACATGGCATGAAATACTGGTACCATACCCGCTCGAAGAATTTGGTGAACTGGGAAAATGTCGGAATTGGAATCGAACCGGGTGACAGGTATGACTCGCACGGAGCGTATTCCGGTAGCGCGATTGAAAAAGACGGCAAGCTGCACTTGCTGTATACAGGCAATACCAGGGATGAGGCTTGGGTCAGACATGCGTATCAATGCTTGGCGGTACTGGATGAAAGCGGTTCAGTAAGTAAATTGAATCATCCCTTAATCTCTTCGGTGCCACCGGGATATACGGAACATTTTAGAGATCCGAAAGTGTGGCAGCAGGGGGAGATGTATTATTGCGTAATCGGTGCCCAGCGAACAGACGAGACGGGATGTACGGTGTTATATCGTTCAACAGATCTGAAGAACTGGGAGTTTCTTGGTGAGATCCGCACCGGATTAACCAACTTCGGCTATATGTGGGAGTGCCCGGATTATATGGAGCTGGACGGGAAAGGTGTGCTTGTATTTTCCCCACAAGGCCTAGATGCTGCGGGAGATCATTACCAGAACATTTTTCAGTCCGGTTATCTGATCGGTGACCCGCTCAATCTACAGACGAGAGAGTTCAATCATGGTGAATTTCAGGAACTGGATCGTGGATTTGACTTCTACGCTCCGCAGACGATGCAGGCTCCGGACGGAAGACGTATTCTGGTTAGTTGGATGGGACTTCCTGATCTGGAGTATCCCACAGATGAGAGTGGTTGGGCTCATTGCCTGACCATTCCTCGGCAATTGTCACGGAGAGACGGCAAGTTAATCCAACAACCAGTGGCTGAAATCATCCAATTGCGTCAGCAGGAGGAAGGAACTCATATTCGCGCAACGATTGATAATGAAAGTCGATCCTTCGCTGGTTTCGAGGGGATTGCCTATGAGCTGATATGTGAGATAAGTCATGTAGATGCAGAGACTGTCGGCATCGAATTCCGGGCAAATGGAGCTGAGAAAACGGTTCTCCTGTATGATCGAATGGAACAGAAAGTTGTCTTGGATCGGACCATGGCTGGTGCCAAGCTGGCAGAACAAAATGGTACGATCCGTCGATGCACGCTTACTACAGACAAGATTAAGTTCCATCTGTTCGTGGATTCCTCTTCGGTTGAGATTTTCGTGAACGATGGGGAAGAGGTCTTTACCAGTCGTATTTTCCCGAGACGGAACAGTGTGGACATTCGTTTCTTTGCACACGGAGGCAAAGCTGATTTTGAAGCAACCCAATGGAATTATTAAGTATTACGTGAGAGGAATGAGATAACATGTCGGAGAATCAACGCATTGCCCAAGAAGTCATTCATGCCATCGGGGGCAAAGAGAATATCGCATCATTTGCACATTGTGCAACACGTCTTCGCATCATGGTGAAAGATAAAGAGAAGATTGATCAGAAAACGGTCGAGAACATCGAGAAGGTCAAAGGGGCTTTTTTCAACTCGGGTCAATATCAGATTATCTTCGGTACGGGAACGGTGAATCGAATCTTTGAAGAGGTCGAGAAGCTGGGAATCGAAGGATCGTCCAAGGATGATGTGAAGAGTCAGGGAAAAAAAGAAGGGAACGCTTTTCAGCGGGCTATTCGCACGTTTGGTGACGTATTCGTACCCATCATTCCCGTACTGGTAGCTACAGGCTTGTTCATGGGATTGCGCGGATTACTTACCCAGAATGAAATTCTGGCGTTGTTCGGTGCCACACCTGATGATATCTCGGCCAATTTCCTGTTGTTCACTCAGATCCTGACGGATACGGCATTTGCATTCCTGCCTGCGCTTGTAGCGTGGTCCGCATTCCGCGTATTCGGCGGAAGTCCGGTGCTTGGTATCGTACTGGGACTAATGTTGGTCAATCCGGCATTGCCGAATGCTTACGCGGTGGCAGATGGATCAGCAGAGCCGCTGCATATGTTCGGCTTCATACCTGTCGTGGGTTATCAGGGTTCAGTTCTGCCTGCGTTCTTCGTAGGTTTGATCGGAGCCAAGTTCGAGAAGATTCTAAGAAGACGGGTGCCGGAGGCGCTGGACTTGATCCTGACTCCTTTTATTACGTTAACAGTCATGATTACGCTCGGACTCTTCGCCATTGGCCCAGTGTTCCATTCTCTTGAAGAGTTGGTTCTGCATGGAACAACTGCCGTATTGGATCTTCCGTTCGGAATTGCAGGTATCATCATTGGTTTCTTCCATCAGATTATTGTCGTTACCGGTGTGCATCATATCTTCAATTTCCTGGAGATTCAACTACTGGAAAAGACGGGATTTAATCCGTTCAACGCCATCATTACCTGTGCCATGGCAGCACAAGGAGCGGCTTGTCTCGCAGTAGGTCTGAAGACCAAAAATACGAAGCTCAAAGCACTTGCATTACCGTCTTCGTTGTCTGCATTTCTGGGAATTACCGAACCAGCCATCTTCGGAGTTAACTTGCGGTATATGAAACCATTCATTATGGGACTGGTTGGTGGTGGTGTGGGTGGTTTCATCGCCTCCCTGTTCCATCTGCAAGGTACAGGCATGGCTGTAACGGTTATTCCCGGTACATTACTCTATTTGAACAGCCAACTGCCTTTGTACATCTTGTCCAATGTGGTTGCCATGGCCATTGCATTTGCACTTACCTGGTTCTTCGGATATAAAGATCAACCCGTTGCAGAGGAATCGGTAAGTCACGCCAATAGTGGCATGTCTTCAAATGAAGTTAACACTATGGATTCTGATTCACAAGTCGATTCAATTAAAAAAGTCATTACAAGCAATCGTCCTAAGGTAGAGCTGCTCGAAATAGCTTCGCCGATGAACGGAACCATCGTTGCTCTGGAGCAGGTTCCTGACCCGGCGTTCTCGGAAAAACACATGGGTGAGGGCATCGCCATTGAGCCATCAGAAGGCAAAGTGTATGCACCGTTTGGTGGAGTCATTGCGCATGTGATGAACAAGAGTAAACATGCGGTGATCCTGGAGCATGAAACAGGTGTACAGATGCTGGTTCATATCGGAATTAATACGGTTGGACTGAAAGGTAACGGTTTTACCGCGCATGTGAATAGCGGAGATCGTGTAACTGCAGGACAATTGTTGATTGAATTTGACATGGATGTCATTCAGGCAGCTGGTTTGCCTTTGATTACACCCGTGTTGATCCCAAGTGGAAATGAAGCGATAGCAACGGTTACAGCAACGTCATCAGGCCATGTTCAAGCCAATGGGGAAGCAGTACTAATCGTTAAATTTACTGAGCCGCAATAGTGGCAAGTATAAGGGAAATGGTAGAGATGTATCTCTCCTGTTTCCCTTTTTTGTGTGCAGCCGGTTGAAATCGAAGAAACAGATCATCTGTACTGTCAATCTGACTCTACAGGCCAGCGTGTCGTTTCAGTCGCTCTGCAATCTGCATCAGATCTTCTGCGGATATCCCTGGTGCAAATTCTTCCGGCAGATCAGGCAGCTCAGGTACTGGCCCTCCATAACCCGGCAAGCAGGCAAATGCCTCCAGTTTACCGCCATCGGTTGGGTGTGTTCCTTTCCAGATCTGGGCAATGCCCTGATAATCCTTGTCACTAAACGTGTACAGCCTGCGATGTTCTCCCATCGCTTCCCACTTACGTGTCGTTTCAAAAGCTTTGTTATCCAGTCGTGGAATAGGGAACATCTTCGTTACATCCACACCCGTTGCAATTTCCAGTGCCTTGGCGTAGGCAAGAACATGCACACCGCCACGTACAAGCAGATAACCTGTCATTTCACGGGCCGTCTTATTATCCGTCATCTCGTAGACTCTCATTTTGTGCGTCCTGGCTCCGCATTCAAGAAAGAAATTATGCAACAGATCGAAGATCAGATTGCCACTGCTCACGACATATGAACCATTCCAGGGTCTTCCCATGGAGTCATAAGGGAGCGCTGTCTGAGCAGATTCGATAAAATGTGAAGTCATCCGTGCATCCTTACCAACACGCAGTGGCGTGGAGTCTGGAGCACCGGGCGATGTTGAACCTTCAAGCATGAGATTAATCGTATTGGCGACAAGTTCGACATGGCCGAATTCTTCAGCGGTAATACTTGCAACAATGTCATAAAAAGACGCAGCTTGGATCTGCCTCTGAAATTGAATGACTGAAACATATAGTTATTCAATGTTGACATTTCCCCGAACTTTCCACCGAGCAACTCTTGAACTGCACTTGCTCCATTTGGATCCGGATTATTCGATATGGGTAGTTCGATGGCAAGACGGTCTACACGTTTAAACATGACATTTCCCCCTCAGTCCTAGTTAGTGTAAAGGTATGAAGGGGCACTTGTACGTTATTCTTCGATAATGTATGAAACAAAAACGTTCTGCCAGAACTTTGGGCTCTGAGCAGAACGTTAGATGAGTTCTTATTTGGAAGCTACACCAACAACGCTGGTTCCATTTTTCGTGATTTTGTACGTTAGCACATCTCCGTTCCAGAAATGGAACTTAAGCGTGACTTCGCCATCATTGGTTTCATTGAAGAAGTTAGGTTTCAGCTCAATCACATTACGTTCGTAATCTGGGCTGAATGTGTAGGAGAATTCTTTGAACGAAGTCCAGTTCTGTGGACCGGCGTTCTCTCCGTTTGCATATGTCGCTTCCATCGTGGCCAGCTGGTTGCCGTTAAACGTAGTCGGAATGGCAAATGCACTGGTCGTACCAGTTGCATCATTTAACGTAGGCGTATCATATTTAATGATATTGAAATTCCAGTCAGCACCTTGGTTGAATCCAGCTGTGAGTGTAGCATTTACGCCCAAATCACCAGAGGCTGTCAATTTGGTTAACAGATTGGATTTTAACGTAAGTTCATCTTTTCTGATCGTATAGTCTTTACCTCTTACAAGAGGGGTAGTGCCATTCTTCAAAGATTTGAATTTGTTCCCATTCAGATTGAGCTTTACCTTCTTATCTTGAATGGCTTCATTTTGCTTAAGATATACGAGGTCCGTTTCGGCTGTGGATGAGCGACCTGTCCAGCTGGCTTTCATGGTATCAAATAGTTCCTGATCAGACCAAGTAAAGCTTGTGCGACCGAAGTGCTGCCCGTTGTCCCATAACATCGTTGTCATCTGTTTTTGACGCAGATATTGTCCAACAAATTCGAAGAATTTCAGTTTTTCGCCTTGTTCAATGACACCTGTGTGCTGGTCAAAACCAAGCAAGCCATACTCACCGACGATAACCGGAATACCTTTGGCTGTGAAGGCATTGTACACCCGATCGAATGTATCGGTAACGTCCTTCTGTACTTCATCGTTATACTTGGTGTAACCTGCAATGTTCACACTGAATGGCCAGAACCCGTAGTAGTGAACGGTTGCAATAATATGGGTGTCATTCAATTTTTGAATGGTCTTATTCAGTTCATCCAGATCAGGTTGAGCGGAAGAGGTATGCATCGTCGGAAGCACAAGTGGACGTGTCTCGTTGTTTCCACCCGAAGTTCTTACAATCTTGTGAAAAGAAGTATTCAACTCGTCCAGCATACGATATCCAATAGCCGCATCCGTTGTGCCGCCTTCGGAGAAGCGTGGTTCGTTAACACTTTCGAACATGAGTTTATCGGATGCATTTTTGAACTTGTCCGCGATCTGAGTCCAAGCGGAGTTGTAACGTGCAAGCACGTTGTCATGGTCTTTCTCCATGTAACTGATCCAACGCCAAGAATCATGGTGAAGATTAATCATGACATAGAGATCGGCATCAAGGGCCCAGTCCACAACTTCCTGAACCCGATTCATGTAAGCGGAATCAATTGTGTAGTCGGGTGCGTCACCGATGTGGGCTTCCCAGGTCACAGGAATACGGATACTGTTGTAGCCTTCATCTGCGATCGATTGAATCAGTTCCTTTGTAATGCGCGGGTTGCCCCAGGCTGTCTCATCCTCACCAACGGCATCGAGAGAGTTACCCAGATTCCAGCCAGGCTCCATGGCGTTCACGTAGGCCTGCATTTTGCTTGGAGCGGCTGAGGTACTGGCCTGTTCGCTGTTGTCAGTTGCAGCGGAAGCCATAGCGGAGGAGAATAGAGATAGAATCATGGCAGTCACAAGCGTAAGAGAAAGGACTGATTTGCGGTTTTTTTTCATTAATATAGTCTCCTTCGAATAGAGAATGGTTGAACGTGAATAGCGGTTAAGCAGGGTGAAAATAGAGCTCAACGCAAACAAAAATTCACTTGTTTAATACTGGAATCACCACCGATTTATGAACTGAAAGCGTTTTCGTAATTTACTATATCATGATTTAATATTGGACAATACCTGCACAATTGGAATAAAAATCATGTGAAAATCAGTGATTTTGTCATGTTAATAGATTGTGTAGTGAGCGTTTATTTCATTGGAAATGAAAATCATATGGTTGCTTTTTAATGATAATTAGATTTAAATACCCTGGGAGGGATCTAATATGAAGCTGGATGCACATCAACATTTCTGGGAATACAATGTCGCCGAGTACGGATGGATTGGCGAAGAGATGAAAGCCATTCGTCAATCTTTTCTTCCGAAAGATCTTGAACCTTTATTGGTCCAATCAGGACTGGATGGATGTATTGCGGTACAAGCCAGACAATCACTGACAGAAACGCAATGGCTTCTGCAGCTGGCAGATCAGTATGAATGTATCAAAGGTGTTGTCGGGTGGGTGGATCTTTGTTCGGATGAAGTTCGGAATCAGCTTGAAATGTTCGCGTCCAATCCGTATATGAAGGGCGTACGTCATGTCATACAGGATGAAACTGATCTGAAGTATGTATTGAGAGAAGACTTTCAGCGGGGGATTTCCTTACTTAAGGAGTATGATTTGGCATACGACCTGTTGGTATCCAAGGAGCAACTGCCTTATGCCGTTGAACTGGTTAAGGCGTTCCCTGAACAGCGATTTGTACTTGATCATCTAGCCAAACCCGACATAAAATCAGGTATAATCTCACCCTGGAAAGAAGCACTTGAGTCATTGGCCTCACAACCAAATGCGTACTGTAAACTTTCAGGGATGGTGACGGAAGCAGAATGGGCAAATTGGACTCCAAAGGATTTTACAGCCTATCTGAATATCGCCATAGAAGCCTTTGGTGCAGAACGGTTAATGTTCGGATCCGACTGGCCCGTGAGCAACGTTTCGGCTTCGTATAATGATGTATACGGTCTCATAACAACTCACATTCATTCCTTATCTCTGTCAGATCAACAGATGATTCTTGGAGGTACATGTGCTGCGTTCTATCAAATAACGTAGTGGGCAATCCGAAGCTAAACCGGTTTCAAGAAGTTGACAACTGTTCTGATTCTTGCTAAAGTTTTATCCAATCCGCATAATCATGATCTGGGAATGTTACCGATATGGGCATAACCTGAGCTGGCTTGTTTACACAATTTCGTGTATCCAGGCTGGTTCGGGTTTTTTCTATTTAAGTTGAACAAACGATTTTACACGGGACGACTGCGCGGCCAGAACAATCTTCCGATCGCTGTTATCCCCAGATTTTTTGAATCCCTTTCTAAAAGGGGAAATCCGGTGATAAATGCGAACTCTTCGCTTCTCCAGATTTTTTCTGTCCTCTCCGTTTATGTGTAATTGTCTGTAGTTCAACTTAAATATTTTGTCTTTTTAATATTTCTAACGATTTGAGCGGATAGCTGAACTACATATTTGGAAGGAGAATGATGATGACGAATTTTAAATTTCCTACAGATTTTCTATGGGGTGGAGCCATTGCTGCCAATCAGGCGGAGGGCGCGTATCTGGAAGATGGCAAAGGGCTGAGTATCGTTGACTTGCTGCCAACAGGAGAGAGCCGCAGAAGTATTATGAAAGGTCATGTTCCAGCCTTTACGCCGCTTGCTACCGAGTTCTATCCTTCACATGAAGCGATTGATTTCTATCACCGTTACCCTGAAGATATTGCTCTGTTTGCCGAAATGGGATTCAAAGCACTGCGTGTCTCCATTGCCTGGGCACGGATTTTCCCGACAGGAGAAGACGCACAGCCGAATGAAGCAGGATTACAATTTTACGATAACCTGTTTGATGAATTGTTGAAAAACGGCATTGCACCTGTAGTTACATTGGCTCACTTTGATGTGCCTGTGCATCTGATTGAGAAGTACGGCAGCTGGAGAAGTCGTGAACTGGTAACACTATTTGAGACGTACGCTACAACGGTATTCACTCGGTACAAAGACAAGGTGAAATACTGGATGACATTCAATGAAATTAACATGCTGCTTCATCTTCCGTTCCTTGGGGCGGGACTTGCGTTCAATGAAGGGGATAACATTAAGGAAATTCAATATCAGGCTGCTCACCACCAACTGGTTGCAAGTGCATTGGCAGTCAAAGCGTGTCATGAGATTATCCCTGGTGCCATGATTGGTTGTATGCTTGCGGCAGGAAGCTTCTATCCGTATACCTGTAATCCGGAAGATGTGTTCCAGGGCATGGAAAAAGATAGAGAGTCCTATTTCTTCATTGATGTGCAGTCACGTGGGGAATATCCGGGTTATGCCAAACGTTTCTTCAAAGATCACGGGTTGAACATTGTTATGCAGCCGGGTGATGCGGAAATTTTGAAGAATCATACCGTAGATTATATCGGGTTCAGCTACTATTCAAGTCGTACAACCAGTACCGATCCGGAAGTCATCAAAAATATGACCAGTGGCAATGTATTTGGCTCGGTAGCGAATCCCTATCTGGCGAAGTCCGAATGGGGTTGGACGATTGATCCCAAAGGATTCCGTATTACTGCCAACCAACTACATGATCGTTATCAGAAGCCGCTGTTTGTTGTTGAGAATGGATTTGGTGCCAATGACGTGGTTACACCGGAAGGTGAAGTGGATGATGCGTACCGGATTGACTACTTGAAACGACATGTAGCTGAAATGGGCGAGGCTATTCAGGATGGGGTGAACATCATCGGTTACACCAGCTGGGGACCTATTGATATTGTAAGTGCATCCTCAGGTGAGATGAGAAAACGTTATGGCTACATTTACGTGGATCGTAACAATGAAGGTCATGGTGAGCTGACACGACTGAAAAAGAAAAGTTTTGAGTGGTACAAAAATGTGATCGAATCTAACGGAACCAATCTGGGCGACGCGTAGTTTATATTTTTCTGAATTAAAATGGTCTTGTACGGCAATAAAACATCGGAAGTTTCATCTATATAAATTGAACTAAACATTTACACAAAACGGAGAGGACAGAAAAAAAGCTGGAGAAGTGTAAATATTCTCTAGTTCAATTTATATAACCATGGGACTTCCGTTTGTCCCCGCATTGAAAGCGTTGACATGTAGTCAGGTTCGCGCTATACTTGACGCAATTATATCGTTTCTGGGATTGTTACTACACGACGTAGGCAAAACCTAAGCACCAAAAAAAACAGACCACCATGTCTTGTTTATTTTGTGATGCTTCAGGTTTTTTTGTATGCCCAAAAGACGATGTATAACTGCCAAGAGAGTGGAACGTGACGGGGGGATTGAAGTGAAAATAGCAAAGGTTATCAACAATAACGTCATTAGCATCTATCAAGCGGATGGAGCAGAGCTTGTGGTGATGGGACGTGGGATTGCCTTTAAGAAAAAGCCGGGGGATAAAGTAGACGAGACCCGCATCCAGAAAGTATTTGCACTGAAAAACAAACAAACATCCGATAATTTCAAAATGCTGCTGCGCGAAGTTCCGATGGAACTGATTGAAATTGTGGAAGAGATCATCACGTATGCGCGTGAGAATCTGGGCCGAAAGTTGAATGAGAACATCTATGTATCTCTGACAGATCATATTAACTTCGCCATCGAACGTTATCGGGAAGGCGTGGAGATCAAGAACGCATTAATGTGGGAGATCAAACAGTTGTACAAGCCCGAATTCGCCCTGGGCCTGAAGACGCTGGAACAGATCAACACCCGCATGAATATTGAGCTTCCAGCAGATGAAGCCGCTTATATTGCCCTTCATATTGTCAATGCAGAGATGAACGAAGAAGTCATTACAACGATGAACATTACGAAGTTTATCCAGCAAATTATTAATATAGCGAAATATCATTTTAAAATGGAATTTGACGAGGAATCACTCAGTTATTTTCGCTTCATCACACATCTGAAGTTCTTCTCCCAGCGAGTGCTCAGTGGAACTCACTATGACAATAACTATGATCATTTCTATGACATGATTAAGGAGAAACATCCGGATGCCGCAGCGTGTACGGAGAAAATAGAGTTGTTTGTCAAAAAGGAATACAATCACGAGCTGACTAATGAAGAAAAGTTGTATCTAACCGTTCATATCGAACGAGTAGTCAATCGATAATATTTAAGTGTTGACAAAAATGGTTTAATTATAATAATATGTGATTAACAGGAATTGAATACGATTTAACTGGGATTGTTACTGGTTATGCAGGCAAAACCTAAGTCATGAGAAGGCAGGACCGTTGTGTCCCCTCACTCAAGGCTTAGGTTTTTTGCGTGCAAAAAAATCGGTAAAGGGCCTGTTTGAGAAAAAGTGGGGGTGCAGATCATGAGTCAAGAAAAACTGGCCAAAGAGATTGTAGAACTGGTCGGCGGTGAGAAAAATGTGGAATCGCTTGTTCATTGTGCAACACGGTTACGGTTTGTATTGAAGGACGATGCCAAGGCAGATAAAGCCAAATTGGAGAAAACAGAAGGTGTTATCGCAGTCAAAGAAAATGGGGGACAGTTCCAGGTTGTTGTTGGTAACAAGGTGCCTGAGGTCTATAGTGCCATTGGGCAAATCAGTAACATTCTGGACGATTCATCAGAGAAAGAAAAACCTCGCAAAGCAGCCAAAGGATTTGGGGGCATTATTGATATCATATCCAGCATATTTGCACCGCTTCTGGGTGTAATGGCGGGAGCCGGTATTCTAAAAGGGTTATTGTTGATTGCAAGCAATATCGGATGGCTGGAAACGACAGAAACAACATATACAATCCTGTATGCAGCAGCAGATAGTCTCTTCTATTTCCTGCCTCTGTTGTTAGCGGTTACAACAGCACGTAAATTCCAGGGAAATATGTTTGTAGCGATGACGATTGCAGGAGCACTGATCTATCCGTCCATCGTCACGTTGAAATCAGAGGGAACACCAACGGATTTCTTCGGTATCCCTGTCATCTTGATGAACTATTCATCTACAGTTATTCCCATCATTTTAGCTGTCATTGTCATGAGCAAGTTGGAAAAGTTCTTTAATAAAACACTTCACGATAGTGTGAAAAACTTTGTTACACCATTGTTTTTACTAGTGATTATGGTACCACTGACACTGTTGGTATTCGGACCATTTGGTGTCTACGTTGGTAATGGAATTGCAGCAGGACTCGTTGCCGCATTTGGATTCAGCCCATTGCTCGCTGGAGCCGTTATGGGTGCAAGCTGGCAGCTGCTCGTTATCTTCGGAATACACTGGGGTCTGATTCCAGTATTTATCAACAACGTTGCAGTGTATGGACAGGATGGGGTTAAACCAGCTGCGACAGCTTCAATCTTTGCTCAAACGGGTGCAGCTTTTGGGGTTATGCTGAAAACCAAGAACAAAAAACTGAAAACGCTGGCTGGATCATCCACGTTGACTGCATTATTCGGTATTACTGAACCGGCCATCTATGGGGTAACATTACCACTAAAACGTCCATTCATTGCAGGGGTAATCGGTGGTGCTGTTGGTGGAGCTATCATTGGTCAAGCGGGTACATTAGCATTTGCATCCGGTGCACCGGGATTGCTGACTCTGCCAATCTTCTACGGACCAGGTGGGCAAGGCTTCCCAGGATTGATTCTGGGTATCGTAGTATCCTTTGTTGTTTCGGCTGTACTGACGTACATCATGGGCTTCAAAGATCCGGTCGAAGAAGAAACAAAAACCGAATCTACTGCCTCTGCCGAGCAACCTGTTCGTGCAACGAATGCTACGGACGAAATTGTATTTAGCCCAATCGAAGGAACAATTGTGGAATTGTCGGAAGTTCCAGATCCGGCCTTTGCATCTGGAGCAATGGGTAAAGGGATTGCGATTGAGCCGGCTGTGGGCAGAGTTGTAGCGCCTTTTGACGGTACAGTTACCGTTGCATTCAAGAAAAAACATGCCTTGGCTGTGGTGTCAGACACCGGTGCTGAAATATTGGTTCACGTCGGAGTTGATACCGTTAAATTGGATGGGCAGCATTTTATCTCCCATATCAAGGAAGGGGACAGAGTCCAAGCGGGAGATCTGTTGCTTGAGTTCGATATTGCACAGATTAAAGCTGCGGGGTATCACACGGTAACGCCAATTATCGTAACGAATTCTGCCAACTACGAGGAAGTAATTCCACAGGCTACAGGTCAGGTTCATAGCCAGGAGCTTCTATTGAAGTTGAATAGCGTAAAGGGACAGGAATAAAATAGAATAGATACAAATTCGATGTTTTAGAGTTTTCACGGTTCCGTTGACATGATGGAATTGGAAAATTATAATTAGAATTGTACATCTATTACATGATAATGAAAGGTGGATTATTGAACATGACACATGCGATGAGACTGCGTTTCCTTCCTTTGAATCGGTAATTGAATACGTTCAAAGGCTCTGACCGTTTGTTCAGAGTAAACGGGATCAGTCTGTCATTTTCAGTTATCCTGACCTTAAAATAATTGTAGCACTCGTTTTCCTGTTTACGTTGAATCACAGGCCGTGGCCTGTGATTCTTTGTTTTTCTTCTGATTATCTTAATCAGGTAAATAATTAGGTAAAGGCGCTCAATACAGACTACTGGAGGTAACCGCTATGATGACGTTACTGTTCTATTGATACGAGCTGGCACGATCAGCTCGTATCGATAGAAGCGTGCTTCGCTATCGATACGAAATAAATCTTATTTCGGAGGTAGCGAATATGGAAAAGATATGTTTTGAATTAGAACAGGTTGAGATGACCTATATGGATAAAATGGTACTGAACATTGAGCGACTGGCTGTGCATCAACTGGACCGCATCGGTGTAGTAGGTGGGAATGGTCAGGGTAAAAGTACATTATTGAAACTCATTGCGGGACAGATTCAGCCCACAGTTGGAAAGGTAAAACGTTACGCAGAGTTCGGGTATTTGGAACAAGTTGAAGCACCTTAGCCTAATGGGAATCTCGAAGTTGACGGGGCTTTACTCAGTAAATTAGCCATACCTCAACACGACCAACCATGGAGTGGCGGAGAACAAACCCGTTTGAAACTGGCTCAAATGTTCACTCATTATCATGAAGTACTGTTACTGGATGAACCAACAACACACCTGGATCAAGAGGGCATTACATTTTTGCTGGATGAATTGCGTTATTACTATGGGGCAATCGTACTGATCAGTCATGATCGTGCAGTTCTGGATGAACTGGTGACCACGATCTGGGAAATCCATCAAGGTGAGGTTCACGTATATTCCGGCAACTATAGTGATTATCAGGCACAGAAGAGGCTGGAGCGCGAACAACAAAACCAGGCCCATGAACAGTTCTCGAAGGAGAAAAGACGCTTGGAGCTGGCCGCCCGGGAAAAGATGAAGAAAGCCGAGAAAATAACACAGGCCGGAAGCATGTCCAAAAAAGAATCCAAGGCAAAAACAAACCGCATGGTTGAAACAAAATCCAAAGGCACCAGTCAAAAAGCGGTCCACCGCGCAGCCAAAGCGATTGAACAGCGGATGCAACAACTTCATGAGGTAAAAGCAGTGCAAGAGGAACGGGCTATGATCTTCCGTCAGCCAAAGACACTGGAGCTGCACAACCGATTTCCAATTATGGCAGATCGCCTTACACTTGAGGTAGAAGGCCGCGTATTGTTGGAGGATGTAAGTTTTCAGGTTCCATTAAAACAAAAAATAGCGATAACCGGAGCCAATGGCAGTGGGAAAAGCACATTGCTTAATCATGTTTTCCATGTCGGAGATCAGATCACTATGTCTCCAAAAGCAAAGCTCGGTTATTTTCAGCAAATGAGCTATCGTTTCACGACAAAAGAGACCGTATTACAATTCCTGAAAAATCGTTCGGAATATGAGGAATCAGAACTTAGAAGTGCGTTGCACGCAATGCAGTTCACAGGGAATGACTTACTGAAGAATGTTGGGGCATTAAGTGGAGGGGAAGCGATTCGTCTTCAATTATGTCACTTGTTTCTTGGACAATATAACATTCTATTGTTGGATGAGCCGACGAATTTTCTTGATATGCATGCATTGGAAGCGTTGGAGCGTTTTATCAAGGCGTATGAAGGAACGATTCTGTATGTATCTCATGATCAGAGGTTTATTGAAAATACAGCGGATCAACAATTTCAGATTTCAGATCGTCGATTGCTTCAGGTGACTATATAAGTTGAACTAAAGAATATTTACACTAAACACTCCGATGACAGAACAACCTTAGAGGAAGAGAAGTAACGAAACCCGCCAAAGTGATTTTGGCGGGTTTCGTCGTTTTCAAAGATAGGCAGATCAGTTACCTTATGTAGCTTCTATTAAGAATCCGCTTTTACAACTGTTGAATGCATGTTACCTGTGAGACGTTGAGGCGGAAAAACCATGCGCACTGGCGCAATGATGATTGCAGCAAATACAGCCTTGATCAGATCACCTATAATGTAAGGATAGAACCCTTGAATCATAGCCTCAGGTAAGTCCATTTTGTATGCATAGGCAAGCCAAGGGACTCCAGATACATACACGAGCAGTGAACCAAACAGTTCAAATACAACAAAAGCGAGAATGAATCCTGTGACACCTTTGACATTGATTCGTGCAAGCAGCAGTCCAATTAATAATGCGGAGAACGGCCACATCATCACATATCCTCCGGTAGGTCCGAGTAGTACCGCAAGTCCTCCGGTCCCGTGCAGCAAGGGGAATCCAAGAGCGGTGAGCAGAACAACCATCGTGACACTTAGAAAACCATAGAGTGGACCAAGTAATCCTCCGGCCAGCATGACAGCCAAAGTTTGTAATGTTATCGGTACAGGGGAGAAGCCAATGGGAATGCTTATGTAACCAAAAAGTACTAATATTGCGGCCATAAGTGCGCTGAATACAATGCCTCGCAAAGATAATTTCATGTTTGAACAATCCTCTCGATTTTGATAATATGATTGTTAACCTATTGAATGAATGTGGTTAACGATTAGGATCGTACCACATAACCATAGAAAGGGAAAGGACTAATTTACGATGCAAGGCAACCTGCCAATAATTATATTAGAAGATGCTAGAGTTCACTATGCTTCCGAAGCTGATCAAGTGAGAAAAGCACTGGATGGAGTCTCACTCACGTTACACCAAGGAGAGTGGGTAAGTATTGTAGGCGCGAACGGGAGTGGAAAAAGTACGCTTGCCGGACTGCTAATCGGATTCACGCCGCTATCGGGAGGGGTACGGAATATCTCGAATGAACTTATCGTTCGGGGTGTATTGCAGCAACCGGATGCTCAGGTACTGGGCGATACGATTGAAGAGGAGTTTCATTTTGCGCTGTCACCATTGATGAATACTGTAGAAGAGCAATCCGAGCACAGACAGGACGCATTACATACCGTAGGACTTCATTATCCCCCAGACATGGCCATCTCACACTTATCCGGTGGACAGAAACAGCTGCTTAACATTGCTGTAGCGCTCGCAGCCAAACCGGATGTATTGATTCTGGATGAGCCGACAGCCATGCTTGATCCAGGAGCAAGAGACCGTATCGAGGCTATCGTTCAGAAGATTACCCAGCGGGGGACGACGGTGATCTGGATTACCCATCATCTGGAAGAAGCAACGCTGTGTGATCGAATTGTTGCTATTGAAAGGGGACGTTGTGTGTACGACGGGTTGCCTGAGTCTTTTTTCTATCCAACAGAGTTGAATGAGAAGGCTAATCGGGATAATGAGCAGCTATCCCTCTGTGAACGGTTAGGGTTGGACCCTCCTTTCACGGTAAAAACTGCGTTATTGCTCAAGCAAAAAGGTATGATGCCAGAAGCCATGCCACTGCGACCCGAGCAACTGGCTAAGGAGGTCGCACGTTGGAGATCGAGCTAACCAATATACGTATAGAAGCATCGGAATTGAGCAAACGTGCACTGCTTGAAGATGTGAGTGTACAGTTGAACAGTGGGGAAATCACTTTGTTGCTTGGTTGTACGGGTTCAGGAAAAACGACTTTATTACAGACGTTGGCTGGTCTGAGACCTCCCGATGCAGGAAGTATCACATTGGATGGCACACCTTTATGGAAAGAAGGAAAAGTGCCGCAGTCGATTTTATTGCAAATGGGACTATTGTTTCAATTTCCGGAACAACAACTGTTTGCCCGAAGTATTCAGCGTGAATTCACTTATTCTCTGCGTCCATATCGACTTTCAGAGAAACAGCAACAAGAGCAGATCACAAAAGCACTGAACCAATGGGACCCGCCAGTATCCTCGGAGTTGGACCGACGTTTTCATCTGGACAGGTCGCCATTTGCTCTAAGTGGGGGAGAGAAGCGCAGGCTAGGTCTTGCTCTCGGAAGTGTGACCAATCCACACTGGCTTCTGCTGGATGAGCCAAGCGCCGGGTTGGAAGCGCAAAGTGTCGGGCTTTTGCTGGATGTATTGGAACAACATCGTCTGGCAGGTGGTGGGGGCGTGGTAGCAACCCATGATCTGGATACATTCTTGCCTTGTGCGGATCGAGTGTTGTTGTTGCAGGAAGGCCGTCTAATCGCAGATCTTACGCCGAGACAACTTCACGAAAGGCCTGAACTGCTGGAGCAGACAGGGATCGGATTGCCACCTTCCATGCGACTGGCACAGCAGTTCAGAACTGCAGGTATTGACCTGCCTTTTACCGCGATGACACCAGAGGAGATGGCAGAAAGTATTGTTCAGTCCAAGTCAGTTGAAGTACAGATTCAAAACGAATCGAAAGAAGCATTGGGGATGGTAACTAGGGTAGTCAAGAGCGATGCAATAGAGATGATAGAACGGAACGATCCGAAGCTTCTTCCGAACACATTAACTCATTCAGGCGGATTATATGGCGTGATGGACCCGCGTCTGAAGTGGATTTTGTATGTTTTACTGGTCACTGCTGCGATGCTTCAACAGCGCTGGCTGGGATTGACGTTAACACTGGTGCCGGTAGTGGCCGCACTTGCCGTTCTCCCGCGTCAGACTTTAGCTGGATGCATGAAGTTAATGAAGCCACTGTTAATCTTTTTCCTCATATCGACGGCGTTATCTGGAACAACCCTTTCAACAGAGGGAGGCGGTCTGCACTTTGGCTTTTCTCTGGTACAAGCGGAGGGCACTTTGCTGAATGTGTATCGTTTGTTTATCGTCACCTTGGCAAGTCTGTGGTTTTCACTGACGACGCCTTATGGGCGAATGGTAGAAGGGCTGAATTGGGTACTCGGTATCGGTAAAAAAATCAAGCTGCCCGTAGCTTCGTTTGCACTTGCTGTATCGTTAATCTTTCGATTTATCCCGATGATCTGGAGTGAGTGGCAGCGATTCTCACTGATCGTACGGGCACGTGGAAAGGCAGCTTTAAGACCAAATACCGTGCGGATTCGTGACCTGGGTCCGATGGTGATTCCCTTGTTAATGGCACTGTTCCAACGTGCAGAGGATATGACCATTGCGATGGAAATGCGTAAAGTTAGAGAGCATTCTACGCTCGGAGGACGTTCATCGTTATTGGTATGGTCCAAACGCGATACCTGGATTAGCATGGCTGGCCTCATTGTTTTTGTACTATTAGTATGGATTCGCCAATTGTGATGGCGATGATGATCATGATGGATCCGGTATTAGATCAGATGATGGATAACAATCATAAACGCAGTGTTTTCCAAAGATCATGCATAAATGCGTTTGTCCTCGCTCACAATAAGTGTACGTGGATCATCTGAAGTGGATCAGGAGGGATAAACGATGAAAGATAAGTTTTTGCGTGAAGAACGGCAAGAATATACCGATGTGTCTACGGTGGAGTCGCAGCGAAACGATATCACACTCGAAGAATTCCCGGAGGGTCCTTACGGTTCATCTCTGTTATCCGAGTCTCTCGGGAAAAGTTCTCCATGGCGAGTGGATCAGAGGTCTGCACATCGTTTTGATTATGAAAATCATGAGCTTCACGAGGGAGAAGTACGTGATTATCCAGGTCAGGATGTTTTTGACGAAACGGTTCCGGATAACGTGTCCAAGCCTCAATATACGGAAGAATCTTAATGAGATATGGATATAAAATAGAGCGTAGCCTCCGACAGGTTTTGTCCTGTTCGGGGGTTATTTTCGTTGTGTTTAATGAAAACAAATCTCCTCTAATTCCACATTATGGGTTATTATATGTGTAGCTCGGAGTACAAATTTGATTGAGTATACGGGGGATTCGGAATGAGAGAGATCGATTATAGTCAATATTTCTGGCAGGATGATAAGATCAGATTACGTGCTTTGCGTGAAGAAGATTGGGAGGATCATTATTATAACCGCTTTGATACACCTGCCCGTCGCTTATTGGAGTGTGCAGTAGAGTTGCCGCCAACCCATGTTGAAGCGAAGAGTTTCACGGAAAACTTCTCTGATTTTTCTTTAGCCAAAGGACGGATCATGTTTACAATTGTAAATATGGATGGTGAAAATGTCGGAGGTGTGAATCTGAACAGCATTGATGAGAGAAACGGTACCTTTAGCATTGGCATTCAAATTGACAGGGATTATCGAGGAAAAGGATACGGGACCAGAGCCGTTCGAATCTTGCTGAACTATGCCTTCTTCGAGCGCAGGCTCAACAAATTTAATGATTATGTACTCCAAGGAAATGAACCTTCCGCAGCGATGATGAGAAAACTTGGATGTGTTCAGGAAGGCGTGCGCCGCCAGGTGATCTATACCGATGGAAAATACCAAGACTTGATCCTTTTTGGATTAACCAAAGACGAGTTTATGGAAAAAGAGGGTCTTGTTTGAGTCCAGCATAAATAAGATCGCTAGGGTGCTTGAGGTCTGCAAATGTTAGTTGGATAAATGGTAATCTACATTAGGCGGAAGGCGAGAGTATATTCTAATGATATCAAAAATCTGAGGTGATCGTGTGGATAGAGCAATACCCGATCCGACATGGAAAAGGTTAGGTTTTGTTGAACAGCCTGATTTTCATACTTCTGGTCTGGGTGTGGGAATTGTAATTATCGATTCAATTAAACCACATCATCTCGTAAATCACTTAAATAGACGAATCAAATGTGTTGCCGTACATGAAAATATGACTGTCACTATGCGAGACATTTCATCTATGAACAGGGAGGAGGATAATCGGAAAGGTGAGCATGGCCTTATGAGTGTACTGGCTTTGGCCCATGAACCTATTCTATTAGGGGAACAGATTCATGTCGGGATTGCACCAGCGGCAACATTTATCGTTCTAGATCATGGGGCATTTACAACTGGAGAAGGAGAACGTCTGAAAAAAGGAATGGAATGGATTCTTGAACATGGGGTCGAATGGAATATAAAAATTATTTTAAGCACTGGTTGGCAGGCATTAGATAATGAAGTTCATCTTAAAAATACGAGTGAAAACTCAACGGTTAAAGCATTGGCGACAGCTGTGCAACAGGGCATTTTGGTTATTTGTTCGAATGGAAATACACGTTTAAATAACATCATGCCTCCAATACAGTATCTAGCAGTAGGAGGCTACGCTGATCGTGGAAAGGCCGATCGTTCATTACACGTTCCCTTCCCTGATGAACCTTATGGCAGAAATGGAGATGGTCACTTTAGGCCAGATATATTAGCTCCCAGACTACATCTTACAATCCCTTACTATGAAACTGAAAGTTCCGGTCATAGCGTATCTTATTATGGGGGAACATCTGGAGCTGCTGCGCTTGTAGCTGGTGTTGCGGCCCATTTGTTCTCCAAATTTCCGAGTCTAAGTTCCGAGATGCTGAGACACCTATTAGTAGAGCATGGAGAACCGCTTGAGGGTGATGATAATCTGGCTCCCCGAATTAACGTTGAGAATACAATTTGTTATTTGAATATGGCAGATAAGCCAAGATACATACCAAAAACTTTGCCGATGATAAGTATTCAAAATCAAAATCCCTATAGCGCAATTCATTCAATGGATGATATCGAAAGAGCGCTCTCTTTAACAGTTTTAGTTGAGAGGGGCGAATTATCACGTGAAGAGTTATGGAACTTCACGAAGGATTCATCCGCTATTGTTCGTAAAATTGCAGTATCTACCCTTGGTGAACCGATGAACGAACAAGAGCGGCAGCTGTACTGGGTATGCTTAACGCATGAAACAGAAGGCGGTGTGCGTGGATGGTATATGCATGGATTACTGCAAAATGCTCCAAAGGAGGAAATACACCATTGGATGAATTGGACAACAGATATTAACTGGTCGGTTCGATGGTGTGTTAGCGAATATCTGGCTCGATATCCAGAGTGTTTTCCCCAACTCGAAAAAACCCAAGATCCTGACGCTATACATATCAAGGCATTACCGTTAAAGCAATGGTACACAGTTCTATGATGTAACGAAAATCAGTATTATGGAGGCAATCTTATGAAACAAAGAAATTCAAACGATGAATTAATCATCGATTGCAAGGATATTTATATGCGCGAGTATCGACTTGAGGATTTGGAGAAACTGCAAGAAATTACGTGGCAACCTGAGGTGTATGAATTCCTACCGGGATGGAATGCTACGATTGAAGAGAGGGCCCTGTGGCTCGCCGAATATGAAATCCCTGAGAATCAGAAGTTTAAACAAGCTGTTTTGGCGGGAGAGGATATCGGAGAGTTATATTTACGTATGGCTATCGTACTCAAAGAAAATGACGAGTTTATCGGATGGTGTTGCTCGGGGATCAAGGAGGAGCTGCCAGCGCCCAATCGGGAGATTATGTATGGTATTTCCAAGCATTTCAGAAATCGTGGTTACACAACGCAGGCACTCAAAGGAATGACGGATTATTTATTTAAACATACGAACATTGAGCTGCTGAATGCCATCGCTTTGATTACCAATCAAGCATCCAATAAGGTCATACAGAAATGTGATTTTGAACTTTTAAATAGGATAGAAATTGAGAATGAACACTATAACCATTACCAATTGTATAAGCACCAAGGTTGTTCTTAATATAAGAAAGCCCCATATAAAATCGCATATAAAATCCATTTTTCGGATCAGGTTAGACAGTTATTGCTGGCTGCCTGATCTTTTTCTGTCATTTAATTTATAGGACAAGGCTTCTGTTAATAATTTTCTCCGCGATAATAGCGCTCCAGTTTGTTATCCAAATGAACAAGCTGCGCTTTTTTCTCCTCGATATCATTCAGCAACTTTTGCTTTTGATCCTCAATCAGCGTGGTTCTTTCCTTCAGAGTGGAGGTTCCTTCATTTACCTGATCATAATACTTTTTGATGTCTTCCACACTCATCCCGGTTTCGCGAAGACATTTGATAAAAACCAGCCAGTTCAGATCATCCTCGGAATAAAGACGGTTATTCTGCTCATTTCGTGCAGCAGGTTTCAGCAGTCCCTTTCTTTCATAAAAGCGGATCGCTCCAATCGAGATCTCAACTTTTTTCGCTACTTCTCCAATTGTTAACATGTTAATCCCTCTTTTTATAAAAATAATTTGACCTACACTAAGTGTAGCATAGTAACTTATACAGTGTTAAATATAAATCAAATTACGGAAAGAAGGATTCGCATGAAAAAGACTGTTTTTGTAACCGGAGCAAATAAAGGAATTGGATATGAAATCGTAAAACAGTTGGGTGAAGCAGGTTGGAAAGTTATCCTTGGCGCTCGTAGTATCGAACGGGGTGAAGCAGCTGTTTCGGAATTAACTTCCAGAGGATTAGACGTAGAGTTTTTACAAATCGACATGAGTGACTTGAAAAGCATCGAGCAGGCAGCCGACACGATTAACAAGACTTATCCAACACTAAACCTACTGATCAATAACGCGGGTATGCCGGGTGCTTTCTCTCATTCATTTACGGATACCCAAGAGGAAGATCTGCGGAACGCCTTTGAAGTTAACTTTTTCGGCACCTTCCGTTTGAATCAGCGATTGTTCCCGTTAATCAAAGATAATGAAGGCACAACCATTAATGTTTCAACTGACATGGCTTCTCTGAACCATATGCAAAATGCGGAATTTACTTTAAACGCCTTCGACTATAACTCATCCAAAACGGCCAACAGTGCCATGACACTTTCGATGGCTTATGAAGTGAAAAACAGCAGGGCTCAAGTCTTTGCGGTGACGCCTGGATTCACATCAACAGATCTTAACGGCAATGCTGAAGGCGGTAAATCAAAAGAATCCGGCGCTGCAATTATCGTAGGTTATGCGACAGATGGTAAGCGTCATAACGGGGAGTTCCTGGATGAGAATGGCGTGTACGCTTGGTGATCCACCGTTGCCAAAAGCAACCGATAGATCGAGATGAATTTAGAGCATGATGCTTCAATTAACGTCAAAGATTCGTTAGCCTGAAACCCATTGGGCTAGCCGCCCACCAATCGGATGCTGCTAAATGGAATCCCCCTTTCATTTCTAAACCGAAAATGAAAGGGGGATTCTTCATGCAATGATAAGCGGATTAAGATAAAAGCAACCTTTGGAGCGCTCACGTAGAGCGAACGATCCGCTCAACTTAGACATCAGCCTTATACAGCGGCATCAAAATCATAAATTCAGTTCCCAAGCCTGCCTGACTTCGCACCGTAATCTCTCCACCATACGACTCCACAATCGAGCGGGTAATGGCTAGACCAAGACCTGCGCCCCCTTGTTTACGCGAACGAGAACTGCTTGTGCGGTAAAATCGCTCAAAGATATGGGGCAGATGTTCAGGTTCAATCCCTGTCCCGTTATCTTTCACGGACAATTCAGCCTTATGGTGCGTGGCATACAACGTTATGGAGATGGCTCCATGCTCTGGATCGGTGTGCTGAACCGCATTATGGAACAGATTCAGCACAACCTGCTTCAGCTTGTAAGGGTCAGCCAGTAGATGTATCTCAGCCGTCAGGTCAAGATGAATGGATCTTCGCTGAGCCATCATGGCAAGCTGTGATTGCATTTCAAGTAGTAGGCTATCCAGCTGGATAGCTTCTCGTTCCTGCTTTGGAGCTTGATCCAGTTTGGTCAGGAGCAGTAAATCTTCAACGAGCTTGTTAATTCGGACGGATTCGCCGTGCATGCTGTCCAGCGCTTTATATAGTTGATCTTGATTGGTCGCTGCACCCCGCTGTAGAACTTCGATAAAGCCATGAATCGAGGTGAGAGGGGTTCGCAGCTCATGGGAAGCATCGGACAAGAACCGTTGCATCTGTTCTTTCGATTCCCGCTCCGCTTCAAACGAGTTCTCCAGCCTTTCGAGCATGCCATTAAATGAAAGTGCGAGCTGATCCACTTCCTCTTGTCCCTGAACGACGGGAAGGCGTTCTGCGAGACTGCCTGCATCAATCTGCTGTACTTTATTCACCATGTTGGACAGGGGAACCAGCGTCCGGCGTAATACTTTTGTGTATAAAATTAGGCCAGCTACCATGGCGAGAAGCGATAACATGAGGAAGATCAGAAGCTGTTTAATAATCAGATCTCTCAGTGGTTTCGTAGCCGTACCCATCTGGACCATCGGTAAGCCGCGATTGCGTGGACCGGGTGAGGCGAATACAATCAATTGCTCATTACCTTGGCTATCCGTTACGATTCGGTAAGGGATATGCTTTTGTTCTTTTAACTGTGCTGTAATGTCCTGATATTCAACGCTTGAGAGATGAGGAGCGTTCAGACCATCTTCTCCAAAAACATCCTCGAACGTACCTTGGTTATCAAACAGAGCCAGTGAACGGTCAGGAATAAACAACACCCGATTGCCAGACCCGTTTCCTGCCTGTCCACCGAAAGGATTGTTGGAAGAGCCACTACGTGACTGGATTCCGAGCCAAACCGGAGGCATGGACATGAGCTGTTCTTCCATGGTTTTTGCCTGGTTACGGTAGAGAAAGCTTTCCATGATCCAGAATTGCAGAATACCGATTAACAATAACAGCCCGGCAAGCACGAACAGGGAACGTGAGAGCAATTGAGAACGCAGTGAACGAGGCCAGATCCATTGGTGCAGATGCTCTAAACGAAGTTTATTTTTCTTGGACAGCGAGTTCATCAGAGATCCACCCTGTACCCGACACCCCGAAGCGTGCGAATGAGTCTATGCTCTTTATCCCCGAGTTTGTCGCGCAAGGAGCGAACGTATACCTCCACAATATTTTCTTCCCCGCCAAAATCATACCCCCACACGCGGCTTAGAATGGTCGCTTTGCTCAGTACGATCCCATGATTAAGCACAATGAATTTTAGCAATTCGTATTCGGTAGGAGATAGCTCCAAGACCTGATTTTGATAGGTGATTTCTTTGCGCTGATCATCAATTCGAAAGGGACCGTGGGTGACGGCTCCTATTAATAAAGGAAATTGATTGCGCAGTCTGGCCTGAATCCGGGCGAGCAGCTCGTCGAAGGCAAAGGGTTTGATCATGTAATCGTCAGCCCCGAGCCACAGACCTTTAACCCGATTCTCAACTTCGTCCTTCGCTGTCAGCATAATTACGCCAACCTGCGCTCCGGTCTTACGCAGACGCTCGACCACTTCGAATCCATCCATCTCTGGCATCATGACATCCAAAATAGCCATATGTGGCCTGAATTCAAGCGCCAACTCAAGCGCAGACGCTCCATCCGGTGCGGTGCGCACATCGAAGCCCTCATTGCTTAATCCAAGCTCTAGAAATTGTAAAATATGCGGTTCATCATCAGCCAATAGTATTTTAATTCCGCTGCTAAGCTTCATAATGTACGGCTCCTCCTTGCTTGATTCCATCTATAGTTCTCCCTCAATTGAGAGGGACTGTATGTTGTATTATCGCTTGCCAAACTGAAATTTAGCTGAAAGGATTGCGAATTATCCTCAGACAACATTCAGCGGGCACTCATCCCAGCTTTATTTTGGCATGTCACAATACTAGACATGAAGAACTAATAAGGAGTGATTAACTTTGAATAACACCAAAAGAAGGATGGATCTTGTCCTTCTGCCGATTGTATTACTGGCGGCATTTCTGAATGGGTACGGCATCTGGAACGATCCATATGCGAATTCCTATTATACGACTGCCGTTGGGAGTATGCTCAGCAACTTCCATAACTTTTTCTATGCTTCACTAGACTCGGCAGGCTCGGTCACTGTTGACAAACCACCGGTTGTCTTCTGGATCCAGACGGCTTTTGCCTATGTATTCGGATTGCACGGATGGAGCGTTATTTTGCCGCAGGTATTGGCAGGAATCGGTTCGGTGCTCCTGATTTATTTCATGGTGAAACCTACATATGGTCTTGCAGCAGCACGAATTTCGGCACTTGCGATGGCGACTGTGCCTGTCGTGGCGGCAGTCAGTCGGACCAACAATATTGACAGCATGCTGGTGTTTACGCTGCTGCTGGGTTCATGGTTTTTGTTCAAAGGCAGCAAACAAGGCAGTGCTTGGCGCATTCTGGTTGCCTTTGGGTTAATAGGCTTAGCTTTCAATATGAAAATGCTTCAAGCCTACATGATTCTCCCGGCTTTTTACTTGTTCTATCTGCTCGCATTTCAGGCGAAATGGAGAAAGAAGATCATCCTGCTGATCGGCAGCACAGCGGTTCTGGCGGTGGTTTCCTTATCCTGGGCGGTCACTGTGGATTCTATACCCGAAGACGAGCGGCCTTATATCGGAAGTAGTGAAACAAACTCGGTAATGGAACTGGCATTTGGATACAATGGTCTGTCTCGTCTAACGGGTCAGCAGAATACTGCAGGTAACGCAGGTATGCCAAGTGGTATTGGACAGGGCAATAATCGTGGCAATCGAGGGGATTCGACTTCTGGTCCAAATCGGACGGGTAGTGGTGCCCCTGGCACGGGGCAAGATGCCAATGCACCGGATAACGAAAGTATGAATGCTTCAAACGGCATGAACGCCATGGGCGGCATGACTGGGCCGAATGGAATTTTCCCGAACGGGCAGATGCCGAATGATATGGAAATGCCAAACGGAAGAAATTTCGGCGGTAATGGTGGCGGAGGCATGGGAGGAATGTTTGGTACGGGGGAGAAAGGTCCTCTGCGTCTCTTCCAAACTGAACTGTCAGGTCAAGCCAGCTGGCTTCTGCCAGTTGTGCTGCTTGGATGCATTGCCATATTTGCAGGATTAAGACGGAGAAATATAACGAACAAGCACAAGGAGGCTTTATTCTGGCTGGCCTGGCTGCTTCCCGTTGCTGCTTTTTTCAGTGTGGCAGGTTTCTTCCATCAATATTATTTGATTATGCTTGCACCACCAATTGCGGCGCTGACTGGTGCAGGATATGTAGCGATGTGGAAGTTATATCGTGAACGAATTGGCTGGCAGGCCTGGTTGCTTCCGGTGTCCGTGCTGCTGACGACCTTGTTCGGCTGGTATATCATGCTGGTGTATAACGATACGATTGGTGCAGGCTGGTCCATTAGTGAATTGATCGCAGGCATTCTGGTCACGGTCATCCTGGTCGTTATGCTTCGTCGTACACATCGATGGAAACAGGGCATCATTATCGCAGGATTCGTAGTCATGCTGATCGGTCCGATCTACTGGGCATTCACCCCAATTACTTACGGTGGTAATAGTATGATTCCGGCAGCAGGGCCTTCAGGTTCCAATGGCATGTTTAGTGGAGCCGGCATGGGCATGCCGATGGGTAACGGCGCAGGAGTTACAGAAATGCCTACAACAGGTGGCCGTGGTGGAATGGGTAACCGTAACGAAGAAGTGGATACGACCACACTGAATTATCTGAAAGAGCATAATACAGGCGAAACGTATCTCTTCGCCACAACCGACTATAATCAGGCAGCACCTTATATTATCGACGAGAAAGCATCGGTAATTACACTGGGAGGTTTCTCCGGGTCAGACCCGGTGTACACAACAGAGGAACTTGAGCAACTCGTCAAGAGCGGGCAAGTGAAGTACTTCATGGTTGGTGGCATGGGTGGCCGCGGAGGGAACTCGGATATTAGCGATTGGATCAAAGAGCACGGAACCGAGATTCCAACGTCAGAGTGGAAGACAGGCACGGACAGCGGATCTATGGATAACGGAGATACGGAGAACGAAGCTGGATTTGGATTCGGATTTGGCGGCCAGACCATCTTGTACGAAGTGAAATTGTAGCTATATAAATTGAACTTATCATTTACACGATAACGGAGAGGACAGAAAAAACCTGAAAAAGCGAAGCGTTCGCCAACAAGCTTTCTGCAAGAAAGCTACATCGGAAGCATACCCTATCCCCGGATGTTCCCCTTTAGAAAAGGAATCAAAAAAATCTGGGGATAACAGCGATCGGAAGGTTGGTCTGTCATCGAAGTGTGCAGTGTAAATATTCTTTAGTTCAATTTGTATAGAATGAAAATCTCGAACGAAGTCCATTGGAAAAGGGAGGGGACGAATATGGCTCACGCGTACCGATACAGCATTATTATTCCCATGTATAACGAGGAAGCGGTGATTGAGGAGACTTATCGGCGTCTGAAGAAGGTCATGGGCAGCACAGGAGAGAGCTATGAACTGTTGTTTGTCAATGATGGCAGCGTGGATCGAAGTGCACAGATGATCCGTGATTACGCTCGTTGGGACGAGAGTGTAAAACTGATTGATTTTGCCCGTAACTTCGGACATCAGATTGCGATAACAGCGGGTATGGATTACGCGGTGGGGGATGCGGTCGTTATTATTGATGCGGATCTTCAGGACCCTCCCGAACTGATACTGGATATGATCGCCAAATGGAAAGAGGGCTATGAAGTCGTATATGCCCGTCGCACCAGACGAAGTGGGGAAACCCGCTTCAAGAAGTGGTCGGCCAGTCTGTTCTATCGTGTACTTCGTGCTTCAACGGATACGGATATTCCGGTGGATACCGGTGATTTTCGCCTGATTGACCGCAAAGTATGTGATGAGATGAAACGTCTTCCGGAGAAAAATCGGTTTGTGCGCGGGCTGGTGAGTTGGGTTGGATTTCGCCAGACTGCCATTGAATATGAACGTGATGAACGTCTGGCAGGAGAAACAAAATATCCGCTGAAACGCATGCTGAAGCTAAGCCTGGATGGCATTACTTCATTTTCGTATAAACCACTCAAGCTCGCAGGTTATGTTGGTGCAATCCTGTCGCTAGGCGGATTCGTCTATATGTTAACGGTTATTGGATCGGCCATCTTTACGGATTCAACGATTAAAGGGTGGCCCTCCATTGTAAGTATCATGCTGATGTTTAACGGATTCATTCTGATCATGCTGGGCATTCTGGGCGAGTATGTTGGCCGAATCTATGATGAGACCAAGGCGCGTCCGCTATATATTGTGAGAGACGTGGTTCAGGTAGAGGGTCAGCAAGCACAATCCCGATTGACAGCCCGAGTTGCTCACCATGACTAATCGTCTGGTCACACTTTTTAAGTTCGGAATTGTGGGTGTCGCGAATACGGCAGTAGATGCGGTGGTGTTTGCTTTGCTCGCAGTGGTCGGTGTACCGGTTATGATTGCTCAGGTAATCTCGTACAGCTGCGGTGTTGCCAACAGTTATTGGCTGAACGGCAGGTGGACTTTTCGAGATACGGCACGAGGGGGTAGCGATAGAGCGAAACTTATTCGTTTTCTAATCACCAATCTCGTTGTTCTCGCGTTATCTGCCCTGATCCTGATGACCTTGCATGACATGCTGGGTTGGAGTCTCGTGATGAGCAAGATCCTGGCAACCTTGATGGGAATGGTTCTGAACTATATAGCCAGCAGATATTGGGTGTTTCGTGCAACTACCATATGAAAGGAGTGTATGATGAAATGCGAATTAAAAAAGCGGTTATTCCGGCAGCGGGTCTCGGAACCCGTTTCCTGCCAGCGACCAAAGCACAGCCCAAAGAGATGTTACCCATCGTGGACAAACCGGCTATCCAATACATCGTCGAAGAAGCGGTGCAGTCAGGCATTGAGAATATCCTCATTGTGACTGGACGCAACAAAAAATCCATCGAGGATCATTTTGATAAATCGGTTGAACTTGAACATTCTTTATATGCCAAGGGCAAACAGTCTTTACTGGAAGAGGTGCAGGCCATCAGCGAGATGGCAAATATTCATTTTATTCGTCAAAAAGAACCACTTGGACTGGGGCATGCGATAGGGTGTGCACGGCAATTTGTAGGAGATGATGCCTTTGCTGTACTGCTCGGAGATGACATTATGGTGTCTGATCCGCCTGCACTTGCACAGATGGTCCATCTCTATGAAAAGACAGGCAACCAGATCATCGGTGTCCGTCAGGTAGATGCGGCAAATGTAAGCAAGTATGGCATTATTGATTCGAATGGTGTAGAGGACCGGGTTCACCGGGTCACCAATCTGGTCGAAAAACCTTCCCTTGCAGAAGCCCCATCCCGAACAGCTGTAATGGGACGATATATTTTGAAACCTTCCATCTTTCCAATCCTTGATCAGATCGAGAGAGGGGCTGGAGGGGAATATCAGTTAACCGATGCCTTGAAAGAAGTGAGTCAAGTGGAGGAATTGTTGGCCCTTGAACTGGAGGGACGTAGGTACGATATTGGCGATCAGTTTGGATATATTCAGGCGATCTTGGAGATCGGACTGATGCGCAAGGAATTACAGCCCATGCTGACACCATATCTTCAGAAGCTTGTAACCCAGTGGGCATAGGGATTGATATGTAGCAGAGGTTTATATCTGCTGTAGGACGGGATCTCCTTCGTGCCATGGTTCTGTCATAGACTCCAGCATTGTACAATGATTCTTGTAACGCTACAATGAGCAAGAAGTTCAAGTTGCTCTTTGAGGAGTGAGGAATCATGAATGAGTCTATCATCAGGGACCTTATTAAGTATATGGACGTGGAGGACAACGCCGCCATTCAATACATTCAGACCGAGCATCGGATGAAACTGGGACTCTTTTGGGGGATACAGGAAGGCAGTCGCGTTCTGGAAATCGGATGTGGTCAGGGAGATACAACGGCCGTTCTTGCACATCTGGTGGGGGAGCATGGGTACGTTCATGGTGTAGATATTGCACCAGAGGATTATGGTGCACCGCTGACCGTAGGCGAAGCAGCAGCCAAACTGCGGAGATCTCCGCTGGGTGATCGAATTCGAATGGATTATGATTTCGACATTCTAAGTGATCAAGCCCAATTCGCCGAGAATGAGTTTGATGTGATTGTGCTATCCCATTGTTCCTGGTACTTGAAATCGTTTGACGAACTCGCCCAGATTCTTAGCAAGGTGAGGACGTGGGGACATCAGTTATGTTTTGCCGAATGGGATGCACGAGTTACAGATGTGAGCCAGCTCTCGCACTGGTTATCCGTTCTGATTCAGTCCCAGGTCGAATGCTATAAGGAGAACAGCTTCTCCAATGTGCGTACGCTCTTTACACCGGAGGATATCCAAGAGCTTGTCTCTGCGGCAGGCTGGACGATGAAGGAAGAGATTTCGATCCATTCTCCCGAGCTGCAGGACGGTCGCTGGGAAACTGAAATGACACTGTCAGAAGCGCCTGTGGAACTGCAGATGCTTCCGATCCCGGACAAGGTAAGAACACTTCTTCTTTCCGAACTGAAATTACTTAGGACATATCATGCCTCGGGGCCTGGGAGTCCACTGGGAACGTATGCGATTGTTGCCAAAAAACAGTAAGGAAATAGCTATTTGCAGCAAATTATAAGAAAAACGTCTATCGACGTACTTTCACAGAAGACAGACCGCGTTTAGCTGAAGATTTTCTTGCGAAAATTGGATTGTTCAGCTCCGCCGAAAACGTGTAAATTCCATGATCTAAAAAAATATGTTTACTTCATAACGGTAATTTTGATATTATAATCGCAATATCAAATGCGACGAAGAGACGAGTAGATAAAAATCATTCTTTCAAAGAGAGCTCCGGCAGCTGAAAAGGAGTAAAGAATCTTTTATTGAATAAAGACTCAGAGCAGCACATCGGAACTTAACATTAAGGGATGGTGTGACAGGAGCTCCTGTTACAGAGCTAGAGTATGAACGGTCTACAGCAAGCAACATGGTTGTATTCCTATACTTGAAGAGGCGGATATGGTGACATATTGGCGAATCTGGGTGGTACCACGAGAGTTCAATCTCGTCCCTGAGACTGTTGTCTTGGGGATGGGATTTTTTGGTATTTTCCGGACTGTGACCACACGCTTTGGAATTGCCTGAATAGTGTTAATGAAGGAGTCAATTTCATAATACGTTTTTAGTGAGTTATGAGATTGATTCAAAGAGAAGCATCACTCAAACCGAAAGGAAATGATGATTGAATGTCAGCAAAATTGAAAGTTGGTATCGTCGGAGGAACGGGAATGGTAGGTCAGCGTTTTGTGGACCTGCTCGATCAACATCCATGGTTTGAAGTTACAGCTATTTCTGCAAGCGCCAATTCGGCAGGTAAAACATATGAAGAATCCGTACAAGGCAGATGGAAACTCGCAGTTCCTATTCCGGAAGCTGTGAAGAAAATCGTTGTTCAGGATGCTTCCCAGGTAGAGGCTTTTGCGAGCCAGGTTGATTTTATTTTCTGCGCGGTTGATATGAAAAAGAATGAAATTCAAGCGCTCGAAGAAGCTTACGCCAGAACAGGAACACCTGTCGTGTCCAACAACTCGGCTCACCGCTGGACGGCTGATGTACCAATGGTGATCCCTGAGATTAACCCGGGACATCTGGACGTGATTGAAGCTCAGCGCAAACGTCTGGGCACGAAAACCGGATTCATTGCTGTAAAACCAAACTGCTCGATTCAGAGCTATGTGCCAGCACTGCACGCCTTGCGTGAGTTCAACCCGACGCAGGTCGTCGCTTCCACGTATCAAGCCATCTCTGGAGCAGGTAAAAACTTTACCGACTGGCCTGATATGCTCGATAATGTCATTCCATACATCGGTGGCGAAGAAGAAAAGAGTGAGCAGGAACCACTGCGGATCTGGGGCAGCATCGAGAACAATCAGATCGTCAAAGCATCGGCTCCACTAATTACAACCCAATGTATCCGTGTGCCGGTAACAGATGGGCATCTGGCTACCGTGTTTGTGGACTTCGAGAAAAAACCAAGCAAAGACGAAATTCTGGAGCATTGGTTGCAGTTCAAAGGTCGCCCACAGGAGCTGGCTCTGCCAAGCGCACCGAAACAATTCATTACGTATTTTGAAGAAGAGAACAGACCACAGACGAAACTGGATCGTGACATCGAACGCGGAATGGGTGTCTCCACAGGCCGACTGCGCGAAGATTCACTTTATGATTACAAATTCGTGGGATTGTCCCACAACACGCTCCGCGGCGCGGCAGGCGGTGCGGTTCTGATCGCAGAACTGCTTAAAGCTGAAGGATATATTCAGCCGAAATAAGCATGAAAGCATCATGAGCAGCAACAGATTTCTGAAAAGAATGATTAGATGAAAACCATCACTCGTTGATGGTTTTTTTTCTATTGTGGACAAGCATTGGTAAGCGAAGCAGGTTCACTTATGCGGCAATTCAGGGGTTTATTATATTAATTTTTATATGGAAAATATTACATTGTAAATTCATGAGATTTCAGTTATTTTTATTAACGGCAAACGTTTCTTCTCTAATTTAGAAGGACATTGTCTTAGCAGGTAGCTATTATATAGATGAAGAAAGGAGGACTTTATTATTATGCAAGCAGCTCCTAATCAAGCCGTACATAAACCAGGACCACAGCCAGTTAGTTTTGGTAGTTGGATGCTCACGTTATTGCTTTTGGCTATTCCACTTGTTAACCTTATCATGTTGTTTGTGTGGGCGTTCGGAAATTCGAATCCTTCCAAAGCCAATTATGCAAAAGCATCATTGTTGTGGATCGCCATTGGAATTGTGGTCTACATTCTTATTGTAGCTTTAGGTTTAACAGCAGTACTTTCAGGAACTGATTACTAGGTTTACGAAACGAAGCAGTATCGTAGCAATAATAGTAATAGCAACACATATGAAAACGCCGACAATCATGTCGGCGTTTTTTAAACATTCCAGTATGTTGTTAGGCAGCGGATGTCTTATCCGACTTATGCAGAAGCTGAGAGCGACGACCGAGCAGATAACCTGTCAGGGAAGCGAGCATCTGTTGGAATACCATGCCAAGCACGACCGGGACAGCAACAGGTGGCGGAAAATAGGAAACAGCGAGTACTGCACCTGCGCTGATATTACGCATGCCTCCATTGAACACCAGAGCGACCTGATCGGCCTCATTCCAGCCCAACAATCGGGCAATGAAGTAACTTAGCGCGTAACCAAATGATGCCAGGAAAATAATGATGACCGCAAGTCCAGCGAGCTTCCAGTTGAAATCGGCCAAGTAAGGTGCAACGACAGATCCGTTAATCGCAACGACAGATGCCATAAACAATTTGGACAACGGGTTCAACCTTGGTCCCCAGACCGGGACAATGGCACCTTTGGTCCACTCATTCAGCAGCATACCGAGCAGGGATGGCACCACAATCATCCAGAACAGACTGCTCATCATAGCTGCCGTATCCAGTGTGACACTGGTGCCAATCAACAGGGATAACACTCCGGGCACTACAAAAGGAGCAAGCATGGTATCAATCAGGATGATCGAAAGCGTAAGTGCGATATTGCCCCGATAGATACTGACCCAGATGAAGCTGCTGATTCCTGTCGGAATCACGGCTGCCAGAACAAGGCCCGTTATGGTGTACGCATCTGTAGGGAATACCAGATGACCCATACCGAGAGCAATTAGAGGCATCGCCAAATGCAAAATAAACAGACATACAAACAGGGGGAACGGCTTCTTCAGCACGTTCACAAAATCCCGTATCCCCAAACTGATGCTTCCAGCAAACGTCATGAACGCAAAGAGCCAAGGGGATAAAAAGGTATAAGAAGAAAGAAAACTCCCGCATAACACGCCAATAATAATGCTGATTGGGGTAATCAGTGGCATGATGCGGTTCAAGCGTTGGTTTAAGGCTTGAAGCATAATCATGACATCCCTTTACCGTGTGATCATACTATTATACATGTTAATAACGCTGGCTGCAGACCCATTTGCAATGAAGCAGTCTAAACAGGTATCATGGACTTGGAACAAGGATTACGATGAGGAGAAGGGGAGATGATCATGTTCAAGCGAAAAAGAAAACACACATTGATGATGACAGGCCTTATTGCATCAAGTATTCTGTTGATTTCGGCCTGCTCTGTCGTGGAGCAAGCCAATCAAAGTCTAAATTATGTGAGTGGGGCTACTGATTATATAGAACAGGTATCGAACGCCGGGGCTGATTTGCAAGAGCTCGCATCGAGTGCGGTGAACAATCCGGAGATAACCACTCAGATTCAAGAGAAAATCGATCTGATCCAAGCAGAAGCAAGCGAATTTTCCCAATTGACGGCACCCGCAATAGGAGAAAGCATTCATGAGAATCTGGTCAGCTATAATACGCAATTAACTGAAGTCGTAGGTAATTTCGAGAATACGATTGCGGAGCAAGGCTTTACGGCAGAAAATTGGGAGAAGACAGGGATTCCTGAACTGATCAACAATATCAATAACCTGAGAGATCCGCTAAGCGGGCTTCAGGGTGAATAGGTTTGAAATTGTATATTTTAAGAGGGCGGGATATCGGAATGATTAAATTACCGATATGTTCGCTTTTTTTATTTTCCGAAAACGGATGCATATTTAATATCACAGAAGCTAGACTATATCATGTAAATATGAGATTCATACGACATTTAATTTATATTCAAGTGAAGAGGATCGATGGTTTGACAAGGTTGGGACAGAGGCGTATGATGAATATATATAGGTGAATAAAATATAGTTACTTACTATAAGTTAAAAATGCATCTAAAACTATTTTGCCAAAGGAGAACTGAGCCATGACTCAACACAATGGAAAAGTAATCATTATTACAGGTGGAGCGAGTGGTATTGGTAAAGAGACAGCACTTCAACTTTCGGATCAAGGTGCGACTATTGTTGTCGCTGATTATAATGAAGACGGAGCGAAGAAGCTTGCGGCAGAGATTGAAGCAGCAGGTGGAACAGCGGGCGCATACAAAGTGGATGTATCCAAAGGGGACGAGATTAAAGCCCTGATCGACTGGACAGTAGAGCAATATGGTACGTTAAGCGGTATTTTCAATAACGCAGGGATTGGACTTGTGAAGCCATTTCTGGAGATGGACCCGGAATCCTATCACAGAGTCATTGATGTAGACCAGCATAGTGTATACTACGGCATGTATTATGGTGCGAAAAAGATGGTTGAATTGAATGTACAAGGTACCATTGTTAATACCGCTTCGATCTATGGAAGTGTTGCAGCAGTGGGCAGCTTCAACTACAATGCGGCCAAGGCTGCTGTTGTCATGATGTCCAAATCCGGTGCACTGGAACTGGCTGAGCATGGAATTCGCGTGGTTGGTGTAGAACCTGGTTTTATCGAAACACCGATTCTCGGTGATGACCAAGCTATGAAGGATGCGCTTGCTACTCAACATATGCGTGGAGAGCTCATTCAACCGGAAAAAGTAGCCAGTGTGGTTACATTCCTGTTCAGTGATGCAGCAAGCGCAGTGAACGGGACAACCGTAGCCGTAGATGATGGGTTCCTCAGCTTCAAAACCAAATAAGAAGCGCTTCTAATCTAAGGAAATTCATTGCAAAAAAAACAAAAAAACGGTGCAGAACGATTTATTCGTTTTGCACCGTTTTTTTGTTTTTACTATAGAGTAAACCTGGCATATGTTATAAATTAGTTTGTCGAATTATCCCGAAAATTCAGAGATCGTGATACAATTAGCAAGGTTGAATCTTTTTATCATTTTGTGGTGTGTCATACACAATTCGAACACCCAGGGAGCCATAGCTCTCTTCTTTATAATGACATTGAGAACACATTTTTGTCGAGCATAACGCATCGTTGTGAACTTGTAATTTTTCGCTGCAGAGTGGACATTTATTTTCAAAAAGAGTCTTCAACACGTTAAACATGCTTAATCACTCATTTCGGATTAATTTACTTGGTTTTTATTATAACGGATAATATTCGCTGTGTATACCACTTTTAAGCTGAATCGAAATGAGATCTATATAGCAAGAAAGGAAGCGCATAACCGATGAATCTTCTGCTTTTTGTCATCATGTTTATACTGGGTCTGGTCGGTTCATTCTTCTCCGGTTTGTTGGGTATTGGTGGGGCCATTATCAATTATCCGCTATTGTTATATGTTCCGTCCTTGATGGGACTGGAGCCGTTCTCAGCACATGAGGTATCATCGATCAGTATGTTTCAAGTATTCTTCGCTTCACTAGCTGGTGTGATTGCATTCCGCAGAAAAGTACGAACGGGTAAAAGCGGTGGGGCGATCGTTCACCGCGGATTGGTGCTGTACATGGGCTCGAGCATTCTTGCTGGCAGTCTGATCGGGGGCTTCATATCCGGTTATCTGGACGGAAGGGTTATTAATCTGATCTATGGCATTCTGGCGATCATCGCGATTGTTCTCATGCTGATTCCCGGTAAGGGAAAGCTTGATACCTCAGCTCCACTGGTGTTTAACCGATGGATTGCAGCAGGAACTGCTTTTGCAGTAGGCATTGTATCAGGAATTGTTGGTGCGGGTGGTGCTTTTATCCTTATCCCCATCATGCTGACGATTCTCAACATCCCCGTGCGAACGACGATTGCTTCTTCACTGGCGATTGTATTTATCTCCGCCATTGGTGGTGTTATAGGGAAGATTACGGGTGGAGACATTCCGCTGGAACCCATCATTTATACGGTAATCGGAAGTCTGTTGGGGGCATCCCTTGGTTCACGGGTTAGTTCGATGATCAATGTGAGTGTACTTCGGTATGCATTAATCGTACTTATCGCCATCACAGCGGTCAAAGTCTGGTCCTCCATTTTGTAAAATCACGTACGTTGGCATGAACAATGACGATTTCGTAACCAAACGGTTCGATCGCCGTATAAAGGTTATGAACATGAGCTGACGCGATGGATACGCCACCCGAATGAGTTCAGTTTTCGTCCATGGAGCACCTCACACTCCTTTCATGGATACATGTTTAACATTAATAAAAGTTGAGGTATCCACCCTATGAATAACGTACTTATAGATCAGGCTGATGCAGGATATCGGCTAGCTGAGCAGAAAGCATCGCAGTATTTTACTTCTCTTAGGCAGCAACTTATGAATAATTCGTATACAACTGCACTCACCCAAGATATTCATGTATGGCAAAAAAAACATATTCATCATTTTGCCTGGCTTTCTCTTTTATCACCAAGCAAAAGAAAACCGGATCCCCGGGATGTTCATAGATATATCCATTGGCTGAATGCGACAGGAAAGCTGGATGATTACCTGGATCGGAGTATCTCCTATATTTATATGCGAGATCTGGGGCAAGCCCTTGATTCTGCAGATACGCAGGCCCGAATTCAACACGTTGTCCAGCATACCAAAAAATACTTTATGCGCTCTGCTACCGAACGCAAAGGACAGCCTGATTATATCAGTCTGGCTGCGTTGTACCGGTGGGGACAGAAGGAACACATTGAAGCGGCTGTCATCTGGGTGATGAACAAATTAAAGAACGTAGCATCCAACATCCCGAAAGAGCTGGATGCAGAGCAGGCGCAGCGGAAGCTCATCAAGATCATTCTTGGCGTGGTCCTTCATGTGGACGATGAGATGAACGAGCAGACACCAGCTGAAGAACGTGCCCGGAGATTTGATGCGGCGATCCGACTCGGTTATTCCTACGGTTTGACGTATCCATTTGTGGATGACCTGCTGGATTCTCAGGCTTTGACTGTTCAGGAAAAAGAACAATATTCCCTGATGATACGTGATGCACTTCTTACCGGAGTCGTACCCGATCTGGGAGAGTGGAAAGGCAGTAATCTGGAAGTGATTAGATATGTTCATTCCGAGCTTCGGGAAGCATTTGAGTATATTAAGAACTATCAGCGTCCGGAGACTCAGCGCACGTTCCTCGAGCAATCCTATGTGTTCTTTCAGTCTCAGGAGATCGATCGCAACAAGAAATTATCCAATGCGAATTATACGAATGAAGAATTGTACATTCCGATTATTATCAAGTCATCTTCCTCCCGCTTAATCGTTCGATCTGTTCTCAGTGCTCAGGAGGATGAAGGATTCGATCTGCGGACGTTCTATTACGGAATATACAATCAGCTTGCAGATGATTTTGCCGATATGTTTGACGATATGGAAGAAGGCGCAGTAACCCCGTATACGTACTATTTGAAGTATCGCGACCTGCGCCCCGACTTGATTAATCCCTATGAATTGTACTGGGCAGTCATCTCGCATCTGATCCATGATGTATATAACTCGGACGCCAAGACCCGCGAGGTCATACTGGATCGTGCCATTAACGGTCTGAAGCGTTGTAAAGAGCGCCTGGGTCAGCAGAAATATGATGAAGTGATGATGATTTTTGCTTCCGGACAGCCCGAATTCAATCGATTGGTACAACAGATGGTACGCAAAGCAGATGATGTCGATTTCCTCGATAAATTGTTACGGGATCAGGTCGTACTTCAATTGAAGAATGACAAGCAGGAGAAAGAGGAGTTCCGGCAGACCATTCGAACAGTTCGCGAACAGATTAATGTGGAGTTACAGATAACCAAGCCCGGTGGACTTCCCGAGATGAAAGAAACGCTGATCGATGCAGCCAATTACAGCTTGCAGGGAGATGGAAAAAGGCTACGCCCCATATTGACTTGGGTTATGGGTGTGCGCGAGTATGGTTTACCTGAATCCTCCATCGTTCCGCTGCTTAGGTCGCTGGAATACATGCATACCGCTTCACTGATCTTTGATGATCTGCCCACCCAGGATAATGCTTCGACAAGGCGTGGTCGCTCCACGCTGCATCAGGTACACAATAGCGCTACAGCAGAGCTTACGGGTCTGTTTCTCATTCAGAAGGCGATTGGTGAGCAGTCATCATTAGATCACTTCGATGCGGCGACTGTGCTCACACTGATTCAATATTCAGCTGAAAAAGCAGAGGATATGTGCATGGGGCAGGCGATGGATCTGAACTCCAAAGGCAAGGCTTTGACGCTGGAGCAGTTAAACATGATCTGTTTTTACAAAACAGGCATTGCCTTTGAGGCTGCCCTTGTCATGCCAGCCATACTTGCCCAAGTGAAGGAACCGGAGATTGCTAGGCTGAAGAAGTTTGCGTATCATGCGGGAATCGCCTTTCAGATCAAGGACGATTTGCTGGATTACGAGGGTGATCACCTTATCCTTGGGAAACCGGCAGGTCAGGATGAGCGGAACAATAATTCAACCTTTGTGTCCATTCTTGGTGATGAAGGTGCAAAAAAAGAGATGTGGGAGCATTATTGTCTTGCAACAGATGCATTGAACGAAATGCCGAAACCTATTCCGTTTTTGAGACATCTCTTGGATTATCTTGTTGGTCGCGAGCGCTAACCCATTTTTCTCACATTCCGTGTTGCATATGACTTATAATGATATATAATAAACAAAGGTCGGGATTCCATATGAATGGATTCCAGGCCTTGTTTGGTTTCATAGACACAAATCTTATGAAAAGATATGCTTCAACGGCTGAAGTTTTGGGTATTAAGCAGATATTATGGTTTTAAAACGGACCCATCCTTTGTGGAACAACTTACATCCAACAAAATTTAACTTTCGACAATCTATAACTTGAGTTTATATGCCAAAAGGAGAGTTTACAATGCAGGTTCAAAAGGTCGACCATCATGAATTGTTCGAGCAGATCTATAACCAAGCACCTATTGGAATTGCACTCGTTGCTCCGACAGGACAATGGATGAAAGTGAACCCTGCTTTTTGCTGTATGCTGGGTTTTACTAGTGAAGAATTAATAGATCTCAGCTTTCAGGATATTACGCATCCGGATGATTCACCACAGGATCTCATCTATGTGTGCGAGCTGTTTGAAGGTAAGACCAAAGAGTACAAATACGAAAAGCGCTATATCAAAAAAAATGGTGATGTAATGTGGAGTTCATTGCATGTTTCTTTGGCTCGAAGCGAAGTTACGGATGAACCTCTTTACTTCATATGCCATATTGTGGATATTACTGACCGCAAAATGTCCGAACAAAAGCTTCTGCATAGTGAAGAGATGTTCAAACTTATTACAGATCATGCTCAGGAGATCATCTATATTGCTGATCAGGAGGGCGTTTGTCGATTCTGCTCACCCTCAGTCCAACGTTTACTGGGTTATTCGCCAGAAAAAGTGATTGGCCAAAAAAATGACGAATATTTTCACCCACAAGACCTGGAACGCATCTCACAGATGGACTTGACTAAAGGCAATCTGTTGAATATTAGGGCCCGCCATAAAGATGGGCATTATCTGTGGTTTGAGACCACATACAAGGTCTTTGGTGATGCTGAGCATGGACAGCAGATTCTTTCGATTGGACGAGATGTATCCGAACGAAAAAAACATAAGGACATCAGTGCAGAGGCTGAACGCATCGCCTTAATTGGCAGTTGGGAGTGGGATATGGTCAAAGATCAGATCGCACTTTCAGATCAGATTTTTGAGATTTTTGAACTTGAACGCACCCGCAAATCATATTGTGCAAATGATGTTTTTAAAGTTATGAATGCTGCGGACATAGCCTCTTTACAAGAACAAATGGAACGGGTAAAACAAGGAAAACCGCTTGATTTTGAATACAAGCACAGTAGCTCTGATGGAAGTGAGAAGTATCTTCACTTACGCGGGCTGATCACGCTCGATGAATATCAGCAGCCAGTTCAGCTGAACGGAACACTACAGGACATCACTGAACGCAAACGCATTGAATTCAAATTGCAGGAATCTGTGGAGCGATACACCTCACTTAAAAAATATAATCATGACGCCATTATCTCGTTTAACATGGATGGTGATATTATGAATGCCAATCCAGTAGCGGTGAAAATGACGGGCTGTCCCGTGGTTGAAATGATGGGTACAAGCATAAGCAGATTCATCGGGGCCAGTAATCTGGGTCTGATCCTGCGGAGTAATTATGAGATGGCTGAAAAGAAGATCAATGCAGTTCGTCATACAGATGGAACCGAAACAGAAGTCTTGGCTACGCTTGCTCCGATCATTATTAATAACTCCAATGTCGGGTTCTACTTGATTGCGAAGGATATTACGGAGCAGAAAAAACTGCTTGTCGCCAAAGAGACTGCCGAGAGAATGAACAAAGCCAAAAGTGAGTTTCTTGCGATGATGAGCCATGAAATTCGTACACCGATGAACGGTGTAATTGGGATGACAGATTTGCTTCTGGATACCCCTGGTCTTAGCGGGGAACAGAAGGAATATATCGAAATCATCCAGAAGAGCGGAGATTCCTTACTGGCCATCATTAATGATATTCTTGATTTTTCCAAAATTGAGTCAGGCAAAACCGATCTGGTAGACAATCCTTTTGATCTCGCAGAAATCGTGACAGAGACCGTGCAAATCGTAAAACCACTGGCTCGCGAAAAGAAGTTGGATGTTCGTATGTGCGTAGATGACGCCATTCCCACTCCGGTGTATGGTGATGCTTACCGTCTTAAACAGGTACTTACCAATATCATTGGCAACGCGGTTAAATTCACTTCAGAGGGCGGCGTTGGAATTGACGTTGGGATTAAGGAGCAGTGTGGCAATACCGTACAACTTTATTTTAAGGTGAAGGATTCGGGTATTGGGATTCCGGTTGAGAGGAAACAACAATTATTTGAACCATTCTACCAACTGGAGAATTTCATGACCCGCAAACCTCAGGGCACGGGTCTAGGCCTTGCCATTAGCAAAAAATTGGTGGAGCTCATGCAGGGAGATATCTGGATCGAGGAATCGGATGAACCGGGTACAATATTTGTATTTACTGCTCGCTTTAAATTAACCAACGGTGAAGAGGGCAACAGGTTAGATCAACAACAGAAAAAGAACAGAACATCCGCCTTGCGGATTTTAATTGCGGAAGACAATGAAGTGAATCAGCTCGTCCTTAGCAGGATAATCGAGAAAAAAGGACATGTTGTGGATCATGTCGTGGACGGTGCTGATGCGGTCGAGGCGGTCAAACACAATTCATACGATATTGTCTTCATGGATGTGCATATGCCAAGACTGGATGGATTCGAAGCGACAAAAATGATTAAAGAATTGAAGTCCTCTGAGGATTGTCCATATATTATTGCGGTGACTGCAAATGCCTTAAGAGGAGACATGGATAAATGCTTGAAGGCAGGCATGGATGCGTATGTAAGCAAACCGATTAAGATCGAATCCATTATGCAAGCATTGGAGACCTATTACATGAAGTGTAATCTCTGAATGGATAACACTTGATCGGCAAGAGAGCCGCTAGCTTATCATTGATAAGTTAGCGGCTCTTTGTTTCTGACTTCACTCATGAAAAGGATGCCTATGGATTTTTGATCCACAGTTTGGAGATGTCCATATATCCGAATTCTGCTGTCTGCATGCCGAAGATGCTCTGATCCAGCTCAGCTTGCTTGTTCATGTGACAACCATGCAAGATCCAGCAGTGTTCCCGTAATAAGGCTTCGGCTTCATCAAGAAGCGCTGTACGGTCAGCCCGATGGAGCTGGGCGAAATGATCCAGTTTGTCATCCAACAGGGATTGGAAAGCAGGAGACATGCACATATGAAAATGATTGGACAGGTTTTTGAAAAAATGAATCATGCCGTACTGCCAGTCTTCTTCCAGTATCTCTTCAGCCAAGATCAATTGCGCGTTCGTAGTTTCCTCTGAGTTGAAATAGTCCACAACGGCCTGCATGCTGATGTTCAGACCAATGGACTGGGCACGACACTGGAACCACTCTGCAACGTCTGCATCCTTATTATGCGTATACGATAATGTTATCGTTTCACCTTGGTACCCACAGCGATAGAGTAATTCACGAGCATGCTCAAGAGGGGCAGCTGTCCAGTCTTGGGCTGCACTTCTCCAGGGCAGGAAGCTGCTGGCTGGTGTGATCCGATTCCCACCGAGATCCTGGACAAGCGCAACCGAATCATAGACGATACGCAGGGCTTGTCGAAATAGAGGATGATGATGGATGCCTTCCTTGTGAAAATTGAACAGCATATACTGACAACCCAGCGCAGGATAATTGATGCTATTGGTGTGATCACAACCGGTTGCCAGACTCAATCGATCTGTGCCCGGTAGCTCATAGTAGCGATCATTCGGACTCAGGTCAGGTACAAACCAGAAATGGACTTGATCCAGATGCGGCCGGATGCCGTAGTATGCATCAAAAGCGGCAAGCTCCAGCACATCTTCATTCTGCTCTGTAATCTGAAAAGGACCAGTCCCGATCAAGGTATTGGCTACATTGTGATCGTAGGGCAGGATCGTCATCCGAATACAACTGAACAGATGCAAGAAAAATCGATTAGGACAACGAAGAACAAACTTGATGCAGTAATCACCAGCTACTTCCGCACGTTCGATATCCCGATACAACCAGATAGAGGGACTATTCACCTCAATCAATCGCTGCAAAGTCGCCTGTACATCCCGGGAGGTCATAACACGGCCATTGTGGAAACGTACACCTTTCCGGAGATAGAAGGTCCATAAGCGATGGTCCTCGCTGCACTCCCACATGTGAGCCAGAGCTGGCAGGAATGATTCCGTCTGGGCATCATAAGTGATCAATGTATTACAGACCTGGCTCAGCAAATAGGTTTCAAATGCAGTATAGACAAAGGCGGGGTCCAGATCGCCCAACTGGCGTGACCTCATGATGCGCAGGATATCCTGACCTGAAGCAGTTTCATTGTGGCCGTGAAATCCCATCTGTTGATGGAGGGAGACCATGAGCTGTTCTCGCAGTGCATCATCCATCTGCACGTTTCCGATGAGTTCAATCGCGTCTTTCATTTTGCCTTTACCCAGAAATTCCGTAAAACTCGTTTCCAGCGCCTCATTCATGCTACGTAGCATCGTTAGCTCCGAATGATGTCCACGACCACGTCCCGGTTGCCAATGGATGAAGCCTTGTTCCTCCAATTTTCTGAGAATGAATTTCACATTACGAGGGGTGCAGCACAAGGTGGCGGACAGGCTGTCAATCGTCACCGCTACAGGTTCATGAAGTTTGAAAGAAAGTTGTTCGGCCCCGGCGAGCCTTACAAAGTGTGTATGTATGGTATCCATGGTCACGACTCCTCTATTAAAGGTGAAAAGTGTGATCATATGTTTACACTTTTACTTCCCCCTTTTATCCTTACAATTATACATTAGTAGAAGTTGTTCAAAAAGTACTGAAAACCGGACTTTTTGAACACGCATTAGAAGAGGTTGTTAAATCACCCCGCATTGGAGCACTTAGAAAGAATAGGAGAAGTTCGCATGAAGCAATATTTAAGGCAAATTCATCCCTTGGCATGGACGATCATTGTCGGTACCATGTTTGGACGTCTTGTGACGTCAATGAGTATCCCGTTTCTATCCATCTATCTGACACGTGTACTGGAGGCGACCCCAACCCAGACCGGTATTACTGTTGCGGTCAGCTCGCTGGCAGGTGTGATGGTCAGCTTTTATGGAGGTTATATCTCGGACCGGATCGGTCGCAAAATCGTGATGTTAGTCTCGGTATTTAGCTGGGCAGGTGTGTTTTTCATCTTTTCAGCAGCAGAGCATCTATGGGTGTTCTTTGTGGCCAATACGTTAAACGGATTATGCCGCGCAGTATTTGAGCCCACCTCGAGAGCGCTGTTATCGGATATTACTTCTCCGCAGAACAAATTGCTGGTATTCAACCTCAGATATGCTGCGATTAATCTTGGTGTAGTATTTGGGCCAATTATCGGCTTTCAGTTGGGATCATCAGAATCGACATTTCCGTTTGTGATTTCCGGTATGGTATACATAGCCTATGGACTTGTATTATTTCTGCAATTCAAGCTACAGCATGCCAATCTGCCCGAGCGTCACCAGGCTACCGCACCACGTTTGCGTGAAGCGCTCATGACCACCGGTCGCGACCGGGTATTCCTGCCGGTGTTGATTGGTACCACATTTTGTGTGTTGGGTTACGGACATTTCAGTTCTACGTTGGCACAGTACTTGGCGAGGAGTCCGATTTTTGAGAATGGGAGTCAGATGTTCTCCTACATGCTCTCCCTGAACGCCGTGACGGTACTGATTATTCAGTATCCACTGGTGCGAACTTTCCGAAACTTTCCACCTCTGGTGCCCCTGATTGTGGGTAACCTGCTGGTCGCAACCAGCCTGATGATGGTCGGAATTGCTGAAGGTGTACTCATGATGATGATGAGTGTCATACTATTTACCATTGGGGAAGTGCTGTTGTTCACGATGATGGATATGCTCATTGACCGAATTGCGAAGCCGGAATGGAAGGGGACGTATTTCGGGACGATCGGTTTCAATAATATCGGTAGTGTCATTGCTCCTGTCATGGGCGGGTTGCTGTTAAGTCAATTTGGAGCGGAGAATGGACTCGCCGTATTTGTACCGATTGCGCTGACGACTGCACTCGGAGTACCTTTTCTTCTGATAGCACATAGACGTCTTGTCTCCAGAGAGAAGCATACAGAACCTCCATCATTGAGTATGTAGGGAAACGTAGAAGTTTAATGACATGAATTAAATAACAATTAAGTTAAAATTATCTTGACGGATGTTAATTCAGCGAATACAATAAACAACAAATATGTGAAGCGGGTGGGATGATGACTATGTTTATGCCGAACCAGATTTCGAATCGATAACTGAATACGCATAAGCATAGTGACATTAATCCAATTTTTTGCAATGATCGCGTTGGGACAGTCATGTTTGTGCACTCCTGTCGTGGACGCTCATCATTATTGCGATGCAGAGGAGAATTGGGGAAATGCGGTGCATTTCATTCGATCTCTTTTGGCTACAAGCTGTAGATGAACATTAGTTCATCTATGGCTTTTTTGCATGCATTCCACCAATCCGTTCACATGGAAAGGAGCGTTTGGAGCGTTATTTTATAAAAAACCAACTTGTTAAAAAGGAGAATGTACAATGGTCAACTTACGTTCTACATATCAATTATGGGCGGGAAATACCGATTTTAATGTCATTATGTATGACTCATCCTAGTGGGGATAACAGCGATCGGAAGGTTATTCTGTCATCGTAGTCACAGTGCAATGTTCTTTATTTCATTTTATATAAATAAACCGATGAAGAGGTGGGACCTGTGCCCAAAACAGAAAAACGCTCCATGTCATGGCTGCTGCGCTATCTGAAACCAGTCAAAGGCCGATTGGCCTTGCTTGTGATGATGTTGTTAACCTCAACAGGGTTACAGCTTCTGAATCCACAGATTATCAAACGATTTATCGATACAGCGGCGAGTGGCGGAGTCCTCACCAATCTCATTCAGCTTGCAGGAATATTTCTGGTTGTCGCCGTGTTTAATCAACTCATCACGGTAGCGGTCAGTTATCTGGGGAATGATGTGGCCTGGAGGGCTACGAATCAACTGCGCGGAGATTTACTGAAACACTGTCTGCGTCTCGATATGCGTTTTCATAATGTGAAAACACCCGGCGAGATGATTGAACGTGTGGATGGTGACGTAACGAGTATCTCCAATTTTTTCGCGATGTTCATTGTGCAAGTGATCGGGAGTTTTGTACTGCTGGCCGGAATTCTCGGATTCATGTTCAGCGTCAACGTGCCTATTGCTTTGGTCATGACCGTGTTCACATTGTTATCGATCCTGTTCATGGTCTTCATCCGAAATCTGGGCGTGGATTCTTCCAAAAACGAGCGGGCGGCCAGTGCTACCCTGTTCGGATTAATTGAAGAACGCATTGCCGGGATTGAGGATGTGCAAGCGAATGGTCATGTGCCTTATGTGATGAACCGTTTTTACCGCACGATGCGCACCGTATTCCGTAAGGGGAGAAAAGCCTGGCTGCTTCGAGTTATTCCCTGGAATACCACAGTAGTTTTGTTCGCTCTGGCAGTAACTGCAGTACTTTTGCTGGGTGTACATTACTATATGGAAGGTCTAATTAGCATCGGAACATTATTTCTGATCTACCAATATACACAGATGCTGAATGATCCAATTGAAATGCTTGGAGATCAGGTGCAAGAGTTCCAAAAAGCAAAATCAGGCATGCTCCGCTCCAGAGAGCTGTTGTCCATGCAGAGTGTAATTGAAGAGGGCACAGAGGAGCAAATGCCTGAAGGACCACTTGGTCTGGAGTTCAGTCAGGTTCACTTCAGTTATAACCAGGATAAACCTGTATTACAGGACATTAATTTTGCAATTAAGCCTGGTGAACGTCTGGGTATTATTGGTCGCACAGGTAGCGGCAAATCGAGTCTAAGTCGTGTTCTTCTCCGCCTGTATAATCTGGATCGCGGTACGATACGTGTGGGTGGAAAAGATATCACGAAGCTTTCTTTACCAGCGCTCTATCGCCGGGTGGGTATGGTGACACAGGATGTGCAGCTGTTTGATGGCACGCTGCGTGACAATCTGACCCTGTTCAATGGGGATGTATCGGATCATATGATCAAGGAGACGACGGATCGCCTTGGACTTAGCCAATGGATTGATTCACAACCCGAAGGACTTGATACGTATCTTGCAGCAGGTGGAGCTTCATTGTCGGCAGGGGAAGCACAGTTATTTGCCTTAACCCGCGTATTCCTGACCGAACCGAGTCTGGTTATTCTGGATGAGCCTTCGTCGCGTCTGGATGCTGCGACCGAAGGTATGCTGCAATCTGCAATTGACCAGTTAATGAAACAATCCACCGGAGTCATCATTGCACACCGACTGGCTACGCTGGAGAAAGTTGACCGGATTATGGTGCTTGGAGATGGCAAGGTGCTGGAATTTGGAGCAAGAGAAGAACTTGCCAGTAACCCGGCATCCCATTATGCCAGACTGCTCATTACAGGCCGAGAGGAGGAATTGGCATGACTGTAACAGGGTTTATCGGCCGTTTGTTTCAATTCAGGCCTTTGTTATTTGTGATCAACGGATTGTTATGGTGTATATTTCATTCCTTGCCGTTAGCCATCGGGATCGGGATGCAGTGGTTTTTTGATCGGACGACAGCGGGTTCCAATGACTACATGTGGCTTGCTGTGCCGCTGATCTTTATTGCTTTGGTCCGAATGGCACGGGTGGGCACATTTTTTGTAGCGTTCTATGCGTGGGTTACCTATTTGTATCATATTCAAGCCATTTTACGTACAAATATGCTCGCAGCTATCATGCGCTGGCCGGGGCGTAATCTTCCGGCTTCACCAGGGGAGGCGATGAGTCGCTTTCGGGATGATGTGGATGAAGTCGTCGAGTATGTGGAATCATGGGTAGATTTCTGGGGGCGGCTCGTATTTGCTATCGTGTCCATTATCATCATGGCGAACATTAATTGGCAGATTACGTTGGTTGCCGTACTGCCACTGGTGGTCGTAACCTTACTCAACAATCTGTCCGGGAATCGGGCTCGAAAGTATGCACAGGTTAATCGCGAAGCGACCGGGCGAATTACCAGTTTTATTGCGGAAACGTTTGGAGCCGTTCAAGCCCTGAAACTGGGTCAGGCCGAAGAGAATGTCTCTACGCGATTTAACCAGCTAAATGAAAGTCGTCGCCAAGCTGCACTTCGGGATAATCTGTTCAAGCAGTGGATGAGATCATTGAATCAGCATGTTCTGAGTATCTGTACTGGATTGATTCTACTGATGTGTGCCGCTGAGATGAAAGCAGGAAACTTTACTGTCGGTGATTTTGCCTTGTTCACTAGTTATCTTGCCAATATCGGATTTAGCATTTCACTGTTTGGCTATATGGTGTTTCAGCACAAAAGGCTCAAGGTGTCCTATGATCGTATGCGTAAGCTATTCCGCCCAGGGGAAGAAGACCAGATCATGGATTCGAGAGAGATCTATCTGTATGAAGATCCGCCGGAGCTTGTACGTGAGCAGAGAGACCCCCGGGAGAAATTGCAAACTCTTGAGGTGAATAAGCTGACTTATCAATATCCGAATTCTGCAAATGGCATAGAAGAGATCAGTTTCCGTCTGAAACGCGGACAATTTCTGGTCATCACGGGTCGGATCGGATCAGGTAAATCAACGCTCGTACGAACACTTCTTGGACTGTTACCCAAGCAAAAAGGGGACATTCACTGGAATGGAGCGGCTGTTGATCCAGCCACATTCCTGATGCCGCCTAGAGCAGCGTATACCCCGCAAGTGCCAAGACTGTTTAGTGATACGTTGAAAGAAAATATCGTCCAGGGTAAACAGGGTAACACCGAGCAAGCCCTAGAAAAAGCCATTCGTCTGGCTGTGATGGAGAAGGATATCAAACATCTGGATCAGGGGCTTGAGACCCCGGTTGGTCCAAGAGGGGTGATGCTGTCAGGCGGGCAGATTCAGCGCGCGGCCACAGGACGCATGTTAATGACGGAGGCGGACCTGTTTATCTTTGATGACCTGTCCAGTGCACTGGATGTGGAGACAGAACAACAAGTATGGGAAGGTCTGTTCCAAGAGCCGGATGTCACCTGCATCGCAGTTTCTCACCGCAGGGCAGCACTTTCCAAAGCAGATCACATTATCGTGATGAAAGATGGACGCATTGAAGCCGAGGGAAGTTTGGCCGAATTGCTTGCCACCAATGAAGAGATGCAGCTGCTGTGGCAAGGGGAACAAACCCCCGCCAAAGTTGGATAGCTTTAAAAATTTAGCAAAGATAATAAAAAAGCAAAAAAGCAAAAAAGCCTTACAGACGACTCCTTGAAAGAGTACAGTCTGTAAGGCTTTTTATCGTTATAACGAGTGGAACGATGGAATATTTTTATCTCATCATTTGAGCAATCAAGGAATACGCAATGATGACCAGGAAAATAATAGTGATATGGTTAATGGAGAAGATAAACATCCGTTTGGACCACTTTTCCGTTTCTTTCTTATCAAAGGTAGCCACACTAAGAATGAGCCAGGCCAAGCTAACCAAAAATGCCACAATAGCGACAAATGGACTCATCGGCCAGAATAAAAAGCTGGAGATCAATAACAGTACCAGATACACATTCGTCTGAATGTATGTCCGTCTAATGCCTTTAACGACAGGCAGCATGGGAACGCCAGCAGCCTTGTATTCGTCAAAACGACGAATCGCAATCCCGTAGAAGTGAGGCATTTGCCATAAGAGCATCGTAACGACCAATGCCCAGATCTCAAAATGACCCAGTTCCGGTGAAATGGCTGCCCAACCGATTAGCGGAGGCACAGCACCCGAAAGACTTCCAACTTCCGTGTTGTAGATCGTTGTACGTTTGGTCCACATCGTGTAAGGGAACACGTAAAGCAACAGACCCAAAATACCAAATACGGCAGCGGATGGAGAAGCGATGTACAGCATGATGCCCCCGATGATGGTGATTGCAATACCGAGAATCAGACCCGACTTGGTATCTACGCGTCCCGTAACTGTAGGACGCTTCTTCGTACGTTCCATGATCGCATCGATATCACGATCATATAGATTGTTAAACACCCCTGCAGCTCCAATAATGAGAGAAGACCCAATAAAGGAAAGGATGATTGGTACAATATTAGCTAAGATTGAAGCATCAAATACATATAAAGCCAAACTTAAACCCGCAAACATGGCGATCAGGTTGGACTTGATGATTCCGATTTTGATCGTATCGAAGAAAACTTTCGGAATCGAGCTATACTCCAGGCTGATATTGGTCTGTGAACCATTATTCAATGTTTTCAAGAACTCACTTCCTATATCTATACTTATATATTATGTTGCTATTATACCATTCAATACACTATGTGATTTAATTAACGTTTTAGTATTTAAAATAATGTCATCTGATTGTGAACAATTTAAAAACAAGGTTTTTTTTAATTGTTAAATAATTATTTCTGTGTTACAGGAGAAGATTTGCATGTCATCTCGATGTGCTGTAAAGGAAAGAAGAATAAATCTCTTGCAATATGCTTATGATTTATATATTGTAGATATAAGATATCTTTAATAGTCTTATTTAGAGAGCTTACTAATCTCTGATTTCAATTTTCTCTAAGAGAAGAGGAAGTTATTTTTTAAAGCTCAATTGGAGATATTAAATATCTGGAAAGGGTGTATAATTAATATGAATAAACTCTTGGATGTACTTATTATTGGTGGAGGACCAGCGGGGCTGAATGCAGCACTTGTACTCGGCAGGGCCCGCAAGAACGTGGTGGTCATTGACGATGAGACACCTCGAAACTGGGTTACAAGGGAGACTCATGGGTTTGTGACAAGAGATGGGGCCAGTCCACGTGAATTCCGCAAAGCAGCCAAAGAACAGATTGCAGCGTATCCTTCAGTTCAATTTGCATCCGATACGGCAACAGCGATAACAGGTAGCGATGGTGATTTTGTAGTCAAGACTGCACAGGGTGCAAGCTATCGCACGAAAAAGATTTTGTTTGCGGTAGGTAAGAAAGATCTGCCCTTGGATATTAACGGATTAACAGAGGTTTACGGCAAAAGTGCTTTTGTGTGTCCGTATTGTGATGGATGGGAGTTAAGAGACCAATCGCTGGTCATCATCGTAAGTGGAGATAAGGCATTACATATGGCAAAAGTCATATCCGGCTGGACAGAACGTTATACGATCTGTACGAATGGATCAGGTTCATTAACCGATGAACAGCATGAAGAACTGAAGCAGCATAATGTTACTGTGTTCGATGCACCAGTTCAATCCATTGACTCAGAAGAGGGGATGGTAAAGCAAGTTGTCCTGAATGACGGTACAGCGATTCCGTGTACGGGTATCTTCTTCCAACCCAAACTGTTTACCGGATCAGAGCTGCCGAAGGCCATCGGTTGTGAAATAACGGATTCAGGGACGGTTATCGTTGATGAATCTGGCAAAACATCCGTAGCGGGTGTATTCAGTGCTGGTGATGCGGCATCCGAGATGTATCAGGCAATCACGGCTGCTTCTCTGGGGGCGTTGTCTGCGGTAAGCATGAATAATGAATTGAATTTCGAGAAGTGGGAGAGCTAAGTCACCATTAAATCAAATTAAAAAGCGTCATAGTACCATAGCGTCAAAGGTTCATAAATTAGGGGATTGCATATGCAATCCTCTATTTGTAGTTGTTCAACCTAAACGTTGAACAGTTCCAATGCAAGTAATTCAGGCAGAAGAAAATTTGATTTTAAATTAATTTTGGTTTATTGTATTATCAAATGATATTATTATCTATCAATTATATAACTATTAAAGGAGAGATCACCTATGATTGAAAGCAAAACAGCCGCTAAACGGCTAACGGATACCTTAATCCATGGCGCACAGACAAGGGGTGATCATCATGAGTGATGCAACTTACATTCCACAGCCTAAAATGTATGGACCCCTTGGCAATCTGCCTTTGATTGATAAAGATAAACCAACGCTATCGCTAGGTGTTCTGGCTGAACAGCATGGACCAATATATCGACTTACCGTTCCCGGTTATTCCGGTTTAATCGTATCTGGACCAGATCTAGTCGCTGAGTTATGCGATGTGTCCCGTTTTGACAAGTTTGTATACAATGAACTCGAAAACGTACGTGCCTTTGGAGGCGATGGTTTATTCACAAGCAGAACATCGGAGCCCAACTGGAAAAAGGCCCATAACATTCTACTTCCTACCTTCAGCAAACAGGTCATGAAAGGTTATCATCCCATGATGGTTGATATTGCCGAACAGTTGATCAACAAGTGGGCACGCCTCAATTCCAATGATACGATTGATGTTGCGGATGATATGACACGCCTTACGTTGGATACCATTGGACTATGTGGATTCAATTATCGGTTTAACAGTTTTTACAGGCAGGACCACAGTCCTTTTATTGAAAGCATGGTTCGGGCATTAAATGAAGCTATGCAGAAGAGTTCACGTTTGAAAATTCAGAATCTGCTTATGGTGAAAACCAAACGACAGTTTCAGGAGGATATTCAGACGATGTTCTCTCTGGTAGATCAGATTATAGAGGAACGTAAAGCGAGTTCAGCACCTGGAGAGGTCGACTTACTCGCACGTATGCTGAATGGCAAAGATCCGGAGACTGGTGAAATGCTGGATGATGAGAACATACGTTATCAGATTATTACGTTTCTCATTGCCGGACATGAAACCACGAGTGGTCTATTATCTTTTGCTCTTTACTTTCTACTGAAAAATCCGGAATCGCTCCAAAAGGCGTATGACGAGGTGGATCAGATATTGGTCAGTGACTCACCACAGTACGAGGAAATTCTTCAGCTTCCATATATTCGCATGATTCTTAGTGAATCGTTACGTCTCTGGCCAACCGCTCCGGGATTTGACGTATATGCCAAAGAAGACACCGTCATAGGTGGCAAATATCCCTTAAAGAAAGGGGAAAGTTGCAGTATTCTTCTGCCCCAGCTTCACCGTGACAGAGAGGCCTGGGGAGAGGATGCGGAGCTTTTCCGTCCGGAGCGATTTGAAGATACGACGAAAGTGCCTCATCATGCGTATAAACCTTTTGGTAATGGGGAGAGAGCATGTATCGGTATGCAGTTTGCTTTATATGAAGCAACACTTGTGCTTGGTATGGTCCTCAAACATTTTGAGCTGATCGATTATAGCAACTATGAGTTGGATGTTAAACAGACGCTGACGTTGAAGCCGGGAGACTTCCGAATCCAGGTGAAAGCGCGCGCGGCTTCGCAAACGATGAATAAGGCTACTGTATATGCAGAACAGAAACCTGCTCCTGTTGTTCATAAAAATGTAGCAAGTGACAGCCAGACGGGAGAAAATGTGGTCGTTGAAGCAAATGGTAACCCATCGCTGCTGGTGTTATATGGTTCCAATCTGGGAACGGCAGAAGGCATTGCCAGAGAGCTTGCGGAGAAAGGGCGTTCGTATGGAATCCCAAGCGAAGCAGCTTCTCTGAATGAGTGGGTTGGCCGCTTACCCCGCCAAGGTGTCGTTCTTATCGTCACTGCTTCGTATAACGGAAAACCACCGCAAAATGCTACGGCATTTGTAGACTGGTTGAAGGAAGCAGAGTCAGAGGAAGCACGGGATGTGAACTATGCCGTTCTGGGCTGTGGAGATCGGAGCTGGTCCGGGACGTATCAGAGCATTCCGCGATTGATGGATGAGAAGCTTGAAGAATTGGGAGGTAAAAGACTGTTATCCCGCGGTGAAGCCGATGCCGGAGGTGATATGGAGAAGCAAGTTGAAGCGTGGCAGCACATGTTGTGGCCTCAGGTGTTGAGTGCTTTGGGGATTAATGCGGAAGTCGTGAAGCCATCCATGCCAAGCACAAGCAGACTTCAAATGGAGTTTGTCCGCGAGAAAGCGGAGATGCCGCTTGCAAGAACTTATGACGCCAGCTATGCCACGGTTGTGGTGAATCAAGAGCTTCAGGAGTTGGGAAGTGGGAGAAGCACACGTCACATTGAGGTGGTACTGCCTGAAGGCATGAGTTATAGAGAAGGCGACCATCTCGGTGTGTTACCTGGCAACCAGAAGGAGACCGTGGATCGGATACTCAGTCGATTCGGACTAAGTGGGGATGTTCAAATCCAATTAACTTCGGACGTCAGCCACCTTACACACCTTCCACTGAATCGTCCCGTCAAGGTGCATGAGTTGCTGCGTCACTGTGTGGAATTGCAGACGCCTGTTACCCGAACACAGTTGCAGGAGTTAGCTAAGCATACGGTATGCCCGCCTCATATGCGTGAACTGGAAGGCATGTTGGACGAAAACAGCTACAGGAATTATATTCTTGCCAATAGAATCACCATGCTGGAACTGCTAGAAAAGTATGAGGCGTGTGAGCTGCCATTTGAAACGTTCCTTGAACTGTTACCTCCCCTCAAGCCCAGATATTATTCAATATCCAGCTCGCCAAGCCTGAATTCCGAGCAAGCGAGCATAACGGTATCGGTAGTAAGAGAGCCTGCATGGAGCGGCAAAGGTGAATACCAGGGAGTTGCTTCATCGTACCTCGCCGGTTGTCAATCCGGAGAACGTATTTTGATGTTTGTACGCACGCCTGAATCCGGTTTTCATCTGTCGGAAGAGGCTGATGTTCCGATGATCATGGTGGGACCGGGGACAGGGGTTGCACCGTTCAGAGGTTTCCTCCAGGCAAGAGCTGTCATGAAACAGAGAGGTTTGCCACTGAGTGAGGCGCATTTGTTCTTTGGGTGCAGGAATGATTCAGATTTCATATATCGTCAGGAGCTTGAACAATACGAACGAGAAGGGATTGTTAAGCTTCACACTGCTTTTTCTCGTGCTGAGGGCAAGCCCAAAACGTATGTACAGCATTTAATGAAAGAGGATTCCGAGCAGTTGCTTCACATGTTGACGAACAAAGGAAAACTCTACGTATGCGGGGATGGAAGCCAGATGGCTCCTGCGGTGGAAGAGACTTTGCGGCAAGCGTATCAGGAAGTGCAGGGAGCAACATTGCAGGAAGCGAAAGACTGGCTCATTCAGCTTCAGGCCGAAGGACGCTATGTGCAAGACGTGTGGGCAGGTAAAAGAAGAACTGAATCTCCTCAAGCTGTGCATCAGGAGATCCATTAAGATGAAGAAGACTTCAATATTTATTGTACACAGTCCTTAAAATACTCATGCCGTGCTGATAATCAGCCGCTTAATTTGGAGCCCTGCATCCAAATTAGCGGCTGATCTAATGATTAGACCAAGTGCAGCCGTTTGGTTTATTTTCTTGCTTCTGAACTGTTAACGTTTACATTAAAATTTGAAATAAAAATGATTGACAGTACTGATCTGAACAAGTTTAATTATATAGACCGATTGTTATAATTATTTGAAGGAAGTGGCTTTCGTTGAGTGAAAAGTCTAATGCTAGAGAGTCCATTGTCAGCACAGCAGCGAGACTGTTTTTTTCACAAGGATATCATGCGACCGGTCTGAATCAGATCATCAAGGAGAGTAGTACGCCTAAAGGGTCGTTGTATCATTATTTCCCGCAAGGCAAGGAAGAGCTCGCGCACGAGTGTATTCAAAAAGCCAATGAACATATCCTGCAAAAGTTTGAAGAAACCTTCGCAGCCCATGACAATACGGCAGATGGTATTCAGCGATTCATACACGATATGGCTCATGAAACGGAAGCAGCTGGTTTTACCGGATTCCTTCCATTCAGCTTCTGGGCAGCCGTGGAGACATCCTGTATCAGCCATCAGCTACGCATTGCCTGTCAGGGTGTATTTGCAGGTTGGCAGGATGTCATTACGAAACATCTGATCTTGGATGGTATTGGTGAAGAGAAGGCGCGGGAGACATCACTTCTGGTCATTTCTTTGATGGAGGGAGCACTGATTATCAGCCTGACGAATCAGGATAAACAGCCTCTGCTGACGGCTGCTGATTATTTGTCGGTTGTGGCGAAAAATGCCAGACAGATTCAATAAGTTATACCAAGAGACAGAGAAAAAGAAGTTCGATACGTTTGAGGAGGATGGGATCGTGGAGGTTTCCATGAAGGCTGATTCTGCACAGAATCAAGAAGAAACAAAGCAATACAAGGTATTTCCGATTTTGTTCGCCATGCTGCTGAGCGGCTTTATTGGCCTGTTTGGAGAAACGGCATTAAATGTGGCATTGACGCCACTTATGACTCTACTGGAAGTAGGTCCTACAACGATTCAATGGTTAACCACAGGTTACTTGCTTGTGTTGGGAATCCTGGTGCCGGTATCGGGTATGCTGTTGCAATGGTTTACCACAAGACAGCTGTTTACAACATCCTTGATTTTCTCGATTGCAGGAACGTTTGTTGCTGCACTAGCACCTAGTTTCGAAATTCTGTTGGTGGCACGGGTACTGCAGGCGATAGGTACAGCGCTATTGTTGCCACTGATGTTTAACACCATATTGGTTATTTTCCCGATTGAAAAACGTGGCGCGGCCATGGGCTTGATCGGTTTGGTTATCATGTTTGCACCAGCAAGCGGTCCGAGTATCTCCGGTCTGATTCTGGCTAATCTGAGCTGGCACTGGATCTTCTGGATTTCCTTGCCGTTCTTCCTGATCTCACTGGTATGCGGGTTGCTGTTCTTGCCGAATATTTCGAAATTGACCAAGCCCAAAATTGATGTATTCTCCATCATTCTATCTACAGTGGGCTTTGGCGGTATCGTATATGGCTTCAGTAGCGCAGGAGGACATGGAGAAACTGGCGGCGGCTGGACAAGTCCGGTTGTTATCTCCACTATCGTCATTGGTGCACTCTCCTTGTTGTTATTCAGCATCCGTCAACTAAGAATGAAACAGCCAATGATGGATCTGCGAGCGTTTAAATATCCGATGTTTACAATTGGCTTGATCCTCATTTTCATCTGTATGATGATGATGCTGTCATCCATGCTGATCCTGCCAATGTATCTGCAACAAGGTATGGCCGTTACAGCGTTAACTGCCGGACTGGTTCTATTGCCGGGCAGTTTGCTGAACGGTTTATTGTCTCCGGTGATGGGTCGACTGTTTGACAAGTTTGGTCCGAAGTGGCTTGTAATTATTGGTCTGGCTGTCGTGACGGTTGTACTCTTCATGTACACTGGAATTACACCAACAACGACCCTGGCCAAAATTATTACGCTGCATGTGTTCATGATGGTCGGCATTTCGATGATTATGATGCCTGCACAGACCAATGGTTTGAACCAGTTGCCTCGTGAGTATTATCCCCACGGTACTGCCATCATGAATACGTTGCAACAGGTATCCGGAGCGATTGGTACGGCTGTTGCGGTAAGTATACTGAGCGCAGGACAATCCCGCTTTTTGAGCGGAGTGGCGAATCCGGAAAGTCCTGAGAATCAACTGGCAGGTTTCACGTCAGGTGTACAGAATGCGTTTGTATTTGCATTGGTACTGTCGATTATCGGTCTGATTACTTCACTCTTCGTGAAACGGGTCAAAGTAGGATCAACGCCAGGACAGCAAGGTCCTATGCATTAATACACCGTAACAACCTGGTATTAGATAAGAGCGATGGGTTCCCTACTATGGGGGACTCATCGCTTTTTTACTTTTAGGAGTGGTCTTGTTTTTTTGTGTTGACGTGAAACGGGTTTCAGCAATTAAAGTGAAATTATGACCGAATTGCCTGGTTCTAAGAATGAATTTCAGAGCAAATACTTCATGTTCCGGGAATATTGTATATGTTCATACTAATATAAACAGGTAATATAGAATGTATTACTACGATTTTGAACTATTTCGAAAACGATTTATATTTTATCACTACTCAAGGAGACATCGTTATGATAATCATCAATTCCATTGAAGATACCATTGCAAAGATGCTGCTGCATTATGAAAAGAATGGTCATCTGACCTTACAAGCTTCTCTGATCAGTAATCGTTCGGTTGTATATAGATTGCAAGATTACTGTATCAAGGTATATGCTTCACGTGCAAGATTGGATGGAGAAATGGAAAGTGAAGCTCTCCGGTCATTGCAAGGCAATACGTATGCACCCAAATTGTATGCGTATTCGCCAGGGGAGTACACGCTGACTGAATGGATTGAAGCATTCAGCCTGAAACAGTATCGTGCGAAGTATGGATACGTTCCTCACAACTTAATATACGATATGTTCACGACAGAACTTCAGCAGATTCATGCTGGATACTGGGACTGGGATGTCATCCGATACGAGAATTTGCTCTGGACGGAGACAGGAGATGTGAAAAGAACAGACTTTTGGTTGTGTGAACCTGTAAGGTCCAGGCGTGAGAGTCTGTATAAGGAAGTAATTCAGAGAATTGAGAACATCTACAATGGGGATCGAGACGAAATGGAGGCGATGGAGCATTACTTTTATCGTCACCAGTTGACTTCATCAGAGATCGAACAAGCTTTCAGCGATTTCAGGTCCCAACGGCCAAGACTGGCGATAGCACAATAATGTTCATAGCCAAAACCCCAAAGAGTTCGAGAATCTTTGGGGTTTCTTTCGTGATATAGCGTTGCCTTACTTTAGTAGAGTGTAAGTTATTTCTTCACCAGGGCCAATATTTCATCGGCAACGAGGTCAGGGTGATATTGATGGATGTAATGATCGGTATCTTTAATGGTTACCTGTTTTGAATCATCTGACCAAGATTTGAATTCAACTTGTGTTTTATCCCATTCGGGCTCACTTGCACCGAAGTAATCAGCCGTCAGTATGGTGAGTGGAAAGGGTAAGGTTTGCTTGTGATCTACGACTACTTTGCCATTGGCAGCTATTTCACGTAATTCATCTAATGTGTTAGCATTACCATAGTTGTGCAATAACGCAGTTGTATCCAATTTTTTTAGATCGTCGGGTACAAGTTTCAGTTCATTTCGATTGGCATTGGAAGTCTCGACAACCAAATCAGATTGCATGGAAAGGCGGAATAGTCCAGATTGAATACGTAACTTGTTTGCAAACCCACCAATTGTATCTGCCAAAGAGTCATCGTCATTCGAGTAATATTCGGGGCTTCCACCATCAATCATGACGATGCCTTTCACGAGATCCGGGTACTTCTGTGCGAAACGGATGGTTTCCAGCGAGCCGAGTGAATGTCCAACCAATACATAAGGGGGCTTCTGTCCAGATACCTGTAACAACTCGTGTAACTCCTCTGCTACGGTATCGACATCACGTTTCTTCTCGGTCTGATCACTGTATCCATATCCAAATCGATCATATACAGCGAATTTTGTGTTGGGAGCAAGCTTTTCATATAATGGATAATAATCTACATAGGGATTAGCGGTCCCCCAGCCGGAGGCGAGCACTACCGTTACATCGCCTTCTCCACCGGTATATAGATGCATATTGTCACCATGTACGTTGTACAGTTTTCCAGGGGGTACGAGTATTTTGGCATCCTGCCTTAAACCCACTTGTTGGTAGATCACGCCAGTACCCAGAAGCAACAGAACTATCGCCAGGTCGAATATCAAAAACTTAACTAATCTTTTGCGCCATTTCTTCATGTTCTATCACATACTCTCCATGTATTTTCTCTATCATATATGCCCAATCTTATACGAGAGAAAACAGAGTCTTAATTCTATCTTAATTTAATCTAGTTTCGATCATGCGGGGACAGTTGAATTCTACCGAAAATTGAATATCAACAGCCAATGAATTAATATAAAGTTACGATATGAATATATCTTATCCGAATGTTTGAGCTACAGAATGATTATATAGAACAGAAGGTAGATACAATGACAAAATACGAAAATCAGATCCCGACATCGGCCGGTATGAACTTCAAGTCCCTGATCAGTATATTGAGAGATTCCATGCGTAGCAATGTAGAGCGGAGGCCATTGGGCAACATGCCCATGGAGATATACGAACCTGCTGAGTCAATCGATGCGTCCGATAATCCACAGGTTACATGGTTTGGTCATTCGGCCTTTTTGCTTGAAATTGAAGGTCATAGATTGCTCTTTGATCCGATGTTGGGCAATCGTCCATCCCCCGTATCCTGGGTGGGTACCAAACGTTACAGCACCAATCTACCGATTCAACCGGAGGATTTCCCAACGCTGGATGCAATCATTATATCGCATGACCATTATGATCATCTGGACTACGACTCCATCCGCAGATTGAAGGATAAAACAAAGCGATTTATCGTGCCGCTTGGCGTCCGTCGTCGACTGATTCAACTGGGTGTGCCTTCAGAACAGATTACTGAGCATAACTGGTGGGATGAGTTATCGTTCAAAGGTTTAACATTCGCTTGCACGCCAGCGCGACATTTCTCGGGCAGAGGATTATTCGACCGTAATTCTACCTTATGGTGTTCGTGGGTTATCGCTGGACAACATACGAAGGTGTTCTTTAGTGGCGATAGCGGATATGGTCCTCATTTCAAGGAGATTGGCAGTAAATACGGTCCATTTGACCTGACTTTGATGGAATGTGGGCAATATGACGAGCGTTGGTCCAACATTCACATGATGCCGGAAGAAACGGTACAAGCACACTTGGATGTAGGTGGTAAGTTGCTCATCCCGATTCATTGGGCTGCATTTACGCTCGCCTATCATGCCTGGGATGAACCGGTTGAACGAATCACGAAGGCTGCACATGCCTTGAAAGTCAAGATTGCAACACCCAAAATCGGCGAGAAGGTTGTTCTTCATACGGAGGATTATCCTATAGTTCCATGGTGGAGACCGGAATTAGGATAAAAATAAAAGCGTTCAGCTCATCAAATGAGTGAACGCTTTTTCTATTGCATTTTACATCAGGATCGATAGTGCACTGTAAATTAACAACATACCCATCACGATATTAACAGGACGCTCGTATCTCAATAGAAAGCTCTGGAATAACAGACCACCGAACGCCCAAGTCATATTGGCACTAATGCCGATAAAGGTGAGCAGCAAGGAAAATGCGATTAGTTGAACATGGGATTGCCCAAGAGGCAGAACAAAAACGGATATGGCAGTAAGCCCATACAGAATGACTTTGGGATTAATGAATTGCAGCGTGAACCCGAATAGAAATGAATAATGATTGACCTTGTTCTCTTCCGCATCTGCAGGTTTACTTCGCATAATTTTGATTGCCAGATAGAGCATGTACATACATCCCAACAGGTTCAAAACGGGTGTGATCTTGGGGATATATTGATGAAGAATAAGGTTGGAATAACTGGACAGAAACATAATAAGCAGGCAGCCGGCTGCAACTCCGCCAATAAACGGAAGGGTCTTACGGAAACCCTTATTCCTTGCATGGGTCATGGATATGATGTTGTTGGGTCCCGGTGTAAATGAAGCGATGATTGCGTATGTCACTAAAGGTATAATGTTCATGGTTCCTCCACGTCTTCTTAGTTGCATGATATAATGACCTGAAATGTACGTTATAACGCACGGTCTTTATTATTGTACAATACGTGCGTTATATAGCACAACATAATTATAAAATGAGGATGATTAATTTTGAAAAACATTAATAGTATTCTTGCTCAGAACCTGAAACAGCTTAGGGAACAAAGAAAACTTAGTCTGGACAAGGTCGCCGAAATGTCTGGCATTAGCAAGACCATGCTTGGTCAGATTGAACGTGGCGAATCCAATCCATCAATTGCAACCGTATGGAAGATTGCCAACGGCTTGAAAACCTCCTTTACTGCTCTGATCCACGAGCCGAAGTCAGATACTACCGTTGTAACGGGCGATGATATTCAAGTATTGGTAGAGGATGAGGGAAGGGTTCGGATTTATCCGTATTTTCCTTTTGAAGAGGGTCGGCGTTTTGAGATGTACATGATGGAGATGGACCACAAGTCTGCGTTGAATGCTGAACCGCATATCGAAGGTACCGAAGAATTTATTACTGTTTTTGAAGGACAACTTACGATTCGGGTTGGGATGGAAGAATATACGATGAATCAAGGGGAGTCGATCCGTTTTCGAGCAGATAAGCCCCATGCCTATATTAATTCTGGAGCTTCGGCTATCAAGTTAAGCATGGTTATTCATTATTCGAAGTGATATCAAGGTTCAGCCTGTGGATGTAACAAATGAATGGAATGACAATAAAGCAGCCTAATCAATGAACTGCACCTCCATTGTTAGTCGTGTCTGACAAATGGGGTACAGTTCAATACATTGGCTGCTTTATTAGTTTGTTCGCTATGGAGTCCAGCGCCTATGATATCGCTCGGGTTAAGGCTTTTCTTTGGCCTGACGCTGGATTTCCTTGGCTGTTAATGCTTTATCATACAATCTTACGTTATCCAGGCTGCCCTTGTAGAACGGATCAGCCGCATAACGACTCTTGCCCACATAAGCCTCCGTCACATGCAGATCTTTCGGATTAAAGGTGATCTCGGAGCTGCTTGCAACAGATGTGCCATTCACATATAAAGTACCCACATCACCCTGAAGGGTTACAGCCACATGAACCCACTCTTTAGAAGGCAAGGGATTTGCAGCAATCAGGCTCTGATCCCGTCCTTCATTATGAATGGTGAATTGCAAAGCCCCATTATGCTGGGAGGGAGTGAGGAACATATGCCTCGTCAAGCCATTTCCAAAGTCAAAAATACGTTGCCAAGACCCGCCGCCATCCCAATTGACCCAGGCGCTAAACGTGAAGTCTGTTGTATCCGTAACGAGGCCAGGTAACTGGATGAAACTGTCTGTCCCATTGAATGTGGCAGCCTGATTTTTGCCACCAGCAGTAGAGCTGACCACGTTAAAAGCTTGTCCATGATATTCGTTTTTGCTGTAATCCTGTGCGACTTTGGCAAGTTTCTTGTGATCAAAAGTATACTCCCCGAGCAATGGGCTTACCGCTTGCTGTGGAATGATAACATTGAACGTTTTGGAGCTTACCGCAGTTCCTTTACGAATCGTTGCGGTTAATTTCACTTTGGCATCGCCCTTACCAGCGCGTGGTCGCTGCACTACACCTGTAGCGGATAGAGCCGACGTGTTGGAGCTTTTCCACGTGATGTCTGCATCACTTGTTCCCTTTGTAGGCAGAGACAGATTGAAGAAAACATGATCCGTATTACCAATACTCAGATCCTTTTTTATCGCATCAACGATATCTTGATCACTTCGTTCAACACCTTGACTTCCCCAGATGGCTATCCCGGAGGAGGAGAGAGCGCTAAAGGTCAGAACCGTACTTTGAGATTCTGAATTCCATTCATGTGTGAATATACCTTTGTACACAACGTTATTTGATGTGATCTGAACCTCGTTATTCGCTCCAAGACGCCATGTTCCTGTCACGGCACCACGAATCTGCCCATCTGCTGTGAACTGAACGGTCTGGGAGGACTTGATCTCCGCCGTGATGTCCTTACCATGATTGACCCATTGGTATTGCCCAGCGACATCCTGTGTTGTCAGTTGAACTGTATCCGCTTCCAAATCCGCATAACGATACGGAGAAACAACAGGCCACCCATCGGCATTCATATGCATCTCATGCACACGAACTTCATGCTCTTCGCCACGACCCGGAAAGCGGGTATGGAAGATGAGAAATTGTTTTCCGGTCTCCGCATCATAGTAGGCAGAGTTATGTCCTGGCGATACATAGCCGGTTCCCACACCTGTGCCCGGATCTCCGAGCTGTCTCTCGAACAGGAAGTTCCCCATTAATTTGACACCAAAAGGCTCGATCGAACGATCGTCAAACAAGGGTTTATCCTTGTCCGCTTTAACGTTGATCATATCGTTTCCTTCGGCATCGAGGAAAGGCCCATCCGGTGTTTTGGAGCGAGCTACACGTATGTTATATCCTCCGTCAGCACCCAGTCCGCCGTAAGACAGGTACAGATAATAATCATCGGTTTCGGGACTGTATAGCATGTAAGGGGCTTCAATACGACTATGGTTGCCTCCGGTCAGCTTCTTGCCATAACCTTGATTCGGCAGCGGTTTACCTGTCGTTGCATCCATCTCCAGAATGAAAATCCCTCCGGAATACGAGCCATACACCATCCATAACTTGCCGTTTTTATCATAAAAGACATCAGGATCGACCACATTGGGATGAATCGTTGCATCGTAAATGGTCCCATCTTCACTGATCTGATCCCACATGCCAGACTTCAACAGAATGCCTTGATCCTTATAAGGCCCTTCGATACTGTCTGCGACAGCAATGCCGAGCGCTGATCGAGGAGAGTCTCCTTTACAAGCATTGTAGTACATATAAAATTTGCCGTCCGCCAATTGAATGACATCTGCTGCCCATAACGTATCCGTCTGTGCCCATTCCAACGCTTCAGCGAATTCCTTGGTTACATTCGGGACAACAGGATTATTATCCGTAACACCGGATGTGACCAAATCCCAGTTCAGAAAGTCTTTGGACTTGGCCACTTGCAGGTGTGATCCAAAAATATAAAACGTATCATCCACCTTAATGACAGAAGGGTCATGAACGGAAACATTTTTGAATGATGGAGCAGGATTTGCAATAGGTGTGGTGGAAGTCTGCGAGTTACCCACGGATGCCCCTGGACCATTTGCGAACACCGAAACCGGTGCCAAAGTTGTTGCAGTAAGTAATGCGGTGCTTAGTACAGAAATGTTAAGTACGCTTACCCAATAACGTTTCATACGTTTCCCCTTTCCTATTCCCTGAATGAAAAATTAACCGATACTTGGCAACACACGATATAAGGTTCGGCAGACCTCCTTTGAGTATTTCATTATATCAAGCGCTTTCATTTGTTATATTATCAATTGGTTTATATGTTTGTAAACCATAAATGTAATGCTTATAAGACTAAAATGAATAAATAAAGAGAGAGGTGAAGAGCTGATAAGGCTCATTACATTCAAATATAACAGATGTCTTTCTCAAATTTAGGATTGAAATTGGGATCTATGATGCGATATTATTACGTTTAAGCAAGGTGTTTAATTATTTATCAATCATTTTATATTAATGCGAATTAAAAGCGTGAACTGACAATTCCCAACTACATAGGAGGCAAGAACATGAGCACATATCAAAATCAATTAATCGCACAATACACGTTCGAAGATAACGTTCAGATTGGGAAGGACAACTCCGGTAAGGGTCATGATGGTATAGCCAAAGGTGAGATTCTACCTGTGATATCCGAGGTGAAAGGTAGAACTGCGGTGACTTTCAACGGGGGAGCGAATGGGACTTCTTATCTGCAATTACCTTCGGATCTGCTTTGGGATGTAAGCGATAACACAGGAGTTACGATTGCAACCTGGGTGTTTCTGGGCAAGGGGGCGAATGTATGGGAACGCATTTTTGACTTTGGTAAAGGGGAGAAGGGACCGTATTTATTTCTGACACGTCAGCTTTTGGGTACGTTATATGCTGGTGATAATCTGGTTGTCCACCCAAGTCGGGGAGTTGCAAGTGGAGAATGGATGCATATTGCACTCTCCGTGACAGGCAGCCACGGTGGGACGTTGAGCAGTGCAGGTCCCATTGTATATGTGAACGGGGAGAAGGCGGCAGATGGTTCGATTAGTCAGACGTCCAGTGGCAATTATGCCAAACTGCGCGAATGGTTTGATTCTTTCACCGATCCTGAGAATTATAGTCAGAATTATATTGGGCGTTCCCAGTATGCAGCTGATGCGGATTTTGCAGGTTCGTTATCCGACTTTCGGATCTATCAAGCAGCGCTTACCATGGATGAAGTCATTGAAGTGATGTGTGAGTCGTTGACAGATGAAGCGATTGTGAAGCTTGCGGCGGACAAGTATCTGTTCTTCCCCAACCGAATCATCACCAAGGATGTGTCACTGCCGGCAGACTTGCTGGGTGGTAAAGTGACGGTGGATTGGAGTTCCAGTGAGCCGGAAGTTTTGTCCGAGAACGGAGAGGTTCAGGTAATCACATCGGCACAAGAGGTTACGCTTCGTGCGCTTTTGACGAAAGGTGAAAGTAAGCTGAACCAAAGCTTTGACGTGTCTGTTGTACCCGCGCATCTCCCCCCTTATACGGTCACCATCCATGGAGATCAGAAAGTGGCTGACATCAGCGAAGTCATGTATGGGCTGTTCTACGAGGATATTAACAATGCGGCAGATGGCGGAATCTATGCGGAGCTTGTCCAGAATCGATCATTTGAATCTTTTGCATTCGATACGTACTCGCATGACTCTGGGGAATGTGGTTGTTCGACAGGTCGAAATCGTGAACCTTTGTTTGCCTGGTCAGGCGATACGGGGAAAATGCTCGTGCAGCATACGGATGGACTGAACGTTCACTTTAACGTGGAAGATCCTGAAGTAAATGCTTATTATGTAACGGTTCAGGATGGGGCAACGATTCGAAATCGCGGATTCTCCGACTCCAACCAGCATTGTGCCATGTCCATCAAGCAGGGTGAGGCCTATGATTTTACCGTATGGGCAAAAGCAGAATCGGCAGGAACGATCACGGTTCAATTGCAGGATGGAAGTGACATTTCGATCAGTGATTCGGTAACGTTACATGTTGAGGGCGGGAACACATGGAAGAAATACGGCTTGTCTCTGACCGGAACGGAGACTGTACTTGGTCAACTGGCACTTACGTTTGCAGGTGAGATCTCCATCGATATGGTGTCCTTAGTCCCTCAGAATGTATGGGGATCTGATCCGACAGAAGAAGGAATATCGGCTACAGCACACGCCAACTACGCAGGTAATCCGAACTATCGATTGAGAAAAGATCTAATCCAGGCACTCGCAGAACTGCATCCGAAGTTCTTGCGTTTTCCCGGAGGATGTATCTCGGAGGGGTCTTTTATCTGGGATAACGTATATGACTGGAAGGATTCTGTGGGTCCGGTTGAGCTCCGCAAAGAGAATTATAATGTGTGGGGTTACATGATGACGATGGGGCTTGGATATATGGAGTACTTCCAACTGGCGGAAGATCTGAATGCTGCTCCGGTTCCAGTCATGGCTTGTGGTGTGTTATGTCAGGCACGCTCGGATTATGCTCACCCTGCGGGTGGCGCTTTAAGGGATTATTATATCCGCAACTTTACAGATCTGATCGACTTTGCGCTCAGTACAGACTTTGAACACAACGAATGGGCGGCTGTACGGAGCCAGATGGGCCATCCTGAACCGTTTGATCTTCGTTATCTGGGCGTAGGCAATGAGAACTGGGGCACTGAATTTTTTGCCAACTTCGAAGTATTCAAACGTTCGATAGATGATTACATGAAACGGAACTATCCGGAGCATGAGCTGCACATTATCTCGACGGTTGGTGCTCAGGCGGATGATGATGCTTACCAGGAAGGATGGAAGTTCCTCAGCGGGAATCTGACCGGATCAGCTCAAGTTGCTTTTGCAGATGGCACAGAGGTGATTGAGGAGACCGTAACCTGGTATGAGAATCAGGACAATTACATGGACACCATCGCAGATGAGCACTACTACCGATCCAATGAATATTTGCTGAATAACGTAGATCGATACAACTACTATGAACGGGCTTATCATGAAGATGGAAGTATCGATTGGAAAGAAACATCCAAAGTATTTGTTGGAGAATATGCGTCCACGGACAAAAACACGCTGGCAGGAGCGGTCGCAGAAGCTGCGATCATGACCGGATTTGAGAACAATGCGGACGTTGTTCGTTTGGCAGCCTATGCGCCATTGTTCAACAAAGTACTAACGGATGGTACCTACCGCTGGACGCCAGACTGCATCTGGTTTGATGATGAAACCGTGTGGTATACACCGAATTATTATGTACAGCAGCTTTTTGCAAAATATGTAGGAGGTCAGGTGCTTGAGACTTCTTTCTCCACCTATAGCAAAGGCAAACCGCTGAATCTCATTCCGCGTGGCGGCATCGAAATTGCAACAGGTCATGCAGACATCGTGGTGAAACGAGTCACGGTCACGTCCAATGTGGATGGGAGTTTGATGTTTGATGAAGATTTCAGGGAACGTACAGAGCCTAGTGAGGCATGGAGACAGATTCCCGGATCGGAAGGATACACGTTAACCGCTGGGAAAGGGCTCATCTTGAGCGCACAATCAAGTGGATTGAATGGATTATACCTGCTGAATGACGAATGGACTAACTACAAGGTGCTGGTTGAAGCTGAAAGAATTTCAGGTGAGGATGGTTTTTACATCGGCGTGGGACTGACGGATATCTCACCCGAGAACAAGGATGTCATTGAGTACGCAATCAGTTACGGGGGAAATGCCACAGGAGTGAAGGTGTATAAACAAGGGATTGAGGGGTATACATTAGGAGACTATTCATCCAGTTCGGCAGCAGGTAACCTGAGAGCGGCCAACTATGAACCACTCGAGAATGGGACCAATTATGCGATCACGGTTAACTTTGGTGGGGACACAGGTAAGAACCTGATATGTTCCTATACGGACGGGCACAACACCAGCAAGGTTCTGGATTACAAGCTGGAAGCTTACAACCGGGAAGTATTCCACTCCGTTACGAAGGACGCACATCATGTGTATGTGAAACTGGTCAATGCAGATGGTGTGGATAAATCAACTCAAATTTGCCTTCAGGATCTGAAGGTGGATGCTTCAGCCAGACTGATCACGCTTACTGGAGAAGATCATTTGGTGCATGTTCCAAATGTGAATCAGAAGAATGATGAGAAGGTGGTTCCCCAAGAACAGGAGATAAAGCTGAATGGTGAATCAGCGATCGTTGGTTTGCCCGCTCATTCGGTAAATGTTCTCATTATGAATCTTCTATAAGAAAAATATATAAATAAGGCCCCCTTAAGCAGACATCTGTCGTTTGCGATAAGGGGGCGTTTTGCTATGGAACTTGTTTTGAAATAAAAGCAATCACTGTTCCGCAATAGGATTAACATGTCCTTAGTCCGTATGTTAACCAATGAGGACATGATCCTCTGCATAACCGATTTTGGATGTACGTTTCTTCTGCGCCAATGCAAAAGCCAGTGTTAGTGGTCCCAGTCGTCCTGCAAACATCGTAATGGTGACTATAATTTTACCGGCAACACTCAACTCACTTGTCAGACCCATCGATAGTCCTGTGGTGCTAAAAGCCGAAGTGGCTTCAAACAGAACATCCAGAAAATGATTTTCAAGAATGCCTTCGGATATGGATAACAAAATGGAGATTCCCAGTACAAAGGCAAGAGCACTTAAGACAACAGCGAGTGCGCGCATCACTGTTTCTTCTGCAATTTTACGCTCAAAAGCATGAATTTGCCCACCGCCCCGAAATGTTTGAATGGTCGCAAGAACAAGGACAACAAAAGTATTGATTTTAATTCCTCCACCTGTTCCGCCGGAAGAAGCCCCAATGAACATCAGGATAATAATGAAAAATTGGGATGTTGCCAACATACTTCCAATGTCAATGGTATTGAATCCAGAGCTTCGAGGGGCAGTGCCCTGAAATAGAGCAGCCCATATACGTTCACCGTAAGATAAATCAGCGAACGTAGCAGGATTCCAACTCTCGATTAAGAAGATGGTGATAAATCCAAACAAGTATAGAGAAAAACTACCGATTAATACAATCTTTGAATGCAGGGAGAGCTTTCTCCATGAACGCTTGCGGAATACATCCACAACCACAATGTAACCCAAGCCGCCGATGACAAAGAGCGTAATGACCGTAAGATTAACAACCGGATCGCCAACAAATGGAGTAAGGCTGTCAGTCCAAAGAGAGAAACCCGCATTATTGAAGGCAGAGATGGAATGGAATATGGCATAATAGAAAGCTTGTCCCCATCCCAAATCGCTCTGCCAGCGCAATGTAAGAACCACTGTAGCCAGAGCTTCAAAAGCAAAGGCTATAAGCACAATATACATCGATAGCTTAACCAGACCTTGAGCAGAGGATGTATTGGTGGCTTGTTGAATAATAAGCCTCTGTTTTAAGCCAATCCGTTTCCCCAGAATAATGGCTACCATTACACCTAGTGTCATGAACCCCAACCCGCCAACCTGAATCAAAATCATGATGATGATCTGTCCAAATGTAGAAAAGACAGTCCCTGTATCCAGGACAATCAGCCCGTTTACACATATAGCAGAGGTTGCTGTGAACAAGGCATCAAGTAAACCAATGGATGTCCCGGTACTAGAAGATACCGGAAGTGCAAGCAGTAAGGCCCCGACCCAGATGAGTGCGAAGAAGATGATCATGATAAGTTGTGGAGGGCTCATATTATTTTTCAGTTTGTTCACAATGGATTCCATGTTCGTTAGGGCCGAAGTTCTCATTACACGTTTATTTCTTTGGTTCATAATCACTCTCCAGATTCCGAATGTCATCGTTACTGCCTATTAACAGGAGCATATCTCCCGCACGGACTATGTCTTCTGCCATGGGTGAGATATTCAGGTTATTCCCCGTTTTGATGGCGATAACGGTACATCCATATTCAGCCCGAATGTTGAGTTCTAGCAATGTCTTCTGATTCATACTTACGGGAGCTTTGATCTCGACCAGATTATAATCTGGAGACAATTCAATGGAATCAATGATGTTGTCTGAACTAAGCTGATTCCCCAGTCTCGTGGCCATGTCACGTTCAGGGTAAACAATCTGATCCGCACCAATCTTGCTCAGCACACTGCCATGGTTATCATTTTTGGCCTTGGCAGTTACTTTGGGAACATTAAGTTCTTTCAATAACAGAGTGGTTAGTATACTTGCTTGCAGATCTTCGCCGATCGCGACAATGGCGTGAGAAAAATTGCTTGCTCCAAGCTCGATAAGGACTGATTTGTCAGTACAGTCTGCCTGTACCGCATGGGTTGCCACCGTTGAAATCTCCTGAACAAGAGTTTCGCTTTTGTCTACAGCGAGTACTTCATGTCCATTTTTAATGAGTGTGTGTGTCAAGCTTGAACCGAATCGTCCAAGGCCAAGTACCATAAACTGTTTTTTCATAATATCCCTCATTGTAATCAAAATAAATAATGGTTTCCTCTACATCTTAATAGGTAAATATTACATTACGTACACAGGATTGTAAGGTTTCATATCGTAGTTAGCAAACCTTGGTGGAATATAACCCAAAATCGCTATGTCTATGCATATCTCCAAAAGAGTTTATTCTAATGGCTTAAGAATAGAATTGCAACTGAATTGTTTCTTTTTTTGGATATGCTATTAAATTTGGAAAGCAGTCAACAAAAGATACCCAAAGTAAATAGCCCACACTATTGCGTTGATCTGGCTGCTCCTATAATAAACGTTGAAGGAGGAGTCAGCTTATGCGTTCCAACTACAAACAATTTATCCGAAACGTTCCGCTTCATCTCATGATTCTGCCTGGACTGCTCATTATTATTGTATTCGGTTACATTCCGATGGCGGGGCTGTCTATTGCCTTTCAGAATTTCTCTCCCATTGCCGGATTCAAAAATATGAATTGGGTGGGTTTGGACAATTTCAGGTATCTGTTCGATCTGCCGGGGTTCTCGCAGGTTGTATGGAATACGGTATTTATATCGACGATGAAAATTGTGTCCGGCTTGGTTATTCCGGTACTTGTAGCCTTATTGCTCAACGAGGTTCGCAAGACAGGATTTAAACGAACGATTCAGACGGTGATCTATATGCCTCACTTTTTCTCATGGGTTATTCTGGCGGGAATCATCGTGGATGTGTTATCTCCAAGCACTGGGATCGTTAATATGTTGCTAAAAGCCGTGGGGGTTGACCCGATTCAATTCCTGGCCAGTAATGAGTGGTTCCCTTACATACTTGTCATCACAGACCAATGGAAAGAATTCGGATTTGGGACAATTATCTATCTGGCTGCTCTTACTAATATTGATAAGTCTCTGTATGAGGCCTCTGTTATGGATGGTGCGGGAAGATGGAAGCAGACATGGCATATTACACTGCCAGGTATTCGTCCGATCGTGATTTTGATGGTAACGCTTAGTCTTGGGAATGTGCTCAACGGTGGCTTTGACCAAGTATTCAACCTCTATAATCCATTGGTATATGAATCAGGAGATATTCTGGATACGATGATCTATCGGATCGGATTGCAGGATGCACAATATTCCGTATCAACAGCACTGGGTCTGATCAAATCCGTTGTTTCCTTCATTTTTATCGGGCTTGGTTATTTCTTGGCCTATCGGTTCGCGAATTATCGGATCTTCTAGAAAGGAGGCAGAATCATGCACCACGCTTCAAGAGCATATCGATGGTTCCTAGGGTTTAACTACGTCATCCTGACGATTCTTGCCTTGTTATGCCTGTTCCCGATTGTGAATATATTAGCGATTTCATTTAGTTCGAGTGATGCAGTAAAAGCGGGAAGCGTCACATTCTGGCCTGTCGATTTCACGTTGTCCTCCTATCAATACATTCTTGAAAATCAGCAATTTCTGAATTCATTCGGCACAAGCCTTCTTCGTGTAGCATTGGGGGTTGCGACTAATCTGATCTTCACCATTCTGGTAGCTTATCCACTCTCCAAAGAAGCCGCCAAATTCCGTTCAAGAACGTTTTATGCCTGGATCTTCGTATTCACCATGTTATTCAGTGGAGGGTTGATCCCGGGTTATCTGGTGGTTAAGGAAGCGGGGCTGTTGGATTCCATCTGGGCTCTGATTCTGCCGGGCGCTGTTCCGATCTTTAATGTACTTCTAATGCTTAATTTCTTCCGGGGATTACCAAAGGAGCTTGAAGAAGCCTCCTGGATGGATGGGGCAGGACATTTCCGCACCCTATGCAGCATCTATCTTCCTATTTCACTTCCCAGTATCGCCACTATTACGCTGTTCGCCATGGTGGGTCACTGGAACGCCTGGTTCGATGGCATGATCTACATGAAGAGCCCGGAAGGCTATCCGCTGGCTACATATCTTCAGTCCATGTTACAGCAGGTCACGATGATTCAGAGCGAGATGATGACACTGGAGGATGCGACGCTCTTAAGTCAGGTATCGGATAGAACAACCCAAGCTTCCCAGATCTTTTTGTCCGTTATTCCGATTCTGCTCGTGTATCCTTTCCTGCAGCGGTATTTCGTCCATGGGCTTGTCGTTGGAAGTGTAAAGGGATAAGATCGATAGGAGGAGAACCGATCGATGGAAGGAGCCGATTTCTGGCTCCTTTTTTGCTATTGAGGAGAGGGGAGATGGAATATTGAGATTCATTCGGGGGAGATGGAGAGAGTCATCCATTGTCGTCAAACTGATGATTGCTTTTGTACTGGTCATTCTGCCCTTGTACGGGATAAGCATTATGATTACGCAACTCGGCTCCAAACAAATGCAGACGGAAGTGGAGAAGGCACATGAGTCCAAATTGTACTTCTACCATAATCATCTGCAATTCGAATTGGAGCGAATGAGTGCGCTGGTGACCGAATTTTCATTTGATGAACCCATGTCTACACTAAGTACACGAGCAGCGATTATGAGCAGGTATGAAGTCACGTCCAGCCTGAACAACATTCACAATAAGCTGGGTCAGATCATGGTGACAAGTCCCTACATTAGTGATGTTGTGTATTATGTTCCCGCTCTGCATAAACGAGTCAGTGCGGCGGACGGGATTCGGGACGTAGAGGATACCGAGTGGAAGAATCTGCTCGCAACGATGGGGAATCTGAATGGCGAATTATCGCATTCCAATAACGAACTCTATTTCCTGAAAAGTAATCCGTATAACATGAACCATGAGGAGGCACCCAATTTCATATTAGGGATACGCTTGTCTGCTGAAGAACTGAAACATCGGTTGCAGCAGCTGTCGGAAACGGGTGAAAGTGAGATTACACTGAGTTTTGGTGAACAGCAACATGTAGTGATCTCTTCTTCAGAGCAACCAGCGCCTGTAAAACCGATTCGAACGGTTTCGCCTGAACCGTCCGACTCCATGCAAGTTACGAAGTTCCAATCTGATCGATATCTCTATTATTCGTTACATGATAAGGATCACTCATTCACGCTGACAGTCACTATTCCGCAAGATGTGCTGAGCGCACCGCTGGAACAATACAACGTATGGTTATGGATGGTGACCTTCATGTCGCTTGTGATCATTATTGTCTTCTCGTTTTCGATCTACAGATCGATTCACCAACCCTTAGCGATACTCATTCGAGGTTTCAGAATGGCAGAGCAGGGCCAGACAAGTGTACATATTCCATCATCCAGAAGGGATGAATTCGGCTATTTGTACTCCCGATTCAACCATATGATAGAGCGCTTACATATTTTGATCGATGAGAATTATGTTGCACGGATTCGAACAAGTGAGGCAGAACTCAAACACCTGCAATCCCAGATTCAACCTCACTTTCTATACAACAGTCTGTTCAGCATCAAGCAAATGGCTGAAGTGGAGAATGTGGAGCTCATTCAGGAATTCACCGACTACCTGGGTCAATATTTCAGGTATATGTCCCGGGATTCTCATACGGAGGTGTCGTTGGGAGCTGAGATTGACCATGCGCTGGTCTATACATCCATTCAAAAAATTCGATTTGGTTCGAGGATTCAATTGGAATTGGAGGATCTGGATGCAAGGTATAGAGTCATTTCCGTTCCCAGAGTCATGATTCAGCCGATTGTAGAGAATGTGTTTGAGCATGCACTAGCCAAACGTAGCCAGGGAGGTATTCTACAGATTTTGTACCAACAGGACCAGGATAATCTGTCCATTCGCATTGAGGATGATGGGGATCAGTTAACCGACGAAACATTGAATTACCTGCAATCTGCCTTTGAGGAAACAGAGCGGAAACATGGAAACGAAGAGATAACCGGGCTCATGAATGTGAATCAGCGATTAAGAATCAAATTCGGGGCTACCTATGGTCTTACAGCGCAGCGAAGTGAGCTCGGTGGGTTGTGCATTATAGTGAAGATTCCATGGAAAGGGGAGTAGTGTTATGCAGCGGATGCTTATTGTAGATGATGAACCCGTTATTCTGGACGGACTGTATGCGTTTTTTCAAAAAGCAAATCTTCAGGACATGGAGATTATCAAGGCTTACTCTGCCTATGAAGCTATCGATTGGCTGAACTCGGTAAAGATTGATATTGTACTCAGCGATATCTGTATGCCTGGCATGGATGGCATGCAGTTGATTGAGCAGATTATGGATCGGTGGCCACGATGCAAAGTTCTCTTGCTGACAGGTCATAACGAATTCGATTATGCACACCAAGCCATTCGAAATTCTTGCGTTGTGGATTACCTGTTAAAGACAGAGGGCATGAATCACATTCGGGCTGCGGTAGAGCGGGCGTTAACACAGATCTCGGAAGAGAATGATTTTCGCTACCAAGCTGCCTGGTTTCGCAGTAAATTGCCACGAGCGCTGCCCCAGTTACAGCGTCAATTGCTGCTGGATGTGCTTAAGCGAACGGATAGACATGATATCATTTCACTTCAAGAAGAACTGGATGCTGTGCAGCTACCTTTCGAATCCGATCAACTCGTTATTCCAGTGATCATCCGGGTAGAAGAATGGAACAACTATCAATCCCAGGCGGATCGCAGTCTCATCCGGTATGCCGTTGCCAATGTTGCGGAGGAGCTGCTGCAGGACAAGGCCAAGGTGAAGGCGATTGATCTGGACACTCAGGTCATCGCGTGCTTTATTCAATCGCAAGAGGCGCATCCGTCACACGTATCTAATATGCAAGGGGAACGAGGGATTCAGCTGGACTGGGTAGAGACCCTTCGTTTTGTCTATGGCACATTGGAGTCTGTGCAGCAATCTTGTGCGGACTGCCTGAACCTGTCTGTATCCATCATGGTCAGCGAGCAGGCCCTAGAGTGGAGCAGGGTTAATCAGGCGATCGCGCAGTTGCGTCTGTCGATTCATGAGAGTCCCGGGCTTGGGATGGAGAAGCTCCTGCGTGTAAATATCCAGGATGAATTGCCTTACACCCCTAGCATTATGAATCAACAGGGTGTTGTAGCGCTGCATCTGGATCAGATCAAACAGCGAATAACCGCCGGGGATCGGGAATGGATAGAGTCCTTCCATAAATGGACCGAGGCGGCGAAGGAGGGACTTCAAGATCCGTTCTTTCGTATGAAAACGTATACAGGTGCAGCAAGTGTGCTCATTGAAGTCCTGCACGAACTGGGCTTATATGAATCGGCAATGGAAGAAATATCGCTGTCCCGAATGCTGCATTTTGACATCCATACCACATGGTCCGATCTGGTCATCTTTTATCAATCGGCATACGAATGGATGATCTCCAAAAGAAGCGATGCCCGTCTGAACGACCAATCGCAGATTCTGATCACGATCCATCATTACATTAAGCATCATCTGGAGGATGACCTCTCACTCACACGGATCGCACAGGAAGTCTCTCTTAACCCTTCTTATCTGTCGCGTTGGTACAAGCGGATTACAGGCAAGGGCATATCCGACTACATCCATGACCGTAGAGTGGAGCGAAGCAAAGAGTTGCTTCTGGGTTCGACCTGTAAGATGCATGAAATATCTGCGAAGGTTGGATTTAGTGATCAGCATTATTTTTATCGTTTCTTCAAAAAAGCGACAGGCTGCACCCCTCAAGAGTATCGGGATCAGAAAAGTTAGATGATGTCTGATGTCTCAAATGGTAAATCAAAGATACCAGATGTCAACGGGATACACTCGAATTGATAGCGCTTTCTTTATAAAATGGAATTATACCTCACGGGAGGAGAAAAAAGGGGGATTCGCATGAATATATCATTCAAGAAGTTCTCATTGTTAACATTAACCATGGTGCTGGCCACCACGCTTGCAGCTTGTTCGTCTGGTGCGGGGAGTGCCGAGAATGAAACGGAACCGAACACACAGCAGGATGCGGGAGGACCACTTACAAAATATGACCCACCCATTAAATTGACATCTACCATGAATGAAACGGGGAAAGAATCACTCGCCCAAGGAGATACACACGCCAACAACATATGGACCAGAGGGTATAAGGATGAACTCGGTATTGATGTAACGTACGAATGGATTGTTCCGGATGCCAATTATAACGATAAGATGAATGTCACGCTGGCGAGTGGTGATCTGCCGGATGTACTGAAAGTGAGTGCTGTTCAATTCGAACAACTGCATGAAGCGGGAATGTTGGAGGATCTGACCGAAGTATATGACAAGTATGCATCCGAACTGGTTAAGGAGTTCATGTCCGCTGAAGATGGAGCGGGCTTGAAGCCGGTAACGAAGGATGGGAAAATATACGCCATGGTGAGTTTCCCAGGCTCGCTGGATTCCTCGGATATGATCTGGATACGCCAGGATTGGCTGAAAAAGGTTGGTCTTGAAGCGCCCGAGTCCATGCAAGATGTTATCCAGATTGCAGAAGCCTTTACCTTCGAAGATCCAGACGGAAATGGCCAAGATGACACGTATGGGATTGCCTTGAACAAAGATTTACCTATAAATGCGTTCTTGCTCGGCTATCATGGTTACCTCGAAACCTGGATCAAGGATGCTTCAGGTCAAGTCGTGAATGGAACGATCCAACCGGAAGTGAAGGAAGGATTGCGTGAGCTTCAGACTCTGTATCAGAAGGGTGTGCTTGATCCCGAATTTGGCGTGAAGGATTTTGCTAAAATGATGGAGGATGTGAATGCAGGTAAGTCAGGCATGTTCTTCCTGCCACAATGGGCGCCTTTTCAGGTTAGCAGTATGATTAAAAAAGACAAGAACATCGACTGGATGCCTTACCCGGTTCAATCCATAGATGATCAGCCAGCAAAAACACAGAATCATCTTAGTCTGGGCGGTATATTTGCCGTTCGCAAAGGCTATGAGCATCCGGAAGCGTTAATCAAGCTGCTCAATTTCCAGGCTGAAAAAATGTTCGGTGAGTCTGCCAAAGAAGAACGGGCTGCTTATCTGAATGGACTGACAGGTCTTGGTTTTCATAATGCGACAGTCTCCAACCTGCCAGCCAACAAAAATGTGAAAGCACAGGATGAAGTGGAGCAGGCGCTCAAAACAGGAGATACCTCTGGATTGGAACTCGAAGCGAAGCTGTTCTATGACGATATTATGGATTATCGGAATGGGGATCTCGATAAGTGGCATATGGAGCGTATCTTTGGCCCAGAGAGTTCCCAAGGTGTGATTAAATATTATCGGGATCATGACCTGATTGTCATGAATGAATTCATCTATGCACCAACGAGAACGATGAATACCAAACAGGCAACACTCGATAAACTGAGAGCCGAGACGTTTCTGAAAATCATCTATGGTAACTTGTCGATTGACGAGTTCGATAACTTTGTAGCCAATTGGAAGAAACTTGGCGGGGATCAGATCACACAAGAAGTGAACGATACCATCACAGCTAATCAATAAAATGGTTGAATTTCATAGGATCAAAGAATAAAAAAATAAAAAATGGTGCGCTCCCCTAAGGAGAAGCACCATTTTTTGATTCTGATTATCTGCGTTTCAATAACAGAACCCCACTGATTTCAGACGTTTTGTAGCGGTATACCACTTTGAATCCAATATCATTGTCCAGCAAGCAGTTCAGTGCATTAATCAGTCGTGCACCGGGAACCAGTGTGAATGTACATGGAGACGTATTACCAATCACACGCACACTTTGGATTCTGCGCGCAGAACCTGGAATGAGCGGATTTCTAGACCAATAGATTAATACCAGATCCGGTTGTGGAACAGCATTGACACGAGCCATCCTAATCATCTCTTTTCTATTAAAGGTTCTTAATAGTAGATGAAAAGTAGAGGGAAGTGTGCTAGACGGAAGACATGCTGTTCAATAAACAGACGGATATAACGATTAAATCAATGATGAGATACTGTTTTCCCAGTTCGTCGATGTTTTGCTTACTTATTCGTCGAGTGCTGCTTCGATGGCAACTTGTCCCCTGGAGTGCCTTTACCATTGTTTTTGTTATGGCGTGCTTTTTCGGCATTTTCGTTAACTTTTTTCACAAAATCTTGAGTGCTTTCCATTCAAACTCACAGCTCCTTCCACAAGCTAAATGTGTATTCCCGATGTTAATATAACCACTGGGAAGTGATTTTATTTGAGGTATATCCATAATGCTTATTGCGATACGACTTTCACCAAGATCAATTGGGACATACTGGACATGGGCAGTATAGCCGTCTAAACTAGAAAGACCAGACACAATAAGAAGGGATGCGCCGATCCAGACATGTTGCAGAAATTCGGTTTTACACAATATGAAAGTCAGGTCTATGAGGCTATATTTGCACAGGATGAACCGCTTGATGCCACATCCATTGTTAATCACTCCAACGTCCCCAAAGCCAAGATCTATGAAGTGCTCAACCGGCTGATCGACAAGGGAACGGTGCTAACAACGATGGATGGGAAGAAAAAATTATATATGGCCGTTGATCTTCAGTCCATTATTCATAAAATTAAGGCAGATTTTGAGAAAGATATTGAGGAACTGAAGCGTTACAAAATCAAACGTACATTCACGGACGAGCATATCTGGACGTTAAAAGATGAATCATCCATCGCATCGAATATTGAACAGCTTATCGAGGAAGCAGACTCATCGATTCTTTTTCTGGCATGGAATGAGCGAATGGAGAAATATTGTGAACTGCTGGAACAGAAGGAAAAGCAGGGCGTGTACGTTGAAGTGCTTGCTGTTGGGGGAATGGAGACATCCTTAACCCGGAAATACTCGTTGATTCCATTGCTTGACGCGCCTGAACCTTCACAGCTGCTCATTGTGGATCATGCCTATCTGCTATTTGCCGGTGTGGAGCACGATTCATGGCGAGCCATCAAGACGTTGTCCAAACCGATTGTCAAAGCGATGACTGATTATTTCTATCATGATGTTGCGCTCACTCAAATTACCAAAAAATACGGTGATCAACTGTTACAGGATGCTGAAATCGAGCGACTGCTCACCAGGTTGATCTATTAAAACTATTCTCTCGGAGAATAGTTTTTTTGTTATATCTTCTTATGAAAATGATCATGAAAATAAGTGTTGAAACTTTCATGTTTATAGGTTACTATCGTAGTTGTAACTTTTCGAGGAGGATTCAACATGAATAAGAAAGTATATGTGCTTGCTATCGCAGCATTTGTGGTCGGAACCGTTGAACTGATCCTGGGCGGCATTCTGGACCTGATTGCTACGGATCTTCATCTTTCCCTGGCGAAGGCCGGGTATTTAATTTCTATTTTCTCACTTGTCTATGCGTTGTCTGCGCCGATTTTATTAAATATGACGGCCAGATTTGAACGTAAAAAAGTATATATGTGTACGCTGTTTGTATTTCTGATCAGTAATCTGATCTCTGCGTTCAGTACCAGCTTCTACATGCTGATGGCGGGTAGAGCGCTCGGAGCCGCGACGGGCTCACTTATTTTTGTACTCTCCCTAACTCTTGCAACGCGTATTGTGGAACCACAATATAAAGGACGCGCGGTGGGGATCATTACCATGGGAGGCAGTGCATCGCTTATCCTGGGTGTACCTCTGGGTATCTTTGTAGGCAACTTGGCAGGCTGGCGTGAGGTGTTTATGTTGATTGCTATTCTGACCGCAGTGGTTATGGTAGCGATCTGGATTGCGATGGACCGTGTGCAGCCTATTCCTGCTGTATCCCTGAAGAAACAACTTACGGCTCTGTGGAATCCAAAAATGTTGGCGATCCATGCTACGACTTTGCTTGTGCTTGCAGGTCACTTGACTTTATATGCGTATTTCACACCCTTTCTGCAAGAAACGCTGGGTGCCAGCGCGACGATGGTTACCTTTATCTATATGATGTTTGGGATCGCCGCTGTCGCAGGGGGAGGCATCGGGGGCATGTTATCCGATCGTCTGCACCCTGCTAAAGCGATTGTCATTGTGCTGATTCCCTTTATCGTGAGTATGGCTGTCATTCCGTTCAGCGTAGGATTGCCTTTGATCGCCTTTTTGCTATTGTTAAGTATCTGGAGTGCATTGAGCTGGACGGTTACACCCGTTCAGAATAGTCTCATTATCAGAACTTCGCCGGAAACAGCCGAAACGCTAATCAGTACCAATTCAGGTATTGCACATGCAGGTATTGCACTGGGTACCTATATCGGCGGCATGGTGATTGATCATTCATCGATTCTGAACACCGGATGGGTTGGTTCTGTTCTGATTCTGCTTGGTTTGGTCTCTGCTATCTACGCCATTAGCATCAAGGAAAAAACTGTTCAGGCGGTTGCCTAGAATAAAGAAATTGGACAAAAGCTTAAGCCTCTGCATTCCCATAGACAATTGGGTGTAGAGGTTTTTTGCTGTATCTCGAGAGTGCGCGAGAGGAGATTAAGCTAGTTTCATATATACGAAGACTTGCTTTATTCATGGTAATCTTTATAATTAAAAGAATTTTAAAAAGTGTTATCTAATATTGAAATACATGTTGTGTACCAAGGGAGCGATGACCAGGGGAACACTTGAGCATGGAACCTAATATTGACCATTGCTTAATGGGGCCTGATGTACATATCTATACGGCTGCTCATCCGCTCCATCGGCATGAACGCAATACGGGTGCAGAATATGGCAAGCCAGTCATGATTGGCAATAATGTATGGATTGGTGGTAGAGTCGTTATTAATCCGGGGGTTACCATTGGAGACAACGTGGTCATTGCTTCTGGGTCGGTGGTTACGAAGGATGTTCCGGATAATATGATCGTGGGTGGCAATCCTGCTAGAATCATTAAAGAGATAGAGTATTTTTAAATAAAATCCCCCAGACAGAAAACATGCCAAGGTATCGTACAATCGACACTTATTCATGTGATTTGTCTGGGGGATTGACGGATGTATCTGTTACATTTGCTTAAAAAACCTTAACGCTGCAAACTTTTCCCGTTACTGCTGATCACTTCTTTGTAACAATGGAAGGATTTCTTGCGGTAACGTTCGAGTGTTCCTGATCCATCGTCATGACGATCAACATAGATATAGCCATAACGTTTTTTCAACTGGGCAGAAGACGCACTGACAACATCAATACAACCCCATGATGTATAACCCATAATTTCAACGCCATCTTCAATAGCTTCACCAACTTGAACCAGATGATCATTCAGATACTGGATTCGGTAGTCATCTTCGACTGTTTTCTCGCCGTCAGCACCCGTGATCAGCTCATCGACAGCGCCAAGACCATTCTCTACAATAAACAGTGGTTTTTGATAACGGTCATAGAACATGTTAAGCACATAACGCAAGCCTTGCGGGTCAATCTGCCATCCCCATTCACTTGCTGGCAGATAAGGGTTAGGTACACCCCCAAGCAGGTTACCTTCACCTGCGACTTGTTTCTCCGGGTCTGCTGTCTGACAGATACTCATGTAATAACTGAAAGAGATAAAGTCTACCGTATTCAGCAGCATTTCTTCGTCGCCAGCTTCCATCTGAATCTCGATCCCATTTTCACGGAAATAACGTTTCATATAACCAGGGTAGCGACCTCTTACGTGTACATCACCGAAGAAATAGTTGCTATGTTCGAATTCCATGACTTTGATCATATCGTCTGGATTCGGTGTTAGCGGGTAGGTAGGCATGCTGAGCATCATACAACCAATCTGTGCTGTAGGTATGATCTCATGACAGAGCTTCACAGCGGAAGCACTGGCTACAAACTCATGATGGATCGCCTGATACAGATCTTGCTTGCTTAGCTGTTCCTTCGGCGTATAGATGCCACCGCTCATGAATGGTGCTTCAAGAATCGAATTGATTTCATTAAAGGTAAGCCAGTATTTTACTTTGTTTTTGTAACGATTGAAGACAGTTGTTACATAACGCTCATAAAATCCAACCATTTTCCGGTTAACCCAGCCGTCATATTCTTTGGACAGGTGCAGCGGTGTTTCATAGTGGGATAACGTAACGAGTGGTTCGATCCCGTATTTGTGACACTCGTCAAACAGATCATCGTAGAACTGCAATCCTTCTTCATTCGGCTCCAGCTCGTCCCCTTTCGGGAAAATCCGGGACCAGGCGATGGAAGTGCGGAATACTTTGAAGCCCATCTCCGCGAATAATTTCACATCTTCCTTGTAACGATGATACAGATCGATACCGATCAGTTTCATGTTATCTTCAGTGGGTTCTTCCGTGATTGGACCCATGATGCCTTTGGGAGCTACATCCTGTGTAGATAATCCTTTGCCGCCTTGATTGTATGCACCTTCAGCCTGATTGGCTGCAATTGCGCCACCCCACAGGAAATTTTGCGGAAATTGATAGGTTTGATTTTGCGAGTTGCTCATGTGTATCGCTCCATTCATCAAATTGATATTAAGATGATTCATGTATAACATAAAAAAAGCTTAAACGTTGTAACGGGTTACACGTCAAGTTTTACTTTTGACCCCAAATTAAGGCATACTATTATTCTAAATAAGTTCAACTAAAATTTACACGAAAACGGAGAGGACAGAAATAACCAGAAGAAGCGAAGCGGTCGCCTTTATCCCCGGATTTTCCCGTTAAGATAAGGGAATCAAAAAATCTGGGGATAACAGCGATCGGAAGGTTGTTCTGTCATCGAAGTGCCAGTGTAAATAATCTTAGTTGAACTTATATAGTTCGTTAGCAAGAAAGGAGTCTCCGATGTCCAAGTTCGATGAAATTATGAAGCGGTCCGGTTACTCAAAAGCGACAGTGTCACGCGTGATTAATCATTCTCCGCATGTTAGTGATGAAGCAAGACAGATCATAACGGATATTATGAAACAGTTGAATTATATTCCCAACCGGAATGCGGTATCGTTATCTACAGGGCAAACAAAGCAGATTGGAATTGTGACCTCTACCACAGGTGAGATCATTCTTACATTCATGAATCAATTCATTGATACAGCCATGGATTTTGGGTTTCAGACGATTATCTATACATCCCGTGGAGATCCGGAGATTGAATTGCAGGCGTTCGAAGATCTGCGCAGTAAACGAGTCGATGGGCTAGTTATTATTGCTTGTGTCAATGACCCTCGCAAACTGAAGGCATATTGCGATTATGGCCCCATTGTCTCCTGGCAGCGAATGGGGAATGACGAGATTCCGTCTGTCGCTATGGATCAGGCAGAAGGGTATAAGTTAGCTCTGGAGCATCTGGTATCAAGAGGATACACCCGAATTGCCAATGCATTTGGCAGGGCTGAAAGTCTGAATACCCAGAGCCGCCGTGAAGCCTATGAATCTTTCATGAAGAGCAGAGGTATGCAAGTGTGGACTGAAGCGTATCAATATTCCGTATTTAGCTCCTCAGATGGCGAAGAAGCAATGCGAAGAATGGCAGAGGGACCAGAACTTCCACAGGCCGTATTATGTTCGAATGATTATGCAGCCATCGGCATTCTGAGTGAAGCACGCAGACGAAATATTAAGGTGCCGGAACAACTCGCCATTGTGGGGTTTGATGATATCGAGCTTTCCCGTGTTCTCGGAATCACGACCATACACAATCCGATTGCGGAGCAAGCCACCCAGGCTTTTCATCAATTGTGGGCCGTATTGGGTAAAACGGAGTTGAAGACAGAGCAGCTGACATATCAGCTGATTGAGCGTGAGACGACTTGAATCCGTAAGACCTGATGTGGGAATCTGGTTTTATGGATTCAATAATTATTCAAATTTGAAGCATCTTCGAATCGAAGTCATACGTTATACTGAAGATGAGCTTCAGAATGACATATCTGTATAGAGATGTGGCGTGAAGTTTTTGTATCATGTTACAAGTTACATATTTCACAAACGATCTGCGGGAAAGGTGAGAATGGACTTTATGAAGACAGTGACAGGCCGATTCAGAATTGCGGGCATATGGGAGGGCGTATCATTACTTCTATTGATTTTTATTGCTATGCCTCTGAAATATTTTGCAGATATCTCTTCCGCTGTGGCCGTAATGGGCATGATTCATGGCATTTTATTTCCTTTGTACCTTATTGCGCTTGTGCATTTGGCTGTGGTTAAAAAGTGGAAAATCACGCGCTGGCTGATGGGTGGACTGGCCGGTCTATTGCCTTTTGGAACTTTCGTATTCGAATCCTATTTTCGGAAAAGAGATTGGAAGTAAACATCCAATAGAAGAAAAATCAAAGCAGGCGACCAACTACGGATCATATCCGAACAGGTCGCCTGCTGAGTTCTATGCGAGTTTTATTTCACTGTACCTTGCTGACGATCAGACAGCAGACTTACGCCAATATCGCCAGAGGCATCCGACACAGGTGTAAACGCCGAGAAGGAAGTAACAACAACCAGGGCAGTGAACAGAACCAAGAATGATTTCTTCATACCATAACCTCTTTCATATGGGGATATATTCCATTTAATTCTAACGCAGATAAGCTATACTTGAAAAGAAAAGGTTTAGGTGAGCAAGTCATCGAATGACGGAAAGGGCTGAGCTTCTATGAAAGATATTCATGAGTTAACATCCATAGAAATGGTTGAAGAGGCGATTCAACAACATGAATTGTTTTTTTTGTATGTATCTCGGCCAGAGTGCAGTGTATGTCACGCTTTACTCCCCAAGATCAGGGCGTTACTTGAACCTTATCCATCGATATACCTGGCTCACATTGATGCTAACGAAGTGGAAGAGGTTGCATCCAAGTTTCTTATTTTTACCGTTCCAACAATGATCATGATTGTAGAGCAGAAGGAGTATATTCGAGCGGATCGTTTTGTTCGCTTGGAACGTCTGGAAGAGCAGCTGCAACAGATTCACTCCATGTATATTCAGGATGAGGAATAGAAAGCTAAAGCTTCATGAACGGCGGCTCATACGTGAGCCGTTTTTTTGCGCCCGTAGTGACATATAACTATCGATAAAGGACATGATGCCTGAACTCGCAAATTAAAATGTTGCCATAAAAACGGTTTCATGTTAGTTTAAACATTATAAAAACGTTTTTATAGCAAAGGAACAAAACTTATGGCAAAGATAACGATAAAAGATGTAGCAAGGGAAGCTGGCGTATCCATATCAACGGTCTCTAACGCCTTGAATGGTGTGGATGTCTTGAACCCGGAGACCAAATCGCATGTTCTCAAGGTGGCAGAGCGATTGAATTATGTGCCCAACCTGAACGGTAAGCTGTTGAAGTCAGGTCAAACCAAAATGTTGGGCTTTTTCACGACAAGTGTATCGGGTCCGTATTTCTATAAGCTTGTCGAGTCGATGTCTCGCGAATGTGATCGTCTGGGGTACGGGCTGAATGTATTTGTGACCAAGGATAAACACGTTATTATGAGTAATATTCTGGGTCGGCGGGTGGATGGCGTCATTATCTACGAAGAGCTTCGGATCGATGAGCAAGATATTATCGCCATGGAGAAAGACAAGATCAAGGCTGTTTTTCTGGATAGGGTCTATCAGAGTGATACCATGGGAAGTGTCATTTTTGACTCGTACGTGGCGGCTTACGAAGCAACCAAGTATTTAATTGGGCTGGGGCACAAGAACATTGCTTATATTTCTGGCGTGGACACGATGTTTGACAGTGTGCAGCGTAGAGATGGCTATCTGGCTGCCTTGCGTGAATACCAGCTTCCAATCGATGAAGATTACATTATACAAGGGTATTTTGAGGAGGAGAGCACGTATAGTGCGATAAAATCTTTTCTTCATTTACATCCCGGCAAGCGGCCTGATGCATTTCTTGCAGGGAATGACTTGAGTGCAATTGGCTGTATGCATGCGTTGAAATCTGAGGGTTTTGAAGTGCCTCAAGATGTTAGTGTCGTGGGTTTTGACGATATTGATATCGCACAGTATTTTTCTCCACCGCTTACAACGGTAAGAAATCAAATTGCAAGACAGGGTATCCTGGCCATCAATCAACTGGTGGGTATGATCAAGGAGAAAGAACAAGGGGCTGCACAGAAATTGGCGGGTGAGCTGGTGGTGAGAGGTTCAAGCCATGTGAAGATCGACCGGAAAGATTAACGTACAAATATGTTCAACTGAATGATTTACACTGGCACTCCGATGACAGAACAACCTTCCGATTGCTGTTATCCCCAGATTTTTATTGAATTCCTTATACTAAGGGGAAAATCCAGGGATGGCGTATGCTTCCGATGTAGCTTTCTTTCAGAAAGCTTTCAGGCGAACGCTTCGCTTCTTCTGGTTGTTTCTGTCCTCTTCGTTCTTGTGTAAAAGTATAGTTAAAAATATATAGATGTGAGCCAAGGGGGTTTTTATGTTAAAAAATAAAAACGTTTTTATAACAAATAGATGGAGGGGAGCAAAAGAACGTGGATAAATTAGCCGTAGAGACATCATCCGTAGAGACATCAACCGGTAAAAATGCGATCAATCCCAATGGAAAGAAACCCATCGGACAACGGATCAAAGAATTCGTAGTAGATTATCGAAGACAATGGGAGATTCAATCGATGATTATCCCTGGTATTATTTTTATGATTATTTTCTGTTATATCCCGATCTACGGTTTGACGATTGCTTTCAAAAATTACACGGTCATTGATACGCTGGCTACCGCTCCATGGGTAGGACTGGATAATTTCAGAATCATTTTGTCTGACAAATACTTCTGGGATGCAGTCGTGAATACACTGGGGATTAGTTTTTTGAAACTAGGTATAGGCTTCGTCATTCCCATCATTCTCGCGATTATGATCTACGAGTTAAACAGCGGACGCTTCAAGAAGTTTGTGCAAACGGTTTCATATTTACCCCACTTTTTGTCCTGGATCGTACTGGGGGGAATGCTGATTACCTGGTTTTCAACAACGGGCTTATTTAATCAATTACTACTTAGTCTGGGAGTGATCTCGCAACCGCAGAACATCTTGCTGGATGCAGGCAAGTACTGGTGGATTGCTACGTTATCGGATATCTGGAAAGAGGCAGGTTGGGGAACCATTCTGTATCTGGCGATCATGGCGAAGATTGATCCTACGTATTATGAAGCTGCCAAAATCGATGGTGCAAGCCGTCTCAGACAGATCTGGAATATCACATTGCCTAATATGAGATCAATTATCAGCTTAAATCTGATTTTAACTGTAAGCGGTTTATTGGGGTCTAATCTGGACCAGACCCTGGTTCTCATGAACTCCCAGAACCGCGACAAAGCGGAAGTCATTAACTCGTACGTGTATCGTATGGGTATGTCTCAGGGTGACTTTTCATATGCAACGGCCGTTGGCTTGGCTGTCTCGATCATCTCTGTGATTTTACTCGTCACGGCGAACAAAATCACAAGCAAATTAAACGATAATCAATCTGTGTTGTAGAAGGAGGCATCCCGCGTGAATGGAAAGGTGGCAAAAGAAGATCTCGATAGTCGGATCTTTGATACCTTAAACATGATTTTGTTAATCATCTGTACGGTCGTTATTCTGGTTCCGCTCTGGAATGTTATCATCTCTTCCTTTAGTTCAGGCAAGGCGCTGGCGGAAGGTGGATTCATCTTCTGGTCACCGGAATTCTCGCTGGAGAATTACAGAGCTGTATTCAACGATCAGGGCATCTGGCAGGCCTTCTTCATATCGGTTTCCAAGACAACGATTGGCGTTGTTACACATGTGTTCTTCTGTGCCATGGTTGGTTACGGTCTGAGCAAAAAGTACATAAAAGGCCGTAAATTATACGTTGCCATGGGTGTTATTACAATGTTCTTCTCCGGCGGTATGATCCCGACGTATCTGTTAATCAAATCACTTGGTTTGCTTAATAGCTTCTGGGTGTACATTATCCCGGCGTTATTCAGCTTCTATGATGTCGTCATCCTGATGAATTTTTTCCGAAATGTCCCGGATTCGCTGGAAGAATCGGCCAAGATTGACGGTGCAGGGGATTGGCATATTTTCCTGAAAATATTCATTCCGCTCTCCATGCCTGCCATGTCTACGATTGCGCTATTCAATGGCGTTGGGCAATGGAACGACTTCATGACGACCAAGTTATATATTACCGATCAGTCACTGTATCCACTTCAGATGATGCTGTATGAGATTATCGTTCAGTCCCAGACCCAATCCATGCAAAATGTTGGAGGTTCGGCTGTGATTGAAACAACGACCAAAGGCGTGCAGTTGGCCACCATTGTCATTACTACGCTACCAATCGTGCTGATCTATCCCATCGTTCAGAGATATTTTATCTCGGGAATGATGCTCGGAGCGGTCAAGGAATAGGAGAACTAAATACCCCATTTTGAGGAGGAACAAAAACATGTTGAAGTTGAACAAGGCATCAGGCAAAAAAGGGATTAAATTGCTCGCAACACTGCTCACAGCCGTAGTTATGATTACAGGTTGCAGCGGTGGATCTGGGGGCTCCAGTGAAGGAAACTGGGTATCCATTGAAGATCGTTATACGGTCGACCCGGAAAAGCCAGCTTGGCAGTTGGATAAAAAGGAAGAGGCTACCGACCTGACATGGTACGTCAATGCGGACTGGTGGAACACTGATTTTGGCAAGGACATAGTTACCAAGAAAATCAAAGAGGATCTGAACATCAATATTAAATTCATCACGGGTGATGATACCAAGTTAAACACCTTTTTCGCAGGTGGAGATATGCCTGACTTGCTGACGGTGTTTGACACCAATTCTCCTGTGGTCCAAAAAGCTGCAACCTGGGCGATGCCGCTGAACGATCTGGCGGAAAAATATGATCCTTACTTCAATAAAGTTGCGGCTGCCGATACATTGAACTGGTTCCAATTGGCGGATGGTAAAACCTATGGTTACCCGAACTATTCCAATACACAAAAGGATTATGATAGCGGTAACATTCCTGCCAAAACGGCATTTATCATTCGTAAAGATGTGTACGAAGCTTTGGGTAGTCCGGTCATTGGAACGCCAGAAGAATTCCAGAGTGTGATGAAACGAATGAAACAAGAGTTCCCTGCGCTGATTCCGTTTGGATTCAACTCCATTGGTGAAGGAACAGGTTCACTCGGGGATACGTTACAGGATTTCATCGGTGTTCCGTTGGAGACCGAATCAGGAGAATTTTATGATCGCAATCTGGATGAAGATTACCTCACGTGGTTGAAAACATTAAACACCGTGTATAGAGACGGCAATATCAGTGATGACAGTTTTGCCGATGATGGTACCGCTTTTGAAGAAAAAGTGAAGTCAGGTAAATATGCGACGATGCTGCTTGACGGTACACCTCAACAAGGAGGAAACTTGCAAATCTACATGAGTGCGAATCCAGGCAAAGAATATGTTGCTATCGATGGACCGCAGAGCACCAAAGGCAATGCACCAACATTGAATCAATCCGGGATAACGGGGTGGATGATCAATTTCATTTCCAAGGATTGTAAAGATCCGGCCAAGGCCATTCAGATATTCACATACTTGCTGAGTGAAGAAGGACAGACGCTTATGAATTACGGGATCGAAGGGGAGACCTTCGAAACTAAAGCCGACGGTAGTGTAGAATTACTGCCAGCAGTGAAAGACATGCAACTGAATAACGCAGATCAATTCAAAAAGGATTATCGGATGGGTGAATTTATGTTCTTTGGTCATGACCGCCACAAAGCACTCAGTGCAGATGCTTTTCCGGAAGCGATTAAACAGATGCAGGAGTGGGGTAAAGGCAAGCTGAAACCACACTTCATTCTGGAGAATATTAGCCCGGATCAAGGTACACCTGAAGCTCGTGCGTTGTCAGCGATCAATACGAAATGGAATACAACGCTGGTCAGTATGGTGCGTTCCAAGGATGATGCCTCGTATGACAATGCACTGGCTGCTTACAAGTCATTTCTAGGTGAAAATCGGTGGGAAGAGATTGTGAAGGTACGCAGTGAAAAGATGAAATTGAACAAAGAGAAACTAGGCATTCAATAATAGAAATACAAAGGAGAATCCTATGACTACATTCAAAATGTACAAATCTACAGGTGAAGATGAACTATTTGTACCCGTGTCGACGGATCAATTGAAACCTCTTGCCCCTGATCTGGAGACAACGACTATCTATCTGGATGATCAGCTAACGTATCAGGAGATGGACGGATTTGGTGCTTCTTTTACCGATTCTTCCGCCTATCTGATCAATCAAATACTGAGTGAAGAACAGCAGAATGAGGTTATGACCCGGCTGTTCCATCGTGAGAAAGGGATCGGACTGTCAGTCATCCGTAATCCGATGGGCGCTTCGGATTATGCTAGAACGGTATACAGTTATAACGATATGCCAGAACAGCAGACAGATCCAGAATTAACCCAATTCAGCATTTCACATGATGAAGAGGACGTTATTCCTTTAACGCAAAAGGCTCTGGCATTGAATCCTGAACTGAAGTTATTTGCTTCACCATGGAGTGCACCCGGATGGATGAAAACGAGCGGATCGATGATTACGGGACAGTTGAAGGCTGAATGGTATTCCGTTTATGCCGAATATTTTGTGAAATATATTCAAGCGTATACAGAGCATGGATTACCGATCCATGCTATCACACCACAGAATGAGGCGCTCTATGAACCCGGGCACTATCCGGGTATGTTGATGCCAGCCGAAGCGCAAGCAGACTTTATTAAGAACCATCTCAAACCAGCCTTTGTACAAAATGAGATTCAAACCAAGATTCTCTGTTACGATCACAACTGGGATCAACCGGAATATCCACTGACCGTACTGGAACAAGCGGGTGAGGAAGTAGACGGAGTAGCCTGGCATTGGTACGGGGGCGATGCTTCTGCTCAAACGAAGGTTTATGAAGCTTTTGCAGGTAAAGAAGTGCATTTCACTGAAGGTTCAGGCGGGGAGTGGATTCCGCCATTCGAGCAGGCCTTCTCCAATGTGATGCGAACGGGAATTCAGATTCTTCGTAATTACAGCAAGTCCTTTGTACTGTGGAATATGGCACTGGATGAGAAGAATGGGCCTGCGGTTCCTGGTTTTGGTCGCAGTACGTGCCGTGGGATCGTGCAAGTGAATCAGCAGACGAAGGAGCTTACGTATACACTTGATTATTATGCCTTGGCACACTTTAGTGCCTTCATCCGTCCAAAGGCAGTTCGCATTGATTCGGCGTCCAGTAATCATTCCATCTGTTCAGTGGCGTTCAAAAATATTGACGGTTCTGTCGCATTAGTCCTCTTCAACGATAGTGAAAAGGTGGGCAATGTGAAGGTTAAACTGCGAAATGAAGAGCTGTTATGTTTCCAATTGGAGAGTAAAGGTGCCATGTCCATATTAATTCATTCGAATACGTAAAAAACAAAGCATCAGAGCTTACGCCCTACGAGGTCCAAACCGTAGTTTGTCTGCGGAACTCCGTAGGCGTGAGCCCTGTATGCTTTTTGAACTGTCTGGAGAAATAATACAAATCACTGAATCCGAGATTCTCGGCAATGGCTGTAATGGTGTTCGGAGTGCAGGTTAGCAGTTCCTTGGCTTTGTCGATTTTTTTGCCTGTGATGTATAGGATTGGCGGAATGCCGATCTGCTGCTTGAAAAATCGAATAAAATAATTTGGATGCATGTAGGCGATCTGGGCCAGATCCTGAACCGAAATATTCTCTTCGATGTTGGAATCAATGTAAGCCAGAATGGCAGACAGCTTCTCCATGACAGGCACGTTAATAAAAGAGATCTGATCCAGATCCAGACTCATGATGTAATGAGACAGTAACTCGGTCAGTTTACTTTTGGCCATCATATGGGCATAGACTTCATCGGACTTCGCATATGTAAGGATGCTGCTGAAAATCCCCTGAATCAACTCAGGTTGATCTATCGTACAGCGATGTGGGAATTTCAGAATTTGGAACAAATTGATCCCCCCAACCTTTGCACTAAAGTGACACCAATATTTGAGAAAAGGACGGTCGTTAATGGCAGAGTAAGATTGTTTGATTCCCTCTGGCATTAAAATAAGCTGATTAGGCGTAGGGTAATACTCCTCATTCCCAATCTTGAGCCAACCTTCGCCTTCGCATATGAAATAAAACTTGCTGTAATCAGGCGTGTAATCCAGATCCCGCCAATCGGTGTCGCACCGATTGTAGTTGACCATGAATAATTCAACTTGCAGATTGGACAGGTAGTTCGTAAGCAAAGTTTGGTGATTCATGATCCTCATCTCCATACAAGGTTAGTATTGTCCATCTAAAAGTTAGTGTTCTGCATGTTTATCATTCGGCCGTAGAACTACAATACAAATGCAGACGATAACGGAAGGAATGAGAACATAGCATGGATAAAAACGAATATTTGCAACAGATCGAAGCAACGATTGCGAGCGGTAAATTCAAGGACAGTTGGAGTTCACTTAGCGCATTTCAAGTTCCTGAATGGTACCAGAAGGCGAAATTCGGCATCTTCATCCACTGGGGGCTGTACTCCGTTCCGGCCTATGATAGCGAATGGTATTCGCGAAATATGTATATTCAAGGTTCCAAAGCTTATGAACATCACCTTGCGGTGTATGGACCCCATAAGGAGTTTGGATATAAAGACTTCATTCCGATGTTTCGTGCAGAGAAGTTCGATGCAGACGAATGGGCCACGTTATTCAAACAAGCCGGAGCCAGATATGTTATGCCTGTAGCCGAGCACCATGATGGTTTTCAGATGTACAAGAGCTCTATCTCACACTATAACACATATGAAATGGGCCCCAAACGGGATCTTCTGGGTGAGATGAAGGCTGCGTACGAGAAGCAGGGGCTGACCTTATGTGTGTCGTCTCACCGCGCCGAGCACTGGTTCTTCATGTCTCACGGGAAGGAGTTTGATTCCGATATTAAGGAACCCCTGAAGCGTGGGGATTTCTATTGGCCTGCCATGCCCGAGCCGAATCATCATGATCTGTATGGTTCGCCTCCAACCGAGGAGTATCTGGAAGACTGGTTAATTCGATGCTGTGAACTGGTGGATCAATATCAGCCGAAGGTCTTTTATTTCGATTGGTGGATTCAAACGGTTGCATTCAAACCCTATCTCAAGAAATTCGCTGCCTATTATTATAACAAAGGTGAAGAATGGGGCATCCCTGTAGCCATCAATTATAAACATGAGGCCTATATGTTTGGCTCTGCTGTTCCGGATGTAGAGCGGGGACAATTCGCGGAGCTCAAGCCCTATTTTTGGCAAACCGATACGGCTGTCGCTAAAAACTCATGGTGTTACACGGAAAATAATAACTATAAAACGGCTGAGGAGATCATTCGGGATCTCGTCGATATTGTAAGCAAAAACGGGAATTTACTGCTGAACATTGGACCCAAAGCAGACGGCAGCATACCGGAAGAAGATCGCGACATTTTGCTGAGCATTGGCAAGTGGCTGGAAGTGAATGGGGAAGCGATCTATGACACGTCATTCTGGCGTACGTTTGGCGAGGGTCCGACAGAGGTGAAGGAAGGGCAATTCACGGACGGGGATACGAAGGTATTTACGAGTGAAGATATACGGTTTACGGTAAAAGAAAGCTACCTCTATGCCACGGTACTTGTTTATCCAGAGGATGGTATTGTGCATGTAAAGTCCCTGAGGGCGATGTCTCATCATTTTCAAGGTATCATTAAGAACATCGAAGTTTTGGGTTTCGAGGATAAACCCGAATGGATAAGAACAGAAGGTGCTCTGACCATTACAACAACGAAAGTGCAAAGCAAATCACCTGTCGTTTTTAGGATAGAATTGGACTAAGAGGTGGACCGTGTTCCTTTCATAGAAGAGGAATCGGACGGATAAACCAGGTTAATTCGTACTACAGTTGATATGAAAAGGGCGCATCCAGGAGTATTATTACTCACCGGATAGCGCTCTTTGGGTTGCTTCAAGTTCTGAGAGTGTTAGAAAGTGCTGTCGGGAACGTAGTATATTTTTTGCCCGTTCGCTTTGTTTCCCGGATCGGTAACGATGGTGAAGTATACGTTGCCGTTCTTCGTCTGAACGCCCTCGATTTCATGCTTGCCGACATTCGTTATTTTTACAAGGGATTGGTATGCTCCTGAGCTTGAAATTTTGGCAATCTGAGGCGTTTCCCCTTCGCCCCCGCCCGATGTAAATATTTGCGTTTTGCCCAGCAGGTCTACCCCCTGGAAAGATCCGTTGGGTCTGATAATGGCATTGCCCGACTGTGTGAAGCTGGTAACAGCAGCCTTCACCGCAGCTGCGCTGTCCATTCGAACCTGCTTGTTATGATCCGGAAGCTTGTTCAATGCGACCGTATCATAAATGGACCAGGTGACGGTTTTCTCCTTCGTTTGTATACGAAAAACGGTGTAGTTGCTGTTGCCACCGCCATCCACACGGTAGGTTTCACCCAGTTTCGAACCGGTTTTGTTGGCATAATTCATATAGGTGAACCGATGGAGATCGGTATAATCCACAGTTTTGCCTGCCACGTATTGCAGTCGGGCTACCTGGAGTGACCAATTCTCTGGTTTGGAAGGATCGGCTTTTGAGCTAAAATAAAAATAATTGGACCCATTGTACGTATACATATCCAGTGTTTGGCAATGACCGCTGTTTGTGATGGTCATTTTATCTACGTATACAGCATCGCTGCCCTTTATGAGTAATCTGGAGAGATGACATGTCCCGCCCACACGCTGAGTAACATACACGTATTTATCTGCGATGTAAGCCTTTTGCACCACACGGTCATGCTTGAGTCCTTTGAGGTTGTAGGCCAGTTTTGCCGATGCGTTTACGGTTTTTCCGGGAGATGCGCCCATTGCAGGCAGGACAGACATGCCAAATAACAGCATTGCAAGAACAACGGATGTGAGTGTTTTCCATTTCCTTTTCGTAAAATGCAGGGATTGATTGTTAAACATAGGAATACCTCCTTCAAAAAGAATATATCATTTGATTTTCAAATGCCTCTGAAAACTGCATATAATATAATACCATATTTTCCATATTAAAGTAACCTGAACTGAATTTTCTGAGATAGCAACCACAAAGTGAAAGAGGGGTCATAGTTATAAAGAACTGCTTTAACCTTTTGAAATTACTAATTGTTCGCAATTGTGAAAAGAAAGAGAAACATGTAGAGACATTAGATATATAAAAGCCTTTAAAATGCTTATTTTCTATATTTTTCAATAAAAGTGCTTGTATATCTCGAAAAATGACTTTATACTATACCAATAAAATCCAATTAAATTCCTAATTAGTATTATATGTAATTTAAATGGTTTTCCACTCACTCGATTTACGATCAAAATTCATATTCACTACTCCTTGGCAAGCGTTCTGCTAACGCTCCTGATTACCCTTCCACATGAATGCTTATAGACATTCACTCTCATTGCATTACTCAAATACCCAAACCGTTTACTCTCATGATTTATCCGATACACTCAATCTCCTAAACCTCCAAGTGAAAATTCATAGACTGATCTGTTATCTCTTCTGATCCATATTGTTCCCTAACCCAACCTGTAAAGGAGGTGAGGCTTTATGTGAAATCCAGAGCATCTATTTCGTCCGCAATAAAGGTTGTTTTACCGTTTTATTCTGCAGAGAAGGGCATATGTACCAGACTAAATTAAAAAACCGGGTTAAAGGAGTGGAAAAGTTTGATAAAGATTAATCGGTTACGCAAGCCCATCTCCATGGGGCTCTCGCTTCTCCTTGCATTTTCGATCATTCATCCGGTTTCAGCTGAAAACTCCACATCATCCAAATTGGACATGAAATCTGGACTCGCCAAAGTCTCAGAATCCAAAGTAAACGCCAAGTTGACCAAAGAATTTGAGGGTAGTGAATATGTTACCTATCTGGTGAAAATGAAAGAACAGGTGGATACAGCAGCAGTCTCCAAACAGGCCCTTGAAAAGGCAACCATCGCCAAACAAACGGCTTCAGCCACAAAGCTGTCCGTTCGGAATTCGGTCGTCAGCTCTCTGCGAGAAACAGCCTCACGTACACAGTATCCATTGGAAACTTATCTGGAAAAGGAAGTTGACCTGGGCAAGGTCAAAGAATATAAAAGCTATTTTATCGTCAATTCACTGGCAGTAACGAGTACCGAAGAAGTCATGGAACAGATTGCGCTGCTGCCTGAGGTGGAGAAGATTCTACCGAATGAGACGAGATACTTACAGAAAGCTGAAGTGAGTAAAGAACCGGCGAATGCGGCACCAGGCAAAGATGCTGTCCAAACGCCAGCTAAAGACTCTTCAGTCGGAGTCAAAGACAAAGAGCCTGCTGCAAAGGAGAAGCTTGCGACAGAGAACGTGGAATGGAACTTGGATTACATCAATGCGCCAGCCGTGTGGGATCGGGGCATCGATGGAACAGGGATTGTCGTTGCCAATCTGGACAGCGGTGTGGACTATACCCACCCTGCGCTTCGCAGCAAATGGCGGGGATTGGATTCTTCGGGCAATATCGTTGATCCCGAACTGAGCTGGTATGATCCGCACAGTAATGCTTCACTTCCTGCGGACGGAGATGGGCATGGTACACACACGATGGGTACGATGGTTGGCTCTGAAGCAGATGGCACCAATCAGATCGGGGTTGCTCCCGGTGCGAAATGGATTGGTGTGCGGATATTCAATCCGGAAACAACGGATGCCATTATTCTGGATGGCGGACAATGGTTGATTGCTCCGGTGGATGCGGAAGGCAATCTGCATCCTGAACTTGCACCGGATGTCGTCAACAACTCATGGGGCGGAGGCGCAGGACTGGATGAATGGTTCCGACCAATGGTGCAAGCCTGGCGTGATGCTCAGATTTTCCCGGAATTCTCCGCCGGAAATGTGAGACTGGGTAACCCGGGCGGACCTGGATCTGTTGCGAACCCGGCCAACTACCCCGAAAGTTTCGCCACTGGAGCCACAGATATCAATGGTAACTTGGCATCCTTCTCGTTGCTGGGTCCATCTCCATATGACGAGATCAAACCGGAAGTATCTGCCCCTGGTGTGAATATTCGTTCAGCAGTTCCGGGTGGTGTATATGAGGGAGGCTGGAACGGAACGTCGATGGCGGGTCCGCATACAACGGCGCTTGCTGCACTCCTGCTTCAAGCCAATCATTCCCTTACGGTGGATCAGCTGGAGCAGATCATTACAGATACAGCGACGCCGAGAACAGATAGTCAGTATCCGACATCTCCTAATAACGGCTACGGTCACGGCATTATTAACGCTCTTGATGCCGTGGGTTCTGTACTCGAAGGGATCGGCACAGTTTCTGGCAGAGTCGTTACAGCCGGAGATGATCTGGAAGAGCCGGTACTGGCGCACACCCCTGTCAATTCAGCCTTTACAGGTATCGATATTCCACTAACGGCTCATGTGACAGATAATGTCGCGGTAGTCTCGGTTGAGGCTTTTGCCAAAACGACAGGTACCAACCAGTATGTGTATCTGCCGATGAATCGGATTGCCGGGGATAACAAAGATGGTACGTACACAGCAACCATTCCGGCATTTCTCATTGAGCCACAAGGTGTAGAATATTATATCCGCGTGAATGACTATGGCAACAACGGATTCGATAGTCAGGTATACAAGGTGGCTGTCTCCAATGGTGTTCAGCCAGGATATCTTCAGGATTTTGAAGAAGATCAGCTGGGCTTCACCACTGGCGGTACCGGAAGTACATGGGTATGGGGAGCACCAAGCAGTGGTCCTGGAAGTGCACACTCCGGTGACAAGGTGATTGCAACCAACTTGCAAGGCACTTATCTGGGGAATAGCAATGCATATCTGCTTGCGCCACCAATTGATCTTACTGAGAGTCCGGAAGGTGCGTTATTATCTTTCAAACACTGGTATGATCTGGAGAATAACATCGACTTTGGCAAGGTATATATCGCTTCCGAGGATAGCGATTATGTGTTCGAAGAGTTGTTAAGCTTCACGGGTACGGGGGGGAACTGGAAGAAACAATATGTGGACCTTCGCGCATACGCGGGACAGCAGGTATTTATCAAATTCAATCTGACCAGTGATAACTCGGTGCAAAAGGCTGGTTGGTATATTGATGATTTTGCAGTTGAAGAATTGGATGATCTTGCACCGGGAGCTCCTGCAGGATTGACTGCCACCGCTGATATTCTGGGCAATGTAGCCTTGAGCTGGACTGGTCCGAGCGATGAGGATCTCGAATCCTATGTGGTATATCGCTCCACAACCGCCGGTGCAGGTTATGAATCCATTGGAACTGCAACAGGAACAACGTTTACGGATACAGCTACGGTTACGGATTCGACCTATTACTATACCGTTGCGGCACTAGATTATAGTGGCAATGAAAGTGACAAGTCGAATGAGGTCTCCATTACAGTAGAGGTGCCTCAAGATATCTATATCGATCATTTCGATGGCAGTGATGATCATGGCTGGACTCATTCAGGAACCAAAGATGAGTGGGAACGCGGCATTCCGGTAACGGGACCTGCCAGCGCGGTTTCTCCACCGAATGTCTGGGCGACTGATCTCGACAATACCTACGAGAATGGCTCCAACTATTCGCTCGTATCTCCGGTCATTGATTTGACGGATGTATCCGAAGGAACACTTACGTTTAATCATTGGTACGAGATTGAGAGCGGATATGATTACGGATATGTGGAAGTCACCAAAGATGGTGGAACGACATGGTCAGAACTGGGCAAATTCTCACATAGTACAAACGGTAAACAATGGGCACCGGTATTTTATGATCTGGATGCACTTACCGGTCATGCAGTTCAATTCCGGTTCCGTCTGACCTCAGACAACAGTGTTGTGAAGACAGGCTGGTTCATTGATGATTTCCGTGTACTGGGTGTTGCTGCTGAGACAGTAACTGAGGACAGTGCGGTTGTGCTTAACAGCGACAAACCGAAACCGTCTTATGATAACCCATGGTACAAAATTTCGCGGACAGACAAAGCGGAGTTCAACAAAACGAAACAGCAACAACCGGAAGTTGAAAAGCCAGGAACAGGTTCGGTTAATCCACAAAGCCTGCCTGCAAGTGCAACGGTTACCGTACTGGAAACCGGACGTTCGGTGAAGACGGATTCAGCTACAGGCAAGTATAGCTTCACACACGTAGCAGGTGATTACACGTTAAAAGCTGAGGCATATGGATATTATCCTCGAACTCAGCAGGTAACGATCACCGATGGCAGTGGAGCCAAAGCCAACTTTAATCTGGAAGCAATCCCGCATGGACAGATTGAAGGTGTAGTAACGGATGAGCGGACAGGACAACCACTGGCTGATGCTTCTGTTCTCGTGGTGGAAGATGCCAATGTAGGTGAAGTTCGTACAGGTTCAGATGGCAGCTTCGTTATTCAGGTATTGGAAGGAAGCTATACTTTATCCATCCGGGCGGCTGATTATTACAGTAAAACCGTCACTGTGACTGTACCTGGTAATGGTACGGTAGAGGCGAATGTTGCTTTGAAACCATTCATCGGTTTTCCAGGGGAAATTGCTTATGATGATGGAACAGCAGAAAACGCACGGGCTTTTAACGCTGCGGATAACGCTTGGGCAGTTCGAATGACACCAGAGCTGGAGACCGCTCAACTGACGGGTGCATCATTCCGTTTCTGGAACACCGAATGGCCTGTACCTGGAGGTACAGCGTTCCAATATGCCGTCTATGATGCATCGGGTGCTGGCGGAGCTCCGGGACGACAACTGGCCGGACCATTTGACGGTACTGCACTTCGTAACGATCAATGGACAACCGTTGAATTCCCGGAACCGGTCATTGTAACGGGTGACTTCTATATCGTGTATGTACAGACTTTAGCTGGAACCAGCGCTCCGGGACTCGCTACCGATGAGGATGGTCCAAATGCAGGTCGAAGCTGGCAGCGAGTAGGTGGAGCTTGGAGCACTTCACCTGCCGAAGAAGGTAACTACATGATTCGTGCAGTTGTGAGATATCCGGTAAATGCACCTGTGCTCACAGCACCAGCGAACACGTATACGAATCAATCAACCTTCACTGTGTCGGGAACATCTCCGGCATCCGGCGCTCAGATCAAGATCTACAACGGCAAAGATCTGGCTGGTACGACAACTGTGGCAAATGGGAAGTTCTCATACGGTGTGAAACTCCGTTCTGGCATCAATGCGATTACTGCCGAGGCCGTGGTGGACGGAAAAACAACCGACCGTTCACTGCCCGTTGTCATCATTTTGGATCAGACTAAACCACAGTTGACGATTCTTACGCCAGCTCAAGGGGATCGCATCAATGCAGAAGTTGTTCACGTAACGGGGAATGTCGTGGAACAATTCCTCGATAAGGTAACCGTCAACGGACAAACCGTACAAGTGGGTAAAGACAGAAGTTTCAGTCACCGCGTATTGGTTAATGAAGGCGAGAACATGATTACCATTACAGCAACCGATATTGCTGGTAACAAAATGACCGTAACCCGTACCGTCTATGTGGAAACGGCGTTACCAGAACTTACGAATATTACGCCAGCTGAAGATGTTCGAATCACATCAGGGGAGAGTGTCAGCGTTTCATTTGACAGTAAACCTGGTCTGCAAGCATCTTTTCGAATTCAGTTACCGCTGAATTTGAATGCCCAAGGGGCAGGAGAGATTCCAATGGTGGAAACTGAACCAGGTCGTTACACGGGTACGTACACAACACCTTCATCCCTTGTTCTTGAGGATGGAGTCATTGTAATTCGTGCTCAGGATGCAGCGGGCAACAAAGTAGAGGCTGAAGCAGCTGGACGATTGTCCGTCAGCGCAGCACAAGAACAATCCGTTCCAGAACCAGATTCGAGCCCTGAAGAGACTGGAACGGAAGTGAGTCCACCTTCCGCTGAGGGCCTGCAACCTTAATTATGCAAAGAATGATATGGATGATTAATACGTTTTGACCATCTAAGCAAGAAGCCGATAAGCCGAGGTATCAGGGCTTGTCGGCTTTTTGTTGTATCACGATCACTCTGACATCTAAGATTACTCGGCTATGGTTATTTACGCCAAATAAATTTAATAATGAACTTAATAATATAACATGATATATTAGGATGTAGAACATGAGAAGTATGGGTATTTATGGAGGTGTTTGTATTGGGGAAAGACTCGGCATCCAAGCCGATGTATGAACAGATCTTTGAATCCTTGCGTGAACGGATACAGCTTCATCAATATCAAGTGGGTGAGCGTGTCCCTTCGGAGAAGGAATTATGTGATGAATTCGGAGTGAGCCGGATTACAACGAAAAAGGCGCTTGAGATGCTGGCGAGTGAACAATTAATTGTTCGTCAACCGGGACGGGGTTCTTTTGTAGCCGACACAGCAGATGTGTTACAAGAAAGATCTAACAGACCTGCTCCGCGTGCTGCGGTTAAAGATTCAGAGAAGAAACTGCTCATTGGTCTGGTTATTACTAACTTCAGTGATATGTATGGTACAGAACTGTTATATGGTATGGAAGAAGCTTCGCGAGAGCATGATTGTTTTCTCGTACTTAGAAGATCCTTCGGGATTCCGGAGCAGGAGGAACAGAGCATTCAGGAACTGCTGGAACTGGGTGTGGACGGATTGATTATTTTCCCGGCACAGGGTGAGTATTTCAGCGATGAGATTCTTAAACTGGTCGTTAACAAATTCCCGTTTGTCCTGATTGACCGGTACTTGAAAGGCATCCCGGCTTCATCTGTCAGTACGGATAATGTAGGCGCGGCGCGAGAAGGGATGAATTATTTGTTCGATCTCGGGCACCGACATATCGCTTTTCTGACACAGCCTCCGGCGAACACTACACCGATTGAAGAACGAATTGAAGGCATCATTGAGGCACATCATGATCAAGGTGTACTGGTGAACAGGGAATTGTGGTTAGAATCTTTTCTTTCAACATTGCCAAGTGTGTTCGATCCTCAAGTCGAGGTCCGCGATGTGGAAACACTGGTGGAACATTTACAGAAATACCCGCAGATTACAGCACTTTTTGCTGCGGAGTACCATATTGCTTTACTTGCAGAACAAGCGGCTGATCAGCTTGGTCTGAGGATTCCGGAAGATTTGTCCATCATTTGTTTTGACAGTCCAAACGCTGCCGAAGGAAGCCGTGTAACACATATGCGACAAAGCCAGTTTGATATGGGAAAACAAGCATTCGAGATGGTGCTTCAAAATATGCAGAACAACGAAATGGCAGTGAACAGAGTCATTCTGCCTGCCCACTTGGTGAAGGGAAAATCGACGAGTACGGTGAAACAAAAGGATTGATTTTAGCTGCCAGTATTTAATTGTGTTCAAGAAGGGACTTCGTGTGAACGAGGTCTCTTTTTTGTGCGGATAAAAAGGGGATAATCATTTTAAATGGTATACTATTCCGAGGTTTAAATAAAAACAACATGCTAATATACAAATAAATATATTGACATAACATTATATTCGTTTTAGGATGATGAAAGCGGTTAACAAACTAGATTACATAAGGAGGACAACATGCTAACACCCAGAGAAGATCAAGACATTTCCCCCTCGATATACGACATGATTGATCGAGTTAACAAACGTATGCCGGATTATCCGGAACTTAACCAAATGTTTAAAAACTGTTTTACCAATACGATGGCGACTACCATTCAGCGCAAAGAAGATGGAACAACTTTTGTGATTACGGGAGATATCCCTGCCATGTGGTTACGTGATTCTGCTGCACAGGTCAGACCGTATCTGGTTCTCGCTGCAGAGGATGAAGATATCGCCGACATGATCGCTGGACTGGTTGAACGGCAACTGAATTATATTCTCCTGGACCCTTATGCAAACGCTTTTAATGAGACGGAGAGTGGAAAAGGACATCAGCAAGACCTGACGCAGATGAATGATTGGATCTGGGAACGCAAGTATGAGATCGACTCTCTGGCTTATCCGATTCAGCTCAGTTACCTCTTGTGGAAGAATACGGGCAGAACAACTCAATTCAACGATACGTTCCGCAAAGCAGCCAAGATTATCATGCAATTATGGCAAGTGGAGCAGCATCATGAGACAAAATCACCCTATACGTTCCAGCGTCTGGATGCTCCCGAAACCGATACGCTCAGCCGAGAGGGACGAGGTACTGAAACCGCCTACACAGGCATGACCTGGTCGGGATTCCGTCCCAGCGACGATCGCTGTGAATATGGTTATCTGATTCCATCCAATATGTTCGCCGTTGTGGCGCTTCGATATCTACAGGAAATTGCTGAAGCTGTGTTCGAGGATGAAACGCTGGCAGCGACTGCTAAGGAGCTGGAGGAACAGATCAACAAAGGTATTCAGGATTATGGCACCGTTGAACATCCGGAATATGGAACCATATATGCGTACGAAACGGATGGTAAGGGCAACTACAATCTGATGGATGATGCTAACGTGCCAAGCCTGCTGTCTTTACCTTATCTCGGATATGTGGAGGAGAACGACGAGGTGTATCAGAATACACGCCGTTTCATTCTATCCTCGCACAACCCGTACTTTTATGAGGGAACTGCAGCTGCTGGAATCGGTAGTCCGCATACACCGGAAGGGTACATCTGGCATATCGCTTTATCAATGCAGGGGCTGACTACAGAGGATCGCAACGAAAAACTACGTTTGCTCCAGCTCATCCATAAGACGGATGCGGATACCGGACTGACCCATGAAGGCTTTTCGGCCAACAATCCACATGAATATACCCGTCCATGGTTTTCATGGTCCAACATGCTCTTTAGTGAACTGATTATGGATTATTGCGGATTCCGCGTAGAGAAATAGGATTGCGTTAGAAATAAGATAGGCGAGCAAGAGGAAACCTGCGAGTACATTATAACGATCGGAATTCAGACCATTCCGACAAAGGAGACCGAACCATGAAAAAGCTCTCATTTAAAATGCCAGTCGTTGTAGCCATGACGTCCTTGCTCCTGTTCACCACCGCTTGTTCAAGCGGCAGTTCATCCAGCACAGGCACAACCAGCGACGGGAAGAAGGAAGTCACCGTATCGTTCCGTTCTTCCGGATCAGAAGATACTCTGACGAAATTTTTTAAGTCGGGTCTGGTGGATGAATTCGAGAAGCAGAACCCGGATATCCAAATTAACATTGCGCCTGTACTGGCAAGTGAGGGTGATTATACCTCCAAGATGGTTTTGCAGATGAAATCCCCGGATACGGCGCCTGATGTCATTGCCGAAGATACATCCATCATCAAATCCGATGCTGCTGCGGGATATCTGGAGCCGCTGGATACACAGGTTCAGGGATGGTCCGATTGGGAGGAACACATCATCGACAACCTGAAGGCAGGGGTTACTGGCGAAGATGGCAAGGTGTACGGCGTTCCAGCTACCTCGGATACACGCGGAATCTGGTACAACAAGGAACTGTTTCAACAGGCGGGTCTAGAAGTTCCATTCAAACCTGCAAGCTGGACAGAGGTACTCGAAGCAGCACGTACGATCAAGCAAAAGTTGCCGGGTGTTACTCCACTTAATATGATCGTGGGCAAAGCAAACGGTGAAGGTGTTACCATGCAAACGCTGGAAATGCTGCTCTATGGTACGGCAGATACGCTGTATAACGACACGAGCAAAAAATGGGTCGTTAACAGCCCGGGGCTGCTGGATTCCTTCAAATTCATAGATCAAGTGTTTAACACGGATAAAACAGGTCCGACCATGCAGGTTGCCTTGAATGGACAAGCTGGCAGTATTGCATTCCAGCAACAGTTCCCGCAAGACAAACTGGCGATGGCTGTAGATGGTAGCTGGGCAGGTTCAACATGGGCCGAGAACGGTGCTGCTCCAATCGCCAACGTCGAAGAGAAAATAGGTTTTGCACCCTTCCCGACACAAAATGGGGAAGAACCTGGGGCGACTACGATGTCTGGAGGATGGGCTTGGTCTGTTCCTGCACAGGCGAAAAACAAGGAAGCAGCTTGGAAATTTATCGAGTTCCTGATGAACAAGGAAAATGCGACTGCTCGTGTAGTAGCGGAAGGCAGCCTCAGTCCACGTAATGATTCCACAGAAGTTGAAGGTTATACGGATCGTCCATATACAAAAGAAGCACAGGAACTCTTGAATGTGGCTCACTTCCGTCCAGCGAACGATCAATATGCAGCGGTATCCGCACAATTGCAAAGCATTGTTGAGAGCATTGCCTCTGGCAAGCTGACGCCGGAAGAGGGAATTACACAATTGAAGGACAATGTATCCCGTTCCCTTGGCGCGGACAGCATCGAAGAGAAATAAGGATATCGATATATTCGGAGGGGGAGGCATAATCTCCCCTTTTTCCGGTTCGAATGGAGAGTGACTTATGAAAAGGAAAGCACCCGGCTCATTTCTGTTTCTAATGCCTTCCGTACTGTTATTACTTGTTTTTTTCATTGTTCCCATCATTCTGACGATCTGTTTTGCCTTTACGAATATGGCTCTGACCGGGGCGGCAGCCAAGAGTTTGGAGTTTGTTGGATTCCAAAATTTCATTAATATGTTCCATGATCCGGACTTTCGGATTAGTGTCTGGCGCACGCTGGTCTTTCTCATCTTCTCCGCAGTGATTGGTCAGGTATTGCTTGGGTTCATACTGGCTCTTCTAATGAAGGAGAAAAATGTGACGTTCCGCCGGGTCATTGGCATCATCGTTATTGCGGGTTGGGTGACACCCGAGATTGTTGTGGCATTCTGTATGGTGGCCTTTTTCAGTGACAATGGTTCATTGAATCAGATCCTCGGCTGGTTTGGGGCAAGTCCAATCTCCTGGTTATTCAGTTTCCCTATGGTGAGTGTCATTATCGCAAATATCTGGCACGGAACGGCCTTTTCAATGATGGTCTATCAGTCGGCACTGGATGATATCCCGAAGGAAGTTGAAGAAGCTGCGATTATTGACAGTGCCACCGGGTTCCAGATTGTCAGACACATTACGATTCCAATGGTAAAAGGGTCCATCGTCACCAACATGATGTTGGTCACCCTACAGACACTGGGTGTGTTCACGCTGATCTATACGATGACCGGTGGTGGCCCGGGTACTTCGACACAAACCTTGCCGATCTTCATGTACAACCAGGCCTTTGTGAACTATCAGTTTGGATACGGCACAGCCATATCGCTGGTTCTGCTGTTCATTGGTATTATCGCCAGCCTGTTCTACATGCGATCCATGAAAGTGAAAGTGTAACCATGAAGGAGGTTCGATTCCTATGGTCAAACATGGGCTTCAACGCAAAATCCAGTACGGGATTCTAGTCTTTCTAGGGCTCTGTTTTTTATTGCCGCTGCTCTGGATCATTCTGGCTTCATTTGACCCGAACGCACAACAGGGCATCAAAATGCCCAGTACCTGGACCATTCAAAATTTCAAGGATGTACTCGGGGATTCGAGCAATCTTCGTTCATTCGGTGTGGGTCTGATTCTGTCGGGAGGACAAGCAATATTGGTTGTTCTGGTATCTGTTCTTGCTGCTTATCCCTTATCCCGTTACGAAATGAGGTTCAAAAAAAGCTTCCTGTTATCCATTCTGTTCATGACAGCTCTTCCGATTACTGCCGTGATGGTTCCGGTATTTCAAATGTTTCTGTTCTTCAAAATGCAAAACTCCATCATCGCCACAATGCTGTTCCTGACCGCATCTTCACTTCCTTATGGCATCTGGATGATGAAAAACTTCATGGATTCGGTTCCGATTGATCTGGAAGAATCCGCATGGATTGACGGTGCGTCCATCTGGAATGGTTTGAGACGAATCGTAGCACCATTGATGTTGCCTGGTATTGCAACGATAGCGATATTTACCTTTTCGGGAAGTTGGGGCAACTTCTTCGTGCCATACATCCTGCTTCAGACACCGGAGAAACTTCCGGCATCCGTCACGATATATCAATTCTTCGGCAGCCACGGCATGGTTGAATACGGCAGATTGGCTGCATTTTCACTACTTTACACGATGCCTTCGGTTGTGTTGTACATCTTCTCCCAGCGTTACATGTCCAAGGGCTTCAGCATGGGCGGGGCAACCAAAGGTTAATGACAGGAGGTACGCAACATGACAACCAAAAAGACGGCACACCTCATCTCGCATACCCATTGGGACCGCGAATGGTATATGCCTTATGAACACCATCATGTACTGCTCATTGAGCTGATGGATAAACTGCTGGACACGCTTGATCAGGACCCGGAATATCGCTATTTCCATCTGGATGGGCAGACGATTATTCGTGAAGATTATTTGCAGGTTCGGCCCGAACAGCAGGAGAGGCTCGACCGTTATATTCGTGAAGGACGCATCCATTTTGGTCCATGGTATGTGTTACAGGATGAGTTTCTGACCAGCAGCGAGGCCAACTTGCGTAATCTGCTCATCGGTCATCGTGATGCTCGACCTTTGGGTGTGATATCCAAGACGGGATACTTCCCAGACTCGTTCGGAAATATGGGACAGGCACCGCAGATCCTACAACAGGCCGACATTCATAACGCGGTCTTTGGACGTGGGGTGAAGCCTACCGGATTCAATAATGCGGTGGTTGATGCAGACAGTTACGAATCTCCCTATTCCGAGATGATCTGGCGTTCGCCGGATGGTTCGGAAGTGCTCGGCATTTTGTTCGCGAACTGGTACTGTAATGGCATGGAAGTTCCGGTTGATCCGGAGAAAGCCCGAGTATATTGGGATAAAAATCTGGAAGATGCCGAGAAGTTCGCCTCGACTTCACATCTGTTGTTCATGAATGGTTGTGATCATCAGCCGATCCAGACGGATCTGCCAGAGGCTTTACGCACAGCAGCAGCCTTGTACCCTGACGTGGAATTTATCCACTCCAATTTTGACGATTACATTGAGGCGGTTACGAAGGATGTCCCTGAGCATCTGGCGGCTATTGAGGGCGAGCTTCGCAGTCAGCACACGGATGGTTGGGGAACACTGGTGAATACGGCATCCGCAAGGGTTTATCTGAAACAGATGAATCAGCAGGGGCAGACGTTGCTTGAAAAAGTAGCCGAACCACTGGCCGCCATGGCCCATATAGCCGGGGTAAAAGATTATCCGCATCATCTATTGACGCATACATGGAAGATGTTAATGCAGAACCACCCACATGATAGCATCTGCGGGTGCAGTGTCGATGAGGTTCACCGTGAGATGGTGACACGCTTTGCGAAGAGCAGACAGCTTGCAGAGAAACTGGTGTCCCAAAGCGCACAAGCAATTGCTGAGTCCATTCGTGTGCAACCTGCTGAGGCTTGGGGAGAGGAAGCAGTGCTGTTCACTGTGTTCAACACGAGTGGGTGGAATCGAAATGGAATCATTGAGATGGATCTGATTGTGGACAAAGCATTTTTCCCGGAGGGTCCTCATCCGCAGGCACTTGCGCAGAAGGTGGAAAAAGATGCACTGCCAGTGTATCAGCTGGTCGATTCGGATGGACGCACGTATTTGGCGGAAATCAAGGATCTGGGTGCACATTTCGGCTATGAACTTCCGAAGGATCGTTTCCGACAGCCTTACATGGCTCGTAAAGTAAGAGTGACTTTCCAGGCGGTGGATGTACCTTCTCTGGGTTATAAGACGTATGCTCTCATTCCAGTAGAGAAGCAAGCAGAGATTGCTGAGATTGTTGAGATGCCCGATATGAGCCACGTCATCGAGGTGCAGGGAATAATGATGGAGAACGGTCAATTGCGGGTAACGGTTGAAGAGAATGGTACGGCAACGATTGAAGATAAGGTCTCCGGTGCTGTATACAGGGGATTGAATTCATATGAGAATACCGGTGATATCGGCAATGAATATGTCTACCGTCAGCCTGATGGAGAGACAACGCTGACCACGGAGCATCTGAAGGCAGACCTGCGGATCGTGGAGCAGACTCCGTATCGGGTGGTCATGGAGAGTGTATTACGCTGGGATATTCCTGCCGGAGCAGATCAACTGTTCGAGCTGGAGAAGCGCCAAATGGTTCCTTTTACAGAACGGAAGGCACAGCGAGTCGAGCACACTGTTCCGCTTGTGATTACGACAACGTATACGTTGGAAGCGGGCAGTAATATGGTCAAGGTAAAATCTGACTTTAACAATCAGGCCAAGGATCATCGACTGCGCGCACTCTTTCCATCGGGACTGGTAACAGAAGATCATTATGCAGATTCCATCTTTGAAGTTGCCAGACGTTCCAATACACCGGCAAAAGAATGGGTGAATCCAAGTAATGCACAGCATCAGCAAGCGTTTGTACATGTGACCAATGGTGATCATGGCTTGATGATTGCGAACAAAGGGCTGAATGAATACGAGATTTTACAGCATGAAGAGGGCAGCACGATTGCGGTTACGCTGCTGCGTGCCTCTTCGGAACTGGGAGATTGGGGTGTGTTTGAAACACCGGAAGCCCAATGTCTGGGACCTCAGAGCGTGGAATATGCGATTATTCCATTTGCAGGTGATGCTGCGCAGTCAGGTGCATGTGCATCCGCATATGTCTATCCAATTCCGTGGACGACTGTACAGCTAGGGGCATTAGCGTATACATTTGAGCAAGAAAGTCATGCCGGAGCTGATGGGCACAAGGTGGAATTACCTCTGTCGAAGCAATGGCTGGCGTGGAATGCACAAGGTTCGACACTGGCGTTCTCCACACTGAAGATCGCAGAGGAAACCGGAGATTTGATTGCTCGCTGGTATAATCTGAACTCCCAACCCGTTGAATTGGACGTGCAACCTGGATTTGAATGTGCCTCCGTTTATGAGAGCGATGTGCTGGAACGGGTTAAGGGCACGTTGCAGGGGTACAGCCAGACGGTATCCGGGTTCAAAATTGTTACACAAGGATACGCGTTACGTTGATTTTTGAATATCATAACTTTGGGAACCTCCTGTTCACGGTAGCGTCGACAGGAGGTTTTTTTCTCATGGGGATATCAAATAAAATAAAAAAATAGTTACTCAAACCCCTTTGATGACTTTTCTAAGTTGCAGAATTAGGGAAATATGATAATTGGATGAATAAACGAATGATAAAATGATACATTTATGACTAATCATAAAATGGTCTATTTTTGTTTGACAATTTTTGTATCTTTAGATACTATAGCATCAACGACAGTGATAACTGACATTCTTTGAAAAGAGGAATTGAGATGTCTAACAATACAAAATTAAGCAGCAAGGAGAAATTAATGACGGCTGCCATCGATTTAATTTCGAAAAAAGGCTATAGCTCTGTAACAACTCAAGAAATTGCCACTACTGCTGGTTTAAGTGAGAAAACATTATTTCGACAATTTGGGACGAAACAAAACTTATTAGAAACAGCTTTTGACCATTATCACTACTCAGAAGAAATGGCAAAGATATTTAATGAAAGGTTAGTGTGGGATCTACAAACGGACTTATTATTGATCTGTAGAACATATCATGAAATTATGAATCGTAATCGAAAAATGATTATGATTAGCTTAAAAGAAGAAGATAATTTACCTGGTTTTAGAGAACGAACAATAAAACATCCTCGTCAACTAATGGAGGTATTAACTAATTATTTTAAGGCCATGTATGACAAAGGAAAGTTGATAGAAACGAATCCTGAATTACAAGCTTTTTCTTTCATGGCACTGAATTATGGTACATTTATAAATCATCTAGATGCACGATCTAATTTTCCAACCCTCTCGTTGGAAGATATAATTAAAGAGAGTGTGTGGATATTTTCTAGGGCGTTAACTCCCTAGTTTTTTTTCGACACAATGATAGTAAGTACTGACTGTCATTTGATTATTTAATGCAATGCATACCAAGAATCGAGGAAAATTATATGAACACCAAAGCTGCTACAACAAATGAAACAGGCCCACTTTTACTACGTGTGCTAGTCTTTACACTTATCATTTCAGTCATGAACGGAACCATGTTTAATGTGGTATTGCCAGTAATCAGCAAAGAATTCCAACTCACTGCATCACAAGTAACTTGGATTGTTTCAGGCTATTTGATTGTGTATGCCATAGGTACAGTAACCTATGGGAAACTGACAGATAAATTCAGTATTAAAAGTTTAATTACGTTTGGTCTATTAATTCTGGCAGCTGGATCGCTTGTGGGAGTGGTTGCTACACAATATTGGATGATCATCGTTGCACGTATCTTGCAAGCCGCTGGTGCAGCTGTCATACCTGCGTTGGCTATGATAATTCCTGTTCGTTTTTTTTCACCTGAGAAGCGTGGGCGCGCTTTGGGAACCTCTGCAATCGGTACTGCTCTTGGAGCAGCACTTGGTCCAATTATCGCCGGATTTGTCTCAAGTGCTTTAAATTGGAAGTTTCTATTTGTAATACCTCTGCTTTCTCTTATCACATTACCTTTGTATAGAAAGTATTTGGATGATGAGCCAGTGACAAACGAAAAGATTGATTACATCGGCGGAATTCTATTGGCAGGAACGGTTGCCACATTCTTACTCGCACTTACACAGTCAAATATTTGGTTGTTAGTAACTGGATTAGTTATCCTAGTTTTGTTTATCATTCGAATTCGCTATGCTTCTGTCCCCTTCGTGAATCCAGCGATCTTTAGAAATAAACAATATTCTAGAGGGATGGCCATTGCATTTGTATTAGTCGCTGTTGGCTTCGGCATTCCATTCCTGACACCGCTCATGTTGTCGGATGTTAATGGTCTGTCACCTGCATCAATCGGGCTCATCATGTTACCTTCAGCTCTTATTACCGCCATTCTTGGTCGTAAGGGCGGAAAATTAGCGGATGAGAAAGGGAATCCATTTCTACTGTATATCGCATCAACACTTCTTGCTGGAGGTTTCATTATTCTATCGTCAGTGGTAGGGATGTCACCTACGTATACTCAAATATTCCTTACCTTAGGTGTACTGGGTCAATCTTATATGCAAATTGCTATGTCAAACACCATCTCACTAACTTTGCCTAAAGATGAGATCGGAATTGGTATGGGGTTGTTATCGATGTTTAACTTTATTGCAGCAGCAGTATCCACGGCTGCCATTGGTAAGCTACTTGATGGTGGAATAACTGCTGTTCACTTGAATCCGTTTGTTCATGATAGGGTTGCTTTTGTGTACAGTAACATTTTGCTGGTACTGGCTTTAATAGTCGTTGTAATGGCAGTTCTTTATTCTCTTCAATTTGGACGTAAATCCAACAATAAATAAACGTCTTATTGGAATTGAAAGAATATCTTCTGCGGACTAGATCCTCTTGATCACTCCAGTATGCCATTCTGTGTAATAACGAGATTTGTCATCCGATCTGGTTATGTGCACGATACCGATGTATAAATGTACATTAAAATTCATGTCGCAATTTTATACATTAATTGTCGTGAGTTTCTATTAAAAATAGATTAAGTCTGTGATACCTTATAGATGAATGTCAGAATATTATATAGTATGGAGGTAAGACAACCGTGACCATTCGAATTGGCAAAATTAGCATGTGGCATGTTCATGCATGGGATTACATCAAGCAAGCACAGGAACATGAGGATACAGTCATCGCAGCCGTGTGGGATGAAGATGCCAAGCGGGGGCAGGAAGCGGCTGAACGTTTAAACGTACCATTCTATGCTTCACTCGAAGATATGCTGGCCAAGGATGAGATCGATGCCGTTATTGTAGATGCGCCAACCCGCATCCATGAAGAGGTGATTACTGCTGCTGCGAAAGCAGGTAAACACATCTTCACGGAAAAGGTAATTGCATCGACACAGGCGGAATCCAACAGAATCCTTGATGAGGTAAAGGCCAACAAGGTCAAAATGACGGTCTCCTTACCGCGCCTGAATGCAGGTTATACGTTAACCATTCAGGATGTGCTTAACCAGGGATTACTTGGTAAAGTGACTTATGTAAGAGCGCGTTTATCGCATGATGGAGCAATTTCAAACTGGTTGCCTGAACACTTCTATGATCTGAAGGATTGTCAGGGTGGTGCGTTGATTGATCTGGGTTGCCATCCAATGTATCTCGCCAAATTGTTTCTGGGTCAAGAAGTAACAGCGGTTAACGCGAACTTCGGATATATTACAGGCAAAGAAGTGGAAGATAATGCAGTTGCAACCTTGTTTACGGAATCTGGAGCAGTAGGCGTTGTTGAAGCTGGTTTTGTGAACAGCCATTCTCCATTTACGATTGAGGTGCATGGTACGGAGGGTACACTTCTATACGGTACACCCGAAGAAAAGCTATTGATTCGCACGAAAGCAGCACAGGGACAATACGATGACTGGACTGAACTTCCTTTGGCAGACCAAAGAGAAAGCGCATTCAATCAATGGGTTGCACATATACAAAATGATACGGATGCAACCGAAAACGTGCAGATCGCTATGGAGCTGACCCGGTTGATGGAAGCTGCGAATCTCTCTGCCAAGCAAGGGTGCAGAATTACACTAAGTGAGTTAAAGGGATAGGTTCAATGTTGAAGGACTATATAAATTGAACTAAATATTACACATGAACGGAGAGGACAGAAAAAACCTGAAAAAGCGGAGTGGTCGCCTTTATCCCCGGATTTCCCCCTTTAAAAAAGGGAATCAAAAATCTGGGGATAACAGCGATTGGAAGGTTATTCTGTCATCGTAGTGGCAAGTGTAAATATTCTGTAGTTCAGTTTATATAGGTTAAACAAGGAGGTGTGCAATCTTGAGCCTGTATCCTTATGAGAAAATGCTCGAAAGGCAGGATCTCCTGGAGAGACTGGATATTTCAATGGTTTGGGGACATTATGAGATTCGCGTGATGCGATTTCATCTGACTTCTTTTCCAGCGGGCCGAGTTGTGGATTTCCATAATCATGCGGAGTTTGAGTTTCATTTTATCCCGAGAGGAAAAGGGAAAGTTATTCTCGATGATCAGACACATGCACTCTCGGAAGGTATGCTGTATTTGACTGGTCCGGGTGTCGTTCATTATCAGGAGGCGGACGCCCAAGAGGACATGGATGAACTATGTCTTCATGTGGATATCGTTCACAAGCCAAGGGAACATGTCGATCCCTGGGAAGCCGCTGAATCCGAGGAAACGATGGAAAAGCTGAGAATGCTTCCGCTTACTCCGGTGAATGATTATCATCGGGCGATGCATTGTTTTTTGGAAGCCTATGAGGCATGTGATCAGAAATTGTTAGGTTATTATACGTCGATCAAGCAACTGGTCATCAGCATATTACTCAAAACCGTGCGAGCATACGACACCGGGGGGAGTCGACCGGAAGCCCCTGTTCGGGATATGTCGGTGTATCGTTATGAGTATGCAGTGCAGTATATGGAGGCGAATCATCCTACAGTGGTCACGCTGGAGCATGTAGCTGAGAAACTTCATATCAGCAGCAGACAATTGCAGCGAATCTTCTATCAAGTACAGCCGGAGATGCCGTTCAGCCGCGTACTGGAGGATATTCGTCTGCGCGCCGTGTGCCGTAATCTGGAGGAAAGTAACGTATCCATTGAACAGATCGCTCTTGCTTCAGGCTTCAATAATGCCAACTATTTGCATGCTGTATTTCGCAAACGTCTGGGGATGACCCCGTCGGCTTTTCGCAAAATGAAACAACCAATACTTAAGTGAGGGTGAATATATATGAGTAAAGTATATCGTATCGGAATTATTGGCTGTGGTGGAATCGCGAATGGTAAACATCTGCCGAGTCTGAGTAAACTGGATAATGTAGAACTGGTGGCTTTCTGTGATATCGTTCAGGAGCGTGCAGATGAAGCCAAACAGAAATATGGCTCTACTGATGCCGAAGTTTATACCGATTATCAGGAATTGCTCAAGGATGAGTCTTTGGACATTGTGCATGTACTTACGCCGAATATTTCTCATGCCGAGATTTCCATTGCTGCCCTGGAAGCAGGCAAACATGTCATGTGTGAGAAGCCAATGGCGAAGACATCTGCTGAAGCACAGCTCATGCTGGAAGCAGCGGAGCGTACCGGCAAGAAACTGACGATTGGGTACAACAACCGTTTCAGAGAAGACAGTCAGTATTTGAAGAAGGTGTGCGAAGCTGGTGACCTGGGCAATATTTATTTTGCCAAAGCACATGCGATCAGACGTAGAGCAGTACCAACCTGGGGTGTTTTCCTGGATGAGGAGAAACAAGGTGGCGGTCCACTGATTGATATTGGTACGCACGCACTCGATCTGACGCTCTGGATGATGGATAACTATCAACCAAAGGTTGTTCTGGGCACGACCTATCATGAGCTTTCGCAACGTGAAAATGCGGCCAATGCCTGGGGCCCGTGGGACCCGAAACAATTCTCGGTAGAGGACTCGGCCTTCGGCATGATTGTGATGGAGAATGGGGCAACGATCATGCTCGAATCCAGTTGGGCACTTAACTCACTGGACGTGGATGAGGCCAAATGTAGCTTGAGCGGCAGCGAAGCAGGTGCGGATATGAAGAACGGACTGCGCATCAATGGCGAGAAATTTAGTCGTCTATATACCAACGAGATTGAACTGAGTGCAGGCGGGGTAGCTTTCTACGATGGCAAGAGCGAGAGTGCGCCGGATGTAGAGATGAGAAAGTGGATTGAAGCAATTGAGAACGATCAGGAGCCAGTGGTCACACCGAAACAAGCGCTGGTTGTATCTCAAATCCTGGAAGCACTCTATGAATCTGCTCGCACAGGCAAGGCTGTATACCTGAATAACGCTAGCGAAGCATAGAAAAGAACAGATACAGAACCCTTTGTCCCGTTAGTTGGGGACAGAGGTTTTTTTTGTTCATGCCACCTTACATTTTTGAAAGATTCGTGAAAGATAGATAAATAGGAGTTAAAACCAACAGTGATTATACTTTAAACAAACAAGATGCTGACAATGAACATAAAATTAATGGAGGGGTTACAAATGGATTTAATACAAGTTATAGGCAGATTATTACCTATCTTAGCTATTGCATTGGCCGCGGGAGTTGTTGTAATCGGTATTACTTATTTAGCATACATTGCATACAGGAAAAGAGGGGGTAAAAGAAGCATAACGAGTAGGCAATTTATAGCATCATTTTTGATCTTGGGTTGGTTTGTCATGGTCATGACGTTAACCACATTTAGCAGAGGAGCTAATTATGAGGGTTGGATCAATTTAGAGCTATTCAGTGGCTATATAAACGCATGGAATAATTGGTCGGTAAGCGAATTCCAGCTCATCATTTTTAACATGTTGATGTTCGCACCACTCGGTTTCATACTTCCGCATATCGGAATGAAAACGCGTCACGTTAAGCCCGTGTTACTCATATCGCTGTTGGTAACGCTGGGTATCGAAATTTTTCAGATGATCACCGGCAGGGGAATATTTGAACTTGATGATATTCTACACAATACACTCGGCAGTATTGCAGGATATTTGTTGATGAGAGCGATCCTCGACAGTGTTGAGCAAAGAAAGATCACCGTAAGGTCACTATCGAAGGCACTCTGCATACCACTGGTTTTTACGCTGCTTTTTTCTAGTGCTTTTATCATTTATTACAACAAAGAACTTGGTAATCTCTCCATCCGTCCAGCTATTTCTCAAAATATGAATCAAGTCGAAGTAACGCTTAACACAAAGTTACCGGATGAGGCCGAGAAAGTGTCTCTTTATCGCAGCAGTGAAATTCACAACCTGGAATATGCCAAACGAGTTTCCTCTATAATGAAAGATTATTTTGAATTACATCAGAAAGGTAGCATATCTATTGATGGATACAACCGAGTTTGGAGTTTTCTTGATAATGCGGGGAAAGAATATACATTTAATTATGACGTAAATAGCGGTACATGGTCGCTGTCATCTAATATCGAAGCAAGCACTCCTGTAGAGCCGGAAGATTTAATCAAACAAGGACAAGAGTATGGCAGTTGGTTGATTCAGAATGGCTTATTGTCTCAGAAAGCGATATTCAGCACACAAAATGGAGACACGGTTCGATGGGATATCGGAAAAACAGTTACAGATATCGCAAAGGGTGACCGCGATTATGATACCGGACTGATTATGATTGTCCCATCAGCAGAACCTATGATTCCGCAGAATTTATTTTATTCTATGAATAAAAATATTTATGTACGAGTGGTTGATATTATCAGTCCGGCTGAGGCATACGAAGAAATTCTCAAGGGGAACTTTTCGATCTATAACAACTTAAAAAAAGGGGACGTACTAAATGTGAACAAGTATGAACTGACTTACACCTATGATTCGAAAGGCTATTATCAGCCAGTTTATCAATTCGAAGGAGAGGTCAATGGAGCGAATTGGAATGCTTTGATCCCAGCAGTAATGAATTGATTTCAGCTTCTACGTACCTTGATGAAGCATAGACAGCAGCTCCGGCTTCAATGTAGATATGGAACTGATAAGGGTTGTTCTGTCATCGTAATGACCCATGTAAATAACAAAGGAGAAGATGCTTCTGCCAAATGCAGATGCGTCTTTTTTTGTGCCAAAATGCTTCAATTTGGAGGTGGTGAGAAAAAAATATGAATTTACTTGAAAAAAGTATTGCATATAAGTTTAGTCGGAATTATATTAATGGTATAAGGTCTAGACCATATACAGATCGGAGTGTTTAGATGTCCAGTACGTTTTCATTTCGTTTTGAGAAAGTATCCACCAAAAAGGTTAGTGAATTCATTAGAGAACAACTGGAAGAAGCCATTATTTTGAAAGAATTGATGAGTGAAGAACAGCTTCCAGCCGAGCGGGATCTGGCAGAGATTTTTAATGTAAGCCGAATTACCGTTCGTGAGGCACTCTCTTCACTGGAAGACAAAGGATTGATTGAGAAACGGGTGGGTGCCAAAGGCGGTACGTTTGTATTGCCTCTGACAGCCAATTCGCATAAGCGCACGAGAGAGGAAATTAAACGGGATTGGTCACAGATGCTGAAGGTGTTTGAATATCGAACCATCATCGAGCCAGAGGGAGCTTTTCTGGCTGCTGAGCGGATCACCGCAGGCGAACTGGAACTGCTTGAGGGCTATATGGAACAAAGTATAGAGCCAGACTGTACAAGGGAATGGTTCAGGGCGCTGGATGTGAAATTTCATCTGACCATCGCCAAAGCGTCGGGGAATCCATATTGCGAGAGAGCCGTCAGACAGATCCGGACCAAAATTAATCCGGCGCTGGACTTGATGCCTTATGATGACCGGATACGTTCCGTCAATCACGGTGTACATATGGAGATTCTTGAAGCACTGAAAGCACATGACAGGTTCAAGTCCCGGGAGACGATGAAAAGACATATCGAATTCTCGGCTGACGCGATCTATGCCCGTTTGGTTTCTGAATCGGATGAAAATGAAGGGAATGACAGCGAATGAATCGTTCAGAACTAATACAGCTGGCTCAGCCACTGCAAGCCCAGTTAAGCGCTTGGCGCAGAGATTTACATCGGCATCCGGAAATCGGTTATGAGGAGCATCGAACATCCTCCATCGTAGCCGAGCATCTGGAAAGCTTGGGACTCGAAGTTACACGGAATGTCGGAAAGACCGGGGTTACAGGCCTGCTTCGCGGAGAGACAGATGGACCAACCTTTGCCTTGCGCGCAGACATGGATGCCTTGCCAATTCAGGATCAGAAAGCGGTGGAATACCGCTCGCAAGTAGAAGGCAAAGCCCATTTATGTGGACATGATGCTCACACCTCCATCCTGATGGGAGCAGCCCAACTGCTTACGGGCCTTGGAAGACCGAAATCAGGCAATATCAAATTTATTTTCCAGCCAGCAGAAGAGGGACTTGCAGGGGCAAGAGCCATGATCCAGGACGGTGTTCTGGAGAATCCGAAGGTTGATGCCATCGCAGGATTACACATGACACCAGGACAGGACACGGGAACATTGGGCGTAAGTCAGGGCGTTGCGTTTGCATCGGCTGATCCCTTGATTATCAAGGTGCTTGGCAAGGGTGGCCACGCAGCTCGTCCGCATGAGGGCATTGACGCGATTGCGGTATCCGCTCAGGTCATCACCGCATTGCAAAATATCGTCAGTCGGATGGTCGATCCGCTTGAACCCGCTGTGGTCACGATTGGCAAAATCACCGGAGGTTATATGGGAACAGCCATTGCTCCGGAAGTGGAGATGATCGGTACGGTTCGTACACTCTCACCTGCCATTCGTGAAAGGATGCCAGCTTTGATCGAGCAGGTGGTTAAAGGGGTCTGTGATTCTTTCGGAGCAGGATACGAAGTCGTCTACGGCGATGGATACCCTGTTGTCGTGAATGATCTCGGCATGGTTGACCTGTTAACAGAGACCTGTGATCAGGTTAATGCGGAGAAGGGATGGAGCTATATCAAACCCTCCACAGGGGGCGAGGATTTCGCTTTTTATTGTGAACAGATTCCGGGGGTGTTTTTCAGACTAGGATCAGGGAATGATGAGGAGCGTACTCGCTATCCACTCCACCATCCCATGTTTGATCTCGATGAGACAGCGATGCCTTATGGTGTAGGCATGTTGTCTGCAGTAGCACTTGAATTTTTGGCAAGGAATACAACTTCTGAGGGGGAGAAATCACAATGAAAAAAAGACAATGGACAGGTATGTGGATCACGTTACTGGCAATCGTAATGGTTCTCAGCGCATGCGGAGGAACAACTACCAGCAAGAGTGATAATTCGGCATCCGAAGGAACGGGTAGTGGAAGTGCGAGTACAACACTGACCGTTGCTGCAGCTACAGATATCGAGAGTTTCGATCCGCACAACAACAACAATACCTCCAGTGAGGCTGTTCTGGTCAACGTTTTCGATTATCTGATCAAAAATGACAGTGAACAGAAGAAAGTTGCGGGACTTGCGACTTCATGGGATCAGGTTGATGATACAACATGGAGATTCAAGCTGCGTGAAGGCGTGACCTTCCACAATGGCGATCCATTCACTTCAGCAGATGTAAAATACACGCTGGAGCGTGTAGCCAAAGACGAGACACTCAAACAATATAGCTATTTCAAAAACATCGTAGAAGTTAAAACGGTGGATGACTATACCGTAGACATCATCACGGATGGTCCGGATCCGTTACTTCTGAATCGTTTGTCCAAAATGGGAGCAGGCATTCTGCCAGCAAAATATATTGCAGACAACGGGTTTGATGCTTTCCTGAAACAACCGGTAGGAACTGGCCCTTACAAGTTCAGTAAATGGACCAAAGATGATCGTGTGGAACTGGTGAAAAACGAGAACTACTTCGACGGTGAACCAAAATGGAATGAAGTGGTATTCCGTGTTATTCCTGAAGCATCTACACGCGTATCTGAATTGCTTGCTGGCGGTGTAGATGTTGCGTCTTCCATTCCGTCGACTGACATTGCCCGGATCGAAGGCGAAGCAGACAAGAAGATTGTCAAAGCGCCAATCCAGCGTGTGCTTCAGTTGATCTTCCGCCAGACAGAAGGCAGTATCACGGCTGATCCGAAAGTTCGTGAAGCCATTGACCTGGCTATCGACAAACAAGGAATTGTGGACAGCATTGCCGGCGGAGCAGGTATCGTAACCCGCACGTCTGTAACTCCGGGCAACTTCGGTGCTGATCCTTCATTGTACAAAACGTCACTCTATGACCAGGAAAAAGCGAAACAGCTCCTGCAAGAAGCTGGCTATGCAGAAGGGGAAGCCGAGATGACTATCTCCGTTTCTGCACAGTACAAAGAACAGGCTGAAGTTGTTGCAGCCATGCTGGAACAAGCCGGATTCAAAATCAACCTGGATGTCCTTGAAGCAAGTGCATTCAGTGAACGTTACAGCTCCAAATCATTCAAAGAAATTTTCATGATCGGTATCGGTAACTCCTTGTTCGATGCTTCGAATAACTACAATCGTTATATGTTGGAAGAAGCAAAAGGCGAGTCGGATTACAACAATCCTGAAGTAGAGAAACTGCTTCAATCTGCATTGGTAAACATGGACCCTGCGTCTCGTGAGAAAGAGTATCAGCAAGTACAGCAGATTTTCTCTGAAGAGCGTCCAGCCGTTTATCTGTACCAAATGGAAGGTGTATACGGAACGAATGCTAAAGTGAACTTCGCGCCGCGCAGTGACGAGATGTTCTATGCTGACGAGATTACACCTGTTGCGCAGTAACATCGGGTATAACACCGGTCATTGAAAAGATAGGCCGTGAACGGCAGGGACTGGATAACCATGTTCCTGCCGTTCTTTTTCTTAACAAGGGAGGTGAACAAGGAATGGGCAAATACGTACTTAAGTCATTACTGCAGATCATTCCGGTGCTGTTCATTGTTTCATTAATTGTGTTCATTTTGGTTCGAGTCACCGGTGATCCGGTTGCGCTAATGTTGCCTGAAACGGCTACCGCTGAAGATCGTGCTGTTTTGACGCAGGCACTTGGTTTGGACCAGCCTTTATATACGCAATACGTGAAGTTTCTGGGCAGTGCGATACAGGGAGACTTTGGTCAATCTTTTCGCTACAATCAGCCTGCACTAGAGCTTGTACTGGAGAGATTGCCTGCCAGCTTTGAACTGGCGGTAGCCGCCATGTTCTTTGCCGTACTTATGGCTGTACCACTTGGCGTGATATCAGCTGTCAAACGTAATACATTTACCGATCTCATTATTTCAGGAATATCCGTTATTGGTAAGGCGATGCCAAACTTCTGGATGGGGATTATGCTTATCCTTTTGTTCTCCGTCATGTTGGGTGTATTGCCGGTATCTGGTCGCGGAGGATTGTCACATCTGATCTTGCCGGCATTCACACTTGGCGTTGGGCTGGCCGCGCAGATGACCCGGCTGATTCGCTCCAGCATGCTGGAGATTCTGAACCAGGACTATATTCGAACAGCCCGCAGTAAGGGGCTTGGCCGGATGGTTGTCATTGTAAAACATGCGTTTCGCAACGGACTGATTCCGGTCGTGACGATTATGAGTTTGCAGTTTACAAGTCTGATCGGGGGCACCTTGATTACGGAAACGGTATTCTCCTGGCCCGGTCTGGGTCAATTGCTGGTCGTTGCAGTCAACACACATGATATGGCGATTGTACAGGCAGCGGTGTTTGTCATTGCCGTTATCGTTGTGGTAACCAATATCTTGACGGATGTAGCCTACAGGCTGCTTGATCCGCGCATCAAATACGAATAGAAGGAGGTGCAATCATATGACAGGCAGCAATGAAATGCCAATTCCGGGTACAGAACAGGAACAAGATAATGGACGTGCACCAACGGGATTTCGCTATATCTGGCAACAACTGATCATCAGCAAGACCGGAATGTTTGGTGCTGTGCTTGTATTGTTGGTTGTGTTAATTGCCATAGGTGCACCTCTATTGACGAGTCATGATCCGGCAGCGATTAATCCGCTCAACCGTCTCAAACCGCCTGCATGGCTTGAGGGCGGAACGGCCGAATACTGGCTGGGAACAGATAATCTGGGCAGAGACATGTGGAGCCGAATTGTATATGGTGCCCGGGTTTCCTTAATTGTGGGTATGGGTGCGGTGATTGTGTCAGGAATAATTGGCGCCATTCTGGGGCTGGTATCCGGGTTCTACGGGAAGTGGCTGGATGCTGTCATCATGCGTGTAGGTGATGCGTTCATGGCAATTCCAACTATTCTGTTCATGCTCGTTGTAATGGCGATTGTTGGCCCAGGTATTACGACGCTGATCTTTGTGATCGGTGTGACGAACTGGGTTCCATTCACCCGTGTGGTGAGAAGTGAGGTTCTGAGTATCAAAGAGCGTGATTTTGTTCATGCGGCCAGATCGATTGGTGCCAAGAATGGAAGATTGATCCTGAAACATATTCTGCCGAATATCCTTTCATCCTTTATCGTAATCTGCGGTATGAATGTCGGCACAACGATTATTATGGAAGCTTCACTCAGCTTCCTGGGTCTGGGTATCAAACCACCCGATGTATCCTGGGGAGGTATGCTCAGTGATGGCAGACAATACGTTGCAACAAGCTGGTGGGTCGCTACATTCCCGGGACTAGCCATTACATTTACCGTACTCGGTGTTATTTTCCTTGGAGATTGGCTACGTGATGTGCTTGATCCACGTACGGAGACAACCCATAAATAAACGGAGAAGGGAGCCATGAATATGAATCAAAGACCAATTATGCCGGAGGATCTGCGTCACTATCGTTGGATCAGTCAGCCAGTGATCAGTCCGAACGGACAAGTGGCTTATGTGGAACAGACCATAGATCAGGATAAAAACGAATATAACACACAGATTCGGGGAATCTCCCTCGATGGTGATGAAGATATTGCACTTTCCGATGGAACGAAGGATTCCTCCCCTGCGTGGTCGCCGGATGGAACACAGCTCACATTCATTCGTTCAGTGGATGGGGGTAAAGGACTATGGACGCTCGGATCAGATAAAAAAGAGCCGGTCATGCTGATATCTCCCGCACGTAAAATTTTGAGTTATATCTGGTCTCCGAATGGGAAGTACATTGCATTCACCAGTAAAGTTCAACCCGAGGAGCAACAGAAGAAGGCTGAAGTGCATCAAGAGTCCGCACCCCTGCTGCGAGGTAAGGTCTTCGAACGAACAACGCCGAAGGCGGAAGGTTCCGGATGGTGGGACGGTCAGTACAGCCATTTGTTTGTATATGAGATCAAAAGCGGGAAGATCACGCAGGTGACTTCCGGGCTATGGAATATCAGTGCTCCGGCATGGTCGCCAGATAGCCAGAACCTTTCCTTCATATCCAAGCAAGTGGAGGATGAGGAACTCGATGCGGATCTGTTGTACTTTACCGATGTATACAGCATTCGATTGGGAGAAAGTGATCTCTTCAAAGTGACGGATTCCAGCCTGGTCGTAAACCAGTTCTCCTATTCACTCGATGGACAACAGTTGATTCTGATCGCCAGTGATCGCAAGTATGGAAGCGGGAGCCACAACAAATTATATTCTGTCCCCCTTCATCGAGGTGCACCCAGGCCAATCACAGCGCAAGTAGATATGCAGCTTGGTAACGCCGCGCTGGGAGATATGAAGTCAGCAAGTCCATCTCCTTCTCCGATCTCGGATTTCCGTCATCCGGAACGTGGTGTATATGTGCTCGGGACGCATAACGGAAATGTGGATGTGTACCGCATTCAAGATAATGGAGAGTGTCAATCTGTTACGGGCAATGGGGAGAAGGATGTGTATCAGTATACCTTAACACCAGATGGTACGTCGCTGGTTATCGCTGCGTTGACTGCTGAACATCCTGGAGAGTTATATCGCGTGGATATCGACAGTGGCGAGATGTTCAGACTCACCCGCCGAAATGACGAATTCATGGCCGAATTAGCCATAAATGTGCCTGTTCGTGTTGAGTTTACGTCTTCCGATGGATGGCCGATTCAAGGTTGGTTAGCCACACCGGCAGTAAGCGCATCTAATGGGAAGCTCCCATTGATTTTGCAGATTCATGGCGGACCTCACGCGATGTATACGGGAACATACAGTCATGAGATGCAGACACTCGTTGCGCAAGGGTACGCTGTGCTGTGGATCAATCCTCGCGGAAGTATGGGATACGGTCAGGAGTTTGCCAGAGCATGCCGTGGCGACTTTGCCGGAGGCGATTATCGGGATCTGATGGAAGCTGTTGATTATGCCCTGGCTACCTATGATTTCCTTGATGCATCACGTCTGGGTGTCGCAGGTGGCAGTTATGGCGGAGTAATGACCAACTGGATCGTAGCGCATACCCACCGTTTCAAGGCGGCTGTAACCCAGCGTTGTATCTCCAACTGGTTGTCCATGTATGGAACGAGCGATATCGGAATTTCCTATGTTGAGGGCGTCATTGGGGGCAATCCGGCAGAAAACGCTGAATTTCTGTGGTCTCGCTCACCTCTTGCCCATGCACATCACATTGAGACGCCACTTCTGATCATGCACGGAGAGCAGGACTATCGGACACCGATTGCGCAAGCGGAGGAATTATATACTACGCTAAAACGATACGGCAAAAAGACCAAACTGATTCGTTATCCGGGCTCCAACCACAGTTTGCTCAAAAGCGGTAAACCTTCACTTCGGATCGATAGCTTTGAACAGGTGAATGCCTGGTTTAATCAGTATCTCGGGAGTGAGGAGGGCGAGCAATGAGTCGAACTCAACTGTCCATTCCTGTAGGCCTTCTTGTAGAGAATGTTCTGACAAGTGGGGAACCGGGTGAAGTGATTATTGAATGTTTACAACGTCGAGACTATTCCCGGTTGTTGCCTCTGGTTAAGGAATCCGCGATGGATTTTGATGAAAGACTACAGACAGCAGCTGATATCGGAGACGATTGGGAAAAGGCGATACGTCATGGTTATGAGTTCAAGTTTTTGCATATTAACGGGTTGAAGCGATTGCTCGATTTCCGGTTTGACCGTAAGGTGGATCGGGATTATGTTCAAGATGAACTGTCACTGAAGCATATTCATCTGACCGCACAAGAGATTGAATTACTGCAATCGTTAATTGGCAGACAATGGGTCGTGCAAGCAGAAGAAACAGAGGCAGCAGAAGAAGGCAGAACAGAGAGCGAGTTATCCTCTCACATTCCTATCCGTATTCAATTGAAATTCCCCTAATATCATAGTATGACCAGAAGAAGCCGCGGTGATCGCGGCTTTTTTGGTATGTACAGGTAGAAATGTGGACGATTGAATTCAAAAGTTGAAATCGGCCTCCGAGTGATTTATATTTATATTAAATGATATTATTATCTATCAAAAAACACAGGTGTAAAGAGGAGGATATGGGATGTCCATTCAAAATGTTCTGGGAAAAATTCAAATATCGGATGATGTGATCTCCAAAATTGTCGGCAAGATCGCGAATACCACCAGTGAGATTTCCTCCATGTCGACAGGACTTGTAGAAGGCATCACCAAAAAGTGGAGCGGGAAAAGTCTGCAAAATGGCATTGCTATCCGCATGGTAGAATCCAGACTGGAGATTACCTTAAAGGTTGTCGTTTGTTATGGAACGAAAGTGCATGAAATTTGCAGGGAATTGCAAAACAATGTGAGAGTGCACGTGGAACAACTAACCGGATTAACCATTGATACAGTGAATGTGATCGTTGAGGGTATTTCACTGAATCAACCTGATGCGAGGTTTTAGTCCAAATTTAGCTACCTATAGGAGTGACAGCGATGAATAAGATTTCCATTATAAAAGCCAGTCCACAATCATTAGTCGGCGGGCAACTAAATCAGATGGCACTTGAATATATGGCATATTCGCTTGCAGGTACCAAGGATAAAGGCATTATAGAAAAAACATTCAACAAATTATGGCGCTCGAATCAGAACCGATTCAGTCACCAATACGCTTATGAAGCTAAAATGGGTAGCCAAACGCTGGGCATGATCATGTGTTATCCGACCACTTTAATGAACAAACTCGCTTTACCAACGTTCTCCAAACTGTTTGAACTTCGTAAATGGAGCCTGATTAAGTATAATCTTCAACATTGGAAAGAGTTCTACTCCATGGTGACATTGAAAGAAGGAGAGAACGACGAGTACCATATCGGAACATTAGCTACCTTGCCTGAAAGCAGAGGACTTGGCGTGGGGACGCAGCTCATTCAATTTGCAGAGGAGCAAGCTGTAATACAAGGTTTGTCCAAATCTTCGCTCACGGTTAAACAGGAAAATCTACTAGCTATTAAGCTATACGAACGTTTGGGATACCAAAGAGTAGGGGAAATCAATAAACCTGCGCTGTCCATTTACAGGATGTCCAAAAAACTGGTGTAATGTTTTCTGATACGAATAGAAAATGCAGCAAGCTGGAGAGTTTCAAATACATAAGCCCACATCGGAACAGTTAAAGGTGTAGGCTGGAGGGACGCTTTATGCGTCTTTTTTTTAGATTTCAGATTTTTCTCATAAAAAAAGTAACTTGACTTTTGTGGGTGTTTAAGCAGGTACTTGACAGGAGTGTGGTATAGTATAAAAAGTTCTTTTAATGAAGAAAAACGGAGAAATATACAATGTGGGGTGTAACCAGTGTATCAATATAAGGATCAGGAATATGAAGCAGTACATTTTGAGGGCCGTGATCTGCGATACGGAGAACTCATAAGCTGTGTTTTCAAACAATGTACATTCATGAACGCTTCTATGGAGGAAATCGAGACAAGTAACTGTCGTTTCATCGAGTGTGACTTCAAAGGGGCTTCCATGAATGGTTCGATTCATACCGAATCGGCTTTTGAAAACTGCTCCTTTGGTGGTGCGAATCTATTTGCTTCCAAATTCAGCTCCTGCAAGATGACAGGCTCAGACTTCTCGGGTGCGCAAATGGATGGCATTACCCTGAGTCAGGGCGATTGGTCTTACACGAATCTGAGACATACACGTTTGGGGAAACAGGATCTGCGAGGAATTCGTTTCTTTGAAGCTGACTTTACGGACACGGATTTCACCAAAGCGGATTTGAGAGACTGTGATCTTACCAGAGTTGTATTAAGCAGAGCCAAGCTGCAAGGGGCCGATCTTAGAGGGGCTAACTTGGAGGGAATCGATCTGAAATCATTGGATATCAAAGGTGTACGTTTGGATCGCGAACAAGCCGTTCTGTTTGTACGCTCGTATGGTGCGAAAGTAGACTAAGTTGAACATACACAGCAAGAAGCCGCCTTTAAGGCGGTTTTTTTGATATGGAGACTTTACGATTAACAAAACTTGCAGGAATAAGAGATCTAAACAAGAAGTAGTTAACATAAGTTTCACTAAAAGGAGGTCATCATGACGACCGCATTAATTATTATTGTTGCTGTTATTGTCTTTGGGCTTATAACAGGCACGATCACTATGATTATGGTATTTAAACTGCTACGTAACACTAAAGAGAAACAGCACCTTCGCAAGAGCATTCTGATGGACGGAATTCCAGCAGAAGCAATAGTCCATGATATTATACAGACATCATCCAGTATGGATGGAAGGCCAGGTGTGCGACTGGACTTGACTGTAACCCAAGTTGACGGCCGCACCTTTCCAACAATTGTAGAGACTTATATCCCGATCACACATATTCCCCATTTCCAGAAAGGAAATATGATTAACGTAAGATACATTACGATGGGGAATGAACGAAAAGTTGAGGTAGAGGATGCCTATGTTCCGTAAGGTGTCTCATGGCGGCAAGCTTCGCTTATCAGGCATATCAAACACGCAGGGGATTGATGAGAGCCTGTTTAAATCGATACTTCGAAAGTTGGATTTTTCCAGACTGCAATTGGACTGAGATAAAAGATAACGATGTCAAGAGCCGCCGAATGGCGGCTTTTAAGCTTTACAGCACGAATATAAAAGGTGGTTTGTTACGTTCAGAATGCGATATCGTGAGAATGTATGCTATAATTTTATAATCTCATCCAATCATATGATGGATGATCAGATCAATTGTAGACTAATTCGCCAAGAGGTGTAATACCTATGAGAAAAGAAATGACAACAATCAAACAAACCAGGCTACATTCCATTCTGGACGAGGCCACCAAATTGCTGATTGAAAAACCGAATGCTTCCATGAATGAAATTGCAGAATCTGCAAAAATCGGGATCGCTACGTTACATCGATATGTGGAAAGCCGCGAACAGCTCATGATTCATCTGGGATTACGCGCAATCGAAGTGGTCAGTGAGACCATGAAAGAAATCCAACTGGATGAGGAGCACTGTGAAAAGTACATACCCGAGCTGATTGAAGCGCTTATTCCATTAGGCGACAAAATTTATTTTCTGGCTCATGACACCACCATTAACTATAATCCCGAGATTGAGGGAGCAGATCTGAAACTGAGAGAACCTGTACTGCATGCGGTCGGTCTGTTACAACAGAAAGGTTATTTTCGCTCCGATCTGGATAAAACCTGGATTGTAGATGTTTTGTATTCCATCATGTTCCTGACGTGGCAGCAGGTTGTAAGTGGTCATATCGCGAGAAAAGCAGCCCCTGCGCTTGTGGTAGACACGTTTTATCATGGGTTTAAGCAGCGTTAGGTCAAGGCCCATCCAACGAAAGATAATAGATTTTTACTACGAAAGCACCCCCAAAAAAGTCGACTGTATCGTTAGATACACAGACTCTTTGAGGGTGTTTTTTTGCGTTTACAACAGCATTTCTCCGTGCGCAAGCTGCAAAGACTTGATTTTCTCACATATTCAAATATTAACAGCGTTCAGAATTTAAGATTTCAAGTTTACAAAAAATGATATAAATTTCTAGTAGATTCAAATCATTACCAAATAAAGACAAAATATTCAAACGAGGGGGCCGGACAGAACGACCAGCAATTGTGCAGTTCGAATCAGCTTATGTACTCATTCCATCAACCCAATCAGGAGGGATTCCATGCTTTACACCATTATTGTGCCAGTCAACCAGGACTATAACATTTTGAACCTGTTCACAGATTCGTTGCTCCGGACGGTAAGCCCATCCACTCAGATTATTTTCATCAACGATGGTTCCGGCTCAGCAGTCTTTCAACATCTGGATAAACTGAAGCAAGAAGTAAGAGAAGGTGTGACCATCGAGATTCTTCAGCATGATTTTCCACTCGGTTGCGCCGTGTCGATTAATAGCGCACTCAGTCTTGCCAAGGGAGAGTACATTTTCTTCCTGGATTCCGACACCATTCTTCAACCGAACTGGCAACCGATGATGAAAGAGACACTGGACAGCGACATTACGATTGGCATGATTGGAGGCGTTCTGTTGTATCCGCAAACAGGAGGCGTGCAGCACTGCGGCATTGCTTTTGCGGACACCATCGGCCGACACCTGTTCCTGAACGCATCCCCTGATGATATCCCGAAAGAAACCTTCTCTGTTCAACTGGTGGTGTTCGCCATGTTTGGCATGAAGCGGGAGGTTTACGAGACCATCGGCAACCTCGATGAGAAGTTCTTTAACGGATACGAGGACTTTGATTATCAGATGCGGGCACGAGCTGCCGGATACGATACAGTCATTAATCCGAATATTCAAGCCTATCACTGGGAACGCAGCAGCGGCATTCACCGCAACTTCAACCGGAAGAACAATCTGGCACGCTTCTGGAAAAAGTGGGGCGGTCAAATCGAAGCTGATGTGTGGCCATTCGTTTTCAGTCATCTGAAAGCACAGCTAGAAAGCCAAGAGGAATACCAGCATCTGCCGATTGTCGGGATTGACCTTGCCGAGGTTCGAAGTGATGCCGATACATTCTGGACCAAGCTGGAGGAAGCCGAATTTGCAAATGTAGTCGAAGTACGGGACTATTCAAACCGCTTTAATTCCAATGGAGCCATCTGGCTGCCACAGGTACTGGGCAAGGAACTGATTCATAGTGAGAACCGGTTACTGTTTTTGGTGGACAATTTCGCCCGTTTGCTGGAGAACCGCTACTGGATTGAGATGAGACATGCTCATCGAGCCAAGGATCTGATCATTGACCTGTATGGCAATGTGATCACGATGGATCGCATATACGATGGATGCTGGCCTGGAACCAAAGTTCGGTAATTCACTCACAACGAAAATAAACAGGGAGGTACTTAAGGTGAACGAAAAAGAGAGCACGCTCGATCGTGCCGTACGATTTACCCGTAATCTGGAGTGGTTGGAACAAGTCGAAAAGGTAATTCCGAGCGGATGCAGCACTTTAGCCAAAGCACCTGAACGTTTATTTCCGGGGCATACCCCCGTGTGTTGTGCAGAGGCTTACAAGTCCCGATTTACAGATATCGACGGCAATGAATGGCTGGATTGCGAAATGGCCATGGGTACGGCACCGTGGGGCCATGCCAGGCATGAAGTCCAACTCACCGTCATTCACCAGTTGAAAAAAGGGACAAGCTTTTCGATTCCGGCCGACATCGAACTTGAATGTGCAGAGTTGATTCTGGAGCGGTTCGAGGGGCGCTATCCGTCACTGCGCTTCACCAAAAGTGGTGCCGATGCAGTGAGTGGGGCTGTACGTCTAGCCCGCGCTGTAAGTGGGAAAAGCAAGGTTATTGCAACAGCTTATCACGGGTGGCACGATTGGTCTGCCTATGGTTATTATGGTGGCCAGACGAAAGAACGTGGCATCCCGGTAGATATCGAGCGTTCAACGATCTGGGTGAACAAGCCCACAGCAGAGCGAATTGAGGCCCAGATTACCTCATCTCCCGAGGATATCGCATGTATAGTTCTATGTCCCAATGAGTGGAAAAAGGAAGCGCTGGGGGAAGTGGTAACCCTGTGCCGGTCCCTGGACATCATTATCATATTCGATGAGGTAACGTCCGGTATTCGGATGGGCAAGCAGGCTACAGCAGGAGAATATGACATCTGGCCTGATCTGCTCTGTATCTCTAAAGGTATGGCCAACGGTTTACCGCTCGCAGCGGTTATGGGGCCGGAGCACTTGATGTCTTTGTCAGGACAGGTCAGATTCAGTAATGCCCATTCCAGCGAAACGACAGCGCTCGCGGCAGCCATTGCCTGTGAACGATTAATGAAAAATGCGAAAGTATGGCCGACTTGGCGTGATCCGGCAACCCGGATCATGGATCGTCTGGAATCTGAACTTGTGTTACTCGGATTGACGGATCAATTGGAAGTGAAGGGGACGTATGCAAGCTTCTGCATTCAATCCTTGGCTGAAGACAACTTCCAAACAGATCCTTTCCGCGAGTTCATGGTGAAGAGAATGGCTCACTTCGGCATTTTCACCAAGGGTTACTTTATTTTCTCCGATGCCCATACACGGGAAGAATTACTGTGGGTGGAGGAAGCTTTGTTGCAGATCCTGTCAGACTGGAAAGAGATTCAGAAGCAGGAACATCTTCATTCGATGCAACTTTCGAAAACGTTTGAAGCTTAATCCATAGATCATAATCGACATTCGACTAGGAGGAATTATTCAATGAAAGCACTCGTATATCAGGATCTCAAACAGGTGACTTACCAGGAGATTGAGGAGCCAACCATTCAAAAGCCAAACCAGGTAAAAATTAAAATCTATGGTTCAGGTATCTGCGGTACAGATCTGAATATTGTCAAAGGCAAAGTGCCTGCAAATAAAGGGACGATCATTGGTCATGAAGGTGTGGGCACCGTCGTTGAGGTGGGCGATGAAGTTCGTGGTTTCAAGATCGGCGATCGGGTATTGGTTGATCCCACGCAATCTTGCGGTACCTGCTCTTATTGCCGCGAAGGTCTGTTCATCTACTGCGAGAATTTTGATGACTATCAAGTAGGAATGACGACGCACGGAACCTTTGCCGAATATTTTGTTGGGGACGAAAAGTATATCTATGCCATCCCGGATTCCATGAGTTGGGAAACGGCCATGATGATCGAACCACTGGGATGTGTACTTCAGACGTTCATGAAAGCAGGGACTAAGCCAAGTGACTCTGTACTCGTCCTCGGTTCTGGTGCAATTGGTTCCCTGTGTCAGCTTGTGAGCAAACGATTGGCAAGGCTTACTGTAGGTACGGAAGTTGATCCATACCGCAAAGAGTTCGCTTCAGAGATCGCGGATCATGTGTTTTATCCTCAGGATCTGACACTGGATAAAGTATATGAGATCAACAATAACAAAAAGTTTGATATTGTGGTGGACGCGGTAGGTAACCAGCTTCATGTGGGATTTGAGATGATTGCCAAAGGCGGTAAAATTATTCCTATGGGATATGACGACAGCTATGAGGTGACGTTCAAATCAACAGCCGTGATTAATGATGGCATTAGTATCATCGGTGCAGTTGCTAATCACTCGATGATCAGTACGGCACTGAAATTTGCCCAAAGTATTCCGGAACTGGAACAGATGGTGACAGCCAAGGAACTGCTGAGTGATTATGAACAGGCCTTTAATGGAACGATTGGTTATGATCTGCGTACTGGAGAGAAATTGCCGATGAATTCGGTCAAAACAGCTCTTATCCTATAAGCATGTAGACATTAGCGGGTTTGCCGCTGCGAGAAGTTGGAATTCGCAGCGGTAAAAACCGCAGAAGGAAGGGATATCGATTGAAATTGCTTCAAGATTTGCCGAAGAATCCACGCTACTCCATTTTACTCGAACCGGTATGGGCCATTCCGGGCACGATCGTTCTCTTCTACGCTCCTTTATATATGAAGGAAGCCGGACTTTCGGACATTGAAATCGGTTTAATCAATTCGGTGAATCTTTATTTTGCCTTTATCTTTCAATTGTTTGCGGGTTCCATTACGAATAAGCTGGGACGGAAACGAACAACGCTGATCTTTGATCTGCTTGCCTGGAGTGTTCCCATGTTCATCTGGGCCTTCTCCCAGAACTTCTGGCTGTTTCTAATCGCCTACTTGCTGAACGCAACATCGAAGTTTGTAACGGTCGCCTTTAACTGTCTGATCATAGAGGATGTGGAGGAACACAAACGATCCAAGGTGTTTGCCATTCTCAACATGATCATTACAGGAGCCGGGGTACTCACGCCGATTGCCGGGGTGGTCATTGCTGATTTTGGTATTGTGCCAACACTGGCGAGCATTTACTTTGTCGGGGGCATCCTCATGACTGCTATGTTCTTCATTCGTAACCGATACACGGATGAGACTGAAGTTGGCAAGGAACTTATGGGATTGCATAGTAAAACCCGGGTGCTTCAGAGTTTGGGTTCCAGTCTGCGCCTATTCGGCAAGTCGTTCTACAAACGGAGACTTTTTCCGATCATTTTGATTACGGTATTGTCCAATCTGATCTTGCAGCTGAATTTCTTTCAGGTCATTTTCTTCAAGGAACAGTTGAAGTTTGATGACCGCGTCATTTCGTTTATTCCGGTTGTGACCGCAGTAACCGTCATGCTGCTCTATTTGGTCATCATTCCACGTCTGAAACGGCGTTCGGAAGAAAAGTATGTTGGTTTTTCCATCGTGCTTAGTACGGCTGGGGCCATCCTGTTTCTATTGATTCCTGTAGGGAATATAGGAATGTTGTTTCTCACGCTAATCGTGCTCGCTGCGGGTAACTTCATTTTGCAGACGTACCGGGATTCTCTGCTGATGAACCGATTGGGTACGCATGAAAAAGCCGACATGTTCTCCGCCGTGCAGACAGTCATGACGCTAACAGCGATTCCATCGGGTTATCTGACGGGTTTGCTCTACCATTACAACCCAACGCTGTTGTTCAGTGTCATTCTTGGTCTATACGTCGTACTGATGGTCATCATGTTTTTCCTGCCTGATCCGCAAAAGCACTCCCAAGTGCTAGAACCTTACAAAAATATGTAGAAGAAGGGGTTTTATGTATATGAATCGAATATGTAGTACAGAAAAAAACTAAAAGTGCGAGTTCAAAAAGAACGGTAGCGGACTTTTTGAACAACCTCTAGAAAATAACTTACTTGGGAGGCTGCTAACAAATGACTAACGTAATGACAACAGAAGCACGGAAGCAATGGAGCTGGATGAACGAGCCAGAGACCTGGTCCTATACGGATCAGGGAGGTGTAATTGTGGAAGCACAGGCGGATACGGACTTTTTCCAAGATCCAGCAGGGAAGCACATTCGTGCAACAGCACCATTCCTGTCCATGCCTGTGCCTGGCGACTTCGAGATCACAACCCAGTTAACTGTGGATATGAAAAATCAATATGATTCCGGTTGTCTGATGGTGATGGCAGATGATCGTAACTGGTGCAAAATTTGTTTTGAATATGATGGAAAAGCGCCTACCATCGTGTCGGTGGTGACACGTGATGGTTCATCGGATGATTGCAATTCGGTTGAAGTCTCCGTACCTAATCCCTATCTGCGTATACGCAAAGTGGAGGACTGCATATCATTCTTTTATTCACCCGATGGGGAAGAGTGGAGACTAATTCGATATTTCGGCATGCCAATAAAAGGGGAACTTCGAGCTGGATTAGTTGTTCAATCGCCGACTGGAACGGGCTGTACGTGTCACTTTTTATCTGTGAACGTTACTCATCCGGACTTGACCGCACGCTTCTAATCCGCTCCCCCGGCCAACCATTGGAGGGAGAATAGATTCATGGTAAAAGCATTTATATTTGATTTTGATGGACTCATTGTGGATACGGAGACGCCTTGGTACTATGCGTTTCGCGATATATATGAAGAGCATGGACTCGAACTGGGTCTGGAGCTGTGGTCGAAAAATGTGGGGACATCCTTTGAGGAGTTTCATCCGTTTCTATATCTGGAGCAGGCGCTCCAAAAAAAGATAGATCATGATCATATCAAACTGCTCTCTGAACAGAAATACGAAGCTTATTTGGGACAAGCTACCATTCTTCCAGGGGTATATGAACTGCTTCAATCTGCCAGGGAAAAGGGGATTCAGCTTGCGGTTGCTTCCAGTTCCACCCGAGACTGGGTACATGGTTACTTGCAGAAGTTAGGCATTTTCGACTATTTCACAGTCGTTCATACTTCTGAGGATGTGAAGCGAGTCAAACCTGATCCTGAACTGTACCTTCTTGCTCTCCAAAGTCTTGGAATCGAGGCTTCCGAGGCGATTGTGTTCGAAGACTCGCCTAACGGACTGAAGGCAGCCAATGCGGCAGGTATTCGTTGTATCATCGTGCCGAACGAGGTAACGCGAGGTCTGGAATTTGCCATGCATGAACTGCGGTTATCCTCGCTGGCCGAGATCAATGTGGAGGTTCTTTAATCCAGATATTGCTTGCGTAGCTCGATAGGGGAGATCCCTTCGTATTTTTTGAACACCGATCCAAAGTAACTAGCACTGTTGAAACCAACTGCTTTGGCTATTTCATGAGCCGTGGTGGCATCATTTTCAATGAGCATTTCCTTGGCTTTCAATAACCGATATCGCGTCAGATACTCCAATGGAGTCATTTGAAATTCTTTTTTGAATATCCGATTGAGGTGCTGCTCGGTAACGTCCATCTGCTCGGCCAACATGGGGAGAGAGATATCCTGATGATAATTTTGTTTGATAAAAGTAATGAGTTCATCCAATCTTAATCGGGCATCAGAACGTTCGTAAGCACTATAGCGTTCACCTTCAATGGTTAATCTCACCAAAAGCATGTACAGTAACGCAGATACGTGCCAGATCTGATCCTTGTGCCGGGACTGCAGCGCCAACGTAATTTCATGCAACAGGATATGAAGCATTCCATCCGGCTTGAAGGCGCGCAGCTCCCCGATCTGCAAGGAATGCAAGAAACGCGGCAATAAATAGCCATTGAAAGACAGACAATCAAATCGTAATGAATCACTCAGATTGTGGTAACGGTACGTTACCTCCGGGAACAAAATGAGAGCGGTTCCTTTTTTGATCGAAAACTCATGATTCTTTGCTGCGATTCGCCCTGTTCCTCCGATGCACTGTACAATGCTGTAATCCCGTGAATGGTCGCTCCAATTCATCAATTCATCAACGGTCAACTGGTTTTGCCCTGTAATCATGAGCGGCATATCGGTATCCGGCGGATTCCCCATGCTAGGTTTCGGCATTGTCGTGTTATTCCTCTTTTCGTTAAAGGATCATGTACGTAAGTGGCGTGGTTACAGCGTTAAAAGAAACCTAGAAAGAATTATATTACATAAATGGAATTATTTTAATTGATTGACAAGCAATAATAAAACGTTTTCAATTAATGCTCCAACAATTCTTTATTGGAAGGATGAGTATGAATCGTGGCCCGATCATTCTCTGTTAATGAATCTAAAGGTGCGCCTGCCTTGCCAACTTCATGCGAAACGGTATACGCTATAACGAATGAGTGATTAAGGAAAGGAATGCAAAACATGAAGAAAGTCATCGTAGTCGGATCAGGTATTCTGGGGGCATCAACAGCCTATCAATTAGCCAAACGGGGCGCAGAGCTAATCATCATAGATCGAAAAGATATAGGGCAGGCGACGGATGCAGCTGCCGGGATCATCTGTCCATGGCTGTCACAGCGACGCAATCAGGATTGGTATCAGCTTGCCAAGGCAGGTGCGCGGTTCTATCCTGGAATCATAGCGGAGCTTGAAGGTGAAGGAGAAACGGAAACCGGTTATGCTCAAGTAGGTGCGCTCAGTATTCATACGGATATGGACAAAATCAACAAGATGGAAGAGCGGGCCCACCTTCGCAAAGTAGATGCACCGGAGATCGGCGACATTACACCTCTGGATGAAAAAGAAACCCGTGACCGATTTCCTCTACTTGATGAACGCTATCAATCGGTACATATCAGCGGTGCTGCACGTATAGATGGAAGGGCATTGCGCGATGCCTTGATCCGGTCTGCACAGCGAAATGGAGCGGAAGTGATCCATGGAGACGCCACGCTTCAATTCGAAGCGGATCGGGTCATAGGTGTGAGTGTTAATGATCAGAGTTTCCTGGCAGATGAAGTCGTTGTCTGTGCAGGTGCATGGGCCAACGAACTGCTGAAGCCACTCGGCATACACTTTAAAGTGCATTATCAAAAGGCACAAATTATGCATCTACATGTCACGGATGGGGAGGATACAGGTCGCTGGCCTGTGATCATGCCACCTTCTGACCAATATCTGCTGGCTTTTGATCAACAGAAGATTGTGATTGGTGCCACTCATGAAAATGATGTGGAAGGTTATGATACAAGAGTAACTGCAGGGGGCATGCAGGAAGTTTTGAATAAAGGTCTGGAACTGGCACCAGGGCTAGCGAATAGCACATTCCAGGAAGTAAGAGTTGGATTCCGTCCGTTCACACCTGGCTTTCTGCCAGTCATGGGGGCTGTCCCAGGCTGGCAAGGTCTGATTACCGCGAATGGACTTGGAGCCTCTGGATTGACCATGGGTCCTTTTATCGGGAGTCAACTGGCCAAATTGGCTCTTGGCATGGAGCTGGATATCGATATTGAGCCCTATACTGTTGGCAAAGCAATGGATGAAATTGAAAGAGGTGAGCCATGACATATTCACAACGTTTATCCGATGGAGCGAACTCGTCCGATATCATATATCTGGAGCATCAGATCGGTACGACGAAAGAAAAACTGCGCATAGCTTTGGAGAAACAAGAAACATACAAACGCGAATTGGCGGAATTGAAGTCATCACCAATTGGGAATACATCCAAAGACGGTTCGGACGAACAAGTCTTAATGGAGAAGGCAAGCCAAACGCAGAACCTGATTGAAATCCTGTCTGCACAGTTGGATCAGCTACAGGAAGCATTGGCGAAACTAGGCGATTGATCGGTTCATATCGCTATCTCTCTGAAATGCCAGCAAAAATAATATACGATACGTATAAAGCGAAAACCTCTTATATTTAAGGGGTTTTTCTGATTTAGTTCAAATAGATTATATCAATAAATGAACGGGTGGTATAAAATGGAATCAGGTGCTGAACTGTCAATTCAGGTACCCATGTAAACACGAACCAATCATGAAATTATTCTGAGAGGTGGATTCCAAATGTATAAAGAAGTGATACGCGTTGAGGACATCACGGGGTTTCAGTCCAGATCTGAAGAGTTTTTCCCACTTCACTGGTTTCGAAAAATGCTGTCCGAGCATCCTGTGTACTATCACGAAGATACAGACACCTGGAATGTGTTCAGATACGATGATGTGAAGCAGGTCCTGAGCAATCATGAATATTTTTCAGCCGAAGGAACCCGGACGACCATTGCCGTTGGAGCGAAGAACAATGAAGGCACACCTCCGGACAAATTAAACCTATCAAGTATCGATCCTCCCCGTCATCAAAAAAGTCGTTCGTTGTTATCGGCTGCTTTTACACCACGTAGTCTGAAAAACTGGGAGCCACGAATTCGCAACATTGCGCAGCAGCTGGTAGCAGATATTGAGCCGAATACGACCATTGATATTGTACAAGCATTAGCTGCTCCGCTACCTTCAATGGTTATGGCAGACCTGCTCGGCATCCCTCTCACAGACAGCCATCGCTTCAAGAACTGGGTAGATATTCTGTTTCAACCAACCAATCCGAAGACTGCTGAGGAGAGTGAACTGAAAAAGCAGACTGCAGCTCAAGAGTATTATCAATTCCTGTACCCCATTGTGGTACATAAACGGACCCATCCTGGTGAGGACATCATTACGGATCTGTTGACCGTCGATGTGGAGGGTGAGAAGTTCACGGATGATGAAGTTGTTCGAACGACGATGCTTTTGCTCGGAGCCGGAATTGAGACAACCAGCCATATGGTTTCAAATACGTTCTATTCTTTTCTGTACGATGACCCAAGCTTGTATGATCAACTAAGACAGAATCCCGAATGGGTTCCGCTTGCAGTGGAAGAAATGCTTCGTTATCGGTTCCATAATGCCAAGCGGCATCGGACAGTGAAGAAGGATAACCAATTGCTCGGAGTGGATTTGAAAAAAGGTGATGTTGTCATCTCCTGGATGAGTGCAGCCAATATGGACGAACAGATGTTTGAAGCCCCGTTTGAGCTAAACATTCATCGTCGTAATAACAAAAAACACCTTACCTTTGGCATTGGCCCACACTTTTGTCTGGGTGCCCCGTTGGCAAGAATGGAACTCAGCATTGCTTTGACGGCATTTGTGGAGAGAATTGCGCGGATTGAACCAGTGGATTCATTTGATCTGGAGAATAATCTGGCCACTTCAGCTCCGGGGCAGTCGTTGACCCATCTGCCAGTGAAGATCGTTGGGTAGAGGGAAAGGTTCATAGTATAACAATCCAAAAAAAGCGGCAGATCAGACGTGAACGTCTTGATCTGCCGCTTTGGTATGCAAGTATGAGGCTGAACGATTTAATTAATTCGAATTCATGGAAACTTTTTGTCTTACAACCTGTTTGAATTCTTCCTCTTTCGCTTGTTTGGTACGTTTGATAAAGAAGGAAAGAACCAATCCCACAACCGCGATACCGATGATCACGACATAAGCATCATTGATACCCTGGATCATGGATTCTGTAGCGAGCTGTTGTTGACTGAGTCCATTGGCTGCACCCGTAGCTACCATATCCTGTACATGTGCCGTTGTACGGGAGGTCATGACACTCACGAGCAATGAAGTACCTACAGCGCCAGCCACTTGTCTGACGGTGTTGGAGATGGCTGTACCGTGTGCACCGAGTCTTGGTGGCAATTGGTTAAGACCCGCAGTTTGAATCGGCATCATGAGCAAAGCCATACCAATTCGGCGTCCGGTTGACATTAATACCAGGTAACCATAACTGGTTGAATCCGTTAAGTCGATGAAACCAATTGTTGTCACGATGGTGATCACCATTCCGATAACAGCGAGCCATTTTGCTCCAAATCGGTCAAACAATTTTCCGGCTACAGGCATCAGGAAGCCCATGACAAGGGCACCCGGCAGTAGTAATAATCCGGACTCCAGTGCAGTGTAACCACGTGCGTTCTGGAGATACAGGGGAAGCAGCATCATGTCAGCATACATGATCATTGTGATCGCGATACTAATGACCGTGGTCAGGGAGAACATGTTGTACTTGAAAGCCCGCAGATCAAGCAGGGGAGTCTCCGAAACGAGCTGACGCCATGTAAACAGGGCAAGGGAAACAATTCCTGCAGTGATACAGATAAGAACTTCTGCACTTGACCATCCCAGACTTCCTGCTCTGCTGAAACCATACAGTAATGCGCCAAATCCGATAGTGGACAGCACCACACTGATCGTATCGAACTTTGTGTTGACCCGTTCGGATACATTCTTCAGGTATACAAACGCAAAGGCAATGACAATAAGGGTTAATGGAATCATGCCGTAGAACATCGTTTGCCAAGAGTAGTTCTCCAGAATATAACCGGCAAGGGTAGGCCCGATTGCAGGGGCGAAAATGATGGCAAAACCAACCATACCCATGGCAGATCCTCGTTTTTCAGGAGCAAACAAGGTCAAAATAACGTGCATCAAGAGCGGCATGATAATACCGGCTCCCGCAGCTTGAATCATGCGTCCTGTCAGCAATGTACCAAAGTTGGTTGCAAGAGCGGATACGATGGTACCAATCAGGAAAATAAACATTGAAGCTTGGAATAATTGCTTGGTTGAAAAGCGTTGCATGAAGTAGGCCGTAATGGGGATCAGCACCCCGTTCACCAGCATGTAACCTGTTGTTAACCATTGTGCTGTGGCTGCGGAGATGTTAAAATCACCCATCAGCTCCGGTGTAGCGACACTCATGATCGTTTGATTCAACGTTGCAAGGAAGGCTCCCAAAATCATGATAAACAGGATGGGGCCTTTCTTTACGGATAATTCATCTTGTACTCTAGCTTGACTCAATCCTTTTCATCCTTTCAATCCACACGTGACTAAATTTACAACGTGTTGTATAGTTTACATTGTATTTATTGAATTATATACATATTCGGACAGATTACAATTTACGTTATGGCGTGTTTTCGTCGTTTATTTTACAAAAGAAATGAATTTGTTGTGTAAGTCAAAAATAAACGACTTATCGTTTAAAATTGTAATGTTTAAAATTTGAAGGAGGGATACACGTGAAAGACGAGAAGAAATCAGCCGTGGACCCAAGAATATTGCGAACGCGTCAGTTAATTCGAGGTGCATTTGTTGAATTGCTGCAGGAAATGGATATTGAGAAGTTGTCAGTGAACAAAATTGCCGAACGAGCGACGATCAATCGGGTAACCTTCTACCTGCACTATCGTGATATTACGGATATGATGGAGAAGATGGCCGATGAGATGATCGAGCATATTGAACGGATCGTGGATGAATATGCCCCTCATTTTGAGAAACAAAGAACGGAAGAGGCTTGGCCTGTTCTGGTCAAGTTACTGGAGCATTTTGCAGAGAACGCCTCGTTCTATCAGGTGGTACTTGCTACAAAGCGCACACCGATTTTTACCGAACGACTGCTTAAATTGTTGAGTACGCTGGTCAAAGCCAAAATTGATCGGGTAGAGATGGAAGATGAACTCGAAGAATCCGGCATTCACAAGGAGATTGCAATCTGGTATGGTTCTTCGGCCCTGATTGGAACCATTGTTGCCTGGTTGCGTAATGATATGCCATATTCACCTCATTTCCTGGCGAAACAATTCTCGTTGATTCGCTCGTACTCTTATAATGACCTGATATAATCATGCTACAGTAGCACCTAACGTTAATAGAGGAGGGATAATGTGATGAAATATAGTGCAGAACGTATCTATGTGAGATTTTGGAATGTGGATGATGCCTCATTGCTTCTGGATCTACAGGTTCGCAATCGTGCGGAAATCGAGAACATATCAGCAAGTGATCGGGAGGAGTCTTTCTACAGCGTGGAAGGGCAAAGGTCACTCATTGAGAGCTGGAACAAGAAGAAAGAAGAAGGAAATCGCTATTCTTTTGGTATTTTTCTACATACAACGGATGAACTCGTTGGTGAAATTTCTTTGTTCGAGATCATACTGGGTTCTACCCAAAAATGGATCGTTGGTTATGTAACGGATACTCTGCATCAAGGAAAAGGATATATGAGTGAAGCCCTGCAATGTGTACTGGAATTTGCCAAACACGAAACTGAAATTACTCGAATCGAAGCTGGCGCTGTGCCCGATAATACAGGTTCCATCCGTGTCCTTCAAAAAGCAGGTTTCAAGGAGAATGGGTCACAGCCTGTGCCAATCCAGGGAACGTTGAAAGAACATACGATGTTTGCTGTGGATATACTATAAGCAAGATGTTTTACTATTTACTATACAAGTTGAACTATATATTTAAACGTAACGGAGAGGACAGAAAAAACATATGGCTACTATACTCGTTGCAGACGACGATGCGAACATTCGTGAACTCGTCTGTCTATTTCTCAAAAACGATGGATTCACAACAGTGGAAGCTGCGGACGGTAAGGAAGCTCTCACCATATATGGCGAAACTCCAGTGGATCTGGTCGTCCTTGATATTATGATGCCTGTCATGGACGGCTGGGCACTGTGCAAAGAACTCCGAAGAGCCAATCCCGACCTCCCGTTACTCATGCTGACGGCGAGAGGAGAGACTTGGGAGAAGGTGAAAGGATTCGAACTGGGTACGGATGATTATTTGACCAAACCGTTTGATCCATTAGAGCTGACCGCTCGTGTCCGAGCATTACTGAAACGATACAAGATCGGCTCCACACACACAATCCAGTTTGGCAACGTCATTCTGGACCGTCAGACGTATAAGGTGATGAGAGGTACAGAGTCGCTTACGTTACCACTTAAGGAGTTCGAATTGCTGTATAAGCTTGCTGGAACACCAGGACAAGTCTATACACGTGAGCAATTAATTGATCAGATATGGGGAATTGACTACGCCGGAGATGATCGAACAATAGACGTACATATTAAGCGCCTACGCGAACGATTCGCGACTACACCTGATTTTCGGATTGAAACGGTGCGTGGGCTAGGATACAGACTTGAGGTCCATGAATGATCCGATCCATATATATTCGTGTGGTCCTGACCTTTCTGGGGTCTGTCATCGCTGGTACGGTCATTTCATTTTTTGTGTCTACCTGGATATTTGAGGACAAATTGAACCAAAACGCTCAAATTAACTTGCGTAATTTTGGCCAAGACGTTGTGCAGATTTATAAGACCCTGCCAGTACGTGAAGCGGACTTGTACGTTAGTGGAATGAAACAGCTCAGCTCCTATCATATTCGAATTTATGAAGCTTCGGGTCAGTTCAAGACTTACGGGAAACTTAACGGACATAAGTCTGCTGCTGTGACGAGCGAGCAACTAAAGAAAGTATTAGATGGGGGCGTCGTTCAACAAACAACGAGTGGAATTGCTACAGGGTTCTTAGGGTTACCGTTGAAAACGGAGATGGGAACCAAAGCGATGTTTTTGGAAACACTCGCACCGCCCTCAACCTCTTTTGTGATCAAGTGGGGCTTAATCTTTGCAAGCTGTTCGTTGATTGCAGGAAGCTTGTTGATTGTGGTTGCTTCTGTATATCTGGTGAGACCAATCAAGAAATTAACCAAAGCGACCAAAAGGATTGCAGCTGGAGATTTCAACGTCAAGCTGAACATCAAGCAAACGACTGAAATAGGTACGTTGGCTCGTAGCTTTGAAGAAATGATGCATGATCTGAAGCAACTGGAGCAGATGCGCAGGGAATTCGTTACAAATGTTTCGCATGAGGTTCAGTCTCCGCTCACCTCGATATCCGGTTACGCTTCGGCACTTAAGCAAGTAAACCTCACAGAACAAGAGCGAAACCGTTACCTGGATATTATCATCTCTGAAGCAAAACGAATGTCCAAAATGAGCGATAGCCTGCTCAAGCTGAGTTTGCTTGAATCGCAGTCACAGCAACTAAGGCTTAACACCTTAAGCCTTGATGAACAGATCCGGCGAGTCATCGTGGCGCTACAGCCGCAATGGTCTGCGCGCAACATTCATTTCGAGCTTGATTTGGAGAACGTGAAGGTAACGGCTGATCACGATCAGTTAAATCAGGTATGGACAAACATCATCGGAAATAGCATCAAGTTTTCCAAGGATGGCGGTATGATTAAAGTCAGTATCGAAGAGGATAGCAACAATGTGAGTGTCCGAATATCCGACACGGGCATTGGTATTCCCCTTGAAGACCAGAAGCGGGTATTCGAGCGCTTTTTCAAGGCAGATCGTTCCCACAGTCGTAAATATGACGGGAGTGGTATGGGACTTGCTATCGTTAAACAGATCGTGTCCCTTCATCAGGGTGACATCCGAGTGGAAAGCGATCCTGGTCAAGGCACGACCTTTATTATCACGTTGCCCATCCATCCACCAACGGATAGTTAGGCTCACAGGATAGGCCAATGAATAGAATATCCATCGGAGTATCTAAACCCAATTTTCATACCATGTGTAACATGCAAGTTTCCTTGTATGTTACACATGGTATTTTTTTGCTTGTTCATATTCCGTTCATATTAAGGTCATGGGGAGTACATCTTTGTTGATTAGGATTGCATGAGCGGCCTGCTAGGCCAATATACAGATGAGGATAGGAGCAGATGAATGTGACCCAACAAGCAGACAAAGAGGTACAGAGTAAAAGCAAATCATTATTTGCACCGTTCCCATGCCAAAGAAATTGCTGAAAAATTCAGGGGATTTATGACGCAGCAGTAAATATTAAAGAATCGGCTTGTTCATATTCAGTTCATATTGACGTCACGGGGAGTACATTTTCATTGGTTAAGATTTCATTAGCAGCAAAGAAGATAACCGAACTACCAGTTCAAGACAGGAGAAGATAACACTGACGACGCAGCCAGCGGAAAAGAAAACAAAGAATAGATCAAAGGCCAAAAAAGTGAGAAACATGATACTTAAAATAGTAGGAGCCATCGTAATCGCCATTATTCTATTTCTGGGTATTGTTTATATCACCAATGTGATCAGTAGTAATTCAGAAGCGAAGAAGATAGAGTCCTATGGTCAGCACGTATCTGTAGACGGTAAAAATATGAATGTGCTCATTCAAGGTGAAGGCAAGGAAACCATTGTGCTTCTTCCGGGATATGGAACAGCTGCACCGGCGCTTGATTTTAAGCTACTTATCGACGAATTATCTCCATATTACAAAGTTGTTGCAGTTGAACCTTTCGGTTATGGATTGAGTGATGAGACTGAAAAAGAACGAACCACAGAGAACATCGTAAGTGAAGTTCATGAAGCTCTACAGCAACTTGATATTAACAAATACATGCTGATGGGCCACTCCATTGCAGGCATTTATGGCATTGATTATGTGAACAAATATCCGGATGAGGTGACGGCATTTGTCGGAATTGATAGCAGTGTTTCAAGACAACCGGGTATGGATGCCAAATTACCTACTAAAATGTTCGGATTTCTCAAAAAATCAGGTCTCCAAAGATTAGTGGTCAAATTTGGTGATGATCCTTATACGGGACTCCCATTTGATGAACATACCGTGGAGCAGATGAAAATGCTGTCGAGTAAAAACTCAAATAGTTCCACGATGTTAAATGAAATGGACCATATTGCTTCCAATTTTAAAGGTGCTCAAGGTTTAACCTTCCCTAAAGACACCTGCCACTTCTTCTCTTTGTACAAGCCAATAATGAAGGTGTAGAAGGATGGATACCGCTGCATGAAGGGCAGATCAAAGATTCGGTACATGGAAAAGTAATCACAATGGATGGCGAACATTACTTGCACCATACGTTGTTTAAAGAAATAGCTGAAGATGTTAGAGCATTCATGATCCGTGATGAGAGAGAGGAATTCATATGAGATTATTTGAAATACTTTTAGTTCTATCCTGTTTCGCTTTACTCGTAGATCTATTGTTTATCAAAAGAAGTGCAAAGAAAACGGGATTGGGTTTGGGGATAGGAAGTAGCGTTTTACTCGTAGTTCAATTGTTAGTTGAGGGATACAGATGGCAGTTGCTTTTGGTATATATCATGACTGCTCTATTCATAATTATTGTTTTACTCAGACATTCCGAAAAGACGATAAATCTAAAAATAGGGAAACTGTTGAAATATAGTCTATCTTCCCTAATCGTCATCCTACTTGTTGGTTCTACCGGCTTGTCTGTATACTTACCTGTTTTTAATTTACCGAAGCTTAATGGTCCAGAGAAAGTAGGTACTCAAACATTTCATTTAACGGACCAGAACAGAGACGAAGTCTTCACTGAAGATCAAAGCGATAAGAGGGAGCTAATGGTTCAAGTCTGGTACCCTACTGAAAACATTAATAACAACAAGCGTGAAACTCTTTTTCCAAATGATAAAGAAATGTTCAAAAAGTATATTCAGAGCTTCTCTACTTCTTTAAAACTGCCTGAATTTGTGCTCGACTACTGGAAGTATAGTCAAACCAACTCTTATGAAAATGTAGAAATATTACCTTCTGCAAGTTCTTATCCCGTGGTACTGCTATCTCATGGTATGGGAACCAGTAGAGTTCTACATGCATCACAGGCCGAGAATCTGGCCAGTCATGGGTATATCGTGGTCACAATCGACCATACGTATAGGACCTTTGCTACCCTTTTTCCGGATGGCCGTGTAACAGATTATACAGCAAAGACGACTACACTAGATGATCGTACAAAGATCGGGAATGTATGGACACAAGACGTGGAGTTTGTAATCAATCAAATCGAAAAGCTGAATTCAGGTGCAATTGAAAGTCAGTTTAAAGGAAAAATCGATTTAGATAACATCGGCGTGATGGGCCATTCTTTTGGGGGTGCAACCGCGTTTAATGCAACTTATTTAGATCATAGAATCAAGGCCGGGGTTAATATGGATGGGTCACTATATGAAGTGGAAAATAGAGATGATATAAACAAGCCGTTTATGTTCATCCGATCGGGAAGTTTTGAAGACTGGTTAGCCAATTTTGAAATGGATAGAAATTCGGATGACGAAGTAACTAAATCTCTTTCAGATGAGCTACACATTATTAAAAATGTGATCAATCAGGGGGGAAATGCGATTTATGTAGAAGGAACCGAACACTTCAATTTCACGGACCTTCAATTCTACTCGGAGTTGATTAAACTGACGGGGATAACAGGAGACATCAATGGTAAAAGAGGATCAAACATCGTAAATCAATATGTACTCGATTTCTTTAACAAGCAGCTGAAAGAAACGGGTGGAAATCTGATTCAGGGGCCGAGCGACAAGTACCCAGAGGTGAAATTTGTAGACCCAGAAGATTTCTAATCAACCAAAACATTTAAAATTCAGAAGATGATGTGAATGGGACGATTGCCTGTCTGACCGGACACCACAATCTCTCCACCATCGATAAGGGTATATTGCACACTTGTTATTCCATACGTCTCAGTGAGTAACTTAGCTTTCTCCGCTAATATTTTCTTTGTTGGTTCATACGTCAAATCGCTGCTGCTACTCATAGCTGGTGCGGCCATGACTTACCAGAAAACGGCCGCATTGTATTTGCAGGTGAGGTTGGCTCCAAATTTGATATTTCATTGAAATAGTATAATTAATTTGGTGCATGTAAAGATGATGATTGTCGAATGAATAAGAATAGTTACGAACAAAAAGCCGCGAAATCGCGGCTTTTTTTTGTTGAAGAGATGATGAACATACAAGCGCAGTTACTTTATTGGAAAATTCAGGTTGACACTTCTTTTTATCGCGTATACAATCGTATACATGAATTCGTTGTATACAAATGTATACGCGTAATGGAGGTGGCAAAGATGAGGAAACGTGATATGAATGAAACGGATGGAAGTGTACGTCAAGGTGAGCGTCCGAAAAGTGACATGAGTGACAATGAGCAACGTGGTGAGCGTTCAAGACGTGGCAGAGGACATGGTGAACATCAGGGAAAACGGGGCCATGGTGCGCAAACATTCCGTCGCGGCCGGATTCTTGTATTTCTGGAGCAGATGCAGAATCGAAGAACAACGCTTGCCAGACAGCTTGGACAGGAGGAGTATGAACATATTCGCCCGATGATCAGTGGGGAGTTGAAAGCCATTGATCAGGTCATCGACGAGTATATCCATCTTTTCGAACTGCAAAATGAAGATGTAAGTTCCAATAAGGATCAGGAGAGTGAGAGTGAATAAGTATGATTCGTCGTTTTTTTTCGTATTATCGTCCTTATAAAAAACTGTTTTTGATTGATTTTGGATGTGCTGTACTCGCTGGTCTTCTGGAGCTGGCTTTCCCCCTTGCCGTCAGCAAATTCATTAATGAATTGTTGCCAGGTCAGGATTGGCCTCTTATTCTGCTTGCCTGTGTTGTGCTGTTATCCATCTATGCACTTAATACTGTATTGAACTATGTAGTTACATACTGGGGGCATATGCTGGGCATTAACATTGAGACTAACATGCGTGAGAAGATGTTCGCTCACTTGCAAAAGCTGTCCTTCCGGTTCTTTGATAATCGCAAAACGGGCCACTTAATTGGTCATCTTACGAATGATCTGAACGACATCGGCGAGGTTGCTCACCATGGACCTGAAGATGTATTTATAGCAGTAATGACATTAATTGGTTCGTTCTGGCTGATGGCTAACATTAATCTCGAGCTTGCACTGCTTACCTTTATTATTATTCCAATCATGGCTTGGGTTATTATCGTATTTGGTGGGAGGATGACAAAGACCTATCGGCGACTTTTCGGAGACGTCGGCAATTTCAATGCACGCATTGAAGATAACGTCGGAGGCATGCGTGTTGTGCAATCGTTCGCCAACGAGGAACATGAGAAAGAACTTTTTGCGGTGGACAATCAGAATTTCCGTAAAACCAAACTGCTTGCCTACAAAACGATGGCGAAAAGTATCTCGGTCAGTTATATGATGATGCGACTGGTTACGGTGTTTGTCATGATCAGTGGGGCCTGGTTTTATATCGATGGCAGAATCAATATGGGTGACTTTATGGCCTTCCTGCTGCTGTCCAATATCTTCTTCCGTCCAATTGAGAAAATTAACGCTGTCATTGAAAGTTATCCGAAGGGCATCGCTGGTTTCAAGCGTTATCTGGAGATCATTGATACGGAGCCTGAAATTGCTGATAGCAAAAACGCCGTTGAATTCGAAAGTGTGAAGGGTGATATTCGCTTCGAGAACGTCTCGTTCGGTTATGAATCCAGTCGGCGTATTCTGAATGATATCAGTCTGTCCGTTCGACCGGGCGAAACGGTTGCTTTTGTTGGACCTTCGGGTGCAGGCAAGACGACGATCTGCAGTCTGCTGCCACGATTCTATGAGGTAGAAGAGGGACGCATTACTGTAGATGGTGTGGACATTCGGGAGGTTAAGCTTCAATCGTTGCGGAAACATATCGGAATTGTCCAACAGGATGTATTTTTGTTCTCGGGTACCATTAAGGAGAATATTGCTTATGGTGACCTGCGTGCAACGGACGAACAAATCTGGGATGCCGCCCGACGTGCCTCATTGGAAGAATTAATTCTTACTTTGCCGGACGGCATGGATACGGTCATTGGCGAGCGTGGAGTCAAGCTATCCGGAGGACAGAAGCAACGGCTATCCATTGCTCGTATGTTCTTGAAAAACCCACCCATTCTTATTCTGGATGAGGCAACCTCTGCTCTGGATACGGAAACGGAAGCACTGATCCAGCAATCACTTGCTGAATTGTCGGTAGGTAGAACAACACTTGTCATTGCTCACCGATTGACGACCATTAAGAATGCGGATCGAATCATCGTGGTGAACACAGATGGCATCGCTGAACAGGGCAACCATGAGGAATTGGTCGCCGCTGGAGGAATATATAGCCGTCTTCATCAGGTGCAATATAGTCACTCTTAATCCATATAAATTGAATTTACACTGGCCACTCCGATGACAGAACAACCTTCCGATCGCTGTTATCCCCAGATTTTTTTATTCCTTCTATCTAAAGGGGAAATCCGTGGATAAAGGCGAACGCTTCGCTTCTTCAGGTTATTTCTGTCCTCTCCGTTTCGTGTAAATGTTTAGTTCAATTTATATAGCAACTTAAGTAGCCGACTAAGTATCTGGATCAAGTAAACCTTGCCGCGCATATGCGCGGCTTTTTAGTTTGGATTACAAATGAGGTTATACAATGTTAAGGGAAAGATAATGTTGACAACGTCCACTAACCTGATTATTATAATGTTGACAATGTCCACTAAAAAGGAGGGTTTGACATCGACTCTCAGTACATAAATTCAGATATTCTGGCTGACATGCGACGTTTTAACCGTTTTTATACCAACATACTTGGTGTACTCGACAAGCATATTCTCGGAACAGGGTATTCGTTTGCGGAAGTACGGGTCATTATTGAGATTGGAATTCGGGGAGAGAGCATTGCGAACAATCTGGTGGATACTCTGACCATTGATCGCAGTTACATGAGCCGAATCGTGAACAAGCTGTCCAAGGAAGGGCTGCTGGTGAAAGTGGATTCTGCTGCCGATAGCCGGGTCAGTCTGATTCGTCTGACAGCCAAGGGTGAGGAACTGTTTGCCCAATTGAATGATCGATCCGATCAACAGATCCTGAAATTAATGCAAGAGCTGGATGAAGAAGAGATTCAAGAGGTATACACCTCCATGATGAACATACAAGAGAAGTTGAACAAGAAGGCAGGAGAGACAACACGATGATACGATTTGAATGTGACTATAACGAAGGTGCGCATGAACGCATTTTACAAAGACTGATGCAAACCAACATGGAACAGACGAGTGGGTATGGCACGGATGAACACTGCGAACGTGCGAGAATGCTTATTCGTCAGGCCTGTGACAATAAGCAGGCTGATGTTCATTTCCTGGTTGGCGGTACACAGACGAATACAACGGTGATTGCGTCTATTTTGCGTCCATATCAAGGTGTAATTGCCGCGACCTCCGGACACATTGCGGTTCATGAGACTGGGGCTATTGAAGCTACGGGACATAAGGTTCTCACGGTTCCAAGCGAGGATGGAAAGATCACGCCTGAGCAGGTTAGGGCAGTCTATGATGCGCATATGAACGAATCATCACCGGAACATTGTGTACAGCCAGGCATGGTCTACATATCTCAGCCAACGGAGAACGGAACGATGTACAGCAAGGCAGAGCTGCAAACATTGCACGAAGTTAGCAGAGCGTGTGATCTTCCATTTTTCGTCGATGGGGCACGCCTTGGATATGCACTTGCTTCCCGAGATTGCGATATGACACTTGCTGATCTTGCGCGGTTATGCGATGTATTTTACATCGGTGGAACCAAGATTGGGGCATTGATGGGAGAGGCAGTCGTTATCCTGAATGATGCACTCAAACCGGATTTTCGTTATATGATCAAACAAAAAGGTGGCCTGCTTGCCAAAGGCAGATTGCTGGGTATCCAATTCGAAACCTTGTTCGAAGACGGTCTGTATCTCGATATTTCCCGTCATGCCGTAGATATGGCCTTGAGAATTCATGATTCACTCGAACAGCAGGGAGTACGCTTCCTGTACGATTCACCAACGAACCAGCAGTTTCCGATTCTGCCTGATCGTTTGCTTGAGAAATTACGGAGCGGTTATACCTTCTCCTTCTGGGAAAAGGTTGACGATACACACAGTGCGGTACGCTTTTGTACCAGCTGGGCAACCCGACAGGAGAATGTGGATGCACTGACTCGTGACATTGCTCAATTATTGCATGAAGAGATCCAGGTTCCGGTGCGCGTCGAAGCATTGGTTTAACTTTGCAAATATAGATACTGAAAAAAGGGCAACCCCGTCGTGGTTGTCCTTTTTGGTATGCCAATTGTGAAGATAAAAGAATACTTACTCGTTTACTCACTCAAGACGATATCATATTTCTCTTTCAGTCGTCGGATATCGGCTCTTGGAGGTGCACCGAACATGCGTGCATATTCCCTGCTAAATTGGGAGGCACTCTCGTAGCCAACCCGGAAAGCAACATCTGCCGCGTCAGCAGATTCGGCCATCAGGAGTCGCCGGGCTTCCTGTAATCTTAATTGTTTCTGGAATTGTAACGGGCTCATAGCCGTGATCTCTTTGAAGTGACGATGGAACGAAGAGACGCTCATGCTGGAAGTTTCAGCCAGATCTTCGATTCGAAATGGCCGTTCCCAATGGTGAACGATGTATTCAACCGCTGAACGATCACGCAAAATGAAGGTTTATATACTCTGTATACCGGGTCGCTAATCTTTGTATGGTGATAGACATACAGGGAAGGAATCGCCGTTTCCATCGCACCGTTAAGAAGGGAATGGCGTTCAATCAACTCGTTCAGTTCCTGTTTTTGTTGAAATACGACTTCAGTCATGTGTATCCTCCTCACGGGATTAACCTATCTACATTATAAAGCTTAACGTACAGAATCAAAAGGGGTAATGAGAGGATCAGGCAATCAATTAAGATGATTGATATACCGCTTGCAGCCCATTGAGCTCGTTTCCGAAGAAGTGGAGACGACATCCTTTTACAGAACAAATTCAAGGAGAGTGTGAACTGTTTTGAATGATGCAATACGTGAATTGACAGTTATATTATATTAAAGTTATTATAGATACATTAGATCCTTAATTGAGAAGGAGATTATAATCTATGAATAACGGACATTCATCCAGTCAAACGAACGAATCGTGGAGTGGTCATTCAACTCCATTTACAGCGTTACAGCAAACACCTGTCGTATCCTTGCTCCAGCCATCCCCAGGTGAACGTATTCTTGATGTAGGTTGCGGCAATGGAGATCTGACAGCCAAAATTGCAGCTGCGGGAGCACTGCCAACAGGTATAGATTTTTCAGAGGAGACAATTAGGCAAGCGAGACAAAAATACCCGGATATGAATATTCAAATAGCAAATGCTTGTCATTATCGGACAAAAGAACCGTTTGATGCTGTATTCTCTCATGCGGCTCTGCATTGGATACCTGATGCTTCAGCTGTAGTTCAATCAATACAGTTAGCGCTCAAGACGGGTGGACGATTCGTGGCTGAGTTTGCTGCAAGTGGCAACACCGCTATATTAATAACAGCGGTACGGGAAGAACTGGATGCCCTTGGATACAAATGGGAAGGACGGAATCCGTGGTATCACCCGACCATTGGTGAATATGCGAGTCTGCTGGAGCAGAGCGGATTCCGCACTAGTCTGGCTCAACACGTTGACCAATTTACCCCGTTCAAGCCAGGTGTCAGAAAGTGGTTGAATAGCTTCGCTGAGTATTTATTTACAGGTATCTCGCTTGCAGAACAGGAAGTTATTATGGATACTGTTGAGAAGAAGGTACAGCCACAACTAATGCGGGATGGACAATGGTATCTGGACAGAAGCCGACTGCGAGTCGTAGCTATTAAGGAATAGGGGAATACGGGATGAAAATGGACAAACCCAAGATTCAGGAGCAGTTACTCGAACAAGAAACCATTGCATTTCTCGAATCCAAAGTCGAGTACAAACACAAATTGATTGAGAACATTACACTGGATCACCAGGAAGCGAGCAAGGTTTCCTTTGAAAATGTTGTTTTTAGACATGTGACGATGTCGGAGTCTACTCTGGAGCAATTTGAATTCACAGATGTTCGGTTTGAACACTGCGACTTCTCCAATGTCAATCTCTCAAGTGCATTCATGCACCGGATCGAATGGCATAACTGCAAGTTTGTCGGAACTGATTTGTCCAATAGCCGATTGCAAAATGTCAGCTTCCTTCATGGCGTAGGAGACTACAGCAATTTCCGTTTTGCCCATCTCAAACAGGTCTCTTTCTCCGAATGTACCTTGATTGGTGCGGACTTTGCCTATCTGGCACTGCAAAAAATGGAGTTCAGTCAATGTAACATCGACCAAGCTTCCATGACGGGGACCAAAATGAAGGATTTGGATCTTAGCGATTGCCAATTTGACTCTTTGGTGCTGACCATGGAAGACCTCAATGGTTGTGTGATCTCACCACATCAAGCCGCAACATTTGTAGGATTAATGGGCGTCATTATCAAATAAATGGCATGAACATATTATCAAGGTTGCCAAGATGGTAGAAGTGTGTATAATTGGAGACACATTAGAATAAAACAGGTTTTCTAGGGTTCCGCGACGGATGTGTCGGTCTGGTCCGAGAGAAAACCCGCAACCTGTTGGTTGTGCCACGGAGGGATAAAAGCCTGGGAGATGAACTGCGACATGCAGTTTGTTTCCCGGGCTTTTTTTATTTTTGAATTAGAGAAAGGGTGTTACAGGAATGAATAAAACGTGGATGTCGGTTGTGATTGCTGCGTTGTTTGAAGTGGGTTGGGTCATTGGATTGAAACATGCGAGTGGTCTGCTGGAATGGGGGCTTACACTGGTTGCGATTATGATCAGTTTCAGCTTAATGATTGCAGCTTCGCGTACCCTGCCGGTGGGAACCGTGTACGCAGTATTCGTTGGCCTTGGTACCGCTGGCACGGTACTTGCAGAGATTGTTTTGTTTAATGCACCTGTCCAAACCGGAAAAATGATACTCATTGGTGTCCTTTTACTCGGCGTAATTGGTCTTAAAATGTTAAGTAAAGAGAAGAATAAGGAGGTGCAGCTATAATGAACTGGGTATTTCTTATCTTGGCAGGTATATTTGAGATGATCGGAGTGCTTATGATAAACAAGTTGCACAAAGACCGTAATCTCTTTTCACTGGTTCTATTGGTAGCCGGGTTTGGATTGAGCTTTATGTTCCTGTCCCTTGCGATGGAAACTCTTCCGATGGGGACAGCATATGCCGTGTGGACGGGAATCGGAGCCTCCGGCGGTGCTATTCTGGGTATGGTGTTTTACGGAGAACCTCGAAATGCCCTGAGAATTCTATTTATCGCCATGGTGCTCGGATCGGCAGTCGGTCTCAAATTGGTGAGTTAAACAAGTGAAATTAAAAAGATAATGTACAGATTACGTTTTTAATGTTATCCTTATACGTTACGTGTGAAATAAAAGATGCGTCTTATTGATAGATGTGCGTAAATGAAGGAGACAACATGACATTTAAGGAATTGAATATTATCCCCTCTATTATGGAAGGGTTAAGCAAAGCAAACTATACTAATCCTACGCCTATACAGGAACAGGCCATTCCAGCTGTATTAGCTGGCAGAGATCTGCTGGGATGTGCACAGACAGGAACAGGCAAGACGGCAGCATTCTCGGTGCCGATCATTCAATTATTAAGCGAAAGATCCAAAGGACCCAAGTCCGCACGACATATTCGCTCATTAATTCTGACACCAACACGAGAACTGGCTATCCAGATCGCGGATAACATCAAGATATATAGCCGGTATACGGACATTCGTTGTACAGCTATTGTTGGCGGTGTTTCGCAAAAAGTGCAAGAGCGGGCGCTGAATCAAGGTGCTGATATTATTATTGCAACACCTGGCAGATTGAACGATCTGATCAACCAGAAACGTATAGATCTGAAGATGGTTGAGATTCTCGTTCTGGATGAAGCAGACCGGATGTTGGACATGGGCTTCATTCATGATGTGAAAAGAATCATTGCCAAGATGCCGAACAAAAAGCAGACACTGTTCTTCTCAGCTACCATGCCTCCTGAAATCACCAAAATGGTTAAAACCTTGCTGGTTGATCCAGTCAAAGTAGAAATCACACCGGTATCTTCAACAGTAGACCGCATTGAGCAGTCTATATATTTGCTGGAGAATGGCAAGAAGCAACATATGTTGAACCAGATTTTAGAGGATAAATCCATCGTCACGGCATTGGTGTTCACACGCACGAAGCGCGGCGCTGACCGGGTTACACGTGATTTGGCCAAAGTGAATGTTACAGCACAGGCCATTCATGGCAACAAGTCTCAGAACGAGCGACAACGTGCATTGAACAACTTCAAGAGTGGGGCAACACGTGTATTGGTTGCGACGGATATTGCAGCACGAGGAATTGATGTGGAGGAACTGACCCATGTTATTAACTTCAACTTGCCTAATATCCCGGAAACCTACGTTCACCGTATTGGTCGTACAGGTCGAGCAGGGAAAAGCGGGATGGCCATCTCATTCTGTGAGAAGGATGAACTTCCATTCCTGAAGGATATCGAGAAAGTGATCAAGAAGACTATTCCTGAAGTGAAGGGTCATCCATATCCGATGACAGGTGTACCTGTGTTTGATAAAACCAGCAAAGCATCAGGCAGTAAACCTTCGTTCAACAAATCGGCTGCAGGCAAACCGGCGAAGTCCAAAGCGAACCCGGCACGCAAGCCCAAATCCGAATGGTTTGCCAAGAGTGGTAAATCAAACAGTAGTCGTTCAAACGACGGTAGACCCAATAGCAGTAGATCAAACAGCAGTAGCAGTAAATCAAATCATGGCTCATTCAGCCGCAGCAGCAAAACAAGGAACGATAGAGCCAATTAAGTTCTTGAAAATGCAAGATAAAACCTTCTCCATTGATATTTGATATGGAGGAGGTTTTATTATGTGCAGAGAGTTTATTTACATACGAACTTACATTCGGTATCATTATATCGTCACTGGTGAAAGGGAGGTACTGACTTGAAGGATACGATGATTGAATACAGTTTGAAGAAGAAAGGTGCGACCAAGGATTATCCATTTGGGCCTGATCCAGTCGCGATTAAGGTTGCGGGTAAGATGTTCGCTCTTATTTTTGAAAACAAAGAAAAGAACTGTCGCTTGAACTTAAAATGTGATCCCATTATTGCAGAGAACCTGAGAGAGCAGCATGAAGCCGTTCAACCGGGATATCATATGAACAAAAAACACTGGAATACCATTACGCTGGATGGTTCCTTGTCAGATGAAGATGTCTACGTCATGATCGATCACTCTTATGATATGGTTGTTAAATCCCTTCCAAAAAGGGTTCGGGAATCTCTGGCCGAATCGTGAGGCATTTCTTGTAACTGACGTTATTCGTCACCTCATCAGATCACTAGACGATTACGGCGATGGGGATTCTGGAACAAGGTATAGCAGCGTGCAAATAAAAAAAGTATTGAGCTTACGATTATGGATCAGTTTCGAAGAAAAGGTAAGTAAAGATGAATGACAAAAAGCCACCTTCCAGTGGCTTTTATCATTCAATTTCAATCTGAGATCAGATAAAATGCTTCTGGATTCGTGAGGTATTAAGTTAAATCCACAACCACTTTAACCGTTCCTTTGGCCTGAATCGCTGTATTAAAGGCTTCCTGGATATCATCCAGTTTATATACCTGTGTGACAAGAGTAGACAATTCATGATGGAAGTGGGTCAGATGTTCCACAACCTTACTGAAATCCTCGTGCGTGTATCCACTGGAACCTTTCACTTGCACTTCTTTGGACATCACCTGTTGCAGGCTAATAGGCACCTCGGTTTTGTACACGGCAATAATGGATATTCTGGCCTGGGGTTTCACAATCTTCATGATCTTCTCGAACAACACCGGAGCACCAGCCGCATCGATAAATACATCGACATTGGGCACCTCAACGCCGTATACATTAACGGTACCGTAGTGTGCAGCCAGTCCCTCTTCGAGTGTAGTAGCCGAGGTATTCACGGTCAGAGCACCGAGCCCTGCAGCTTTGGCGAGACGCCATTCATCGATATCGACAACACATACCTGTTTCATGCCCTCAGCAATCAGACTTGCAGCAGCCAACAGGCCAATCGGACCTGCGCCCATGACGACAATCCGATCCTCAGGCTTCGGATCTGCACTGAAAGCTCCGTGTCTTCCTACACTCATAGGTTCAATCAATGAGGCTACTTCTGCCGGAACACTTGGATCTATTTTATATAAGTTATAATCAAGCTTGGCTTCTTCCACCAGCACGTACTGGGAGAATCCAGAGCATTCCAGCGATTTGCGCCGTCCAACTTTTTTGGCGGTAATGGGATTAATGCCTACACGCATCCCGATGTGAATCTCTGAAGAAACGTCAGAGCCGATCTCAACAACCTCACCAACCATCTCATGTCCAAATTCAGAGCCCAGGCTGATGCCCATATCCCCTTGACCCGCTTTAACAATATTAATATCGGTTCCACAGATTCCACCGCGCAGGTTCCGTACCAGAACATCGGTTGGACCAACAACTGGCATTGGTTTTTCCTCCACACGAATATCATTTTTCCCATAATAAATAGCTGCTTTCATCATGATTCACTCCTTATGACTGATTATCATTCACTGCTTGAGCGACTGAGTACGTTTATCATGATGCAGCGATGTTTGCGTGTTGTTTGAATATTGTTTATGAGATATTAATTTAGCAAATGAAGATAGACGTTTTAAACATTTTTTTAACATCTGGACATTATAATGAGGACATGTTGCTCGAAAGGATGATGATATGATCAAAATACTTGTGGTAGAGGACGATATTAAACTTAATCGTATTATCTGTACATATCTAACCAATAACGGATATCATGCTATCGGATGCTTTAATCCGCGAGAGGCGTATGATTTGATGTATAACGACATGTACGATCTTCTGATTTCCGACGTTATGATGCCAGAGATCGACGGATTTGAGTTTGCCGAGACGGTGAGACAGATTAATAAAACCATTCCCATTCTTTTTGTCACGGCACGTGACGATATTTCCTCGAAACAAAAGGGGTATCAGGCAGGGATCGATGATTATATGGTCAAACCCGTGGATCTGGATGAGTTGGTCCTGCGTGTAGGTGCACTGTTGCGACGGGCCAATATTGCCCATGAGAAGAAACTGAGTGTAGGAAGTCTGTTGATGGATGCAAATGATATGACAACAACGGTGAACGGTGCGGAAATTTCCGTAACGGTGCGGGAATTCAATATCCTCTACAAATTGCTTTCCTATCCAAAGCACACCTTCTCCCGCGCACAGCTGATGGACGAGTTCTGGGGTATAGACAGTCAGACCAGCCTGCGTGCAGTGGACGTATACATTGTGAAACTTCGGGACAAGTTCTCCGTGTGTGAGGATTTTAAAATCGTGACGGTTCATGGACTTGGCTATAAGGCCGTATTGCAATGACCAAGACACAGATCCCGGACGTAAGAATTAAAAAGCCACTCCTATCATGGAAAGAGTTTCTCGGTACGTATCTCTTGTTGTCAACGTTAACCGCAGGACAAGCGCTCATCTATAACGCCTATCTGCCCGTGGGTTATGTCCCATGGCCCTACATTTTCGGTATCTCTGGATACTGGGTCATCGTCAGTCTTATTTTCTGTCTGGTAACGGCAAGGCAGAAGTATAATGCCTTCGATAAGCCGATGCGCAAACTGAGTGAGGCTGCGAAGCAGGTAGCGGAAGGTGATTTCTCCGTGTATCTGGAACCGATTCACCGAGCGGATAAGCAGAACTACGTGGATGTGATGTTCGAGGATTTTAATAAAATGGTAGAGGAGCTCAACAGTATTGAAACGTTGAAAAATGATTTCATCTCCAATGTATCCCACGAGATTAAAACACCGTTATCGGTCATCCACGGGTATGCCATGGCGTTGCAGCAGGATGATATACGTCCAGAACTCCGAAAAGAGTACACTGACACCATCATTTCTTCCACGAACAAATTGGCAACCCTGGTCGTTAATATCCTGAAGCTGAACAAATTGGAGAATCAGGAGATTATCCCTGTTGCGGAACATTATGACCTGTGCAGGCAGCTTGCTGAATGTGCTTTATATTTTGAACAGACATGGGAAGAAAAAGAGATTGAATTCATGGTGGATATCGAAGATCGTGCCGTCATTCATGCGGAAGAGAGCATGATGGAGATCGTATGGCATAACCTCTTCTCCAATGCGCTCAAATTCACATCTCCCGGAGGAAAGATCACCCTCAAGCAGACGTCGGATGAAGACTCCATTACAGTCAGGGTATCGGACACAGGCTGTGGTATGAATGAAGAAACGATGAAACATATCTTCGATAAATTCTTTCAAGGAGACCCATCCCATCATGGAGAGGGGAATGGCCTTGGCCTCGCTCTTTCCTTGCGTGTCATCGAGTTGGTAGGGGGTGCTATTTCGGTGGAGAGTGAACCCCAGAAGGGCACAACCTTTACCGTTAAGCTAAAAGTGGGGAATAACATATAGCCTAGTTACGTGAGCTTGAATAGCTAAGCCTGGATTCGAAACCATCGAATTCAGGCTTTTATTCATATTTCGTAAACATTTCATAAGCAACTTACAAACATTTGGTCGGTACGATAGGAACATCCAATGAGGGATATAAGGAAAACAATTGAGGGAGTGATGCCAAACATGAGTGAGATGATCAGAACTGAACGTAGCTTCGTCGGCTATGAGTATAAAGACGTTATAGTTAAGCAAGATGCTGTATTATTGTATACGGACGGATATGCTCACTTCGGCTGGATTCTGGAAGCCACTTCAACGACATTTCAGAATGTGGGTTCCGTCACGATGAAGTTCAAGCGGGATCGCAAGATTCGCAACAAAGCAGAGTTGACCCGCCTGCAACGACAATTCGAATCCTGTGTTACAGAGATTCAGGCTCTGGAGTGTTCCAAAATGATAGTGGCTTCTGCCGTTGCTTATATCATCGGTATTCTCGGTACAGCATGCATGGCAGGTTCGGTGTTTGCGTATCAGGCTAACATGCTACCTCTTACCATCACTCTGGCGATCCCTGGTTTCGCAGGCTGGATTATCCCGTATTTCAGCTATTGTTGGCTTCGCAACAAAAAATCCGATAAGGTAACACCATACATGGATAAGAAATATGACGAAATCTATGAGGTATGTGAAAAGGCTAATGGTCTGCTCGCCAAGTAGAATGAATATCCTATGAAAATGAAGACATACTTGAAGCCCATGTGGGACCGTTACCTTGGAAATAAGCAAGATCGAACGGCCATGATCAACGTTGCATCCCTTGTTATCAATGCTTTGATCGGAATAGGTAAGTTAATCCTGGGGATATATCTGCTTTCCGGATGGTTCATTACGAATGCTGTATATTATCTGATTCTGTGTGTAGCCAAAGGACAGGTGCTTCAACAATATAAAGTTGCCAAAGGAATGGAGTCTCCACAAGAAAGATATACATTGGAGCTTACGGTCTATAAGCGCGGAGGTCTATTCCTTTGTTTCCTGGGTGTGTCCTATTCAATAGTCTGTCTGCGAATGTATCTGATCGGCGATGCCTTTATCTATAGTGGCATTATTGTGTATATCGTAGCTACAGTTGCTTTTACCAAACTGGCTTTTGCCGTGTATGGAACTTGGGCTAACCGTCAACTCCATAACCCGATCATATCTACATTGAAAATGATTAACTTTACGGATGCCATGGTGTCCATCGTCGTGACCCAAGCGACACTGCTTACCATGCAGGGCTCACCTCTTGCATTAAAAACCAGTAGCTTGTTTGGCATGGGGTGCAGCGTTTTATTTTGTCTGATGGGAGTCTGGATGATGTTCCACAAGAAGAGAGGTTCGAGCGTTGAGCAGGCGGGTGCAACAAAGGAACAGTGAGATGAATGAGGAGGGATTACCATGGAATGGTGTTATGTACTCCTGCTCAATATCATTTTGATCATGACCAAAATCATCGCAGAACAGTTCACAAGTCGTTGAGGGGGAAATACCATGCAAATCATGGACAACAGCTTTTTTAGAAACAACACGGCCCAAGTAAACAAAATCATTGCCGCGATTCTATGGCTGACACTGGTCGCATTTTGCTTCTTCATCGGAAGTAAACAGGTTGAACTCGCAGTCGTATTCTCGCTGTTCGTTGAGCTTTCCATTGCAACATTTTTGATGTATCGTAAGAAAAAAACGATCATAACCATGGTTGTGCTGATGATCGCGATCCTGACTACAACCACTCAATATATTCAATCTCCAGGAGCAGGTATGCTCATCGTGGTTGTGCTCTGCGTTATCTCACTTTATCTGAACCGGGTTCTCTTGTATGGATTCGGTGCCATGTATAACATTGCTTATATCGTGATTTATTACGCGGACCATCAGCAATACGATACGACCTTTTTTATGACCATCGGGTTCATTGAACTGACCATTGTAGCTCTGTATTTTGTATGTAAACGGGGACGAGACTTGATTCAGGTCGCCCTCGACAAAGAAGCAGAAGCCAGAGATCTTGTAAAGGCACTCGATAATATGGTGAAGGTGATTCGAGAGAACACATCTACGTTAAATACCGATATTGCGAGTTGTAATGATGATATCCGTAATCTGAAGCAGATGAGCGACGCTGTAACATCGAACATTCAGGAAGTGACCGAGGGCATTCGTGATCAATCGGGCAGCATTACACATATCAGTGAAATGATGAACACGGCAGATGCACAGATGGTGGAGATCAATCAGATGTCACATCGCCTTGCCCAAATCTCGTCAGATAACGGACACGTTGTTCGTCAAAGCTCGGATCGAATTGTGCAAATGGGCAAGCAGATGAACATGATTAACGGAGCGGTAACAGATTCGATGATGACAGTCCAGGAATTGAACCAAAGCATGGATGATGTGAATGCCTTCCTGTCGGCTATTAACCAGATCTCGGATCAGACCCATCTTCTGGCATTGAATGCCAACATTGAAGCATCGAGAGCAGGGGAAGCCGGAGCTGGCTTTGCCGTCGTAGCCCACGAAGTCAAGAAGCTTGCACAGGAAAGCTCCGATACGGTCAAACAAATTAATGAGATCATTCATAATATCAAAGGAAAGACTCAGCTCGTGGTGGAGAAGGCCACCATCGGTAATGCTGCTGTAAAAGAAGGAGAAGCGATCACTGGACAGGTACTTGAGAGCTTCGACCACATCAGGTCCACGTTCGAGCATGTTGATCAATACATAGCTAAGGAATTGGACATGACGGATCAGATGAGCCTTATCTTTACTCAAGTGCGAACGCAAGTGGATCATATTTCCGATATTTCGCAAGAACATGCAGTCGCAACGGAAGGTGTACTGGCAACGACACAAGAGCAGGAAAATAACATCGATGTTATCTACGAATTCATTAGCAGAATTAATCATTCAAGTCTGAGGTTGCAGGAACTCATTGGTAATCATAATAAGGAGTGATATCTATGGATCAACAACAACAACTGGCAATGGTACAACGTATGCGTCAAAATGTCGTCGGTACAGGTGCAGCGCTTCAACCCAGTTCCACGTATGCTGTCACAGTAAAAGAAGTCATGATTCCTACGATTAAAGGTGATACGCGTGTACTCGTGTATACACCGGATAGGGATCATTCCGCGCCTCTGCCGGTCTTCTTCAATATGCATGGGGGTGGGTTCATCTTCGGACAAGCAGAGATGGATGACCCATGGTGTCGCCTGATCGCTGATCGTGCTGATTGTGTGGTCATGAATATCGATTACAGTCTTGCACCAGAGCATAAATTCCCAACCGCTGTGCATGAATGCTACGACGTTGTACAGTGGGTCCACGCCAATCCGGTACCCTTCTCGGTTAATACGTCTCTCTTCGCCATTGGAGGACATAGTGCAGGTGGTAATCTTGCTGCAGCAGTGTGCTTGTTGAATCAGCAAAGTGGAAGCGAGCTGCCGATTGTTCTGCAAGTTATGGATTATGCCGTATTGGATGTGGCTACAGATCCGGCCGAGAAACCGAGTTTTGAAGAAGCTATTCCAGCCGATATCGCCAGAACGTTCAACGCCATGTACCTTGAAACGCCAGAAGATGCACATGACCCGTTAGCTTCACCTGTGCTCGCAAAATCATTACAGGAACTCCCGGAAGCTTTGATCATTACCGCGGAAAAAGATTCACTTGCTCAAGAAGCAAGAACTTATGCAGCAAGGCTTGAAGCGAACGGTGTGAAGGTGACACTTAAGGAGTATGAGGGAGCTGCTCATGGATTTACGCATTTTGGAGATATCAAGATGGCAGAGGATGCCTGGTATCGGATGAGTGACAAGATTAGAGAAGTATTTTTCAAATAACCTGGATCAGAATGACGTAAGAAGTTATCTAACAGCACTTATAGGAAGTTATTTAAGAAGTTACCTAAGATATTATCATGAAGTCGCCTAATGGCGGCTTTTTTTGGCTTATCTGGTAAGTTGGTTCAATCCGTTGATGAAACCAAGCTTCTGAGCTTGCGGATGTGTTAATAAACTAGATTAGGAGCCTTCTTGAGATTATAACGATATCGTTAAGGGTAAGAGTTGTTAATTAGAGGGAATAATGACCAATACCAGGAGGTATATTATGAATCAATATAACAGTCCATCCGATATCGCGATTCTTGGCATGGGAACGGCTCTACCTGCTCACTCCGTAGCGCAGTCAGATATTGCAGAGCTGATCGCTTCTTCTCTTCAGGATCGGCCAGATTTGGCCCGTTTTTCCAGGCGCATATTCAAGTCCTGTGGGGTTGAAACTCGATATACCGTCGAACCGAGCTATCTGGGTTCACTGGAAGAATGCCGTTATCTGCCCTCTGGTGAGCAATCAGACGTCCCGACAACTGAAGAACGAATGAATACATACAAGCGAGAGGCGCTTCCGCTTGGGATTGAGGCGGCAGAGCAAGCCCTGAAGGATTCAGGCGTATCTCCAAAGAGCATCACGCATATCATCACGGTCAGCTGCACCGGTCAATATCTGCCGGGTCTTGATGTTATGCTCATCCGTCATTTGGGTTTGTCTGCCCGTGTTAATCGACTGCCGCTGATCTTTCAGGGGTGTGATGCAGGGTTGAAAGCCATTCAGATGGCACGAGATGTTGTGCAGGGTGCTCCGGGATCACAGGTCCTTGTTGTCTGTGTAGAGTTGTGCACAATTCATTTTCAGCCGGTGCAAGATCGGGAAGCGCTGTTTGCGGCTTCATTCTTCGGAGACGCCGCTTCTTCTTGTATAGTAGGCACACCAGAACCTCAGCACAAGAATGTTTTGAGTCTAGGAACGGGTTATTCTGTGCTTCTTCCGGATTCGACTGAAGATATGACCTGGGAGGTGGGGAATCTGGGGTATGACCTGTATCTATCACCGCGTATTCCAAAGCTGCTGGGTGTTCATCTTCAAGAGGAGCTGCGTCTCTTATTGCAAAGTGAACAGCTTCCAGAACTGTGGGCCATTCATCCGGGAGGACGCGGGATTGTGGACTCTGTGCAGAATCTAATGAAGCTGAGAGACGAACAAACGAAGTACAGTAGGGATATCCTCAGAATGTTTGGCAACGTATCTTCCAACACGATCCTGTTTGTACTGAATGCGATGCGTGAGGACATGAAGGCACAGGTTCAATCCTCCACAGATGGTGTAGCCATGGCATTTGGACCGGGACTCACCGCGGAGCTGATGAAATTCACTTATGTACCCTCATTATCTTCAGTAATGGAGGAGCAAGATCATGTCCTTCTTTAGAACATTGTCCATTCGTGCCAAGGAAGATGAACTGATGGATGACTTCTCTCTGGGAGGAGAGGAGCTGCGTGAAGCACTTAGACATCTCAGACGTCTTAACAAAATATTCGCAGCACCTGGCCCAACTTTGGCTGGTGTAGAGAAGCTATGGAACTCTGTCGGGAGGCCAGATAAGCTGACTCTTCTGGATGTGGGGGCAGGTTCAGGGGATGTGAACCAGAAACTACTGCAATGGGCGGATCGTCAGGGCGTTCATCTTGAGATTACATTGGTTGATCTGACGGAAGAGGCGTGTGAGGAAGCGAGACAACTATTCCGTGACGAACCCCGAGTCCGGGTACAGCGTGCCGATCTTACCCAACTGCCGGATGCTTCAGCAGATATCGTGACAGGCTCCCAGTTTGTGCATCATTTTGACGGAGATCAGCTGGTTGATATGGTTTCTCATATGCTGCGAGCATCCAGGCACGGTGTCGTCATTAATGATATTCACCGCCATCCCGTATCCTATAAGGCGGTCTGGATTACTACACGAATGATCTCGCGCAATCGGTACATTCGTCATGATGGGCCGCTCTCCGTTGCCAAAGGCTTTACAGGCAGGGATTGGCGGGAACTTAAACAACGGCTAAATCATGATACGATGACCTATGAATGGAAGCCTTTATTCCGTTACTCTGTTGTTATTCCTACGAAAGGCAGGTGATCTTACGTGTCGAGATCGATAGATGTGATTGTTATCGGAGCCGGAATTGCCGGTAGTACGTGTGCAATGCAACTCGCAGGAAAAGGTCATCGGACCCTTTTGCTGGATCGCCAGGAGTTCCCTCGGCACAAAACCTGCGGTGAGTTCATGTCACCCGAAACCAAGGAGATGCTGGAATATCTGGACATTCACCTTCTGGACCAGACGAAGAAACCTAGCACCATGGATCATGCCAAAATCGTTATGCCACAAGGCGGAGTGATCGAAGCACCGCTACCGGGATTCGCATATGGCATAAGTCGATATGAGCTGGACCAGATTTTGCATCAGAAGGCTCTGGCGGCCGGAGCCCAGATTATTACCAAAGCGACCATAACGAGCATCGAGCAGCTTGAGGATGCCAGTTATGAGGTTCAGGTGAAACAGGGAGATGAGCGGATCAGTTACAGAGCCAAAGCCGTCATCGGAGCACATGGTACCAAAAAGCCGCGCGGGATGGCTTCCGACCCAGATCTGCGGGACCAAACCGTATATGTTGGCGTTAAGTCCCACTTCAGCGGAATTGAGATTCCCGCACGGGTAGAGTTATATTTTTGTGAGGGTGGCTATGTGGGGATTTCCCCGATTGAGGATGGCAATGTGAATGTCGCCGCATTGTTGACACTGGATACCGTACAGGGAAGTGGCAAGTCCGTTATCGATTTTTTGCAGGCTGCATCTCAGACGAATGTAAGCTTGGCAGCCCGTTTAGCCGAAGGAAAGCCTGTAGACGGAACGCAAGTGTCGATTGCTCCGCTGCATCTGTCCAATATACCTGAGCCATGGTCTGAGTATCCGCACATTGGTGATGCGATGCTGATGATACCGCCCTTATGTGGAGACGGAATGTCCATTGCTCTTCGCTCCTCACTCCTGTGTGCAAGGTGGACTGACAAGTACCTGCAAGGCGACATTGAACATGCCGATTGGCAGAGTAATTACACGCTGGAAGCAAGCCGCGAATTCACCCAATTGCTCAGGCGGGCAAGAAGAATTCAGAAGCTGGCTTTTGCCAAAACCAATAAATTCTATCCTGGTCTGGCCCGGATGATCCCAGGTCTGGCCGCTTATGTCGTGAAGGCTACACGGTTATCCGAGATGAATGCAGTGCACTAAAAGACTGATATTTTGGCCAATACTTATGCGAAAGAGGTTGCTGACGGCGGCCTCTTTTTTGGGTATATAATCATTAATTTTGAGGAGACAGTTTGGAAATTCGGTAAATGCTCGTATAATAGAATCTAATGTAATGATAGAGAGTTAATTCAGATGAAATGTCGGGAGGCACTATTTAAGATGAACTATTCATTTTCCAATCGTATCGCAGCACTGCAACCATCCATTATTCGTGAGATCCTGAAGGCTTCTTCGGGTCAAAATGTCATTCCGTTCTCTGCGGGAAATCCCGCTCCAGAGACGTTCCCTATTGAGGCGATTCGTACGTTTACCCAATCCATTCTGGAACAGGACCCGATCACGGCTCTGCAATACGGAATTACGGAAGGTTATGTTCCTTTGCGGGAAGCATTGACTGAACATCTGAAGACAGGATTTGATACAGGGAAGGCATCCGATCAATTGTTCATCGTATCTGGAGCGCAGCAGGGGATTGAACTTGCCTGTAAAGTGTTCTGTAATGAAGGGGATACAATCATCTGTGAGAGTCCGAGCTTTATCGGTTCCCTGAACTCCTTCCGGGCATCCGGTGCGAAGCTTGCAGGTGTTCCGATGGAGATGGATGGTATGGATATCGAGAAGCTGGAACAGGCGCTGCAAACGGAGCCTAATGTGAAGCTGATCTACGTGATCCCGAGTTTTCAGAACCCTACCGGTGTAACGACGAGTCTTGCGAAACGTAAGGCCATATACGAGTTGGCTAAGAAGTATGGCGTTATGATTTTGGAAGATAACCCGTACGGAGAACTTCGATTCAATGGAGACGATGTGCCAACCATCAAGTCTATGGATGATGAGGGTCTGGTCATATATGTTGGATCATTCTCCAAAATTTTGTCGGCGGGACTGCGCGTCGGTTTTGTACAAGCTCCACATGAAGTCGTGGAGAAGATGGTTGTTGCCAAACAGGGAGAAGACGTACATACAGCCATGCTTCCACAGATTCTGGCATACAAGTTCATGACAGAGTATGACTACGCGGGGCACATTAACAGCATTCGTGAGGTATATCGGAGAAAAGCAACATTGATGATGGACAAGCTGCAAGAGCATATGGGTGAGTCCATTACCTATACTCAACCGGATGGTGGACTGTTCCTCTGGTGTGATCTGCCAGCACATGTGCCAATGCTTGATTATGCCAAAACAGCGGCAGCTCAAGGGGTTGCGGTTGTACCGGGAAATGCATTCCTGGTGAACGAGGAAGACCCTTGTAATGCCATCAGACTTAATTTCTCAACGCCGTCAGACGAACAGATTGTTAAGGGTGTAGAGATTTTGGGGCAGGTATTGAAAGGTTATAACGCTTAATATTATAAAAAAGCACTATCATTCATGAGAAGTCGCCAATTGGCGGCTTCTTTTTGACCTTCCGCAGCCCTTAATTATCGATCAAAGCACTTAATTCTGCCTGAAATACCTTTTGATTCTTCTGATTAAATGTACTCAGCAGCACGGTAACAATCCCATTTCCTTTTCGTCTGGGAGTCAGTCCAATAACTTCTGCAATGACATGAAGTTCATCCTCAGGAAAGACAGGCTTCAGGAATTGAATGTTGTTCATGCCGGTTCCCGCGACAACATGCTCTCCATAGATCCCGACCTCAATCCATAGCTTGAAGGAGATATTCATCGTCTGCATGCCAGAAGCAATCAAACTGCCGAAACGGCCCTGGGTGGCCTTTTCTTCATCCAAATGCATGTACTGTGGATCATAGATTTTGGCAAAATCAATAATATCGCTCTTGGATAATGCCAAGGATTTTGTTTCGTAGCGCTGACCTATTACATATTCACTGAATCTCATGAAGGCACCTCGGGTTCGTTTAATGTGTTTTTTCGCAGTCGACGCCCTGAAAAGAGACATGACTGGACTGACGTGATAAAATGCTAGTGAACGATCTCGTGTGTATTATTGTCATATTGAAATAAACGGATGAAACTGTCTTTGAGGAGTATATACCATGATAACAATTAAAGATGTCGCCAAGATGGCTGGTGTAGCCAGTTCAACCGTATCTTGCGTGCTCAACGATAAAGGTAGTGTAAGTGAGCCAACAAGGCAGAGAGTGCTCGCAGCAGCAAGCCAACTCAATTACGTGAAGAACGGCCCTGCATCAGAAATGAAGCGGCAGAGTACACAAACAATTGGTGTGATTGTCCATGACATGTCCAGTCCGTATTTCTCGGATTTGGTGAATGGAATACAGTCCATCGCGATGAGCCATGGATACGATATGATCGTGTGTAGCTCGCTGGGTGGAGAGAAGTCGACAGCCCATCGTTACATCCGAGAAAGAAGAATAGACGGAGCTATTGTCATCGCTCAAAATATTGAAGATCAGTTGCTCATGGAGGCATCTGAAGCAGGATTTCCGATTGTCGTCATGGATCGGGATCTGGATGCTCAACATATTGTAAAGGTTTTGATGAGTGATACGCAAGGTGGGTACCTGGCCACCCGTTATCTGATCGAGAAAGGACATCGGACGATTGCCTATATTAGCGGCCCGGCTCATTCGGAATGTAACCTGCAGCGATATCAAGGTTATCTCAATGCCATGGCAGAGGCAGGCATCGAAGAGAACCCGAAATGGAAAATTGGCGGACAATACATGAAGCAAGATGGCTACCATGCAGCCAAGAAACTGCTCGAAGGAGAATTGCCATCCTCCGTATTTTTTGCAAATGATGAAATGGCTTTTGGCGGTTTGGAAGCCTTCAGAGAACATGGGATTGCAGTACCTGAACAGTTATCCGTAATTGGTTTTGACAACATCCCGGCATCGCAGTATGTGCACCCCCCTCTGACCACATTTCGGCAACCGAAGACGGATGCTGGTCAGCTTGCGGGTCATGTTCTCTTTCAACTGTTAAACGGAGAGTCTGTTCAGACGTTATATACACTGGACATCCAATGCGTGGAACGTGATTCCGTTCGGCTCCTCAACCTGAGTTGAGGATTTTTTTTCGTTCAATAGAATTTTAAATACTAAAAAAGAAAGGAGTGTGGCCATTTATGCATAATAATAAAGACGAGAGATTCTTGCATAGGAAATAAATGGAGGGTGATTAGATGGGCGTACCCACGTTTCTGGAGACAGGCCATATGGAAGAAGGTTTTCCCATTCGGGTGATTCATACAGGTGATCAGTTTAATTATGCCGCACACTGGCATGATGAGGTTGAATTGGTTGTTGTTAATGGAAAGAGCGCACGAATTGGCGTGAATGACCATGTCCGTGAGTTGGCGCAAGGTGATGTGCTGCTGATCAAACCCGGAGATGTACACTGCTTTTTGCCGGGGACCGAACACTTAACGATTATCTTGTTCCGCCTCGAATTGTTAACAGGAAGCTTCACGACTGAAGCCGAAATACAGGATCTTGGCGAACTTTTCAACAAAACAACTGTTATTCCGTCGAATGCGGGGAGTCGCAACAACGTGGTTCAGTATATAGATGCCATCATTGCCGAGAAAAAAAATCGAAAGCCCGGATATCGATGGTTAATGGTTTCCCGGTTGTATGATCTCATGGTTCTTTTGTTACGTACAAAGCCCCCGGTGACGGATCAACTAGCGGCATCAGGATGGCCCTGTACCTCGTCGAAAAAATTTGAATTCCTTGAATCGGTATGTGAATATCTGGAGGATCATTATGCTGAACCGATCAAGCTGGAACAGGTGGCGGAACATATTAAATTCAGCAAGTTCCATGTCTGCAAGTTATTCAAAGAGATCAAGGGAGTGACACTGATGGAATATTTGAATCATTTTCGAATTATTAAATCCGAGTGGGCGTTATTGTTCCGTCAGGATTCCATTTTGGATATAGCCATCGGCCATGGGTTCAATAATGTGAACTCCTATAATCGCCTTTTCAAAAAATATAATGACTGCACACCCTCCGAATTTCGCAAGAAGCACCGTTCGAATATCACAAAATATGAAGAGTAATGCACAATATTTGTGGAGAAAGCCCTCTCCGAAATCAATATACTCTAATAAAATGTAAGCGTTTCCTTTTAGAAGGAGGGGGCCTATGAAGAAGTGGTTTAAGCCAACTATTGTGTTCGTATGTGTAGCCATGTTGTTATCGGGTTGTCAGCTCAGTCCGTCCAATGAAACCAAGCAGCAGGAAATTACCGTGTGGAGTTTTACGGATGAAGCAGAGTATGCCATCGAGAAATTCGAGCAGAAATATCCGGACATCAAAGTGAACTTTGTCAACATCCCCGGCAACTTCTATATCACCAAGCTTAAATCTGCGCTCCAGACGACCTCTAAAGCTCCAGATGTATTTATGATTGAAAATGCCAATATTCGAGAACTGATTGACGTTCCATATCTGGAGAATTTATCGGCTTCGCCGTATAACGCCAATGAACTTATTCAACAACAATATGCTTTTGTGCAGGCCAATGAAAAGGACAGTGAAGGGAATGTCAGAGCTATAGGTTATCAGGGAACACCTGGGGGCATCTATTATCGTCGGGATTTGGCAAAGAAATATCTGGGTACCGATGATCCTAAGAAGGTGGGTTCACAGATCGATACATGGGAGAAGATCTTCGAGATTGGTGAACAGGTTCAGCAAAGTAGCGGGGACAAAGTACATGCATTGGCGAACTGGAATGCCATATCGAACTCATATGACGGTATACCCTGGGTGAAGGACGGCAAGCTCGTCATCGATCCAACCTATATGGAGGTGCTGGATCTTGTGCGTGAAGCACGTGAGCGACATGTACTTGCCGAGCATGAAGATGGAAGTGCCGGTTACGCAGCATCCATGCAAAAAGGAGAGGTCATGTTCTATCCCGGGGCAACCTGGGGCTTGCAATATACGTTCAAGGCGAACGCTCCGGATACCGAAGGCATGTGGGGCTTGGCCCAGGGACCGTCAGCCTTTAGTGCTGGTGGAACCTATATCGCGATGTACAGTAAAAGTGAGAAAAAGGATTTGGCCTGGAAGTTTATTGAATTCTATAATTTTGACCACGAATTTCTGTCCGTGTTAGCAAAGGAGCAGGATTATTTTACTAGCAATAGGGTTGTGAATGATGAACTTGCGCAGTCTCTCTCATCGCCTTATTTGGGAGGGCAGAAGCATTTTGAGTTTTTCTCAGAGGCCGCAAAGCGGGTTCCCGTATATGAGCGCACCAAATATGATGCAACGATTAACAATGATATCTACAAAAATGTACTTCAGTTGTATCTCAATCAGGACATTCAGACCAAAGATGAAGTAGTGAAGCGGATAAAGCGGGATGTCGCCTTGAGATTTCCGGAGCTGGAAGTGGAGTAGCTTAGAAGTAAGCGAACGGTTGGACACATCCGATGATAACTGGGGGGACAGAATATGTTTGCCAAAACGATTCGAAAGGACCATTACGGCTACTATTTCATTGCTCCGTTCTTTATTATTTTTACCATTTTTGGACTTTATCCCATTTTGTATTCGCTCTATATCAGTTTCACTAACTTTGATGGAATCACCCCACCTGACTTTGTAGGGATTGGTAACTATGTGGCCGTACTACAAGATCCGTTGTTCTACAAAACCTTGTTTAATACGTTATTCATCTGGGGAGTCTCCGTGGTTCCGCAGCTGACGATCTCACTTGTATTAGCTTTTATCCTGAACGATAAGCTGCTCAAAGGGCGGGACTTTTTCAGAGCCGTATACTTTTTCCCGAATATCGTTACGGCTGCATCACTCGGGTTGCTGGTCAGCCTGATCTTTGACTGGCAGTCCGGGGGACTGAATCATTTTTTGATGCAGATGGGGATTATTCAAGATCCAATTAATTGGAAAAACGACCCGTGGTTTATGCGGCTGATTGTGTCATCCATCTTGTTTTTCCAATACTTCGGTTATTCCATGGTCATCTACCTTGCAGGTCTTCAGGGCATTGATCCGTCGTTGCTGGAAGCTGCCCAGATGGATGGCGCGAAGAAGAAACATATTTTCATCCATATTATCGTGCCGATGCTCCGTCCAATTATTCTGTTCCAGATGATTACATCCATTATTGGTGGCATTCAGATTTTCGATCAGCCATTTACACTAACTAATGGCAATGGCGGCCCTGATCGAGCAGCCATGACCAGTATTATGTATCTCTATAATGTAGCATTCCAGAGCACACGTTTTGGTTACGGCGCTGCCATAGCATTTTGTCTGTTTATTATCATCATATTGTTGTCCGTTGCATCCTTCATCATGACCAAGCGGAAGAGCCGTTCATAGGGAGGGGAGTTCTTATGCAAACTGCAAAAACAGTTGAACAACCAAATGCGGCGATTCAGCAATATGCCAATACAAGGGGGATGACGGCAGGCAAGATCATCATCTATCTGTTGCTGATTGGTCTTGCCGTACTCTGCATTATTCCATTTTATCTGATGCTCATCTATTCAACACATAACAATGCAACGATTGCTTCAACGTTCACCTTTCTTCCCGGATCATTTTTAGTCGATAATTATATGAACATGGTATCGAAAATCAACATTTGGCGTGGGTTTGCAAATAGTATTTTCATAGCTGGAACATCGACTGTGTTATCTCTGTATGTTGGTGCTTTGACGGCATATGGTTTTGCCAAATTTAAATTCAAAGGGCGGAACTGGTTGTTTCTGTTTCTGTTAGCAACCATGATGGTGCCAGGCCAACTGGCCCTGATTGGCGTATATCGACTATTCAGTATGTTGGGGCTTCTGGACAGTTATGCCGCGATTATTTTGCCTGCTGCAGCTAACGCTTTTAATGTATTCTTTATCAAGCAGTTCATGGAGAGCAGTATCCCGGATGAGATTATTGAATCTGCGCGGGTGGACAGTGCTGGCGAGTTCCGGACGTTTAATCAGATTGTACTGCCTATTCTGGGGCCGGCGATCTCAGCCCTTGGCATATTCACGTTTATCGGATCATGGAATAATTTCCTGACACCGCTTGTGCTATTTTTCTCGCTGGATAAATATCCGCTTCCGGTATTGGTTGCGCTAGTGCAAGGTTACTATGGGATGGATTATGGACTCTTGTATTTGGGTGTTGCGATCTCAATCTTGCCGATTATTATTGTATTCTCTGTGTTTTCCAAACAGATTATCGGAAGTGTTGCCCTGGGAGCAGTGAAAGGGTAGTTTACAAATAGAACATAAAGAATGGTAGGGAGTAAAATCTCGGGATTCACAGGGACTGAATAGAAGTCCCTTTGGCTTCCATTAAAAAACTTGATACAACCGCTATGGCGGTACAGGCCATATTAGAGGGAGAGGCTCTGTTACTGCTGGAGGGTTCTTCAGTCGGAACAGTATACCCGCTATACCAAGCAGCAAATCGTTCAACGGAGGAACCGTTGGCTGAGTCAACAGTGCGCGGTGCACGGGATGGATTTACAGAATCGTTGACTATGAATATGTCCTTACTCCGTAAACGTATCAAAACACCTGCATTAAAACTTCATACGCGTAGCATGGGAGATCGCACGAACACCAGTATTTCACTTGTCTATATGGAAGGCATTATTGATCCTAAACTGGTGGAGGAAGTGGAGATACGACTTAAGGATTTCTATTATAGAAAAATCCCATACCTCTAATCTGTATGGTAAAGATTCGTTATGTACTTGTATGTACCAGTTTATATGAATTCGAAGAATAGGCCATACATGGTTTTGACAGTGGATAAAGGACATGAGAAAATATGATGCTGTAGAACATGTATAAATTAAAAGTGTAGGAGGCATACAATGAATCAGCGTTTTCGAATTACCCGATCCATGCAAGATAGCAATCCCGAACAATCCATCTCTTTGGAAGAGTGCAAACTCTACTTTGCATCCAAACCCGATTTTACGTATTCAACAGTTCTTAACATTGTCGGAGCTGAGAGCACCATGTCCATCGATGGGGACTTTTTTATGTGGGACCTTGAAGGAACACAGATCGCTTTTCGTTTGTACATGGGAGATGTATATGTAGCTATTTCTAACGAAGCCATTGTACCCAAAATGATTGAAATTGCAACAGATCTGCGCGCAGATATCGTTGAAGGATAAAAGAAGCTGAGAACTAGAGTTTGATAAAATGTAATCATGTTAGTCAGAGTTCCCCTTGGATAATCCTGTGAAAATGAGACTAAAGGTTCATTTATATTCCATATGTTAGCTTGTAATATGTGGAATATAAATCATTTTACAGGAGAGTGATTCAAGTGAAGAAGACTAAATTAATACTCGTTGTATTCATGAGTATGATCCTTGCCTTATCGGTACCTGGCTTAGGCTCGAGTTCAAAGGCTTCTGCAGCAACAGCGCGTACACCCATTGTATTGGTTCATGGATTGACCGGTTCAGATAGCAATTTTACAGCGATTGAGAGTTATTTGCGCAGCCAAGGGTGGACGAGAGACGAACTATTCGCGATTGATCTCCCTAGCAAACAAGGAAACCAGCTGTTGAATTCCGCAGCAATCAGTCGATTCGTAGATGATGTTCTGCGCGAAACGGGTCACACAAAAGTTAACATTGTAGCTCATAGCATGGGTGGAGCCAATAGTCTGTATTACATACTTAACCGGGGTGGCGCTTCCAAAGTGGACAAATTGATAACCCTTGGTGGGGCTAATCGATTGACAACAACTACAGCTCCGAGTGGAATAAAGGTAACTTCGATCTATTCGACCAGCGATACAATTGTGTCCCCGACACTTTCCCGGTTGAACGGGGCGAACAACATTTCGGTATCCCTCGTATCTCATATTGGCCTCTTGTTTAATTCACGGGTAAACGCCTTGATCAAAACCGCGTTGAACGAGTAGAATGATTAATTGAACACGACTGACCACTATGGTCAGTCGTGTTTTCTGTTCTATAATTAGAAAACAGAATGAAAATGGAACAAGCTAAAGGAGTCTGTATACATGAAATCTCAACCGAATGATCGAATTAAAGTTCATCCAGGCTTCTGGGCTGGATTGCATCAATTAGGGATTAGTACGGATGACGTAGCTCGCACTGCACAACTGCCTCTTGAGACAATCAGTGAACCTGTAGTAACCCAATCCCAGTATTTCGCGATCTGGCATGCCTATTCTGAACTTATTGGGGACCCGGCCGAGGGTATCATCAAACTTGCAACGGGATATGAAATATCGAAGTACCCTCCGCCTGTTCTGGCGATGTACCATGCACGTGATTATCGCGATGCGTTAAATCGAATGGTCCGTTACAAGCAAATGTGTCCTCCCGAGAGCTTGCAGATTAACGAAGCAGGGGAGGAATGTATCATTGAACTGGAATGGTTACATAAAGAGCAACCAGGTCCTCCACTTCTAGTAGGCATTACCCTGGCTTTTCTGCTCGAACTCGGACGTCGGGGAACGGGTCAGCCCTTGAATGCAAAGCTGGTTGAATTCTCACATCCGATGGGTAACGTAGACATGCTTGAAGCCTATTTCGGCTGTCGAGTGGAGACGGGTAAACCATATAATCGGCTGACGCTAGAGCGAAAAGATGTGAGTCTTCCTTTTCTCTCATATAATGAAGAGTTAATTGAGATTCTGACGCCAGTGCTGGATCGGTCATTGGATGAGCGGCAGGGCAGTCGTTCCGTTACTGATCTGGTGAAATGGATTATGAAACGCAGCCTTACAGGCAATCGCCCTGATATCCAAACTGTTGCCAAAGAGCTTCGCATGAGTGATCGTACCTTGCAGCGACGACTGACTGAGGAGAACACAAACTTCAAAAAGTTATTGACTGAAGCCAGACATGAGCAGGCCCGGGCGTATCTGGCTGATCCTTCGCTCGATATCAAAGAAGTGGCATTCCTCGTGGGATATGAAGATCAAAATTCGTTCTATCGTGCGTTCCGGACCTGGGAAGGGGATACACCTTCGAATTGGCGTGTCAGGCAATAATTCTGGCGCTATGTGCTAGTTACTAGGCCGCTCTGACTGCGTAATATTATACCTATCCGGTGCATGAAGCTATTGGCAATGTCCAAGAAGCACCTGCCGGATAGTTGTAATTAAGAAGGAGAAATGCAGGATGGATATGGGACTAAAAGAGAAAACAGCCTTAGTTACAGGATCAACAAAAGGGATCGGCAAAGCGATTGCCATTGAACTCGCCCGAGAAGGTGTTCACGTTCTGATTAATGGACGAAATGATGAAGAGGTAGAACGAACAGTTCGTGAAATCAAGTCCATTTTCCCTGAGACCTCTCCGCAAAAGGCCACGGCTGATCTTGTGGATCTGGCGCAAAGACAAGCTTTATTCGAGAAATTCCCCGAAGTTGATATTTTAATTAATAGCATGGGCATATATGAGATCATGAGTTATGAAGATGTGAATGATGAAGTGTGGGAGAGATATTTTCGTACCAATGTTCTGGCAGCCAATAGCTTGTCTCAATTTTACTTACCTAAAATGGTGGAGAACAATGACGGGCGTATTATTTTCATCGCAAGTGAAGAAGCGCTTATGCCCTCAGGCCAGATGCCACAATATTGCATGACCAAATCAATGTTGCTGTCATTATCCAAAAGTCTGTCCAAACTGACAGCTGGGAAAGAAGTTACGATTAATACGATTCTGCCAGGGCCGACATTGTCTGAAAATGTACGTGAGATTATTGAGGGCATATATCCGGATGCACTGACTTTTGAGGAGAAAGAGAATGATTTTATGAAGAGCAATCTGCCGCAGTCTGAATTACAGCGATTCATCAAGCCAAGTGAAATAGGCAGACTCGCGACTTTTGTATGCAGCCCGTATGCATCAGCTTTTCGAGGCTCTCCGATCCGTATGGACGGGGGGATGGTTCCCACTATATTTTAAAATTGTTCAGGATACAGCATATGTATCCATAAGATGTCGCCAGTATTGGCGACTTTTTTATTGTAAATGATCTATGCGAGGGGCATCAATCGAGTTTATAATACAGGTATGATTTTCGAAAACGGTTTCTGTTTCTTGGAAGCGATTACTTGTATCGATTAGATGAATCAAAAAGGAGACAAATATCATGATAGCTGCATTAAATCTGGAAGGTATCTGGAAGTTTCAACTCGATGAATATAAGGTGGAACGTGGTCTGAATTACTCAGACCTCATTACATTGCCAAATACCACATCTCATGCGGCCAAGGGTAAGAGAAACGAACATGTGTTAATCGGTGCGCTGACGGATGAGTATTTATTTGAAGGTTACGCCTGGTTTTCACGAGAGATTGAAATTCCCGAACACTTGGCTGGCAAACGTTGTTTCTTGCATCTGGAGCGAACACGAGTTACAACGCTTTGGATTGATGGGATGGAATGGGGCACGCAAAACAGTCTGAATACACCTCACCGTTACGAGATGGAGGCAGGGCTAACCGCTGGGATACATACGATTACGATTCGAGTGGACAATACCGATTATCCAACCAAAGGTGGTCACCTTACATCTGAGGATACACAGACGAATTGGAACGGGATCACAGGGAAGATGGAACTTCAGTTTTTCGAGCGTGTTTTCCTGGATAATGTTCAGGTCTATCCCGATCTTGCGACTCGATCTTTCGACATTAAGGCAGCACTTGTTGGTGATATGCAAGGAGTGCGAATCATGGTATCCGCTGTTGCTGTCAATGCAGATCCAGTGTATACGACGGAGGAACAGATTTTCACCTCGGATTCGCAGGAGATTCAGCTGACGTACAAGATTGGCGAAGATGCCATGTTATGGAGTGATGATGAACCTAATGTGTACCAACTTCACATTCATCTGCAAGATCAGAACGGTGAAATGCTAGACTCCATCGAAGTATGGACGGGCCTACGTGAATTCCGGGCAGCAGGAGATAAATTCACCATTAATGGTCGCAAAACATTTCTTCGAGGCAAACATGACGGGCTGATCTTTCCACTAACGGGATACGCGCCAACAGATGTGGACGAATGGATTCGTATTCTCGCCATTTCCAAGTCCTACGGCATTAATCACTATCGTTTTCATACCTGTTGTCCTCCGGAGGCGGCTTTCATTGCAGCGGATCTGCTCGGCATCTACATGGAGCCTGAGCTTCCGTTCTGGGGAACCATTACAGACGAATCCTCGGATGGACACAATCAAGCAGAGCAGGATTACTTGATTAGCGAGGGGTTTGCGATGCTGAAAGCTTTTGGTAATCATCCTTCATTTGTCATGATGTCCATGGGGAATGAACTATGGGGCAGCAAGGACAGACTGAATTCAATCCTGAAAGCATACAAAGCATATGATCATCGTCATTTGTACACCGAAGGCTCCAATAACTTTCAGTTTGTGCCGGACATTCTGGAGGAAAGTGAATTCTTCTGCGGGGTTCGATTCTCCAAAGAGCGGTTGTTCAGAGGTTCATATGCCATGTGTGATGCTCCGCTTGGTCACGTACAGACCGACTTACCGAACACATTGAAGGATTATGATGCGAACATTGTACCAGAGCAAGGAAGTGACGCTGACTCTTTTGGCCAGGCGGAGGGTCAAGAGATTCAGATCCAGTATGGCACTGGTTCCAAAACGGTACAGGCCGAAGCCGGAAGTAATCAACTCGTCTCACATGTACCGATCATCTCGCATGAAATTGGACAGTATGCCACGTTTCCTAATTTCGAGGAGATCAACAAGTATACGGGTTCTCTCAAAGCCAAGAACTTCGAAGTGTTTAGAGAACGTCTGGAAGCGAAGGGACTGGGACATCTGGCAGAAGCCTACTTCAGAGCCTCTGGCAAACTTGCTGTCGAATGTTACAAGGAAGAACTGGAAGCTGCTTTTCGTTCGAAGCATCTAGCCGGTTTCCAGCTGCTTGATCTCCAGGATTTCAGTGGTCAGGGAACAGCGCTCGTAGGCATACTGGACGCATTCATGGATTCCAAGGGCATGATTACGCCGGAGGAATGGAGAACGTTCTGTTCCGATGCTGTGCTGTTGGCGAGATTTCCCAAATATAATTATCAGGCTGGTGAATTGTTCGAAGCGCGCATTGAACTAAGTTACTTCCGGAGACAAGCGTTGGATGGACTTCAATTGAAGTGGGAACTGAAAAACGAGCAGATCGAAGGCCGCATCCTTGTGGAAGGGAAAGCAGACCTGCCAGCGTTCCATGGAGAACATTATGTGAGTATCACGGATCTCAGCATTCATATCCCTGAAGTCTCCAACATGACCAAAGTGGAGCTGAGATTGTCCATTCCGGGTACGGATATTCGTAAGTCTTACGACCTGTGGATCTACCCGATTCAACAGGAAGTGGACCTGAGCGGTTTGAATCTTTTTACCGAACTCTCGGAACATGCACTGGAGCTGCTTGAACAAGGCGAGGATATTATACTTTTCCCGACACCAGAGAATGTTCCACACGCAATTAAAGGTTTCTATAGCACTGATTTCTGGTCTTATCCCATGTTCCGTTCCATATCAGAGAATATGAAAAGAGAAGTTCCAGTCGGCACGATGGGTTTGTTGATCCAACAGGACCATCCGGTCTTTGAAGATTTTGTCACGGAAGAACATTCGACCTATCCGTGGTGGAGCATCGTGTCCGAGTCGTCATCGATCATTCTGGATAGGCTGAGTAAAGATCTGCAACCGATCGTGCAGACCATTGATAATTTTGAACGGAACCATAAGCTCGGATTGTTGATGGAGTGCCGGGTGGGGAATGGTAGAGTCCTGATGGGTACTCTGAATCTGGAGAGACTAATGACTACGCTGGAGGGAAGACAGTTGTTATACAGCTTCCAGCGTTATGTACAGAGTCCGGCGTACCAGCCAGTTACTCACTTGGAAGAAGAGGAGCTTCGCCAGTTGTTTATTCAGGTCTAGGTAGCTTAGGTAAGTGGGAGCAGATCATGAACAGCCATTAACAGATATGCAATTTAACGTCTTAAACAAGCCCTTTCCGTTCACGGAAGGGGCTTTGTGTATCAGGTTAATTAGTATAAGCTGTTCTGTTTGTTGCATTTCACGGTTGAAATTATGCATTTCATCCCGATTCGACTCCGAAACCTATGATAAAATAGTATATTCGAGAGTGAAATTCAGAGTCGATGTCGATGAAAGGCGGATGTCCCCCCATGTTCAATATTGCAATCTGTGATGATGAGGAGCAGCAGCGAGAACGTGTGAAAACGATGCTGATTTCCTTATCCCTAAAAACCAATTTTGATTTTCAAATTAGCTTATTCACATCTGGTGAACAACTACTCGCGCATTATAGAGACGTCGGAGATACATTTCATATTCTCATTATGGATGTGGAGATGGGTGGTATGAACGGGATCCAGACCGCCAAAGAGATCAGGGACATGAAGTTTCTGGATGTACAGATTATGTTCTTGACCAGTTACCCCGAATATATGGTGGAGAGCTTCGATGTCATCACCTTTCAATATCTGATCAAGCCCATCCAGCCGCAAGTTTTCGAGGAAAAGATGATTAAGCTGTGCCAATATTTTCAGGCGATGGACAAAAAGTACGTACTAATCAAGTCAGACTATGATGAACTGCTGCTAAAGTATGATGATATTCTCTGGATTGAGGTCGTCAAAAGTTTGACCATCAAGAACAAATTGAAGTTTGTGACCCAGGAACATGTGCATGATACCAAAGGGATTCTATCCAGTTATGCGACTGCGTTGAAAGACCATGGTTTCCTGCAAATTCATCGCTCGGTTATGATTAACCTGATGCATGTCCAGAAGTTTGCAGGCACACAAGTCGTCATGTTAAATGGAACGGAACTGCCCATAGGTCGCTCCAAGGTCAAGGAAGTCAAGGATGCCTATACCAAATACATGATTATGAGGATTCAATGATATGGATGCCTATATGATCTTTTCCATCATCTTCGTGACCTTGCTTATGGCATTTCAGGCGAATTTTTATTTTGATTCTGTGCTGGGCAAGTCCAGGCGGAAGCCGCGTAGAGCGATCTATTTCTTGGTATTTGTCTTGTTGGGTTATTTTTATTGGGTCTCTTCCTTCTCTGACATCGTTTCCACTGCAGTTGCTCTGCTATTAATCTTCAGTCTGGCGCAATCCTATGAAGTAGAGTTCAAAATCAAACTTGTGTTCACCATCCTGTATGGGGTTCTAATTACCATGGCAAATGCCATCGCTGTATATATTCTTGGTGTTCTGGAATCCGCGGATTACAGTTCAATGGATCAGTTCAACGGAGAAGACCACTGGGTTCTCTCCAAGGTGATGCTACTTGGTTGCAGCATCATGTTCGTTGTCATTCAAGTTGTCCGTCTAGTCGCCAAACGTAGAAGTTTTGCCGTTCACTATCGGTATTATTTGCTGTTTCTCATCGTACCGATCATTACGATCTATCAGATCAATGTGGCCTCCATATATAGTGAAAAGAACATATTTTACGTCTTTTCAGTACTGGGATCTCTTTTTCTCAATGTGTTCATTGTTTATGTATTCGATAATATGGTGGAAAAGGTACAGCTCGCGCATGCAAATGCTCAGTTACAGCGACAGATGGATCATCAGGATGCCAACTATGAGAAGACCGTTCACAGTTTCAAAAATATTAAAAGCATCATCCATGATATTAACCAGCAGTTTCTGTATATTGATGAATGTATCAAACGTAACGAACTGGTGGCGGCAGGTGACCATATCAAGTCTACACTGAATACGATTGAAGGTGCGTACCAGCGGGTGAACTCCGGCAATCTGGTCATTGATGCTCTCGTTACGAACACCCTTGCTATGGGGCAGGCAAACGGGATCAAAATCGACACCAAAATCCAGCTTCACTCGCAACATATCCAGATTGATCGATATGATCTGTGTGTGGTGCTTGGTAACATGCTCGATAATGCAATCGAGGCTTCCAAAAAGATTAGACAAGCGGAGGACCGATATATTCTGATTGCAATCCACTCCACGGCATCTGCACTCGTCATTCAGATTATGAACGAGGTAGAGCAGCCTATAGTTGACTTGAAAAGTGAGAAGCCTAATCCGGAATTCCATGGAATCGGTCTGACCAATATATCGAGAATGTGTGAGAAATATGGTGGACATATGAGTATTGAGCATCAGCATCGGAAGTTTAACAACATGGTTGTGCTTCCGTTTCACACCAACAATCCCTGAACATACCGTTCGGGGATTGTTTTTTTCCATTCAGGGTCCGTTCGCGCTTTAACTGCCTTTTCCCGGATATGATGAATTCAATCATAAGAACATTTGAGGGAGGACATGAGGATGAAGAAATTAATCAGTCTTTTATGTACAGCGGTGCTTGTAATTACGCCGCTGACATCTGTCAGCGCAGAGGCGAATAACAGTGCGACGATCGAGGTGCGGGCGGAGCAGATTGCCAAGGAAATGGTACAAAACTACGGTGTCACCAGTGTGCAATATGCGATCATGGATGAAGGGGAATACATTTTATCAGATAGCGTCGGACTGCACGACAAGGGATCACAGAAGCCAGTAGACAAGGATAGCATGTATGGCATAGGTTCAGTTAGCAAAATGGTTGTTACGGCAGCTGCCATGAGGCTGGTCGATTCCGGTAAAGTAGATCTGGATGAGCCGCTTACTTCGTATATCAAGGACTTTAAGATGGCAGATGCGCGCTATACTCAAATCACACCGCGCATGTTGATGAATCATTCATCCGGTCTTTACGGTTCACATTATGGGAACAGCATGTTGTTTGACGATAATGATACCCGCAATCATGATGAACTATTGCTCAAACTTCAGTCCGAAAAACTGAAATCCAAGCCAGGAGCCTATTCTGTCTACAGCAATGATGGTTTCCAGTTGCTGGAGCTTCTGGTGGAACGGGTAAGTGGGTTAAGCTACAGCGAATACATCGCCAAGTTCTTCAGCGAGCCGTTGAAGTTGGAATCAACGAAGACGCCACAGGATTCCTTTGACAGAGAGCAGTTATCCGAAACGTATTGGCCTACACTTGAAATAAAGATGCCTACCGAGAATGCAAACATTATCGGTACAGGTGGAGTGTATTCCACCGCAGAGGAGTTGAGTCAATTTGGAGAGGTTTTAATGGGGAACAGACCGGATATTCTGTCCGAATCTGCAGTGAAGGCCATGCAATCTCATGAGTATCGTAAGGGCATATGGGTATCTGATGAACAAAATACAATCAATTATGGCTTGGGTTGGGACGCGGTTGACCTTGCACCTTTCAGCGATTATGGGATTACCGCACTTGCCAAGGGTGGAGACACCATGCTATATCATGCCGTGTTAATCACCATACCGGAACATGATATTTCAATGGCGGTCCTATCATCTGGCGGATCTTCGGTCTACAATCAGATGTTTGCTAGCAAAGTGCTGCTGGACGTTCTGGAGGATCAGGGCATCATCGACGATGTTCAGCCTGATCAGACATTCTCAGCACCTGTCAAAGTGAAGATGCCGACGGAGTTGAATGCATATTCAGGTCTATATGGTACAGTTGGTTCAACACTGGATATAACAATCAAGGATGGTGAGATCAAACTGCCTGCTTTGCTGGGAGGAATTATTCCGGAGCAGAACTATGTGTACACAGGCGATGAACATTTTACAAGTGCGGATGGTAGTGTGAAGGTCAGTTTTGTGAAGGAACGTAATGACAAGGTATATGTTAAAGTTCAGGGCATGATTACGTTACCCGGTTTAGGTCAAACGGTGATGAACACGTATGATTATCAAAAGTTGGAACATAACGCGTTGGACGCAGCAACAAAAGAGAAATGGGCAGCTCGTAACGAAGCGAAATATTACGCACTGGATGAAAAAATAACGTCGATCTTCTATCTGCTCCCATCGATGCTGATCAAGAACCTTTCCGTTGATGTCGAAAATGGTTACGCCAATGGCACGCAAATTATGGATGCGAACAACGCAGAGAATGTTGCCCAGATTCCAGTCATGAACGGAAGAGACGCATTTGATCTGCAATTCTCCACGAAGAATGGCGCCGAGATTTTGATGCAGGATGGACAGGAATTCATTGCAGAGAATGCGATTACTCCAATCTTTGGTGGAAAAAAAGGAATGACGACCATCCCGGCTAACGGTCAAGCCCGATGGTATGCGATTGACGCCGGTTCGGCGAACAAATCGATCACGGTAGATTCTCCGGAGAACGGAGGTTATGCGGTGTATGATGAGAAAGGTGAGATGGTTCATTTCTCTGTAGCAACCAATCAGCCATCAACGCAGCTCCCGAAAAATGGTTTTATCGTTTTTGGTGGTGACGCCGGTGACGTCTTTCAGATCCAATTAAAGTAAAGTAGGGACGTTCGTACAAAGTCACATTCGCAGATTGTCACAGAAAAAATACAGTTATCAAGAAGTCGCCTTATGGCGGCTTTTTTGATATCTCCTCAGAATAAATTTAGGAATTTGGTAACTATTTGGCATTACCGCGCGTTATGTTTATGTAGTTATATATCAGGATAGTTTTCACAGGAGGACTCACTATCTATGATCAAAAGACATAAACGTCAAACGACTAAGCATTGGAAAAGAAGAGCAGGAAGACCCATCATTGCAGGCCTTACTGCCGGAGTGTTGATGGTTCACGGAGTCATCGGTGTGTTGCCATCTCAGGCACATGCTGAAGCATCGGATGTATCCATCCGTAACTGGTATTCGTATCAGCGAATCACTGTACCTGAACTGAAACCTTCTTGGACAGCGAAAGTAGATAACTATTTGAATATGAACGAGACGTACATCGGAGCTAATGCTATTGCAGAAGAAGGCAAAGTATTCACGTTTGCTGGATCGAAGTTGATTGCACTTGATGCGACAACAGGTAAACGGCTGTGGACTTACGGCAAAGACCTGGCCCCGTATATTACCTATCAGGACGGCGTACTCTACGGCCTGACTATTGATCACAAGCCATATGCCTTGAATGCGAAGACAGGCAAAGCAAAATGGCAGTCAGGAACATCCACCTGGATTGATACGGTTCAACGTACGGAAGCTCTGATTCCAACGATGGACACTCTCTACGTGATTAAGGGAAGTACAACGTTTGCACTGGATATCAAGTCAGGCAAACTGCGCTGGAAGGCAGATGAACCATTAGGCGAAGGTCACGGTACTGAATATCTTGAAGAGTCTAATGGTGTGGTGCTGAGAACCTTTTTTGTCCAAGGGGCACTTACATCCATTCAGCTTAATGCGTATGACAAGAAAACGGGCAAGAAGCTATGGAATCATTTTGGTCAGGGGCAGGCTCTTCAGATCAAAGATGGTCTTGTATATTCGGTGGACACCTATTCTCCAATGCTGGAGGAATACGATTCGTCACCTGAACGCAAATGGAAGATCAATACGTATAACCTAAAGACCGGTGTGTTGAAAGGAAGCCAAGAGTATACGTGGACAATGCCCGGAGACCCGCCGTATACGAATGGTCGAGGAGATATACTTGTTCATAAAGACAAACTTTATATTGAACAGGGAGACAAGATAGCGGAGTATCCGTTGAATCCGACTAAGTCGGAAACAGCGCCCCTTCGAACTTTTCAGCGACCTTACGGGGACAAGATGGCGTTGCTCGGTATTGTACAGGAAAGGCTGATATACAAAAACCTCGACACCGGTGAACTCACAGGCATCAAGTTGGCTAATGGTCAGGAGGTTAAGTGGCATGGTGATGCTCCCGTTTCTCAGATGGATGTTTACAGCAAAGGAATGTATCGAGCGCAACGTAACGGCACACTGCTTGCTATCAATATGATGTCGGGTCAGCCCGTCTTTCGAGTCTCCACTGGGGGAGATCTGCACAACACAACGTTGAAGACAAACGGAATGATCATTATCCAAGCCGAAGGCAAGCTTCTCGGAGTTAAGTTGCCTGCAGCACTGAAATAGGCGTTCCTTCTGCATCTGCCATGGGTAATAACATGCAAGGATAAAATAATGATAGGAAGGAATGATCCGGGTGAAACAACCACGTTCTTTTATAATGAGTATTACGCTGATCACCATGGTTCTTGCACTTGCAGCTTGCTCAGGTGGTAATGAACCTTCCGCTAGCCCTGAACCATCAACGCCAGTAGGTGAATCTACTCCAGCACCTTCAACAGAAAGTGAGCAAGCATCTGAAACGAATGAAACAGAAGAAGAAGCAAATGTAACGGAGCGTCCACAGACCGAAAGTTTTGAAATGATGACCGCAGATGGCAATCAATCACTAGAGGCGACCTTGCAACAAGGAGAAGGGTTTTCCTTGTACGTATTCGAGAAATTCACATTTGATGCTGCTCAAGGCCGTCTGTCACTGACCCGTAACGCTGATTATTATGTGGATATTGAACCGCTGCCTGCGGATTATAATCTGGCAGAACTGGAGACTGCGGGCAAGGAAGAATTAGAAAAAGCCGGTAAGGTATCTGATTATAGTGGAGAGCTGGTGGAGCATCCGCTTGGTTCCGCCGAGCTCTATCTTCAGGCCTCTGGTGAAGAAGGGGTCCGTGATTATATGGTCTGGAAATCAGAAAAAGGGGACGCTTTTCTATTCCGTCTTCATAACCCCAAAGGGGAAGAAGCCTCTGATTTCGCCAGCCCGGTCCTTGTTTCGTTATCAACCGTTCAGGGTGATTCGTAATCTGGATAACGAGAATCTTTTCAACGAAAGCCGCCAACTGGCGGCTTTTTTACTTTTACAGATTGCACGGAGAAGTTGCGAGGCGATTTCTTCACTTCCATTTGACTTAGAGCACACTCTAAGGTATAGACTGCAAAAGACTGAACAAGGATATCAAAGGAGATGACGTGATGACACAGGAAGAGAATTTCAAAACCTTACAACATAAAATAGGCTCAGGATTTGACCATAACAGTACAGCGGAGGATGTATTGAGAGATCTGGACTTGTCAGGACAGATTGCTATTGTAACGGGTGGATATTCCGGCCTCGGGTTGGAGACAACACGTGCGCTTGTCAATGCGGGAGCCCGTGTAGTGGTGACTGCACGTCGTCCAGCGGTTGCGAAAGAAGCACTTGCTGGTCTGGAAGGCGTTGAAATAGATGCATTGGACCTCGCTGATTTATCCAGCGTTCGTGCTTTTGCCGAGCGGTTTCTGGCAAGTGATCGGAACATCGACATGCTGATTCTTAATGCTGGCATCATGGCCTGTCCAGAGACGCGGGTTGGTCCTGGCTGGGAAGCTCAATTTGCAACAAATCATTTGGGTCACTTCGCGCTCACGAATCTGTTATGGCTTGCACTCGCTAGTCAGGGAGGCGCGCGCGTAGTTTCGTTGGCATCAGCGGGACATCATTTCTCACCGATTCGTTGGGATGACATCCAATTTGAGCATGGCTATGAGAAATTCCCCGCCTATGGACAGTCCAAGACAGCAACCATTTTATTCAGCGTTGAACTGGACAGACGGGGTGCTGAGCAGGGCATACGTGCATTCTCGGTGCATCCGGGTGGAATTATGACACCTCTTCAGCGTCATATGCCAAAAGAGGAGATGATCGCGCTGGGTTGGATTGACGAGACTGGCGAGGTCGCCAATCCTGCGTTTAAGACACCTGAACAGGGGGCAGCAACGCAAGTCTGGGCAGCAACCTCGCCTCAGCTTAAGGGAAAAGGCGGTGTATACTGCGAGGATTGTGACATCAGTGAAATGGCTCCCGAAGATGGAGGTTTCTATGGGGTCAAGCAGTATGCCATCGACCCTGAGCAAGCGACTCGTTTATGGAAACTGTCAGTCGAATTAACAGATACGGATATACCCATCTCTTAAGCAAATGATTATTATGTAGTATCAAAGCTGGGCATATATCAAACGCTACTGTGCTTGTCAGTAGCGTTTTTTATTTTTCCATAGAAAACAAAAATCCCTGAAGGTTACCACAACCATATACTACATGGAAGGAAGGATCGTCCATTGTAACCATAATAACAACTAGTCACATCCCTAATGGATAGATGAATATCATATATCAAACTACAGGAAAGTAAGGCTGCAAACTACTGGTCTGGACAGTAAAAAGATGTGATGGATTGTAATGAGGGTACATTTCCATTTACAATAGAAGAATCATGTTCTTTTTGAGAACGCAGGGAGAGAAAATCATGAATATTTTTGAGCATCAGATACCTATGGAAAAAGTGAAATTTAATGAACCGCTAAAAGAACACACGTATATTAAAATTGGTGGCAACGCAGATATTCTCATTCATCCAACGACGATAGACGAAATTAAAAAAATCGTAGAGATTGCCAACATACATCAATTGCCTCTGACGGTTATTGGCAAAGGGTCAAACGTCATTATCAAAGACGGTGGAATCAGAGGAGTCACTGTTTCGCTAAGTCATTTTGATCAGGTTAATGTTAGTGAGGACAATATTATTGCGCAAAGTGGCGCCGATATCATTGATGTCTCCAGACTTGCTTTGGACCACAGCTTGACCGGTTTGGAATTTGCATGTGGCATTCCTGGCAGTACAGGAGGCGCCTTGTATATGAATGCGGGTGCGTATGGCGGTCAGATCGCCGATGTGGTCAAACGTGCGACTGTAATCAACAAAGACGGCGCAGTAGTGGAGATTGCCCGAGAAGAGATGAAGTTTGGTTATCGAAATAGTCTCTTCAAGATGGATCACTATATCATATTGGAGGCCGAATTCGAACTCGAAAAAGGAAACAAGGATGTTATTTCAAGTAAAATGAAGGAATTAACGTTCCTGAGAGAATCCAAGCAGCCGCTTGAGTTCCCTTCTTGCGGAAGTGTGTTCAAACGACCCGAAGGACATTTTGCCGGGAAACTGATTCAAGATTGCAACTTGCAGGGCACTCGCATTGGAGGCGCTGAAATCTCCATGAAACATGCAGGTTTCATCGTGAATGTGGATCACGCTACTGCCCAGGATTACATGGACCTGATCCAATTTATTCAGCAGAAAGTATATGATACGTTCCATGTTGAATTGGAAACCGAAGTAATCTTTTTGGGAGAATAACTTCATTGAAATCATTAGGAGGTCGCCTATGGCGGCCTTTTTGGTTTGTGTGAATGGTACTGAAACAAGTATCTGCATGCTAATTATGGTAATATTAGAATGATTTTAGTTGATATTTCATCGTTATCATAAGGGAGTGTACATTGAGATGATCAAGCGTAAGCGAAGAATTCTACTAATCACTGCAATGGTGATTTTACTGTCGCCCCTGTTAGTTGGTACTTATATGTATATGAATGAACGAGCTGGAGGACTGTCTGATCGACGGATATCCAAAGCTTGGGGATTGAGTGAACCTATACATATTCCTATAGCGAACAGTCCTGAAGGGGCCGTTCAAGAATTTAGAGGCGAATTTTATACCTCGCAATTTATTCATAAGGAGGTTGTGGACGATGGCGTGATTTTGTTCGCACAAAAAAGAGATCAGGATAATAACAGTAACAGTAATCTTCAGATGGAGTATGCCCGGAAGAACATTTTCGGATGGAAATGGGTATGGGGCGGAGGTTATTCCATCAGTGAATCTCAAGAAGCCAAGTTTGCTTTGGATTATATGAGCATACCGAAACTGGAGCAAGTCTCCACTCCGTTTCCCATGTTATTTGGTGATATAATAGACTCAACTATCAAACGTGTAACTGTTGAAATCAAAGAAAATGGAAAGCCCGACACATTCGATGCAAAGCTGGTTGAGGCAGGTGAGAACCAACAAATCTGGTACGCATTCCTGCCTTCATCAGCGACTCCCCCTTATACGATCAAAGCATATGATGAAAAGGGGAACCTCTTAATCAACAAAGACCTTGAAGAGGCAGATGGCTATGGCTCATTACTTATTGGAGAATAATCTCAGATAGAACCACGCAAAAAAACAGCGGCATTCGAAGACTTTATGTACGAGTCTAAGATTGCTGCTGTTTTATGGTTAGAGAATGAATAGTTAACTGGACTTTGAATCACCTGCGGTTCGATTGGCCTTCACATATTTGAGCTGAGCAACGATGATGACGCTGATGATCACCAGCAGGAACCACGAACTGATCTTACTAAAGCTAACTAGCTGCCAGGCATCATGCTGATCTGGATATTTCCAGGCATTGAAGAATGTAGCGATATTCTCGGCAGTCCAAATGAAGAAACCGACAATGATAAAAGCGAGCGATAACGGCATTCGATAGGTCGTTGCTCGTACCCGGTAGATAATCCAGGTTTTCCAGAAGACAATAAATACAAGCGCCGTCAGCCACCAGCGAAAATCAGGAATAAAATGATGGGTGAAAAAGTTGATATAGATGGCTGCTCCGAGCAGAACGGAAGGTGCGAAACCAGGCCATCCGGTCATGTCCATTCGCAGTCTTCGCCACACCTGACACATAAAACTGGCTACACTTGCATACATGAATCCACTATAGAGAGGGACACCCAGGATTTTGGTGTAAGCTGGCTCAGGGTATGACCAAGATCCCATCCATACTTTATAGATTTCCAGCACCAGGCCAATAATGTGAAATACACAGATGACTTTGATTTCATCCCGGGTCTCCAAGCCGCTTCGATACATCAGGTACTGGACACCAAGCAGTACAAGCAGAATGGCATCATATCGATGAAGGAAAGGAATCGGAATTACGCTGGACAAGGCAAGTGTTCCAAAGATCGCTACGGGAAATATGCAGCTCATCGCCTGATGATAGCCGAAATGAAGTAGTTGTATTAGAGATTTCAAGTCGAGTTTAACTCCTTTCCAAACACGTTTGAGCACAATTTAATGATATGAATTAAGGGTGTTCATCATGGGCGTTTTTTTTGCCTACACTCCATCATATAGAGATCATCGATGAATAAAAAGAGAAAAAAATACGTTGATCTGTTCTTGTTTTCAAATGTAAAATGAACCTTCTTCATTGATAATGATTTTCAATTAGATTAAAATAAGAGAATAAAACATGTCATCACGTATTGCATAACCTGAGGCATGCGATTACGAGGAGGAGTTAATATGTTGATTCAAACTCGAAGCATCATTGTCAAAAAAGGAAATAGCGATAAGATTGTGGAGCGTTTCAGTGGCCCAACTCCTGTTGTGGACATGCCCGGTCTGATTGATTTCAGTGTCATGGTCAACAAGAAAAATGCAGAGAACGAAGAAGTGATGGTCATCATTCGCTGGGAATCGGAAGAAGCATGGAAGAATTGGGAGAAAAGTGATGTACATCTCAAAGGCCACCGTGAGAAGAGAACACAGGAGAAACCTGATTATCTGATAAGCACAACTGTAAATATGTATCAGGTACAGACGGTGAAGACAGGCAGCGGCAGTTCAGAACAAGGACTATAGGTAGTTTTTCCCAAAATTTGCCCGATGCTTATAGAAGGCTCTATGATCAGGTGGCATGGTCCTTCCATGTATATTCTCTCGTGGTTATGTTAAAATGAAATTCGTACAATTACATTAGACAAGGAGGCCGCCATGCAACCGATAAAACCTCAAGACATTCAGCTCCGGATCAATCAACTTGCTGATCAGGACTTATACGTACATCTCGAACTCACGTCAGGTGCTTACGCACAACATATGGACAGTACAAGACATCCCGCATCGGCATTCATTACCAATGCGGCCATACGATATACGCAGGGCTCCATCTCAGGTACAGGTCCTTACCGGGTTGGTCTGAAAACAACTCAAGGTTGGATCTATGCCGAAGGCCTTACACACATTGATGAGCAGGAAGAAGAAAGACTGATTCTGGCTGGTCACGACAGTCAAGGCAAGCTGGTTGTGGCGTTGCAACTGAGTCGGGAGAAGTTCTGATGAAAGCGGAGGATGGAATAACCATGAATACTACACATAACGAGTATGAGCGCATCTTGGTAGTGTATCCACATCCAGATGATGAAGCTTTCTCTGTATCGGGAACGTTAGCCAAATACATAGATGGCGGTGCCCATGTAACCTATGCCTGTCTAACACTTGGCGAGATGGGGCGCAACATGGGGATTCCTCCATTTGCTAACAGAGTGACGTTGCCTGCCATCCGTAAACAGGAACTCATCGCAGCTTCTGAAGCGATTGGTATTCAGGACCTCAGAATGCTGGGTTTCCACGATAAAATGCTGGAGTTCGAAGATCCACAGTTACTGGAAGACACCATCATGTCGCTACTTAAAGAGTTAAACCCCACGCTGGTCATTACGTTCTATCCAGGGTACAGTGTTCATCCCGATCATGATGCAACAGGAGCCGCTGTTATACGTACCATTGCTCAACTTCCTGTGGCTGAGCGACCAGTGGTTCACTGCGTTGCGTTCGCTAATAATCAGGAACAGTACATTGGCAAACCGGATGTATTCGTTGACGTATCCGAATTTTTGGATCGAAAAATGGCGTCCATTCGTGCCCATCGTTCACAATTCCAGGCAGCAGAGCTTGTAGGGAATCGTGAGCTGAATGATGAAGAAATCAAGAAACGTTTTGGTAGAGAAACATTTTGGACCTATCCATTTGAATAATATGATTCATCGGAAGTCGCCGATGTGGTTTTAAGTAGACACTAAAAAAAGTGGCTGTCTCAAAAGTCCTTAAAATACATATCGGTTGTTTAATACACGTTCAAACGGGACGAAGCAGAGTTTATCCTGCTTCGTCCCGTTTGCGTTTATCCATCATTGCGGCCCTTTGCGGGAGTAGATCAAACTATACCCGGATTAAATAGGCAAATCTTTTCTATCAAAAATAACGATTCCTGCAGCATACAGAAGTGCTGCAAGTCCTGCGAACACAGCCATTCCCATATACGCAAAGCTGTCACCCTCGAACAATCGCACCGGATCGAGCAAGGAATATAATGAAATATTGCCAATCCAGCTCAACGTTTCTCCTGAATCGCCCAGCATTTGCAGTAGTACAAACGCTACAGGAACACCGGCCCCGAGTCCAAGGCTGTACTTGCTTTCATTTGCCAAACAAGATGCGAAAAAACAGATGCCATTGATGGCGTAATACATCAGAAGGGCGTAAAGATTAAGCCAAATGAAATTGTTAATATCCATAAGCCCCGGAAACATGACAGATGATACAACAAGAGTTAGTACCGTAATCCAGCAAAAGATCGCTGTTATTGAAATCAGACTGTAAACCGCTTGGGTAACAGCAATGCGTTTTCTTGAGTTGGACGTTGAAAGCAGATAGGACATACTTCCTTTATCCACATGAGCGGCCATTATTCGGTGGTTCGTAATGATGGAAACAATCATGGGGAACAAATAGAGAAGAAGACTGTAAAGTGTTCCGGAAAGAAAGGTAAGCAAAGTGGTTCCAACGTTCATTCCCATAGCATTGATGAGCTCAGGAGGAAGCATGTTCAACATTTCTTTTAATGCATCGACGCTATCCGGATCGAACATACCTATCAGCATAATGGAGTAAAAAGAATAAATGGCTACAATAAGTAACCAAATGAACCGATTGGCCCGCATGTTTGCTTTAAATAGTGCCCAAGACATATTAAATTTGCTCCTTCCCATAAAAGTCCATGAAAATTTGTTCAAGCGTTTGGGGAGGGCACTCCATATCAATAACCTTGCACTGGGAGAGTACCCTGAGCACTTGGTCATATCCATCCGTAATCTTAATGTCCACACGTAAGGGAACCAATTCAGTATAAAGGAGTCCGTTATTTTGAAGGACTTTCATATCCTCCGCATGCGCCAGAGCGACTACAATACTCTTCTGCAGTGTCCGTTTTAGCGAGTTTATGTTCTCCACGGTTATGATTGATCCTTCCCGTATGATGCCTACCCGTTCACAAGTGTGATCGACTTCATCAAAGAGATGGGAAGACATCAGTATCGTTTTGCCCCGGTTTCTTTCCTCAATAATTAGTTCCACAAATCTTCTTTGCATCAACGGATCCAACCCGCTTGTAGGTTCATCAAGAATAAGCACTGCAGGGTCGTGCATAAAAGCGGCGGTCAATCCTACCTTTTGTTTCATCCCCTTGGACATTTTCCGGATTTTTCGATCTGATTCCAACTCGAATCGGTTGATTAATTGGTTTCGGCGCAATTTGTCGTTACGTCCTCTTAAATCATCAATAAAGTCCAGAAACTGCATGCCTGTCATGTTATCGTAAAATGCCATCTCACCAGGCACATAACCCAGATGCTTTTGAATTTGTGCTGCTTCCCTTCTGCAGTCTAATCCGTTAATAGTTGCCTTCCCGCTGGAGGGGTTCACGAATCCCATCAGATGGCGTAGGGTAGTTGTTTTTCCGGCTCCATTGGGCCCGAGAAATCCAAAGACCTCTCCTTCTTTAACGTCAAAACTCACATCCCGAATTCCCTTACCATTCGAATAGATCTTCGTTAATGAGTGAACCTTGATCATCGATCTCAACCTCCACAGTAAGTTATGTAACATATTCAATATCAGTTACATAATATTACTGACTTGATCAGAAGTCAATAAAAATATAACATAGAGGTATATTGTTACATAATTCGCGGAGGATAGGACGGTAGGTTCCCATGAATGGCTTCGAAAAACGCAGAGAACAGAAAAAAAAACAAATCCTGCAATCGCTAATCGATATGGTGATGACTCGCAATTTTAAAGAAATCGGCGTAAGAGAGATCGCGCAACATGCTGGTGTGTCTCCTGCATCCATATATAATTTTTTTGGAAGCAAAGAAGAATTGGCCAAGGAGATTTTTTACCATCAAATAGATGTGTCGGGGAAAGAATTCAGTCTTTTAATGAACTCCGATATTCCTTTTGAAGATAAGATGAGTAAAATGTATGAGGTATCCGTAAACAATCAAGAGACGTTGAATAGTGAGGGCATCAAGAATTTTATGTTCGAAGATCCAGCATTCAAAGAGCATGTTGAGGATTATGCCAGAAACGTTGTTATCCCTGAGCTTATGAAGCTGATCGAACAAGGCAAAGCCGAGGGGAAAATAAAAGGAGGTGTATCGGCAGAAGCCATCATGATTTTTATGAATGGAATTATGGCCATGTTGAGCGAACCATCTTTCGCAGAAAAACTTAACGTAAATGTGCGAAAAGACTTGGGCAAGCTGTTTCTTTACGGAATTCTTGGTGAGAGGGAAGAGGGAAATTAATGATTAAAATACACTCTCACTTAGGAAGTCGCCATTATGGCGGCTTTTTTTGGTTACATCACAATATCGACACAAAAATGTAGCGTCTATTTTCGCTTAGTTTTAATGGATTAGGGTCATGAATAGTTGATTTTAAGTTGAATTGAGGGATGGTGTGTACAATTAACGTATATTCGGGATTAACGTAAGACCCGTTAAATACATTGCCACAACAATAAGCACCTGTAACAAGAAGCCAGAATTGCGCGGTTTGAATCATGAGTAATCCTTGGCAACATATCAGGCATGTATCGTATTACGGGTTTTCCCGCAACGATGGTAATTGATAAGGACGGGGAGTTCCGTCACATACTGCTCGGTGAACTGACTGAAGATATACCATTGCAGCAATGACTGGAAGAGAGTATCTAGTTGTAAGCGTTGGATGGTGAGAAAAGGGGCGGGAACGCCAGAGATCGCCATGTTACAAGTGAAATGAATGTACGTTAGAAGTAACCACAAAAGTAACCACAAAAGTAACCACATAAAAAGCAGGACACCCATTTAACGAAGGGGTGTCCTGCTTTACTTTTGAAGATATGCTGCTTCGCAGCCGACTACAATACAGCAGCAGAAGCGTGATTTGTACGAGCGATTCTGGTTGCGTCAACCATGTTGCGCAAGGAGGCAACCGTTTCTTCCTGTCCACGGGTTTTCAATCCGCAGTCCGGGTTAATCCAGAACAGCTTCGGATCAAGAACTCGCAGGGCGCGTTCAATCATGCTGCTCATTTCATCCACACTCGGAACCCGTGGACTATGGATATCATATACGCCAAGACCGATACCGAGCTCATACGTATTTTCTTCAAAACTATGAATCAACTCACCGTGACTACGGGATGTCTCAATGGAGATAACATCGGCATCCATGGCTTCAATGGAATCAATCATGTCATGGAATTCGCAATAACACATATGTGTATGGATTTGAGTCGTTTCATGCACCGTGCACGTGGAGATGCGGAACGCTTTGACTGCCCAGGCCAGGTAATCGGCTTGTTCATTTTCCTTTAGCGGAAGCCCTTCACGAACAGCTGGCTCATCAACCTGGATCATGCCGATACCTGCCTGTTCAAGTGCTTCAACTTCCTGTCTCAGTGCATACGCCAATTGATAGGCGATCTGCTCACGAGCAATGTCTTCGCGTACGAATGACCAGTTCATGATTGTAATCGGGCCAGTCAGCATGCCTTTGACAGGGCGCTCTGTTTGCGATTGGGCATATTTCGTTTCTTCAACTGTCATTTCACCGGTAAATGCAACATCGCCGAAGATAATAGGTGGCTTCACGCAACGTGAACCATACGATTGTACCCAGCCAAACTGTGTAAAGGCAAAACCGGCAAGTTTCTCGCCAAAGAATTCAACCATGTCTGTACGCTCAAACTCACCATGCACCAACACGTCAATTCCGATCTCTTCCTGAATCTTAATCCAGATATCAATCTGCTCCCGGATGAAGGCAGCATACTGTTCGTTGTTCAACTCACCCTTGCGCCACAACTGACGTGCTTTTCTGACTTCAGCAGATTGCGGGAAACTGCCAATCGTTGTCGTCGGGAACAGTGGCAATTGCCATTTGACCTGTTGAGCTTCATGACGCTCGGCAAAAGGACGGGAGCGCTCCGGCTGTTGAACACTAACGGAAGCAACGGCTTTCTGTACAACGGTACGGTTCCGATCTTCGGATTGCTGAAGCGCCTGAAGGGTAAGCTCTGCTTCATCTATTTTAGCGGTAATCTCTGCACTTGGTGAAGATAAGGCTGTAGTCAAAAGAACAATCTCATCCAGCTTTTCATCTGCAAATGCCAGAGCATTCTTCAGTTCGGATGTAAGTTTTGCCTCCCGTTCTGTCGTTACTGGCACATGCAGCAGGCTGCAGGACGATTGCACGATAATGCGTTCAGGCGTCACGACTTCAGCCAGTTCATTCAGCAACTTCAGTTTTCCTTGAAGGGAGGCTTTCCAGATTCCACGCCCATCAATAATACCTGCACCGAGCACTTTGTCTGCCGGGAAACCGGATGTCCGAATAGATTGTGTGTTACCAGAGAGTCCGTGTACAAAATCAAGTCCTACACCTTGAACTGGGAGTGCAACAATATCGCTGTAGTTTTCGACAGATTCAAAGTACGTTTGCAGCATGATATTCAGGCCTGGAACGGCTGCGGCAAATGTTTTATATATTTTATTCAGACGCTGTACGTCTTCATCGCTTAATTTGGTTACCAGGATAGGTTCGTCGATCTGCACCCACTGAACACCTTCGCTTGCAAGTTCTTGAAGCAATTGAGTGTAAAGTGGCAGCAAGCGGTCCAGCCAAGCGTCCGTCTCGGATTTATCATAGCCTTTGGAGAGCTTCAGGAAGGTTAACGGTCCAACAATAACCGGTTTGCCTTCAATGCCGAGTTTTTCTTTTGCTTCACGATAAGCGAGAAGTGGTTTGTTCTCTGTCAGAGTTGGGAAAGCCTCGTCCAGTTCAGGTACAATGTAGTGATAGTTAGTGTTAAACCATTTTGTCATTTCGCTCGCTGCGGCATCTTTCGTTCCCCGGGCAATGCCATAGTATACGGACAACGGAACGGAACCACCATCATAAGCAAAACGTTTAGGAACAATGCCAAACATCACAGCCGTATCCAGGATATGATCATAATAGCTGAAATCATTAACCGGAATAATGTCGATGCCTTTCGCTTGCTGCTTGCGCAAATGATCGATACGGATCTCCTGCAAACGTGCGTGAAATTCGTTTTCCTCCAGCTTGCCAGCCCAGAACGCTTCCAACGCTTTCTTCCATTCCCGATCAGCACCAATACGCGGATATCCCAATACACTACTTTTTGTCATCGCTTAAAACCCCTCTGCTTTTATGTTACACAAAATTTATCACAGATCCAGAGTTATAACATAATTCCATTAAATTATACCTAGTTATAGCCTGAGGCTATATCAAAAAGAGATTATTACATTTGAAATAGACACCGTTAATGTTACAATGGTTAACTATGTTCATACGAATGATGGAAAGGAAGGCGGTACTCGTGAATCTCTATCATATACAGTCCACCGTACACGGAATCAACAGAGTAGCATCATTTCTGGAAAATAACTTTATTGGTATTGCTTGGTCAGGTACAGGAGATCTGGAGCAAACGCCCCCGGAGCTATGGAAGGAACAGCTGGTTCAGCAGTATAGCTTGGATGAGTGGGAATTGGCAAATACACTTGCGACATTACATATGTTTGTTAACCTTATGCAGGATGGCGATTATGTCTTAATTAGTGATGATGAATGGACGTACGTTGGAGATATCGGGGATTATTATTACGACGATTCCGCTGGCTCTGAAGAGGACTTGATCTGCCATCGTCGCGGAGTTACATGGTTGGGACGCATTCCTCTCGCTGAGCTGAATGACAAAGTGCAGACACTGCAAAATGACTCATCCATCCTTGCGAAGTTTGAGTATCCCATATCACAAGCACAGCTGGATCGCGGGCTTGCAGTCACCGCAGCATCGGGTGCAGTTATTCCTTCCCCAGTCGAGGTAGATGAAGCCACGATTCAAACCGCTCTCCATGTGCTCAGAGAAGCGTTACACAGTGAAGAAGAAGAGCTGCGAATTCGTGCGGCTACAGCCATTTTGCAGTATGCCAAACCATAGAACTACTATGCTAACCACTAAGAATGGTTACTGGTATAGACGGTAACCATTCGTGGAACAGCAATATTAATGTTTATAACTCTTGAGTAAGTCCTGAGATCTGTTCATTTACATTCCTATGACTTAGTCCTCCGTGATAACAAACCACAGATGTAATGTCGAGTTCGGTATATTTTTTCAATGAGAACCGGGCAGACTCTATATCCAGTGTAGTTGGTTCATGAATGCCTCCAAGCATGCCGTCCACACTGTACATTGAATCTCCGGCAATGAGTGTCTTGCTTTGCTTCAGATAAAGACTGATATGACCTGGCGTATGACCAGGTGTATGAATAACGCGAATTCCACCGCATAACGGAAGTTCCTGACCATCAGTCACCGTTTCATCTACTTTTCCCTTTGGAGGATGCTCAAGGTGACCGTCTTTGAGAAGAGGGAGCTGTCCCTCAATATACGGTTTATCCAGTTCATGAGCGAATACCCTGATATGATCACCACACTCTTTCAAAATCTCGGGAAGACACCCGATATGGTCCACATCTTGATGCGTCAAAATCACTGCTTTAAGTCGGCTGATCGGCACACCAATCTTTTCGAGTGCGATTCGCAAATCGTCATATTGCCCTGGGAAACCAGCGTCTATTAACACAGCTGTTTCTTCATCCCATATCAGAATAGGGTGAATCACATTCCCTTCAAAATTGAGTTGAAGCATCTCTATTCCTTTTGAAATTTCCATAATGCCGACCTCCAAAAAATGAATGTGATATAGAAAATGGGTCTTTATATTTCTTAGGTAAACGAATAAAGACTGCAAAAAGATACGTTCGGGTACGTATAGAAATATTCAATGGATGGGGGAATTGACGCTTGGTGTTGGGAATGATAATTTATATATATCATAAAAACCAACAAGTCCAATAAGATAAAGGGGTATGTGAGATGACACATATTGTGCTTGCGGCAGCTGAAGATATTCGAAGCGAGGATTCGCTGCAATTGATCAAGGAACTGAGCGAAGAACTCGGTTTGCTCTATGGTGGTGATGGGACGGCGGGTTTTCAACTTTCAGACGTTGAAGTACCACGTGCTACCTTTATCGTTGCCAGAATCGATGGGCATCCGGTTGGTTGCGGAGCACTTCGGCCCCTTGATGAAACATCTGTAGAGGTTAAACGCATGTATACACGAAGGGGCTATCGTCGGAAGGGGATTGCTCAGGCGATTTTGGCTGAGGCGGAGCGTCTTGCGCACGACCTGGGTTACACTAATCTGAAACTGCAAACGGGCCCCTTGCAGCCGGAAGCGGCAGCACTCTATGAGCGGGTAGGATATTATCGAATTCCTATTTTCAGTGGTAATTGGGACAGAGTGTTAGCCTACCAGAAAGATTTGGTGCACGAAAAAGTATAACGCTACGAACGAATCACAGCTTCCATTCAATGAACGGACAAAGGAGCATAAGATACAAGAAAAAGTCGCCTATGGGCGACTTTTTTTACGCTTTAACTTATCCGATTTTTCTAAAGGTATAGACCAAAGGTTTTATTCTTTTGCGGAATGAGTGATCGAAGGGTCTTGATGTTGAACACCCCATTCGCATAGTCCTTCCAAAACGGGCAATAACGTGTCAGCTTTCGCTGTCAGACGGTACTCGACTTTAGGAGGGACTTGGGGATACTCTTTCCGTGTAATCATACCATCTGCTTCCAATTCTTTGAGCTGTGAACTCAGCGTTTTATATGTGATGGCGCCGATCTGTCTTTTTAGTTCATTGAAGCGGACAGGCGGGTTTTCCGCCAGAAGATACATAATTACCATTTTCCATTTACCACCAATAACAGACAACGTATATCCAAAAGGGGTATCTTGAATGTTTTTAACTTTGCCGTGGTATTCAGCCATACTCATCATTTACACTATCCTTCCGGGTAGTACCTATCATAAAAGACCGTACTATTTATTTGTTTGGGCTCAGTTTATACTAACCTTACTTTGAAGTAAAGGAGATTTACGATGACTCAAAAAACAATACGTTTACTTATGCCACAATGGCAAGGTGGGGATAATCCAAACTACTCTTTTGGGGCGGAGCTGCTTGCTTGGCTCGCACCTGTCAATAATCAACCTCTCATTCATGTTCCTGTTGAAGCTTATGATGGAACACCTCTGGTAAGCGAGAACGGGATAAAAGGCAGAACACAGCTACTTCAGCAATTGCAGGCTGCCCATCATATTATTCAAGCTCACCAGCCTGATCGCATAGTCATGTTTGGCGGTGACTGTTTGGTTGAACAAGCCCCGTTTGCCTATTTAAATGAACGATATGGCGGAGAACTTGGTTTGATATGGATTGATGCACACGGTGATTTGGTTAGATACGAGGGCTATGACAACGGTCATACTTTACCGCTTGGGAACCTTCTTGGGGAAGGCGACCCGGAGTTTGCCAACCATGTGAGAGTCCCTTTGAAGCCTGAACATGTCTTCATGGCCGGGTTGACGACCCCCACGGAACAGGAAACCGAAGTGATTCAAAGATTGGGTATCCGAACGGCTGGAACTGAAGAATTAACCCATGGCATGGATTCGATTAAGAAGTGGATTAAAGAAAATGGTATCAAACACCTGGCGATTCACCTTGATCTGGATGTGCTTGATCCCAACATGTTCCGTTCATTGTTATTCGCCAAACCAGGTGAACCTTATGTGTTTTCACCAGCGGGAACCATGCAAATACCTCACTTGCTTCATCTGATCAAAGAACTGTCTGAAGAAACAGATGTAGTTGGATTAGGGATAACCGAGCATATGCCTTGGGATGCCATTAACTTGAAGAATTTGCTTGGAGAAATCCCTATTTTGAACAAGTGATATGGTTATAAAAAGGGGGGGGAGTCGCCATATCGGCGACTTTTCTTTTGCATCTATTCATCCCTGACGGATGGAAAGTTGATTAATTAGTAGCATGAATATATCAGAATACTGATATATCAAGTCAAAATATAGGAAGATCACGGATAAAAATATCAATATTATTATATGGGTGGTTCGATGAGAATCAAATATTAAACAAACTGAGGAGAGTACACCCAAATGGTCACGTTATTGTTAATTATTATCTACCTCGCATTTATAGGACTGGGATTGCCAGATGCTTTACTTGGCAGTGCCTGGTCCATCATGAAAAACGATATACATGCGACAACTGAAATGGCAGGTTACATTTCGTTAATTATTTCATTTTGTACAGTCGTGTCCAGTCTCTCGGCCAGTCGATTGTTACACCGATTTGGAACAGGTAAAGTCACATTATTCAGCATCCTCTCTACGACCTTGGCTCTGTTGGGATTCTCCATCTCTGAGAATTTTGTGTTTTTCCTGATTCTGGCGATCCCTCTGGGTTTAGGTGCAGGTTCGGTGGATGCGGCACTAAGTAATTATGTAGCATTGCATTTCAAGGCAAAGCATATGAATTGGCTGCATTGTTTCTGGGGAATTGGCGCCGTGACAGGCCCACTGGTTATGGCATATTGGCTGAATCAAGCAAACAACTGGCGTGCAGGATACGTTACTGTAGGATTGATTCTTCTAGGGATCGCGGTGATCTTATTGACAACGTTGTCTCTATGGAAGATCTTCGAGAAGGGAAGAGTAGAGGAGTCAGCTGGTGAAAAGAAACGGTTGAGCAACCGTGAGGCCATACGTATCCCCGGTGTGAAGATGTCGATGCTAGCGATGCTTTGTTACAACGGTTCTGAGACAGCTGCTGGTCTATGGATGGCTTCTTTCTTCATAGGTGGTAAAGGCGTATCTCCGGGCACTGCTGCAGCGTTATCTTCCTTGTTCTTTATCGGAATCATCGTAGGACGTGTAATCTCAGGCTTTCTATCGACCCATGTATCGAGCAAAAATCTCATCAGGTATGGTGGAATCGTTGGGTGTTTGGGATTAGTCATCCTGGTTATGCCGATTCCGTATTGGATTGCAGCAGGTGCGTTGTTTGTGGTGGGATTGGGTGGAGCACCGATCTATCCGAGTATTGTTCACGCGACACCAGAACGGTTCGGAGAGAAGGCCTCCCCAAGTGTAATTGGACTTGAAATGGCAAGTGCCTATACAGGTTCAACATTAATTCCGTTAGGTATGGGGCTCATTGCAAGCCAATGGGGAATGTCGATGGTACCCCTGATTCTTCTTATGCTCTTCAGTGTCATGTTCGCGGCTACAGAGCTGGTTAACAGAAGCAGCAAGGATGCCCGCCTGACACTCTAGCCCTTGCGGTCACGGTAGGTGGTTCCCTCATTACAAAACAAAGGAACAACCATTCGCTGGTTGTTCCTTTTGTTATACCTAATTATTTTACAAGAAGATCAGTAACAATGTACCTGCGGCAAAACAATAATATGAAAAGTATTTCAGGTTGCCTCTGGCCATAATGCCCATAAACCATCTCATGGAGAAATAGGTGACAAAGAGCGTTGTGATAAATGCAATCAGATAAGGGATTGCCAACTGTGACCGGTTCGGATCATTGGCGATGTCGGATACACCCATAATGAGTCCGCCAATACTAATTGGAATATACAGCATAAAGGAGAACTTCAAAGCCGTTTCCTGTTTCATGCCGACAGCGATCGAGGCGATTACAGTTGCTCCTGAGCGGCTTATTCCTGGAATAAGAGCGACTGCCTGAGCAAGACCTACTAATAATGCATCTTTCGTAGACAGATCTCCATCTTGCTTGCGACCACGAAGATTACGAATAAGCCATAATGCAACCCCGGTAACTAATAGCGCGATGGAAACAGTATATACGGACGAGAAAATTTCTTCAATTCGATCCTTGAAGAGGACCGCAATGAGAGAAGCGGGAATCGTACCAATAATTATGTATAAGCAAAACATGAAGTCCGCTCGATATTCTTCTTTACGAGTACGCAGGTAACCTAGTGCACCATTAATCAACTTTTTGATATCTTCCCGGTATATAAAAATAATAGCGATAAGCGATGCGGTATTCGTTAAAATCTCAAATGACAATCCGTTCTGCTTGATGCCGATGAGTCTCTGGGCGATGATCAGATGACCGCTTGAGGAGACAGGGATCGGTTCTGTCGCCCCTTGAACAATACCTAAAAACAAATACTTTAACCACAATATAATCTCTTCCATGTTGCCCTCCTTGGATACGTTTCATTGGCTTTCCAATGTGTCTCTCTTTTTTGAAGTTTATTATTTACTCTATTGATGATAGCTGTTTAACTTGGTGACTTGCAAGTTAGAATTCATAGAGAGAGTGAAATAAACTTGTCTTGTCAAAACGTTCAGAGCATGATATCGTTGATAACGATTATCAATATCAATGAAGAGGTGGGTTTATTTTGCGGAAACAGAGAACACCAATATGGATCATGATGGCACTCATCTTGCTACTAGTACTGAGTGCATGTGGACAGTCTGCCACGACCAATAGTACAACCGCGGACAGCACCAATGCAGCTGCGGATACAGAAACCAAGACGGACTCGAATGCAGCTTCTTCCGCTGAAACCAGTGCCACTGCTGAAGAGGAGCTCGTTACATATCAATCGGATGCCGGCGAAGTACAGGTGCCCAAGAATCCACAACGTATCGTTGATCTGACGTCATTCTCGACAGGGTACTTTGTTGCTCTGGATGCACCGGTAGTCGGTGCATTATCCGGAGCGATAAACAACAAGTATATCAAGGATCAACTGGCAGCAGCGGGCACCAGTGACTTGGGTGAAGTACCTACTCCAGAGATGCTAATCAGTCTAAAACCAGACCTATTTATCGTATACACGGGCACAGAGGGCATCGATAAGCTGGAGCAGATTGCACCTGTCGTACAGATTACATTTGGCAAGCGTGATTTCAAGGATCTAATGCTTGAAATGGGTAAGCTCACGAATAGAGAAGACGCCGCTATAGCCTGGAATGCTAAATGGGAAGAGCGCATCAATGAACTGAAGCCTAAGGTTCAGGAGGTTGTCGGTGATCGCACTGTTTCCATTCTGAATCCGTATGCAAAAGGGTTATTTGTATTCGGTCATAACTACGGTCGAGGCGGTGAAATTATTTACGGGGAGTTTGGCCTCAAGGCACCAGCCAAGGCTCAAGCTGAAGCAATTGACAGCGGGACTGGATGGGCTTCAATCTCCATGGAACTACTGCCGGAGTATGCAGGTGATATCATCTTCACCAGCCCGTGGGCGGGAGATACGACTGATCCCAAGATCGTATATGATAATACATTATGGAAGAACTTGCCTGCGGTGAAGGCAAATCATGTGTTCCAGCTTGACCCTACATCAGACTCGTACAATGATCCGCTAACGCTGGAAGGTCAGTTGCAGTTTATAACGGACAGCCTGCTTTCGGCGAAGTAAGATTGAACCATATACATGGTAATACTGGAGCATTTCCGAAACGTCGCTACAAGACGGGGAAATGCTCTTCTTATGAGCTTAGAATGTTATATACGTCAATCTTGGATGGATTTTGACCAATGTAATTAAGCTTGATACAATAGGATAACAGCTGATGAACATTAAATATCAAGTGGGGTGATCTAGATTGCAGCAAAAAAGTGAACGTTTGAATGTTTGGTTGGCTTTCTCTAACCTTCATACCCATCTGAACGAGAAGCTGGAACAAGCTCTGCTTCAACAATATGACTTATCTTTGAAGGAATTTTATGTGTTAAACTTCATATATAATGCGGAGGGTAAGGAATTACGCCTACAGCAACTTCAAGAACTGGTGGGGTTGAGCCAAAGTGCTACTTCCAGGCTCGTCGTTAGGATGGAAGCCAAAGACTGTGGGGCTCTGGAGAGACATGCATGTGAAGATGACCGACGTGGCATTTACACTCGTATTACGGAGCTTGGAGAGAATAAATACAAGAAAGCACTTCAAACGTTTAATCAGGTCTTGCAAACTGAATTGGAACAGGATGGATTTGAGACTCGATTAGAGAAACTCACTAAAGAATTGTTCTAAGGCTAGGGTGAATATAGGGTAATGTAGTCATTTACCCTATAAGAAGACTTGACACTCATTAATATATCCGTTAAATTAAATGCATGCGCATGCTTTTATTGTGGATGCGGTGATTCATGTATAAGGAGGTATTGAACATGAAGGTATTCGTCGTAGGATCAAATGGACAAATTGGTCAACAGCTTATTCAGCTTTTGAAGAATAGTGAAGAGCACACCGTTCTTGCCATGGTACGAAAACAAGAACAGGTAGATACATTTGCGGCACAGGGTGTGGAAACAGTGGTTGCCGACTTGGAAGGTACGGTTGACTCACTTGTAGCTGCTGCAACGGGTTGTGATGCAATCGTATTTGCAGCTGGCTCTGGCGGTACAACGGGATATGATAAAACACTCCTGATTGATCTGGATGGTGCCGGGAAAACCATTGAAGCGGCTCAAAAAGCGGGTATTGATCGATTTATCATGGTAAGTGCGATCCAAGCCAATAATCGTGAGAACTGGCATGATAACATCCTTCCATATTATGCAGCGAAACACTATGCTGATAAATTGTTAGAGAGCAGTGGGTTAACATATACCATCATACGTCCAGGGATTCTAACGAATGAACCAGGGACAGGTAAAGTTTCTGCTTCTGAGAATATTACATCCGGTAACATCGCTCGTGAAGATGTAGCTCATGTGATTTTGGCAAGTTTGAGTGAAAAGAATACCTACAAGCGTTCATTTGATCTAATCACTGGCGAGGATGTAATATCTGAGGCATTGAGTAGACTTTGATCCAAAACAAAATTTTCGCCGATATCAGATGAGTTAAGAGAGGGCTATACAATGATTATGTTGATGCTTTTGACCTTCATATTAGGTATCTTCATCGTTGTACGTCAATTTTGGCCATTGCGGAATCTTGAATATATTGATTATCAAGTATTTCTCAGACATGAGCGTGACTTTCGGCAGTATAAAGTGATCGATATTCGAGATGCGACGGATTATATGGCTAATCCTACTCCGGATACGATTAACATCTCACTGGGACGTCTTGCTTTCACCTGGCAAAAATACCTTCTTCGTGAAGATAACGTAATTATAATGTCTCCTGGTATGCTTCAATCCAAAAAGGCTATACGTATTTTGCGAAAGCATGGGTTTGAATGTCTTTATGTGATGAAGTAAATGAAGTAAAAGCATGTGAGTTCTTAATCATACGGAATTATTAAGCGTAGGCACTTTTTCAATGCTTGCGCATGCATTTTATTATACGTGATTCATGAAAAGGGGAGTTTTATTTTGATGACAGATTTGTTTAGTCCATATTCTTTTAAAAGCCTAGAGCTTAAAAACCGTGTCGTAATGGCTCCAATGTGCCAATATTCAGTTGAGCAAAAAGACGGTATTGCAACAGATTGGCATTATATGCACTACGTTAGTCGTGCCGTGGGGGGAACAGGTTTCATTATCATTGAAATGACAGATGTGGAACCAGATGGTCGAATTTCAGATTATGATCTTGGGTTATGGTCAGATGAACAGATCCCAGCTCTGAAGCGGATCGTAGATGCGTGTCACAGTTATGGTGCCAAGGTTGGTATTCAGATTGCTCATGCGGGCCGCAAAGCAGAAGATGCCGAGGTTCCAGTAGCTCCGTCCGCGATCGCCTTTGATGAGAATTCCAAGCAACCTCGAGCGCTTACAACGGACGAAGTAAAAGGAATGGTTGAAAAGTTCCGTAGTGCAGTAGCGCGTGCAGTGAAAGCTGGATTTGATGCGATTGAGCTTCATGGCGCACATGGCTATCTGATTCATCAGTTCCATTCTCCACTAACGAACAAGCGCGAAGACGAATATGGACAAGATTTAACTTTATTCGGCCGGGAGATCATACAGGCTGCAAAGGCAGAGATGCCAAAAGAGATGCCCCTGATGATGCGTATTTCAGCAAAAGAATACGTCGAAGGTGGTTATGGAATTGAAGAAAGTTCCGAGTTTGCCAAGGCATATCAAGAGGCAGGCGTGGACCTGTTCGATATCTCATCTGGTGGCGAGGGACCTATTGGTGCATCGGGCAGACCAGGAACTCACGCAGCTTATCAAGTACCTCTCGCTAAAGCAATCAAAGAAGCTCTTGATGTGCCCGTGATTGCTGTTGGAAGACTGGACGACCCGAAATTGGCGAATGCAGTTATCGGAAATGAAGAAGCTGATCTCGTTGCAGTCGGAAGAGGGCTGTTAAGAAATCCTTACTGGGCATTGGAAGCTGCGTCTGCTTTGCGCAAGACAACGGACGTTCCAAAACAATATACGACTGGTTTTTAATGATCTGCATTAAAATATGGATAAGAAAGGACTCCGACTGCCAACACAGAAGGAGTCCTTTTTTGGGTTAAACTAAACGATGTGAAGGAATGATATTAGCGAGTAACAGTCAGGAGATCGTTGTCGATTCATCGGTTTTACCTCTCAGACGTTTGATATCTTCCCGGGGCGGAAAACCGAACATGCGGGAGTATTCACGACTGAATTGGGAAGGGCTCTCGTAACCTACCTGAAATGCTACATCTGCTGCATCGGTGGACTTAGATAATAACAAGCGTCGAGCTTCCTGAAGCCTGAGTTGTTTTTGAAACTGAATTGGACTCATGGCAGTCACTTCTTTAAAGTGTCTATACAGCGAGGCAGTGCTCATATTCGCCAAGTCGGCCAATTCCTCAACCCTGAAATTCTGATCAGAGTGATTCATAATATATTGAATGACGTCTTTGACTCGATACGTGTGGCTGCCCTCCATTGTAGCTTGTTCTAGGGCAACCCCATGGGGACCTTTCAATACTCTATAGAGAATTTCCTTCTTGAACAAAGGTGCGAGTAGTGGGATATCTTCCGAATGTTCTTCCAGTAGTCGGGCCAACCTGACGACCGCGTCCAGCAGAGACGATTCAGTTTGGCTGACAAACATGGCCCTTCTCGCATTTTTCAGCGGTTTTGTAGGGAAGTCGGAATGGTTTAATACCTCCAGAATTTCACTGGATGTAAACTCAAGTTTTAGCGCCAGGTAAGGAGCTTCAGGCGAGGCCTGGATGACTTGTCCACTAACTGGCAAATCAACGGTTGCGACGATATAACTTCCTGGACCATAACGGAAACGATCCTGTCCCAGGAGTACCTCTTTTTCGCCCTGAACGATAATGCAGAAGGACGGTTCATTAACTCTGAATAGGGGTTCCGTAACGACAGATTCGCGGATTAAAAATAAGGAGGGAATGGCAGTAGAATGCACCCCGTCCTTGTCAGAAAAACGGTCAATGAGTGTGGCTAATTCGTTCTGTTGTTCGTGTATTTGATCAGACATGAAAGTTCTCCTTTTTTTCTCACAACATAATAACCACATTCTATCGTAGATTGACCCAAGGCGGTAGAAAACGGATAGGAATAGGCAAACATTTGAGGTGAATGGATAAGATATGTTATTTGCCGGCTGAATATTCACAAGTCCCTATTTTATTTACTGATCGTTCCCGATGTGTTAGATTGATTTTGGGAGGGAAGTCAAAATGGCTAGGAGTAAAGAGTTTGAAGTAAACGAAGTATTGGATAAAGCAATGAAGATCTTCTGGGAACAAGGTTACGAGAAGACGTCGATGAGTGACCTGGTTGAGCATATGGGGATTCATCGCAGAAGTATATATGATACGTTTGACGACAAACATTCGTTGTTTTTGCAGGCAATGGATCGTTACAATGGTAAGGTCAGCAATACATTGCTCGCAGAGATCAAAGCGTCCAAGACAGCAGTGGAAGCACTGCATAAAATTTTCGAAGTTATGATCAGCGAAGCAGAGGATACGCCATCGGGTTGCCTGATCGTGAATTCGGCGGTGGAGCTGGGCCCACGTGATACGGAGGTGGACTCCCGATCTCTTGAATCATTTAATGTAGCAGAGCGGATGTTCGAGCAGATTATTGAATGGGGACAGCGGGATGGAGAGTTCTCCTCAACTCAGGATGCGAAGGAAATGGCAGAGTACCTTCACAATACTTCCGTGGGCATACGAGCCATGGCAAGAACTTCGATGGATAAAGAAAAATTAAATCGCATTATCCATGTATCGATGAAACTTTTGGAAAAATGATAAAGTAGCTTGAAATCCGTTAGCGGACTTCAAGCTACTTTTTTTTGCGTCAATTTTAGAAAAAAAGCGTAAACCATCAATTGGTGATGGCATTTTCTATCGGTTTAATTTTGTGAATCTCTTCGGTTCCAGCCTTCAAAGCATTCTCGTAGTATGCGCATTTGTGCTCAATGACTTCCATAGTCTTTCTCAGTTCTTCCATCTGTGCTTCTACACTAGCTTTTCGCTCGGTAAACATGTCATATCTCTGCTTCAAAGTGGAGTCCCCTTCAGAACACCATTCAATGAAGTCTTTGATGTCCTTAATAGGCATCCCGGTCAGCTTCAAACATTGAATGATCTTTAGAAAGTCAATGTCGGAGTCTTTGAACAAACGTGTTCCGCTCGTTGTACGTTCCACAAAAGGCATGAGTCCTTCCTTGTCATAGTAACGCAATGTATATACGGTAAGGTCCAATTTTTTGGCAACTTCACTGATTGAATAAGTCATTGGCGGTGATTTCCTTTCCACTGGGGGTAGACTTCGAGTTAACTCTAGCTTGTTCCGATGAGAATTCTATCATGGTGCATTACAAACTGTCAAAGTGGGGCGGAGATAAAAAAGGATAAATATTTGACCTAGAGTTAACTAGAGGGGTTAAGATTATTTTGAACTTTAAATTACGAGGAGGTTATACCATTGATTATAGCTAAAGCCAGAGCCGTTGACGGACCAGACCAACAATTCAGAAGTGCTGAAATTAAACGACGTGATCTGGATACCAATGATGTATTAATCGAAATTAAATATGCAGGTATCTGCCATTCTGACATCCATACTGCCCACGGTGAATGGGGTCCTGTGAATTATCCGCTCGTTCCTGGACACGAGATTGCCGGGATTGTAACGGATGTAGGAACCGGAGTGTCCAAATACAAGGTCGGTGACCGAGTAGGGGTCGGATGTATGGTGGACTCTTGTGGCGAATGTGATAACTGCCGCAAAGGTGAAGAGCAATACTGTCTCAAAGGAAATATTCCTACTTATGCTGGGGTGGACAAATACGGTGAGCCTACGCAAGGTGGATATTCGACTCACATTGTTGTCGTAGAGGATTTCATCGTTCGCATCCCTGATAACATTGCACTTGATGCTGCTGCACCTTTGCTGTGTGCCGGTATTACGACGTATTCACCACTGCATCACTGGGGAGCTGGCCCAGGTAAGAAGATTGCCGTTGTAGGTATGGGTGGTCTTGGTCATATGGCTGTCAAAATTGCACATGCGATGGGTGCCGAAGTAACCGTTCTCTCCCAGTCCTTGAGCAAAAAAGAAGATGGACTGCAATTTGGTGCAGATCACTACTTTGCCACAAGCGAACCGGAAACATTCGAGAAACTTGCAGGCACTTTTGATCTGATGATTAACACGGTAAGTGCGAATATTGATATTAACGCTTATTTCTCCCTGCTCACGCTGGATGGTACACTCGTGAACGTGGGTGCTCCTCCAGAGCCTTTAGCTGTTAACGTATTCTCTCTCATCGGTCATCGTCGTTCATTCGCAGGTTCCATGATTGGTGGCATTCGTGAGACGCAGGAAATGCTCGATTTTTGTGCAGAACATGATATTGCACCTAACATTGAGGTCATCTCCGCAGACCAGATTGACGAAGCATACAAGCGTGTACTGGCTTCCGACGTGAAATATCGCTTTGTTATTGATATCAGCACCATGTAAGTGTGAAGTGTGAAGTGTGAAAGTGATAGTTGAAGATAGTAGAAAGCAGCTGCCGATAAGGTCAGCTGCTTTTCTGTTTTGTTAATTGCTGATTCGTTCTATAACCCGCCATCTTATCGCAACGAACAGAAGGTAACTGCGTCTAATAACTAGTTAGAAAAATATGAAAGGAGTGGTATGAGAAAGATGACAGCATCATTTTCACATCAGCCTGAAGGGTACGAATGTCCATTTTGTCGAATTTGGGGTATCGAGCGACCTGATCAGGGAACAAAACAAAGGGATATCATCTATCAGAATGAAAAGGTAACGGCATTTATAGCGGGCAAATGGTGGCCAAACAATAAAGGACATGTTCTTATTGTTCCGAATCAACATTTCGAGAACATCTTTGAACTCCCCGAGGACTATGCTGTTGAAATACACCGCGCGGCTCAGCTTACAGCATTTGCAATGAAAAGTACATATGGATGTGATGGGATTTCTACACGACAACATAATGAACCTGCTGGCAATCAAGACGTGTGGCATTATCATCTGCATGTTTACCCTAGATATGTGAATGATCAACTTTATCTGACAAATGGTTCTCCGTCCGATCCAGATGAACGTGCTCTCTATGCTGATCAGTTGCGTTCTTGGATAAAGGAAAACATTTAAAGTCTAGCAGACTACCCATTTTTTGTTGAGTTATCGGGCAGATAAGGGGTTTTGAATTTGATATTCATGATAGAATGAGATTGAATGGGGCAAATTAAATAGTATATTTCTTGTTATAGGGGGAAACGAATGGAGACCTTTGCAGAATTCATAGCACGCATCGATAACCCGGAACACCAGGCACGAACGGAAGAAGTCTTGAACTGGATTACTGAAAAATTCCCGAATTTAAAGCAAAAAATAGCTTGGAACCAACCGATGTTTACCGACCATGATACCTTTATCATTGGTTTTAGTGTATCAAAGCAACATTTGGCTGTTGCTCCCGAGAAGGCCGGAATCAATCGTTTTTCGGAAGAGATCACTCAGGCGGGGTATGATCACACCAAAGAGTTGGTGCGGATGAAGTGGAAACAGGAGATTGATTTTTCGTTACTTGAGAAAATGATTGAGTTTAATATAAAGGATAAGGCAGAATGTTCAACATTCTGGCGCAAATAAATCGCGATATAAAAAGTAGACCCCCAACTTCCGGATACGGAAAGAGGAGGTCTTCTATATTTTAAGCACAAGCGATTATTGAGCACCTACTACAGGGTGAGGTACATAGGGCTCTTCAAGGAATGAGACGTCTTCTAAGGTCAACTCAACAGAAAGAGCACCTACCGCATCTTCCAGATGCGATATTTTGGTGGCACCGATAATTGGAGCCGCTACAGTGTCTTTTTGTAGTAACCACGCAAGTGCAATATGTGTGCGAGGGACACCGTATTTTTCTGCAATGGATGCAACTCGCTCAACAACAAGTCGATCCGCATCGCTAGTCGCATTGTACTTGGATTTCTGAATTTGGTCTGTCTCGGATCGGAGTGTCGATACGGACCAGTCACGGGTTAACCTGCCTGAAGCAAGAGGACTGTAGGGAGTTACACCAATCTTCTCTTCCTTGCATAAAGGCAACATTTCTCGTTCCTCTTCACGGTAGATGAGGTTCAAGTGGTTTTGCATGGAGACAAACTTGGTCCAACCATTTTTCTCTGCTACGTGTAAGGCTTTTTGGAACTGCCATGCGAACATGGCTGAGGCGCCAATATATCTCACTTTACCGGACTTCACCACATCATGTAAGGCTTCCATGGTTTCTTCAATAGGCGTATTGTAGTCCCAACGATGAATGATATACAGATCTACATAATCCGTTTCCAGTCGTTTCAGGCTTTTATCGATCTCACTCAGGATGGCTTTTCTGGAAAGGCCAGAACCGTTTGGTCCTTGGTGCATTTGTCCGTGTACCTTGGTTGCAATGACAACTTCATCCCGATTTGCGTAATCTTTTAACGCTCGACCAAGATACTCCTCGCTCGTACCCAGAGAATATATATTGGCTGTATCGAAGAAATTAATGCCTAGATCCAGTGCTTTTTTGATCACAGGGCGAGAATTTTCTTCATTCAGTACCCATTCATGAACCCATTTACTGGCGTCCCCAAATCCCATACATCCCAGGCAAAATCGAGATACGTCCAAGCCTGTGTTACCAAGTTTCGTATATTCCATGTTATGTTCAAATCCTTTCTAATGTTTATTATTGCCACCTGTATGGTGACCTATTTACACATTATTATGTCATAACGAATGGAACAACCTGTACCACATTTCTATCAAAATTTTGCCTAATCCTATCATATTCACCCAATCGGTTGGATAAAGGACAAAAAAAAATGCCCCTCAGTGTAACTCAAGGGACATCTTATTTAATATAAATTATTGTTTAACTCAAACAGAATAGAAAAAAAGCATTGAACGTAAAAAAAAGCCATGATATAATCTATAGCGCAATTGACATTTCTATTCAATGTAAAGGGTGAATCATTATTTCTCCTAATTTAATTTTACATCCGACATTCCGATTTGTCAATGCTCTTTTTTTGGTCCTAATAAATGGAAAAGGGAGTGGACTCATTCATGGATAAAACAAACGATTGGAAGTTGGAAGAGGAAAGATTAGTACAGGTGAGGAACAAACTTCAGGCACGACTCGACGAGTTAGAACCGAAGGTTGCCGGACTGCATGAACAGGCTGCCGAAATTCGTAAACGGTTTTGGGAAGAAGTGACGATCAATACGGGTTCGTACACGGATTTTGAAGATGCATTCTATACCATTAATCAGCAGTCGAGGGTATTGGCCGAGAGGGAGCGCGGGCACAAGCTTTTAACACAACAATGGAAGAACACAAAGAGACTGCTTCCAACGCCGTATTTTGGCCGTTTCGACTATAAGGAAAAAGGCATGACATTGACTGAACAGATCTACATTGGCGTATCATCTTTCATGGATGAGGATGGATTGAACTTTCTAATCTATGACTGGAGAACGCCAATTGCGAGTCTGTACTATGATCACTCTCCCGGGCCAGCAAGTTATGACACACCTTCAGGACGAATCGACGGAAAGATGGAGCTCAAGCGTCAATTCCAGATTCAAAATGGGCAGCTTCATAGCATGTTTGATTCAACTGAGACGATTGGTGACGAATTGTTGCAGCAAGTGCTTGCCAAGGGTGCAGACTCACAAATGAAGAGCATTGTAGCAACTATCCAGAAGGAACAAAACGCCATTATCCGTGATGACCGAAGCCGAATGCTTATCGTTCAAGGGGCAGCTGGCAGTGGCAAGACGTCCGCTGCGTTACAGCGAGTGGCCTACTTACTATACAAACACCGCCAGACCGTCAAAGCAGATCAGATTGTACTTTTCTCGCCGAATCCGATGTTTACCAGTTATATCTCGACCGTACTCCCGGAACTTGGTGAAGAGAACATGCAGCAGACAACTTTTCAGGAATATCTGAATTATTGGTTGGATTCCTCCATACGACCAGAGGATGCCTTTGATCAGATTGAATATGTGCTGACAGCTCAGAATGATCCGGGATATGAAGCTCGTTTGGAGGCGATTAAGTACAAAGCTTCCGAGACATTCCTGCAAGTGCTCCAAAACTACGGTAAGTGGTTAGGAAGAGAGGGGATGCGGTTTAACGGGATTCAATTTCGGGGACGTGAATTCATCACTGCGGACCGAATGAAGACTCAATTTTACAGTTTGGATCAAAATCTTACCTTGTCCAACCGTATACTTCTTTTGCAGGAATGGTTGCTGAGAGAACTCGTTTCGCTGGAACGTCTGGAGCGGGAAGCAGACTGGGTTCAGGAGGAGTTGAATTATCTGGACACAGAAGAGTACGTGGAAGCTTTCCGCATGTTGCACAAAGAAAAGCCTGTGTTCGATGTGGCGGAAAAATACGCAGCACGGGAGAATGGGAATAAAAGCGCAGAGCAAGATGAGGGTGCCTTTAACTTTGCAGTGCGGGAAGAGGAGCTGCTTCGTCAGAAACTGGTGAAAGACATGTTTAAACCGTTAAGAAAGAGTGTGCGGAAATTCCAGTTCGTGGATGTGAAAGGTATATATGAACAAGTTTTTGTAGATGAAGTCGCTTATCGGGAGCAAACGAATGGGGCAATCCCCCCGCAGCATTGGCCCGAGATTTGTAAACAGACCAAGGAAATGATCATCCAGAACAAGCTGTTCCATGAGGATGCTACTCCTTATTTATATGTAAAAGAGTTGATCGAGGGTGTCCGGACAAATACAGATATTCGGTATGTCTTCGTGGATGAAGGTCAGGATTATTCGGCGTTTCAGTATGAATATCTGAAGAAACTGTTTCCTCGTGCCCGCATGACCGTGTTAGGGGATTTCGGGCAAGCCATCTTTATGCAGGCCACGGATTTGGCAGCATCCGACTCGCCGCTGGTTCACCTTTACGGAGAAAGCGAAACTACATTGATACGCCTGGTACGCAGTTATCGTTCAACCAGAGAGATCGTAGAATTTACGAGATGTATGCTACCAGGGGGAGAAGGGATTAGACCGTTTGAGAGGGGAGATCAGAAGCCTCTTTTAACGAGATTGAAGGAGGAGAAGCTGCGTGCTGCGCAGATTCTCGCAGACATCGCCACGCTTAAGGCGGAGGGGTTCGATTCCATCGCTCTGATTACGAAGACCGCGGCTGAAAGCCGGGACGCCCATGAATGGTTACGAAGTCAGGGAGGCGAAGGGCTGCGGCTCATAACGAAGGACACACAAATTTTTGAAAAAGGAATCATGGTTATTCCTGTGTACCTCGCCAAAGGCGTTGAGTTCGATTCAGTCCTGATCTATGATGCTTCACCAGAAGCTTACAGCCAGGAATATGACCGCAAGCTCCTGTATACGGCCTGCACACGGGCCATGCACCGACTTCATCTATATACAACGAGTGACTGGTCACCGTTTGTGCAGGTGTTACCTGCGAATCTGTATGACATAAAATCATAATCCATATGTAAATCCGTTCTAAATGAAGGATCAAAGAAAGATGCTCGGAGCCTTTTTTCAAAGGTTATCGGGCATCTTTCTTTTTATGAAGACATGGATCATAAAAGTTATTCTTTACTGATCGTTCCCGATGTGATAGATTGTTATTGGGAGTTATGAGAACGATCATTCTCATAACAGCTCGAAAATGAATGAATTCTCAAATGAGAGGGAGTAATAAAAAATGAACATTTCCAAACAAGTTGCTATTGTAAGTGGGGCTAATCGAGGGTTGGGCAAGGAACTTGCTCTTGAACTGTTGGCGAGGGGAACCAAAGTGTATGCTGGAGCGCGAAACCCAGAATCCATTGACCTGCCGGGGGCTATTCCACTGCAACTCGATATTACTGATCCTCAATCTGTCATGGCTGCAGCTGAGGTAGCTAGTGATGTAACCCTTCTAATCAATAATGCTGGTTCCGCTACGGGTGCTTCTCTGTTCACAGGTGAGCTAAACGATATTCACTTGGAATTCAACACACATGTTTTCGGTACGCTTTCAATGATTCGTGCGTTTGCACCGGTGATTGAGAAGAATGGAGGCGGTTCGATACTGAATATCCTGTCCGTTCTATCTTGGCTCAGCCTCGGTAACTCGGGTGCATATTCAGCTGCAAAATCCGCTCAGTGGGGGATTACGAATGCATTACGTCTGGAATTAGCCCCTAAGAACGTTAGCGTTGCCGGATTGCACGTAGCGTTCATGGATACTGATATGACGGCAGGTATCGATGCACCGAAAACGAGCCCAATGGATATTGCCAAAATTGCAATAGATTCAATTGAAGCGGATCTCTACGAGATTATTGCTGATGATACTAGTCGGAATGTACAACAGGGTCTTGCTGGTGGTGTTGCTGCCCTTTACCCGCAATTGTTTCAAAAATAGAGAAGTGTAGATGCATTTTCTCGCTATAAATAAAACAACCCCCGCCAGATATGGTGGGGGTTAAGTCCGTCATGAATCCTCCAATTCCATTCCCTCAAGAACGGTGACAATATAAGGTTTAACCTTTAACTGCACCGGCAGTGAGGCCGCTGACAATATATTTTTGCCCAAATAGATAGAGGATGAATACAGGCAGCGATGTAAGCACGAGATTGGCGAATATCAGGTTCCAGTCCCGGCTGTATTTGCCGTAGAAATTGTAGATCGATAGTGGCATCGTCCATGTGGAGCTATCTGTCAGGAAGTACACCGGAATTGTGATGTCATTCCAGACGGACATGAACACCATGATCGCTACCGTTGCGTTAACGGGCAGGATAAGCGGTGTGACGATGCGGAAGAACACGCCGAATACACTTGCTCCTTCCAGAAATGCTACTTCGTCCAGCGCTCGTGGAATGGTTTTGATGAACCCACTATACAGGAATACACTGAAGGCCGTGTTCAATGCGGCATAGATCAGGATGACACTAGTGATGCTGCCGTAGAATCCCAATCCCTGTACGACCCGTATGGTCGTAATAATCGACATTGGTGCAATCAGTCCCATGAAAAAATACATGTAGATGGTGCCGGATAGTTTGGTTTCCCGACGTGCCAGAATGAATGCCGCTGCCGAAGAAGCAACGATATTAATGATGGAAGATACGCCAGTAATCAAAATGCTGTTGAAGAACGCTCGCGACAGACCGCCTTCCTGGAAGACACGAACATAGTTCGAGAACTGCCATGTTTCCGGGAAACTCAGGGAGAAGCTGAGCACTTCGGCGCTGGTTTTGAATGAACCAAAGATCAGAATGACAAGCGGCAACAGAACGATAAGAGAGGCCAGAATCAGGAACCCTTCCACGATATAGTTGCGGATGGCGAGTTTGCGTGTATAGCCCATGTTATTCCGTAACCTCCTTACGCCGCATGAAGATCAATAGCGGTATAGCAATAATGGTAACGACCACGAACAGCAGTGTGTTGACGGCGGTACCAAGTCCCCAGTTACCTTCGCCGAAAGATCGCAGAATGATCGTACCCACGACCTGTGAAGCGTTACCCGGGCCACCACCGGTCATGACGTACACTTCGGAGAATACTTTGAGTCCACCGATCAATGTCAACATCAGGTTAATGTTAATGGCGGGCAATAAGAGTGGCAGTGTGATCTTGAAAAAACTTCTCCACGAACTTGCGCCATCAATCTTGGCTGCTTCGTAATACTCTTGAGAAATGGACTGCAGGCCCGCCAGATAGATGGCCATCTGGAACCCGGCGCTCTGCCAGATCGAGACGATGGCAATCGTCCAGATAACAATCGATGGGTTGGTCAGCCAAGCTTGGCTTAACGAATGTAGCCCAACAGATTCCAATAAGTTGTTAATTGTACCTTCGGTACGCAACATGGGAGTGAACAGAATGCTGATCACAAGAATGCTGAGTATGGAAGGGGAGTAGAAGATGGCGCGCAGCAGGTTCTTGGTTCTTAATCGCATGTTAAGTCCTACGGCCAGCAATAGGCCGATGATATTCTTGCCAACGACGGTGACGATTGCAAATATCGCCGTGTTTTTCAGCGCCAGAATAAGCGTTTTGTCCGAGAAAATTTTCTTGAAATTATCCCACCCGATGAACTTCAGCTCCAGCCGATCCAGCCGCCAATCCGTGAATGAATAATAGAAAGCGGCGAGAGCAGGCACAACGAAAAAGATGGAGTAGATAATCAGTGCGGGAAATATCATGTAATACGAGTACAGATTTTTAGTCCTTTTCATGTCTCACACTCCGTTATAGCCAGGCAGCATAACGGTCGATCCTGTTATGCTGCCTTATATTTCACTCTTTAGAAACCTTCTACACCTTTATCCTGCATCAGCTGACTGAACTTCTCATCCCAGGATTTCAGTACTTCTTCCGGTGACAATCCACCCGCAAATTGATCCTGCAATAATCGGTACAGTTCGCTGCGATCAACCAGCATGTATGCATCCGTTGTCAGCACGGTTTTCTTCGGCGTAATATAATTGTCTACAATATCCTGTTTGTAAGCTGGCAGTTCCGGTGTAGTAACGTCACTGAAATTGGATACGTATCCTTTGGAATCGACGATCTGTTGTGCGACATCCTTGGAAGCGATATAGTCCAGGAACTGTTTGGCTTCATCCAGATGTTTGGATTTCTTCGGAATGAACAGTTGTCCGCCCAGTGGACTTGCACCCAGACTGGCATTATCCGACGATGGAATCGGGAATACGCCCAGTTCCATATTTGGATCTTGCTCGGCCACGCCTTCGATTAACCAATCGCCCATAAACATCATGGCAACTTCCTTGTTCAGGAATTTACCTACGGCCATGTCATAGCTGTCGCTAAGCACATCCGTGTTGGTGTACCCTTTGGTGTAAATTTCATATTGTTGTTCCAGGAATGTTTTGAATTCCGGGATATCAGACCATTTTTTCTTATTGCTGTTCAACTCATCAAAAAAAGTCGGGTCATTTTTGGCTACAAAATCGGCAAAAGCTGCAGCAGGCCAGATGTTGGCAGCCCAGGCATCTTTGTAAGGCATGAATACGGGCGTAATGCCACTTGCTTTGATTTTTTCACAGATCGCCAGGAATTCTTCGTAGTTGGTTGGAATCGACAACCCGAGTTCTTCAAAGATTTGTTTGTTGTAAACGACCCCTTGCATCCCCGTATCTTGGCTGACATGGAAACTGTAGAGGTGTCCACCAGAAGAGAGGACGTCCTTGTTCACAATTCTGCTTGCCCAAGGCTCGTTATCCAGAATCTCGAAGTTACGATCAAGGTTCAGGTCCGTGACTGCGCTCGCCAGATTGTACTGAATAATGTCAGGCGTTTCATCTACAGCCAGTTTGGTTTGCAGTACAGTCGTCGTTTGTTCCGCTGGAATCAGCTGCAAATTGACACGAATGTTCGTTTGTTTTTCAAATGCATCAAGAATGTCCTGCTGGATAAAGGCAGAGTCCTGAGAACTTTTAGAGATTGCCAGCTCCAATGTGACTTTGCCACTCTTGCTGTCCCCGCCAGCAGCTGTACCGGAATCCGTACCTCCTGATCCACAAGCGGTTAACGAGATCGATAATAAACTGGCCAGAATAATGGAAATCGTCTTTTTTCTTTTTATTGTTTTCAATGCAAATCCCCCTCTAAAACGTTTGGTGAATCCGTTTACAAGTCTGATTATAGATTCTTTTATCGCCCCGGTACATGTCTGTGCTTGAACGTTGATGTGTAAAATCCTGAACTTGAAATCGCTATCATTTCATGAAATACCGTGATAGAGTAGACATGAATATAAGGGATTTCACATCAAGTCAGAACAGGAGGGCATCTCTGAGAATGGCAAAGCTCATACATAAAGCAACTCAATTCAGTTTGCAGACAAAGGTCTTTTTGACATTTCTGGCTCTGCTTTTGTTCGTGCTGGGCTGTTTTATCGTTTATGTAAATGTGATTGTTATTCGTCCGCTCAAACTAAAAACGGAGCAAGATACGCTCGTGACTGCTACGAAGGTGAGAGAGCAGGTTGATCTATACGTAGAACAACAGAACCAAATGTCACAGCGGATATTGTCCAGCAAGAATATTTTTGCAGCCATGGACAAGAGCTCCTCAGCTCATAGTAACTATGAAAGGCTGAAGCAAATTCGGATCATCAAAGACATCATGTTTCAGGCGATTGGGCCAAGCATGAATATCAAGGATATGTCCATCTATGACAGGCAAGGTGTTCTTCTTACGTCATATCTGGGTTCAGGCAATCCTCCGGCGATTTTGAACACGATGATGGAGAGTAGTCAGAGCGGGCGGGATTGGACGGAAAGCGGTTTTGTCTTGCTGCGCCAAGACGATACCATCTCTTTTGTGCGCACGATCAATGATCAGAACGGCAAGGTGTACGGTTATCTTAGCATTCAGATGGAACAGGCCTATATACAGAATCTTACGGAAGGCGTTACCGCTGGAGATGTTTATATTTTGAATGAACAAGGGGAGCAGATGACAGGTTCGGAAGCGGGGGTGACAGTTGCCAATTGGAAGAAACCAGCATCAGACGAGGGACTGGTGGTCGACAAAGACGACAATTATATTACGCATTCTACATCACCCAGTACAGGTTGGATCACGTATATCATAACACCCAAAAAATCCGTTCTGGGTTCGATCCATTCGGTTCAGACCATGTCCATCCTGCTGATTACGGCGCTGATGCTGGTTTCCTTTGTGTATATCTTCCTTTCAACGCGTAACCTGCTGCTTCCAATTCGCAAGCTTCGCAGTCAAATCTGGCGTATGAACTACAGCAATATGAATCTGAAAGTGGATGAAACGCCGAAGAACAACGATCTGTTATTGCTTAACGAAGCCTTTCAGGATCTCATGGAGCGGCTACAGCAATCCATTGACCGTGAAAAATCGGCACTTCATGAAGAAGTAAAGGCGCGTAATTCTGCGCTGCAAGCCCAGATCGCTCCACATTTTATTCATAACGTTTTATATCTGATCAGTATTGCTGCACAAGAGGGGAAGACCAAAGTTGTATCGGATATGTGCAAGCATCTCTCGGACAGTCTGCGTTATATCGTCTCTTCGCCCTACGCCCATGTGACCTTGGCTGATGAGCTTCAACATACGAGACATTATTTGTCCCTTGTACAACAAAAGTACGAAGAGGATCTGGAGTGGGACATCCGTGCGGACGAGCTGGCGAGCGAAATCAAGTTGCCACGGTTGGTCATTCAGCCGTTTGTGGAAAACTGCATCGAACATGCCTTTGCCAACACCGCACCTCCTTGGCGTATCCGGATTACCGTGAAGCAATATAACGGATTATGGGCTTTGGAGATTAAGGATAACGGAGAAGGCTTTTCACCGGATAAGATCCAGGAGATTTTAGCCAATATTCAGGCATCGGGTTCCGGAATGAACCAGACTGCCGATCGTGCAACAGCCCTGGGTAACATGGGGATGGTCAACAGTGTCAATCGACTCAAACTAATGTATAACAATCGGCTTTTTATTAATATATTTAACAATCATGCGGAAGAGGAACATGGAGCAACAATTCAGATCATCGGCTCACTGACGAAGGATTTTTACTAGGGCGTGTCTGAAAACTCCGAAGGAAGCAGATTTTGCCGAATTTTCGTTCCAAGCCAGGAAGTTTTCCGCAGGCGTGCCGGGGCACGTCAAGGGAAAGTGACGCAGCAGGGGGCGAAAAGGCGGTAAAAGATGCACTTCAGCGAGTTTTGAGACACGACCTAACTAGGAGGGACAGACGATGTATAACGTTATGATCGTTGAGGATAGCAAACCGATATTACGCAATATTAAAATGCTCTTGGAAACGCTCAACTTCCCGGTTCGCGTAGCCGCTACGGCAACGAATGGAGAGGAAGCCTTGGCAGTGATCGAGCAGGAATCGATTGATCTGCTGTTGACCGATATTCGGATGCCGAAAATGGATGGCCTATCACTGATCGAGCAAGCCAAGCTTGCTAACCCAGAGCTGAAGGTCATTCTGATTAGTGGTTATAGCGATTTTGAATATACAAGAAAAGCATTGAACCTGAAAGTGTTTGACTATTTATTGAAACCCGTGGAGCGAGAAGCACTGGAAGAGGTCATGGGTCGGGTAATTGAGCAACTCGATCAACAGATGTCCAGGGACCTGCTGGATTTGCAGAAATTCATTCTTCCCCAAAGTGAGACTACACTGAAACAAGGGGGTGATTTTCCTCCTTTATTCAGCCAGATGATGATCATTATGAACAAACAACCCTTTACCGCAGGACATGAACGATGGATGCAGGTAGAGCTTGAGACTATCATGCAGGATTTTTTTACATCCCATGCATGTCGTGTGTACACAAGTCAAACCCCTTATCAGTATGTCATTTTCGTCAACAAGAGTGCGCTTGACTTGTACTCTTCCGTACATGAATGTCTTGAATCATTACGTCGGCATCTGCTTGCACATGACTATGATGCGATAATCGGAGGACAATTGCTGTACGCTGAGTCTGGTAATCTGCCAGAACTCTATCACCGCATGTCGTCCATTGTGTCTGAGCAGCAACGGTTGAAACAAGGCTTAGCGCTCGATACCGGGAATCCGGTGTCGATGGCGAGATCCGAGACAGGCTGTCTGGATTCGGCGCTTGAAGCTACTTTTGTACAGATGATACAGGATCGGCGGAAAGAGCGATTTGCTCTCAAGCTGTCTGAGCTGCTGGACCGATGGGCGGAGGACAATGTACTTATGACCGAGGTGGAGCGGTTTATCGCATTGGTCGTAGACACGTTTGCTCATCTGTACGAGGAACAGGGGTCGGGCATGAGATTGGGGCTGGAGCTTCGGGCAAGACAATTCGCTCAGGCACAGTCCTATGCCGATTTTTGCCGGGAACTGACGGAATGGACGGGGCAGTGCTTCGATATGCTGCAATCCCACGTTCGAAAAAGCAAGGCGATCCTGTTCGAGCAGATTGACGATTACGTAAAACTGAATAAATACTCTCAATTATCGATTAATGACATTGCATTAAAGTTTCACGTCAGCCCGTCGTATGTCAGCAGAGTGATCAAGAATGCCACACAAATAACGTTTGTTCAGTATTACACCCGGCTTCGCATTCAGGAAGCATGCAGACTGATGGAACACCAGCCGGACATGAAATTCAAGGAATTATCCGATTTGCTGTCCTTCAGTGATCAACACTATTTCTCGAAGGTGTTCAAGGAATATACGGGACTCAGTCCTACGGAATATAAACAACAGAGGCCTATATAATACAAAACAAATACGACTTGTTACTGAATCGTTCAGGCGATACCTATGTATATACATGCTCAAAGTTTCTTTGAGTGCGTATATACGTGGGTTTTTTACGTTTATTTGCTGAATGATTCACCAAAATGAATGCAGGGAGTGCTTTTATGCTCTTAGAGAGATTAGTAGGAATGTGACGTTTCATCGCCGAACATATCTTTTTGATTCTTCTTTCGGAAACTTCGTGGTGATTCACCGACGGTTTTGGTAAATAGAATCGTAAAGTAATTGGGGTTATCGTAACCGACCAGTTTGGCAATCTCCCATATTTTTTTGTTGGTTGAGACTAATAGTCGGGTGGCTTCACCCATTCTTCGTTGAATCAGGTAGTGATAAGGCGAAGTACCATAGTGATTTTTGTACATATGAATTAAGTAATAAAAATCGATATGAAATTGATCTGCCAATTCCTTAAGTTTAATGTTCTGCCGATAGTGGGTATCCAGATAGTCCTTAATGCTCTCAGCAAGGGTATTGCTCCCAACGCTCTCCCCATTAGGAAGCTGTTGACGGGACTGGCGATCGATGATCAGAAGTATAGCTTTCAGCACATGCCCAGAGATAGACTCGTATCCATGTTCTCGGATTGAAAATTCATTGAAGAGAGTCTGCATTAACGAATGGAGCTCATCGGTATATCGGTTGGCTCGAATGATCGGTTTGTTATAGGGAGGGATGACCCAATCCTCAAGGGAGTGGATACCTTCTGTAAAACGAAAGCCACAATAAAAAGTGGATAACGGGAATTCAGGGTTGGACTTCTCCTCGTGAAGAGTACCTTTGTTATAAATGAGCAAATCACCTTTTTCAGCCCAGTGTTTGGTACCGTCAATGGTGAACAGTCCTTTACCTTCAGTTACGTAAATAATCTCATGCAGATCGTCATGTTTATGCGTCGGAAAACTCCAATGGGGATTGTCGGCCAGTTTTCCTACATAAATAATGGTGCAATCTCGATTTGGATATAGTTGGCCGGATTCGTGGTGTGTATTCATCTATGTCTTCCCTTCAGAATCTGTAATGATAGTCTGTGCTGAAATGACAACATACATCATGTTTTGCAATAAAAGCACAACAACCTTGATTGTCGCCATGGCATATCTGACAGTACAATTTCACTATCCAAAATGTACTATATATCGAAAGTGAAGGGATGGGAAAGCAGAAAATACATGTTTACTGATCGTAGACAGAATTGAAGCGCTTGCAACAATAGAAAGGATTAGTGAGTATTGATTTATGACTAGAAATAGAGAGAACCTACTTATTTTAACGCTTACGCTAGTTAGCTTTGTACTGGGAACAACCGAGTATGTCATCGTGGGTGTGTTGAAGGAAATTGAAAGTTACATGAAAGTATCGCTTGCTGCCGCGGGCATGCTCGTATCCGGTTTTGCTATTGCATACGCAGTGGGTACACCATTTGCCGTAGCCTTCTTGGCCAAAATATCCAGAAGAAGTTCCATATTGATTGGATTTGCAATCGTGTTAGCATTAAATCTATTGACCGTGTTCTCAACAACGTTCTCTTCTCTGATGGCCATTCGCATCGTTTCGGCCGTTGCTTGTGGACTTACGATATCGCTTTCGATCTCGATCATAAGTGATGCAGTGAACCGGGAGCGAAGGGGTGAAGCCATCGCTTGGATTTTGGGCGGATTTTCTATCGCGAATGTACTGGGTGTTCCGCTCGGTACATTTATCGGACAACACCTGAGCTGGTCCATGACTTTTGTCGTTACGGCATGCATCGGTGTTGTGCCGTTGGTATTCATGTTCCGTATTCTGCCACGCCAAACAACAACGATTGCCGGTTCGTTCAGTGATCAGATGTCTCTCTTTTTGAAGCCACGGATATTGCTGGCCTGTCTGATCCCGGTACTGGGAAACAGCTGTATTTTCGTCGTTTTTACGTACATTACGCCACTTCTAAGTGAGACAATGGGTGTGCCTGTACATTGGATTAGTGCCATACTCCTGATCTATGGCGCCTGCAGCATCCTGAGTAACTGGATTGGTGCCAAAATAGCCAAGGGTGACTTCCTGCCCAAGCTCAAGCGGCTTTTCGTAATCCAAGCATTCCTCTTCCTGGGCATGAGTTTTGCCGTTTCCAATCTGTGGATCGGCTTGGCATTCCTGTTTCTGATTGGATGTCTGTCATCCTCCATGAGCGCGGCATCCCAGTTATATTTGTTTGATGTGTCTGGAGCGATCGCGCCGGGATCCAAAGCATTCGCATCTACACTGTTACCTGTGGCGGCCAATGTGGGGATAGCGCTAGGCTCTGGTGTCGGGGGGATTGCCGTCAATATAGGTGGTGTACAGTGGGTGCCTCCAGTTGCTGTAATGCTTGCCTTGCTGGCTTATGTCATTACCCGGATATGCCAACGTTCCATTCAATTGAATTCGGACGAAGTGACCACTGTGAACGCAGCCTAGATCAGATGTTTTTTAATTAAATGGATGAATCCATATAGATGGTAATAGAATTACAAGCAAAGTCGCTTTTCCAGCGGCTTTGTTTTTTTTTGTTTTCCAGTGCTCCAGATGAAATGGATTCACAGATTACAGAGGTAGGAAAATGCAACAATTTAGTGAGTTTATATATAAAGAGATCTGATAAAATGAATCCATTAGGAGGGAAAGCCATGAAAAAGCCCATGATCGGTGTACTGCCTTTATATGATACTGACAAAAAAAGTTACTGGATGCTTCCGGATTATATGAACGCAATCGAGGGTGCGGGTGGGATTCCAATCATGCTACCTCTGACAACGGATGTCGAGATACTTGCTACGTTGGCTCATGAGTTCGATGGGTTCCTGTTTACAGGGGGACATGACCTCAATCCTGATCTATATCATGAGCAGACAGAGGATACCTGTGGGGAGTTATGTATTGAACGCGATATGATGGAGTCGATATTATTACAAAAGGTAATTGAGCTTGATAAACCTGCCTTTGGCATATGCCGTGGACTACAACTATTTAACGTTATTTTGGGTGGTACGTTGTATCAAGATATTCCGACTAGCCTTCAACTTGATGTGAACGAGATCGTTAATCATAAGCAAAACCCGCCGTATACGAATCTTGTACATGATGTACATATTGAGAAAAATAATCTGCTATACGATATCTTGCAAGCAAACACGATAAAAGTGAATAGTTATCATCATCAAGGGATTAAGATATTATCGGATAAGTTAACTGCCGTGGCAGTCGCCGAAGATGGACTCGTTGAGTCGGTGGTTATGCCGAACCAGACATTTGTTTTGGCGGTACAATGGCACCCGGAGTACAGCTACACTGTGGATCACTATAGTCAAAAGTTATTTGCGGCCTTTGTTCATGCTGCTAGATCCCCACGCTATACTATCCATATTGAAGACATAACCGCATAAGATTTGCAGCAGAAAAAAAGACCTCCTGTTTACAGAAACAGAGGAGGTCTTGGTATTGTAGTCGTGATAGTAATTGGTGGTATCACCATTCTATGGGCAGGATTATTTTAATCCAGACTTGGTGTTGGGATGCTCTTTAGCATTCAGGGAAGCAATCAGTTTCTCGCCCTCAACATCCAGGTTCGGCAGAATACGATCCAGCCATTTTGGAAGCGCCCAAGCTTTGTCACCGAAAATAGCCATGATGGCAGGAACCAATCCCATCCGGATAATGAACGCATCAATCAGAATGCCTACTGCCAAGGTAAAGCCAATCTGCTTGATCATGACATCATCGGTGAAGATAAATCCTGCAAATACAGAGACCATGATCACTGCTGCGGCAACAACCACGCGACTTACCTGATTGTACCCATGAACAACGGATTCGGTTCCGCGATGACCATGAACATAGGATTCGCGCATGGAGCTGACCAGGAAGACCTGATAGTCCATCGCAAGGCCATACAGGATACCTGTCACGATGATCGGCATGAAGCTCAGCAGCGGACCGCCAGTGTCGAATCCGAAGAGAGAATGCAGCCAGCCCCATTGGAATACAGCAGTAGTAATCCCGAATGTAGCGAGGATACTAAGAAGGAAACCGATGGTGGCTTTGATGGGAACGATAATCGAACGGAATACGAGTAACAGGATGATCAGCGAGAGCAGGATTATGATGCCTACATAAATAGGGAACACCTGCGCCAGTTTGGCTGACATATCGATATTAACAGCTGTAAGTCCCGTAACTCCGAGTTTCACATCATAGGTCTGTGCGATGCTGGAATCAGCCGCGCGCAGATCAGTGACCAGGGTTTTAGTGAGCGTATCGTTAGGACCCGTTTTTGGAATGAGACTAAAGATAGCCAAATCTTCTGTCATACCAAGCGGTGTAACCTGTGCAACGTTGTTTTGACCTTGCAGCTCCATCATCAGACCACCTAAGAGTTCCGGCGTAACTTTTGCGGAAGACTGATTAGGCTCTGCGACCAGAATAAGTGGTCCGTTGAATCCTTCTCCGAAGCCTTCCGAGATAGCATCATAGCTCTGTCTTGCGTCTGTATCGAGATTCGCTGAGGAAGCCCCAGGGATACCCATTTCCATTTTTGTGATCGGTGTCGCGGCAAAACCAAGAATGACGATGATGGCGATAATGGTAGCCCAACGATTTTTGATAACGAATTTCACCCATCTGTCCGCGACTCCGCGGCTAGTGGCTTTAGAATGTTTCGTGCTTTTTTCACGAGCTTTGGCGGAACAGATGCGTTCGCCTACCAATCCCAGTAAAGCCGGCAACAGGGTTAAAGCAACGAATACGTTGATGAGTACGGTGGCAGCTGCGACCAAAGCCATCGTAGACAAGAATGTGAGACCGATGACAAGCATACCGCACAGTGCAATAATGACGGTTAATCCGGCAAAAAATACCGCGCTGCCCGATGTACCAATGGCTCTTGCGGTTGCTTCTTTTGCGCTCAAGCCTTGATCAATAATCATTCGACGCTGGCGATTAACAATGAAGAGAGCATAATCGATTCCAACAGCCAATCCAACCATGAGAGCCAGGACGGAAGTGACACTAGGCATTTCGATAAATTTGGAGATGGAGAATGCTCCACCTACTCCGATCGCAACACCAAGGAGTGCAGTGAGGAGGGGAAGACCTGCGGCAACAACGGAGCCAAGAGTGATCAGCAATACAATGACAGCAATGACCAGTCCAACAATCTCTGCGGAGCCGACACCAATCGATACCCTTTTGAGCGTTTCGCCCGGCAACACCGTAATGTTGGTTCCTTGCTCAACCGTCATAACAGATTGAATAACGGAATCAAATACATCCTGCGTGATGGCAGACTGCTCCATTGTGAATTGGAACTGGAACATTGCAATGCGGCCGTCCGAAGAGATTAGCATACCAGGTACAGGAACACCATCCACCATCAAAGGACCATAGGGAGGAGGCGTGGTTGTTGCGGATTGAGCCGCACCCGCAGACTGAGCATTCTGAGTCATCTCAGCAGAAGCCCCTGAATTACTCGCTTCAGCTGCATAATCGGCAGGGTTAATGACCTTGTCTAATCCGTAAACTTCATTAACCCCCTTCATCATGGCAGCCAAACGTTCAGGTGTATCTAAACGTTCGTGGTCCGGTGCCTTGAACACAACACTTCCTTGACCGCCGGAGGCAGCTGGCAGTTCTTTTGCCAATTGATCCAGAACCTTCTGTGACTCTGTGCCTTCAATCTTCATTTCAGAACTGATGTGAATACCATTGATGCTGATCATGGAGATGACAATTCCCAGAATTAAAACCCAACCAATGATGAAATATGCAGGTTTGCTAAAAGCGGTTTTCCCCAATCTGTACAATAATGTAGACATTTTTTGTTTTACACTCCCTTTAAGATGAATGAGGATGGTTAGCTTGTTCGAATCCTGTCCGCAAATGACTAAACGTGGTTTCCAAAAATTGATCAAATGTTATAGCACCGGGCTTAGTGTCTTCAGTAACGGCTTGTCCGGGCAGCAATACATTAAGTCTTCCATCAATTAATGGCAATATCATTCCGTATAATGCGTTAATTAAAAGATAAGTATAAATCTCGTCATACCTCCCGTTGGATAAGTACAATAAGGTTTCTTGTGCCTGCGTTTGCCTTTGGTGCATGACGCCAAGGTAATGCGGTTCCAGTACGGGATAGGTTTGAGATAGCGATTGTAGCTGATGAAGCCTTCCTATAAGTTCTGTTGTAAGTTGCATCTTGATCAGGTTATACAGTACATCAAGCAAGGAGGCGTTGTCGGGCAATTCGGTAAGTAAATCTTCGAGTTCCGTTGTATTTTGAAAGGATGTTGCGCCTTTTGCCACGGCTTCTTCTTTACATGTGAAATAGTTAGCAAATGTTCTACGTGAACAACCCACCTGATGTACGATATCCTCGACCGTAAAACCATCAAGCCCATGTTCAAGGGTGAGTTCATATGCAGCACCAGCAAGCGCTTTTTCAGTCGCTTCTTTTTTCAAATGTCGCAAGTTTCGTTTGCTCATTATTCTCCGCTTTTGCGTTCACCTCCAATATCAATGACTATGGTTTAATTCTTTTTAAGAAGAGCACTCTTACTGAATATGCACTTTGTGAGGTTTATCATAACAACAAGTTGCTCATTGTGCAAATTTACTCATTGTGCAATTATTTTATATGACGGCTATACTGCGAATCAATGCTTCAACTCCTGAGGAATGAATGTTAAAATCAATAGAAAAACTTGGGGCGATGACGGGACATGAGTAGTCGTAAGCAAAGTTTATTGGAGACAGCACTTGCTCTATTTTTAGAGCATAGCTATGCAAATACAACAATCCAGATGATTCTGGATCAATCAGGTGTATCCAAGGGCACATTCTACAAATTCTTCAGCTCGAAAGAAGACTGTTTATATTCAATTATTGATCAGCGTATGCAAGAGGATGTTTTCATTCGCAAAGAGCTTGAACAAAATCACTATACATCGGATTATGACCTGCTCGTTGATCAGATTGCCATTCCCATGTCTGGACCTGACAAAGAGCGAGTATGGGAATTGTATTGGACTGGTTTTTACGCCGGAGAGATCAACTCAGCGAAACTGGCTAAAGTGCATCTAAACTGGCTGTCTACACGCTTGATTCAGGTGTACGGAAAAGACATCAGCTTATATGCCAACGAAGGCGCCATATTGTGCTATGGCATATTGCATCAGATTGCCAACACCTCGAGAAGTCTAAATACGAAAAAACCGGTTTGGAGCGAAGTTGTTCCAAAAGTATTAACGTACATCGAAGTGATATTAAGAACGATGCACCAAAGAAATGAACATATTTTTGACGTTCAGTCTCTCTATTTTCTGAATGCCGATGAGCGTAACCATGATATGGGTCTGGATATCGACAAGCTGTTGGAGGAATTGGATGAGTTCAACAAGCTTGTTCAAAAATCCAAGGAATCCACACCATTAAAGCAACTTTCCAAGGGGCTTTTGGCGCTGTTACAGGATAAAGAGGATTTAAATATTCCTGTGATTGAAGTCGTGCTTCAGGCATTTCATAAAGAGTATAAGTCCAGTGCTTTTCACTCGGAAGCGAATAGGCTGACTGAAACCTGTTGGTGGTATTTGGAACTTGTGAAGCACCGTAATTAATTTGGAGGTTGGCCCAAAAGCCGACCTCTTTTTCATTTTTGAAATGACTGTAATTATACTAATCGTATATACATAAAAAGTTGTAATAATAGTGATTTTTTCGAATTAACTCTTTGATTTGAATTTAAATATACGACTAGTATATAATGAAAATGCACATATATTTCCATAGATTTCAATAACTTCACTACGAAAGGAAGATTTCAATGAATAATAACCAAACATCGGAAAAATCAGAATTCAATTTGTTTAGTGAAGAAAATGTTAAAGATCAATTTGCCATGTTTGAACAGATGCGATCCAGAGGCTCCGTTGTTCCTGTTCCCAATCCAATGGGTGGAGCAGAGCAAGCCTGGATTATAACTCGGATGGACGTAGCCATGGAAGTGTTAAAAGATCACTCCCGATTTACGGTAGATATGAACTCTATTGATCGTGGCAATGATATTCGAAAGAATCTCTCAGGCGAGCTGGATTCATCGGAACCCCAGACCTTTTTTACCGGAAAGTCGATGCTCTTTGTCGATGAACCGGATCACCGGAGACTGCGTAGCCTGGTTTCCAAAGCGTTCACCCCAAGATATATGGAAAGCCTGCGTCCACGCGTCCAGGAAATCGCCGATGAATTGATTAACCAGTTTGAAGGGAAGGGAGAGATGGATCTTGTAAAAGACTATGCCTACCCTTTCCCAATTAACGTCATATCCGAAATGCTCGGTGTACCTCAGGAAGACCGACCTCAGATCCATGTATGGTCTGAAGCCATTGCCAAAGGTCTCGGTTTCGGTAAACAAGACCCTGAAGTAGCGCAGCACTTGCGATCATTCGCAGAATACACGGCTCAGCTTGTGGCGAACAAACGAGTGGAACCTTCAGATGACCTCATCAGTCAATTAATTGCGATTGAGGAGGAGGGTGATCGACTGAATGAAGATGAATTAATATCCATGATCACGTTATTAATATTTGCTGGACATGAGACAACGTCCAATCTGATTGCAACCGGCGCTTATCTTCTTCTGACACATCCCGAACAACTGGAACAACTTAAACAAAATTTGAATCTGGTTCCTTCTGCGGTTGAGGAGTTGTTACGATTCAACGGGCCCGCGACTTCTTCAGGCCCTCGTTATGCAACGCAGGACACAGAACTAGATGGTCAACCGATCCAAAAAGGAGATGTTGTGATTCCTCTTTTGAAATCAGCCAATCGGGACGAGTTACAGTTTGACCAACCTGAAGAACTGGATCTTGAGCGCAAAATAAAACGACATCTGGCCTTTGGATATGGGATCCATATGTGTCTTGGAGCCCCACTGGCCCGGGTTGAGGGAGACGTAGCGTTTACTACGCTATTAAGTCGACTTCCTGGTCTTCAGCTTAGTGTTCCTCCGGAAGAGATTCATTGGCACTACTCACTATTATCTGAGGGATTGGCATCATTGCCAGTAAAATTTTAATAGATGAACGTAGTATGACTCACTGGAGTATGGCGAATTTTCGTCATACTCTTTATTTATAATGATGATAGAATGGAATGAACAGAGGTTAGCTGTGTCATTGATCAATGCTTAAAAGCAAAGATATATTTGAGTACATAATTTTTGTTGTGGGAGGTAAACCTAATGAATAAAGATGAACTTTTCATGCATAAAGCCATTGAAATTGCTCTGCAAGCTCGCAAAGAAGGAAACGAACCATTCGGAGCCATTCTGGTGAAAAATGATGAGGGGAATTGCTTAATGCAGAAGGCTTAAAAGTATTCGAAGGATATCAATTTCACTCCTAGTCCTCATTCGGACAAAAAATTAATTTTTAATTATTGCTTGATTTTTTTTTCAACGTCTGATAGTGTAAGACCTGTGATTTTGGGAAGTTGATTTATCAATATGAATTAGAGCTTTCCAGCAGATAATTTTGACCACTTCACCAGGAAGTTAAGGCCATACGGACAGCCGGGTCAAACGCCGATTGGCAACTTACGTTGCTTTATTGATTGAGTTCAAAGCTCAAATTTTATAAGTTGGTTACTTTACAACCAGTGCAATTGCACATCAACTTGTGAAACGGTCAATAAGAGTGGTAAAGGCGAATTATTTGCTATATAGACTCTGATCCAATATTGATATACATGAAGGAGCTTTCCGCCAAAGGAATTCTTATGAATTTTATTTGGTCATGGAGACTTCACGTCTTTTTTATGATGTATATCAACAAGCAAGTGTGATGATGCGCGATTGCGGCATTGTTCACCTTGCTTTTTTTGTTGTCTTGTTGTCACCGTATTAATCCAATAAAAAAAATACATATTGGGATAGGAGAATGTAAAATGGGAAAAGCACTAATCATCGGCGCCGGCGGCGTTGCTTCCGTGGCAGTACACAAATGCGTTCAAAATAGCGAAGTTTTTGAGGAAATCTGCATCGCGAGTCGTACAAAATCCAAATGTGATGAACTCAAAGCCAAGCTGGACGGCGGAAAAACAAAAATTACGACAGCACAAGTAGATGCTGACAATGTTGACGAGCTGATCGCCCTGATCAACGAAGTTAAACCGGATATCGTAATGAACCTGGCTTTGCCGTATCAAGATCTGACAATCATGGATGCATGCCTTGCAACCAAAACGAATTACATGGATACTGCGAACTATGAGCCACATGATACAGCGAAATTCGAATACAGCTGGCAGTGGGATTACAAAGAGCGCTTTGAAAAAGCAGGCATTACTGCATTGCTCGGAAGTGGATTTGACCCAGGCGTGACAGGCGTATTCTCCGCCTATGCCCTGAAGCATTACTTTGACGAAATTGAGTACATCGACATTCTGGACTGCAATGGCGGCGACCATGGCTATCCGTTCGCAACCAACTTCAACCCTGAGATCAACATTCGCGAAGTTTCTGCGAACGGAAGATATTGGGAGAATGGGGAATGGGTCGAAACAAAACCGATGGAAATCAAACGTGTCTATGACTTCAAAGAAGTTGGCGAGAAAGACATGTACCTGTTGTACCATGAGGAACTGGAATCTTTGGCGAAAAACATGCCAGGTCTGAAACGTATCCGTTTCTTCATGACATTTGGTCAAAGCTACCTGACTCACTTGAAAGCACTTGAAAATGTAGGCATGACTTCAATCGAGCCTATTGAATATGAAGGTAAACAAATTATTCCACTGCAATTCCTGAAAGCAGTACTGCCTGATCCAGCATCCCTTGGACCACGTACTGTAGGTAAAACGAACATCGGTTGTATTTTCAAAGGTAAAAAAGATGGTCAAGACAAAACATATTATGTTTACAATATCTGTGATCACCAAGAATGCTACAAAGAAGTGGGTTCCCAAGCGATCTCTTACACAACAGGCGTTCCAGCTATGATCGGTGCGGCAATGGTCATGACAGGCAAATGGAACAAACCAGGCGTATACAATGTAGAAGAGTTCAACCCGGATCCATTCATGGAAGAGTTGAACAAATGGGGCCTCCCATGGGTAGAAGACTTCAACCCGGTACTCGTTGATGAGCTGCCAGAAGAAGTTAAAGAATCGGAGCTTGTTCGTTAAAATGCGGTTCGAGCAATTACCGACACCATGTTTTGTTGTTGACGAGGCGCTTATCGAGAAAAACCTGAAAATCCTGAACGGTGTTATGCAGCGTACAGGTGCCAAAATCGTGCTTGCTCAAAAAGCATTCTCCATGACTGCGATGTATCCGCTGATTGGCGAATACCTGAGCGGGGCAACGGCGAGCGGTTTGTATGAAGCACGCCTGGGCCACGAGGAAATGGGCAAAGAGAATCATGTCTTTGCTCCGGCATACCGCGCAGAAGAGATCGACGAGATTCTCTCCATCTGCGACCATATTATTTTTAATTCATTTTCACAGCTTGCCAAATTCAAGGATAAGGCGCTTCAGGCTGGCCGCAAGGTTGGCTTGCGCGTCAACCCTGAATGTTCTACCCAAGAGGGGCACGAGATATATGATCCGTGTTCTCCGGGTTCCCGTTTTGGCGCCAAGCAAGAAGATTTCCAAGCAGATTTGCTGGAAGGCGTCTCCGGGCTGCACTTCCACACACTGTGTCAGCAAAATTCCGATGATCTGGAGACTACATTAAACGCGGTTGTCGAGAAGTTCGGACAATGGCTGCCGCAAATGGAATGGATCAACTTCGGCGGAGGTCACCATATCACGCGTGAAGATTATGATATTCCAAGACTGGAAGCATGCATCAAGCGTATGCAGAACGACTATGGCCTGGAAGTATATCTGGAGCCGGGAGAAGCTGTCGCGCTGAACGCGGGTTATCTGGTGACATCTGTACTGGATTTCCATAAAAACGGCATGGACATCGCCATTCTGGATACTTCTGCAACGTGTCATATGCCGGATGTGCTGGAAATGCCATATCGCCCGCCGCTGATCGGTTCGGGAGAAGTGGGCGAGAAAGCCTATCTGTATCGTCTTGGTGGACAAACATGTCTGTCTGGTGACGTGATTGGGGATTATTCATTCGATCAGCCTTTGCAAGAAGGCGACCGTCTGGTATTCGAGGACATGGCGATTTACTCCATGGTGAAAACCAACACGTTCAACGGCATGCCGCTTCCAGCGATTGCAGTCAAAAGAAAAGACGGCGATTGCGAAGTTGTTCGCGAATTCGGATATCAGGATTTCAAAATGAGGTTGGCATAATACTTCATTATATAGTAAGCATTGAAACTAAATACAAAGAAGGGAACCTGGAGACAGGTTCCCTTTTTAACGTTAACTGATGTTTAACGATTAGGTTTAATGATGTTTATCAGTGAGGTTAGATGATGTTTGCGGTATTCAGGCAACTCGGTTTCGATTACGGGTTAATTTTGCGGTTTGGATGCTGCCCTTGCAGCGTAAGGAAAGAGGGGTTCACGTAGTTCAAAATCATATGTTAATCCATCTACAATGCCCACTACACTCTCACTGTCATACAACTCAAGCAAAAATCCAGCCATTTGTTCCGCCGTATGGAATTTGGGAACTCTGCCCTCATATTCAAACTCGTCTACATTAAAGGAATGTTTCGCAAATTCCGTCTCCGTTGCAGCCGGAGCGAGAACTTTGACTTGCATTGCTGCGTTCTTGCCTTTTAATTCTTGTGCAAGCCCTTCCGTAAAGGCACTTACATAGAACTTAGTTGCGCAGTAGGTTACTGCATCGGCTACAATCGTATATCCACCACCAGAGGAAATATTAATAATCTGTGTACCATCGACATCTGCATAGTCACGTACATACAGGGAAGAAAGAATCGTTAGTGCTTCTATATTTAGATGAAGCATCTGCTCAATCTTGGGCAGATGTTGTTCGCCAACGGATGCGAAATTCCCGAATCCGGCGTTGTTAATCCACGTTTCAATGGAATAAGCCTGAAGACTTTCATAGAATTCATGCACATTAGCGGCAATGGACAGATCTACTGTACGAGTGACAACATCCAGATCAGGATTGATTTCAGCTACTTTTGATTTTAACTTGTCCAATTCATCGGTTCTGCGAGCCGCCAGGATCATATTTTTGCCACGAGCTGCAAAAGCTAAAGCCGCTTCATATCCAATGCCTGAACTTGCACCGGTAATCACTGTGTATTTCATGGGAATTCCTCCTGGATCTGATTTCATTATTTATTGTGATGTGACCACGAGTTGATTATACTGATTAGAGCTTACTCTAAGTCAAGCGCGAAAATAGAGGGGGATTGACCATGCATACCATTGGTGAAGTGGCAGATTTACTACATATCAGTGCACATACGTTGCGTTATTATGAGAAGGAACAGATTGTTACTCCTCTCCGAGATGCCAATGGAGACAGGCGATACAACGAGTCACACCTGAAATGGCTACAATTTGTGATCAAATTAAAAGAGACTCAAATGCCCATTGCTGTTATTAAGAAGTATGCATCCTTATTTCAGGAAGGGGAGCATACGGCGGCAGATCGTTTGAAGCTGCTGGAGGAGCATAAAGAGTCAATCCAAAAACAGATGCACATCCTTAACACCGCCGATGAGATGCTTGAGCATAAAATTTCGTCGTATCGAACGTTCATCGGGCAATGATGTAACACATATAAATGACGATCTATTGCCAAAATAGTGATATTTATTATAGACTGTTTTTTATCGGTTGTTCATCTAGGGGGAAATGGAATGAGTCAAAACAGAAGACAGAAATCAAACAAGCTGAAGATCCTCTCCAAAGTATTATTGATTATCATTGGGGGATTTATCACGGGATATGGTCTGGAAGCCATATTAATTCCGAATAATGTCTCCGACGGTGGTGTGACAGGTCTGAGTATCGTGGGTTCACAGCTGTTCGGGTTACCACTCGGGATGCTTATTGGGATTATTAACATTCCATTCGTTTGGCTAGGGTATAAGCAGATTGGTAAAAGCTTTGCATTATATTCGATTATCGGTATTGCTTCACTGGCGGTCAGCACCAGTCTGATGCACCATGTACCAACTATAATAGAAGGAGATACCTTGCTCGTTACCGTTGTCGGCGGGATTATCATCGGTTTTGGTATGGGACTTGCATTGCGTAACGGCGGGGCATTGGATGGTATAGACATGTTGGCTGTACTACTTTCACGAAAAGTACCTTTCGGAACCAGTGATCTCATCCTGTTCCTTAACATGTTTGTATTTATTGTCGTTTCTACCGTGTTCGGTCTGCAAGGCGCGATCTTGTCAGGACTTGCGTATTTTATTGCTTCCAAAGTAATACATATTGTTGAAGAGGGCTTGAGCGGCTCCAAAACGTTTAAAATTATTACGAATCAACCAGAAATCATGGTTGAAACCATTCGGGACAGACTAGGTCGTGGAGCAACGTATACCGATGCATACGGTGGCTACTCTAATGAGCAATTCAAGGAAATCACTTGTGTCATCAACCGAATGGAAGAGAGTAAAATTAAAGATATCATTCATGAAATTGACCCGACTGCTTTTGTAGTCGTTTACGATGTAGCTGAAGTGAGAGGCGGCAATTTCAAAAAGAAAGATATTCATTGAGTAACTCATTACTCACTACAAAAAACGCGCTAAAGAGAGTAACTCTCTGGCGCGTTTTTTTGTAAATGTTATGTTTATGTAAGAAAGGAAAGGTAATGGCGATTCCAGAGTGCTATAGTTAACATTTTTCAGTGAAAATGGTAGTGAAACTGCTGTCAACACCTTCAATAAACAAAGGCACAGCATAGACAACACCGATGTCTGATAAATCCTGATTTAAGTTCATATCCTCAATAACGAGAATGAACTTGCCATCTACCCGGTCTTTCCCGAGGATCTTCTGATGGAAAGCGATGGCTTCATCCTCATAAAGTGAAGAGCCAGCAGAGATCATATCCATGCCAACGGCTCGTAATGAATCAAAAACCATCAGGTAACTGGCAGCAGATGCTGCAAACCCCGGGTTATGGTCACTATAACGAACAGGGTCTGAGAAACGAAGTTTTCCAAAACCGGTGCGTATGAGCAGCAAATCGGAGCCGGCAATCTGGTGCTCATATGGCTCCAGATCAGCTTTGGTGATCAGTTCATCATCACTTTTGGGAATATCGATGATTGTTGGATGAGTGAAAATAAAGTCGTCTATTGGAATATCACTTAGCTTTTTACCTTGTGGATCGAAGTGCCATGGTCCGTCAATATGGGTACCATTATGATTAAGAGATGAGATTACAAATTGATTGTACATATCTCCCTTTTCTATACTGGACTGCTGCTGTATCTCAACTGGTGGATTATATTTGTACACAGGAGTATTTGCGCTAAGAGGATAGGACAAGAGCACTCGCTTCATTTTCCTTACTCTCCTTTGGGTTACAAGCTAGACTCATACCAATACCACTTTTAAAGTCAAGCACTTCTCATTCATGAAGCAAGCAGCGAGAGACCTTGTGCTTATTTTATGTTTGAACCTCATATTTATGTTCATTTGCATGTTCCTTAATGGAAAAAGGCTGATTTTGATCGAAGTGCATAAGCCAAGCTTACTTATGGAAAACTTCTGTAGTGCAGATATATTGCATGATTCCATTTCGGGAGGTGACTATTATGAGCAATCCGGATAACCGTAAGGATAACGTGGAGCATTTGCAGAATGCAGTGGAGAACACAATCGAGAACTACCGGGAAGCAGAAGATTATCTTGAGGAATTTGGAAATGAAATCCCGGAACACGAAAAGACTCAAATCGAGGAAAAAAATGAACGACGCAAACATAGTATTTCCGGCTTTCGTGAAGAAATTAAAGATGAAGCAAAACATCAGCAATAAACTCGGAAGTTATTTTTGATTTCAGAGGAGGTTAATGGATGTCACATCAGGACCCGCAAGAGCTTCTGCAGCAAAAACATGAGCAGGATGAGCATAAAAGTCAATTCACTAATTTCTCACGAGCAGTTTCCGGCAATGGCCAGATTGAAGCTGGTCAGGAATTCAGTCATGATCGAGAGCCTGATAACCAAAACCGGATGAAGTCTGTTGAGAACAAGCGTGCTTGATCGTAAAAACGTTGTATGATCCCCTTTCAGTAGACAAGTACTTCCATCGGTTCAGATGGATTTAATCTTGTTGAGAAAAGGGGATTTTTTATGTTTGATAATAAACAATGCGAGATGTAATACATGCACCGAGTTCTGGGCCTTGAATTCGGGACAGATGATTATATCATCAAGCCTGGTGGTAGTCAGCGCAAGCAAATGGTCGTATATTAATAGTATGTGGATTATGGGACATACCATAGATCACATTCGAAATATAATGATTATACATAGAAAGAAGGAAAAAACATGGACTTTAAACCGCTTGCTTCATTTATTGACCAGATTACATCCTGGCGTATACCGTGGGCAGAGGTGCTGGTGATGCATCGAAATGATACCGTTTTCCATTATCGTAATGGATACGCCAATCTGGAAGAGAAAACACCGATTGGTGATGGAGCGATCTTCAATCTATACTCCATGACAAAAATCATGACTTGCGTGGCAGGGTTGCAACTGGTTGAGAAAGGGGAGATGCTATTAAGCGATCCGCTGTCCGATTATCTCCCAGAGTATGCTGATATGACGGTAAAGAAAACGATGGCCAACGGGGAGATCCGACTGGAAAAGGCAACAAGAGCCATTACAGTACGTGATTTGTTCACTATGACTGCAGGGTTCTCCTATGACGTTGGTTGTCCAAGCATTCAGGAAGCCGTAAAAAACACCGACGGAACAATGTCGACCCGTGATTTTGCGAAAGCGCTTGCCAAGGAACCCCTTCTGTTTGAGCCAGGTACGCATTGGAACTACAGTATGTGCCACGATGTGCTGGGGGCTTTGGTGGAAGTTGTAAGTGGTAAACGCTTTGGTACATATCTGCGTGACGAAATCACCGGACCACTCGGCATGAAGGATACAACGTTCAATCTAAACGATGAGCAGCAAACACGCCTGATTCCGCAGTATGCTTATAATGATGAGCTTGAGAAGGCTGTACGTCTGGACGGAAACGGATTCCGGGTAGGCACCGAGTTGGAAAGTGGCGGTGCAGGCTTGTTGTCAACCGTTAGTGACTATGCACTTTTCTTGAACGCACTTACTGGGCGTGGTACGAGTCCCGAAGGCGTGCGCATTCTGTCACAAGCTTCAGTGGAACTGATGCGGACGGATCACTTGAACGAGATGACTCGTGCTGATTATTCCTGGGATCATATGTATGGATACGGCTATGGATTGGGTGTTCGCACACATATCTCCAAAGCAGGAAGCGGCTCGCTGAGCCCAATTGGTGAATTTGGATGGAGTGGCGCTGCTGGTTGTATGGCTATTATTGATCCGGATTCTGAGCTTACGGTTATGTATGCACAGCACCTGCTGAATAGTCAGGAGCCGTACGTTCAACGACGTTTACGTAATGTGGTATACTCCTGCCTGTAAATCATATTTTGTTCGTATTTACTTGTAGAGCCGCTACTATAGCGGCTTTTTTATGTTATATGGATCGAAAACGATTAATTAGATTGTTATATATTTCTTTATTAGAAAGGGTATGTTATCATTCTTAGGAAAATAGTACTAGTGGGAGGATATGCTTATTGAACATGAACCTATATTAATTACATAGTTTGATCAAGGTTAAACTCTAGCAAGTACCTGTTTGAATGTTGAGATTGTACACGATTTAAAATTAGAAAAGAGTTATTAGATTTTATTTTTTTTACTCAAAGGAGAGTCAACGATGATACACCCTAAGCACAACGCAAAATGGGCTTCTCTGGCCTTACTTACCTTAATTGGCTATGTTCTGAGCGCATTGCTCCTACTACCGCCAAATGCCGCTGCCAAAGGAGAGCAAATCTCCGCCAAACAGCTCGAAAGTATGAGCCGGCTTTCATTTACGCTTCGTGATGCCAAGCAAACGGCTTACACCGTTTATATTTTTGCTTATGATGAACAGAAGAGAACGCTGACCGAAGAAAATGGTTGGACGAACAATAAAAAAGGCGACAAGAGTTATTCAGGTACGTATCGTGCGGCCTTGCTGAAAAAAGGTGCGGCATACGGAACTGTTCAGGCAGCAAAACTGGATCTGAATACGATTATTTTGCCTCAAACCTGGAACTTCGTTGTGAAGAGCAAAGAGGTTAGTACACCAGACATGCTGATGATCACCGATTGGGGAACTTCTAATTTCAATGAGGTGAAAACGTATATTGTTCGTTCCGGGGAATTGCGCCGTGTAACATATGTCGATAATAAAGGGAAAAAAACCAACGATTCCTACTCTGCGATCAGAGATGGTGGAATCCGTACTCTTTCAGGTGCCCGAGTGCAGTTCAAAAATTACAACAACCTTCAATTCGTCTATGGAGTTAATACGTTTAAGCTGAATGTGAACAAATTGGAATTGCGGTTGGAAGATACACGTAACCTCCGTTCAGAAGCTTGGCCGAACTCGGGTGTTGGCGATCGCGCTTACCTGAAAAGCTTGAAGGATGCCGCTTTAAAAGGTGTATTGCCAAGTCGGACGGACATCAAGATTGGTATGACGCTTCAATCTATGCAAAAAAAGCTGGGGAAACCCAATTCTCGTTCAAACGAGGAATGGGGAGCGTACTATTATTATTCTAAATTCGGCATCGGCTTCGATTCTTACATGCACGAGCTTACCAACAAATCACGTATTGCCGTTTTTGATTTGTACAATGAGAAGCAGAATCTATCACCATGGAATGTGAGAATATGGATGGGAAAACCTTCCTCAGAATATTACAATGAAGTCGTGGGTGGTTATGAGATGGTATACCATGTAGGTAATCACGCGATTGTATTCAACTATGAGGAAGAAGAGGACTTGATTGACTTTACGAGTATATATTAAGGTATAGCATTGCAAGAAACGAAAGTAGATCGTATTGGTATTTACAAAAAAAGCCGCTAATTAGCGGCTTTTTTTGTTATCCATGAGATGGACTGTTGTCTATTTTATTGAAGTCTTATTGAAGCTTTGCACAGAACGTACGCGATTGACCAAGTAAATACCAACCGACACGAACAGCAATGCGGCCAGGTTTTTCAGCTCCAAAATCGTTTCGCCCAGGAATAACGCCGATAACAAGGCGCCAAACACAGGGATAAGGAAGTTGTATACAGACACTCTTCCGACCTTGTTGTACTTGAGAAGCAGATTCCACAGACAAAATGCGACGGATGACAGCAAAGCCAGGTAGATCAAGTTACTGGTGGACTCCAAGGTGAAATGGGTGACCCGGCCGCCGAGCGATAAACCTAACAGGGTAAGTACCAAGCCTCCGACGAACAGGCTGACTCCCGTTATAATTAGAACATCGATGGTAGTGGTGAGACGTTTTGCGTAAAGGGCTGTGACGGAGAAAACAAGTGCTGCTATAATCACAAAGCCTTCGCCTGTGAATGAAAAGGAAAAAGAAAGCAGATCCGTATGGAAGTTTACGATGATTACACCAATGAATCCGAGCAAGCAGCCAACGATTTTATTCCTGCTTAATTTATCGTTCTTATAGATGAAATGGGCCAGAACAACACTGAAAAAGGTCGTTGTTGCATTCATAATTGAGCCTTTGACACCCGTTGTATTGGCTACGCCCACGTAGAAAAACATATATTGCAAGCCGGTTTGTAACACACCTAGCATGATGAGACTTCCCCACTGTGGCTTGGACAATTGCAGCTTTTGTTTTCTGACGACACGAGACAGAAGCAAGAGCAGCAAGCCCGCCAACGTAAATCGGTATCCGGCAAATACGTACTTGGAAGCAATGTCTTCTGGCAAAATGTTAAATGCGATATATCCAAGTTTAATGGATGGGTACGCACTTCCCCATAACAAACAACAAAGGCTTGCTATGAGCATGACAAAAATGGGATCACTGAATTTACTCGGTTTCTCAAGGGTATTTCTCTCTATCACTTTCGATCTTCTCCTCGCATTTCTTGCACATATATATGTACGAATCTAATATCCTCATGACAATATCACATATCGACACTCGTTGTATCACAAAAATGAATGAACCGTTCTCCGGAAGGTAAGCTTAGATGAAGAAACGGTTCTTGAGATGTCTTGCATCGTAATGGTATCAAAAGGTATCTCGTTCATGAGTTTGATAAAGGCGGATTGGATCGCTTCCTGAGACTTAAGAACTCTTCGATCTATGGTAGGCTTTATACGAATCACCATTCTTTCCAGGGAGTAATCGCACAGATATCATCACCTTGTGCAATAAGGCACAGATCAGATTCTTCTGATCCTTGCAGAGGCAGTGCAATTATTTTATATTATACACGAATGTGCGATATCGCACTTATTTGTGTTTTAAGATTAAAAAAGTGGTGAATACAATACGTAAAATTCATTGGAGGTACTCGAAATGGCAAAACATGAAGTAGTTAAACAAGAAATGACGAGGACGTTATCTGACGATCTCGTCATTTTCTATGACTATAAGTATGTTGTTTTGGGGCGTCGAACAGGCAGTATAGCTTGGATTTGCGTATGTTTCAGCGCATTCCCCAATAGACTTGGAGAAATTTCCAGAATGAAAACGCTTGTCAAAATGAAAAGAATATGATAACTTAATGTCTGTAACCGGTTACACATAGAGGAGAGCATCTTATGACAACAATTAAAGACGTAGCTCAACGGGCTGGCGTATCCGTAGCCACCGTATCAAGGGTCATTAACGATAGAGGTTATGTTCATGCGGACACACGCAAGAAAGTGGAAGATGCTGTGAAGGCGCTTAACTTTTCGCCGAATGAAGTGGCCCGCTCATTATATAAGCGCAAGTCCAAACTGATTGGCCTGTTGCTCCCGGATATTGCAAACCCTTACTTCCCGCAGTTGGCCCGCGGCGTAGAGGACCGGATGCAGGAACAGGATTACAGACTGATATTTGGAAATAGTGATGAGGATGAACGGAAGGAGCAGGATTACATCCAGACGTTTATCCAGAACAATGTGGTCGGTGTGATCTCTTCAACGAACTATCCTCATTCTTCAATATATGAAAACCTGAAGATTCCCGTCGTGTTTCTGGATAGAACATCACTGGATCGTCCATCCGTGTATGCGGACGGCAGAGAAGGTGGAAGACTAGCTGCAAGGGAGATTATCAACCGCGGCAGTCGCCGGATCACAGTTATGCAGGGACCGACACAGATCAGACCCGCTCAAGATCGCTTTGAAGGAGCGATTGAAATCATCCGTGATGCTGGGCTAGACTACCGGGTAATTCAGACGACCTCATTTTCAATTAACGAGGCAGGTGTATGGGCTGAAGAATTATTCAGGAAATATGCTGATACGGACGGAGTCATTGCCAGCAATGACATCGCAGCCATGGCGGTACTGCATGAGGCAGCACGAATCGGAAGAAAAGTTCCCGATGATGTACAAGTGATCGGCTTCGATGATATTCCAATGAGCAGCCTGTTATCGCCGGCATTGTCCACCATCCATCAGCCAGCATACGAGATGGGAAGAGAAGCAGCGGGATTACTTATCCAGCTTGTGGAACAAGCTGCAATAGAGAACAAAAACATACAGCTGCCCGTAAGTTTCATCGAACGGGGCACAACGAGAAAGGTGAGATCAAATGGCTAAAATATGTGTAATAGGAAGCAGTTCCATGGATCTGGTTGTTACTTCGTCAAGACGGCCGGGGGCGGGTGAAACCGTTCTTGGCGACAGCTTCAAAACGGTCCCTGGCGGTAAGGGAGCCAATCAGGCTGTTGCTGCTGCACGACTGGGTGCCGAGGTTGCGATGATCGGCCGGGTAGGCGACGATGCCTTTGGCAAAGATATTTTAGAGAACTTTAGAGCAAATGCTGTAAATACGCAAAATGTGAAACCGGTTACACATTTAGAAAGTGGAACGGCTCATATCATTTTGGCAGAAGGTGATAATAGTATCGTAGTGGTTGAAGCGGCGAATCGGGAAGTCACTCCTGCATATGTAGATGAGGCGGCTGAGGTAATTCGAAATGCAGATATCGTGCTGATTCAGCAGGAAATTCCGGAGGAAACGGTTGTTCATGTGAGTGCATTGTGTGCAGAATTCGGAACACCGCTGCTGCTGAATCCCGCTCCAGCGAGAATATTGCCGCAAGAAGTGATCAACAACGCTGCATATATCACACCGAACGAGCATGAAGCCGAGATTTTGTTTCAGGGCATGAGTCCGGCACAGGCATTGCGTCAATATCCGAACAAGTTATTCATTACGGAGGGCAGTAAAGGTGTACGTTACTTTGATGGTACAGAAGAAATTCTAGTCCCAACTTATAAAGTGGCGGCTGTCGATACTACTGGGGCAGGGGATACGTTCAACGCCGCATTTGCAGTCGCTTTGGCTGAAGGCAAACCGTTGCAAGAGAGTATACGCTTCGCCAATCGGGCTGCATCATTGTCGGTGACCAAGTTCGGAGCACAGGGCGGCATGCCAATGCGTGATGAAGTAGAGGAGAGCTTGTAATGAAAAGAAATGGCATGTTGAATAGTCACATTTCCAAGATTTTGTCTGATCTGGGCCATACGGACATGATTGCGATTGCGGATGCAGGTCTGCCGGTACCGGACGGGGTAGTCAAAATCGATCTGGCTCTCAAACTGGGAACACCAAGTTTTCGCGAAGTGGTGGAAGCGATCACTGAAGATATGATCATTGAGAAAGTCATTGTGGCTGAAGAGATTCGCAAAGGCAATCCTGTAGCCATGCAATTCATCACAGAGAAATTTGGGGTAGAAGCAATCGATGCTTCGGTCAGCCACGAGCAATTCAAAGCATTAACACGGCAGGTGAAAGCGGTCATCCGCACAGGTGAAGCCACACCCTATGCCAATTGCATTTTACAATCGGGAGTCCATTTCGGTTAAAAGGAGGTTGCGTAATGCACATTCAGATGCAAGACATTCATAAAGCGTTTGGAACTAATCAGGTGCTGAGCGGAGTGGATTTTGAACTAAAGGATGGTGAAGTTCATGCCCTGATGGGGGAGAATGGAGCCGGGAAATCCACACTGATGAATATTCTGATTGGTCTCCATCAGAGAGACCAAGGGACCATCATGATCAACGGAGTAGAAAACTATTTTGTAAGTCCGAAGGAAGCAGAGAAGCTGGGTATCACATTTATCCATCAGGAGCTGAATGTATGGCCTGAAATGACGGTGCTGGATAATCTATTCATCGGTAAGGAACTGACGTCATCCTTCGGATTGCTCAACACCAGACAAATGAAAGCACTCGCCAAAGAACAGTTTGCGAAGCTTTCCGTAGACATTTCGCTCGAAAGTCCTGCTGGAGAGTGCTCCGTCGGGCAGCAACAGATGATCGAGATCGCAAAAGCACTCATGACGGATGCCAAGGTCATCATAATGGACGAACCAACGGCAGCTCTCACGGAGCGTGAGATACAGAAGCTGTTTGGTGTAATTACCTCGCTAAAGAAAAACGGAGTATCCATTGTGTATATTTCTCACCGCATGGAGGAGATATTCACGATCTGTGACCGGATTACCATTATGCGTGATGGCAGAACGGTAGACACCCAGCCTATTCCACAGACAAGCTTTGATGAAGTGGTGCGAAAAATGGTAGGTCGTGAACTTACGGAGCGTTATCCCGTTCGGAAACCTACTTACGGTGATGTCGTTCTGGAAGTAAGGAATGCAAGCAGCAAAGGGTTATTCGAAAATATCAATTTCACGGTTAGAGCGGGGGAAATACTTGGTTTCTCAGGACTTATGGGTTCTGGACGGACAGAGATTATGAGAACAATCTTCGGTTTGGATACATTGGATAGCGGTGAAATCTTTATCCGTGGCAAAAAGGCCAACATCCGTAAACCAGCAGATGCAGTGAAACATGGTATTGGATTTATTACTGAAGACCGCAAGGATGAGGGCCTGGTATTAGACTTCTCGATTCGCGAAAATATGGCGTTGACGAATTTGTTCAGTTTCTCAAGTAAAGGTTTCATCTCAGCTTCGAAAGAACAAGACTTTGTAGATACACTGATCAAACGTCTACAGATCAAAACGCAATCCTCTGAGACGGCGGCAAGGAATCTATCCGGGGGTAACCAGCAGAAGGTGGTTATCGCGAAATGGGTTGGGATCGGACCAAGCGTGCTTATCCTGGATGAACCCACACGTGGAGTGGATGTCGGGGCGAAGCGCGAAATCTATGAATTGATGAATGAACTGACAGACCGCGGCGTTGCAATCATCATGGTATCGTCGGAGCTGCCTGAAGTGCTCGGCATGAGCGACCGGATCGCGGTTGTGCATGAGGGACACATCAGTGGCGAAGTTGCAAGAGAAGTAGCAACGCAAGAACACATTATGACATTGGCCACAGGGGGACAGTGATATGACAACAATGCAGGAAAACAAAACGGCTAAAAGCGGCTTCCGTTTCTCAAACGTGATACAAAAATTGGGACCGCTGCTTGGCTTAATCATTCTTATTCTCATCGTATCGGTGTTGAACCCAAGTTTCTTGGAACCGCTTAATATCTTGAATTTACTACGGCAAGTCTCGATTAATGCGCTGATTGCCTTCGGTATGACGTTTGTTATCCTGACAGGTGGAATTGATCTGTCCGTCGGCTCAATTTTGGCTTTATCCAGTGCTTTTGTAGCAAACATGATGTTGTCCGGTCTAGATCCGATCTTGTCCATCATTATTGGTGTAGCACTCGGTGGTGTCATGGGTATGGTGAACGGACTGATGATTACCAAAGGAAAAATGGCTCCGTTTATCGCTACACTCGCTACCATGACCATATTCAGGGGACTAACATTGGTGTACACGAATGGTAATCCAATTACAGGCCTCGGGGATAACCTATTGTTCCAACTGTTTGGCCGCGGTTACCTGCTGGGTATTCCGGTACCTGCGATCACCATGCTGATTACCTTTATGATTCTATGGATTGTTTTGCATAAAACGGCTTTTGGCCGCAAAACGTATGCCATCGGCGGTAATGAGAAAGCTTCGATTATCTCGGGTATCAAAGTTAATCGCGTGAAAATTATGATCTACTCCCTGACAGGTATGCTCGCTGCTCTGGCAGGTGCAATTCTGACATCGCGTTTAAATTCAGCACAACCAACAGCAGGTACATCCTACGAGCTGGATGCGATCGCAGCCGTTGTATTGGGTGGTACAAGTCTTGCTGGAGGACGTGGACGAATCGTCGGTACACTGATCGGTGTTTTGATTATCGGCGTACTGAATAATGGATTGAACTTGCTTGAAGTAAACTCATTTTATCAAATGGTTGTAAAAGGTATCGTCATTGCCATTGCTGTCCTGCTGGACCGCAAGAAAACAGCATAAGGAGAGAAGCGAATATGAAAAAGTGGACTATAACACTCGTAAGTATGCTGATGATCATCGTTCTGGCCGGGTGCTCTCTGGAGCCACCGGAATGGGCCAAACCAGACCCTAACAAAAGTAACGGACAGAAGAAAATAGGTTTGTCGATATCTACACTAAACAATCCATTCTTTGTATCACTCAAGGATGGGGTCATGGCTGAAGCAAAAAAACAGGGAATACAGGTCATCGTGGTGGATGCGCAGAACGATTCGGCCAAACAAACCAATGATGTGGATGATCTCATTCAGCAAGGCGTTAGTGCACTTCTGATTAACCCTGCGGACTCTGCAGCGATCTCTACAGCGGTTCAATCCGCCAACAGTGTGGGCATTCCCGTGATCACGCTGGATCGCTCCGCAGATAAAGGCGAAGTGGCGGCACTAGTGGCATCGGATAACGTTAAAGGCGGACGCATGGCAGCTGAATACTTTGTGGAACATCTCGGAGAAGGAGCCAAAGTCATTGAACTTGAGGGTGTGCCGGGCGCCTCCGCAACAAGAGAACGGGGGAAAGGCTTCCACGAAGTGGCTGACCAGAAACTCGATGTGGTTTCCAAACAGTCTGCTGATTTCGATCGGTCCAAAGGATTGAATGTCATGGAGAACCTGCTTCAGGGTAATCCTGACGTACAGGCTGTATTTGCTCATAATGACGAGATGGCACTTGGTGCGATTGAAGCGATTCAAAGCTCGGGTAAAGACATTCCGGTCATCGGATTTGACGGAAATGACGATGCAATCAAATCCATTCAGGATGGAAAGTTGACGGCTACGGTCGCTCAGCAGCCAGTACTGATTGGCCAACTGGCATTGCAAGCTGCTCTGGATGTGCTCAGTGGCAAGCAGGTGGAGCCATCGATTCCCGCTGAATTGAAGCTGGTAACCAAGGAAAATGTGAACGAGTAACTCATCATAAACATGTATCTTCCTTTTGGACATGAACATAGGACTAAACCAAGCCGCTAATTTAGCGGCTTTTTTACATTTTTTTTGGATTGCTCAATTATAGAGATTTTGGATATGTATAACCAATCCATCTGTTGATACACTAGCATGACGTTCTACACAGTCTTCACAATACATAAGGAGGAGCTAATCTCAATTATCCATTCCTGTGCGGAATAGAAAGAAGGCAGATGACATGAAGCATCTAGTTGAAGAAAATCTCCAATCGGTAAGACAGCAAATGGCACTGGCCTGCCAGGCTTCAGGTCGCAACATCGAGGACATTCAGTTGTTGCTCGCGACCAAAACGGTACCGCTTGAGAAACTAGAGATAGCTATTCAAGCAGGTGAGGTTCTATTCGGAGAGAACAAAGCTCAAGAACTCCGAGATAAATTTCCGCTCATGGAACAAAGCAAACAGGTGGAATGGCATTTTATCGGACATCTGCAAACGAATAAAGTAAAGGACGTTGTTAAATATGTTACACTCATCCATTCCGTAGATCGTCTGAAGCTGGGTCAGGCTTTACATAACCAGCTTCTCAAAGAGAATAAGACTTTAGACATTCTTGTGCAAATTAATACGTCCTACGAAGAAAGTAAATTTGGTACCTCTCCAGAAACAGCTGTTGAGCTTGTAGAACAGTTGACTCAATTCGAAACGTTGAACGTGAAAGGCTTAATGACCATTGGAAAACTGAATGCGACGAACGAAGAAACACGGCATTGCTTTCGTTTATTAAACCGTATTCGCACTCAAATCAAAGAGAAAAACATCCCGCGTGTAGAAATGGATATTCTATCGATGGGCATGTCCGGTGACTTCCAGGTCGCTATTGAAGAAGGAGCTACAATGATACGTGTAGGAACAAGTGTATTTGGCCCACGCTATTTACCGGACGAATATTACTGGAATGAAAACACACGCATCGATGATTAAGTGAGAGGTAGTGTTAAAAAATGAAGTCAGCATCCCCTTCGATACGTGGTCGTGATCTGATATCACCGGTGATCGCCGCTTTAATATCCGTAATTGTTAATTACGGGGGTACATTTATTCTTGTGTTTCAAGCTGCAAAAGTGGCTGGTTTAAGCCCGGAAATGACCGCTTCCTGGATTTGGTCCATCTCGATTGGGGTAGGAGTAACAGGAATTTGGCTCAGTTATCGATATAAGGAACCGATTATTACAGCCTGGTCTACACCGGGTGTGGCGTTTCTCGTTTCAGCATTAGCGGTAACCCCTTATCCAGAAGCTATTGGCGCTTACATGATTTCGGCAGTCGGATTTATTATTTTAGGTTTGTCAGGCATGTTTGAACGTTTCGTTCGACTTATTCCCCCAGGCATCGCTTCCGGATTGTTAGCGGGTATTTTACTACAGTTTGGAATATCGGCCTTTGGAGGGGCAAAGCTTGATCCTTTGCTTGTTACTGTGCTGTTTGCAGCCTATATCGTGCTAAGAAGGTTTACTTCCCGTTACGCCATTGTTGGCATATTGGCAATTGGTTTGATTTATTTGATATGCATGGGAAAAACAGACTTCAGTACGATCCAATTGGCGGTGGCTTCGCCTGTATTTGTTGTTCCAACGTTTTCGTTAAACGCTTTACTTGGCGTTGCGCTACCGCTGTTCATTATTACCTTGACAGGGCAGTATATGCCCGGAATGCTTGTTCTGCGTAATGATGGATTCAAGACAAGTGCCAATCCCATTTTGGCCGTAACAGGTTTGGGTTCGCTTCTTGCAGCCCCATTCGGATCACATGCTTTTAATGTGGCAGCTATTACAGCAGCGATTTGTACAGGGAAAGATGCACATGAGGATTCAACAAAGCGGTATATTGCAGGTATTGCTTGTGGAATCTTTTATATTTTTGTCGGCATTTTTGGCGTAACATTGGCTGCTCTGTTTTTGATTCTTCCTGCTACCTTTATTGCAACATTAGCAGGATTGGCCTTACTTGGGACCATTGGAGGCAGTCTTGCCAATGCATTAATGGACCCTAAAGGACGTGAAACTGCATTGATTACGTTTTTGGCGACAGCAGCGAATGTGACTTTGCTTGGTGTCGGTGGTGCATTTTGGGGACTGTTTGCAGGAATGATGGCACATCTACTGATGAATAGTAAATTTCCCAAAAAACAATTTGGATCGAATAGATAACCGTAAGGTTAGGAGGAAGATGTTCATGAAACATTTGGAGAAGCAAGATAAAGTAATAGGAAAGGCTGTCCAGCAAGAGCTTGGAAGGCAGCGGGATACGATAGAACTGATTGCATCAGAGAATTTTGTAAGTCAAGCTGTGATGGAAGCAACAGGTTCGGTATTGACCAATAAATATGCGGAGGGGTATCCGGGCAGAAGATATTATGGCGGGTGTGAGCATGTCGATACAGTCGAAGAGATAGCAAATCGCCGCCTTAAAGCACTTTTTGGCGCTGAACATGCGAATGTGCAGCCTCACTCCGGTTCTCAGGCCAACATGGCAGTATATTTTGCCTCGGTTGAGATTGGTGACACAATACTTGGCATGAATCTATCCCAAGGTGGTCATCTAACCCACGGAAGTACTGTTAATTTTTCAGGTAGGTTTTACAATTTTGTTCCATATGGTGTCGATGCACAAACGGGCCGTATTGACTTTGACGAAGTACGTAAACTGGCTTATAAGTATCGTCCACGCATGATCGTTGCAGGTGGAAGTGCATACCCACGGACCATTGAGTTTGAATTATTTGCCCAAATTGCCGCCGAAGTGGGAGCCCTTTTCTTTGTAGATATGGCGCATATAGCAGGAATTGTCGCAGCAGGTTTGCATCCTAATCCGGTACCGCATGCACATTTTGTTTCAACCACCACGCACAAGACTTTGCGAGGACCACGAGGGGGAGCCATTTTGTGTCGGGAGTCGTGGGCACAGGCGATCGACAAAGCTGTATTTCCGGGAACTCAGGGTGGGCCATTCATGCACGTCATAGCAGGAAAAGCGGTGGCATTAGGTGAGGCATTGCAATCCGATTTCACAACATATATTGAAAGTGTTCTGAATAACGCCAAAGTATTGGCAGAAACTTTAATGAATGAAGGACTCACCCTTGTATCCGGAGGGACAGATAATCATATCGTGTTGGTTGACTTACGAACCATCGGCCTTACAGGCAAAGAAGCCGAAGCCATACTTGATGAAGCAGGAATCACGGCGAATAAAAATGCAATCCCTCACGATACGGCAAGCCCGTTGGTCACGAGCGGTATTCGTTTTGGAACTCCGGCTATGACGTCAAGAGGACTTGGAGCCAGGGAAATGAAAGAAATTGCTCAGCTTATAGGGCTTGCTTTTAAAAATCCAAAGAGCTCAGATGTAAAAAAACAGATATTAGGAAGTGTCCACGAAATCACTTCGCAATTCCCGCTTTATGAAGGGCTTGAATAGTTTAGCAGCAGACACATATGGAGCCTGCAATTGTTCCTGATAGGTAACAATTGCAGGCTCTTATTTTGCTTGCTTATATTGAAACTTACTTTTTTGAACAGAAGAGATATACTGTAAGTGAGATTTAAGACATGCCCTAGTAGGCTATACCTACACGAGACTGCACATATTCCCCAGACGTTATTTGCTGATATGCAAACTCCGCAGTATCGATTACAGATATAGAAGTTCCGCCGTCAGGCAAGTAGTCGCGCTCAACCCGGTACTTACTAAGAGATTCTCCATCATATAAGTAGGTAGGGCACACGATGGTCCATTCTAACTCTGAAGTCTTGAGAATGTTGTACATCTCCAGATGCTCTTCAGCTGCCCGCATGGACTTACGTTTGGACTCAGGGGATTGAAAACGAAGCAAGCCAGGATCCGTTCGACTTTCCAATATGCCAGCTGTACCAATGGTAATGATTCTTTTGATACGCTCCTGAGCCATAGCCTCAACAATATGTCCCATGGATTGCGTTAATGTAGTCGTTCCATCGGTACTTAAGGAACTAACAACGAGATCCACACCCTGTATGGCGTGATGAATATCCTCTTTGACTAGAGCGTTTCCTTGATGAAGAACGAAATTGTCATCGCTGATTTGTACCTTTTCCGGGTTTCTAACCAGTGCAGTTACATGATGATTGGAACGTAGGGCATTAGAGACGAAATGACTTCCAACCCGTCCGGTGGCTCCTAACACTAAAATTTTCATTACAAAAAACATCCTTTCGAATCCGATTGGAGAGCATGTTCTCCATCATAATACAATCTTTGCAAGCCGATGTATGCCTTCCTCAATCTGCTCCTCATCCACTTTCGCAAAACCTAATATCCATCCTTTTCGATGACTTTCCAGGCAATATCTACTAAGCGGGTACACGCGCACGCCTCGATCAAGGGCCGCATTTGTCATCGCTTCTTCGTCAAACGACGTTTCAGATTCAAGAAGCATATGCAATCCCGTTTCCACACCACTTAAAGTAAATTGTGAGCTTAGCCCAGAAGCAACAATGGCTTTTGTCATGACTTCGTGTCTGCGTCGATATATGTTCCGAACTCTTCTCATATGGCGCATAAAATGACCACGCTCAATAAAATGAGTTAGCGTTAATTGTTCCATAATCGGCAGATGACGATAGGTTAATTCATGAACTTGGGTAAGACGATCGATGGCTTTTTTGGGGCCGATGATAGCGGATAGTCGAATGCCAGGTGCAACCATTTTGGAAAAACTCATCATATAAAGCGTATTCTCAGGTAGCTGACTGAATATGGTCGGAAGTGGATCTCCGCGGTACCTAAATTCACTATCGTAGTCATCCTCAACAATCCAATATCGCTGATGAGCCGCCATGTGCATTAATTGTTGCCTGCGTGGCTCCGACATAATAACGCCAACTGCGCATTGATGAGAAGGTGTGACAAATACGAGTTTAGTCTGTGGGTGAATACGATCTACACATAATCCATGCTCATCGACCGGAACGGAGTCGACTTGCATCCGTCGATATTTCATCGCCATCCAAGCGGCAGGGAAGCCGGGATCTTCTACTGAAACTCTCTCTCCCTCACTTAAGAGTGCCTGAGCAATTAAATCAATGCTATGTTGTGCACCTGAGGTTAACAAGATTTGATCAACATCGATATGAATGCCTCGTTCAAGTGACAAATAACGCTGAATCTGTTCTCTTAACGCCAGTAACCCTCTGGCATCACCATAAGCCCAAAGATCCAGATTAGGTTCAGTGGAAGCTTGTAAAAAGGATTGCCTCCAGGCTTTTGTGAAACTTTCATCCAGATAAGGCTCGTGGGGATTAAAATCAATTTCTATTTTGCGATTGTCTCTATTGCCGAACCAACTATGCAGATGACCAATCGATTCGTTTAGTGTAGGCAGTTCGGGCGAAATAGGCCCTTGCATCGTGATTCCTTCTGATGAACGAGGTGCATATGTCCAATCACTAACCCTTGTCCCGGCCCGACGGGAAGTTACCGTATACCCTCGGCTGAATAATTCCTCGTACACAATCTGTATGGTTGACCGTGAAACACCAATCAATTGAGCGAGTTCGCGTGACGGAAGCAGCAATTCGCCTGGTTGCCATTTCCCGGTTGTAATATGTTGAATCGCTTGATCCAGAAGTTGCTGCCAGATCGGGCGATGGTCATTACGGTTAACTTGTAGCATTGATTCAACTCCTGTGGTGATGCTGAGATTATGGATTGCATGTTCTTATGTAGTTATGGATGCTTTTGGCACTCCATTGATTGATATACTATCATGGCAAAAGTTGAATTGGCAACAATTTGGAGCTAACCAAGCTGTGAACCAATTGCAAATTCCTGGATTGGCGGGCCGTGACACGATGGAGTTCAATTTCTATGAGGAAAATGGCGTGGAATACGTTACAGCTGGAGGCAACGTTTATGCTGCTCAAGACATCATAAAACCGATCTATACGGGAAGACAATCGAAGACAACGATTCAAGCGAATGGTCATGCCACATGGTTTTCAATTCCGGCATCCGTTGCAGGTAAAGAAATGACGGTCAAGATGTCTTCAAACAGCGCATTTGCTGTATACGACCAAGCGGGCGTAGGCATGAATCATACAGTGGTCAGTGGACAAAACGAAATTGTATTGCCTGAGAACGGAACCATTGTGTTTGTGGGTGAAGCTGGTTCGGAGTTTGAGGTTGTATTGACAAGCAAAGCGAATTAATAGAAAATGAAAAAACTGTACATCAAAAAGTCGCGGAAAACGCGGCTTTTTTTGATTTCTTAAATTTTAGAAGAAAGGTTTTAAAGTAAATGTACCTTTTTTCTGATTTGCGATGAAATATTGGGTTTCGTAAAGCTCACTTTAAGGGTAAGTATAAGAGGGCATTTACTGGTTGGGAAAAATTTTGTGGAGGAAAATGTTGCAAGTGGAAAGGCAGAGCATTGATTGTTAATATACAGTAAATAATAACAATCAAATGTGCAAAAGATCGACTAAAAGCATGGCAGTAATACCGTTACCAAAGAAAATAATGATGATTCGGACAACACCGAGACAGGGGAGGACACATGAAAACAACGAAGCTCTCATTTTTTATACTTTCACTGATGCTGCTCCTGGTGAGCGGTCTATCAGGATGGACGGGAGATGCCTCAGCAACATCCAATTCCGGTAAAACGTATGTTATCGGAACGGATATCACATTCGCTCCATTTGAATATCAAGATGAGAATGGTGATTATGTAGGTATTGATATGGATCTACTGGATGCCATCGCCAAAGACCAAAATTTCAAGTATCAAATCAAAGCTCTGGGATTTAACGCAGCTGTGCAGGCACTTGAGGCCAATCAGGTCGATGGTGTGATCGCAGGAATGAGTATTACGGATGAAAGAAAAGCAAAATTTGATTTTTCCGATACTTATTTTGAATCAGGTGTCGTGATGGGGGTCAGTGCCAACAATGACACAATCAAGAGTTATGAGGACCTTCGTGGACAAAAGGTAGCCGTGAAAACCGGAACAGAAGGGTATAGTTTTGCAGAGTCTGTCGCTTCAGAGTATGGATTTACAATCGTTCCGTTTGATGATTCTTCTCAAATGTATGACGATGTAAAAACCGGGAATTCCGTAGCCTGTTTTGAAGATTATCCTGTACTGGCTTATGGGGTTAATCAGAATAACGGTTTGAAAATTGTCACTGACAAAGAAGATGGTTCTCCTTATGGATTTGCGGTAAGTAAGGGAAAGAATCAGGAACTTCTGGAGATGTTCAATGCTGGCCTTGCGAATATCAAAGCTAACGGTGAGTATAAGCGCATTACCGAGACATATCTAGGTGAGAACGCTCCGACTGTTGCTAATCAGGGTCGATGGGAGTTAATCCAGAAATCTCTTCCTGCCCTGTTTAAAGGGTTGGGAAATACGCTTTTATACACGATAGTGTCCCTGTTCTTCGCGTTTATCATCGGTCTGATTTTCGGATTTATGAAGGTAGGACAGAACAAATTCCTTCGTGGTGTTGCCACCGTATTTGTGGATATCTTCCGCGGCATTCCGTTGATTGTCCTGGCATTCTTTATTTATTTCGGGATACCACAGGCGATGGGCTTCACGATGCCATTGTTCCTGGCAGCAATACTCACACTTAGTTTGAACGCAGGAGCATATGTCACTGAGATTATTCGTGGTGGGATTCAATCGATTGATCGTGGTCAGATGGAAGCTGCCCGTTCATTGGGACTTCCTTATCGCAAAGCGATGATAAAGATTGTCATTCCGCAGGCAGTGCGGGTTATGATTCCTTCCTTTATTAACCAGATGGTTATCACGTTGAAGGATACGTCAATCTTATCCGTCATTGGTCTCGTAGAGTTGACACAATCGGGTAAAATTGTTATTGCAAGAACGTTCTCCTCTTTTGACATTTGGTTAACGGTTGCTGTTATGTACCTGATTGTCATCATCACATTGACCAAAATTGCTGATTATCTGGAGGTGAAGGTTCGTCGTGGCTAAAATAAAAGTTGAAGGTTTGAAGAAAAGTTTCGGCCCGAATCAGGTCCTTAAGGGAATTGATGTGGCGGTCAACGAAGGAGAAGTCGTTTGTGTCATCGGACCTTCCGGTTCAGGGAAAAGTACTTTCTTGCGCTGCATCAACCAATTAGATGCCATTACGGCAGGCCGGGTTATCGTGGATGATCAGGATCTGAATGACCCTAAAACCAACCTGAACAAAGCTCGCGAAAATATTGGAATGGTATTTCAACATTTTAACTTGTTCCCTCATTTTAGTGTACTTAAAAACATCATGTTTGCGCCCAGAGAACTCGGTATATTAAATGCACAGCAGGCGCGTGATACAGCACTTCAATTACTTGAGCGTGTGGGCTTGTCTGATAAAGCAGATAGCTTCCCAACACAACTGTCAGGTGGACAAAAGCAACGTGTAGCTATCGCTCGTGCGCTTGCCATGAACCCGGATGTGATGTTATTTGATGAACCGACCTCGGCGCTTGACCCTGAGATGGTAGGAGAAGTCCTTGGGGTTATGAAAGATCTTGCGAGCGAGGGCATGACGATGATTATTGTTACTCATGAGATGGGTTTTGCACGTGAAGTGGCTGATCGTGTGATCTTCATGGACGGTGGTTATATTGTCGAGCAGGGGACTCCCGCAGAGATATTTGGCAATCCGAAGAATGAACGGACGATCAGTTTCTTGGAAAAGGTACTCTAGAACAGAATCAAAGAATCTTTTGTTTTCATTCATAGAACAGGGTTAACTACGTATACAGGTATAACATTGAAAGTCGCTATCCTAAGCGGCTTTTTTTTGATTTATGGTAATACGTGATTTGTGGAATAAGGCAGGCATGGTCTCAGGCGTGCACGGCAAGATGCTGGATGTAAAGTGCAATTTCCACTGGAATCCGATCTCTCTCTATCCGGATTATCTTCCATGAGTCGACATTTCTTTTTGTATAATATTCTAAAAATATCGAATAATGATAAATAATACAACTTTAATTAAAAGGAGTATCTTCATGTCATCAAAATGGTTCTTTCAGTCTAAAAAGGAACATAAGAAAAAAGAAATCGTCCATGAGATGGGGTTTCAGGAGGGGAACCATCAGCTTCAGCAAGACTTGGATCAAATGTTACAACAGATCAAAAAAGAACTTGGAAATAGTCCAGATTTAATTGTCCGTACGTTTCAAATAACAAGTAGTTTACAAAACAAGGTTGCGGCCGTCTACATGGAAGGGTTGTCCGACAAGGAGAAAATCAATGATTTTGTAGCACGTTCTTTATTGATCGATTCCGTTGATGACACATTGCTGCATTCGAATAATTCACAGAATCTCTTTGACTTAATCATGACTCGGGCATTGACCGTTGGCGATGTGAAAGTCCAAAGTGACTGGAATAGCATGATGTATGCCATTTTATCGGGAGACATCATCATTTTATTTCATGGTCTCAACAGTTGCATCATCGGAAATCTTCGTGGCGGCGAGCAAAGAAGCATATTGCCACCCGAAACTGAAATAAATATTCGGGGTCCAAAAGATAGCTTTACTGAATCGATTGGAACCAATATTTCTCTAATCCGTCGGAGAATGAAGAGCCCAAATCTTTGGTTAGAATCAATGCATATCGGTAATATTTCACAGACCGAAGTTGCCATCATGTACCTTAACGGGATTGCAGAAGATCAGCTTGTGGAAGAAATCAGACGACGCTTAAAAGACATCAGAATCGATGCCATCCTGGAATCGGGATACATCGAAGAGTTGGTTCAGGATCAAACGTACACACCCTTTCCGACTGTTTTTAATTCGGAGCGGCCAGATGTGGTGGCCGGGAGTTTACTTGAGGGGCGGATTGCGGTGTTGGTTGACGGGACTCCAAACGCCTTGATTTTACCAACTACCTTTTCGCAATTTTTTAAATCAGCGGAGGATTACTACCAAAGGTTCGATTTGGCTATATTTATGAGAATGATTCGCTATTTAAGTTTTTTTATTGTGATATTGGTGCCATCCATATATATTGCGGTGACTGCATATCATCACGAAATGATTCCGACTCCTCTGGTGATTAACTTATTGGCCCAGCGCGAAGGCGTTCCGTTTCCTGTATTGATCGAAGCATTACTGATGGAGCTTGCATTTGAAATTATGCGGGAGGCTGGCATTCGCATGCCTCGGGCCGTAGGACAAGCGGTTTCCATCGTAGGGGCCGTAGTATTGGGACAAGCAGCGGTCCAAGCAGGTGTAGTGACTGCAATGATGGTGATCATCGTTTCCTTAACAGGTATTGCCAGTTTTGTCATGCCGGGTTATACCCTCACTACCGCAGCCAGATTGATTCGGTTTCCTATGATACTTGCAGCGTCCATCTTGGGTTTTTACGGGATTATCATAGCCATGATTATGCTCGTGGCTCACATGGCCAGTTTACGATCTTTTGGAATTCCGTATCTTTCACCATTTGCACCGTTTGGTCTAAGTCGCCAAAAGGATACGATTTGGCGCTCGCCTTTTAAATCGGCGATTACGCGTCCTCGTTTAATGGACTCTAAACAGTCTTCTTTATTAAAGGATGAGATCCTTTTATCTGATCAAAACGATAAAACATGAGAGGATGGGATGAAACGTCATGATAACTAGAACGTGGGTCCTTTCTCTAATGATTCTTTGCATGTTTTTTCTGGCAGGTTGCTGGAATTACCGGGAGCTAAACGACTTGGCGTTACCCTTGGCTATGGGAGTCGATAAAGTACCGGATAAAAACGAATACCGCTTCTCGTTTCAGATTGTAAACGCCAGAGAAATCGCGGGACAACAAGCTGGTGGAAATGTACCGGTTGTTGTATACTCCGGCACAGGAAAGAACTTACTGGAAGCAATCAGAAGAGCATCAAAAAAAGTGCCTCGAAGGATCAATGTTCAACATGTGAGGGATTTGATCATAGGTGAAGAATTGGCAAGAGAAGGAATGAATGAAGTATTTGATCTGATGGAACGGGATCCTGAACCACGCTTAACGACGAGAGTTTTTATCGCAAGAGACTCAGACGCTGAAACGATCTTGAAAACGCTCACTCCACTTGAAAATATTCCAGCCAATGCGATCCTTGGGAAACTAAAAACAACAGGAAAAGTATTGGCAGAGAATTACGAAGTAGAGATCAATGATGTCATTCGCGGGCTACTAACCAAAGGAGGAGGGCCGGTAATCAGTGGAATAAAACTCAACGGAGAGACTCAACTCGGACATGACAAATCGATGTTGGAGCGGTCCGATGTTCCTGTTGAATTGGTTGTCAGCGGCATGGCCCTTTTTAAAGAGGGCAAACTTGTGGGGTGGCTAAAAAACGGTGAAGCCCGAGGGGTCTCGTGGATTAACAATAAAGTGAAGAATACGATTGTTAACCTCGACTGCAAAGAGAAAAAAGAGGCCATTGCGATTGAAATCACTAGCTCCAAAACCAAAATCAAAGCAGTAGTTAAGGGGGAACAACCACTAATATACGTAAATATTCGTGAAACAGGTGCTGTGGGGGAAGTTATGTGTGCGATTGATCCATCAAAATCAGAAGAGCTCAGGAAACTGGAACAGCAGTGGAATGAAAAGGTGAAGGATGAAGTGGTAAGGGCAATCAGGAAGGCACAAGATCTGAAGACAGATGTTCTGGGTTTTGGGGAAGCGGTTGAAAGGGCGAACCCGAAGGCGTGGAAGAAGATGGAGAAGGAATGGAGCAAAATTTTCACGACATGCGAAGTAGAGGTGAAAGTCGAATCGCAGATACGGCGTTCAGGGGAGATAACCAAGCCTTATTTATTCGACCTAAAGAAGGATGAGAAGTAAAGTGGTGGTGGATAGAGCATGGAAAAAGCGAGAATCAGTCCAGGACAATTGTTTACGTTGATCCTATTGTTTGACATGGGAACCGCGATCATACGCGTTCTGGCCACAAAAGCGGAAAATGATGCCTGGCTTGCCATTCTGCTTGGTTCGTTAGGGGGGATGGTTATATTTTTTGTATACACCTCACTTTATCGTTTATATCCCAGGCTTCCACTCACCGGTTACATTCGAGTGATTTTGGGAAAATGGCTCGGCTGGCCCGTGGGTTTATTATACATTCTTTTTTTTATCCATGGAGCAGCAAGAGATCTGCGTGAAGGGGGAGACTTGCTTATAAGTTCAGTGTTGGACCAAACTCCGGTTTTAGTAGTCAATGTTGTGATGATCATGTCGATTGGGTACGTCCTGAACAAAGGAATTGAAGTGTTAGCAAGAACAGCCCAAATATTTTTGGTCATTTTGGCGATATTGGCGCTGGTAAGTAACTTCCTCATGTTTTTTTCCGGAATAATTGAGATTGACCGACTGCTTCCGGTTTTGGGGAATGGGTGGGGTCCCGTTTTAAAAATGACTTCTAAACAAACGATTGAGTTCCCGTATGAGGAATTGATTTGTTTCACCATGCTTCTGCCTTACCTGAATCAATCAAATATGGGGATTCGGGCAGGGTTCGGGGCGGTGTTGATTAGCGGACTTATTCTCAGCTACTCTAGTGCAACGAATATCGCTGTACTCGGGACTGATATTGCCGGACGAACCACCTTCCCTCTGTTACATACGGTCAGCTTGATCAATATCGGTGAGTTTATTCAGAGAATGGATGTATTTGTTGTTCTGACGTTAATTATCGGGGATTTTTTTAAAGTCGCTATCTTTTTTTATGCTGGAGTGATGGCGGCTTCAGATATGTTTCAAATTCGGGACTATCGAAAGCTCGTTCACCCGATCGGGATCATTATTTTATTGATATCCATGATGCTTTCCGGCAACTTTGCGGAGCAAATCGAAGAAGGAGACATTTTATTAGTTACCGTATTTTTGATGTTTGGAGTGGGCATACCGATTATCTTATTGGTGGCAGCAAAGGTGCGTAGAAAATTCGAATCTGATCGTAAATAATTAATACGTTTTAAAAGGGAAGTAATACAAAGTGGAAACGGAGGTGGATCAGATTGGGAAAACTGCGAATTAGTCCAGGACAATTGTTCTCGTTAATTATATTGTTTGACATGGGGACTGCGCTGGTGGTCAGTTTGGGAATAAATTCGGAAAAAGACGCTTGGTTGTCCATACTGTTGGGGACTGGCGGAGGAGTACTCCTTTTTTTGGTATACACCGCCCTTTTTCGTCTTTATCCAAAGCTTCCACTTACCGGTTACATGAGAGCGATTTTGGGCAAATGGATCGGCTTGACATTAGGGCTGCTTTATATTCTCTTCTTTCTCTATGGAGCGTCAAGGGATGTACGGGATGGCGCAGATTTGCTAGTCAGTTCAGTGTTAGATCAAACTCCGATCATTGTGATCAGTGCTGTTATGATCATGTCAGTCGCATATGTCTTGAATAAAGGGATTGAAGTGTTGGCAAGAACGGCCCAAATATTTTTGGTTATTTTGGGGATAGTCGGACTACTGAGCAACGTACTCTTGCTTTTTTCCGATGCAATTGAGATGAATCGACTTTTTCCAGTATTGGGCGATGGCTGGGGCCCCGTGATTAAAACGATATTGAAACAAACAATAGAATTCCCTCACAGTGAAGTGATTTGTTTCACTATGATATTGCCTTATTTGAATCAATCGAGAAAGGGGGTTCGAGCAGGCTTCACCGCTGTATTGATTAGTGGATTCATTCTCGCCTATTCCAGTGCGCTGAATATCGCCGTGCTCGGGACTGATCTCGTCGGACGTGCCACTTTCCCTATGTTGAATATGATAAGTTTGATCAATATCGGTGAGTTCATTCAGAGACTGGACGTTTTTGTAGTTTTGACATTGATTATCGGAGTTTTTTTTAAAGTTGCTATCTTTTTTTATGCTGGAGTGATGGCAGCTGCAGATGTGTTTCAGATCCGAGACCATCGAAAGCTCATTCTGCCCATGGGTCTTCTCATTTTACTTATTTCAATGATGATCACCAGCAGTTTTGCCGAACATATTGAGGAGGGGAATGTAGCCTTGCAGACGGTTTTTGTTTTGTTTGGAGTGATTATCCCATTCGTTTTATTGATGGTTGGTGGATTACGGAGACGTTTCAAATCTGGTCGGTGATGCACTGTTTGAGTTACCTTTTCTCCATGAAATGAAGAACGATCGGTTTTGTTATTACATAAAGCAAAACGAGGGAAATGATGGTCAACTCCTGGGGCGTCATGAATGTGAAAGGAGAAATGATATTTGTAAGGGAAACAGGGAAAGGCAATCCAATTAGCAGATCCATAATTAGAACAAAGCAAACACTAAGTACAAAGAGCACAAGAGAAAGAATGAATTCTCGCAAGATGATCCAAGCCTCCAATTACCGATTCAATTTGCTTTTCAGGGTACATTGATTATTATGATAACTATGCCCAGATTTCATTCATTGCTGAGTATCACTAACATAAGATTACGGAGGTACTTTAAAGCAAAAAGTTATCTTGAGGGATTTTATGGAAACTCTAGGTGCTTCCGGCCAGGATGAGTTAGAAGCAGGTCAATAATTCAGTAATGCCGACTTCTGACAATCAAAACTGTATGAAGTTTGTTAAGAACAAACGTGCTTGATCGTAAGAAAGCATAATAGGGACTGTCCCATAAGTCATAAAAATGGCTAGGGATAGCCCCGTTCTCCATATTGTAAAACAAAAAGAAACTGATATGCTCTTCATACAGCAACAGATTTTTATTATTTCATCTGTCTACTATATGGGGAGCATATCATTGTAGGCATAATGCAATTTTCTATAAACGCTTGTTTCCTTCATCAATCTATCTATAGTCCGCTTAATTATTCAAAATAGGTATATCCCTGAGAAAATTCTTCAAGTTAATCGAATCCCACGGCAAATACTCGGTTATACCAGCTACTACAGTCGGCATATCTATTGAAACCACTGAATATACCTGTGGCCCAAGGATCATGAAGTGTTAATTGAGGTCCATGCCACTTCGGTAAACTCCTGGGATTGGGATCTCCTTCGCGGGAAACCATTCGTTACCCGCATCGGCGCGGTCCTGCAGCCTCGTTATCGAATTCTTGGGGCTGAGGTGACTGGCGTTGACAGTGCTGAGAAGCTGGATATGTTACTAGCTGTGGGAGCTGACCATGTGTTGGATTATTGTAAGCTTAGGAAAACCGATAGAGGCGTACACCGTGCGTCGGCACAGTAGTATGTAAAGAGTTCTCTGTGAACTCGGCTGCTTCTCCGCTCCATAATTCGGCACCTTCGGTAATACCCGAGAGGTTGATTTCCTCTATATTGAGATCCACGGGCAGAGGTTTCTCGCCTGTATTGAATACAGCGACGTAGGACGAGCCATCACCATGTTGAGCTGTCCATACGATAAGTTCTTCATGACGCAAGGCTTCTCTGGCTCCATAACTCTCGCGATGCATTCGAAGAACCTCACGGTTGGTTAACAGGGACAGTGTCCAATCATCGTTATCTCGAAGTTCACCACCGAAGATAAGCGGGGAACGGAAGATGCTCCACAGCGACATCATCGTCAACTGCTCGTCAGGTGTGAACCGAGTCCAGCGATCTGCACCACCACCGTCTACAGAACGGATACCGATATGACCCAAAGGCAACATATCACAGTCTGGCCAGCAGCCTGCTTGGGGAACGCCCTGCCACGCCCGGCAGCGGTCGAACATATCCAATAACAGCGGCCAAAGGTCCCAGAAATCGTCCGTGACACGCCACATGTTGGCATGATCAGCCAAGAATTCTGAGTATTCCACCGGGGCAGGGCCAGGAGAGAGACTCAGTACCATGGGCCGACCGGAGCGCTCAATTGCTTTGGATATCATTTCGATCTCGGGCTGATGGGTATCATAGAGTCTGGAGGCGGCAATATCGTCCACCTTCACCAAGTCAACGCCCCATTGTGCATACAGTTCAAAAAGCGAATCGTAATAGGCCTGTGCTCCTTCTTTCGAGCTATCGACACCGTACATATCTGTGTTCCACGGACAGATGGAGTTCGGATGAGCAATATCGCGCGCAGTGGCGGTTGTGCCCAGGATCGGAGTCCCGGCATGTGCAGCTTGACGTGGAATACCGCGCATGATGTGAATGCCAAATTGCAGCCCAAGACTATGAACGTAGTCGGCTAATGGCTTAAATCCCTGTCCATTCGCAGCGGAGGGGAAGCGGTTCTCCGCAGGCATAAGCCGTGAATATTCATCCATAATTAGCGGAACGAACGGACGGTATTGAGAAGAATTGGCATAAGGCTCATACCATTGAATATCGACCGTAATGTAGCTCCAGCCAAAGTCTTTAAGATGTTCTGCCATGTACTCGGCGTTACCACGAATTTCATCTTCTGTAACAGCCGCGCCATAGCAATCCCAGCTATTCCAGCCAAGCGGTGGAGTTGATGCTGCAAGCGTATGATTCATGGGAATACTCCTCTACTGATTAATTATTGCTCTCGCTAAATTCATCATAATAAAGGATTTTATTAATATCTACAGTAATCTTACATGTGGAATAGCATAATATTGCGGTTAGTCGAAGAACAATTTACGATACACAAGGCTTTCGCCACCACTACGGAATTCACCTGGTGTAAAGCCAGTTATGCTACGAAAGGCTTTGATAAAATAACTTCCACTGGAATAGCCGACTTGTTCGGCAATGACTTCAATACTAAGAGCAGTTCCGCGCAGCAATTCCATCGCTTTCTCAGTGCGCACGCGGGTCAGATAAGCGCCCGGGGTCAGACCTGTACTGGAAGAGAAGCGACGTATGAAATGATATTTGGAAAGGCACACATGTTCTGCAAGATGATCCATACTGATCATCTTAGAGTAGTTGTTTTCTATGTATTCAACGGCCCGTTGTATGTTACCCGACCAGTTTTCTCTGTTGCTCAGCGTTGTTTTCTGTAATCTAACCAGTTCTGTCATGAACTGATATACGCTTGATGATGCAATTAGAGGATCCGTGATTCTGCCTGTCGCCGCATCGGTCACGATCATTCGCAACAACCGGATTGGTGTACAGTCAGCGGGGAGATAGGGTGTTTCTCCGACTTCACGAAGGAATTTTCGCCAATGGGGCAGAACAAGCGTGGGCCGGAACAACAGGAAGAGAAAGTCCCAAGGTTCTTTCGATTCTGAATGGTAGTAATAGCGATGTGGACCTGGGATCTCGGCCAAAAAAGCTTGTCCTGCAGTGACATGGTGGATGCAATTATTTGACTCAAATACACCTTTACCCGAGATTGTATACTGGAATAACAGGAGAGGCCCATCCGTACGTTCGAGTCCATCCCAGAGATAAGAAGGGTCCGTTATAGAATCAGATCCGGCCGCAAATAGTGAACATAGTTGGAGCTCCTTGTCTTCAGCGAACCGAAAACCATAGGTTCCTCTGGGAATATTCATATCCATTCTCCTTGTTGCCCTGAATTTTTACTGCGCTCCACGAAGGAAGAGATCCACTAGTTTTTTTCCTAATGAAAGATTGGAACCATATTTGTGCAGGTTATCTTCCCGATTTCCCATGAGCATCATGGTGGAGAAGGTCTCTGCCAAGAAAAACGGATTATCCGTCTGCAGTCTATTTTGATCCATTGCCCGCTGGAAATGGGTGGCTAACACTTCGTGAATACCATGCTCCGCTGCACGTATGTCCTGAATCTGAGTGTGGTCAAGAAAAGGCTCAGCCTCTCTGAGCATAGTTTCAATCTCTGCATGTGGATTGCCCAGTCTGGCCTCTGCCAAACGCACAAGCCCCGACTCCAGATTCTCGGCTTGATCAAGCATATGCGAGGTTAACCGGCTCACATTCTGTAGCATCGTTGTAAAGGCAACCTTAAAAAGCTCTGGTTTGCTGGTAAAATGATAATAGATGGTCGGTTTTGATACGCTACAACTTTTTCCAATTTGCTGAAGTGTGACCGTTTCGTAGCCGTACTCCATGAATAGCTTTGAAGCCGTTTGAATAATGGTTTGCTGAATAGAGATATCGTCGTCAGCATGTTTCGGTCTCCCAGGTAAACGTTTCGTTGATTTTTCTGTCATTGGACTTCCCTCCATGAGTATTTTATGACAAATAACGATCGTAAGCAAAATCATCTTGTAATTATACTTACCGGTAAGTATAATTTGTTGAGAGTTGAAAACACATAACATTATCTTCATGACAAGGTGGTTTTAGAGTTGAAAACAGCACAACGTACAAACCAATGGAAAAAGATTATCATGTGGACCATTTTGTCCATCATTATCATCGTGGCCGGAGTTTTCGTATATCTTCAATCGGTCACGTATAGTCCGTCTGAGCGAGCGGAAGCAGCATTTACAAGTGATGGTCAGGTTAATGTCACCGAGATTAAGGACGGTTACCGTTTTGAACCCGTGGGTACAGAGGTAACAAAGCCGAATATTATTTTCTATCCCGGCGGCCTAGTCGAACCTGAAAGCTATTCTCCACTTGCCAGAGAACTGGCAGAACAGGGTCACCGCGTATACATCGCGGATATGCCGTTAAACTTGGCCATTTTCGGTCAAAACAAGGCTGATTCCTTTATCGAGGAACATCCTAACGAAGCGTTTGTTATTGGAGGCCATTCACTAGGAGGATCATTTGCATCACGATATGCTGCTGAGCACACGGAGAAGTTGAAAGGCGTCTTTTTCTTGGCATCCTATGCCGATGAAGGCGGTAGCTTGAAGAATACGAATTTGTCTACCTTACAGATTACAGGCTCGGATGACGGAGTGCTTAACAGGGAAGACTGGGAGAACGCCAAAGCAAATCTTCCGGAAGACACGACATATGTGAGTATTGAGGGTGGGAATCACGGTCAATTTGGCTCATACGGCATGCAAAAAGGAGATAATCAGCCTGAAGTTACGGAAGAAAAACAGTTGGAAGAAGTTGTCGTAGCACTGAAGAATTGGATGGATTAATTAAATTAATATATTGAATGGATATTATCATGGTACGATTAAAGTCGCTAGTTTAGCGGCTTTTTTATGTTGAAGGATAAGAACTTGTCAACAGAATTGATTTAATGATCACAAGTCGTTAACATTAGAGTCATTGTTCATGGTTAGAGGTGTCAACAATACGAATAGCAGCAAGAACATCAAAAGGAGAAAAGATTATGTTTTTCAGAAAAAAGGCTTACACGTTATTGATCATCATTGCCGCATTAATGTTCTCGGGTTGTACTTCACAGTCTTTGTTTGATACCGGCTCTCCTCAAGTTTCGGAGGAAATGGGATTTGATGAGGTTGCCAATTATATCTCGGAGCACAATGAACTCCCGCCAAATTACATGACCAAGAAAGAGGCCAGAGAATTGGGCTGGGAACCAAGTGAAGGGAATCTGCATGAAGTGGCTCCTGGCAAAAGCATCGGTGGCGATGTATTCAGAAACCGGGAAGGGTTATTACCTAACAAAAAAGGTCGGATCTGGTACGAAGCTGATATACATTATTCAGGAGGACGGCGCGGAAGCGACCGAATTCTATATTCAAATGACGGTCTAATCTACCAGACGACAGATCATTACAAGTCATTTGAACAGATCAAACAAACGGAGGAATGATATGAGCATCATTCAGATTGACGGAAACCACACTCACAGCAAGGAAGAGTTACATCAAGTGCTTCAGAAACAGCTTGAGTTAGACGAGAGCTATGGAGCCAATTTGGACGCATTATGGGATGTCTTGACTGGGGCTGTAAGCATGCCGCTTACTGTTCAATGGCTTGGATTCGAGAAAAGCAAAGAAATTCTTGGAGATTACGCTGACCAAGTCATCGAATTGATGCGGGATGTAGAAGGTGAGATCCAAGGATTTACGTTGGAATTATATTATTGAAATGTAATATTGGCGTTATGAGGCGATGGGCAACCATCGCTTTTTTGGTCTCCACAGTTGACTGGGGATCATGTCTAGATCATGCTATTTTCATGGCTTAATAATCAAGGTTCGGGTTAATAGACTTCCTTATACTTTAACCATGGAATAGGGTAGGCAGGATTTTAATCGTTTATTAACACTTGATTATGTAAGCGTATACTATTCCGAAACGAGTTATCGTAATGTCTGGATTGTTTATCACGACTAACACCATCTAGGGGGCAGAGAAATAATGAGAGCCGTTTCAAAAGTGCTAGGAGCATGCCTGGTAACAAGTGTTGTGCTGGTTTCCGCCGGTTGCGGAAATGCTGCAGAGAATGCCGAGTCGAATAGCAGTGATCCGAACAGTCCAATTACATTTAGCTTCTTTGGAGCAGATGCAAGTCCCAACTGGAACAAAATGCAGGATGCTGTAGGGAAGAAAATTACGGAAGAAACCGGTGTGAGGATTGATGCAGAGTTCGATATTTCGAGCGGAGGCGGAAACGACCGCATTTCGCTAATGGCTGCCAGCGGCGATTATCCGGATCTGATTTTCCCCAAAGGCAATCTGACCCGACTCGTAGATGCCGGTGCGATGGTAGATTTGACGGATCTGATCGAAGAACACGCGCCCAATTTGAAAAAGATTTACGGAGAGCATTTTAATCGGTTGAAATACAGCAATGATGATCCTTCAATATATTGGATTCCGACGAACGGTGCGATCGATCAGGTCAGCTTTGACGCCACGAACGGTGCAGCCATTCAACATCGTGTAGTCAAGGAACTCGGGTATCCTGAGATCAAAACCTTAAACGATTTCGAAAATGTGCTACGTGACTTTTACGAGAAACATCCGACAACAGACGATGGGCAGCCAACGATTCCACTAACGCTTAGTGCGGATGGCTGGAGACGCATGATTACGGTGACTGACCCCGCTGCCATGTCAACGGGTGGCCCGGGAGATGGCGAGTATTTCATCGATCCTGACACATATGAAGCCGTTCTGCATTACAAACGCCCAGAGGAAAAGGAATATTTCCGCTGGTTGAACAAGATGTACAATGAAGGCTTGCTGGACAAAGACAGTTTTGTTCAAAAAGATGATCAGTATAAGTCCAAAATCGCCAGCGGACGCGTGCTTTCGTTGCTTGATCCGAACTGGGGATTCAGTGATGCGGAAAATGCTCTGAAAAGTGCAGGGAAAGATGACATGACCTACGGATTCTATCCGGTAACACTAGACGATAGTTTCCAGCGCAAAGACTTTCAGAATATCGGCTTTGACGGTTATGGCATTGGGATAACGGTCGATTGTGAAGATCCTGTTCGAGCCATTAAATTTTTGGACTGGATGTCTTCTGAAGAAGGACAAGTATTGAGAAACTGGGGCGTTGAAGGGGAACACTACAACGTGGAAGACGGTGTTCGCACCATTCCGGCAGATGTGCAGGAACGTAAAAACAAAGACAATAACACGTTTACCAAAGAAACTGGTGTAGGCTTGTACTACATTTTTGGTGCCCACTACGGAGATGGTGTTAAAGATTCAACGGACAACTATTACACGACGAATTATCCTGAACAGATTCAGCAAAGTTATTCCGATGAGGAAAAAGAAGCGCTGAAAGGGTATGGCATCACAACCTGGAAGGATTTGTTCCCTTCTGAAGAAGAGTTCCCGGTGAAAGAGTGGGGCGCGGCTTACAACATGCCGATTCCATCCGATAGCGGGGATTATAATGTGGTGTATCAGAAAACGCAGGATATTATTCAGAAACGGATCGCCGAAGCGATTACATCCTCTCCAAGTGCCTTTGAAGGTATATATGACAATATGATTGCAGAATTGGACGATGCGGGTGCGGTAGCTATGGAACAACAGTATACGGAATGGATTAAGGATCGGGTTCGATTGTGGACGGGTAAAGAGATCAATTAACTAGCGGTTAGGATCGCAATAACGGATTGTTTACAGCTCCGAAGCATAGGAAGAAAAAACATCGAGCCATCCTGCATGGCTTGATGTTTTTTGGCTTTTTCAATACATTAGCCTGTTATTATCATGGTAACGGTTCAATGGCGTCACGTCGTTGTTTGCTATATTTGCCTGGAGAGATGCCGACCATTTTGGTAAAACTCCGAATAAAGTTAGCATAGTCACTAAAGCCCGACTGAAAGCAAGCATCCGTAATACTCATTCCTTCAGACAGGTGGAATTTGGCCCGTTCAATCCGACGACCCAATATGTAGGACCTGATCGTCAATCCGGTATGCTTTTTAAACTGGCGACTGATATAAGTACTGTTCATATAGAATGCTTCAGCAAGTTTGCGAAGCGTAATATCTTCATTCAGATGTGTCTCAATATAATCCATAGTCTCACGTACCAGATCAGGCATAATGTCATGAGGAACAAAGGAATTGTTGTGAAAACAGACGTTAATCATGACCAGCAATTGGGCTATCACTGCATTCATTTTGATATCCGCGCCATAAGCATCGGAAGCAAGTAATCCTTCCAGTTCGTTCGTACATTGCAACATCTGCTTTAGACTACCATCGTCGAGGTGAACGATGTTGCCTGTTCCTTTTGAACGATGATCAAAACAAGACGACAGGTTGGTTGATGTTGTAGACAACTGATGGAGGTACGTTTTTTTAAGATTAATTGTAATTCGCTCATATTCAGATTCATCCAAAATAAAGGCTCGGTGCATCTCCGCAGGTGATATCACAAGTAAATCCCCCGGCTGCACATGGTAACATCGATTTTCTACATAAAAGTGAACATTGCCACGAAGAAACAGATAGATCTCGTATGCATTATGGCGATGATAGATCGTTTCCAGCTTATACGTCGTTATTCGATGCAGGTACAAAAGTTCTGGCTGGATGGGATCATAAAAATACTCAGAGGACCCACTCATGAAGCACCTCCCGTCATTTCACGCAATAAATAGAGCGGATTACGCAATGAAATTGTACTCAGCTTACCTTAAAATGTAATCATCCTATCATGGTATCCTTTGTATTGCAAACGCTTTCGTGTAAAAAGAAAACTAATAACGATTATAGGGGGAATTCTTTCGATGAATCATCATTCTACATCACATGCTGGTGAGCAAAATTCAGTCCAGTCTGCCAAACTGGAGAATCTTACAGAAGAGATTGGGAAGCTTCGTCCCAACGGAAATCCTCTGATAGCACACAAGTTTGGAGCCGATCCCTGTGCTTTGGTATTTAACAATCGAGTCTACATATATATGACTAGTGATAAGCTCGAATATGATAAGGACGGTATTCCTCAGAAAAACAGCTATAGTTCAATCAACCGGATCACAGTGATCTCTTCAGATGACTTGATTAATTGGACCGATCATGGTGAGATCAGAGTTGCTGGACCTCAGGGGGCAGCGAAATGGGCTTCGCAATCCTGGGCTCCGGCAGCTGCTCATCGAATAATAGAAGGCGAAGATTGCTTCTTTCTATATTTCGCTAACAATGCCAGTGGAATCGGTGTATTATCAGCACCAACGCCTGTAGGTCCATGGATAGATCCAATAGGAAAAGCACTTGTTACAAGAGAGACTCCTGGAGTAGAAGAAGTCACTTGGCTATTCGATCCTGCTGTGTTCGTAGATGACGATCATCAAGGCTATCTCTATTTTGGAGGCGGTATACCCGAAGGGAAAGCCGAGAGACCGGATACGGCAAGGGTTATGCGATTGGGAGACGATATGATCAGCGTCGTTGGCAAAGCGAAGGTCATCCCGGCGCCGTATATGTTTGAGGATTCCGGAATACATAAATATAATAACATGTACTACTATACGTATTGCTCCAATTTTGACGAGGGTGATCGGCCAGAGGGCGATCCACCACCCGGAGAAATTGCATATATGACCAGCGTTCAGCCAATGGGTCCATGGGCATATCAGGGAACGTTGCTTCAGAATCCTGGACACTTTTTTAATATTGGAGGTAATAACCATCATGCTATATTCCAACTGGCCGATCAGTGTTACATTGCCTATCATGCTCAGACGTTATGCCAGGCCATGAATATTCCTGAAGGTTACCGCTCAACGCATCTGAATCGAATCGAACATGATGAGGCAACTGGTAAGATCAAGAAGGTACAAGCAGATTATCAAGGCGTAGATCAAATCAAGTACTTCGATCCCTATCAACGGGTAAGCGGTTCGACGATTGGATGGAGTAGTGGCGTCTCAACAGAACAATTTCACGACGCTGTTGAGATGTCTGCTGAGGTATCTGCATCAGATGCGAATGTGATTTCCGCTAAACTGCAGAACGACAGTTGGATTGCAATATCGAACGTCGATTTTGATAGTGAAGGACCTGCAATCTTCAAAGCTATCCTTTCGAATCAAGGCACAGAAGGTACGTTGGAACTTCGGCTTGATCGTGCAGACGGACCGTTAATTGGAGAAATGATTGTTTCTTCCACAACAGGATCATTTCACTGGATGGAACGAACAACCGAAATTACGGGTGCGCAAGGTGTTCATAACTTGTATATTATGCTTAAAGGCTCAACAGACAGCTCAACCATCCTTTTAAGAGAATGGCAGTTTAACAGAAAAGATGAGGTGTAAATGAAGCATGCATCCAAATCCAATTATTTGGGCCGACTACCCGGATCTTGACGTTATTCGTGTAGAGGACACGTATTATATGGTCAGCACAACCATGCATATGATGCCAGGATGTGTCATTTTGCGTTCATATGACCTGATCCAGTGGGAAGTAGCTACCTATGTGTACGACACATTGGACGATACTCCAGCCCAACGGCTAGTGGATGGTCAGCACATATATAGCAAGGGCATGTGGGCCGCCTCTCTTCGTTATCACCAAGGGGTGTTCTATGTAATCTTTGTCGCGAATGATACCCATAAAACATACTTGTACACGTCCACATCCATCTCAGGAGTGTGGAAGAAGCAGCTAGTGGAAGGGTTTTACCATGATTGCTCCTTATTTTTCGACGATGATGAACGGGTATATCTCGTGCACGGTAATGCCGAGATCTATCTGACCGAATTAAGCTCTGACCTGTCCGGTCCCAAACCTGGTGGAGTACATCGTTTGATTGTAAAAGACCAGCAGCCTTACCACCTTGGTTATGAAGGAGCACATTTCTACAAGATCAACGGGAAATATATCGTTTTCCTGATTCACATCACGAAAGCTTCCGGACGCAGAACACAGGCGTATTATATGGCTGACTCTCTGGAAGGTATCTTCGCTGGTGGAGAAGTATTCAATGACGATATGGGTTATTTCAATTCAGGCGTTGCTCAGGGCGGCATTGTGGATACGCCAGATGGTGACTGGTACGCGATGCTGTTTCAGGATCATGGGGCCGTTGGCCGTATTCCTGTACTGGTTCCGCTGCATTTTGATCAAGATATCCCGGTGTTTGCAAACAAAGCTCCGAAACAGATTAACATCCCGAGTACTAGACCAGAGTACCGTTATAATCCATTGGTAGGGAGCGACCGTTTCGATTATGAAGTCGAAGAAGATGGACGAATACGCCTCCGTGATTTCTGGCAATGGAATCATACACCTCATAATGAACTCTGGTCCGTTACAGAAAAACCGGGGGTTTATCGTGTTCGAACTGGACAGATCAGTCCAAATCTGACGTTTGCCGTAAACACACTAACCCAGCGTTCAATGGGGCCTGCTTGTGAAGCGACGGTCACACTCGATGGCAGTTTCCTAAAAGATGGAGATTATGCAGGATTGTGCTTTCTAATCGGTTCGTATGGCATGATCGCTCTTACGAGAGAGGAAGGCACTTTTTTCCTGGTCATGCATGCCAGAGATAGTGAGGATCCAACGATATTGGGCAACCTGATCGATCAGCAACCAGCGACTGAACATGCACGTATTCCAGTATCCGATCCAGTCGTTAGGCTGAAAGCATTCGGAAATTTTGAAAACAATATAGATGAGTGCTCTTTTGCCTATTTCGATGGGATGAAGTGGAGAGATATAGGGATTCACCATAAAATGATATACAAACTGGATCATTTTATGGGTTGCCGGGTTGGTTTATTTGTATATTCGACCCAAATGGTTGGAGGAACAGCTGACTTTTCCAGTTTTGACTATCACGTAATCAATCCTGATGAGATCAAGGAAAATCCATAAAGGCCGCCCAACGGCGGCTTTTCGTATTCAATGGGTACAAGTTGTTGTACAATGATATGGATTCAAGCTGACAGAGAGAAGAGAGTTGTTCACACCGAATTGGGGGCATGTCATCATGTATAAGAGATGGTTGGACATATCAAGATGGACGTTCATTCTGTTCCTTGCCGTGTGCATACCAGCAGGCCACACCGAAGGGAATTCTGAACAACATCGTTCGCAACTGGATGGGCAGCAGATTCAACCTCCCTCTACGTTTGGGAGATACTCTCCGCCCATAGAGGTCTCTTTTGTCAGGGAAACCGGAGATGACCTTGAGCGAATGATTGGTCAGTTGCCAGGTGAGACAATACTGGATAATCGCTGGACTCGTTTGTACGAGACCGAGCTGGGTATTCATATTCACTATGACTGGATTGCGAACGGAGATGTGTACAGTCAGAAGCTGGGTGTATCCCTTGCTGCAGGACGTTTCCCGGACGTGGTCAAAGTGAATCCATACCAACTTAGACAACTGAGCAATGCTGGAATGATTGAAGATTTAACGGATGTATACCAAGAGCATGCTTCTCCACTTACGAAGAGAATATTGGAGGCGGAGGGAAGAGGCGCATTCGACGCAGCGACCATTGACGGCAAACTTATGGCGATTCCCGAATCATCTTCCTCCATTGAGACAGCGCAGTACCTGTGGATTAGAACCGATTGGCTGGAGCATCTGGGGCTGCAATCACCCAAAACGCTGGAAGACGTTCTGCAAATATCGAAAGCGTTTACAGAAAGGGATCCTGATGGGAACGGAGAACAGGATACATACGGACTGGCGCTTACAAACCATCTATGGGATCCCGTCATGGGAGCTGCAGGCTTGATGTCCGGATACGGTGCATTCCCCAATATATGGGTCAAAGATGCAGAAGGCAATCTTACTTATGGAGGGATACAACCTGAAGTTCGCGAGGCTCTGCAAGTACTGCAAACCATGTATCTTGACGGGCAATTGGATCCGGATTTTGGTTACAAAAGTGGGAGTAAGGCGTTTCGTCTGGTTAAGGATGGAAAAATAGGAATGCTCTACGGCGAGCAGTGGACATCCTTTATGCTTCCGACCACCCGGGATATAGATACAGATATAGAATGGCAGGCATATCCTATTGTTGCGAAGTCAGGCAGGGATCTATTTGTACCTCTCCGTTCTAACACAGGGCAATACTTTGCTGTAAAAAAAGGGTTCTCTAATCCGGAGGTTGTCGTGAAGCTCATGAATCTGCATCTGGAAACCAACTGGGGGGATCAGGCACAGTACGAGACATATTACAATGATGATTCCAGAGCGGTGTGGATGCTTTCACCCGTTACCCCTTTTCCCGGCAACAAAAATATAGATGCCTACAAACAAATTCGTGATGCCAGGAGTTCAGGAGATTACTCGGCTCTGCAGAATGAAGCCCTTGCGATTCACAAACGAATTGTCGCCTATGAAACGGAAGGTGTAAAGAGTGGCTGGGGTTGGAAACAAACCTACGGACCTTCGGGTGCTTTTAGCATTGCAGATTCATACGAGAAGAACGGTCAACTTCTCTATGACCAGTTCACGGGCGGAATTACGGACACCATGGTGGACCGGCAGATTATTCTTCGGGATCTCCAGCTTGAAGCCTATATGAACATTATTCTGGGTAGGCCAATAGATGAGTTTGATCGATTTGTGGAGAACTGGCGCAAGCTGGGCGGAGATCAGATCACATCGGAAGTTAACGCGTGGTTCCGAACCAACAAGCCAAAGGAGCGATAATGTTCACACTCACTACTGTACTCATACAAGGAACTAATCCAGCCTTTGGCATTGGAGGTGGAAGCATTGATCAAGATTCCCGCTAAATCATGGTTTAACAGTATATTTGTGCGATTGATATTCACCTATCTGGTCTTCGTGCTTCCCCTTATTCTTCTTGGCGTGTATCTCTATCATTGGAGTTATGACAATGCAAGCCAGGAAATATCCTTGTCAACGGAGAGACGTTTGAACCAATATGTAGTGGAACTGAATAGGGAAATGGAATGGATGGAGCTACAGCAGTTTGATATCGTCGAGGATCGTAAACTGAATCGTTTGGCGATTCTATGGAACATGATGGATCAGGTCGAGCGACGTGATACGTTGAATTATCTGACTGAACGGCTCGCGTCATTTAAGAACAGCACGGCTTACATCAAAAACGTCCATGTACATATCCCTACCGTCGGCAAAAGTATTTCCGCGACCCAAGGTATCGATGATTTCGATGAGAGTTCATATGCATACTTTAGTTCAGGCATGCAAGGAAAAGGTACACATTTTACTGTGAAAGAGAACACCATGAACATGAGTGCCGTCCGGCTGACAGGTACGAGAGGGGAAGCGCCACTATTTGTCATTCAAGTGGAGCTGGATACAGAGCATTTTCAAAATGAACTCACTCGGCTTAATCTGTACCCGGAGAGTTCCACTTTTCTGATTGAGGACCAAACGGGTTATGCCATCACAGATAAGCAACAAAGCAGTATTATTCTCGCGAATTACCGTGAGCACCGTGCACAAGGTACACTTGATGGTTTTCGGATGAAGGTGGGGGGCACGTTGTATCACGTTAGTCAATTACATATGGACTCGCTGGGATTGTCCGTAGCTACATATTTGCCCGAGGAAATTGTAACCAGACCACTTAGCAAGTTCTATCACTGGGCTTGGCTGTTTGCAATTACTTCATTTGTCGCCATCACGGCCTATCTTTATTCAAGCTACAAGCTGATTCACATTCCATTACTATTGTTAGTGAAAAGATTCAAAAAAATGGAGGGCGGCGTGCTTGATGTTCCCATCGCGCACAATCGAAAGGATGAGTTTGGCTTCCTGTACACCCGTTTCAATCAAATGATTGAAAATCTTCAATCCCTGATTGACCGAGATTTCAAAAAAACAATGATGATGCAGCGAGCCGAATTGAAACAGCTCCAATCTCAAATCAACCCTCATTTTCTGTACAATAGCTTCTTTATTCTGAATTCGCTCGCAAGAACAGGGGAGACAGAACGTATTGAACAATTCACTAATATGCTTGGTGAATATTTCAGGTTCATTACCCGAAATGAAACAGATCACGTCAAGTTAAAAGAGGAAGTTGAGCATTCACGAATCTATACGGAGATCCAACAGTTGCGATTCTCCAGACGAATCAAAGTCGATTTCGGGCCACTTCCAGTTCAAATGGAACATATGGAGGTGCCCAGACTCATCATTCAACCGATTATTGAGAATGCCTATGAGCACAGTCTTGAAAAGAATACGTCTTCTGGCCTTCTAATTATCAGGTTTCATATGGAAGCTCCATATGCAGAGATTACAGTCGAGGACAATGGAAATGATTTGGAAGAAAGCCACATCCATGTTCTTCAGCAACGTTTACACATGGACGGAGGCACGGATGAAATGACTGGATTGATGAACATTCACCGACGTCTGGTTCTGACATATGGAGAAGGAAGCGGGCTTTTCCTATCCAGAAGTGAACTGCAAGGATTGAAAGTCACAATTCGAATCCAGTGGAAGGAAGGGGAAAGCGAATGTATCGACTTTTAATTGTGGATGACGAGGAGATCATTACGGACAGTCTCTATGAAACGTTCGCCAGGCATATGCCTGACCGGCTTGACGTATGCAAGGCTTATTCCGCGACAGAAGCTTTGTCCTGGATGCAACGATCAAGAATAGACATCGTTCTAACGGATATTCGTATGCCGGGTATGAGTGGTCTGGAGCTGACAGAGCGGATTCAGAGCAGTTGGCCGAATTGTCGCACCATTTTTTTGACAGGACATAGTGATTTTGATTATGCCTACCGGGCTTTTCAAATGCGCAATGTGCGTTACCTGCTCAAAACGGAAGGTTATGACAAGGTGATGGCAGTTGTCGAAGATGTGATGGAAGAGATCCGGCAGAGTCACAGCATGCTTGAATTATTGGAACGATCGCGTGAATTCAACTCTCAACTTGCAGTGATTCAGCAAGAATCGTATTTGCGGAAATTACTTCAGGATTGTACAGCAATCATATCTGGTCCCGTCGAAATGCAAGATATATTGTGCAAACGAGAGATAGACTTGCGGTTCGACACACCCGTTTATCTCGTATTGGGTCGGTTCAATAATTCGTCAGGAGCAGGTTCGGAGCCCACACAAGCCCAGGAATCTGTACGTATTATCGGCTCATCTTTGATGCATGAGCGAATGGTGTACGCTAGTGTAACAGATCATTACGGTGATGTGGTCTGGCTGCTTCAGCCGAAGCAGGAGGAGATGGGGAACGACAAGGTCGTACGATTTCTTGAGGGTACGTTGGAACTTGTGCAGGAAGCTTGTATGGTTTCACTTGACGTATCTATCGCGTTTACATTAAGTGGGCTAAGCTGTCATTGGTCCGAGATAACAAAACAATATGAACGGTTGAGATTGCTCCAATGGATGAAAGTCGGAGATGGGGTATCCATGGTACTCACGGATCATAAGGATGATCTTTCGGCGGGAGTGCCCAAAGAATCCATGCGAATCTCAAGTCGGATCGAGATCATGTCAGGTTACCTGGAGACAGGCCGAATTCAGCCATTCTACGACATATTCGAGGAGCTTGCAGGTGAACTATTGCAACAGGATATAACGATGGAACGCGCAATGGAGACATACTACAACCTTGCATTGTTACTGCATTCGACCATTAATCGTTGGAGCCTTCAACAGAAAATCCCGGAACATCGAAGCTTGCTTCATTTGGGGGAGTATACCTGTATGAAGGATGCCGTACAATTTCTATACCGTGCTGCTGATGAGTTAGTCCGATTCAAGCGATCAAATGAACAAGAACGCGCTAACGTTGTCATTCACTCTTTATGCAATTACGTCAAGGATAACCTTGAGAAAGATCTATCATTGGTGAGATTGGCTGAACTTCATCATTTTAATCCGTCTTATCTTTCGCGATTCTTCAAACAGGAAATGGGCATAAACTTGTCTGAGTTCATTGACGACTGCCGGATCAGGAGAGCCAAAGAATTGCTTCAGAATACAGATCTCATGGTGCGCGAGATTGCACTTCAAGTGGGGTATGAGGCAGCGCATTCGTTTACCCGACTTTTTAAGAAAATAACGGGAATGACTCCCCAAGAATACCGGGAATCCCTTTTGGTACGTTAATGGTGAATCCTCTGGAATTGACCAAACCCAAATAGCCACAAAAAAACGCAGGAAGAAGAATACATCCTGCGTTTTTTTGTGGCTATTATCTAATTGATAAACAAACCGATTCGGCAATCCACCTCTAGGCCGTGTGGATTTTTTGTCTTCTATAAGCATTGGGACTCGATCCGGCATACGCTTTGAACTTTTTATAGAACCAATCAATATCCTTATAGCCTACCTCAATAGCAATCTCATATATTCGCAGATTCGTGGAAGACAACAACTGCTGGGCCTTTTCCATACGTTGCTGGAGCATATAATCATTGAAAGACATCTTCTCTTCCAGCTTGAACTTCTGTCCAAGGTACGCACAGTTAAAATGAAGCATGTCAGAGATCTTCTTCAGCGTGATTTCATCACTCAGATGATCCCGTACATAGGCCTTGACGATACGAATAACATGACTGGAGTGCATGGGCTTACCATTCATTTGAACGGGTGTTTTGAAGAACGACGACGTTTTGTGTGCCGGGTCGGTTTCAAGGTGGGATCTAAGTCCATGCAGACTGTTAAGTAAAGAAGAGGGACTAACAGGATACGGGAGATAATCATTTACCTGATACGTCAGGGCTTTGCGTACGAACCTGAAGTGATCTCTTCCACCCATAAGGAGGATGGGTATCTGACTTTTTTTTCGAATGTCGTTGCATAACCAGAGCCCCGCGGTATCAAACCTCTCTGTATGTACCATAACAAGGGAAAAGTCTCGTTCTGACAATGCGGTCAAAGCCTCGGCCGATGAGAACACACAATTTGCGATAGTATATTGAGCTTTGCTCCGTAGCAACATCTGCTGCAACTCTCCGCACAAACGACGGCTGAAATCCACAAGTAAAATATCATACATGAAGCAATACCTCACCTTCTGCTGAATTGTAATACGCTAGATTAACTGAAATTTGACTTAATTTCATTATGGTAATAAAAGAAAGCGCATACAATGTGCATATTTTTGTAGACAGTGCATTTCTTTACCAATTAAAACCTATAATGCACTTTGCTCGCACAAAATTACGCGAATCTATATTCAGCCCGGGTAAACATCTGTATTCTGGCAGGTTGTTTGCGCTTTCATTGTGACGATACACTGTGATAGCAAACGACAATCAGGGGGGAAGACGATGAGAAAAAACAAGTTCATGCTACTGAACCTGGTATTTGCGGTCTTGTTGGTGATTGCTGCATGCAGTTCTGCACCTACCGCTCAACCCGAGCCGGAAAAGACAACACCACAGGAGGAACAAAAACCCGCGGAAACCGAGCCCAAGAATGAAAACTCCACGCCAGAAATGGACTTTGACATGGGCGGCAGAACCATCAAGGTTGTTGCTTGGTGGGACATGGAAATACAGGGGAACAACCCGGACAACATTCAACGCCTTGAGAATCTCGAAGCGCTGAAGAAAAAACACAATTTTAATATTGAATACGTTTCCATCGATTTCGGTGAATATCAGGAAAAAGTAGTTGCTTCCCTGATGGCCGGTGAACCGCTTGGCGATCTTGTGAGACTGGGCAAAAACTATGCCATTCCGGCATTGACCAAACAGGATCTGTTATGGCCGATGGATGATTATATTAAAAACGACAAGGTATTCAACCAGAAAACAACCAAAGAATACATGCAGTATGAAGGCAAAGGTTACGGCTTTACCGAGGACCAGTCCTCGTTTATCAACGGAATTTTCTATAATCGCACGCTCATGCAAGAGCTCGGCTTGAAGCCACTTCAGGAGTATGTGGATGCCGATGAATGGAACTGGGATACATTCATCAGCGTTGCCAAGCAAGCGAACAAGGATCGAAACAATGATGGCAAGCTGGACACTTGGGGACTCGCTCAAACAGGCTTGCTGGAACCGATTCTGTATTCCAACGAGGCTTCTCTGACCAAAGAGGATAAGCAGAACCTGGAAGATCCAAAAACAAAAGAGGCACTGAATTTCCTCTCCAAACTGGCTACCGAGAAGGTCGGCAGGGCTTCTGAGGGCGGCGATTGGACAGAGCCATCCACGTTCTTCCGTCAAGGCAACACCTTGATGTATTCAGGTGCCATGTACGAAGTCGAAGGCATTATGACGGATATGCAGGACTACGATATTGGTTTTGTACCGTTTCCAAAAGGTCCAAGTGCAACAGCGTATCACTCCGGTGAGTCACGTTACCAAGCTATAACGATTCCTAAAGCGGTAGAGAATCCGGAACAACTGATGTACATCTGGGAGAAAATTAACGAGATCGATTCGATCTATGAGTATCCGGGACAATCCACACTGGAGACACATCTGACAGATGAAGCAGATATCAACAACGCCAGAGAGGTTGCGGAAGGTATGTTGGTTCTCGACCATAACACATTCCCGTCCTTGCCGTTCTGGGACTTTGATGGGGAGCTCAAAGAAGGGGTATCCGTATCTACGCTGATCGAGAAATACAAGGCTCCTTTCCAGGCTGCGATTGATGAGGTATACAAATAAGTATCACGTTACACGGGCAGAACGCACCAGTGAAGGTGCGGTCTGTCCGGGTTAGTCAATCGTCCAGTTCTCTCAACGCTTACAGGAAAGGGGATACATTCAAACATGCGGTCACGTAAGAAAAAGGGACTAATCCTGGTGCTTGTCCTGGCCTTGGTGCTCTCCATATGGACACTATATCCATCGCGGGATCGTAATCCGGGAACGGTACATGCGCTTGAGGACTTTGAGGCGGTATCGGGAACCGAGGATTCATTCAGTTATGAGCATTATCTGACTGCTCATAACAATACGGCCAAACCGGATGAAATTGTACGCATCGAAGGCGAATCTTATGTTCAGGCAGAGGATGGGGAATTTGAGGTTGTGCAAGGGTACGCCGGATTAGACGGAAGTGCCGTAATTACGCCGGAAACTGGAATCATTCGCTGGGATGTTCCCGTTCAAGTGAGCGGTTTGTACAACATTCGCATTCACTATTATCCCGTAGAAGGCAAAAGCTCCGGGATCGAACGCAGGCTTGAGCTTAATGGTAAGGTCCCGTTCAGAGGGGCCGATATTCTTCTGTTTGACAGGGTATGGGGAAATCGAGAGGACAACGTCCGGCAGGACGATCGTGGCAACGAGCTTAGACCAAGACAAGTGGAACAGCCCGAATGGCAGCTGACTTCCTTCAAGGACAGCGCAGGGTACTTCGAGGAACCGTTTCAGTTTTATTTTGAAAAAGGCAGTCAGAAGTTATCGTTCACTTCATTAAGAGAAAGTATGGCGATCGATTATATCGAGCTATATCAAGAAAGCGAAGTTCCTTCCTATGCAGAGCTGGAGCAGACCTATGCCTCACTCGGCTTGAAACAAGCGGCTCCTGTCATGTTGAAAGTACAGGGGGAGGAAGCTGTCAGCAAATCATCCCCTACACTGGCACCAATCTCGGACCGATCAAGCCCTTCACTGGAGCCTTATAATGTATCGAAAATTCGGATGAACGCCATCGGGGGCATTAACTGGAAACTGCCGGGCGAATGGATTGAATGGGAAATTGACGTGCCTGAAGACGGACTGTATCAACTGGCACTTAAGGTGAAGCAGGATCAATTGCGTGGCATTTATGCCACCCGCAGTCTGACGATAAACGGTGAGGTTCCGTTTAAGGAAATGAAACGCATTCGATTTAACTACAGCCCGGCCTGGCAAACTCAGGTGTTGGGATTGGGAGAGGATCAGCCATATCAGTTTCATCTTGAAAAAGGGAAACACCGAATCCGAATGACGGTTACACTTGGCGACATCGCTCCGCTGCTGCGGACCGTGGAATCCAGCGTGCTGGAACTGAATGAGATGTATCGTAAAATATTAATGATCACCTCCAACAGTCCGGACCCACTGCGGGATTACCAGCTGGAACGGCGTATTCCGGAGATGACGGAGGTGTTTGAACGACAAGCTGACACCTTGCGCTCCGTTGCAGATTACCTGGAAAAAGCCACGGGTGAGCAAAGTGACAAAGTGGCCGTACTGCACGCCATGGTATTGCAGCTTGAAGATATGGCGGCCAGACCAGAGACGGTTCCCAAACGGCTGGATACGTTCAAAATTAACGTAGGCGGTCTCGGCACATGGATTCTATCGGTACGTGAACAGCCGATTACGTTGGATTACCTTGTCGTATCTCCGCCGGGTGAATCGCTGCCAAAAGCGGAAGCGAGCACCGTCCAGCAGGTGAAGCACGAACTGGGCGCATATGTTGCCTCGTATACCGAAGATTACGACAGCATTGGCAACGTGGAACAAAAGAAGGATGCCATCACCGTATGGATCACGACCGGACGGGATCAGGCCCAAGTACTGAAAGGTATGATCGACGATTCGTTTACCCCGGATACGGATGTGTCCGTGCAGTTACGTCTCGTTCCGCCTAATATTTTGCTGCCCGCAACACTCTCGGGGGAAGGACCGGATGTAGCCATGCAGATGGGCGAAGACATTCCGGTGAACTATGCGATGAGGAACGCAACAGCGGATCTGAGCCAGTTCCCCGATTTCGAGGAAATTTCGGGCAGGTTCCGCGAAAGCGGATTGACGCCTTACCGCTACAACGACGGGGTATATGCCCTTCCGGAGCAGCAGCATTTTCCAATGCTCTTTTACCGCAAAGATATTCTGAATGAACTGGGCCTCGAACCGCCGAAAACGTGGCAAGACGTATATAACGCCATCGCCGTGCTGCAGAAGCATAACATGGAGTTTTATCTGCCGATAGAGGATACGCTGAACAATGCCAACCTGGTTCCGAATTCAACCTTTGCGATGTTGTTATACCAGAATGATGGAACGTTCTATACCGAAGACCAGAAGAAAAGTGCGCTGGATTCGGAGACTTCAATGGACGCGTTCAAACGCTGGACGCAATTTTATACCAATTACAAGTTTCCTCTCAAAGCCGACTTTCCGAACCGCTTCCGTACCGGGGAAATGCCGATCGGGATTGCTGATTACACCACGTATAACATGCTGACAGTTATGGCTCCGGAAATCCGCAATCTCTGGGACTTTACGATTGTTCCGGGTACACAGCTTCCGGATGGGTCCATACGGCATGAAGTGGCCAGCGCTACGAGCGCGGTGATGATGCTCGAAAATGCCGACAACAAGGAAGCGGCGTGGAAGTTCATGAAGTGGTGGACTGATGAGCAGACCCAGATTGAATACGGGAGAGAAATGGAAGGTCTTATGGGAGCGGCTGCCCGTTACCCGACGGCCAATATCGAAGCCTTGAAGCAATTGCCTTGGCCTGTGAAGGATTATCAAAATCTCGAGAAACAATGGGAATGGGTACAAGGGATTCCACAGCTTCCGGGAGGTTATTTCACGGGACGACATCTGGACAACGCCTTCCGTAAGGTGGTCAATGCAAATGAAAATCCGCGTGAAGCCTTATCAGACTATGTCTTGTACATTGATGATGAAATTGAGTTGAAACGCAAGGAATTTAATCTGAAATAGAGGAAAGGGAGGGTAACGGTTGCAAGCTAAAACTACCAAGACAGCCGCCGCTCCTGCCGTCCATACCCGCCAGGTCGGCTGGTGGTCCCTATTGAAGCGGGATCTGTATCTCAGCAGGCATTATTATGTATTGATGGCACCGTTTATGCTGATTTTTTTCATGTTTACTGTCATTCCGGTCGGCATTTCACTCGGGCTCAGCTTTTTTCACTTCAATATGCTGGAGTTGCCGCGATTTGTCGGCTGGCAGAACTATTCCCGGCTTTTTCTGAACGATGACGTATTTCTGATCGCGCTCAAAAACACGCTCCTTTTTGCCGTAATTACAGGCCCTCTCAGTTATATAGCCTGCTTTTTGTTTGCGTGGATCATCAATGAGCTGTCTCCTAAAATTCGGGCGGTCATGACGCTGATTTTCTATGCTCCATCCATATCGGGCAACGTCTTTTTCATCTGGCTGATCATCTTCTCGGGTGACAGCTACGGGTATATGAACGGCTTCCTGATGCGCCTTGGCGTCGTACTGGAACCGATCCAATGGCTCGCAGACGAGAAGTATGTACTGGCAATCGTCATTATTGTACAGCTGTGGCTGAGCCTGGGAACCAGCTTCCTGGCCTTTATTGCAGGACTGCAAACCATTGATCGTTCTCTGGTTGAAGCAGGAACCGTAGATGGGATCAAAAACCGCTGGCAGGAGCTCTGGTACATCACCTTGCCTTCGATGAGACCGCAGCTGATGTTTGGTGCGGTAATGCAGATTACCGCTTCCTTCGCCGTAGCTGAGATCTCCATCGCACTGGCAGGTTTCCCGAGCGTAAACTATGCGGCACACACAGTTGTCACGCATCTGATGGACTTCGGAACCATTCGTTTCGAGATGGGGTATGCCTCGGCCATCGCAACGGTCCTGTTTGCCCTGATGCTGGGTACAAACGTTTTCACGCAAAAAATGCTTAGAAAGATAGGTGAATGACGATGACCAGCAAAGTACGTGCCGTGTTTGGCATGCCAAAAAGGCTTAATCGGTCATTTACCGTCAGCCTGATGTTATTTGCATTGCTGGGCGTGTTCGGCTCCTTTATGGTGCTTCCGCTCATTTATGCTGTCAACAATGCATTCAAGCCGCTGGATGAGCTGTTTATTTTCCCGCCGCGCTTCTGGGTGAACAATCCGACAACGGAGAATTTTGCCGATCTGATCAACCTCATGGGCAATTCGTGGGTGCCGTTATCTCGCTATATTGCCAACACATTGCTCATTACGATACTTGGCACAGCGGGGCATATCCTTCTTGCATCTGCAGCGGCTTATCCGCTGGCTAAGTATCGTTTTCCGGGTTCCAAAGTGTTGTTCACCATTGTCATTCTGTCCCTGATGTTCTCGCCGCATGTTACGGCAATTCCGAACTACATGGTCATGTCCTGGCTTGGCTGGATTAACACTCATGCGTCCATTATTGTGCCATCACTTGCGTTCTCGCTGGGACTTTTCCTGATGAAACAGTTCATGGAGCAGATTCCCGATGCTTTGCTGGAGGCAGCCAAAATCGACGGAGCCAATGAATACCGGATATTCTGGAGCATCGTGATGCCCAATGTGAAGCCGGCATGGCTCACGCTCATGATCCTTCAGTTTCCAGCGTTATGGGGAACGGATGGCGGGAGCTTCATTTACAGTGAAAATCTCAAAACGCTGCATTATGCGCTCAGTCAGATTGTGCAGGGAGGGATTGCAAGAGCCGGTGTAGGTGCGGCTGTTGCCTTGCTGCTGATGATTGTACCGATCACTCTGTTTATCATCTCTCAGAGCAGTGTTATGCAGACGATGGCCACTTCGGGCATGAAAGAATAGAAAGGAGGCAGCGAGGTGCGGAGAAGCACATGGAAAAAACGTAAATCGATCATCATGGGCATGATCTGCCTCCTGTTGTTCGTTCAAGAGGCGCCCTACGTGAGTGCAGACGGTAAAACGGATGCGTATCATTATTCCTTCTGGGGTGACGCAGTTCCTTCACCGGCGGCATATGAGGCAACAACCATTATCACCGGCAAGAAGTTGAACACAACTCCTATGAAAGAGCCAAGTGACATGCATGTTACCGCCAATCAGCACGTCTTTGTGCTCGATTCGGGCAATGGCCGCATCATTGAGATGGATCCCAACTTTAAGCTGGTACGGACGATTGATTCATTTGAGCAGGAAGGCAAGGAAGATCATTTTAAGAATCCACAGGGATTGTACGTCACGGAAAAAGGTCATCTGCTGGTTGCTGATTCGGATAATCACCGGGTGGTGCATCTGGATGAACAGGGGAAGCTGGTCAAGATCGTGTCTGAACCAAAATCGGATCTGTTAAAAGCAGACTTCCAGTTTAAACCGATGCGGATTGTTATGGACAAAGGGGAGCGTATCTACGTCATGGCTGAAGGCGTATTTGATGGATTCATGGAGTTCAGCGCCGACGGTACATTCTCTTCCTTCATTGGAGCGAACAGAGTTCAGGTGGACCCGGTGGAGTATCTGTGGAAACGGTTTGCAACACGGGAGCAGCGCAGCCAGATGGTGATGTTCACTCCAACGGAATTTACCAATCTGGATATGGATGAAGAGGGCTTTATCTACGCCACTAGCGGGGATCGCGGCAAAGATCCGGTCAAGAAGCTGAATGCCCAGGGTACAGACATTTTGCGCAGAGAAGGCTATCAGACTCCGCAGGGTGATTTGCTGTATACCCAGGAAGCAGGGCCATCCCGCCTGATTGATGTGGATGTGGGTGACAGTGACATGTATTCCGTACTGGATTCCAGCAAGGGCCGAATCTTCACCTACAATGGAGACGGATACCTGCTCCATATTTATGGCGGCATCGGGAACCGGCTGGGCCAATTTAATACACCTGTTGCCCTGGAACGTGCGGGAGACCGGATGTTAGTTCTGGATAAAGCGCTGGGTGAAATCACCGTCTTTCAAACAACTGAATACGGACGTACACTCCACGAAGCGGTGCGCAGCTACTATAACGGTGATGAAGATCAATCTTCGGTGCTGTTTGCCCAAGCTGCCGAGATGAACGCTAACTTGGAATATGCGTATGCGGGAATTGGCAAAGCATTGCTTCGTCAGAAGGAATACGCCGAGTCTGCGAAATATTTCAAGCGTAGCATGGAGCCCAAAGGGTATTCCAAAGCTTTTCTTTTGTACCGCAAAGAGCTGATGCGTGAGCATTTTTCATGGATGATGTCCGGTATATTCCTGGCTGTCGCTGCGATTGTCACCGTCATCATCGTTCGCAGGCAGAAAAGGAGGACTACGAATGCAGGCATCAAGTAAGCAACTATACCAGTACCCGCTGCATCTGATTTTTCATCCGTTTGACGGATACTGGGAATTGAAGTATGAACGGAACCAGAGAAACTCACTGCTGATTGCTTTCATGATCCTGGTGCTTCTGGTCATCACCAAAATTTTGCATGCCCAGTACAGCGGTTTTCTCATTAATCTCAGTAATCCGAAGTACCTGAACAGTCTGCTTGAAATGGTGTATGTCATTATTCCGGTACTGTTTTGGTGTGTGGCCAACTGGTCGTTAACCACATTGATGGACGGGGAAGGCAAGTTCTCCGAAATTTTCATGTCAACGTGTTTTGCACTGGTACCGTTGTTCCTCATTCATTTTCCATGGATCTGGCTGAGTCTTGTGATCTCTGCGCAGGAAACTGCCTTTTATTATTTCTCCAATGCACTCGCCGTTGCGTGGACGGTATATCTGTTATTTGTGGGGAATATGACGGTTCATCAGTACACACCAGCCAAAACGGTGCTCACGATGCTGCTGACACTTGTAGCGATGGCGTTTATGGCATTTCTGTGCCTGTTATTCTTTAGTCTTGTACAGCAGATTGTATCGTTTGTCGTAACCATCTATCAGGAATTAGTGCTTCGGGGCTAAGGGAGGAGGAAATTGTTATGAACTATACCGTAGCCAAAAAAATAACAGGAATGCTGCTCGCGGGAAGTCTGCTTCTTGGCGGTTGTCAATTCTCGCCAACACCGCTCGCTCACGAGACAGTGACTGCCGCTGTTCCGACGGACTTTCCCTCCCTGCCTCCCGGAGAGAAACTGAAATCATCTTTCAGCGATGTCCGCCTTCCCGGCATGGTAGGCATTGCGCAGAATGCTGCGCTGCAGTTGTTCATTCACGAAGAGTCTGCCGAGATTGCAGTGATTCACACGCAGAGCGGCCAGATCTGGCGCAGCAATCCTGCAGATCGTGAGCAGGATGGGGTTGCAGCCGGGATAAACAAAGACCTTTTGTCATCACAAACGAAGCTCAGCTTCTTCAACAGCCTCGGACAGAGCAGCACCGTGAATTCCTTCACGGATAGTGTTGCACACAAGCAGATAAGCTACGAGGTGCTGCCAAGCGGCGTGCGGGTCCACTACCAGTTTGGAAGCACTGAGCGATCCATCGAAGACTTGCCGATGAAGATCAGCAAGGAGCGATTTGAACAAAAGCTGCTTGCACAGCTAGACAAGGCCGGGCAGCGGGCTTTGAAGGTCGGCTATGCGGAAGACAAGGATGAAGGCGCTTACGTCCGGATTGATAAGGCGATGCAAGGATTGCAATTGTCCCGGGCCTTGAAGGCTTTTGACACAGCCGGTTACACATCGGAGGATCTGGCTCAGGATCACGCCGAGTTTGGCATTGAAGAGGAACGAAGTGGACCACGGCTGTTTATGCTTACGATGGAATATGAGCTGGATGGAGAGGATCTGCTTGTACGTGTTCCGTCCTCAGGCATTCATTTTCCGGAGGAATATCCGATTAACAGCATATCTGTAATGGATTATTTCGGAGCCGGGGGTTCAGACGAAGAGGGCTCCATGCTGGTACCGGACGGTTCGGGAGCACTGATCCATTTTAACAATGGCAAGCTGCAGTATCCTGCCTATCAACAAGACATATACGGACCGGATATGACCATGAAACTGCGGGAAGCAAGTTCGAATGAAGCCAGAGCCAGGCTGCCGGTGTTTGGACTGATTCGGAAAGAAGGGGCTTTCCTCGGCATTATTGAACAAGGGGATGCCGTTGCAGTTGTGAATGCCGATATCAGCGGCAAGCTGAACAGTTACAACAACGTATATCCAAGCTTCTATGTGATGAACAAGAGCGATGTGACGCTTCAGGCAAGTGATATGGTTCGTACACTTCCGAAATTCCAGAAGAAACCGACCGTGTCTGACTTCGTCGTTCGATATGCTTTTGTGGGGGCAGATAAGGCCTCGTACTCGGGGCTTGCATCTATCTATCGGGATTATCTGATGCAAAACGGCGGACTTCCCGAGTTGAACGCCAGCAAGGAGCAGAGTAACGTTCCCTTTTACCTGCAACTGTTCGGCGGCATGACAACAAGGCAGCATATGCTGGGCATACCGTATGATTCAACGGAGGCTTTGACCACGTTTGATGAAGCCAAAAACATTCTTTCCGCCTTGACGGAGAAGAAGGTATCCAATATTCAGGTGCGCTATTCGGGATGGCTTAACGGCGGACTTCATCATCGACAGCCGGATTCCATCCAAGTAGACGGCGCCGTAGGCGGAAAAAAGGGATTGCGGGAATTCAGCGCATATACACAAGAAGCGGGCATCGGCTTCTATCCCGATATCGCTCTGCTGAATGTACAATCCAAAAAAGGGTTTAAACCGTCCAAAGAAGCTTCACGCACATTAACTCAGGAACCGGCGGTCATGTATCCGATGAACCAGGCCATCCAGCGGCGGGACCGGGATCGTTCACCTTCCTATGTGCTTTCGCCCAACTTGCTGGAGGACGTGACGGCAGACATGTTAGATGAGCTCAGGTCCCTTCAAAAGGACGGACTGTCGCTGAGCCTGAATGATCTGGCAGCGCAGTTAAACAGCGATATGAATCCGAAAAAGCTGGTGGACCGAACACAAGCGCTCGGATCCGTGAAGAAGGCACTTGAACAGATCCGGCAGCAGGCTGGCTCGCTTGTTGCTGAAGGAGGGAACGTTTATGCCCTGCCGTATGTAACTGGTCTGACAGATGCGCCGATGACCAGCAGCCGTTTCAAACTGGAGGATGAAGAGATTCCGTTCTATCAGCTCGTTGTACACGGCAGCATCGGCTATACGGGGACGCCATACAATCTCTCCACATATACCAATGCAAGGCAATATGTGCTGAAGCTGATTGAATATGGAGCCAGTCCTTACTTTGCATGGTTCAATGCGCCAAACCATGTTGTGAAAGAAACGGATTATGATGACCTCTACGCGGCGAATTATGAACAATGGATCGATCTGGCTGGCGAGATCTATAACGAGGTGAACCAGGTGAACCAGCCATTTGCCGGACGTTCCATGATATCCCATGAATCCCTGGAGGAGGGCGTCTTCCGGACAACATATGAAGGTGGCGGGTTCGTAATCGTCAATTATAACGACTTCCCTGTAGAAGTTAACAACGATACAGTGGAAGCCCAAAGCTATGTGACTGGTGGTGAGCAGCTCTGAAGACGCTCCTGAAATGGAAATGGGGAAGTCGTACGTATGCTCAGCAGAAAGCCATGTGGGGCGTAATCTACGTGCTTCCCTGGCTCATTGGTTTTGTGTTGTTTTTCTTCATTCCGCTGTTAGCCTCTCTGCGATACAGCATGAGTACAATTCAAGCTAACGCTGAAGGCATAGCGATTCAGTTCAACGGTGTTGCCAATTACATTCAGGCGCTGACCGTCAATACAAGCTTTAACCGTGCGTTAATTGAGGCGATTACAGACGTACTCATCAACGTACCGCTTATCGTTATATTCAGTCTGTTCCTTGCCGTCATCCTGAATCAGAAGTTCAGGGGCCGGGCTGTAGCGCGGTCGATCTTTTTCCTGCCTGTTATTCTGGCATCGGGAGTGATTATGACACTGGAGAGCACCAGCCTGATTGAAGCGGTTAATCAGAGCAGCACAGGTGGAAGCTCACTCGGGACATTTGAACTCGAAAATCTGATGGTTAACGCCGGAGTGAGCGATTGGATCGTCACGTATCTGAGCAGCGCCGTAGATCGGATCTATCAGATCGTCAGTCAATCCGGTGTACAGATTTTGATCTTTTTGGCAGGGATCCAGACGATTTCCCCTCAACTGTATGAGGCTTCGAAGATGGAAGGGGCAACGGGTTATGAAGCCTTTTGGAAAATTACGTTCCCAATGGTCAGCCCGCTTATTTTTGTCAATGCGATCTATACAATCATTGATTCGTTTGCCAATAACGCCATGACGGAACTGATCCGGGATACCGGCTTCGTCAAATTTGACTTTGGATTAAGTTCTGCCATGGCATGGGTCTACTTTCTGGCCATTGCCATCATTCTGGTTATCGTAAACATCATTTTCTCGAAGCGAGTCTTCTATCAAGATTAGAAAGGAGGGTGTCCCACGTGACAACATCACGATTATTATCGCTGGAGCATTGGAAAGGCTGGCTGTGGGCCATGATCCGATTCGTTCTGATTACCGGGCTTTCCTTCGTTATCCTGTTTCCCATATTTCAGAAGGTTTCCACATCCATCAAAGCTAAAGGTGATCTGTATTCGGCAGTGGTGGTGTGGATTCCACAGAACTTCTCCATCGACAATTTCAAAGAGGCGATACGCGTAATGGATTACTGGGCAACGCTGTTTAATACGTTTGCCCTGTCTGCAACGACTACACTGCTGACTACAGCATCCTGTGCACTTGCAGGATACGGATTCGCCAGACTGAAATTCAGAGGAAGCAACTGGCTGTTTGCTGGTGTAATTCTAACGATTCTTGTACCGCCAACGACCATTCTCATTCCGGTATACCTGAATCTGAAAAGCTTTGACCTGATGGGGCTTATGACGCTTATAGCCGGCAAACCTGTTAATTTGCTTAATACCTATTGGCCGTTTATTCTGACGGCAATTACGGCCAATTCACTTAAAGCCGGTTTGTACATCTTTATCTTCCGGCAATTCTTCAGAGGTATTCCGAAGGAAGTGGAGGAGGCGGCCTATGTGGACGGCGCGGGCATCGGACGAACATTTTCAAGAATCATGCTGCCCAATGCCATTCCGTCCATGGTAACAGTCATGCTGTTTTCCTTCGTATGGCAGTGGAACGACAGCTTCTATACGACGACTTATCTGACTTCAAGTAAAGTCATGTCGACTCAGTTATCGTCCCTTCCGTATAATCTGGCCCAGCAGGTTACTGACGGTGCAGCTTCCCAGGCCGATCCGTTCTATCTGAGCATGATCCAGGATACAGGAATTCTTCTTGCCATTCTGCCTTTGATCGTCATCTATTTGTTTGTGCAACGATATTTCGTAGAGAGTGTAGAGCGTACGGGAATCGTCGGTTAAGTTAAGTTCTTCTGTACGTTTGGAGTGTGATCAGACTGGAAGAGGGAGGAGGAACTTCATGCAACATTCCATCTGTGAAAAGGGGGCATGTAACGATCTCATGAACGTCTGCTCACAGCAGAACCGCGATCCTTCCCTGCGCAGGATCCCCCTACTGGTGTGGAACGGGCTGCGGGAGCGGGCGCCGACCTGAGCGATCTGTTTGATCAGAGATACTCTGACGGAGCATACTCGCATTATTGCAAGGCAATATATCAGATCAGGAGGAATTAAAGTGAAGAAGTTCATGACATCTTGTAAACTTGTACTCATTCTGGCTTTATTGATCACAATTGCTCCATGGGGAGGCAGCCGTGCCGAAGCATGGGTGGGCATGCCGATGGGCAAGCTGCACGTAAACGGCAAAAACCTGGTGAACAGCAACAACCAGCCTGTGCTACTGAACGGTTGGCATCAACCCTCAGGTGCCTACTGGACATATCAGGACAGCAATTATTATCTCAATCTGCACGGCAATAACCGTCATGCAGCTACACTGGCATATCTGAAAGACATTACCGATACTTTTGCTGACACCAGCGCGAAGTACGGAAGCAATCATGGCTGGAATATGAATCAGGTACGTCTGTTCATCGATCGTCAGGACATGGGAGATGTGGCTGCTGGTACATATAACTTTGCCGGTGTGCAGACCGTTACTCAAAATGTAATTATTCCGTACATTCAATATGCCAAAACAAAAGGTGTATATGTTGTCCTGGGACTGGACTTCACATTGAAGGATGATCAGGCAACAACACCTGCCAACCTGCAGAAATTCAACGAAATCTGGGGTTATCTCGCTTCACGCCCGGAGATCAAAAGTGCAGACAACGTTCACTTCGAACTGATCAACGAACCGGTGAAATCCTATGCCAATGGACATTGGGGTGGATACAACGGGGAAAATGACTTTGTGGATCACTGGAATGACTTGCGTAATTTCCAAAATTCCATGATTTCAACAATTCGCAGCAAAGGTGCGGACAACGTCATCTGGGCGGCAGGTCTGGGATACAACCAATTTTACAGCTTGACGGCAAGCCATCCATTGACTGATCCGCTCAATAACTATGGATATGCGGTTCACTGGTACCCTGGTTATGGCGCATATGACAACTTCTCTATCCTGCAAGACCAGTGGAATACCAACGTGAAGGCAGCTGCTGACAAGTATCCGATTAATATTACCGAGGTAACCTGGTTCAAAAACAAACCTGGCGATTCGGCCTATTGGAACTTGTTTAATGGTAGCAATGAAGGTTTTGGCACCAATACCAAAACGATTTTCAACGCAGCAGGCAATGTCAGCATTGCAGCTCATATGAACGGATTCATTCTGGAGCCAGGCCAACGCAGTTCTTTTGCTGACCCAACGGCAGGCCTGAAGTGGGACGGGGATGCTTCACGGAGTGCCATGGGACGATTCCTGTTCAACTGGTACCATGAACGTGCTCAGACTTACCCGGGCAGTGGACCAGGTGGACCAACAACGGGTTTGGTATCCGGTGCAACCTATAAAATTGTAGCCCGGCATTCCAACAAGGTTATTGATGTCCCAGGTGGTCAAAATGAAAATAATCTTCAGCTCCAGCAGTGGAGTGATCTGGGCGGCAACCCTCAGAAGTGGGTTCTGACCTCGATCGGCAACGGTAACTATACTTTGACAAGTGTGAACTCACCGGACAAAGTCATCGACATTCGCAACGGTACCAACACCAATGGGGAAGCGGTTCAACTCATGAGCAATCTGAACACAACCGCTCAGCATTTTAAGGTCAACGATCTTGGTAACGGGTACTGGAGTATCATTAACGTGAACAGCAATAAAGCGATTGAAGTGGCCAACGCTTCCACTTCGGATGGAGCCAAGCTGCAGCAGAACACCTACACAGGTGCTACAAACCAACAATGGAAATTTGTTGCCGTTAGCAATTAAAAAGCATAATGTTAAACAAGAACCTCCCCAAGTCATTACTTGTCTTGGGGAGGTTCTTTGCGTTTATTTTTGATACTTTGGGATGGATGTCATGCGAAGGTAAAATACAACTATATTTGTGCGCTAACCCGCAGACTGACAATTATTTTCATGCAAGCATTGTACGCTACAGTATGTAAATGTACCATAAGGAAGAAGTTGTACCTTCACCAGGAAGAAATGCCCGGTGTATCATTGAACAGCTACCTTATCACAGAGAAATGTAAGCGCTTGATAAAAAAAGGGAGGGTACATATGCAGCTCCTATGGTCCAAATTTTCACCCGTGTTCCGCCGATTTCTCATTTCGTATCTTGTCATTCTGATGATTCCTCAAATTGCGGGATATGCCTCTTACCGAGCTTCCATTGAAGCGGCTCGTTCCAGCTCCATTGAGAACAGTTTGAAGTCACTGAGTCTTGGCAAAGAGATCATTGAGCGAAATCTTCTTCAAGTCGAAGCCTTTACCAGACAGCTTGCCGCCAATCCCGATTTGCAAAATTTAATTGCTGGCCCAAAGCCGCATGATCTCTACAATGTCTACGGTATGAACCGTATGCAGCGGAGCCTCTCCATGTACAGCAGTACCAATGATTACTTGTCCCATTTCTTCATTCACATTCCAAACTACAATGCCATCATCACACCAAGAACCGTGTATTATCGTCCAGAGCATTATTATGCTGCCAATCAGCTGGACGGTATGTCGTTTGATCAATGGTATGACCGAATTCTCAAACAACCACACTTTAATGAAATCATACCGCTTCGAAACTATAAACGTGAAATACTCGGCACTGTGCTTGCAGACGTTCCCGCCATTACGTTTCTGCAATCTCTGCCTTTGAACAGCTTCAACAAACCGCAAGCGACGATTGGTGTCATGATTGATCAGGATCAGATGGCCAGCCTTACTCAACATATTGTGGATCAATATGGCGGCTGGACTCTCGTCACCGATGCGGAAGGGCAGATCATTTTCTCCCTTGGCATTGAACAGGCCGAGGCTGAGCAAATGGCACAGAATCATCGGAAAGAAGGTAACACTGCGGAAACGGAGCTGAACGTGCAGAATGTACAGCCTGGAAGTGATGGTCGGCTGCTGATATCGATACAGTCCAGTCAAAATGGATGGAATTACATGGCAGGGATTCCGGAGAAAGCACTCATGACAAAAGCGGACCAAATCAAACAAGTCACGCTGGTCTTTACTTTGGCAACCATTGCCTTGGGACTGTTATTCGGGCTGGTTCTGGCCTATCGGAATAGTGCACCCGTTTACAGATTGTTGGCCTCTTTTCGGGAACAAATCACCGATTCCCCAGGCAGACGGGGCAATGAATATGATTTTTTGGCAAGCCATATTAACAATCTGATTGCTAATAATGACTCACTTAAAAACGCCATGAATGAGCAGATTCCGTTATTGAGAGACGGTTTTATCAAACGTTTGTTAACGGGAGAAGTCTATACCTCACTTGAGTTGGAGGTTATCTCATCCCAGGCGCACATTTCTCTTCATAGCAGCAAGGGCTTGGCAGGCTTAGTGAAGGTAAACGGATATGCCAATCCGGACAGTGAAGAAACTATCCATGAACTGGGTGTTGCAAGGCTGCTCATCAAACAAGTACTTACAGAATGGAATGCGCAGCTGCTGATCACGGATTGGGGAACAGACCAGATCGCTTTTGCCTGTCCATTGGATGAGAACTCACTGAATGAAGCTGTAGGGAGATGTGAAAAAGAGCTGAACACCTTGATGGAAGTGATCTACCGGGAGCATCGGATATCCACAACAATTGGCACAGGTGCAGCTTACGAGGTCTGGAATGATGCGGGTCGCTCCTTTGACGAAGCCAAACAAGCTCTGGATTATGCCATTCATATGGGAACAGATCATCTGGTGAGATTTGAAGATACGATGAAGGAAAATGAAATGTTCTATTATCCGATTGAGTCTGAACAGCGCCTGCTGAACACGATCAAAGTCGGTGAGCCTGAAGAGGCGATACGCATTCTGGAGCAATTATTTCTTCGTAATTTAGAGGAGCGGGAACTTTCCTACGAGATGACACAACAGTTCATCATGGAGCTGAAGGGGACTTTTCTGAAGCTGGACGAACCAAAATTCAAGCTGGATGCTTCCCTGCTGGAGGAATATAAATCTCGGGTGACATCCATTCAGATGACAGAAAAGATTACTTCGCTGCGTGCAAAATTCAAACAGTTAACAGAAGACATCTGCGGTGATTTCCAGAGAAGAAGAGCAGGAGCACATGCGGATACTGTGAGCGAATTGATTTGTTTTATCCAACATAATTATGGGGATGCAAACTTGACGATCTATCGGATTGCCGAGCACATGAGCAAGTCCGAGAAGTTTATATCCCAACTGTTCAGAGAACATACGGGAGAGAATCTTTCCGATTATGTAGAACGAGTACGCATTGATGCTGCCTCGAACTTGTTGCACTCCACTGGTCAGACCATTGACGAGATAGCGGAGGCCACCGGGTATAACAGTGCACATTCATTCCGCCGAGCTTTTAAGCGGGTACGTGGCATTTCTCCGAGTGTATTTCGGAAAATGGACGTTCATAGCGGTTAATGTAGGCTGTTTCTCGGGAACTATATTCGCTTTTTGTACTTTCTCAGCGTAACTGTACCTTTACGCATCCCCAGCGCAATCTTATGATTACTCAAAAAGTAAACGCTACCAAATTGAGCTGAAGTTCAGCGCGATTGGGAGCCAAGAATGGGGGGATGATCCTGAGAACCACAATGACCAGTGAATCAAAGTCCGTGAAGAAACCAAGTAAAGCGTTTGCCTTGAAGCAAGCATTATCCAGAAGCTGGAGGCGACATTGGCAGCTATATCTGCTGATCCTGCCACCGATTGCTTACTTTATTATTTTCAAGTATGTACCCATGATGAATGCGGTCCTGGCATTTAAAGATTACAACGTCATCAAGGGGATCTGGGGCAGTCCGTGGGCCGGAACCAAGTATTTCGAATTACTTTTTAAAAATCCGGCGTTTGTTATGCTGATCAAGAACACGCTCTACATTTCGTTTTACAGCCTGATCGTTGGTTTCCCGATTCCTATATTACTGGCGCTGGCGCTGAACGAAATCAAAAACATACGATTCAAAAAAACAGTACAAATGGTGACGTATGCTCCATATTTCATCTCTACCGTTGTTATGGTCTCCATCATTATGCTCTTTCTGTCTCCTAGGCTGGGTATTGTCAACACGATTGCAGGTGCCCTTGGTTTCGAAGCGGTGAATTTTCTCGGTGAGCCTGGACTGTTTCGATCCATCTACGTATTCTCCGATGTGTGGCAGGGAATGGGGTACTCCGCTGTGATATATCTGGCTGCTCTGGCAGGTGTTGATCCATCCCTATATGAAGCCGCCAAAGTGGACGGAGCCAACCGAATACAGAAAATCATCAATGTTGATCTGCCTGGACTACTTCCGGCAGCCGTCATCATTCTGATCCTGAGTGTAGGGAATATCATGGCTGTTGGGTTCGAAAAAATATATTTGCTGCAAAATCCGCTCAACCTGTCTGCTTCGGAGATCATCTCCACGTATGTCTATAAAATAGGATTGCTGAATGCCAATTACAGCTTCGCTACTGCGGTTGGCCTGTTCAACTCGGTGATTAACCTGATTCTGCTATTACTCGTAAACGCGGTCGCCAAGCGACTGTCCAATACAAGCTTATGGTAACGGGAGTGAAAGGAGGAGTACCAACCCATGCCTAACACACAGACAAATGCAGGTCGTCCGCGGATCAAAAGCAGCAGTACGATCCGTGAATCCTGGGGAGACCGCGTATTTATAACGGTTGTTTACTTCATGCTGACTGTGGTGCTGATTGCCGTGCTGTATCCCTTGATATATATTGTGAGTTCTTCGCTCAGCAGCCCTGCTGCCGTCTCCTCGGGAAAAGTCTGGTTGTGGCCCATTGACCTGACGTTTGACGGTTACAAGTCTGTATTGCGGAATGATCAGGTTCTTACCGGGTATGCCAATTCCCTTTTCTATACAGCCTGCGGCACCTTCATCAGCGTGGCACTGACTATTATGATTGCTTATCCATTATCCAAAAAAACGTTTGTTGGTCGCAGCTCGTTAATGATGTTTATTACCTTCACCATGCTGTTCTCAGGCGGTTTGATCCCTACCTATCTGGTGGTCAAAACCATGGGACTGATTGATACCCGCTGGGCGTTGCTGATTCCCAATGCCGTTTGGGTATGGCAAGTCATCATTGCCCGTACCTTTTTTCAGAATTCGATACCGGAAGAATTGTCCGAAGCAGCAGACATCGATGGCTGCAGTGACATCCGGTTTATCTTCAGTATTATCCTGCCACTCGCCAAACCGATTATCGCCGTGTTGTCACTTATGTACGCTGTCGGTCAGTGGAATGCATACTTTGACGCCCTCATCTATCTGAAATCACAGTCGCTCTATCCGCTACAGCTGATATTACGCAGCATTCTTATTCTGAACAGCAGTACGGGGAGCATGGATGCATCGGAAATGATCAAACAGCAGCAAATGGCTGAACTCATGAAGTACTCGTTAATTGTGATGGCCAGCTTGCCCGTGCTAATCATCTATCCTTTTGTTCAACGGTATTTCGTGCAAGGTATGCTGATTGGCTCAGTCAAAGGATAAGTTCATTTTTTCTATTATTCATGAAGGAGAGGATTATATTGAAAAAAGCGGGATTCATCATTCTTGCCTGTATGCTGTTTACCTCGTTGGTACTTGCCGGATGTTCAAGCTCTGAAAAGGGGAACGGGGAAGGCAGCGATCCGTCAGGCAAGACGGCCATTAATGTGTTTGCTCACCAGGGTTCGGATACCAACCTGTCCACTAACAAATTCACGAAGAAAATGGAAGAGAAGTTTGATATTCAGTTCAACTGGACCACGGTTCCATTCGACGGTGCAGCGGAGAAAAGACAGATTTCACTGGCTTCCGGTGATTACCCGGACTTGTATCTGCTCATCCCTTGGGTAGATCGTTTCTCCCAGACAGACTTGTTGAAGTTTGGTCAGCAGGGGGTTATTTTGCCGCTGAATGATCTGATTGAGGAGCATGCTCCTAATATTAAAAAAGTACTTGAGAGCAATGACTATTATCGGGCCATGAACACTGCTCCTGACGGAAATATCTATGGTCTGACGGGTCTGAATGAATGTTTTCACTGTTCATACCCAAACAAGATGTGGGTCAACACCAAATGGATGGAACAACTGGGCCTGACCGAACCCACGACGACAGAAGAATTTAAGGAAATGCTTCGGGCATTTAAAACGAAAGACCCGAACGGGAACGGTAAAGCCGACGAAGTACCGCTAAGCGGTTCGACTGAAAATTTCGGCGTGCACATTATTCCGTACTTGATGAACGGTTTTATCTATGACGACGATCGGAATTATCTCATTGTCAATCAGGGGGAAGTGGAGACCGTAGTGAACAAACCGGAGTGGAAAGAAGGGCTTGCCTATATTAAATCACTGTACGATGAAGGGTTGATTGATCCAGGGGCATTTACCCAAAACGTCGGGGCCTTCAAAAAAATTGGAGATAACGCTGATGCACAGCTTCTCGGTGCGGGAGCAGCGATGCATCCATCATTATTCGTAACCACTGCCGAAGGTTCTCCTTACGGGAATGATTACAATCCCATCCCTCCATTGAAGGGACCCCATGCTGCTTATGCTACGTACAACTATCCGATTGATCCCGGAGCGTCTTTTGTACTGACAAACAAAGCCAGTGAGGAAACGCAGATCGCGGCCATAAAGCTGCTGGATTATCTCTATACCCAGGAAGGAACCATGGCATCATATCTGGGAGAAGAGGGCGTAAGCTGGCGCAAACCACAAGAAGGAGAAGTGGCGCTCAATGATCAGATTGAGCCGTTATATAAAGCCATTCCGCTTCCTTCTGGAGAAGAACCTCGTAATGACAGTTGGGCTGCATTGAGTCAGTACAATCATTATCAGGCATATCGGGACTCCGAAGTACAGGGGACAGACATCTATGCCAATGATGGTGGTGAGCGACGTCTCTATGAGGCGACATTGTTAATGGAGGGCAAGGAACCGAAAGAGATTTTCCCTCATTGGGCATTGTGGGTAGATCCGTCCCAAGCTGATGAAGCCAGCATGATGCAGACCAATCTCAAGGATTACATCGATCAGAACGCCCTGCAATTTATTACAGGTGCCAAAAGTCTGGATAAGGATTGGGATGAATATGTGAAAGGCCTGGAGGGACTGAACATTAATCGATATCTGGAGATTATGCAGTCTTCCTATGATACTTCTTCTGTTTCCAAATAATTAAACTCTCTGAATTATATACAGAGTGGGAAAAGTTACTGCCTGTATTTGTACAACCAAACGTTCTCGATTCGCAGTCAACATATGCGAGCCGGGAACGTTTTTTATTGATATAGATTAAATCGTAATATCGTTGCATCCTTCTTAAAGTTCTGTGATTGCACCTGTCCTGCAAGCCAAAGGTTCACAGGACAGATTCAACGGCTCGTGCAAATTCCCTTAGTTTAGTACATGCGATATCTTCCGCTTAGAGCCAGCATGCTGAAAAAATACAGGCAATTGTCGTAATAACGTCGCTCTCCTTGACGCAGAGGTGTGTTCCAGAACTTGTGAACGAATGTGTCAGCAGGTGGGCCGTCCGCAGCCAGTGAAGCCATGGCATTGGTAGCCAGCAAACCTACAGGATGCAGTGAAGGTTCGTCGAAAGGTTCACCTTCTATTGTATAACGACGATAATCGGACATTTTAATATCACTGAAGAAGGATTGAATCCGATTGGATTGTTCGATCTGCCAGTGATCCTTGCGGAACCATTCCCAGTCGAGCGCTATATTTGCAGCAACACGGTAGGCATCACTGTAAAAATGTCTGAAATCACCGTGCGGCTGTATTGGAGCCGGAGAGCCGTCATAGTTCGCATATTCAGGTGATAATCCGGTTACGGGATGGCAGGCTGTATGAAGGTAAGCACGACTAGCGGTCGCCGCTTCTTTCCAGAAGCTCTGATCTTCTTCATCCGCATATTTCGCGAATAGTTCATAAAAATGAGGCAGATGGTAGGATGGGTCGCTAAACGGTGTTTCTGGTATGAATTTGATCAGTTTTGTTTCCGGGTCCCACATGGGATCGCCTTCGCCGTCTTCGCCTTGATGTATACATGCACGAAGGATTTTGCGGGCTTGTGCCTTGTAATCATAAGGTTCAGCGCCATCGCCCCAGCGGTTGGAGGCAAAAAAAAGTGCCATGGCAAAAAACTCCTCACCATCAGGAGCAGGACCTTGTGAGAGTCTGGTTCCGTCAGGCTTGCAATGCCAGGCAAAATAATCTTTATAACGTCCCGCTTTATGTTGCATAACGTGTGTGAGAAATTCCAGAGTCGATCAAATTCTTCCTTTTTGTCCATCTGAACAGCCATCATCATGCCATAGGACATGCCCTCGGAGCGAACATCGAGATTACCAGTGTCCAGAAAATACCCCTTGTCCTCACCCATGGGGTAATATATTCGAGTATTTTCATCGCCATAAAACAGCTCGTTCCATGTTTCTTCCAATCTATTCGTGATCTCATTCTCATCGTAACCTAGCTTCAAAAACAGATTTGTATATGTACCCGTATCCCACGCGCCTTGACCCGTGATATTCATGAGTATCCTCCTTCATTAATGCGGTTTTTCAAAATTATAACATGGAAATAGTATACAAATTAAAGCGTTTACATGAAAAATTATAGGTGTTCTGATCTGCATGTCATTATACTCAAATTAAAATGATATATTGGTTAAAATCCTATACTTTGTCAGGTTGTTGTAAAATTATGTAAGGGATACACTTTGGGAGAAGGATCACATCTGATCTAATAATACAAGCTGTGATTCTTTAAAAGTTGTTTGAGGATGGTCAGAATCTAACCGGAAGGATGTGATGATGATTTATGCTCCAGGATTCAGGAGATGCAGGTGAAAACACGGAATTCACTGCACCGCGCGATCCAGTTGGAGTGACAGCGTCGGCAGTCAAGCCCGCAATTGATTTTGAGTCACATGGATATCGCGACATGATTGGCCGATCTCTTCTGAACAAAGGGAATAATGTCAGATTAAAACGAGCCATTGAGAAGGCAAAAAACGGCGAACCTGTCGTTATCGCTTATATTGGAGGCTCCATTACCCATGGTGCTGGTGCAGTACCTATTCATCTCCATAGTTACGCTTATCGGTCGTATGAGTCGTTCAAGTTTATGTTTGCGCTTTCAAAAAATAGTCCCATTCATCTGATTAAAGCAGGTGTGGGTGGAACTCCTTCAGAACTGGGGATTGTACGTTATGATCGTGATGTGCTGAGGGGAGGTGCCGTTCAGCCGGATATTGTCATAATCGAATTCGCAGTCAATGACGCAGATGATGAAACCCAAGGTAAATGTTACGAGAGTCTGGTACTCAAAGCACTTACTGCCGATAACAAGCCAGCGGTCATCTTGTTATTCAGTGTATTCGAAAATGACTGGAATCTACAGGATCGTCTCGCTCCGGTAGGCTGGCATTATGATCTGCCAATGGTAAGTGTGAAAGATGCTGTCGTAGATCAGTTCAACAAGACAAAAGGTGAAGGCAACGTTATTTCCAAAAAGCAATTTTTCCATGATATATATCATCCAACTAACATAGGGCATCGAATTATGGCCGATTGTTTGGAATATTTGTTCGACGTGACGAATCGTTCTGAGTGGGATGAGAAAGATCATGATATTGAAAAAGCTCCGCTAATTGGAAATGAATTTGTTAATGTGAAGCTGTTGGATCGGAAAAACGGCAATAATATTGCCCGAATCGATGCTGGATCTTTTTGTAAAACGGACACGGATCTACAGATGGCTGAGATGGATGCTCATGACTATGGTACACCTCAGTTCCCCAACAACTGGATGCGTACAGGAGAGGGAAAAGAGGCGCAAAGCAGCTTTAGGATAAGTTTGCAGTGCAAACGCCTCATTCTGGTCTTCAAGGATTCTGGTAACGACGAATTCGGAACCGCACATATCAAGGTAGATGGGGTATTCGTCCAAAAAGTTGATCCGCGTCAAGTGAACTGGACCCATTGCCATGCCACACTTCTGCTTAACGAAGAGCATGTGGGGGAGCACTCCATCGAGATCGAAATGGCGGAAGGTCATGAACATAAATGCTTCACCATTCTGGGTTTTGGCTATGTGGATTAACTGAAGACTGATAGTCACTCATATGTTCGGAGGAAAAGAGAATGGAATTGATCTCATCAGCAGTAACGGGATATGACCAGTATCGGGAGAATATACCACGTGGAGTCATGGAGACGGTAGAGTATCCTTCCACCACGGTTGGCAATTCCCGTAAAGCGATGGTGTACACCCCACCAGAATTTTCTTCGACAACGATGTATCCTGTACTTTTTCTTTTGCATGGTATTGGTGGAGACGAAACCGAATGGCATACTCATGGTTCTCCACAAATTATTCTCGATAATCTGTACAACGATAACTTGCTTGAGCCGATGGTTATTGTTTTCCCCAACGGTCGCGCAATGACGAATGACCGAGCCGAAGGAGACCTGTTTGAACCTGAGAAAATCCAAGCATTTAAACGGTTTGAATCCGATCTGCTCAACGATTTGATACCTTACATGGAGTCGAACTACCCTTTGCATAAAAGCCGGGATAAAAGGGCGATTGCTGGTTTATCCATGGGTGGAGGTCAATCCTTAAATATCGGATTAAGTAATCTAGACCATTTTGCATGGATCGGTGCTTTCTCCGCAGCTCCAAACACCAGAAGTCCGGAGCTACTTGTCCCTGATCTTTCGAAAGCGCCTTCATTGCTCTCGCTGTTATGGATCTCTTGCGGTGAACAGGACAATCTTATTGAGATTAGTCTTGGGGTTCACCAATATTTGACGCAACACGGAGTACCTCACATTTGGCATGAGGAAAGTGGAGGACATGATTGGCCCGTGTGGAAGAACGATCTGTATCTGTTCTCGCAACGTCTTTTCAAGTGAATTTGCTGAAAACATTCATATCGGATTGTAGCATCAACCAAATCTATTAAAATATCAGGAGGTATAATCTATGTTTAAATTTAGCAAAAAATTGTTAACCGTTGTTCTTGCAGCTTCCATGAGTTTTGGTGTCTTCGCAGCCACATCGAGCGCAGCAACAGATTATTGGCAAAATTGGACAGATGGCGGAGGAACGGTCAACGCCGTGAATGGATCGGGCGGGAATTACAGCGTGAATTGGCAAAATACCGGGAACTTTGTTGTCGGGAAAGGGTGGACATACGGTACGCCTAATCGAGTGGTCAATTATAATGCCGGCGTATTCTCTCCTTCAGGTAACGGCTATCTCACCTTCTATGGTTGGACTAGAAACGCTCTAATTGAATATTACGTGGTGGATAGCTGGGGAACGTATCGTCCTACCGGAACGTATAAGGGCTCGATGACTAGTGATGGCGGCACATATGACATCTATACAACGATGAGATACAATGCACCTTCCATTGATGGTACTCAGACTTTCCCTCAGTATTGGAGTGTTAGACAGTCCAAGAAACCAATCGGAGTCAATTCTACCATCACGTTCAGTAATCATGTGAATGCATGGGCGAGCAAAGGGATGTACTTAGGCAACAGCTGGTCCTATCAGGTGATGGCAACGGAAGGTTATCAAAGCAGCGGAAGCGCAAACGTGACGGTTTGGTAAAAATGATGTGATGCAGTTCAACTTCTGCACCTGCATTTGAATTCAATTTTCTGGTAGCGTTGAGTAACGTTATTCTCCAGACTAACGGACCTCGACGTTGCCGGATTTATGCTTAGTAAAGGAGAATAAGTGAATGAGGAAGCTGGTATGGTTAACTTTAATCGCTATAGTTGTTAGTCTAAGTGCTTGTTCAGCAAGTAATACCAAATTAAACGATGACTTGGTATTAGTCGAAGGGGGAGCCTTCAAGAGCAGTAAGCCGAGTCAGATTGATAGGAATGAAACGCTGGATTCCTTCTATATTGGCAAATACGAAGTAACTCAAAAAGAATGGATGGAGGTTATGGGGGAAAACCCTTCTGGCTTCAAGGGAGATGACCTGCCTGTTGAAATGGTCAGCTGGTATGACGCAGTGGAATACTGTAATCAAAAAAGTATAAAAGAAAACCTGAAACCTTATTACAATATAGACAAAGACAACCAGGACACGAATAATCACAATGAAAACGACAATATAAAATGGACTGTAACGATCAACGAGGACGCCAACGGTTACCGTTTACCCACAGAGGCAGAATGGGAATACGCTGCAAGTGGAGGTCAAAAGAGCTTAAATTACACATACAGCGGAAGTAACAATCCTGATGAAGTTGCTTGGTACTGGGTAAATGCCGGCAAGAACATTCTGACGGGTGACTGGAGCTGGCCCGCTATTGAGAGCAACCGTAATCAAACCAAAAAAGTCGGAACTCAGAAGGCGAATGAGTTAGGAATCTATGATATGTCTGGGAATGTGAGAGAATGGTGCTGGGACTGGTACAGTGATTCGGAAAGTCCCAATCAATCCTGGCGAGTTGTGAAAGGCGGAGGCTGGATTGGCGGTGTCAATAACAATGAAATATCATTTCGAGGCAAATTTGATGCAAATGGTTTTGGTCCTGATCAAGGATTCCGTATTGTGCGTAGAGAATGAAAAATCTTTTTCCTGACAATAGATTACTTCTGAGCTAAACCTATACTTTATCGGGTGAAAACCTATAGTTTAACAGGTTGTTGTACCAAAATGTAAGCGTTACACTTGAATTGTTATCCCGGCGCTTCGCTACAATCGGAGCGTTCTTATAGTACGGTCTGATGGAACTATTTTCTATGTTATTGATTAATGACGATGAGATTGGTAGAAATTTTGTTCTCCAAGTTGTGCAAGCAGACAACAATCCTGCTGTTGTTCTGCTGTTTAGCGTTTTCAGAACAACTGGAATTTACCTATAGATATAGATGAAATACATGCAGCTGATCAAGGATAAAAGAGAGGTGAGCTAATGTACAAGGTCATTGTCGCGGATGATGAGCCGTTTATGCTAGAAGGATGGAGAACAATGATTGACTGGCGAGCTTGTGGGTATGAACTCTGCGGAACGGCAACGGATGGGGAGGAAGCACTTGCTTTATTCAACTCGGTTGAACCGGATCTTGTCGTCACTGATATTCAAATGCCTGTTATGGATGGTCTTGGTTTGATTCACACCTTGCGAGAAGATCTCTCCTATACCTCTAAAATTGTTATCGTTACAGGATACTCGGATTTTAATTACGCGAAGCAAGCCATACGGTATCAGGTCGATCAGTATGTGCTTAAACCTCTTGTTCCCGAGGAAATTCATCAAATCCTTATGGAAATGATTGAACCTCTGGACAAACGCAGAAATGAGCAAAAACAACAAAATGGAGTCATGGTTACAGATGAAGCTTATGAAAATCATCTTAATGAATATCGAATAAGCGAAGAATATGATTTAGAGCAAATGATGAACATCTCCAAAGAGATCTTGGCGTTGATTGAAGCAGAAAACACGTATTCCATCGATATTGCAGTGAGTGCACTGTTAGAGAAAAGTGAAAAAGCAGAGGTTTCGTTGGAATGGATACATCATGTCATCCGATATATCCATGGGGAGTTGCTACGAAAATATGGAAAAAGAGAGGGTTGTAGAGAAATACTATGTGAAAAAGAATGGCATGAGGCTGCGAGTTGGTCTTCCGGCACATTGCAAGACCTGTGTGTTCGACTGTCCAAGCAACTTTCCCAGTCTGAATTGAAGCAAAAAACGGGTACGGGAGGGCTGGTTGCAGAAGCAGTGAATGAATTGAAGCAAAACTATCGAAGTAAAATTAAATTACAAGATGTAGCTAATCGTATTCACGTGAATTCTGCCTACCTGGGTCAACAGTTCAAACGGGAGATGGGGGTCAGTTTCAGTGACTATGTGCACCAGCTTCGTGTTGAGGAGGCCCGTAAACTCCTGCGACGTACCAATATGAAGATCACTGACATTGCATTCAGGCTAGGATATCATGATGCTGAATATTTCACCCAAAAGTTCAGAGCGCATACAGGGGAGCTTCCGTCAGTCTATAAAAACAAAAACCAAGGGTGATTATATGCGTCATAAATTCTGGATGTTCCGTAAGGTTAATGATATTCCTCTCCGATCCAAATTTCTGCTTATTTATGTACTTAGTATTCTCCTTCCTGTAATAACGATTAATATCTTCTTTTATCAACGAACCTCTGCGGATATCAAGATTAGAGAACAGGAAAATCTGCGTAAATCCATCGACAGGGCTGCGGGGGAACTGCTAGGCATGATTGATGAGAGCGTTGCCTTGAGCCGAATTATTGCAGCAGACGATTCGCTCTATGAGGCACTGGATCGGACCTATCACTCCCCCGTCGATTATTACAACGTGTACCATGCATTCCTGCGAGATAAATTAACACGGTATATGTCAGCGAATATTCTGGAGGTGCGTATCTACACGGATAACGATACCATTCAGACGGGCAGTCATTATATCGTGATGAAAGACAAGAATGTACTTCCTGGATTGAAACAGCTGAAATCCACCAGTGGAGGCATTCTTGTCGTTGATTATATTGAGCCATCCGGATTTAACGCGGGAAGAAGAATCAGTGTGATTGGAAAAATGGATACCTATACATCCTATGCCAATTACAACAAGTATTCCAAGATTGATCTGGAACTTAGCCGGGTGTATAGCATCTTAAATCGTGAATCAGACAGTCTTCAGCTGCGATTGGTGGACAGCAACAATCGAACTGTCGTTTCAAGTGGGGAGTTTAGCGAAACCGACTTATCCCCCCCTGATAATGAATCAATGCTCAAGGAATCTGGCAATTCTGCTTACACGCTCGAAAAATCGTTGGGGAATCTAGCCTACCTAAAGGGTTGGAAATTGATTGGAGTTGCCGATACGCGCCACCTTGACCACCTTTTGCAAGAAGCCTTTAAATCAATTCTGGGGTTGCTCGCATTAAGTATCGTGGTCCCCTCTGTATTGATCTACATTATTTTGCGTTCCTACCACTATCGGATTCGCAAGCTATCCAGACATATGGAGAAGGTTCGTAACGAACGATTTGATCTGATTGAAATTCACGAAGGCCGCGACGAAATTGGCGGGCTTATTCGTACATTTAATATCATGATTGGTAAAATTCATACGCTGATTAATGACGTATATAAACTGGAAATCCGTCAAAAAGATTTGGAGCTGGATCAAGTGAGGACTGAATTGTCTATGCTCCAGAGCCAGATGAATCCACATTTCTTATTTAACACATTAAATGCCTTGCTGGTCGTTAGTACGAAGAATGGGTATACGGAAGTAATTGAAATTATTAAAAGCCTGTCCAAGCTGATGAGACAGTTGCTCAGTCATTCTGACAATCTGATTCCTTTGCAAGAAGAGCTGGAATTTACGAATCTTTATCTCCAGATTGAGAAGTTTCGCTTTGGAGAGCTGTTTGATTACACCTTCGAGGTTGATCCTGATGCAGCTTCGTTGCTCATTCCCCGAATGAGTATTCAACCGCTCGTCGAAAATGCCTGCAAACACGGCTTGCAGGCGCGAAAAAATGGAAGACAGATCAAGATAACGGCGAGACGAAACGCTTCTGAACTGGTTATTCAGGTGATTGATAATGGAATCGGTATGGATGCAGGGAGACTAACCAAGCTTCTGCGAGATATTCGTTCTGAAAGACCCAGGAACGGCGAGCATGTAGGACTCCGCAATGTCTACCGCAGGTTGGAACTCTTTTATGAAGGAAATGCGATATTTGATCTAAGCAGTGTACCTGGAAAGGAAACCATTGCAGGGTACCGTATACCAATCTCCAAGCTGGAACAGAGGAAATAGGAGGTAAACTCTCATGTATAAAGTACTGTTAGTCGATGATGAACCGTATGCCATTGAAGGGTTACAGCTTCTGATCAATTGGGAAAAGTATGGTTTTGAAATCAGAGGCGTGTGCGCCAACGGTGAGGAAGCCATTCGGATGATGGAACAAGATCAACCTGATCTCGTGGTGACAGACATTCGTATGCCTGTGATGAATGGGCTGGAACTTGTAGAAGAAGCACGACGATTGGAACATGAGTCTGTGCTGTTTGTCATCACGAGTGGATACAGTGACTTTAATTATGCCAGACAAGCTATTCGATTAGGTGTCTCCAACTATTTAACCAAACCGGTTGACAGTACAGAAGCAGAGGAAATGTTGGTCCGTCTCCGTATGCAATTGCAGGAGCGTGAAAACCAGGAGCGTATTCGGGAACATGCAAACGAGCAAAGGATCAAAGCGTTTTTGTCTGCACTGATTAAGGATAAGCAGAATATATCGGAGCAAGAGATGTCAGAGATCCTTCCTTATTTAAACAAGTCCCATTGGGCATACCTGCGGATAGCCTTTCAGGGAGATATTCAGGAAGTCTGTTCAGTAGTCGAACAAACGGCTGAAGAAACAACTTGCTGTTATGTGATTGACAGAACAAGAGACTCATTGGGACTTGTATGGGGGAAGGAAGCGAATGATAGAAATGGGACATTTGAAGCAATTAAAGTTTTTACCCAGCGTTTGATGAACAACATGCAACATAACGGCTGCGAAGATATTCATATCGCGGTTGGATTAACGATCAACAAACTGGAGCATTTATCTGAATCCTTCCGCTCCGCTCAGGAAGTTGGGCGTTATTTGTTTTTTAATCAAGAACGTCTTTTGTTTGCCGAAGATATTCAGCTGGAGAATTGGCAGTTTGATCCGGAAACGCTATCAGAAGTGGACCATATTTGCGATTTGCTTGAAAACGGTTCTGTAGAGGAACTCTCGTCTGCGATTCGGAGTGCTTTTGAACTGTTTCTACAGATGAAGGCTGCGCCAGAGATTGTACATATTTTCTCTACCCACATTATATTCCGCGGACTGTCCCTGTGTAGAGAATTAGGAGGAGAACCTAATGCTCTAATGAACGAATTGGCGAGCGGAATTCTGGAGAAGGGCCATCGAAATATAGAAGAGGTTGCTAACAATCTGGAACATTTCTGTTTGCAATGCAAGTCAGAACTGGCTATTTTCCGGGAGAGGCAAATGGGTGGCATTCAGGCGACGGTTGCTGAATATGTGCAGATGCATTACAGGGAGACATTTACAATCCAGGAGCTCGCAGAACGATTCTACGTGAATCCTGTCCATTTAGGGCAATCCTTTTTGCGAAAGTACGGCAAGGGTGTAATTGAGGTAGTACATGATCTAAGAATGGAAGAAGCGAAGCGTCTGCTCCAGCAGACGAATCAAACATCAAGTGCGATTGCAGAGCAGGTAGGGTACCGCAGTTACCAGCATTTTCTCAGACACTTCGAAAAACGAACAGCCATGAAACCTGTAGAATACAGGCAAAAGTATGCGAATTGATCCATGAAAAAGAAGAACCCCTCCTGAATAAGACCTGCAATTACAGGGGGGTGGACCTTAAATATATATATTTTGTAACCGCATACATTTCTTCATACTAAAAACAGTAAGACATACCACTTCCAAGGAGGGCAAGTACATGGGGGGACTTAAGAAAAAGAAGCTTTGGGGTTCCGTATCACTCGTTCTGGCTTTGAGTTTGGCACTGGCAGGATGCAGCGGTGACAATGAGAAAGCAACTACAAAGGATGGGAAAGAGGTACTGAACATCACGGCCTTTATCGGAACGCCAAATCAGGCGCCAGCTAAAGATAACCGAATCTACAAGAAGATCCAGGATGAACTCGGCGTTAATCTTGAGATGGAGTTTCTTGTGGGTGATCTTCAACAGAAGCTCGGCGTTATGATTGCCGGTGGCGATTTCCCTGACTTGATCACAGCAGATACCAAATTGGTATCAGCCGGTGCGGTTATTCCGCTCGAAGATCTCATTGAAGAGCATGCACCTAATCTGAAGAAACATTTCGGTAAAGACTGGAACCGGATGAAAGACTCCAGTGATGGACATATTTACTGGTTGCCTAACTATGGAGTGTATACAGGGGAGTTCATTAGTAACTATTATTCTGGTCCTGCATTCTGGATTCAAAAGTCCATACTGAAGGATGCCGGGTACCCGACTCCTAAAACGTTGGATGATTTCACAAAGTTGATCCGTGATTATGCAGCCAAGAATCCAACGATTGATGGTCAACCGACGATTGGTTTCACTACATTGGCTTCAGACTGGCGGACGTTCCCTTTGCTTAACCCACCTGAACATCTTACGGGTCACCCCAACGACGGGGGCGTAGTCGTAGATGATAGTGGAGTCGCAACCGTTTTTGCCGACAAAGATATCTCCAAACGGTATTATAAAGAACTAAACAATCTGTATAATGAAGGATTGCTGGATAAAGAAGCCTTTGTTCAGAACTACGATCAATATCTGGCCAAAATTTCTTCGGGACGTGTGCTTAGTATGTTCGACCAGCACTGGAATTTCCAAGCCGGCGAAGACCCACTCGTAGCACAGGGGAAAATTGGCCAGACATACGTAGGCTTCCCGCTTGTCTATGATACAAGTATCACAGATCATTATCTGGATCGTCCGGTCATTAACTTGAACAATGGTTTTGGTATCAGTAAAGATGCCGAAGACCCTGTTGCACTCATCAAATTCCTCGATAAGCTTATGGACGAGAAGTACCAGAAGCTCTTGTCATGGGGTGAAGAGGGTGTAGACTATCAGGTGAATGAAGAGGGAAGATTCTATCGTACACCAGAGCAACGGACAGAGCAGGATGATCCGGCATGGAGATTGGTCAACAAAGCTGAAGGTTTCTACGCTGCTGCACCAAAGCTCGAAGGAACATTTGAAGATGGCAATGCAATTGGAGCGATCAACCAACCTGAGGAATTCTATGACAACCTCAAACCGGAAGATAAAGAACTTCTGGATGCATATGGCTTCAAAACGTGGAGTGACTTCTTCTCTCCTGCACCAGAAAATCCAGTGTACTATCCAGCATGGCAGGTCGATCTGAAAGAAGGCTCTGATGCTGCGGTAGCGAACAAACAAATGACAGACACTTCATTGAAATTCTTGCCTAAAGCAATCATGTCAAAACCGGATGAGTTCGATAACATTTGGACTGAATATGTAGACGCTTACAAGAAAATCGATGTCAAATCCTATGAAGACCGGATTAATGAACAACTGAAATGGAGAATCGAGAACTGGTCTGTTAAATAAAAAAATGCGGCAATGATTCTCTCGGAAGGTATCAACCAAAGGATTACTCAGGCGAGTGCCTTCCGAGGACATCATGCTTAAAGTCGCTGCAAGCCAATAGGAGGAGTGAAAGATGGCGAACACGCCTGGAGCCATACCAGAGCAAACCACCCGTACAGTCGTTCCCAAAACACCACTGTTAAAACGATTGCGCGGACAAAGACAACTCATGTTCATGTCATTGCCCATCGTTGCGTACATTCTCGTATTCTCGTATTACCCCATTTGGGGCTGGGTTATGGCCTTTCAGAATTACAGTCCTGCCAAGAGTTTCTCCCAGCAGGAATGGGTCGGGCTCAAACACTTTAAGTTTTTGCTAACAGACGATGCATTTCTTAACGTGCTTCGTAATACCATTGCGATGAGTGTAATCAATATGGTGCTCGGATTTGCGACAGCAATTATATTTGCCATTTTACTTAATGAGATCAAACATAAGTTATATAAACGAACGATTCAAACAATATCGTATTTACCTCACTTTCTCTCATGGATTATTGTGACAGGTATCGTAGCAAGTTCACTATCTGTAGATGGTGGGATTGTGAATGTGGTACTCATGAAGCTGCATATCATTCAAGAACCTATCATGTGGCTTAGCGTTCCGGAATACTTCTGGGGCATTGTAGGCGCATCCCATGTATGGAAAGAAGTTGGCTGGAATGCCATTATTTATTTGGCGGCCATCACGTCTATCGATCCTTCCCTCTATGAAGCGGCAGAGATTGATGGTGCGAACCGATATAAGAAAATGCTGTATGTGACCTTACCCGGAATCAAATCCATTGTTATCATTTTGCTGATCATGAATATGGGCTGGATTTTGGAAGCTGGATTCGAGGTTCAGTATCTGTTAGGTAATGGTGTGGTTGTCGACTGGTCACAGACGATAGATATATTTGTCCTGAAATACGGACTACAGATCGGGAATTATTCTTTGGCTACTGCGGCAGGTATCTTCAAAACAGTAGTTAGTATCACGCTGATCTTTGCGGCGAATTCAATTTCCAAACGGCTCGGGGAAGACCGATTAATATAAGGGGGACTAGAGATGGGAATCAATAAATCTCGGCTTGAACCGATTGTCTTCCATACGTTAAATGGTATACTGATGATCGCAATCGCGATTGTTACCCTGTATCCGTTTGTGAATACACTCGCCGTATCATTCAATGCCGGTAATGACACCATCCGGGGTGGGATTTATCTGTGGCCTCGCGTATGGACAGATCAGAACTACAGAGCAGTATTTGCAGGAGGGACCATCTTCAGCGCCTTTGGTATATCTGTGGCGAGAACGGTTTTGGGGACAGTTTTAAGTCTATTCTTAACCTCCATGCTGGCTTACACACTAAGTCGAAAAGATTATATATTACGAAAGCCCATTACCATTACCGTTGTTCTTACGATGTATTTTAGTGCAGGTCTTATTCCAACTTACTTCCTAATGAAAGATTTGCATTTGTTAAACAACTTCCTGGTGTACATTATTCCTGGGCTGATCAGTGCCTTTAATATGATTGTTATTCGAACCTATATCCAGACACTACCTGAGGGATTGATCGAATCCGCCAAAATTGATGGTGCTGGAGATTTCAGAACATTCATATCCATTATTCTACCGCTGTGCCAACCGGTTCTGGCTACTGTTGCCCTGTTCATTGCAGTCGGTCAATGGAATTCTTGGTTTGATACGTTTCTGTATGCATCTTCCAAACAAAACCTAAGCACGCTGCAATATGAGTTGATGAAACTATTATCATCTTCTATGAATTCCAATAGCAGTGCAGCCGTTGCCAATGGTGCAGATCTTGGTGCTGCGCGTAACATGGTCACACCTGTATCTATTCGGGCAGCGATTACGATTGTTGCCGCATTACCCATCTTAGTCGTATATCCATTTTTGCAGAAGTATTTCGTTCATGGCTTGCAGCTTGGTGGGGTAAAAGAGTAAACTTAGATGCAGTTGCAGATAACCGATCAAAAACGGTCACTATGGTGACCGTTTTTTTCATGTTTTACAGACGCACGCTATATCATGTCAATTGTAAACGAATCTAATCTATTCAATAATGTTGTTGACAATTAAATCAAAGTTACTATAATTTATATTTACTTGATTCACCTGTCAGTCTCTTTTCAGGGTGCCACTGCGCGCGAAAGCCCTTTATCAAGAACTGTCCACAGCGCCTGACCATCCCGAGCTCTTACCATTTTATCGAGGAGACTGAAGAGAAAATGAAAGTATTAATCGTAGAAGACTCCATTTTCGTACAGAAATTGCTCACAAAGCTGATTGTTGATCATATACCCGAATGCGAGATTCAGATTGCTAACAATGGAGAGCAAGGATACAACCTATTCAAGGAGTTTCAACCTGATTTTATAACCACCGACCTGCTGATGCCTGGTTTGAACGGACAAGAAATGCTTCGAATGATTCGAGAAACGGATAGCAATGTCAAAATTATTATCTTATCTGCAGATATTCAGAAGACAACTAGGGATGAAGTTGAAATGCTAGGCATTTCTGGTTTTTTGAATAAACCGTTAACCGCAGAGAAGGCAACTACCATGATTCAACTGATTCAGGCGGCCTATCATGCTGAATGATTTACAGAAGGATTTGCTTACTGAACTAGTGAACGTTTACGTGGGACAAGCGGCTAACATGTTGTCAGAGATTGTAGACAAGCGTATCGTTTTGAATATTCCGGAAGTGGAACTAATCTCCATATCCGATGTTGATCCTGGAGATCGAAGATACAACATTTTCTTTAGTGAAGGTCACCTGTTTAGGTCATCCTTACAGTTTGGATACGAATTTCAGGGGAAAGCATTTCTGATGTTTCCTGTTGAGCAGGCTAAAGTATTGGCAAACATTTGTCTTGGAGAACTGGGTGAGAGCGTTATACCGAACGATCCGAACCTGATGGATACGGATTTGGACGTTTTGAAGGAAGTTAGCAATGTCCTGCTTAACGCCATTATTGGAGAATTCGGTAATTTCCTGGAGATCAAACTGGAATACGTCCTGCCTGATATTGAACTGATCTATGTCACCAATTCCGATCAACAAATATTGCTTCAGAATGAAGTCTATGTCCTGGTTTTACATACCTCGTTTTTACTTGCCGATACGGATGTGACAGGTATCATTGTCATAGCATTAAGTATGAACTCCATATCGAGCCTGCTGGCCAAAATGGACGCTTTGTTGGAGGCGGACAATGGATAATCTTATTTCACAAGCTTTGAACAAAGCCCATATGGGAATCATGATCGTGGACAGGCATTTGAAAGTTGTTGTGTGGAATGCCTGGTTGGAGCGCTTTACTGGCAAGAGTGTAGAAGAGGTAGTAGGCTTGAATCTGCTTGAGGTCTGCCCACGGTTTAAATCAAATATGTATCTAAATATTTTGCAAAATGCGCTGTATCATGGACAGAGCAGATTTTGCTCAAGCGCGTTACATAAGGCCTTCATTCTTCCTAATGAAGGAGAGGATGAACAATTATTCAGACAAAATATGCATGTTGAACCGCTCTATCATGAAGATCGTAGTTATGCCCTTATTCAGATTACTGACATGACAAACACCAATACCAGGGTATATAAACTTAAAAATCTGATCAAAGAATTGGAGACGGAGTACGCCAAAATCAAAATCTCCGAGAAAATCAGCAAGCATTTGTCTTTGCATGATCCGCTTACAGGTCTGCCTAATCGTCTTGCTTATAATGACCGTCTTGCCTGGGCCATCAGTAATGCCCAAAGAAACCATAGCAAACTAGCCGTCATGTTTGTGGATGCTGATGGGTTTAAACAAGTGAATGATACATATGGACACCATGTTGGCGATCAAGTGTTGCTGGAAATGGCAAAGCGATTAAGCGAAACAATTCCAAGTGCGGACACTGTAGCTCGGCTTGGCGGGGACGAATTCATCATTTTAAGCCATCTGAAAGATGATCACGATGCTGAAGTCATCGCCAAAAGATTGGAAGCTGCATTCAGTACCCATTTCAAAATTGCCGGAAACTATATCAACCTTTCGATGAGTATTGGTATAAGCCTATTTCCCAAGCATGGACAGGAGCCTTCCGAACTTCTGAGACATGCGGATGGAGCCATGTACAAGATTAAAAAGAATGGCAAGAATGGTTACGGAATGTATGAGCCTGAAAATGTTTAAGAAATCTAAAAATGTCTTTTAATAAAGTTGCTACAATAGCAACTTTATTTGTCTATACAATTAACATAAGAAAAAATACGTTTTCTCCTCATTACTGTACGGAATGCCGATTATCTTAATCATAGTGGGGTATTCCATATTTAAAGGGTACAAGAAGCGCAGGGGTGTGAAGACGGACGATAAGTCGGTGGCTCCTGATGGTCAGCAAGCTAATATTAAACCATAGGATTAATGTTGATACCACAATATTGAGAGGGACCAGAGTAAGGCCCGATTGAGAGCCGCTATATTAGCGGCTTTTTTGGATTTTATTAAATAAGGAGAAGTCGAAAAGAGGCGATAGTCAGAACAGTACTAAAAGCAAGGAGAAAAAAAAGAAGAAAAACATATCATCCCCCCTTTAACAAAGATAAGTATTATGGAAGCCTAGTTTAAGTTGCTTAGCCGTATTCTTTGCCGAAGTCCTCCATCTTTTCAAGGATCGGTAGTAACTTCATTCCCTTGTCTGTTAACGAATACTCAACTCGCGGAGGAACTTCCGGATATACATCACGTTGAATAACACCATCATTCTCTAACTCTTTAAGCTGCTTTGTGAGGGAGCCTTGAGACAGATCTCCAAGAAATTTTTTGATATCCGTATATCGACGTGTTTCGTCTTTTAGGTACCATAAGATAAAATATTTCCAACGCCCAGAAAGGACATTCTGAGTAAAAGCTATGGCGTACATGTCACTTTTTCCATCTATAAAGTCTTTATCAAATCCTTCGTTGCAAACTCTCATTCATATCACTCCTGATCCAAAGGTACAAAAAGATGTACTATGTTCATTTAAATTGCCCTCTTTGCTAACAAAACAAATACACCTATGATGGTGTCAACACCAAAACAATTTTAGTTTACCTAAAATGTGAAAGAATAATAATGTTATCTCGATTGAATAATTAGCAAGCTAAATAAATATATCATAGAAATGAGTGACTGATAAGTGCAGACAGCAAGTAGAAGGAACTTGGGATAGTGTTGATTAGATATATAAGGGCTGGAGACAAACTGATATTCGATCATACTGTAAATTTTAACAAGGGAGATGTTTAACAATGAGTAAAAAAATTCGTACAGGTATCATAGGAGCATCAATTAATAACGGGTGGGCGAGTGGTACACATATTCCAGCTATTGAGCATTTGGATGAGTTCGAGCTTAAAGCGGTTGGGACAAGTAATATGGTGAGTGCAAAGAAAAGCGCAGAAGCTTTCTATGCAGATCACGGCTTTGATAATATGGAGGAGTTGGCTAAGCATCCTGATGTGGATATGGTCGTTGTCAGTATTAACGTCAAGGAACATTATAACGCCGTTAAAGCTGTTGTGCCTGCTGGCAAACCAATCTATTGTGAATGGCCACTAGGTTCTAATACAGATGAAGCCTTGGAAATGCAGGAATGGGTAGCGTCCGCACAACTGCCAAATGCGATTGGATTACAGGCTAGACAAGCCCCGGCCGTTCAATATGTAAAAGATTTATTGACAGAAGGTTATGTGGGTAAAGTGTTATCTGCCAATTTGAAGATCTCCATTGATGGCATGGGTGGCGTTGGTGACAAGTCGAGTGCGTACTTGTTTGACCGGAAAGTTGGAGGGAACTTGCTGACCATTGTAGGGGGCCATAATCTGGATGCCTTCACTTACATGCTTGGGGGCTTTACAGAATTGTCTGCTACCACAGCTCAACAGTTTCCAGAAGTTGAATTGGTAGATATTCAGAAAGTCATCAAGAAAACAACGGATGATCAGATCATGATTACTGGAAAATTGACTAATGGGGCAGCAGCCAGCGTTCATATTCAAGGTGGAGTTAAACATCAGACAGGACTAACACTAGAAATTTTCGGAGACAAAGGAACGATCGTGCTGAATGCACCTGCATCCATTCAATTCGGATCACACCAATTACGCGGTGCAGGATCTACGGACAACGAGCTTCGTGAACTAACCATTCCCGATGCCTATTACTCGGCTCCACATTCTCTATATAACGACTCCGGATTTGTTCTGAACATGGCTCAGGCTTATCGTAAGTTCGCCAAAGATATTCAAGAAGGTACTACCTTAGCACCTACTTTCGCGGATGCGGTGAAACTTCATCAGTTACTGGATGCCGTCGAGAAATCAGCTCAGACCGGTGAACGTCAATATCTATAACCCTCACTGAACAGAACAAAATCTGATCCATCAATATACTTAGTTCGCACTATAGAAAGGGCACACATATCTGTGCCTGTCCAGTACGAAGGAGAAAATCGTTATGAAAAAAAGAAGTGAAATGCAACTGGCTTTACAGATGGTTTCGGGTTATGGAGCCGAATTTAGCGCATGGAGAATGCCTGGCACGGATCCTGCAGCTTACACCAATATGGATAGTTATGTAGAACGGGCTAAATTAGCTGAACAAGGAAAATTTCAAATGATTTTCATCGCTGACACTCCAGTATTATCCAATAATTTAGGCCCACAGACGCCTATGTTCCCTATGGACCCCATGTTGGCACTGATGGCAGTAGCAAGAGAGACACAACACATCGGGCTTGTTGCTACCCTCTCTACAACATTTAATTATCCCTACAACATTGCACGTCAGTTCAAAGCACTGGATGTTATCAGTCATGGACGTGTGGGATGGAATGCGGTTACCACATCCGACCCCCTAGCGGCGGCTAATTTCGGTGCCCGGGTTGAAAATCGCCAAGAACGCTATGACAAGGCACATGAAAGCATACAAATTGTTCAGGCCTTGTGGGGGAGTTGGGAACCAGACGCTTGGACGTTAGATGTAAAAGGAGGAGAATTTGCTGATATGGACAAAATCCAGCCTATAAACCTTCAGGGTCAATATTATGCATCTCGTGGTCCTTTGCCCATTCCCCCCTCTGAGCAAGGGCAGCCAGTTATTTTCCAGGCAGGGGGAGGAGATGAAGGATTAGAATTAGCTGGGAAATATGCTTCGGGAGTCTACGCCAATCCTTATGATATTACGTCTGCCCGTGAACACAGACAAGCCATAAGGCAAAGTGTTGCCCGTTTCGGTCGAAACCCCGATGATATCAAAATGTTTGCAGGTTTTATGTTTTCTCTGGCTTCAACGGAGGAAGAAGCTCTGGATCGTCGGAAACAGCTTATGAGCTTCAATCCCCAGGAAATCCCCAGTAGGGTAAGTTACCTCGGATCCATGGTTGGTTTACCCTTATCGGTAAACTCAGTAGCTATAGATCAACCTTTAGAGGCAGACTTGTTGAAAAACGCATATGCCAACCCCATGGACCCACGTTCTCCGAGAGCCTTAAAGTTATTAAAAGAAGGACTCTCTGTACGGGATGTTCTCGCTCACGGGGTCATCAACTATCATCCGGTCGTTGCAGGCACCCCTACACAGGTTGCTGACTTCTTGGAAGAATGGTTTTTGGCTGAAGCATGTGACGGATTCTCAGTCGTGCCCGATGTATCTTTTGATGGCGTTGCAGATTTTGTAAATCAGGTAGTACCTATCTTGCAGGAACGCGATCTGTTCCATAGAGAATATGAAGGGAAAACACTACGCGAGAATATGGGTGTTCCTTATGAGTATGGAATACGGGAAATGAAATAACTAGATAGATAGAGGAGAGGGCTTTTATGAATAACACACTCGAATTGCTTCATAACCATACATCGTATCGTTCTTACACATCTCAACCTCTGACAGTGGAACAACGAGATGCAATCTTTCAGGCAGCGAATCAAACTTCATCGTTCAGTCTTCTTCAGGCTGTGTCCATTATTCGCATCACAGATCCAGTTCTTCGAAAAAAAGTCAGACATCTCTGTGTCGATCAACCCTATATTGAAGAAGCGGCAGAATTCTGGATCTTCTGTGCAGACTTCAACCGAAATCATGAAATTGCTCCGGATGTGGATATTGAATATATTGAATTTCTGTTGATTGGTTCATTCGATGCCGGCCTGATGGCACAAAATGCGTTAACCGCGGCCGAATCGATGGGACTTGGCGGAGTGTTCATTGGTGGGGTCAGAGCCAATATTAGCGAACTATCTGACGTATTGAATTTACCTAAATATGTTATCCCACTGGTGGGATTATGTATCGGTAATCCAGCTGGAGATAAGCCGGAACTGAAACCACGGCTCCCTCAATCCATGGTATTGCTTGATAATCAATACCAACCAATGGATCAAGAGAAATTAGCAATCTATGATGAGACCATGCTGAAGTATTATGAAAATCGTCCGACGAGAGCTCCTTTCACCGTAAAAAAAGTAAAAGGATGGAGTGACCATATCCAGGATCACCTCGAGAGAAGTATTCAGCCGCAAATGATGGCCTATTTGAACAAGCAAGGTTTTGCCAAAAAATAAGCTTTACGATAAATCCAAACTTCCTGAACTTTAGAGTTGTCCATAATAGGTAAACTGACGACTGTAACTTATTAAGTATGATAAATCACTCTGATGAAGAAGGCATAATTCATGACAGATGCATTTGATGCCTCCTCAAAACGTGAGAACAATATGAGTAGCTGCTGTTACTAATGTTGCTCCTTTTTCGTTTAGTTTTGGTGCATCATTCGCACAATATGCTCTGCTATACTTCGTTCTGTTAGTTTAGTTTGTTCAGCAGTATGCAGAGTAACTGCTTCATTAATCATGTTAGCATAGATTTGTGCGTACAAAGTACGTTCATCAGAGTTTATGTCCTGCATACAAAGATCCAAATAATGCTTTAGTGCAATGACTAATTTTGAAGAGAGAAGAGGAATAATTTTATTATAGTTCCGTCGACATTTCTTTTTGACTTGTTGATGATACTCAAATGCTGCGAATACCAAGTGCATCATATTGTCTCTGGTAAATGCACACACACCATTAGTATGTTGTTGAATAAGTTCTTCCGCTGATTTTTTTATAATCTCATCCAACAATTCATATTTATCTTGGAAATGAGCATAGAATGTTGCCCTATTGATTTGGGCTCGCTCCGTTAAATTTTGTATTGTTATTTTATCAAAATCTTTTTCTTCCATCAGTTCAAAAAGTGACTCGAAAATGGATTCTCTTGTTCGGGTTGTACGAATATTTCTTACTTTAAGTCCCATGAATCTATCTCCCTTTTTTAAACCAACAAAAGGCTCGCATTGTTGGTTGTTCTTCGATGATGTTCCGGATACAATTGAACTACTAAAGCAACTATTGTTGTAATAGTATAATACTAAGAAGGTGGTTAGTCCATTCAAAGAATTTAAAGTGCAAGGTTAATAGTAAGTACTGATTTCATCTAACAGTGTAAATAATAAAACTTCAAAGTGATTAAGAAAACTAAATATTGGAGGGATTTTATAATGAAACTTACAGGAAACACGATCTTCATTACAGGTGGCGGTTCAGGAATTGGACGTGCATTGGCAGAAGCTTTACACAAGCTTGGAAACAAAGTAATCATCTCGGGTAGAAGAAAAGAGCGTCTGGAGGAAGTACTTAGTGCTAATCCCGGAATGTCTGCAGTTGAACTGGACATACAGGATCTTTCCAGTATCGAGGCAACGGCTAAGCAACTTATTCGGGACTTCCCTGATTTGAATGTCTTATTTAATAACGCCGGCATCATGCTTTTCGATGAGGCTGCGGGTGTGATTGACGAAGAGGTTCTGGTTTCAACGGTTTCAACAAACTTGCTTGGACCAATTCGAATGACGTCTTCATTAATTGAACATTTGAAGTCTAAAGAAGAAGCTGTGATCATTAATACGACTTCTTCAATCGGGTTTATTCCGTACGCAGCGACTGCAGTGTATTCCGCTACCAAAGCAGCGCTCCATTCCTATACCTTATCACAACGTTATTTACTTAAAAATACAACAGTAAAAGTATTAGAAATTATACCACCTGGGGTTCAAACAGAACTCATGGCAGATCTTAGTGACGATCCACATGCGATGCCACTTGAAGCATTCATTAAAGAAACAATAAGATTACTCGGTACGGATGCTGAAGAAGTTCTCGTGGAACAAGCGAAAATGATTCGTGATAATCAAGGTCCGAATGAGGGAGCTTTTGTAACGCAACTTAACGATATGGCGAGCCAAGCTGCAAAAGGCCATTAATTTCATTTTTCCAAGACTTTGGTTTCATTGTTACCAAAGGTGAATTGACACCTATATATCCCCATGATACATTTAGTCTGCTAAATATAATTCGGATGCTAGGGAGGGATCGTTCATGACAGATGCAGTAGATTGTGATATTCGACAGTCCTTAGATCGAATTTCCTCCCAAATGCGTCGAAATTATAGTGAATCTCTTCGGGAACTTAATCTCTATGTAGGACAAGATAATTTATTGTATCGGTTGTGGTTGGGTGATGGGGTAACACAGATGCAACTAAGTGAACATATGAAATGCGAACCACCAACGGTTACGAACATGGTCAAATCACTGGAGCAGAACGGATTTATATATCGTAAACGTGATGTACAAGATGCAAGAATCTGCGTATCTTTCTAACCGATAAGGGCAAAGAATTAGAAAAACCGGTTGAGCATAAATGGAGAGAGCAGCAAAAGAAATTACTTCAATTCATTTCTTCGGAAGATCGGCTGATCTTGAGGCAATTGATGCAACAAATGGAGCGAAATATCCTATAACTTAAGTCAAGTTTTTCACGTTAACTAAATGGAATGAACGAAACAGAGTCGCTATTATAGCGGCTTTTTTTATTGCCAATACCTTTACTTCCTTAAACAGAACAAGAACTTGTACTGGCAGTTTCGGAATTTACGATTAAACACCTCTAATGCTGGGATAGGATTGTGATAATTCAAGTTAATTTTGTTCATTTAGATGTTCATGAGATTACAGTACACTGAAACAACAGACAAACGGAACACACTAAACATAAAAATGTGAGGAATTATAATTCGTTGGAGGTTTTAACGTGAAGACCAAAAATATCTGGTTTATTCAACCTGCTGGAACATGGGAAGAGGCATTGCCTATCGGAAATGGAACTCTTGGAGGCATGATTTTTGGGAAAATACAGATCGAGAGAATTCAGCTTAATGAAGATAGTCTGTGGTATGGTGGGCCGATGCAGCGGAATAATCCTCAAGCACTTGAATCTTTATCTCAGATCAGAAGCCTGATTTTTGACGGAAAGATTAGGGAAGCAGAAGAACTCGCAGCAGATACTCTGGTAGGTATTCCTGACGGGCAAAGGCATTATGAGCCATTAGGGGACTTCTACATCGCTATGGATCACAGTGAACATGAACCGAATGGATATCAAAGACATCTCGATCTGGAACAAGGCAAGGTAAACGTGAATTATACCGCTGATCAATCCATTTACAGCCGTGATTATTTTGCTAGCTACCCGGATCAAGTGCTCGTTGTTCATCTCAAATCTAGCATACCTGGAAAGTTATCTTTCTCCACTATTTTTGGCAGGGGAACTGTTCTGGAATCAACAAGATATTCCGATATTCTTAAGCATCCTGTTGGTTTCCAATCCTATCTGGACCGGATTGAAAAGCGTGGAACTAATAATTTGATTATCCGAGGTAGAAGTGGGGGAGAAAAAGGAATTCGATTTTGTTGCGGGATTCGCCTTATATCTGAAGGAGGACAGGTTCACTATTCAAGCGGTCAGCTTTCTCTGAAAGATGGTAATTCAGCGACTATTCTAATCTCGGCTTGCACAGATTTCCGAGTACCCAAGGAACAACTTGAAGCGGAGTGCCTCCGAAGAATTGAGGCTGCTTCAGCAAAGCCATATAGTGAACTGCTGGCCGATCATATCTCGGACTATCAATCCTTACTCGAAAAGATGGATATACATCTCGAAGATGAAAATAAAGATGTTATATGTTCCGAACTTCCAATCGATCAGCGCCTTGAACGGCTTAGAGCTGGTAAGCATGATCCGGAACTGATGAGTCTATACTTTCAATTTGGTCGCTATCTGCTTATCTCAAGCAGCCGACCAGGTTCTTTACCGGCAAATCTTCAAGGGATATGGAATAAAGACATGCTTCCTATATGGGATAGCAAATATACAATTAATATTAATACACAGATGAACTACTGGCCTGCAGAAAGCTGCAATCTGTCTGAATGTCACGTTCCATTGTTTGATTTTATAGATCGACTGCAAGTCCGAGGAAAAGAAACCGCTAGCATGATGTATGGTTGCAAGGGGTTCGTTGCTCATCACAATTCGGATATCTGGGCAGACGCTGCTCCGCAGGATGTATGCATGACATCGACGTTTTGGACCATGGGAGGAGCATGGCTCTCATTACATCTGTGGGACCACTACGAATACAATAAGGATGTTCAGTTTCTCAAAAAAGTTTACTCCACGATGAAAGATGCGGCTATGTTTATTCTGGATTATCTAATAGAGGATCCTTCCGGTAATTGGGTAATATGTCCTTCGTCCTCACCGGAAAATCGCTATATATTAGATAATGGAGAGTCGGGGGCTTTATGTTTTGGTGCTTCAATGGACAATCAGATTATTAAAGAACTCTTCACGCGTTGCATTGAAAGTACCCGGATCTTGCAAGAAGATCAGGAATTCGGAGAAGAACTCCGTAGTGCTTTAACCAAAATACCGGAGACCTCCATTGGAAAACATGGTCAGATCCAAGAGTGGAGTAACGATTATGATGAAATGGAACCTGGACACAGACATATTTCCCATTTATTCGCTTTGCATCCTGGAACACAAATTACGTTGCAATCAACGCCTGATCTGGCCAAAGCAGCTCGCGTAACACTCGACAGAAGATTGGAACACGGTGGTGGACACACAGGATGGAGCAGGGCGTGGATTCTCAACATGTGGGCACGATTAGAGGAGTCGGAACTTGCATACGATAACATCGCGGAACTTCTACGTTCCTCCACGTTACCCAATCTGTTTTGTGACCATCCTCCATTTCAAATTGATGGGAACTTTGGAGGTACTGGAGGTATAGCAGAGATGCTTCTCCAGAGCCATAACGAAGTAATCAGATTGTTACCTGCTTTGCCAGCAGCGTGGCCAAAAGGATATATTCGTGGTATTCGGGCTCGTGGCGGGTTTGAAATAGATCTGGAATGGGAAAATGGTCGTCTATTAAATACCAGAATTCGCTCTATTGCAGAATCCAGAGTTACCGTATCCTATCTGGACCAAAAGATAGAATTAACCTTTCTTGGCCCCAATTCTATGATTGAATTAAAAGGAAATAACTGGAACAATCAATAAGAAGTTACCGATTACCTGAGCGAAACCGGCTGACAAAATTGCCGGGCGAATTCGCTCTTTTTCTTTGCTGAGATAAGATATAGGCAAGAGTTGGCGTGTTTTGCTTAATGCAAATAAAATTTATCAAACAGGTATTCTGAAGTCTCATTCATATCAGATATATGACCTCCTTGTCGTTTCGCGCAATAAATATAGCTGTTTGTGCAATGAAATTGCAGACGTGAACCTATAAAATGTAACCATCCTAGCATGATGGATACCATCGGGTGGGGTTGTCAGACCTATAATCGTTATGATCAAGAATTCGGCTATGGCAAAAAAGGATGGATGTCTGAACGCTTCTGTCATTCGGAAGGACTGGTCACTGAAAAATATGCGGATGGTACACCAGCCAGCACCTGGTTTTGCCTGATGCCATGGGCCAGTGGCTCGATCATCGAAGGCCTTGTTGGCGACTATTGGGATTATACGCGACATGAATGATTTATTTTGCAATAACTACAACAGTCACCATATTAGATGCCGCCGATAGGGAGAGATGCTACCGGCGGTTTATTTTCGTTGGAGGAAAGGGGACACACGGATGTTAAAAGTATTACTGGTAGATGACGAGATGTATGTACGAAAGGGGCTGTATGAACTCATAAATTGGAATGATCTTAATATGGAGATTATCGGAGAGGCAGAAAACGGTGTTGAGGCATTAAATCTGATTGAATGCCTGCAACCAGACGTGATTATAACAGATATCCGTATGCCAATCCTGGATGGACTGGAACTGATACGTGCCGTAGAGAAAATGCCACATCTGGAACCTGTGTTCATTATCATCAGTGGTTATCATGACTTCAAATATGCACAGCAGGCAATCAGGTACGGTGTTCATGACTATATCCTGAAGCCTATTGATGATGATGAACTGACGGCGACGTTGCAGAAGTCGGCTAATCTGATTTGCAATAAAAGAAAACATATTCTTTTGGCTGAGGGACAAGCCAGTAACATCATGCTGGAGGATGTGATCAAAGGCCATGTACAGATGGAGGATGAACATCGATATGCCGAGATGCTTGGGATCAATCGTAACTCCAGTCTGCTCATGACTTTGATTGAACTTCAGACCGGATTAGATGAGATTAAAATTACCATTGAACAGCTACGTGAAGCAGTACATTCTCTGGAGAGTAATTTGTGCAAAATGTTCATCAGTGAGCAAAAACGCGGCACGTTTGCTTTGTTACTGTTGTGGCCTGATCATCATCAAGGGGGCTCGGCGTTACAGGATAAACTGCATAATATTCATATAACACTGAGCAAAAGGTTTAACCTGGATATCGGTCTTTACGTAGGAACACTCGTCAAAGAAATTGGTGATGTCCCACAATCCCTTACGGCGGCTGAAGAAGCAGCCAAGCATAAATATGCTGAAACTGGTGGTGTCGTGCGTTATAAGGAGATCAAGGACAAACCGCTGTTTGTTTTCAATGTATACCAGGACGAGGTGGATCAATTAATTTTGAGCCTGGAAGAGGGGAATAGGCCTGCTTACAACAAGATTGTAGAAGAGAAATTCAAATTGTTTCATATGAATCGATTTTCTCCCCAAGCTGTATCGGGTTCTCTTTTGCGTTATATAACGGGTATTCTCGCTGTAGTCAACGAGATGGGTGGTAATGACGAAGGGTTACAGCAACTGAAGGAGTTGGCACAACAAAGTCATGAAGGTTGGAATTTACGACTATTGAAGAATGCTTTTCTCATCGCGCTGGAGGAAGCCGAGGAGTATATCTCTCATTTGCGGATTGAACAATCCAAAGGGGATATCAGCAAGATCAAACGATATATTGATGCAAATTATACCGAGAACATCAATCTCAAAAGCATTGCTGCGCTCTTCTATATGAACCCCGTTTATCTTGGGCGATTATTCCGCAAAAGCTACAATCAATATTTCAATGACTATCTGCTGAACCTGCGGATTCATGAAGCGAAGAAGTTACTGCGCCAGACGGATCTGAGAATGTACGAGGTTGCTGCACGCGTAGGATTTCAGAATGCGGATTACTTTGTAACACAGTTTGAGAAACTTGTTAAGCTATCACCTACAGAGTATCGTAACTTCCTTATGGGAAATGAGCAGCGAGGTGCACAATGCCAAGATGGAACCTGAATTACATGAAGCTTCGAGATAAGCTACTGCTCATGTATGTCCTGTCTGTGTTTATTCCCATCGTTGTCACCAATGTGGTGTTCTACAATGTCACATCCGCCAATATTCGTAGTCAGAAAACTCGTGATGCCGGCATGGCCTTGAACAATCTGAAGAACGACCTGCGGGTAACCATAGATCAAGGCGTCGGTCTTTCTTATTCGTTATACACTGATCCCGTATTCAATGACACCATCTCCCGTTCGTTTCGCAGTCATTTTGAGTACATTGACGCTTATAATTCGTACCTAAAAGGGCAATTCTCCAGTCAATTGAATCAAGGGATTCGCTGGTATCAAGTGTATACCGATAATTCTACCATTTTATCTTCCGGTTATATTGATCGTTTAACTGACGATGTCCGCAACTCGGACTGGTACGTTCAATTTCAGGGATACTCCGCCCCTTATCCGGCACTGATCTCATCGGATCAGATGTTAAGTCTGGTTCAACGGCTCGACAATCTGGACACTGGGGGGAGAGAGCAGTTACTTAAAATTGACCTGAACATGGATATGATCAAGCAGTATTTTCACAACAGCGGATTTGACGGAAAAATGTATCTTCTTGATCCGGGAGGACACATCCAATTTTCAAATGATAATGCACCAGAAGAAGCTCAGATAGGGAAACGTTACAGCGAGATCCAGTTTCCGAACAAAATGATTCCCTTTGAACTTACCTATACAGGCATTAACTATCTGGAAGGGTGGTCCCTGCAAGGGGTGATGGATGAAGAAATTGTGTTGAAGGAGGTGCGGAAGTCCCGTTCCTTCGTCGTATGGCTAGCTTGCATTAATTTTGTCCTGCCTACTATTATCATCGCGGCTATGTCCAGAACCATCCATGTCAGGCTGGTGCGCATTCTGAAACATATGAAAAAAGTAAAAACACAGAATTTCCAGACGATTCCGCCTGAAGATGCAAGAGATGAAATAGGTCAACTCACGATGGAATTTAATCGAATGACCGAGACGATCCATAACCTGATTCATGAGGTATATCTCGCCGACATCCAAAAGAAAGACCTGGAGTTAAAGCAGCAGCAAGCACAGCTTCATGCGCTCCATAGTCAGATCAACCCACATTTTTTGTTTAATACCCTGGAGTCGGTACGTATGCGGAGCCTCATCAAAGGCGAGAAAGAGACTGCCAAAATCGTGCATAACATGGCCAAGATGTTTCGCAAGTCGATTAGTTGGAATCAGAATGATGTGACAGTGAAGGAAGAATTGGAACTCATCGAGAGTTTTTTACAAATTCAGAAATACCGCTTTGGCGAAAAACTCCAATACAACATTGAAGCAGATCCTGCGGTACTGATGTACCGAATCCCCAAGATGGTTATCCTCCCCTTTGTTGAGAATGCAAGTATTCATGGAATTGAATCGTCTCCGGGTGTAGGTATCATTCAACTCTTCGTTTTAATGGAAAATGACCAGCTCCATATCAGACTAACGGATAACGGTATAGGGATGTCAAAAGCGAAATTGGAAGAGTTGCTAAGTTACCTGGATCAAAACACCGATATGGGAGAGCATGTTGGCATGAAAAATGCGTATAGTCGCTTAAAACTTTGTTATAAAAATCAGTTTTCATTCGACATCCAGACACGGGAAGGAGAAGGAACGCATATCCAAATTAAGCTTCCACTTGATCCATCAGCCATGCCAGGCGACTAAATATGAGGGATATACTTTTCAAAGTAGGAGGTACACTTTCATGGGTAACTTTGAAAGCGCTATCTTGATATATTGAGAAGGCTTAAAGACACAAACAATACTTTAAGGGGGCATTTGCTACATGTTTAGAAAAAGAAACATTATAACAGGTCTGGCCATTTTACTGGCTGTAACCCTGGCAGGTTGTAATAAAGCCAGCCCGGAAGCTTCTTATCCTGACAGTAATGACAACACCCCGGTCACCTTTAAATATTTCACGTTTGGCGGTGGCAAGAAGGACATTCTGGCAAGCAGCACGACCATTGGCAAGAAGCTACAGGAACAAACAGGCGTTGACTGGAAGATGGAATATCTGGTCGGTGACGGTGCAACCAAGGCAGGTGTGATGATTGCGAGTGGGGATTACCCCGACATCATCGACTCCAGTGGTGAAATGGCCAAGTTGATGGATGCAGGATCTTTTATCCCGCTGGATGAACTGATCGATCAATACGGGCCTAACATCAAGCGAGTATACGGGCCTTATATGGACAAATTCAGACAGGAGGATGGAAAGATATATTTCTTGCCATACACTGCCAACATCGGTTATGTGTCAGAGCCTAACTTCCAAACCGGCTTCTACATTCAGCGTGCTGTGCTGAAAGAGTTTAACTACCCCAAGATCAAAACGCTGGACGAATATTTTGACTTGATTGAGCAATACAAGCAAAAGCATCCGCAGATCGATGGAAAAGAAACCATCGGCTTCGCTACACTTGCGGGTGAATCGGGCAGCTTCTTCACCCTGCTAAATCCGGCCATGCATCTGGCAGGTTATCCAAACGATGGCAGTGTGATGGTGGATATGCAGAACCATGAAGCCAAACTGGTAGCCGGATCTGACTATCAGAAACAATGGATTCAGAAGCTGAGCGAGGTTAATGCACAGGGGATGTTTGATCCCGAATCCTTCACTATGAACCAGGATCAGTATCTCGCCAAGTTGACGTCCGGTCGGGTGCTGGGATATTTCAGTTACTCCTGGCAGGTTGGAGACGCATCGAACAACCTTAAGAAGGCTGGTATTGACGACAAACGATTCGTATCTCTACCGATCGTATTTGATGACAGCGTCAAAGACCAGTATGTGGACCCGCCAGGCTTTGTGAACAACTATGGTGTCGGAATTACCGTAAATGCCAAAGATCCCGTGCGAATTATTAAGTATTTTGATAATTTGCTCAAGGAAGAAAACCAAATTCTGGTTCAATGGGGTATTGAGGGCGAGACATATAGTGTGAATGATGAGGGCCGATTTTATTTCGAAAATGATGACCAACGCAAAGCACATGAAGATCCGGAATTAAGTCGTAAGTTCGGCTTTGACTATTTTAACTACAGCTGGCCTCGTTACGGGAATAACTCCGTACTGGAGGATGGCAACGCCTATGGACCAGGCAATCAACCAGAGGTGGCTACCTTTAGCTACACGGACGGTGACAAGCTGTTGTTAGAGAAATATGGTGTGAAGACATTTACAGAATTATTCAGCACGCCGGATGAGCGTCCTTGGTCTCCTGCATGGTCCATCGCACTGGAGCAGGGCTCTCCGGAACAGATTTTCATCACCAAGGCAGAAGACCTCCAGAAGAAATATTTACCCAAAATGATTATGGATTCGCCGTCCACTTTCGAGAACACATGGAATGAATATATGAGTCAATTGAATCAACTCGACAAGAAAACATACGAAGCTACGATAACACAGGCAGTTAAGGATCGTGTAGCTGGCAAATGGTGAGTGTAATCCATAAGAGAACACACGGAACGGGGGAATATTCACATGTTAAAACCAAAATTTAGAACAGCGGGTTTAGCTGTATTACTAACAGTTTTGCTGGCTGGGTGCAGTCAGAACAGTTCGTCATCAGCGCCTTCAGCCACAGGTGATGATGAGAACAGTCCAGTCACGTACTCGTATTACATGTTCTCTCCAGGCAAGAAGGATGCTCTGGCAAGCGAAACAACAATCGGTAAAGCGTTGCAAGAGCAAACAGGTGTGGACTGGAAGTTGGAATATCTGGTAGGTGATAGTGCTACAAAAGCCGGTGTCATGATTGCCAGTGGAGACTATCCTGATGTCATTAGCTCCAGTGGTGAGATGTCCAAGTTACTGGATGCCGGGGCCTACATTCCGCTGGATGATCTGATTGAGGAATACGGCCCTAATATCAAAAGGGTATATGGACCATACTTCGATAAAATGAAAAATGCAGAAGACGGAAAAATCTATGCTCTGCCTTATACGGCTAATCAGGGTGAGTATTCAGGTAGCCCAAATGTGGGCGGAGGAGCTTTCTGGATTCAGCGATCTGTGCTCAAGGAGTTTAACTATCCCAAGATTACTACACTGGATGAATATTTTGATCTGATTCAGGATTATAAGGAAAAACATCCAACTGTCGACGGTGCAGAGACAATCGGATTTGTGTCACTTGCGGGTGTGGCCAATAACTTCTTCACGCTGCAAAATCCAGCGATGCATCTTGCCGGTTATCCGAACGATGGCAGTGTCATGGTGGACATGACTACCCATGAGGCGACAGTCGTCGCCGGAACAGATGCCCAGAAAAAATGGATTCAGAAGTTAAATGAGATCAATGCTCAAGGCATGCTTGATCCGGAATCCTTTACGATGAACAAAGACCAGTATTTGGCCAAGCTGACTTCGGGTCGTGTGTTAGGGTACTTCAATTATGGCTGGCAGGTTGGAGACGCATCGAAAAACCTGCTCTCGGCAGGCATTGATGAGAAACGTTATGCACCACTTCCGATTGTGTTTGATGAAGGAATTAAGGATCAATATGTTGATCCTCCCGGCTTCGTCAACAACTATGCAACAGGTATCTCGGTGAATGCCAAAGACCCTGTTCGTATCATCAAATATTTCGATAATTTGCTGAAGGAAGAGAATCAGGTTCTGGTGCAATGGGGAATCAAGGACGAGACGTACAGTGTGGATGAAAAGGGTAGGTTCTATTTTGCGAATGAGGATCAACGCAAAGCCCATGATGATCTGGAGCTGAGCCGTAAATTCGGGTTCACCTACTTCGGATCAGACTGGCCGCGATATGGCGGTGAATCTACACTTACCGATGGTAACGCTTATAGCCCTGGCAACCAGCCAGAAGTAGCCGCTGCATCTTACACCGAGGGAGACAAGAAGTTCCTTGAAGCCTACGGTATCCAAACTTTCAGTGAATTATTTAATAAACCGGAAGAGCGGCCATGGTTCCCGGCATGGTCCATCGCCCTTGAGCAAGGATCACCTGAACAGATCTTCACCACCAAATCGGATGATCTGCAACGTAAATACTTACCGGAAATGATCTTGGGAGCACCATCGAATTTTGATAAGCTGTGGGATGCCTACATGGCTGAATTGAACAAATTAGACAAAGCTGGTTATGAAGCGACCATTACCAAAGTTGTGAAGGATCGTGTAGCAGGAAAATGGTAATACGAACGCATTAAAACAAACTGTTACATGCGCAGGAGAAGATGACAGAGCATCTCCTCGCATGAATAACAGCACAGGAAAGGAGCAGGTTCACCGTGGAGAAACCTAATGTCTCCCTTAACTCGATGCCTCCAGCCTCGAGTCCGAAGGGAACCAGAGCACACTCGTTCTTTAAGCGACTTGTGCAGCAACGAACGCTTGCCTGGATGTGTATTCCTTTTGTCATCTGGGCTTTTATCTTCAAGTACCTGCCGTTATGGGGATGGACCATGGCTTTTCAGAATTTCAAACCGGCGAGGTCCTTCTCCGATCAGCAGTGGGTAGGCTGGCACCATTTTAGTATCTTGTTTGAGGACAATACCTTTTACCGGGTGCTGAGAAATACACTCGTCATGAGTTCCATTAAACTGGTGTTGGGATTTGTGACAGCAATTACACTGGCCCTTTTGTTGAATGAGCTGAAAAATGTCATATTTAAACGTTTTGTGCAAACCGTCAGTTATCTGCCTCACTTTATTTCGTGGGTTGTTGCTTCCAGCATTGTATTAACCGTCCTGTCACCAGACGGAATTATTAATCTGCTGCTGATGAAGCTTCACCTGATTGACAGTCCGGTACTATGGATGGGGAAAGGTGAATACTTCTGGGGTATTCTGGGGGCAACTGAGGTCTGGAAAGATGTCGGTTGGAACACCATTATCTATCTGGCAGCGATTACGGCGATTGATCCAGCCCAATATGAGGCTGCCGAGATTGATGGAGCCAGTCGCTTCAAACGGATGTTATATATCACCCTGCCTGGCTTGAAACCGGTTATTGTGATCTTGTTGATCATGAACATGGGAAGTATTCTTGAATCCGGATTTGAACCACAGTATCTGCTGGGTAACGGGATGAATATGGACTATTCGGAGAATCTGGACATCTTTGTACTGAAATATGGTTTAGGGATGGGGAACTTTTCCTTAGGTACAGCAGCCGGCATATTCAAAACTGTGGTCAGCTTCATCTTCCTTTTCTCCGCAAACTATATAGCAAAAAAAATGGGAGAGAGCAGACTATTCTAAAAGGAGGCCTATGCCATGCGAAAAGGAAACACATCCCGCTTGCGGAATAGCAGCACCGGGGATCGAGCGTTTGACACCATTAACATCATCTTCATGGTATGTCTGATGATTGTGACGATCTATCCCTTTGTTAATATGATTGCCGTATCTTTCAATAATGCAAATGATGCCATTCGGGGCGGAATATATCTATGGCCTCGTGTATGGACACTGGACAACTACAAATACATTTTTGGCGAATCGGATATCTATCACGCAACTCTGATCTCGGCTCTGCGTACGGTCATTGGAACCGTGGTGTCCGTCTTCTGTACAGCCATGCTTGCGTATACGGTTAGTCGTCAGGAATTTGTGCTTCGCAAGTTTGTTACGATGTTTTTTGTATTCACGATGTATTTCAGCGGGGGGTTGATCCCCGGTTATCTGCTGATTCGAGACCTTGGATTGATCGGTTCCTTCTGGGTATATATCATTCCAGGTGTAATCGGTGTATTCAATATGATTGTCATCCGTTCTTTTATTGAAGGTCTTCCTGAAGGCATTCTGGAGTCAGCCCGCATTGACGGGGCAGGGGAGTTCACGACATTTATCCGCGTTGTCCTGCCGCTAACGATTCCCGCAATGGCAACCGTATCGCTCTTTGTAGCCGTGGGGCAATGGAACTCCTGGTTCGATGTATTCCTGTACAACTCTTCCAATAAAGAGTTAAGCACGCTGCAATACGAATTGATGAAAATTCTGCAAACTTCGACGACCTCAGCGACTTCATCAGCGAGCGATGCTTATCAGTCTGCCGAGAGCAATGCAACGGCGGTCACACCAACCTCGATTCGAGCGACCATGACCATTATTGCGAGTGTTCCTATTCTGATGGTCTATCCGTTCTTACAGAAATACTTTGTACAGGGCATGACGATTGGTGGCGTGAAGGGATAGTCATTACCTGAATATAATTTCATAGAACTATGAAAACGCAACAAACTATACCGTAGTAGCGTCTATTCATCCAAAGAATAACAACAGGAGTGAAACAATTGCACATAAAATGGATGACGATTATTAGTGGCGTTCTCGGCTCTATGCTGATAGGGGCGGCGAGTGCAGCTGCGGAAGAACGTTTTGTGGATCTGCAGCACTCAAAGTGGGCAGAGGATGGCATCACGTATATGGCGAAACGGGGAACAGTAGCGGGATATGGCAATGGAATATTCAAGCCTGAGGCACAGGTGACGAGGGCACAAGCCGTCACTTTTATGGTTCGGGAGCTATATCCAGATCAGCTTCAAAAAGAAGTAGAAGGCACGACATATGCGGATGTTCCAATTACACACCCCTTCCATCGAGAGATCGCAATAGCAGCTAAAAATGGACTTGCGAGTGGTTTCCCTAACGGGACCTTCCGACCGGATGCGCCGCTTAGCCGCGCAGAGACCGCGGCGTTCCTTACACGGGCTTATTCACTAGCGGAAGGTAAGAATCCTGCAAAATGGACTGATACGGATAAGCATTGGGCAGCAGCACCTATTCTTATTATGAGTTCAAACGGCTTGGTCAGCGGTTATTCAGATGCCACCTTCCGTCCGAATCAAGCTGTCACGCGTGCTGAATATGCCGTATTTATGGCGAGAGTAATTCGCTTCGAACGTGAAGCGGCCATTCGGACACAAGATTGGGATAAGCTGATATCCTATATGACGGTAAGTGAGCAAGTAGGTCAGATGCTTATGCCTGACATTAGGCAATGGAACGGTAAAGCGACGACGACCGTTAATGAAGGACTGAAACGAAATATCCATGATCAAGACTTGGGCGGACTTATTCTTTTCGATAAAAATATTGTAGACGTCAAGCAGCTTACAACGTTTACACATGAACTACAAAGAGAAGCCGGCGACATTCCTCTATTTCTTAGCATCGACCAAGAAGGAGGCGTGATTAAGCGAATTCCAGGCGGGACGAATCTGCCGGGTCAAATGGCACTTGGCGCAACCGGAGACACAGCACTGGCCGAAGCGGCTGGTCATCTGACAGGAGAGGAGCTGAAGGCACTGGGGCTACAGATCAACTTTGCTCCGGTGCTTGACATCAACAGCAATCCAGACAATCCCATCATTGGCATCCGGTCATTTGGCTCGAATGCAGATTTGGTCTCTCGGCTTGGTCTCGCAACAATACAGGGCTTACAGCAATCCGGGGTGATGGCGGCTGTTAAACATTTTCCGGGGCACGGAGATACGAAGGTAGACTCCCATCTTGGTATGCCTGTGCTAACCCATAACCGAGAGCGGCTTGATGCGGTAGAATTAAAACCGTTTCGGGCTGCGATTGAAAACGGAGTAGAGATGATTATGACCGCGCATATTGCTTTCCCTGCCATAGACAATGAGCATGTCACTTCGCTCAAAGACGGTGAACGTGTGCCGATTCCTGCCACCTTATCGAAAAAGGTACTGACCGGACTTCTTCGCGGAGAGCTGGGATATGAAGGTCTCATCATTTCGGATGCCTTTACCATGAATGCAATTGCGGAGCATTTTGGAGAGAATACATCGGTAGAGCGCGCCGTTTCCGCAGGTGTTGATATCATCCTTATGCCGAAAGATTCAGCAACCGCCCATCAAACGCTGGTGAACGCGGTGAACAATGGAACGATCAAGGATGAAACCATACATGCATCCGTGAAGCGAATCTTGGAGATGAAATCGAAATATGGTTTGTTTGAACGCAGCGAGTCGCTTTCACACAAGCTAGCTCAGCTTAATGGTATCATCGGATCGAAGGAGCATCGAGCAGTGGAACAAACAATCGCAGAGCGAGCAGTGACTATACTCAGTAGCCGCGAAGGTGTGCTTCCTGATCCAATTAAGCAAGGCGACCGGGTTGTTATTGTCGCAGCCGAGCAGGAACAGGCAAAACAGCTTGAGAAGCAACTGTTGCAAGCCGCTAATAACCTGTCGTTAAAGACAGAAATTTCACTTGTTGGACAAGGCAAAGTGAATGAAACGCTCCAGGCGATTGGCAAAGCCAATTATGTCATTCTTGCTTCTTACCAATTCCGTAATGTGGCCAGCGAGTTCGGTTGGAGCGATTATCAAACCTTGATTAATGCGATGAACAAGAGTAATCAGCGATACACGCTGTTGTCTCTCGGTAACCCATACGAAACAATCTATTTGCGGGACGTGCGCTCAGGGCTTGCTGTGTATGGAAAGCAGGAGCCAAATACGTCTGCCGGGATCAAAGTATTGCTTGGTCAACTGAAAGCTGAAGGAAAGTTGCCCGTACTAACGGATTAACGCTTAATATATGAAGAACAAAAAGACGGATTCGGTACATGTGAACATCGAGAGATCATTCGAATTGCAAAATAGCGAAGATCATTCGGTTGTTATGATTACTTTTACAGGCAGCGTAACCGGAAAGTACTTTGAGGGAATTGTGCTGGGTGGAGGAGTGGATACGCAGATCATCGGTAAGGATGGGGACTCGCATACCCTATCGGCAAGATACATGATTCAAGGCAAGGACTACACAGGGCATCCCTGCAAAATCTATATCGAAAACAACGGAAACATCGATAAAACGCTGAAAACTGCTTTATTTCGTACTTCCCCCAAAATGATTACGGACAGTATAGCCTTATCCTTCTTGAACAATGAGACACTTGTTGGAGAAGGCCATCCAACGGAATCCGGAGTAGATATAAAAATATATAGGGCACTATGATACCACGGCATAGATGGTAACTATGTTGTTCATGTGTCGCGGAGAAATCACGCTGTTATGAACAGTCGGAGCTGCTAAATGAGCGGCTCTTTTTGTCGTTATGCCGCCGCTTATACAGAAGATCCTGATGGATATGAACCGATATTTATAAATTTCGTAGAAAATCAAACAACAAAATGTGACCAAATGCCGTCCTTAAAAGTGTTAGAGGTATAAAGGAGGGCGTAACAACCATGCAGCGATCAGTGCCCCAGCTGGGCGATCATGTGATGAAAGTCTACGAGACATACGCGGATACGCTGTTCCGGATTGCCATGGTGCACCTCGGCAGACGAGAAGACGCGGAGGAAGCCACTCAGGATACCTTCATCAAACTAATAGAAAAAGCCCCTACATTCAACGATGCGGAGCATCAGAAAGCATGGTTGATTCGGGTCATTACCAATCATTGCAAATCCTTATTAGGCAGAGGCTGGCGCAAACGGGAGGTCAAGCTGGAGGGAGTCGATCCCCTTACTACGGACAACCCTGAAGATCACGCGCTGATCGAACTTGTGCTGTCACTGCCCGTCAAGTATAGATCGGTGGTTCATCTGTATTATTACGAAGATTATCCGATCCGAGAAATCAGCGAGATCCTGGAGATAAGCGAGTCAGCAGTGAAAATGAGATTAAAGCGAGGTAGACAGCTGTTAAAACTGGAGCTGGAAGGAGAGGAACTGTAATGAACGAAGAACAATTCAAACGAAACTACAAGAAAGCGGTGGATCATATGAAAACAAACGAGCAAATGAAAAAACGGGTAGAGCAATCCTTGAACACGCAACATCAGGGGCCAAAACGCCAACGCAAACCATTATACATTGCAGCAAGCGTCGTTATCGCTGCCAGCATCGGATTGGCTGCACCAAGTGTATGGCAACAATTCAATGGACCAGCCGTATCAACACCACCGGTGGCAGCGGTGACTCCAGGCGCGTCATTCGACCCGATTGTGATTCCGAAGATGGAGTTGCCGGATTCACAGGGCAAAGGCGCGATGGCTGATATGATGCAACTGGTTGTTTATGGAGGAAACGTCTATACACAGTCCCCAACATTGCTTGAAGGCACAAATGCACTCCATCTGCGGGGCGAGAAGCTTGGTACTACAACTGGCGGCATCCATGAACTCAGTGGTCAGGATAAATACACGGAGCTTGCTTCCAACATTGGCGAAGCAGACATCTATGCGGTCAATGGTTACGATAAGGACTTCCGCATCATGTCTTACACCGAGATCGATGGTCAGGTGTATGCTCAACTATTCGACAAAAACAACGGGATCACCCTCAGTAGTGGTGCCGACCTGATTGGTAAGCTTCATCTCGAAGGCAACATCGCTTCAGCGCAATGGGAGACGTTTGACAGCTGGAACAACGGATTGCAGCAGCTCCAGCCGTTAGCAGCGGATGAAGCACTGGACAGCTTCATCTCATCGCTGAATGCTGCGAAACCGATTGCTACGAGTCCGGAATTGGAAGAGAACCTCTACGGCAAAGAAGATCGCAAGATCATCTACCTCACACTGGAAGATAAAACGCAAGTCCCACTGGTTCTATTCGGTGAAGGTCTGGTGCGTTACGGTAATGTTCCTGCGTTTCTCGAAGTTGAGAAAGGCGTGTTTCAATCATTCTGGAACAGCTTGAACGAGTAAGGCGAAGATATCAATACGGATGCATGAAGAAGAGCGAACAGGGCACGAAAGTGCTTTGTTCGCTTTTTTCATCAACGGTGGGAGTAGATTAATTAAAGTTCTTGTAATAAACCAAATGATCGGTCCACTCATTATTTTCGTGTATAAAACCTTTACGTCCACAATTAAATTCCATACCCACGCTTTCAGCTAACTTCACAGAAGGGGCATTATCCAAATTGTTATGGGCTTCTATACGGTGGAATTTCAAATGTTCAAATGCACTCCTCTGGATTGAATTTATGCTCATGGCATAGCACTGAAATAGTCCATAACCACGCTACGAAACTCTAAAGCGGCTTTTGAAATATACCTGTTTTTGTGCGAAAGTAGAGCGATTTCGCGAACGAGTCTGTGCTCTTCTACCTGCAGGTATCTAATACGTTCATGCGGGTTTCTGGCTGTGCTAGGTATAAACGCAAGACCGATCTCCGCTTCAACAAGGGCTGTTAATCTTGCAGGTTCGTCACCTTCATATACATACTTCGGTAGGAAACCAACGGATTGACATATGGAATCTACCATATCACGAACCCCATAACCTTGTTTCACCCCAACAAAACGCTCGTCCTTAAGCTCGGTTAATTGAATGCTGCTTCGGTCTGCATATCGATGACCCATAGGAACAGCGACTACAATCGGATCGTCATATAGTATCTGACATTCGATATCGTCACCTTCAATCGGAGGGGAGGAGAGACAAAAGTCCACCTCGCCCCGATGTAGAAGCTTGGACATGTTTTCTAACGAAACCATTTGCACATGGAACTGAATGTCCGGTTTATTTTTTCGGAATTCCCGTAGTATACCTGGCAAAGTGCTTGCCGTAGTCACCGCCAATTGCAGTGTACCCTGATCCAGATTGGAAAGGTCACCTATTTCCCGCTGTCCCTGCTCCAATTCAAATAAGGCTTTTTCCGTTCGCTGAAGAAATGTTCTTCCAAAGTCGTTTAGTCGCAACTTTCTCCCGATTCGATCAAATAAAGGGACTCCCAGGTCCTCCTCTAATCGTTGTATCGTTTTGCTCAGGGAGGATTGCGTGACATGCAGCATTCCCGCAGCTTCCGTAACATGTTCGCATCGGGCCACCGTCAGGAAATATTTTAGTTGAAGAAGCTCCATTTGCACCATTCCTTCATTCCTTGTAGTTCATCAAATCATAACATACAATGCGTTGGAATAAATGAATGCTTTCAAGTAAGATGACAGCAGAAGAAGGAGTGATGCACCGATGAACGTTCGAAATAAAGGATTGATGTTAGCTGTTGGACTCGGAATTATGTTGAATCCGTTGAATTCCTCCATGATTTCGGTGGCAATCTCCAGGCTACAACAAGTGTATCAACTTAATTTTACAGCCGTTTCGTGGATTATTTTATCATTTTACATTGCCAGTGCTGTCGCTCAACCCGTCATGGGCAAGTGTAGTGATTTGTTTGGCCGCAGGAAGATCTTCCTCTTGGGTCTTGTTATTGTTTTTGTATCGTCCATGCTAGCTCCATGGTCTCCCAGTTTTTCGTGGCTCATCGTATTCCGGATCGTTCAATCGATTGGCACAAGCATGATGGTGGCCGTCGGAATGGCGATTGTCAGAATTAACGTGACTGAAAAACAAGCATCCGCCTTGTCCACCTTGGCTATATTCCTTTCTGGAGCAGCTGCAATTGGACCTTTTATTGGTGGAGTATTGATTCATTGGTGGGACTGGCACAGCATATTTTTCGTTAATATTCCGTTTGTCATGGCAAGCTTTTGGTTCGCCTGGAAAACAATTCCGAAGGACGAGCAATCTCCATCGATCTCTAGTCACATGTCCATTCGGCAATGGCTTGCGTTAATTGATGCACCAGGCATCCTGATGTTTACGGTAGCCTTGGTGACTCTGCTCATCGGTTTACTTTCAGTAAATTCCACAGGAAATATTTCAACATGGCATCTGCTGACAGGAGGGATCGGGTTAATCGCACTCGTCATGTTCATCCGACATGAATTGAAAGCAGCCACGCCTTTCATCCCTCTGCGAACGTTTGCCACATATCCCGAGATGACTTGGGTGAATGTGCAATACATGCTGGTGAACATCCTGTTTTACACACTTTTTTTTGGAGTTCCTACGTATTTGAAGCAGGTACGTCATCTCAACGAAGTTCATACAGGAATAAGCATGTTAGCTTTGGGGTTATGTTCAGTCATTATTGCTCCGATCGCAGGGCGCTGGATTGACAGATCCGGATCACGGTCAGCTTTGATCATATCGGCTTCGTTAATGACTTTTGGCTCTATATTGATCGTTGTTATGAATGAAACTTCTCCAATCTTCATTGTCATTGTTGCCTTAGCTTTATTTGGAATAAGTAACGGCCTAAACGCGGTCGGCATGCAAGCAGCTCTGTTCAAAAGCACACCCAAAGAAATGATTGGTGTCGCATCGGGTATTTTTAATACATCACGCTACCTGGGGACCATCTTATCGTCGTTATTGATTGGAATTGTTATGGGAGATACATTCAATGTGACAGGATTTCAGACGCTTGGAATCATTCTTACGTTATTAGCTGCATCACTGATCATCACGAGTGTACGTCGCGATGCAGGTGCGGTGAGTCCGGAGCAAGTAAGCAAGTAAAATAGCGAATCTGCCGTGCAATAACACGTTTACACCCAATGAATCAATAGCTCCATTGGGTGTATTTTTTGTTTTTCACCAAGTTGTCAGAAAGAGTTGATCCTTTCTTGAACGTTTAGGGTAGAAGACGTGTCTTTGATTGAATTAGGTAAAAATAAAGATATAATAATTTTGATTAATAGGCTTGGTTAGTACTTTAAGTGCATCAATATCAGATTTTAATAGGCATCCAATGCTTGCTATAATCGGGGGCCAACAGGAGTAAACGCATTAAAGGTGTGGCAAGATACCGTCATACCTAACTTTGTGAAATTTTTCGCAACTCTTCATTGAGCTTGGCCGAAGCTGATATTGAATGTTTTTAAATTGAACAGAGTTTGAAAGGAGGCAACACAAAGAATGGCTATTGATACGGTGTTATGGAGCAGGCTAGTGACTGGTTTGACGCTTGGATTCCACGTGATTTTTGCAACGCTTGGTGTCGGTGTACCTTTGATGATTGCTATTGCAGAGTTCATCGGCATTCGGAAGAAGGATCACCATTACATACTTATGGCGAAGAGGTGGTCACGAGGGTTTGTCATTTCTGTGGCGGTGGGTGTCGTGACAGGTACAGCAATATCGCTACAGTTGGCCCTCGTATGGCCGAATTTTATGAAGCTAGCCGGGAATGTCATTGCATTGCCACTATTTATGGAAGTATTCGCATTCTTTTTTGAAGCGATATTCCTGGGCATTTATCTGTACACGTGGGATCGGTTCAAAAATCCGTATATCCACTGGTTGCTGACCATTCCGATTGTCGCCGGGGCAGGCATGTCTGCTGTTTTTATTACAACAGTGAACGGATTCATGAACCAGCCTGAAGGCTTTGTCATGGAAGCAGGTCAATTCATGGCAGTGAACCCTGTACAAGCGATGCTGAATACGGCGACGTTCTCCAAAGTGTTCCATGTATTAAGCTCGGCTTATCTGACAGGAGCTGCTCTGTTAGCAGGAATTGCAGCCTTTGCGATGCTGAGAAAAGGAGTGTCGGGCTACCACAAAAAGGGCTTGAATCTCATGATGGCCGTTGTGCTGGTATTCAGTTTATTAAATTCCTTAGCTGGAGATGTATCTGCCAAGTTTTTGGCTGAGCATCAGCCTGAGAAGCTCGCAGCTGCCGAGTGGCATTTCGAGACGGAAAGCGGAGCCGATTTGATTTTTTTGGGATGGCTGAATGCAGAACATGAAATTATAGGCGCTCTTCATTTGCCGAAACTGCTCAGTTTCCTTGCCTTTGGAGACTTTAACGCCGAGGTAACCGGGCTGAATGAATTTCCACCAGATGAACACCCGCCCTTACTTGTGCATTATTTGTTTGATCTAATGGCTGGAATTGGATTCGCTCTGCTTGCTATATCATCTCTGTATTTCCTGTTTGTGTTCTGGAAGAAACGTAATCAGTTTAACAAGTGGATGCTTCGTATGGTTGCACTCAGTGCACCGCTTGCTTTTCTGGCTATTGAGATGGGCTGGTTCTATGCAGAGATCGGGCGGCAGCCATGGATCATACGAGGTTATATGCGAGTGGAAGAGGCCGCGACTTCTTCACCGAGTGTAAGAATTTTATTTTTTGTGTTCCTGCTTCTGTACATCGTGCTTGGTGTCATCTGTGTTCTCGTATTGAGACGTCTGTTCAATAATAATCCTGCTGACCTTGAGATGGAGAAATGGTTGAAAGAGAAGCATGATCAATCAGCCAAGAAAGGGGATCAGGCCTGATGAGTTATGAATTGATTGGTATATCCGTACTCTGGCTGTTCTTGTATGGCTATCTTATTGTAGCTTCCATTGATTTTGGAGCAGGTTTCTTCGCCTTTTATGCACGCCTGACGAAGCAGGATCACCTGATTAATCGTCTGATCTCCCGTTATCTATCACCGGTCTGGGAGATCACCAATGTATTTTTTATCTTTTTCTATATTGGCATCGTCGGGTTTTTCCCGGATACCGCCTATTATTATGGCTCCGCACTACTTGTCCCGGGAAGTATTGCCGTCATTCTCCTTGCCATTCGGGGATCGTTCTATGCTTTCGAGAATTATGGTTCCAAAAATAACATCGTGTATCTGTTTTTATACGGAGCTACAGGGTTACTTATTCCAGCGTCGTTGTCAGTTGCACTGACATTGTCTGAAGGTGGCTTTATTTTGAAGCAGGGAGATACCGTTTCCCTGGATTACTGGGCACTATTTACCAATCCGTTATCGTGGAGCATCGTTGGTCTGGCCATCGTATCCGTATTGTTCATTAGTGGGTCATTTCTCACATTTTACGCTTCTCGGGCAGAGGATCATTCGGCATTGAAGCTAATGCGGAACTATGCTTTGTTCTGGAGCACACCGACCATTATTCTCGCGCTGACTGCATTTATATATTTGGGTCAACACAATGAGCGTCATTTTCAAAACATGATGGATTTATGGTGGCTGCTGGCGCTTTCCGTTGCGTTTTTCATGATTGCCATGTGGCTGTTATATAACGGACGCCGTTACGGTTTAGCTTTTATATGCATCATGCTGCAATTTTTCACAGCCTTTTTCGCTTACGGGATTGGGCAATATCCTTACATTCTTGATCCATACATCACGATTCAGAGCAGCGCCACATCACCTGCAATGGGTTTTGCACTCGTCGTTGTGTTTATCGGTGGTCTGTGCCTGTTAATTCCTTCTCTTATTCTGGTCTTCAAACTTTTCCTGTTTGATGCGGATTATGTGAAAGGGAAAAAATAAAGGAGGAGCGTTCTGTGAAAAGGAAAGCTAAATCCAATCTGATCTCGCAGCAAATGTCTTTACAACGAAAAAACAGGCTTCTCCTTGCGATGATTTCGCTGGCCCTTGGTGTAGCTATTGTAAGCCAGGCCACATTGGTGGCTGAAGCAGTTCAACGGATTTTTGTAGAGAAAGCTTCCTTCTCATCGGTGATGCTGTTGCTTGGGCTATTGCTGGGTGTTATGGCTGTACGCACACTGTTGACGTATGGCAACGGGAAAGTGGGTTTGCATATGGCAGCCCGTGCCAAGACAAATATGCGAGCATCGGTGTTGCAGAACCTGACCCGCGCTTCCATGCCCTCAACCCTGAGTGGACAGACGGGAGGAAAGGTAAGTGTTGCTTTGGATGCTGTGGATGAGGCTGACAGTTATTTCAGTCAATATATGCCTCGAATGATGGAAGCCGCGATGATCCCGATTCTGATTCTGGTCGTTACGTTTACTCATCACGCCAACACGGGCTGGATTATGCTGTTTACGGCACCGTTTATCCCGTTGTTCATGATCTTGGTTGGGCTCCAGACGAAGAACAAATCAGAAGAAAAATACGCGCAACTGGCTGAGTTTTCCGGTACATTCCTGGATTCGCTTCAAGGGCTGGTTACGTTAAAAATATTCGGTCGGGCTAAACCTCAGCAACAGGAGATTGAACGCAGCAGTCTGGGGTATCGTGATGCCACGATGGGCATTTTGAAGATTGCATTTACAAATACGTTTATGCTGGAATCGATTGTGATGTTAAGCATCGGTATTGTTGCGCTTGAACTGGCTATTCAGTTACTTGTGTTCAAATCGATGAGCTTCCACACGGCCTTTCTTGTGTTGTTGCTCGTCCCTGAGTTTTACAGTCTGTTGAAAAATACGGGAACGGCTTTTCACAGCGGGCGAACCAGTATGGGGGCCATTCGCAAGGTGGAACAGATGCTCGCGGACACTAGTGTCAAGAGCACACAAACGAAGCCTGAAGAAGGATCGGATCAAAGCGAATTAACCAATATCAATGCAATGGCACAAACGGAGGAGCTTCGTACAGCTCGTGCCGAGTTGATTACATTGCCACCAACCATTGAAATGAGCGATGTCCGATTCCAGTACACACCTGATTCCTTTGGACTTGAGACAGGACAGATCTCGATTGGACCGGGAGAACAGATTGCTATTGCAGGCAAAAGTGGCTCAGGTAAAACCACGCTGCTTCATCTCATTGCCGGTTTACTGAAACCAGATTCGGGAGCGGTTCTGGTTAACGGAAGCCAGCTTTCGCAACATGATGAGGCTGCATGGTTTGAACGTGTTAGCTACATTACACAGCATCCGTATATTTTTGCAGGTACATTTGCCGAAAATATTTCGATTGGGGCGGGGCGGAACGTCTCCAGAGCTGAAATTGAGCAGGCGGCAGAGGAAGCAGGGCTTGCTGGCGTTGTTGCACAATTGGAGCAGGGATTGGATACGTTTGTTGGTGAAGGTGGCCGGGGGTTATCTGGTGGGGAAAAGCAGCGACTTGCCTTGGCACGTGCTTTTCTGAAGAGACCAGCCGTCATTTTGTTCGATGAACCCACAGTAGGACTGGATCTTCACACCGAGCAGGTACTGCAACAATCCATTGCGTCATTAGCCAAAACGGCAACGATGATTACGGTAGCACACCGTTTATATACAATTCAACATGCGGACAACATTTTGTTCATGGACAATGGGGTCTTGGTTGACTCGGGACATCATGATGAGCTTCTGACAAGATTACCGCAGTACGCCGAGATGGTGGATGTACAACGGAGAGGAGGATTAGCATGAATGAGCTTACGATTCTGTCCAAAGCGATGATCCAGGAACGCAAGGATATCTTGCTTTCGATATTAGGCGGATTCATCGCCGGCATAGCAGGTGTAGCTCTCTTTTCCGCGAGTGGATATATGATATCGCAAACGGTGTTTGCGCCACCGCTGTACACCTTAATTGTACTCACTTCCATGGTCAAACTACTTGGTTTCCTTCGAGCGGCAAGTCGCTACGGAGAACGTTTGTATTCCCACAGGGCTACGTTCTCCATGTTGAGCCGTTTGCGGACGTCCTTTTTTGCTAAACTGATCCCGGTAACGCCAGGTATATTGAACAAAAACCGAAGCGGGGATCTGCTTGCGCGGATCGTGGGTGATGTGGAAAGCTTGCAAAATTACTTTTTGCGGGTCGCGTATCCACCAATCATGGTTGTTATGGTGTTTTTGGCTACCATGCTGTTCACTTCGGCCTTTTCGATCTGGATTGCGTGTTTATTAGTACTAGGCATGCTGATCACGGCATTTGTTGTACCAGGTATTGTCTTGCTTGGTCAGCGAAAAATACACGGACGTGTCCGCCAGCAACGGGCCTTGCTGTCCACGGAAGTGACCGAAGTGTTGTATGGTTTCCGTGATCTGAAAGTATACGGCCAATTGGAACAGCGCGAGCAACAGCTTCAGCAGGCTTCCGCTGCACTGGCAACCGAACAGAAGCAAGCCGCTTCGCACTTGCTGCGCGGGCAATCCATGCACGTATTTGTGACGTATCTCATTACATGGGGGGTGCTGGCACTGAGCGCTTTCTTAATTATGAATGGAGCATTTGCCGGTGTATTCCTCGCCATGCTGATCCTGGCTACGCAGACCGTGTTCGAAGAAGCTGCGGCAATGGCTATATTACCTCTATATAAGCAGGACAGTGAACACGCCGCTCGGCGACTGTCGGAAACAGTGCCGACCTCCGATGTGCATCCTGTGCAGCCAAGCGGTGAAGTGTCAGCCGATCATGCGGTTTCGATCGAGTTATCCCATGTTAACTTTCAATATGAAGGGGAATGGAGACTGGCGCTGAGGGAGTTATCCCTGCAACTTGCAGCAGGCTCCAAAACTGCGATTGTCGGGCCAAGCGGATCAGGCAAGTCAACGATTATCGATTTGCTACTCAAGCTGCGTACACCAACGTCTGGCGACATACGATTAAACGATGTTCCGGTGAAGGAACTGAATGAAGAGAGCATTTGGCAAAGGGCGAATGTTGTGTTGCAGCAAAGTCATTTCTTCCGGGGGACCATCCGTGATAACCTGTTGCTGAATGGAGAAGAACATTCGGATGAACAATTGTCGGATGTGCTGGATAAAGTCCAACTGCCGAATAAGTTGTTGACCGACATGGTGTATGAAAAAGGGGAAAACCTGTCGGATGGCGAGAAACAGCGGCTGGCTCTGGCACGCGCCATGCTGCGCAACGGACGTTTATGGCTGTTTGACGAACCCACGTCCTCACTGGATTACGTCACAGAGCAACGGGTATTACAGCATCTTTTGGCACAGGCGGCCGAAGATACACTTCTCCTGATCTGTCACCGACTGACGGGATTGGAAGAGATGGATCGGATTGTAGTCATGGACCAAGGCAAGATTGTAGAATCAGGTTCTTTCTCGGAGTTAATGGAGCAAAAAGGTTATTTTTATGAAATGAAGCAAATTGAACGACAAATGATTGGAGACGCCGGGGCGTGAAAATGTAGTCTATTGAGTAGACAATGCTGTCGGTTGTCGTTAATGAAGAAAATTTCAAAGAATCAATTTTTTATAAATTTAACTAAACCCCAAAGGATGCAGTGCATATACTCCTTGGGGTTTGTTTTGATATAATAGTTTTTTTATGTCTATAAAGGAGATGGATGATGGGAAAATATAAGTGGGATATTGTTTTTTATTTGGCCGTATTTTTATTTGTTGTGTACATGAAGATGAATGACCAATCTCTGTTTTGGATACTTGGGGTCGTTCTCACCGCGACTCTGATCATGTTTACCATTCGTGTTTTTTATCCTCTAGGTTGGGAAACACGTATGGGCCGCGTCGAGGCTTTTCTACGCAGACAGGAGAATACCCCAAAGCTTTATATCTATTACGCTCTTGCAAACAGACTTGATGATGAATTGGAACACACAATAGAGCGCATTAGAAATGAGGACACGAATAAAAGGACACAAGCAGTATATAATGCAGCTTACGGCTCCTATCGCAACGACTTGGTAGCTGTTCGTACTGCGGTACAGAATATGCGAAGATCGGATTATCGTACATATTATGAAACGTATTTACTTATGGAAGAAGGAAGAAGTGATCAGGCGAGGGAACACTTGAAATCCATTAGTAAGGTCTGGATGAGATCTTCGCTTCTTGCAGCGATCGAACTAAAAGCGGGACAACGCGAAACTGCGATTCAGCATTTACAGGAAGCAATGCAAGCTGTCAGAGGTGTCCATCGTTATATGATATTTAAGGAATCAGAGAGATACTAAACGGTGAACAAAAATCTTTCTTGGCTATATTACAACTGACACGGATAAAAGCTTGTTCCACATAGGAGCAGGCTTTTATCTTTTGTCTTGAAGGACAAGAGTACACAGAGTAGCTAAACTATTTGGCAGAATGGAGAACACCTGAATTAAAATGTACCCTAACCAGTTTGCCTGTCTGAGGAAAATCTTAAACTTGTATAATCCAGAAGAAACCTCATGGAACATCCCATTAATCATAATGTTATAGTGTAGAAACTCAAATGATGTATAATGACGCAGGAACTCCATAAACAAAATGAAATAAAAGCAAATTCAAAATAGCATGAGCTGAGGTGTACGATGAATCGCTTATTACTTGTAGAAGATGATGATAATCTGGTGTTTGGTATTCAATATACATTGTCCAATGAAGGATATGAGGTCGTTGTGGCGGGTAGCTTGGAAGAAGCCAGACAGGCACTGCAGGCAAAGTCGATTGATATGATTTTGTTGGATGTCACTCTGCCTGATGGATCGGGATATCAACTATGCAGTGAGATTCGGGTAACGTCGCAAGTGCCCATTATCTTTTTGACGGCTTTGGATGAGGAAGCAAACGTAGTCGCAGGGCTTGATCTCGGAGCAGACGACTATGTAACCAAGCCTGTTCGAACCAAAGAACTTATTTCACGAATTAAAGCCGTATTACGACGTAACAACAAGGGAAAACAAGAAGTAAGCTTATGGATATCGGATAACATCCAGGTGCGTATTTTAGAAGGAACTGTACTCAAAAACAATATTGAAGTTACACTGACGGCGCTTGAATACCGACTACTATTGATGTTGATCTCTCATCCGAAACAGATATGCAGCAGAAGTTCAATCCTGAATCATCTTTGGGATCTGTCGGGCGACTTCATTGATGATAATACGCTCTCTGTCCATATCCGTAGGTTAAGAGAGAAAGTCGAAGATATTCCTGCAGCACCGCAGTATATCGTAACCGTTCGGGGGATTGGATATAAATGGAACGTGGAAGTTATAGGAAAATGAACATGATCGAAGTCCTGCGAAATCCCGAGTGGAAATCCCTCGCAATTAAAGTACTTGCTCTGCAAGTTCTTTTGTCGTTTATGATGTTTTTTTACATGCAGCATCAAGTTGATAGCATCAACACAACTATAGTGAATCAGAATAGCGCCCTGATCGGACATCTGTTGATGAAAGATCCCCAGTTGGAGAATGAGGTGATTCACTTTGTTACCCAAGGAGCCCAGACCGATGAAATTGCAGAGGGGCAACGCATTCTTGCACAATACGGTTATCAGGCGGGTATGCCTTTAGAAGAGCAACCGGCTCTTACAGGACGAGCATTACCCTTGAAAACAGCGACTCAAGTATTGATGTTCCTGATTCCACTCCTAATTGTACTTCTGTGGGAGTATCGTAAATTTTTTATAAAAATCAGAACGATTTCCCATGCAGCGGAGCAGGTTGTGGAACAGCAATTCGATCAAAAACTGCCTGAGACGGAGGATGGAGACTTCGGCTCACTTGGCCGGAGCTTTAATGCGATGGCTGGAAGACTAACTAACAGCCTGGAGCTACTCCAGCAGGAAAAAACCTTTCTGCGCAATCTGTTATCCGACATTTCTCACCAGCTCAAGACACCCCTGGCCTCTCTGATTGTGTTCAATGAGAATCTGCTGAATGAACCCGGGATGAAAGAAGAAATGAGAATGACGTTTCTGGAACGAAGTCGGCAGCAGCTTGACCGAATGGAATGGCTCATTATCAGCCTGCTGAAGCTGGCACGGGTCGAAGCGGGAGCTATTGGATTTCGAAAAGAAAGGATCGAGCTAAGGGAGATGGTGGAGAGCGCTGTCTATTCACTTCGGACGGTAGCAGACCAGAAACGGCAGACGATCTCCATCCTCGGTAGTGAAAATGCGTTTGTGCAGGCAGATGAAGAATGGCTCAAGGAAGCTGTTATGAATTTGATAAAAAATGCACTGGAACACACCCCACCAGAGGGGAAGGTTCAAATCTATTTGGAGGAAAACGCACTGTTTGATACAATCATTATTCAGGACAACGGCGAAGGTATTCATCCCGATGATATGCCTCACATTTTCAAGCGATTCTATAAAGGCAAGAACCATAACAAGCCCAACAGTATAGGGATTGGTCTGGCTTTGACCAAATCAATCATTGAGGAACAAAACGGGATCATTACGGTAGAGAGTGTGCCTCAAGAAGGAACGACATTCAGAATTTCGTTTTTCAAAAAAGAGTGGACTTAAGAAGAAGCTTACGATAATGTAAGCTTCTTCTTCACTTCAACGTAAGCTTCCACACCTATAATAACAATCAAGCAATGTTAATCATACAACTGGAGGTACAACAGGGTGGAAATTTTGAAGACCGATCATTTATGTAAAATATACGGAAGTGCTGAGGCTAGGGTGGAAGCATTGAGAGATGTTAATCTGTCCGTCAATCAAGGAGAATTCGTTGCGATCGTGGGCGCCAGTGGATCTGGCAAAAGCTCATTGCTGCATCTGCTCGGGGGAGTGGATCAACCGACAAGTGGCCAAGTCATTATTGATGGTATGGACCTGTATTCTCAAAGTGAAAATGAATTGGCTGTGTTCAGAAGACGTAAAATCGGTTTTATTTTTCAATCGTATAACTTGATCCCGGTGTTAACTGCGGAAGAAAACATTAAATTGCCGATGCTGCTTGAGAATAAACATGTGGACGAGGGTTATCTTGAGGAATTATTGAGCGTGCTGGGACTCAGCGATCGAAGGCAGCACCTTCCGTCCGAATTATCAGGCGGGCAACAGCAGCGAACTGCAATTGGACGTGCATTGATTAATAAACCATCGATTATTCTGGCGGATGAACCAACCGGCAATCTGGACAGCAAGAACAGTAAAGAGATTGTGGATCTTCTTACCTTCTCCGTCAGAAAATACAATCAAACCTTGATTATGATCACACATGATTTGAATGTGGCCCAGCGAGCAGACCGTGTTGTAAATATAAAAGATGGTACACTCTTGCAGCAAACAGGGGTGAAAGATCGTGAATAGGTATACTAGTCTTACCCAAAAATATTTGCTAGGGCAGAAAAAAAGATCAATACTAACGATCATTGGCATTATATTGTCTGTGACCCTACTTACAGCCATGGGAACCATTGGCCTTAGCTTCAGAGACAAGGTGGTTCGGCAAACCGTTCAAGAGTATGGGGATTACCATGTTTCTTTTAACGGATTACCCGGAGAAGCAGTCTCAAGAGTCGTCAATAATGCCTCCGTAGAGAGTGCTGGAATTATCAGCAGAGAAGGTTATTCGGTCATCAGCAAAACGAGTGAGAAAGAAAAACAGGAAAATCCGTTTGCTGCACCTTATCGGTATTTGAATCTCAAAGGTTATGATGCCGATGCGATGAACAAGCTACAGGTTCAGCTGGATTCGGGCAGGCTGCCCAAAAACTCGCATGAAGTTCTTCTTTCGACCTGGAGCCTGGATCGTTTTGCGACCAAACCAAAGCTTGGAGATTCGATTACTCTGAGTCTGGGAGAACGAACTGTCGCATCAACCGGGGAGATCAAACCTATCCATGGTCTGGGTGATTTTGGCTGGGATCTTGATGAAGACTTTCGTCCCCAACAAGAGAGAGAATTCACCGTTGTAGGGTTTATGAAGACAGGTACTAACGCTTCGTGGTCTGCCAGCTTCATTTTACCAGCCATCACGTATGAAGATAATGAAAAAATCGATGCGGATAAAAATTATTTTATTTATGTCAAAATGAAATCGATGAATCAGATTCAGGCGAAGGCAGAAGCGATAATATCTTCATTGAAGCTAAACCAAGTGGATCAAGGCTCTGCCGTAGCCTTGGATAAGGATATTCAATATAAAAATATTCGTGTCGAATATAATAATGAACTGCTTAAGTTGTATGGCAAAAGCACCTATGAAGGTGTAAACCATAGTTTGTTATATGCATTCGCAGCAATCATCATTATTATTATGGGTTGTACGAGTGCAGTGATATATAATACGTTTCATATTTCTGTTCTGGAGCGGACCTCGCAATTCGGAATGCTGCGGTGCATTGGGGCTACCCCATCACAAATACGTAAATTAGTTCTCAAAGAGGCTACAATACTGAGTCTAATTGCTATTCCTGTTGGATTATTGACGGGAACTGTTTTTATGAAACTTCTGTTTTACAACATCAGCTTTTTGGCGTTGGGATTTCTGAATGATATGCAAATGGTCATCTCCCTTCCAATCCTGATCATAGCTGGTGTACTGGGATTATTGACTGTTTATCTGTCTGCTATCGGACCTGCGAGACTGGCAGCGAAGGTATCCCCACTTGAGGCGGTTCATAGCTCGGGAGGCACGAAGGTGGAGAACGTAACATCTGTCCGGAAATCAAAACTGCTGGGAAAACTGTTGGGTATCGAAGGACAGTTTGCTAGTCGAAACATCAGGCGGAACAAAAAGCGCTTCCGCATCACTGCCTTTTCCATAGTGGTCAGCATGATTCTATTTATTGTTTTTAGCGGAATAGCTGGTTTGCTGGGGCAGACATCGCAATCAGGAATCGATTATTCCTACTCGGTTATCTATGAAGGACCTTCCAAACGGATCGATGATTCCGTATATTCTGACATTGTTAAGCTTGATGCAGTAGAACATGCCTATCCGTTTTACAATAATCAAGTGATGGCTATGTTTCCGAAAGAAAAAGTGAATCCCAAGTATTATGAACTCCGTCCGGGAATGTATTCTGTTGAAGAAGGAGAGGGGTACCGAACAGACAACAATTACCTCGAATCTTACGGAGATAACGGACTCGATGCTCTGAAATCCAAACTAACGGCTGGTACGATCGACAAAGAGAAGATGAACCGGGAAAATGGCGTTATCATCAATCAGAAATTAAGAATGACAACAGAGGATGGCAGACAGATTGTTATGGATCAAACCCAATTCAAGGTTGGGGATCACATCCAAGTACGTCCCTTAGACTCGGACGGAAAGGGTCAAGGATACACAACACTGACGGTAACTGGAATTATTGATCAAGGCTTGTTGTCGAGCAGCTATAATGAGAGTGCTATTATTGAATTCATCACTACGCCCGAAGTCGTAGAGAAGGTTACAGGTAACGATACGTACTCCAGAATCTTTATTCTTGCCAAGACCGATATTTCCAACAAACCGATCACGGACTATCTCAAATCCCTGACCCAAAAAGATGCCGGTTACAGCTACACAGATAAGGTGCAGCAACTTGCCCAAGCCAAAAACGATGCGACAACCACCAAGATCTTTTTATATGGATTTATTGGTGTCATTGTCCTGATTGCGTTCCTAAATATACTGAACACCGTCAGCACCAATCTCATTCTACGAACCAAAGAATTTGCGGTGCTCAAAGCTATCGGCATGACACAGCGTAATGTAGGGAAAATGATCCTGTTGGAAGGCGTTTTATACGGCCTGTACTCTGCGCTATACGGTAGTATACTCGGAACAGCACTAAGCTATGGGATACATCATCTCTTCAAAGGTGCTTTCGATGTAGCTTGGACGATCCCATGGGGCAGCATTGTGCTTGCTTTTGTGGGTGCCATAGCAACAACGCTTGTCGCCACAGCCTGGCCGATGTATCGATTGAATCAAACAAGTATCGTGGAGGCATTGAGAAAGGAAACATAGAGAAGCTGGGGAACTATAAAACAGATTATTGCTTGAAAAGTCGCATAGATTGCGGCTTTTTTTGTTTTAAGAAACCTAGTTCTTATGTCGAACAGGAGAAGAAAACCTCATAATTGTACTCAACATGAAAATCAAACAACGATTGAATGTGTTCCAGTTCACTTGTCTTTTCTTACGTCTTGTAAACACTTTTACATAACAGCAGATGATTCGGACGCGTTATTTTTCTTGGCAAGCGGCTTTTTCCTGAGTGTCCGATCATACAGATATGGTTTTCCGTGATATTCTCGTGCATGCTTTTGTTTCTGCTTCTTATGTATATCAACCTTGATCTCCAGATTGGCAACGTTACTCTGGAATTCAGAAGCAATACGTTTGCACCATTTTAGCCCACTTTCTTCAGATGCACTGAAATGAACGCGTAACAGATATCCATTCACCGTTAATTCAAACTTGTATAAATTCATGATATGTATCCTTTCCAGGTGGGAGTTGTATACTGCACTAAATACGATAATCTGATTATAACAGGAACATACGTTCTGTAAAAGTGGTTTTTATGAAATCCACAACTCAAGAAGGTTCGTTAGACACCTTTGCAATGATTCGTTTAATGGTAAAATATCTAAAAATGGTTCATGTTGGGGGATATGCATGTATAAATTGATGATCGTAGATGATGAATTGCTCATGCGGGTTGGAATTCGTTCCATGCTGAACTGGGAAGAGTACAATTTCTATGTTGTTGGTGAAGCGGGAAATGGAAAAGAGGCATTGAGCCTTGCGCTTGAAGTGATGCCTGACCTAATTATTACAGATATCAAGATGCCGATTATGGATGGGCTACAGCTCATACAAGAGGCCTCCTGCGTACTGAAAACCTGTAAGTATGTCATCCTGAGTAATTTTGACGAATTTCATTATGTGAAAGAAGCACTAAAACTTGGCGCTTCAGATTACTTGATTAAAAGCGAGATTACAGAAACTGCCCTTATTGAGCTCCTGAGCACCGTTGGACAGAAACTGCAAAGCGAACATGTTCACCCAACTAACACACCCTCTATGGCACAGGATTACTCCAAGACCCTAAGACATCTAAAGGACAGCTTCTTTCAAGATATTGTAAGCGGATTCATCGGTGGAAAGGATATCGTTGCCAAAGCGGAAGAACTGCATTTTCGTATACGTTCGGACCAGTTGGTCGTCATCAAGTTCATCGTGAACTATTACGAGGATGCGAAGCGGAAATATGTAGAGAAGGGGGAAAAGCTGCTCCGATTTTCGATTCTTAATATTATGGAAGAGATTATTCCTTCGAAATGGGAGAAAGAGATCTTTGTTGAAATTTCTTCTGAGTATTGGGTTATCGTCAATGTACTTCCAGAGAGCCCATCTGTACACGCCGACTTGAACAAACTGTGTAACAAATTGCTCTCTTCAATCAAGGATTTTATGAATCTATCGCTAACGGCTGGTGTGAGTACAATCGTTCCGAGTTTCCCTTACATTAGAAAGGCTTGCCAAGAGGCAGAAATAGCTCTGCAACAAGGTTTCTTCAAAGGCAGTAACGAGGTATTGTATTACGAGGACATGGTTCAATCCCCTGATCGAAATGAAGTTAAGGGCGCTCTGAGTGCACAACAAGAACGAGATTTGTTGAAGTTGTGGGTAAGCAAAGACAACCAAAAGGCGAAGGAGTTTCTTGAAGGAATTCGCTCGGATCTGGAAGCCCAGCGGGCGGATGAGAATAGCATTCGCAAGCAATATATCATGGTAATGGAAACGATACACTCCCATCTGTCACGAGCTGCGGAAAGAGGTACGCCTTCTTTTACAAAGAAATCGCCATATGAAACCGTTCTGAAGGGTGAGTATTGGGAGGACATCCATCAGGATATGCTTGCTCATATTGTGTATTACTTCCAAACCGATTCCCAAATTAAACAGGAAAGTACCTACGCAGACCTCGCCATTGAGTTGATCGACAAGTATTATGCGGAAGATATTTCACTGCAAAGTATCGCTAGCCAAATCAGTGTCAACCCATCGTATCTCAGCCGATTGTTTAAGCAGGAAAAAGGAGAGAACTTTATCACGTACTTGACTCGTGTTCGGATTGAACATGCGAAGTCTTATCTATTGAGCAAAGGACTGAGAGTGTATGAAATTGCAGAAAAGGTGGGCTACCATAATTACACGTACTTCAGTAAGATTTTCAAAAAATCGGTAGGCGTCACTCCGGAGGAATATCGAGAACTACAGCAGGCATGAGTGTAATCGGTGAATAGAGGTGCAGCATATGAAGCTTGTCCAGCCCTTCCGAATCAAGTACAAAATTATGGTGATCTGCATGACGGTCATTATCCTTCCCGTATTGGTAATGACGATCAGTTCGTACTATTCCTCAGAGCGGTTATTGGCCCAGAACTATACAACGTTGTTAAGTGATCTGGCCAAACAAACGAATATTCGCATCGACGAGTTCCTCAAGGAGATTGAGAAAATCTCACTGCTAGCCAGCAATGGCCTCAGCAATAATCTATCTGCGACCCATGAAGGAAGTTTTCCGATCCAGGATTTCTTGCGAGATGGCAATGAACAACATGAGATTGCCGCCTACAATATTCTGATGAATTATATCATGATGAAGGACCGCGTCTTTTCCATCTACCTCTACAATATGAACGGCGGACAGGATCTGTTCGTCAGTCCACATCAACCTATTGATCCAAACTTCAAAGTAGCGAACGAATTGTGGTTTAAAAAGTTCATGCATGATCATGATCGAACCATTACGCTCACAACGCGAATCGACGAGCAATTGGAGAATAAAATACTGGCTGTGTCACACGCTCGGAAAATTCATGATGTGGCTAGCGGGGAACTGCTTGGCGTAATCGTTGTCAGCATTGATATCAAATTCATTGAAATCGTCAATCGCAACTTGCAGGAGGGGCTTCGCTCCAGATTCATGATCGTCGATGAAGATGACAAGATCGTATACAACGTAAACGATCGATTAATCGGGACACTGTTCCGGGACAACGTTCGTCCACCTGAATCGTTGAATGTTGTGGTGACGAGTCCCCTTAGTCAGCAAAAGTGGACAACGTATTTATATATGCCTTTGGATGAACTGACTGCCGACGGTAAAATATTGGGCCGTAATCTGGTGACGCTGGCCATTGTCATGGTTCTTTTTGCTGCCGTCATATCCATCTTTCTATCTCATGTCATTACAACTCCCATTAAGAAGCTGCTCCGGAATATCGCTCTGGTCGAAAAAGGTCAGTTTGAACACGTCGAACCTATTGGCTCGAGAGATGAAATTGGACATTTATCTATTCGTTTCAACAGGATGTCGCACGAATTGAAGCGGTTGGTCGAACGGATGCAGCAGGAAGAAATAGAGAAAGCCAAGGCCGAGATACGTGCGCTCCATGACCAGATCAAGCCTCATTTTCTGTATAACACCCTTGGATCGGTGAAATGGATCGCCTCGATGCAACAGGCTGACAAAATCGTGGAAATGACCGATGCACTAATCTCGATGCTCCGTTATGCAACAAGATCCGAAGGAACCCTCGTAACGATTCGTGAGGAACTCGATAATATAGCCAATTACGTAACGATTCAGAATGTCAGGTACTATGATTGTATTCAGATGAGATATGAGATTGAGGATAGACTGCTGGATTATCGCATGCCCAAAATGATCCTGCAGCCCATTGTGGAGAATGCGATTTTTCATGGTCTGGCCGAACTGGAAGAAGACGGAATCATCACCATTCGGATTCAATCACAGCTGGATGAAGTTGTGATCGAAGTCTGCGATAATGGCGTCGGTATGGATCATCATACGATGCAGAACTTGATGGAAGAAAAGTCCGGAGCCAGTACAGGAACAAATGGGATTGGATTGCATAACGTGCAGCGGCGGATTCAACTTCATTTTGGTAAACCCTATGGGATACAAGTGGAGAGTAAACTAGATGAAGGTACCATTTTCTCAATTCTGCTACCTGCCATCATAGAAGCGAAATAGTCATCCATGGTTTCATGCATGTCATAACGTGGTACAGCGATCCCAAAAATTAAGTTTAGATAGAACAAAAGGGCTCGCAGTATGAACTGCAAGCCCTTTTGTTCACCCTTTGACGCTACCTAGCACCAAACCCTTGGTAAAGTATTTCTGTAAGAACGGATACACGAGTAAAATCGGAATAGCACCCAAGAACATCTGAGCGGCGCGTCCCGTTCTGGCGTTCATCATGGATAACAGCTGCGTATAATCTGACCCAGATTTCAGCATAATTTGCTCAAAACTCTGCAAGAGCGTCTGCAGGTAGCTTTGCAATGGATAATTGGCTGGATTGTTCATATAGATAATGCCATCGAACCAGGAATTCCAGTGGGCAACGATACTGAACAGACCAACCGTTGCCAGAGCAGGCTTGAGGAGCGGGAGTAGAATACGAAGCAATACCTGTACAGGCCCAGCCCCGTCGATGATTGCTGATTCTTCAATTTCCTCGGGCAAACCCCTAATGAAATTCATGAGAATAATCATACTGAATACGGGGAGAGCCCCAGGCAAGATCAGAGACCAAATGGAATCAATCAGTCCCATTTTGACGACCACAAGATAGGTTGGAATTAGTCCTCCACTGAATAACATGGTTACGATGAAAAATCCCATATAGATATTACGCCCCATCAATTTTTGTTTCGATTTGGAGAGGGGATAAGCTGTGAGCACGATCAAAACCAGATTCACCAATGTCCCGAGAACAGTTCGTTGAATGGCAACCCAGAGAGAGGAGAAAAATGATCCTCCAGTTAATGCAAATTCATAGGCTTTTGTCGTAAATTCCACAGGCCAGAACGTAACACTCCCCGCAGATACAGCCGCGCTGCTGCTGAATGAAACAGCCAGCAGGTTGATAAACGGCAGAATACATAGGAGAGAGATTAGAAGCAATATGGTGTAGTTTATGATAAGAAATACACGTCTGCTCATACTTTTATCATAGATCATAATGTGAGTTCCTCCTTCTTAGAAGATACGATAGCCAGCCACTCTGTAAGCCAGGATGTATGATACAGCAACGAGAACACTGGAAATGATCGATTTGAATAACCCGACAGCGGTACCAATTGAATACTGTGCTTGTTGAATTCCTAAACGGTAGACATAGGTATCAATAATATCACCCGTCTGATAGACAACAGGGGAGTAGAGATTATAGATTTGGTCAAAGCCAGCATTGAGTACGTTTCCAAGTGAAAGTACGGTCATTAAAACAATGGTTGGCATGAGGAGAGGCAACGTAATGTAGATGGTCTGCTTCCACCGTTTCGCTCCGTCGATCACTGCGGCTTCGTAAAGTCCCGGATCAATACTGGTCAGGGCTGCCAAATAAACAACCGTGCCAAACCCGAAACCTTTCCATATGTCACTCACAATCATCGTCCAAGGAAAAATAGAGGGTGTGCCAAGAAAGGAGATCGGTGCAATACCAAATACGCCTAAAAACGTATTGATAATGCCGTCGGAGCTAAGGATATCCAGCATGATGCCGGCCATAATGACCCAAGAGAGGAAGTTCGGAATGTAGACAAGTGTTTGAAATGTACGTTTGATTCCACTGTGCAGTACCTCGTTAAGCAGTAATGCAAAAATTACGGGTACGATTATACCACCGATAATCTTAAAGACAGACATGTACAATGTATTCCAGATCGTTCTTACGAAGTTCGGCTGATTAAATATGTGGGTAAAATTATCCCATCCTACCCATGGCGAGTTGAAGCCGAGGCCCGGATTGTACTTCTGAAACGCAATAATAAGTCCGTAGAAAGGGATGTAACAAAAGATGAAGACCAAGACCAGGCTTGGAATCAACATGAGATGGTAAGGACTCTGCTGCTTCCATTTTCTCAACATACATATTCCTCCGTTCCTTGTACGCCAAATGTAATCGCTATCAAATAAAGGGGAGGGATGACCCTCATCCCCCCTTTGTGACAAACGAGATTATTTCTTCCCGTAGGCTTCATTAACTGCCTGAGTTGCGTCATCGCCCCCGGCTGCACGCCAATTCTGGACAATAACATCGAAATAATCGATACTTTCGCTACCCATAATGATCTTGGTGAAACCTTCGGTCAGGATATCATCCAAGGTTGTGCCGTAGCTTGAAAGTACTTCTGGCGTAACACCCCATAAGGCCGTCTTTGTATAATTCTCGCTTTCCAGTACTTTCTTGGCAAGACCATACGCATTCTTTGGAGCCCCTTGTTGCAAATAATCACCAACTGCTCCTGGAGTTGCATTCTCCATGAATTCCACACTGTTGTTATATTTTTGCCACATTCCCGAGGTCGTGAGTCCACTGGTATCCTTGGATTGAAGGGCAGCTGAGACAGCCTCATACTGCTCGTAATCCGAATTCGGATTAAGTACACGGAACGCACCGACAACATGGGCAATATCGTTATCCAGCAAGGCAGATAGCGTTTCTGGAGATTCTTTACCATTACCTTCATCAACAATATAAGCATAGTCGTTCAAAATTTTGATCACTTCTTCAGGGCTCTTAAATCCCTTTTTCATGACGATATAATTGTTGTTGGCGAAGAAAATGGATTGTTTGGCTTCCTTCCCATCGACGGTAGGGATGATATAAGGATAGAAGATGGCGTCCTTACCCAGATTGGATACTGTATCGACACCCGGATTATAACCCCACCATTGGTAATAAGGCTGCATGCCCACTTTACCGGCTACGATATCCGCGTTCATCGCATTAAAGTCTTTGATTGCAAATTCCGGATCAATGATGCCTCGCTTGTACCATTCTGACCACTCGGCCAGCGCATTTTTCATCTCGGGCTGGACGGAGCCGTACACGAGTTGTCCACTGTTATCCTCCATCCACATATCCGGATGTGCATTCCATGCAATCGCGAGCAAGTTCAGATAATCCAGCGATTGATCTACGGCTATACCATAACCGCCGTGCTTTTCCATGAATTTCAGTGCGATATTCTTGATGTCTTCCACAGATTTCGGATCATGGAGCCCCAATTCTTCTTTCCAGTCGTTTCGAATCCAGATGAAGTCTGGTTGTTCAATTAATCCCCAGTGCATCTGCGGTATCCCGTACAGCTTACCGTCTTTCTTACCAGATTCGTAACTATCCGCATCCGCTTCCATGTAACCTTTGAGACGATCGGAAGCGTGTTGATCAAAGACCTCGGTAAGGTCCATGACCATATCGGCTTCGACCAACTGTCTTAGTTGCGATGGATTAACCCGAAAGACGTCAGGAAGATCGTTCGATGCGATAGCCAAATTCAATTTTGTATCATACTCATCGCTGACCCAGTCTGTTTTGACATCGATATTAAACTTCTCTTTGTAGCGCTTAATCCATACATTGTTTGTGATATCATCGCCCTTTGGATACTTGGCAGAAGAGTATTCTGACGTCACGGTGTGGATCGTTGTCGTTCCAGCCTCGTTGGAATCCGGGTCCGTAGTTGAACCTTTCTCGGTACCGCTTCCATTGCTACAGGCTGCGAGTAATAAGGTTGACATGCACACAGACAAGACTAATGCTTTGGTTTTCTTGTTCATTTCTTTTCCCCCTTATCAGTCATAATTCAATAACGCTTTCTTGAAAATATTCTAAACGAGAAAGGGGGAAGGGGATATAAAGGTTATTGACGAGAACCCGTATGTTTTTTTACTTTCGAGTCGTAGTCGAGAAAAGATAAATGAGCTTTGTGCACTTTTTTTACTTTGTACTCCTTCTTTTTTTACTCATGTCTCCAAAAATTGCTTTAGATGACGATCGATAACGAGTGAATCCTCTTCGTTTGCTCCGATTCCAAAGCAGTGTCCCCACTTGGACTCTATAGGTTGATACACCGCGTTTGGCATGTGTTGAACATCATACGCACTGTCTTCTGGTGTGAAGAACAAGTCACTTGACCCTGGCATAACGAGTGCAGGGGAGGTGATTTTGCTTAACGCCTGTTCGAAGTTGCGGTCATCTACGGGATTATCGCTAATGTCTCCATATATTCCTGTACGCAGCATGGTGATTAAGTCGTTAGCGTCAAAGGATAAAAACACCTGATCCCAGTAATCTTCTACATAAGATTTCAAGGTATCGTAACCCTCAGATTGGTACAATTCCTCCAAATAGTATGCCTGCGAAAACCCCCATGGAGCATAAGCTCTTCCCATCGCTGCGAGACCGGCAACCGGAGGGAGCTCATATCTTCCGTTTTTAAAATTCGAATCTGCCTGTAACGCCGCGATCAATGCTTCGAATACCAACTGTGTATGGGGTCTGCTCCTTGCCGTTCCGCCAAAGGGGGCAATACGCTCGACCATCTCAGGATAACTGGTTCCCCATTGATAAACCTGCATGGCTCCCAGAGACCAGCCTACAACGAGTTTAATTTTGGAGATACCGAATTTTTGAGTGATGAGTTGATGTTGGGCACGCACATTGTCATACATGGAGATGAGAGGGAAGTTCTCCTTATCATATGGGGCAGGGGTATTACTTGGAGAAGACGATAATCCGTTACCCAACATATTGGGCACAACGATAAAATACCGACTGGGGTCCAGTGCCTTGTCCGTTCCAATTAACCATTCATTATCTGTGTGAATTCCAGCAAACCATGTTGGGACAACAATAACATTGTCCTTTGCGGCATTTAAGTTTCCATAGGTCTTGTAAGCGATAAAGGCTTGAGGGAGCGGTTGTCCCGATTGAAGTAATGTATCTCCAAGGTTATATGTTTCATAATCGTTCATAGATTGATTCTCCTTATAAAATAGTAATAACTTGATTTCACTCTACAATACGTCTATTATCAATTCAACGAAACGTTATCGAACATATCATTCATTTATTTTGAACTTAGGAGGTGTTTGACTCATGGAAATACGCCAACTAAAAACCTTTTGGACACTTGCATCTACCTGCAGCTTTAATCAAACGGCTGAATTATTGAGCTATGTACCGTCTACCATAACCATGCAAATCAAATCGCTGGAAGAAGAGCTGGGCGTGAAATTGCTGGATCGATTAGGAAAAAAGGTCGTGTTAACGGATGCAGGCCAACAATTTTTGCCGTATGCCACCAAAATCTTAAACGATGTAGAGGAAGCGAAGTGCGTATCTAATCAACACGGGGAATTGGCGGGAACGGTTGTAATCGGAGCAGATGAAGTGCTGTGTGCTTATCTTCTTCCAGCCTTATTCAAACGCTTCCGAGCGGACTATCCTGGTGTGCGGTTATTGTTCCGCCCGTTGTCCGGGCAAGAGCTTAAATCGAGTCTGAGAGAAGGACATGCCGATGTGGTTTTTGTATTGGATGAGCCTGTTGGTTCCAAAGACCTTCATTCAGAGTTTTTAAAGGATGAGACCTTTCAAATGGTGGTTTCTCCCGATCATATGCTAGCATCACGTTCCGCGTTGGTCATTGATGACTTCCACAAACAGCATTTTTTACTGACCGAAAAGAACTGTTCTTATCGCAGTTATTTTGACCAATCCCTACTGAAGAAAGGTGCGGATGCTTTGACAGAACTGGAGTTTCATAGTGTAGAAGCCATTAAACAATGTGCTGTGGCTGGTCTAGGGATCGCGCTGTTGCCTGAAATGGCTTTGAAGAAAGAGTTGAGCGAGGGAGAATTGGTTGCTTTGCCGTGGGATTTATCGGAAATATCCTTTTCGGCACAAATGATTTGGCATCGGGAAAAATGGATTTCTCCGTCCATGACTGCTTTTATGCAGGTCGCAAAGAGTGAGTTGAAATGATTGTTCAGAATTTGTTTAGATGTATATGTTAAAATACTCTTCATGGAGATCGTGAAGATAAATGGAATCAACTTTCAACAACTTGATACAGATATATATGGGGGATTAGTAATGGAGAGAAAGATTAGAAACTCTGCAAAAGCATTGATCATTAAAGATGGGAGAATGCTGGCAATTAAGCAGGATGATAATGATGAAGTGATCTATATCCTGCCTGGTGGGAGCCAGAATGCAGGTGAAACGCTGACCGATGCTGTGAAGCGTGAAGTTGCGGAAGAAATCGGAGTAGACGTAGAACCGTTATCATTGGAATTTGTCATTGAAGGTGTATATGGTGAAGCTCTTCATCGTGTAGATTTTGTTTTTTTATGCGAGTACATAGGTTTAATGGAGCATGACAATTCTATTCTGCCAAGTGACGACGAAGTAGAATATGAATGGCTTGAAATTAAACATATACTCCAACTACCGTTATTTCCTTCAAAATTACGAAAGCAGATTATTAGATTGGTTGATGGAGAAAAAACGGTTATGTATTTGGGGAATGAAGAAGATGAGGACCTGAATGGTTAGATGTGCACACGTCGTAAACAAGCGGCCGTCTTGTATTTATAAAGGAAAGGCTATTTCAAAGGACATGATGGTCCAGTGAAATAGCCTTTTTGCCGTTGAACAAAGTGTACAGGGCGATTCAAAAATGAACATCTATGATAAGGGGTTAAATTAGGCCAAGAGTTATATATCTTGTTGCTTCACGCCTGCTGTCATATTTTTCTGACCCCACATTACCATGGATTCAATTAAAGGAACCAATTCCTTGCCCGATTCTGTGAGCGAATACTCCACTCTCGGTGGCACCTCGTTATATTGCTCCCGATGCACGATGCCGTAATGAATCAAATCCTTCAAACAGTTCGTTAGCATCGTTCCGGTAATGCCAGGCAGTCTTCTTTTTAATTCATTGTAACGTATACAGTCATTTTCACTGAGGATTGCCAGGATCGGAAGATTCCACTTGCCACCAATGACCTGAAATGCATAAGTCGCTGGACATAACTGATCGAAATTAAACTCGTATTTCACTTGATACCCTCCAATAGTATACTTTTTGATACTAAGTCAGAAAAAGAATCGTACTTGTTCAGAAGATTGTAGACATTATAATCAAACTAACACAAGAAAATCAATTCATAAGACAATATAAAGGCGGGATAAACGTGAGTAACGAATCAATGATGTGTGATCTGGAAACAGGCGTATGTGGTGTGAATGAGGAAGAGGCGATGCAAGAAATCAATCTGAATCACGTTGAGAAAAGGATAACTCTTTATTACGCAACAGATCCGATCTGCTCTCACTGCTGGGCGCTTGAGCCTGTGCTTCATCGGTTTGTTGAGGAATACGGTCATTATTTTACGCTGCAAATCAAAATGGGTGGGCTACTGGCTAACTGGAATGGTTTCTCGGATGGCGCTAACGGGATTCAGAAGCCTTCGGACGTTGCATCGCATTGGAAGGAAGTGGGTGAGCATTCACGCATGCCCATCGACGGTTCCTTATGGCACGATAATCCAATACTTTCTTCTTATCCGCCATCTCGCGTATTTAAGGTCATTCAGAGTACGCACCCTGGTAAAGAGCATGACTTTCTAAGACGTGCGCGGGAAGCCGTGTTTGCATTTAATCGAAATATTGGAGAAGATGATGTGCTGACGGATATCGTCGATCAACTGGGTTTGAATGGAAAACAATTGGTTGAAGCGGCTGCACAGCCATCTGCACAAGAGTTATTAGAGGAAGACTTTGAGAGTGTGGCTAGTTTGGGAGTTAGAGGTTTCCCATCAATTATCATTGTGAACGAAGAGAACCAAGGGTTAAAAATTGTCGGAGCGCGTTCTCTTGAAACATATGTGCAAGCACTTCAGCAGGTGCTCGGTGGTGATCTGAAACCCAAACCGATAACCTCGTTGGAACAGAAAATCAATGAGGGGCACCTTCTTTTTTCTAAAGAAATGGAAGTCATGTACAATATTGAAAAGAGTGATATTGAATCATATGTGAAATCTGAATTGGCAGAGCACACATATCGTATGGGTCATATTTTGAATGAGATGTATATTGAGCATATCTGAGACAGGAGCCATGTAAGAATCTTCCTGCTTCGACACACGGATGTGTTATTCGCACAGGCAAGTCGTCCACCCATTGCGTAGACTGAAGTAGATCAAGTCAAGTGAGGTGAATTCCATGGCTAAGACCAATGAAATACACGTCAAGGCAAAACGGCTCAAAGATCGTCCAGTCTGCGTGACTCTTCATAATGGCGAAACGTACGTTGGCTACATCTCTGGTGTCAACCACGCAGGCGTAGTGATTACCGGGGGCGGAAAGCTTACTCAGGCCGCAATCACAGCACCCTCATCTGAAGGCAGTGCTGGCAAAACAAAACCTAAAGCAGGGGCTACGAGAAAAAAAGCATCCTCGAGAAAAGTTAAACGGGCGAACAGCACTCGTAAGTCGCAGGTTCGATCCCGGTCGATGTCTCGTTCAACGTCTCGGCAAGCTCAGGTATCATCTTTCATGCCTATGCTAGGCTCATTGTTAGGTGGCTTTGGCGGTGCAGGCTCGATTGGAGGTATGTTAGGCGGTGGTATGCGTTTGTTTGGCATGATCCAGCGGTTTACACCTGTGGTCAAAATGGGGTATGGCATGATTAAGCAGATTCAGCCATTTATGGGGGCAGTTCAAGGGCTGATGACTCCAGCAAGCCAGGCTGCGGCAGAAGCCGAAGGTGAAGAGGAAGCACAACAAGGATAATACTTGAAATGAAAATCGTGAAATAGAACACAACCTTCGTTGCATCTGGGAAGGAAGGATTGCTAGTGTGTTGGGTGATCTGATCTCTTTCTGATCTGTTCAGTTCCTAATCTTCTCAGCTAGATGCTTCACTGCAAGCTGCTCTCCGTATTTAGGCGGAGGGTGGCTTATTTGCTTATGCTGCATACGAGAAAGAAACGGTGAGAGAAACAAATACACCTAAATACACCCCGTACAAAGAAATTGTACGGGGTGTAAAAAACAATGCTGATCTTGCAGAGTAGAAGCAAACTCTATTCCGCTACTATTAAGCCTGTTTAGTTTTCAGGCGAATCACGTTCCATGACGCTTTGTTCAAGACTGCTTGCACTTTACCCTGGTCAACCGTTGTATGCCCGCCGTTGTGCGGAAGGACATTGCGCGGGTTTTCTTTCGTATTGGTGGCTTTTAAGTCGTTATTCTCCAATACGATATGCTCCACAAATGTGGTTTCTCCGAAGGAACGCAGATCCACATTCAGTTCCAACTGTTCATCCAGATGTCTGTTCACCGCAAAGATTGTGATCGTACCGTTCTCTTCATCATGCACACTGATCGCTTCGAGATAAGGTACATCTGTAAAGTCTTTGGAATCATATTTAGGTGAAGTTGTGATGGATCGCAACACCGTACCACGACCGAAGTTGGATGCGTGCATGAACGGGAAATACGTCGTCTGGAACCAGATCGCTCCGTTATTTTCCGTCATGATTGGTGCGATGGTATTAATAAGCTGTGCAAGGCAAGCCATTTTCACACGATCAGCATGCTTGAGCAGCGTAATCAGATAACAGCCCACTGCAAGTGCATCTTCATGTGTATACACATCTTCAAACTCTGGAGGGGCAATCTGCCACCGTTCTTCCATACGGCTTGTGCCAATGGATTTCCAGACATTCCATTCATCCAGAGACAGCATTAATTTCTTTTTGCTGCGTTTCTTGGCTTGTACAAAATCACAGATCGAAGCCACACTATCAATAAATTGATCCAGATCCAGCGATGTCGCCAGGAAGTCATACGTGTTGTCTTTGTTGTTGTTGTAATACTGATGCAGGGACAAGTAGTCCACATTTTCATAGGTGAGATCCAGCACGGTTGCTTCCCAATCTGCAAATGTACTCATGTCACGGCTGGAACTGCCGCAGGCCACAAGCTCAATTTCCGGGTCTACCCATTTCATCGCTTTAGCGGTCTCATTGGCAATACGGCCATATTCATATGCAGTCATTGCACCAATCTGCCAAGGACCGTCCATTTCGTTGCCGAGGCACCAGGTTTTGAATTTATGCGGGTCCTTGTAACCGTGAGAGATACGCAGATCACTCCAGTATGTGCCAGATGGGTGGTTGCAGTATTCAACCAGGTTTCTGGCCGCATCAATGCCTCGAGTACCCAGATTTACAGCCATCATCACTTCGGTTCCAACCAGTTTGGCCCAATCTGCAAATTCATTTGTTCCTACCGCATTCGTTTCAATCGTCCACCAAGCGAGTTCAAGTCTGCGTTTGCGCTCGGCTACCGGGCCCACACCGTCTTCCCAGTTGTAACCGGATACGAAATTGCCACCTGGGTAACGAACGATGGGTACATTTAGAGCCTTGATCGCTTCAATGGCGTCCTGACGGAAACCTTGAGCATCCGCCGTAGGATGACCTAGATCATAAATACCGCCATATACAGCCCGTCCCAAATGTTCTACAAATGAACCGTATACACGCGGATCAACTTCAGCAATCTGAAAGTCTTTATCAATAAGCATTTTGGATGTAAGCAATGGGAAAACCTCCATAGAATTAATTTTAAGTGTGTAAGAAACTTCATTTCACGATGAGTTCGCATAAAAGCAAAATCAACTCATTGATTTGTTATCTAATGTGTATCATAATGCTATTATATTGAGCAAGTTTATTTTATAGGATTCGCTAAATAACGAATTCTAAATCAATAATATATTGGATTCTATAGAGATAGGGAAGTGAAGTTCATGATGCTTGGCACGGATGCCTCGTCCTTGATCATCTATGAGGCGCTCGCCAGCGAGGCCCGTTTAAATATCGTTCGCTTATTATTGCAAAACAGGGAGATGCATATCAATGCGCTTGCCAAAGAGCTGTATCTGAGCAAAGCCATCGTTAGTACACATGTGAGCAAATTGCAGAAAGCGGGCATCGTAGGCAGCCGCATGAAGCGAGAGAACGGTGGAACGTATAAATACTGCTTTATTCTGCAAGAATTTATGACGATCAATCTCTCCCCTGAACCAGTTGATGCTCCTTACCATGAAGTCTCGATTCCGGTTGGTCAGTATACGGATTACGAAGCTTGGCCCACCTGTGGTATTGCAACAACAACGCAGATGATTGGGCAATATGATACCCCGGCCTGCTTCATGGACCCGGACCGGGTCAATGCGGGTATTCTCTGGTTGGCACGAGGTTTTCTGGAATATAAGATTCCCAATTATCTGAATACAGAACAGCATCTCCAGGAAATTGAAATTTCACTCGAACTCAGTTCGGAAGCACCCCAAGTCAATGAAAACTGGCCTTCCGACATCCGTTTCTCCCTTAATGGAAAACACCTAGGAACATGGACAAGCCCTGGGGACTTTGGGGATCGGAAAGGAAAACATACACCGCTATGGTGGAAATTGGACGTCAACCAGTATGGTGTACTGAAAGTACTGCGCATTAACGGAGAAGGGACGTTTATGGATGGCCAGCGCATCTCGGATGTGCGTATCCATGATCTGCAACTGGATTCTTCCACCTATTGGACGTTTGGAATGAAGCCGGAAGAGGGAGTAGCTGGCCGAGGTGGGCTTACCCTGTTTGGCAAAGGTTTTGGCAACTATGATCAGGATATCCTGATTCGATACTATTATAATGCTCAGGAAAACAAAACTTCGGATGAATAGGATATGCGATTTCATGTTAGTTTATATAGAGGCAATCTCCATATGAACGAAGTGCATAACAATTCCAGAGTAATGGTATTGACAACGATTACATGGCTGGTATAGAATACAGCTAAATAAGGAGTGTCACTGATTCGATCAGGCACCACCACAATCTGGATTTCACAAGTTTGTTTGACTTGTGTTCTGGACCATGGTGGTGCTTTTTGTATATTGGGGGTGAGAACATCATGAGGTTCAAAAAATCGTTAAACAATAACATCGCCCTGGCGGAAGACACGGAAGGTTGCGAAGTCATTGTCATCGGAACGGGTGTTGGCTTCAAAAAAGTGAAAGGGCAACCGATTGAGCAGAGCCAGATCCAGAAAATGTTCCGAATCGGCTCGAATGACAAATATCAGCGAGTCGAGCAATTTCTCAGCGATATCCCTCTGCAAGTCATCGACATTACGGATCAGATTATTGAAGAAGGCAAAACGCTGATTGGAAAAAAGCTGAATGACTCGATCCTGTTAACACTTGCGGACCATATTCATTTTGCGCTGGATCGTTTCAAAAAAGGCGTGGATGTGCAAAATCCTCTTCACTGGGACATTCGCCATCTATATCCTGCCGAATACCGTGCCGGAGAATGGGCAGTTCAAAAAATCAATGAAGTTTTTCTAGTCTCACTGCCATCTGGTGAATCAAGCTCTATTGCCCTTCATTTCGTGAACTCACAATTCGACTCGGGCAGTATGAACCAAACGATTAAAATTACACAGATGATTAATGACATTTTAGGTATCATGACGGAACACTTTAGGATGACACTGAATCAGGAATCTGCTGATTTTTCCAGGTTCATCACCCATCTGAGATACTTCATTGTTCGTCAGTTGAACAGGGAAGTGCTCTCGTTTAAAGATCAGCAATTTCTATATGATGTATTGTCGGAGCGATATCCTGTCAGCTTCCAATGCGCACTCAAAATAAAGGAGGCGATGGAGAAGCAACGCGGATTCGTGATTACTCCCGATGAGATGGTATATCTCATGATACACATCGAGAGAGTGACATCCCGTACCGATATGGATTAATCTCAATACAACCTGTTTGAAGTTATACCATCATCAATATGAATTGAATATGGAGTGTTACTGATTCGATCAGGCACCACCAAATGTTTCCGACTTCGCATCTGCGGCGGGCCGGTATTACATTTGGTTTTTTTTTCGCCAAAAAAGGAGGAAGCATCATGAATCACCGGGAGTTGTCCAAAGAAATTATTCGATTAACGGGCGGACAGGAAAATATTACGCAAGCTTGGCATTGTATCACACGACTTCGCTTCAATGTTCGAGAGCAAAACAAAGTTCAATTGGAACAGATCAAAGCACTCGATGGCGTGCTCGGTGCACAGTTTCAGAACGATCAGTTTCAAGTGGTAATTGGCAACCATGTTGCAGCTGTATATGAACAGATCGAGGATCAGATGAAGCAGAGTGGCATATCAAAGCCTGAAACAGACGCGCCGCGCTCTAAAGGGATTAATGCTGTTTTGGATACAATCTCCGGCATTTTCACTCCGATTCTGCCTGCCATCGTAGGTACCGGGATGTTAAAGGGGATTCTGGCACTGCTCGTTACACTTGGCGCAATACAGGAGAAAAGCGGTGAATATCAAGTTCTGTCTTCAATCGCAAATGCGGCCTTTTATTTCTTGCCTTTTCTTCTGGCTCTATCGTCTGCCCGCAAGTTCAAAGTGAATGAATATATCGCCCTGACGCTTGCAGGTACTTTATTGTACCCAACGATTCTGAATGCGTATCTGGCAAACCAGCTTGAACCGATTCGTTTTCTCTCGCTGCCCGTGTCGATTGTGAATTACACCCAGTCCGTTATTCCCATTATTCTGGGTGTGTGGCTTCTGAGTTATGTACATCGCTGGGTTGATCGTTTTATTCCCGGTCCTGTCAAAGTCATCTTTACCTCGATGATTGTGCTAGTCATCACGGTGCCGATTCTATTAATTGCGATTGGCCCCCTAGGGAATTACATGGGCATCTATCTGGAAATGGGTACTTCCTGGCTCTTTGCCCATTCAGGTCCGTTAACCGGCATTATTCTCGGCGGCCTCATGCCTCTGATTGTTATGACGGGTATGCATTATGCGTTCTTCCCAGGCACATTGCAGAATCTGAGTAAACTCGGATATGACGTGCTTTTACTACCGATCAACCTGATAACCAATATGAGTCAGGCTGGTGCAGTCACGGCTGTTTTCCTCAAGACCAAAGATAAAAAAATGAAATCCATTGCTTTATCCAGTGGCATATCAGCCTTGCTTGGCATTACTGAACCCGCACTGTATGGTGTCACCTTGAAGCTGAAAAAACCGTTTTACGCTTCACTCATTGGTGGGGCAGCAGGGGGTGGCTTTATTACCGCAGTGGGTCTGAAATGCTTCGGTTTTGCTGTACCAGGATTGCTTTCACTTCCGTTATATATTGGCCCGAATGGTGGCATGTCTAATTTCTGGTATGCATTAATCGGAATTGGCATCAGCTTTAGCGTTTCCTTTGTAGTGACTCTGCTGCTCAAGTGGGAAGAGCCAAATACACGCAATTCCGCCATGTCCGACTCAGCACAAACATTAACCGAACAGGAACTGAATACAACTACTGCCTTTTCTCAAGAAACGGTGACACCTGTCACAGTACATTCCATCGAGGAAAAGAAGGGGGAGGTGTTCAGCCCGCTCACTGGTGAATTGGTGCCGCTCGCAGAGCTTCCGGATCAAACGTTTGCTCAGGAAATGACCGGGAAAGGTATTGCAATTCGTCCGCAGGATGGACGTGTTACAGCTCCTTTTGACGGAACCGTCACTTTGGTTGCCAAAAGTAAACATGCGATTATGCTGACATCATCCAGTGGAATCGACATTCTCATTCATGTTGGACTAAACAGTGTGTCGCTCAAAGGGAAATTTTTTGACGTGAAGGTTGTTGCCGGACAAGAAGTGAAGAAGGGTGACTTGCTTCTGGAATTTGATATGGATGGCATTCAGGGTGCGGGTATTGACCTTGTGACACCAGTCATCGTAACCAATACGCCGGATTACCTCGATGTAGTACCTGTTCAGGTGAAGGGGGTGATTCCAATGAATGAATTGCTTCTCCTCACCGTTCGTTAACAGCTTCATAAATACCATATACAACAAAAGGAGAGAAACAACATGACAAAAACAATTAAACACTCATTTCCTGAAGGATTTTTATGGGGCGGAGCTACCGCTGCCAATCAGCTGGAAGGTGCATATGACGCAGACGGCAAAGGACTCTCTACCTCAGACATGGCTCCATTCGTTCCTCATGAGGAACGCAATGGCAAGGATTTCACCTTCGACGTGGATTCTGTTCAATTAGAAGAATATCTGAGCGGTAACACCAACGTATATTTCCCGAAACGGAACGGCGTGGATTTCTACCACCGCTACAAAGAAGACATTGCCTTGTTTGCGGAGATGGGCTTCAAAGTGTTTCGTCTTTCAATCGCCTGGACACGGATCTTCCCGACAGGAGAAGAAGCAGTTCCCAATGAAGCTGGTCTTGCCTTCTATGATAACGTGCTTGACGAACTCTTGAAATACGGCATTGAGCCGCTCGTAACGATCTCTCACTACGAGATGCCCGTAGAGTTAACCCGCAAGTACAACGGCTGGGAAAGCCGCGAGATGATCGATCTGTATCTGAAATTTGCCAATACGCTGTTTGACCGTTACAAAGACAAAGTGAAATACTGGATTACCTTCAATGAAATGAATATGATGCTTACAAGTCTGTATACTGGCGGCGGCATTTTGGAAGATAAAATTAAGGGTACAACGGAGCAAGTAGCCTATCAGGCAACTCATCATCAATTTGTAGCAAGCTCACTGGCTGTCAAAAGTGGTAAAGAGAAGATGCCAAATGCTCAGATTGGCTGCATGATCTGCCGTCTGGAAACGTATGCTGCTTCTAGTAAACCGGAAGATGTGTTGCAGACGATGAAGGAAGATCAGATGAACCTGTTCTACCCAGAGGTACAGGCACGGGGCGAATACCCATCCTATATGCAAAGATATTTTGAGGAAAACGGCATTGAACTGGTTAAAGCTCCTAACGACGATGCCATTATCCGGGATAATACCGTGGACTTTATTGCTTTCAGTTATTACATGACGTATATCGGAAAGTATGACCCGAATGACAACAGCAACTCTGGTGTGCTGGTAAGTCAGATTAAAAACCCTCATCTGAAAGCTACCGAATGGGGATGGCCTATCGATCCGATTGGTCTTCGCGTCGCGCTGAACCGATTGTATGACCGCTACCGGATGCCGCTCTTCATCGTTGAAAACGGGCTGGGTGCTATCGACACACCGGAAGAGGACGGGGCAGTGCATGACCCTTATCGCATCAATTACTTGCGCAGCCACATTGAGCAGATGAAAGAAGCTGTCGCTGACGGCGTTGAATTGATGGGTTTCACTAGCTGGGGGCCTATCGATATCATTAGCTGCTCGACTTCTGAAATGGGCAAACGTTATGGTTTCATTTATGTAGATCAAGACAATGCCGGCAATGGTTCGCTTGAAAGAACTCGCAAGGACTCCTTCCACTGGTACAAACAAGTTATTGAAACGAACGGAGAAACCCTGTAATTATAAAATTCTTACACGCCGCCCATATGGGCGGTCTTTATTTTGCACTAGTCAAATAAGGGATAATTATGTAAAATTGTTTTATTCAAACAAGAGGAGTGAATTCAATGTCTAACAAGGTGATTGTGCTTTAGGTTCACAAAAGGATATTTGCGTTACAGGGATTCCTTTTGTGGACATTGCAGTGCGGGAAATCGTCCCGACAATGTTTACTGAAGGAGATCATTATTAACTTTAACGAGGCTGTTAACATTAGCAATACGCATGTACTTGCATTGGTATCCGAGCTGTTTCATCTGGAGGGTTACAATATTCATCTTATCCCGCCTCATGAGGGTGGACGGAATGTCGTTTACACCTGTGAGCAAGAGGGGTGCGAATCGCTAATTCTCCGAGTATCTTTTTTGCCTGACAGAAAGCGGGAAGATTACATGGCCGAACTTGAGTATGTCCGGTCTTTATTTGAACATGGTGCAAGTGTCTCGAATGTAGTCAACTCGAAAAAAGGTCATCTGCTGGAAGAGATCACTTATGATGAGCATACGTTCTTTATCTGTATGTTTATGAGGGCTAAGGGGAAGTTGTTGGTAGAGAACCATTATCAGTATCGTGAAGGGGTCCCACTTACTGAATATTATTATAATAGCGGCAAAATTCTGGGCAGAATGCATCAGCTATCCAAAAGCTATGCACCCGTTCATAGCAGGCATGATTTTTTGGACAAATATAATGGGGAGTATATCGAGAAGTTGGTCCCTAAATCATTTTCTCTGCTCAGAAGCAAAATGGTGGAACTTCTCCAAGCGGTAAAAGAATTGGGGGCGAGCCAGGAGACATTTGGCATGATCCATTTCGATTATAATGACGGGAATTATTCGATCGATTTTGATACGGGACAAATCACGGTATATGACTTCGACAATTCCTGTTTTGGCTGGTACATGTTTGACCTCGCAAGTTTGTGGATAAACGGAGTCGGTTGGGTTCAATTTGAACCTGAAGCGGACAAACGTAAACAGTTCATGGATGACTATTTCCAAACCGTGCTCGCCGGATACACATCAGAAACCCAGGTTTCTGATGCCATGCTGGAGAAGCTGCCTTTATTTATTCAAGTCAGCCTTCTGGAGAATATTGTGGATCATTTTGAGGTGACGCAGCGCGAAGGGGAGGAGCCGGAAGAGGATGACGAAGAACTGTTGTATCTCATTAAATGTCTGGAAGAGGATATACCGTACAAAGGATTTTTCCATGAGATGTATTCCACTGAAGCTCCTTTTGAGTATGAGGGACGCTGAAGGGACTTGTACGTAAACTAAACCCTGAATAACCAAGGATTCATCAAGTATGGAGGCAGCCGGATTGATCGGTTGCCTCTTTGTTTGTCTGCGGTATGTTATTCAAATTTGGAAGGGGGCACGTTGTAGAATTTTTTGAATGCTTTGGAGAACGTAAAGGGATCGGGATAACCCAGAAATCCGGCAATTTGCTGAATCGTATATTTTTTCTCGTACAGATAGTCTCTGGCCCGATTCATTTTGATCTGATTGATGTACTGTCCGGGTGTAATACCCAAAATTTTCTTGAACAAAGAAATAAAATATTTCTCAGAGACGCCCGCAATGGCCGCAAGCTCGTTAACTCGGATGGCACGATGCAGATTCGCATCCACGTATGGGAATACGTTCTGCAGAACCTCCAGACTTCCTTCGGTTTTCCTCGGTTTTCGGTCTTTCAGAAACTCACCATGATACAGGCCTTGCCCGTGTAATTCAAAAATTTTGGCGATGACGAGAAGCAGGGAGGCTTTCAAGTAAAGTGGACTTCCGGAAGCGCCACTACTCTGCTTAAACCTTCGATAAGACGAGGTGAACAGTGTTGATTCCTCCCGAATCAAGTTACTAGGTACGATGCCAGGGAGTTGAAACTCGGCGAGAATTCGCTTCTGCTCAGCGATGCTGAAATCAAAGTGCATGTATACGAATCGGCACAGCTCTCCAGTCGTGGAAGCAGTGTAGGGCATTTCCGGATAAAAAAACACCACGTCACCCGGCTCTGCCATATGCTCGATTCCATCGATGGTAATCTGGACGGAGCCTGCTGTGATGAACCACAGATCATAATCGGAATGAGACTTGTGCTCCGTCCAAGTGCTGTCGTGCGTTTGTTCTAAATAAGAGCTCATGCGAAGTGTGATATACTCCGAAAGTTCGTCGATTATACTCATATTTACAGTTCCTGCATGCATCTAATCCAAACCATCCCTCTCCACTATATGACATCCTTTATTTTTCACTATCATACTAAAGGATTTATCTCTTGTTAACTATCGTACTATATGACATGTTTTGAAAACTATCACACATTCCGATTCCAGCCCACTCACCTATAATGAACTTATATCGTTACGAGGAGGGGTTATTGATGAATGTTACAAGTACACAGCATCCAAAGGTAGTCGTTATTGGGGCGGGCAGTCTATTTTTCGGTCGACAGTCCATCTGGCAGATGGTCCACTCCCCATATTTGAATCAGGGAACACTGGCTTTGGTGGATACGGACGAGGAACGGCTCTCGAAAATGGTAACACTAGCGGAAATGGTCGCCAAGGAGAACAACGTATCCCTAAAAATTGAGGGTTCAGTGGACCGAAGACAGGTGCTTCCAGGAGCCGACTTCGTTGTGCTCAGCTTTGCGGAGCAATCGGTTAAATATCGGGGCATCGACTGCCAAGTTTCTCTAAAATATGGGATTCGTATGTGTTCCGGCGATACGATTGGCCCGGGCGGAATCTTTCGCGCGATGCGGGAACTGCCGGTTATTATGGAATGCGCCAAAGACATTGAGGAGTTGTGTCCGGATGCTTGGGTGATTAACTATATTAACCCGTCTACCGTTCATGGCATCGCTTTACATCGATATGCACCGAAGCTTAAATCGTTTGCGCTGTGCGATAGTCATCATATGCCACATAAGAAAGCCTATTATGCCGTACGAGCCGGAATCATCGAAAATACAAGTCAGTTCACCGCAGAAATAGACCAGAGCTTCGATTTTCGCATTGCTGGTGTCAATCATTTCACTTGGCTGCTCAAAGCCGAATATGAAGGAAAAAATGTGATGCCCACCATCGCAGAAGCCATGCGCAAGATGGCAGGTGACGAGAACAACGGCGGTGATCGTGGTGCAAAAGCTCTTTTTAACGATGCGATTACCTACGAACTGTATGATATTTTCGGAATCATTCCGACTTGCACGGCACACACGAAGGAATACGTTCGGTATTGGCAGGGGCTTGGCAAAACTGCGGACGCCATTCCCCCATTATCGATCTGGGAGACAGAGGACAGGTACCAGCGACATGATGAGATGTGGCAGCAGGTGGATGACTTTCTTGCGGGGAATATCCCGATTGCCGATTACATGAGTAGCTTCGGACCGGATCATGCCACCGACATCATTGAGAATATGGTGGGGAACTTGGGCAAAAAGTTCTTTATCAATACGCTTAATCAAAACGCGGTAACCAATATGAATACCGATTCGTTCCTGGAACTATTGTGCGATGTAGATATGGATGGGATAAAACCACTCCATGTAGGCGAGATGCTACGTGGGATAAGAGGAATGCAAGAACTTGTACTGGATACGCATGAGCTTACGGTTGAAGCTGTTCTGGAACAGAGCTACGAGAAACTGAGAAGGGCGATGCTCACTGACCCGCTCGTGAGTTCCATCAGTGACGCGGACAAGATCATCCATGAATTGTTGGAACTGGAGCGTAAGATGATTCCGGACGTCTGGTACAAGGACAGACTGCAGTATAGCTAAGAATAGATATTGATAAAAGACCACAAAACAGACAACTTGAAAAGACCTCCCTATATTTATAGAGAAGGTCTTTAGCACACACATATATTTGGTACGCAGTGAAGGAAGCGGTATCTTCGTTACAACAAACCTGCCCATTTCAGACCATGCCAAATCCCGTCCTGCTCCGCACTTGCTGTAACATGAGACGCCAGTTGTTGTAGAGAATGAGGAGCGTTTCCCATCGCAATGCTGCAGCCTGCATAACGGAACATCTCCATGTCATTGAAGTTATCGCCAAAAGCATACACATGTTCAGGGGAAAACCCCGTTCGTTCTGCGAGTCGGGAAACACCTTCGGCTTTGGAGCCTCCGGCGGGCAGAACGTCCATGGACAACGGATGCCAGCGCACAAAGTGGAGCTCACGAAACTTTTCACGGTATACCGTTTCCTCTTCTGAGGAGCAGAATAACATCGTCTGATAGATGAGTCTTTTTGTACAAAAGCTCTTGTTATACCCAGGATGCGTGACACCAAGCGACGTTAGACAGAGGTCTACATGCGGATGATATTCCTGACTGCAGCTCATCTGCGAATGATCAAGATAAACGAGTGGATGTCCCGACAACTCAGCGAATGCAGACAATTGCTCCAAAGCTTCCGAACGGATAGGATTACTGTGAATGAGTTCTCCTTGATGCATCACATATTGTCCATTGAAACTAACATAAGACTCCAGCTCCAGTTCAAGCCGCACTTGTTCCAACATGAACGGAGATCGTCCTGAAGCTAAAGCGACCACATGTCCGGCTTCCTTTAATGCAAGAACAGCTTGCTTTGCGGAAGCGGGAATTCGATTATGGCGGTCCAGCAGTGTACCATCAATGTCAAAGAAAATCAGTTTTGGGGTTTGAATCACAACGTCACACTCCTTCACCGCCGCCGGAGGAAAGACTGAGACTTACTTGTTCATTCAGGGCGAAAGGAAGAGGGGAGATGACTTCCCAACGTTTGGTATCACTGCGAATATCATAGTGAAATTCTTTCCCTTGAAACTGAACATTGGCGATCTCGCCCATTATTCCGGCTTCTGTGGATGGATGTAAATGAAACTCATCGGGCCTAACGGGATACAACCCGTTGGATTTAAAATAGTTTGCAACATGCTTGCCAGGCCAAGCAATATTCGTAACGCCCTCAGGGATGAACATGTCTGTATCCCAATGACCCTTGACCAAATTGGATTTGGACACAAACCTCGCAACAAATTCAGTCTCCGGCCGCAAATAAATCTCCTGGGGCGTGCCAGCCTGTTCAATCCGACCATCCTTCATCACGATAATTCGGTCAGCCATGGCAAGGGCTTCGCCCTGATCATGCGTCACATAAACTACCGCTGATTGGGTATTCCGGTGTACTTGTTGAATCTCACGCCGCATGTCCATACGAAGCATGGCATCCAGACTGCTGAGGGGTTCATCCATCAGCAACAATGACGGTTGGGGGGCAATGGCGCGTGCGATAGCGACGCGTTGTTTTTGTCCTCCGGACAGCTCATGCGGCATACGTTCAGCCAGATGGGACAGTCCCGACATTTTCAGCACTTCCTGAATGCGGTTCTGCTCGTTATTTTTAATATGGGAAGGCGTTGATTTATGCGTTCGGATGGGAAAACGGACATGTTCGGATACATTCATATGCGGCCAAAGTGCGAAGGACTGGAACACCATGCCAATTCTGCGTTTCTCCGGAGGTAGCAATGTCCCTGAACCGGCAACTACCTTGCCGTCCATCAGAACATTACCGCTGCTTGGCTGCTCAAATCCGGCAAGAATGCGCAGCAATGTGGTTTTACCACAGCCTGACGGTCCAAGGATCGCCACGAATTCACCATCCTTAATCGTTAAATCAATGGAATGTAGGGCCTGATAATTACCGAAGGATTTGCTAACCTGTTGAATCTGAATACTCATGACTTCACTCCCTTACGAGTTGCCCAGCGTTGAGCGATGAGCAAAATAACTCCTCCTGCCGCAATAAGTGCAACAATCAGACTGGACAATGTAGTTGAATAGAGGGTATCTCCTGCCTGTTCAAAACTAAATATGGTCACACCAATGGTCTGCGAACCTGATGAATATAACAATGCCGATACCGTAAGCTCGGTCAGGGCAGTCAGGAAGACCAACATGCCTCCAGTCAGAATACCCGGCAGCAATAAGGGAAGCAGCACAGCAGTCCATTTACGCCAGAAACCAGCTCCGGAGATCCGTGCAGCTTCTTCCATGGATGCATCCAGCTGCATGAATGAAGTAACACTTGAACGGATCTGAAGAATAAGGAATCGGCAGATGTAGGCAATAAACAGGATGCTCATGGTGCCATATATGCCAGGGTTCCAACCGGGAACCGGCTCCATCCATACCAGTATCATGGACAATGCGAACACAATGCCGGGAAGGGTATAAGGAACGGCAGTGGCCAGCTCGGCCATTTTATTGAATTGATTAGGCTTACGTACCCGGATATAAGCAAATCCTGAACCAATAATCAGACAGGCCAGCATCGTGACTAGAGAGAGGGCCAGGCTGTTCTGGATCGCCTGCCATACACGCTCATTCTCGAAGAGAATATATCTATAATTGTCCAGAGTCATATTGGCACGAGTCAAACCGAGACCATATGCTCTTTTTAAAGACATCGAGATCATTGATGACAACGGAATAATTGTAATCAATGCGAGACCCGCCCATATGGCGAAGGTTAGCGGCTTCCGCATGCGACCCAATTCATATCTCGGGGTAAGATCAGGTTGCATCGTATCCGAAGCATGGCTTTTACGTAAAAGAATCCATTGCAAGAGACTACCTACTACCGCAGCAGCACCGAGTAGTACAGATAACGATGCACCACGAGCAAATGCCGAAGGCCCGAATCCAATAATTTCTTCATATATAAGTGTACTGAGAACGGAAATATTCACAGGTGTGCCAAGGAAGGCAGGTATTCCGAAATTGTCCAGCGAAGCCAGGAAAACCAGCAATCCGCCAGCCGTTAGACCCGGAAGGGCAAGTGGCAATGTAATACGACGGAAAACTTCGATCCTGCTTGCACCGCCAGCTCTGGCCGCCCACTCCAGATCACGCGGGATTTTGCGGAGTACATCCAAAGTGAACATATACACCAACGGAAAATGATGAATACCCATCACAAACACAATACCGCCCATACTGTACATGCTCCAAGGAGCCAGATCGGGATGAATCCATTGCAGCACATGTGCAAGCCAGCTCTGTGATCCGGTAAAAGAGGACCAGGACAACGTGAGAACATACGAGGGAAGAATAAAACAGAGCATGATCCCCATATGCAGAGCTGATTTGTGTCGTATATTCGTATAGGCGACGACCCAGGCCAGTGCAGTTCCAATCACGAGCGAGAACACCGTTGAACCAGTGACGATATATACGGTATTGCGCAATGTGGACCAGAAACGCTCCTGCTGAAGCAATTCATTATAATGTGATAACGTTAAACCTTGCTCACCCTGAAAGCTGAGAAGAACCAGCTTCAGGATGGGGTATACAAAGAATAATAGAACAGCTATAGCACCCAACAGGGCGATCAATCGATTCCAACGAAACAGGCCGGGGAGGGAAAAAACGGACTTGCGCCTGTTATCTTGTCCCCTAAGAATGATCATGTTTCTCTTCAATTTCTCCATTCAGACAGCTCCAATCCTTACTCGCCAAACACATTAATGAATTGCTGTTTATCTGTTTCACGATCCGCTGCAAGTTTGGCCGCATCGCCAGGCAAAATCTTCATTTCTGATACACCTTTCAATCCTTCAGGTGGGGCAATACCTTCACGAATAGGGGAGTAACCGATCTCGGCAGACAGCTTCTGGCCCTCTTCAGAGAGAATGAAATCTACAAAGGCTTGAGAAGCAGGCACATTGGCAGCTTCTTTCATGATCCCGATCGGTTCAGTAATGATAGGAACACCTTCTTGCGGATAGATCAGTTCAACCGGAGAACCTTTCGCTTTTTCACGCGCAACGAGGTAATCCACAACGACGCCATATGATTTTTCACCGCTGGCAACAGCCTTCATAACCGCACCGTTTCCTTTAATTACGGACATGCCGTTCATCTTCGTCTCCTGAAGGAAATCCCATCCGAATCCATCTGTACGGCTAAACACACCGATGTTGTATGCTGCTGCACCAGAATATAAGGGACTCGGCATAATACTTGCGTCCTTGCTCTCTGGCAGAGTCAGCACTTGCCAGGATGTCGGTTGGGTAGTAACCTTTTGGGTGTTGGTAGCGAGTACCGTCGCCATAACTTTCGTACCGGCGTACATACCATCCGGATCAACAAGATCCGTCGGAATCTCACTTAGTTCTGGCGACTTGTAAGCTTGGAGCAGATCATCCTTTTTCAGATTTTCAAAGGTAACTGCATCGGCCAGCAGGAGTACATCCGCCTGAGTTTTACCGGCTTGGCGCTCTGCCTGAAGTTTGGCAGTGACTTCCTCGGTTCCGGAACGGAAGATGCTGACTTGAACATCTGGATATTTTTCGTTAAATGCCTTTACCAGCTTGCCTGCATCTTCTTCAGGCTGGGAAGTATAGAAGGACAGCTTGCCCGAGACTGTGCTTGAAGCTCCACCTGAACTATCTTGATCTGTGGTGGCTTGTCCCTGTGCAGAACAACCGCTGAATACAATCATGCCTGCCAGAAGGGGCAGTAGTAACGACTTTTTGAATGGAATCACGATAATCTCTCCTTTGGTGTCTAGCTGATAGATTAGAGTAAGAAAGTATGAATAGCCTGCGCAACACCATCTTCAGTGTTACTGCCAGTAACAACATTGGCGATTTCCTTCACATGAGGCTCTGCATTTCCCATGGCGATTCCTAATCCTGCCCATTGCAGCATGTCCAGATCATTATCATAATCCCCGGCTGCAGCTACCTGCGTACGTTCGATATGATGTGCATGACACAATCGCTCCAGTGCTCCACGTTTACTGACTCCGACGGAATTAACATCAAATCGCAAACGTCCGGTCCGTGTACATTGGAACAACCCTGATTCATCAAGGATACGAAAAAGTTTCTCGCGTGAGTCATGGTCTGTACAGATCACGGCTGCTTTGAACAGCGCGCCTGGCATGTGGTTTACAAAGGTTCTGAAATCCTTTCCGACTTCAACGAAGCGAATGAGATCAGCCTCTTTAGTATCAAGTTCATCACGTTCTTCGAAAGAATCCAATTCCGGTCTGTTGACCCTATTGTTGATGGCCCAGTTCCTATTGATATCATTAATCTCTTGAACGTAGAGGACATTGTATCCATAGAAATGGATGTAGGCACCTTCTTGCTGGATGACATCCAACATGAACAGCATATCTTCTGTTTTGAGCGCAACGCCATCAAGCAGTTGTCCAGTCACGGGATCTACCGTTACGGCACCGTTTAAGGCTACCAGCGGGAAATTCATGGAGACTTCCTGCGCGTGTGACCATACGGAAGCGGGAAATCGTCCAGAGGCAATCGTGACATTCACCTCCGCTGAGATTAATTGTTGAATGGAGCTTCGTGTCATAGGTGTTATCAATTTGTCTGGATTGAGCATCGTACCGTCCAGATCAAGGGCTAACAATCTGTACATGAACATATTCCTCCCGGATGGGTTAACTTACACAACATACATACGAAGTGGTTCGGGTATATCCACAGGCCCTTGGAACGAGCGACTGGCTTCATCCCGCATATACTCCAGATCGCCATCTCCGGGAAGATGAACAAGGACAAGCTGCTTGACGTTAGCCTGACCAGCAATCATGCCAGCTTGAAGTGCATTCATATGACCTTGCCCGGTCGTGTGAACACTGCCTTCACAGATCGTAGCCTCACATAGAAAGATGTCTGCATCACGAGCAAGTTCAATCAGGGAATCACAGTAGGAGGTGTCACCGGAATACACCAGCACCTTGCCTTTATATGTGATCTTAACGGCATAACATGTAATGGTATGCTGTACGTGTACGAATTCAATCTCTGCGCCTGCCAGTCGAATCTTGACTGAAGGATCAATCGGGATGACCTCGGTATGTTCACCATATAGACCATTGAGAATCTCCACTGGATTATCCGGAGCATACAGTTTCAGTTTATTCAACATGCGACCATTGCGAATGGCACCCGCTGCAGCATATTGGAGGACTCCCAGATCCGCGATATGATCATGGTGTAAGTGAGACAAAATAACACCGGACAGATCTTCAACGCATGTCTCGGAGGGGAGCTTACTCATAACGCCGCTACCACAGTCCAACAAAATTTGGCCTTCGTCTGTGGTTACAAGGTATCCCGCAGTTGCTCCGCCAGCGGCGGGATATCCTCCCCAGTAACCTAATATCTTCACATTCATCTTGTGCACCTCTGTCTGTCTTGATCTGCGACTCTTTACAAATGTTCCGTACAGTTACAATTGTAAAAAGGGTTTATTACTCACGTGTCAACCGAGTGTCAATCTTTTGTAAAACTGCTTTTGGCAAAGTTATCCTGGCTTGACTCCGCCGCGAATCCCATTTTATAGTGGGAAATGTGTAAGAAGGGAAATTTAAACGTCAAAGGCGGACTTATATGTGAATATAGATGAACGCAAAAATATGATCAGAGTCTGTAAGATGTATTATTATGAGTCCTGGACACAGGAGAAGATTGCCGAGAAGCTTGGTGTATCCAGACCGGTCATCTCCAAGATGCTGCAGCGTGCGAAGGAAGAGGGCATTATTGAGATTGTCATTCATGATGATGATTACGAAACCTCAAAATTGGAGAAAAAACTGGAAGACTTATTTAACCTCAAACAGGTACTGGTTGTTCCAACGAAGGATTTGAATAAAGAGTTGTTGTCGAGTGCAGTAGGCAAGGCAGCCGCCCAATTTGTTCAAAAACTGATCAAAAACGGCGACCGTGTCGGTGTCTCATGGGGCAATACGCTCTATAATATGGTGCGAGAGTTCCCTTTGGAGAAAAAAGAAAATGTCAAAATCATTCCACTGGTTGGTGGAACAGGGAATTCACGAAATGAAATGCACTCTAACCAGATCGCCTATGAGTTATCCAAAAAAATGGGTGTGACCTGCGATACGTTGTATGCCCCCGCAGTCGTTGAGACAGAAGAACTAAGAGAGCAAATTATCGGCATGTCTAATATTTCGGCGGTTCTTAAAGAGGGGGAGAATATCAATCTCGCTCTGGTAGGGATCGGCAACCCGTATTCCATGTCAACGATGGAACGATCCGGATATCTGAATGAGCAAGTGTTAGCTGAATTAGAAGCATTGAATACGGTTGCGGATATTAATTCCGTATTTATCACTCGTGAAGGCACGATCACAGATCATCCCATTAATCATAAAGTGATTGGCCTTGGACTTGAGCAGTTAAAGAAGACAAAGACGGTGGTGGGTATGGCCTTTGGTCTGCATAAAATCGACTGTATTCTGGCTGCTCTGCGGGGGGGATATATTAATATGCTCATTACGGATGAAGCGACAGCTAGTCAAATTTCGAAAATTTGATGTTCGAGGGTCACATTTCTATTTACTAATGAAACAAGTTTAAGCTGAGACTAATTTTATGCTTATGAAGCCAGGAGAACGAAAGGTTCTCCTGAGCACATACAATAAGAACCAAACATTCAGCTTGGCTTTAGTGCTTCACTAGAAGACTGCTTCCCGCCTTTTTTACGAATGAAACTAATGATGAGCAGCAGCAGTGGCAACAGGCCAAATAAGAAAATGGACATATTGCCAAGAAAATCACCCAAAGCTAACGTTTCCTCCAGGTTTTTAGGCAAGTAAGCAATGACATACAAGACCGGCAACATCGCGAATTGTATATTGGTAATATTCTTGAGACGAAACAAATCTCGAATACCGATCGCCGCAAAATAGTGTTTAAAAGCATAGGTTGCAAATATTTGCATCAGCCAAAATACGATGAACAACGATTCATAGCGTTCAAAGAGAAATCCCTCAATTTCAAAACTTCGAACCATGTCAAATGTTGGCCACATCCGCGTTTGAATTCCTGGCAAAGATAAATTCCCCACCACGGTGACAATCGTGACCAAATATATAATCGTACATACAAGTATGCTATATATAGCAGCCTTATTGCTTGCCTTTACATCTGTCATGTAAGCTGTGATGATAAGTAAAACTTCATATCCGGAATAGGAAAGACACGAAGGCTTGAGTCCTTTCAACACAGGCATGAATCCATCGCCTAGGAGCGGTCTGAGATTATTGATTTCAAACATTTTAGTGCTTAAAAGGAAAACCAGTGCGAGCAACACCAGAGTAACGGGCACTACAATTGAAAAGACCCGGATGATGACTTTAAGACCACCCGTTATCATATAAATACCAATCCACAAACTGACCATAATGGTGACCCAAGTAGGCGTGCGCTCAAGAATGTACATACTTGTAATTTCGGCCATGACTCTGACTTCGAATGAACAAAGAACAACAAAATATACGATAATTAATAGTCCCAACAGATAAGAAATCCATTGACCTGTGATCTCAGGTATAAATTCGAATACCGTTTTACCGGGGAATCTGCGACACAAGGTTACAAGAAGCAGGCTGATTGCAGTTACGATCAACCCTGACAGAATGACGGAAATCCATACATCCGGTGTTCCCACTGCTTTACTGATGGTTCGAGGGAGTGTTAAAATGCCAGCTCCAAGTATTGAATTGATAACCACGATAATAACCTCGGAGGTATTGATCTGAGATGTGGATTGCTTCATTGGCCTTCACTCCAAACCGGAGAATATATTTCTAGGTAGTATCGCCCAATGAAGTTGTTTTATGTAAGTTTTGTATATGGAGTTTAGAATAACCCCCAACAGCCTCGTCAACGAGTTGTCGGCCATTTTCAGTCAGTGTAACTAGCGTGACGCGCCCATCTCTGAGCGATTTAGAGCGAGTGACCAGGCCAGATTCTTCTAAGCGCCGAACGGATTTGGCAATCGTTGAATGGTCCAAGCGCATCGTCCGTCCGAGACTCTGCTGCGATTGTCCATCTTGCTCTCCTAATTGCATTAACATAATTTCTTGACCAGTAAATAGTCCAACTTCACGCAACAAGTGCGCAGCTAAACCACGATGTGATCTCGCCATGGAAAAAACTGCAAAGTTAATGGGGAATTGCTGGATGACTTGCATTTCTTTTTCTACATGAGATGTATTAGAGTCTGGTTTGTGTTTTTCTTCAAAGTTGTTCATCACTTTTCACCTTAATTTTATTTCATCGTTGGATAATCAGTATAGCCGCGGCTATCCCCACCATGCAGAACATGAAGATAGGCTAACTTAAGTTTAGCAGTGCGACTTGCTCCAATTTCCTCAGCTACAGCTTTTGCTACCTCGATGGCAGATCTAGCGCGATTCCATCCTCGGATGGCGAGTTCCTTCACTAATGAGTAGACCCATTGAAGCGCGTTGTTCATAATACTCTGCACTATGTGTTCCAGGCGTACCATCATAAAGTGCACGCGATCTAGTCATTGGAGCAAGATCCCAGCGATGTTGCAACTTCAAATTCCCTAAGGTTACTGGTGTCCAAATTGTGTTCATATGATAGATTGCATTCAAGATTCAAGCGGACACTATGCAAGAAGGTAAATCAACTTTTTAATTGACACTCATATAGTCTAATGTTAGGATATATTTACACTAACGTTAGGATAAATAATAATAGGGTAAAGAGGAGATTGAATTTATGAGTGTTCTATCCATTGTTCTGCAAGTCATATTGGGGTTAGGGTTCCTTATGTTTGGGTTTATGAAGTTTGGGTCCAAGCAGATGGTGGAGGGATTTAAGCATTATGGATATCCCGGAGCGTTTCGAGTGTTTACAGGACTGATCGAAGTCATTGCAGCAGGTTTAGTTATTGCAGGTATTTGGAGTGAGAATTTAGCTGCTTGGGGTGGTTTAGTCATCGTTGTAACGATGATCGGTGCCATCCTTACTCACATTAAAATTAAGGATCAATTAAAACAAATGCTCATGCCGATCATTTTATTAATTCTGGGATTAGTTGTATTGTTAATCAATTACGGGTCTTTGTTTGTGTGAGTGGTGAGTTAATCTAAGGAGAGATTATAATGGGAATCCAAATTATTAAACCTAGAGATCAAGCGAGTGGTCAGTTCGATGGCGGTAAAATACAAGAACAAAAACCTATTGGTTTTTCTGGAGAAGGATCCATCATTACTCGTCTAGGTCCCTTATTTTACTGGGCTTGGGCTCACTCTCAGGAACCTGCAGAAATCGGTTTGCATCCACATAAAGGTTTCGAAATCATCACCTATGTCATCAAAGGTAAGGCATATCATCAGGATACACTGGGTACGGAAAGTGTTGTAGAAGAAGGGGGAACCCAACTGATGCAAACAGGCTCTGGTGTGTACCATGGCGAGGCTTTGAAGGAACCTGCTGAAGCCTTTCAGATTTGGTTTGAACCACATCTAAGCCAAGCGGTTAAACGTACACCTATTTATTCACAATACGATTCTAATCAGTTTTCGGTAGTAGATTTAGACGGTGTGAAAATTAAAAAAGTTTTAGGAAACGATTCTCCCATGCAAATCGTGACAGATGCCCAAATGTGGGATGTATTTATTCCACAAGGAAAGGTATACACGCATAACCTTTCCGTGAACCGTACATTGGCTAGTTTAGCTATTAGAGGGGATGGAACTCTTGCTTTAGATACAGTGGAACCCACTCATTTCTCACATAAGGACTTTATTATCACTCAATCCAAGGAAGAAGAGAGAATCATCATAAAAGCTGTAGATCAAGACCTTAGAATTGTACTCATTGAAGTTCCTACAGAAGTTGCGTATCCTTTATACAATAAACCAAGATAACCAATGATGACTTTTCTTGCAGTCATCTAATTAGGAGGTCCGCTACATGTTTCAAGGAGATGAACAAAGTCAGATTGATTTAAGACTTTTCCGTGTGTGGATAAAAGCAAGTAAAACGGTCTTTGATGATGTTACAAAAGATATAGAAAGTTACGGCATTAGTAACGAGAACTTTATGGTTTTGGAACTTCTCTATAATAAGGGACCACACACGGTTCAAAATATAAGTGAAAAATTTTCTATCCCTAGTGGGAGTATCACATATGTAGTAGATAAGCTTGAAAAGAAAGAATTAGTAAAACGGGAACCAAGTCCAACAGACCGCCGATCATCAAATGTAGTCATTACGGATAAAGGTCAAGACTTATTTAAAGAGATCTTCCCTCAACACGTTGAGGTGATTTCTAAGAATCTTTCCTATATTACCAATGAAGAAAAAATACAGTTAACTAATCTTCTCAAGAAAATCGGATTAGGCCCGAGTCATACCAAATCATGAATTGAGCTGAGTCCGATTTATGATGTCTAGGGCTCAATGGAACTCATATGGAAGGACAGACAGAGATGGAACAATATCGTATTCAACAAGAAAAAGGTATGGAGATCGGTCTCTATTCCATAGGAGATCATTTAAGTAATCCTTTGACAGGCCATCGGATCTCTGCACAGCAGCGGATTAACGAATTAATCGAAACTGCCAAGCTGGCTGAAGAAGCAGGGCTTGATATATTCGCAGTAGGGGAGAGTCATCAGCCGTTATTTGCAACCCAGGCACATACCGTGATTCTTGGAGCAATTGCCCAAGCAACCAAAACAATTAAAATTGCCAGTTCGGCAACAGTGCTGAGTACTTCCGACCCGGTCCGTGTATATGAAGATTTTGCAACGCTTGATCTGATATCCAATGGACGTGCAGAAATTGTAGCAGGGCGGGGCTCATGTCTGGGTGCATATGATTTATTAGGTTTTGATGTACGTAATTATGAAGAATTATTCGAAGAGAAATTGGATTTACTGTTGAAAATTAATGAAGAAGAGCGTATTACATGGCAAGGGGAATTTCGGGCACCACTACATCATGCCGAAATCATTCCTCAACCATTACATGGAAAAACGCCGATATGGCGTGCAGTTGGAGGACCTCCGGCAAGTGCGATTAAAGCAGGTTTAGCAGGCGTACCTATGATGCTAACAACACTTGGTGGACCAGCAAAAGCGTTTAAAACGAAGGCTGTTACCTTCGTTTTTTCTGTTTCAATGGACTCTGTCTGGTTACCTGCGCGCATATCCCCCTGATTACCACAATAAATTCAAGGCAGAACTGGTGAATGGTTTTAACATATTGAAAACCACATTTATCCATGTAAAAGAAAATCATTCTTATACATGAACGAGTGGTTTCCTCACTTCGTTATCCATTTACACTAAGCGTGCCCTCTAAGCATTTTTGTGCTGATGGATTCGTATCAACAACCTCTAAATTGATCTTAGTCATGTGTTTATTCATTGCGAGTTGCTCCACCTTACTTACGGCACAGAATATATGAAGGAATAAGAGAGAAAATACAGTCACAATGTTGATAAAAAAGTTGCGAAGCTTTGCTGCTTTGGATATGATTATCTAATGTTCCATCAACGTATTCGATTTTACATTGCTTGAGTTATGCGAAAAGATAACACTTATGTAATCAATGGATGATAAAAGATAGTGAGGTAGAAAAAATGATCGCAAGAACAGAAGAAGACTTTAATGGTTTGAAGGAAATTGGCAAAATCGTTGGCTCTATTCGAGATGAATTGGTACAAAAAACAGTTCCAGGCATAACAACTAAAGAACTGGACGATCTAGCCGGAGCGCTTTTTGAGAAAGCAGGTGCAGTTTCTGCTCCAAAAAGTGAATATAATTTTCCTGGCTTTACTTGCATTAGTGTAAACGACGAAGTAGCACATGGTATTCCGGGAGAGCGGGTTATTCAAGAAGGCGATATCGTGAATATTGATGTGTCTGGCTCCAAAAACAGTTATTTTGCAGATACCGGAATCTCGTTTGTCGTAGGAGAAGGCGAAGAAGTGTTAACGAAAATATGTGACGTTGTTAAACAAGCGTTTGAAGCAGGCCTTAAGAAAGCAAAACCGGGTTCCAAAAAAAGCGGAATCGGAAAAGCCGTATTCCAAACAGCAAGACAGCATGAATTAACGGTTATTAAAAACCTTACAGGACACGGTGTTGGACGTGCGATACACGAAGCACCTGATCACATCTATAATTATAATGATCCATCGGATGATGAATTGTTAAAAGAAGGTATGGTTATCGCATTCGAGCCGTTTATTTCAACTTCAGAAGAAGAAGTCTACCAAAAAGGAGACGGCTGGACCTTTGCTACCAAAAATAGCTATGTAGCTCAAATCGAACATACGATTATCCTTACTAAAAATGGTCCAATCATTGTTACATTATAATGAGCTTAAATTGAAAGTCGCTAAATTAGCGACTTTTTTACTATAGAAGATGTGGGAGGAAATAACTTAAAAAGCAAATGGAGGACATGATACAAACGCAAAGAGAAGTTCTTTGAGATAGATCATGATTAATTTTGTGTACTTGTATTACCTTTATTTGTTATACTCACTGAAGAATAATAAATGTCCCTAATGTTTCCTATTATAGTTTTTAATAATTTATAGATTCAACGTATCAAGTTAATACATAAACAAACTAATATTGTGCAGGCAGTGTCAAGGTATACGACATGAAAGATACAGCTTATACCCCTGACTGTTTCCACTGGGACTTGAAAGGATCGTTATTGTGCTAAAAATAATAAATTTTCTTCTTATCTTGCTGATCATTTGGGTAACACTCCTGTATCCTGTTCGTTCTGCTTGGTTTGAAGGCTTAAAACAGATTCCTGAAGATCTTCATGGTGTTTATTTACTTTTCTTGTTCTTTGGATATCTGATATGTTCATCTGGTATGGGACTTATTGTTGGCAAGATGTTTTTTAAGCGAAAGGAAAAGTAACTTTTCTATCCCTTTTCGGGACAAAGATGAGCGATGCACCAGCAGGTTCAGTGACCTCTCAAACATCCTTGGCCGGCAAATTAACGAGTAGGGAGTTCGACTGTAATCTCATTTCGTTGAAGTTTTCAGGAAATTCCATTCTGGAAATATCTCCATTGTAATTAACCTTTTGTATATATCTTCTTCATCAATAGGCATATTGTTTTCAATCCACCAACTCAATACCCCAATCATCGCTCCAGTATAGGCCTCAATATTAATTTGAATATCCATGGTGTTTTCTTCAGTCAACAGATCCTCTGTCAAATGTTTAAGTATGCCAGCCCTCATTTCTCGTCGCAACAAATTTCTTAAAGAATCTCTCTCTTCAGTCAGAAGCTGGGTGAATAATTTTTTATTCTTACTTGCAGCAGAAAAAATTTCCTTTAGGCTTTCCGCCGGTGAATGCGGAGTCGCAGAAAAGTCCAATTCTTCTTCAGCAATTTGTCCCAGCGCATGTGAAAGTAAGTCGTATTTATCATTAAAATGTGTATAAAACGTAGTTCGATGTACCATAGCCAAGTCACAGATCTGCTTCACAGTTATATTTTCAAAGGACTGGTTTCCCATTAACTCTAATAAAGCATTATAGAGAAATTTGTGGGTTCTTTGAACACGAAGATCCATTTTCGGTTTGATTTCCAAGACATTTCCCTCTTTCTGTATCGTTTCTCGACAGATTGCTCATTTTATCGGTTGATGAAGAATACTATACACCATACTATGTATTATACACAGTGATATTTAATATACATGTGTAGAAATGAGGGACCTGCATGGTAAATCTGAGTGCAATACATCAACTTACAACAACAGAACTTCAACTGCTTCAAAATGCTACGAATTTAGTTCCCTATCTGCAAAAGTTTGCGAGACAAATTGATGAAGAACGACACATCCCGGACGAGGTTATCCAGAAAGTATCGGATGCTGGCTTATTCAAGCTGGGTACCCTTAAAAAGTACGGAGGTTATGAAGTTAGTATCCGTGCAATGGTCGAAATCATTTCTGAAGTGGCAAAAGGAAATGGTTCTGTCGGATGGGTGGTCCAAATCATCAACGGAAATAACTATAATGTATCATTATCTTTACCTGATGAAGTCTTAGATTCTATCTTTAGCCAGGAGGAGGAAACACGGTTTTGCTCTGTTCTGGCTGCCAGAAAGGCCGTTGTACAAAAGGTCGAAGGTGGTTACTGGGTAGAGGAAGGTCTCTGGGGTTTTGGTTCAGGTTCTAAACACGCAACACATGCATTCATAAATTTATTAGACGCCAAGTCTATGCAACAAAACAAAAGTACAGGCATGATGCTGGCTGTGGTTCCAATGAATGAAGTTACAATTGTAGACGATTGGTATACGATGAGTTTAAAAGGCTCAGCAAGCAATAGTCTGGAAATCAAAAATGTTTTTATTCCAGAAAAGTATGTTACAACACAGGACTTGAATCAAGTGAGTGCCTTGCCAGCAGAATTAGGAGGAAGAGACAGATATAAGCCTTTTATTCAGGTTACGACTGCTATAACAACTGGAATAAGTGCGGTCCTTGGACTTGCCAGAGGGGCTATTGAATATTTTGTAGAAAAGGCACCGAATAAAGCGATTACGATGACCACGCACACTTCGCAAGCTGAAGTTGGACATATTCAGTATAAAGTAGGACTTGCAGCTATGAAGGTCGATTCCGCTCATCTTCATATTAGCCGTGCTATTGATCATTTAGAGCAACACGTCCAACATGGAGAACAATTCACGTTGAAGGAATATGCACAAATGCAAACAGACATAACTTATGCATCTATGCTTTGTTGGGAAGCAGTTGATATATTAATGGCAGAAAGTGGAGGGGGCGTCATTGCAGACTCCAATCGTTTGTCTCACATTTTCCGAGATATTAGAGGCGGGGCCAATCATGCACTTACTACAGCATCTACGGGGCTTGAGTTGTACGGAAGGGTTTTGATGGGATTACCTCCACAACATATTATGACATTAAGTGCAGCAGCGCTTTTCAAAACCAACGAGTTGAGTGAGTTTAGCTTATGAGGAAAATAACCATCATTTCAGGTAGTCCAAATCAGAAATCTCGTGTAAACGGTATTGTAAACGATACTAAGCAAAAGTTGGAACAGGGTGGTTGCGAGGTATCTATAATTGAAGTATACTCACTGCCGCCTGAGGACTTAATGCACTCAAACTTTAATAGCAAGCCAATTCAAAGCGCAAATGCCAAAGTTGAAGAAGCCGCAGGCATTATTATTGCAAGCCCGGTTTACAAAACAACGTATACAGGTGTGCTCAAGGCTTATTTAGATTTGTTGCCACAAAAAGGTTTTAAAGATAAAATTATAGCCGCCTATTTTGTCGGGGGAACAATCTCTAACTTACTATCCATTGATTATGCGTTAAAGCCATTGTTAGCATCCATGGGATGTAAAAGTTTTGCGGATAATGTTTTTGCAATAGACAGTCAGATAGAGCGTGTAGAAGATCACGAACAAAACATTTATTTTCATTTGTCTGAAGAGGTATTGCAGCGTATTGATGCTTCTATTTCTGATTTAATATCTTTTTGACTTTGTTGAGAGGCCAGCAACTTTCCTAACCTAAGGGAGCTATCTCAAAAGCTCTTAAAAAGCGTATCGGCAAAAAGAAATAACACTCCTACATTCAAAAAAGGACAAAGCAGAGGTTTATCCTGCGTTGTCCTTTTTGCGTTTTCCGCCATTGCGGCTTTTTTAAGCAGATTATGGGTAAGGCAAAGTTACCCGAACTCCAGGCTTATTTTTGGCAAGCAGTGAAGCAGGATTCTTCGGTATCCCCGGTTGTTTTTGATTTGTCCAAACACACACTCCGGCTCCATCATCCGCCGAACCGAAAGGGTGTATCCTTCCCCACTGCTGATTATGCAGAATATGAAACACAGTCGATCTCCCTTGAATTTACGAAGTATGTTGATTTTCGAATCGATATTGGAGTGGCACTGAAAAAGCTTGAGGACAGTGACCAAGAAATTATTGCATTACGTTTTTTTGTGGACTGCACGTTCTTGAATCTCCAAAATTGTGGGGATGAGAGAGAGTAAAGAAAAGAACAGATTATACATATCTATGGAAAAACTTAAAAAGAACTGAAAGAATAGGGGGGACGTTACGGAATAGAGACTCTAAACAACGTGATCCGTAATCCGCAAGATTATAATGGCATCTTTCATTCGATTTTAAAATATTGTAAATCTATATAGAGACATGATAAGATGGGTATAAGTTCGAATTGAATTGAGTTACCTAAATCAAAATACGGGAGAGTTATTAATTGAACAATAATAAGATCAAAGTTGGTGTCTCTAATAAAGAAGGGCAGTTAGGTTTTGTCTTTTCGAGAGGTGGTCTGCGGGAAGGTTCCGGGAGAAAGAGTATAGGTGTAACTAAAAAAATATCTTTAACTCTAACAGAGGACATGTGGGGAAAAATCGAAAACCATTGCACAGAGCATAAACATTCTCGTTCGGAGGCTATACGTAATATCATTGAGTCCTTCTACACAAAATAATTTTTTTATTCGAGGTAGGTGAGGTCTTTGCTGGTAGAGATAACAAAAGATTCTCTTATGAATGCCATACAATATGTGATAAAGGCAGTAGCAGCAAATAGTTCAATACCTATTCTTCAAGGAATACATATTCAAGCAGGTGCAGATGGCGTTACTTTTAGGGCAAGTAATACAAGTATGACGATACAGTCTTTGATTGCTCAAGATGGTGTTTCTGTGACTGTAAATAGAACAGGGGCTATCGTTATACCATCGCGTTATTTTCACGATATTATTCGTAAATTTAATGATGACAAAGTTATACTTGAGATTAAAGAGTCAATGATTCTTTCGATTGTATCAGGTCATTCTCAATTACGTTTATGCGGAATGGACCCTACAGAATTCCCTTCCTTTGATGATGGAAAGGCATTCCCTTCTACTAAACTGCGCATGAATACTGCCTTATTTCGTTCGACTATTAAACAGCTAGCAATCGTAGCATCAACGTCCGAAACCAGCCCCATATTAACAGGAGTTTCCTTGGAATGCCGTAATGATTGTCTAAACCTAATTGCTACAGACGGAGTGCGGCTTGCATACCGTGCATTGCATTTAGAAGATGCTGCCAATAACAGTATGAACGCTATAATTCCAGCGAAAAATCTCTATGAATTATCGAAAATATTAAACAAAACAGATGACACGACTGAAATTGAAGTGAGTAATAATCGAGTTAAATTCATGACAACTGGAATGAAAGTGGAGTCTGCTCTTATTGAAGGAACGTTTCCATCCATAAAGAATGTAATCCCTAAATCTTATTTGTGTGAAATCGCAGTTGATACAGCATGTTTGTTGAAAGCAGTTGAATGTGTAACTGTAATGGCTAGTGCACAAGTGATTAGACTAGTAGCTAATGCAGACACATTAAAACTATTGTCCAAAACAGCCGATGTTGGAGATATTCAGAATGAAATTCCATTATTAGAGAAGTGTGGGGAAGAATTCGTGATATCACTAAATGGAAAGTTTTTTATCGATATACTTCGCAACATGGATTGCGCGAGCGTCCGAATAAGATACGCCGGAAAAACCAGTCCCATCGTTGTACTTCCAGATGATTCGCTCATGTCTACTTTGTTCTTGATTACTCCAGTGATGACCCGGTGAACCGTATCACAAGTGATGGCGAAAAATTCGTTGTTGGTAAAGTGGGAGAGTGCCGGTGAGCGTGTGATTTAAAGAATTAACAGAGCCTCTATAGTGGGGAGCCTTTACCTAGATGTAGGGCCCTCTGGGAAAGGGATCTAGTTACTAGATCACGAATATTAAATATGACCCAAAATTTGCTTGAGACACTTTGAGCTAAGGAGGAGGCAATCCATGTTTGATATTGAAAGAATAAAAGAGGTAATTCCTCATAGATATCCATTTCTTTTGGTTGATAAAATCTTGGAAATTAATGAGGGCAAGAAAGCTGTCGGAATTAAAAATGTGACAATCAATGAGCCTTATTTCATTGGTCATTTTCCCGTCCATCCGGTAATGCCTGGAGTCGCGATTGTTGAAGCGCTGGCACAGGTCGGTGGTATCGTTATGTCTAAAAGAGGGAGTAATAATCATGAAATAGGTTTATTGACTGCTATTGATAATTGTCGATTCAAACGGCAAGTAAAACCTGGAGACCAACTTCTACTTACATTCGAGGTAACTCGCATCAAGGGACAGATCGTCAAAGGGAAAGGTTTCGCCACAGTAAACAATGAACTGGTTTGTGAATCTGAAATCATGTTTGCATTCAGTTCAATTTAGGATTTAAGTTCACGGGCACGCCTACATTTTTTATCTTGAGGGGGTTAGTATGAATATTAAAATACGAGAAATTATATCAGATGATTATGCTGAAGTGGTTTCTTTATGGAATGATGTACTTGGGATTCCTAATGTTAATGATGCAAACTTTCGAGTAACTATGGAAGAGATGAATAAGGACGGGAATTACAAAACATTTGTCGCATTGATAGATAATGATGTGGTCGGTTTTGTAACTATTGTACAGTCATTATCTGTAGGAGTTCCAATTGGTTATCTACATATTCAAGCTCTTGCTGTTAAAAGGGAACTGCAAAATAGAGGGATAGGTACAAAACTACTAAGACAGACTGAAAATTATGCTAAAGAACGGGGAATATCAAGTATTATTTTATGTAGCGGAATGAAGCGAACCAACGCCCATGCTTTTTATGAGCATAACGGCTATGACAGAGATTCATATTGCTTTGATAAGATGATCGATCTTACTTGAGGTTAAACGCTTATTAACTCACCTCCACAGCGTTCTAAACAAATAAAACAAAAATCGTCACGTCATTCATGAAAGTTTCTTTATATATTAATTGCACTAAAAAGACCCAACTCACTTTTTAAACTGAAGAGTGGAAGTTGGGCTTTTTCGGTACTGCATTGGACATATCATTTATGTAACATATTCAACCGAATTCATTGATGGATCATATTTCTGCGGTACTGGTAGGGTGTAACCCCGTATTCCACTTTGAACAACTGGATAAAATATTGATTTTTTCGGTAACCGACCATCTGCGCTATATCGGCTACACGAAGTGCCGAATCTTGAAGCAGTTGAGATGCTTTCTCCAACCTCTTCCTGGAAATGTAGTTTGACACATTTTCGCCCGTTTCTTGTTTAAACAGTTTGGAAAAATAAACAGGATGGAGATGTGCAACTTTCCCCAGTTCATCCAGGCTAAGGCTATGGGACAGATGGTCTTCGATATACGTTTGCACTTTGTCAACGATGGTTTGAATGGACATCTGTTTGTTGTTTCTGATCCGACTGACCCGATCCATGAGAGTTGAGGATAGTTCATCAGGATACCGTAACTGGTTGAATATCCAATCCACGGTTTCAGAGTCATCCCGATCCTTGTCCGCCAGATATACATATAGAATGGTCTCCATGAGAAAGATTATTTTTTGCTTATGAAGATGGATTTGATCATGTTTTTTAATGATATTTCCGGCGGACTCCCAATCAACGCATGATGGAGAATGGTTGAATATGCCAATGAAGTCTTCTGGGCATACGTCCTCATTATGAAAGAACCTATAGAACATCTGTCGGGTCACGTTTCGATTAGTCAACAAAAATGGAGGAGACACGACCGATTGCTCCAGTTTGATGGTCAGTTCTTCAGCAGCCTCTTCCGGAACAAGACCGAACAGTCGTGTTCCGGAAGCCCACAAGAGACGATCCAATTTGTCTCCGACAGCATGTTTTATAACAATCTCATGTTCCTGTGTAAAATCCTCCAGCATGAAGCAGCAAAAACGGCGTTCCCCTAAAAATTCAGTATAAGCATCATATTGCTTCCTTAATGTCTCGTTATGACCAAGAAGCGAAAGCAGATACCCCAAGCCATTGAAGTTCTCCCACGCGAAAGATTGAGCGGGCCGTGTCTTTGTAATATTATTGATGGCTTTGGACATGGCTTTCTCCACATCATCTTTGTCGACAGGTTTGAGCAGATAGTCCAGCGCACCTAAACGAATTCCTTGTTGCGCATATTCGAACTCGGAATAGCCGGAGAGAATGATCACTTTGGTTGGCAAGCTATGTTGGTGGATATGTTGAAGCAGATCAATACCTGAGACCTCAGGCATTCGTATGTCAGTGATTAGAATATCGATATGGTTTTGGGTCAGCATCTCTCGGGCTTCAATCGAATTGGTCATCGTCTCGATCTGATCAATGCCAAATGTGTTCCAATCGAGTAAGTGCTTCATATATTCAACGACATAATGTCCGTCATCCACAATTAATAATCGCATTAGCTATCTCCTTTCACCTCGGGAATGCTGATGAGCAGCAGGACGGACAAGCCGCCCCAATCATTAGTAGTAAAATGTAACCCGCTAAGTTCGCCGTACGTATTTTTCAGACGTCGATTAACATTCCAAAGCCCTACACCGCTTGTTCCTTCAGGCGGGATATCGCTCTCAAGCCGAGACTCCAGGCTACGGATATCGTCCATTGAAAGACCTTTTCCATCATCGGATACCTTGATCGTTATCGCAGAATCTGTTTGTTGTACATCAATTGACACCCGATGTGCACCTTGTTGTCCTTCAATTCCATGTTGAATCGCATTCTCAACCACTGGCTGGATCATCAGCGGCATGAGGGGAAGGGAGGCCAGTTCTGAAGGCAGGTCAATACTGTACTCCATTTTTTTACTGAGAGCCATAATAATCAGGAAATGTTCCGCAAATTGGAGTTCGCCTTCCAGCGTGACCTCATGCCGGTCCAATTTGGTTAAATAACGATAGTACTCAGCTAAATGTTTACTCATGCGCATAACAGAATCAGGTGAAAACTGGGCCACTGACATGATGAAAAACAAACTGTTGTACAAGAAATGAGGATTAATCTGAGCTTGGAGTTGTTGAAGTTCCGCACTTCGTCTTAGTTCCGTTTCAGTCTTCAATGACATGAACAGATCCTGGATTTCGGTAACCATATGGTTAAAACTTCTGAACAGACTGTAAAACTCTTTCCCGGTATTTTCGGTAATACGTGTGTTGTGATTGCCTTGCTCAACCTGTGAGAACTTTCTCTCGAGCAAACGGATATTACGATAATAGTTCCGGTAAAACGTAAAGATCACAACCAGACCAAGCGTGAAAACGGCTAAGATGCTGGCAAAGAAAACTTTACGATTGCGGTCAATCGGTTGCAGAAAATCATTTGTCTGTGTATATGTAATCAGGTAGGCGTCGATTGATTCAATATATCGGGAAAGAACATAATAGTCGTCCGAATTGGTATGATAATCATATTTGGAAGTTACTTCTGGTTGGGGTGAGAGTATTTTGGTAACCGCTTTCAAAAGGTAGTTATCGACTTCTTTTTCACTCCATAACTGCTGGGGGTTAAAGAGAAAAAAAGCGTTCGAGCTGTCGTTATTCACGGCCTTTTTCAACAGGCTTTTCAAATAATCCGTATTCAGCTTTACACCAACGACGTACTGAGTCGGTTCATTTTCCCCAGATTTTTGGATGTAAGGATAGAGGGCAAAGTAATACAAACTGTTACCGACGATTTGCCATCCCCGTTGATGAACATCCTTGAACGGAAGTCTCGCTTCCGGTGTATTGTTCGTGGATAGAAATGTTTCTTCAGACTTCCAGTAAATACCGATGGATTCAATGGATCGACTGGATAGGAGCGTTTGCCGCAGGCGATCAACGATATCGTTTTTCTTCATTTGGGAATCGTAATTGCTCAGCTCAATAACGTGCCTCTGATAAAACCGGACATCACTGTCTGCCGCATACTGAACCCCGTACATGTTAGCCTCGTATATAATCCCGTCCAGAATGCCTTTCACATAATCAAGCTGGTTTTTGGAAGCGCCAATCAGATTTTCTTCAAGTGTCTTGGAGCTCAATCGGTTCATCACGAAAAACAAACTTAACGTCAGCAGCAGAAAAAAAACAAAAAAATAGATGAATCGCTTCATATACATTTTTCGGATCATATGTGTTTCCTTTCATATCGCTAAACGTAGAAGTTTAAACTCCAGATCGGATTAACTTTAATATAAGCCAAACCTTCGAAAAGCGGAAGGGCAGCATCACCGATAAATGAAAGCGGTTTTAAAATGCTTCAGGGTGGGGTGATGATCTTGAAATTTTGGCATTTTGGAGTGAAAGCGCTTTTGTTAAGCTTAATTGCGAGGATTACTTTCGAAGAGCCAACATAGAGGAGGTATGCAACATTAACGAGACTGTGCCCGTCGGATCTGCAAAAAAAACACAACCAAAGATTCCCCGGCGAACTTCATTCAAAAAGGAACTCAAGAAAAGCTGGCCTTTGTATGTACTGTGTATTCCCGCATTTGTGTTTGTCTGCATCTTTTCTTATGGCCCCATGGTAGGTTTGCTCATGGCATTTCAGGACTACAAACCATGGCTAGGCATCGGAGGTTCCAGGTGGATCGGGTTAGATAATTTCGAACGAATTTTCCAGTACAAAGAAGCCACACAAGCGATCGTTAATACGCTAATTATCGCCGTGTCCAAAATTATCGTTGGTATTATCGTTCCGATCGTCATGGCTATTCTGCTGAGCGAGATTCGAAACATGGGCATTAAGAAAAGTGTACAGACACTGGTGTATCTGCCTCATTTCTTGTCCTGGGTCACGGTCGCGGGGTTAATGATCGACATTCTCGGATTAGACGGAGGAATCAACCACATCTTAACAAGGGTTTTCGGCAACGATCCCATTTACTTCTTGGGTGACCCTGATCTGTTTCGATTCACGGTTGTGATCAGCGATGTGTGGAAGAGCTTTGGCTTCGGCATGATTGTTTATCTGGCGACCATTGCGGGAATTAATCCTTCCTATTACGAAGCGGCTGAGATCGATGGTGCCACACGCCGGCAGCAAATTCGATACGTCACCTTGCCTAGCATGTTGCCCATGATTATCGTCATTTCTACGCTAAGTCTAGGCAATATTCTGGACGCGGGCTTTGATCAAGTCTTCAATCTGTACAACCCGCTTGTCTACAGTACGGGAGATATCATTGACACCTATGTCTACCGTTCATCTTTGTTAAACGGGCAATACGGGTTCGGCACCGCTGTAGGACTGTTCAAATCGGGGATCAGCTTGATCTTGATCGTTGTCTCTTACAGGCTGGCCTACAAATACGCCAATTACAAAATATTCTAACAAGGAGGGAGAGGGATCATGTACCATAAGACGACAGGCTATAGAGTATTCTCCTATTTTAATTACGCGTTCATGATACTGGCTGGTCTGGCGTGTTTTCTTCCACTGCTTCATCTGTTGGCGCAATCGTTAAGCAGTAAAGCAGCCATAAGCGGCAATATGGTGTCATTTTGGCCGGTCGGGTTCAATGTGGATGCCTATATCAAAACGTTCAACAATTCTAATTTCAACGGTGCCATGCTGACATCCATCACTCGAACCGTATTGGGTACGACCATCAGCATGTTTATCCTTACCTGCGCAGGATATGCCCTGTCCAAGGAATTCCGGGGACGCAACGTGCTCATGTGGTTTTTTATCTTTACCATGCTTTTCTCAGGGGGATTGATCCCTTCTTACATTTTGATCACAGCCCTTGGATTAAAGGACACCATATGGGCACTTGTGCTACCGGGAGCTTTTGGTGCTTATAATTTGATTCTTCTCGTTAATTTTTTCAAAACAATTCCAAAAGCTTTGGAAGAAGCAGCATTCATTGATGGAGCTTCCTTTTTCGTAATTCTCAGCAAAATATATTTACCATTATCTCTGCCTGGCATAGCGACCGTATCCTTGTTCATTATGGTGGGGCACTGGAATTCCTGGTTTGACGGAATTTTGTACATGTCGGATGCGAGTAAGTATCCGCTGGCTTCATTCCTACAGACGGTTGTCGTGCAAAGCAATATGCAAAATATGGCGATGAGCCAATCTGAAGTCGCAGCAATGTCGGAGCAAAGTATCAAGGCAGCCCAAATTTTTGTCAGTACGCTGCCGATCATTTTGGTCTATCCTTTTTTACAACGATATTTCGTGAAGGGGATTGTACTAGGAGCCGTCAAAGAATAGAAAAACAAATTGAGCTTGAGTGAAGGGGGAATGTTTCATGAAGAAAAGAACTGATTTATGGAAAATGGTAAGTATGGTTATGCTGTCGGCTATTCTTGTAGCTGGCTGCAGCAAAGGGGAGAGTGCTTCCGAGACCGCACCGGCATCGGTGCTCAAGGATGGGAAATATGATCCGCCGTTTACGATTACCATCGCCAAACAACAGGATGAAAATGCTGGAAAGTACATCAATGGTGAGACGTTGAATGACAATGTCTTGACCCGTTGGGGCGAACAAGAACTGGGTATTAAAATTCAAACCACCCTGCTGGGAGGTGATGCTTCACAATATAATACCAAGCTGCGGCTGGCACTGACGGGTTCAGAGAAACTGCCAGACGTTCTGCCCGTCTATGACACCATGCTGGTCAATGATCTGATCGATTCAGGACAGGTCAAGGAGATTACAGAAGACATCTCAACCTACATGCCTGACCGGTTAAAAGAAATATACAAACAATACCCGACCACCTTCAATCCAGTGGTTAGGGAGGGCAAGGTGTACGGGATGGCAATCGCGCCGAATCTGACGGAAGGCGAAGTCATGTTGATCCGCCAGGACTGGCTGGAACAATTGAATTTGAAAGCGCCAACAACGATTGAGGAGTTTGAGCAAGTCATCGCGGCGTTCACCAATGAGGACCCGGATGGGAACGGCAAAAAAGACACATATGGCTTTACATTTTCGGGTAAAGATTCCTACAATACGGGCTGGGTCAGCGATCCGGTCATGATTTTCAGCGCATACACGGGCAAGCACCTTCCAAGGCAATGGCATAACGACAACGGCAAACTCACCTATGGATCTGTGGCTGATGGCAACAAAGAGGCACTTGCCAAGTTACGCGATTGGTATGCAAAAGGGTTTCTGAACAAAGAATTGGCGACCCAAGGGGCTTGGGACGCACTGTCCGATTTTACGGAGGGGAAAGCTGGTATCATCATTGGTCGTCCTTGGCTTTATGACAGTGTGAAGGACGTAGAGAAAAATGTGGACGGTGCGAAAATTAGTGCTTATTCGACCATTCAAGGCGTGAACGGTGATAAGACCTATCAGTCCGCACAGTTAAACGATGGCGTGTTCATGTTTAACAAGGATTTTCAGAACATGGAAGCCTTCTTCCTGTACTACGATAAAATGTACGATGCGGCGTTCAGCACGGGAGATTTTAAATACGGCTACGCTCAAGGATACGATTACGATATCGTTAACGATGAAGTCACTTTCGATCCAACGAAATTTAATACGCCATTAGAGGCTATGCAAGGCGTTGGAAAAATGGCATTTACCAAAAATACACCGAGTGTTGACGGTCCCGGCAAATCGTACTACGATCTGGCGAACGGTGTCGAACCCGACACAGGCGTCCTCATTCAGAGCGCTTCAAAAGATCAAACGACCCAGGACGGATACCGGATTTCGTATGAAAACAGGGATGTTTTACTGCCCAATGAGTTTAACGGTCCACCAACGCCGACGATGCAAAATGTGTGGGAACAGTTGACCACCATGGAACAAGAGACTTTCACCAAAATAATATATGGCAATGAGCCACTTGAGGCATTTGATACCTTTGTTAAACAGTGGCATGAAAAAGGCGGAGACACCGTTATCGAAGAAGTTAACGAATGGTACAACCAAGCCAGCGAGACGGATGTAATGACACGGATGAATCTGAAATAAAGTCGAGTTTCACCTGGATCAGCCTTCCGGCAACAGGAAGGTTGGTCTTCTAAAAAAAGGAGATGATGAGACATGATCAAAGGTAAGTCGTGGATGGCTATCGCCATTGCATTGATGTTGTTAACCCTTCATTTAACGTCCTCAGCTCAGACCGTTCACGCTGCCGCTGGCGAAGAGACCCATATTGCTGCAACACTGTTTGTGCTGAAGAACGAATCCGAAGTATCCAATGCCAAAATCCATTGGGCACCTGTATCGGGAGCCACGGCATACGAGTTATACAGATCCGAGAACAATGCTCCTTATACGTTATCACAGACCTTAACCGGCACAACGACGGATGATTATGACCTCAACATAGGTAGCACGTACAAATACCAAGTGAAGGCATATGGCGGAACTTCCTTAATTGCCTCCGCTGTCTCACCAGAATATACTCCTTACAGCCTTCCAGAAAACCTCACAACTTTTGATAATACAACGCAATCAACGCTCATGCTCCCGAATGAACTTAAAGTGGGGGATACCTACTACAGATTCAATTTCGTACAAAAACCATCAGGCGGTTTTGGCGAAATGATTCAACAGACATCAACGGATGATATCACCTATGGTAACGACAAAGTGGTCCTTTCCTACACGGATCATCCCGATCTGGCGAATTCTAAGTTTGAGGGGATTAATATCCTGTACCATGCGCCTACAAACAAATTTGTTTTTTGGGCTCACTATGAAAACAGTACAGACTACACACTTGCCAGAGTATCTGTGGCTTCGGCCACGCCTGGAGAAGACTTTACATTTCACAATAGCTTTCGGCCGGAAGGGAATGAGTCCAGAGATATCTCCATTTTCAAAGATGATGATGACTCAGCATATCTGATCTCTACAGCGAATAATAATTCGGACACCATCTTATATAAGTTAACCTCCGATTGGCTGGATGTGGATCATCAAGTTTCTGTTATCTATGAAAATCAACACAGGGAACTGCCCAAGATGATCAAAAAAGATGGCATTTATTATTTGTTCTCTTCTCAAGCGGCAGGTTGGTATCCGAGTATACCCTTGTATTCTTCAGCAACAAGCATAGACGGAGATTGGTCTGAATTACGAACGATTGGCAACACGTCAACCTTCTCGGCGCAGTCGGGTTCTGTCATGCGGGTGAAGCCAAACACGGGTGACAACGTCGTTATGGTTGCTTATCGCTGGATGTTCGGCTGGGCAGGTACGCAAAATGGAACAACAGAGGAACGACTGCTTCCCGTTTGGTTCACAGATGGTTATGCATTTTATGATTATTTTGATCAAGTCCTGTATAACACAAGCGATGATGTCGTCATTCCCGTTCAGAATGGAAAACTGCTGTCACAAGGTAAACCTGCAACAGCGCAAACGGCTACCGGAACGAACCCGGCAAGTTATGCGAATGATGGTAACTATCAAACCGAATGGGTCGGCACAGGCAGTTCCTGGCCACATGGGTGGAAAGTAGACCTTGGCTCCGTTCAGCAATTGAATAATGTGCAAATCTCCTGGTGGATGCAAAAAGGCTCCGAAGGATTTTACAAATACAAAATTGAGACCAGTACGGATAATGTAAACTGGACCGTGGCATTGGATCGATCCAATAACACATCTTACGGTTTCACCTCAGATACTCTATCGAGCACTACTGCCAGATATGTACGAATTAATATGGTAAATGCGACACTTCATAACAACCCCAACAATTGGTACACGCCAAGATTATGGGAGGTGAAGATATTTGGAACAAGTGCAGAATAATCAATTAATCAATGGTACCATCTGGAAGGATCTCAGTGGTCAACGGATCCACGCCCATGGTGGACATATGTTATTCCATGACGACTATTATTACTGGTATGGCGAAGACCGAACAGACGATATATAATTGGGAGAGGACACACATGTGATTCATTTTGAACGATAGAGGCGGCTGATGAGAAAAGACTTTGATCCTACAGAGAATGAAGGTTCAAAGTCTTTCTGCTAGCAAAACGGAATTGCAATTCAAAACGGCAATCGAATGAATTTTATAATTTCAAATCTAACGAATAGCGATCGCGAAGTACTGATAAATGGTGGAGCTCATGTCCAGCCATAACAAATGCAATCGATCGAGCTGAAGCAGCGTTATCACTGACGATCCCTCTACAGAGCCAAGCTTCCGGCGTGAGGCGACGGAGCATAAGAATGGTTGAGCGGCGTGTGACGGCATATTCTTCATTCAAATCAGCCACGGTATACGCATTGAAGGGATGGCTCTGCATAAGCACGTCCTGATCGTAGCCGGGATGATTCGCTTGGTCACCTCTGGCGATGCGAAGCAATCGACTGCTCATGATGCGTTCGTTATCCAAAAGGTGGCCGATGACCTCTTTCACGCTCCATTTACCTTCGGCGTAACGATAATTTGCTTGCTCTTCTGTTAATGAAGAAAGCAAAGTTTGTACAAGGTTGGCTTGCAGCTCTAACCGTTCGATGATGTTCCCTTCAGGAACAAGCTGGATATACCCTTCATAAAAAGCTGCATATTCATCTGTAGTTGGTCTAGCAATCATGTAAATACCTCCTTTGGGATTCAAAGCTCTGGAATATATTGTAGCATATATCTTACTTCCAGCATTGAAATAGGCCCCTCCGCTTTATGAGCGGAAGGGCCGTTTCATGTAATTTAGGCAGTTCTAAGGTTAGATTATTCCATTCAATCCGTAAGTCGTATTCCCTTATTTTGCACAAATTTCTCTAAAACCGCAAAATCCTCCGTCACTTTTTTGAACGGCAATGTTTCCAGCACCTGTTCCCGGTAACTCTTTTTTGCAGCTGCGCTGAGACGGGAGTCAAGTATGCTGAGTATGCCAAGGTCCGTTTCACTGCGGATCAAGCGTCCCGTTCCTTGGCGTAACCGCAGAAGCATATCCGGTACAAACACCTCCATAAACGAATTCTCCGTTACAGATGCCTTATATTCATAAACAGGATCCGAAGGGACAGGGAAGGGCAGACGGAAAATAATGACCTGTGACAGGTCAGAACCCTCGATATTTACGCCTTCCCAGAATACCCCGGTACCCAGGAGTACACCTTTGCTTTTCCTGAATTCGGCGATAACACTGTCCTGGGAAGATCCCTCTTTTTGAACATGGAGCGCCCATGTATATTCATTAGCCCTTGAACTCAACTTCTTATGAATGTACCTCATATCCTCCTTTGCTGAAAAAAGGACGATTGTTCTTCCCTGAGTTAGATTACAGAGTTGAACCACTTCGTTGCAGGCTGCTTCAAGATAGTTTTCGCGCTGGTCATGGTCGTAATAGGGAACTTTGTTCGAAATGTACATCATGGCATGGTTGCTGTAGTCAAAAGGGGAGGATTGGCGCTCCAGGAAATCACCCTTATAACCGAGGGAGTGCGTCATATAAGAATATTGTTCCTCCAGCGTATCCCCGCCTTGGCACAGCGTTGCCGACGTTAGCACTACAGGTACTTTGCCATGAAATAAAGTGTATTTCAGAAATTGGCTTATATCTTTGGGACAGATGCTGATCGTCGCTACTCCCTGAGGATTGCTAGCCCATAGGAGGTAGTTGTTCTTTATTTTAGCCAAGACATGGATGAGGGTAATAAGCCCGTTTATGGCTTCAAAAGCGTCATCGATCTCCCGCTCGTGGCGTGAGGTCATAATGGAAAGGCGTAGACTGAAATCTTTCAAATCGTTCGAGATTTGGTTCAACGGCATTCCTTGGATCTCCGACACTTTGATTCGGTCGTTATCCTGCTTGGCATGGTGGAGCAGATCCACGTTTACCTGTTTGAATATATGTTGGGCACATTTTTTAATATAATTGGATTGTAAAAAAAGCCCCTTATCCCCAGACTGCTTCGTGAGAAGCTGCACAGTGGTATCCAGAATGCGGCAGATTCCCCGATAAGTGAACTCAAGTGTTCTGGCATCCCGAACTTTTGCTTCCAGATTATGCGCTTCATCAATGACGATCAGAGCAGGCTGTTCCGAGATGATGCTCTTGGTTCCTTCTTTTTTCTTCATCAAATCCCGTATGAGCAAGTCCTGGTTCACGATAATAAAATCAATCTCGTGAGCTTTTGCATTTAATTTCGCTCTCATATTGTAAAATAAACATGCATTTTTATGATGACAACGTTCAAATTTGCAATCATTCACGGAAACGTGGGACCATTCGGCATCACTAACTCCAGCTTTAATATCGGCTCTTTCATCAATTTCATAATCTAAAATGCGCTGGGCAAGGGTAGATACGGAGGAGTTGGGATCATCAGGCCTGATGAATTCCGCTGCCCTGTTTCGGCAGGCATACTGACCCATGCCTTTCCCCACGACGGAGCGAACCGTTGAGAATCCCAATCGGCTACCAATGATCCTTAAATCTTTATGTATCTGTTCCGAGAGCTGAATGGAGGATGTCGCTATAATGACTGGTTTCTGAGACATTTGATTCGTGAGCAGGCTCGGGATCAGGTACCCAAAGGACTTGCCAATTCCGACACCAGCTTCAATCATGGCGTTATGTCCATGGATATAAGCATCAGCGATATCGAGAGACATTTCTTGCTGTCCGATCCGCTCTCTAAGGCCAATTCGGGGGAACCGGTCATATATTCGGAAGATGGCGTTAACCAAAGAACGTTCGATTTCCTTGTCCGGTTCCTGCTTATTTATTTTATAGAGTTCATTTAACCAATTCATAACGATCGCCCCTCTTCCGAATGATGATCTTCTTGTACTCACTTTGGAGACGATTTACCTCACAATGCAGTTGTAACGGCATTTTTTAATCTGGATACGCCTTCTTGTAATTGAACATCTGACAAATGAGCAAAGGATAAATAGATACCATACTTCGTACCGTCTGACGTTGAACTGCTGACTTCTGAGTATACCACACCTTGTGATCTAGCCGATGCCCGAAAGGTCTCATAAGTGGACACATTACCTCGCCACCAGCCAAACACGTGCAGACCCGCTTCATTCTCCACCCAATCAAACCATGTAGAGAGTTGCTGGTTCAAAAGTTTGAGTAACAGATGAAATTTGCGACTGTATAGTCGATTCATCCTGCGCAGATGACGCTCATATTGACCGCTTGTCATAAATGCCGCCAATGCCCGTTGTTCGATCAGGTTGACGGGTCTTGGCTCGTAAAATGCCTGTGCTTTTCTAAAGGTATCTGCCAAGGTAGGGGGAAGAACCACATAACCAAGTCGTACCTCTAAAGGCAAGGTTTTCGTGAAGCTGCCCAAGTAGATTACGCGTCCTGCTTTATCAAGTGTTTTCAGCGGTTCAACATGCATTCCGCGATATCGGAATTCACTATCATAATCATCCTCGACAATCATGGCATCATGCCGTTGTGCCCAGTCCAGCAAGGTTTGTCTGCGTTCAAGGCTGAGCATTTCACCAGTAGGAAATTGTCGTGACGGCGTGACAAACAACATTCGTGCTTCCCAGTCTTGGGGCACAACTCCCTGACCATCGAGATTGGCTTCAATCAAACTTGCACCCGCAGCCAATATGGCTTTAGAAATCCCGACATAACAAGGACTTTCTGTCACGACATGATCCCCAGGATCTGCAAGTAATTGAGTGAGTAGAGCTATAGCTTGCATGGAGCCTGCAGTCACTGCAATATGATCCGGATCGACTTGAATCCCCCGCATCCTCCGAAGATAGGCAGCAATGGCTTCTCTCAATCTCGGTTCCCCGGTTGAACTCACCATAGCAGAGGTTGTTTTCAGGTGCTGCTCACGATGCCGTATCTCTGCATACAATCGATTATTCCATTCATCGTAAGGAAACTTGGAGAAATCAGGTTGATATTTGCTAAAGTCGATCACTTCGTCGCTATCCATTCTGGAATCATGTGTATGAGCATTGGTTTGTGCATTTCTTTGAATCGTCTGCTGTTCAAACTGTTGAATACGATTTCCCCAGGCTGATAAGTGATACGTACAAGCTTTCACGGTGGACGCATTATTGTTTAGATCCAACTGATACGCAACAAAGGTTCCTCTTCCATGCTCTGAATGAATGTAACCCTGAGCAGTCAACGTATCATATACCTGATTCACGGTTCCTCTGGAAATGTGATACGTCGCAGCTAACTCTCTAGTCGAGGGTAACTTCTCGCCATGTATAAGATTACCTTCATGAATAGCATCACGAATCGCATGATAGAGAGCCTTCATCTTGGTATATTTTCGGTTCAAATACGAACTATAAGCTACATGAAATTGCATATGCCCTCCAGAAGTTATGATGAAGTGGTACAACAAAAAACGAAAATATTGGATCTTTTTATATGACCATTTTCATTTTATACTAAATCATAGTTTGGAGCGATGCTTTTCTTGAAAACCACCCAAAAGTTAACTAGGAGGAATACAATCATGCAAACAGGTACAGATCGTGTAAAAAGAGGAATGGCTGAGATGCAAAAAGGTGGCGTCATCATGGACGTTATGAATGCAGAGCAAGCTAAAATCGCTGAGGCGGCAGGGGCAACAGCTGTTATGGCTCTTGAACGGGTACCCTCCGATATTCGCGCAGCTGGCGGTGTAGCTCGTATGGCAGATCCAACCATCGTTGAAGAAGTTATGAAAGTTGTGTCTATTCCAGTTATGGCCAAAGCGCGTATCGGTCATTACATAGAAGCCAAAGTGCTTGAATCCCTGGGTGTGGACTATCTCGATGAAAGTGAAGTGCTTACGCCTGCAGACGAAGTATTCCATATTGATAAACATGAGTTTACTGTACCATTTGTATGTGGAGCCAAAGATTTGGGAGAGGCTCTTCGCCGTATTGGTGAGGGTGCATCGATGATTCGTACAAAAGGCGAGCCTGGAACGGGCAACATTGTTGAGGCAGTTCGTCATATGCGTCTAATTAACAGCCAGCTCCGTAAAGTGCAAAACATGTCCAAAGACGAGCTGTACGCTGAAGCAAAAAATCTGGGTGTAGCTTATGAGCTGCTGCGCGAAGTTCATGAAAATGGAAAACTTCCTGTGGTTAACTTTGCAGCAGGCGGTGTAGCTACTCCGGCGGACGCAGCACTAATGATGCACCTGGGAGCAGACGGTGTATTTGTAGGATCAGGTATTTTCAAATCCGATAGCCCTGAGAAATTCGCTCGTGCAATCGTTGAAGCTACAACACATTACACGGATTACAAACTGATTGCCGAAGTATCCAAAAACTTGGGTGCCCCTATGAAAGGGATCGAAATTTCTAAATTAGCTCCAGAAGAGCGCATGTCCAACCGCGGTTGGTAAGATAGCAGCGCATCTAGTTGAATAGGTAGTTTGAACATTTATATAGAAGAGCCGATCAATTGAACTTAATTGATCGGCTTTTTTGTTATTACTGTTTAGCTTGTTGATATCTTCAAAATGCTGTGCCTATAATAAGCGGTATGAAGGAAGGTGCAGACAATTCGCTATCTATATGAGTTTATTCAACATCAGGACGATCTGCCTATGAAACTCTTCGTAAACTCGGTAAAACATATTGATTTCCATTGGCATAAGGAAGTGGAAGTTGTATATGTTCTTCATGGTTCAATCATCATGTATCTGGACCAGCAGCAATATACATTGCATGAAGATGATTTGATTGTGGTTAACAGCATGTCCGTCCACAAGATTGAACGAACCAATCAGGACAATGTGCTATTAACATTGCAATTCGGTTCCGAGTTGATGAAAAATAATGCTTTTATCTCCTGTAACTCTGCCATGAACGTGGAACAAGACGCTCCACACCTGCAAAGTATTAAACAATATCTTGCGCAAATGGTATGGGAGATCAACAAAAAAACGCCGGGTTATCAACATTTCACAATGGGCAGATTACAGATGTTATGCGGCTGCCTGCAGAGGTATTTTTCCAGTGGAACAAATTCCGCATTGGAAGACGGTAGCAGGGATTATGACTATAAAAGACTGAACAGGGTCCTCACATATATTGATTTACACTACAATGAGAAGATTACGCTGCAGGATATGGCGCATTCCGAACATTTAAGTTTGCATTATTTCTCCCACTTCTTCACCGACAAAATCGGGATACCTTTCCAAAAGTATTTGACGCTCATTCGCTTGGAGAAGGCTCAGGCTCAGCTGGCAGCAAACGATAAAAATATTTCAGAGATCGCGCTGGATTGCGGATTTGCCAATGTGAAGCTGTTTAACAAATACTTCAAGGAAAAGTACGGCTGCACGCCCGGTTCCTATCGGGAAGCTTCTCGTACACCGGAACTCCATCAGTTGAATGTGAACCGCAAGCCCAAAACGTATGAGGAATCTTCAAGCGGAGATTATTACGAGATGGAAACGTTGAATGCGATTGGCTCACTGTATCGATATCTGGATGTTAAGGTTGACGCCAATCAGGACATGCTCTCTGTACCGTCTGCACATCTGTCAGACCAAACTTATATTGAAATTCGTGCAGATCAGACGTCGTCTGTCTATGAGAAGCACTGGAATATGACCATGACGGCGGGGAGAGCCATTGAAGGTTTGCGTGAAGATTGGCGGAAGCAGTTCTCCGTGCTGAAGGGAAAAGTACCTTTTCAATATATTCGATTTCACGGCATCTTCAATGACGAGATGATGGTGTACAGCGAGAACGAGCAGGGCACTCCCCTCTATAATTGGTCTTATGTGGACAAGTTGTATGATTTCCTGCTGGATCAGGGCGTTCGGCCATTTGTGGAATTAAGTTTTATGCCGAGCCAGCTGGCGAGATCCAAAGAAACGCTGTTTTGGTGGAGGGGGAATATTAGCCCGCCATCCGACCCTGCCAAGTGGCAGGCGCTTGTTGGCGAATTCGTTCGCCATTGTTTAAATCGTTATGGTGCGGAAGAAGTGAGACGGTGGTATTTCGAAGTATGGAACGAGCCTGACCTGGCTGGTGTTTGTTGGGCAGGAAGCAAGGAAGAATACTTTGCTTTTTACGAATCGACCGTTCATGCCATCAAATCGATTATGCCGGAACTGAAGGTGGGGGGTCCAGCTATGGGTTACGGATCTCTCTGGAATGATACCTGGGCTGAGGAATTTTTGTCCTATTGCCGCAAGGGGGAAGTGGCTCTCGACTTTTTCTCGTTTCACATCTATTCGGAGTATCCCAAGCTAAAAGTTGAAGATGATCGTTTAACGCAGATCATGCCCCCTGCTTTTTATAAAGATAGTATTGAGCTTATGCGGCAAAAAATGAATGCGTCATCGTACGGTCATGTTGAACTTCATGTCACCGAGTGGAACTTTTCGCTGTATGACCGGAACTTGCTTCACGATACCATGTTCATGGCTCCGTTTGTCATTTACCACACCATGAACACGCTTGGTGACGTGAAAGCGATGGCTTTCTGGTCTTTTACCGATGTATTTGAAGAAAGTATCGTTCCCGCTTCTCCTTTCTACGGAGGTTTTGGCCTGATTAACCGCGATGGGCTGAAGAAACCCAGCTATTATGCGTTTGAGCTTATGCAAAAGCTTGGGGATGAGCTGCTGGTCAAGGGAGACGGTTATGTCGGAACCCGAAAAAGGGATGGAAGCATGCAATTTTTGTTCTATCACTATGTGCACGTAGACCGGCTGTTTGCAAGTGGAGATTGGTCGGAATTATCCAGCTCAACCCGCTATGACGTATTTGAGGAAAAAGGCAGCAAAGCTTATGAACTTACCCTGAGCAAGCTCGAGGGACCTTATAAATGCACCAGTTATCGACTGGATCGGGAGCATGGATCGGTATTTGATGAGTGGACCCACATGGGATCGCCCTATGCCTTGACGGAAGAAGAAATCCTCTATTTAAACGGGAGGAGCGGCCCCGTCATGGGGACAGAGATGGTAAGGGATGAATGTTGGCGCAAGGAATTGGTGCTCCCCCCTCATGGCGTGATGCTACTCATTTTGGACAGGCAATATTAAAAAAAGTACTCTTAAGACATCCTTTCAGTATTGAAGGGATGTTTTTTGTTGTTTATTTCTTGTTCAGGCTGGCAAGCTAGAACTATAGCGATGGATTGGGCAAAAAACGATCCATGATGCGGCAAGTTCCAACAAGAAAGCGTTAACAAAAATCGATATACTATGGTTGTGGCAGCAAAGAGGAAGACAGGGGGAGTTTTGGATGAAGCGTTTCATGAAATGGATGACAGATTCGTTTGCGCCAAGATTGGAGGCGTTTACGAATAATATTTGGGTTTCTTCAATTCAAGAAGCCATCATGGTCGCCATTCCGATGATTTTCATCGGTTCGATTATTACATTGATTTCGATTTTGCAGGATTTCATCCCGGGGATGCCGGACCTGACACCTATCACAACATTCAGTTTCGGTTTGCTCGGGTTGTTTATTGCTTTTCTGACGCCCTATGTGGTGATGGAGAAAAAGGAGCGGCACAAAATCAAGCTGCTTGCGGGAATGACAGGGGTATCTCTGTTCGTTATGCTGCTTAACCCGACGGTAAACGAAGACGGTACCATTCAGTTCATCCTTGAACGATTTGGACCCTCGGGGATGATTACAGCACTCCTGGTAGGTGTATTTGTCGCTCTTGTAATGATCATGTGCAACAAATTTTCGTTCTTCAAAAAGGGGTCTTCACTTCCCGAATTCATTATGGACTGGTTCGATTTTCTCGTCCCGATCGCCCTGGTATTAACAACAGGATGGTTGCTTGTATATCAGCTTCATTTTGATATTTTTGGACTGATCGTGAACGTATTTGAGCCGATCAATGCCGTAGGGCAAAGTTTAACCGGATTTTTATTGTTCAATTTCATTGGTGTTGTACTGTATTCTTTCGGCGTAAGCCCGTGGGTCATGACACCGATCTGGTATGCGATCTGGATACCTGCAATCGAAGAAAACGCAGCTCTAGTGGCAGCGGGACAAGATCCCGTCAATATCAACACGTTTGAAACCTTTTTCTCCGGATGGCTGGGTATTGGAGGAATGGGAGCGACCTTGCCGTTAGTTGTTTGGTTCCTGATGGCACGTTCGAAAAAACTGAAATCTGTCGGCAAGGCGACTATTATCCCGTCCTTGTTTAACATTAATGAACCTGTCGTGTACGGAGCACCGATTGCCTTTAATCCATTACTCATGGTGCCGATGTGGATTAACGCACTTATCACGCCGGTGATTGTGTACTTGGCTCTCGACTGGGGTTGGGTACGGATCCCGAGCCAGATCTTCCAGCTATGGTATACACCGATCGGCTTGTCCACCTACATTATGTCCGGATTCAATGGGCTTATCTTGCTGGCGGTCGTCCTGGTGATTGTATTTATTGTCTGGTTTCCGTTTTTCAAACTGTATGATGCACAGGAACTGAAGAAAGAACAGGAACAAAATTGATATTAGAAGGGTGAGTACTGTGGATAAATCAATCAATGAATTGTTGTCGGCATTGACTCTGGCCGAGAAAGCTTCACTCTGCGCAGGATTGAATATGTGGATGACGAAAGGAATCGAGCGGTTAAACATTCCGCCAGTTCATATGTACGATGGGACTAATGGCATTCGTAAAACGAACAGTGACGAAGAAATGGGTATTACAACAGAAAATGTACCCGCAACGTGTTATCCTACAGGCTCAGCCATCGGTTCTTCGTGGAATACGGAATTGTTGCATGAGGTTGGTGTGGCCCTAGGACAGGAATCGAAAACGATGGACGTCGAGCTGCTGCTTGGACCCGGTGTCAATATGAAAAGAACGCCGCTCGGCGGAAGAAACTTCGAATACTATTCGGAAGACCCATACTTGACGGGGGAACTTGGTGCGGCGTTTATAAACGGGATCCAAAGCGAAGGAGTGGGCGCTTCTGTCAAACACTTTGCAGGCAACAACCAGGAGTTCGAGAAAATGGTGACCAGTTCGGAAATCGACGAGCGGACGCTTCGCGAAATTTACCTGAGCGCCTTTGAACGGATTATTAAGAAATCCGACCCATGGACGGTCATGTGTTCCTATAATTTATTGAATGGAACATATACGAGTGAGAACGAACATTTGCTGCATGACATTTTGAGAGAAGAGTGGGGCTATGAAGGTGTAGTTCTATCCGACTGGACGGCTGTCAATGATCGGATACGCGGATTGAAGGCCGGGCTTGATCTGGAGATGCCGGGTCCCGCCCATTACAATGCCAAAGCGATCATTGAAGCGGTTCAGAATGGAAGCCTCTCCGAAGAACAGTTGGATCGAAGCGTGGGCCGCATTTTGAAGCTGGTCGAACGGGTAACGGGTAACAAAGATGCGGGTACTTCTGAAGATGCGGATTACCATGCACTTGCTCGTAAAGCGGCTGCCGAAAGTATTGTTCTTCTGAAAAATGAGAACGCGATTCTTCCCCTGCAGCAGGAATCGGTGGCGTCCATTGCCGTGATTGGACGGTTTGCCAAGAAGCCTAGAATTCAGGGTGCAGGCAGTGCGAAGGTAACGCCTACAAGAGTCGATATTCCATGGAACGAGATAAAGAATCTGGCTGGCGATGCCATGACCATGAATTATGCAGAAGGGTACCCGGAGGATGACTCCATCGATGATGAGCTAATTAAGGAAAGCGTCTCATTAGCCATGAATTCCGATGTTGCTGTACTGTTTGTTGGCCAACCAGAATATGCCGAATCGGAGATGCATGATTTGAATGGGATTGATCTTCCCGAGCATCAAGTGAAATTGATTCTCGCGGTAGCCGCGGTTCAGCCTAAGTGCATTGTCGTGACGAGCAGCGGTTCCGCACTGGCGATGCGTCCATGGGTACAGCATGTACCTGGGGTGATTCATTCTTGGTTGTCCGGTCAAGGCATGGGTAAAGTGATTGCAGATGTATTATTCGGACAGACGAATCCATCGGGCAAGCTGTCTGAGACCTTCCCCGTCAAACTGTCGGACAACCCTTCACATATGCGAATTCGCGGAGAGAACGGCAAGCTGTATTATCGCGAAGGCCTGTTCGTGGGTTATCGATATTATGACCGGAAAGAACTGGCACCTCAATTCCCGTTTGGACACGGATTGTCTTACACATCGTTTTTGTATACGGATCTGGAAGTGGCTCAGACCCATACCGGCGTTACTGTGTCCTTCCAATTGAAAAATACCGGAAAACGCAAGGGGAAAGAAGTTGTTCAATTGTATGTTCACGATGAAGAGTGCACATGGACCCGTCCAGAGAAAGAATTGAAAGCTTTTGCCAAAGTTGAACTGGAGCCGGGTGAAAAACGCAAGGTTACTTTTGAACTGGAAGAGAGAGATTTTTCATACTACAACACCAAGTATAACCGTTGGGTGGCAGAGACCGGGTTTTTCCAAATTTCACTTGGCAGCTCGTCCAAAGATCTCCGAATTACGGAACGTCTGTATTGTGACTTTGGTAAGGAAGAAATCACGTTCCACAAATTCAGTCTGCTCAGTGAGTGGATGAGTGATCCTGCAGCGAAAAAGGAATTGGAGCATTGCCTGAATGAAATGAACGAGCACGTTACGGACAAGGTATATCTTAATGAGGAGTTTGTGGGATTCTGGGCAGATTTCCCGATGATCAAAGTATTCCAAATGTTCGGTCAACAATGGATGAATGAGCGGTCACCTGATGAAATTATTAATGAACTTATCGCCAAGGTTAACCAGGCACGTAATGAATAGTTAAGTAAAAGAGAAACCAAGTTCAATCCCGTACAGAGGAGATGAACTTGGTTTTTCTAACGTTTCGGGATATATCGTTAGGGAACGTAACCTTCGAACCAGGATGCCGTAACAACTGGCATATTCACCGTAACGGATTTCAGCTAATGTTAGTCACCAGATTCCATGAGGGGGGGCTCTTTTAATTCATCGGACGAATGATATTGATTATTGTTCTCATTTACACTCTTCGACATTTACTGTATACTGACAATAGTTATTTTACATATTGGTCAAAAAGACAAGAGAGAATTCAAAAGGGAGAGATTATTTACATGTTGGTATCCGTTAAAAAAGGGATGTTTCTTTGTTTGATTACTGCAATGATTCTGGTGCTCGCAGCGTGTTCAAGCAACAATGGTGGCAGCGAAGATGCAAATGGCAGCTCACTGCAAGCTGCGGAGAGCAGCGTCACGAATGCAGCAACAACTGGGGAAGAAACCGACGCAGACGCTTCAGCACCTGCTGAAACAACTTACCCGGTAACCGTTTCAAATTATACAACAGAGAACGGCACATGGGTGAAGAAGGATCAAACGTTTGACAAGGCACCTGAACGAGTAGTTGCCAATACCCAAGGTGCAGCCGAGCTGATGATTCGCCTTGGTTTGACAGACAAGCTTGTAGGTGTAGCAGCGCTGTTCGGCAATGTACCTGACGATATTGCTGATGAGTTTAAACAAATCCCTGTGCTGGCTGAAGGTTATGTAGGTAAGGAAGTGACAATAGGTGCTTCGCCTGACCTGGTTGTGGGGCGTGGTGGATTGTTTGAGGATGCGGATTGGGGTGTGGGTACAGTAAGCAGCTTGAATGATATGGGGATTAAAACGTACGTACAAAGCACCAGTGTTCCTGATGCATCGTTAGATAGTCTGTATCAGGATATTACTGAATTAGGTGAGATATTCAACGTACAAGCTAATGCAGCGGCATATATTGAGACGCTTAAAGCACGCGAGAATGCCTTGTCGGCCCGAGCTAGCGCTGAAACAATCAACTATGCATCTTTTTCGGACAATGGTGATGGAACGATTGGAATTTACAACGGAAATGGTGATACGTTTATTGAAAGTGCAATGTCATTAATCAATATGCATAATATGCTGATTAATGAAACCGGCACACTTAGTCTGGAGAAGCTAATCGAGATTAATCCGGATGCCATGATTATTTCGAGGTATGCTGGTGGCATTGATCCTGAGCAGACGATTGAAAAGCTGCTTGCCAACAAGCAGGTACAAAACATTAACGCAGTTAAAAACAAAAAAATCTACATTATTGATTTCAACAACTTCTGGGGTTACGGGGATTCCATCTTCACAGGTGTTGAAGGACTCGCCGATGATCTCGGGTTGTAATGGCAGTATGGTTTAGTGACCATTCGTGCCTCCAGATCGTTTCATAGGCCAAGAGCATTGTACCGCTGAAAGTCGCTATTTTAGCGGCTTTTTTTGTTATCAGGAACTAAGTTCCTGTCTCATTTAGAAAATAGGCAAACATCAACTCTTGCATATTTCTTCCGATACGATCTAAGCGTCAGACAATGAACTACTTGACATGTGAATGAATTATCGGTATAGTGTGAATCGATTCACACCTCACATTAAGGAGTAGTCTATGCCAAAAAATTCGTTCTTTCGTTTAGATGAAGCAAGACGCGAGGAAATATCTAATAGCGCTATGCATCTTTTTGTTGATCATCTTTATGAGGATATAACGATGAAGATGGTTTTCGATAGTTTGTCCATGCATCCCGGAACATTTTATCGGTATTTTGAGGACAAAGATGACCTTTATTGTCTGTTAGTACGTAATGTGACCCAGAAAAGAGCTGCGTATTTTAATAACAGTAATGAAGATTCCCTTTACCGGTTTTTCCTTACTGGCTTATTTGGTAACGTTAATGGCATGGTGACCGAGCCACTGAATGAGTTGGAAATCAAACTCACTAAAACATTTTCATATATTCCTGAGGACATTTTGCTTAAAGTATATGTGAATGTGTTAAAGGGCGAGTCATTCCCCTTGATCAAGGACATGTTACGCCGAATGAGGGTTGATGGATATCTCCGACCTGATGTTGACGACGACCTGATTTCTTTTATGTTTGAGTCAATGCAGTTTAATTTAGTCATGTTTTTTAGGGAATTCGATATTAAGGACTCTAAGCTGCAACAAAAAATAAGCAAGTACTTTGCTGACTTTATGGGTCATGGGCTGCTTGAAGATCATAAATATTCTGAAATAGTTGGCGATATCAAGAAAGCCAAGGAGTAGACATAATTCACTGGAGGGAATAAGAAAATGAAAACCTATGACGCATTTCCAGAACCAATTGGCGGCTATACTGTCGGTCGAACCCAGATGGATTTTGAGTACACAGCATCAGATCACTCAAAAAGAGAACTGACCGCTTTTGTGTACTATCCGTCTGACAGTAGCGAAGGTAAGACGACATCAACGTACATGTTTCCTGAAGTCTACGAGATGTTTAAGGAGCAGCCACTTGTCAGTGCGTTGAAGGATGTTTTCTCTATAGATATCAAGACCCAGTGTTACGACGACCTTGCTCTCTCCGGGAAGGAAAAGCGCTATCCAGTGTTATTCTATGTTTGCGGTGGAGGCGGTTCTCCAGAATGGGGTACAGTGCTCTGTACAGACTTGGCAAGCATGGGATATGTTGTGGTAAGCATCGGCCATCAGAATAGCACGATGTATAAGCGTAAAGATGGGCGCCTGTTTAATGTATCAAAGGATTTTTCGGATGTCATTACAGCGTTTGGTGAAGATCCGGAGATGCTGGCGTTGGCTGGTAAGATGGAGATGCGGCCTGACGATGAAACTGCCATTGAGATGTGCCGTAACGTGCTTACACTAACGATACTTGCCAAGTTAACAGAATATAGTGAATTACAGGCAGAAGATGTAAGGTATGTAGCCGATTATCTTTACAAACTGGACTCTGGAGAGCTGAATTCCATCTTTAAGGGCAGATTGTTGCTTGACATCGGCATGGGCATAGTCGGACATTCTTATGGAGGGCCTACGACGGCGATTGTTTGCCGGGATGACGACCGGTTCGCTTGCGGGATTGGCTTGGATAGCGGTGCGTTCGGCCTTCTTGACAGCGATCTTAAGAAACCCTTCTTGCTACTGTTTTGTGAACCTAACTATAATATGAATGCGATAATTGGCGCTAACAATAGCATGGAAACCTATTATTTCTCAGTTGATCGTGTTGCACATTTAGATTACTGCGACATCATGTTTACCAGTGTTAATGAGGAACTCAGAGGCGAACGGGATGCTATGGAGATGCGAAATCTTGTTACAGACTATGCGAAGAACTTTTTTGATCATTACATCCTGCAGAAGGCTGCAAGTGTGGAAAGTCTGGCATACGATGGTGTGGACTTGATCAAGAAGACCAGCAACAAATGACATAACCGAGAGGTTGCTGATTCATGCATGTCAAAGTGCTAGCCGTACAGACACAGAGCCGATAACCCTGTTACGCGGTTATCGGCTCTATTATATTTCAGGCAATGTTTTCAAAATTACAAATTGACATCCTGGTTCCAATAACTGATGCTTATTCGGCCTTAGTCCCGCCAATGTATACTTCGCTTCCAGGCTCCATTAACATGATATGACATTCATTTTCGGCGGAAGGCTTGATCTCGACTCCCTTAGGGACAATATACATCTCGCCCTTAGAAATCTTCACTTGCCCATCATGAAAATCAATAATCATTTCCCCTTCGAGCACAAAAAATAACTTATCGGTCTCCTCATGAACATGCCACTCAAAATCTCCAGCAATTTTAACGATCTTAAATTGATAGTTATTCATTTCACCAATGAGTTTGGGAGACCAAAGATCGTTTAATTTTGAAAATTCCTCATTCAATTTAATAGCTTGATATTGCATAGTAATTCCTCCTGTGTATTAATCCTTTATGTTCAGTATACTGATTTAATTTTTTGTATAACATGGATGCCTATTGAAATCAGGATGGATTATTGATGAACTTATGACGATACTCAGTAGGAGAAATACCACATTGTTTCTTGAACACTCTACTAAAATAAAAGGGGTCAGCAATGCCAATGGTTTCAGCAATCTGTTGTACAGACGCATCACTTGCCAATAGCATTTGTTGCGCTATTTTTATACGATATTTCAATACATATTCCGCTGGCCCCATACCTGCATGTCTTCTAAACACGTAGGAAAGTCGATTTCGATTAACATTATTTTGTTCTGCAAGCGATGCAATAGTCAGACTTTGATCATAGTATTCTTGGATATAAGCAGAGACACGTTCAAATAAAGCATCTGATTCACAACTATTTTGCCTATGATCAACACACAATAAGGTTTCATTCAGTACATCGCGAAACAGCATCTCGGTCTGAAATTTTGAAATACCTCCACGCTGGTTATACACATGCCAAAGACGCATAACTAATTCGATCAGACGAGGGGATTGGCCCGTTGATAATTCAAAATGCTGATGAGAAAAGCTTGATTCTTCCAGGTCTGAACTACATATTCGGTATAAAACGAGGATGTATTCCCAGTCATTTCTATTAGACACGGTTTGGTCCAGTTTCATTTTTGCACCCCCATGTACTACTTTTCCTGGCGAGAAAATATAGGGCGTACCATCAAATTGAAATTGTGTTTCTCCTGTAAGTGGAAACACAAATCCAGGAAAAGAATCGGTATAGTCAGCGTGGGGGACCCCTGGATTTCTAGCATATCGATATATTCCTTCTACTTGAAAAGGAATGTATGCGAAATGCGCTGCTAACTGATTAACATCTATTTTCACATTTCGTACCTCATTTCAATAATGTTTGCCGATCACTCTGAAATAAATCGTTGTACACCTTACTCCAACATTATTGATAACGATTATCACTGTCAATATATAAAATGAAAAAGGATACTTTTGGATAAATACAAACCAGCGTTTGAGGATTTCATAAAGGATAACGCCCCAACTTGCGAATACGGAAGCACTTTTTTACATATGGGCAATGGGATCTATCTTGTGTTAACATGTGCACTAACTAATAATTCAAGCGGGTGCAGATGTGAATATACAGGACGTTATGAAGAATAACCCGTTTCTGTATGCTGGTGCTGAAGGATACTTGGATATCTTGAAGTTAACGATTGAGGCGGGAGCGGACCCGGCGATAACGAATCGATATGGAGGGACAGTACTGCTCGAAGCGATCATTCTTAACGATGGCAATGCTCGGCAGCAGGAGACGATACAATTACTCATTGACCACGGAGCCGACGTAAACATATCGGATCGTGATGGGGTGTCACCGTTCAGTCATGCGAAGAATAAAGGTTTTAAGGAAATTGAAGCAATGTTGGTACGGGCTGGTGCGGAATAGAAATGATTTAGGGTAAATAAAGAAACAAACATGTTGAGATATATGTAAAAATGCTATTCATGAAACGCCTGATTCCTTCTATGCTGAAGGGCAGGCGCTTCATTAAATCAATCTTACGTTTATGAAACTGGCATAGTCTTAGCATGACATGAATAGATACGAGAACGAGGATCTTAAAAATTGAATATCTCTGCTTTAAAGTTTGCTATAGTGTACCACTCTGCTTCCAGATAAAATGGAAATACCAACCATGTAAGCGTTATCTATTTTTGTGGTGCAGGTATTTTTACCTTTATCACCTGCGACTCGGTAGGTCTAACTTGTACATGTTGGAATCATTGATGGAGGTGTATTGATGAAGAGAAAGTCTTGGTATACTTTGGCGGTAACAGGTGTCATCTCTTTGTTTTTTTCAGTAAGCGCTTTCGCTGGTTATGTTTTCTGGGAACCTCTAACCTATTTTAACGCAAGTACGTGGCAAAAAGCGGACGGGTATTCCAATGGGAGCATGTTCAACTGTACGTGGAGGGCTAATAATGTTAATTTCACAAGTGACGGCAAGCTTAAGCTTGGTTTGACCAGCTCTGCACAGAACAAGTTTGATTGCGGAGAGTACCGTTCCACGAATACGTATGGGTACGGCTTGTATGAAGTCAGTATGAAACCTGCCAAAAACACAGGTGTAGTTTCCTCATTTTTCACATACACAGGGCCCGCACATGGCACCCAATGGGATGAGATTGATATCGAATTTTTAGGAAAAGACACAACCAAAGTGCAGTTTAATTATTATACCAATGGTGTTGGTAATCATGAGAAGATTATTAATCTTGGTTTTGATGCATCCCAAGGTTTCCATACGTACGCATTCGATTGGCAGCCGGGACATATCAAATGGTATGTTGATGGTGTATTGAAGCATACGGCAACCAGCAATATTCCTAAAACACCTGGAAAAATTATGATGAACCTGTGGAATGGAACAGGTGTTGATAGCTGGCTCGGTCCTTATAACGGTGCCAATCCACTCTATGCGGAATATGATTGGGTTAAATATACGAGTAATTAAGCAGACTGAAGCAGCCGTTAGCGGCTGCTTTTTTTCTCCATCCAGTCGTTACATTTATTCAATATATGTATTCAATATCCAATATCCTAAATTAATGCAATAAATGTTGCAATATTAGTATGGGCATAAATATCATTCATTCATTATGATTAACCTGTAAGCAACATTACATAGACTGGGGGAACGAAGTTGGACACAAGTAAAAAGAGACGAGTAGGCAGTTTGGTCATGATCGGTGTATTGGCCCTATCTGCAGCCTTGAGTGGGTGTAGCAGCGGAAGCGACAAGAAAGCAGAATCGAGTACACCAGCGACAACGTTGGAGCTCAAAAATGGGAAGTATGATCCACCAGTGTCTATTACGTATTTGCGACCATGGGGTCCAGACGTGAAGTTTAAGCCAGGTGAGGATCAGGACAACAACGTCCATACAAAATGGGCCAAAGAGAAACTCGGAATTGAGTTGAAAAACCAGTGGATATCTCCATCCACCAATAATGCATTCGAGACAAAGCTGCGTCTATCACTTGCTTCCAATGCGGACATGCCGGACATTATTTCGTATCGCGGCGAATTCAATCTGGTGCGTGAATTGATTGAGTCCGGAAAATTTGTCGATGCGGGTGAGTTGTTTGACAAATATGCCAGCGACACATGGAAAGCAGCCGTAAACGAAGATCCTTCCGTATGGTATCCATACATGCAAGATGGTAAAAAGATCGGTATTCCGATTCTGGACTATTCCTATAATGGTGATCCTGTCATGTGGATCCGTGAAGACTGGATGAAGAAATTCAATCTGGAAGCACCTAAAACTATAGATGATCTTGAAGTCATTATGGAAACGTTTACGAATCAAGATCCGGATGGCAATGGGAAGCAGGATACCTACGGACTTACCATTGGCTTCAAGAACTGGCTGAACACATGGATGTCAGAAGCTGGATGGGTATTTGGCGCTTATGGTACAATGCCAAACCAATGGAATCTGACGGCAGATGGAAAACTTGAATACGGTTCCGTTACACCTGGTGCGAAGCAGGCTTTGGCCAAATTACAAAGCTGGATGAGCAAAGGGTATATCCCGGAAGAAGCCGGCGTGTATGACGAGACGAAAGCTGCGGAAGAATTTACTGCTGGAAAAGCAGGTATTGTAGTAGGTCCTCACTGGATGCCATCCTGGCCGCTGGAGGATGTGAAGAAGAACAATCCTGAGGCTGAATACAAAGCCTATCCGATTCCTTCCGGTCCAAACGGTCAAGCAGGAAGACATGGTACGTCGAATGGAAATGGCGTAATTCTGATTAACAAAGACATGAAAAATCCGGAAGCCTTTTTCACCTATCAGAACTATCTCTTTGATCACTATGCAAATCCTAAAGAAGGCGATGAGTTCGAACATGGATTTGCCGAAGGGTACGATTGGGTAATGGTCGATGGGAAACCATCAACTGATGCAAGTCTTACGGGTGGTTATGCTCCAGAGAAGTATACCTTAACGTTTGATGGAGCGCGAATTCCGAATCTAAGCATGACAACACTCGCGAAGCTGGCAAGCGGTGAAGAACCAACTACGCCTTTCGAGAAAAAAATCAAATCAGGTGTACCCGCACCTATGCTTGATGCAGCAAAGATTGTTCTGGATCAAAAAGATATCGTGTTCAATCAGATGTTTACCGGTGCACCTTCAATGACGATGCAGATGAACAATGATATTCTGACGAAGATGGAGAAAGATACATTCTCTCAAATTGTATATGGCAAAACCTCTGTGGATGCGTTCGACTCCTTTGTTGAGAAATGGAAGTCTTCAGGCGGAGATCAGATTACGAAAGAAGTTAACGAGTGGTATGAGTCCGTGAAAAGCGGAAAATAGGATGTTGCAGGGCTGCCTGAATGGATTCATCGCGGCCACATATGCACCCAAAAGGCATTGCAGGAGATGAACTCCGGCAATGCCTTTTGGTATGCAATATAAGAAATGGGTAAACGGGGAGCCTGCTTGGAAGTCAGGTTTGGTCTGCGGTCCCCCTTAAACAGGCAGATTTTCCCGATATTCTTGCGGTGTAAGATCATAAAATTTCTTGAAAACTCGAATGAAATATGCGGTATTGTTGTAACCGACAAGTTCTGCAATCTCAAACACTTTGGCGGTTGATGTTCGCAAATGATAGGCTGCTTTCTCCATTCTTAATCGGTATACGTATGCTGTAAGTGCTTCACCGGTCTCAGCTTTGTATACCTTGGACAGGTACACCGGATGCAGATGAACATGGTCAGCAATTGCAGGCAGTGATACATCACCAGCCAGATGAAGGTCGACGAAACTTTTGACACTGCGCACAATGGTGCTGTGATTGTCTCTAAGCTCTTGTTCAGCATCATCTCGTATGTAATGAAGTGTACGCAAGGACCAGTCCTGTAATTGCTGCGCAGTGGAGTAACTGGGAGCTTGAAAGTAGCGATAGGACTCTGCTGGAATCAAAGAAGAGATTTGTTTGCCATTTTTATGAATGATGTACGCAAACGCGCCCGCAATAGCAAAATACACCTCGAAGGTTGACTCCGCAATATCATGATGTTCATTGGAATGCAGCAGTTCCTCAAAAATGTGCTCGATTTTCTGTTCCACATCCTCAAAGCGACCAGCTTCGAGCAGGCTAATCAACGTTGGCGGCTGATAAAGCGACCTGATCGTATGTAGAGGATTGGCATCCTTTTCATCGGAAGCGGTGACAAACAAACCTTGCACCTGACCCATCCGTTTACGCATGGACATAACCGTTCGTTCATAGAGTTCTCCAATTTCGTGGGGGAACTTGCCCCAGCTGGAGACGGAAATGGAGATTGCACCTTTCAAGTATAACTGAACATTGGTTTGAATCTGGGCAGCATACTGCTCAAGCAGGGTCTGAGGCGTCTCGCTCCTGCTATAACTCATCGTTGTGGAATGCTTCATGCTAACCAGAACAACAAGGTAATCATGAACGTCTCGTGTGTGCCAGATATGAAAATGATTCTGCATCACTTCACTAATGATATTACATATCGCATATTCCATTAGGGCCAGGTCGCCGTGTGCCATATCGGATAGATGTTTCTCCATACGAATAATCAGCATGCCGAGATCCTCTCCTACGGAGTAGGGAAGCTCCAGCAGATCAAGCTTGTCTGCCAGCGTCGTCTGATCATAGACTTTTCCAGTCAGCAACTCATGCAGCATCGTGGATTGAAGCAATGGCAGATGATCCTGAAAGGCGTGTAAGGCTCTTTGATGAGATGCTGCTGTTTCCCACTTTTCTTTAATTCGATGAACAAGACGTTGCACGGATTCGATCAGATCTTCGTCGCTAACAGGTTTCAGCAAGTAATCGAAGCTTTCCTGTGCAATGGCCTGTTTGGCATATTCAAAGTCGGCGTGACCTGATAACAGAATTGTCTGCACATGAGGCCACTTTTCATGAATCGCTGTAATAAGTGCAATGCCTGACATTTCGGGCATACGTATATCCGTAATTACAATGTCAATGTCGTGATTGTCCATAATTTCCAGCGCTACTGCACCGGATAAGGCTTCATGAACTGTACTGATCCCGCAGCTTTCCCACGGAATGGTCTCTGCCAGCGTTTCCACGACGGAACGTTCATCGTCCACTAGTAATATTTGCAGCATGGGTCTTTCACCTACTTGTCTGTATTGTCGTGCCATGTGATGTTAACTTTAATCCCACCCATTGAAGAATGGTCATAGAATAGTCCAGATCCTTCACCGTAGAGAAAAGACAAACGCTGATGGACATTCCATGTACCACATCCCATATTCTCATCCAGCGGTTTAAGAAGATTATCTCTCAGATGATCAAGCTGTTTCTCAGACATGCCAAGCCCGCTGTCCTCCACGATAATCGTGTACACATCATCCTCGCAGTCCGCATAGATTTTAATCTCACCATCTACCGATTTGGGCTCCAGACCATGAATAATAGCGTTCTCAATAATAGGCTGGAGGGTTAGTCTGGGAACTGTTTTATCTAAAATATCATGGGGCACGTCGATTGTAAAATGCATTCGTTCCAGACGAAGTGACTGGATTTCCAAATAATTTTTGACCATCGTCAGCTCTTCACGAAGCGTGGCTTGATCCTTTTCGGATCTGGTTATGTATCGGTAATACTCTCCCAGATTCAGTGCCATGGCTACCACAGCCTTTTCATTTTTCATTCGGGCCATGTTCTTGATATAGAACAGGCAGTTATATAGAAAATGCGGATTAATCTGCGATTGCAACTGTTTGAGCGTGGCTTCCCGACTTCGTAATTTCTCCTCATATACATTCTCGATTAATTCCTGAATTCGTTGAGCCATGATGTTGAAACGTGCAAATAACAGGCTGAACTCATTGCGTGCAGAATGATGAAGCCGAACTGAAAAGTCCCCGGTGGACAAGCGATTCGTCCCTTTCACCAACTGTAAGAGTGGAAGCTGCACACTTCGATAGAGTGTATATAATACAACAACGCTCATCACGATCAGAACAGCAATTGAAGCGTAAAAGAGATTCCGGCTGCTCGTAATCGGTTTCAAAATTTGCTGCATAGGCACATAGTCAACATAATACCAGCCGAGACTCTTGGATTGAATGTAAGAGACGTAATATTCCGTTTTGTTCAACGTTGTACTGAATCCACCGTTGGCCTGCAGTTTTGCTTCTTTCAGGGAAGGCAGGATCGCGTTCAAGGTTTCCTTTCCAGAACTATTGCTGATTAGTCCATAATCGGGATGGAACATAAACGGGTCACCTTTATTATTTAACTTGTTTTGATTAAGGAGTGCAGTTAAGTGATGAACTGGAAAACTGATTTTGGTAATCAATCTGGCTTTGCCAGGTCTCGCCATCGCTGTCGTTGGATCGGTGGTGTACCAAATAAACTGATTGTCGGCATAGGTCCAGGACTGCGAGAGAGGCTCCTTAAATTCATCATCCCTGTACGGAATGTAAGCATAATAATCCGTTGATATCACTTTTTGCATCCGAGGGAAGTAAAGTGTGATGGTCGAATGCCATTTGCTTGCTGCGTTGTACAGATTCATCTTTTCCAGAATGGCGCTTCCAACTTTCACACGTTCATAGGGAATGTCCTTGTAGTCGGGGCGTTGATATTCCTGAATGCTCGAATCTTGTCCAATAGACATCCCATACAATGACAATTGGTAAATGTTGGATTCTACTGAATCAGCAAATGTCGAGAGATGATTCATCGTATTGTTCTGAATCTCGTGTTCGATAACACGGACGCTTTCCCGGTTCGAGTATGTATAGAGAAACAGCACCAGAATAAGCAGCATCACAAACAACAGTGTAATTTTGGTAAAGACATTCAAGCGTGTAAACAAAGTCCAACCTCCTTAATCTTATTAAAATATTGATATCGTTGTTGCAATATTAGGATATAGATCACAAATTTCCATTGCTATAATTTTAATATACAAGTTCACGATGACTTGTAAAATACAAAATTTAGAACATGGGGGATGCAGGAGTGAAGGAACATACGTTAGAAACGCCGCATAAACGGCGCTCCACCAGGGTTAAACAGCGCTGGAATATGCAACGGAACTGGACCTTGCATATGATGCTCATTCCAGCTGTATTGCTGGCACTGGTGTTTCAGTACATACCGATGGGCGGCATTGTAATTGCTTTTCAGGATTTCAAGCCATACTTGGGATTTTCTGAATCCAAATGGGTGGGTTGGGACAATTTTCGATATTTATTCTTATATCCGGACGTAGGTCAGGTGATCTGGAATACGCTGGTCATTGCATTTTTCAAAATCATCGCAGGACTGTTCGCTCCATTCCTGTTTGCCATTTTGCTCAATGAAGTGCGCTTGACGGCATTCAAGAGAGTAAGTCAAACGCTTGTGTATCTACCGCATTTCCTATCATGGGTTATTCTCGGAGGGATTCTGCTCGATATTCTGTCTCCACAGGGCGGCATGGTCAACCAACTTATCGTAGCATTCGGAGGAGATCCGATCTTTTTCCTTGGAGACGGTACATGGTTCCGTATAACGCTGATCGTCAGTGATGTGTGGAAAGAATTTGGTTTTGGTACGATCGTATTTCTGGCTTCTCTCTCAGGTATCAATCCTGCGCTTTACGAAGCGGCTGAAGTGGATGGGGCCAACCGGTTTAAACAGACGCTGCACATTACGATTCCGGCATTGATGCCGATTACAATCGTACTGATGACGCTCTCTATCGGCAATATCCTGAACGCCGGTTTTGATCAGGTGTTCAACCTGTACAATCCACTTGTGTATGACAAAGGCGACATCATTGACACCTTTGTATACAGACTCGGGATTCTGAACGGGAAGATGAGTTTTGCCACAGCAGTAGGGTTGTTCAAATCTGTGGTTGCTACCATTTTGATTGTTATATCTTACAGAATGGCTTACAAACTAGCTAATTATCGAGTTTTCTAGAGAGGAGAAAAGGGCTTGTATTATAAAACTAAAGGGTACCGCATATTCAGCATTGCCAATTATACTTTTCTTGGAATTTTATCAATACTATGCATTTTACCTATTATTCATATATTAGCGGTTTCATTCAGCAGCATGGCGCCAGCATCATCGAACTTGGTCAGCTTCTGGCCCATCGGGTTCACAACGGACGCATACGTGAAAACATTCGGGAATTCGAACTTCATCAACTCCTTGATCGTGTCACTTAAACGGACTGTAATTGCGACGATCATTGGTATGGTCATCATGCTCATAACCGCATTTCCGTTGTCCAAGGAAGATATCAGTTTTAAAGGTCGCTCGTTGTATACATGGTTCTTTGTTTTCACCATTTTGTTCAGCGGCGGTTTGATTCCAAGTTACATTCTGATCCAGAAGCTTGGCCTGATGAATACAATCTGGGCACTTATTCTGCCGGGAGCACTGTCGGTGTGGAACGTTATACTCATGATGAACTTCTTCCGCGGTCTGCCCAAAGAACTTGAAGAAGCAGCCTATTTGGATGGAGCAGGTCATATCAAAACCTTGATTCTGGTCTACGTACCACTGTCTCTTCCAGCTATCGCAACCTTGTCCTTATTTACAATGGTGTATCAGTGGAACTCCTGGTTCGACGGCATGATCTATATGTCTGATATTAAAAATTATCCGCTTGCTTCTCTGTTACAGACCATTATCGTTCAGCAAGATCTCAGCAAAATCAACGTGGATCCTTCCATGTTGGAGAATATCTCGCAGCGAACCGTACGCGCTGCACAGATCTTTATCGGCGCGCTTCCGATCCTGATGGTATACCCGTTTTTACAACGTTTCTTCGTTAAGGGGATCGTTATTGGAGCAGTCAAGGAATAGGCTATGCAAATGCAAGGATAACTGAGCTGAGGGAGGAAGAAGGATGAGAAAAGGACTGGCATGTATGGTGGCATGGAGTTTAATGGCTTCTCTCGTTTATCCAGCAACTGCTGGAGCAGAGAGTGTAAAGGGTCGAGCGGAGGTGGGAAATGTGCAGGCGAAAAGCCTGCACTTCTCTGTTCCCTATACAGACCTGACCGGGCATTGGTCACACTCTGCAGTTACACGGATGCAAGACTTGAATTTATTGAAAGGTTATACGGACGGTACATTCAAGCCCAGTCAGGTCATTAGCCGAGCTGAATTCGTGATGATTTTGGATCGGGCCTTTGGTTTCACTGGTGAGGGGGTGACTGGTTCATATGCGGATATGACTTCAGACGATTGGTACTATGACGTCATGGTACGAGCGAATGGTTCTGGCATCATCGAAGGAACAGACCGTGAACATCTGTCACCGCAACAACCGATTACCCGCCAAGATGCAGCGGTTATGGTGGATCGAGCTTTTCAACTTTCAACGTTTACAAGTGAAGATAGTGAACGATTGAAATTTCAGGATGTAGATGATATTTCCAGCTACGCAAAGAAAGCGCTTACCTATTTAGTAGACGAAAATATTCTTAAAGGCTTCCAAGGCAAATTAAATCCCAAATCCCCGATTACACGTGCAGAGACGGCAGCAATGTTGTCGGCGATGATTGCAGATGTGAAAAGTACTCCTGGTATATATGAGTCCCGGGTGGATGGTAACTTGATTATTAATTCAACGGATGTCACGTTAAAAAATACGATTGTCAATGGAAATCTGCTGCTGGCAGAAGGCATTGGCGAGGGATCTGTTGTTCTTCAGGGCGTAACCGTTACAGGAAGTGTCATCATTAAAGGCGGCGGCAGTCATTCCATCGATATTAGCAACTCCAAGCTGAATCGAGTTGTCGTTGACAAACGTGGGGAACCCGTCAGAGTTGCCATTACGGAAGAAAGTAACATTCAGGAGATGCATGTAATGCAGAGATCCATTCTGGAGATCTATTCAAACAGCCTGATTGATTCCATGAATATTCATGCAGAAGCGAGTCAGACCCGAATGGATACCGAAGGTACGATCCAAAAATTGAGTGTAGATGCCATTGATGTTGTGATCAACGGAGAGAAAGTAAAACAAGGATTGCGCACATCCTTGGTGGGTGAAGCACAAAAACCTGCTTCATCACAGCCTGGTGGTTCAACAAATGTGACAAGCACACCCACACCATCTTCTCCAGACGGGCAATCACCGTCTACACCATCGATCCCAAGCAATCCTGCGGGCGAAAAACCGGTTCCCGCAACAACGATTCCGCATGATCAATGGGAGCTGGTCTGGAATGATGAGTTTAACGGGCCTGCGATTGATGCTTCCAAATGGACCGTGCAGGATACAGGACTGGTCTATAACAATGAATTGCAGTATTACAGCCCGGATAATACTCGCATTACGAAAGATCAGAATCGAAGCGTGTTGCAGATTGAAGCGAAAAAGGGTCCGAAAAATGGTAAGGATTACAGCTCTGGCAAACTGATCTCCATGGGAAAAGGCGACTGGACCTACGGTAAAGTAGTTGTACGTGCGAAGCTTCCTATTGAAAAAGGCATGTGGCCTGCCATATGGATGATGCCAACAGATGAAGCACATTATGGTGGATGGCCTGCCTCTGGAGAAATCGATATTATGGAGCTAATTGGTGGCAAAGAGAGTAATAACAAGGTATATAGCACATTGCATTATGACAGTGTGAAGCCTGACGGCTCCCATGGACACGATCAGGGAAGCCTTACTCTTCCGAAGGGAGAAACTTTTGCTGACGATTATCATGATTTCCAGGTGGAATGGTTGCCGGGCATGATTCGCTTCTATGTGGATGGAAAGCTGCATCATGAAGTGACCAACTGGCAAACGAAGGCCGCGGGCCAACCCGAGTATTATACGTTCCCTGCACCATTTGATCGTCCATTCTATCTGATTCTCAATTTGGCAGTTGGAGGAGACTGGCCGGGCTCACCTGAAAGCAACTTCACTTCCGAAAAGATGAATGTTGATTTTGTGCGTGTATATTCTTACAAAAATCTAAACACATGGCCTGATGTAACAACAAATCCGATAGAGCCTGCACAACAGCGTGAACCACAAGCCGATGGCAATCAAATCTACAATGATCGTTTTTCGGAAGGGTCTGAAGAAAATGGAGTGCCTCTGCAGTGGAAATTCATCACAAATGCTGATGGAGCTGGCAGTGTCAAAGTTATAGAAGATGATCAAAAAGGAAAAGCAGCACAAGTTACGATTGATGCATCGGGTACTGAAAACTACTCCGTTCAACTCACTCAGATGCCCATGCATATCAAGAAAAACAAAAAGTACAAAATACAGTTTGATGCGAAGGCATCTGCTGACCGTACAATCATGTCCAAAGTGAACCAATTCGAAAAAAGCTGGACGAATTATTCGGGCGATAACACCTTTACACTCACGACAGATTGGCAATCTTATGACTATACTTTCAATATGCGGGATGGCTCGGATAACAATGCCAGATTCGAATTTAATCTGGGGCTGGATGATACGACCGTTTGGCTTTCCAATGTCAGGCTGATCGAGGTGGGTGAGGCTGACCCGCTAACTGTCGAACGAAACGCGCTACCTGATGGTAACTTTATTTACAATGGCACATTCGATCAAGGCAAGGAACGTCTGGGATTCTGGTCAAGCAGCATTCAGGACAATGCGGCAGCCAATATTAGTGTAAATAACTTTTCGAAATTCCCGATTATGGAGCGTCAGCTAGTTGTTGATGTTACTCAAACGAATGGTGACCCACAGCAAGTTTCGGTGAACCAACCGGAGCTGAAGCTTGAGGCGAATACAACGTATGGTTTCTCCTTAGATGCCAAGGCAGATACACCGCGAAGCATCGACATTGATGTTGTCAGTAGTAATGGGCATACAGTACAGGTTCATCAAGGACAAAACCTCTCCTTGAACCAAGAAATGAAAACATTTACCGGAGAAATCATCATTGGAGATGGAGCATCAATCGCACAATCCGAGCTAAGACTGTTATTCGGCAGTTCTAAAGGTAAGGTATATGTGGACAATGTCCGTCTGACGAAACGCGGAAAACCTCTGTCAGTGAATGGCTACGCACATGTTCCTGCAACCGAAGCCTGGATGATGCAGGGCTTACAACTGGAGGACTCCGTAGAAGGAGGAAAACATGTCAGTTACATGGATCAGGGAGATCTGCTGCAATATAAAATCGATGTAGCTCACGATGGAGTATATGTTCTGTCTGCCCGAATGGCCAGTGGAAAAAGTGATTCCAAGGTTCAGTTCAGCATTCAGGATGAACAAGGTACAACCGTTGCACAATCAGACCTGAGTCTCGGAGACACGGGTGGATGGCAAGCATATACAACGGTGTATTTTCCAGGGGTCAACTTGACAGCAGGAAAACCCTATTATGTGAATTTTGAAGGGGCAGATTATAATACACGTTGGGTGGATATTTCACAAAACAAAATTCAGAACAGTGAGCTAACAGCTGATCTGAATCATTGGGAGCTAATTCCTAATCATCTGACAGCCTCACATGGCGAGGGCGAAGGATTAACGATTAAATTGCCTGGTACAAGTGAACATTGGTGGGATGCTTTGTTGCAACAAGGTCAGATCAAACTTGATGCAAACAAAACGTACCGACTTACCTTCGAGGCATCTGCTTCAAGTCCTAAATCCATGCAAGCGGTTCTTTCTCAGAATGCAGGGGATTTTGTGAAGTATTTTGAAGAAGAAGTGGAATTAACCGCGGATCAAAAGTCGTATACTTATACCTTCACCATGGGAGATACCTCGGATTCGGCAGCCATGCTTGCATTCGGATTAGGTTATCCGCTATCTACAGACGAACAACACTCGATTAACATCCATAACGTTCAGTTATATGAAGTTAATCCGAATGCAGATCAAGGAGGGCAGCCAGCTCATGTTAACCTTATTCCCAATGGAGACTTCTCCAAAGGTAAGGAAGGCTGGTTTACCCACGCGGATGGTAATGCAGCGGACCTTGAGATGCAAGTTAGCAATCAACAACTTCATGCCAAGATTGGTCATGCAGGGCAGCATCCATGGGATCGTCAGGTTATCAATGAAGGATTTGGCATCCAGAAGGGTTTTAAGTACAAACTTACGTTTAGAGCCAAAGCCGAGAAGTCCAGAAAATTGGGTTTGGGTATTGGATGGGTCGATGCAGCATCGAATTATGAGTGGCATGGTTTCTTTGGGGCACGAGTTGATTTGAATCCAGAAGAACAGGAGTTCACGTTTACATTTGATGCAACAGAAGACAGCTATGCGAATACTCGAATCTCATTTGATCTGGGTAATATTGACGGTGTGCAAGATGGCAACACAACCGTATCATTGTCCGAGGTCAGTTTGATCAATCTGGGTCCTGCCAATTAACTTCTGAATTCTCTAAATGCATGCAGAATAAAGTTGGCCAGGAATGACATCATAAAGAAGTAGTATATATCTCAGTTTCCAGAGGAGGATATCTTTTATGGCTAACCAGAAGAAAAGAAAAGAAGCTGCCTGGAAGTCACGAAAGCAAGAACAGCATCCCCATGGTAAAATCAAATCGCTTAAAGAATTATCCAGCGAATATGAAGAGAAACCTACTACGAATTAAGCAAAAGACTGTCAGTGAACATTGCTGGCAGTCTTTCTTCATATGTTGCAGACATTGAGCAATAAGTACATACTCTGTTCTAAAAACGAATGAAGACAAGCTATAATGTCTGTATAGTTCGTAAATAACTGTGAACAAATCGTTAATTCATTGACATTGCATGTCATTTTAATTAGAATACGAAATGGACTTCAGGTTGAAACAGATATGAGTATCTTTATGTTTAGTTTAGAGCTTAGCTGTTGAATCTTTAAATCCTAACAACGAATATAGGAGCGATAATATTACAATCCTATATGAAGATTAGGATTTTTTGTTTTTAGCTTTGGAGTATAATTTGAAAGTTGGAGGCTGGCTTTACCATGGACAAATGGTTCAAACTTAAAGAACGAGGCACGAGCATTCCCACAGAAATTATCGCAGGGGTTACAACATTCTTCACAATGGTATACATAGTTATCGTAAACCCAGGAATACTCAGCAGCACGGGGATGGACTTTAACGGAGTATTCATAGCAACAGTACTGGCAAGTATTGTGGGAACTCTGATTATGGGGATATGGTCCAATTATCCGATCGTCATTGCACCGGGTATGGGTCTCAATGCATTCTTTGCCTATAGCGTAGTTGCCGGGTATGGCGTGTCATGGCAGGTTGCACTGGGAGCCGTATTTATAGCAGGAATTTTGTTTATTATTTTATCGCTGACTTCATTCCGTTACATGTTGCTGGATGCCATTCCTGCAAGCTTGAAACATGCCATAACCGCAGGGATCGGATTGTTTATTACAACGGTAGGTTTGCAAAACGCCGGAATTATTGCTGATTCAGAATCGAATTTAATTACGATCGGGAACTTGGCTGAGCCAATGGCTTATCTGACCATTATCGGATTGATTATTACCGTTGTGCTGATGGCTTACAATGTAAAAGGTTATCTGTTCATCGGAATGGTGGTTACAGCGATACTTGCCTGGATCATGGGACTATTCCAAATGCCGGAATCCATTGTATCCATGCCTCAAGGCCTCTCGTCAACGGCTCTGCAACTGGATCTGGCAGGCGTATTCTCGAATGGCTTGTACACGATCATATTTACCTTCTTGTTGATCACACTGTTTGATACGACGGGCACGATGCTCGGCGTTGCTGAACAAGCAGGACTACTGAAGGATGGGAAATTCCCGCGTTCGCGCGGTGCACTATTGGCAGATGCAGTAGGAACAACCTCAGGCGCTTTGCTCGGAACAAGCCCAACATCGGCTTATATCGAGTCCAGCACAGGGGTGGCTGCAGGAGGAAGAACGGGACTGACGGCGGTAACGGTAAGTGTGCTTCTTGCTCTGACGTTATTCTTCACACCGATTGTAAGTGTAATATCAAGCATTCCGGCGATCACTTCTCCGGCACTGATCATTGTTGGGTATTTTATGATTAACGTTATCAGCAAAATCAAATGGGATGATCTCGAAGAAGCATTTCCTGCCTTCCTGATTACCATCCTTACTCCATTGACGCATAGTATTGCGACAGGCATTGGGATAGGTTTCATCTTTTATCCGGTACTCAAGCTGCTTCGTGGAAAAGGTAAAGATGTTCATCCGATATTCTACATTTTTGCGGTATTGTTCTTCATCCAGCTTGTGTTCCTGGACCACTAAGAACTGTCTTATTCTACAGAGAACTGCTCTCAACAAGCAGTTCTCTTTTTTTTGTAGTTCATACTCCGTTCATATTGTCGTCACGAAGGGTACATCTTGCACGGTTACACTAGACCTATGTCGCAAGAGCGGCTCTACAGATATAAAGGACAGGAGAAGATGGATGTGGAGAAAACAGTGGAAGTAACAACAACGGGGACTAAGGGCCGTAAAATACGGAACTTATGGTTAAAAATAATAGGTGGTATTGTCGGCGCGCTGGTGCTGTTCATGGGCATCACGTTTGTCGTTCATACGATAAGTAATGGGGCCGAGAAAAAGAAAATCGAATCGTACGGCCAATATGTTAATGTCGATGGGAAGAATATGAATGTGTCCATTCAAGGCAGCGGCGAACAAACCATCGTGCTACTTCCCGGACAAGGAACCCCGTCACCAGTACTTGATTTCAAATTGTTAATCGATGAATTGACGCCTGATTACAAAGTTGTGGCGATTGAGCCTTTCGGTTATGGGTTAAGCGATCAAACCGAAACGGAGAGAACCACCGAGAATATCGTTAGTGAAATTCATGAAGCTGTAGAGCAGCTCGGTATAGACCGTTATATTCTGATGGGGCATTCCATCACGGGACTGTACGCAGCGACTTATGTGAACACGTATCCGGATGAAGTTTCTGCTTTTGTCGGTATTGACAGCAGTGTTCCGAATCAACCTGGCATGGATGTTAATTTACCTTTGAACCTAATGAAATTCCTTCAAAAATCGGGCCTAATGAGAGTCCTTCAAGCAGTGAGCGGTGATTCATATGCATCACTTGCATACGATGAACATACCAAAGAACAGATGAAGTTGATTTCGAATCAAGTCTCAACGAATCCGACATTAGTAGATGAGCTTAAACACCTGGGTTCCAATTTCAAAAATGGAGAAAAACTCACGTATCCTCGTGATCTGCCAGTGCTTCTCTTTGTTCTTTCCAATAACGAGAAAAACCCGCAGTGGATTCCGCTACATGAAGAACAAGCCAAACAATCCGCGCAGGGCAAAATGATCCCAATGGAAGGTTCACATTCCCTGCATCATACGAAATATAAAGAAATTACCGAGGAATTCAAATCTTACATGAAACAAATCCAATAGGATGATTGATTAATAAACTGCGGTACCGAATCTGGTGCCGTGGTTTTTTTGTTATCAGGAGGGGCTAAAATAAAGACTTGACCTTAGGTCAGGCCTAAGGTTTATGCTTGTATTGTGAAAAACAGCAAAGGCGGTGAAAAGGTTGAGTGATGAAATTACGATTAGCGAGCTGGCAAAGCTGATGAAAGTCTCTGTGCATCAAATTCGATACTTCGAAGAAAAAGGGGTGTTGGCCCCTGCTTATATAGCAGAAAACCAATACAGGATGTATGGGGTAGATGAAATTTACCGTCTATCTCATATTTTGTTGCTTCGCAAAATGGGACTGTCTGTTCAAATGATCAAGGAATGTTTGAGTAATCTGACATCCGTTCAAATCACATCATTATTTCGCCAAGCGTTGGCAGACACGGAAGCAGCCATCACTCAGCTTCAGCAAACAAAGCACCTTATCAGCAAGTTGTTGCATGAGAAAAAGCATATCCCACTTGAGGATCAAGTGACTTATTATATTGATACTCGTGAGGAGATTCACTTATCCCTGTGGTTCCATATGGAAGCGCAAGGGTACTTGCAAGCAAGGCAACTGACCCAACTTAAAGAAAACATTCCCAATTTATTTGAAGCCGACATCCATTATGCGTACGATGAGACGGACACCGTAGGAATTTATACACAAAAGGAGGGAGCGAACGATTTAGTTTTGCCTAGAGGAAAATATCTTTCTCGTCATGTATATGTACAAATTGAAGCTGAACTCAAAGAACATATCAACGAATTCTATGCTTATGCAGAACACCAGGGCTATCCGTATCACGGTCCACTTATTATGGTAGAGAAATCTTATTTATCTTTATTCACCCCAGAAAAGCTCCATTATGAGCTCTTGTTACAAATAATTGATTAGGGAGGCACACAGTGACGACTTCTATACAGATAGAACCTGTTCGTCCCCCGTTTCATCAAGCTGTTGCCGAACTCATGGCTTATGGTTTCGGACACAAATTTCAAAAGATCACTTCATTGTCCATAATTGATCTGGCTTACGCATTTGAACAGTTGCTCAATCATCCGCCCATGGAACAAAGTACTCTTCGAGTCATTGCTCGTGAAAATGAGGAGATTGTTGGCACCATGTGCTTTAAATGGAAGGAAGCAGATAACAGAGCAGCAATAACAAGCGTTCGTGCCAATCCTCATTGGTGGAGCCAGTGCAATAGAGTTGGCATGTGGAAACTGCTTCAGTTAATAACTGGTTTACATCTGCTGAAGCATACTCCTACATTAGGCGAATGTTATGTGGAAGATCTGGTTGTACATCCACAGCACCAAGGCAAGGGAATTGGTACGCAGTTGCTTCAATGGGCACAGAAATATATGTTGCAATCCAAATCAATATCATTTCTTAGCTTGCATGTGGCAAGTCAGAATCATCAAGCGATACAGTTATATGAACGCTATCAATTTCGCAAGCAGTATAGCACAAACAGCTTTCTGACCGGCCTGCTCTTAGGCGAAAACCAATGGCATTACATGATTTACAAAGGAGATAGTTATGTTTAATTGGAAAAAACGATACATTTCAGTTATTGTATCAATCTTACTGATGGTTGGTGCAGGACTGTACATAGTCGATCAAAGTGATTTTGACATGGAGGAACAAACCATTGAAATTCAATCTCCACAGGGTAAGTTAACAGGTACGCTCACGTTACCCAGAAACCATTCAGGCAAGCTAGGTCTAGTACTGTTTATTCACGGTGACGGTCCGATAGACTCTACTCATGGTGAGGGATACAAACCGTTGTGGGAGCGACTGGCATCGATCGGGTATGCATCCTTGTCGCTAGATAAACGGGGAATCGGGGGATCGGAGGGAAACTGGCTAGATCAAAGCATGGATGATCGTGTTGTGGAGGCACAGCAAGCTATTGCATGGGCGAAAGAACAATCCATCATTGATGATTCCAAAATAGGCGTATGGGGTGCCAGCCAAGCAGGCTGGGTGATTCCTAAGCTTGCTGGGAAAGAACATCTCGCCTTCAGTATCTTGGTATCACCAGCGATAAACTGGTTGGAACAGGGAGAATACAACACACGCAGCCAAATGGCGAAAGATGGTCATTCCCCCGAGGAGATTCAAAATCAGGTCGATTATGAAAACCAGATTAAAGAGATTTTAAAAAAACATGGCACATATGAAGAGTATACCAAGATTGCTCGAGAGGATGATCTGATCTCCAAAGAACGCTGGAACTTCATAAGAAAAAATTTCGCTTCTGATGCCACGAAGAATTTGCATTATTTCAAAACACCTGTATTACTTCTGCTTGGAGAAGATGATGTGAATGTGGACATTGTTGATACAGAGCAAGCATACCGTAAAGGAATTCAGCCATCTTCCTTGCTTCATGTGAAAATCTTCTCTGACACAGAACATTCGATGTTACCAACCTCTATTGCAGGCTCGGAATGGAAACAATCACTACGATTTCTGTTTGCTCCGAGAAGCATTACAGTGGATGGGTATATGGATGAAATAGAACATATGTTGACCACGTTTTCCTTATAACAGACGGTTTACGATCTCTTCGTATCACCAGATAGATAATTGTCATTTGGAAATGAAAGAGCAGGGTCAGGGAGCGCCCTTATCCTGCCTTTTTGCGTGTTATATATTATCTACTGTACCAAATGTTCCAAATCCGGTTGCAATTTGGTCCGCAAAACATATAGCATCACGGCCCCAACAAGGAACACCACGGCATCCGCAATAACGAGCGACCAGATCACTCCATGAAAGCCGTTCATATGATTAGCGATATACAATACAGGAATCAGCGTAATTCCTTGAATTATGGACATGACAAACGCGGCAGTTCCTTGGGCTGTTGCTTGGAAGATCCCCACAAACAATGAAGTCATTCCTGTAATGAACAAGGATAAAAAGGTCACATGGAGAATGTAGCTACCCATTTCAATTAATTGCGGGTCAGTCGTAAATAAACCAATTAAGTGATCGGAAATCAGATAGACGACAACACCGAACAGGACAGCTAAGCCCAAAATAGCTTTGATCGTGAATCCAATGGTTTGTTTCATGCGTAATTTGTTCGCTGTGAATGAGAAGGCAATCAACGGCACAACTCCCTCGCACAAACCCATCAGAATAAACTCAGGAAATTGCAATAAACGTGATGAGATTCCATACCCCGCAACGGCCTGATCTCCATATTCAACAAGAAAAAGGTTAAGAATAAGCGACATTGCACCCAAGAAGACACTCATAACAAAGACGGGAACTCCAATTTTCAATACATTGCTCAGGATGTCCTTGGTCACCTTGAACCATTTCAGGGAGACGGTTAAGAATTGACTCTTATAACTCATATGGTAAGCGTAAAATGCACTCGCAACCAAGTTGGAGATGACGGTAGCAGATGCAACGCCAATCACGCCCCAATGGAAGACAAAAATGAATAGCGCATCGAGGATAATATTTATAACAACACTGAGAATCATACCGGTCATTGAGGTGATTGCTGAACCTTCTGAGCGCACGATATTCTCCAGCGTGAAGAATAAGATGACGAAGGGTGAACCCACAAGCATAATCGTGACATAGTCTTTCGTAAATCCGAACGACTCCGGTGTTGCGCCCAGCCCATGAACGATTGGTTCGATCAGCGGGAGGCCAACGGTAATCACAATAATTCCGAGAACTAAACTACTGTAAAAGGCGAATGAAGATACATGCTTGAGATCATCCACTTTTTTCTCTCCCAGCAAACGAGAGATGAATGTACCACTACCTATACCAATTAAGGTGCCTAACGCCATAATAACCGCAAATAACGGTAAAGTTAGTGCGAGTGCAGTTAACATTGCCGTATTACCCAGTGTGCCAAGGAAATAGGCATTCAAGATGGAGTAAATAACACTCATTGACGTGCCTAGCATCATTGGGACAGCAAAGTGAGCTACGGCTTTGGCGATCGGTGCTTTTTCAAAGTAATGGAGGTTTTCTGCATCCATGTGGGTCACTACTTTCTTCGTTAATATTGATCTAATCTAACACCGTTAGATTGAACCTTACAGTGTTAGATGTTATCATGAACTTATGAACCTGTAAAGCATAAACTTACACTGTTAGATAAAAGGGCGGATACCGATGAAAAAACAACAGCCTCAGATTTCGGAAGATAAGATTTTGCAAACTTCGTGGGAGCTTTTGGCGGAAGAGGGCATCGAGAAATTCAGCATGAGACGCTTGGCAGACAAGCTGGGGATTCAGGCTCCATCTCTATACTGGTACTTCAAGAGCAAGCAGACACTCTACCAACGGCTGGACAACCAGATATCTAAAATTATTTTGGACGAGTTTCACACTGAAGGAGAATGGAAGGAGCAGATGGAGGGGCTTGCGGTAACGATACGGAGTGTGCTCAGCAGATATCCGTGCTCCACACAACTTATGATGATGACGCTGCCTCACGAGCCGGACATGATCCGCTTTACCAATCGTATGTTGCTCTGCATGGAATCAACGCCACTAGAGCAAGAGCAGAAATTACAGGCAGTTCTTACACTTGTCAATTATGTATTCTATTTCGTACTGGACGATTATCAGCATCAGCGCAATATATCTGCAGTTATTAAGGACCAGGAAGCACTTCAGGGTGAAGAGATGATTCGCCTTCTGGATTCTATGAGCGAGAAGGAAGCTGGTATGTTCAGCAGGATGTATAAGAACGGTATGTTTGAGGTGATGGGAACCGACGGAGCTTTCGAGTTCGGCTTGAAGCTGATTTTGTTGGGGATCGAACAAGTGGTAAAGGAACATGAGAAGTAGAAGTGTGAAGAAATGGAGAAAGTAACGAGGATTACCAGGTGGTGAATGAATATGTAAAATAACTTGAGTCTTGTAAAAAACGTGCTGTCGGACAAATGGAATTAAAGTCAAATCGTTAGAACTTTTATCGAATAGGCAGACAGAAGAAGGACATCCAGCCTTGTTGGAGAAATTGTCGTTTACCAAGACCACAATTTCCAGATAAAGGAGATGTCCCACTCTTATGGTATCCCTCTACCTGCCCATCGTCAAGTTTATTTTGTCTCTCCACTTGCACATGTCGAAGCCGCAGCTCAGCCATCTGTTTACGCTTGTTCAAGGCATCATTCTCTGTGCCGGAAGGAAGAATATCACTCAAATTCAGCATGCGGCCAAGGGGAATCGTCATTTAAGCAGTACGACGAATTTTCTGAATCATTCACCTTGGTGTGTAAATCGGATGCAACGACGGCGTATGGAGAGGATCATGAAGCAGATTTCTGCTAAATCGGGTGATACACGAACTCCTGTATTCCTCATCGTGGACGACACGTGTTGCAAGAAAGACAAATCGACCAAGAAAATGGAGGCACTCAGCTTTCAATATGCTCATGAAGCCGGGAAATCGGTGTGGTGCCATTGCCTGGTCACTACACATGTGGTTGCTGCAGAGGGCTCGTATGCTTGGGATTTTCGGCCGTACTATCCCGAGAAGTACTGCCAATCTCAGCGTCTGCCTTTCCAGAGCAAAAATGATTTGGCGCTAGAGATGGTCGAGGCGTTTCCCATTTCAAAGGATGAACGGGTCTACGTCCTCATGGATAGCTGGTACACCAGCGAAAAGGTGATTAACGCGTGTAACCGTAAAGGATTTCATGTCATTGCCGCCGTCAAAACCAATCGCCGGATTCGCCCGGCAGGAATTAACATGCCTTTAGATGATTTCGCTCAGCAGTACATTCGCAAGTCTGACCTCCACTCCGTTACGGTAGAGGATCAGGGAAGGTACTGGGTCTACCCTTACGAGGGTCCGGTGAGCAGCATCGAAAACGTCAAACTGTTGCTGTCCTGGAAGGACGAATACACCGTTTCGAGCAAGCCGCAGGTTTGTCTCCTGTGTACGGATCTGTCTTTGGATCTCGTTACGATTCAAAGGTATTATCACGTGCGCTGGAATATCGAGACGGGATATCGATACTTTAAGGAACTGCTCGGCTTTGACCAGTACCAATTGCTTTCGTTTCGCGGTATTGAACGCTTTTGGGCGATCCAGTTCTTGACGCAGAATTTCTTGGAGTATCAGCGGCAAGAGTGGATGAAGCATGCGTCGAATCTCACCCTAGGTGATGTGGTACGTCGCATTCGAGAAGAGCATTTCGGGCAAATGATTGTCTTCGTGTATCAACAAGCATTAGAAAAGAAGCCTCTTTTCGACATTCTGAAATTGCTTCGGTTGTCTGCCTAAATCGCTCGATCCCCCAACACACGACAGGTCTGCCTTTTTCAAGACATTCAGGTCAATTTTGCAAGACTCAAGTAAAATAACAAAGAATGATAACAACAATTTGTCTAAAGTAGTGGCTAGTTGTTGTTATCATTTTTGTTGTTGAAGGATCAAGAAAATGATTCTATCGGAATCTGCAGCGCCAGTGACCTTAAACAAGGACCGGCGTTTTCATATTAGTTTTTAGGCATTTTGCTCTCATCCATATACAATAGGTTCCAGCGGTGACCGTCCAGGTCGGCAAATCCTGCCCCATACATCCAGCCGTCTATTTCACCCGGCTTGCCAAAGATGGTTCCTCCAGCTAACTCCACTTTTTCAATAAAAGCATCAACTTCTTCTCTGCTGTCAGCACCAATCGAAAATATCACTTCTGCGCTATGGGAAGTATCTGCGGTTTTGGCACCTGTAAATTTCTCAAACGTTGCATCCGGAAACAGCAGAATCGTTGTTGAGCCTATGACAAGCTGGGCTCTCTCGTTGCCAACATTCTCCCCATGGAATCCAATCTCATTGAAAAAGGTAGTGGATTTCACAACATCTTTCACCGGCAGGTTCATCCAGATTTTTTGTGACATGGCTGTAGCCTCCTAGAGTATATTTTCAACACTCTTACTATACTCTACCTAAATTCAAAATTACATAATTGGGTACGTACGATAATGAAAGAGTTAGAAATAACTGGGATAATGAAGGATAATTTAGAGAAATCTGCATTGTAGTGAAGGGATGATTTTATATTGATAGATCACGATAATCTCGAAGAGTAGTCAATTCAAAATCGAAACCAAAAGAGCAATCTCCAATGAGGTTGCTCTTTTGGTCATGGCTTATTTTGCCTAACGGTGTATACGCAGTTTCTTCCTCCGGCTAAAATGTATTCTCCCCGTTCAATATGAACATGATCGCCTAGAACCGTTTTGAATAAATGTAACTCATTCTTGCATAAACCGGTACATACCGCGGCTGCTTCACAGATGGGACAATGCTTCTCAATGAATAGGAGACTGCCATCATCCTGCTCCTTAACTTCAGCCATATAACCTTCATTGGTACGAATCTCAGCCAATTTCTCCAATCTCTCTCTAACTCCTGATGAATCGCCAAGATGCTGAAGATATTGTTCTTGCATATTTTTATTTCGAACATCCAGCAGCTTGTCCAGCCCTTCATGACCAAAAGCTTCTTTCATCGAATGGATGAGGCTGACGGATAAATCCGAATATCCACTTGGAAAAAAACGATTAGCCGCGGGAGTTAATATCCATAGCTTGGTGGGGCGACCCATGGGACGGGCCTCTTCCACAGTTGTAACCAATCCTTCTCCTTTTAGCGCATTCAGATGTTGACGAATAGCCATTCCGGATAACGAAAACTGGGAGGAGAGTGCGACAACATCCATTCCCCCACGCTCTTTTAACAGATTAATAATTGCTCTCCGGGTACTGGTCGAGACATCCTTTTTAGTTTGATTTCCGCTCATGGTGCACCTCCTTTTGAAACAACTGAATCTACATCACTAACTACATTTTAAACAAAAATGTTGACAAAGTCAAAGCCGAACTGTAGCTTAGACATTATAAACAAAAATGTTTACTAAGTATCCGGATACGATGTATACATACCATTTTTCTTGGAGGTCACATTTCATGTCGTCTAATCATCAAAGTATTTTCAGCCCGCGTTATTTTGCACTATCCATAGGGATTATTTTATCGGTGATGGCCGTTGGATTCGAAGGTCTATCCGTAACCACCATTGCTCCTTCGATTGCTGGAGACTTGAACGGCCTTAGCCTGTTCGGGTGGATATTCAGTACATACCTGCTTGCGCAGATTATCGGAACACTGGTCGTCGGTCGAATCATTGATAAAAGAGGACCTGCAGCACCGTTCACTTTTGCACTTCTGTTGTTTATCGTAGGGCTGATCGCTGCCGCAACCGCAGGCGATATGTATACCATGATAGGATCACGGGCCCTGCAGGGTTTGGGTGCCGGAGCTATGATGACTTGTGTGTATACGGCTATATCCTTAAGTTACCCGGATGAGTTACGTGCCAAAATTCTTGGAGCATTTGGTACTGCCTATGTTCTTCCGTCCATGCTTGGTCCATATGTAGCCGCTCTTATCGCAGATCAGTGGTCCTGGCGCTTTGTTTTCTGGGGGATCTTACCTGTGCTAGTGGTTTCAGCATTGCTTAGTTTACCTGCCTTTAGGAAATTGAAAGTGCAGAAGACGGGAGGGGATAGCGGATCTTCATCCACTTGGATGGCGTTACTCTTAACGTTAGGTACAGGGATTTTCCTGGTAGGTCTAAGTATGCTTCCGAGCATTATGGGATTTGTTTTAGTCATCATTGGCCTAGTATTGATGTTATTTCCGCTACGTAAATTGCTACCGAAGGGAACACTTACGTTGCGTAGAGGAATGCCAGCAATTCTGGCAACACGTGGGTTGTTCTTCGCTGCCTATACCAGCACACAGAATTTCCTGGTATTAGCTCTAATCGACGTGAAAGGAATTACACCTTCACAGGCCGGATTAATTGTCGCGAGTGCTGCATTAAGTTGGTGTATCATTGCGTATCTGCAAGGACGGTGGGATGCGGCAGATCAAGGCCGTGGACGTCATATGAGAATCATTCTTGGGGTATTGCTGCTTGCGATAGGGATTGCCATCGTATTTTGGGTACCTGTTGTGACCGTTACCATCGCAGTTCTTGGTCAGATCATTGCAGGAGTCGGTATTGGATTGGCGCATCCGATTAGCGGTGTTGTCGCATTTTCCCAAACGGGGGAAGAAGGCGTTGGCCAAACCTCGGCCAATCTGCAATTTGCAGATTCTTTTACACCTGGCGTAGTGATCGGCATTGGTGGTTCCATTCTTGTCGTGTGTCAGGCTGGCGGGATGTCACTTCAATCCGGCTTAATTGTAGCCATGGGTTTCCATCTCTTGTTGATCGTCATGAGTATCATTGCCAGCACTCGGATCTCATCACGCGGATGAATAAGAAAGTGGGTGTACAGACCATTGTTCACTGAAGATCCGAATAAAATATTCACAGCTTATCGTATCATTGGAACGAAATGGACGATCCATATATTATGCATTCTTTCTCATGGTCCGAAGAGATTCGGTGAAATATTCGAAAGCATTCCTTCCATTTCCGAAATGATCCTCTCCAGACGTTTAAAGGGTCTTCAACAGGATCATTTGGTCAAAAGAACAATACTGAGACGCCCTACACATATCATTTATGAACTTACGCCAAAAGGAGTTGCTCTTGCTACATTCATACCCTGTCTTATGGACTGGGATACCAGGTTCTCAAAATGATACCGTCAGGGAGGAATGAAGATGATCATCGAGGTCAGTGATAATGCTTCAGAAAAAATCGTCGAAATCTTATTGAGTGCAAATATCCAAAATCCCTTCCTTAGAGTAGGCGTTGATGAAGGGGGATGCAGTGGTTTATCGTATACCCTTATCGTGGATGAGCAGCAGGCAGAAGAAGACATTGTGTTAAATAAAAAGCAATTTAGGATATTGGTTCACACCAATAGTATTCCATATATTGATGGGCTTGAGATTGACTATGAAGAAAGTGGGATGGTAGGCGGATTCACCATGAATAATCCAAATGCAAAAGTGTCGTGTGGATGCGGAGCCAGTTTCAGAATGGCCAATTATCGTGGCGAAGTGAAGAAATGTGATTAATTAAGGAAGGAGTGCAGAGCAATGATCTCATTTGTAGTATCTGATAAAGCGATCAATTCATTTAAGAATGAATGGGAATTGGAAGAGGAGCAATATGTAAGAATTTATGCGAAATATGTCGGAGGAGGCTCCGATGCTTTTACGATTGGCATAAATGCGAGTGCTACACCGATCGATCCCGCATTGGTTCAATCCATTGAAGGCTTTCATTTCTTTGTTGAAAAAACAGATGCCTGGATCTTAGAGGATGGACTTCTCCAAATTGATTGTAATGAAAATGGCATATTTTCAAGCAAAATCTCCTATTGAAAATGTGGATCATAATCTAGAGCACAATCCTACTTTTTAAATATTTAACTTTACAAAGTGGAGGGATCAATGTATATTCAGGAGGTAAAAAGGTTTATTTTACCATAATAACCATCTAATTACGGAGGTGTAGAAGACAAATAACAATCAGATTGGGATATTTGATGCTCAGTACAGGGCGCCTACAATTGGGATTATGCTGGTTCTGGCAACCGTAGCTTTCGAAGGACTGGCTATCACGACGATTGCCGCGAAGATGGCACAAAGTTTAGAGGGCATTCATTTATACGGTTGGATCTTCAGCGCATTTTTGTTATCTCAGCTTATTGGAACTTTGGTTATGGGTCAGCAGATTGACAAGCGCGGTGTTTTTACATCCATGCTGATATCTTTTAGTGTTTTTGTGTTAGGAACTGTGGTCTCCGCTATCTCTTTCGATATGCATATGCTTATTGCAGGAAGAGCCCTTCAAGGTTTTGGAGCGGGGGCCCTGATCACATGCGTTTATACCTGTGTGACATTGCATTATCCAGATGCACTTCGTACTCAAATCCTGGCCGCATTCTCCATGGCATTTGTCCTGCCTACCTTAATCGGACCTTATGCAGCAGGCCTTATTGCTTCCTACAGCTCATGGCGATATGTTTTCTGGATCGTTTTACCCTTAATTGGAATAGCGTTGAGTCTCACATTCCGTTCTTTCCGTAATTTGCAGCTTCAGCAAGATCTGACAGGTCCAGCGCGAGCAACCGACTCGAAGATTATGTATGCGATTCTGCTTGCCGTTGGAACGGGGCTGTTACTCACAGGACTTGGTATGATTACCAATTGGAAAGGCATAGTACTCACTTTTGGTGGATTAGTCGTCATGATCACACCAATGCGTAAATTGCTGCCTGTGGGGACTTTCTCGGTAAAAAAAGGATTGCCCGCTACTTTGGTTTCGAGAGGGCTATATGTTGCTTGTTATTTTACAACGGAAAGTTTTGTGATCTTGGCACTAACCGAAGTGAAGGGGGTATCAGCTGATCTTGCTGGCCTCATTGTAGCAGCAGGTTCTCTGAGCTGGTCCGCCGCAGCGTGGTTGCAAGCCAAGCTTGATGCACGAGATCAAGGTCGTGCCCGAAAGGGCAGAGTCATGACCGGCATTGGGATTATGATCGTTGGAACTGTACTCGTGATCCTGGCTCTTATTTTGACGGACGGCGGGATTATACTCATCCTCCTCTCGCAAATGATTACAGGGTTCGGTGTTGGATTGGCGAACCCTACAACGGCAGCCATTGCTTTACAACATGCCTTGCCCAGAAAAGAGGGAGAAATGTCCGCAAATCTGCAATTTGTGGATTCCTTCTATATGGGAGTAAGCATTGGAGTTGGTGGCGCATTGATTGCCTTGTCTGAAACTTTACAGTGGGGCATATCGACAGGTGTTTTGATCGTGTTAACACTGCAATTACTATGGGTCTTGTTAAGTTTCTTGGCATCACTACGAATTACCAAACTCGTTCATCAAGAACATCATCCATCAGCCAGGTGAAAGACAACATATCTATGTAACGGATGACTACCGCGTCGCTAAATACATCACGAAGAACGGGGGGACTAATTGCATTGGGAGGTAGTTAAGATGGCACGTGTATTAGTAGTCATTACTCCAGCTGAAGGACATGTGAATCCGTCGTTAGGATTAGTTACTCAGTTGATAGACAATGGTGAGGAAGTCGTCTATGTGTGCACGGAGGAGTACCGTTCCCGAATTGAACAAACCGGTGCCCAGATCATTACCTATCCATTTCCACAAGATGCCTTCTCTCATGATCCGGTGTTGAAACCCCAGGAGTACAAGCATTCTTATCACTTCAGTTATATGATGGTAAGCGGTATTATTCGGAGGATCATCCCCAATGTGCTGCAAGTGATAGAGGATCAAAAGTTCGATTATATGATCTTTGATTCCCTGATGGGATGGGGAGGGACTATTCTTGCAGAAAAATTGGGAATTCCTGCGGTGTGTTCGATTGCCTCCTTTGCTTTTGTGGAGCCTCTGGGGTCTAGCTCAGTTCTGAATGAGACGGAGACGAAGGAGCTTTATGAGGCTACGATGAAGATCACAACGGAGTTAGCCGAAGAGTTTCAAGTGAGCATTCCAGCCATCGAAGAAATTCCGGCACATGCAGGTCAGTTAAAGCTCGTGTACACCAGCCGTTATTTTCAGCCGCAGGCAGAAAAGCTGGATGATCGTTTTATTTTCACGGGTCCTTCGATCATAACACGTCAAGATGCTCCGACCTTCTCGTTTGAGCTGCTTCGTGAACGGTACCCGCAAACCGTGTACATTGCTATGGGTACGATTTTAAATAAAAATTTGGATTTCTATCAGCTTTGCTTTGAAGCATTAGGGGATCTACCCGTGAATGTTGTTCTATCTTCAGGAAAATACACGGATATGGCGCCGCTGGCTGATCAAATACCTCCTAATTTTATCGTCAAGCCATACATTGCCCAGTTGGACATGCTGCAGCATACCGATGTTTTTATTACACATGCTGGAATGAACAGTACGAGTGAGGCGTTATATTACAACGTTCCGATGGTGATGATTCCATTAACATCGGATCAGCCTCTTGTCGCCAATCGGGTACAGGAATTGAGCGCGGGTATTACTTTGAATAAACATAACCTCAGTGCAACTGATTTGAGAGAGGCGGTAATACAAGTACTACACAATTCGCTATATAAAAGGCATGCTTATTTGATCGGTGAATCCTTACGCCAGGCTGGCGGGTACAAGCGGGCCGCCGATATAATTATGAGTCACATGGCTCCAGCGAAATGAGGGATCAATCTTTTCCGAACGTGTCTTACAAATAGGAATGCACATAACAATAAGAAAAGAATATTGGGAAGAACATAGTCTCATTCAAAGTCGCTTAAATGCGGCTTTTTTTGAGTATCCGTATCTCTTAAAAAAAGATAAATATCAACAATAACCTATAATATATCAGGTTTTATTCCACAACATAATATAGTAACATTTACAAATAAATACTTTATTTATCATCTGATGCACTTTGAGAGGACGTGATATGTAAACTTCTATTCACTGTTGAAATAGTTGAAATTATTGAATACGCTTTCAATTTTGTGAACATTTGAGGAGGATGAAGATATGAAATTCAAAATGACACTAAAAAAATCAGTCCATGTTTTACTGGCATGTTTAACGGCTCTACCTCTGATGTTAACCCCGACACACGTGTCGGCAGCTAGTGACGCGAACATTAATTTATCTTCCGAAAAACAGCTCATCAAGGGTTTTGGGGGCATTAACCATCCAGCCTGGATCGGTGACTTGACGGCAGCTCAGCGTGAAACCGCCTTTGGTAACGGACAGAATCAGCTGGGCTTTTCCATTCTGAGAATCTATGTCGATGAGAATAGAAACAACTGGTACAGAGAAGTCGCTACTGCGAAAAGAGCGATTGAGCAAGGTGCACTTGTATTCGCTTCACCCTGGAATCCTCCCAGCGACATGGTCGAAACGTTTAATCATAACGGACAGACGAATGCCAAACGCCTGAAATACGATAAGTATGCCGCGTACGCGCAGCATCTGAACGATTTCGTCACTTACATGAAGAACAATGGTGTAGACCTGTATGCCATCTCTGTACAAAATGAACCCGATTATGCCCATGACTGGACCTGGTGGACACCACAGGAGATCCTTCGCTTCATGAAAGAGAATGCTGGCTCCATTCAGAATACAAAGGTTATGGCACCAGAATCGTTCCAATATTTAAAAAACATATCTGACCCGATCCTGAATGATCCTCAGGCACTTGCCAACATGGACATTCTGGGAGCGCATACGTATGGAACCCAGTTCAAAGATTTTGCATATCCTCTCTTTAAGCAAAAAGGGGCCGGCAAAGAACTGTGGATGACCGAAGTGTATTACCCGAACAGTGATAACAACTCAGCGGATCGCTGGCCAGAGGCGCTGGATGTGTCCTATCACATGCACAACGCTATGGTTGAAGGTGATTTCCAGGCATATGTATGGTGGTATATTCGCAGACAGTACGGTCCAATGAGAGAAGATGGTACCATTAGTAAACGTGGATATAACATGGCCCATTTCTCCAAATTTGTACGTCCAGGCTATCTCAGAGTGGATGCAACCAAAAATCCGGATACCAACACGTTTGTTTCGGCCTACAAAGGGGATAACAAAGTGGTCATTGTGGCGATTAATCGCGGCACATCGGCTACAAGCCAAAGATTCGTTCTGCAGAACGGCAACGCTTCTACCGTATCCTCCTGGATCACGGATAGTAGTCGAAACCTGGCAAGTGGAACACCGATTAACGTGTCAGGTGGAGCATTTACGGCACAGCTCCCAGCTCAAAGCGTAACCACGTTTGTAGCCAATGTAACCGGTAGCAGTGGTGGGAATCCAGGAAGTGGAACCACATATGAAGCAGAGAATGGTACCACACTTACCGATGCTGGCATTGAAACAATCTATCCAGGATACACAGGCTCCGGATACGTTAACTTTAACGCTATGACCGGTGCGGCCATTCAATGGAATGCCATCAACAATGCTACAACAGGTACCAAAAACGTAAAGTTTCGTTACGCCCTGGAAAGCGGAACACGTAACCTCGACATATTTGTCAACGGAACCAAAGTGATCAGTAATGAGCCCTTCCCGGCAACTGGAAGCTGGTCAACATGGAGTGAAAAGACCATTCAGGTTCCCATGAACACAGGAACCAATACGATTAAAGTGGTCACAACCGGTACAGAAGGACCAAATGTAGATAACATTACGGTTACTGCAGCACAATAAGTACACTGTTCTATTTAATGAAGCAATATATAACCAAACCTCCGTTTCAGATACGCTAGCCGGTATCTGGAACGGGGGTTCTTCATTTTGACTTGACTTATAGTTAACTCTACCTCTTATACTCAGAATAGAGGTAGAATGAGAACCATTACGTACATGTTCATAACAGGTGAGAAGGGAGAAGGAATGTGCTGATTCCATACAGCAAGATTTTACGATATGACATTATATAAAAGGAATTGGAGATTTATTTAACATGACGAAGAGCACGAATTGGAATGTCTTTGGATTGGCCATACTACTAGGTTTATTTTCTACATTAGGTCCTTTTACGATTGATATGTATTTACCGGCTTTTCCTGAGATTGCAAAAAATATGAATACAACGGCATCACTTGTACAATTTAGTCTTACTGCTTGTTTGTTAGGACTTGGTGTAGGACAACTCGTTATGGGTCCTATGAGCGATGCTTACGGTAGACGTAAACCATTGTTAATTTCCATGATAGCCTATATTATTTGTTCCTTGGCGTGTGCCTTTGCTCCGAATATAGGACTATTGATTTTGTTTCGCTTCACTCAAGGATTTGCAGCATCAGCTGGAATTGTTATTTCTCGTGCGATAGCTAGAGATCTATATAGTGGACATGAACTTACTAAATTCTTCTCTCTGCTATTGCTCGTGGGGAATTTGGGACCTTTGGCAGCACCGATTGCTGGCAGTGGGATTCTTTCATTCACGTCATGGATTGGCGTGTTTGTCTCCCTTTCATTTTTGGGGATTTTCTTATTAGTGATGACAAAGTGGGGATTAAAAGAAACTCACCCAATCGAAAAACGCATGATTCCTGACTTCAAACAGCAGTTGGGTAATTACAGAATACTTCTGCGTGATCGCAAGTTTGTTGGCTACATGCTGGCACAGGGAATCATGACGGCAGGGGTCTTTGCTTATGTAGCAGGAACACCTTTTATTTACCAAAATATATATGGAGTCACACCGACTGTATTTGCCATATTGTTTGCTTCAAACGGAATTAGTTTGATCATCGGTTCTCAAATCGTGGGTCGTTTGGCAAAACGCATACCTGAGCAGAACCTTCTATTATCTGGACTATGGCTTGCTTTAATCGCAAGCGTTGCAGCTTTGGTCGTAACTCTGGCTCATGGCCCACTTTTTGCTTTGGTCATTCCATTGTTCTTCTTTGTTTGCTCGATCGGTATTACCTCAACAGCGGCATTCCCACTTGCCATGGAGAGTCAAGCGAAAATGGCTGGAAGTGCAGCGGCACTCCTTGGGGTCGTTCCATTTCTTCTGGGTGCACTGGTTGCTCCTCTGGTCGGCATCGCAGGTGAGGATACTGCCGTCCCATTAGGACTCACTTTATTAATGACCAGTGTCATCGCGATTGTTACTTATTTTCTGCTTGTTAAAAACATCTCGCAGCATACACCTAATCATGCCCAGTCTAAAGCTGACTTTTAATATAGAAGAAACAGCTCGCCAAGCATTGGCGTGAGACATGAATATGAGTCCATTACAAGTCGCTAAAAATAGCGGCTTTTTTTGGTTTTTCGTACTGAACGCTCAGCCTGAATTCCGATAAGGCGTTGTTAGAAAAATGGAGAGACTAGGGAGGAGGGGCTGCTCACTGCTTCATTTGGTATAAGCTTAATCTCTCTTGTATCGCGTTCAGGACTTCTTCCGGAATCTCCTTAACCTTGATATCTCCACCTAAAAATAGCAACCAATTGGTCATTTCGGTTAATTCTTCTGAATTATGAACATTCATAAATGCCTTTAGGAGGGCTGTAGTTTGGTATGGATTCGTATAGGCAATTGAAAATTTTAAGGGATGGTATTTTTTGAATTGCGCAATCGCCTTTGGGCCAAGTTCCAGAACAAGGTTGAAAACTTCTTCCTGCGCACTTCGTTTTAGTTGTTCTACAATCTTTTTCGTACTCAGCCTTTTTTTCGTCGGGTATGCTTCTACATGGATGAGGTTGTCAACAGATAGAATTCGTCTCTTTTCTTCCTCTAAGTCATAGCCTTCAATAATCCAATGGCCTTTTTGATGATGAAGGTGCAAGAGAACAATGGGATAGGACTTTGTTTTCTTCTCTTCTTGAACAGTGACTAACAAATAACGTTCTATAAGAAGAATTTGGATGAGTTTTTCCAAGGTAGGGTGGGGCAGGTCTGACAGATCAAGCAAGTCTGGATTATGGGGATTGGTCCCTTCAAAAAGCAATATTTGATTCAAATGCACAAGGTCATCTTGCTGATTTTCTGAGATAAGGCCCAATAATTTTTCAGCCAACGATTGACGACTCTTCAGATAAGGGAGTTGTTGATTTCTTGTGGCCATGAACGCAATAAACAGGGCTTTGATTTCATTATCGGTAAAGCGGACAGTGGGCAGAAGAGAGTTGTTCATGACAAAATAACCCCCATCCCGCCCAACTTCAGCGACAAGTGGCATTCCCATGGCTTCAATATCTCTGATATCTCGAATGGCTGTTGAACGAGAAATATTAAATTCTCGCATGATTTCAGAGATGGTAAAGTGTGCACGGTTATTGATATACCGCGTGATGGTATTAATGCGTTCAACTTTCTTCATTGGGCCCCCTAAACAGTATCATATTCTGACATGATTTAAGGTTATTATAAACCTATCAAGTGAAAACACAAATCAATTGAAAATTTAAAGAGGACGGTGTAAACCATGAGTAATTATCATTTCGAAGAAAAAGACAGTTTTATCGTTTTGGGTATTGGAACAGAGCTTAAGAGCGACTACACAGACTATGCTGGCATCAGCAAGGAGAAGGCGGATTTTTGGTCCACTGTGAAAGAGGATGGAAGCCTGGACACATTAAAGTCCCTAGCTACTAATGACTATATTTTTGCTGTGAACGAAGCAGTGAATAACAAGATGATGCATTATGCTGGGGTCATGACAGAAGAATCTCTGCCAGAAGCAACGAGAGTAATCCAATTTCCTAAGGGAGAATACCTTGTTGTGAAAGGCGAAGCAGAGACGGCTGATGCGCTCAGTAATATGCTTACTGGCATTGCCTTTGGTCAAGCCCTCCCCGTAGAAAAGGATTATTCCTATGTTGGCGGTCCGAATACAACGGTTGAAATGGGAGAGAAAAACGGTTTGGTATATGGTGAAATGTGGATTCCTGTTGTTAGGAATTGAAAAGAAGGGGAGATCTGAGGACTTTTGAGTTAAATATGAAGTTGAAAAGCTCTCTTCATGACTGAAGAGAGCTTTCCAATTGCACGACACCATGCTGCTAATTTAAAACACCGCTGCCGACTATGGTAACCTTCACTTCCGGGTGAAAACGAACTTGGGCATATTGTTTATTCCAGTTTAGGTTTTTCCACACGTCCGGGTAATGGGCAATTAAATGTCTGCCAATTCCGAAGGAATCACACCCACTTTGCTGAAGTGTCTTGATAATTTGTTCCGCGTCCTGAGTCATGTCATCGGATAACTTGCGGTTCAGACGTTCAATCGTATCTTTTTCCTGAAGATGATTCATTGCATACTCAACGATTGTTACTGGAAGTTCGATATGGAGATTCACATCAATTTGGCTATCATTTGCCACCTTTACCGCCAGTTTGCGCTTAATTTGTGCGATATTCGCTTCATAAGTGACATAGTTGCGTGGGTTGTTGGAAGGCCCTGGGTGGACCTTTTTGACAAAACGCGCCGCTTTATTCCATTTCCCACTCATAATAATGTATAGAGGAGCCTGTTCGGTATTGAGACTGCCACTGAACCTTTGCCCATGAAACAGAGCGATTCCCCGAGCATCAATTTCCTCTCCATCCTTATAAAGGTAAGGCAGCGTAAAATCCTGTCCCGGATCCAGCATGGGAGGGAGAAGGGTCTCTAACGTCATTTCAGGAAAAATACATAATTCCTCCAGACTCTTAATTTTTTTCGTAATAAACTCACCAATCAATATGCTGCCAACTCTTTTTTGGTGTAACAAATCTCCGGCCTCGCCATCCACAATCGCAATTTTCACATGTGAGGTCGGGTAATCGGGTTCCCGATATAAGACGTCCAGGTATGGGTAGATATCATTTTGTGCGAGTTTGTTGCCGTATAAGATCATCCCATATTTGAAGAAACGGATATCACCAGTCACTTTAGCGCGAATTCTATCCGTACTTTGACGGACGGATCTCCCGGTGCCTGAGTGGACTTCATTACCGCTGCGCCCTTGTTGACTCTCAGAATCATCGACAATTTCAAGCGTCTGTTTAATTTCACCCTCTGAGGTGATGTCAAACGCCGAAGCATTAGCCAGTCTTGCATCTTTTAAACTATCCTGATCCCAGCATCCCGTCATCACCATGAGCAGGATCAGCAGGACAAGGAGTTTTCCTCGTTTACTCATATCATCTTCTCTTTTCGTTTCATTATATAAGATAGAACCAACAGTAGCAGAGGCAGGATCATGAGAAAAAAGTATGCCGATCTGTTAGCTATCGTACTAATCAACTCAAGTTTTTCCTTCTGTTGTGGCAGATAGGCAATTACGCAAGAAGCAAGAACGACATAAGGGACGGCTTTTTTATGGTGTTTTTGTTTGAAGAGATAACTTATACCATAGGATGCCGTATAGTAGTAGCCACAAATGGCCCCAAAAATTGATATTAACCAGATGGGGAGGAACAGGAAATCGGCCCGATCCATTGTCCCGAGTGGGATAGAACGGAGCAAATAAATGACAGGTTCAGGCATTAAGTCAACCTGCTGGGGACTGAAAGCCGCCGAACAAATAAACACGGTAAATGCATACAACAACACAACTACAGCACTTGCAGAAGCAACGGACTTAAGTTTGCCACCGCTGTTACCTTCAACCATGGGAAACACAACGAGAAAAAACTCGAAGCCGAACATAGCCATTAATGTTTCGGTTGATCCACTAATGATATTGGGCCACCCTGCTTCCGTCATAGGTAAAAGATATAACAAATTGATTTCCTTGATTCCGTAACTGATCAATACCATCATGGGCAAAACCAAAAAGGAGATGAGTACAAGCACCCGGGCAATAATTCGCAATTTTTGCCGAACCAAATAAATACTGCTGAATAAAAAGAGGGCTAATATAGCCCACCGTGGCGTATCCTGCAGCATCCAGCGATTAATCACACCGTAGGCATTCACCAGAACAGAAGTGCCCATTAACAGGAAATATCCAACGTAGGCAATGATCAGCAACTTACCAATCCATTTACCCATTATAAGCGTTACAATGTGATATATGGACGAACTCGGGAATCTTCGCATCAAAAGCCAGCACAACAGTATGATAAGTTGAATCAGTATACCTCCAAGGAAAACAGAAATCCACCCCCCACCGTTAGACAGAAGGTGTATCCGATAAGGGAGGGATAAAATATCTACACCGATTTCAAATTTTATAATAAGAAAGAACAATTGTCCCCGTGTGATCGTCGTTTCCTTATTCACGTTTTTTCCAACTCCTAGAGAACTTCTGCTGATTCAGCCGCTGCGGGCGGGCATCATGAGGACGTCCGCGAAGCGCCCAGATGGGAAATCGTATCCATACATCCTTCATGTCAGCTAATCGGAAAGGGGCGACTGGAGCAAAATAAGGCGATCCTAAGTTTTCCAGCTTACAGAGGTGAATGGTTAAAATAACTAGACCAAATGCAATGCCGATATATCCAAAAAGCGCCGCCCCAATCATCATTGGAAAGCGGAGAATACGTACTGCTGAACTCATCTCATGCGAAGGCACCAAAAACGACGAGATAGCAGTTAGTGATACCACAATAATCATCGTATAGGATACAAGCCCAGCTCGAACGATAGCATCACCGATAACCAAACCGCCAACGATGCCGATGGTCTGGCCCACTCGGCTGGGAAGTCGGACCCCGGCTTCTCTTAGTACTTCAAAGATCAGTTCAAGCAACATTGCCTCTACAAGTGCAGGAAAGGGGATGTTCTGCAATGATTTCTTGATGGTGTGTGCCAGCTCGATCGGTAAAATAGCGGAGTGAAAGGAGATCGTAGCAATATAAACAGCAGGTAATGTAAAAGCAATGACAAAACTCATCATGCGAATTAACCGTAAAAAAGAACTGACAATCCAGCGACCATTATAATCATCCGGACTTTGGTAAAAAGCAAAAAATGTAACTGGAGCGATAAGAGCTGAAGGACTTCCTTCGGCAAGTATGGCGACGCGTCCTTCCATCAAGTTGGCAACAACCCGGTCAGGTCTTTCTGTACTGAGCTGCTGGGGAAACAGAGAGAAGGGGTTATCCTCTATAAACTCTTCAATAAAGCCTTGAGCGAGCACCATATCTGAAGATATGGATGTAATTCGCTCTTTTACTTCGTTGACTAACTCCGGATTGGCCAAGTCCTGAAGATATACAACTGCAATTTTGGTATGTGTCTTCTCGCCGACGTTAAAATATCGAACCATTAAGGATGGAGTAATAATTTGTCTACGGATCAGATTCAAATTAACGGAAAGCTGCTCTACGAATCCATTGTGTGGCCCTCGAATAACGCCTTCGTTTTCCGGTTCAGTTGTGCTACGGACATACATTTTCTCGGTAGAAAGAATGTAAAACTCCGGGTACCCGTCGAGTATGTAAAGACATTTCCCTTGAATGAGTGAGTCTATTCCACGTTGCAGATCCGTATCTTTTCCACTTTCTAAAGTGGTGAACGATGGGTAGATTTCCGAATCAGCTTGGCCATTCAGTGCTGTTAAGACATGTGTTTGAATGATCTCCTGATCTACAAGTGAATCGATATAGAGAAGCACACTCTGTACACCATTAAGTAGAAGCTGTTGTTGCTTCAAATCGTCAGTACAGTAGAGGGACTGTTCCACATAAGAAATATTCATTTTTAATTCAGAGAATGCCTGTTTGGTTGGGGTCATTGATCCACCTCTTTATAAAATACGACATGGATTATCTTGTGCAAAATCAAGACTATTATTCAATAGGTGCTACATATTCAAAGAACTTATAACCAAACATTGAAAAAATAGCTGCACTGAAATCCATAATTTACAATTGAATTAGAAACTTTTTCCTAAATCTAGCGTCTAATATTATGACTTTTTGAGGGGTTATAAATTACTAGAGAGTAGAAGGAGCCAAAGACAACGCATGAATATGAAGAAGAAATTATCCATTTTTACCGCTTTAGCCGTTTTTCAAGCATTTGCAGTCGGTTCTGTGAATGCGCAATCAGCACCGCAAAGTGACACCGCGTCAGTAAACACGGCCAATGTAGAATCAGTTGAGGTGTTAAAGCAAGAGCAGCCGATTGCAGAGCGTGAAGTGAAGACGGAGAGCAATAACAAATCTATCAATACTCCGTCCTCTGAAGCCAAGGACACCGAAACCTCGACAGGCACTGAGGCAACACCTAAGAAACCTGCATTGGATGGGGGAGAGACCACTACAAACGAAACGGGTACGAAACCTGTAGTTCAAGAGGAAACCCCTGAGGAGGTGGAAACGCCAGATACGCCTGCTCAAATAGAGCAACCATCCATTGATGGGACGTCTCCTGTAGCAGCAGGTGGGAATCTGACGTTATACATGAATAGCAATAAAATGGAGCAGGATGGAGAAACGTATCTTGCTGGCCAGCCAATGGCTGTAAAAAATGGTGTATCCTATGTTGCAATCCGTGCGCTAGTTGACCGTGTGGGATACGGCGTCAAATACGATAACAAAACCAAAGAAACGATCATCATCAGTGGAGATCAAGAGCTTCGATTCACAACCAACAGCACAGTCTATACCGTAAATGGAGAGACCAGAACGATGAAAGGCCCTGCGTATCAGCAAAAAAATACGTTCATGGTGCCGTTAACTTCCATTACTCAAGCTCTGAACATCACCTATAAAGTGAATCAGTCGGCTAAAACGGTTGTGCTGAATCTAAATACGAAACCTGTTGCAAGCTTTACCATTTCTCAAAAGGAAATCTTTGCGGGTGATCAAGTGGACTACGTGACTTCTTACAGTTCTCCAAATGGAATGGATATCGTTGACGAACGCTGGACAGGTCGCCAGGATTCATTTGATCAAGCAGGTACATATACGATTTCATATCAAGTACAGGATTCCAATGGCCAATGGAGTGATCCCTATTCGATTACCATTGAAGTATTGAGTCCTAATCTTCCTCCTGTAGCCATGTTCGCCACGGATAAAGAACAATATAAAATGGGCGAAAAAATAACATACACAGACCAAAGCACAGATGATGAAAATAATATTGATAAAGCAGTATGGGAGAACAATTCACTTGCGTTCTTTGAACCGGGTCCCAAAACGGTGACTCTTACGGTTACTGACAATCATGGCGCTACGAACACCTACTCCAAAGTCATCACCATAACGAATGAGACATTATATTCATTTACAGACTTCAATTTACTCTTCACGCCAGTAGGACAGAAATTTACCTTTAACGGCGGCGAAGTGACTACGATGGAGAAAGTGCCTTATACGTACATGGATGAGCCAAGTTTACTGATCCGCAGTAACAGTCCGGAAACGGTGAATACGGAAGGCATCGTATATAAAGAATCATCTTCGGGGCAGACCCGTTTCATGATTCACCACGTAAACAATACAGGCAAAAGAGTGAAAATGTATGTAATTGCAACCAATAACAACCCCAATCCGGCAGTATTCGAACAACAGAATATGGGCTTTGCCGGACCTACACCGTACGCTACCGTAGCTGGGAAATTGTCTATTGATAAATGGTTCAAGTCGATTCAGACTGGAGCAGATCAAAAGAAAGAGTACCTTCAACCTGGGGAAAGCAAATTGATTTTGACAGAACTTAATAAAACGCCGATGAAAGAAGGACAAGTCATCTCTCTCTATTCGGACGCTTACAGTGATTATTCCCTAGACTATAACGTTATCCTGGTGGAAGAAAATAAAGATCCGTTCGAGGCTTTGCCATTGCTACCTGTGCTTGATCGTGACGGAGTACACAACCGGGGTACGTACCCGAATGCGACTCGCATCATAAAGTACGATGAGCACGTGGGAACCAAACCGGCCCGTCTGCCACTTGGTGACAATTCAAGCGATCCCAATCTGGTAGGAACAGATCCGATGGCTTACACAGACGCATCCAATGCGGGTAATTTCGGCGTATTGTACAAAATCACGTTGACCAATGTTGCACCGCGTACGCTAATCTCATTTAATCCTCGTGGAGGGAAGTACTCCGGAGTAGCTCTGGTGAACAACCAGTTGGTATCGATTGCTGAAGGTAACGTTGCTGTTAGCAATTCAAGTGAACAAAGCGTTCTTTACCGCACAGGGTTAACTGGAGAGAGCGTAACGATTCTTTTCTCTGCCGCGCCAGGAAGCAATCTGCCAGTCAATCTGCTCTTCACACCGCTCCCATCGGAGAAGTAAATGTAGGTGTCTCTTTACAGCTAGTGCGGAGACGAATATGCTGTCTATGTTATACTCAGCAAAGAAACCATTGCCTCAGTAGGTAACGGTTTCTTTGCTTTTTAAGTTTCTATCAATATGAATCTACACTACATTTAGTGATTGTAAGATATCTTTAATCAGCGCTAAACGCCCTATTAAAGGTCGCTATTTTAGCGGCTTTTTTTATATTTTAGTAGAACAAGTTCTTGTCCCAGTTGCCGGGATTAGCTGTTGGAACGACCCCAGGCACACTTCCTTAAAATCTTATAAGAAATTCTTGATATTTCAGAAATTTATCCGATAGGCGGGTGCTATTATACAAATACAAACAAAGACGAGGTGATGATATGCAAGCAAAATTGGCAGCGGACGCCATTCCCATCTCCAAAAAGCGAAAGACATGGATAAGGACGATACAAAAGTATAAAGTGATGTATGCTCTCTTGTTACCGGCCTTAATTTACTTTGCGGTATTCAAATACATTCCTATGGCGGGAATCATGATTGCTTTTAAAAACTACAACCTGGCTCTGGGACTATGGGATAGCCCATGGGTGGGATTCAAAAATTTTACGGATTTTATGAACGGCGTTTATTTCTGGGACATCATGAAAAATACGATCATCATATCGCTGTATAAGTTATTGTTCGGTTTCTCCGCTCCCATCGTACTTGCTTTACTCCTCAATGAAGTTTATAGCCAATGGTTTAAGAAAATCGTACAGACAATCACTTATTTACCTCATTTTCTATCATGGGTCATTGTGTATGGAATTATGGTAGCATTACTAGCCCCAGGCGATGGTCTCTTTAACATGATTTTGAAGGATTTCGGTGTTGAACCCATCTCGTTTCTAACGGAACCTGCCTGGGGTAGAATGCTGATCATCTTATCTGAAGTATGGAAGGATATTGGATGGGGGGCGATTTTGTACCTTGCCGCCTTGGCAGGAATCGATCCAAGCTTATATGAAGCGGCTCGAATAGATGGCGCTTCCAAATGGAGACAGCTCTGGCATATCACTTTACCCGGCATTCGAGGCGTCATTATTCTGATGCTGATTCTTAAATTAAGCCATATCCTGGATGCAGGTTTTGACCAAATATTCATGTTTGCCAACACTTTTAACCAAGAGAAGATCGATATTATCGACACATGGGTATACCGGGAAGGGTTGGAGCGTCTTAAGATTGGCTTGGCTACTGCTGTAGGATTGTTTAAAGCTGTCATCGGATTTGTTTTAGTATTGGCAGCGAATAAGCTCGCCAAAAAATTCGATGGGCAAATTTGGTGAGGTGGTCTTTAGAATGATCCATTTGACAATCGGGGAAAAAGTCTGGCAAACCGTCGTTTATGTGATTCTTATTATGTTATCCCTGCTGTGCGTGCTGCCGTTTCTATATGTGGTTGCTGTCTCCGTAACGCCAGAATCGGAAGTACTGAGAAGAGGGATTGTGATTATACCGGAATCCTTTACCTTTCTGGCCTATAAAGAAGTATTCATCTCGCATGGGATCTGGCAGGCGTATAAAATTACGTTATTTCGAACGTTTGTAGGCACGGCGTTAAATGTGTTTTTTACCGTAATTGCGGCCTACCCGTTATCCAAAAAATATTTGCCCGGAAGAAGTCCGTTTTTACTCTTCATTGTGTTTACCATGATGTTCAGTGGGGGGTTAATTCCGACATATTTACTAATCCGCTCTCTGGGATTGTTAAACAGTCCTTGGGTATTGATTATTCCAAATCTCATTAGTGCATTTAATCTGGTGATCATCAAAGGTTTTTTTGAACAATTACCTGGTGAAATCGAGGAATCAGCGAGGGTAGACGGTGCCAGTGAGCTTCAAACGTTATGGCGGATCATTTTACCCCTGTCATTACCCGTACTTTCTACCATTTCCCTATTTTACGCAGTCGGGCATTGGAACAGTTATTTTGATGCCATTGTATATATCAATGATTCCAACTACATGCCACTTCAAGTGATTTTGCGCAACATCCTGCTTAACGTTGCAACTCAAAGCGCTGATTCGCTCGCCAATTCCGGGGCTGTCAGTACGTTCGCTGTGCAGATGGCTACAGTTGTTGTAACTACAGTCCCGATATTGATCGTTTATCCATTTTTGCAAAAGCATTTTACCAAAGGTGTACTCCTGGGATCCGTTAAAGGTTAAAAAGTGTTCCAACCTAACTTATTACGGGGAAACCGTGATAATATACAAGCAAAGGAGAGGTCAATATGCAGCGTAAAAAGATTTCATTTGCTATTCTGTCGGCAATTTTAGGGCTTGGAACGCTATTGTCAGGATGTGGGGGAAATGAAGAAATTACATCGACAACTTCGGGTAATTCGCAAGGCCAGTCTGGCCAGTTTGCAAACAAAATGAAAATCTCAATGTTTAACCAAGGTACTTTTAATGCTGCTGCTCCGGTACCTCCACGTGATGAAGATATTCAACGCCAAATGTTGGAAGAAGAGATGAACATCGACTTGGATATGATGATTCCTCAAGCGGGTCAAGCAACAACCAAACTGAATACACTCATTGCAGGCGGGGATATTCCAGACTTGATCTTCTTGAAAAGTCGTGCTGATCTTGCGCAATATTACGATCAAGGTGTTCTTGCGGATTTGACACCGTATATGGACCAATTCCCTGAACTACAGAAACGGTTTGGCACCGACTCGTGGGAGGCGATGTCCTATCAAGGAAAAACGATTGGAGTTCCAGGCTATGATAATGTAAACGGTATCAGTCGAAGCTTCTTCATCCGTAACGATTGGCTGAAAAAGTTGAATATGGAAGTACCAACGACACCTGATGAGTTGTTCGAAGTTATGAAAGCCTTTACAGAGAAAGATCCAGACGGGAATGGTAAAAACGATACGTACGGATTCATCGGCGGTATGAATAAAGAAGGCAATCTGCAAACCTACGGCTTTGATAGCTTGATGTGGATGTTTGGCGTCAATCCTCCTTCGGCCGTTGAGATAAAAGATAATGAACCGGTATTTCTATTTATCGATCCCAAAATGAAAGAGGCGCTTGCTTACATTAATAAAATGATGGCAGCCAAGGTGGTTGACCCGGACTGGGTAACGATGAATTCGCCTGATCTGTTGGACCAAAAGATGTTTAAGGGTAAAGTTGGCTTCATGATCAGAGATGCTCGTAGACTGGAGCCGGATTATCAACAGAAAATGAAAGAAATTAGTGGAGAGGTGCCGGAATGGATCGTCATCCCTCCGATGAAAGGTCCTTACGGGGATCAAATTGTAGAGAGAAAATCATTCCAGGGCAATTCATGGGCCATATCCGCAAAAGCGGACGAGGACAAAATCATTCGGATCTTGTCCATGCTAAATTATCTCTTTACGGATGAAGAAGCCTATCCGAACTTTGCATACGGAATCAAAGGCATCCATTGGGATGTCGTAGACGGCAAGATCAAAAATAAAACCTCTGAGTTATCAAAGGAAATGAAAGAAAAGTACCTGTGGGTCGATCATTATAGAATGCCGCGCCGTGGTGATGATGCGGAGTACTTCAGCTTCCAGAATCCTAAGACAGCGGAAGCTTTCAAGGACAATCAGCAATATGTAGGGCCAACGTTGCCCGGAAATTTATTGACCCCAGACCCCAACGATACCTTGGATGCTGACCGCACTCGTTTCATTAATGAAAGCTTGGTTAAATTTATGACGGGCAAAGAGCTTCTTTCCAACTGGGACAATTTCCTCCAGACGCTGGATACCAAGTTTGACATGCAGAAATATAAGGATACCGCAATCCAGCAATTTAAAGAAGCCGGCCTTATCAAGTAAAAATAAACGAAGAGAGAGTGGCTATTCGTAGCCCCTCTCTTTATTAGCATATGCTATTCTTAGTTTAAAACGGAACTAAAAGGAAGATGATCGATGCGAAGAAGAATCAGCTTGCCTATAAAATTATTTTTTATTGTGTTTGCCTTTGTATTAGGCTGCATCATCTTGATAAGCCAACTGTCTTATCGCTATGTCCAAAAGGAAATAAGAACCAATGACATTTTTTACACCAATCAAATACTAGACAAGGTAGACCAGTATTTCACCGTTAATTTTTCCTCCTTCCAGACGATTCTCTTCTCAGTCGAAACATCAGTGAAAGCCAACATTAACAATACCGAAGTGATTAAAAAGCAATTAAGAGAGCTGTATGAACTCAACAGTATTTATGTCAGTAATATTTATTTGATCAAAAACGATTTATCCATTCTAGGTGGAAGTACACCTACTCGAATATTCGATGAACCTTTATCTGAAAGAGCGCCTTTATTTGATGCAGCTGACAAGAATAGAAGGACTACCTTTGTTAGTGAACCTTACAAATCGAAGTATTCCGGCTGGACCGTTACGATGGTTCGATATCTGAACGGTGCTCCGTTTCCTATGGCCATTGCGGTTGATTTGGATCTAAATGCCATTGAAGAAACCTTGTTCAAGATTAATAAACAGGAACAAATGAATCTGGCTCTGATCACTGCGTCAGGTAAGATCATTGCCGGATTTTCTGAAAATAAAGGACCTCTGAATATTCAAGATCATTCTTTTTCGATCGGAGAGACGTCAGCGGAAGAAATTCTGGATACGACAGAAACAAACCTTCAACTGTATACCAACGATGGTACTCCGGTCTCCCTTTTGAAAAAACCAACAGAGAAATTCAACTGGACCATCATCTCGATCAACGATGAATCACGCTTAAAAGCAGCGTTGTCCAGATTGGAAACCTATTATATCGAGCTTCTCGCTGCAGGTCTTCTTTTAAGTTTGTTCATTTCTTTTTTGGTTGCCAAATATATAAGAAAACCACTTTATACGCTCAAAACAAAAATGAAGCAGGTGGAACAAGGTATCCTCACAACGACAATAACGATTAATCGAAACGATGAGTTTGGTGATCTTTCACGAGCATTCGATCGCATGCTTCAGCAGATTGTTGAACTGATTCGCCGAGCCGAGCTTCATAATGAACTTGAGCGGAAGTTGGAAATCCAAGTGTTACAGTCTCAAATTAACCCACATTTTCTGTATAACACACTTGGTTCGATCAGCAATGTAATACGTCTCGGACAAATAGAGAAAGTAGATGTGGTGATCGGGTCACTCATTTCATTATTGGAGTACGGGATAGACGATGCTTCTGAGAAGGTTTCCCTACGCCAGGAATTACGCAATGTAGCGGACTATATCGAGATCCAGAACATTCGGTATAACCGAAACTTCTACTTGATTGAAAATATCGAAGCAGGACTGATGGATTTTCCAGTTTTCCGAATGCTGTTACAGCCCCTTGTGGAGAATAGTATCTTCCATGGTTACAACGGAGGGGGAATTGAGGGGCCTATTACGATTCATGCGTACAGGGAGGACGGCATCGTCATCATCGAAGTTGTTGATCAAGGTGAGGGAATTCCAGCTGATAAAATAAACCATATTTTAATCTCAGAACCGAGTGAAGAGGAAGTAAAAAGAAAACGAATCGGGCTGAACAATATTCATGGGCGAATAAGACTCCACTACGGAGATCAATTCGGGCTGGATATCATAAGCATACCTAAGGAAATAACCCGTATACGCGCCTTATTCCCGGCAGAATTGCAAAAAGGAGATGCATAATGGGGAGAGACTATACCTGCTTTATTGTTGACGATGAAGACCTGATCATTCAACGATTGGAATTGTTTTTTAATGAGCTTTCTCATAGGGATAGACGATTTGTTCTAGTGGGCAAAGCGAATAATGGCCTGAATGGGATCGAGGAGATCATAAAACTTAAACCGGATATCGTCATATCCGATATTGTAATGCCGCGTATGGATGGCATCTCCATGATTGAGCAGCTCAAGGCGGAGCTCCCCCATACCCAATACATACTTCTGACCGCCTATTCATCCTTCGAATACGCTCAGCGGGCGATTCAAGCGAACGTATTGGAGTACATTGTAAAGGTTCCGCTGAGGGAAGCGGATCTGAATCGAGCGTTGGATAAGGCAGCCGGAATTTTAAATGAGTTTGAGAAAAAAGAAGCAGAATTTCACTCGTTAAACGTATCCGTACTTGAAAATAAATATAGAGTCCGCAAGCAATTTTTTAACGAATTGATCCGAGGTGAAATTCCTTCTCATCGGGCATCGGATTTTGCCAATCGCATGCAGTTTCATTTCTTTCAATCCAACTATTGCTGCTTCATCGTTGAAATGAATACGTATGAAAGTTTCCGAAACGAATACGCGGCCGCAGATCAAAACATCTTGAAGTATGCGATAACAAATATCATCGAAGAAACGGTGATGAATGGTAGCAGTGGGGTAGCTGCGGATCTGTCGGATAATCGTTTTATTGGTTTTCTATCCTGGGAAAATAATCGCAGTGATATGGAAACGGAATATGCTTGCCTATCCTTGGGAGGGCAGATCATCTCTCATTTGCATCAATATTTGAATAAAAGGGTATCTGTCGCTTTTGGAGGTCCACACCGAGGCTGGGAATCGATCAAACAAGCCTACACGGAAGCAAAAAATGTGAGTGAGGATTTCTATTATCATACCGAAAAAGTCGTAAAAACACCGATGCATCGGTTCCAATACCATAATGACAAAAAAGCAGACTTTCAGCAGAAGCTGGCTGATTTTCTTATACGGCTGAAACGAAAGATTTCCAAGGGAGAGCTGGACAATGCACTTGCCGATCTGAACCAATTTGTTACGGACCATAAAATCCACAAGTCCATCATGGCGCCAATGATTAGAGACTTGTACAGAGACATTACCGTGAAATTTAAATCGGGGAACAAGATGGCCACGGAAGTTCCAGACTTCCCCATGGAATTTATGGCTTTTCAGGAGCAGCTCGCTTATATTGGCGACTTCACATTTGAATACCTACATGCGGGCCAACTATTACATCGTGCAGAAATTATGAGTGCTATGCATTATATAGAGACAAACTTGAAACAACGTTTAACGTTGGAGGCAATTGCGGAGGAAGTGAATCTAGCGCCATCGTATTTTAGCAGCTTATTCAAAAAAACAATGAACGAAGGCGTGATCAGCTACATCAACCGTAAAAAAATCCATCTCGCCCTCGAGTTGTTAAACGTTCGGGATTATTCTTTATTGGAATTGTGCGAGGAAGTAGGTATCGTCAATGAAGGGTATTTTTGCAAACTTTTCAAAGAATATACGGGGGATACGCCTAAGCAATATCGGATAAAAATGACACGGTAGGAATCCAAATAAGGATGCAAAAAATGTATGATTTTTTCGCGAAATCCTGTAAAAAAAAAGGTGCCAAAACCATTACCATGATAGGAGTATCTAATCATGGAGGTTATCCAAATGGAGCTTATGAAAGCAGATGTAACCGTCATAGGTGGAGGAATTGCCGGGATATGTGCTGCCATTGCTGCCGCACGCCAGGGGCTGCAGGTTTCACTTATCAATGATCGGCCAGTTCTGGGTGGAAATGCGAGCAGCGAGGTCAGAGTTCACATTAACGGGTCTGCATATCTCGGAAACAGTCCATCCTATTATGCCCGTGAGGGCGGTTTGGTAGAAGAACTCAAGCTGAAGATATTTCATTACAATCCGTTATACAACAAAAAGCTTATGCTTTCACTTTCGGATACGGTCTTGCTCGACATGGTGTATGATGAGCCCAACATTTCTCTATTTCTGAATACATGTGTGCATGAAACGGGCATGGAGAACGGCAGAATCAAATGGGTGGAGGGCCTTCAATTGGCTTCGGAAAGAAAATTTCGTTTTGAAAGCCCTACCTACATCGATTGCTCCGGCGATGGTATTGTTGGATATCAAGCAGGTGCTCACTTCCGATGGGGAAGAGAGGCGAAGCATGAATTCGAGGAGGAGCTCGCTCCAGAAGTGGCGGATCATTACACCATGGGTGATACAATTCTGTTTCAAGCCCGTGACGTAGACTATCCCGTTCCTTACAAAAGGCCTGGCTTTGCGTATGATATTACGAAGCTGGAGTTTTTTGATAGTATCAAAAAAGGATTAAACCATCGGTCTTTTCCAAGGAAAATCAACGGGCTTGGCGGATTGTGGTGGCTGGAATACGGCGGACATATGGATATTATCAAGAATAATGAAGACATCGCATTAGAACTGCGGAAATTGGTATACGGGATATGGGATTATATCAAAAATAGCGGTGAGTTTGATGATGTAGACAACCTCATCCTGGATTATGTATGCCCGATTCCGGGAAAGCGAGAGTCGAGACGGTTTATAGGGGAGCACATGCTGTCTCAGAACGATCTCACAGCAAAGCCTCATTTTGAAGATGCGGTATCCGTCGGAGGCTGGTATATGGATTTGCATGCGAATAAAGGCATCTACGATGAAGGGCCAGCTACCGCGTGGAATTTCGTACCGGGATTGTATAATATCCCATTCCGCAGCTTATTTTCACGCAATATTCCTAATCTCATGTTCGCTGGCCGGAATATTAGTGCTACCCATGTGGCATTCGGGTCTACAAGGGTCATGGCAACCTGTGGTTGTATGGGGCAGGCGGTAGGAACGGCTGCTGCGTTATGCGCAAAATACGAGACAGACCCTGCGACCATCGTCAAAGCCCATATGAGTGTGCTTCAAGCGCAGTTGCTTCGAGATGGGCAAACGATTGTAGGACTTCCAGAGCAGTTGGATCCTTATTACGCTGACGGATTAACGATTCGTGCCTCGTCTCAGAGAAGCTACGATAATCTTCAACCAACCGAAGAGATCTCCCTGGACAAAGCGTTATGTTTGGTCTTGCCGATTCAGACATCCGTGGCTGAAAGCGTGCAGATCAAAATTAAAAATAGATCCAATCAATCGGAAACATTGCAAGTAAAGCTGTATGGCGGGGATCGGAAGGAAAACTATATTCCGACCAGCGAACTGAAAGATTACTGCTTGCTTATCTCAGCGGGTCACGATGACTGGATTACACTGGACCTCAGCTGCAAGAAGCCAGAAGACGACAAAATCTACATCGTATTGGAAGGTACAGCGGGCCTTGCTGTATATGGCAATGAAGAAAATATGACTGGAGCGGTTAGCTTCCTTTATAGACCGGAAGAGCCATCCAGGCTGAAGAAGCTTAATAAGAGCATTTGCTTCAAGGATCTGCTACCATCCCAGGATATGTATAATCCCGCGAATGTCGTCAACGGCTTCTCCAGACCTTATGGTCTGCCAAACGTCTGGATTTCTGAACGTTCAGAAGGACAGGAATGGTTGGAATTTGGTTTTGCAAGCCCCAAGAATCTGGATGAAATCCACCTTGTTTTCAATTCGCAGCTGAATTTGGAGCATTTCGACGATCCGATCGAGCCACTGATCCAGGATTATGATGTGACCTTAACCTTAGAAGATGGAACCAAGAGTGAAATTAAAGTCCGTGGGAATTATCTTTCGTTGAATAAACATCAGGTGCATGCACAAGGTGTAACCCAAATCCGATTTGATTTCTGTGCAACGTATGGTTCGCCTTATTATGAAGTGTTTGCTGTAAAATTTTTTGCTCCTAAAAACGCTAAGTGAGGGCGGGTGAAGTCGTGATGAAGGAATTTTTTCCTCGAAGAGGACTGCCTAATGTCATTCAGAAGTTGGAAAATGGAGAAACCGTGACCATCGTTTATTTTGGCGGAAGTAATACGCGTTCTGAAGGATACAGGGTCATGACGGCGGATTGGCTGCGCAGACAATATCCCAATGCCGATATTCGCTCTGTGAACGCAGGCATTGATGGGACAGGATCGGATCTCGGCTGCGCCCGAGTGGAGACAGATGTACTGCGTCATCAGCCTGATCTCGTGTTTGTTGAATTTGTCGGTAACGATGGCGGAGTTCCCGAATCCAAGGCGCGGATCGAAGGTATTGTGCGACAGATCCGCAAGCGCAGCCGGTTTACCGATATCCTGTTTGTATATACGGTTAAGGAGCGGGATGTGCCTTTATTTCAATCCGGCGAATACCAGAAGGGCGCTCTTATGCAAGAGGAAGTCGCCGACTATTACGGCATTCCTTCGATTCATCTGGGCGTAGCGGTCAGTCAATTGGTTTCGGATGGAAAGCTTATTTTTACTTCAAGGGCAGACGTGTCCATCCCCGGAGCCGTTATTTTCACGCATGATTCGATCCATCCGACGATTCCCGAAGGACATCAGATCTACACAGATACCATCATTCGGTCGTTTGAGAAAATGAGCAAACTTCGAGATCACGTGGGAAAAGTCGAACATCACTTGCCGCAGGACCCCTTGGTCCCGTCCAATCCTTGGGAGTATGCAACCATGCTGCCACTGGATCGTCTTAGTCATTTTTCGGCAGGATGGTCTTACATGACTCCCGATGATTTTGCCTTAGTAAGCCAGTATGATTGGTTGTTCCCCGGTTTATGGCGAGCAGTTGATCCCGGAGAGGCGATCACAGTGGAGTTTGAGGGAACCCACATCGGCTTATTTGATATCGGGGGGCCGGATTCTGGCCGATTGAAGGTGTCGGTGGATGGAGAGGAACCCTTCCTTATTGATCGATTCACACCCTATAACGATCATAATCGAAATCAATATGTTTTCTTGCCGGAGCTACCCAATGGGAAGCATACAGTTCGCTTCGAGATCGATCACGAGAAAACTGACAAAGCGGCCGTGTTTGAGGCAAGTGGCAATGAACGAAGTATGGAACATGTTCGGCAGCATCCTGCTTGGTATGATCAAACGGTCATTCAGCTTGGAAAGTTGTTATTGGTGCAGCCGCCATTATAATTGATTGGATCACTCGGAACACCTATATTCTATCTGACTGCAACTGAGCAATCAATTAGGATGTGGGTTTCTTTTTTTACTTAAAATCGTATAAGAAATTCTTAAAATGAAAGAAATTTTACGGTGATGTGACTGCTAAGATAAAAACAACAGAGCGGGATTAGGCAGATGGCTAAGGCTAAGGGTAATTGCTTTTTTACGATCATTCGAGCAAAAGGCAATGCATTTTTGGAAGCGTTATTATTTTAAGGAGAGGCTGTGAATTGTATGGTCAAAAGGAAGCTGTTTTTCTTCATCGTTTTCATGTTGACGATCGTAGTTCCTTTCAGCCTGATCGGAATAAGGGCCGCTTACGCGGAGACCTTACCTTATCAGACGATTATCATCGATGACGGGAGTATCAAGATCAATGATGTTGTGACACCTGATGCGGATAACGAGAACAATGGGTATTCGGCTCCAAATTGGGCCACAAGCACAGGGGTGAAGGGGTATGATCTTTCCAGCACCAAATATACGAGTACAGCAGGCAGAACGATAACATGGAATCCACGCTTGGAAGCAGGAACGGCGAAAATTTCGTTCTATAAGCTGGATTGGGCGGATAAGGCAGATAGTAATGTAAAAATCGAAATTGTTCATAATGGAACGACGGATGTAGTCTTTATGGATCTAAGACCTTCATCTGGTGATCCAGCGGGATGGGTTGATTTAGGAGAGTACTATTTTTCCGGAGTTGGTGAAGAATTCGTTCGATTGACTCGGTCTACCAGCACGACGAACACGATCCTTACGCGCGCGGATGCGGTCAAGTTCGAAGGGAATATTCAACAGAAAGAGCCGCATAAGACGATCATCATTGATGATGGAAGCCTCACAATTGATAATGTCGTCACTGTTGATGCAGGTAATGCCAATAACGGATTCTCTGCTCCTTATTGGACCACAAGCGCAGGAGTAAAGGGATACAATAATTCGAGTTCCAAATATACAGACGCTGTAGGTAGAAGCATCACATGGAATCCGCGCTTGGAAGCAGGGACGGCGAGAATATCGTTCTATAAGCTGGATTGGGCGGATAAAGCAGATAGTAATGTGAAAATTGAGATTGTTCATAACGGGATTACGGATGTTAAGTTTATGGATCTTAGACCTTCGTCAGGTCCATCGGTTGGATGGGTGGACCTGGGGGAGTATGAGTTTAGTGGTGATGATAGCGAATTTGTCAGGCTGACTCGAACGCAACCTTCTACGGGTACAATTATTACGCGAGCTGATGCAGTCAAGTTCGAGGGGGATATCCGTCAACAAGCACCGCCGCTCCCCCCGCTAAGAAGCCGTACCTTAGCGAATCTCAGTTACACGGAAAAAGGCAGCATCAAAAATGCTAACTATAAGGCAACCTTCTATGAGGCAGCATGGGATGAAGGCAAATCCATCGTTCGTGACATGTTCTACAAAAACACAGAGACGGGGAACTGGGTTCCAATCAATAATGAATCGGAAAGACTTGAGGAGCAATGGGTTTTATTAGATGGGAATGCGGGCAGCCGAACCAATTACTACGATACGATGAACAAACGCTGGATTACATTCGACGGAATTCATTTTCCAGACAGCCAGACGGCGGTATTGACCGATTCCACGCATGGCAGTGATTACGATTTTGAAGTGAACTGGTCCATGGCAGGGGATAAACCAGATGTTTCCTTCGCCTTTACGCCTCGCCGCGACGGCAATTATGTGATTGGATATCAGTCCTTCACAACAGAGGCAGTCTCGGGCATTAATGAAGTGTTAAATGGATTCAGGTCACACGCCAAAATGGTAGGTACAGCAGAATCAACAAGCTTAAGAGAGCTGAGCGCTCCGATGAGCCTGGTTGAGAAGAATGATGGTGCGGGAAATCCATTGACGTATGGCATATTTGTACCTTCGGCAGAGCTTCCGGTTGAATTTGAACCGACGGGAGGCGTTACAAAACAACGGCTTGGCATGAGCCTTGTCAACAACGAAGGTAGCGTGCAGCCAATCCTGTATGCGCCTCAATTAGGGACTTATTCGCAAATGACCGCAGAAAGCACGTATCAATTTCATATGGGGCTAACCGCTCAAAAAAGCAATCTGTATGAGTCTTACGCGGATATTCTTCGCAATGAGTACGGTTATTCAGCATACCGGGAAAATGTTTCAGATCAGTCGCTCACTGACGCGATGTTTAATATGATCGATTTGCTTAAAATTGAGCCGCAAGGGGACGACTCTGTGAATTATGTCCCATCACCCAGCGGGTGGTGGAGCCGTGCCAAGGGCTTTATCGATATCGAAAACGAGGATAGTGTCCGAACAAGCTCGAATGCGGTTCTTTTGGGGGCTTATTATTTGACTGGGGATGACCAGCTATACGATACGAGAGCACTGCCGTCCGTCCAGTATGGCGTATCGCGAAACGGTATCGGTTGGTCGCCAACGCAAAAGAAAGTATATGGTGTGCCTTCCTTATGGAAAATGGCTACTCTGCCGTTTGATGTTTCAAGCGTAGCCGCTGTCAATCAGATGATGGGTACTTCGGCAGGAATTGGGGCACTGGCACAGGAAGAATACCTCGTGCGTGACCCGGATCAGAAAGACCGGGGGCCTGTCATTCAGCCCCTGATGATGTATCGTATGACGGGAGATGCGCAGTATTTGCAGGCTGCGAAGGATGCAGCCGACAGCTATATCACGCAACATATCGATACGCCTGTATCCGTCGATGTGAGTAAAAATGAGTTCATTTATTATTACAGCAAGCTGTGGATGGAGATCTTGGAGCTATATGAGGAAACGCAGGATCCCAAATACTTGAATGCCGCTTATAAGGAAGCCAAACGGTATGCAACCATGTTTGTTGCTCGCCCGGTTCCTGAAGGTAACGTTACGATTCCGCAGCCGGAGACATATAATTACGCGGAGTCGTTCCATTGGCCGGAAAGTGGTAAATTTCAATATCCTAGGCTCAAGCTTCCAGAAGATATAGCCGGAGGTGTTCAAGCGGATCGCTGGCTTGTTTCACCGAGCGGATTGACGTTTGAAGCAGGAAGTACAACCGGCTATTATCGGATGAATGCTCAGGAAGCGCCATTCATGCTGCGATTGTCGCTCTATACAGGGGATACACTGCTGCAGGATATTGCTCATAATGCGGTTATCGGTCGATATTCCAGTTATCCAGGTTATTACTATAAAGGCTTCGCCGTGAGCCAACTTGAACCGGATTTTCCTCTGGAAGGCCCAAGCGGGGCTACATCCATCTATTATCACCATATCCCGGGGCAGCTTGGGCAAACGATGGATTATTTGATCAGTGAACAATCATTGAAATCGAACGGGAGTATTACGTTTCCTTCCGTATTTGAAACGAATTTTTTATGGTTTAAATATCACCTCTATGGGAATAAACCAGGGCAATTTTATGGTAATTCGGACGTCTGGCTTTGGATGCCCAAGGGGATTATTAAGACCAACCATCCTCAATTGAATTGGATAACGGGTGAGAGCGGCGATAAATTCTACATCGGGTTAAGCAACGCATCTTCAGAAGAAGTTCAGACTCCAATTGAATTAAATGAACATATCATTGGATTCAACCCGGCACAAGATTACACCGTAACGATCATCCGCGACAATGGCACACCAGAGCAAACGGTTATGAGTGGTGGAATCATTCAAGCCACGGTTTCAGGCAAGGGAATCACCGCGATCATTGTAGAGGGACTCGATATTGATGTACCGCTGCATCAGGTCAGAACGGCTGATACATCGGATGCAAGCTATTTCTTTGATACCCACAGTCCAATTGATGCGGTTAAAGGCATGCTGCTGGTTAAGCCCGACGAAACGGTTTATGATGCTTATGTGCAGGCAAAAACGACAAAACCAGCGACAATCCATTATTCCCTGGATGGCGGGGCTACGTATACGACCGTCCCAGATACGATCTATCCGATGGAATGGTCGATACGGGTGAATGATTTATCCCAAACCTTTACGTATTACGTGGAATCGGAGGGGAAACAGACCCGTAAGCGGACACTCTATCTGCCGGATCAGGTATCGGAAACGCCAGTCCAACCCGATGGGCAGGATAGTTCATCCATCATTGTGGATAATACGGAGGCGGAGACAGAAGGCGATTGGATAAGGGATACGACGGCTGACAACTATTATTATGATAACTATGTGTATGCCAAATCTACGACCGGCACAGCGACAAGCAAAATGAGATGGCGGCCTGAGCTGCCGGAAAGTGTCACTTACAGTGTGTATTACAAGATTCCGCAAATCACTGCTGCGAGTGAAAATTGGGCAACAAATGCCTCATTTACCGTTTATCATAGCGGAGGCTCCGAGACCGTTACTGTTGATGAGACAACGGCGAATGGTACTTGGGTGCACCTGGGGGATTATCCTTTTGCTGCAGGCGATAGCGGGTACGTGGAACTAACCAATAAGGCCAACAAATCGAGAGTCGTAGCCGATGCGATTATGTGGGTGGACCCAAACAGGGTACCGCAATTGGAGTCTGCTGTGGTCATGTCCGATCGGAATGAACTGCAGATGACTCAACCCGCACAACTGAGTGTAACCGGATATTTGGATAACGGTTTGATCGGTGATTTAACACAGGCCAATGTGCAGTATTTTGTTGATCGCACGGATCTGGCTGAAGTGGATAGCAGTGGGTTGTTGACCCTTCTCAATCTCAATGAGGACACGGATCACATTGAGGTATGGGCCACTGTCACGATTGACGGTATCACCTTAACCACACCGCCTTTGACCATCACGATCAAGGACCTAACGGTTATCGTGGACAGTACAGATACAACTGGGTTATACACGACAGAAGGGTCTTGGAGCCAAAGCAATTTAGCCGGATACAAAATTGGGGTTAAGTCCCGTTACTCTACAGTTCAAGGATCATCAGCAACGTGGAAAGGCCAGTTTCCAGAGGGGAAATATACGGTCTCGATCTACAAGCTCGTTCATACGACGGCCAACGATAATCATGTCAAAGTGGAAGTGAAGCATAAGACGGGTACCGAGCTCACCTATATCGATGCAACTGTCGGCTCATCGGGTTGGGTTAATCTGGGAACGTTCGACTTTACGGGTGACGGTAGCGAGTATGTCAGGTTAACCAGAGTTACGCCTACAACGGTAGACCCGCCAACTCTTCCTGCGGATATGATCTATACGAGGGTTGACGCAGTTATGTTCGAACGGCATTCCGATGATTCGGAGCTGCTTGCAAATGAGGTGCAAGGTGAACCGACACTTTCTGAATAGCGGTGAGTATATGTATGAAAGTGGAACAACGGTAAGTGATGATATACTACTTATTGTAAAATAACCGTAAGAGCTGAGTGGATGAGAATGATCCATTCGGCTTTTTTTGGCGAGGGACAAGAACTTATACTGAGCTGGATTGATTTTATACAATTGATTTCATGGATACAATTGACAATAATAGATTCCATATGTAGCATTTGATTGGTAACCAGGAAACAAAACATAACTAAACGGAGGGATTTTCCATGGCTAATGTAAACGTAGGCGAAGAGAAAGCACAACCCATTCAACTGTATTACGAAGATCATGGTGAGGGACAACCTATCATCCTTATACATGGCTGGCCTTTGAGTGGACGATCCTGGGAGAAGCAAGTACCTGATCTAATCGAAGCTGGTTACCGGGTTATTACGTATGATCGTCGTGGTTTTGGTCAGTCTTCCCAGCCTTGGGATGGTTACGACTATGATACATTTGCTGCAGATTTACATAAATTGATTTTACATCTCGATTTGCGTGATGCTACACTGGTCGGTTTCTCCATGGGAGGCGGCGAAGTGGCCCGCTATATCGGAACATATGGAACGGAACGGGTCTCCAAAGCCGTATTTGCCGGAGCTGTGCCTCCATACCTTTATAAATCCGAAGATAATCCACAGGGAGGATTGGACGATGCAACAATTGAAGAATTCCAAAATGGGGTTAAGGGGGATCGTCTAGCCTTCTTGGATGCATTTACGAATAACTTTTTCGCTGCAGGAGATCGTACAGATCTGGTGAGCGAACCGTTCCGTCTATATAACCGCGATATTGCTGCTCTGGCATCCCCTAAGGGTACACTGGATTGCATTGCTGCCTTTGCTCTTACCGATTTCCGTCAGGATCTGGAGAAATTCAATATTCCAACACTGGTTATTCATGGCGATTCCGATGCCATTGTGCCGCTTGAAGTCAGTGGGCAACGTACACATGAATCCATCCCTGGCAGCCAACTTGTGGTCGTAGAAGGCGGCCCACATGGCTTTAATGCGACACACCCCGAAGTATTTAATGCAGCGTTAATTGAATTTTTGCAATACTAAGCCTGGAATTAAGACGAGCACTGAAAAGGTCGCTATCCAATCAAGGATAAGCGACCTTTTCATTATTTATTCAGATTTTGAGGAATCAAATAGACTTCAACACAGAAAGTGTCGGATACCATCTGTATTCTTGGAGGATCCTGACCATTTGGATTACTGATGCTTTGTAAGAATATCAAATATGATCTTTGCATTATCTGTATTGTCGATCAACCCGGAGAATCGGTGACTTGCCGGGCCGTAGGCATAGACCGGAACATCTTCACCTGTATGTCCACCTGTTGTCCAGCCCGTAAATGAACGGTTATTAATAATCGCTTCAATAGCATTATCAATCTTTGTTACATCCGCACTTTTGGCTGCTGCTTTTACCGATTGAATCTCTTCAGGTTTCAACTCCAGTTTCAGATAACTTTTCAGTGTTTCTTCAACCGAAGCACCTTTTGCAATTTGTGCTGCCATGAAGTCTGGCGTGCGCAGAGCAGCTTTGATCGGGTCCACGAAGAAGTTGTATTCTCCGTCTTTTCCAAGGGTAAGTCCGCCCGTGGAGTGGTCGGCAGTAGCTACGACAAGTGTTTCACCGTCTTTTTTGGCAAAATCAATAGCTGCCTGAAATGCTGCTGCGAAATCTTCCATTTCACTCATCGCGCCAACGATATCATTATCATGTCCTGCCCAGTCGATCTGGCTGCCTTCCACCATTAGAAAGAATCCTTTGTCGTTAGAACTGAGGCGATCAATCGCTGTATTGGTCATCTCAGCCAATGATGGAGTTGCAGCAGTACGATCAATCAACTTGTCCAGACCTCCGTCGGCAAACAGTCCAAGCACTTGTTGATTCTTATCAGCAAGGAGAGAGGAACGATCCGTCACATAGCTGAATCCGGCCTTCTGGAACTCCTTCGTCAGGTCACGACCCTCGCGTACAAAATTGGATTTCCCTCCACCAAGAAGTACATCTACCTTATGCTTGCCATTAATCAACTCATCATAATAATCGTCCGCAATAGCATCCATATTTTTTCGACTGATATCATGGGCACCAAATGCAGCTGGTGTGGCATGAGTGATCTCCGACGTAGCTACGAGTCCGGTGGACTTGCCGTTGTCTTTGGCCTGCTCAAGTACGGTTTTGACTTCCTTCTGCTCAGGGTCAACCGCAATGGCCGCATTGTAGGTTTTTACGCCTGCCGACATGGCTGTTGCTGCGGAAGCGGAATCCGTCACATTTTGCTTATCATCATCCGGATAGGTCATTTGTGCCCCCACAAGATAAGGGTCAAATACAGTTTTGTCCATGCCCTTCGTCGAAGGATCATCCTTCATATGACGGTAGGCGGAAGTATAAGAGGTTCCCATACCGTCCCCAATGAGGAAGATGATGTTCTTGATTTGTTTCTTCTCCACACTTACGGCTTGAACGGCACTTGCTTGTCCGGCTGACAAGAGAGTAGAAGCCGATACAGCCAGAGTCAGCGCTACCACTGGTAGTACTCTTTTAGATAATTTCACAATGATTCCTCCTCGTTATATCTCAAACATGAATGCATGAAGCTATATTCATTTGTCCAACATTAAGAAGATTATCATTTATTTGTAAATGAAAACCAAGAGTTTTGTATTCCTGAGGTAAAACAAAGAAAATAAGGCAATGACTTCAGTTCTTTTAGATGGAACAATGAAATGCAGAGAGATATGAAAATGACACGTGAAGCAAATTCAATAGAATCAACACTAAGCCGCGGTACTTGGTGCCGCAGCTTCATTGTTTGTACAAAAATATACTCATTCCGCAGTTTTTGAAGTATGATACAACATAAGTAGAACGCTTTCATTTTGATATCATGGTTACAAAGTCAATTTCATTTTCAGGAGGCTCTTAAAATTGTTCACAACAAATACAAAATATGATGGGTATCTCTTTGTACATTTTATTGGCGAACAGCCAGACGGTGAGCAAGTTTACTTCTCCTATAGTGAGGATGGCCTTCACTGGAAGGACCTCAATGACGGCATGCCTGTACTGATTTCGAACCTTGGGGAAAAGGGAGTAAGGGACCCATTTCTGATACGTTCCGCCAAGGAAGATAAATTTTATCTGATCGCTACGGATCTCCGCATTGCAAGCGGTAAAGGATGGACTCATGCCGTTCAAGGAGGGAGCCGTGATGTAATGGTGTGGGAATCCAGTAATCTTGTAAACTGGTCTTCTCCTTGGAACGTTACACTCGGTGTTGAGGATGCAGGTTGTGTCTGGGCCCCCGAAGCGGTGTATGACGAAGCAACAGACGAGTTCCTCGTATTCTGGGCTTCTGCGACTCAGGAGCCTCAAGAACCTGAACGAAAGCAAAAAATATATAGCGCTCGTACAAAAGACTTTCGTACGTTTTCCGCATCTGAAAAGTACATTGAGCGGGATAACCATATTATCGACACAACGATTCTCTCATCTGCCAGCAGTTACTATCGATACTCCAAGGATGAAACGACCAAAAACATCCGGGTCGAAAAGGGAGCTTCACTCGACAAAGATGCGTTCGTTCCACTTCACGCTCCAGGGCTCGAAGTTGTGGCAGGTGTTGAGGGACCTCAAATATTTAAATTCAATGATCGCGAGGAATGGTGCCTGATTGTCGATCGTTTTGCAGAGGGTAAAGGTTACCTTCCTCTGGTGACTACAGATCTGGACAGCGGGGAATTCCGTATTGTACCTGATGGGGAATTTGATATGGGAACGACCCAAAAGCGGCATGGGAGCGTCCTGCCAATCACGGCCGAGGAGTGCAACCGGTTGCTGGCGGCTTTCGGAGACAGTCATCAAGTGCTTCCTGGACAATATGCCGATCCTGATATCGCAAAGTTTGAAGATCGTTACTACATGTATCCGACAACAGATGGATTCGAGGGGTGGTCAGGAACACAGTTCAAGGTGTTTTCTTCTGTGGATCTGAAGCATTGGCAAGACGAAGGCGTCATACTCGATCTGGGAACAGACAATGTAGCCTGGTCCAGTGGTAATGCCTGGGCACCGGCGATTGCCAGCCGAAATGGGAAGTTCTATTTTTATTTCTGCGGCAAAATGCTGAACGGCGAGAGCGCAATCGGCGTTGCTGTAGCGAATACACCGATCGGTCCATTCCTTGCCGAACCGCAACCTTTAATCACGATGGAGCAATTAAAACGTCTGGGCATTACGATGGGACAGGCTATTGATCCTTCCATCTATGTCGAAGATGACGGGAGAACGTACCTGTTATTTGGAAACGGACATGCAGCAATTGTTGAACTTGAAGATAATATGACAAGTGTAATAGAGGAAACGATGAGCAATCTGGCAGGCTTGCATGATTTTCGCGAGGCCGTAACTGTTCTAAAGCATGGTGGACGATATCACTTTACGTGGTCCTGTGATGATACGGGCAGTGAGGACTATCATGTAAATTACGGTACGTCAGAGCAGCTATACGGTCCAATCACCTATCAATATCCGATCCTGAGTAAAAATGTCGAGAAGTGTATGCTGGGCACAGGTCATCACTGTATTTTTCTTGAACATGAAACCGGTCAATACCGGATTGCCTATCACCGTTTTGTAACGCCATTGTCCAGATTTTCCTCTGGAAAGGGCTGTCACCGCGAAATATGTATAGATCCGCTATATTTCGGAACGGATGGGCTGTTGCAGCCGGTAATTCTCTGAATTCAGGCCTTCATGTTCATCGATTCTGGAGAAGAAGTAATGGCGAACAAAAGTCGCTAGGAAGGAGGAAGTGATATGGACTCTATTCAGGAAGCAGCAGACAAGCTGGGAGCCAAATGGCCGAAGGCTGGGCCAAGCAGATGAAGAAAAATGGGCCGTATTCCAACGGGTACGTGACCAGATTGGGGAGCGTATTAAAACGTTTGCTGAAACCGGAAAATGATACAAATCCGCCGGAGCAGGACAATTTAATGAATACCGAAAGGATGCCACGATAAGTGGCATTTTTTTGTTCAAAAAAAATGAACGTTTCATTCAAAAACGGTTCTTTGACTTACTCATAACACCAACATAGAGTGATGACAAGAAAGGTAATTGATTTTACCTATGAAAATGAGAAGCATGCACACTCTTGACCTTCCCCTGCACGGGAAACTGTATACTCGCATTATGTTAAAAGATTGGAGATGTATGTTGTTCAAAATCAGTGCGTTTTCCAGGCTAAGTAGGATCTCTTTAAAAACACTGCGTTATTATGACCAGATCGGCATACTTAAGCCGAAAATGGTGGATCGCGATACGGGTTACCGTTACTATTCCGCAGATCAGCTTCTGGAGCTCAACCGAATTTTCATGTATAAAGAATTGGGGTTTACATTGCCACAGATTATGCAGTTGCTACATGAAGATATTACATTGGAGAATATTCAAGGTATGTTTAAGCTGAAAAGAAGCGAAATCCAGCAGATTATCGATACGGAACAAGCCAAACTCGTCCGGATTGAGAAGCGCATGCAGCTTATAGAGGAAGAGGGGCAAGTCGAAACTGGACAAGAGATCCGAATCAAAGCGGAAGGTGCTCAGCAGTTTCTTTTTCAGGTAGGGTGCGGGAGGGAAGAGGATATCCCGAATTTATTTCGTCAGTTTGATCAGTCATTAACAAAAGAAATGCGCCAACTGATCCACGGACCGCAGGTTGTTCTGTGGAAAGAAATCGCCGGACAAGAGGATGAGTTCGAGTTTGAAATTGGTTATTTCTTAACCTGTGAGCTGCGATCACCTCCCGACCCCTTTCAACTGCGGACTCTTCCTGCTGAGCCCATGATGGCCACCATCGCTTACCGTTCCAATGCCACCTTTGCCTGTAAAGCCTGTGTTCATCTAGCTACATGGATTGAGAAAAATAACTATCAGATCAAGGAAAACGAGTCTGGTAGGGAACTATACTTACCTTTATCTCAAGAACAAGATGCACAATTGATAGAAATACAAATCCCAATACTAATTAGATAACTGAAGAAGACGGAGTGGAGTAAATTGAAAAATAAATGGATCATCTATGTCCTCGCACTGGCTGTTTTTCTGATTGGAACCATTGAATACATTATTACAGGAGTCATTGAAATGATCGCCGCAGACTTGAGCGTATCTACTTCCGAAGTGGGTTTACTGGTGACTGTATTTGCTCTGGCAGCGGCCATTATCGCCCCGATTCTCATTGCATTTACAATAAATATGGATCGGAAGAAATTACTGTTGTCCACCCTCAGTGTGTTTATAGCCAGCAACGGACTTATGCTTGTAAACCTTTCTTACGAAACATTACTGTGGGTGCGAATTATGCAAGGGGCAAGCGGAGGAATCGCTACCGTTATAGCTATGGCCGTATCGACACGACTTGTTGAAAAAGAGAAAAGGGGCAATGCCATCGGTATCATTTTGATGGGGCTCAGCAGTTCGCTAGTACTCGGTGTTCCCATGGGCACATTTTTTAGCGAAATGTTTGGATGGAGAGTTCTATTTGTATTCATCGGTTTGTTGAGTGTTCTTCCATTACTTATCATCAACAATAAGGTTCCAGCAATCAAAGAGGAAGAAAAGGTCACGCTGAGAATGCAACTCTCCATTTTAAAAAATCCAACCATTCTCATTGCCTTGCTTATTACTTTATTGTATATTGGCGGTTATTCTACACTGTTCACTTATATTACGCCTTTCTTGCAAGCTACATCCTCTCTTTCCATGACCGAAATTAGCGGTGTTTTATTCCTCGCGGGAATTTGCAGCTTTGTCGGATCAAGAGTAGGTGGGCAATTGGCCGATGCAAAGGGAGCAAAATTCACAATTTGTCTCGGTCTCCTGTTACAAGGGGCGACTCTTCTTTTGTTTGCTCTAGCCGGTGTGAATCTCTTGGTTTTAATCTTGGTTTTAATGATTTTTATGTTAGCAACGTGGAGTATTTCCCCGGCCCAGCAATTATACCTGGTTACTTTGGCGCCTCGCAATCCGGACATTGCCCTAAGCGTAAATACGTCGTTCATCCAATTTGGCTTTGCACTGGGATCTGGATTAGGCGGGTTTGTCATCAGTCGTACATCTGTCCTGTATTTAAATTGGTTGGGTTTTGGAGCTGTAAGCATTGCTTTACTTCTTGCCCTACTACTATTCAGAAAGATGAGCAGTAGGACTGGAAACCCTATGGTTACTGGTGAATAGAATCGAATGAAACTTAGGGGTTCACTCGGTGCAATACTGGGAGGGACACAGGTCTTATATGGCGTTCAAGTCCTAATTTGAAACAGGGAATGTACGAGTCGTACATTCCCTGAAAAATAAAGCATTATTATCACTCTAGAGTGATGTTGCTTAAGAACCAAACAGTGTATTTATATGCGGTTGTTGCAACCAATCTTTCAGAGAAGTCAATTGGAGATCTGGAACAATTACGCGATCTTTCACGTCATAATAGTTCAGGGAATCAATATTGGCTCCGATCCAACGATAGAAATTCGCAATACCAGCTGCTTGGTCTGCCCCCATTACTGGCGTAAGCGCTGCTTCAAAATCATCATAGTTCAGGGAATGGAAAGTTACATTTTGACCCAAGGCTTGTGTAAAACGATCACCCAGTTCTGCACCCGTGAGAGCTTCTGGCCCTGGAGCCAGTAACACTTGTCCTGCCAGCTCAGGATGGCTTAACGCATAAACATGATATTGCGCTGCGTCTTCGGAGCTGATCCATGGGATTGGTTTATCCGCTGGCACAGGGTAGAAAAGCATCCCATTATTGATGAGACCCGGAATCAAAAAGTTCTCCATATAGAGTGTAGGTTTTACCAAAATCGTTGGAATACCGCTATGTCGTACATACTCGATCATTTCGCGTTTAACATCCAACGTTTGGGTATCGGTTGGCTGTTCTGGTAAAAAGCCATTCGAATTCACAACGATCAATTTCACGTCTGCTTGTCTAGCAGCTTCAACGGCATTCGTAATTTGTTGCTTCATTAATGCTGTGTCATACTCGATTGGCATATTCAAGAAGACTTTATCCACACCGCTGTTAACTTCATTCAGCGTTTCTAGTACAGACAGATCGCCAACAAATGCATTTATGCCTTGTTCTTTCAAGGCCGTTACGTTCTTCTCATGACGTGTAATGGTGCGAACCGCTACTCCTTTGGAAGTTAACAATCTTGCAACCGCTCCACCTTGCACCCCTGACGCTCCATAAACTAATATCGTTTCCATATATACAACAGCTCCTTATAGTTACATTCATTTGTTCAGTAATGAACTAAATGTTATATTTATATTAACTAACTCACAAACTTTATGTAAGTACGCACATTCGAGATACCAGGTATCTCGAATGATACTTTTGGAGGTAAACTTATGAAGCTCGCAGAAGCAGATAACAATTAAAGTCACGTTAATAGCGACTCGTGAACAGGTTAGCCAGTAATGACTGGCGGCCTTTTTTGTCGTTTCACGATACTGGTATATCATATGGGAAAAACAGGTTCTTGATTTTCTTTCCCGATATGCAACCGAATCCAAGATTGTGATAGGCTGTAACTGCAAGAATTAAACGATTATATGGAAGGGGATGATCTACCTGGATCAGGAACTCGCGGCTACGATTGCTATCGAATTCAAGAACAATCAGAAGGTGTTAAACGCGATTGGTGACGAGACCCGGCAAGCCATCCTCATCGCCTTAATTCAAGGACCGCAAAAAACCGGCATGCGCGTAGGTGAGATCAGGATGAAAACACACCTCTCCCGACCGACCGTATCACATCATCTGAAAATATTAAAAGAATCGCAGATTATAAGCGTGCGTAAAGAAGGAACTCTCAACTATTACAGTCTGGACTCGGGAAGCAAACTGAAATTGTTGAAAAATCTGGTGAATGAAATAGAGAAAGTGTTTGCACAATGTGAAGAACTAGCATCGGAATAGCGATTAGGAGAACAGGGAGGGGGCGTTGCGATTGAATCGGACAGTTGAAGCGGCAAACGGAGTCGACATTCCTCAACTTGGGTTCGGCCTTTATAAGATCAGCGACGGGGAAGCTTTCGAGAGAACTGTCGAAGAGGCAATTCGAATTGGTTATCGCCATTTCGATACGGCCAAAATTTACGGAAATGAAGCGGCACTAGGCCGAGTCATTCAGAAAAGTGGCATTCCCCGGGAGGAATTCTTCATTACCTCCAAAGTGTGGACGACAGATCTCGGGTACCATGCGACGAAAAAGGCGTTCGAACAGACTTGCCAGAAACTGAACGTAACGTATCTCGATATGTATATGATTCATTTCGCCGGTCCTCATTACGTGAACTCCTGGAAGGCGATGGAAGAGTTATACGACGAAGGTAGAATTAAAGTTATAGGTGTAGCCAATTTCGAGATCCGGCATCTGGAGCATCTCAAGAAGAATTCCCGAATTTCGCCGATGGTTAATCAGATCGAGACCCATCCGGAATTCCCACAACACGAATTACATGATTATATGCTTCGACATCGGATTCTGCATGAAGCTTGGGGCCCGTTGGGACAGGGAAACAAGGGGCTGCTGGAACATCCGGAGCTGGCCGCAATTGCCCTTCGCCATCAGAAATCGGTTGCGCAAGTCATTTTGCGCTGGCATCTGCAACGCGGAATTATGGTCATCCCCAAATCGACGAACCCTCAACGGATAAAAGAGAATAACGAAATATTCGACTTTGAACTGAATGAGAATGACATGGAGAAAATACGGCGCTTGGACACAGGCAAAAGATATTCCTTAAACCCGAATGGTTACATGATCAACCCGATTTATATAAATTTGATGAAACTGTTTATTCGCTGATAACCCCGACCTTGTAATTGAACAGATATATAGGGGGGAAGCGAAATGAAGACGATCAAGCGCATGATGGACCACCTGTACTGGGCCGACGAACGCATCTTAGAAGCACTCGAGGAATCCAATTTGGATGCGATTATTGACTATGCGAACCAGAGCGGGGTTCCGTTCCGAACGTCTATCCGGGATATTCTCTCGCAAGTCATCTTACATGGGCAATATCACCGGGGACAGATTAACCGGGCACTTCGAATCGAATCGGCGGAGCCTGTCCAAGTCCGATTACATCACCTTCGCACGACTCTAAATGGGTGGGGCGAATCTTCAACATTGCTGTGCCAGTAATATGGAGCAGAATTTCCCATATGTAATTCATATATTAATCCATATGAAATGTGAGTAATCGGGGCATATACATGCCAATAACGACAGCGGCCATTGTTACCCGTGATGATGACCGCTTTGTCGGCGGGGTAACTCTTGACGGTAATATGCTAGGTGCCATGGACCAGCGTAACATTATTACCTTTTATACAAAGAAAAGCTCATCGGTATGAATCATCAGAATGATGGGATGCCGCAGCCTGCAGGGAATGGCTGCGAAATTCGCTCGGCGCGATGCCTGTCCACCGCTTGAACTGACGGCTAAAATGGGCATTGGTCTTATACCCCAGCATCATGGCAATATGGTCAATGTTCAGGTCAGTTTGCTTTAACAGCCGCTGGGCTTCGTTCAGAAGGGTTTCGGATAAAAACTTGCGTGGCGCTATGCCGTATACCTGCCGAAAAATCCGATTGACCTGTGACGGGCTAATGTTCAGCGACTTGGCGATATCCTGGATCCAGGTTCGCTCGCTTTCCTGTATTTCCCCATGAAGATGGATATATCTTACCGAATCCTCAATGTGCTCGGCAATTTGATGGGCGATGGCTTCTTTTCTAGATAAGGTAATGGATGCATTCTGAGATAACTGGCCGACTAGGGACCCGAGCAGTTCAAATACGGCGGCATGAACCTTCATTTGTTTGGAAGAAGACAGTGAGACGGACAAGTGCTCTGTGGCAAGGGCATACAGTGTAGACAGTGAAGAGGAAAGCCCCTGAGCTAAATCCGAATCAGCCGGATAATAAATGTCCTTGCAGCGGTTGAGTTCTCTGCAAAAGGAGGTATCGTGTATGCTGAAATGAACGGAAAAGTAAGTGAAGCCCTGCGGTCCGGCACCGGTACAGGAATGGGTTACTCCGGGGCGGATGAACAAAAGATCTCCAACGGACTGACTGTACACTTGTCCGTTAACCACCATGTTCATCTGACCTTCCATCATCCAGTGGATTTCATACATCGAATGCTCATGGGACGGATAAGTCCAGTTCGAATCTACTTTTCTTGCGTGTAACCCCAATAATTGAAAAGACATGCGAACATCGGGCAGACGGCCTAAATACTTAGCTTCCGAAAGTTTGGTCACAGGAACCTCCTCATCATGTTCTGTATTCCAAATACTGATAGATTCATCTTAACAGAAAAACAATGCGTGAAAAGGGTAATTCGTCGGATGGATTAGCACATCGTCATGAACCATCGCTGATGATATGGTAGAATTATCAACCCGATGGGGAAGAATGGGGGCAAGATTGAATGAGAATTATTCGATTTCTGGACGGACAACAGAAGTGGCTGGCAGCAATTACAGATGATGACAGAGTCTATCGTTTGCCACAGGCAGATTTTATGACGTTGATCTATCAAGCGAGGGAACAGGGGATTTCTCCAGTTCAACTTGTTGAAAGCGCTTTTAAACCATTGAACGAGCTGACCGATCATTGGACTTCCCTGCACCTGATCACGCCGGTGGAAGCTCCGGAAGTATGGGCGGCGGGTGTTACTTATCAGCGGAGCCGGGAAGCTCGGAATTATGAAGCTACAGATGGAAAGCTGGATGCGGAGACCTTTTACGATAAGGTCTATGATGCAGAGAGACCGGAGATCTTTTTTAAATCCACAGCAGCCCGGACTGTCGGACCGAATGAGGCTGTCACACTTCGCAGCGACTCCACTTGGCAGATCCCGGAGCCTGAGCTGGGATTGGTGCTTGCAGCTGATGGCAGCATTGTGGGGTACATCGTTGGCAATGATATGAGCTGCCGCGATATCGAGGGGGAAAACCCGCTGTATCTTCCACAAGCAAAAATATGGCGTAATTCTTGCTCCATAGGTCCTGCTATTCGACTCGCGGATACTGTACAGAATCCCTATGAATTCAGTATTGTCTGTCAGATCTATCGCGAAGGAGAAATGGTCGTTAGAAGTGAAGCGAGTACGAGTGAATTGAACCGAAAGCTGGATGAGCTGGTCTCCTTCCTGGCAAGGGACAACGATTTGTTCGACGGGACGGTACTTTTGACGGGAACAAGCATCGTGCCACCCAATGATTTTACACTTGAACCCGGGGACCGTATTGAAATATCCATTAGCGATATCGGGACACTCATCAACCCTGTCATATCAAACTAGTTTATAAGGAGGATAAATGCTATGACCGCATTTCAGGTAGAGCAGACATACAGGAATTATATTAACGGAGAATGGGCGCAGGCTGCGTCAGGAGAAACCGAACCCAGCATAAATCCAGCGAATCGGAATGAGGTAGTGGGGTATGTACCTTACTCCGGCTTAGAGGATCTGAACCGTGCTGTCGCAGCGGCCAAGACAGCAGCTAAAGATTGGCGGAGGTTAACCGGCGCAGAGCGCGGTAACTATCTATTTCAAGCAGCGAACGTGCTGGAACGTCGGGCAGACGAGGTTGCGGAGGCGATGACAAGAGAAATGGGCAAAACACTTCCTGAAGCCAAAGGAGAGACGATGCGTGGAGTCGCCATCTTAAGGTATTACGCGGGTGAAGGTATGCGAAAAACCGGGGATGTCATTCCCTCAACGGACAGCGAGGCGATAATGTTTACGACGCGAGTACCGCTTGGTGTTGTGGGTGTTATTGCACCATGGAACTTCCCTGTTGCGATTCCAATCTGGAAGACGGCCCCGGCCTTGATTTACGGCAATGCGGTTGTATTGAAGCCAGCTCAGGAAACCGCAGTCACCGCGGCTAAAATAATGGAATGCTTCGAGGAGGCAGGTATTCCGGCAGGCGTTCTCAATCTGGTATGCGGCAGAGGCTCTGTGATCGGATCCGCACTTGCTGAGCATCCGGATGTGGGCGGGATTACTTTCACAGGTTCCAATGAAGTTGGAAAGCGGGTCGGCGCCGCAGCACTGGAACGAGGGGCCAAGTATCAACTTGAAATGGGCGGGAAAAACCCGATCATCATCGCCGCAGACGCTAATTTGGATTTGGCTGTCGAGGCAACCATCAGCGGGGGCTTAAAATCTACGGGCCAAAAATGCACGGCTACCAGCAAGGTCATTATTGAACGAAAAGTATACGATGCCTTCAAAGAAAAGCTGCTCTCGCAAATCCAGGAAATTCAGTTGGGCGACGGCATGTCTTCCGGAAGCTGGATGGGTCCATGTGCGAACGAAGGGCAGCTCAAGACCGTGCTGAGCTATATTCAAAAAGGACAGGATGAAGGTGCTGTTCTGCTAGCTGGTGGAAAAAGAGCAGACGGTCCAGGGCTTGAAGAGGGATTTTATGTCCAACCGACCGTATTTGAAGGTGTCGAATCCAACATGTCCATAGCCCGGGAAGAAATCTTCGGCCCAGTGCTTGCCTTGATCCCGGTGGATTCTCTGGAAGAAGCAATAGAGGCGGCTAATGATAGCGATTATGGCTTGAGTGCTTCCATCTATACACAAAATGTCGGAGCTATGCTGTCTTTCATCCGGGATATGGATGCGGGACTCGTCAGAATTAATGCGGAAACAGCCGGCGTAGAGCTGCAAGCTCCGTTCGGTGGAATGAAGATGTCAAGCTCGCATTCCAGGGAACAGGGGCAAGCGGCCATCGAGTTTTTCACGGACATCAAAACGGTCTTCGTGAAGTCATAAACCAAACCGTAGGAGGGTATCATGTACGAACAGATTATGTCGATTATGGGGGAGCAAGAGTCTAATTGCTTCGATATCATAGCACATGCTCCAGGGGCAGCAGGACGTCTGCCTTTAACGGATGATTTGTTGCGGAATGCTCCAAGCGGCGACTTGTTCGGCATGTCCCAGAATGTCGGAATGGGCTGGAAGCCAGGGAATTTGAATGGCAAACAGTATCTGATCTTAAGTACACAGGGCGGTATCCGCAATGAGGATGGCAGTCCGGCAGCTCTCGGTTACCATACGGGTCACTGGGAAGTCGGTCTATTGATGAAAGCTGCCGCAGAAGAACTATCCAGCTGCGGTGGGATCCCGTTTGCCGGATATGTAAGTGACCCGTGTGACGGTAGATCACAGGGAACGACTGGCATGTTCGACTCGCTCCCGTACCGGAATGATGCCGCTCTGGTGTTTCGCAGACTGATTCGCTCGCTGCCAACGCGTAAAGGCGTGATTGGTGTCGCAACGTGTGACAAAGGTCTGCCTGCGATGATGCTCGCACTCGCAGGCATGCCGCAACTGCCCGGCGTGATCGTACCCGGTGGTGTTACGCTTCCGCCTATCGATGGAGAGGACGCTGGTAAAATTCAGACCATCGGCGCAAGGTACGTCAGCGGAGAACTCTCTCTGGAAATGGCATCAGATTTAGGATGCCGGGCTTGTGCTACACCGGGGGGAGGCTGTCAGTTTCTAGGTACCGCGGCAACAGCCCAAGTCGTTGCAGAGGCAATGGGTATGACCGTACCGCATGCCGCGCTTGCACCTTCCGGGCAGCCCATCTGGATTGAAATGGCGCGCCAATCCTCTCGCGCACTGATCAAGATGGAGTCTCAGGGGATGAGGATGGCTGACATTGTCACAGATGCAGCCATTCGTAATGCCATGACCGTTCATGCCGCATTTGGCGGATCTACCAATCTGCTTCTTCACATCCCGGCTATTGCTCATGCAGCCGGTTTAACCGTGCCCACGGTACAGGACTGGATACAGGTCAACAAAAATGTTCCGAGGCTGGTTAGTGCCCTGCCAAACGGACCGATCTTTTATCCGACCATACGTGTCTTTCAGGCCGGAGGCGTACCGGAGGTCATGCTCCACCTCAGACAGCTTGGTCTGTTGGATGAGTCTGTACCAACGGTTACAGGTACTTCATTGGGTCAGGTACTGGATTGGTGGGAATCGTCGGAACGGCGTCATCTCATGCGGAAGCAGTTAAAAGAGCAGGACGGCATTGATCCGGACAGTGTCATCATGAGTGTAGAACACGCTCAGCGGCTTGGAATCTCATCGACCGTAACATTTCCAACCGGGAATATCGCTCCAGAAGGTTCTGTCATCAAATCCACCTCTATTGATCCTGCTGTGCTGGATGAGCATGGCGTATACCGTCATCGCGGCAGAGCAAAGGTGTTTACCACTGAACGTGAGGCGATCCATGCGATTAAAACCGGAGGTATTCTGGCTGGCGACGTTGTTGTGCTTCTTGGGCGAGGTCCATCGGGAACCGGAATGGAGGAGACGTACCAGCTTACATCTGCGCTTAAGCATTTGCCTTTTGGCAAATACGTGTCACTGATTACGGATGCCCGGTTCTCCGGTGTTTCCACCGGAGCGTGTATTGGTCATGTTGGCCCCGAAGCGCTGGCAGGCGGACCGATTGGCAAGCTTCGGAACGGAGACCTGATTGACATCGCGGTTGATCGTAACACGCTGGAGGGCAGCATTAACTTTGTCGGAGAAGGAGAGATGGAGTTTTCGCCGGAAGAAGGTGCTCTCATCCTGGCACAAAGGTCCTTCCATCCGGATATGAGGCCTGATGAAGCTTTGCCAGATGATACAAAGCTCTGGGCTGCATTGCAATCGGTCAGCGGTGGGACTTGGAGAGGGAATGTATATGATGTAGAGCGGATCGTAACCGCCCTGGAAGCCGGCAAAAAAGCGCTGGGCTGGTACTGATATCCACCTTTTGTGTATCTGTTGTTGTACAGATCATTACTTTCATACCGGAGGTTTCTTCCATGAATAAGATCAAGAAAATGATCACCAATCCCATCCTTCCCGGTTTCCATCCCGATCCGTCCATATGCCGAGCAGGGGAGGATTATTATATCGCTACTTCCACCTTTGAATGGTTCCCTGGTGTACGGATTCACCATTCCCGGGATCTGGTTCATTGGCGGCCAATCGCTTCTCCACTGACTCGTGTAACGCAGTTGAACATGGAGGGCAACATTAATTCCGGAGGCGTATGGGCACCCTGTCTTAGTTACGACAACGGTGTGTTTTACCTGATCTACACCGATGTCAAAAGCCGGGTAGGTGCTTTTAAAGATACTCACAATTACCTTGTGACAGCAACGGATATCGAGGGCCCTTGGTCCGATCCGGTGTATCTGAACAGCAGCGGTTTTGATCCTTCCCTGTTTCATGCTGAAGACGGACGCAAATGGCTGGTCAATATGATATGGGATCACCGTAAGGGCAAAAATCGGTTTGCAGGCATCGTTCTTCAGGAATATTCCATCCAGGAACATAAGCTGATCGGACCGGCCATGAACATATTTAAGGGAACAGAATTAGGCCTGACCGAAGCACCCCACCTGTATAAACACAACGACTATTATTATCTCATTACGGCTGAAGGTGGAACCGGTTATGAGCATGCGGTTACCGCAGCACGTTCCCGTACGTTACAAGGTCCTTATGAGGTCGATCCTGCCAATCCGATCCTCACTTCATACGGCAGACCGGATTTAGCTCTACAAAAGGCAGGCCACGGTAGTCTAGTCGAAACGCATACCGGCGAATGGTACATGGCTCATCTGGTCGGACGACCCGTTCATCACAAATATTGCATTCTTGGACGTGAGACCGCACTTCAGCCATGTACGTGGAGCGAGGACGGCTGGCTGAGACTTGCGAGCGGTGACCGATATCCGGAGGTTCAGGTGCCTGCACCGATGATCCAGTCCCATCCGTTTGAGCCGATTGCTGAAATGGATCATTTCGATCACTTTGAGCTTCGGCATGATTGGAATACACTTCGCATTCCACCCGACTCGACTTGGGTCAGCTTGACAGAACGTCCCGGTTACTTGCGCTTGCACGGCACTGAGTCGATGAGTTCAACGCACAGGCAAAGCATGATCGCACGGAGACTTCAGGCCTTGGAATGTGAAGCCGAGACGTGTCTGGAATTTGCGCCGGACCATCCACAGCAAATGGCCGGATTGATTTTGTACTACGATACCCAGGACTATCTCTACTTACGTGTAACTTATCATGAAGAGAAACGGCTCTGCCTGGGAATTATTCAGTCCAAATACGGGGTTTACGACGAACTGCTGGAGGATATTCCGCTAGAGTCGGTGAGCACGCTTCGTTTAAAGGCTGTGGTGGATCAAGATCGCGCCCGCTTTTACTATGCGTTAAATAGTGATTCATCCTGGAATACGACAGGCGGGTGGGTTGATATCACACATCTGTCCGATGAATCTCCGGAGTATATCCGGTTTACAGGAACCTATATCGGTCTTTGTGTGCAAGATCTTGGCGGAACCCGAAAACATGCCGATTTTGATTACTTTATGTATAAAGAAACAAAGCATGCGGCTGGTGTATTGGAAAACATGTGACGGTCTTCTTGGAAGAAACAGGGACAATCCAAAGAGGACCAAATCACATATTTATCCATGTGAAATCAGAAATTATCAACGGGTTTTAATTTTGAAAAGGCACATTATTCCATATAAATCAGTTGATATCGTTGGGTCAATAATGGAAACCAGCATGAAATGAACATGGAAAGTAAAGCAGCAAGAATAGAGGAATATATGCTCGCAGAAGTAAAGGAACAGGGCATAGTGTGGAGCAGGAAGGCTGAGTGTGATTAGCACGATTCTGCTGGGGCTGGACTTCGAGACACTTCGTACATTAACATAGATGGAGTGAGTCAATGATCGGTACAGTCATGTACCGTTTTTTTGTGTTTAGGAAGATTGTTTTGAGATAGTACCTGATAGAGGTGATCAAGCATGAGTGATTATTCGATAAACAAACCGTATACAAGCTCCCGATCTGATATTCAAAATGTTCTGCGTGATTCTCGTCTGCCTGCTTTGATCTGGGGTATTCTGATTTATTTTTCTGCATTGTACTCCCAGCTACCGATGTTGCCCACATGGTTTGAATTTATTATGTTTACAGCTCTCATTCTGGTTCACATTCTGCTGCATTGGTATGCCGGATACGTTGTCGATCGAAGACCCTGGATTTATTTTATGACACAAGGATGTATTGTCTGGGGGTGTGCGTTATTCATGCCTAATGCTCATTCTCTCATTTTTGTAAGTCTATTGACGGCTTTGGCAGGTCAGAGTATTGGCGTATACGCTCAACGGATGAAGGTGCTTCTGGTATGTACCATTTACTGCACCTTGTGTTCTGTCTCCCTGGTTTGGCTCGGGACTACCGAGGATTTGCCATCTACAGTACCATCGCTCTTCTTCATCATGTTTTTCGTAATCGGCTATGCTGCTTTGTTCTATAAACAAGTTCGTGCCAAATTGCGGACCCAGTCGTTTTTACGTGAATTGGAACGAGCGCACAGGAAAGTGGAGGAGCTAACGATTGCCAATGAACGTCAAAGGATGGCCCGTGATTTACATGATACCTTGGCACAAGGACTGGCAGGTCTCATTATGCAGCTTGATGCCGTAGATGCGCATTTAGAAAATGATAATAACCACCGTGCCCACGAGATTGTTCAGTTGTCAAAAGCCCAAGCAAAGCGCACGCTTTCAGAAGCGAGAAGCGCAATTGACGACTTGCGTTCGTATTCTGCAGATGTCATAGATATTTCTAAAGCAGTGAAGGAAGAAGCTGAACATTTCTCACATATAACAGGGATTCGTATTGTCACTCGGTTATCGATGCCCCATCTGGTGGTGCCGAAGTTGATCTTCGAACATAGCTTACATATCATCCGAGAATGCTTGGCCAATACAGCTAAATATGCTAATGCTACGAATGTAGAAATTGTGATTTCAGCACGCGAAAACGTAATCGAACTAAAAATTTCAGATGACGGCACAGGGTTCGATACCAAGCTGATCGGTAGACAATCCGGCAGTTATGGTTTAATGGGCCTCTATGAACGAGCCAGAATTATGGGCGGGGATATCGAAATTGAAAGCGGAAAGCAAGGAACCCAAGTTTCTGTTCGCATCCCATTACAACAGGAGGACACCAACGTATGACAATCAAGATTCTTATCGTGGACGACCATTTCGTCGTTCGGGAGGGACTTAAGCTGATCCTGGAAACCAATCAAAGATACGAGGTAATTGCAGAAGCATCTAACGGTATGGAAGCGATTCGACGGGTAGATACTTACAAGCCGGACATTATTCTATTGGATTTAAACATGCCTGAAATGGGCGGCCTTGATACCATGACAGCGCTTAGAGCTAAAGGAATGGATATACCAATCATCATTTTGACTACATATAACGAGGATGAAATGATGATCCGCGGGCTGGCTTTAGGTGCTAAAGGGTATTTACTAAAGGACACGGGAAGAGAGATGATATTTCGCTCGATTGATGCAGCGATGCGGGGAGAAACGTTGCTACTTCCGGAGATCAGCGAGAAAGTATTTGCTCACAAGACATCAGAAAAGGCGAAAGAATCATCCTCGACGAGGATATCTCTCACAGACAAAGAGCTAATCGTGCTTCAAGCGATTGCCCGTGGCTCTCGAAGTAAAGAGATCGGCTTTGATATGGGAATATCCGAACGGACTGTAAAGACTCATTTAACGAGTATCTACAATAAATTGGGTGTGGATTCGAGACCGCAGGCCGTCGCCGTCGCGGTGGAGCGTGGAATATTGCATTTATAATCAAACATTTCATAGATTTGCCCGATCGTACACTTGGGTCTTGCCCTTTTGTACGATTTTTTATTTTTCTCCTCCGTTTATGATAGATGCATGAATATAAATTGGAGGAAAAATGATGAAAATAAGACTGACAACGATTCTGGCAACTGTTCTCTCACTGACCATGCTATCCGCCTGCAGCAGCACTAATAGCGGGACTTCCACACAGGAGGAAATTCCGAAACCTGAAAATAACGTTGCTTCCGCACAGAATGAGTTTCCGAAACCGATGGGAAGTTATACGGTCGGACGTACACAGATGGACTTCAAACACACAGCATCAGACCATTCAGAAAGAGAACTGACAGCATTATTTTTCTATCCGTCTGACAGCAATGAGGGCAAGCCGACGGCAGAGTATGCATTTCCGGAGTTTCATTCACTGAGGGATGAGCTTTTGGTTAGATTAGGGGGCACGGCGGGTGGTGAGCAGCTTTTTGATTCCAATTTCAAGACATGGTCTTACGAAGATCTGGCCTTGTCTGAAAAGGAAAAACAATATCCGGTTTTATTCTTTGTTCATGGCGCAGGCGCTTACCCGCAGCAAGGCACTTTGTTCGCTCAAGACCTGGCAAGCGCCGGCTATATTGTGGTATCCATCGGCCATGCCGAAAGTGGTGTGTACAAACTTAAAGATGGACGAACGGTTGGGTTGTCAGAGAAATTTATGGACGAAGTAACGAAATACGGAATGGAAGCGGCCACCCTAACTCCACCTGAAATTGTGACTGAGAAGCTTGAGGAAGAAGAAGCTATTGAGATTGCTCGCAAATTAACTTCCGCGCCTGAAGCAGTCAAGTTTGCAAAATATGCCGTTTTACAGAGCGAGGATATTCGATATGTTGCAGATAACTTGTACAAAATGAATACAGGTGACATGGAATCTATGTTTAAAGGCAGATTGCAGCTTGATCTCGGAATGGGTGTGTTCGGACATTCATTTGGAGGAACGACAGCGGCAATTGTTAGCCGTGACGATGACCGATTTGTCGGCGCTGTAAACCTTGACGGTAATATGTTAGGTGCCTTGGATAGCGATTTTAAGAAACCTTTCATGCAGCTTAGCACCGTGCTTGCCTATAATACGAATGCATTTCTTCTTGAATCCAACAGCAAGGACACCTACTTCGCCATTATTGATAATGTAGTCCATGGTGACTTCTCCGATTCCTTGTTTACAACTACGGATATAGCATCCAGAGGAACCCGAGACGCGATGGAACAGCGCAACATTATTAGCTCTTATACAAAGGCATTCTTTGATAAATATATGTTGAAAAAGGAAACAGATATTGACAGCCTTACCTTTGACGGCGTAGAGATGATTAAGAAACCTCAAAATCCTTAGCATTTATTTGAAATGAATTTCGGGAGGGTAATGAGAGAAGAGGGTGGACGGATTTAACCGCACGAGATTTAACTCCGAACTCTTGAAACCAAAATGATAAAAAGACCTTACGTTCGTGGAAACGTTAAGGTCTTTTTATCATTTGGCAATAGAAAAATCATAGCCTATATATTCTAACTAGGAATGTTTTTAATTGATTTGTTCAATACTCACAACCGTTCTAATGGGTGGCGAGGGTTCTAGTTGGTCTAAGCCAGCAGTGATTCTTACTCTTTGCCCTACTTCAATTGTTTCATATTTCTCTCTATCGACCAAATAATACGAAGCTTCCTGGTCTTGTGCTAGTTCTATAAAATCCTCAAGATTTCCATTCTCCAATTCTTCCTTACTTATATTTTGTAGTACAAGAAATTTGTAGTTGTCATTTTCATCTGTTTTAAATACTACAGTGCCCTCGAAAACTGGATAAGGTTCTTTTTCTACCTTGTTAGAACGGCCAGGAAGTATCACCATACTAATGAAGATAAACAGCATTATTTTTTTCATAACAACCTCCCATGATTTGAATTAAAGTTTTTCCCTTGCTATTGAGTATACCCTACATTAAAAAAGTAAATTATTACTAATAAGGTAATTCATCCAAAAAAATATGACACATGGCATGAGGATTCCTTTAAATAATAAGTTCCTAGAGTAGAAAAAAACAAAAAAGAGGTCACGACGATGGATACCCTCAACTGGATTCAAAGCTGGTATTATGAAAATTGTGACGGTGATTGGGAGCATTCATACGGTGTGCGAATTGATACTGTGGATAATCCTGGTTGGTCTGTCGAAATCGACTTGACGGATACATATTTAGAAGATGTGCCATTTGATTCGATTGAAGAAGAGAGAAATGAACAAGATTGGTTCTACTGTATCGTGAGAGATGGAGTGTTTCACAGTGCAGGGGGAACAAAAAATTTGGAAGAGATGCTTAATTGCTTTAAAAATTGGGCTTCAAGTTTGGATAGAAGTTAATAATGTACTAACCATCGGGAGTAATCTAAGGAGAGAATCAGATGTATCTAAAAGAATTCGATTTAGATTTACCGTATATTGTAGATGATGAAACTATTGAATCTATAATGAAAAAACAAAAATGTGAGTACAACGAAGCAACAAAATTAGATTATGCATTGAATTGGAAATGGAAAAGAGAGTGAATATGCGTTTTGGTGAGTTCAATCACGTTTTTGATAAATGCCTCACGTGATTCACGATATCCGCTTAATATCCAATTGTTCAATAGTCCAAAAAAACCGTAGGCGGTATAGTACTTGAAATAGTCCATGTTAACTGGGGGGTTGTTGATCGTCTCAAAGACAAATTGCTCCTGATAGATTTTGAGTATGGTTTGCGGAAAGCCTGTATGTAAACCGGGTAACGTATCATCGTATTGAATCAGTTCGAAGAAGTCACGGTGCTCGTAGATATAATCCACGATTTGAAAAGATTCGGCATCAAGCTTGTTTGTTGAAACCTTTTGACCGTGCCAATAGGGTTTACCTACTGCGCCCCTCAATCCTTCGAGTCTCATACTCAACATTTCTTCGGCGAGAATGTATTTATCCTGGTAGTGTAAATAAAACGTGCTGCGATTATAACCCGCCTGATCAACGATGTCTTTGACAGAAACACCATGGAATCCTTTTTTCTTAATGAGCTGAATCAGAGCGGTTTTTAGGTGCTCCTTGGTTCGATTACGATGTTGAGATGTCACAATAAATTCATTATTCATTCAAAAAAACTCCTATAAATATAGACATAGTTTTATTAAGTGTCTACGAGGTAGACACTTGGTCACATCTTAATGATTGGATTGTTACAATTTTAAGCATAGAATTAGTTTTGTAAACGTCACATAGCACATATTCAATTGAAGTGCTATTCAAAATATTATACTGGGGGATTTATTCATGGGCAAACTTCAAGATAAAGTTGCAGTCATCACAGGAGGAGCATCCGGGATTGGTGCAGCGACAGCTCGCTTATTCGTTTCCGAAGGAGCTAAAGTGGTCTTGGTGGATCTGAATGAAGAAAAAGGCAAGGCGTTTGAGCAGGAACTGAAAGCGCTTAAAGCAGAGGCTCTCTTTATCAAAGCAAACATAACGAGTGAAGAAGAGGTTTCTGAGATTTTTAAACAAACTGTAGAGGCATTTGGTCAAGTGGATATCGTATTCAACAATGCCGGCATCGGACGTGTTCATCCGACGCATGAGCTTGATTATGCAGAATGGCGCAATACGGTCAATGTTGATCTGGACGGCGTATTCTTGGTCGCTCGTGAATCGATCCGCGAAATGCTGAAAATTGGCGGAGGCACAATCGTCAACACGGCGTCCATGTACGGATGGGTTGGTTCGCCTGGTTCAGCAGCCTACAATGCAGCTAAAGGCGGCGTTGTGAATCTGACTCGTTCTCTGGCATTGGAGTATGCTGAGCAGAATATTCGGGTGAACTCCCTTTGCCCAGGCTTCATCGATACACCAATTATCCCGGAAGAGAGCAAACAAGCACTTTCTGTGGCAACACCAATGAAACGTCTCGGTCAAGCAGAAGAGATGGCCAAAGCCGTTCTGTTCCTAGCTAGTGACGACTCTTCATACATGACAGGAAATAGCCTCATCATAGATGGAGGATACACCGCTCAATAAGTCCAGCAGTTGTCGAAGCACAAGAAAGAACACAGTCCCCTTAAAAGTCGCTATTCTAGCGGCTTTTTTTATTGGTACAAGAGCATTTTCCGAGCCGAGGACAACTAGCAAACAGTGAGTTTAGCTATTCATAATAGATGGCCTCATAAGGAAACTCCAACTTATTCAAGCGATATTCTTTGGGAGACATGGACATATATTGCCGAAAAACTTTGCCGAAATAGCTGGGACTCTCAAAGCCGCATTGTTGACCAATTTGAGAAATCGGAAGTTCCGTCGTGCGGAGTAGTCGGATTGCAACTTCAATCCGTCTGTCTTTGAGATAGGCTAGCGGTGATGTTTTCTCTGATTTCTGAAATAACCTGCACAAGTAGTGTTTATTGATATCGCAATGGCTGGCCAGCAGATCCAGCGTCAACGGGGAGGCATAATTCTCTCGGATGAACTTTTTACATTTCTCGATCGTTGTTATTGAAAGGGCACCGATATCCCTCTCCGCATCTCGACTTGTCTGCACCAGGATAAGCAACCACCGATAGACTTGCATGGACAAGCGATACTTGTCCGTAACTTTCTCTTGATGTATCAAATGGATGATTTGCCATAACTCTTGAATTAAGGGAGAGTCCGCGTTTCGTAGAATGACATGCCCCTCATGATCATGGATCATATCCCAAATTCGGTTGGCTTCATCCCCGCGTATGTTGATCCAAATAAATTCCCAAGGTTCGTTATTGTCTTGTTTATAGTAATAGCAATGTTCTCCTGAGATTTTAACGAGTAGTGCATGTCCCTTTGGTAAAGGAATCGTTTGATTTTCAATATCCAGATAACCCCGACCATTAAGCGTGTATTGAAAAACAACGTGTCCTGGATCAGGTCTATTATCACTTGGACAACGATAATCCTCGCTTGAGACGATCTGCCATCCAATAGAGTCTAGTGTCATGATTGATGTATCGTCATTACGAAAAGCATAAGAGACCGTATGAACCATCTTTCATCTCCTTCCTAAAAAAGTCAATTATATTATATAATACGTCACATTTTTTAGATTGTCTGTCTTTTTTTAGACCTGTAAGATAAATGTAAGCGGTAACATTAAAAGGAGGTGACTGTATTTTGTGTTCATTTGACAACAAGCAGGGCAGGATCGAACTGATGATTCTAAAAATGAATTTTTAGATAAGGAGGAGTTAATCCAATGGTCCGAAGAAATGGTTCCATCCAGAAATCGATGTTTATTTCTTTCTTAGCGTTCCTTATGGTTATTTCACTAGCCATCCCCCCGGCGCCGATGCGTGCAGAGTCATCAGCAAGTCTGCCGGGTCGCCAAGCAGAATATCTTAACCGGGGTCTGGTTGCGGTCCTCGTAGACAACGGCGTTTTTTTAAGCTGGAGGTATTTAAACAACGATCCAGATGATATCGCTTTCAATATATATAAAAACGGAACTAAAGTGAACGCATCGCCCATAAGCGACGTGACGAACTATGTGGACACCACTGGTTTCGACAGCTCGCAGTACCAAATATCCACCATCGTTGCGGGCAAGGAGCAAATGCTGCCGGAGGTTGTATCGGTCTGGCATAACGAGTATCTTCCTATTCCGCTCGATAAACCGGCCGACGGCCGGACCAAGGACGGTGGAACCTACTCCTATTATGCAGGAGACGCTTCCGTAGCGGACTTGGACGGTGATGGCGAATATGAAATTGTCTTTCTGTGGAGTCCGAGCAATTCCAAAGACAATTCGCAGGCCGGTTATACTGGCAATGTGTATATCGATGCCATCAAACTGGACGGCACGAAACTGTGGAGGATTGACCTGGGCGTGAACATCCGTGCCGGAGCGCATTATACACAGTTAATGGTGTATGACCTGGATGGCAACGGAAAGGCCGAAGTTGTTGTCAAAACGGCAGACGGCACGAAGGACGGCCAAGGCACGATCATTGGTGACGGTACGAAGGATTATCGCAACGAAGGCGGATACATACTGTCTGGGCCGGAATATCTCACGCTGTTTGACGGTGAGACTGGCGCGGCCGTATCCACCGTGAATTATGATCCGCCAAGAGGCAACGTCAGTGATTGGGGCGACGGCTATGGCAACCGTGTAGACCGGTTCCTTGGCGCGATTGCTTATCTGGACGGCACGAAGCCAAGTGTGGTGATGAGCCGGGGTTATTATACCCGCACTGTGCTTGTTGCTTATGATTATGTTGGTGGGGAACTCGTCAAGCGCTGGACGTTCGACACAAACGAAGCAGGATCTCAATATGAATCACAAGGTAACCATAATTTAAGTGTGCTGGATGCCGACAAGGACGGCAAGGACGAAATCATGTTTGGCGCCCTAGCCATAGACGATGACGGAAGCGTGCTGTACAGCACCGGACTAGGTCACGGCGACGCCATGCACGCCGGCCAGCTCGATCCAAATCGGGAGGGCTACCAGGTCGTAAGCGTGCATGAGCATTCGAATGCTGCATACGGACTGGAGATGCGCGATGCGGCAACAGGTGAAATTATCTGGGGGGAGGAAACAGGTTTCGACACCGGTCGCGGGATGTCGGCGGACATTGATCCGAACTATCCGGGCTACGAATCATGGGCCACGACCGTTACCAACGGGCAAAGTGTACCTGTAACCAATACCTATTCGGCTGCCGGAGAGGCTATCTACACTGTGGACGAAGGGCCCAAAACTGCCAACTTTGCCATCTGGTGGGATGGAGATCTTCAGCGGGAGCTGTTTGACCATGAGTGGGATAATAGCACAGCCAGAGGAATTCCGCTCATCTATAAGTGGGATTACGAAAACAAAAAGCTGAATGAAATCTTCCGGGGGACCGGTACATTAACGAACAACCATACCAAAGGGAATCCGGCGCTTCAGGCGGATATTCTGGGCGACTGGCGGGAGGAAATTCTGCTGCGAAGCGAAGATAGCTCGGAGTATCGTCTTTACACGACGACCATTTCTTCAGATTATCGCATCCCTACGCTGATGCAGGACCCTGTGTATCGACTTGGTGTAGCCTGGCAAAATGTATCCTACAACCAGCCGCCTCATACAGGCTTTTATCTTGGAGCGGAAGCTACAGCATTCCCTAAAGCCGAACTGGCGCTGACCCGCGAAGTTGAAATGCCGGATCCGGTCTACCGCTTTAATTTTGGTACAGAGACTGCGTCGGGAAGTACGAACATACAGGATACGCTCTACGCGCAAGATCCGGGATACGGGTTCACAGATACGAACGGTATTACGGTAGGGGAAAACCAGGTTTCGGTCACGACAGGCACGACATTTGCTGTTGACCTGCCAAATGCCAACTATAAGGTGACGCTGCGATTGGGCAATGATGCGAATGAGTCGAACGTTGGGGTCAAATCCGAATTCGTCCAGAAGCTCGCCGTAACCAATGTGACAGCAGGAACACCACTGGAGTATTCCTATGATATTGCTGCGGTGGATGGACAGCTTGATCTGCTCTTCACGGGTACAGCCATAGACATCCAAGACATCATCATCGAGAAATATCCGGAGAAAGCGGCCGGTGTGGCAACAACGATCTATATGGCTGGTGATTCAACCATGCAATCGTACAGTGAAATGCAGGCTCCTCAAGAAGGATGGGGCCAGCAGTTCGGACGTTATTTCTCCAATGGGGCAGTCATCGTGAACGATGCGATCGGCGGCCGAAGCAGCAAATCCTTTATGGTGGACGGTCGTCTGGATACGATCCTGCAACGAATTAAGCCAGGGGACTTCTTCTTCATTTCCTTTGGTCATAACGACGCCAGTGCAGGAATACCGGACCGTTACGCATCACCGGAGGACTATAAGACTTACTTAACTCGTTATGTAAACGGTGCCAAACAGCGCGGCGCTACACCGGTTTTGCTCACTCCGGTTGGACGGAGAGATTTCAATACAGTGACTCAGGAATTTAACGTCAGTTTCCCTGCCTATGTGCAGGCCGCCAAAGAAGTGGCGGAAGAGCAGGACGTGCAGCTGATTGATCTGAGCAAGTTAAGTATTGCGTACTACGACAAAATTGGTAATACAGCTACGGAGAAAGTGTTCCTTTATGCTAATCCGGGTGAATATCCAAAATACCCGAATGGAATCAACGATAATACCCATTTCAGCAGCTATGGTGCGCAGAAGATTGCCGGACTCGTTGCTGGTGCGGTCAAAGACATGGAGCTGAGCATATCATCCCTGGTCATCGACCCGGATATTTCCGAACCCGAGCCAGAGCCGGAAGTCCAGCTATATGAGGAGGATTTTGAAGGCAACGCTGCTGATTACCAGTATGCGATGGTTAATGCCACTGGTATTGGAGGAACCATGACTGGAACGGTGGTTGAGCAGTCCGGAAATAAGGTACTGTCCGTCGCGGGGTCAGGATCGGGCAATCGGGCCAAAGTATTCCGTCTGTTTGATGCCGTAAACGGCGATCAGGTGAACGTGAACTTTGACTGGCAATCCGGTAATGTGAGTGCCTATCCGTCAGAAGGCCATCTCACGGTCCAGGATTCCAACGAAAACGCCCTTTTCACACTGTATACCAAAACCGGAAGCACGAAAATTCATTATTATATTGGTGCATATAATCCGGATTACGGCACAGGAGATACGGCCATACCCGAAGGAGGAACGGCTACAGAGATTTCCAAGAACCAGTGGGTCAATGTGGATGCAACCGTTAACTTTGCCAAGAAAACATTGGATCTGACATTAACGAATCTGGCGGATCCGACAGTTACACAAACGATTGCAGATATCTCACTGAGTTCCGGCGTATATGCGGACAACGTCAGAGCCATGCGGTTTCTGGGGACGAGAAAAGGCGGTGGAGGCACGCTGAACTGGACTACCCAGATCGACAACGTTCGGATTGAAGGCACTCAGCTTCCTTCGGAGGGCGGAGATCAGACTGCCTTAATCGCTCTGTACGATGAGATCAAAGCACTTGATCTGTCCGAATATACAGAAGCTTCGAAAGCAGTGGTGAATCGGGCTTTGTCAGCAACCGAAGCCATATTCAATACGGAAGCCACTCAGGCTCAAGTTGACCATGCGTTTAACATGTTAACGGTTGCGAAGGATTCATTGACAAGTGAACCGAGCGAAGAGATAAACGAATACAAATTTGACTTTGGTTCCGGCAGTGCTGCTGAAGGATACATCAAAGTAGATGCCAAAAGAGCGTACATCGAAGGCAACGGGTACGGCTTTGCCGATACTGCGCTGACCAGAGATGAGAACCGTGCAACCGGAGATTCACTCAAAGAGGATTTCATACGGGTAAACGGAACCTCCTTCCTGGTGGAGATGGAGCCGGCTAATTATCGGGTAACGATGACCATCGGGGATACTGAAGAATCCACCAGCGCAAATGTTGTTGTAGAGCAGATGACCAAGCTGCCGCTCACAACCATTGCCAAGGGTGAATTCAAAGAAATTACGTACGACATTGCCCTGATCGATGGAGTGTTTAACTTCAACTTCACTGGAAATGCACCGAAGATCAATGCGCTGAAGCTGGAGCGCCTGCCAGATCACAGCGCAAGCGATAAACCGGTTATTTATTTGGCCAGCGATTCCACTGTGGCCAACTACGCGGAGAACTATCGCCCACAAGCGGGCTGGGGCGAAACGTTGGATGGATATTTTGATCCAAATGAAGTCAGTATTGATAACCGGGCAGTCGGCGGGCTCAGCAGCAAGACCTTCCTGATTGGTGGATATCTCAACGATATTTTACTCGACATTCATGAAGGCGATTATCTGTTCATGCAGTGGTCTCATAACGATTCCACGCCGTCCCGTCCGGAGCGTTATCTTACGCCCGAGCAGTTTAAGGTATATTTGAAAGAATATATTAATGGTGCTCTGCAGAGAGGGGCGATTCCAGTTCTGGTCACGCCAGTGAACCGCCGTGACTTTACCGGAGAGGTGCTGAACAAGAGCTTCCCGGAATACGTACAGGCGATGAAAGAAACAGCGCAGGAAACGGAAACGCTCATCATCGATCTGAACCAAGCCAGTTGGGAGCATTTCCAGGAGCTTGGCACAGAAGGGACCAAATCGATCTTCATGTGGGTAGGCACAACGGAAGACAATACACATTTGCAGATGAATGGTGCAATCAAGGTGTCTGAACTCGTGGCACGCCTTGTGAAGGAATTGAATATACCGCTATCTGATTTTGTTACGTTGGAAGGGGAATCTCCGGAGGAGGAAGCCCCGCATACTACGGCAACTGTGGAAGGAGAATCGCAGAACGACTGGTACACTTCTCCAGTACAAGTAACCTTTACAGCAAACGATGAAGATTCCGAAATTGAAGGGACCTATTATCAAATCAATGGTGGCGAAACGGTGAGTGGCACACAGTTGACCCTAACTGAAGAAGGTACACATACCATCATCTACTGGAGTGTCGATGTCGACGGTAACAAAGAGAGCGAACAGTCTTTGTCCATATCCATTGATCTCGTACCTCCAACCATTGAAATTCATGGTCAAACCGAATACACCATTGATCAACATGTTGAAATTGGCTATACAGCCGCCGATACGGTATCCGGTGTGGAAGAACCGGAGGGTGTGCTCCTGGACACTCCGGCATATACACTGGAACCCGGCCTAAACAAGGTTACGGCAACCGTCTCCGACTTGGCTGGCTGGGAACAGACGGTAGACTATAGCTTTGGGGTTATTGCTACATTCGACAGCCTGATCAATCTGACCAACTCTTTTGCTAATGAATCGATCGATCCTAATGCTGGTGTTCTAGCTGATCAGCTGGCGAACACGTTACAGCAGGCCAAACAGGCAGCAAATAATCTTGAAGGAGCAAAGGCGCGTCAACTGCTCGCATCCTTCGGTAATGACGTTCAAGCAGCTAGAGGAACTGTATTCACGGATGAACAGACAGATGTGCTGCTTAAGTGGGAGGAATGGCTTAACAAAGCAACTCCGCTAGCGAATGGGGCGCCTGGGACTCCAGTGCTTTCTGACAATAACGGTTATGACACAGGGCTCAAAGACGGCGACTACACGGTCACGATGAATCTGTGGTGGGGCAATAACGGCAATCAGTTCAAGCTGTATGAGAATGGTGAATTGATTAAGGATATTTCTCTGGTCGATCAATCCCCATCCGCACAGTCTGTTAAAGTTGATATTACTGGAAAGCAAAATGGAACCTATATCTATACTGGAGAATTGATCAATGCACTGGGTGCAACCATGAGTGTTCCGTTGACAGTCATCGTCACGGATGCTTCCCCGGGGCAAGCTGTTCTGTCGAACGACAACTGGGACGGTGACGGCAATTATAATGTCACCATGAATCTGTGGTGGGGAACAAACGCAACCGAATACGAACTTTACGAAAATGGTGTTTTGATCGATACGCAATCGCTGCAATCTCACTCTCCTGGTGCACAGTCTGCGGTTACCGCAGTCTCTGGAAGGGCACCTGGAATCTACGAGTATGAAGCTGTCCTTCGCAATTCATCAGGGGAAACCAGATCGTACAAATTAAATGTGACGGTACGCAAGTAGACTGAGATGTTTGAGACATCCCATTAACAAGAAGTGATTACAACTGAATTAAGGTACGCATATAAAAAGTGCTATTCCTCATCATTTTGAGGAGTAGCATTTTTTATATGCGCTCCGTATGAAAGCGTTTGACTTATTTGAATATCAATCTATAATGATGAAAGGAAATTGGACTTGGCCGAGGCCTATGGAGAAAACGATATTTGGCATAGCTGTATATTTATCCACAGCAAGCTTCCATACGCAGGAGGCTTGTTGTTTCATTTTCAGAAGGAGAATAGGTCCACATGACACTTAAAAAAAGAATCTTTTTACTGTTCTTTCTCAGTGCGTTTATCCCCTTTATCAGCATATTTGCGATCTCTTATTATACCATTGACTCCATTTTCGCAAATAAGATCGATGATGGCATTCGTAGCAATTTACAGCAGGTGACATCTTCATTGGAAAATTCCATCACCAATCTGAATCATGTTACGCAGCAATTGTCTTACAGAGGTACTTTAGGCAAAAGGATGGATGAATTCTTGAACCCGTCTTCCGATATCTTCGAACTGATTGAAGCCAGGGACGAATTAAAAAACGAGTTAAGCGTTGTCACGTTTACCAATCCCAATATCGGACTGACCTTATATTACTTTCAAAAAGAAGGTACTACGCAGTTCGGGAACTTTCCAATCAAGGATCGTTTATCTCCTGAGTCTTTGCCTGTACTCTTCCAAACCTATGGCATTAAATACTATGGTCCGCATATCAGTATGAACCGATTTGATGATCAGCTTGTTCTATCTGCTATGCGAAAAGTACAACTTTCCGAAAGGAACGACGTGTACATTTACGTAGAATCGGGCTTTCGCCTTACTCAGGATATCCTGGGCTACAATCAATACAACGGCGCGTTATCTCATCTCATCCTGGATGGTAAAGGAAACATTGTGTACAGCGAAATACCGGGAGCCATGAAGGTCGGAGAGAGTTTTACCAGCTTAACGGTAGATCCTGCCAAGGACGGAATATCCCGCGGGTATCACTGGTTCAAAGAGGACTCCTCACAGAAATGGAGTGTCGTATCGGTCATTTCGCAGTCCCAATATCAACAGGAGAAAAACCAGTGGTTGCTTCAAATATTGCTGGTCGCTTTATTTTTCCTCGGCTTTACCGTGTTTCTTGCTTGGCTCCTGTGGAAGATGGTCTACAAACCTCTCGGTCTGTTTCATTCGGAGATCAATGGGTTGTCCAAAAATCCACAAACGAAAGGAAGCCGAGCTCGCACTCAGATTCCTGAATTTGATTTTCTGTTGGGTGAATTTTCGAATATGCAACATCAAATCGGTGACCTCTTCAAGGAAGTTCAGCAGAAAGAGAAGATTCGTGCAGACCTGGAAGTGGAAAAGCTGCTCTATCAGATCAACCCGCACTTTCTAATGAATACACTGGATACGGTGCACTGGCTGGCGGTCATGAACGGACAAGGAGAGATCGACAAGCTGGTGCAGTCATTGAACAAGCTACTCTATTACAATCTAGGCAAATTAGGGCAAGTATCCACCATGGAAGAGGAGATTGATGCGTTAAGACAGTATCTGATTTTGCAGCAAATTCGCTATGACTTTGAATTTGACGTCCGCATTACTGCAGATGAACAAGTGCTTCAAATTCCTGTGCCCCGCTTTATTCTGCAACCGCTGGTTGAAAATTCGTTATATCATGGATTGAGTGACGAAGGTTTTATTCAGATTGAAGTGACATGCACTTCAACGTTGAACATTATGATACAAGATAATGGTGCAGGTATGACTGAGGAAACCATTCATAATCTGCTAAACAATCGTGAAGCTGAACAACAAAAAGTAGGGATGGGCATCGGACTCAATTACGTTCACCGCATGTTGAAGGCACAGTACGGGGACCAAGCACAACTGGTGATTGAGAGTGAATTGGGAACAGGGACAAGTATACTGCTCGTATTGCCTATTAAAGGAGAAGATATCTCGGCATGATTAAGGTATTGATTGTAGATGATGATAAGTTGGTACGCAAAGGCATTAGCTCTGCGATGCCATGGAACGAGTTCAACATGGAGGTTGTAGGAGAGGCCAGCAACGGGGCGAAAGCGCTGGATTTCCTAAAAAACCAACCGGTCGATCTGATGCTAACGGATCTGGCGATGCCCGTCATGTCAGGGATCGAACTGATGCGAGCTGCGAGGCAGCTCTATCCTGAACTTCATATCGTTGTGTTAACACTGCATCAGGATTTCGATTATATCCAGGAAGCGCTAAGACTCGGAGCCATCGATTATATAGCCAAAGTGCAGCTGGAGAAAGAGCAATTCGAACATGTTCTGCAACGGATTCATACCCGAATTAACGGGTTGACAAGCACAATAAGAAAGATGCCTTCACAGGATGAAATCAATGTCCATTATCGAAATGTGTATGCACTTGTTTCACAGGAGCGGAAATCAGAGCATAAGTGGCCAACGGAGCTAACTGCGCATGAAGATGAGATAAGATGGGAGGTTGAGCGTAATAGCTGCATGTGGGTTGCACCCCCGTCCGAAGAGGATCAACTATTTCATCAATTGAAGGAATGCCTGCATCAAGTTCCCCAGTGTACGTTGTTGGTTTTGTCTGATGTACAAGAGCGAACATGGTCACAAATCAAAAACTGGATTATGAATTATACAGAGACGTCTTTATTCTATGCGTACAACCCCAATAACCAAGTCATTGCTGTTTCGATGAATGAGGAAGATACATTTTCAAAAGAACCGCACGATGAAGACCTTGACCGGATTAAACAAAGTTTGTTCCAAACCCCATGGACCCACCATGACAGTTACTACAACCAACTCATTGACCAATTTATATCCTTACGATTACATAAAGGTCAGTTGATGGGATTGCTGTACTCGATCGTGATGGAGTGGAACCACCTTTTTGCCCAAACTACGCTTGGAAAAATCTCCATGATCCATTCTTTCGAGTCCTGGTACGAGGTTGAAGAATGGGTTAAGCAGACTGCCGCAAGCATTCGAAAGGCTGATGAACAGACTTCGTATTCACAGGAAATCATTGATGCCGTGAAAAAAGCGGTGATGATCATGCAGCATGATTTGGAGCAGGCCTATACAGCTTCAGGTCTCTCCCAACAACTCAATATCAGCCGAAGTTATTTCAGTCAATGTTTCAAAGATCTGATGGGGAAAACCTTTAATGAGTACTCCCGGTTCATCCGGGTAGAGAAGTCCAAAGAGTATTTGCTCAATACAAACAACACGATTTTCTGGATTGCGGAGCGAGTGGGTTATACGGATGAAAAATATTTCAGTCGGATTTTCCGCGAACTGACAGGTCTTCTGCCAAGCGAGTATCGGCAGCAAGGCAGAGGAAATAAATAGCGGACATCTTCCTGAGGTCTCTTCCATCCGAGAAGTCGCCGTATTCCAAAATGATCCGTTGTAGGCCGCCAGCTTCCTGTTTTAGAAGCTGCCGGCTTTTGTTTTTGATCAAGAGTAAGGGTAGTTAGACGAATGTAGGTCAGTAGGTAGGATAAATGCTCACAAGCTAACCATACTTCATAATACCGATTGAAAACTGTGCACATTTCTCTATCTAAACGACCGTACAATCCCTATCTCGTTGAGTCTTCACTTCGTTTTATAATGAAAGCGTAAACAAATATTGAACATCAGAATAAAGGGGAATCGAATTAGATGAGAACAAATTGGTCCATGAAAAGCAAACGGTTGACGAAGCGTCTGGCCGTGCTGTCCATGTCTGCCTTGATGGTTGCAACCCTCGCGGCATGTGGAGACTCTTCCAATCCTCCTACTGCAGAGGAAGCAGGCAAATATGAGGTAACACCGGGAGATCCGTTCAGTGCTTATAAAGACGAAATTACAGTAACCATGGGACGGGTAACCACAGCCAACCCAAAACTGCCGGCTGGTGATACCTATGAGAACAACGCATATACTCGGCTGGTCAAAGACACGTTTAACGCTCAGATTACAGATCAATTTGAAGCCAATGGCGAAGATTATAGCCGTCAAGTTTCGCTCGCTATCGCATCCGGGGAATTGCCTGATATGATGCGCGTTGATTCCAAAGATGAACTGAAAGAACTGGTGGATAATGACCTGATTGAGGATCTGACAGCCATTTACGATCAATATGCTACGGATAACATCAAGCAGATGTACGATTCCTATGATGGACGTGCCTTAGACAATGCGACGATCGATGGACGTTTGATGGGCCTTCCGGCAACTTCTCTGGATTCCGCACCAACGATGGTTTGGGTCCGTCAAGATTGGCTGGATCTGCTGGGGATTCAACTGGATGCAGATGGAGACGGCGCCATTTCACTGGATGAAGTGGAGAAGACCGCACTGGAATTCCTGAAAAGAGATCCTGGCCAATCCGGAAACCCGGTAGGTGTTCCATTTGTGAACACGATGAATACAACAGATTATAATGGCTCTGCGTATACCATGATGGGTGTTGCCTCAACCGAGGGAGCCTTCCCGCAATATTGGATGAATGGTGAAGACGGCAAAATTGTGTATGGTTCCACGACAGAAGAAACGAAGAAGATGCTGGGCATCATGGCGGATTGGTTCAAGAATGGTATCATTGACCCGCAATTTGGAACCCGCACGTTTGACGATATTACCGCACTCTACGCCAATGGCCAAAGCGGTATTGCCTTTGGACCGTGGCATATCCCTGACTGGGGACTGATTAGCGCGAAGCAGATGGATAAAAATGCGAAATTCTCGGCTTATACGCTGGAGGATGCAAACGGCAAGGTCAACGTGGCGCATGCCAATCCATCCAATCAGTTTATCGTGGTGAGAAAGGGATATGAACACCCTGAACTGGCCGTTAAGATTCTTAACCTGTTCTACGATAAACTGGCCAATGATAAAGATGCCGCAACAACCATGCCGGAAGCTGCCAAATATCAGGAGACCGGGGTAGACGGATCTACGAGACCTTTTAATATCGAAGTCAATTCGGCTACATCGCTGCTGGATGATTACTCTGACGTTGTTCGCGGAATCAAAGGAGAAATTTCCCTGGATGAGGTTCGCACTACCGAATCGAAGAACAATATCGGAAGCATCAAAACCTATTTGAGTGACATGGATACGGATGATGTAACTGCTTGGTCCAAATATCATTCGCGGATCAACGGAGTGGGACTGATCGACAAACTGACACAGGAAAACAAATTTGTATGGATGACACCTGTTTTCTCTGGCACTACGCCAAGCATGAAACAGACGTGGGCCAATCTGACGAAGTTGGAACAGGAATCGTTTATTAAAATTGTAACGGGTTCAGAACCGCTCGATTACTTCGATACATTCGTGAGTAACTGGAAGAAACAGGGTGGTGATCAAGTCATTCAGGAAATTGAAGACGAGATCGCATCCAAACAATAAACATCCATGAACAGGAGCAGGGCTGCGATACGCAGCCTTTCTTCAACGAAAGGGGTTCATCCATGAAACAGGGGAATTCGAGAGCAAGGGGTCGACTCGGCCCAGGTGCCATGTACCATATGATGATGCTGCCGGGTATTTTGTTTTTGCTTGTATTCAGCTATGTTCCAATGGTTGGCATTATTACGGCTTTTCAGGACTATATCCCAGCCAAGGGCATGTTCGGCTCCGAATTTGTAGGGCTGAAGCATTTTATTTATATGTTCAAGCTGCCGGATATCACGCAGGTCGTCAGCAATACGTTGGTGATTGCGATTGGCAAAATTCTGCTCGGAACGATGATGGCCATCATTTTTTCCGTTTTATTAAATGAAATTCGTATCAAATACGTGAAAAAATCCGTGCAGACGATTGTTTATCTGCCGCACTTTCTATCCTGGGTTGTACTGGCATCCGTTGTGGTCAACATGTTCAGTCTGGACGGAATTGTGAATCAAATGTTGGCGTTCTTTGGCTTGGAAAATATTAATTTCCTAGGCAGCAACACCTGGTTCCAGCCACTGATTATAGGAACAGACGTCTGGAAGGAGTTTGGTTACAGTTCCATCGTCTATTTGGCTGCGATTACGTCGATAGATCCAGGTCTGTATGAGGCGGCAGGAATGGATGGAGCCAGTTGGTGGAGAAAAGTGTGGCATATTACGTTGCCAGGCATGCTGCCTATTATTCTGCTCATGGGCGTAATGAGCCTGACCAACATTTTGAGCGCCGGTTTCGATCAAATCTATAATTTGTATAACCCGGTCGTCTATGAGTCGGGCGATATTCTAGATACTTATGTCTATCGGATCGGTCTCGTTGGGCGACAGTATAGCTTCGGTACAGCTGTTGGTTTGTTCAAGTCCGTAATCGGCATTGTTTTGCTCTTGTCTGCCAACCAGTTGGCCAAAAAATATACGGACAGAAAAATATTCTAAGGAGGCCAAACCTGTGTCCTATTCTGCAAACTTCAAAGATCGAATTGGCCGGTTTGTCATCTATGCCATCGTCATCATGCTGGCATTGGTCTGCCTTCTTCCGTTATGGAATATCGTCGCCATTTCATTCAGCAGTAGCGAGGCGGTATCAGCGAATGCAGTAGGTCTCGTTCCGGTCAATTTTACAACAGCAGCGTATACCAAAATTATTGATGATGCACAGTTCTGGCGTTCCTTTGGCATATCTGTTCTACGTGTCGCGCTTACCCTTGTGCTTAACATGATTCTGATTATTTTGATGGCTTATCCGTTATCCAAATCGAAAAGGGAATTTAAAGGCAGAAACATTTATATGAATGTGATGATTTTTGCCATGTTGTTTAGTGGAGGCATGATTCCGAGTTACCTGCTGATCAAAAACCTGGATATGCTGAATACGATATGGGCACTGGTACTGCCAGGCGCTGTCCCAATATTCAGTGTCATCCTTGTGATGAATTTCTTCTCCGCTGTACCTAAAGCGCTTGAAGAAGCCGCGTTCATCGATGGGGCCAATCCGCTTCAGGTCTTGTTCAAAGTATATGTTCCCGTGTCCATTCCTGCACTGGCGACAGTCGCCTTATTCAGTATCGTGGGTACATGGAATGACTTCTTCAGCGGTTTGATCTATATGACCAAAGTCAGCAATTATCCGCTCATGACCTATATTCAGTCCCTTAACGTGAATATTGCCGATTTGCTTCAAGCCGGCACGAATTCCAGTGAACTCAGCAACCTGACTGAAATTTCGAACAAAAACCTGAATGCGGCCAAAATCGTAGTCGCTGTCATCCCGCTATTGCTGATTTATCCGCTGCTGCAAAAATACTTTGTGACTGGCATTGTCGTAGGATCGGTCAAAGAATAACCTTAGGGAGGTAGAATGGAACATGGAAAATAAAAAATGGTGGAAAGAAACCGTTGTATATCAAATATATCCACGCAGCTTTCAAGATCGTAACGGAGATGGAATCGGCGATTTGAAAGGTATTGTGTCCCGATTGGATTATTTGCAGGAACTCGGCATTGGTGCGATCTGGTTATCACCTGTTTGCAAGTCCCCTCAAGATGATTACGGTTATGATATTTCAGATTATCAGGATATCGATCCGATGTTTGGGACTTTGGAAGATATGGAAACGTTAATTCATGAAGCCGGGATACGAAACATTCGGATCATTATGGATTTGGTGCTGAACCATACGTCGGATGAACACCCCTGGTTTCAAGAAGCCAAAAAAGGCAAAGACAATCCGTACCATGACTACTACGTCTGGAGAGATGGCGTTGAAGGAACGCCTCCGAACGACTTGGGGTCCACATTCGGTGGTTCAGCCTGGGAATGGGTGCCTGAGATCGGGCAATATTATTTACATCTATTTTCCGTAAAACAGCCAGATCTCAACTGGGAAAACCCCAAAGTCCGGCAGGAGATATACAACATGATCAATTGGTGGATTGACAAGGGTGTTGGTGGTTTTCGACTTGACGTGATCGACTTAATTGGTAAAGAACCGGATTTGAAGATTACGGGAAACGGACCTAATCTGCATAAATATATCAGGGAACTAAGCAAAGCAACGTTTCAAAAGGCGGAAGACCTGCTAACCGTTGGAGAAACATGGGGGGCCACTCCGGAGATCGCCAAACTGTACAGTAACCCTGACGGCAGTGAGTTTTCAATGGTATTTCAATTTGAACACATCGGCTTGGATGAACAGGAAGGCAAAGGAAAGTGGGATCTCAAGCCTTTAGATGTGATGACATTAAAAAAAGTGCTGTCCAAGTGGCAGACGGAGCTCAAGGGCGACGCCTGGAACAGTTTGTTCTGGAACAACCACGACTTGCCTCGAATCGTATCACGTTGGGGGAATGATGGAGAATTCAGGGTCGAATCGGCTAAAATGTTGGCTACCCTCCTTCATGGCATGCAAGGTACGCCTTACATTTATCAGGGTGAAGAATTGGGTATGACGAATATTCAATATGCGATCGAAGATTATCGGGACATAGAATTGCTTAATTTTTATAAGGAAAGAATGGAGAAAGGTTATCCTGAACAAAGCGTGATGGAGTCGATCTACGCCAAGGGACGTGATAATGCACGCACACCTATGCAATGGGATGCTTCCGATAACTCGGGTTTTACACGAGGGGAACCTTGGCTTAAGGTGAATCCGAATTATAAGCATATCCATGCGGAGCAATGTTTGAATGACCCTGAATCCATATTCCATTATTACCGGAAGTTAATTCAATTACGAAAAGAACATGAAGTCATTGTATATGGTGATTATGAGCTGATCTTTCCAGAGAACCCCGACGTGTTTGCTTATACCCGAACGCTGAATGATACTACAATTCTAGTCGTATGCAATTTCCAGGGATATACGACCGAACTCCTGCTTCAGGAACAATCGACAGAGACGAATAAGCTTTTGATATCCAATTATTCAGATGTTACATCGGAGCGTGAATTGCGTCCATACGAAGCAAGAATGTACCTTATCCATGATTAAAGCATAATACTTAAATATAGTTAAGTCCTTAAGAAAGAAGGATTGTATTCAATGAAAAGAGTATGGTGGAAAGAAGCAGTAGCTTATCAAATCTATCCAAGAAGTTTTATGGATTCCAACGGAGATGGGCTTGGTGACATTAAGGGAATCATTTCAAAACTCGATTATATTCAAGAGCTAGGCATTGATCTGATATGGATCTGCCCAATGTATAAGTCACCCAACGACGATAATGGTTATGACATCAGCGATTACTGTTCCATTATGGATGAATTCGGTACGATGGCGGACTTTGATCAATTACTGCATGAAGTTCATCACCGGGGCATGAAACTCATCATGGATTTGGTGATCAATCATACAAGTGACGAACACCCGTGGTTTATTGAATCCAGAGCTTCCCTGGATAACCCCAAACGAGATTGGTACATCTGGAGAGATGGGAAGAACGGAGAAGAACCGAATAACTGGGAGAGCATCTTTGGCGGTTCTGCTTGGGAATATGATGAAGTCTCCGGACAGTACTTTCTCCATTTGTTCTCCAAAAAACAACCGGACTTGAATTGGGCAAATGAAGAAGTTAGGAAATCCATTTATGAAATGATGAATTGGTGGCTGGATAAAGGGATTGACGGTTTCCGTGTCGATGCCATCAGCCATATTCACAAAGAAGAGGGCCTCTTGGACATGCCAATCAGAGAAGGCTTCAAATACATCTCTTCTTTTGAAAAACATATGAATGTCAAAGGAATCCAGCGTTATCTGCAAGAAATGAAAGAAAACACATTATCCAGATATGACGTCGTGACTGTTGGCGAAGCGAATGGAGTAAAGGTTGAGGACCAGGAAGATCTGCTGGATTGGATCTGTGAAGTCAGAGGAAAATTTAATATGGTCTTCCAATTCGAACACCTTGACCTTTGGAAAAATAGCACGGACAGGCAACTTGATGTTCCCAAATTGAAAAGCGTCTTGACCAAGTGGCAAAAATCACTGGAAGGTGTCGGCTGGAATGCTTTGTTTATTGAAAATCATGATCAACCCCGCAAAGTTTCGTCCTGGGGAAATGATACGGAGTATTGGTATGAAAGTGCCACAGCACTTGGAGCCATGTACTTTTTCATGCAAGGCACCCCTTTCATATATCAGGGGCAAGAGATAGGCATGACAAACGTGGCTTACCCTTCCATAGAAGATTATAACGACATAGCCGATCGGAATTTATATCAGATCAAACGAGAAGAGGGGATGTCGCATGAGGAAATCATGAACATTATCTGGGCTTCAAGTCGCGATAACTCCAGAACACCGATGCAGTGGTCTTCGGCCAAACAGGCCGGATTTACCACCGGTACGCCATGGCTAAAGGTGAATGACAATTACGTCAATATTAATGTTGAGAGTCAACTTCAGGAACCACGTTCCATCCTTCACTTTTACAAACAAATGATTCAGCTGCGAAAAGAGCACGATACGTTGACTTATGGTATTTATGAGCTTCTTATGCCGGATCATCCGAGTATATTTGCATATACACGTACACTGGCAGACCAACAGGTGCTGGTAGTAATCAATCTTACTGAACACATCGTGGAGCTTGAGGAAGATGAGCTTAGCCTCAACCTCTCAGAGATCTGGCTTACCAACTATGAGAATGGCATGCTGCCACTGGTGTTGCGACCATTTGAAACAATCGTTGGTTTAAGCGATAAAGTATAAGTAAGATACGTAAAAAGGCAAAAGGCGCCTATATCATTTTCTGAATGATATAGGCCCCTTTTATTGTTGTGTAACTACATGAAAATCATCTGCGAATATTCGTTTTATTGATGGAGAACGTCAGCGTATTCGGAGATACGTTCGAAACGTCCCTTGGCAAAAGGGCATAAAGGTAAAATCTTAATACCGTTTTCCCGCGCGTATTCCACCATCGCTTTGATAAGTTTATCGCCAAGCCCTTGTCCGCGGTATGCATTTTCGACCAATGTGTGATCAATAATGTATAGCTCCGGACTTGAGATTACATACGTCATCACCGCAGCAATGTCACCGTTATCTTGAATAAGAAATCTTTTATTCGCAGGTTCATGTTCTACGTTATTCATGTCCATCCACTTCCTTTGTTGAATATTCACCGTCCAGAAGCTTATACGTCAATGCTCCGCTTGGACATGTGTCAATATGCCGGGCAATGGCCTCCGAAGTGTCACCATCAGGATCAACCCAAGGACGTTTGCTTAAATCAAAAACACCAGGGAGGCCCTTTACGCAAATACCGGAATGAATGCAGACATCCGAATTAAACATTACCTCGATCTCTTTACCGTAGTAAAACTTCTGTTTAATCATAATTCCTTCACATCTTTCAATTTTGAGTTTGTTTAGAGATCAAGATCCATTCTTCGAAAGCTGTCAGAATTCTGCCCCAATAGTGAAGCGTGGATCGCCGTCTGATTCTCCAGTTAATTTCATTCATTATATCGTGAATGCTGACGATGAGAACTTTCGAATCCGACATCATAAGGCATATGGCAAGCAGTGTCTGCTTGGCTCTCGATGTCCGAATTATAATGAGGAATCGTTGATAAGTCAACGTGCCGAATCTCCTAATACTTTGGCGCAAGGTCGTTGGATGCATAATCGTCTCATGTAGTAAAGTGAAGCATAAACGGATCTTCACCTAATGTCTTTATTCGCTAATAGATAGCTATCTTGTCCTAGCGTTGATGAAGCACGAACGGTCTTTGAAATGCGCAGGGTCCTTCCCGCTGGAGGTTCTGATCCGGGAGGAGCACCAGGCTAGCCATGATGGCGATGTCGTTGGTGCTTTGGATGTCACGGTAGATATACAACTTAAGCTGGCAGAACTATTGGATAACTATTACTACTATCATTTTCTGGAGGAGTTGATCTCGCTCACCTCGGTAATCATTGTCCTGTACGGGACAAATCAGAGCTTCTGCCATGATCATGTAGACTTGCTAGCTGCTATTCTGCAGCAAGACGGGGAACTGGCGGCCCGCATTATGACAGAACACCTCTGGCAAATCGAACGTTCTCTGAATTTTACAGAAACGGTGCCCAATGTCCTAAATTTTAAAGAGATCTTTCAGAAGTGAATTTTTTGGGATAGGATTGTATCCAATTTTGGATTCTAAACGCCCTGAAAATGCGTCTAAAGGAGTGGAGAGATTTGAACAAACGGGTCGTTCATGCTGGGATTATTGGTGGTACCATCGTCTGTGCTAAGCGCTTTCGTAAGTGGAGATAACGAGGAGGCAACGGCTGAAAGTGGCAAAAACGTTACGATAGCGCTTCTGCGCCTGATGCTGTTAAATCTGCTCTTCCTGTTCCGCAGGTTGCTAGAAGCAAAGGAGGACAATAGCTGTCCCCGGGTTGGATCGTCTACAATGCCTGTTGTGACGACTTCACCCCGTAACAAGCGTTCCTGATTCTAGATTTATATTTACATATACGCAGTTTTTGAAATTGAAAGCATGTTGAGAAAAATAAACATGATGGAACATCATCAATAAAACTTTTCCCGGAATTTAATCAGGGGAGAGGTCGCCGGTACCGGAGCTGCGTATAGCCCCGTGTTGTCTGTGTTGTATCTGACCATTATATGTAGTGGATCAAACTTAAGATCATCCTTTACACCTGCTATTTATTCTTAGGATTAATGTCATATCATAAGTGAGAACCGCCCGCTGTTGGCTGTTGACCAGTGGGCTAAGTCGTCCATAGAGGTAGACCTATGGTCTACATTAATATGTTATGTAAGCATGAATATGTTATGTAAGCATGCATAATTTGTGCAGTATAAAATAAAAAAACTATCAGCATCAAGCCAATAGGTTACAAAACACAAAAGTGAAATTAGTCCGAAACAACAAGTCCATCAAAGTTCTCAGGGCCTACACGGATCGTACCCAGCGAGTTGGAGCTAACGAATGCGGTATAGGTCAATTGTGGTAAGAGTGGTGGATTAAAATCGTCGCCGGAGAATGTGATCACTTGTGGTGCTAGTACACTCAAACTGAATGTAGACGTTGCGGAATAAATGACCGGGTCAGTTGGCAAGGTTCCTCTTACAACGGTAATAGTAATCCCTACAAGAGCTAATGGCAGTTGTACAGAAACTGTTCCCTTAAATTGCACTCTGAGATTGGCGCCAGCACCTGCAGTTTGCAAACCGATTTGACCAAACAACTGCGGCGTATTAATAACCAAAATTGGTATTGCAATCGAGTTTGCTAAACTCGAATTTTGTGATGTTCTTGCATTAAGAAACGTTGTCATGGAATATACCTCCTATAGTTGGGGTAGGATAGTATATTCAAAGGCTGTTAGTATGCATGGACACCTTGCCATTAACGAAAAAAAGGCTCCACCAGCTTTATGCCAGTGGAGCGCTTAATTTTCTCTAAGACATTCTGTTCAGTATAGTGTTTAACAAACCCTTTATAATCGCTTTGGAGGGAATACTTAATCTTACGACTATTATCACCCTATATCATGGATGTTTATTGCAAAAACGGTCGATATAATCGGAACATCGCCCAGGTTCATCTTCCATTACAAAATGACCAGCTTTGGGAATGACATGTAGACAGGCATGGGGAATATCCTGGACAAGCCTCTTTGCGTAAGCGAGGGGCTGCCATTCATCTTCCTCCCCCCATAAAATTTGAACAGGAACTTTCAGCTTGGGTAAATCTGTTTGATAGGATTCAGTATATTTTGCATTATAGTGAGCTACCTGATGGGAGAAAAAAGAGGCTTTCCCCAATGAACCTGTATGGGGTGCCAGATATGCATCCAGTGTATCACCTGTCATAAGATCTTTATTATAAACTGCCATGGGTAATTGTTTCTTTAGCATGGTATCAAAATCAGCACGGGGCATTCGTTCAACCTGTTCGAGCTGTTCTTCAATAATTTTCTTCCAGGTTGGTGAGGGCCACGAATCATAGCTGGGCATGTTGAGTAACGTAAGCGATTGTACACGCTCAGGCTGTTCCAGGGCCAGTTGGACTCCAACAATTCCACCTAAATCGTGGGCTGCGACATGTAAACGATCCATCCCAAGTTCGTTTAAAAGCTGACTGAACAGCGTATATTGTGCTGCCACAGAAGTATCTGCTTCGAGTGGTCTTTCGGATGCTCCATATCCAAGAAGGTCATGAACGTAGACTTTATATCCTTTTTTAACCAAAGAGGGTATTACTTTTCTCCATTCATAGCTATAAGACGGTGTTCCATGAAGGAGCCATATGGGAGAGCCTTCTCCGTATTGTTCATAAGCGATTCGATATCCATTAATCAACATGGATGACGTTGCTGCTGTTTGCATGGTGATTACTCCCTTCTATAAACGATTGAGATTAAATTAGCTCTCATTGAGTTACATTGAATATAAACGTTTGCGTTATATTAGTAAAATTGATACTTTAAATGAAAATAATCAGTTTTAATGATGGTAAAAAGAAGGGAGCCAATGATGGAAATACGTCATTTGGTCACATTTATTGCGATTGTGGAACACGAGGGATTTACCAAAGCTGCTGAGCATCTTGGATACGCGCAATCTACAATTACATTGCATATCAAGGCGTTGGAAGAGGAAATTAATTACCCTTTATTTGATCGAATCGGTAAGCGGGTTATTTTAACGGAAACTGGGAGAAAATTGTTACCACATGCCCAAAAAATGCTTGAACTGTATCATATGATTAAGGAAGTGACTGCTGCGCAAGGGGAATTAACGGGTAATATCGTGATCAGTATTGGGGAAACGTTGTTGATCTATCGTTTTCCCCCTATTATTGAAGAGTTCAAAAAATTGCATCCTCATGTCAATATAGAATGGCACCAATTAGATTCCATATATTATAAAGAGAATTTGATGCAGGGTAAAAGTGATATTTCCTTCATGCTCGGGACAGAGGTGCATGACCCCAATCTGTACAGTGAGAAATTGGCTGAAGAGCCCATGATGCTGTTGTATCCCAATTCATTTGAGCTACAACAGGACATTGTGCGAAGCAATTTACTTTTTACCGAAAGAGGTTGTGGGTATCGCACATTGTTTGAACAGTGCATTGAGGAATATCAGATTGGGATTACTTCCAATATTGAATTCTGGAGTATCGAAGCTGTGAAACAGTCCATATTGAGTGGGATGGGCATATCCTTGTTACCTCGGATTACGGTTGAGAGGGAGCTGATGGAAGGAAAACTTTCAGGTCAGCAGTACAAACAGAATCTAGCTACGCAGTTGTTATATCCCAAAAACAAGTGGATCTCTCCCCAAGTAGAAGCTTTTATTGAAATCGTTAGAAAGCATGCTTCCCTCTGGTAAGAAATGAGGAAGCTTTATACAAAATAATTTAACTAGCATTCAAAGTGACAAAACAGCGCAGTGGGATAAATTTTGCGCTACGCTTCCTGTCTCAAGGGGGTTCTGACACCATTAAAAAGAACGTATTCAAATTTCGAAGTGAGGGTAAGGGCTAAAAATGGATTGTACTTGGAGGTAAACAGTGTTACTCTAAAAGTCTGTGTTCAACAAGACATTTAATAATAGTCACCATTTTAGTTATAAAGAAAGGTAACACTATGATAAAAGTTGATAACTTATCCTTCTCATTTCCGCAAAAAGAACTATATAAAAACATTTCATTTACGTTTGAAGAAGGCCAACATTGCGCTTTTATCGGAACAAGTGGCAGTGGGAAAAGTACACTGATCGATATCCTGATGGATCCGGAAAGATATTTGTTCGAGGGCAAGTTAGAGATAGACCCGAATTGCAGAATCGGGTATGTCAGTCAATTTTCGCAAGTCGACAAAACGAAAGAAATGACCGTCTTTGAATATATCGGAGAAGAATTTATCAAGATACAAGATGAAATCACAGCGATTTATGCTGAAATGGAAACCACATCGGATATGGATTCGCTGCTGGAAAAGGTTCAATTGGCTTTGGATGCCTTCGAGGCGATGGATGGGGATAATTACGAAAACACCATTAATAAGCAGCTAAACCTGGCCAACCTCATGAAGCTAAAAGACCTTGATATATCCGAATTAAGCGGCGGGGAATTCAAACTTATTCAAGTGATGAAGGAAATGCTGAATCGTCCAGACTTCATGATCATGGACGAACCCGATGTATTTTTAGACTTTGAAAACCTAAATGCACTTAAAAAATTGATTAATTCTCACAAGGGCATGCTGCTCGTTGTTACGCACAACCGATATCTATTGAATCATTGTTTCAACAAAATCATACACCTTGAAAACACGGAGATCCAAGAGTTTGACGGGCGATACATCGATTATAACTTCTCGCTGCTTCAGACTAAGATCGAGCTGCAAGAAATCGCGGTTGCTGAAGCTGAAGAAATTGAGAGATACGACCACATCATCGACAATCTTAGAGAGATCGCCACGTATAATTCGGAAGCCTCCAGAGGCAGAGCGTTAAAAGCCAGAGTCAGGTTTCAAGAGCGATTGGAAGCACGTCGGATAAAAGAACCATTTGTCGATATCAAGCAGCCGAATATCAGTTTTGGTATCGATAAGGAAATGGAAGACTCCGTTGTGGTTAACGTCAATAATTATAGCGTTTCCTTTGACGAGTTGCTTTTGGAAAATGTGAACTTTGAGATCAAATCGACAGATAAAGTAGCCCTGATCGGTCCAAACGGTACCGGGAAAACGACTTTGCTACGAGAGATTTTTAAAAATAACCATGCTTCAATTGAAATAAATGCAGATGTCAACGTGGCTTATTTATCTCAGGTTCAAGGCGAAATGCTAAAAGATTCGAATACCATATTAGATGAATTCATAGATGCCGGGTTTAAAACTTATGATGAGATTAGATCGTATCTTTCAAACTATGGCTTTGAAGGAGAAATCCTTGATCAAAAGATCGAATCTTTATCTGGCGGAGAAAAAAACATGCTTCAATTGGCTAAAGTTGCTGCCAGTCAAGCGAACGTATTACTTCTTGATGAACCGACAAGCCATTTGGATATCTATACACAAATCGCATTGGAGAAAGCTATTGAGGACTACAAAGGTGCGATTCTCATGATTTCTCATGATTTCTATTCTGTTGTAAATGGGATGGATTATGTTTTAATTATTGAGGACAAAACGATTAGTAAAATGAGTATAGAAGAATTTAGACAGATGATTTATTCGAGTCATTTTGATGAAGACTATCTAGAAACGGAACAAAAGAAAAAAGCAGTTGAAATGAAAATAGAATTGGCTCTGAAAGATACTAATTTTGAACTTGCAAAAGGTTTGGTTGATGAGCTAGAAGAGCTAATTAAGTTGCTTTGAAATTAAAGAACTAACGTGAATTAGTTCGAATTCAAGAAAATTTCCCCATTAAAGTCGCTATTTTTAGCGGCTTTTTTTGTTGCCGGGAGGGTTACCGACTTCATTATTTCGGAATGCAAAATGGTGATGAGTCCTCTTGGTAAAAAACACCTCGAATAACTCCATAATCTTAGATGCAAAATTTATAAAACGGGGTGAACTGTATGAGGAAAACAGGGAAACAGATGTTAGCTTCGATCTTATTAATGATCATGCTTATCGGATGCCAGAACTCGAAACCTAAAGAACAGGATTTGATGCGGATAAACTCCACAAATGGAGAAAATGCGAAGAAAGTCATCTTCCTGATGGTGGACTCTTTGATGTATCAGGCGATCGACCAAGGAATCAGTAAACAGGAACTTCCTGCATTCAAATTCCTGATCGAACACGGACAATATTATAAAAATTTGGTCAGTTCTTTTCCCACGATGTCCGTCACGATCGACAGCTCGTTGATTACTGGTGCATATTCAGACATTCACCGTGTGCCGGGCCTAACTTGGTATTCTGCGGACAACAAGAAAATGATCAATTACGGAACGGGACCCATGGAAGTACTAAAACTAGGAGTTAGTCCAGTTATGACTGATGCATTATTCCATTTGAATGAAAGTCATTTGAACAAGGATATTCCCACGATTTATGAGGACTTGGCTCGGCAAGGGTTAAAGTCTGGTTCGATCAACGGGCTGATATACAGAGGGGCGTCCGCTCATAAGTTGTCGATACCTGATTGGATTCAAGCTGCTGCTTCCTTACCAAAAGAAATCAATGTTAAAGGTCCGGATTTCCTGTCCCTGGGTGCATTGTCTAATCCGTTTCAAGGTATTAAAAACATGCCGGATGGCCTAACGAATCGGATGGGTATCAATAATCATTTCGCTATTGAAGCTGTGAAATATTTGGTTCAATCCAATAGATTGCCGGATTTTTTATTTGTCTATTTGCCGGATTTAGACCGGGAGTTACATAAAGAAGGCCCTACGGGCCTACATGGAGTCAAAGAGTTGGATCAACAACTTCAATCTGTTTTGGAGTCATTCGGGTCTCCGGAGAAAGCCTTACATCATGCCAACTTTATCATTGCAGGCGACAGCGGGATGACCCGTATTCTGCCTGCCGAACAGAATCCGGTGATTGATCTGCCTTCCTTGCTTGGAGATGCCAAAATTTTGCGTCCTGGTGAAGCTGTATCGAAGGAGACTGAGATCATTCTTGCCGTCAATGAAACGATAGCCTATGTATATTCATTAAATGTAGATCGTTCCCTGAGAGATACGGCGAACCTTTTAAGGAAAGACCCACGCATCGATTTAATCTCTTGGAAAGAAAAGGATTGGAATTATGCCTTTCAAGGATCAACAGCCAATCAGATCAAATTTAAAACAGGAGGCAACCTGACAGACCCATACGACCAATCATGGACGGTCGAACAGGACGAAGAGGTGTTAGATTTAAACTTAAATATGGCTACACACTCATTGAGTTTCGATCAGTATCCCGATGTTCTGAAACGATTGTCAAGCGCGCTCCGTTCACATCAAGGCGAATTTTTGGTTGTCACAGCAAAACCAGGGTATGAATTTACTGGTGGTAGCTCACCAACGCACAAGGGAGGAGGCGGTCACGGTTCGATTCGTAAAATGGAATCCCTTGTCCCCTTGATAATCAGTGGTACAGATCAAAAGCCTGAATATTTACGTATGGTCGATTTAAAAGCTTATCTTCTAAACCTTTTGACTAAAAAAAATCAAGGAATACAGTAGGCGAAAAGAGTAGGCATTTTCAAATTCCCTTTTGAATGACTGGTAACAGTGATGAAAAACCAATGTTTAAGGTTAAATATTATGTCACGATGGAGGTCATCGCTTCTTGAAATTTGAACTAGGACGTTGCTTATTGAATGAACGATTGAGTGAATACGGAAAGTCAGCAGAGTGGCTGGCAAAAGAGTTACTTTTTAAACCGGAACGAATTTTCGACTTTATTGAAAACAAAAGAGTGATGCCCCTCAAAATTGCCATATCGATTGCCGATTCCATCGGCTGCGATGTTCGTACCTTGTATGAACTAATTCCGGAAAAGACTAACAGGAAAATGTAATGACGTTGGGGATCCAGTTTAACCATCCATAGTTGTGTTATTGGAATTTTATCCTGCTTGGTTGGCGTTACCGAGGGAACAACGCAGAATACATGCAGCAGGACTATTCTTACCTCAGTTATTATTATGGTCATTTTCACTACGCTCGTTGCACCACCATTATTAAAGATTCTATTTGGAGTTCTGGAGAAAAAACTGAGTCATTAGATTATCTAAGGGAGCTGAATTTAAACAGGAGGGACGTACATGGTTGCGAAAACGTACCTTTTCTCTACTCACCTGAAAAAAGCGGGTGGACAGAGCGCTGTGCAGTTTCTTCTGTTTAACTTAGGCATATAGCGTGATACAGCAATATAAGCACAAAGCAGTAACTGCAAACAATATGATAGAGTTAATCCAGATATATAAAGCCGTATTCTTGACGAGTCATACTCGTCAAAAATACGGCTATTCATTTTGCAGATTAATCAGCAAATATGATTGCTGTGAATATGAGCGCTAGATAATGCAGGCTCGCTAATTTGGATCAACGCTTATAAACTATATTTTCAATGTGCATTTGTAAACCATCTGGTTGTCCAATAAAGAAGTAAGAGTTGATAAACTTAATAAAAAGCTGTCATCTCCAATTAATTTATAAAAAAATGTGCAAATGTAAAGTTTAAAAGTTAAAAAACAAAAAAATATGTGCATTAAACAGAAAATACTTTGACAAATGCACTTCGTAGGATTATTTTGTTAATAGAGATGAGTTTTATAACTCTTCTAAGCAATTATCTTCCAATCTGGTTGTTAAGTTAGTTGAAATACTTCTATTCAGATTTCAGAAAATTAGATGGAGAGTGATTAACATTAAAGAATTACATTTATCAGGAGATATGAGCAGTAGAAAAGAATCAGAGAATATTTTTTTCAAGAATAGATACAGGCCGCAATTACATTATTCGCCTAAGAAAAATTGGATGAACGACCCCAACGGTATGGTTTACTATGAAGGAGAATATCACCTTTTCTACCAACATACGCCTCATGATACTAAACCTGATTTTGGCAGCATGCATTGGGGGCATGCGGTAAGCAAGGATTTAGTGCATTGGGAGGAACTTCCTCCGGCCATTCTTCCTGGTGAAGATGGAGCAATCTTCTCGGGAAGTGCGGTGGTCGATAAAAACAATACAAGCGGATTTTTCAACGAAAACGGATCAGGATTGGTTACCATTTATACTAATGATGGCAACAATGCTCAGAACGGAAAACCGCAGGTGCAAAGCATTGCTTATAGCAGGGATAAGGGACGAACCTGGACAAAATATGAAGGTAACCCCGTATTATTCCCAACGAAAACGCTAGATTTCCGTGATCCGAAGGTATTTTGGCATGATGAATCCTCAATGTGGGTAATGGTTCTTGCTGTAAAGAACCGTGTCGAATTTTACATCTCACCGAATCTGAAGGAATGGTCTTATGCAAGCGAATTCGGTTCCGACATTGCTGGTATTCACCGAGGAGTATTTGAGTGTCCTGAGGTATTTCAAATTCAAGTAGATGAGGAACCTGATGTTACTAAGTGGATTCTGATACTAAGCGTCGGGGACAGAAATGGTGTGAATCCAAAGGATCCAGAACCACCGGCTGGCGGTTCCGGTATGATGTATTTCATAGGGAACTTTGATGGCAGGTCATTCACACCAGATGATACGTTGGAATCTAAAGATGCTATCAGATGGATAGATTATGGATCTGACTTTTACGCGGCTGTTACATGGGACGGCATTCCGAAAGAAGACGGGCGAAAGATTTGGGTCGGCTGGATGAACAACTGGCGTTATGCCTCGACTCTTCCTTCAAAGGAATGGCGTGGCCACATGTCCATCCCTCGAGAGATTCAGCTTAAGACATATCCGGAAGGAATTCGCTTAATTCAAGTACCTATAGATGAGCTAAGTCAACTTAGAAGACCGATTATGTCTCTGCAAGATTTAACGATTAAGCCAGGTATCAACGTCTTATCTGATATTTCTACTGCAAAGGCCGAAATTATTGCGGAATTTGAAATCGGTACTGCAGAAGAATTTGGGTTCAAGGTAAGAACATCTGCCAATCAGGAGACAATCATCGGATACAGTATCTTGAAAAAGGAGTTGTTTGTTGATCGGACAAAGTCGAACGACACGGATTTCCATCCTGACTTTGCTGCAAAACACAAGGCCCCCATGAAGCCAGAGCATGAACGAATACAATTGAGCATTTACGTTGATTGGTCCAGTGTCGAGGTCTTCGGCAATAAAGGAAAAGTAATCGTTTCAGACATGATTTTCCCCGACTTGGAAAGTAGAGGATTAGAACTCTATACTCTGGGCGGAGAACTAAAGGTCGTTTCGCTTCAAATCAATGAGCTTGTAAGCATTTGGGGAAATGAATGCGTTTAGAGTAAAGGCAAAGCTGTGGATTATCATACATCTCATTCCGCTCCAGCTCGCTCACCTTAACGTGAAGGAAGTTCCTACGTGGGCTTCTTTCGCACTCCTACCTATGATTTTGTCCTCAGTTGCTTCACCAACTCATTAGAAAAGAGGGTAAGGAATGAAAGATAAATCTAAATTGTCAATATGTCTTCTGATGGCAATGGGATTAGCTCTGACTTCAAACGGTATTTTTACATCTAAATCAAATGCGGCTAAGGCTATGTTCGCTGATTGGGAAACAAGTAAACAGACAAAGGAGGAGCTTGATATTTTTGAAAGCGCAACCAAATCCAACGCCAATGTTACAGGCTGGCAAGTGAAAGGAAAAGGGGTATTAAAGGAGACTTCAGAAGGAATCTTACTGACTTCACAGCCTAAAGAAAATGTGACAGCTATCTCCGAGACGGTATCCGATGATTTTATCTATGAAGCTGATGTCATGATCATGGATACGAGGTCAGATGCAACATTGTTGTTCCGTTCTAATGAGGACGGCTATAGCTCGTACATGCTCCAAATCATTCCGGACACAGGTCTGATTCGGTTAAGAGATTCAAGGAGTGGAGATGGGAGATTAAAGGAGGAGCGTAAAGTTTCTGTTGAAATGGGGCAGATCTATCATCTCAAAGTGAAGGCAGTGGGTTCCTCGCTAAAAGTATATTGGGGCAATCAGTATAAACCATTGATTGATGTTCAGGACAACTCGTATCAAAGAGGGAAACTGGGACTCCATGTATGGGATGGATCCGCCTTGTTTTCGAACATCATGGTGAGCGATCTGAATGGTAATCTGGGTACGGTAGTCGCAAGTAAGGGAAGTTGGCAGCCTGATATTAGCGGTAAAAGAGGGACGATAGCGCATGAGAGCAAAGCACAGCAAATCTATAATAAACAGGCAGCCGACATGGTGTATGAAGGGAATATTATCCTTCGTCCTAATTCTGTTGCAGCTCTTGCATTTCGTTCTTCCACTGATGGAGCTGAAGGATATGAAGCTACTCTTACGAAGGAAGGAGATCAGGTCCGTGTAAGTTTGACGAATACAAAAGGAACAGTAATTGCGAGTTCTCTACGTACTTATCCGAGTCAGATGGGAGCCAAACATCATGTGGAAATCAAGGCAAAGGGAGATCGAATTCAGGTCTTCCTGGACGGATACACTACGGCCGCAATTGACGTGAAAGATTCAACCTACCCGAATGGAAATACCGGAATCATCGTCAAAAAGGGGACGGCTTATTTCCAGGATACTTATGTGACGGAATTGGACCAATATTATAACGAAATATATCGCCCTCAGTATCACTACACACCAATACGTGGTTCAGCAAGTGATCCGAATGGACTTGTCTACTTCGAAGGAGAATATCATCTCTTCCATCAGGATGGAGGCACATGGGCGCATGCTGTCAGTAAAGATATGCTGAACTGGAAGCGGCTTCCGATTGCACTTCCGTGGAATGATCATGGACATATCTGGTCTGGATCGGCTGTTGCGGATATGACGAATGCATCCGGTTTATTCGGGGATTCAGGAGGCAAGGGCCTTATTGCATACTACACTTCCTTTAATCCGGATAGCCCGAATGGGAACCAGCGTATAGGTCTGGCTTACAGCAAAGACCAAGGTCGTACTTGGGAATATTCGAAGGATCGCCCGATCGTGATCGAAAACCCAGGTAAGAGCGGAGAAGACGCTGGGGATTGGGATTTCCGCGATCCGAAAGTAATCCATGATGACGAGAATAACCGATGGGTTATGGTTGTGTCCGGAGGAGATAATATTCATTTCTATACATCAACGAATTTACTTGACTGGACATTGACAGATCATTGGGGATACGGGGATTACGTCCGCGGAGGAGTATGGGAATGCCCTGATTTGTTCCAGCTTCCGGTAGACGGAACGTCACAAAAGAAGTGGGTTATGATGATCAGTACGGGAGCGAATCCAAAAACAGGCGGATCAGATGCCGAGTATTTTATCGGTGATTTAACAGCTGATGGTAAATTCGTGAACGATAATCCGGCGGGTAAAGTGCTAAGAACAGATTTTGGTAAAGAATTTTACGCTTCGATGTCTTTCGCTAACATGCCTGATCATTGCACAGTGATGATGGCGTGGATGACGAATTGGGATTATCCGTTCGCTTTCCCAACGTCGAATTGGAAAGGTGAACTAACCATTCCGAGAGAAGTATCATTGGTAACGACCAAAGATGGAATTCGGATGGTGCAAAGTCCAATTAAAGAATTGGAATCACTGCGTAAACCTTTGTATTCTGCTTCTAACAAGTCGGTGAGTCCTTCTTCCGGGAATCTGCTAAAAGGTATTATTTCTGGTGCTTACGAAATTGAAGCTGAAATTGAAATCCCTGAAGCCAGCACAGTGACCGAGTTTGGCTTTAACATTCGTGAGGGTGCAAATCAGAAGACGGTCGTGGGTTATAAGGCAAGCGATAGTAGTATGTTTGTGGACCGAACTGCATCCGGTGAAACGGATTTTTCCAGCCTTTTCAGCAAGAGACATGAAGCGCTTACACAAATGGAGAATAATCGAGTTAAGATGCGTATTCTTGTGGATGAGTCTTCCGTTGAAGTCTTTGGTAACGGCGGCAAAGTCGTCTTTTCAGATGTTATATTTCCGGATCCGGCTAGTAGAGCGATGAGTTTTTACGTGAAAGGCGGGAATGTGAACGTTGTTTCCTTGATAGTGTATCAACTTCAATCTGTCTGGAATGAGGACATTCCTGCAAAAGCTCAGATAAAGATGGATACGAGGGTTCGGGAACTGGGTATAGGGGAGTCGGATACACTGCAGGCAATGGTCGAGTATGGACCAGGTTTTGGTGTTCAACCGCTTAAGTGGGAGTCCAGTAATAAAGAAGTAATAGCCATAGACATGGTAGACAAATCACAGGCAGTTATTAAGGCGAAAAAAGAAGGGGAGTCCACGATCACCGTATCTACTCCGAATGGCAAAGCTTCCACTAGTGTGCTCGTTAAAGTCACAGGTGGCGAGTTCCGGACAAACCTGAGTGGATGGACTAAAGATCTGTCTGCTGCTTCATGGTTAGTTAGTGAAAATGGGATTCGTGGTAAATATTTTAGCGATGCGAATTATATCGCCAAAGAGAAAGCTGGAAATTTTACGTATGAAGCAGACATGATGCTTGGTGAAACAGGAGGGGCAGGTTCTATTTTGTTCAGGGCTAGCGAGGATGGTCGCAGTGGTTACTATCTGAATCTAGACCCTAACATGAAGGCGATCCGTCTGTTCTATAAAATCAACGGAGGATTTGAAGAACGGCAGGTTCTTGCGGAAGTACCCACTTTCATTCAGCCAGGTCAAACTTATAAGGTGAAAATAGAAGCGAATGGTCCGCATATTATAGTTCACGTGGATAGCCAAAAAGTCATAGATATAATGGATGGTACTTTTGCAGAAGGCCACTTTGGACTTCATGTATTTGGCGGCTACGCATTTTATCAAAACGTCAATGTGAGCAACGGCGATCCTGCAAACATCATCAAGTCCAGCCTTGTAAATACCGCAACACAAAAATCCATTTATACACTTAACCTTGTCAATGGGGAGTCCATTTCCTTGCAGGATTCAAGTACAGCTTCCACCCAAAAGTGGGTATTTGTTCCGACAGGCGATGAAGCAGGTTCGTATTCGATTCGTACTACGGCCGGTCAGACGCTTGATTTGGATATAGGGAAAAACAAACTTCAGCTGTATCATTACTTAGGGTACAACAACCAGCGTTGGGTCCTTCACCAGAACGAAGACGGATCTGTCCATATTACCTCGGTTCATCATCAAAAAGCGCTGGAAGTGTCGCAAGATGGGACCGAACTCTTCCTAAGTGAACTGAATCCATCTCTTGATCGACAAAAATGGATATTAGCGAAATAATAAAAATTTATTCCATGATGCCGTATCTCATAGATATTCCAATTATATTGGTTGGGATAGACTCAAAGAGGACGGCAACTGGGGGTTTTTATCAAAGCACAATACAGGGCCATCCGACAAAGGATGGCCTTTCAACAGAAAAAATTTTAGAAGTCTGTATTTGCATGATGCGGACCCTTAAGAGTGGGTTAGGTCAGTTTTTATGGAGTTTATTGTGTAAACAAGCTTATGCGGCCTTTTTTATTGTTATACAACCTTATGGATTTGGTTTGAAAGACAGACTCATTCTTTAAAATAGGGTGTAATCCCTCTTGAATATAGGTTCTCCACTAACTTGAAAAATTCTTCTGACGATAAATCCTTTTGACGTTGGAGCCAAAGACGAAATAAAGAAAGGGAAGTTGTCAGGTAAAACTCAATTAAGTATGGCGTTAAAGAATGGTTTTGCGGAACATTTAATTCTAATTGACCCAGTGCGATTTCTTTTTTTAAGTGTTTCAAAAAACGAGCACTTCCATAATCACCCAAAAGGGCATTAAGAACCAGGAGATGTTCTCTTTTGTCCAGACAATAGAGCGTATCTTGAACCGTATGCATCGATAGCTCTTTATTCGCCAATTCTTTTTTTATCTCATTTAATAAGTCATTTTCAACAGAGTCTAACAATTCGTAAATGTCAGTAAAGTATTGATAAAAGGTGCTGCGGTTATATCCTGACTTATTTGCAATTTCCTGAATCGAAATTTTCTCAATCGGCTTTTGGCTATATAACTCACAAAAAACTTCTACAAACTTTTGTCTTGTTTTCTCCGTTATTTCAGGTTGCTTTTTCATGTTTCCCTCCTACTTAGCAAATAAGAATATCATCCGACAAATACTAAAAAACTGATGGTTGATCAAGGAATAATAAAGATTTACAATCACATCATACAACATGTTGTCTGATAATAAAAAGAAATGTTAATAAGTAGAGGTGGTTTTAATGTCAGCAAAAAAAGATCGAATTTTAATTTTTGGTGCAGGTGTCATTGGGAGCATGTACGCAATTAAGTTTATTGAAGCAGGGTTTGACGTTACCCTGTTTGCACATTCTAATAGATTTAAATCATTAAGAGAAAATGGCCTGCAATATATAGAAAAAGGTACAGTTCGATCGATACAAGTGAATGTCATTGATACGCTCGAAAATGACGATGTATACGATTTTATCTTCGTTACCGTTCGTTATGATCGGTCTGAATCAGCGTTGTTAGCGCTAAAAGATAATCAAAGCAAAAATATAGTTACGATGACTAGTAATTCAATTGGATTTTCTTCGTGGCTGGATATCGTAGGGGATAGACTTTTACCAGCTTTCCCCGGCTTCGGCGGACAGATTAAAGATGGAGTATTGCATGCTCGATTTCTACCAAAGATTATAGTGGCAACTGTATTTGGAGAAATTAATGGTGTAGTGACAGAACGCATAGAAAACCTCGCAAAATTATTTAAAATAGCAAAGCTTCCCTACGTTATTAAAAAGGATATGCAGGCGTATCTAATCACACATTCCGTATCAGACATTGCGATGTTGAGCGTTTTGCATTCTGAGAATAAGATCATTGACAAAAAAACAGCCAGAACCAGAAAGACGGCACGCAAAATAACAGTCACTTTAAAAGCGTATCTAAGGGCAATACAAAAAGCTGGCGTTTCCATTGATCCACCAATGCTTATAATGGTGCTTAAATTTCCAAACTTATTTTTAGATCTTTTCTTTATGGCATGGCTACGAACTAAAATGGTTAGGGATATGATGTTGCCGGATTATGCGAATAATGCTAACAATGAGATTGTGCAGCTGCGTGATGATTTAATGAAATTTTTAAGTCTAAATGTAGAAAAATGACGAATAAAGTGATTGCTAACTGACTTATTGTGTGATATTATGGGTCCAGTAAACGTTTACATCAATAACGAATTGAATATTAGCAGTGTTTGGCTGTTACTGGTAAAGCAGGCATGACCAAAATGATTTTGCATTTTCCTTATGTGAGTAGGGGAAGGCATATCGTTTTGGTCTTTTTTATATCCAAATTCAGAAATGGGGCAAAGGTATGGATTATCGCAAGTTGGGACAAGAGATTACGGAATTGGTTGGAAAGAAGGATAATATCGCTCGGCTTACGCACTGCGCAACGCGACTTCGGTTTGAATTGCACGACATCTCCAAAGCGGAGACAGAAAAACTCAAAGCCCTTCCAGGCGTGATTACCGTTGTGAACAATGGTGGACAATACCAGGTTGTCGTGGGTAATGAGGTGCAGCAAGTCTATCGCGTTATCACTCAGCAGATGGGTTCAGCAACTGGGAATGGGGACTCCACATCGGATTCCGGCAAAAATAACGGACCAAAGCAAAAACAGAGCTGGATTTCCAGATTCATCAGCGTGATCTCGACAACATTTACTCCGGTAATACCGGCAATCATTGGCGCGGGTATGATCAAAGCGATATTAGCTGTACTTGTACTGACAGGTCTCGTAACGACGGAAAGCCAAAACTATTATATCCTTAACACCATTGCGGATGCGGCGTTTTATTTCATGCCCATTCTGCTGGCTTATGGAGCTTCCATCAAATTTGAGACAAGTCCAATTCTGGCGATGACGGTTGCTGGCGTGTTGTTACACCCGGGATGGAGCGCCCTGATGGCGGAAGGAAAAGACGTGTTTTTCATCGGTGTTCCAGTTCGATTAACCGACTATGCAGGCTCCGTACTGCCGATTATTATTGTCGTCTGGCTCATGTCCTATATTGAACGTTTCGCAGATCGGGTATCACCTTCCATGATCAAATTTTTCACAAAACCAATGCTTGTGCTATTGATTACAGCACCACTTGCATTGGTGGCAATCGGGCCTTTCGGAACGTATCTGAATGATCTGGTTGCGATGGGTGCAGAAGCGATTAATGCTAGAGCCAGCTGGCTGATTCCTTTGTTAATGGGTACTTTGCAACCGTTCCTGATCGTAACAGGTACCGCATGGGCCATGACGCCGATTGCAACTAGCCAACTGACTAAAAATGGATATGAAATGATCAACGGTCCGGGAATGCTCGCATCCAATATTGCGCAAGGTGGGGCTACGCTTGCTGTAGCCTTAAAAACAAAAAATAAAAAACTGAAACAGCTCGCTGCTTCATCCGGCTTCACCGCTGTACTGGGCATCACGGAACCATCCTTGTACGGCGTAACGCTTAAACTGAAGAAACCCTTGATTGCAGCAATGATTGGTGGTGGCGTAGCTGGGGTATACGCTGGTCTGACCGGATTAGTACGTTATGCCTTCGTTTCTCCGGGGCTTCCCGCGTTACCGGCTTTCATTGGCAGCAATCCGATGAACATCGTTCATGCCATTGTGACTTGTATAATCGCCTTTGTCGTTACCTTTGCTCTGACATGGATCATTGGTTTTGATGATCCAGTAGACGATGAGGAGGAAGGCAATAAGCAGGTTAACGATGACAAAGTGCTTTCTTCACAGCCTGTTAAAGACAACACCCCAGACACGCAGTCTGCTGTAACAACAAATGCAAATGTACCGAGCTCAAATGAATCAGGCCCAATTACGATCGCCAGCCCGATGCAAGGGGAATTAGTCCATCTGGACCGTGTACCAGACGATGTCTTCTCTTTGGGATTACTGGGTAATGGCGCTGCCATTATTCCTGCAAAAGGAGAACTGTGTGCACCAATCGCAGGTGAAGTTACGGCTTTCATGGACTCCAAACATGCGGTCAAATTAAAGGGTTATGATGGAGAAGAGGTACTCATTCATATTGGAGTGGATACCGTCAACCTGAAGGGGAGACATTTCGACTCTTCCATTAAAGTGGGGGACCGGGTACAACGGGGTGACTTGTTGATCCGCTTTGATATCGACGCCATCAAGGCGGAAGGTTATGAAGTCATAACCCCGATCATTATCGCCAATTCGGATCGTTTCCCGGACATTAAGCTGGAGAAGCAGAGTCCTGTGGAGGTTGGAGCGACCATTATCCACCTTTCGTAACAACCGTAATACGGTCCGTCATATATCTTGATCAACATTAAAATGAAGGAGTGCTTGAGATGTTATATCAACACATCAAACCATTCCCCAATGAATTTCTGTGGGGAGGCTCTACCTCGGCCTATCAAGTGGAGGGAGCCTGGAACGAAGATGGCAAAGGCCTGTCCGTGATCGATATGTGTGATCATCCGGCTGGAACCGCTGATTTCACGGTTGCGAGCGATCACTATCACCGATTCAAAGAAGACGTGAAGCTTTTTGCAGAACTGGGCCTCGAAGCGTATCGTTTTTCGATTGCATGGACTCGAATCTTGCCTTCAGGCACAGGGGCTGTTAATGAGAGAGGACTCGATTTTTATCACCAATTGATTGACGAATTGCTGCTCCATGGTATTGAACCGATCGTGACCATGTACCATTTCGACTTACCCTACGAGCTTGAGAAAACGGGAGGATGGAACAACCGGGAGACGATGGATGCCTTTGTCGAGTATGGGCGTATCTTGTTTGAGCATTACGGGCATAAAGTGAAATATTGGTTGACCATTAATGAGCAAAATACGATGATTCTCCATCCAGGTGCCATTGGTACACCAAAAGGCGGACGTTTGCCTTCCAGTAAGGAACTGTATCAGCAAAATCATCACATGTTTGTAGCTCAAGGCAGAACGATGCGACTATTCCATGATATGCTCCCGCACGGCAAGATCGGTCCTGCATTAAACATGACTTCCATGTACCAGGCAACCTCCAGACCAGCAGATGCAATCGCTGCACATAACTGGGAGACGATTCGTGGATGGGGGTTTCTCGACTTATCGGTGTGGGGACGGTATAATCCATTATTCTGGAGTTATTTGCAGGAACGTGGCATCGAGCCGGTTATTGAGCAGGGCGACATGGAGGACATCAAGGCAGGCCGCCCGGATCTTGTAGCAATCAACTATTACTCGACGGCAACCATTGCCGCCAGTACGGGCGATGCGTCGGATGTTACACCTCGTGCAGGTGATCAGCAAATTATGCTTGGCGAGCAGGGAGTCTACCGGGCCGCGGAGAATCCTTATACGGAAAAAACGAAATATGGCTGGGTCATAGATCCGGTTGGTCTTAGGTTAACATTGCGTAAAGTATATGAACGATACGGTCTCCCGGTTTTAATTACGGAAAATGGCATAGGAGCTCCGGATGTACTGGAAGCAGATCACACGGTTAACGACACGTACCGGATTGATTTTATCGAGAAACACCTGGAACAGATCAGACTGGCTCTGACGGATGGGGTGGATGTGATTGGTTATTGCCCTTGGTCCGTTATTGACGTGGTAAGCACTCATCAAGGTTATGGGAAACGTTATGGAATGATCTATGTAAACCGCGGTGAACAGGATCTGAAAGACTTGAAGCGCTTGAAGAAGAAAAGCTTCTCGTGGTATCAGGAGGTCATTAAACAGAATGGCAGATGTATCGGAATTTCGGATCAGGCGGTCACGAAAGAATAAAGGATCGTGATGAATGCATGAGAGTAATCAAAATATTGAATAACAGCTTGCTTCTGACCAAAGATGAACAGGGGCAAGAGATGATTGTCATGGGAAAAGGTTTGGCCTTCAAAGGCAAAGTCGGCGAGCGTCTCGAAGAGGAGCACATCCAGAAACGATTCATTTTACAAAATAATCCGTCTGCCCAGGCTTACGTACGAACCATCGAAAACATGCCGGAATCACATGTGAATGTCATTAACAAACTGATTTCCAATGCAAAAGAAAAGCTCTCACTCGACGATCAAATCTTTTTTACACTTATGGATCACTTGTCGTTTGCCATTGAACGATGGAAAAAAGGTGTATCATTACAGAATCGCATGTTATGGGAGATCCAGAGGTTTCATCCTGTCGAATTCGAACTGGGGGTTCAAGCCGTTCAGATGCTGAATTCAGAACTGGGTATTGAACTGCCCGAAGAAGAAGCAGGGAATATCGCTTTTCATTTCGTGAATGCCCAAACACATGAGCAGAATATGGAGCGCACGATGCAATCCGTTAAAATGTTAAAAGATATTTTTAACCTGATTCAATACACCTTTGATATGCAATTGAACAAAAATTCCATCCATTATGTCAGACTCGTCACACACCTGCAATTTTTCATCCAGCGTTTACAAGAAGGCCGCCTGGGCAATTCGCCGAAAGATTTCATCTTTCAGCACATGGTGAAGGAGCATCCACTTGAATACAAATGCGCGGAAATGATCAAAACCTACGTGCAAAACATGTTGGATATCTCCATATCGAACGAGGAATTATTATATTTGATGATTCACATTGCTCGAATTGTGCAGGAGGAGCAGGGTGACGAAGTTTAGGACGTTTCTTCAAACCCAAACAAAGCCATTCCCTGGGGACAGCAAGGAGATGACTTTTGGAACCCAGAAATGCTCATGTTGTGATTGAACCAAGTGTCCCAAGTGAGCTCGAAAAAAAAGGATATAAAATTGAACGAATTTATTAACTTGGTCCACAGGAAGTTATAAAATTTGTAGCTGCTGCGGTTTTTATTTTGGGGTAGAATATTGGACAGAAGAATCACATTTAAGAGACGAACCGATGTCGCGGGCAAGAACATTGTTCCATTGAAAGTCGCTATTTTAGCGGCTTTCGTATTATCAGGTTAGCCAGTAATTACTGATTAACCTGATTAACTGGCATTTCATTAGCTTATTAATTCAGATGCAATAAGCTCCAAAACAATCGTCTCTCTTTCAATAGAAAACCCCATAGAATCCTCTTTATTCAATATCACCTGTCGATTATGCAAGATAGCCTGATGAATGTCGATCCAGACAGCAGACATACCATTGTTCATTTCATAATCTTCGAGTTTGGCTTCACCGAGTTGTTCATGAATGTTGCAAACATAATAATAAGATAACATATGAATCAGATCATATTCGGGTTTGTAATGGGGACGATACTCTTCAATGTAGCCGAACTCGCTTGTCACCTCAACCTGGGTAGCACCGGTTTCTTCGGCAATTTCTCTTCTTAGCCCACGAAGTAGGTCCTCATCCGCTTCCACACCACCTCCGGGAAAACTGTAGTCATTGTATCTACGGGTATAGAGTAGCAGAATCTCAGAACCACGCATAATAATGCCACGTGCTGCTTTTCGTTCAAACATTCGGCCATTTAGGTCAGGTGTATCGGGATGAATTAACTTTTGAATCATTCTCATTGTTTAGACTTCCTTTACTTGAATAGGTTGTGAAATGCTATGAATGGAAGAGAAAATCACAGGAGTACGTTTTAATTGTGAATAAAAGAAGTTCTGAAGTACTTCTGAGATTTTATGTTCCCAGATTTCACAGCGGGCTTCTTTTTTCTGCTCTAGTCCATATAGTGCGGATTTCAAATGCGATTCTGCTGTTTTCATCAGTTCGTTAGCATCACGGATATAAACAAGTCCCCGGCTAATCAGGTCGGGACCCGATATCATTTGGCATGTCTCATTGTTCAAGACAAGTGCAACAATAAGTACACCATCCTTAGCCAATCCATTGCGTTCATCAATGAGTTCAGGCTCATGCCTCTCAACTTTTCCACGTATCACAAATGATGATCCCGAAGGGAGACTTCTTCCTTTTCGAGCATGATATTTAGTAATGAGGAGAGGCTCTCCAATATTCAATACATAGATTCTGTTGGAGGGTATTCCAACTTGCTCAGCTAATTTTTGATGGCTTACCAGCATTCGATATTCTCCATGGATCGGTATGAAATATTTGGGACGCATGGTCCGTATCATCAGTTTTAAATCTTCCCGTGATCCATGCCCGGAAGTATGAATGTCATACTCCGCTCCGTAGATGACAGCGGCTCCAGAACGCATCAGCATGTCTATGTTTCGATTGACTTGAATTACGTTACCAGGAATGGGAGAAGAAGAAAAGACAACCGTATCTCCTGGGAATATTTGAATGTGACGGTGGGAGCCGGATGCAATACGGGTTAATGCTGCATTAGGCTCTCCTTGACTACCCGTGCATAAAATGATGACTTGATGATGTGGAACGGAGTGGATTTCCTTCATATCCATTAGCATACCTTGAGGTACATGAAGGTGTCCAAGTTCTTGACCGATGGAGAATATTTTTTCCATGCTACGACCCAATATTAAAATTCTCCGATCACACTCCGAAGCAGCATGAATAACTTGTTGTAACCTGTGGACATTGGACGCGAAAGTTGCAAACAAAATTCGGCCTTCACATTGCTGGATTAATTCCAAAACAGACTGACCCACTGTATGTTCTGAAAGGGATTGACCTTCACGTTCACTGTTTGTACTATCAGACAGCAAAGCAAGTACACCTTTTTCACCTAACTGCATCATTTTATGAATATCCGCTGTCGTTCCTTCAGGTGTCATATCAAATTTGAAGTCAGCTGTGTGCACAATAGAACCATAGGGTGTATCTACAACGATACCAAACGTATCGGGTATGCTGTGTATTGTTCGGAAAAAATGAACAGAAAGATGCTGAAATGATACTCGTTCGTGATCCTGAATTGTATGATACTCTACTGAATTCGTTAACTTGTGCTCTTCCAACTTGGCTTTGACCAAGCCAAGCGTCAGTGCACCGCCATAGATTGGAAACGAAAGATGTCTGAGCAAGTAGGGGATAGCACCAATATGATCTTCATGTCCATGGGTAAGGAAAAGAGCTTTGATCTGTTGAGGTTTATCCAGCAAATAACTTATATCAGGAATAATGTAATCTACACCGTTCATATGGGCATCCGGGAATTTCAGACCGGCGTCAATTAAAATGATTTCATTTTTATATTCAATCCCATACATGTTCTTTCCAATTTCCCCGAGACCTCCAAGCGCAAAAATACGTACAGCAGGAGGACGATAGCGTGATGTTTTTTGTGCTTTTTGAGTCTTTAATAAGGAGTGTTCCAAGATTTTCTCCCCTCCAGTCAACATTTAAATGATCTAATCTAATTTCTTCATAAAAAGAAGCGAGACCCCTGCAAATTGCAGAGGCCCCTGTGCTTCATATCCATCGTTTATTTCACAATCATGACTGGACAATGAGCCCTCTTGACGACTTTATGACTTACACTTCCAAGTACGAATTCCTGTAAAGAGTTCAACCCCCGGCTACCGATTATGAGCAGATCAACGCTGTTCTTATTCGCGTAATCAACAATCGTAGGGCCGGGATCTCCATTTACAAAGGTAACTCGATGTTTTACATTTTTCTGGGTAAGCTCTTGTTGAACAGGGATTAGTTTCTGTTTACGTTTCAGTTCAATCTCCTCATGATTTTGAGAATGGAGAACTTCCTCTTTGACCTTGGATAGGTCTACAACAAACAGAATCTCGACTTCAGCATCAGGGACCAATGATGTAATATAAGCGGCTTCTTTCGCTGCACGAATGGCATTATTAGAACCATCTGCAGCAAGTAGAATATGTTGATACATATTATTCGCTCCTATCTCAATGTGATTTTAACTGTGCATTTGGATCATGATGCACCGCTAATGTATGGATGAGTTTTTCACTAGAGGTATTCAGCCCTTTAATCGTGACACGGTTATGATTCTCCCGATATCTAATGACCACTTTATCGACAGCGCCTACACCTGAATCATCCCAGATGTGTGCATTCGAGAAATCAATGATAATATCCGAATCAGCAATCTCGAAGTCAAAAGCCTCGATAAACCCTTCCACTGAAGCAAAGAACAATTGACCCGTCACATCAAATCTTACGTTTTTCTCCGTGGAGAGATGCTTCACATGAACCTTCGAAATTTTGGAAGCAAAGAATATGGCACTAAGAATGACGCCGACAATGACACCCAGTGCAAGGTTATCCGTTGCCACAACAACAATAACGGTGACTAGCATAACCAGTGCATCACTTTTAGGTGCTTTTCGAAGATAAGAGAAGGAAGACCAGTCAAATGTTCCGACGGCTACCATGATCATGATCCCGGCGAGTACAGGCATAGGGATCTGAACAACGACACCGCCAAGTACAAGGATAAGGAACATGAGGAATACGCCTGCCACGAGTGTGGATAATCTCCCTCGCCCGCCAGACTTGACGTTGATCACAGATTGTCCAATCATGGCACAGCCTGCCATTCCGCCGAAGAAACCGGTAATGACGTTGGCAATTCCTTGTCCGCGAGCTTCTTTGTTTTTGTTACTGTTCGTTCCCGTCATATCATCCACGATGGAAGCCGTCAGCAGGGATTCAACCAATCCTACAATCGCCAGTGAAACCGAATAAGGGAATATAATTTGCAATGTTTCGATATTAAAAGGAATATCGGGAATAAAGAACGAGGGCAGAGATTGCGTGATAATCCCTAGCTCTCCAACCGTTCCTAAATTCAGGTTGCCCCAAATGGCAGCTGCTGTTAGAACCACAATGGCAATGAGAGGTGCTGGAATGGCTTTGAAGAATCGGGGTAAAACATATACAATAAGTAAGGTAACTGCAACGAAAATGTAGGTCAGTGTGGATATGCCTACAAAATGAGGAACTTGTGCCATGAATATCAGAATAGCGAGAGCATTCACAAAGCCGATCATGACAGCCCTCGGGATGAATTTCATCAGTTTACCGATCTTGAATACGCCAAAAAGCAATTGGATAACGCCAGTGAGAATAGTGGCAGCCAGCAAATACTGAACGCCATGCTCCTTGACCAGAGGAACCATTAGTAAGGCCATAGCTCCGGTAGCAGCAGATATCATCCCTGGCCGGCCACCAATAAATGAGATGATGACAGCAATGCAAAACGACGCATACAAACCCACCATAGGGTCTACACCAGCAATAATGGAAAATGCAATGGCTTCGGGGATGAGTGCCAATGCTACTACAATCCCTGCTAATATGTCCCCTCGAATATTAGAGAACCAATCTGTCTTAATCCGTTCAATCACGTGTACGTCCACTCCTTATCTTTTTTTATGACTCTTACTCGACTAAAAGTCATATCCGGTTGAAGTACATTGATCTTATCACGAACAGTTCCAAAATGGAACCTTTTCGGTTCTTTATTTGTGTTATAATTTATTAAAGTCATTCGCAGTTAGGAGTTTTAACATGATTATTGGCTACATGAGACCGTCGCAGGATGATCCGAAATGTCAAAATCAACACGAAATTTTAAAACGGAAATCCTGCGATCGGTTCTTGAAGGAAGAACATTCGTCTGCAAAGCAAAGAACTCAACTAGAAGCCATGATGAACGGGCTCGAGGCAGGAGATGTCGTCGTTATTACTCGGTTATTCTCCTTAGCTGACTCCACAAGACATCTTGCTGATCTACTGAAGGTGTTTCAACAACGTGAGGCCCATCTGTACTCTTTAAATGAGAATTTGAATACCCAGGATCGTTCTGGTCGTATTTTTCTGGAGCATGTGAAGGCTTTACTTGATTTCCAAGGGGACTTGAGTAGTGAAAACACAAAGAAAGGTATGGATGAAGCGAAGGAAAAGGGGACGAAGTTAGGTCGTCCTCGTAAATTGGATGGAAATGTCATGAAGGCGATACAGATGTATGAAAGTAAAGAGTACAGTCTTGCTGAGATCCGTGAAGAAACAGGCATCAGCAAAACAACGCTGTATCGATATTTAGGTTCCTGATTATAGTGTATAGAAAAGGATTGACCTGGCAATCATTTAAGAGTATTATATCATCAAGTTCATAAGGCGATGGAGTTCGCCTTAACCGCCGTAAGGCTAATGACTCCTACCAGTGAGAAGTTTCTATTCCCCTGGTAGGAGTCTATTTGTTTTCCTGTTCTGGCATAAATATTATCACATTGGAGAGGAACGAACACAATGAAACAGTGGAAATCAAGATGGTCTGTTATGTTTAAAGAATGGAGATTCTTAGTGTTATGTCAGTCTCTCATCAAATGGATTGTTCTCGGCAGTGGAATTGGTATTTTGACAGGTACTGCATCGGCTTTTTTCCTACATATATTGGACAATGTGACCCTTTTAAGGACAGAGCATACATGGTTGTTATTTTTGCTTCCCGTTGGTGGTGCTCTGGTCAGTTTTCTATATTTAAAATATGGCGAAAACAGTGTTAAAGGCAATAATTTGATTTTGGAACAAATTCATGACGGTAAAGAAAGCATCCCGTTAAGAATGGCTCCGCTTGTTCTAGTTGGCACAGTCATTACTCATCTATTTGGGGGATCCGCGGGCCGCGAAGGCACTGCTGTACAGATGGGAGGTAGCTTGGCGGAATGGTTTGGAAAACTGTTGCGTGTTGGACCGGTTGATCGAAAAATTTTGCTAATCTGCGGTATCAGTGGTGGATTTGGTTCAATCTTTGGGACACCCTTAGCAGGAACTGTATTTGGATTAGAGGTACTCGCTATTGGTTTAATACGTCATGAAGCACTAATTCCGGCTTTTATCGCAAGTTTTGTAGGGAATATAGTAGCTACTTCTTTTTGGGGCGTTACACATTTGCACTACCCTATTGGTGAAATCCCTGCGTTGTCGTTAATCGTAATACTCAAGGTCGTTTTAGCTTCAATTTTGTTTGGATTGACGAGCATTGTTTTTAGTGAATTGACGCATACACTCAAAAAGCTTTATACACGTTTATTTCAGAACCCTATGATCAAAAGTGCTGTTGGTGGGGTGATCATTATCGCGTTAGTTTATCTTCTCGGAACAAGAGATTACCTTGGTTTGGGTATCCCGTTAATTGAAGATTCGTTTACTGGCGAAGTTAATCCATTTGCCTTTTTAGGTAAACTTGTGTTTACGTCTCTAACTCTCGGAGCTGGTTTTCAAGGGGGTGAAGTAACACCTCTTTTTGCAATCGGGGCCACTTTGGGGCACACGTTAGCTTCATTTCTAAATCTCTATGCTCCATTTTTAGCGGCTTTAGGTTTCATTGCTGTATTCTGTGGAGCAACCAACACTCCTATTGCCTGTTTCCTCATGGGGATTGAATTGTTTGGTTCAGAGGGGGCGATTTACCTCTTCATCGCTTGTATTGTAAGTTATTTATTTTCTGGACACACCGGAATTTATACCTCGCAACAAATCGGGGTATCTAAAAGTCACCTCATTTCAATTCCTGAAGGAACAACTCTGGCTTCTGTGAAGAATCTGAAGAAAAAAACGAATCAATCCATTGGAGTTGAAGATAGATGAGGTACATTTATCTTTTCAGATTCTTCTTGTTAGTGGTTGCATGGATCTATGTTGCAAGACGTCTCTCCATCAGACAGTAAACAGCCATACTATGATTTAGAATCAGGTACGTATCAATTGAAATTCAACATACGTAACAATTGTGGAAAACTGGACCATATAATCTTGATTAATGTTAAATTCCGGGAGGATGCGCTATTGAAATATACATTGGAGTCCGCAGTTTTTTAACCTTTTATTTACGGGTAAACTTACTGGTAGGCAATTATTTCTATAGAAAATCTGCTATCAGAACATGATTGGGATAGTTGGAGAGAAATGAATTTTATTCTCTCTAACGATAGTTATTCTTCTGCAGACATGGCGATATCTTTGGTTTCATGAACTGTCCCATAAGGGTGCTCTGGGGGCGCATATATAACATATACCTTAAGAGGGATATCACCTTTATTAGTAATATTGTGCCATTTTCCAGCAGGTACCATAATGGCATAGTCCTTACAGGCCATAGTTTGAAAATTCAATTTGTCTTTCTCATCTCCCATTTGCACAAGTCCCTGACCTTCTTCAATACGAATGAACTGATCGGTTGTCGGATGGACTTCCAATCCGATATCTTCACCAACACGGACAGACATCAGAGTCACTTGAAAATGTTTACCTGTCCATAGGGCGGTACGATAATTTTGATTGTGTTTTGTTGCCTGGTCCATATTAATAACAAGTGGACGTTGTCCATAATCTTTTACTCCTATGTTTGCACAGGGATGACTAACGGTTAGATTGCCATTGCAACATGAAGAGGGAGCGGCATGGGCAACGTTATTCCAGCTGTCGGGCATCGGATTATGCCATTGATTGTGGCGATATAATTTTTTGTGCATGTTCATTCTCCTCTAATATTGAGTTTAGTCTTTAGTTGCATCCTATGCAGTTGCCTATATAAAGGACTATAACACATGTAATAATGGGCAAGGACCCACATAATAACCGCGAATCAAATCCAAATCTGATTTTAAAAAACCAAGTTCTAATCCTTGCTGGGGAAAAGAACTTGGTTTTTTGTCGTTGAGGGCCGTAAATTCGATAGATATCGTTCATGCTAATGTGACTTTAACTTTGCAATGGTGAAGAAAAACGCTCTGACAGCATACGCCAGAAGAGATTCAGCGAAGGAGTGAGAAGCTTGTTACGATGTCTGACTGCGTAAATCGTTCGGATGGGATTCCAGTTGGGGATCGGACACGACTTCAATTCTCCCTTCTCCAGCTCTCGTATGATCGAAGCCTGTGAAACCATCCCAATACCCATGTTTAGACGTACAAGAGACTTCAACGCCTCTGAACCAGAGACTTCGATGGCTTCCGTAAACTGAACATCGTGTTTGGTAGCCCATTGATTGATGACTTCGCGACTGCTGGACCCTTCTTCGTGAGCTACAAGTGGAAGACCCTGCAGGTCATTCGGTACAATGACCGGTCTGCTGGCGAGGAAATGATCAGGATGAAAGATAATGACAAGATCGTCCTTCAGTAAGGGCTCAAAAATGAAATCGGGATCATCGGGTTTCGTATGCGAGATAATACCAACATCCAACTCAAAATTTTTGATTTTCTCCATAATGTGAGCAGCAGGCTTCACATCCATGCTTAAACAAAACAGATGTTCTTTTTTGAATGCAGTCAACAATTCCGGAAGAATATACGTTGCAGGCGTATGTGTGCTTCCAATCAACAAGCGCCCCGTCGCTGTCCCCCTGTGATCCTCGATTGTGCGAAGCATCTCTTCGTTCAAGGCCACAATTTGCGTAGCGTAGTGATACAACGATTTACCAGCCTCAGTTAATTTAATGACATGATAAGTTTTGGTGTGGAATAAGGCTATTCCGGCATCTTCCTGAAGTTTGTTCAGATGAAACGTCACCGTAGGTTGCGTAATATTCAGCTTCTGAGCAACCAAATATAATTTCTTCATTTCCACGACATGCACAAACACTTTTAATTGCTGCAGATTCATGAGTAATCCCCTCGCGTTCAAAAGAAATAGATATCATCTATCTTATCATACAAATCATTAATACTATTTTATTTAGGCTTAACCTCAATATAATACGAATCTTCAACATGCTCTTTAGAATGAATATAGATTCACAATCAGGATTCAGAGGGGGAGAAACATGAAATTCGGTTGGAGTAAAAAATTAAGTGGATTCAGCATTCTGCTTGTGCTTATGATCACAGGGTGTGGCGGACCAGTTGCAAGCAGCAATACTTCTGCAGGAGTACCTGACACACCTGCATCCACAATGGCAGACAACAGTGTACGTTCTTCAGACGAGGACACGGGGGAGACGATTTATTTATATGGCAATGACTTTGTCGATATTGTAGCACCCGAATTCACCAAGCAGACAGGCTACAAGATGGAGGCGGTTCATTATGGCGGAGGAGAAGCGTTGGCCAAGATTGAAGCAGAACAGGGGAATCCGCAATGGGATGTGGTCATGATGGACGGCCATGGTTCCATTCGAAATCTGGCGGACAGAGGTTTTCTCATGAAAGACTGGGTACCGGAAAACTTAAGCAACCTCAATGAGTATGGAACGTCGCTCGTTCCTGAAGACCACGCCTATGTTCCTGTTAGCATTCATGCATCAGCGGTTATTGCCTACAACACGAATCGTCTAAGCAAGGAGCAAGCGCCTGCAACATGGGAGGAATTTTTTGAGTATGAGGGCCCAGCAGGACAGGCTGATCCAGCGGTTGCGGCACCTGCATACCCGCTCGTTTCGTCTCTGTTTAACTACTGGGGCTTCTCCCAAGCAGAGCAAAAATACGCTCATATGATGGATAAGGGATTGCGGGTATATCCTAAAAACGGACCATTAGGAAAAGCTTTGGTATCAGGAGAAATTGATATTGCCGCTCTGCAGGAGAGTAACGCTTATGATCTCAAGCAGTCCGGAGAACCCGTAGATCTCATCTGGCCGAAAGAAGGTGCTCCCGGAAGCCTTCGAGTAGCTGCGATTAGCCAACACACCAAAAATCCCGCAGCTGCCAAAGCCTTTGTCGAATTCATGTTGAAGCCGGAAACACAAGTGATGCTGGTATCACTGGAATCGTCAGACAGCTTCTTTTCACCGCTCGTACGAGGTGTTGAAGCACGAAAAGATCGTGAGCCAAATCCGTCTTTTATGCTCCCGCCTGCCGAATGGGCAGCAGCGCACGAGGTGGACATCAAAACATGGTTTGCAGACCAGAACGTTAAATAAGAGGTGCATGCAATGATGAATTCCGGTACTCGTTGGGGTGTAAGCATCGCGTTATTATTATTCATTGTGATCTTCTTACCGTTACTTGCTGTTTTGTTGAATGCTGTTTTGCCTGGTTTGTTTTTTGGTGAGATGCAATTCCAGGGGTTCGGATTGCTCGGGGAGATGTTTCGGCGTCCGTTATGGAGGCAGTCATTCACAAACTCGTTGTGGTTGGGGCTGGGAACAGCCCTGTTAGGTACCATATTTGGTGCATGTCTTGCTATGGTCAGGGCCCGCTGGAATTTTGCGACAGGGCGGGTGCTGGATGCAGGGGTGTGGCTCTTGCTCATTACCCCCTCCTTCATGTTAGCCCAAGGGTGGGTGTTGTTCGCCGGCGCGGATGGAATCGCAAGCCGTTCACTTGGCATGAGCTGGGTGACATCGCTCCTGTTTCAACCTACAGGACTGATGATGATTATGGCGCTCAGCAAGTTTCCACTGGCCTATCTTACCGTGCTCGCTTCAGCAGAATGGAATGTCAGCCAGTATGGACATGCTGCTCGTCTAAACGGTGCGGGGCCCTGGACGGTATGGCGCACCGTAGAACTTCCACTTTCGGCTCCTTCTATCATTGCGGGTGCAACACTTGTGTTTATCGATACGGTGGGTGACTTCGGTTTACCTGCGGCATTGTCAACGGTTTATCGCTTTCCGACCTTGACCTATTCAATCTATTCCGCCATCTACCAATCACCGGTTCGCTTCGATATGGCAGGTGTATTAGCCTTCTATCTCGTTGCCTTACTGGGTCTTGCGATGTTTGTGCTTCTAATCAGTCTTCGCAAGTCCAGATTTGATTTTCTTAATGCAAAAGCGATTAAAACCGTGAAAGTCAGACCGAATCGTACGTATGTGTTAAACGTGATAACGATTGTGTTTTTGGCGATTAGCATTGGCATTCCGATCGGAAGCAGTCTGTGTGTGTCCATCATGAGAAGGATGGGGGATGGATTTGCCTTTCGGAATTTGACGCTTGATCATTATCTGTCGTTATTTTCAAAAACTGCAACAGATCATACGCAGCTCAGTTTTATCGAAGGCATGATGCATTCTCTTGCTATAGCTGCAGTTGCAGCAGTACTCAGCATGATTACAGGTTTCATTGTGGCATACGTGCTTACGTTTACGGAATTTCCGATGAAAGGCGGGCTTCAGCTATTCTCCATCGTCTCACTGGCTGTACCCGGAATCGTTATGGGCATCGGATATATTTTTGTCTGGAATCAAAAATGGCTGGAGTATGTGAACCTGCATTTATATGGCACACCTGCCTTGCTTGTCATCGCCGTTATTGCCGGAGCCATACCCTATGCGGTTCGAGTTCAATTGGGCGCGTTTGGCACGATATCATCTTCTGTATTAAACGCCGCAGCTGTTCAGGGAGCTGGCACACTTGGGCGGATGGTACACATCGTTCTGCCTTTGGTACGGAGGTCATTGCTTCTTGCTGTACTGGCTGCTTTTGGTACAAGTGTATTTGATTTAGCATTGGCTTCAATGCTTCAGCCAGCAAATTATATACTTATGCCTATTGTGATTGATCAGGCCTTTGAATTCGGGAGATACGGCTATGCAACAGCAGCGACAATCCTCAGCGGGTCCATACTACTGCTCCTTATTGTCCTCATTCAGTTTGCAGGAGAAGCCGCTTTTCGGTGGAGTGACAGGCGGCAGCAGAAGAGTAGAGATATGAAAAATATTCCAGCAGAGAGTCATCGCAGATCACATGGAGGTTCACCCTATGAATTCAATTCTTAAGCTTGAAGGGGTCCACAAGTCATTTGACAAGCAGGAAGTCCTTCGACCCTTGTCCTTTGCTCTAAATCATGGAGAGAGAATATGCATCCTGGGTCCATCCGGATGTGGAAAGTCCACCTTGCTGCAGCTGATCGCTGGTCTGTTAAGGGTGGATGGAGGCATCATTGAAATGGATGGTACACCGGTGGATGGTCAGAAGCATTATATACCTCCTGAGAAAAGACCAGTCAATATGGTGTTTCAGGATTACGCTTTATGGCCGCATATGACCATACGTCAAAATATTGAATATGGGCTGAAGCGTTCCAGAACGGACGCCACGTCAAGAAAACAACGGCTTGACCGTCTGCAAGCCATGCTGCAGCTGGAAGGACTTCTGGATCGGTTGCCCAGCCAATGCTCTGGTGGACAGCAGCAACGGATCGGGATGGCCCGTGCGCTCGCAACCGAACCCTCGATTCTGCTCATGGATGAGCCTTTGTCCAATCTGGACGTGAAGCTTCGTACCGAGATGCGCAGCGAATTGGCTGAGCTTTTGTCTGATCTTGAGACAACCGTCCTGTATGTGACACATGATATGCTTGAGGCCTTCACATTGGCTGATCGAATCATGGTGCTGAGAGACGGGGGAATGGATCAATTTGCGGAACCCCATCAGTTATTTCATCGTCCGGCTACTCCCTGGGTCGCCCAACTGATGGGATATCACAATAGCCTGCTTAGCATGTTCACGTTAGATGGCTCGGCTGTTTTGATAGAGGGACAGTGCATTTCAGGCCAGAAGATGGACCGTGGCAGGGGTGGGCAGCAAGCCATCGTCATGATTCACCCGCAGCAGATTACAATCAGCCTGAACAGGGAAGAAGTGCCGCATAATCAAATCGAGGTGAGAGTGAAGCAAGCCATCTTTGAAGGCATCCACTGGAGAATCATGATGCGAACCAAAGATAATCAGAGCATTCAGGCATTCAACGCCGAATATATTGAACCAGGGTCTGCATGCTGGCTGCAATTTTCTCCAGAGCAAACCATGATCTACGAAGGAGGAGCAGATACGATCAATGGGTAGACTTCTTGCTGTGTCCGATATTCATGGGCATGGAGATCTTTTGAAAAAATTACTTATAGCCTCTGATTATCACCCGGAGAAAGACCGCCTGGTTTTACTTGGCGACTACGTTAATAAGGGACCCGATTCCTGGGGCACCCTTGAACTGATCCATGACTTGACCCAACAGGGAGCCATCGCCTTGCAAGGTAACAATGAGCGGAAATGGATGAATTCCATGCCAAGCGTACCTACTGGCCTCTTTGATCAGGGTGAGCACTATCGAGAGTTTCTGTATGGTTTACCTCTTTATTTCAGAAGCGATTCATATTTGTTTGTACACGCCGGATTACGCCCCGGGGTTCCATTGAATCAACAGACACCCCAAGATTTGACTGAAATTCGAGAGCTTTTTTGGGAAAGTCCAGCCCATCCGAATTACACGATCGTTTTTGGACATACGTCAACGTTCCGGTTTCACGTGCCTCCTTGGGAATTATGGATGGGAGAAGGGAAGTTGGGGATCGACACTGGCGCAGGTCATGGATATTATCTTAGCCTGGTGGATCTTACAAATCGAGTACGCTGGTTTATATCCGTACAATTTCCTCATAAGATTCAATCACAAGGGATGAGTACAAGATAAACTATCTTTAGTTCGCTATGCTAGCGCAAAAAAATTGAATGAAAGAACTCATGCGGTATCATAAGAAATGGCTCGGCAGAAGAGAAGACAATGACGCGGGACAAGAACATAGAACTATTGAAAGTCGCTTTATATTGGCGACTTTTTTCTTTAACGGACAAAGCACAAATTTGATTAATCATTTCAAGCTAATGTAAGTTCGCAACCCAGTGAATATTCGAGATTCATAAAATTATAGTTGTATTTTGCAAATAAATTATTATAATGAATAGAGTACATACCAGAAAGGGGAGCAGTAACTAGTAGTTGAACCGAAGTGAAAAATACAATTCCCGTTCCTATACTTGCAAAATACAATTATTTATAAAGGAGATGCATTATGAAAACCATCTGGGATGTCATTGTGATCGGTGGAGGTCAGGCAGGACTTGCTTCAGGTTATCATTTGAAAAAGAGAGGGCTGTCTTTTTTGATTTTGGAGGCAGGTGGAGAAGCAGCAGGAGCGTGGCCTCAGTATTACGGTAATTTGAAGTTATTTTCACCGGCCAAGTACTCGTCTCTGCCAGGGCTTCCGATAGAGTCACCAGGGGATCGCTACCCACATCGTGATGAAGTCATTCAATACTTGAAGGGCTACGCTTCTCATTTTGACTTGCCTTTGGTTTATCATAGGCGTGTAGATCAAATCTCCAAAGAATCCGGGATATTTAGAGTAACAACCTCATGTGGAGAGAAATACATGGCTCGCAATCTAATCTCGGCGACAGGGTCTTTTAGCCGACCCTATACCCCCTCGATTCCTAAGCAGGAACGATTTAAGGGAACCATCTTGCATTCCGCGACGTATCGTACACCTGCCCCTTTTCAAGATCAATCGGTCATTGTGGTAGGAAGAGGCAATTCCGCAGTTCAGATTGCGATGGAACTATCCGAAGTAGCTGATACAACACTTGCTGTGAGAGAACCGGTAACATTAATCCCGCAACGTCTCTTGGGACAGGATATTCACTTTTGGTTTAAGCTAACGGGGATCGATTCGTTTTGGAGATTTGGAAAGTCATTTGCGAATGGTTCATCCGTTCTGGATTTGGATGGATATAAGCAGCGACTTCAAGCGGGGAACCCAAAGCAAAAGAAAATGTTCACCGCATTTTATGATAATGGGGTTATCTGGTCTGACGGAACACAAGAAGAGGTCCAAACCGTCATTTTTGCGACAGGATATCGTTCTAACGTTTCTTATATCGATGCATTAGGTGGATTGGATGGTCAAGGAGAACCCGGGCAGAAGAACGGGATCAGCAAGAAGATCCCCGGACTTTATTTTGTAGGTTTGTCTGGACAGCGCTCCTTTGCATCAGCGACCCTTCGGGGTGTGGGACCAGATGCTGAATATGTCGTCAAGCATATTCAAAACAATCTGGAAAAGCAGAAGAATATACATTAGTTGCAATATACAAATAATATGTTTATAATAGTCACCAAGAGGTGATCATGTTGCCAGATAATCAAAACCCAAGAGAGCTATTGCAAATCATGGTACGTCGCTTCGGCTTGCTGGATAAAAATTGTTGCACGGTTGGAGAGCAGGAAATATCTTTGATCCAGAGTCATATTCTATACGAAATTGACCATCAGCATGAGCCATCCATGCAACAAATTGCCGAAACGCTTGCGATGGATATTACAACCTTTAGTCGTCAAATCCAGACGTTAATTAAGAAGAACCTGGTTCGAAAAACAGCTCATCCTGATGATCGAAGAGTATACATTCTCCGTTTGACAGTTGAGGGGAAGTTTGTGACGACAGCGATAGATCATCGGATGAATACGCATCTGGAAGAGGTTTTTTCGTTCATGACCGATACAGAAAAAGCAATCGTTATGCAATCTGTTAAACTGCTGAATGAGAGTATGTTAAAATCGAAAATGTGTTGCACGCCAGTGGGGTAATGAACGGTGTTACCCCGATACATTTCTCTAGTACTTGTAATTTGCAAATATATATTTAACCAACTACTGGAGGTCATTTGACATGAAAAACATTGAATTCAAACAAGTCGAGTCTTGTTGTACACCTACGCTCAAGGAAAAGCAGGTCTCCCTTCAGGAGCCTATGGACCAACAGGAGTTAGCTCATTTACCTGTAGCGATCATTGGTGCTGGGCCTATTGGTCTGGCTGCAGCCGCACATCTGATCGAAGCGGGCCAATCATTTATCATTCTGGAGGCGGGGAGTAAAGTCGGCGAGAATATCTCCAAGTGGGGCCATGTTCGTCTGTTTTCGCCATGGCAGTATAACGTGGATAAAGCGGCCGCTCGGTTATTGGCCAAGGCGGGATGGATTGCGCCAAGTTCTGATGGTTTACCAACAGGCCATGAGCTGAGAGATCAGTATTTACGACCACTTGCTGAGTTACCTGAGATTAAATCTTACCTTCATTTGAATACACGCGTAGTCGGTATCAGTCGCAAAAATGCAGACAAAATGAAAACTGCAGACCGTAAGAAGCAACCTTTTTTGATCTATGTAGAAGAAGAGGGCAAGGCCAAGCGGTATGAGACAAGAGCTGTCATTGATGCTTCCGGAACCTGGGGGAATGCAAACCCGGTGCTTTCCAGCGGCGTATTAACTTCTAGGGAGAAAGCCCTTCATAAGCAAATATTTTATGGCATCCCGGATGTGCTAGGGGAGGATCGAGATCGCTATACAGATAAACATATTGCTGTCGTAGGTGGCGGCCATTCAGCCTTAAATACCTTACTTGATTTAGCTAAATTGCAAGAAACGAAATCCCATACGAAGCTGACCTGGATAATGCGGAGAGATCGTGTAGAAGATGCTTATGGCGGAGAAACAAGTGATCAGCTTGAAGCCAGAGGTGAGTTAGGCAGTCGTATGCATGAGCTGGTGGATTCCGGAAAGGTTAGTGTGGTCACTCCGTTCCACATTCAGGAGTTGAAACAGGATGGGGGGAAAATTACTATTGGTGGGGAGCAACGTGCCATTGCTCAGGAAATAGCGCAAGTGGATGACATTATTGTGAATGCTGGAAGCCGTCCTGACTTTTCCTTTCTAGGGGAACTACGTTTGAGCATTGATCAGGCAACAGAAAGTGTGGAAACGTTGGCTCCGCTGATTGATCCGAACGTTCATAGCTGCGGTACCGTTCGACCTCATGGGGAGAAGGAACTTCGTCATACAGAACAAGGTCTGTATATCGTGGGTATGAAAAGTTACGGTCGCGCGCCGACCTTCCTGATGGCCACCGGTTATGAGCAGGTCCGATCCGTCGTTGCTTTTCTGGCGGGTGACCTAGAGGCAGCTTTAAAAGTAGAGCTGGATCTACCGGAGACCGGTGTATGCAGTGGCAATCGCCAGCAAGTGAAGTTAGCTGAGGAAAAGAGTCTCTTGTACCAATTAAAAATGAAGAGTTGAGGAACACATGAAGCGATGGTTCGAATTCGAACCATCGCTTTTTTTATGTTACTTCTAAATTTAAGAGGTTGACTTCATAATTTTTATATTATAATATAAGCATGCACTTATATATACGGAAGGAGGAAGTAATATGGATTCTATTCAAGAAGCAGCCGATAAGATTAAATTGCTGGGCGATAAAACACGTCTTACGATACTTACACTCCTCAAGGAACGTGAATGGTGCGTGTGTGAATTTGTAGAGATTTTAGACATGTCACAACCTGGAATTAGTCAGCATTTGCGCAAGCTGAAGGATCAAGGCTTGGTTAAAGAGAATAAACGAGGCCAATGGGTATACTACTCTTTAAATGTAGAGAATGCACCCTATATTAAGTCTGTCTTGGAATTCATGCCGGATGCGGCAACCATTCTTAAGTCTTTAGATAAAGAGAACTATACGTCGGTGTGCAATTAATTTTTTGGGAATTATATAAGTATATTGTTATATACAAATAAACTTAAATGAACTAAAGGAGGTGTATGTATTTGTTTTCTACGCTGTTGGCTTGCATTATCTTTTTAATTACGCTAGTCCTCGTCATCTGGCAGCCTAAAAACCTGTCCATTGGTTGGTCTGCTTGCGGCGGAGCAATTCTTGCTTTACTTGTGGGTGTGGTCAATTTCCAAGACGTATGGGATGTGACGCAAATCGTTTGGAATGCCACGCTTGCGTTTGTAGCGATCATTCTGATTTCGTTAATTCTGGATCGTATCGGCTTTTTCGAATGGGCTGCCTTACATATGGCCAAGGCTGCTCACGGCAATGGTGTCCGAATGTTTGTTTACGTCTCGATCTTGGGAGCTGTCGTTTCTGCTTTCTTTGCCAATGACGGAGGCGCACTCATTCTGACGCCGATTGTTCTAGCCATGGTACGCGCACTGAATTTCGATGAGAAAAAAGTGTTCCCATTTATTATTGCCAGCGGATTTATTGCGGATACGACTTCTTTGCCACTGGTTGTAAGTAACCTGGTCAACATTGTATCTGCCGACTTCTTTGGCATTACGTTTATGGAGTATGCAGGCAGGATGTTTGTTCCGAATCTGTTCTCACTGGTGGCGAGTATCGGCGTATTGTATCTCTTCTTCCGAAAGAGTATTCCCAAACGTTTTGATGCCAGTGAATTGAAACCTCCGGTATCTGCCATTAAGGATATGAAGATGTTTCGATTGTCGTGGGTGGTGTTGGGGGTTCTGCTCATTGGATACTTCGCCAGTGAATTTATCGGAATTCCCGTATCCATTGTAGCAGGTGTTGTCGCGATATTCTTCCTGTTTATGGCTTCCCGCAGTTCTGCTGTGCCGACTACATTGGTTGTCAAAGAAGCGCCTTGGGCCATCGTATTCTTCTCCATCGGCATGTATGTCGTGGTCTATGGTCTGCGTAACGTGGGGATGACCGATCTGTTGGCCGTAGTCATACAGGCCGTGGCCGATCAAGGCTTGTTTGCGGCAACGATTGGCATGGGCTTTATCGCGGCAATCATTTCATCTCTGATGAACAATATGCCTACCGTGTTGATTGATGCGCTTGCCATTGATGCAACAACGGCTACGGGAACGGTTCGGGAGGCGCTCATCTACGCCAATATTATTGGATCAGACCTGGGTCCCAAGATTACCCCGATCGGTTCACTGGCGACACTGCTCTGGCTTCATGTACTTAGCACGAAAGGCGTCAAAATCTCATGGGGCACTTACTTCAAGACAGGTATCATTATCACGGTTCCGACTCTGCTTATTACGCTATTGGGTCTGTATCTGTGGTTAAGCATTATATAAAAGAATTCAATCATTCAAACAACGAGGAGACGATGAACATGAGTAAAAAAACACTGTACTTCCTATGCACAGGCAATTCTTGCCGGAGCCAAATGGCCGAAGGCTGGGCCAAGAAATATTTGAGTGAGGACTGGAACATTTATAGTGCAGGTATTGAGGCTCACGGTCTGAATCCAAAAGCAGTTGAAGCCATGAAGGAAGTCGGCCTGGATATTTCCACTCAAACTTCCGATATCATTGATTCCGAGTTGTTGAACAACGCTGATTTTGTAGTCACATTGTGTGGAGACGCTGCGGATAAATGTCCAATGACACCACCACATGTGAAGCGGGAACACTGGGGATTCGATGATCCTGCCAAAGCGCAAGGTACAGATGAAGAGAAATGGGCTGTATTCCAAACGGTTCGTGACCAGATTGGGGAGCGCATTAAAACGTTCGCTGAAACCGGCAAATAATACAAACCGCCGGGAGAATGTTTCCCGGCTTTTCTAATTTGGAGAGGGGTGTTCGCGTTGAAAACAATGGAGATCTACGATCCTGCCATGTGTTGTTCTTCCGGCGTGTGTGGTCCAGGTGTTGATCCGGAACTGATTCGTGTATCTGCTGTCGTCCATAATTTGCAAAAGAAACAGTTTCAGGTATCACGTTATAACTTAACCAGTGAACCTGATGCTTTTGTGGCAAGTCCGCTTGTAGGACAGCTTCTGGCTGAAAAGGGTCCTCAAGTGCTGCCCATTATCATTGTAGATGGTCAAGTGGTCAAGGAAAATGGGTATCCAAGCAACGAAGAATTCGTTCAATGGACCGGTCTGAAGGAAGAAGAACTGGTGGCTAAGCCGAGAATACGTCTTGAAGTCAAAACCAAATCCGAGCTTTAGGAAAGAAGGTCCTCTCAACATGTTAAACCGATTTGAACCGAAATCCATGTCGTTAACCCCTTATCTGTTTTTTACCGGAAAAGGGGGCGTAGGCAAGACGTCCACGGCTTGTGCAACAGCCGTATCCCTTGCCGATTCGGGGAAGCGTGTTTTGCTGGTGAGCACCGATCCAGCTTCTAACCTACAGGATGTTTTTGGTATGGAGCTTTCTAATCACCCCGTACCTGTAATTGGAATGAAAAATCTGGATGCCGCCAATCTCGATCCTGAAACCGCTGCTAATGAGTACAAAGCTGTAATGGTTGGGCCTTACCGCGGCGTGCTTCCAGATACAGTAATCGCGACGATGGAAGAGCAATTATCTGGAGCCTGTACGGTTGAAATAGCTGCCTTTAATGAGTTCAGTTCCATGCTGACTAATCAAGAACTGCGAGAGCAGTATGATCACATCTTGTTCGATACGGCTCCGACAGGGCACACGCTGCGTTTGTTGCAATTGCCGACTGCCTGGAGCGGGTTTTTATCTGAAAGTACACATGGGGCTTCCTGTCTGGGACCGCTTGCCGGTCTGGAAGCGAAAAAAACATTATATGAGGATGCCGTCCAGACCTTGTCTGATTCCAACGAGACGACACTTGTACTGGTGACTCGTCCGGATGATTCGCCGCTGAAGGAAGCTGCGCGGGCATCGCAAGAGCTTGGAGAGATCGGTATTCAGAATCAGTTGTTGATCGTGAACGGGATGCTTTCTTCGGTTATGGAGCAGGATACGGTTTCTTCTGCTTTTTACGGTCGACAGGTACGTGCATTGGAGAAACTTCCTGATGCTGTTCAACAGCTTCCAATCTATCAAATTCCTTTAGCGCCGTTTAACATCACTGGCATTGAGCATTTGCGACATTTCTTCGATGCCCCGGAGGTTAGGCGGGTAAAAGAGAAAAATGTAAATTCTTCGTTGGTTTTCCCTTTGCAACATCTCGTAGATGATATGGAGAACAAGGGGATCCGAGTGATTTTCACCATGGGAAAAGGCGGCGTAGGCAAAACAACGGTTGCATCGGCTATTGCAGTTGGCCTAGCAGAGAGAGGTCACCGGGTACATCTGAGCACAACCGATCCCGCTTCCCATCTGAGTCATGTGCTCGAACAAGAGACGGACAACATCACCGTGAGTTGTATCGATCCGAAGGTTGAACTGGAACGATATAAACAGGAAGTCCTGGAGCAGAACAAGGATTCTTTGGATGAGGATGGTCTGGCTTACCTGGAAGAAGATTTAAGATCACCTTGCACTGAAGAAATTGCAGTTTTCCGTGCATTTGCCAATCTGGTTGAACGAAGCAGCGATGAGATTGTCGTTATTGATACGGCTCCAACAGGGCATACGTTACTTCTTCTCGATGCAACAGAAGAGTACCATAAAGAGATTTCCCGTTCTGCAGGTGTCATACCCGCTGCGGTTCAGCATTTGTTACCACGACTTCGTGACCCGAAAGAAACAAGTGTTGTCATTGTTACACTCGCAGAGGCTACACCATATTATGAGGCTTTTCGTTTGGAACAGGACTTGCAGCGGGCCAGTATACCAACCAAGTGGTGGACCATTAATCAAAGTTTTGCCGTGACAGACACCACGGACCCCATACTTAGCGGACGGGCCATCGCTGAACAGGAATGGATTCAGCAGATTCATAAAGCTTCGGATGGAAACACTGTGATTATACCATGGGAATCCAGAGAAGTAGTGGGTTATGACAGCTTAAAGACCTGGACTGAAGCGGGAAGTACAAGCAAAGTATAGAGAGGAGACAACTGACAATGATCATTACTGATGGTGCCAAAACCTATATTGAGGCAATGATGAGAGAAGCAGGCGTGCATACGCTTCGGTTTGCCATGGTTGGCGGCGGATGCTGTGGACCCAGTTTTCAACTAGGGCTCTCTGATCCTGCAGAGAACGATGTGGTACAGGAAATCAATGCGATACGCGTAGCTATCGATCCTGAGATTGTAGCTACCATAGAATCGATTACCCTGGATGTGGAACAATCTGCTGATGGACCTGGACTGGTCGTTAGTGGAGGCTCAAGCTGCTGTTAAGTACAACTAGAGAAGGAGAGGATAACGATGTCTAACTATCATGAACTCGTTAAAGGTAAAGTATATATTGGAGGAGCAGATGCTGCGCTGAGTGCGATCAAGGAGCAAGGTGTCACTGAAGTATTTGATCTCCGGGATGACGGTAAGGCGCAAGAGGGGTTTCCTGATTCGGCCAAGCGACATCATTATCCGATTGTTGAAGATCGGAATGATCAGGAGGAATCCATCAAGTCAGCCATTCAAGCCGTGACGGAGGCAGTTCAAGCAGGTAAAAAAATATTCTTTCACTGTGCTGGTGGTCGGAACCGTACCGGAACCGTAGCTACAGCTCTGTTGATGAATCTGGGTGAAGCCGCTACAGTTGAAGAAGCTGAAAAACTGGCCATGGAGAGACGTCCGGATATTTCAATCAAACCTGAAATGCGTAATGTGCTGAAAAATATGTTCGAGGCAAAGAACAGTTAATACCGCTTCTTCATCAGGGGACGTTGTCATACTCCATGACAACGTCCTTTTAGCATTTTCAGGAGAGCTCTGAGGTATGCTGAACTCTTCTTTTTAATCAGTGTACAGTGTATTTAAGCTTGTTGAATGAGTTTTTCCATAATCATAACGTCGATCAGCTCCCCATCCATCATACCTTGTTGTTCAAAAACGCCTACAGTGCGGTATCCCGACTTTTGGTATAAACCCTGTCCAGCCTTATTAAAGGAGAAGGTGAACAACACAATTTTATGAAAGTTATGCTTCCTCGCTTCATCCTCCAACTCCAGAAGGAGCGTATTTCCAATGCCTTTTCCACGATACTCTCTATGAATATATATCGACAAATCAGCGACTCCACTATAAGCACATCGGTGGGAGTATGGATTCAACGACGCCCATCCAATGACTTGATCTGACACCTCAGCCACCAGTACGACATGTCTTCCTTGATGCTCGTTAAACCACTTTTGTATGTATATCATATCTTTTGTTTGCGTTTCCAGTGTCGCAATTCGATCTTCAATGCCTTGATTATAGATGCTTAGTATATGGGTTAAATCGTTCACTTTGGCTTGTCGGATGAATACCGTTTGCATAGAACAATCCCTCCCTTTTATTCTACCTAATGTAAATAAGGATAGATTCATGAACAAACTCTAGCATGACTACTTTTGGAAATCAACACTTGAATTACATGCTGAAGAACGAAAAATAAAGTTGCTATTTGCAAATTAACAGAATATAATAAAGGAAAATTATTCAAGTAAATGGGTTTTTAATCCTTATTATAAGGTGAAAAAACTTGAATTATGAAGATTTTTCAACGATTCGGTCGAATTCACTTTGGTTCCAAATATATAACAGGACATGTAAATACTTGCGTTAAACAACTATTTCCGGCATGCTATCATGTCTGTCTTTACATAAAAGATGGATTGATATAAATGAGCAACCCATTCTAATGCGAGGTGAGTTTAACATGCTCCAATTACTGCCTGAGTTACATCAAAAGTACACCGATTTTGTGGAAGAAGCTCTGAAAGCTGAACACCTTTCAGCCAGGGATCGAGCGTTAGTACAACTGACGAGTGCGATGATCGCTGGTGATCAAGAAGAGGTAAAGAAGGCACTGATATCTGCCAAGCAAGAATTCATAACGAACGAAGAAATCGGCCAGGTAGCTGGCATCATCGCCGCGACCCAAACGAGGAAATTGTTCAATGTGGAAAGCTCCAGTCATGCAGTTAACCTGCCACAAAGTTCCCAATCGGAGTGTTGCAGATAAGGAGGGATTGAAATGGTAAATCATCCTGCAGTTCTGCTTATTGGTCGGCGAGATGATGTTGAAGAAATCCTTTTCGTCAAGGAACAGGGGTATAGGATTATTCTCCTGAATACACAGATCCCTCTTGAAGATGCCATCATTGCAGATTTTCCTATCGAAATGGACTTGAATCAGGAAGACGATGTAGTCGCCAAAGCGCTCGAGATATCAAAAAGGATTCCCATAACTGCGGTATACACGAACAATGAATATCGCATCGTTCTGGGTGCGAAAATAGCTGAGGCCCTGGGTCTGCAATACCACTTATCTTCAGAGGCCGCTCAAAATTGCCGCAGCAAAGCGCAAACCCGCGCATGTTTAACCCGACATCAGGTATCCCCCATTCAATACGCATTAATCCAGTCACCTGCAGAAATACTCCTTGTTCTTAGCGAAATGAATTTACCCGTAATCGTAAAACCTTCCAATGATGCAGGCAGTCATATGGTACAGAAGTGCAATACATTAGAAGAAGCATGGACCGCTGCAGAACTGATCAGCACGAAGGTTCAAAATTGGGTTGGGCAACCTTTGGAGAAGCATATTCTCGTAGAGGAATATATCGAAGGACCTGAATTCAGTGTCGAATCATGTACGATCAATGGAGCCACACATATCATTGCCATTACCGCTAAAAATACATCCGCTTTAATTGAAGAAGGACACTTGGTTCCCGCTCGATTATCAGAGCAGGACGCCGCCTTGATTCGTGAACTTGTCATTCAGGCCTTGACAGTCCTGGGAGCAGATTATATTGTCGCCCACACGGAGGTTAAGCTGTCACCTCAAGGACCGAAAATAATTGAGGTGAATGCCAGGGTAGGCGGAGACCAAATTCACCGCTTGGTGCATGCAGTTACCGGATATGATCTGCGTAAATTGGCATTTCATATCGTTACGGGTGGAGCCTTTGCGAGCGCTCCTCGTGACACACCCGTAACAGATTCTGCGCAAATTCAGTTTTTGCTTGCAGATCAAGAAGGATATGTTCGATTGGACAAGCAAGTCGCTCAATCGATAGAAGGTATTGAACAAGTAGAATGCTCTGTTCAAGATGGAGATCACGTCGTTATGACGGAAAGCAACTATAATCGATTGGGTTATATGATTGCTCATGGTGTAGATGGAAAACACGCATCTCTAATCATGGATACTGCGAAAGAAGCCATGCATTTTTTCATAACAAAGGATCAAGATGGAAAGGTACCCTCGTCCACAGATAGACGTATGGGTGTCTTATGAAAAAGAATATCATTTTCCTATGTTTATCTGTCTTTATATTGGTCGTAGGTACTGGAATTGTTGCTCCTTTACTCGCTCCGTATGCGAAAAATTTAGGAGCCACGGGTCTGTGGGTCGGCACATTGTACAGCGGTTTTTACGTGGTTCGTCTTGTAATCGGCACACCGATCGGTCGATTGGCTGACAAGAAAGGGCCAAAAGCCATCCTGATCTATAGCCTGATACTTTATCCCTTTATAGCACTAAGTTATGGATTGGCAAGTAGTATAGCGGGTCTTCTGGGGGCACGGCTACTTCACGGTGTAGCTTCAGCCATGATGCTGCCTATGGCTATGGCCTACATGGGAGAGATTAGCCCTAAAGGACAAGAAGGCAAATATATGGGGATTTACAACACAGCTATTTTTCTGGCAAATGGATTGGGACCGTTGCTCGGTGGATATATTTCGGATCAGTATGGGACACAGAATGCATTTTTCTCCTTACTCGGCCTTGCGGTGATCGCCTTAATTATTGTTTTTGCCTTACCTTCATCACGGACGAAGAAAGATATCGATGTGGCTGATCCGAACGAATCCGTCTCAGAGAGTACTCATCTGAAGGGTTCTCCCTGGCGACATCCCGGGATTCTGGCGTTATCCTCCGTCAATGTTATTGTTGCTGTTCTCTCCATGTTCATGATTTCATTCTTCACCCTATACGCCCAGAGCAGAGGGCTTAATGCCCTGATGATCGGTTTTTTAATTGCCTTGAACAACATCATCATAGGTGCTACACAGGTCCCACTGGGCTGGATCGTTGACCGTTTTAACAAAATGAAATTAATTCTGATCTCATCCATGTTAACCACGGTTCTTTTGGTGCTGTTTCCTTCCATGCATTCGCTGTGGACAATCGCCATACTGATGGTTGGAACCGGACTAACGTCTGCAGTCACGCTTGCTGCCTCTTCGGCACTGTCCACTGTTCTAGGAAGAGAGGCGGGAATGGGCGCGACGATGGGCTTCCTGGGTTCGGCGACAAGCCTGGGAATGATTGTGGGTCCACTGACGTCTGGCATTCTAATGGACACATTTCATATTGACACTACATTTTATTTCTCAGGTTTCCTTTGGATTGTAGGCACCCTTGTTTTCTATATATTGTGGTCTGCCTATGTCCGTTCCATAAAAATACAAAGCATCTCGAAGGGAGAAATAACAAATGTCTAAACAAGAACTGGTTGTTTCCAATGTTTCAAACTGCTGCTCACCTGGTCCAGCTGAAATGGATGCCGCAACGCAAGCGATTAAAGACTTTTACAACGCTGTAGCTGAAGGGGAAGGAAGCTACTCTGAAGGAACGGATAAATTTTCTCCGTCCGGACCTACAGAACGTATTAAAGAGTTTGTTCTTGCTTCAGATCAACAGCGAATTCTTGATATTGGTTGTGGTATGGGGACAACGCTGCTCTCTTTGGTGGAGTCGCATGAACAAGGAAAACAGTTTATTGGCGTAGATTTCAGTGAGAGTATGATTGCCCGTGCCAGAGAAAAAAGCAGCCAATTACCGGATGAATCACGTAAAAAGATGGGCTTCTTTGTTGCAGATGTGCAGTCTCTTCCGTATATGGATGCCCAGTTTGATTTGATATACAGTGAGTGTGTTCTCAACCTGATACCTGATCGGCTTAAGGCGATCCAGGAAATCACACGTGTGTTAGCACCCGGGGGAACCTTGATCTATACGGATTTTGTTTCGTATGCGCCCGTTCCGTCCTCCATCAAGAATGATTTGTCTTTGGTCAGTGGCTGCCGTGCCGGGAGTATCCAGTTAAGCGAAAACATTGCCCAAATTGAAAATGCGGGTTATACCGATTTGGAAGTAATCAATTTTACAGATGACAAAAACAAACGTTACATTGAACTGATGGAATCAAGTCAGGAGTATAAAGATGAATATCTGCAATTTCAGCAGAATCATGCTGAGGCTCATCATTTTCTGGAAGAGAACGTGGGCTATTACTTGATTAAAGCCACGAAGGCTTAACCGAAGGAGAACCTTGAAAGAAAGGGAGGAAGGCTCATGAAGGTCCTGTTGGTTTCTAACTTTGAAGGTGGCTATCAACCAATGACGGTTGCTACCGCGTTGACCGCTTTTTTACATGCAGGTTTCGATGTGGCGGTGCTGGATACCTACGTTGAAGGAATAGAAGAGGAACGTTTTCTCAATCAAGAGCTTATCGCTATTTCCATTCCATTATTTGATGCTGTGCAAGCGGCCACCGAGCTAACGCATATCATTCGCCGGGTTAATCCGAAGGCACACATTACGTACTTTGGCCAGCATGCAACCATTAATGCCAGCAGGCTTGCCGGGACGTATAGCGATTCCTGTGTTTGCGGGGAGTGGGAGAGGCCTTTGGTCAATCTCGCGAAGTATTTGTCTGGAGATACCGATTGCACCTTGGATGGCATTCTCATCGGACGTGATGCTCTGCAAGGCAAAGAAATTCATCCGTATATGTCGAGAGATCATTTGAGTGTTCCCACACGGCATATGCTACCGCCTCTCTACAAGTATCCTCAGAAGCAAATCAACAAACTATTAGGTTCTGAACAAATCGTGGGCTCGACTGAAATCGCACGTGGTTGTCATCATAAATGCCTGTATTGCTCGGTGTATGCCGCCTATGAGGGTAAAGTGATCCTGGTACCTGAATCGATTGTACTACAGGATGTCAGGAACCTTGTGGCAGGAGGAATGACACATTTATCTTTTATTGATGCAGACTTTTTTAATGCCAAATACCACGGTATCAAGATATTACGTCAGCTGCACGAGGAATTTCCGAATCTCACCTATGACTTCACTACCCGGGTAGATCACATTCTTGAAAATAAGGAAACATTAGCCGAAATGAAAGCGCTCGGTGTGAAGTTCATTACCTCAGCCTTAGAGTTCCCATCCGAAATTGTGCTGGATGCCGTAGCCAAGGACACTTCTATTCAAGATATCGAACAGGCGATTGCGTATCTCCGCCACATCGAGATCTCACTTAATCCAACCTTCATCATGTTCAACCCCTGGACCAATACCGATGATTTAACGACTTTCCGTTCTTTTGTAGACGATAATCAACTAAAAGACATTATTGATCCAATACAATATGAAACCAGACTGTATTTGTATAAGGGTTCTCCTTTATTAAGACAAGCTTCCATACAATCGCTTGAACTGATTGAACATGAGTTCTATTACGAATGGAAACACCCTAACCCCGATATGGATGAACTCTTTCAAGAGATCGTTACGGTTCCTGAAGACGGTATTTTTAAACGCTGCTGTTTAAAATGTTAAGAGGGGGACAACCGTTTGAATGCGACAGAAGTCAAAGATGGTTTTCCAATGATAAACTTTGAAACCAGTCGCAGTTCTCTACTACTTGATCTCCGAAAAAAATGGATCGCCGAATGGATCGGAAGTTATTTTCTGGTGTTTGCCGGCACAGGTGCCGTAGTGGTGGATACCACCACACGGACTTTAACCCATATTGGGGTAGCGATTACCTTTGGACTCGTTGTCATGGTGTTAATCTACGCCTTTGGGCATGTATCAGGAGCACATTTTAATCCGGCGGTTACAATCGCTTTCTATTTTTCGAGACAAATCACAGCAATTGAAGCCTTCTCTTTTGTTCTCATCCAATGTATTGGCGCATACGCCGCAAGTCTTACTTTGTTATTCATGTTTGGTAATGTAGGGCGATTGGGGGCGACAATTCCTTCGGGACATTGGCTGCAGAGTGCCATTCTGGAATTCATTCTATCCTTTATTTTGATGATGGTCATTTTAAGTTCTGCTGTCCATGCCAAAGCTTCAAAATCATTTGCCGGGATCGCTATAGGAGGCACCGTCGCCTTGGAAGCGATGTTTGGAGGTCCTGTAAGCGGAGCATCCATGAACCCTGCACGCTCTTTAGGTCCAGCCTTGGCCTCCGGACACTTTGAGTTTTTATGGATATATATCGTATGGACGACCATGGGCGCGATCACAGCTGCTTATGTCTACAGAATCATTCATGAATAATCCATTTTGAATGAAAGAGGAGGCACTTTTACATGAAAAAGGTCCAAATGGTGTTGCTTGGCGGATTCCTCGGAGCGGGCAAAACAACAACAATGATACAAATGGCCAACGTTTTGCAAGAGCAGGGAAAACAGGTAGCGATTATTACCAACGACCAAGGCAAAGAATTGATTGATACGGAACTCGCACAAACCAGTGGACTGGATACCAAAGAAGTAACCGGGGGATGTTTCTGTTGTCGATTCGAGGACCTGTATGAACATTTAAACCAACTTGCAATGGATAAAAAGCCTGATTACATCATTTGTGAAGCCGTTGGCAGCTGCACGGATCTCGCCGCAACCGTCATTCAACCCTTAAAACAGAATTATGCGAATGAGTTCACAACGGTTCCCTTAACCATCGTGGTTGATCCGGCCAGGTTATTGGTTGAATTGAATGACGAAGAGGGAGGCAAACTTCTGTTTTCTCAATCGGTAAGTTATATTTTTGAAAAACAGTTGGCCGAGGCCGATATTATCGCCGTAAATAAGTTGGATCAGTATACGGAAGAAGAGATGGATAAAGTAGTCACCTATCTTCATCAGCGCTATCCGAATTCATTCATACAGCCGATCTCGGCGACTACAGGTACTCACTTAGCCACTCTACTCGATTTATATAATAGCACGATTCCAAGCGGTCACAAACTTTTGGATATTGATTACAGTGTATATGCTGAAGGCGAAGCGAAGCTTGCGTGGATGAATGTGCTGGGTGATGTGAAGCATCCGAATGGAAAAACATTTGATCCTCAGCAGTGGGTAAATGGACTTCTAAGTAAATTAAACGGGCATTTTTTGAGGGAAAAGATGGCCGTAGCGCATTTGAAAGTACATGCTGGTAATGATACAGGCTATGTCAAGGCAAGTGTCGTTCAGACAGGTGCACACCCCGTATACACTAACAGTTATTCACATAAGGGAAATCAGTATCGGGTCGTTCTCAACATTCGGATTGAAGCTTCACCGGGACTATTGGATTTGGTAGTAGCGGATGCAATTGCCTCCGTGGATCAGGAGCTTGGGACGGTTTGGGAACAAACGTATCACGAATGCTTTAGTCCACTGCCTCCACAACCGACGCATCGGCTGAAAGTAACTTCTTAACGTCAGGAGGAATATATGTTGAACACAAAGAACTCCATTGAACTTTTTCCAAATATAAATGTACAGCAAGCAACGGATTGCTGCGATGTGTATGGGATGGAATCCGCTGAATGTTGCACTGCTCCAGACGACTCTGCTTCTTTGGATGAATATACGGAACTCAAGCGAAGGTTAAAAGAGACTTTCGAACACGAGGTAATGATTCACGTATATGATTATTCCCTTCCGATGGATCGGGCGCTTGCAAAACGGAAATTAAAATCTCTATTTGAGGAGCGAGGCTTTGCGCATATTCAGTCAGATAAGATCTTCGAGTTTGCTACACCTGCGGTGGTCATTAATGGTGAGCTTCTGAGTTTTGCCCAGCATGTTGAATATGAGTCGCTTGAGAAAGCGCTGCGCTCCATGAATACAATGTAATAATATAAGAAGACCACCGTGGGATCTCGGTGGTCTTCTTATATTATGTAACATACATGTAGGAAATTATTAGCTATATTAAACCACTGTCTCTATTGGACGCGTCGGAGTATGATGTGAGATTACCCCTTTACAGGTTGACAACAGTTGTCAGATTGAAGCATTGCATTATTCAATAGTTTAATTGAATTAATCACCATCTCTTTCTCGAATCCACTCATGTGCGAAAAAATTTCATCGAGATAGGCATTCATTTGCTGATCAATGGTTGTTGCTACAAATTTCCCCTCGGTTGTAAGTGACAGTAGATATACACGTCGGTCTGTGGAATCCGGTGTTTTCATAAGCAATTTAAGCTTTACCAAGGATTGGACCTGTCTACTGAAGGTTGTAATATCTGTTCCTAAAGTGTCGGCAATTTGCTGCATGGAGGGATTGTGCTGACGATCTACCTCATACAAAATATGACTTTGAACCGGAGACACATCGATGCCTCCCACGGTACAACAATTCTTATTGAGCAGACCAAACCGCCTGGTCATGATTTGGAATAACTCGCGTACATTTTCCATGTTTTAATCACCTCATCTCAGTTATATCTTATGACATGACAAATAACAATTGTTTATTTGGATTTTCGCTAGTGGGAAGTATTGACATATTATAGTGAATGTCGAGGGACAAGAACTTATACCGATTACCGTAATGGACAGGAACATAGTCCGATTACCGATTAGGCATGTATCTAATCAATTTTCGCCTGTTAATTTGTTAAGCTAACAGGCGATCAATCAAGCGGCGTGGCTCAAACCAGGAACTCACTAAACCTTGTTGTTAAAGGCTTTGTTACTCGAAGTATAAATTGTTGAGGCAGAAGAGATTCCTTAAAATATAGAACGGACGAACTCTGGGAAGTTTGGAGACAGGAGATTAAGAAAAACTTGATGACATGCGTGGAGAACCAGGATACACAAGTTGGCCCCCCGGCTATTCTCCTGAGCCGAAAGGCGTGGGTGTGACACTGAATGAGCTGGTCAAAGTACGTTGGGGAAACGTGGAGGACGGGGGAATTAAACTCAAAGTTGGAACACTTGAAGGGGTGAAATCGTGGAGTAAAAGTCGTTTTTATATAGACTCCAGTAGTAAACGCTTCGAGATTACGATGCTTTTTTTGAACAAGCAATCTACATGTCGAGGGACAACATGGTACAATTATAGATTCGATGAATAAGTTTAAAAAGTTCGTTAAAGTATGTGAAAACGGCGGCAGCTTTAATATAGCTTTTCTTCAGATAGACAAAGCATAAAAGTGACATCAATTGTTAGTTATTCGATTGTGTTCTATCCATTTAATCTTCCGAGATTCTGATTTATGGAAAAAATAATGACACAAAACTACACCATTTTTCTATTTTTATATTTATAATACAATGTTATTCGTCATTTTACGTTGCACAATGACTTTTTACAAAATCCATCATTTACAAAAATTACAAAATTGTTTATAGTATATTCAACAAGCTTTTCAACTAATTCAATCGTTGTTTCGGCACGTTGAAGATAGGAAAATGCATATATAATGATAGTTTTGTGTTAAATTACATTCTTCTGTCCCTTGTACTTGGGATAGCGGAGTTTATTTGATATGTCTATTGATGCGCTTGTAAGGAGGTGCTCACGCTGAGCGATCCCGTAGTTTTTATGTTTTCTGGACAAGGATCGCAGTATCCGCGGATGGGGAAGGAGCTGTTTGAGCAGGATGCATTGTTCAGGGAAACGATGCTTGCTCTGGATCAAACGGTTTTGGAATGCGGGGGCGAGTCAATCGTCCAGTATATGTACGGCGAATCGTCAACCGATGAGGACCGCTTCGAACGTACAATTCTGTCGCATCCCGCCATCTATATGGTGGAATATGCACTTGCCCAATCGTTATTGACTCGTGGCGTGATACCTGATTACGTCCTTGGCAGCAGCCTTGGCGAATTTGCCGCCGCTGCCATTGCGGGCATATTCAGTGCAAAAGATGGCTTGCGCTGTGTTATGAAGCAGGCAATACGATTCGAGCAACATTGCCCTTCTGGCGCGATGCTAGCGATATTGGGAGATGCATCTCTGTATCCGGAACTTCCGGAAATTGAATATTGTAGCTTGGTGTCCGTCAATTACGACGGGCATTTTGTTATTTCCGGACCGGTTCATGCACTGACAAAAGTGCAGGAGTGGCTTACATCGCATGCTGTGCTATGTCAGATGCTCCCGGTTTCTTTTGCCTATCATTCTCAATGGATTGATAGCGCAGAGGCAGCATACACGGAGGATTTGCAGGCCTTTAAATTTGCTGCCCCCCAAATCCCTTTAATCTCCTGTATGACTGGAGGGCAGGCTGCCCGAATTGCACAAAATCATTTCTGGCAGGTTGCGCGAAAACCAATTCTCTTTCGCGAAGCAATACAAAAGCTTGAATTTGCCGGACCGCATCACTATATCGATATCAGTCCGGGCGGCACGCTTGCAGGTTTTGTGAAGCGGCTTGCAGACAAACGAGATTCATCAGCGGCGGTCATTTTGTTATCTCCCTTTTACAGGGATAAGGAACAGTTGGAGAGCGTGGCCAGGCAATATCAACAGCCGTCCATGAACATTCAGAGGGGGGAGCAGAGCATGAGGGCTTATGTATTTCCAGGGCAAGGCTCGCAGTTCAAGGGCATGGGGCAAGACGTTTGGAATCACTATCCGGACCTAGTCCGCACCGCAGATGAAATATTGGGATATTCCATACGTGAGCTGTGTCTTGAGGACCCCGGAGACCGACTCAAACGTACGGAATACACCCAGCCGGCCCTGTACACCGTCAATGCCCTGATGTACTACAGGGAACTTGAGCAACAGGGGAAGCCAGACTATGCTGCGGGACACAGTTTGGGCGAATTTAATGCATTGCTGGCTGCAGGTGTGTTTGATTTTGCAACCGGACTTCGTATCGTCCAGTTCCGCGGTGAATTGATGGGAAGGGCAGAGGGCGGTGGGATGGCTGCTGTGATTGGCCTAAATGCGGATGTGGTGCGTAAGATTCTTTTGCAGCATGGCCTTGACCACTTGGATATCGCCAATATCAACAGTCCCAGTCAGATCGTTATTTCGGGTCCGCAGGAATTGCTAATCCAGGCGAAGCCTGTGTTTGAGCAGGAAGGTGCATCGAACTACGTCATCTTGAATGTGAGCGGCGCATTTCACTCCAGATATATGGAAGCAGCCAAGCAGCAATTTGCTGCATATCTCAAGCAATTTCAGTTTGCTGCCCCGACGCTATCCGTTATTTCGAATGTCGAGGCGAGACCCTATACCATCGATCATGTGCAGCACAACATGGTGGAGCAGATGACGTCCTCTGTGCAATGGACCGATACCATTCGATACCTGATGGGAAAAGGGGTTAGCGACATTGTGCAGATTGGACCCGGCAAAGCTCTAAGCAAACTCGTACAAGCTATCCAGACTCAGGCTCAGCCACTTTTTGTGGAGAAATTATCCGTTGAATCACCTGCGGCTTCACCCGCAGTGATAAAGGACGTACCTACGGATGAATCACTGCGGGTGTCTGAGACCGCTGCCCATCCGTTCAGCAGTTCGCGGCGTTTCCGATCTGAACGGATGGGCAGCGCTGAATTCAGGCAGGATTACGGCGCCAGGCTGGCGTACGTTGCGGGTGGTATGTTTGGCGGAATTTCGTCTGTGGCGATGATCACAACACTTGCAAAAGCTGGCATGGTCGGCTTTCTCGGAACAGGCGGACTACGCACTGAAGAAGTGGAAGAGGCGGTGATGTCCATCCGCCAAGAATTGACTGTCCAACCTTGTTGGGGATTGAATGTGCTTCATGATCCTCTCCACCCTCAGCGCGAGGAAGAGATGATCAAGTTAATGCTTAGATTGGGCCTGAACAAGATGGAAGCAAAAGGATTTCTGGGCATGACTTCGGCACTTGTCCACTATCGGGTCAAAGGAATCTATCGCAGATCCGATGGTACTATGGCTTCATCTCATCTTCTTCTCGCCAAATGCTCCCGTCCAGAGGTGGCAGAGCTGTTTATGAGTCCAGCTCCGCAGCATATGCTGGATCAATTGCTGGCTGAAGGACGCATTTCCGCTGAACAGGCCCAATGGGCGCGGCAATTGCCGATGGCGGATGACATCTGTGCAGAAGCCGACTGTGCCGGATATACCGATGGTGCAGTATCCATGACCCTGCTGCCTGCCATGCTGTCCCTGCGCAATCAGATGATGAAAAAGCATGGCTATGCCAAAGCAATTCGGGTCGGTGCAGCTGGAGGTATTGGTACACCCCAAGCGGCCGCGGCAGTATTTGTCATGGGGGCGGACTTTATTCTGACCGGCTCCATTAATCAATGTACGGTCGAAGCTAATACTAGCCAAATCGTAAAGGAACTGCTTCAGCAAATCAATGTCCAGGATACCGGATATGCGCCCGCAGCAGGCATGTTTGAACTGGGAGGCAAGGTACAGGTGCTGAAGAAAGGGGTTTATTTTCCTGCGCGTGCCAACAAACTGCATGAACTGTATCGTCAGTACGACAGCATCGACGAGATCGATGATAAAACAAAAACAAGGCTCCAGGAGCAGTATTTCAAAAGAAGCTTTGACACCATTTACGCGGAGATGGAATCCGTTCTGACCACACAGGAGAGAGCACTTGCTGAACGTAGTCCCAAGGCCCGAATGGCCGTTATCTTCAAATGGTATCTGGAGCACTCCGCCAAACTGGCGCTTCAGGGGGATGAGAATCATCAGCACAGGGTGGACTTTCAGGTGTATTGCGGTCCGGCACTCGGTGCTTTTAATCAGTGGGTACGAGGAACAACGCTTGAATCCTGGACACAGCGGCATGTGCACCTGATCGGAGAGAAGTTAATGGAAGAAACAGCCCAACTGCTTAACGAAAGCCTGCTTCAACAGGTATAAGACGGTCCAGCACAATTGGACGAGCAGTGAAACAAGCCAATAAGGAGGAATCGAATGGATATTGAAAGTGAAGTGCTTATAGTGGGAGCGGGCATTGCAGGCGTGGCGCTGGCACTGGCCATGGGCAGAAAAGGTCGACAGGTGGTGCTGATTGAACGCTCAAAACAATTTCCCAACATTCCAAAAGGCGATTTTCTTCAGCCGGTAACGATCGATCTGCTGGACAAGCTTGGCGTTCTTCCTGAAGTAACCAAACACTGCGCTCATGTAGCACGAGTAAACTATGGCACGCTTGGGGGTGTCAACTGTTTTACGGGTAGCTATGAGGAAATGGACATGCCTGTGCGTTATGCGCTGAACGGGGACCATCACCACATTCATCAAAGCCTGTTTAATGCCATTGAGGAAATGCCCAACGTACGCTTCTACCCCGGCATGAATGCAGGCAAGCTGTTGTTCACCGATCATTATGTGAGCGGAATCGAAGCAGATTCTGCGGGTAAAAAGGTACGTATCGGCAGCAAAATCCTTGTCGGGTCAGACGGCATCAAGTCCAAAATTCGTGATCAGCTGGGGCTTAAATATCACCTTTATCCCTATGAGGAAAAGATGGCAAAAATGTTCGCTTTTACTTTTCACGATGTCACACAAACCAGGGAAGAGGCCAGCTTTTTCTTTGGCGAAGGTGTAAGCTGCGGAGTCTTTCCTTTGCCCGGCCAAAGGCTGCGGATCTACCTAGCTTTGCGAAAGGATATATGGCAGCGCATCCGGGAGGACGGTATCGAATCGTTGCGTGGCATGCTGCTGTCCCTCTGTCCACACTTGCAGCAAGAAATATCACAGATCGTGGATTTCAAACAGGTTCAGTCCATTCCAGCCTTTTATCTGCATACCGAAAAATGGGCAATTAACGGCGCCGTTCTGCTAGGAGATGCATGCCATGCTCTAAGTCCGGCACTGGGACAGGGAATGAATCTGGCGATTCAGGGTGCTGTCGAACTGTCGAATACGTTGGAAGAAGCGCTCATTACCGATGACTGCTCGGAAAGTCAGCTTCGCCTGTATGAGAAAAAAAGAAGGAAATATGTGCGTCTCATCCAGCGCAACAGCACAGCTCATACCTATTGCTGGTTTGTGAAGAACCGCGCTTTTGTGACGCTTCGCAATGCTGCTTTTCGTCGAATCGGCAAATGTCCCAATCTGCTGAAGGAACAAATGCTGACTACGTCGGGATACAGTGACAAACCGCCGTCATTTTCACACATGCTGCGCTTTGCGGGACTTATGAAGCCTTGATGAAAGGTCAGTATGCCGATACAAAAGGAGAGGAGACATTCAGATGGGAAGCAAAAGGACGGAAATTGCCGTTGTGGGTATGGCCTGCCGTTTCCCGGGAGCCGGCGGATATGATTCATTTTGGGAAAACCTGATTCAAGGCCGCAATTCCATCTCCGAGATTCCCCCGGAACGCTGGGACTTGGAGCAATTTTATTCGCCAAACTTGAATGACACAGGCAAAACCTCAAGCAAATGGTGCGGGGTGGTGGAAGGAGCATATGATTTTGACCACAGTTTTTTTAACATTTCCCCGCGCGAGGCTGCAAGCATGGACCCACAGCAGCGTCTGCTCCTCGAAGATACATGGCATTGCATCGAAGATTCGGGCATTTCTCTGTCGGAGCTTCAGCAGAAGGTGACAGCTGTTTATACCGGCGTGATGACAGCGGGTTATTTGCAGCAAATGGAAGCCTCACAGGCGGACAGCTATGCCTGTATTGGCAATTATGAGAGCTTGCTTGCGAACCGGATCTCCTACGCGTTTAATTTGAGTGGCATGAGCCTGCCGATTAATGCGGCCTGCGCTTCCTCACTCGTGGCTATTCACGAGGCGAGACGTGCCCTGATTTTGGGAGAATGTGATTATGCCTTGGCTTCTGCCGTGAATTTGAATCTCGACCCGCTCAAATATGTTTCCTTTTCCCAATCGAGAATGCTAAGCCCGACAGGGCAATGCAAAACATTTGACCAGAGCGCGGACGGATACGTCCCGGGAGACGGGGTTGCTGTTTTGCTCCTGCAGCGATTGGAGGAAGCCGTTGAGCAAGGAAATACGGTTTATGGCATCATCAAAGGCTCTGCTGTCAACCACACGGGGAAAAGCTTGTCCATTACGGCACCTCGCATGGAGGCGCAGCGTGATGTCATTTTAGCTGCATGGAAGGCTGCGGATATTGATCCTCGCACCATTACCTATATCGAAGCACACGGGACTGGTACCTCGCTCGGGGACCCGATTGAGGTAGAGGCATTAACCCAGGCATTTCGGCACTATACCCCGGATCGGTCATTCTGCAAGATCGGATCGGTTAAAACAAACATCGGTCATCTGGAGAGTGCAGCGGGCATAGCTGGCCTTATTAAAGTGATGATGATGATGAAACATCGGAAAATTCCGGCCTCCCTTCATGTGAAGACACTGAATCCGATGATTCCTTTTTCACGTACCCCGCTGGAGGTTGCACGAAAACAAGAGCCTTGGCACAGTCGGGAGCAGGGACAGCCTTTGCGCGCAGGGATCAGTTCATTCGGTTTCGGAGGTGTAAACGCCCACGTTGTGGTCGAACACTACGAATCTGCTACCAAACCATTTGTTCCCTCCAAGCTATCCGTCCAGCAGGAATCCAGAGAGTCCTCCCGATTATTTCTGCTGTCTGCCAAGTCGGCAGCGAGCTTGCAGGAGCATGTCGCAGATTGGCAGCAGTGGTTCGACAGGCATTCTAATACAGAAGATACTTTACGGGCCATCAGCCTGTCGCTGCTTAAAGGAAGAGAGCATTTCAAATATCGGTTTGGCGGATGGGCTCATACCCGGGAAGAGCTCAGGACATTGCTGAATTCCGACTGTTACGGCAGCACGCAAATTGGAGCATCCGCAGCGTATCTGAACATTCAAAGTCCCACATGGGAGGGATACGCCCAATTGAAATGCTCTGGACATACGTCTCAGTTATTACTGAGGAAGGTGGAAAGGCAAATCGAGGCAGCATTAAAAGCAAACGGCATGAGGGAAGAATGGGAAGACTTGATGGCAGGATTCTATCAGGATACGTGGCATGAAGATCGGCGAGAGCTGTATTGTTTTATAGCTGGATATGTTCAAGCTGCTTCCTTGATTCAACTGGGTTTTGCCCCTCGGTGGATTCAGGGAACAGGAATTGGCATGCTGATTGCATGGGTCGTTGGAGGTCACATTTCTGTTGAAGATATGATCTCCGTTCTGCTCAAGCAGAAGCGTGCCGAAGAAGTGAGACTGTGTAGCCCCATATGGCCTGTCATGCAAGAGGGAAGCTCATCCCCAATCATGCCCTTTGCTTTTGATGATTCCTATGTACATGATTTGATTCAATCTGTACGGATCGTGGAGGAACAGGCTTACAACGGGTTCCGAGACGAATTGATGGATCGCGCGCATCGCTTATACACCCATCAGTATACGTTCAGGAACTACATAAATGAATGGAATGACGAATGGCAGGAGAGTACGGGAACAACCATCCCATGGCAGTTGCAACCAACGTCTGACAGTAGCAGTACAAGCGAATCTTCCCGTTCCATGTCGGCTGTGTTATGCATTGCAGTCATGGATGCGCTGCGCAGGGTGAAACGAAAGTGGCAGCTTCAGGTATCTGAAGAGTCAGACATTCCGGCTGTACAGGAACTGCTTGATCTTCTGGCGGATAAGGTTATTACCCGGAGAGACATTATCGAGATGTTGTTGAACGAGACAGGGGAACATCATAAACTTTCACGGATCACAGCGCAGTTGAACCAGAATTCGGGACTCATGCTGCCAGAACGCGCGTACACACTCATTCGTCAGCATCAACAGCGGACAGGTGGAATGCACAACGCAGTCCAATTTCTACATGATTTCCTTCAACCCGGTAGTGAAAATGAAAAGGAACCCAAAATACCTCTACCTCATTCAGAAAAAGCCACAGACTGGATGAAGCAGGCCGGACAAGAAGCAGAGGAAGTGACCTTGGAATTACCATTTCACGAAAATGTACTGCGGTTATGGCTGTCCGGCATGGAGCTCGATATGCGTCAGCTTGCGGAAGAGGAGCCTTATCAGAAAGTACGGTTGCCACGTTATGCATTTCAAAGAAAAACATTCCGTTGGTCTGCCAACTTTGGTAGAAAAGCGAAGGATTCCTTCCAAGAAACGGAAAGTAAAAGAGCAAAGGATTGGCTTCATCCAATGCTTCACCGCAATCTTTCGGCAAATCAGGAAACGAGGTTCTGTTCGGACTTTACAGGGCATGAATTCTTTCTCAACGATCATCGGGTTCGAGGGCAACGGGTACTTCCAGGTGTGGCTTATCTGGAGATGGCCCGCATGGCTTTGCACAGTGTAAACGAATCGGCTTCTTCCTCCTTTGCAACGTTCCAGATTAAAAATGCAGCCTGGACAAGTCCGATTTTCGTGAATGAAAGTCCGGTTGAGGTATCCGTTCGACTGCATTACGAAGACACAGAGCGGGGAATTCTGCGATATGAAATCAGTGCGGAAGGCAGTGAACCCCTAGATCGTCTGAGCTGCGGAACAGGACGTGTCGCCTTGAAATCGTTGGACCCTGTTGATCGTCTCGATATTTCGTCTCTGATTGCAGCAATGCGAGAGGAGAGGTTGTTTGATCGTGAGACCATCTATGGTCGGTTGCAAAAACAGGGGCTGGAATATGGACCAGGTCATCAGGCGATTGAGCGAATGTACATCGGTTCAGGTCAGGCCCTGGCACATCTGAACATACCTTCCCATATAGAGCATACATTAGGGGATTATGCACTGCATCCCAGCATGATGGATGGCGTCTTGCAGACGGCGATGTTATTGCTTGACGATAACGCCACCCTGCAGGATCAAGAGAAGGAAACGAAGCTCCCTTTTTATATGGAAGAAATGGATTGCTTGTTACCATGTACAGCGGAGATGTGGGTGCATGTACGTCTCAGTGATGCTGGTCCAATGGGAGGGAACGTGGCGAAGTTGGACATGGATCTAATGGATGCTGAGGGAACCGTCTGTGTCCGGATTCGGAATTACATGTGCCGCAGCATGCCGGGAGAGAAAAGGCAGCAGCACGTGATACAGGATGCGGAGCGGGCAACGATCACCAGGGATTTGCACGAAGATTTTCCACCTGGTACAGCGTTGCTGGCTCCTGTGTGGAGTGTGCTTCCATCGGAGAAAGACAGCAGGATTTCTTTCGAGAGCCTCAGAACGGCCCTCATTGTTGCACAGACAGCAGAAGTGAGCGGATACCTGGATGAGGTGAGACAGCACTATCCGGGGGCTTCGCTGATAATGATGAAGCCTGGCGAAACTGTGGAGCAAACGGCCCAAAGACTGGAAAAATGCGGACAGCTTGACCATCTGGTGTGGGTCTCGGGTTTGGGCAGCGCAGAAGGGAAGGATGCCAGCGCGATCACTCAGAGCCAGGAGGAAGGCGTGATTATTTTATTCAGTTTGGTCAAAAGTCTATTGCAGCTGGGGTACGACAGAAGCCCTCTCCAATGGACCGTAGTTACTTTTAGTGCCATAGCCATTCATGCTCAGGATGAAGTGCATCCGCTTCATGCAAGCATACATGGCTTTCTTGGTTCTTTGGCCAAAGAATACAAAAACTGGACGTTCCGGGTAGTCGATCTGGATTTTGCAGATCGAAGTCTGCCATCGCTGAGTGACATGCCCATTGTGCCTGAGAACACTTGGAGCAATCTGACTGTCTATCGGGCCAAACAGTGGCATCGCTGCGAACTGCTGCCTGTTAAGCTGCCTTCCATCCAGCAATCGGCTTATCGCCGCTGCGGCGTATATGTCGTTGTAGGGGGTGCTGGCGGATTGGGTAAAGTATGGAGTGAGTATATGATTAGTCGCTACAACGCTCAGATCATTTGGATCGGACGAACACCGCTTAACCCCGATATTGTCAAAGAGCAGGAAAGACTTGCTCTAACGGGTCCGGCTCCAGAATATATATCAGCAGATGCAGGCAGTCCTGAGGCCTTGCATGAGGCTTACAAGCTGATCAAACAACGCCATGGAACCATTCATGGTGTTATTCATGCTGCCATCGCACTCAGAGACAGCAGTGTAATGAAAATGGACTTGTCACAATTCAATGAAGGATTATATGCAAAAGTCAACGTATGCGCGGGAATGCTCGAGGTCTTTGAGAAGGAACCGCTTGATTTTATGCTGTTTTTCTCCTCCATCAATGCGTTTGTCACACCTGCCGGGCAAAGCAATTATGCGGCCGGGTGTACATTCAAGGACTCATTCGCCCAGTGGCTTCATCGTCGTCTTCATTACCCTGTTAAAACCATGAATTGGGGGTATTGGGGAAGCACCGGAACAGTGGCTTCTCCAGCTTATCGTGAGCGGATGACCAAACAGGGCATTGGCTCGATTGAGCCTCCCGAAGCGATGGCTGCGCTTGAACTGCTTCTGGCCAGTTCACTTCCTCAACTGGGACTGGTCAACATCATTGGTGAGGCAAAACCATACGCGATCAGCGAGCAAGAATTCATGACAGTATATCATTAGGCATGAAACGTGTAATCCAACAGGAGGGCGAAATCATGCAAGATAACGAGCGGTTATCCTTACAGCACAAGCTGTGGAATTCATTAAACCAGATGCTGATGCAACTGTTGATTGTTCAGATGGAACAGCTTGGAGATGTTAGAACAATGGCAGGAGCTTCGCACTGCACTTCTTATCCAGGACTGCTTCCTGCATACCATCGATGGATGGACCACACACTTCGCATTCTTCAGCGTAACCCCGAACTTGGTGAATTCGAACGAAACACCATTTGGTCTGAATGGGAAGAACACAAGGAACGCTGGATTACACAGCCAGAAATGAGAGCAAGGGTGGATCTCGCTGACGTGATGATCCGGGCGCTGCCCGACATTGTTACAGGCAAACAGTCCGCAACAGAGATCATGTTTCCGGGTGGCTCCATGTCAAGAGTGGAGGGAATATACAAGCAAAATTCAATTGCAGATTATTTCAATGCACGGCTTGCAGATGAGGCCACCCAGCTGATCAGGGATTTCTCCAGGCATGGAAATCGCAAGATCCGCATTCTTGAAATCGGCGCGGGAACTGGAGGGACAAGCTCCATGCTGTTTCAAAAGTTCGAGCCCTACCGTGAACTTATTCAGGAATACTGTTACACGGATGTCTCCAAATCTTTTCTGCAGCATGCAAGGAAACAATATGGGCCGTATTACCCCTACCTGACGTACAGCCTGCTCAATATTGAAGAGCCCTTGCATTCTCAGGGAATTGAAGCGGGACGATATGACCTGGTCGTGGCTACCAATGTACTGCACGCCACACGTCAGATCCGTCATACTTTGCGCAATGCCAAAGCGCTGTTGACCTTGAAAGGTAAACTGCTAATCAACGAAATTATTGAGGATTCCCTGTTTAACCACGTCACGTTTGGCTTGTTGACCGGGTGGTGGCTGTTCGAAGACGAACAGGTGCGTATTCCCGGCACTCCGCTGCTGCATCCCGATCAGTGGAAAGCGGCACTGGAACTGGAGGGCTACTTTGACGTACAATTTCCGGCATCCACCGCCGAAGGACTGGGCCAGCAAATTATAAGAGCAGCGAGCGACGGAATGGTCCGGCAGAAACTCGCCTTTTCACCAGCGGCTGAGACGCAACCCACAGCTGGAAGGGAAGAGCCTCTACAGCCACAAGAAACGATTACAGTTCAAAAACTAGAACCAGCCCTCAACACGTTAGCCCAGGAAGACCCTCCTGTAGATGACAGGGAATTAAAGCAAGCATGCATGATGTATTTACAAAAGATAATCGGTGCCATTCTGGATGTGGAGCCGGAGCAGATCGATCCCGCGGAAGCTCTAGAAATGTATGGGCTGGATTCGATTCTCATTATTCAGTTAACTGAACAACTAAATAAGGAAATGGGGGAGCATGTGAGCAGCGTGCTCTTTTTTGAATATACAACCCTTGACGCATTGGTCAACCATTTTGTGGAAAAACGCAAGTTTGAACTGATCTCGATGCTTGGGTTAACGAAAATGCAACATGACCCGGAGCCTGAACTGAATATGGGTGAATTTTCGGCAGAAGCTGCCCTTCCCCTAACTGAAAGTTACAAGCAGCAACGACCATCTGAGGCAACAGGTGAAGTAGCCATCATCGGGCTTGCCGGGCGTTACGCTCAGGCTGATGATATGGCAGAATTTTGGAATAATTTGATGCAGGGCAAAAATTGCATTACTGAAATACCTTCACAACGTTGGGATTGGAGAACCCACTATCATTCGGAGAAAGGACAAAAAGGAACGTCTTACAGCAGGTGGGGAGGATTTATTCGTGGTATCTATCACTTTGACCCGTTGTTCTTCCACATTTCTCCTAAGGAGGCCGAACAAATGGACCCTCAGGAGCGGCAGTTCCTGCAAACGGTCTATGTTGCCATTGAAGATGCAGGTTATACGCCTCAAGCTCTTGCCGATGCGGGTACAGTCGGTGTGTACGCAGGCGTAATGAATGGCAACTATCCTACGGGAGCTTCCTTTTGGTCCGTAGCCAATCGGGTATCCTACACGTTTAATTTCACGGGTCCAAGTCTGGCCGTGGATACGGCATGCTCTTCCTCCTTGACGGCCATTCACCTGGCAATGGAAAGTCTGCGCAACGGCACCTGCGACCTAGCCATCGCAGGCGGTGTGAATCTGATCGTTGACCCGGTTCATTATGTCAGGTTATCCGAAAAAACCATGCTGTCTCCGGGCAACGAGTGCAGTCCTTTTGGAGAGGAAGCCAACGGTTTTGTGGACGGGGAAGGTGTTGGTGCATTGCTGCTCAAGCCGCTTCATCTGGCGGAGGCCGACGGGGATTTCATTTACGGCATCCTTAAAGGAAGCATGATTAATGCAGCAGGCAAAACAAAAGGGTACACCGTGCCCAATCCCGGCCAGCAGGCAAAGGTAATCAGCGATGCCATCTCACGATCTGGAGTGGATGCCCGTACCATCAGTTATATTGAGGCACATGGCACCGGCACTGCACTGGGTGACCCGATTGAAATCGAGGGCTTGCGCAGGGCATTTGAGAAACATACAGCGGATAGACAATTTTGTGCAATCGGCTCGGTCAAGTCGAACATCGGTCATGCCGAGAGTGCGGCCGGCATCGCCGGGATCAGCAAAATATTGCTGCAAATGCGTCACGGCTGCCTGGTGCCTTCACTGCATGCAGAGAGCAGTAACCCGAATATCCGGTTCAGTCAAACTCCATTTCGCGTTCAGCAGCACATGTCCCCATGGGTTCGTCCCGTATTGGATACACCTGAAGGCAGGCGAGAATATCCGCGGATTGCGGGCATCTCCTCATTCGGAGCAGGCGGTGCCAATGCCCATGTCATCCTTGAAGAATACAGGGCGAACAACCACATAGACCAGGAATCGGCAGCGGTAGGAGATTTCAATACACCAGTAATGATTGTCCTATCCGCAAAAAGCGAAGATCGACTCAAGATAAGGGTGAGACAGCTTGCGCAGGCCGTTCAAGATAACGCTTATACGGACTTACATCTCGCCCGGATCGCCTACACGTTGCAAACCGGAAGAGAAGAGATGGAATGCAGATACGCTTTCGCGGCGCATACCATCAAGGAGATGCTAGTCAAATTGCAGGCGTATCTCACTGGGGAAACGGCACATGAACAGATATTCACCGGAGAGATCAATATTGAACGGAATGACAATCGGCTTGTAGACGATGACGATATGCAGGAACTGGCAGCCAGCTGGATGCGCAAACGAAAAACGGTTCGGCTTCTGGAACAGTGGGTTCAGGGAATGAAGCTGGATTGGCAGCAGTGGTATGGAACGGTTAAACCACAGCGAATCAGCCTGCCGGGATACCCTTTTGCGGAAGAGCACTACATGATACCTTCTTTATCCTCCTCCTCACCGGTGAATGAAGGCTTCGTAACCGCGAACGTCGTAGCGCCAAGCCAAACAGAATGGCTTCATCCGCTGCTGCATAAAAACTCCAGTTATTTGGGCAGCCAGCGGTTTAGCTCACGTTTTACCGGAAACGAATCATTTCTGCGTGATCATCAAGTAAGAGGGGTGAACATTTTACCTGGAGCGGCCCATCTGGAGATGGCTGCAGCAGCTCTGCGGCATTCCCTGCCGCCCGAAGAACACAACAGACAGGAAAACGGAAACGATCATATTCGTCTGCATGATCTGGTATGGCTGCATCCCGCATCTGTAGAGGATCAATTGTTGTCTGTACATCTTGAATTACATGCCGAGCGACACCAGCAGGGGTACCGATTTGAAATTACGAGCCATGCGAAGGCTGAGGCTCCACCCGTATTATGCAGTCAAGGATTCGTTTCCCTGATCCGCTCCACAGGGGACAAGCCTTTATTCCAACCTGCTGATTGGCATAAGCGACATGGCAATAAGATCATTTCACCTGATCACAGTTATCAAATTTTTTCTCGTATAGGTCTGGTTTATGGAAGCACTCACCGCTGCATCTCACATTTGTATACAGGACAGCACAGCGTTATGGCACGACTAGTCATGCCAATGACGGGTACAGAAAGCCTGGAGGCATACGGACTCCATCCATCCCTGCTAGATTCGGCTTTTCAGGCCTGTCTTGCACTTGCTATGGATTTGAGCCAGGAAGAAGGTCTTTCACCGGAACCCTGGCTGCCATATGCACTGCATCAGGCGGAGATTTACAGACCATGTTCTTCAGTGATGTGGGTAGAAGTTAATTATGCCACGGGCAGTGGCCCTGAGAATTCTATGCCTCGTTATGACCTTGCGCTCTATAGTGAGGGTGGATTGCTTTGCGCGAAGTTTGAAGGTTTGGCGTTGCGGAAGTGGGCTGCCACCCCCCAATCCCAGCAGGATTGGACCGGCGAGGAAACAGCCGAAAATGATGCTAAACTGGCTGTTCTTACAACGGTGTGGGCCCCATTAGAGCAGCAATCATCAAGTGAAGACGTTTCCGGCACTGATGCGTATTCGGCGGGAAGACTCCTGATTCTCTGCGAAAATGCCGACATGAACATCCGTTTCCCGACAGGAAAAACCTTTCGAAAGATTGCCCTTCCGAGACAAACATCTGTGGCACAGATGGCGGATATGCTCGCTGCCGAAGGAGATTGCGATCATATGATCTGGATTTGTCGCCCCGGACCGTCAGAGAAACGTATGACAGAAACAAACAGGGAAGAGCAGGAAAGCTTCGTACCCGAACTTACTCGTTTCTTCAGGTTTGTCAAAAGCCTTCTGCACCTGGGATACGGCTCCAGAAGTCTTCACCTTACGGTCATTACATCGAATGGGCAGGCGCTCGCCTTTGATGAGTTCATCGACCCGGACCAGGCAGCCATTCATGGGTTGACGGGTTCACTTGCTAAGGAATATGCCCATTGGGCCATTCGCGTCATTGATCTGAATGGCGGCGAAATTCTCCCATTGGATGCTATCGCAGATATGACACCGAACCCCCACGGAAACTCTTATGTGTGGCGGGATCAGGAATGGTATCGCCAGGAATTGGTGCCTGTAGAATACGATTCCGTTCCACTAGCCGCTTATCGGCAGGGAGGGGTCTATTTGGTTATCGGCGGAGCCGGAGGAATCGGCGAAGTCTGGACACGTTATATGATTGCGACCTACCAAGCCCGAGTCATCTGGCTAGGAAGAAGCCCTCTGAGTCCCGAAATTCGCCGTAAAATCGAACAGTTGAGCCAATTGGGGCCTGAGCCTCTTTATATCCAGGCAGACGCTTCGCTCCCCGGTCGTCTGGAACAGGCTTATGAGTCTGTCATAAAGCGGTTTGGACGGGTGAATGGAATAATCCACTCTGCACTAGTGTTGTCTGACAGAAGTCTGGCGCGTATGGATGAGGAGATTTTCAACAACGTGCTATCTGCCAAAGTTCAAATTAGTGAACAAGTGAATGCATTAATGAGTCGGCTTCGGAAACAACCCGATTTTGTCTTGTTTTTCTCTTCGTTGAACTCCTATATGAAACTGCCAGGTCAGGGCAACTATGTAGCTGCTTGCTGTTATGCCGATGCCCTGGCCTCGCAGATGAACAGGAAATGGCCTGGACGGATCAAAGTGGTCAACTGGGGATATTGGGGCAGCGTCGGCTCGGTCGTATCTGAGCAGGTAAGGCAAAGCATGCAGCAGAAAGGCATTGGTTCCATCGAAGCGGAGGAAGCCCATCCCATACTGGAATGGCTGATGTCAGGTTCCCTGCAACAGGCCGTCATACTCAAGATGACCCGTAAACCCGAAATGCTTGTACTAAATGAAAATCAATTGTTAACGGTATATCGTTAGACCAAGTGCACATTGACCGATATGCAAAGGGAGTGTAGTAGATGATCATTACAGAACATATGGATTCGGTTCAGGAGCAGATGAGCAGCATCGAACGGCTTCTTATTCGGTTATTATGGGGGCAGCTGCACAATGCAGGATGTATGGATGAACATTTTGTGTTTGAAAAATCGGTCCGTCCATTCTATCAAAAATGGCTGATCGAAAGTCGCCTGATGCTTGCCGAATATGCCCAGGAGTTGCCTCGTTCGGTTGAAAACCTCCGATCAGAAGAGATTGCGGCCTGGACACGGTTATCCTGGACGGAATGGGAGAGCAGACTTCCGGGCTGGATCTCGCATCCCGATGTGCGTGCCTATGCAAGGTTGGCCGATTCGACGATTCGTGCTCTCCCTGACATTCTCAAAGGACATAGGGCCGCTACCGAGGTGATGTTTCCCGACTCGTCGATGCATATGGTCGAAGGTATTTATAAACATCATGCCATTGCCGATTATTTCAACGAAATCCTTGCGGAACAGGCGCTGAGCGTGATCAGTGAATATACGTCCGAGATAACAGAACACAGGAAAGTAAGCATTCTGGAAATCGGCGCCGGTACCGGAGGCACAAGCGAAGTCGTTTTTGAAAAGTTAAAACCCGTCGCACACAAGATACAGGAATACTGTTATTCCGATATATCCCGTGCCTTTCTCATGCATGCTGAGCAGCAGTATGGCCCCTCGGTACCTTATTTGACATACAGAATTGCCGATTTGAAAATTCCTTTTGCCGAGCAAGGCATTGAACCGGGGAGTTATGATCTCATTATTGCGAGCAATGTACTGCATACCACCCCCGATATCCGAGACACACTTCGCATGATCAAGGCATCACTCAAAAAGGATGGGCAATTGCTGTTAAACGAGATTACGCGCAAAACCGTAATAAATCACCTGACCTTTGGACTGCTGGAGGGTTGGTGGCAGTACACGGATGCGAATGTCCGCATCCCGGGATGTCCGGCTTTGTCCGCCGCAAACTGGAAAAAGATGCTTCAGCGGGAAGGCTATCATTCCGTTCATTACCCGTCAGAACAGGCAGACCGCTATGGACAGCACATCATTGCCGCCAAAAGTGACGGTATCGTTATTCGGGCTAACGTTTCTGTACCTATTGTTAAAAACGTTTTTCAACCCAGTCGTCCTGCCGATATCGTACACCAGAGCGGGTCGTTCTATGAACAGGAGCAGACCGCTGCGGAACATAGAATCATCACCACGGAGATGACTGAACAGTTTGTGAAAAAGGCGATCCGTGAAAGCATCGCAGAGGACTTGAAGATGGAACAGTCCAGAATCCAGAACAATCGCAGCTTCTCGGACTATGGCGTCGATTCCATTATTGCCGTACATCTGGTCAACGTGCTTAATCAGAAGTGCAAACTGACCTTGCAAACGACCGTCCTGTTCGACTATAACAATGTGGATCGTCTGGCAGAACACATTTTGCAGGAAAACGGAAAAACGATCGAATCGCTGCTCTTGCAGAGTCAGGCTTTGGAGCCGGAGTTGGCAGCTACCATGGCATCAGATAAAACGACAACCATTTTTCCGGGCACACCGCTCCCTTCCGAATCTGTCAATTATCCACCGGCTCCCTTTGTGGACAGCAGCGAAGCGGAAGCACGTAATACCCGAATCAATGACAAGACCTCGGGTTCTTATTTTTATCGGACACATATTAACAGCCCCTCGAAGATCAGTGATCTTCAGCTTCATCAGCTCCTTGTACAGGAGCTGCAGCCTGACGAAGTGCGCATTTCGGTCAGAGCGTTTTCCCTGAATTTTGGGGATTTGCTCTGTATTCGTGGCCTGTATCCGACCATGCCGCCGTATCCTTTTACACCAGGCTTTGAGGCAGCCGGTATTGTAGTCGAAACAGGGGCCTCCGTTACAACGGTAAAAACCGGTGATGAGGTAGTGTTCTATGCAGATGCCTCTCTCGGAGCGCATGCCACCGCCATCACATGTAAAGCGGAGCAAGTGTTTGCCAAGCCTGATCGGCTCACTCATGAGGAAGCTTGCTCGCTGCCCGTCGTAGCCATGACCGTCATTGCCGCCTTTCGCAAAGCCAATATTCAACCCGGCGAACGGGTTTTGATCCAAACGGCAACCGGAGGTGTCGGACTTGTAGCCATTCAGCTTGCCCGCCATCTTGGTGCAGAAATTTTCGCCACGGCCAGCAAGCAGCACAAGCTGGATTATTTGCGCGAAATGGGCGCCAGCCATGTAATCAACTATGCCACTACGGACTTTGAACAGGAAGTAGAGCGGCTCACGAACGGAGAAGGGGTACACGTCATTCTAAATACCCTGCCAGGCGAGGCGCTGCAAAAAGGACTAAACTGTCTTGCTCGGAACGGAAGATACATTGAGATCGCGATGACAGCTCTGAAAAGCGCCCATGCAGTAAATCTGTCGGGACTTAATCACAACCAGAGCTTCTACAGTCTGGATCTGCGCAAGCTGGGCATGGAGCAGCCGGAAATGCTCGCGGAATACAGGCAAGAGATGATGCAGTGGGTAGAAGAAGAGGTCATCCGTCCCCTGATCGGTCAAACATTCCCGATGGACAGATTGCAGGAAGCCTACCGTTGTATGGATCAACGAAAAAATATCGGCAAAATTGTCATCAGCGTGCCGGAATATATGCGCTATCAGCATGCCGCTGCCGCTCTTCCAGCCGATTCTGCCAGTGTCACCAACCGAGCCCGGATTGAACGTGACGGATTGGGAAACGAAAGTGAAGAGCTGACAACGTATGAGCCGGTGGCGATCATTGGCATGAGCGGCCGATTTGCGGGTTCGCGCGACGTAGCGGAATTGTGGTCGCATCTCGAAAAGGGAGATGACCTGATCCAACGTGAGCAGCGCTGGAATCTTGCCAAGCATTATGGAGCGGATGTTTCCTTTTGCGACCAGGGCAGCTTTTTGGATAACATTCATGCGTTTGATCCACTCTTTTTTAACATTTCCGGGCAAGAAGCGGCCTACATGGACCCTCAGCAACGGATTTTTCTGGAGGAAGCCTGGAGAACATTCGAGGATGCCGGTTATGCCGGCGATTCCATGCAGGGTCGCAAATGCGGCGTATACGTTGGCTGTACGGAAATGGATTATGGACAGCTGATGGGTGATCAGCCTCCGGCTCAGTCGTTCTGGGGGAAAGCCGGGTCCATCATTCCGGCCAGGATCGCCTATTATCTCGATTTGAAAGGTCCTGCCATTGCGGTAGATACCGCCTGCTCCAGCTCGTTGGTGGCCATTCATCTGGCGTGTCAGTCGCTGTGGGCCAGGGAAACAGAAATGGCGCTTGCGGGCGGGGTGTTTATTCAATCGACTCCCCAGTTCTATATGGATGCCAACCGTGCCGGCATGCTCTCAACCACCGGGCGATGTCATACGTTTGATGAACGGGCAGACGGTTTTGTGCCAGGAGAAGGAGCTGGAGCGGTTCTGCTGAAACGACTCAGTGATGCTGTACGTGATGGAGATCACATCCATGGCGTAATTCGCGGAACAGGCATCAATCAGGACGGTACGACCAACGGAATTACCGCACCAAGTGCCAAATCGCAGACTGCTCTGGAGAAACAGGTCTATGATCGCTTTGGGATCGATCCGGCCAGCATTCAGCTGGTAGAGGCGCATGGAACCGGAACCCGGCTCGGGGACCCGATCGAGTTCCAGGCGCTCACTAACGCCTTCTCGTCATATACGGATCAGAAACAATACTGTGCGCTAGGCTCCATCAAAACCAATATCGGGCATCTGGCAACTGCAGCAGGCATTGCGGGATTGATCAAGGTATTACTTTCCTTGCGTCACAAGCGTATTCCAGCTTCGCTGCATATGGAAAAGGCCAATCCCAACATTACGTTCGGCAACAGCCCTTTTTATGTCAATACGGAGACCAAGCCATGGGACACGGAAAAAGGACAGATGAGAAGGGCTGCGATCAGTTCATTTGGATTCAGCGGAACCAATGCTCATATGGTCATTGAAGAGGCACCCCCGCGTCCGGCAGCCAGTTCCGACCTGCGGCCCGGATATCTGATTGCACTGTCAGCCCGTACTGCGGACCAACTACGTCAGCAAGCTGAGCAGCTTGTGTCCTATGCGAAGGAAAACTCCGCGGTGGAAAGCCTGCATATGAGTTATACATTACTTACAGGTAGACCTCATTTGGCCCATCGGATGATCTGCATTGCCCGCAACGGGGAGCAGCTTGCAGATCAGTTGAGTGAGTGGCTTGCAAAAGGGGAGAGCAATTCAGTAACCAGCGGGTTCGTTAATCGAAATGAACAGCGCGGCAACGCCTCGTTGAAGCGATACGCCGCCGAATGTATAAGGGAATGCCGGGAAACGGAGGATTCGTCTGTTTATCTGGAGCATTTGGCAGCCCTCTGCGAAATGTATGTCCAGGGCTACGATCTTTCTTTCGACAAGCTGTTTCCAATCTCTGCACGGCGTATCCCGCTCCCGACTTACCCCTTTGCAGGGGACGACTACTGGGTACCGGCACGTGAAGAAATGCAGCGGGTTAAACAGCCGTCGAGCGCAGAACATGCTTTTGGAACAGTGCTGCATCCACTTGTTCACAGAAAAACATCCAGCGTAAGGCAATTGCAATATTCGTCCACTTTCAGTGGTCAGGAATTCTTTTTCAAGGATCACTTGGTCAAGGGGATGAAGGTGCTTCCGGGTGTAGCTCATTTGGAGTGGGTGTGCTTTGCAGCAGATACGGCCTGGGGTGATTTCTTGGATTCGAGGATGATTCGCTTGAGAAACGTGATCTGGTCAGCCCCGTTAATTCTGGATGAAACATCACCGTCCTTTGCCATCCGTTTTCGTCCTGTCGAACAGACAGAGGGTGATGAAACGATGCACTTTGAAATTTATCAGGAGCAAGGAAAGGAAAGCGGTCAAAATAAACAGGTATACAGTCAAGGCCAAGTCATGCTTGCCAAGCTTCCGGTGCAGATGGAGCGGGATATTCAAAGCGAGCTTGCGACCTGCAAACCCAGCCCGGTCCATGCCGAAGCATTTTACGCTGCCTCCGCTCAAACTGGCATTGTCCTTGGGCCGGGCTTACGCGGGATACAGTCCGTATATGTTGGACAGGATCGTGTCATAGCACACTTGTCACTCCCAAAATCTCTGAAGGCCTCGGGTGGAAATTATGTTCTTCATCCCAGCTTGATGGACTCGGCACTTCAGGTCACCATCGGATATCTGCTCGGCATTGTGACGGACCAGGCTGCCTCCGGCAGGCCTGCGCTGCCGTTTGCGCTGGAGCAGTTGGATATTCTGGGCCCCTGCACAGCGGAGATGTGGGCGGTTGCCACGTACAGTTCAGGAAACAGCCGGGACAGCAAAATTCACAAGCTGGATGTAGAGCTGTGCGACATGGACGGAATGGTACGTATACGCATGACCGGATTTACGCCGCGTGTTCTGGAGAAGGATTTCGATACACAGAAGGAAGAAAACGTGAGGCCGATTCTAATGGTGCCGGAATGGAAGCCGCTTGAGATCTCTTCCGACCAATCAGCCGTTCAGTACAACAGCCATCTGATCTTGATTTCGGATCATTTTACAGGGCAGCTATCTTCATTGCGTGAATCGTTCCCTCATGCTCGCTGCGTGCGACTGGCAATGGACGCATTTGCATCCGCAGAGCGATTGGAGCAAGATAATGCATTGCTGCACCCGCTTGCAAGCTTTTTTACTGAATCAGCTGCACACCTGCTCGAAGAAATCAGTCAAATGGTGAACACGGAAACCGGAAGCACACTTATTCAGCTCGTTATTCCTTTCGAGGAAGAGGGGCAGGGCGGACTGCTCAATGGTCTTGCCGGAATGCTGTTGACGGCTTCAAGAGAGCATCGACAGTTGACATGCCAGCTCATTCAGCTGCACTCCTCCATACAAACAGGAGAACTGATTGATAAAGTGGCTTCAGAGAGTCGTCATTCAGAAAACGTAATTGCCCGCTATCCGGCTTCCGGCATCAGGCAGACAAGGGTCTGGCATGAGCTGTCTGCTCACTCCGCTGGCAATTCATTGTCCTGGAAAGACGGTGGGGTATATCTGATAACCGGAGGCATCGGCGGACTCGGATTAGCATTGACGCGGACGCTTGTCAGTCAGATCAGGAACGCCACGATTCTGTTAAATGGTCGCTCGACTCCAAACGCCGAGCAGCAGGCCCATCTTCAACAGCTTCAATTGAACGGAAATCACGTGCTTTACAGGAAAGCGGACATTACTTCCCGTGAAGCAGTTCGGAGACTGGTACAGGAAATTCAGTCTGATTACGGTGAGCTGAACGGCATTATTCATGCTGCAGGTGTCGTGAAAGATCGTGCCTTACGGCACAAAGATTCAAAAGAACTGCGGTCCGTCTTGGCTCCCAAAGTGGATGGCACGATATGGATTGATGAATCGACCGCCCATATGGCGCTCGATTTTTTTGTCCTTTTCTCTTCGCTCGCTGCTGTGACAGGCAATTCGGGTCAAGCGGATTACGCCTGTGCGAATGCTTTCATGGATGCTTATGCCACATACCGAGATGCCCTGGTTCGGAACGGACAGCGAAACGGCACAACGCTCGCAATCAACTGGCCGCTCTGGAGGGAAGGACGCATGCAACCAGGGGCAGCAGCGGAGCAGAAAATACGCCGCCAATGGGGAATGCAGCCGATGGACACCTCGATCGGAATCAAGCTGTTGCATATGGCCTTGAACAGCGGTTCATCCCAAGTGCTGGCTTTTTACGGTGAACCGGACGTATTTCTGTCAGGTGTGATGTCAGATTTCGCAGGTTCGGTGGATCAGCCGTCGATATGGAACATGTCCACAGCTCCTTCACAATCCATGACGTCTGTTGCCGTCCCAAGCGACGTCCCCGAGTCGAAAGAACGAACAGGGCCGACAGGGGATGAGCGAAAACGGCTGCTCGTTTCCAGGGTCCAAGACGCTTTAACGGATCATATGTCAGAGTTGTTGCAGGTAAACCGGACCGACATCTTTCCAGATGTGGAATTTGGCGAATATGGATTCGATTCCATTTCGTTTACCGATTTCGCCGGTATTCTTAATGAGCACTATGCGCTTAAACTTACACCTACTGTTTTCTTTGAGCACTCCACCTTAAGGTCTTTAACAGGACATCTTGTCGGAGCCTATCCGAAACAGTGGGATACACTTTTGCCTGAGAAGCACATGGACACCGAGGGACTGCATGCTGATGACTCACCACAGGAGAAGGAAACAGAAGATTCATCTGAGCAGAAAGGACAAATGGAAGGTTCAATATCATCCTCCGAACGCCATAGAGAATCCAGCCTGCCTGAATCCGATCATCAAAATCATAAGGAACTGGAACCCGTCGCCATTATTGGCATGAGCGGCCGTTTTCCGATGGCGAAGGACATTGATGCCTTATGGAATAACCTGCTTCAGGGACGGGATTGCATCTCGGAAATTCCACCGGATCGGTGGGACTGGAGAGCCTTTTATGGAGACCCCGATCAGGCTCACAATAAAACCAACATCAAATGGGGCGGATTTATGGAGGGTGTCGCCGAATTTGATCCTGGCTTCTTTGGCATTTCCCCGCGTGAAGCGGAATTGATGGACCCGCAGCAGCGGCTTTTGATGATGTATGCCTGGAAAGCAATCGAAGATGCGGGCTATGCACCACCGAGCTTGTCCGGTTCAAAAATGGGTATCTTTGTTGGCACTGCGAGCAGCGGGTATCATCGTCTGTTGGCACAGGCGGATACCGTAATCGAAGGATATACTTCGACAGGCCATGTGGCTTCCGTAGGTCCTAACCGAATGAGTTTTTTCCTGAATGTACACGGTCCGAGCGAACCCGTGGAGACGGCATGCTCCAGTTCGCTGGTGGCACTTCACAGGGCTGTTCAGGCGATACGAAATGGTGACTGTGAAACTGCTGTAGTGGGTGGCGTTAATACCATTCTGGACCCGGACTATCATATCAGTTTCAATAAAGCGGGTATGCTGAGTCCCGATGGACGGTGTAAAACGTTCTCCGATGGGGTTAACGGATATGTACGCGGAGAAGGCGTTGGCATGATTTTTCTGAAAGGGTTACGAGCCGCTGAGCAAGCCGGTGACCACATATATGGCCTGATTCGTGCTACGGATGAAAATCACGGTGGACGGGCCGCATCGCTCACAGCACCGAACCCTCGAGCTCAGGCCGACTTGATTAAGTCCGTGTATTCAAAGGCTGGTGTGCACCCTTCTACCATAGGATACATTGAGGCTCACGGAACAGGCACGCCACTTGGTGATCCCATTGAAATTAATGGCTTGAAGATCGCGTTTCAGGAGACTCTTGCAAACGTGGAACTAAATATAACAACCTCAGCCTCCTGCGGACTGGGCTCTATCAAAACCAACATTGGACATCTGGAGCTTGCCGCGGGCATTGCCGGGGTCATTAAGGTACTGCTGCAAATGAAATACAAAACGCTCGTCAAGACAGTTCATTATGAGAGACCTAACCCTTACATTCAATTGGAAGGAAGTCCTTTTTACATCGTCGATGAAAACAAAGCATGGGAAGCGCTCAATGACTCTGCCGGGAGAGTGCTGCCAAGACGTGCAGGAGTGAGTTCCTTCGGATTCGGAGGCGTAAATGCACATGTGCTGCTTGAAGAGTATATTCCGGCTGAATCGGCAGCCGATTCGGATAGAACCCTTCATCCGGCTCACGGGGACTCAATGAACAAAGCTACTTCTGTATGCATCGTACTGTCAGCCAAAACCGAAGAGAGACTTCAGGAACAGGCTCGGCAATTGCTGGTGGCGCTGCAATCGGGACGATATGAGGATCGTCATCTGCCTCAGCTCGCGTACACACTTCAGACAGGGCGTGCGGCGATGGAAGAGCGACTGGCTTTTCTGGCAGATTCCATTCTTGAATTAAAAGAACGGCTCGATGCCTATATGGTTAATCCGGAGAAAGCCGAAAACATCTATCGCGGAAAACTAAAGTCCCACAGAGCCTCCATCGCTGCACTGGCAGAGGATGCAGATATGCAGGAAACGGTAAAAAGCTGGGTCCGCAAACGCAAGTATGGACAGCTGCTGGACCTTTGGGTGAAGGGGCTTGAGGTTCCGTGGTCTGAAGGTTACACAGGAATGGCGCCCCAGCGAATCAGTCTGCCCACGTATCCGTTTGCCACAAAACGTTATTGGGTGCCTGAACAGAAGGAGCGAAAATCGAGACAACCTGTACCGACATCTTATCTTCACCCGCTTCTCCAGCGAAATACATCGGATCTGCAAGGGATTCGTTTCAGTTCAGAGTGGAGCGGACAGGAATTTTTTCTAAATGATCATGTCATTCACAATCGTAAAATCATGCCAGGGGCCGCCTGCCTCGAAATGGCCAGGGCAGCGGTGGAACAGGTGATTCCGACAGATACATCCCGGCAGGACAGGGTTATTGTTATTCGCGACATCTACTGGACTGTGCCGCTGGGGATGGAACTGCATTCAGTCACACCGGACAGGCTTCAGGCGCAATTGGGATTGACTCCGCTGGATACAGGGGAGCTTCGTTATGAAATAACCAGCGGGGAATACAACCCGAGAACCGTGAGATCCGAACCATCCAAACGAAATGTACATCATATAGGCACGATCTCGACGTCCACTCGTCAAGCAGCTTCCTATCCAACGATCGATCTGGAATCCTTGCTGTTGCAATGTGGAAAACAAACGATGACGGCTGCTGAATGTTACCGTTTCTTTGAGCAGTCCGGCCTGTTTTACGGACCGGGTCATCAAGGGATTCAGCGTCTTCATATTGGAGAGGGGCAAGTCCTCGCACAATTGAAACTGCCGTCATCTCTTGCATCCACGGCTGATGAGTACGGTCTGCATCCGGCTCTGGTGGATTCAGCTATACAGGCATGCATCGGATTGTCGCAATTTAAGGAAGGGGGAGTTACCCCATTTTCCTTGGATCAGGCTGTAATCTATCGAGACTGCCCGGATTCCGTCTGGGCATGGGTGCGTCTTTTACCGGAGCAGGATTCATCCGGAACAGCCAGCAAAGTGCAGATCGATCTGTGTGACGAGCAGGGAAAAACAATCCTGCAATTCATAGGGCTGACGATTTTGCACACACCGTCCCCCGGGGAACCGTCCAGCTTTTTTGAGGAAGAGTCCAATACACTTGCGAAGCCACTTCCGTATGAAACAATAGCTTACGCCACCTCGGAGAAGCAGACACTGACACCAATTCCGCTCTCGGGAGCGATGACTTATGCGCCAGGTTGGAGAGAAGTATCGGCCAGTCCCGATGTAACCGAACCTCTGTCCATGTCTTTCGGTGGTTCGGGGATTATCGTAGGCGGGACGTCGAGGCAGCAGCACGTCATTCAGCAATGGCATCCCTACCTGCGACCTGTTGCGGTTGAAGGGAATGCCTCAGAAACAGAACTAGAACTTGAGTTAAAGCGCCATGACGTAATCAGCCGTCTGGTCTGGATTGTGCCGCCCTCAAGCATTGTTCACGGACCGGAGCATGCTGTGGAAGTGATCAATGAGCAGAACCAGGGATTGTTTCAGACATTTCTCCTCATTAAAGTCTTGTTGAATCTGGGCTACGACGCACGTAGACTCGATCTGACCATGATAACGGAGAGGGCTTGCAACGTATTAGCCGGAGAAGCCATCTACCCTGCGCACGCCGGAATTAGCGGACTCGCAGGTTCCCTCGCCAAGGAAATGCCGGATTGGAGGATCTGCCATCTGGATGTGGATGATATCCATGATATTGGAGCACATCCCGAACGCCATTTCCCAGGGATATGGGATGGGAATACGCGCGCCCGGCGGAATGGAAAAAGGTATGAACGTATACTTGTGAGCGTCTGCTCTATGGGTGACACGCTCGGTAACACGCATGAAGCATTCAGAAAAAATGGCGTCTACGTTGTTATTGGCGGTGCGGGCGGCATTGGGGAAGCATGGAGTGAATATATGATTCGGCGCTATCAGGCGCGGCTTATCTGGATTGGCCGAAGGGCAGTCGATGCAAGGATTGAAGAGCTATGCAGACGCCTTGGCGGATTGGGAACCGAACCGCTGTATATTTCTGCGGATGCAGCCGACAAGCACAGCTTGCAGGAGGCTTATCGCCAGATCAAATCATTGGCGCCAGCCATTCACGGGGTCGTGCATGCTGCGGTGGGCCTGATGGATCAAAGTCTGTCTCAGATGACACCGGATTATTTCCGCAATGTATTGTCTTCCAAGCTGGATGCCAGTGTGAACATGATGAATATTTTTGGACGGGAGCCCCTGGATTTCATGCTGTTTTTCTCCTCCATGAGCTCGTTCACCACACCAGCTGGACAAGCCGGATATGCTGCCGGGTGTGCCTTTATCGATGGCATGAGTGCTGCGGCACAATCCTGGAAATTCCCTGTAAAAGTGATGAATTGGGGTTACTGGGCTGAGACCGGCATCGCCAGTAAGGTGCCTGCCGCCTTCAAGCAAAGACTGAATCAGTCGGGAATTGGTTCCATACATGCTGAGGATGCCATGCGGGCACTGGAACTGCTGATGGCAGAAGGCAAGCATCAACTGGCATTCATTCAGACGGACAAGCCAGGGGCAGTGGAAGGCACGGCGTCTGATCGGATGTTTATTGTAGCACCTGAAGCCAAGCACGTAGGGCGACATCAGCTCATGAATAGAATTTCTGGGCAGCAGCTTAACGTGAAGCCGATTCAACAAAAGTGGGCTGCCTTTAACGATGAATTCGAGTCCATGCTGGCCGGACTGCTGTCGATTCAGTTGCAGCAGATGGGCTCAGCTGATTCGGTAAACCGTCCTATGGCCATCGATGATCGCTGGATGAAGGAAAGCAAAAAGCGCATAGAGCAGTATACGTTGTCGGAACAGTCTCTTGCTTCTGACTCGATGTGGTCGGCATGGGACCAGCGTATGAAACACTGGCTGCTGGACCCGGATTTTGCGCCCCAGGTTAAGTTAGTCGACCAGATGATACGCAGCCTGCCGGAGATTGTCAGAGGAGAGCTGGCTGCCACCCATATCATGTTCCCTGACGGAGCGATGGATATGGTGCAGAATATTTACAAGCATAATTCAGCAGCAGACTATTTCAACGAAATACTGGCCGATACCGCTGCAGCGTACCTCGCCGAGCGGCTTGAATCCAATCCGCAGGCCAGCTTGCGTATTCTTGAAATCGGTGCCGGGACAGGAGGAACGACCGAAAAGGTGCTTGAGCGAATCAAACCCTTTGCCGCGTCTATTGCGGAGTATGCTTACACCGACATCTCCAGAGCATTCCTGCTTCATGGAGATAAGACTTACGGGGAGAATCACCCTTATCTGAACTGCACCATTCTGGATATCGAAAAGCCTCCTGCCGAACAATCCTATGATCTGGGGAGGTATGATCTGGTCATCGCAGCCAATGTTCTTCATGCTACCCGGAACATAAGTCGTACCCTGGGTCACGTTCACTATCTGTTGAAACAAAACGGCCTGCTTCTGCTGAATGAATTGACCCACAGCTCGCTGTTTAGCCACCTGACATTTGGTTTGCTGGAAGGCTGGTGGCGGTATGAAGATGATGATATCCGTATCGGGGGCTCCCCTGTTCTTGGCAAGCAGCAATGGCAGAAGACGCTACAAGAGACTGGGTTTGGACAGGCAATGCTGCCAGCCGAACCAGGTGAAAGTCTTGGGCAGCAGATCATCACCGCCTTCAGCGACGGATATATATCCATGGCCATACCTCCTGCGGAGGCCAGTTTGAATCATGAGCCGATTTCTTCTGAAAACATATCGGTCATGAACATGGACAAAATGCAGATCGAACAACTGTCACAGCCGGAGTCCGAACTGGATTCCGATCAGATGTGGCAGGCCAGCCTTACATTTTTCAAACGTCTGGTTGGAGAGGTTATCCGGATGTTACCTGAACACATCGATGAAACCGAACTAATGGAGGCTTACGGCATCGATTCCATCCTGATTGTTCAACTGACCAATCAGTTGCGCAAGCATTTTGACGGGGTGAACACCACGCTGTTTTTTGAGCACAAAACACTTGCATCATTAATTCATTATTTTATGAAACAGCACAGACAGGAGCTTCTGGCGGCGGCCCTACCGAATCTGCCTGAAAAAGAGCCGGAACAAACGCGCGAATCCCTTATTCAGCCAACCATTTCCGCAGTGGAAAGGACGATGCACGAGCCTGTTTTACATCCGGCAAAGCATGTACCCATCACGGCACCTCCCAACTTGGCTGCCGATGAGCCGATTGCCATTATCGGCATTAGCGGCAAATATCCGCAGGCCGATAATCTGGAGCAATTTTGGGATAACCTGATTGCAGGCAAGGACTGCATCACGGAAATTCCGGAAGAACGCTGGTCACTTGAAGGATTCTATGAACCGGACCGCAAGGAAGCCGCACGCAAAGGCAAGAGCTACAGCAAATGGGGGGGCTTCATTGAAGGATACGCCGATTTTGATCCGCTATTCTTCCAGCTCTCTCCCCGAGAGGTCATGAACATGGACCCGCAGGAAAGGCTCTTTTTGCAAACCGTATGGGAAGCGCTTGAAGACTCGGGTTATACAAGGGAACAGATGGATCGACAGTACAGTGGCAAAGTGGGGGTGTTCGCGGGCATTACCAAGAATGGCTTCAACCTCTACGGCCCGCCTCTGTGGAATGAAAGCAGTGAATGGTTCCCGCAGACCTCGTTCAGTTCGGTCGCAAACCGGGTTTCCTATTTGCTAAACCTCCATGGTCCCAGCATGCCAGTGGATACGATGTGCTCCTCTTCACTCACGGCTATTCATGAAGCCTGTGAAAGCATTCGCCGCGGCGAATGTGAGGCAGCGATTGCAGGCGGGGTGAACCTGTATCTGCATCCTTCCAGCTATGTTGCCTTGTGTGCCCAGCAGATGCTGGCAGCGGACGGAAAATGCAAAAGCTTCGCTCAGGAGGCGGACGGTTTTGTACCCGGGGAAGGCGTAGGAGTGGTTATCCTGAAACAGCTGTCCAAAGCAGTAGAAGATGGCGATCAGGTCCATGCTGTCATCCGCGGAACCCACATTAACCATGGTGGCAAGACAAATGGGTATATGGTTCCCAATCCTGCAGCCCAAGGAGACCTGATTCGGGAAGCGATCAACAAAGCAGGCATGGATGCCCGTTGGATCAGCTATATCGAAGCTCATGGAACCGGGACAAGCCTGGGAGATCCGATTGAAATGGCCGGACTTGCCCGAGCGTTCCGCCAGGATACGCAGGATAAGGGATACTGTTCCATTGGGTCACTGAAAAGCAACGTTGGACATATGGAATCGGCTGCCGGAATTGGCGGACTTACCAAGATTATTCTTCAGTTGAAACATGGTCAGATTGCACCCAGCCTGCATGCCGGAGAGCTGAACAGAGAAATTGACTTCAAAAACACGCCGTTTATCGTACAGAAGAAGGCGAGTGATTGGTCAAGACCGATGGTTGAGGTGGACGGACAGATGCGGGAAATACCGCGCATTGCTGGTGTATCCTCATTTGGCGCTGGAGGCGCAAACGCTCATGTAATCGTTGAAGAATACATTCCTGCTCCTGCTCAACCTTCTTTTCCTGTGATAGAAAGCTCTTCTGGCAGGACAGAACGTAAGTCGGAGCAACCGGTAATGATCGTTTTGTCTGCCCGAAATGAAGAAAGGCTGGTTGCTGTGGCGGAGAAACTTCTACTATATATTAGCCGCCGAACATTGGATGATCAGGTGTTAGACATGCTGGCCTATACACTTCAAACCGGCAGAGAGGCAATGGAAGAACGTTTGGCTTTTACAGCAAGCACGATACGTGAACTGATCGCTAGACTGGTTACCATTCAAACCGGAAAGTTAAAACAAACCATTCCCGGGATATACAGAGGAAGGGTTAATCGAACCTCGTATACTCCTTTAGACACCGAGCAAGAAGCGAATAAACCTCCTTCTGAGGATGTCAGACTGGCCATGATGCAAGTTAACGTGGATCGATTGCTGGAATTATGGGTGAATGGCGCGAAGCTGGACTGGAAGCAAATGTATGGTGCAATAACACCAGGCAAAATGAGTCTGCCCACCTATCCGTTTGAGCGGGAAAAATATTGGCTGCCTGAAGCCAAGGGAATGTTGCATGTTGCTAATACCACCGAGGCAGATTCACGAAATACCATTGTGCTTCATCCGATGCTTCACCATAATACATCCCTGTTATCGGAGCAGCGCTTTACCTCACGGTTTAGCGGTAATGAATTTTTCCTGTCAGACCATCAGGTCGGTTCCCACCGGGTACTTCCGGGAGTGGCCTATTTGGAAATGGCTCGCGAGGCTGTGAAACGCTCTGTAGAATATGCTGGTTCCGTGCCCGAAGTGATTGTCCTGGAAAATATCATCTGGGGAAGACCGATGGCAATCGCCGCTCAGTCCATCGACGTTCATGTGCGTTTGTATACGGAAGAGCAGGGAGACATTCACTATGAAGTGTACACCCAAGACGCGTCAGCCGAGTTGCTGCACAGTCAGGGTTTGGCTTTGCTGAGAACCGAATCCCAAAACTTACGGCTGGATCTGGCAGACATACGAAAAAGATGCATCAAACCGTGGACAGCGGATGAATGCTATCATGCTTTTGAACGGATGGGACTTCACTATGGTACAGCCATGCAAGGGATCGAAACGGTTTATACGGGAGAAAATGTGGTGCTGGCCAAGCTCGCTCTACCTACCCGGGTGAGGGACTCCGCTCATGACTTCATCCTTCATCCGTCCATGGCAGATGCGGCTTTGCAGTCCGCCATTGGATTGCTGCTTGCACATTCGATGCCTGATGATCACAGACTGCAGACAAGTCCAAGTCCGCTGCTTCCTTTTGCACTGGAGCGGGCCGTTTTCCGTCGTCCTTGCACAGCAAACATGTGGGCTTATATTCGTTACAGTAACGGACATAAACCATCTACTTCGCTGCAAAAGCTGGACATTGACTTGTGTGATGAAGATGGAAATATATGTGTCCAATTCGAGGGCTTCACTAGCAAACCGTTGAAGGGAGAGATTCACATGGGGAAAACATCATCTCCAACCGAATCACAAACACTGATGTTTGCAAGAGAGTGGAAAGAGCAGGAAGCTGTAGTTGTGCCTGAGGTTGTATATAGTCGTCATATCGTCATGTTATCTGGCCCCTGGACAGAGCAGGAACATGCCATCGCTGCCAAACTTCCGAATGTGCAGTATGTATCCCTAGGTCCAGACCCAGCGGATCGAGTTGGTCATTCCGGCTTGATGGATGAGCAATATCTATTTGCTGTTAAGAAGGCCTATCGTTATGTACAACAGTTGCTCAAAGCTAGACCGGAAGGTACTGTGCTCATTCAACTGCTGGTTGCCAAGCGGGCACAATACAAGTTGTTCAGAGGATTATCTGCCTTGCTGAAAACGGCTGAATTGGAAAATCCGAAAATCATCATTCAAGTCATTGAAGCAGATGATCTTCAGAGTACCGAACGAGTGGTACAAATGCTGACGGAAAGCAGTCAAAGCGCTGGCGACACACATATCCGCTATCAGAACGATAGAAGATATACAGCATTGTGGAACGAGGTCGGTACTTCGCATTCATCCCTTGACGAGCTGCCTTGGAAAGATCGAGGCGTGTATCTGATTACAGGCGGTCTGGGAGCAATCGGATCGATCATAGCGGAGCATATCGCCGAGCAGGCGGAACATCCCGTGCTCATCCTTACAGGGCGCTCGGAACCGGATGATTCAGATCACCAGCGAATGGCGTTGCTGGAACAGATGGGGGCAGAGGTCATCTATCGGCGTTCGGATGTCTCGAAGAGGGAAGCTGTAGATGAACTGATGCTGGAAATCAGCCAAAATTACGGCGCACTGCATGGAATTATTCATAATGCGGGCTTGATTCGCGACAGCTATATGATCCGAAAGGAGCTTGACGACATCGAGGAGGTGCTGGCTCCAAAAGTCGCGGGAACGGTTCATTTGGATGAAGCAAGCCAGTATTTCAAGCTGGACTTTTTTGTTTTGTTTTCCTCGCTTGCCGGGGCGCATGGCAATGTGGGTCAGGCCGATTATGCAGCGGCGAATGCGTTTATGGACGAATATTCCGAATACCGCAATGAACGTGTTCAACAGGGAGAACGTCACGGGTTTACACTCTCCATTAATTGGCCCTTATGGGAAGAGGGCGGTATGAATATGAATGATCATGCCAGACAGAACATGGAGCGAATATCAGGCATGGCTCCATTGGAGCGTGTAAATGCGATGCAATCTCTCCTGCAGACGCTGCAAGAGAGAAGGTCACCTGTAGTCGTCATGCAGGGGGAGGCTGATCAAATGCGAAGTTTCATGGATGTTTCCGGGACAGCGCCGATTATGACTACGGATGATGCATACACCCGTTCCGACGACCAGAATTACATTCACCTTGTAGAGAAAATACGCAGCGGCGAATGTACCCTTGATCAGCTAATGCATCTCAAATAGTTGGATTTTACTTTTAACTTGCTTCTAAGCCGGTTTTTAAGACTTTCACGAAATGCAACTTGACTTTTTCAGCAATGATATCGATTGACGTTTTTCTATAGGAGGTGATCGCTTTGGAAGACCAACTGTCCACATTGTATCGAAAGATTCAGCAAGGAAAGCTCAGCGATCAGCAGGCAGCGGAGCAACTGCGCAAGCTTTTGTCCGAATCTGGAGAACAGGAGTCGAGCTTATTAGAGCCGCTTCAGGAAGACAGAGAGGAGGATACCAGCGAAAAAACCATTCGTTATTTCAAAAAAGTATTGTCCTCTAGCCTTATGCTGCCGGAACGGCAGATCGACGCACATGCGCCTCTGGAGAACTATGGCATTGATTCCGTGATGGTAATGAAATTAACGGATCAATTGGAACAGCAATTTGGTCCGCTGTCCAAGACATTGTTCTATGAATACCAAAATATAGCGGAGCTTGCCGGTTATTTCATGAGCCATCACCGGGAACGACTGGAGCAGCTCACAGGGGTGCAAGCGAAAAGCAATTCAGACGTGCAATTCCGTGCTTCAGAGCTTGAGTCCAACACAATTCGGAAGGCTGAAAGCCCGAATTCGTTCAATAGGCGGCAGCCTTCTGCTGGCTCGCGGAGAAGAATTCCAGCAGTGACCAGCGCAGGTGGAGAATCGATCAGCGAAGAGCAAGTGCACAGCAAATCGCTGGACATTGCCATCATTGGCATGTCTGGACGATATCCGAAGTCGAGTAACCTGGCGCAGTTCTGGGAGAACCTGAAACATGGGAAGGACTGCATCACCGAAATACCGGAAGATCGATGGGATTACCGGATTCATACCGAGATGAATAAGGGCAAAGGAAAACAGTCTGGAAAATGGGGCGGATTTCTGGATGGAGTGGATCGTTTTGATCCACTCTTTTTTCAGATTTCTCCAAAGGAAGCTGAACGAATTGATCCACAGGAGCGACTGTTTCTGGAATGTGTGTACGAGACGCTTCAGGATGCGGGATATACCCGCGAACAGGCCGCAGGTCCAGATACCCCGCCGGATCAGATGGGAAATGTCGGTGTATTCGCAGGAGTCATGTATCAGGAGTATCAGCTGTATGGCGCTGAAGCCAGAGTTGCGGGTAGCGAGCCATTTGCATTAAACGGTAATCCGGCTTCCATTGCCAATCGTGTCTCGTACTTTTGTAATTTTCATGGGCCCAGCATGGTGGTCGATACCATGTGTTCCTCGTCACTCACGGCCATTCATCTAGCCTGTCAGAGTCTGAGCAAAAAAGAATGCCGAACCGCAATCGCCGGAGGTGTCAATGTATCTGTTCACCCCAATAAATATGTGATGTTAACTCAGGGGCAATTTCTGTCTTCGAAAGGTCGCTGCGAAAGCTTTGGTGAAGGCGGTGACGGTTACGTCCCCGGAGAAGGTGTAGGTGCAGTGATGCTCAAACCTTTAAGCCGTGCCATAGCCGACGGCGATCATATCTATGGCGTCATTAAAGGAACTGCCATTAACCACGGCGGCAAAACGAACGGGTATACGGTTCCCAATCCTGCCAGACAGGCGGAGGTCATTGAAACAGCCGTTGCCGAGGCTGGAATTGATATTACCGACATCAGCTATATCGAAGCTCACGGGACAGGCACCTCTCTGGGAGATCCCATCGAAATTACAGGGTTAACTCAGGCATTTAGGAAAGGAAAAGCACAGGACAACAAATGTGCCATTGGCTCAGCCAAATCGAATATTGGTCATTGCGAAAGTGCAGCAGGCATTGCAGGCCTGACCAAGGTCCTTTTGCAGATGCAGCATCGGCAGCTGGTTCCTTCCATTCATGCGGACCCGCCTAATCCACACATTCAGTTCGACAAAACGCCTTTTGCAGTGCAGAAGCAATTAAGCGACTGGAACAGAATAACGATTGATTCAGGAGACTCTACACGGGAAGTCCCGCGGATTGCAGGAATTTCCTCATTTGGTGCCGGGGGTTCCAATGCTCATATCATTGTGCAGGAGTATTGTCCCGAGCAGTCAGATATGCTGCTGGCTGAGCAGGATAAGTCAGCTAAACCGCAAGCACTTATCGTTTTGTCTGCCCGGAATGAAGAGCAGCTTCGTGAATTGTGTGAACGCATGCTAACGGCTCTGCGATCCAATCGATATCAAGAGGAACAATTGGCGAACATCGCTTATACGCTGCAAACCGGACGTGAGATGATGAACATGCGTCTTGGCATCGTGACAGATTCGCTACAGGAACTAAGGTCGAAACTGGAAAGCTACTGTTCGGGGGATCAGGATTCGGACGACATGTATGTGGGACATGCAGGTGATACACAACAACCGCTATCCATATTGTCAGCCGATGCGGACATGAGCCACACCCTAATGAACTGGATTACCAAGCGCAAGTTCGGGAAATTGCTGGAGTTTTGGGTGAAAGGCCTGAATGTGGACTGGAACTTGCTGCATAACGGATTCAGGCACTGCAAGATCAGCCTGCCTACGTATCCGTTTGCCAAAGAACGGTATTGGGTACCTGTTGAACCTTCTGCGGTGTTCCGAATAAATGGGAATCATTCCCATAACGCATACTCCGGTCATATTCCATTTATTCATCCACTGCTTCATGAGAATAAGTCCAACTTGTCGGAGCAAAAATACGTGACGGTTCTGACCGGCCAGGAATTTTACCTGAATGATCATCGGATCGGGCAAGAGCGGATTCTACCCGGTGCGGCTTACCTTGAAATGGCCCACGCCGCGGTCAGCGATGCTCTCGGCGAGCAGCAGGGAGAGAATGCTGCGCTTATCCTGAAAAACCATGTGTGGATGCGACCTCTTATTGTCTGGGAGACTCCGGTGGCTCTGCATATTCGATTACATGCCGCATTGGAGAATCATCCTATTCAGTATGAAATGTACAGTGAGATGTCTGCGGATGGACTGGGCGAAAATAGGGTGCACAGCAGCGGTTATGCCAGCATCGTTTCACTGGAACCCGAGCTTGTCGCAACAATGACGATTGATCCAGGCGAGATAAAGGCACGCTGCAACACCAAACGATTTACTGCGGATCAATGCTACCGAATTTACGAACAGGGTGGTCTCAACTATGGACTCGCCCATCGGATGTTGGTTGAGTTACACGTGGGAGAAGGCGAGGTGTTAGGGCAGATTCGCCTGCCTTCTATTCTAAAGCAAGAAATGCAATCCTATGTACTGCATCCCGCCATCCTGGACGGAGCATTACAATCCGCGATTGGGCTGTGGATGGAGGACAAGGAGGGCAAAGAGCTGGAAAACGAAAATGCTATGCTGCCCATTCCCTATGCCATGGATGAACTTCAGGTTCTGGGCTCCTTCACTGAAGAAATGTGGGTTCATGTGCGTTACAGCTCTGATCCTGCTTCATCCGCTGCGGATGCCATGCCTAAGCTGGATATTGATTTGTTCTCCAGTACAGGCGTTCCATGTGTTCTTATTCAGGGACTTAGTTGCAGAGCCTTGAACAACGGTACAGTCCCGGGGGCTGAGCCGCATGAGCGGGCAACAGCAATGTTGGTACCTCGTTGGGAAAATACCGCCGCCGCTGTCCGAAATGAGTGGAACCACCCTTATGACAGGCATATCGTAATGCTGGCTGAACCTTGGGCCGAACTGGCGGAGGAAATAAAGGAAAGACTGAAGCGAGAGCAAATACCAACCGAGATCGTAGCGCTTGGATCTGAAAAGGTTGCTGACATTCACAACGTTGGTGCAAGCTCCAAACATTTTGCATATGCTTCAACTCAAGTGCTCCACGTACTTCAACAACTGGTGAGTAGTCCAGCCAACGCTGAGAATGTGCTTATTCAGCTGTTGTACAGCCGTGAAGATCAATTTCAGCTGTATAGCGGATTAACCGGATTACTGCGAACGGCGGCACTGGAAAATCCCCGGATCCGCGTTCAGTTCATTGAAGATATGGAAGAGGTCGGCTCAGAATCGAAGAGCCGACCTCGGGAAACGCGTAATGCCAAGCGTGCTGCCGAACTGATCAAGATTAACCGGGAGTCTGAGGATATATCTATCGGCTACCAAGGCGCACAACGACAAGTGCTTCACTGGAAAGCTCTCTATCTGCCTGCTGAGACGGATATCATGCCTTGGAAGAATGGCGGGGTGTACCTTATTACAGGAGGTGCAGGTGGTCTGGGCCACATTTTTGCCCGTGAGATTGCCTCTAAGGTTGTCAACACAACGCTGGTTTTGACAGGCAGATCGGACATGTCAGCGAATCAGGAGCAAGCGTGGGAACCATTGAAAACAAACGGTACTACGATCATCTATCGCCAAGGGGATATATCCCGGGAAAAAGATACATCGGAGCTTGTTGCTTATATTCAGCATAGCTTTGGTCGTCTGGATGGAATCATCCATAGCGCAGGTTTAACGGGAGATCAGTACATCCTGAACAAAACGAAGGCCGAAATGGAGAAGGTGCTGGCTCCAAAAGTTGCCGGTACCTTTCATCTGGATGAAGCAACCCGGGCGATGAAGCTGGACTTTTTTATCCTGTTCTCCTCCATGTCGGGTGTATATGGAAATCCAGGCCAATGTGATTACGCTGCAGCCAACGCGTATATGGGCAGCTATGCACAGTATCGTCATCAATTAATGCTTGCCGGTAAACGGCAAGGAAGGACCCTGGCCATTCACTGGCCGCTATGGAAAGATGGAGGCATGCATTTAAGCCCTGTTGAAGAGAAAGCATTATGGGAAAATACGGGAATGCGTCCACTGGCTATTGAAGCAGGTATTACGTTGCTGTACAGGGCTTTTCAGTCCGTAGCATGTGAAATTATTGGGGTACAAGGGGACATTCCGAAGCTGATTTCCAGCCTGGAGGCACGTTGGAATATGAACCGTGCAACGCAGGATATCCCACTCGTTTCAGAAGCAGATGCCATGTCTGTGTTGCAAGAATTGGCTGCGGAGCTGCTTGGTGTTGGGCCTGATGAGATTAGCCGCGAAGCGGATTGGCTTGAATGCGGGCTGGACCAGCCCCAATTAACGCTCTTGGCCCAAAGGTTGAACGAGCGATGTGGGCTGGATCTGAGTCATGTTCTATTCGTGGAATATCCAACGCTACAATCTGCTTCGGCATTTCTGAGCCGGCGATACCCGAGCGCTTTCCCGTCAGCATCGGTAGTTCCTGAGAGCAAACCATCACGTTCAAGCACAACCAGCCTGCCAACGGATCGTTCGGCGAAGCACGCGCAGACCACAGCAGCAGACCATATGCTGGCGGAAGCATTGGATACTTTTCTGAAAAAGGCCTTGTCCGCGGTGCTCAAAGTGCCCGCAGATCAAATTGAAAGCCACGCCCGACTGGAAGAGTATGGTATAGACTCGATTAGCATTACCCAATTGACGGATCAGCTTGAAGATACATTCGGGCCGTTGTCCAAAACGCTGCTTTTTGAATATCAGACCCTGAGAGAGTTGAGAGGATATCTGATCAAGGCCCACCGCGATACCGTCAATCGTCTGATTTCTGTTCCTGCGCTGCCATATGAAGAACGTAAGGAAGTTTCGGCTAAGACTGCCCAATCCGGCCTGCCGCACCCTCCATTTCGTGCATTTCAGCGTCCAGCTCAGCGCTCCTCGGTGCCAGCAGATGCTCAAGTGCGCTCACTAGCCAAGGATATTGCCATTATAGGCCTGTCCGGACGTTATCCCGAGGCGGACGACCTGGAACAATTTTGGGAAAACCTGATGCAAGGCAGGGACAGTGTTACTGAAATTCCTTTGGATCGCTGGGATTACAGGTTACATATGCACCATGCGGAGCCTAATTCACCGAAGCCTGGCGGCAAGTGGGGTGGCTTCCTCCAGGGCGTGGATCGTTTTGATCCCTTGTTTTTCCATATCTCGCCGAGAGAAGCACAGATGATGGACCCGCAGGAGCGGCTGTTCCTGGAAACGGCGTATGAAGCCATTGAGGATGCAGGATATACACCAGAGGGTTTGGCTTCTGCAACCGGAGATACTTGGGGAAACAGGGTTGGCGTGTACGTCGGAGTCATGTACGAGGAATACCAGCTGTACGCTGCCCAGGCTCAGGCCAAGGGTGATTCCTCCATCGCTTTAAGTGGCAATCCGGCATCCATCGCCAACCGAATATCGTATTATTGCAATTTCAATGGGCCAAGCATGGCTGTTGATACGATGTGTTCCTCTTCCTTGACTGCGATTCATCTGGCCTGCCAGAGTCTTGTATTGAAGGAATGCGAGGTGGCGGTCGCGGGCGGTGTCAACGTATCGATTCATCCTAACAAGTATATTTTACTGAATCAAGGAGGCTTCCTTTCAAGCGAAGGCCGATGTAAAAGCTTTGGTGCACAAGGGGATGGGTATGTTCCTGGCGAGGGTGTCGGAGCAGTCATTCTCAAGCCGCTCAACAAGGCAATCGAAGACGGAGATCATATCTACGGGGTTATTAAAGGCAGTGCACTGAATCACGGTGGAAAAACGAATGGATATACCGTGCCCAATCCGGCGGCGCAGTCATGCGTCATAGGGAGAGCCATTGCGGAGGCGGACATCTCCGCCGACACCATTACCTATGTGGAAGCACACGGCACAGGCACCTCGCTTGGTGATCCGATTGAGGTTTCCGGTCTGAGCAAGGCGTTTGCGGAGTCCACAGACCAGCAGCAGTTTTGCGCTCTCGGGTCGGTAAAGTCCAACATCGGGCACGCCGAAAGTGCGGCAGGCATCGCCGGACTGACCAAAATTTTACTTCAAATGAAACATGGACAACTGGTGCCCTCTCTGCATTCAGACCCGGCCAATCCGCATATCGACTTTGCGCAAACACCGTTTCGTGTACAGCGTGATGCAGAAGCGTGGGAGCCGTTGCAGCGGATGGAAAACGGCAAACTGATCCAGGTACCGCGCAGGGCAGGCTTGTCTTCATTTGGCGCGGGTGGTTCCAATGCCCACCTGATCATTGAGGAAGCAGAATACCGTCCGCATGAGGGGGTGAGCTTCAACGAAGCAACAAGAGGAGGAGCTGTCATCATTGTGCTCTCGGCAAGAACCCGATCCGCTCTCAGGGAACGAGCCAGACGTTTGCTCACTGCTGTGGATGAGAAGCATCTCACCGCTGGAGCAGAGGAAGAACCGGAACGTTTGCTGGAGCGCTTGGCATTTACACTTCAGACCGGAAGACAGGAGATGGAAGAGCGCCTCGGATTCGTCGTGCGATCCGTTCAGGAGTTGAAGGAACGTCTTCAACTTTTCCTGGGAAATGAGAACGCGAATGGGGCACTAGACGGAATGTACCTGGGTAATGTCAAGTCCTATCAGGCTGTGCAGGCGGCCATCGCCATGGATGAGCATTTTGGCGAAGTGGTGAGCCGTTGGTTGCAGGAAGGCCTTTACGGAAAAGTGCTGGAGTTGTGGGTGAAAGGCATCAAAGCGGACTGGACCGTTCTATATTCCACAGGAGAGCCTCGTCGAATTAGTCTGCCTGGCTATCCGTTTGAGCGGGAGCGCTGCTGGTTTGACTTGCCAGCGGATGCCGGTATCAGGGAACACGTGGATGGCCTTAACTCTGCCGCACCTGAAGGGATTCAAGAAGCAGCACCGAAGCGCCAAATGACTGCTTATCACAAAGACTGGCAGCTTGCGGACATTGCATCCATCTCCGATGAAAGCAATCCTGTTGGAAAGATTCTGATTCTTGCCAATCGTGATTCGGCAGCCCTTGCTGCGAGATTGACAGAACATTTTAAACATACGGTGGTTTTGAATGAAGAACAGTTGGATGATCCGGGACGCCATTGGCTCGAAAATGAGGAACAGTTGGAGCATGGCCTGACAGGCTTGATTGATCTGACAGCATGCATGAGGCAGACCACTGTTGATGATGCTTGCGAAGAACAGATCCGGCCGGCATGGCTGAAGCTTGTGCAGGACGTCATTGAAGACCATGGTCGTGAGGGGATGCTGCTGCTATTGGTGACCTGTGGCCTGGAGTCGTTCCGCAATTCCAAAGTGAATCTGGCCCACGCCTCTCGTGCGGGTCTGTTCCGCATGCTGCAATCCGAATACCGAAGCATCCAATCCAGACATCTGGATATTGATCCGTCAGCATCGGAAGAGGGGAAGATCGAATGTATTACAACAGAGTTCCGGCAAACCGATCGGGAACCGGAGATATGCTACCGTGATGGTAAACGCTGGCGTTCCTATATGCGCGAGATGCCTTATGGGGCGGGTATGAACAAAGATGTTACGGAATCTTCAATCGATCCGGAACGACCGATCCTGGAAGCCAATCAGGTGTTATGGATTACCGGAGGTACACGTGGCCTTGGAATGGCATGTGCCCGCCATTTTGTGAAGCATCACAACGTGAAGCGGCTGGTGTTGACTGGACGGGAAGCCATTCCTCAGCGGGAGGAATGGGACACGTATGCAAGCCATGACACTGCGACAGGTGCCAAAATCAGATCCCTGCTGGAACTCGAACAACTGGGGGCCGAGGTACTTGTTACGGATATCTCTCTTACGAACGAGAGCGCCATTCAGGCAGAACTGGCCAGAGTTAAGCGCTTCATGGGTCCAGTTGGAGGGGTTATTCATTGTGCTGGCAACGTGGATCATGCCAATCCGGCTTTTATTCGCAAGCAGGCAGATGACGTACAGCGGGTGCTTGATCCGAAAACAGGCGGGGTGCATGCGTTGTGTCATGCGCTCAGGCATGAGCCACTGCGCTTCTTTGTCCTGTTTTCCTCCGTCTCCTCAGCGATGCCTTCGCTGGGGGCAGGGCAGAGCGATTATGCGATGGCTAACGCTTATATGGACTATTTTGCCGAAGCCGTATCCCGGGAAAGTACCATCTCTCCATTCCCGGTTATCAGCATCCAGTGGCCAAGCTGGCAGGAATCCGGCTTTGGTGCGGTCACTAGCGAAGCATATCGCCAGAGCGGCCTTCTCAGCATCACCGATGCGGAAGGAATGTTATGGCTGGATCGGATTATTCGGGAAAACAGGGGACCTGTTATTCTGCCGGCTGTAGTTGCATCGCAAGCTGTTCACAAAAGAGAACAACAGGCAGAGGTATCGTTAGGCGAGGCAACGCAGGAGGTATCCATTCCGTTAATTCCACGCCCGGTGGAGCGGATGACCACAAGCTTTACGGAGGAGCTGGAGAACAGGACATTAGCGTGGCTCAAGGCTTTGATGGCAAAAGAACTGAGACTGGATAAATCCCGGCTGGATGAAGATACCCCTTTTCAGCACTACGGAATGGATTCAATCCTGCTTGTCCAGGTTCTAACGGTTATGGACCGAGAGTTGCAACATGTTGCTGTAGATCCTTCGCTGCTGCTTGAACATCCAACACTGCGTCAATTAGCGAAGCATCTGGTTCGGATCTATCCCGAATCTTTGGCTGACCTGTTGATGGCCCCCAACTCTAAGTTGGCGGAAAATTCGACTGGAAAACCTTCCGATGTTCGTTCAATGACTTCCACTCCTGTGCAGCATGCTGAACCAGATATGGAGGGTCGCACCGGACTGAACGAACTGAATGATCCTGTGGATGAAACACAAGGAAAACCAGCGGAGTTGGAACAAACCAAGAAACGGGATAAAATCGCGATTGTTGGTGTTGCCTGCCATTTTCCCGATGCCGACAATCCGGCGCAATTCTGGTCCAATCTGCAAAAGGGCAAAGATAGCATGACCGAACTCCCGGCGGAACGCTTGAGGTTAACAGGCAGCAGCACCAATAGGAGTTCCGCTTCCAGCAAGCGTATTGGGGCATTCATTCGAGACATTGAACAGTTTGATCCCGAATTTTTCCGAATTACGGATACGCTGGCAGAACAGCTCGATCCGCTCCAGCGCCAACTGCTGGAAGTGAGCGTGGAGGCCGCCGCAGACGCAGGATATAACCGGGAACGATTATGGAATTCGCAGACCGGCGTGTTTGTTGGCTCCAGAGCGAGCAACTTTTCGTCCAAGCTGGGAGGCAGCACCAAAGATACCATCGTTGGCATCGGCCAAAACTTTATCGCTGCACATCTGTCCCATTTTTATAATCTGAAAGGCCCCAACATGGTGGTGGATACCGCCTGCTCCAGTTCACTTACCGCAGTTCATCTTGCTGTACGAAGTCTGCTGGATGGGGAATGCGATCTCGCTTTTGCGGGCGGTGTGGACATTTTGCTGGATGATGCACCTTACGAGATGCTTGGAGCTGCCAGCGTATTATCCCCGGATTCTCGATGCAAAACGTTCAGTGCGGACGCAAACGGCATCGGGCTGGGTGAAGGTTGCGGCGTTGTATTACTTAAACCGCTATCACAAGCCATCGCCGATCAGGACACGATCTATGGGGTCATCGATGGTACCTCCATCAATAATGACGGTCAAACGATGGGCATTACGACACCTAATCCGGAAGCCCAGCAAGAATTGCTGGAAAAAGCGATGTCAAATGCAGGCATTCATCCTTCCACCATCAGCTATATCGAGACACATGGAACTGGGACACTAATCGGAGATCCCATTGAACTTAAGGCATTAACAGGTGTTTTTGCAAAATACACAAATCAGCGCCAGTTTTGCGGCGTAGGCAGTGTCAAAAGCAATATCGGGCATCTGCTGAGCGCCTCGGGCATTGCCAGCCTGATCAAGGTGCTGCTCTCGCTTGCTCACCGCGAGCTTCCGCCGACGATTCACTGCGACCAGCCCAATCCGCGGTTCCAGTTCGGGGAATCTCCTTTTTATATCGTGCAGCAGCACCAGCCGTGGGGAAATGGGCCAAGCGACACACTGCGGGCAGGCATAAGTGCATTCGGACTTGGAGGCAATAACGCACACATCATTGTCAGCAATGAAGGCATTCCTGCCGAACGTATGGTGAGCCTACCGCTTCGTTCCCCTGAATCACCTTTTCAACGCAAGTATTGCTGGCCACCCGTCAAGACCGCGGAATCGGTGGAGACCTCGTCCAATGTTTCAGCTGCGTCGCCGATGCAACAGCTATCGGAGCATTCAGAGCATTCGAGCTTTTTTGATTTCATCAAGCTATGAGAAGGGAGTGACACGGATCATGACATTGCCTGCAACCGAATCATTTTTACAGCGATTGCGCCACAGCGACTATTTCGTGAGAGATCATCGTGTTCACGGCGTCTGCACCCTTCCGGGTGTGGTGCTGCTGGATATGGTGTACCGACTGAGCGGAAGCCATCTGCGTACCACCTCCATTGAACTTCGGGATATCGTGTTTACACAGCCGATTGTCACTTCGGCCGATTTTGATGTGGATATCATGCTGACATTGTCCATGAAGATGGATGAGGGTCAGGGGCAAGTCACGATTCATAGCCGCAAAGTACCAACAGACGGTGAGCCGTCTTCATCTGATGTACTGAATATGGAATGCAAGCTGTATTTGCTCGGCGGGAAGGGGCCTGTACAACCTGTACAGCATACACACCCGCTGCCTTCCAAAGACACAGACGGGCTCCAGACGTGGGATATGGATCAGATCTATCAGCTCGCCCGACAGGCGGATATACAGCATTTTTCCTTTATGAAAAATCACGGAGATGTCTACAGACAAGACCAAATGGAGTGGATGGATATCCGGCTGAGCAGCCTGGCCGAGCAGTATCTGGACAAGTTCCACGCTCATGTAGCCCTGTTGGACGGAGCGACCTTTGCCGGGTCGTCCTTCCGTCTGGGGAATGTCGACGGTCTGGATGCTGAAGTTCCGCCATACATTCCGTTCATGATTGAACGATTTGTTATATACGACCGTTTTCCAGCCGAGATTCGCACGTTTACCGAACAAACACCAAGTGATCTTTCTGGTGGGGACATCATCTCCCGCAGCATTGCTGTTACGGATCGGGAGGGCAGGTTGCTTGCGGAGTTTGTGAATTTGAAGGCAAAGCGAGTTCGCCACGCCGCATCCATTACCGGACTGACAAACCCAATGACAACTGGACGCAACGACAAACCAACTTCTGAAGCGGCCATAGCTGAAAGTTCCGAATGGGCAAAGACAACTCTATTGTCTGCGGGTTCACAAGATCAGGTCCGAACCACGATTTCGGCTTATGTGAAAGCTGAAATCGCACGTATGCTGAACATTTTACCTGAGGCAGTGGATGAGCATGCAGGATTTTATGAGCAGGGGCTCGATTCCATGCATCTGCTTGAACTGGTGAAACGGATAGAAAACCGGGTAAACATGGTGCTTTATCCAACGCTGCTGTTTGAGCACTCTTCCGTGCAGGCTTTGACCGAGTACCTGCAAACCCATTGTTCCGACGTCTGGAATGAGGCGGCAGCGGTGTCGGAAAGTGTGAACTTGAATACCGTTTCATCCCAAGGCAGCCATTCGACTGATGAACAACCTGCAACGCATTCGGAAGTACCAGCAACAGCCAGAGAAATCGAGGGGAATGGAGAACCTGTGTGTTATGAGCCTAAATGGATTGAAACTCGGGATATCCATGAGGCTGAATCAGCCCGACCCACGATAGCGGATGGAAAAGAGCTACAGTCCGATCACACCCCGTACCGGATCGTTGTTCTCTATGGCAACTATCCGGCTCTGGCTGCGAAGATGGAGATTCAAACCGATATATACGAGGTTCATCAATTGCCTGATCATTCGTCCATGGATGCTGATCTGTACCGCCAGAAGGTAACCGCGTTATACGGAATGATCCAGGCCAAAGCAATTCACCCGAATGGGGGCAGACGAATCGTTCTTCAAGTGCTGTCGGATTCCCGTGACACGGGAGGATACATTCACGGATTTGAAGGCCTGGTAAAGACGGTTGCGATGGAGCTTCCAGCCTTTGGGGCTCAATTAATCAAAATTGATCTGCATGAAAGCTCCGTGGATGAGACGTTGATTCGTCGACTTCGATTCGAAGCCGAAAACATCTCGTCAGGGTCCGCTGTCTCCTTATGGTACAAAGGGGACTCTCTTCAGCGACATGTTCGCAAGCTGGTGGAGATACCTGTTCCGGGGGCCGCTACGGAACAGCGCTATAAGCCTGGCGGAGTCTATCTTATTACCGGCGGCATGGGCGGGCTGGGATATGCGCTGGCCGTTCATCTTTCCCGTCAATGCAGATGCAAGCTCGTTCTTGTCGGACGTTCTCCGCTGAATGAACGCATTCAGAGCAAACTGAATCCGCTGCGCATCAACGGTGCAGAAGCCATGTATATTCAGGTCGATACAACCGTTCAGGCCGAGCTGGAGCATGCTGTCCTGCGAATTCGGGATCAGTATGGCGGAATCACGGGGGTATTTCACTGTGCAGGAACTGCCAAAGACCAGTTGATGCTGCAAAAACCTTTGTCCGACCTGGAGAAAGTGTTGAAGCCCAAAATGGACGGACTCTGGAATCTGGAACAGGCCTTCGTTGATCTTAGGCCAGAGTTCACGGTTGCATTTTCCTCCCTGTCAGCCATTGTAGGCAACAAAGGGCAGGCCGATTACGCTGTAGCCAACAGCTGCATGGACAGAATTTTGTTGAATCATCAGGAGACAGGCGGAACAAACGGGACAATTACACGCCAGTTTACAATTAACTGGCCGTTATGGGCAGATGGCGGCATGCAAGTGAATGATCACATTCGCAGCAACATGTATACGTCCTCCGGTTCAATGCCGCTGCCGCTGGCAGAGGGGATGGCGCTTATCGACCGGATTATTGCTCAGGATGTTTCGCAGGTCGTACTTCTCTATGGAAACAAATCCCGGATTCAGTCCGTTATGGGAGACGACATGGCCATTCATTTGCCGCCGCCATCTGATCCGGAAGATATTGCTGTCATTGGCATGGCGGGAAGGTATCCCTCGGCAAACAACATGGACGAATTGGCCCGGATTTTGAAGGAGGGACGAGATTGTATCACGCCCATGCCGGATGAACGCTGGGCGGGGCTGCATCTTCCGTATTCCGCTTCTGAATATTACCCGGCTGGCGGGTTTCTGGATATGATCGATGACTTTGATCCGGCCTTCTTTCAAATTTCTCCGCTTCAGGCTGAGAGGATGGACCCGCAGGCACGCCTGTTTTTGCAGTCGGCATGGGCAGCCTGTGAGGATGCAGGCTTTGCTATTGAACGTGGCAAGCATCATTACGCTTCAGCAGCCAAGCGGAATGTCGGTGTATTTGCTGGCGTGTTCTGGAACCATTATGAACTGCTTGGCGCAGCCATAACGCAGCAAGGCACGCCTACGGCTATGGGCAGCAACGCTTCAGCCATCGCCAATCTGGTTTCTTACCACCTGAATTTTCATGGTCCATCCATTGCTGTAGACAGCATGTGCTCTTCCTCACTGACAGCGATACATTTGGCATGCGAGAGCATTCGGCATGGACAGAGCCAGTATGCCATAGCAGGAGGGGTGAATCTGGTCACCCATCCCCATAAGTATGTATTTCTGAAACAGGCCAAGTTTTTGTCATCGGACGGAAGATGTCGCAGCTTTGGCAAGGATGGAGACGGATATGTACCAAGTGAAGGGGTAGGTGCTGTCCTGCTCACAACGGTGGCTGAAGCCCGCAAGCAAGGTTATCCAGTCTATGGCGTCATTAAAGGCTCGGCTCTGAATCATGCTGGAAAAACGTCCGGAACGACGGTGCCTGATCCAGTGGCTCAATCGGAAGTCATTGCAGATGCACTCGCGGCAGCAGGCGTCGAGCCGGGAACCATCGGATATATCGAAGCCCACGGAACCGGAACGTCACTGGGTGATCCCATTGAAATTCAGGGGCTGGAGCGAGCCTTTCGAGACACCCTCAATCCGGGCCGAAGCTGTGCTGTCGGTTCCCTGAAGTCCAACATTGGACATCTGGAGGCAGCTGCAGGCGTCGCCGGGCTAACCAAGCTTATCCTGCAAATCAAGAACAGGGAGCTGTTTCCTTCGCTGCATGCCAAGGAGCTGAACCCGCTAATTCCGTTTGAAAACACCTGCTTCCACGTGCAGCAGACGACCGAGCGCTGGGAGCGCCGTCATGGACAACAGAATGGGCGCTACGCGGAGTGGCCTGTTCGTGCCGGGTTGAGCTCTTTTGGCGCAAGCGGAAGCAATGCACACCTGATCGTGGAGGAATATATTCCAACTGCAGCCTCATGGACAGATCGTTCTGCATTAGATACGAATTCCAATGGAGCGGAAGCTTCAGGGGATGGTGAAGTGGTTCTTCCGATCTCGGCCAGAACACAGGAGAGATTGATGGAATACGCTCGCCAGGTTCGTCTTTATTTGGAGAATGGTGGTCTGTCTGAGCGTCTAATAGACATCGCTTACACGTTTCAGGTTGGAAGAACGGACATGAAATACAGGATTGCTTTGACCGACAGCAGCCACAGCAAACTGGTGGAACAGATCGATCGCTTCCTGCACGGTCAATCCTCATTGCAACAAAATTCCAGTGAAAAATCAGATGAAATGACTTTGCTGGAAAATCGTCCTTCGTCGCAGGAGAGGCTTCATCAATGGGCTGCATTGTGGGAGCAGGGACAGGGGGTAGACTGGACAGCTTTGTATGATGATCTTCAGACGAAGCCGACCATTGTTCATGCACCTACGTATCCTTTTGCCAGAAATCGTTACTGGATTCAGGCTGAAGATCACTCACTCGGAGAGACAAAGAAGGAGAAGGAGAAGAAGGGATTGCAATTGAATCGTGCGGAAACATCCTCTTCTGAAGTTGAAGTCGCGGACATCGTCCAGCATATGGATGAAACATCGGACCCGGTTACGGGATCTGCTATGGCGTCTTCGTTTCAGGAAGATCCGCGGGAAGAACAGGTTCTATCCTTATTATCCCAAACGGTATCCTCTCTGTTGAAAGTCAGTATCTACGATCTGGACAGTGATGCGGAATGGGCAGAATACGGTTTTGATTCCATTCTGTTCACAGAGCTTGCGGATCGGTTGAACCACGACCATGGATTGGGTTTGACACCCGCTATCTTTTTCGAGTATGCCACTATTCGCGAGTTAGCGGTTCATTTGCTGCAAAATCATACGGATAAGTGGACACAGCTTGCTGCCACCAGAACGGCCTCTCAACCCGAATCGCTGAATGTGATGTCTCATTCTGTGCCAGGGGCATCAAGAAGGGAAGAACCGCTGCAAACTTCACTGCGGTCGACCACTTTAGAAGAAGAGAAACACGCCTCTGCCCGTTCCAATGCAGGTACAGGCAGCAAGCTTGATTCTCGTTCAGACCAGTTGTCTTCCGCCGAGCCGATAGCCATTGTGGGCATTAGCGCCAAGTTTCCGATGGCCGATAATGCGGAGCAGTTTTGGCACAATCTGCTTGATGGCAAAGACTGCATTTCGGAAGTTCCGGAGGAACGTTGGCGATGGCAGGATTATATGGGTGATCCACTTAGAGAGAATGGCAAAACCAACGTAAAACATGCGGGATTTATGAGCGGAATCAGTGAGTTCGATCCACTGTTTTTTGGCATTTCTCCCAAGGAAGCCATTCACATGGACCCACAACAGCGCTTGCTGATGATGCATGTGTGGAAAGTGATTGAAGATGCGGGCTATGCACCGTCAGACCTGTCAGGTTCGGCCATGGGACTGTTCATTGGCACAGGCAGCAGCGGATATAATGTCATGCTGGCCCAGTCGAATGAAGCGGTCGAGGCTTACTCCGTCACAGCCACCGTTCCTTCGGTTGGCCCTAATCGGATGAGCTACACCTTGAACATACACGGTCCTAGCCAGCCTGTCGAATCGTCTTGCTCCAGCTCCCTGGTCGCCATTCATCGGGCCGTTCAAGCGATTCGAAACGGGGATTGCGATACAGCTGTAGCTGGGGGAGTAAATACGATCCTGTCCGTGGATGCTCATATCAGTCTGACCAAAGCGGGCATGCTTAGCGCGGACGGGCGTTGCAAAACCTTTTCAAGCGAGGCAAACGGTTACGGCCGGGGCGAAGGGGTTGGAATGATTTTTCTGAAGAAATTAAGTGATGCTGAGCGTGATCATGACCACATTTACGGCCTGATCCGCGGTAGCGGGGAAAATCATGGCGGAAGGGCAGGCTCACTTACGGCTCCCAACCCCAAGGCGCAAACAGCGCTGCTGAATTCCGTATATGCTCGGGCGGGAATCGATCCTTCCACCATAAATTATATTGAAGCGCATGGCACAGGCACACCGCTTGGTGATCCTATTGAGATCAATGCGCTCAAGACAGCATTTCAGGAGACAAGATCAGACTTATTGCCCGCAGGGCGTTCTTCCATTCCAGGCCACTCAGACGCATACTGTGGCGTCGGCTCTGTCAAAACAAATATTGGTCACCTGGAGCTTGCTTCCGGCATTGCAGGAGTAATTAAGGTGTTGTTGCAGATGAAACACCGCAAGCTTGTTCCCAGCCTGCATGCAGAGCAGCTCAGTCCTTATATCCAGCTTGAGCAGAGCCCCTTTTACATTGTCAGAAAGACGCAGGAATGGGAGAGACTCATAGACGCCAATGGTAGCGAAATGCCCCGCAGGGCAGGAGTAAGCTCCTTTGGTTTTGGGGGTTCCAATGCCCACGTTATTCTGGAGGAATATGTACCACCACAGCATGAAGAGATGACCGCTTCTGAATCCAAATTGGATCCTGTTGCAATCGTACTGTCAGCCAAAAGCAAGGAGCGGCTCAGGGAACAGATGATCCAGCTGTCGGCTGCCCTGCTCCGTAATGAGGAGGAGGATACTCCTCAACAGCTGCATCGTATTGCCTGTACGCTTCAGACAGGAAGACAAGCCATGGAATACCGTGCAGGCTTCGTAGCCGCATCGATTACAGAGCTAAAATCCTTGCTAGACGGCTATGTTCAGGAAGCGCACCTGTGGACGGATTCGGATGATTCCGTGCATGCGCAGCGTCCATCAGAAGCCGCGAAAGGTCACAAGCTCCATCTCGGCTCCATTGCTGCTCACAAACGGACGGCAGCACTGTTCAGAGAGGATGAAGAACTCGGAGAAGCACTGCAAAAATGGATTATACGTCGCAAATACCATAAATTGCTTGAACTATGGGTGCAGGGCGTAGAGATCCGGTGGGAGCTGTTATATACAGAGGATCGTCCTGAGCGGATATCCCTTCCAACCTATCCGTTCACACCCGAGAAATACTGGGTTGGAATGAAGAATACTGTTACGGAAGAGTCCTTCGAAGCAAGTAAAGAAAAGATTGAAACCGTACCCGTTGCCAAAGCTGAAGCTATCGGATCAACAGCCCCGAATCCTTCGGTTGATAGTGAGGTCAGAAGCATTATTGCAGCTCTGCTGGGAATCCCACCAGACGAAATGGACGAGCATCGTTCGCTGGAAGATTACGGAATGGACTCTGTACTGGCGCTTCAGCTTCTTCATCATCTCCAGGCCCGGATTTCCTCTGAAATTGGTATGGAGGATCTGAATAAATGCCATACCTTGCAGGACGTCATCAGCGTTTCCCTGAACCCAATGCATCCAGAACACCAGAGGAAACTGGTACCGGACACTCCCTGATGAGTACCAAGTTGAATAAAGTCTCAGCGAGAAAGTCTCGGAGAGGAAATGCATGTAATCCATACTTGCCAATATAAAAAGCGAGAAGAAGGAGCGGATCACCATGTGGATTGGATTTTTGTTAATTATAATCTCACTCATTCGTATACCATCGGTTATTATTGCCATGCGTAACGAGAAAAAGATCGTTGCAGGAGGCGGCACAGAGTACGGCAACCTGAACAGCAAAGTACTGTTTGTGCTGCAAAACCTGATTTATCTGAGCTGCATTGTATATGCCTTTATTTACGATGTGCAGTTTAATACGTTGACCGTGATTGGTCTTGTCGTGTATGTGTTTGCCCTTTGCTGTCTCATCTATGTTATTCGTAAGCTCAGCCCTTTTTGGACATACAAGCTATACATTGCCAGAGACCACAAACTGGTGCAAAGCTCGCTGTTCCGGCTGGTGCGCCATCCCAATTATTACCTGAACATTATTCCCGAGCTTATCGGTTTTGCGCTGATTTCTCAAGCTTGGCCTGTATTTGTGCCTTTGTTTATCCTTCATCTCATTACACTGTTCAACCGGATTCATCTGGAGGAAAAGGTGATGAAACAAACGTTCACTCAGTACTAGGAACTGGTTGTAACCTTACGGCAGCTGTTGGCTCTTTCCAATGGCTGTATGGATCAAACGGGCTGCATCCCCTCTGCACATATGGATATAAAGGAGAGCGATTGGCATGAATATCAAGGAAAGAAGCAGTTTTCCCGATTTGAACTTGGTTACAGGTTTTAAGACCAACGCGGAAAAATATGAGCCATTTGCATGGTACAAAAAAATGCGGCAGGAAGATCCGGTTCATTATAACGAAGCAGAGGATGTCTGGAGTGTATTCAAATACGAGGATGTCAAACGGGTTGCTGAGGATAAGGAATACTTCTCCAACAAGGTGCTTGCTCCACCGATTATTCAGGATACGATCATTTTTCAGGATCAACCCAAGCATACCATCAGCCGCGCGCTGTTAGCCAAAGCATTCACACCAAAAGCGATGTCCTCCTGGGCATCCAGAATTGATATGATTGTCCAGGAACTGATGGAATCGATTGAAGGACGCATCGAAATAGATATGGTGCAGGACTTTGCCTCCCCGCTGCCGATGATTGTTATTTCCGAGTTGCTTGGTGTTCCTACGAGCGACCGCGAGCAATTCCGGGACTGGGCAAACACACTGACTCTGGCTCCCCAGGAGAATACGCCCGAAGAATATATGCGCATTTATCAGCTCCAGGCTCAGGCGAGTACACAGCTTGTTGCCTATTTTCAGGACATCATTGAACTAAAACGCCGTAATCCAGCCGATGATATCATATCTGACCTGACACAGGCGGAGGAAGATGGAGAGAAGCTGTCTTCCGAGTCGCTGATTGCAAGCTGTGTCATGCTGCTTATCGCAGGAAATGAAACCACCACCAGTCTCATCACCAACTCCATCTACACATTCAATGATTATGAGCTGGTTAAAGAGCTGGCGCAGCATCCGCAAATGATCCCTCCCGCTGTCGAGGAGATGTTGCGTTACCGATCTCCGTTGCAGCGAGCGATTCGCAAAGTGCTCAAACGCACAGAGATTGGCGGCAAAGTACTGGAGCCCGGCGACTATGTTGTCAATTGGATCGGTTCGGCGAACCGGGATGAGGACATATTTGAAGAGGGCGATAAGTTCATTCTTGGCAGAAAGAATAACCCCCATCTGGCTCTGGGTAAAGGCATCCATTTTTGCATGGGCTCCCACCTGGCAAGAATGGAAGCCAAAGCGGCGCTGACAGCGATGCTTACTACCTATCCGGGCCTTCAAGTGCATCCCGAATATGAGATCGACGTCAATCCCAGCAATGTATACGGGCTGAAAAATTTATCCGTTCTGCTTCAAGGCTGATCAATCAATCTGTTAGGTGAAAAGACGTAAAAAGTGCCTGAGGTGAACCATGACCTTAGGCACTTTTTCTTTACTTAAATGGGATATATTATAATATAATAAAATGAATGGGTTTGCATTTATCCAAAAAAAAGATCATGGGAGGACCTATGAACTGGTACAGCTTTTTTGTACGGAGTGGGAGAGAAGAAGAAATCAAACTTTTCATGGATCGATTTTATACGCGACAGCACTTGAGTTGTCTGGTACCCAAACGAATAATTCCTGAGCGAAAACAGGGAAAGACTCATCATTGCACCAAAGTCTTGTTTCCAGGCTATATTTTTATCCGAACCGGACAAATTCACGATTTATATTACAACATCAAAGAGATACCGCATATTTTGTATATGGTCAAGGGTGGCATTCACAAGCATGATCAGGCTGCCAATTTTTTCACACCGATCCCCAAGGAACAAATGGACTGGCTCATCCAGCTATGTGGTACCAACGGAACAGTGGGATACTCGGATATCATTCTTGGCGGGAACCAAATCAAAGTAACGTCCGGACCACTCGTCGGCAAAGAAGCATTGATACGAAAAATTGATAAACGCAAGTCACGGGCCAAAATTGAGGTACAGTTGCTGGACGAGGTCAAATTGATCGATGTCGGCATCAATGTCTCACTTGCTTGAGTTAACGGGATGAGCATTGGTTGGAGATTGCAGGGAAGGGTGTTACAATAAACAGTTGAGGCATATGTAAAAAGAAGTATATTTTTGAAACCGTTGATCTGATACATGATCAACGGTTTTTTTTTGATTTATTGTCGAGGGACAAGAACTTGTACTGGGACAAATCACGCGGAATCGCTAGCATGAGGCTATCTGGGAATTAGAAATATAGTAAAATATAGGATTTTTAGTGTTGAACTAATAATAACCTGTCCTCAATAAAGTAAGGTTGCGATATTTCCTTTCATTTTAAGGAGGACTTCTTGTGTTTCCTCAATTTTTGTATCAGAAGAGTCTTTTAGTCTTATAAGCAAGATAGTTAGATATATATACAAAGTAGCCTTAGAAAAGAATTCCTAAGGCCTTTGTGGTTATCTTTAAAAAATGGATAGTCTGACGATTTTATCGTCAACAATAACGAAATGATAATTCAATACTAGTGGATCGGGTAGACCAGTCTTGTCGTAAGTACCATCCAGCTTGCATGTTAGCACAATTTCATCACCTATTTTTTTTGCTGTTGTTGGCTCTAACGTAACATTCGCCGCGAAATGGTATTGATCACTCCATTCCCGAATCGCCTGTTTGCCATTTCGCTGTTTTCCTTCATCCAACACAACGGCATTTTCTGAAAAACAATCTACAAACACTGCCGGGTCTGGCTTGTTAGATGCAGTAATGTATTTGCCAATTACAGATGGTAAATGATTGAGATCCATATTGTTCTCTCCCTTTAATTAATTTGTTATTAGACGGTAGGGATAGTTCCCCCATCTATGACATATTCACTACCTGTAATGGATGCTGCTCGGTCTGAGACCAGAAATGCGACCAGCTCAGCGACTTCTTCAGGAAATCCTGGACGACCAATTGGAATACCTCCGAGTGAACTCATAAGTTGTTCGAGCGCACTTTCTCGACTTCCGGTTTCCGTTGCGATCCGATCAATTAATGCGTCAGCTGCTTCTGTCTGAATAAACCCGGGAGACAAAGTATTTATTCGAATTCCCTGAGGGGAAAATTCATTCGATAATCCCTTGCTATAATTAGCCAGCGCGGCTTTTGCAGATGCATAAGCCAGGGTAGTTTCATATAAAGGCAAACGCCTTTGAATGGAAGTGAAATGAAGAATAACGCCTGAATTGTTTTCTAACATAAGTGGAATTAATCCGCGATCAAGTCGAACTGCTGTGAGTAAATTCCAATTTAATGTATGAAGCCAATCCTCATCCCTCAATACAAGTGCGCCTCCTGGTGGTGTGGTTGATCCACCTACGCAATGGACAATAATATCGATACCTCCAAGTTGCTCTTTTACTGCTGTAATTACTTGCTCTATACCTTCAGGTGTGGCGACATCTGCTTGAACAAATTTGACCGAATTCGGCAAGTCAGTAGATCGGGAACGGGCAGTAGTAAGGACTGTAGCTCCGCCGTTTGCAAGCCTTCTTACAACAGCTTGCCCCATTCCCTTTGTTCCTCCGGTTACAAGCACCCTCTTGCCTTCAAATTCTGATGCAGACAACTCAAATTCTTTATGCATATCTATCCCTCCTAGTAATGGTATTCAATGATTAATTTAAAATCGCTCTGTCCCTTAACCTTAATGTGTTTTTCGAGAGGAGCTTGAACTAATATTACACTTGCCACTTCCATAACGTCCAATTTATTATAATAATTAAAACGATGAATAATATTAATGTATGAGGTAGGGATAATTTAATGGAACTTACACAATTAGAATACTTTATGACGGTTGCACGGCTTGAACATATGACCTTAGCCTCCAAAACACTCGGTATTACTCAGCCAGCGTTAAGTCATGCAATTGCCAAGCTCGAAAACGAAATAGGAGCTCCTTTATTTGAGCGAAATGGACGAAATATAAAGCTGAACCGAAACGGTACCATGTTCTCTAAATGGATTGGTAGAGCCCTACAGAATATTGAAAATGGCCTAAGGGAAATTGAAGAGTGGTCCAATCCGGATACTGGTGTGATTACGTTGTCTTATCTAAACATTCTCGGTGTTGAATTGATTCCTAGTCTAATCCGGAGTTATCAATTGGACTATCCCAAAGTTCGGTTCGAATTGACACAAGGGAACTTAGGGGATATTGATGAACATCTGGAGCAAGGATTTTCGGATGTTATGATTACATCGAGGGAATCCACTTTGGATAATCATCACTGGATGACTGTTCAAAATGTTCCTTTATATATTGTTGTTCCCTCCCAACATCGTTATGCAGGTTGTGGCGGTCTTAGTTTGGCAGAGCTGTCTGGCGAGCCATTTATTGGATTGAAAAACAACTGCGGATTAAAGGCGACGATTATGTCACGGTTCCAACATACCGGATTTGTTCTTGCTTCGGCTTATGAAGCGGAGGACCTGATCACTGTAGCCGGTTTTATAAAGTCGGGTCTTGGTGTATCCGTATTGCCTAAGACGTTGGGTTTGATGTTAGATGGATTGGTCTGGATCCCAATCATTGATGAAGGTTGGTACTGGGAAATCGGATTGAAGTGGAGAGAAGATCATCATATTTCCCCAGCAGCTAAAAGGTTTATTGCATATGTTGAAAATTTACATCAAGGAGAATGATCGCCGAAATTTTAAGTTTTCTTAATAACGCTCAAGTGTGAGATTGAAAGCATTAAGAAGAGTACCCGGCAGTGGATGTCAGAAGTGAGAAACGCTGTAAACAATATAGATAAATAACTTGGAGGGAGTGACATAAGTTGCCTACTAGGCTGGAGAATGTTTGAAGATGAGAAGATGTCGAGGGACAAGAACATATTCCCATTGAAGTCTGATATGCTCCCCTCATAGTAGACAGTAGAAAAAAACAAAACTTTCTACGTCTATTATGAGGGGAGTTTTACGAACTAAAACAAGCTGCGGTGCAAGATGTGTTGTCTGGGCGTTCCTCTATAGAAAAGGCAATTCAAACCTATCGTATTTCAAGCCGAAGCGTTTTATCGAGATGGATTTCCAAGTATACTCAAGAGATCATATGGAAAAACACCCTTCAACGTAAAGGACGATCTCAGATGAAAAAAGGACGTAAAACCACATTGGAGGAACGAATCGAAATTGTAAAATATACCCTCGCACATGAACAGGATTATCAGAAAGCAGTTGAGAAGTATGACGCTATTGGGCGTTATGTGTGTTAGCTGATGTAGCACGATCTGCCTATTACAAATGGTTAAATTGGATACCTTCTGCCAGGGAACGTGAAATGCGTATGCTGGCAAAAGAAGTGAAGTGCCGTTATCACAAGCGAGATGGAATTTTGGGCTATCGTCAAATGCGCACCCAATTCAATCGAAAGCTGAACCAGAAGTACAATATAAAGCGCTATTACCGAATTATGCGTGCTCTGGGACTGAAAGCAGTCATTCGTAAAAAACGACCACATTACGTGAGCGCCACAGCAATCCATTTGGCTGAAAATAAAATGAACCGCGACCTTAGTGCCCCTGCTCCGAATGTCAAATGGTCTACCGATGTGACAGAACTGAAGTATGGATTTACAAAGAGCGTGTCTCGTGTAAGTCGTTGTTTGGACAACCAGCCAATCGAACGATTTTGGGGTTGAAGAATGCGAGATGAATTTGAATATAAGAGAGCATATTGACATTGAAATCATTATATCGTAATATTGCGTTATAATGATTTAGGAGGAATACTTTTGAACACACCCGCTTTTGATATCAATAATTTAAAACAGTTCGACGAGCCTGCTAATCTGCTGAAAGCTTTATCTCACCCGATTCGTTTATGCATTGTGCGTGGACTGATGTTAAAAAAGAAATGTAATGTTTCATACATGCAAGAATGTCTGGACCTGCCCCAATCAACCGTATCTCAGCACTTGCAGAAGCTTCGCAGTGCAGGTATTGTCGCTACTGAGCGGAATGGTCTTGAAGTGAATTATGTGCTTGCCGATCAACGGGTTGAACAGATTATAACGACTTTGTTTGGAAAGGAAGACTGTGAATCATGAGCAAAAAAATACTGATTGTTGGCGGTGTAGCAGGGGGTGCATCTGCGGCTGCACGTCTGCGCCGTCTGGATGAACATGCCGAGATTATTATCTTTGAGAAAGGCCCCTATATATCGTTTGCCAATTGCGGCTTACCTTATTATATTGGTGGTTCGATTGATGATCGAGAGCGTCTGCTGGTACAAACACCAAAAGGCATGGCAGATCGCTTTCGTATTGATGTGCGTACAAGAAGCGAGGTCATTGCTATTGATCCGCACAAGCGTACGGTTCAGGTTCAAAACCAAGAGCGCGGTCAATATGAAGAAAGCTATGACGAGTTAATTTTGTCACCAGGTGCAAAACCAATCGTTCCCGATTTACCGGGTAAGGACATTCCATTGATTTACACCGTACGTAGCATTCCTGATATTGATCGGATCAAAGCACAAGTTAATTCATCTAACAACCAAATAGCAATCGTTATAGGTGGTGGATTTATTGGTGTTGAAATGGCAGAAAACTTAAAGGAAGCCGGATTGGATGTAACGTTAATCGAGGGTAATGGACAGCTACTCACGCCGTTTGATGCTGAACTGGCAGCAGCTTTGGCCCAGGAAATGGAGCAGAATGGTGTAAACTTGCTGTTCTCCCAGCGTGTTCAGGCATTTCATTCTCTAGAGAAGGGCATTGGAGTAAAGCTTGCCGATGGTCATGTTCTGACGGCTGACCTGGTTATTCTTGCGATCGGGGTAACCCCGGATACATCTTTCCTGAAAAGTAGCGGCGTTTCTCTGGGCACACGTGGACATATCATTGTTAATGAAGCTCTGGAAAGCAGTGTGCCACATATCTATGCTGTTGGCGATGCCATCGAAGTAACTGAAACCATTCATGGTACGAAGACAGCTATTCCACTTGCCGGACCTGCCAACAAACAAGGAAGAATTGTTGCTGATCGAATTGCCGGATTAAATTCCACCTATAAAGGAACACAAGGGACTTCCATTATTAAAATATTTGGAATGACAGGTGCTACGACAGGCAGTAATGAAAAAACACTAAAGCGTCTCGGCGTGGAATATCGCACTATAATTGTGCACCCTGCCTCACACGCATCGTATTATCCTGGTTCCAGCGCGATTACTCTTAAACTGCTGTTTACTCCGGAAGGTAAAATTTTGGGTGCGCAAGCCGTCGGTTATGACGGAGTGGATAAACGGATTGATGACATTGCCGTAGCCATTCATTTTGGGGGTCACATCCGAGATCTAACAGAGCTTGAACTGAGTTACGCCCCACCTTATTCTTCTGCAAAAGATCCGGTGAATATGGCGGGCTATGCAGCAGAGAATATTATAGCCGGTCGTGTTGAAACATTCACCTATGATCAGTTGTCTAAGCGTCAGCCGGAGCAGTCAATACTGCTGGATGTACGCAGTGAGCTGGAGCACCGCAATGGGAATATTCCGGGTTCAATCCATATCTCAGTGGATGAGCTTCGCCAGCGGTTAAATGAATTAGACATCTCCAAAGACATTTGGGTATACTGCCAGGTTGGTCTGCGTGGATACACGGCTTCACAAATTTTGCGACAGCATGGCTTCAACGTAAAAAACTTGAGTGGGGGTTACAAAACATATCGTCAAGCCCAGTTTCAGCCTGCCCCAATTTCTTCTGTCAATCATGGTCCGGTCCAATCAACTTCCGAACAGCCACAACGCATTGATCATGAGTTGAACGTATGCGGTTTAAGTTGTCCGGGTCCGCTGATACAAGTTAAGCAAAAGATGGATCAACTATCGAATGGAGAGACTCTGAGGGTCAAAGCTTCCGATCCAGGATTCTATGAAGATGTGAAAGCATGGGCAACCATGTCTGGGTCCGCACTCTTACACCTGGAACGAATCAAAGGCGGAATTATTGAAGCTGTCATTGCCAAGAATTCAGTGCAACCCATTTCCGATTCGCCTAGCCACCATGATCCCGCTAGCACGATGGTTGTCTTCAGCGGCGATCTGGATAAAGCCATTGCCTCTCTTATTATTGCAAATGGAGCTGCAGCAAGTGGACGTAAAGTAACGATGTTTTTCACATTTTGGGGATTGAATGTTATTCGGAAGCATCAGACACAGCCTGTATCCAAAACCATGATTGGCCGGATGTTTGATATGATGCTGCCACGTGGCAGCAAGAAGCTTGGCATGTCCAAAATGAATATGCTTGGTGTTGGTCCAAAGATTATCCGAGGTCTGATGAAAAATAATAACGTTCCGTCTTTAGAAGAATTGATAGAGTCCGTCATTGCACAAGGGGCTGAGTTGGTAGCCTGCCAAATGTCCATGGATTTAATGGGCATTCAGCGTGAAGAATTAATAGATCAAGTTACCATTGGTGGGGTCGGTTACTATCTGGGAGAAGCATCCCAAGCTAATCATAACCTGTTTATTTAAGTCAATTCCTACTTTGAGTTAATGAATAAAAACGTTATTAATAGACAAAGAACACCAAATGACATTGTACTAGAGAAGTTAGAGGGTAAGCGTAGAGAGATGCTTTCCTTAATCGCAATATCTGTATTACTTGAAAAAGGCCCAAAAGCGGTTTCTGTTATGCACAGAGAGCTGCTTTTCGGCCTTTTTGATCGATAAGAACAATTAACACACGAGAAGAGCGATATATCGCGTACAGTTTTTAGCAGGTCCTACATTATTCTTTCATTTAGATATCTAGGACTTGTTGTAAATCGGTTATCAGGTATGTTCATGATTTGTTTACATTTGAACGATATTACATGTTTCGGATAGCCCTACAGAGCCATTCAGTTAATGGACAGGTGCAGTTATGATTTTCAGTAAACCTGTGACATCAAGTTCTGTGGTTCATGCAATGGAGGGGAAGAACGTGACCAATATTCACAAAAACATTTATTTTCACAGCCTTCCTCGGGATTGGATTAATTGTTCCTGTTATGCCTTCTTTCAAAGATATGTTGGACTTATCCGGAAGTACAATGGGCTATCTAGTTGCAGTTTATGCCTTATCCCAGTTAATTATTTCGCCTTTTGCTGGTAGATGGGTTGATCGTTTTGGAAGAAAAAGAATGATCGTTATCGGTTTACTGGTATTTAGCTTATCAGAATTGATTTTTGGACTAGGAACACATGTTTCAATACTTTCAATACTTTATTTATCCAGGGTACTGGGAGGAGTAAGTGCTGCCTTTATCATGCCTGCTGTAACAGCTTACGTCGCTGATATTACTACTACAAAGGATAGACCAAAGGCGATGGGATACGTCTCCGCTGCGATCAGCACCGGATTTATTATTGGGCCAGGTGTGGGTGGGTTTATTGCCGATTATGGAATTAGGATGCCATTTTTCTTTGCCGCTGCTATGGCACTCTTAGCTGCTATTTCCTCTTCAATTATATTAAAAGAGCCTCTGTCACATGAAGAGATGGAACAACTATCGTCAAACACAAAGGGATCTAGCTTCATTAAGGATTTAAAGAAATCAATTCAACCAATCTATTTAATAGCGTTTATTATGGTCTTTGTCCTTGCTTTCGGATTATCTGCCTACGAAACGGTATTCAGCTTTACCTAATCATGGGTTCGGTTTTAGCTTTCATATCTACTATTGTCACTAGCTACACATCCGTTTTAATTGTAACTTGTTTTATTTTTTTACGTTTGATTTGTTACGACCTACGACCTGCCCTAACTACCTTCTTATCTAAAACTGCTGGTAAACAGCAAGGTTTTGTAGCAGGAATGAACTCCACTTACACTAACTTGGGGAATTTTTTTGGTCCAGCATTGGGTGGAATTCTATTTGATATTAATATTCATTACCCTTACCTTTTTGCAGGAATAGTTCTGATTGTTGGTTTAGGACTTACAGTACTGTGGAAAGGAACATCTAATCAAGCCTCACTCCGATAAGAAGTGTTTCTAAGATGGAAATGCCAAGTGGAAGGAGCGCGAGGGGAGGGGAAGATTGCCTTAAGACAACATAAAGTGGAGTGGCTGATAAAATAATCTCTCAGGGAATGTACTATAACACATTCCCTGAGAGATTCAAGTATTATTGCAACGAATTCTAGAGTGATGTTGCTGAATCTAATTTTAAGAACCAAACATTGTTTTTACATGCGGTTGTTGCAACCAATCTTTCAGAGAAGTCAATTGGAGATCAGGGACAACCACGCGATCTTTCACGTCATAATAGTTCAGGGAATGGAAAGTTACATTTTGACCCAAGGCTTGTGTAAAACGATCACCCAGTTCTGCACCTGTGAGAGCTTCTGGCCCTGGAGCCAGTAACACTTGTCCTGCCAGCTCAGGATGGCTTAACGCATAAACATGATATTGCGCTGCGTCTTCGGAGCTGATCCATGGGATTGGTTTATCCGCTGGCACAGGGTAGAAAAGCATCCCATTATTGATCAGACCCGGAATCAAAAAGTTCTCCGTACCCCTGACGCTCCATAGACTAATATCGTTTCCATATATACAACAGCTCCTTATAGTTACATTCATTTGTTCAGTAATGAACTAAATGTTATATTTATAATAACTAACTCACAAACTATATGTAAGTACGCACATTCGAGATACCACGTATCTCGAATGATACTTTTGGAGGTAAACTTATGAAGCTCGAACCACTGGAAAATTGTAGCCCTTGTCCGGTCGAATTTACAGTTAATGCGATCGGTGGGAAGTGGAAAATTCTGATTTTGTACCATTTATTGAATAAAGATATTATACGATTTAACGAACTGCAAAAATTGCTCTCCACCGTGACGCATCGCACGCTGACACGTCAATTGCGTGAACTTGAGGAAGATGGACTAGTACACCGAGTAGCTTATGCTGAAATGCCACCTCGTGTTGAATACACCCTTACGGATAAAGGACATAGTCTCACCCCAATTTTATTGCAATTGCGAGACTGGGGTCTACAGCATATGTAATTTTCTCGTGAATCCTTTATTTATTTGAACACAAGGAAAAAATCCTTTTACAATCATTGTCAGTACGCTATAATGCAATTATCAAGTGGGATTACTCAACATAAAAAGTGAAATAATGTAATTTGCGAAGGCTAAGTAATAACCGAAATTGATTAACGGCACATAGTGTTGGGTCATGGGACACCATGTGAATTTGGGTTGGATTATCTCCTTTTCACAGTCATGTAGTCACCCTCGGCTCGGCATAGTCTTGAGTCGCTTATTACATAATAAAATATTGGAGGTATGGTTTTGGTCAAGAAGAAAATTTCTACAGCCCTCAGCGCAGCTTTAATCGTTTCTATGCTGGCTACTGGCGTGATAGTCGCTATCCAAGGTAACACAACGTTAGAGGTAGCGAAGTCAGCAGGGGATAAAAAGGTTGAAGTTATTAAATGAAGAAGCTAGGTGCGACTCTAATATTCCCAACTAGGGGTATTCGAAACACCTGATGCGAAAGTCAACGGAATCAGATATAAAGAAAAAAACAAAATAGTAATTTATTAACCTCAGCTCGGTTAACCCAGCTGAGGTTTTTTCATTACCATTATTCATTGAAAAAAAGGCAGACCTATGACCCTTATTTATTGAACCATTTATTATAAAGACCATAGTAACATGCTATTGAAAGTGGGGAGACATTATTTATGATTCCATTAGTATACGACCAGATTAACCATTGGGGAAAAGACGATGAATTTTTCCTTGCATTGTTAAAGAGATTAAAAGTGGAATTTATAGCTGACTTAGGCTGTGGAACAGGAAGATGGACTATTCATCTTGATCAGTACGGTTATAAAATTACAGCTATAGATCCCAATGAAGAAGCGATTGAAGTGGCGAGAATTAAAGATAATTCAGGCAATGTGAAATGGATTGTAGGTGATAGTTCGGATTTACAAACCAATACCTATGATGCGGTAGTTATGACAGCCAATGTTGCACAGGTATTTCTTACAGATGATAGTTGGAAGCAAGTAATTTCTGACGTATTTCGTTCCCTAAAAATAGGCGGTCACTTTATTTTTGATACAAGAAACCCTTTGGTAAAAGTATGGAAAGAGTGGGAGAAGGACAAGACTCCTGACTTAGCTAAAGATAGGCTAAGTGGAGATCCACTAGAAATCTATACAGAATATGAAGGGTTTGAGGGAGATATTTATACATTCTATGAAACTGTAATAAATACTAAAACAGACAAAGTCCTAGTTCATGAAAAAATGCAGTTACGGTTCCGAAATCAAGAAGAATTTGATGATTCGCTAAAACAAATAGGTTTTTCGAAAATTGAAACATATGGCGATTGGGAGTTTAAATATGCAAATTCTGAAAATGGATCGTTTATTTTTCATTGTGTAAAATAGAGTCAAGTTCCAAATTTGCTCGTTAAATAAAAACAAAAGAGCATAGAACGCCGACCGTTCCTGTCGATGGACAAGAACATTGTTCCATATTTTGAGACATAAAAGAACCCAACTACAAGGACCTAAACGACCGACCACCATTAAGTAAACAAGCCCCAGACCTTATGTTAGTTGAACGATGATAAAATTATTGTCGAGGGAAGACTTTAACTCCTTTATTAATACATTTTATCAATGAGACGGTTTATTGGCTTATAGAGGTTTTTTTATTATCAGAAGCGGAAGGGGGAAGAGAAAACGCTCTCTTCCCGACAAGCATCGTGGTTGGCGTCCTCTAAGCGAACTAGAACTTTCTTGAATCCTGATGTGATCTAAAAATTAATCATATATTATATTTTTTCCTTCTTCACTTAGTTTTTTCAAAGATGTAATCATGTGATTAATCTCTTCTTCGGAGTGCCTTTCCCATGAAGCTAATTCAGCTATTATTTTAAGTGGCGATTTAGATCTATATGAACGTGTTGGGTTTCCAGGAAACTTTTTATCAGTTAAGTTTGGATCACTTTCAAATAATGTTGCAGTAAAATATATATGGTTAGATTTTTTTTCTTGGTAATTTGATAAGAATTGTGGTTCTAATACATCACCAATTTTTAGTTCTGCTTTTGTACCATGAAAAAAAGGACCCTGATCTATGATCACTTTTTTGTCATCCATACTGATGCACCTCTTCTATTGTAGTTTTGTATTTAGCAGTATAGTGTAGGAATTTTTAAAAAAACAGTCTATAAAAAAATAAAAAATAACGGTATAATTTAAGTAGAGGAATGATAACTGACCTAGCATTACATTTTTAATTAGTAATTTGATATGGGAGAAGAGTGTCGAGAGACAAGAACATTGTTCATTCAAAGTCGCTATTATAGTGGCTTTTTTGTTTTATCGATACAAGTTCTTCCCCGAACAAAAGACTAGAACTTGTACCGATTACCGGAATGGACAAGAACATAGTCCGATTCCCGATTAGGTGTATATCTAAACGTTGATCACAAGCACTTAAAACCTAATTAAGTACCACAGTACATGAAAATGTTCACATTGTATGAGCCAACGGACACGATTGAAAGGTAAACAGGGAATAGAACCGGGTAATGTATACAACTAAATAGTAGGAGTTTTCGTTTTCACTTAGGGCAAGCTGAAACTGAAATGACTTACTTTTTTCGGTATATGTTCTAGCAGTGTCGCGAGGAAAAATTAAGGGTATTCGCTAGATCCTCAGGTTTTGATGTGAGTAAACAAGTTTATGTCCAGCATTACGAGACTAATTGGCTAGGAAATTGCTTATGGTAGGCAGAAAGGTGAGTGGGCTTAAACAGGCACAAGCATTAACTGTTGGTCAAACATCATTTTTGGAGCATCCTTCAGGGTGCTTTTTCTTTTGTTCTCATAAAACGAACAGTGAGCTGTTTTAATCCTGTTTCAGCTAATGCTGCCTTGACGATTTAAAAGATATCTTAACAAATTGAATGATTTTGCAATGGACGAAGCTTGTGAAATCCTGCAATGTTATAGAGAACAACGAAACATCAATTAACGAATTGAATGGCACACAAGTCTACGACATGAAGGAGGAGTGTACATGTTATTACGGCAAAAGCGCGGCTTAAAAAACCAGGCCAAGTGTATTGTAATGTTTATGTTAATCGTTAGTTTGGTTGTAGCGGGTTATCCTTATCCGGTATCAGGTGAGGCGTCTCTCAACGAGAATACGGCAGCAGAATATCTGCCAACGATTTATGAGGAAATTGATGCAAGCGGTTTCAAACATCCGGGAATCGGGCTTACCAAGGAGACTCTTGAGAATATGCGCACACAGGTGCTGGCAAAGCAAGAACCTTGGTACAGCTATTATACTCGAATGACCGAATCTCCAACTGCATCAAGGAACGTTACGTCCAGCAATCAGAGCAGTGCGGATCCGACAAAGCCTGGCAACGTGGATTTCAACAGCCAATCCTTTAACTCCAAATTTATAGCCGACAGCTTAAAGGCCTACACACAGGCCATCATGTACTATGTAACAGGGGAAGATGTGTACAGAGCTAACGCGATGGGCATCATCCGAATCTGGTCTCAGATGGACCCGGCAAAATACAGCTATTTCACCGATTCGCATATTCACACTGGAATTCCGCTGAATCGGATGGTGACAGCAGCAGAGATTTTAAGATATACCAGCACTACAACGCAAGACCTGGAGTGGACAGACCAGGACACAGCCGATTTTAGCAATAACCTCATCTATCCGGTCATTGATACATTCCAGCATCATAACGGGTATTTTATGAACCAGCATCTGTATCCGCTCCTTGGAGCAATGTCGGGATATATATTTACAGGAAACCGTGACCGTTACAATGAGGGCGTAGAATGGTTTACCGTGAATGAGACCGCTGTGGATCAAGGGCAAAATGGCTCGATTAAGCAGTTATTCCGATGGGTGGATACTAATATTGTGACAGGTGAAGCAGTGGTTCCACCGAGAGTGCAACATGTGGAGATGGGGAGGGATCAGGCCCATGGCGCTGGGGATCTCACCAATGTGGAGATCTTGGCCCGACTGTTGGAAGCACAGGAAACCAAAGTCGATCCAGTCGCAGGAACAGTGTCCACTGCGGTGAATGCGGTTAATGCCTACGAATATCTGGATCAAAGGATATTGAAAGCGGCCGATTATTTTGCACAGTTCATGCTGGGCCATGATACGCCATGGACACCGGTGGCGGCTCATACAGATGCCGATGGCAATCCGACCATTATCTATAAGGAGCTGGCTGAAGGGTACAGAGGACGTATTGGCGGCAACGTCTATGGTCTCTACTATTATTACAAATATGCGGCAGGCGTAGATATGGAAGAGGAAGCTCCCTACTATGCCGATATGTTTAAGAAGCGACTGCCTTTCTATTGGGAATCTCCAGATGGAGGCGCTGATTATTGGATGTTTATCCCTGCAGAAGCAGCGACTGAAGGTGCAACAACACTTCCTAAAGTATCGACGAATGCGGATTGGAATGAAATGGAACACCGGGCTACAAGTCTGGATTCTCATTCCGAGATCATACAAGAGGGTGCAACATCCTTTGTAGAGATTACAGCCACGGAAGAAGGGAGTCGAATCTCCATCGTCAGCACCAGCACTCCCGTCAAAACCATAGGGCTGCGAATACGGACCAATGGTACAGCCAAGCTTGTGATCAATGGGTGGGACGATGCTCCTTTGATTTTGCCGAATACCCAGGGACAGTGGAAATATGTAACCTATACTATGCACAACCTGCGAGGTCTAAGTGATTTGACCTATTTCAAAATTCAGGGAGCGGGCACTGTAGTGAATATGGATCACATCCATCTTAAAGCCAGTGAACAGCTGACGCCACCTGTCTTTAACGATAGTGGAACCTCTCTTGATCTGTATTCGTATGTCGGGTCAAATGCAGCATTGCAGTATGATTTTTCTGCCACGGATGCAGGCGCAGGCGACAGCGTCACCTACCAGATCGATCATAAGCCTGAGGGGGCAGCGTTTGACGAAAGTACGGGTGCTTTTTCGTGGAATCCGGAGCAGGTCGGCACCTATTCCATAGTGGTAGGAGCGACGGATGGGACCACCATCACAGCCAAAGAAGTCAGGCTCATCGTGAGCGCTGACCGCTCGTCTGCCGTTACCGCAGTGATTGCTGCCTATAACCCGGAAACCACCTATGTATCAGCGAGTTTAACGCACTACAATAGCATATATGCTGATGTCATGGACGTAATAGCAACGGCTTCAGATGACGAATTTTTGCAAAAGCTGGTGGAGTTGAGAACTGCGGTAGTGGGTCTTCGGGAGTTAACACCGCAGCTTCAGGATGGAAGTATGGACTATTCCAATATACTGACTGCCGCAACCTTCTACAATGAAACGTTAAATTTATTGGATAATTACGCGGGGAGCTTTGCATTTTATGGTAACGCCATCAATTTGACGCACACGATGGATTTTGGACCGGATTATAAAGTGAGTGCGGATGCCTTCTCCCTTCAGGTAAGGGCAAGCTTTCCCGAGCGGATCGGCGGTACTGCGATTTTTGGCTCCAATGATAATGAAAGCTGGACACGGCTAACTCCAGAGTTAACCGTCGTGTCTGAAGATATGCAGACACTGGAGGTCAGCGAAGGACACAAGAATACGCCTTTCCGTTTCTTCAAGATTCAGATGATTGAGCCGTCCAGTACCATGTTGGAGTTATCCGAATTCAGAATATTTGGAGAACGCCATGAAACGAATAACAAGATTCAATCGCTCTCAATAAGCTCTCCCCAGAGCGTACAGAACCGCGTTGATGCAGGCAATTTGGTTGTGTTGACCTTTGAATCCAGCGAACCAATTCATGATGTGCAGGCAGTGATTCAAGGTCAGGAGGCAATCGTGCATTCGACGGATCAACTGAATTGGACGGCATCGGCGGTCATGGACAATCTTGCGCCTACAGGTCCTATTCGGTTTGCCATCGATTATAAGACGGCTAATGGACTGTCCGCTGGTCCTGCAATCTTCACAACGGATCGATCTTCGCTGTATTTGGTGAACCAATCCAAGCTCATCGATGTATCCAGGCTGGCAACCGTAACAGCTTCAGATAAACAGTATGGTACAGGCGGACTGAGCAAGGAGCAGGTAGGATATCTATTGTTCGATGGCAATACAGGTACTTTTGGCGATCTGGCAACTGGTGCCGGAGCCTACTATACGGTGGACTTTGGACCGGATGTATCAGTAGCGCTGAGCGATATTATGCTGATGCCCCGAGCCTCCTATCCCGCAAGAATGAACGGAGTGGTCTTGCAAGGTTCGAACGACAATAACAGCTGGACGAACTTGATTCCAGCCGTCACAGGAACAGCAGATGGCAAGTGGACTTACATTGGCGGGGACAGAATAATTGATCACGAAGCCTACCGATACCTGAGAATTTACAACAGCGCTGCATGGAATGGAAATGTGGCAGAAGTGGAATTGTACGGACAATATGATATTCGCAGCATCGATTCCAAGGTAGTCAGCCCGGATGGATATACCAAGGGAAGCTATTACGAATACATGCAAGAGGTTGAGCGAATTCGAGCACTCTTTAACAATCCTGCATCCGATCGGCCTGCTTTGCTGTCGGAGCTGTATCAGGCTCAAGAGCAGCTGGTTTCTCTTGTTTCCCTGCCTGCACAGAAGATTAGCGTAACGCCTTCCATGGTAGCGGCTTCCACGCCAGTCTATCAGAACAAGGGGACCAAAGAGCAGAATGGTTGGCGTGCCGTGGACAGCAATGTCGATACGTTTACCGATACCATGGATGCTGTATCATGGATTGATATTGATTTGGGAGAAAATCAGGCCGAGTCATTATCAAGCTTCAAGTTTTATCCGAGAAAGGGTAAGGCTTCAGAAATTACGCGAGTTAACGGAGCTATTCTGCAGGGTTCTAACGATGGTACGCATTACACCGATTTGTATACCATCAGCGGCATTAGCAGCGTCCAATGGTATACGGCTCCGATAACCAACGATACAGCGTTCCGATATCTGAGGTACTACTCACCTGGCGGCTATGCCAATGTGGCCGAACTGGAATTGTACAGCAAGCCCACAGACCCAACCCTGCTGGTAAAGCTACTGGAACAAGCAGGCACATTAGAGGCGGAAATCTATGATGAGACTGGCTTCACCACCATGTTGGCAGCCAAATCACTGGCCACAACAATAGCGGAAGATACTGACAGTACACAGGCACAGATTGACTCTGCAGCTAACGAGCTGCTTCAGGCGATACAGGCACTGGTGATCAAGACGGTAACGAACGATGAAAGATGAAAGGTGGTGCTGTTCCAGGATGAAAAAAACGGTAATCATCTCCATGGTGTTCAGTCTGTGTATCTTATTGGCAATGAATTCGGCGATGACCACAACGACGCCTACATCCAGAATTATTGGGCGAACTGGGATCTGAGCAACATGGCGGCGACGGTTGCGATTGGTATTTTCTGTGACCGCCGTGACATCTATGAAGTGGGAATTGAATATTTGAAGCACGGAAGTGGAAACGGCTCCATCTATAACGCAATTCCCTTCCTGCATCCAAACGGGCTTGCACAATGGCAGGAATCCGGACGTGACCAGGCACACACGATATTAGGGATTGGATTGATGGGTGCAATCAATGAAATGGCATGGAACCAAGGGGATGATATGTACGGCTGGGCGAACAATCGTTTCCTGCGTGCTGCCGAATACGTTGCCAAGTATAACAATGGAGACGATAATGTCCCTTTTGCGACCTATGAATGGGGCTCTGGAACGAACGGCGCTGTTCAGACCCATACTGTGATTTCGAATGCGAGCCGTAATGAGTACCGTCCGGTTTGGGAGATGATATATAACCACTATGTACAACGTAAGGGTCTATCCGTACCCAACATTGCTGCTCGTGCCAACCTGATGAGACCAGAGGCAGGCCCGAACACCGCTTATCCTTCAACTTTTGATCAGCTTGGATTTGGAACACTTCTATATACCCGGCCAGCGGGGAGTGGTGGTTCAGCCACACTTCCCAATGGGAATATAGCTAATGGCACGTACCGATTTGTTGTGCGTCTTGATGGCAAAGTGATGGAAGCAGCCGGTACTTCAAGTGGTGCACAAGTTCGAAAATCGACTTATACCGGGGGAACCCATCAAAAGTGGAACGTGACTCATCTCGGCGGTGGTCAATACAGTATCAAGAATGTTCAGAGCGGACTCTCACTGGATGTAGCAAGCGGTGCATTAAGCCATGGAGCCAACTTTCAATTGTGGAGCAATAATGGTGGTGATAATCAGAGGTTTGCGTTCATCCCTACAGGCCAGGGGTATTATCGAATCACTCCTGTGCATTCGAACAAACCCGCTGACGTGGTCAATGCATCCGCCGCAGAAGGAGCTTTGATTCAGCAATGGAGATATTTGTTAAGCAGTAATCAGCAGTGGAAGCTTGAACCATCCTAAAAAATCATTTTAACGAATCCCTTTATGTAAAAGAAAGCACGCGTTTATGTCCCGAAGTTCCTATACAAGGAGGCTTTGGGACATTTTTTTGCATTGTTTTGTACCAGATAAGTGCAGGTCCGCGACAGGGTTGAAAGAAATTAGAATGAAGTTAAAGATTTTATACTGGATTTTAGAGAATGATTTTGATAGCTTAAGCAATATGAATAACTATTGTTGATCTCATTTATGATAGCGCATACATTATTGTGGGGACGGGATAGTGTACGATGAGCGAAGTTAAAGGGGATGGATGAAAATGCCTGAATACAGAAAAACCATCTTTATCAAATTTATATTGTCATATACCGTTCTGTCCGTGGTTCTGATCGGCATTATGGGTGGGTATTGGTATACTCAGGCCAATGAAATGATGGAAGATGAGATTGCCAAAGACAATAAAAACCGTCTGATTTCCGCCGAGGATTATATCGAGCAGACGATATTAAAGAAATATGAAGACAACCTGCAGAATAAGGCACTCTCCATTCGGTTTATTCAGAATAACTTCAACTTGAATCTATTGTTAACGAAAAACTGGGAGGGAAATTTGAGCCGAATTGCATCCTTTCGGCAGGAACTGGAATTCTACAGGATTGAAAATGAAGGGCTAACCAATGTTACGGTTTATTTTCCGGCTAATCACTATGTTGTGGATGCCAGTAACTTTCATATGAAGAGTGATACATCTGAAGATGCAGAATTCATTCTGAAGCTGGACGAAGTGAAGCCTAAAGAATGGCTGTTTCGGACATTAGCGGATGGTAGCAAGGTCATGACCTATGTGATTAAACTGCCATACGAGACACCTGGCGTACCAACCATGGGGTATTTCTTCATGGATGTTGGGGTGGAGTATCTGCAGACGGCGGCCTCCCGAATCTTGAGTTCCCCGGCAGACCAATTGTATATTTTCGACCCTTCCGGTAAAGAGCTGCTTCACATCGGGGAGTATAATGAGGCGCTCGGTGGGTTATTGCAGAATACCATTTACAACCATCAAAGCGGAGAACAGATTATTGAAGGATCGGAAGGCAAAGCCGTGCTGTCTTATCTGGAGTCCGCAAACTCGCAGCAGGAGTGGACGTATGCGATGTACCGTCCCATGAACTCGTTTGTCCTGTCATCCGAACAGTTGAAAAACAGTCTCGTAATTAGTTGCGGCGTAGTTGTGTTATTCGGAATGTTACTATCGTTCTTTTTCTCCAAACAACTCTACATCCCGGTAAAGAGATTGATGATGCAGGTCAAAGGTTTACATACATCAAGTGCTGTCACGTCCTTAGGTAATGAGTACGCTTTTATCGGTAACACCTTTCATCTGATGGAGGAAAAGATCGTAAACCTCGAGACCCAAGCCAGAAAAAATCATTTGAAAAACCTCTTGCTTGGCGTAAGTCTGGAGATTGAAGCGGAACAGTTCATCCAACCGGGATATCACTATTGCACCGTCTATCTCCGAATTCCGGAAGAGGGCAGTGCCGGTTTGAAGATGCGTTATGAAAAGATGAATCGGTCTCTACACAGCATTTTCGTTCCATTAAATGAGAATGAGGCGGCTATGATTTATTATATTCTTCCTGATGAACAGGACGCAGAGAAGCGTATTCTGGCCGAGTTGCAGGAGGCTCATCAATCTACTGAGCCTGGTTCCCGGTTTGGAGCGGCTATTGGGAGCAGGGTAGAACACCCAGAGGCACTCGCTGATTCGTATCAGATGGCCAAGCAAACAAGCAGATATCACTTTTTATATGGAAAAGATTCAATCGTTGCGTACTCCAGAATGAAGGAGATGAGTACAGCCCCTTATCTGTTTCAATACGATCATTTCAAAAATGCATTACAGGCAGGAGATCAGGAAGCGGTTGCTGATTTCATTAATCATTTTCTGGAGGTTCTTCAGGATGGTCACATGCAGATCGAGACTGCCGAGCTGGCTGTGCTGCAATTAATGATGCAATTGTATCAATCGGTGCTTGAGTTGAAATTACAGCACTTTCTGCCGCATTCCAATATCTTTGATGAATTAAAAAAGGATACGCTGATCGATACGGTTGAAGGCATACGTAGACTATGCATGCAGATTACCGAACATTTGAAGTATGCGGGCAACCATGCACATACGGATGTGATTCGAACATTGAAGGTGTACATTGCGGATCATCTGCATGAAGAGTTATCCCTGCAGATCCTCTCGAAGGAGGTATCACTAGCCCCTGCTTATATTTCTACACTTTTCAGTGAAGGAACCAAAGAATCTTTTACGGAATATGTAACCCGGCTGCGGTTGGAAAAAGCTGCGGATCTGCTGCGTGATCAACCACGTCTATCGGTGTCGGTTATTGCAACCCAAGTCGGATACCGGAATCCTCAGTATTTTCACAGCAAATTCAAATCACGTTACGGCGTAACACCTGTACAATATCGAAATTCACAGCTGGCAGCGCTGGATTTATTGTCCTTGGATAAGGAATAACAGGAGGAGTCTGGAATTAGAAGGTAAGGTGCATATGGCTGTTGTTTGGAGCATCTAACGAATGTTATCCAAGCAGCGGTCATTTTTTATGAATTCGTTAGATTTTATAAGAAACTGTGAAAGAATTTATAAAGAATCGAATGAACTTGCAATAGAAAAAGCGCTTACATAATCCTAAGATTGGAGTGTGGCTTGAGGAATTTTGGATGGTTGGAAAGGAGTAGTTATCATGAACCCGGTGCACAATCCGGAAGTGGACGGCAAGAAAAATATATTCAATGAACAGCCGTCAAAATGGGCAGCAACTTGGAGGGAATACAAGAAGTGCAGATATCTGTTTCTGCTGCTTGCTCCGGTGATCATTTGGTACGCCGTCTTTGCATACGGCCCAATGTACGGTATCCAACTGGCCTTCAAGGATTTCAGGATCATGGATGGAATCTGGGGCAGTCCGTGGGTGGGCTTCAAGCATTTCGAGTTTTTGTTCTTTCAATCTCCTGATTTCTTGCGGATTCTGAAGAATACGATCATCATCAGTTTTTTGCATATTCTGTTTGGATTTCCGGCGCCGATCATACTTGCGCTTCTGATTAATGAGATCCGGTCAGGTGCCTTCAAAAGGGTAGCACAATCGCTGACTTATCTGCCGCATTTTTTCTCCTGGGTTATTCTCTCAGGGATATTAATCACACTGTTGTCTCCATCGTCCGGTGTGGTCAATTATCTGCTCCAGCTTGTGGGATTGGAGTCGGTCTATTTTCTGGGAGATCCGAATCATTTCCGGTCAACACTGGTCATTTCGGCGATTTGGAAAGAAGTCGGCTGGGGCACGATTATCTATTTGGCCGCACTTGCGGGTGTACAACCCGAAATGTATGAGGCTGCCGTGATGGACGGAGCGAGTCGCTGGAGGCAGACCCTCAGTATTACACTTCCGACAATTATGCCGGTCATTGTACTGATGTTTATTCTGCGCATTGGCAATGTACTGGATGCCGGCTTTGACCAAATTTTGAATCTTTACTCACCTGCAACCTATAGTGTAGCGGATATTCTGGATACTTACGTTTACAGGGTAGGCTTGCAGAATTTCCAGTTTAGCTTGACGACAGCGGTCGGTCTGTTCAAGAATGTGATTGCTTTTGCGCTGGTACTGGCAACGAACTATATGGCTAAAAGGTTTGGACAGCAGGGTCTTTTCTAAACAGAATAACCAGATTGGAGGACAAGGCAGTGAAGCATAGCAGGGGCAGTAACCTTTTTCAGGCTTGTTTGATTACCTTCATGATGATCTTGTGTATCGTCATGCTGTATCCGTTTGTCCATATGCTTTCGATCTCGTTTAGTACACCGGCAGAAGCATTGAGATTGGGTATCCATCTGTATCCACAGCAGGTATCTTTGTTTGCCTGGGAGAAGGTACTGGGCAACCAGGATATCTGGATGGGGTTTGGCAACACCGTTTTTCGTACCGTGGTGGGGACCGTTTGCTCGATTTTGTTCATGTCGTTTGGGGCATACCCGCTATCCCGTAAATACTTGCCGCATCGCAATGTGTATACGATGTTAATTGTGTTCACGATGTTCTTTAGCGGGGGAATGATTCCTTCCTACTTCCTGATCAAATCACTTGGGCTGCTGGATTCGCGGTTGGTGTACATTATACCGGGATTGATCAGTACGTTCTCCATGCTGATTTTGCGTAATTTCTTTCAGAACATACCTGATGAGCTGGAGGATTCGGCCAAAATCGATGGAGCGAACGATCTGCGTATTCTGTTTCAGCTGGTACTTCCGTTATCGATGCCTGTTATCGCCACCTTGTCGCTATGGTCTGCGGTAGGACATTGGAATGCCTGGTTTGATGCGGTGTTATATATCCAGGACCCTTCCAAGCAGGTACTTCAGACCTTTCTGAGACGAGTGGTCATCACAGGAGAGAATCTATCCATGTTCGCAGCAGATGTTAAGGGCTCGGAATTGGGATATCAGGAACCGATAAAAGCCGCTACACTGATGTTTACGGCACTGCCCATTATTATTGTGTATCCATTTCTGCAAAAGTACTTTGTAAAAGGAACCATGGTAGGCTCGCTCAAAGGGTAACACGGATTCATTCAAGCTGCCTTAGGGCGTCTTGATTCAAATATTCGAATAGTTAGATCAAAAGGGAGGAATTCAGAGATGAAACAAAAGAGATTCTTGACCGGTATGCTAGGACTAGTGGTGTCTGCTTCATTGCTAGTAAGCGGTTGCAGTGGCGGTGCGGCTATCGACAACAGTGCAGGAGAAATTTCCGATAAAGGCAATGAGAAGCCTATTGAAATTTCAATCGCAAACAACTGGAATATCCCGAAAGCCGATAACAATTACGTCCAGAAGTTTTTGGAAGAGAAATTTAATGTGAAGTTCAAGAATATCTCTTTCGAAACGGCTACCTGGAAAGAACAATTCAACGTCATGCTGGCTTCCGGCCAGATTCCAGACATTATTTCTGTAGATGGCACTGTAGGCGATGTGGTGCAATGGGCGGATCAAGGTATCCTTGCGAGTGTATCCCAAGAGGAAATTAAGCAATATATGCCTAAATACACGGCGGACGTGGAAAGTGTTGATCCGAATGCCTGGGACCCGGGGACATACAACGGCAAGAACTGGGGTGTTCCCAAGGTATGGGGGGAAGGCGCAACAGGTTTTATTCCGGCCTACAACGGACAATGGCTGAAGGCTATTGGCTATAATGAACCGCCAAAGGATCTTGCTGAGCTTGAGGATGTGCTGACCAAATTCATGAATAATGACCCGGACGGCAACGGTAAAAAGGATACGTACGGCTTGACCGGACGAGGCAAAGATGCCCAGGCTCAGCTGTTCAATACAGTATTCGCAGCTTACGGAGTAGCTCCGTACCAGTTCAAGCTGGACGCGAATGGCAAAGTAACTTATGGCGCAATTACAGAGGAAGCTCGCAATGCGTTGAAGTTGCTGAATGAATGGTATAAGGCGGGCATTATTGATCCTGAATTCATCACCGATGGTAATAGCGAGATTCAAACCAAGTTTGTCAGTCTGCGAACGGGCATCATTGAGACGGGAATGTGGCACCATCTGTATGATGATGGATACTTTGGCCTGATCTCCAAGGATAAAGGCATTGAACTTGTTCCCGGTGTTCCGTTCTCTGGGCCAGATGGCAAGAAGTATGCGATGGCCAACGGAGCCTTGCAGCCTCCGTTGTTGTTTGGAGCACAGCTGGAGAAGGATGAAGCCAAACGAATCAAAATTTTGCAAATTCTTGAGTATGTCACGACGGATACGGAAGGTTACTTGACGACGGTGTTTGGCGAAAAAGGAAACTCCTATAATCTTGAGGGCCAATTGGCGGTTGTTACGGAAGCCGCGGCTGGTACGGAGTTAATGAGTGAACTGGGTGCAGGTTTCTATAATCCATTCGGTGCCAAAGTAAGTTCCATGATGAAACATCACTATTCTCCTGAGAAGCTGGCTTTCAAAGAGAAATTGACTAATGTAGAGGGCGTTACTGTCCTGAGTGATCTGATGCAGTCCACGGTAATGAAGACCAAAGCCCAGTATGAGGCCATCTTAAATACATTGCAGGCACAATATTATATTAAAGCTATCTCCGGTGAAGCCAACACGGACAAAGACTTTGATGATTTCCGGTCACAGTGGCTGAACTCGGGAGGACAGTCGGAACTGGATGAGGCCCAACAGATTTACGAGGAGCGCAGTAAATAAAAATGACTTTCAGGGATGAACGCAAGATCGTTAGCAGATGAACGTGGGAACGGTGCTCATCTGCTAACTGGCTCATCTCTAGGGATGGAGGAGAACGGATATGCAGACTGTTAATACCGATTTAGTGGTTTATCCAGCCCCGACTGGTGCCGTAGTCAACCCTGACTTCACCGTGAAAGTTCGTAAGCCGCACGGAGAATGGCAGCCCTTGTTCAGCTACAATGTGAAGGTCGATATGCATGATGTCCGCAATGCATCGATGGTCACGTTTGATTGTAATGGGCCGGTAGAACTGGAGATTGTGAAAAATGAAGGGAGTGTTCAGGCGGCGATCGTCCGCCCAGTCTCAACAGGATTAAGCTGTGAGTTGGAAGCAAACCATATGTTTCTCCGTCTGGACGGTCCGCAGCAGCTATCCCTGGAAGTGAACGGAGAGCGATTCCACAATCTGCACATTTTTGCTAATCCGCTGGAGCAGGATGTCCCGCTGGTTTCGGATGATGGTGTGCTGCTGCTTACACCGGGAATGCATAACACGGCAGACATTCTGGAGACTTTGGCAGATATGAGTTCTGCAGTGAGATCCAAAGTGATATATTTTCAACCCGGTATCCATCATTTCGATACATCCCGATTAGAGGTACCTTCCAATACAATGATCTATATCGCCGGCGGCGCAGTCATCTATGGAGGATTTATGTGCAACCGTGTAGAGGACGTGGTCATTCGTGGCAGAGGAATTCTGTATCTGTCCGATTTTGAGAAAACGACCTTTTATCGTGGGGTGGAAATCAGCTACTCGAGAAACATATCCATTGAAGGGATCACAGTCATTGATCCACCTCATTATACGGTCCTGATTGGTCAATCGGAGTCTATAGATATTTGCAATATTAAGACCTTCAGTACCCGTGGCTGGTCAGATGGGATTGATATGATGGCCTGCTCAGACGTGAAAATCGACAGTGTTTTTCTCCGTACTTCTGATGATTGCATTGCGATCTATGCCTCACGGGGCGAATATCAAGGCGATACCCGGAGGATTAGTGTGACCCGTTCGATCTTATGGGCAGATGTAGCGCATCCAACGAACATAGGCACACATGGCAACTATGAAGGAGCTGGGGATGTAATTGAGGATATTAAATTCAGTGATATCGATATCCTTGAACATCATGAGCCACAGCCGGATTACTGGGGATGTCTGGCGATCAATGCAGGAGACAACAATACAGTACAGAATGTGGTGTATGAGAATATCCGTATTGAACCCTTCGAATTGGGTGAATTGTTCAATGTGAGAGTGCTGCAAAATCCGAAATACAATCCCGCTCCCGGTAAACAGATCCGCAATGTTCTCTTCAAAAACATTAAGTATAGCGGAACTTGCCTGAATCCATCACATATTGAGGGTTACGATGAAACACGCAAGGTAGAGAACGTGAGATTTGAGAATGTGGTGGTGAATGGCGAACATTTATCTAAAGACAAAGATCTTATTCTCGGACCCCACGTCGGTAAAGTAAAAGTACAACGAGTATAAGTAGAATTGCGCTGAGGAACTGGAGCATAAATGTAGTAATTCCCTCCTGAGAATCTCCTCGGTCCGTGTGCACTATTCGTTTGTAATCTCTATTCGTCAATAGTAGAATGGCTCAAATGGATGACCGTTCTCTCATACGTCTGGTTATTAATGACAACTATACGAGAGCCAAATCTAGCATTGCTACTCCTGTTTTCACAAATGCAATTATACACAACTAAACTTCCCCCAATTTTATATGCCTAGATGAAAGCAAATTAGAAGATTGAAACGTATATCCTAAGCGGTTAGGAAGAGTAAACTATATAAGGAAAGCAGGAGAATAGCCATGTTAACCATAGGGAAATCGAATATTTGGCTTCAAGAAGTCGTTCAACGCATAACCGAAAAAATGGACTGGGTGAGTGAGAAATCGAAGGATAAAATTCCTTATACGACCATAAATGGAGTACATGATGACAGATCAGTCCAGAATCCAAGCGGGATGCACGCTGACGGAATCAATTGGTGGACCAATGGGTTCTGGGGTGGTATGATGTGGCAAATGTATCATCTAACTGGTCAGGAGAAATACAAAAAGTATGCGAACCTCTCAGAAGATAAATTGGATGCCGGGCTGCAGCAGTATTACGGATTGCATCACGATGTGGGGTTTATGTGGCTGCCAACCAGTGTCACAAACTATAAGATCACCCAAAATCCACAGTCCCGAAAAAGGGCGCTACATGCAGCCAATCTTCTGGCGGGTCGCTATAACCTAGTAGGGGAATTTATCCGAGCATGGAACGACCTTCCTGAAGAAGATAGTCGAGGTTGGGCGATTATTGATTGTATGTTTAATATTCCGCTTCTTTATTGGGCCACTGAAGAAACCGGAGATCCTCGTTTCATGCAGATTGCCATGAAGCATGCAGATACAGTAATGAAAACATTTGTACGTCCGGACGGATCCGTCAATCACATTGTTGAATTCGACCCATTTAATGGGGGAGTCGTAAAAACGTATGGCGGACAAGGATATGAGGACGGCTCTTCCTGGACCAGAGGTCAGACGTGGGGACTTTACGGTTTTATGATGAGCTATATTCATACTGGCAAAGAAGAATACTTAAATACGGCAAAGCGCATTGCTCATTATTTTATCGCCAATATTCCAGAAAACGGAATTATTCCTGTTGACTTTAGGCAGCCAAAAGAACCCGCATATGAAGACTCCACGGCCGCAGCGATTGCTGCATGTGGACTCATTGAAATATCCAAGGTTGTCGGGCTGCATGAGAAAGATCTTTATCTGAGCGCTGCTATCAAGCTCTTAAAAGTATTAGATGAGGCTCGGGCAGACTGGACGAAGAACTGTGACTGCATCCTAATTAATGGATCAGCTGCGTATCATGCGAAAGAACATCACCAGTCCATCATTTATGGAGATTATTACTTTATTGAAGCTATCTTTAAATTAAAGGGGCATGATTTGTATCTTTGGTAAGCACTTATCATGTAGAAAATAGTATAGGGCAGCCAATCCCTTGGGCGGCTTCCTATTTTCAGTTTATTACAATGGACTTCATCAAACTAAAAGTTCACCCACGTTTTGTACGAAATGGGTGAACTTTTTCTCACTTCACTATTTGGTTCTTTTCATATTAGCCCTAAGAATATGAACTATCCTAAAAATAAAAACGGACAGACATACGGTTCAAGCGCAGATGCTACTTCGTCTTATAAGCAAGTGGGGTAATTATCATGAGTATTTACCCCTATAGTTAGATATTTATACAAAGTGGCCTTAGAAAAGAATTCCTAAGGCCTTTGTGGTTATCTTTAAAAAATGGATAGTCTGACGATTTTATCGTCAACAATAACGAAATGATAATTCAATACTAGTGGATCGGGTAGACCAGTCTTGTCGTAGGTACCATCCAGCTTGCATGTTAGCACAATTTCATCACCTATTTTTTTGCTGTTGTTGGCTCTAACGTAACATTCGCCGCGAAATGGTATTGATCACTCCATTCCCGAGACGGTAAATGATTGAGATCCATATTGTTCTCTCCCTTTATTAATGCTAATTAGACTGTAGGAATAGTTCCCCCATCTATGACATATTCACTACCTGTAATGGATGCTGCTCGGTCTGAGACCAAAAATGCAACCAGTTCAGCGACTTACCCTGGCCGACCAATTGGAATACCTCCGAGTGAACTCATAAGTTGTTCGAGTGCACTTTCTCGACTCCCGGTTTCCGTTGCGATCCGATCAATTAATGCGTCAGCTGCTTCTGTCTGAATAAACCCGGGAGACAACGTATTTATTCGAATTCCTTGAGGAGAAAATTCATTCGATAATCCTTTGCTATAATTAGCCAGCGCGGCTTTATTTTACGCTCTCCATAATCATTGCATTTTCCCTACTAAACATCCAAGAGATATGTGCATATTCCAAGCCAAATATAGTTAATGTTTGGTCTTTTTTTAATGGGCAAAAAAGTGAGTTTCTTATATTTAGCAGGATTATCTCAGTACCCAAAATTACGTTATTATATTGCCCTTTTGTACGTTTACCTGGTCATATTCCCCCCGTTCAGTAGGCAACGTAATAGAAGAAAGCGCTTTAAAAAAAGATATTGAAACGTTTCCAACTTGGTGTTATGATGATCTCCATAAAAGAGATTAAGCGGGGGGTTAAATGTCAAGTATTAAAGATGTAGCCACCTTAGCTGGTGTAGCTGTAGGGACCGTGTCCCGGGTCATTAACAATTCAGGCTCTGTTAAACCCGCAACACGCAAAAAAGTCGAGAAGGCCATACAAGAGTTGAATTATATCCCAAATGAGATTGCACGAAATTTCAAAATGCGGAAGTCCAAGATGGTAGCCCTGCTGCTCCCAAGTATCTGGCATCCCTTTTTTTCTGAACTGGCTTATTACATTGAAGATGAGTTGGACCGGGAAGGTTTTAAGCTTATGCTGTGCAACAGCGGCGGCAAACCTGAAAAGGAATTGTATTATCTGGATATGCTTCAGCAAAATAAAGTGGCAGGTATTGTCGGTATTACGTACAACGATATCGAAAATTTCGTAAGCAATGACATTCCGATTGTCAGTATCGACAGGCACTTCAACAAGAAAATCACATGCGTTACTTCGGACAATTATGAAGGTGGACGTCTGGCGTTAAGGGAGCTTGTCAAAGCGGGAGCCCAAAAACCGGCTTTTATGGGAAGTGTCACATCCGTTTTCAGCGAAACGATGAATCGGAGAGAAGGTTTTATTCATGAAGCCAAAGCAATGGGAGTCGACTATGTTATATACGAAAAGCCAGACCCGGTTGTAAACGATGATGCCTATTTTGGCGAGTTTCTAAAAGAGCATCGGGATGTGGACGGCATTTTTGCCATTACCGATATGTTCGCCGCCAAATATATTGAAAGGGCAGGCAGGCAGGGCATTCGCGTTCCGGAGGATGTAAAGGTCATCGGATATGACGGCATTCAGGATCATACTTATTTCCATCCGATATTGTCAACGATCAGACAACCTGTAGAGGAGATGGCTCGTACGACGATCAGGCTGCTCTACAAAAAGATCAATGGCGAAACATTGGACAGGGAAGTTTATCGTCTTCCGGTCATATTTAGACAAGGCGAAACCACTTGATTATTTCCTCGAAATAAATAATATACCCTTTAATTATTTCTAGAAAAACATCAGCTGTTATGGCTGCTTCACCGGTGGAATTACGGGATGACGTTTTTCTTATACTAAATTGGAAACGTTTCAAAAACAAAATACATTCTATGAAGAAAGGGAGTATGAGGATGAATTCAAGAGATTTTGGGGGAGATCAACCCCTGATCAAAGAAAATCGTAAAACTTGGAGTCGAGTCAAACGCGACTATGAACTGTATCTGTTCCTTCTACCGATCATTCTGATTTACCTTCTGTTCAAGTACTATCCGATGTACGGAGTACAAATTGCATTTAAGGATTTTTCGCCGAGTCAGGGAATTTGGGGCAGCGAATGGGTGGGGTTCCGGCATTTTATTGATTTTTTCAATTCTTATAACTTTTGGACGATCATAGAAAACACGCTAACACTTAGTTTTCTATCGCTTGTGTTCAGCTTCCCTGCTCCGATTATTATCGCGATCATGCTGAATCAGATGATGGGCAAGCGATATAAGAAATTTATCCAGACGGTCATTTATGCACCGCACTTTATATCTACTGTTGTCCTCGTCGGTATGCTCCATGTTTTTTTATCGCCAAATAGTGGGATCGTGAACCACATTATTACCTGGTTCGGTGGAGAACCCATTCTATTCATGGCTGACGAGGGATGGTTCCGTCCTTTGTACATTTTGTCAGGGATATGGCAAGAGACTGGTTTTGCCACGATTATTTACCTGGCTGCCCTTGCCGGGGTTAATCCAGAACTGCATGAAGCCGCGATTGTGGATGGGGCAAGTAAATGGAAGCGTGTATGGTACGTTGACATTCCGTCCATCTTGCCGACCATCGTCATCCTGCTAATTCTCGCACTCGGGAACGTCATGAGCATTGGTTTCGAGAAAGCATTTCTTATGCAAAGCGATCTGAACTATGCCACCTCGAATATTATTCCAACCTATGTATATGAATTGGGTATTCAGAAGGCGCAATACAGCTTTTCTACCGCGGTCGGACTGTTTAACTCTGTCATCAATATCATCCTGATTGTCATTGTCAACCGGATCGCCAAAAAATTAACCGAAACCAGTTTGTGGTAGGGGGGATTCACTTTGAACCAATTTTTGAAGAGAAAAACCAGAGGTGACGCATGGTTTGACGCTATCAACTATTTTTCCTTGACCGTAGTTATGCTGTTTGTTTTATTTCCGCTGTATTTTGTACTGGTTGCTTCATTCAGTGATCCCAATCTGATTTATTCGGGGGAAGTATGGCTATTTCCAAAGGGATTCACGCTCGATGGCTATGAACGAATATTCAGTGACTCTTCCATATGGATCGGATATGCCAACTCTTTGTTGTACGCGGGTATAGGAACCTTGATCGGAGTAGGGGTTACCGTATTTGCAGCTTATCCGTTAGCCCGTAAGAATTTGGTTGGAAGATCGGCCATCATGTGGTTTTTACTGATCACCATGTTTTTTAGCGGCGGGCTGATCCCTACGTATTTGTTAATCAAGGATCTTCATATGCTAAACACGATTTGGGCACTTGTGATCCCCGGTGCTGGCGGCATCATGAATGTCATTATTGTAAGGACTTTCTTTCAGTCCTCCATCCCGGATGAAATGTGGGAAGCCGCTTCGATTGACGGTTGTTCAAATACCAGATTCTTTTGGAGCATTGTATTGCCTTTATCCAAGTCAATATTAGCCGTCATGGTGCTGTATCATGTCGTCGGGTTCTGGAATGGATTCTTTGACGCTTTGATCTATTTAAACGATGAAAATAAATATCCGCTACAACTGGTGCTTCGAAATATTCTCGTCCAGAATCAGGTAAACTCCGGCATGATGGTAGATGTGGAATCCTATGCGGCAAAGATGCGCGTAACGGAACTGATCAAATACGGTGTCATCATGGTATCCAGTCTGCCGCTGCTGATTTTGTATCCTTTCCTGCAGAAGTACTTTGTCAAAGGAGTAATGATCGGCTCGATCAAGGGATGAGGTTGACATGGTACTTGAAAGGGGGGATGTGCAGCAGTTTCGATATATCAATACAGAAGAAGGTCAAAGAAAGGTATCTAACTTGTGCAATGATCTAAAGGGAGGTTATGTACGATGAAATCTGTATTCAAAAGAGCGGGAATTCTTATGCTGGCTGGAGCGTTTGCACTGAGTGGATGTTCAGGAGGTGGTGGAGGCTCCAAGAATCAGTCGGAAAATTCCAATCAGGCTGCTAGTTTCAACAAAACGGGGCTGCCGATTGTTGATGAACCGGTAACGTTAAGGATGGTATCCCCCAAAGCTGCATTGGCGCCCGAGTACTCGCAAATGGAAATTTTCAAGCGGTTGGAATCGAAAACCAACATTAAGATCGAATGGGAGAACATTCCGGATACCGATTTTACAGAGAAGAAAAATTTGCTGCTGGCCAGTGGGAATTTGCCTGACGCTTTCTATGGAGCGGGATTCTCGGATTACGAGCTGATCAATTACGGTAAAGACGGAACCATCCTTCCGCTGGAGGATTTAATCGATGAATATGCGCCTAATTTGAAAGCGCTCTTAAATCGCCGAACCGATCTTAAATCAGCAATCACAGCACCGGACGGGCATATTTACGGGCTGCCTTCGTGGGAAGAGAACAACCTTGGAACAAACCCTTTCTTTCACGTCATTAACAAAAAATGGCTCGACAAACTGGGCCAGAAAATGCCGCAAACTTTGGATGAATACACGGAAGCATTAGTTGCCTTTAAGACACAGGATCCAAACGGTAACGGCAAGGCCGATGAAATTCCGTTAAGCTTTATGCACATGCAGTGGTGTATGGATATTGCTGGCATATTCGGAGCTTTCGGACTTCCGGATAATATGGAACATCGGGTCGTTCGCGACGGAAAAGTGATCTTTACCGCTACGCAACCTGAATATAAGGAAGCATTGAACTATTTTCATGAAAAATGGTATAAGCAGGGCCTGATTGACCCTGAATCGTTCACCCAGGACGCCGCTCAGTATCTGGCCAAAGGGAAAACGACTACCGAAACGCTTGGCTCCTACATCTGGTGGGAAGTCGATGAGGTTGTCGGACCCGAGCGCACCAAGGATTATGCTTTACTGTCTCCGCTCAAAGGATCGAACGGGGATCAATTGATCGGTCGAGGCAATGGTGGCGGTCCAGGACGCGGCGCTTTCGTGATTACAAAAGAGAACCAGAATCCGGAAATCACAATGCGTTGGATCGATCAGCAGTATGAACCGTACATGGCTGCTCAAATCCACTGGGGTCCGATGGATATCGTATTTAAGAAGGACGAGAATGGAAAGTTGGTAAACCTGCCGCTTCCGGAGGGAACATCCGCAGGCGAATACCGTCAAAAAGTGGCTCCAGGGGCAGGCGGACCTGGCGTTATTACCATCGAAGACTTGGGGAAAGTAGTTGATTTGGAGCCTAGAGCCCAACAGCGAGTTAAAGATTTGGAGAAATATTACGATCCCTATATGGAAGAGGAAAACTATCCGAGTATCTTCTTTGAGCCGGAGGAACTGGACAAAATCAATAGAATTGAGCCCGAGTTGATTAAATATGTAAATACCCAACGAGGAAAATTCATTGTTGATGGCGGCGTGAATGAACAGTGGGACAGCTATTTAAAGAACCTGGAGAAGATGGGATTGAACGAATTGATGGAAATCTATCAAAATGGGCTGGATCGTTATAACGCAAATTTAAACAAATAAATAATCAAGCGTTGGGTGGGGAGAATCTGTGCTTGATGTAACAGCTGACGAGGGAGTATTGATAGACTTATAAGTTGCTGAATTTGCCAATGCTGGCGGTACGTTAATAACAATACGGAAAGGGGCTCTTCAGTCTATGCCGACGACAGATGAAATTAATAAGATAATGCAGTTAAATAAACAGCATGTGAATAATGGATCTAGACCGGGATTTCATTTTTCGCCTCCATCCCATTGGATGAACGATCCGAACGGATTAGTCTATTACGAGGGAGAATATCATCTGTTTTATCAACATCATCCCTATAGCAATACATGGGGGCCAATGCACTGGGGCCATGCCGTAAGTCGAGATCTGATTCATTGGCAGCATGAACCTGTCGCTCTTTTCCCGGACGAACATGGAGCTATTTTTTCCGGATGCTGTGTGGTTGACTTTAACAACAGTAGTGGATTTTTCGAAGGTGCTCATGGATTGGTTGCAATCTTTACCCATGCGGATACATGTCCAGAGACCGAACAGCCGCGCCAGCGGCAAAGCTTGGCTTACAGCAGTGATAATGGAAGGACCTGGCACAAATATAAGGGGAATCCGGTGCTTGCCGAACCTGCTCTGGCAGACTTCCGGGATCCGAAGGTGTTCTGGCATTCGCAAAGTGAGCAGTGGGTCATGACGATTGTCGCGGGAGATCATGTTCGGTTTTATGGATCGAAAAACTTGCGTGAATGGTCACTAACAGGGGAGTTCGGTCATGAGGAAGGCTCACATGATGGCATTTGGGAATGCCCGGATCTCTTTGAATTGTCAATCGATAACAGTGGGCGTTCCAAATGGGTACTTGTTATTAGCATTGGGGATAATCCTTCCTGTCCGGAAGGATCACGCACGCAATATTTTATCGGAGAGTTTGACGGAAATACCTTCATCAACGACAACCCTGCCGATCATATCATGTGGCTGGATCATGGTCGGGACAACTATGCAGGGGTCACCTGGTCGGATATGCATGAACTAGACGGCCGTCGCGTGATCATTGGCTGGATGAGTAACTGGAAATATGCCAACGAGACGCCTACGGGAGACTGGAGAGGCGCCATGACGCTGCCTCGTTTCTTGTCCTTAACCAATCGGGATGAGGGTATCGTGTTAACCCAAATGCCTGTCCAGGAAATAGAGCAGCTTCGAAAAGAATCGATAAGCTGGTCTGATACCACGGTTACTTCGGAGGTCCCATTTAGGCTAAAGACAAAGGATGATCTACTGGAGATCGAAGCGGATATCGATATTAGATCTGCGGGCGAGGTTCGTATCAAAATCCAATCGTCCGAGCAGAGTGAGACCATCATAGGATATGATCCTGGGCGCCAATGGCTTTTCATCGACCGATCCAAATCGGGCATAACGGACTTCCATCCTTCGTTTGCATGTCAGCATGGAGTTAGGCTGGCTCCGGAAAACGGGAAAATTAAGCTACATATCTGGCTGGATCGCAATTCGGTTGAAGTGTATGCGAATGAAGGCCTGGTTGTGCTGACGGATCAAATTTTTTCAGATGCCCCGGTGGATCATATTTCAATAAGTACGGAATCAGGGCAGTTTGTACTGAATTCGCTGTATGTCCATACACTTCAGTCCATTCATATTTCCAATAACAACATAGGAAATACATCGAGGAGGGATGAATCGTGAACCAAATACCCGACAATCAGGGTTTGATTATGTCTTGGGCCTTCGATGAAGGAACCGGAGCCAGCACGATGGAGAGCGTCTCCCAAGATCGGGATGATATTCAGTACGTATTTAAACAAGCGGAGTTTACCGAACCGTGCGATCCGCAGTGGAGAAAGGGAGTTTTGGGAAACGGACTCCTCTTCGACGGCTACTCGACTTATATTGCCCATCCGCTCAATGAGGGAGATGCGAATGGCGGGCCGCAATATCTTTCTGCGCTAAGCATCGGAGTATGGGTAGCACCCCGCTCGTATGAATGGGGAGATGAGGGCAAGTTGTCCGCCATTGTGAATCGCTACAACATGGATCGCAAGCAGGGTTATCTGTTTGGCATGTTTCGTCATGGCACCTGGTCCTTCCAAGTCGGTCTTGAAGGGGGGAGATGGAAGGAAGTTTGGTCGTCGGACGGCCATGAACTGCCTAAGAATGAGTGGTCTTACGTGAGTGCCGTGTTCGATGGGGACCAAGGGGAAATGAAGCTGTATTTGAATGGCAATGAAATCGCTTCGGCCGTCTTGCCTCGTGGTTCCCGCTTGGCCGAGGCTGTGGGCGAGGATCTGCTCATCGGCAAAAATAATCACGGCAGCCTGCTGGCGGGAGTATTCAGCCTGCACATGTTTAGCGGTATCATCGATGAGCTCAAGATTTATAATCGGCCGCTGAGCGCGGACGAGGTGGCCGCTTCCTATCGGCATGTGCTGGACACCGCCCATGGAGGAAGCCATCCACAATTAACGTATGATGAGATCAAGCTGGATCGGACGCCTCTGCTGCAGGATCGGCACAGACCACAATATCATGTTAGCCCGCCGGCCCATTGGATGAATGAACCCCACGCGCCGATCTATTTTGACGGACAATATCATTTATTTTATCAGCACAACCCGCTCGGACCGTTCTTTCATCAGATCCACTGGGGACATTGGGTAAGCAAGGACCTGGTACATTGGCGGGATCTTCCCGTGGCCCTGGCACCCGAAAAAGATCAACTCGCACCGGACGGGATTTGGTCGGGAAGCGCGACATATGACGCAGAAGGCCTGCCTGTCTTGTTCTTTACGGCGGGCAATGACAGTGCTTCGCCGAATCAGAGCGTGGCGCTTGCCCGAAGCACCTATTCCAGAGATGGAGATCCGGATCTGGTTCAATGGGTCAAACATCCGGAGCCGTTGATTGTACAAAAGAAGGGCATGGGCTTATTCGGAGATTTCCGGGATCCATTCGTGTGGAAGGATGATGACGGTTGGTTTGCCTTGGTCGGGTCCGGGATCGAAGGCGAAGGTGGAGCAGCGCTGGCATTTTCGTCGCAGGATATGCTGAATTGGACGTACAAAGGACCATTATTTAAAGCGGAGATTCAGAAGTTCCCTTATCTTGGACCGATCTGGGAGCTGCCCGTGCTTCTTCCACTTGGCAGCAATAAACAGGGAGTGAACAAGCATCTTTTACTGGTCAGCCCTGTGGGACAAGGAGCGGATGTCGAGGTATTCTACTGGATTGGGCAGCTCGATAAACAAAACCTTTCGTTTATTCCAGATCAAGAGGAGCCGGAACTGATTGATGTCGGTGATTTTCATTTTACCGGCCCGAGCGGCATGGTGGATCCGAAGACCGGCAGAAAGATCATATTTACGATAGCCCAAGGCGACCGGACATCTGAGCTTGAATATCAATCGGGCTGGGCTCATAACGGCGGCTTGCCTCTCAGCGTGTATTTGCGGGATGACGGACGGCTGGGAATCGAGCCGATTCAAGAGCTTCAATCCTTGCGTGGTGCCAAGCGGCTAGCGCTCCGGGACAAATCATTGGCTGAGGCTAATGAACTGCTTCAGGATGTTCAAGGCGACATGCTTGAGATTCAAGTGGAACTAGAGCCGGGCAGTGCCAGCCAACAACTCGGAATCAAAGTCCGGTGTACGCCGGATGGAGAAGAAGAAACGCTGCTATATTATGATTTAAATGAAGCTAAGCTCTTGGTTGATCGGAGGAAAACAACGCTGCATCCGGGAGAAAGGTGTAACGGGGTTCAGGGAGGTCAACTGGAGCTGTTGGGTGAGAATCTGAAACTTCACATCTATTTGGACCGCTCCATGGTTGAAGCGTATGCCAATGGATTGAAAAGCTTGACGACCCGTGTATATCCAAGCCGTAAGGATGCTCTGGGACTTGAGATCTGGGGTGATGGGGAACCGCTGGTTAAGTCCATGGAAATATGGGATATGCGATCCATATGGTAACGTGAGCACCTAGGCGCACCTTACTTACCATATGGGTAATGTAACTAACATTTAGACCACTTAGCACCCATCGGGATGGAAACGCTTCATTAACGCCTCTCTTACTTCATGACTATGCATCCTTGTATACGGAGAGCCATTTCAAAATTACGTATGAATGTTTGCATGAATAAGAAATGACGAAGGAGGCTCGTTGATGAGAGAAGCCAGAAGAAACAAAGGATGGATCTCCAGAATGGTTATAGGGGTGATGGTTCTTCAGCTTGTAGCTCCCGGAATCTCGGCCGCAGCCGAATCCCAGGTTGATGTCGAGGAAACACTCAGTCCACAGGTGAACATAGGATTGTCGGTTACGGATACAGTCTATCAAATCCAAAATCCAAGCTTCGAAACTGGGGATATGTCAGGCTGGACGGTTGTCAGAGGTCAAGCGTTTGGTCAGGACAGCGTATCGAATGAAACAACCTGGTGGGCGGAACAAATCCCGTACGATCAGGAAGGTACTTATCATCTAAACGGCTGGAAGCATGACGAGGCTGCGACCGGCGTGCTTCGTTCCAGCACATTCGAGCTGGGCGGCAGCGGCTGGATCAGCTTCAAGCTTGGTGGTGCCAAAAATCCAAACAAAGCATATGTAAATATCGTGGAAGCCCAGACAGGGCAGGTCATTGCCCGGTATGGCAATAGCGCCTTCGCTGACGTTGGCTTCCCGAATCCCGATCAGGGCTTGCGGCTTGCCAATATGGAGCAATATAAGGCAGATCTTTCCGAACATTTAGGCAAGAAGTTGTACATGGAGATCGTCGATAATGCAACCACGGACTGGGGAGTGGTATTTGCGGATGCATTCTTCATGTATCATGAATCCGAGCCGGCTGTAGGAATTATCGCCACGGATATCAAGCCTGATTTCAAACGTTATCAAATCGAAAATCCCAGCTTTGAAACCGGAAACTTAACAGGGTGGACGGTTGTCGAGGGTGAAGCATTTGGTCCGAACAGTGTATCGGACGACACAACCTTTTGGGATGAACAAATCCCGTATAATCAGGAAGGCAATTATCATTTAAACGGATGGAAATATAATGAGGCTGCGACAGGTGTGCTTCGTTCGAGCACCTTCGAGCTGGGTGGAACAGGCTGGATTACCTTCAGACTGGGTGGAGGCAAGAATAAGAATCAAGTGTATGTGAACGTCATCGAGGCGGATACGGGAGACTTGATTGCCAGGTACGGGAATAGCGAATTTAATGAGTCCGGGTTCCCGGATCCTGCGCAGGGTCTGAGACTGGCGAATATGGAACAATATAAAGCCGACCTGTCCAAGTATATCGGAAAGAAACTGTATGTTGAAATCGTAGATCATGCAACATCCGATTGGGGAGTAATATTTGCTGATGCCTTCAATACCTTCAGTGAAACCGTACCAGATGAAGGAGTCATGGCAGATAACATTATGCCGACTGAAATCACAAACCGCAGTTTTGAAACCGGGAATTTGGATGGGTGGACAGCTGAGGGGAATGCCTTTCAAGTGACCCAAGAAGCTCAAGCCGGTAAAGAAGGGAACTTCTTCGCCAAGTCCTCTGCGGAAGGACAGGGCTCCATTACTTCCAATACTTTCACCCTTCAGGGAACCGGAAGCATTACCTTTACTGTTTTGACTATCGAAAATCCGGAGGACGCCTTCGTCGCACTTTATGATGCGGGTACGAATACGTTGCTTGAAAAGATCGGAGATGTCAGTGCGAACGAGAAAATTACCTGGGAAATACAGGAACACTATAATAAGAAGCTCTATGTCAAGGTTGTCGATCAATCCAACCAAGCCAGTATTGCGGTTGACGCTTTTCAAGCTCATGGTTTGGGGACCGTTTTCTATATGAGTCTTGATGAAGGCGCAGGAAAGAAGGCGCTTGAGGAAGTAAGCAATTTGGAGCACGATGTGAACTATGTATTTAACAACGCCAGATACATGGCATCGAAGGATCCGAGATGGACTCCGCGCGGAGTAAAAGGCAGTGCCTTGTTGTTCGATGGATATTCGAATGATATTGAGGTGAATACAAAGGATACCATTCCTGTAAGCGATGCGTTCACGCTTGAAGCTTGGGTCGCCCCACGCAGCTACGAATGGGGAGACGGGAACAAGCTGTCTGCGATTGTAAATCAGTCCGATCAGGATAAGGCGGAAGGCTTTGCGCTTGGCATGTACCGGCACGGCACATGGTCAATGCAGGCCGGAATTGGCGGGCAGTGGATTCAGGTATGGGTCAAAGACCATCCACTCGAAAAATACAAATGGAATTACGTAGCAGCTACGTTCGACAAGGAAGAAGGAATGATTAAGTTATATCTAAACGGCGAGGAAGTGGCTTCCCAGGCAGCACCAGTCAACGTACCGATCACACCATCTGCGACAAGCCTGATTATCGGTAAAAACAATAAACCGGTAGAGTTGGCAGGCTTGTTCTCCTACAATATGTTCAGCGGACTCATCGATGAAGTGAAGCTGCAGAACAAAGCCCTTACCGCTCAGGAGATCCTTACTGAGTATGAGACTGTAAAGAGGCTTCATGGCGGCAAGGTTCCGGAAATTCCAAATGGCGATATTGATGAGGACCCTAGTGTATTCGACGGTGATCAGCACCGTCCGCAGTACCATGCGATGCCTCCGCAAAACTGGATGAATGAAGCGCATGCACCGATTTATTATAACGGCAAATACCATTTATTTTATCAGCATAACCCCCAGGGTCCATTTTGGCATCAAATCCACTGGGGACATTGGGTTAGTGACGATATGGTTCACTGGGAAAATGTGAGGCCTGCTCTTGCCCCCGAAGAGGGCACCCTTGATCCGGACGGCGCATGGTCAGGCAGTGCAGCGTATGATCGAAACGGAAATCCCGTTCTCTTTTATACCGCCGGCAATGACTCCCTGTCCCCCAACCAAAGAACAGGGCTGGCGACTCCGGCGGATTTGTCCGACCCCAATTTAGAGCAATGGGTGAAATATCCCGAACCGGTAACAGAGCAGAACGGGAATGGCATCCATAACGAGTTTCGGGACCCATTTGTATGGTACGACGAAGAGGTAGATAAGTGGTATCAGTTAGTGACGTCTGGCCTTCAGGACTTTAGCAGCGGCACAGCTTTGGTGTATGTGTCTGATGATATGTACAATTGGGAGTATAAGGGGCCTTTATACGTTAGTGACAGAAGCCAGTATCCAGAGTTGGGTACAGTATGGGAACTGCCCGTATTATTGCCGTTAGGCAAAGACAGTACGGGCAAGCAAAAGTATATTTTCATGATTAATCCCCATGAAAAGCCCGAGCAAGTACCTCCGGCGAACGATGTGCAAAGAGATGTTGAGGTCTTTTACTGGATAGGCACTTGGGACCGGGAACACTTCAAATTTATACCTGATCAAGAAGCACCCTCCAAAATGGATGTGGGTGATGGTTATTTAACCGCAGAGAGCGGTATGGTCACACCTGACGGAAGAACGGTCGTTTACTCCATGGTGCAAAACGTAAGAACACCGCAGGCTGAATATCAAGCCGGATGGGCTCATAATCTGGCACTGCCCGTTTCCCTAAGTCTGGACGACCATGATCAATTGCGCATTGAGCCCATTCAAGAATTGCAGAGTCTCCGGGGAGATAAGGTGGTTGATTTCTCGGACAAAAATTTGGCTACCGCCAATCAATTGATTCAAAATGTCAAAGGCGACATGCTGGAGATTGTGATGGAAATTGATCCAGGCGAAGCCCAGAAATTCGGTCTCAAAGTGCGGCGCTCCGATAACGGCCAAGAGGAAACGCTGATTTACTATGACAAGACGAACGGGACCTTTAATGTGGATCGGACCAAGAGCAGCATTGATCCGGATGTGCGCGTGGACGGTATTCAAGGAGGGTACGTAGATCTTGACGGAGAGAACCTGAAGCTGCATATCTTCCTCGATCGCTCGGTTGTTGAAGCCTTTGCCAATTACAAGAAAAAGCTGACAACCCGCGTCTATGTAGGCAGATACGACTCCTTGGGCTTGCAGGTCTGGGGCGACAACAATATAACGGTCAAGTCGATGGAAGTATGGAATATGAATGCCTTGACGGGTGAATCGGCTGCTCCGGTCGATGTGCCTGACAACTGGGACAACTCCGTATACACCGATATTGCGGACCTGTCTAACCATGATTTTGCCACAGGCGACTTAACAGGCTGGATAACGGAAGGAGACGCCTTCCAGAATGTCCATGTGACCGATACCCAGTTTTTCTGGGACACGATTTATTTCAATCCGTCGCATAAAATTCCGGGAGGCTATCATTTGTGGGGCTTCAATGAGGAAGCCGGCGGTGACAGTTTAACGGGAACGCTTAAATCACAGAACTTCATCCTTGGCGGGAACGGTAAACTCAACTTCCTTGTCAGCGGCGGGCGTGATATCGATAAACTGTATGTTGCGCTGGTCCGGGCGTCGGACGGCAAAGAGCTATTTAAAGAGACTGCCACCAATTATGAGGAGTATCAACGGAAAATTTGGGATGCGTCGCAGTATATCGGCGAGGAGCTTTATATTAAGGTGGTTGACCAATCCACAGGCGGCTTTGGACATATTAACGTCGATGACTTCAATGTACCGGTTAAGGTGAATAACCCGACTACTCCAAAATACCTCGACAAATCCAATCGATCCAGTCGGTCCTACCAGCCCTCCGAATAACTCTGTGGTCACCGCAAACAAACCGAGCAGTCAGAGCAGCTTGTCATTCGAAATGGAGAAGCAGGTAAGAAAGAAGGGAGTATACAGCATGACTCAAGCCAAGCAGCAATCTTATTCATATAAGGACCTTGTGAGAAGACTGTATGACTTTGAATCGCTGGCGGTACCGCCGCAGGCCGATGAGAAATCAGGGTGTTTCTCAAGCTTTGACCGAAGCTCTGTTTATAATGCCGAGACCGGCTTATACGAGAATTGGGGAGCCAATGATGACGGAGGAGGCTTCATTCGTAAGGAAGGGGACAGCATCGTCGCTATGGAACTCGGCGGTCCTGGCGTGATCTGGAGATTCTGGTCTGCGCTTCCGGAGGATGGACTTATCCGAATTTATATTGATCATGCCGATACCCCCGTGATTAATCTGCCCTTCCGGGATTATTTTGAAAAATTCAACCAGGAGGGGGCCCCGGCCAATTTTCCGTATCTGTCGCCTACATTATCCCGCGGAAGAAACAGCTTCATTCCGCTCCCCTTTCAAAAACATTGCAAGGTACTGTTGGATAAAGGTTGGGGCGCTTATTACCACATCACTTATACTTCATTCCCTTCCGAAGTCAAACTGCCGTCTTTTGATGGTAGCATCGACAAGGAGTCAGCTATTGCACTGGCCGAAGCGGATCGGGTATTACAGCAAAGAGGAATCGATTCTTCCTTGAATACGGAAGGGTCTTCCATCGAGAACGTTACGGTATCCGTACCAGCAGGGGGCAAGGCTGTGCTTTTTGATAAACAGGAGGCAGGCGCTATCTCGATGATCCGGATCAGGACTGACCTTGGACGAAAGAGCGAGGAACAGCAGCGGATCTGGGCTAGGCAATTGGCCATCTCAATGAAATGGGACAATGAAGTAGATCCCTCCGTATGGGCTCCACTGGGTGATTTTTTTGGAAGCGCTCCCGGCATCAAGCCGTACCGCTCTCTGCCTCTGGGTATGAATGAACATGAAATGTACAGTTATTGGTACATGCCGTTCTCGGAAGGTGCCAGGATCGAAATTGAAAATGATGGAACGCAGCCGTGTGAGATATCAGCTGATATCCGTTATTTTCCCTTAACAGCATCTCATACTTGCGATCTCCTGCGTTTTCATGCGAAATGGCACCGGGACGACTATCTGGATCTGGACGTGGGGCGCTTCAAGGAAGGCGGGGATCGCTGGCCGGATTGGCCTCTGCTGCTGACGAAAGGGCGGGGAAGGTTCTGCGGCGTTCACCTTCACGTGTACAATACCTGGGAGAAACCCAATGAGGAAGCCGAAACCTGGTGGTATGGGCGTTGGGATCGAAAAACGATTGATTGGTGGTGGGGAGAAGGGGACGAGAAATTTTTCGTCGATGGCGAATCCTTTCCGTCCACTTTCGGAACGGGCAGCGAGGACTATATTGGCTATGCCTGGGCGGCTGAGCCTCCCTTCCCGATGTTTGACAGTGCTTTCGCCAGTCAGCCGTTTATCGAATTGGATGCGAACGGACATACCTCGGTTAGCCGATTTCATATTTGTGATAACATTCCCTTCATGAACTCCTTCGAGGGATTTATTGAGAAATATAAAGAGAATCAATGGGGCTTAAATAACCAATGTTTGTATGCCTCCACGGTTTATTGGTATCAGGAGCGGGGCACAAGTGATGAGTATAGGCCCGTTTCGCTCAATGACCGCTTAGTTACTATAAACGCCAGGAGGGATAAAAAATGAAGGAATTTTTCTATCGGCCGGATAACGCATGGGTAGGAGACGTTATTCCATATTATGAAGACGGGGAGTTTAAGCTGTTCTATCTGCACGGATGGAGAGATAACTACCGGGAGGGACTCGACCACGGCTGGTATCTTGTCGGAACGAAGGATTTTGTGAATTATCGGGAAGAAGGAGCTTGCAAGATCGAAGGCGGGACCGGTCACATTCTGAAAGTGGACGGCATCTACCATATGTTCTATTGCATATTTCCTGAAGGCAAGCAGTTGGTATGTCATGCGATAAGCAGAGACTTCAAGACCTGGGAGGCAATCCCTGAGGATACCTTTACCGCTGACGACCACATATATGAGCTATCCGATTGGCGTGACCCCTTCGTATTCTGGAATGAAGAGGAAAGCCAGTACTGGATGTTGCTTGCAGCGATGGCAAAAGGGCCAACTAATCGAGAAGGATGCACCGCGCTGCTGTCATCCAAGGATCTTAAAGCTTGGGAGTACCGCGAGCCCCTGTACTCGCCAAATCTGCACGTGGGGGCTCACGAATGTCCCGATTTGTTTCGGATCGGGGATTGGTGGTATTTGATCTACTCTTCTTATACCGGACGATTTGCGACCTTTTACCGGATGAGCCGTTCCCTGGAAGGCCCTTGGATTACTCCAAAGGAAGATACCTTCGACGGTCGTGCCTACTATGCTGCCAAATCCGTTTCAGACGGTGAGAAGCGCTACCTGTTTGGATGGAATCCGACGAAGAATGACGATTTATTCGGCTGGAACCCGCCGAAGTCCCTTGGCAAGGATTACGACACTTGGGACTGGGGCGGGAATCTGATTGTGCATGAAATCGTTCAACGGGCAGATGGCACCCTTGGCGTAAAAGTACCGGAAACGGTTGATGCCGCTTTTGCCAAAACGCTACCTGTTCAATTCAATGGTATTATTGGAGAGTGGGAGTTCGCAGACGGATCGGTCTCTTGCGAGTCACCGTATAGGTTTGCCGGCTGTACAACTCCGGAAGATTTACCCGATCAATGTAAAATATCGGCTATTGTCTCATTCTCTGAACAAACTCAAGGTGTTGGGTTCATGCTCCGGACAAAAGACACTCTGGATGCGGCCTATTATGTCACGCTGGAACCGCAGCGGAACCGCATGACCTTTCGTGGGGCGATTATGCAGTCGGAAGAGGGGGGAAAGACGTTCCCTTATGAGGTTGAGCTGGAACGCCCCGTTCAGCTTGTTCCCAATCGTCCTTATGAAATCAAAGTGTTTATTGACGGATCGATATGCGAAATTTATGTGGACGATGAAATTGCCATGAGTGCCAGAATGTATGATATTCTTCAAGGGAAGCTGGGCTTGTTCGTCAATCAAGGCAGTGCACAACTCAGCAATGTGAAAATCGCGATCAGAGAATAATATAACTCTCGGAATGTTTCGTTTGAATAGACAAGAGTTACAGTTCGATTATGGCGACGAATTGTGGTTCTGCACAGCCGCGGTTCGCCCCCACCATATTAATCCACAACCGTAAGAGGTTGTGGATTTTTTACATTTTCAAAGTAAGAGCTCCACATGCTCATTGAAGCTTGCAAGGAGCTGCCGTAAACCTGCCTTTGTGACGCTTGCATTTTGCTTTATTGCTGAGTGCGATCACGATTGTCACAGTGGCAGGTGACGCACACCATGGGAAGTCCGACTCCTACATGATAAGGACCTGCTTATTGTTTTTTCAATTGAAACAATCGAATATGAGCAAAAAAATAAGGGCTATATTTGGGTAGGTGATTACCTTCATCTATGAGGAAATGGATGAGGATAAAGACGTTCCAAACATTAAACCTATAGCCCCTGTTGAGAATGAAACATTAAACACTCCACTTGATGAATTAAAGGTCGAGCTGACCGATAACGGATCAGGTTTGGATTTGGATACATAATCTGTTCTTTTGGATGGAACGGATAATACGAATGAAGTGCACTATTCTCCAAATACAAATGTATTAACCTATCCTGGGGAATATGTGGATGACGGCTATTGTGAGCTTGTTATTGAAGAATTCGCAGGAACGTTCGTTCGCGTCTGCTGGCAAAGAAGCAGTAAGTAATCCCAAGTCTATCTCGACAATGCCGCCCACAATGAACTGGCATCGGTGAGGCCGAATCTCTTACGCAATCCGAATGAGATGCTGTCAGAATTTAAACTCAATTAATATTTACGTAACAAAGGTTGGGTGCTGCAACGGAATGATCCGCCAAAGCTTCTGGAAATTGAAAAATCCGCAGTCTTAACGTTATAGCATAACGATTGAGGCTCTCACCAATCTCCACTAAAGGTATTTCAATTGCAGTAATATTCATAATTTTAGCTATTGGATGATTGTCAAACCCTATAACTGCCAGTTCATCCAGTATTGAAATTCCTTTTCCTTACTACACGTAACAATTCCTGCAGCTACGTGGTCGTTTGAAACCACGCGTGTATATTACGAAGATGCCCCTGAATTTGGCGATGTTCGGTGGAAACCGGGCAGAGTCGTTTCTCGCGGAGCATCCAGGTGAAACGTATGTCATTGGCGGGCATTCTCTAAGTGTATGTTTGCCTCAAGATATGCCGCAGCACATACAGATCAGATCAAAGGGGTATTTTACCTTGCATCCTATGCGGATGATGGCGGGAGACTGGACGGAACAAACTTGTCTGCACTGCAACTTACGGGAAGTAATGATGTTGTTCTGAACTGGGCAGCGTGGGAAAAAGCCAAAACCAATCTTCCGAAAAACACGACATTCGTGAGTACAAAGAGTCGCAACCATGGTCAATTTGGCTCCTACGGGATGCAAAAGGGAGACAGCCCGCCTAAGGTTACAGGACGACAGAAACAGCTTCAGCAGGTTGTTCAGGCACTGAAAGATTGGATGAAATCAGTACAAAAATAAATAAAGGACCGTAAGTGTTCATCTTCCATCGATGAATGCTTTCGGTCCTTTTATGTTTAGTACAACGGTATCGGTTTCCGCCTCTCTTGGTTAACGTCTTCGGAAGGCTCCGCCGCGTGCCAGAGCGAAGAAGATGAGCAGGGCAATAATCGAGCCAACGATGGCTGGAATAATATGAAATCCGCCAATCACCGGCCCCCTTGGTCCCAGCAATTCCGTTCCTAACCAGGAACCTATAAAACCCGCAATAATGTTCCCAAGTACACCGCCCGGTACGTCCCGCCCAATCAAGTTGCCGCTTAACCAGCCAATAAGTCCACCAACAATGAGTACCCAGAGCAGATCCATGGATTGTTCTCCTTTCTTCGGATTTATTACAAGTTATGTTGAGCTCATTGGAATATACCTCATCTTCCAGTTGGTGGAGGGATCTAAAGTGTCTGTGCTAAGATGAGGGTAAATTATGATTCAAGCTGGGGAAAGGCTAGAAGGGGTGCACATTGAAGAAAATACTTGTCATTGACGATGAAGTCGCAATCAGAGATTTAATTGAGCTCGTACTGAGAAGAGAAAACTACGTCGTTCAAACGGCTGAAAACGGTAAAATAGCCCTGCAGCTGCTGGATACTTTTCAACCGGACCTGGTGGTGCTTGACTTGATGCTGCCTGACTGCTCCGGATATGACCTGTGCAAGGAAATCACCGGGAAACGTGCCGTTCCTGTGATCATGCTCTCTGCCAAGAATGAGGTAATCGACAAGGTGTTGGGACTAGAGCTAGGGGCGGAAGATTACATGACCAAACCCTTTGATAATCGTGAATTGCTCGCTCGGATCAAGGTGATTCTGAGAAGAAACGAGAGCAAGGAGGAATCAAGTGAAGGAACAGAAGTGAAATCTACACGCATCATTCATGAAGAGCTGACATTTGATCTGGAAAGCCGCAGGGTGCTGAAAAACGGTGTACCCGTGTCTTTAACGGCCAAAGAGTTTAAAATTCTGGAAACGTTACTCAAAAGGCCAGACAAAATCTTTACCCGGGATGAGCTGCTGCAGATCGGATGGGGATATGACTTTATGGGAGACAGTCGTAGTGTAGATATGACCATCATGCGATTACGGAAGAAGCTGGAGGATAACGCGGACGAACCGAAGTATGTCAGGACGATCTATGGATTTGGCTATCAACTTGGAGGTGGCGAGGCCTGAAGTATGCAACCCGGTTACTGCTGAATTATTTATTTTTCTCCGTGCTGTCCTTTGGTATCATCATTTTTGCGGTGAATAAAGCCATCGATTACTACAGCTTCATTACCATTGAAAAACAGATGATGGAGAAGGCGGATCTGTCCGAGTTGTCCTTCCGTGAGGTGTTATCACAGCATAGGTCATCTTCAGGAGAGCCCCAGACCAAGGAAATTGTCAGACTTGCTCAGGAGAAGCTGAAAGCTTCGGGCAAGGAAGTACGTATCTATGACAGCTCCAAGCAGTTGCTGGGCCTGGCTGTGGACGGCATCATCATTAATGACGGCAAACCTCTTATTTTTGAAAAAAATATTGAGAAAGCCCTGAGCGGCAGTTATGCCTACACCGTAACGGAAGATCATCTGCTTTATTTTGCGACGCCCATTCAGGATCAATTCTACGAAAACGCTTATGTGTATGAGTTCGTGGAGGACATTTCCTACTTTTATGCGATTATGGATCAAATCCGTTATATCCTGTTTGCGGGTGCAGGCGGATTTATTGTGCTGATTACGTTATCCAGCCTGTGGATTGCCCGCAACACAACCAAGCCGATTAAGCTGTTGCTTGGCGCCACGCAAAGTTTCTCTAGACAGGAGTTTCGGAGAGTTCATCTAAACCGGAAGGATGAGCTGGGCATGCTGGCAGATGGGCTGGACTCCATGGGGCGGCAGCTTCATGATTACATTCAGTACCAGAAACAATTTGTCTCCAACGTATCTCACGAGTTAAAAACACCCTTGGCAGCCATTCGTGGTTTCTCTCAATACTTGCTTGAAGGGGAGAACGAGAACAAGGAGCTGCAAAAAATCTATGCTCATCTGCTGCAGGAATCGGATCGGCTGACGCGCTTGATTAATGAACTGTTGTTGTTATCCCGATTCGACAAGGCTGGTTCTAACGAACTGGAAGTCGAGAAAACGGAAATGAACGAACTGATTCAGCAAGTCGCAACGAGAATGGCTGCCAAGGCCAAAGATAAAGGAATCGAGATTATGTTCAGGGAGGCGGAAGCGAAATCGGAGGATAAGCTTCTGACGAGAGTCCACGCCAACGTGAATCCAATGCTGATGTCCCATGCGATCGCCAACCTTCTGGACAATGCCATCAAATATTCAGGCAGTCCATCGCTAATCGAATTGAAGTTGGAACATACGCCAAGCGAGGTAGTTATACGGATACGTGATCAAGGTATCGGTATCGCGGGCGATGAGCTGGAGAGAGTGCAGGAACGTTTTTACCGGGCGAAAAATGCAAGCACAGCGAACGGTTCAGGTCTTGGACTTTCTATTTGCAAAGAGATTGTAGAGCGGTTTAATGGATATATCGACATGGAAAGTCAAATCGGGGAAGGAACGACCGTTACGATTATGTTACCCCGTGCGTAAACACGCGCGTGAATAGTAACGTTACAAGATTGATACAATTTTGTTATGAGACTAACAAATGCTTTTTTTATAATTACTTCATAAGAAGAAATCACACATTTATGGAGGGATCATGATGAAATTGATAAACAAAGCTACAGGTGTTATCCTGCTGAGTATTTTACTAACGATGGCACTGACGGGCTGTCAGTCCAGTGATGCTACATCTCCAGCAACCGGACAGAACACAGCGAATGAACAAAGCATAGGCGAAGGAGCAACCAATTCTACTGCGCCTGCTTCAGAAAATTCGGAAGAAAAGGGTACTGAAGCTATTAAGGAAGGTTCGATGGAGAAGGAAGGCAATGTGGTGCTGAAGGAGCTTGCTTTTGTCTATAATGAGCACACCATTGCGATTTCGGACACAGCGAATGAAGATCAGATGGAACAGATGCTGGGCAAACCGGATAACCTGAAATCTCATACGTACAGTGCCGACGATGGAACAAACATGGATACGTTAATCGGTTTTACAGAAAAAGTGTATACGTATCCTGGTCTGGAGATTAAAACAATCAGTATACCGGAGGGGAAACAAGACTCCATCTTTCATATCGAAATTACAGATCCTAAGTACGCAACAGTGCGAAACATTAAAGCAGGAGATAGCCTGGATACACTCAAAAACGCCTACCCTGAGGGGAAACTTCTTGGTGATGGAGCCCCTAATGAGGAGGATGACTTCCGTTACGAGCCATCCAATTATGTGGATGTGATGTCTTTTCATATCAAGGATGCCAAGGTGGAGAGCATTCAGATCTACAGCCTTCTGGACTAATATAAAGTCGAAGGACAAGAACATAATCCTATTGAAGTCGCTAATTTAGCGGCTTTTTTGCTTTGATCGCCATCTTTATGGGACGTGATCTATAACTTTAAAGCTCAAACTTAAAATCAGATATGGATTTTAGATTGAGCTTCGTGCTAATCTAACATGATTTTCTCGTTAACCATTTGATAGTAATACTCATCCATCTGTTCTGCCGTAACATCTTCTTCAAGATGATATATCCACCACGTCACAAGTAAACTAATGACCCCTGAATGATATTCGGCTAAGAGTTCTATGGGAGGTGAGAATTGCTTACCTCTTCTTTTTAGTGCAAGAAAATCTCTTCTGGATATATCTCCGATATAGTTTTTGAAAAAGTCAGTAAATCCCTTGTCATTCTTCTGATTTTGAACAATCGGCTCTAGTAAATTCTCCAACATGAATCTAGATAGGCTTTGCAAGGGCTGCCGAAGCCGATCTTCTATACTCATTTGTAAATAATCCTGAAGAACCCACGTGAGGGTAGCGGATAACAGCGCAAATTTATCCTCAAAATGTTTGTAAAACGTTGTACGGTGAACCATCGCTTTGTCACATATCTCATTAATCGTGATATTGCTGAATAGTTTGCCTTGCTCAGATAACAGATCTTTAAAGGCCGTAATTAACAATTTATGAGTCCTGGCAACTCTTAAATCAAGCTTTTTTTCATTGATTTTCATCTACACCACTTCCATATCGTAGTTTAACTATATACCATCCCTATATTGATTCTTACTATAAAATAAATTTTAATTATATATTGGTATTATAAGAAATATTTTGATTTATCTACAAGTGTAGATAAATCAAATTTCATAGAAAGGATGAAATTTCGATGTCTGACAAGAAAAAAGCTGTTGTGATCGGGGCAGGGATTGCAGGATTAATTACTGCAAGAATGTTAACTGATTATTATGAGGAAGTATGTGTGATTGAAAGAGATGAATTCCCTTCGGAGCCAAATAACCGGCAGGGTGTACCTCAATCTTTTCATCCACACCGTGTACAACCACGCGGCGCGCTGATTATGGAACATTATTTCCCAGGATACAATGACGAATTGATAGAATTGGGGGCGATCTCTTCACACGATGAGAAGCTTATAGTTACTAATCGATACGGTACATTAGTTAACAAGGAGGATCCTTCTTCATTTAAAATTGCATCGTGCAGCAGAGCTTTGCTGGAATGGGTGCTGCGCAAGCGAATCCAAAACATCCCTCATATAAGCTTCTTAACAAGTATGGAAGTTACCGGACTCATCGTATCTGAAGACCAGTATGCTGTTACAGGCATTTATACCAAAGAAAGAAGCGGTGAAAAAAGGGAAGACCAACTTTCAGCGAATATGGTTATTGATGCCTCAGGACGTTCTTCCAAATTGATTAGGTGGCTTGATAAAATAGGGTTGAATGTGCCAGAACCAGAAGTACTAAAGGTATCTCTTGGTTATAGCACCCGTTATTACAACATAAAATCACCCATTCCAAACGAATGGGTGATGTCTGATTCAGATCCTGAGCAAGGTATTCGTGCAGGCATATTTACGCGCATTGAGGATGATATCGCTGGACTCATTCTTTTTAACGCAGGAGGAGATGAATATCCTTCAACTCAGCCAGAGGAGTTTCAAGAACAACTCAAACATTTATTTGCATCAGATAAAATTGTGGAGTTGATGGAACGGTTGGAGCCTGTGCAAGGGCCGCGCGGATACCGTATATCCGAGTCTGTTCGTCAGCATTTTGAACTCATGGAAGATTGGCCATCTGGATTACTCGTCCTTGGTGATGCATTTTGCAGCTTTGACCCTATTCATGGACAAGGTATCACCGTTGCTGCGATCGAAGCTGAGACTATAGGAAAGTCTTTGGAAACACAGCGCTTGCATCCCGATCCGCAGTTTGAACGGAACGTATTGCTTCGTATGCAGCAGGCCATCGATCCAGCTTGGTGGCTTAGTTCCGTGGCTGACCTGCGTTGGAGAGGGGTAGAACATGGTGGGCCTTATGAACTGAAAGGAGTGGATTTTGCTCAGAAATATATCAACTTATTTACGAAGCAAGCGATGAAAAAAGCGGATCAGGAAAAAGATAACGATCTCTTTTTTATGCAATTCCTGATGAATGCTTTGATCCTTCCTCCAAGTGAATATTTCAAAGTGGATGTCCTGGACATGATTCTGAACGACAATGGTTCAGAAGAAGAAATTGAATTAAGAGCAGCGCTTAGTGTCCAGGATCCGGATTTGTACCAGCAAAAATTAGATGAGATCATTCCATTATTTCAACTGGAGTATATGGATAACTTATCATGATGAAGTCGTCATTTTGACGGCTTTTTTTATTTTGTTGACTATTATGATGGCGTGTTAGAAGTACAGTTACCCTTGAGCTAGCATACAGTAATTCTTTAAAACACTGTGTTACTTTTATGTTACAAATGTGAATCTGTGATACCTTGAACTAATTACGAAATAACATATATTTTATGAATTAATCTATGTAACATAAGTTGTGAAAACAAATACATGATCAAAAAAAACCGTAAAGTGGGATCGTTTTTTATCCAGATCAGCTGAAGGTTTAAAAGAAAGGTGGGCTTACAAAATGAGTCAAACATTTCAATTTCCTAATGATTTTTTGTGGGGAGGCTCGGTCTCTGCTAACCAAATTGAGGGTGCATATCTAGAGGACGGGAAAGGACTATCCATTCAGGATATCATGCCACACGGCATTCAGACACCTCCAACAACAGAACCAACAGAGGATAATATGAAGTTAGTCGCGATTGACTTCTATCATCGATACAAAGAAGATATTAAACTCCTTGCCGAAATGGGATTCAAAGTTTTTCGCACGTCTATAGCTTGGTCCAGAATCTTCCCCAAAGGGGATGAACTTGAGCCGAACGAGAAAGGCCTCCAATTTTACGACAACCTGTTTGACGAGTGCCGGAAATACGGTATTGAACCTCTGGTTACGATCTCTCATTATGAGACTCCTTTACATCTTGCTAGGGAATATGATGGCTGGGTGAATCGAAAAATGATCGATTTCTATGAACGATATGTGCGAACCATTTTTGAAAGATATAAAGACAAAGTGAAGTATTGGCTCACATTTAACGAGATTAATTCGATTCTGGAACATCCGTTTGTAAGCGGTGGGATCAACACACATAAGGATCAACTGAGCAAACAGGATCTGTACCAAGCCATTCACCACGAGTTTGTTGCAAGTGCTCTGGCTGTTAAAATAGGGCATGAAATTAACCCGGAGTTCAAAATTGGTTGTATGGTCATTGCTATGCCGATTTACCCACTGACTCCTGACCCTAATGATATGATCAAAGTGATGGAAGCTGATCATAAGAACACAGGATTTACGGATGTTCACGTGCGTGGTTACTACCCCGGTTACATGAAACGTTATTTGAAAGATAACGGGATTACCATTCATTTTGAACCTGGCGACGAAGAAATTTTGAAAAATACCGTTGACTTTATTTCCTTTAGCTACTACCAAAGTAGTTGTGAAACGGCTGATCCAGCCAAGCAAATTAAAGGAGAAGGAAACCTGATTGGTGGTGTTCCTAATCCGCTCTTGACCGCGAGTGATTGGGGTTGGCAGATCGACCCTCAAGGCTTAAGGTACATCATGAATGCGATGTATGATCGTTATCAGAAGCCATTATTCATCGTTGAAAATGGATTAGGAGCCGTAGATGAACTGATTACGGATGGAGATGGTAATAAAACTGTTATTGATGATTATCGCATTAAATATTTGAAGGAGCACTTGCTTCAAGTCGCTGAAGCCATTCAAGATGGTGTTGAATTGATGGGATATGCAACATGGGGTTGTATTGACTTGGTGAGTGCAACAACTTCAGAATTGAAAAAACGATACGGATTCATCTATGTGGATCGTCATGATGATGGTTCAGGAACATTGGAACGCTATCGTAAGAAGTCCTTCCACTGGTATAAAGAAGTCATTCAGAGTAACGGGAGCAGTTTGTTTCGAGAATAGTGATAGGCGCTAATGGGAGTAGAAGATGAGAAAAAAAATGTTTTTAATTATTGCTTTATTTGTTGCTACATTGAATTTGCGCCCAGCTATTAATTCCATATCTCCGCTGTTAGATACGATTCGGGAAGATCTGGGGATGAGTGCTGCACTAGCCAGTTTGCTAACTTCAATACCTGTACTATGTATGGGCGTATTCTCACCTTTTGCCGTCAAAGCAAGTGGGAAATGGGGAATAGAACGAATCATTGGATATTCCCTGATCGTGGTGGGAATCGGAATAGCCACTCGGCTATTTACACAGTCTACGTTCGTTTTACTTTTATCTGCATTGATCGTAGGTATCGGGATCGCTTCGATTGGCCCGTTAACTTCAGGTTTTATTAAAAAGTATTTTCCCGATCATGTTCCATCCATGATTGCACTCTATAGTATTGCGATCACTGTAGGGGCTGCAGTTAGTTCAATGGTATCCATTCCCTTAGAGGCATACTTCAATTCTTGGCAGACAGCGGTAGGAGGGTGGGCAGTAATTGCCTTTGTAGCAGCGATCGTTTGGTGGATCATGGTGAAGCCGCGATCTGAATCTGTTCATGTGAGTGAAATAAAAGAACGTCCGCAAATTAAACTTCCCTGGGGAAATAGAAGCGCATGGACGCTTACGCTCTCATTTGGATTAATGGCTATGTTGTTTTATTCTTTTACAGCGTGGCTCCCGTTAATAATTCAGGAAATGGGGTATAGCAAATCCTATGCAACGCTTTGTCTGACCATATTTGTTGTAATCCAAATCCCAATTAGCTTTATACTTCCTGTATTATTGAAGAACTTTCCTTCAAGAAGAGTATGGATGGTTGGTGAATCTCTGTTCATGATTGTTGGTTTGATTTTATTGATGATGAATTTCATACCGATGGTTTCCGTTGTGCTCTTTGGGGTTGGAGCAGGGGGCTTGTTCACTTTAAACCTGATGTTACCGATTGATTCTACAACCAATGTGAACGATGCGACTTCCTGGTCAGCGATGCAACAATCTGCTGGGTATGTCATTGGAGCACTTGGTCCAATACTGCTAGGTTGGATTCATGATGCTTCCAATAGTTTCACACCTGCTATGATTGGAATGATTGTGATCATCATCCTAATGATTATGACGCAAATTGTAGCAACACGAGGAAAACAAGTAACGGAAAGAGTCTAACGTAGTCATCCAGTTGAGAGCCATAACGACTTAAAAGAGAGTCCAGATGACTCTCTTTCTGGTGCGTATTTTTAGAAAGAACGAGTTCTCTCTTATAGTTCTCATTCTGTATTTACCATTTCTTTGAAAACCTCTCGTCCCAGCCATTCTAACAGGAAAGTAACAGGAACCTGAGTGGTGATGTTAGTGGATTCGTAATACTCTTCTTTTACATAATAAGGGATACTTACATCTGATATTTTAGCCATGGTGGATTGGCGATTGTTCGTTATCGCCACAATTTTATGTTTCTCCTGCTTGATCCGTTGGAGATAAGGTAGAACATACGGGTTTTCACCTCGCGTAGATAATGCAATCGTAACGCTATCTTTTTGCATTTTAATATGAACAGGATAATGGGGATCTTTTATGTACACGGAGCAGATCCCTAGATTTGAAAAAAATCGGGCTCCATATTCGCCCATTATTCCGGAACTCCCGATACCAATAAAAATGACGCTACTGGCTTTAGCAATTAACTTTGCTGCCATTTGAATTTTTTCCTCCAATTCAGGAGATTGAGAACGTTCAAAAAACTCATACACAGCATGATGTGGACTTTTCAACTCCTGCTTCGTTAATTTATCCTTTTGGGAAATGAGCATCTTAAGTTTTACTTTAAATTCCGAAAATCCCTCACATTGATTCTTCCTGCAAAATCGCATAATGGTGGCTGTAGATACATGAGTTTCATCGGCCAGCTCTCTAATACGCATGTACGCCACTTTTTCCATGTTCTGAGAAATATAGTTATATAAAGATAGTTCCAATTCATTATAGGATGAGATTTGCTCGCTGGTGAACATGGATTTACACTCCCTTAAGACCATAATAAAAAGAATAGATAACCTGCTTAGGCAGTATACATTACCTTCTCCTAAAAAACAACGCGTTACATTTTTGTTACAAAAATCATTTCGTGTCAAAGGAAACTAAACACATAAATAATATATATTTTCTTCTCTAATCTGAGTAACATGACGTTATAACATATGTTTGATAATTCCATTATAACTGGCTAGACGCGTCCATGGTCAGAGAACGAAGGTGGCAACGAATAAACCAAACTACCCTTAACTAGTTCAAGTTCCAAGCTTGTTGAGCTTCCTTAGTCTGCTTGAGAATATCACAATAGCTGTCATATGAAAACATAATGAGTTTGTTTTGCTATCCTAAAAAATTTAGCTTTACTACCTTAATATACGTCGAAGGAGCCCTACATCATGGATAAACAACAATTGTCCAAAGATATTCTCAAACTGGTTGGTGGGGAAGAGAATATCGATCAAGTTACTCACTGCATGACTCGACTCAGATTCAATCTAAACGATAACAATCAAGCAGACAGAGCAACGTTAAAGAACACACCTGGTGTTATGGGTGTAACGGAAAACGGTGGACAGTTTCAGGTGATTATTGGCAGTGAAGTATCCGAAGTGTATAAAGCATTAGTGAACAACATGAACAAGACCCCTAAGGGAGAAAGTGCTCCAAAAGGCGGAAAGAAACAAAGGAATCCGATCAGCGCATTATTTGATTTCATCGCGGGCATGTTCACGCCAATCCTGCCAGCAATTGCTGGCGCAGGTATGATCAAAGGGATCGTGTCCATTCTGGTGGCTCTTGGTTGGATGACGAATACAAGTTCAACTTATATCATTTTGTCCGCCGTTGGGGATGGCGCATTCTACTTCCTGCCCATTATTCTGGCCATTAGTGCTGCGAAGAAAATGGGGAGCAATGTTTATGTAGGTGCTGCACTAGCGGCCGGTCTCATGCACCCAACCATTACAGCGTTGCTTCAAGAGGGTAATACATCGTTTGCAGGCATTACAGTTATTGCCACATCCTATGCATCATCGGTCATTCCCATCGTCATTGCAATCTGGATTGCTGCTTACGTGGAAAGAGCGATTGACCGCATCACTCATTCTTCACTGAAACTGATTGTTGTACCAACTGTTACGTTACTTATCATGGTACCACTAACCTTGATAGCGATCGGACCACTGGGTGGCATTATTGGAAACGGTTTATCTGGGGGAATCGGATGGTTATTTGATAACGCATCCATTTTTGCAAGTATATTAATTGGTGGCACGATGTCTGTACTGATTATTACAGGCATGCACTATGCGCTGTTACCGCTTGCAGTTGGTTCAATCGCAACACTTGGTTACGATTTTATCGTTCCGTTAATGTTCGCAGCTAATATGGCACAGGGTGGTGCTGCATTTGGTGTGGGCTTCAAGTCCAAAAATACCCAAACCAAATCACTTTCATATTCTACAGGACTGACTGCTCTTATGGGAATTACGGAGCCTGCAATGTACGGAATTAACATGAAATTCAAAAAGCCATTTATTGCAGCTCTCATTGGGGGCGCAGTCGCTGGGGCGTTTCTGGGAACCTTTTCTGTTAAAGCCTATTTCATTGGCACTGTAGGTCTTCCGGGAGCTGCCTCATATGTCGGTCCAGACATTAGCAACCTGCTCTATGCACTGATTGCTGCTTTAATTGCATTCGTTGTAGCTAACGTAATTACTTATATTCTGGGCTTCCAGGAAGAGGCAGCTTCACCATCAGCAATGACCGCAACTATACCTGTAGTAACTGAGGACACTAAATTACAGGATCAACCAATATTCAGCCCTATGAATGGGGAAGTTAAGCCACTTAGCCTAGTGCCAGATCCTGCTTTTTCCGAAGAAATGATGGGTAAAGGATTTGCCATTCAACCTGCTGAAGGACGTGCAGTATCTCCGGTTAACGGAACAGTAATATCTGTGTCCAAGAGTGGACATGCTATTGGTCTCGTAAGTGATCATGGCGCAGAGATGCTGATTCACATCGGAATTGATACTGTAAAGCTGAAAGGCCAATTCTTCTCGCGAAAGGTACAGGCTGGAGCTAAAGTATCCGTAGGTGATCTATTGATGGAATTTGACCGTGAAGAGATCGAAAAAGCGGGTTACAATATGATTACTCCGGTCATTATTACGAACATGTATCAATATACCGATGTCCAATCGGCTGGGCGTACCACAATTAATGAAAAAGAATTGATGTACACAGTCAAAGCCTAATTTGATGTTATTAATAGCGGCAGTGATTCCAAGTTATACCTGGAACGCTGCCGTTTTTAATAATAAAACACTGCGTTACTTTTGAGTAACAAATGTGATCTCATGTTAATTCAAACTAAAATGCCGAAATGTATATATTTATTTGAATAATAAAAGTAACATAAGTTTTGCAAAATAAAATGTATTACAGACGGATAAGTAGGATTACTCTGAATATGGAGAAATCTCTTATGGATTTAACACTGAAAGGTGGAACATACAAATGAGTCTAACCATTCGATTGGCGGCTGTTTTAATGTGGGAAGTTCTTTAGCTACTAATTCAATAGAAGGGTCTTTATAGAAAATGGTTTTGTCCCAGATGAGTGAATAGTTAATTAATCTATTTTTCTAGAAATACAGAAATAAGAAGGTGCAATTGTTGAAAAATATGTGGAAAATATATTTATTAGCTGTAATTAGTTTTCTTAATGGCGCATCAGAATATGTTATTGCCGGGATCCTAGACAAAATTGCTGAATCTAGCAACATTTCAGTTTCTTCTGCTGGACAGCTAATTACAGTGTTCTCTATAGCTTTTGGTGTAGGTACTCCTTTTTTAATTGCATTCACATCTAAATTAGACCGAAAAAAACTCTTAGTTTATGCATTAACTGTATTCTCTGTTATTAACATTTTAATTGCAACGATAACAGGATATGAGATGCTTATCGTAGCTAGAATTATTTCAGCACTTAGTGCTGGTGTTATTCAGGTTACGCTCCTTACTCTTGCTGCGGTTTTGGCTGCTCCAGGAAAGCAAGGCAGTTCAATTGCTACTGTTATTATGGGAAATAGTACGGCATTAGTTATCGGTGTACCCATAGGCAGGGTTGTAGCTTCACATTATGATTGGAACATCATATTTATTGGTCTTGGCGTAGTAGGACTTATTCTCTTATTCCTAGCGGTACTGATAATACCCAAAGTAGTTGCTGAAGAAGTTGTTCCTTTGCGTGATCAGTTTAAATTCATCATGCAACCCCGTATCGCAGCAGCGTTACTGATTACGTTCGTGTGGTTAGGCTCATATTCCATTTTATTTACGTACATTTCACCGTATCTCCTTGATATATTTAGCATGAGTGATCAAGGTGTAACGGTAGCCCTGTTTATATTTGGTATCGCTAGTGCTATTGGTTCCAAAATAGGAGGACTCAGTACAGATAAATGGGGCACATTCCGTACACTAACTAGCGGAATGGTACTCCATGCCATTGCATTACTGTTATTCCCGTTTATAGGCCAATCCATATTTCTTCTATATATATTACTTATTTTCTGGGCACTAGCAGCCTGGTCCTCAGGGACGCCAATCCAATTTCAGCTTATAAGTCTCGCTCCCGCTGCTTCAGGCATTGTACTAAGTTTGCATAGCGCGATTGGACAAGTTGGAATGGCTGCCGGAGCTGGTATCGGGGGTATTGCTGTCAACCACAACTTGTTGAACTATATTCCATGGATCGGTGCGCTTGCCCTTGTGATTGGCATCGTAACAACGTTGCTTGATAACTCTCTATCTAAAAGAAAACAAACTAAACATTCTTTGCAATGAATAAACACTTGTATCATCTTCGTTTGATACATGCCCGTTAACGATGAACAAAACCTCTATAACAATAAGAAAGCAGCTGACCCAAGTGATCAGCTGCTTTCTTTGTTTTATAATTCATAACTCATTACTTTTAAAGGGTAATAAAGTCCGAACTATCCTACACCCACAATCTCTGGTGTCATGGCTGACCATGTGATGGCCTCAACTGGTGAATCGGCCTTATGAATATTGATCAAGATAATGAAGAAAAGGGTAGGCTACGTATTTAATATAGATGTCCTTACCAGCATAAAAGTACTAAAGAAGATATTCAATCACTAGTTTCGTACACACCACAAATGTCGCGGGACGAGAACATATTCCCATTGAAGTCACTATTATAGCATTTTTTTTCGTTGACTTTGAATCGGAATTTCTAGAACAGTTCAAGCGAGCACAAGTTTATCCGGTGCTATTTGGCTCAGCAATTACTGGTGAGGGCATTCCCCATTAAATTACAGCCATACAGAATTGCCATTCTTCCGTTCATTGTGAAAATACTTCTCTTACAAAAGGAAACCCATTTCATAGTACTGTAGGCTTTCGTATTGATCCGAATCCTCGTTCACTCGGTATTGAATATCATCTAGAAGTAGAGCTCGGCTCGCTACCTTTATCTTTTCATAAGGCAATTGAAGAAACCAACCGTCTATGAGACACTTAAGCAAGGACTATATGGTTGGGAAGTTCGCGATCTAATCGTGACACTTACTGATACTGCCTATGCAAGTGCAGTTAGTACAGCTAGTGATTTTCGAAAATTAACGCCTCTTGTGTTAATGAGAGCACTAGCTAAAGCAACTACTCAAATTTATGAACCCATTCATCGGTTCGAATTAGAGGTTCCGACTAATTATCTAAGTAGGATTTTATTTAAACTAACTCAAGCCTCTTCAACTTATCAGGATCCGATTCAGAATGACCAGGTATTTATGATATATGGCATGATCCCGATTAAGAATATTCAGTCATTCAAGAACCAACTTCCGGGTTGGACCGAAGGTGAAGGTGTATTGCTATCCGAATTTTATGGCTATCAGCCCTTCGATGGTGAAGTGCCTTCATGTACAAGATACGATCATAATCCATTAAATAGGAGCTATTCCTGTAATGAAGTAATTTGAGTTTTGAATGAAAAATGCGCCTCTAGTATACTGGGAATCGTTGTTCCGGACAAGAACAATACCCACATACGAAAAGAGGCGCACAAATGAAGTATAAGATGAAACAGAAACAGAATCAACGTATTACGCGAATTACGGAAGGTACGCTAGTCATAGGAGCAGACATTGCCAAAAAGATTCACGTAGCTAGAGCGGTAGATTTCCGCGGCATTGAATTAGGAAAAGACTGCGTGTTCCACAACAATAAGGAAGGGTTAACGAAGCTAGTAACATGGATGAAAGAACTTCAGGAGGTTCATTTGAAAACGGACATTGTTTTCGGAATCGAGCCTACCGGGCACTACTGGTTTCCGCTAGCTGCTTTTCTGGAAGCTCGAGATATAAAGGTCGTCATTGTGAACCCGCATCACGTAAACAAGAGCAAGGAACTTGAGGATAACTCCCCGACGAAGAGCGACTATAAGGATGCCAAGGTAATCGCAGACCTCATACGCAATGGGAAGTACTCTGAGCCTAAACTACCGACGATGGAATACGCCGAATTACGGATTCTCATGAATTTTCGTGAAAAGGTTATGGTGAGTTTGAATCAAGTGAAGGCCCGCGTGCATAACTGGATCGACCGCTATTTCCCTGAGTATCTCAGCGTGTTTAAGGACTGGGAAGGCAAAGCTTCGCTAATGACCATGCGCCAGTTTCCGACACCGGAAGAGATCGTCTCTACAGGCGCCAGAGGCGTTCTCGCACACTGGAAAACGGAAGTGAAGCGCGGAGTCGGTATCAAGAGAGCGGAAAAGCTCTTTGCGACAGCCGGGACATCCATCGGGCTTACCGAAGGGTTACGAGCTGCGAGACTGGAGCTTCTGAGCTTGCTCGACCAGTTTGAGCTTTTCTCTAAACAGGTGGAAATGACCATGAATCAGGTCATGGACATCTTGAGTGAGATCCCGGGAACAACGCAGATGTTGAATATACCAGGCGTTGGCGCGGTTACCGTTGCAGGATTTCTGGCTGAGGTTGGCGATCTGAGTCATTACGACCACGGACAACAAATCATCCGGTTGGCGGGCTTGAATTTAAAAGAAAATAGTTCCGGTAAACGGAAGGGTAAAACGGGCATCACCAAGCGCGGACGCTCCAGGCTCCGAGCCTTGTTGTTCCGTTGCGTCATGCCAATGGTAGCTAAGAATGAGGAATTCAAGGCGCTTCACAGGTATTTCACAACACGAAGTCAAAATCCATTGAAGAAAAAGCAGTCCCTTATTGCGCTGTGTGGCAAACTGATACGCGTCTTGCACACGCTGGGGACAAAGCAAATCGCATATCATGCAAACGATGTTCTTGGACCTGTACGACAAAAACAGCTACAACAGAACGCAGCTTAAATTCAAACCAATACTACCTGAACCTCATCTCAACATCAGATATACAACTTGACAAATGAAGCACCGGAGAAGCCGAAGTTGAATAAACCATAAGGGCAATGACCCCGTATAGGAGCGAGAATCGGCCTCCACCCCTTGGCAGGTAGAACGAAGGAATGTAAGGGCAACGACCCAGCGTGACATGGGAGGGTAAACCCCAAGGGAAGATGTGGAGATCCACTGTGCGATCATACGTATCATCCACAGTTTGGAAAATCGAGTCCAAGCCCTGTTCCCGTCACCGGCCTTTTCAGAAAAATATGGTTCTAAACCAATCTCCTTCCATTACCCTGAGATGTCGAAGTTGTAAATCTAAGAATGAGAGAGAAAACAGGCGAAAACATTACTTTTTAGTGGGAGGGGTTTGCACTGATATCTGCATGTTGGCCTGTCCATAACATGGCCAGAACATTATGCGGATCCATATTCATAAAGCTATCTTCTCAGACACCAGCTACAAAATCCTCCAATGTGTCAAATCCCATCTCACGGTAAAGCCCTTCTCTATAAAACGCATGTGATAGTCCCCATCCCGCATACACCCGACGACGAGAGCAATCTTTTGAATACCGAATTTTTCGGTCAGCGGTTGGTGCTGGAATCGAACGTTGTCATAGATGGTTACCTGTGGAAAGTTAGCCCGATCGAATGGAGGAGGCGTGTTACTGGGAGAAGAGGAGAGTCCATTGCCCAGCAAATTGGGGACGATAATAAAATATTTCTCTGGATCCAGTGCCATCCCGCTGCCAATGAGCCATTCATTCTGAACATGCTGATCCCCAAAAGCCGTTGGATAGACAATAACATTATCTTTATGTTCATTTAATTTTCCGTATGTTTTATAAGCAAGAAAAGCATTTGGTAACGTCACTCCTGATTGTAAGATGACATCACCCAAATTAAAAATTTCATAATCCATCGTATATTTTCTCCCTTCAAAATGAAAAACCACATGTTCACTGTGATCTCTTGTACTCAGTATAGAGCTGTGATACTCTCAATAAAAGTGAATAGAATTCAAGATAGTATTCAATAAAATTGAAAGATGAAGGGGGGATCATCGGATGGAATTTCGTCAACTGAATACGTTTTGTACGGTTGCAACAACATTGAATTTCACGCGGGCAGCAGAAGTGCTGAGCTACGTTCCTTCCAACGTCACGATGCAAATTAAAGCATTGGAAGATGAGTTAGGTGTTCGCCTCTTTGACCGGTTGGGCAAGCAACTCGCGCTCACAACTGCGGGTAAACGCTTTTTAACACACGCCCAAGGCGTTCTTGAGAAAATGGACGAAGCTCGTAGTGCTGTTCATGATAATGAAAAACTAAGTGGTACCTTAACGATAAGTGCAAATGAGGTTATTTGCTCCTACCGGCTTCCACCTGTCTTCCAACGCTTTCGTTCGCAGCATCCGGGAGTTCGTCTAATCTTCCGCTCAGTTCCGAATCAAGAGCTCAAGCAAACGCTCTTTGAGGGAACCACGGATATTGTTTATATGTTGGATGAACCCATTCGCTCGAGTGGACTTTCCGTGGAACCTTTGCTGGAAGAACATTTCCGATTGTTAGCTGCTCCAGATCACCCACTCGCCAAACGAACTGTGCTGCAATTGGAAGATTTTCATGAAGAAGTGTTCCTGACAAATGAGAAGGGTTGTCCCTATCGAACGATGTTTGATCGGTCATTTGAGAAAGAGGGGATTGATAGCATTACATATTTAGAGTTTCAAAGTGCTGAAGCCATTAAACAATGTGCAATTTCAGGCATCGGTATTGCCTTTCTTCCTGAGATCGTCGTGGAGTCTGAAGTTGAACGCGGAGAACTTGTTGTCCTCCCATGGCAAATTCCGGACTTGCAGGTATATACACAGATGTTGTGGCATAAAGACAAGTGGCTTTCACCAATCATGTTATCTTTTATAGAAGCAACCAGGGAAGTTTTTGGTTCACAGAATGAAAATAAAACCGTATAGCTTATGTATGAGACATCAAACTGTTGAGCACAGTAAAACGCTGCTGAAAGTGGGGAGACATTATTTATGATTCCATTAGTGTACGACCAGATTAACCATTGGGGAAAAGACGATGAATTTTTCCTTGCATTGTTAAAGAGATTAAAAGTAGAACTTATAGCTGACCTGGGCTGTGGAACAGGAAGATGGACTACTCATCTTGTTGCGTGCGGTTATAAAATTACCGCTATAGATCCCAATGAAGAAGCGATTGAAATGGCGAGAAGTAAAGATAATTCCGGAAATGTGAATTGGATCATAGGTGATAGTGCAGATTTACAAACCAATACCTATGATGCGGTAATTATGACAGCCAATGTTGCACAGGTATTTCTTACAGATGATAGTTGGAAGCGAGTAATCTCAGACGTATTCCGATCCCTAAAACTGGGGGGTCACTTTATTTTTGATACAAGAAACCCTTTGGTAAAAGTATGGGAAGAATGGGAGAAGGACAAAACTCCTGACTTAGCTAAAGATAGACTAAGCGGAGATCCTTTAGAAATTTATACAGAATATGAAGGGTTTGAGGGAGATATTTACACTTTCTATGAAATTGTAAAAAATACTAAAACAGACAAAGTGTTAGTTCATGAAAAAATGCAGCTGCGGTTTCGAAATCAAGAAGCATTCGATGAGTCGCTGAAACAAATAGGTTTTTCAAAAGTTAAAACATATGGTGATTGGGAATTTAAACAAGCAAATTCTGAGAATGGATCGTTTATTTTTCATTGTGTAAAATAGCAGTTAGTAAAAAAATGTCGAGGGACCAGAACCCATTGAACACAATTCTTATTCCTAAAATAACTACAGACATTGTTTATTCAGACCCATTCACTGAAATTTGTTCATATATGATGAACTGGAGTATGATGAGGGAAGGCAATGCTGATAATTACCATATAATCAATGCCATGTATAGAGTGTAATTTGATATAGGTCTAAAGCTTTTGGACCCGGCTATACAACACCATACTTCCTTGAAGGGGGACATCTGTTTTGGATGAGCAGTTTCTAGATTTATTGGCCGAGAAGTATGATACGGAAGAAAAAATCATAACAGAGATCATCAACCTTGAAGCGATCTCCAATCTCCCGAAGGGAACCGAGCATTTTGTCAGTGATTTGCATGGGGAGTTTCAGGCTTTTCAGCATGTACTACGAAACGGTTCGGGTACCGTCAAAGAGAAAATCAAAGAATTATTCCGAGAGGTTTGGACGGATCAAGAAATCAATGATTTTGCGGCGTTGGTTTATTACCCGGAAGAAAAAATACAGCTGGTTATAGGGGAACTGAGCAATAAACAGGCTTTGAACCAGTGGTATAGACTAACAATTGAACACATGCTTAAGCTTATTTCTTATGCCTCTTCCAAGTATACACGCTCAAAATTGCGTAAAGCTCTGCCTGAGCAATATGTATATATTGTAGAAGAGCTTTTATACAAGACGGATTCGACCAACAATAAGGATCCTTATTACGAGGAAATATATCGGCAAATTATATCCTTGGGCCAGGCGGACAATCTCATTATCGGCCTTGCTTATACGACACAACGCCTGGTGGTTGACCATCTTCATGTGGTTGGAGATATCTATGACCGGGGGCCGTACCCCGATAAAATTATGGATACACTGATCAACTACCATTCTGTAGACATACAGTGGGGGAACCATGATGTCCTCTGGATCGGAGCCTACGCAGGTTCTCTGGTCTGCCTTGCGAATATTATTCGAATCTGCGCCAGGTACGACAATCTGGACATCATTGAAGATGTATACGGAATCAATCTGCGCCCACTGCTAAATCTGGCGGAGAAATATTATGAAGACAATCCACCCTTCAGACCTAAGCTGCAGGCTGGCCATAATGTATCGGAGCAGGAAATTCTGCAGATCACCAAAATTCACCAAGCCATTGCCATGATTCAGTTTAAACTTGAAATCCCGATTATCAAGAGACGCCCATACTTTAATATGTCTGAAAGACTTTTGCTGGAGCAGATTGATTACGACAACAATGAAATCAATATCTGCGGTAAAACGTACCTGCTGGAAAACACCTGTTTCGCAACCGTAAATCCGCAGAAGCCTGAACAATTGCTGGAGGAAGAACGCCAGGTGATGGAAAAGCTGCTGTTTTCCGTTCAGCATTCCGAAAAGATGGCCAGACATATGAATTTTCTCATGAAAAAGGGCAGCCTTTATTTAAAATACAACGGGAATTTGTTAATCCACGGCTGTATTCCTTTGGATGAAGAGGGAAATATGGAAGAAATGCAGATTGAAGACAAGACATATGCGGGCCGTCAATTGCTTGATGTTTTTGAAGATTATTTACGTTACGCCTTTGCGCATCCGGAAGAGACAGAAGATCTGGCGACGGATATGGTATGGTACATCTGGACAGGGGAATGCTCCTCGCTCTTTGGAAAGAGAGAAATGACCACTTTTGAACGGTATTTTATCCAAGATAAAGAAGCACATAAGGAGAGAAAGAATCCTTACTACCATTTACGTGAAAATGAAGAGATCTGTCGAAAAATCTTGCAGGAGTTTGATTTGAATCCAGATCATGGACATGTCATTAACGGCCACACGCCAGTCAAAGAAATTAGTGGAGAGAATCCTGTAAAAGCAAACGGAAAAATGATCGTGATTGACGGCGGTTTTTCCAAAGCCTATCAATCCACAACGGGCATTGCCGGATATACCTTGTTGTACAATTCCTTTGGCATGCAGCTCGTCGCCCATAAGAAATTTAATTCAAAAGAAGATGTGTTATGTAACGGAACGGACGTGTTATCTCTAAAAAGATTGGTGGACAAAGAACTGGCGCGGAAGCTGGTGAGGGAAACCAATGTCGGAGAAAAGCTGCTGCAGAAAATCTCAAATTTGAAGGATCTATTAGACTATCGCTACATGAAATGAAACGATTGCTAAAAGTACACATCCGGATCAACTGTTTGAGTGCAATTTGACGTAGACGCTCGTATTGGGCAGGGAAGTAATAATACCCTGTCTGTGCGAGCCTTTCTTTTTTTACAGAGCGATTTAACAACGCAGAGGAAATGCGAATATGCCTGCTGGTTCCGCTATCTTGACAGCTAGGGTATTAGATACAACGTCGAATAAGAATAATATGTTAGTGTCCTCTTGACTGTTTTCTGTGAAAGATATGAACGTTGAACTTTATAACTTACTGTTGAGCTAACAGAGGATTTCAATTGGTAGAGGGGAGGAAGATATGGACTACAATTCACGGAAGGAAGCAGTGTTTGAGACGAAACGGTTCCGTAACTGTACCATAGCGGCAGGTCGTCGTCATACCGTTGCTCTTAAATCTGACGGAACAGTAATAGCTGTGGGTGATAATAAATACGGTCAATGTAAGGTAAGCGATTGGTGCCATATCGTCGCAGTTGCTGCTGGTAATGTTCATATGGCTACGAACACCGGTAATGCACATACAGTTGGTCTTAGATCTGATGGTACGGTAACAGCTATAGGTTGGAATAAGCATGACCAATGCAATGTAAGCGAATGGCGCGATATAGTAACCGTTTCGGCAGGTTGGTGCCGTACTGTTGGGGTTAAATCAGATGGCACCGTGGTTGCGGTGGGGCGAAATAATGAAGGGGAATGCAACGTGAGCAGCTGGCGCGATATTGTATCGGTCACGACGGGTGACTGGCATACAGTCGGTCTAAAATTAGACGGAACGGTAACAGCAGTTGGTAACAATAAGTATAACCAATGTAGCATAAACGACTGGAGCGACATATTAGCTGTTTCGGCGGGGTATCTTCATACGGTTGGGCTTAGATCGGATGGCACGGTAGTGGCTGTGGGTAGAAATAATGAAGGTGAATGCGACGTAAGCGGTTGGCGCGATATTGTAGCAGTTGCAGCGGGGAGTTATCATACCGTTGGTCTTAAGTCTGACGGTACAATGGTTGCTGTGGGTTCGAATAAACATCACCAATGCGATGTAAGTAGCTGGCACGAAATTCGAGCTATTTCTGCGGGGTGTGCCTATACAATTGGACTGAAATCGAATGGTACGATGGTTGCTGTGGGTGATAATGATTATGGACAATGTGATGTAAGATTATGGAGTAGCATCAAACAATAAATAAGGGAATGTTATATCGAGGGACAAGATCATGGTCCGATTACCGATCAGCGTACAGATAATCGGTTCTTCTCTCCATAAATTCATTGAGTTAACGAGAAAGATAGTCCATATAGGGTATGGGGGTATAAAAATATGTTGACTAATATAGGGTAGGGGGGTATTGTATTGTACAAGAGCTTGATGAGACCTGAAAAACTGGCCTCGAGAGTTTAGCCCATCGTTTAGGTCAAACTAAACCAAAAAATCACCCACAAGAAGGGACGAAATAAGATGAAAAACATTGTTTTGAATGTACAAGGTATGAGCTGCCAACATTGTGTAAACTCCATCGAAGGTGCTCTGAAAGAAATCGGAGTGAGTGGCAAGGTGAACCTCAGTGATGATTCGGTTGAAGCGACGTATGATGAAAATCAAGTCTCCTTGGAGCAAATTAAAGAAGTTATTGAAGCGCAAGGCTACGAAGTAGCGTAAGTAATGGACGATGAGGGGAGTGAGTTATTGTGGCAACAGCAGAGGCTCAGACAAAACAGTCGAGTATACAAATTACAGGTATGACCTGTGCAGCTTGTGCAAACAAAATCGAAAAAGGCCTCGGTAAAATGAACGGGGTCACATCAGCAAATGTTAACTTTGCTTTGGAAAAGGCAAGTGTAACGTATGATCCCACGAAAGTGGAAATGAAAGAACTTGAGGAAAAAATCAAAAAACTTGGATATGGTTCCGTATCAGAGGTTGCGCAATTCAATCTTGAAGGCATGACCTGTGCAGCATGTGCGAACAAAATTGAAAAAGGCCTGAATAAGCTGCCCGGAGTTACTAACGCTTCAGTAAACTTGGCCATGGAAACTGCCCGAGTTGAATTTTCCCCTGGTGAAGTTTCCATCGAAGACATGAAAAACAAAGTGAAAAAACTCGGTTATACGGCGATCGTCAAGCAAGACGGTACCAGTAATGGTGCAAGTGACCATCGTGCTAAAGAACTGAGTAATCAAAAACGGAAATTACTGATTTCGGCGATTCTTTCCTTGCCGTTGTTGTGGACTATGGTAGGTCACTTCTCGTTCACTTCATGGATCTATGTACCGGAATTGTTTATGAATCCGTGGTTCCAACTAATTCTGGCTACACCAGTACAATTTTATATTGGTAGACAGTTCTATGTGGGTGCGTATAAGGCTCTCCGAAACGGGAGTGCCAACATGGATGTGTTGGTATCACTTGGTACCTCTGCAGCCTACTTCTATAGTTTGTATTTGACCATTCAATGGTCAAGTATGGCTGACGGGATGCATCATGGTCCATCCCTCTATTATGAAACGAGTGCGGTCCTTATTACATTGGTTCTTATGGGTAAATTGTTTGAATCACTTGCGAAAGGTCGAACATCAGAGGCTATTAAATCACTAATGAGTCTGCAGGCGAAGACGGCATTAGTGGTTCGGGATGGCAAAGAACTTACCATTCCAGTGGATGAAGTCATTGTAGGAGATGTTGTCCTTATTCGTCCAGGAGATAAAGTACCTGTAGACGGAGAGGTGCTGGAAGGGATCTCATCTGTAGATGAATCCATGCTTACGGGTGAAAGCCTTCCAGTAGAGAAAAAAGTCGGAGATGCTGTGATTGGAGCTACGATTAATAAAAACGGTATTCTTCGGATCAAAGCAACCAAAGTAGGTAAAGAAACCGCTCTTGCACAAATTATTAAGGTTGTTGAAGAAGCTCAGGGATCAAAAGCACCAATTCAGCGGGTAGCCGATGTGATCTCGGGCATATTCGTCCCGATCGTTGTAGGGATTGCAATAGTTGCTTTCGTGGTTTGGTACTTCTGGGTTACACCAGGTGATTTTGCAGGTTCGTTAGAAAAAGCAATTGCGATTCTTGTTATCGCATGTCCTTGTGCACTTGGACTTGCAACCCCAACATCCATTATGGCGGGGTCTGGTCGTTCGGCTGAACTAGGGGTGTTGTTCAAAGGCGGGGAGCATCTGGAGCAGACGCATAAAATTGATGCGATCCTTCTGGATAAAACCGGTACTGTTACAAAAGGTAAACCTGAATTGACTGACGTCGTCGCTCTTGGCAATGAAAATGAATTCCTGAAACTTGTTGGAGCTGCAGAGAAAAATTCTGAGCATCCACTTGCAGAAGCCATCGTTGTGGGCATCCAGGAACGAAATATCGAACTACCAGGAACACAATCCTTTGAAGCATTTCCGGGTTTCGGAATCCAGGCAATGGTTGAAGGTAAACAGCTACTCGTGGGTACACGTCGACTGATGGAAAAGTATAATATCGATGCAAAAGCAGCTTATCATTCGATGTCACGTTTGGAAGAAGCGGGCAAAACTGCGATGCTGGTTGCCATTAATGGTCAATATGCAGGTATGGTCGCTGTAGCAGACACAATTAAAGAAACTTCGAAAGCTGCAGTGAGCCGTCTGAAAGAAATGGGCATTCAGGTCATTATGATTACAGGTGACAATGAACGGACGGCAAAAGCCATCGCTGCTCAAGTAGGTATTGACCACGTTCGTGCAGAGGTCTTGCCTGAAGGAAAAGCGGAAGAAGTGAAAAAACTGCAATCTCAAGGGAAGAAAGTGGCGATGGTTGGCGATGGTATCAACGATGCACCGGCTTTGGCAACTGCAGATATTGGTATGGCGATTGGTACTGGGACAGATGTAGCGATGGAAGCAGCTGATGTAACACTCATGCGCGGCGATCTATCCAGTATTCCTGATGCTATCTACATGAGTCGTAAGACCATGCGCAACATTAAGCAAAACTTGTTCTGGGCACTTGGTTACAACACTTTAGGCATCCCTATTGCAGCTATCGGTCTGTTAGCACCATGGGTTGCAGGCGCAGCGATGGCCTTGAGTTCGGTATCCGTCGTTCTGAACGCCCTGCGATTGCAACGCGTAAAAGTACGTCACTAGTCAAAGTACTAGAATAGGAGCGAACATAATGATGATGAGGAGTAAAAAAATCATGCTAATGTTAACCGGTGTTTTAGCTTTCGGTGTGTTGTCTGCTTGCGGAACCCCTAAAGAAAGTGCACATACAGATGGACATGGTGGTATGAATCATACTGAGATGAATTCTGAAACTGAAGGTGCGAGTCATGATCATGCAGGGCCTCATGCTGATTCAACAGCAAGTACCCTTAAAGCCTCGTTCTCCTTTGCATCAGATGTGAAGGCCAATGAAAATTCGCATCTGACAATCCAAATCACGGACGCCGATGGAAATCCGGTTAATGAATTTGAAATGGGCCACGAAAAACGAATGCACCTTATCGTGGTGAGTAAAGATCTTTCTTACTTTAATCACATTCATCCTGATTATAAAGGCGATGGAAAGTTTGCGATGGAAACTTCATTTCTAGCCGGTGGCGAATACAAAATCCTTGCCGACTTTGTTCCAAAAGGTGGAGCGAGTACTACACTCAGTGAATGGGTGAATGTTGGGGGACAAGAAAAAGCCCAAAAGCCTGTTCAAGCGGATTCCAATCTTGTAAAAGAAGTGGATGATAAAAAAATTGAACTTTCAGTGAGTAGCACAAAGGCCAATGAAGACGTAAATCTGACCTTTAATATCATGGATGCGAAAACGGACGAAGGGATCAATAATCTGGAACAATACCTCGGTGCTGTAGGTCATGTTGTTATCCTTTCTGAGGATGCAGAGCAATATCTGCATGTTCATCCAACAGAGGAAAAGGCAACAGGTCCAAAAGCGGAATTTATGACCTCCTTCCCGCATAGCGGAATCTATAAAATCTGGGGTCAATTCCAACATGATGGGGAAGTCTTTACAGTACCTTTCGTCGTAAATGTAAAGTGAGTAGAGAGGTATGAGCATGGGAGATAAAATTAAAATAGCGATTAGTCCAGCAATCCAACTTGGTGGAAGCTTATTCACTCCGGAGCAACTAGTTAAAATTGGCGAGATTATTGGTCCAGATTCAAAAGTGGAGATGACACCCTTTAAGCAACTCTACGCAGAAGTATCGATTGAACAACGAGATCAGATCAAAAATAAACTTGAGGATCACGGTCTTGAAATAAACCCTGCAGGATTTGTAACCAAAAGTCTGATCGCTTGCAACTTTTGTAGAGGTGCAGAAGAAGCAGGCATGGAAACAGCCAAAAATTTAAATCAAGCCATTTCCGGTATCGATACGCCTGCACCACTCAAGATTGGATATGCAGGATGCGCCTTAGGCACTAGTGAACCGTTGATTAAAGATATTGGGGTCGTAAAGATGCGCGATAAGTTCGATGTTTATGTTGGTGGCGAGTTAAAGGGGCTTAAACCCTCCTTTGCCACGCTGCTAAGTTCCGGACTAACGGAGGATCAGCTTATTCCTTTTGTCACCGCAATTGTTGATTATTATAAGATGCATGCGAAAGGCAAAGAAAAGTTCAGCAAATTCGTTAATCGAATGACACTGGAAAACTTGAAGTCTATGACTCTTGAAAGGGGGTGAAAACAGTGAAAGAAGCAACTGTAAAAATTCAAGGTATGTCTTGCCGTTCTTGTGTATCTAAAATTGAAGGTGCAATTAGCGCTCTTGGCGCTGAAGGCCACGTTAATTTTGAACAAGGAACAGTAGAACTCCGATTTGACGAATCTAAAATTCAAATCGCTGAAATTGAAGAAGCGGTCCGTAAAAAAGGATATAACGTCGGAGCGTAATATATATTGAAATACAAGGGAGAGTAATTGGGCATGACGGAATCCATTCAGATTTATTCAATCCCATCCTGTAGCGATTGCAATTATGCTAAACGTTACTTTAAAGAGCATGAACTTCCCTATACGGATTACAATTGTGAAGAAGATGTCAAGTACGCTGAGGAAGTCTGGAAGTTGACTGGCAAACAGGTTGTTCCAACCATTGTCATTGGAGATAAGGTCTTTGTAGGCTTTGCCGAAAATCTAACTGAAATCAGTGAGTTAGTTAATTAACTCTTACGACCCCGGTCAACTTTTGACCGGGGTTATTCTTAATAGAAATAGCCCTTTGACTGGTATATCGTTGTAGGAGGGGAGGGTATAATATGCTTACAAGATGCAGTAGATGGTTGCCCAACCGATTCAATCTTGGTTGATGACAAGCCGTTCTCTTAGCACGTACCATGATACTTCTTACTCCCTTTACATAGGGTAGGGGGGGATGGTAATGTGTAATAAAGGAGTTGATCTACATGGATGATACGATACTTGAGGACGCCTCATGTGACCATACATCTTCAAACGAGCGGAAAAGCCATCATTCGGAGAGTACGAAGCGAAAATTAATTAGCCGGTTGAATCGGATTGAAGGGCAAGTGCGTGGAGTAAAAGGAATGATTGAGAAGGATACGTATTGTGATGACGTGTTGCACCAAATTGCCTCCATTCAATCCGCGTTGAATGGAGTAGGAAAGCAGCTTTTGGAACATCATATGAAAAGCTGTGTCATTGAACGCATTTCAGAAGGCGATCACAAAGTTTTGGATGAATTGATGATCACTGTAAATAAGTTAATTAAATAAGCTAGAATATTGGAGGTACCTCTTGTTGTATTCAGGCAAATGCCCCATCAAGGTTAATTTTATTAGGGTTAGTGATGGAAAGAATGTCAGGAACAAGAATATGCTCCCGTTGAGTCGCTATTATAGCGGCTTTTTTTATTTTATGGCTTTAGCCAGTTGAGTGCGTGTAACACGCGAAACAAAAAAACCCCGCTATGCGGGTGGAGGGACCTGAGGTTTGAGCACCAAGACCGTTCCGATAAAATTAGATGTTCAGGCTGGGTGAAAGGAATGGTCTAGGGTGGCAAACAAGAGCTGCAGCCTAGCTCACACAAAGTGGATGTGCAAATACCACATTGTATTCACCCCGAAGTATAGACGGAAAGAAATCTATAATCAAGTCAGAAAAGATTTAATTGAAATATTCAAACGTCTATGCAAGTACAAGGGAGTAGAAATTATAGAAGGTCATATGATGCCCGATCATGTCCACATGCTGGTAGCGATTCCACCGAAGATTGCAGTCTCAACATTTATGGGCTATCTAAAGGAGAAAAGTTCGCTCATGATCTTCGAAAAGCATGCCCAGCTCAAGTATAAATACGGGAATCGAAAGTTTTGGGCAGAAGGATACTATGTAAGTACAGTGGGGTTAAATGAGCTACGGTAAAGAAGTATATTCGAGAGCAAGAAGCACATGATCAAGCGTTAGATAAGCTGAGTGTAAAAGAATACGAAGATCCATTCAGCAGTAATCGGAGTAAAAAGAAGTAAAACCAGTTTAACTGGTAAGTGAAAGTGACAAATAACACTGAGCCTGAACAGCCCTGTTGTCAGGCTAGCTTCTTTAGGCGCAGTTTGGCAACAGGGGGTTATATCCCAAGAGCAAACCACCCGTTGGACGGGTGGTTCTGATTATTTATTGACAAACACATGTAGTTAAAACTTGAATAGGCAGCATTGGAAGAGACCAAGCCTGCGAGTTAGTCCAGGTGCGAGCGGATTTCCACACTAACGTCAATATTTGGGTGATATAGCATCGTTTTGAGTTATAGAAAGTACTCTAAATGACTATATTGACAAATTTAACGCCTTCCACTAAGATAATCGTACAAGTAAATAATGAATATAATCAGGATTGTTACTGATCAGCAGGCAAGACCGATTAATATGCAAACATGTAGAGTATAAATACCATGTGTGCACTATTAATGGTCTTTTTTTATTTGCTAAATTCTGTTAACGTTTCATTTTAAAAGGAGATTCGTATGAAAATCACGCGAATTATTAATAATAATGTCGTCTGCGCTGTAAATGAAAGACGTCAGGAGATGATGCTTCTAGGAAGTGGCATTGGTTTTCAGAAGAAAAAAGGAGACGATGTGGACACAGAGAAGATTGAGAAAGAATTTTTCCTGAAGTCCAAAAATGTAACTGGCAAATTATATGCCCTGCTCGCGCAGATTCCGATGGAGTACATCCGTGTGTCCGATAGTATTATTCAATATGCCAAGCAGTCCTTGGATAAAGAGCTGAATGAAAATATATATTTGACGCTAACAGACCATATTAACTTCGCCGTATCACGCTATAAACAGGGAATGAACTTCAACAATGCGTTATTGTCTGAAATTAAAGCATTCTACGCCAATGAGTATCGAGTGGCTTTGAAGGCTTTGGATATGATTAATCAAGAATTCAACATTACGTTGCCTGAAGATGAGGCCGGCTTTATTGCGCTTCATATTGTCAATGCAGAACTCGGATCTGAAATGGAAGATACCATGAAGATCACGCAATTGATTCAAAAGGTCTTAAATATTATTCGTTATCAGTTCAAAATTCACTTTAACGAAAGCTCCCTTCACTACTCCAGACTGATCACGCATCTAAAGTTTTTTGCCTATCGTCTGTTTAACAATACGGTGATGAAAAGTAATGATAGCGATTTCCTCAATATTATTAAAGAAAAATATAAGCTAGAGTACCAATGTAGTCTAAGAATTGCGCAGTTGATTCGGGTAGACTATGGGAAAGAATTAACCGAAGACGAATTGGTATATTTAACTGTTCATATCAAAAGGGTGACTGATGAAGAAAGGGATTGACCCATCATCGCTCCATAATGACTATACTAGGATTGTTACTGGTGATGCAGGCAAGACCTAGAGTTCCATCGTGTATAGAGCATATCTATATTCGATAGAACTCTAGGTCTTTTTTTGTAAAAGAATACTTTGAAGGGGGAACAAAAATGAAACATGAACAAACGGCTACCGACATTCTAAAACTTGTTGGTGGTGAAAAAAACATTGAAAGTGTTACACACTGTGCTACCAGGCTGCGCTTTAACTTAAAAGACGAGTCGATTGCAAACAACGAAGCACTGAAAAACGTACAAGGAGTTGTGGGCGTTGCCAGTAGTGGAGGTCAGTATCAAGTAATTATTGGTAATGAGGTCAACAACGTCTATAAAGCCCTTGCGCAACTAGGGAACTTTACAAGCAAGAATGATGCTCCAACTGTGAAAAAAGGAAAAGTCTCCACTGTCCTGGACACGATTTCCGGAATCTTCACACCCATCCTACCGGCGATGATCGGTTGCGCCATGATTAAGGCAGTTCTTCTTATTTTGAAAACCTTTGATCTCGTTGACCTTGACGGTCAATTTAATACGATTATGACTTTCGTCGGGGATGCGGCTTATTACTTCTTGCCAATGCTGCTCGCTTGGAGTGCTGCTGTTAAACTTAAAGCTAATGTGGGCTTTGCGTTAACAATTGCGGGTATCTTGTTACATCCTAGCTTTTCGGCGTTGATGTCTGCGGGTGAGCCTGTTACGTTCTTCGGTCTGCCTGTCACACAAGCGACGTATTCTTCTTCCGTTATTCCAATTATTCTAGCTGTATGGATCCTGTCATATGTGGAACGATTTGCTGAAAAGTATTCTCCTTCCGTGATCAAATCCATTTTGAAACCTTTAGTTGTAATACTTGTTATGGCACCTCTAACATTAATTATTCTAGGACCATTGGGTGCGATTGCCGGTAACTACCTTGCTTCTGCTGTATCCTATGTCAATACACACGCAGGATGGTTAGTGTCTGGTATTATTGGCGGCGCATTCCCTTTCCTGATTCTGACGGGGATGCACTATAGTTTGGGACCCGTTGTCCTCACTGCTTATGCACAAACAAAAACCGATGGCATTGTTGGCCCAGGTATGCTCGTACACAATATTGCTCAAGGTGCAGCTGCGCTCGCGGTCGCATTAAGAACCAAAAATAAAGCGTTTAAACAAGTTGCTTACTCTACTAGCGTAACTGCGCTGTTAGGAATTAGCGAACCTGCATTGTTTGGTGTAAATCTACGGTTAAAAAAACCACTGATCGCTGTTGTCATTGGTGGTATTGTAGGCGGAATATACGTTGGCTTGTTCGGTGTAGCTCGATCTGCTCTAGGCATTGCCGGCTTGGCTACGTTACCAGCATTTATCACAGATAATCCATGGAACCTAATCCATGCAGCAATTGGTCTGGTCATTGGCTTTGTTGTTACCTGCTTGATGACGCTTATTTTAGGATTTGAAGATGTGCCTGAGGATGGAGAGGATCAACGAACACCAGCCAATTCATCTTCAACAAACCGTGTGCCTGTTGTTAGTGTTTCTGAACATGTACTCACAGCACCAATGACTGGTCGAGTTCTAGAGTTATCAACAATAAAGGACGAAGCCTTTGCAACTGGAGCTATGGGAAAAGGGATCGCCATTGAACCTACAGTTGGAAAGCTTGTTTCACCAGCCGATGGTGTAATATCCGCAGTATTCCCTACCTTCCACGCAATCGGTATTAGCTCGAATAATGGCGCTGAACTCCTTGTTCATATCGGCATGAACACGGTGAAGCTGAAAGGTGAACATTTCAAGGTGCATGTACAAGAAGGTGATGAAGTAAAAGCTGGGGATTTACTTATCGAATTCGATACAGATGCAATAGCCGCCAAAGGTTATGATCTGACTACACCTATTATTGTTACGAATTCAGATGACTTTACAGATGTAATTGGTATAGACAAACCATCGATTACGATCGGGGAAAAACTAATTAAGATCATATAAGGAGCCATTCCTGTAATGAAGTAATTTGAGCTTTGAATGAAAAATGCGCCTTTAGTATACTGGGAATCGTTGTTCCGACCAAAGAACAATACCCACATACGAAAAGAGGCGCACAAATGAAGTATAAGATGAAACAGAAACAGAATCAACGTATTACGCGAATTACAGAAGATACGCTAGTCATTGGAGCAGACATTGCCAAAAAGATTCACGTAGCTAGAGCGGTAGATTTCCGTGGCATTGAATTAGGAAAAGACTGCGTGTTCTACAACGATCAGGAAGGGTTAACTAGGCTAGTAACATGGATGAAAGAACTTCAGGAGGTTCATCTGAAAACGGACATTGTTTTCGGAATCGAGCCTACCGGGCACTACTGGTTTCCGCTAGCCGCTTTTCTGGAAGCTCGAGATATCAAGATCGTCATTGTGAACCCGCATCACGTAAACAAGAGCAAGGAACTTGAGGATAACTCGCCGACGAAGAGTGACTATAAGGATGCCAAAGTCATTGCAGATCTCATTCGAAACGGGAAGTACTCGGAGCCCAAATTGCCGGCGATGGAATATGCCGAACTACGCATCCTCATGAATTTCCGTGAGAAGGTTATGGTGAGTTTAAACCAAGTCAAGGCGCGTGTGCATAACTGGTTCGACCGCTATTTTCCAGAGTATTTGAGCGTGTTTAAAGATTGGGAAGGCAAAACTTCCTTGATGACAATACGCCAGTTTCCGACACCGGAAGAGATCGTCTCTACAGGCGCCAGAGGCGTTCTCGCACACTGGAAAACGGAAGTGAAGCGTGGAGTCGGTATTAAGAGAGCGGAAAAGCTCTTTGCGACAGCCGGGATATCCATCGGGCTTACCGAAGGGTTACGAGCTGCGAGACTGGAGCTTCTGAGCTTGCTCGACCAGTATGAGCTTTTCTCTAAACAGGTGGAAACGACCATGAAACAGGTCATGGACATCTTGAGTGAGATACCGGGAACGACGCAGATGTTAAGTATCCCAGGCGTTGGCGCGGTTACCGTTGCAGGATTTCTGGCTGAGGTTGGCGATCTGAGTCATTACGACCACGGGCAACAAATCATCCGGTTGGCGGGCTTGAATCTAAAAGAAAATAGTTCTGGTAAGCGTAAGGGTAAAACTGGCATTACCAAGCGTGGACGATCTCGACTAAGAGCCCTATTGTTCCGTTGCGTCATGCCAATGGTAGCTAAGAATGAGGAGTTCAAGGCCCTTCACAAGTATTTCACAACACGAAGTCAAAATCCGCTGAAGAAAAAACAGTCGCTAATCGCGCTCTGCGGCAAACTGATACGCGTCCTGCACACGCTGGGGACGAAGGAAATAGAGTACAACGCAAACGAAGTTCTTGGTCCTGTACGACAAGCGCAGTTACAACAGATTGCAGCTTAGTTCAAAGAATCAATAGCCTGAAATCTCGACTCGTTCACAGATGTATAACGAGACAATTGAAGCACCGGAGAAGCCGAAGAATACCATTCCATAAGGGCAACGACCCCGTTTAGGAGCAAGAATCGGCCTCCACCCCTTGGCAGGTAGAACGAAGGAATGTAAGGGCAATGACCCCGCGTGACATGGGAGGGTGAACCCCGAGGGAGATGTGGAGATCCACTGTGCGATCATAAGCATGACCACAGTTTGGATAAAAAATGGAGTCCAAGCTCTGTTCCCGTCACCGGTCATTACAGCAAAATCTGGTTCTGAACCAATATTCCTCCATCAAGCCAAGATGTCGAAGTTGTAAATCTACGAATGGACGAGAAAACAGGCGAAAACATTACTTTATAGTGGGAGGAATTTCCAATGAAGAACACAACTGTATTCCCAGACTCTTTTATGTGGGGCGGCGCAACAGCGGCGAATCAATACGAGGGTGCCTGGAACATTGATGGTAAAAAGGCAAGTACAGCAGATATGATGACGGGTGGAACGCATACTACTCCAAGACGGATCACTAAACACATTGAGGAGGGCGTAAACTATCCTTCCCATGAGGCAGTAGACTTTTACCATCATTACAAAGAAGATATCCGTCTGTTTGCAGAGATGGGCTTTCGATGCTTCAGAATGTCCATTGCTTGGTCCAGAATATTCCCCAACGGGGACGATGTAACGCCAAATGAAGCAGGACTTCAATTTTACGACAAGGTGTTCAGTGAACTGAAAAAGTATAATATTGAACCCATCGTTACGATCTCACATTACGAAGCTCCGTTTGCGCTAACTGAGAAATTCAATGCTTGGGCTTCCAGAGAAATGATCGACTGCTACGTACGGTATTGTGAGACCATTTTCACCCGTTACAAGGATGTCGTGAAGTACTGGATTACATTTAATGAGATCAATAGTTTAATTGTTCCAGCAGGTGCATATATAGCAGGGGCATTATTAGTTGATGATAGTGGTGTATTTAACAATACGGTTGTGGATAGTACGCAATTAAGATTCCAGGCTTTACATCATCAATTTATAGCAAGTGCAAAAGCTGTCAAGCTTGCTCATGAGATTAATCCTACGTTCCAAATCGGTTGTATGATTAATTATAGTCATGGTTACGGAAGTACATGTAAACCGGAAGATATGTTGAAGGCTCTGAGAATGGATCAGATTAACAATATGCTGAGCAGCGATGTGCAAGTTAGAGGGGAATACCCTGACTTTGCCAAGAGATATTTTAATGAGAACAATATTCAGATTGAGATGGCAGAAGAAGACGTAGAGGTGCTAAAACAAGGCTGTGTTGATTTCTATAGCTTCAGCTACTACAAATCTCATGTAGTGGGTACCCGCCCAGAGGGTGATGAGACCCAGGGGAATGTCTTTGGTGGATTCAAAAATCCTTATTTGAAGGCAAATGATTGGGGATGGCAAATCGATCCAGTTGGACTTCGTTACGTACTCAATCATGTGTACGATCGGTATGGAATCCCTATAATGATCGTTGAAAATGGTCTGGGAGCGGTTGATGTCATCGAAGAGGATGGCTCTATTAATGATACGTATAGGATCAATTTCCTGCGAGATCATATCGAACAAATGAGAGAAGCTATCCTCGATGGCGTTAATCTTATCGGCTACACGGCTTGGGGTTGCATCGACATCGTTAGTGCCTCAACTGGCGAAATGGAGAAACGCTACGGATTCATTTATGTAGATAAGGATAACGAGGGCAGTGGTACCCTGAAAAGAAGTAAAAAGAACAGTTTCCACTGGTATAAAAAGGTGATTGAATCCAACGGGGAAAGATTGAATTTGGAAATATAAGGTCTGTTTGAATTCGTTTTAACAGACCAAGACAGAAGGATATGCGCCATGAACATTCGAGGAGGCCGCCGATCAACAGGATCGGCGGCTTTATTCGACTACCGGGCAGTAAAGTTTAGCGTAATCAACTTGTATCACCACAAAATAAAGTTTACTTGGTAAAGTCGTCTCCGCCTGTTAACGTCTTCGGAACGCTCCACCGCGCGCCAGAGCATAGAAAATCAAGAGAGCAATGATCGACCCGACGATCGCGGGTATGATATGAAATCCACCCACCACCGGCCCCCTCGGTCCCAACAGTTCATACCCTAACCACGATCCAACAAAGCCAGCAATGATATTTCCGAGTACGCCTCCCGGCACGTCCCGTCCAATCAGATTTCCACTTAACCAGCCAATTAGCCCACCGACAATAAGTATCCAGATTAGATACACGAATTAGTCTTCCTTCCATTGATTTATTACAAGTTATGTTTCGTTAGGGGGAATGTTGCGGATCATCTGCGAATCGACCATTAAACCATTTTCATTTTAATCCAAGGGTAGTAAAATCGGTTGTACCACCACTAGTATGAATGCTGATGCAGATGGGGATTGGAGATCGCCAGTATAGAAAGGAGGCGCTTAGGTGTTCATGTTTCGAAGTCTTTTTATTTTAGCCTTGTTGATGATATGTCTGATGTCAGGCTTGGCTGCTTGTTCTGAGTCAGAGCAATCGGAAGATAGGAGTGCTTCGACAAGGGCTGACTTCACGGAGCAGATACAGAGCCTTAATCTGAATCTGGAAGAACCGTCATGGAAGCTGGATACTACCCCCGTGAATCTAACGTGGTTCGTTGGAGCCGAATGGTACGGGCACACTTGGGGTGAGAGCCTGTCTTCCAAATATGTCACCCAAAAAACAGGGGTCAATATCGAATTTGAAGTATCAACTGGTGAACCAAGCGAGATGTTATCACGGATGTTGACGACCGGTAGTCTGCCGGATTTGATAACCATCGGCTCCTGGGAGAGTGCGGTTAACAAACTTCGGGAGAGTAATCTCATCTATGCCCTGGATGAGTTAGCCAATCAGTATGATCCTTACTTTTACAAGGTAGCAGGTGATGGTGCTCTACAATGGTATCGGCAGGAAGACGGCCATACCTATGTCATCCCCAATGATGCGTACAGTCCCGAACAGATGCGTTCAACCGGCTTGACGGGAGCGAACCAAACCTTTCTCGTACGTAAAGATCTGTATGAGTCGATGGGCAAACCGGACCTTACCTCACCGAAAGGTTTTCTAAATGCATTGCAATTGCTGAAGAATCAATATTCTGTTTATAAAGGCAAGCTGATCAGTCCGTTTTGGGCACAGGGGAATGCATCCTATGGGATGACCGAATATTTGCAAAATCTGCTTGCGATCCCCCATGAACAGAACGGTAAAGTATACGACCGAATGACAGATCCCGATTATATTGAGTGGCTGAAAACATTTCGTATCGCTTACGAGCAGGGCCTGATTAATGTTGATTTTCTGGTCGACTCCAGTGCACAGGTGCAGGAAAAAACCAACCATGCCCAATATTTTATGATGATTCGGGAATGGACAGACATATCGGACCTCAATTCGAAATTGGAAGTCCTTACGAATCAGAGTTCATACTATATTGCTGTAGATGGACCCCGGAGCAGCAGGGGAGAATCCGCCAAACTGTTTCCTGGCAGCATGGATGGCTGGATGGTCACGATGATTAGCAGATCCACGGAAAACCCTGAACGGGCCATCCGATTTTTGACCTATCTGGCCAGCGAAGAAGGCCAAAGGGATTTATTTTTGGGCAAAGAAGGTGAAACCTGGGCGATGAAGAACGGCAAACCGCAGTTGACGGCGGCAATGGTCCAGTTGCATGACACGGATCGGGAGCGGCTGGAAAAGGAATATGGCATTATGGATACCTACTGGATGCTGCGAAACCCTGCTTTCGTTAACAAGTGGAGACCAGAGAATGCCCCATCCATTAAGCAAATGGAGGAGTTCGCCAACCAACAGGCCGATCTGGACAGCGGCATCTATAAGGGACTAGATCCTATAGGGGATTCCGATATAGCGTTAGCCTGGTCACGTATTTCTCAGAATTGGGAAGAAGTGCTGCCAGAACTGATTACAGCGAAGGATGAAGCTGCCTTTGACAAAATTTTCGAAAATTTTCTGATACGTCGTGTAAACTACGGCTTTAACCAGGTGATGGAATATCGCCAGGCTGAACTGGAACTGCGGAAAGCCAAGATAGCCAGATAACCACTCCCTACTACATTGTTAACTATTGGCTAACTAGTGATATATGGTATAACAAAGGTGGTGAATACTTCAGAATGAAATACCTGCTAACGAGATTGAGGAAGCTTTATCGCAATGCCCGTATATCCCAAAAGCTGTTTCTGGCATTTAGCCTGATGATTGCCATACCTGTTATTTTGATATCCTTTGTATATATCCGCATGCAAGAAACCCAGCTATATAAGGATGCTATGGCAACGGGCAACAGCCACGTTACATGGCTGAATGAACAATTGCGCAGAAGAATGGACATGATTGAGAACGCTTCCAATACAGCCCTCACTCAAAAGTCATTTGTGGATTTTATTCATTCCAATATGCTTGTGGATGGACTGCGTCTGGTGAAGTTTAAGCAAAACCAGTTTGAGCAAATGCTTAATATCATTCAAAGCAATGCGATGATCAGTGAGCTTAGCTTTTACGTCGATAACCCAAACTTGTACGAAATCTGGCCGGAAATCTATCATTATAAGAAATTTTGGCCGCAGGATTATTGGGTAAAGCTTCGGGACGAAGGTGGTGCGGCTTACCGTTTATTTTCTTTTAGGGATGGTGAACACACATTATCCTACTATCGTCTGGTTCGCCTTCAAGGGCAGGAACAAAAACGCCCTAGTATTATGGAAGTGCGAGTCCCGCACAGCATGTTTTTCAGCGATTTGCTCCAGGAGAGCAAGGGGGACTTCTTTTCGGTGTTGATGAACGCAAGCGATCCTCCCGAGTATGTTTACAATCCCCAGCATGAGTTTTCTGAGAAGTACGGGCAGAGAATGGAGGAAATCCTTGGCAGTATTCACCGCCAGCTAGATATATTGCCGCAGGAAAGCCCGCTTCAGGTTAAGGTGGGAGATCAGAGCTTCTATGCATTGTATCGATACATCGCCCCGTTGAACACTTATGTGGTTGATATTGCTTCCCATCAGGCATTGATGAAGGGGCCGCGCAGTTGGTATGCATTTGTGGTAACGATTACAATATGTGTATTGCTGCTGATTATGTTACTCGTATCCCAAACGACGCGGCGTATTTTCCGGCGGTTGGACAGCGTACTGGTATCCATGCGTCAGGTACGGAAAGGCGAGCTGGATGCAATGATTGATACAGGCCTTGATGAGAACGAAAGAGGGGATGAAATCGATGAGGTGGCGGTGAATTACAATAAAATGTTACATGAGGTCAAACGTCTAATGACACAGGTCGTGGATAAGCAGTTAATTGCCAAAAACGCACAGTTGCACTCCTTGCATTCGCAGATTAATTCTCATTTTTTATATAACGCCCTGGAATCGATCCGTATGGTGGCAGAGGTACAGAGGCAGCCTGCTATAGCCAATTCATTGGTGTCGTTGGGCTCCCAACTACGTTACAGCATGCAGTGGCGTAGCGATACCGTTGCTTTTCGTGAGGAGCTTGCCAATATCCAAAGTTATATTGAATTTATCAACTTTATGGAAGGCGGCAGTATCGTTATGACGGCGGATCTTCCTCAGGAGATACTTCGCTACGCCATTCCCAAGATGTGTATGCAGCCCATCGTTGAAAATGCAGTTCATCACGGGGCACCTTCAGGCGGCAGGGTAACTATAGAGATTACCTTTTCTGTGGAGAATGACAGTCTGCTTTTCATTAACATAAGAGATGACGGAAAGGGGTTAGAGCATGAGATGTTACACCGTCTTCAGGCAGTACTGCGGAGCGAATCGGATACACCGATGGTTACTAGCAGGAGCGGACTTGGTTTGGAAAACGTGAATAAGCGATTGCAGCTTCATTATGGCCAGAATTGCGGTCTTTGGATTGATAGTGTGCAAGGTGCATATACCTGCGTAACGATACGTTTGCCTTGGGAAAATGGAAATCTTGGAGGGTGGTAGAGCATGATTAATATCCTGATTGTGGACGATCAAAAACACATTCGTGACGGCCTGCAGGCCATGCTGCATCAATTTCCTCTGGAGCTGAACAACATATACTCTGCCGCGAGTGGGATTGAGGCGCTGTCCCTATTGCGGCAGCATTGCATTCACATCGTTATTACCGATATTATGATGCCCGATATGGATGGGTTGACACTCATGGCTCAAACCAAAGAGGAATACATGGATGTGGAATACCTCATTATCAGCGGTTATAGTGATTTTACATATGCCCAAAAAGCTATCGGGCTTGGTGCAAAGGGCTACTTGCTAAAACCTTTGAAGCGAGAGGATCTGCAACATTCCCTGGAGCATGTATGGCAAGAGATCCAGACACGACAGGCACTTACGCATAATATGCAGCGTGTATCCCGTCTCGCCCAAGAGACCGATCGTAAAGAATTAAGAATGTTTATGCAAGGTGCGTTAAGTGATGACGCATGGATTTTTCAGATTGAGGAACAAAATGATGCGTTATGGCGTAATTATCGCCTAGCTCTGCTGCGGGAAGAAGTTTGCATGAACCAGCCCGGAGCCAGCAGCGCCCATAGCATGGAAGCCATTGCTTATCGTGTGTTTGGCAGACAAGGTTGTATTTGCCTGCAACATCGCCCATACCTGATCCTTGCGGTGGATGCGTCCATAGATCCAAGTGTTTTGCCTGCAGCGCTCAAGGAAGGAAAGATCGATGCCATAACGGCCATGACTAACCCGATTCAGGGGTTAAAAGAACTACCAGACAGCTATACCCAAGTGCTTGAGCTCTATCGCCACAGTTACCTGTTTCCTGATCAGTATAGTATCTTCCCAGCACATATTGAGCATATGGAACAGCAATGGCAACTTCCCTATGAAGACTTATATGAACTGTTCCAGTCGGTTGGAACAGATAACAGCGGAACAATTACTCAGGGTATTTCTGCAATATTTCACAAAAAGGTGCTGCAACGCTATCCTATTCGCTATACCCAACAGCTCTGCGCCGCCACCGTTCAGATGATGGAGGAATACGAACGAGTTATCCACCCTTATATGGGGGAAGAAGTGCTGGACCTTGAATCATTGCGTAATCTCTTTGATTATCAAGGGATGCGTGATTATATACAAGCACTGCAACAGCAGCTGCTTCGGCTGAATCAGTTATATTATGACTATAAGTGCAGCTATCGCAATTCGCAGGATCTAAATGAAGCCATTCGTTTTATACACGAGAGTTACCACAAACCGCTGGACCTCGCGATGGTATCCAATCATGTATCGCTTAATTATGCTTATTTTTCAAATCTGTTTAAGAAGAATATTGGTAAAGGTTTTGCTGAATACCTACGAGATGTGCGTCTGGATAAAGCGCGCAAGCTTCTCGCCGAAACCGATCATAAAATTGTTGAGGTGGCTGCTATGGTTGGATATGAAAGCTACAAAAGCTTTACACGCGCGTTCCGACTTGTGATGCAGATCCAACCCACAGAGTACCGACAGATGATGCGGCAGAAGGCAGAGGCACGAAGCTCATTACTATAACGCTATACCATGAAACAGCATAACCAAACGGACAATCTCCCTTGTTAAATATGCCAATTGAATCAAAAGCCAAAAAAATGGGATACCACAAAAACAATTGTACCTTTTCAGCAAATTAACCTATTCGATAGAATAAAGATATCCCCTATGTAAGCGATTTCCTTAATGCGCATGGATTGGGAGAAGCTATTATTCTATTAAAGGAGGGCAATTATGAAACCATCTCACTTTACGGCGAAACGGTTTATGAAAAAGGTACTCGGTATGTTCCTTGTGGTTGTGATGCTGGCTAGTATTGGCATACTGCCAGCTTCAAAGGTTCAGGCAGCGGGAACTACCATAACCTCAATGGAGTACTTCTCACCCGCAGACGGGCCTGTTATTTCAAAATCAGGGGTTGGCAAGGCCAGCTACGGATTTGTTATGCCTAAGTTCAATGGAGGCTCCGCGACATGGAATGATGTTTACAGTGATGTGGGCGTTAATGTAAAAGTAGGCAACAACTGGGTTGATATCGACCAGGCAGGCGGTTATATCTATAACCAAAACTGGGGGCACTGGAGCGATGGCGGCTTCAATGGCTATTGGTTCACCCTCTCCGCAACAACCGAGATTCAACTGTACTCCAAAGCGAATGGTGTTAAGCTGGAGTATCAACTTGTATTCCAAAACATCAACAAAACAACCATCACAGCGATGAATCCGACACAAGGTCCACAAATCACAGCAAGTTTCACAGGCGGTGCAGGCTTTACATATCCAACGTTCAACAATAATCCTGCGGTCACTTATGAAGCTGTTGCGGATGATTTGAAGGTGTATGTCAAACCTGTAAACAGCAGCACCTGGATTGATATTGACAATAACGCAGCCAGCGGCTGGATCTACGATCACAATTTTGGCCAATTCACTGATGGCGGCGGTGGGTACTGGTTTAACGTAACGGAGTCGATCAATGTCAAATTGGAATCAAAGACTTCTTCGGCTAATCTTGTTTATACGATTACGTTTAATGAACCTACAAGAAATTCATATGTCATTACGCCATACGAAGGAACAACCTTCACAGCAGATGCGAATGGTTCCATTGGGGTTCCACTTCCGAAAATTGATGGGGGGGCGCCAATCGCCAAGGAACTGGGCAATTTTGTATACCAAATTAACATCAATGGGCAATGGGTTGATTTGAGTAACTCCAGCCAGAGCAAATTTGCATACTCCGGTAATGGGTACAATAATATGTCCGATGCCAACCAGTGGGGATACTGGGCCGATTATATCTATGGCCTTTGGTTCCAGCCGATCCAAGAGAATATGCAGATTCGTATCGGCTATCCACTGAACGGTCAGGCGGGTGGGAATATTGGCAACAACTTCGTCAACTATACCTTCATCGGCAATCCAAATGCCCCGCGTCCAGATGTATCCGACCAAGAGGATATCTCAATCGGAACGCCAACCGACCCGGCAATCGCGGGCATGAACCTCATCTGGCAGGATGAGTTTAACGGAACTACGCTGGATACAAGCAAATGGAACTATGAAACAGGATATTATCTCAACAACGATCCCGCTACTTGGGGATGGGGAAATGCAGAACTGCAGCACTACACAAACAGCACTCAAAATGTATATGTACAGGACGGAAAGCTGAATATCAAAGCCATGAACGACAGCAAATCTTTCCCGCAAGACCCGAATCGGTATGCACAGTATTCTTCTGGAAAGATTAACACCAAGGATAAACTGTCCTTGAAGTACGGCAGAGTCGATTTTCGTGCCAAGCTTCCTACCGGTGATGGTATATGGCCAGCACTGTGGATGCTTCCACAAGACTCGGTATACGGCACTTGGGCTGCATCAGGTGAAATTGATGTTATGGAAGCGAGAGGCCGTCTGCCTGGATCAGTAAGCGGTACCATACACTTTGGTGGACAATGGCCCGTGAACCAGTCTTCGGGCGGCGATTATCACTTCCCGGAGGGGCAAACTTTTGCCAATGATTATCATGTATACTCGGTAGTCTGGGAAGAGGACAACATTAAATGGTATGTAGACGGCAAGTTTTTCTATAAAGTCACTAACCAGCAGTGGTATTCCGCAGCTGCACCGAATAATCCGAATGCACCTTTCGATGAGCCGTTCTACCTCATTATGAACTTGGCAGTCGGCGGAAACTTTGACGGCGGCCGTACTCCAAACGCCTCCGATATCCCGGCGACTATGCAAGTGGATTATGTACGCGTGTATAAAGAACAGTAATTTGCGATTTCGGATAGAGCGAATGAAGATCAGATGGAACAGACCCTGGGCAAACCGGAGAACCTGAAATCTCATACTCTAAAATAGGCTTACGACCGATTCCCAATATTTCTACCTGGGAATCGGTCGTTTAAATTTAGACTTGATAATTTAGTTCATCGGTTGCAACTCTTGTCGAAAGACAGGAACATGGTCCCGTTTCCGATTAGGTGTATATTTAAAGGTAAGCATAACGATCAAAGGCTTAAAAGGGAGTGAACTATATTAATATACTGCATCCCTATTTACGACAAATTCAGCTTAATCGGCAAAAAGTACCAACCTATAATCGTTACCCCTTTGATTTGGCGGTCATTCGAAACCTGAACACTCTTGATTTCCACCCCAAAGTAACCTACATCGTAGGTGAAAATGGGATGGGCAAATCAACACTGATGGAGTCCATTGCTATCGCATGGGGATTTAACCCGGAGGGTGGGACGGTCAACTTTTCCTTTTCAACCCAGGCTACTCACTCGAGCTTATATGAATATATACAATTGATCAGAGGTCCGCGACGCCCGAGGGATGGCTTCTTCTTCCGGGCAGAAAGTTATTATAATTTAGCCACGACGATCGATGAGTTGGACAGCCAGCCTTCATTCGGTCGCCCTATTCGCCCTATTAAAGATTCGTACGGTGGCAAGTCCTTGCATGAGCAATCGCACGGAGAGTCGTTCTTTTCCACTTTCATTCATCGGTTCGGGGAGAATGGATTATATATACTGGATGAGCCTGAGGCTGCACTGTCTCCCCTTCGCCAAATGGCGATGCTGACACGAATCCATGAACTTGTTTTGCAAAACTCTCAATTTATAATTGCGACCCATTCCCCAATCCTTATGGCATATCCAGATTCGATTATTTACAATCTAAAGCCGGATGGTATCGAAGTCCAAGTATTGGAAGAAACCGATCATTATATGATTATGAAAGAGTTTGTGAATAACAAGGATCGGATGCTCAGAGAGTTATTCGAAGAAGCTCAAGATTAAGCTAACGGGAAACGTTAGCCCAATAAAACCAAGGAGACAGCCGGCCATAGTTTGCTGCTGCTTTTGTTAAAGTAACGGGCAGGTTAGTTCAACTTTTATTGTTATATAATATAGCGACGGAGAGCTATATTAGTCAGTACGAATGGAGGACTTTTAATGAAGAAGGTATTAATAGGTGGAATATTATTGTTTACGGGGTCATTGATATCTTTAGCTATTATACTGGCTGCTGCTTTATATGTACCAAGTATCACTGCTTGGAGTGGATCAAAGTTATGGTATGCAATCTTCGGTGCAAAACAGTATGGAAACGAAGTGGTACAGAGTTTATCTTTGGGTTTCCCGTTCATTGTGGGTGTTATATTGTTTGTTATTGGCTTGATAGTGTTGGTAAATGAGTACTTTATTAAGGATTAATGACAAGTCAGAGTACAACTCGTTACGCTAACGGGAAACGTTAGCTTAATCAAAACAAGAAGGCAGCTGATCAATGTGATCGGCTGTTTTTATTATGCCGAAAATCAATAGCATACAATGGTTAGACTGATTGCCTTGTCCATTCATTAAAACACTGAAGTGCTAATCACGTATTGGAAGCATAAGTTTGCCATAAGTCGAAAGGGCAGGTTAGTTTAATGAATGATATCAAAAATATCACCAAAGAACCGTTTTATATTTTGCCGAAAAGCTTGCTAAAGTGTTCAGCCCGCCAGCTGATTTTTGGCTGGAGCTAGATAAGAACTACCATGATTCTCTAAAAAATGTAGGAACTCAGTGATTAGTCTTTTCATAAAAGGTGTTGGATTGGAAAAAACCACTCTACACCTTTTTGCTAATGATGTTGGAGTCTTAGCCAAAAGGCAGCTAGCAATGACAATAAATTACTGCTCGTTTACGTTGCGTAGAGTTACTTGGAATATGGATGAATCTTGTACTTTAATTAGATATACATCTAATTAATTCATATAGAAAGTCAGGTTTTATAATAACAATGGGATAAAATACCTATTTATAATCTGTAGTACAAGGTAAAATATTCTTACTATTTCCAAGTTTGTTTGAGATTTAGGATTTGTTAGACCTATGCAAAGAAAAAGATACTGGGAAGTGATAGTGAGAAACGAAGTACATATGGAAAGCAGAGGGATTTAGATAATGAAGAAACTGTTATTAACAGTATTAGCAAGTATATTGACTGTAAAGCATGATAGGTACGGGAAACGTAGCAGTTGCAGCTGCAAGCACTCCGAAGCAAGATACGAAACGTAAACGAATTAAATTGGGTGATATCTACGCTATCCCTTTGCCTAACGGTAAGTTTGCCTTTGGGAGAAGGCTTAAAGATGCCAGCATTGCAATCTACGATCGTATAAGTGACTCTATAGAGGAGTTACCGAAGAAGAGGAATATCAGTTTATCGTGGGCGTGTATGATGATGTTCTGAAATCAGAAAATTGGCCAGTCGTTGAGAATCGTCCTTTTCTGGATGAAAATGAGGCTTGGCCCCCCTGCATGCATTATTGCTAGGATATCAGGAGAGTATTCAATATATCATTTGGGAGAGATTAGACCTTCTGATCGCAAAGAATGTGAGGGATTAGAGATGGCGGCTGCTTGGGATGCTCATCATATTGTTGATAGAATAATGGGAGATGATAAGTTGCACCGAGACCCGAATAAATAGTGTAAGAGTATATTGTCGAGGGATAAGAACATGGTCCGCTTACCGATTAGACATATAACTAATCGATTCTTTTCCTTGTTAATTCATAAGCTAACGGGCAGGTTAGTTTAACAAGATACATCAATATGATCTGTATATCATTTAAATGATGTGACAATAATGTCACACTGAAATGAATATTGTTATGCTAATCGATGGGAATATATAGTCATTTACTCTTATACTTGAACTTGTTAAGCGAGTTTATTTTCGTAAAGGGGATATCTTCTAATGACTGATGTAATAAAAGCAATAATACTTGGCATAATAGAAGGCTTAACTGAATTCTTACCAGTATCGTCTACTGGACATCTTATTTTAGCAGGCAATTTACTTAACTTTGAGGGAGACGCGGCAATAACCTTTAAAATTGTTATACAGTTGGGTGCAGTGATGGCAGTTCTAATTCTTTATTGGAAAAGGTATATGGAGATTGGGTCAAACTTAATTAAAATGGATTTTTCAAAAAGTAAAGGATTAAACGTAATACATATGATTTTGGCTATGTTACCAGCATTAATCGTATATCTTCTACTAAAGGAGACTATAAAAAGTCAATTATTCGGCCCTACACCTGTCTTAATTGGTTTAGTTGCTGGTGGTTTGTTAATGATCATCGCAGCACAGAGTAAGATAGCTACCAGCGTTGATACAATTGATATGATTAGTTACAAACAAGCTTTTGGGATTGGCTTATTCCAATGTCTAGCTTTGTGGCCAGGTTTTTCGAGATCGGGTTCGACGATTTCAGGTGGCCTTTTGCTCGGTACTAGCCAAAAAGCTGCCGCAGATTTTACGTTCATTATTTCTGTACCTGTTATGTTTGGTGCTACCTTGTTGGACTTATATGATAGCCGCGATTTACTTAGTTTAGACGATTTTTATCTAATGTTAATTGGCTTTATGACATCCTTTCTTGTGGCTATGATTGCGGTAGTAACGTTTATTAGACTGATCAAGCGACTTCGATTGGAGTGGTTTGCTCTATACCGTTTTGGATTAGCAGCCCTTTTCTATTTAATCGTCATACTGTAACTGTAAACTATAATTTATAAACTCTCATTTCAACTAACGGGCAGGTTAGTTGAATACAATTAAAAGTGGGCGCAGGAAACTTTATTTAACAGATATCTGGAGAATATGGTTTAAGCTAACGGAAAACGATAACTCAATAAACCAAGAAGACAGCCGACCAACATGATCGGCTGTTTTTGTTAAAGGGCAGGATATCTTCATCAATTGTCGAACCCTATCTTTGCGAGTGTTTTTTACAAACGGAGGTAGGGTATGGGAATTAAGGTGCGAGAAATTGTATCAAAAGATTATACTGAAGTTGTTATCTTATGGAACGATGTACTGGGCGTAAGTACTGTTACAGGTGAGAACTTTCGCGTTACGATGGACCAGATGATCAGAGCCGGCAATTACAAAACGTTTGTAGCGTTATTTGAGAATCATGTTGTTGGTTTCATATCTATAGTCCATGCATTAGCTGTAGGGTCTGCGAATGGTTATCTGCATATAACCGGACTTGCTGTTCACAATGATTTTCAACGTCATATTAACTCTCAGGTAATCTTATCATCTCATAGCCCAGCGATCATTAAGAGAATAGACCCCTTAAATAAAAGTAAGTGTCTTTCCCAGTGAAATCAAGTGATTTTGATCAGCCCATAAGATGAAATATGAATACGTATTTCCTTGAATCTCAACAGGAGCAGGATATTTTACAATAAGTGCCGCCTGATTTCTCATTTCCATGGGTTGGTCTTCCGAAGGAAATATGAAACAGGCTTCTTGTGCTTGAATAAAAGCAGGGAAAATTCGGGGGTTTGCCCCATAGGGTTTCAACATATGAAAAGCTTCCGCTCTGCATACCTCGTGAATTCCTTCCTCAGAAGAGATCGCGGATATCTGAAAAAATCCGTCCGCTCCTTCGAATCGTTCTTCGGTAACTTTGTGCCAGCTTCGCGGATAATAGAAAGATACCTTGTATACCTGATTGAGATATAATCCATACGGATGAACATCATGCACTCGTGGGGACCATCTAAGAGCTGTAATCCACCGTGCTTCAACAATTTTGATCGGATTATTAGGGTTTCTTATATCAATAATCCAAATTTCAGTTGCTTGTTCTTGATTATTGCACCCTGATAAGTAAGCGATTCGGTTCCCATCCGGCGACCAACTTAAAGGGGTAAAGAAGCAGGAGGAGACCGCCCATGTTTTTTGTTGCCCTCCAACTCGGCTGTCGGTCTGGATTAAAGAAACATATTGATTATCCACGAAGTCGGTGGCACTGTATGCGATGAGGGAAGAGTCCGGGGACCATTCGGGGAAATAGTTTTTCGCCTGAGGGCCACCATTAAGTTGGTAGCTCGCTCCTGTTGTCAGGTTCACCGTAGTGATCAACGAAATGCTGGCTCCCGGGGATGTATATAGGACAAACTCTCCGTTAGGTGATATTCTGACATTGTGGAGAGGCCCCTCAGTATTTTGAGTTAATTGCTGTTTGTTCATTCCATCTCGGTTAATTTTATATAGTTGGGTATTGCCTGCTTCATCCGGAGCTGCAAACAGGAGAGCCTCTCCTGAAGGAAACCACTGGACATCGGTGGCTCCTTGTTGAACGATTGAACCGCTGGCATGGGAGTTGATATTGTAGATCACAATCCGTCCGTTTTTTACATAACTCAAGTATAGACTATCCGGCGACCAGCTCAGTAAAGTATAAGGGTCTATCTGATCAATTTGTGCCCATGCCCTGCTGTTTAGATTGAATACATACACGATATTTTTCTTGCCGATAAAGGCGATGTTCCGGACATCTGGCGACCAATATGGAATTGTAAATGCCTCACCAAGATCCTGGGTTAGCTTAATGGTCTGACCTGTTAAAGGTTGATATAGCCAAATGTCGTACGAACCACCCCCAACATTTGAAGTAAAAAGGATCGCTTCACGATCAGCAAAATTCATATTTGATGCCGCCCTTCAGGTTTGATTTCACTACAATGTATTCAAGAAAAGGAGATAGGCGAATTATTCGTAAAATTCCTATCAGAAAGTATTTATTCTGCCGATAATGAAGGAGCATATATTTTTTTACTTCAGGAGGAATCTTCAATGAAAAAAACAGTCATCTTGCTAACCAGTCTGGCGCTAATGCTTGGTACCGCCGCAGGCACAACCTCAGCCAAACCGGGAAACACTCCAGCCGGACAATCAGGTAAAGAGGTATCGTCAAAAGCACCCAAAGACAAAGAAACTCAAATTGAGGAGAAACAGACCGAGAAAGTCGAGTCTGCTGACACGGTCAGCACTGATGAAGACAAAGTTAAGGATCCCTCAACATCGGAGACAGAGAATACAACCAACAATACAACCGATCCAACCGAATCCAAGAAAAAAGGCTCCAAAGGATACAAAGGTTTGCTAAATGCTATTCAACATGTGGAAGATAAACCGGCAGGTGCTGTACTAGCCGATATTTTGCTTACAAAATATGCGACTGAGCTGACGGACGAACAAATCAAAGAACTTGAAGCCATCATTGAAAAGGACAAGGCGTTGGAAACTGCAGCAGAAATGCTCGAAAAAAACGGTAGTGTGACTGACGCGGTGTATTTGCAGGAAGAGGCCATTAAAGCCAATTTTAAAAACCTGGACCTGTACAAAACAATGGGAAAACTCAATGAAAAGGCGGGTAAAAAGAATGGGGTGAAGCTGTATGTGAACGGGGAAGCTTCTGACTCCGAACCTTTTGTCAAAAAGGGCAACACGTTTGTTCCTTTTCGCGCCATAGCTGAGTCTTTGAAAGCCGAAGTGGCATGGAATCCCGAAGAACACTCCATCATTGTCACGAAGGATGGGGTGAGCATTAAACTTGTGGTTGACAGTAAGACTGCAACAGTTAATGGCAAAAACGTCTCTTTGGATGCGCCAGCCACTATTACAAAAGGCAGTACTTATGTACCCGTACGTTTCATAAGTGAGGCATTGGATGCAACCGTGCAATGGGAAGAAGAAAGTAAAACCGTCGTTGTTTATGAAGAAGAATAATATTGGATGATTGTATTAAAATTCGACCAGAGAATCATATACGCTTAAGAAGCCGCCAAAATGGCGGCTTTATTTTATCGGTACATGTTCTTGTCCCAAGCTAAGGACAAAAACATTGTGTCATTTCGGATTAGGTAATTATCTAAATAGTACCATGATGGAGATCATGTGGCTAAATAAAAGCATATGAATATAAGATTTGGCTTAGATAACGTTTTTTTGTTTCACGAACTAGATTTTTTCTCCCAAATGCAAAGAAATAGTTCATTGTTGAAAAGATTAAGAATATGGTACCAAGGTTGATAAGATTCTTTATCGGTTTCATTAAGCTAACGGGAAACGATAACTCAGTAATACAAAGAAAGCAGTTGATCAAAGTGATAGGTTTATCAAATGTAATAGAATGTTAGGTGTAACAATCCAGTTCAAATTTTAAGGAGGAACTACATGAAACCAAGAATTAATGTTATTACGCTGGGGGTAGACGACTTGGAGAGATCTTTGGAATTCTATCGAGATGGTCTTGGATTTACGACTGAAGGCATTATTGGAAAGGAATATGAACATGGTGCCGTCGCCTTTTTTGACATGGTAGGAGGCTTAAGGCTTGCCATTTTTGAACGTAATAATTTAGCACTTGACGCAAATATTTATCAGAACCAACCTAATCCTGCTGAATTTACTCTAGGTCATAATGTAAGTAGTAGGGAAGAAGTTGATAAGGTGATGAAAGAAGTGAAGAATGCTGGGGCCTATATCACAGTACCGGCACATGATACTTTTTGGGGTGGTTATTCTGGCTACTTCCAAGATCCCGATGGTCATACATGGGAAGTTGTTTGGAACCCGCAATGGGAAACCAATGAGTAATCGTCACAGTCTAGTCTCTCGCCGTTTTGTAAAACCCGTAGTATTGCCCTCTTACTTAAACAATTCAGATCGACAGGTAGTACAAACAGATTAAGAACACAGACAACTTAGGCAATAGCAGTGAGCCTGATAATTAATACATGTCAGAAGGTTGAAATATCTAAATAAATAGATATAATGATACGTATGGAGAAACTACTACTTTTCAAAGCGTTATCAAATGAAACTCGTTTGCAAATTTTAGAATGGCTTAAAGAACCGGAAGCAAATTTTGGGCCTCAATTGTATTTGCCGCCGGATGCTGATTTTAAAGGAGGAATATGTGTCGGAAGCATTCAGGAAAAGACGGGAATGGCTCAATCCGTGATTTCCAATTACTTAATTCTGATGAAAAAAGCTGGACTTCTTGAATCCAGACGATTCGGTCAATGGACGTACTACCGACGAAACGAGGAAACGATCAGACAATTGGCCGATTTGATTAAAACTGAATTGTGAAGTAGGCAATCGTAAGCATAAGGATTGCCTACTTATCTCATTTAAATATCTACAATTACAGATATTTATATAATCATAAAAAGGGATGGGAGTGAAGTCATTTGAAAAAAAGCGGTTCTCTATTTTTTATTGCACTCGGCATATTTGGAATTATTAATACTGAGCTTGGTGTAGTTGGTCTGCTTCCAGCTATTATGGAGAAGTATGGTGTATCTGCTCCCCAAGCTGGTATGCTTGTCAGTTCATTCGCTCTCGTTATTGCTCTCTTTGGACCATTGATGACACTGCTAGTGTCCAAATGGGATCGAAAAAAAGTGCTGATAGCTATTCTCTTGCTGTTTACTCTCTCCAACCTGGCTTCAGCTTTTGCGCCGCTCTTTCCTATACTCCTGGTATCTCGGGTCATTCCCGCCTTCTTTCATCCGGTATACTTCTCGCTCGCTTTCGTGTTAGCTGCTTTATTATCGGAGAAAGATAGTACCGCACAAGCCAGCGCAAAAGTATTTCTTGGAGTTAGTATGGGGATGGTGCTTGGTATTCCGATAACATCCTATATTGCCAGTCAGTTTTCTCTTGAGACTGCCTTTGTCTTCTCCGCAATTGTGAATGGGATTGCTTGCATTGGGATTATTTTGAGGTTGCCTCCTGTAGAGAATAATCAGAATTCTACTACGATTAGATCGCAGCTAAGTGTATTGCGCAGGCCCACCGTATGGCTGAACATTGCAACAACTTGCTTCATTTTCGCTACAATGTTTGTCGTGTACAGCTATTTTGCCGAATATATGGGGCAACATCTGAGCATAAACGAAAAAATCGTGAGCTTACTTCTGGTCGTATTCGGTCTTAGCGGTGTAGCGGGCAACTGGTATGCCGGCAAATTATTGGACAGACGCCTGACCAGAACCACTCTGTTATACCCAGTTGCGTTGGCGTTATGCTATCTTGTCCTTCAATATACAAGCGCGTCACTCATTTGGATTATCGGAATTGTGGTATTATGGGGCGCCGTACACACAAGTGGACTTATCGTCGGCCAGCTCTGGCTAACAACGGAAATTCCAGAGGTACCAGAATTTGCAAACAGTCTGTATGTTTCCTTTTCCAATCTCGGGGTTACAATCGGTACGGCTATAGGTGGTCTACTTATCACCCATTCAGGAACTGGAGAAATCGTATGGGGAGGATATTTGTTTGCCGTTATGGCCTTGATCTGCATATCCGTAAGTTCCATATTACAAGCAAAATTGAAGTCACCATCCGTAATGAACAGTAAACAGTGAGAAAAGTATAGTTGAATTTAAAAAATCCTGGAGGATTCACTTCCACATAATTTCCAAATTCACAAGACTTTCGCACGTATGTTCCTTACCAGTACTGTGCTGTGGCAACATGCATTATGGTGAACAGATGCAGGTTTCCGGAACCATTCGAAATGAAAAAGTGTTTATTGATCACATCAATGAAATTGTAGGTAACACAGGTTCTTGTCTTGACGTACAGTACGACCACATGGTGAAAAAGAACTGCGTCAACCTGAAGAGGACTTTTATATCGTGGGTGCCAAAAGTTATGGAAGAGCGCCAACCTTCTTAATGGCAACGGGATATGAGCAAGTCAGATCCATCGCAGCAGCTCTAGTGGGAGATATTGAGTCAGCACAAAAAGTAGAGCTGGAACTGCCGGAGACGGGGGTTTGCAGTCTTGGTGCTAATGGCAAGGACAGCTGCTGTGACCCAGTTCAAGTGGAGGAAGCATCTTCGGATTGCTGCTCTCCTTCAAAAACGGAAAAGGCAGCATCAAATTCTTGCTGCGGATGCTAAGGACTGATGCCGATTAGAATAAGGTTAACTTCAATAGCTCCTAAAGAAAAAGGAACTGGAAGAAAACGATCCATTCGGATAAGAACTTGTACCAATAACCGAAATGGACAAGAACATAGTCCGATTACCGATTAGATATTTATCTAAAAAAATGAGTGCATTGCACATAAAACCTCACTAGGGAGAGCCTAACCTCGGCAAGCGCTTCCTTACGGGGTCATCGCATTGCGTTTGCCGTGGAAGAATCCCGTTTGAAGCGAGGTAAATCGATTGATTTAAAGGAATAAGCAAAAGAAATAATGGCTGCACAAGAAGTTACCGAGCAGCAAAAGATATAAGCAAAGTTTTAGTAGCGATTGCTTCCGGGAATGGGGGAAGTAATCGCTATGTTTTTTTGCGGATATTTTTATTTTTTGTCCGCCACATGTGTACAATAAATACAAAAGATGATACATTGAAATTAAATTAATTCCTTTTATAACAGGGTTTTTTGGAGAATACTATGTCTCCTGTACGAGGACATACGTATATCGAGGAGGGAATGGAATGTCAAGTCAAGCATTGGACCAATTTTTAAGTTCGAACATCGAAGATCTAAAGACTAAAGGTCTATATAACGTCATCGATACGCTGCAGGGTGCAAATGGTCCTGTTATTCGTATCGACGGAAAGTCCCTAATCAATTTGTCTTCCAATAACTATTTGGGACTGGCAACAGATTACCGCCTGATTGATGCTTCAGTTAAGGCGTCGCAGACATACGGGGCAGGCGCAGGGGCTGTGAGAACAATTAATGGTACGATGGATCTTCATATTGAGCTTGAAGAAAAACTGGCCCGTTTCAAAAAAACGGAAGCCGTTATCGTGTATCAATCGGGATTTAACTGCAATATGGCTGCTATATCCGCGGTAATGGACCAGCATGATGCGATTTTATCAGATGAGCTGAACCACGCTTCGATTATTGATGGCTGCCGCCTGTCGAGAGCCAAGGTGATTCGCTTTAAGCATTCGGATATGAATGATTTAAGACAGCAGGCGAAAGATGCCAAGGAATCCGGTCAGTACCATAAAATTATGGTCATCACCGACGGGGTTTTCTCCATGGATGGTGATATAGCAAAGCTGCCCGAAATCGTGAAAATAGCAGAAGAATTCGATCTGATTACTTATGTGGATGATGCCCACGGTTCGGGCGTTCTCGGAGCAGGTGCGGGAACCGTGAAGCATTTTGGATTGTCCGACCGCATTGACTTTCAAATTGGTACTCTTTCCAAGGCGATCGGCGTTGTCGGCGGTTATGTGGCGGGTAAAAAACAACTGATCGAATGGTTGAAGCTGAGAAGCCGTCCGTTTCTGTTCTCGACATCGCTGCCTCCGGCTGCAATCGCTTCTTGCAGCGCTTCTGTCGACATTTTGATGAATGACAAAGAGCTGATCGAGAAGCTGTGGGAGAACGGCAATGATTTGAAAAATGGCTTGAGCCGGCTTGGATATGATGTAGGCCAAAGCGAAACGCCGATCACACCTTGTATCATTGGCGATGAAGTAACTACCCAACAGTTCAGCAAACGGCTCTATGAAGAAGGCGTTTACGCCAAGGCAATCCTGTTTCCGACGGTTCCGAAAGGAACCGGAAGAATACGCAACATGCCGACAGCTGCCCATACCAAGGAGATGCTCGACCAGGTGATCTCCGTTTATGAGAAAGTTGGCAAGGAAATGAAGCTGATTTAGCTGCATTCGCGGGAGTATATTTCGGGAGGAATGTCTTATGAACAAGATTTTGGTGACCGGAGCACTGGGCCAAATCGGTTCTGAGTTAGTTGTTAAATTACGTGAAATTTATGGTGCGGATCACGTCGTTGCTACGGATCTCAGGTCATCAGCCCACGAAATTACCCGATCCGGGCCATTCGAGCTGCTGGACGTGACGAATGATAAGGCGATGTTCGAAATCGCCAAGCGGTACGAAGTTGATACCGTCATCCATTTGGCTGCGCTGCTGTCGGCTACCGCAGAGGAGAAACCGCTGCTTGCCTGGAATTTGAATATGGGCGGATTGATGAATGCACTTGAAATATCCAGGGAGCTCGGCTGCCAATTTTTCACTCCAAGCTCCATTGGATCTTTTGGTCCTTCGACTCCGAAAGACAATACCCCGCAGGATACGATCCAGAGGCCCAATACGATGTACGGCGTGAACAAAGTGTCCGGCGAACTGCTTTGTGATTATTATTTTCACAAATACGGCCTGGATACTAGGGGGCTGCGATTCCCGGGTTTGATATCTTATATGACGCCTCCCGGCGGAGGAACGACGGATTACGCGGTGGAAATTTATTACGCAGCCGTGACGGCTGGCCGGTATACATCTTATATCGCCAAGGACTCAAACATGGACATGATGTATATGCCGGATGCCCTGAACGCTATCATCGAATTGATGGAAGCGGATTCTTCCCGGTTGATGCACCGAAATTCATTTAATGTCACCGCAATGAGCGTGGATCCGGAGGCGATCGCTGCAGCGATTCGGGATGAGTTTCCCGGCTTTATCCTCGATTATGACGTTGATCCGAAGAGACAGGCGATTGCCGATAGCTGGCCGCATTCCATTGATGCGACGGCAGCGAAAACAGAATGGGGATTTCATGCCCGCTACGACCTGAAGGCCATGACGAAGGATATGCTTTTACAGCTAAGCGAGAGACAAATGCTTCGCAAGGCTTAAAGTTATTATGAATTCGCTGTGCAAAGCGAGTAGAAATACAAAAGAAGCTGCATCAAGAGGTTTGGCGTTACCCGGACCTTTTGTTGCAGCTTCTTTTTTCATCCTCCAGTCCAGACATTTCCGTGGTCTGTGGCTTATCAGATAAAGAACACGGCATAAAGCTTCGTCTGTCATTTGAGCGAAATCCGTGCCTTTAGGAAAGAATTCTCGCAAAAGACCATTGGCATTCTCATTTGAGCCTGTTGCCAGGAGGAATAGGGGCTGCAAAATACACCGTATAACTGTCGAGGGACAAGAACATGGTCCCATCGAAAGTCGCTAAAATAACGGCTTTTTTTGTTTTATCGGTACAAGTTCTTGTCCCGATTGCCGTATTGGACAAGAACATAGTTCGATTACCGATTAGATGAATATCTAAGGAATTCCCAATGCTACTTCATTAAGCTAACTGACAGGATATTTCAATAATTTTGCGATATATATGGGGTTTTTATGAAGTTAGTAGATAAGATGCAGTCAATTTTATAAAATAATTGGATTTGAAAAAATGGCCTACGTAAAATGAGGGCACTGAAAAACTACCTCTATTTCGAAAACACCAAAACTTTAGGGGGTCAAATATGACTCCCTGAACGCGAAACGAGCCTTAGAAGCGATTCTAGAGGCTCGTTTTTTTTGACGTTTTTTTAAAGGAGACTTTTTCAGCGGCCTGACGTAAAATGGGCCATTTTCTTTTGGTTACTTCATAAACGCAAACAGCATGTTATTATTCGTTCACTACCCCTTAATCGGAAAATTTCGAAATAAATTGTGATTAATTGGGTATATTAAGATCAAAAACATGAGTGGGGTTTCAACATGAATGATTACAAGCTGTTGGCTAGAAACGAGTTGGTAAGACAAGGCACTGGCATATGCTTTAGAGATCATTATGGGTTTGTGGTCGATTATAACGAAGAAACCAAAGGAAAACTCACTCCAACAACTCTTGGGGAGGCCTGTTTACATACAGCAATAGCAGGCATTGCAATTGCCACAGGAAACTACAGCCAGGATGAATGGGAAAAAGCAAACGCTAATCAACTCCTTATCGAATTGCTCAATACCTTGCTTGATCATGGATGGGGAAATAAAGACAATCTTGGCCGTGAGCAACCGATCCGGCATCCGGATTGGCTCGATTTTAATAAAGAAGGGGTGGCTTTTCGAAGAAGACCACTATCTCGGGATAGTTTTGCACCCATAATTGCTGCAATTTATTATGCGTTTAAATGCCCGAACAGTAATGAAGAAGTAAGATCCGTCGCTCGTAAGTTGGCAATAAAATGGGCAGAGTATTTGGTTCAGTTCCAATGGAAGTTACACTCACTTTATATCGAAGGTGAATTCGATGAAGATGGCGATCACTTCAAGAATATCTTCAGTGATGAGAAGCAAGCACCGACAATGTATCTTGGTCCCGATGCCTTCTTATTGTGGCCGCATGATATTTTCGCCTTTCAAAACGTAGCTTCGGCGATCGGAATTCCCGCCGTAGGTTGGCAGCCTTGGGCGAATCTAACGAAAGAGATCGAAAGTCTTTTCGTGGATTTTGTAGCCCCATATTTGGGGGATTTGGCTAAACAAAGCATGGAAGGGTTTTTGGATCTATTGGATATGTCCATCCCTTACAGAATCCCTTTGGGTACAGAGGACTGGAATTTAGGGATTATCAAAGGAAGCCTAGATATATCCATTCCAGAGGAAATGCGTAAACAGATCTCAGATCAAACGTATGAAGTTGTAACGCCGGTGCTTCGTGAGATATACAGGTTGCGATCGTACTTTAATGATCAAGCGAATGACATTATAGCGCTAATTATCAATCGTATACTTGACCAGTTACCCGAAGTTCTCGGGAAGGACACGTGGCGAACCATATTTACCGATGCTTTACAAAAGGTCGTCCCGTGGTTAACGGGAACGATTTGGGCCGAAGCGGGAACGTTTCTCGTAGCTTTAGTTGTAGTAAAAAAACAGGAAGTCAGTGCGATAAGCTATACGTGCTGGGCTACTGCAGCCGAGTGTGAGACAAGAATAGAGGTTAGGGAGTTAATACGACCGGCTATTGAGAAATTTTTCAATGAAATTAGTCAAGATGGGAATCCAAACGGCTTATGGGCGTGGCTTGCAGAGGCTACTGAGGCTGCAGGTGAGCAACTTGAGCTTTTTGAATCCAATGATCATCGACACTGGGATAGTTTTGCCTATGGGTCAACGACATTTGATAAATGGGCAAAGGAATCCAATGACCAGAGTTCGAAAAAATCCCCACGAATCGATTATTTGGTCATTGATGGTCTCTTGGAAAAAGGATCACCACCAGGACTAGCGGAGGTTGCAGAAGATTGGTTAGAAAAAATCAAACAGTTTATTATTGAGGGGATTATTAATAAGGCAAAGGACGAGTTCAATAACCTCGGATACTATACCATTGAGACGTTAAACGAAGCCGGCGAACTCTTACGCAAGACATGGACTAAAGCCTTGGATTATACCGAAGACCTTCTCAAGGACGGGAAAATCGTTGATCAAAAGGTTTTCAATCAAGCTGGTAAAGCGATATCTCACTGGGCTGAAAGCAACGGTCAGACGGTCCAGGAGTATTGGAACCGATCAACAGAGAAGTATTGGAAAGGTGTATGGAAAGACGTGGGAGATGCGTCTGAAATGATAGAGCGAAAGATTACAGGTCTAGATGATCTCGTCACCGAAGAATACTGGAACCGAGTCAATGAAAAGTATTGGAAGGGTACATGGAGAAAAGTCGGTGAAGAGTTTGAGATGATATCACGAAGTATAACTGGCCTCGACGACCTCCTAACAGAAGAGTATTGGAACCGGGCCAGTGAAAAACATTGGAAGGGCACATGGAAAAAGGTAGGTGAAGGCTTTGAGCTCATTGAGCGTGAAATTAAGGGATTGGATGATCTGTTAACACAAGAATTCTGGAATCGTGCAAACGAGAAATACTCGAAGACGATCTGGAAACAAATTGGCAATGAGTATGAGAAGCTTGAGCGTACCGCTAAGGGGCTCGATGATCTGTTGACCGAGGAATACTGGAACCGTGCCAATGAAAAGTACTGGAAGGGTACGTGGAAGAAGGTTGCGGATGGGTATGATATGATCGAACGAAAAATCACTAAGTTAGACGATGTACTAACAGAAGAATACTGGAATCGCGGGGCTGAAAAGTATTGGAAGGGTACGTGGAAGAAAGTTGCGAATGAGTACAAAATGATCGAACGCGTCATAAGACTTGATGATCAATCAGTGAAAGAAGTGTGGAACGACGCTGGGGAATGGGGGAAGAAAGTATTCGATAAAGCGGGTAAGATCATTGAGGAATCTGGCATTTTCAAACCGAGCATTGATTTGCCGGATTGGTTACCGAATCTCCCTATATCTGGCCTGCCTAAAATTGATTCGCCGGTCATTAAGATGCCAGAGGTTAAAACACCGAAAATTAAGATGCCTAAATCTCCTTTCTAAGGTTTCAAATTACTCGACTTCGGCACGGGGAAACGACAGTGTTTCGGCAGTTCACCTAGGTCCTGGCCCCCACGATGTTAACCAAGTGGGTTCGATTACCTAATAATCCCCCCACTTCAGGCGTTAGTTAGGTGGGGGATTATTCAAAACTATAAAAATAATTGTGTCGGGGGACAAGAACATAATCCCATTGAAGTTGCTATTATAGCGGCTTTTTTGTTTTATCGGTACAAGTTCTTGTCCCGAGCCAAGGACAAGAACATGTTCCTATTGCCGATTAGGCGGATATCTAATCGGTATCTTGCCCTTCGATTCACTAAACTAACGGGCAGGATACTCTAAGATCAATCGTGGTGAACCTTATCATAAGTAAGGCCATTTTTTTTGTTTGGAGCTACTGTAGAGAGTGCTGAAGACCGCCCGATTCGGATGTTGGAAGAAACAAGAACAAGCTCGCCTAGGAGTTGCTGTCCATCAACAAAACTGAGGCTCAAGTGGATGAGATTGTCGTATATTCAAGCTGGTCAACAAAAAATTGCTATACGAAAAAAAGCACCGGCCGTCTATAGGCCGGTGCTTATACAACATTTCCGCTTATTGCTTAACCGTCGTTTCCTCCGCGAGTTGGGCTAGGCGTTCAGCCGAGCCGTCTGCAGATCAGGCGTATAAGCATGCAGGAACTGCCCGCTTCCGTTCTGAACTGGCAAGACAAGCGTTGACAGGTTCAGCAATCCAGCCCGCGGATGCGTAATCGCTTGCGGGTGCTTGCTCGTGCAACGAACCTCGTAGTTCAATTTATGCTCCGTCGCCAACTTCTACGCAGATGATCATGACCCCCTCCTTAGTTTAAATACTAAGATTATTAGGGCTGAGGAGGAGTTTTGTATACGAGCTTATCTTTTAAATCACACCTCTGGAATATCCCTTTTAATAAGGTGATTGTTGTAATACTGAATAATCTTTCTTACAATAAACAATAAATCTAATATTGTTGGGGTAACCTCTGATGAAACGAACCGGAATGAAGAGAGCATTAGACCGACTTGGACGTATTGTTCTTCCCAAAGAAATGAGGGACACTATGGATATTCATATTGGTGATCCACTCGAGTTCTTTATTGAAGGTAAAGAGTTGATACTAAGAAGGTACAAGTCAACAATGTGTGTGTTTTGTGGTGATCCAGGTACAAAAATGTATTTCAAAGAGCAATTTATATGCCAGGCTTGTGCACTTGAATTAAAGCATCTAATTGACATTCCTCAATAGTTCCCCCCTCAGCAAGAAGAGTCTCCTGCACCTGAGGACCTTTCCGTTCCTAATACTAACGATACTAACGAAGAAAAGGCATTTGAAGAGAGAGCTAAGGCACAGTATCCAAAATTCAATACAAAAACTGCCAGTAAACTATTAATATTAAAAGAAATTACCGAGCAGCAGCCATTTCTTTCACAACAACAAATTGCAGAAAAACTGGGCATTAGTTAAGGCCGTGTCTCTCAGCTAAAAAAGCTACTTTGATGTTAAATCTTTAGACGTTCATAAATAAAAAAAATCCTTTGAATAAGTAGAATTTATGATTCACGAAATACTTTTTCAGACAATATTCTTTTTTAAGAACATAATGCTCTGCGATCCATATTAATATCTACAACTGCAAGAATTATTGTAGACAGGAATAACGGGCTTGTTCATTGTTATGGTTATTGATATAAGAAATGGATATCGTTTATAATACAAACAAACATTCTTAGTGAGTTTGTTCATTACTTAAGGGGGATTAAAGAATGAATCAGCTTACTACTAGAGAAGAGGAAGCCTTGCAAGCCATCAAAGTTTACTTTCAAGATACGTTATCCTCCAACAACGCGTGAGCTCGGTGATATGATGGGTCTGGCCTCATCTTCCACTGCATACAGTTATTTAGATCGACTTGAGAAAAAGGGTTTTATTACTCTACAAGAAAGCATCCCACGTAGTATAAAAATCCTGGGATAGATTTTTACGCTATTAGATTCTACTCATAGGGGTCCCGTCGGGAAAATGCGGATTTACAACGCTAAGCCTATTTTCCAGACGATTCTCCAGTTTTTCAAAAAATGTTAGAGGATTTACAGGAAGGTGACATTATTTATGTTACAGATTTAACTCGGATCACTCGAAGTACGCAAGATTTATTTGAATTGATTGATTTAATACGAAATAAAAAGGCAAGCTTAAAATCACATAAGGATTACATGGCTAGATTCATCAGAAGATAATCCATACAGCCAATTCTTCATTACGGTAATGGCTAGTGTTAATCAATTAGAGCGAGACCTTATTCGTATGCGTCAGCGTGAAGGAATTGAGCTCGCAAAGAAAGAAGGGAAGTTTAAAGGACGGTTAAAGAAATATTATATAAATCACGCAGGAATGAATTATGCAGTAAAGCTATATAAAGAAGGAAATATGACTGTAAATCAAATTTGTGAAATTACAAATGTATCTTGAGCTTCATTATATAGAAAGCTGTCAGAAGTGAATAATTAGTCAATCCTTATTCCATATAAGGCCCCGATTGTGGAGTTCTCTAATTACGTAGCAGACTAAATACTGTGCAGCAATCAAAAAAAAACTGTAATCTAAAATTTACGATTGTGAGGAGGTATGTTTAATAAATTGACAACTAGATTTAAACCGTGATATAGTTAGCTTGCTAAATACATTTTAGTGGGTGGAGGAATATCTATGAATGATAAGGTTGATTGCGATATTCGTCAGTCGCTAGATAAAATTTCATTTCAAATGCGTCGAGATTATAGTGAAAGTCTAAGAGAACTTAATCTTTATGTAGGCCAAGATAATTTACTCTCTCGTCTGTGGTCAGGTGATGGGGTAACACAAATGCAACTATGTGAACATTTAAAATGTGAACCGCCTACGGTCACAAATATGGTTAAATCATTGGAGCAAAACGGTTTTATTTACCGTCAACGTGACAAACAAGATGCAAGGGTTATGCGAATTTATCTAACGCACAAAGGCAAAAAATTAGAGGAACCGGTTGAGTTCATATGGAAACAACAGCGAGAAAAACTACTCCATTCAATCTTACCGGAAGAACGTTTATTATTGAGGGATCTTATGAAGCGCATGGAGAGAAACTTGCTCTAGGTTTTCTCTGTTCAAATATTTAGTATACTAAATAACTAATTTCAACCTAAATATATTAAATAGTTATAATATCGTTTATCAAAGGGATTTCTAAAGGCGCATTGAACCCTTCTTTACAACTAATATTTATTTAAACCATGAGGATACTAGTAGTATTCGAGATATTAGAAATAAAAAGAAGAACTGTCAGAAGATAAACCTCCATCAATTAGTTAGTAGGCTAAATATCACCTCCCATTTGTTTAAAGGGATTCAACCCAGGTTCTTTTAGTTACTTGGAGAAATAAAGGAGAAGAGATACATGGAGAATAGAAAAGAGATGCAATTAGCACTACAAATGGTTTCGTTTCTGGATACGGAGCTGAATTCAGCGCTTGGAGGATGCCTGGGACCGACCTAGCAGCACAAATACGGATAGTTATGTGGAGCGGGCTAAATTAGCTGAAAAGGAAAACTTTCAAATGATCTTTATCGCCGATACTCCAGCATTAACCGTTATTCTATAATAGAAAGTGAGGAAACGCAATGAAAAATCGTGTAACAGACATTTTAGGGATTGAAAAACCTATTATTCAAGGACCAATGAGCTGGCTAACAGACGGTAAGTTTGTAGGAGCTATTAGTAAAGCTGGAGGACTGGGTGTGCTTGGCATCAATGCTGGACAATCAGAACCTGCCAAGACCGTTGAAGAAACGGTGGAGAATATGCGCCGTGAGGTTCGTATTGCTAGAAGTATCACCTCAAATCCTATAGGAATCAATGTTATTCCTACGGTGGCAGGTTTTGACCTCTATACACAACCCATGCTAGACATGATGGTAGAAGAGGGGGTCGAAGTGGCTGTGATGGTAGGGGCATTTTCAAAGGAATGGACTCAAAAATTTAAGGCCAACAATATCAAAGTCATTTATCGAGGGGCACCAACTGTTGAAGTGACAGAGGAAGCTATCAAAGGTGGTGTGGATATTCTGGTTGCCACAGGTTTTGATGAAGGGGGACAAGTTCCAGCAAACGTTATTGGTACCTTTTCTATTGTGCCCATGGTGGTAGACGCTGCAAAAGGTCGTGTGCCAGTATTAGCCGCTGGCGGGATTACAGATGAACGCACTGCCAAAGCTGCAATGGCTCTAGGAGCGGAAGGGGTGTTTGTCGGGACTGCCTTTCTTGCCTCAAAAGAGTCTCGTATGGCTGATAATATTAAAGATGCTTTAATTAAATCAGATGCTAATGATATGTTGCTTTATCGCACGCAACCTGCCTATTACCGTTCTCTACCGGGGGAACTCCCAAATAAATTGGCAGAAATGGATCGCAATTTAGCCACAAATGAAGAGATTTACCAAGCATCGAATCCAGCATCAGGGATGAGAAATGGCATGCTATACGGTGATTTATCAAAAGGTTTCGCCTCATTGGGGCTTGGCATTTCAATGATCCATCAAATTGATTCGGTTGAAATCATTATCGATCGTTTAATGAGTGGCATTGAGTGAAAATATATTCTGGTAGATGCTTTAAGATAAGAAAGGACGATTTAAAATGAACAACAGAGAAATACTACAGAACTGGTTGCAGGATATGATGGTTTAAACCTTTATCTAACCAGAGATTATGGTGTTAAAGAAGGCGCGCAATACCTCAAAGCTAATGCTGACAAATTTATCGCACCTGTTTTACTGGTAAGCGGTTGTGATGATGTTTATGTTGTGTCTAAAGATGCCATTGATTTTTATCAAGAAACGGCTTCAAAAGATAAAAGTTTGAGACTTTATAGCGGACTTGGACATTATTTGATGTTTGAACCAAACGGAGATGTAGTAGTTGATGATATTGTGGGATGGATCAATCAGAGAGTGAAAAAAAATAAAGGAGGAAAACGATGCACGACTATTTAGATAATTCAAACAAGCAAATCAAGCTGGCCATCATGTTTGTAACAGGCTATGGTGGTGAGGGTTATTCTTGGCGATTTAATGATAGTAATCCAAAGGCTTACACCGACATCAATGCCTATATTGAGCTTGCCAAACTTGCTGAACAGGGTAAAATTCACACGCTGTTTATTGCGGATACACCTGGGATGGTGGGAGCTGGGGTAAATGGTGATATGGCTCGAAAATCACCGATGTTTGTAATGGAACCGATGACGATGCTAGCTGCTGTTGCCACGCATACCCAGAAAATCGGTTTGGTAGCAACCTATTCTACCACTTACAACTTACCGTATAATTTGGCTCGCCAACTTAAAACGCTGGACCTCATAAGTGGTGGGCGTGTCGGTTGGAATGCGGTAACAACAGGAACTCGTGAGGTTGCTTATAATTTTGGAGCTAGTCCTCTGCCTGACACTACCACTCGTTATGAAATGGCAGATGAAATGGTAGAAGCAGTGCAGTCTCTTTGGGGAAGTTTTGGCGAAAATGCCTACATTACAGACCAACAAACTGGCGAATTTATCAAACTGGATCAATTAACCCCTGCCAATTTCAATGGTCAATACTACCAGACCCGAGGCCCACTTCCCCTTCCACCAAGTCCGCAAGGGCAACCGCCTATTTTTCAGGCAGGTCCAAGTTTTGAAGGGGTGGAAATGGCAGGTAAATTTGCCAGCGGTGTTTATGCTAACCCTTTTACGATTGAAGAAGCTCGTCATTACCGTAATTTGTTAAAACAAAGTGCGATAAAATACGGTAGAAACCCTGATGAAATCAATATGTTTTCTGGTTTTATGGTTACGGTGGGCGATACTTATGAAGAAGCACTTGCCCGCCGTCATCAGTTACTGGATTTTATGGGAAAAGATGCATTTGAAGGACAAATTCGCTATTTATCAGCGATGATTGGCGTAAATTTACATGACTTGAATTTGAATGAACCTCTACCAAAATCTTTACAATATCAAGCCACGCCGAATCCAGTCGACCCACGCTCACTAAGAGCAGTAGAGCTAATCAAACAAGGGCTAAGTCCAAGAGATGTATTGGCAAACGGAATCATCAACTATCACCCTGTAGTGGTTGGCACGCCTGACGATGTGGCGGATTTCATTGAAGAATGGTTTAAAGCAGGGGCAACGGACGGTTTTTCCATTGTGCCAGAAAGTCAAAAAGGTGTAAAAGATTTTGTGGAAAAAGTTGTGCCCGTGTTGCAAAAACGAGGCTTATATCATCTTGATTATGAGGGAAATACTTTGCGTGAGCACTTGGGTGTGCCGAAGCAATATGGAGTGAGAAAGTAGATTAATTTCTTGATACTGCTGATAATTATTCAGAAGGTGAAAGTGAAATTATTCTTGGACAATCCTTCCGATCATTTGTCACCTAAATAACGAATCATATGTTTTACTTGGATCTCAAGGCAAGCGTTTGTCCATGAGGCTGAGATCTGATGACTGTGAACGATTATCCAAATTTGCTTATTCACTTGATGTTTTAGTTCAGGGAGCAGCATCCGCATCGATCATAACCGAATTGCTCAAATAAAGAAGGTTATGATTACGTCATGGCTCAACTGATAAGAGTAACCTGGATGAAACGTCAGAAGGACAGATACGGAGATTAGCAAGCCACATCGATGCAAAGAGTCCATACGACTATGTTACCTTGAGCATGGTCTTGGGCTAAGCATTAGGAAAGATCATAGAAGAGCAGAAGAAGGTACGGATGGTGTTAGAGGGATGGAAGAGAAGCCTGAGAGTATAAAGGAGTGCTTTGAATAAAACCGTTCACAAATAAACCGGCTGAAAGCCAGTTCCTTGTTAGTTGGCTAGTTTGATGTTTGAAACATGGACTAAGACCTAGACTGTCGCTGTTTCATTGACTAACGCGCTTCCATTCTGCGGATCGTACGGATACATCTATACTCTTTCGAAAATACGATATGTTACACTGTAACCTCCATTCAGATAGTTAACTCAATCCAAAAACACCTTATACCTGCTAAAAATTATAATGAATAGTCGGAACTACAAGAAAGGACAATAATATATAGATAATGGGTATGACTTTCTCTTACGGACGAACGATAAGTTGACGGCTGAATAAACCCGTGATATATTTAGCTTGCTAAACAATTTCAATAATAAAGGTTGGGAGAGCAACATGGAGAAAGAAATTGACTGTGAGATCCGTGAGCTGTTCGATAAACTTTCGGCAAGAATGAGACGAGATTACGGCGAAAGTCTTAGGGAACTAAACCTGCATGTCGGACAAGATAATCTGCTCTACCGTTTATTCTTAGATGATGGAGTAACACAAATGCATCTAAGTTAACAATTAAACTGTGAACCTCCCACTATAACCAACATGGTTAAATCACTTGAACAAAACGGATTCATCTATCGTAAGCGTGATGAAAAAGATGCACGAGTCATGCGGATTTATTTAACCGATAAAGGAAAGGAACTTGAGGAGCCCGTTCGTATTATATGGAAAAAGCATCAAGAAAAGTTGCTAAAATCGATCTCAATGGATGAACGACTCCTCTTACGACGGCTTATGAAGCAAATGGAGAGTAATTTGTTTTAAGCACTCTCCACTTTCTGAATATTATTTAGCAGGCTAAATTAATATTTAGCACACTAAATAATTTTATGTTTGAAAGTTTATCTAATTGGTTAGTGGGCTAATGATCTATGTCTCTTTCATACAAACGGACAAAGGAGATATATTCATGACGACTTGAGCGGCCATTAGCAGCATCCCATGTGTATTCATATGAAGAAGAAAGAGCCAAGGAATTCAACCGTGAACGATTTGTTATCGGAAGTATTGTAAATGTGGCCAAAAGACTAAGAGAAAAAGCAAATGAAGCCTGGGTGGATGAAATTATGATTCCGATTTTTAACCCGAAAAGGCTACGAGATTAAAAGCCATTGGGTTATTGGCTAGAGAGTTTGATCTTACAGAAAGAGGAGCAAAAATGAAAAGTAAAAAACAGCTTAAGATCGGCGTTATAGTTGAAGGGGTTGGTTGGAGTTACTGGGCATGGCGCCACCCTAATATGCCTGCCAATGCAAGCGAAAGTGTAGATTTCTATGTCAAGATGGCGAAACGAGCAGAAGAGGGCAAGTTCGATATGGTTTTTTTAGCAGATGTAAGCCATATAGGGCCTGGAAATATCCCGCATTTTCTAAGCATGTTTGAAGGTGTAACGATACTATCCGCATTAAGCATGGCCACTAGCCACATCGGGCTTGCTGCGACTATAGCCACGTCTTACGCTGATCCATTTACAGTGGCTAGACAGATGGCCTCTCTCGATAAAATTAGTAACGGGCGAGCGGCATGGAACGCTGTTACATCTAATTCTGGGGGGTTGGCTAACTACAGCAGAAGGCATTTGTCTAAAGAAGATTTATACCCTTTGAATAAAGAGTTCATCGAAATTGTAGAAGGCCTGTGGGATTCCTATGAAGATGATGCTTTTGTTCGTGATAAAGAGAGTGGTATCTTCCTCAATCCAAGAAAGATGCACCAACTGAATTACAGAGGCAAGTACTTTTCTGTTGACGGTCCGCTTAATATTAGTCGTTCTCCACAAGGAAGACCCGTCATCTTTCAAGCGGGTACGTCTGAAGCGTTTATGAATATCGCATCCAAACATGCTGAAGGTGTGTTCATAAATGGGGATGATTACAATTACGCCAAGCAATTTAGTGAGGAATTGAGAAGAAGAGCAGTCCTTGCTGGACGAGCTCCGGAAGACCTGTTGATTATGCCGTCACAACACATCATCGTTGGAAGAACAGAAACGGAGGCGAATGAAAAGTTTCTGGAGTTACAAAGGTTATCGCCCCCAGGATACCGTACTCCTAAACCCCCATTTTTCGGATCCGCAGAGACCGTAGCCGATAGGATTGAACATTGGCATCAAACGGGCACAATGGACGTATTGCTTCTAAGACAAGAACATCCTTCGGGAATTGATGATTTTATTGATTTGGTCGTACCGATCCTGCAGGAAAAAGGAATATTCCGAAGTGAATATGAATCCCGCACGTTGAGAGGTAATTTAGGTCTTCCTTTCCCGGAAAATAGGTATGCAAAAGTATAATAAACAACAGTGGAGATGACAATAGGATTCCTTTTCTCGATAGAATAAACGAACTGAGAAGGAAACAAGCCAAAGAAGGACTGACTGATAACGAGAAAACAAAACAGTTGAAACTACGGCAAGTTTATTTGAAGTTGATTCGTGGACAGTTTCTAACAACGATGTTAGGGATCTCCGTAGTAGATTCGAAAATGATGCAGGTAGGGCAAAAAAATAAACGATTATATTGATTTTGAAGGAGATAGTGAAATGAAGAAGCAATACAATACACGTGCCATCTTGGCATCGCTGCTTATCTGCGGTTTTGTTGGCATGTTTAGCGAGACCGCTCTAAACATAGCAATAACTAATTTAATGGAAGTATTCCAAATTAATGCCGCTACAGCGCAATGGTTGACAACAGGTTACTTACTAACACTTGGTATTCTAATGCCGTTCACTGGTCTATTATTGCAAATGTATACAACAAGACAACTTTTTATCGTGTCAACAGCTGGTTTAACGGCAGGTACATTCTTAGCGGCTGTATCCTTAAACTTTGAAATGCTCATGTTTGCACGTGTTATACAGGCAATTGGTATGGGGTTATTATTACCGCTCATGTTTAACACATTGCTTGTGATTTTTCCTCCAGAAAAGCGAGGCGCAGCGATGGGCTATATGGGGTTAGTCTTATCGTTTGCACCCGCACTGGGGCCAGCGATTAGTGGGATGATAATCCAGTATTTATCTTGGCACTTTATTTTCTGGCTCTTACTACCATTCATAGTGATTGGTATGTTGTTTGGGATGAAGTATTTAGAAAATGTAACAGAAGTAAGTAAGCAACGTATTGATGTTCTTTCAGCAGTTTTATCAACGATTGGTTTCGGAGGTATCGTATTTGGTTTTGGTCAAGCTGGTGAAGGAGGCCATGGGGGGGGGAGTTCCGTCGCTCTGACGTTGATTATTGTTGGTGTGATTGCACTTATCTTGTTTGTATTGCGACAAAATAAGGATCAGCCGTTACTAAATTTACGTGTATTCAAATATCCGATGTTCGTTATCGGGGTTTTCCTTGTGATGATGTGTATAGTAATTTTTATGACGACAATGATTGTGTTGCCAATGTTCTTGCAAACAGGGGCAGGGCTATCTGTATTTGTTACAGGCTTGATATTATTGCCGGGTAGTGCGCTAAATGGTATTTTCCAGATGGTTGCAGGGCGCTTATCCGATAAGTATGGACCGAAATGGGTTATAATGCCAGGTTTAGTCATTATAATGTTGGTTTTATGGTTCTTCACAACATTAACTCCAGCTTCATCAGTTGGATTAATTATTGCATTGCATATGGTTCTAGCGGGAGGGATTGGACTCATTTGGCCAGCCTCACAAACAAATGCCTTAAACTCACTGCCACCTGAATTATATCCACACGGTTCAGCTGCCCTGAACACGTTGATGCAAGTCGTTGGGGCTATGGGAACAGCTGTAGCGATTAGTATTTTAACAGGTGGAAAGAATAAGTATTTAGCTACCTCATCTACACCAACAATGCCGAATGAAATCGCAAATGCGATAACTGCGGGGGTGCAAAACGTGTTTTGGATTTTGCTTTTAATTGCTGTTATTGGCTTTATTATTGGCTTGTTCGTGCGCCGCTCCGTTATCAACCGCGGAACAGTAGAGAGCATGAATATGCATTAAATATGAAAGTTCATTTACACGTATTCACCATGCTTTTATGACTATCTATAAAAAAGAAGAGGCACATAATAACGGATGTAGCGGACAGTTACATGCTGATTGCAAAGCGAGTATGATTGTCATGCTATAAAATGCCCAATATTAAGGAGGATATACAGAATGAAGTATAAGCAGCTTGGAAATACAGGACTTTTAGTTTCACAACTTGCGTTAGGCACAATGACGTTCACGAGTGGAAAGGATAACCATAAAATTCTCGGTTTAGTTGGGCAGGAAGAAGCCGACAAGATGATAAAAAAGAGTGTCGATATCGGAATTAATTTCTTTGATACTGCTGATAATTATGCAGAAGGTGAAAGTGAAATTATTCTTGGACAATCCTTCCGCAATCTTGGTATTGCGCGGGAGGAAGTTGTAATTGCTAGCAAAGCCGCCGGACGAACAGGTATGGGACGTAACGATGTCGGTGCTTCAAGAGGACATATTATGAATGCAGTGGAAGCAAGTTTACAGAGATTGAAGATGGATTATATCGATTTGTATCAGATTCACGCCGATGATTTCTTGACACCTGTAGAAGAAACTTTAGGTGCTTTAAATGATCTGGTAACACAGGGTAAGGTACGATATATTGGCGTATCGAACTGGCATGCTTGGAAAATTGCTGATGCTCTTGGTATTTCTGAACGCAAAAATCTGGCTCGCTTTGAAACGGTTCAGGGGTATTATTCTCTTGCCAGCCGCGATGTTGAACGAGAGTTGGCGCCTTTGATGGAAGCAAAGAAGATGGGACTTCTGGTGTGGGGTCCGCTTGCTGGCGGTCTGCTGTCAGGGCGTTACGATCGACACAATCAAAAGGCAGAGGATTCGCGCCGCTCAGCGGTTGATTTCCCGATTGTAGATAAAGAGCGAGCTTGGAATATCATTGATAAGATAAAACCGATCGCTGAAGCACATGGGACAAGTATAGCAAGTGTGGCGCTCGCTTGGCTGATGACAAGACCAGTTGTAACCTCTGTTCTTGTTGGCGCGAAACGATTGGAACAGTTGGAAGAAAATCTGGAAGCCGCAAATTTAGAACTGACGGATGATGAAATTCAGCAACTTGACGAAGTGAGTACACTGCCTCCTGAATACCCAGGTTGGATGGTTGACTATCAGAAAAGAGATCGCCTGGAACCGCTTTTTTGACAGAATATTCAGTCCAGAGTATCGTGAGCTTAGGTTATAACGAAGGAATGTAAAGGCAATGAACCGTTGAGATATGGGATGGTGAACCCCAAGGGAATTAGTGGAGTATGTGCAGAAGAAGTAAACTGGGGAAATTTTTCTAGCTATTCCAGATGCCCAGCCCAGCCTCTTTAGCAAAGGAAAATTTCAAATGATATTCATCGCTGATACTCCAGCTTGATGGTTCTCAGGACCACAGTCTCCTATGTTCCCTCTATGGATCCTATGTTGGCACTATTGGCTGTGCAAGAGAAACGAAACATAATGGGCTTGTTGCTGCACTCTCAAGCAGCTGTTACCTAACTATGGCTCACTTTTTCGATTAGTCCAGGTTCATCATTTGAACAATATGCTCTGCTATACTTTGTTCTGTTAGTTTAATTTGTTCAGCAGTATGCAAAGTAACTGCTTCATTAATCATGTTGGCATAGATTTGTACGTACAAAGTACGTTCATCAGAGGATATTTCCTGTATACAAAGATTCAAATAATGCTTTAGTGCATTGACATTTTGAAGAGAGTAGAGGAATAATTCTGTTATAGTTACGGCGACATTTCTTTTTGACTTGTTGATGATACTCAAATGCTGCGAATACTAATTGCATCATATTATCTTTTGTAAAAGTACACACACCATTAGTATGTTGTTGAATAAGTTCTTCCGCTGATTTTTTTATAATCTCATCCAACAATTCATATTTATCTTGGAAATGAGCATAGAAAGTTGCCCGATTGATTTGGGCCCGTTCCGTTAAATTTTGTATTGTTATTTTATCAAAATCTTTTTCTTCCATCAGTTCAAAAAGTGACTCAAAAATGGATTCTCTTGTTCGAGTTGTACGAATATTTCTTACTTTAAGTCCCATGGATCTAACTCCTTTTTTTAAACCAACAAATGGCCCGCATTGTTGGTTGTTCCTCAATGATGTTCCGGATACAATTGAACTACTAAAGCAACTATTGTTGTAATAGTATACTGCTTAGAAGGTGGTTAGTCCATTTTGAAACCTTAAAGTGCAAGATTAATAGTTAATACCGATTTCATCGAACAATGTAATACAATTTCAAAATAATTATAACCAAATATTGGAGGGATTTAAAATGAAACTTACAGGAAACACGATCTTCATTACAGGTGGCGGTTCAGGAATTGGACGTGCATTGGCAGAAGCTCTACACAACCTTGGAAACAAAGTAATCATCTCGGGTAGAAGAAAAGAACGTCTGGAGGAAGTGATTAGTGCTAATCCCGGAATGTCTGCAGTTGAACTGGACATACAGGATCTTTCCAGTATTGAGGCAACCGCTAAGCAACTTATTCAGGACTTTCCTGATTTGAATGTCTTATTTAATAACGCCGGCATCATGCTTTTCGATGAGGCTGCGGGTGTGATTGACGAAGAGATTCTGGTTTCAACGGTCTCAACAAACTTGCTTGGACCAATTCGAATGACGTCTTCATTAATTGAACATTTGAAGTCTAAAGAAGAAGCTGTGATCATTAATACGACTTCTTCAGTCGGGTTTATTCCGTACGCAGCGACTGCGGTGTATTCGGCGACCAAAGCAGCGCTCCATTCCTATACCTTATCACAACGTTATTTGTTTAAAGATACAACAGTAAAAGTATTAGAAATCATACCACCTGGGGTTCAAACGGAACTCATGGGAGATATTAGTAACAATCCGCATGCGATGCCACTTGAAGCATTCATTGAAGAAACAATAAGATTACTCGGTACGGATGCTGAAGAGGTTCTCGTGGAACAAGCGAAAATGATTCGTGATCATCAAGGTCCGAATGAAGGAGCTTTTGTAACCCAACTTAACGATATGGCGAGCCAAGCGCCAACAGACCATTAATTTCATCCATCTATGACTATCGGTTCCATTGTTACCAAGCTATGCCTCATTTAAAGTCTATAGCAAATAAAAATATCGTTGGGAGAGAGTCAATGCAGAACAGCAATGACCCTTGAATTCGTGTAACACGAAGGCGGTAGGCTTATTATAATGCAAATCGGACGTAAGTGGACTCCCTGCTTCAGTGCCCGGTTCCAGGGATACGCGCCGTTTGCCTTTTATACAGTTAAACACTGGGAGGAATTACAATGCAAACCGTAACATTGAACAATGGTGTGAAAATGCCGATCATCGGCTTTGGTGTCTTTCAAGTGCCGGATGCTGAAGAATGCGAGAACGCCGTATATGAAGCGCTGATGGCTGGTTATCGCCTGATCGACACCGCGGCTGGTTATCTCAACGAGGAAGCAGTAGGACGCGCGATCAAGCGTAGCGGCGTACCACGCGCAGAGCTGTTCATCACGACCAAGCTTTGGGTTCAGGATGCCGGTTACGAGAGTGCCAAGCTGGCGTTTGCCAAATCTTTGAAAAAGCTGCAGCTCGACTATCTCGATCTATACCTTATTCACCTGCCGTTCGGCGATTACTACGGCGCTTGGCGTGCGATGGAAGACCTGTACCGCGAAGGCAAGATCAAGGCGATCGGTGTCAGCAACTTCCTGCCCGACCGTCTGATGGACCTCATCGTGCATAACGAAATTGTGCCCGCAGTCAACCAGATCGAAACGCACCCGTTCTACCAGCAGACTGAGAACGCCGCTTTTATGAAAGAGCAGAGAGTGCAGCACCAGTCGTGGGCGCCGTTCGCTGAAGGACTGGGCAACATGTTCGGCAACGAAGTACTGGCTTCCATCGCAGAAAAACACAACAAGTCCGTCGCCCAGGTCGTGCTGCGCTGGCTTGTTCAGCGTGAAGTCGTTGTAATTCCAAAATCGGTGAGAAAAGAGCGGATCATCGAAAACATCGACATTTTCGATTTCGAATTGAGTGCAGACGATATCGAACAAATCTCCACCCTTGATACGCGGGAGAGTTTATTCTTATCCTTCCACGATCCGAAATCTGCCAAGATGCTGGGCACCTCGAGAGTCGAGCTGTAATCCTTGATCCAACAGTAAACTCATCACGCGTTTATCCTCATCTATTAGAAAGGACAGGGTGCCCCTGTCCTTTCTTTACTTGAACATCGAATTCTATTGTAGAATGACATAAAGTCGCCAACCAAGAAACCTCTAATAAATCAAGGGGTTTTAACGTAAAATAATATCAGCTGTCGAGGGACAAGAACATGGTCCCATTGAAGTCGCTTATTTAGCGGTTTTTTTGTTTTAAGGAACTAAGTTCTTGTCCCTTGTTGAGGACAAGAACATTGTACCATTGCCGAAAAGGACAAAAACATTGTGTCATTCCCGATTAGGTAAGTATCTAAATTGTTTCAAGGCTGGAAATTATGTCGCGGGACAAAAGCAAAGAACATAAAACGTCGCGTAAATAGCGTTTTATTTAAGGAACCAAGCTTATTTCCCGAACTGAGGATAAGGACATCGTGTCATAGTCGATTAGACAAATAGGTAATTATAATATAATATCTGCTTCATTAAGCTATACCAGCTAATAGCTTGTCAACATTACCAGCAAAACAACTCGAGAACTTGTGTTATATTATTAATGAGCATGCCAAACTGGACCTCTGTCAAGAAAGTAGACACTTACGCTACGGATTTTTTCGTAAATTGCTTCGCAAAGCGGACAGGGGAAAGGTACCCCAGCGCGCCATGCATTCGCTTGCGGTTGTAATAGAATTCAATGTATTGGTAGATGGCTGTATAGGCCTCTTCCGGTGTTTTGAAGCGGGGGTTACAGTAAATGAGTTCCTTTTTCAAAATGCTGTGCCAAGACTCGATACAGGCGTTATCGTAGCAGTTTCCCCGGCGGCTCATGCTGGATTCCATACCGTAAGCCTTCAATTGCTCCACATACTCTTTCGAGGTGTATTGAGACCCGCGATCCGAGTGATGCAGCAATCCCTGACCAGGTCGTTTGGCGGTGTAAGCAGACTTCAATGCATCCAGCACTAAGCTGGTTTCCATGTGGTTGTACAGACGCCAGCCCACAATTTCACGCGTACACAAATCCAGGACACTTGCGAGATACAAACGCCCTCCTCGGCATGGAATGTAAGTGATGTCGGTAACCCATACGGTGTTAGGTTTGAGCGTTTTAAACTGTTGATTCAGCGTGTTGGGCGCAATCGGATGGCTATGCCTGGAGTCGGTGGTCTGGACACGATACGTCCGACTAACGACGGAGCGGAGCTTCATTTGGCGCATGTATACACTCACCGTGCGTGCAGTGATCCTAAAACCTTCCAGATGGAGCAAGCGGGTTATTTTGGGACTGCCATATCGCATGTTATGGTCAAAAAAATGGTACCGAATTCGCTTCATGATCTGGGCTTTCCGAATCTGTTGTGTGCTTGTTTTGTTCATCCGCCATTTGTAATATCCGCTCCGTGAGACTTGCAGGGTTTCGCACATCTTCTCCAAGGGAAACTCGGAGCGATGGTTTTTCACAAACAGAAATCTTAGTTCTTTGGTTTGCTGAAGATGTGCACCGCTTTTTTTACAATGGCCAGTTCCTCTTCCGTATCGGCAAGTTTATGTTCTTTCTCTTGGAGCATACGACGCATCTCTTTCAGCTCTGTTTCGAGTTCCCTTACTCGATCCATACTGGCTACTGGCTCGTTTTTGAGCTCACGATATTGGCTCATCCATTGATGTAACGTACTTTTCGGGATGTTGAGCTCTTCTGCCAGATCACTGAGTGTCTTCGTCTGTTCTTGAATAAACTTGACCGTTTGCTTTTTAAATTCTTCGTTGTACCGTTGCCGTTGTTCTCCCATGTGGACACCTCCGTTAGTCTTATTATCCTTCTGTCCGTTAACGGGTGTCCACTTTTTATTCTAGCTGCACTTGCTGCTCATCCTCCGCTTTGTTTGCTGCCTCATTCAAGTATTATTATCTCGGTCTTTAAATGAGAGAAGAAAGACTGGATACAGGCATTGTCCATGCAATCCCCACACCTGGAGATGACTTCCTAGCATGCCGAGTTGTTCCAGTTTACGGTTAAATGGCTTCGTGGTGTATTGAAATCCTGGATCCGAGTGTAGGATTACGCCACTCAGATCCGTGTGCTGATTGAGTCTATCCAGCGTTTCATGAACCAAAGCGAGATCATTTCGTTCGGAAAGATGCCAAGCTACAATCTCGTTAATATACAAATCCTGAATGACTAACAGATACACAAACTGTTCTCACGGGGACGTCCCTTCAGTGGATTCGGGATACTGTTTTTTCGCTCATCGAACGCTTCCCCGTTTTTCCACTTTTTCACCCACACTTTCAGTTGTGAACAGTTTCGAATCCCCTCGCGCTCAGCAATCACCTTGTAACTTAAAGAACCTTCGACATATGATTAACTGTATTCAATTTAAATTCTTCGGTATACGTCTGAAATGTTTGCCCTTTTTTCGACATAAAAATATCCCCTCGAAGTGTCACTTGACCCCCATGATAACATGAAAGTTTTTTTAAGTGTCTAAAGGGGATAATACCACAAAGATGTAGATAGGGGGCTTTTTGTTGTATTAAAAAGTGAATGCAATTGGAGCAGGAGTAGTATGGGCGAAGTTATTGATACAGCTAACTACTCCACCAGTTTTTCAGACCTCTGCGCCATATCCTGTAAAACGCGAGCCACCCGACTTTTTCTGCCTTTTGCTTTTCTCTGTATTCTTGCGAGAGATTTTTTATATGCTTCCACATCTGTTTGAAGCACGAAGTGTTTGGCGGCAATCCGTAATGTTTTTTTTAACAATCGTGCGGAAGAACGTGTTGTTCTGGACCGGAAGCCTCTGCGCAAGATTCGCAGCGTTTTTTTGTAGGTTTCGAGGTCAGCTGATGGTGGTACAACGCAGAATAAATTGAGTGCGGAATCATTGAATCCATAGGTTTCGAGCATGATTTTCAGATTCTCTGTATTGAGCACTTCCCCTCGGAAATGAGTGGGATGTTCCTGATGATAACCTACGACCTCTTTCATACAGTAGAAGGGCACTTTCAAACGATGCAGCCTGTAGCCCAGATCCCAGTCTTCAAGCCCATAGAGTACAAACCGTTCATTGAAACCACCGACCCGATTCAATAGGTTACGCCGGATGGATACACACCGAGTAACAAGCAACATCCAGGGAGCAACATCGGTGCTGGCAAATTGCTTGCTGACACCAGGCGGTATTTTGGTTGGGAAAATCACTTTGGACAATGCATCTGTCTGATGAATGATATCTTCCGTTGTGACCAGTGGAATAATTTCATTCGCTGCATCAAAATCAGGATGCCATAAGTTTGAAGGGGTAAGGATCGAACAGCAATGTTCTTTTTCTGATGGCGAGAAGTCTGGATAGTAGTGGGTATAAGCATCGGCAAAAGAATGCGGAAAACCCGAAACGACGGCTCTGGGATTTTTACGATGATATTGACGCACTGTTCGGATAAATTCGGGTAATGCCAGAAAGTCAGCATCACAGAAGATAATATACAGACCTTTGGCATGCCGAAGCCCCAAATTCCGAATCGCTGACCTGCCACGTTGCTCCGTTTGGGATACGTAGGTCAAAGAATATGAAGACTGGAATGCCTGGACCTGTTCTTTCGTTCCATCAGTGGAACCATCATCAGCTACGATGACTTCGAAAAGGTGCTTCGGATAGGTTTGTGTCTCAAGGGCTGCCAGTGTAAGCGATAACTGATGGGCCCGATTATAGGTTGGAATAATGACGCTGTAGCGAATTGCCATTCCTGTTTCCTCCTTCACGTTGTTGGACGCTCCTTATGAAAAAGATCGAACACGTTCAAGTAAGAAGTGATATTAGTTTATTCCATATATGTAGCAGCGACTGGTCAAACACCCTATGATTTCGGAAACGGGCTTGATCGATCTCCTTCTTTTGCTTACCGTTCAATCTGGAAAGGGGATCCTGATCTCTTGCATGGATGTGCAAATTCTGTGCTGCGCAAGGGAATATCAAATTTTGGATATATAGGGCAATAATGAAGGATAGCCATTATAACGAGCAAGCGGTAATTTTATGAGGAGCGATGACAAAGTTGCTTTTCAATGATACGAATTAAATGGGGCGACGTGAGGCGATGAAACGGTCATGGAGAAAACGACTGACAATTGGAATCTGCCTGATGATGGGCATTACTGCTCTTGCAGGTGTTCAGGAGATAACGGTAGTAACGATTAAGGAATGGGAAAAGAAAACCAATACCAAAATCGAATTCCAGCATCCCACTATGGGTGCCGAGACCGAACAGTTCAATGTCATGATTGCCTCGAGTCAGCTGCCTGATGCAATGTTTGTAAATGGAGATTACGCCAAGCTATTCAATGATGGTATCATCATTCGATTTAACGAACTCATTGATGAATACGCTCCCAATTTGAAAAAGATCCTAGAGGAGAATCCCGAGGTTGCCAAACAGTTAAAAGCCGACAGTGGGGATATCTATGCGATACGCATCTGCGTCTGGGGGAATACAAGACCTTCGGCGGCACGTTCATCCGTCAGGATTGGCTTGATGAGCTGAAGCTGGAGAAACCGGAAACGATTGAGGAGTGGGAATGTTCAGTAATTTTTTTCATTAAATCCTTCAATTGGGCAGTAATCTGAATATGAAAATCGATATATATAGTTTTTTCGTAGCATCCTTGACTAAACTAACGGGAAACGATAATTGGACAACAGCAGCGGCCGTCTAAGACTCTCCTCTCGGTCTTGTTGGATCGATTTTGCAATCCTTTGGTATCGTTCCGCTAATGATTGTACTCATGCCACTGATAACAGATACGATGAGTACGGGGAATGGAAATACGGACAGCGTATTGTAGGTCACACGAATAGTATCAATAGCTTTGAACAGAAGATTGGTACTGTGATCGGAACTGCCTTACTTGGTTGGATGTTGGCATGGGGGAACTACAGGGAAGGCGCAGCTGAACAAGGTCACTCAGCCATACAAATGATCATTGGTTTTAACATTTATATTCTGATTGTTATATATTCTTATAGCTATTCTTCTACTCAACTTCTCGCTGGACAAACAATATGTTCAAATTTTAAATGATTTGGAGAAAAGAAGAGACCCTAAGGTCTAAATCTGTTAATGAAGGGATTTTTCGTCTTTGTCGTTTTAAGGCCAGCCAATAGGCTGGCCTTTCTGAGGTTTTGTCGAGGGACAAGAACATTGTTCCATTCAAAGTCGCTAATTTAGCGGCTTTTTTGTTTTAAGGAACCAAGTTCTTGTCCCAGGCTGAGGACAAGAACATAGTACCATTGCCGAAAAGGACAAGAACATTGTGTCATTGCGGATTAGATGGTGAACTAAATATAATCTCAATTTAAAGCAGCTTCTAATATGTAGAAAGCAAATTCTTATCCTGAGTAAGGATTAGAACTTGTTCTACAACCAATTCGATCTCTTTGTATATTGATGTCACCGGCAGTGATTGACATGTAATTTGGGAAAGCTTAGTGCGTGGCCTGCATACGTTCATCGAGACGAGCGGCATTTGCCTCTTATATTGATCAGTCTTCATCAGAAGCTGCTGGGCGTGTTGGAAAAGGGCAGATCCGCATGATGCAAAATGACAATGTACTGCTTCGTTTTGATGATTCTCAATCTACCTACCTCCTGAAAAAGAAAATAACCCCTCGAAGAAGGGGGCGTAGTTCTAGGTCACGAATATAGTATATGTCCCAAAGTTCCCCTGAACCGGTTTTGAGTTATCGGGGTATTTGTGCGGTGCCGGAAATAGTCGAGAACTAGTAATCACAAATATTTGGGAATGCGTTACATTTATAATTTTGGGAGGGAGGGTTTCAACTGATGGGAAAATCCACAATCTGCTCCATGCAAAGTCTGTTCTATAAACAACGGCGGTTGTTTGTATGGAGCAAGAACGAACGAAATTTAACCGCTGAATCATCTCTGGTATGATGGTTACTGTTTATAGAATGACTTTGCTCCCTTAAATTTTAAAAAAACTTTAAGGAGCAGAGCTATCATGAAATATGTAAATGCAGACAATATCTTTCCGGAAGAGTTGCTAAAAGAAATTCAGAAGTACATTCACGGCCGCATGGTGTATGTCCCGACCCCTGAAAAATTGCACAAAAAATGGGGAGAAAAATCGGGGAGTAGAGAACAGCTAAGTCTAAGAAACGAAACGATCCGTCAAACATATTTCAATGGAAAGTCGATCGATGAACTCTCGAATGAATTCGGTCTTCCCTACGAAAGCATTAAGAAAATCATTTACTCTAGAAAATAGATTCACTTGTAAGTCACATCGTGCTTTCTGATGTGGCTTTTTGTGTAGAATTTGATTCTGAATCAAATTCAGTATATTTTCAATCAGCACCTTTTGTTACCATGAAAATAAAGGGGAGAGGTTATATGGATAAAAAGATTAAACTACTATACACACAAGATATATTGAGACAGTCCGCACAATGTTTTGGAATACGTGAAGACTCAATTTTCGAATTAAATGGATTTCAAAATTTCGTTTATTCCGGGGTAGTTGGAGATCGAAAAGTTATTTTAAGAATTGCCCATGTCACACATCGAAATGAATTATTAACAAGAGCGGAACTAGATTTTATCATGTTCCTGGCTGATTGCGGAATGAAAGTAGCGAGGCCCATTCAGTCTTTATCAGGGGATCTTATTCATATCATTGACGAGTCCTTTGTTGTGACAGCTTTTGAGAAAGCACCCGGCAAAAATGCAGTAATAGCCGAGGAGAGCAATACGTTTTATGGGAATATCGGTCAAATGGTCGGGAAAATACATAAGTTTTCACTTCATTATTCGTCCCAACATTCACGCTATGAATGGAATGATAATGCCCTATTAGCCTCATTTAAGAAGTATTGTCCGTTAGAATTACACGATAACTTTGATCGTTTAATTACTGAAGTTAGCGCTCTAGCCAAGGAAAAAGATACGTACGGTCTTATTCATGGGGATATCAGCCCTGGCAATTATCTTAATGGTGGGGACAATGCCTTTATTATTGATTATGATGATGCGGAATATAGCTGGTTTGTTTCTGATATTGCTACTCCATTATTCTATGAAATCCCTATTCCGTGGGTTGTGTCTGGAGATGTAAGAAAGGAGATTGCAAAGCGTTTCTATTGCAACTTCTTAAACGGCTATTGTAAGGAAAATACTGTGAGTCAAGGTTGGTTAAACAAAATCCCATTATTTATTAATTTAAGGCAAGCTAGAGTTTTAGCCGCGTTCTATAGAAGCAGAGATTTTAACGCTCCTGATTGGAGCGAATGGGATGAGCAAGCCCGACGCTTCTACTATGAAAATTTGTTAAATAACACTCCCTATATTGATATGGACTTTTTGTGTTAACGGGAACGATACTAGAAAAGGAAGGGCCATCCCACAAAGGATGGCCTTTAAACTTGTTGTTGAAGCATATATTTGATATATATATGAACACGCCTTCAGACATAAATGCATGAAAGTAAGGTACTTTGACGTTCTTATTTTAAACAGGAAGAGAAGAGCAAAGCTGACCCGACTCAAGGTATCAAATTTATTTCTGTAATAGAGATGATCCATTAGAAGGAGACGAATATGAGGCAGCAGGTGGAGACGGATACAACGATCCGTTTGAAACGGAGGTTTCATTGGATGCCACTAGCGATCAGGATGAAGAATATCACAAAGAAAGTGATCCTTCAATTGATTATGACCCTAACGAAGAAGATTCAGAAGCGCGCTGGGATAAAATTCTGCGTGACCGCTTGAAAGCAAGTGAGCGGGCAGAATAATGGTTACTTACATGCAGATTCGTGTCCCTCAAGCCAGAAGAAGATGATTATCAAATACTATTGTATAAAAATCTGTCTATGGGGCATAATGTCCCTAGAATGATATAAGAGCGAAGGTATGTATGCGGCAGCACTGAAATATGAGATAAACTCCCAATGATAATTTTTTTATCTGAGATGTATAATTAATCAAATGTCGAGGGACAAGAACATATACCCATTGAAGTCGCTATTTTAGCGGCTTTTTTATTTTATCGGTACAAGTTCTTGTCCCGAGCAAAAGACAAGAACTTGTACCGATTACCGGAATGGACAAGAACATAAACCGATTACCGATTAGATGCATATCTAAACATTAAGCACACCCACTTACAATTTCATTTAATTCCATAATTCATAACAATGTTTAAATAATTAAGGGGAAACTGACCCACGGTTAACGGGAGAAACAAAGCTCTGTTGAAAGTTGATAATTATGTAGCTTTTTAATTCGGAAGAAACTTATCATCCAAATCAAAGATAACAATTTGCTATAAAGCATTATACATTTTTAGTTGAACCTGTACATGAAGGAGCGTTCTTATGGAAATTTGTTTATGTGGAAGTGAAAAAAGTCCTGATCAATGTTGTGTGCCAGTTTATCCTCCAATGCTCATGAAAATCCCCCCGTTTATTCGCTCGTCCAAGATTCCCATTTTTGTGAAACAATACAGAGTAAGATATAGTCTTAAAAGTGGGCCAGGTATCCTAGCACAAGTAGATCCTGTGATTGCCGAAGTACTTGGCTTTGATATGAGTAAATCGCATATTAATAATACAACAGAACGAATCGGTTAAGCTTTATCCAAAGGGAATTATCTAACTTGGTGGAAAGTAAAGCATATGATGCAATGATTGAAGTAATTCAGTGCGAAGATGTGCCTTTACGTTGTGAGTTTGAGGCTTATATATCACGTATAGCATCTTACTTAGACATATGGAAATTTAACGATACTATGATTAGTTATTATATACATAGTGGGCACTATAGGGCAGCTGATTTGGCATATGATCTTTGTATTGAACCTTATTATGTTAACTTTACTATTGATCAATTTCGATCCTTGTTGAAAGGATCTCATTCAAATGAGCAATGTCATGGTAATATGTATTCAAACTCGAGGTACCAGAGGTTATTAGAAGAAGTAACAAGTCACTATGGTAAAATTTGTCGGGGGACAAGAACCTTGTACCATTCCAAGTCGTTATAACAGCGGCTTTTCATATTATCAGGTTATCGTATCTGAAATCTTCGAACGTTAAATGGATAGCTTGATAAAGAAAGAAAGAAATGGTAACCAATATTGCTAGTTACCATTAGAAAACCAAGAGACCTATACATGCCCTAATATTAGTTCGGGTCTTTAAGATATTGCTGAAGGAAGTGAGTTTGTGATCTGAGCTGGTAAGGAAGCCTTTCACACTGTCATTCTAAGGCCCAGAATTTAGCACAGGACAAGTGTAATGGAAAGAGGAATTAAGGGAATAATTTCACAAGCGGTTATTCCTCAAGTGAGTTACCGTGAATACTTAAATAAAGGAGTTATGCACTGTGTCCAGACAATTGGATCGGAAAGTGAGAGAGCAGGGGACTAGATTTCTGGTATATCCGCAATTTAGAGGTATTCAAGGATTTCAGAAGCCTGAGGTTATTTATTTAAATGCTCAACCAGGTTCCATTCAAGCTGGCCCGGAGGATGACCGGCAGTACGTCATTGACGCAATCGGAAAGCGACCTTATCGCAATGGAGAGGGCCCTCCCTATACCGGAAGACGTAATCCGCCGCTTCAGCCGGACGCGCAGGGGCATTTCGATCATGTGCAGCCCGGATCTCGTGAGTTCTCAGCTGCTGCAATGTTTGCTACCATCAGAAGAACGCAGGATATATGGGAAGATTATTTTAAGATTAAAATTACTCCGCCGCAGAAACTACTTCTTATTCCGCTGGTTGATTGGAACAATGCACAGGCCGGCTCCAATTTTCTTGAATTCGGTTACGCAGAGGATGCGGGACAAAGATATCCATATTGTGAGAACTTTGATGTGCTTTCGCATGAAGAAGGCCACTTTATCAAGGATCAAATCATTGGATATCCAAGCAATGGAAATGATACGGAGGACTATCATGGTCATCATGAAGCCTTCGGGGATCTAGTCGCAATCGTGGCTTCGCTGCATTTCAACACTGTGCTCAACGAGCTGCTTGAGCATACAAGCGGCAATCTGTTTACAGAGAATGAATTGTCCAGGCTGGGGGAATTCGGGTTAAACCGCTTTATCCGGCTGGCATTTAATGACCGCAAGCTGTCCGATGTTAGAGAGAGAAGTGAGCACGATCCTTGGAGACGGGAAGAGCATGCATTATCGGAACCTTTTACCGGAGGTGTATTTGATATTCTGGTTGAGGTCTTCCAAATTGCTCTGATCGAGCGGAGTCTGATATCTGCGGATTTGGGCAGACGAAGTTATAATACCCACCACAATCCAAGTGAAGCAGCAGCGATCCAGCAAGAATTTGAACAATTGTATGCGGGCAACGAGGAGCAATTTAAGGACTGCCTGATTGACGCGCGGGACTTCTTGGGCACCTTGATGGCCGAAGCCTGGAAGCAGACTAGCCCGGATGAGTTGACCTATAGTAAAGTGCTGCAGAACATCCTTGATGCTGATCGGAAGATCAGCGGAGGCAAATACCAACAGACCATCATCGGCTGCTTCGATTGGCGGGAGATTCTGGCTCCTACAGTAGCGGCTAACTCACTGGCCTGGACGAAGCCCCATATCATTGAAGAACTGGCTTACGATCCGGCCAAGGTGGGAGTTACATTTCAGTGACTCTGAAAACTTCCATATTAAGACTGTATGTCGTAAGACATGGCGAGAGCATCGCCAATGCAAACGGGATTCTGGAGTCTCGTAATGACTCTCCCCTAAGTGACTTAGGCCGTGAGCAGACAGATAAGCTTGCCGTGAAGCTTAGGGATGTGCAGTGGCGTAAAGTATTTTCCAGCCCCAGTCTCAGAGCACGCTCGACGGCTGAACTTATCGTCGGACCTGTGGCTGTGGAGACCTTGACAGATCTTGCCGAGATGGATGTCCCGTTATGGGAGGGGCTTACTTGGGAGGAAATTAAAGTTAAATTCCCAGCGGATTATGAGACATTCCGTAATGACCCGGAACATTACAAACCCGCCACAGGGGAGACCTTTCAAGAGGTTGCGTTCCGAACAAACAGGCTTTTAGCAAAGATACAAAGGGATTTCGCTGGGGACGGGGGTGACTTTCTGCTCGTAACACATTCTGTTATTGTGAACATGCTACTGATTTCCGCTACACAGAAAAGGATAGACGATATCAAGTTAAGCGAGAAAGTAGGAAACGCCAGCATGAGAATCCTACGTTGGAACGGAGAACAGTTTGAGCGCGAGCAGGAAGTCTAAGTAGTCATTACTCGGATTGTACAGTGACACAAAGCTACAAACTATGAGAACCCTATAATAAGCGAATCGAGACCTTACTATGAAGAAGGTGCGACTCTAGTTAATTTCCATTATATATAAAAAAAGAACTTTGTAACATTAAAGGAACACGCTCCCTTTAAAGTCGCTATTATAGCGGCTTTTTTATTTTATCGGTACAAGTTTGTGTCCCGAGCCAAGGACAAGAACTTGTACCGATTTCCGATTAGGCGTATATCTAATCGGCATCTTGCTCCTCGATTCATTAAACTAACGGGCAGGTTAGTTGAATAAGAACGTCGAAACACATATTGCATACAGAAAGTTCCAACCAAGCGAAATTGAGTTACTGGATGTAGAGTAGAAGGAACGAACAAGCAAACGCCGGAATGATTCGAAAGTTTTCTAATAAATGATAGAAGTGGATGTAGATGGAGATAACTGGCTGGGTGAATAAAATTACCGAAATCACATTATTTGTGGAAGATCTGCAGCGGTCGAAGACGTTTTACCAAGAGTCGTTTCAACTATTAATCCAATACGAAGACGAAAACTGTGCAGTATTTGATTACGGAAATACATGCATAAACCTCTTAAATCAATCAAATGCACGAGAATTGATTGATCCGGCTCAGTTTGGTCGTGTCGAGGATGGTGCAAGGTTCCTGTTTACAATCCAAGTGCCCGACGTTGACCGGGTATGCAACGAGTTGGAAATACGGGGCGTTACATTGTTAAATGGGCCAATAACGCGTCCTTGGGGGCGGCGGAAGGCTTGTTTTGCCGACCCTGACGGGCATATTTGGGAGATAGCGCAGGTGCTTTAACGACTATTATGTGATGGGGTGAAAACCTTATGTTAAAAAATGATTCCGTGGCTATTATCGAGCAATATAAGCGAAACCTGGCTGGATATACGATAGACCAGTTGCGATATAAATTCCAGGAAGACGTTTGGTCGATTGGACAAATGTATATTCACGTGATCGATGTGGCAGAAGAGTACATCGATCATATTCAAACTTGTACGATGGAGACTCAAGAAAAACATGGAGGCAAGACTGAAGTCGGAACGAAGGCGTTTATCGAAAAAGTGTGGCCCGATGTCCGTGTGAAACTTGAGGAACCAGTCAACAGGACCCGTAACCCCAATAGTAAGGAAGAGATCATAACCGGTCTAGAGCAGGTGTTAAAAAAAATGAGATACTGGGAGGAACACGTTCGCGGAACGAATCAGGCTTGCAAGGTGCGTCATGGCTGGTTTGGCTGGCTTAACGCGCGTGATTGGTTTGAGATGATTGGCATGCACAGCAGGCATCATTTGCGCCAAAAGGCAAGACTGGACGAGAAGCTTGTGGAGGCAGGCTTATGTAATAATTCACTAAATTAACGGGAAACGATAGCTCATAAAACCAACAAAGCAGCTGACCAATGTCATCGGCTGCTTTTGTTCAACTAACGGGCAGGTTAGTTCCAGTATGTGGTACTAGGTACTATTTGTTTGGGCAATGATGGGGAAATTGTAGTCATTAAGGGGGCAGGTATGGCGACCACAATAGGTCTTATTAGACATGGGGTTACTGAATGGAATAATCTTAGCAAGGCTCAAGGAATATCTGATATACCGCTAAACGAAGAAGGAATAGAGCAAGCAACTGCACTGGCAAAAAGACTTTCAAGCGAAGAATGGGATGTTATATTCTCCAGTAATCTAACGAGAGCTAGGCAAACTGCCGAAATCATTCAGCAATGTTTAGGAGTACCCGTATTCAATGATGAACGTATTAGAGAGATTAATTGCGGCCTAATTGAGGGCACCACCGAGGAAGAGCGTATCACTCGTTGGGGAGCAAATTGGCGTGAGCAAAATCTTGGTATGGAAGATTTCAAAATGGTCGCAAAGCGAGGTCTAACTTTTCTCGAAAAACTGATTAAAGAATATGTTGATAAAAGAATATTAGTTATAAGTCATGGAGCATTGATTGGGCTGTCATTACAACATCTTTTGCCGCAACATTTCCAAAAAACGTATATAGATAATACTTCTATAACCATTCTTACACACACTAACAACAAGTGGGCATGCCAATTATATAACTGTACTAAACACCTTTAGCTATTGTGGACTAAGCTAACGGGAAACGTTAGCTCAATAAAACAAAAAAAGCAGCCGATCATTGTGATTGGTTGCTTTATTCAACTAACGGATAGGATACTTTCAAGATTAGACGCGGTGAACCACACTAAAAGTATCGACGAGTTTATCGTCGTTAGCAACTATTAAGCAGGATAATACAGTTTCTGGGTCGAATTTGGTTGGCGGTAAGTTAGAATGGGGGATAAGATATGGAAAAGTACGGAAGTGACAAGGCACGTTTTCTAAAAGAAATAATGGATTTGATGGTACTCATAGAAGGCGGATCAATTGAACTACGCGATTTTCTTAATACAGATAAATGGCTTAGTACTGATTACACTTTATCTAACCCAGGAAGTAGTAAAAAGACTATAACGTGGACTGAAGCTATAGAGCCATTCCATGTAATGAAGTATCCAGTAACACAGCAGTTATATCATTTTGTCATGCATGAAGAAGAAATAGAGCCGATTGTGAGTAAGCTACCAATTACGGAAGTTTCGTGGATGGATGCTATTGCTTTCTGTAATGAGTTATCGAGAAAGCTTGGCAGGATGGAATGTTACGCAGTTACAAACGAAAGTGAGAACACAATATATAACAAAATAGCGAATGGATTTCGATTACTGTCAGACGCTGAATGGCAGTATGCGTGCAAAGCAGGATCAACGGGATATCGGTATGCAAGAATTGATCAAATTGCATGGTATCAAGGAAATTCCAATGGATCTGTTCATAAAGTAGGACAGTTGCTTCCTAATCCATGGGGACTTTATGACTTGATCGGTAACGTCTGGGAATGGTGCTGGGATCTATATGATGCTGAACGATATGGGAACTATAGAGTTTTCAGGGGAGGCAGTTGGGCTGAAGTGGAGAACAATTGTGGTTCTACGAGTAGAAGGAAAAGCATGCCCAATTTCAAAATAGATGATCTTGGTTTTAGAGTAGCACTTACAAATCCTTGAGAAAACGACACATCGAGTATGCTCAAGTCGTTGAGCTGACGGTAGGTGTTCAACTATCCGGAAACTATAGCTTACTGATGACCCGAAGGCAGCCGACGACTAAGATCGGCTGCCTTCGCTGCGCTAACGGGGGCAGGGTAATTCAATATCTTTGTCTTCATAATGCTTATCCACTTTAACAAAGATGAGAAAACAGTTTAATGAGTAAATATTGCCAATGCAAGTCGCTAGCCCATTAGGCAATCCTGCACAGATGAGACTTATGAAAAGTAAATTTGAGGTGGGAGATAGTACCATCAGGACATTAGATTATTCACGTTAATTTTTGTTTTAATCTTTTACGACAACTTATGCTAGGATATTGAACTAACGGGAAACGTTAGCACAATAAAACAAAGAATGCAGCTGACTGTTTGTTTTATCGGTGCAAGTTCGTGACCCGAGCCAAGGACAAGAACTTGTACCGATGCAGGAATGGACAGGAACATATTCCTATTAAAGTCGATATTGTAGCGGCTTTTTTGCTTTGATCGCCATCTTTATGGGACGTGATCTATAACCTTAGAGCTCAAACTTAAAATCAGAATGGATTGTAGAATGAGCTTCGTGCTAGTCTAACATGATTTTCTCGTTAACCATTGTATTGATGCAAGAATTCTTTTTTGGATTATTGAAAAATTAGTTATTCAATTCAGCGAAAATTTTTTTAATGCCTGGCTGGAGATAGCAGGGAGGAGAAGTACGGAAATTAGCACGCCTTCTTGGAACGAAGTAAATACAATGAGAGATCGATCTTTTCCAAACGTAGCTTTGAAATACAGCTTTGTTGAGAATACCTCATCAAGTTCCATTGAGTATCACTATTTAGAAAATGAAGAAGTGTCGGCTTTTAAATACGTCTGCCCATATCAACATGAAAGTGCCAAACGTAATATTTATACTATGACGTCCTATATACCCCTCAATCAGTTGCGATACAAGTCAGAAGAAACACCCATGATGTTGTTGAAAAGAAAGCATTACAAAAAAAAATCAGTTGAAGCATATGTGAAGGAATTAAACTTTTAGAACCGTTAAATGATATGATGATTAACGGTTTTTTTGTTGCAGTAAAAAGTATAACTAATAAGTATAGGAGGCTATGGAACAATGTTGGACAAGAATTTGTACCGATTTCCGATTAGAATGCTATCTAAACAGTTGCATGAAAGGAATTATGTCGATTGAAAAGAGCACATTACCATAAAAAGTCGCTAAAATAGAGGGCGTGTGAGCTAAGAACAGATCCCCTAAAAAAACTAATTGTAAAGTAATATTCATTTTTTAAAGTTAACGGGCAGTTTAGTTTAATGAACGATGCTAAAATAAAGAAAATATAAGAATAAATTGAGGTAAGAAATTGAAAACAAAGAAAAGTATGAGACAAATATGCCCAAAATGTGGGTGCGAGAAATGTGTTCCCAAACTGTATATTGATAATCCAAAATATCCTTCTGGTTCGATTCTGAGATGTAAGCAGTGTAAATCACTTTTTTCGCTTAAAAATGGAGGATGGGTCTTTTGGAAGGAATGGGAATAAGCTAACGAGAACCGTTAGCTCAATTAACTCAGGAGCCGTTTCAACTGGAGAAGATTTTGTTCTTCTCCCTCGAAGGTCTTATGGTGGCTACGGCTGTGTCGCATGTGAATAGACGCAAGCGCTGTAAACAATATGGGTAAATAATTTGGAGGAATTGACATTAAGTTTCCAACTAGCCTGAAGGTTATTGTACCAAGCTAAGGACAAGAATTTGTATCGATTACCGGAATGGACAAGAACATAGTCCGATTAGCAGATAGGCTCCTGTTCACCCTATCTCATCTATTATTTACTGCTGCATTCTTAAACGGATTATAGGGAAACGAGAGCCATTCTATCTGCAATTTAGGAGGTTCATGTAAGCAAAATTTGCGTCTCTTTAATAAAGGCCGCGATAGCAGGAGATATTACTTCCAGAGAGGGGACTGCTAATCCTATGACACGGTTAATGGAAGGGGTTAATGGTTTTACCAGGATATTAGCTGGCACAGCCGGTAGAATCATTGAAGGGACGATGGATACCCCAATGCCTGCCTCAACCATGGAAATAATAGTTGAATTCCCCACAACCACCAGTCGCTTATTTAGACTAAGCCTATCGTCTTGAAATGCTCTCATTACAAGTGTTTCGCATCCAGATTTAAGTGATAGAAATGGTTCGTGCGTAAGTTGCTCCATAGAGATGACAGCTTGGTTTCCAAGCGGATGATTCACTGGCAACACAGCGACATATGGATCGCTTATGAGCCGAATGAAATCCAGTCCATCACTTGGAACGGTAAGAAACCCCAGATCAACTGTTCTTGTCCTGATCCAGGAATTAACTTCTGCATAACTTCCTTCAAAGAGCTGTAGTTCAATTCCGGGATAGCGGCTACGAAATACTTGGAAAATATCTGGAATCATGTTAGCCACAAAGCTGGAGAAGGCACCGATGCGCAGGATACCACTCTTAATTCCTTTTGCCTCAGCCACAACTTGATTAATTTTTCCTTTTTGACCCATTATTTCAAAAACATGAGGAAGAATTTGTTCACCAATGTTTGTCAAATTTACCCTGTTGCGATTACGTGTAAATAGAACAATGCCTAGTTCTTTCTCCAGATCAGCAATCGTATGGCTAACACCCGATTGACTAGTATGCAGAAGCTTTCCTGCTCGGGTGAAGCTTTCCGTTTGAACGACGGCTAGAAATACCTCCAATTGGTACAAAGTCATTCTCAGCACCTGACTTTCATGAGTTGATCTTCATGCAGGATATGGTGATTTTTCATTTTACACGTGATTGGACATTTATTATGATGAATTCAATAGAGCAGTTGGAGGTGGGTCATGATGATCAGACAGATTCAAGTGTATCATGTGGATGCTTTTACCCACAGTGCGTTTGAGGTCAATCCTGCTTGGGGAGTGCCGGATGCTAGTAATATAACATTAACTGAAATGCATAAGATTGCCAACCAGTTAAACCTGTCGGAGATGGCATTTTTATTGCCGCCTCCCGAACCGAAGGCTGATTTGCGGGTCCGTTATTTTACACAGCTAGAAAAAATCAACTTCTGTGCTCATGCTACGATCATTCCATTTTCTCCATTTAAGTTGAAGGATTTGTGCCTGCCAGAGAATTGGGGGGAAGCTCATGATTGAACTGAACAGACACGTTATGGAAGACATGAACAAGCAGCTTGACCGCATCGAGAAGTGCTTGAACTTGCTGAACGATGAACTCATTTGGATAAGAATAAAGGGCTCCATGAATAGCATCGGTAACCTCTGTTTGCATTTGGCAGGAAACGAATATCAGAATTTCGTTAGCGCGATCGGTAACAGACCGTTCATCAGAAGGCGTACACATGAATTCACGACGGACGGAGGAATATCGAGAGAAGAGCTAATTCTCCTTCTTCGGGAAACTAGAAAGGAATCGGAAAATGTTATAGCTGCGTTATCGAACGACGATTTGTCCAGAGAGGTTATCATTCGCTATAGCCGTGAGGATTGGAACGGAATGCACCGAACGAATATGTGTACTGAAGAAACCTATGATATAAGAGCAATTGGTCGTCTGCTTATCCAGGTATCGGCACATTATGGATATCACGCAGGACAGATCGTTGTGCTTGCCAAGATGCTGCGAGATACACAAGAACATATCACGGGTCAGTACCATTGAGGAGAGCAGGATGGGCATGATCAGACTTGAGCCGTTTAAACGCACCGACTTTCCACAACTCATCGCTTGGATTAATTCACCCAGGTTTATGATTCAATGAGGAGGGAGGACGTTTAGCTATCCATTAACTGAACAGCAACTAGAGTCTTACATCCGAAGTGATTCGCTGATCTATAAAGTGGTACTAGAAGACAAGTACAAGGTGATCGGGCATATTAATTTAACGGTGGATGGCATCAATAATTCCGGAAGAATAGGCAAAGTGATAATCGGGGATCAAGACTGGAAAGGACAAGGCTTAGGGCATCGGATGATGCAAGAGGTTGTCCATACCGCGTTCGGACAATTAAAATTGCACAAAGTAAGTCTCGGCGTATTCGATTTTAATCTTTCCGCAATTGCATGCTACGAGAAGGCTGGATTTAAAAAAGACGGATTACTTCGAGAAGCGCGAAAGGTTGATGACGAATATTGGAATCTGTGGGAAATGAGTATTTTGGAAAAAGAGTGGCTAAAACAACAAAATTAAAGACAAAGGTGTCGAGGGACAAGAACATAGTCCCATTGAAGTCGCTAATTTAGCGGCTTTTTTATTTTATCGGTACAAGTTCTTGTCCCGAGCCAAGGACAAGAACTTGTACCGATTGCCGGAATGGACAAGATCATAAGCCGATTACCGATTAGATGGGGATCTAACATTGATCACATGCACTTAAAGATTCATTAAGTACCATAATACATGAAAATGTTCACAATGTTATGTGACAACTGAGAAGATGAGAGGTTAAACACGGTTGCTAGGTATTAAAAAGGCGAAATATCGGACTGAAAGTAGCTGCTGAGGACAAAAACTTCTACCGATTACCGTATTGGACAAGAACATGTTCTTAGGAGAACTTAATTAGACAAGATTTGTTGGGATTGGTCTTCAGGGGATGCGAACGATGCTGACAATTTGGTGCAGGAAATGCAAGGAAAGTCTTTTTTATTTACGATAGTATTTAACTCGAAGGGAGGGAGAACGATGGATTGGTTGGAGAGGATGAAAAGTTCAATCGATAATATCGAAACAAATTTGGAGAACAATATCTCATATGATGAAATAGCGCAGATTGCCTGTTGCTCTACCTATCATTTTCAACGAATGTTCCCTTTCATTAAAGGAATCACGTTATCCGAGTACATCCGACGTCGTCGTTTGACATTAGCGGCTTTTGAACTGCAGGCAAACGATGCGAGGGTAATCGATGTTGCTATGAAATATGGATACCAATCGCCGGAAGCGTTCGCACCGGCGTTTAAGAATCTCCTTGGGACTATGCCGATATCTGCGCGCGATAAAGGCGTTTCCTTAAAAGCCTATCCTCGAATGTCCTTTCATATCTCAATAAGAGGAGATGTCGAGATAAATTACTGGATAGAACAAAGAGGAGCTTTCGAGATGTTCGGCGTTTTGTCTTGTGAGTCAGGATTTACAAATGTCATTTACTGATGTTCCTCAGTTCCGTAAGCAATGTGATGAGGACGGCAGTATGGATCTAATGAACGAGTTACTATGGCGGTTTGGTAATACCGTGCTGCATGCTGCCTTATATGACCATATGTTAAACGTTAACGGTATTGATCTTGCTTATGACAGTTATAGCGATGAAAAGCATGAAACCATGCTCCTGATTGCCGGCCGGGAACACAAATGATCCGATGGACTGTTCCATTTTGTGAGATGCTGGCGGCAAAAGGATACAGGGGGATTCATTTTGATAATCGGGACACAAACTTATCTACCTATTTTAGCCATCACACTACACTGGATTTTGAAGCCCTCGCCAGAACACTTATGTCAGGACAACGCCCGAAAATTCCTTATACGCTTGAGGATATGTCTGCCATCACAGCTGTTTGAAGCCGTTGGGGAGGAATTGAACGGATCGCTCTGCACAAGGGTTAACCGATTGAAGGGGGAAGCAAGCATAACAAACATATCCTCAACGTGAATAGTTTAATTTACAAAGCTAATAATAACCAGGAAATATTTCATTTTGTAAGGAGGAAATTCAGGTGAAGGCAGATGCAGTCTTTGAAGGCGGGGGGGGGTCAAGGGAATTGCTTTTGTGGGAGCCATAGAGGTGATGGAGGCTAGAGGCTATACTTGGAACAAAATTGCAGGGACTTCAGCTGGAGCGATTGTTGCGACATTGTTAGCCTGCGGTTACAACAGTGCTGAAATTCGGAATTTGATGAGCTCGCTAGATTATACGAAGCTGCTCGGACGGACAGGAATAAGCAGGTTGCCTCTGTTTAACAAGACCCTTCCATTCATATTTGATTCTGGAATCTATAGCAATCACATTTTAGAGCAAGTGATGACAGATTGGCTGAAACGTAAGAACATTGTAACGTTTGGAGATCTTCCAGAAGGAAAGCTTTCCATTATCGCCTCGAATATAAGCAATGGTAAGATCGTCGTTTTTCCTAATGATTTGCCTCATTACGGACTGAAAGCATCTGAATTTCCAATTGCTGCAGCTGTGCGAATGAGCACAACACTGCCTTTCTTTTTTAAACCTTATCTATGGCATACGCCATTACAGAAGAAACCGTATTATATGCTGGATGGAGGCATGCTCAGTAACTTTCCGATCTGGCTCTTTGATGTGGAGGGGATTCCACAGTGGCCGACCTTTGGCTTCCGGCTGTCAGAAAAGCGTACGTATGCCCAATCTATGGATATCAACGGTCCGGTTTCTTTACTCAAAGGAATATTCAAAACGATGTTACAGGCCCACGATCAAAGACATGTAGATGAACATACGGAAGAACGAACGATGTTTATTCCTACTGGAAAAGTAACAACGACGAAGTTCAATTTGACGGAAGAAGACCAGCGTTTCTTACTGTCATCAGGACATGTTACAGCAACGAAATTTCTGGAAAGTTGGGATTTTGAAACGTACAAGAATAAATTCAGACAAAATCATGCAATCACACCGATGGAACTTTACTTTGCAGAACAGCAGGAGGGACATAAAATTTACCAATAACTATGATTTTCCCATGATGTATAAGCATAAAGAAACCTTCATGACCACTCGGTGAACGGGTGGTCATGATGACTTAACATTGCCTATATCCTGCCTATTTAGAATAACGGATAGGGGGGGCATCCAATATCATAGATCCCTTTTTACTTAATTCAAACTAACAGCCTTCTTTATTACCCAGTGTACATTGATCCTCTTTAGTTTGCTTCGCAATAACTGTACTAGCTAGACGCTCTTCAAGTTCCTCTATATTCATCGTCGCGCCTAATGCAATAAACTCATTTCCATCACGGAGAAGAAGTGTCGGGTAGCTGTTTACTCCAAGGCGGTGTACTTGGGCAAACTCTGCGTGTGCCTCGGCAATTGCCGCTGGATCATTCAGTATTTTCATCACTTCATCAGCATCAAGGTCTTTCTGCAGCGCAATTTTATAGTACGTCTGTGGATTGCTAAGGCTTAAGCCATCATAATAAAATGCCTTTTGCATCGCAGAAGCGAGATCGATTGCGCGGTCAGGGGCCAGTGAACGCAGAGCATTAAATCCGATTGCTGCAATCTCGGAGTCCAGAACCAGGCTACCTTCGTTTAGAAGCTCCTCATAAGCAGGCCCAAACTCCGCCCCTGTAATTTGACTAATCCGTTTGTTGGCCTCGGGAATATGAGGGAAGGCCGCGATGGAAATTGTGAGGCTCAGTCCTTACCGGGATAATGTGGTGTTCACACATATCCTTTCTCGAAAGCTTAACACAATAACCCCAAGGCCCTTTAGAACAAGATAAAGGGTCTTGGGGTTATTTACATAAAATAAAACAGCTTAATGATGGGGATGTTTCTACAATGCCGGAGTCTTCAGAACAGGTTCATCTGATTTACTGATCCAAGTGTGAATTATCAGCCCATGACCGGCTCCGGTGCGGGCGTGGCTACGCCCGGATACATTTGACGCATGAAGTTTTTATCCGTTTCCGACAGGGTGGTGTTGAACGGCGTACCTCTTCCGTCGCAGGTCAATTCACCCGGGAAAGGATACAGCATGATTGAATTGCGGTCAAATTCAGTGAAGTTTGTATTTAAGGGGTTTTCTTTATCCAATACATTGTGTCTTGTTGTTTCCTCGTCCCATCCCCTTCTCCTGAAATATTCCAGAACGACTTGTTCGTTCCAGCAGATACCAGCCGATGGACTCTGGTGCTCATGAATACATCCCAAGGCATGGCCGAATTCATGCATGACGGTTTTTTCGAACTCCGACTCCTCGGTATCCTGGTCAAACCAGCCGAAAGCGTAGCCTTCTGCCGTTTCGCCACAGTTTTCGGACCATAACGGCCATCTCGGGGTCGACTTCATTGCGGGCGGTCATGTTCTCCAAGGCGTCGGCTTCCAGTTCAAGCGGGACGGCATTATCTGCCCGTTCTTTTATTGCGATGGACACCGCTTCGTTGTTTTTGTCAGCAGGGGGTTTCAAGATGACACAAATCTTCAATGCCTTCTGCGGTTCGGTCATTGACGTTGCTCCTTTTCGTGATGAGTATTTTTTAACCAAACTATATTCTGAACCAAGGGTCTCACGGTATCCATATTAACTTTTGGAAAATCAGCAAATGCACTTCAGTGGCTTAACACGTTAACAAAAAAAGGAGGGGATGATATTAAAAGATGATCAAATAATAACCACGCAGCTAAAAGCTGAAATTTGTTACAAGAGGTGAATCATGTCAACGTTAGTAAGCAATGCAGATGACGTACAGCTGCCTCCAGTCGAAACGGTAAGTGTGCGGCAGCATGTGAAAGAAATCCCGAAAGGCGTGCAGATGATCCAGGCCCCGCAATACTGGGAACAAGGGAATTATGGCAAGGGAGTTATGATCGCAGTCCTGGATACTGGCTGTGATGCCGAACATCCAGATTTACGCGAGCGGATTATGGGCGGTAAGAACTTCACCGATGATGACGATGGAATTCCTCGCGTGTACAAGGACTACAACGGACATGGAACGCATGTGGCCGGGATTATCGCTGCGACGAAGAATGGGGACGGCGTGGTAGGCATTGCTCCCGAAGCGGGGCTGCTGATTCTGAAAGTTCTCAACCGTCAAGGGCGTGGAAGACCGGAATGGATTTCCCAGGCGATTCATTATGCGATTGACCAAAATGTACAGATCATCTCGATGTCATTGTCTTTTGCAACTGACCACAAAGGGATTCATGATGCCGTTAAGCGTGCAGTGGACAACGATATTATAGTCGTGTGTGCAGCCGGAAATACGGGAAAAGAAGAGTTTCGTTATCCGGCCGGGTTCAATGAATCGACTTCAGTGGGAGCCATTAATTTCAACTCTGATTCGGCACCATTCCTGACGATGAACAATGAAATTGATCTGCTAGCTCCGGGTGTGGAGATCAAGTCGACGTATCCGCTGGAGCTGGCGGAGGATAAATCCATCCCCTACAAAATTCTTTCCGGCACTTCGATGGCTGCCCCGCATGTAGCCGGGGCATTGGCGCTGCTGATCAATAGCTGCCAAAGTGCGGAACAGTTTAACCGGCAGTTAACCGAGCCGGAGCTTTACGCCCAATTGACGAAGCGGACGATCCCGCTGGGAAGGTCTAAATCCGTTGAAGGCAACGGTCTGTTGTATCTTACCGCCGACAAGCTGCTGGAGGAACATTTACGGCAACACCCGGTCAATGTCAGTGAATATGCCTAATCTAGAAGAACAAAAATGCTGGATAATTAGAATATGTACAAATAGTCGTAAGGAGTGATTTAGATGGCTGATACATTGCATAATATGGTGAACGGTAAAGGAGAAGTTTTAGCCGCCGCTGCCAATACAGCGGCTGATTCGGCGCAGACCGAAGCTTTTCAAGGAACAGGTACCCTCTCCAATCGGGGGACAGCGGAAACAGATATCAAAGATAAACAGCTTCCATCCATTGAGTCGTTGCTATTTGTGAATAAAGAGGAAGTCTGCCAGCTTGATGACAGGCTTAGAGTAATGGATACAGCGAAATTCTCCTGGTCCGCGGTCTGCCGGTTAATTATTACACTGGATGATGGACGTGAGGGCGTTGGAACGGGGTGGCTATGTGGTCCGGGTACTGTGATTACTGCGGGGCATTGTGTATTTGACAGCGAAACTAGAAAATGGCATAAATCGATAGTTGTCATTCCGGGTAAAGATGAAAGACGCGAACCTTATGGACGTTTCACGGTTACTACCGAGCATTTCTGGTCCGTCAACGGCTGGGTTCAAGAAGGGAATCAGGAGTATGACTACGGGGCAATCATTCTAAATTCTACCATAGGCAACAACACTGGCTATTTTGGCTTCAGGTATGATCCTAATGACACTATCAATCAAAAGCCTATATTGAATTCAGGCTATCCTTCCGATAAAAACGGCACACAGTGGTACATGAAGGGGATTGTCGATAACGTGCAGGCGCAAAAAGTATATTACAAACTGGACACAATGGAAGGTAACAGCGGAGGTCCGGTATGTCTAGGCGAGACTAATCAAGTCATTTGTATTCACGCTTACGGCGGTTGTGCAGCCACCGGCAGCAACTCCGGTACCCGGATTAACCGTGATGTATACGCCAATGTGCTGAAATGGAAGGAAGCTGGCGCATCTCCGCAAGCATCCGCAGAATCCGAACACGAAATGGTAAAGGTATGAGTCGGGCATCGGCGGCTGGGCACAAGCCTGAGAACAGGCGCGAGCTGATTGTTATATCAGACCCCGGTGCATTAAATCCTCCAGAGAGCTCCTTGATTCAGCCGCTGCCTACAGTCCACACGCTATTGTCGGAATTGTCTGCGGAGATGGGAGAATCCTTTCAACTGCTTCCTTTATTTGCACGGGAACAGGAAGCTGAAGCTGAGACTGTTGAAATGACCGCTGAGATGGCCGAGGCCAGAGCAGGATTGCACATCTTCTACAGGGTCGACGCTCCCGATGATAAATTGGATCAGATCGCCGAGAAATTACGTCAAGACAGCCGAATTCAAGGTGCTTATGTGCGGCCTGAACCGGAAATTCCCCGCCCAGTTGCTTTGGAAGCGGAGGAGGAAGTATCCCCCTTGCCGTCAGCTACTCCGGATTTCGGCGAACGGCAAGGTTATTTAAATGCGGCACCGACAGGGATTGATGCGTATTATGCCTGGACCCTGCCCGGCGGTTATGGTAACAGAGTGCGGATCATTGATCTTGAAACCGGATGGAACTTTTCACATGAGGATTTGCAGGTCAATGAGCAAGGTATCATTGGTACGGAGAATGACTATAACGATCACGGAACTGCCGTGCTTGGGGTGATGGGCGGGGATCACGATGCCAAAGGGATTAAAGGGATTTGCCCCGAAGCGCGCATAGCGGGCATCGCCTGGAATGAAAGCTGCGCGTCCGCAGGTGACAGCCCTGACGTGCTGCTGGATTCCATCCGGATTTGCGCCCCGGAAGCGATACGCAAAGCGGCCGATCAATTGCGGACCGGCGATATTTTGCTGCTGGAAATGCATGTCCCCGGTCCGCACTATAATTATGTCTGGCGTCCCGATCAACGGGGATACATTGCCATTGAATGGTACCCCGATATGTTGGCTGCGATAAAATATGCTGTTGCTAAAGGGATTCTTGTTGTGGAGGCGGCGGGGAACGGCGGCGAAAATCTGGATGCTCCGATGTACGATCAGCCCAAAGATGGTTTTCCTCCCAACTGGAGCAATCCCTTCCGCAGACAAGGAAGGGATTCCGGAGCCATTCTTGTCGGAGCAGGCGCTCCCCCGAAAGGAACCCATGGACGAAATCACGGTCCCGCACGATCCAGACTGGACTTCTCCAATTATGGATCGGCGATTGACGCGCAAGGTTGGGGAAGGGAAGTGACAACTACCGGTTATGGCGATCTATCACGGGGCAGCGGCGAGAATTCGTGGTATACCGACCAGTTCAGCGGTACCTCCAGCGCATCTCCAATTGTTGTCGGGGCTCTGGCATGCTTGCAGAGTATTCATCTGACCCGCGGTGGAAGGCAACTGCCCTACGCAATACTGCGGGAGATGCTGCGCACAACGGGCAGTCCGCAGCAGGACTCGCCAGGCAGACCTGCCAGCCAACGGATTGGCAATCTACCCGATTTGAGGGCACTGATCTCGCGTTTGAACGGTTTTTAGGGAACAAATTTACCGACATGTGGATTTTGTGAACATATGAAAGGAGTGGGTTTTGCATTGAGTAATGTAGACACGCAGTATGAAATCAAGTTTCTGCTCGATGCCAACCAGGTGCTTACGGATGAGCATACATTGCGCACAGAGCTTGTGCATTTAGATCAATCGGAGGGGCAACAGATCGATATCCGTTTCATAGATACGCCAGAACAGGATTTCTTCCGCGATAATTGGATATTACGTGCCCGGCTGAAACCGAATAAAGATCAATGGGAAATCACCTATAAGAAGAGGTTTAACTTTTCTGAGGGTCAAGATCTGCAGCAGGTAATGGATCATGCAAAGGAGCTTGGATTTGATCTTGAGGACCCCGCCTGCAAACAAGAGGTTGATTGGAGCGGAGCTGACCTTACGTTTGATCTTTCCTATGAAGTAAAAGCAAAGATCGTCCAAGAGGATAACTTGGATGAGTGGAGAGGCATTCTGAATGAAAATGCCCCGCCAATGCTGAAGACTCAAAAATGGGGAGAACGCGACTTTAGCGCCATTTTGACAGAAACCAGGGTGTTAGGCCCAATAACTGCTCTAAAGTATAAGGGGCAAAAGGATGGATTTCAAGAGAGTGTGGAAATCTGGACGGTGGCCGGCAATTCCATCGTGGAGATATCGACAGAGGCGACAGGATTAGAGGCGGCCGAGAGCAGCCACCGGACAATGGAGAGTCTGCTGGCCCAGCAGAACTTGCTCCCGATCCAGCATAAAACTTCAAAAACTGGATGGGCTATGGATATGCTTCAGCATCCGGCGAAAAGAGAGGATCCCTTTTCGCTGTTGCTTCAGGGTGGCTTTAATCTGTACTTTCGCCATGCCCGGCCTGTTGGGGGCAATGGTGATGAAGACCCTTTAAGCGAGTTGGGGAAAACACAGGCGCGGCAGTTAGGGGAAATTTTGAGGAATAAAAAAATCCCGTTGCAAATACCGGTTTTTTCCAGTCCGGTTATACGTGCGCTGCAGACGGCTGTCTTGGCTTTTCCGAATGAGGGTGAGGTGAAAACTGATGAACGCCTGCCCAGGGTAGATGAATTACAGCAAGTGCTGGAGATGAAGCCGGCGCTCGGAACCAATCAGGTTTTGGTTGCGCACTATCACACGTTCAAGAATCAGCTCCAGGAGTTTCTGGATCATCTAGGTTTGGTCATCCTCCAACCCCTAGGAACAGAGCAAGGATATCGGATCATCCGACAACTGGATATCTTGCAAGCATCGCTTGTGAAGTATGGTAGCGGGAGTTATTGAACCTGCTGCCTCCAATGACAACCATTGAATAGGGGAGTGAAAAAGGGACGGCAAATTCGCCGTCCTTTTCACATGTAGACACTTCCTATGCAGCAAGTATTCCAGTCAAGGATGCCGCTTTCTGGCATAAACTTGATTGCAAATTGTTCCATTCAAATTCGCCTTTATTAGCGGCTTTGAATGGAAAATCGGTACTAGTTCTCTCTTCTACGCGGACAGAACATGTTCCGATTTAAATGTTTCTTTCCAAATTCTCCTTATTGATGGATTCTGAAATAGTTTTATCCGTTAAATGGCGTATATCTAATTCGTTAATGGAGAGGCAATGGAATAACAAAAGAAGGTTATCCTAAATCGATCGTTGTAAATTCTTTGTTATTCCATAGGTCCAAGTGTTTTAATTTGGAATTAATTGTTTTATTAGGATGAAAAGAGAATTTTTTGTCGAAATTACGCCCATACTGAAAGTAAGTCATACAAACAAATGAAAGGATGTATATGATGGTTTTATTAACAAAACAGGTCGAACAAATATGTAAACGGCTTGCTCCGCACGGGTGGAGAGATTTACTTCTGATACATGGAGTAGATATCACTGCACCGGATTTGCAGGGAGAGCTGAGTAAAGAATTAAAGATTGATCGTACGATAAAAGGTTTTGAAGATTTCTCAATTGAAGGAAATCGGGGTATTGAACCTGGCTACCCAGCTAGAAGCTTGCTTTATCACGCCTTAGCTTCACCGAATGTCAATCTGGGGCTTAATGGTTTACCACTGTCTGTATTTCCAACGTTAGCTGAGCTTGATGTCGTCGAGAATTATGTTTATGGCATCAAGCCACCATGCTTATCTGAACTGCACCAGCGTGCAGGTGGAGATCTAGCCATTGTAGTGTTTTCGACGGAATATCGCCCTTCACCAGAAACAGTTCATCGAAAACATGCTGATGTTTGTTTCTCACGCACTGGGGTAGCACGAGTTGGGACGAAGGAGCCCCTTTACAACCCCGAAACCCGAGGGTTTCTTCCCTTTTTTGAAGGCGATGATTTTGCATTTAGAGTCCTACCCGCGCGGTACTCAGCTTACTTAGCAGTCCAAAAAAAAGGGGATTCAGGGAATTTTGGACCAATGAGTATCGCTGAGGTTGCAGAAGAGGATAAAGATAGAATGTTTTGGGTACCTATTCACAAGATTTTTACCGGTTCGGAATGTTTAAAAGACGATAAAGGTAATCCATTGAAGTTAACTTTAGAGCTTAAGGCGACTCTTGTTAACGAGAAAATTCGTCGTATACATCAGGTTTTAAATGATAAAGAATATGTGGGTGAAAAAACTTATGATACCGGCTGGAAAGAACCAGATATTCATGAGCCGCCGTTTTATTTCACTGAGGGAATAGCTGCATGGTCCGGTAATCCTGATTTTGGACCTCACGTGCTTGTCCCTGATGTACATCCAGCACTTATTGAAAAAGCAGAATATAACAATAAGTTACTGACCTTCATTGTTCCTGAAAGCAGTGATTTAGAGGAAGGGACTATTTCAGGTTTAGATATTCGGCCCTTTTCCTCAAGTTTACAATTTCGTTTCTATAAAGAGCAGCAGAGCCTTGAGGAAACAAAGAATGTTATTTTCGGAAGACCAGTGCCTGAATATGTACATGTACGTCATGAACTCTTAGACAATGGAAGCCAACAGAACCTCAACAATATGACAGTGGAAGAGATGATAAAAAAGGTAAGGAGAGGAGGCTACCAAGCCATTCATTATAAAGACTATACAGGGGATGGATGGATAGAAGCAGTCTGTCCAGAAATAACGGATATACAATATTACCCTGCCTATTCTATGGTAACAGCCCCAGACTTCTTCCCGAACTGTGACCAGAGAGAGCTAATGGAATGGTACGAGAAGGAAGTGAATGAAACTATAAAAATTTATGTTTGGGAAAACAAAGATGACTTGCCTTACACGCTATCTGATATAAGATACCCTGTAAATATAAAATTAACTAATGAAGGGTCATCAGTGTTTAGTCTAAACGATGACACGACAACGGCAATCGTATCGACATTGTATGAGCAAATTCCAGATGAAACAACGTTACGTGTCCCTTTTACAACGAGACATTCCTATTTGCCGGATGCGGCTTCTGGAGTTTTCGCACCAGGTTGGGACGTAAGCTACGATCTCAGCAAGGAAGGACAAGAATTTATTGCGGGTTATGGTCTAGGAAGTCCATTCCCTGAAGATGCCAAGCTGTGTGCAGCCTTGAGTACATTTTGGCCCGCAGTTGCCCCGGATGCTGCAAGGACGTTTGAAACAACATATCCTACGGTATGCCCGTTAACCGATGAGGAGCTTGGCATTGTGGAGGGTTTACCTTGGGATGGTGTTCCAGGTCCAATTTTAGATCAAACCAAAGGTGAAGTTGAATACACTCGCTTATCTCATGCAGACTATGTTGAAAATGCTTTGAACAATAAATTCACTTTGTCTCTTACCGGAAAAATAGATGTTACGGAGTATAAGCAAAGGCTTTTAACGATGGCTTATGTTTATAAAGCGTTAGGATTGGCTCCAAACCCTGAGAGCAGCTTAGTTAGACAAAAAAGTGAATGGAGAGTTTTATCTTTTCAAGTAGTTGCAGGTTATAATGAAGAGCTGAAAAGAGCCCAGTTGCAAACGAGAACTGAATTTGCAGGTAATATCTATCGATTTGATGTGTATAAGTCAGGAGATGCTATTACACAAAGTAATAGTAAAAGTAATAGTAAAAAGATCCGATTAACAATCAAAGAAAGAGTCATCCTATTTGTAAGTGGGCCGAATATTTTACTTCGTTACGTAACATGTGAAGATGAAGTGTGGACATATAAGAATGGGAATGAATGAAAAGTACGATGTCATTGTTATTGGATGTGGACCAGCTGGGGCAGCAACTGCAATCACTTGCGCAAGTAAGGGACTCAAAGTTGCCATGATCGATGGGGAGTCTTTCCCACGACAAAAACCGGGAGAAACATTACATCCAGGTATTGAGCCTGTATTGCACCGTTTAGGTGTTGCACAGATCGTCCACCAAGCAGGTTTTTTACGTCATAAGGGACACTGGATTACATGGGAGCAAGATCGTCAATTTGTCCCGTTTGGTGCTGATGAAACAGGCGTTTGGTATGGATACCAGGCACGACGTGCCGAATTTGATTCCATTTTGCTCGAGCGTGCGATGTCTTTGGGCGTAGAGGTTTATCTTCGGCATCGTGCGCTGAGACCGATTATACAAAATAATCGTGTGGTAGGCGTCGTTACAGCAGGAGGTCAATTGATGTCCTCGTTTCTAATCGATGGTACTGGCCGTCATCACTGGTTAGCAAAAAAGTTGCAATTACCAATGGATACGTATTCACCTCAACTTATTGCACGATATGGGTATGTACAAGGAGAATGCCATCTCCATGATGATGAACCTGCTATTGTTGCCGATCATGAAGGATGGACATGGACAGCAAAGATCGGAGCTGGCATGTACCAGTGGACACGCCTATCTTTCAACAATGTTCCACTGAAAAATGGGTGGCTTCCAAAAGAATATCAGGAATTAACTCCAATAGGCAAAACTCTCGGAGCAGATATGACTTGGAGAGCAGTTCGACAACCTGCTGGTCCAGGCTACTATTTAGTTGGTGATGCTGCTTCTGTGCTGGATCCTGCCTCATCACACGGTGTCTTAAAAGCAATCATGTCAGGTATGATGGTGGGTCATTTGATTGACAAAGTAAACATGACTGGTTGTAAAGAGCATCTTGGGAGTGAGGAGTATTGTAAATGGATAAGGAAGTGGTTTCAACATGATGTAAAAAAATTAAAGGAGCTCTATGTGCTATTACCGATCAATCGTTCAAAGGGATGGTTAGAAACTGATACTTCTGTCTAAGACGACAATAAAGCGCGTTTTGTGATGATGAGAAAGAGGTGTACACGATGGGATTAAATGAAGGGTTTAATGAGACTTTTCTGGGGGAGCAATACCCCATTCCTTTTCCTCAGTTAAGGGAAGATATTGTTCAGACAGCAATAGAGGAAGGAAAAATATTTCCTTTCACTCATTTTTCAATCGTTATGAATAAGGACAGGAAATTTGCAATTTACGGAGCAAACAATACGGATCTAGAACAAGATTTGCGAATTGACAGATGTAATGACTGGCATTTTGATGACCGAATCGGTGAGGGAAATCAAGTAGGAGACTGGCTTTACGCCGGAGGCCAAGTAGATTTGTGGGATCGAGGTCATCTAGTCAGAAGAAACGATGTAGGCTGGGGAGAAGACGTAGAGGGTAATGATGCAGATTGTGATTCCTTTTGCTTTGCGAATATCGTGCCCCAACATAAGAAATTTCACGCTACAAAATGGGGGGACATTGAGAGGTGGATAATTGAAAGAACAGAAAGTAAAAACAAAAAGCTTTCTATTTTCACAGGACCAATATATACAGAGAGTGATCGAGAATATTGTGGATTTAGAAAACCCCTAGGCTGTGGAATTAAAATACCGGCTGGTTTCTGGAAAGTCGCATTTTATATTGGAACCGATGATAAACTACATTCCACCGCTTTCAAAATATTACAAGATGACTATTGGAGAAATGAGGAGGAATTCCATACTTCAAGCTCATTCGGGTTTCTAGAAAGGATGGAAACCTTAACGATGTATCAAGTTTCCTTAACAGCTATTACAGAAGTTACAGGTATTGTATTTGAAGAACACCTATACGAGACCAATCCACTATTATTTAATCCGAATACATTTACGGAGAGCTTGAATATAGTTACACCAGAAATGCACGTTATTCGATCTCGAGCAGATCTAATATTGGATCGGACCTAGTGAGTGAGGGGAGCAAAATTTAAAATTTGCTCCCTTAGTTAGTTTGGTTCAAAGGGGGCTCGGTTTTAATAGTTGAATTATAAATCATTTAATGTAAAGTAAAGTCTCCGATTCGTTGTTTAAAATGTAGCCTAATCGTATTTATTTATTGTGTTTCATGCAGGAATATGACGTATTTGATATCACAGTTGCTATTTCCTTTTCTAATGTAAAACAACCCCATGGCAGCAGCATTTTTATGAGTTCAGTTGCTCGTTACGTATCTCGTATCCTTCTCTTCAAGTTCTTTTATAATGTATTTAAATTCAGGCTCTAATGAATTTAAAAATTATCCTCTTTTTTATTTATTATGAATATTTTACAAATAATTATCAGATACTTAGTTGGCATAAACACATTTCAAGAGAAGGAGTATGAAAATGCCTACTAAAATTGATCGGTTTCACACCCCAGCAAATATTAAGGATTTTGAATCAATCCCAAATCAGATTGAAGGTTGGCATGAAACTATATCTCATATGTTCAATCAAAACCTTGATGCACTTCAAGAAGATCTTAGGGATACGAACGGTACCCCACAATTTTATAATCCGTCCATGACTGAAACTGCGGATGACATGCAAACACTTGACATTACATGGAATGCATTTCCACGAGTCATTCAAATTAAAAATCACAATAACCCTGATCTTTATCTCCCAGATGCGGATAAACTCGCTGCCAATGGAATCCGCAAACATGACGAATACTGCGAGTGGCATACTGAACGTGATCAGGAAGGAAAAGTGACTCGCGTTACTTTTACATGTGAAGGACCTGAATACTGGCAAGCATTAGCAGACGGTTATCCACTTGAGTATACTGGTCCGAAATCTGCTGGTGCAAAAGGGAGTAAAGAAGTATTACTTGCCTTATATCAAAAATACATTAGTCCAGAAGTTAAATTGGAGGATCTGCTCCGGGACGGAACATATAATCCGAATAACAAATGGAACACTACGCATGGTGCTATGCATCTCAACCAACCAAACAATACGTTAAACGCTGAAATTAATATTGCTGCTCGTTCAACGGTCTTAAGGAAGGATCAGAACGGACAAATGATTGACGAAGCTACTGCCCTTGTCAATTGTTCCAGATTTGGTGTACCTGAACGGTTTAGTGATCCGACCATAGGAATTCAAGTGAATCGTTTAGCACAGCAAGGGTTCTCGATCACTTTGCTTGATCCTATTGGTTTGTATATTTCAGATCTAGATACGAGCGGTTTTGATGCTAACGACCATGACCCAAAACAATTCTGGACAATTTTGCGCGGAAAGAAGGGGCAAATTCTTCGGGCTGTATATGAAGTTCCGTCTTCAATGGGATTTAAAGTCGGGGATATAACCATCGGTGGGCGTTCTATTGAGTTTGGTGGACAAATAGCTGAAAATATTACGATGAAATTAACTGGAGTAGCCTGCAGAAAAGATTCGATTAAAAACTCACTTAGTTCTTGTCTAGGAGCAGATAATCTGAATTTAGTACAAGTTAATAACTTGGAGACTATGACAACTCGATTCGTAAAGTAAAGGAGTATCTTAATGACATTAAAAAAGAATAGCATTCAGGAAACAAATAGCTCTGTCTCTTTAGAAAATGAGCCATTACTGGATGTTGAACAGATACAAGGAAATGTAATAGGGGGGTTCAATAAAAGCTTCCAGGAATTTCTCTTTTATGAGATAGTTGACCCAGTAAAAGCAAAACAATGGATTCAAACAATAATACCTCAGATTAAAGTCTCTAGCGCAAAAGAGGTCGTAACATTTAACCGCTTATATCAAACAATGATGTCAAAAAATGGGATAGAACCTTCGGGGCTTATCGCCACATGGGTGAATATTGTGTTCTCTTATACAGGGTTGAAAAAATTAGTTTCAGAAGAATTAATGAGAGATTTCTCGAATAAGGGGCCTTTTGCCTCTGGTATGAAAGAAAGGGCAAAACTACTTGGAGATCCGATTGATGAAAGTGCTGAAGGAAATCCAAAAAACTGGGTACTCGGGGGAGAACAAAATTCTCCTGAAGTTCTTGTTATCGTTGCTAGTGACTCGGAAGAGGAACTTAATAAGAAAATTCGTGAAATAAAATTAAGCGTAGAAGATTCGAGGACACTTTTTGATAACGGATTGAAATTTGTATTTAAGGAAAGTGGGAGAGTTCGTAGCGACCTGCCTGGACATGAGCATTTTGGTTTTCGTGACGGAGTTTCCCAACCAGGGGTTCGTGGCCTTTTCTCAGAAACACCAGGAGATACTATTACAAAAAGATGGATTAATCCCTCTGATAAAGCCTTTCAGACAGATGCTGAGCCTGGAGAAAAACTGATCTGGCCAGGAGAATTTGTTTTTGGTTATCCTAGTCAAAGTGATCTTTCTCTAGATCCGATACCCGTTGAAGAGTCCGAATTACCAAAAATCTATAATGTTCCAACATGGGCAAAAAACGGCTCTTTTCTTGTCGTTCGTAGACTCCGTCAGGATGTTGAGGGATTTTGGAAATTCCTTTTGGAGAAGTCAGCTGAGGTGAATTTGTCACCTACATTATTAGGAGCAAAAATGGTCGGGCGCTGGCCAAGTGGTGCACCGATTATGCGTTCTCCAGAGGCGGATAATACCATATTAGGCAAGGACGATCACGCGAATAATAACTTTAACTATGAAAGCGACACACCAGAAGTAACACTAAAGACGGATTTAAACTATACCGATGAATTTCCAAAAGCCAAACGTGACTTCTTTGGAAATGTATGTCCATTGTCTGCGCATATTCGTAAAGTCAACCCAAGGGACGCTGCCACGGATGTCGGCTCTAGTCAGGTTCGCCGAATTATACGTCGCGGGATTCCATTTGGTCCCCCGTTGAAAATCGATACTGGGAATCTGTCGACACCTTTTCCGAAAGATGAGGTTAATGGTAACAGAGGATTGATGTTTCTATGTTATCAAACAAGAATAGAATTTCAGTTTGAGTTTTTGTCTCAAAAATGGGCTAATTCAATAGAACAACCCAGTGGAAAAAGGTGTATCGGTTCAGACGAGACTTGTGAGAACAAAGAACCAGGGCAGGATCCTATTATTGGACAAAATGATGAACAAAACCGAGCACGTCACTTCATGTATGAACCAAACAAATCCATTGACATTATGAAGGAATTTGTTGTGCCCACAGGAGGTGAATATTATTTCCAACCATCAATTCAAGCACTAGAAACTATAATTAGTCCTCTTAATTGAGCAGAGTATTTATTAAAGGTCAAAAAACAGTTAGTCTAGATATGTCATGGGACAAGAACATATTCCCATTGAAGTCGCTAATTTAGCGGCTTTTTTATTTTATCGGTACAAGTACTTACCGATTACCGTATTGGACAAAGAACATGATCTCATTTCACGAAACTTTTCGACGTTTACCCTTAAAGCGATGTCTGAGGAAACTACGTATCCGGTGTTTGAAACGGATGACTCGACTTTAATTGCAACGGATGAGTTGATTGTTAAGTTCAAGCCGGAAACGACTCAGGAAGAAATGGATACCTTAAATTCTAAGTATGCTGTGAGAGTTAAAGAAAAGATCGAATGGGAGCCTAATGCTTACATTCTTACCACTCAGGTAGGATCTCAGAGTAATGCCTTAGAAACATCGAACCGTTATATAGATTCAGGAAAGACTGTTTTTGCCCATCCGAATTTTATTCGCTTGTTTGCCCCGAGTAAGATATCCGATGATACACTTTCTGATCAGCAATGGGCACTAAATAACACGGGACAGACTGGTGGGATTGTTGACCAAGATATTCGAGTATTAGAAGCATGGGAAATTACGAAAGGGCATAAGGATATTACGATCGCGATATTGGATGAGGGCGTAGATTACCAACATCCTGATTTTCAATGTACAAACAAATTAGTGACAGGCTTCGATGCTGTCACGGGAAGTGATGATCCTGCACCTCAAAATAATGATGCTCACGGGACTGCATGTGCAGGCATTGCAGCTGGCTGCATTAATAACCAAACTGGTATATCAGGAGTGGCACCAGGATGCATAATTATGGGTATCCGTATTGCCCTTAGCATCGGGGATCGTTGGGAAACTAATGATCAGCAAATCGCATCTGGTATTCATACTGCTTTTGTTCGAGGAGCAGATATTTTGAGTAATAGTTGGGGGGGAGGCACCCCCTCAGATTTAATCACAAGTTCGATTAGACGAGCGAAGCTAGAAGGTCGGAACGGTAAGGGGTGTGTCGTTTGCTTCGCAGCAGGAAATGATAATAGCCGGGTGTCCTATCCTACCCAATACTTTTTTCCGGAAGCATATGCTAATGGGCAGCGTCTAGAGAAAGATGCTGATATTATTTATCGACAATTTATGGACCTTCGCAAGCAACATGGTGTAACATCAAAGCTTGAAATTCCTATGGAGTATTTTACTTATGCCGTGGAAAACGCTCTGAAAATTTACGGAGCACACGGGGATAAGTTTGAATGGATTACTTCACAACAATGGTTGCAGGCCATTAAAATAACGGGTTATATCGAATCTGAAATCTATATGGCTTTAGCACTTAAGGAAGGTACAGAATGAATATCGTGTGGAGAAAGGAATGGATCTATGAATACGAATCACCTTGGTCAATATTTGAAAAAGTTTCTTTAGCTAATCTCGTAGGTCGAAACGAGATATTACATGTATTCGGCAAGCCTCAAGTTAAAGGTATTAAACAACATATTGGTGACGTTCACAGAGAACTTATGAGCTTGACTGGATTTAATTTAGATCTACTAGATGAAATACTTGGTTTTAATTTAAAGGAGCACAATCAGAAAATTATTCAGTCGTTGATCTCACCATTTCATGCTTATTTTAATAGTCCAGATCCATGGTTCTATAAAGATTTACATTGGTGTTCAAAGTGTTTGGAGGGGGGATTTCATTCTTGGTTACACCAGTTCAAGTTACTAGATGAATGCGTATTTCATAAGCTTAAATTGAACAATATATGTCCAAATTGCAAAGAAGGGATACCTTTTCTTTTGTCCAATAAAAGATTAGACTGTGCTTTTCAATGTAAGTGCGGCCACAGGCTTGCTATATTTCATGAATCTAGTTGGAACGAATGGATGGGGGCAGAACATATAAACCAGGCAGTTCTGCGTTGGATTCAATCGAACATGAATCAAGAAAACTTGGAGACAAAATGGATTGTCCATCCTAATCATTGTAATCTAAAAATGTTAATTGAAGAAGAACCTGAAGAAATTAAACATATTGTTTCAAGCGAGCCTATTCAGCAGAATTATTTTCACTCGAATCTCTTTCGAAAAGAACAATTAAAAATCTGCTCAAAAACTTTCCAGAAAATTGAGAAGAATTTACTTCAAGGAATTCTTCGGAACCATCATCATTGCATCCATCAACTATTGGAACTTAAAAAGAAGGATGACTTAGCGGAATTCCCTTTAATTTGTCCCTATGCATATGCTTATGTTTTTTGGAGAAAATCTTTATTGAAGGAAGTGCTTTTCTATGGGTTTGATCCTACCAGAGATGACCTAACATCGAATACTGTTCCTATGTTAATTGAAGATCACATAGAATATTTCGTAACACAACTTATAACTTTTCAAAAATTGACATATGGAACTATTGATAGAAATATTATATTTTGGTTTCTTGAGAAACCGGTTAGTGAATTTAGTGAGAGTTTCTTCAGAGCTTGGTTTGAAATAGCAGGGAAGAGAAGTGAGAAAATCAATGTTCCTAAATGGGGAGAAATTCTTGAGATGAGAGATAAAGCATTTCCGAAAGTAGCTCTCAAGTGTAGCATTAACAAGCAAATAAATTATATTGAGTATCATCTTTCAAAAAATAATGAGTCTATATCGATTAATTCCGATTGTCCTAACCAAAATGAGACTGCTCGTAGCAACATTAAAGCAATGAACTCGTATACACCACATACGGTTGCACTGATGGTCAGAGGAAGCAAACCAGATCTTGTTAAGAAGGTGAGAAAGAGGAACTTAAGCCTAAGGAACAATGTTCTTGTCTTTTAAGGAACAATGTTCTTGTCCTCAGACATCAGACATGCATCTAGAGATTAACGCCAATCCTAATATATACATATGTACAAAATACGAGTTTTGTGAAATAGTACTAAGTTTAAAAAGGCTGCACATGATTTTTACAGTAGTCCGTTGAAGTTAAGCTTATTGCATTAGCCATAGTTTTACGACTCATATAGATGGCATCAGGGATACTTGATAGATCGCCACGCATCAAAGTTACATCAGCAGCTTCCATAGCCACGTCCGTCCCCGTGCCAATAGCCATCCCGATGTCTGCCATAGCAAGGGCCGGAGCATCGTTGATACCATCTCCTACCATCGCTACCTTTTTACCTTGAGCTTGCAATTTTTTTACTTCTTCCGCTTTACCTTCAGGAAGAACTTCAGCGAGGACGTGATCAATGCCAACTTGAGCCGCTATCGCTTTTGCCGTCCGTTCGTTGTCTCCTGTAATCATAATGACCTGGATACCCATTTCCTTCAAACGGCTGACGGCAGCCTGCGAGGTTTCTTTGATGGTATCTGCCACAGCAACCATCCCCGCATACTCTTTATCAATAGCGACAAGCATAGCTGTTTTCCCAGATTCCTCTAAAGTAGACATCATGTTGTAAGCTTGTTTTGCTTCTACATCGAATTTATCCATAAGGCGACGGGTACCAATTAATAACTCTTTACCATCCACAACAGCCTTGATTCCAAAACCTGGAATGGCTTCAAAGGATTCCGTCCCGGGCAGTTCAATATTTCTTCCCATAATGCCCGTAACTATAGCCTCAGCTAATGGATGTTCTGAATTTTTCTCTGCTGCCCCCACAAGTTTAAGGAAATCTGTTTCATCGCCTTCGACCAAAACATCGGTAAGTTCAGGTTTACCTTTTGTTACTGTACCTGTTTTATCGAGAATAATTGCATCAATTTTATGGGTCTGTTCCAGATGTTCTCCACCTTTAAATAAGATTCCAAGTTCAGCTGCGCGACCAGAACCAGCCATAATGGAGGTTGGTGTAGCAAGCCCTAGAGCACAAGGACAAGCAATAACCAGAATTGCAATTGCTTTTTCTAAAGAACCTGCAAAGTCACCAGGTGTAACTATAAAGTACCATACCAAGAATGCCACTACAGCGACACCTACAACAATAGGTACAAAGATCCCGGAGATGACGTCGGCTACCCGTTGAATAGGAGCTTTTGAACCTTGCGCTTCCTCGACCACTTTAATAATTTGTGCAAGAGCAGTTTCTTTACCTACTTTTGTTGCTTTAATTCGAAGCACACCGTTTTTGTTAATGGTGGCTCCAATAACAGCATCCCCAGCTTTTTTTTCAACAGGGAGGCTTTCGCCTGTAAGCATCGATTCATCCACAGATGATAGGCCTTCCAGAACTTCCCCATCGACAGGCACTTTACTACCTGGGCGAACAATTACAACATCACCTGCAATCACTTCTTCCACGGGAATGGTCAATTCTTGACCTTCTCGGACAACTATTGCTGTCTTGGCTTGAAGTCCCATTAGTGATTTAATGGCTTCAGACGTACGTCCTTTTGCCAGGGATTCAAACAGTTTCCCCATTACCACTAATGTAATCAACACGGCACTTGTTTCATAGTACATCGCTGGGCCATGATGTACGCTACCGCCTTCAAACGCCCACACAACGGTTAGATATAGACTGTAAAAGTAGGCTGCTGAGGTCCCTAATGAAACGAGAACGTCCATGTTCGCACTACCATTACGTAATGCTTTATATGCACCAATATAGAAGGGTCTTCCGATATAAAATTGAACAGGAGTTGCTAAAATCAATTGGAACCATGGATTCATAAAGAGATCTGGCAGCCATACCCACGAAGTGAATGAAAAGTGACTTACCATCGCCCAGAGCAGGGGAAATGATAAAATAGCAGAAATAAGAAGTTTTCGTTTTTGTTTTGATAATTCTTTTTGTCGACGTTCCGCCGGGTCGCTTTGTTCCTGTTTGGGTACAGCTTGATATCCGAGTTTCTCTACTCTCTTTTGCATATCAGTCACAGAAACATCTGCCGGATTATATTCGACATGAGCAACTTCCATGGCGAAATTAACGGTGGCCGTGCTTACGCCGGGTAACTTATTCAGAGTCTTCTCGATTTTCAAGGCACAAGCCGCACAAGTCATTCCGACAAGTTCCAAGTCAACAGCTTCCTTAACTGTACTGTAGCCAAGCTTCTCAATGCTTGCTTCCATCTTACCGATGTCGACTTTACTCGGGTCATACGTTACTGTCGCCTTTTCCATCGCAAAGTTTACGTTAGCTTCTGATACACCTTCCAGCTTGTTCAGAACCTTTTCAATTTTTAAAGCACAAGCGGCACAAGTCATACCTGTGAGTTGAAGTGATGTTTGTGCTTTTTTCTCTTCGATTGTTGACACTACATATACACCTCACCTTTTAGACTTCGTATCCTTGCTCTTCAATAGTCTCTTTAATGCGCTCTAGAGTCACTTTATTTTCATCATATACTACGGTAACAGTGCCATTTTCAAGATTAACATCCCCTTGAACACCGAGTGATTTTAAAGCACCTTCGATCGAGTTGACACAATGTCCACAAGACATGCCTTTCACATTTAACACTACATTTTGCATAATTCATTACTCCTTTTATTCGAGATTTCTATTTCGTAAGATTTGCTTGACTCTATATACATACAATACTCCCCTACCCTATATTATGTCAAGCAAGACTCAATAATTTTCAGCCCATTTTATTGTTGATATGTATTATGTTAATCCCTTTATATAAATCGATTGTTTCTTAGGAATTCGTTAAAGAAGGGATTTTCTCGGAATTTAAGAACTGATTCTGAGAAAACCCCTTAGGTGTTACTTGTCTTTTATTAAGCGGCCATTTCACGACAGATTTTTGCACAAGCAAAGCATGCTTCTGCGCATTGCTGACAATGCTCAAGATCATGTTTTTTACATTCGTTTCCACACGCTTCACAAGCTTCTGCGCAAACCAGACATATAGCTTTAGCATATTTACTATTGATCGACATCGCATGAGCGGCAAATTCGCAGATATCCGCACATTCACGATCCAAGCGAATACATTCCTTCATCATTCCCACATGCTCCTCATCCAAACAAGAAACATAACAATGATTACATGCGACCATACATTTTAAACACTCTTCAATACACTCTTTGTACTTTTGATGTGACATTAATAAATCTCCTTTATATATAAATTTAGGGTAGTCCCCTATTCTATATATACCCCATATAAAAATATTCTATTCATGGAGCATTTCAGAAGATAATCAACTACTCTAGAGTATAAGGGATTCATGTGTAATCTGTTTTAATGGTTTAGAAATTTTAATCCCATATGCTCTAATTTCATCTTAGTGAGTTGGCAGAAATAACCTATACCTTAGGTTAGTAAATCGATTTTATATATCCTTTCCTAATCAAGAAGTTTTTGCTCAATTTCTTGACGATTGAAGACAAATCCGAAATAAACTTCATTATCAATGAAAATTGTAGGTACCAAGTTTTTACCTGTTCGTTCACGAAGTATAACAGCATTTTCTGGATTATCAGCTATACTAAACTCTGTATACGGTATTTGATGATCATTTAAGAATTTTTTGAAATTTTTGCAATCTTCACAAGTTGGTGTTGTATATACCTCGACATTCATACGCTTCACCTTCTTCTATGTGATCTTACAGTTCAGGAAGATCGACTAAAAACGTTGTTATTCAACTATGTCGTAACCTTGATTTTCTATCGCTTCTTTAATAGCCGAGAGCTTAAGTTTTGTTTCATCAAATTTCACTTCAACTTTTTCGTCGGCAAGAATCACTTTTGCGTCAGCTCCTATCTGATTCAGAGCCCCTTCTATTGAGTTTACACAATGTCCACACGACATTCCTTTAACTTTCATCGTAACATTTTCCATTTTCGAATACCCTCCCCTTTTAATTGTGATTTCAATATATGTTATTTTATTATGGATTGAATTGTTTTCATTAATTCATTCCCACTTCAGTATCGCCTTGTTGAATCCGATCCACCACACAGTCCTGAATATGCCCTCTCAAAAGAACGTTGCTGATACCATTTAGCGCTGCCTCAGCAGCCTAAATTTGATTCAATCTTGATCAAGTAGTTATCTTTCTCAATAAGACCCTTGAATCCCCTTATCTGCCCTTCAATAAAGTTTAGACGAGTAGGCATATGATTCCGATTGTATTTGGATGAATAACCTAGTGTTCCATCAGTCTTTAAAAAGTGGATATAATCGTTTGAGTTTAATTCGGGCATCCTCGGTAGTGAATTGCCAATCCACTCCCTTTTGAGATGCGTTACGCTCGTTTTCCCATGCCGAAAGTTCGCGAGCCAGTTCGGTTTCTGAGGGGATTCGGCAACCCAGGCACTGACGGGTCATTACACTGAGTTCAATCTCTGCGACGTTCAGCCAACTTCCATGTTTTGGGGTATAGTGAATGTCCAAACGTTTCGCTAGTCGTAAAGCCTCTTCCGGTTCAAATGCCTGATATAACGATGCAATGGCATGGGTATTCAGATTATCCATCACCAAGCGGACTTTCGGGGCATCGGGATAATGGACGTCAAGTAACTCGCGGATTTCTTCGGCCCATTCGATTCTCGTGCGCCGGGATCGCACACTCACATGACGCCATCCTCCAAGCGGTTCGATAAAGATGAAGATGCTACACGTTCCCTTGCGTACATATTCGGCATCTTCTTTCAACGGTTTGGCAGGCTTCATCGGGATAGGATTTCGTGCTTCGTCCACGAGCTGGTAGGGTTTTTCATCCATACAAATCACCGGACAATTCGAATCGTAAGGCAAGCGATAGACTTCGAGCACATCCTCCATCGCTGCCACAAATGCGGCATTTTGTTGGGGTGGAATACACCAGCTTTTACGAAGGTGAGGCTTGAGTTCGTTTTTTTAAAATTTTATCCACGGTATCGTAAGAAAGGCTTTCAATATAATTCAGTTCAACCGCTTTGTCTGCGAGCATCCGTAAAGACCAACGACTTTTCCCGGCAGGAGGTTCGCTGCAACTGAGCGCGATAATCCGGGCTTCCAGTTCACCGGTCACCTTGGGTGGATTCGGAGGTGTCAAACGCTTTTTTCGCTCCAACGCAGGTTGAAGTCCCTGCTCGGCAAAGCGCTTGCGAACGAGATGCACGGTATTGGTGTGTATCTGCAAACGCTCGGCGATTTCTACATCCGAAAGTCTGCCATTTGAGCGATTTTCATCAGCCCACAGAAGGATTTGGGCTCGCCCCAAAAAACGCGCTGTGTAAGTCCCTGCACTGCAGATCTGTTTCAATTCTTGTTGTTGTTCAGGAGATAAGCTAACGATATAGTCTCGACTTTTCATGAAATAACCTCGTTTTACTTTGACTATATCAGATGTTCCAAAAATTAACTATATTTAGACTGATGGAACACTAGTTCTATATTGTCCAATGGAATGTCATTCAAGGTACACACCTCCTTTTTTCTAGGTTACCCCCCTACCGTATATTTGTCAAAATATTTTCTGTAAACAAAAAAGGGTTGCAAGAACCCTCTTTTGTTTACAACACTATTTGATTAATTTATTTATAGTAACTAATAATTCATCAATAACTTCGTTTTCACCTTCCTGAATGCGTTCCATTACACAGCTTTTCATGTGATGCTCTAACAAAAGTTTACCTACCCCGTTCAATGCTGCTTGGACTGAAGAGATTTGATTCAGCACATTATCACAATAAGTGTCCTTTTCTATTAATCCCTTTAGTCCTCTAACTTGTCCCTCAATTCTGTTAAGCCGGCTAATCAAATTATTCTTTGTTTTCTCAGAATGATGGCTTCTACGTTCTTCCGTGTTACATGACTCCTGCTCTTGAATTAAATCCCCCATGTTCCGATCACTCCTTTTCTATATACGTTTATTATACTATAGCCCCCCTATACTATACAAAATGAAAATCAACTACATTATTTCTACATAAATTATCTATACTATTATTGTTATTACCAAACAAATACAAAACATGGAGGAAAGATATATGAAAAAATCTATGCTTGTAAAGAGAATTATCGTAATTAGTTCTTTTGCTATTTTTGCTACGGGATGTGCAAATGCTATTAAAAACAATGAAATGGAAGAAATGGATCACTCAAACATGAATAATCCTACAACGGTTAATTCCAGTCCTAATGCCGTGAAATTCACATCTGCTACTCCAGTGGTAAACGGTAAAGAATTCACGATCACTGCCCAAGAGAGCAATCTTGAAGTTTCCAAAGGTAAGATATTACCAGTTTGGACATTCAACAATTCTGTCCCCGGACCTCAAATCCGTGTAAAAGTTGGAGATAACGTAAAAATCAATTTAAAAAATGAATTGAATCAGCCTGTCTCCATTCATTGGCACGGCTACCCGGTTCCCAATAATATGGATGGCATTCCTGGCGTCACACAAGATGCTGTTGAACCAGGTAAAACATTTACGTATGTTTTCAAAGCCAATGTACCCGGTACCTATTGGTACCATTCTCACCAAGACAGTGTAAACCAAGTGGATAAAGGCTTGTATGGTTCGCTTGTTGTTGAAGAACTCAAAAATGACTATGACCGGGACTACACTCTTATGTTAGATGAATGGATGAGTTCTGGCGACATGAGTATGGGTGATTCCGACAGCATGGATATGAAAGATATGGATCATAATGAAATGAATATGTCCGATTCGGATAAGAATATGGACGAGGACACGTTGAGTATGGGCGGACATGATATGAGCATGTATGACCTATACACGGTAAACGGAAAAACAGGTCCTGCCATTGAGAAGCTAGCTGTGAAAGAAGGAGATAAAGTTAGAATTCGCCTAATTAATGCAGGATTTATCAGTCATCAAATGCACTTACATGGCCACAATTTTAAAGTAATTGCTTCGGATGGTCAGCCTATTAATGAAGCCGGGGTGATTAAAGATCAAATACTTTCTATTGCTCCTGGAGAACGTTATGATATTGAATTTACAGCGGACAATCCAGGCTCCTGGCTACTTGAGGAACACGGAACTGAAACACCGATACAAAATATGAAAGTCGTTATCCAATATGAAGGTTCAAAAGTTCAAAATGACATTTCTAATACTTCTGTCACGCTTCCCCTGTTTGATTTAGAGAAATACGGTAACATTTCAAATCCTAAATTTTCTTTGAATCAAACATTTGATCAGAACGTGACTATGAATTTATATACGGAGATGAAAGACGGAGAAATGGTTTACACAATCAACGGAAAGGTGTTTCCGGATACAGATGTCATACAAGTCAAGAAAGGTGACAAGGTCAAAGTTACTTTTGTAAATCAGTCCAAGACGGATGACCATCCCATGCATCTCCATGGTCAATTTTTCCAAGTACTAAGTAAAAATGGTCAACCCTATCAGGGGTCAACGATCATGAAGGATACCCTAAATGTTAAACCAGGGGAAACCTACGTTGTTGCTTTTGAAGCCGATAACCCAGGAGATTGGATGTTCCATTGCCATGATTTGCACCATGCTTCCGCGGGAATGGTAACGGAAGTAGTGTATACAGATTATGAAAGTAACTATACACCTGATCCGAATGTAGATAACGTGGCTGAATAAGGATAATTAATGAGAAGCATTTTCCACGCTCTATTATAATCTGCTGATACAAATGTCAAGTCTAGTCAATGAGATACTAAAAAACAGAAGAATCCATTATGCGGCGATCTTCTCCGGAATCCAACCGAGGAGTGACGCCGCATTTGTTTTGGAAATGCCCTGATTGTAAAACAAGCGATACTGACAAAATGTAGGCCCTACTGCTACAAATTAAGTGTCTCTCTAGATTTAGTTCCTCAACAGTAACAAAAATGAGGATTTTTGCGTTCTATCTCCTGATTTGGTCCAAGCTCTTGATCTTAAACTTCACTTTCATTCGTTTGTTGATCTGTCCCTCTTTCACCAGCAGACGAACCGTCCTATTGCTTATCGCTTTCCCCTATTTGGGTGGCATACGAAAATCCCCCCGGTATAATGAGCTCATTTTAACATGATCTCTATCTCGAGGGGTTGATACCATCAGCTTTTCAATAATGTTGGTCATTTTTGTTCAGCACAGTAACGTTTTTCGTTTTTGTTTTCTCATCTCCTTTGGAGAACTTTGTTAAAGATAAAGGATTACAAAATCATTCTTTTGGAAGAAGGAACGGAAAAGGAATACACACGATCTTCAATATATATTTGATGCCATAAGATAAATACAAGGATGGTCCACAATTTACGGCTTGCATCCAATTTCCCTTCCTTATGGATCTCAAGTAGCTGTAGGACATACGTTTTATTGATCCATTGATCTACGTCTGCCGTCATAATCAGATTTTTAGCCCATGTGTACCATTCACTTTTCAACCATACCCTGGTAGGCACAGGAAAACCTAATTTTTTTCGGTGCTGTACATCAGGTGGAACCACACCTTTCATAGCTTCACGGAGCAATAATTTGGTTGCTGTAGGTGTAACTTTATACTTTGTGGGAATTGTAGCAGCTAATTCAAATACTTTTGTGTCTACAAAGGGAACCCGAAGTTCCAAGGAATTAGCCATAGACATTTTATCTGCTTTCATTAGGATGTTTCCACGCAGCCAAGTATGAATATCAATATACTGCATCTGCGTGACTTCATCATATAACTTCGCTTGGTTATAAAGCGGCTTAGTCACCTGAAGAGTCGGTTCACATACCCCCTGCTCCGTTAACCATGGTGCTAATACCTTATCTTTTTCATGATCCATAAAAATTTTCGCATTCCCAAAGTAACGTTCTTGTAGAATAAGACTACCTCTTTCCAAAAATCCCTTGCCTTTCATGCCATCGGGCATTAACCTTCCAAGATGTCCTGCAAGACTTCTCAATCTTCCTGGAAGATCCTGAAACATACGGAGAGCATATGGTTCCTGATAAATGTTGTAGCCTCCAAAAAATTCATCCGCGCCCTCTCCTGAGAAGGCCATTTTAACATGCTGACTAGCCAACCTCGATACAAAGTAGAGACCCACGGCTGAGGGGTCTGCTACTGGCTCATCCATATGCCATATTAGAGAAGGTAGTATATCTATATAGTCGCGGGCATTAATCCGAATTTCATGATGCTCAGTCCCAAAATAAGCGGCTGTCTTTCTGGCATCATCCAATTCACTATATCCCGGCATATCGAATCCAACGCTGAATGTTTGGGTTGGTTCCAATTGATGAAGTAATCCAACTAAACTGCTTGAATCAATACCGCCCGATAAGAATGCGCCCCTGGGGACATCTGAGTTCTTGTGAATACACACCGATTCCGTTATTACCGATCGAGTCTCCTCTACTAAATCGGAATAGGACCTGTTTTCATTTGGCTCAAACTTCACTTCGTAATACGGTTTAATGATCAATTCATTATCCTGTACAATCAAATAATGGCCGGCTTTCAATTTATGGATTCCTTTGAACATGGTTGAAGGTTCAGGTACATATTGAAATGTAAGATAATGATATAGTGCATTCTCATCTACTTCCCGATCAATCCTACCTGAAGCCAGTATCGATTTAATTTCAGAACCAATCATGTATCCAAAGGCGGTTTCACTGAAATATACAGGCTTTATCCCGAAATGATCCCTTGCCGCAAATAAAAGATCTTTTTTTCGATCCCATATGGTGAAACCAAACATGCCCCGTAAATAGCTGACACATTTAATTCCAACGTCTTCATAAAGCCTCAGCAGCACTTCAGTATCCGAATCTGTATAAAATGTATGACCTTTTTGGCTTAACCAATCCTTCAACTCTTTATAATTATAAATCTCCCCATTGAATACAAGCCAAATATCTTTGGTCTCATTGGTCATGGGCTGTGCCCCGTGCTCGATATCCAGTATACTTAGTCTCCTAAAACCCAGACCGATATGATCATGGATATACATCCCTTCATCATCTGGGCCACGATGAGCTATGGAGTCTGTCATATGTTGCAGAATATTTGCATCTACTGGCATACGATACTTGTTATATAAACTTACAAATCCACACATTGGGCTATTCTCCTCTAATCGATATAAGATTAGTTTAGCTTTTATGTATGTGGAATCTGTGAAAGGTTAATGTCCACATCATAAATCACAGTTTGTTAAGTTATTTACTTATTTATTGGTTTAGTTCACTGAGAATGGCTTTATCTGTTCGAGGCAAGTTGCTAAACAAAATGGAAAAACCCGTGAATTACCCACGGGCTTGTCCATTTTAATGACTATCGTCAACCATTTTAAGATAGTTCTGCTCGCTAACCACTCGACGAGCTGTAACATATTTGGTTTTATAATAACTTTCAGATAAGCTACTAATTCGAACACCCTTACTGCTTGATGAATGTGCAAATTGATTGTCACCTACATAAATACCTGCATGGGAAATGCTGCGACCATTCGTATTAAAGAAAACGAGATCCCCTGGGCGTAGTTCTTCTTTCTCTACAAACGATCCCTTTGTTGCTTGCATACTAGAAGTGCGCGGCAAATCTAGTTTAAACTTATTAAAAACATACAGGATAAAACCGGAACAATCAAAACCAGATGTTGTTGTCCCACCATAAAGGTATGGCGTTCCAACCACTTCTTTTATTTCTTCTGTTAGTTTTGCCTGACTAGCAAATGCCCCTGTTGCTGTGGAGGTAAATAAAACTGCTGCTCCAAGCACCGATAAAATAACTTTCTTCAAACTTTTGTTCCTCCCTTAGATGCCTACGGAGTTAGCTTAAGGATTCGGTTAAAGGCTCCCTATATTCTTTTCTTGCAAGAATAATTCACCCAACAAATGGTTCCCCCGTTTTCAATACGAAATTCGGCAAAAATAGTTAAATATTTGTAACCTATAGAATATTATATTGTTAAATTGTGTGGATTTAATGTGGAATTCTCGTATATCTTATACTAAAAAAGAAAAGAAACGACCGTCTCCTGCTAAACTTAGGGAGGATCGCTTCTTAGCACAAGTTCTTTTTGTATTGCCGAATTCTAGTTATAAGTTCAAGGCTCCTCTACACTATACAACCACTTATACCCTATGCCCCAAACCGTTTGAATGGGATTCTGTTCCAAGCCAGCCAACTGCAACTTCTCCCGGATATTTTTCACATGGGTGTCTACGACTCGGTTATCCCCAAAAAAGTCACTTCCCCAGAGACGTTCTATGATTTCATCTCTAGAGAAAACTCTTTGTGGATGCTCGGCCAATATAAGCAATATATCAAGTTCTTTTTGGGTCAAATCCAAATTTGTGTCAAGTACCATAACCTGTCTTCGATCTGGATAAATAATCATGTCTGTATACATGATTTTTTTACCGATTTCTTTGAGGCTTAGAGACTGTGAAGATCGTCGAATAAGCGCAAACAAGCGAGCAATGAGTTCATCTGAATTTACAGGTTTCACCATATAATCATCAGCACCGGCACCTAACCCATGTACCTTATCCTTCACATCCCCTCGAGCTGTAAGCATCAATATAGGTGTTTCACTAAACGATCTGATTTTTTCACAAAGATGCCATCCATCCATATCGGGCATCATAACGTCTAATAAAATGACATGATACGAATTTTTCTGAAGATAGGACAGTCCTTCGGTTCCATTATGAGCTTCCGTAATATCAAAACCCTCTTTAGTTAAATAAATTCGCAACAGATTTCTCATATTCCATTCGTCATCAATAACTAATGCTTTCAACTTATTCATATGGTCATCCCATCCATTTCATTAATCTTTAGCAATATGCGGTTTCTGACCGTAAATGTCAACTATCATTAGCTCATTTGTTTTACATATTATATTTTGAAGCTGTGTGATTTTAATGAAGAAGATGTGATGGACGGGAAAATTACTTTAAATCGCGTCCCCTCTCCAATTTTACTTTCCACATGTATTGTTCCTCCTTGTTGTAAAACAAGACTTTGAACAATGGAAAGCCCCAATCCTGTTCCTCCATACGCCCGAGATCTCGATTTCTCAACTCGGTAAAAACGTTCAAATATATTTGGAAGTTCTTCTGCTGAAATTCCGGGCCCCGTATCGCAAATGCTTATCACTACCGCGCCTATTTCAGAAGTTAAAGAAACTTGAATGTACCCCTCGGCTGTGTAACGAATGGCATTATCCAATAGATTTAAAATAATCTGTTCCAGTCGGTTAGAATCTACAAAAATATGAGGTACAGGACTCAACTTACTTCGAATCGTAAGATCTTTTTCTTTGGCTTTTAATTGAACCTTATCTATAGACCTTTGAATAATCGAAGTGGGTTCGACAGACATTAGTTTTAAGTCAATTTTACCTTCTTCCATCTTAGACAATTCAAAGAGATCATTTATGATTACATTTAAACGTCGTGCTTCCTCAGAGATGATTTGTAGATATTTTTTCTTTTCTTCATCATTTTCCACAAGATCTTTAGCCAATATGTCTGCATACCCTTCCATATAAGTAATTGGTGTTTTCAATTCATGGGAGACGTTGGCAAAGAACTCCGAACGATTATCTCGATATTGTTTTAATTCTTTAGCGAGGTCGTTTATGGCTTGTGACAATGAACCAATCTCATCTTTAGTTTCCACAGGAATTTCAAGATTCAGTTCTCCTTTGGCAATTTGGCGAGTTGCACTTTCAATTTTTAATAATGGATTCGATAATCTTTTGGATAGAAAAAAGATGCAACCCAACGCCAATAACAGTGCTCCAAATCCAGTGATAAACAGTAAATTTCTAATCGTTTGGATCGAATCCTTCATATTTTCTAGAGAACTAATCACGTAAATCCCTTTTACCGTTGGATTAGTGGTTACAGGGATACCGTGAAGCAGATAAAGTTCGTTATTAAAAGTAAATTCTCTTTCCACCTTCTTCCCCTCTAACAATTTGCGATTATCCCAGATATAGTTAGGATAAATGGAGGCGTCTGAAGTCTTTGATTCAATGAATCTTCCTTGTGAACTCAAGATGTACATCTGGACGCCTGTAAAATCGGCCATTTGTTCCGCACTGTTACCTTGCTCCTCAAGCATAGTAGACAAATGTGCTGCTAACTCATTGGCTTCATCGTGTACCTTTGATGACAAAAAATTCGTGAATATAAGGTTAAGTACAATGCTTAGCAAAATTAAAATCCCAATAAACAAGCTGAAAATGGTAAAGCTGAGTTTTAAATGAATTTTATTCCACACCGAATATATCACCTTTTGAAATCATATTAGGAAAACAAAACAGTCGCCATTATGGCGACTAATAAAATTTTGACTCAGAAAGGACGAATTGTTTTTCACGTTGCACAGTACTATGCACTTCATTTGGTATTAGACGGTTCCCACTTGCAGTGCTTTAATTTTATTTTTGCCAATTACTATAGAATTAAAGCATTCTCTTTAATTCTTCAGCAGTGATTCTCTTCAAAAACTTACTGAATTTTTCTTTACCTTTTGCATGAATTTTGTAATAATCGATTATTTTCATTACCGTTTTTGTTACTTCCGTTTCCGTTAAACCAACTAGAAAAAGTTCAGCCAAAGAAGCTTTGATTCCCTTTGGATCTCCACCTATATATATATCGAATTTGTCTTTCATTTTAACGATTCCGATATCTCTCAAGAGGGGTTCACTAGTCCCGAGCGCACAGCCAGCATATCCGATCTTCAGAGGTGTCGGTGTCAATATCCCAGCTATAGCTTGATTTAACTTTTGAGCAATGTCTAGTCCGGAATCTTCAGGTCCTCTACAGAAATTGCAAGCGATCAGGGCCTTAGTTGCATAACCTGCAGGGTTTACCTCAAGTCCAATGCTTCGAAGATTCTCAGTTACGACGCCTTCCGATTCAGCCGATACTTCAATATAAAATTGTTTAAACGGAGTCATCTCGGTCTTTTGCTCTGGACCCATAAGTTTACTGATAGCTGAAAGTTGCACTGCAGTAAACAAGCTTCCTCCTACTTGAACCGGTGGGGAAACTGCAATCATCAATCTTTCATTGTTCACTTGTTTTTCTCCTTTAATCTATTGAATGTTATGAAGAATACGTTTTGTTTAAAGCCCTCTTCATGTATTTCATATGACTGATTCATTTAAGCAACTCTTACTTAAGTCCACCGTTTGATGAATTTAGAATACCCCCCTATAGTATAAATTTCAAGCTTTTTTGTTTATATATACAATCGATTTAAGTTGTTTGTCATGATAAAGGAGATACCTAGGTTTATTCTTTCATCTTTCACGATTCCCTTAAAGACCAATTCTCTCCACCATCATTGCTTTCAAAAACCGAATACTGATCTGTCACAATGATAAGCCGATTGGGATCTTTTTTTGAACTTTTGATCCCCAAAGGCATCTCACCATTTAAGTCTACGTCAAGCTCAGACCACATTTCCAAATCAGTAGATTTCAAAAATCCACTTTCTGTCATGATAATCGTTCCTCCATCGAACAAAGACAGTACTCCATATGCCGGCTCGTTTGTAATCTGGATCTGTTCCAAATCTCTGCCATTGACATTATAGCGAACCAGCCCTGTTTCCGTTGCTGCCAAAATGGTCTCTTTAGTCGAAGGAAGTATAGAAATCGAATATGCCCCTTGGGGGATACTTCCGATTTTGTTCCACTGTTTCCCACCATCCTTTGTTTCATACACATTGTTGTCAGCACTAGCCAACAACGCAATTAATCGACTTGAATTCCTTGGGTCCATCGCTAAGTAGTGCACATCCGGCTCATTGGGTTTTGCTTTATTTGGAAGTCCATTCTCTGTAGTTTCCCAGGTCTCCCCTCCATCATTAGAACGTTTCAGGAAACCATGACCCGCGACAAAGATGTTCATGGGATTATTGGGATTCGTTTCAATTGCCATTACATCACTTGTCATAAGTTCTGTACTAGTTCGCAGCCATTTTTGGTCTATAAATTCATATATACCATTATGAGTTCCCATCCATATGGTTGTATCATCATCTGCAAAACTAAAGATATGCGGATGTGTGGTGGACTGAGGTGTTAATAGATCCAAATTTGCAGCCCTGTCTTCTCTACTCTCCCCCCAGAAAATAAAACCGACAATCACTATTAATGATAATGCGAGATAAAATCCAACACCCAGGGATAGCCTTTTTTTCTTTTTGGCACGGGTCATTCTCCTTGTCTAAAATAATTTTAGGTCAGTATAGAGAAAAATTGTGAAGATTCTGCGTGTATTGACGAAAATATACAGGAGGACACTCTATATCTACAAAATGTAATGATTAATATGCAAGCGCCATCAGTAGCCAATGGTCAACACGATTCCTCATGTATCAGCCCATGATTAGCTTTTAGTGGGGGAAAATCAATAAAAAACCCAATCAGCAAGAGCTAATTAGGGTGAGTGTATATTTTCTATTATGAGAGGGTTGAGCCATGGTCTTCATGCCAGATTTGATGGATTACATCGGCCAAGATTGAAATCGTTCTATAATTTTCTTCAAGTACATTTTCTACACCACCGATTTCGATTAGGGCACTAGAGTCAGCAAGCGATTGGTTGTATTGTCCATTACCGCTAGAATGATCTTTTGAGTATATCCCCTTTGATATTCCGGGTATCTTCTTATTTAATTTATTTTGTAATTTGGTGGCAAACTCCATCGTTTCTTGCCAATTGGGATTTTCTTTTCCTACGACAAAATATAATTGTGCATAGTTAAGTTTATCAAACTCTATGGTCGTCTGCTCTTTGGGTTGTGAGTCACGATGGATATCAAACACATAGTCAATTGATTTATGATTAGACAATTCCTGACTCAATGTATCCTTCGAATAACTATACGATTTAGCGTAATCGAAGTTCTTGACTATACTTGGATAATCATCAGTAGATTGAATCACATTCATCCCCTTCGCTATTAGTTTTTTAGTGAGGTCCTCTCCTAGTAAGGTGACATTAATATTAGAGTCAAATGCTTCATCTGCAGAGGTTTTGCCTTGCAGCTCGGGTAACCAAGATTCACGGTTATGAGTATGATAAATAAGAATTTGTGGTTGTGTAGATCTAGAACCACTTTTTTGCTGGTCTGTGTTTTTCGTTACGGTTATGTTATTTGGCTTCTTAGTCACATGCTCATGGTTTGTATTTTCATTTTCTGTTTTAGTCGTTGGGTTGGTTATCTTATCTTTAGAAGTCTGATTATCCTTACTCAGTTTGGTTACTTCTTTAGATTTTATTCCAACTGTTTGATCTGAAGTAATGTTGTTCACCTTTACCTGGTTGCGTGGAAGTAGGCTTTCCTCTTCAGGAATGAAGTCAATGTACATAGGGATAACCTTCAAGGAGATTATGAAAGATGCTAGAAAAGTAAAAACGACTAACTTACTCCTTCTTTTTCTTCGAGCCATTTCGTTCCTCACTTCCTTTTCGTATTGTCTCTACCATTTCTATTCGCTTTTTTCATAGAATAGAACAAATGCCCTCCCCTTACCGGCAATAGAAATAGAAAGGTCTTTGAAAGCCTTCCTATTTTTATATATCGATCTTATTGAATTAATTGCCTGTTCTCTAACGCAATTTTTTACTTTTTCTTTTCATGTGTATACCAACGATGGTTAGCGACTAAGGGGCTAGAACTTCTGAAAGATATGCTACTTCGAAACCTTCAAGTCACATATCTTCTCCTCACATTAAAAACTAGATATATACATTTGAGGTCTTGAACATGACTATCTATAAAGTATGTAGTTTAACTTTGCTATACATATTGCAGCATAAGAAAGAATGACGTCATTTCTGACGTCATTCATCATAAAGAGCTATTTTGTAGAAAGTTCACTTTCTACTAACCATTGGTGATTTTTAACCGGGTTTCCACCGGTTGCTGGTGTATAATCGACCATATAAACCGTTGTTCTCTCAGCTGAGTCAATAGTGGCCTCAGCACCCATCATGCCTTCCATATGATCAGCTTCAAGGGTAACCTTGTCCCCTTCTTTTAAGGGCTCACTGCCTGCATCTTTGATTTCTTCTTGAATAACCCACTTGTGATCTGGTATTGGGTCTCCTCCAGTAGTCGGAGTAAAAGTTACTGTGTATGCTACCGTATCATATGCGCCTACTACTGTGGCCTTTGCTCCGTTCATGCCCTCCATGTGATCAGCTTGAATGACGACTTCGTCTCCAACTTTATAAGTCGGATTCTCGGCATCCTTTATGCCCTCCGGAACCTCACCCGATCCTGAATGATCCATCTCACCCATATTCGAGTGCTCGCTTTCTGTAGCCGCGTTGGAATTGTTGTTGTTTTCCTTGTTCCCACAAGCACTCAACACCAATATAACTGCCAAGCTAAGTAAAATAAGTGATTTTTTCACTACTTTCACACACCTTCACTTTTATTTTTTTTGTTCTTATGGGTGGGTTTAATCGATTCCTATAACATTTTACCCAAAAACTTTGAAGATATTGTGAAGATCCTCCAATTGATTTGAGCTTTTTAACAACTTCTTTTCTAGAATGTACACTAGGAACAAATTTCAACCTCTAGTTTTTTGGTGATATTCTACCCTTGTTTAATTCAACTATCCTGCCCGTTAGTTGAACAAAAGCAGCCGATCACATTGGTCAGCTGCTTCCTTGGATTTAGTGAGCTATCGTTCCCCGAAAGCAAAATCCGGACGATATTGTTTCCTAATTCACTTTATCAAATCTATTTAGAATATATTTTTTGTAATAATTCCTTTTGCATAGGCTTAATATTGATGATACTTCTGATGCTTTTTGCCTTGATCTCAGCAGCTTCAAATGTATTCGCCAACCCTAGTTCTAACAATATCCCGGCTGCAACGGTCCCTGTTCTGCCCTTGCCTCCTCCACAGTGAAAGGCAACTTTCTTGCCGGCGTTATAGGCTCCAACAACCTCATCGATCGCATGTTTAAAAAGCTCGGCTTCATTTTCTTTTGTGTTGTCATCAAGCGGAACTTTCACCCATTTCACATGATCTGCAGGATACGCACACTCTGTTGCTTCTTCCCGCAGATCCACCACGACTTCAATGCCTTCGTTAAGAACCATTGCCTCCACGTCTGCAGCTCCGCCCATAAAGATTTTGTCAGCAATGAGTGCATGGTACTCCTTTTTGGCATGATTCATTTTACTTACCTTCTTTCAAAAACTGCTCTATACGAGCTTTGATTGAATCACGAACCTCAGCGAAAGTAGCTGAGATTTCTTCCTCTTTACCTGTAGCCTTGGCTGGATCATCGAAGCCCCAGTGCCATCTTTCAGCTTTGTCATTACGTACAACTGGACAATTATCGTTGGCATGACCGCAAAGCGTGATGATGTAATCTGCTTGTTTTAATATTTCAGGATCAATGACATCCGATGTATGATTTGAAATATCGATTTCAGCTTCTTTCATCGTTTGAACAGCACGAGGATTTAAGCCATGCGCCTCTAACCCTGCACTTCTCACCTCGTATTTATCACTACCGAGTGCCTTCAAAAATCCATCGGCGATTTGGCTCCTGCAAGAGTTTCCTGTACACAAAAAGTAAACAAGTGGTTTGTTATTCAAAATTATTGATCTCCTTTATCTTCGGGTTGGCTTATTTTTATTTTCGCTACGCCCATTTTTGGATTAATCAAAGCTTTAAAGCTCATAGCGATAACAACCAATACTACTGTGATTACGGCAATCATTAACCACACGTTTATGTTTGTTGAATGAATCAAGTGTAGCCACAAATACAGTCCTGTTAACGTGATAAAGAGCGTTGGGATGGTGAGCACAATCCCAATTTTGAAATAACTTCCCCACGTAATTTTTACATCCTTACGGGACAGTACGTGCAACCATAAAAGTGTTGCAAGTGAACCGATCGGAGTGATTTTAGGACCCAAGTCACTGCCGATAATATTGGCATAAATCAGGGATTCTCGAATGACACCTTGTGTATTGGTCCCATCAATAGCAAGCGCATCAATCATCACTGTGGGCATATTGTTCATGACCGAAGACAATATAGCAGCTAGGAATCCCATGCCGATTGTGGAGATGTAGAGCCCCTTGTCGGCAATAGCTTGAATGACCTTCCCAAGTTCATCCGTTAATCCTACATTTCGTAGTCCATAAACGACGACGACGTACATACCAATGGAGAAAATCACGACTGCCCATGGAGCCCCTTTGATGAGCTTCCACGTTTGTATTGCCTGACTGCGGCGTGCGGCCAAAATAAACAAGATTGCAATAACCCCAGCGATGACTGAAACCGGCACTTGAATAAATTCACTCATCAGGTACGCGACAAGTAGCACAGCTAAAATCACCCAAGAGAATTTGAACAGCTTCTTGTCTTTGATTGCATCAACTGGCTTTTTGAGCTGACTGACTTCGTAGTTCCCAGGAATACTTTTTCTGAAGAACAAGAACAAGAACAAGACCAGAAGACTCGCTAATATGGAAAAGAAATTAGGGATAATCATCCGACTGGCATACTCCACAAAACCAATACCAAAGTAATCAGCTGAAACAATATTGACAAGATTGCTGACTATAAGTGGGAGCGAAGTTGTGTCTGCAATAAAACCACTTGCAATAATAAAAGGCAAAATCATCTTTTGATCAAACTTGAGCGCTCGGACCATGGCAAGCACAATAGGCGTTAATATCAGTGCGGCACCGTCATTCGCAAAGAACGCTGCTACCCCTGCACCAAGAAGAACAACATAAACGAACATCAGCTTACCATTTCCTCTTGCGAGCCTTGCCATGTGTAGTGCAGCCCATTCAAAAAAGCCGATTTCATCTAGAATAAGTGAAATCAGAATAATGGCCACGAAAGCAAGCGTCGCATTCCATACTATCCCTGTAACCGTACCCACATCGGATAGACTTACGACTCCAAATAGGAGAGCGAGAACAGCTCCAGCAGATGCTGACCACCCGATATTAAGCCCCTTTGGTTGCCATATTACAAAAGTGAGTGTAAGCAAAAAGATTAAAATCGCGATGATGGTCATGCTTCCTCCTGAGGGCCGCAGCAGTTTTTCAATCCTGCTATTTTTTCTTTCATGGAAGGCAGGTACGGATACACACACTGAACATATGCTTCTGCTTCTGGATTAAGGGAATAGTACACCCACTGCCCTTTTTTCTTCTCATTAAGAAAACCGGCGGACTTTAGTTTCCGGAGATGTTGACTGGCGTTTGGTTGAGACATCCCAATAATGTCCGTAATATCACATACACAAAGTTCCTGTTCTTTCAGCAATGCAACGATGGTTAACCGCGTTTTATCAGCTAATAGCTTATATGCTTCAGCTATCTCCTGAATTTGTTGTTCCATATGTACCTCCCCTGTGCTTATCTTCGTTGACTTCATTTAGTGATATAATCATATAATGAATCACTTATATAATCAACCACGAATATATTGTGTGCTTACAATTTTTTCATAAGCGATCGCACAGCTTCTTTCGCATCTTTCCCTGCACCTCGAATCGTCGCCGAAGCAAATGACGTCTGCCAGGGTATACCTACAAAATGAATATTTTCAGTAGATTGCTTTAAAGGAATACCCGAAGAATTAAGAACATTTAATCCGCTAAGATATTCAAAATTCGGAATATAACCTGTAGCAAAAATAACTGCATCCACATCTTCACGAGTATGATCTGCCCACTCTATTCCATTTTCCGTAAAGGCTTTAAACATAGGTTTGGCATCAGGCTTACCTTGATCGATGGCATTTTTGTAGATGCCAGTATCAAGGATTCCATCACTACTTTTTTGCAATAGCCGTTTTCCCCAAGTGGATTGATCCAGTCTAAGTATGGTTAGCCAAAAGTGAATATCTTTCCCCGCAATGACCTGCGGCTTAAATTTGATTGGACTTCTGGATGCAATCGTAACATGAGCCGTCCTAGCAAGTTCAACGGCTATTTGGACAGCTGAATTCCCTCCTCCCACAACAACGATCCGTTTGTTTTTAAACTCGCCCTCATTTCGGTAGTCCTTGGCATGAAGTATTTCCCCCTTAAATTGATCCATTCCAGGAATGACTGGAGTATGAGGATTCACAAATGCCTCACTTGCGCAAATGATGGACCTGGTACCAAACTGTTCTCCGCTCAAAGTATGGACCGTATAGATATTTCCTTCCTTATCCACCTTGATAACTTCTTGCCCTGAGTATATTGGAAACTTAAATGTAGCCGCATAAGACTTTAAGTATTGCACAACTTCATCCCTGCGCGGATAAACATTTGCACCGCCTGGAAATGCAAGTCCTGGCAATGAGGAGTACGCTGCGGGTGAGAACAAGGTTAAGCTATCATAATAATTTGCCCATGATCCTAAATGCTCATCGCTTTTTTCAAGTAAGATAAAACTCCGTTTAGCTTGCTGTAAGTAATATGCTGCTGCCAAACCGGATTGACCACCACCAATAACGATGCAATCATAAATCATGTTGTTCAATTGTTCTCCCTCCTTCTATAAAGAGCTACTGCATCACGTTACGGATGCAGTAGCTCTGAGTTCTTGTTTTATCCGCAGCAAGAATTTAATCCTGCTTTTTCGGTTTTTGAAGGAGAGCAGCAATTCGAAGATGCTACCTCTACTTGAACGGGTTCACAGCAGCTGTCTGCACCACTAGCACCAAGACTGCATACACCTGTCTCCGGCAGTTCCAGCTCTACTTTTTGTGCTGACTCCATATCTCCCACTAAAGCTGCTACAATGGATCTGACTTGCTCATATCCTGTTGCCATTAAGAAGGTTGGCGCTCTTCCATAACTTTTGGCACCCACGATATAAAAGTCCTTTTCAAGTTGACGTAGTTCCTTTTCGCCATGAGGTCTAACTGTACCGCAGCTGTGTATATTGGGATCAATTAATGGAGCGAGCTCATAAACGCAGTCTAGGCTTGGGTCGGTAAGTACCCTTACTTCGCGGACAATCGATAAGTCAGGACGAGAACCTGTGTTACCTACAATTTCATCGATGTGATCAATAACCACTTTTTCATTTCGAATGGTTCCAGAAACCTTTATCTTTCCACCCTGTTGTTTAAGTTCTTCAATATGAAATGCTGTCATGACTTTTACTGCACCGGATTCAACCACCTTTTGAATTCTGGTACCTAGCTCTCCTCTTGCCTGTAGCCCATCTAATTCTCGACCGCCATACACATCTTCAATATTCGCCTTACGAATTGCCCAAACAATCTCAGTTCCCGATTCCTCTTTTTGAAGCTCTGCAAGTTCAAGCAAAGTGTTGATCGCAGAATGTCCGCTTCCTACAACAAGAACTTTCTTGCCTTTATAACGATTTTTCTCTTTCCCTAATACAGCAGGAATACCGTATGAAATGTGGCTTTCCATCGCTTTTTCTTCTTCTGAAAAGATACCGTCTGAACGAAGCGGGTTTGGATTGGACCATGTTCCGGAAGCATCGATAACTGCCCGCGCCTCATAAATAAACGGGGATCCGTTTTGTTCAACATGGATGACAAACGGAAGTTTCTCGCGTCCACTTGTTTTCACTTTGCTTAACCCTTTACGACTGATCGCAGTAACTTTCGTATTCAAATGCATGTATGGACTTACTTCAGGTAGTGCAGCCAAAGGTTTTAGATAATGCTCAACAATCTCCTTACCCGTTGGGATGGTTCCGTTTTGAGGAGCGACCCAATTCGAGGAAAGCAGCAATTGTTTAGCAGCTTTATCGATGTTATATTCCCAAGGTGAGAACAGACGTACATGTTCCCATTTTCTAATGTTCGCCCCTACTTCATCTCCAGCTTCAAACAACACAAATGGCTCACCTTTTGAAATGAGTTGTGCTGCTGCCGCAAGACCAACCGGTCCAGCTCCAATGATCGCAACAGGTAATTTGTTTGTTTCTTTTACTGGTGATTCGCAGCAGTTCACTTGGTTAACAGGGATACTTTTAAGCATGATAGTTTCCTCCTCGGAATTAATTGCATTTTGCAAGTATTATATTAAGTAAATGGGATAAGTAATTATTATCCCAGTGGTGTACAGCATACGCTAGATTTCGCCATACTCTCGTTTAGTAGTTTGACAGCATTGATCACCATATCACGTTCAAACTCAGACATATGCGAAAAGACTTCTTTTAAATAATCATTCATCTGCTCATCAATGACCGTAGCGACAAATTTACCTTGTGTAGTCAAGGATAATATGTAAATCCGCCGATCTTCTGGTAATGGCGTTTTTTGAACCAATCCCAACTTCACGAGACTTTGAACCTGACGGCTAAACGTTGTGATGTCAATGGAAAGTGCATCTGCCACCTGCTGAATGGAGGGATTATGTTTACGATCAATTTCATAAATGATATGACTTTGAACGAGTGAAATATCCAACCCTCCTGCGGTGCAACAGTTTTTATCCAATAATCCAAAACGCCGTGTCATGATCTGAAACATCTCTCTTAAGTTGTTTTCCAATTCCCTCACCTCTTGTTATAGTTATACCTTTATTATTTGCAAAATGCAAATGTTTTTTTTGTTTTCCCTCTACCCCTTCCCATTTCAAATTACATTATGGTATAAAAACCTGTAAAGAACAAAACGTAGGAGGATCATCATGGTAATATTGCGACAAGCTACCGAAGTGGATCTGGGGAGCATTTTGACTATTTATAACCAAGGTATTGAAGACCGCGTTGCCACGCTAGAAACCGAGTTAAAAGATGAGGTGTATATGTATGAATGGTTTAAAAAACACCAGGGACGCTACACCGTACTCGTCGCTGAACTGAACAAATACGTTATCGGATGGGCTTCCATTAACGTATACAATCCTAGAAGCGCTTATAACGGTGTCGGTGACCTTTCGCTTTATATTCATCGTGATCATCGCGGCAAAGGGATAGGCAAACAGTTGCTTGGGAAATTAGAGGAAATCGGTAAGCAGAATAACTTTTATAAGTTTGTTCTTTTCACTTTTCCATTTAATACGCTAGGTCAGAGCTTATATCATAGAACTGGATACCGAGAAGTAGGTGTATTTCAGAATCAAGGCGTTCTAGAGGGGAATTTTGTAGATGTGATGGCAATGGAGAAGTTACTTTAAGCATCGTATCGTATATGTATTGTTCAATAACCAGTCATAATGTTCTTCTACGAAAACCTTCGAATGCTTAGAGTACAATTCAGCAAAAATTGCACCTCGGTAAATAATCCTGCTACCAGCGACAAGAAGCCGATTCCTGAAGGAATCAGCTTCTTAGGTTATTTTCTGTCAAAAGTACATGACAGTTAAATTTATAGGTTCAACGCTTCATTTCTATCGCATGAGGCTACTTCATTCTCCACTTGTGCATACACATCATCCATGACTTGCAATAGGTTTCTGATCTGTTCATTTCTTAAGGAATAATAGATGTACTTTCCTTCCTGTCTGCTTATGATAATTCCACATCCTTTTAAACAGGCGAGATGCTGCGAAATGTTGGATTGGTTGCCCCCAAGCTCTTCTACAATTTGCGAAACCGTTTTTTCTTCCTGATGTATGGAATCTAGAATTAGCAACCTCGTTTTGTCGCTGAATCCTCTCAGAAACTTGGCTTTTACCTCACAGCCGGTTGTATTCAATTTTTATCCCCCCAAACCTTACACTATTGATACTAATTTAAATTTAGCATGTTGCCATAGAAGATTCAATTCAACCGTTGTACTTCAAGGTTTAAGGCTTATGAGCTTCAAACAACTACTCGTGGAATTCCCAAATTACAGGGTTGATCTGGGAGTAGTCATATATGATTTATCCTACTCTCCGCAATAACGCACTCAGTAACGTAGCAATGATCAAGTTTCGCGAATGCTGAGCTTCTTGTTTCAGAACTTTACCTCGTCTCTAAATAACGTTCTGATCTTAGCTTCTCATTCGCAGCAATCTCATGCTGTTCAAAATCACCAGCAATGCTGCTCCTGTGTCACTCATCACGGCTGCCCATAAGGTTAACCAGCCAGGGAAAATGAAAGAAAGAGCAACGACTTTTACCAACAGCGAAAACCAGATATTTTGCTTAATGATTCGAAGCGCTTTGCGGCTAAGTTTCATCGTATGAGGAAGTTTTTCCAAATTATCGGCCATCAGGACAATGTCTGCTGTTTCCATGGCCGTATCCGTGCCGGCTCCTCCCATTGCAATACCCAAGTTGGCTGTAGCCAGCGCAGGAGCATCATTAATCCCATCTCCTACCATGGCCACAAGCTTGCCTTCTTTTTGAAGCTGCTCTACTGCGGAGACCTTGTCTTCTGGAAGCAATTCGGCGAAATAACGATCAAGTCCAGCTTCCCTTGCTATTTTGCGTGCCGTGCCCTCATTGTCTCCGGTAAGCATCACGACTTGCTCGATGCCCGATTGTTTCAGCGCCTGCATCGTGGTTATTGTAGTCTCCCGAATTGCATCAGACACGGCTATCATGCCGAGCAGATTGGATTGCGTACCGACAAGGATCAAGGTGTTTCCTTCCTGTTGGAGTCGGGAAGCCTGCTCTTCCAGGTGCACCATCGGTACGCCCATTTCTTGAAATAGCTTTGGATTACCAGCGAAATATTCGGTGCCTTGAATGGTTGCATACGCACCTTTACCCACGAGAGCTCCGTATTGTTCACCTTGGAGCGGGGATAGTTCCCGCTGCTTCGCGTACTCCACGATGGCTGATGCGATTGGATGTTGCGAATGCTCTTCAATCGTTAACGCAATGCGAAGTAATTCTTCTTCGGAGACCTTTTGCGTAAATAACGCAGATACCTGGGGTTTACCCACAGTCAGTGTTCCTGTTTTATCAAAGGCAATCGCCTTGATCGAACCGGCAACCTCTAGGAACGTTCCGCCTTTGATCAGCACGCCGTTTCTGGCTGCGTTCCCGATGGCAGACACGATGGCGACCGGTGTGGAGATGACCAATGCACAAGGACACGCCACGACAAGCAACTCAAGCCCCCGGTAGAACCAATCGCCCCAAGTGCCCCATCCAAACAGAGGAGGGATTACCATTATTAAAAGAGCGATAGCAAATGTAATCGGGGAATAAATTCGTGCAAAACGGTCTACGAAGGCTTGCGAAGGGGCTTTTTTCTCTTGTGCTTCCTCCACCAGATGAATGATTCTCGCAATCGTGGTATCTTCCACCAATTTTGTGACGCTTACCTCAAGAGAACCACTTTCGTTTACCGAGCCTGCATAAACAATACTTCTAGGTTCCTTCTCTACAGGGATGGATTCACCGGTAATTGGAGCCTGATTGACCACAGAGTGACCCCTTGTAACTTCACCGTCCAGCGGTATTTTTTCACCCGGCTTGATGACGATGACATCCCCGATATGAATGTCTTCTACGGGTGTGCGCACCAATTGTTGCCCTTGTTTGACCCATGCTTCCGGAGGAGCCAAGTTCATTAGACCACGAATGGATTTTCTTGTTTTTTCGATCGCTCTATTCTGCAGGGTGTTCCCTAACGAGAACAGGAAAACGACCGTGGCGCCTTCGAACCATTCGCCAATCAGTGCGGCGCCCACAGCCGCAACGGTCATCAATACGTTCATGTCGAGTGAAACGCTTCGTACTGCATAATAGGCACTTCGGGCAGGTTTGTATCCACCTATACCGATAGCCAGGGCATAGAGCAATGTGAGGAGCATTTCCGATACATTGCCGTACGAGCCCACAAATCCCATAACCAAAAATATGCCGGAGTACAAGGTTGCTGGTATTGGCTTCTTCGATTTCTCTTCCACCGTATCAGATGAAGACCGACTATTGTTAGGCAACAACGCCCTGAACCCCGCTTTGGATACCTCTTCCTTCACTTTATCATTCGTTAAATCATGATCGATCCGCATCTTTCCCGTCGAGAAGTTTACGTTAACTTCACGGACTTCAGGAAACTTGAGCATATGTTTTTCCAAGGTTACGGCACAAGCCCCGCAATCCATGTCTTCAATGACATAGATCTGACCGGTTTGTTTAGGAGCAATCGGTTCATGGAATACCCAATTTTTTAACTTGTGATTCAATTCGATTTCCGATGGATGGATTGGAGACGGCAACACTCATCTTGGCCGTGCTGAAATTCACTTGAACCTCTCCTGTACCTTCCATGCGGGAGATGCTCTTTTGAATCGTTTCAGCACAAGAAGAACAATCCATGCCCAGAACACGATATTGAAGCATCTGTCCTGTAACTAATTTCAATTCGGACTCAGAGACCCTTGGAACGGAAGCTTCAGAGCTGGAACAACAAGAGTCTTCTTTGCTTTTTTCTTGCCCCGCACTGCAACAGTCTTTTTCATCCGCACAGCGGTCACTTTTTTTCGTTGGTTTGGAAGTTACCGTGAACTGAATCTGCTGTTTAAACGTAGTGCCTGGTTTGACGCTGGGTTGAATGGAATCGGTGCAGGAATGGCTTGAGCAACAACTTTCCTGCTGAACTTCTTGTTGTGGCTCCGGTTGTTTTGCTGATGAGTTGCATCCTTCCGTTTCAGAACAACAGGAATTCGGATGATTTTGTTCAGACATGGCCAATCACTCCGTTTCTTTACTTCACATCATTGTACGGTAAAGTATTGCATTATATATTAGTTTCTATTAATATGTTAATCATATTAGCATTCACTAATGTATACGTCAATGCTCAACCACATCTTTGTTCGTAGGTGTAGATTACCTTCATTCAGTTATGCAATAAGAGATTGAAATAAATGGACTTTAAGGGAGAGAGCCAGGATAAAACGATACGATGTCATTGTTATTGGTGCGGGACAGGCTGGTCTTGCCGCAGCATATTTTTTAAAGAATCGAAACCTTCGGTTTTTATTAATTGACAAGTCTAATCGCATAGGGGAATCATGGAGACAACGTTATGATAGTTTAACGTTGTTTACACCAAGATCGTACAGTTCGCTACCAGGCTTGCCGCTAGAAGGCGATCCGAACGGATATGCAACCAAGAATGAAATTTCGACTTACTTGGAGAATTATGCTACTACCTTTACATTGCCAATTCAGCTATCTACGGAAGTGATTTCGCTTAAAGCAGCCGAGCAAAGTTTCGATGTATATACAAGCAAGGGGATGTTAAAAGCAACTAATGTCATTGTAGCCACGGGCCCGTTTCAGTCACCTTACATACCTTTAGCTACTGATCAATTCCATGAAAGCGTATTTCAAATTCACACTTCGGCGTACTCCCATCCCAAACGATTGAACAAAGGAACTGTTATCGTCATTGGTGCCGGAAATTCAGGAGCACAAATTGCGGTGGAGTTGGCCAAGGATCGGGACGTTTTTTTATCCGTTGGCCGTCCATTACACTTCATGCCTTTGCAAGTCATGGGAACGAGTATTTTTTCTTGGTTCAGAAGATTGGGGATCATGAATGTCAGTGCTGAAAGCAAATTGGGCAAGTTTATTCAAAAGAAAGCCGACCCTATTTTCGGTAAAGACCTTAAAAAGATGATCCGTAATAAAAAAATCAAACTTGTACCACGGGCGGTTCAAGTTATGGATCGACATGTGCAGTTCGAAGATGGCAGCAAATTGCAGGTTGATAATGTGATATGGGCTACCGGTTTTCGTACAGACTACACCTGGATCAAAGAAAAAACGCTATTTAATGAAAAAGGCGGGGTGCGGCATCAAAGAGGCGTAAGTGATGTTCAGGGGTTGTTTTTTCTAGGAATCCCTTGGCAGTCATCCAGAGGCTCGGCTCTGATCGGAGGCGTTGGAGCAGATGCGGAGTATATTGTGAGCCAAATAAAATAAACAAAAAGCCCTCGCCCATGTTTTATAGCCGGCCCGATACCGGGCCGGCTTATGATGTGCTACTACACATTTTTCGTATAATCCTCATTGCTCATCAAACATCCTGATTTTTCGCTTACAGACCAATTTCGCCATAAATGTATGAACAATTATTGAATTATTGAAATTTGATCTATTGTAATTTCAATAATTGCACTACAATTCGTAGTACAGAACTATATAAAATTTTATATATTATCAGATCGATCTTTACATTGAATAGAAACTACAATCTTCACTCTATCTCAGTCACCAGATGTTAAGGGGGTAAAAATGTGATATTAACCATATTAAGCATAGTTATGATTATATTATTCACTGGATACATTGGTTTAGTTACCTATAAACGAAAAGAGAAACTTGCAGGTATGGCTGGTATGATGATTGCAATGACCGTTGGTATGATATCTAGTCTTGCACTCGGTTTTCAATTAGGAATAGTGTTTCAACACAGTTTAGAAGTCCCATCAATAATCGCCATTTTGTTTGGTTTGGGAGCGGGATACTTCATTGGAAAACCTGTAAGCCTATTGGCTGCTTTGGATGGGATGCTTGCAGGAATCATGGGTGGATTGATGGGTGCAATGCTTGGGGCCATGGTGAGTTTTTCTTATATAATGGTGTTATTTATTGACATCCTTTTTATTTTTATTTTGAGCGTTGTTCTCCAATTGGCCAATCAAGAAACGAGCCAAACTCATGAAACCAAGAAAAATGGCATTAGTTTACCATTTATTTCGGGTGTACTTATGGTTGGTTTTGGAACCCTTTCGATCGGGATACTACTGTTTTTCCAGTTATACGATAACCAAACCACTGCAATTCAATCACAAAACTCACAATCAAGTGATCAAAGTACCGTTCAAGAAAATGCAGGGTATCAAATCGTTTCAGTTGATGTAACATCTAAAGGCTTCAGTCAAGAAAATATAAAGATAAAAGCAGGTGTTCCAACAAAAATAAATTTCATAAAACACTCAGGTTATACTTGTATAAGGAGCATTGAATCTACCGATTTAGGATTAGATGTGTATCTCGAAAAGGGAGATAACTTCGTGACTTTAAATGATTTGATGCCTGGAACGTACCAATTCAATTGTGGCATGTACATGTATTATGGAACGATCACCGTTACGTAATATCTTCAGCTTATTTCTGGTTTCATCATGAAATGAAATACCTTCAAAAAAAACTCTCCCAAAAGAGAGTTTTTTTCATCCAAACCCATACAATGTGATGTTTTCAATGTCATATTAACAACTTCTTTCCAAGAAAGTACACTGAGCATATGCTATGTGCTAGGAACAAATTGCACCTCTTTTTTGGTGAAATTATACCCTTGTTCAATTTGAATTATCCTGCCCGTTAGCTTAATGATTTAACGGGTGGAAACAGATCAGTTATAAACCTAATCAGCAATCGGATCATGAACTTTTACCGATTACATAAAAACGCCGCTAAAATAGCGACCTTGAATGGAACAATAATTCCTGAGACAGCAAACGAACCGCCTCTTTCTTCGATTCTTCGCTATATCGATTAAAGGTTTGGACTTTCTTCACTGGAGTTTGAGCTCATTGTAACATGTCCTCTTTTTTCACTGTCTACTAACAGGGGATAATACCATTATGAAGGCATTTTTTATTCACTAATTAAGTTCACGCTTTTACTTATAATGTGAGTTAAGGACAATTAGCTACCTAATAGCAATACCCATACGGATTAACCACTATATGCGTTTTTTTCGTTGATAAATACGGAAAGCATTTCTTACTCGGAAATTACACTTGCAACTTCCTGTACTCCAGATAAGATCTCCTGCATACTTTGTTTGGAATCCTCGATTTCGTCTTCAGGAGAGACTGGTTCAACATTTTCCTTCATCATCATGGAATAATGAGCAGAATGACCATTCTTTATGAAAATCTCTTTAAACACAACAAGGTATTTTTGAATTAAATCTGTATTATTTTCTACATACAAATCTTCGCTAATGAAATGAGAACCATCGTTAACCCAAGATATTAGGGATCGGCAGATCATTCTTTCCTCGTGATCAAACTTATCTTCAAGTACATCAAGACTGATACCACCGTAAAATTTAAAATAGTTTTCGAGTATTCTCCTCATACTATTTTGGATAGAGACAAAACTGATATTATCTGAATATTTAAGTTCTTTCCATAGGAGTTCATAAGAAGTACTTATAGGGTTTTCCTCAAAATATTTTACTGATGAAATATTGTTATCTTTCCTTATTATCCAATAAGTCCCTTCTCCAAACCTTTTGGAGCCTTTGTTAAAAGTTATTTCTTTATGAAAGTATATATTATGAGTTAATATAAATAATTGTTTAATATCTGACTTACCCATATTAACCTCAAACATGATTTCACGCACTAAACTGCTCACCATAAAGAGAACACTACTATCTAAGCTAGATATTGGGTCATCTATTACAACAACTTTATTTGTAGTGATTTTACTGATGTCGTTACTACCTTTTAATAATTGATAAAAATAGAGAAAAGTAATAAATGTTTTCTCTCCTTCACTTAGTGTATCTTTTACATCTTCACCATTCTCACGGATGATTTTATAATTTCCTTCCTCGGTAGCTGCTGCTAACTTAAAGTTTTTAAAGCCAAAAGAATTTAAGTATTTATTTATTTCATTTACCGAGTGTTCGACGCTTGTTATCTGTTGTTGATTTATAGCCAGTTCTTTTTCATGAGAGATTTTATACTCGATTTTTTTTGATATGGAATTTTCAATGCCTCTGATCATCTTATCTTTATCTGCTATAATATTATCAAAAATTTTTAAGCCTTCGCTTATTTGATCTGCTATGTATAACCAGATTTCCGCTGATAATTTTTCTCGCTCAAGCTTTATATTCTCCATACGTTTGTTATGGTGTTCGATTTTTATTACTGATTCTGTTATTGAAATATTTAGTAATTGAACTAATTCTGAAATTTTAACCAATTCGATGCTTCTGCTTGGCTCTTTGATTTTCTGTTTTAAAAGTAATTTATTTTCTTCATGTTTTGATTCAATTAAACGTAATGTTGAATTTATTTCCTCAAGATCTACAAAAGTATTAGTGGAGTGAACATTACAAAACGATTTGATTTTAGAGATAATTTCTTCTGTGTGCAACAAATAATTTTCAGATGAATTTCCGAGTTTTTCAATATTTTGTTCATATGTATCATCGAAATATAAATTTATTTGTTCTGTAAAGTAATCTGGAAGTAATTGCTGACAAAATGGACAAATCCCATCTGTATCATGGATTTTTAGTATTCCTTGTTTAACCCAATCGCTTATTCCTAATTTTGTTATAAGCCTTGCGATGTCTACATCTTCTTTTCCAATAATTTTATTTTTAAAAATTGGATCGCTTTCAAGAGTATTATCATAATTGATTAGTGTAGGCATTGCTACTAGCTCGACCTTTCCATTATATAAACCTTCCTTAAGAATCTTAATTTCCTCCAAAGTTCTTATGCTGGTTGTGGAAGTTATTAGTTTTGATTCCTCTATACATTTTTGCATGAATTTCTCTTTAGAATTTCTATACCCCTCAATTAACTCTTTAAAATCCGGATCAATGCTTTTCTTTAGCCTCCAGCACTTTTCCTTAAACTCATCGACAATAACCGATCTGTCGTGACTTTTTTCTCGTAGTAGTATTCTTTTCTTTCTGATCTCTTCATCATGCTTAATAATATTTTCCTTTAACTCGTCAATCTTTGTTTGTAAATCTACAGATTCCTTGCCAAGTGTGAAAATACCCTTAATGGAATTACTTAAGAAGTTCTCATTTACGAAATTACGATTATAAACGCATGTGGTCATTGGGTTGCCTTTCCACTCCATAGAACAACTTGGGAAATTTACGGGATTTCGAATAAACTCTGATAATGTTGTCTTGCCAGATCCATTATTTCCAAAGATGAAGTTGACATTTTTAAGATTTTCTAGTTTAACACCAAAATTATTATAAGATGCGATTTCTTTTAATCTAATCTTCTCTATCATTTGATTATTTACACCTCTTGGATAATAATTTTTTAGAAATATAGGAAATAGAAAACAAGTTTTCCCTTTAGAACTAAATATTAATTAAACTGCTTTAATGAACATAACTAAAGAACAGATTTAACTAGAAATTTTCAATTTATCAATTGTTTTAAGAAGATCATAAATAAAGTTCTCAACTATTCTAATTTCTTCAATATTTCTTTGTGAAAGAACCTCGTTAATCCTGTCTAAGATTTCAAACATCTCTTTGTTTGGTAGTTCATTTTCAAAATGACGGAATAATTCTGCTGGTGTAACATCTAAAGCTTCAATTAGTTTCTGCAGGGTCTCCAAAGAAATGTTTCTCTCCCCTTTTTCAATCCCACCAATATAAGGCTGTGGGAGATCTACTTGTTCACCTAAGTTCGCTTGGGTCAATCCTTTTGATTTCCTTAACGATTTTATTCGCTCACCTACGAAAGCACTGATTTTTATCATAAGTACAATCACCTCTCTTTTAAGAGTAGGTGTACTTATGTATGAAATAAATATACTCAAACTATATATTACCATTAGTAATTATATATTTTAAGATATATATTTTAATTAGATACAATAAAATTCCTATAGGAGTGTACTTCATGAGACAATTACCTCATCAAATAGTTATAGAAAATGTAGTTCAAACTAAAATGAGGGGAAAAATCGCTTATCAAAGCGCGTTTCCATCCTCAATTGCTGTGGATTTAACCTATGTTAAACCATATAACGACCCATCTGGAAAAGGATATCAACGGCCAGTTGATCAAAAACGTGTTGATGAATTTGCGTTATACCTTTCCAAAGGGGATAATGCATTATTCACACCAATTCTATTGAATGCATCCGGTATGTGGGAATTCACAGCGTATGATTCTAGTAGACCAATGTTTGGAAGATTATTCTGCAAGAGTAAAGCATCTTTAATGGATGGACAGCACCGGCTAGGTGGTATAAAACGTTATACGAAGGAAACACAATCAGAAATAAATGTTCCCTTCATGGTGTTTCATTATTTAGATGACGATGAAGAAATTCAATTCTTTGATATAATTAATACAAAAGCCAAAGGGCTAGGTACTTCTCTAAGTAAGTTTTTGAAAAGAGAAAACGACGAGCTAAGCTGGATGTCTACTGAGCTGTTGATATTAAACGATAGTCCTTTCTATCATATTGGTAGTATCACAGGTAAACGTAGTAAAGGAAGACATATTACTCTTCAGAATCTTTATCGTATGTTAAAGTATTTTTTCAAAGACACTGGAGTTACTAACTTATCAAAACACGAAAAGGTAGATATTGTTCTTGTATTCTTTAATATAATGCGTCAAGAATATCCTCATGAATGGTTAAACTATAAAGAATACAAACTTACTCATATCGTATGTTTGGATGCATTAGCAATGGCAGCATCCAAAATGCTATTCCACTGTAAGAAAGAAAACTCAACACAAATAGACCATCAAGAATTTATTAAGTCAGTGAAACGCTTAAAAAAGATTGATTGGTCTATATATGGTCCTTTTAAATATTTAAAAGGTATTTCAAGTTCTAAGACTTTAGCTATAGAATTATTCGATATTATGAATTTAGAAAAAGAGAATTAAAAGGTCTGGGTATAGGTTATGAAACAGTTTCCTATACCTTTATGAACTCACTTGTTCTTTGAAAATGGGCACGCAAGCTCATCATATTTTCTTTTATCGTCCCACCAATGAAATTCAAGTTCTTCATTACTCTCATTTGAGAAAACAGCAATAAATAGAGGATACTTATCTTTAAATTGAGGAACTGCTGGCATAATCCCTTCTGAAATGAATTCTTTAGAATGTTGAAGCCAGTTATCAAACCACTTTAGCAAAAATTGAACCAAGATTCGATTTAACAACCATTTCGTGGCCGCTCGACTACTCAAGGTAATATCATCTATCTGGTTATTCCATTGATCATATAGGTCATAAAGAAAGTAAGCACTTGAGGGATACTCAAAGATAGGTTTATTAAGACGTTTAGGACGCCCCATATTATCGACTAATGAGAAATGATCGAAATTTTGAATGGTTCTACGCCAAGCTATATATGCATAAGCATAACTACAAATTGGTCCACGCCCTTGGAAATTTTTCATTTCATACAAACAAGATTTATGTTCAATTAAGATTGTTTGCCTTATGTGCTTGGAGACACCGGCTATAATCTGTTTATAATTTTGATAATATTCTTTTTGCAATTTATCAAATCTAGCCTTTTTGATATAAAAATCGTTAAGATTTGGAAAATCACCTTTTTTTGAATATTTCAAAGCAATCTCTCTTTCTTCAAAACTTCTTAATTTTTTTATATTTTTACTACTCTCAACAAAGTTATATCCCGGGATATTAATCTCTTTTTTTGCAGCAGTTAAAAACTGAATTAATGCATTCGGGTGTTTCTCTAAATCGATATGAGGAATAAAGTACATTTTTTTTAGCCTCGACTTCTGAGAACTTGTTAATGTTAGCCATTGATGAAGCTCAGATGGAAGTGTATTGTAATGTTCTTGGGGTAGATTCCATGTATCATAAAAAAGTTGATTTTGGTTTATTTGACAATATTCATATCCACAAATACATATAAATGGAGAATCAAACATTTTATTGGATAATGAGTAGTCATATTCAGAGCCGCACTCTGGACAACATTGTATGAGTTTTTTATTGTGGAACGGACAATGATGCAATAGTTTAAACTGATGAAATATTGAGTGATAACCTTGCTCTAAACATTGCACACAAAAGTACAATTTTTCTCTTAGATAAACACTTTCCCATGGACTAACTATACCTAATAAATGGTCTTGAGGTAGAACCCTTATTAATTCATCTAAAGCTTTACGATTTCTTTGAACAAGGTCAGTACCAAATACGTCTTTAATTAACCGTTCATTTAAAGAGAACATTTTAACTAAATCATAATGACTAGGTCTAATAACACGAAGATTTTTCACCTCATCTATTCCAAACTTCCTAATAATATCTAAATCCAGAACTTCATTAGCGCTTTTAAATTTTTCAAATATACTCCAAGGCGATTCATAGGGCTTTATCCAATTTGTCCTCCATGTATAAACATCTTTAGACGGACTCATCAATCTGGACCTCTATAGATTTCTGCTTCTATATAGCCTGAGCTTTTGATTGCTCTTTTCCATAGGGCTTGATTCAGATCCTCTACATCAGTTCCATCACACCCATATTTTTTTAAAGCATATTCTATTGTTCTAGTTACATACTGCATCGGAATTTCGAATGACTTGCTGATCCCAGCTTCTTGTCTCAATGAAACAAAAACATCAAAAAGTTGTTTTGCATAATTACTCAGCCTGAATCCTTCTTTCTCAAAACTTTCAGGAAAATAATATCTCGTGAACGACCACGCAGAATCGTATGGGTAAAAGGCCCCCTCATCGTAACAAAGCAAGCACTCATTCAAATCATCCTCTGATCTAATTCCATGAAATTTATATGGTTCTACCATAAATCTTCCAATAATTTGATACTTTTCTTCTTCGAAAAAGACAGATCTTTGATTAAGCAGCTCGTTCTGACCGACCAAAAATACGGTTAGATTTATCCCATAACGATCTAATTCATTAGAAATATCCATTAACCAGCCATATTGAATTTCATGAAGCCTTTGTGCATCATCTAAAAAAAATACAGTTCGATTTTGTCCAGCAGCATCCGCTTGTTCAATAAGAAATTTCAATAACCTCTCCCGCTTAACAACAGCATTCCTTGAAGAGTAAAACCCATGTCTTATATCCTTTAATATTTCCGTAAAAAAAACATCTTCATTTGGTTTTGTATGCTCCCGACATAACAAATTGTACATTGGCAATTTTTCAAAATCCATAGGTAATGCTTTCATTAGATAAGCAATGGCACGGGTTTTTCCTAAGCGTGGTCTACCATGGACAACAGTTCCGGGTAATCGGTCTTCAATACTTTCCTTCACCCTTGCATAAAGATTGTTAATTTCATTGGTAGGGATATCGTATTTACCAGTTTCAACAGGATGAGCCCCTTTGGGCAGTAGTGGGCGTTTTAAACTTAAAGGAGAATTTTGTTCTTTTTCAGTAGATAATAGCTCTTCTAAATTTCCTTGAATCTCCATGTATATCCTCCCCTGTCGGTTTTACTATTTTTTTAGGATTCGTGGAAATTGTAGTATTAGAATTAACTTCAGTTTGACAAACCTCACCTGGCAAACTTGGCAGATCTATATGATCATCTTGCTCAAGTAAGACATCTTTATTTCTTTCTTGATTTCTGGACAGTTCGTATGCTTTTCCAGCCTTTCTACTGCTTGTTTTTGCTCCTTCTCCTAGAAATTTTTGATAAACTTCTATTGGGTTTTCTGAAGAAGAATAACGTATTAGTTTTTTTCGCTTAAGCCTAAATATCTCTCTACGAACCTGTAAGGTATGCGGTGTAATACCCCACTTTCCTGCTGCTTTTAGTTTTCCTAATTCGGAACCATCAGGTAGAAATGCTCTTATTACACGTAGGTCATCCACATTAACAAAAATATCGACTTTTTTCCCAATTAAACCAGGCGAACGAGAAAGCAATGAGCTTGTGTACCTAACATTTTCATATTGAATATATGGACGTCGACCATGCTTAACATCACCTTTGATTTCACGTGTTGTTTGTAAAGATAAAAAAGCTACTTCGTTCCTCTGCTCCTCTGGTAGTTGGTTTACAGAATAATTTTGAAGCCGACTTTTCATTGTTTCAAGTGGCGTCATAAAGTTCACTCCTTCATGCTCCGTACCGTTGTAGTCTGCAACCATAACATCAACCAATTCCTCAACATGCTGTACAGTTATACGATGCTTCTTAGCTAATTTAGAAGGATTCGCCCTTCTCGGATCCTTTGGACTGCTACCTGTTGTACTAGGTAATCTGTGAAATCCATTTTCTTCAAAAATACCGAACCATCTTTCGATATGAGCTCTTTTAATAGGAAAACCAACTTTCCCAGGATTCACTCTACACTTTACAACTTGTTTTAATCTGTCTTTGACTATAGTGGCCAAGTTAGCCTTTGCCTGATCATAAAGAATTTCATCCCATATTGCCCACTGAGTTTCTTCAATGATCTTAGAGGGATAGCCTCCATCAGTGGGATATTGCAATCCTGGGATTGTCAAAGTTCTAGGTACCCAAGGTACAACACTATTACGAATACAATGTAAAACATCGGTTGAAGAATATTCACGGTTAAAACTCAAATAGTGTCCCAAAATGGTCCGAGTACCTACATCAAAGATAACAAGTAACCAAATTCTATCTATAACGGTATAAATATCATCACCTTCAGGAGTCTTTAGAACTAAAACAGCATGTAGATCAATTTTATGGCCATCAAACTGTACTTGCTCATAGGGTCTTATGATCTGTCTGTACACTTCATCAGAACCAGTGCTCTTGATTAACTTGGATATATCCTGACCGTATCGACCTGAGGCTTTGTTGATATCGTGGTCTTCTAAAGTTTTAAGATAAGAGTATAGACTTCGCCTCGCCACTTCCTTTGTATTAAACGGATAATCATTGGGTGCTTTCAAACCAACTTTCCGACATTCCTTTACCATGGCTCTGTGAATGTCTTTACCTCTTGTAACAGGATCTGAGACAGAGCGTGATTTTTTTCTGTAATACAACCGATGAATTTCATCACGGATATTAGGATATGTTTCAAGTAAGAGTTCAAAAGATCCGTTCATACCAGATGATTCAAATTCAGCATTTGGAAGATTTTCACGCTTATAAACGGTTACTCTTTTGTTAGGTATCAGGGCCCTGTATCCCCATGGAACCTTTTGAGCATCGAGTGCAAGACATCTTTTAACCAATCGGGCCACTTCGTTACGATGCAGTCCTGTCTTATCTTCTATTTCAAAATGAGAATGATCAGCAAAATACATTTCTACGGCTTTCTTTCTCTTCTCATAAACAATTTGATTCTGTTTGGATAATTTATCAATGTTAACTGTAGACCACTGTGATAAGTCGATAGCATGACCTAATTCAGTGTTCTCTATTAATTTTCTTTTACTCATCGATCCACACCTCCAATTTTGGACCTATTGGAGCTCTATCTAAACTACTTTTAATAAATCCTTTATAAATCATCCAGCAAACGCCCTCAGTTACTCGTGAAAAAGGAACCTTACTATCTAAACTAGCTTTTAATTCCTGTATAGTTATTTTTTTAAGACTAAGTAATTGAGAGATTAGATGTATGTCTGTATCAATTGGATGCTGCCTATTAGACACCATTGAGATAAGAAGTTTCTTGTTGGAGAGAAGAAGAGGGTTAGAGCGAATTTCTTGATCATTTACAACACAATGTTTAATATTTTTTTCTTTACACCATTGTTCTTCTATTAACAACTGTTTTTTAAATTTTTCATTTTTTGACGTCTCTACTTTTGAAAATCTAACTTTGATGATTGCTTCGGTGTTATCTTGATATTTCACCCAATGACTAGGTACGGAGGTGATAATTTTACTTGTGAAGGAGGATTCAATTAAAATTGGTCTTTCACAATACGACAGAATTCTAGGATCTGTTTCAATAAAGAGCCAGTAATCGTATTCTAGATCACCCAGGAGGGTGACATCTCGCTTAAGTTTAGGACTGTAGCCTTCCCAGTAGCCGACTCCTGTTTTTTCTGATTTAGTTAATGGGATTGGACTATACATAAATCACCCCTTGAAATTAATTCCATTATTCATTGAAAATAGATTAACCTATTGCTGGAAGTTATGCAAGAAGTTTATGTTCATTTTTAAGCTATGCACTAATCTTAACTTCATTTATTTTGTGAAGTAAAGATTAGTGCATAAGAAAAAAAGCCTTGAGTATCAAGACTTTTAATGCAAGCATTTTAAGTTCACCGTACATCTGTGCAGCCTTTTTAAACTTCTACCAAACTTAATCTCGACTAATCCCAGACTACTTCTGTTCCTGCAATAAAGTCGTGTATTGCACGTCGATCCTCACGCATACCGACCATAAAAGCACTCACAATAATTCCGATACCCAAAGTTATTACATACACAAGTCCAGCCACAACAACTCGCATTAGCATCGTACCAATTTTTGGCGGTTCGTGTGTATCGTATTTACGGATTCGAATTCCACATATACGTTTTCCGATGGTTCGACCATACCAGTAAACTGGTAATAAAATTGAGTATAACGCACTAAGTAGTTTGGCAATCGGCTCATCCGCATCAAAGTTGCCCGTAAGCACACCTGCAATAATTACTAACGGAATTGAAATAATAAGACTATCCAACACACTTGCTCCTAATCTAATCCAAAAACCTGCTTTATACAAAATGCTTTCCTCCAAACTACAATTTTAAACTAAACAGCTAAATTACTTCATGAACTCCCTTCATAAAATATCTAACTTTATGTACACAACTCAGATAGTATAACAGAAAATTTTACCTATTTACGATATAACTCCTATTTCTTTTCATTTGCACCCTTTGTGAATATTATAACAAACTTTCGAATTATCTTAACCGTTGTTCATGTCACATACATACTCTTACATAATCCTTTTTGATTAATGTGGCTTTTGCCTCAAACATCAACACAATAATAGTTATGTAAACAAGAAAGCTACTCAACTTTTGTTAAGTAACCTTCTGTTCATTCTGCATCTGCCCTCTTCGCCAAACCTTATTATCCACGATAGCATAGACTATACCGGCGATGGCAAAGATCCATATCGATGACATTCGGTTCAGATGGTATCCATTCACGAAATATGGATTGTACATGAGATCAAAAACCCACAACCCGCCCCATCCAAAACCACCCATATATATGATAGTTCTCACTGTAAGAAAACATACATATTTCCGCAGCAGCCATGAGATCGGGCTAAAAATAACAACATAAAAAGCGAGTAAATAGTGACCGAATCCCAGGATGAGCGACAAAATATATATCAGGCCCCCTGCATTACGTAAACCGTAATACTCTGTCGATGTAATATGGTATCCTTCAATCCTTTCAAGAACGAGGAATGCCGTTAAGCTTATCCCGATAAATATAAGTCCTAATACCATGTACCGTTGAACCGCGTTCACCAACATCAGATCACCCCAATGTCTAAACGCAGCCAGAAGCACTTAAGTTACATGATTTCGAACAAATTACACAATTCACATAGGCCGCCAATAGGGTCGGTTAAACTTAATCCATAGTACCGTATATGCTCTAATCCAACGACTACTTTTGCCCTTCCAAAATCATCGTACCCAAGCGGTCCATAAGCTCCATTCTCCCGATGGCTGTGTAGGAATAATTGTAGTTATCCACATTGGAAATTTTATAGATCTTGCCGTTCTTTACGGCGTTCATGTTATTCCACACCTTGCTGTCTACCATCTTGTTCTCACTATTCTCCATCAACAGCAAACGATCCGGATTAACGGTAACTAAAGCCTCCAGGGCGATCTCTTTGCCTCCCCAGCCCTCTGGATCAGGGATACCTTCTGTGCGCTTCAGGCCCCATTCACTGTATAACATCTCGGCTGCACCTTTATTCGAATAGATGACCAGATTGTTTGGATAGGTTTCGATCACGGCAAATGATTCACCGTTTACAGCCGTCGCCAGTTTTTGTTTCCACTCTGCAGATTTTGCATCATATTTGGCCAAATAGTCATCTTTCTTGCTTTCTTCTTCAAACGTATCTGCCAGGAATGTCAGTCTCTCTCTCCAATCATAGTAGGAGTACGGCAATGCAATCGTAGGCGCAATTTTGGATAAGGTTTCATACTGATCCGTGTTAAAATCCTTACCCAGAATAATCAGGTCCGGATTAGCACCCGCTATAGCTTCAATGCTGAACGGGAAACCATACCACCCCAGATTAACCGTATCTGCACTCAGCTGATCCTTAATGGTTGGCGTGAGTTCCTCCGGGTTGCCATAGTCAGCGCTCATCGTCGCTACAGGCGTTTTGCCAAGGATCAATAGCTCTTCTGTCGAGCCGGATAGATCGACAATGCGCTCCGGACTCAGGGGAATTGTAATCTCTTCTCCATTTGGGTTGGTAATCACTTTGGTCGTTGCTTTTACCGTTCCCTCGGAGGGGCTGTTCACTTCGCTGGTCGTCTGGGTTGTTCCACAGGCCGCCAAGGTGAGCATACAGCATAGTGCAATCCATACAGGAATTCGTTTAAACATCGTTGTCATTCTCCTTTTATGTCAGTTCATTAGCCACATTAGGCTCATTTACTTCAGTTACTTCAGTTCTTTATCTATCTCATCGGCCACATTATCCGTTCACTTTCACCTGCCAGCCTTCCGCATCCTGTTGTAATTGCCACAGACGAGCATAGATGCCTGAGTAATTTAGCAATTGCGCATGAGTTCCCTGCTCTACAAGCTGACCTTGGTCCAATACAAGGATCTGATCGGCATTTTGAATGGTCTTTAATCGGTGTGCAATCAAAATAACCGTCTTGTCCGCGACCAACTCATTAATCGCTTGCTGCACTGCGGCTTCGTTCTCCGGATCAAGTGAAGCCGTGGCTTCGTCGAGCAATACGATCGATGCATTTTTCAACAAGGCACGTGCAATGGAAATACGCTGTTTCTCCCCACCAGATAACGTCGATCCACCCTCGCCAACAAGCGTATCGTATCCCTGAGGCAGACTGGAGATAAACTCATGACAACACGCTCTGCGTGCTGCCTCTTCAATCTCGAATTGCGTAGCGTCTTTCTTCCCTACACGAATGTTGTTGCCGATCGTATCCTGGAACAGATACACGTCCTGGAAGACCACGGAGATATCCTGCAACAGCTTCTCGGGGTCCATCTGATCAACGGGTCTGTCACCAATGCGAATGGTTCCTTGCTGAACATCCCAGAAGCGAGCAATGAGACGTGTGACTGTACTTTTACCACTACCAGATGGGCCAACCAGGGCAGTAATGGTATGCGGCTCAATCGTAAACGACAAGTCTTTCAACACCGGTTGCTGATCATCATATCCAAAGGTTACCTGGTCAAATGAAATCTCCTGATTGGGCCGCACATCTCCCTTTCCTGCCATCGGGGCCTCCTGCTGCACATCCATAATGCGTCTTGCACTATACGCGGAGTACCGCATCTCCCCATAACTCATCAGTACAACCGTCAACGGTTCAAATACCTTTGTGCCTACCAGCAAAAATAACAGAAATACCGGTAAGGAGAACTCACCGCCTGCAAGCAAATAACTGCCCACCAGAATCATCCACGTCATCCCTGATCGTGCGAGCAACATCGCTCCCATGATCATCGGTCCCATGATACCTTCCAACCGAATGGAAGCTGATTTTAATTCGTCAAAAGAACGAAGCAGCCGTTCAAATCGTTTGCCCCCCATATTGTGGGCCTTAATCTCACGAATACCGCTCAGGTATTCCTGCAGCCGACTGGCGGCTTCGTTTTTGGCTCGAACATGGTTCTCACTCAGTCGTGCCTGAATGGAATCCGTAAGCCATAACAGCGCTACACCTAAGGGAACCGCAACAAACATGGCTACGGCCATTCTCCAATCCACCAACAGAAGTCCGCCAAAAGCAAGTACCGGAAGAACAATCGCACTGATCAGCTGCGACAGATTGTGAGAGATCGTGTGCTCCACCTGACCATAATCACTCAGGATCAGGTTCGTCAGATCCCCAGGATCACGTTTCCCGAAAAAACCTAACGACAGATGGCGAATATGTTCTGCCAGCTTCAACCTTCCTGAGGCCGCGAGGCTGTATGCTGCACGATAAGTCTTGTCATAGAGTGAAGCGTAAGCCGCATATTCCACCAGAAGCCAGGCAAACAGGATGCAGCAGACCATCCACATGCGGTTGATATCCAGTCCGTTGTCCGGATCAGCGAAAGACGTATAGATCGTATTGAATATATCCACAAGCAGCGCCGCAGGAACAATCTTCGCGATCCCGTCGAGAATCGCTGCAATGACCGAAGGAAGCAGACTACGAGGATTACCACCAGATATATTGTATAAATAATTCTTCATCGCCCTGCACCTCCAAGCTTCCAGGAAGCTGCACTGATATGGGCCTGCCACATGTGCTCGTATACCCCGCCTAATGCACGTAGTTGATCATGTGTCCCACGCTCGGCAATCGTTCCCTTTCGGATCACGAGAATTTGCTCTGCTGCACGAATCGTTGTTAGACGATGAGCAATAATCAGCACCGTTTTGCCTTGAACCAATTGGGCCAGACCTTGCTGAATCTTGTGTTCATTCTCTGCATCCGCATAGGCTGTCGCCTCATCCAGGACCAGAATGGGAGCATTTTTGAGCAACGCCCGTGCTATCGCAATTCGCTGTGCTTCACCGCCGGACAGGTACGTACCGCCTTCACCAATTTTGGTATCATATCCGGCATCCAGTTTCTCGATAAATTCATGACAGCAGGCGGTTCGAGCCGCAGCTATAACGTCCTGTCGTGAAGCCGATGTATTACCCATCCGAATATTTTCTTCAATTGTATCGTAGAACAGATGTACATCCTGAAATACAAAGGACACGGTATCCATCAGTTTCTCCGTTCCCATCTCCTGGATCGGAATTCCACCAATCGTAATCTCACCTTCCTGCACATCCCAGAATCGAAGCAATAGATTGGCAATGGTTGACTTCCCTCCACCAGAAGGCCCGACAAGTGCGGTCATCTCTCCTGCTTTGGCTACAAAATCAATCTGATCAAGTACGGGTTTATATGCTTCGCTCTCCTTGCGTTCATAAGCAAAAGATACCTGCCGAAAAGCAACCTCATATGTATCCGGCACTTTAGGCAACTCAGGTTCTTGTACAACCGGCTCGGCAAACACCGATTCAATCCGTTTCTGTCCTTCCACAATCTCTCGCATCCCACTACCCAGATACATTAACTTCAATAACGGAGCAGATAGACTCGGGGTAATGATCAGAAAGAGGATAAACGTAATCGCAAACGACTGATTCCCCGCATTACCACTCGATAAAAGAATGCCAACGGGTACAATGAAGGTGAACAACGAGATCATGATCACAAAAAACAGCCCGTAAGATGTTTTACACAAATCTGTTATTTTCAACGAAATATCCCGATATCGCGTTACCGCCTGTTTGAACGTCAGAAATGAATCGGCTGTAATCCCAAATACTTTCACTGCAGGCATACCTCTCACGTATTCAACACCCGTCGCATTCATCTCTTCGATGGCAAGTTGAAAATCACGATAAGCCTGACGGCCGCGTTCGCTGCGGAAGAGGCGACTTTGGAGCCAGAACCCGATTCCAATCGGAACCAAAAGCGTCAGCGCCATGCGATAATCGAGCCAAAACAAGTAACCCAGCAGCATCAGTGGGATGACAATCGCACTTACCAGATCCGGCAACTGATGGGCGATAAACTTCTCGATTTTCTCCACACTGACTTCGATGATCTTTTTCAGCTCCCCGGTTGCCGTCCGGGTGTGATACCCCATGGGTACTTTGGCAACATGCTCCGCAAGCCTTACTCTGAGCTGGTACAAAATGTTGAACGCAGCGATGTGTGAACACATCCCCCCGATATAGAGCGCAATTAACCCTGCAATCAGGGCTACGAATGCGACGATCCCCCAATAGATCAACAGATCTCTGTCCATGGCAGAAGGTTTCCCCGCATGAGTTAGCAATTCCTCGACGATCTTGTACACCCCGATAAAAGGAACGATCTGCAAAAGACTTGACAGGGTCGAGAAGATACTTGCTGTAATCAGCAGACCTTTATGCTCCTTCGTCACTTGCATTAACCTGGACACTTCAGATGTGTTGTTCATCTCATCCCTCCTGATACTAATAATCATTCTCAATATAGTGCAGTGCTATATACGCACATTAATATCTCATAGAGCCCTGAATGATCACTACCTCTTCACGGAGCAATAATACCTCTTCACGGATTATTGTTGTCTCCCAGCTTCTTATAAGCCATATTGGACATATGGCCTCATTACTTAACTTGAGAATGACTGGTGAAGTATTTACATTCTCGCCAAGCAAAAGAAGTGTTGTTGGAGAAAGTTTTCGTTTTTTACTTGTATAGATAAATATGACTTCTTTGATCTGTAACTCCCGTAATATTTTTCATTTAGTATGGATAAATATGTGAAGGGATTACTTACATCATTAAGCAGAAAAAGCCGCCATCGATGATGGCGACCAAGGTTTCAATCGATCGGTGTAATGGATAATGCGCCGAGAATCCAACCCGCAATGATCAGGTTCAGGTTCGTATCGCCCGCCAAAATCACCACCTGGCCAAACGCGGCCAGAATAAAACCAATAACCATTACCGCGTTCTTCCTCATTTTCTTTACAAAAAACGGAAGTAAAACCATGGAAAACAGCTGGATCGAGGTAATGCCGTTAACAAGCAGTACTAACTCCTTTCTGCTTTGCCGCAACTACCCGCTCGTTCGAGTTTGCTGTCAAATTCGGAAGAATGGAAGTGATCGGTGTGCTAATGCCGGTATAAAATCCCAGCTATAATATTACCTAATGGCATTGTATTAAATAAAGACGCTACGGTATCAGACGAAATCAAAGAAGGACGCATGATTCAAGTGAGTATTCCTACCAGTGTTCCTTTAAAAAAGTTTGACTATAACACAAGAGTGGAAATCATCAATCCGATTGCCGACACTGTCGCCTATTGAATTCAACTGTTAGTATGTTATATTATATTTTAACATGCTATAACATACAAAAGGAGTGATGCAATGCAATCGCCAGCATTAACTATTGGAGAACGGTTAAAAGAAATACGAGCAACTAGAAATCTTACACTTGAAGATGTTTCTAAACTTACTGATGTAAGTAAGCCTATGCTTGGACAAATTGAAAGAGGGCAGTCTTCACCAACTATTACAACTCTTTGGAAAATCGCAGTGGGCTTAAAAGTTCCTTTATCTTTATTATTGGAAGAGCTAGAAGATGAGTGCAGTGTGGTTGATACACGGTCCAAAGACGCTATCATTGAAGATGATGGAAAAATGAGAGCATTTCCTGTTTTTCCTTTTGACCCTACCCGTAACGTTGAAATATTCTATATCGAATTTGATCCTGGATGTCACCATCCATCTAAAAGGCACCTTGATGGTGTGGAAGAATATGTTTTTGTGGTACAAGGTATGTTAGAAATGGTAGTCAACACACAAAAAAATGTACTAAAAGAAAAGCAAGCACTCCGCTTTCGCGCTAATGTTTTTCATTCCTATAATAATCCCTATCAAGAACCATGTGTCATTTACAACATGATTTTTTACCCAAGAACCTAGGCAAGTTTCATCTATATATAGTAAATTCGAAATTTATAGAACAAATGATTGTATATTTGATGAATAGTGAAAAAGATAAAAATCTTCTAGAAAATATTTAAAAATGAGGTGTGATGATTATGGCAATTGAAAAAGTAAAAGATTTTTTTAAACAATATGGTATGGATTCTCAAATTAACGAATTTGAAGTATCTAGTGCAACCGTAGATTTGGCTGCATCTGCATTAGGTTGTGAGCCAGAGAGAATCGCGAAAACACTTTCTTTTATGGTGAATGGACAAGCTGTTTTAGTAGTTGCCGCCGGTGATGCAAAAGTGGATAACAAAAAATTCAAAGAGTATTTCAAAACAAAAGCAAAAATGCTTTCTCCTGATGAAGCCATTGATATGGTTGGTCATGCAATTGGAGGTGTTTGTCCATTTGCTATTAAAAATGATGTTTCTGTTTATCTAGACATATCTTTAAAACGTTTTGAGACAATCTATCCAGCTTGCGGGAGTAGCAATAGTGCTATTGAACTTACAATAAAACAATTAGAAAAATACTCTAGTTATTCAGAGTGGATTGATGTATGTAAAGGATGGAATGATTGATTTATAGTAGTTCTATATGGGGTAGCGCCAACATTTTGACTGTTTTATACGCTAAGTATTAGCGGACGTGTTTTCTCCCCCGTTGCTGCCTACATTAGCGGACATGTGATGCCCGATTTTGACGGCTGGTTGACCGCTAATGGTGTTTAGCGGACATTTGCTTAAAGTAGGAAAAATTCGCTGTCTTTGCGCCTTAACGTCCTTAGCGTATATTTTCGTTAAAATGTTGGCTGGACCCCCAAATTTGTGTACGTACCGGAAGGGAAGCCATATTGGATATATGGCCTCATCGCTTAACCTGTGAATGGGCACTCACATATGGAAAGCTTTCCAGAACGAACCTTCTGTATTAATGATATCCTTGATCTGGACAAAAGGAATCGTAAACGTTGGAAACCCTGCCGCATAAGGCGCGATATCATATGGATTGAAGTAGAGATGCAGCGCATCCGCTGTGACAAAAAACGGCTGTTCCGCGCTAATCCCTGTATAAGTGTCCGGAAACACATACGAGTATTGAGGATCGTTTTTGATCTGATCCCCCACAATCTGGCTTAACACTTTTACATAGTCACTATTCGGCTTAAATAGATCCTTCAACGCATACAACTGACCATTCGACAGATTAATGATCGCATAGATCATCGTAGGCATACCATGCGCTGCACCAGCCGGATAGTTATAACCTGTGAGTTGCAGTTGCAGCAATTGCTGCTGATAGAACGTAATATCAAAATCCCCTGTATACGTGTAATCCAGCTGCTGATCGGCAGGAATCGGCTTCACCTGCGAGAGTTGCTTCAATTTGGCGTTTAGCGCAAGCTGCTCCGCTTGGTTCGTTAATCCCTCCACCTGCGGATAATATACGAGGTAATCCCTGTTCGGTTTGTACTTCTCTTCGCGTACACGGTACGGCGGATGAAGTGGAACGATTGTATTTTGCCGCCAGATGATCTGTCCAGCCCGATTTACATACGATAAACGCTGGTCTACATACGCCTTAATCAGATCTGGTGCCACAACCTCCAGCGTACCCGAACCTTCTACATGGGGATACCCGGAAGCAGGCCTTCCGCTCAGATCCAGCAGATAAGTCTGTCTTCCATCTGTTGCGGACGCGAGACCATTCTTGTAATTGCCCACTTCACGATATACGAACTCTGTAAGTCTTCGACCACTAGTTTCAGCAATCGCGTACACAGAGCCAATGTAAGGCTGCTCCGGATTAACCGCTTGCCCCAGCGCATAACGTTGCTCCCCTAGTTCGCGAATGTCATTGTAGGCGGGTTGAATGATAAATGAACCCTGCGTATTAATGACGCCGTAGATGGACTTGTAATCCTCCGCTGTATTGACAATCGCTTGCCCGTCGCTAAAAGGAAATGCCGATGAAAACTTGGGCTGAATGCGAATATTCCCCCGTTCATCGATATACCCATATTTGCCCGAGGTCTCTTTTTGAAAAGCGAGCAGTCCATCACCTAATGGCCCCACATAGGCATATGGATATGTCGCAATCCGCTGCCCGTTCCGATTAATAAGCGCGTATTCATTATCCTTGATCTGCACAACTGCTTTGCCATCTTGAAAATCGTTCGCTGACGCAAACTGTGCCGGAATCACCTCATTGCCCAACACATCCAGATAACCATACAGACTCACCGATCCACCTGTCTGGCTATGGTCTGAATCGTAAAATAACGCTCGGCCGTCGTTCATATTCGAGATATACGGGTATGCCCGTTTGGTCAGGACCATACCTTGTTCATTAATCATCTTAAATCCTTGAGAATCAATCGTCATCGCTCGTTCTTCGGAAAAGGAATTGATGGAATCGTATACAGGTTGAACGACATACTGTCCCTGAAGATTAATCACGCCGGCATGACCGTCCTTCACAACCACAGCCAATCCATTGGGCTGAAACGCTTGCGCGTCATCCAGAACCGGCTCAAGCCGAATGTGGCCTTGGGCATCCATATACCCCCAACGAGTTCCACTCGTTGTTCGAACGGAGATCGGATATAACCATATTGCTACCCGAGCATGGCTTATCGGCACCATCGCCTGCTTAATTTTCTTTTCCAGCTCCAGAAGCGCCTCTCTGGAAGGATACGCTTCTGGGAAGCTAAGTGCTTTTTGAATGGAAGCGAGTGCTGCCGGATACTGACCCGCATGATACTGAGCATCCGTAAGGTAATACCAGTAAAAGATATAATCAGGATAATGCTGGGTTAGTTGCTCGTAATATTGCACCACTTTCGGATAATAGGCTGTATATACGTCCGGTGCAGGAACCCATTTCCCATTCTGCCATCGGATAATCTCCACGCGATAGGCTTCCCCTGTATCATGTATCCAGAGTGCAATCTCCACCTTGCCATCTCGACCATGCGGACCAGGCATATCTATAATCTCTGCATAGCTATAATATAGATCGTCAGGCGCCAGATCTTTGAGCCCTGATTCAGTCCACTCATATACGGCAAGCTTAGACCAAATAGAACCAATCCGCCAACCGATGATGAGATTGTTCCTTGCCGTTGAAGTTACTGGGGCTGCAGTCATTAAAGTCACCCCGTACCCCAATCCCTTAATTAGGGACATTTTGATCCATTGCCCTTGGTAAAATTTCAGAATAAGCAAGTACAGCTCACCATTCAGCTGATAGACTGCAGCAATCTCCGGCATGCCGTCACCGGTAAGGTCTGCCGCGTAGATCGCTGGATGTTTGACGGGTTTATCAATAGTGACGACCGTTGCACCAGCCGGAATATGTTGATTCACAATTTGTATTAATAGCGGTTCGCTCATGGACATCTCAGTTTCCTCCCTTATGACCGCATTCGCCTAATGGTATGCGTCATAACTCGGGATATGACATGAAAATGCTTTTCCATTCCTTGCTCCGTCATTTGCGCAGGAGGCTCACTGGTTTATTGGCTTCGATCTTCATTTCATTTATTTTGCAGACTTGCTTTCTGTCCATTGAGTAGCAGGTAGCTCACATTATTCACAGGAATGGTTTTAGGGGATATCCACTTGATGAGATCCTGATCTAGCTGGAGGAAGCCTGATGCAGCAGTTAATTTAGTACCATCCTTCAGATGTACTTCCATACTCAGGTCTTCCATCCGAATCTTACTCAGTGCCTCACCTGTAATCGTAACGCCAACCGCGGAAACGGTAACGTTGGCTTGTAACCCTCCATCTATATCAAAATGTTTCCTACTTTACTCAAAGCATTTTGACTCAAATTAAAGCTGGCTTCCCAATTCCCCTGAACAACTTCACTGCTACTCGTAAATCTGCCCTGGAGTCTTAGCTTATCTAGTTGGTCAATATGGGATAGATCATACACATACTCGACATAATTTCCTCCATGTTCTACTCCGTTTTTCATTATGTCCCATAGTAAAATACTTAGGAATATCTAGCTTGTGACCTTGCTCATCCAAGAAGTAGAAATATCCATGATTATATTCGCCCAATTGATCATCAATTCATACGTATTGAGCAGTATAAATGCCCCCTCTTCTTGAAACAATAAAAAAGTCAAGAAGGAGGTGAGATACAGTGGCAGTATTATCAACAGCACCAAAAACATTTGAGGCTTGCCTTCAATCTTGCGTTAAATGTGCACAAGCTTGCGAAGAGTGTTTTTCAGCTTGCTTGCAAGAGCCAGATATTCAAGCACGAGCTAACTGCATAAAAGTTTTAAACGATTGTGCAGAAATTTGTTTAGAAGCTGTACAATACATGGCTCGAAATAGTCAATTTGCAAAAGCGCTTTGTCAAGTTTGTGCTACTATTTGTGATACTTGCGCTAAAGAATGTGAGATGTTCAAAGACACTCATTGCCAAGAATGTGCTCGCATTTGCCGTGAATGTGCTGAAGAGTGCCGTAAAATGGCATCTTAGAATGATGAAACCCAGTAACCTCTTTAGTTAGAGGATACTGGGTTTTTGTTTTAAAGTTCCGAATGTATTTTTGTATTTGGAACTTTAAATATTACACCTCTTCTTTCACGCTGAGCCGTACATATTGGGTAAGACGGCAATAATGGAATAACAACAGTTCTTCATCACCTTGACCAAGAGCGACGCTACGCCCTTCCTCGATGACGTGATTCAACAATTCATGAAGGAAACTCATCTGCAAACGTAAGGATTCCGCTGTGAGCTGCTCAAGTACCTCAATATCTCGGATCGTAAATTGGGATAACCCGCGCAGCAGCAACTCTTCTGACCCGCCGCTAATTTTCTGCATGAACTGATTATATTCTTCCAAGTCTTCCCATCCTTCCATTGCCGATATCCAGTTTCAGACTGAGCACCGTTTGACCCTTCAGGAAACTGATCGGGCTAATCCGTTTTCGTTCCACACGAACAAAGGCATAGAAGTGTTCAAGCGATTGGGAACCATATCCTGACTCCAGTCTTTGGATCATCGTCTGCCAGTCAGATGAATACGGGAGAGTGAGTGCCAATCTTTCCCCTTCGGAACTCTCGACCGTCAGGACAAGATCCTGCGTTTGTTTGACAAAACGATGATCCACGATGCGAGCAATTTTGATCATGGCCAGTCGTTCTTTAGGAGCAGCAAACAAGTCAATCGATCGTGATTCCTCTCGAAGTATAGACGAGACATCTTGCATGTACTTGCCCATATTCAACGTTTCCACACCCGTTCGTGGCAAAATCGCAAGCTTGGCACCTTCCCCGGAAGATATCCGGCGTTCTTCATTCACTTTAACTGAATGGAATTGAACTTCTTCACCCACCAACTGGCGAAAGGTCAGATTAGGCAGCCATGGTGTGAATGCACCATAATGCTCTGTGTATGAGAACTGCTGATCATCGTAATATACAGCACGTACATCGCTATAGGTGTAGATTTCCCCATCATCGAAGCAATAGAAATAATAGGTGATTCCACGGAAACCGGATCGTGTCTCCCACGCATCAGCTCCCAGTCCATACAGGTGAAGTGAAGGAACCGTAAAGTATTTACTTCGAAAACTGCCAATGAGCTGACTCTGCTGAATGACAGACACCTTTTCTTCTTCAAGAACCCAGAGTGCAAGATACAGCTTGCTCACCCGATCCAGCATGGATTGCATGGAGAAACGTATATGTCTGTTGAAAAACAACTGTAATTCCCCTTGAATCCCTCGCAAACTGCGTTCTATGTCAGGCAGATTGCCACTATGAGCTGCGATTGCCAAAGTCTCCAGTTGTGCCATATAGGACTGAGGAAGACGGGCCAGTCCCGTTTTCAACAATCCTGCCAGCATAATGCGACATTCCTGCACCGTTTGTAGAGAGAACTTGGCTTCGTATACCCTTCCACTTAATGTATCCGTATCATCCAGCCCTTTTAGTACACGATATCGTAGCAAAGCTTCAAGCTTGGCCATTTTCCCAGCTGTCTGCTGCACCTTACATCGTGCTTTCGCAAGGTTCGGTTCCTCAGTAAAAGATACCTCGATATTCTGATTGGTCAGATGCACCGTAAGAAGTGAATCTTCAATGATCTTAATTTCTTCAGGGTACCTTAATCGGAATACAACTTCCTCGATCATGGAAGAGCTATACGATTTAATGAACACTGTAAGATCAGACTCCGTCATCCAGCGAAAACGAGACTCGATCTCACGAGACACTGAATGCGGATCTTCGCTTGGATCGTCCACGTTTGATACTAAGTTTGACACTGAGTCTGTTACGGATACGTCTTTTGGTACGTCCAACGGACCAGTATCCGATATCCCTGAGTCCTTATCCAGCGCATGCTTCTCGTCCGCACTCATCGAATCCTCTGACGAATGTTCCCGTTGATCGTATAGTATGGCAATCAGTACATGCTTGCAGATATGCTCTGACGGACAGGAACACTCCCAATGATCCAGCGTATTTTCGAGGGTACAGTGTGTCCCGTCACTGAGCTGGCAACTCACGGATGATTCGTTCCATGTGTACGTTACACTCACACCGTTGTCCAACTCTTTCAAAGACCTTTTGTACAACCCCTTGTTGGCATAACGAATTAGATAATCCTCTGTACACAGCTTCGAAAAACTCCGGAATTTCTCCCTAAATCCACTCACTTCATCAACGCCCCGTTGCTCTCAGAATATCGTAGATCGTTTCACTAAATACGCGACCTGGAACGTTGCCCAGAGCAATAGGTTTGTTGTCACCATAGTAATAATATTGCTTGTTATTCGGTTTGAAGAAATGTAGGGATTCCAGGGTAATGTCATCCAATCCCTCGTAATACGTGATGCTCGTACCACTGAATTGCAATTCCGCAATAAGATCTCCGTACTCTTTATAAAATTCATGATACCAGCCGCCATCCTGAGCCGGGCCTTTGATCCAACCGTATTTTTCCAGTGTTTTAGGGAATGCCGTTGGCGAGAAATCAGACTCGGGAAGACGATCATATTCGTTCTTTGTTTTATCTTCATCCTCAGGCTGATGAATCTCGCGATTCATTTGCTCGAATGGCTGCTTGATCTCGTAATCCTCCAACTGCGTTGTCCAACCTTCGAGTGTGGACTGATCCAGTTCCAGCGGGTGTACGAGTCCAACCTGCGTACCTGAAGGAAGATCAACCTCATCTTCATCCACGGTATTGAATGTACCATCCTCCATATAACGGAACGTGCTGATCAGAACGCCATTCTCATACGTTCCCCAGATCAGACCTACAGCGAATTTTTGCATAATTACATTTTGTACAAACAGGGCTTTCCACTCATCGGCAGACCATAGACGTTGCTTGGACAATGACTCTTCCAGACGCTGCGCCTGAATGCTAACCATGGATTTGAGATCTTTTTTCAGTTGCGTGAAACGCGCCTTGGACTGGGCTGCCAATTCAGCATCGTCTTTCTGTCCAGGAGCAGGCAGACTCTTCACGGATTTGCCCGTTTCTTCATTCAAGACAATGACTTGCAAGTCTCCATTCACTTTAATCAGGAATGAACGCTCGCCATAGCTAAGCTGCATGGTTCCCTTTTCATCAAAACCAAGTGTGGTGACCAGCCGATCTTCCAGTTGTTCCGAGGTAAGTCCCATATGATCCGCGGCAAGCTGCAACGCTTCTTCTGCTGCACCTTTCACCTGGCGGTTCTTCACACCACGTTTGATCTTGTCAATCGCCATGAGAGCAGATGGATCTTTCAGGTAAGCGAGTACTTTCACAGCATCTGCTGCGATAGCCCCACGACTGTTTTCTGTCCATCCCTTAATTTGCGGGGCCAGAATATTTACAATCTGAACATCGCCAAAGAGTGCTGATACATACATCACCCACTTTTCTTTCGCAGGAGCACCTTCTTGAATCCATACCTGGAGCAGTTCACTTGCAAAACGAGCGAGCGATGCCTCACTTACATAATCCCTTAATTCATTCAATCGTTCATTAGGACCGGAGGTATGATCCAGCGATTGCACCAAAGCATATAGCTTAATTCGGTCATCTAACGGCTGACTGTCCTCTGTTCGCGTCAGGGAAGGGAGATCATTCAGAGACAACCAGCTAAGTCTGGACAGCTTTTTGCCATCTGCCTGATCAGCGAGCGCTGCATGAGCATACTCAGGGCTTAGATCAGCAGTATCCAGCAGAATTTGGATCAGATTTTTCCAATCCTCTGACTTCTCTTTTTTCAAAAGCTCACTGTACAGTTCCTTGCTGTTTTCCAGACTGCGGATTGCGGTCAGAGCCATCTCTTTAATTCCCACTTTTTTCTCCGAGAGGTATACGAGCGTATACAAGTCCTGATCAGGAATCCTGTTGAATTCGGCTAAGGCCATACCGTTGGCCTTCTTGGACGAATCCTGCAATCCGGCACGAATCGCTTCGGCCAATATTTTCTTCGATAGCTCATCACGCTGTTCAAAGGTAATCTCCAGAATTAAAATGCGCGTATCCGTTGGCAGTTTCTTGTACTGTGTCAGCGCATAGTCCAGATTCTGCTGAATGATTCGGTGGTATTCGTCATGCGGCATGGATTTGTATCTGTAGTCGGTCATGCCATTGAGTGAGATCAGGCTGGTTAGCAATTTCTCTCGTTGCACCTCAGGATCTTGACCATAACGCTCAAGCAGTTTCTCTCCACTGAACGCGTATGAATTGTACATGTCTGAGACAATATCCAGCGTCCAATCGGGATGGGTGGTCAGGATTGCGAACCTGCGCATCGCCTCCGACTCCAAGGGCAGAAAACTAATACTAATGAGGTTGTGAACACGCTTCTTATCCCGATTCAGTTGATTAAACAACCCGCGACTATTCGGGTCCTCCCAATATTCCTCAAGGGTGTTTTCCCCACTTAAGTATCTTGCAATCGCAAGTCCTTGACGTCCCCCGTCCAAAGGATGCCGAAGAGCGTTGAATACCGCTTGCTCCAGGGATCCCTCCGCATTGGGCAGCTCCAACCCCCGATCCTCCATGAATTTCTGAATGCAGAGTTTGAGGAATGGCGGTTTGATGATCTCGTATGCTCGAATCGCCTGTTCAGGATGATTCGCGATTGCGGATTGTAGCATGTTCCAGGATACCGTGTACATATTAAGTTCGTCCCGCAACATTTCAATCAACTGGTACGGCTCATCCAGAGGCACAAGTCCAGCAAGCAGATCATTGGGACTCTTTGCTCTTGGGTCCATACTCAGCAAGTAACGGCGAACTTCGAGTGGATAAATCTCATGTAATTGATGTATTGTATGAAGCAAAACATGCCCAATCTCACTCTTCGCATCGAGGAACCGTTGTTTACCTCCACTAATGTTGATCAGGTACAACAGGGCACTGCTTACAAGTACCATGGTCTGATGGAATACAGCGTGTGAACATTGCTCTTTTGGAGAGAGGGTCGTATTCGGATATTTCTCAGCTATAAGCTGGTTACGCTTATGCTTGAGAAATTCATCCTTCAATTCTTGGGAAGACCCGTTATGCTTCCCTTGAATATTACTGACCACCACAGGTTCAATCAGCTTATGTAACTCGTCTCGCAGCTTATCCGGATCATTCGCCATCACATGTTGAAACAGCGCAGGGAGCGATTGAACAGATAACTGAACCTGTGCAAGATGAGAAGGGGTGTCACTGAGCTTCGAATATAATTGCAGGAGCATCAACGCATTGAGCACATCTCGATAATTCCCTTGGCTGTCTGCTTTTTTGGAATCAAAAAGCCACTGGGCACGCTTTAATTTACTCTTTAATTCAGAAAGAATCTCCTCTTCACCAGCATACTGTTTGATCTTCTCCAACCGGGACAACAACCCACCCATGCGATCAGCGCTTTTGCTCTTCCCGCTCAATCCGTAGGCTTCTGAGTCATTTCCCATACAGACAGTAAAGGCATCCGTTCTCCATGAGTTTCTTTTGGAATAATTGGATTCCAGATATATCACAATAGCCCCGGCACGGTAAAAGATATCTCCATCGTCTTTTTTGGCGAGCTTCATGAGCAGATCAATCGTTTGATACACATAATGACTCGAATTTCCCATCATATCCGGGAACTTGTCTGTCGTTCCCAAGACATAATCAATAATTTCGGAGCTTCGATCTGTTTTTAATGAATACTCGTTTGAACAAGTTACTGCGAATTTCTCCACCAAAGTTTCTACTGCGCGGTCTGCGGTAAGCATTACACATTCCTCCCACTATAAAGTAATGTTTTCGCCTGTTTTCTCGTCCATTCGTAGATTTACAACTTCGACATCTTGGCTTGATGGAGGAATATTGGTTCAGAACCAGATTTTGCTGTAATGACCGGTGACGGGAACAGAGCTTGGACTCCATTTTTTATCCAAACTGTGGTCATGCTTATGATCGCACAGTGGATCTCCACATCTCCCTCGGGGTTCACCCTCCCATGTCACGCGGGGTCATTGCCCTTACATTCCTTCGTTCTACCTGCCAAGGGGTGGAGGCCGATTCTTGCTCCTAAACGGGGTCGTTGCCCTTATGGAATGGTATTCTTCGGCTTCTCCGGTGCTTCAATTGTCTCGTTATACATCTGTGAACGAGTCGAGATTTCAGGCTATTGATTCTTTGAACTAAGCTGCAATCTGTTGTAACTGCGCTTGTCGTACAGGACCAAGAACTTCGTTTGCGTTGTACTCTATTTCCTTCGTCCCCAGCGTGTGCAGGACGCGTATCAGTTTGCCGCAGAGCGCGATTAGCGACTGTTTTTTCTTCAGCGGATTTTGACTTCGTGTTGTGAAATACTTGTGAAGGGCCTTGAACTCCTCATTCTTAGCTACCATTGGCATGACGCAACGGAACAATAGGGCTCTTAGTCGAGATCGTCCACGCTTGGTAATGCCAGTTTTACCCTTACGCTTACCAGAACTATTTTCTTTTAGATTCAAGCCCGCCAACCGGATGATTTGTTGCCCGTGGTCGTAATGACTCAGATCGCCAACCTCAGCCAGAAATCCTGCAACGGTAACCGCGCCAACGCCTGGGATACTTAACATCTGCGTCGTTCCCGGTATCTCACTCAAGATGTCCATGACCTGTTTCATGGTCGTTTCCACCTGTTTAGAGAAAAGCTCATACTGGTCGAGCAAGCTCAGAAGCTCCAGTCTCGCAGCTCGTAACCCTTCGGTAAGCCCGATGGATATCCCGGCTGTCGCAAAGAGCTTTTCCGCTCTCTTAATACCGACTCCACGCTTCACTTCCGTTTTCCAGTGTGCGAGAACGCCTCTGGCGCCTGTAGAGACGATCTCTTCCGGTGTCGGAAACTGGCGTATTGTCATCAAGGAAGTTTTGCCTTCCCAATCTTTAAACACGCTCAAATACTCTGGAAAATAGCGGTCGAACCAGTTATGCACACGCGCCTTGACTTGGTTTAAACTCACCATAACCTTCTCACGGAAATTCATGAGGATGCGTAGTTCGGCATATTCCATCGCCGGCAATTTGGGCTCCGAGTACTTCCCGTTTCGAATGAGATCTGCAATGACTTTGGCATCCTTATAGTCACTCTTCGTCGGCGAGTTATCCTCAAGTTCCTTGCTCTTGTTTACGTGATGCGGGTTCACAATGACGATCTTGATATCTCGAGCTTCCAGAAAAGCGGCTAGCGGAAACCAGTAGTGCCCGGTAGGCTCGATTCCGAAAACAATGTCCGTTTTCAGATGAACCTCCTGAAGTTCTTTCATCCATGTTACTAGCCTAGTTAACCCTTCCTGATCGTTGTAGAACACGCAGTCTTTTCCTAATTCAATGCCACGGAAATCTACCGCTCTAGCTACGTGAATCTTTTTGGCAATGTCTGCTCCAATGACTAGCGTATCTTCTGTAATTCGCGTAATACGTTGATTCTGTTTCTGTTTCATCTTATACTTCATTTGTGCGCCTCTTTTCGTATGTGGGTATTGTTCTTTGGTCGGAACAACGATTCCCAGTATACTAAAGGCGCATTTTTCATTCAAAGCTCAAATTACTTCATTACAGGAATGGCTCCTCAAATTTAAGTGATGATCTCGCCAATCCAATCTGCTAATTCATTTGGGGTAATTGCTGCTACATGTGCGCCCATATTGGTCAACGTCTGTGCTGCATGTTTGTTATAGACGGAATCCCCGTTAAAATCGAGTGCGGTGAGAACCAGCAGCTTGCATCCTGTATCGATGATATCTTTACAGGCTTTGTACATCTGTGCAATCGGGTACCCTTCCTCCAGATCACTGACCAGAATAAAGATGGTTTTGCCCGGATTATCGATTAGCGTCTCCCCATAACGCAAGGCTTTGGTAATATGCGTGCCCCCGCCGAGCTGCACATTCATGAGCACGTCTACGGGGTCTTCCAGTCTGTCGCTCAGATCAACAACTTGCGTATCAAATATGAATAATTTGGTGCGCAACGCATTCAAACGGTAGAAGATACTGGCCATCACCGAACTGTAGATGACTGAATCCAGCATACTGCCACTCTCGTCCACACCAATGATGATGTTCCACTTGTTATGGGGCTGTATATTCCCATCGAAATATAGACGGTCAATCACAAATCTGCGCTTGTTTTTATCGTAATTCTTCAGATTCTTGGTGATGGTTCGTTTGAAATTCAGATTACGTAAGGAACGAACTGAACTGGAGGTATAGCGACTGCGCTTGCCCATAATGCTGGCTCGGGTCTGAGATTCAAGTTTGCTGCGGAGCTCTTCAACCACGGCTCGCACAATCTCCTTGGCGCTCTTTAACACCTCACCCTTCATCCGTCCTTTGAACTGCATAATGTTCTTGAGCAGATTCATGTTGGGTTCAAGGGATTCGAGCAGCTTTTTGTCCGTTAACAATTCTGTCAGCCCATAGCGGTCAAGTGCCTGTTTCTCCAATATTTCTACCGTTGGTTTGGGGAATAGCTCCCTCACTTTGTGCAACCATTTCGGCACGGTCAGGTTAGACGAACCACGTCCTCCCTCTTTTCGGTAACCTTGTTCTTCACCGTATTCACGGTTATACAGATAACCCAGAATCTCATCGATTTCCGTATATTGAAATTCACCCGACGTATATTGGTCTGTATTGCATAACCCTTCTTCGGCAGATTCACCGAGAATCAGACGCCACCGATTCAGCGTTTCCGCAGAAAGGCGACCTCCCTGGTCGCTACCATGCGAATTGAAACTTTCATCCAGTTCTCTGGTATCGTCCTTGCTCCTATTCGCTTCATTCACATTAGCTTCCATGCGGCAAACTCCTTTCGAAGTACTTCATCCCATGCTTTAGACTGGATCAGCATCTGCTCATCAACCGCAGGCCATAACATCTCCTCCGGTTCAACCTGATGCAGACTCGCCACACGCTCAGCAATCAATCCCGTCTCCATTGGTGTAAAGTAGGTGAATGCCAGCCGTAATTCCGGTACCATACTGATGAAATCCTCGTATGACAGCTGTTCAATCAAATAATTCAACTCCGACAACAGCTGATCTTCATATAAAAAAGCGTCACGTGCTACAGTGAATACTCCCTGTAAAAAAAGTGCCGTTTGACGGGTCTGATCCGGTGTTCCACGGATATACCCGCGTGCGCGTTCAACAATCTCTTCCCTGGGCCTGTCGCCGAGCCCTGAGGAAATAGCAACACACACACCCTCCAGTTGAGCCGGAAGCTGGTGATCAGACAGAAGTTCGCTCAGATGAATTCGGAATGTCTCATCCTGAAAATGCTCCTCGGATGACTCCGCAAGCATGGCTAGCAGCTTCAGTCCCTGAATAATGGCTTCATGTTCATCCGGATTGGCTCTGGAGAGCTGTAGCAGTTTGTCGACAGCGTTCCTGTAAGCTTCGGATACCAGATCAGGGAGATGTTGCTCGTCAGACAAACCCAGAAGTCTCTGGTGTTGATGAATTCGGTTCAAGACATGCAGACTGTTACATAAGGACAGGAAATTCCCGTCGGTTCTCAGCGCCGAGCGCACCTGTTCGTAGAGCTTCATAGCTGTGTCCTGTAGACCCATGAGCAGCGCTTGAAGCATTAATCGCGCAAGTTCACCACTGTGATGGTCCGGTACTTCCTGCATTTGCTCTTCCATTTTACGTGTGGCCGCTCCTGCAAGCGTTCCGCCATAGAGGGAGTTCTCTATCAATCTGGCTTCAATACGGGAGGAGTACATATACATCCAGGTTTCGCGAACAAGATTCATGTCACGCTCTGCGATCCAGTCCGGCCCGGATTGCCGTTTGGCGAATTCTGGAACCAGATATGTGATGCATTGAAACAATTGGCTTATCTGGCGGTGTTCCGGTTTCGCATACAGATCCAGCACTTTCTTGTGTTGTCCTGTTGTGCGAATCTGCAGTTTGTACCCTGTACAACGCGCCTTGAAATCCTCCACGATGGGAATACTGAATGAATTGGGAGCCACGCTTCCAATGACGTCTCCTGTCAATAACTGCTGTAACTCCTGCAGAGGTTTATCGGTCGCCAAGGTAAGCTCCCCCTTCACAAAGGAAGAGAGTGCTGCATCCATCAACTCATAGACGCCGCCTTCCCTTTTACCCCGAAGACCCGCAAGGCCCTGCATCATGCTGTACGCCTCAATCGCATCACTGGTTGATACATGTTCGTGACCATCCCGTAATTGGCGCATCAGCCGGGATAACAAGTCCAGAGCCGTTAGATTATACGGAGTAGTCTTCTTGCGAGTGAGCTGGTTCCAGATCTGATCGTAATAATTCACATAAGGCATCCCGCTTGCATATCCATTGAGCCGATCCGCTTCAGCGAAAGTATAGACCATGGGGTACATCTGTTGATGAACCATAGTTGGATCTATCGCCTCTTTTGGACACGTATCTTGTCCAACCCAACGTTGATCCGCTCCTTGTTTATCCATCTTCGACCGTTCCAAGTCCGATTCATTTTTTTCAGACATCAACAGCCCATACGTATGAAACCCACCGGTAATGACCAGCACACGGTCATGCTCCTCTACCGCTTGTTTAATACGTTGTCTCATATGTGCTTCCCTTGCCAGATCACCTGTAGATTGTAATCGTTCCGTGGAATAGCACATTCGGGATAACGTACAATACGTGAATACATCTTGTACGAACTCCTGAGTGGATTTCTCCAGACCACCAATCTCAAACACTTTTTCCCACAATTCATCAAAACTGCGGCAGTTTGTTTTTTGGCACAATCGGCTAATGAACTCAGACCCTGCAAGCAAGGTTTCATCCTGAATGGAGATCTCCTTTTGTTCTGTCTGACCGGACTTGGAAGCACGACTGGAGAAATGATGATAATCCAGGTCGATAAACTTTGCTGGAATGTCCAGGCGCGCTGCTTCTTTCAAAGCGACATATTCAGGAGAATAACGAAGCATCGGATAATAGCAGGCTTCTCTCTCCATTTCATTCTCATAGGTGTAGTACAGACTGACAGGAGGTATCGTTGCCTCATCACTCAGAACCGAAATTAACGGATTGCCACTCTCCGGTCCTTCAATCAAAATGATATCCGGCTTGTACTCCCCAATTAATCGTAACAAGTGATACGAACATGCAGGGCTGTGATGTCGTATTGGATAATAGACCGTATGATTACTCAGGTTATATACCTGAGATTCGAACAAGGATTGTAACTGATCAACATCAGGGTCCAGTACTGCTGTTAACCGATCCATTTTCTCTCCTCATAATAGTCCTTCCACATTCCCTCTTCTCTGGAACGATCTTTTACGACCTTGGAGAAGTAGGTTTTGAGAATGGACAGATCCTTGTCGTTTTCCTTTGCAATGGTCCCCAGCATGTTCTGCACCAACCGATCCAGCGCAATAGCCTTATCTTCGTAATAATAGGAAGTCATCGCACTCTGGACATAAACAGACACCGCCTCTGCCGTACTCATGGATGCTTGAGGGGTATCCAGCTTGTAACCTTCCCGTGTCATGCCGGTGCGCAGTTCCATGAATGTTGTAGCCAGCAATTCAACCACATCCAAGTTAATGTCAATCTCAATTCCACTATGTAATAACAGGCTTCGTGCCTGGGATTCAATGATTTTGGCTTCCATCTTCACGTTATGAATGGGCTTGATCGTTTCAAAATTGAACCGACGTTTCAAGGCGCCACTCATTTCGTTTACACCTTTATCCCGAATATTGGCTGTAGCAATCACGTTAAATCCCGGTTGGGCAAACAGTACACCGCCGTCCAGTTCAGGAATGCTCATGACCTTGTCACTGAGAATACTAATCAGACTATCCTGCGCTTCGGCGGGACAACGCGTAATCTCTTCGAATCGGGTAAGAATGCCTTTCTTCATTCCGTTATATAACGGCGATGGTACAAGTGCGGCTTCCGAAGGCCCTTTATCAAGCAGCATGGCGTAATTCCATGAATACTTGATCATATCTTCTGTTGTGCCTGCTGTACCTTGAATCGTGTTCAGGCTGGTGCCGGAAATCGCTGCGGTCAGCAATTCGCTAAGCATGGTCTTGGCTGTCCCGGGTTCTCCCACAAGTATTAACCCCCGATTGCCTGCCAGAGTGACCACTGCACGTTCAATCAGCACGTCATTGCCATAGAATTTGCGGGTAATCGGGATCTCTTCTCCATTCAATATCGCGGGCTTATCCCTGCCAATAATAAAATCGCGCACATAGGCGGGAGATAATAGCCAGTTTGGGGGACGTTTCCCCTGATCTTCCTCTCTCAGTGCACGTAATTCTGTCTCATATAATATCTCGGCGGGTGGTTTAAGCATCTCCATCGTCAAGGTGTCTCCTCTCACATAAACAGATCGTATGTTCTTATTCTTATCATTTTATCACAGCACTCCAACAACTACCCGGTAAAACGATAAAAATGGTTGAAACGTCCTTCTTATCAGCACTATTCCTAAGTCCATGGACATAGCCTCTAGCACAAATATGAAGGTGAAATATCCATACAGTCGTGCCAACACTCTGGTTTCGGCCCCGATCAGTATACTTATTGCAAATGTATTCGTATTGTAGGCCATATGATCTTATGAATCATTACACTTCCCGTATTGTGTTTCAACCAAATGAAGCCATATATCACACAGAAGACACAGGCCAGCAGCCTGTGTCTTCTTATATGCTTAACTTACGGCCAACTTTCTAAGAATTGTGATCGAAGATAACCCATCTCTCAGATGTCCCTGTTTACATTCTGCGCCCACATGAAGCCGAATACAGCTCGTACCACTCATATCGGGTTAGCTCAACCTTCGTTGCATCACGACAGGCCAGGATACGTTCTGGCCGAATCGAACCAATCACGGGTTGAATACCTGCCGGATGCTTCATTAACCAAGCCAATACAATGGATTCAGATGTAACACCACGTTCTTTGGCCATTCGATCAACCAATTGAGCCGTATGCTCAATCTCCGGCCGTTGACCCTCGACGACCCTGCCAGTAAATCGCCCCTGAGCAAGGGGACCCCAAGCTTGCAGTTGAATATGCTCTGCCTGACAATATTCCATCGTGCCATAAGGGAATACGTTGTCTCTGGCTTGAGGTCGATTCACCGTCACTCCTGCTTCTACGAATCCGATTTTGTCCAGACTCATCTCCAACTGATTCACAATCAGAGGTACTTTACTATGAAACTGAAGAAGACGAATCTGTTCAGAACCCATGTTGGACACACCAAAATGGCGCACTTTACCGGAATGATGCAGCTCAACCAGTGCTTCTCCAATCTCTTGCGGATGGGCAAGTGGATCAGGACGATGTAACAGCAAAATATCCAGATAATCGATCCCGAGCCGTTCCAGGATACCGTCCACACTCGCCAGGATATGGGCACCTGAGGTGTCATAACGCTGCGGTCCTTCATCATCACCCACAAGACGTATACCACACTTCGACTGTATAATGATCTGTTCACGCAAGCCAGGAGTTTCGGATAAAACTCGCCCCAATACATGCTCTGCCTTACCACGTGTGTATATATCCGCCAGATCAAAGTGATTAATGCCTATTTCGATCGCTGCTTCTACCGCTCGATGACCTTCTACGACAAGATCTGAAGTAATGGGGAGCCCATCCCATTCACCCCCAAACCGCATACAGCCAAGAACCATTCGACTTGCCGGAATCTGGTGGTGATGCAAAGGAAGTTGTGCATAAGACATGTCAGCGTTCACCTCATTTTCATTTTTACCAAGCATAATAACCGATTCTCTCTACCATGTCTTCTTCCATCTTCCTCTATTTTCCTGCTCTAACATCCACATGGACCAAAAACAAGGTTTCAAACCCTTGCGTATTGAATATATAGAGGGTGCAGGTATTATGCAGGAATATGAGAGGAGATATTACATTTGAACCCGAATGAACCCAACGAGTCCTCAAAGCCAGCGTTTTTCACGAAAGAATTCACGCATAACCCTTACCCCGTGTATGAAAAGTTAAGAAAAGAGGAGCCTGTTTTCAGAGTCATGTTTCCTCACGGGGAGTTTGGCTGGATTATTACCCGATACGAGGATGCAGTCCAGATCCTGAAAGATCCTCGCTTCACTAAGGATATCGCCAAACGTTATGGACCTGAAAATCAAAGTATCTTTGTCAATAACATGCTGTTCTCCGATCCGCCGGATCATCGTCGTCTGCGCGGGCTAGTGCAGAAAGCGTTCACGCCCAAGTTGATAGCAGACATGAGAAGCCATATCCAAGAGATTGCGGATGATCTGCTGGACAACCTCCAGTCACAGGAAAAAATGAATCTGATTGATGACTTTGCCTTTCCCCTGCCTATCATTGTCATTAGTGAAATTCTGGGAGTCCCTCATGAGGATCGTGACAAATTCCGCATGTGGTCCAATACGGTAATCGATGCCTCCACAGCCGAGAGCGCAGAGCTGTTTGAGCAGCACGCCAGGGAGTTTACAGATTACCTGACGGCCTGGTTCGAAAAAGTACGCAAAGATCCCGGCACTGATCTGATCAGCCAGCTCGTCATTGCAGAAGAATCCGGGCAGCAGTTGACTGAACAAGAACTCCTTGGCGTTGTCTCCTTATTAATTATTGCTGGTCATGAAACGACGGTTAATCTCATTGGCAATGGAATTCTTGCTCTGCTGGAGCACCCTGAGCAACGTGAGCTGCTCATCAACCAGCCCGAGCTTATTCACAACGCCATTGAGGAGATGCTGCGATACAATGGACCGGTCGAGTTCAGTACATCTCGATGGGCTCTGGAAGATATCGAATTCCGTGGACAACATATTGCTCAAGGTGAACTTGTCATCGTTGCGCTTGATTCCGCTAACCGGGACGAGGAGCAGTTCAAAGATGCTGATATCTTTGACATTACCCGCGAGAAGAGTTCGCATCTGGCATTTGGCAAAGGCATTCATCTCTGCCTCGGAGCACCGCTTGCACGTCTGGAAGGTGAGATTGCCGTCAGCACGCTTCTGAACCGTTTTCCGAATATGCAGCTACAGGCTGACGTGAATGAACTCGAATGGAGACCCGGCATGATTGTTCGTGGTGTCAAAGAGATCCCCATCCAACTTAAATAATGGCTATATATAATTGAAAGTGAGGCACCTTACATCATGGAAATGAACACCTTGGTATGGATCGTTTTTCTGCTTCTCATTCTTTTGTTACTGGTCAGAGTCACCAGCCTGCAACGTCAATTGAATGAATTGAAAAGAGATGTGGAGCGTCTGGAGAACGGTTCCACCGCAGGCGCACGCTCCGATTTCAATTACACCTTGTCGCCGAAGGAAGCATCCCCTTCCTACGCAAGTCCAACAGAGCCTTCTGATCTGGATCAGGAGTTGCTTGCACTTATACAACAAGGGAAAAAAATTATGGCGATCAAACGACTGCGTGAAGCCCGAGGTCTATCGTTAAAAGAAGCCAAGGACTATGTTGATTCCCTGGATTCATGAAACATAAAACAAACCAAAAAGAGAGGCACTGTACGCATACAGTAGCCTCTCTTTTTCTAATTTTAACAGCTATCTATGTCTTTTGAACTCTTATTGGGCCGTAACTGCACCATCAATCGGATATACTGCACCATTAATATATGGCGCTTCATCTCCCAGAAGGAAGGAAACGAGGTTCGCGATCTCTTCCGGTCTACCCAGACGTCCAGAAGGAATGCTGTCAACAGTTGCTTTGAACACTTCAGGGTTATCTTTACCGAACTGAACGACCATCGGTGTCTCAATTGTACCTGGGGCAATCGCATTTACACGAATGTTGTCCTTGCCATATTCAATGGCAGCTGTACGGGTCAAGCCCACCACGCCATGTTTGGTTGCTGCGTAAGGTGCAACCGTTGGTACACCAACAATACCGGCTGTGGAGGCTGTGTTCAGAATGGAACCTCCACCGGTTTTGAGCATTTCCGTAATCACGTACTTCAATCCGTAAAATACACTTCTCAGGTTAATATCAATAATCTGGTCAAACTGCTCAATCGTATGTTCGATCAACTTGATCCCAGGACCCGCAATCCCTGCATTATTAAAGAACATGTCGATTCGTCCGAACTCTTCGACTGTTTTTTTCACATAATTCTCAACTTCAGGTGCTTTACTTACATCTGCTTGTACAAAAATCGCTTTACTTCCCAGCTTCTCAATCTGCTTAACCGTTTCAAGACCGGTCTCTTCGACAAGATCCACGACAACAATGGATGCGCCCTTCTCAGCCAGCTTTAGCGCTGCTGCTTGGCCCAATCCACTTCCTGCTCCAGTGATAATAGCTACTTTTCCTGCGTGACTCATGTTGATCTCCTCCATGTGTGTGTGTCATCTTGTGATTGGATCGATGAATACGATATGAAATGTTCGTACATGTAATAATGCAATATGTAGGTCAAAAATGTCATAAAACCTTCCTGACGTTACCTATTCTAATAGACTTTCGACATAAAAACAAATCATATAATATAGATTCATACTATATCAATGATCACACATTCAGCATTATATTGAAGGAGCATGCACCATAACCTCTTGTTGCATGCTCCTCTTTTAAACATATAACGCTATAGCGTCTCTCTTCGGGAAGCATAAAATCGCCTATCGTAGCAAGTTGGTTTTAGCTAATTCAATCAGTTCATCTCCGCGTCCGTTCAGCACGGCTTTCATCATCCATAGGGTGAATCCTTCCGCCTGTTTGATATTAATCTTCGGAGGTAAGGACAATTCCTGACGGTTCACCACCACGTCGATCAGCACAGGACCCTCATGCTGAAGCGCGCGTTGCACAGCCCCTTCCAATTCAGCCGGATCTTCAACCCGAATGCCCTCCATGCCCATGGCTTGAGCAACCATCGCAAAGTTGGGGTTTACAAGCTCTGTTCCAGATTCCAGGAATCCGGCCGCCTTCATCTCCAGCTCAACAAAACCAAGTGCTCCATTATTAAACACCACAACTTTAATCGGAAGATTATGCTGTTTCAGTGTCAACAGATCACCCATCAGCATCGTAATACCGCCATCACCCGACAAAGAGATGACTTGTCTGCCCGGATCAGCGACCTGGGCGCCAATCGCCTGTGGCAAAGCATTCGCCATCGTACCATGACTGAATGAACCCAGCAGCCTGCGATTGCGACTCATCTCGATATAACGGGCCGCCCATACTGTCGGAGTACCAACATCACAGGTGAAGATGGCATTTTCGGCTGCGGCATCACTAATGATCTTGGTTAAGTACTGTGGATGAATGGGTTTTTTACCTGGTTTCCCAACCGCAAGCTCGTCCAGATCTTTGCGTACTTTCACATAACGATCCACACTCTTATGCAGATGTTTATCATTGTGTTCATCTGTTAGATAAGGAAGCAAGGCTTCTATGGTCGCTTTCACATCTCCACACACACCATAATCAAGCTTCGTGCGCCGCCCCAGATGGGAAGACTGAATGTCGACCTGAAGCACAGTCGCATCTTCGGGATAGAACTGACGATATGGGAAATCCGTTCCTAGCATCAGTAGTACATCACAGTCCATCATCGCATGATAACCGGACGAATACCCGATTAGACCCGTAAGGCCCACGGAATACGGATTGTCATACTCCAAATATTCCTTGCCTCGTAGAGCAATAACCATTGGGGATTTCAACCGATCACAGAGCTGCATGAGGGGTTCCCGAGCACCCGAGCACCCTGCACCGCACAACAACGTGATTTTTTTGCCTTGATTCAGATATTCGGCTAGTTTGATCAGTTCCGGCTCAGAAGGATGGACCACTGGATGGGTCGCGTGATACACATGCTCAGGCACAGGCAGATTCGCCGCTTCCAGTCCAGCTACATCTCCCGGCAATACAACAACAGACACGCCAGAACGTGCAACTGCTGTCTGAATGGCCATGGTCAGGGAACGCGGCATCTGTTTCGCTGTCGTAATGACTTCACAATAATCACTACATTCCTGGAACAGATACTCTGGATGGGTCGCTTGAAAATATTCACTGCCAATCTCGTCACTTGGGATATGTGCGGCGATGGCGAGTACAGGAACACGATTGCGTTGACAGTCATACAGACCGTTAATCAGATGCATATTACCCGGTCCACTGCTTCCCGCGCAGACAGCGATACTTCCACTGACCTCGGCATCTGCTCCAGCAGCAAATGCAGCCACTTCTTCATGTCGTACATGAATCCATTCGATCTTACCCGAACGACGGATCGAGTCGAGTACCGCATTCAAAGAATCTCCAACAATGCCATATATGCGTTTGATGCCAGCGTTCAACAAGGCTTCAACCAGAACGTCTGCGACTGTTTTTTTCATGAGGGATGGGTCTCCTTTAATTGCTCATTTTGATTATGTTTCCACTCTGTTAATATACCTATTCTTATACCCCAATCTGCTGAAATCCGAACCAAATCATATGTATCTCTGGATATATGAAACGAAAAAACTGCCTCTTAAACCGTTATTTCAATGTTAGCAAAATACCAAAAAATCCGCTTGTCGAATGACAAACGGATTATGGTTAAGCTAGATTTATTCGTATTTCATGTGGACTCCCGAATCCAAATAGTGCACTAGATGGCAGGCATCACATTGCCGCCACTTACCGGGATATAAGCACCCGTGATAAATGAGGACAGATCCGAGGCGAGAAAAGCCACCGCATTGGCGATTTCCTGATCTTCACCCCTGCGCTTCAGTGGCACGGTACGCGTATATGCCTCATCATGTCCAGGCTCACTGGAGCGATCACGTTCACTAATCGTCCATCCAGGGGCAACCTGATTTACGGTAATCTGATACTCACCAACCTCTTTGGCAAGGACGCGATATACGCCATCCATTCCACGCTTACCAGCGGTGTAGGCCGATTGGTGAGCAAAATTTTGCATCGCACATTCTGTATTGATGCCAATGAAGCGACCTGCATTGACCGTTTGCATATGCGGAATGAAAGCTTTGGCAAGATACACACTCTGCATGACACAAGATTCGAACTGGCTCAAGTAATCTTCAGGAGATTGCTCCAACACCGTAGTCCATTCATACTGAATGACTGCATTGGCAACAACAATATCCACTCCGCCGAGGACAGCCTGGATCTCATCACGCATCCGGAATGCCGTGTCTTGCTTCGTAATATCTCCCTGTACAATGACAGCCTGACGACCGAGTGCTTCAATCTCACCCTGAAGCTCCCGTGCTTTCGTATCGTTATTTATGTAATGTAGGGCCAGATTGGCGCCACAGCCTGCCAACGTGCGGGCGATGACTCTTCCCAGTTGTCCGGTTGCGCCTGTAACCAGAGCCGTTTTTCCTGTGAGATCCAATTGCATAACACCTAAAACCTCCTTGAATTCATTTTATCGAAAACGATTTCGTGAAGTCATATAATTTTCATCAAATCAACTTCATTCAGAGAGATATACAGCATTGTACAATGCTGTATATGGCAGTTCAGCTTTATTTCAATATGTGTGGGGATTAGTGATGATTATGTTGAATTAGATCAATTTCCTGGAAGCGGCTAACTTCCTTTTCCCAACGCTCTTCTACATATTGACGGTGAACCGGGTGATTGTTGTATCCATCATACGCAGCCTGATCCACAAAGACCATGGAGAAGCTGTAGTCAAACTCATTCTTCTCACTTACCTGTCTGAGAACCTGAAACTGCTCTACCCCAGGAATGACTGCAAGTGCATCTGAACTTTCCTTTAAAAAGGCTTCCGCCTCCGGTGTATCTTTACCTGCGTATAGTGTAAACGTTACCATATGTGTGATGCTGCTCATCTCTATTTCCTCCTCCAATATGTTCTAACTCTGTTTTCTAGTGTACATCCGATTGTGTTGTAAGCGCAATAATTGGTTGAATTAATTTTTAATGAAAATGGATATTCCTGGTTACAAATATGGATTTGAAGTATAACTCACAAGGTTTTACCCTGAATATGTACACAAAAAAACCTCAGGACAAATCCCGAGGTTTTCTTGTAATGTATGGACAAACTATTTGTTGATGTTGTATTTACGGTTAAATTTATCAACACGGCCACCGATATCCACGTTTCTTTGTTTACCAGTGAAGAACGGGTGGGATGCGGAGCTAGTGTCCACACGGATTACTGGGTAAGAGTTACCGTCTTCCCATTCCATAGTTTCGTTAGAGAACTTCGTGGAAGAACTCAGGAATTTGAAATCAGCACTTGCATCGTAAAAAATTACGAGTTGTGTCTTTGGATGGATGTCAACTTTTGGCATAATCTATTTACACTCCTTTAATATGGGTACTTCTTTAGAATCAAACTAAATTTTATTATACTCTTTTTTTGTACAAAGTACCAGCAGGATTTGAGGAATAGCTAAAAAAATTATGATTTCTATGATTTTGCACCTAATCAGGTGTTACGCCGTCCCTTTCTCCAGTACATTCAGCATGTACTCCAAAGCCTCCAGTTCATCCCTGCCTCTTGTCTGCAATCTGACAACACTACCATATCGAATGGGGAGTAACGCCATCCCTAGCAGGCTTTTGACATCAACTCGATGCTCATGCTCAGACTCCATATACGACAAGATAATATCCGAGGTAAAACGTGACGCTTGAGAAGATACCGACATCAGATCATCCCGATGAAAATCAGCGTGAATCATAAATTCATGTACTCTCACAACCTTCAGTTCCTTTCGCTAAGTACGTATTCACCTATATGGTGTGTATCATTTTATATATTAAAATCATCATGAATTATACCATGTTTTGGGAGCATGTCTATTCCTTTATTTGCGAAAAAAACAAAGAAAGAGTCCTGAAGTTCAGGACTCTTTCAGTGCAAGCTTATATCCCGTTCGGATATACCATGACCTTCAGGCTGCCGCTCTTATTGTGTAATGCACGTTCCATCGCCTGTTGTGTCTCTTCCAGTGAATAACGATCCGTAATCAGAGACATCACGTCATGTTGACCAGAGCTCAGGAATTCAATCCCTGCCGGATACGTGTTGGCATAACGGAATATACCGTAGATATCAACTTCATTGTCTGCGATAAACGGAACATTGAGGGCAATCTCGTCCTGTGCAGGCAGGCCCACAATAGCAAGTTTGCCTCCACGTCGAAGTGAATACAGAGCCGTTTGCAACGCCTTCGGATTCCCGGCAGTTTCCCATGCGGTATCCACACCGACACCACGGGTTAACTCACGAATCACGGCCAGCGCATCTTCATTTCGCACGTTAATGGTATGGGTGGCACCCATACGACGAGCCGCTTCCAACCGTACTTCCTCCAAGTCTGTAACAATGATTTGATCTACGCCAAATGATTTTGCAGCCGCAACAGCCATCAGTCCAACAGGCCCCATCCCCATAATCGCAAGCGTCGTACCCGGAGCCAGCTTGCTCCGGCGAGCCGCGTGAATCCCAACGGAGAATGGCTCGTTCATGGCCGTTTCCTCATAGGACAGATGGTCGGGAATCGGGAACACCATATCTTCACGCATCGTCATGTATTGTACAAATGCCCCGTCCACCGGAGGGGTCGCCAGAAACTGTACATCCGGACACAGGTTATATCGTCCTCCCTTGCATGCTGTGCAACGTCCACAGGTGACCCCAGGCTCAATGGCAACTCGATCTCCTATTTTCAGACGGGATACATTCTCGCCAACTGCAGCAATCATCCCCGCACACTCATGTCCCAATATGATCGGTTTCTCCACCACGAACCTTCCGATGCGCCCATGTTCAAAATAATGCACATCCGATCCGCACACGCCTACGGCCATCACCTGAATAAGCACCTCATCCGCAGCCGGTTGGGGAACAGCTTGTTCCTCAATAATGATGTGTCCTGGCTCTGTCATGACAGCCGCCTTCATGGTCTTGGGCAGTTGATGTTGTCCCATACGCATTCTCCTCCTCAGGTATGTCCATGCTGTCTATTTTACATCAAAGAAAACAAGGTATGTTCTTTCTTCACATCACCAATCAATAGATTGTTCGTCCCTGTTCATCCGCAATGCCGCTCTTGCGGTAGAAGTACGTATTGATCATATCCCGCCATTCCTTCGCATGTTCGGCCTGATTGTCCTGTAATGAAGCAACTTTGCTGAAGATAACGGGGTCCACTTTTCCCTCCAGCTGTCTCCATGTCTCGGCTAACGCCTCTGCCTGCGCAGCACCTTCAAAGTGTGTATCATAAATATGCTGAATGACTGTCTTACCCGAGTGCAGAACATGGGTGTACGGCACGTGATGGAAAAACAAGATCAACTCATCCGGACAGGTGTCCAAGGACTCATAACGATCCGCATTCTCAGGGTGATACTGTGAGGTATACCCTGTGCCGCTCTTCACGGTTCGATCTACACCAATACCATGACAATCGGCAAAGTGATACGTTCCCCATTTGGAATACTCATACCCATCTACATTCGGCCCATAATGATGCTCCGGATTAACCATCCACCCCACACCAAGAGGCGCCGTATAATTTTCATAGATACCTAGGGAAGTCAAAAGCATGCCCGTAACCTGCCGCACGACTTCGTCCTCATGTCCAAATGTCAATCTGACCCACTCATCGGCAATCTCTTCCGCCGACAGCTCCGGATTCCATGCAAGTCTGCCGTATCCGTACAGATTCGCCTGTGCGAGTGGATGTCCTGTCCAACAGGCATCTGCGCCAATATTGGATACTGCTGCAAAGCCACTATAAGGTCGGTTGTACAGAGAACCATTCGCGATTCGTTTGATCTCTGAGCCTTTTCCTTTGGCGTACGTGTCAAAGTCCAGCACTTCTTTCCACTGGGGAACCAGATAACACAGATGGCGCTGCTGCCCGGTATACTCCTGGGTAATCTGGAACTCAATCACCTGATTCGTATTCTCCATGGCGCCGAACAGCGGGGATACCGCTTCTCTTACCTGAAAATCCATCGGTCCGTTCTTGATCTGTAAAATGACATTGTCGGCAAAACGTCCATCCAGTGGCGTAAAGTGGTCATAGGCTGCCCGTGCACGGTCTGTGGAGCGATCCCGCCAGTCCTGCTTGCAGTTATAGACAAAGCAACGCCAAATCACCAAGCCGCCAAAGGGCCGAAGGGCTTCAGCCAGCATGTTCGCACCATCGGCATGATCACGGTTATACGTGAAGGGTCCCGGACGATTCTCGGAGTCTGCCTTGATCAGGTAACCGTCAAAATCCGGAATAGCTGCGTACACCTTGGCCGTTTGAATGTTCCACCATTCCCGTACCTGCGCGTCCAGCGGATCTGCCGTATGCAATCCACCAATCTCGATTGGACTTGCGTAGTTGGCGCTCAGGAACAGTCGAATGCCATAGGCTCTGAATTCAGCGGCAACCTTCGCCACATCACCCAAGTAACGCTCTGTCAGGAACAGGCTCTCACGCCGATGGACGTTAACGTTGTTGATCGATATGGCATTGATGCCCGTGGAAGCGAGTAAACGTGCGTAATCCCGGATGCGTTCCAAGTCCAACGTGAATTCGCCGTTATCATAGAAAATGGAGTCTCCTGCGTAACCACGCTCAATACTACCGTCCACGTTATCCCACTGATTAATCATCCGTAGCGCATTGGTTGGCTGCTCGGTAATTAAGCTCCACTTGCCCACAGCTTCATCCGCTTCGATTGCACTTTCCTGATCCAGTGTCATCTCGCGAAGCAGATGAAATGCACCATATAGCACACCCTGGGGGGTCTCTGATCCAATGACAAGTACCCCTTCTGCCTCGTCCTTGCGAATGATATACCCTTCCCCTTGCACTGCAGAACGCTCGGTCTCGCTAAATGCCTCCGCCACAGAATCACTCCCAGCCCAAGTGCCGATCCGTATTGCAGGAGCATGTTCGTTCCGCTCACTAGCCTGAGAAGCAGTCAGCTGACTAACCATCGGTTTCACGCCATATAACTTCTCCAATCCCTGTGAAAGTTCGGTCAGAGCTGTCGTAATGATCTGATGATTCTCTTCGGCCAAAATCAACCTGCTCCAGAGCGGAGCCGTCTTCTTGGCAAACCCATTCGCTCCTGACAAGGTGGAGTGGTATCCCAGCCATGCATCGTATTGTGGACCTGACAGACCAGATCGAACGACGGATTGGCTCATTGTACCGCCTCCTTACTTGCATAGATCTGCGCAAGACGATTGCCTTTGCCTTCGAGCAACCACAGGATGGACGTTACACCACGTGGATAGTACTTGCTGCCAACCGCTACACCAGACAGGATCTGGTCACTCCAGCACCAGTAGGATTCCTCCGGATGCAGCAGCCAGTTGACGTGAGCGGCGTCTGCTGCCTTCCCTGTCTCATCCCATTCCACACCCAGCAGTTCTCTGGTGATAAATTGGGACAGATAGATTTTGCTCAGCCACGAGTTATTGCTTGTTGAGGACAGTTTCCAACCTCCATCTTCGAACAGACAAGTTCCGGGTACAAGAACCGTCTTCAGATGGGTTTGCAGTGCTTTCAGATAAGGTCCAAAGCGACCATTGACATCCAGTGCTGCTTCACAGCCTGTAAAGTACGGGAACACCAAACCTTCAATCGCCGGAATGATTCTAGAATCATTATTTTCCGCGATTACAGCCGGAATGTAGCCACCATCTGTCATCTGTGCAGCGATACTGGCAGCACAGCGATCTGCTTGACGCCCTGCTTGATGTGACAGATCAGCCAGCTTCTCAGCAGCGAACAGCTTCTCCAATGCAACGTAGACCGCCCAGCATTTCCCGGCCAGATAGATGTTGTTACGAGACTGACCCAGTGATACATCCAGGCTATCGTAGGTTGTAATCTCTGCTCCACCCTGAGTGCGGCTGCTATCCAGACCCATCAGACCGTTACGTTGCTCTGCGTCGGGATGGTCCCGATTAAGCATACTTTCGAAGCAATCCTGAATAACAGGTAACATGTCTTTTACAAAAGCCTGATCTTGTGTCTGTTCAATGTATACTGTCGCGCAGCAGAGCCAGTTCACCAGTTCCTCGTGGCTCATCTGTGAGAAGCAGTCGTCAATGCCAACCAGCTCATATGCCGAGTGTCCAGGGCGTGAGAACACATTGGCAACACCAATATCATGGGTAAAGGTAATTCCGCCCGGATATAACTTTTCTTCCCCCGGGAAACGAACCTGATCCGTATAACTGTATCGTTTCACAAACCACTCCAGCTCATTACGCACCGTCCATGGATTCAAGGCAAGCTCGAAGTACAACTGATCAGCCGTCAGATCAAGTGTGTTCATCATCCGATACTCCCCTTCGTTCACCACCCAGAGTGGCTCACCATCGGCATCCAGCAGTTGAGTGCTGGCATAATAGCTGTGAATGGAATGAGCAAGCATGAATGATTGATCTTCGGTCAAAGCAGCCGTTCCAAGGCGCTGTTCAACCTCTCCACAGGAAGCGGTCAGCTCACTGAAACGTTGTAGTGCATACTCTCCCGCTGCCTGGATATCGGAGAAATAGCGCGTATACCAATACGTTGTGTCCATTCCGGTTGTCACAATGCCTCCGCGATAGAAACATACTGCGAATTGATACGTACGTTTCTCTCCAGCCGGCACCTCCATCAGTAGTGCAGCGGTTGAGCCAAGTCCAAATGCCAGATTCTCCCGATGTTTCTCCTGCAAGAGTTTCTCCAGCGTAAATCCGCGTGCGGGCCACAGTCCGTCATCTGCCGACATAATCGCTGTGAGTCGACCTTGTCCCACACCTGTGATGGAGCCGCCTTCCGGTCCCCCGATCAGACGCATCGCAGAGTACGGATCATTGCCCTGATAGCCAAAGTAGGCTTTGCGGGGTTGTTGACCTTGCGTGTTGTCAATCGTCATTTCTACCAATACGGCAGGTACGAGTGCGTCCATTAAGGCTTCACGATCTCCACTCGTTGGATCTGGTACGGGTCGTACAGGCGAATAGATACGGAACATCAGATCTCCCGCGGTCCACGTATCCGTTCCCGAGGTGAATTCGCGAGTAATCTCCTCATCACGAAAAGCAGAAATAAGAGGTTGTGGAGCTTTTGCCTGTGTCGTCGACGGAGCCGTGTCACCATTCTCCAACTTCTCTACATCATAGCGGCTGCTCTCATCCTCGGAAGCTTCATAAAAAGGAAGCGCCTGATAATTGTCGCCATCGCGAGATTGTAATCCAATATATACGTTCTGGTCTGCCGGCTTGCCGAGTTCCAGACCCAGTCCGCCCTTGGCGCCTTTATATCCAAGTGTAAAACTGGCAAAAGCACCAATCGGTGCGTGATGTGCATTATAAAAAATGGATTTGGATGTACTCATGAATCATAACCCCTCTCAGAATGGTATGCATACGTTCTCATTAGCCCCATCCTACCACGTGGTTTCACCCCAGGCCATGATCAAATCAATCGGATATTTACCCAAAACAAGCTGATAGACTATAATGAATTAAAGCGGTTACAAAAAACCATTCCATTTGATATAAGTGCTGTTCAAAATCACATTTTTTGAACAACCTCTATAAAGGGGGATCTTCCATGTCTTCAACGTACTTGCCTCCTACTTTGGGAGAAAGTGTCCATGAAGTTTTTTATCCAGATGTGCAAACAACGGTCAATCTGTTCGCCATTCATTTACGAAGTGTCGGTACGGACTGGGATTATCCGCCGCATGAGCACCCTCAATATGAATTGAATTATGTCACGGAAGGCGAGCAACGCATGATGGTGAACGGTACCCTGTATATTCAAAAGGCTGGCGAACTGCTCCTGATTCCTCCGGGAAGCATTCATTCGAGCCAGAGCCATAACGGCAAGGGATTCACGTATTTTTGCATGCATTTTGACATTGATGATCAGTTGTTCCTATCGTTGCTGGCGCGCATCAAACAAGTGCGATTCAGTGCGGATAGTCCGGTTACACAGCAGATTGAGCCGGTTTTACGCAAATTGATGTCATCTGCGGATGATGAAACAGCAAATACGATGGTACAGCGTATGCAGCTGCAATCTGCGGTATTTGAACTATTTGGCCATCTGTGGGAGGCGGTCTCGCAAGAGGCAGCGCAATGGTTTACCGACGGACACGAGAAGATCGAACTGGCCCATCAGATTCGCAATCGATTGCAAGGCCTGATGAGTCAACAATTCAAACAGGGACATGAATCCGACAGCCATTATGGCATTGATGATATTGCAGCAGAATTGGGCATCAGTTCTTCTCACTGTAATCGCGTCTTCAAACAGGTATTTGGTCAGTCTCCTCGCGCGGTGTTATCCCAGTTGGTTCTGCATGAAGCAAAGATTCTTCTAGGTAACCCGAAGCTGTCCGTTCAGAATATTGCGGTCATGCTTGGGTACAAGGATATTGCCCACTTCAGTCGTCAATTCAAGCGCTGGTCCGGCATGTCGCCATCCCGTTACCGACAGGAACAGCCTGCTCCGGAATGAAATCCAGTAGCAGGCTGTTCCCCTTTCTTATTTTTTCAGTAAAGCAAATTTTACTTCAATAAACGTTTAATTAACTTCAGCTTGTTATCATACGGTGGATACAGAATCGGCAGATTCACTTTGGTGCTTTTCTTCAGTACACTTTTGAGATGCGAGAAAGTTTCGAAGCTGTACTGCCCATGATACGAGCCAACACCGGAATGACCAACACCGCCAAACGGCAGACGCGGATTCGCTACATGGGTGATGGTATCGTTAATGCAGCCGCCGCCAAATGAAACTTCACGCAGTACTTTATCCTGAATCTGGGTGTCGGAAGTAAACAGGTACAAGGCGAGCGGTTTCGGCCGCTTTATGATTTCTACAATAGCTTCATCGAGGTTACGGTAGCTAATGATCGGCAGAATCGGTCCAAAAATCTCATCTTCCATCGTCGCTGCATCCCAGGACTTCGCATCAATCAACGTAGGTTCAATAAAGCGATCTTCCTCATCCGAAGCTCCCCCATATATCACTTTCGCCTGATCCCGTTCAATCAAAGTCGTCAGACGTTTAAAATGTCCCTTGTTCACGATTCGCCCATAGTCCTTGTTGTACTGGATATCCGAACCAAAGAAGGACACGATCGCTGCCTTCATCTCCGTAATTAACTGTTCCTTCACGCGCTCATGCACGAGCAAATAATCGGGTGCAATACAGGTCTGTCCTGTATTGAGCAGTTTGCCCCATATGATGCGCTCCGCAGCTACTTTGATATCCGCCTGTTCATCGACGATGACCGGACTCTTGCCTCCCAGTTCCAACGTAACGGGAACGAGATTTTTGGCGGCTGCCTCCATCACAATCTTGCCAACCGGTACACTGCCAGTAAAAAAGATATAGTCAAACGGCGCGTTAATCAGCGCTGTCGTTGTGTCTTTGGCACCGTCAAGTACCTGAACGTATGCCGGTTCGAATACTGTCGCAATCATTTCACGTACTACAGCAGACACCGCAGGTGTATTCTCTGATGCTTTGAGCACGGCTGTGTTACCTGCCGCAATAGCACCTACCAATGGTTCGATTAAGAGTTGAAATGGATAATTGAACGGTCCGATGATCAGTACTGACCCATAGGGCTCAGGTATAATATAACTTTTGGAACCCAGAAGTGCCATTTGCGTTTTGACTTTAACGGGTTTCACCCATTTCTTCACTTTACGAATGGTGTGTGTGATGCTGTCCATCATGAATCCGATCTCGGTCGTGTAGGATTCGAACTCACTTTTCCCCAAATCCTGATAGAGGGCTTCCGTCAGCCTGGTCTCGTACTTTTGAATCGCTTGCTTCAGCTGGGTCAGACGGGCAATTCGGGCTTCTGCCGATCGTGTGGCCCCCGTACGAAAGAATTGTCGTTGCTGCTCCAAAATCTGTTCAACTTCCTGACTGGTTACTTCCTGGATAGTCGTTATCATACTATACATACTCCTCCACTTATTATTGATCAAGCGTTTAAACTTACGAACCTATAAGGCACATGCAAAAGCATGTTTTATCACCATTAATCTACAGACACTCTTCTTCCAAAGCAGCTACCAGTTCCTTCAGCAGTTCCACCGATGCATTTAATGAAGCCGAATAATAGCGCTGTGTGCCTTTCTGTTCCACAGATATGAGCCCCTTCTCTAACAACAGCTTGAGATGATGAGATATGGCTGGCCGGGATAGGCTGGATTGTTCGGTAATTTCATTTACCGTCATTCTGCCCTTTTCGCTGAGTGTCAGCAAAATGGCTTGACGATGGTTGTCACTTAATACTTGAAATAACGGGATACAGGTTTGGAAAACGCTGATCGCTTTTTGTCCCATGATGTTCACCTCTATACTATTCTTCATATATTGTTCTCTGTCTGATGTCTGTTAGTTTAAACATTCGAACCTAATGATTGAATTGTACTCTCTACTCCCTAGAACTGCAAGTGAATCATTAAACAAATTCAATATAATGTTGATAAAGCGCTTCCACACTACCATACAAGTATGGTAGTATATCAATGAAGGAGTTGAAGTTGTGGAATATACCCCCAAGTTATCATCCAAAGCCGGTTTGTCGCCTGCTGCGAACAGTCTGTCTTCCATGAACAAGCAGTCTTACTCAGCCCGGGATGCGGTGTACGTCACGCTTAAAAAGCTGATTTTGAGTCTGAAGCTGCCTCCGGGAACAGCTATTTCAGAGAAAGAAATTTCGCTGGAGTTCCAGGTCAGCCGGACACCCGTTCGAGAAAGTTTCGTGCGACTTGCCCAGGAAGGTCTGCTCGAAGTGTATCCACAGCGTGGCACATACGTCTCTCTGATCCAGGTCGATCTCGTTGAGGAAGCACGATTCATGCGTGAACAGCTCGAACGTGCCGTAATCAGGCTCGCCTGCAAGCATTTTCCGGATCAACAGATGATTGCACTTGAACAGAACCTAGCTCGACAACAGGAATGTAAGATCAAACCGGATGATGAACGAATGTTCCAATTGGATGAGGAATTCCATAGCACTCTTTTTGCAGGCTGCAATAAAAGCAACACCTGGACTGTAATTCAGCAGATGAATGTGCATTTGAATCGAAGCCGTATGCTTCGGCTGTCCTCGGATCATCAGTGGGATCATCTGATTGAACAGCACAGGTCCATGGTTCAGGCCATTCAGCAGCATGATGCCGACACAGCAGAGCGACTGATGCAGGAACACTTGCATTTAACTGTCACCGATTTGGCTGTCCTGCAGGATACATATCCTTCCTATTTTCAATGACTGAATTTTTCTTCCTACTATTCATGATGAGGTGAACGTGATGAGAATGGTTTTTCGCTGGTTCGGCGAAGGCAATGATACGGTAACGCTGGATCACATCCGGCAGATTCCGGGTGTTGAAGGTATTGTGTGGGCACTGCACGATGTTCCTGCTGGCGAGGAATGGCCCATGGACAAAATACTCGCTGTCAAAACAGCAGCGGACAAGGCCGGGTTACATCTGGATGTCGTTGAGAGTGTGAACATCCATGAGGATATCAAGTTGGGCCTGCCATCAAGGGATAAATACATTGCGAACTATATTAAAACAATGGAGAAACTGGCTCAAGTTGGTGTGAAGGTCATCTGTTACAACTTTATGCCGATCTTCGACTGGCTTCGCACGGATATGCACAAGGAAATGGAGGATGGCTCGACCGCCCTCTTCTATGAGCACAGTAAAATCGCAGATATAGAACCCCTGGAACTGGTTCGACGCATTACCGAAAACTCCGCACTCACCATGCCAGGTTGGGAACCGGAACGATTGCAATATTTAACAGGTCTGTTCGAAGCCTACAAGGATGTGACCGAGGATCATATGTGGGAGCACGCCCGTTATTTCCTGCAAGAAATTATTCCTGCAGCGGAGCGACTGGGGATTCGAATGGCCATCCATCCGGATGACCCGCCGTGGCCAATCTTCGGATTACCAAAGATTATTACGAGCCAGGAGAATGTTCGCAAATACCTGAATCTCTATGATAGTCCTTATAATAGCGTGACGCTGTGCAGTGGCTCTCTGGGAGCGAATGCTGACAATGATATTATCGGGATGATTCACGAGTTCAAGGACCGGATTCCATTTGCCCATATTCGTAATGTCAAAATCTACGATAACGGTGACTTTATTGAAACGTCACACCGCAGTCAAGATGGAAGCGTCGATATTGCGGGGGTTGTTGAGGCTTATCACGATATCGGTTATGAAGGTTATGCAAGACCCGACCACGGACGTCATCTCTGGGGGGAACAGTGCCGGCCTGGTTACGGACTCTATGACCGGGCTTTGGGGATCATGTATCTCTGGGGCGTCTGGGATTCCCTGCAAAGGAGGGCAAAAGCATGAGTGAACGTCAACATGAACGCTCATCTCGTCTCGAAGGCAGAACGGCTGTAATCACCGGAGGTGCTGGAGTATTATGCCGCTCCATGGCGGAAGAGCTCGCTCGGCACGGTGCCAGTGTAGCCATCCTGAACCGCACCGTGTCCAAGGGTCAGGAAGTTGTCGCTGCGATTGAAGCTGCCGGTGGCAGAGCGATTGCTATCGCCTGTGATGTAACCCAAGCCGATAGCGTGCAAGCGGCAGCAGATGCAGTGCTGGATCAGCTCGGACCCTGCGATATCCTGATTAACGGCGCCGGTGGCAATAACGCCAGTGCCAATACTACGAATGAAATATTCAGATTGGAAGATCTGGAAAAGAGCGATGTCACTACATTTTTCGATGTAAGCGTAGAGGGATTTCGTCAGGTGATGGATCTGAATTTTGTCGGTTCCCTTATTCCTACTCAGATCTTTGCAAGACATATGATTGAACGTGATGTTCCGGCAACTGTCATCAACATTTCTTCCATGAGCGCCCCGTCCCCCATGACCAAAGTTCCTGCGTACAGCGCTGCCAAGGCAGCGATTAACAACTTCACGCAGTGGCTCGCTGTGCATCTGGCTGAATCCGGTATTCGTGTCAACGCTATTGCACCCGGGTTCTTCCTGACCGAGCAAAACCGTAATCTATTGCTGCAACCAGACGGCTCTCCCACGGAACGTTCGAGTAAAATCATTGCGCATACACCCATGCGCCGCTTTGGCAAACCGGAGGATCTGCTGGGCACATTAATGTGGCTTGCGGATGAAAGACAATCCGGCTTCGTCACAGGTACAGTTATTCCGGTAGATGGCGGATTTATGGCGTATTCCGGTGTTTAAGGCTTCTTGGTCACACAAGTGAGCGAATACTGTATATATTGAGTTCTCCAGATCCGAAGTCCGTGATATGAAATGGACTTCGGATTTTTTGCGTTCAGAATAAGATCGAATATTGTAGGCAAAGATGGTAATGCTTGAACTACGACAGGCTACGAAGTTAAGGAAGTGATACATATATGATGGAAGAAACATGGGTTGTCACCGTTCGTTCGATTATCACTTTTATAACCTTGATCATCTATACAAGGGTGCTAGGCAAACAACAGATGGGTAACCTGACGTATTTTGATTACATTAACGGGATCACCATCGGTTCCATCGCAGGAACATTTGCGACAGAGTTATCCTCGAAGGCATGGATTCATTTTGTTGCCTTAACCATTTTCACAATAATCACGATCATCTTTCAGTTCGTTACAATGAAAAGTCGAACCCTCTCCAAATTGATGGATTCCGATCCTACCCTGGTGATTCAGGACGGCAAAATTCTGGAACAGAACCTGCATAAAATGCGTGTGAAATTTGACGAACTGACCGTCATGCTGCGCCAAAAGGATGTATTTGATATTACTACAATCAACTATGCTATCATGGAGCCCGATGGCAGTCTCTCCGTTGTGTTAAAACCTGAGAATCAGCCTGTTACAGCTAAAGATATGCATATGCATCCCCCAAAAAGCAAGCTGATGACCGAGTTGATCATTGATGGGGTTCTGATCAAACAGAATCTGGAGGAAAGAAACAAAGACATCCACTGGTTAACCGAACAGTTAAAAAAGCAAAAAGTAACGATTCAGGATATTGCATTTGCCGCCATTCTGCCCAATGACAAGTTGTATATCGATCGCTTCCAGGATCACTTTTCGGAAAAAACGGACATGGGCGATTATGAAGGGCCCTTTTAAATTTTCATATGGCAGGAGGTAGTTCTAATGAAAACACGTTTCTGGTTGCTGTATGTGACACCGATCCTTTTGCTTCTGCTCTTCATAGCCATAATGGTCAGCGGAACATTTCTCAAAAAGCCGTTTGGTACCCAAGATCGCTTGCTGGAATCGATACAAACGCTGGAAAAGCAGGTCGAGGCCAAACAGTGGAAGGCAGCCAAGTCCCAGGTTGATTATGCAATGAAAGCCTGGGATCAAATCGTCAACCGTGTTCAATTCAGTGTGGAACGTGAGATGATCTATGATATTCTGGGCATCCTCGCACGGATCAAGGGCAGCGTCGCAGCAGAGGATGACCAGGCGATCATGGAAGAAATTTATTACTTTTACGTCTTATGGGAAGACTTGGGGAAATAGAGTAAAAAGCACCTCCTTTGTCGAAAAAGGAAGTGCCTTTTGGTGTTTCTCTACGTTACGCTCTCCGTAATCCGCGCGACCGTGACGTGCTTTCTTTGCGGAAAAAGAGAGTTAGCGCTCCCTTCGCACACCACAAGGCAAACAGGGCGAACAGCGTACCCCAGAACAGAGCCGGAAGGAAGGTCTGTTGAGCGAGATTGGCCGCATCTCCTGCGCGTGAAGGCTGCGTCCAGGACATTAATCCAACGTATACAGCACTAACCACAGACTCTTCCAGCGTAAGAAAGGCGAGTAACAGATAATAGAACTTCAGGATTTTCGCGCCAAAAATCATAATGACAACGTTCAGAACGATGAACCCGGTCAGCCATAACATGCCGAACTCCCCTCTTACATATAACAGGAGTGACACCAGAGCTACAGCCGTCATGATCCCCAGTCCCCACATATGCAAGCCTTTGCGGTATAAGTAGAACAACAGCCAGGCAAACAGTGATGCACTGATATATCCCGCCAGAGAAACCAGGATCGATCTGCCTGGCGTCAGCATGGACGAATACGTTACACCGCTATGATCAGCGTACAATTCAATCCGCAGCACTTTACCGGACAATAACAGCGTCATCAATGCATGACCGAATTCGTGAATCATCGTATCCAGGTTACGGAACAAGGACGAGAATGGGATGAATCGTGTAAGAAAGACGGAGCCTAGCAGAAAAAGTATCGTTTTGACCCACTTATTCAATCGTGTCATACCTCCTTTACCTTCAAGTAAACAAGCCTATCCTTTATAGAGGTTGTTCAAAAAGTCCGCTTTTGATTACGAAGGATGCCTAATGGCATCATCAGCGTCGAATATGGCATTCAGCCGAAATGTCCGTTGCTCACGTAGTTTCCTACGCTCCGCTACTCCATTTCTAGCTTCATCCCATCTTCTCGGTACTGAAAACCGATCTTTTTGAACACGCACTTATACTACGCTTTTTTCACTCGATTCGTTTCGGCTTCCGAATTGCAAGGCGCAGTGCTCCATCCACCAGCAGAAGCTCCGATTGTGTCCAATGAAAAAAGAAGATAGATCATAGCGGCCCTTCTCAGCCTCTAGCGTAACGAGCAGTCGATTCCGCATCTGACTACGCGCGTAGTGCACGAATTGATCCGCAACTTCACTTTGCACAAGGGTAACATAAGCATAGAGGGAATGATCGACAGGTTCATCCAGCGGACTCACCCCTGCACATGAAAATTCCGTCTTTACTCCCGCATTCTGAAGTACAGACAATGCGTTCACGAGCTCGGCATCCACTTCAACGCCATTCCATATCTCCGTTTTCTTTGCGGATACTGTATGTTTGTCACGCTCCGTCCAATTCATCAGCTCCAGCTTGCGCCGTCTCCACAGATGGGCGGGCTGTTCACTTAGCAGCACTTCATGTTCCTCATTTAAACTCATCTACTGCTTCCTCCTGTTCTCCTCTATCCGGTCACCTTAAACGAAGCAGAGAGCACATCACTGTGCTCTCTGCTTCGCAAAAGGCAAAGGAATGGCACTCCATTCCTCAGCATGTTGTATTATTGTACCTTTTTCGGTGACAGGCATCAAATCGATCTTTTATTATTCGTTCAGTGCCAGTTTCAGTGCCTCCAGATTCTGTCTCATCACGCTAATGTAGTCCATTCCCGCCGCAATTTCTTCCTCGGTGAGTCCCTCAAGCGGGTTTAATACAGCCGTTTTGGCCCCCACTTCACTTGCAATCGTCTCAGATACTTTGGATGAAACCAGTGTTTCGAAGAATATCGTCTTCACCTGATGCTCTTTCGCAAAATCAATAACGGATGCCATCTGCGCTGCCGAAGGTTCCTGCTCAGGGGAGAGCCCGGCAATAGGTACCTGCTGCAGATCATATTCTTTAGCCAGATAACCAAATGCAGCGTGTTGTGTGATGAAATCTTTGCGTTTGCTATCCGTCACAGCCGCCTTGAAGTCCTGATCCAGTGACTCCAATTGAGCAATGTAAACATCTGCATTTTGCTTGAACTGTGCAGCGTGTTCTGGAGCAGCCTGCGCCAATCCCGCTTCAATATTGCGTACTTCCGTTACAGCCAGTGCAGGCGACAGCCATACGTGGGGATCCAGTCCACCATGATCATGCCCATGTCCTTCTTCTGCCTCGGATTCATGATCATGGTCGTGTTCTTCAGTAGTCGCTTCATCTGCATGATCGTGGTCGTGATCATGCTCTTCTGTAGTCGCTTCATTCGCATGGTCATGATGGTGATCGTGTTCTGTTGCCTCTGAATCTTCATGATGGTGATCATGCTCTCCACCTTCAAGCAGGTTGATGCCCTTGCTTGCTTCCACCTGAATGAGTGAAGTGTTACTCAGACTTCCGGTGACCTGATCAATCCATGATTCCATACCTACACCGTTGTATACAAGCACATCCGCTTTCTCAATGCTGGCAATGTCCTGTGGTGTTGGCTCCCAATCATGAGGCTCCATACCTGCTGGAACAAGCGTATGTACATCCGCTAGGTCGCCTGCTACATTTTTAGTGAACTCATACATGGGATAGAAACTAACCTGCACGTTTAATTTTTCGGTTTCCGTCTCGACTGGAACGGGAGTGCCCGTCGAAGCTGCGCTGGTATCGGAAGCGGATTTCTGTCCGCAACCTGCGACGATAAGTGTCAGACTGAATAACAGTCCGAGCGCTGTTTTTTTACTGAATTTCATGTGATGTATTCCTCCTTGAATGGATAACTAACGTTGCTCGTTGTTCTTGTTGATTTCTCTCTTTACGGTGACGCTTGCGGTTGTATCGTGCAATCAGCTTTTGCGCTGATATTCCAGTCAATAGGAAGACCAACAGGATGAGAGCAATCGTTCCTCCCGGTGGTGTATTTAGATGGTAAGATGTTGTCAGTCCGCTAAAAATACCGATTACCCCCGTGATTACCGCGACGATCATCGCTGCTGTAAAACTGCGAGATACTCGGAGTGCCAAGGCAGCGGGTAATACGATGAGAGCAGATACCAGCAACACACCTACAATCGGCATGGCTGAAGCTACAGTCATTCCTGTCAGAATGGCAAATGCAAACGATAATCCTCTCACTTGAACGCCTCCAATGGAAGCTGTCTCTTCATCAAACGTAAGGCTATAGAGCGGTCTTCGGAGAATGATGAAAAAAAGCAAACCTGTGACACATACACCTGCCATCATCCACAACTGTATATCGCTAACCGCGACAATTGATCCAAATAAGTATGAGCTGAATGTTTTGGACAGATTCGTTTTCAGACTCATCAATACCACAGCAAGGGCTAGCCCCGAGGTCATAATGATTGCAACAGGAACCTCGCTATAGGTTCGGTAACTTCGACGCAGTTGTTCAACCAGTAATGCACCGATAATGGCAATGGCGAATCCGCAGATGACCGGGTTAAGATTCATGACCGAACCTAACGCTACACCTGCGAGTGAGACATGGGATAACGTGTCTGCCATAAGAACCTGCCGTCTGAGCATCAGATAGACACCCAGAATCGGAGCTATGACCCCAATCAGTCCACCTGCCCAAAAGGCACGTTGCATGAATTCGTACTCAAACACTGCCATTCCTCACTTTCTTGCCGCTCCAGGGTAATGGTACGGTCCAATCGATCTCCCATTTCTTCCAACCCGTGAGTAACCATAATAATCGTTAACCCATGAACATCCGTATAATGGCGCATCAGATCGTAGAAGCCCTCTCGGCTGCGTCGGTCCATTCCCGTTGTCGGCTCATCCAGTACCAGAACCTGCGGTTGCCCAGCCATGGCTCTGGCAATACAGATCCGCTGCTTCTGTCCACCGGACAGCTCACCGACACGTGTATTCCGATATTCCCACATACCGACCTCACGCAAACTGCGTTCAACGATGGCATCCTGCTCCGATGTAAATCTGCGAAAAAGTCCCAGTCTGGTATAACATCCGGATCGGACCAGTTCATTCACCGTGCTAGGGAATCCACTATTAAACGATGCCACCTGCTGGGGCACATAACCGATATTGGAGTTGTTCCCACGTTTCATCTGGGGACTCATATGTATCGTGCCACTCCAGGGCTTCAACAGCCCCAGCAGCAGCTTTAACAGGGTTGTTTTGGCAGAACCATTAGGGCCAGTAATGCCTATGAACTCTCCCACATGGATATCCAGCGACAGTTGATCAATGACTGGCTCTTTGCCATATCCAAATACAACATCACGCATGGAAGATAGTATCATGCCACTCCCTCTTTTCGTAAAAATTACGATTTAAAATGAACAAAAAAATTTAGCGTGTTTCCCGGTGGATCGTCATTTTCTTCAAACGAGGTGAGTACTTCTTCATCTCCAGACGCTCTGGATGGTTACGCTTGTTCTTGGTTGTTGTATAGTTGCGATCCCCACACTCGGTGCAGGCTAAGGTTACAATGACTCTCATGGTTGTTGCCTCCTCTTATTTAATCGTAATCATTACTATTTAATGATATTAGCCTATGCTTTTTCTTTTGTCAACTCCACGCCGGAAAAGGATCTTTCAGTTCACGCCAGTTCATCAACATCTCCTCCTCCGTAAGAAGGGTCTCATCCAGCGTACGTTCAATCTCAGCCCGGTCCATATCAATGCCGATGAATACTAATTTGGTTACCCGATCACCCCACTCATTATCCCAGTCCGGTATGCTAGGCAATGTATCGCCAAAATGAAGTTGCCTTTCCTCTTCACTCATCGCACCTACCCATATTCCTGCTGGCGCAAGCTGCTTCGATGTGCCTGCGTGACTGAAAGAGATTGCCATATGGTTCCTTGTCGCCAGCCACATCAATCCTTTGGATCGCACGATGTTATCTGGATATTTCGCAATCCAACGCAGCAACCGTTCCGGGTGGAATGGACGTTTTCGATGATAGACAAATGAATGAATTCCATATTCTTCAGTCTCCGGGGTATGTTCTTCTTTCATCAATTCGCGGATCCAACCCGCGGACTGGCTTGCTTTTTCAAAATCAAAACGTCCCGTATTCAATATCTCTCTCGGATCAATCTGCCCATGTGTCGTGCGAATGAGCTTGGCTTCCGGTTGCATGGCCTGCAGGGCCTTCTCAAGCTTCGTCAGTTCTTCCTCTGACACCAGATCACATTTGTTCAGAATCAACACATCACAGAATTCCACCTGATCCGTCAGCAGATGAACGATTCCACGAACATCGTCTTCCCCCGCTTGCTGTCCACGGTCCTTCAATGTTTCTTTGGAATAAAAGTCACACCAGAACTGAGCAGCATCAACAACCGTAACCATCGTGTCGAGTCGGGTGAATTTCGTCAAATCAATACCGAGTTCCTCGTCGATATACGTAAACGTCTGCGCAACAGGTACCGGTTCACCAATACCCGTCGATTCGATCAATATGTAGTCAAAAGAACCCTCCAGCGCCAGCCGCTCAACTTCTTTCAGCAGATCCTCCCGTAAAGTGCAGCAGATGCACCCATTCGACATCTCAACCAGTTTCTCATCGATACGCGATAATCCTCCACCATCTCGTATTACGCCTGCATCGATATTAACCTCACTAAGATCATTGACGATAACAGCAACCCGCATCCCCTCGCGGTTATGAAGCACATGATTGAGCAGTGTCGTTTTGCCTGCACCCAAATATCCACTAAGCACGGTAACTGGCACCCGATGTTGAACCTGTTGATCTGACATTTCTGCTTCCTCCATTGCTTAAGTTGTAATGAATAATCTTCTTTCTGGCCCTAGGAGGATCAAAAATAGACTCCCTTTCTTTAATAGTAATAATTACGATTAAAGATGATCAATCCGAACTATACCGTAGTTTTCTTTGGGTTGTCAACTCTAATATGATGAAGAATCTTGATTAATCGTAAAAATGTTGATTAGAACATAGGAATGATGTATGTTGCTGCACGTACAAGCATATATTTTAGCAAAGTCCTAGTTGTGGAGGTCTGTTTCATGAAAATGGCAGCCAATCTGAAGCTCCTTTCCTTCCTGATCCCTTGTGCATTTCTTGTTCCCGTGTTGATCACGATGGCTCCAGACCTGAAGGAAGCATGGAACAGTGAAGCTTTGCAAAATATGAAAACGGTATTCATAGGTATCTTTCTTGAAGCTACTCCTTTTCTGCTCATGGGTGTGCTATTGTCCTCGCTCATGCAGTGGTTCGTATCCGAAGAAATGGTCCGCAAACTCACGCCCAAGAATCCGATCGGCGGTGTGCTGGTTGCAGGGCTGCTCGGTATTATTTTTCCCATCTGTGAATGTGGCATGATCCCGGTAGTTAGACGATTAATGCACAAAGGAATGCCTGCCTATATCGCAGTTACGTTCATCTTGAGTGGTCCCGTAGTGAATCCCATCGTATTTACCGCAACCTTGCTTGCCTTTCCCTCCCATCCTGAGATTACCATTGCCCGTATGGGACTGGCCTTTGCCGTAGCAGCTTCCATAGGCATGCTCGTGTATGTGTTCGTTCGTCGAAATCCCCTTCGGATGCCAAAAGTCGCAGTGACAGAGGTCAAGACGCATCCTGGATTTAAAATGGCGCAATCTCATGCTCATGCACACGCAAATGCACATGATCATAACCATGTGAAAAACTGGCGCAGCTTCTTCATTCATGCCGGAGATGAATTCGTCGATATGAGCAAATATCTGGTGATCGGTGCCCTGATTACAGCCTGCATCCAGACATTCATTAGCCGCAGCGATCTGATCTCACTTGGCAATGGTCCTGTCGCCTCTTATGTGTTCATGATGGGATTTGCATATGTATTGTCCCTCTGCTCCACTTCTGATGCTTTTGTAGCTTCTGCGTTCTCACATACGTTTGCACTGGGGCCGCTGGTATCCTTCCTTGTGCTTGGTCCAATGCTGGATTTCAAAAGCACCCTGATGCTGCTCTCGACCTTCCGTACCCGGTTTGTTATTGGTCTAAGTCTAGCGATTATCATACTCGTCTTCGCCGGCTCGTGGTTGATTAATCTGCTGGTATAAAGGTTGAACAAAATACTTCATGACCTAAATGGTTAATCACATGAACTTTCATACTGACTATCAATAGAGACGAGGTGATGATATGAACCACACGGTCTATACAATGACCAAACCTCCAGTTCCAAAATCACACATCATTCAATGGCATAACCTGATCCGTGCGGGCTGGATCGGCGGGTTGGCAGTCTACATTATTCACTTGAATTCAAGTGATTCGCTTCATTATTATTTGGCTCCTACCATGCAAAAACTGCTGTTATGCTGCCCCGTTCCCTTATTGTTTATTGCTATTATCATGGCCTGGCATGGACTGTTCAGTAGAAACGAGGTTCATTGCGACTGTGAGCATCCACCACCTTCCGGATTCCTACGCAGCTCAATGGTATATGGTCTGATTGCCATACCCTTGTTGCTGGGGTTTCTGTTACCTGATCGGGCTCTTGGCAGCTCTATGGCCAGTCAGAAAGGGATGTCTCTCACCTATGCACCTCCCGAGATTCGTCGAAAAGAGCCTTTACCTGATCCGGCAACGCAATTGAATGTACAAGATCTCACACAACAACCAACGGCTGTTCAGGCTGCTTCGCCTACCAAAGTACAATTCATTCCCCCAGACGAGTATAGCCGCGAATTCGCTGAGCTGGCGGAGAAGTTGTACGCAGAACAGGTCATTCGAGTCTATCCAGAAATTTTCTCTGAGACACTCGGTACGATCGACATGTTCCAGCGACAATTTGCAGGCAAAGATATCTCCTTAACCGGATTCGTTTATAGGGACAAAAGCATGGATCATGAATCTCATTTTGCACTGGGACGATTTCTCGTCATGTGCTGCCCCGCTGATGCTGCTCCCTTCGGTGTAATGATTCACATCCCCGACGCGGATAGCTTCCCTACAGATAGTTGGGTACAAATCGATGGCAGCATCGGCTCTGCACAGGTGAACGGTAAGGATACGATTGAGATTCGCGCCACAAAGGTGACACCTGTATCCGAGCCATCCACGCCTTATATTTATACCAATGCGGACTCGGTGATGGCGTATGAGAAAATAAAGAGCCAATGATTGCTAGTAGTAACAACGTGCGCCTCAACGACAAAAAGCCCCAAAGCTATGGATTACATCGCTTTGGGGCTTTCATATTCAGTCAGACATGAGATTACATCTCGTCTGCTCTGAATGTATTATTCCGTTACGATATCATGAACCAATACAGGCGCATCGGCATGATCCGCAATCGTAATGTTTTCTTTGATCTTCGCGATGACGTCTGCCACGTCTTCACGATTGGCATGGATCGTTACGAGGGACTCACCAGCTTTGACTGGATCACCGACTTTTTTGTTCAGCATCAGACCAACCGCGAGATCGATCTCGGACTCTTTCGTTGCGCGGCCTGCGCCGAGCAGCATTGCTGCAGTTCCGATTTCGTCAGCGACGATTCCGGCAACATAGCCGTCTTTGTCTGCTGGAACTTCAACCAGATACTGTGCTTGAGGCAAGCGATCCGGATGATCCACAACCGAAGCGTCTCCGCCTTGATTTGCCAGGAAATCTTTGAATTTCTCCAGTGCCTTACCGTTCTGGATCACTTCTTTTAATTTCTCCTCGGCGTGCTCCAAGGAATCTGCCTTGCCAGCAAGGAATACCATCTGACGGCCAAGAGCCATACACAGTTCTTCCAGATCTTTCGGACCTTTACCTTGCAGGGTGAGGATGGCTTCTTTCACTTCAAGCGCGTTACCAATCGCCAGACCCAGTGGTTGGGACATATCGGAGATAACAGCCATCGTTTTACGGCCAACATTGTTACCGATGCTTACCATGGCATGTGCCAATTCTTTGGCATCTTCTGTTGTCTTCATGAATGCACCTGCACCCGTTTTAACATCCAATACGATTGCATCAGCACCTGCTGCAATTTTCTTGCTCATGATGGAGCTGGCGATCAGTGGAATGGAGTTAACGGTAGCTGTTACGTCACGCAGTGCATAGAGCTTTTTGTCTGCAGGCGTAAGGTTACCACTTTGTCCGATAACCGCAACCTTGTGTTCGTTTACGAGACGAATGAACTCTTCTTTTTCAAGCTCTACGTGGAAACCGGCAACGGATTCCAGCTTGTCTGTTGTGCCGCCCGTGTGACCAAGTCCCCGTCCGGACATTTTGGCAACAGGGACATCCAGAGCAGCAACGAGCGGAGCGAGTACCAGTGTCGTCGTATCACCCACACCTCCTGTGGAGTGCTTGTCTACTTTAATGCCTTCGATGGCAGACAGGTCGATCGTTTCACCGGAATTCACCATTGACATCGTCAGATCGGCGCGTTCCTTGTCTGTCATATCTTTAAAGAATACCGCCATCGCCCATGCGCTGACTTGATAGTCCGGGATCTCTCCTTGTGTGTATCCTTGAACAACAAAATCAATCTCAGCTGTTGTCAGTTCTTTTCCGTCGCGTTTCTTGGCAATAATGTCTACCATTCTCATGATGATCTCTCCTTGTGTGTGTGTATTGATTGTATAGAACACTTTGTTGTTAGTCCGTTACGGCTCCGGATCGTTCCTTTGATCGCTGTTGTCTCCGAGTTTTTTTTGATCCATTTTGCAATGGAGAAAACTCGGAGACAAAGGCGAACGCTTTGCTTCTTCAGAATCGATTCCGGTTCCTTCACTCCGTGCTTGAAACAAAAGTTTCGATTAGAATCAAATGATTATGAATATAAAATGCAACAACATCTTGTTGTCATCCTACAAAACACTTTGTGCAACATTCGTTCCGGCTCCATATCTTTCCTTCGATCGCTTTGCTTCTTTAGAATCGATTCCGGGTCCTTCACTACGTGCTTAAAACAAAAGTTTCGATTAAAATCAAATGATTATGAATATAAAATGCAACAATTACAGCGTGATTGCTGTATCCAGGGCAACTACCATCATGTCGTTGAACGTTTTTTGGCGTTCTTCGGCAGATGTTTCTTCGCCTGTCAGCAAGTGGTCACTTACCGTCAGGATGGTCAGTGCGTTAACACCAAACTTGGCAGCGATGGTGTACAGTGCTGTTGTTTCCATCTCTACGCCCAGTACACCGTGCTTCATCAACTTCTCGGTTACGGAACGATCATCGCGGTAGAAAGAATCGGAGCTGAACACGTTACCGACATGAATCTTCATGCCTTTTGCTGTTGCACGGTCATATGCTTCTTTCAGCAGGGAAAAGGTAGCGATTGGCGAGAAGTCATATCCACCGAATACATGCTTGTTCATGCTGGAATCTGTACATGCTGCTTGTGCAAGGATGACGTCACGCACACGTACATGCTCCTGCATACCGCCACAAGTACCTACACGAATCAGGTTTTTCACGCCATATTCGCTGATCAACTCGTTAGCATAGATGGCGAAGGACGGGATACCCATCCCTGAACCTTGCACCGAAATCCGGTGCCCTTGATATGTACCTGTGTAACCAAGCATTCCGCGAACCTCGTTGTAACATACAACATCTTCAAGGTACGTATCTGCAATATATTTCGCGCGCAGAGGATCTCCTGGCAATAGAATCGTTTCAGCGATATCTCCGGGTTTTGCTCCGATATGTGTACTCATGAATGAATCTCCTCCAGTTATATGTTTAGTCTATTATGATGGCAGGAACCGGAGCAGCCTCAGCTACTCCGATATCCCCTATCCAATTTGAAAAACCTATTTCAAATCTTTCAGGAAGCTGGTACCGTATTCCGGCATTTTCACTCCAAAGTTCTCAGCTACGGTTGCGCCAAGGTCAGCAAATGTGCTGCGCAGATCAAGCTTTTTGCCCTCGCTGAAGCGCGGAGAGTAGGCAAGCAGTGGTACATATTCACGTGTGTGGTCTGTACCACGATAGGTTGGATCGTTACCATGGTCAGCAGTGATCAGCAGCAGGTCATCGTTGGTCATTTTGGCAAAAATCTCTGGCAGCCGTGCATCATAGTCTTCAAGCGCCTGAGCATAACCTTGCGGATCACGACGGTGACCGTACAGGGCATCAAAATCAACCAGGTTCAGGAAGCTGAGTCCGGTGAACTCTTCATCCATCGTTTCAGACAACTTGTCCATGCCATCCATGTTAGAGACGGTACGAACAGCCTTGGTTACACCTTCGCCATCATAGATATCTGCGATTTTACCCAAAGCAATCACATCAAATCCACCATCTTGCAGTTCATTCATAACCGTACGACCAAAAGGTTTGAGCGCATAGTCATGACGATTCGCAGTACGTTTCCAGTTACCCGCTTCCCCTACAAATGGACGTGCAATAATGCGGCCGAGCATATACGGATCTTCAAGTGTAATTTCACGGCAGAACTCACAGATCTCATACAGTTCTTTTAGTGGAACAACGTCCTCATGTGCTGCAATTTGCAGAACCGAATCCGCGGATGTGTACACGATGAGCGCGCCAGTTTCAACATGCTCTGCACCCAGCTCATCCAGAATTTCCGTGCCGCTTGCCGGTTTGTTACCAATCACTTTGCGGCCCGTTTTCTCTTCAATGCGCTGGATCAACTCATCGGGAAAACCATTCTCGAACACACGGAAAGGTGTATCAATGTAGAGACCCATCAGCTCCCAGTGACCTGTCATCGTGTCTTTGCCTCTGGATGCTTCCTGCATCTTGGTGTAATACGCTTTAGGTGCATCCGCTACAGGGACACCCTCGATTTCTTTGATGTTGGACAGTCCGAGACTGGCCATATGAGGCATTTTCAGACCTCCGCGTTCACGTGCAATGTGACCGAAGGTATCTACATCAAAATCATCGAATTCTGCTGCATCCGGCGCTTCGCCGATCCCTACAGAATCCATAACGATCAGATGTACTCTTTTGAATGTTGACATAACCTAAGCACTCCTTCCAATAATCCGGTTTACAAGAACAGTCCGGCGATGATCGCCGACAATACACTGACAAGCGATGCACCGTAAAGCAGTTTCAGACCGAAGCGGGCTACCACATTACCTTGTTTCTCATGAAGTCCCTTCACCGCACCGGCAATGATACCGATGGAGGAGAAGTTCGCGAACGAAACGAGGAAGACGGATACGATCCCTGTTGTTCTGGCAGACAAAACTGTTTCCTTCGCAAGAGCAAGCATGGCGACGAATTCGTTGGATACCATTTTGGTTGCCATAATACTTCCCGCCTGAATCGCTTCCTTCCAAGGAACACCCATAATAAAGGCTAATGGTGCAAACACATAACCAAGCAGCTCCTGGAACGAAATGCCAAGCACCGCGCTGAAAATTCCGTTAACAAGTGCAATCAAGGCAACAAAACCGATTAACATCGCAGCTACGATGATGGCGACTTTGAATCCATCCAGGATGTACTCTCCCAGCATTTCGAAGAAGGACTGTTTCTCCTCTTCCTGTACTTCCAATATATCTTCTTCCTCGGTAACCTCATAAGGATTCACAATGGAAGCAATGATAAAACCGCCAAACAGGTTCAGCACAAGTGCCGTAACCACATATTTCGGATCAATCATGGACATATAGGCACCGACAATCGACATCGATACCGTGGACATCGCTGAGGCACACAAGGTGTACAGCCGATGTTTTGGCAACAACCCAATTTGTTTTTTCACAGAAATGAACACTTCAGATTGCCCCAATACAGCCGAAGCAACCGCGTTATATGATTCCAGTTTGCCCATTCCGTTGATTTTGCTTAATACCAGACCAATATATTTTATAACAAAAGGTAAGATTCGGATATACTGCAATATCCCAATGAGGGCGGAGATGACAACGATTGGCATCAATACGCTGAGGAAAAACGGTGTCCCTACGGTCTCTGCACCTACGGTAGTCAAATCACCAAATACAAACGCAATCCCTTCATTTGCATAATCAAGCAAACTTTTAAATACGGTCGCGAATCCACCAATCAGCCATGTACCCACTCCTGTATTCAGCAAGGCATACGCCAGGATCACCTGTAAAACAATCATAACGACTAGCGGCCGGTAGCGAATCTTCTTTTTACCGTTGCTTGCGATATAAGCCAGTCCAAAAACAACGAGTAAACCGATAATGGCAATTAAAAATTTCATTTGATCTCTCCTTTGAAGGTAGTTAAGCCGGATGTGGAATTCAGTTCAAAGGGTTCTTAAGCATTCTAAATCAGTAATTTTTCAGAAAACTTATGAAGCGCTTACAACAAATTCCGTTTTTTAAAATATAAGTGCAAGTTGTATTCCCTGTACCTGAGTCGAACGCCCAAGTACAGAGAATATATCATTACTTTTGTTTGATAAGCTTTTGCTTAATAAGAAGACGTAGACTGACCACCCTGCATGATCTTCACGCCAGAGCTTGCACCGATCCGAGTTGCTCCGGCTTCGATCATTTTCTGCATATCTTCCAGGCTACGAACACCACCGGAAGCTTTAACACCTACATCAGGACCTACAGTACGACGCATCAAAGCGATATCTTCTGGTGTTGCTCCACCTGTGGAGAATCCTGTAGAAGTTTTAACAAAATCAGCTCCAGCTCGCACAGCTGCCTGACAAGCACGTACTTTCTCTTCATCCGTCAACAGACAAGTTTCAATAATGACTTTCACCAAAGCTTTACCCGCAGCCGCTTCAACAACAGCACGAATATCCTGTTCAACGTAATCATCTTTGCCATCTTTCAAAGCACTGATGTTGATGACCATATCGACTTCAGTTGCACCTTTAGCAATCGCATCCTTGGTTTCGAAAGCTTTCGTCTCTGATGTGGATGCACCCAGAGGGAAACCAATAACGGTGCAGATATCCACGCCAGTACCCTGCAATTGCTCAGCAGCATAAGCAACCCAGCCTGGGTTAACACATACGGAAGCAAACTGGTATTGCTTCGCTTCTTCGGTTAGCTTGGCCATTTCACTTTGTGTTGCGTCTGCACGAAGCAACGTGTGGTCAATCATTTTAGCTAATTGTGGTGTAGTCAATTGAATCTCTCCCTTATCTGAACTAGTTATTTTCTATACCCTTACACTAACATGAACATATGTAAAAATCAAATTGAACTTTTGTTCACGAATCCGTTTATCGTTCTTACTTCGTTATATTATATTTTCTGCCTAACAAAGCAAAACATCCGCCCTTTTTTCGTGGCAGATGTTGTCATCCATATCCATTTGAAATTAGAATCGCAGTAATGCCTGCGCTGTGTACTGGTCTGTGACCAGAATATTCGCATAATGACCTTTGAGCGCGGCGTGAATGGCTTCAATTTTGCGTTGTCCCCCGGCGACCAGGATGGATTTTTCCTTATTTCTTAATTCGGCCAGATCTATCCCGACGGTTCTGCTGTTAATCTCTTCACTGATCAACTGACCTTCCGCATCGAAAAAGCGTGAACAAATGTCACCTGCACCTGAGTTCATCAGTAATTGTTGCTCTTCTTCATTGAAGTAGCCGAGCCTGAACAATAACGCATCTTCTTTCACAGTACCTACGGTGAACAAGGCGATGTTGGCCTGTCTGCCAAGTTCCACGATTCTCCCAATATGCCGGTCCGCTTCCACCATTTTTTTTACTTCAATGTTGTCGAAAATAACAGGCAGCGGCAGATACCTTGGTACCGTGTGGAAAGCTTCAGCGAACAAATGTACAATCTCAGCGGCATACGTATTGACATGGGAGTGGCTTACGCCCCCCTTCAATTGCACGACTTCGACACCTTTGACCTGCTTGGGACGAAGCTGGCGTGCTACGGCATGCATGGTTGTTCCCCAAGTCACCCCGATAATATCTGCATCCTGAACCGTCTCCTGAAGGTAGTCTGCTGCTCGTTTGCTGATATGCTTCTGTATTTCCTCATCACTCTTCAACGGAGCAAAACACACAAGTGCCGTATCCAGATCATATTTCGACTTAAGTTCTCCGGCAATGATATCGATATCCTCCAACGGGTCCATAATTTCAATCCGGACGTAACCACGATCTTTGGCGTACTGTAGTAATCGGGACACCGTTGGACGCGATACGCCCAACCTTGCGGCAATATCCTGTTGGCTGTAATCGGACTGATAATACAATTTCGCTGCTTCAATACTTAATCGTTGCTTCTCCAGGTCCATTCCCATGTGCGCTCATCTCACTCATCCCTATTATCGTTGGAAAATAAATACTCGTCCTGTATATTATACATGGATTGAGTATCTGGTCACTATATAACATCCAACTCAGTATTGTGATCATTCCATTCATATTCCTATCTGACGTATAAAACGGGGCAATCGATGCATACTACTGCGGTCGCTTCATTACTACCAACATCGGTTCACTCCATGAATCGTACAGAGAGGAAGAAACAATATGTCTACCTTATTGTATATTACTGCCCATCCTCATGATCATGAAACCTCCTTCAGCATGGCTACAGGTAAAGCATTTATTGATGCTTATCGTGAAAGTCACCCTTCTGATGAGGTTGTTCACCTCGATCTGTATCGCTCGGATATCCCCCATATCGATGCGGATGTGTTCAGTGGTTGGGGCAAACTGCAATCAGGTAGTGATTTAACTGCCGAAGAGCAGACCAAAGTAAGTCGTTTAAATGAATTGTCGGATCAATTTGCCTCAGCAGATAAATATGTTTTTGTAACTCCGATGTGGAACTTCTCGTTCCCTCCCATTCTGAAGGCTTATGTCGACTCCATCTGTGTAGCTGGCAAAACATTTCGTTATACGGAACAGGGGCCAGTAGGATTGCTGTCTGACAAAAAAGCGCTGCATATTCAGGCCCGTGGCGGCATTTATTCTGAAGGCCCAGCGGCCCAGATGGAATCCGGTCATCGTTATCTGAGCATTATCATGTCATTCCTCGGTGTGCCGAAGCTTGAAGGCATTTTTGTAGAGGGGCATAACCAATATAAAGATCGTGCGGAAGAGATCAAGCAACAAGCTATAGAGCAAGCACGCACTTTTGCAAAACAGTTTTAGAGAGGTAGTTTAAAAAGTCCGCTTTTGATTACGAAGGATGCCTAGTGGCATCATCAGCATCGAATATGGAATTCAGCCGAAATAAGCGGGAGGCTTACGAAGTATGTTTCCTTTGGAAACATTGTAGTTGCTCACGTAGTTTTCTCTACGCTCCGCTACTCCATTTCTAGCTTCATCCCATCTTCTCGGCACTGAAAACCGACCTTTTTGAACACACACTTTAAGGTAGCATAAACTTCAAGCAACAAAAAACCCGCGTGCGACCAAGGGGATATTCCCAGGAAGCACGCGGGTTTTCAATGTATAATCAACCATAGAGCTTATTGATGTCCAGCGCTGGCACGGCTCATGGTTTCAAGTTTACGTGTGATCGCATGACGGTCCACTTTCAATCCCCAGATCATTTCAATAATCTGCTCTTTCTCTTCTGGATTGTCAGCATGCTTCAGTTGCATTAACAGATCATGCATCTGTTCATTAATCCCTTCAAATTGACTCCATAAATCCTGTCTTACCTCTGTTGAATCCAGATGATGATTCGCATCGACTTCTTCCTTCAATGCTTGCAGAATAGCATCTTTCCATTCCTCATCACCTAGCTGTTTCGCAATGTTCAGGAGATCCAGATAATCGTCAACAAGAAGTGAGTTTAATTCAGCATGTGTTTTCATCGTTTATTGCATCCCCTTTTCATCTATTTACCCAGTATTATACTCGGTATTTCAGGTTATGCAATAGTTGTCGAGAAAAATATAGGATTATCCAGTTTCATGTCAGGTTTTGACGAATAATTAATCTCCGTTTAAGATTTGAGTTGTTGCAGCAGCTGCACACGGTAAGCTTCACTTTCAAGGGACTGGATTTCCTTGTATTCTTCAGCAGTAAGCACTTTGGGTTCCCCGGCTGCCTTTGCGATCATATACACCTTGGCGCTTTCTTCCACTACCTGGGTGCGATAATAGGCTTCACGGAGGTTTTTGCCCGTCGTGACCAATCCGTGATTGACGAGAATGAGCGCCGTATGTTCTTCTACCTTTGCTGAGACTGCATCGGCAAGAAGTTTCGTCGTTGGCAGAACGTATGGAACGAATCCGATATCGCCCACCAATGCCGACTGATCAGGGAACAAGTGTGGCAATTCATCGAAAACGAGACTAAGAGCGATCGTATATGCCGGATGCGTATGCACAATGGCTTGGATATCAGGATTCACACGATAGCTGTACAGATGCATTAATACTTCGGATGACGGACGTGTCGATCCTGCGCTAGTCTCCCCTGTCTCGATATCAATAGCGATCCACTCGTCCGGTTCCAGGTCTTCAAGTGCATAACCACTCGGAGACAACAGCATCGTTCCCCCAGAGCGAGCGCTCAGATTCCCACCGGGTCCTACCACCAGCCCTTGGGCAACTGCTCTGCGGGCATACTTCGTCAACTCTTCCCTTACTTGCTGTTCAGACATGTTCCTCACCACTCCTCATACTATTCTTTTTAGCATTTTGCATCAATGCTCATTGCATTGAATCTGTTCATTACCTTTTGATTTGATTCAGACTTTGGTAGATTTCATAAGCTTCCTGCCACAGTTCTGTATCTTCAGGCTCATAGGTCTCGGGTGAAAACGAGGCAGCCATGACATCCCTAACCTCGGCCAAGCTACTCACTTCTCCATGTGCAAGGAATTGCAGCATGCAATTCCCGGCTGAAGTCGCCTCTGCCGGGCCTGCCACCACCGGAACACCGGCTGCATTGGCTGTAAACTGGCATAATAGTCGATTGTGTACACCGCCACCTACCATATGAATTACACGAGGTCTAGTACCCGTGATCAACTGCAGTTCATCCAGCGTCTGCCTGAATTCCAGTGCAAGACTTTCCAGAATGCAGCGCACAATCGCTCCAGTCGTTTCGGGTACAATCTGTCCACTGGCACTGCATTGTTGCCGCATGCGTTCAGCCATATTTCCTGGCGCCAAATATACGCCATCTCCCGGAGATACGTAACTTTGATGCGGCTTTGCCAAGGAAGCCAACTGAACCAGTTCTTCATGTGTAAAAAGTTGATTCTCCCTCTCCCATTGCCGTTTGCATTCCTGTAGCAGCCACAACCCTGAACGATTTTTCAGTGTGCGTACTTTCCCACTTACCGTCCCTTCATTCGTGAATCCCAGTGCACGACTTCGGTCATCCAATACAGGTGTATCACGCTCCACGCCCATAAGAGACCAGGTTCCACAGCTGATAAAAGCGAAATCCGAATCAGTCGCAGGAATCGCTGCCAAGGCAGATGCGGTATCATGTGAGCCCACAGAGACGATCTGCATCGGTCCAGTCCGTAACTCCACGCACATCTCATTCGTTAAATTGCCCAGCACGGTTCCGGGCTGAACGAGCCTTGGAAATAATGTTTCCGGTATACCTAAACGCCCGATCAGATGTTCATTCCAACGCGCCTCGCCTGCATGCAACAGCCCACTGGTACTTGCAATCGTATACTCACAAGCCTGCTGACCAGATAGATAATAGTGAAATAAATCCGGCATAAATAACATGCGCACATCCGGACGCAAATCTGCCTGCTCTCGAACACTGCCTAGCAGTTGAAATACCGTATTGATTTGCTGCGGCAGAACGCCGGACATGGCATACAGTTCTTCTTCGTTCACAATGTGCAGAACTTCTTCCATCCACTGCGCATTGCGTGCTTCCCGGTAATGCCGCGGATTCGAGCATAATCTTCCCGCCCCATCCACCAGTCCATAGTCCACTCCCCACGTATCCACTGCTATAGAACGGACCGATGGAGAGATACCTTGCGTCCCTTTCACAATGCCTTGTTTTAATTCGTGAAAAAGTCGCAAGAAATCCCAATACAATCCATCCCCCAGCTGCACGGGTTCGTTGCTGAAACGATGCACTTCCTGTAACGAGAGTCTGCTTCCATCAAAAGAACCCCGGACTACGCGTCCACTTCCAGCACCGTAATCGGCAGCAAGCACATGTGTTGCTTGATTGCCCATTCTACCAAGCCTCCTTAACTCTACGCGATACTGTATTCGAGTTCTGAACACAGCTTTCAAGAGAACGCCATGTTACCTTCATTTCACAAGGAACATGGCGTTTGACAGGAATGGAACTTTATTTTAACGATACAACGGTCCGAACACACTGCAAGCACGGTAGTCTGCGCTCTCTGGCTCACTTGTGCCGAATAATCCCCATGCACGCGGACGGAAAATCTCCGATTCAGGGACATTATGCATATTTACCGGAATGCGAAGCATGGAAGCGAGCGTAATCAGATCAGCACCAATATGACCATACGAAATGGAGCCATGGTTCGCACCCCATTGGTTCATGACCTCGTATACCGAAGTAAACGCTCCCGCTCCGGTTAGAACAGGTGCAAACCAGGTGGATGGCCAGGTTGGATCTGTCCGCTGATCCAGCGTATCGTGCACCTCTTCAGGCAGATCGACCGTGTAACCCTGAGCGATTTGCAACACCGGACCAAGTCCTTTGACCAGATTCAGACGTGTCATAGTTACAGGCATACCACCTTTGGTCAGGAAATCCGCTGAATAGCCGCCCCCGCGGAAATACTCTACGGATGCCGGTCTCCACGATGTTGCTTTTAGACAATCCTGAACTTCATCATCTGTAATTTCCCAGAAAGGCTTGAGCACAGGCTTGCCATCTCTGGACTGTTGTCCGGTACCATCCAATGCTGCGGAACCCGAGTTAATCAGATGCAGAATGCCGTCCTTCGCGTTTCCTTCCAACTGGTGCCCCGTCACACGCTGTACCGAATCCGGACTCCAATACGTGCGCACATCAGCGAAGATCTGTGCCGTATGCGTGAGTAGCGAACCAAATAGCATGGACACGCCGTTCAAGCTATCATTCTCCGTTGCAACGAGATAAGGCGCACGTTTGCCATTCCAGTCAAAGGAAGAATTCAGTATCGACTCCAGAAAATCTCCGTTCGGTGAATGGTCTGTCCACTGCCGTTGTCCCTGAAAGCCGGATACAATCGCGTGGTGGCCCATCGATTCTTCTGTAAACCCCAGCTCTGCCAACCTTGGATTGCCCGCCATCAAGTCACGCACGATTTGGGTCATTTTCACAACCGTTTCCCATTCGTACTCTTTGCGTTTACGATCCGTTTGCAGATGGGCAGCGTTGTTGTCCGGACCTTCGCTACAATTCTCCTTCACCCAGGCCAGCGCGAGCTTATACTCCTCGGGATCGTAGATGTCTTCTTCAATACGGCGAGTGAGTTCGCTCATATCCACATATTCATTGCGCATGCCCAGATACTCCTGGAAAAATGAATCGTTCACAATCGAGCCAGCAATCCCCATGGATACCGATCCAATGGACAGATAGGCTTGCCCTTTCAATGTAGCAGCTGCAAGACCCGCACGGCTGAAACGTAGCAACTTCTCACGTACGTCATCGGGAATCGTTGTATCCCCTCCATCCTGAACATCCTCTCCATAGATCCCAAAGGCTGGAATCCCCTTCTGTGCATGGGCAGAGAGAACTGCCGCCAGATATACAGCACCAGGACGTTCAGTTCCGTTAAAACCCCAGATGGCTGTTGGAGTGGATGGCGACATATCCATCGTTTCCGTACCGTAACACCAGCACGGTGTCACCGTAATTGTTACACCCACGTTCGAACGGCTGAACAGTTCTGCTGCTGCGGCCGCTTCGGCCACTCCGCCAATACAAGTCTCGGCCACAACACACTCCACCGCGGAGCCATCAGGATACCGTAGTTCGGCTGCAAGCAGCTCGGCCACAGACGTCGCCATCCGCATCGTTTGTTCTTCCAGTGACTCTCGAACACCCTTGCGTCTTCCATCAATCGTGGGACGAATACCAATCTTGGGGAAAGCCTGCTTATAACGATAATCCTGATGTGTCATACTAGAGCGTCCTCCTTCAATTCGTTTCATAGAATTTGGGTTGAATTGAGAAACCTTCTGCGGGAATACAACCGATACCCGAGATGCACGCAAGACCTGCTTACGCAGATGATCAAGAGCAGTTCTTCGCTATTGAATACGTTTACATATTTTAAAAAATATCAATAAACCATTTCATTAATTAGCTGTATATGTAGTTCCTCTATTGAAGAAAATGGAACGTGCATGAGCGAATTTAACGAAATGGTTTATGTAGTAAAGACGTTCAGATCCCTTTAGGGTTATCGGTAACCCTAACATAGCATGAGCCTATCTTGCTGTCAATTGGCATTATCCTATAGAATGGTAAGACTATGTTGCGGAAAGGTTAGATTCTAATGATTACCATTTACGATATTGCCAAAAAAGCCAACGTCTCCGCCATGACGGTATCCAAGGTCATTAATCATACAGGCCGCATAAGTTCCGCGACACGTGAACGTGTGCAACAGGTGATCGACGAACTGGGTTACATCCCGAACTCCAATGCACGCAGCCTTGTGCTTCAACGAACCCAGATGCTCTCCCTGCTTATTACGGATATTACCAACCCTTTTTATACAACACTGGCGCGTGGTGCTGAAGATGCAGCCCATCTTCGTGGGTACCGTCTTTTATTCGGCAATAGTGACGAGGATTACAATAAGGAAAAGGATTATGTAGATGCGATTCTGTCTACTCGTGTGGATGGTGTACTCTTTGCCCCAGCGGGAGATCGTTCTCTCCCTCATCTGAAACAGTTGCAGGAACGTCACATTCCGTTTGTCTTTCTGGACCGTACCGTACCTGGCATTACGTCAGATATCATTGCCGGAGATAGCCGGGAAGGTGCAATTGAACTGATCCGATATCTGGTGCAATTGGGGCACCGGCGCATTGCACTGGTCAATGGTTCGTCGGAGGTTTCTACCGCCAGACTGCGGGAGGAAGGTTATATAGCGGGTTTACGTGAGGCCGGAGCTGATATTGATCCCGAGCTTGTGCTTCGAACCGGGTACCGGGATTTCAGCGATGAAGAGGGACTGGATCGACTACTCACTCAACCGAATCAACCAACAGCCATTTTTGCCGCTAACAACATGCTGGCGATTGGGGTCATTCGGCTTTTGCGCAAACGAGGACTACGTGTGCCAGAAGACATCTCCGTCGTGTGTTTCGACGATCTGGATCTGGCTTCTGCTTTTGATCCTTTCCTGACTGTAGCTGCACAGCCAGCATATGACTTTGGGTTTCAGGGAGTACAGATGCTGATTGACCGAATTGAGGGTAAGACCCCTTCCGAAGCCCAAACCGTCATTCTACCTTCAGAACTGCGCATACGGGCTTCAGCTACTGCTCCACGTGAGCAAAAATAGAGTTAAGCGCGTGAGTTGACTAAATATTATCGTGTTAAATGATTAGTCCCACTTATCTAGATTAGGTTCAATTCAGATTTAAAAAATGTAAAACAAGAACAGGGTGCACCGGAGATTACGCTCTGGCTGCACCCTGTTTTACATTCATTCGTTGAAAAGATCAGTTCGTTCGAACCGATTTGCCCATCTGGTTTATTTCAGTTCCATCCGAGCCGATATTCTACCGCTCCGACTGTAATGCAAGAGCGACCTCACGAACGAGTCCCGGGAACCAGTCCATTAGAGCTTCGAACGTATATCCCGCTTGCTCTGCCTTGGTCGTCTCCATCGTCCATGATTGCTCGATCCCGAAGGGTGACATGTCCTCTTTCACAGTTTCCGTGAGGATCTGGGACTGCATGCCCGTGACCGTCTCGATCAGATGTATCATGGCTGACAGCGTAATCGCCCCCTTGGAAGCTGCATTCACCGGACCGATAATGGACGAATGTCCAAGCCACGCGAGGAACCTTGCCGCTTCGGTGGAATTGATAAATCCAATCTCCGCATCCGGATTTGGCATGCCGATCGGTTTTCCTTTTTGCACATGTTCAATATGAAAATGAAGTCTTCTCGTATAATCATCAATCCCGAGTACAATGGGAATACGCATCGCCACAACCGGGAAATTCGCTTCCTGGAAGAATACAGCCTCCGCAAGCCGTTTGCCTTCTCCATATGAAAAATCCTCAGCACTCCCATACTGCAATGGATATGTATACGGGTCAAAATCCGTTTCCTTAAATCCAGGTCTGGGGTCGCCGTACACCGAGAGTGTGGATGTCAGAACGTATCTTTTGGTGCGTCCTGCAAAAGCTTCACATGCCGCTTTCGCCGCATCAGGTGAATAACAGATATTGTCGTACACAACATCCCACATGTCTGTCTGCGCAACCTCTGCCAGAGATTCCGGGTCTTCACGATCCATCTTGATTCGGTTCACTTCGGATCCAAAGTCGACATCCGTTTTACCACGAGTTGCGACTGTGATCTGAGACTTCCCTTCCCACAGCAAGTGATCCACGAGACGTTTGCCGAAAAAACGTGTACCCCCAAGTATAAGTACTTTATTCATCCGAAAAACCTCCTATCTTGTTCAATTATGTTTAACAATATGAAGCATGGTGTGCGCATTCCGTTGAAACTCATATGAAGTTGGTTCTTCGGATACCGTGCACCCACGCTCTTCGAGTATTAATTTTAATTCATCCATGTGCTTGTAACGTTCGCCAGACAGATCAACTGTTGGAAAAATGCGAACCTCTCGTTTGGTCACACGCAGCAGCTCCATTACGGTTGCAACATGAAAATCAACGTCCAATCGATCCGCATACGTAAACAGGAAATGGGCGGATAACGTCAGATCGAATTGTTCGTCGGCAAAGGGTAGATCCGGGAGCATAGACGCCACATAACGGTCAGGAAACATTTTCATATCTGCGATGCAATCTGTGATGGCACGAGTTCGCTCTTCCTTTAACCCCTGGATTGATCCAAATTGATCCCACACATATATGCTTTGCACAGGTTCCATCTGTTTCATCGTATGCTCAATGTCCTGAAATCCCTTTACCTCAAGCTCGTCGATCTCATATTCGTAGGCCATATCCACAGCCACGGGATCAGCACCCAACTTGCGCGCCTGGCTACTGAACGAACACGCTCCGCCGGGACAATCCAGAATGGTCCTGCCTGTAAGATCCTCCACCGTTAAGTTGAACATCTTCATATATTCCTGGAATGTTCTTCCTATGAAAACAATCTGTGTCAGTTCCAAACCACCCGAATCATTGGACCGGTTGCTCTGCTCATCTCTGCTCATCTCGTCTCAGCTTCCTTTCCAATTCTTGAATCAATCGTTAGGGAATACCAGGCCAATCTGTTTCCGGATCTGATCCATGACCTGCATCGTAACATAGGAACGTTCAAACGTGTTCATGTCGGATTCCTTTTTGCCTTCCTGAACCAGATTCACGAACTCCTCCACTTCATAATACATCGCCGGATGGTTTTGTTCGACTGTGAGCTGCTCCACCGTACCGTCATTGTAACGTATCTCTGCATGTTCAGGGGAACCAATCTTGTCAATGATGATGCTGCCCAATTCCCCCATGATTTCGCTTGGGACATGAGAGTTGGAGATTTTGGAATATGTAACAACTGCATCCATGCCATCATAATCCAGAAGCACACTGCCTTGCCCATCCACGCCTGATTCCAGCATCATCGCCTGGGACTGAACCCGATTAGGTGCACCGAACAATGTAATCAACGGATAGAGACAATATACACCGAGATCCATTAACGCGCCATTAGCGAGTTCAGGCTTGAACGCGTTCAGGACGATCCCTTCTTTGTACTTGTCGTAACGCGAAGAATACTGAGAGTATCCTGCTACGTATTTGCGGACCGGACCGATTTTGTGCAGAGTGGACTGCACCATTTTGAATTGGGGAACAAGGGTAGACTTCATCGCTTCCATGAGCAAAACCTCGTGTTCACGTGCTGTATCGATCATGCTCCGAACTTCGGCGCTATTTGCAGCCAGCGGCTTCTCACACAATACATGTTTACCGTTTCTCAGAAAAAGCTCTGCCTGTTCCGCATGAACCGTATTCGGTGTTGCGATGTAAACTGCATCGATCACATCACTTGCCGCCAACTCTTCCAGATCGGTGAAGCGGTGTTCAACATCATATTTATCTGCAAATGCATTAGCCTTTTCTTCAGTTCTTGAATACACGGCGGTTAATTTGAATCCTTCAACCTGTGCTGCGGCTTCCAGAAGCCTTTCCGTAATCCAGTTGGTACCCACTACGCCAAAACGAACCATGCCTACCTACCTCTTTCATCTATAAAATTCATTGGAGCTATAACTAGCTCTCCATCCTGTTATATTGTAGCTCATATTGCGTTCAGATTGAAGGAAGGAGCCATATCCCCAAATATTGATATCTTGCTTTTTAAGTTAAAACTTCGTCAATCCCTTCGAATCAAGGGTATAATTAGAGGTGAGGTGATCAACGTGGGAAGTCCAGATCAAGATACCATACTGCCCGAATCTATAGATGAAAAATACTGGCATGCCATCATCCACAACGATAATTCTTATGATGGAACGTTCTTTTACGGTGTGCAAACAACGGGTATCTTTTGCCGACCTTCCTGTAAGTCCAGAGCACCCAAAGCTGAAAATGTGCTGATATTTCAACATGTTGAAGAAGCATTGACACGAAAGTTCAGACCCTGCAAACGATGTAAGCCAACAGGCGAGCGGGTACCTGATCAGGAGTGGATATACGGGATCACGGATTACATCGAACATCATTACGCCGAGCCTCTAACCCTGGAAGTCCTTGCCACCGTAAGTCATGGCAGTCCTTATCATCTGCATCGTGTGTTCAAGCGGATTACAGGCCGCACACCGGTTCAATATATTCAGGAAAAACGAATCACCGAAGCCCTGAAATTGCTTGAACATACCAGACTTACTGTCAACGATATTGGATGCCATGTCGGTATATCCAACTCAGCTTATTTCATTACTGTATTTCGCAAACATACAGGTCTCACACCTGCACATTACCGTGAAAGGCATGACAACTCATGAAGACCAACCTGTCTTACAAAGTACCCAAAACGTTAATGAACAAAGGAACAGGTTTCCTTCATGGCTATACACATACGCTGAATCCATACACAGGCTGCGCCTTCGGTTGTTCCTATTGTTATGTCAGACAGATGCCTGTCTCCCTCTTTCGCAAAGAGGATTGGGGAACGTGGGTTGATGTCAAACAAGAGGCTTCCCGAGTGTTCGCCAAAGAGTTGCAACATGCCCTGAAGAAAGGGAAGGTCACCCTGTTCATGTCATCCAGTACTGACCCGTATCAACCCGCCGAATACAAGGAGTGTATCACGCGTTCATTGCTTGAAACGATGGTACAGTATCCGCCAGATTTCGTCTTGGTCCAAACCCGCAGTCCACTGGTTACCCGCGATATAGATCTGTTCCAGCAGTTGGGCGATCGGGTTCGAGTCAGCATGACGGTGGAGACGGATCTGGACGATATGCGCAAGCATTTCAGTCCTTCTGCTCCCCCGATCGCGGGCCGATTACGTGCACTGGAACAATTGCGGGATGCCGGAATAGCCACACAGGTTGCGATTGCTCCCGTATTACCCAGCAGTGAACAGTTTGCAGCTATCTTGAGACCTCTGGTTCGGCGCGTATGCATTGACGATTATTTCATGGGCGATGGCAGTGAGGGCAAGCGCACCCGGCGACTCGGCATGGAGTCGCTCTATCAGCAAGTGGGCATGGAGCATTGGTATCATCCCGATTCGTATCAGACTGTCGTTCAGCGGATGAAAGACTATTTTGCCGAGGATGAGATCTGGATCAGTCAGGCGGGATTTGAGCCCTAAATGGCTATATAAGTTGAACTAAAGAATATTTACACTAGACACTCCAATGACAGAACAACCTTCCGATCGCTGTTATCCCCAGATTTTTTTGATTTAATAAAAAACAGCCCCTTTCCTGGTTTGAAGGAAAAGGGGCTGTTCGTCATGACATAAGCCATAATGGCTATCTTTACTTATCCAATGTATACAATGGCAGATCCACAGGCAATGCAGCCGGGCGCTGACACGAACTTTTCATCTGGTAGAATGTCTGTTCATCTGATGAATCGTGGAATGCCCACATGGCCTCAAGAACATGGTATGCCAGTTCCCCACTCGCCCGATGTGCACGTCCGCTATGCGCTGCATAGGCCATATCTGCCACACCGATGCCGCGTGTATTCTCCTGGTACCCTGGGAGAAGCGGAACTTCCGTCCATTCATGTTCACCCAGCAAACGGTAACGAACGGGACCGCCGAAGGTATTGGGGTCAGGTACCTGCAATGTACCGTGCGTGCCATATATCTCAATCGGTGGCAATGTACTTCCGCCAAATACGTCAAAGCTCGTAATCAGTGTGCCAATGGCTCCCTGTTCAAACTGTAACAGACCGGTAACGTGAGTTGGAATTTCGACGGGAACCGTCTGTCCTCTCTTTTTCTCACTCGTAATCGTCCGCTCTTCCATGGCTTTACCCGTCATGCCTGCGATCGACTTGATCGGTCCCATCAGTTGGATCAATGCCGTAAGGTAGTACGGACCCATGTCAAACATTGGTCCACCGCCAGAGGCGTAATAAAACTCCGGATCGGGATGCCAGTGCTCATGACCACGGCTCATCATAAATGCGGTCGCCGCCACCGGCTTGCCGATTACCCCTTCCTCCACCAATTGAAGTGAAGTCTGAATGCCTGAACCAAAGAACGTCTCTGGCGCGCAGCCCACGAGCAGTCCCTTACGCTTTGCTGTTTCGAGCACGGCCAGCCCTTCTTCACGGGTAACAGCGAGCGGTTTTTCTACATAAACATGTTTGCCAGATTCAAGTGCCCGCAAGCATACATCCGCATGAACGGAAGGAATGGTCAGGTTGATGATCAGCTCAATCTCGGGATCAGCCAAGATTTCGTCGACGCTGTATACGTTAGGCACATTATAGGCTGCTGCCTGCTCCTCGGCACGTTTCCGGTCGAGATCCGCAACAGCAACCAGTTCCAGCACCTCGAACCGGTGACAGTTTTCCATATAAATACCGCTGATTTTACCGCAGCCAATAATGCCTACTTTCATTGTTTTCATGCCTGGGGCTCCCTTCGCCGTGGATCAGAAATGGTTTATCCATTGAGGATGAATGGTTAACACTGAAGTTACGTTTGCAATCAAACTACAATCTCATTAGTTCTGGTTGTCCGCCATACCTGTGTACACTTCGGTTGCTGCACTTACTCGACTCTTGGCAAGTTCTTTGCCTGCTGCTGTCCATTTGAAGCCACTGCGCATCATTTCAGTTACGGGTTTCATGTCCACAATGTCCGCATGGTGTCCCAATGAGTTGTAAAATACCCGCCCTGCGCCCCATCGTTTCGTCCAGACAACAGGCATATCTACGGGTCCATTCGCTGCATGCGGACCAGTCACCACTGGGAAACGAGTTGTTGCCAGCACTTCCACTGCCGGGTCTACGTGCAGGTAGTACTGTTCGCTTTTCACCTGAAAATCTTCAATATGATCCAATAACGGGCTAGAGCCACGCTTCATGTTCACCATATATTCCACACCATCGTTACCTGGATGAGCAACCCATTGTCCACCCGTCATAAACTGCCAGTCCACGTTATTTCGGAAAGCATCACACATCCCGCCATGAAGACCAGCCAAGCCCACACCGCTCTGAACAGCCGCTGATACGTTATTGACCAGTTCTTGCTCAATCTGTCCCATCGTCCACAATGGAACGATCAGATCCAGACCCAGCAGCTTCTCTGCATCCGCATAAGACTCCAACGTATTCGAGACTTCAACCTCAAACTGCTCTTCCTTCAAAATACGCTCAAAAATCGCTGCTACCTGCTCCGGTTCATGTCCATCCCAGCCGCCCCATACAATCAGTGCTTTGCTCATCGTTTATTCACTCGCTTTCGACTAGTTTAGTTGTGTTCAACCCTATTCCTGACGTCACTGTCTTATTTGCTCACATCTCTTCAAGTGTCACCCAGCGCCGTTCTGTCACCGAACGTTCTACAGCTTCAAGTACAGCCTGACAAGCGACCCCATCATGGAAACTTGGTGATGGTTGTCGTCCTTCAGAGATCGCTGTCACCAGCTCCAGCATTTCATGGGTGAACGTGTGCTCGAATCCAATCGTATGCCCGGCAGGCCACCAGGCTTCAGCATATTTATGTGCAGGATCGGTCGCGAGTACACGACGGAACCCCTGTACATCCTCTTCATCCTTTGTAAAATACACTTCCAATTCGTTCATCCGTTCAAAATCAAATCGGACACTGCCGAGACTGCCGTTAATCTCAAACGAGTTCGTACTACGATGCCCCGCTGCAAAGCGTGTAGCCTCGAAGCTGCCCAGCGCACCTCCTGCGAATCGTGCCAGGAACAGCGTAGCGTCGTCGACGGTTACTTCTCCTTTCGGTGCATCCGCATTTGAACTGCCCTTTGCACTCAGCCCAGTCATCTCGGCTGCAAGTGGTCGTTCTTTGATGAATGTTTCGCTCATGCCGATGACTTCCTGGAATTCACCAACGAGGAAACGAGCCAGATCGATTAAATGCGCGCCCAGATCCCCATGGGAACCAGAGCCAGCCACTTCTTTTTGCAGACGCCATACCAGCGGGAACAAAGGGTCTATGATCCAGTCCTGAAGGAAAAACGCACGGAAATGATAGATCTTACCCAGTCGTCCGCTCTCGACCAGATCCTTGGCTAATTGCACCGCTGGTGAGAAACGGTAGTTGAACCCGACCATATGGGCGACTCCAGCATCCTCTGCTGCCTGAAGCATCTCACGCGAATCCGCGAGCGACAGGGCCAGTGGTTTCTCACAGAACAGATGTTTGCCCTGACGGGCTGCCTCCAGCGCAATTTCCTTATGGGCATCACTTGGCGTGTTAATATCAATCAGATCGATATCATCTCGTTTCACCAGTTCGCGCCAATCCGTTACGCTTTCAGACCAACCAAATTGGTTCGCTGCCTCCTGTACTCCCTGCTCGTTACGACCACAGATTACAGACATCTCAGGCTGCAGCGGAGCAGACGGGAAGAACATTGGCAGACTGCGATAGGCGTTGCTGTGGGCCTTCCCCATAAACTTGTATCCAACCATTCCGACACGAAGACGATTTGACATGGTCATTTCCTCCTTTTGGAATATAAGTAGTCTTTCAATATGTGCACCATTTAACTATTGATGAATAGAAGAAGCACGGATGATCAGTTCGGTAGGCAACAACGCTCTTGCTGATTCGTTTACCGCTACAACAGAGTTATTCGCTTTATGTGTGTCACCCACAGACCCATGCATAAGCTTCGATGCTGCAAGTTCACCCATCTCAAAAAATGGAACCCTGACGCTGCTCAGCGGCGGAACCGCCATCTCAGCGGCATCGGAGTCGTCATAACCCACAAATGCCGGAAAATCCGCAGACCCTATTCCTCGCTCACGCAAACCATGCATGACTCCAATTGCCATCCGGTCATTGGCTGCAAATACAGCGTCGATCTCATGTAACCGATCTGCTACAATCGCTGCCGCCTCAATGCCGCTTCGTCTGCTGTAATTTCCCTCAAGTAATAGGCTCGGGTCCAGCTCCATCCCCGCTTCTTGCAGACCTAGACGGACACCTTCCATTCGCTCCTGGCTGTTGGAATAGCTGTCCGGACCATTGAGAAAAGCGATTTTGCGATATCCCTGATCCGTAAGATGACGTATGGCAAGCCTGCTTCCTTCCACATGATCCGCATCCACTTCCGTGAACGATTGGCCCTCAAAATGCTGATTCATGACACAGAATGGGTGACCTTCCTGGTGAAGCTGCTGCATGGCCGCCAGTTCTTCATGATCATCTCTGGCACCAAGGATAATGCAGGCGTCCACTTTCTGACGCCGGAACAGATCTGTATAATTCATCACTTCACCGGGTGTTCGGAACATAACCAGCAGGTCCATGCTATTGTCTCTGGCTTTGCTTCCAATCCCACTGAGCATTTCCGAGAAAAAATACGCCGAGAACAGATGCGCCTTCGGAACATAAGGTAATACCACGCCAAGGTTCCCGCTTTTACTTCTGGCAAAACTGCGAGCAAGAGCGCTGGGCACATAGCCTAACTGTTCGGAAGCTTCAAGAACCTTGCGGCGTGTCTCTTCTTTAATAGGGCCTACCCCATTAAGCACCCGGGAGACCGTCGCCTCGGAAACACCCGCAAGATCAGCCACTTCTTTACGAGATGCCATTAACTTCACCCCCTTCTATATAAGTTGAACTAAAAATTATTTACACTGACACTACGATGACAGAACAACCTTCCAATCGCTGTTATCCCCAGATTTTTTTCGATTCCCTTTTTCTAGAGGGGAAAATCCGGGGATAGCGTATGCTTCCGATGCAGCTTTCTTTCAGAAAGCTTTTAGGCGAACGCTTCGCTTTTTCAGGTTTTTTCTGTCCTCTCCGTTATCTTGTAAATGATTAGTTCAACATATATAGCTCATCAATAAATGATGTAATAATTAAAAATAAATATTTATGTACGCGCGTACATTTTCTCATGCCATGTAACCGTTGTCAATGCTTTTAACATAAAAAAGGATGAGGAATGGATTGACCCCATTCCCCATCCGTTCAGCAACTAATGAGGACCAATTACAACGTCGTTGTTACGCCTTGATCAACGGAGGATTGACTAAACTCAGCCTGTTCCATCGTTTTTACATGACTCGGAATACGATCCGAAGGTTCTGGCGTGGATTGCAGCTGTCTTACTTTGTGTAACACTTCTTTATTCGGCAGGAAGTGTTGGGAACGAATGAACCGAATCGTTTTGGTTTTGGCCCGCATGACAATCGAATCCGTCTCGGCCCGATCATCCGCCAGATACCTTACCCCTCCCAGAATCTCACCTGGCGTCACACCCGTAGCGGCAAAAATAACGTCCTCTGTGCCGATCATATCCTGCATCGTTAACACTTTGTACGGATTATCGATCCCCATCTGCAGGCAGCGCTGGAATTCGTCCGCGTTGGCAGGCATCAGGCGTCCTTGAATCTCGCCTCCGAGGCAAGACAAGGCAGCTGCAGCCAGTACACCTTCCGGTGCTCCTCCTGATCCGACATAGAGATCGATACCCGCCTCCGGGAAGGCCGGTGCCATCGCACCAGCAACATCGCCGTCACTGAGGAACTTAATCCGTACGCCAACCTTGCGCAGCGTCTTGATTGTGCTCTCATGTCGTACACGATCCAGAATCATCACCGTCAGATCCGAGATGTTTTTGTTCAATGCGGCAGCAGCTTTCTCCAGTGTGACTTCAACCGGGTCTTCGATACTGACCTTGCCTACAAGCGCAGGGCCGACCGCCAGTTTCTCCATGTACATGTCCGGTGCGTGGAGCAGGTTACCTTTTCCCGCCACTGCAATAACCGATAGAGCGTTGTTTAGTCCTTTGGCCACGATTTCTGTACCTTCGAGCGGGTCTACAGCCACGTCAACCTCAGGGCCCTCAGCGTTGCCCACTTCCTCGCCGATGTACAACATGGGTGCTTCATCCATTTCTCCTTCACCGATTACCACCGTGCCGCGAATAGACACGGAATCGAACATGGCGCGCATGGCCAAAGTAGCCGCTTCATCTGCACTGTTCTTGTCGCCTCGTCCCATCCAGGGTGCTGAAGCTAACGCAGCCAATTCTGTTACTCTGACAATTTCCAACGCCAGTTCGCGTTCCATTTTTCCCACTTCCTTTCCAGTTTCCAAAAGCATACCTTGAAAGCGGTACTAAATCCATCGCAAATCCATATGAAATTGATCTAAAATCAGCGTAGCAGCGCCTTTTTCACAAATTGTTCCTTATTTATCCAATTTATAATCAGGTTGATTTTGTACCTTCTTCCGGTTAGTTTTAGGAATCCAATCTAACTAATTTCTCAACTGAAATATTAATCTTAATTCCCACTTACCTTACAAAAATCCATATTGTTCAATTTATTGATTTTGGGTATTCATTTCACACATAATAAGTCTGTTAACATAGGGTATATACAACTTTAATGGTGAATATTAAGAACGTAATGGTCTCCGACTGACTACGAGCGAAAACGATTTTCGGTAGGCTCTGCATACGCAGGAATAAACTAATAAATTGTAATGATATGTGTTGAGATCAACCTGCTCCTTTCAATCTTATCGAGCTAAATTTGGATGTCATTTATGTATTAATCAGGCCTTTAGCTCTTTCTAATGCTATAGATACAGCTTATGAAGGTCATCGAAAATAATAAGTTTACATAATATTTGTTATGTATTAATTCTCATCAATTTCTTCGTTTTATTATTCAACGGTACTGGCAAAACATAAAAAAGCCCGAAAGAATTCTGCTCAATAGCATTTTTCTCCCAAGCTTTTCCCTCGATGATCCAGTTACAATATCGTTTTGGTCATTATAAAATCAATCTGTTTCTCATCTCCCATGTAAAAAGCATGAGCTCCTGTCTGTACAAACCCCATCTTTTCGTAAAATGCGATGGCATTTTCATTTTTCTCCCACACGCCTAACCAAATATTCGTCTTATGATGTTCAGTTGCCATCTCTATGGCTTTATGGAGCAACACCTTACCAAGCCCATGTTTTTGGAACTCTTTCTTAATGTATACCCGCTCGATTTCAAGGGATTCCTCCCCCATCTTCTCAGACTGAGCATCATTGATATTCACCTTCATGTAACCAGCTACTTGATTGTTGACATAAATAAAAAGAAATTGTGAATCCGCAATGGATAGCTCACTCTCTAATTGTCCCCGATTAAACGCCTTGTTCAGATAAACTTTCATATTTTCGGGCGAATTCTGCGCTTTAAACGTTTCATTAAAAGTCTCATAACTAATCTCCTGCAGTTCACACACATGTTCAACGGTACATCTCTCTATACGAATCGTCATCTATCATCACATTCCTTTAGCAAGTTAATCATTTGTTGCAAATGCAATCAAAAAGGGTTACATTGAATTTAACTCATTTTTGTTGTATTTGCAACAAAATATAAATGAAGAGGTTGAATGAATTGAAATATGTACTTTTTGTCGCAGGTATTCTAATCTTAACGCTTGGTATTTCCCTTACCATCCAATCTGAAATGGGTACCTCACCGTTTGACGCACTTCTGGTAGGGTTATCCCAACATGTAGGCCTAAGTGTAGGAAGCTGGGAAGTCATCATTGCTTTCCTGTTAATCGGATGTAATTCGCTTTTGAAGCAGCAAAAACCCGAATTTCTGGGGCTCGTCACCGCATTCATTACAGGTGTGGGGATTGATATATGGCTATATGTATCTGATTCCTTGATCGCACCCGAAGTTTGGTACAGCAAATTAATGACTTTTGTCATTGGTTTAGTAATCATAAGTATCGGCACAGCAATCTACTTACAGACTAATTTCGCACCCATTCCGATTGACCGCTTAACATTAATCCTGCATGAACTCACTCGAACTCCTTTATTTATATCGAGAACATTCATTTACCTTATATTTTTGATTCTGGCGTTTCTGCTCAATGGGCCGATCGGGCTTGGAACGTTGCTAACCGTATGTTTTGCAGGTCTACTCCTTCAGTTCATCATGGGCCATACGAAAAAGATAATAGATCGCATTTTAACAGACATGGATACATCGTCAAGCACTGAACATGAAAAAGAACATTCGGTCTAATCGGTGCACACCGTCTACATCATAAAAAGCTGGATCAGAGGTTTCAACCCTGATCCAGCTCATTAGACGTTCTTTCTACCTTTACGGCTCAATTCCCCATACCAGCTGACCATTCACATACCCGGTGACCTTATCATGGTTTGCAAACTGACTACCAGATGCCTTGAACGAGTAATCGTTAGTCTGGGTGTAATTCGACCAATTGTTTTTGGAAAACCGTGCTTGAACCTCTGCGCTCTGGCCTGCATTCAGTGTTCCTGCCGCACTTGTAAAGCCCACTTCCAGATAATGATCGGCTCCGACAACTGGAGTCGCAAGTTTAACGAATTGACTCGTTACATTCGCACTGCCCATACTGGCCCAGTCGGACCAGAAACTCTGAGCTTCTTCCCCGTCAATTGTATAGTAATACCGGAGTTTTACATCACTTAACGGAATAACCGAATTACCTGAGTTGACCAATTTGAACTTGGGTGAGACGCCGTTGGTGGATGCACTCGTATTGCCGTTAAACGCTTGGATCGTCAAATCCCCGGCAGGTACAGTAACCGTGCTGTCTACTACATTCACTGTAAGTACTGCGTTATTGCCTCCATTAAAGTGAAAGGTCAATACGTTCTGGCCCAGCGGCAGTATAGCAAGATAGGATTTGTTCAGAACGACAGCAGAGCTGGACGCTGTATAATTCTGACCTGATACAAGCGTAGCGTTCCCCTTCGTGATGCTTGTAAGCTGACGTCCGTTTAAGGTGAGGGATATGGAAAGATCCTGCGCTGGATTCGTCGCTTTATCGAATGTTGCATTCACAGGTGAAATCACAGCATTTGTACTCGGTGTTGAATCCACAATTTTGACTTTTAACACAGGGTCCTGGCCTTGATTAAAATCCAGTACAATCGAGTGCTCGCCAACCGGCAGTGTCGCCAGGTACGCTTTTTTTAGCAGTAATGTGCTTCCGTTCAAAGTATAGTCCGTCGTAGCGGTCAAGGCAGTGTTGCCTGCCCGGAGAGCTGTCAGCGTATTACCGTTTGCATTCACGGTTACGGCTTTGTCGCTTTGATTGGGTGTGTATTTGTCAAATTCGACGTTTCCAGGTGTGATGGATGCACTGGGGTTGGGATTGTTAACCTTTAAATTCGGCAGCTCATCCAACGTAATGACATAATCACTTTGATAAAGCGTTTTCAACGTTGCCGGGTAATTAAATGCATCACTCATCAGATGCTCTCCATACCAAGGACAGAAGTACAACCATCCTGATTTCTCCTCTGTCAGATTCTTCACGCTTGGAATCGTGTCGTTCTCCGTCATGGCTACCATTTTCGTGCCGTTCGTCAATTCAACAAGCTTATAGAAAATCGAGGTAATCGCATCCTCATTGGGTACGCCGGATAAACCGTCATAACGGTTGTAGATCGTATTGTATTTATCGTATCCAACAAGATCTACCTGATCATCGCCCGGATACCAGGCAGGAGAAGTACTGTATACATAACTGTTGTAGGTCCAGATCAGATTGTGCAAGCCATACGTCTCGGTAAGTTCGGTATACAGCAGATCCCATAGTTCTTTGTACACTTCTGCGCCTGCCGAAGCCCACCAGAACCATGCACCTTCCCCGTTCAGCCCGCCGTTGCCTTCTGCTTCATGATACGGACGGAACAGAACCGGCACGTTGTTGTCTTGCAAAATTAGCAATTGTTCTGCCAGATCCTCGATGGTCATCATCACATATTGATACTCTTTAGTACCGGGAATTACCGCATTTGCTGTATTAAAATTCGTTTCGGTTGGCTTGTACGTAGCTTCTTTCCAATCCACAAAGTCCCCGAGCTCATACGTATTGAAATTACGAGGTACATTGATATGCCAGGAAGCTGTTGCAATGCCTTCACGGTTATTCACCCAATCAATCATGCGATCGGTTGTACCGTCCTCCCAGCCATACAACGGATTATAGTTCATCAAGTCAAAACCGCGGATAGCCGGATACTTTCCGGTAAGATCATGAATCCATTCAAATTCAAGCTCCGAATCTCCGTCATTACCTCCTCCATAGATCTCTTGCTGACCAGAAATGATATTATTTCCGTATACCTCCGTTAAATAATTCATCAAAATTTGAGTTTCCGGTGTAGCTTGGGGATCAGTGAGAACCGGCTGCACATTCAGGGGATCCAGATCAGCATGATCCACTGTAAAAGTATCAAAATACGCGAAGCCCCAACCAGCTTTTAGCTCAATCGTGTTGGTACCCTGGTTCAGCTTATGAAAACCAAAATCAAAATTCGACCACGTTGTCGTGTAAGGCAGCATATACGCCCCCTTGGTAACACCATTCACGTTTAAATTTTGTGACCTGCCATCTGCACTGAGCTCCTGCATATATCGTGTGGAGATCGCGTACATGCCGGTTTCCGGGACAGTCACTGTGAAGGTTAATGTGCCGGAGTTCTGCATCCAGACAAATCCGTCCCCTGAGAATCCAGGCTTGGGTTGTCCATAGATTGAAGTGACCACTTGAAGATCCGGGGTGAGCTGCGCATCTTCGCTTTCGATGGTGAACAGTGGTGTGTCTGCATGAACGGGCGCTGTCATTAATCCAAGCAGTAGGGCTAATGCCAGCATCATTGCGGTTGCCTTTCTGAGCAAATTTTTCATCAATTCCATCTTCCTTTCCCAAGTGAAATATGATAATGAAATGTCAATGAACCCATTCATGATGGCGCTTTCATTGTAAACATAGCATGCACATCAATATTTGTAAATATATGGTTAATTCAAATGTTTGAAATTCTTTTGTACCAGTGCTTTGAATGCCATTTGTCCATCGTTACACCAATATTGAAGACAATCGAAAACGGTTCATTATCTAACCAGATTCGGGCCTAAACTTCATCTGTCGTTATATGATTGTACTTGGCAGAAAACCTGAAAAAAAACAAAAAAAGCATTCCTGTATCGGATGCTTTTTCTAAGTACGTTTCTTCAATTCTCCTTGCCTATGTCTACGCCCTGCGTCCCGGCTCAACTTACGGTTTCCTCGGCAGACGTTTCCTTTATCGCACAGCGTTCCCCTGCCTTGCGTACCGCTCGAATAATGCCCCCGTATCCGGTACAACGACACAGATTCCCGCACAGTCCTGTTTCAATCTGTTCTTGTGAAGGCTCAGGATGTGCATCCAGCAATGCCTTGGTTGAGATCACCATGCCGGGAGTACAGTAGCCACACTGGAAACCACCCTCCTCCACAAAAGCCTGTTGAATCGGATGCAGAGTGCCTTTCTCTTCGCCGTGCAGACCTTCAATGGTCGTAATATCACTGCCCTCACATTGATAAGCCATAACAAGACAGGAATTCACTGGCTCTCCATCGATCAGCACCATACATGCGCCGCAGCGACCGACTTCACAGGATACTTTGGTACCCGTCAGCTGCAAATGAGTCCGGAGCACGTCGACAAGTCGAGTCGTTTGGGCGATCTCCAGATGTTTCTGCTCCCCGTTCACAACGGCTGTCCAGTGGTTTTCAAGTGGTTTACTCATGATGGACTCACTCCTTCCTGCAAAGGTACATTTAAAGGCCTGACCAGTTGTTCCCTCGGTACAGGAAGACGGTTAACCCATACACCTGTCGCCTGATGAATTGCGGCTGTAATGGCTGGCGCAAGCGCTACGGAGCCAATCTCACCGATCCCCCTCGGGCCAAATGAATCACCTTCGGGCAAATCTTCAATAGCCTCAACCTCCAAATTGGTATGAATATCCCGAATGGTCGGGATCAGATAGGTGTCGAGGTTGGTCGTTACATAACGGCTGTCCTGCATGACCGCATCCTCGGTCAACGTAAATCCAAGGGCCATGACACTGCCGCCTTCAATCTGTCCAATGTAGCCCATCGGGTTGATAACCGGGCCTGCCGCCACAACATGGCGTGTATCAAGCAGCTTGGTTTCTCCAGTCAAGGTGTTTACTTCCACCTCTGCCGCAACCGCCGCGTACGTATACAAATAATGCCCACCTACCACGTTGTCCGGCGTAGTTGGGTAATCAAACTTCGTATCGAAAATCCATTCATCGGCTTCGCCCTGCGTCGCGAGTTCAGCATACGAGATCACGAAGCCTACGGGGGCTTCCACTTTCGCCAAGGGATCAGATGCACATTCAAATTCAGCATCTTGATCTACTAAATTCAGCGCTGGCATTTCCTGCTTCTCGCTCTTTCCTGCCCCCTGACCAGCTGTTTCCACTTCAGGAGTTTCAATAGGAAGCTGACCTTTGCGCCATATACCACCAGGCCCTGTCACCAGTTCTTCTGACGGAACGCCTGACAAGACAGAAGCAACAGTGAGAACACGGGAACGAAATGGAGTCTGCAAGCGTTGAAGAGCCATCCAGGCCATCGTTGTTGAACGTGAAGCTGTGCTTGATCCGCTGTGTGGCACACGATCCGTATCTCCAATGATGATACTGAGATCCGATGTACTGCATAGGAATAGATCACATAACATAATTTCCAGTGTTGCAATGAGCCCTTGACCGAATTCCTCGTAGCTGAACGCCACCTCAATCTTGCCTTCGTTATTCAGGGACAGACGGCCTCCCGCAGGGTCTGGAATGCCATAACCCAGCCCTGCACCGTGCATCGCAATCGCTGCTCCGACACCGCGCTTGATCCACGGCGGCGAAGCAGGATCTGCCGGGGGATGCTGATGTTTTTGCCACAGTTCGGAGCGATCCAATGCCTCCCATACTTGGGACAGTCCATCCGTGACCAGAATCCGTTGATTCAGCGGTCCGGGATCATTTTTTTCCCTCATATTACGTCTGCGGAATTCCCAAGGGTCCATATTCATGATTTCTGCAAGCCGATCCATCTGGCCTTCCATGGCAAAAATCGCCTGGTTACCACCAAATCCGCGAAACTCACCCGACAGCCCGTTATTCGTGTATACAGATACGCCTTCCACATCCACATTCGGAATAGCGTATGGTCCAAGACAGTGCTCGGTACAGAAGTTCAGCACCGGTGCACCCAGTGTGGCATACGCTCCGGTATCTGCTGTAATGCGGACACGATGCGCTTGGATGATACCTTCTCGACTCATACCAGTTTGCATTTCAATCTTCATTGGGTGCCGTTTCAACCCTGCACGCACGGATTCTTTACGTGAATTATGCATTTTCACAGGACGTCCGCATCTCAAAGCCAGCAATGCACCATAGGGCTGTACGTTGAGTTCATCTTTTCCACCAAATGAACCACCAATCGGTGAAGACACTACCCGGATATCTTCTTCAGAACAGCCAATGATGCGTGCAAGTTGCATCCGGTCTTTATAGCCATGTTGCGTTGCCGCGTATACATTCAGCCGCCCCTCTTCATCCGGGACAAACAGGCCACCTTCTGTCTCCATGTAGGCATGCATCTGGCGAGGCGTATAATACGTCTCTGTCACGATATGATCACATGTCTCAAAGGCCTCCTCGGTATCTCCACGTTTGATCTCCGTGCGATGCAGCACATTACCTGGACCATGCTCATGCAACTCTGGTGCGCCGGGAGCCAATGCAGCATCTGTACTATTCAGTGGCGTGAGTTCTTCATACACGACACGGATCGCATCCAGCGCAAATGCCGCACGTTCCGGGGAATCCGCAGCAACCGCTGCAATGGCGTCACCGACATAACGAACGATATCCTCGCAGAACACAGGCTGATCCGGGGTCGCAATACCAAAACGATTCAGACCAGGCACATCTTTGGAGGTCAGAACCGCATAGACACCTTCCAACGCCTCAGCTTCCGAAGTATCTATAGATAATATGCGAGCATAAGGATATTCACTTCGCAATACTCTGCCATGAATCATGTCAGGTAGCGTCATATCCGTCAGATATTGAAGCTGCCCTGTTACTTTGGGTGCCCCATCTGGCCGCAAGTGCCAGCGTTTCCCGCTCTGTTTCCGATTCAGCAGCATGATCCCTCTCCCCCTTTGTTTGATCCATTCTTCTATTCGTGAAGTGCCTCCCATAGCCCGGCGCCAAGCATGTTGCCTGCGGTCTGTTTGCGATAATGTTCTGTTGCAAATGTATCGCCATACGTCGTAAATTCAGCAGCCACAGCAGATGCGAGAGTCGCCGCTTGTATGACAGAAGCTTCGCTACCAAGAAGCTGTCGTTCTGACTCCAGAAGTCGCATCGCCATGCCGGAGCCTCCGCCAGCCGCAATCGAAATCTTGGTCCAGCGGTTATCCGAATCAATCTCCCCATACAACGCAACCGTCACCAGCGATGCACTGAACGTCTCCCGTCGACCCAGCTTGCGATAAAAGGAAACTTCTCGTGCAGCAGGTCTGTACTCACCTTCCACATCAAGCATAGAGAACGGTCTCATCGGAATATGAATCGAGATTAATACATCCCCTGGATTACGGCTGCCATCCCGTTCACCCTGAAGCCAGGAAGACACACTGCGGATCTCGATGCCGCTGTCCGTCAACCAGTGCAGCTCCGCATCATATACAAGCAGAGCAGTCAGTGTATCCCCTACTCCGGATACAACATTTCCGCCGATGGTTGCCACATTACGAATGGAAGGAGCAGCAATTGCATTCACCGCTTCTTGCAGGATCGGCAGTTGATGCAGCAACGCTTGTGAGGCACATTCCTTTAATCGGGTCATTGCTCCAATGACCAGCTCATCTCCACGGATGGATATCCCGCTCATTTCAGGAATACAAGCCAGGCTAATCATGTGTTCAGGTGCAGGAATCAAGCCTCCCTCCCACTGGGTTCGCAGCAATGTTCCACCTGCCGTTAAACAACATATTCCCTTCAGTCTACTTCTCAACGTTTGGAGTTCTTGCAGGCTCTCGGGCTGCCATACCAATGGCATTGCTCCAGAACCGTATGCCGGTGTTACCATCGCTGCATCCCCTTTCTCTCTCTTCCATAGGCAGGAAATTCAACCGTCTGATTCAGATAATTCTTCAAATCATATGAGAGTTCAGCAGCAACGTCAATTACCTTCACATCGTTTTGGATAAATGTATAAAACCTGCGTTCCATTTGTGCTTGATGCATCATGATCTATAGAAAGCTAACACAGACTCTCTTTTAGCACACGTTAAAAGAAGACAAAAAGGCCAACCAGACTGCCTGGCTGACCTGATCATGTTATTAATTTATACATAGTTACTCTTCTCCTGTTCATGAGTGTGTCTGCTCCGATTCATATACATGATTCAAAATGCGTTCCAATTCCGGTTCTGTATCCGCATCCCAGAAACTAGTATCAGACAGTGGTACATGTACACCTGAATAGTTAGCGCTGCGCATAATCTTGCGCGCCCCCTCATCTCCATGCAGAGACAACAGAGGCCCGAACATATGGGAGCGAAAAGCAACGGGCGGCTTGCCTCCCTCACCGTCGGTAGCTGCGACATAGTCACACAGCTTGTGGGTAGCCAGTGCTGTAGTCACCCGATTAATATCCTGCGTTTTTAATAAAGGCTGGTCACCCAGTAACATGAGAATGCCTTCCGGTTTGTACTCCATGGCCGACAATACGCCAGAATGAAGAGAATTTGCCATACCGCTGGCATAGTCAGCACAGACTACTATTCGAAGTCTTGCTGTGGGATGATACGCATACGTGGCAGAATCAATCCATTTTACAGGCAGCCATGCCAACGAATCTTCCGGTTTGACCACACAGACCACTTGATCCAGATCCGAATTCAGCGCAGCTTCCAGTGACCATGCAGCCAGTGACCTGCCGTCTGGCATGACAACTGAGAGTTTATCTCGACCAAGGCGACGACTCTTACCTGCCGCCAGAACTATGCCCGTCATTCGCATGTGCAACGCTCCCCTTCTGCACCTCAGAACTCAAGGAAGAAACCTTATGTTTACATGCGATCAATTCCGCTGCAATGCTGATGGCGATCTGTTCGGGACCGTCTGCTCCGATGCTCAAACCAACGGGAGAATGCACATATTTCAACGGTGGTAAGCCATCCAGCAGACGGGCTGTTCGTGTTTTGGAACCCATGATGCCAAGATACGCGTACTCACAGTCCACTAACATCTCCAACAGTTCACGTTCGCGGGGAAAATTGTGACTCATTAAAATCAAATAATCTCCGTTGTTTACGTTTAACATAGGCATGATCTCACGCGGGAATCCCATTACTAGTTCAGCTTCAGGGAATCGTTCCGAGGTGCACAAGGACTCTCGCCAATCAGCTACCACAACACGGAATCCTGCGGATTGGGCGAGTCTGGCAACAGGAATAACATCATTCCCGGCTCCGATGATAATCAGGCGAGGTTTAGACATGTACAGCGAAGTAAGTTGCTGCGGAAGCTCCCAGGGATTCGTTGAAACCGTGTTGTTTGCCACTATTTCAGCATCAGAGATATGTTGTGAATCAGCGGACAGATGGGATGGGTGAGATCCGTTTGACGTAGCAGGTACCACTTCAGGCACAAGCGTAAGGCGAGGTATATCGGGAGAATGTTGTGTTGATACCATATGTTCATGCTTGGTATTCCCACTGCTGTGCTGAACATCAACCTGCAATGAAGCTAGATTATGATTCACGACGCGATCATGACAAGGGACGAGCGAAGGACGCAAGATTGGCTGGCGCCGGGTATCCGTTGGTTCAATCTGTTTCCAGTCATATTGAACCCTTGTATACTCATCCTGAAATGTTCGGGTTAACGCTATTGCAACGCCGGATTGAAAACACTCATGCATCTTCTGCAACGTATATCGGAGTTCACCACACACAGGTTCAAGCAACACAACAACGAGTCCGCCGCAGCCAATCGTCTCCCCCCAGGACAGGTCATCCTCGGGACGCATGTCGTACTCCGCGAATTCCATCTGCTTTGTATCCAGCACATGGCTCACCCGGGCCTGAAGATCACTCTCCAGGCATCCCGGACTGATACTGCCAACCATTTTGCCTTCCTCGGTCAACAGCATAGAGACTCCTTGCTTACGGTAAGCATGACCCTCTACCTTGATCGCTGTTGCGAGCACGCAGCGCATTTCACGGGCTGCGATTGCACACAGATCATGCATTTCCATAGCGGTCCCCATCCTTTCTGGAATTGCATAAGTTTCCTTCGATCAGATACGCTTCATTAATCTCGCAATACTTTTATCTGACTCATGCAGCACAATGCCACGATCAATCGTTTGAATCTTACGATTCTTGAGCACAATACTGCCATCAATAATAACGGTGTCCACACAGCTACGTGTTGCAGAATAGACGACTCGGGAATAGACATCCGTCTCATAGGAAGGGTACGTGTGGAAATCATCGAGATCCAGCAGCAGCATATCTGCCTTTTTGCCCACTTCGAGACTGCCGATTTCCTTCGACAAGCCGAGAACCTCTGCACCGCCCATGGTAGCCATGCGTAATACGGTCCGGGCATCCATCACCGTTGGGCCATGAGGAATCTTCTGCATCAGCGCTGTGAGGCGCATCTCCTGAAACATATCCAGATTGTTGTTGCACGCCGCACCATCAGCCCCAATCCCAACAGCGATCTGACGATTCAGCAGATCCGGAATATCGGCTACCCCGGAGGAAAGCTTCATATTCGATCCAGGACAGTGAGTGACTTTGACACCGCGCTTGCGGATGATCTCCTTCTCTTCCTCACTCAGCCATACACAGTGTGCCAGCACCAATCTTGGGGTAGCCAGACCGATATGATCGAGGTATACGATGTTGCGCATCCCGCGTTCGTGCTCTACCAGTTCGATCTCTCCGCGATTCTCGGAGGCATGGGTGTGGACTTTGACATGATATTTATTGGACAGGTCGCGTACCTCTACCAGCAATTCCTCGGTACATGATACAACGAAGCGTGGACAGAAAGCATACTGAATGCGTCCTCCGCCAAACCCGTTCCATTTCTCCAGCAGATCCACACTCTGTTGCAGTGAAGTTGCTGTATTCTCACGCAGGGGTTCAGGAACTTCATCTCCATGATCCATCATCACCTTGCCGGAGATGACCCGAATGCCGCTCTGTGCCATAGCCTGAAATGCCGAATCTGTGTGATGTACCGTCTCCATATCCAGAATGGTCGTGGTTCCACTAGAGATCAATTCGCCAAGTCCAAGCATTGCAGAATAATATACAGACTCCTCATCATGCGCCGCCTCGAGCGGCCAAATACGCTGACGGAGCCAGTCCATCAGTTCCAGATCATCCGCACGTCCACGGAACAAGGTCTGACACAGATGAATATGCGTCTGGATAAAGCCTGGCAACAACACTTTACCGCGAGCATCAATGACTTGATCAGCCTGAACGTCGATGTGTGATCCAATCTCCTTGATTTTATTATCCTCGATCAATAGATCTCCGATGAACACTTCCTCTTCTGCATTCATCGTCACGAGCTGTGCGCCCTTCAGCAGGATCGTTCCCATGTCAATCTCCCCTATCTGTGTCTGTCTATATCGTTCAACTTATAAATGTTCATGTAGCTGTTACCACCCAATAGCCATACCATCGCCTCTGGGGTCTGCCGCGCCGCTAATCATGCCGTCCTCCCGAATGACAATGCCTTGCGACTGTCCCATAATACCGTCCCACGGCGCTCTGGCTTCAACGTTATGTCCCCACTGGGCAAGGGTTGCACATACGTCATCATGATATCGGTTCTCCACACGCATCGTATCACCTTCTTCACCCCAGGTGCGTCCGTACACCCAACGGGGCAGGCTGATCGCTTCCTGGATGTTGAGCCCGTAATCAAGCACTCCGGTAAGCACTGATAATTGTGTCTGCGGCTGGCCTTCTCCGCCCTGCGTGCCCACGAGCATATAAGGTTTGCCATCTCGTGTAACAAGGCCCGGCATGAGGGTGTGGAATGAGCGTTTGTTCGGTTCCAGTACGTTGGCATCTCTCGGATCTAGGGAGAAAAAGGACCCCCGATTCTGCATAATGACCCCCGTATCCCCTGGAACATAGGCTGAACCGAAGTCAAAATACAGGCTTTGAATGAACGAAACGGCATTGCCTTCGCTATCGACAACGGCTGCATATGCCGTGTCCTGACCTATCGTTTTGGACAGAAAAGGCTGTGCCACAGGTGGAGCGGACTGAATCTCATTCCACAATTGGTCTCCATAACCCTTGGATAACAGATGATCCAGCGGAATGTCCCTGAAATCCGGGTCGGTCAGATAACGATCACGATCACGAAACGCCTTTTTCACCACTTCCGCCATCAGATGATAGAATTCCGGTGAGGTACGTGCCACAGAGGACAGATCCGTATGCTCCAGCATATTTAACATCATTAGCATGGAGAAGCCCTGCGAGTTGGGCGGCATCTGATGAACCTCATAGCCACGATACCCCGTACTAACGGGTTTCACCCACTCGCCCCGATGAGCCGCAAAGTCCACTGGTGCAAGCATACCCCCATCCTCACGAATAGCCGAAGTCAGACGATCCGCGAGTTCTCCCGTATAAAAAGCGTCTCTTCCGCCCGTCTGAATCAGACGAATGGAGGTAGCAAGTTCATGCTGGATCAACAGCTCGCCTTCCTGCAAAAGTGTACCCAACGGGGCAAATACCGCTCGCAGCGGTGTATGACCCATTATGAAATCTTCATCCCTTTCCATCCATAAGCGGAGATTTCGGGATACAGGGCAACCTTTTTCCGCATACTGCGCGGCAGGTTCAAGCAACTGCTCCCACGGTAACTTTCCGAACCGGGACCAGACTTCCCACCACGCATCCACCATTCCCGGAACCGTAATGGCACTAAGTACACCACGCTGAGGGATGGCACTCATGCCCATCGCTTTGAACGTATCGGCATGAATGCCTGCTGCTGAGCGGCCACTTCCGTTATAGGCGGTAATCTCACCGCTCGTTCCGTCATGAATCAGGAAGAAGGCATCCCCTCCAAGTCCGGTCATATGCGGATATACCACACCCAGCGCTGCACTGACCGCAACAGCAGCATCATAAGCATTCCCGCCTTGCTGGAGGATGGAGCTTCCCACTGCACTCGCCAGATAATGAGGAGAGGTGACCATGACCTCTCTGGAGATTGGCATCTGGTTTAACATAAGGCGCCCTCCTTCCCTGCATACACATCCAATGCCGCCTGCACGGCTTCACCGGCAGGTAATACGTGACGATGACGTAATAAAACAGCTTCCAGCGCTCCGAGCACATGAAGTACGTTCTTACGTTGGCAGCTGAATCCCATTGTACCGATCCGCCAGATTTGCCCTTTCAACGGGCCGAATGAACTGGCAATCTCAATACCGAAATCGTTCAGCAACATGCTGCGCACCGACTCACCATCGATCCCCTCCGGAATCGTGATACAAGTGACCACCGGAAGTTTACTGGACATATCCCCATACAGTTGCAGTCCCATTCCCTGAATTCCAGCGACCAACGCACGTTCATTCACAAGATGTCTCTGGAACCTGGCCTCCAATCCTTCTTGCAGCAGAATACGTAATCCTTCGTGAAGTCCGTAGAGCATGGAGGTGGCCTCCGTATGGTGGTTCAATCGTGCCGAACTCCAGTAATCCTGCAATTGGCTCAGGTCAAAATAATTACTGGCAATCGTGCGGCCTTCTGCCCGCGCACTGGTTGCATCTCGCAGTCCGCGCTCAACTGTTTTGCGGCTCATCAGTTTCTGCTCCACACGACTGTTGTACGTGAGAGGTGCCATCCCCGAAGGAACAGACAGGCATTTCTGCGTGCCGCCCATCACCGCATCCAGATGCCAGGCATCCGTCTTCACGGGTGTGCCACCGATGGTCGCCACAGCATCCACGACGAGTAATATATCAAGTTCACGACAGGCTTTGCCAATCTCGGCAAGGGGTTGCATCTGCCCCGTGGAAGTCTCACCGTGAACTATGGCAACCAGACTCGGTTTATGAGTATGGATCGCCTTGATCACCTCTTCCGGATCAAATACCGTTCCCCATTCCGTTTCAAAAAAGACGACCTCTGCACCGCAGCGTTCCGAGATTTCTACCAGCAGATGTCCGAATCGTCCGTAGATCGGGACGAGAACTTTGTCACCAGGCTGGATCAGACTGACCAACACGGCTTCAATGCCTGAACGGGATGTGCCATCTACCGGATAACACCACTCGTTATCTGTCATATATAACTCACGTAGCATCGCCATCGTCTCGTTCATCAAGGATGTGAACTCCGGGTCAAACTGACCCAGGATCGGAAAGGATAATGCTCTGAGAACGCGTGGATCAACTTCAACCGGTCCCGGGGTCATAATGGTCCGCAAGGACGGAGATAACTCTTTATAGTTGGACATCTTCATTCAACTCCCGTAACCGTATTTATAGAGTAGCTGGACCAGAACCCGAAAACCGTACATCAGGTCTGCTTCAGCTGTATATTCAAGTGGATTATGACTGATACCGTCCTGGCTCGGCACAAAGATCATCGCTGTTGGACAAGCCGGCTGGAAAATCTGCGAATCATGTCCCGCACCGCTTGGCATGGGCCAATAGGACAATTGCTCCTGCTCACAGATGTCTTGAATGTCCGAGATCATCTGCGTATTCATGGGAATGGGCCTCACCGACAGATGTTCTTCCCAGTCCAATCCAAGCTGCTGCTCGGCTGCGATCCGACTAAACGCCTGAAGCATATCCTGCCAGCAGCGATCAATACTCTCCTGCCGGATATGGCGGATATCCAGTGAAAACACCGCTCGTGCTGCAACCACGTTCCCAACACCCGGATCAGCTGTGATTCGCCCAACCGTGGCTACCAGCGGTTCGCCTGCTTCCAATGCGATATTCCTTACCGCAGTAATCATCTCGGCCGCTCCGGCAAGTGCATCCTTGCGCCAGGACATCGGCGTTGTTCCTGCGTGATTCGCTTCCCCGCTTACAGTAATACTGAACCGCTTCTGACCTACAATGTCGGATACGACTCCAATCGAATGTCCGAGACGTTCCAGAACCTGACCTTGCTCAATGTGAAGCTCAATAAAGGCACCGTAATTTTTCGCGGCCGGTCTATATGCACTATCGGGTCCAAAGCCCGCATCGCGGATCGCTTGTGCAAAGGTAACGCCGTCTTGATCCTTCAAATGCGCTACATCTTCCAGAGACGTTATTCCTGTTATACTGCGTGAACCCCAATACGCAAAAGGGAATCGACTTCCCTCTTCTTCACATAACGATACCACTTGAAGAGTTCGTTTCGGTGCTCCAAATTGCTTCTGTAAATACTCCAATGCAAGGATACCCGCTACCACACCGTAAGCACCATCATACTTGCCACCGTGCACCACAGTATCCATATGTGATCCGGTCACTATCGATAATTCTTCAGTACCAGTCGCTGATTCCTTACCCTCGCCCTTCAGTGTGCCATACAGATTACCAGACTGGTCGAACTCGGGAGACAGCCCTTTCTCCTGCATTTTGGCAGCAAGGGCACCTTGTGCTTCACACCAAGCCGAGTCATACAACAGTCGTGTGACGCCACCCTGTGCATCCGCACCATATGTCGACAGCCAGTCAAGCATGGCTTGCAGCTCCACCTGTTCCACATTCGGCAAAGGAAGAGGTGCATTATTCGTACCGGATGACCGGTATACTCCAGACTCCGTCATGGCGTCTCCCCCGTTCCCGCTTCGATGGGACTAGAAGAGTGGGCTGCAATGTGCTGCCCGATAGGTTCAGGAGATAATCCGGATTCCGAGTTATATACCTTTTGCCCACGGCAGAATACGTCTGTAATGAGACAGTTAAATGTACGTCCCACATATGGGCTCTGTTGATGCGTATAGAGCAGATCCTCCGCGTTCAGGGTTGTGCTCTTCTCCCAGTCAATCAGGACCAAATCTGCATCCTTACCGATGGCAATCTCCCCTTTGCTCTCCAGACCAAGCCTTCTGGCAGGCTGCAGGGAGAGCACTCTTCCGAGCAACGGGAGGTCGATCTTACGCTGAAGATGTCCCTCCTCCAGCATGATTAGCAGTGTGCTTTGCGCACCGGATATACCGCCCCAGATTTCAAAAAAGTTATCGGATTGTTTCATGGATGGCGGACATGGAGAATGGTCTGAGGCAATAACATCAATTAATCCTGACGTCAGTGCATCCCATAACTGCTCCTGTTCGGAAGAGCTGCGAAGAGGTGGAGCGCATTTCGCTACTGCACCCAATTGGACCACATCCTGATCGGTCAGCGTCAGATAGTGAGGGCATGTCTCCGAAGTAACGTCTTGCCCACGCCGTTTGGCCGCTGCAATCAGATCCAGTGCTTCCCGGGTGCTAATATGCACAAAATGCAGTGCACATCCGGTCTGCTCACCATATTTCAACGCCCGGGAAACCGCAACAACTTCGGCTTCAACAGGACGGGAACGGACATAGTCCATCGGTTCCGTCTTTCCATCCGCAATGCTTTTCGCGCCGAGTTCGGCAACCATGCCTTCGTCCTCTGCATGAAGTGCCAGCACACGGTTTAATTTGGCAATTTCATTCATCCCGTCCAGTAGCGTATGGTCATCGGCTCTGGCAAAGATATCTTCCCCTTCTCCACCCGGCTCGGACATAAATGCCTTGAATCCGGCTGCACCCAACCCTGACAGTGGAGCAAGTTCCTCACGATTGCCGGGAACCAAACCTCCCCAGAAGGCATAATCGACATATGATTGGTCTGCGGCTGCTTTCATTTTCATTTCCCATGCTTCCGGCCGTGTGGTTGGTGGTACGCCGTTAAGCGGCATATCGACATAAGTCGTGATTCCACCTGCGGCAAGGGATGCCGATCCCGATCGGAATCCCTCCCAACTGGCGAGTCCAGGCTCATTGAAGTGTACATGAATGTCCACTACACCCGGCATCACCGTAAGGCCATCAGCTTCAATGATCCGAGTTGCTTCGCCAGCGGCCAGCCGCGTCGATATGTCCGTTATTTTCTCACCCGTAATGCCAATATCCAGTTGCTCTACCCGATCTCTCAGCACCACCCGGGCCCCCCGGATGATGATATCAAATGTTGTCATGTGGATGACCCTCCCCCTGAATCAGAACCGGATGTGTACATGCTCAGCTTCCCCGGTATGTACTGTAACCTCCTGGAGCAATCAATAATGGAATATGGTAATGGCTTGATGCATCAGATACGACAAAACGAATCGGAACAATCGTCCATAACGCCTGCCCCAGCTCCTCCAATGAACGCTGTGCATAATAACTCTCGACATGGAATTGAAGCTCATATATCGCTTGCTCCAGCTTGCCTTCATCCAGCAGCGGCGTATCCAAACGCCCATCCGCATTGGTCACCGACTCAGCAACTTTTATCTTGCTTTCCTGTTCTCCATCCCTCTTCAAGGTATACAGCTCGATCCGAACACCCGCAGCAGGGACGCCTTTGGATGTATCCAGCACATGTGTTGTAATTCGTCCGCCAGATATCGACATTAGACGTCACCTTCTTTCCCGGCGTCACGGCCGTCTGTTGCCAGATCATCCCTTGTCATCGAGAAACCCTGGAATCCGTATGGCGGTCTCGGCTCGGTAAACACTTTGCCTTCCCCCTCTTTCACTTCCTCCAGCACCGTCTCCCAGGTCCGATTGTTGGATTCAAATGAAACCTCACTTAACTGCTCAAATCGAATTAACAATCTTCGTCCAATCTGATAGATCAGATGTTGAATGGAAGCGGATCTACACTCATGAAATACAGCAGCAGCCAAATCTCTGACCTGTTCCGCCGCCACATACCGTCCACGCCGATCATCTATGCCATCTCTCGGGTCCTCGTAACGCCAATTGATATTCAGGAAAATAAACAATGGTCGATCCCTTGTCTCTGGAAGAGTGGTATATTCATCCTGCATGAATCCGGCAAATTCACTGCCTTTGACCTTGATCAATCTCAGATCGGCTACACCACTGAAATGGTTGCTTAATACAATCGAGTCGCCTGTTCGTTCTGCCTCTATGGCAGCTGTCGCGCGATCATTCTGCGAATAACGGAATACGAGCGCACTCGGTCGATAACTTCCTTCTACTCCAATGGGTATATCTTCAAAAGGAATCTGGTCCGCTGTCATCTGAACCTTGGTCATCTGCGGATATGTCTCCAGGAAACGCCGGCTTACCAGTGCAAGAAATCCTTCCACCGTTGCCCCTGTGTATTCCGCTGCATGTGTGAGAATGAAGTTTTTCATCGAATCGGTTGCCACTACCAGCGAATTATCCCCTTCTGCAAAAGAAGGCAAGAATTCATCGCCCTGCACAGCGACCTTAATGTTCAATCCAAACAGAATATTACTGCGTCCCATAAACGGAGATTCCGGGATCGACTGTATACCCGTCAACGGCTTGGCGTAGGAACGATACATCCACACATCCCCTTTGCCGTAATACATGGTCCGCTGCTGCACTGCGGCTGGCTTGCTCACGAACTCATGTTCATGACCGATCTGTGCGAGCCACTGCTCCAAGCGAATGCCCGCAATCTTGAACACTTCCTTCAATGCAGTCTCGAATTCTTCTTGCCTGCCTCGACGATGACGCTGTCGCATCGATTCCAGGATAGACCCGGCAGTATGGCCTTTGACGGCCAATATGAAAGGAAAGCCAAATTGGCTTGTATATGCTTTATTTAATTGCTGAAGTTCGTTGAATTGTTCCTGTGAAAGTGAATCAAGCCCTGCACCAGCTTGTTCCTGTACGGAATTGCTGCTCATGCTGATTCGTGCCCCAAGATCCGGGTGATTTCGAAGCAGTTGCAATTTCACCTGGTCATCCGATGCCTGAACCACACTCGTCATCACATGCATCATCTGTTCAAATGAATCGAAAGGTCGTGAAAGCCCGGAACGCTCAGCTACCCACGGTGATTCCTCAAATAAGCCGCCAAACGTATGCACAAACTGTGTGATAGACCAGTTGTTAACAAGTTTAATTAAGTCGCTCATGTTAGAACCTCCGGTCTGTTGTAGATTATTGATCATTGATCTTCATTCTAAGTGTCGTTCAATATCGCGACAACAATATTTACGCAATTTTGTAATATAACATAACATCAGAGTTGTGATTTGTTTGCTGTGCACGGGAAGATCAGCTTTTGTTGTCCTCAAACATGAATAAACCGCACTCCATCAAGGGAATGCGGTTCTTGGGGGTCTGACCCGGTCATTGTCACGTTGCATAATGTGCGGTCTAGAGTTGGACATTGTGTGGTCTTGCAGCTGCTTTGTCTCGCACAAACTTGCGGAAGGTGAATACCAGCTTCAACTTAAGCAGATCATTCGTCTTCTTAAAGTCCATCTGCAGCAAGCTGCCGACTTTCTCCATACGATAAGTGACCGTATTACGATGCACAAACAGCTGCTTGGCAGCTTCATTGATCAGTCCGTCATTCTCAATAAAGGACTCCAGCGTATTCATCAGCACCTGATTGGGATCGCCATCCCTGGCAAGTAACGGTTCAAGTACTTTATTACAGTAGTTCTCCATAATGTTATCCGGTACATGTTGGAACACATAGGCAAATTCGAGCATTTCAAATTGTAACGCACGATCTTTCATGCCGAACCGGCGAGCCAGTTGTCGTGTATCCAGGCACTCCTGGTACGCTTCCCGGAGCGACTTGGGCTCATGTTTCATTTTGCTGATCCAGAAGCGCGGAGCCGGTGCCCCTTTTGCTTCTTGTGCTGCCAGAACATCACCGAACCGGTTCAATAGAAAACCTGACAGCTCCTCTCCATAATCACGCCCTGTTGGGCAGGTATAGATGGACAGAATACCATCTTCGATCTGAAAATGCTGTGACGCCGTGAATTGCATCAGTGGATTGTACTGCAATTCACGATGAATCTGTTTAAGCAGCTTTCCCTCGGCAAACACAGTGGGTTCAAGCGTGATCAGTACGCACTGATAAGTTCCCTGGAATAGATGTACACCTTTGTTTTCACTCAAAGTGGTCAATTCCTGGATAGTCATTTTGTTATCCAGATACTGTGAAAGCAGTGTACGCATCTCATCTTGCACAGTCGGATTAATATGCTCGCGATAAGTCATATCCATATAAAATGCCAGTACATCGGCAGCCTGCTGGAACAGCTCTTCCTCCGCTCGAAGGGATAAGGCTGAATCGGTAAACACAAGCAACGATCCGTATTCTTCATCATTTTGCTTAATGGGTACACGGTGACAACTTCCCTGATTCCATTTCACTCGGTGCATGACAGATTTCCACGGCCAGCCTTGGGTTACAGCATCCCCTGCAATGCCTTCACTACCATATAGTACATGCCCACGTGAACCAATGACGGCAAGCGGATAGTTCAGCACCGTGGCAAGTTCGGCAAACACATTCCGATGTGGCTGCTGTTGCAGTGCAAACTGCATTAATTTTTTCTGTTTTTGCACGACCTCATGCAGCAATCGGTTGCTACGTTCATGTTCAGCCTTGAACAAGGCATTCATCTGGTCGGAGAAGGTAAATTGAAAGGGAAGTTCAAGGAGTGGCAACCGAAGTCGATCGGCTTCCTCGACAATACCTTGGGGAATGGACTGCCAGAAACGTCCCAGCTTGATGCCGAGTCCTGCACAGCCGCGTTCATTCAAGCGTCGCATCAAACGTAATGCATCCGTCTCACTGTCTTTCATAATAAAAGCGGTGGTGAACAGCATTTCTCCGGATTTGATCCAATCCGCGATATCAGGAGCGTCCATGACATTAACGGATTTCATCATCCGTGAAGTCCCTTCTCCACCCGCAACCAGTTTGGCCTCTGACAACGGGTATACCTGTAAAGCCTCTTTAACCGTAAGTTGCATGGACACTACCTCCCATATATATAACACAAAATCGTGTTATTATCGTTTCCACAGCTTAATTCTGGATTATATTTCTAATTAAATCTATAATCACTCATTTAAGTTTTATTTGTTGTTAAGTATTATAACATCAAATTCCGAAATAAAGCTTACACGACAAAAAAATAAAACCTATGACCTAATCACAGCACACACTCCTGTAATTGGCATAGGTTTTTTAATTATAAATTACTATGATCCACATAACGTTGAAGTAATCCATTTACACGATAACAGCGATTGGAGGGTTGTTCTGTCATCGTAGTGTCAGTGTAAATAATTTTTAGTTCAATTACGATCAGATCTCCAATGTTTCGTGATTCATCCATAATTTCATGCGGGATAATACTTCTTTGATATTCAGCGGTTTGCTGAGATAGTCCGATGCGCCTGCTGCAATACATTTCTCCCGATCCTCTTTCATGGCTTTGGCTGTCAGCGCAATAATCGGAAGTTGGGTCATGCCAAGTCGTTCACGGATCTGACGAGTGGTCTCATAGCCATCCAGTTCCGGCATCATGATATCCATCATGATGATATCAGGCGTTACTCCTCCGGGCTCCAACAGTTCCAGACACTCGTATCCGTTCTGCGCTGAAATGACATTCATACCGTATTGCTCAAGAGCGTTAGCTAACGCGTATACATTACGTATATCATCATCGACGACAAGCACTTGGCGTCCGCTGAGCAACGCTTCTTCCAGAGGTGTTAATAACACATCCGATTGACCTGTGGTCAATGAAGGAAGTTTGTTGATCTCGGGGGTGGTGCTAGCCACCTCATTCAGGAACAACCGGGATGTGTGCATGGTCTCAGGCTCATCCATTCTCTGTGGCAGGAACAACGTGAATACACTGCCATGCCCTTCACGGCTTGTTGCCGAGATAGAACCCCCCAGCAGAGTCGCAAGCGATTGGGAGATGGACAAGCCAAGCCCTGTCCCCCCGTATTTACGAGCCGTAACTCCGTCCGCCTGTTTGAATGCATCGAAGATCTGCAAGAGTTTGTCATCCGCAATCCCGATACCCGTATCACTGACGGAGAAAGCAATCACATCTGTCTCTTGGCCTTTGGCTTCAGGATGAGCCAGACTCATGCTGGAGATCGTTAAGGCAACTTCACCCTCACTGGTGAATTTGAATGCGTTGGAGAGCAGATTTCGAAGAATCTGGTGCAATCTCATCTCATCAGTCACGATCGTTTCCGGCAAAGGACTTTGGAGCTGAATTCGAAAATCTATTCTTGTCTGCTCCGCTGTTTTCAGGAAATACTGATTCATGACTTCAGGCAGACTGCCCAGATAGACATCATCGAAATCCACTTCCATCTGTCCAGCTTCCACCTTGGATAGATCCAGAATATCATTGATCAGATTCAGCAGGTCTTTACCTGAATTATGAATGACTGAAGCATAGTTCTGCTCTTCACTATTCAGGTTTTGATTTTTATTTTCAGACAATATTTCGGATAAAATCAACATGCTGTTAAGCGGAGTCCGCAGTTCATGGGACATGTTGGCCAAGAATTCGGATTTGTACCCCGAACTAGTTCGTAGCTGATCTGCTACAACCGAGAGTTCATTGGCTGATGTCTCTGCAGCATTCTTCTGTATTTCCAGGCGATCATTAAGCATATGAAGCTCTTCAGTCTGCATTTGCAGCTCCTCCGTCTGAGACAGCATCTCTTCGGTCTGAGCCTGAAGTTTCTCCGATTGTGCCTGTAATTCTTCATTCAGAACTTGTGACTCATCATACAAATGCTGTAACTCCATACGAGTGACGGTGGAGTGTAGTGAAACACCAAAAATCTCCGTCAGTTCTTGCATCAACTTCATGTCTTTCTCTTGCAGCGGATTCATTGATGCAAGTTCGATTACCGCTATTGTTCTGCCTTCGAACAGGACCGGTACTACGGTAAGTGATGTGGCAGATGCATGTCCAAGGCCCGATGAGATTCGGATATAGTTTTGAGGCAGATCATTCATACGCAAGATTCGCTTCTCGACAGCACTTTGTCCGACAAGTCCCTCACCCGGGGCAAGCGACACTTTACCAAGCGAACGTTCTTTCTCTCCATCCGCAGCATATGCAGCTACCCGAAGCAGTCGATTGTCTTTCCAGTAATATAGAACGCTATAAGGCACTTCAAACTGGAACCACAACAACAAGATAGCCCAAGAGAATTTTGGAGCGTATCGTAAATCTTCTCGTTTTTGACAACGCGGAAACCTCCAAATATATACGAATCCTATTCAATTTCAATACACCTGTTGCATATGTAGTTTATATGTATACGTATAGCCTGACAAGCTTTAAGTTCATCGATTTGCATTAGAAAAACGACCTGCTTATGCAGGTCGTCTTCATCAATGATTTTTATTCCTCATTTAGGCTGATTTTAGGCCTTTGGAGCGATCATTTTGGCTGGATCGACATACTGATCAAACTGCTCTTCGGTAAGCAGGCCTGTTTGTAACGTTGCCTGTTTTAAAGACAAGCCTTCTTTATGTGCAAGCTTCGCGATTTTGGCTGCATTCTCATAACCAATATGCGGGTTGAGCGCTGTAACCAGCATAAGTGAATTATTCAGATTATGTTCAATCTGATCCAGATTAGGCTCGATGCCTACGGCACACTTGTCATTAAACGCAATAATGGAGTCCGCCAGGAGTTGCACGGATTGCAGGAAGTTATAGATGATAACCGGTTTGAATACATTCAGTTCAAAATTACCCTGGCTTGCCGCAAAACCAATTGCTGCATCATTCCCCATGACCTGCGTAACCACCATCGTAATGGCCTCGCTCTGAGTTGGGTTGACTTTACCTGGCATAATGGAGCTGCCTGGCTCATTCTCCGGAATACGGATTTCTCCCAATCCACTGCGGGGGCCACTGGCTAACCAGCGAACATCATTGGCGATTTTCATCAAATCAGCTGCAAGCGCTTTAACGGCACCGTGCGCATACACGACTTCATCATGACTCGTAAGTGCATGGAATTTGTTTGGTGCAGATACAAAATCTTTCCCCGTATGTTTGCCAATCTCCTTGGCAGTGAAGTCCCCGAAGTCAGGATGTGCATTAATGCCCGTGCCGACAGCTGTACCGCCGATCGCGAGCTCCTTCAGGTACTGCACACTTTCACGGATCATGCGCTCGCTCTTGCCCAGCATGGCTTCCCAACCACTGATCTCCTGACCTAGTGTAATCGGTGTAGCATCCTGAAGGTGAGTACGTCCAATTTTGATAATATCCTTGAATGCCTCCGACTTGTCTGCAAAAGTGGCTTTCAACACCGCAATGGCCGGCAAGAGTTGATCCTCAACAGCCAGTACACCTGCGACATGCAGAGCCGTTGGGAATGTGTCGTTAGAGCTCTGGGACATGTTCACGTCATCATTTGGATGCAGACGCTCTTCCTTTCCCTTTTGCTCCAACAGTTGGTTCCCCAGATTGGCAATCACTTCGTTGACGTTCATATTGGATTGCGTTCCGCTTCCAGTCTGCCACACAACCAGTGGGAAATGGTCATCAATTCGGCCTGCAATAATCTCGTCTGCTGCATAAGCGATGGCATCGGACTTAGCCGCAGATAATTTACCTAATTTATGGTTACTGGCCGCAGCACTTTTTTTCAAAATGGCAAGGGCACGGATAACTTCCATCGGCATATGTTCACGGCCAATCGGAAAGTTCTCCTTACTGCGCTGCGTCTGAGCTCCCCACAGCCTGTCGGCTGGTACTTTCATTTCGCCTAACGTATCTCTCTCAATGCGGTATTCCACTTGCTTGTCCTCCTCCAAAAAAATGGTTTGGGTCTCTACAAAGCTTGTGTATCTCGTCATATTATACATGATTTACGAGCAGGTTTTCACCTTTTCGACAAAATTGTAAGCGTAGCGCAAAACGAGCGTGAATTTATTTTTGTGACGCGATTGGATACAGTCGGCTTGTCTGTTCGAACAGTTCGCCTGGCTCCAGACCGATCAAACCGATTTCTTCTGCCGGGATGCCTTCAACATTAGGAGCATTAACCAGGTTCATCTGTGGTTCAGGACAGAAGAATTCGCCACCCATGTTATTGTTCCAGATCATCCAGTGCTTGTACGATGTACCCACATCATATACCAGTTTGTCTCCAGTACGGTGGTCCGTAAGTTCCATATAGTTACGTCCATTCTGCGGTTCCGCAGTGTAATGATTATCCATGGCAGCAAAGAACGGACTAACCCCGTCTTTCTTCAGTTGTTCTTCCTCAGGTGTAAGCAGTTGAAATTGTCCTGTTGGCAGCGAACGCTCATTCAATTCACGACGTTGTCCAATGGTAACTTTGGCCGTGTAATCCGAGGCTTGACTATCTGGTGCAAAAGGTACAGCAATCGCCGTGTGGAATGCAAACAAATTCGGCATATATTCAGTCCCGTTGTTGCGGACGATCAATTGTTGCTGAAGTCCTTGGCTACTCAATGAGTAACGAAGCGTCACCGTGAATGTAAACGGCAGGTACTGATGGAATGTATGTCCTTCTTTCACGTCCTGGCTAAGCAAGACATAACTCTCTAGCTGGTCCGATCCATATCCCTCGACCTTCCACTCGGCATCATGCAAAAATCCATGCAAATGGTTACCTGTAGCCGGTTCGTTCACAGGCAACTGATAGATTTTACCATTCCAGGGGAAACGTCCATCCTCATAACGGTTCGGTGGAGAAAGAATCGGAATTCCATAGACCGCAGGTGCAGCCATAAACTCATCCATCTGATCCTGATTCGGCTCTCTCAAGTAACGGAAACCCTTTTCTGTATCACGGAAAGCAACGAGGTTGGCACCCACGCTTGGAATAACTGCCGCTTCAAACTGATTAAAACGAAGCCAAACGGCCGGAATCCCTCCAAATTGTTCTTCAAATGCTGCATTTTGCTGTGTCATCGTTATATGTACCTCCTGCATACTAAGGTTATATTATACGGCTCGACTATATCATGCCCGAGCGCAAAATACCAATCTATGATAGAGAACAAATTCATGATAGAAAGATAAAAAAGACAGGAAAAAGACAGCTGCAATCCGCTGCGGCTGTCTCTGCTCGCTTTCATATGCTGGTTCAATTAATCCACATATTTGCCGTGATCCGGCACAGTGCTCTCTTCAAAGTCCATATCAAGCCGCTTCAGGGATTCACTCAGCATATCTCCGCTCAAGGCATGCCCATGCCCGGTAATCGCAAGCTTCGGCTCCAGATGCTTTATATGCTGGACAGATTGATGAGCAGCCTGCCAATCGGTTGTAAAATAGGAAGGCGGGCCATGCAACTGTTTGTCCTGAAGCAACACACTCCACAGCGATTCCTGCTTCACTGTGATGATTGCGTCTCCCGCAATTAACAAACGGTCTGCTTCTCGAAACAGCGACACATGTCCAGGCGTATGACCTGGCGTGTGCACCCATTCCCATCCTGATACGCCTGGAACGGAATGATCTTTGGGTAAACTGAATATCCGATCATCCAGATTGATTGCCTCATTGGGGTATGCGAATGACAACCTGGACATTAAACCTCCACCTACAGAAGGGTCCGCTGGCGGGTAATCTTTTAATCCCGTTAAATACGGAATTTCAAGCGGATGAGCATACACCGGCACACCCCAGAATTGTTCCAGCTCAATAACGGTTCCTACATGGTCGAAGTGACCATGTGTCAATATGATCGCAGACGGCGGACCTTGAAATCGTTCTGATGCAACCTGAACAATATGATCTGTGAACCTCGCCATTCCGGTGTCCACGAGGACCCAGTTCCTGCTTCCTGGCTCTCCGATGAACACGACATTAACAAATAGTGTACGTAGACTGAGAATATCGGGCGCGACTTCTTCAAGTCCCGTCAACCCTTCTGTAATCAGATTGTCAGATGCCATTCACGGTTACCTCCCATTTGGCGGATTGTCTCTCTGGTTCCATTCATCTCGTAGACTTCCCTTTTCTGGATCATCTATTCAACATTTCCAATAAAATAGACGGTATACACCCTGTTTCGGGCATACACCGTCTAGTATAGTCATCGACACAACACAATAGAACAAGAACATCTCGGCCAGTTAAGCCGGATATGCCTCCAGAGCAGCATCGAGCAATTGATTGTACAGATCGTCATCATTCTCAAGCAGCTCGTCCATACGCAGCAGTTCATCTTCATCTCCGGATTGTTCCGTGAAATGCAAGCTATAGTCCCAGTCTTTTCCGTTCTTGCTCATGAAGGTAATCTCATAAACTGACTTTTCACCTTCTGTACGGAAAACGGTATTCCCCACGTATCCTTTTTCACCTTCACGGCGCATTTCAGCACTTATAATTTCAATATTCACAATCATTCTCTCCTTTAATCTTTCATCTACAGTCGGTCTCCAACATTTCTGGTAAACCTAGTTTGGTAATTATTATTGGTTAATTGTACAATATATAACGTAGCAACGTATACCTTATTCAATGAAGGAACCATTCTGAGTCCTTACATAGTTGTAATGAGGACTATAATAGCCAACAAGCTACGATATTATGTTCACATTGGAGGAAAAAATAGCATGAATACTTTTGAAACGAATCTTCAGCAATATGCTGAACTGGCTGTACAAGTCGGTGTCAATGTCCATCCTGGACAGACGCTCGTGGTTAACGCTCCAATCTCGGCAGCACATTTTGTACGACTGATTGTCAAAGCAGCTTACGGTACAGGTGCCAAACTGGTCAAAGTAAACTGGAGCGACGAATCCGTTACACGTCTTCATTACGATCTTGCCCCTGATGAAGCCTTCTCCATTGAACCGAAATGGTTTGCAGCTGAAATGACTGAACTCGTTGAAGAAGGTGCCGCTATCCTGCACGTCATCGCTGAGAATCCGGATCTGCTGAATGGTGTTGCTCAGGAACGGATCATTACTAGCCAGAAAGTGCGCGGCAAAGCGCTTGAAAAATATCGTTCTTATCAGATGGCTGACAAATTCAGCTGGTCTATCGTGGCCGTTCCTTCTCCGGAATGGGCAGCCAAAGTGTTCCCGGATCTGCCCGAAGCACAGCAAGTGGATCGCCTGTGGGACGTCATTTTCAAAACGGTACGGATCGGTGAGCAGGATGCGGTTGCCGAATGGAAAACTCATTTGCAAAACCTGGATTCCCGTGCTGATCTGCTGAACAACAAGAAATACAAAAAGCTTCACTATACAGCTCCAGGCACAGATCTGACCATCGAACTTCCAGAAGGCCATATCTGGGTATCCGGTGGAAGTGTGAATGAGCAAGGACATGTCTTTATTGCCAATATGCCTACGGAAGAAGTATTCACAGCTCCACTGAAAACCGGTGTTAACGGCACAGTGCGCAGCACGAAACCACTGAGCTATGGCGGCAACCTGATTGACGGATTCTCCCTTACATTTGAGAACGGTCGAATTGTGGATTACACCGCTGAGCAAGGACTGGATGCGCTTAAAAACTTGATCGAGATGGATGAAGGTGCGCACTATCTGGGTGAAGTAGCCCTTGTTCCACATCAATCACCAATTTCCGATACGAATATTTTGTTCTACAATACCCTGTTTGATGAGAATGCCTCTAACCATTTGGCTATCGGTAATGCCTATGCCTTCTGTCTGGAAGGTGGTAAAACGATGTCCAAAGAAGAGCTGATTGAACGTGGTATGAACTCCAGTCTCACTCATGTAGACTTCATGATTGGATCTGGAGAAATGAACATCCACGGCGTGACCTCCGAAGGCGCGGAAGAGCCGATCTTCCTGCAAGGAAACTGGGCATTTTAAAACGGTTTGATGTGATTAGGAGAGAGGAGATTACTCCTCTCTTTTCCTGTGTCAACAGATCGACATTCAATCATTGGAGGGAACTCATATGTTAAGTTTTGAACAAAAACTGGATCGTTACGCTGAACTTGCTGTAAGAGTAGGGGCTAACGTTCAGCCCGGGCAAGTATTTGTCATCAGTGCAATGATTGATACCGCTGAATTCGTACGCTTGCTGGTGCGCAAGGGATACGAAGCTGGCGCCAAGCAGGTGATTGTAAAATACGGAGATGAAACCGTCAATCGTTTGCGGTTTGAGATGGCCCCTGAGGAATCCTTTCAAGAGCCACCCAAATGGCATGCGGCGGAGCTTGAAGAACTGGCAGCCCATAATGCGGCCTTTCTGACCGTATTGTCTTCCAGCCCAGACCTGATGAACGGTATTGACCCGGAGCGGATCTCGACCCATCAGCGTACATTTGGACAGGCGATGGCCAAGTACCGTCAGTATCAACAGGCGGATAAAATGAGCTGGACGGGCGTAGCATGCCCTTCGCCCGATTGGGCAGCCAAAGTATTCCCGGATCTCCCAGCAACTGAGCAGGTTAGCCAGTTGTGGGAAGCCATTTTTGCTGCGGTGAGAGCCGATCTGGAGGAACCTGTAGCGGCTTGGGAACAGCATATTGAACGACTGGAGACCAAGGCCGTTGCCCTGAACAACAAGAAGTACCAAGCACTGCACTTCCTCTCCCCGGGGACGGATCTTACTGTCGAGCTTCCAGAAGGTCATATCTGGGCGCAGGCAGGTAGCGTGAATGAGCAAGGCACCCCTTTTGTTGCCAATATCCCGACAGAGGAAGTATTCACCGCTCCAGCCAAGCACGGCGTTAACGGTAAGGTATCCAGCACCAAACCGCTCAGTTATGGCGGCAGTATCATTGATCGTTTTTCACTCACATTCGAGAACGGACGCATCGTTGATTTTCATGCTGAAGAAGGTCAGGATACGCTGAAAAGACTTATCTCCATGGATGAAGGGTCGCACTACCTTGGCGAAGTCGCTTTGGTTCCCTTCCATTCCCCGATCTCCGAGAGCGGCATCTTGTATTACACTACATTGTATGATGAGAATGCGTCGTGTCATCTTGCGATCGGCAGTTCCTATGCATTCAATATCGAAGGTGGCAAAACGATGTCTCCTGAAGAACTTGCAGCCCGTGGCATGAACACCAGCATCACTCATGTGGACTTCATGATGGGCTCTCCCGAGACGGACATCTACGGTATCACGGCAAACGGCGAACGTGAAGCTATCTTCCTTAAGGGAGACTGGGCATTCTAATGGATACGGAATGAGTTCTTTCCCGTAATGTATTTTTACTGAACAGTCATAAAGGCTGTCTTGCAACCATGTGTACACGGTTGGCAAGACAGCCTTTTATTAATGTCCTGCAAACTGTCCCGGAGGCTACACGCACTCTCCTTATCTGGTTTTTCTCGGACCAACCTCCCATTGTATCGTTTCCATATTATGTTGTAAAATGTAATGATACCAATGTTTGTGGATTGTTCACCAGAAAGGAGAACATCATGGCCAATCGGCTTCAGTTACTACTCGCCTCAGATTTCCATAATTTAGGCTCTGCACTTCAGGAAGAAGTGTATTATGAATATTATAATATGGTACATGGTCTTATCGTTTATATCATCAAGGAGCGTGCTGCAGCAGAAGATATTATTCAGGAAGCTTTTATCAAAATCATTAAAAACAAACCCATTTTCGAAGACGAGGTCAAACTGAAAGCCTGGCTCAAGGTCGTCACGCGGAACACAGCTATTAATTATCTGAGAAAAAATAAAAATAACCGTAACCAATTGGATACGGATAGTGTTTTTATAGATATGGAGACGATGAATCAGACGGCAGCTTCCGTGGAAAGCATGGTAGAAACGCAGATGATGGAAGAGTCCATTGAATATTATCTCAGACAGCTCAAACCGGAATATCGTGTACTGGTGGAGTTACGGTGGAAAAAAGGTCTCTCTTACCGAGAGATGGCCGAACTGCTGGATACCTCCGAAGACATTGTGAAGCAACGCTTGTTCAGAGCCCGTGGCAGTATCAAGAAGAAATTACATAAGGAATGGGGTGGAAGCATTGAGCAAAGGCAAGTCCGATAAGCACGTGGAACGATTCGATTCAGAGCTGGAAGATGAATATTTCGACGCTGCGTTTGACCTGGCTTTTGATGAAGCGTTCCATCAGGCCGTCTCTGCCCCTTCCGCCTCCCATACCGAATCCATGCAGCAATCCTGGCAGAAGGTACACAGGGAAATTAACAGAATCGGTTTACGTAAAAAAAGAATACGTACCTTACGACTTTCAGTTGTCGTAGCTGCGTCCGTGACCATCGGAGCCGTTATTTTCAGCCTGCCGTCCGGTACGCAAGCGGTATCCCCTTTTGTGCAATCCATCAAGGATTGGGGCAATGGCATGAAATCCATTATCATCGAGGATCGCACGACCCATCTGGGGGCTGATCCGTCAACAGCCAAAACGCCTCCACCACCGGAAACCAGCTTAGACGACATTCTTAAAGTACAAGAAGAAGAAGCTCTGAATACACCTTCGTATGAGTTATCGAGCCATCTGTTTCGTCCAGTACTTGTTACGGAAGAGATCGCACGCGAAGGGTTCATGGGTGACTTTCTGTTATCCAAGGCCATTCCCGAGAGATTCAACAAGGTCAAATTCGAACTCGTGCTCGATACTGAAAACCCTGTGAATCCAGACGATTATTATGAGTCCACACAAATGAGAGTTCAATATACCAGTGAAGGCAAGAGTATAGAGGATGAGATCATCCAGTTTGATTATGTCTATGTCATGCCTGGGGAAAAGATTGAAGGGGCCATGCTTCGTGATATGAGCACCGTAAAGCTGGCAGACGGCACGGAAGCACTGATGTATATCGGCCCACCCTATAACTCCTTTCAGTGGATGATGGGTTCCAACAATATGAGTCTGTTTGGCACCCTTTCGGAAGAAGAAATGACTGCTATTGCCAACGATTTTCAAGAGCAGAAGTTTCCCGGCAGCACCCGCCGATAAGATCAAAATAACACGGTGCCAGAGACATGTTTGCTTGTATCCGTGGTGCTTCCATCATACGCTGTATGAATACTGGTAACGCGATAATAATATCCTGGCATAACAGTCCAATCCGATGTGGCATTCAGTAAGTTTGTTTTCGTTGCATTATTGGAATTGGTTTTGAAAGTTACCCATGCTGTTCCTGTCCAGCGCTCCAATCGATAATCTACGGAAAGTGTCTTCACTTCCACATATGTCGTGGTCTTCGTATTGACGATGACGGACAGGCCTCCTCCAGGGATAATTGCACCGACCGCCTGATAGATATGTCCACGTTCGCGAGTGGTAGCAAGTGAATGGATGGATGGTTCCGGCGGCGGAGGGGGTGTAAGGGCACCAGAGGACACGTTGATAATTGGGCTTGCAACAGCTGGTTCGGACAAAGGTATAGTCAGGATTGTTGGCACCATTAACAAGGCGACAAGGGTTATTTTTAGTATAGATGCTGCACTCTTCGTTTTCATTTCCCGCATATTGATCCATCCTCCGCTTCTATACTTGAATTTGTGTAAGGGTATAAACGGACGAATCGGGTGACAGGTTTCAAAAAAAAAATTAGACGCTCCGATGTTTCTGTCGGCAGCGTCTTTTGTCTTTGCATGCATCTCCAGCATGGTTGAAACCCAAATTATTCCTGCCCGTATGTATTGGGTAATGTATGAAGGCATCGTCAGAGCTCCACTTCGAATGATCTACATATCGAAGTATCACGCACGTTCAAACGTCGGCTTGTTATCCTGATGAGTGTGCTTACCGTCGGGACCTTAATATATTTATTGGCTACAGCCCGAGAAAGCTGGATAAGTATGGGGATCGACCGCTATGTATTGCCCTGCTTGGTCACGGAGAATCGTTACGCAGATGTTGTCATTCACTCGCCCAAAGAATCATGAACATGCAAAAGAGCTGTACGATGACATTACGTCACCATACAGCTTCATTCATTACAATTTCGATCTGGCTAAGCGCCTTCCCCTTCAACCAACAGTTCCAGCTTAATCACATTGACACGAGAAATTCGCTTTTGCTCTGTCTCTTGAATGACAAATACATAACCACCATACTCAACCGATTGACCGACCTGGGGTGGAATCGCATCTACTCTAGAGTATAGCCAGCCTCCAATGGTATCGTAATCGGCACGATCCATCTCCAGTCCGAATCGTTCACTGACTTCTTCAATCAACATCAATCCATCAATGGAATATTCCATCTCATCCACTTGCTCGATAACAGGTCGCTCCTGATCGAACTCATCCTGAATCTCGCCTACAATCTCTTCCATGATATCTTCAAGTGTGACAAGCCCGGAAGTTCCCCCGTATTCATCAATCAGTATAGCAATCTGTGTCTTGCTACGTTGCATACGCTTGAGCAGATCACTGATCAGCGTGGTATCTGGCACAGCCAGAATAGGCCGGATCACGGAGATGGTATCCGTAAGTTGGGATCGCATCAGATCCTTAATGTGGATGAAGCCGATAATATGATCCTTGTCTCCGTTATATACCGGATACCGGGTTCTCATGCTTTCACTGGCAATCTCCAGATTCTCCAACATGGACTGATTGGCATTCAGGCAGATCATTTCCGTCCGCGGAATCATAATTTCACGGGCGGTTGTATCCGTAAAATCAAATATATTATCAACAAGTGCTAATTCAGTGTTGTCAATTAAACCGCTCTTATTGCTTTCTTTCATCAGAATACGTATTTCATCTTCGCTATGCGCATCGTCAACCTCCGAAGCAGGTGCCATTCGGAACATTCTCAGCAAGCCATTAGCCATACCGTTCAGTGCCCATATGAATGGATACATTAACTTATAAAAGAACGTTAGCAGGGCTGCAGACCACAGCGTGATTGTCTCAGACTTGCGAATCGCCATCGTCTTGGGAGCAAGTTCACCCAGTACAATATGCAAGATTGTAATAATCACAAATGCAATGGCAATGGAAATCCCATGTACATAGACCGGACCCAATCCCAATGCGGTAAACATAGGTTCTAAGAGGTGTGCAATCGCTGGTTCACCCAGCCACCCAAGTCCCAGTGATGCCAGAGTTATACCTAATTGGCAAGCAGACAAGTACGCATCCAGATTGCGTACGATATTGGAAGCATAGATGGCATTTTTGTTGCCTGTTTCCACCAAAGCCTCAATCCGGCTTCCACGAACCTTCACCATCGCGAATTCCGCCGACACAAAGAAACCATTCATTAATACCAGTAAACCAATTAATACTAAATTCATAATACTCGGTAAGGGGTCACTCAAATTGTCATCCTATTCGCCGTCATTCTTCGGCAAATAGGTCCACCTCCTTCGAAAATGTAGGATATTAGCCATTCTGCCGTTCATATGCAATTTCAACTTCCCAATGCTTCCACCTCCACCTTGTTCTGTCGAATAACAAAGATATGCTTCTTTTATTATATAATTCTACACTACACAGTCAATCCGTGTCCTATGACAACGAAATGGCACAAACGGCTTATTTCTTTTACAAAAGTCTCGATTACGCTGTTTTTTTAACATTTCGCAAACGATCATTTAACCAAACCAAAGAGAGTATCCTCGCCCATGCTCTGGGAATGGCTGGATACTCTCTTTTTTGTAATACTGTTATTTTCTCAGATTCTATCCGTTAATCACGATGTCGACTCAATCTCCATCAATCTCCACTACGGTCTCAGAAGCGGGATTCCAGCGCCAACGGGCTTGTCTGCCACCTTCAATATGCAACCCGCCGATCCATAACTCATCCTGCTTCAGCAGAGCCCCATCGACTTCTTCATCCAATACCTGAATGCCGAGTTCCGTCAGCGATAGGACTGCGTCACGGAATTCTTCATAATGCTGCATGAAATTGGGGAAAGTTGTTGCTCCAGTCATCTGAAGCAGGGCATGAGGTCCTTCTGTCATCCGCCTTAGATGTGCCCAAAATTCAAGATCACCCATCCCGAGAATATGCAGCTTGTCCCCTACCTCACGAAACAAAGGATACGGACGATCTATACCCGCTTTAATGGTCTCCAGTGTCGTCTGCTCAATGACCCCCAGGCCATTCGATACAGATGGTAGACGGGACAAGTGCGCCCTAAATGCAGCGTTCGCAAAGGGAAGCGCAGAGGTGTCTGCTTGCAAGTAATCCATATGATGCCGGATATCAGTTGACGTATAAGCTGCCCAGAACTGTGCACCTGCTTGTAGCTCGTCCGTGTTAATCACATGCCAGCTGCCAGACAGCCGTTCAATCTGTGTGGAGGTGAGCTGACCCAGTCCTCTAAAGTGCTCGATCTCTGGATATGAGTCAATACAGAGCAGATTCAGTTTCGTATTCTGAAGTGCTTGTCCTTTGAAATAATGTAATAAGTAAGATAACATCGTCTGATCATAGAGATCGTATTCGAACCATAAGACAATCTCCTTATGTTGTTGAAACGAATGCAACTTGCGTTCCAGTTCCTCGATCTGCAAATACTCCGTCTGTGGAATGCCCAACTGCCGCTCTAATACGGATGCCCGATTCTTCCGCTCCTTCGCATCTTCCATATCTTTGGCTACCGGACCGAACGTATACAACTCTCTCCACACCAGGATGTCTCCCTGAATTCCACTCTCTCTTAAACGTTTGGCGGCGTGATCCCCATTCATAATATGCAACATACCTTTTCCCCCTTCATACAAATCAGTAAACATAGAGACCAAATTCCTCACTGGCATTGAGCGCTTGAGTTTGGAACGTGCATCGAACAGTCGTTTCTTTAATGCAGGTACCTTGACTCCGAGGAAATCCGATATTTCCTTGAGCGAGTATCCCTCCAGATAAAACAGTTCGACAGCAATCCGCATCGATGATGGCAGTATTGCAATAGAATCACGCAGCGTAAGATGCATTTCGTTTTGCACCGCTTGTTCTTCTGGATTATGCGCCTGAGCCCCTTCATGGAATACATGCTCCAACTCCTGAACGGGAATCATGGTATGCTGCTTGCGTCTTAGCCAGCGATAACACTGCCTCTCCACGATCACCTTGAACCACCCAGGAAAAGCCTCCGGGGCCTCCAGCTTGGACAGATTGCCAAAGGCCTCAGTAAACGCCTCCTGCACGACATCTTCAGCCCAAAATGTATCTCCTAAACGATTGTAGGCAACAGCAAGAGCCATCCCGCGATATTGAGCCATCAGTTGTTCATAAGCTTCGGGTTCGCCTTTCATTGCTCCTTCAATCCATGACTTCAATGCTATGGACTCCCTTCATATATGCTTGCTGCTTGTTCTATTCATGTATAAGTGCCATGTTTTCAACCAAAGGTTACGTATGACTTAATCATTTATGTAAAAAGCCGTCCCTTCTGTGGAATATCTCCACATTCAGGACAGCCTGTAGTTCAGTATGTGTTATCCATATCATACATTAATCAAAATGATAAGGTGCCAATGATCATCTGCTTGGAGCTTGTGGGTAATTGCCTACCACGCCCGGATATTGATACAACAATGGCTCATCAAATGTAGCATAGTCGAAGTTGACCATCAACAGCATGATCCGTCTTCCTGTCTTCGGGTCGCTGATGATAATATGGTCACGGCCCGCTGCTTCAATGATACCTTGGAATATGCGAGCGTTCCACTCTTTGTTGCCTTCATATGTCATGTAGAACGTACCGAATTTTCCGAGATTCAGACGCAAAATATTCTCAATGTATGACTGCTCAAACTGTGGAGCCGTTGTCGTGATTACTGCTCCCGTTGGTGTCATTGGGCTTCCACTGGATACGAGTGGGGGTACACTTGTGGAGCTTGGCGATACCATCCCTGGCGTTGGTGACATGGCAGGCATTCCGTTACCGATTTTGTAAGACGTACCTTGAACCTGAGAATTGGCTTGTTGACCCAACACGGAATTCGCTTGCTGACCCAGTGTTTGAGTTGTTGGTTGATAAGGCTGATTAATCATGGTGATTCCTCCCCAAATTTAATATACTTCCGGACAGTCATCGCCTGTCGGACTGAAGAAACAATGCGCTTTGAAACGTCCTGTATTTTGCTGGTTATACCACGTTGGTGGACACTCGGCTACAGGTCGGAAGAACCACAATGAATTGCTGGCAGGCCAGAAACGCTCTCCATTGATCACCCGTTGTGCGAGACGAATCTCGGACTGTCTTGCCCGTTGGTAAAAGTAACCCTTCTGTGTTGACTCGTAGCCTCCTGGATTCTGGAATACCATACGATTGATATCGCGAATATCCTTAAAGTCCAGACAATCCACCAGCACCCGGTTCACACTTACATTGCCCACAAGCAACATACCCTGTTCGCCGTCACCTTCAGCCTCTGCCCTCATGAGCCTAGCCAATAACTTGACGTCCTCTGAGTTGGCTTTAATAACAGCCATAGTCTGTTACCTCCCTTGTTTCAGCTGTTCATCACCGTACATCGTATTGTGCAGGAGCCCATTCGGTGACACGATTCCATCTTTTTTCCATAAAAAAAAACCGGAACCTCACTCAAAGTGAAGTCCCGAAGCAAGTTAATTCTTATATTAGTCGCCTGTTCAAGGCCTGGCTTCAATCCAATAATCATAGGCATGAACAATGTTGCCTTTGTATGCCTGATATTCGGTCAGCAGATCAGGTAACTTGGCCAACTGGAACTCCATCTCAGCCGCACCCTTTTCATAAAATGAAATATGGTGACCTTCGTGGTTCTCTTTCATCTCTACTGAAATCAACAACTTCTTCCCCAGACGATCCGCGATCTCCATCTCTTGACTTACTACGGCAGCAATACCATTGGAACCTTCTGCATTGTTACGGAAAGCCATCAGCGACACGTGGTCAAGCGTGTTGATCATAAACTCCGTCACAGACATGTCTTTGCCTGGTAACGGGAAGGTATCCAGCCATACAGCAAGATCTGCGCTCGTTTCGAGATCACTGTCCTTCTTCGTCTCTTCCTGGAAAAATGTAATGTTGGCAGCCCATTCGGTCAACAAGGTGTCCCGACTATTCTCCCACTCCGGCAAGGTGTAAGGCTCAATATCCAGATGGATGCCTGCAAATTGTTCACTCGGCTCGGATTCAGCATTATAATTCTTCACATAATCAATCAAGCGCTGTATCCGTGGACGATTTTCCTTTTTGCCCCAGATCGGGTGTCCACCCATCGCATGTATTTCAATGCCTTGAGCTTTTGCCCGTTTCACAAAACTGCGGTAACTGGCATAAGGTTGGTCCAGATCCAAACGGACATACAACCAGTTAATATTCTGCTCTCTCGCAAACGCTAGTATGTGCTCTCCTCCGTCATTCGTCACCTGAGAGGCCTCCCAGATATATGTTCCCCGAATCTCTGGCTGATTGGATGGAATCTCCGGTAATGGCAGTTCTGTCGGCTCCAATTGTCCCCAGTATACAATGTCATGTACAGCTGAACCGGCATAGGAAGTATGCTCGCCAAATGCGGATGCAACTTCTCCAATGGCAGCTTCCAATTGCGTTGCACCTTTACCGGCAAATGTCGTGAACTCTTCACCAGGCATCGGTTTGGTGTTTAAACCCACTGTGACTCTCGTGTTGCTCGCTTCTGCCCAGTTCATTTCCTGTTGAATTAAACGAATGATACCATTGTTACCTTGCGCGTTATCACGGTAAGCCAGTAAAGTGACATGATCCACTCGTTCAATGAACCAACGTGACAATGGTTCGTTATCTGCATCCTCAGAAACTCTATTTCCTGTAACGGTATAGGAATCCAGCCAAAATGGCAGGTCAATATTCACTGCAACTGCGCCATCCTGTCTCACTTGCTCAAATAACAGATTCATATTGGCTACCCAGGATTGTACCAGTGGCTTGGCATCTTCTTTCCAGGCTGGTAACACATAGGGCTTGATATCCAGATGTATGGCCTCAAATCGCTCATTGGACTCCGCAGCCTGATTGTAGTCACTTACCCACGAGGCTAACCTGAGCATGGGACCTTCACGGCCATTGACCGCCCAGGATGGATCGCCACCCAGAGCTTCAACTGCAATACCCGCACGGCTTGCTTTGGATATAAACGTCTGGTATACCTCCTTGGGCAGTGTCATGTCCACATTCACGTACAGCCTGTTTATCTTATGTTTAGCTGCATTGGCCAACAGCTCGTCTCCGTTGCTAACAGACTGTGCCTGCCATACCCAGGCCGCCCGTATATCCGCGCCGTCAGCTTCAGCAGGTGACTCATTCCCTATCATTATCATCCCTCCGATCAGCAGTAACAGCCAAAATACTTTCCGGGATTGTTTCCCGAACATATACTCCCTCCATTCCTCTACTGTTGTAAAATCACATTTATTATAGCAATCGAGTTATTAAAAACAAATAAGCCCAAGTGCTTAACTTGGGCTTATTACTCTTAAGTTGGGACACTGTAGGGCTCGCCCGACTCAATCCCGGTTCTAGTCCTCATATATCATTTTTCGGGTCATGCCTCCATCAATAACGAGGTTAGTCCCTGTGACAAAGGTATTGCTTGGGTCAGATAAATATAGACAAGCACGGGAGATATCCGAAGGAACACCCACACGACCGGATGGATGCTGTTCATGATCCTCCTTTTTCAATTTCTCCACGTCACCTGTCTCAATCCATCCCGGACTGATACAATTGACCCGAATTTGGTCCTTGCCCAGTGAGACCGCCAGCGCATGCGTCAGAGCTACAATCGCTCCTTTGGATGCAGCATAGGCTTCGGTATCCGGCTCAGACATCAGCGCACGGGTAGAAGCCATGTTGATAATGGCACCCCCGTGTTCATTGCTTTTCATATGTTTGGCAGCTTCCCGACTCGCCAAAAAGCAACTTCTCACATTGGTATTGAGCACATCGTCCCATTCTTCCAGCGTTAGCTCATAGGGTGATTTCCATTTGGCAAGTCCTGCGTTATTTACCAGTACATCGATTTGCTTGAATTCCTCCACGGTGGTTCGAAAAAGATTCGTAATATCCTGCTCGCTCCGAACATCACATTGAACAAAGATGGCTTCTCCACCTTCATTACGAATGGAAGCTGCGGCTGCCGCACCCTCTGCTTCTTTGTTGTCGGCAAGTACAACTTTGGCCCCAGCGACCGCATAAGCCTCAGCCACACTTCGTCCTATTCCCTGAGCGGCGCCAGTTACAACAACGACCTGATCTGTAAATGACATATTGATTGCCTCCTCTACGGTAATGATCCTTTGATCATAATCTCATTAAGCCTCTTCTTATATAAAAACACGTTAGCCCCATTAAGAAACGCTTGTCCAGTAAATAATCAAAAAAAGCTCACGCCATCCTGGCGCAAGCTGCCGGTTTAACCGCGTAGGCGTTCGGAATATAAGCGATTATTTCTCTCGAAGCCTATGTAACGTGTTCCTTTGAACGAGAGCCGTCCTTCATCCCCCTCAGCGCACAAACCATACTCTTCGCCATTGACTTTGAATTCGAGCCGATCTCCACTCTCCACTTCAAAGGTGACGTAATATAATGTTCGTGCTGTACTGCCTGGTTCAGATTGCGACTGACTCATCTTCATCCGTCTGCTGGTGATTCGTGAAGGTACGGTCAATAGCGGCTCCGAGTTGTTGCGTCCCCACCTCCATACCTCTTTTCCCATCGACAGAAGGACTATACCTATAATCAGAACAAATACAACCGGAAAGACGGTTCCAAACAAATCAAACATCCAGGATGATTCAATACCCATGTCTCTCCCTCCGTTCATACAACTTAGGACAGCCGGAGTCTTGACCCGTCTCCTGTAATGTATATGCGGAGGTACACAGAACTTGTTAACCGGATTAAATATTTGAGCAACAAAAATCTAAGAAAGAATGAATACGGTGCTCTTCGTTGGATGACTCTATTCCTCTAGCGGAACATTACCGATATTATTTTTGGTCATCGTATATAACCAGGTTATGTACAACATCAGCTCCAACTGAGATAACAGCCTCGAGTAATGCACTGCTATCTCAGTTCAAGCAAACCCATGTTACCATTATGGATGCATATTTAATAAAGCTGAGGACAATTAGCCTAGCCTGTTAACGGATTCATGCTAATTGTGTGATCACAAGATGTGCCGATACAGGTCTTGTTCCGCCCGCAAGTGGCGTGATTGTTAATGCAGTAGCATTACCAGCCGGGTTCCGAACGGTCAGAATAGAATTAATCACGGTTGTCTGCACCAAAGCCATACCAACAATCTGAGACGTTCCTGTTGCTCGCCCAACTACTGTGGGTGCCAAATCTGCCCCATTGAGAGTTAAGATTAATTGACCCGCTTCATCGATGCTAACTTGGAACAAAATCTGATACGTACCAATGGCTGCCAGATTGAATGAACTAGGCCCCGTTCGTGCGATAGTCGTTCCACTTGTCGGCCCATCCTGAGGAAAGCTTACATCAGTACCGGGAGCAACCGTTGCAGCATTATCAGGCGGCATCAGTGCGAAAAAGTCAGCGAATCCAAGTACGCTTCCGGCTGCTCCTGTTGCACCTGTAGCTCCCGTTGCTCCAGCGGGACCAGCTACTCCGGTCGCACCTGTCGGGCCTGCCGGGCCTACTGCTCCAGCGGGACCTACCGCTCCTACTGCACCAGCGGGGCCTGCCGGACCTGCTGCTCCAGCGGGACCTACTGCTCCTGTCGCACCCGTCGGGCCAACAGCTCCAGCGGGGCCGGGGAAACCTTGTGGTCCGATGGCTCCGGCAGGACCTGGGTTACCTTGCGGACCTTGTGGCCCCACAGCCCCCGCTTCTCCCGGAATCCCCTGAGCCCCCATGGGTCCAGCGGGTCCGACCGGACCTTGAGAGCCTACCGCTCCAGCAGGACCAGGCTGTCCCTGAGGTCCTTGTGGTCCAGGTGGCCCCCCCGCTGGTCCTTGAGCTCCAGGTGGTCCTTCAACCCCTTGTTTACCTTGGATACCCTGTACGCCTTGTATACCTTGTGGTCCTGTTGGGCCAACAACAGTAGGGGTAGATATATTCACTTCTGGTGGCGGACATTTTACTTGAACGAACTTTTTAACCACTTTCAATCGGCGTTCTTTTCTTTTAACTTTGCACGGATATACTGTTGCCTTTTTTCTCTTCATGCGCTTCTTCACTTCTGAATGACTCACAGTGTGGACACCTCCCTATAGACATGGTTTAACGTACGTATGTAGATGAAAAGATGCGTGGACGAACAACCATTTTAATTAAAAAACTCCGCTGATTATCAGGGAAAACAAGAAAATCAGTAGCAACTGCCTATATGTTTGATCTATTTTGTTCATAACCATCGATTCAAGCGAGTTGGTTTACGTGAGGAGACTTGTTCACAAAAAAACTCATGCCATTTGGGCATGAGTTTCATGATTTAACCACGCAGACGTTCCGAATAAAGCAGATTAGTTCGTTCAAAGCAAATATATCATGTCCCTTGAAAGAGGGCGTCTTAAATCTGCATCGGGTGTACGACGATATAGGAGTTTTGACAAAAAGGTAACCACGACCTCCATAACATGTTGAGTTCACTTATACTGAGTTTTCGATTGTAATATTCTTCATCACAATTAATCTTGTGATCTAACGATTCGGCCAAGTAAAAATGCGTTTCATCATAGCCAACGACGGGAACAAAATGCAAATAACGTTGTTTGGTATGTACTCTAATAAATATAATAACAGGCACCCCTTGGCTGATCTGTTTCTTCAACCTAGTCACATTTCCACGTAAGTACATTGCCTGATATCCAAGCCTCCTGAAAAAAACAACGACCGCTTTGGGATATACGGTTCCATCTAGTAATTTACGAGGATAGGTCTCATAAAGCTTTGTTCCGTTGGACTCCAAACCGAAATGTCTCAAGACGAACGCACTGGAAAATGCAGCGCATTCATAATTCTTTTGAATATCCAGTTGATTGGAAGATTGAATGTAATATGTGCTTGGCACATTGACTGTGTACATGCGATCTTTCTTAGGGAAACTGAAATAAAGGGAGATCACCCAGAGAATGATCAACCAAAGTAATACATTGAGAAACAATACGTGACCCCCTTCGCTTCATCAGATGATGTTATTTTCTACCGTTTAAGTATCCCATTCACCAGATAATAGACTGTAAGTCACTATACAACTCATCTCTATCTCGAGATTGGATCAGCTTTAATACAATAGATTCACTCACTTGAAAAGGTAGCATCATGTTCCTCCCACTCAATCTAACTATGAGGCTATTTTAGGTGTTCATTCTGGTCACCAGTTCTTTAAGATCCATTCTTTAATTTGTTCAGCTACTTCTTCTGTTGAGAATTCTGACGTATCTATAGTTTGCATTGCTGGTTCAAATGCAGTTTGCGAATTTTGGATTAACCAATTCGCAAAATACTTATGATCTTGAATCAGGTTATCTTCCCAACCCCTGGCTTTTAATCTTGCTTCCCGAATAGCATCATTGCAATGTAAGTTCATATATAGAATCCGATTAAATCGATCTATGTAATCAGAAGATTCAATGTTTTCCGGCACCATCGTTCCACATAAAACAGTCCCTCGTCCACTTAGCGATATGCTATATGCAATTCTCAACCAATTCTCTTTGGCAATTTGCCAATCCACATTATCGATGATATCCATATCAAACACGTCAAAATCCGGAAGTAGCTTGCGCAGATGTGATGAGACCGTTGTTTTCCCTGTTCCACTGGCGCCGGTCACTACAAATAAAGGTAACTTATGATTCATTGATGTTCCTCCCACTAAAAAGTAATGTTTTCGCCTGTTTTCTCTCTCATTCTTAGATTTACAACTTCGACATCTCAGGGTAATGGAAGGAGATTGGTTTAGAACCATATTTTTCTGAAAAGGCCGGTGACGGGAACAGGGCTTGGACTCGATTTTCCAAACTGTGGATGATACGTATGATCGCACAGTGGATCTCCACATCTTCCCTTGGGGTTTACCCTCCCATGTCACGCTGGGTCGTTGCCCTTACATTCCTTCGTTCTACCTGCCAAGGGGTGGAGGCCGATTCTCGCTCCTATACGGGGTCATTGCCCTTATGGTTTATTCAACTTCGGCTTCTCCGGTGCTTCATTTGTCAAGTTGTATATCTGATGTTGAGATGAGGTTCAGGTAGTATTGGTTTGAATTTAAGCTGCGTTCTGTTGTAGCTGTTTTTGTCGTACAGGTCCAAGAACATCGTTTGCATGATATGCGATTTGCTTTGTCCCCAGCGTGTGCAAGACGCGTATCAGTTTGCCACACAGCGCAATAAGGGACTGCTTTTTCTTCAATGGATTTTGACTTCGTGTTGTGAAATACCTGTGAAGCGCCTTGAATTCCTCATTCTTAGCTACCATTGGCATGACGCAACGGAACAACAAGGCTCGGAGCCTGGAGCGTCCGCGCTTGGTGATGCCCGTTTTACCCTTCCGTTTACCGGAACTATTTTCTTTTAAATTCAAGCCCGCCAACCGGATGATTTGTTGTCCGTGGTCGTAATGACTCAGATCGCCAACCTCAGCCAGAAATCCTGCAACGGTAACCGCGCCAACGCCTGGTATATTCAACATCTGCGTTGTTCCCGGGATCTCACTCAAGATGTCCATGACCTGATTCATGGTCATTTCCACCTGTTTAGAGAAAAGCTCAAACTGGTCGAGCAAGCTCAGAAGCTCCAGTCTCGCAGCTCGTAACCCTTCGGTAAGCCCGATGGATGTCCCGGCTGTCGCAAAGAGCTTTTCCGCTCTCTTGATACCGACTCCGCGCTTCACTTCCGTTTTCCAGTGTGCGAGAACGCCTCTGGCGCCTGTAGAGACGATCTCTTCCGGTGTCGGAAACTGGCGCATGGTCATTAGCGAAGCTTTGCCTTCCCAGTCCTTAAACACGCTGAGATACTCAGGGAAATAGCGGTCGATCCAGTTATGCACGCGGGCCTTCACTTGATTCAAACTCACCATAACCTTTTCACGAAAATTCATGAGAATCCGTAATTCGGCGTATTCCATCGTCGGTAGTTTAGGCTCAGAGTACTTCCCATTGCGTATGAGGTCTGCGATTACCTTGGCATCCTTATAGTCGCTCTTCGTCGGGGAGTTATCCTCAAGTTCCTTGCTCTTGTTTACGTGATGCGGGTTCACAATGACGACCTTTATATCTCGAGCTTCCAGAAAAGCAGCTAGCGGAAACCAGTAGTGCCCGGTAGGCTCGATTCCGAAAACAATGTCCGTTTTCAAATGAACCTCCTGAAGTTCTTTCATCCATGTTACTAGCTTCGTTAACCCTTCCTTATTGTTGTGGAACACGCAGTCTTTTCCTAATTCAATGCCGCGGAAATCTACCGCTCTAGCTACGTGAATCTTTTTGGCAATGTCTGCTCCTATGACTAGCGTACCTTCCGTAATTCGCGTAATACGTTGATTCTGTTTCTGTTTCATCTTATACTTCATTTGTGCGCCTCTTTTCGTATGTGGGTATTGTTCTTGTCCGGAACAACGATTCCCAGTATACTAGAGGCGCATTTTTCATTCAAAACTCAAATTACTTCATTACAGGAATAGCTCCTATAAAAAATCAGCGATTAATACGGTTGTTTCATCTAACGTTTCTGTATTCTTGAAACCAAAAAGGGTTGTCTGCTGAAATTCTCTCGAGATTCAGCAGCCCAAAACTCCGTAAGGAGCCGTTGCTAAAATATTATTTTATGAAATGTCGAATTACTCTTACTCTTCATTGCTTTCACTTTCGAATTTCTTTTCTTGATTCTGTTTAAACGTTCTCCCGTTAGCATCTATCCACTCTACAGGGCCTGCTGCTTGACGACCTCAATTGTTCTAGGTCCTGTTTCTGAACCGTCTACAAGAAATATAGTTAGTTTTTTCCCCACTTTTGTTTCTCCTTTAATTTGATTTCTCATAACGTTGTTGTATTTCTGACGTCGCTCCCCTTTAAGTTTGCATTTGTGTCCGGGCAGCTGCTTCTTCGCCTCCTACTTCCGGACCAAGGGGAGTCACCCCCGCAGCGTGAATGCGTTGTTATCGAATACATTAAATGATTTTTCATGACTTGCGAAAAATAACAAGATAGCACAACTTGGTTCTACCTCTACATAATTTCTAATTCTCGATCCATAAAATCCAATAATTCCATCAACTCCATACTCGCTACTTATCCATGAAATAGTTGCACCTATACTAAATCCAATAATAAAGATATGTTCATACTTCTCTCTATTTAGATTTACTATTTTTAAAACTTCATTTAATGCTCTGGTAAATCCAATTTCTTGAATAAAATAATGATATGCTTTATCTTCTTCATCATAAGAAAATAATTTCCCATCAATTAGATTTGGACTTAGTACATCAAAACCTTCTTCAATCAACTTACCCTCAATATGTTGCTGGAAACATCATTGGATTAACTTACTAAGTTCTTCTCTAATCTCACCATTTAAACCCTTGTTCTTCAATAAATCTCTTATTAAATGTATATCTGCAATTTCTTTATGAGTTTCTAAGTAACCTAAAATTAATTTCGATTTCTCTTCTCTTCCCATTAAATAATAGGCCACATACCAGATTTCAGGACTCGATACCTTTATTCCATCCCATTCTCTATTTTGAATAGGTGATGTAGGTAATTGAACTACTTCTCCTTCAGCGTAAAAAGCAAATCTCCCAATTATATCTATTCTTAATGACGTAATATGTATTCTATATTCACTTGCAAAAGGGTAGTCTCCACCATCCAGTTCTATCCAATCATATCCATCTACAGCCTCAAGCAATATATCTTTGGGACACTCGACCATGAGATCCCAATCATTGACTACATCTGTTAAATTTAAATAATATAACAATCCACTCCCACCAAGTGAATAAGTTATTTCATTCTCTTCAATCCTTCTAATAATTGGTAAAATTTCTTGATGATCTATCATGGTCTACCCTCCTAGTATATTTGCCCCAATTGCTTATAACGTTCCTTTGTTCAAGACGTCCATCCCCTTTAGATAGCTCTTATCATAGGGAGATGGATGTGTCTGCTTGATTCGACTTCACAGAGATATCACGGGCAGACTAAGGAGCGTGATCCCCATTGCGGGAACATGATGTTATACGATGAACCTCTTCTTCAATTTAACCTCGTATATTCTGAAATTTTGTCAAGTAGTCCACTTGCTTTGGCATAAGACTACAGATGTCTCAATTTGTCTTTCTGGAACATTCCAATATGTATTTAATAACTTTTTCTTCTCATCAGGTGAAACAAGTTTAAAGCCATTCTTTAAGTAAAATTTCTTAGCCCATTCAGCCGAGTCCCATGTTCCGATTAAGATCGGTTTATCTGTTAAAGCCACCAGATGAGACAAAAGCTTTGTACCTATTCCACTTTTCCGTTGGTTTGTTCGAACATACGCGTGTCTAATTAAAGATACATCACCCTTATCTTGAATTCCCATAACTCCCAACAATGTATTATTTTTTTCAAACCCCCAAAATACTACACCATCGTTCATTTCATACTTCAGTTCATCCAAAGTCATGTAGGGTTCATGATACCTATCATCAGGAATTACTCCCTTGTATGCCTCTGCTGCATCATTAATAATCTGATACATCACATCCGTATCCATGCTTTTACACAATCTTATCATGAAATAAGCCTCCTTATGGTTGATAATATGCTTTTTGATTTTAGGTGGTTTCGTATAACGTTGTTGTGTTCCAGACGCCCAGCGTATGCTGGGTGTGTCTGCTGAATCTGCTTCCACGAAATCCATCCGTAGACCAAGGCTCTATAAGGACCCGAAGCTTAAATATTATGTTATACGACGGAATCTCATCTTTGAGTAACCAACAGATTTCTCATCCCATTATTGGTCTGTTACATGTTCCAAAAGATCTCCAGGCTGGCATCCCAATGCCGTACATAATTTATCAATTACCTCTAACGATACATACTCATTCGTATTGAGCTTTGCCATCGTTGCCGATGAAATCCCCGTCATTTTTAATAACTCTTGTTTCTTAATCTCCCTGTCAATCAATAATTTTTGAAATGGTTTATAACTTATCATCTGGTACTCCTTCATATCCGAAATGAATTTTTCTTTAATTATATGAAAGTATATTTTCTTTATCAAAAATATCTTTGACATGTTTTGAATATAATTTTCATTATGATAAAATAATATTCAACAAGTTAAATTTTTGTTCGTAAAATAAAACATAACGGATGGTGATCACTCATGCACAATTCTTTAGAAGTCTTACTCGATTCGTTGATACGTAATCGAATTGAAGCTTTATATAGCGATCTTCTCAAAAACAACTCCATCTATAAACAATTCTCCTCCGATCGGAATCTTTACTTCAAACAGTTACATGAGCTTTTACCTCAGGATATGCATAAAACTCTATTTCTTTACGATGACGCAGACCTTTCTGTTCATACCATATTAGAACGTGAAATCTACTTACAAGGGTTTAAGGATGCTCTTCAATTACATAATGAATTAAATATATCATCTAATTAAGAGCCAAACGGCTCTCTTTTCATTTGAGTCTGTCGGATCACATTTAATTTACTCACTTCTTAACTACACAATCTGAGTGAAATACCTGAATTATATATATGATAACCCAAACTGCTATATTTGCGAAGTAATATTAAGAGCACATACATTCAATCCAATCAGCCTATTTGTCTCAGGTTTTCAAATTTCTATTTCACCAGATGCTAACCAGGGCAGATCCAAAATTTTAGCAAAGCTAAAAACAAACATATATCCAAATCAAAAAAAGAACCCTCCCGCAGGAGCGTTCTTCGTGAATGATTAACTTACGCGTACATCATATCCATAAACCCGCGAGTTAAGTCTCCACCTTCGGCTGGTTCGGGCTGGTCTGCCTGTGCGTGTTCTGCCATGCAAGCCTTCACCGCTTCCTCTGTCGTACAACGATTGGCATCGTCACATGTGTAGCATAATTGAAGCATATATCTGGTTAATTCATCCGCCTGCGTGAATTGAGTCTGACCGTTGGTTCTCATCTTCATCACTCCTTCTCTTGTTGAGTTAAATATATCACCTTCTAGCGGATTTATTTGTGATTTATTTCACAAACTAAGCAAAAAAGAAAAGGATCCTTCCGGCTCCTCTCCTTTCTCTAGCTATTCACATTTAAAGCACCATACAAATCACAGTACTTTCCAATGTACACCGCCATCTACCGTTTGCAGTAACAGCGACCTTTTGGCATCTGTATTTTCAACCAATATCCAGCCAAGCTTGGAGGTAACCATCTGAATCTTCACAATCTCTGGATAGTCTTCGAGAATTTTCTCCAGTACACTGCTTGCAGGAAGAGCACTCCATGTTTTGCCCGTGTCCTTGGTATGGTAGGTTATGCCCTTTTGCATCGCCCAACCCTCTGATGCGTTCAGAAATACAGGTGCAAGATTGCGATTCGTACCCGTTTGTTTGTTTAAAGTGAAATTAGACAGCTTCCAGGTTTTTCCGCCATCGGTGGTAAAGAATCCATTGAATGTCGTGCTCTCCCCTTGGGAACAGGACATTGACATCCAGGCTGACTTCGCCTCACGTCCAAAAAATTGTGGTGAACTGATACTAAAATTACCACACCCGTTGAATTTGTTTCGATCAAAGAAAGATGGTCCAGTGTCCCAGTTCTCTCCACCGTCTGATGTTACATACAACTTCGGTGTACCGAACTCAAGCGCTGTTAAGAAACCATGCTTTGGATCCGAGAAAGTCATCCCTGTTGTGTATCCACGTTTGGAAATCTCTTCTGATTCCTGATTGCCATCTTCATCACTGGATGACATGCGGTTCCAGGTGATACCACCATCCACCGTAAAGTAGAGTTTCTTGTCCTGTTTACCAATAGCGGTATCCACCGTGGTGAGAATCCAGCCTTTTTCAGGAGATACAAATGAGATCGCAGTCACTTTATCCGTCTTGGACAGAGAAGATAGACTCCAAGTTACGCCCCCATTGTTGGTGCGAAGCACCATGGTATCTGTTCCACCCATGCCTTCACGCACAATCCAACCGTGCGCACGATCTACAAAATAAATGCTTTGTCCATATTTAGGGTTAGCCGGAAACTGTACATTTTCCGAAGGTGAAATATTGGTCCAGGTCTTTCCCTGATCCTGTGTGTAGTACAGACGCAGCGCATTTCGTGTTACCCCCCATGCCAATCCTCCGTTGTCATTGAGCAACTGAAAATCGGTCAAACGGGTCTGTATTTGATACTTGGCCATATCTGCAGATTCTGTACTATTCACAGGGGGAACGACAGTTAATGTCTGCCCTGTATTCCCGGCGTCCTCCTGCTGCTGCGGAGGTTCTGCTTCCGGCGGTTGATCTGAGTCGGTGCAGGCAGCCAGTAAGGCTACTATACCTATAGACAGCAATGCTGTCTGCGCGATTTTGATCCATTGCGAACGCAAGTGGGTTCCACCTCTCTCATCCAATATACAGGCGCGCATGCCTGTCCTATGGCGTTTTATTTACGATTCATCAGAATCCACTGCTCCTATTCTACCACAAACCTTGTGCAAAAGGCTCATTGCCCACCCTGTACTCCTTTTAATCCGATGCTCTGGCTTCATATTTCACATTTTTGACCACTTCATCCGAATATGTTTTTCGACGGTATTATTGGTAAAAAGACATGAAATGTGAAATACTTTATAGACAACACTCGCGTTATGTGCTCGAATCCCTTAATATGGACGGGAGTATACCTCAATAAGGAGATGATATGAACATGACAAACAATACAGCTCTGAAGCCAAGTCGTGTCGTGATTGTAGGCATGGGTGCGGTGGGAACAACAACGGGATACACGCTAATGTTGAGACAGCGTTCGTCCGAGTTGGTATTTGTGGATGTGAATCATGATAAGGCAACCGGCGAAATGCTGGATATGAACCACGGTCTTCCGTTTACGGGTGGCGTGAAAGTATGGGCTGGTGATTACTCCGATTGCAAAGATGCAGATATCATTATTATTACTGCGGGTGCCTCCCAGAAGCCGGGCGAAACCCGGATTGATCTGCTGAAGAAAAATGCAAGCATTTTCAAAGATATTATTGAGCGTATTACTGAAGTGAACTCTCATGGTATTTTACTGATCGCGACCAATCCTGTAGATATTTTGTCCTATACTTCATGGAAACAAAGCGGATGGCCTGCTTCCCGTGTCATCGGTTCAGGCACATTGCTCGATAGCGCACGTTTCCGTTACCTGATTGGTAAAAATAAAGGGATCGACCCACGCAGTATTCACGCTCACATTATTGGTGAGCATGGCGATTCCGAAGTTCCGGTATGGAGCCTGGCTAACGTTGCAGGAACAGATTTGGAACTGGATGAAGAAACACAACAGGATATCTTCGACCGTACCAAAAATGCAGCGTATGAGATTATTAATGCCAAAGGCGCGACTTCCTATGCAATCGCCCTTGCTCTGGACCGCATTGTAGCTGCAATTCTCGGCAACGAAGGCTCCGTTCTGAACGTGTCGACGTTCCTCGAAGATTACAATGGCGTCTCGGATGTCTACCTAGGCGTTCCATGTGTTGTAGATCGCAACGGTGTGCGTGAAATTCTGCCTCTTCCGTTGAATGAAACCGAGAAGGTGGCTTTCCAGGCATCTGCTAACAAATTAAAAGAACAGATCGCTGGACTGGAGTAATCCAATCAAGCAATCATTCATGTTGTGAACAATTCAGCACGTTGAACGTTGTTAATTAAGATATTGGTCACACAAAAGGGCCATTTGTTTCTTCTAGAGAGAAGATGCGAATGGTCCTTTGGATTGTGATATTCAGATTACCATTTTCATGGGAAGATTGATTTAAGATTTCATTTAAAAAGTGTTTGTTAATTTAGTTTACATAATAAATATTACGTATTGTTCTTTTTGGAGTATAATTCTAAATTTCCTTTATTTCTGTTTTTCACCTTATCTTTTAATAAATAACTGGAAATGTATGAAGATCCCAAATACTTCACAAGAAAAAGAGAGGATGGAATCCTTGGATTCCTCCCTCTCTTTCCTTTTTCGAGACCTCTCGGCCACCCTAAATAGACTCTATTAACATACCTCCGACAATCCCTGCTACAACAATGACCCAGGGTGGACATTTCCAGAAGGTAAGCATGATAAACAATATGCTTAATAACGAGAAATCAGCTGGTGTGATGATGGCTGTCGTCCACAATGGTTGATATAGCGCAGCCAGCAAAATGCCTACTACTGCTGCATTGACCCCAGTCAGAGCCCCTTGAATATGCGGATTTTTACGCAGAGCACTCCAGAAAGGCAGCGTTCCGACGATGAGCAAAAAGGCGGGCAAAAAAATCGCTATAGTAGCAACGATTGCACCTGTAATCCCCATTGTTATGGCACCAAGATAAGAAGCAAACGTAAAAAGTGGACCTGGCACAGCTTGAGTTGCTCCATAACCAGCCAGAAAATCATCTTTGCTTAACAACCCTCTGGGTACCAATTCCTGTTCCAGTAGAGGTAGAACGACATGTCCTCCACCAAATACCAGTGAACCCGATCGATACATATAATCGAATAAGGATAACCACTCAATCCCCGTAACTTGACGCAATACCGGGAGTGCCATAAAGAGACCGAAAAAGGTGAACAAACACAGCACGGCGACGGTTCGACTTATTGGAACTACAAGATCAGGAACTTGTGAAGCGGGTGATTTTCGATAGAGCCACCACCCAACTAATCCTGCTAACAGAATAAGAACCACTTGACTGTATGTGGCTGTCCATAGTAAAGCAACAGCAGTTGTTATTACAGCAAGTGTAACTCTCACTTTATCAGGTGTGAGTTTCTGTCCCATTCCAAGAATCGCATGGGCCACTATGGCAACAGCAACAATTTTCAATCCGCTAAGCCACCCAGCGTTGCCGATATCATATCCTTTTAATAGGAAAGCGAATATCACCAAAGCAATCACTGATGGAAGCGTAAATCCGATCCAGGCGATAAGGCCTCCAATAATACCAGCACGAATGATGCCAATGCCCATGCCAACCTGGCTACTCGCCGGTCCAGGTAGGAACTGACACAGCCCCACAAGATCCGCATAGCTTCGCTCATCCATCCATTTTCTTTTGCGTATGTACTCATTGTGAAAGTAACCCAAGTGTGCAGTAGGTCCCCCAAAGGACGTTAAGCCGAGCTTCATTGATACCAAGAACACCTCCCATAGGGAGTGTATTCTCAAACGTGGGGTATCTGGCACCAAACTCTGCTTCTCCTCTTCCATACTGATGCATCTCTCCTAATCATGAAGTAATTGTGTCATCACCTTATGCTCGGAAGTTTAACGTCGAGCAAAGCCATAGCCTCTTCTTTCTCCCTACTGGTGACATGTGTATAGACGGTTGTCGTTTGAATCGATGCGTGACCGAGTAACTCCTGTACCGTACGCAGATCGGCTCCACGCCGTAACATCATGGTCGCGAAGGAATGACGCAGCTTATGACTGGAGTAGTTTTGACGTTGATTAGCCGGTGACTCCTGCTGGAAGCGTTCAAAGGTTTCCGTAGATATGAGCTGAATGCTGCGAATCGACAGTCTCTTTCCTTTTTGCGAGACAAAGAGCGCTTCCTCTTTCGGTCGCCAAGGATTCAGACGCTCAGCCATAGCCTGAGACAATACTTTCGCTACAGTCTCCGGTACAGGAAGCGAGCGCCATTTACGGCCTTTACCGAATACATCCAATGTACGGCGCTCCGCATTATAGTCTTTGCAATTCAAGGCATGCACTTCTCCAACCCGTAATCCCATATATCCCATCAGCAGAAATACAGCCAGATTGCGTGTGCGATACTTGCCATCTACCGACTCCAGAAAACGTGTCAGACCACTTTCATCAAGGAAAACGGGCGCACGGTTTTTCTCGGTTTTGGATTTCTTAATCCCAAACGCCGGATTATTCGTTAACACTTCGAGTTCAATGAGGGACTTGTAAAAACAGTTCACCGCCGCATGTTTGCGATTTCTCGTGGCATCACTAACCCCACGCTCCCGGGCACGGGACAGAAAAGACAGCACATGCAGCTTTTTGACCTGCTCCAGTGACTTTCCTTGAATGGAGACCAGAAATTCCACCACGTCACCCGTGTATGATTTTACCGTATGGCCTGTATATCCGGCGTCCTTCATCCATATGTGAAAAGCTTCTAGCTCGTCCGCATATTGCTCCTGAATCTCCTCGGTTATCATCTGTCTACGTCACCTCGATTCAGTTCTTTATAAGTTGACTAAAATTATTTACACTGACACTACGATGACAGAACAACCTTCCTAATCTGAACAGTGCTCCTACGCTTCATCCACAATGACAACATCAATCAGCGGAATAATCGCCTCGTGCTTGCCCTCACTGCGGGTAAGTACAAACGATGGCAATGGATTCTCGTGCAGCCCATTCACAGATTCACAGATCTGAGTATACAGATCCATATGCAACGTCTCGCCTTCACCCGCCACATCAATGATTGGCCAATCGCTCTGAACACAGGCATGCCAATAAGCAAGTTCATTAGCCGGTACGATGCTCAATTGCTGAATGGACGGATCAATACGGTAGATCCCTTGCCGTACAGGTTCATCGCCCAGCTTGTCCACAGCAATTATTCGAGCAGATTGCTCATCTGGTGCAGAATAGATTGAATAACACCAGGGAGTCACGCCCCAGGCAATCGCCATTAAGCCTTCTTTCAGCAACGTATCCGACAGTTCCCCTTCAGCAAATTGTTCGATCAGATTATGGTTACCTGATCCAATCAGTTCCTCCACACGCTTAGCGAGCCGAGGCAGGTCAGCGAGAATAAATCCTCCTCTGCCATAGGAATCAAATACATGATGGTTCCTAGTCCATACAGGTTGAGATGGCAAAACTAACGACGCTGCTTCTGCCGGGAAAAGTGATATATATACGGTGATCACCTGCGCATACTTAACTATTGCAAGTTGTTCAGGTTCGAGCGCACCCTCAGCAATACGAGGTGTTTTCATATGCAGGGAGATGCGAAGTTCGTATTCCCCTTCTGCCAATGCTGACCAACCCAGATTAACAGACTGTTCAACGCCTTCAATAGAAGTGATGGAAATCACGCTATCCGTTTTCAAGTTAACAGCATATTGTACGTATGCCAGCTCCTGACCATAGATGATATTGGCATCATGACGATCGACGGGTGATTCCAACGGTTGTGCAATGACAGATACTTTACGTCCATCCTTCATGAGACGCTGCGGATCAATATCCAACTGTAGGTCATCTGCACCTCCTGGTTGTGCAACAAGTAATTTCGCCTCTGCAAGCACAGATGAGTCAGCTAGTGCAAATCCAAAAGCTGCATTTTGATGATCTGAATTCGTATGTAATGGTGTGTTCATGATACATCTCCCTCTTATGTCTGATGGCATGTCACATCCCCAAATATATTTCATATTTGGCTTGTCCGCAACCCCGAACTGTAATCAAGTTAGACACCCCCCTATTACTTACCCATATATGAACTACATTCCAACCTTTTCCTTCTATATAGTCTTATATGTTATGGATGTAGCAGTGAAGAGATGTTCGATTTTGTTCTTTTTCCGCGAATATTATCATGATCTGTTGCACGTGGATGAATATGAAAATGGATTTAAATCAAAACTGCGTATAATTTATATTATGCGCAGTTTTGATAAGCCCTATTTTTTATGATTATGGTCATTTTAGCTCTGTTATATGAAGTTAAGAAAAAGAGAGATCTTTTCGTCTTTTTCCGCTGTCCCTTCCTACCTTATCCTGTCTAATTCGGCGATACGAAGGCACGTTAAAGAGCCACATAGCGTTATGCGGCCCTTCATTTCGTAATATAGATAGTGGTGTATATGAAAATATGAACTGACCTTATTTCAGGTTTTTATGAGAACGATTCACGAAAAAGTAATTCTCTCCGCATCGGACATCCGGTATTGAGATAATAAGTATTCTTTGCTCTGCATCGCCGCATGGCGGATTGCATCCAGATCAACATGCAACAGCTTGCCCTCTCGCTTCACGAGTCTGCCTGCCACAAAGACCGTATCCACATTGGATGGATTGGCAAATTGAACGACAGCGCCGATCGGATCATGAACGGGGAACAGATTCAGATCAGTGGTACGAATCATGATCAGATCCGCTTCCTTTCCTGGGGTCAACGTACCAACCTTCTGCTCCAATCCCAATGCTTGGGCACCAGCCAAAGTTGCAAATCTCAGTACCTGGCTGGACTGTAAGTTCAACTCACCAGGCATCTCACCCTGCTGCAGAAGTTGTTCATTGGCTCTGGATCGTTCAGCCTGAAGAGCAAACTTCATCTGTGAAAACATATCCCCGCCTGTAGATGTCACCACATCTACACCAAGTGTAGGGGTTCCTCCATGTTCGAGAAAATAGCCGGTTGCCGGATATCCATGACCCATCATCATTTCAACCTCAGGTGTGACCGACAGAGAAGCCCCGCTATCGGCCAACATTTTGTATTCGTCCATGCCCATGGTGTTACCATGAACGATATTCACTCGTGGACTTAACAGCCCCGCTTCATACAAGTGACTAATAGAACGATCCACCGATCCCCAACTGCCAAATCCGGCATGCATGGAACAGATTGCATCCAGCTCTTGGGCTAGCTCGATCTCCTTCACAGTTGTATCCCAATGACTGAACTCCGGACCACGAATGGCAAGTCCATACGTAAGCAATTGATCCAGTGATGAAAAATAACGTTCTTTGACTCTTCTCACATCATTCGAATACGTGAGCAGACTATCCCGATTCCAGTAGTTCGTCTCCCCAGGGACTCCATGAGCAAATACCGCCCGAATCCCGGCATCCTGAAGTCCACGAATCAATTCATCCGTGTGCTCGGAAGAATACGGCATGCTCCAATCCAACACCGTCGTCACTCCTGCATTAAGCGCTTCGATGGAACCGAGCAGGTTAGCAATATAACTATCTTGTGGACGGAGCTTGCTGCCCATCGCACCATAATAGAGATTTTGCAAATAGACTGGCAAGGACCAGTTGGTTCCCGCTGTTTTGACAAGTGATTCCCACACATGCCGATGTGTGTCCACCAGCCCAGGCATAATAATCATGGATGAAGCATCAATGACTTCCGCATCCGGAATATCCAGATCGGGCTGAACCGCGGTGATCAGTGAATCCTGGATCAAAACGTCCGCCCTCTTATACTGTCCAACTCGAGCATCCATCGACAACACACAGCCATTTTTCAACAGATAACTTGTCCGCACAAGGCACATCTCCCATCATATTTGGTTTGAAAGACGATCACATCCTGCATACGAATCCGTACGGCTTCTGACTATTGTTTCGCTAGTATATATACATTATATAGTTATTGTTAATATTTATCAATTTTGGGTTTTTCGTTTCGCTCGAAATCTTCTGACCTTCATCAGATTCCCGCACATCTTATCATCACAATACTTCTGTGTTCTGCTTCGGGTATCATCATAGAACATCCAGCGGCAATCCGAATTATCACATATCCGAATTCTGCCCGCTTCTCCTTCCACCAAAGTCACTGCAAAGTCAGCAGCTACCTCAGCCATAACCTGGTGCCAATGAGCTTCTACGGCTACCAGTTGGAGTTTCATTTCCTGATCAAATGAAGTCAATCGTCTTGTTACATACCCTGCTTCCATAACGCCGTTCAACCATTGTTTTTCCTCATCCGTTAATGATGCTCCAGAAGAGACACGGGCTCCCAGGGTCCGCAATTCATTCCTAAAGTTCCTCATCAACAACTCATCTTCTGGAGATGCAGGGACAGAAGCGTTAAGTTGCCATCGATCCAGAAAGTATTGTTGCCAGTCTGCCTTCCCCAGCCTGTCCTCCGATCGATCTCCCCCACGCCAATCGTGATAATCACTGTTTACAAAATCGGTCCATAACCTGTCCATTCATGCCTCCGCTCTGTGTAACCATCTTTATTTTATAAAGAGGGTTACGTCCTATCTTTGATGTGTTATATTAAGTGTAACCTCATTAAGCAGTTTTAGCTAGTTACACCACAATAGTACTCAAGGAGGAATAAATGAATGACCAAAACTACAGCATTAGATGTCTTACTTATTCAAAAAGATGAAACCTGGGATCAGTGTAACTGGATTGTGCCATTGTCAAAATCCCTGGAAGGTCTTACAGCAGAACAAGCAGCCTGGATTCCGCCTTCAGGAGGATTAAGCATCTGGCAGTTGGTTAACCATATGTATTATTACAACCATCGCTTATTATGTCGCATGCAAGGTAAGGAGCCTACCCTTCCTGCTGCAGACTCCAATGAATACACGTTTGGGAATTCTGGAGATCCAACGGACGCAGATGGATGGAATACACTGCAACAGGGTACAACCCGATTAGCTAAGCAGTTGCGAGATCAATTGGCGGCGCTACAGGAGTCCGATCTGGAAGCAGCTTATATGGACTCTCAAGAGAAGTGGGCACACGAACTTGCCCGCTGGATTCTTCACGATGCGTATCACGCAGGTCAGATCGTGCTCCTTCGCAGACAGCAAGGAAGCTGGAAAATCGTTTTCTAAAAAAACACTTGAACTGCTAGCGCTTACAGGAATAAGATGAACTTATTAATGTTACAGCTTGTTCAACACACTATATAATTGAATAGGATCTTCGGGGTAGGGTGCAATTCCCAACCGGCGGTGATGTTCTTCGGAACCAGCCCGCGACTCGCTATTTATTCTTAACTAAGGACATGTAGCGACTGACTTGGTGTAAATCCAAGGCCGACGGTACAGTCCGGATGAGAGAAGATCAACACATGGACATGCCGTTCACGGGAAGGCCTCTTTCCTGACGCATGTCCTTGGATGAGCCCCCGTTTATTTGGTATATACCAAAACGGGGGCTTTTGTCGATTTTGCCAACTGAAGATTCCGTGTTCTGACGAAGGAGTCCTGAATATGGAAAAGACATCATCTGCATCAACCGTTTACCGCAAGGAACGAAGTAATACCGGATTCTGGCTGGTTGTGCTCGGCGCCGCCCTATGGGGTGTGGATCCACTCTTCCGCATTATTTTGCTTAAAACGATGACATCCACACAGATTGTACTCGTGGAACATATCATCGTCAGTCTTATTGCCATTCCCGTGCTGTGGAAATTCCGGGCTGATCTGAAGAACCTGCGCGCTCGCCACTGGATTGCCGTGATCTTTATCTCATGGGGTGGTTCAGCACTCGCAACGGTATTATTCACCATGGCACTTACACATAACGATCCAAACACGGTACTGTTATTGCAAAAAATGCAGCCACTCTTCGCTATCGTTCTGGCGAAGCTGTTATTGAAAGAGACATTGCCTCGTCGCTTCGGCGGACTGTTGTTCATTGCACTTGCAGGAACATATTTGCTTACATTCGGCTTCACACTGCCACTAGGTAACTGGGACAACTGGATTCATGCAGGCAGCCTGTTATCCCTTGGGGCTGCTGCCTTATGGGGAGGTTCAACCGTAATGGGCCGATTGATGCTGGGACAGGCGCGTTATGAGACCGTTACTTCCCTTCGCTTCGTCGTTGCTCTCCCGCTCCTGATCTTTATGACGTGGAACGAAGGTGCTGCCTGGACACTCCCATCCGGAACGGGTGAACAGACTGCTGTCATCCTCAACATTCTCGGTCAGGCATTGTTACCAGGTCTGCTTAGTCTTCTGTTGTATTATAAAGGTCTATCGTCGACCAAAGCTTCTGTCGCAACTCTCGCGGAACTGAGCTTCCCGATGGCAGGTGTGTTGGTGAACTGGATTGCTTTCCGGACGCTGATTACATGGGAGCAGTTGCTTGGGTTTATCTTGATCTGGGTGGCCCTCTTCGCCATTTCCAAACAGCAGGAACGATCATCAACTGCGTCTGGTACGGCACCGAAGCTTCGTACAGAGTAATTCGATGTTTTATCAAAGGATCAAATATAAACATGAAAGCACTGCACATCAAATTCGATGAGTAGTGCTTTTTTTCTCTTCATTACTCGATACTCGATCATTTTTGTCTTTTATCTAATCCGGTGGTACGATGACATATGGAATAACAGATGAACTATATTCAGAGAGGAACGATCATAATGTCTTCATTCTCATATACCTCCTACGATGCCGTAGGTTTGGCTGAACTGATCCGATCCCGGGAAGTATCCCCGGTTGAATTGTTGGAAGCGGCATTTGCACGCCTTGAAGAAGTAAATCCGCAACTTAATGCGGTCATTCGTACATATGAAACCCGTGCACGGCAAGAAGCTGGCTTGGTTCGCCCTGGAGAACAACCTTTTGCCGGTGTTCCCCTACTCCTGAAAGATATTTCCCAATCCTTGGAAGGTGAATTTCTGACTTCAGGCTCACGCCTGTTCAGCGAGCATCGTGCACTTCGGAATTCAAACTATGTCTCTAGACTCCGCAATGCAGGCTTTATCATCATAGGACATACCAATACGCCAGAATTTGGTTTAAAAAATATTACCGAGCCCCGTCTCCATGGTCCAAGTCGCAACCCATGGAATATCAATCACTCCCCAGGTGGATCAAGTGGCGGCGCTGCCGCGGCAGTAGCTTCAGGGATTGTTCCGCTTGCTGGAGCCAGTGACGGAGGCGGTTCGATTCGTATTCCGGCTTCCTTTAGCGGATTGTTTGGCTTAAAACCAACGCGCGGACGTACACCTGTAGGCCCCGGAGTTGGTCGTCAATGGCAAGGCGCATCAATTGATTTTGCCCTCTCCCGCTCGGTTCGGGACAGTGCCGCCCTGCTCGATACTTTGCAAGTCATTCAGCCTGAAGCTGCGTTTCATGCGCCATTATTCCCAGGCAGTTACTTGGCAGATATGAGCTATCCTCATCAACGCAAACTGAAAATTGCGTACACAACAGATTCACCTGTAGGTACACCCGTCAGCACAGAAGCCAAAGAAGCGGTATATAAAATGGTTGGCTGGTTGGAAGATCAGGGGCATTACGTTGAAGAAAAGCTGAGTCCGGTCAATGGAGTCAAGCTGATGGAGAACTATTACATGATGAACAGCGGCGAAATGGCTGCGATGATCTCATCCATGGAACGTTCCATGGGTAGAGCATTAACATCCGACGATATGGAGATTGAATCCTGGGTTCTGGCTGAAGCTGGCAAAAAAGTGTCCGCTGCAGAATTTGTACATAGTCTGGCTGAATGGGATGTAGCTGCTGCTCAGATGTCCACTTTGTTTGAGCGTTACGACTTCTACGTCACACCCGTTAATGCTTTTTCTGCACCCAAGATTGGAGAATTGACACCTCATGATGAACAGATCCGTAACCTCATGCGGATCAGCGAACTGGACAAGACCCAGCAGCAACAACTCATCTATGAAATGTTTGAGCCAAGTCTTACGTATACACCGTTCACCCAGCTTGCGAATTTAACAGGCCAGCCTGCGATAAGTGTACCTTTGCATATAACACCTGAAGGTTTGCCAATGGGCGTTCAGGTGATGGCAACCAAGGGACGCGAAGATTGGTTATTACATCTGGCTGGACAGCTTGAACAATCTAACCTATGGATTGGGATGAATGGAAACCCACTTTTTCCAGTCTAAAAATACATGTTGCACTCCCACCAGCAGACCTGTTCTGCTGGTTTTTCCTTTTTTGAATAACAAGATAAAATAGTTTAGATTCGTATTGGTTTACATAATAAAAATGATGTTAATAACTATAGCATCCTCCATTCCCTGTTCAGTGCATAATTTTATAGAATACAGGCGATCATAAGTTGGTGATAAATTAACCTACTGGAGGGAAATCAAATCATGGGTATTCTAAGTGGCAACCCCAAGAACGAGCCGATGCATTATGGTGAAATCTTTAGTGTATGGCAATGTTCCACAATAGCCAAAGGCGCTGTGTCTTGCTATCAAGCTTATATGAGTCATGCAGGAGATAAAGATTTAAAGAAAATCTTGGAAGACCTGCTGGACCAAGCCAAACTCGAAATTAAAGAATGCGACACACTATTGACTGAAAATGGTATTGCCCCTGCACCAACACTACCGGAAAGACCACATGTAGCGTTTGAAGATATCCCGGCTGGCGCAAGATTCACAGATCCTGAGATTGCTGCAAAAGTAACAGCCGATACATCCATGGGTCTAGTTGCTGCAAGCCAAACGATTGGGCAATCAATCAGAGAAGATATTGGCGCGCTATTCGCCAAATATCATGCAACCAAGACCGCTTTAGGCTTACGAATTCTTCAAATGAACAAAGAAAAAGGTTGGCTCATTCCCCCACCGCTTCAGGTCAAAAGACCGGATTCAGAATAGTTATCATTGGAACGACGTCTAACGATATGTTGTAGTGAAATGATGAGACAAAGCAGGAGAAGCTTCCAATCTCCTGCTTTGTCTTTTTGTTTATTTTGTTGTTTAATTCCCAATAGACAGGTTAAACAAATTTTGAATTTATCAAGTCAAAGTAGATCGTCCCGATCCCATGCTTGCACGTCAGGTTCAGGAAGTGTTGGGAGGACAATTTGGCGAAATGACAGTCATGGTGGTTTACCCCAACCAACTCAAACGGTGTTTCGTGGAATGGTTCTTATATCGTGGCAAGTGGTAACTTGCTTGCTAGTTTTTTTCGTTTTTCTGCATACCTTTCTTTCTCAAAAGGATGACAACCAATAGGAGTACGGGTAAAAAGATCTGAAATACAGGAGAAGTATAATTCAACGTGAATCCTCGCCCTATCTCAATATGTTCTGTAAATGTCGGTGATAAAAAAGACAACCCATATAGAACAAGCCCTACTGGAAACACCCATTTCCTATAGTTCGCTCCAGTTACTCTTTCCAGTCCAATCACAGCTCCATGGAAAAATGCAGCCATTTTAATACCTAATCCCAGGAAAAGGAGTAAAGTAAACAAGGCATCCATCCGTTCAAACACTTCAGTCAACTCGATTAATTGCACAGTCTCCAAAAGTGGAAGTGTACTATAAGTAGCAATCTGAGGACCCAAGACAAAAATGATAAGTTGATTGATAAATGTTAAAGCGAGAGCCGTTAGGATATAGGCGATGATCACCGCTCTATTAAGATTCCTGCCTTTCCGAGCATAGGGATAAAAGACCAGGAATAAGACAACCTGCCCAAATGGAAAGGAGACAATTTCCGGAAAAGCAGCTTGAAAAATCGGTTTCCAACCATTCTCCATTACGGGCAATACCAGATCTGAGTGAAAAAGACCTGTTGCCGGAATTAAGAAGCTGATTAACGTATAGCCTAGTGCCATGAGTGGAAACAGAATCATACACATGAGAAACAGTACACGATATCCATATCGTACGGTATTGGATACGACTATAATTGTGATCATACTGATGATCCACATGGATGTTCTGTTCAGTAAGGTCAATTCAGTGACTTCACTGATGTCACGTAAATTTCGTGAAGCTTCATAGGCGAAATAACCTATAAATGAAAGGCTTACGATTGTTCCTAATATTTTCCCCATATAGCGGCGACACAGTAGAAACAAATCCAATTCAGGTTCCTGATGATGAATAGCCAGATGTAGGAGTAGTAACACCAAGCCACCAGCAGCCCCGGCGAGCATGGCTAACCATGCATCCTGTTTGGCCTCTCCGCCCATAAGAAACAAAGTTGTACTCCCAACTTCAAATAGGGAAAGACAAACAGCCAATTCGGATACGCGAAGCTCCCTAGCTAATTTCATGATTGAACCTCTCCTTGGTGTTAGTCTTTCTGTTCGCCAAGCAACTTGCTGAAAGAATCTTGAAGCAGACCTACTCGTTCCAGAGTTACGTTTACGTTTATGTTAATATCCATCTGTGCCAATTCATTGGACCAGTTATCTTTTAAAACTTTCCACTCTTTGGGATGTCTTTGATGTATTTTGTTTGCGATCCCCAACATATCAACATGGAGCCGCTGGTTCCCTCGCCACCCGGCCAATATCTGTGCTTGGATGACTTGTTCAGCCTGTCGCTGCAATTCATGGATGGTATGTTTACTTACTATATCCTCTCCTGATGTACTCTCATCCAACTCAGCGTCGACCTTTGCATCCACCTGAACAGCATAATGAAGCCCCTTTTTCACAGGAACGACCTTCACTTTTGCTTTGCGCACAAGAAAAGAGTTCACCTCGCCCTTTGCGCCTGTATAGGTCAAGTTAGTCCAGTTCACCCTGTCTGTTAGCCAGACGATACCCATACTTTCTTTTTGGTTCAGGACCCCAATCTTTTTGTCTTTGAGAAATACACTTAATCCTTGAAGTCTTAAATTCCCGGGTATTGATGTCTCCTTAAAAATATCAATTGAATTCTGTTTGTTATTGCCCTGTGTATCTGCTGTAACACCAGGAATTCCGGAGGATCCACTGTCTGAAGTGATCTTCAGACCAACCTCATGGATGTTCATCACGGGATAATACGACCCTTTTTCTTTATTCCGTTCCAAAATCTCGGATAAAGCACGCCCCGGCTGTTTCTCTGGAGGAATCAGTTTTTCGAGGTACTCTCTTGCCTGACCATCTGCAATAATAAGCTTGGCAGATTCCCGGGCACCGATATTTCGATAATAGTGATCCATTATCTCAGCAATCCCGTATCTCGCCGCTTCTTCACCAATCAGAACGATATTGGTATGTGCAAAATATAATCTTTTGGGATTCTCGACGCTGCTTTGGACAACAGCTTCCCGAATCGTTTTGCCTTCTGATGAAAATGTGTTCACGGGCGATTGAGATCCACCAGACGACGATCCAATTGAACTGCTCGCTGGCGGTACAATAACCTGATAGGTAATGATCCACTTTCCGTTTTGCCTGTCAAATCCTGTTGCCGTTGTGATGCCCAGATCATTTAATTCTGTACGATTTCCACATCCAGCAGTGATCAGTCCGAGTATAAGTAAGATGAATATGGACTGCAAACGAATCATATAAATCGCTCCTTATTCGTTCTCAGCTTCATTGATACGGTCTACAATGTTATCCGATCCGGACGGATATTGGTGAGGGGCTTGTCTCGTTTTATTCGTATTCGACTTTTCATCGGGTCTCGTCTTCATCGCCCACCATGGTACTCTCAACCAAAGATCCTTCATATTTGACTTGAAAAACGGACTGTATGGCATGAGGTAGTCAACGCCAAATGACTTCAGAGATACCAGGTGTGCAAGCAATGGCACTGCTCCTGCCAATATGCCGTATAACCCGAGCGTGCCTGCCAGCAACATAAACGGAAAACGCAATAGCCTTACTGCTGTGGCCATACTGAAATAGGGTATAGCAAAATTCGCTATTGCTGTAAAGGAAACCACAATGACCATCGCGCCTGAGACCAATCCCGCCTCTACGGCAGCTTGTCCGATTACCAACGCACCAACAATGGAGATTGCAGGTCCAATGGCGCGCGGCATTCGAACTCCAGCTTCACGAATGACCTCGAACGTAATTTCCATAAGCAGGGCTTCAAGTAATGCCGGAAAAGGGACCCCTTCCCGTTGTGCGGCCAGGGTGACCAATAACGTGGTCGGTATCATCTCCTGCTGGAATGTGGTTAGTGCTATGAAAGTCGAAGGTAGCAACAAAGATACGAGGAAACAGATTAACCGTATAATCCGCAGAAAGGTAGAGATATCATAACGCTGATAATAATCCTCGGGCGTTTGAAAGAAATTAAAAAAAGTAACAGGTGCAATCAAGGCAAATGGAGTACCATCTACCATAATGGCTACTTGACCATCCAATAGACTGCCTGCAACCGTATCTGGGCGCTCCGTATTGATCATGGTTGGAAAAGTCGTAAGCGGTGCATCCTGAATAAATTCTTCTATGTAACCACTTTCGAGTATACTATCTGTGTTGATGGCATTAAGACGCTTGGTAACTTCTTCAACGACTTTTGGCTTGGCAATACCCTGGATGTAAGCCAGTGCAACTACTGTCTGGGTGTACTCTCCAATGGTATGCATCTGGAATTTCAATTCAGGAGTCCGTATTTTTCGTCGAACAAGGGTAATGTTAGTCGTAAGTTCCTCTGTGAATCCTTCCTTTGGTCCTCTGACCACCGTTTGGGACGTGGGTTCCTCCACCGATCTTCTTGCTCCTCCTGTGATCGGCACTGCCAGAACATTCTTCACACCTTCAATAAGTATAACTACATGGCCTGTTAGTAAAGCTTCATAGATGAGTTGCGACGAATCTATATTCCGGATATTTCCGGAGGGTAAGATTCTTTTCACTAACACATCTCTTTGTTGATCTCCCAGAAGAGGATTCGTATTCATCCATTGGATGATATTGTCCATAAGTTCAACCAACAGCGTAGAATCTGTCAGCCCTTCCATGTAACATACAGCTAGAGAAGTGCCCTTTTCCTCTAACATAGGGAACTCACGAACTACAAAATCAGGACTATACTCAAATGCCTTGATAATGCTGTTAAGTTTATCTTCTAGCGAAATATCCAGAATTTTTGAATGTTGTGTTCGTTTATTGAACGATTCTCCTTTCTTTTGTGATGTAAATACCTCCTTTATCCAATGCATAAGCACACAATCACCCCCTTTATTTCCGACTAATATGGTTCAATCGTGCACAAAGTATACATTGCCTTCATTAATCATGTCCTACAAAAGCACTTTGAAGAGTATGCTGTACTGTATGGAAAGGAGGACATCGTATTTATATCATGTTAGGTTATGTGATCCTGGGGTTATCACTTTCAGCCCCTATTGGACCGATCAATGCTGCGCAATTGGACAAGGGTATTCGAGGTGGGTTCATGCCTGCCTGGTTTGTTGGACTAGGAGCCATCGCAGCCGATATCATTTACATGCTGCTCGTGTATTTTGGCATCGTACATCTACTTGAAGTTCCATTTGTAAGGGTATTCCTCTGGATGTTTGGTTGTTTTGTACTCATCTATACAGGTTTAAAGAGTATGAAAAATGCAGGAAACCCTGCCCCTTCTCAAATGAGAGGTGATCATTCGGAGCTTTCCAAGTCATTTGTTCAAGGATTCCTGATGTCTCTATTTAACCCCCTTTCTATCATCTTTGGCGTACTTCTGTGGGATCTATTCATGGCGACTGCCGTGAGTTTTTTTCGTAAGTATCTCACTACTGCTGTGCTTAAAGGGATTTCTCTCATATCCGGACTGTCTTTAATCGGTTTTGGCTGTTACTTTGGATATAAAGCGCTACAATTTCTCTTCTTTATTTGAGTCTGTTTTTTTGCGTAGCCGAATACCCGTGATGTGATAACTGCTTATACCCGTAGAACGCTGCTCATTTTTTTCGTTTTCGCCCTTCTTAGGGTTTGATGATGTTTTGGTCTCAGACTTCTTCTTGCGAATCCGTTGTACAATGACGTCACTCATGGCAATGAGAGAGACAAGCAATAAGCTGATATAGAATCCTGGTCTACTGAGTGCATGAAACAGCGTTCCTGTGACTGCAGTTGCGATTAACAATAAGCCAATCCAGCGTTTGATCACATCGAACTTGCCTGATTTCAACAGTTTACCGGAGGATAACAAAATAAAAGACCAGTTGTACAGAAGCATCAGTCCAGCTGCAGTCGTGATGTATTCATATACTTTGCCTGGGAGTAACATGGACATTATGATCGTACCAACTAAACCACAACCAATAAGGGACAAAGCAAATAACGGATACTTCGTTTTCCACTTTCGAGAAAATAACTGCGGGGCGTCCCCCTCCTGAGCGAGGGTAATAATCATAGACGTCACCGCATATAGCGAAGCTGTCATCGTTGAAAATCCGGCTACAATGAGCACCCCGTTAAACAAATGTGGGACAAAAGCAAGGTGATCACTACTAAGTGCCAGTACAAATGGACTCTCCTTGGGATTGAATACATTCAAAGGAACCATAATTAACGCCAATCCAATGGATACGACATATACTGTGGATAGCGCAATGAGCATGACTTTTCCTGCCTTTGGGGCATCCTCCGGTTTTTGAAGCCGATATGACATAATACCAAGCACTTCAATACCTCCATAGGCATAGAACGCAAAAAGAAACGCAGACCACAAGCCAATGCCACCCTTTGGGAAAATCGCTGCCATATCCATCGGTACTTTATGTTCATACTTGGTTCCCCCAATCCATCCTGCGAGAAGAGCGATGGCAAGCACCAAGAACATGATGATGGCAGCAATTTTAATGATAGCCAGTACATTTTCAACCCGGTCAAATCCTTTATTACCGAAGAATACAATACAAAGACCCACAATTCCGAATCCCGCAGCAAAAATCCAGAGCGGTACAGCCGGAAACCAGAACCTAGAGAAAATGGACAACGCGGTTAGCTGACTTCCCATAATTAGCAACTCCGAAAACCAATAGAACCATCCGCTGTAAAAACCTGCCCAACTTCCAAAGGCTTTCTTAGCATATGAACGGAAAGACCCTTGTTCCGGATGGTCCGCTGTCATTCTCGCGAGCGCATCAAAAACTACATATGTACCCAAGGCCGCCAAGATATAGGCCAGCAACACAGCTGGACCACCAATCGATATCGCAAGGCTGGAACCCAGAAAATACCCTGTACCAATGGTTCCTGCCACACCTAGCAGACTCAATTGCCACCATTTCAATTTCTTTTCTTCTGTAGCGTTAGTCGATGCTTTACTCATGTTGTCATTCCTTTTCTGTATCATTTTAGGTCACTAGAGGTAGCCTTCCCAATCCACAGCGAATCATGTTCATAAAATAATCCTCATTTGAATGAAACAGGAAAGATTGAATATTTCTCAGAACCGCATTACATAATACACAGGTACATCAAAACACATAGGAGGTTTTTACACATGAATCAATTCTCTCAATCGCAGCAAATTACACAATTGGCTCAACAACTTACGCAACAAACACAACAGGCTTCGATGCAATACCAACAATTACTTAGACAAGAACAAAGCAACGCTCAACAACTGGAGCAATTGGCACAACGCGAGCAACAAGCTGCACATATGATCCAGACCGCACTGCAAGGACATCAAACCGCTATCCAGCAATTACAACAAATCTCCAGTCTCGCACAACAACTTGCACACTCATCTTCACAACACATATCTTATTTGGAGCAGCCATATAACACTCCTAATATCTCAACTAATGGTCAATCTTTTGGCACGTATTCGAATCAACAACGCCCGCAGTAACACATCTTCATGTAACACATAAAGGAACCCAGCATGGGGTTCCTTTTTTGTGTTCGTTGCAAAAAAAGAGACCACAAGTGTCTCTTTTTGGTTCCGATTGTTCATTCTCTATGCATTGAGATCATGTATCCCTGGGCTATGCTCATTTGGAAGTTCAGGCATATAAGGAAGTGGATATCCTTGTGGGGGATCGATTACCTGCAGTTCCCCACCATTACGACTTGGCGTTTGACCACTGAAAATCTCAGCGATACGCGTATTGTCTAGACGGAAATTAAACTGCGCATTGTGGAAGCCCATATCTACATATTTCCGGCATTCCGGATATTTATTAATATCATAGTTGGGAATCGGGAATATTTTGCCCCAATTCACGCCTAGGGTCTCCAGTGCTTTGGCAAATGCATTTTGATGCGCATTATCACGAACAATCAGGAAACCCAGCGTTTCACGGAATGCTTTGTTGGTACTCATTTCATATATTCTTGATTTTTGCAACACACCCGTAGACTCCAACACAATATTATCAAGTAAGTTGCTTACCAGATTCCCATGATCGTACACATAATTCCCAAGCCATGGATTACCTGCAGCATCAACAGGCAGTGAGCTCTGAGCACCCATGATGTAATGATGCGGGTTGGCATGTTTAATCGCTTCATCCAATGGAGCACCGTCAACCCCTGCATCTCCCGCGCCTTCTGCTCCGGCACCCGTTAATAACTGATTAATTGTTTGTTGCACCAGTTCAATATGGCTTAATTCCTCAATAAATACACCGCGGATCAGGTCTCTATACTGCGTGGCATTCCCCCGAAAATTACTGCTTTGAAAGAAGAATTGCATCATCGTCCGCATTTCGCCAAATTGGCCGCCAAGCGTCTCTTGCAATACTTTTGCTGCCGCGGGATCAGGCTTGTCTGGTACGATCATATTGATCAGGTCTTCACGATAAAAAAACATGCTTGTCCTCCTTTCTCAATTGACTAACTATTCTAGTTTCTGTTACCTTCCTAATTTTATGTAAACATTCAGTTAACAATCTCTGGGTATTGGCTCCTACCTCAAAAAACAAATGGAAGTGCATGATCTAGAATCACGCATTTTGTTAATGAAAAGGGGAAACAGAATATATTCTGTTTCCCCTTATCCATTTTCAATCAATTTCTTATGGCATATACGGCGGTACATCCGCTGAACTTCCTTTTCTTAGAACCTCAGGTGGGGTATCAAAAATATACGGCGGCGCTGGGGGAAGCTTAGGTGCAGGTGCCAAAGGTTGAGGATGCTGAACATATTGGAAAGTTCCTTGCCCATCCATACTTGGACCGTGAGCCCATCGCCCGGTTGCACTCTCATCACCACGAGAGAAGTTAAAGAGAACGTACGCAACATCTCTCTTCTCAAGTTCTTTGGGGAACGTACTCGGTACAACAACTCCTTCTTTTTCTTCAAGTTCTCTTATTGCTCCAATCCACTGATTCTGATGCATGGTATCTCGAGCCAGCAACCACGACAACATGTCTTTCACACCACGGTCATTGGTCATTTCGTATAGTCTGGCAACTTGAAGTCTGCCTTGAGATTCTGCTGCTAGATTATGTCTGAAATCAGCCAATAAATTACCACTTGCTATTGTGTACTTGGCATTCCAAGGGTACCCATTACTATCGGTTGGGGCTGCTCCAAGGCCGCTTACAATGGCGTGTTGTGGATTACTCCCACCGAGTATCGCATTAATAACTGGATCTTTGGCAGCTTCTTCCAGTGTGGCCAGTGGAGCATTGTCCAGCAATCGAGCGATCATCGTAGCCAGCATCTCAACATGAGCGAGTTCTTCGGTTCCCGTATCCATAAGAAGGTCCTTATATTTCCCATCTCCACGGACATTCCAGCCTTGAAATAAATACTGCATGGCTACGGTAATTTCGCCAAATTGTCCTCCCAGTACTTCTTGTAATTTTCTTGCGTACACCGGGTCGGGTCGATCAGGCTTGGCATGATATTGCAACTCCTTGATATTAAAAAACAACACATCACCTCATCCGTTTTAGATAAGTGATATGTATGTGTATTACATCGATCACTTGCATGTCTCATTAACAAAAATAAGTTGGACTGTCACCATTTTACCCTTGGGTTATATCCTATAGGTAAAAGGAGGACTGTTCATGTCGTTGTTGTTTTCATCTTCTGAGATTGAGAATGAGGAGGTCCCTCTCGAAGCCTGGAAGAGAGATGCTTACCGTTTATTCTCTTCCAAAATGAGTGACCGGGAGGCTCGATTCCCCTGTATTCCAGCTACGCAGGCTTTTGCCCTGGGTCACCTCCGATACGGCTTTATTTCTAATTTCGGAGACGAGTCTGCAGAACGTAATGTATCAAACATACTCAAGGAATATGGAGAATGCTCTCGTTCATTCGGAGAATATTCTTCATTGATTTTATTTTTTGAAAAGGAAAAAGAGATCAGGGATGTATTGGCCTATGAAAAAGCTTTTTGGGATTTATTAAGCCAGATTAGACACTTGGATAACAAGCCTTGGCCAAAAGATATTCCAGAAGATCCGGAGCATCCCATGTGGGAATTTTGTTACAATGACGAACGGTATTTTGTCTATTGCGGGACGCCTGCACATATGTCACGACAAAGTCGCAACTTTCCTTATTTCATGTTAGCTCTAACACCGCGCTGGGTGCTCGATATATGGAACGCACAACCTCAGAAAACTGCAGCGATTGCTCCGAGAATCCGCGCACGCTTGGCTGCCTACGATACCATACCGGCACATCCTGAATTAAAGCAATATGGATCACAAGGCAATCTGGAGTATAAACAATATTTTTTGCGCGATGACGATACTGCTCCTTCCGAATGCCCGTTTCTTCGATCCCTTCAACAGAACAAAGTAAAGGAATAGCTTAAGTCGATTCTAAAAATACTCTCCTTCGAATAAACTCTATACCACCCGTTTATAGGAGGAGAGCCATGTGCTCCAGACTCGCTACAACTACATAAGCAACCGGACAAGCCCTATGGAAATAAGAATTCATTTACAGATGGAAAGGAAATGACAATGGAAATCTATATTAAGTTCGTCCTGATTGGTCTCGCTATTGCCATGCCGGTTGGAGCAATTACCGTAGAGATGACCAAGCAAGGATTGAGAAATGGGTTTATCCATGGCTGGGCCGTGGGACTGGGAGGCATGACAATTGATGCTGGTTTGATTCTGGCCATGTACTTCGGGTTTGCTTCCGTCTTATCTCTTCCTTATGTACAAATTCCACTATGGCTTGCGGGAGCAGGATTTCTGGCGTTTCTGGGATACGATTCCATTCGGAACTCAGATCTGGATATGGCAACATCGGACAGTACGAACGGAAAAATAAAAAAATCGTTTTGGAGGACATACCGCAATGGCTTATTGGTTGCTGTCTCCCCCGGTAATCTTATTTTTTGGATATCTGTTTTTGGTGTTGTATTGTCCGATTCATACCAATCTACCGGTAAGCTGAGTTTTATCATTGCAGCATTTGGTGTACTGTGTGGAATTCTCATTCATGACCTGGGCCTGCTCTGCATTGTATCTGTGACACGAAAAGTGATGAGCAAAAAAATGATACAAGCAGTCTCTGCCATGGCAGGTGTCCTTTTGCTTGGTTTCTCGTTCTATTTCTTATATAAATTTGTATTATCCCTGTGGCTTCTCTTTCAGTAGATTTTTCATAAAACAAGGTTGTTCCTTCTTAAAAAGGGACAACCTTGTTTTTGATTCCTTTTCCATACGCTGCTGCCATAGGTACCTTCCTGGAATATCTCTTTTTTTGTTAATCAGAAATAATTTGACTTTCACAGCGAAGGATGGCAGTTCATTTAGTCGGAGGGCGTGCTGAGTCGTATCTAAAAGCTAGGTAGTAACAGCGGTGTACATTTTTTCTATTCTGAATTTTTCATATGTTGAAATATTATAATAAAATGGAATCAGCTTTTAGTACCAATACAGTTATCGTTGTCTCAAAATTAAAGTAGTATGCTTAAGATGAATTTGGATATTTTACAAATTACAAATTGTTAGAATGCTTATTTATTGTGAATTTTTCATATGATGAAAATATAAGGTTGGTGATAAAAAAAAGCTGCCTATAGGCAGCTTCGCAAAATTAAAATCCATTTGGCAAATGCAAAGAATCAGGTCCGGCCAGTCCAGTCTGCTCTGGTGATTTCTTTCCATCGTGCTCTAATCTCATCATACAATTCCTGCGGAAGTGCCCCTTTAGCCACAAGGTCGGCATTTTGCTGCCAGCGATTGGGCTTGGCTGTTCCTACAATAGCCGTATCTACACCTTCGGTACTTAGCGTAAAACGCAGTGCAGTTTCCACCGCTGCCTGGGCATCTTCACCCAGAAAACCATAGTTAAGTTCGTTTAAGCGCTTCCAGTATATAAATGGATAAACCTCTTCCGAAAGTGTTTCATACGTCCAGGCAGCATTGGCAATAGGTCTTTTGGCAATTACCCCCATGTTTCTTTTTCTCGCCTCTGGCAAAGTAAGTTCGATCGCTTCCTGGTCTGCGATATTTAATGAAGTCTCAAGGCTATCGAATACTCCGGTCTGAATCGCATATAGCGCATCTGTTGTATCTCCACTATATCCGATAAACCTGGTCTTTCCTGCTTCCTTGGCACGTTGAAGTACTTCGATAACTGCCCCTTGTCGAAGTACTTCTTCAGAACAACTATGCAAATGGATTACATCCACATAGTCCGTTTTCAACCGTTTCAGACTACGATCAATCGTTTGCTCCAGTACTTTGGCATCCCAATCGGGACCTTCGATCCCGGCGGAATGTCCACATTTGGTGAACAAATAGTAGTCATCGCGCCGATGTGACAGCACCTCACCGATTAATTCCTCGCTGTCACCATAACATTCAGCCGTGTCAATCACGTTTAACCCTGCATCCAGCGCACTGTTGAGCAATGTGGCTACATCCGTTTTGGATACATTTTTACCTATTTCCGCTCCGCCAAATCCAAGTGTGCTTACGTTCATGCCCGTGTTTCCGTAATTACGCAGTTCCATGGTTATCTTCCTCCAAGTTCAGTGAATTGGGTACAGAAAAATAGAAATACAGATTAACTTCCCATATGTTATTACCCATGAGTTAGTTATGCCACCCACTTTTTCAGACAGCTATCCACTCATTTAAAATCCATAAATGGACATCCCGCCGTCAACCAATAACGTCTGACCCGTTATATATCCCGCTGCATCCGATGCCAGGAACACCACCGGCCCTACTACTTCTTCCAATTCTCCCACTCGCTGAAGCGGTGTGCGACTTACAATCTCCTGCAGATACTGGGGATCATCCAGCAGTTTTTCGGTCAGAGGTGTTCGGAAATACCATGGCCCTACTGAATTGACACGGATTCCATATTTCCCCCATTCCAGTGCGAGCACTTTGGTCATATGAATTAACGCAGCTTTGGTCGCACCATATACAACCCCTGTCCGCAGAGCCGTATGACCACCTACCGAAGAGATGTTGATGATCTTCCCTGTCCCACGTTCTTTCATATGCTGACCCGCCAATTGGGAAGCGACAAATGCGGATTTGAGATTCGTCTGCATGATGGTCTCCCACTGCTCGTCCGTTACTTCAAGTGCGGGTGTCCGAATGTTCATACCTGCGTTATTTACCAGAATGTCCAGACTGCCCATCTCGGAGATCGCCTTTTGAAACGTTTCTTGCAGTTGCTCTCTTGATGTCACATCCGCAGTTAGAGCGAGCGCTTTACGCCCTGTCTGTTCGTAGATGTAGGCAGCTGTCTCCTCAATTTCTTTCATCGTTCGGGATACAAGTACAACATCACTGCCTGACTGGGCAAGTCCGATCGTAATTGCTTTTCCGATCCCTCTCCCCGCACCTGTCACCAGTGCTGTCTGTCCATCGAGATGGAATGTGGGTACTATGTTCATGTCACTCACTCCTTCATCAGATTTATAAGTTGAACTAAAGATTATTTACACTGACACTACGATGACAGAATAACCTTCCAATCGCTGTTATCCCCAGATTTTTTGATTCCCTTTTCCGAAGGGGAAAATCCGGGGATAAAGGCGAACGCTTCGCTTTTTCAGGTTTTTTCTGTCCTCTCCGTTATCGTGTAAATGATTAGTTCAACTTATATCGCAATCATGCAAATGCTTATATGTAAGTGAAGCCCCGATTGGAATCAGGTTACGAAATACTGGCTTGGATTGCCCAGCTCCGGGTGGAACTTCTCTCGAAAGCGTCCTCCGGTATACTCCCCTATAATTTTTCGCCAGAACGCCTGGGCAATGACATTGTTACGAACCTGAGTCACTTTCCATCTTCCTGGAAAACGTTTAAACAATTCATAGGCTGCTCGAGTACCCACGCCACTGCGCCGATATTTTTGCATTACAAAAAATTCAGTCAAATAGTAATCATTATCCTTACTTCCAGGCTCCATTTTCTCCACCAGAGCAAACCCTGCAGGCGCTCCATCACTTGTAATCAAAAAAGGAAACTTGCGGTCTTCTTCTGTCCAGAATGCCTCCAGACCGGGATATTCCGGAAAAATGCCGTTACTGTCCACATCAATATTCAGATATTTGGTAAAATCATATAGATAAAATTGCATTAAATGCCGAATCACCTGACTTCGTTCCCGGGGAACCAGCTCTATTTTCATATTCATCCGGTTCACCTCCTCTGCTCTACGTATACTGATTACTTTAAAGGTTTACGCGACGAAGGGCAAGAAAGCATCCGTTATCTGATGCGTACTTGCGTACTTCAGTGAACAAGCTGTAAGCAAGCAAATTATGGTACACTAGAGCATAGAATACTAACACAATGAATATTAATTTATATGTTTTTCACATGGAGGTGTCGAACTTGACCAACGTGCAAAAAGAGATTGATCGACGCAAGCTGGATGACAAACTACCTTCCATGCCTTGGTTCGTTCAGCAATTCATGGACTATAAGCTGCCTGACCTGTCCCCCTCTACCCTGCTCGAATATCTAAGAGATTACGAAGCTTTCTTCGGTTGGTTGCGAGCAGAAGGGCTATCCGAGGCAAGCTCTAATAAAGACGTTACGTTGACTGAACTGGAAGTCCTTCGCATGGATTCAGTTACTGCCTATCGATTATTTCTCACAACCAAGCGGGAAGGAACCAATTCCAGAATTACCGTCTCTCGCAAGCTCTCTTCCCTTCGCTCCCTTTTTCATTACCTGAGCCAGATTGCGGAAGATGATGATTTTTACCCTTTGCTGAAACGAAATATTATGGCCAAAATCGAAATTAAGCGTACGCATAAACCCAAGGATACCGCTGCCAAACTCAAAGGTAAAATTCTGGAGGAAGAGGAACTTCTCGAATTTATCGGATATATCCTTGAAGGCTACGCTGTCGATATGGAGAAGAACAAGCAGGCACTGTATTCCCATGAGCTCAACAAAGAAAGGGACGCCTGCATTGCCAGCCTGATTCTCAATTCAGGTTTACGGGTGTCCGAAGTTGTGAACCTGAACGTTGATGACCTCGATCTGAACAACAAACTCTTGTACGTTTATCGTAAAGGTAACAATGATGAGACGTACAAAACACCCGTTTATTTCAGGGAACAGGCCAAGGACGAACTTGCAACCTATATGAATCTGCGGCAATCACGCTACCGTACGCCCAAGCGGGAAAAGGGTCTGTTCATTGCCTTGCGCAATGGAGATTCGGAAGGCAGCCGAATGACCAAAAGAGCGATCCAGGCCATGATCATGAAATATGCCAAACGTTTTGGCAAACCATACTTGACGGTGCACAAATTACGCCATTCATTCGCAACCGACTATTATTTGCAGAATGATATCTATAAAACGAAGGAGCAGCTTGGACACGCTTCTACGGAAACGACCGAAATTTACGCTCATCTTACCGACAAAACGATGTCTGAAGCCATCGAACGCCGTACAGAAGATGGGATGTAACATCGTTAACAACATAAAGCAGCAAGCCGAATCAAGGATTTCGATCCGAAGAAGGTCTGCTGCTTTTTTTGTTATTTTACACCATTCAAGGAAAAGAACATCAGCAGAAATGATTTTAGTTTACATAATAAACATTACGTAATTTTCTAAAAAAGAATCACTCATGTCCAGCGACCATAATTCCCCACTTCTTAATGCTTCAACCATTCCACTTTGCCTTCACTTGCTCTCAACCATCTGTAACAACGCTTTGGCTATACCCTCCGTTTCATGAACCGAGTACCATGTTATATCTCTGTTTACGATACTCGGCTCTATAAACTGCTCTGAAGGTAACCATGAGATCATACCCACTACCCCTTCAAGCTGATCAACCAAGGTCAGGTCTTTCTCTTCTCGAACCATCACGAATTTGGGATAGGAAGCCTCTTTGAATCCTTCAATAACAATCCAATCATAATCCGACAGATGGCTCAACATATCATCCAACCTGGTTGCTTGTCGTTGCATAATTGCAGTGCGTTTCTCTGACATAACAATTACAGCCGAGGCCCCTGCCTCGCCAAAACGATACGAATCCGTTCCTTCATGATCCATCTCAAAATGATCGTGTCCATCATGCTTAATTGCTGCTACCTTAAGTCCCATAGAAGAAAAGTGTCCGATTAGCGCGGCTGTCATGGTGGTCTTACCTGTGTTCTTGTAACCAACAATCTGTATGATATGTGGTTTTGTTTCACTCAGTTTAGTCATCTATCAACTACCTCACATGACCTGAGGGCAGTTTGAGGATGCGCACTTGTTCACCCGCAGGAATACCTTTTTTCTCAGGTGGAATAACAATCAGACAATCACTATCCTTAATGGTAATCATCACGCTGGATTCATCTACACGGGCTGCAGCGGATATCGCGTACACCATGCCATTGCGAATCTCAGTGCGTCCACGTACGAATCGTGTAAAATTGTTTACTTTGGTGTACCCCTCTTCCAAGATCGCAGTCCATTCTTCCAAATAAGGATGAGCATCGGCTTGCATGGAACGAATGGTAGGACGAACAAATAGACCAAAACCCACAAAACAAGCACCCGGGTTACCCGAAAGCGCAAAAAGCAATTTGTCTTTATATACAGCAGCTGTGGTTACACTGCCTGGTCGCATCGTCACTTTGTTAAACAACATCTCCACATGTTCTTCCAGCACAAGCTCGCCCATAATATCATAATCCCCGACAGATACACCGCCTGTGGTCACCACGATATCATTATCTTGAATGGCTTCTTCCAGTTTTGCCCTTGCTGTATTCACATCGTCTGCAATGGAACCATACATCACCGGCTCTCCTCCGGCTTCAACGACCAGAGAACGCAGCATGTAACTGTTGCTGTTTCGAATCCGGCCCGGTTGCAGGGGCTCGTCTACATCGAGCAATTCCGTGCCTGTTGCGAATATCGCCACCTTAGGACGTTGAAATACGGGGACTTCTGCAATGCCAAAAGTAGCTAACACCGACTGCTCCCCTGCTCTGATGATCGTTCCTGCTTCAAGCAGTTGCTGACCCTCCTGAACTTCCAGTCCGATTGGTGTGATGTTAGCACCCGACAATATGTGCCGTTTCAATGCAATCCACTGTTCTCCGTTCTCTACCTTGCTCTCGGTCATCTCCATCATGACCACCGCATCCGCACCTTCCGGAACCTGTGCACCCGTCATGATGCGAGCAGTCGTACCTGATACAATGGTGTGGTCCGAGGTGTAGCCGCAAGGAATTTCATCAATTACTCGAAACCAGACTTGATGATCACTCGATGCATCTGTAGTGTCTGCACTTATAATCGCAAAGCCATCCATGCCCGATCTCCGGAAGAATGGATACGGGTGAGGTGCCTGAATAGTCTCCGCAAGTGTACGTCCATGGGCAGATTCAAGGCGAACTTTCTCTATGGGACCCGAAGTCACGCATGCAGCTATTTTGGCTTGGGCTTCCGGTACCTGTACAGCTGTACGATTGAACTTGGCAGTTGTCATATCATGTGAATGTGGGTTCAGTTTCAAAAGTGTTCTTACCTCCTAGGGACATCTTATTGTTTAAGAAAGTGTAGCCCGAAAGCAGCCCGATGACAAGTACATCGCTCACTGACTCTTGTCACAAGATCTTGTTTTCTTACGAATGCAGCAGTTCCAAAGTCCTACATCCAACATGAAAGCCAGCGTATATGCTCATAATACCATTGATACAAGGAGGCGAGGACCATGAGTGACCATCCATCATCTGACACCCAAAGAAATGGGCGGAACATTCCTGCCAACGGCCAACCTGTGCATCCCCTGTCACAAACAGATTCATTCTCTATACACCAATCACGACATTGTAACTCTTGGTCTCACAGACCTGCAATCCTTGAGACAGGATGAACGAATGATTCCATTTATCCGCTGGATTCGTAAACAGCCTGCTTCAACGATTCCCCGCGTACGCAAATCCAATCATGTTCGCCAATCGTAAACCAAAAAGAACAGCTCCAAGGTAATGCGCCGGCAGAGGTGAATCTGCCTTCCCTTTTCACTGTTCTTAAATGAATTATTCGATTAGTAGCCATGCTTATGAGTGGATGCTTATTATCTTCGCCTCTTAATTCGGCCGCCGCCCACTCTGGTTTTCGGTTTTTTGTAAGATTTCTTAGGTGAATCAAACAACCCGCCCAGGCCACCACCGCTCTTGTTTCGATCAATGGTTCCCTTGCTCTGATCCTTGTTACGATTGAATAATCCGCCGCCAGATCCCACGCTTGAATCTTTATCGCTTCCGCGCCTTGTAATTGTACCTTTCCGATCCACAGTAATAGGTGGAGCAACCTTCTTGTCATTACTCGTTGGTGTACGGTAAGATCCTGCACTCGGTTTATACGTATCTTTATTGGTATATCCCCGATAGTTGCCGTAGCCCCGTCCTCCAAAAGAATCGAACAGGTTACCAATTAACGTAGCGGTCAGGTAACCTTGTAAAAAAGATGAATCGTAGTTCTGTCGAACATATTCCTTTGAGTCCACCTCAACCAAGGTATCCTCCGGCTTGTTCGGATCTTGTTGCAGATGGTAATAATCGTCCTGATACACCAGGAACATACGTTCCGTGTTCTCTGCCGAGATCTGATCAGGTTGCCTTTGCTCAGACAATTCCTGAGCCACTTCCGGAACCGTACGGTCCGAAGCCCGGTACACATAGGACGTTGAGTTACCACTGCCACTAACCGATTCAAGTGGATATGTGTCCTGAACAGAAGGTGCTCCGCACGCGGACAACAGAGACATCACAAGGCTGAGGACCAGCATTAATTTTAATCCATGTGCCAAGCGTTTTTTCATTGGAACCTCTCCTAGCTCGAACGAATCACTTTGATATCCGCAGGAAGAATGGACTCACCCTCATACAGTGTAAATCTTCTGTCTTGCCACTCCACGCGAAGAAGCATATTATCATCAGACTGATACTGCCATACCAATTGTTCTCCAGCCTGGCCATACGGAGTTCTCCCCGCCGTAGATACCATGCCTCCATATTCTTCCTCCAGATGATATGCACGGCCATCCAGATCGAGTAATGTAGGCACCTCATCAGGTGCATCAAGCCTGCCATCAATTGGTGTATATAAGGCATAACGGGTGATTTCCCGCTCTTCAATATGCAAATATCGAAAGGCGGTACCATCCTGCAGCGTAAGCACAACTGCATTTCGTGCGCGATTTTGTACCCGACCAACGACTTCATAAGTGACCAGAGAAACCTCACAAATATCACCAGGTGCAAGCTGTAGCATGGTTTTCTCTGCCTGCGGCGGTTCAGGTTTCGTTAGTATTCCTTTAATACGTTTCCATACACTCATGAGAATTACTCCTGTTCCTTATCTTATAAACAAGCTGCAATAATCAGTGCGCCCACGATATGTAAAGCGCCAGAGAACAACCCGTATCCTGTCTTTCCTTGCTGAATTCCGGTATCCAGATCCAAAGTGGCCCATTTGCGAATCATAAAGTGTACGACACTCTCCAGAATCAACAAAATGATAAAGGATACAACCGAGACTAAAAGTGCTTCTCCTAGATGACCAGCCGTAGAAATGGACGTAGCGAGTACATACCCTTGCGCAAATAATTTCATCACCATACGTGTGGTAACTGCCATATTGCCAGCCTTAACTTCAGCAAAATCCTTATATTTCGTGAACAGTGAATCTACATACATCAAAACAAACAGCAAAACCGAACCAGATACTGTCCAGACCAGCATCGCCAAAATGTTCAAATCCATTTACACAGCCCCCAAATATCAACATGAACCGCATTTAAAAGCGAAGGAGAAACGCTCTTCTCCTCCGCTGGTTAACCCTGCTGACAACCAAGGTGTTAGTTCTTATTATCGTACTGTTTCATCAATGCTGCGAGTTCGTCTTCAACAGCCTGATCTTTACCTAACTTCTCGAACTCTTCATCAAGCGACTTGCCTTTGGATGACATCTCATTGCTTGCTTCAGCTTGAGCTTCCATTTGCATCATTTTCTCTTCCATACGCTTCATGCCGGCACTTGCCGTATCAGAGCCAAATCCATTCAACGCTTTGTTGATTTCCGTTTGGGCTTTTGCTGCATTGTAGCGGGCTACCAATGTTTCGCGTTTGTTCTTCATTTGAGTTAACTGCTTACGCATCTCATCGAGCTTGCCACGCAGGTTATCTGCAGAAGCCTTGTTCTGATCATAGCTGGTTTTGTACTCAGCCATCTTCTCTTCAGCAGCCTTTTTCTCTTCCAGAGCACGTCGAGCCAAATCCAGGTTCTGAGCACGTGCCGCCGTGTGCGCCTGTTCTTCACGTTTCTTCACAAGAGCTTCCTGCTCTTCGAACAACTGCTTGAATTTCTTCTCAATGGCAATCTGTGCGGCTACGGCTTTCTCCGCATCTTCCAGATCCTCTTGCATGTCACGGATATATTGGTCCGTCATCTTGATTGGATCTTCTGCCTTGTCAATAATGGCGTTAATGTTAGACATCGTTAAATCACGCAATCGTTTGAAAATGGACATTATGGTATTCCTCCTAGTCGATATTACATCGTATATAATTATACATACGTAACAATCTACAACTCGTTTCAATTTTAGCAAATAAAATCAAAACATGCGATTGCCCTTATGTCAGGAAGATTGTTTATCTTTGCTCAGATGATCCTCCATCAACCTCTCTGCAGTCTGCACGATTTCGTCGATCTGCATCCGTGTAATGGAATCAAAATGGATACCCATAATTACCGTAACGGTTACTTTCAGCTGTAGGGCTGCCTTTCGGGCAAGCCGCTCACACAGCTCTTGTTCCTTATGACCCGGAATATGTACCGTAGTCCCGCTAACCCGCTCATGATCCACATAGAACGTGGCTACAGCGCCAATATGCGCCTTTCCTCCGGTAACGAGAAAAACCTTATCCTCTCCTGCTTCAATCACCTGTAACCGTATCGATTTCAAATCATATGTACTCATAACCATCCACCTATCCTTCTCTATATGTTATATATGGAGGAATTATGGCTGTCATGAGCTAAATCAGCAATGAAACTTCTCACACTACGCATATTTTATAGAGACCCCGGGCATACCAAGAAGAACGTCATTTTGGAAAAGGAGGCTGTTATTATGCGCGTACGCCTCATTATGCTGATGGTTATCGTTATTTTTCTCGGAGGATATCATCCTCAAGCTTCATCACGGAATGCTTCAAGCCCACCAAGTGAATCGGTATCGGGTTCAGATTCCGGGGAAGAAGAACAACTGACATTGGGACAGTTACGTCAAAAATATGCCGATACGTTCAAAACCAATGGTCCTTCAACGAAGAAGGTTGCACTGACTTTTGATGATGTGCCCGATCCACGGTTTACTCCACAGGTCCTGGATGTATTGAAGAAATACAATGTCAGAGCTACATTCTTCATCGTAGGTAGTCGTGCTGAGAAACATCCGGATCTCGTAAAACGCATGGTTAGGGAAGGACATATCGTTGGCAATCACAGCTACAATCATCCGGAATTCAGTAAGCTGTCGATGAATGCCTTTCGCAAACAAATCTTACATACCGGGGATATTATTCACCGCCTCACGGGATATACCCCCAAAATGATACGGCCACCTTATGGAGACATTAATGAGGAACAGCTGAGATGGGCTGCCAGACAGCATTATAGCATTGTGAACTGGAATGTTGACTCCCTGGACTGGAAAGGCCTCTCCAAGGAAAAGGTGAAGGATAATATCCTATCTGCCGTAAAACCTGGTTCCATCGTTCTGCAGCATGCAGGAGGCGGTGTGGGCTCTAACCTGAACGGCACGATTGAGGCTTTGCCCGAAGTCATTGAGGAACTGCGTAACCGCGGATATGAACTCGTCACCTTGGACGAAATGTTGGGATTGCCGAAGGCCAAAGATTAGGATGTCCTTGATCCGTGTTAGGAAATGATTGCAAATGTTAAAAGGGTGCCTGTTCAATCGCAAGTTAGCGACTGGCAGACACCCAGTTTGAATTCATTAGGATGTAATTTACTTTCTACTTCAGAATGTAGAGCTCGATATCCTGAAAACCAAATGTGCTTACGGACTGCTTGCTACCAGGAATGAAGATATCAATCCGGTGACCCTTGATTGCACCGCCCACATCACGTGCTGTGGCTACAAAAGCCTGTTTTGGCAATCCTGGATGGCTGTGACCAGTGACCAGTACTTTGGTTCCAAGTGGAATCACACTTGGATCAACAGCAATCGTACCCAGTTCAAGATCATTGCCGAAGTAATCCACAGCACCCCATCCTCCATTTTCAGACGGATCTGCAGAGTACGCCGTTGCTTTCACATTCACTGCTTTACTGTAATCAAACGTTTTGCCCCAGGCTTGAACCACTTTGTTATCTGCGTTAACGTCCAAGCTTGCTGTGGTAACCGTCTTCGCTTGAGTCTTGCTTTCCGTTGCGGCAGCAGCAACATTATTTGCTTTGCCGGGGATCGTAATTTTCAAACCACCATAAATGTTGTAGGGCGAAATGTCGTTATTTGCTTTAACCAACGTGTTAAGTGCTACTCCATATTGTTTTGATAAGGTGTAGAAGGTATCCCCCTCTTTGGCCACATGAACTGAATCTGCGTGAGCCGGAACGGCTTGAATAAGCATTGCTGTTGTCAATAATGCTACTGCTGTTTTGGCTATACGTTTCTTGTTAATCATGGTCTTCCTCCCTCATTATGCCTGCGAAGTTAGTTGTCGGATTCGGATGAGGAGCCCACCCTATAGGTTTTTCGTTACATTTTGAAACATTATGTACCCCTAATTCACCCCAAGCAGTGTGCTATCGATCTTCCCCTGCACAATCTGCATCGTTACATCCCCCGCACTTCCTGTCCGGAAGTTTCGGCAGAGTTCAATATATCACAATTTTGTAACCTGAACTTGTAGTAATTCTTACCAAATGGTTTTTAGCGCATCATCATCTGTAAGAATACTGGATAATTCAGAAATGTTGTGTGACCCGATGCCTTTGTATTAGGTAACAGAAAAGTTACTTTTCGGTCTGTAGGTGACTAATTCGCATAAAAATAGCGTTACCGACTTAAAGTCAGTAACACTATTTGAATAATCTAATTTAGAGTACTTTAGCAAGAAAATCACGTGTACGTGAATGTTTGGGTGCTCCAAACACTTCGTCTGGTGTTCCCTCTTCTACAATAACCCCGCCATCCATGAACAGGATCCGGTCTCCCACTTCACGTGCAAAACCCATCTCATGCGTCACGATAACCATGGTCATCCCGCCTTCTGCAAGACGTTTCATGACATCCAATACTTCACCGACCATCTCGGGGTCCAGTGCCGAAGTAGGCTCGTCGAACAGCATAACATGCGGCTGCATGGCCAATGCTCTTGCAATGGCGATCCGCTGCTTCTGTCCACCGGACAGCTGATTCGGGAATGTATCTTTTTTATCGTACAAGCCCACGGTGTTAAGCAGATCAGCAGCGATTTTCTCCGCTTCCTGCGTGGATTGTTTCTTCACTTTAATCGGAGCAATCGTGATGTTTTGCTGTACCGTTTTGTGTGGGAACAGGTTGAAATGCTGGAACACCATGCCCATTTTTTCACGAGTCGCATTGATGTTGTGCTTCGGGTCTGTGATCGACACCCCCTCAAAATCAATCTCACCCGATGAAGGCTGTTCAAGCAGGTTCAGACAACGCAAGAACGTACTTTTCCCTGAACCGGAAGGACCGATGACAACAACAACCTCGCCTTTGCCAATGGTCACATTAACACCCTTCAGTACATCATTGTTTCCATAGGATTTGTGTAATTGTCTAACGTCTATCACTTGCACTCAACTTCCTTTCCAGTCGTCCCAGCAGCTTGGACAAAATGAACGTCAACACAAAGTAAATGGCTGCCGCAATTAGAAACGGACTCATCCCTTGATACGTAATGTTTTTGACCACACTAGCCTGATACATAATGTCCACCATACCGATAACAGAGATGATGGAGGATTCCTTGATAATCGTCACGAACTCATTACCAATAGCCGGCAATACGGCTTTGAAAGCCTGTGGTAATACAATATGGCGCATTGCAGTGGCTCTCCCCATTCCGAGAGACCGAGCTGCTTCCAACTGTCCACGATCCACACCTTGAATACCTGCACGGAAAATCTCCGCAAGATAGGCACCACTATTAATGGAAAGCGTGATAATACCCGCTTGAAGGGGACTAAAATTAATGCCAAATGTCAGGGCTAATCCATAATAGATAATCATCAGCTGAACCAGCATCGGAGTACCGCGAATGACTTCGACATACGCTGTTCCGATCCAACGCAAAATGGCTACATCATGCAGACGGAACAAACAGATGATCAATCCGATCATAACCCCGAAGATTACACCAAGTGCAGATAACAGGAGCGTGTATCCTACACCTGTTGCATAAAAGCTCTTGTATTGCCAGAACACTTCAAAAATATTTTGGTTTTTATTGAGCTTGTCTGCCATTAAAAGACTGGCATCTGTAACCATTTGTTCGATCTTATTTTCACTTTTTAAGCGCTCAAGCGTTCCATTGACTGCACTCAGCAACTCGGTATTCCCTTTACGAATTCCGATTGCTGCTTCTACCTGCTCTTCATCAGGCACAGCAGGAGCAAGTGCAATTACATCGTCCAGATATCCCGCAGCGACTGTATCTTCAACAATGGCTGCATTTACACGATTGGTCTGTAACTGCAACACAATATCAGAGATTTTATCGAGCGCAGTAAGCTTCGCGCCTGGAATATTCTGTCCTATCGTTTCCTGAATGGAGCCCTTCTGCACCCCTATTTTTTCATTCTCCAGTTCTTTCATCGTCAGGTATTTGTCTTTATCCGCACTTCGAACCATAATCACTTGTTTGGATTTGTAATAGGTGTCGGAAAAATCAATGCTTTTCTTCCGTTCATCGGTCGGCGTCATGCCCGAGATAACCAGATCAACACGACCGCTCTGCAATGCAGGCAGAAGCCCGTCAAAACCCATGTCCTCAATCACAAGCTCAGCGCCAAGGTCTTTGGCAATTTCTTTGGCAATCTCAATATCAAAACCAACGATCTCATCTTTGCCATTAATCACTTTATGGAATTCATAGGGTGCAAAATCGGCACTTGTACCGAGCACCAGCTTTTTACTGCTTGAATTGTCTGTAGTCCCACTTGCAAATGCCACAGGAACGGCAGTCGTCAGCAGAACGACAAAGGTCAACAGCATCATGGTGTAACGACTTATCAATTTCAACCTTTTTCTCTCCCCTTACAATACTTTGTATACTTCTCATGTTGATGACTGAGTCATTATAAAGTACAATGCATGATTATGCAATGCATTTTGACATTACAAATCTTGACTTGTTTCTGAAAAAATGAAGCAAACATGATATAATCAATGAATTATTTTCATTTTTGCATAAGGAGTTTACTAATGACATCTAACAAATCACAGATCCTGACGGTTATTGATCAATATGCTTCCCGTTTCAAAGCCATTTCATCATATATCGGTGCCAACCCCGAACTGGGAAATGAAGAGTATCTTGCTTCTGCTCGTCTAAAAGAAGAACTGGTCTATCATGGTTTCACTGTAGAGGCTCCAATCCTTGGACTGGACACAGCCTTTATTGGAACCTATTCAGCCGCCAAACCCGGCCCAACCATCGCATTACTGTGTGAGTATGACGCCTTGCCGGAGATCGGTCACGCTTGTGGTCACCATCTGATCTGTATGATGAGTCTTGGGGCTGCTGTTGGGCTGAAGTCCATTCTGGATGAAGTTGGCGGAACCATTAAAGTGTTTGGTACGCCTGCTGAAGAGACACGTGGTGCCAAAGTACCGATGGCGGAAGCAGGCTTGTTCGATAACTGCGATGTCGCTCTCATGGCGCATCCATATTATGCCTATGAAAAGTCAGGCAGCTCGCTGGCTATTGATGCTGTACAATTTGAATTCCATGGCAGATCTTCACATGCTGCTGCAAGTCCGCATGAAGGCATTAATGCACTTGATGCCGTCATCCAAACGTTCAACGGAATCAATGCATTCCGGCAGCAAGTGAAAAGTACCGTTCGCATCCATGGGGTGATCAACAACGGGGGTCAGGCGGCAAACATCATTCCTGACTATGCTTCCGCGCAATTTTATGTACGTGCCGCAACCCGAAAAGAACTGAATATTCTCACGGAACGTGTGATTCAGATCGCTGAAGGCTCTGCTCTCCAGACAGGCTGCAAGCTGGTGACGTCCAACTATGAAACGTCCTATGACGAGATGGTCACCAATGAAGCATTCTCAGCTGCATTTAGTCAAAATCTGATGGAACTTGGTATCCCGCAAGAAGAGATTGTGAGTGGTAACGATCATGGCTCCATGGACATCGGTAACGTTTCCCTGAAATGTCCTGCCATCCATCCTTACATTCGTGTTGTAGACGAGGTGCACACACTACACTCCATAGCCTTCCGTGATCTTGCACTACAAGAGCGCGCTCTGGACGGGATGATTCTGGGAGCCAAGGCACTCGCTACAACAGCCTATGACGTCCTGAGCCAACCTGAACTGCTTCAATCCATCCGTACAGAGTTCGAACAAGCTATTTGTTAACATTGTATATCCAGTAAGAAGCTGGATATGCTGTGAAAGAAAGCCTTGAAAACACTGAAAACAATACATTTTATTACAGTAAATATGGTTCATTTGCTGGCTAACTTGGTTATATATTGCTATAACTTATCCTATATTCAGGAGGTGCTGTCATGCTGCTCGAAGCTATGTATCATGTCCCTCGTGACAAGTGGGCTTATGCCTACAACTCGTCTACCATACATCTGCGCGTACGAACCAAGCGCAATGATGTGCAATACGTGACTGCACTGACCGGAGATAAGTACAATTGGAACGGAACCTACAAGGAAATTCAACTGGAGAAGGCCGCTTCCGATCGCATGTTTGATTATTGGGAGGCTGCCGTCGAGCCACAATTCAAACGTCTCACCTATATATTTCGGATAACTGCCGGTTCAGAGGATGTGTTTCTTGCGGATAACGGAATTCATTATGAGACCCCCTATCCCACCGGAGGATACTATGAGTTCTCTTATATACACGAAATCGATGTGTTTAAGGTGCCCGAGTGGGCCAAAGAAGCTGTCTTTTATCAGATCATGACTGAACGGTTTGCCAATGGAGATCCCACGCTAAATCCACAAGAAACCCATGACTGGGGTGGCAAACCTGAGTTGGACAATTATTTTGGTGGAGATTTGCAAGGTGTGCTGGATCATCTGCATGACTTGACTGAACTTGGCGTGAATGCCATTTACTTTACCCCGTTATTCCAGGCCAATTCCTACCATAAATACGATACCATTGACTATAAAAAAGTCGACCCCCATTTCGGTGATAACGCCATGCTAAGAAAACTGACAGAAGAATGCCATCGCCTGGGTATTCGTGTTATGCTGGACGCCGTATTTAACCATTGCAGCGAAAACTTTCCCCCTTTTCAGCACGTTCTCCAACATGGAAAAAACTCAAAGTATGCGGATTGGTTCCACATTAATGAATATCCGGTTCAAATTAAGGACGGTATACCTACCTACGATACGTTTGGGTTCTATGGCAACATGCCCAAATTCAATACAGCCAACCCGGAGGTTAAGGCATATCTACTCGATGTGGCTGAGTACTGGATCAAGGAAATCAAGCTGGATGGCTGGCGACTGGATGTAGCGAATGAAGTGGACAACCATTTCTGGCGTGATTTCCGCAAGGTTGTGAAGGCAGCGAATCCCGAAGCTTATATTGTTGGTGAAGTATGGAGCGATTCCTTGACCTGGCTTATGGGAGATCAATTCGATTCCGTTATGAATTATCCATTTGCCGACAAAGTACTTCAGTTCTTCTGCGGTTCAATGGATGGTTATCATTTTGCGAGTGAGATGGGTTCACTGATTATGCGCTATCCGCAACAAACCAACGAAGTGATCTTTAATATGCTCTGCAGCCACGATACCCCTCGCCTGCTCACCCGGTTAGGAGAAGACAAACGCCGATTAAAGTTATCAGTTGTATTCCTCTTCACCTATATCGGCACACCTTGTATCTTCTATGGAGATGAGGTTGGGATTAGTGGTGGTGCTGACCCGGATTGCCGAAAATGCATGGAATGGGATCCTGCTAAACAAGACAGAGAACTCTACGATTTCTATCGTCTGATGATCGATTTACGCAAAAACAATGAAGCCCTGCGCAAGGGACGCTTCCGTTTCCTCAAAGCTGATCATCATGATCCCTGTATCGTGTACGAACGTGTAGATGACAACCTCCACTTTACTGTATGGATGAACAATACATCTCAAGATCGTACGCTCTCTCATCCCATGGAAACAAAAGACTGGAAGGATGCTTTAACTGAAGAGTCTGTGTATCCAACCGATGGCATGATGAATGTTAAGCTTGATCCTTACGGGTACCGCATTTTGTACAGGCAGCTTGATCCGGCGACCATCCATTATAAAGTCTAAGTCCAAGCATGGTCATAACAAAAGAAAACACTTCTACCGCCTCAGATGAATGTAGTACGTTCATTCTGAAGTTTCGAAGTGTTTTTTATTGCGTAAAAAAGCCACAGCATCATGTGCTGTGACTCATTCAAGACTACATCAATTTGCAGGTTCGAGTGTAATTCGACGATAAATATCCATATATTCCTCAGCCGAGACGTTCCAGCTGTATTCTCCGCTCATTGCATTTTTCACAATCTTCTTCCAGTGTTCTGGCTGTTTGTAGATCTCCTCGGCACGTCGAATGGTATTCATCATGTCATGCGCGTTAAAGCTTGTGAATGAGAAGCCATTTCCTTCCTCCGTAAACTCGTTATATGCCTGCACAGTATCGTTCAGACCACCTGTTTCTCTTACGAGAGGCACACTGCCGTACCGCAGAGCCAGCAACTGACTAATGCCACATGGCTCGAACCTGGATGGCATCAGGAAGATATCACTGCCTGCATAGAACCGACGAGATAATCCATCGTTGAACTTAATCTGGGCAGACATTTTGAGTGGATAACGATTCGCGGCTTCACGGAACCAGTGCTCATAGGACTGCTCCCCTGTTCCAAGTACCGCGAATTGAATGTCATCATAATACAACAATTCATCCAGGATGCGGCAGACCAGATCAAGTCCCTTGGAATCAACAAGCCTTGTGACCATGACCATAAGAGGTGCATCTGGTCGAACAGGCAATCCAAGTTCCTTTTGCAACTCGATTTTGTTTTCCGTTTTCTTGGACAGACTCGTTCTGTATTTCACCGGGATCTTGGTATCTGTAGCCGGGTTGTAGCTCTTGGTATCAATGCCATTTACAATCCCGCTGAATCGATCTCCAAGTGAACTGAGCAGTCCGTCCAGGCCATATCCGTAATAAGATGTTTTCACTTCCTGTGCGTAAGTTGGACTAACGGTTGTCACATGGTCAGCATACACAATTCCAGCTTTCAGGAAATTGACATTACCGTAATATTCGGCTCCATCCACAGTGAAATATCGATCGTCCAGCTCCAGGATTTCACTGAATAACTGATGCGGGAATACCCCTTGATACAACAAGTTATGTATGGTGAATACCGTTCGCATATCACTATAGAAAGAATCGTGTCTGTAATGTGCTTCAAGCAGCAAAGGAATCATCCCTGCATGCCAGTCATGACTGTGCAGCACGTCAGGCTTGAACTCAATCTGTGGCAGCACTTCGAGCACTGCACGGTTGAAGAAGGCGAATCGCTCGCCATCATCCATATATCCGTACACCCCATCACGCCCAAAATAATACTCATTATCCACAAAATACACTGGAATTCCATCATGAACCAGCATTTCTATCCCACAATAGGGTCTGCGCCAGCCAAGAGGCACCTCTGTTGTAATGACTGGCTGCAACGCGTCTTTATACTCATCGGGAATCCCCTTATATTTAGGCATAATCACCCGCACGTCTGCCCCACTCTTCTTCAATGCAAGCGGGAGAGCACCGATTACGTCAGCAAGGCCTCCTGTTTTGATAAATGGATGTACTTCAGCAGCAGCAAATAGAATATTCATGCCTTTGTCCTCCTCTTCGGTTTAAGCGTATTACTTTCATTCTTATTCTTCGTTTGTGAACTGACGGAAGTTATACTCGCAGGCGATTCATCCGTTTTCCGACGTGTGTTCTTTTTTAGAATCACGATGCTCAGCGGAGGCAAAACCAATTCGAGACTATGTGGATGCCCATGAAAAGGAATCTTTTCGGTAGGTAGCTGCATATCATTAGTAATGCCTGAACCGCCGTAAACGGAATGGTCACTGTTCAGAACTTCGGTATACATACCGGGACGCATGACACCAATTCGGTAACGCTCCCGCTTGGCCGGCTGAAAGTTAATGAGCACAAGGAGTGTATCCGCAGGTTTTTTTCCTTTGCGTACATATGAAATGACACTTTGGTCCTGATCATCCGGAGTGATCCATTCATAACCGTCCAAGGAATGATCAAGCTCCCACAAAGCTTTTTCGCTCAAGTACAGGTTCGACAGTTCACGCTCAAACTTATGCAAATTGCGGTGACTGTCATAGTCCAGCAAAAACCAGTCCAGTTGGTCCTCATCTTTCCATTCGATGAACTGGCCAAAGTCCCCACCCATAAACAACAGTTTTTTCCCTGGGAAAGTCATAAAATAGCCCAGAAAAGCACGCATGCCGGCAAATTTCTGTTCATAGGTTCCTGGCATCTTGTCGAGGAGCGACTTTTTGCCATGAACAACCTCGTCATGAGACAGAGGTAGCACATAATTTTCAGCAAAGGAGTATACGACCGGGAAAGTCAGCAAATGATGTTTGGAAGGACGCTCATGAAAATCAGATTCCATGTAATCAAGCGTATCGTTCATCCAGCCCATATTCCATTTGTAGTTGAAGCCGAGACCACCTTCATCTACAGGCAACGTTACCATTGGCCATGCACTGGATTCTTCAGCCATCATCAATGCATAAGGGAAATACTTGAACACCGTCTCATTCAGTTGCTGCAGAAAGGCTACAGCTTCCTTGTTCTCAAGACCCCCTTCATCATTGGTTCGGTATTGTCCTGGCTGTTTCTCAAAATCAAGCCGAAGCATACTCGTAACCGCATCAACACGGAGTCCGTCAAAATGATACATCTCCATCCAATACAATGCGTTGGAGATCAGAAATGAACGAATCTCAGGTTTCGAGTAGTCAAAGCTAAGTGTACCCCAGCCTGGCTTCTCTGCTAACATCGGGTCTGCATACTCATATAAAGGCGTTCCATCAAACATACGCAACCCATGAGCGTCTTTGGCAAAATGCGCTGGTACCCAATCCAGCAGAACACCAATTCCAGCCTGATGCAATGTATCCACTAGATACATCAGATCTTTAGGCTGTCCGTAACGGCTTGTTGGTGCATAAAACCCAGTGTTTTGGTATCCCCACGAAAGGTCATAAGGATGCTCACTAAGAGGCATCATCTCAACATGTGTATATTTCATTTCTAATAAGTAAGGAACGAGCAAGTCAGCCATCTCGCGGTAACTATAAAGGCTGCCATCTTCTTTGCGCTTCCAGGTTCCCATATGCATTTCATAAATATGTAGAGGTTTGTTATACAGCCCACGTTGTTTGCGTCTCCAAGCTCCATCATTCCATTTGTAACCTTCGATTGAACTGGTGACAGAGGCTGTCTGAGGTCGAACCTCTGCATGAAACGCATAAGGGTCCGCTTTGAGCAATTCTGTTCCGTCTTCCGTTAATATACGGAACTTGTATAAAGTTCCTTCATTAATTTCCGGAAAAAAACGACTCCAAAATCCTGATTCGGGTATCTTATATAAAGGTTCCTTTTCGCCTTTCCATTCATTACGGTCCAGAGCCAATCCTACTTCTGCGGCATTTGGTGCCCACACGGTAAAGCGATACCCCTGACGGCCATCGCAGATCTCAGGCTGTGCGCCCAAAATTCGATAACTGTGATGAAGGTTACCTTCATGAAATAAATAAATATGCTCCGGCGATATGTCCGGGCGTGCAAACGGTTGAATGGCCAAAAGATCACCTTCTTCTCAAGAAAATAGATATAACAGTAACCATTACCCCATTCTAGCCAAGTTGAAAAGAAAAATGCGGTGCGTTAGAAAATGTTGTCTTTTTTCTGAATTTTTACAGTAACAATCGTTTCATCTGCTCTACTTTGCGTTAATGATGTACTACAATGCACAATATTTTGGGAGGGAAACGATTATGTTTAATAAAGATTGCATCGCTATGCTGTTGGCGGGAGGAGAAGGGAAGCGATTAGCCCCTTTAACCTCAAGTATCGCAAAACCCGCTGTACCGTTTGGCGGGCACTACCGGATCATCGATTTTCCTCTCAGTAACTGCGTAAACTCAGGGATCGATACTGTAGGAGTATTAACGCAGTACCAAGCGAAATCATTGCATGACCACATCGGTCAAGGTGAACCATGGGGACACGGGAACTCGGCAGAGGCGGGAATTTCCTTGCTTCCATCTTATCATACAGGAAATGACGAATACTTGGGAACGGCGGATGCTATTTATAAAAATATTGACTATATTGATCAACAAAACCCCGAAAATGTTCTAATTTTGTCGGGTGATCATATTTATCATATGAATTATCGCGAAATGTTGGAAGCACATCAGGCCAATAATGCCGCAGCAACGATTTCGGTTATGGAAGTTCCATGGGATGAAGCATATCGCTTTGGGATCATGGCAGCAGATGCAGATTTGCGTGTAACCGAGTTTGCAGAGAAACCGGCTGAACCAAAAAGCAACCTGGCTTCAATGGGTATTTACATGTTCAAATGGGAGTATCTGAAACGCCATCTCTTGGAAGATGCAGCTAATCCCGAATCCAGCCATGACTTCGGTAAAGATGTTATTCCTCAAATGTTGAACGAGAATAACCCCCTCTTTGTCTATAACTTTAATGGTTATTGGAAAGATGTAGGCACGGTTAAGAGCCTTTGGGATGCACATATGGATCTGTTGCACAACGATGAAGACTGGAGTCTTCAAAAAGAGAACTGGCCTATGTTTACGCGCGACTGGCGATCCAAGCCAAGTGCTTACAAAGCAATACATGCGAAGATTGAACATGTGACTTCCATGATTCACGACTCTTGTGCCATTGAAGGTCGCGCGGAACGTTCTGTAATCTTTTGCGGTGCTGAAGTAGGTAAGGGTTCTGAGGTAAAAGACAGTGTTGTTATGCCAAACGCACGCGTAGGCCGTGGTGTTCACATCGAACGCGCCATCATTGGTGAGGGTGCAATAATCAAAGACGGTGCAATCGTTAAAGGTACAGCGGATGAGATTGTTGTCGTTGGACCTAACGAGATCGTTTCTGCCAAGCCAGCTGTACGTACACAACCTGTTCGTATGTTGAAAGAAGTATATGAAAAAAGTGGGCGTTTGCGCGCTGGTGAACTTTCTTCATAATGAAATAGACATTGCATGAGAAAGGCGAGCCATGGATGGCTCGCCTTTTTTTGTGTTGATATGGATATTATGTTTCTTGATCCAATTTTACATCGGTTGCTGCTCGCTCTTCTTTTACTTCAGGATCACCAGGCTGCGTTACAGATTCCTCTGTACCCATCTCCTCAGCCACAGCCGGTAACGTGACCGTAACCGTTGTACCAGATCCGAGCTCACTCTGCATTGTAATGGTTCCTTCATGCAGTTCTACCAGTTCCTGCGTAATCGCAAGCCCCAGTCCCGTTCCCCCATTTTGATGATTTACCTGGAAGAAGCGGTCCCGCACTTTAATTAGGTGCTCTTCACTGATGCCGATACCCGTATCCTGAACAGCTGCAATAATCTGACCATTCTCCTCTTTGACGGACAAGAAAATCCAGGAATTCTCATGTGAAAATTTGATCGCATTATCCACAACGTTTAAGAAGACTTGTTTCAGTCTGTTGCCGTCTCCATGGACATTATAAGCACGCGTCTCGTCCGTTTCCAACTTCAGATGAACCTGTTTTTGTTCCGCTTTGGCCCAGACATTCAACATCGTTTCCTGTACAATTTCACGAATGTTGACCGTTCCTTTAACCAGCTTCATCTGATTCTGCTGCAATTTGGAGAAATCCAGCATCTCTTCAACAAGTCCAATCAGTCGTTCGGTTTCCTTGGAAATGATGCCCATACCGATACGGGTCTCTTCCGGATCATAACCGCCTGAGTCCAGTGTCTCGCTCCAGCCCTTAATGCTGGTCAGAGGTGTTCTTAATTCATGTGAGATCGAAGAGATAAAATCATCTTTGATCTGATTACTGCGCACAATCTCATGTGCCATGAAGTTAAGTGTTGATGCCAATTCGCCCAGTTCGTGCTTATAATTCCCCTTAACCCTGACATCCAGCCGTCCTCTGGCCATTTGGGCAGATACTGCGGTGATGTTGTTGATTGGACGTACAATGGAATTTGCCATACCAATACTGATGATCAACACTATAGCAAGCACGCCAACACCGACCGCAGCGGCAAGTAGTCCCATATTCAACAGCTTTGAATTCACATCTTCGAGTGATGTCAGATATCGAATAACATACGTATTTTCGCCGCCCAGATCAAACTTGTGTGAAACGGCCATGACGGATTCTCCAGTACCTGGTTGTCTTCCAATCCAGCGTCCCATATCTCCATTCAGAGCCTGCATAATATCACTGGTTTGCAGCACAGCACGATCAGATTCAAAAGCAGTCGAACTCGCCAATACGCGCCCGTTCAGATCCAAAATTTCCAATTCAGTATTGGACAATGCCAAGTTCACAATGAGTCTGGACAGATTGTTGCCATCCTCCGTGGTATTTTCACGAGCAATCGGCTCGAAAAAGTCCTTTGAATTGGAAATGTGGGTACTAATCGTATTGTAGATACTTTCATAATAATACCTTTGTACTGCCAACATAAATACGAATTCGACCAACAGCAGAGCGAGAAAAACTACAAAGAAATAATGTAGTACGATCTGCCGAGTAATGCCTTTTTTAATCATTGCTCCCGGCCCTTCCATTTGTACCCGTGACCCCATACAGTTTGCAGGTATTCGGGCTCGGAAGGATTGTTCTCAATTTTCTGACGTAGACGACGAATATTTACATCCACAATTTTGGGATCACCCATGTACTCTTTTCCCCATACATGATCTAACAATACATCACGACTGAGCGGTGTATTTTCTTTTTCCAGGAAAAACTGAATCAAGGAAAACTCCGTTGGAGTCAACTCAATGGCTTCATTCTGTTTCTTGAATTGCTTGGAGATCAGATCCAGTGAAAATGGCCCAGACTGGAACGTAACCTTCGCCGCAGTTTCCCGATGCACGTTCACACGGCGTAACAATGACTGAATACGTGCAATCAACTCTGTTGGGCTGAAAGGCTTGCTAACGTGATCATCTGCACCAACGGAGAGTGCGTACACTTTATCCTGTTCCTGAACTTTCGCGGTCAAAAAGATGATGCCCAGACGTTCATTGGTTTCACGGATCCGTCGACACACCTCGAATCCATCAATACCTGGTACCATAACATCCAGCAGAGCCAGATCAATGTCAGGTACTGTTTGCAGTATGCGAAGCGCTTCATGCCCGTCTCCAGCTTCAAGCACTTCGAATCCGTTTCTCTTTAAATTAATCACTATAAAACTGCGGATGGATTCTTCATCCTCAAGAATAAGTACTTTACTCATTAAGTTCTCCCTTTCTATTCAGCTGGGAAGTATTGCTCAGTGCATCTTTACCCGCCTCTGATTGTGCTACTCGTGAAGCAATAACCCGATCTTTGGTACGCGTAATTTCCTTCCAGCTTTTACCTTTCTCCTGTTCCCACTTGGAAAGGGTGAAATATTTGATCTCTGCCACGGTTTCATCCGTATCAATCATTTTAAATCGAATATATTTTTCCTTTTCCGATTTGGTGTCAATAGTGATCTTACCGTACCACTCAGGCTTAAGATTTAGATGAAATAAATCAGCATCATCCCGGAATTGGAACGAGACAAATTTCTTGCCTTCTTTGCCATCCCATTGGTAATAGGTATAGAACCACAACCTGGAGTCAAAAACGTAATGCTCCCAACCTTTAGGAGTCTCTTTAAGCCCAAACTCAATAATACCATCATTATCGACATCACCGCTTAAAATTTTGTCATCTCTATACGTTTGATCCGGTGATTTGAAAGCATTGACTAACTTGTTATCTTTAACATACATAATTTGCGAGAAGGAACTCCGATCATCCAGCTCAGCATCCAGTACAATGCCCATCTGTCCTTCGGCGATCTCTCCGCCCAGAGCATTATAAACTTCTTTAACAGTATAATCGGTCTGCACCCGATCAACTTCCTTGAAACTGCCATCTTCGTACTGATATAACGCAATGGTTGCAAAGCCGCTATTGTTCAACGAAATGATAACAAAATCACTCTTGCCATCCCCACTCAAATCCAGCGTATTTCCCTGCGCATCATCAATAATATACTGGTTATACGGGACTCCACCCAGAACCTGTTCCAGTGCCCCGCCCTTGTACGAATAGGCAGTCAACGCTTTCTGCTCCTGTAAACTAACACCAAGAATAATATCCGGATTTCCGTCATTCGTAATATCCAATACTTTAAAGGATTGCAGCTCATTTCCCGGCACATCAAATGTAAGCTTTTTAACCCATGTGCCTCCCTGCTCTTCCAAAATCATGCCATGGATTCGCACATTCTCATTTGGCGTCTCATAAAAAACAATCGCTTCCCGAGTTCCATCCCCGTTCAGGTCTTCCACTCGAATCATACTGGTATTATTCATATCCTTGGGACGAATCAACGTGCTCTCTGGCGGCAGTTTAACCTGAACCACGTTATACAGTTTCTCCTTATCGGTGGACATCATTGGTTTTCTCATCAAACCCTTGGGGTCACTTATGACTGTGCATCCGCTTAGAACAGAACCAAGCATAATCGCCATAGTTCCTGCTGCAATGAAGCGTCCCCACCGTGAATTAAACAATCTCATCACTCTTTTCAATAGTTTAAATCTGGTTTTTTTCTTGCTGTGTCAGTCTCCGTCCACGAATATCAAAAGCAATCTTGCCGTCTGCCAATCCCCAGATTCGCGTGGCATGTTTCTCAGCAAGTTCAATAGGCAATACTGCAATGACAGTTGCACGTTCTTCTTCGCATAATTTGCGCAGCGTTTCCAGCACCGAATCTGCTGTATGAGGGTCAAGACCAATCACAGGTTCGTCAGCCAAAACCACTTTGGCACCATGGGCAAGTGCTCTTGCAATGGCAACACGCTGCTTCTCACCACCACTTAACTTCTCTGCAATTTGATGTGCTTTATCGAGTAATCCCAAGCTTTCGAGATAGTCCATCGCACCCATATAATCATCGGAACGTACCATACCGGTGACCATTCTCCATACGGGAGTCTGACCCGATCGTCCGATTAATACATTTTTAAGAGCTGTACGTCTGGGAAATAATTCAGGATTCTGCTCCAAGTACGCCCATTCCCGTTTAATTTTCCGTTTTCCAGACCAGCCTTCTTTCAAAATCTCGGCACCATCCACCGTAAACCGGCCCGAATCCCATTTCTCCATCATAGCCAGACATTTGAGCAACATGCTTTTCCCGCTTCCGCTTGAACCAACTACAGCAATCATCTCACCTTGTTGCATATCAAATCGAATATCCCGTAGAACGGGAACGCGGTCCACGCCAACGGATTTACTCAAGTTCTCTACTCTGATCATCGCGATGTCTCCTCTTGTCCATGTTTTTCCCTACCACTAGTGTACTCGGAAATGGACATCAATTTCCATGCGAACACCAGCTTCTATTTTAACACAGATTCGAACTCAGGTTTACGACGAAATAATATACCTGCCGCGCCGAAAAGAAGGTACATGACTCCCAGCAAGGTAAACATGCTTCCGGGCGAAATCCAGTTAATCATCTGACCGCCCAGATTCGGTCCGATAATGCTTCCAATCGTGAAATGAAAGGAAGCCACAACGTTCGCTGCAGGCAGCAACACTTTAGGTAAAATATCTGCGGCATAGGCAAGGCCCAATGAGAAAAAGGAGCCGACCAGGCCACCAGCGATCGTTAACAATACAAGCGTCCACCAGAAATGCGTACCTGCGACTGGAACCAGCATGAAGATGATTCCCCCGCTGATGCCCGCAAACATCAATATCTTTTTACGCCCATATCGGTCACTCAACATCCCCAGAGGCAATTGAAGGAACAAACCTCCAATACCGATAAATGGAAGCAACGACGAAATCTGATCGGTGTCGAACCCAATACGCAGGCCATACACGGGGAAGTTACTATTCATACCGGCCTCCATATATCCGTATAAAAGGGCAGGTAACAGTGCGTACCAAGCCCAAGCCAGACTCCGACGGAAGCGCCGTTCAGGCAGCTGCCCATGCTCTGCTTTTTCCGGCTTCGTATTCGGCAGCTTCATTAATACCAGTATAAGTACTGCTGCCATACATACGAACAATACCCAGAAAGGGACAGCATCACCGAATCCGAGAAGCTTGATTCCCAGCGGACCAATGCTGAATCCCAGACCGTAGGACATGCCGTATAGCGATATGTAGCGTCCACGCTTTTCAGGTGCCGTAACAAGCAGCACCCAGAGCTGAGCCGCGTAATGCAGTGCGCTGTCTCCTATTCCAACGATCAGACGCAAAATGAACCATATTTTAATATCTGGTAAATACGGAAATAATATTAAAGGGACCATGACCAATATCAGCCCACCCACAATCAGCTTTTTGAACCCGAGTGCTCCTAATAGTCGTTCCGCAACTAGAGTCATGGCAAAAGAGCCAATGTACAACGCAGCAGCGTTTAATCCGTTTAAACCTGGTGAAACCCCTTTTTGCTCCAAAAAGATTGAAAGCACAGGCAGCAAAAGCCCCTGACTGATTCCCGCTACCACAATAACCGTAATCAAAATAAGATAGTTGGCTGTCGAGTGTGATAGTTTGGGGCGAGTAATCGATGACACGAATTCATTCCTCCTGCGAGCACACAAAGAAAAATCGCCATCGCTGACGACTTTCGTATGGTATACATATGGTTTTGAACTGCTATTCATGAATCGGGGCTTTGCCACGGACTTGAACATTATAGTGGACAACGCCCTGCAAAACAAGCCATAATAGAGGTTGTTCAAAAAGTTCACTTTTGATTACGAATCATGCCTAGTGGCATCATCAGCTTCGAAGATGAAATTCAGCCGAAATGTCCGTTGCTCACGTAGTTTTCCTACGCTCCGCTACTCCATTTCTAGCTTCATTCCATCTTCTTGGTACTGAAAACCAGACTTTTTGAACACGCACTAATAGTACTTAAGTCGCTGCGTACATTTAGATGTGACGGGAGGATTCTGCAACATTATGGGTTATCATGTTAAAATTGATGTTTCACCGATATATGAAATGCTCAATAGCTTTCTGGTTTATGTTACGAAAAAATGGATTCAACATCTGGATATTGGTCCTGAATGGATTCTGGAAGTGGAAGGTAAACTAAGTTCCAATGTACGAGCTGCGCTCGCACCTGCTGCCACTTGGCCTTTTGATGATTTTGATGTCCTGTTTGCATGGGCAGCGTATCAAAATGATACGAAGGAGAATCGTGAGTTTCTGGACATGCTTGCCGGAATGACAGCAGATGACCTGTATGCACGTGTGTCTCCTCTTCTGCCCGCTCTTACTATAGAAGAATCTACGCGTATTCGAAACAGCTATGTCCCATTATTGCGACTATGGGATCAACACTACTGTCAGAATATGAGTGAAGATCAGCGCGTATGGCTGGAAGAAGATGCTGAAGAAAAACGTATTTTGCTTGATAAAATGGGATCTGAACTGCTCATTGAATATGCTACAGCAGGAGTTCTTGTAGAACCGATGCCTGGACTGAATGAAGTCATCCTGTTTCCAACGGTGCATAATCGTCCTATTAATATGTACTGCTTCTATGAGGGTATGATGATCATGCAGTATCCTGTAGATGCACCTGAAGAGAACGAGGACCAGCCACCAACATGCCTTCTGCGTTTCACTCATGCACTGGCTGATCCAGAAAGACTTCGCCTGCTTCGTTACGTATCGGATGAACCCAAATCCCTCGCTGAGATGTGTGAAGAATTGGGTAAAGACGAAGACACAGTCAAAGATCAGGTGATGGCGCTGCGCATCGCTGGTCTGCTACGAACCCATCTGCTCGGAAGTAATCGTAAAGAGAAATACAGTATTCGTCCGGATGGCGTATCTGAATTGAATATGTTCCTGGAATCCTATATTCGCATATAATTTAGTTGAACCATTGTGGAGTTACTGGCTACAAGGAGTGAGTTAGATCATGAAAATAATGAAACAACATATTTTGTTTGACCTGGATGATACACTCGTATATTGCAACAAGTATTTTAACCTGATTTTGGGAGAATTCTTTGAGAATATGCAGGAGTGGTTTGATGGACATTCTCTGACAACGCAAGAGATCCGCGACAAACAGCTGGAGATTGATGTAACCGGAGTGAATAAACTTGGCTTCGCGAGTCATCACTTCCCGCAATCCCTGATTGATACCTATCGTTACTTTTCCGGGAAATTCGCCAGATCAACTTCTCCCAGAGAAGAATCTTATCTGAGCAAGTTGGGCATGAGTGTGTACGATCAGGAGATTGAACCCTACCCTCATATGGTTGAAACCCTTGAGAACCTCAAAGGTGCTGGACATTCCCTCTACTTATATACAGGTGGCGAAACCGTGATTCAACAGCGCAAGATTGATCAGATGAAGCTCTCGGCTTATTTTGACGATCGGATCTATATCCGACAACACAAAAACATCGAGGCTCTGGAAGGCATTCTGTCTAACGGTCCATTTGATCGTCGTACAACATGGATGATTGGCAACTCTCTTCGGACAGATATTATGCCTGCGGTAAAAGCCGGAATTCACAGCATTTATATCAAACAACCGAATGAATGGCAATACAACATCGTAGAACTTCAGCCTAATCCGGAAACGTCGATGTATACCATCACTGCACTGGAAGAGGTACCAAAAGTCATACACGAAAATATACAACAGCAGCAACAGAAAAGGACCCTTGGTTAAGGGTCCTTTTGCTGTATGTTAACTGTTTACTAAGATCACGCATCCTGTTTCTCACCAGATAACTTGCCTGTTACCACGTCCTGCAAAATAATACGTGCTTTCACCGTACTTCCGTCTTTTCGTTTGAAAGACAGTACTTGCGTACTCCCCTTCTCAATCAGCGATTTTAACATCGTACTGGTGATTTTTTTACCCGCATACTCTTTCCAGACCACAAATGAACAGCCTTCCTTGAAACGTGAGCATCCATAACCCTTCTTGCCCTCTATAATCTGACCTGTACAGCCTGGAGAGGGGCAAGGTGCCAGTAACTCTCTCACTCCCGATGGGCTCGCACTTGAAGACGGCGCCTTAGTGGTCACATTTTTCCCACTGCCAGCTCTCGATGAAGATGCCGAAGTCTGACGGGACGTTTTTACAGTTGAACCGCCACTAGCTGTCTTGGCAGATGGCCTTGTGTTGCCGGCTTGGCTTCTGGCTCCTTCGCCTTTCCCCCTGCCTCCTCGTGAATCTTCACCAAAAGCATCTGCTGGCGCTGGGGCTTGTACACGCACTTTCTCAATGATGGACAAGGTGAATTTCTTGACGTTTTCCATGAACTTGTCCTGACCCGCTTCACCTTTGGAAATCTGATATAACCTTCTTTCCCATTGCCCAGTCATCTCAGGTGAAGTTAACAGATCTACGCCCGCGCGGCGAATCAACTCAATAGCCGTTCTGCCTTTGAGCGTTAACTGCATTTTCTTCCCTTGCAGCGTAATGTAACCTACGTTTTTGAGGCGTTCAATCGTAGCAGCACGTGTAGCCGGAGTACCCAAACCACTGTCTTTCATCGCATCTCGCAGCTCTTCATTCTCGATCTGCTTGCCTGCACTTTCCATCGCTTTCAGCAATGTTCCCTCGGTATAACTTTTGGGAGGCTGGGTCGCCTTCTCCTTGAACTCACTCTTCGTACATTGAACAGGCAATTCAGGTTGTACACTAAAAGCCTTGTCCGTCCACTCTTCAGCTTCCTCTTCCTCATTGCCGTTTTTCTTGCTCTTCTTTTTGCCTGCACCGGCCTGTTCCTGATCTCCAGAACCGAGAACCACTTTCCATCCGAGGGACAGCAGCTCTTTGACAGATGTCTTAAACTGATGTTTCTCCACTTCGGTGAGCACGGTATGTTGCTTATACTCCGCCGGAGGATAAAAGTGAGACAAGAAACGTCTTACAATCAAATCATAGATGTTCTGTTCATCCTTGGATAAGGTACCTGGTCGCTTTAATGTAGGCAAGATGGCATGGTGATCCTCAACCCTGCTCGGATTACATACCCCTTTATTATTCTTATGAACAAGCTCCGGCTTGGCCCCTTGCGCAAGCTCACTATAGGTACCATTTTTAAGCAGGTTTAGCGTTTTGTGCATACCTTCAATATTCTGTTCTGTAACATAGTTGGAGTTTGTCCGCGGATACGAAATTACCTTGTGTTTTTCATACAAGGCCTGCGCGATATCCAGTGTTTTTTTGGCACCATATCCGAACTTGGCATTGGCTTCACGCTGTAAAAGGGTCAGGTCATACAAACGATACGGATACTCCTTCGTCTGCTTTGCTTCGTATTTGGTAATCTGCCCTGTCTTGCCCTTCACACTGGCTGCAATGGCCTCTGCTGCCTCCGCATCGGTCAACTTATCTCCCTGACGCAGTCCCCGGTACTCGACACCTTCCTGCCGAAACCAGGCGGCCACTTCATAAAAGGTCTGTGACTGGAACGCTTCAATCTCTATTTCCCGATCGTAGATTAGCGCGAGTACCGGCGTCTGAACACGGCCTACAGACAACAATGCATTATGGCGGGTTGTAAACGCCCGTGAGGCATTCATCCCGATCAGCCAATCGGCTTCACTTCTGGCGCGAGCAGCATGGGTCAGATTTTCAAATTCAGAGGCATCCTTCAGACCATCAAAACCACGTCTAATGCTCTCTGCCGTCAAATCCGATATCCATAAACGCTTTACAGGCTGACGCAGCTTCAATTGCTGTTGTATGAGGGCGAAGATGTACTGACCTTCTCTCCCTGCATCGCAAGCATTAACGATCGCTGAAGCCCGTTTTGCCAGTTCTCCAATCATTTTGAGCTGATCTTTCGTTCTCGGATTGGGTACAATCTTGAACTGATCAGGTATGATCGGCAGGTCCGCTATATTCCAGCGCTTGTACTTCGTATCATAGGCATCCGGTTCAGCCAGTCCAAGCAAATGCCCTATCGCCCAAGTGATGATGTAATGCTCACCTTCCAGATACGTGCGATTGTTCTTGGCCTTTGGTTCTATGACGGCGGCAATGGTTCGACCCATGTCGGGTTTTTCCGCTATAACCAGTGTCTTCATCCGTCCATCTCTCCTCCTTCACCGTCCGCATGACGGCAAAAAGGGGCATTCCGCCGACGGAAGCCCCTTGCTTCTGAAACTCATTATATCAGATTTTGGATTCGGGAGCACCTTCCCGAAATGAATTATCCTGCTGCCTGTTCCTTTAATACATGCTTTTGTCTGCACTCTTTGCATACACCTTGGAAATCCAGACGATGATCCGTAACAGCAAAGCCATACTGACGCTCGATTTGTTGTTCCAAACGAAGCAGACCATCTTCCATAATCTCTTCCACTTTACCACATTCTGTACAGATCAAATGATGGTGGTGATGGGAACCATCTGTACTTCGCAGATCAAAGCGCGCAGCGCCGTCACCAAAGTTAATCTTTTCAACGACCTGAAGGTCACTCAGCAGTTCGAGAGTGCGGTATACGGTAGCCAATCCAATCTCAGGGAACTGCTCCTTAACCAGGAGAAATACTTCCTCTGCGCTAAAATGATCCTTTTCATGTTCAAGCAATACACGTACAGTAACTTCCCGTTGTTGTGTTAACTTATATCCTTTTTCAACTAATTGATTTTTAATGTGAAAGATCTGTTCTGAAATGGACTTGTCCCGGTTACTTGCCATAGCAGGTCGCACCTCCGATTTATATTCATTGAAATTTACTTTTATCGTACGGATTCATGGTTTCAGTTAATCCTTATTTATAATAATTATAATATAATAATAAATCTTCATCACTTAAAAAGCAATGATATTGCTCACACTTGCATGAAATATGTAGTCAAATTGGTTAAATAAAAAGCAAACAACCCTCGCTGATCGCGAAGGTTGTCATTGATAACTTGTTCTATACTTTTACACCAGAACCGAAGCACCCATCAAGTATTTGTCCACTTCACGAGCAGCCTCACGGCCTTCATTAATTGCCCATACAACCAAGCTTTGACCACGACGCATGTCACCTGCTGCAAATACTTTATCCACATTGGTGTTGTATTTACCGTAACGTGCCTTAACGTTTGTGCGACGATCTGTTGCAAGTCCCAGTTGCTCTACCAACGTTTGTTCCGGTCCATCAAAACCAATGGCAATCATGGCCATCTGAGCCGGGAATACACGCTCTGTACCTGGAATCGGCTGATAAATCTTGCGACCAGTCTCATCCACAATACGCTCGATCTGTACGGTATGCAATTCTTTGAGGTTCCCCTCATCGTCTCCGACAAATTTCGTTGTCATGATGGAGAATTCACGCGGATCTTGACCAAACAACGCTTTGGCTTCCTCTTGCGCATAATCAAGTGTGTATACGTTCGGGAATTGCGGCCAAGGGTTGTTCATGCGATCACGTTCCATAGGCGCTTGTGTATGCGTACCGAATTGAGTAATCGTACGACAACCATGACGCAGCGATGTAGCTACACAGTCAGATCCTGTATCACCGCCACCAATGACGATAATATCTTTATCCTTAGCGGACAGATATTGACCATCTTCCAGATTGGAATCTAGATAACTCTTAATGCTACCATTCAGGAAATCCATGGCGTAATGAACGCCTTTCAAGTCGCTGCCTTCAATACTGAATTCACGCGGCTTCGTTGCACCACCACACAATACAACAGCATCATAATCATCTACGAGTTGTTGTGCTGCGATATCCTTACCAATCTCGGTATTCGTGATGAATTGAACGCCTTCTGCTTCAAGCAGATCAACACGACGTTGAACTACCTTTTTATCCAATTTCATCGTTGGGATACCGTACATCAACAATCCGCCGACACGGTCTGAACGCTCATATACAGTTACCGAGTGTCCTGCTTTATTCAACTGAGCCGCAGTAGCTAATCCCGCTGGACCTGAACCTACCACAGCTACACGTTTACCCGTACGTTTTTCAGGAGGTTGGGGAACCACCCATCCTTCTTCGAAACCTTTTTCAATAATTGCTTCTTCAATCGTTTTGATGGTTACAGGCTGACCGATTAAGCCAACTGTACATGATCCTTCGCAAGGAGCTGGACAGACGCGACCTGTAAACTCTGGGAAATTATTCGTTTTGTGAAGGCGCTCAAGTGCTTCTCTCCACAGTCCGCGATATACAAGATTATTCCATTCTGGAATCAGGTTATGCACGGGGCAACCTGACGTGCCGCCAATCATATCTATACCTGTATGGCAATACGGGGTACCACAATCCATGCATCGTGCACCTTGTGTTCTGAGCTCTTCTTCAGCCATGTGTTTATGAAACTCTTCCCAATCCTTAATCCGCTCCGCTGGCTCACGATCTGCTGGCAGTTGACGTTTGTATTCCATAAATCCAGTAGGTGTAGACATCTTACGTTTTCCCCCATCCGTTCTTGTCTTAATCCCTTCATGTGCATGGTTCTATATGAAATGGATTACTCATTACTTGAGTTTTTGTCTATTGTATCACAAAATCTTCTCGAAGATATTTCAATTATAGTAGCATTTACTGTGCTGAATATTAAATGGATTATCCGCATAATTATTTGTATTTTATACATCATATCTTTCAAGTCTACCCATGGTCAATACCCTTATTTTGGTGTTAAATGTGATTTTGAACTGCGAAATCTGGTGTGTGTTAAAGACATAAAAGGTCGAAACGTTAAGTAAATGTTAGATAATTTGTCATCAAATTCAACATATTTTGCTATAAATCGTTCTCAATTCCGAATATCAGACCTGTTTCAGGGCTTCACAACGTTAAAACCCCAAAACTTTTACACTTTTTTACTGTTTAATGCTTGGCCGTATGTATAATATACATAAATACCAATTACTCATGTTATATTAATGTTATATGTATTCCAGTTTAAACAAGTGACTCATTTTTTTTATAAAGAAAAGACGCTGTTCACGAATATTTCGCAATCAGCGCCTCTCATCATACAAATACGACCGAAGTCAGGAATTTCTTATGCCATATTTACCGTTTACGTTCGTAAAATTCGAATGTATACGCATGAACATTTTTTTCATCCTGTTCGCCTTCAATCTGTTCAATCAGTTCCCATTCGGACCAATCCACTTCAGGGAAAAATGTATCTCCCTCAAAATTCTCATGGATTTTGGTCACCACAAGACGATCTGCAAGTGGGAGGAACTCACGATATACTTGGGAACCCCCAATTACGCACAATTCCTCACCTTTGGTTACACTCAGCCCTTCTTCAATCGTATGCACGATCTCAGCTTGTTCCACTTTGTAGTTCAGATCTCTTGTCACTACGATATTACGGCGCTGAGGAAGCGGCTTGCCACCAAAAGATTCCCACGTATTACGCCCCATGATAATCGTTTTGTTCAGCGTACGTTGTTTGAAAAAGGCCATATCTTTGGGTAAACGCCAAGGAATCGAATTGTTCAATCCGATCACACCGTTCTCCCCCATTGCCCATACCAATTCAATACTCAAAGGTAATACACTCCTTCAATCCAAGTCTCTTATCGAGATTGAACACATAATTAGACTGCAATTGGAGCTTTAATGCCCGGATGATGCTGATAGTTCTCAAACTCGAAGTCTTCGAACTTATAATCGAAAATAGAATCCGGCTTACGTTTGATTACCAGCTTAGGTAAAGCATAGGGTTCACGCTCTAGCTGCGTTTTAACCTGATCTACGTGGTTGGAGTAGATGTGAACATCCCCTCCAGACCAGATGAAATCACCCACCTCAAGATCACATTGCTGAGCGATCATATGAGTCAAGAGCGCATAACTCGCGATATTAAACGGCAACCCGAGGAACGTATCCACGGAACGCATCGTAAGCATACATGATAATTTACCCTCTGCAACGTAAAACTGAAACGCGAAATGACAAGGTGGGAGCTTCATATGATTGATTTCTGCCACATTCCATGCGCTGACAAGGTGACGACGTGAATCCGGATTATTTTTGATCGAATCAATCACTGCGGCAATCTGATCAATTTTTTCTCCGTTTGGTGCTTCCCATGTGCGCCACTGCGAGCCATATACTGGTCCGAGATCCCCATTTTCGTCCGCCCAATCGTCCCAGATCTTCACACCGTTTTCTTTCAGATAAGATATATTGGTATCGCCACTCAAAAACCATAACAGTTCATGAATAACCGATTTGAGATGAATTCGCTTGGTTGTTACCAGCGGAAATCCTTCGGAGAGATCATAACGGAGTTGTCTGCCAAATACAGATTGTGTTCCTGTTCCGGTACGGTCTCCTTTATGCACGCCGTTGTTCAGAATATCCTGTAATAAATCGAGATAGTTTTTCATGTTGATATCCCCTCGCACTTTTTTTCGTACTAAACTAAAGAATATTTACACTTACCACTCCGATGACAGAACAACCTTCCGATCGCTGTTATCCTCAGATTTTTTTGATTTCCTTTTCCAAAGGTAAAGTCCGGGGATAAAGGCGAACACTCCGCTTCTTCAGGTTCTTTCTGTCCTTTACGTTCTCGTGTAAAAGATTAGTTTAACTTAAATACTAAATACATAGACCGTGATTGGCTTGGAGCCACATCATGACTGATCATTACTACAGTGTACCACAATTGAGTTGTTGGATAAAATCAATTCACTGAAACTTGTGAGCGTGTAAATTTTCATCATATCACATACACGAGTATCTTAAATTTCTCGGCTCTTGCTCAGAAAAAAGAGACGAATAACGCGTTAGCGTCATTCGTCTCTTCTGATATACGTATAATGCCGGACGGATCCGAAGCTTAGATGATCTTAACGGGAGATGATGTGGATCGGGTGACCCATAACCAATTCCGCAGCTTCCATCACGATTTCGCCCAAAGTTGGGTGAGCGTGAATTGTAAGAGCCAGATCTTCCAAAGTTGCGCCCATCTCAATTGCCAAACCAAGCTCAGCAATCAAGTTGGAAGCTTCCAGACCTACGATTTGGCAACCCAATACAAGGCCGCTTTCTTCGTCAGCTACGATTTTCACGAAGCCTTCAGCGTGGTTCAAAGATACAGCACGGCCGTTACCCGCATAAGGGAATTTGCCTGCTTTTACTTTGTAACCTTTTTCTTTAGCTTCTTTTTCAGTGTAACCTACGCTGGAACACTCTGGATCTGTGAACACAACAGCTGGCATACATTTGTAGTCAACTACAGATGGTTGTCCTGCGATTGCTTCAGCAGCCACTTTACCTTCATAAGAAGCTTTGTGTGCCAGAGCCAGACCAGATACGATGTCACCGATAGCAAAGATGTGAGGAATGCTGGTACGACCTTGGTGGTCAACTTTGACAAATCCACGCTCGTCAACGTCAACACCAATCATGTCGAGACCAAGTTCTCCATCTGTGTTTGGACGACGTCCAACAGTTACCAGCAGGTAATCTGCAGTTACTTCTTTGGACTCACCATTTACAGAGTACTTAACAGTTACATCTTTATCCGTTTGCTCAGCACTTTCAGCTTTTGCACCCGTTACGATTTCGATGCCTGTTTTCTTCATGTTTTTAGCCACGAGGCTAGTCATGTCTTTATCGAAACCTGGCAGTACTGTATCCAAACCTTCGATGATTGTTACTTTTGCACCGAATTTGGAGTACATTTGACCAAGCTCAGCACCAATATATCCGCCACCGATAACGATCATACTTTTTGGTACTTCAGGCAAGTTCAGAGCTTCTGTCGAAGACAGAATGCGTCCGCCAAACGGGAACGGTTTCAGTTCGATTGGACGGGAACCTGTTGCAATAATTGCATTTTTGAATTTGTAACGTGGAGACTCGTGGTCATTGAATACACGAGCTTCGTTTTCGTTGATGAACATGCACTCACCGTTGAAAACTTCAACTTTGTTGCCTTTGAGCAACCCAGCTACGCCGCCAGTCATTTTCTTAACCACGCCGTTTTTGAACTCTTGAGTTTTGCTGAAGTCCACTTTTACGTTCTCAGCAGAGATACCAAAAGCTTCACCGTGAAGTGCAGACTCATATTGGTGTGCAGCAGAGATCAGGGCTTTGGATGGAATACATCCACGGTTCAAACAAACACCGCCCAGTTCGGATTTGTCTACGATCAATACGCTTTGGCCCAGTTGAGCAGCGCGGATGGCAGCTACATAGCCGCCAGGACCCGCACCAATTACTAATGTGTCGATATTGAGAGAAGCGTCGCCTACTACCATATCTTACACCTCCATAACAAGCAGCTCAGGGTTAGCGAGCAGCTGTTTAATGTAATTCATAAAGTTTTGTGCTGTTGCGCCATCGATGATACGGTGGTCAAAGCTCAGGGAAAGAGCCATTACAGGTGCTGCAACTACTTCGCCGTTTTTGATCACTGCTTTTTCGCTGATGCGTCCTGTTCCGAGAATAGCAACTTCAGGGAAGTTGATGATTGGAGTGAAGAACATACCGCCAGCAGAACCGATGTTACTGATGGAGATTGTGCTTCCTCTCATTTCATTCGCGCTCAATTTGCCCTCACGACCACGAGCAGCCAGATCACGGATAGAGTCAGCAATCATCCAGATGGATTTACGATCAGCATCTTTGATAACAGGAACGATCAAACCGTTGTCTGTATCTGTAGCGATACCGATGTTGTAGTATTTTTTGTAAACAATTTCGTTAGCTTCTTCATCAATCATAGCGTTCAGAGCCGGGAATTGGCGGGAAGCCGCAACCAGTGCTTTAACGATGAATGGCAGATAAGTAACTTTTGTTCCTTTTTTCTCTGCAATTGGTTTCATGCGAGTACGGAAAGCAACCAATTCAGTTACGTCCACTTCGTCCATGATTGTAACGTGAGGTGCTGTGTAAGCCGATTTAACCATTGCATTAGAGATCGCTTTACGGATACCTTTAAATGGTACGCGCTCTTCTTCAACGTGTTGATCAGCTGCAGCCGCTGCTGGTGCTGCGGATTTTTTCTCTTCTTGAGCCGGAGCTTCGGAAGATGCCGCTGCGGAAGAACCGCCACCGTTTTTGAAGGATTCAACATCTTCTTTGGTTACTTTACCGTTGTTGCCAGTGCCGTTAACCTGAGCGATGTCTACACCTTGTTCGCGAGCAAATTTGCGCACGCTTGGTGTTGCCAGAACGTCTTTGGCAGGTACTGCCGGAACGCTGTTGTTGCCACCTTCTTTAGCTGCATCCGAGCTGGAAGCTGCTGCAGAAGAACCGCTTGTGTCAGCTCCGCCTTGAGCTGCATCTTTCTCTTGCTCGCCTTGATCGCCAGCAGGAGCGTCGTCTTGCTCAGGAAGTTCGCCTTCTGCATCGATGATCGCTACAACTTCACCAACGTGGCAGACTTGACCGTCTTTAGCGAATACTTCTGTAACTGTTCCGTTAACCGGACAAGGTACTTCTACAACCGCTTTGTCGTTCTGTACTTCCATGATGATGTCGTCGTCAGTTACTTTGTCACCGACTTTGATGTGCATCTTGATGATTTCGCCTTCGTGCAGGCCTTCGCCCAATTCAGGGAATTTATATTCAAATTTAGCCAACTGAAAAACCTCCTTGATTATGTGCTCAATCCTGAAAACAACCCTTAACTCCAAGAAACAACTGTTACTGCTAATGCAAATAACTGTTACTCAAGGGGCTAATGGCTGTTTACAGTGCAGCTTGCGCTGCGGTGTGAATCACCATACTGCGCCTTGCGGCATGTCAGATGATTAAATTAGAAATTTACGACTTTGTTAACCGCAGCAATGATACGCGCCGGGTTAGGCAGCCATGTATCTTCGATTTGTGCAAATGGATATACAGTGTCCGGACCAGCTACACGCAGAACCGGCGCTTCCAAGTGCAGGATTGCTTTTTCATTGATTTGGGCAATGACTTCAGCTGCAACACCTGCGCTCTTTTGAGCTTCCTGTACAACAATTGCACGGTTTGTTTTCTTAACGGAAGCAACGATAGTATCGATGTCGATCGGGCTAACCGTACGAAGGTCGATAACTTCAACTTTGATTCCTTGTTTTTCGAGTTCATCTGCTGCTTTCACAGAAGTGTGAACCATCATACCGTAAGTAATGATCGTTACATCGGAACCTTCACGAACAACGTTCGCTTTACCCAATTCAACAACGTAATCTTCTTCAGGCACTTCTGCACGGAAAGCATGGTACAAGTTCAAGTGCTCCATGAAGAATACAGGATCGTTATCGCGAATAGAAGCGATCATCAGACCTTTTGCATCGTAAGGGTTAGAAGGAACAACGACTTTGATACCTGGTGTTTGCGTAAGCAGACCTTCCAGGGAATCTGTATGCAATTCTGCCGCTTTTACGCCGCCACCGAATGGTGTACGGAATACGATTGGAGAATTGTATTTTCCACCGGAGCGGAAACGCATACGAGCAGCTTGCACTACCATTTGGTCAAGGGCTTCGAAGATAAAACCAACGAATTGGATCTCAGCAACCGGACGGAAGCCTTGTACACCCAGACCTACAGCCAGACCACCAATAGCGGACTCAGCCAATGGTGTATCAAATACACGCTCTTCGCCAAACTCTTTTTGCAGACCTTCCGTTACACGGAAAACGCCGCCTACATTACCTACGTCTTCACCGAAAAGCAGAACGTTAGGATCACGTTTCAACTCCACGCGAAGCGCATCACGGATTGCTTCTTTCATGTTCATTTGTGCCATTTGCTTCATTTCCTCCTTAAACATTGACAGTTCACATTTGAATTCGTACATGTATACCGGGACATTAAAGTCGCGGATGTTTATGCTTTATCGGAAAAAACTTATTGGAAATCAGCTTTTTGCTCTTCCAAGTGCTTAGGCGTTTGTTCGAACATGCTGTCGATCAAGCCTGAAATCGTCATTTTCTCGGTTTTTTCCGCTTTTTTGATCTCTTCATTTACTTTAGCTTTTGCTTCTTCTTTCACACGTGCTGTATCTTCTTCAGTCCAAAGACCTTTTTTCTCCAGATATTTAGCGAAACGTGCGATAGGATCTTTAGCAGACCATTCTGCCTCTTCTTCTTTTGTACGATACTTGGAAGCATCATCCGAAAGGGAGTGAGGACGGAAACGGTATGTTACTGCTTCGATCAATGTTGCGCCTTCTCCGTTACGTCCACGCTCAGCAGCTTCCTGAACAGCTTTGATAACAGCGAAGATGTCCATACCGTCAACTTTAACACCTTTGATACCTGCTGCTACCGCTTTGTGAGCGATGGAAAGAGCTGCAGTTTGTTTAGCAAAAGGAGTAGTGATGGCATAACCATTGTTTTGTACAAAGAAGATAACAGGCAGTTTGTATACACCAGCGTAGTTCAGACCTTCATAGAAGTCACCTTCAGAAGAACCGCCATCACCTGTGTACGTGATAACAACTTGTTTTTGTTTCTTCAATTTGTAACCCATAGCGATACCCATTGCATGCAGAATTTGTGCACCAATGATGATTTGTGGCATCAATACATTAACGCCATCTGGAATTTGTCCACCATGTTGGTGTCCACGGGAGTACAAGAATGCTTGATAAAGAGGAAGTCCATGCCATACGAGTTGCGGAATGTCACGATAGCCAGGACATACAAAGTCTTCTTTTTCAATTGCAAATTCACTACCAACCATTGTCGCTTCTTGACCAGATACTGGAGCATAGAAACCAAGACGACCTTGACGGCCCAGGTTTACTGCACGGTCATCCCAAGTACGGGTAAATACCATGCGGTACATAATTTCTTTTAATTGATCATCGGAAAGTGTAGGCATCATGTCTTTGTTAACAATTTCGCCGTCAGGAGACAGCACGGACAGAGCTTCTACATCCTCTGTATACACTTCATAAGGAACCTTGCTCATTTTTTTCTTCACCTCAACAAAAAATTTGAATATCAAGTTCCGCTGTTATAATATTATTATACACCTGTTTCACTCCATACGTCAAAGAAATCCGTAATTTTTTTATGTTTCCTGCCGGATTGTATGTATAACAGGGGCTTAATATTGGTATAACAGCATAATACATGATTGCGTGTTTGACCTAACCCCGCACAAGGGTAATCTTACCGTATTGCGCGGTCGAATGCAAAAAATTAACCGAGAAAGGTGACGTTTTATGACGGATTCCCGCTATTTGAAACGCACGATTGTGAAGGAAGAGATTGAAAGTCGTTATCTTGGAGAGAAGCGAACGCTCCGTATTTACCTTCCTCCGGGCTATAACGAATTGCTTAGCTACCCTGTCGTTTATTGTCAGGATGGCGAAGAATTTTTTAATTTCGGACGAATTGCTACAACAGCTAACCAAATTATTCTGGACGAAGGAGCCGAACCTTTCATTATTGTAGGGGTTCAGGTCGATGTTTCTGTGAGAACGCAGGAATATGCCCCATTTGGAGATCGGTTCAAGGCATATACCGCTTGCTTCGCTGAAGAGATTATTCCCTATATAGAAGAGAAATATCCTGTACGTCCTTCTCCGCAGGAACGCATTCTTGCCGGGGACTCGCTCGGTGGCAGTGTTTCGCTTCATCTTGCTCTGTTATATCCGGATCTGTTCACACGTGTGATCAGCATGTCTGGCGCCTTCTACTCTGCTTCACAGGAGATCTATGCCGCAGCTGAAGATCTGTCTTGGCTCTCGATCTGGATGATTGTTGGTTTGCAGGAGACTGATTTTGAGGCAGACACGGGTACGTATGATTTTGTTCAATTAAACCGGGATACTCGAGAATTACTAGAAAAACGTGGTGCCCTCGTCTCCTACCGGGAGAAAGACGGAAAACACCAATGGGGTTTTTGGCAGAAGGAATTGCCCGAAGCATTACTTTATTTTCTCCAGGAAAGATAAAAGGACCACATTAACAGGCGGCTGAAATGCCGCTTTAGTTTTTCGCTACAATGATACCGCTTACAATTGTAACCTGAAAAAGAAGCAGGATATCCTGCTTGCTTTAAGTGCTCTAGTCCTGCTTCTTTGTCGAATTACAAATTAAGCATGAATTTCGTTTACTTTTTAGGCTAAGGAATGTCCCGCTTCAATCTTACTCAACAGAACATCGCAGCCTGCGTTAACCAGCTCGTACACCTCTTCAAAATTGCCTGTGTAATATGGGTCAGGTACTTCTCTGAGTTTTTCCTCAGGAAGCATGTCCATGAACTTGATGATCTCCGCCTCAGCTCCGCCTGGAACGTTGCGCACATTATCTGCATTTGAATTATCCATACACACAATGTAATCAAATTGAGTAAAGTCTTCGCTGGCGAACTGTCTTGCTGCCATGTTGGCATAAGAAATCTGGTACGAATCCAGCAATTTTCGAGTCCCTTCATGCGGAGGTTTACCAACATGCCAGTCCCCTGTACCCGCTGAGTCCACACGAATCTGGTGTTCAAGCCCCTTCTCCAGGACTTTGTGACGCAAAACGGCTTCAGCCATTGGTGATCTGCATATATTACCCAGACATACAAACAAAACATTAATCATATTAATCCCCCTTGCTTAACGTACCTTGAAGTACCGACGATGTTGACTGTGTCACAATGCTCTCCGGCTGAGGACTAACGTTCCCGGTCTCAGATGGTACCAACGAACGACGTGGCAGTTTCCATTTATAATGTACAGAACACATCCGGAAGAACACAACGGCCGCAAAACAAAATAATAATCCAGCATTCGTTGTTAACCAGCCCATACCTATAACAAAACCGGCTGTCATTGCCCATACAGCATAAATTTCGTCACGCAATACAAGCGGTTTACGTCCTGCAAGCACATCACGAATAACGCCTCCACCAATACCGGTCATTACTGCTGCAACGATAACTGCGCTAATAGGATGTCCCATGTTCGCCGCGTAGAGAGCCCCTTGAATTGCAAATGCTGCGAGTCCGATTGCATCAAACAGCGCCTCTGTTCGCTTCCAGTGACTAATCCACTTGAGAGGTAATATAAACGCAATCGCTACTGATACTAGGGCTAACATAATAAGTGATCCCTGACTCCACAGTGTCGTTACAGGTATACCTATAAGTACATTCCGGATAATCCCGCCTCCGAATGCCGTGACAAGTCCAAGCACTAGAACACCCAGAATGTCATACTCCTCTTCCATTGCCACGAAGGCACCGGACATTGCAAATGCGATAGTGCCTATAATGCTGAATACTTCAAAAATGTGTAAGTCCAACCTGTTCAAACCTCACTTTTCAAGTCATCTCCATGTCGCTCTACCCATTGTATCCGCGAGCACTGAAATTGTGCAACCACATTTTGTGGATTATACTGGTTTGGTGAATATATTTGTACAGGTTCCAACATTATATTTGAACAATGAACTATTTTTCTCTGAATTAGGAAGGATGAATAAAATGACGGTGAAACGAGTTGTTATTTTTACAGGCGGAAACTTATCTGTAGAATTACTTCAGGAAATACGAGAAGATGATATGATCATCGCGGCCGATCGTGGTGCATTATTTTTAATTGAACACGGTATTCAGCCTCACATTGCAGTTGGAGACTTCGACTCCATTACTGAAGAGGAACGTATTATTGTAAGCAACAATAGCATTCGGTTCATTACATGTGACCCTGTTCATAAGGATCTTACTGATACAGAAATGGCTTTTGAGACAGCGCTAGATTACGAACCATCTCACATCTTAATGTTAGGTGCTACAGGTACACGTATGGATCACACACTCGCCAATGTACATATCATGGTTCGCGCGATGCAGCATCATATCTCCTGTGCCATTCAGGACAAGCACAACTACATGACACTGACCACATCCAAAGCTGTGGTTGAGCACCGTGACTATAAATACGTTTCTCTGCTGCCCTTGACTCATGAAGTTGCAGGAATAACTCTAGATGGTTTTATGTATCCGCTAGATCAAGCTACCATACGCATGGGACAATCTTTGGGTGTAAGCAACCAGCTCTTAGGCTCCTCCGGTACAGTCACTATCGATAGCGGCTTATTACTGATAATTCAGAGCAAAGATTGAATCTACTCGTATGCTTTATAGTTATTTATTACGTTTTTGTAACCAGTGATTCAATGAAGAAAATAGGTTCACACATAACAAAGACCCTTGATATTCAAGGGTCTTTGTTGTTTCATCATTATTCTTCATCCGTCAATGATTAATTTTTTGACATTTTTAATCATATTTTAATAAACATACCCAAACCATTGTGGCGCAAGGGATTACACTCCCCTATCCAATTTCTAGGCTGTTACAAAGCTGTTATACTCGCTCTAGCAACTTAACGAAAACGAATTTTGGAGGTACTAACTAACATGAAAACAAACATCTTTGTCCAAAAGGCCGTAACCGTCGGGTTGTGCGCTACACTAGGTTTTGGAGCTGTATTAATGACTAACGCACCTGTTGCACAGGCAGCAACTGCTTCTGTATCCACAGGTCAACAGATTGTTAACTATGGTAAACAATTTACTGGAACTCCATATAAATTTGGTGCTTCAACCTCAACAACCAAAGTTTTTGACTGCTCTTCTTTTATGAAATATATTTTCAAAAAGTATGGTGTAGATTTGCCGCGCACTTCCGTGAAACAATCCAAAGAAGGTAAAACTGTGTCTAAAGCCAATCTACGTGTCGGAGATCTGGTATTCTTCTCCAGTGGTAGCCGTTCTACCGGTTCCAATGTCACTCATGTAGGCGTTTATGCGGGAAATGGTAAGATTCTGCACACGTACGGATCTCCAGGCGTAACCCTCTCTGATCTGGACTCTGGTACTTGGAAGAGAACGTATGTTAAAGCTCGTCGTGTACTTTAGAATTATATATTGCTAATAAGTAAAGGCCGGACGATATGTTCCGGTCTTTTATTTTTACCCTCTTTTTGCCACACTTTAAACTGGTGATTCATGGAACTAACTTCATAATCTAATTTTTATCATGCAACATATAACCGATCCCACGCACAGTATGAATCAGTTTCACACTTCTTCCCTTATCCACCTTAACCCTCAGATGTTTGATATACACATCCACAACGTTGGTATCCATCGCATACTCATATCCCCATACTTCCCGCAAAATATCACTCCGAGTACATGCTTCATTCACATGCAGAGCCAGAAATTCCAGCAATTCGTACTCTTTTGGCGTTAATGTCAGGTATTCACCCGTACGACTTACCCTTCTTGAACGCAAATTGACTTTAAGATCATGAACTACAATTACTTCCTCACCCTCTGGTGTTGCATTCGCAAAAACACGCAATAAATTTCGTATTCTGGCAAGCATCACGGTTAAGTGGATCGGTTCCTCCATCACGTCATTAGCTCCGTAATCCAGCCATTCCACGATGAACTGAGGAGATGCATTTGAAGTAATAACCAGTAGAGGTATAACCCGACCTTTATCTAACCATCGTTTTAACTCTAATTTCAGATCCTGCCCACAATGTTTCGTCCCCTCTTCCCGGTCTACCAGGATGATCAGTTTAATATGCAACAACGAAGGCTCGACGGATTGGTTTAGTTCGGACCACTCCATTCGTTGCACCTCATACCCTTCGCTACATAAAACATCCTGAATAAGGCTGACCTGCTCTCCTGCTCCAATCAGCAAAATGGCTGTTTTCACTCTTTTTCACCCGGCCTGTCTCTATCCCCACTGCTCGCAGCAATGGTTGGTACAGATAGCATGCCGTAAAATGAAAAAGTCCATTCCCTCAAGGGAACAGACTTTGCTTCTTTCTTGCTTTAACCAAAGTAGCGGTGAACGAGTGTACGTGCTTCAGCTGTATCTTTTGTTCCGTGAACAAGAACACGTCCATCCTGGAAAATGACCAATCTATGAGCTCCTGTTGTAAAAGAGACCAAAAAAGGATTGGATTCCACTTTGCCTTCTTGAAGCCTGTCCAGGCGATCCGCTGTATGTTGAAGATCCAGATTCATGCGCCGTGCAGGTCGGATCTGAACGGTATCCCTGCCACACAACACATCTGTTTTCTCCAGATTGGACGCAGAAAGATACGGATAGGTTGCCGAATCGCTGCAGGAAGGGCAGTCTTGCTTTTTCGCACCATCCACATTAATGGATATGTATTCGTTCCTCCACACGTCAAATGACAACAACTTGCGTCTCAGTGCACCCGTATTGCCACTAAGCAGCTTCATCGCCTCTGCTGTCTGATTCGCCGTTACCATCTGTACCGCTTGAGGAATAATGCCAGACGTATCACAGGTATCTCCCCCAAGAGGGACTTCTCCCAGCAAACAGTTTAAACATGGCGTATCTCCAGGCATAAACGTATAGGTAATGCCGTAACTGCCCACGCATCCACCATATATCCAGGGAATACGGTACTTCTGTGCCATATCATTCATGAGTAGTCTGGTATCAAAATTATCCGTTGCATCCATGATCAAGTCTGCATGTTGGACAAGTTCTTCCAATTCATCTACTCTGACATCCAACACTTTGCCTTCCACATGAACGGTGGAATTAATGGCAGATAGACGTTTTTCCGCTGCCATCGCCTTTGGCATCCGCTCAATCGCGTCCTGTTCTACATATAATTGCTGCCGCTGCAGGTTACTCCACTCCACATAATCACGATCCACGATGGTTATGTGCCCGACTCCTGAACGAACTAACGTTTCAGCAATTCCTGTTCCGAGTGCACCAGCGCCTACGATTAATACTCTGCTGCCCTTTAATTTCGCCTGGCCTTCCTTGCCCAGCGGCGCATAACGTTCCTGTCTGGAATACCGATCGGCCTGCTCTGAAGATGTTAATTGATCTGTCATGTATGAACCATTCCTTCCACCGGACTGCTGGCTGCTGCATAACGCTTCACGGGAATCATGCCTGCCTCATATGCCAGTCTACCTGCCTCTACCCCCATTCGCATTGCTTTAGCCATGCTCACCGGATCTCCTGACCCGGATACGGCTGTATTCAACAATATGCCATCTGCACCAAGTTCCATGGCATAAGCAGCATCTTTGGGGGAGCGCAACCCTGCATCCACAATTACAGGTACAACGGCCTGCTCAATGATAATCTCAAGGTTATAGGGATTGATGATACCTCTGCCAGCTCCGATGGGAGAAGCGCCAGGCATTACAGCGTGTACGCCGAGCAATTGTAGCCTTTTGGCTAGAATCACATCATCCGAAATATAAGGCAATACAGTGAAGCCCTTTTCAAGCAAAATTTCGCAAGCCTTGTACGTTTCAATCGGATCTGGGAGCAACGTCATTCCATCTCCAATGACTTCGACTTTTATCATATCACAAAGTCCAGAAGCCCGTGCAAGCTCAGCAATGCGCACCGCCTCTTCCGCAGTGGAAGCCCCAGCCGTATTAGGTAGAAGAGTGTATTTGTCCAGATCCAACGTATCCAGGAAATGCTTCTGGTTACGCTCCTCCAGATTCAGACGACGAACAGCAAAGGTTAAAACCTCCGTTTCAGATGCTTCCACAGCCTGACTTTGCACTTCAAGATCCGAAAACTTGCCTGTTCCGAGCAACAATCTGGACTCAAACGTATATTTACCAATATTCAACATCATCAACCGCCTCCTACAAAATGTACAATCTCGATTCGATCGCCTTCTCTTAATGCCGTCGTTTCATGATACTCACGTGTTAAAATATGCCTGTTCAGCTCAACAACTACGGTCTTGACTTGCAGATCAAAAGATTTAAGCAGTTTGTCCACACGATTCAATCCGTCTTCAATTTCCATACGTTGACCGTTTACTATGATGTTCACTGCACCACTCCCTTTCTGTTCAATCGCTCAGGACTCAGCTCCTCAATTCCGAGCTCTTCTGAGCTTTTGCCCGCGAGCAATTCAGCGATTAGTCTGCCTGTTATCGCACTGAGCAAAATACCGTTACGGTAATGTCCAAAGGCGGCAAACAGCCCGGGAACACTTTCGCAAGCACCTATATAAGGCAGACCATCCGGAGTTGCCGGCCTTACTCCTGCCCACGCCCGCAAAAATTGTGCCGCTTTCATCCCAGGCACCCAGTGGGTAGCCGCTGTTAATAGCTTCTGAACACCCTGTACAGAAACGTTCAGATCCGTTCTGCCTGGCAGACTGGTTGCCCCGAGCCAAACCTCTCCATTGGCTTTGGGAACAATATAGATATCCTCTGCATACACCGTTCTGTCAGGTCTGTACCCTGCATGTTCATCTGAGAACTGAACGGCGGCTATTTCACCTTTTACCGACCACACAGGCAAGCTCAGATTCACATGTCTCATCAACTCTTCACTCTGTAATCCAGCCGCTATAATGACATGTTTGCATCTCATCTCACCGATCGATGTGGTGATCCCCTGCACGCCGTGCTCGTTTGCTTGCACGCGTATATCCTGTACACCATCGATCACTCGTGCTCCCATTGCTTGAGCGGATTCGGCGTATGCCTTTGTTAGAAAAATTGGAAGAATCTCACTCTCGTAAGGCTTGTAGTAGGCTCCATACGTATCTCTGTTAAGCCATGATGCCTCTTGTTGCACAGTGGAACGATCCCACCACACCTCATCAGCAGACAAACCAGAATTTCGATTGTTCTTATAACTGCTTAATTCACTGTATGAACGAAAAGGGGTTAGAAATCCATGACGTTGCAGACCAATCTCTACCTCGCTGAGGGTAGCCAATAGCACCTGTTGCTCATGAAGTAACTGCCTGCTCTGCCTGGCAAGCTTAGCCATCAAAGGATGAGCAAAATCCTCACTATCTGCCGCCAGCATTCCAGCCGCTGCGCAAGAAGTGCCTCCAGCGATTGCTAAACGCTCTACCAGCAGTACCTCCTGTCCACGAGAGGCCAGCTCATATGCAATGGCACAACCAACAACGCCTCCGCCTACAATAATCGTTTCTGCATGAATCTTATCCGATTTATCAGTAGCACTTTTGCTTCTTGATTCCGGTTCAGATTTCAGTTGATGACTGAAATGATTTCTGTTCTGACTCGTTACGATCTCTTTCATCATCTCATCTCCTTTCACCGGCTTAGACTTCCAGTAGCAACGATAGCCTGCCTTAATAATGCAGCCGCTCGATCCGGGGAATCGCTCGCCCATATATTCGAGATCACGGCGACTCCTTGTGCTCCCGTTGAGCGGATCGCGCGAATGTTCCCCGGTGCAATACCTCCAATCGCAATAACAGGAACGGATACACCAGAGCACACTTCAGCAAGAACATGTAATCCTCTAGGTTCAAGATCAGGCTTACTATTAGTTGCATAGACATGCCCGAAGAAAAGGTAATCGGCTCCCCGTTCTTCGGCGATTTTTGCCTCATCAATTGAATGAACAGATACACCCAGACGAAGTTTTTGTACATTTCTTAAGTCAACATTAATTGAATTACATATAGCCTGCTGCCCCCAATGTACACCGCCATAGATGTCATTCTGTGAAAGCAGCTCCGAACCATTGATAACGATACGACAAGACGGAACCCCAACGCCTCGCAGACTTTCAGCCCAACCAATCTTATCTTGCCATGTGAGTTGTTTCTCTCGTATGTGAATATAGTCCACCCATGGCCAAACGTCCTTTGCTGCTTTTACAAAAGATGCTTGATCCCCTGCACCCGTAGATACAACATGCAATTCAAATGATTCGTGAACATGTTCATGAGAAATTGCCGTACTGTTCATCTCCTTCCATGTGTGAATTCTATGAAAACACAAAAAAGCCACTCCCGTAGGGGAGTGGCTGCGTATTAATTATTGGAACAAATGACTGACTGATACATACAGTTCATTTCGTACAACAAAGCTATAGAACTTATAGCCCTAACGTTATACACGGAACTGCATGTTTCGTTTTGCTAAGCAGACGGTTGTAATCTTTCGAATTCCCGTTTGCTCACGTCATTCACTGAAACGCGCGCGCCACTTCCCTACGCTGGTATGATCCAGATCAGGTGCAAAGGGTCCAGAATCGCATTCTTCCATCTCAGCCGCATCGTGCGGCCCCCCTAGTGTTCATATGAAGTTGTAGCCTATGTTACCATAGACGGATTTTTTTGTCACCGTTCATTTATGTTAAAAGTTACTTGAATCGTCTAGTTTTTCTCAGACCATTCTTCGACATTCCATGTTTTGGTGACCCAACCCTCGTAGAAATCAGGTTCATGAGATACCAACAACACCGTTCCCTTGAATTCTTGCAAGGCACGCTGCAACTCTGCTTTGGCTGTGACATCGAGATGGTTTGTCGGCTCATCGAATAAAATCCAGTTGCTTTCACGCATCAAGAGCTTACACAAACGAACCTTGGCTTGCTCTCCACCACTCAGCATGTTAAGCGGACGGGTAATATGCTCATTTTTCAGCCCACAGCGAGCGAGATGACCCCGGACTTCATTCTGTGTCAAATGTGAGAACTCATTCCAGACATCCTCAATCGGCGTGATATTCCCAGCACGAACTTCCTGCTCAAAATAGGCCGTTTCGAGATAATCTCCCAAAAAGGTCTTTCCACTCAGTGGAGATATTTTCCCGAGGATGGTTTTCAGCAGTGTCGATTTACCCACACCATTACAGCCTACGATGGCAATTTTCTCACCGCGTTCTATCGTCATCGTCATTTTAGGAAGCAAAGGATACGTGTATCCAATTTCAAAATCAATACCCTCAAAGACCGTTTTGCTACTCGCGCGGGCATCCTTGAATTTAAACGTTGGTTTAGCCGCTTCATCTGGGCGATCAATACGTTCAATCTTATCCAGCTGTTTCTCCCGGCTCTTCGCTCGACCTGAGGTTGAAGCACGTGCTTTGTTACGCTGAATGAAATCTTCCTGCTTCTTGATGTACTCTTGCTGCTTCTCGTACGCATCAATATGCTGGGCTTTATTCATATCAGCCATCTCAAGGAACTTGTTATAGTTCGCTGCATATCTCGTTAATTTGGCAAATTCCAAATGATAAATGACATTTACGACTTCATTCATGAATTCCGTGTCATGGGAGATTAAGAGAAACGCGTGAGGGTAGTCCTTCAGGTAACGTGACAGCCATTCAATGTGCTCTACATCCAGATAGTTGGTCGGCTCATCCAGCAAAAGAGCTGTAGGTTTCTCGAGCAGAAGCTTGGCAAGAAGCACCTTGGTACGTTGTCCACCACTTAGAGCTGCGACATCTCGATCAAGACCAATTGCGGACAAACCAAGACCATTGGCCATCTCTTCCACTTTTACGTCAATCAGATAAAAGTCGCCCTGTTCCAGTTGTTCCTGAATATCGCCCATCTCTTCCAGCAACTGCTCCAGCTTATCTGGATCTGCATCTGCCATCTGGTCCGTAATATTCATCATTTCTTTTTCTAATTCAAGCAACGGAAGGAATGCATCCTTAAGAACGTCACGAATGGTTTTGCCTGGGGTAAGCTTCGTGTGCTGATCCAGATATCCATAACGGACCTTAGGTGTCCATTCCACTTTTCCACTATCTTTAAGCAATTTACCGGTAAGGATGTTCATTAATGTGGATTTACCCACACCATTGGCACCAACAAGTCCTACGCGCTCTCCGGCAAGTAAACGAAACGATACATTTTTAAATAACGTGCGATCTCCAAAATTGTGACTTACGTTCTCTACTGACAATAAACTCATAAGATGAGGTTGCTCCTATCTATTAGACATTACTTTTGTTATTGTTCCGAAACCCTATTCTAGCACAGGTCCCGTCTTTTCTGAAAGTAATGTAAACAGTTCAGGAACCTCTTACATGATTTTGTCATACAGGCTACCTTAACGATTAGAGCATTTATATTCGAAATAGCCTTGTGCAGCTGCTTGTCTTGCGTCTGTGAACACCTCTTCAGCACGGTAACCATTACCACATGTGGAGGGGTAATAGTACTTGATACCCGTTAAAGGATCTACCCCACCTACGATGGCCGTTTTCTTCACAAGTCTGCCTCCACCAATTGCGTAATTGTTGATTTTCTGGTCACCCACACCTATACCTTGGATAAAGGCCATAATCCCTGTATCGTTAATGGAGTTGTACCAATCTTCCTGCGCAATCAGGGGCATCGTAAACGTATAGGAAATACCGTTCTTTCTGGCAAATTCATTATGGCGGTTAATCACATCAGCCAGATCATCCTGCACAGTAGTTACAATCCGGCTTTGTCTAACTTGTTCAAATACGTTGGTATTCTGAAGTAAAGGAATCTGTGTGTTTGAAGCCAGTTCTTTTTGAAATCCCTCAATCCATTTCCCTGCACTTGCGTCGTAGGCATATACGTAGTCGTCCAGTGTAAAGTTAATACTGTTACCATTTGAATCCGAATATGTATAAGGTTTCTTGGGACTCCAGACTTGCTGGAAAGAATCTTCGCGGTTACCTGTCAACTCTGTTTCTGTGGACAACATATAATAGCCATCGTAATCCAGAATAACCACGGCAGGAATGTAATTAAACATGTTTCGAATAGCTTCGGGATCATCCTGAATCCCCATATTCAAAGCCATCGTCTGAGTAAATGTTAACAAGGCAAGCTCCTTGTCCGCTTTAACAAACTTGGTTGAATCATAACCTGCTTCATCATTTTGTTTCTCATTCTGATGCATGACTGCACCTGCATCCATGACTGCAGTTTGAAGTGCAGATCTGTATCGTTGGCCAAGATATTGAGCCTCCTCGGCATCTTGGGTATGGAGTGAGATGATCCAGAAGAGCGGGAAGAAGATCAGCACGAATACAATGGATAGCTCAGTAATCTTCATTGAGGACCATACCTCCGTATGTTACAAATACTGCTGAAGCCTGAGCCGTACCACTCAACCATTCACGAATGAGCATGGAAGGTGTACGATTTGTATTTTGGAGCGTCACGGTGAAAAAATCCCCTGTCGTCAACGTATATCTTCGGCCAGGATCATCAACCGGTATCACACCTGAGGGTGGGAATAGTCTTTCTCGAATCTGAGCTGCATAATATCCATCCTGCACTACCTCATAGGTCCCGGTAAAACTGTTATGGTCCATCGGGTCTGTATAATGAGGTACATATTTCTTATGTAAATGTTCCATCGACACCTCATACAGATTGCCCGTCTGGGCCAGTTGCTCCTCAAACTCAGCCAACATTCGAGGTGAAATATACCCTTTCGTTCGGACAGCATCGACAAAACGGGTTACATTCTGAACAGCCGTCATACGTGCTATATCATCCTGCCGATCAGCTGTTTCAGCAGCTGGATACACATAAAGCAGAAGGACTGCGAGCAATACGGCAAGCAGCTTGGATGCAGCATTAATCAATTCATACTCGCCTTCTTCCAAAAAACGATTTTGAGCAGTTCTCCAGTTTCACTTCGTATAAACTCAGGTCTGTAGGTAGCATGGAGTTGGACAGGAATAGTCGCTGCTTTGTTGACAAGCGGATCAATCACATACGCATTGCCATCTACCTCCACAGGAATGCCTGTGCCCGTCATCTGCCTCACGGTGTGCAGCACTTCCGCACCACTATACTGATCGGGATTGGTTGTTGTACGCAGTGTTGTAATAAGCCGACCTTCCATGCCTGCTGTTGTCTGTACTCTGTCGTTCAAAGCCGCTGATAAAATCGTAACATTCTGTTGCCCGTACAGGCAGGCTGTCACAAACAGGACAACCGCCGTACAAAACAACATGAGATGCTGGGTATTTTGGGACATCTTAAACCAACTCCTGTCAGGATTGCTGGAAGATCAGCCCTCTTACCACATTAGATCGGTCTTTCACGATAATCGCTTTGAATTTACCACTTGGATTGACATATTGATTGTCTTTTTCACTCATGGTCTGGTTAATAATCCCCACTTTATCGTCAGGTGCAATAACCGAACCGTAGTCCGCATTATTGAGATCCTGTGAAATATTTAATTGATTGCCATACCATTGACCTGCTTTATTTTTACCCGTAATTACTTGGATACCGAACTGATCTTTGTCCGCGTATTTGCGCAGTGCATTGGTTACCTGTGATCCACTGATGGTTGTTCCGTCATATACCGTAAATGCCGCCTGGGACAACTCGGTTTGAATATCAGCAAAATTGTTCTGGGCCGTCTTGGTTGCCTCCTGTGCCGAAATAAACAGCAGAACTACAATTGTGATCAAAGCGATCGTCAAAAATATCCCTGCCGCCACCTTTAAAGCGCTTGATGCATTGTTCATGTCAAATCCTCCCAAGTTATAAGTTATAAGTTATTAATATATTTCAGACTTCACACAGATGGACTGTGCTACAGTTTTTGAATTTGTTCATAATAAATGTTCATTTTCAAAAAGCTCATACCGACCAATGGAATGACCAGATACAAGAATATAAGGGCGTACATAGGTGTAAATCCGATGGTTCTCCCCCATGATGCTTTGACATCAATCATTTTGCTGTACTCCTGCTTGCGCTGTTCAAAATAGAAGGCCATCATACTCTCGAGATCATCAAAGGCTTCACGGATTGAGATTTTGCCAAGGGCAAGCTGCAATTTATCAACCAGTCGCTGGAACTCGGGTAAGCCCGCCTCTTCCTTTAATTGTTCAAGTGCGTGCTCTGGCCCATGTTCATAATGTAACAAACATTTTTGCAGCGGACGCTTGAAAATGACGGCAAATCGATTAAGCCACTCCAATATCTCTTCGACGGACATCCGGTCCATCTCACGCAAAATGGAAATCACCGTCTGGAATTGATAGATTTCATGTCGCATATCCATACGCCGCATTTTCCGCTGGAATAACATCAACCAGACGGGCATGTAATAACCTGCTACACCCATGACAATCGCTATAATCATTTCCCACCAGCTTACATATTGCTTGTTATACACCTCAAGCTTCTGCATAATCCGCGTGATCGTCTCAGTCTGTGTATCGTGATCCAACTGAACGGGAGATAACTGCTGTAACGCTTTGGAGATTTCTTCGTATGTAGCCCCTCGGTTCATTTCTACACTTTCCAGCACGGATTGATCCAACGCTGTTTTTTCCTCAGCCTTCCTGAGATCCGCTTCAGCCATTGCGCCAAACATTCGGTCATCCCTTATCGGATCATACAAAATGTGATTACGTTCAACCTGGTGCAACAGCAAGATGCAACCCATCGTAAGGACCAAACAACCTGCGAATAACATCACTCGACGAATGGCGAGCCATTCGTATTTTAACTCCGAGCTGCTCTCCCTCATCAGGCGTATCGTTTGGCTGTACTGTGTACTGCCAGGTTTCGCTGCAAACAACATCGCCAATCTCCGTATGAAAGTTTGCTTGTACAGAAACTGATCCAGCCATGAATGCTTATGCCCTGAACGGTAACGGGTCTCATCGTATTGCTGGAGCCTTTGCAGAAGCAAATAGGCAAGAATGATGATGACATAGATCGATATTTTGGTAACAAAACCGATTTTGCTGCGATAAAATTCATCCATTGTTGGGAAACTGACTCTGGCCCAACGTTCGATTGGAGCGGTGAACAATACAGGGGCGAGCGCGATGATGTTGAGTCCTTTGAGCAGATAATCTAATTTATCACGCCGCAAAATCTCCAAATGAATCTCCTGAGTCAGGTTACCCAGTCCTTTAAGATAGATAGAACCTTGTGCCCTGTCCTTATCTCCGAACTCCATGACCATATAGGAAACGCCTGCGAATCCTTTGAGAAAACGGTTGGGAGCTACTTCATAATAACGCTCAAGTGCTTCATTCGGATCTGGAGAAGTTAGAGCTTCGTAGATTAGTCTGACCTGTTCAGCCGCTTCTCCTGTACCTGCTTCAGCAGCTTCATAGAGCGCTTCCTCAACCATGCCATGCTGATGATATCGATGCCTTACATCTGCAAACAGGTCCAGCATCTGCACCAGCAACCTTTTCTCCATACGACTGAGGCACATATCCAATACCAGGCTGTTTAGTACCACAGCACAGAGCACGGACAGTATTACGAAAGCGATACCCGGCTGCAGAAGAAACAGCATGACACTTATGCCTCCATAGCCTCCAAAAATAATCAGAACCACAGTCATCGTCAGCCTGCGAAGTGAAGGCTCATCCCCAACATGGCGGAATGAAATACGTTTCTGCACCTGTAGAATATAAGCTGATAGCAGTGGCACTTTCATTCCAAGACGGTAGGACTGCAACAAGATTGATCCCAGTCCCTTGAATCCCTTCCCGCTAGGAGCAAAAATCACGCCGGATTGACTTGCTGAACCACCTCCTCTGTGACGTAACATACTTAAAACCAGAAGTGTAATCAGCAAACCTCCTGCACAAATACTTAATACGAGGAGCAGAATCCATTTAATTGTCATGCTGATCACCCCAGTGTTGCTTCATAAACTGTTCAAACTTCTCGGCATCCTTTAATGTCATCTGTTCTCGCATATCCACCATGCTTCCAGAGGAGATTGGAGCTGTTGCAACATACGCTCCATCTCTGTACTCCACAACATTATGAAATGTAAAACCTGCCCTCTCTTCCACGCTATCACCTTGATTCGCACGAGGAAGACACTCCGTAATTCGTTCGATATATCTTCGTCCCTCAGCATCTTTCTTCATATGAACATCGAAGTTGATTACACTCACAACCTGCTCCTCAGCAATATGCTCATGCTGGAACATACCTGTCTTGAGCAAGGAATTACGGAGGGAGAAGACCAGATCACGAAACGTTTTGGCATGGTGGGTAAACAGGGTGAACAGACTGGCAACCTGAGACATTTGGATCATCCATGCGGCCACCTCATCACTCGCAACCTCACCGAGAATATTGACGGTACCATCCGTTTTTTTCTGCAAATCAAGCCCTTGTTGACCTGAAATGTGTTCAGTCTCTCGGAAACTTAAAATATTACGTCGGCTATAGATCCGTCTTAATTGAAGTTCAAACGCCATCTCCTGCACCCGAAGGGTGTACGATGCATAGATGTGTTTGACCATAGCCATAAGCAACGTCGTTTTACCAGAACCCTGTGCCCCGGTTACAGCTGTAATTCGGCTTCCTTTCATCAGATATTGAAGCAATGTAATTGGCAGATCTGCGTTGTTACCCGTAATCAACTGTTCAAGTGAAGCATTCGGAATATCGAACTTCCGGACGAAGAACGCCCATGATTCTGCAAAAGGAGGACGAACAACAACGACACGGGAGCCGTCTTTCATCTCATTCACCTTGTACCCACTCGCTTCGGACAACTGTCCCGGATAATTGTATTTGTATATGTTCTGGCAGACCCTCTTCAGTTCACGAATGCTGCCGAATGACAGAAAGGACAGATGAATGGATTTACCTTTATAGAAAACCCATACGCTTTCCATCCCGTTAAGCGGTTCTTCATGTGCATCATCCTCCAGTCCTTGATCCAGCAAATCATTCCATGAAGCCGGTTTTCGAAGTCCCATATGATGAACAGCATCAAGCATACCGCTGACACCACCACTAACGCCGTCAATACGTTGGTCCCTTATCTCATCAACAACCGAGAACCCTTTATAGTGCTGGTAGATACGTTGCACGATGATATCCGTCTTTTCTCTGAATCCAAGCTCTCGATATTCGCACTCGAACACATACTGAATATCCTCTTCAGAAATATAATAACTTCCTCCATCCTCCGAACCTTCCTCCATTCTCAGCCTGCCAAGATCGTAGGTATCAATCATTCGTGAAAGAGCATCCACACCGAATTGCTGTCGGTACAGATAGAACACAATTTCGAATCGGTCCTGGATCGTCAACAAATCAGGTTCAGCGAACAAAATAACTTCATCTACATTCGATTTGTTCAGACCTATGCTTCGGACCAGCAGATCCCCTATCAGATTTTTGACATATGTTTTGTCGCTGATACTGCCTGAGACACAGCCTTTCAGGGCTTTTCTCATCTCGGCACGTTGATTGATTCTTCGACGATATTCTTCTTCGTGCAGACCTGCATCCGCGAGTTGACTATGACTAAGCTCATGAAGTGAGTTCTTCACCTTCTCAATCAACATGTCAATCGTGAATGATTCGTGTTCAGGAACACGAGCATTCTTTTCACGAAGAAACGTTCTATACTTAAACCAGATGTATGTTAGGCATAGAATCAAAATTAAACTTATCCATATGGTATTCCAGATCATCAGAGGTTCAGGCTCCCCTTTCCAGCCTCTTCAGAACCGTGCGCATACCTGCGCCGTCCATAATCAGGCGAGCGAGTTCGCTCATGCTTGCGGCAAAGCTCCCTTTGCGAGTATCCTTATTTTCACTCAAACTCTCCAACTGCAAGTACCTAGCGACATCTCGCCGATTCATTGCATCCAGGTATCCGGTTGTATACGGTATAGCAGATATCGTCCCCTTGTATTTGAATCGGCGTCGAATATTGGAAAGGGTTGCACGTGAATGCGGATCGTATTTGTTAATTACAACATGTTTATTCTGATTGTTCATTCGTTCTGGCAGGATCTCTTCAAAGAACAACTCCAAATTCCGCATATTTTGATCAAGATTTATTACAACATAGTCCGCCTGTTGCAGCTTGAGCTGAGAATCGACACCAGCATGATCCGCATCCAGAAGAACCAGATCATAATACTCGTTAGCTACATTTAGCAGCTTTTTCACAGTCTCACCATGTTCCTGTGGGGAACGTTCCATCTCATCAATTCTTCCGGTTAGGAAATCAAGTCTTTCCTTCAGAAGTGGCTTGGTATAATCCCTGAGATTGTGCTTGTTCAGACTTCCGCTCGAATGCAGCCGTTCAACCGCATCCCAGCCGCCCTCTTCGAAGGAAAACACGGAATCTGTGGAAACCGTCTCATTGGATGGCAGAGCAGCTTCTGTGCCAGTTCCGACAAGGCCTGGATTAACAAGTAACACCCTCGTCCTATAGTGAAGTGCCATTGCATAGGCACTAATTAATGTGCTTGAGGTGCAACCTGATCCTGCAAAAGGGCTCCAAAAGGTAATGGTGCTCATGCTCTCATCCTTTCTGCTTCTTTCATCGCACGGCGACTCCGAACACTTTCCCAACCTGTTAACTGCTCGAAAACGCGACATAACGACTTTTTGTAATTTCGTGATAGAGGACCCAGATGAACTCTGCGATGATGCTCATTCTCAAGCTTAACCGCCGCTGTTAACTCATCCCACGGAAGCACTAAGGGTTCTCCTGTCCAACCAAACGGGCTACCTTCCAGATACGCCCACAGATAACGAGCTTCAAGCTTGCAGTCCACCCCGTTGATCAAAATCCGCTGGAATGACAACTCAACAGGCAATGACTGTTCTTCAAGCAACCGCTTCAACCAACCTTTGCCACGTTCCAGATTGTAACGCTCATAATCACTCACCCAGACTCTTACATCGGCGGTTAGCCAGAGATTACGCGAAGCAAAATGTGAGGTCTCCATGTCATATAACACATAGTCATAACTGTCCAAGCGCTCTCCATTTACTTCAAGATGATTCTCTACAGCTGCTGAAGTGACAAAATGACAAGCGATATCAAATCCTTCAAATTCCGTAATTCGCAAAGACTGCTGACTGTCACCTACACCGTACCCATACTTCTGTTGTAAGGTTCCATCTACGAGCAAGACCTTGTTGCCCGACGAAGCCAATATCTTGCAAAGATATAACATCAGATCATTCTTCTCACATAAACCCGCAAAGATCCATGTATGCATAGATGTTACAACTCCTTTCTTTTTCTCAAACTCCCTGTTATCTGAATTATTCTAAAGTAAACCTCGGATTCCGCTCTATTCTCCACCCGTTAGCAAGCTCTGTTGCTCTGTTTGTGAAGCATCAGCAGGATCATTTACGCTTCCAGAATTAGCTCCTGCTTCGTTTGCTGAACCATCATTCCACATCACTCCATCCGACGTTGCCGGATTATTGGCTGATGGACGACTGTTATATGTAACTGAGGATTGTGCCACATCCTGTTCAACCCCTTTTGACGGTGCTGTCATGGAGGCGGCCAGTGAACTTTCAAGCGAACTTCGCACCTGTCTGGATAATTCCTGTTCGGCTCGTCGAACAATATTCGGATCACTCTCCAGCAGTTTTAACACTTCTGAATTGGCAGGATACGTCGCGATTGCAGGTGTCTGAAACTGTGGTTCTACATAGGTTAAGGCATAGATTGAAGCTTTATGTAAATAGGCATCTACAATTGCACTTGAGAGTGACAGAATTTCTTCCTCCGTCATCGTAATCCATAAGGTAGCTGCATTGAGTCGTTCCACTTTCTTCTTCGATAAGAGAACATAGTCCTGTCCTGTGGGGAACTGGATACGCACATCAATAATATCTCCTCTAACGAGTGAAGACGGCAGTAGGACAACTTGCAGCTCTCGATTTCTTAAATCGGGCGGAGCCGGCGTATCCTCATACACCATTTCGGTGGTAATGGCTGTTCCTTTTTTCAACTCTATTTTGGCCACTTGGCCTTCCATCTGCTTGGTACTGGACCAGAGATTTCGCGGTGCTTGTGCATCCGGAACAGCAATGAGCTTCAGATCCTCCGGTAAGATCGGTTCACCTGCTTCAATATCCCGAATCGTAACCCATCCTTGTGCTCCCGAATCCCATTGTTGCTTTAATTCAGCTTCCTTTTCCTCATATGCCGATAAATAACGGGCTTCTACGGCTGACCTGACATCACCCATCGTTTTGACATTGTAAATAACATATCCTCCGAACACCAACCCTATAGTTCCTGCTCCGATAAGCCCGGCATAGATCAGTTGACGGCTTTGTTTTCTTAATTTAGACAACAGAGGCTCTCCTTTCGTAATCTCCTCTAATCATGTACTTTCCTTCGTGAAAAGAACGAACGTTTCTTGGGCTGCTGTGCCATCATATGCGTTAAAATATGAGAAAACACTTTATCCATCTGTGCGTCCTTGTCAAAAGGATCAATATGTAACGGCAGAGCATATACACTCGATGTATCCAGAGCTTTACGAATGCGCTGAACAGCCTCACTTGCTGCCAAGGGCAGACAATATATCCATTTCTCTCGTGGATACCGATGATGAGATCGAACAAAAGCGCCAATCTCCGCCTGTCTCCATTCAGCACCTGAGCCTATAACAATCGGCAGATCTGCACGCAGGAATTCTTCCAACCTATTCTGGTCCTGACCACTTCCAAGATCCATCACGATGAATTGATAGCTCCCCCCAAGCAAAGACAAAATATCCGCTCGCCCGGATTGTTTCCAATAATGCACACCATCCACTGCAAACTGTCTGCCTGCCGGCACCGGTTTACCCGCTTGAGCGATTTGTTGGATTCTTGCAAAGGATTGAGAGCGAGGTGACATTTCAATCACAGCTACTTTGAAGTTTTGCCTTTCGAGATAGTGACTAATAGCTATGGCTGTGTGGGTAACCCCTACACCAGATGAAGCACCAGTCAAGGCAATAACTCTTGTTCCCCCATTCAAGGATATCGTCGCATCTCCACTAGGCGTTATTCCCCCGGGTATTCGGAGCAGTTCCTTCCGCACCTCATCGGCAGATTGGAATCGCTCTTCGGCATTATACCTTAACAGTCTTCTCGCCACAGGCATGTATGTCCGCGGAACATCACTTCGGATAGAGCTTTCCACACCCTGAATCCATTCCGTATACGCACCACTTGTCATAAGATACAGGAGCAATGCTCCAAGTCCATATAGATCTGAACGGGCATCGGTCTGACCTGAACCATATTGTTCAGGTGCGGCGAAACCAGCTGTTCCCAACTTGACCGTATCTTCTGCATTTTGCGCTTTGTAGCTTCTGGCGATGCCAAAATCAATTAATCTTACTTCATGTTCCGGCGTGATCATGATGTTTGATGGTTTCAGATCCCTATAGATCACAGGTGGATTCAGATTATGCAAATAACTCAACACATCCAGCAATTGAAGTACAAGCTCCGTCAACTGCTCCATCGGGATCTTCCCACGACACTGCTTGAAATACTCACTGAGCGTTAACCCGTCGATGTATTCCATCACCAAGTATGTGTACCCATCTTCATCCGGGACAAAAAAATCAACAATTTGCGGCAATCTTGGATGGCGAAGTGATGTCAGAAGAGCGGCTTCCGTCTCCATACTGCCTTCATATGGCATAATCGTTACGCTTTCTTTAATTGCCCATATCTTGCCCGGCAACTTCAGATCCTCCGCCTCGTATACATGGCTCATTCCGCCTGTACCCAGAATGGATACGATACGATATCTCCCTCCCAGCAGGCTTCCGTGTTCCAGCCTGGCCGGATGTCTCATATCAATTCCTCCTTCAAATACACAACAAAAAAAGGGAAAGCTTCACCGAAGAAGAACAGACCGGATATCCGGTTTCGTTCACTTCGGGATGCTTTCCCTCAGACTTGTTATGGTTATTATTGGTATCATTATAGTACAGGCAGGAATAGATTGTAAAGCACAAAATTTAATGAGCTTAATCGAATCAATTTCATAATACCTTTAGCTGCTTTAATCAAGGCTAGATCTCTTAATATTTGACCATATAGAGTGTGATCTCTTCCCGGTTATGGAACAACTGCTTGGAACGTTGAATCTGCATCCGCGAACGCTCAAACGTATCGATAACATCCTTAATGAGTGCGAGCGGTTTTTTATGCAATAACTTCACGGTAACAATCGCTGTTCCCCCGGGTTGCAGACTATATAGAAGGTCTGATACAAGTCGACTCATCAGCTTGGGACTCCAACTCATATCACATACGAGCAGGTCGAATTCTCCTTCGCGGAAGCGTACATCCCCTGCGTTTTTCTTCAAGAAAGTCAGTTTTGGTGATGCCAGCAGCGTTGCATCCATCTTCGCCGGATCTACCGCCGTTACTTCAAGCCCGCGTTCAAGCAGGAACGAGGTCCATCCACCTGGTGCTGCACCGATATCAAGTGCTTTATGAAATGAAGTAAAGTCAATGCCAAACGTTTGCTCGGCTTCAAGCAATTTGAACTTAGCACGCGAGATCTGTCCATCTTCTTTTTGAAAACGTACGGCTCCCCCGCTCCAGTCTGACAGGTTCTGTTCAGGTCTGGATACGCCAGCATACAACATATCATTCGCAGCAAATACAGAAATGACATATTCAGCATCACGTACAACCCATTCACAACCTAGCTCATCCAGCTTTTCAGTTAGCAATTGCTTCAATGAGGCTGCATTTTCTTGCCAAAAGGCCCCTTCTGTCTTCCGTACCTGCAGTACGACAGAAGAACCGGTCAGTTCCTTATGATTCAACACAAATGCAATCAATTTCTCGATAGACTGCTCCGAATTTTCTGTATTCTCCTGAAACTGGACAGGTTGAATATGACGCAAAAACGTTGGATACTCTTCCAACAGTTTACCTGCAACTTCTTCCTCCGCTACAGGCAGACCCGCAAGCAAAATTTCTCCTGGTACGAGTACTGTGCTCTTGACCGCACCAAATGTACGGCGCAACTCTTCCTGTGCATAAGGGGCAAAGCCATGATTGGCTGTGCAGATAAAACGGGAGAAGTTGCCTTCTTCCCAAGACGATTGTGTACTCAAAATGTGTTACCCTCCAGAACGTACGCGTATCCAAGGACGACCGTCATCCCACTGGATATCGACAGGGACATCGTACGTATGCTTAATTGTATCTTGTGTCAAAACTTCATGCTTGGGGCCTGCCGCAGCAATACGTCCATCGCGGATCAAAGCAACATGCGTAAACAAAGGTACGATCTCTTCAACATGATGTGTTACATACACAACTGTAATGTTACGCTGGCGCAGACGATCAATCTCAGCCAGCATTTTCTCACGTTCATATAAGTCTAGCCCGGCACAAGGCTCGTCCATAATCAGCAATTTTGGCTCAGCCATTAATGAACGAGCAAGCATGACTTTTTTGCGCTCTCCCTGAGATAACGTTCCAAGCGGGTTGTTGGCCAGGTTGGCAAAGCCCATATCATCCAACAAACTCATCGCCTTGGCTTTCACTTCATCAGGAATCGTCTGATAAAAACGCAAAAAAGCATAAGCTCCTGTAGCGACGACCTCCCATACCGGATCTCGGGGTGTTAATTTCTCAATCAACGTTTGGCTAATATAACCGATTTCCTTACGAACTTCCCTTACGTCACATTGTCCATACAGATTACCCAGTACTTCAATGCGTCCCTGACTTGGAAACATATATCCGTTCATCATTTCCAGCAACGTTGTTTTTCCAGAACCATTCCGACCCAGAATAACCCAATGTTCACCTTGTTCGATGCGTAAATGCACGTTATCCAAAATCTGATTCTCTTCTCGTCTAAGTGAGACATGTTCCATTGAAATTATACTCATTTCAGCACCGCCTTCCGGATCTCCGAGAGCAAATGCTCCACAGAGCTCATCCGATAAACCATTTTTGGAACATCTTGCTGGCCGTCAAACAGCATCACTGCGGGTACGCTTGAAATTTGAAATTGTTGTACAAGTTCAGGAATGTCATGAATATTCATTTCGGATAAAATACCTTCTGGCAGCATGTGCTCAACGACCTCCAACATACGCCGGGCTGCCGCACATGTCCCACATAAAGGGGTAAATATAAATACAGCCTGTGGCATGCCTTCCCATACGCCGCGCATTAACATTTTGGATGTAATTGGCTTCATTAGCTGTCTTCTCCCGCAGCAACACGCAGCATGACCTCACCCGTCATTGGACCATTATGAATGGTTACCGAATCAGGTTTATTGCTATATAACATCTCGTACATCTGACGTTTCCCAAACATACTGGACGTATGCAAATAGATTTCGCGCGGAAATAAACCTTCTCGTACAATGGATGCTGCAACCTCACCGCCGTTAGGCGAATCAGGACCAAGCTCATAATCCAGAGACAAAATGTCCACGTCACCTTCTCTTAGCAGCATCAGGCACTCTTCCGCATTCGTTGCCAGAACAAATCCTTTCGGACACGCCCGATAGTCATCCAAAAAAACATGCATGCAATCGCTCCTCTCCCCATTATAACCAGGAACGCATGAGCGCTATATCATCATGGTGCGTTCCATCTTCTCCCGTTTCTGTCTCGAGCACAACAACCGCTTTTTGGAACTCAGGCGCATTTAACAATGCTTTCATTGACTCATATCCGATATAACCCTGTCCGATCCTTGCATGTCTATCCTTACACGAACCGGACGCATATTTGGAATCATTGAAATGCACCGCTGCAACATCATCCCAGTACCCGAGCATCCTGCCCTTATCTAGCATCGCCGCTTCGTTGCCTGACGACCACAAGCCTGAAGCAAAAGCGTGGCATGTGTCAAAACAAAAAGCAATATGCTCCGGATATCGGCTTAATTTGCGAATCTGTATCATTTCTTCCATTGTCGTGCCCATGGGGCCATGATCACCTGCCTGATTTTCAAGCAGCACTTTCGAATGACCATCCCAATTCTCCAAGGCAGTATCCAGACAATGAATGAGGTTCTGATAACCCTCCAGCGGATCGCTCGTTTTGATATGCCCAAAATGGACCACCGTCCCAACAGAACCGCAAGCATTTGAAATTTCAAGGTCATTGCGAATAGACGCTGTCGTAGCATGAAACCCCGCCTCTCCACGGGTCATGCCCAACGCCGGATTCGTAGGATAGGGTGAATGTGCAATGGAAGCCAGTCCCTGCTGTTCACACCAATCCCTGCACTGCTCAGCATCCTTGAGGTCCAGACTTTTCAGGCCAAGACTACGCGGGTTTTTCGGAAAATACTGAAATGCCGTTGCCCCCATCGCATGTGCTCTTTTGGCTGCCTGAAGAAATCCGCCTCTGGTGCTGACATGTGCCCCGATTCCGGATTTAGGCCTCATGCTGGCATTTCGGACAGAAGAATGCCTTTTTGCCCGTAATTTCCACTCGTTCAATCGTTCCCCCACATCGCGGACAATTCTCGCCTTCCCGATCGTATACGCGACATTGCTCGTCAAAACTTCCTGTCTTCGTATCCCCTTGCATCAGCGGCATTTCCATATAACCGCCCTCAGAAGCTGCTTCGCGCAACACGGACTGCATCGAATGGAACAAGCGCTCCGTCAGCTCTGGTGAAGTCGCGATGTTCTGCGTTTTGGAGCTTGGTCTCAGACCGGCAGCAAACGCAATCTCATCGGAATAACAGTTGCCAATCCCTGCAATGATATGCTGGTTTACCAACGTTGTCTTAAGTGTACCCCGACGACCTTTCAACAGAGAAGCAAAACGTTCCACGTTCATCCGTCGATCCAAAGGTTCAGGTCCAAGATCAGACATCGCTTCTTCGGTTTCTTTTGAGGTGAGCAGATGTAAGTACCCCAAGTGCAGACCTATGAAGAATAAAATGTGATCCCCAAACTGGATTTCCACCTGTGTGGAACGATCAGGGCGCTCCTCTTCCGTGCCCCAAAAAATCATACCGCCCAACATGAGGTGCAGCACCAGCCGTTTGCCATTAGCCAAGTGGAAAATCAGATGTTTCGCTCGGCGCTCAACAAATATGATGCGATTACCTGTAAGTTCATTGATAAACAGATCAGGCTCCGTATTTATCGTTTTATCCCGATTGATTACAACACCTGTAATCGGTAGATCAAGTATTTTCTCGGACAGCAAGGTCCGGTAATTTTCCATTTCCGGCAGTTCCGGCATCATACATTACCCCTTTTTGGAAGCTTGGTCTGTCTGTTGCGACAGCCACTCCATCAATTTATGTAAATCTTCAAACACATGATCAGGTCGAGCCTTGGCTGCTTGAATGTGTCCATCCATATTATCTCGTGTTGTTACACCGGTAAGTACCAACAGCGTCTCGCACCCTGCTGCCACTCCAGCTGCAATATCGGTTCGCATATTGTCTCCGATCACTGCCACTTCATGAGACGCCAGGTTTAGCCGGCTAATAGCTGACTTCATTATAACACTCGATGGCTTGCCAATAACGGTAGGATGAACGCCGGTTGCGGCTTCAATTGCTGCTCCAATCGTTCCGGCTCCGGGCGTCAGCCCATCATCCGAAGGGAGTTGCAAGTCCGGGTTGGTCATAATGAATTTTGATCCCGCATTAATCCACCGGAGTGCCTTAGTCAGTTTATGGTAGGAAAATTCACGATCAATCCCCTGTATCACGTAATCTGGTGCATCTTCCGTCAGCTGTAGTCCTGCTTCTTCTATGGCTTCCAGCAGTCCTGCTTCTCCAATACATGCCACTTTTGCACCCGGGGACTCTTCAGCAACATATTCAGCAGCCGCCACAGCAGAAGTACATACCTCAGACGCGTCGGCAGGTATGCCCATCCCGTTCAGATGATCTGCCACACCTTGTGGTGTACGGGAAGAATTATTAGTTACGAATAAATACGGCTTTCCTAGCTCCTGCAGTGTTCGAATAAGCTGATCGGCTCCTTCGATACGATGTCTGCCATGATAGAGCGTACCATCCAAGTCAATCAGATAGGCCTTAATCACACACAGCACTTCCTTTCTTTATTCCATTAACGTTTCATGTCCTTAATCATTTACCTCGAACTTGACCGCGAACCTATGTATTCAGGCAAAAAATAATGGCTTGCTGACATATGCACGCAACAAGTCGAACCGCATCGAACACCGACGGTTTAACTCGCGCGTCTTCTGTACAAGCTTGTCATTTCCTGCGCTTTCCCGGAAAATAATTTGAATCATTTCCCTCTTCATATTGCCCATCCTACACGCTTTCTGACCAGATTGCAAAAGGGACCGCGGGAGCTCCTCTCCCTCAGTCCCGTGCAATTACCCGGTTCTTCATGTGACGTGTTTACCTGTGCATTGGTTCGCAATTATGGTTAAGATTCTTGCTTGCGATGCACGACAGGAATAAGCTGGTGTTCGTTTGCAAGTCTGGTATTCGGGAATACGGACTGTGCTTCCTCCAAAAGTGGCTGCAGTTGATCCTCATCCTTATAACGTGAGCTGAAGTGAGTCATAATCAATTGCCCTACATTCGCTGCTCTAGCCGCTTCTGCCGCTTGTTTTGAGGTACTATGATAGTACTCATGCGCTGTATCGGCCAGATCATGCATGAATGTAGCTTCATGTACAAGTACATCTGCATTGATGGAAAGAGGCTGTACATTGTCACATGGACGTGTATCACCCAATATGGTAATCACCATGCCGCGTTTTGGCGCTCCCAACACATCTTCAGGACGAAGCGAATGACCGTTATCCAGCATAATAGTTTCTCCACGTTTCAGCCGGCCGAATAATGGACCTGGTTTCAAACCATATTCCGCCAGTTTGGCTGGGTCCAGGCTTCCTGGACGATCTTTTTCCGTGATCCGGTATCCATAGCTGTCAATCCGATGCTCAAGCAATGCAGCTTCCACGATAAAACTGTCATCCTCGAATAAGACTCCGCCCGTATGTTCCACGATATTCAAATCATAGTTAACCCGGGATTGGCTAAGCTCCATTGTTGTACTAATCATTCGTTCCGTACCTGGCGGACCATATACCGTTAATGGTGTAGTGCCACCCTGATAGGCTCTGCTCGAAAGCAGTCCTGGAAGTCCAAATACATGATCACCATGCAGGTGAGTAATGAATATTTTCTCCAATTTGCTTAGTTTAAGCGGCGAACTTAAAATCTGGTGCTGCGTTCCTTCCCCGCAGTCAAACAACCACAAAGCTCTGCGCTCATCCAACATGCGTAGCCCAATGGAAGTTACATTCCGTTGTAGCGTAGGTACACCAGCATTAGTTCCCAGGAAATATAGTTCCATTCTGGATCGCACCTCTTTCTGTTGCCAGCAAAAAACCTCCGACAATGCGGAGGGCTTTGCCTGACACTCAACTGATTTATGCCTTTTCTACGTTAAAATATTTAGCTTGCGGATGGCTGAATACCATCGCTGATACGGAAGCTTCAGGCTCCATCATGAAACCTTCCGTCAATTCCACACCGATATCCTCAGGCTGCAGCAACTTGAACAGCGGTCCCTGGTCTTCCAAATCCGGACAAGCTGGATATCCGAAGGATACCCTGATCCCCTGATAACGTGCACCGTGACGTTGCTTCATGGTCATTTGCGCAGAATCAGGAAATCCCCAGATATCTCTCATCATATGATGCACACGCTCAGCTAATCCCTCTGCTACCTCGAGTGCTACGGATTGCAGAGCATGCGAGCGAAGGTAATCCCCTTGATCTTTCCACGCCGTGGATAGTTCACGTACCCCGTGTCCAGCAGTAACAACCATGAATCCAACGTAATCCATTTGACCGGATTCAACAGGCTTCAGGAAGTCGGACAAGCACAGGAATGGCTCGACTTTTTGACGTGGGAACGTAAATGTATGCAAAATATTGCTGGTGTCCTTTGGATCATAGATGATGATGCTGTTACCACTGGACTGAGCCGGGAAGAAACGATATATGGCATGCGCCTGAATAATCCCGTCACGAACAGCCTCTTGCATAATATCATCCACGACTGCTTTCAGATCGGTAGCCTTCTTATCTCCCGAAGCAAGCAGCTGTTCTACTGAACCGCGTAACCCCAGATGATGTCCAAGCAACATCTGCATGTTCACGTATGGCAGAATGTGTGATAACGGATAGTTGCGCATCGTATGCCGCTCCAGATCAGGCGGTACAAGAACCGGATGATCTACAGCAATATCCGAACGTTCCACTCGCGTAAGTTCTGGAAGTGCCTGAACAGCTACAGCACCTGAAGCATCAGCTTCTTTTTCAGCTTCCATCTCCAGTTGCATCGCTTCACGTGTAACGGGATTCATCAATTTGTTCGCCAGATCCAGACCGTCCATCGCATCTTTAGCATATACAACCATTCCGTTATATTCAGGACGGATACGATTTTTGGTGAATTTACGTGTTAGCGCCGCTCCGCCAACCATAATAGGCACATCAATACCTGCTGTTCGCAAATCCTGAGCGGTAAGAATCATCTGTTGCGCTGATTTTACCAATAGACCCGAGAGGCCGATCGCATCGACTTTTTCTTCCCGGTATGCCTCAATGATACGTTCTGGTGGTACTTTTATACCCAAATTAATGATCCGGTAACCGTTATTGGACAGGATGATCTCTACCAGGTTTTTACCGATGTCATGCACATCACCCTTAACCGTGGCCAGAATGATCTTGCCTTTAACCGAAGTCTCGTTCTTCTCCATGAATTGCTCCAGATATGCTACAGAAGCCTTCATAACCTCCGCACTCTGCAACACCTCAGCTACAATCAACTCATTGTTGTTAAAGAGACGACCTACTTCCTCCATCCCCCGCATCAGTGGACCGTTAATCACTTGAAGTGCTGTGTATTTGGCAAGTGCCTGTTCGAGATCCGGCAGCAATCCCTCTTTACTTCCTTCCACAACATATGAAGCGAGACGCTCTTCTAATGAAAGGTTCGAGATTTTTTCCTTCTTCTCAACCTTCTTGTTACGGAACGCCGCTACGAACGCCGCCAGTGTGTCATCATTCGTGTTATATAAAAGCTCTTCCGAGAGTCTGCGTTCTTCTTCCGGAATGGACGCATAACGTTCCAGTTTCTCTGTGTTCACGATCGCATAGTCGAGACCTGCTTTGGTACATTCATACAAAAATACGGAGTTCAGCACTTCACGGCCTGCTTCAGGCAGTCCGAATGAAATGTTACTGATCCCAAGTATCGTATGACATTCAGGCATCGCTTCCTTAATCACTCTTATTCCTTCAATGGTTTCTTTGGCTGAACCGATGTACTGTTCATCTCCAGTGCCTACAGGGAACACCAACGTATCAAAAATCAGGTCTTCTGGTTTGAGTCCATATTTGTTCACCAATAGATCGTAAGAGCGCTTGGCTACGTCCAGCTTGTCCTCCCGACTAATCGCCTGACCGCGTTCATCAATCGTTCCTACGACAACCGCACCACCATATTTATGCAGCAATGGCGTGATCAGCTCAAACTTCTCTTCGCCATCCTCAAGGTTAATGGAGTTAATTATCGCTTTACCCTGGGAATACTGGAGGGCCAGATCAATTACTGAAGCATCTGTCGTATCGATCATGAGTGGAACTTTTACTTTTTTCACAACAAGTTCAAGGAACTTCACCATGTCTTCAGACTCTTCACGGTCCGGGTCTTGTACACATACATCGACAATGTGCGCTCCATTTTTCACTTGAGCACGAGCAATTTCCGAAGCTTCTTCATACTTGCCTTCAACAATGAGCCGTTTGAACTTCCGTGATCCCAACACGTTCGTACGCTCTCCGACCATATATGGGCGATTGTCCTGTTCGATGTAGATCGGTTCTATACCTGACAATGCAGGTGGGTGTGTTCCGTTCATTTCTCTTGGGGGGTACTGGGCAAGTGTATCGCGCATAGCACGAATATGTGCGGGAGTTGTTCCGCAACATCCACCAGCAATATTCAACCAGCCCTGTTCGGCAAAAGCACCAATCTTCTGAGCAAGAGAATCTGGTGACTCATGATAATTACCATTCTCATCCGGAAGACCCGCGTTCGGGTAACAACTAACGGCAACCGATGCCATTCCGGAAAGCGAGCGAATGTGATCACGCATGAACTCCGGACCTGTAGCACAGTTTAGTCCTACCGAAATTGGGTTAAGGTGTTCTAAGGATATATAAAAGGATTCGATGTTCTGACCTGCAAGGGTCGTACCCATTGGTTCTATTGTTCCTGATATCATCAGTGGCAGTGTAATGCCACTCTGTTCAAAGGCCTGCTGAATTCCAATGCTGCCTGCTTTTACATTGAGGGTATCCTGTGAGGTTTCAAGCAGTAGCGCATCAACGCCTCCCTCTATTAAAGCAAGCGCTTGCTCCAAATAACTGTCGATAAGTTCCTGGAACGTTACTCCCCCAGTAACTGACAGTGTTTTGGTTGTTGGTCCCATCGCACCTACCACATAACGTGGAGATTCTGGTGTAGAAAAGCGATCAACTGCAGCTTTCGCAATTCTGGCTGCTTCCAGGTTGATCTCCCGTGCACGATCCTGAATATCGTATTCTGCAAGTACGACTGATGTTGCACCAAATGTATTGGTTTCAATCAGATCAGCGCCAGCTTCAAGATATTCTTCATGAATGCGCTGGATTAGCTCTGGACGAGTAAGCACTAACATTTCATTACATCCATCCAGATCTTCGCCGCCAAAATCTTCACCAGTCAGATCAACTTGTTGAATCATGGTCCCCATTGCACCGTCGAGGATTAATATTCGTTGTTTTAATGCATCGTGTAGACTAAGCTTATCCAATATCTTCACCCCCGCAAAACGTTAAATCTTAGTTTAACAGAAACTAACTTAATGTGAAAGATCGGTTTTGCTCCCGTAAGATGGCGGGTTTGCTCGAATATGAACGGAATTTGAGAATCGACAAAAACAGAGCAATCCGATATAATTCAATTAAACCAAGTGGAAAAGAGGGAAAGAACATGGCTGAAATTGTAATCCGAAATACGAACGAACGCATCACTGGTGACGAAAACGTTCGAAATTTCTTGAACAAATACGAAGTATTATATGAGAAGTGGGACGCATCCAAACTGAACACTGATCTGCAAAATAACTTTGGATTGACTGATGATCAGAAAACCGAGGTTTTGGAAACTTACGATTATGAAATCAGAGATTTGGCTGCACGTCGCGGATATCAGATCTGGGATGTCATCACGCTGTCCGAACAGACGCCAGATATCGAAGAAAAACTGGCCAAGTTCGAAGAGATCCACACCCACGCTGAAGACGAGATCCGTGCAATTGTTGCCGGTAAAGGAATCTTTGTTATCAAAGCTACAGATGATGTAGGCTACTTTAATGTAGAACTGTCTCCTGGAGACGTCATCTCCGTACCGGAGAATACACCGCACTTCTTCACTTTAATGGAGAACAAACAGATCATTGCTGTACGTCTGTTCATCGAAAAGGATGGCTGGATTGCAGATCCGTATCCTGATCCTACGTTTATCAAACAAGCCTAACACTCTCGTGTTGCACTTGCTTGCCTAACGAAAACCCCTGTTCATTAGAACAGGGGTTTTTGCATGGAGAGTATTCTACAACATCTACGTGCTAGATAAAATAATGTGGGTATTTTGCTTTTATCGATTCCTGTTCAATCACGACAAGTCTGAGATGAGCTTCCATCACCTGAACCGCTTGCTCCGTATTACGCTCTGTGATAAGTCGATAAATCTCTTTGTGCTGCGAGATAATGACCTCCAGGTTGGAGTCCTCCGCTAGACGTAATAAACGCAACCGATTAAACGGGATGTTAAGCTGTTGCAACATTTTCCACGTTCTCAGCTTCCCTGTGCCCTGAAATAAAATCTGATGAAACTCTTCATCCAGTTCGAACAGTCGATAGAAATTATTTTTTCCTATACATACTTCCTGCATTGCAATGTTGGTTTCGAGTCTGAACCGGGACTCCTCAGGAAAAGAAACACAAGCCAAAGTCACGATTTCCTTCTCCATCTTCTCCCGCATAAACCTGCCTTCTTCCACATGCTCCAGATTAATATGAGAGACGATCGTTCCACTCTGGGGAATAATGTCCAGCAGTTCTTCTTCAGCAAGCTTCATGAATGCTTCTCTAACGGGTGTTCTGCTCACCTGCAGTTCATCTGCAATCTCTTTCTCTGAAATCTTGGTACCCGGCTTAAGTTCCAGGTGAAGAATTCGTTCTTTTAACAGGTTATATGAATATGCCCGGGTCGAGCCTCTAATTTTTTGATTAAGTGACATGCCTAGACCTCTTTCTATCAGCCGTATTCATTCATCTTAGCACAAATTACCGTTCCACTTATATATCGGTGTGAAACGGTAATCTGGCCAACATCAACTATATTATTGCTTGTTTTCTTTGTAGGCTTTGTACGTATCATTGGCCAGCTTCAGATAATTGGATAATCCTTGACTCTCCAGCTCTTTGGCAAATGTATCGAATTCAGACAAGTCCCGCTCACCCAAGATAAATTTAAGTGTATTTTGATCCGAATAGTCTTTCAGTGGTGTACTCAGAAGTGTCACCCGTTCACGATCCTCTGAAGAGTAAGGAATCGGTGGTTCTGCCGGGATCACTTCCTTGGTATCCTTCATGTCTTGCTGGAATTTCAACTCTTCTTCACTAAACATCGATTGCAGCAGATCTGTGGTACCCCCATAGGCAAATACACCCCCAGAGAAGCCAAAGTCAATACGCAAGTCCTTCGTGCCTTTTGGATTCAAACCATTGTAGTTAACGTCTTCTACCAATTTGAGTTTTCCATCTTCTTTGGTGAATGTTTCACCTTCTACGCCCCACTTGGCGAACTCTTGCCCCTCATCACTGTAGTACAGCCAATCGACAAATTGCATAATGGCTTTGAAATTTTCGCTCTTTTGAATTTTTCCGGAGAACATGACACCGTTTTCAAGTCTGGAGCCGGACATTAATTGCCCTTTTGGTCCACCAGGAACTGTAATCTTCGCAACAGAGTATTTACCTTCTCCCAGCGTTTTGTTCATATCATTTCGGTGCAGCACCACCGTTTGGGAATTGCCGTTAATAATAAAGGATTTGCCGGATACAAATTTTTGTACTGCCTGATCATCATCCTGTGTAAAACTTTCTTTGTCCAGCAATCCTTCGGATACCAACTTGTTAAAGTACGTTAGCATCTCTTTGTATTCTGGTGTTGTAGCCGTGTACACAAATTGATCCTGATCTTCCTTATACGTCAATCCGTTACCAAACCCCCATCCACCCTTGGTACCAAAGCCGGTAGCAGCGATGTTCAACGTACTATTGAATTGGAATCGGTCCGAAAACGGAATGGAATCCGGGTAGATCTCTTTCAGCTTTTTGGCTGCATCATACAATTCGTCCCATGTGGTCGGGATGGCGATGTTATTTTCTTCAAAGACATCTGTTCTTACGAGCAGTGTGTAATCTGGCCATACTTCTTCATGAAGACCCGGAAGTACATAGTACTTTCCATCTTCCTGTCGAAGTCCTTCGAGTTCATCTTCCAATCCCCATTTTTCCACTTTATCCTTGAAGTTCGGCATCAAATCAATATAATCGCTAATCGGCAAGATCGCACCGGAAGATACAAATGCAGACTCTTCACCTGGGTACGTTTTAGGAATAACCAGTGGTGCATCACCGGAGCTAATCAACAGAGATCTCTTCTGGGAGTAATCGCTCATGGGTACAATCGTTGGCTCAAGCGTAACACCCGTCAGTTCGGTGATTTTATCAAAAAGTAACCAGTCTTTTTTGTATGGATAACTAGGTTGATCACTATATAGGATGGAGAGATTAAACGGCTCAGTTGCCTTGAATGTATCCCCTACATTATACGTCTCCATCGCTGCTTTGGTCTGAACTTCTGTGACGTCACCTCCAGTACCAGTACCGCTGCTACATGCTGCCAGAACGACGGTCATCATTGTTGCCAACACCATTTTACCGACAAACTTACGTGGCTTTTGATTCATTTAGGTTATCCCCCTGAATTTGGTTTAGGTTGACCTTGCCTTAAAACTTTTTAATCAATCTCTAAAAGTAATCATGTGAATCATTCTATATAAATTGAACTATTCATTTACACAAAACGGAGAGGACAGAAAAAACCTGAAAAAGCGGAGCTAAAAGCTTTCTGAAAGAAAGCTGCATCGGAAGCATAAACCTCGCCTTTATCACCGGATTTTCCCTTTTAAAAAGGGAATCGAAAAAATCTGGGGATAACAGCGATTGAAAGGTTATTCTGTCATCGGAGTGTTCCGTGTAAATCATCTTTAGTTCAATTTATATAGCTGCTACGTATTACTGTTTAACAGACCCTAACATGATACCGGTTACAAAGTACCTTTGGACAAATGGATAGATGGTGAGTATCGGCAAGATGGTTAATACCATCGTTACTGACTTAATATTGGCAGCAATCTGTGTCAGGTTATCAGCTGAGGTTGCACCGGCAGATGCTCCACTCGTCGCTCCTGCAATCATATTGCGCAAATAAATGGTGACTGGGAACAGTTCTTTTTTGTCCAAATACAGAAAGGCTGGGAACCAGGAATTCCAATGGCCCACTGCGTAGAACAGCACCATGGTTGCCATAACTGCTTTACTAAGCGGCAAAATAATGCGTAGCAAGATCCCGTAGGTGTTCAAACCGTCAATGGAGGCAGCTTCCTCCAGTTCTTCAGGCATATTTTCAAAAAATGACTTCATGATCAGCATGTTGTATATGCTAATTGCGCCAGGAACAACAAGTGCCCACATGGTGTTGTTGAAGCCAAGAGAATTAATCAAGACATAGTTAGGAATCAATCCACCACTGAAGAACATCGTGAACACGGCGAACATCGTCAGAAACTTGCGACCCATCAACCTCTTTTTGGACAGGGCATATGCGAAAATAGTCGTCATGAACATGGAGATTAACGTGCCTACCACGGTATAAATAATCGTATTTTTATAATTGGTCCAGAACATGCTGTCACGTGAGATGGTTTTATAAGTCTCCACATTGAACCCTCTTGGGAACAGACTAACTTTCCCGGAATTAATATAGGACTCACTGCTGAAGGATTGTGCCACGACATTCAAGAATGGATAGAGCGTTATAAATACCACGAATAACAGAAAGATGACATTGAACACTTTAAATACCTTATAAGATCTGGATTCCTGCATGATGCTCCTCCTTTACCATAAGCTTCTTTGTGTCAGTCTGCGTGAGATGGCATTTACGGAGAACACCAGAATCAGACCGATCAGCGATTCGAACAAGCCAATTGCGGTAGCATAACTGAAATTACTGGATTCCAGTCCGACCCGATACAGGTAAGTGGAGATCACATCAGATGTCTCGTAGATCAGCGGATTGTACAAGAGTAAGATCTTTTCAAATCCAACAGCCAGGAAATTACCCATGTTCAAAATCAATAACGTCACAATCGTTGGCAAGATCCCTGGTATCGTTACATGAATCGTTTGCTTCCACCGATTGGCACCATCGATACGCGCAGCTTCATACAAAGAATCATCAATTGTTGTCAGTGCAGCCAAATACAGAATTGCTCCCCAACCCATACCCTGCCATACCTCTGAAGTGATATAGATTGTTCTGAACCACTCAGCCCGCTGCATAAAAGGAATATTGTCTCCGGTGAAAAAAGCCACCAATCCATTAATGGAACCATTCACTGCTGTCAGCTGCAGGATCATACCCGCAACGATAACGATGGACAGAAAATGAGGCAGATAAGACGCGGTCTGTACAAACTTTTTGAATCGTTTACTCTTCACTTCGTTAAGCATCAAAGCAAAAATGATTGGAACTGGGAATGTAAAAAGTAACGCAAGTCCGCCCAACATCAGCGTATTACCGAATACTCTCCAGAAAGTGGGGTCCTCAATAAACATTTTGAAGTACCTTAATCCAACCCATGTTTCTCCAAATATACTTCCCCCTGGAACAAAACGTCTGAACGCAATCACATTACCAATCATCGGCCCATATTTGAAAATAAGGAGATAAATGATGGGAAGGATTAATAGTGAATACAGCTGCCAGTCTTTGCGGAACAAGGTTGCTGCCGTTCGTAATCTGCTCTCTTTACGTAAAGATGTCATGGTTAACGTTGTTTTAGCGGTTTCCGACTCCATGTGTTTTCACTCCGATCCAGGACTTGATAGGTAATACTAATTCATGTACAACTCCCATCGTTTCTCCTCTTGTAGAAGACAACAACTCCTTCAACTTCACCCCCACTACGAAATAGATAATAGCCAAATGTAAGCGATATCATTTTAATGTGTTATGTAGAATCACACAATCCAAGGTGCTTCACATCATTCATTAGCACTTACTAGGTGGTGTGATCTCTAAATCGAAAGAAGGCCTTCTAAGCATATAAAGCGCTTACAATGTACTGAAAATAATAAGCAACTACTCCTGCCTTCATTCAATGAAGTAAGTCAAAAGAAATTGCTTTAGGACAACCTAAATACTAGTCATACTAGTATGTTAGTTATATTCTAATCCAGCTTCCCCCTAATTTCAATAACTTTTAATAAAAAAAATGGTTATCTCATTTAACAAGGTAAACTGAACACTATCCTCAAACAAAAAAACATTGGTAACTTCACGAACGACATTATCGTTCAATGAAGCTTCCAATGTTTCAGGGTGCTGAGGAAAGATGTTATAGCTGATCTGCTCAGAAATTAGCAATAAGCTGATCTAATTCCGATAAATGCGTTATTTCATGGTCAGGCGCATACGTTTCATTGTTGGTCTTATGCTCACGGTTAATCCATACGGATTGGATGCCAGATGATAAAGCACCACGAATATCAGTCGTCAGTTTGTCTCCAACCATCATGCTCTCTTCCGGTTTAACTCCCAGTTTACTCAAAGCATGTTCAAATATCGACGGATCCGGTTTTCCTTTTCCGAAGTTACCCGAGATAATAATCTCATCAAAGAAAGGAGTCAATTCAGGTACACCGTCCAACTTCTCTTGTTGCAAAGCAGGACAACCGTTCGTTAACAGCAACAGTTTGTACTTTCCTTGTAACTGACGCAAGGTATCCATCGTTTCTTCGTATACATGGGGTCTGGATCTCCGTTCTACTCCAAACTGCGCGGCCAGTTGTTCAGCAAGATCTTCCCGATCTATACCCAACTTCAACAAGCCACGACGCCAGGATTCTTTACGGTAAACTGGAGCAAGTTGTTCCAACTGACGGAACTCCGGTTGATCCCCACCAGTAAAGTTAGCCCATAGGCCTTCAAACGGATTGATTCCAATCATTTTGGTAAAAGGAAAGGTTTCATATGATTCATACAGTCCACGTGCCTCATTACGAACAGCTTCTTCGAGTTCTTCTGGTTTAACCCCAGTCTCTTGCGCTGCGATTAGACAAGTCTCATGAAAAGCTTCTCGAACACTACGCTCATCCCACAATAAAGTATCATCCAGGTCGAACAAAATCGCTTTTAACGCCATTCCGATCATCTACCCCTTTATGCAATAATTACTTTTCGACGGTTTCCACGGTGATCTGGTGTGCTTTTGCAAACTTCAGCAAACGTTCTGCAATCGCATCTGTATCATAACGGTTCAATAACTTGGTAAACACCCATCTTTTCCCGCGACTGTTATGTTCGATAACAACTGTACCTGGTTCAATTCTGAATTTGACAATATCGTCAACCCCGATTGAACGTTCACGATTCCCCTTCGTCGTAATAATCCGATTACTGCTGATCTTGATGTATGGACGACGAAGCATGAAGATGACGGCCAAAAATACGTAAAGCAGCATGGTCACCCAGTCCCAGGTTGTCATCGGAGCTTGCACAAGGAATGTGCTCATAAAGAGATACAAAAAGGCGAGACCAATCAAAAATATAGGGAACAACAGGCTGCGTCCCTTAAAGACTTCTTCACCTGGTGTACCTGTGATTGGTTGACCACTTTTTTTGCGTTGCTGATTTAACTGCTTGGAATTTTTCTTAACCGTTCTCTCGAACGAACGCGACATGAGAATCCCCCTTATGTGTCTTTGTATCGGCTTACATAACTGTAAACCAACATTTCCCCCTATAGATTGCACTCTCAAATAACAGGAAGAAACCTAAATATCATAATGATATCATTAGGTTTCGTTAGTGTTTGAGTTTGCCTTGGTGGCCTTTGTCATTCTCATCATCAACAATCTCAATGGTATCCAGTTGTTGTCTGAAATTGCTGCGAATATTACTCAAATAAATCTCTCTTAGCTCGGCACGTTCAGCAAGTTCTTCCTCCGACAATCCAGTGGACTTTTGCTTACGAGCCAATTCGTTAATGCGTGCTACCAGACTATCTATATCCAAGCTTGTCCCCTCCAAAAATACAAAGTCATATTAACTTTGCCATGATAAAGGCAGCTTGTCAAGCTGACACGCGCTAACACACATTCATCTGCATTTTATTCTGCAAATTGCGGTAGAGTTAATACCTGACCCACTTGGATCGAAGTCGTATGAAGTTGATTCACTTTCTTAATTGCTTCTATATAAACACGTGTATCCATATTCGACGGCTTGTGTTCCAAAGAAATACTCCATAATGTTTCCCCTTCTGAAATGGCTATCTTTCCTCCTGGAAGAACATCATTCTCATTGCCAGCAAATACAGTTAAAACGGTGCTACATCCAATAAATATAATCAAAAAGGTAATGGCCACCTTTAGCATCCATGAAGAAATCTTGAAACGCGCTAAAACCTTCTTGTAGTTCCCTATGTTAGACTTCACCAGTTCCGAATTCATCGGTTCGTAAATGCTTTGATAAGTAGAATATCTCATTAAATACCCGCCTCCAAACGTTTGTTCCTATCTGTTGAAATCAATATAACACGAACACTTGTTTTGTTCAATAGCTTTTTAGAACAATTGTTCGCTTCTTTTTGGAGGGAGAACTATCCTAATTGAAGTCCTTTTGCAAAGCATTTGCAGTATTATGCTCTGACTTTTGGACAAATTCTGTTCTGAAAGTTAAAAAACACTGATTTAATGCCATTTTATTTAGAACTTATGTTTGTACGAACGGAGGTTCTATGTTATAATTTTCCCAAACGTTACTAAAATGGGGTTGATACGGTATGTCGAAGATATCCAGCAGGCAGCAGGCTATTCTGGAGTTTATACGAAATGAAGTCCGGTTGAAGGGGTATCCTCCTTCCGTACGGGAAATTGGTGAAGCGGTTGGACTGGCTTCCAGCTCAACAGTACATGGACATTTGGATCGTTTGGAGAAAAAAGGGTTGATCCGACGCGACCCTACCAAGCCAAGAGCTATTGAGCTTTTGAGCCAGGAAGAATCTGAGCATTCTCATCAATTTGCTCATAGCGTTGCACGTATTCCTGTTGTTGGTAAGGTTACAGCCGGGGTTCCAATCACTGCAACCGAGAACATTGAAGACTACTTCCCTCTTCCTACACATTATGTAGGCGAACAGAAAGTATTTATGCTTTCGGTAGTCGGAGATAGTATGGTGGAAGCTGGAATCGTTAACGGAGATTATGTTATTGTCCGTCAACAGCAGACTGCTGATAACGGTGATATCGTCGTTGCAATGACTGAAGACGATGAAGCTACAGTGAAAACGTTCTATAAAGAGAAAGATCATATTCGCCTTCAACCGGAGAATGCGACCTTCGAACCTTTACGTTTGAAACACGTTAGTATTCTGGGTAAAGTCATTGGCCTTTTCCGAGATATTCATTAATATTTAACATGAGTAACAAAACTAGATGTAATGCAATGAAATACCAAAAGAGGTTGCCCTGATGAACAGGACAACCTCTTTTTTCATGTTTATGTTGTTTTATCGGCTAATTATTCACTGCGTTTCAGAACACTCTTGTGATGCGAGAACACATCAAAGCTCTGTTGTCCGTGATATGAGCCCATACCGCTCTCTCCTACACCACCAAACGGGAGATAATGTGATGCCATATGAGAAAGTGTGTCATTAATACATCCGCCACCAAAGGATACTTGATTCAGAACCTGATCCTGCAGTTGCTCATCCTGTGTGAAGAGATAAAGCGCCAATGGTTTTGGCCGGCGAACAATCTCATCCAGCATAGGATTCAGGTCACTGTACGTAAATACAGGAAGAATCGGACCGAAGATCTCTTCTTGCATGAAGCTGATTCCCAGTTCACATCTCCAATTACCGTCGGCTCAATAAGCAACTGCTTACGTACAGAACGTCCACCAATTAGCGTTTTGCCATCTGTGAGGAATTTCGACAACCGATCAAAGTTACGTGCGTTGACAATATGCGGAAAATCATTGTTCTGTAACACATCATCCCCAAATTTATCTTTGATCTCTGCGCCAATCAGATCGATTAGTTCATCATGAACTTGTTCATGCACAAGCAAGTAATCCGGAGCAACGCATGTTTGCCCTGCATTCAGGAACTTACCACGAACAATACGCTGGGCCACCAGCTTCAGATCTGCATCGCTATGAACTATAGCTGGACTCTTACCCCCTAGCTCCAGGGTTACAGGAGTTAGATGCTCTGCTGCTGCCTTCATAACAATGCGCCCAACACCTGTGCTGCCTGTGAAGAAAATATAATCAAACTTCTCTTTTAACAATGCTGTGCTAGCTTCGACTTCCCCTTCCATAACTGCGATATACTCCTGAATCAGATCATACGTCAGACGAGATACGGCTGGTGTTAATTCAGAAGGCTTGATAACTGCACAGTTACCAGCTGCAATCGCTCCAATCAGTGGACCAAAAGCTAATTGGAAAGGATAGTTCCAAGGTGCAATAATAAGAGCCACTCCGTATGGTTCAGGGTAAATGGTGCTAACCCCATCCGGCATAGCCGAATTGGTTGGGACTTGTCTTGGTGCAGCCCATTCCTGCAGGTGTTCTAATGCAAAATCCAGTTCACCCAAAACAATGCGAATCTCGGAACCGTAAGCTTCCGCCTCAGATTTGTTCAGATCCGCCCGAAGTGCATCTTGAATCCGTTGCTGATACTTTTCAATTCCTTTTCTAAGCTGTTGAAGCGCATTAATCCGATACTCGATATAGTTTGTCTTGTATAAAAAAATGTGCGTTGTTCTGTCACCATTTGTTTTGCTTGAATCATGGTTAACATCTCCAGTTAGTTATTTAAAATTAAATTGCTCAAAATTCAATTAAAGCATCCCTCTTCTATATGAAACTTTCAACATACAAATGAAACATTGATTTGAAAGTTGGTGGGGTTTTAATAGAGCGAAAGCAAGTATCATCTTCAATTTATAGCTAATAGATTTCTAAGTAAGCTTTATTCAATTCTTTCGCTTTCGATTCTCAATAACAGTTTACTGCAAATTCTGACTTCAGTTTCTATTTAATAGGTTACAAGACAGGCGAATATAGTATTGCGCACTATAGACATGAAGTGAAACTATCCATCAAAAGGGAGCTTAGATAACACATATAAAAACTCCCTTTTCATTAATGAAAAGAGAGTTTTACGGTTTACGATTATCTAAATGTACGAACAAATGTACATTGTTATTTACAAGTAAGCCTTGGTTTCAGATAAAATACGGAAAAGCTATATTGGCTGATGAATAATAATTCGGGGGATAGTTGGGGGATTTTGTGAGCACTTTGGTTTTTCTTTAAATATATAGGTACTTGCCCACAAAAAGAAAAACCCCTCAGCGCTAGAGCGCCAAGGGATTGAGCTATTAGTACAAAGTAATATATTGATCGCGTTCCCATTGGTGGACTTGTGTTCTATACATATCCCACTCAATTTCTTTCAGCTCATAGAAGTGAGCCAAGGCGTGGTCGCCGAGAGCGTCACAGATGACTTCGCTGCGGATCAATTCATTCAATGCTTCTTTCAGGTCAGCTGGCAAGCTTGGAATGCCTTCTTCCACACGCTCTTCTTCTGACATGATGTAGATGTTACGGTCAATTGGAGCTGGTAAGGAAAGCTCACGTTTGATTCCGTCCAGACCTGCTTTTAACAATACAGCCAAAGCCAGGTACGGGTTAGCAGCCGGATCCGGGTTACGAACCTCAACACGTGTACTCAGACCACGGGAAGCTGGGATACGGATCATTGGGCTACGGTTACTCGCAGACCATGCTACATAACAAGGGGCTTCATAACCTGGTACAAGACGTTTGTATGAGTTCACAGTTGGGTTAGTAATTGCTGCAAAAGCACGTGCATGCTTCAGAGTTCCAGCCATGAAGTGACGTGCAGTTTTGCTCAGACCCAACTCATCAGACTCGTCAACGAATGCGTTCACATTGCCTTTGAACAAGGATTGGTTGCAGTGCATACCGGATCCGTTCATCCCAAACAGCGGTTTCGGCATAAAGGTAGCATGTAAACCATGCTGACGTGCAATTGTTTTAACAACGAGTTTGAACGTTTGGATCTGGTCTGCTGCTTTCAGAGCATCAGCATATTTGAAGTCGATCTCATGCTGACCTGGAGCTACCTCATGGTGGGAAGCTTCGATCTCAAAGCCCATTTCTTCAAGTGTGATAACAATATCACGACGACAGTTTTCACCAAGATCCGTAGGCGCAAGGTCGAAATAACCACCTTGGTCATTCAGTTCGTTAGTCGGGTTTCCTTTTTCGTCTGTTTTGAACAAGAAGAACTCAGGTTCAGGACCGACGTTGAAGGAAGTGAATCCCATATCTTGGGCTTCCTTAAGGTTTCGTTTCAAGATGCCACGTGGATCTCCTGGGAACGGATTACCATCCGGAAGATATACGTCACAAATCAGGCGTGCAACACGGTTCTCTGCTACCCATGGGAAAATAAGCCAAGAATCTAGATCTGGATAGAGGTACATGTCGGACTCTTCAATACGTACATAACCTTCAATGGAAGATCCATCGAACATCATTTTGTTATCCAGAGCCTTAGTCAACTGGCTCACAGGAATCTCAACGTTTTTGATAGCTCCAAGCAAATCAGTAAATTGCAATCGAATGAATCGTACGTTTTCTTCTTTCGAAATGCGGAGAATGTCTTCTTTTGTATAACTCACTATAACCTCTCCCTTTCTTATCTGCGTATTTGGCTTGCCTGTTATATTTGTACATTAGAAAGTTCCACGGGTCAAGGAGTCTCACACCAAAAGTGCATGTTTTCCCCTCACTCGCCAAGTTATGCGAATTTACTTTTTATTAAAGAATCGGGAAAGCTCTCCCTGAATGAGAGATACTTGTCCAGGTCTCTTACCAGATACAAGCTGCTGCTTCAGCAAGCGGTGCAACTGCGTATCGGACAGCTCTCTGCGTTTAACTTCAGTATCTGGCGTGATAACTGTAGCTTCCTCGGATTCTTTCGAAACAGGATTCATCACTTGTTTGATCCCCGCGATGTTAACTCCTTTTTCAATCAAAGCCTTAATCTCTAGCAATCTTTCTACGTCATTAAAAGAGAATAACCGTTGATTGCCTGACGTTCTCGCAGGAACGATCAAGCTGTGCTGCTCATAATAACGAATCTGACGTGCGGACAGATCCGTAAGTTTCATTACAATACCAATCGGGAATAAGGCCATATTTCTGCGAATTTCATCACCCATGTTCATCAACCTTCCAGTCATCTATTCTTCACCCTATTGTACATTTAGTTATTACCAAGTGTCAATGACGTGTTAGATAAACTCACAATAATTTACGATCTTTCATGGTCTGTAACGCCATCAAAACGCCATATTTGACATGAGAGTACGTTAATCCGCCTTGCATATACCCGATATACGGCTCCCGAATAGGCGCGTCGGCTGATAATTCCAGACTTCCGCCCTGAATGAACGTACCTGCCGCCATAATGACAGGATGCTCATAACCAGGCATATCCCAAGGTTCAGGAACCACATGGCTATCCACAGCTGCTGCACGCTGAATCCCCTGCACAAAGGCGATCAGATGCTCGGCAGAGCTAAACTGAACAGCCTGGATCAGATCTGTGCGAGCTTCATTCCAAGCAGGTTTGGTTACAAATCCGGATTCAGCAAACATCGCAGCAGCAAAGGTACTTCCTTTGATAGCTTGTCCTACAATTGTCGGAGCCATGTAAAGTCCTTGGTAGATGCCACGTGTTGTCCCCAGCATCGCTCCCACCTCTCCACCAATTCCCGGAGCCGTCAGACGATAAGCTGCCAGTTGTACGTACTGTTCCTTCCCACATATGTATCCACCGGTTTCCGCAATTCCTCCACCGGGATTCTTGATCAGTGATCCGGCCATCAGATCAACTCCGACTTCTGTCGGTTCACGTTCCTCCGTGAATTCACCGTAACAATTATCTACGAATACGATGACATCCTCCTTAAGACCTTTAACACGCGTAACCATCTCGGCAATCTCAGCAACACAGAAGGAGGAGCGCCAGTCATAACCACGTGAACGTTGAATCCCAATGACTTTTGTAGCCGGTGTAATGCTTTTTTCAACTGCTGCCCAGTCCACTCTACCTTCAGCAGTTAAGGCCGTCTCACGGTAACCGATGCCAAAATCACGTAACGAACCTGTACCATCGCCGGGTTTGCCAATAACTTTATGCAACGTGTCATAAGGCTTACCCGTGATATACAATAATTCATCACCTGGGCGCAGCACTCCAAAGAGAGCTGTACTAATCGTATGTGTACCTGAAGCAAAATGAGGACGTACCAAAGCGGCTTCCGCACCGAAAACATCAGCATATACTTCATCAAGCACTTCACGCCCACGATCGTTATACGCATAACCTGTTGAACCTGCAAAGTGGAAATCACTTACTTTTCGCTGTTGAAAAGCATGAATGACCTTCCATTGGTTGTGATCCGTGATCCGATCAATCTGTTGTAGTTGTCCTTCAATCTGACGCTCCACTTGATGTTGAAGTCCAGATATTTCTGAATCAAAGCTTACCATATTACTTCATTCCCCTTCATAGCACGAATCTGACGTTAAATATCTATTATCGTGTCAACTTATCACATCAATATGTCATGAGTATTACAATTCAATGAACTCTTCAAGCATATAACCAAATTTCTCATACTCACCTTTTTGCAATTCCACTTCATAAATCACATCATTTTCTTCAAAGCTGGTATCCACTACATCACCAATTTTGTAGAGTACGGACGTAAGATCACCACGTTCTGCCGGAATCCGGAAGCGCTTCGTGTCACCTGTAAGCTCTGTCTGAATCAATTCGCGGATTTTAAGCAGATCCTCAGAGTCTAATGCGCTTACTTTAATATGGCCTTTATCCAATGGAAGCATTTCAAGCTGTTCAGGTGTGCATGCATCTTTTTTGTTATAAAGCACTAGCTGTGGCTTGTCCCCTGCACCAAGTTCTTGCAGAATCGTGTTAACCGTTCGCATCTGATCTTCACGCATTGCCGATGAGGCATCCACAACATGCAGGATGAGATCTGCTTCATTTACTTCCTCCAGCGTTGCCCGGAATGCTGCAATCAGATCATGCGGAAGATTTTGAATAAATCCAACCGTGTCGGTAAGTACGATTTCTTTACCACTCGGAAGCTCCATGGTACGTGATGTTGGATCCAGTGTAGCAAATAGCTGATCTTGAATATAAACATCTGCAGCAGTCAACTGCTTGAGCAAGGTTGATTTTCCAGCATTGGTATAACCAACAAGAGCCACCTGAACAATACCTGTCTTTTTACGGCGTTCACGATGCAATTTACGATGACGTGTCAGTTCTTCCAGATGACGTTTCAGATCATCGATGCGACCACGGATGTGACGACGGTCTGTCTCTAGCTTACTTTCACCCGGCCCTCTGGTTCCGATTCCGCCACCGAGTCTGGACAGGTTCTTGCCATGACCCGACAAACGTGGCAGCAAATAGCTATGTTGAGCCAATTCCACTTGAATGATACCTTCTCTTGTGTTGGCACGTTGTGCGAAGATGTCCAAAATCAATTGCGTGCGGTCAATAATTTTGAGATCCAGTGTCTCTTCCAGATTACGAACCTGTGCACCTGACAATTCCTGATCAAAAATAGCTGTAGTTGCTCCGAGTTCCTCTGCGATCGCACGGAGTTCTTCCACCTTACCTTTACCAATGAACCATTTGGTATCACGTTTTTCCCTATTCTGAGAAAGCACACTCAGCACTTCCACTCCCGCTGTCTCGGCAAGTTTCACCAATTCCTCTAAAGAGTACTCAGGATTGATACCTGTACGTTTTACATCATCCGTAACAAGACTCACCAAGACGGCGCGATCTTTCTTGACCATATCTGTATCATGCGTGCCATTTGTCATGTATATGTTCACTCCCTCTAATTGCTAATCCGTTGATATGATATTCATTGCCACAAATATGCCATGGCATGCCTTAAGCCGAACCGGTTGGCCCGGCCGGCTGGTGTAAAAACTATATTATCGCTTACTTTCGCTCAAAGTTCAAATCCTCTGTACGGATTGTCATCAGCTCCAGTTTACCTGGACTGCCTTCCGAATATTGTTCCAACAATCGAACCGCCTGATGCCTGATCGAACGCTCAATGGCATTACGAACGTATCTGGCGTTACTGAACGCATGCAGCGAATCATTTTTTTCCTGAAGCAAATGCTGCTTTAGTTTGAGTATGGTCTGAGGCATTAGAATATAATCACGCTCTTTGGCCATAATCTCAGAGATTTGAATCAATTGATCAATGCTATAGTCCGGAAACTCCACTTGAATGGGGAAGCGAGAAGGTAATCCGGGGTTCGTCTGGAGAAAAAAATCAATCTCTTCGGAGTACCCGGCAAGAATCAATATAAACTGATTTTTGTTATCTTCCATGGATTTAACCAGCGTATCGATTGCTTCCTTACCGAAATCCTTCTCACCACCGCGAGCCAAACTGTAAGCTTCATCAATGAACAAGATCCCACCGAGTGCCTTCTTGACCAGATCTCTTGTTTTCTGCGCCGTGTGACCGATATATTCTCCAACCAGATCCGCACGCTCTACTTCAATAAGATGCCCTTTACTCAACACACCCATCTTCTGAAAGAGTTTGGCAACGATTCTGGCTACGGTTGTCTTACCAGTCCCCGGATTGCCTTTAAAAATCATATGATACACGTGCGCACCACTAAGTAAACCTGCTTCGGTACGCATCTGAGCAATCTGTAGAAAAGCATAAATTTCAAATACCAAGTCTTTGATATTTTCAAGTCCAACCAGTTGCTCCAATTCACCCTGTATCTCTTGGAAGTGCGCATGTTTGGTTACACTCTTAGCTGCCTGCACTGCCGCCGCTTCATCTTTGACCAACATCTGAGGTTCCTGGTTACGCAACACAATATTAATTTGTCTGGATGGTCTGCCTCCTGGTTGCTCTCCTGCAGCCATGACCCGTCCGTTCATTCGCCATCACCTCTATTTTATCGGGCTGAACTCTCCTGATTATTAATGTATTCTATCAGGTGCTCCAATATTAGAAGGATCATGAAGAAGAATTCAGCGACGAAGTACATGTCTCAAATCTGAATGTTTTTTCGAAACTCTCCGTTCTCAAACAAACTCTGCCTGTGTTTCAGCGATAAATGAAAGTACGGAAATACATGTGCATCAATGGCATGCAGCAGTTCCTTTGCTGTCTTGTTCGCCAAGTCATAATCACCCGTCGTAATGTGCTTCCGTGACAGTGCATCTTCAAGCTCATCTTCATCCAGCAAAAATACTTCTCCATCTTTCAGTACAACGACATCCAGATAGAGGTCATCAAACCAAGGGACACCCTGATCAGTTATCCCCTGACTACGACATGTATCAATGTACCACTCCACAATCCGTTCCTGATCGTCAAACATCGCTGTAACTACGAAGTGCTCTCCCTTCGGATAGTATTGCAGCCAGGAATAACCTTTATCTGCGATACAGAAGGTACTGCCTCCATATGTTTTCCACAGAGGTTCTTTCAAATCCTGTATGGTGTACAACGTAATATAACCTGTGAACATTTTGGATTGAACGAACCGGCATGTGAATTGTCGGTTCGTAATCCGGCGCCAGTTCGCGCGGTCCCCGAATTTCCGTTTCATACGAACCCCTCTTTGCCGACTACAGGCCCGTGACCTGCGCTGATATTGGTGAACAATGCAATAACGTCCGCATGATGGCTTCCAGCGCTCTGGACCCGCCCTTGCACAACGTATTACGAATAGTTACAGCTTACCATATTTAAGGTATACACTCAAAATCAAGCTTTGTCCCACCTATTCATCAAATGAGCTTCTATTAATGATAGTTCCGTACAACACAAAAAAACTGCTTCACCGGTATTCCGGGAAGCAGTTTTTTAATGTAGCTATTTAGTTATTCAATGGCTTAGCCGCCGGTTCCAGCTTGAGAATCTGCAGGTGCATCTGTTCCTCCAGTATCACCACTCGTTCCGCTGTCCGGGGTTACAACCTCGCCCGGCGTCGTTACGGCCCCATCATCGGAACCTTCACCGGTGCCTCCTGGCTCTGTTGTCCCCTGACCAGGTGGGGTCGTGTTTCCTCCCCCAGGTTGACCGTTTCCTTGACCGTTTCCTTGACCGGCTCCGCCGTTATTACCATTGTTTCCGTTATTCCCATTACCATTGCCGTTGTTGCCATTTTCATTCCCGTTCCCGTTGTTACCGTTCGAGTTGCCATTATCCGGTGAACCATTGTCTGGATTCTCCGTACCTGGCTGCTCAGGATCCGTCTCTGTTCCTGGGTCTATACCAGGATCAGGTTCCTCCGGTGGCATTTCCTGTGCTTCAATCATCAGAGAAATGGTGTTGGAAGGATCCGTCTCCAGTCCTGATGCCAAGTCATAGGCTGTCACATAGTACTCATAGGTTAGACCAGGCAACGCACTTAAATCTTGTGCATTGGTCGCTCCTATTGCATCAATGAGATGAGTGAACTGGGCTTCAGATGTTTCTTTCCGATAAATCCGATATTGCGTACTCGCGTCACCCGTTCCAGTCCAACTCAGGGAGACGGTTTGTGCATTTGGATCGTATGATCCACTCAGCCCACTAACGGACAGAGCCGGCTTTTCTGGTTCTTCTACTGGCGGAGGTGCCTGCCCTCCAGCTGGTGCTTTGAATTGCTTCACGGGAACGCCTTTTAAAGCATCTCCCATGACTTTGGCAAAGAAAGCTGCCGACAGCTTACTGCTGTTCTTAAGCATATGATTGGCATCCGGATTGTCATAGCCCATCCAGACTGCGGCAGTCCATTCCGGTGTGTATCCAACAAACCATACATCACGGTTGGCACTGTTGCCAGAGATACCACTTTGAACAGTTCCTGTTTTACCCGCTACCGGACGATCCAGACGCGCTGAACGTCCCGTACCGTCATTAACAACGTTCTGGAGCATCTGTGTAAGCTGATACGCATTTTGCTCACTCATGACACGCGTTGTGTCCGAGTTATCGTGTTTGTACGTCGTTTTGCCTGCGCTATCCTTAATTTCCTTAATCGAATAGGCTTGTCGGTATTCTCCGAGGTTGGCAAATGCACTATAGGCTTGCGCCATTTCCAGTGTATTTGTACCTTTACTTAGACCACCGAGGGCAATCGCCAGGTTTTTGTCTTCATCTGTCAGCTGTATACCTACACTCTTGGCAAAATTAATGCCTGTGTTAACGCCTATTTTATCAAGTAGCCAAACCGCAGGAATATTTTCCGACTTCGTAATGGCTTCCGTCATACTGATCGTTGAAGAATATCCATGCAAGTTGCCAGGACAGTAGTTACCAAAACATTGCTTCGCATTACTCAGCGACGAATTGGCACTGTAATTTCCTGATTCAAGAGCCGGTGCATAAGACACAATCGGTTTAAAAGCTGAACCTGGTTGTCTTCGACTCTGCGTTACACGGCTATAGCCTTTAGTCTGATAATCCCGTCCACCCAAGAGGGCAACGAGACTGCCATTCTCGTGATTCATGATAACCATGGAGCCTTGAACCTGTTGATCGTCTTTGCTTGCCTCAAACAGACTATCATCTGTGAAGGCAGTTTCCATGGCTGTTTGAGCCTGAGCATCCATCGTTGTATAGATTTTGTATCCGCCGATATTCAGATCATCTTCCGTTTTGCCTGTTACTCGTTCAGCTTCACGGAGCACATAATCAATAAAGGCTTGATACTTCATGTCTTTCTCTGGTCGCTTGTAGTTATAATCTACCGCTTTAGCTTTATCCATCTCTTCCTTCGTGATGTAGCCTTGTTCATACATCAGCTGGAGAACAACGCCACGGCGTGCCTTGGAATCGTTCGGATTGCTCACCGGATTGTAGGCAGAAGGCCCCTTGGGCATCGCGGCGAGTGTGGCAATTTCCCACAATTCAAGTTCATTCAGATCTTTTTCTCCAAAATAAAATTCAGATGCTGCTTTAATCCCGTAACGCTGATGACCGAAGAATATCCGGTTCAGGTACATCGTCAGGATTTCGTCTTTTGTGTACTTGCGCTCTAATGCCATTGCAATCGATACTTCCGTTGCTTTACGGAAGAATGTCTTGTCACGGGACAAGAACATGTTCTTGGCAAGCTGTTGGGTTAGTGTACTACCACCTTCCACCATGGAACGGGCCATGACGTCCTTAACCGCCGCACGCCCAATGGACCAGATATCCACGCCCTGATGATCGTAGAATCGCTTATCCTCCGTTGCGACAAAGGCTTGCTTCACCAGCTCAGGAATATCATCTTCTTTGACGGGGTCCAGCTTCTGAATGGACAGCTCCCCCATTAATTGGCCATTGCGATCATATACTTTTGAAGTTTCATTAATTGTGGTTTTGTCCTTGTTGGCTTTGAGCAGATTTTCACCACTCACCATAATAAATAAATATCCGCCTAGTGCACAGAATATTGCGATTGCCATTGTGAAAAACAGTGTCCATCCAACGCGTTTACCCGTAATTTTTTTCTTTTTAGAGGTCTTTGGCTTCGCTTTTTTGGGTGACTTGTTATTGCTGTTGCGATTGTTAGACCTCGACAACGGATCGTTTGGCATGTTACCTCCTGACTCCCTTTCGGTTGCATAATTTCTATTCGTCTGTAGGCTCAGGCATATATTAAACATATTTTGCCCGGAATGAAAAGAACAACCCTTTATTCAGGTTGCTCTGTTTCACTGCCTATACTTGTAGACGAAATGGTTGGTGAAAAGGTTTCGACATTTTTTAAGCTTCGCCGCTGTTATCTTGCTGCATCAGCGATACGCTGCGTTGCGGCGTGAACGTGGAGATGGCATGCTTGTAGACCATTTGCTGGCGTCCGTCGCTGTCAATGACGATCGTAAAATTGTCAAATGCCTTGATCGTCCCGCGGATTTGGAAGCCGTTAGTCAGATAGACCGTGGCAGGAATATTTTCTTTCCGCAGTTGGTTCAAGAACGTATCTTGGATGTTGATGGACTTGTTCATTAGCCGTACCCCCATTGGTTCATTTGAATTCGTGTTCGAGTAATATTCAATATCGCTGAGTAGCTTTCGTGCTATTATATCATGAACAGTTTCATATAATCCACAAAAACCCCTTGTCTGCTATTTTTCACCCAATCTTGACGTGGTGCATAACTAGAAGACTTATCCATTATACACCGCTTGCCAGATTTGCAAAAGAGGGACAAATTCTTCGTTTCTAAGCGCATTCCTTGCTTGTTTGATGAACCCTCCATCTCTCCCATCTGTTCTAGTTATAAGCAAAAACCTCTACCCTTTTTAATATCAAAAAGATAGAGGTTCATATGTCGCAATCTATTCCAAGCGGATCAGATCAAGACTAATAATCGCTCAAATCAGTCCAAATTTTCGTGTAATCAAGTCACTTACCTGCTTATAATTGCCTGCAAAATCTTCGGTATCCGTCATGTCCACCCATTCAATATCCTTCATATGGCGGAACCAGGAAAGCTGACGTTTGGCAAAACGGCGCGTATCCCTTTTCAACCACTCAACCGCTGCTTCCCAGCTCACTTCCCCTTGTAAGTACGCTGCAATTTCCTTATACCCCAGTCCTTGCATGGAAATATGACCTCTGGCCACTCCTCGTTCCAACAGCGACTTCACCTCATCCACCAGACCTTGTTCGATCATCAGATCAATTCGCTCTTCTACCCGGGCATATAACTTCTGGCGATCCATTGTCAAACCAACGATAAGAAGATCATAAGGCGATTCTTTCTTCTGTACTGCCAGCTGATCAGACCACTTCTCGCCTGTGAGGTGATGGATTTCAAGCGCACGCACAATTCGCCGCTGGTCATTCGGATGCAGACGATCCGCACTGACTGGGTCAACTTCCCTCAATCGATCATGAAGGGCCTGTGCTCCATGTTGCTCTGCATAGCTGAATTGTTGCTCCCTGAACGCTTCATCCGAACCACTATCGGAAAATTGGAAGCCGTAACATACCGATTCCACGTACAGACCGGTGCCACCTACAATAAAAGGCATTTTACCGCGTTCATGGATCTCACGAATCAATCGTGTACAACTCTCCTGAAATTCGGCCACAGAATACGGATACTCCGGTTCATGGATATCAATGAGATGATGAGGTACACCCTTCATTTCTTCAGAGGTAATCTTGGCTGTTCCGATATCCATTTCACGATATACCTGCATCGAATCCCCCGAGATAATCTCACAATTGAATGCTTGGGCAAGCTCGATGCTCATTCTTGTTTTGCCTACTGCTGTTGGTCCAACGAGCACAAGCAGTTTAGGTTTTGGTTTAACTTCCATTTTCAACATTAATCACTCCGTACAGGGTTTTTGCATTCGCCCGATCAAGTATTTCAAATCCGAGCCTGTCAAACTCCGCGCTGCCGCGCTTTTCTTTCATCACTACCCGTTTACGGGCAACCCGTTTCGCTTCCATAATGCTCTGTTCATCCAGCGCGTGAGCATTTGCATAATCTCGCAAGGGCTGTATAGCACTTGAATCCATCATCGGTTCACGGAACATGGGGTCAAAATATACGGTGTCACAGCTTTGATCCGGCATGGAACGCAGTAACTCAAGATGATCCACATGCCGCAGATCTATGCGCCGAAAAGCCTCATCCACCAAGGGCTGGTTGCTCTTATAATGGGACATGCCCTCCAGCAGCAATGTATAGAGCGGTTGAGAACTCTCACATGCGATGACCCGACCACTCTTACCAGCCGCAACCGAAAATACCAGCGCATCTGAACCGAGTCCAGCGGTACAATCAAGAATGGTGTCGCCTTCGAGTACCGCACCAGCTTCCAGCATCGGATCGGCTTCACCTCTTAGAACACGTTTAGCGCGAACAAATCCCATACTGGGGTGAAACTCCAGTTCCGTTGCATCCTTGCGAAACAAGCGCGCTCTGCCATTGAGCACGACCAGTATTTCGTTGATACCATAATGTTCAATCAGTTTGGGTAAAGACGTTCTATTGCGCGGTACGTAGGTACCTCCTGTCGTTTCGGCGAGCTTACGCGCACGCTCCACCTGAGAGGCAATCTCCTTGTCACCGGTTGTAATGTACATAATGTCCCCCTAAATAGCTACATCACTCGTTTAAATAATTTTTCCAGATCATACGTTGAAAATGACACCACAATCGGCCGCCCATGAGGACAAGTGTAGGGCTGACGACATGAACCCAGACGCTGAATCAACACTTCCGCTTCCTGATCCGTCAACTTTTGGTTTGCTTTGATGGACGCCTTGCAGGAGCACATAATGGATGCAGCTTCTCGCATCTTGGCTACATCTATGCTGCGTTCACTAAGAACCCATTCGGACATCTCTTCGATAATGTCTTTCTCGTCCCCTTTGGGGAACCAGAACGGGTGGGAACGCACACGGAACGTCTGTCCACCAAAATGCTCCAAATATACACCTGCCTGCTCAAACCAGGCCAGTCTTGTTTTCAGCTTTTCTGTCTCCGAAGGTGTAAACTCCAGCGTAATAGGCAGCAGTAACTCTTGCGAGGCCTGGGCAGGGTTACCGAATTTCTCGTAATAGTACTCATAATTCACGCGTTCATGAGCAGCATGCTGATCGATCAAATATAAACCTTGGTCATTTTGCGCGATCAAATACGTACCATGATGCTGTCCGATCAGACTCAGCTCCGGAAATACAGGCATGGATGCATCTGATTTAATGGCAGCAGCAAGTTTAGTAGCATCAGGTAGACCTGAAGTTTTCCACGTCCGTTCACTTCTCGGAACTGAAGACGGATTATACGATGAACGTGCTTCCCTAACCGGTGAATATACGGAATCGGAGCGATACGTAGCTGGTTTACCTTCAGCCAACGGTTTTTCTGTTGCTCCACGATCCCCATCATCTTGAGAAGAGAGGTCAGATTTGGGAACAGTTTCGGTAGAACTTGTACTTGTACTTGTACTTGTACTTGTACTTGTACTTGAACTTGCATCCTTAGTGCCTTCTTGCACGTTAACGGATGTCTGCCCCCCGTCATGACTAGCAATCTTCTGCAAAATATCCCCGTTCCAACTTTCTAACTGCACAGGGGGGTGTGTAATCTCAGGTGGAGCTTCGGGCAACGGCACTGAGTGACCCTGTTCAGATACCGGCTGTGCTGTGGACACATCCGCCGGAGCATCCAAATCCAGATCATCATCTTCCGCAGTTAACTTCAGAGGTGCAGCAGTAGGTTTCCCAAGTGGGCCTTGTTGCCCATATCCTTCTGCATCAGATGCATCTTTCAGCGGACCACGTGGAAAGAGGAATTGTTCCTGAATAAAGGAACTATCGTCTCCACGTCGAATCTGCTGTTTTTTGACCTGTGGAATTAATACCTCCTGCCGGAGTATACCCCGCAACGTCGTCTCTATGAATTCATACAGTTCTGGTTCCTTGCTGAAGCGAACCTCCAACTTGGCCGGATGCACGTTCACATCAACAAGAGAGGGGTGCATCTCCAACTGCACCACGACAAGTGGAAAGCGATTAATGGGCAGCAAGGTATGGTAGGCTTTGAGAATCGCCTGATTGAGACCGTAATTGCGAACAAATCTCCCATTAACAATCGTTGACATACCATTACGATTCGCTCGTGTCCATTCTGGCAGGCTGATCAGCCCGCTCACCCGGTAATCCAGACTTTCTCCCTGGATGGGGAGCATCGCTTTTGCTGCACTTGTACCATAGATCGCTGCAACCACTTGCAGCAGATCGCCGTTGCCCAACGTCTGAAGCAACACATTCTCATTATGGCGCAGTCGGAATGAAATGTTGGGATGAGACATCGCCATCCGGTATAGGACATCTGAAATATGTCCCAGCTCCGTCTGGATCGTTTTCATATATTTGAGTCTGGCTGGTGTATTGTAAAATAGTTCTCTCACTGCAAAATCTGTACCTTGGGGTGAGGTTGCATCTTCATGAGAGACAAGGTTCCCGCCTTCAATCACGATGCGGCGCCCTCGCCCGTCATTGTCACTTGCCGATAACACCTCTACCTTGGATACCGCGGCAATACTCGCCAAGGCTTCTCCGCGGAATCCAAGACTTGTGATCTGGAACAGATCTCGGCCATGAGCTATTTTACTGGTCGCATGACGATAAAAGGCAGTTTCCATATCCTCTGGCTCAATACCTGTACCATTGTCTTTGACACGAATACTGAGGAGTCCGCCCTCTTCCACCGTCACTTCAATCTTGGTGGCGCCTGCATCCACCGAGTTTTCGAGCAACTCTTTGACAACTGAAGCAGGCCGTTCGACCACTTCACCCGCCGCGATCTGGTTGGCAATATGTTCATCAAGCACATGTATTTTCGCCACAGGTTTTCCCCTCCCTTATACTCAGGATAATTGCTGTGCCTTCAATTTGAGTTCATTCAATATCTGCATCGCCTGAAGAGGCGTCATATTCATGACATCGATATCTTTCATCGTACGGATGAATTCTCGCGCTGGTTTATCCACCGCAACTACATCCGGTTTCGTTGCCACATTCGGCTCATCATCCCCAAAGATGGACAGTTGAACCACATCCGAATGGTTTGCGCTGGACTGTCCTTTGCTGTTTGATTTCCTGGCATGTTGCTTCCCAACCGAATCTTCAATAGAAGGTGTGTACTCTGCACTCTCCACAATCTCGTGTTCCCGGATCAATGGTGCTGAATCCGTATGCTGAAATTCTCCACCTTTTAATTTCAAGCCTTCTTCCTGCTTCTCGTTTCCGATATATTCACTGCCCACCGCAACCTGAGCTGCCGCATGTTCAAACCCATGCAAAAGTCCATTCGCCCGCTCAATAATACTATCAGGCAGACCTGCAAGGCGTGCACAATAGATACCATAACTGCTGCTGGCTGCCCCGGCAATCAATTTGCGCAGGAAATTAACTTTGTCACCACTCTCCTGTACCGCCATCGAGTAGTTGGCCAGCTTGTCCAGACTCTCCTCCAGATGAGCAAGTTCATGGAAATGAGTTGATACAAGAGCTTTACAGCCGATAATATCATGTACATATTCAATAACAGACTGAGCAATCGCCATACCTTCGCTGGTCGATGTCCCACGTCCCAATTCATCGATAATAATCAGACTGCGTGGTGTGGCTTTGTCCGTCATGACCTGAATGTCGGCCATCTCCACCATGAATGTGCTTTGTCCGCCAATGAGATCATCCGCGGCACCGATCCGTGTGAAAATGCGATCCATGATCGGCACTTCCGCCTGACCCGCAGGTACAAAACAACCTACTTGCGCCAAAATGGAGATTAAAGCGACCTGTCGCATATACGTACTCTTACCAGCCATATTTGGTCCAGTAATCAGCAGAATACGTGCCTCTTCCTTGGTCATTGCGGTGTGATTGGCAATAAATGCGCCATCTCGCATGACCGCCTCAACGACCGGATGGCGTCCTTCTTCCACAACCAGATCATAACCGTCGGTCAACGTAGGACGTACAAAGTTTCGCTCAGCACTGATCACCGCAAAAGATTGATACACATCAATTTCCGCTACCTGTTCAGCCAGCTTTTGCAGTCTTGCGATCTCTTTGTTCAGCCGCTCGCGCAGCTCTGCGAACAGCCCATACTCAATATCAACCATTTTGTCCTGAGCTTCGAGAATCAGCGTCTCTTTTTCCTTCAACTCCGGCGTAATGTAACGTTCTGCATTGGCAAGTGTCTGTTTACGTTCATAACGTCCCTCTGGCAGCGAGGACAGATTGGACTTGGTGATCTCGATATAATAACCAAACACTTTGTTATATCCAATCTTCAGCGATCGAATGCCTGTCGCCTCACGCTCTCGCGCTTCCAGCTCCGCAATCCACTGCTTCCCGTTGACCGAAGCCTCACGTAATTCATCCAGACGTTCATGGTACCCTTCACGAATGAGACCTCCGTCCCTTACCGATACCGGCGGCTCGTCCACAATGGCTTGCCCGATCGCTTCACGCAGATCATTGCAATCATCCATCGTTTTCGCAATATGCTGCAGTGTTGCAGAAGATGATCCTGCACAATGCTGGCGTAGCCCTGGAATTTTCTCCAGCGATGACTTGAGCGCATTCAGGTCACGACCATTGGCATTACCAAACGCAATCCGGCCTACCAAGCGCTCCAGATCATAGATGTCTTTGAGCTCTGCGCGCAGGTCCTCACGCAGTATAAACTGGTTGTACAGCGTATCTACCGCTTCCAGACGCTCATTGATTTTCCCTTTTTGAAGCAATGGCTTATCAACCCAACGACGCAGCATTCTCGCACCCATGGACGTCTCCGTCCGATCAAGCAACCAGAGTAATGAACCTTTTTTGGAGCGTTCACGCACGGTTTCCACCAATTCCAGGTTCCGGCGGGTAAACGGGTCCAGAATCATATAATGATCTGGCTCATAGGTTGAGATCTGTGTTAATTGCCCGAGAGAACGTTTCTGTGTCTCACTTAGATACGAGAAAAGGCGTGCAATGCACGCTTGACGCTCAGGCTCCAGTCTGGCCCACACAGCCTCGCCAAACTGCTGACGGACCAGATCTTCCTTATTCTTTGTCCATGATGTGTAGACCACAGGTCGACCGATTGGAGAAGCCTCGGCTTCTACCGTTTCAAGCAGCGCTGCATCCCCAACCAGCTCCGATGGTTCATAGATGCCGATCTCATCCTTGAGCCATTCCTTGGAATAGGGCACCGATGTCACATACAACTCACCCGTGGACAGATCACAGGCCGCCAGCGCCAGCGTATTCTGATTACCTGTAAGACAGACCATGTAGTTGTTGGACTTGTCCCCCAGTGTCTTGCCTTCCATTACCGTTCCGGGTGTAACCACACGTACAATTTCACGTCGTACCATGCCTTTGGTAACACTTGCATCTTCCATCTGTTCGCATATCGCAACTTTATATCCTTTTTCAATCAGACGCTGTATGTAATTGTCAGCCGAATGATAAGGTACACCGCACATCGGAATTTTGTCATCCGTGCCCCCATTGCGTGCAGTCAGCGTGATCTCAAGTTCACGGGCAGCATTAATCGCATCCTCGAAGAACAGTTCATAGAAATCACCCAGTCTAAAAAATAGAAAAGCATCCTCTGCTTCGGCCTTCACCTGCAAATATTGTTGAATCATTGGCGTATACTGAGCCATGATGAATATCCTCCATCCCGTTCCTATAATGTCAGGAAGAAACGCGTCCTGGAAGGACAATAAGACGGTCAGGCACTGTATTTGCGCCTCCGCCTTATGTTGGCTATTCGCCACTTCCTTCAAGGGTTGCTGCTCCATATCTTCCGTAGCTATTACTTATAAAGGTTGTTCAAAAAGTCCGCTTTTGATTACGAAGGATGCCTAGTGGCATCCTCAGCGTCGAATATGGCATTCAGCCGAAATATCCGTTGCTCACGTAGTTTTCCTACGCTCCGCTACTCCATTTCTAGCTTCATCCCATCTTCTCGGTACTGAAAACCGATCTTTTTGAACACGCACTTAAAAAGACTTGTTTCTTATTATATCAAAAAAACGTCCATTCTTCATGAACCTGCCCGAATATTCCAGAGTTTACGGATATCTCGGCTCTCATCCCAGGTTCTTCCCAGTTTTAATTGAAGGAGTAGCGGAGACGCATACCGTTCATAACGTGCATATCCATCCAACTTCTTCAGGTCATCTATCAGAGCTGGAATGTGTTCCTTGATCACTTCGCGCTTTCCTTCATAAAAAGCGGTATGAACTTCAGCTTTTGCCAACGGACGCTGCCATAATTGAGTATACCCGCTCGCGATCAGACCTGCCAAGGCCACAACGCCTTTCGCAACAAGGGGTGACACAAGAAAGCTGGGTAACGTACGATATTCAAAACCACCGTAGGATTTCAGGCGAAAATCACCAAGTGCTCCATACCGGGGCCGTCTTCCCGATCCACGCGGGTCTTGGAGAAATGCCAATGGTAATGCCAGATAATTGTCCAGTGCACGGAGCAGTTCCCCGGTAAGATTCACGCCGCTAAAATGAATATGACCACCCAGAGGTAACCCCCGCTGTGGCATCCCTCCTGCCTGCCAGATGAGCGAGTGATCACTGATGCTGCGGGAAGCGGCTGCGAATGCCCTCATCAGATGAGCCAGCAGCTCTCGTGGCTCGGAACTGGGAGCGGGCCGCAATTCGGCAACCGGATATATGCGCCGTCCACCAATCGTTACGGAATCACAGCCTGCCATTCCAGTACGTTCAAGAAATCTGGAAGCGGGTACGATTTTGGATTCTGGCATCTGCACCAGAAGAAACTCCGGGTCCATGCCGAGTATGGGAACGGGTCTGTGACTCTGCTCCTCATCCAGCAGTTCCTGATGCTGCTTCCAGCTTTCCCTATAGGTAGCAGCAAGGTTGGTCACCCCTTTCCAGGGACCCGGATCGATCGAAATCACCGCACAACCACCGTTCCCGGAGGATTCCATTCGAACAGCTCCATGATCCAGTCCCAGCGTATACAGCGTTTTGATCGCAAGACGTTCAACTCGCTTGAACAAGGTTGAACTCGCTTCACGCTCCAACAGAGTTTCCTGTGTCCCTCCCATGCCGCTAGTATCCTTGTGCTTGATCCGGATCGCCTGCAGACAGATTATCTCTGCATCATAGCGTACACGCAAACCTGGTTCACGTTTACGCCGATCGCGCAGTGACAATACTTCAATGCCTGCCTGTTTCAACCGCTCGGTACGTTCAGCAGAGGTCATGCTTTCATATCGGCGTAACGCTTCCTCCGCTTGTTCCATCACATTCATTACGTCCCCCCTCCCGGATCATGCAACTAAAATAAAAATAACCCCGCAATGCGGAGCCTTCCCGTGAAAGGTATTCCAGGCACATTGCGAGGCTCGTTACCACCCATTTTTCAATATTTAAGAAGAAAGAGGGCTTACGCCCTCTTCACCGCGCCTTCTGGCGCATATGATACCTTAGGTTATTAAATACAGGCGTCAAACTCACAGTTCATCGTCGAGCAGATCGGGATCGAGATCGTCATAATCTCCATCGCCACTGCCAAAGTCATAGTCCTTGTCTTCGTAATCCCCGCAACCATCTGTGCAGACCTTCACACAAACTTTAGTCTCGGCAACAAGTTCCACAGCGAATTCCCGTTCTACCCGGATAATTACACTGCTTCCACCTGCTGATACTGTGGCTTCCACACAGCTAGGTTCCTGCGTTGCATCCGCAGATACCTCTACTGTGGAAGTCCGGTGTTTCGGGTCCAGGTAGGACAAAGGTACATGTTCTACATACGACACCGTTTCTTTGGCTACATCCGTCTGCGAATTCTTGTCATAGGAATACCAAATGTTGATATCGTAAGTACCAATAACTTCAATTCCGTCACCCGCTGATACGGCTTCATATTGGTGGTTGATAATCCAAGCCCCCAAAATACTTGTCGGACCATTTGGCGGAGTCACGGTATGTGTTACGGTAGAGAACTTACGACCCTTGCCGCAGATCGCCTTCGTGATAATCTCTCTACATTGATGTTTATGACTCAATGACATCTTTAAACCTCCTCCATACAATCATTCACTACAAGTGTATGCAGGGCATTCGTCTAGGGTGACAACTATTTTCTATTATTCGTTTGTAGATTGGGACCGGTCCGAGATTGGGGACGGTGCTTTGTCCTTCTTCGCGACTTTCAGATACAGCGCGAGTTCGCGGCACAGCTGGAGAATCGCAGAACGAATCTCGAATTCTTCCCTTGTATCCGGCAGCTCCATACGTTTGAATTCTTCCTGCACATCCGCAAGAAGTTTTTCAGTTCGTCCGGTGTAGGATTCAGTAAGTACATCCTGACTAAGCTGATCGAACAGCTCCGATACCATTTCCGCATGTGGCATCTTCTGATAGATCTGGGACACCAGATGCATCATGTGCTGGATGGAGTCCAGCTGCGTTTTGCGCATATAGAAGTAGACACTCCATTCCTCATTCGGATGAATCACCTGATTCTCCAGAGAACGCTTGGCTGCATCGATACCGCCCAGAATCGCTTTATCTGCTTCTATCAGCTCTCTCCCCGCCCAAACTTCATTGGGGTTACGCAGCGTTGCCGCGAATTCCTTGAAGATCTTCGAGAAAAGTTCATCGATTCGTTTGCGGATACGCAGCATCTGTGGATCTGCTGCCGGCATGTAGGCCAGGTTAACCGCCATTGCCGATCCAAGACCAATTAGCAGCAAGGCAATTTGCACGAGGATGACATGTATGTCCATCTCCCCGCCACCAAACACCCGAAACACCACAACTGAACCTGTTACAATACCTTCCTTGAAGCCTACCCGAACAATAACCGGGAATGCGATCAATATGTATACGGCCAGCACCCAATAATGGAAACCTAGAAAGTGAAAAAGTACACTTGCAAATAAAAGTCCGACTACTGAAGCGAAGAACCTCGCTGATATGGTGCGGATACTTCTTTTTCTCGTTACATCCACGCCAAGAATGGCAAGCAATCCCGCTGATGTTGGTCCCGGCAAGCGGCACCAGTCCGCAATCAATACGGCCATTAATGCGGCGATTGCGGTTTTAATTACCCTAAAACCCATTTAACATTCCATCTCCTCTAAGCTGCAAAAAAGTTCTTAGCCAGCTCATCGCCTCATTCATATGAACTACTTGTCCGATAGTCTGATCTCTGACGAGATCTTCGGATACGAACCATCATAACTAGTATGACTCATCCAACTGTAAACTAGACGACATCAACCGACATGCGCATGCATGCCGGTCACAGCAACACGCCCCCAATGAGGGACGCTGGCAAGTTAGATCGTTGCGACAGAACCTCAAGGCCCTCTTCTCCAATCATCGCATTCATTCCGGATCTGCGCGGAATTTTCATACTAAATATGGTACTTGATTTTATGGTATCGGGCAACGTGACACCCCTTGTGAAATTGTATACATATCATAAACGAAAATATCATCAGCTAAAACAAGATTAAATCATCTGCGCCCAGCCAGCAATTTGCGCTCTGCATACACAACCAGTTGATACATGGCTGTGGCAACTGCAGCAATAATTAACAAACTCGATAATACGAGCGTGAAGTTAAATACCTGAAATCCGTAGATAATCAGATATCCGAGCCCCTGTTTGGCGACCAGAAACTCACCCACAATCACACCCACCCAGGCCATGCCCACGTTGACTTTCATGGTCGATACAATCGCTGGAAAAGAAGCTGGCAATACAACTTTCGTAAATATCTCGGAACGGTCTCCACCAAACGTACGAATGACTTTAATATAATTGGGATCCACTTCGTTGAAGCTGTTATACACGACCAGTGTCGTGATAATGACCGTGATCGACAACGTGGTCATGACAATGGCTGTAAAACCCGCGCCAAACATAACGATAAAGATCGGCCCAAGTGCTACCTTTGGCATACTGTTAAATACAACCATATAGGGGTCCAGCACCTTGGACAAAAAAGGAGACCACCAAATTAAAACCGCTAGCAAGGTTCCCACCAGTGTTCCCAGCAAAAATCCAACTGCCGTTTCCCCTACGGTTATCCCAACATGCGCCCATAACTCGCCGCTGGCGATGTCTTTACCGATCTGAGCAAAAATCTTGCTTGGATAACTGAATAACAGTACATCAATCCAACGGAGTCTGCCTGCCAGTTCCCACAGCAAAAACATACATACCAGCATGGATAACTGTACGGCAAGCACTTGCTGTCGCCATCTGGCCACCTGCTGAATATGATTCCGATGCAGTTGCCCCATCCATTCGTCACGCTTTTCCTGCTTCGGAGTCGTTTGATTCACGTGTCTTTCTCACCTCCCCCGGACTGATCCAGTTCACTCCATAACGCCTGAAACAATGCATTGAATCCTTCTTGCTCTCTGGCATGGAACGGCTGGGACTTCCGAATTTCATTGGGGATGATAAATTCACGACGAATGCGGCCAGGACTGCGATCAAGCACAATGACGCGATCACTGACGGCAATGGCTTCAGACAGATCATGGGTGACGAGTACAGAGGTTTTGCCAAACTGTTTTAACGTGTCCGAGACCAGATCCTCCAATTGCAGCTTGGTTTGATAATCAAGTGCTGAGAATGGTTCATCCAACAATAAAATTCCCGGGTCGGTTGCTAGCGTGCGCACCAGGGCCACCCGCTGTCTCATGCCCCCTGATAGCTCTGAAGGGTACTGATTCTCCGTTCCGGCCAAGCCCATACTTATCAGCAGTTCCTTAACACGCTCACGGCTCCGTTCATCCAGTCTGCCTGTCAGTTCAAGTCCGATCAACGCATTATCCAGAATGGTCCGCCACGGAAACAGATAGTCCTGTTGAAGCATATAACCAATCTGTGCTGAGGGGCCGCCAACGAGTTTGCCTTTAACCTTAACCTCTCCTCGGGTGGGTGTGAGCAGCCCGGCGATGATCGACAACAATGTCGTTTTACCGCATCCGCTCGGTCCAACCAGACTGACGAACTCTCCTTTTTGGATCTCCAGACTCAAGTCCTCAATCACCAAGGAAGCTTCCCGCTCGCTGACGTATACTTGAGAGATCCCCTCCAGTCGGATCACACTTTCGGATTCAGGCATTCTGCTCACTTCCTTTCCTGAATACCCCATTACTTTGATTTCGTAGCTTCTTCCGCATAGGCATTATCCACAATGGCATTCAAATCCACACGTTCTTTCAACTCTCCGGCGGCACTCATGACATCAAGCAGATTGTTCCACTCTTCCTCATCAATGATCGGATCCGTTGCATAGCTGCCCTGTTCCTTATAACGGTTCACACTGCTTACCAAAATGGCTGGATCGATGTCTTTGAAAAAAGGAGAAATGACTTCAGCAATCTCTTCAGCCGTATGGGAATCCACCCATGCCTGCGCTTTGTGTAGACCATTCGTAAACTTCTGTACGATATCCTTATTGTCGTTAAGATAACTCTGTTTCGTCATGAAGACGGTGTAAGGCAGAAGACCACCTTCTGTGCCAAACGATGCAACAACCTTACCCCGACCTTCTTGTTCAAAGATGGATGCCTGGGGTTCAAACAGTTGAACATAATCTCCCGTGCCTGAGGCGAAAGCGGACGCAATATTGGCAAAGTCCACATTTTGAATCAGCTCCAGATCACTTTGCGGATCAATGCCATGTTTGTTCAGTGCGAACTCACCTGCCATTTGCGGCATTCCGCCCTTTCTCTGTCCAAGGAACACACTCTGATTCAGTTGATCCCAATCAAAGCTGCCTTCCGGATTACGAGCGAACAGAAAAGTACCATCCGTCTGGGTGAGCTGGGCAAAGTTAATGACCGGATCTTCTGCTCCCTGCTGATAGACGTATATGGACGTCTCCGCTCCTACCAGCGCAATGTCCACCGAACCTGCGAGCAATGCCGCCATCGTTTTGTCACCGCCAGCCGTCGTCTGAATGTCCACCTCAAGTCCCTGCTCCTCAAAAAAACCTTGAGCCACGGCCACATACTCCGGTGCGTAAAATACCGAACGAGTCACTTCGCCTATCGTAATCCTGGCTTCATTCTCTTCCTTATTACAGCTGGTAAGCGCCACAATGATAATCAGCAGAATAACGATCCCCCGGACGAACCATGGCGTGTATTTCATGTTGTTTCCCTCCTTCACTGGTTTCAGCAGTTTCTCTCTATTATGGATATGCCGATGCCCAACAAAAGGTTAAGAACTTGAATGCAAAAAAAGAGCCGGGCAATGATGCCCGACTCTTCAGCTCTTCTAAATGCTATTTCAATATACTGTTTATTGAATATTACAGCTTGTAAATCTCGGCATATTTGGCTTCCAGATAATCGGCCAGATAATCCGGGTTCAATTCTTCACCCGTTACAGCAATAATCAATTCGGAAGGTGTGCGACTTTTGCCGTATCGATAGATCTTGTCTGTAAGCCATTCCTTAATTGGAATCAGATTACCTTCTGCAATATGGGCATCAAACTCCGGCATTTCCTTGCGCAATGTATGTAGAATTTGAGCTGCATACATATTACCCAGAGAATACGAAGCAAAGTAACCAAAGTCGCCACCAGACCAGTGAACATCCTGAAGAACGCCGTCTCCATCATTTGTTGGCATAATACCGAGGTATTCCTTGTATTTTGCATTCCAGGTCTCAGGCAGGTCCTTCACTTCCAAGCCATCGTTGAATAGCATTTTCTCAATCTCATATCGGATAATAATGTGCAGGTTATAGGTCAGTTCATCCGCTTCAATCCGAATGAGTGAACTCTCCACCCGGTTGATTGCACGATAGAAATCTTCCAGTTCAACCTCGTTCAGTTGCGGGAAATGCTGCTGCAAATCTTTGTAATAGCGTGTCCAGAATGGCAGGCTGCGACCAATCATGTTTTCCCAAAGACGGGACTGGGACTCATGAATCCCCATGGACGTTCCTTCGGCAAGAAGGGTACCCGCCAGACTGTCATCAATATTTTGCTCGTACAGGGCATGTCCGCCCTCATGCAGTGAACTGAAGACTGCGCTTGCTACATCATCTTGCAGATAATGTGTTGTGATCCGCACATCACCCGGGTTAAGACCCGTTGCAAAAGGATGCACACTCTCGTCCAATCGTCCAGCTTCAAAGTCATAGCCCATCTGTTCCAGGATGAACAGACTGAACTTTTCTTGCTGTTCGGTGTCAAACAACTGATTCAGGAACTCTGTATTCGGCTTGTTGTCCGAAGCATTAATCTTCTCTTGCAAAGGTACCAAACGTGCTTTGAGGCGGGCAAATACAGCATCCACTTTCTCAACGGTCAGATCCGGCTCATACATATCAAGAAGGGTATCATAACGCGTATCCTTCACACCCCAGTAATCAATAAACTCCTGTTTGAGCTTAACGATATCTGTCAGATATGGGGAGAACCCTGCAAAATCACTGTTATGTTTGGCATCTTCCCATGCGGTTTCGGACTTGGCCGTGAGCACGGTATATGCTTGTACTTTTTCCGGTGGTACAGATTGACTGCGATCATATTCTTTCTTGCAATCTTCAACCAGACGACGATCTATATCTTCGAGCTGTTCCAATACCGCTGGAGTCGTTAATGCATCCAGGTAAGTCTTCATGTCAGCCGAGGTTTGCAACTTGAATGCTTCGGTGGACAACATACCCAGCGTCTCCGAACGAGTCGGAACGCCTTTTTTCGGCGCACCTGTGCGCAGATCCCAGTGAAGCAAACCAATGGCTTCATGATAGCTCTTAATTTTACGAGCCAGATTACGGAAGGATTCCAAATGTTCCTGTGTTTGTTTATCCATTGTTATCGTTCACCTCTTCAAAAAAAATGTTATACCCTATTGATGATACTTTTCCCATTGAGTATAATCAACTTTTAACAGAGGCAAATTGCATTATTCTCCTAAAAAGGTTGGAGTAATGCCATCTGCTGATCGTGATATACTAAAAAAGCAAAGGCGCGTAGGACAAGCTGCATCGAATGCAAGTGGCCGTGCTCGTCGTATTGGATAACAGGAGGCAATAGACATGAACAACATTCAAGAGATTTTGGCTTACAACAAATCATTTGTCGAGACTAAAGAATACGAAAAGTATACGGCTGGCAAGTTTCCAACCAAAAAGATGGTTATCATCACCTGTATGGATACACGTCTGGTGGAAATGCTGCCCAAGGCCATGAATCTGAAGAACGGTGATGTGAAAATCATCAAAAACGCAGGCGCGATTATCTCTCAGCCTTTCGGCAGTGTAATGCGTAGTGTGCTTGTTGCCATCTATGAACTGGGTGCAGATGAAGTCCTGGTTGTGGGACATACGGAATGTGGTATGGCTTCCCTTCACGCAGAGACAATGATCGGACATATGGTTGAGCGTGGCGTATCTGAAGAAGTCATGACAACCCTGGAGAACTCTGGCATCCGTTTGCAAAAGTGGTTGCGCGGGTTTGACAGCGTCGAAGAAGGGGTAAAACATACTGTGGGAGTAATCAAGAAGCATCCTTTACTTCCTCCCAATGTACCCGTCCACGGCATGGTTATCGATTCTGCCACAGGTGAGCTTGATCTTGTCGCTGAGGGGTATGGACAACAGGCATCTCTCTAAATGGTTTGGAGTGCGGACCTTATGGTTCGCACTTTTTTTGTCTAAATTAAGGCAGTTGTTCTGTCAGGTTGTCAAACCATACAGTTTCAGTGTACACTTTTATGAAAGCGGTCAAAGAAAGCAAAATTGTTTATTTTCTCTGACCCAGCCCTAATATTAAGGAGACATGTGCATGAACATACTTTCCTACGGATTGCTCGGGCTGCTTACCCGCGAGGAGTCATCGGGCTATGATCTGATGCTGAAGATTCAGCCGCATTGGCAGGCCAAACACAGCCAGATCTACCCACTCCTGTCCAAGATGGAAAACGATGAGTTATTGGCCTCCCGCTGGGTACAACAGTCTGACAAACCGGACAAGAAAATGTACGCAGTTACGGAAAAAGGCATTGAAAAGCTCTTGGAATGGATGATTACTCCTGTTACCGCACCGGTTACACGCGATGAGTTTAATTTGCGTATCTTGTGTGTTGGCATTGCGGAAGACGGAAGCATGAGACGCATTCTTAACGAGCGTAAAAGCTGGTTTATGGAACGCATACGTTATTTCGAGGAACTGAAGTCACGTATACCTCTGGATAATCTTCGTGTAGGCAACCGAGATTTTGGAAGCTACATCCTGGTTCAAAAAGGGTTAATGAATGCTCAAACAGGCCTGGAATGGTGTAACTGGGTTACCCAATTGCTTGATGGCCAAGCTGCAATTCAAGACCCAAGTCCAAGCGTTTCAGAAATTTAATCAAAATTTGAAACGTCCCTGCAAGTTGACCGTATTACATGAGTAAGGCCCATTTTTGGGCGATTCAAACAAATTAATCGGGGGGGTTACGATCTTTACAATGAAGAAAAAATTTGGAGTTAAACATCTAATGATGGTATTTATGGCCTTTACATTATTGTTCGCAACAGTGGGAGTAACGAACCCGGATTCAGCGGATGCAAGACGCGGTGGCGGATTCAAATCCGGCACGAAAAGTTATAGCAATACACCTAAGAAATCCGACTCCAACAGTAACGTGAATCAATCCAATTCCGGTAATAACTCCGGTACTGGTGCAGCTGCAACTCGTGGTGGTGGATTCTTCGGCGGTGGCGGCGGATTCATGAAAGGCATGATGCTTGGTGGTCTTGCTGGTATGATGTTCGGCGGATTGTTCGGTGGTATGGGCGCTCTGGGTAACATCCTTGGATTGCTCGTGAACGTTGCAGCAATTATGTTGATTGTTATGCTGGCTATGGCACTCTTCAGAGCCATCTCCAATCGTCGCAAACCTGCAGCGGATGGCCGTTATGACCGCCGCAATGATCGTGATGATGACCGTAACAGAAACGGACGGTACTAATCTCTATGGTTCTGAGCATGGATGAAATTGTGAATGCAATCTGTATTCATATGGCAGAACGTAAGGGTGTACGTCCAACCGATGTGAATGTGGAACTGAGCTGGGAAGAAGATACAGGTTATTCCGCTGAAGTTTGGATTCAAGGCCGCAGTCAATATCTGGTGGAGTCCAACATGATTGAAGCCATTCTTCGCTACCTGCACAGTGAATACAACATCCGGGCGTACCGCGAGAACGTACGACTTGATCTGGATGAAGAGATCACAGCGATCGTCAATCAATAATATAGGTCAAGCAATGACCTGTTATACAAAAGACCGTCTCCGCTCTGTCGCCTGACAGAGATGGAAGACGGTCTTTTTGTTTCTGTATTTGTGGCTTGATTTGTGTGTCCATTGCAGTCTCTATACGTGTCTGTGATACATTTTATTTCTTGGAAACTACGATTGAAGTTTAACCAGGCTGTAATTCTTTTTACCTTTACGGATAATGATGAATTTACCGCCAATGGCATGCTCTGCTGAGACTGTGAAATCAAGCTCCGTGATTTTCTCACCATTCATGGAAATCGCACCTTTGGTGACATCCTCACGCGCTTGTCGCTTGGATGGCTCCAGACCCAGATCTACGAGCCAGTCCACGATATTTTTGGCTTCGCCGTCCGTCTCGAATGTTGGCATTTCCTTGAAGCCCTGCTCGATTTCATCTGCTGTCAGAGAACGGATATCACCACTGAACAGCGCCGCTGTAATACGCTTAGCCTGTTCGAGCATTTCTTCGCCGTGAACGAATTTTGTCATTTCTTCTGCGAGTGCTTTCTGTGCTTCACGTTTGTGCGGCTCTGTCTCTACCTTTTCAGCCAAAGCTTCAATTTCTTCTTTGCTCAGGAAAGTAAAGTATTTCAAGTATTTAATGACATCACGGTCATCTGTATTCGCCCAGAACTGGTAGAATTCAAATGGTGTCGTTTTGTTTGGGTCAAGCCAGATTGCGCCACCAGCTGTTTTACCGAATTTGGTTCCGTCGGATTTGAGCATGAGCGGAATGGTCAGACCGTATGCTTTCGCTTCAGATCCTTCTTTTTTGCGAATCAGATCGAGACCACTCGTGATATTCCCCCATTGATCCGAACCGCCGATTTGAAGCTGTACATCTTCGTTCTGGAACAGGTGCAGGTAGTCGAGGGATTGAAGAATCTGGTAGGAAAACTCGGTGAACGAGATTCCGCCTTCCAGTCTGCTCGCAACTACATCCTTAGCCAACATCGTGTTAAGGTTGAAGTTTTTGCCGTAGTCGCGCAAGAATTCAATCACATTGATTTTGTGTGTCCAATCGTAGTTGTTCACCATACGAACCTGATTATCACCCTCTGTTACGAACAACTTCTTCATCTGCGCTGTCAGTGCATCCACATTCTCCTGCACTTGCTCCATCGTTTGCAAAGAACGCTCTGCCTGACGACCACTTGGATCACCAATCGTGCCTGTAGCTCCACCAATCAGAATGACTGGACGATGTCCTGCCAATTGAAAACGTTTCAGCATCATGAATGGAATGAGATGTCCGATATGCATGCTATCCCCTGTAGGGTCAACACCACAGTACAATGAGACTGATTTGGTTTCGGTCAACTCACGCAGTCCCTCTGCATCCGTCTGCTGGTTAATGGCGTCGCGCCACTCTAGTTCATCAATAATATTCATTCGTATAACCCCTTTTCTATCCTCAAAATTCAGTCATGATCTACGTTAAATTACGAAATAACACGCTGGAACGGCTTTTTTGGACACAAAAAAATCGCCTCCTTGTCTTCATTAGACACAGGGACGATTATCATAACCGTGGTACCACCCAAATTGCATGGACAACACGTGACCTTAACACGTTATCCATACCACTTTTGGCAATATATCGTTTGCCCATCCGCTTGGCATTACCCAAGTACTCCAGAGTGTAATTCGCAGCCCTTGTATGTATCAGGTTCCATCAACCCCTGACTTTCTGTAACAGGGACAAAGCCGCTACTGCGCTCTATCAACGTGATTCATGTATTCAATTTATAGCAAGTATAGCCGAACGTTTCAGTCATTGCAAGACCAAGTATTAATCTTTGAACAGAACAACGGATGCATAGCTGAAACCAGATTATATAATCATCATGTTCAATTTTCCGTGATAATAACCATACGCTTTCTCCGCAATCTGATCCTCATTGTTCCAAAACTGCTGATCTAGCGCATCTAACTGCTGCTCTTGTTCCTTTGTCAGGAATTTAGGAATATCCCACAGTTCAGTAATCCTTCCATCCTCTTTCAGATGCTCAATGCAGCCGTATGCTGTCGTTATAATCTCCACGACTTGAGTGGCACCAATGGTATGTAGTGCTCGCAACGCGTAACAGTACGCCTCTTCCCCCCAGTTACAGAAAAACTGTATAAAACCGCCGTTAAAGATATCCGCCTCTAACAGCCATAAAGCAGCAATGTTCTGCTCGTTCGAAGTCAACGAAGCCCAGCCCTGTTCAGATTCATTCTTTTTTCCGACGAAGGATAACGCATACGCATACCATGCGTCATTGCTTAACATCTTGGACATGAATGCACCTGCCTATAAAAGTAAATCATTTTTCTATAATTATTGTATGACATAATGAAAAAGCTGCCTAAGGCAGCCTCTTCATTCCACACTGTTCAATCAGGTCCCACAAAAAGTCTGATACGAAGTATTGCACTGTGCAGGCAGTTCAGCATATTCAGCCTGTTCAGGTGAGTGCGCGAATGGATCGGAAAGAACAGCCAAAAGTTTCTCCATCACGCTAAGGTCTCCGTAATTCTCTGCTCGCTCAAGCGCTTCTTCGACCCGATGATTGCGAGGAATGACTGCCGGATTGCTCGTTCTCATTAATTGTTGTGATACTTCTCTCGTCTCTTGCTGTCTGTTCAATCTTGCTTGCCAACGCTCATTCCATTCAGCAAATTCTGTCGTGCCAAACAACGTTGTCCCTTCCAAATTATCAAAGGTTAACGCCAAGAACGTATTCGTGTAATCTGCACTATGCTTCTCCATGAGTTCAAGAAGATCCTTGATCAAGGCTTCATCTTCGGCCTTTTCATCCAACAAGCCCAGTTTGGAGCGCATCCCCTTGAGCCAATGATGATGGTACAATTCAGAAAATTGTGCAATGGCATCCTGAGCAAGTTGCACGGCCTGTTCTTCGTCTTCATGCAACAGCGGAAGAAGTGTCTCGGCAAATCGAGCTAAATTCCATCCCGCAATATACGGTTGATTGCCATAAGCATAGCGACCTTGCGTGTCAATGGAGCTAAATACGGTTGAAGGATTGTAAGCATCCATGAAAGCGCACGGTCCATAATCGATGGTCTCACCACTGATTGCCATGTTATCCGTGTTCATCACGCCATGAATGAAACCAACACGCTGCCACTGGGCAACGAGTGCTGCCTGCCGCTTAATTACTTCCTGAAGGAGCAGAAGATAACGATTCTCGGCTTGGGCGACATCAGGAAAATGTCGATGCAACGTATAATCAGCCAACGCCCGGAGATCGTCGATAGACCCCCATCTGGCTGCATACTGGAAGGTTGCTACTCGGATATGACTGGAAGACACTCGGGTCAATATGGCTCCAGGCCGTTCTGTTTCGCGGATAATGTTTTCTCCGGTAGATACGACTGCCAGACTTCGGGTTGTTGGAATACCCAGTGCATACATCGCTTCACTAATGATATATTCTCTCAACATGGGACCAACAGCAGCACGTCCATCCCCTCCACGAGAGTAAGGTGTTCTTCCTGAACCTTTCAGCTGGATATCCACTCGTTCGCCTTGTGGCGTAATCTGTTCTCCCAGCAGCAAAGCCCGCCCATCACCAAGCATGTTAAAATTGCCGAATTGATGTCCTGCATAGGCCTGAGCTAAAGGCTCGGCTCCTTCCGGGATCAGGTTACCTGCAAAAATTTGCGCTCCTTCATCACTGTCAAGAGACTCCACATTCAGACCCAGACTGGATGCAAGCAGTCGATTGAAGATGATCAACTTGGGTGATTCAACAGGTACTGCGTCCTGGCTTGTAAAAAAGGGTTGCGGTAACTCCGCATAACTATTGTCCAAATTCCATCCTTTATTCAACGTCTCTTGTTGCATGGTGATCACAACTCCTTCTCTGTGCCCAAGGGATTTCCTCCTGGTTTTATTTTAGCCTTTGTGAACCAATGCTCATTTATGTAGTCTCATGGAAATTCAATGTAAGGAACATATAAAATGTTCCTGATGAAACTTTAGCATATTTGCAATCCTTTTGCATTTCTCATGAATAGTAATTTTGATATTCCGACCATCCATCGTTCTTTTCGCACAAAAAATCCAAGAGGTTTCTTGGCAAGTGGAGTCATTGCCTCTCATCCCACTTCCCAGAAAAACCGTCTTGGATCTCATCCTTCTACCCGATGACATGTCTGTTATTACAAGAATTACGTGTGTACTTCCTGAGCCTGTACAGGTTATACTGGCAAGCTCTTATTTTTAAAACCGAGGTTAAAGAAGACATTAAGCAGGATCGCTGACAGGCTTCCCGTGATAATACCATCGCTCACAATGATGCGAATACTTTGAGGAAGCTGTGCAAACAGATCGGGTACAGCAGTAACACCAAGTCCAAGTGAAACGGAGCAAGCCACGATCAACAGATTGGATTGTTTGCCGAAGTCGACGTTTTGCAGCATTTTGATCCCGGATGAGACGACCATTCCGAACAGTACGACAGTCGCTCCGCCTAATACAGCACTCGGAATAATGGTTGCAAAAGCTGCTACTTTTGGAATAAGTCCGAGAAAGATGAGGATACCTCCAGCCGCAACAACCACATTGGTCGTTTTCACCTTGGAGAGCTGAACCAAACCGACATTCTGAGCGAATGTATTGTATGGAAAAGCATTGAATATGCCACCCAGAACAAACGCAAGACCTTCTGCGCGATATCCCCGTGCCAGATCTTTTTCGTTGATCGGTTGATCACAGATTTTGCTCAAAGCCATAAATACACCTGTGGACTCGATGATAACAACCGTACCTACTATAATCATTGTAATAATGGGGCCTATCTCGAAGGTAGGCCATCCAAAGTAAAAGGGTTGGGGTAAATGGAACCAGGAGGCTTCCTGTACAGCGGCAAAATTCACTTTTCCCATGAAGGCTGCGATGAGGGTCCCCACGATAATACCCAGGAGAACAGCCAGGGATTTCACAAAGCCGCGAGCATATCGATTCAGGATCAGAATGAAAAGTAATACGCCAAAGGAAAGCGCCAAATTGTCCAAACTTCCAAAATTCTCGCTGTTTGCTCCACCCGCCATGTTTTTAATGCCGGTTGGGATTAACGCAAGACCGATGATGGTCACAACCGTACCTATAACGACTGGCGGAAACAATTTGACGATTTTACTGAAAAATACGGCAAAGATGACGATAAATAAACCCGCTGCAATGATCGACCCATATATGGCTGGAATCCCGTATTGTGATCCAATGGCAATCATGGGAGTGACCGCCACAAAAGAACTTCCGAGTACCGCTGGCAAACCAATACCCAGGTACTTCCCTTTCCGAGCCTGAAGCCATGTGGCAATCCCACACGTTAACAGGTCAATGGATACCAGATACGCCAATTGTTCTGCAGTCAGATCTAACGCTCTTCCCACAAGCAAAGGCACCAGAATTGCTCCCGCATACATCGCGAGTACGTGCTGAATTCCCAGTGAAAAAATTCTCATCTTTTTGGTTTCTTTCATCCCACGTTGCCCCCCTGAAATTAGAATCAACCGAACCGCTGCAAAATCATGTTATGTTGATTCACATTATATAAACTATTCAGGGAAGTTCCATGATTCATAACATAGAATTGTTATACGAGATAAAGAGTTCAACTTAAATTGGGCGTGTTGTACAAATGGTCATCTCAAACCGTCTACCATACGTTATATTATCTAACACAACGAATTTGACATAACCCTTTTACACTCCGAAGAAAAGAAACTTGAACGAGGGATTTATCTTCAGGGATTCATGTTGAGACATACTGTCTGAACATTACTTGTTTCATATTCTCAGCTTGTCCAGTTAAGAAGCTTGATGTTAAAACGCTGCTCCATCATCTCTCCGTTCTGATGAACCCTCTCTGTAAACAACACTTCTTCTTTGGTCATCAGGACCACGGATGAAGCTCTGGTCCCATAGTCGAATTTATCACTTTTAACGAAAATAGGAGAAAGCAAACGTTCCCATTCCAATGGAACACCTGTATGGGGTAGAAGCTCATCCACTGAAGGGTCTGCCATTTGCAGCAAATCTAATATTTGCTCTGTCAGGGTACCTTCGCCCTCCCCGTTGATGATTTTCTCCAATCCTTCTTTTCCGCATCTCACCTTGGGCCAATCTGTATTGATCAAGTGATTACTAATCCCGTATATTCCCGGTTTCAACTTCATCACGACGTTGCCCACATTAGAATAATAATAGAGGTCGTCAGGATCACCCACCAACAAATTGTAGCCAGGATAATCATTGCGACTTTGCTCCGCACGTTGCATAAATTGCTCAGGTGTGGACGTTCCCTTTAAAAAATCAGCAACCAGATCTCCTCTGGAGCCTTTGGCATGTACCTCTTCATTCGGATCACGATAATTCGTAACAGCAGCCAGACGTCCACCTGTGGTTACGCCCATCCAGGTTCCCATTTTCAACAAGTCTCGCCCTGCCAATATTTGAGGGTGGTCTTCCCAATAATGTGCTTGAACTGTAGGTCTGTGATAGAATTCATCCCTGTTTGATCCCAATATAAGCGGATACTTTGGATGCATGTTGTAAGCAAATAAAATTAAACACATGGGGATCTTCAACTCCTATATTCGGTCAACCTCTGATATCGTCGTTTTATATCGCATAATCAACCACAATAACATCTTCTACCCACCCATCTAATGAAGCAACAAATGCCTGATGAGCAGGATGTGGACCATAAGCACGCAATGCCTCCTGATCTTCAAACGTCACTCGCAAGCCAATCGTGTAACCTTGGATACGGTCCGTTTCTTCCGTGGTATTGATTCCCGCGGTCAGCGAGACAATTCCCGGAATCTGTTCCTGTAACGCGAGCAATTGAGCCACCAATTCCTGCTGTTTGGCTTGCGTAATTTTATCGTTAAACTTAAAAACAACCAAATGTTCAACCATCTTGTTATTCCTCCTATGTCCATTCCGAATCGTATTCGTTAACTGAAGTCAATTCAACCATTCCAATCCGCCCATTATATAGGGGACCACTCTCTTGGCTAAGTCAGCCGGGGATTCCTGTTTTCCTTCGATATTCCATCGATACGTTATTCCATAGATCGACCAACTTAACATGGTCGCAGTAGCTTTCAACGTTTTGAGATCTGCTTCTCTCGCTCCTTGCAGCATGAATTGGAGAAGGAACTGCTCCAGCTGAGTTTTGATATTCTCTTCAATAATTGGTGCAACTGTCTCATATTTTTTGATGCACTCATTGCTTGAGACGTGGTAATCACATAACGAATATATAAGCTGCTGCATGGTCTCGGCTGACAATCGCGCTTCCGAATCCACTCTTTTTGTTACATATTTCATAAAAGCATCCGATAACAAAGCTTCGAGCAGCGCATATTTGTCTTGAAAATGGGCGTAGAATGTAGCTCTGTTGATTGTGGCTTGCTCTGTAATGTTTTGAATCGTAATATTGTTGAAATTTTTAAGGTTCAGCTGAACTAAAAACGCATCAAGGATTAATTGCCGAGTGCGAATCACACGCGGATCGTTCGAGTTTGGAGACAATACACCGGACATGTCCCAATCCTCCTTTGTACACAAAATATTTGGCTAGACTCCTTCATTATAGATAAGTGCTATTTGTTCAACAAGTGAAAGTAAGTGCAAAGACACCATACAATAATCGGAGTCTTTCGCTTAAGCAACAAAATGCTCCGATTGTTGGTTGAGCATGCCTATAGACCTTGTTAAGATTGCACTCGTACCCGCTTGAAGGTGCATAATAATGGAGGTGCTTAGTTTGAGTAATCAACAACATAACGTTATTTCTACGGAGCTTCTGTTTCAACCATACACCGATCAAAAATTAACCCTGGCCTCACGAATTGTCATGTCCCCCATGGCTCGCGCTTTTTCCCCGGATGGTGTTTTTACACATGGGAATTGTTCGTCCTTCAGGATCTCACCCACACCCGGAAGCTGCGTCACTAAGTCCATCGGGAGTTGATATGGAAGGTAATCAGATAAGTGAACCTATGACGGAAGAAGAGATTGCAACTGTTATTGAAGCTTATAACAATGCAGCAGTTAATGCACATCGCATTGGTTTTGACGGAATTGAGCTCCACGGTGCTCACGGTTTTCTGATCGATCAATTTTTCTGGAAAACAACGAATAGGAGAACGGACCGCTACGGTGGCGACCTTCAGAAACGAACACAATTCGCGGTTGAACTTGTTAAGGCAGTCCGGACTGCGGTAGGTCCTGATTTTCCTATTGCGATGCGGATTTCCCAATGGAAGATGAATGATTATCAAGCCAGACTGTTCGACACACCTGAACAACTGGGACAATTCCTCAGCTTGCTGGTTGACGCAGGTGTAGATATCTTCCACTGCTCGACACGACGCTTCTGGGAGCCTGAGTTTGAAGGATCTGATCTGGGATTCGCCGGATGGGTAAAAAAACTGAGTGGCCGAACCACAATTACCGTTGGTTCTGTGGGTATGCCAGACGATCCTGAAGCAGGAACCAATGAAGCAAAGCATCCAGGCATGGGCGAACTTATGAAGCGATATGAGCAACAGGAATTTGATCTGGTGGCTGTTGGACGTGCACTCCTTGGTGACCCGGCATGGGCAGTTAAAATGCGCGAAGGCCGCGTATCTGAGATTCAGGCTTTTACACCTGAAGCACTGGCTACACTACATTAAAAAATAATTACGTATTGTTCCAGAAATATTTGGTCTCGTATATATAGGTTTGAACTCGTGAATCGACTATACTAAGCAAAGGGCTCGCTTTCCCTCCGGGATTGCGGGTATTTTGTTTTTGGAGATATCTGTCCGATTAACGCTTTGAACAATAGCAATATCGTTCAAGAAAATTCCTTCTTTGCATCCTATAATGACGTTAACACACAAGAAAGAAGGTGCATCATGACTCGGGAAGTTCGAACTGTGGTATTTGATACCGATCTACAACTAGAAGCTTATCAATTTGAAGGCATTATGCAGAAGTTCCCCAATCATTTTCATGACTATTACGTCATTGGATTCATTGAGCAAGGCAAGCGACACCTCGTCTGCAACAACGAAGAATATATTCTGAATAGCGGAGATATGATTGTCTTTAATCCACATGATCCTCATGCCTGCGAACAGGTCGATGGAAGAAGCCTTGACTATCGCTGTATCAACGTCCAGCCTGAGGTTATGCGAGAGTATGCGAGAGAGATTACTGGACAAGCTTACTTGCCACGTTTTACCTCCCCCGTTCTCTACCAAAGTGAACTTGTTGGTTCCCTGCATGATCTGCATCACATGATTCTGGAAGAGCAATCCGATTTTTGCAAAGAAGAATTGTTACTCTTTCTGCTGGATCAATTGATGCGAGATTATTCGGATGCTGAACCCCCTGTATCCACACAGGATGTGACCACAGAGATCAGACGCATATGTGATTACATAGAATCTCATTACATGGATAGCATCTCGTTGAACGAATTAGCCGACTTGACGGAGATGAGCAAATATCACCTGCTGCGTTTATTCACTCGCCAAAAGGGGATATCACCTTACCGCTACCTGGAGACCATTCGTATTAACCAAGCCAAACGGCTGTTGGAACAAGGTCAGCTTCCGATTGAAGTTGCCGCGCAAACGGGATTCAGTGATCAAAGTCACTTTACGAATTTTTTCAAAAAACTGATCGGCCTGACGCCCAAGCAATACAGACGTATCTTCAATCATGATACGGAACCAGAACCGAAACGAACCACCAATAACATCGTATGACAAGACATCTTAGCCATCAAAACACTACAGCCTCTACCGGACATTTACTCGCTTTGTTTACTATACTGATCTGGGGCACTACGTTTGTCTCGACCAAGGTTCTGCTGATTGACTTTACTCCAGTGGAAATTCTATTTTTCCGCTTTCTGATCGGGTATTTGGTACTATTAGTGATCTATCCACGTTCACTACGGATCGCCTCATTCAGGGAAGAATGGTTATTTATCGGAGCAGGCATATGCGGAGTGACGTTATATTTTCTCATCGAAAATATAGCACTGGTGTACACAACAGCTTCCAATGTGGGTGTAATTGTCTCCATCGCCCCATTCTTTACTGCCGTGCTCGCACATTTCTTCCTGGATGGAGAAAAGTTAACTCGCCGCTTTATTGTGGGATTCGGGATTGCCTTAACTGGCATCATGCTCATCGCGCTGAATGGCAGTTTCATTCTGCAACTCAATCCGCTAGGTGATCTGCTTGCTTTCATAGCACCCGCGGTATGGGCAATTTATTCTGTGTTGATGCGTAAAATTGGCGTGCTTCGCTATCACACCATTGGTGCGACCCGCAAAGTGTTCTTCTATGGCCTGATCTTCATGTTACCAGCTCTGTTCCTATTTGAATTCCATTGGGATCTCGGACGCTTCACGAATATGACCAATCTATCCAATATTCTCTACCTCGGCCTGGGTGCCTCCGCGTTGTGTTTCGTGACCTGGAACCGGGCCGTTAATCTTCTTGGCGCTATCAAAACGAGTGTCTACATCTATCTGGTGCCTGTCATTACTGTCGTGTCATCTGCACTAATTCTTCAGGAACGGATAACCTGGCTGATCATACTCGGGGCGTTCTTAACCTTATTCGGATCTTACATTTCAGAGCGAAAAAGGTAAGCCATTCAACAACAAAGACACTAATCCACGTAGGGGTTGGTGTCTGATTCTTTTTTACTGATATAAACGTTCATTGTGACTGAACACGTTGCGTTGACATGCAGCAGAACTCATTTTATCTCATGCAATTGAGACATCAGAATCTCCAGTTCCTCTTGCTCCAGATGACGCCATTGCCCCCGCTCCAGTTGATCCAGCGTAATATTCATAATTCGGACACGCTCCAGCTTCATTACTCGGTACCCCAAAGCTTTGCACATTCTGCGGATCTGCAGGTTGAGACCCTGTGTCAAAATAATACGAAATACATCCTCACTTTGCCTATACACTTCGCAGGGCTTGGTCACCACGTCCAAAATCTCAACACCTTCAGACATGGACTGTACAAACTCGTCTGTTATGGGTTTGTCTACGGTCACTACATATTCTTTATCGTGATTATGCTCCGAACGCATCATCTTGTTCACAATGCCTCCGTCATTCGTAAGCAAAATCACCCCCTCAGATGCCTTATCCAGCCTGCCTATCGCAAATATGCGAGAAGGATAATTCATATATTGAATGATGTTCCCCTCCACATGTTCTGCTGCTGTGCAGACAATACCAATGGGTTTATTCAGAGCAATGTAGACAGGTTCGCTGTCATTACGAGGAATCTGCTTGCCATCAATGAGTACCACATCATGAGGTTCAACATCCGCCCCTTTTTCACATACCTTGCCATTGATCGTTATGCGTCCGGCTGCAATTAATCGGTTCGTTTCCCTGCGGGAGCAGAATCCCGTTTCACTTATGTATTTGTTAATTAACATGTGTCACCGCTTCTCATCTGTAATCTCACTTTTTGCTCAGTGTTCCTCCCATATCATCTCATTTATATGAACACGAAGCAACGAGGCTGAAATTGGATATTGTGTGTGTTACGAGGACTTACTGATGCAAATTGATATAATCGTTTCTACAATTTCGACACGAAATCGCTTTAGAAAAAATATAGCACGAGAAATATTTTTATTCGTCAATACTTAACATTATTTTACAATAAAAAGCATGTACATTTGCACAATTATGGTATAAGTTATATGTGAAATAAACATTAATTACATAATATAAAATTTTCATCCAACTAGGAGGTGGCCTTTTGAAAAGAATATTCGCTCTAAGCTGCGGTTTTTACCTGTTAATCGGCATAACCAGCGTTGTGCTCGGTGCACTTCTCCCCGTTTTACTGCCACATTATGAACGCGGTTACAGTGATGGCGGATTTTTGTTATTTCTGCAGTTTCTTGGCTTTCTTGTCGGTGTACTCGCAGCTCCTGCCATGACAGCCCGTATCGGTAGAAAAGCTATGCTGACTCTTGCCCTGATCTGTATTGTAGTCGCCTATACATTACTTGGATTATTGCCATCCTGGACTGTAGTTCTTCTTCTCACGATTATCGTGGGCTTCGGATCAGGCATCATCGAACCCTCCGTAGGTGCATTCACGATCGAATTCACTGAGAATCAAAAGGCGGTCGCCATGTCCAAGCTTGATGTCTTCTTTGCTCTTGGGGCACTTCTCATCCCGGCTGTCGCTGCTTTATTTATCTGGATGGATCTGTGGCACCTTACTTTTTATACAGTCGCCGTGTTGTCTCTGGTTCTCATGCTGCTGTGGATCACCATGCCCCGTACAGCTGCACTGTATCTGGAACAGGCTGGCGAGAATACAGTGGCACATGCAGCAGGTAAAGCCCAATATTCGAGAAAGCATCTGGGTCTGCTGACGATCTTCGTCATCTTCTTTTTCATCTACATGGGATTGGAACTGGGATTAATGAACTTCCTGCCCTCCATTCTCGTAGAACGACTGCAACTTCAGGAATCTGTCGCATCGCTGAGTGTCTCCATCCTGTGGATTGCGATGATCATCGGCCGTCTTTTCTCGGGGAAAATAGCGGAAGCCGTCAACTATATGCCTTTCCTGATCTGGAGTACGGTCGGGACGTTTTTGTTTACGGTCGCTATGGTATTGGTAACTGGACAGTGGGCAACATATGTGCTCATCTTCGGAACCGGTCTGTTCATGTCAGGGCTGTTCTGTATCGCACTGGTCTATGCAAATGTTCTGATACCCGGTATGACCGAGCGAACAACCAGTATTCTGATCGCATCGGGTGGTATTGGAGGTGCCATCTTGCAGTATGTGACTGGATGGAGTATGAGCACATGGCCTGTCGTGAATACAATTTGGATTTTGGCCGGATTCTGTCTAATCCTGCTCCTTACATTGATGGTCTCTCATCTATGGAATGTAAAAAATAATGCAGTACGTGCTGCTCTCGCACAACAAAGCAAAGAAATGTAAACATCGTTTCTTAAGGGAGGTGATGCCCGCATCATCCGGGATTGTTGAGCTTAGTTCGAGCTAGTACACCATTATATTGGAGGAAATCGTATGCAAACTTTAACCAACAACCGCTTCATAGCCGGAAAAGGGATTAAGTTGATTGACGATTCAGGTGTTGAATACCTGGATGGCGTGTCGGGCACGTTCAATCTGTCACTGGGCTATAATCACCCACATGTTGTCAGCAAAATTCAGGAACAAGTCGGCAATCTGACGCATATGTCTTCCTCCTTCACTGAACCATACGTAAATGAAGTGCTTGATCACTTAATCGAATATGCTCCAAACGACATTAATGCCGGATGGATGCGGGATATTACCGGTTCAACTGCAAACGAATGTGCGACCAAAATTGCACAAAAGTATACCGAATCGACAGACATCATCAGCCTGTATCTGTCCCATCATGGGCAGACCCAATTTGCCACCGGGATTTCGGGGAATGCCTTTAGGCGGAAACGGTTCCCCAATTCGGCTGTGGCTAACGCCGTTCATGTACCTGCCCCATACTGTTATCGCTGCCCTTTCAAATCTCCAAACGGGGACTGCGGCTATCAATGCGTTGAAGCTATCTCCGATGCCATAGAATATGCAAGCTCCGGCTCAGTCGCCTGTATGATTATTGAACCCATTCTCGGGAATGGCGGCAATATCATCCCTCCTGCCGGATATTTCAAACGCCTGCGAAAACTGTGTGATGAATACAATATTATTCTTATTGCCGATGAAGTACAGACAGGAATCGGTCGTACCGGAACCATGTTCGCCAGCGAACTGTTTGATATCCAGCCTGACATGATTACCCTTGCCAAAGGTCTCGGCGGAATCGGCGTACCTGTTGCTGCGGTATTAATGCAATCCCGGCTGAATGTGCTCGAAAAGCACGAACACTCCTTCACCTCAGGAAGCAATCTGATCTCCGTAACCGCTGCCAAATCCACCTTGGAAGTGGTATCCGAACCAGGATTTCTGGATGCCGTGAAACGCAAAGGTGAAATTCTGGGTGAATTGCTGCAAGAACTGGTTATCAAGTACCCAAGCATCGGTGAAGCTCGTGGTGTCGGCTTAATGTGGGGTTTGGAAATCGTTGGTGACGGTAATGAACCGGATACGCTAAAAACCAATGCCATTATTGATCGCGCTTTTACAGATGAGCATCTGATCTTGAGAAGTTCAAGATATGGCTTCGGCAACGTTGTTAAGGTCCGGCCTTCCCTTACTACAACCGAAGACGAATTGGTTGAGATTGTGGAGCGGTTGGATTCAGTGCTTGCCACCGTTCATTAAAACATTTCAATGCAACTGTTCGAAGTGGTCGTTCCGGTTACGAATCGTTCTTATGATCGCTGTTATCCACGGATTTTCTTGAATTCCCTTTCACGAGGGAAAAATCCGTGGATAGCGTATGCTTCCGAAGCAGCTTTCTTTCAGAAAGCTTTGAGGCGAACGCTTCGCTTCTCCAGAATCGATTTCGTCCCCTTCACTACTTTCGTATCTTGCAAAAACTGTTTTAAGATGAATCGCTATATTTATATTTTATATAATTATAAGGAGGTTATATCATGCTTGCATTGGTATACAAATCGGCTTGGGATGTCGCATTAGAGGAACGGCCTGTCCCGGAAATTACAAGGGATAATCAAGTGTTGGTTCGTATTCGGGCGACAGGTGTATGCGGTACCGATCTCGGTATTGTCAGCGGCAAATATCATGCGGTTCCTTCTGTCATTCTCGGTCATGAGTCTGCCGGGGAAGTCATTGACGTTGGTTCTGCGGTAACGACATTGCAACCGGGCGACCGGGTTGTCATCGATCCTACCTACTACTGCGGAAAATGTGACATGTGCAGAACAGGCAGGCAAAATCATTGCACACATAAGTCTGTTACCGAGACAGGTGTGAGTGCTGACGGAACATTTACGGATTATTATGTGACCGAGGATCGCTTTTTGTACAAATTGAAGGACCATGTGAGCTATGAGGAAGCGACTTTGACAGAACCGCTCAGCTGTATGCTGACGGGGATTAATCAGATTCATCTGCTGCCTAATTTCAGAACGATCATCCTCGGCGCAGGCCCGATTGGCATTCTGTACAGCTACGCGCTGGCTTCCAAAGGGGTTACCGGCTGTCTGGTCGACATCTCTGAAGAACGCTTAGCCATTGCAGGCTCCATAGCACCCGATCGTTGGGAAGTTCATTCATCCTTCGAAAATGCAATAGAATCACTGTCACCTGCAACCCATCAGGTTGATATGATTGTGGATACGACAGGTGTTGTGGGCACACAAGTTCTTTCCCAGCTCGCCAGCGGAGGTTACCTGATGCTGGTTGGTCTGAGAGATGGAAACACATCCTTCAATCCCAAGGAAGTCGTGGACCGCAGTCTGAAAATTATTGGTTCCATCGATTCTCTGGGGACATTTGCTACCGCACATTATATGATTGAACAAGGGATTATTCCTGCAAAAAAAATTATCACCCACTCCTTCCCGTTGGAGGATTACGAAGAGGCATTCCGCACACTTGGCTGCGATATTCAGGGACGCACACTTCAAGCCTCTTCACATGCCATTAAAGTTGTGCTGCAATCCAGCGGTTCCAGTTTCTAAAGTGGAAGGTTAACCATGAATGGATTACATTAGAAATATATGTTTACACAATCCTGGAGGAGGAATACAACATGGCTGCAAACAAAGAATCTGACGGACTGGGAGCGCCCAATGATGACATCATTCAAGCGGTCATTTTTGACATGGATGGCGTACTGATTGACAGCGAACCGATTTATTTCGAAATTGAGCGCAGCTCTTTTGCCCATTTTGGAGCAAGGGTGACTGATGAAGAACATCATACCTATGTTGGAGTTACGCTGGAATCCATGTGGCAGCAAGTATTGGACAAACATCAGCTGACAGCTACGCTGGAAGAAATATTTACTTATCATCAGCATAATGTGATGCAAACGATGCTCGCCCATCCGAATCTGACGGCAATGCCTTCCGTGGAACGCTGGTTAAGCTGGCTGCATGAGCAACACATTCCAATAGCCGTAGCTTCTTCCTCTCCACGTGCACTGATTGATTTGATCATGGACAAAACTGGACTTGGGCAATACTTTGAGGTGCGAATGACAGGTGAGGAAGTTACGAACGGCAAGCCGGCACCAGATATTTTCCTGACCACAGCTGAAATGATTGGTGCATCCCCTTCGAATTGTCTGGTGATTGAGGACTCGCGCAATGGTGTTCAGGCCGCCAAAAGTGCAGGCATGCGCTGCATCGGATATCGCAATCCGGGATCAGGCAACCAGGACTTGTCCAAAGCCGATCTTCAGATTTCAAGTTACGATGAGTTATGGACATTGAAGGATACTCTGCCCTTTGAAGGCAGATTGCCAAGCTTGTCAAAACTGCGCTGAGAAGATCGTAAGTTCGGAATGAATATTTAGAAAAAAACAACCCAAACGGCTTCAATTCATTCGAATTGGAGCTGTTCGGGTTTTGCTTGCTGCAATGGGTGTTACATAAGGACACATGCTGTAATTTCAACTAAACCGAAAGATCGAGACTTCCACCCAGATTGGGATGAGGAGCAGGCACTGACTTCAACATTTCCGCCATCTGCTGGCCTTGCTGCTGTGCCATGTCTTTCGTAATCGACATCACTTGCAAGCTTGCCGACTGCACTACTGAAGCTTGACTCATCGCCATTGATAATGCTGCAATATCCATGTTCTGCACTCCTTTCACTTTCTGATTACATAGATGTACTTATTATATATCGGTCAGTGAGGAGCAAATGTTAAAAGGTCGATCAAAATGTATACGGAAATCCATTCCATTCAAAAGGAGAGTCATCTATATCCTATGAACGGAAAAAAATTCGTGATTCTTTTTGGGCTCCTTGTTGGCCTCTGTGTTGTAACATTTAGTGCTGTTCTTTACTGGATCTTGTCTGTAGTCTAAGTACTAATGCAAATAGACACCTCCATTGAGGAGATGCCTGTTCCATTCTGATCTGATCATTCAAGACTCACGATTTTCCTTATCCTCAGAGAAACGGATTCCTCTTTATTTCATATCTGATTTTTTCGCTCACTTCGTTCTCTGTATCACTCAACATTTGATCTGAAGATGGTACAGTTGAATAATCATCCTGTAATACAATTACATACATCCCCTTACCTGGAACCCTGACTTGGCATACAGAATTCTCTTTGTTCATGGTGATCAGCTGCTCCATTAAGGCTGATGCCGTTATAACTTCTTTCATCCGAATCCCCTCACCTTTCTACGGATTTACACCTACTGCGAACGGACGGGCCCCCACCGGAATGGTAGCAATCACCGTATTCGTTTCGCCATCAATCACAGAAATGGTATTGTCATCTTGATTGCTTATATAAACTCGATTGGTTAACGGATTGGCGCCGGCGCCGTTCGGATTAATCCCGACCGGAACAGTAGCAATCACGGTATTCGTTAATCCACTAATTACTGAAACATTATCCGTATCACGATTTGGAACGTAAATGGCGTTTGTAGAGGTATTAACCGCTACTTCAGCAGGGGTAACGCCGACCGGAATGGTATCAATTACGGTATTCGTCACACCATCAATAACGGAAACCGTATTACTGGTAAAATTCGATACATAAATACGGTTGGTGGCTGGATTGACACCTACACGGAATGGATTGACCTGAACGGGTATCGTAGCAATCACCGTATTGGTTACTCCATCGATCACAGACACCGTATCAAAATTAAAATTAGCTGCATAGATCCGATTGGTTAAGGAATTGACGCCTATACCAGTTAAAAAATTGAGTCCAGGAATAGTGATAGCATCAATCACCGTGTTGGTCAATCCATCAATAACGGTTACATCTTCAGTTGTATCCAATGAATTAAAATTTGCCGTATAAATAGCATTGGTCGCTATATTGACCCCTACGTCACCTGGCTCACTCCCAACCGGAACAGAAGCAATCACTGTGTTGGATACACTATTAATGACGGAAATGGTATTGCTGCCTCTGTTTGCGACATAAATACGACTCGTTAATGGATTGACATCAATCCCTGCAGGATTTGTCCCCACAGGAATGGTAGCAATCACCGTATTCGTTTCGCCATTAATGACGGAAACATCGTTACTGTTGAAATTGGCTACATATATGCGGTTGACTGATGTGTTATCTCCCTCCATTTCAAGTTCAGAAGAGACTAATCGATGTGCGGCGACAAGCTGGCCGGATGCATTTTTGCCCCACACGGAAATCTCCGTTTGCTCTATAGCTACACCTTCAACTGTAAAGACAAATTCAAACGCATCCAGATTAGCAAAATAAGTTCTTGTCACTACCTGATCCGGAGCAATTGAAATCTGCTCGCTGACATATAAAGTCCTTGTAGAGGTCAAATTATACCCTTGTATTAAAACAACGGATCCATCCAGAGAATTCCTGTTATCAATTTTAACTGTAACTTGTTGTGTTGGCCGTACATCACTGACGGCATTATTCTCAATAGGTCCGGTTGACAAAATGGCCATTTCGATTCTCTCCTCCACTTAGATGTTATGGTTTGATTACAACCCTTTGTGAGAAAATAAATTGATCTGTTTAAACCAAAATAAAGACCCTGCAATAATATATGCAGGGTCTAAAATAAGGTTTGGGACAAAGGGTGTACGTATTAACCATTTTTATCTCTCAACTTCGTTATATAGTCAACATCATGTCCTTCCGCCACAAGATTGCCTCAGTTCTATATTAAGTGATCAATCCATACTTCACAAAACTATGGTACAATCCATCTTCCTCTACTGTTCCAGTAATATCATCTGCAATGGCTTTCAGACCTGGCTTGGCATTGCCCATCGCAATCCCTACGGAACAGAATTCCAGCATTTCGGCATCATTCATGCCGTCCCCGATGGCGAATGTGTCTTCCTGGGACATGCCCAGATGCTCCAGCAGATCGGCGATTGCAACGGCTTTGTGAATACCAGGGATCATCAGTTCACCGCTTCCTTCACCAAAGATCGGCACCGTGCACTGAATGACTTCGAATTTTCCTTCAAACTCCTGCTTGATTCGCTCAAACGGGATAACTGAGCTCTCCAAGAAACATACTTTGTTCACGTCATCCTTGTACAGATCGGCCTCTCCATAAGTCAATCCGGCAATAAATGGGTGCGGTTTCAGTTCCTTCTTGTCTCTAGCTACAGGGTCGTTCTCCACATCGCCATAGATACGGCGTTCCAGGTGAGGTTGAAGATTGCTACTTGCATACAGAGCCGAATTGGATTCAAGGTAGAAGTCAATGCCGTGTTCATTGAAGAAATCGACCATATGCCGAACATCTTCCGCGGTCACCCTTTTGTGATAAAGCACGTCCTTGCCAAATTCCACATAGCCCCCACCTGCACCAATCAGACCGTCGAATCCGACATCCCAGATGGAATCATAGATCTCCGCCTTGGAGCGACCTGTACACAAATATAGCAAATGTCCGTTCTCCCTCGCCTGTTTGCAAGCCTTTTGTGCTGACAACGGAATGTTTCCGTCATCGTCAACCAATGTGCCATCAATATCAATAAAAACAATTTTCCGCTTCGTTTCTTGCATCTGCTTATGCCCCCATCTTGTATGTTGTCTATGTTATTGTATAAAAAAGAGCTTTGGCACCCACGCGAATCTCATTCGTTATATTACCATCAGCTCCCTATCCTTCAGTAATGTCAGTGGTCACTTACATGCCAACTTGTCCATATGCACCGTCTGCCAGTCATCTTCCTGCTCAGTAATAATCGTGTAGCCCTGACGTTTCCAGAAATCCACGGCTCCTGGCAAAAAGCGATGTGTATGCAAGTACAACGTTGTATAGTGCATCTTTCTTACCACGTTTTCCAGTTCCTTTACCAGCATCGAACCAATGCCATATCTGCGATATGCAGGATCTACATAACATTTCACAATTTCAGCTGCAGACTGGGCTACATATCGACCTTCCACGGCTTCAATACGTCCATCATATGGTAATATCCCAATAGACCCGACGATGCCCGCATCCCCCATCATTGCAACAAGAAAGATCGAACCATCGGAGTCCAGATAATGTTCTCTAAACTGCTCGAAGTCCACAGGCAATTTCGTATGATCCAGCATCGGAAAGACTTCTCTACGTACACGCATGGCAAAATCAATGGCACCATGAATCTGGTGTGCCTGAACTGGTGTTACTGTCGGTATACTCTGAAGTTGTGTCAATAAATCCACATTCCTTATCCACTGTATTAGGAGCTACCTCTTGGCCCTTCCTTGAATCTTGTTCATTCCAGATCGGCTCTCTTCATCTCATCTTACCGAATTTATCACGTCCTATCAATCTATCTACACTACTAACCAAATTGAAAGAGTGCCCGCGCAATCTGATAGAGTTCGCATACGATAAGGCGTGTCACAATCCATATTGGAGGGAGAAACGCTCATGTTGTTATGGTTAGGTGTTTTTGCTTTCATTTTGCTAGCAATCAGGTTCGTGTATCGTTATCTGGACCAACTTGTCGAGAGCAAGTTTCACCCTCACGCGCCCAAGCAGCTCTTAGTCAAATTCAAGGAAGGTACAACCGAGAATGAGATGCACACCCTTCACAAAAAAGGGAGATGTAGAGTCGCTGAGACCTATGAAGATTTAGGATGGTACCGTGTGGAATCCCGCAAAAAAATGCACCGGATGCTGAAACATTACAAAGATCATGAGCTGATTGAACATGCAGAGCCAAATTACCTCGTTGAGGCATCTTTCACCAATGACCCTTTCTTTCCTTATCAGTATAACCTGTCAAAAATCAATGCACCCGCTGCATGGGACATTAATCAGAGCAACAACTCTGTCAAAATCGCCATTATCGATACCGGTGTACAGCTGAACCACCCAGAACTGGCCTCCAAGCTCCTCCCCGGTTATGATTATGTTGATTATGATAACATCCCTGAGGACAGGAGCGGCCATGGCACCCATGTAGCTGGGATCGCTGCCTCCGTTACCAACAATGGTGTGGGCATCGCAGGCGTTGCACCACTCGCATCCATCATTCCGCTCCGGGTACTGGATAACAACGGGCAGGGAACGATAGGCAATGTTGGTAACGGGCTTGTCTTTGCTGCCAATAACGGTGTACAGGTTGTTAACCTGAGCCTCGGTGGACCGATGGGAAATGCTTTCCTTCAAACTGCCGTACAGTATGCTTGGGATCGTGGAGCTGTGATTATTGCTGCAGCCGGTAACGACAACACTTCATTCCCGATCGTACCCGCATCGTATCCCAACGTAATTGCCGTCGCTTCAACCAATCCTTCCGATCTCAAATCCAATTTCTCCAACCATGGCTCTTGGGTGGATATGGCTGCACCGGGTGATACCATTCTATCCACATACCTGGGTGGTTCCTATGCCTACCTTAGCGGGACGTCCATGGCTGCCCCTCATGTGGCTGGAGTGGCTGCACTTCTCGCTGCACAAGGGAAAACAAATGCTCAGATTCGGGATGCGCTGTGCTTCGCTTCTGATCCGGTATCCGGCTCCGGGATCTATTGGACGTATGGACGACTCAATGCCTATCGGAGCTTGCAGGTGCCATAATACACCTACTCTTGCTCATGATTTCATAGAGCGAGCATACCCTTCTATTTTCCACAAATTAAAAAACCAAGGAACATCTATACGTTAGATGTCCTTGGTTTGGATGAAATGTATTCGATGTTAAACTTTTGCTGCCCAAAGCTCTATTTCAATTTTTATCTCCGGCAGACCCAACTCCGTAATATATCCAATCGTCATTGCAGGATAATCATTACCGAATAATTGTCCCCACTCGGCATAAAAGAAATCCCAATCGATCTTCTCCGTTGCCCATACGTTCACTTTGATAATATGTTCAGCATCAAATTGCTCAGATTCGAGCACTGTTTTAATATTATTGAATGTATTAGTGACTTGCTCATTCAGACTCTCCGGAAAGCGTCCGCTAGGGTCTGCTCCAATCTGACCCGAAGATACAAATAGCTCTGCGTTCCTTGGGATTCTTGTAATATGCGTGTACAGTCCTACAGGAGCTGGCATATTTGCTGGATTTGTTCTAGTGATTTTGTCGTTTTTCATTTTGATTACCTCGTCATTCCTAAGATTTTTCTGCGTTATTTCCTAATTTTCTTCCGATTTTAGGCAGACCTCACCCTTGGAATAAATTCTAGAAAAAGACAGCAGTGGAGTATCCATATCCCGAAGATATAAACGCAAGTGATTTTTTCTTCATGAGTGGATGCTCCTCCCTTCTTAAGTGACAAGATTCTCTTGATTTTGTTATTATATCTAAAAGCCACATCCTGGGTCAAATTCATCCCCTCATAAACAAAGAGCAATCCCGTAATAACGAGACTGCTCTTTGTCTATTCTATAACGTCGAACACCTTGTATCAGAAATATCGTGCGCCATTACTCGCAATGACATCTTTGTACCAGTGAAAACTCTTCTTTTTCACTCTGCGAAGTGTGCCCGTGCCATCATTGTTTTTGTCTACATAGATATAGCCATACCGTTTCTTCATCTCTCCGGTACCCGCACTGACCAAATCGATCGGTCCCCAGCTTGTGTAACCCAGGAGCTCTACCCCGTCTTGAATCGCTTCGGCCATCTCGGCAAAATGACTATTCAAATATTCGATGCGATAGTCATCCTCAACGGAGTCATTGTCCAGCAGTACATCTGTTGCGCCAAGTCCATTTTCTACGATAAACAAAGGTTTGCCATAGCGGTCATGAAGCTGATTACATGTAATCCGAAGACCCTTCGGATCAATGGTCCATCCCCACTCGGATGCTTGAAGATATGGATTCTTCACCGAGCCAAATACATTGCCTTCTGTCGAATCTTTCAAAATCTCAGGGTCTGTACTTGTGCACCGGCTTGCGTAATAGCTAAAACCGATATAATCGACCGTGTTTTGCATCAAGATATCTGCATCTTCCGGTTGCATTTCAATCCGAATGTCATTTTCCCTGAAAAATCGTTTCGTATATCCCGGATATGCTCCCTTCGACTGCACGTCGATGAAGAAAAATGACTCGCGGTCTTTCTCCATGGCCTTCCATACGTCATCCGGGTTAGAGCTGTATGGATAGACCATTCCAGCGGCTAACATACAACCAATCTGTGCACCAGGAATAATCTCATGACAAGCCTTAACAGCAAGTGCACTCGCTACCAATTCATGGTGCGCTGCCTGATACAGGACCTGCTCTTTGTCTTCACCATCCTGAAGAACAATGCCTGCGCCAATGTAAGGAAGATGCAGCAACATATTGATCTCATTAAACGTCATCCAGTATTTCACTTTATCCTTGTAACGATCGAATAACGTCGTCGCATATTTCTCAAAGAAACCGATCATCTTACGATTTTTCCACCCGCCGTAAGTCTCGACCAGATGTACAGGAACATCGAAATGACAGATCGTCACGACAGGTTCAATGTTGTATTTCAATAACTCATCGAAGACATCATCATAAAATTGTAAACCAGCTTCGTTTGGCTCCACTTCATCGCCATTAGGGAAAATCCGTGCCCAGGCTATGGAAAGCCTGAGACACTTGAATCCCATTTCTGCAAATAACGCAATATCTTCCTTATATCGATGATAGAAGTCAATCGCTTCATGTGAAGGATAGAACTCCCCTTCTTTTGGTTCATACGAATCCAGGTTACCCAGAGCAATATTCCATCGATTGGCACCAATCGGAATCAGATCTACGGTTGTTAACCCTTTGCCACCTTCAAGATAAGCGCCTTCCAATTGATTCGCTGCGGTTGCTCCTCCCCAGAGAAAATTCTCCGGGAAGGCTGTCCACTTTTCATTCATTGATGAGTTCCTCCTAACCATCTGTAATTTCGATTAGCTTAATACGGTAATCAATTTATCTTTCTCATGAACAGAAGCATCTTTAGTTCCTACTACGTCCAGATATTTCGAAGTATTGGTCACAATGATCGGTGTAACCGTCTCATACCCTGCGTCTTTAATCGCTTGCAGATCAAACTCAACAATCAGGTCACCTGCGTTAACACGGTCTCCGTCTTTCACATGTGTTGTAAAATGTTGGCCTTTCAGCTTGACCGTATCCTGCCCAATATGGATCAGCATCTCTACACCATCATCACTTACAAGACCGATTGCGTGTTTGGTACGATATACAGTTTGAACGACACCTGTGATTGGAGACACCACTCTACCACTGGTTGGACGAATCGCAATCCCTTTACCCATATGCTCTCCTGCAAACGTTACGTCATTAATTTCGTTCAGTGCAACAACTTCACCAGCCATTGGACTTACAATTTCGTATCTGCTGTTCGGATTTGGATCAAGTACAGGTACTGGTGTAGACGCTTTGTCGACCGGATCTTTGAAACCAACAACATATGTCAAGATGAAACCAAGGATGAATGCAATAATGGTTGCTGCAACCGTCCAGAAGAACACGGAATTCATTCCCTCTGTAGGACTTACATAGCTCGGATAACCGAAGATTCCAAGACCACCAATTATATAACCTTTAGTTCCGACAAAACCAAGGATACCACCACCAATACCACCAGCAATACAGCTCATAATAAATGGTTTTTTCAATGGCAATGTTACACCGTAAATCGCTGGCTCAGTGACACCGAAAATACCGGATATAAACGCAGGTGCACCGAGTGTTTTTATTTTTTGACTTTTCGTTTTCAGAGTAACCGCAAGCACTGCACCAATTTGAGCAAAGGAAGCTGCAAAAGACAATGCCAGAATCGAATCGTAGCCAAGCGTTGCAAGGTTAACGAATACCAATGGAACGAGTCCCCAGTGGAGTCCGAACAATACGAATACTTGCCACAAACCGCCGATTACAAGTCCTGTAAGTAAAGGGCTCAGTCCGTAAATCGAAGATGTGAATGCACCTAACAGTTGACCCGCCCATGTCGCAACCGGCCCAATTACCAGGAACGTAACTGGTACAATAACTAGCAAAGTACAAAATGGAACTAGGAAATTGCTGACTACTTTAGGCATAACCTTTTTGAAGAAACGTTCGATTTTGACCGCGAAGAACGTTGCTACGATAATCGGAATAACGGATGAAGCATAATCCATTAAAATTACCGGTATACCTAGAAACTCGATCCGAATCGGTGATTCGAACAAAGTGCCTGCAAACAAAGTGTATAACGGTTCTCCAGCACGAATTCCCGCAAGTGTTGGGTAGACTAACGATGCACCGATAGCCATACCTAGGAATGGACTTCCACCGAATTTTTTTATAGCTGTGTAGCCAAGGAAGATAGGGAAGAAGTAGAATAAGCAATCCCCTATGGCATTCAATAAGGCGTACGTACCAGCAGTATTGTCGATCCAACCCAGGGACACGAACATAGCTGTGAAACCTTTAATCATCCCCGTCGCTGCAAGCAATCCGAGCACTGGAGTAAAAACACCCGAAATCATATCTACAAAACGGTTAAACAAATTGCCTTTGGGACCTGAATCTGCATCGTTCTCATCTACTTGACCTTCAGCAGACAAATTCCCTGCTTTAACAACTGCTTTATATACATCCGGCACTTCGTTGCCGATAACAACTTGATATTGTCCACCACTTTGCATAACAGTAATAACACCTGGCAGATTTTTAAGTTCTTCCGTTTTGGCTACGCTTTCATTTTTCAGTTTAAACCGCAGTCTTGTTACACAATGGAATACGCTATTCACGTTCTCGCGACCACCCACACGTGACAGAATATCCTTAGCCAATTGATCATAGTTGCTCATTGTCATTCTCCCTCTCTAAGTAGACTCCCCATGCTGTGAAACAAAGAAAACCTGAACTACTGAACATACATAACGTACCCGGATCATCCGGAAATAAGTCATGTTATTCAGCAATTCAGGTTTTGCCCTTAACGGTTGCAACCCTGTAAGGCTGTACACATTGGTATTCAATTATTTCAATAATTAAAGTAAGTTGCAATCAATCTCGAGACCACTAGGGTCGGAGTTGCCTGATTTAACAGTTACAACCCAATCGATGTATGCGCTTACTTCTTGAACTCATCATAGTACATCTGAACTACATTTGCAACACTTATTTTGGCGAAAAATAAAAGAAATGATCGAATACATTCTCAATCCAGAATTAAAAACCTGAACATGCGAATATACGGAACACTATTATCAGTCATGTCCTGTCATTCATTGGTTCAGGTCTCGCCCTTGTGGTTGCAACCTTGCAAACAGATCTATGGAATTATTCAGAAGTTGCATTCACAACCCTTTCAATATGAATTGTTAAGTACATCATTTCTTCGTTAGTAAGTTGATACGTGTAGTTGCTTTCAATAAATTTTTTAATTTTCTCTGAGCACTTATGTGCTACGGGATACTTTTTCTGGATCATCAGGAACAGTTCGTCGTCGTTATTACTCTTGTAATGTTTCCCCTTCACCAATCGTTGAGCAAAAAACTTCAAATGTGTGACAAAACGATAATAGTTCAGTCCGTTCTCATCAAAGTCCATTTTAAAATGATACTTGATAATCGTCAGAATCTCCTGCATTACTTGCGTCATACTTCGAATGTTGGGCATCTCTTCATTCAGTGCCGCATTAACAAAGTGCAAAGCCATAAAACCAGCCTCATCTTCCGGCAAAAGCACCCCAAATTGATCGCAAATCATATTTAACGCTTCAAGTCCTACTTCATATTCATCCTTGTAGAGCTGTTTGGTCTCCCAGTGGAGGCCATTACGAATCGGGAGATTGTTACGGTAACGTTCAATAGCAAAATGGATATGGTCCGTCAGATGAAGATAGATACTTTCGTTCAACTTTTTTCCAAGCTTTAATCTGGCGTACGCAATAATCTCTTCGGACACTTTCATATATTCAAGGGGTATACTTGCGATCAAGGCCTTAAAGTTTTCCTGAATATCTTCATTCTGTAAAGTAAATATCTTGTCAATATGCTGGTCAGAAACCATGTCACCCGCCCGCTTTTGGAAAGCAATGCCCCGACCAATAACGATGACTTCACGTTCATCCTTGATGGCAACTACAGCATTATTGTTTAGCACCTTCTCGATTTTCACTTTATCACTCCAATATACAGAAAAAGGCAAACCGCACCTGCACTTGAGGTTACTGGACATGCCCTTATCTCTTCAATGTTAAGTATATGTGCGTTCATGGTATTACATTTTACTACATTATGCAACAAAAAACTCCTTGTGTCCCATTCACATTTCACTAAACTTACTGGAACAATCGCTGGGGACATCCGTCATCCATCATCTCCAATGATCATTTTAATTGACTCTACGTTTTGTTTTTTCTACTGTCTTTCTCCAGTTCCGCTTCAATTCGCCGGTTAATGACCGCCATTTGATCTGAATCCATACGATCAACTTGAGTATACTCTTGATCCATCTCAAACTCCTGCGCTTCCCCTTTGTTCATGAGTCCCAGATGATTTTTGATCGCTCGAATATCCTCATGCATATTCATCGTTTGCCGATAATTGTCCACAACGCATGCAAATATTATGCCACCAACCAAAATTATGCCAAACGGAAATAAAATACATAAGATTACGCCTACGATCAATAGTAAAAAAAAGTACAACAATCATAGCCTCCTTTTGAAATCAGATTGAATACAACCTTTTTCACAATCTATCAAAACCTCTATACGGTCCTCCAGACCCTTGGCTATAAACCAAATCTTTCCTGGATTAACTGTGCCACTTCATCCGGGCTCTTGTGCGTGTTATCAATTCGGATGTAGTGCTCATGCATAATTTCCCCCGGTTCCGAATTCAGTCGATAATGCTTCATCGTATCAAGCAAATCTTGCTCGGACCAAGCGATGTTACGCTTCGTTGGCTTATGTAACAGGCGATGCGGACTCTTATTACGCTCCAGCCTTTCCGATGGATCAGCCTCCAGTTCCACATAACAGACCTGACCTCCATGAGATGCAAACAACTCGCTGATCTTACGGATGTATTCACCATCTGCCTCCAGGTCGAAAGCCCACACAAATGTGAAAATCAGACCCGGCAGGTCACTCTTCGCCACTTCTTCAAAAATCTCCTGACGGAACAGACTGACCAGTCTTTTGCCTTGCGGTGTACCATAACTGAAATAAGGAGATACCAGTTCAATGGTCATATGGTTATGAAACAATTTCAGATTAGTTATCTTCTCCAGTTCTTGCCCAACCGTCATTTTGCCCACAGCCTGCGGACCAAAAATAATCACAAATTTCATTCGATCACTCCTGACCAAGTTAACATTCATTCCATTAATTGAATTTTATGGACATTAGAATCTATAATACCTTGTTAAGGGCAAATAAAAAAGAGGTTTCAAGGTAATCCTCTCAACGGTAGAGGGCTTGAAATCTCTTTGCTTAACTTGTATAAGTTTATTCTAACTTAACGTCCGATCAGTACCCATCCCCACTTTATCCGGCGCAATCCAATTGCGAACACCCATGAGATCAGGAGCGCCACAACATAAGATAGAATGATACCCAGGCTGAAATGCCGAGCCAGTTCATCTGTGAATTCACGTCTCCAGAAGAGCAACACAAGTGGGTGCATTAAAAATACACCGAACGCAACTGTACCCAGGGAGCCCAGAACACGCGTAGTCTTACGAAGCTCGATATGTTTTCCTGTACCGATTCGTTCACTGAAGATCAGCAGGAGCAGACAGGCTGACAGAGTAAACAGATTTCGGAACAGGAACAGCACCGTATAGACCACAACTGGGTAAGCAGCGAAAGCGGTTTTGATATAAGCATTACCATATATATAAATGGCACCTCCGCTCAACAATGCAGCTATAAGCACATAACGATGGGTGTACAACTTCTGCAATGCCCACTCAAAGTTCAACCCAATCCATGCGCCAAATCCGATCACGATCAGGTAACTGGGTAACAAACTACCTGTTCGTTCAAAGTGAAACTGCAAGTGCAATGCATAGAATATCGCCTGAGCTGCAATAAAGAATAATGGCAAGTACCAATTAAACAAACGATGACGTGTAAGTGACAGAAGCAATGGAAAAACGATGTAGAACTGAAGGATTATCAGAAAAAAGTACAAGTGCGTATGGGCAGTCCCCATCACTAATTGTTTGGCAAACTGAACACCATGTGTCAGAGGTTCTTTGCCAGCAAGCAGCTGTTTGATGGCAAAATAGATAAGAGACCATACGACATAGGGGACAAATACATAGAATAATCGCTTCTTATAAAATGCTTGCATCCAGCCCTTCTCATACTTCTTGGAACTGTAGTTGTAGAACAAGACCAGGGATGACAGGAACAGAAACGCTGGAACGGCAAATTGCAGGAACGTGTTCCAAAAGTAATACACATCATGATCTAACGTGTGTTTGGGGTAATGCGCAACGGCCGTTGAAGTAGCATGAATAGCTACCACTGCCATGATGGCAAAAGCACGATAGAGATCCAGATACTCAATGCGCCGGGGCCGATTAACCGGTTGCTTCATACAGATAACCTCACTTGTGCCTGATATGGGATGATAGTTTCCGGCCGCAATCCAGATTCTATGCTTCATTCTAATCAGCACGCGAGGGTAATACAATCATAATCCATATTATTTTCGTTATATTACATCATTATTCTGCATTATTCGACATTATCTATCCAGAATCGTTCCACAACGTTACCATTGGATTCTACATAGTCTACATCCTGGATGCCACCATTACGAAGAATAACCCTTCTGGAAGGCTCATTCATCGCGTCACATACGACCAATACTTTGGTGATTCCGAGCTCTTTTGTTTTCTCCAAAGAAAGCCTAAGAATTTCCGAACCATAGCCATTGTGCCGCTCCCCCGGACGAATACCATAACCAATATGTCCTCCACTATTGAACAATTTGTCGTTAAGCTCATGCCTTATATTCACGGCACCCACGATTCGATGACTCTCCGTTACCAGCCAGTATGTACTGTCTTTGACCCAGCCTTCCGGGATGTCGATCCCTTGTTCATTGCGCTGCAAAAACGCCAACATCTCATCAAACGCGTAAGGTGCTTTGGAAATGACCCAAGGTACCATCAACTCTCCGCTTTTGACCCAGTCTTCATAAAATGCCAAATAGGCTTCCTTATACGCTAGTGATGGTTTTATTAATCTAACGTGTTCTTTTCCCATGGTCCTTACTTCCTCCCAACAGATATTGATATTGCCACGTTCTCTCCTCCAGGACACGCTGTTCTTGATCTTCTAGTAGACAAGTTCGAAAAAGGATCTGCGTGTGAGCAGACCCTCTTCAAATGTAGATCTTTCTGCTTATTCTATTTATTATACGGACTCTGTCAATCTGGCTTCTTGCGCATCCTCTTCCCCCGCATTAAAGTATTTATACGTGAATTGGTAACTACCAGATCCGAGTGTGACTTCAACAGCGTCTCCAATACTCCGAATATCCTGAACTTCACTCACTTGCTCCAAAGGTTTCCCTTGCTCCAGAATCGATTGAGCGCCAGCTCCAGGCAAACGAACCGTGCCTCTCGTATTAGCGGGAATATTCACCCGTATCTCCATTTCACCCTCCGCCAATCGGTGCCAGCTTGAAGCAACTTGACCATACATCGTCTCCAGACGCGCTTCCACCCAATTCAGTCCTGGTCCAGGTTGCGGCTCGATATGCACCATTCGAAATCCTGGCTGATGTTCATTAGACCGGATTCCCGCAACATAACGATACAACCATTCCCCAATTGCACCGTACGCATAGTGGTTAAATGAGTTCATGTCAGCACTCCAGAGACTGCCATCCTCTTTGATCCCATCCCAATGTTCCCAGACCGTCGTTGCACCTTGAGTCACCTGATACAGCCAGGATGGATAATCCTCTTGAAAAAGTAATGTATAAGCCAGGTCATTAAGACCTGCATCACTCAGTACCGGATTCAGATAAGGTGTGCCCACGAATCCTGTAGTAAGATGATTACCCGCCTCTTTCACGAGTTTTTCCAATTGTTCAACAGCACGAGTTCGAGCAGTGGCGTCCAGCAGATCAAATTGCAGCGCAAGAACATGCGCTGTTTGCGTTGGAACAGCAATTTTTCCGGCTGGAGTCACAAATTCATTTCGAAACGCATGAACAATGTTTGTATGCAACTGCTTGTAATATTCAGCATCGTCTGTCTTTCCAAGTACCTCAGCCGCTTTTTGAGTTAACGAAACTGAATAGGCATAGAATGCAGTTGCCACATAATTCGTGTCCGTTGCGCCGACATAACTATCAGGCTTGGAGTCCAGTCCCAGCCAATCGCCAAAGTGGAATCCCGTGTTCCACAGATACGGGTTGTCACCCTGCATGTGGATGTATTCAATCCACCCTTTCATACTTTCATATTGTTCAGCCAGCAATCTGGCATCCCCATACATCTCATAGATGGTCCATGGACAGATGACTGCTGCATCCCCCCAAGCGGCGGAGGAATGACTCGTGTCTCCCCATCCTTCTGACGTGGAACTTCTCAGATCCGGAACGAAGAATGGAATACCGCCATCTTCTCCCTGGTCCGCTTCCAGATCCCGTAGCCATTTGGTGAAGAAGGGAGCCGTGTTCATCAGGTAGGAAGACGTGCGGACAAACATCTGCGCATCCCCGGTCCACCCGAGCCTTTCATCCCTCTGCGGACAGTCTGTCGGCACATCAAGGAAATTGCCCTTTTGCCCCCACAATATATTGTGATGCAGTTGGTTCACCAGTGGACTGGAACATGAGAACTGACCTGTTTGCTCCATATTCGAGTGCAGCACTATTCCGGTGAATTCATCCAGACGAACGTGTTCCGGGAAGCCAATTAGCTTCACATAGCGAAACCCTTGGAACGTAAAATGCGGTTCAAATGTTTCCACTCCATCCCCCTTGCACGTGTAGCGAATACACTGCTTGGCGGCGCGAAGATTATCGGTGTAGAAGTTCCCCTCATGATCCAACATCTCAGCATGGTGCAGCTCAACCGTCTGACCCGCTTCACCTTGAATGCTGAATCTCACCCATCCCACCATATTCTGCCCCATGTCTATTACACGATCTCCCTGTGGGGTTGTTAGCAACGCGATTGGATGTAGCTGTTCTACTTGGGTGACGGGTACGTTCTCCTGCGCAACGATGATATCTTTTGGATGCTCCAGTACATTTACGGGTGACCAATTCACTTCAGATGAATCCGACCAATCGGACTCCATTCGTGCATCATATGTCTCCCCCATATAAATGTCCGACATGAGAATGGCACTCGGAGTAGCCGTCCAATCCTCATTGGATAAAATCCATTCCTCCGAACCATCTGCGTATTTCATATGCAGTTCCAGCAGCAATGCGGATGTCGATCCAAATATCTCCCGTTCTTTGTTCCAGCCAAGATACCCTCGGTACCAACCATCACCCAGATAAGCGCCCAATATGTTCTGCCCATCCTGAAGTAGGTGTGTTACATCATAGGTTTGATATTGTAATCGCTTACGATAAGAAGTCCAGCCTGGTGTAAAATAATCTTCTCCTACTCTTGTGTTGTTCATATGCAACTCGTATAATCCAAGTGCTGTCACATATATTCTGGCAGACGTAACCGGTTTTTTCACATTAAATTGCTTACGCATACGCGGGCATGACGTATCTCCATCATCTGTTGGTTGAGCTGTAATCCATTCTCCTTTCCATTTGTTATGACTATCCATAAGTCCCTTCTCGAAATAAGCCGTTTTGGACCAGCCCGAATCACTTCCTGCGTCATCCCATGCCCGAATCCGATAGTAGTATCGCGTTCGCGGAGAAGGCTGAAAATGGTTTAATTCCACATGTATGGATTGATCCGTGTTTTGCTCTCCTGAATCCCATGTAATCGCTTTAAAATCTTCTGTCAACGACAGCTGAATCTGGTAAGCAGATTGCATGCAGTTCCGACGATCGGATTGCAGCTGCCAGCTTAAACGCGGTGATTTTACATCGAGGCCAATCGGATTAATTCTATACTCACAGCGAAGGTGACTAACGTTGAACATTAGCAGATCGTCCTTTCCATCTTGGCTTCCCATTCCGGGTTACGATATAATTATATCGATCCTGTTGCCCTAAATACCCGGTAATCAGGACTATTTCATCCGGTGATTCAGCCATCTGTGCGAGGAGGTTGCTTGTGAATTCATCTGTACAACTTATGAAAAGCGAATACTTTCTGCATAATCATCTGCAACTTTTCGTCAATCGTTGCTCTGAAGATTTTGTGCTTCCTTTTCACGCACATGATTTTATTGAGTATAGCTATGTTGCCGAAGGAAAGGGCTTTCATCATATCGGTGAAGATGTCATTCCGGTGACAAAGGGGATGCTGTTTGTTATTCCTGTCGGCGTTCCTCATGTCTTTCGTCCTGTGAGCACAAACGTAACCGAGCATCCGTTAATTCTATATAATTGCCTATTTAATGCTGAATTGATCCACACGCTGACAGCTATCATTCAGGAAAAAGAAATCATTCAACATCTGATGGATCTGGCACAAAACCAGGTTCCTTATATATCCGTTGTGGATCACAACGACCGGATTGAAGAACTAATGGTGAAGCTGTACCGTGAATCCTCCGTTCCGGGAATCGGTTCGTCTACTATGTTATACACCCTGGTAAGCCAGCTAGTATTGATGACCTACAGGCAACTTTATCAAGAGGTTCATGATGAAGCGATTCATTCCACCGATTTTGAGTACATTCTTCACTATCTCAAGCAACACGTGAGCGACCGAATCCGAATATCTGATCTGGTCCGTGTATCGGGCTTTAGCGAAAAACAGATTGGCCGAATGTTTCTGCGACATACCGGACAGACCTTTAGCAGCTACCTGCAACACCTGCGTATACAAAAAAGCTGCGAACTTCTAAAGAGTTCACAGCACAAAGTCAGCCTGATTGCAGAGCTGGTTGGATATCGGGATATCGATTCATTCTATGCTGCATTCAAAAAAATAACAGGCGAAACACCTCTCGCCTATCGCAAAAAATCCAGAGCACAGCACTCTGGACAATAAGATTTACTCTCAGACACCAACAACCTGTAACACTTCATCTATGTATGCCTTGGCCTCTTTCCATGAAGACATCAACGGAAAGTTGTATCGCTCACGCTCCTGTATATTCCACGGATGTGGAATACAGATGACCTTTTTGCCGTCCTTATGCGCTGGAATCAGGTTATGTGCTCCATCATCAATGAGCAAATCAAAAGCGAGCAGATTTTTTCTTTTGCATGTAATAAACTGTTCTGCGGTTATAAATGGCATGTGCTGCTGAAGCCAGTTCCACTTCTCAACGACTGTTCTTGGTTCTGCTGCCGTAACAACAATGACATCATAAGCATCGTTCAGCTTTCGCATCTCATCTACAACATACTCGTCGAATAATTCCAATTCCTCAAACAGACCCGGCCGACCATAAAATACATCATGCGTGCTCTCCGGATGACGCAAATGGGAGGTATCCCAATGAATCATATCCTCATAGCGCAACGGATGGGTCGGGAAGTTGAGGTTGTTGTGATAAATAGCCCGCTTGACCAGATGACATATCGTGTCATCCATATCTACAGCAATAATAGGCTTCTTCATGGTTATCCCTCCCTCAATACGAAGACAGTATATCATCAAGAATGTTATGAAGTCATCTTTTTTACGTTACAGCTCATTACCGTTGACGAAAAATCGATGAGACTATTACTGCTCTAACCGGAATGCCGAGAAACGCAACCGATTCATCGCCAGACAGTAACAAGCCCATAGGGTTCTCTACATCATTGTTGGAACGTCACATTAATCTGTACAATCTCTGAACGACTACTAGTACGAATTGGAGGTCCCCAGAAGCCAAATCCTGAGGTCACGATGGAGTGCATGGAGCCCTTTTGCAGATAACCCCAATCATTCTCATAAATAGCCTGTGTAATAAACTGAGCCGGTGCAATCTGACCACGGTGAGTGTGACCGGATACCACCAGATCTACATTGTTCTGCTCCGCAATATCCAGATCATACGGCTGGTGATCCATCATAAGTACCGGTTGGCTTAAGTCCGTATCTTGCATTAATGCAGCTAATTCTGCCCGATCCTTCTCTGTCCGGTCTTTCCGACCAATGAGGGTGATCTTGTCATCCAGAACGATTTTGTCATCGTACAAAACTTGCATGTTGCTCTTCTCCAGCGCAGCAATCAGATCTTCAATCGGACCATCGAACTTGTCGTGATTCCCGAGAGAAGCATAGACGCCGTACGGAGCCTGAATGTCACTGATAATATCCGCGATTCCGCTATTGAGGTACATATCCAGATTGTCATCAATAATATCTCCAGGGTACAGCACCAGATCCGGCTTCAGAGCATTAATCTCCTCCACCATGCGTTTGGCATGTGCAGGACCAGACAGAAGTCCGAAGTGCATATCGGCAGCCATGACAATGTTGAGTTTGTCTACACCTTCTACTTTCTTATCAATCTGAATGTTATATGCTCTCACTACTGGGCTGTAGGCATTGAAGATTCCATAACCCATTGTGGACACTAACAGCACCAGCGTAACGACTCCCGCCCATTTCTGTGTGTGATGTCTCGGAATACGGGTTAATCTCAGCAGCCACATCGTCAGGTGAATGACTGGCAGGATCAGCAATAATAACGAGAAGATTGCCAACCAGTAGGAACCGATGATACCGAGGAACGAAATGCTTCCAAATACTCGTGCCAAAATGAAGGAAGTGGCCAGGAATACAAGCCCTATAATATACAACCACCGAAATCTGGCGGACACGACAGGTTTCATCCAACTCCAACCGCTCCAGCCTATGTAGAACACTAATAAACCGTATACTACCAAAAACAATATACCAGCTAATACGAACATGCCCGGTCTAACCTCCACGTCAATAAGTTGTATTCTGAATTTTTATCACGGATGCAGGTCCGTCTGAACAAGTATAACGTAATTGAAGGGTCAGATCATCTGTTTGCCAAACCCAGATTCGTACATTTTATTACAATTTGATGATATTCAAATTCGAAACTTTAACGAGAAAAAGCACTCCCGCAGCCACCATGAATTGTTGAAATCATGGACGACTGCAAGAATGCTATATCTTCTGAATTAATATTACTCGTTCGTGTCCATCCATTGGAAGTGGAATGAGCCTTCTTTATCCACACGTTTGAATGTGTGAGCACCGAAGTAGTCACGTTGTGCTTGCAGCAAGTTTGCTGGCAAACGCTCCGTACGGTAGCTGTCATAGTAAGACAGAGCGCTGGAGAATCCAGGTACCGGAATACCTTGTTTTACAGCCGCCGATATAACTTCACGCCATGCGCCTTGATAAGACTCAACGATGTTTTGGAAGTAAGGATCAAGCAGCAGGTTTTTGAGTTCTGCGTCTTTGTCATATGCTTCTTTGATGTTTTGCAAGAACTGAGAACGAATAATGCAACCACCACGGAAAATCATGGCAATGTTGCCGTATTTCAGATCCCAGCCGTACTCATCGGAAGCTGCACGCATTTGTGCAAATCCTTGTGCGTAGGATACGATTTTACTTGCAAACAGTGCTTTACGTACATTTTCGATGAACGCTTTTTTATCTCCAGAGAATGCTTCAGTTGCTGGTCCATTCAGGATTTTGCTAGCTGCTACACGCTCGTCCTTCATCGCAGACAGGAAACGGGAGAATACGGATTCCGTAATCATGGACAACGGTACGCCGAGGTCCAGCGCACTTTGGCTTGTCCATTTGCCTGTTCCTTTTTGTCCAGCAGCGTCCAAAATCACGTCAACCATTGGTTTACCGGTTTCTGGATCGTATTTGGAGAAGATATCTGCTGTGATTTCGATCAGGTAACTGTCCAGCTCCCCTTGATTCCACTCGGTAAAGATCTCATGCAACTCTTCAACGGAAACGTTCAATACAGATTTGAGCAGGTGGTAAGCTTCACCAATCAACTGCATGTCTCCGTACTCGATACCGTTATGCACCATTTTCACATAGTGTCCAGCACCGTCTGGTCCGATATATGTGCTGCAAGCGTCATCGCCAACTTTAGCGGAGATCGCTGTCAGGATCGGTTCTACCAGTTGATAAGCACTTTCCTGACCGCCTGGCATGATTGCCGGGCCTTTCAGTGCGCCTTCTTCACCACCAGATACACCTGCTCCGATGAATCGGAAACCTTTTTCTTCCAGTTCTTTACTGCGACGTTGCGTGTCAGGGAAGTAAGCATTACCTCCATCGATAATAATGTCGCCTTGATCCAGATGAGGAAGCAGCTGCTCGATCGTTGCATCTGTTGCTTTACCTGCTTGCACCATGATCAGAATTTTACGCGGAGACTCCAGGGATTCCACGAATTCTTCAATGGTGAACGCACCTGTCAGGTTTTTACCTTCTGCTTCTTTCAGAAGATCGTTCGTTTTCTCCGGGGAACGGTTAAATACCGATACCGAGAATCCTTTGCTTTCAATATTCAAGGCCAGGTTTTTACCCATTACTGCCAATCCAATAACACCAATCTGTTGTTTACTCATTATGTCCTCCCAATACTCCATTATTTATATAGTAAGTTGAAACGGATAAATGGTTAGAGATTATTGTACTGTTTTTTTCCAGTCCGCTGCAAATTTGTCCATACCTTGATCTGTCAGCGGGTGTTTGGAGATCTGTTCAATGACAGAGAATGGAACCGTAGCAATATGTGCCCCAGCCATCGCTACACGTGTAACGTGATCCGGATGTCTTACGGAAGCCGCAATAATCTGAGCATCCAGGTTATGTGTACGGAACAATTCAGCCACTTTGGCAACCAATTGTACGCCATCTTCAGAGATATCATCGAGACGTCCCAGGAATGGGGATACATATGTTGCACCAGCACGAGCAGCCAGAAGCGCCTGGTTCACCGTGAAGATCAACGTTACGTTGGTTTTTACGCCTTTTTTGGTCAAGTAACGGCAAGCTTCGAGTCCAGCAAGTGTCATTGGCAATTTGATCGTAATATTTTTGTCGCTGTTGTTGATTTTGATCAATTCGTCTGCTTGCGCAATCATTTCTTCAGCAGTGAGGGCATCTGGTGTCACTTCCGCTGAAACGGACTCAACTTCAGGTACCAAACGCAAGATTTCTTCGATACGATCTTCGAATTTCACGCCTTCTTTGGCTACCAAAGACGGGTTTGTTGTTACACCAGACAATACGCCGATTTTGTATGCTTTTTGGATATCTTCCACGTTAGCTGTATCGATAAAAAATTTCATGATTGAATTACCTCCAGATATTTTTTTATTATGGTTTAGAGATTCGCATTAACCGCCAGGGGTATGCTATTTGTAACTACAGACTGCTGATCCGCCGGCTCATCAAACCACCAGTGGTGACCTTCTTCTTCAAGCATAGCATCTGATTCAGCCGGTCCATAGCTACCCGCAGGATACAAGTGAAGTGGTAACAGATTTTCCTGGAATGCATCCAGAATGGGTTGCACCCACGCCCATGACAATTCGACTTCATCCCAGTGGGCAAAGAAAGTTGGATCACCCAGCAAAGCATCACGAATCAGGTTCTCGTAAGCTTCCGCGAGGTCACCTTTATCCGGAGAAAGATCGATATGAACCGGTTTGAATTCACCTTTATTCTCAGGATCACTGGCATTCAGTTGCAATGTCATGCTCTGATCGGGACTCATCTCAATGACGAGCAGGTTTGGCTTGGAACCCTTGTTCTTCAGCACATTCGTCTGTCCTGAAGGTTCTTTGAATTCAATCACGATACGTGTTGATTTCTCCTTCATTCTTTTACCCGTGCGAATGTAAAACGGAACACCGCGCCAGAAGAAATCATCGATTTGCAATTTGGCAGCAATGAATGTGTCATTCATTGTATTCTCTGCTACACCCGGTTCAGCAGCATAAGCATTTACCGGTTGGCCTTGAATGCTGCCTTCTGCATACTGTCCACGGATGATGCTTGCGCCCACAGTTTGCTTCTGTAATGGCTGGATCGATTCCATGATGTGTTTTTTCTTCAATCCAACTTTTTCGGAAGTACTGTTGTATGGAAGCTGAATCGCCATCATCATGAGCAATTGCAACATATGATTCTGGAACATGTCTCGCACTGCACCTACATGATCATAATAGGATGCACGTTCTTCGACACCTACAGTCTCATTCGCCGTAATTTGCACATTGGAGATGTAACGGTTGTTCCATAACGCCTTCATGATTGGGTTACTTTGATGCAACGTCTCCAGACGCTGTACCATCGGTTTGCCCAAGTAGTGGTCAATCCGATAAATCTCTTCCTCCGTGAACGATTCGCTTAATTTGCGATTAAGGTCTCGGGCAGATTGCAGATCGTGACCAAATGGCTTCTCGATCACAAAACGCTTCCAGCCCTCTGTGGAACCCAGTCCACTTTGTTGAATGTTCTCGGCAATCGGTTCGAAGAATTCCGGACCAACCGAGAGGTAGAACAAGCGATTGGACGGAATGCCAAGCTCAGCTTCCCTTTGTTCAACTAATCCCAACAGCTTTATATAATCTTCCTTATGGCTTATATTCAATACACTGTAGCGAAAAGCCTTCACAAATGACTTCACAACTTCAGGATCAGCCTGGCGTCTGGAAAATTCATTTAGTGATTTTTCCACTTGTGCCTGAAAGAATTCATCAGACCACTCTCTACGCCCCAGACCAATCAATGAGAAGGTTTCCGGAAGCTTCTGCTCAAGATATAAGTTATATAAGGCAGGATATATTTTTCTTTTGGCTAAATCGCCAGTAGCACCAAATAAAACAATGGTAGTTGGTTCCATCTCACCGTTCTCCTTCCAAGTAACTCTGGTTTCTTTGTTGTAGTTACACTATAATACGTTTTATAGCCATACAAGTAATTAATATATTTCACAGGAGCTATAGACCATATCTATGACAACAAATTACGAACTATATAAAGTCTTTTATTGGGCCGCCAAAACAGGCAGTTTGACACAAGCTGCCAAAGCACTGTATATCACTCAACCGAGCGTCAGTCATGCCATCAAGCAGTTGGAAGAGAGCTTTGGTCTTACCTTGTTTTATCGAAATTCCAAGGGTGTAGCATTGACACAGGAAGGTGTCAGTCTGTACTCCTATATTGAACAATCCCAGATTTTGATCTCGCTTGCGGAAGAAAAGATGGCGGCACTGAAGAATCTCGACAATGGTGAACTCCGGATCGGTGGCAGTGACTCCCTGTTCAAACATTACATGCTGGCGTATCTGGAGGAATTCCACACCTTGTATCCTAACATCAAGCTACATCTGAGTCATGGAACCACGCCGGAAGTCATTACCTTTCTGAAAGAAGGCAAGATCGATCTTGGTGTTGTTCGGATGCCCATTGTTGATCCACAGCTCGAAGTCAGGGAAAGCATTCAGTTGAAAGACTGTTTTGTAGCGGGGGAACGTTATGCTCAGTTGAAGGGTAAAGTCATGACACTTGAGATGCTTCTTGAGCATCAACTGATTCTCTTTTCTCGGAACAGCCGGGTTCGGATGGCTATAACCGAGTTGTTTAACAGCTATAATTACACGTTGAAACCTGAGATTGAGGTCGGTAGTGTTGATCTGTTGATTGAGTTTGCCCGTCGAGGACTGGGTATTTCCTATGTAACACGAGAATTTATCTCCAAAGAGCTGGAGGAAGGTTCTCTCTTCGAAATTCAGCTTGATGTCCCACTTCCCCCTTCCCATGTAGGAATTATGACCAAACGCAATATGCCGATTTCTCTGGCGGCCAACCGGTTTATGGATCTCATTTTCAAATCCTGAGTGGTCACAATGTCAAAAGGTACAACAAAGAGCCCCGCCATCCAGTTATGGATGATGAGGCTCTTTGGCCTGCATAATGCTTACTTAACGATTAATGACTGACCAGATAGGACGCGTCCAAGATAAGGGCAACCTTACCATTACCGAGGATCGTTGCGCCAGAAAGATGGTTCATCGCACCCAGATACGTACCGAGCGTCTTAATAACGACTTCCTGATTTCCTATAATCTCATCTACTGCGTAAGCTGCAATTTTGTCGACGGAACGCACGATCACGAGTGGAATGGTTTTGGATTTGCGGTCCGTTCGTGGATAGTTGAGTATGTCACACAGTCGTTGAAAGGGTACAATTCGTCCATGATTCAGAATCGCTTGTTGCCCTTGGATCATCTGAATATCTTCAGGTGAAATTCGAACAATCTCGGACACGTTGTACATCGGCAAGATTAGAACACGCCCCGATACTTTGACTAACAGACCTTTAATAATCGCCAAAGTGAGCGGTAGACGAATCGTAAACGTGGTGCCAACACCAACCTCTGTATCAATATCAATGATACCGTTGAGCCGCCCGATCTGACTACGCACGATGTCCATTCCAACGCCGCGACCTGACACTTCACTGACAGAAGAAGCTGTGGAGAAACCCGGCTCAAATATGAGATGTACAGCTTCCTGTGTTGTAAGGCGTGCAGCCTGTTCCTCACTAATGATGCCTTTGCCCAAGGCAGAAGCTTTAATCTTCTCACCATCGATACCTTTGCCATCATCCGAATACCGGATGACGACATGATTTTCTTCATGAAACGAAGTTAAGGTAATACGTCCTTTGGACGGCTTGCCGTTTTCCGCCCGAACCTCTACACTTTCAATGCCATGATCAGCACTGTTGCGGATGAGATGGATCAGCGGGTCACTCAATTCTTCAATGATCATCCGGTCAAGTTCAGTCTCTCCACCTTGAATAACCAGTTCCAGATCTTTACCCAGTTTCTGCGAAAGGTCACGAACCAATCTCGGGAAGCGACTGAATAGTTGATCAATGGGTAACATCCGTGTCTTCATTACACCTTCTTGAAGCTCTTTGATAACCCTGCCCATATGATCGGATACACCACTAATACTCTGGATGAGTGAAGAAGACTCCTTACGTGCACCAGATCCACTAAGATCTGCTAGGGATGTCTGATCAATCAATAGTTCTCCAACCAGATTCATCAAATGATCCAGACGTTCAACATTCACACGAACCGTAGGTTGAGCAGTCTTCACTTTTTCCTCTTGAACAGGTGGGGTTGCGATAGGCATGCCTGGTTTGGTTTGCTCTGTTTCAGAGATCAATTCAAGTTGCGCAGAAGTCGATGCAATCTCATTGGATTCCAGTATATAGGGATTAATCTCCAGCATATGAATATCCGAGTCAGCAAACAACTCTGCCTTAAGCTGCTGTTGGTCCTTTGAAGTAGCCGCGATGATGATGAACTGACCATAATGATCATCTTCATTCTCGGCGCCCGGTTGGCTCTCCATGAGCGAAGTAGCGACAACCGTACCACAGATGTCCTCAATTCGTTGTCGCAAAATATGATATCTGGCTGCTTTCATCATGCACTGCTGCTCCAGCACAATGTGAATGGACAATAACTGCTTGCCTGAAACCACAGCCACCTGTGCCACAATCGATTCTGCTGGTTGCAAATGAGGTGCTTTAAGTTTCTCGACCGCTGCCGGGGTCTGAATTAGATCCTTTATTTCTCGTACCACCGCTCGAAAGTCTGCATAGGCTTCCCCACGGATGTACTGGTCCCGAAGCACTTTCATGGCGTCAAGAGAGCGGAACAACGTATCAATTAGCTCCGAAGTCATCTCCGGTTTTTTCTCCCGGACCCATTCAAGGGCATACTCTACTTCATGAGTAAGGTCGCTTAATTCACGGAAATCCATTGTGGATGCCGATCCCTTGATCGTATGGGCTGCTCGAAACAGTGTCTGAACCAGTTCTACAGAAGGCGAAAGCTCCAATGCCAGCAAAGATTGATCCATACGTTCCAGTTGATCATTCAGTTCTTCGATAAAGATGTCACGGTAGGCAGACAAATCCATCATTCGTGTATTCCTCCCTAACCGCCCAATATTTCGTCCAGTTTCAAAATGCCCACAAGCTTGTCTTCCTGTTGACCCACTCCATGAAAAAACCCTTCACGGTTACGACCGTAACTTGCGGTTGGCGGATGTATTTCCGAATATGTGGTTACCTTGTTCACCCGATCCACAATCAAACCAATATATTCATCCTGATATCGAACTACGATAATACGAGTTGCTCTGGTGTCCGGTTCATCCGGCATACCCAGCAGATTCCGCAGGCTCATCACACATACAACCTTGCCACGCAGATTGACTACCCCTTTGATCTCTGGGCGGCTAAACGGGATATCTGTGATGCTGAGCATTTTAATGATTTCGTGAATTTCTTCGATTCGAATGGCGCAAGTCTCTGCACCTACAGACAGTTCAATATATTGTTCCTTCTGAAGTGAAGACATCGATTCACCCTCAATTCAATTTGGTTTATTGGGTTTTGAAGGCAGCTGCAGAATTCGCCAGCTCTTCCGCCAGATGTGCCAGAGACTGGCATGTTGCCGCTGTCTCTTCCGACGCAGCAGCGGATTCCTCACTGGACGCCGAGATGGATTCAACAGAACTCATCACCTCTGCGGCTTGAGCCGCTTCTTCTTCACATGCAGCTGCAATTTCGTTTACTTTCTGTGAGGAGTTATTGACCATATCAATGATCTGATCAAACGCCTGTCCAGTCATGGAAGACTGCTCAACACTGGCTGCTACGGCCTGTACACTTTGTCTCGTGTTTTCCTGCATCGCTTTGATAATGACTGTGATTTCTTTGGTCGCCTCACCGCTTCGCTCTGCAAGCTTCCGGACTTCATCTGCCACTACAGCGAATCCTCGCCCTTGTTCTCCCGCACGTGCCGCTTCAATTGCAGCATTGAGCGCGAGCAGATTGGTCTGTTCAGCGATATCGTCAATCACTTCAATAATGTCACCGATTTTGCGTGAATCATCTTCAAGCTTGGTCATTTTCGTATTAACAGCTTGCATGCCTTCCAATGAAGTCTGTACCACAAGTCCACCTTCACGAGCAGTCTTCACGGTATCATTGGATAATTCAGCAGCTTCTTCCGCACTTGCAGCGACAGAGTTAATGGCAAGTGAAAGCTCCTTGAACAATTCAGAGATATTTCCCGCCTCGCTGGATTGGCTCGTGCTAGTACTTGCAATTTCTTGTGTGCTGGCTGAGATCTGTTCTGAAGAAGCGGCAACGCTTTGGGAGTTCATCACGATATTGTTGATTAACTCTTTCAGATTGTCGACCATACGATTCAATGATGCGGCCAGTTGACCCACTTCATCTTTGCTGGAGATGTCCGACTTGAGAGTCAGATTTCCGTTAGCGACCTCCGTTGCCAGACCCAACATGGCCAGGAGTGGCTTCGAGATGGAACGAGAGATTATGTAACCGATCAGAATACTGAAGAGTACAGATGCTACCACCATAACAATGGTTACAGTGAAGGCCGTTGTGTAGGCTTCTTCAGCCCTAGTATTTGCCTGTTCAGCCAAAGTTACGTTAAAGTTTATGAGGTCCGTCAACGTCTGTACGACATCATCACCCGGCTGTTTTAGTGTATCTTTCAGGAATGTCTGAAAAGCAGTGGTACCATCCAGTAACGCCAGGTTGATTCCCTGATCATACAATTCCATGTATTTGTTATACTGTGTATCGTACTTACGCAACAATTCTATTTCTTCCGTTGTGGTAGCTAGTGGACGGTAAATAGAAATCCTCTCATCCAAGGATTCACGAATAGCGGCAATCTGATCTGTAATTTTGGTTTTTTCTACTGCTACGGTTTCATTGTTCAGGTCACGCACGTTAACCCGCAATCTTTGGTAATAAATCTGTGCTGCAGATAACTCTTTGACAGACATCAGATTATTGTTGTACATGTCTTGCATTCGTTCATTTGTACTTCTTAATGTTACTACTGAGTAGATTCCAAGGGCCGCAAGGATCATCGACACAATTAAAAATGCTGAGATAATTTTTGTTGCTGTTTTTAAATTTCCGAACCACTTCATGTAAACTCCTCCTAGGCATCTTATTGTCCAGTTATGTATATAACGCTTGGTAAACCCTTCTCTAGGTCGCGCTCCAGACAACTTACGCTTTATTTCGACAGAAGTATATCAAAACTGAATAGGAAATTTTTATTTTTATTAATTTTCACGAATGAGAATTTTTATTTTAGATATTAAGATTCTGTTCTTTTAATATGTAATGAACTAATTACCTGTTTCATAAAATCGATTATTTCATACATACGAAATCAAGATATTCGTCATTGTTGTTATACTTAAGTTATCAGCATAATACTCTCATACGTGCTCACTTCATTTTTTTGTAATGATATAAGAAAAGACCATCTAGTTCTTCCGTCTAACAAAGTTTGCATTTTATATATAATTAATTCTTTGAATTCGCTTTAATATCGTTCAAGCCGTGACTTAAGTCTAGTGATCGAGAGCCTCACTTCATACCATTGTCACACAAAAAAATCAAACCCACGTAAAGTGAATTTGATTTTATGCAAGTCAATGCTACGGTTTAATATGAATAAAGTTATGCGCCATGCCAGTGCTCCAGTTCCATAATTCTATTCTCAATTCGCTGTGGAATAATACCAAATAGCTGGTCCCAAGTCATGAACATCTCTGGTCTCAACAGATATTCTTCGAACTCCATGGCAGGCACGAAAGCCTTGGTCTGCAGATAACTCGTTACTCGGGCATCAATCTGTTCATTCGTTTCAAAATACCCACGGAATAAATCATTCACGAGCAACCCATCACATCCGGCTTTGACACCCGCAGCACTGTACAAGTCTGGTAATAATTCAAACACAACCGGCAGTGGGGAAAAAGCATGCTTTCCTGGCTGTGAATATAGGCACACATGACGTCCAACCACATTGACTCGATCCTTCAGCAAACCCCGCAGCACTTTACCATGGAAGCTGGCTTCACAGTCCACAACCTCACCGTCATGGCCAACATATATCCACACATGCTCCATCTCATACAGATGCCCAATCTCATAATCCCACCAGATGGCATATTCAATTACATATTGGACTGCTTCAGCCGGAAATTGAATATCCCTCCTGAATGAAGGCGAAGGACCTGAACGATCCAGCACAGAAATACCAACAAAATCCGGATAGAAGGGTTCGTTCCGGTCAAACATCAATACAGGTGCATAACTCATAGCCGTTTCAAGCATTTCGGTCTCTGACATTGTCATGGACGGTATCCCCCATTTTCATCGATGTTACAACTATATTAACAGAGATATGTATAGGTGTTAACGTATAGAATAAGCCCGCAACTGGATGAGTTCCAGATACAGGCTTAAATGCTTCTATTTTATCAGAGAGGAATTGCTCCTAATCTCTAGATCCTTTAGTTGGTTTGGGTGCATTGGATGGTTGGGTAGACAGGTCGGAAACAGCAGTATCACACCCTATAGGCGGGCCCAAAATAGCATCGTTTTTAATAGACGCAACGGCTCTGGCATAGGCCTCTTCATCCAGACAATAGGCCCGATGTGCCACTTCTGGTGGCGTTGCGGCCAGAAAATCAGCTCCGAATACAATATCAGGGGTTGGTTGATCAAAAATAGTTAATACGTATACGTCATCAGTTTCGGCCACAAACCAGTGAAACCAGCCTTTGGGGAACACCGAAACCTGCCCCGGTTTCAAACGATACGTCAATCGCTCACGCGTGAATGGATTAAACACTGATGTTGTAATCTCACCACTGATGACGATGACCATCTCTGTAACATTCGTGTGCCAATGGGGCTGTACAATAATGCCTTTGCTCAGATATACATTGAAGAAACCATTTTCAATCGTTGGCAGTTGCGCTCCGAATAGCTGGGTCACATAATTGCGTGGGTCCCTCCGATAATTAACAACCGCATTAGAATCAGCCGCCAGCTGAACGTTCGGGGATTGCAGAATCGGATTAATCATACGATTATTTCTCCTCCTTGGGCAGACATCTCATTGTTGTACTGTATGCCGGAGAATGGAAAGATAATACCGTTGACACATGTTATACACTCTTTTTAATCCTGAACTGCAGATTTCTTGAATCATGCCTTAAGGAACTAGACCTGACCAGGGAATCTGCCTCCGGCTGCAATGCCTTGGGGTGATATGCGATCAATCTGTTTCATCTCATCATCTCTAAGAGAAACCTCTAGCGCTCCTAAGTTTTCGTGAACTCTTTCCAGGTTGCGAGTCCCCGGGATCGGAACGATATGCTCTCCCTTTCCGAGCAACCAGGCCAGAGCAAGTTGAGCGACTGTACATTCTTTTTGCTTAGCCATTTCTTGAATCAGTCCGACAACCTCCAGATTTTTCTGGAAGTTCTCACCTTGAAAACGCGGATAGTGACGACGATAATCATCTTCCGGCAAATCGTTCATAGATCGGATCTGACCTGTCAGGAAGCCACGTCCCAATGGGCTGTATGGAACCAAGCCAATGTTCAATTCATGCAGGACAGGCATAATCTCATCCTCAAGCTCTCGACTCCACAATGAATATTCCGTCTGCAACGCTGTAATCGGGTGAACAGCATGTGCACGCCGAATGATCTCTACTGACGCTTCGGACAAACCAATATATCGAATCTTCCCCTGTTGAACCAGATCGGCAAGCGTGCCTACCGTCTCTTCAATGGGTGTATTCGGATCAGGACGATGTTGATAATACAGATCGATATAATCCATCCCCAGGTTGTAGAGACTTGCATCTACTGACTTTTTGATGTAGGCCGGATCTCCCTTGGGTCCCTGTGTGTGCGTAATACCGAATTTGGTGGCAACGATAGCCTCGGATCTTCGACCTTGAAGCGCGCGTCCAAGCAACTTTTCATTCCCTCCAAATCGCTGTTTATCATACTCTCCGTACAGATCCGCCGTATCAAACATGGTGACTCCTGCATCCAACGCACCTTGAATGGTATGTACCGATTCGTCATTATCCGGCATCATCATCACACCCAGGCCGAGCGCAGATATTTGTAATTTATCATTTCCCAGTGTTCTTGTTTTGAGCATGAGGCTCCCTCTTTCCAAGTTGAAATAGAAACATTAATATAGAAACGTTTGAACTTGAGTTCATTCTATTTCACTCCCGAGATCCCAACCACACTCTGTATATGCTAGTAAAGAAATTACCAGCTTATCAACCTTCGAATCCGGCAACTGGAACGTAAATACAACAATGAATGCCTGATTGGCTGTTCAGATTATTCATGGAAAAGATATCGTACGCATGCACAACACCATCTGCCCGATCTGTCGTTTCAAGCAGGACACGATTGACTTGTTTTAATTCGACTTGGTGCAGGTTCCAGATCTTTTGGAAGTCCACACTTTCTTCACTCAATTGTTTCACTATTCTGGTAAATTCGGGGTCATTCGGATACTTGTCATAGTACGTACGGAAAACGGCTACCGAGTGCCGCGCGAATTCGTCCCAGTTGTGCATACGCTCCCTGAGCGTTGTATCCAGAAATAAAATCCGCATCATTAGACGCTCATTCACATTCATCGACGAGAAGTTGAAGAGGTTCTTATCTGCAGCGTCATTCCAGGCAAGTACCTCAGAACGTTCATTAGTAATAAAGGAGGGATGCGTTAACTGTCCAATAATGCTCTGCCACCCTGGCTCCAGCTGAGAATACGAAGCAAGAAATTCATGTTCCGTATTGGGGTCCCATAAGTCAAACAGATGGCTCTTTTCTTCCAGTGTTAACTGGAGCGCGCTCGCTATGCTCTCCATCACTTCTCGCGAAGCCGCCACCCCCCTCCCCTGTTCAAGCCACGTATAGTACGTTGCACTGACACCAGCCAATACCGCTACTTCTTCCCGTCTTAGACCGGGTGTTCTTCGCTGTCCGTAAGATCCCGACAATCCGACTTGTTCTGGCTGAATGCGGCTTCTCCGTGATTTCAAAAACTCACCCAGTTTTTTGTTGCGGCTCATACTTGTATCCATAGACATCGTTCCTTTTTATAAAAGTGTTCAAGCAAGTCAGACTCTATCCCAAAATGGAAGTCTCTGAATGGCTTTGATATAATTAGTTCTGCAGAATACTTGGTTTACAAGTAGCTTAGCATCGATTAGTGCAGAACGAAAGGAGCATAACATGATCCCCAATGTTGGAGATGTGTACTGCGTGTACGTCGAAAAATCACAACAATACACCGCCTGCCAGGTAACTGGACTGAAAGAAACGGAGGGTAAAACTTCCGACACGCTTGCCTCATTCCTTCAGTTGGATTGGACTGGTGATCAACTGCCTAATGAAATGCAGCTTCATCAGATGAAACCGCTGATCTGTAATTTCTATTTCTGGAATAATCGAGTTGCTCACAGTTTTGTAAAGGCTGATGTTCCTTCACATTACGAGCTTATAGGCAACATCCCTCCTCTCTACACCGAGGAAACAAATACGTATGGCGGAGGCTGGCCTATCGGAGAAAGTCTCTATCGTCAGCGTGAATGGGAAGGTATCGATGCGATCCGAAGAGCGCAGTTCAAACAAGCTGCGGATGATGACGAAGAAGTCATGGTTGGCGATCGTATAATGCGGCGCAGTACAAGTACACTCCGCGATTTCAGCCCTAAATCTTCGGAAGATGTAGCCGAACTCGCAAAGCTACCTTGTCTGACACATATTGAAGTGAATGGGTATACGGAATCGATCTTTCCATTTATAGAGGAGAATCCGTTCATCAATGAACTTCATATCATACATCATGGTCAAACGATGTTTGATATCAGCAAGAGTCACCTGACCAAACTTATTGTGGATGTCAGCGGGTTGAAGGAGTTAATTTTGAACACAAAGATGAAGAGTCTGAATTTCACAGGGGAGCTGTCTCCTGGTCTGCGTATCATGGCTCATGAAGACGGTAAATGCATCACTCTCAATGTTCCATCGGGCCTGCCACAGGTTACGGGTATCTCACGACTTGAAGGTCTGTATATCAGAGATATCACCGAACTCAATCTGGAGCCACTTGTACTGTATTATCCTGAGCTTTCAGAGTTGCGATTGTGGGGTAAACCCGGCAACGTATCCCATATAGAATCGATTCAGCATTTGGCGAATTTGCAAACCTTCACTACATATGACCTGTTCGGTTTCACTGGTGAACAATTCCCTGATCCAGAGCAACTTCCGAAATTGGCTACGCTGTGGCTAACCAGCTTGCCTGCCGATGCAGCCAAATCGATCAAAACAAGATATAAAAAATTTGCCGCTTCCGGACTTGATATGGAGATCACCAAAGCACGCAAACCGGAATGGCTTGCGGAGAATCTGAACAATCCGTTTCGGGATTGGGATGGGCGGGAACAAATCAAGGCAGCACACGCAAAAAAAGCAGCTCAATTGTACAAGCAATGCTTGAAGGAAATTCGTCAATTAAGTCAAGTTTCCATGGATCAGGAGTCTATACACAAACATCTCGTCTCCATGGTTGAGAACTACACACAGACCTTTAACAAGATGGATGCCAAGACCGGCTTTATTGAAACTGTTGAGCGGGAAGAGATTTATGTTGTTCTAACGGAGTTACTGGAACGGTTACAGCAGAATTTGGAACTGCGTCAAGATGATTTGATTAAGGTTAATCACGAGGAATTATATGAGGTATTTGATCGTTTGAGGGATTTCTAGGTTACACAAAAGGGTCCTGTTATGAAAATGGCAGGACCCTCTTTTGCACCGCCGACCTCAAGTGTCGTAACTAACCAGATAATGATGTAGTTCCGTGTTATAACAGCCGGTACTGTGGTCAATTAATCTGCCTTCTCCGTCGAAGGAGTTACGGAGACGCTTGAGCACATGTGTCCCCGGGGGGATCTTCAGTAGCTGGCATACCTCAGGAGCTGCCGACTCCACAAAGAAACGTTCTTTGTGGAGTCGGCAGCAAAATGTCGTTCTCCTCCAGTGAGTCATACAGCGATTGGATGTCTCCATTCATTCTTCCATGCCTCCGCCGGGTAACGCAGCTGCTGCCAAGAAGTGTATCAGATGAATATAAGGTTGTCCGTTAAGAATGTAGAGCTAAAAGGCCCGATGGTCGACAAACGCAAATGGAACGAAGCAGGAAACACTCTGCTTCGTTCCATTTGAACAATCGGTATGGCAAGTTCTCTTCTCCTTCATTGAATGGAAAACACTTCTTTTTTCAATAATTCTTCTGGCGTCTGCCCTATCACATCGCTGTGAAAATAATCGCGGATAACGCCATCTTGAAGATAGTTGGCGATCGACACCATAATCATGCCTTGATCCAGTGCCAGATAAGCTTTTGCAAGTTCTCCCGTTTCAACATTGACTGAGTCATAGAACCCATATTTGCCAAACATTTTGAAGTTCTTTAAAGCTTTAATATTCTTTCGAACTGCTTCAGGGGCATAATCCAGAGCAAGGAATGTTGCGTGTGCTGTTACCGTTGCTCCATCTTTGTAACCCGAGGTACCTAACGGTGTTGCTGCAAACTCACTGTAACCTGTCGGAGTTGCAGAAGGTGAAAAGCCCCATGCGGCATACCCTTTTTCTTTGGCATATTTGATCTGCAATTCGACATGACGCTGGTTGTTCAATCCCAAAGCTTGAGTACCCAGCTCTTTTTCCTTTATGACCATACCGGGCATAAGAGCTTCAAACATACTGCCTCCCCAGCTTGGCACGAACTTTTTATCCTTGTATACATAACTTCCTTCAAACACATCTACTCCATCGTAATTAACGGATTTGCCTTGAGGAATCTGAGCTTGCCAATCCCATTCTTGAGGTAATGTGCGATACATCTTCCACCAATGATCTTGGGGAACGTCACCTTTCCCAATGGCAATATAACTGCCTACACGTGGTTCCGTATAAAACATCCCATAATGGTGGTCCGTCAGCGCGCCTTTAGCCACATCATAGCCTCCGCGGAATTGGCCGACTTCAGGATCATATAGCGGAGTATAATTCATATTTTCAACCAACTTGCTTGTTTCCCCATGAAGTTCTTCATAGGCTTGCCCAACAACAATTAAACCAGCGGATAACCAGCCATTATCGACTTGGGAAATAAATTGTCCCCAATCTTTCTTCACTGAACCGTCATCCGTGTTATACCAGTTATAAAATAGGCCGTTCCACTTTTCTAACTTTTCGAGGGAATGTATAGTCGTTTGCAGGCGTTGTACAGCTTCTTTCTTTGAAATAATGCCCAATTGTTGCGCTGAAACGGTACTCATCATATACATTGCGATGTTCGTGGGCGAGGTACGTTTAGCTTCTTCTGTCCCGTTTTCAGTGAGCCGCACTTCATCGTAAGTCAAGCCGGTATTCTGATCCGTATAGTCCTCAAAAAACGTATAGGTCTTATATGCAATCGCTTTCATTTCTGTTCGAAATCCAATTAAATGGTTTGAGTCACCTGCTGAAGCCATAGGAGTTAAAGCTAGACTAGCTAACAGACAAAAAGTTAAAATAAAGCTGAATTTTTTTGCTTTTTTCATGATTTTCTCCCTTCAAATGGATTCGAAACGTTTCGTGTATATGTTATCATAAATTTCCCATTTTCGTAAACAATAAAATAAAACGCTTACAAATATTGATTTTATTATGGATCATTTATAAATATAAATTCGAAACGTTTCATTAACGGGACCACATCAAGGCGGCTCACGCGGAATTATATGACGTATTTGATCTTTTAAGGGACTTTTAGCTTCTAAATTAAGAAGATAAAAGCCTGACTCCATAGGAATCAGGCTCAATCCTTTCTCATATCCATTCTGAACCGTTCTAAGTTGCTACAACTGTTGTTCCACAATACTCGCAGTCCGTTGATTGCTTAGGAAGCACTTTTGCCTTCGCCCCACATCCCGGGCAACTCACTGAAATAGGCCTTTGTGGCTCTTCAACTTTTTGTTCGGCTTTCTCTTCAACGTGTTCCTTATCTGAAAAATTGATCTCTGTATAGTTAATTGTATTATGACTACTGTAACTCACGTTGTTGCTATTATAACTTGAATAAGTATGCGGATTCGCATTTTCGCGATCAAGATGACCTCCATAGTCTCCTCCATAAAACTTTCGTTCCGGGACACGTTTTTTCCTAAGCAATTTAATACCCAAATATAAAAATAAAAATTCAACGATCATAAATCCAGCCATAGCAATGAGATTTTTAGTACCTCTGAAATTATTTGCATTAAACATGGCAATCGGGATCGCAATGGCATAAAACATAAAAAAGAGTCCAAATAACTTCCTTAACAACACGATTCCTCCTTAAAACATCACACTACACCTAGCTGTGTATATTACAAGTATCCGTAAAAGAAGTCATTGAGTTAGCTATGCAGTTTAAGAGATCCTCATCGTTGTTCCGCAATACTCACAATCCGCAGACAAAGTAGGATATACCCTTACCTTGGCTCCACACCCTGAACAATTCACGGCTATAGCTTCTTGAGGTGCCTCGTCATATTTCTCATTATGCTGATCTTCGTAATATTGATTATCATTAGAATCGTAATGATGGTATTGATCAGTGTTAGAACGAGATTTAGGTCGACCACACATTTTAATGCCCGTAACAAGTACGATAACCCCAGGGATAAAAAGAATTATCGTACTGATAATGGCCGTTTCTGTTCCCTCGGATATTAATATTAAAGATAACAAGATCGTCAGAGACGAAAGGATAATGAATATAATTCCAAAAAATCTTTTCACCGCGTTTCCTCCTGCAATTTATGATTTGCTTGTCATGATCTGTTGATTGCGCTCTTTCAAACGGAACTTTAACTGGGATAGTTGCGAAGCAAGACGTTCACTATTTACTAATTCCCCTGCTTCATACTGATTTGCAAGCTCACTGTTCATCAATTCAATGTCCATCAAGATCTGACGGTCATTTTTCTCAAATGAATCCGGAGTGATTGGGTCACTATACTTTACAAGTTCAATTAATGACTGAACGGTTTTGCGCTCCTCTTCCACAGTTAGGACGGGTTGTTGCACCATAGTATGAAGCAATTGCTGTAAAGCTTTTTCGATTAATTGTAAGTTTGCGATTTTTATATGTTCATCTGCTTCATGACGGCGCGTACTATGAATATAGATCATAATGATTCCGCACAAAATAATTGCGATCGCAATCGTTACCATATGTAACAATACGAACCAACGAAGGGCATGATCTGCTGAACCTGTTAACAACGTGTAGATCATCACACAAATTAGATAAATAACCAATACTACACCTAAAGCTGTGTAACCTGGAACAAACCGTTTAAACCGATCCATATTTTGCATGATGAACCGTGCGTAGATCCAAATAGCCGTAATCGCTACATAAGAAGCGACGAGATTCATCCAAAAAGAAAATGATAGTAGCGCATGATTAAACACCGTAAAAGAAACGATTGACGATACGAACATACATATTAAATAGACGACATCCAGAATCAAGAGATTGCTCCGTTTTACCATCACTAGGCCTGTCCTCCTTCTTGCAGATTATTTCCGCAATCGAGACAGAACTTCTGGCCGGGTTTTACTTCATGTTGGCACCGACTACATCTCAAGCTTAAACTTGTGCCACAGTTGCCACAGAATTTTGTATGACCGGAATTCATATGGTTACAATTTGGGCATGGGCTAGGCATCGGTTGATGACATTGAATACATTCCAATGCGTTCTCCGCATTATCTGCCCCACATGAAGGACATGCATGGTATTTGTCACCACAGTTAGGACAGAATTTGGTTCCCTTTGGCAAGGCATGCCCACAATTGTTACAGTCTGTTGTTGCTACCGATTTTTCGGCTAATGAATTGCCACATTTGCTGCAAAAAGCGCTGTTCTCCTGGTTCGGATGATGACACTGCTTACATATACTTACTGCAGGCGTTTCCTTAGTAGACATCACTTTAGACATCTGGGACATCTCGCTACTGAAAGAACCACCCACACCAACCCCCATGCCCATACCAAGCCCTGCGCCCATGATGTCTGACTGCATGCTTCCTTCATTTTTCGCTGCACCTTCAAGCGTATCAAACGAACGTTCTTGCTGGTATGTGTACCCAATGATATCCATCTCGGCTTTGCGTGCCAACGCTTCTCTTAATCGAATGACTGAAGGGTCTTCTTCGGGCAGATTGACATTGTGAATATACAGGTTGATTAACTCAATACCAAATTCTTCAAAAGTAGAAGCTATCGTATCTGCAAAATGTCGTGATATCTCGGAAATATATGCATTGATCTCCAAAACACTTACTTTTCTATGTATTAGATATGAAGACAACATGGAGTTAATATTCATGATAATCAGCCCGCGGAAGTAATTAATCATATTAACTTGGTTAAACTCAGGCAGTGTTCCCACAAGCTTGACCAAAAATTTTCGTGAATCCGAAATTTTAATTCCCATTTGTCCAAATGTTCTTACAGGAACAATAATATTATACTTGGGATCCTGGATCTGAATCGGATTCGCCGTTCCCCACTTAACGTCCAATGCGCTTACTTGATTGACATACCATACTTCTGCTGCAAAAGGTGACTTTCCTCCGAACGGAAGGTTAACGAGTCGGTTCAAGATCGGGATATTCGCAGTACTCAGCGTATGCCTTCCGGGTCCAAACATATCAAGTGCTCTTCCATCCTTGAAAAGAATTGCTTGTTGAGATTGATTCACAATTAACTGAGTCCATGTTCCCAGTTCAGTCTCGGGATGTTTCCAAGCAAACACATCAGGTGAGCCATCATACTTAATTACGTCAATAATCGCCATGTTCAATTCCTCAATTCAGTATTAGATTACTATAATTTACTAAAAAGTTCTTTTGCTAAAACACTGATTCTACACTATTTCCTATATTTAATTATCTTTCATCTACTTGTTCCATGTTTAGGCATTGATATTTTACCATTTCTAACCTTAATACGCACTAACATAGTTCATTTTTCATATGATATTTTTCCTATATTGGCATTTTCATAATAGTAAAAACCTCTTCCATATGTTAAATAGGAAAGAGGTTAACTATATAACTACAAGTTGTGAAAAACCAAAATATTAGCTTGAGTATCCACTCTCGATCATAATCAACGTCCCAATTTTGAAACCACTCGCAAAAGCCTCTTTAGAATGCATAGAGTGAACTTGATCCATCTTATCAAACAATACCTCGAGTTGTTTAAAATCATCCTCCGAAAGCTTGCTCTGAAATTTTTCGATATAAGCTGTAATCTCCTTATTAATAGAACGATACTCCGAATCTTTAGGAACAATATTCTCCTCTGGTCTCAGATTACCGTAATATAATTCTTCTATTATATTCCCCACATCACATCCCCCTTTCTCTAATAAATGTCTTGTGCTCTTCTCATGACAATTATATAAGTTTGACAGACAATGCTGGGGAATTATGCAATATTCGCATGTGATTCTTATCGCTTTCATAGAATATCGCATTTTGCATGCTTGCTTTGACTTAATAATGTAGTGCTTGTTGAGCCCTACCTCGGGAGTATGCTAAGATAATGGACACCTATTTCCACAAAATCCTATAACAAATCAACCGCACAGAAAGGACACTATGAATCCTTCATCACTGTCATCCAAATTACAACATATCATTCCACCGCTGGATCTGCGAAGCTGCCTCGTCAGCGTACGTGGTGAGATCATGTACGAACACTACCGCAACCGAGAGGCCGCGACTGATATTGCAAAAATCAATTCATGTACCAAGAGTGTGCTGTCCGCACTCATTTGTATAGCGATGGATAAAGGCTTGTTGCCAGAGGCATCAGCCCCAATCTCCACCTTTTTCCCACAGTTGACATCCGATCCTGATCCGCGTAAACCTTCGATCACGCTGGAACAACTGCTTACCATGACAGCTGGATTCAACTGGAACGAGTTCGGCGGGCAGAATTCATTCCCTCGCATGACCCGCACCGATCATTGGGTGGATTTTGCGTTGGAACAACGCCTAAGTCATGAACCGGGTAAATACATGGAATACAATTCAGGAGTATCACAGATTCTATCCGCCATCCTGATGCAAAATGCAGGTATGAACGTAGCCGAGTTCGCAGAACGTTATCTTTTTAATCCTCTGGGAATTAAGGATTATGAATGGGAAAGCGACCCTCAAGGTGTACACACTGGCGGATTCGGTCTTAAGATGTTACCCGTAGATCTGCTGAAATTCGGTCAGCTGTTTCTACAGCAAGGTATGTGGGAGGGTAAGTCTCTCATTTCAAGTGATCTCGTATCCCGTTCGACGCAGCCTTTCATTACAGTCACTCCACCGAATCACGGCAGTTATGCTTGGCATTGGTGGGTGGATGTCTATCCGAACGAAAGGTCTGACTCCGAAAATATTGCTGCTGAAGACGACAAACCCAATCTCCATTATTATTACGCGCGAGGGTTTGGTGGGCAGTATGTATACATTGTCCCTGAGCTAGAACTTGTTACGGTGTTAACCAATGACAAAAGAAAGAAAGAGAAACCTCAGTTGGATGTTTTCCCTCGATTAATCGCCCCTGAGCTATGGAAAATGTTATAAACGCAGGCAGTCCTTCTATCCTGTTCGACCAATGAACCCCCAACCTTATGTAGGCACAACCTGCCCTTAGGCTGAGGGGTTATTAGTCATGCCAAAGCTTCTTCGATGGCAATCGTTATTGGATACGGACCAGACTCTTGATTAGAGAGCACAACCAGTTGTAGATCTCTGTCTGGATACACAGAAGACATGAACGATACCCCTGGATCAAACCCCATGACATGAAACTTGAAAATATTATCCTCCTTGCGGTCAATCCAGATACCCTGCCCATAGTACTCTTCATCCTCTTGATGAGCATGTGGAGTTAATAACTGCTGCGTCGTCTCTGCATTCAACAATTGGTGACCTAGCAAAACATCCCAAAATCGAATCATATCCGGTGCCGTAACATAGGCCCCTCCATCTGATCCACCTTTGACAGGAATGGAGAACATATTAGTGTTCCAGGAGCCATCTTCATGATCGATATACCCTAAGGCTGTGTTACGCGGAAGCTGATCTGTTAAGAAATAACCCGAATCCTTCATGCCACACGGTTTGAAAATGTGCTCTTCCACATAATCTGTAAACGCCAGTCCTGAATGCTGTTCCACGATAAGCCCCAGCACAATGAAACCCGCATTGTTGTAGTGGAAACGTTCACCCGGAGCAGACTTCATCGGCAGATGCTGAAACATGGGCAGAAAATCACTTAATCGCCGCATCGCGTAAACCGGTCTGTCTTTCCACAATTCTGAAAAGTCATCCATCACTTCTTCATCGAAATAATCCGGAATGCCTGACGTGTGTGTTAACAACTGATGGATGGTGATTCCTTTGTCCCACAGTGGAAACTTTACATCTAATACATCCGTAAGCTTGGAATCAGCAGACAACTTGCCTGCTTCAATTAGTTGGCATATACTCACTGCCGTGAAGATCTTACATCCTGATGCAATTCCGAAGCGTGTATCCACCTGATTGGCAAGCTCTTCACTGCGATTGGCATAACCACGTTTCATATTCAAAAGGGTTTTCCCGGCTTGCTGGAGTAATACAACACCCGAAAAATTCACGCGTTCCATGACTTCTTCGACTTTTGTTGTCACCTCTAATGCATTCAACATTTTGTTTTTCACCTGCTTGTCTATGTATTCTTTATTTTCTCATTCTTAATTCTTCGTCATATCCTGCATACCTGCCAAATTTTCATAAAAAGAAGGGTTACCCCCTTATAAAAGGAAATAACCCTTCTTCAGACAACGCAAGATTAAGTTGGACAAAGCATGCTCAAATGCTGTTCAATCACTTGTTCCACTCGTTTTACCGTAAGTCTATCTGGCTGCATGCCTCAAGGCAACATATATTAGCGCAACGCTTGCAGGTCTGCCTCGGGACTTCCTGTGCTCTTCTTCGTTTCACGGGGAGACCTCGTATTGATCAGATAATACAATGTGGCATAGATCGTAATGATAAACGTGCCAAAAAACAGGCAAAATGCAAGAGACGGGCGGCTTACACTTTCGTGCATCAGCTGAATCAGCATCTCTCGATTCGTCAGTGCATCCCAGCTATTCAGTCGATACACGCGTCCAAGTAGAACCCCGTAACTTCCCAAAGCACAGCCAGCCAGTACAAAGATCCAGGATGCCCAGCGTCCAATTCGGTGATAGATCACTTCCTGAAGCTGATACATCGACAGGAATCCAAGCAGGAGTCCAGTCCAGACAAACATTAAGACAACACTCAAGTCGTACCAATACGTGTAGTCCACTCCATTCCCGTCATAATACCGGGAACTTCTCGCTGTCAGATGAACCAAATCCGTAACAATGTAGGAAGAGTTCGGGAAAAATAACAACCACAGCAGACCACTCGCTACTGCAAACCATGCAGCACCTTTCCATTTCACTTCACTTAGAACATAGGCTGCATAGGAGAACAGAAAAGGAATCCAGCCCAAGAACAGATTCCAGATCAGGAAGCGGAAATAACGCTGATCCAGCCAATCTGCGGCTACATAGTACAACCCAAGCGTTACTATTGTGACCACACTAAGGAAAATAAATATGCGAATATAATTCAGTTTTCTCAATGATTCTGACCTCACTTGATAAAATTCAATTAGTTTCGAAAATATCGGATGATTTCTTCCTTATTCTTTTCAACACGTAAATTCAATCCACGTTTATCCTTTAATCCATACTGCTGCAATTCATGACCTGGATCAAGCACCAGCGGTTTAGTCGCCACATCGACCAGCAAATCCATCGTCAATTGGTAAGTTTCCCGTAACTTGTCCATCGGTAGTCGTGATTCGTATCGCTTAATCAGCTCAATTAGACGTTCAGCATACACGAGACGAACCATACTGTCCGCACTCTTCAATTGTCTTGAAGCAAATGCTGTAATTGCCGTAATAATACTGGGTTCTGTCCGATGTTTGGCAATCAACGCAAGCTCATCCACTGCATCCCAATTCATGATGGACAGCTCGGAACTTAATTGTTGAATCCGCTCCCCTATCCATTGTTCTTCTAATTCTTGGGGTACATCCCAGCGCTTATAGTCGGCATACACGCCTTCACGATGCATCTGTATAGCGCTCCCGTAATGTTTGACGAACAAATCCTTTGCCGCACTCCAATCGTTCTCTTCCACTTTAACCATCACCATACCTGTTCCTATTTGTTCTTACGCCTTTATCCACACACATTACATAAATTCACTACTCTCTAAGCATACTAGAATCATACCATTTACCAAAGGAGAATCAAATTAACAATGAATCCAAATTCCATGAACCCTCAGAATTTAGTACAACCCACGTTGAATGCTAATCCAAATGTCACCCCTAACATGAATCATGGCGGCCATGAGATGTTCGATGTGCATGAGATTCTGTCCTCCACCATTAACGTGCTGGATCAATTTATGATCTTTCGTACATTTGTGCAGAGCCAGGAACTGATTGGCATTCTGGACCGGCAGTACAATTTCATTTTATCCCAGTACAATCTGACAGCAGAGTGTTTTGCATCCGGACAGAAGCCTCATGAAGAGACGGCAACCTACATGATCCCCAACATCGTACCACCGGTATATGGCCTTAAGCCATCAGCACCGAAAAAGCCAAACCAGAGCTTGGCTGATGTAAAGGATGCCGGAATTAGCGGTCATATGCTGGGACTGATCAAATCACACGCCAGTCTCCTCGGCATGTCCTGCAGCGAGATCACGAATGGAACGGTTCGCCGAGTCGTTGCTTCGCAGATCCAGCATTTTATCGAGATGGCCTATGAAATTTTCATGTTCCAGAATAAAAACGCCTATTATCAAGTACCTCAGCTCAGTCCAAATGATACACAACAGATGCTTCAGGCATACATTCCAGCAACCGGAGCACCTCAGATGCCTATTAGCAATAAACCACTTCATTAATGAGAAAATAAAGTCCGATTACCCAGAACAGTCTCTTCAACCCATTTGGGTTTTAGGGGCTGTTCTTTGATTATTTACAATCATTTTCCTGCTGAATACCCTTGATTCGGTTACCAGAAACTGGTTTAATCAAAGACAGACCCGTACATAGTCCACTTGTGGATCATACATATAAGATACGATGAAAATCAGTTATACGAGAGTGCAACGACATATGTATTCATTATGGGAGGTTTACGAATGAGATGGAAGCACCCTGCTAAACTTGGTTTACTGGCTATGACTCTCGGCTGTACTGCCATTGGCTCAACTATTACGGCCTCAACAACACTGGCTGCAGCTGTCCCCGCTTCCAAAGCGGTGTATCATCAATTTCAATCCTATCGTACAGCAGCAATGAAATCCACAGACAGTCTGGTTAAGGCACGAAAATACCTGATGAATCATATCGATAAAGTCGGTCCTTGGCAGGCAACACTAATGACGCTGCAACTGGAGAATATGCAGAACGTCAAGCTGGCTGAATGGGCTCACCAAATGTATACGGAACAGTTTCAACAAGCCTTGTCTCAAGCCCATGAACAACTCGGTTACGAACAGAAGCTTACATATAGTCGTCTGCTCAAAGAAATTAAAAACCCGACCGTGAAGCAGCTTCTGCAGGAAGCATCTGATCTCGGGTTCAAACTGGAAACCAGTGAAGGCTTGTATTACCCCATCATCAATTATGAGATATACCAAAAGTTCAAGCCCTTCGTCCAGGCAGACATTGCCGCCTACATTAATATTATGGCTACGGAGTCCAATCAAATGACGACTTCGGATGGCGGCATCATCATCTCTTGGAACGAATTAATTCAGCGCATATTGGAGAAGGAAGCCTTTTTGAACAACTTCCCGAATTCCAATCGCACAACCAAAGTAAAACAATGGTTGTTTGTGGATTATCTGTTTTACGGAAGTGACAACACGCCTGCTTATGACTGGTACACGGACGAAGAAATCCGCACCATGGACCCTGAAGTGAAAAAGGCTTACGAGAAAGCTTTGGCTATGCGAGAGCCCAATACGGAAAGTGTTCTTCTGGACACCATGGAAAAGATTCTGCTGGTTCTCAATCAGAACAATGATGAGCTTACACCTGAAGTCCGAGCAATCATTGAACCTGTTCAACAACAATTTGCCCGTGATTAATGGGATGGTGAATAGCAAAATGTGAATACAAAAAAGCGACAATCCTCGTGACAGAGGTTGCCGCTTTTAAGTTTTCATATCCAATCCTTACGTTTGGATCAAAGAGTTGAAGTGTCTATTGATGTAAGCTTGTTCGGATTGACGACGAGATAAACGCCCTCAATCCGCTCTCCGGAAGCGTCCAACTCTATACAGAGTACCTCGGACAACTGCCCTTCTTTCATCAACGCGAGTTGAAGTTCGCCATTGATCCACATCGGTACCCATTCTCTTTCACGCAATCGCGTAAGGACTCGCCGTGAGGTCAGGAGTGCAAGCACACCTTTGTGAACGTTCATTGTTCTCATAACCGTATGCACAACGCCACCGCCATCTGCTGTAAATACAGGCTGATCTGCCAGTAACTCCAGCATGGCAACGACATCATAACGAAGGAAAGCCGTTGTAAAACGGCTCAGTAATTCACCTTTGGCTATCATATCCGCATCACTCTGCTCGATCGGCGGAAGTCTTTCGGGCAGATTTCGTCTGGCGCGGCTAAAGATTTGACGGCAGTTACTCTCCGTTTTACCCAGCCAATCCGCTATTTCGGAATAATCATATCGGAACGCTTCACGAAGGACAAAAACAGCCCGTTCCATGGGCGAAAGACGCTCCAACATGACCAAGTAGGCGTACGATATCATCTCTTTCTTCTGCATCGTTTCCTCTGGCATGTTATCCACTTCACGATCACCCATCGGCTCTGGCAGCCACTCACCAACATAACTTTCCCGCTGGTTGCGGGCGGAATTTAGCAGATTCAAGCTTCGGTTCACAACCAATCTGGCGATGTAGGACTTGGGATTACGAATATCCCGAGCAGACTTGCTCTGAATACCCGCAAAACAATCCTGCACAATATCTTCAGCTTCTACCACACTGCCCAGCATGCGGTAAGCTATTGAAAATGCATAATTTTTATAACGAATATACAACTCACCAACATCCAGAGAAGACACTTCTGGCTCATTGGCGTGGAGATTGGAATTCATAAGCATGGCCTCCTCTGGCATGGTGCGTATATTTTAGTTAAAACAACCCGGATACATCCCTGTTGTAATCGCAATTCGATTCCAGTTATTAATCGTGTTAATGGCCAGGATCAGATCCACCAGTTCGGATTCACTGAAATGTTCACGAACCTTATCGTACAACGCAAGGGGTACACCCTGTTCCGAGATTCGAGTCACCGCTTCAGCCAGCTCCAGCATAACACGTTCTTGATCCGTGAAGAAAGCCACTTCACGCCACACACTTAACAAGAGAATATGATCCGCATAATCTCCAAGTTTCATCAGATCTTTGGCATGCATATCGAGACAAAAGGCACACCCATTGATCTGGGACACGCGTATTTTCAACAGCTCATACAATACTTTATCTTCGAATTGCCCGGATATATATTGCTCCATCGCCATCATCGCTTTAAAAGCGCCCGGACTCACTGCTCTGTAGTTCGTTCTTAAATTCATTTCTCATTCGCCTCCGTCATTTGGTTTACATACTGTAGACAAGCGACGGCCGGGTTCTGTGACATTCTCTGCGAAAATCTTTGTATCCCCACGAAGATATAAGCGCAACTAACGAATATTCACACTGAGAAACTGAACAGAAAACCTCCATAAAGCCATCTATCCGTAAATAAATAACATCTGACGTAAGATAAATCCGGAATTTTCCGTATCTATGTACGGTTTTTACTGTACTGTTTGTGATTTCAACCAAAAATAAGTTACCTATATTGATATATCAACCAAATGAGGTGTAACATACGGCTAATCAAGTAAACTTTTCTAACATAAATAAGAGAATTGTTTATTCATCTCGGCAAGGAGTGTTCAATATGATAACTTCCAACGCAAACCATACAATAACTTCCGAATTACCTAGAGGGTGTACGTTCACCGCTGAAGACTGGCATGTATTATCCCAATATTGGTATCCGGTAGCCCAAGCAACCGAAGTAACAGACAAACCACTGGCTTCTCAATTACTCGATGTGAAACTGGTTCTTTATCGCAGTAATGATCAGGTTGTGGTAGCCAAGGATCTTTGTTTTCACCGCGGAGCTCCACTTAGCAAAGGCTGGGTAGAAAATGGCGAGATTGTCTGTCCTTATCACGGTTTCCGTTACAATTGTGAAGGAAAATGTACCGCAGTACCTGCGCACCCAAGCTCCAAGATCTCGCCTAAGCTCAAACTTATCGTGTACCCGGCAGTCGAACGTTATGGCTTAATATGGACTACACTGGCGGGAACGGAAGAACAGATTCCCTCCTTCCCTGGATGGGATGATCCGGATTATATCAATATTTTGCCACCCAACTTTGACATTGCTGGTTCCTCTGGACGACAAATGGAGGGATTCCTGGATGTATCCCATTTTGCCTATGTGCATACCGAAACGTTTGGTGACCGAAACAACACGGAAGTTCCCCAATACAAAGTGAAACGCGAGGGTAATGAGTTGCTGGCCGAGTATTGGAGTACGGTGAGCAACTATGGCAAAGGGCAAGATCTTGTTGCACCTGAAGGTTTTCAATGGCTGCGCGAGTTTCGGGTGTTCCCACCCTTTGCGGCTTCTCTGACGGTACATTTCCCAGGAGACGACAAGCTGAATATTCTGAATTGCGCCTCGCCGATCTCTGCCCGTTATACACGTCTATTCTGTCCAATCACACGCAACTTTGACAAAGATGCTCCCATTGAAGACACAATCAAGTTCAACTTGCAGGTATTCGAAGAAGACCGCGAGATGGTCGAGTCACAGAAACCGGAGGATCTGCCCCTTGATCTGCATGCCGAGGCCCATATTCCCGCTGACCGTACTTCGATTGCTTATCGTCAATTATTAACGGAGCTTGGTTTGGGACGAAATTACACATCGTAAATAGATATTATAAATACAAATAAAAGAAGAAGCGTTCCGCTCTGGACGCTTCTTCTTTTGGATAACAAGTTCAAATGAAGTAATAATCATGTATTAGTAAGACCATGTCTAATAAGCCGTCATTCGTTATTTAATCTTGATTGCTCGTATTCACAGGAAGCTCTCTATAATACGGGCAGCCCGGCTCATGTATAATTCGTGGATCAACCCAAGTGCCCCAGTACGGAAGACGGTTTACGTAAGGTTGCATATTGGGTTGCATATTGGGTTGCATGTTTGGCTGTGTATTTGGTTGTGTGTTTGGCTGTACATTGGGTTGTACATTAGGCATTACGTAAGGCTGATGATTCACATGCGGAGCACTGTTAGAGACAGGAGCAGTTGAAGTCACGCAATCTGCCGGCGGGCCAATAATCACTGTTTTTTGGATGGGAGCCAGCGCTTCTTGAACTTTTTTCTCGTCCAGACAGTACGTATGAGCCAGAACATTGGCAGGGGTAAGACGCAAAATGTCTGAGCCAAATATCGCTTCAGGTATAGGTGCATCGAAGATCGCCAGTAAGTGCGTATGATCTACAGTAGCCATTTCATAGTGCCACCAGCCTTGAGGAACGTTAGCCACCTGCCCTGGAGTAATCGGGAAATGAAGCAATTCATTTGTGAACGGATTAATGAGGGACACGACGGCCGAACCGCTGATGCAGTATACCAGTTCAGTTGCATTTTGATGAATATGTGGTTCAACCACATTGCCCGTGCTGAGGAAAATATCCAATAAAGAAGTATTGCCCAGTGTGTTTAACTGTTTGATGGAAAGAGAGTTAATATAGTTGTTCTCATCCTTCTTGAATAACGGGTTATTGCTCAAATCGTAAGTAAATTGGGTGGTTGGTAAAGTGTAATCCATGTATGAGGTTGCCAAAATAAAACGCCTGCCCTTCGCTCTCGGTTTAGGTCATAACCTATATGCCAGCTTATGCCCAGCGCCCAGATGCGTGAGCCCATTTCCGTCAGGCTTCCATCGCATGACAAATATCCCTGACTCGGACATACCGAGCAGGGCTTATTGGCTATTAAAATTTTTCTTCGGCGGAAATGTCCTCCCAACTAATCCCTAATGGACTACTGTTCAAATTTACACTTAGAAGCCAAGTCATTCGCTTCACCATGTCCGGCATTCCCTTAATTAAACCATCAGTTACACTCAAATAACGCAGTTTCTTCAGTTGCTCCAGTTCAGGCGGAAGCTCACGTATGCCCGAGTACCCTATATCCAGAGTTACGAGTTCGCTCAATTCACCAATCTCGGCTGGAATATGTTTCAGACCAAGATCCGACTTCTCCTTCGGCTTCCACCCGGTAGGAACATGATAAGAACTACCGCAATAAATTCTAAGCTCTCGAAGTTGTTTCAGTTTTCCAATGTCTTGGTGAATACCTTCCAAATCCGCCGTCATGATCTCCAATTCTTCCAATGATGTCAGTTCAAAAAGGGCTGGAGGAAGCGTATAAACATCCTGTTCAAAAATCGTCAAACGTTTCAAATGCTTCAATTCCCGAATCCGTTCCGGAATCTCTTTCAAGTAATGTGAACTAATATTCAGCACATCGGTCTGATGCCTGATTGCATCGTCCAGTAAGCAATGAATATCCTGATGTCGCTCTAACCTAAAAAACAACCCTGTGATACGCTCCATTAGCTCAATTGCTTCTTCTTGTGTAATGTGCATGCCATACATATTCTCATGAGCAACAGTGTAGAAGTAATCGCTCCCATCCTCTTTCAAAAAACAAAGATCCTCCGGCAATGACGGATATAACCAGTCATGAAAGCGATTGGCTTCCTCCTTAAGGATCTGCCCTGATTCCGGCTTACAACGATATATATAATAGATGCCTTCTGCATACATGGCACCACTTTTCATCATCATTTCTTCCATCGTGCTGCTTTCAATCAGATACGGATCCAATTTCCGTAACACTGTGGTAACTCTTTCGGGTGTAGCTTCCTCAGCATATTTTCTGTCTACCAGCATAAAACGATCTGTCTTCTCAATCAATTCGTCAATCAACAGTTCATAGGCAGTTCCTCTTGGATCGGTATGAAAAGCTACGGCTACCATATGTTCCCCCTCATTACTCTATATTCATTAATCTTCATCGTTTAGGATTTAATATGTGATCTCATCCATCATCTTCAGATTACGGTTCGACATGGTAAGTAAATCCGTGAAGGTAGGCGTAAGATAATAGACAAAGTCCGGATCGTGCACGTACATAATAATCTGCCCATATCTCCCTTCCTCCGTTGGATCGAAATCAAGCATCAGATACAGTGAACCTCCTGCAATCGTTGCAAAAGGAATCCATGGTTTGTGGAACAGGTACGGCTTGATCTCCGGGTCCAACTGGCTGATTTCCTCTGCAGAATAATACTCTTCCAACTTCTCATCCACTTCACAGGAGTATTGTTTGGTCTCTCGTCTCTTGATCCTGTATTCTCTCATCCAGCAAGCGATTCAGCTCGTCCATTAGCACGCTTAGTGATACATTCGGCTCCAATCTCACCACACCTCCCCTATCTCAGTTCTTCTCTTCTTGTAGATATTGATGATATCCCCAAAACGCTTCTTCCTCTCCGCCGCCTTCAATCAGAATCATGACTGCGTAAGATAACAAATTAAGCCATTGTTCCATCAACGCCACCTGTTCGTCCGAAATGAGGTTGTTGCTGCGGAGCATACCCTCAGGTTCAACGGCCCAAGCACGTGCCATATAAGTAATTCCCCATAGACCTGCCATGACTTCCCGATCCAGTGAAGGCCGTGCAAGTTCTGGTGCCAGAACCCGCAATATCGCCATCAACTCATGAAAATTCTCCTCAATTAAATGTCCACGAAAAGGCCGCAGACTACGAAGAAAACCGTTCTCCATCCTGGGATGACTCAGATCATCATAGGAAAAAGCATGACATTTTAATAACATTACTGCCTCTTCACGTTCCATTCCTTCACCCCTATTCAGGTTGTCATGCTACCTCACCAACGCAGAGGCTCTTCTCCACGCCACAACACATAACGCTCCAGCTCACGAAGGGTGCCTGTGCCGATCCCGTATTCGTCCATCTCTTTCGAAAGAAGATCGAGCACATGCAGCATGCCACCATACGTACCCACTACAAGTTTGGACCGCTCTGGTGATACGGCGAGAGAATAGATGGTACTACCTACAAAATGACGCCATACTTCCTCGCCCTCGCTATTCACGCAGTACAAATAACCATATGCATCCCCAAGCACCATACCCGCATCTATTTCCACCGCTGCATACACACGTGCATTCTCATCCATGACTGGCCAATCTTCCTTTGTTTCGTTACCTGCGATGGATTCCAGCTGGACCTGTATTGTGACCCCGTTATAGAAATGACATGCATTGAACCAGACGTTCTGGTTATCACTCGTGAATGCCGCATAATGAGGATAGCTGGATTCTGGATAGAGGGAGTATATCTTGTTCAGCTGACGGTCCATCACCATATGATTGCTCCCTTGGCTACCATAGGCGATCCATCGACCATCCCGTGATACAGCTGCATGTCCCATATCTATCTGTGTATCCTCTAGCTCATACTCTTCGATCTCTGCCAGATCGGGATGAAGCAAGTTCACCTGAGTTTGCGTTACAAGATATATCCCGTATCGTGAATGTATAAGTAGTGCTCTGCCTTCATCCATAGGTATAAGTCCCTCTAGTGTATGTTCGGGATGCTCACAATCCGCAAGTGATTCAATTCGAGGTAAAGACGACTGTATCCGGGCTTGGATATCCTCCCAACGATATGTCGCTATCTCTTGTCCTTCCAACCTGCGATCAGGATGACGGATAACACGAATACCTTCCGGTCCTGCAAGCGCATAGTCAAGCCCATCTGATGAACAACCTGCAAATGTATATGGAGAGATTGACTGCCACCCCTGCTGATCCATCGTATATATGTGACCATTATCCATGAAAATCCCCGTATGACATACAACCGTTTCCTCGTTCAGATAACCTACAACTTGGACAGCTTGCATAGAAGTCTGAAACGCCTCATTCAGCGGCCACGTCGCTGCTGGCAGCTCACGTCGGAGCACCTCCAAGTCACCGTGGAGATTGGCTTGTCTCACCATATGGAATACTTCAGTGCTCATTCCGCTTCTGGAGTCTCCCTCCAGCCCGGATTCATCTGGTTTCTTTCCCTCCATGCTTCTCCGTACAAATGCATTGACATCCCTTGCATAACGCTTGCCTTCATTGCGCCATTGTTCCGCGATGTCTTCCTTTAACCAACTCATATGTTTTCCCCCACTCTGCCCCTATTCATATGCCGTACAATGATGTGATTGCAAAAACAGACTGATATCGTAATCCGTCGCCTCCTCCGCACCGTTCTTTTCTTCATAGAACAGGGCAACTTCTCTTCCATTCGCATAGTTAAAACGTAAATATCCGCCCATCGAAGCCATAAACAACTTGCACATGTACTCATTCTCCAACACAGCGTCCCACTTAAATTCCGTTTTGCACATATCCGCCAGTGCCTTCATGGAACTCCTGTTCCGTCCCTGTAAAGTGATAAAACGTATGCTTACGCAGCTCATTCCACGGTTCATAGTGTGATGGGGCTATTGGTTTGTCCTGACGGTAATACCCGCAATAGATCCGGTCCAGCGTTTCGCCAAATTCAGTCTCCGAGCATGTCCATAAGGTGATATTCTCATCATGACGTGGTAGCCACAACAGTCCCTCAATCTCTGGATGAACAGCAAGGAAATCACCATCCACAGAACTGCCAATGGTAATGCACTGCTCAAGTTGATGCTGACTTATGGGCGTTTCATCCGTATGTATCCAAAAATCATATTCAACAAAAGGCTTCAGCACTTCCGGGTCCGGTCTCTGCACATTCATCCAGCCCGTGTATGTGCCTTCTCCGTATTGTTCAATCCAGGTTCGGTATGAGGAAGGTAGCGAGATGGCGTGCTGTTGTTCAAAGTGATCCAGTTCCTCTGCAGGAACCGGCTTAAGTGCACGGGATACCATATACATTAGTCGACATCTCCCATTTCTCAGTTTGGTTCATTCGTATTCAAGTTTAAGCCAGTTCTTCCTGTACAATGTCAGTCCATACCCCTTTACGATTCAGAATGCGAATGGCAAAGGCATCATATCCATCACGCTTGACCTGATCAAAATCCATGCGCGCTCCCGTGATCAGTTCATACGTTCCACTTTCATCTACATCTTCGCCGAACTCTTCATCCCAAGGCACATTGTAGTAGGCCGTCAACTCTACCTCAAAGATGTCCTCTCCTTCAACATCCAGATAAGGACGAAGTGGTCTGTCATGTAGTGCTTCTTCCGAATAGGTCTCACATAACATGGCATCATATCCATGCTTGGCGGCATCAATGAGCAGGTAGCGTTCACCCGTGACGGTATGCTCCGCATATACAAGAAGCGGTGTCGAATCATGCCAGGTAATCAGATCATCTTCCGTTAAGTCACCATAATAAAAAATATGGAATTTATCGTGTCCATCCGTCGTTTGAAGTTTGCCTTTCCACTCCACTTCATCGATCTTGGTGTCTTCGTACTTCTTTGTTAAACCTTCCAAATACGCAGGTCCGTGTTGTACACCATACTCATTCATGATCTCGCCTCCGATTTGTTCATTCGAATGGTAACTACTTTGTACTCCTCATCCACCGTCAGTTTCACATCGATGTTCAGCTTGTCACGAAATAGCGCCGTAATATTGATTCTCTAAAATTATATGAAACTCCCTTCCTTAGCACAAGGAACGAAGGTAAGACGATCGGGAATCACTCTAATACGACTTACCCAAGTGTGTGCCCCATCACAGCCATTCCTGCTTCAATAACGTAATCTATTACTAAATAACGAATGGAATGAAAGAACACCTGCTTTTTGGTTTGTGAAAAACATCACTTAAGTAAAGGTTGTGCAACTATGTTTTCATTACTGAACCTGAATGTATATAAATGGTCACTCGTATTCACCATTTTCACGGCCACTCTGTCTCATTGCAGTTCAAACGATACAGTTCCACCTGTTCACCAGAATGAAGTCTCCTCCTCTGCCATCAGTCAAGCCCCGGTGGACCCGCTCATCCGCAGAGAAGACACTAAGGTATATATTGAAATGACGGCCCAGGTTACAGATGTCGAAATTTCCAAAGGCGTGATCTACAACGCTTGGACATTTAATGGCACCGTCCCTGGACCCGTTCTGCGAGTGACCGAGGGAGACACACTGGTGTTCACGTTGAAAAATAAAGATTCTAGCTTGCCTCACTCCATGGATTTTCACGCTGTACATGCTGCTCCCAGCAGCAAATTTATTGATGTTATGCCAGGCGAGGAAGGCACGTTTACCTATCCAACCTCCTCACCCGGCGTATTCATGTATCACTGTGGAACCAAACCAGTCCTTGCCCATATCGCGAACGGTATGTATGGCATGATTATTGTTGAACCCAAGGCTGGATACCCTTCTGATCACATGGTTGATCGTGAGTATACCCTTGTTCAGAGTGAATGGTATAAAGAACATGATTACGAAGCCTTTTTGAACGGGGAACCGGAATATGTCGTATTTAACGGCAATGATTATGGATTGACCAAGCACCCCCTGCTAGCCAAAGTAGGAGATACAGTGCGGATCTATGTCAGTAATGCCGGACCCAATGAAGTCTCATCCTTCCACATTGTCGGTACAATAATGGACCGTGTGTATACCGATGGTAATCCACGTAACATCCAGTATGGAATACAGACGGTTATGCTTCCCGCAAGTGGTGGAGCCGTCGTAGAGTTCACCGTAACCGAAGAAGGCGATTATGCGATTGTAACCCATCAGTTCAATCATGTAGCCAAAGGAGCTTCCGCTGTTCTCCGTGTAACCAAGGACGGTACTGATCATGACGGACCCGCCATGTCTCATTGAGACATAATAATGGCTATACCCATCCTGAACAATTTGAGGTGATTAAACGATGATCTGTGCGCACGAAACGAAGGATGCCTGTTTCTCCAAAGTATCTCTGTTCCAGCATCTTGATCCATCCGAATCCGCATTGCTGACCTCCCTTCTGCATACCCGTACATATAACAAAGGGAAAGTTGTCGTCCAGGAGGGCGAACGTTCAGATACGCTTTATGTCGTTCATCAGGGACGTGTGAAGTTATCCAAATACAACGAAAATGGAAAGGAACATATTATCCGATTTCTGTTTCCCGGAGATTTCTTTGGGCAAGATTCCCTGTTACATCAAAAAACACATGCTGCGAACGCCGAAGTTCTGGAGCCTTCGGCCATCTGTTCCATTAGCAAGCATGACTTTGACCAGTTACTTGAACATGATCCGAAGCTTGCTTACCATTTCCTTCTTGCCATTTCCAATCTTCTCCGTGAAACCGATGAATGGAACAGCTCCCTCAGTGCGATGACAACGGAACAGAAGATTGCCAAGTTGCTTTTGTATTTCCATACCCGAAATCATACAAAGCATGAGATCCGCTTGCCTGTTTTCAAAAAAGATATGGCTCTGCTACTCGGTATTACACCCGAAACACTTAGTCGTAAACTCGCCATGATGCAGACCCAGGGACTGCTTCAGGTTACAGGGAACTGCATCCTTATTATTCAACTGGAGCAGCTTAGGGAAAAGGTTACCTACTGAACTAAAGATTTGACAATAACACTGAGATGACAGAGTAACCTTCCCATCGATATTATCGTGTAAATGGTTAGTTCAACTTTTATCTTTTGGACAAGTATTATATTTCACATTAGATGTGAGTATCGTCACAGTGCGGGCTTACGTTAGCGTATACAGTTAAGAAAAGATCTACAGGAGGGTTTATGCGATGAATACGGTTGTTAAATTGGACACACAGATCATTATGCACAAAATGCAGGAGCTATGTTCACTGCTGCTACAGGATGAAGGCTACAAAGAGATGCGGGACATGATTGATCAGTTTGCAGCAGATGAACAGGCCACAGCCCAGTATGAGCGTTTTATGGAGAAACATCAGGCACTGGAGGAGAAAGAACGGCAGAATATTGAGTTGCTTGCCTCTGAAATTCAGGTATATGAAGAGGAAGAACGCGCTCTTTATGATCATCCCCTCATTCGTCGGTTCATCTATGCACAACGCGAGTTCAGCCAGCTGCATCAGCAGATCAGTCACTATTTCACGAAATCCGTGGAAATGAACCGTCTACCCGAAGCGAATGAACTGGGTAAAGAAGCTTGCGGGTGTGGAGGAAGCTGTTCCGGCAGCCACTAAGTCCTTTGTTTAAATAATAAAAAAGAGTATCCGATCAGAAACCACTCTGTTCGGATACTCTTTTTATATAAATCAACTAATATCTACACGACAATGTAGGTATGTAGAGGACAGTGACTAGAAACTATTTCTGTCATCTACAGATCCAACAACAGCGATACGAGCAATCCCATGGATGCAATCAAACCCACAACTGGCCCGCCCTCTTCAAAGGCTTCAGGCATCATCGTCGAGCAGATCATCGCAATGATTCCGCCACCTGCAAATGCACCAATCGCTGCACCCATCTCCTCAGGAAGCTGCTCGAGAAACAGATATCCACCCAGAGCTGCAAGCACGGAGATCAGCAATACACTCAGCCACATCAACATGATTTTCGCTCTGCTGTACTTGCTGCCCTGCAATCCAACCGTACTCGACAGACCTTCAGGGATGTTGCTGACAAAGATTGATACCACCAGCACCACACTGACACCGTTTCCGGCCAGCAAGCTGGCTCCAAGCATGATGGATTCCGGAATAGCGTCCATTACTGTGCCTGCAAAGATCCCCAGGCCGCTTTGATTCGAGTCTCCTGACCTTCCCGAGCGTTTACGCCCTGCCCCACATGAATGCAGTCCACATCCGGGCCGACCCCTCTCTTGTTCAATAATCTTCTATCATTCCATTAACCCTTGCTGACGAATCAAAAACAATCCTGCGACGTTGTGACCTATATCACCTGCTGTGTTCAAAAATCACGCTATGATGAAATGATGCGGATTACAACAGAACAGACCAGATCAGGAACTGCACGGCTCCAATAATTTCAATGATTCCGACCTTCATAGGGCGAAGCGTTCTGCCTGCATATATGAAGGTGCGTACAGCGGAATAGACATACGCCAAAGACATCCATGGATACCCGATCACCATGGGTATGATGATTAGAAGGATATGTACCATACGAGTTAGCATCAGCCAACGCTTATTCGTTCGCTCTCGAAAGACCGATTTTACAAAGAACGTACTTCCTGTAAAATGTAAGAAAGAAAACAAAACGACGATTGCCATTCCATAGTCCCAGTGCCCGCTTCCAATGAGATAAGCAGCTGCTCCCCCTAGAGAGAATACGAGCATGGCACACAGGTCATTGGTAAGCGAGCGTTCTACTTTGTGTCTCACATGCCAGATGTTCACCAGTAACAATCCAGCCAGTACCGGGCCGAAGAATAATAGTGAGGTTTGCCCCAGAACGGGTGGGATCAGACAGATTAGAGCCACTGTACCGTAGATGGCAGCCCATTTGTACAGGCGATGTCGATTGGCATTCTTTTTCAAAGACTGTATAGATATAATCCAAGCCAAGCTACAAATAAGGGCGCATGCAGCCAGTGCGGACCACTTGAAATCACACCTACCAGAAAAGGCACACTAACCATGGCCCAGCCGCCATGTTCATGAGGGATAACGATTGAATGCGTATTGGTTTTCACTTCACAGTTAACCTCCTAGAATTGAATGATGTCGAAGTTCAGAAATATGAACACAGAGAGGAAAGATTCTCATGAGCAGGGTAAACAAAGATTCAGCAGCGGAGTTTCTACAACAGTTCCCCATCTTTCAGGACCTTAGTCCCGAAGAATTAAAGCAGGTCGAAGATATCGCCATTTCCAGAAGCATTCATAAGAAAACGGTCATTTTTAGCGAAGGTAGCGAAAAAGAAGCTGTTTTTTTCATTCGTACCGGCATTGTAAAAGCATATAAAACGGATGAGAACGGACATGAACAGATTGTCTCTTTCCTCAAAACAGGAGATATGTTCCCACACACCGGCTTTTTTAATGCACACCCCTATCCGGCTACCGCTGAAGCGATTACCCCTACCGAACTACTGGCCATACCCGTCAGATTGTTCGAACGATTGATGCTGAGCACTCCATCGATTGCCATCAAAATCATGCGTGTACTCGGAGACAAAATACGAGAATTACAGGATAAATTGCAAGTACTCTCTGGTCAGGATGTGCGCAACCGCGTGCTCTCCTTCCTTCTCATGCTCGCAGAGCAACACGGACAGACGCATGGAGACCAAATTATCATCAACCTGCCCATGACACACCAGGAGTTCGCCAATTCCATTGGTACAACAAGGGAAACAGCGAATCGGCTTCTGAATCAGCTTACAAAAGAGCATTTGATTGAAGTGGATCGCAGCCGAATTATCATTCTTGATTTACAAGCATTGAAACAACAAAAAGATGCATGACCACCCAGTTCCACTGGGGTTCCCCCAAGCCCCTACACCAATATCTGTGTGCAAAAAGAGACCTTAACGCCTGCAATCGATGTTAAGGTCTCTTGCTGTATGCACAATTACCGATACATGTATCAGGCGATTGTGAGCTCTGGTCTGCCCATGTCACTGAACATGCCCGCATAATATTTGACTTCGCCTGCCTCATTCCGGATCGCCGTAATACTTAACCATTCCTGATAGATCTCTCCGTTTTTCTTCCGATTCCAGATCTCGCCTTGCCAATATCCTTTTTCACGTAATTCCAGCCATAATTGGTCATAGAAACGTTTATCCTGCTTACCGGATTTCAGCAGACTTGGCTTCTGTCCAACCGCCTCTTCAGCACTATAACCAGTGACCGCAGTAAAGGCCGGGTTCACGGATGTAATAACACTGTTCGTATCTGTGATCAGAATGGCTTCAATGGTATTCTCCAGAATGCTGGCAGATAACTGAAGCTTCTCCTGATAGAACATCCAGATCACAAGTACAAGACTGACCAACGCAATCTGAGACAAAGCCATGAAACCAATGGCATAATGACCCGTCATGCTGTACAACAAAGTCAACATCAACGGAGGGAAGAATCCACCCAGCCCCCCCATAGCGGAGATCATTCCATTCGCTACACCTGGTTGTTTGACGAAATACATTGGCACTAATTTGAAAATGGTTCCGTTACCTGTCCCTGCGCATAATGCCACAGTCAGGCATCCAATGGTATAGATATAGAATGATGGCGCGAAGGATAATACAATTGCTGCGATCGTTAATCCGCCGAATACAAACATTAATATTTTGAATGGATTAAATCGATCTCCAAGCCAACCTCCCACGGGCCGCATAATGGTTGCAACGAGAATGAATCCCGCTGTACGAATACCTGCATCGACTTTATCCATCTGAAAGTGACTAACCAGGAAATTCGGCAAGTACACCGTAAACGCCACGAACGAGCCAAATGTCAGAAAATAAAACAAGCAGAGCAGCCATAGTTTATTGTTGCGTGATATGGCCTTCAGTTGCTGCATCAATGGAGCGTTAACCCGCACTTCCTGTTTGTCACCCAGAACGAAATTCAGCGCCGCCATCCCTAATAGCAAAATACTGTAGAGCAGAACCGTCGTAGACCATCCCATTCGATCGGCGATCAGCGGGGCTCCGAATGCAGACAGTGCCGTCCCCAGGTTACCAATCCCATAGATCCCGTTAACAAATCCATGTCGCTCTTTCGGATAATATTTGGGTAGTGAAGTTACACCGACGGAGAAGACAGCTCCCCCAATACCGAGGAACAGTCCACCTATCACCAGATCACTGAACGACGTCGCACGGCTAATCCACCATACCGGGGCCAGCAACAGGACAAAGCTGATCATAAAAATATGACGTGCGCCATATCGATTCGTCCAATAACCAATCGGAATACGTGCAATCGATCCGATCAATACGGGAATCGCTGTCGCCCATGCCAGCTGGGAAGAAGTAAGCGCAATATCCTCTTTAATAAATGGCATCAGAGATGACAGGATAACCCATACCATGAAACCAAGAACCAGACTTGCCGTTTGCAAGGGCAGTTGAACCTTTCCTTTATGTTGCATTTACATCGCCCTTTCCTTTTTTTGTTCCTGATTCGGATACACTGCTCCATCTCTTCTGCGATACAGCACATAACTGCGTTTCAAGTACCCCAGTGGCATACTCAGCATGTGAACCAGACGTGTAAATGGAAACACACAGTACAGTACAAAGGTAAGCAGAATGTGTACTTTAAAGTTCATCGGTACCGTCTGCATCAGAACCGGTTCAGGCTGGAATACGATCAGACCGCGCAACCACGGATTAATCGTTGTTCGATAGTCAAAACCTGTGTGATTCACCGCATTAGCCGAGGTCGCCAGTATTCCGGTGACAATGACAATGATCAACATGGCAAGTGCCATCCAGTCCCCAATGCTGCTTGTCGCCCGCACTCTGCGAGCAACATAACGGCGAACCAGCAAAATGACAGCACCTGCAAATGCAATGATTCCCGCAGGCAGTCCTCCTGCAATAGCCATCAAGTGATATCCTTCATCACTCAGACCGATCCAGCGATAGAACTCCACTGGAACTAGCAAACCGGCAATATGTCCACAGATTACAGCGAATATCCCGATATGAAAGAGTAAACTGCCCCATTTTAGCATGCGTTTCTCCAGCATCTCACTGGACTTGGACGTCCAACTGAAGGGATTCGTCACATAACGCCAGATCGTCGCCGTAATACAGAAAACAATGACCATATAGGGAAGAGCGCCCCATAACAACAGTTCCAGTGTACTCACCGATTCCCCCTCCTCATCTGGGCAGCGATCTGCATAAGATCTTCAGGTTGTTGGTTAACTGCTTCTTCTTGTTCTGGCACATCAGGGGCAGGAGGCTCAGGAATGACCTGTAACATCAGGCTGAGTAATGGTCCATACGGGCTGTTCTGCCCCGTAATGCTTTCGCTCATTGTGACCAACGCCTTATGGCAACTGGAGAGCACACCTAAGGCATCTTCCTCGGGAGCCTCAGCTACAAATTCAAGCACCATAGGCAGATAGTCCGGCAACTCACTTACTTCCATGTAAAATCCCGCAGCTTCATATCTACGCTTCAATTCAATCAAAGCCGGACCCCGATCCCGCTCATCGCCATGAAGAGCATATGTGAGATAGAGGTTAGACTTTTTATCAAAATCGAATGTACGAACATAGGCATCCTGCCATTCAATCGAGCTTACCGCCTGTGCTTCATCCACAAATGTCAACAGAATCTGCTTTACCGTCTCATCCCAAATGGACTGTATGGCTTCCTGAACACCCGATAGTCCCTCTCTCCACGCTTTATCCGGATATTGCAACAGGTAGGAGATCAGTTTGCAGACCATTCTTCTCGTATCCGCATCGTAAACCAGAGCCTGACCTGTTCCTTCATTGGTATCGATCGTCATCGTTGTCATTGTCTCCTTTCCCATCAGAATACCCCACAAGAACCTGGACCACCTGCAAAATCAAGTCCGCAGCTGCCCTGTTCGCTGAAGAGATCTTCCACTTCCTCACGGTGGGCTGGCGGGATGACAAAACGATCATTATACTTCGCAATCGCTAGCAGTCGGTACATGTCCTCCACTTCCTGTGCATCCATACCCACTCTTTCCAGCAATGCCGACTCACTGGTCTTACCCGTCTGCTGATTACGCATGTGAATGCGCATAACTGCCATTTTCCGCAGGACCTCACGAATTCGATCCGTATCTCCTGCTGTAAGCAGATTGGCAAGATACTCCACCGGAATGCGCATGTTATCAATCGCAGGGAAAATATCATTAGCCTCCAGTGAACTTCCCTGTCCCTCTACCCGATTGGTAATCGGGCTAAGCGGTGGAATGTACCATACCATTGGCATGGTGCGGTATTCCGGATGAAGCGGGAGCGCAATTTTCCAATCGATAACCATTTTATAAATAGGGGACTGCTGCGCTGCTACAATCCAATCCTCTGGAATTCCTGCCTCACGCGCTTCGCGAATCACCTCAGGGTCATTTGGGTCAAGGAAAATATCCATCTGGGATTCATAGAGATCCTGGTCATTTTCAACCGAAGCTGCGGCTTCAACACGGTCTGCATCATACAGCATCAGGCCGATATAACGGATACGCCCCACACAGGTTTCGGAACAGATCGTTGGCAGACCCGCTTCAATCCGTGGGAAACATAGCGTACATTTCTCGGCTTTGTTTGTCTGCCAGTTGAAATAGACCTTTTTGTAAGGACAGCTCGATACACAGAATCTCCATGCGCGGCATGCATTTTGGTCAACCAGTACAATCCCGTCTTCTTCCCGTTTGTACATCGCTCCGGAAGGACAGGAGGACACACAGGCCGGGTTAAGGCAGTGTTCACAGATCCGTGGCAAGTACATCATAAATACCTGTTCAAAATCCATTTTGATCGAATCCTCGACACCCTTCATGTTGGGGTCTTCCATCCCGGTTACATGGGCACCTGCCAGATCATCCTCCCAGTTCGGTCCCCACTCCAGATTCATATATTCACCGGTAATCTGGGATTTCGGTCTTGCTACAGGTTGATGTTTTTTCTCCGGACTGTTCGTCAGTTTCTCATACTCGTAGGTCCATGGCTCGTAATAATCGTCAATGGTAGGCTGATCCGGGTTATGAAAAATGTTAAGCAAGCGTCTTGCCCGTGTGCCAGACTTCAATTCCAGTTTGCCATTCTTCATCTCCCAGCCACCGCGATAACGCTCCTGATCCTCCCATTGTTTCGGATAACCGACCCCTGGCTTGGTCTCTACATTGTTCCAGTACATATATTCTGCACCTGGACGATTGGTCCAGGTGTTTTTGCACGTAACACTACATGTATGGCACCCTATGCATTTGTCCAGATTCATGACCATACTGACTTGTGCTTTAATCTTCAAGCCAATCCACCTCCTGCAGTTTTCTTATGATGACGTTGAGGTCACGCTGATTGCCTGTTGGGCCATAGTAGTTGAAGCCATAACTTAACTGGGCATAACCACCGATCATATGTGTAGGCTTCACATGAATACGTGTCGGACTGTTATGCGTACCTCCACGTGTGTGTGATATTTTGGTGCCCGGAACGTGAATATGACGGTCCTGAGCGTGATACATAAATGCCATGCCGCGAGGAATACGGTGCGTCACTACGGCTCTGGCAACGACTACCCCGTTACGGTTGAAACATTCGATCCAGTCGTTGTCGACCAGTCCGGCTTCTTCTGCATCTTCGTAGTTCATCCAGATCGTCGGACCACCTCGGAACAACGTCAGCATCGGCAGCGCATCATAGTACATACTGTGGATTGACCACTTATTATGCGGTGTCAGGTAGTTCAGGACAATCTCCTTACCCCCTTCGATCGGACGTTTGCTGTTCGGATGGAACGGCGTATGCTTCAGCACAGGTTTAAATGTCGCTAATGTCTCTCCGAACTCGCGGAGCATCGCATGATCAATGTAGAACTGCTGTCTGCCCGTCAATGTACGCCATGGAATCAGGCGCTCCACATTGGTGGTGAATGGCGAATATCGGCGTCCGCCTTTTTCTGATCCGCTGAATGCAGGCGAGGTAATGACCGTTTTCGGCTTGGAAGTGATCTCGTCAAACGTAAAACATTCCTCAGACCGTTCCTCAGCCAAATCTTTCAGATGCAATGCTGTTTTCTGTTCAAGCGCTTCCCACGCACGCACAGCCATCTTGCCGTTCGTTGTACTGGACAAGGTCAGAATGGCCTCCGCAACATTACGGTCTGTGCTCAGATCAGGACAACCTTGTCCAACGCCTTCTTTACGTTGCACGCCCAGGATGCCCTTGAGTTTTTCATACTCTTCACTTGCAGACCAGGATATGCCTTTGGTACCGATTGGTTTATCCTTCACCACAGGTCCTAGACTGATCATTTTGTTATATACGGCAGCATAGTCACGTTCCACGACCTGAATATGCGGCATCGTTTTACCCGGGATCGCTTCACATTCTCCCGCACTCCAGTCTTTGATCTCTCCGTACGGTTGAGCAAGCTCATCTGGTGAATCATGCAACAGCGGTGTAGCTATGATCTCCTTCTGTGGACCATCAAATTGCTGCGCAGCCATCTCGGAGAATACACGTGCAATTTCCTTGAAGGTATCCCAGTCAGAACGGGATTCCCACTGCGTGGCTACAGCCGGATTAAATGGATGAACGAACGGATGCATATCTGTACTGCTCAGATCGCTTTTTTCATACCAGGTCGCTGCTGGCAGCACAATATCGGAATACATCGCCGTACCTGCCATCCGGAAATCCATATTGATCATCAGGTCGAGTTTGCCTTCCGGTGCTTCATCCACCCATTCCACATGCTCTGGGCGCAGTCCATGATCGTCATCATTCAGTAATCCGTTCGTTGCACCGAGCAGATGCTTGAGGAAATACTCATGTCCTTTGCCAGAACTTGAGATCAGATTCGCTCTCCAGACAAATAGTACACGCGGGAAGTTCGCTGGATCATCGGGTTGCTCGATTGAGAACTTCAGATTTTTGTTCTGCAATTCTGAGGCTACATAAGCACCGATCTCTTCCTTCGTCGTTGCTCCAGCCTGCAGCGCATCCTGATGCAGATCAATCGAGTTACGATTGAATTGTGGATAAGATGGAAGCCAGCCCATACGCGCAGCCATCACATTATAATCAGCCACATGCTGGAACCGCGGTTCACCCTCAAGCGCCGAAGTCAACTCTCCTACTTGGGTCTCCTCGTATCTCCATTGATCTGTTGCAAAGTAGAAGAAGGATGTTCCGTTCTGCAGACGTGCAGGTCCGGTCCAGTCACGAGCAAAGGCAATCGTCTGCCAGCCTTCAGCCGGACGCAGTTTTTCTTGACCGACATAGTGGGCCCAGCCTCCGCCGTTCACACCCTGACATCCTGTCATCAGAATTAAGTTAATGATGGCGCGATAGATGACGTCGGAGTTGTACCAGTGATTAATACCGGCTCCCATGATGATCATGGAACGCCCTTTGGTATCGATCGCATTTTGTGCAAACTCACGTGCAATCTGTACGACAGTCACTTGGTCCACACCAGTGATGTTCTCTTGCCACGCTGGAGTGAATGGTTTTACCTGTGGTGCATGCAAGATGTCGTCTCCACGGTGAACACGTACACTCAACTGCTCCAAACCAGTGACTACTTCTGCTGAATCCGCAGAACGTGTCATTTCACGTTCAATTCCGTATTTGGCAAGTACCAGATCGTATACGGCTGTTACCGTAATCCATCTGTCCCCCAGCCAGATCTGGCGTACAGGAATCTGCCGCTTCATGACATGTTTTCCCTCATCATCAAAGTACGGCAGTTGAATGGTTACGAGGTCATGATGGACTCCGAGCATGGATAGTCTAGGATCAATCGGCTCACCGTTCTCCACCTGTTCCATTTTGAGATTCCATGTGCCTTCTTCACCCCAACGGAAGCCCAAACTTCCTTTTGGCATCGCATAGGTTCCACTGTTCTCATCGAATACAAGCGTTTTCCATGCCATATTGTTGCCCGTAATACCCAGGTCTTCCCCAACGAGAAATCTGCCTGCTGTGTGTACGCCGTCCTTTTCTTCCACAATCAGCAGATTTGGAAAGTCCGTATACTGTTTGGCATATTGCATGAAATAGTCCGTAGGTTTTTCAATATAAAACTCTTTCAGAATGACATGGCCCATAGCCATCGCCAAAGCGCCGTCCGTTCCCTGTTTTACCGACATCCACGTATCTGCGAATTTCACGTACTCCGCATAATCCGGGCTGATCGACACCACTTTTGTTCCCCGATAACGTGCTTCAGCCAGGAAGTGGGCATCTGGTGTCCGCGTCATTGGTAGATTGGAGCCCCATACCAGAATGTATCCCGAGTTGTACCAGTCACTGCTCTCCGGCACATCCGTTTGATCGCCCCAGATCTGAGGTGAAGCCGGTGGCAGATCCGCATACCAGTCGTAGAAACTGAGCAATGGTGATCCCATCAAGGACAAGAACCGTGACCCTGCTGCATAACTGACCATCGACATGGCAGGAATCGGAGAGAAACCAACAATCCGGTCCGGTCCGTATTCTTTGATCGTATGAATTAGCGAAGCGGCAGTAATCTGTGTCACTTCCCCCCATGACGCGCGAATTAATCCACCTTTACCACGTACCGATTTGTATCTTTTCACTTTGGCCGGATCATCCGCAATACTGGACCATGCTTGAACCGGGTCACCATGTGTCTGAAGCGCATCACGCCACATGTCCAGCAGCGCACCACGTACGTAAGGATGTTTGACACGCAGCGGGCTGTACAGATACCATGAGAAACTCGCTCCACGTGGACAACCTCGTGGCTCAAATTCCGGCATATCCGGTCCGGTTGAAGGATAATCAGTAGCCTGCGTTTCCCAAGTGACAATGCCGTCTTTCACATAGATCTGCCAGCTGCATGATCCGGTACAATTGACGCCGTGTGTGGAACGCACCACTTTGTCATGCTGCCAGCGGCGGCGGTAGACATCTTCCCAATCCCGGTTAACCGGGGACATCTCACTCCAGCCCTCCGCACTTTTTTCACGTTTGGCAAAATATTTGAGTTTGCCCATCCAGGGCATGCTTTTGTTACTCATTGTTGTCCTCCCACATATATGACCTGTTGATGCAAGTTGAAACCTGAACTGCTGTTGCTAACCTCCGATTTGCGACATATGTCGCAGCGTTGGCGTGCCGTCAATCTGTTGCCCGTTTAAGGCTTTTAACATGTCATGTGTTTCGGGTTTGGCTTCGAGCGCCTTGTAAAATAAATCCTGCACCGCCTTGTCATCACCTACGAGTGGACGAACATTGAACTCATCTGACCAGTAGAGACACGGTTTGATATTTCCGTCTGCTGTCAGCCTGAGCCGATTGCAATTTCCGCAGAAATGACTGCTCACCGGGTGAATCAGACCAAAGGTTCCAGCAGCTCCCACAATGCGATAACTATCTGCCGGTCCATTCCCATAAATCTCTCCACAGCTTTCGTACTCCCATCGTGCTCCGCATGTTTCCAGCACATGTTCGAGGGGCATATACCCTGATCTCCAACCTTCTCCACTTTCACCTATAGGCATGTACTCGATAAAACGAATATGAATGGGTTCATCCCGGGTCATCCTCAGAAAGTCTTCCACTTCATCGTCGTTCACGCCTTTCATCAGCACCACGTTAAGTTTGATCGGATGAAATCCGGCTTTTTGGCTGGCCTTAATGCCGTCCAACACACGCTGCACCTTGCCGCCTCGGGTAATGCTTGCGAATCGTTCTGGCTTCAAAGAATCCAGGCTTATGTTCACCCGTGTTAGCCCCGCAGCCTTCAGCAGATCCGCATAAGCTGCCAAATAGATGCCATTGGTTGTCAATGCGATATCTTCAATTCCTGGAATAGCGGACAACATCGCAATCAGTTGATCCAGCCCCTTACGAACAAGAGGCTCCCCTCCAGTTAAACGCAATTTCCGAATACCCAGTGGAGCAAGCGCCTTAACGATGGACGTGATTTCTTCATAGGACAGGATTCGTTCTGTCGGTTCAAACTGCATTCCTTCCTCCGGCATGCAATACACACAGCGGAGATTACAGCGATCCGTAACCGAAATTCTTAAGTAATCATGTTTTCTTCCAAACGGGTCCATTAATTTTGATTCCATACACGTACCTCCCTTCTCTAGGGTGCTGTCTTCACATCAGCCGAAGGAGAAAGCTGTTTTCTCTCATCCAGTGTCATCTTGACGCTAAATATAAGGATGTCTCGCTCGCTGAACTGTGCAAAATATCACAAGAAGTGAAACATAGCGCACAGTTGCACATCTATATATGCTCCGCAAGCCTTTTCCAAACAGGATTCTGGTTTAAATAAGGCAAAATTATGGCAAAAGGAAATGTGTGAGCAGGCTCACACAGACCCCTCTTCACGTTTTCTATAATCAAATTGCAACACCACACTATCCCAATCTGGAGGAATGACACATGAACACATACGCAGCAACCATTAATGCCACGGAGTATCCACCGCATTTGAAACATAAAGTTATTTTCGAAACGTTTGATCAGTTGCAACCACAGGAATCCATGCTGCTCATCAACGATCACGATCCAAAGCCACTTCGATTCCAGTTCCAGTCCACACATCCTGATGGCTTCAACTGGGAGTACATTGAACAGGGGCCTAAGACGTTCCAGGTCAAAATCAGCAAATTATAGAATGGAGCTGAACCGCTATGGCCCACGTTGAAATCATTGACGATACTACACTTCGCATCACGCTGAGGTTGGAAGATGCCACAACCATGGTGCAGATAGCACAGCGTGAGCAGGCCGAATATGCGCAAGAGGTTATTACCATTTACGAAAAAATGCCTGTGTTCGAATATACTCACTTCTGTTTTTACGCCTATGACAGTGCAAGACTTTTTGAGCGTGTGCTCGGCATGGACCCCAAAGCCTATCTGTCCTTCTCCCTCGATGCGCCGGACTCATTCTTCTATGCGCTGTACGGTGGAATGGCCGCCCTGTATGAATCATCTCTACAGTTGGTACAGCAGACGGATGTAGCTGGCGCAGGATCGGATGTGAACGCACATGTCTCCATCTGATGTCCATATTGTTGAATTGGATGTGCGTCCTCATCTGAGTAAAAAGCTGGAGCCGTTTCAGCTGATCATGGACACGATCAAGGGCCTTCAGCATGAAGATGTGTTTGTACTACATGCTCCATTCAAACCGACGCCTCTGCTCGGTATTCTCAAGTTAAAGGGATACTCCAGCACATCTGAACGTAGGAGTTCAGACCACTGGGTTACCACATTTGTGCACAAAAAAAATAAAACCGGTGCAAAAGCATTATCTGCAATGGTTTTATCTGGATCGGAAGTTAATTCGGAACCCGATTCAGATGAAGAATCAGCTTCATGCAAAGGACATCCGGAGGAGCAAGCTGTTGCGATTGCAAACATTGAAACTCCACAGGCACCCAAAGTTATATTGGACAATCGCGGATTGGAACCGCCACAGCCCATGATGCGAACACTTGCCGCTCTGGAGCGTTGCAAACCTGGGGAAGTCGTACTGATTCATAATGACCGTGTACCTGTATTCCTGATTGAAGAGTTGAACAATCTAGGTTGCACCTACACGGTTGAAGATCAAGCCGATGGCACAGCCAAAGTGAGAATTGAAAAAGGGTAAGGAGGCGAGAGCCATGTCCAGGTTGCCGTTTCTTTTTATCATCACGGGCATCTTTGGATTTGTAATGTATCACGCCTTCTCTCTGCTCTCGCTGACAGGTTGGCTTGGTGATGAACTCAGAGGACCCGAAGGCTGGTTTCATGCCCATCTGTTTGTGCTCGGGTGGGCAACCATGCTGGCCATGGGTGCCGTTTATCAGTTGATACATGTTATTTTGCAATCGAATATCTACAGTCTGTTTCTCGGTTATTGTCATTATGTCTTGTTCAGTATCGGGATCACGGGCATGTTATACGGTTTCATTCGTGCAGATGTCATCTGGATTGCCGGTTCTGCTACACTCGCGCTCTCGGGCATTCTGTTGTTCGGATGGAATATGGCTGTTACCCTCTTCCGTGCCTCACAGTGGAATCCGGTAACGATTAGTGCAGCTTGTTCCTGTCTCTATCTCGTTCTAACCGGGCTGTCCGGTATGCTGATGGGTCTGAATTTTGCCTTTGGTGATTGGAATGGTCTGCATGAACGCTTATTCGGCGCACATATCTGGATGGGAACACTTGGCTGGTTTGGCATGTTAATTACCGGCTTCAGTTACAAAATGCTTCCGATGTTCTACTTGTCCCACGATTATTCCATTCGACTGCAAAAAGTGGTCCTGGTTCTGTGGAATGCCTCTGTAATTACAGGCGTTGTCGCATTTCTGACTGGGTTCAAGGGAGGCTTGCTCTGGTTCGCGCTCTTGCTCCTAACTGCCGCCCTACTCTTCTATGTGTATCACTTGGAGCAAATTCAGGAGAAACGTCACAAAAGCAACCCCGGCCCGGGCATTCGCTGGTCTGTCTATGTAAGTCGTGCCTTTGCCGTATATACTGTCGCCCTACTGATCTATTCCGCGCAAGGAACCGAACTGCTGCTCCATCCAAGGGTTGTTCTACTGTCTGGTTGGGTGTATCTCGGGGGCTGGGTGTCTCTCACCATACTGGGCTATGCTTCCAAAATCGTGCCTTTTCTGTGGTGGACCCATAAATATGGCAAGCAGGCAGGCAGACCCGGGACACCGCTAATGGCTGGTATGCTGAGTGAACGGAACGTCAATTGGGGTATGCTCGCCATGGTGGCTGGAAGCCTTCTGCTTGTCAGTGGAATTCTGATTAATTTGGCAGAGGTCATGATGGTTGGAGGAACAATCTTATCTCTGGTCTCCATCGTTTATATAATGAACATTGCTTTGGTATTCAGACGTTAATATTAATAAGGTAAACTGGAGAGTGAATATGATGGAACAAACCACGCATTTACTGAAATGTCTCAAGGAAGTATATGACCCTGAATTAGGTGTCAATATCGTTGACCTGGGTCTGGTGTATGAAGTAAGGGAAGAACCTGAACGAGTACATGTACGGATGACGCTGACTACACCAGGTTGTCCGCTGCACGATACCATCGTTGGTGCGGTGAAATGGGTTTTACAGGAAAATACGAGCAAGACTGATATTGATGTTCAAGTGGTGTGGGAGCCACAGTGGTCTCCACAGCTGATGTCGAATGAAGCCAAGGAAATGCTGGGCTATTTCTAGGCAGAATGACTATGGACCGGATGAATGAACAAGTTGCTGGCGGAATACGAAGAAGCGTACTCAAGATCTGATATTCTCAGATCCAAGTATGCTTTTTGTTTTGCGATGGGAACATACACTTGATCTACTCCCCGGAAATTGCTAGAAGGACGAATGTTGGAGAAGAGTATTCTTGAATAAAAATAAATAAGGAAACTCCAGAATAGAGTTCCCCTTATATTGGTGCCAATCAGTGAATCATTTTATCGATTCCTTGATATCGATGTTAGATGTCCTTTGCATACGATGCTGCTGGTACTTTATTTAACACCACGAACAAACGAACTTCCTGATCTCCTGTATTATGGAATGCGAACTCTACTTCACCGCCGCAATGGATCACATCCTCTTGTTTCACCGCTTGTTCTTTTCCATCCAGAATAAGTGTGCCTGTGCCTTCGACCACCAGCAAAATAACGTCTGTTCCCGGATGTTTATGAACGGGAAGCTGCTGACCTGGCAGAAAATGAAGCACAAAGGTCACTCCACCACCCTGTTGGAATAAAACCCGTTTCGTGAAACGGTCCTCACTGAATGTTTTGACTTCTTGCAATGACGTAATACTCATGATAATCTTCCTCCTCGATAATATAATCTGTGAATGCATTCATCTTAACGCAAGAAAGCCCGCGTTTCCTTGATCTGAATCAAGAAATGCGGGCAATAAACAGATTATGGACGGTCCTTATGATCGTTTGTTTCCCGGATGATTACACCATCATTTTGCGCAGAGAAGATATATATCTGGAACGGATAACGAAGAAATAAAATGTCTGTGCAAGGAGAAACGCACCAAATACAGTCAACACCGGAACCGTATAATTCGTAATACCGAATTCAGACAGGAATGGCTTAACCACGACCAACGTTTCAATGATAGCTACCCCAATTGGTAAAAAGAACAGAATGGCAATCTGAACGGTGGATGATCGTTTCATCTCCTGGAAACTGAGACCCATTTTCGAAAGAGAATGCACCATCTTTCCATCGGCTTCAAGATCGGTATGCAGCCTGAAATACAAAAAGCTTGCAGAAGAGATGGAGAAGATCAATCCGATAAATATGCCCAGAAAGGTAAAGAGTGCTGTACCCTGTCTGTATCTCTCAAAATCTCCATATCGAGTGGTCAGAAAGCCGGAGTAATTCTCATCCGAAGAAGCATTATCGCTTCGAATGGTATCTGCGGACGACAAGAGCTGATCGCTAACCATGGCTTCCGAGGAGTGACGGTCAGGTACAGCATGACCCCAGGCAGGAATCTGATACAGAACTTTGCCAGATAACCTGTTTCCTTGGATCTGTTGTGTGATCTTTTCAAACTTCTCATCCGGGAGGACAACCACAGCTGTTGAATAGATCAAGGTTGCAAACCGTGTCTCAACATCCGTAGCTGTAACTATTGCTTGCATTGGACCAGCTTCCAGATTCAGAGTCATTGTGTCTCCTTCCGCATAATTGCGAAACCTGTTGCGATCGATCTGAGCCTGATCCTTCTCATTACGGGAATCTACGAACAATGCTGAGTCTGAATCCAATTGGAATGTCTTTTTTCCTAGGATTGCATTGAATCGGTTGTAATGACTGAGCGGCATGACCGAGACAGCACTCAGATCCGCATCAGACCAGAAGTACTCCAGATACACTTGCTGATAATCCAAGCCTGCGGCTTGAAGTCTCGAATCAATAGTGCTCATATTCATTTGATCCGAAGGTGTGTATACATTGTATTGGACTGCAAAATCGTTATTGGTAAACTGCTCCCGATTCTCCTGATCCAGTGACAAAATTACAACTGCACTCATTGAAGCAATCGCAATCACCACGGTCACCATAAAGAGCATGCGGGCATTATCCTTCATTTTATAGCTCATCTCTGAGATCCATAACAGACGTGTACCATGCCATACCGTTTTACGATTACGCTTCAATAAACGGATGATGAGCACGGAAAGTTGTGAATAGAAAAAATACGTTCCCGCTATCCCTGTTACTGCTGCAAGCATGATTGTTCCGCCATTTAACCCGCTGCGGAGTACCACAAAACCTACTGTAAGTAATGCAAAACCCAGAAGTGAGAAGAACCATGAAGCTTTGGGCTCTTTTTTAGGTTTGTTGGTTCCCGTCAAAAGTTCTAACGTCCGTTTGTTCCCGATAAAAACCAGTGTGAAGAGTGAAATGCAGAAAAATAACAACAGAAAGGCCCCGATCGTAATCAGAATCGCTTTCACCGGAAAATAAAAGGGCAGATCATCCATCCCGATAAAACGAGTGGTTAACATCAGGAACAGCTTGGACAACAACATACCTCCGCTGATACCGGCAATAATGGACAGGCAACCGATCAACATATTCTCCAGAATGACCAATCTCCGAATCTGTCTGGGCTCGGCACCAAGTATGGTCAGAATGCCAAACTCCTTGTTCCGTGACTTGAGGAAAGCACTGATGGAATACATGACAAAGAAAAATGCAAACACATACACGATAATCGAAGCGATCTGCATCCCCGTAGCGGTTGTGTCCCCCATCGGCAACTCTGTCACATATGGATGATAGATAAATACCGCATAAGCGAAGAAAATCATGACCATAAACACGCTGCTAAGAAAAAAAGCAATATACGCTCGCCCATTCCGGCGAATGTTATTAAACGCGAACTGAAGAAAGCTCATGTGAATTCCCTCCCCAGAAGGATAAGGTATCAATGATCCGCTGGAAGAACGTCTGTCGATTGTCTCCGCGGTGTACCTCGGCTGCCAGTTTTCCGTCCTTGATGAACACGATTCGGTTGCAATAACTTGCTGCAAGGGGATCATGTGTAACCAGCATAATGGTCGTTTTCTCCTGCTGATTAATCTGTTCAAGCGACTCCATGACCGCTTGGGATGACGTAGAATCCAGGGCACCGGTTGGTTCATCCGCCAAAACAATCGAAGGCATATTGATCATGGATCTCGCAATGGCTGTTCGCTGGCGCTGTCCGCCCGAAATTTCGTAGACTCGTTTATCCAGAATGTGATCAATCCCGAGCTTGGCTGTAATGCGATGTAGTCTGCTCTCCATCTCCTTCAGTTTGACCTTGTCCAGTGTCAGTGGAAGTACAATATTCTCAGCAACAGTCAGCGTGTCCAACAGATTGAAATCCTGAAAGACAAATCCGAGTTCCCGACGCCGGAACATAGCAAGTTCTTTCTTTTTCATATCAAACGGGTTCATGCCATTAATCAGCACCTTGCCTGAGCTGGGTTCATCAATGGTGGAGACCATGTTTAACAATGTGGTTTTGCCACTGCCTGACGGGCCCATGATGCCCACAAACTCACCTTGCTTGATTGTCAGATGAATATCACTAAGGGCTTGAGTCTGCACTTTGCCCTGATATACTTTGTTGAGTGCCGATACCTGTAACATTTCCATGCGTAATTCCCTCCTGATCCATCATTCTTTATACGTTAATTCTATTCTTATCCTAACCGACCTCCCGTAACGGTGCTATCGAATTACCTTAAACTTCCCTTACAGCACGCTTAAGGTTTTGTTCCCCTGGCTTCTCTATTACACTTCTGTGCATTAAAAAAAGCACCTCGCCCATGGGCAAAGCGCTCTTTACTTCGGATATTTCGATTGAACCCAGCTGAATCTGACCAACGTTCCCTCATTTGGCTCCGAAAACAACTCCACACGGTTATCTAATCGGGCACTGATCTCACGGACCAGATATAATCCCATTCCCGTAGATTCGTGATATTGCCTGCCCCGTTCGCCTGTGAAATAGGGATTGAACACGCGATGAATGTCCTCGGACGAGATGCCGATTCCCTCATCCTGAATGTCCAGGATGGTACGCTCTTCCTGTTTATAGCCTGTAATGATCACTTTTTTGCCTGATTTGCTATCGGAATAGTTCACGGCATTGGTCAAAATCTGGGTGAACATGAACCGCAGCCACTTGGAGTCACTATATATCTGAAGGTCGCCCTCCATCCGGATATCCGGCGTAATGCCTCTGCGAATAAACAAACGTCGGTTCTCTGCAATGCTACTCCGAAGCACCTCATGCAGAGACAGCAGCTCTACACGAAAATCCCCTTCGAACTGTTCAAGCCTTGATGAATGCAAGACCATTTCAAGTCCTTTGCGCATTTTATCCAGCTCATCCTGAATACTGCCAGCCGTCTCATCTTCCACATCTTCCAGGGTCAGTTGGATAATGGACAACGGGGTCTTCATCTGATGAACCCAGCGATTCATGAATACTACCTGCTGTTCCTTGCTAGTACGTAATTGACTTATCTCATGCTGCCGATTACGCTCCAGTTCATGTAACAGTTCCTGGATGGCTTCCGCCACGACCGAATTTCCAAGCGTTTGAAAAGGCTCATTTACCCGTTTACGTGGTTGTTGAAGTAGACGATAATACGCTCGCAGCTGAAAGTAACGTATGATTAGATAGACCAACAGCACCATGGTACTGATCAGCATGCCATAGAGGACAATTTTCATCGGGCGATCCTCACCAGAAAGCCAATACACACACGGAACCAGTAACATCTGCAGCACATAAAATCCGACTAACATCTGGTGGTCTCTCAGGAAAAGTCTCATTTCCCTTTTCCCTGTGCGGATGAACCCAGATCCAACACACGATAACCCGCTCCGCGAACCGTCTCCAAAATCTCTTCTGCACCTAGCTCCTTCAACTTCCGGCGAACACGTGTAATATAGACATTCAACGTATTATCATCAATAAAATGCTGATCTTCCCACATCTGTTCAAGCAATTTTTCCCGGCTGACAACTCGCCCTGCCTTCGCCATTAGTGCTTCCACCAGTATCGCTTCCTTCTGTGTCAGCTCTGTTGAACGTTCATCATACTCCAGTACGAATCGCTCAGGATAGAGAATCATGGGACCGTTCTTCACCTTCACTTCCTGCTGCACAGCAGCGTAAGAACCATAGGCTCTGCGCAGCTGACTACGGACTTTGGCAAGAACGACTTCATATTGAAAAGGTTTCGTAATATAATCATCCGCCCCATGTTCCAACGCCATAATCTGATCCATACCACTATCACGAGCCGATATGAATAAAATGGGACATATGGAATGTGTGCGTATCTGTCTGCACCAATAATAGCCATCATATTGAGGTAAGTTCACATCCATCAGTACCAGATCCGGTTCCATCTTCACAAATTCATCCAGTACATGACGAAAATCATCTGTGACCTCTACCTGGAATCCATTTCGGGTCAGATAAGCCGCCAGCAATCCTGCAAGCTTGGCATCATCTTCAACCAACAATATCGACTGCATCGTTAACCCTCTTTCCGTTTCCTGTCGTCAGTGTATCACATCTAGTTACCCATTCTAGTCGGAAACGGATTGAAAATAAAGGCTCAGACCACGAGGCGTCCCCTCTTCTCTGCCAAACCAATGATGGCTTCCACCCCTGAATTAAACTCAAGAAAGTCCTGCTCGACCCCATCGCTGAAAATAACACCATCCTCTGGCATCTGGGATACAATGTGCAATGATTGCTTCGAATGAATCTGTCCGAAGACCAGGTTGGCAGCTGTTGTCCGGCTCGGGAACGGTTCACGTACTGAAAAATATAAGTACGGTGCATCCCAGTTAAAATGATTCAACTCCTGCCTGCTTCCATGAATGGATGCAGATGCTGTAGCAACCTCAGCTTCGGAATTCAGGTTCTGCCATGCCGCCGATCCAACAATTCCGGTGGCTCCGGCCAGCACACTTTTGAACCAGCCTGTCGATCCCATGCCAGTGGATACAATGATACCACTGGAGGATTGTTGTTCTGCGGATGTACCCAAACGTACTTCATAACGAGCCGATACATGCGTCTTCCGACCAATGAACAGATCATTCACACCATATAGATACTGTCCATCATTTAGTTCTACTTTGGCGAGAGTGACTTCTTTCAATGTTCGTTGCTTTCGAATGACATCAGGGACAATGAAGCTGAGATCCTCCACGGTAAAAGGTAATAATACCCCGTCCCAACGCATCGGGTCCGGATTCACACCGATGAGCGGCTGCTCGGCCACATATTTGAGGGTATTCGCTACAAGTCCATCCTGTCCAACCACAACCACGATATCCTGCTCTCCAAAAATGAAGTTGGGCACATGTTCCCGATCAATCGTCTGGACGCGGCCCAATTGTCCCAGCTGCTGCTGCGCCTGTTGCACGGATTGTCGATAACGACGGTCTTCCTCCATATAATCACTGAAATCTGCGCCCAGACGTTCAATATAGAACTGGGCTTGCTGCACTGTGTTATATCGAACCACCAGCTCCTCCAGTCTGGTCCGGCGCTTCACCAGAATCAGCTTGTGTTCGCTCATTCGATCGTCCGCCGCAGGTTGCTGACGTACTGATTTTCCTGCTTTCCTCAATCTCATCTTGCTCGACCTCCCTGATCCCTGCCCGGCGCAGGAGACATTAGTCCCTGCAACAGATCCGGCGAGATATTAAGCTGTCCAATCTTGCCTGCATTTTCAGCCAGTTCCTGGAACGCAAGTGCAATCAGCTTATCGGAATTCATGCCCATGTTCGCCATCGCTTGCAGTACATTCGGCTGTACATTTTGCAATGAATTCATCACGGCAGCAATCTCATAGGCTTTGGCATCCGCTTCGGCATTGTGATTAGCAATGGTTAACTCAATCAGTTGCTGTTTACGTTCCTCCATCCCTGTATTGAACTGAAGCTGCTCCTGCTCCATCTCGTTTTGTTTCTGTTTCACCGAGCGTTCTGCCTGCAATTGGGTCTCACGAATCTGCTGTTTCTTCGTCTCCACGGCAATTTCGGTGTTCAGTTCATTCTCTTTTACTCGTCTTTCCTGTTCAATGGAAGCATTCCGACGCACATAGAGCGCTTCGTCTGCCTGACGCAAAATCTCTTCCCGCGCTTGTGCTTCCAATGCACGCATCGTCTCTTTATTAGGCAGAATGGCCAGTATCGATAGACTCATCAGCTCAACGCCCAGTTTCTCCAATTCTTCACTTTGTACGACTTCGCGTTTCATGCTGCTTACCAGCCGTTCACTGGATTGAATGGCCTCCTTCAGTGGCATTTGTTCCAGATGTTTCTTGGTCAGTACTTTGGCTGTGGTGATCACCCGTTGGTCCAGCTTGCCGGGGTCGTCGGAAATATATCGATTCTTGCGCAAATTGTACGTGTAATTCAGGCTCTGCGTTATTTTCAAATAATCCACAATGCGATAACTTAGTTGCCCCTGCACAGTAACCGTCTGATAATCCGCCGTAATCTCTTCGAACATGAACGGTACATCCACCGAGGATACGGGTAGAACCACTACCGATGTGGTCGGCTCATAATAGTAGAAGGACAATCCCACACCTTGACGCTGTACCTCACCATTTTTCACCTTCATTACATACTCACTGGGTTGAAATTTCGCGAATCGGAATCCAAACATGGCTCATTCCCCATTTCTTAATATTGTCGTTTTGATATTATCGAAATGATAACAAATGAATTTGATATTGTCAATACGACATTAACAAATTGTTCATATGCCTATTTAGAGTAAGGGAGTCCGTCAGAACCTTTTTTCTTATACAAAGCAGGTAAAGAGATCGAACCATTTGATCCGATCTCTTTACCTGCTTTGTTATTTCTATTAATGCGTGCTGATGATGCCACCAGGCATCCTTCGTAATCAAAAACGGACTTTTTGAACTACTTCTAATACAGTTGTTCCATTAGTCTGGCGACGGCAACAGCCCCTTGTGCACGGTTCGCTGTTTCTTTGGGAGCAAACGTGCCATCAGGCATGCCGTTCAGCAGTCCAAGTTGCTGCATCGAGGCTACAGCCTCTTTGGCGTATGCCGCGATCTCGGCGTTGTCTACAAACACCATATTTCCTTGTACAGAATGGGTCACATCCTCACGCTGCACAACCTTCAGTGCTCTGTTCAGCATAACGGCCATATCTTCTCGTGATATACGTTCATTGGCTCCAAAGCTTCCATCTGCCTGGCCTTGAATAATGTTCATTTCAATTCCAAGTCGTACTGAATCGGCATACCAATGCCCCTCCTTCACATCCGTTGGGAATGAAATAGATGGATCGGACTGGCGTGTATCACCAATACCTTTAATAATCATTTGCAAAAATTGTGCTCTGGTCAGTTCACCTTGCGGAGCAAAACGGGTCGCGCTCATTCCCGTAATAATCCCTTTACCATAGAGGTTCTGCACCTCTTGGAGAGCCCAATTGTGATTTTGCAGATCATGTAATGGCACTTCAACTTCTGCAATGACATAACTGCCGGATTCCAATGGTTTGAACGCCATCGTCTTCGTCTTGTCATCGTACTTCGAATACGTAACAGGTTTCATCTCCCCACTTGGAGATATGGAATGTACGACCATAACTACATCATTCTTCTTAGATTGCTCTACATTGGATAGAGCAACTTCAACCGCTCTGTTCGTCCATTGCAATGGCTTATTGTTCATCAACAAATTCACGTCGACAATTGCATGATTACCGATCGCTGCTTTTTGCGATGTAGTCAGCGTATCTGTTGATCCTTTTGCCACTACGATGTCGAACGTTCCAGCAGTCTCCGCAATGGTTGGCGGGAGTGATTTCAGAGGAACACGAACAGTAGTCTGTCCTACGACTACATCCAGGGATTGCACTTCCTCAGTACGAACCCATGCTGCCAGTTGACTTGCAGGCAATTGGAATGTGACTGTCTTGGCTGTGTCAGGGACATCTGCAATCAGCTTCAACGTTCGGTTCCCTGCATCCATGGATTGCAGTGCCTGAGTTAATTGGGATGCATCTGGACGAATGGAATACTTGTCATCCCCGGATTTCGTTCCCTTTATCGTGATCGATCCCTTCACTGGCGGATCACCCGATCCAACCGGTGGGCTTACAGCCGGATTCCCCGGCGATGGGGCTGTTCCGGGGTTGGAAGGTTGTGATGGTACACTTGGTTGTGACGGCTGCCCTGTGCCTGGTGTACTATCTTGACGTACCAATTGGCTTACAGCATCTTGTAACGCACGATCCGCCTTACTTACATCTTGCGTTGAAGATTCAACATCCAGAATGAATGCCTTCGCTTCAGAGAGCGCCTTACTGAATACATTCCAGCTTGAAGTGGTGTATTCGGTTTGCTTTAATTTCTCAGCGGCATCTACAGTAGATTGCAGTGCAGATTTGTCGGCCGGGAACGTACCGTATGCTTCAAAATCCATAAATCCTACCCATGTAGAACCTGCTGTAATCGTTACGCGAATATAACGCGCCTCTGTATCATTCGAGAACACATGTCTTGGCGCTGTTGAAACGACAACGTCGCTCGTGGTATCGACCACTTTCACAAATTTTTTGTTATCATTGGACACTTCAATCTTGTATTTGATTCCACCACTCCACATCGACATTTCGATCTTGCGAAGGTTAGCAACCTGACCCAGATCCACTTGCCACCAACTGTCTACGCTCTGATCGGTCCCCCATGAAGTGTTCGGGTTACTGTCAATAGCTCCCCCCGGAGAGTTGGCTTCGCCGCCACCTGTACCCGCACTGGTTGAGGCGGTTGCCGTTTTGCCTGTGGTCAATGCTTCCAGCAATACAAGGTCATTAGAGGCTTGCTTCAATCCATTGAGTGCCGAATTCACTTCAGACTGCACCGCACTTGTGTTGTCTCTAACAACGATTGCCGCCTGTAACGCATCCTTCAATGTTGTCCAGCTTCTGCTTGTGTAAGAGGATTCAGTCTGTTGCTGTATTTCCCCAATCCACTTATGCAGCTCCGTCTTGTCCACATTCGACAGACCCTGAATGGCATCATTCAGATGTTTTACGGCAGTGTTGGCGTCTGTCTGAGTTGCCCTTGGATCGGCAATCACCTGCTCGGCGCGTTCAAGCGCTTTGGTTAACATCGCCCACGTTGCAGCAGACCAATCTTCCTGCTGATATGTGCGTGCTTCCGCCATTTTTGCTGTGAGATCGCCTAGCTGCGGAGCAATCACGCTGAGCTGCTGCATGACACCTTCCAATGCTGTTGTTGCCGTGTCCGTCTCCTGTTGCGTAAGTCCACCTGATGTATAGGCCTTACGGTAAACAGCCTCTGCTGCTTCAATGGCAGGAGCAAGATTGTCCCAGCTTTCAGGTGTAAAATCACTGGAAACCAGCGACTTTGCCCGTGTAAGGGCTGCCGACAAATGCTGTCGATCTGCTGGCAGAAGCTCCAGTCCACGTTTGTACACATCAAGGGATGGTAAGGCTCGTCCCTCGTAAGAATAACCCCCGTTGTCCGGGTATTCATCATAATCGAACATGCCGTGATTCTCCCACGCATCTCCCTCGGAAGCAATCCAGCCTACATTCGCCGCAATCCATGCGGGCTCCCAATAGAAGAACCCGGCTCCGCGGCCTTCTGGCACGTCAGCGATCATATCCATAATGCCAGCAATGGCATCATATTGGCCCTCTACCGTTGCAGGGAATGTCGCTCCCCCAACATGAAGGGCTTCATCCGATCCAATGATATTACCGTGTGCATCACCGTTTTTATACGAAAATGGATACGATGTCTCGGCAATTATCACGTCTTTTTTATACTTGGCAGACACTTCATTCATCGTCTTCTGCACATCGGCAAAGGTCCCATGCCAGAACGGATAATAGGAAAGTCCGATAATATCGTAATCCAGTCCGCCTTCCTCCAGTTCACGGAAATACCAGTCGAACGTATCCGCCTTGCCACCTTCAGCCAGGTGAATCATGATCTGAACCTGATCGCCTCCTGCGACTGCGCGCACACCATCTACCCCACGCTTCAAGAGTGCTACATTCTCGTCAAAATTCACATTGCTCTTCAAGCCGTTCAGAACACCGCTGTTAATCTCGTTACCGATCTGAACCATGTCAGGCATGGCGTTTTCTTTCTTCATGTCGCCCACAACTTCAACGGTATAATCATATACAGCCTGCTTCAGCTCATCGAACGAAAGTCCTTCCCATGCCTTCGGACGAAGCTGCTGGCCCGGGTGGGCCCACTCATCCGAGTAATGGAAATCCAGCAATATCTTCATGCCTTTTTCCTTCACCCTTTTCGCTAAACGGATGACGTCCTCTTTATCGTTATACCCATTAGACTTCTGTGGATCATTCCACAGACGAAGGCGCACGTAATTGACACCGCGGTCCTTGAGGATATCAAGCAAGTCACGTTCTGTGCCATTGCTATCCAGATATTTCCCGCCATTATCCTCAATCGCTGTTAACGTGGAAATATCCACCCCTCTGACATAATCCGTTCGGTATCCCTTAACCGTCACATTAGCCTCTGGTGATACGGACGCACCATATACTGCACCCGTCACGGTAAAGCTGCCCGCATGTAAATACTCTGAAGGGTCGATACTATTCCATTTCACTGGAACCGAACCCGATTTTCCGTTCAGATACTCCGCTCTAACCTCAGCCGGCAGAACCGGAGCGCTCCCCGTCACTGTTTGCACGTTAACCTGATCGTAACCCGTTATGTCTGCCGGATCAATGCCTTGCTCTTCTCCCCAGACTTTGATCTCGGAGATAGCGGGCCACGCACCTGCTTGATCGTAGAATGACACGGTGAATCTTACATATTGAACAGCATCCGTCTGAAACATCAGATCGGTCGTTTGTTGAGCCAGGTTATTGTCGCTCTGATCCACGACTTTGGTCCATTCGACCTGATCCGCAGAAGTTTCAACAATAAACTTCGCTAATTTATCATCTTTCCATGTTATTTCTGCTCCAGACAGATTATAAGCACCACCCAGGTCAATCATCGCCCACTGTGGCTGCTCCACCGTCGCTTCAGCGGTTGCAGTCCAATGTGTATCACTTTTGCCATCTACAAGGTGGTCCTTGTTGCTCCCCCACTCCAGATACTCTGTGCTTACCGTAACCGCCTTGTTAAGTGCCACGTTCACTTTCGCATCTTCTGCAACCGCTGGACGAACCATCAAGCCCAGATCACAGAACAGCATCAGCAATACCAGACACCCGCTTATGTACCTTTTGTTCACTCTTGATCTCCCCCTTTTTGTGTTTGATTGTGCATGGATCAATGAATGTTATGAATCCCCCTTATTGTAAGCGCTTAATAGCAATAAGTAACACGGCATTATCCAAAGGAAACAGCAGTTATTTTAACAATATGATCCTGTAAAAGTTACATTTAAGCTATATGGATCACGCTATTTTGCAAGAAACAAAAAAAAATCTGTCCATCCACCGTAAGGCAGAACAGAACAGATTTTTAGATATATGATCGTTGTTACACTTATTTGGAGAGTTTCAATTCAAGCTGTACCTGGATATCATTTTCTGTCGAGAGCACAACGGAGTGCGGATTTTCCATTCCGAAATCTTCGAACGTTACCATGGATGTTGCTGACAACAACACTTCGTTATTCTCATAAGCGGCCTTTGCATCGAAAGTCACTTCTTTTTCAACACCTCTAACCGTAATGGTACCATTCATTTTGATATCAACCGTTTGACCGACAGGCCATTCTGCAGGTACACCTTCAAATGAAGTCGCTGTAAATGTTGCTTGTGGATATGTCGCAATGTCGAAGAAATCGGCTTGCTTCACGTGACCGTCCCGTTGTCCATTTCCGGAATCAATCCCGTCCATCTCAATCTGTCCTTCTGCTTTCATCTGAGAAGCATCGTCTACATTAATCGTCCAATTGCCTGTTACCTGCTCGTCCACAAAATTAACGGTCTCCTGCGATGTGGTTACGGAGAAGTATACTTTGGAACCTTCGCTGATGCTCCAGTCTCCATTCAGTTGCTCTGCTCCCGCAGTTTCATTAGCTACAACAGCTCCTGTGCTATCTACTGCTGTGGTGGAAGTCGCTGTGCTGGCAGGAAGCACCTGCTCAATCTCAACGTTGTTCCCCAAATAACTATTGGTGAGATAATAACCACCGCCACCGATTACGGCAACCGCCGCCACACCTGTAATAAGCCATGTTTTTGCTTTCTTGTTCATCTCTATGTTTCCCCCAGTACATGATTGTTTAGGTTGCTTGTTGATATGGATCATATCAACCGAATGTGTCAGGAAGAAGTCAAGATACGACACGTCCTTTAATTTTTTCTAATCCTTAATACAGGATTGGCTTTATGCTCATGCTCATGTAAAATCAGTACACAAGCTTATGAACTGAAAGGAGACCCCTTTTCTTGAAATCCATACTCATCGTCGAGGATGAGCAAGCTATTGCACGAGTACTGGCTGCTTATCTGAGAAAAGCAGAATTTGAAGTTCATCATGCAGCAGATGGACCGACTGCACTTACCCTTTTCGATTCCGTAACGCCTTCCCTTGTATTACTTGATGTGATGCTGCCCGGAATGGACGGATGGGATCTGCTGCGAATTATTCGTGAAAAAAGTGCTTGTCCCGTGATTATGCTAACCGCACTGGATGACATTTCAGACCGTCTCAACGGGTTGAATGCCGGTGCTGACGATTATATGAGCAAACCTTTTGTACCGGAAGAAGTGGTCGCCAGAGTGAATGCCGTGTTGCGCCGTAATCCACATTGGACCTCAGGTGCTGAGGAGAAGCGCTCCTTTGGCAATCTTGTCATTGATCTTGCTGCCAAGCAGGTGCTGCTGAACGGTGCTGAAGTTGCACTAACACCTCGTGACCTGTCGTTACTGCTATTCCTGTCCGATTATCCGAACCGTACATTTACCAGAGATCATCTTATTGAACAGGTATGGGGGATGGATTACGACGGCAGTGACCGTGCTGTGGATCTATCAATTAAACGACTACGTCAGGCACTCTCCCACTGGTTACCCGAAACTGGAGAAATTCGGACGTTGCGAGGAATGGGGTATCAATTTTGGATCGCCAACTGAAACAGAAGAAACCCAAACGAACGATATCCATTCTGTCACACTGGACACTGCGATATTTTCTCATTTTGTGCATTGGTTTCACGATTATTGTAGCTGGGGCGCTCTATTGGATTCGAACAACCTCAATTGAGAAAAGCCTCAAAACCGCAGAACTGTTAGGTCTGGAGATCGCAGATCAAGTGACCAGTGAAAATAATATGCTGCGGGTTCCCCCCGATCTCGACAGACTGGTAACCAAGCGAGAGAAACTATTTAATACTGATCATTATTTTTGTGTCATGATCTTGGACAACAACAATCAATTGATCTTTTCCCAGCCTAAAATGGAGCAAAAAGATGTGCATTATCGACTGTCAGACGACTACCGTGAACCGCGGAACAACAAATATGCAGGCGTAACGGTCAACATATCCGAAGGCGATCAAACCGTGGGCAAAGTGTGGGTCATGCAGTCCAAACAATCCATTACATTTGGTCCAGAGACCATATGGCTTGTTGCTCTAATCCTCGGAGGACTAATCCTCTGTGGATGGTTTACAATCTATCTCCTGTCGAGTAAGTTATCCAGACCTATTCGTCAGGTCGCCTATGCCGCTGAGCAGATTCGAGGTGGTAATTATGAAGTGAGTCTTGACTTAAATACACGAGAACGTGAGATCAATGAACTTGTAAATTCATTCCGCGACATGGCCACACGTCTACAACAACTCGAAGAATGGCGCACACTTTCGCTGGCAGGGGTAAGTCATGAACTCAAGACACCGGTAACTTCCATCAAGGGACTCGTTATGGCGGTACGTGACGATGTCGTGAGTCCACAGGAAGGAAAGGAATTTTTGGATATCGCTTTGAAGGAATCCGAACGTATGGAGCGTATGGTCGCAGATCTGCTTGATTATAATGCGATGTGTGCAGGAAGTGTCGCTGTTCGCAAGGAACGAACCGATCTGAAGCTGTTGGTCGGCGAGATCATCTATCAGTGGAAGATAGCATATGAGGACAAAATGCCAGAGGTTCAACTGCACTCCCCTCCTGTTACGTTTTTTACCATGGGAGATGCTCTACGTATTCAGCAGATTATTGTCAATTTGCTCAATAATGCCCTTCATGCCACAGCCCCTGAACAAAAGGCTGTCTTCGATATTTATCTGCGCGCAGAAGAACAGATGCTGTACGTTGATGTCAAGGACAACGGGACAGGGATCCCGGCAGAAGATCAAGCTAAAATCTTCGAACGCTTCTATCGTGGAGAGCTCAAAAAACGCCGTAATCGCGGCCTGGGTCTGGGATTAACATATAGTCGATTACTCGCTCAGGAACAGGGCGGTGAACTGACACTTGTCTCCAGCAGCCCGGAAGGGAGCATGTTCAGATTAAGCCTTCCGAGCTGGGTTGCAACACAAGAAGCCACTACTACAGAAAAAGCATATGGAGCAGCCGTTAAAGTGTAACGAACCACGCTAACATGCCAAAAAATAGCCCAGGACTCCATTCAGGAGACTGGGCTATTTCAACGTTGTTCCTTGTTCTTTATCCAGAATGGGAGCGTTCAATACTCTAATACACGTGGCCTGTATTCATCGTAAGCATCCGAGATCAATTGCTGATGAAGTGAACTGCTGGCAATGATCGCTTTCCGCTTTGCTTTCAAAACGATCTGCTCTATATCCGCATAACTGCACCCTTCCAAGCGTTCACATATGTAATCTTCCAGCCGGGCCTCCTGTTCAAATGCCCCCACCAACTTGCTGATATACAATCTGCGACTTGAATCATCCGGCATACCATAGGTCATCTTGGTATCAAAACGCCGCCATATGGCATGATCCAGTTGAGTTTCCAGATTCGTCGCAGCCACCAGAATACTGTCCCCATCGAATTCGTCCAGACACTGCAATAACGTATTGACGACACGGGCCATCTCTTTCACTTCATCGTTGCTCTCACGTGTGCGGCCTATGGCATCAAATTCATCCAAGAAAAGTACACAGGGGTTAATTCGTGCATATTCGAATAACTTGCGTACATTACTCCCCGTCTCTCCAAGGTGGCTATGAATGATTGCATCTAGTCTCACGAGTACCAGTGGCAAATCAAGGCGCTCAGCCAAATGCGATGCTGTTAATGTTTTTCCTGTGCCGGGGGGGCCGAACATGACCAATTTGTTGGGGATCGATACATCATGCGCTCTGAACTTCTCTTTCATACCCAGAATGGTGATGAATTCGTTAATGATACGCTCATTTTCAGCGGAAAATACAATATGCTGGGCTTTACGTCTACATTCTTTCGGTGTGTAAAAAGCCGCCATATCGATCCCTTTTGCTCGAGGAATACGATTCATATGATTTATTTTGCTCATGTGTACACAGGCTCCTTCATTCTATGGTTTCAGTCCGTGATTCAAGTTATATAAGTTGAACTAAAAAATATTTACACCAGTCACTTCGATGACAGAACAACCTTCCGATCGCTGTTATCCCCAGATTTTTTCTGATCCTTTTATATAAAGGAAAAATCCGGGGATAAAGGCGAACGCTCCGCTTCTTCAGGTTCTTTCTGTCCTCTCCGTTTCGTATAAATACTTAGTTCAATTTATAGAATCACCTAGACTTTTAATCGTAATTATTACTATTAAATAATAGCATACTACTGCCTTTTTGCAAAGATAACCACAGCACGTCCACTATTTTGCCACAGTAGTGGGTCATTGAGTTGCAGACTCCAAGAAAATTTGCTATTCTAAGATTGCATCGTTGTGTATAACGCAAAAAAGCTCTCTAAATTTCAGGAGAGCATCAAAATTTTCCAGATTTCGCAAGCGGCAACTTGCTGATCCGGATTCTTTTATACCAACGAATGTAATCCAATTAAAGTGAGGTTAACAATCATGGCAAAAGACGTACTGTGTGAAGTTAATTCCTGTCGTCACTGGGCTCAAGAGAACAAATGTAACGCTTCTTCGATCTACATCGTGAGCCACACTTCCAAAGAAGTAAGTCAATCTGCTGAAACAGACTGCAAAACTTTTGAAGTGAAATAAGAAATTTCTTATGATTCACTTAAAGGAGCCCTTACCGGTTCCTTTTTTCTTTGTCTATTGTAACAAGAATGATAATTATTATCAAGCCTATTCTGTAAAAATCCTGCTCACCTCTTAAATGCACATTGGACAGATCACCTACGTACACTACGTAAGAAGTTAATCTGCCCATGAACGATTAGAACCAAGAGGTGAATAAACAATGCCTGTTAAAAGTGGCTCACAGTATCGCGAACGAATTAACGCCCAGTCCGTCCCCTGCTGGTACAAAGGTGAACTTATTACCGGAAAACGCTCTGAACATGTTGCCTTTGCTGGTTTGATGGAAACTCAGATGTACATGTATGATCTTCAATCTGATCCAAAATTCACGGAAACAATGACGTATGCCTCCCCGGCAGACGGCAAACCCGTGGGCATATCCTTCCTGCCTCCAACCAGTGCCGACGACCTCCGTAAACGACGGGAAGGGATGAATGTCTGGGCCAATGTGCATCATGGCTTTCTTGGACGATCACCCGATTACATGAATACAGCCATTATGTCCTTTTACACAGGTGCGGATCTCCTGAACGAATTATCTCCCCAATATGCAGAAAATCTCAAAAATTATTATGCATACTGCCGTGACCATGATATCACATTATCCCATGCTTTCATTCAGCCACACGCCAGTAAAATCTCAGGGCAAATGGATGCTACTGAGGATGCTATTGCTGCAAAGATCATAGATCGCACTGAGGCAGGTCTCATTATTAGCGGTGCTTTCATGATGGCTACACAAGCTGCAACTTCAGATGAGATTTTTGTCTATCCTTCACCTTCGCCTGCCCCATTTGATGATGAGAATCCATTTGCATTTTCCTTTGCTGTCCCGAATGATCTGCCAGGAATCAGTCTGGTATGCCGGGATACCTACGCAGCCGATTCCCATGCCAACTATCCCCTGAGTTCCAGATATGAAGAAATGGACAATATCGTCATCTTTGACCGGGTGCTCGTTCCGCATGAACGAATATTTTTTGCGGGGAGTGAGGAGATGTCCTCCCGTCTCTTCAGTGGCAGTCATTTTCATATTCACGCTGGTCATCAGGTATTGTGTCGTTATATTGCCAAGACGGAATTTGTTCTCGGTACACTCCAGCTTCTTACCGATACCCTGGATCTGAATACGGAAGCACATGTTATAGAAAAAACAGCACGTGTATTCGCAGGTCTTGAATCATTAAAAGCATTGGCTTTGGCCGCGGAGGCAGGTGCCATACCAGACGGAAGAGGTTTTGTATTACCAGCACCCAAACCGTTGATGGCAGCCAATCTCCTTTTTCCGAAACTTTATCCTGAGATGATTGAAATTCTGCAACTCCTGGGTTCGAGCGGAGTGATTATGGTCCCTCAGGAAGAAGAGTTTCACTCCAACATCGCTCCTTCACTGAATGTATATCTTAAAGGAAACGATATGGCTTCTCACGAACGCAACGCTCTGTTCCGCCTGATCTGGGAGCTTGGGGCGGGATCATTCGGGGGCAGACAGATCCAGTTCGAACGATTCTTTTTTGGCAATACCATTACGGTGTCAAATCGATTGTTCTCTGCCTGCAACAAGGATCAGACGAATCGTCAGCTCGTTCGTGATTTTCTGACCAACACCAGCAAATAAGAGAACTAACAGATCATTTTTTTTACACCAGATGATCATAGACTGTCATCAGTTCAGAGGCTGGTCGGCTTGCATCCATTCCCCGCAATGCAGGCTGGTCTCCGTAACCGATATGAAATACCCCGAGCACCTTCTCTTCACTAGTCAATCCCATCAAATTCATAAAGACAGGATGTTGTTGATAATCATTAATCTTCCAGACGGCATTCAAGCCCTGTTCCGCAGCCAGAATACTAAAGCGTTTGCTCCAGGCTTTGGCGGGTAGAAGATCATCCTCACGGGCATTTGTAGGCGCCACAACAACCAGATGGGCAGGGATCGCTTCAGTGTATTGATATGTAGCCCACTCGCCGTAGCGATCAGCCAGATGAGGTGGATAGCTCTGTCTGACCGCTTCCAGATAAAGCTGCCGTCCTTCGCCTGCGAACAACATAAACCGCCAGGGTTCTGAACTCATTACATATAATGAAGGATCTGCTTCATCAAGCAGCTTTCGTATAACCGACTGTGGTACAGGCAACGGACTGAATTCGCAAGCTCCTGTACGTCTTTTGCCGTTGCTTATATCTTGACTTAGACCGGTAGACATGACAATATCCCCTCCTCTATCTGCATGAATATATGGTTATGCTTCAGCCTTCTTCACATCAACCATGTTTTCTTCGGTTCAATGGCTTCCGTTCTCCAGCGATCTACCTCTTCGTGTATCCGAGCTTTATCACGCGTTGTAAACCGCTCTGACTCCACCACTTCTGCTTGCGGCATGCTATCACGTATCAAGCGAATATAGTCCATGGAACGTTCCAGCGATTGGCGTCCAGGGATGTACCTGATTTTGCGACCTTCCAGCAGGCAATAAATCTCGATCATACCCGGTAATTTACCGAAGGCTTCCCAGCAGAAAGCACTGACCATATGTTGAAATGCCTCAACCACGTTCGGATCATGGACAACCATATATTTCTGAATAAGCAGCGAATCCCAGCCTTCCGGTTGCCAGGCCGCCTGAAATATCATCGATAAATGCATGGATAATGAAGGTAACTCCGTTCTCCACTGTTCAAATAGAATGGCTGGATGTTTCAGATCATCGTTCATTGCAATGGCGAGCGACAACTCATCCGTGATCTTGTTCTTCACATCCCAGTAATGGAGAACAGATTCAAAACCATTCGTCTTCTTGGGCCACCACTTCTCAAGTAAATACTGTATGGGTACCTCTTTGCGAACATCAGGGTCAAGACTGTAAAAAGCATTGATCGCATGACTGACCGCATATTGTGCACGGTGCCTCCATTGCAGAGGAGAACGCTGCTCAGACACTGGTTCAGGGCGGATGAATCGGTGTGGGCTGCGCAGCATCTCTTCCAATCTGTAATCTTCAAGCAGATGTCCAGGAAGGTCATTCCTTCCGACCGGCTTCGCTGCCTGAACATTATGTCTTAACATGACCTTTAGGACACCTGTAATCCGGCAGCAGCGAAGCGTTTGCCAAAGTCACGGCACGTATCCTTCTCCTGCTCAAGTGGACTATATTCAATCTTTAACATCTCTGGAGATACCTCCGCCCCACGCTCTTGCAGCTTGGCAGCGGCGAGATCAACCGCTCCGCAGAACTGCTCATAAGAGGTGTCACCACTACCAAACACTGCTGCTCTCTTGCCGCTCAAGTCAAGCTCATCCAGCTCTTCATAGAAATCAAGGAATTCATCTGGCAACTCCCCGTCTCCCCAAGTGTAGACGCCGATCATGAATCCGTCATAATCCATTACATCGGATGCATTACAATCCGTAACAGATTTCAGGTCTGCCTCGTGACCTCCCTGTGTAATTCCTTCCACAATCAGTTCTGCAATTTCTTCTGTATTTCCCGTCATGCTTGCATAAGCCACTAACAATTTAGCCATCTATTTTTCCCTCACTTTAGTTTGATCATGTTAATATTCTCTCCGAAGAAAGAATGAATTTGAATTAACAAAATCATATGTGATAATGATTATCATTGTCAAATTAAATTTTTGGTTATCTTTGTTTTTCAGTATATGGTACACTCCCGTCCCCCAACTGGCGTACAAGCCCTTTTTTGTTGTACAATAGTATCCAAATGACTTTTGAAGGATGGATAAATCATTATGTACGTAGCTAAGAATTGGAAGGACTATGAAGTAATTGATACAGGAGGCGGCGAGAAACTGGAACGTTGGGGAGATGTGATTTTACGCAGACCCGATCCACAGATTATCTGGCCCCTTGAGCAAGAGACTAATGAGTGGCGTCAGGTCCATGGTCACTATCATCGCAGCTCTTCCGGTGGCGGTAACTGGGATATGAAAAAGCCCATTCCCGAGCGCTGGACGATCGGATACGAAAACCTGAAATTCCACATTAAACCTACCAGCTTCAAACATACCGGCCTGTTCCCTGAACAAGCGGCTAACTGGAGCTGGATGATGGATAAAATCTCCAATGCAGGTCGCCCAATTTCGGTTCTGAACCTGTTTGCATATACAGGCGGTGCAACGGTAGCTGCTGCTTATGCCGGCGCTTCTGTCGTGCATGTGGATGCAGCTAAAGGCATGGTTCAATGGGCCAAGGAAAATGTTCAATTATCCGGACTGGCTGATCGCCCTGTTCGTTTTATTACAGATGATGTATTCAAATTTGTACAAAGGGAACAACGGCGCGGAAATCGTTATGACGCCATTATTATGGACCCTCCTTCGTATGGCCGAGGTCCTAATGGAGAGACATGGAAGCTGGAAGAGAACCTATATCCTTTCTTGAAGTCGTGTATGACAATCTTGTCGGATAATCCATTATTCATGCTGGTTAACTCCTACACCACGGGCATCTCCTCCACGGTTCTGCGCAACATGCTGACCATGACGATGTCTGCCCAGTACGGTGGTGAAATTACTGCAGGTGAAATCGGTCTGCCGATCACACGCAGTGGTCTTGATCTGCCTTGTGGCATATTGGGCCGTTGGGAGTCCTAGTCATGTCAGAACATCGGCACAATCACGATGCGATTCCGATTCTGTTCGAAGACAATCATCTGTTAGGTATTACGAAGCCGGTCAATGTACCCACCCAGGAAGATGCATCAGGCGATCCGGATTTGCTCACATTGCTGAAGCAGGATCTGAAAGAACGATATAACAAACCCGGCAATGTGTATCTTGGATTAGTTCACCGACTTGACCGTCCTGTTGGAGGGGCGATGATCTTCGCCAAGACATCCAAAGCAGCTTCGAGATTGTCCGAGACTGTACGGGGACGTCATTTCCGTAAAATATATGCGGCTGTTGTACATAGCAAGTTGCCTGTACAGCAGGGAACGTTAAAGCACACGCTGCTGAAAGATGCACGCACGAATACCGTTACTGTTGTGCCTAAGGGTACGGCTGGCGGTAAGGATGCCGTTCTGGATTACCGGGTCATCGGCGAGACAGACCGATACAGCCTCGTTCATATCGAACTGCACACAGGCAGATCTCATCAGATTCGGGTGCAAATGAAAGAAATCGGCTGCCCTCTTTATGGAGATCAGAAATACGGTGCAAGCGTGAATAAGCCTGGTCAACAGATTGCTCTATGGTCTGTGATTGCAGCTTTTCCCCATCCCGTTACCAAGGAAGACGTTATTTTGCAATCCTTGCCTGCAAGAGAATTTCCCTGGGCAGAATGGCCAGACACTGTGTACCAAAAAGCTTTTGAACAACCTCTATAAATACGTGTTCAAAAAGACTGGTTTTCAGTACCGAGAAGATGGGATCAACAGCGGTTTTATTGAACAACCTCTATAAGTGCACAGGATCAGGTTAGATCTGTCCATACAACGTGTCGTTCAGATTCTGTATCTGAATGACACGTTTTTTAATATTTTCAGCTATATGCGTAAGATACAGAGAGGAGCCATAAAATGACCCCATTTACCAAACAAGTCATTGCGATCATCGCGGCGATTCCCGAAGGTAAAGTGATGACTTACGGCCAGATTGCCGCCCACGCTGGAAGTCCAAGAGCCGCGAGACAAGTCGTACGGATTCTGCACTCCATGAGCCGCAAGGAACGCCTTCCCTGGCACCGTGTCGTCAATGCAAAAGGCGAAATCTCCATACCGGATGAACACTCGCGCATGATGCAGGAAACAGAACTGATTAGCGAAGGTGTGGAGTTTCAACTGAACGGAACCATTAATCTTAAGCGATTCGGACATGAGCCCGATCCTGTATTTCTTATCGATCCAACGATCCAGCCCGATTAAGACGACTCTCCTCATATCGCGCACACAAAAAAAGAGAACTCAGGCAGTTAGGGGGTACCCCTTTACAACTGCTAGAGTTCTCTTTTTGTTATCCGATATTTGTTATGCTGTCGCAGTCACTTTTTCCTGTTCCACAGTAACAGGCTCGGTAGCCGGTTTCGTTTTACGGATAAAGAATGCCATGATCAAAGCAACCACGGTCATTCCCGTCGCAACGATGAATGCATAGTTTACACCGTAAATCGTTGCATCTGCCGTAGCACGCACCATTGCCGCCTGATCATCCGGATTAACCTGACTCGCAGCCAATGTCTCTGCCAGATGCGTTTTGAGCTTGCTGCTCATAATGGTCACGAGAATGGCTGTACCAATCGCACCCGCGACTGTACGCAATGTGTTGGACATTGCTGTACCATGTGCATTCAGACGCTGAGGCAGTTGATTCAGACCTGCTGTCTGGATCGGCATCATCAGCATCGACATACCGAACATACGAGCCGTGTAGATAAACATCATGTAGCCGTAAGTCGTATCTATTGCCAGACGACTCAGACCCCAAGTTGTAATCGCCGTAATGGCAAGACCTGCAACCGAGAGCCAGCGAGCGCCCACTTTATCAAATATGCGACCTGTAATTGGAGACATGATCCCCATCAATATTGCACCAGGCATCATCAAAAGTCCTGATTCAATGGGTGAGAATCCACGAATGTTTTGCAGGAAGATAGGAAGCAGAATCATACCTGCAAACATCGCCATTGTCACGAGCATATTAATGATTGTCGTTAATGTATACATATTGTACTTAAAAATACGGAACTCAAGGAGCGGATGATCTGTTGTCAGTTGACGAATAACAAACAGGATCAAGGATAACGCACCTACGACCAGGCAACTGACAACAATGACACTGCCCCATCCATCGGTGCCCGCATCACTAAATCCGTACAGCAAACTACCAAAACCAAGCGTGGATAAAATAACGCCTGGATAATCCAGTTTAGGCTTGGACTGGCGTGTTACATTTTTGACAAAAGCAATACCGATTGCCGTAGCAATAATAGAGAATGGCAAGATGATGTAGAACAACAATCTCCAGGAATAATGCTCAACCACATAACCTGAAAGTGTAGGCCCAATCGCAGGAGCCAGAATCATCGCGATCCCCATGGTTCCCATCGCCTGACCACGTTTCTCAATCGGGAAGATGGTCAGGAATACAACGGTCATCAGAGGCATCAGGATACCTGCACCTGCCGCTTGAATGACACGACCTACCATCAGAATGGTAAAGGTCGGACTAAGACCACAGACTAACGTCCCTATGGTAAATAGAGTCATGGCTGTAATGAAAATTTGACGTGTTGAAAATTTTGCAATCAGATATGCCGTAACCGGAATCAGTACACCGTTGACGAGCATGTAACCCGTGGTTAACCATTGGGCTTTGTTTGCATTGATCGCGAGGTCTTCCATGATTTTAGGAAGAGCTACGTTCATCAGGGTTTGGTTCAGGAATGCCACAAAGGCACCAATTAACAATGCCGCTACAATCGGGCCTTTCTTGATGTTGTCCATCGCGGAGGATGGAGCTGCAGCAGTAGTTGTACTCATATGTTGTTCATCTCTCTTCCTTGTAACTTTTCAATCATTTGACTATGAATTCTAAGCAGGTGCTCAAGGTCTTCCTTCGATATATCCAGAATGGGTGACACTCTTTCCATCCACAAATGGTGCGTTTCCTGTTGAGCCTTTTCCCCTTTATCCGTAATCTGAAGTTTGACGGATCGGCGGTCAGCATCCGAACGTGTCCGAACGATATACTCGCCCTTGACCAGTCGCTCCACAACAGCACTCATGGAACTGCTGCCCATATGGCATAGTTCAGCCACTTCGTTGATGCCAATGGATGGACGCTCCCTCAGGATGGATAACACCATAAACTGAATCGAAGTCAGCTCGATCTCCTTGTTTTCATTCCAAAATGCTCGAAAAAGCATTTGATTCACTTGGCGGAACGAATTAATAATATAGAATACTTCATACGTATCAGTCATTGATTCACCCTTTTACTTTTGGAATATAATATTTCGTACACGAAATATCAGGGGAACAATTATTTATTATAACAAAAATATTTACATAGTCAACTCTTTACATATGAAATCGCCAAAATAAAATTAGGACATGTTACTTGGTTATATCTCAGCTCTGAATTGACTAACCTGGATACAGTGAGTAGCATATGTATTTTGTAAATAAAATAGCCATAGGACTCCTGCACGAAACGAGCAGGCACACCTATGGCTATACAAAAGAATCAACATTTTATCATACCGAAGTGGATAATGCAGGCTCTTTGGTCTTAGGGGTTGTCATTTTGCCTAACAGATATACCAGCAGTTGTTGATTGTGCATTGAAATGTTACTGAGCACGGAATTCATGAATTCATTACGGATGGTGATCCCCCGCTCTGTCTCCATTCTTCCTTTGTCGGACAGAGATACCCATACAATGCGTCGATCCTGATTATCCCGATTCCTGCGAATCAGATCGTTCTTTTCCATCCGATCGAGCAGCATCGTTACGGCAGCTGGCGTAGTCGCCAGATAAGGAATCAGATCCGAAGGTTTCATCTTCTGATGATCCTCAAGCACCTCCAGAACAGCCAGCTGAGCCTCCGTTAATGAAGGTGCCAGCTCTTGATCCATATGCAGTTTATAATCCTTGGTTAACCTGGACCAGCACTTGGCAAAATCAGAATTATACATCTTGCATCGCTCCTCTCTGCAACCGGTTATCACTTCACCTGCTTAAGTTTTCGCGCTCCAAAGCCGCATTCCTGCTGCCTTTTTTCAATTTCCTAGCGATCGACCGTAATCGACGAAGGTTGTTAAACTTCGCATGGATGCCCTCTTCTAATCCGCCTTCGAACAACAAAAAAAGACTCTTCGCATGACAGGATTAGCTGCGCTGCGAAAAGTCTCGTTTGTTTGTTTTTATGAAGATGATGCTGGTTGATTCTCATTAAAATCCCTCAGAAGTTCAACGATCTCGTCCTGTTTATCCACATGAACGAGCAGCTTGCCAATATGTTTGCGCTCGGTAATCGGAGCACCTTCCGAAGAGATCGGAACCACTTGGCCTTCCTTGGTCATTACGGTGATATTCCGTTGCTCTTTGCAATAAAAAGCGCCAACAATACGGCTACCATTCGGTTTCACACGTTTGCCTTCCTTGAACTCGAATGTGGCAAGCCCCTTGCCTCCACGGCTCTGCACAGCGTAATCCAGGAGTAATGAACGTTTACCATACCCCAGATCGGACAGCACGGCAACCTCACCTTCATCTCCTTCTACCCATAGAGCGGAGACAACTTCATCTGAATCTTTTAACTGAATACCACGAACACCACCGGACACACGCCCCATTGGATTGACTTCATCCTCTCGGAAACGAATGGCCATGGCTTCTTTCGTAATCAACATAATATCTTGGCCACCTGTACTTAGATGTACAGATAAGACTTCATCGTCCTTGCCCACTTTACAAGCCGCAACTGCACCGGAACGTTTGGTAACATAATCCTTCAGTTCCGTTCGTTTCACCTGTCCTCTTCGCGTGACGAAGACCAGACTGTGATTCGGCTCTTCAAAGGATTTCACAGCAAGCACACTTGCAATACGGTCATCTTTGGCAAGTGGAATAACATTCACAATCGCTGTGCCTGGGTCTTTCCACTTGAATTCAGGTACCTGGTGAACAGGTAACAGGAAATACTGACCTTTCCTCGTAAAGACAAGCAGATTCTCAAGCGTATTTACTTCGAGAACCTGAGCGATATAATCGCCGTCTTTCACACCACTTCCGCTCCGTTCACCACCAGAACGTGTAAAGGACTGCATCCCTGTACGTTTCACGTACCCCTCTTTGGATAACGTAACAAATACATCTTCCGCATTCACAAGTACTTCGAGATTAACCTTGAGTTCTTCCACTTCACCCTGAATCGCAGAACGACGGTCTATACCGTATTTCTCACGAATCTCCATCAATTCTTTGCGGATGACTCCGATGAGCTTGCGGTCACTATCCAAAATGGATCGTAATTGTGCAATCTTTTTCATCAGTTCACCGAGTTCCTTCTCCAGAGAAGTGATCTCCAGATTCGTCAAACGGTACAATTGCAAAGTAAGGATGGAATCCGCTTGGCGTTCCGTGAATCCAAACATCCACATCAGGTTATTCTGAGCATCCTGACGGTTCTTCGACGCTTTGATCGCTGCAATGACCTCGTCGAGGATGTTAAGAGCCTTAACCAGACCCTCTAGCACATGTGCACGGTCTTCCGCTTTCTCCAGCTCAAACCGGGTACGGAATGTTACAACTTCCCGCTGATGGGCAATGTAAGCCTCCAGGATTGATTTCAATCCTAACTGCTGAGGTGCTTTATTCACAATCGCAACCATATTGAAGTTATAGGTGACCTGCAGGTCGGTTTTCTTCAGCAAATAAGCCAAAATACCTTGTGCGTCCGCTTCTTTTTTCAGCTCAACCACGATTCGCAGACCTTCACGTCCACTCTCATCACGCACTTCGGCAATACCTTCAACCTTCTTCTCAAGTCGGATGTTCTCCATCGCTGTAACCAGACGAGACTTCACGACCTGATAAGGAATTTCGGTAATGACGATCTGCTGTTTGCCACCGCGCATGTTTTCAATCTCGGTTTTGGACCGGATATAGATCCGTCCCTTACCTGTGCGATAGGCATCCAGAATGCCGTCACCGCCCATAATCAATCCGCCTGTTGGAAAGTCAGGACCTTTCATGAACATCATGATCTCATCCAGCTCAATCGACGGCTTCTCCATTACAGCGATGGAAGCATCAATGACTTCACGCAAATTGTGTGGAGGAATCTCCGTTGCAAACCCTGAGGAGATACCGCTGACACCATTAACCAGCAAGTTCGGATAACGGGATGGCAATACAACCGGTTCTTTGGCCGTATTATCAAAATTATCCTTAAACAGAACCGTCCGTTTCTCGATATCGCGAAGCATCTCCATCGCGATGGGCGACAAACGGGCCTCCGTATACCGCATCGCCGCTGCCGGGTCATCATCCTGTGATCCCCAGTTACCATGACCGTCCACGAGCATATGGCCCATTTTCCATGGCTGAGCCATCCGCACCATGCCCTCATAGATGGAGGAGTCACCATGTGGATGATAATTACCCATTACGTCCCCAACGGTTTTGGCAGACTTGCGGTAAGTCTTGTCAGGCGTATTACCTGAATCGTACATGGCGTACAGAATACGCCGTTGTACAGGCTTCAACCCATCCCGTACGTCGGGAATGGCTCGATCCTGAATAATATATTTGGAGTAGCGACCGAAACGGTCCCCTACGACCTCTTCGAGAAAGGCCGGCATAAATTGTTCTGATGGACTCATTCCAAGCACCTTCTATTCTTCGTACTCTGTAAAGTCGACGTTCTCTACAATCCAGCGTTTACGCGGATCAACCTTATCACCCATGAGCGTAGATACACGACGTTCTGCTTTTGCTGCATCAACAATCTGTACCTTCAGCATCGCACGAGTTTCCGGATTCATTGTTGTCTCCCACAGTTGATCCGGATTCATCTCACCAAGTCCTTTATAACGTTGAAGCTCAACATTATTACCGAATTCCTTCATATAATTCGCCAGTTCTTCATCCGTCCATGCATATCGAACGCTCGCGAGCTTACCAGACTTACGAGTAAGTTTGTACAATGGCGGCTGAGCAATATATACTTTGCCTGCATCAATTAAAGGCTTCATATAACGATAAAAGAAGGTCAATAACAGCACCTGAATATGTGCGCCGTCCGTATCCGCATCGGTCATAATGATAATTTTGGAATAATTGCTGTCTTCAACTGCAAATTCGGTTCCAATACCCGCCCCGATCGCCGCTGTAATGGCACGGTATTCTTCATTTTTGAGAATGTCGGCCAGCTTCGATTTTTCCGGATTGAGCGGTTTTCCCTTGAGGGGCAGAATAGCCTGAATCTTCGAGTCGCGTCCCTGTTTGGCAGAACCACCTGCGGAATCACCTTCGACAATAAACAACTCATTCCGGGTAAAATCCTTTGATTGAGCCGGCGTCAGCTTGCCGTTCAGGTTGGAACTTTCACTGCGTTTCTTGCCTGTACGCATATCATCACGTGCTTTGCGAGCCGCTTCTCTGGCTCTGGAGGCTTGAACCGCTTTGCGAATTAACGTTTGCGCTACCTGCGGGTTTTCTTCCAGGAACCTTTGAATATTTTCGGACACGACCGAATCCACTGCACTTCGAGCGGAAGCGCTGCCGAGCTGATCCTTTGTCTGACCTACGAACTCAACCTCTGACATTTTGACACTGATGACGGCCATCATACCTTCACGCAAATCATTGCCTTCGAGGTTTTTATCTTTTTCCTTGATCATGCTGGTACGCCGTGCATAGTCATTCATAACACGGGTATAAGCCGCCCTGAATCCGGTCTCATGAGTACCGCCACCCCGGGTAGGGATCGAGTTCACGAACGAAGCCAGCGTTTCCGTATAACCTGCGTTATACTGGATCGCCACTTCAACCTCAATGTCATCCTTCTCCGCATAGAAGTGAATGACATCATGCAGTACATCTTTATTTTCATTAAGAAAAGCAACAAACTGGCTTGCTCCGCCTTCATACATGTATTCGTCCTGATTGCCCGAACGTTCATCCTTGAGCACAATTCTCAGGCCTGAATTCAGAAAAGCAATCTCCTGAAGACGTTCTGCCAGTGTATCATAATTGAATTGAATACCGTTCTGGAACACCCGAATATCCGGTTTGAATGTAACTTTTGTACCTGTCCGATTGGTATTGCCTAACACTTCGAGACCGGAGACCGGTTCACCGACATGTTCAATCCCTTTTTTGTCCTTCCAATACTCGAATCGCTGACGATGAATCTTGCCATCACGGAAAATCTCGACTTCAAGCCACTCGGACAATGCGTTTGTAACTGACGCACCTACACCGTGCAAACCGCCTGATTTTTTGTATCCTGATCCACCGAACTTTCCGCCTGCGTGCAAAATCGTAAACACGACCTGGGGAGTAGGAATCCCTGTTTTATGTATACCTGTCGGAATTCCCCTTCCGTTATCCTGAACCGTAATAGAACCGTCCTTATGCAGCGTGATATCGATTTTGGAGCAGAATTTGGCGAGATGCTCGTCGACAGCGTTATCCACGATCTCCCATACCAAATGATGTAGACCCGAAGTGCTGGTGCTGCCGATATACATCCCCGGCCGTTTCCGTACCGCTACCAACCCTTCAAGTACTTGAATGTCGTCCGCGTCGTAGCCTGAAGACCCCTGTCCTCCGCCTGTCGAACCTGCCGACATATCGATTTGCTCGACCATTCATGCTCCCCCTTCTTAACTTGCAACTAAAAAAATGCCTAAAATGCAAACAGATGTTTTCTTATCCTTGTCCATTTTAATTCAAGATATCCCGTTTCGTAAAGACAAGGAATGACACAATGAGTGAAGCAACGCCCCAAACACTAAGCACAATAAGGGAAAAACCTAAATTCATACCCTCGATTGGCGGTAATCCGCCTGACAAATAATCAGGAAGTTCGAGGTTAACCATGAACAGATATTTCGCTGTCTGCCAAGATGCAGCCATACTGGTCAAGATTGTTCCTGCAATCAGAGCGGCCATCATGATAACAATACTTGCAGCTGTACTTCGCACAAGTACGGATACCATAAATGCAAGCATAGCCACAATGACACTTACAAACCAGATCAGTCCTGCCTGCATAAGCATATACAGCCACTGGTCTACAGCATGCACTGCCGACATATCGACATCCGTTCCCACAACCTTGAACCCCGTGAAGATTGGCATGTTGAATCCTTTGTAACCAAAGACGGCACCCGATATGACATAACAGATAACATAGGCTGATACCACTATAATCGAAACAAACATAATCAGCGTGATTAATTTGCTCAGAAGCACTTTCCAGCGTCTAACCGGACGCGTTAAAAGCATTTTAATCGTACCTGTCGTACGTTCACCTGAAACAAGATCCGAAGCAATAGCCATGATTAACAGTGGAATAAACAATCCAACTGCATTGTTCATGAACTCCCGCGTAAAGGTAACACCACCCGGTTCTTGGGGATTGATGTCATTTTCGAGATAATACTGCATCTGCTGGATGTACACAGTTCTATATTTCTTGTATTCTTCAGGCACCCGATCACTACCTAGCGAGTTTTGATTGTCTGTGATGGCCTGTTGCAGTTCAAGCCGCCAATCGCCACCAAACTTGTCCCGATTATTCTCCGCAGATTTCATCTGGGCATACGTAAACATCGGTACGAGGATCGCAAGTACAATAAATATAATATAAAGCCTTTTTTTCTTCACCATCTTAATCGTTTCATTCCGGATCAGCGGCATGATATTACTCAATCGATTCACCTTCTGTCATTTTTAAGAATAGTTGTTCAAGCGTAGGCTGAATCCGCTGTACCCCTTCAACCTGTATACCAGCTTGAACCATCTGTTGCACCAGATCAGGAATTCGATCTTCATGCATCTCGGCAACCACAGCGTTGGGACCAAGGCCCGCAACAATGGTATCATCCATCACATCCGCAGGTCGACCGACCAGAGCAATGCCTGCATCCAGCAACATCTTTTTGCCCTGCTCCAGAGGTGAAACATGCCATATAGCCAACTTGGAATGATCTTCAATCAGTTCGCTAACGCCTCCAACGGCAAGCACACGTCCAGCACTGATAATCGCTACTCTGTCACAGAGAAGCTGGATCTCACTTAACAAGTGACTGCTGACAAATACAGCCATACCTTCACTGGCAAGTTGCTTAATAAAGACACGAAGTTCCTTAATGCCTTTCGGATCAAGACCATTCGTCGGTTCATCCAGAATGAGCAGACGCGGACGCCCGAGCAATGCTTGCGCAATACCGAGCCGTTGACGCATACCGAGTGAGTATGTTCTGACTTTATCATGAATGCGCTGATCCAGACGCACAATATCCACAACTTCCTGAATCCGTTCGTTGTCCACACCTGGTTGCATGCGAGCAAAATGCTCCAGGTTTTCCCACCCGGTCAGATATGTATATACCTCCGGATTCTCAACAATGGAGCCTACATACTTCAAGGCACGCTCAGGATCCCGATTCACATCATAACCACAGACTTTAATTTTCCCTTCTGTCGGTTTGATCAGATCCACCAGCATCCGTATCGTTGTTGTTTTTCCGGCACCATTGGGACCGAGAAATCCAAAGATTTCACCAGGTTTTACGTCAAATGTAACGTCCTTAATGATCCACTTGCGCCCAATCCGCTTCTTCAGATGCTGTACGGACAAGACGGAATCATACTGCTGCTCTGCCATTTAATTTCCGCTCCCTTCTGCCGGTGTATCCGCCTGGAATTCCTGTGCAATCCGAACTGCAATTTGCTCATAACCTTGTCCGTTGGGATGGAAATGATCTGACGAGAGATACTCCCCCAGATTATTTTCAAATAAATCGAATGTAGGGACCAGTGTCATCTTGTCCTCATTGTTCAAAATAGCTAGTGCAGCATCGTTCCATGCAGCAACAACTGCATTCCCCGGCTTCTCCAGTTCCTTCACATCGCCAAATGGATTGTACAACCCTATGTACGCAATCTGTGCATCGGGATTGATTTCTTTTACTTTCTTCAATATCTCTTGAAGGCGCTTCGACGTTTCCGGCAAAGCCGCTGCCAACTGCTCTGCTGTTGGCGGGTCTTCCCCCTGCAAAACTTGTCCTCTCTGGAACAGATCATTCGCACCGATCGAGAGCAAAATAAAATTGGACTGCTGCAGGACGTAACGCACACCTTGCTCATCGAGTTTTTCCAATAAAGCATCTGTTCTCAAACCGTTTACACCCAGATTATTAAGAACTTGAACGTCATATCCTTTATCTTTGAGCAGATTCCCTGCACGTCTCACAAAGCCAAGTCCTTCATCATCCCCCGTACCTCGTGCCAGGGAATCGCCGATGACGGCCATCCGAATCTTGCCATCCTCCACAACAGCCGTTTCCCCGGAATTATTTTTAGGTGGCGCAGTGGTCTCCTGGCCTGTAGTTAACGCGGAATCTCCTTCGGGGAAAATCACATCTTTTATGGCGTATCCAAATCCAAATAACAACAATAAGGTTGCCAAGATGGATACAGTACTGACCGTTCTCCAGATCCATGGTGCTGAATCAAGGCTTTTTTTCTTTTTCATCATCACATCTCCACTCATATACACCAGTCCGGGTGCTTTATAATTTATAATGACTTTACATTAAGGCGTGTCTGAAAATCCGCTTCCTTCGGAGTTTTCAGACACGCCCTGATGATGCTATTCCTAAATAACATAAATGTTCTGTCGTTAATTTGCAAATTTTGGCGTTACATTCGCAGAATTCATTTTCCATATGTGATTTTAAGGAAAAAAGGTTATACCATACACAGATTTGAACTGTGCTGGCATAACCTTTTGATAAACAAATTTTTAAAATTCCTTCATTATAAGATTTATTTACCGATAAACTCTTGTGCCCAGTAACCGTTGTAGTAACCTACACCGATATGCGTAAAGTTTTTACTCAGGATATTGGCGCGGTGACCTTCACTATTCATCCAGGCTGTAACGACTTCCTGAGGTGTTTTTTGTCCCTTGGCAATGTTCTCACCTGCATAGCTGTAAGTTACTCCGAATTGTTTCATCATATCAAACGGAGAACCATACGTAGGTGACTGGTGATCAAAATAGTTATTGTTACTCATATCTTTTACTTTGGCTACAGCTACTTTGTCCAGAAGTGCATCTGAAGTCAGAGCGTTCAGACCTGCTTTAGCACGCTCAGCGTTCACAAGCTTTACAACTTGAGTAGCAAAGTCAGATTGTGTGCTTCCGCTACCATTATTACTTGTATTGTTACCTGTATTACCTGTGTTACCCGTGTTTGAAGGATCTTTAGCTGGTGTAGTTGCCGGTTTTTCTGCTTGAGTCGGTTGAGCAGGTTTTGTCGGTTGAGCAGGTTTTGTCGGTTGCTCCGGCTTAGTTGTCGGTTCAGCAGGTTTTGTTGTTGGCTGAGCTGGTTTTGTTGTCGGCTCAGCAGGTTTAGTGTTTTGATCAGGCTTAGTAGCAGGCTTCTCTACAATTTGCCCCTCGGATACGGTATATCCGTTTTGTTTGAGCCATTGCTCAATATATGCTTTCAAGCTGTCTGTACTTGTAATTTTGTACGTTGTGATAGTCTTATATGTTGAATCTGCAGCAGACGCGGAAGCAGGAAGCATTACCCCTACGGCCAGTACGGCTGTCAGACTACTCGTTACGACAGTTTTCATCCATTTCTTTTTCAAATTCATTCATCTCCTTAAGATTAGTTATTACAACTTTGTAATTAATACTCTAGCAGTATATCAATTCAACAGGAGATTGTGAACCTATAAAATATGGAAAAGTAACTTTTTTGTCATTTTTTAGAATGTTTCAGATTTGTCCTGATGGCTCATCCTGTAAGGCTCTATCCCCGTTGACAAAAACATAAAAAAAAGACATTCGGACTAAAAATGCTAGTCGAATGTCGCTTCACCATCTATTTATCATTCACCACACCAGGATGTGCAGATCAGGATATCATGAGAATTTCCATGCAATAGAAGAAACTTTATTTATACTATAGAAGAACTTTACTGAACCGATAGCCTCTCTTCTGAAAACCAATGTGCTCATAAAAAGAGTACGTTGTTGAAGTCACTTCACGGTTTGCACCCGTGACAAACAGTTGTTTACCACCTTGCTGTCTGCCCCAATCTTCGGCACGAGCCATCAGACGACGGCCAATCCCACCACCACGATGTTCTTGACCTACAATCAGGGAAGTAATTTGTGCGGCAGGTTCTGGATAGGCATGACTTTGCACACATTGCAAGCCAATCACACCAATAATTTGTTCATCCACTTCGGCAACAAGCATGCATGCGTTTGGATTGGTTTCCAAACATTCAATACGTTCTTTCATGACATTGGTTGTTGTCGGATAGCTGACCTCTCGCATCAGTCCCGTTACCGCTTCAGCATCTCGTAGCTCACACTCTCGGATCATCAGTACAGGGGCCTCAACATTATTGGACATGATTTACCTCCACTTTCAGCATATTAGCGGCTTTCACCGCTGTTTTACGAGCTTCTTCCACATCTTGGCCAGCACTTAAGGCTACAGCCATTCGGCGTCCTACTTTGGTCTCAGGTTTGCCAAATACACGAATCTGAGTACGAGGAAGAGCCAGTGCTTCTTCTATCCCGCCTACAGTAAAGTCAGATGTTTCATCATTAGCCTTCAGCGTTGCTGAAGCTCCCGGTGTCAACAGATGTACATCTGTGACCGGAAAACCAAGAATTGCACGTACATGCAGCGCAAACTCGGAACTGTCTTGCGTCACCATTGTAACCATGCCTGTGTCATGTGGACGAGGAGATACCTCGCTGAACACAACACCATCCGAAGTCAGGAATAATTCCACTCCAAACAGTCCATAACCGCCAAGTTCATCCGTGACAGATTTGGCAATATGACAAGCCTGCTCCCATTGTTCAGGAGTCATTGCATGAGGTTGCCAGGATTCGACATAATCCCCATCCTTCTGAATGTGGCCGATCGGAGGACAAAATACGGTGCCTGATACAGACCTAACGGTGAGTAATGTAATCTCACTGTCAAATTGAACAAAGCTCTCCACAATAACACGAACGGATTTGCCACGAGCCCCCGAAAGAGCAATGTTCCAGCAATCCTCCACGTCGCCTGGTGTTCGGCATACACTCTGCCCTTTGCCGGAAGAACTCATCAATGGTTTAATAACACAAGGTGTGCCAAGCTCACGTACGGCTTCCTGAAGTTGTTCCAGGTTGTCCGCAAAAAGGTAATCAGCTGTCGGAAGTTTCAATTGTTCGGCTGCAAGCCGACGGATGCCTTCGCGATCCATCGTTAGACGTGCAGCTCGGGCAGTAGGTACTACACAAAATCCCTCTTCCTCAAGCTCCAGTAAAGCTTCTGTTGCAATAGCTTCAATCTCAGGTACGATGTAATGAGGTTTTTCTTTACGGATCAATTGTTTCAAAGCTTCGGCATCCAGCATGTCGATGCAGTAAGACCGGTGCGCGACCTGCATTGCAGGTGCGTTCTCATAACGATCAACAGCGATCGTCTCTACTCCCAGTCGTTGGGCCTCAATAACGACCTCTTTTCCCAATTCTCCACTGCCTAGTAGCAGCATTTTTTTGGCTTGAGCCGTAAAAGGAGCACCCCACATGTTCTTTCCAATCCTCCCAAAGAGAAATCTTCTATATCTGTCTCTCTATTTTCGGGGTTTTGGTTAAAGATTGCAAGAGTGCTCCCTATTTTTCTTGTGAATTTTACAAGATTTTTTGTGTTTTTTCGATCAAATTTTACAATTACCGCTCACAGATTCGATACTCCTTCCATTCCTCCCAAAATTAAGGAAATGTTAAAAGAGCAGATTTTAATACTCCAACGAATCCGAATACGCAAATAAACCCCAAGTTTAAAACCTTGGGATTTTTCGATTTTTTTCTCTGAAGATTTCATTATGGGAGGAAACATAAGCCATCTGGGGTGCGTCCGGCGTCATGTATTGTTTCGCACTATTGACTGCCACGATCGCATCATTGAAGGCTCCTGCAATGAGTCTGACTTTACTCTCGTGGGTCGCACAGTCCCCTGCTGCAAAAACACCCGGCAGACTCGTCTGTGCATGGTGACTCATTAGAACCATTCCATCGTCCATTTCTAAGCCACAACTGGCAAGATCACTTAAATTGCTTTTATATCCGTGACTAATGACGACTTCATCCACTTCTAACACCACATTGTCCTGACTTTTCATATGTGTAATCTCAACCTGCTGGATTCGCTTGCCATTATTATGAAGTTGCGTGATGCTGTATGGTGTTCTCACATCCGTTATATTGTTCATCTCGCTGACATTCCGTTCCATCGCGCGAAACTCAGTATTCCGGTGGATTACTACTACTTTGTGAGCAAGTTTAGCAAGTTCAATTGCCCAATCTACTGCGCTGTTGCCTCCTCCTGAAATGAGCACACGCTTCCCAGAGAAATGTTCTGGATTTTGCACGGTGTAATGAAGATTTTCATACTCACATTCAATCGGCTCCTGAAGCTCCAATTTCTGAATTTCTGCGATACCGCGGCCTACTGCAACAATGATCGTACGTGTATAATGTATCTCCCCTCCAGCGGTATACATACTCCATATTCCGTTATCCAGTCGAGTGAACCTTTCCACCTTGCAATTCAATACAACCGTTGGATTAAATGTATTTGCCTGCTGAACAAGCCACTCGATCAACTTCGAACATTTCATAGGCGGCAGACCGCCTACATCCCAAATTGTTTTTTCCGAATAGGTATGCAGAAATCCACCAAGCTGGTCTTTACCTTCAATGATTTTGACTTTCATCTCACGCATCCCTGCATAAAAAGCCGCATACATTCCGGCAGGGCCGCCTCCAATGATGGTTACATCATAGATATCTTCTTCATTCATTTTAAACACACCCTGTTAATTTATAATTTAGTTATGAATTCGAGATACATGTAACATTACCAGTTTGTTTTATTTATTTTTTTCTTCAAAAGCAGTAACAATATCGTCAATGACATATTCATCGGCAAGCGGAGACATTCCCAGATTGAACCATTCCTTGCCGCCGACCATGTAGACGCGGTCCTGCTTGACTGCTTTCAGATTTTTCCATAACGATGAAGATAACATATCTTCAAATTTCTTTTTAATTTCCGGATTTGTCTCATCATCAAGCTGAACGATCAGATGATCTGCGTCGTATTCAGGCAGTACTTCCAAGGATACGGACATGGCAGTTTGATCTTTCGGGAAATTAGGAAGTGGATTCATTCCCAATCGTTTGTGGACGAAGTTTCCTCGGTCAAGGTTCTCCCCATGAAGTACGATTTCTTTTTCCATCACTCTAATGTAGAGAACAGTCTCCTCACCAATCAGGTTGTCCAATTTGTCAGCAGCTACCTTCTCCTTCGCTACCAAATCCTGGATGACCTTTTCTGCCTGTTCTTCTTTATCCAGAATTTTGGCAATATCCCGCAGTTCATCGCGCCAATCTTCACGCTGTGGCAAAAGTACGGTAGGTGCAATCAGAGTAAGTTGATCATAGTCCTTTTTAGACCACCAGTCCGGAGCGATAATTAAATCCGGAGCTGCCTCCATGAGGGCTTCAAAGTTAGGCGTTCTTCCTATTCCCATTTTCATCGTGTTTGCAAATGGCTCTTGCAAGTAAGAAGGAAAATCCTCATGGTAGTTCTGTACAGCAATGGGTACGATGCCAAGTGAATATAAAAATTCTGGATATACAACGGACAGACCCACTATTTTTTGTGGGTTCACCGGGATTTCAACTTCTCCCATTTCCGTGTTCACTTTCTTCACCTGACTGGCTTCTGTTGTTGAAGAATTGGCGGTACCCGTTTCTTGTCCCTCGCTCGAGGATGCTTCTTTGCCTGCTGCCCCACAAGCCGAAATAACGAGCATCAACATCATTGTGCATATTACGGTTAACCATCTGAATCTCATTCTGTATGTACCCCCTATAGGTCATTCATATATGACAATGTCTAATCAATAATAATTATCATTATCACTACGATATAGGAGTAGTATAATAAAATATGTTCAGGCATGATATTGACTATTCAGACTTTTTGCTATGGACGATCTTGCCATAGCTTTAATATTTCATCCAACATAAGCTCATGGGTAAACGCAGTGTAGTCCAGCAGGACACTCGACAAGAGGATATCCATTCTGCCATTCTGTACCGCTAACAACGCAAGCCATTCTTCAGACTTCCGCACAGCAGACCATGTCTGCCTGGATGTCTCATCATCACCCACAATCAGTAATATTCTTTCAACGTTGAGAACAGACAGCTCCTTAATCGTCACTGCGCCCCGTTCCCAATAAGTCTCAATACCTTCGGGACCCTCCATTTGCATATCAACGTAAAAAACGGAAGCAATGCTCCTTGGGCCTAACATCTGCAAGGCTTCACCATAAACTTTGAGTACAACTAATCTGTCTTTTCGTATGAAATCCTCAAGCTGGTCCTTTATGATCGTTGCTTTCTCTTCATATCTTTGAAGCCATACCTCTGCAATATCAGACCTGTCCAAAAAGCTTGCAACATATCTCAAATGTGTTCTCCAATCCCCTTTTTCCCACGGGAGGTTACACACAGGAGCAATGGAATGAAGCTGTCTTTGCAAATCCTCAGACTCCGTCCCCATCGTAATAATATAATCAGGCTTAACTAATCGAAGCTGTTCCAGCCAGGTGGTCTCACTCTCTGCGAGTGGCATAACTTTGTCCGTTTCATATTTACGTCTATAATAGTATGTCCATGGATGACTTGCTGGCGCTGCACAGGGAATGATCTGCAATGCAAGCAGTATACCAATGCTCACAGAATGAATTGCAGCAATTTTTTGTTTGCTATTACGTATAAACGCGGCTGGTGGAATGCCAGAGATTTGCTTGAATTTACGCCGGAAATACGTCTCATCCTGATAACCCACGTACGATGCCACATCCTTGAGTCGATAACTGTGATCATTTCTCATTAAGATCTGGGCTTGTTTAATTCGGTATAGCGTTAAATAGTCAACAGGACTGTAGCCATACCTTTTCTTGAATAAACGCATGAAGTGTCGCGGGCTCATTCGTGCCACATTTGCTAATTCCTCAATGGTTAATCTCTTTGAATAATTCTGCTCCATATAGGCTTTAACATGTTCAATTGGTGAAGCAAGATCCGTCTTTTCGGCATAGGCCACGTCGTAAAACATGGTATACAACAGTTCCTGAAACCGAATCTGACCATAGTACCTTTGCAAGCCATCCTTCTTCAATGTGTGGTGGTAAATCATCTGACAGATCACGCCAACAGCAACGGGCGAAGATGAACTGACCTCGCCATTCACTTCATTACGTAGAAGTTGTTTCATCATATGCAGGGCTGTTCCACCCTCCTGCTCCGGTGTGTACATGACATCAAAACTCATGTGATACACACCTCGTTCATCCAACGAACGCACATTTGCCTCAACCAGTTGCCCCGGGAAACCTACGTACAGTCCGCCCGCCTTCAATTCGATGAAACTCCCATCGATCTTTAACCACCCTTGTCCACTGGCTACAAATAATAACATGTATGTTTCAATGAAGTGTTTCCTCAGAAGCCACTCCGTCGCAGGATCACTCGAATAATTCACGTGAAGGAGCCTAAAATTCATATGATCCAGGTGATCCAAATGCTTTGAATTTATTTCGTTGTTGTCCATCTGCATTGATCTCCCTCCAGCCATGAATCGGTTGTATTGATTTCATTCAAAAATATAACATACCACACTAACGATTAAAAAAAATACTCTAGCTTCCTTTATCCTGTCTTCAATAAATAAGATGAACTTATTATTGAAGGAACAGGCTAAAGAATGCCAGAGTGTTATACGTTCATATGTGATCAGACGCTTCACAGTCGTCCAAGGATATCGTCACAAAAATCTGTATTGAGCTTCTATTAATCCATTATAAACACCTTGTTTTTGAATAAGCTCCTCATGGTTTCCTTCTTCTTTAATTTCGCCATGATCCAGAACGATAATGTTATCCGCATTCCGGATGGTTGAGAGACGGTGAGCGACCATAAAGGACGTTCTTCCCTGCAACAATACCTTCAACGCTTCCTGAATTTTAAGCTCTGTTTCGGTGTCGATGCTGGCTGTAGCTTCATCCAGAATCAATATGCGCGGATTAGCAAGGAGCGCACGGGCAAAGGATAACAATTGCCGTTGTCCCATGGATAATACGTTCCCGCGTTCCTCTACTTCAGTATCATATCCACCAGGCAGCTTCATGATGAACTCATGTGCATTGACTGCTTTTGCCGCGTCCTCCACCTCTTCATTCGTTGCATCCAGTCGTCCAAATCGAATATTGTCACGAATCGTACCCGAGAAGATGAAGGTATCCTGCAATACAATGCTGATCTGGCTGCGTAAACTCTCTACCGTTACATCCCGCACATCCTGTCCGTCAATGGTGAGACGTCCATCGGATATATCATAGAAACGGCTGATCAGATTGATGATCGTACTTTTACCTGAGCCCGTATGACCAACAAGTGCAATCGATTGTCCTGCAGCCGCCGAGAAGCTGATCCCCTTCAGTGCCTGTCTGCCCTTCTCGTATTCAAACACAACATTTTCGAATGCGATATCTCCTTTAATAGAAGGAAGCGGCTTCGCACCTGGTTTATCTGCGATACTTGGCTTTTCATCCATGAACTCGAAGATGCGCTCCGATGACGCCATCGCAACCAGTAGCTGATTGTACATCTGTCCCAGACGGTTGATCGGGTCCCAGAAGTTGCCGACATAGTTGGCAAAAGCAACAAGCAATCCCACGGTCAACTGACCTTCCTGAATCAGGTAAGCACCAAACCAGAAAAGAATCAATGTTCCGAAACCGCCGGTAATCTCGATCAGTGGTCCAAAGCCCTGGTTCATTGCTGATGCTTTATCCCATGACTTTTTGCTGGACAGATTCATGTTGTCAAAGTATTTCATGTTTTCTTTTTCCTGTGTATAAGCCTGAGTCACTCGAATCCCCTGAATAGATTCATTCAAGTGGGAGTTAATACGGGAGTTCTTCATGCGCACATCCTGCCAGGCACGACGGATCAGCACCCGCAGTTTGGTCGAGATGATAAACATGATCGGCACCGTAATGATCACGGCAAGACCCAGTTTCCAGTTAATCAACAGCAAGATCACAATGATCCCGAGCAGCTGCACGCAGTCGATCATGACGTTAACTGCACCGTTGGTGAACAGATCCTGAAGGGAGTTAATATCATTCGTAACACGCACCAGTACGGACCCTGCCGGTCTTTTGTCAAAAAAGTTAAAAGACAGCTTCTGAATATGCTTGAACAGATCCGAGCGAAGATCATAAATTACGCGCTGTCCGATTATGTTGGTCAGTTTGATCCGGTACGTATTGGCAGCCCATTGAATGAGATACAACACGAATATGGAGCCTGCGATAAGATAAAGCATGGTCATACTCGGCAACCCGGTTGCCGGTGCAATGGCCCGGTCAATTGCCAGACTGATCAGAAACGGCACGGACAGTTTCGTAATCGTGCCCAGTATCATCATTAGAATAACGAGTGGTAACAGTTGTTTCGCATAAGGTTTCATGTATGCAAACAAACGTCCGAATTCTTTCCAGTTAAACGGCTTTTCAATAATTTCATCGTCCTGATACACAAATCGTTCATTCAGTTTCTTCTCAGAAGCCACTTTGGCCTCGCGCCTGTCTGCTATCGTTTCGGCACTCATGAATTCACCTGCTCCCCAGCCTCCCGCTTACCGCGGGCAATATAATCTGCATATTGAATTTTATAAACATCCTGATATGGTCCAGGCACCTCTATGAGTTCGGTATGTTTGCCACGTTGTACTACGCGACCTTCATCGAGCACCAGAATCTCATCTGCATGTCGTAGTGAAGATATCCGGTGTGCAATAATAAATGTAGTTCTGCCGCGCATGACTTCCTGGAAACCGGATTGAATCTCATGTTCCGTCTCCATGTCCACGGCGCTGGTTGCATCATCGAGTACCAGGATTTTCGGATTTTTCAGCAAAGCCCTTGCGATCGCAATCCGCTGTTTCTGTCCTCCCGATAATCCCATACCACGCTCACCAACCACCGTGTCATATCCGTCCGGGAACTCCATAATGAAGTCATGAGCCTTGGCCAGCTTGGCTGCACGGATGATCTCATCCATGGTGACGTTTTTAAGTCCGTAGGAAATATTATTGCGAATGCTGGATGAGAACAGGAATGTTTCCTGGAAAACAGAAGCGATCTGACTCCGCAAACTGCGGATACCTATATCTTTGATGTTTTTGCCATCGAGTTTGATCGTTCCCGAATTGACGTTATATGCACGCATCAGAAGCTGAATGATGGTCGATTTACCTGACCCTGTTCCCCCGAGGAAACCGATTACAGAACCGGGTGCAGCATCAAAATTAATATCGGTTACCGCTGGCATTTTATTGCCGTAGGCAAAGGTAACGGATTCAAACGTTACATGGCCGTTGACCTGGTCTGCCTCCACAATGACCGGATCTTGCGTTTCTTCCACATCCACTGGCGTATTGAGCAGTTCGAGCACCCGTTCACCTGAAGCTTTGGATTGCGTATAGTTGTTGATATGGAACCCAAGGTTCCACATTGGACCGATTATGTACCAGATCAAACTGAAAAAGGCAACGAGTTCACCGAGTGTCAGCGTCTTCTGTATAACCATTCTTCCACCGATTATCAGCAACAGAACGATACTCACCGAAGCAAGAATCTCCATGATTGGAAAATAGCGACTCCACAATGTTGCGGCATGAATCTGATTTGTTTTGTAACGCTCATTGCGTGTGGAGAATTTCTCCACTTCATATGGCTCACGTGCAAAGGATTTTACTGTACGTACGCCAGTGATATTCTCCTGTACCGCTGTCGTCAGTGAACTGAGCGCCAGCCGCATCTCCTGAAATGCAGGGTGAATTTTGGATTCGAATCTCAGCGCAACGAAGGCAAGCAATGGGATGCATATGAGTGTGAACAGCGTAAGCTGCCAACTCATGGTCATCATCATGATTGCGCCGAATACGACCATCAATACCATGTTGAGAATCTGGGCGAAACCAAATCCGATAAAGTTACGGATGGCTTCCAAATCTCCCGTGAGGCGGGACATCAGATCACCTGTCTTGGCCGTATCATAATAACGGAAGGATAAAAACTGAAGCTTTTCGTAACATGCATTACGAAGTCTGTACGCCAGGAAGTTACCCAAGCGTCCTCCAAAAAAGCCATGTAAAAACTGCATTCCCGCTTTCAAAATAACTACACCTAACACAGTCAAGGCAATGATGGGAACGTCTTCAAAAGTTCGCGGAACAATGATGTCATCAATCAGTATCCTCAGCATGTACGGATACACTAACCCAAGTGCGGTCGCTAAGGCGAGGAACAAGATTGATACAAATAAATACGTTCGCTTTTCCCAAAAAAAGGTTTGCAGTTGCCTAAGAACATCCATGTTTCTCCTCCTCTTATGTCGTTCAAAAATACTATGAACATTTATGAAGTTTATCACCGTACCCCATTCGCGGCAAAGCGAATAACAGACCATATTCTGCCTGCTTTCAGCTTATTGACGCATAAACGAAGGTAAATGCCCACCTTTCAATCAAATGTTTGAATATTCTCTTTATTTCAGGTTGTTCGTACCAAAAAAAGGCTCCCTATATGCCTTTTCGGCAGGGGCCTTTTTGGGTTGATTTTCGCAACATTTTCAATGTGTTGCTGTATCATTCATTTTGTTTTACAAAGACTTCCAGAGAATACGTGTTATCCCGTGATTTTAACTGCGTTCAATCTGTTCCAGTTGGTTAGACAAGCTGGTCCATTGCTCCGCCGGAATTCCGCTCTCCAGTGTATCTTGAATTCCACTTACCGCCTCGTCCAGACGTTCTTCCAACTGACGGGATTGGTGTTGCAATGATTGACAGAGCTGGTTGTCATAAAACTGAATCAGTTTGTCTTGCGCAGCAGGAAGAACTTCAATGATCATCTGTTTGAGGACCGGATCAAGTGCCTCTTGTAACCGCTGACGCCCATCCCCTTCGAAGAACTGCTTCGGATTACGGAAATAATTCAAATAGTTCTTCCACCCGGACGGTTCTTCCAAACGGACTTCTTCGAGCACAGGTGTACTCCATCGTTCGTTCAGTGGCAGTGACACATCCATGCCCCCAGATAACTGTCTCACCTCGTCTATACATTCCGTAACTTGCTTCATCAGCCAGGTCTGACCAGCCTGTTCGAGTCTGAGGGTTGTGGCGAGCAGTTCCTGCTCCAGTTCAATCGCAATCATGCGCAACAGTTCACGTCCACAGGCCGCAAAAGCGGCCTTCAGATTACCCCGATCCTCCCGAAGCACGGATGGATGAAATGCTTCTGCCATGAATAGACCAAGGCGATAGGCAAGTCGCTGACGCACATGGAAGAGCAATTCTGCTGTTTCCTGTGACAATTCTTCCTTCATGGATCGCTCTGCAAGCCGCTGTATGCGCTGGCGTGACTGTCCCTGAATGGCCCCTAGTTCATCTCGCCGCTGCTGCAATGCTTCTTCGCCCTGAGCCGCATCCTCCGCACGCTTCTTCAGTCGCTGTATAACACGTGCCATCTCTTCGGAAGCACCACCGACAGCAAGATCGGCTAATTCTCTGCCTGCAAATTGATTGAACTCTTCCTCAAACCGGATAAAACCGGATTGCTCAAGCAGCTTCGAATCCCCAGCCATCTTGCCTTCCATCGCCAGTATACTGGATACCGGGAAGAGTCGTGGTGCCCGAATTCCATTACTGCGCAGTTGGGTGCTCACATGATCGAGAACCTGCTCCAGTTCTTCCTCGGAGGAAGACAGGTCACTGGCATTCACGACAAAGAACATCTGATCCATGGCAGAACTGTCTTTGACACGTCCCAGCTGGTTCAGGAACTGCCGATCGCCTTGTGAGAAAGCATGGTTGTAATACGTTACAAAAATGAGTGCATCTGCATTCTTCATATAATTGAAGGTCACGCCCGTATGACGGGCATTCACGGAGTCCGCACCCGGCGTGTCCACCAGTACGATTCCCTGTTCCGTCACATCACAGCTGTAGTACAGGTCGATACTGTCTACAAAACAGGACTTCTTCTCATTCGCTACAAAATTGCGGTAGCCGTTCAGATCCACCAGCACATCCTGACCCAGTTGGTCCGCTGTCTCTTCCCAACCAGCTGCCGCTGCCTGCAAAAAGCTGTAATGCGGACGCCCCGCCGGATGTACATCCTGTGGCGAGAGGGATTTCACTCGCTTCTGCCACTCCGCTCCAGGCTCCCCAAGTCCAAGCAAACGGAAGGAATAGGCGAGGTCTTCCTGGAAGGCGTCCCGGGTCTTCATGCGGACCCGGGCTGTTCCATGCTCCGCGCCCCCGGCAGGAGCCATGATCCGGTTAATCGCCGCAGTTGTTGGATGCGGCGAGACGGGTAGTACGGCTTCGCCCAGCAATGCGTTGGCGAAGGAGGATTTGCCGGCGCTGAATGCTCCGAACAGCGCCAGTGTAAACGTGCCGCCCGCAAGCGAAGCCGCGCGTGCACGCAGATCCCGTACCGCCGACCCCATGGCGGGGTACGGCTCCACCAGCGCAGCAGCGGCTTCGAGCCGTGCCGCTGCTGCGTCCAGGCGTCGGCGGCGCTGTGCGCCAGCCGCCGATGGCCCAGGCACCGCCGCCGCGATTGCGCGCTGCGCTGGCGGTGCCTCTGGCGTCTGTGGCTGCGCAGCCACAGACGTTGACGTGCCCGCAAGCGTACCGGGAGCTTCGCCCGGTTCAGGCACCGCGGGCACGTGCGGGCCCTTCACCTCCGGCAATAGCCCGGAGGGGAGGGGGCCCGCATCGGGCAGCAGGCTGCGCAGCCCTGCTGCCTCTGCGGCGGCGCTGCGCTGGAGCGCCGTGTAGCGCGCCGCCGCCGCAGATTGCGCCAGCAGCGCTGCGCGGCTGGCGTCCAGGGCCTGGAGCGCGGCTTCGCCTTGCGCAGCCAGCACTTCCAACATGCGATCGGCCAGCATCATGGCCGACCTGCGATAGCGGGCCTCAATCTCGCCCCGCACATCTTTACTGAATTGAATCACATACTCTGGAGAAACTTCCGCACTGGCACTGCGTTTTATCTCCAATAGTGCTTCATCTACAGCAGGCAGTTCCGTATTGAGCGCCTGCTCCCACTCCGCTCCCCATAACTGATGGGATTCACCCAGCTGCCTAAGCATCGTACGAATATGTACTTCCACTTGTCCGGAAGCCTGATCCTGTAATAGCCGTACCAGCTCAGAAGAACGGCGCTGTTTCTCCTGCTCGGTTTTGCCGCCTGAGAACAATAAGCCTACCCTGAACCCCGGTTTACGGCTCTCCAAATAGGCAGCAGCCGACGTACGAATATCCGCAGGAGTAAGATTTGCATTTGCCAGAAGAGGTTCCAGTTCTGCCCTGAACTTCTCACGCGCTCGCGAAGGCCCGGTACGAATATCTGCTGCTTGTTGATCGAGAAGCTCCAGCTCCCGTTCCAAGCGTTCAATCCCTTCCTTGCCACCGATCTCATCCAGGAGGGAATTCTCTTCATCCTCGCGTTTCTCCGCTTGTCTCGTCAGGTGTTGCTCTGTTACATGATTGGCCGAACTTGCCAAACTGTGCTTAATTAACGCTTCCTTCTCTTGCATCATGTGTCCAATGAGTTCCGGAAGCACATCCCACTGGTTGTAGCGATGCTCCTTGTCGCGAAGGGAAGTAAACAACAGTCCGTCATATCTGACTTCCCAGGCCGCAAATATAACTTCGACACCTTCGGTATATTGGTCAAAAGAAAGCTCACGTTCCCGATGCTTGTCGATCTGGTTCACGATCAAAAACAACGGTTTGCCCCAATCTGACAGACTCTTGGCAAATGAAAGGTTTGTCTCGGACTGAACATGATTATAGTCCATGACATAGAACACTACATCCGCCAGATGGAGCGCAGAATGGGTTGCGAGACTGTGTCCCCGATCTGTTGAATCCACACCTGGTGTATCCAGCAGAACAGCATCATCTTTCAGCAGCGGAATATTATCCCATACCTCAATTGAGCTGTAAGCTCCACCATTTTTGCAATACGCCTCCAATTCCTCTGGAGAAACTTCAAGTGTTCCTGCTCCATTGTCAGCGCTTACGTTTGGAGTAGTATAAATAAGTGCTCTCGGCTTACCATTACGTATGGATACCACATTTGCACTTGTTGGCACGGGACTTGAAGGCAGCACCCGCTTGCCACACAAACTGTTGATGAGACTCGATTTGCCTGCAGAGAAATGACCACAGAACGCAATCGTCAGATGTTTCGTTTCCGCCTTGCTGATTAAATCCGTTAAAGCCTGTACAGCCGTATGGTTCCCTGTCTGCTCCATCGCTTCACGCAGCGGAAGCAGAGGTTTGGCCATTTCTTTTGGGTAATCTGTTCTGGACATGACTGGCCTTCCCCCTGGCTCCTCTAATTTGACATCCGTTTCGACGTCTATCTCTTTTACAACATTTATTTTAACATTATCAAGTTTGAATTTGAACGGTTGGAATTGAATATACATAAATGAACGTATAAATCTATAATCTAAAAAAAATAAAACCGAACAAGTCGGTTTTATCTGTAATACGTTTTATATTCGGCATTTAGCAAAATGCTTACGCCAAGTGTCTGTTGCATGAATGCGATGCGATCACCTTAACCACAATGATCCTCATAACATTAATGCAACAGAACCAATAGTTTAATCATTTCTTATGAAACTGCGTTCTCCATGGAAGGCAGCAGAATTTCAAATACTTGTCCATGTTGCAGAATTGTGATGTCTCTGCCTTTGTCTCTCATGACAACAACTTCTGGTTTAACGGACATACGCTCCAGATAATGTTCAGGCACGTCGCCAGAATGGCTTACTGTGATGCCTTCTACTTCTTTTTCTTCATTCTCAGCCATTTCCTGTTCAACGATTTGTTCAAAAATATCGGAGAAGGCCTCAAAATTGTCAGTGTACACGGAAATGCATTTCATGATTATTCATCCTTTTCTGCTCATTAATTTATTTTTCGTTTTCGGGTGGTGACACGTTCCTTATCTTTCCTGATTTGGGACGTTTTCATACGTTTTTTCCCTTCCCTGCATATGTCCAGCAATGGACAGATATGACACGCAGGGTTCTGTGCCTTGCAATGGTAGCGTCCAAAAAATATAAACCGGTGGTGAGTTAAAGTCCACTCATCCCGGGGTACGCGCTTCATTAGTTTCTTCTCGACTTCAAGTACGGAGTCATCCCAACCTGCAAGCGCCAGCCGCTTGGATACTCGTTCAACATGAGTATCTACTGCAATTGCCGGTACTCCAAATGCGTTGGAAACAACTACATTCGCGGTTTTCCGCCCGACACCTGGTAACGTCACAAGCTGATCATGTTCCTGTGGTACATCGCCGCCATACTGCTCTATTAAAATTCGGCACATGTTCTGAATATGCTTGGCCTTGTTCCGATACAAACCAATTCGCCGAATATCCTGTTCCAGCTCTTCGAGAGGAACCGCCAGATAATCTGCTGGGCTTCTGTATTTTTGGAACAAATCTGCAGTTACCTTGTTCACCGTTTCATCGGTGCACTGGGCAGACAAAAGGACAGCTACCGTCAATTCAAATGCATTGCTGTGATTTAATTCGCAATGTGCATCAGGAAACATTGCTTCCATAGTTTCGAGTATATGTCTAACCGTCGCTGCATTCATGAAGAGCTACCTCCCACAAAATGACTCCATTCTGAGGAGCCTTACTTCGAAGCTTCATCCAAGTGCTTTGCGGGGACCCCCAAAAAGCTTGCAAAAAAAACGTCTTGATGCGGGAAAGATCCCGTATCAAGACGGTCATTCTTTTGATCCTCGAAAAGAAACGATTACTGTTTTTGAATCTCCAGAATAACATTGTTCAGGAGATACAATACAATATTATCATTATCTCTGAGAGATTGCACGCTTAAAGTATTGTCACCCTGGTGAACAAATACACTTGATCCGAGTGCAAAACGATAGTTCGTGTCTGCTGTCGTTTCCCGTTTAACCAAAACCTGGTTACCAACGCCATCATAAGACCAGAATTGTTTGCTCATGACAGTCAGTACTCTGAAGCGTGTGGAATTATCCGTATCTTTTGTCATTTCCACACGATCCCCGACCGTAAGACTAGTCAGTGAAGTTAAGGTGGAGCCAGATTTTACGACTTTAACAGAACCGCTAACAGGCACGGTTTCAGTCTGGCCGTTAAACTGCTTGAGCGTTACAGATGAAGCATCCACCGCTGTAACTTCAGCCAGCGTACGCTTCACGACTTGAACCGCTTTTGGCGTAGCTCCTTCGAACGTTACATTAATCAGGTTGCCTGCTGTCAGTTGTGAAGGCATGATTGTCTGACCACTCTCTCCTGTCAGTACCGCTTGATCCACGTAGAACTGACTTGTTAACAGATCCGATTTCACTCGAATACGACTATTCGCTTCCAAGGCAACCACTTCGAATTGAGCCACAGTGTTCAGTGCAACCTTCTGCACCACATCCTGATTTGCTCCAAGCGTTACGGTCACTTTGTCACCAATCTTCAAATCTCCCAGACTTGCGCCGGATTTATTATAGATCTCAACCGTAGGAGCGGTAGTATAAGGCACTGTAATCGTCTGATTACCAGACAACAAACTGATTTTTTTGCCCGATGTGTCAATGTTGCTGATCGTACCTTCGTACTTGTAAATCACTTTAACGGACAACGCACGTGTTCCCACATAGGTCAGATCCAATTTGCGACCATCATTTAGGAGCGACTCCAGACCAGCGAGTGTAGGTTTCGTCGTATTGTAGTCCAGTTTGGTTTTCTCATCCAATGTAAATACAAACGGCTTTTTGTTGTTGTCCAGCACAGTAAGTACCTTTGTTTTACTGTTGTACGATACAACCGTTACCCCGTTCATGGGCTCCATCTGACGTCCAATCACCTGAATACGCGTCACCTGGTCGTCTGAGTTCAATGTCAGCTCCACCTGATCCCCGTTCGTTGCATCCGTGATGAGATCATTCAGCGTTGCATCCTGAATGCCATTAATAATGACTTCCGGCTTTTCAGTCAGCAATTTCGCCTCAAGGGAACCCCCTTCACGTTTGAACGTTAACGTGGACTGGTTGCCACCGATCTCAACCAGTGTTCCGCGCACAGATTGCTCCACACCTTGAGACAACTCAATCGTTTGCACGATGCTGTCTTTCACGGTATATTTCACCGCACTACCCGCTTTAAGATCAGCCACTGACAGGATACGGTTTTGATATGTGATAAGCAGACTGTCATTGTATGCAAACTGCTCTGTAGCACCCGCTGCATTGACAAGTTTGATCGTTTTGCCAGAAGTAGAAACTTCAGCAATTACGCCATTGTCACTTTTGTTAACAATGCCGGATTTCACACGAATAGCAACTGTTTTTTTGTCAACCGAGAATGTCTCACGCTGTACTTCAATGATGCTATCAGCTGTAATATCGGACAGTTTGATTGCATTACCATTCTGATCGATGAATGCAGTTGCCTCATCATAACTGTACGTTTCGTAATTTTCTCCCACAAAGATACCAATCTTATTACCAGACAATGAACGCGCAAAAGTACCTTCAACGCTTTCCACCTGCGGTGTAGCATCAACGACTTCCACATAGGAAGCCCCACCTGCCGAACCTACAACCATAACTTTCGTATATAACTTCACATCTGTGGATGAGGCACGAGTTTCACTGTCTTTCGTAAAGTAAGGTGTACTGCTGTTCACTGCGAAGTTAACGGCTTTGCCGTCCACAACCAGCGTGATCTGCCCATCTTTCAATCCAGTCACATAACCCGTGGATGTGTTCGGATACGTTGTATCCGTTAACGATTCGCCACGACTGAAGAAGGTAGCCAGTTGAGCACGGGTTACGGAACCGGTTGGATTGAATTTGTTGCCTTCCACACCTTTGGCCAGATCCAGGCTAACAGCCAGATTGACATAACCTTTACCACTTTCGGAGATACTTGCATTATCAGCAAATCCGGTAGATTGATTGTTTTGTGCCTTCGCTTCAGCATCCTTGTCCAATGAACGGATTAACAATTTCGTAATCCATTCCCGTGAAGCCGGTTTTTGGCCCCATGATGTCTTGGATACATCCACCGTTGATTCTTCCGTCTTGTCAATCAGCCCCAGTTGAAGTGCCAGCGCGACATATGGCTTGAAATAATTCCCCACTTCCATGTTTGTCGGTAATGCCGCAGCCGTGTCGGTATTCAACTGGCCCTCTTGATTCATAAAACGGATTGCCATCGTTACAGCTTCTTGCTGTGTTACCGCGTCTCCTGGACGGAACAGGCCGTTATTACCGAGAAGAATGCCTTGATAAGCCAGTTTGTACACATGTTTTTCAGCCCAATATCCGACCTTGATGTCACTGAACAAACCAGTTGGTGCAGCCGTGTTCGTTACTGCAGCAGTCTGACCCTGCCCCGTTTCTGTTGATTCTGCTGCCATGGCAGCTCCGCCGGCGCTAAGGGCCATCATGCCTGCAAGCACGGCTGATACTACTTTTTTAGAGTGTGATGTATGGTTATATTTAAAAGTCACCTATGATTCCCCTCTCTCATGTAAAACGACCCATATTCCGTGAATTCACGGTACATCAGTATGCTGTACAGCCTATTCGGATCTTGTCATTGGATGTTCAAGATCCACATGGCCCATCAGACTCTCGGACTGCTGACCATCCACCAGTAAATCAAGTGATTTCACTTCATCAAACTGGAAGAATGTTTGTTTCAAAGCATCCAGTGCATAGGATTCTCCACCTGCACCAAGACGTGCCGTATCTGGCATATGAATATCCAGCGTAAGTGCTCCATCTTTGAACTGCACAGATCTCAATTCAATCTCTTTAGCCCACAATGGAACTAGTTTATTGTCTTTGCTCTGTTGCAATGATTCAAAGGCAGCCTTATACTTGGCATCCTCCGATGCATATGAAATCTCTGCCGAAGCTTTGTGCAACTCCAGCTCTTCTTCATCCGTATAGAATACAGTGATCGTTTTCTTTTCATTGCCTTCGGAAGTTGCTGGCGTTTCCGTAGACGTTTCGCTTGGCGGAGTAGTTGTAGTCGCTTCCTCCGAGCTGCCTTCTGTGGATTCTGTAGGTGTTGTGTTCTCTTCAGGTTCAGCAGTTACCGGTTCGGTAATTGTTTCGCCTTCAACCTCGGTCACATTGGTTTCGTTTCCTGCGCCTTGCGTCTGATTCGGAGCAGCTGTTGGCTTGCTTCCACATCCAGCAGCAACTGCCATAACCGTTACCAGCAAAGCTGCAATCCATATTTTCTTGTTCATTCTAACTCAGCCTCCTCAACATAAGGGCTTGTCCCTTATTGAATTCCCAGATACTCCTTGATTCCTGCAACAATCCCTTTGGCAACGCTGTTCTGGAAACTCTCCGTGAACAGGGCTGCTTCGTCACTCTTGTTGCTAAGGAAGCCACCTTCCAGCAGAACTGCTGGCATTGTCGTTTCACGGGTTACATGGAGACTTGCCGTTTTCACTCCACGATCTTTCAGTCCGGAAGACTGCAAAAGATACTTGTGCATTACAGTAGCAAGTTCTTTGCTGTTGGAGCGTGTATAGAATGTCTCTACACCGTTCGCAGCAGCAGGGCCACTGTTAGCATGAATGGAGATGAAAATATCCGCTTTTATGTCTTGTGCAATCTTCACACGTTCTTTCAATGCCAAAAATGTATCATCGCTGCGTGTTAACACAACGTCAATTTTGGATTCTTTTTTCAACAAGGCTTCCACTTTCAGAGCCATTGCCAGATTGAAGTCCTTTTCACGTTTACCAGTTACACCGATTGCCCCCGGATCCTGATCTCCGTGACCTGCATCGATAACGACAACTTTCTTGCCATTATCACCAACTGGAGGAGCAGGTGTACCACTTTGATTGTCAAGATTAATCATGATCAGTCCGGAATCATTTTGCACACTGTACCCTTTCGAACTCGACAGATCGATCACAAAACGAAGTGTAGATGGACTGTTGCTGTATAACGAGTAGCGAATCTTAGACACATCCGGATAGCCGCTAACGACGAGTTGTCCATTCTGGTTGCTGTCTAGAGCCTGTCCTTCACTGAATGAATCAGCAAATGCGGTATTCGGCAAGTCTATAACGATTCGATCCGGTCCTGTCATCGTGAAGACGTTCGGCTTCGTACTTCCGCTTGTTGCTATCATGAGGCGGTTGTCGCTGAAGCTGATGCCGTTCACCAGTACAAGACCTTCCTGATCCGATCCTCCGCCTTCATTGCCAGAGTTCGGAGGAGTGGTTGTCCCGTTTCCGGAACCTGAATTCTGGGTAACTAATGTTACCGTCTTCGTGGTATTGTTCCAACCCACCTTAAGGCCCATTTCCTCACCAATAAATCGGAGAGGCACAAGTGTAGTACCGTTTTTCACGAGTGGCGGGGCATCCAGGTTTACGTTACTGCCGTTCACCGTTGCCGTCTTCTGTCCAACAATCATCTGCATGGCAGTGTTGTCTTTGCTGATAGTCACCGTTTGCGTTTGCTGCTTCCACTCCACGCTATATCCAAGATTCTCGGACACAACCCGGATCGGAACCATCACCTTGCTGTTGATAATTTCCGCTTTTGTATCCGATGGCTGTACGATTTCTTTTCCGTCTAGGATAATTTTCGTGTCTGTTGCTGCGTGACTATAGCCCGGGAATACGAGCCCAAAGACAAATAACAGTACCAAAAAACCGAACTTCTTCATCCTTCACCCCTACCATTCTCATATTTTTTTGCCGCATGTTGTCATTTTCCAACTCCGACTGACCGCTTGGGCATTACCAGACACCTATTAGACGCCCCTCGCGCTCAAAAGTTGCGAATATATTCCAACATAACAGAAAAAAAACGTTGTCAGATCAAGCTTTTTTTACATTTTAATGTCTTCTTTTTTCCTTATTTATCAAATATACATCTCTAAACAACGTACTACCCTAACCTTCATATTTGCGCACAATTCAATTTACAGTCCCAAAAATTCAACGATTCCGTCCACAATCGCCTGTGCACATTTGTCCTGGTATTCTTCTGTGAGCATGACTGCTTCATCCGTTGGGTTACTTAAAAAACCTAATTCAAGTAACACTGCAGGCATGGTTGTTTCACGGGTCACATGCAGACTCGCCGTTTTAACCCCACGATCCTTGAGTCCTGTTATCGGCAAAACATATTTGTGAAGAGTATCAGCCAAAGTCTTGCTTTCCTTGCGGCTGTAGAGCGTTTCAACGCCATTTGGTACGGGTGTTGTAAATTTGTTTCCATGAATGGACACAAAAATATCTGCCTGATTCAATTCAGCAATATCTACGCGCTGTTTAAGAGAAAGCTCTGTATCATCCTGGCGTGTAATGACCGTTTGAATATTTTGGTATTGTTGCAGGATTGCCTGTACCTTCAGCCCTACAGCCAGATTGAAATCCTTCTCATAAGCTCCTGACAGACTCACTGCACCCGATTGACGACCACCATGTCCCGGATCAATGACCACAATCGTTTTACCATCATTCGTAGGTACTGCCGGTTGGCTTGTCGGTTCTCCACTCGTGGCTGTCAGGTCAACGAGCAAGACATTGTTATCTCCAACAGACCATTTGGCTGTAGCCGTCTGATTCAGATCCAGAACGACACGCACGGTAGAAGGCGATTTACTGAACATGGCATACCGGACTTTGGAAACTATTGATGAATCCGTAACGAGAATCTGTCCACTGCCATCCGGGTTAGAGGCTTGTCCCTGAATGAATTCCTGAGAGAATGTCGCTGAAGGCAGATCAACAATAATTCGGTCTGGCCCACCAATACTGGATACTTTGGGGCTAATATTACCGTTTGTTGCTACAATCAAGCGATCTCCGCTGAAGCTGATGCCTTGAAGTTCTGTCAAACCATCCGGGACAGGTGCCTCGACGGGGTCACTGTCACCTTCCGTTCCAACTACGGGAGGAATACTAAATAGGCTTACTGTCTTGGTTCCATTGTCCCAGCCAACACGCAGACCCATGCCTTCCCCAACAAAGCGTAGCGGAACAAGCGTAGTTCCCTGTTTGATCAGTGGGGGCGAATCCAAGTTCACCACGTTTCCATTCACTGTAGCTGCATCTTTGCCAGCCGTCATTTGAATCATACTGTTTCCTTTTTGAACCTGGACTGACTGAGTTTCCTTCTCCCACTTCACCTTATAACCCAGGTTCTCGGATACAATTCGAATTGGAACCATGACCGTTTTCCCGATATTCTCTGCAGGTGCACCCGTCTGCTGGTTAATGGTTACACCGTCCAGTACAATCGAGGGAGTGGTGTCTGCATGGGCCATGACTGGGAATAAACATAGGAACAGAAGAAAAACGACTGCTGCCGACCATTTTTTCATACCTCATCCACCATTCTTTTTGTCTTTTGAACATCCGACCTGATTCTCTGCAGCGTAACATCAATGACGCTATGTAACCTTCCATAATCTACTAATCAGTTTATCAGATATTGTCTGATCATCCGGTTACAACGTTGTCATATTTAGTCGGAAATAAGATGATAAAAGGATATCACATGAAGCCATGTTCACCTTCTTTCATGAATGTATATCGATTTCGTTTCAATGATGTCATATATAGATAACTTATTGAATATAATTTATTTTCTGAAATACAAAAAGCTTCTGTCTCACTGATCGGAACAAGGTTCCTTCCGGGAGTCAGAAGCTTTTTGCTATAAGATACTTTAGAGATTAACCGAACAATTTTGCCGCGTGGCGTTGTTCGTAAGCAGCGATTTCATCATCATGTTGAAGAGTCAGACCGATATCGTCCAATCCTTGCAACAGGAATTGACGACGGTGCTCATCCAGATCAAAATCGATATGCAGTCCGTATGCATCAGTAATCGTTTTGTTTTCCAGATTCACATTCATCTCATAGCCTTCATGTGTTGCTGTACGCTGGAACAGGTCTTCAACCTGCTCTTCCGACAGCTTGATGGGCAAGATTCCGTTTTTAAAGCAGTTATTATAGAAGATATCCGCAAATGATGGTGCGATGACACAACGGAATCCATAGTCCATAATCGCCCATGGCGCATGCTCACGGGAAGATCCACAGCCAAAGTTGGCACGTGAGATCAGGATGGATGCTCCCTCGTAACGAGGTTTGTTCATTTCGAAGGAAGCATTGTTGTTACCCTCTTCATCAAAACGCCATTCATAGAACAAAAATTGTCCAAATCCGGTACGCTCAATCCGTTTCAGAAACTGTTTCGGAATGATTGCGTCTGTATCTACATTGACCCGGTCTACCGGTGCAACGATGCCTTGTAATGTTTTGAATTCTTCCATATTAAACGTTCTCCCTTCTGTCTGTTATTGGTTAGATCGCAGCTTCCGTTTTGAAATTCCAGTCCCGTACATCCACAAAGTGGCCCTTAACTGCTGCTGCTGCTGCCATTGCCGGAGACACCAGATGCGTACGTCCTCCACGTCCTTGACGTCCTTCAAAGTTACGATTGGAAGTCGAAGCACAACGTTGTCCTGGCTTCAATACATCCGGGTTCATCGCCAGACACATGCTGCATCCCGCATCACGCCATTCAAATCCGGCTTCCGTGAAGATTTTATCCAAACCTTCTTGTTCTGCCTGGATTTTGACACGTCCCGAGCCTGGTACAACAATCGCTGTAACCCGACTGGATACCGTGTGACCTTTAGCCACTTGTGCTGCTGCACGCAGATCTTCGATCCGACCATTGGTGCAAGAACCGATAAATACATAATCAATTGGAATCTCGGCGATTGGTGTTCCCGGTTCAAGTCCCATATATTCAAGCGCTTTTTCAGCCGCTTTACGTTCGTTTTCTGTAGGCAATTCAGCCGGAACAGGAACTTTCGAAGAAATGTCAGTTCCCATGCCAGGGCTTGTTCCCCAAGTTACTTGCGGAATCAATGTTTCCACATCGATTTCAACCACATGGTCGAACTCGGCACCTTCATCTGTTACAAGCTGTTTCCAACCTGCTACAGCTTCATCAAACTTTGCATCCGCTGGTACGTATTCACGTCCACGCAGATATTCGAATGTTGTTTCATCCGGAGCGATCAATCCTGCTCTTGCTCCACCTTCGATGGACATGTTGCAGACCGTCATACGCTCCTCCATGCTCAACTCACGGATGGACTCACCTGTGTACTCAATAACATAACCTGTTGCAAAGTCTGTACCGTATTTGGCGATGACTGCAAGGATCATATCCTTCGCGGTTACCCCCGGGTTACGTTTGCCGACAAAACGAACTTCCATCGTTTTGGCTTTCGCTTGTTGCAAACATTGAGTTGCCATAACGTGCTCGACTTCACTTGTTCCGATTCCGAATGCCAGTGCGCCAAACGCACCGTGTGTGGACGTATGACTGTCACCACATACAATCGTTTTACCCGGGTGAGTCAGACCCAGCTCAGGTCCCATAACGTGCACAACGCCTTGATCAATGGTGTCCAGATCATACAATTTCACGCCGAAATCACGGCAGTTTTGCGAAAGTGTATCAATTTGTTGTTTGGAGATTGGATCTGTGATGTTGAAGCGGTCTTTCGTTGGAACGTTGTGGTCCATTGTCGCAAATGTCAGCTCAGGGCGACGAACTTTACGTCCACTCAGACGAAGACCTTCAAATGCCTGCGGAGAAGTTACTTCGTGCACCAGATGCAGATCGATATACAGAATGCTTGGTTTGCCTTCTTCTTGATGAATCACGTGATTTTCCCAAATTTTCTCAAACATCGTTTTTTTACTCATCATTTTCACCTCATCATAAGTTCGGTCCTTGGAAGAGCCTCGTGTTTTCCTCTAAAAAGTGAAGCTCTTGAATGACATAAATATATCACCCTGTCCTTCATTGTTCCAAGATATAATATCTATAGATGTAATAGGTTTAACCTATAATGAGAGAAAAGCAAACAAACCACTGCTTAGTGAAGAGGTTTCAATTGATAACAATTATCATTATCATATAAGTCTTATACTACGTTCCCGCTTCTTCGCTGTCAATGCTTTTTATCTAGAACATAAAAAAACAGCCCTGCATCCAGAGCTGCTTTCCTACTTTCTTATAAGAGTGCTTGTCCTACTAACGTATTACAAACCGTTATTCGCAATCACATCTTTGTACCAATAGAAACTCTTCTTGCGTTTTCTCTCCAGTGTTCCATTGCCGTCATTATCCTGATCTACATAAATAAAGCCATATCGTTTCTCCATCTCTGAAGAAGAATAACTAATCAGATCAATCACTCCCCAACTGGTATAGCCCAGCAGTTCAACACCGTCCAGAATCGCCTCATGCATCTGTTCAATGTGAGAGCGGAAATAATCAATACGATAATCATCCTGAATGCTACCATCAGCTTCAATCGTGTCTACCGCTCCAATCCCATTTTCAACGATAAACAAGGGCACCTCGTAACGGCTGTACAGTTCATTCAGTGAGATGCGCAGACCTACCGGGTCAATCTGCCAGCCCCAATCATTGGTTTGGAGATACGGGTTCTTCACCCCTCCAGTTGTATTGCCACTCACCTGCTCCAATCGGTCGCCATCCACACTTGATACCAGGGACATATAATAACTGAATGAGATAAAGTCCACAGTGTGTAATTTCAGAATCTCCTCATCTCCCGCAAGCATATCGAGGTTAATCCCTTTTTCGGCAAAAAATCTCTTCGTAAAGTATGGATACGCTCCCCGCACCTGTACATCCGTGAACATAAGATTGAATTGATTATCCCGGGAAGCAACAAGTACGTCTTCGGGATTACATGTATGAGCGTACGTCGTCAACTTGGTAAGCATACATCCGATCTGGGAACCTGGAATGATCTCATGACAGTATTTCACTGCGAGCGCACTCGCTACAAATTGATGATGCAACCCCTGATATACGGCCTGCTCCACATTTTCGAAACGCTCCGGAACAATACCACCACTCGTAAACGGATGACGAACAATGCTGTCAATTTCATTAAATGTAATCCAATACTTCACTTTGTCCTTATAACGGGTGAACACGGTTTTGCAAAAGTGAACAAAATAATCGACAACTTTCCGATCCGTCCATCCCCCGTGATGATTCACCAGATACATCGGCATCTCGTAATGGGACAACGTAATCAATGGTTCAATCCCTTGTTTCAGCATGCCATCAATAACACGGTCATAGAACTGCAAACCGGCTTCATTCGGCTCTGTTTCGTTGCCATTCGGGAAAATACGGGTCCATGCAATAGATAAGCGCAACGTTTTGAGACCCATCTCCCCAAACAAGGCTAGATCCTCCTCATAACGGTGGTAAAAATCAATGCCTCTGCGTTTCGGATACTCTCTATCCGAGGTAGACTCCATCGCAGTCTTGATCTGTTCTTCATTGATCGCATTGTGTTTCTTATATTCACTCTTGGCCACACCTTTTCGATAGATAGCAATGTCGGCTGTAGATAGACCTTTGCCGTCCACATTCCAGGCTCCTTCCGCCTGATTGGCAGCTATTGCCCCTCCCCATAGAAAATCTTCTGGAAACGTTCTTGTTGTATTGGTCATTGTGTATTCCTCCTTGAACTAACTCTTTAACTTCTGAATTCTTGCTTAATTACGACTCATCACCCGATTGATATGAATAATCAAATACATCATCTCCTCATTGGAGATCGTATGTTCAAACCGGGCTTCTATATAATCCTTGATCAGCAGTACGCAGGCTTCTTCCTGCGGATATTTGTTTGCAATCTGCTCAAAGAGCTCATGATCCTGCGTGTTTAACGTTTTATGCTCAAAAAGCCGTTGAATGAAGAACTGCAAATGGGTCAAAAAGCGTGAATAGTTGATGCTGTGTGTATCCAGCTCCACTTGATAGTGAATTTTGATAATATTGAGTACATCCTTGACTGTACCCGTCATCAGCATGACCTGATTCATATTGTCATCATTCTGCTGGGCATTAACGAGATGAAAGGCGATATTCGCTGCTTCCTCTTCAGGCAAGGAGAGACCAAGCTGTTTTTGAATGAGAGACAGGCCATGCAACCCGATACTGAACTCCTGCGGATAGAACTTTTTCACTTCCCACAGCATTCGGTTCTGGATCGTCATATTGTCCTTGAATCGCTTCATGGCCATATACAGGTGATCCGTTAATGCGACATAGAGATGATCACTCAGATGGCGGGACAATGTATGTTTGGCATGGGAGATGATTTCATCAGCCAGAATCAGATATTCTTTTGGCGTTTCCTTCATCAGGGCGGTGAGATCCAAGGAGATTGTTTCATTTTCAAGGACATAGATCTTCTCGATCTCATCCTCGCCCACGACATCTCCCGGTTTGCTCCTGTAGCCGATGCCTTTTCCCATCACAATAATTTCCTTGTCATCCTCACCGCGTCTGGCAAGAACAATGCTCGAATTCAGTATTTTTATGACTTCCATATCAGGCTGCCTGCCTTTCATTCATATTTCAGCGGTTTATAACACCGTAATTAATGGTTTTCCCGGTCCCGTCATCGCCGCAAATTCATTGCCCAGTACCTCCAGATAATCCGAGGAATTGGTCACAATTACAGGGGTCGTGGTGTCATAACCTGCGGCTTGTATGGCTTCAAGATCAAATTCGATCAGGAGCTGACCATGAGAGATCTGTTCTCCCTCGTTCACTTTTACATCAAAATGCTGGCCTTTCAGTTTCACCGTATCCAATCCTACATGAATCAGAAGTTCTACCCCCTCTACCGATCTCAAACCGATGGAATGTTTAGTACGGAACACCGTCTCAACGGTACCATCAAATGGTGCAAACACCTTGCCAACACTTGGCTGAATCGCCATACCTTGTCCCATGGCCTCTTGTGAGAAGGCTTCGTCCTTCACCTCTCTTAAAGGCAGCACCTTACCTTCCAATGGAGCAAAAACGATCTTTTTCGATTTGATCCCTGTAGATGGCTGGATTTCAGGTTCGCCCCCGGCTTTGGCTGCGGAGCTATCCGCCATCGGCACTGCTGTTGGAACAACATCCTGAAATCCAATGACATATACGGCGACAAACGCGACAATGGCAGAGATCAACATGGTAATGATCGCATAGATAATATTCATATGATCTTCACTGATAAACATGGGCATAGAGGCAATCCCCGGACCCACGGCAGCATATGCCTTGAGATTCACAATACCTGCGAACAACCCAGCGACTCCGGCGCCGATCATGCAGGCAAACAGCGTTTTCTTGAGCCTTAAATGTACACCGTACAGAGCGGGTTCCGTGATACCGAATACACCTGAAATTCCTGCAGACAAAGCGACTTGTTTCAGCTTGATATCTTTGGTTTTGAATGACACCGCCAGTGCGCCTGCTCCCTGCGCCATATTGGATGCCAGCATCGCGACCAGCACCAGTGTCTCGTATCCAGGTGAAGCCAAGGCTGCGAAAATAATAGGATAAAATACTTTATGCATACCGAACATGACAATTAGAGGCATCAATATAGCCATAATGACAACGGTCAACCATCCAATCTTATCCTGAATCCAATAGATCAGGTTGGACATTCCCGTTCCGAGATACATCCCCAGAGGTCCAAGTACAATCAGGGCGACTGGAGCAACAATGAGAATAACAATTAATGGTTTAAGGAAAATTTTGACCGGCCCTGGTGAGATCTTGTCCGCGAACCTTTCAATATAAGACATGAACCAGACCGTTAAAATAATCGGTACTACAGATGTGGCGTATTGTACGGAAGCAACAGGTATGCCAATAAAGGACACCGGATCTTCACCGCCAAGCAGACCAATCATATTCGGGTGTAACATGATGCCACCGAACAGAACGGCAACAAAGGGATTGGTTTTAAATCTATTTGCACTGGAATAGGCCAGTAGAATCGGCAGAAAATAAAAGGCAGCATCCGACATGACACTCAAAACGGTATAGGTCTGGCTCTCTTTGGACATCAGGCCGGTCACGGTCGCCAGTAACAACAGTGCCTTGAGCATGCCCGAGGCAGCAATAGCCGGGATAATAGGTTGGAAAATGCCTGCAATGACGCTGGCAAAGGTATTAAACAGACCTTTGGGGCTGTAATCTGCTTTTTGCTTTTCTTGAACCTCGCCTGATTGCTGGGTATCCACCATCTTGGCAAGTTCATTGTAGACGTATCCGACGTCATTACCGATAATTACCTGATATTGCCCGCCGCTGTTCACTGCGCCAATGACACCATCCAGGCTCTTAATTTCGCTGGTTTTCGCCATATCCGGATTCTTCAGGGTAAGTCTGAGCCTGGTAGAGCAATGAATTACCGTATTGATATTATCATTGCCACCGACCAGTTCCATTATCGATTGAGCTAATTGTTTGTGATTCATGGTGCACCTCCGTCATTTCTTCTTGATGGGAACAAAAAAAGACCTAAAAAGGGTAGGAAAAAGAAACTCTTCCCACCCAATCTAGGTCTTGCCTGCCGAACAGTAACACGCCATCGTTGGATGAACTGTTATTCAATTATATGAACGAAAAAGAAAATAAACATTTGAAATGGTTCCGTGCTGAAGCTTGAAGCTGGCACATATGAAAACGTTGATTTTGTTTTACCCGGGTAAGTGGTTCTCTTAAGCGTTTTCAAAATCAGTATATCAACTCTTCTTATGGAGTGCAAGCGGTTAAGCGAAATTAATGATTTCTTCATCTGTAGTGATATAATGGTGGCATAACGAAAGGAATGACCAATGACGATGGAATTCAGACAACTTCAATATACGCTGCAGATTGCGGCCGAACGCAATTTCTCCCGGGCAGCAGAGAAGCTGCATATTGCCCAACCTTCATTAAGCCAGCAATTATCCAAATTGGAAAAAGAATTGGGTGTACTCCTTTTTCAGCGTAATACAAGTACCGTGGAGTTAACCCATGCCGGTGTTACGTTTGTCGAGCAAGCCCAAAAGATCGTAGATGCCGTGGAGTTATTGCGTCAGGAAATGTCAGACATCTCCCAGCTTCGCAAAGGTAAAGTCGTTGTGGGCAGCATGCCGATCACTGGCTCACACTTGCTCCCACACGTGCTTCCGGCGTTCCAACAAGCTTATCCCGAGATCGAGGTCACTTTATTGGAAGACTCGGGACTTACGCTTGAGAAATTGACAGCAAGCGGCAAAGCTGATCTGAGTCTGCTATCTCTTCCTTTACAAGAGCCAAGCTTGTCTTATGTAACCATTGGAGAAGAACGGATTGATTTGGCAGTTCCCCCGAATCACCCTCTGGCACGCAGGGCAGATCCGGAACATCCGATTCCTGTGCGAATTGAAGAGCTTCGGGATGAACCCTTTGTTGTATTGAAAAAAGGACAGGGTTTCCGCAAACTTACATTTGATCTCTGTGAGCAAGCCGGTTTTGATCCCCAAGTTGTGTTTGAGAGCACCAATATTGAAACCGTTCAGTCGCTGGTCGCCACAGGTATGGGCATTACACTGGTTCCACGCTTTATTGCCCGTGCGCCGCGCAGTGAATTCGTGCCTGTGTATGTGCCACTTGCTGAGCCTACTCCTAGCAGAACACTTGTTGTGGCTTATCGTCAAGGCAGAGTGCTGTCGAAGGCAGCCGAAGCATTCATCCATACGTTTCAACAAACCGTGGCCGAACTGTCAAAGGGAGACTAAGGAATTGCTCTATGGTATAGGTACATTTCATACTGAAACAAAACAAAGGCTTGACCCTTATGGGCCAAGCCTTTGTCATATACTCGTTTCCCGCATCCGCAGGATAGAGTTCTTACATCGCAATCACAGTAACTGGTTACAGTACAATGTTGCTTATTAAGTTGTTAAGCTTCAATGCTAATTTATAATGTTAACGTAGAAATGTACATAAGAAAACTTCATGTTTGGCGGTTTATTTACGCAAATTACGATCGCTTGTCAGCCTGTTTTGCTGATTCATTACACGGCCTTCGTCCTGAACAGTTGAATCAGGGGGTGATAGCCCTCCTGCTCCATTCTCTAAGAATGCCCTTAAGTGATCTTCCCTTGTGTTATCCTGTTCCAGTCTCCTGAGCGTATCTTTCACATGGTTGTCCATTGATTGATCATCCTCCTTGGTGACGGGATAGTTATCATTACCCGCGTCCTGGAAGAATAAACACTTTTTCTGAAGAATTTTATTTCAGTTTTTATTTTTCGCCAAAATAAACGCCAGGTCGACGGTCTTCAAATACGGGAATCCGTCTGCGAACCTCATCTACCAGAGATGGACGAATAATTCCGGTCACGATCTCTTCCCCTTCGCCACCTTCAGCCACAATCTCACCCCAAGGATCAATGATAAGTGAATGTCCGAAAAATTCGGTCTCTCCCCCTTTACCCACACGGTTACAGGCGATCACATACATCTGATTCTCAATCGCTCGTGCTGTAAGCAACGTACGCCAGTGGTGCAGACGAGGGTTCGGCCATTCGGCGGGTACAATCAATGCTTTGGCCCCGTTTAGAGCAAGGGTACGGGCAAGTTCCGGGAACCGGATGTCATAACAGATCGAAGCACCCGCTGTAAGACCGTTCTGCAATTCAAAAATTTCAGGTTCCGCACCTGGCTGTAAATATTTCTCCTCGTCCATCAGACGGAACAAATGTAATTTATCGTATCGTGTTACCTGTTTTCCTTCACGATCATAAGCGTACATTGTATTGTATATTTGACCATCCCTTTTCTCGGCAATTGAACCGCCAACGATGGAAATTTGATGTTTTTGAGCAAAAGCAGACAGCCATTCCCGAGATTTCTGGCCTTCCGGGTCAGCGAGTTCATGAATTTGAGTCAAAGCGTATCCGGTATTCCACATCTCAGGTAACACAGCCAGCCCCAGATCCGGATATTGTTCTACCGCACGCTCAAGCAACGTCTGCATATGTTTATGATTGGCCTCAGGGTCTCCGAGTTGAATATCGCCCTGAATCAGGGCTACACGCATTTCTCCCTGTTGTTTTTCTGTCATGACAAGCACTCCTCTGAACCGTAATACCTGCTATCATAGCTTGATCCTCTTGAAGACTGCAAGCCTGTTTTTATTATGAACCTGCACACAACAACTCAGGGAGCAGGGTCAACAATCGATCACTCGTGAGCGCATCACCCACATTCCAGATTGACTCCTCCACAGGGTATACCCGACCATTCTGCACAGCCGGAAGGGTCCGCCAACTGGGACTTTTCATCAGCATCTCTGTAGCCTGTCTTGCCACAACTTCCTCAGGCACCATAACAAACACATGATCTCCCGCGTACTGACGTACCGCTTCAGCCGAAATTTCCTTATAGGCTCTGCCTGCCGCAAGTGCTTCCTTTACTTTGGTAACTGGCCTGAATCCCATTGGATGATATAACATAGGCGCCAGACCGATATTGCCCATAACAAATAATCGTGCACCCCGATGGTATGTAAATACGGATGCCGTTTCCCCCTCTTCAATTACAGTATGGATCTTCGCCCACATCTGCTCAGTACGCTCCGCATAGGAGGTTAGCCATTGTTCAGCCTGCGGTTGTCTGCCAAACCAGCTGCCCAATCTGCGCATTCGTTCTTCCAACGTGGCATGTGAATTGTAAGCAAGCGTCGGTGCAATCCGGTAAAGTTGTTCATACTGCTGTTCATTGCTACTATCAAAAATAATCAAATCCGGCTTCATGAGAACAGCTGCTTCCACATTAACCGGAGCAATCGCGTCATAGGTCTGATCTCCCAGCAACGGAATGCCCAGCATCAGCAGATCCCCGGCGGAATCTCCGAAATACATAATTCGCTTCGGGTTTACTGGAATATTCACATCATGACCCAACCAGTCTTGTACCAACGTCTGCTGCTGAATGGATCTGTCATATTGACGAGGGGATAATCCGGTCATTTGGCGAAAACGTCTGCTGAAATAATACTCATCCTTAAACCCCACGCGGCTCGCGATATCCCGCAGAGGTTCATCCGATTTGCGAAGCCATTCCTTGGCATGTTTAATGCGTACATGATTTACATAATCAAGTGGCTTGTGACCTGTGAGTTGTCTGAACAGGACCGTATACTGAACAGGTCTGATCTCCGCAAGACGTGCCAGTTTCTGTACGGTGATTTCTTCAGTATAATGGTCGTCCACATACTGAATTGTACTGTGCAGCCTTGCTTCCATACTCTGCTCCGTCTTTGGAGAAGTGTACCGGGTAATGATCATCTCCATCCATTTTTGGAACTGTGCATTCAGACGACTGTATTCGGCATCTGTTTTATAGTTCCGAATGACATACATCTGTTCCAACAGCCCACTTAACGGAGCGTATGGATAGCCATTCAATTGGTTTCTGTGCTCAAATACAGGGCGGGTATAGAGCTCCGGATCGCCCGTCAACACATGAATAACATCAAAGTTCATCACGATGTATTTCAATTCCGAGTCATTGCGATGTTCAATCTGGTAACCCTCCCCCGGAGAAAGTGGATAAACACATCCCGTAGTAAACGGATACTGTGCATCTCCAATATATAACCGCCCCTCCCCTTCTTCGCAGATCAGGAACGCATGTTTCTCGCAATCAACTTCCAGCATCCCCTGTTCAGGTGGCTCAATTCGTAGTACCAGATGATCCAGCCGAAACATGAATGCTGAAAAGAACAACGCTCCTTCATCGGCATCCAGAGCCTGCATTTCGGTTCACCTCGTTTTTCTAAAATGAGAATAATTATCAATCATTCTGTATGGTCTGATTATAAGCGAGCAATTGTTAATAATCCAGATATGAGTTATTCAGCAAAAAAGAGCGTTCAACGAAATGTTGAAGGCTCCTTTTACTTTTTTTATAACTGCATTACTCAAAGGTGTTACTGCTACCTCACTAACTCATCACAAATTATTGAATCATCTGTTTCGGCAGCTCTTGTAACAGCCACTCCCTGGAAAGGGCATCACTTGAAGCTTTTACGATATTAAAACGATATACTTTTCCTTCTTTCACCGCAGGCAGGTTCTTCCAGATTGAACTATCCAGCAATTCCTTGGTGGATTGCTTCGCATCGTCGGTCACAGGATCCAGAATAAATATCCGATCACCGGCAATTTCAGATAATTTCTCAGTCGAAATCTCTACGAATCCCATATCTTGATCCAATACTTTCTGAATTTCCGCAGTTGGCTTCAGCCCGTCTTTTCCATATAACAACTGTGGCAATCCTGCACCCGCCATGACAAACAGACGATTTCCGGGATACATGGTGAACACCGAAGCAGTCTCCCCTTCTTTCAATCCGTTCTCATGAAGTTGCTTCCACATCTCTTCTGTAGCTTTTTGATGATTCGTAATCCAAACCTCCGCTTCTTGCTTTTTGTTCAACAAGTCGCCAAGGATACGCATACGATCTTCTATTGACCCGAACGAATCAAATGTAACCGTAGGTGCAACCTTCGCGATCTGATCGTATTGTGCCTCATCACTGTTCGAGAAAATGATCAGATCTGGATTCAAGGCTAGCGCCTTTTCCACACTGATCGGAAATCCTACATCTTCTGCCTGAGCAACCTGATCATCGAATACGGTTCCCTCTTGACCAAGTATGCCGACAGGAACAACACCAAGCGCGAGCAGATCCCCTGTAACTTCTCCATGATAGATGACTCGCTTCGGATTCACAGGGACCTCAACCTCATGGCCAGTCCAATCTTTGAATAGTCGGGTCTCGCCTTCATTCGTTTCTTCCACTGCAGTCGTGGTCTCTGTTGTTTCTGTGGCTGCTTTGGAATCATCTGTGCCAGCAGCAGGTGTTGCAGCCTGATTTCCACAAGCCAGCAGCAGAATGGATACCCACGTAACCGTAAATAATACTGCCGTATTTCGAATGCCCTTTTTCATTTCTATTTCTCCCCCTATATCATGTGCGTTGTGCAATTAATTAATGATATTGATTATCATTATCGGATATTATCATAAAACATGGCTTCTCTCATCTCAATGGACAAAACGAAATGAGCACTTTCAGTTTTGTACAATACTCCGCTCTTTGCTCCTATGTACTGTATAATCAAGTGTATTTCCCTCTATACAGCTCGGGATTGGCGTGATAAATTAATGAGAACTATTTGCCATCTTTAATAACCGGAGTGATCAATATAATGACCCATTCAGACCAAACAACTGCTCGTTCAGCTTTTACGATACCGACTTCTGATGTAATGACACAGCTCCCAACGCAATTTTTTGCCACCCTTGTTCAAAATGTAAATCGTGAAATCGCAAGTGGGCATGACGTGATTAACCTGGGTCAGGGGAACCCGGATACACCTACACCACCCCATATTGTGAAATCACTGCAAGAGTCGGCTGAAAATCCCCTTTATCACAAATACTCCCCTTTTAGAGGGTACTCTTTCCTGAAGGAAGCTGTCGCCAAACGTTATAAGGAAGATTACAATGTTGATCTGGACCCCGAATCTGAAGTAGCCATTCTGTTCGGAGGCAAAACAGGCTTGGTTCAGTTACCTCAGGTCCTGCTTAACCCTGGCGACACCGTTCTCGTTCCCGATCCAGGCTACCCGGATTACTGGTCCGGTGTAGCACTCGCCAAAGCAAACATGTCATTTATGCCTTTGCTGGAGTCCAACGCATTCCTGCCTGATTACGAAGCCGTTACTGCGGAAGATCGGGAGAAGGCCAAGCTGATGTTCCTGAACTATCCCAACAACCCAACGTCAGCAACGGCACCCCTTTCGTTCTACGAAGATACGGTTGAATTTGCCATTCAAAATCAAATCGTAGTTGCCAGCGACTTTGCTTACGGTGCAATTGGATTCGACGGACACCGTCCAGTAAGTTTCCTGCAAGCCCCTGGTGCCAAAGAAATGGGTATTGAGTTCTATACGTTATCCAAAACATACAATATGGCTGGATGGCGTGTTGGATTCGCACTTGGTAACGCAGAGATTGTCTCTAAAATCAATCAGCTTCAGGATCATATCTATGTCAGTCTTTTTGGTGGGATTCAAGCTGCGGCAACAGAAGCACTGACTGGCTCCCAGGAATGTGTTGCCTCGCTGGTTTCACGTTACGAATCCCGTCGCAATGCGTTCTATGACGCTCTATCCTCGATTGGCTGGCAAGCTTCGAAACCAGCAGGTTCATTCTTCAGTTGGTTGCCTGTACCTGCCGGTTATACCTCCGCTTCATTTGCAGACTTGTTACTGCGAGAAGCCAAGGTGGCCGTAGCCCCAGGTATTGGTTTTGGTTCGCATGGTGAAGGCTATGTACGCGCAGGACTGCTAAGTGATGAAAACCGATTACGCGAAGCTGTGGAGCGGATTGGCAAGCTGAATTTATTCAAGTAATTTACAGGACCATAACCCCTTTGCATATGCCAAGTTTCCATGGTATGTTATAAGAAATATTGAACGAAACGTGATGACGGGACCAGTAAGAGAATATCAGTCGCGCCCAGAGAGTAAATTCCACCCTGCTGAAAGAATTTACCGCGACTCTTCTCTGAAACCTACCCCTGAGCGGCCTGTTACGTACAGGACAGTGCCTTCTGTTACAGGGCATGAAGCCGGATGATCTAATCATCAATAAAGGTGGTACCGCGGAAGTAACGAACTTTCGTCCTTTTTAACTAAAGGGCGGGAGTTTTTTTTGTACCCGCTAAAGCCTGCTCCAGAAGCACTTATTAATCATGTTTAAGGAAGTGAAACCATGACTTCACGTATTGTAGTTAAGATTGGAAGCAGCTCGCTTACAACGGAAGAAGGCGGTCTGGATCGCAGTTCGATCACTTTTTTTGCCGGAGAAATTGCAGCATTGGCTGATCAGGGCCATGAAGTGCTTTTGGTCACCTCTGGAGCGGTAGCGGCCGGATTCCGGGAGATCGGCTACCCTCAGCGCCCCAAACTGCTGCATGAGAAACAAGCCGCAGCGGCCGTTGGGCAGGCATTACTGATGCAGGCATATCAACAGGCTTTTGCAGCGCACCGCGTTACTACGGCGCAAATTCTGTTAACCCGCACAGACTTTCACAGTCGTAAACGCATGGGTAATGCAGGCATGACCGTAGAAGAGCTGCTCAAACAGCGAGTGATTCCGATTTTCAATGAGAATGATACGGTATCGGTGGATGAATTGAAGTTTGGTGATAACGATCTGTTATCCGCGTTGGTTGCAAACCTGGTCAAGGCACAGCATCTGATCATTCTTACCGATACCAACGGGCTGTACACCGCAGATCCGCGGAAAGATCCGTCTGCCGTGCGTTACGACCGTATCCCCGAGATAACGGCTGAGATCTACGCTTTTGCCGGCGGTTCAGGATCAACGGTTGGTACAGGCGGAATGCGATCCAAAGTCGATGCAGCCAAGGTTGCTACACGTGGAGGCGTACCTGTATTCGTGGGAAGTGTGAAAGAACCCGGAGATATGCAGAAGGCGGTTGATGGCACGGGCAAAGGAACTTACTTTGAGACACGACTCGCTTCGCTATCCCGTAAAAAGCAGTGGCTCGGCTTCATGTCTACTCCGCTGGGTACCGTCGTTGTGGATGATGGTGCTGAAGAGGCCCTTGTCCATGGGGGCCACAGTCTTCTACCTGTAGGGGTCAAGCGGGTACTGGGAACATTCCACGCCGGAGACGTCGTAGAGGTCATTGGTTTGGATGACACCTTGCTCGGTCGCGGTATTGTCAATTATGATGATGATCAGCTTCGACTCATTGCCGGACTTCCCAGTGGCGAAGTGATGAAACAACTCGCTAGCATCCATAGACTTGAAGTTATTCATAGAGACGAATGGATTACGTTAAAATAAACATGAAGCTATATTAAGTTAAACTAATCATTTACACGTAACGGAGAGGACAGAAAAAACCTGAAAAAGCGGAGCGTTCGCCTAAAAGCTTTCTGAAAGAAAGCTACATCGGAAGCATACGCTTATCTCCGGATTTTTCCCTTTAGAAAAGGGAATCGAAAAAATCTGGGGATAACAGCGATTGGAAGGTTATTCTGTCATCGTAGTGTCTGTGTGAATAATCTTTAGTCCAACATGTGTTTAAAATTTTAACTTTATATATATGAGGAGGAATTAAGATGAGTGAAGTTAGAGAAAAAGCCAGCAAAGCTCAAGCCACGGTTCCACAGCTGAACCGATTGAATACAGAACAGAAAAATACGGCCCTGCGTGTCATGGCAGATGCATTGATTACGGCGACGGATTCCATCATTTCGGCAAATGCCGAAGATCTGGTACGAGGCAGAGAACAAGGCACGCCGGAATCCATGCTGGATCGACTCGCACTTAATAAGGAGCGTATCGCAGGCATTGCTGAAGGATTACGTCAGATTGCAGATCTGCCTGATCCAGTCGGTGAAGTATTGGAGACATTCACCCGTCCTAACGGATTGCATGTTGAAAAACGGAGAGTGCCGATTGGTCTGATCGGTATCATCTACGAAGCTCGACCTAATGTAACCGTGGACGCAGCCGGATTATGTCTCAAAACAGGTAATGCAGTGCTTTTGCGCGGCGGCTCCTCTGCCCTGTCCTCCAACCGCAAAATTGTGGAGGTGCTGCATCAGGCACTCACAACGACAGACATGCCTGCTGATGCTCTGCAACTGGTTGAGGATGCAGATCGTGCTTCCGTGGATGAAATGCTCAAGTTGAACGGACTGCTGGACGTCATCATTCCACGCGGCGGGGCCTCCCTCATTCGTAATGTGGTTGCCAATGCAACCGTACCTGTTATTGAAACCGGTGCAGGCATCTGTCATACCTATGTGGATGAATCAGCTGATCCGGTCATGGCAGCCGAAATTGCCATTAATGCGAAGGCACAACGTCCATCGGTATGTAATTCCATGGAAACGTTACTGCTGCATGCCGCTTATGCGGAAGAGCATCTGCCTGCTCTTGCCGAGCAATTCCGTGAGGCCAATGTGATCTTGAAAGGTTGCGACACGGTGCGCCGTCTAGTTCCTTCTGCCCTTGAGGTAACCGAGGAAGACTATGCGACCGAGTACAACGACTACATTTTGAATATCCGTGTGGTCGAGAACCTGGACGAAGCGATGCAGCACATCGCACATTACGGAACCAAACATTCCGAGTGCATCGTAACGCGGGATACGGCCCATGCGGAACGCTTCATGCATGATGTGGATGCAGCAGCCGTCTATCACAATGCGTCCACGCGTTTCACCGACGGATTTGAATTTGGCTATGGAGCCGAAATCGGAATCAGTACCCAGAAACTGCATGCACGTGGACCTATGGGACTGCCAGCACTGACATCAACCAAATATCGTATTACAGGCAATGGACAGATTCGTCAATAATATCCCAGCACCAGTTATATAGGAGGAACGATAAATATGAGTCAAGAGCAACAGACGTTACTACAACAGAAGATTACTTTCCACGGAGCAGGCGCGATGGCTGAAGCCATCGTGCGCGGACTGATCTCCCGCCTAGTCGTTCGTCCTCAGGATATTACGATGCTGAACCGCAGCAACCAGAAACGTCAGGAGGAGCTCAGCACCCGTTATGCTGTACATACCGGAACGGCCTCACAATCCTTGGATCATCTTGCCTCCACTCCGGTCATTGTACTCTGTATGAAACCCAAAGATGCTGCCGCAGCGCTGCGCGAACTGGGTCCGTTGTTATCACCTGATCAACTGATCGTGTCTGTCATTGCCGGATTATCGATCCGCACGATGCAGTCCTTGCTTGGTCGTAAACAGCCGATCGCCAGAACCATGCCGAATACATCCAGTACCATTGGACTTGGTGCAACCGGGCTTGCCTTCTCTGCGGAGATTACGGATGAGCAGCGCAGTACGGTCATGACCATGTTTGAAGCGGTTGGTATCGTGACCATCGTGCCTGAAGATAAACTCGAAGTTCTCACAGGGATTTCCGGAAGCGGCCCTGCTTATGTATACTATTTAATGGAGGCCATGATTGCCGCAGGTATTCGTGGTGGCCTATCCAGCCAGCAATCTCGCGATCTCACTGTTCAGACGGTGCTGGGCGCGTCACGTATGGTACAACAAACCGGTTTGGAACCGATGAAGCTTCGTAGTGATGTGACCTCCCCGGGAGGGGCGACCCAGGCAGCACTGAAGACGCTGGACGAAGGAGATTTCTTTGAAAATGTAATCGCAGCCGTCAACCGCTGTGCAGAGCGCTCACGGGAGATGGGAGCTGCTTTGGAAGGGGATTTAAAATGAATAACATGTGCACTGCCACATATCGTCTGCATGATGATCATGCAGACTTTCGCAAGAAGGCTCAGTCCATCGCGATCGGCATGACCGTAGGCAGTTGGACCGAGTTGCCGCAAGCCCAGCGTGAAGCGATGCAGAAGCATCTGGGTGAAGTAATCAGCGTAGAAGTCCATGAAGCTGATGGCATGGCTGCGGGTGAGCGTTACGCCGATATTACCATCGGATATCCTGATGTTAACTTCAGCCGTGATATCCCTGCCCTGCTCGTGACCGTCTTTGGCAAAATCTCAATGGATGGCCGGATCAAATTGACAAAGCTTGGGTTCTCGGATGGCTTCCTTCGTGCATTCCCTGGACCCAAGTTTGGACTGAATGGTGTTCGTGATCTGCTTGGTGTTCATGACCGTCCACTGTTAATGAGTATCTTCAAATCGGTTATTGGGCTGAATGCAGATGAACTGCGTGAACAATTTATTCGCCAGGCCCTTGGGGGCGTTGATCTGATCAAGGACGATGAGATTCTGTTCGAGAATAAATTGACACCCATCGAAAAAAGAGTCGAGGTCTGCATGAAAGCTGCCGAACAGGCACGCCAGGAGACCGGTAAGAAGCTTCTTTATGCAACCAATCTCACAGGACCTACATCTCGTCTGAAGCAACAGGCTGAACGTGCCATTGGCGCAGGAGCGAATGCATTGTTGTTCAATGTATTGTCCTACGGATATGATGTCCTGCATGAACTCAGCAGTGATCCAGATATCAATGTGCCCATTATGGCGCACCCTGCACTTGCAGGCGCACTATATCCTTCACCACATTACGGCATCTCGGCTTCGGTTGTACTTGGCCAGTTGATGCGTCTTGCAGGTGCCGATCTGGTGCTCTTCCCTTCCCCTTATGGATCGGTAACGATGCCGAAGGAAGAAAATATGGCGATCACGGAACAGTTGCTTTCATCTGATTTGCCTGTACGATCCAGTATGCCAGTGCCTTCAGCCGGTATCCATCCAGGCCTTGTACCACTCATTTTGCGCGACTTTGGCACAGATGTTATCGTTAATGCTGGTGGCGGTATTCATGGACATCCTATGGGCACTGAAGCAGGCGGACGTGCATTCCTGCAAGCCATTGAGGCAGCTCAGCGTTCCATTCCACTCGCGCAATATGCAACCGAGCATCCGGAGCTGAAGAGCGCGCTGGACCTGTGGGGTGGCGAACGATGAGAAGTGAAAAGAAAACAGTCATTTTCTGTGACTTTGACGGTACAATTACCCTCTCGGACAATATCGTAGCGATTATGAAACATTTCAAGCCTGAGGGCATTGAAGCCATAATGAAAGATACGATTGAGCAGAACATCTCGCTGCGTGAAGGTGTTGGAGCCATGTTCGCTCTTTTGCCTGCATCGCAGAAAGATGAAATTGTGGAATTTGTGCTTGGACAAGCGGGGATCCGTGAAGGATTCAGCGAGTTTCTTGACTACGTTCGTAGCGAAGGTATCGAATTCAATGTGACCAGCGGTGGCATGGATTTTTTCATTGAACCCTTACTCGCACCATTCCATATCCCGCAGGATCATGTCTATTGCAACGGGGCTGACTTCTCGGGTGAAACCATTCGGATTGAATGGCCGAATCCCTGCCAGCCTCCTTGTGAGAACGGCTGCGGCATGTGCAAAACAACAGTCATTCGTACCTTCCCAGAAGAACAATATAATCGAATCCTCATTGGAGACAGTCTGACAGATTTTGAAGGTGCCAAAATTGCCGATCTCGTCTACTCCCGATCTATTTTAACGGACAAATGTATTGAGCTGGGTGTGGACCATGTGCCATTCGCTACCTTTTACGATATCATCGAAGATATGAAACAGAAGCAAACACAAGGAGTGCTGTAAACGATGGGCTTTGAAAAGATTACATTGGAACACAAACGTCAGGTCCTTGAAGAACTGGCTGATATTAAAGCGTTGTTCGCCAGTCGTAACTGGTTCCCCGGAACAAGTGGCAATCTGTCGATGCGTGTAGGAGACTTTGACCCGGAGCAATTTTATTTTGCGGTTACCGCCTCAGGCAAAGACAAATCTCTTCGCACACCGGAAGACTTTCTTTTTGTGGACAAACACGGCAAAGCGATTGAGACAACAACGTTGAAACCAAGTGCCGAAACGTTGATTCACTGCGAAATCTATCGTTTGACCGGCTGCGGTGCTGTATTCCACGTGCATACCGTGTTTAACAACCTGATTAGCGAATTCTTTGGAGCAGATGGGCAAGTACCGATTCAGGGCATCGAACTAATTAAGGCTTTTAACATCTGGGAAGAAAATGCGGAGATTCGTGTACCGGTTCTACCTAACTTTGCAGATATTCCATCTATCGCTGAATTGGTGCCAGGTGTACTTGATGCCACCGTACCAGGAATTTTGCTTCGTAATCACGGCATATATGCGTGGGGCAAGGATGCTTTTGAAGCGAAACGTCATCTGGAAGCTTTCGAATTCCTGTTCGAAGTGATGTACCGTCAACTTCTGCTGAAGGGTGCTACGAAATAGCAATCATTTATTCAAAATCAAAGCTGCACAACCAAAAACACGCCAGAGGCTGATATACATAGCCCTTGGCGTGTTTTTATGTTGTGGGATAACAGCGATTGAAAGGTTGCTCAGTCATCGTAGTGTCAGTGTAAATAATCTTTAATTCAACTTGGATAGTAAATTACAGTCGATCATCCCGATCCTTGAATAAAAAGAGACTGTCTGCCTCTTCGTCATTCCGATGAACCGCATGATTCGTGGCTGCTCCCCGCTGCTTGCCAAATAGTAGCTTCAAGCCACCAAAAATGAGCAGCAACGATACGATGACGGTGTTCAAATAGGAACGGATCTCATACGTCATAAATGCATTCGGGAACAGTTCATTCAGCTGTGGAATGACAAGTCGGATCGCGAGATAATATAGACCCAACGCCGCGATCCCGAATCCAATCAGACGCTGATGGCGGGCCCAATCCTTGAAGATCGGTTGATCAATCAATGGCTCGCGTCCATAACGACTGGAGCACTGTAGCCCGTCAAAAAAGCTATAGAACCAGATCAGCGGAATCATGAACAGAAACACCGATAAGTGAAGCAGGTCCAGAACATAGATGCTTGCAAGGAACAGGAACATTAATTGCATGCCTCTTTTTTGCAATCCCAGATAGAGATGACCCGCACCTGGAAAAGCAGATAGCAGCGTCGCAAGCACTTTGCTACGTCGTCCCGCTACTCTGCCCATCTCCAATTCCTCGAATAATGTCCGATCCTGCAACACCTCACCAGCCTGCTTACGATGGACATGCTGCACCGCGTCAAACATGCAGTATACCCAAATTACGGGCAGTATGAGCAAGAACATTAAAAACACCGATTCATTGGTGATCGAAGCCACAAAAACCATCATGGCAAATGAACCAAAGAACGCCATCAGGAAGGACAACCCGCGATGCAACAATCCCAGATGAAGGTGGCCCAATCCCGGAACAAATGAGAGCAAAATGGTGAAGAATCGTTCACCCTCACTGCCTTTTCGATACATCGGCTGACCATAGGGACCCTCATGAAGACCATATTCACCACCAGGATGCTGATGCAGCTCCTCTTCATTCATCTGCTCCATAGGCCCTTGCTGACCCATGTGTACTCCCTGGTAGGCTGCTCCTGGATGTTGTGGTCCGTAATGTGCTCCGTATCCCCTGTAATGAGCATCTCGGGCAGAAGGCGCACGGAGGAGCACAATGACGATGTCCAGCATGCTGATTCCCCAGAATAAAGCGGCAAAAAGTGCACCGATAATCATTAAATCTTGTTCATTAAAGACCATTGCTATCATGAATGAGCCAACAGCTGTTCCGAAGAATAGCAATGGATAGATCACGGCTCTTGCGACTCGACCCCAATACATAAAACCAAGACCGGGTATCAGGTTTAATAGAAATGCGAGTAATTTGTTACGATCTGAGTGCACAGTCGTCATCCTTTCTTTTCAGGCAATGCGAAACTATTTATGGTTTAGGCTTGAAGTTATCCAGCCATGAAGTGGCTGCCTCCGTCCATTTCTCCGTAAAAGACCCTCTGTGGTCGCCTTCCTGGAACTTGTGATATGGCGCTACCTTGTCAAAAAGTCCAGACGAGAGGAAGATCAATGTCAAACAGGCTGCTACCGCATAATGAAACACTTTATGTTCAAGCCAGCGTCGATTTCGTCCAGCGCGGGAATTGCGTTGTGCCCTGGATGATTGAATCCCCTCAATCCGATGCATCACTGAATCCGCAAACCCTGTCGGGTCATGTAACGGAGGCAGTTCCCCATGGATACCGAGCGCTTCCAGATAGATGTCCATCGCATCCGGGTCTTCCATCAGAAGCTGTTCCATTCGATTCGCTTGAGTTTCACTCATATGGCCTTCAATATAATCAGTCCATTGCGCAGCAGTATACTTCTCCTGTTTATTCACGCCATTCATCCTCCTTCCAATGTTTTCGAATCCACTGCCGGGCACGATACAAGCGGGATTCCACGGTCTTCACAGCCACCTGTGCATCACTGGCAATCTGCTCATAATTTTTTTCGCTTAGATAATACGCAGTGATAATGTCACGATGCTGAGCAGGCAACTGATTAATTCGTTCGCGAAGTTTATCCTGACGTTCTTCACGAACGAGACGGGCAAGAACGTCTTCATCCCGTCCGGGCATATTTATTATTTTTTCTTCTCCACCCAGATCCTCAGCAATTCGTCTGCCCAGCTTGCGTTTGGCATCAATTGCTTTGTGAAAGGCAATTCGGGTTAACCACGTTTTGAAACCTTCAGAACGGTAGTCGGGGAGAGACTTATACATCTGTATGAACGCCTCCTGAGCTGCATCCTGTGCTTCCTGATCGTTCCTGAGTACGGAATAGGCCACATGATATACATGCTGGCTATACTTATCAATCAGAGTCCGCATCTGGGATGTATCTCCTTGACGGATTTGTTCGATTACGCGCGTTTCATCAATAACTCTCCCCTCCTCTCCAATACAATAGACGACAGCTTGTGTGTTAACCCCTGCGTGATCCATCAAATTTTTGTAAAACAAAGTGAATTCATTGCCTGAAAGGTTGATGTCGCTGATAACTCATCCAATCCTTAATCCAAAAAAACAGGCACAGAATGACTTCTGGCCTGTTTCTTGTTCCTGCCTATGCTTGAATCAACGTCCACCATTACGAAACCGCTGCGTGTACGCCTTTGCGTCTTGAACGGTCTTGACACGATTACGGCTCCACTCAAGCAGTATTCGATCGATATACCGGAAATGTACTTTGCCAGCAAAAACCGCTTCCTTCAGAGCCATTAGAATCAATTCCTCTTGATAACGGTCCTGATCCAACCAGCTGGATATCGTCTCGCACTCCATTGGAGAGAGCGGACGTCCGAATTCTTTTTCAAAGATGGAGAACATGTTCCGTTCTTCCTCTTCTTTTTGAACACTGTTCGAATCTTGACGTGCTGTATTGCTGCTCTTTTGCTCCGCACGGAATGCGGCTACTTCTTCGGCAGTGCACGCTGCAAGCTTGGCATATAATCCATGTAAATCATATCGCTCGTACTGGATGTCACGTTCTTCGTCACGGTGCTCGTCAATAGCAATATACCCATCCCTCATCAGACGTTGCAACATTCTGGCAATGCCTTCAGGTGCAAGTCCCATGCGCGCCGCAAGCTCTTCAAGCGTGGGAAACTCATTGAACTCTGCCTGACGGAACCCTAACAGTTGAATCAGAAGAAGCACTTCTGCATCGGATAGGCCAAGCTGGTGATAATAACGTAACAAGGCATACGGCAGGTGGGCTGTACCCGAAGTCATGCCATAAGCTGCTCCATCCAACCAAGCTTTGGATGTCGTGTCTTCCATAGACGCTCCTCGGTTAAGCATTAAGGGTACAGACGATAGAGCATACGTGGGAATGCGATTGTTTCACGTACATGATCCAACCCACAGATCCATGCTACCGTCCGCTCCAATCCTAGACCGAAACCGGAGTGAGGAACCGATCCGTATTTACGCAGATCCAGATACCATTGATACGCTTCATCCGAGAGGTTGTGCTCCTCAAAACGTTGTTGCATCAATTCCGGATCATCAATACGCTGCGAACCGCCAATAATCTCTCCGTAACCTTCTGGTGCGATCATATCAGCACAGAGGACAACTTCTGGACGATTCGGATCTGGTTTCATATAGAAAGCCTTAATTCCAGCAGGGTAATGTGTGATAAAGACCGGTGTATTGTACTTCTCAGCAATCGCTGTTTCGTGCGGTGCACCAAAGTCTTCTCCCCAAGGAATATCGAAGCCTTGTCCATGCAGGAATTCAATCGCTTCATCATACGTAATTCGCGGGAATGGAGCTACGATGCCTTCGAGTTTGGATACGTCACGACCGATGGATTCCAATTCTGCACGGCAGTTTTTCACCACGGATTGAACGACATGAGCGATAAACTTCTCTTGTACGCGCAGACTTTCCTCATGATCTACAAAGGCCATTTCCGGCTCAATCATCCAGAACTCAATCAAGTGGCGACGTGTTTTGGACTTCTCAGCGCGGAATGTTGGACCAAAGGAATATACTTTGCCCAGCGCCATGGCTGCGGCTTCCATGTACAATTGACCACTTTGGGTCAAGTAAGCATCTTCATCAAAGTATTTGATATGGAACAGGTTAGTTGTTCCTTCCGCAGACGATGGTGTCAAAATCGGAGGGTCCACTTGTGTGAATCCGTTACCATCAAAGAACTGCTGAACAGCGCGAATAATCTCTGCACGAATCACCATAACCGCACGTTGCTTCGTGGAACGAAGCCATAAATGACGATGATCCATCAAGAAATCAACACCATGCTCTTTAGGTGTAATAGGATAGTTTTCAGTCAGATGAATGATCTCAACCCCAGTTACTGTCATCTCATAACCAGATGCGCTGCGGGGTTCCTCACGAATAATACCTGTAACATACAAAGAGCTTTCTTGTGTCAGGCTCTTGGCATTGTTCCAGATCTCTTCACTAACTTCACTTTTCACAACAACCCCTTGAATATATCCGGTTCCATCACGCAGCTGCAAAAACTGAATTTTACCGCTGGAACGTTTGTTGTTAATCCATGCACCGATGGTCACGGTTTCGCCTACATGCTCGTTCACATTACGAATTACACAATTCGTATTCATGCCATATCTCCCCTTGGTTCCTGAATTTGAAAATGCAGCGGGCAGGCTTATGCCTGTCCTCTGCACTTCCTTGTCATTCTATATTTACTTTACAGTTAGATTACTGAGAATTCAATACGATTCGGTGTGTATCACGTGCAATGACCAATTCTTCGTTTGTTGGCACAACGAGAACTTCCACTTTGGAATTTGCTGTTGTGATCCGGCGTGGTTCGCCAGAACGAATGGCATTCAACGCTTCATCCAGTTCAACACCCAGATAAGTGAGCTGCTCACATACTTTTTGGCGAAGAACAACGGAGTTCTCACCTACACCAGCCGTAAAGACGATCACGTCTACACCGTTCATTGCAGCTGCATATGAACCGATGTATTTACGCAGACGGTATTCGTACATTTCAAAAGCAAGTGTGGAGTTGGCATCGCCATTCTCCATACCTTCCGTAATCTCACGCATGTCACTGCTGATTCCGGAGATTGCAAGCAATCCACTGTGTTTGTTCAACATGGAGTTCACTTCGCTTACGCTCAGTTCTTCCTTGTTCATCACATAAGGTACGATGGCTGGATCAAGGTCACCACTACGTGTTCCCATCATCAGTCCCTCAAGTGGAGTCATACCCATCGAAGTATCCACGGATACGCCACCTTTAACTGCTGTTACACTGCCGCCGTTACCAACGTGACAAGTGATGATTTTCAGATCTTCCAATGGACGATCCAGATACTCAGCAGCAGCCTTGCTTACGAAATCATGGGAAGTACCATGTGCGCCGTAGCGACGTACTTTATATTTTTTGTAAAGCACACGCGGAATAGCATACAGATAAGCTTTTTCCGGCATCGTCTGATGAAACGCAGTATCGAAGACCATAACTTGTGGTACACCAGGCATATTGGCTTCAGCCGCACGAATACCCATCATTGCTGCGGGGTTGTGAAGTGGAGCCAAATCGAACAAACGACGAATTTCAGCTTTGGCAGCATCATCTACCAGTGCAGATTCCTTAAACGCTTCCCCACCATGAACAACCCGGTGTCCAACCGCTTGAATTTCACTTACGGAATCCAGTACACCATTTTCTTTGTGAGTCAAAATATCAATGACTTTACGGATTGCTGTGGTATGTTCCAGAATCTCGCTAACTTCTGTAACATCCTCACGGCCTGTCGGTTTGTGTGTCAGAATGGAGGAGTCCATTCCAATACGCTCTACCAGACCTTTAGCCAAGACAGATTCGTCAGTCATATTATACAGTTGATATTTGAGCGAGGAACTCCCCGCATTAATTACGAGTACTTTCACAGTCGGTCACCATCCTTGTCGTACTTGAAGAATCCTTCGCCTGTTTTAACACCCAGGTGTCCTGCACGCACCATTTTCTTCAGGACTGTGGAAGGACGATATTTCAATTCTCCGAATTCACGGAACATTCTCTCGAGTGCAGCTTCAACAGAATCCAATCCGAAACGGTCAGCCATTTCGAGTGGTCCATGTTGGAAGTTGTATCCGATACGCATTGCATCATCGATATCTTCAGCAGATGCAACACCTTCTTGCAATACATGCAACGCTTCGTTAATCAGCAGGCAGATCAAGCGGGAAGTTACGAATCCAGGTGATTCATAGATCATGACTCCTTTTTTGTCCGCTACTTCTTCAACAAAACGTCTGGTCTCTTCGAATGTTGTATCCGAAGTTTTCAGTCCACGAATAATCTCTACAAGATCAACCCGGGATACCGGGTGAATAAAGTGCATACCAATAACACGCTCCGGGTATTTGGTCGAGCTTGCAAGCTCGGTCAAACTCAGCGTGGATGTATTACTTGCCAGAATGACATTGCTTGGGCAAACTTGGTCCAGTTGACTGAATACTGCTTTTTTCGCATCCAGATCCTCTGAAATCGTCTCAATGACCATATCGCAAGTTCCAAGTTCAGCTAAATGAGCTACCTTGGTAATACGGGAAAGAATCAATTTCTTCTCCGCTTTTGTAATCGCCCATTTCTCCAGTTGTTTATCCAGATTGGTTTCGATCATGTCATATGCATGATCCAGCTTTTGTGTTGTATGCTCCACGAGAAGCACATCAAGTCCTTTGGCTGCGAGCATCTGGGAAATACCTTGCCCCATCGTACCGCCGCCGACAACTCCTATTTTTTTGAAAAACATGGTTCTGCTCCATCCTTTCGGTTCTCTATTTCTCTATTGTACCCTGTTCGCCGAAAATTACAAATTTCGACCCAACATATAATAATATCTTAGCACGAGTGAAATGTAAAAAAAAATAACCAGCATAAATAAATTATGCTGGTAAAAGGGCACTGTCACGAAATTGACAACGAAATTGTTCGCCAGACAATACTTCCTCACGAATCAAGATGTCGAGTGAATTGTCGAAAATTGTCCGTTGTTCTTCAAGCAACTGCTTTGTCTGTTCCATCAGTTCTTGCAGAATTAATTTATTCTCTCGCATGAGCTCCTCGGTTGTTACCATATCCATGTTCACAATCCCAAGTGAAGTCAACCCGGAAGCCATCATCGTCTGCACAACATTGGTTGCCTGATCGAAGTCATTGCGTGAACCTGTGGAACGTCCACCGTAGTACATTTCTTCCGCAGCGGCTCCTCCAAGTGCAATCATAATCTGCTCTTCCAGGAAGCGCTTTGTATAGAGGAACTGTTCCTGTTGCGGGTTATGACGTACATATCCCAGCGCCTGCCCACGCGGACTGAGTGCCACTTGGCTAACACTGCCTGGACGAACGAGTTCAGCCATAATGGCATGTCCCAATTCATGAATGGCGACCCTTTTCTTCTCTTCCACACTGGACTCACGGTCTGTCTTCTCACCCATCATCACTTTATCAATAGCCAGGGACAAGTGCCGCTGTTCGATGTTTAACAGCCCGTCCCGCATGGCGTATATTGCTGCTTCGTTCATAACACTTTCGAGCTGTGCACCGGAGAAACCATACGATTCTTCAGCTGTCTTCTCCAGGTTAACTTCCTTCATAAGAGGTTTATTCACCGCATGCAGTTCCAGAATATGCTTTCTGCCCTTTTTGTCAGGCAAGTCCACTTGAATGTGGCGGTCAAAACGTCCCGGCCGCGTCAGGGCGCTATCCAGCATCTCTTTGCGGTTTGTTGCAGCGATAACCAGGATTCTCGGCGTATCGGAGGAATAGATTCCATCCATTTCAGTCAGGAGCTGATTCAGGGTCTGATCATATTCACGCTGTTGACCACCTTCACGTTTACCCCCGATGACATCGATCTCATCGATAAAGATAATAGCATTTTCCTTATTTTCCTTTGTGGCACGGGTTCTGGCGTCCTTGAACAAATCCCGAATTCTGCTGGCACCCACACCAACATACATTTCCACGAATTCACTACCCGACGCTGCTACAAAAACAGAATCCGTGTAATGGGCAGCAGCCTTGGCCATCAACGTTTTCCCTGTCCCTGGAGGGCCTGTCAGCAAGATCCCTTTTAACGGGCGAATCCCGAACTTCCGGATTTCTTCATGTTTGATGAGAAAGTCAAGCGCTTCACGCAATTCCTGCTTGGCACTGTCCTGACCACCAATTTCTTCAAAAGTAAGCTTGGAAGGTCCTTTTTTCTTCCGTTTACGTTCCTGTGCAGCACCCACTGTAATCCCGCCACGCATTTGCATCATGAACAGCAAAGCTCCGACAAACACCGCTGCAATCAGAATCGGAACAATATTAACACCAGTAAAAGCAAGGAAAATAATCAACACGGGAAAAAATCCGATGGCAACTTCTTTTGTCCACTTAGGCATTAGGCCACACTCCTATCTGACCGGGCACACGCGGCAGAATAATAAACTTGCTGGCATCTCCGTCTCTGAGACTGACATATACATTGTTGTCATCCATCGCTGTATTTACCTTTATTCCATTCGTCGCCATCTTCGACAATGTCGGTGTAATCTCGGTGTACTGTTTGTTCTCCATCGCCTGAGCTACGGTAAACATCGCATCACCCCACCAACTCTCCAGTGCTTCACTGGAATGATCCACAACATCCAACTTTAGTGAACGTGTTCCAATCAAGGTCTGTCCTTCTTTGTGAATATATTGTACCAGTCTGCCCAAATCAACATCGGGTTGCAGATCCAGTTTCAATTGTACGTCATTGCGGTTAATAGTTAATTGAACGTCTTTGACTCCATCGTACTGTGTAACCATCTTTTCAATCGGATTCTGCACAGCCACCTGACGATACACAAACCAACCTCCAAACAACAGGGCGGCTGAAATGACGGCAGTTAAAACAATAGGCAATACTTTTAGCTTCAAGTGAATTACCCCTCCCAGATTTTGGCCTAACCTACCGGCTTATTGGTATAATACGAATATGTGCACACAGACTCCTGCGAAAACTCCGACAGGATTATTTGTTTTGAATGTATCTTCGAGTACATATCTGAGTATATCACATCGTATATACAATTTCGAAGGCGAAAATATGAATAAATTATTAATTTTAACTATTTAAATCAAAAATGTTTACAGGCAATACAAAGAACCGGTTCAGTCGGATATCCGTCTGCCGGTTCTTTGTGTTTGTTCTAACTGTTTGGGAGTGTGTAGACCAGATCTACCTGTTCTCCATTGCTAAAACGATAAAAACGATAGTGGTTATGCGTACCGTCTTTATAATACACTTGCCACACATATATTCCATTCACAACTCCGGGCATGATTCTTTTAATTTCACCGGCAGGAACTTCGGAACTGAAGCGATTACGTATCTGCGTTTCGGACATGCCATTCTGCAGCAGCTCACTGTGTACAGCGTTTGCTCCTGTAGCAGGTTGATTGTTTGCATCGAATTTAACCCAGACCATAACATCCTGGTTATCTTTATTTTTGCCGATCAGGGTCCAGTAGATGTTGTCAGAGCCTTCTTTGTCTCCCCAGATGTACTTGCGCAATTCATCATAGGATGTAATGCCCAGTTGCTTCTGTGCTGCCTCTATAGCGAGCGCTTCTTCCTTGCGCTGGTCCTGCGTGACATAGACGTAATAACGCTGAAGTCCAAACAGAATCAGAACCAGTGCAAGCAGCGAAATCCATATCCACTTCTTTTTTTTCTTCAAAAGCCGAACTTCCTTTCCCTATGATGCTGTCCTGCAATTAACGAGCAAGCAGACCATCAAATGCCAATTGAGACTCACGCAAAATGCGTTCTTCATCCAGCGTCAGACATTCGCCATGTTTCACCACTTGTTTTCCATCCACCCATACGTGCTCAACATCTTTGGCAGAAGCCGAGTAGATCGTATGTGAGATCAGGTCTGTATGTGGATAGAAATGTGCCTGTTCAATGTCAAGGGCGATAAAATCAGCCTTCATGCCGACCTGAAGCGCTCCGGTATTGTTCAAGAAGATGGATTTGGCACCATATGACGTTCCGAGTAGTAACGCTTCGCCTGCTGGTACTGCTGTCGGGTCACCAGATACACCTTTGTGGATCAATGCAGCCAGTCTCATTTCCTCGAACATATCCAGGTTGTTGTTACTTGCTGGTCCGTCTGTTCCGAGTGACACGGTAACTCCTGCTTTCAGCAATGCAGGTACCCGCGCAACTCCGGAAGCAAGTTTCAGGTTACTTCCCGGGTTATGGGATACAGCCACATCATGACGGGCCAAAATTTCAATCTCTTCGTCATTCAGATGCACCGCATGTGCAACCAGAGATGGACGGGAGAAAAATCCCAGTTTCTCGAGATGTGCCACAGGACGCAGTCCATAATCAGCCACGTTCTGCTCCACTTCACGAAGCGTTTCAGACATATGTGTATGGAGAGGAAGGTTTAGGTCATTCGCGACCTGTACAAGCTTCTCTATGTAGTCAGGAGGGCATGTATATGGGGCGTGTGGCGAGATTACGGTTGTAATACGACCATCTGCCTGTCCATTCCACTCACGTGCAAACGCTGCCGACTCCTCCAGCTTCCGCAACTGCTCTTCTTCCGAGCACAGCCCGATTACACCACGTGCCAGTGCTGCTCTAACGCCGGATTGCTCCACAACTTTGGCAACTTGATCCATGTGATCATACATGTCCAGGAAAGCTGTAGTTCCGCCTTTCAACATTTCAAGCACCGATAGCGAAGTTCCCCAATATACGTCTTGTGAAGTCATTTTTGCTTCCATCGGCCACATTTTTTCCTGCAACCATACTTGCAACGCAAGATCGTCTCCGTGCCCTCTGAGCAACGACATTGCTGCATGACCATGCGTATTGATCAGACCCGGCAGGAAGAACAATCCTTTTCCATCCACTTTGGTACAATTTTTGTCTTCATCCGGCAATGTCTCACCAATATGCACAATCTTGTCATTCTCAACAACCATGTATCCTTGAACCACGTTCCATGTTGTGCCTTCATTAACGGCAAATTTGCCGTTGTGGATTACCCATCTATTTGTTGTCATCTTCCTCGTCGTCCTTTCCAGTCTCCAAGTAATAGGCCAAACTAAGCAGATCCGTTGTAAAGTCAGCATGGTGAATGCGGATATGCGGCGGTGTTTTTAGAATTGTTGGTGCAAAATTAAGGATCGCTTCGATTCCGGATTCAATAAGCTGATCGGCTACATTTTGGGCTTCCGTATCCGGAACCGTGATAATTCCGATGCGGATGTTATCCGTTTTCACCGTTTCCGTCAATTCATTCATTGGTTTCACCGTCAAACTGTTGATTTGACTACCAATCTTCGGTCCGTATGCATCGAATACAGCAACAATCTTCATGTTGTCTTTCAGATATGCGTTGTAGTTGGACAAGGCCTGTCCGAGATTACCCGCGCCTACCAGAGCTACATTAATTTGCTGATCGATCTTGAGGATGTGACGAATTTTCTCGATCAAATAGGATACATCATACCCGATCCCTTTACGACCAAAATCACCGAAGTAAGCCAGGTCTTTTCGAATTTGGGCCGGATTCAGATCCAGCCTCTGTCCAAGCTCTTGAGAAGAAACAGTAGCCACCTCACGCTGATGCAACTCGCTCAAATAACGCAAGTATACAGGCAGACGTCGTACCACCGCTTCCGAAATTTTATCCGATTTCATTCTTGCTCCCCCTTACCAAGGCCACGATAAAATAATAGATGAAAAGATGAGCATCCTGTATAAACTCAAAGATAAACGTGACATTTAATACAGAATGCTCCTTGTAATTTAGGTTATAAGTTCTTACATGCAACTGTTTCAATCGGATACGGAAATATCTAATAAAGTTTAACGCCAAACGATAGTGTCATGCAATGATATAACGAACAAAACAACCCTTATTCTTGTTCTTTAGCAGGTTTTTCCAACCACTCGGTAATTCGTGGAACCATCTGTTCCGTGAGCATATGCTCCATTTTGGGACCAGGTAATGAATATAAAAAGAATTTACCATAATACGCTTCAATCACCCGTGTATCATAAACAATGACAATGCCTCTGTCCTTCGCTGTACGCACCAAACGGCCAAATCCCTGCTTGAAACGAATGACCGCTTGCGGCACAGACAGTTTCAAGAATGGATTTTTCTTTTGTTCTTGTAGCAACTCACTCTTGGCTTCCACCAACGGATGATTCGGTGGCTGGAAAGGCAATCGCACAATAGCGAGACAGGTTAATGCATCACCAGGGATATCTACACCCTCCCAGAAGCTGCTTGTGCCCAGAAGTACTGTAGCTTTGGCCTCCTGGAACCTGCGAGTCAACTTGGAGCGGCTTCCACTGTCCACGCCTTGGCCCAGCAACGAGATATCGTTACCAGACAAAGCCTCCTTCAGCGGATCATAGACCTGTCGCAGCATCTTGTAAGAAGTAAACAGAACCATCATGCGTCCACGAGTGGCAATTGCGGTCTCTGCGAGTGACTGCACCAGCATATTGACAAAGTGCGCATCACCCACACTGCCCTTCACACTCGGAAAATCACGCGGAATCACGAGAAGTGCCTGATCGCGATAGTTGAACGGTGATGGCAGCATCGACGTTAACAGTCGATTATTCTCGGAGGCTTCCTGCAAGCCAAGCTGTTCAATCATGAACTGGAATGACTTATCCACAGAAAGCGTAGCCGATGTAAGCACAACACTTTTCTTTTTATCAAAAAACAAATCCTTAAGTTGTGCACTCACATCTACAGGTACGGCATACAGCTGCAGAGATTTACTGCGGAACTGACCGCTGGCTTCCATCCAGTACACCGTTTTGGCATCATCCATACGCATGAAGAAACGTAGATTCTCCTTCAATGTGGTCAGATCTTTCAGCAGTCCTGTAATGTCCGTGATCAGACTATCCGATTGATAATCATCCTGATCCTCTTTCACCTCAAGCAGCAATTTGTCCCCTTTGCGTACCAAATCGCCCAAAGTCACATAGATCTGGTTCTCTAAATCCTGCAACTCCTGCCATTTCGCTGGTTTCTGAGATGCCTTCAGACGCAGGGAAAATTGCCCTGTCTCTCCCGGTGAAGCATCACTTCGTTCAGGCAAAAGACTGAACAGGGCATCGCTCATACGATCCCACAGTTCCTTAACCTCAACAGCCAGCGGGAACATCTGATCCACCATGGAGCCCCATTGCACCGAATTTTCATGCCCGGATAACTGCGAACGAAGCATAGGCAGCTGTCCATTACGACTGTCTTTAAACAGACGGGTCAGTGTATGAACCAACGTGAAATATTTCATATGCATTCCAAGATGTTTACCAGCTACATCCTCCAGATGATGGGCCTCATCGATCACAAGACTCTCATAGGCTGGCAGCAGCTGATGCGCTGCTTTCACATCCGTAAACAATTTGGAGTGATTGGTAATTACGATGTCAGACAATCCGGCCTCATGTTTGGCGCGATGATAGAAACATTTGCGGAACCATGGACAGGATCTTCCCAGACAGGACTCGGATTCGCTCTGTACCGTCTCCCAGAAGTCGCCTCCGCGTCCGCTAAGGTTAAGTTCCTCATCATCTCCGGTTTCGGTCTGCGTAAGCCACACAATCATCTGGGCGGCTGTGAAATAATCCTCTTTTGGTGTGGCGAATTCACGTTTATTGATTTTGTGCTCAAATTTGCGCAGACACAGGTAATGTCCACGTCCTTTGAATACAGCAGCCTTAAACGGAAACGGAACCACTTGGGTCAGCATCGGAATGTCCCGCTCTCTCAATTGCTCCTGCAGATTGATCGTATGCGTGCTGACCATGACTTTCTGTTCTTGTTTCACACTTTCGTAAATAGCAGGCAACAGATAACCCAGAGATTTACCAGTGCCTGTTCCAGCCTCGATCAAGAGATGTTTCTCTTCGTCCAGGGCTTGCCTTACACTGCTGAACATCTGAGTCTGCGCTTCGCGCTCTTCATAATGATCCAGCGTTTCCTTCAGCTTCTCCCGAATCTGATCCATAAACTGTTCGAAGCTTACACCATCGAGGGGGTTACCCTCCCGCTCATCACGTGGTGCACCAATATCGGTCCAATCACTCACATTAAGAGCAAGCTGACGATAATAGGTATGTCCGTCCAGATCCTGAATCGGCTCTGCTTCCTTCTCACTGCGCATTCCGTCCAAGAACCAACCCAAGTCACTATCTTCAGGTGCAAACAGGTCACTGAGCCGCTGAATCGTTATGAGCGGTAATTCCTTTAACTCATCCAGACACTTGAGCAGCACATAAGCTGTCGCCAGTGCATCACTGTCTGCCTGGTGAGGGCGATCATGTTGAAATCCAAATTCGGAAGACACATAACCGAGTTGATAAGAACCCAGTGATGGGAATGTAATCTTCAGAAAATCAATCGTGTCCAGAATGCGGCCAGTGAACGGTAAATAACCGCAACGGTCGAGAGCATTCTGCAAAAAGTGAAAATCAAAAGCGACGTTGTGTCCAACAAGCACCACATCATTAAGCAGCGGAACCATCTCCATCATCATCTCTTCGAGTGAAGGAGCGTCCGCCACATCTTCATCGGTAATACCCGTTAACCCCGAAATAAACGGGGGAATCGGGACACCAGGGTTCACATAAGAACTATATATTTGAGTTATGCTGTAGTCATGATCTATGATGGCAAGTCCGGCCTGTATAATCTCACCGTCGGACTGCGTGCCGGTTGTTTCGAAATCCAATACGGCAAATTTCATTGCAATGTACGGTCCCTTCCATTCCAGTCTATGTTACAGCATAGCAAAAAAAAGGGGATTTGAAAATTAACTGACAAAAAAGCGGTGTCCCCGCCGCTATGCCAAAGGCGGGAACACCGTTTTCTTGTCGCCGAATTCCCGCTTAATGAAGGGTCGTCAGCTGATTTGCATATTGCAATTTTCCCCTGTTCAACCTGCATGCTTCCATGTTGTACAGTGGTTCGGTCAATGTCGGGTCATACTGAAGGGCCTGTGCAAAGAGTGAACATGCTGCTTCCGGATTCGCAAGCTTGGCTTGAATACAGCCCAGGGCGTTACATACAAGCCCTTTCAAGCGAGGTGAACCCTTAAGGTACATGATCTGCTGCAAATGTGTCCCCGCCTCTGCGGTTTGATCCAGATTCAGATACGCGAGCGCCAGGTAAAAACGAGTCAATGCACTCTCCGGATGGTCGGTCACAACCCGGGAGAACTGCATGATCGCCTGCGGATACATCTGTAATTTGAAATAACCCTGTCCCCGACTGAAATATTCCAGATGGAGTTCAGGCAGAGCGGTAACAGCTTCCTGCTCCGGTTCAAGGGAAGCCGGCTTATCCATCTCCCGCTCCCTCACCTGGCTCATCTTTTCTTCAAACATCAGCCATTCATCCAGCATTCCGTCACTCATCCGCTTAAGCAAGTTCCACTTTTGCAGCAATTCCTGTTTGTTCAGACCTTCAGCGGAAGGATAGCTCTTGATAATTTCATCTAACATGTCGTTCATTTCTGCGAAAACATGCTGGAACATCGATGCATCCCCACCCTTGAAAAAATGGATTAGTGCAGTGACCTGTACTCATTTTTTGCTTCAAGGGCCGATTTCATTCTCCTTACCAGTCGATTACATAATTGTTGCGTGGACTTCCTGCTTCATTGTTTGTACAGGTTTATTCTGTCCATCTACAAATACAACGGTTGGTTTGTGAGTATTTGCCTCTTCTTGCGACATCATGGCGTAAGAAATGATAATGACGTTATCTCCAGGCTGCACCAGACGTGCAGCTGCGCCGTTAAGACATATGACCCCGCTACCGCGCGGTCCTGGAATCACATAAGTTTCCAATCGTGCACCATTGTTGTTGTTCACGATTTGCACTTTCTCGTTTTCCATCAGATCGGATGTTTCCATCAAGTCTTCATCTATGGTAATGCTACCCACATAGTTCAAGTTGGCTTCCGTTACCGTAGCCCGGTGAATTTTGGATTTCATGAGTGTTCTAAGCATGGGACAGCACCTCCGATTTTTGCAACCTTATATTGTCAATCAATCTTGTTTTTCCGAATTTCACGGCAAGTGCGATCAGCAGATCGTCACGCCCTTGAACTTCTTCCTGATCTGCGAGTGGCTCCAGACTAGGAAAAGCCTGAATCTCTGCGTAATCGATAACGGCAAGCGGTGAGCTTGTAATCTGCTCACGCAAGATACGACGGATGCCTGCGGCGGTTATAGCCAAACCTGTATCTGCGGCTTCCTGAGCTGTGCGCAGTGCCTTCGACAGAACCAACGCCTGAGTACGCTGTTCAGCGCTAAGATAGACATTACGTGAACTTAGGGCAAGACCATCCTCTTCGCGAACAATCGGACAGGGTACAATCTCTACAGGCATATTCAAATCATTCACCATCTGTTGAATGACCGCAACCTGCTGGGCGTCTTTCATCCCAAAAAATGCACGCTGTGGCTGAACGATGTTGAAGAGCTTGGAGACTACAGTCGTTACCCCGTCAAAATGCCCAGGACGGGAAGCGCCACATAAGCGCTCCGTTAGTTGTGAGACAGAAACCGTCGTTTGCGTTGCCTGTGGATACATCTCTTCAACAGAGGGAATAAATACGATATCCACCCCTTGTAAGCGTGCTGTTTCCACATCTCTCGCTTCATCCCGCGGATAGCTGTCAAAATCTTCATTTGGGCCAAATTGAATCGGATTAACAAATATGCTTAATACCACGATATCGCTTTGTTGTCTAGCTGCCTGCATCAAGCTTGCATGACCATGATGAAGATAACCCATTGTCGGTACGAGACCTACAACGGACGCACTGGACCGAATCGCTTGACGCTTCAAGCTTAGTTCCTGTCTTAACTCTGCGATTGTCCGTAATACTTTCATGAGTTACTCCCCACCTTTTCCTTGCGTTGTCCATACAGTTGATCCAGAACGCCAGTATCCGTAGCATTGAACACGTGTTCTTGGGCCGGGAACGAACGATCTTTAACTTCCTTCACGTAGGCTTCAATGCTGGTTCTGATTAATGCACCCACATCTCCATAAGTTTTGACAAAACGTTTGGGTATATACGGAGAGGCGTATTGAACCACATCGTGGAATACCAGCACCTGACCGTCACAACCTCTTCCGGCTCCAATCCCAATGGTAGGGATGGACAGTTCCTCCGAGATGGCCCGAGCGACTTCTTCCGTAACCAGTTCAAGCACGATACCGAACGCACCTGCCGCTTCCAGCGCTTTAGCTTCGTCCATCAGGCGTTTCGCATCCGCTGCATCTTTACCCTGAATCCGGTAACCACCAATCTGGTTAACCGATTGAGGTGTCAGTCCGATATGTCCAAGAACAGGCACACCTGCTTGCACGACCGCTCTGACGGTGTCCGCTATTTCGACTCCGCCTTCCATTTTGACTGCATGGGCATGCCCCTCTTGCATCAGTCGACGTACACCCTTAAGTGTCTCATCCACGCTGCCATGATAAGTCATAAAAGGCATGTCAGCCACAATAAATGTCTTCTCTGCCCCGCGTACTACGGAACGTGTGTGGTACACCATGTCGTCGATGGTCACCGGAAGAGTGGAGTTATATCCCAGCACTACATTGCCAAGTGAATCCCCTACCAGGATCAGATCGATACCTGCTTCTTCTGCAAGGAGAGCTGTCGGATAATCGTAAGCCGTGATCATACTGAGCGGCACGCCATCCTGCTTATATTTTTTCATTTTCACAATATTCAACGCTTGTTTGTTTGCCATTTTCTCTCATGGCTCCTTTCTTCTTTTCAAATAAACGCAACAAAAAAACCTTTTAGTTTCCACTAAAAAGTCCCGAAAAGTCAAAAAAGAGTCACTTGCGATCGTCCCTTCTGTCTCGGTCCTCTTCGGCTCAGAGCAGAATCCAACAACTCACTTAAACGTATTTCATTCTTGCACTGCTGTCTGCTTATATAAAACCACGTTAAAGCAGAACAAAGGTTACTTTTGCCGGAGTGCAATTCGGACTGCATTAGCCGATATCGCCTCACGAACACAGTATACCAAAGTTCTGCTCAAACTTCACGTCTTATGTTCATTTTACCAGTGAAAATTCGACAAATTGTTTACGATTTCCAGGAAATCTCACCAGAGATGACTAGTGTATGTTCTCCATTGTGTTTCTCCACGACAAGTGCTCCAGAAGGGTCCAAACCGATTGCCTTCCCTTCAATGATACCTTGAGGATTCGTTACTACAATTTCTCGATTCATCGATACGGACAGGGCCTCCCAAAGGGCTGAGATGACACCGAATCCTTCTTTTTGATACAAAAAGTACAATTGTTCCAATTCCGTCAAAATGGCAGCCGTGAGCTTGGTGCGATCAACAGGTTGCCCCGTCTCTATCTTGAGTGAAGTAGCGATAGTTGTAAGATCTTCCGGATAATCCTCGGGATCAAAGTTCACGTCAACACCTATACCTGCAATGCAGTATCTGACTTCATGATCTTCCATCGTAGATTCAAGCAATATGCCACATACCTTGCGTCCGTCAATCAACACATCATTTGGCCATTTGATCCCTGCATCAGCTCCTGTACAAGCTCGAACGGCACGACATACAGCCACCCCTGTTAATAAAGTTAGCTGCGGCGTATGCTGAAGTGGTAGATCAGGGCGCAACAGGACACTCATCCAGATTCCTTTACTTGGAGGAGAGAACCACTTTCGACCGAAACGTCCTCTTCCTCCCGTTTGTTCTTCCGCAATGACCACAGCACCTTCAGCCTGCCCCTGCTCAGCTAGCTTCAGAACATCCCCTTGCGTAGACAAGGTCGAGGTTAGCAAAATAGCCTTTCGGCCAAATACGGCTGTATCCAGTGCCAATTGGAGGGCAGTAGCGTCAATGCTATCCGGCTTCGTTACCAGACGGTATCCTTTGCGGGATACAGCTTCAAACTCATAACCCATGTCTCGCAACTTGTTCACATGTTTCCACACAGCGGTTCGACTGATGGACAGATTACGGCTGATCTCTTCACCCGATACGAATCGTCCTTCTGCATTTAATAACATATGTAACAGATCTTCATGCTTGGTCATCTGCAACCACCCGCTTCACTTCTGCACTTAGCGCTTCATGCTGATTTGTTATCGTTCCAATCGCCGTTTCTCTTAACAAATGTTTCATGAGTTGTCCCAACCAAGGTCCGCCTTTGCGCTGCACCATCTGTAACACTTGTTCCCCTGTGATATCCAACTCTTTCAAGTCATGCACAGGGATCGATTGACTCCATTCGGCAGCAAGGTTTTGAACCACAACGACTTGCACTTCTGCCTGTTCAGACTGATTCCGCCACCCTGCTGGCAGTAGAGACTGTATGCGAAGCCAATCATCCGCAGCCTGAACGCCACAAGCCAGAACAGTAACAATCCAATCGGATCGCAAGCTGGCCGTGTCCTTCTTTTCCTGAACTGATGAATGAATCAACTGCTCCACCTGAAGAACCCCAGCTATCCGGGAGCGATGTTCATTGGAGAATGTCCACTGACGTAATAAAACATCTGCTTCATCTTTGCTAAACCCGCCAGCAATCAGGATGAGTGACCAACGAAGCAATACATGCTCGTCTGACAATTGTTCCAGATTGGATAACAACGCCTTGTTAAAACGAGCCGAGCTAACTGGCGCTTTGATGTGCGCAAGCGCATTACTTCTGTATAACAGCTCCAACCCTCTTAATGGATGCGGTCCCGACATCATTTTCACCATCTCGGTCCGTACCCGCTCCATCGCTATATGTTGAAGCAGGTCTCTCTGCCTCACAAGACCCTTCCACGTATTATGGGCAATTTTGAAATCAAATACCGAAGCAAACCGGACACAGCGGAGCATCCGCAGTGCATCTTCACCAAATCGTTCCATCGCAGAGCCCACACATCTGACTCGCTCTTCCTTGATATCTGCCTGTCCACCGAACGGGTCAATGATTGCCCCAGTGACGTCCTTGGCAAGAGCGTTCATCGTGAAGTCACGCCGCTGTAAGTCTTCCTTGATGTCCTGGACAAATTGAACCGCAGCAGGTCTGCGGTTATCCTGATATTCGGATTCTGTTCGAAACGTGGTAACTTCAAAGTAATAACCGCCTGAACGCACGGTAACCGTCCCGTGTTGCAAACCTGTAGGAATGCAGTCGTCGAACAGTTCCATGACTTGCTGTGGAGAAGCAGCTGTCGTGATATCCATATCGTCTACAACTCGTCCCAGCAATTCGTCACGTACACAACCACCTACCCAATATGCCTTGTAGCCATGTTCGTTTAATTTTGTGAGTACATTCTCACTTTGATTTGCCATTTCACGATCTACCTGTGTCCATTGAACCACCACATTTCACCTCTTCTCTTGCCTGTTGTGGTATGCACAGTATGATTTCGTCAAACAAAATGATTACCCGCAAACCGGCTTCAGATTCGGAACTTCCCTTCCCAGCACCCGGTAATAAATCTGTTCATATTCATGCCGAATGGCGTCATTGCAAAAGTCATGATGCGCGCGCTGGAGACACGCCTCCCTGAACTCCGCAGCCAAACGGTCATCCGTCAACAAACGGATGGTGTTCTCGGCCATGGATTGTGTATCCCCGATTGCGGATAGGAAACCCGTCTTGCCATGTAAGACCAGTTCCGGAATTCCTCCGGCCTGTGAACCGATCGTGGGTACACCACAAGCCATTGCTTCGAGCGCCACAAGTCCGAAACTTTCCTTCTCCGATGGAAGCATTAATACGTCTGCCATGGAGATAACCTGAGCAATGTCATCCTGTTTGCCAAGGAAATGAACCTTATCATTCAAGCCGAGATCATTAATTTTCCACTGCATCTTCGGCAAATCAGGCCCTTCACCAACAAATAACAATTTGGCTGGCACCTGCTCCTGTACCTGACGGAAGACCTCTACCACATCCTGAGTTCTCTTCACCGGTCGGAAATTGGAGATGTGCATTAATATTTTTTCGTCGGGCGCAGCGAAGTCTCTTCGCAGACTGGCAGCATCACGCGGATAATATATTCGTTTATCAATAAAATTATAGGTTAGATCGATTGGACGCTGAATATCCAGCAATTCGACCGTTTCTCGAATCAAGTCTTGGGATACGGCAGTAACCGCGTCACTTTCATTAATGGCTAGACGGATCAGATCCTTCAGAGATTCATCCTGAGCCAGAACCGTAATATCCGTTCCATGTAACGTCGTAACCACTTTAAGGCCGTCCCCTACCATTTGTTTCGCAAGAAAGGCACATACAGCGTGTGGCACGGCATAGTGAACATGCAGCAGATCGAGCTGCTGTGACTTAGCCACCTGAGCCATCTTTGTTGCCAGTGACAGGTCATACGGAGGGTAACGGAAAACATAATAATCATTGACTTCAACTTCATGATAAAAAATATTCTTCTGGAACGTACCCAGTCTGAACGGGATACTGTTGGCAATAAAATGAACCTGATGCCCCTGTTCGGCAAGTAATTTGCCCAGCTCCGTTGCGACAACGCCAGACCCGCCGAGGGACGGATAACAGGTGATGCCGATTTTTAGCTTTTTATCCATCCGGTGGACGCTCCTTTGATCTCCCGCTTCATGCAGGTTGATATAATGCAACGGAATAATGAAATCCTTCGTTCATTAACTCGTACAATGTAAAATCATTTATTGGGCAGCTGTGACAAATTGTTGAACCACGTAAGGTGTAATTGTAGCAAAACCTTCTGCAAACGGGATGAGACTGCGTTGTCCGAGCAAGGAATCACGGGCTCTTACACGTTCAATATACCCTTGATTCAATGGTGTCGAGACCGCTCCGTCTCCCAGTTCGAATTGGGAACGATAAGAGAGTAATGATGTTTCTTTTTGCTCATAGTGTTCCGTAATATCTACAATCAAATCCGTAGGTCCAATGTCATTAATAAAGTAAAAATAAAGTTCCTTCACCTGCACGGCAGGCATGTCCGGCATGTAGTTCCGAAGCTTGGCGTTAAATACAGCCTCCTGCACAAGCTTACTGCAATTGACATGATCCGGATGACGATCTTCCCAATAGGGAGCAAACACCATCCGAGGGGCATGACGCCGTATCTCAGCCGTCACCGCCTGTACATGTTCAGGAGTAAGATACAAGCCACGATCAGGAAGCCCCAGATTCGTTCGACACGAAAGACCGAGGACGCGGGAGGCTTGCTCCGCTTCCTCGGTTCTGCGCTCTACTGTTCCATTGGAGGACATATCAGCACGAGTCAGATCACACACGCCTACTTTCAAGCCGGCAGCGGTATGTTTGGCAATCGTTCCACCCATACCAATCTCCGCATCGTCCGCATGTGCTCCAAAGATGAGAATATCCAGACTCATTCGGAATCACCCGAATTCAATCCAGCCTCCGGCTTGTATTTATGTACCAGCTCTCTCCAGGCAAAATCGCCACGATCCAGAGCCTTAACCAGAATCTCAGCGGTTGCGATATTCGTGGCAAGTGGAATTCCCTGCACATCACAAAGACGCAGCAACGCATTGATATCCGGCTCGTGAGGTTGTGCCATCAGTGGATCCCGCAGGAAAATAATCAGATCCATCTCATTTTGCGCAACCAAAGCTCCAATCTGCTGATCTCCACCCAATGGACCTGATTCGAATCGATGAATTTTCAGAGATGTCCCTTCCATAATACGAAGGCCTGTTGTTCCTGTAGAATATAATTGATGGTCCGTAAAAACAGGCTCATATGCCGTCACGAAGTTAACCATCTCTTCTTTTTTACGATCATGGGCGATAAATGCTATTTTCAACATGACAATCTCCTTTAGTCGATAAAGTGGTCAAATCCGTAGATCATTCCTGTATATTCCATAACCTTTTGCACACCAATCTTAACACCAGGCATATAACCTGCACGCTCGTAGGAGTCATGCCGAATTTTGAGTGACTGTCCATAGTCTCCGAAAACAACTTCCTGCTGCGCAAATACGCCAGGCAATCGTACACTGTGAATTCGGAAGCCGTTGTAATAACCGCCGCGTGATCCTTCAATGGTTTCTTCCTCATTCGGATTGCCCTGACGAAGTTCTTCCCGATTGGCAGCAATCAGTTCGGCAGTTTTGATCGCTGTTCCGGAAGGAGCATCGAGCTTCTGATCCCCGTGATATTCGATAATCTCCACATTCGGCATATGCTTGGCAGCCTGTGCTGCGAATCGCATCATCAGAATGGCACCGATCGAGAAGTTAGGGGCAATAAGCCCTCCAATTCCTTTGTCCTGGCATTGCTTGTCCAACTGTTCAATCTGCTCCGGCGTAAAGCCGGTAACACCCATGACAGGTCTGACTCCATGACGGATCGCGATCTCGGTATGTGTAAAAGCATATTGTGGCACTGTAAAATCAACCATAACCTGAGGTTTTGTTTCGGCAAAAGCCATTTCGATATCATCAGTCACCAGCACCCCACACTCTGGCAAACCAACAAGGGTTCCTGCATCCGTGCCTGCTCCGGAGCGGTTGACAGCCGCTGCAAGCTCCAATTCCGGGTCCTGAAGTACCAATTTCACAACTTCACGGCCCATTCGGCCAGCCGCTCCGATCACGGCAACTCTGATTACTTCACTCATATTGACTGCATCTCCTCGCTATGTTGGATCATATCGTTGAATCCATTTCAACTCGAAAGAAATCTTTGCAAAATGAATTCTTATTGAATGGATTTCATACGTTGCTTGATTTCCTGTAACATCTGATGCAGCTGTCCGTTCTGTGGGTCCAACAAAATGGCCTCACATAACGCCTGAATTGCACAATCAAATTCATTTAAGTCACTGTAAGCCAGTGCAAGCATGACATGTGCTTCTACTGAAAGCGGATCAAGCCTTACCGCTTCTTGCAGAAGCGTAGACGCTTCCACATAGCGCTCCTGTGTTGCAATACCCGCCTGCTCCAACAACAGCTTGGCTCTGGAGGTCAGTTGTTTTGCTTCCAATGTCTGCAGATGCAAAATATATTCTTCTGTTCCTGCCGACAATTCAACCGCCTTGCGCGCATATTCAAGCGCCGGAACGAGATGCTTGCTGCGGGCGTGCGTAATGGAACAGCGATAATATAACTCCGCATGCTGCGGATGAGCATGAATGGCTGATTCAAACCAACGAATGGCCTGCTCAAAATCATTTTGCAATATACAGCGGTAAGCCTGCTGCATATATTCTTCCGGTTTCATCATTAAGCTGACCCTCCCCGATCGGGTGATGGTACAGCATATGTAATCTACGCCTAATCGGTGTTTTTGGGAGTCCACCGATTGGCATCGCGGGTGTTAAATTTATGCATGACTTTATCGTGCGCCTCAGCCAGATCAATACCCAGCGAGTTGGCAAAACAAATCGTGATAAATAAAATATCTCCGAGCTCAAGTTCAATGGAATTGGCGGCTTCGGAAGACTTCTTCGGCTTCTCACCGAACTCGTGATTCACTTCCCTGGCAAGCTCTCCAACCTCTTCAGACATCCGGGCCAACATGGCCAGAGGACTGAAATATCCCTCCTTGAACTGGGAGATATACTGATCAACCTCACGCTGCATTTCTGCGATGCTTTTCTCCATGAGAACGGATTCTCCTTTTGAAATGATGTCGTATTTGTTCCTAATAATATCAGTTATTTAGATTCACTTCCACCATCATCAGCGACAAATCATTTTTAAAGAATCAATAAACAGGTATACTAGGATGGAATGACTGCTTCTCATTCTAATTCATCTACAGTGAGGGATCTTATGAGCACTGCTAAAACCTGGGTTCAAGTCAAACTGGTTCTGCCCATCCTGCTGGGTACAGCCTTGTATGCCTTCGGGCTCCTCTATTTCATTATCCCCAACCAGCTTATGGAAGGTGGTCTCACCGGGGTTACGGTGCTGATCAATTATGCCTTCGGCATTTCACCTTCACTTACAACTCTGATTCTAAATGTTCCTTTATTTCTGATCGGGCTCAAAATTTTGGGCGGCAGACAGATGATCTATACCGGTATCGGGATTGGGGCATTGACCGTTTTTCTGTGGTTGTTCGAGAAGTTGATTCATCTGGGCTGGATTGAACCATTACATACCGAGAATGATCTCCTGCTCGCAGCCCTGTATGCAGGTGTTACCCTTGGAGCGGGTCTTGGCATTGTATTCCGTTGGGGAGGAACGACGGGTGGCTCAGACATCATTGCTCGTATTCTCAACCGAAAGTATGGATGGAGTATGGGGCGAGTATTACTGGGCATTGATTTCGTCATTATCGGGCTCTCTCTCATCTACATCCCCAAAGAAAAAATTCTGTACACACTCGTAGCAGTATTTATCGCCTCCAAAGTTATCGACTTTATTCAGGAAGGTGCGTATTCTGCCCGGGCATTTATGATCATCAGTGACCATGCACCCGAGATTGCGGATCAGATCACACGGGAGATGGATCGTGGTGTTACCCTCATTCCAGCCATTGGCGCATACTCTAAACAGGCCAAACACATGGCCTACTGTGTTATTTCCAGGCAAGAGTTCAGGCGATTGCAGACGATTGTACGTTCCATTGACCCCAGAGCTTTTGTCATCATCAGCGATGTTCACGATGTACATGGCGAAGGTTTCAAAGAAAGTTGATGTACTATACAGAAACTACAAGAAAACCTCTTTTCGCATGAAGAGCCGTTATAGTGGCTGTTTATGTGAAAAGAGGTCTTTTTTAGTATACGAAGATCAGGTTCATATCCTATTAACGCCGAAAAGGAAAAATACCCTGCTGCTGTGCACGATATTTACGATACCCGGCGTAACTTAGCGTCGCCACAATGACCGAACTAATGAGCAACCCGGCTGCCCTGCGATCAGGGCCCTGTACAAACGGTACAAAGGCACTCTCATCCTTCTCCCGACCAAATAACTGGTTCACCAGTTCCTCCCCATGGCCAACCATGCTTTTTAACTGAGCCAAATCTGGTTGCTTTGCAGTGGTAAGCCCCTTGGTATGAGATAACCAGGCGTCCATTTGAGCAATCTCATACGGTTCACGGCGAATCATTGCGGCAGGACGAATCGTCTCATAGTGCTCCTCCAGAACGGCGTAGCGGTTAGCCAGTACGGCCGCAGTATGCTCCTGATTTGTAGCAGCGGATAAAGCGTCCAGATCGTTTTTCACGATTTTATAATACTGCAACCATAAAGGCTTGGTTGGATTCGCGAGACTATCTGCTGCAAGTCTGAGTTTGGCAGAGGACTGCTGAAGAGAAGCATCGTCATTTTTCACCTTCACAACGGCTTGTTTCACTTCAACTATGGTTTCGGACAAGGCGTGAATGCCCTCAACTGTCGTTTGTCCCTCAAAGGAGATATGCTCCAGACTTTTACTGATACGCAGAATGCTTCCTCGCACTTCTTCAATATTGTTCTCGAGCGCCTGACGGTACAATATGGCTGCTTCCTCATTCAGTTGTGCAATTGAATTGCTTGTGGACACTTGCTGATCTGAATTCGAATTCAATCCTTCACTTTGCGCGGATACACGATATGCTAAGTTCGTCCAGAGCAGCAGAGCCATGAACGATACCACCAATAAGCCAGTTTTGACCCTGAACGTTCTCTTCATGGACATCCCTCCCACCATCAATGTATGGCGATGGGCAGTTCCTTAGAACAAGCTAAAGATCGGATATCAGGTTCGTTTCGCTTGTCTCAACGCAAGCCAGGCACACAGAATACTCACCAGCGTCAGCCCGAAAGTGAAATTACGCACACCATCTACATGATCGTAGAGGGAGGCGGGTAACCAAGGGTAAATATCATATGTATAATCCATCGTATCGTTCAACAGCGTCCAGAGACCTGCAACGACAAGGGCTACCCAGCGGAAACCGAAAAACCGCACATATATAAGAGCTTCAATTGCCATCGCACTATGCGAAGCAATCAACATCCAGTCTTGCCAGTGCTGTGTACCGCCTTGCATCCAGCCAGCGAAAATAATGGATACGGCCCACACGCCATATTTCACAGATGTGACCACAGCAAGCGCCTGAATCACATGTCCGATCCTTTTAATAAGGATGGACCTTGGTGGGTACAGAATCCATAGCAACGCTAAGGTAAAAAACAAACTCGCCGTTGGGCTATCCGGCACAAATACGATCTGCCACACTGGCTGCTCGGCCAGCGTCATTTTCATTTGATCACCGTACCAGATGTAACCGTATACCGTTCCTACCGCATTACACCAAAACAAAAGCCACAGGAAATAACGATTCGTTAGAAATTCCCTACTCCAGAAAAACGATAAAGCCACTCTTCCTGCCCCTTCCTTCTTCACATGTTATGCACGATACAGTGCTGTCCAAAAAACACTTCAAAAAAACCTGACCGCATAAACGATCAGGTTTCATTGGTTATTTCGATTTTACTGTTCTGCTTTCTGTTTCGCAAGCCATTCGGCCAGATGATTAATTTCTTCATCCGTGACGCCTTGAGCAATAGCCTTATCGTACTGAGGCTGCATATTGTTATAGCCTTCTTTGATAATGGTCAGAATCTCTTCCTGGCTATGTTTGTCACCTACAGCTCGAAGTGCTGGTACTGAGCCAGCTCCCTTCATATCAACCGCATGGCAACTAATACAACCGGCCTTTTTATACGTTTCCATTGCCGAGTCGTCTTTGTCGACGATCGCAACTTCCTGTTGCTGCCCTGGTGCATTCGAAGTGGGCAGTCCCGCCTCATGTTTCTCCAACGCTTCTTCTTCACGTTGAATATGTTCAGGCTTCTGTCCACTTGCTTCCAACTCATGCTCGTAATGAGTCCACGCTACGTTCGTCAGGTAAAATACTGAAATGACCGATAGGATCATCAACGATGAAGCAATGGGACGTTTATAGAAACGTCGCTCCTTGCCTGTGTCCAGGAACGGTGCAAGCAGTAAAGCTCCGAAAGCGACTCCACTGACTCCCAGTACCCCGAGCAGGACGTAATCGCCTGATGCGTATGGATACTTCAAATACTGATACAGAAAAAGGAAGTACCAGTCCGGCATGGGAATAACGGATGCGCTCGGATTGGCCGGATATCCCAAAGGTGCAGGTTCTGAGATCGTGAGAACCAAAATCCCTACCAATACAACGACACCAACCATCCATTCTTTCAGCAGGAAGTTGGGAATAAAGGCTTCTGATTTGCCGGGATACGCCGTGTAATCAGGAGGGGTAATAAATCCCGCCCCTTTACGGACGCGTGAATCACCGACAAAGATAACCTTTTCCTCATCATCCTTCTTATGTCCGTGAGCCATTGCGATTCCTCCCTTCTCAGTTTATAGCGGTCCCGAAATGCCCTGTCTGCGGATCATGATAAAGTGTCCGACCAGAAGCACCAGAAGCACAGCGGGGAGGAAGAATACGTGCAGGGCAAAGAATCGGGTTAGTGTCTGTGCACCAACAATCGTACCGCCTTGCAGGAATTCTTTGATAATTGGTCCCAGCCAAGGAACCGTGTTGGCAATCTCCAGTGTTACTTTTGTTGCAAAATAGGCTTTGTTATCCCATGGTAGCAAGTACCCTGTGAGCCCCAGGCCCAACATGACGAAAAAGATCAGCATGCCGACAACCCAGTTCATTTCTCGCGGTGCCTTGTAAGAGCCTGTAAAGAACACACGCATCGTATGTAAGAACATCATTACGATAACCAGACTGGCTCCCCAGTGATGCATGCCGCGAACAATTTGGCCGAAGGCTACTTTGGTCTGCAGATACTCCACACTTGCGTAGGCATTGATAATATCAGGTACGTAATACATGGTCAGGAACATGCCTGACAGAATCTGAATAACAGTAATAAAGAACGTCAATCCACCAAAGCAGTACACGAATGCGGAAAAGTGATGAGCCGGATTTACATGCTCTGGAACTTCATGATCCGCAACGTCCCGCCAGATTGGCGTGATATCGAGACGCTCGTCAATCCAGTCATAGACATTTTTAAACATCTGCGTTCACGCCTCCTAATTCACTCGGGTGTTCGGAACAATGTCGCCCAGATATACCCAACCCTGCTCTTCCTTAACTACGTACTCATCCAGCGGTTTGGGGGCTACGGCAAGATTCTTCCCTTCCTTGTCATAGTGCGCGCCATGGCAGGGGCAATGATACTCGTCAGGATAACTTTTGTCACTATTCCAGCCTACTGTACATCCCAGATGTTTACAGATAGGTGAGAGTGCATAAATTTTACCCTGCTCGTCTTTGCGAATCCAAGCCACTAACGATGCATTACTCAGATACCAACCATCCTGTTGTTTAAGTTCAAAGGTGAATTCTTGAGGCTCATTCGTAATTTTGCTGATTTCAGCTACTTTGACAGAGGTGCCTTCTCCCTTATGTTGCAAAATCGGGTCCACCGCAAAACGGACCATGGGAAGGATTGCACCGGCGGCCATGTAGGCTGTAGCTCCACCAAGCGTGTACGTCAAAAACTGCCTGCGTGACATCTCCATGCGGCTTGGCAATTTCAATGAAGCTTCGTGGTGGTCATGCTCACTGCTCATACTGTCTCCAACCCCCTTTTTCAGCCAACTCTCTCAAACGTTTTCATTTTCATAAATTCCACGACTTACTAGAACATACATAATCATATAGTAGCCCTAGAACACCGTCAAGAATTTGTCACACATTTTTAAGGTTCAATTGTAAGCGTTATTAAAAAACTGTTGTAAAATTGTCACATTTGTCACATAAAACTCACTTTTTCCACAACTCTCGTATTTTCTCCCCGACATATCTCGCAATCCCCTCTTCTCCGATCTCACGAGTTAATGTTAACCGGCTCAAAACCAAATCTGCAGATGGAATTTCCACATCCTCAAACTGACCATCAGATGACATAATAACCACATATTTGAATCCTGAAGATTTAAGCTGGGCGGACAAGGAATTTAATGTCATTGACATTTCCGAATTAGCATAATGAAAGGCTGGATAAGTCATGATTCTCCCTTTGAAAGGAATTTCGACCATATCCAAAAAATCTCTCAGCCGCTCCAGTGCCTCGGTAGCTTCAACTGGCGACTGCTCACCGCTAAGAGCTGTGTATGGAATAAGGCATGTATCCAGATAGAGTTGCAGTTCAGCCCAGCTGTCTTGAGTCATCTCACTGAATTTCAATTCCCTATATCCCCTTTCTATCCATTTTATTCCCATATTATATATGAGCATTTCTTATAAATCCAGACAATCATTTTGGAATTACACATATCAAAAAAGGGAACACGCATCTGCGCATTCCCTTTTATCTCAGAAAAGATGTATTTAGCTCATCAGTTTATGGTCCTCAGTTCATCCGTCAGACTCCGGAAAGCTACTTCGTCTCCGGTAGCTAACGCTTTATCGATTTCCAAATAGAGCTTCTCGCTGCGCTGTTTGCGAAGCGCTTCGTCCCACACCATCTCAGCTGCTAGCCCCAACATGACTTCATACGTAACTTTCATTTTATCCAATAGGATGCACCTCCAAAACGGATTTAAGAGCTCCTATATTCTTTTCCTTTGGTAACATAACCCAGTGAAGTTCTAGACATCCGCTCCAGATCAGCATCAGTCAGCTCACGTATCACTTTGGCAGGTGTCCCCAAAGCAAGAGTATAGGGCGGAATTTTACTATTTTCAGTAACTACAGAACCTGCCCCAATCAGCGTATATTCACCAATGTCGGCTCCATTCAGCAGAATGGCTCCCATGCCTATCAATGATCCTGTTCCAATACGACAACCATGAATGATCGCTGAGTGTCCTACCGAAACATCGTCTCCCACAATCAAAGGTTGATCTGTGTTGACATGCCCAACAGCATTATCTTGAATATTACAGCGCTTTCCAATGATTATAGGAGCCAAATCAGCCCGCAGGACTGCATTGAACCAGACGGAAGACTCTTCTCCCATTCTCAAATCACCGATCAGTTTTGCACCTTCAGCTATGTATACCGAAGGGTGTAACTGAGGTTGTAGACCTTTGTATGGAATTATCATTCATATCACTCCTTAATTTGGGAGTGATTTTAGCAACTTGTCCTTCACTTGTCAAACATAATGGGTGTCGTGTCTCCTGAGATGGAGCGACAGGATACAGCAAGCCGTGTACCCCAAGCTGTCATCTGAACAGTCCGGCCTTCTTCGTGTTCCCCAATACGGACCATGCCCAGATGTAACATCATTTTAATAATTCTGTTATCATATATGGCCTCTGCCGTATCATAATAGAACGGCTGAATGAATGGACCGATCTGCCGAAATAGCGACTCGGCGGTTGACCATTCAGATGCACATTCGCCTGTCCAATACACAATAGAGGACAGATTGGGAATAGCGCCTTTATACAATCTTAACCAAAACTTAAATAGCTGTATCATTTCAGCTGTTTTCTCAGCCCCCAGCTTGTCTTCTCCAGCTGGCGATAACCTCAGTGTGCCTTGCTCTTCTCGAACCAGCCGATGGTGAAATGCATAGTCGTAGAGTAAGGCAAAACGATCCGGATAATCCTTGAACGAACGGCCATATCCGAATCTCCAACCGGCCTTGCCTACCAATTCCTCGCTGATGTGCAGATGCTCCATAATCTGCTGTTGAGAGCGGCGATACATCATGCCTTCAGCGTTAAGGGCAATTTCATGCTGCTGAACAAACTGCAGGAACAACTTGAGATCGTCCGCCAAGAGATGATACTCATCCCGATACATGGGTGGTTCCGTTGTTTTCGTAATCCCTGTTCGCAAATGAGTGGATAAGACATCCCTGAATCTTAATTTCAGATCCTGAGGTACCTGGTACAGATATCTGGTCTGCTGCGTCGTCCCATTGAACAACCATCCACTTTTATTGAAACGGACGATAAGATCACGTGGACTTGCTCCAGCCTCACTCTCCTTTTTATCCATCGATTGACGAGCTATGGCAACGAGTTCTTCCATACCATAGTACTGGCGAGGATCAAACAACAAGTTGTTCAAAAAGCGCTGATCTGCTTGATTCAGTTGACGTACCTGCTGCTCAAAAAAGGGTCTGCTGCCCAATGTGGTGAGAATACTCTGGATGAGTTCATGTTTGGAGTTGGGCTTGCATTCACATTGGTAATAGTCTGCTATTCGATTAAGCTGGCCAATATCGGCAAAAGTAAGCATATCCGCTAGATTCATGGGTCCATCGCCTCGCCCGTTAACTACTTCGGCTGCTGATTCGGGGCCTGAAATAGTTTGGTTTTGTAAACATCGTTGACGGAATTCCCACAATCTAAACCTCTTTTTGGAAATCTTTTATGTTTTAAAACCATACTATGCCTCAAGTTGGTTAATCAGAAGAAAAATGAGAGGTTTGAAATCATATAAAGCCTTTCTTTCCCCATAGAACGCAAAAAAACAACCCAAGTTGGATTACTCAGGTTGTTTCGCTGTGTCTAGAGACAGATGTCGTGTGCAATTATATAACAGCGGACTCCAGTCATCACGTTCCTTCTCCAGGATCGTTAGTGACAGGTTTCCAATCCGTTCTGTATACCGATCTTTATACAAGGCCGTTAACAGGTTGGCCAGAAAAGCTCCATGAGTGACTATAAGCACGTTTTGATCCGGATAGGCAGACCATAGATCTTCCAGAAATGCCAGTGCACGAATCTGGATATCTGCAATCTGCTCCTGTCCCAAATCAAGCGTCTCCCAAGCTTGGCCCCACCGGGCAACCCGCTCCTCTGAAGTCAGTCCTTCAATCTGACCAAAAGCCCTTTCTTTCAACCGTGCGTCCGGCTCAAGCAAAGGTACATTCAACAGTTTGGAGATAATCTCCCCTGTTTCCTGTGCCCGCGATAATCCACTTGTGATGATATAGTCCCACTGGTATTCTTCCGTCAACAGACGTCTTCCCAGGCGCTCTGCCTGTTCACGACCTTCCCCATTCAGAGGTATATCCGTCTGCCCCTGTATACGGCCCGCCGCATTCCAGTCTGTAAGACCGTGACGAATAAGCCCGATTCGCACTTACATCCCTCATTTCTCCACACGGCGAACGAAAGGTTATTACCTATGCACGCGCACCTTGTTTACGTTTATTCGTTGTTCGATGCATACGTCCAAGAGAAAATAACGCCATTCCTATTGCAAGTAATGACAGGGCCATCCAATACTGAGGATAAGCAGGTCCCATGCTCACTACAAAAGGTTCAATGATGCTTCCTCTGTCCGCTCCAGTCATGTTGTACTGATACATTCCAGAGGACGATGGTCCGCTTCCGGCAACCCCTGTCTCCAGAATACCCGTAGCAACAACCTTGGTTTGCTCAGCTTCTGATACACCTGGCTTAAACATTGCCATGTACAGAAAGCTGCATAAAAAAATAGCCAGGAACGCGGCAATCCACAAAGACATATGCTTGCGAATCACAGCAGAGAAACGATTAACCTTTGCCTCTTCCGGCAGTAGCCATGGAGACTCCGCGTAGATCCGGTCCATAACGTTACGGTTTACTCTCTCTGCCTGTTGTTCTGTCACTGGAACCGGAATGCTGTGCAGCAAGATCTGGGCTTCTTCCCAGACCTCAAACTGCTCGGAGCACTCTTCACAACCAGCGAGATGAGCATGAAATGCAATCCGCTGAGGATGAGTTTCCGGCAAGTCCCAGACCAGTGCAAACAGTTCCTGGGCTTCATTGCAATTCATCGGTTCTTCATCCCTTCATATGGCTCGTACACCGGTTCGAAGAAATAAGGTTCCAATTGAGTTTTCACGCTTGATCTTGCTCTGAATAATAGCGATTTCACAGAACTGACGCTCTGCCCAAGAATATTCGCAATCTCTTGGTAGTCTAGTTGATCATACTCGCGGAGTATAATCGCAGAACGCTGCTTCTCCGGTAAATTGTTAATCGCATCCCTAACCAGCATCACCCGCTCGCTGCGTAGTACAGCATACTCCGGTGCATTCTCCGAAGGAGCAACGGGCACAATCCCGCTCTCTTCAAGTGGGACATTTCCGCTGCGCTGTTTGCGAAGCTCACTCAGTACCGTATTTCTCGCAATGGTATATAACCAGGTTGAGAATGAGGCATCCACCTCACGGAAAGAGTGCAGACTGCGGAATGCCTTATAGAAAGTCTCAGAACAGAGATCTTCCGCAAGCAGCTCCATATTGGAACTTTTCAACATATGATATACGAAAGCCAGTATTTTACGCTGATAACGACTCATCAGCTCGGAATATAACTCCAGGTTACCTTCCTTGATCTCTCGAATCAACTGGGAATCCGTCATTTGAGTGCGACCCCTCCTCGCCCATCCATGTGCATCTCCCCGTTCGACTCTATCCATGTATTACCGAACAGGCACAAAAAAGTTGCGGTTCTCACCGCATATAAACAGCGTTCAGCGCCATAACTGGCCTTCCCGCCAAATTCCCCTATGTAATGGCAATTTCCCCAACGTTTCTACATTAACAGTATTTATTGTACAACGGTCTGCATCATCCTGGCAAATCCATTGCTATCTACAGTACCCGACCCGTCATTCATATGCAGTGATTTTCACGTTCATGACTTCATTTTGAGCCTTTTTGGTAAGCCTTGCTTATATAGACGAACGAAATTCTGAAAAGGTTACAAAAATGTGATATTTTTTTGATCTAAGGTATCCTTACAGATGAAGCAGAGTGATGTAAATAGAGGATGTAACAAGAAGTGTAAATCTTAACATATAAATATCTTTCAAATATCTTTTTAAGACAAAAAAAAGACCGCTTACATAAGCGGCCATTGCTCACGTGGAGCAATACAGTTATTGGATAGGAGTGGAGAGAAACCATACTGTACCCTTATTATATGTATACGTTTTCATTTTGTCAACACTTTCAGTAAAATTGTTTGAATTAATTATATCTTTCGGTAATTCAGGATAATACATCCTTTTTTTCGTGACTGAAAATCAAATAACATACTCCAATATAACCTCACAAAAAGGAGGGCTTTCGCCCTCTTTCTCGTCTTATATCCACACTTGATAGCCTAAGGAATCCAATAACGTCTTGGCTCGTTCCATATCTTCTTCCTGACGGAAAGACAGACGCATAATGCCCGGCACATCCACCCGGTTTTCGATAATCTCCAAGTTGCTCAGGTTGATGTCATTTGCCCCAAGCTCAGTTGCAATCTTACCAATCATACCCGGTGCATCCTGGACATCGGTGTACAGATCAAATAACGGCGAAATCATGCCTTTGCGTCGTTCGGGCAATACACTGCGGAACTCACGGGCCTGACGGAATGCTTCCTCTATGCCTTCACCGTTCTTATGCTCCAGCATATCCGTAAAGGCCGTCATCTGGCTATTCCAGTCCTTAAGCAAGCCCAGCAGTACATCACGGTTGCTAAGCAAGATATCTCTCCACACAATCGCATCACTGGACGCAATCCGGGTAATATCCCGGAACCCCCCTGCAGCCAGCATTTTATACAGTGGATTCGACTCATTATATTCACGCACCTGATTCACCAGCGCAACAGCAATAACATGTGGCAGATGACTAATCGCCCCCACGATATCATCGTGCAGCAGAGGCTCCACACGCACGATCTGTGCCCGCGTATATGCAAGCAGCTCAGACAGCCTGCTGTAGGCTTCCTCAGGTACATGTTCTGAAGGGGTTAAGACATAGTATGCATTCTCAAACAACACAGCCGAGGCCGCATCTACGCCTGCACGCTCCGACCCAGCCATAGGATGACCACCAATGAAGTAAGCGTCAGTCAACCGCACATGCTCGGCACAAGCGGCAATGGAAGCTTTAGTGCTTCCTACGTCCGTGATGATACATCCTTTTTTCAATGGCAGCTTGGAGAGCTTTTCGAAATAGGATTCAAGCAAACCTACGGGAACGCACAAAAAAATAAAGTCGGCATCCTCTACCGCTTCTTCCAGAGAGAGCGTAGCATCATCCACTACACCGCTCGCTATGTACTTGTCCTTCAGTTCATCCAAGTGGGCGTAGCCCATCACGGTTACATCTGGCTTGCCTTTGAAGCAGAGCGCAAGTGAACCGCCGATGAGTCCTACACCAATCATTGCAATTTTTAGTTTCATGGGTCCTCACTCTTTCATCGCCAGTATTAAGGGCGTGCTACCGCCTTCTCAGCCAGCGTGTTCTCCAGTGCCGTGACAAATGCACGGTTCTGTTCTGATGTTCCAACGGACACACGAATGTAAGTTGGGTATACGTGGAATCCTGGGCGAACGATAATGCCTTGTTTGAGCAAGGCTTGGAACGCAATTGCTGAAGGCATACCCAGATCAACCATAATGAAATTACCCTGTGAAGGGAAATACGACAATCCCAACCGTGTAAATTCATTTTGCAGGTAATCCCGATCCGTTGCATTCCGCTTCGAGCACTCTTGAACAAAATCCTGATCCAGTAGTGCGGCGGTTGCCGCAACCTGTCCAAAACGGGAGGTGTTAAACGGTTCACGTACACGGTTAATCAAATCAATAATTTCGGGACGTGCAATGCCGTACCCGATCCGGAGCGAAGCCAAACCGTAAATTTTGGAGAATGTCCGCAGTATGACCAAGTTCGGATACCGTTCGATCAATGGTACGCTTTGCGGATATGCTTCATCGGTTACGAATTCATAATAAGCTTCGTCCAGTATGACCATCACATGTGCAGGCACACGGTCCATAAAGGCTGTAAGTTCCTGCTCGGAGATAATCGTACCTGTCGGATTATTGGGATTACACACCCATACTGCTTTGGTTTTGTCGTTAATTTGCGCGAGCATCGCGCTCAGATCATGCGTGCCATCTTTTAGAGGCACTTCGATGGTCACGGCACCCTCAATATCTGCATTGCTTTTATATACGGAAAATGTCTGATCTGCCATGATGGTCTCGTCACCCGGCAAGAAGAAAGCTCTCGTGATCAAAGCAATAATCTCATCGGAACCACAACCAAATATTAAGTTGTTCCGTTCAACGCCAAGATGCTTGGCAAGAACTCCAGTCAGCTCAACCGAGCTACCGTCTGGGTATATGCTTATATTAGTCATTTCTCTCGTAATGGCTTCCAGGGCGGCAGGAGAACTGCCGTACGGGTTTTCGTTGGAGGCCAGCTTGATGACTTGTTCAAGCCCCAGTTCACGTTTCACTTCTTCAATCGGTTTGCCCGGCTGGTACACAGGCAGATTGACAATCTGGGATTTCGGTTTCAACCCGACCGCCTCCTGTTATTGAAATAATGTTAGACACGAATCAGCGTGCAACTCACGTGTCCAAAAGATGTCCTTTCAGGACATCCCTATCCCTTTAATTGTGCCACAAAGTTGCGAATTTGCAACAGTCCCGCTGCACGCGTATCCGGATTTTCAAGCAGAGGAATCGCATCTTCCACCTGACGAACAATGGCACTACCTACAACAACGCCATCGCAGATGCGGGAGAAATGTGCCACCTGCTCATGACTGGAGATACCAAAACCTACCGCTACAGGGAGGTCTGTCAGACTTTTCACCGTCTCAATGAAGCTCTCTACGCCATCAAAGAAAGAAGCTCTCTCTCCGGTTACCCCAAGGGATGATACACAATAGATAAAGCCACTCGCTCCCGTTACAATCCGCTCAATCCGGGCATTAGATGTAGGTGCAACAAGCGGCACCAGATGCACACCCGCACGATTTGCGCGTTCACGCATCTCTTCCGCTTCCTCAATCGGCAGGTCTGGAATGATCATGCCACTAATATCGTGTTTGACCAATTCATCAAAGAATACATCCAGTCCTGTCTGCAATACCGGATTATAATAGGTGAACAGTACAAACGGCAGTTTCACACCTGCATTACGAGCTTTTGCAGCGGTTTCCATAACAGTACGAATGGTAATCTCGCTTTTCAGCGCACGTTCGGAAGCACGCTGAATGACTGGGCCATCTGCAAGCGGATCGGAATAGGGAACACCCAGTTCCAAGATATCCGCTCCAGCCTGTTCAAGCTCCTTGATGATATCAATCGTTGTATCCACATCCGGGTCTCCCACGGTTAAGAATGGAATAAGTGCCGTACGATTCTGTTCCTTCAACTGCTGGAAGGTCTGGTCCATCAGATTCATCCCAAGTCACCTCCCGTGTATTTCATGATCGATTCAACGTCCTTGTCTCCACGTCCCGACAGACAAATGACTACAATATCATCTGCTGTAAGTTCAGGCGCCAGTTTGACGACTTGGGCTACCGCATGTGCAGACTCCAGAGCAGGAATGATTCCTTCCGTCCGACATAGGAGTTGCAGGGCATCCAGTGCTTCCTGATCCGTGATCGGTACATATTTTGCCCGTTCAATATCCTTGAGATAGGAATGCTCCGGACCAACACCCGGATAATCAAGCCCGGCCGAGATGGAATGCGCTGGCTGAACCTGTCCATACTCATCCTGCAACAGGTAACTCATAGATCCCTGGAATACACCATGCGTACCTTTGGTCATCGTTGCAGCGTGATACTCGGTTTCGACCCCTTTGCCTGCGGCTTCAACACCAACAAGCTTCACATCCTGATCACCGATAAATGGATAGAACATACCGATCGCATTACTTCCTCCACCAACAGCTGCTACAATTACATCCGGCAAACGTCCTTCGATCTCCTGAATCTGACGACGGGTCTCATCACCAATCACACGTTGGAAATTCCGCACCATCATCGGATATGGATGAGGACCAACCACTGATCCCAGCACGTAGAATGTATCCTCTACATTGCTGACCCAGTAGCGAAGAGCTTCATTACCAGCATCCTTCAGTGTCCGTGTTCCGGACGTCACCGGAATCACTTCTGCTCCGAGCAGCTTCATCCGAAATACGTTTAACTGCTGACGCTCTGTATCTTCTTCACCCATAAATACTTTGCATTCCAGTCCAAGTAATGCGGCTACGGTTGCCGTTGCAACGCCATGTTGACCTGCACCCGTTTCGGCAATAACTTTCTTTTTGCCCATCCGTTTGGCAAGCAAACCTTGTCCAATGGCGTTATTGATTTTGTGCGCGCCTGTATGATTGAGATCTTCACGTTTCAGATAAATTTTCGGTCCGCCCAATCGGCGTGACAATTGCTCTGCATGATACAATGGCGTTTCACGTCCAGAATACTCGCTTAGCAGATAGTTCAGTTCCTTGTTGAATTCCTCATCTTCAGAGAAGTGGCTGTATGCCTCCTCCAACTCAATAAGTGCGTTCATTAGTGTCTCAGGTACAAAGCGGCCTCCGAAGTGACCGAAACGCCCGTGTTGATCCGGCAATTGATGTGTCATGCCTGCTTCACCCTTTCTACGAATGCTGTAATTTTGGCAATATCCTTCACACCTTCAGTCTCCACGCCGCTGGATACATCGACGCCGAAAGGTGCATATGTCTGTATTAGTTGTTGTACATTGTCCGGCTGCAAACCTCCTGCAACGAACAGAGCAATTTCGCGACTTTTTGCCCATTCAGCATAGGCAGGGATTCGCTCCCAGGCAAACGTTTTCCCGGAGCCCCCACCATATAGAGGATCATGAGTATCAAGTAATATCGCATCCACGAATTTATCGTAAGTATCAAGAGCCCTTATGGCTGCATCATCAGCTTCCGGTCCCGTTTCATCTTTGGGAAAAGAAAAAACTTTGAACACTGCCGCATTCCACCGCTGCTTCACCTGCTGGCAAAATTCCGCAGTCTCCTGTCCATGCAGTTGAATAACATCCAGCTGAGCAATCTCCATAATGTGTTCCAGTTCTTCGAGCGTAGGATTCACAAATACACCCGCAAGCTTTGGCCGATCATAGGCAGACCATTCGAACAACAGCGTTCTTAATGCAGCAGCCTGCTCGGGTTCGATTCGGCGGCGTGATTTGGCAAAAACAACACCAATGTAATCCACAGGCAAGTTTATCATCGATTTTAGCACTTCAACGTCCTGAAGTCCACATATTTTTACGGCCGTTGGCAGCGGGTTTCTCAGTTCTGACATACTGTCGCCTGTGCCATCGTGTATGGAAGTATTCATCATTTGGGTCCCATCAGATCATATACAGCCGCCTCGACATCATCCTTGCGCATGAGATGCTCACCTACGAGAATACCATGAACACCGGCCTGGATCAGAGGTACTGTTGATTCTGGTCCGTCAATACCACTTTCGCTAATCAAGGTAACGCCACTTGGAATCAATTCCATCAAATCCAGTGTCGTGTTCAGACTGGTTTCGAATGTTTTCAAATTACGATTGTTGATGCCCACTAGTGTTGCCTGCGGAATCTCCAATACCTGCTCCAGTTCTGTTCGATCATGGACTTCAATCAAGGCATCCAGCCCCAAACTTTTGGCGAATTCCAGATATTGACGAATCTGTTCAGGTGTCAGAATGCTGGCAATCAGCAGTATTGCATCTGCACCCAGTAATCTTGCCTCGGCAATCTGTCGTTCATCTATAATAAAATCCTTGCGTAATAGCGGAATGTTCACCGCTTGATGAATCGCCTGCAAGTACTCGTTGCTACCTTGAAAATACGACACATCCGTTAATACGGAGATGCAGTCAGCACCCGCTCGCTCATAAGCGGCAGCAATCTCTACCGGATGAAAATCCGGACGAATTAACCCTTTGGACGGCGAAGCCTTCTTCACTTCAGCAATAAGGCCAAGTTTGCGATTGCGTCCGCTCGATAGTGCTTTTTCAAACCCCCGGGTCGCGGGTAGTTGTTCAATTTTTTGGATAGCTTCATCCATGCGAAATATCTGTGCCAGAACTTCAACTTCTTTATGTTTGGTTGCAACGATTCGATCAAGATACATGACTGTACGCCTCCGTTGTATGAATTAACTGTTCAAGCTTCCCGGCAGCTTTGCCCGAATCTACCGCTTCTGCGGCAAGTGTCACCCCTTCAGCAATGCTATCTGCAAGACCGGATACATAGATGCACGCTCCGGCGTTCAACAGAACGACATCGCGATAGGCACTCTGCTCACCCTGGAAGATCCTCTTAATAATTTCGGCATTCTGTGCCGCATCTCCTCCAAGCACCGCTTCAAGCGGATGTAGAGACAAGCCCATATCACGTGGATCAATATCATAGGTGTGCACTTCACCATTCCGAAGTTCAGACACCTGAGTCGGTGCCGAGATACTGATTTCATCCAGACCATCATGGCTGGCCACAACCAACGCTCTTTTGAGACCAAGACGATTCAGTACTTCAGCAATCATCGGCGTCCGGGAACGATCATACAGGCCAAGCAGTTGGCGATCTGCTCCCGCAGGATTCGTTAAAGGTCCGAGCATATTGAAAATGGTACGAACACCCAGCTCTTTTCTTGGTCCTGCCGCATGTCGCATGGAAGGGTGATATACCTGGGCAAAACAGAAACAGATTCCGATATCATCCAGACATTGTCTGGCCTGCTCCCCGTTCAGATGGATATTTACACCGAGTGCCTCTAATACATCTGCACTACCTGCTTTGCCTGAAGCTGAACGGTTGCCATGTTTGGCGACCCGAACCGAAACGGCCGAAGCAATGATGGCGGATGCTGTGGAAATGTTGAATTTGTGAATACCCGATCCACCTGTTCCACAAGTGTCCAGCAAGCCGCTGCCATCCGTTAGAATTCGTCCGCCCTGACCACGCATGGCTTCAGCAAAACCGGTGATCTCATCCACCGTTTCCCCCTTCATCCGCAGCGCCATCAGCAAACCTCCGATTTGAGCCGGCGTTGCCTCACCTCTCATAATCGAGTACATCAAATCTCTTGCTTCGGCTTGCTCCAGATGGCTGCCCTCCAAAATCTTCGCCAAGCCATTCTTCATGCCTTCCTCACGAGTAATCTCAGCTACGGGTGTTGCAGCATTTTCATTCATCATTGGGTTCAAGTTCATCTCCGGTCTCTCCTCTCTCAGTTCTTATTGGCCGCTGCTGTGACAAAGTAATCTGCATTCGCCAGTCTCAACGTACTGTCTTTGTCTTTGGCAGGAAACATTGCTTCTGCTGTTCGAATCGCCTTAAGCAGCGCTTTGGCTTTGTTAACTGTTTCCTCATATTCATTCTCAGGCACGGAATCCCACACGATTCCCGCTCCGGCCTGTACATATGCTTTTCCTTTTTTGAAAATAATCGTACGAATCGTAATACAAGAATCCATGTTACCCGAGAAACCAAGGTATCCGATTGCTCCTGCATAGGCACCCCGTGCCTCTTTCTCCAGTTCTGCGATGATCTCCATCGCACGCAACTTCGGTGCACCGGATACGGTTCCTGCTGGCAGGCATGAGAGAAATGCATCGAAGAAATCCTTGTCATCTCTAAGCTCGCCCGTAACGTTGGACACCATGTGCATAACGTGAGAATACCGTTCAATCTCCATGAACATGTCACACTTCACACTGCCGAAGCTGGATACGCGGCCCAGATCGTTACGGCCCAAATCAACCAGCATCAGATGTTCCGCACGTTCTTTCTCATCCTGTAGCAGATCAGCAGCAAGTGCACGATCTTCCGCTTCTGTTGCCCCCCTAGGACGTGTGCCTGCAATTGGTCGTGTCTCCACACGATTTCCGTCCACCTTGACCAGTGCCTCCGGCGAGGTGCCGACGATAATCTCATCATCCATCTTGAGATAGTACATGTAAGGCGATGGATTTAGCGTCCGAAGCACGCGATACACGTGAAGCGGAGAAACTTCCGTATCAATGTGGAAACGCTGGGATAATACCACTTGAAAAATATCACCTGCACGAATGTATTCTTTGGCTTGCTCCACATTGCCAATGAACTGCTCCTTCGTAAGATTGGAGCGTATGTCCCCCAGTTCCACGTCTCCCGGAATGGAACGCGGATTCAGATTTTCCCCGGGTCCTTGCTGCTGCAAACGCTCTGCGGCCTGCTCCAGCTTCTCCGAAGTCACTTCATACGCTTGCCGTATCTCATCATCCGTCGCTCCGTCTTTGACGTGTACATTACCGACTAACAGCATTTGCTGCTTCACATGGTCAAACACGATAATCTGGTCACAGAACATAAAGCGAATGTCATCCATATTCAGGTCATCCAGCGCGTGAGCTGGAAGCTTCTCATAATAGGACAGCAGATCGTATCCGAAGAAACCAATTGCCCCACCTGTGAATGGTGGCAGTTCATCATCTTTTGGGCTGCGGTACTTACGCAGCAATGCTTTCAGTTCTTCAATCGGTTTTCCCGGCAATTCACGGGTCTTCCCTGCTTCTTCTACAACAATCCGGCCTTTCTTCGCCGAAATCATCAGGAACGGATCTGTACCGATGAACGAGTATCTCGCCCATTGAATACCACCCTCTACACTTTCCAGCAGGAATGCACGGTCGTTGTCAGCATAACGGCGGAATATTCGAATCGGTGTCTCCATATCTGCCAGAATCCGTTTGACTACCGGAATCAGATTATACTCATTCGACATTTTCAGTACTTGATTAACGTTTGGCGTTATCATCAGATCACGTCCTTTCAGATTTGGGTAGAAGAAAAGGTTATATGTACAAAAAAACCTCTACCATCAGGTAGAGGTTTGGTTATAAGCTGTATTCAACAGGGTGATGCTTCATAAATAACAAGTCCCTATACTTCGCTGTCGGATTATTCACAGGTCGCTGAATTGATGCATCTCACATCATCTAATTCGGGAAAATATATCAGTTATAACACTTCAATTACTCATTCCAATATTTCGTAAAATATAGGAGAGTGCATTGATTGTGTTTATACCAAAATATATCAAAACAAAGATGTCCTATGACACGTTTGTTTTCCCTGTTCCTGTTACCTATTCCGTAGCACGACGTACCGTGAATCAGTTGACCGGTTTCTGTTGCCCCGGTTACCACCCACTGGACTCTGCTATATACTCCACTAGCTCAGCTGCTCTCAGCTCAATCTCTACTCTACTCAACTGGTTCTCACTATACATCATTATGATCGGTTTGACAACCCACTACTTAAGAGCCAGAAGGTGCTGCCAAATCCGGACGTAATGCCTGTGCACCGTTCAGATACACATGGTTGATTTCATTTTGAGCTTTGTTTGTATTCACATGCACCATGAAACGAATGCACTGCGCCAAGGCACCTTTAACAGGAACCTCCAGTGCACACATTAGTGGTACGAGTTCCCAGCCATCCAGTTGGCGAATAGCTTTTGCGGGGAAAGCAGCATCCAGATCCCCAGTTAACGTAATCCACACACTGCAGATATCTTCCGGTTGGATCTCATTGCGATCCACGATCTCCTGCAACAATACAGCCGTTTCCTTCAAAATCTGTTCTTCGTTGTTCTGCGTGACTGTTGTAGCCCCGCGAATTCCCCGTGTGACCATTGCTGTTATTCTCCCTTCCTGAGCATCTCAATGACGTCCCGAACTGCCGACACAGGTACGTCCTTCACAATTCTTGCAGCCCCAATCCGATCAGGAATGATAAACACCATATGACCTTCACGGAACTTTTTGTCATGCATCATTGCTTCTATTAATGCATCCGTGTCCAGATGCGCAGGCATCGTTGTCGGAAGGCGAAGTGAACGCAACATGCGGACCGTATCTTCATAGAGCCCTGCTGGCGCACCAAGCTTCTCACCAAGCAATGCTGATCCAGCCATACCGATCGAGATCGCTTCTCCGTGCAGGAATTCTCCATAACCGGCAATCGCTTCAATGGCATGACCAATCGTATGTCCCAGGTTCAACAACGCACGTTCTCCATTTTCACGTTCGTCTCTGGATACAATCTCTGCCTTAATACCACAACCGCGCTCCAAGCCGTATCCTAATGCTTCCGGATTAAGCGCAAGCAACTCTTCCGCATGCTCCTCACACCAATATGCAAAAGCCTCATCACGGATCAGCCCGTGCTTCAGCATCTCTGACAAACCTGCCGAAACATCTCGTGGCGGCAAGGATTGAAGTGTGTCCACATCATAGAGTACTAGCTCGGGCTGGTGGAATGCACCGATCATATTTTTGGCTAGCGGATGATTGACCGCTACTTTGCCGCCCACACTGCTGTCATGTGCCAAAATCGTTGTAGGTACTTGAACAAACTTAATTCCACGCATATATGTAGCAGCAACAAAGCCAGCCAGATCACCTACGACACCCCCACCCAGGGCCAGAATCGCAGAACTCCGATCCAGTTTGCCTTCGATCGCAACGGTCATCATATCCTGGTACACCGAAAGGGATTTCGATGTTTCACCAGAGGGGACAACTGCCGATACGACTGTATAACCAGCCGTACGCAGCGTTTGCTCCAAACCTGACAAGTATTTGGGAGCCACATTTTCGTCTGTAATGATGAGTAACGGACTTTTTTTGGTCAAGCCATATTGCTCAAAATATTGAGGTGCTTGCGCCAATAGGCCGCTACCAATCAGAATCGGATATGAGCGTTCCTCCAACTGTACCGTCAGCTGACGCATATTAGTAATTCTCCAGTTGAGCGTTATAGCTGGCAACGTTCGCACGGATCTCTTCCATCGAATCCCCGCCGAATTTCTCCAGGAACGCTTTGGCAATTTCCCACGCTACAACATGCTCCATAACCACACTCGCTGCGGGTACAGCACAAGCGTCTGAGCGCTCAACCTGAGCCGTGAATGCTTCTTTCGTATCAATATCGACACTTTGCAGTGGCTTATACAACGTTGGGATCGGCTTCATCACACCACGTACAACCACTGGCATACCGTTCGTCATCCCACCCTCGAATCCACCGAGACGGTTGGTTGCCCGGTGGTAGCCGCGCTCATCCGTATGCATGATTTCATCATGCACCTGTGATCCACGAATGACTCCGGCTTCGAATCCGATTCCAATCTCTACACCTTTGAATGCATTAATGGACATTACGCCTTGAGCAATTCGTGCGTCCAGCTTGCGATCGTATTGAACATAACTTCCCAGACCAACAGGCACACCTTCAACGATACACTCCACAATTCCTCCGATGGAGTCACCTTCCTGTTTGATCTGGTCAATGTAGGCTTCCATCTTCTTCTCTGTCTCAGCATCTGTGACACGTACAGAGGAAGCTTCTGTCACTGCGATCAGTTCATCAATCGGAAGGTCCTGATAAGGAGCTTCGATCTCTCCAATGCGAAGCACGCGCCCAGCTACTTTAATCCCGAATTCAGCCAGGAACTGACGTGCAATGGCACCACATGCCACACGTACCGTTGTCTCACGCGCACTGGAACGCTCCAGTACGTTACGCAAGTCTTTGAGATTATACTTGAGTCCACCGTTCAGATCGGCGTGTCCGGGACGCGGACGATGAACGCGACGTTTCTCTTCGTCACTGCCTTCGATCGGCTCAATATTCATAATATTCTGCCAATGTTTCCAGTCATTATTTTGAACAACCAGCGCTACCGGAGCACCTGTTGTATATCCGTGACGGATACCACCAACGAAATTGGCCTGATCCTTCTCGATCTGCATCCGGCGTCCACGGCCATATCCCTTTTGGCGGCGGTGAAGCTGGAAATTCAGTTCTTCAAAGTCAATCGTCAAATTACTTGGCAATCCTTCAATAATAGCGGTCAATTGGGGTCCGTGCGTCTCCCCTGCGGTTAAATAGCGTAAACTCATAATACGTTCCCCCTTTAAACTGTTAAACTTCACATTGCTAAAATCCCATAATTTCTTTGCTTATTATAGTATAGCTGACCGGCTTTGACAAGAAAGTTGGCTCTTTCTTGTACTTGATATACAAATAACCGCCTGAAACACATGTACATGTGCTTCAGACGGCTCAACAACCAATATCATTATTTCTTCCGATAGAAGAATGTCTCTGCTGTCTCCAGACCATATTGTCCCGGGGAGAAGATCTGCTCCGTACTGCCCACAAACAAAATACCGCCTGGACGCAAACTTGCTGCAAATTTGTGATACAACAAGTTTTTGGCTTCTTCGGTAAAATAGATCATGACATTCCGGCACACAATCAGATCGTACCCATCGTCAAAACGGTCCACCAGCAAATTCTGTTTCATGAACTTGATTGAATTTTTGAGTTGCTCATCAATACGGTATACCAAGCCATCCTGTTTGAAGTAACGGTTCGCCGTTTCCTTTGGCACATCCTTAAGTGAGCGTTCCATATAACGCCCTTCCTTGGCTTTGGCGAGTGCACCTTCATCCAGATCACTTGCCGTAATGGAGCTGTCCTTCAAAATGCCCATCGTGTCCAGAATCATGGCGAGTGTATAAGGTTCTTCACCTGTTGAACAGGCTGCACTCCAGACTTTGACACGACGCTTGGAGCCCAGCAGCTCAGGCAGGATCTCGTCCCGCAGCACTTCCCAACGATTGGGATTACGCCAGAATTCCGACACGTTAATGGTCATACGATCAAGGAACTCGTAGAACAATGATTTATCTTTCTGCATAGCCTCAAAAAAGTTAGAAAATGTATGAAACCCGTTTTTGTTGCGAAGTGTGGTCAGCCTTCTTTTCATCTGGCCTTCCTTGTATTGAGCAAGATCAATGCCTGTGCTCTCTTTGATTTTACGAATGAATCCGGTGTAATCCGGGTCTAGTAGTTGTTCTTGCTCCAGCATCGTGTATCACCCTTTTGGCTAATAATTACAACCAGGCTGCGATGCTCTTGTCGTATACCACCAGTTCATCTGAAGTAAAGAAATTTGCTGCTTCACGGGAAGCACTTTCCGGTGAATCTGCCCCATGAATCAGATTATGTGGTGTGTGGCTGGCGAAGTCTCCGCGAATGGTACCCGGAGCAGCTTCCTTCACATTGGTTTTTCCGATGACGATGCGCGCAAGCGCCACAATATCGTCCCCTTCCCACACCATGGCAAATACAGGCCCAGATGTGATAAAACGAACCAAATCATCGAAAAACGGTTTGCCCTCATGTTCAGCATAATGGCGTTTTGCCTGATCCTCAGACATCTGCACCAATTTGCCTGCCACCAACTTAAATCCTTTGTCTTCCAGACGGCTAATAATTCGACCGATCAATCCACGCTGCACACCATCCGGCTTCACCATCAAAAATGTACGATCCATCAGCTCACTCCTCACTCACGGTTCAAAGTTAATCACTATGTAAACGCAATCCCTCTGATTGTAACATACATGTCCAAATCCTCCCAATGAGGAATTTCACACGTCTGTTTTTCTTCTAGTGTGAGCACCTGTGTCAGACCCAATCAACTATGCGTTGTCCAGTCCAACAAGTGAGTCTTGGGTCATACGAAGTTTAATGTGTACGTTTCACCACAAAATGAGCAATATCACGCAAATTTTTGGTCGTCTTGATGTTAGGCAGCTGATCCAGAGCATCGAGCGCTTTCTTCATATATCGGTCAGCAAGGGCTTCTGCTTTAGCAATTCCTTGACTTTGGCGAATCATTCCAATTGCATCCGATGCACTTGCCCGTCCTTCTTCATGCTGGACACGGGAAATCTCCTTAAGCAAAGGTTCCCGCAGATCGGACTCTTGGAGCGCATACAGCACAGGGAGAGTGATATTCCCCTGCTTCATGTCACTGCCAGGTGGCTTGCCAAGTTGTTTCTCCGTACCTACCAGATCAAGTACATCATCTTGAATCTGGAAAGCCATCCCCACATTGTAGCCATAAGTATACAGCAGGGAAGATACATGCTCAGGGGCACGTGTGGCCAAAGCTCCTAACTGACAACTGACCGCAATCAGAAGTGCTGTTTTACGGCGAATCCGTAGCAGATAATTACGAACACTTTGTCCCGTATTGAAAAAGTCCCGAATCTGCTCCATCTCACCGATGGACATCTGTACCATGGCTTTGGCAAGGATGCGATGAATAGCCGGGTCAGATAATCCGGCAGTCATTTCAAGTGCCTTACCGTAGATATAGTCTCCAGTGTACATGGCAATCCGATTATCCCATTTTGACTTCACCGTTGGTTTCCCACGACGTGTCTCCGCATTATCAATAACATCATCATGGACGAGGGATGCGGAATGAATGAGTTCCAGCGGAACCGCAACCAACTTCAGACGTTCAATATCATATGTACCAAATTTCCCGCCAAGTAACACAAAAACGGGCCGCAACCGTTTCCCTCCTGCTTTAAGCAGATGAAGCGACGTTTCACTAAGCAGCTTCTGTTCTCCTCGAACACTGCGATACAACTCTTTCTCAATGTAATCCATGTCCTTTTTTAACAACCCGAAAATATCCAATAGTTTCATTCGTTCACCCGTATCAGCGTATTGTCAGTCCATAAATCCATGCTTACCTTCCCCTCCAGCAAGTCGGGCCTGCAGGCATGACGAAAAACCCGGCTTACCGTTCTTGCTTGTGTTCTTCTATAAGGTAATCTAACGTATTATTCTTCTTCGAATGTCATGGCCGACACCCGGGAATTAAACTCTGCGACTTGTTCTGAAACAAAAGTACAGAAGTTGCCGGAGCATGGGTCAAGACTGTGGTACATGAAGACTAACCATCAGCACTCACCAATACCCCGGGAATCGGGGGACAACTACACCGCGCAACGCCCTGTCAAAAAAGACAGCCGTGGATCGGACTCAATCGTTATCCCCGTTCATCCGGTTCTCCCCATCTTTTAAAAAGTTGATGTGGGATGCGCAAGCTATCCAGCACTTTCCCCACCAAAAACAGAATCAACTCATCCATACTCTGAGGTTTGTAATAAAAAGCAGGCATAGCTGGTATCATTCGTACACCAAGACGGGAGAGCTTCAACATGTTTTCCAGATGGATCGCATGAAGAGGCGTCTCACGTGGTACGAGGATCAACGTCCTTCCCTCTTTCATCATAACATCAGCTGCGCGGGACATCAGATTATCCGACGATCCTTGCGCGATGGATGAGAGAGTTCCCATGGAACAAGGCATGATAATCATGCCTTCGGCCAAATAAGAACCACTTGCGATGGAGGCCCCTATATCACTCACAGGATGATAGATCAGAGAACCGGCACGGTTGCCGAATTTTTCTTCCAGCACCCCGTCCCGATTCGTCACATCCCAGTCCATTTCTTCTTTCAGTACACGCCACCCTGCATTGGATATGACCAGATGAACGGTATAATCCAGATCAAGCAGCGTTTCAATTAATCGAATGCCATATATACTGCCACTCGCTCCGGTAATTCCGACAACCAGTCGTTTATTGTCCGGCTGCTGTACCATTACTTCACCGCCAGATCAATCAAAGTAAACGTAAATACGATTAAACTAAGCAAACTGTTCATGGTAAAGAATGCCGTTTGAACACGGCTCATATCATTAGGCGATACAATATAGTGTTGATAGAACAGAATTCCATACGTAACCAACATGCCTGCGCCATACCACCAGCTCAGATCTGTCATCAACAATAACGCAAGAAAACCAACCGCAGTAACTACATGGAAGAACTTGGCGATCTGCAATGATTTGGCTAAGCCAAAACGGGAAGGTATGGAATGAAGACCCTCTCCCTGATCGAATTCCAGATCCTGACATGCATAGATAATATCAAAACCTGCTGTCCAGAATACAATCGTAACGTACAGCACAATCGCTGTCCAATCCATCGTACCCGTTACAGCTACCCAGCCACCAAGTGGTGCTAAACCAATCGTCATTCCAAGAACGACGTGGCATAACCATGTGAATCGTTTGGTGTACGAATACAGTACCAGCATAAACACAGCAATGGGTAACAGCTGCATGGATAATACATTAAGATTGGATGAGGCCCAGAATAACAATATAAATGAGATAATGACGAATATAACCACTTCACCATTTTTCAACAACCCTGCCGGGATGGCTCTCATCGCGGTACGCGGATTTTTGCCATCAATGGCTTGGTCAATAATTCGGTTCAAACCGAAAGCTGCACTACGTGCACCGACCATCGCAAGTAATACCCACATAATCTGCATCCAGGTTGGGAACGTATCGTTCACTACCATGGAGCCGAGAATGGCTCCCATAAATGCAAAAGGTAAAGCAAAAAGCGTGTGTTCAATCTTGATCATTTCTAAAAAGATGCGAATTTTCCTAAACATGCTGATTCTCCTTGGTTCCAATATGCAGTGCCGCGATACCTCCGGTCAGAGGGTAGGCCTGCACTTGCTGCAATCCAGTTTCTGCAAAAATATCTGCCAGTTCCTTCCTTCCCGGAAAAATGGCCAGTGAGTCCGGCAGCCATTTGTACTGCTCAAAACTTTTAGCAAACACTTTGGCAAGATTCGGTAAAACCTTCTCAAAATAAAAATAATAAATGCCTTTGAACGGCTGCCATGTTGGCTTGGACAATTCCAGGCACACAACCATACCGCCCGGTTTGACCACACGTTTCATTTCAGACAACACTTGTCTGAGATCAGGTACATTACGCAGACCGAACCCGATCGTCACATAATCGAACGAATTGTCCTCAAAAGGAAGTGACATGGCATTTCCCTGTGTCAGGGTAATCTGCTTCTGACGCTGCACCGCATTGATCTTTGTCTGGCCGACCTCCAGCATGTTGCTGCTGAAATCAAGTCCGTGCATGTGCCCTGTTTCACTTGCCTCCGCCATAGCGAGCGTCCAGTCACACGTGCCGCAGCACAAATCAAGACCGGTGTCGCCTTTGGACATGTTCATCTTTTTCATCGTGAATTTGCGCCAAGCCTTATGCCTGCGGAAACTTAGAATATCATTCATGACATCATATTTTCCGGCTATACTCTGAAAAACCGAATGGACATATTCTTCTTTCGGTTTGGTCTCTCCGCTCCCCATTCGTCTGTCTCCCCCTCAATCTTCCCTTACTGCCGCATGTGAAGGCTGCAAATATGCCAAGTAAGGCTCAAGAATTACATGTATCTCATGCAAGCCCATTCGTCCTTCCTCGTCTTGCAACAACAGTTGAATGCGGTGTGTACACTCGCGAAGCTTGTCCAGCAAAACCTCGCCAATCCTATGCTTCAGCACCATAGCGTTCCATACACGTGCATCCGGTTCAGATTGACGCAGCACATTGCGCTCATCGTCTTTCCCATGCCCATATATGTGCCAGTATGCATAGCTGTGAAGAAATTGTTGTTCGTCATTCATTCGCTTCAGTTCTTCCACGATCGTCTCGCAGGAGCTGAATTCGGTCAACAGGCTGTTCCATAATGACTCTTCGTTATCCTGAATCATGCCTGTAAATGAAAGAAACAGCTGCATCCTCAGCTGTACCGTTTCACGCAAGTATTCATCAGCCGAAACGAGAAGCTTCTTCATCCGTTCATACAGCGTCATCTTGCGTGCGTTCACTTCGGATACTGCACCACTGAGTTTGCCAATCATTTCAATTCTGCCCGCTTGGGCAAGCAATTGATAAAAACGGCTACTTAAATAATCCCCGGCGAGTACATTCAGCTGACGCGAACGCATCTCCTGCTCTCTACGCTCTCCGGAAATGGTATCGATTCGATCATGCGTATCCATGGCCAACTGAACGAGCGAAGTTGCAAGAGCGTATAACTCTTGATGCACCTTTTCGTCTGTGCGGCCCACAAATACCTGCAACAGACGTGCCCGGCTATCCGGAAATGATGGGATTTCCGTATGTTGTCGAATCATGTCGTAATCCGTATATTTCTTTGCTAGTTGGGGTACGCGATATGAATTCATTCTCAGCCTCCGAGCCTTAACATTGTTAAACCATTTCTGCACTACAATCTTATATATTATAGCATATGTTGAACGGGCACGCACTGAATCCTGCTATTCTATTACCCCTGACTTGTCATTTCGAATTGCTTCTTCCAGAGTTCGGTCTCCATCAGATGAAACCAGTCCTTCAATTCATCCGAAAAGGCCGCACTTTTCCAGTTTCGTAATGTTTCAATCGCATACAGGGGCCACTCTCCACGCCGAATATCAGCAGCAAGCAACAGATGTCTTTTATGCATCCATTCATCTTCTGCCATCACACGCAGCAGCACCTGTTCGACGTTATCCAGAGTCCGAAAACTCAGCTCCGCCACAGCTGCCATGTTCTCATAGATTTCAGTGTAACTCGTACCCGTGCCCTTTACCTTAAGGTCCAGTGTCAAAATGGACTGTTTCCATTCTACTCTCGCAATGGGGGTAGATAGCTGCATGGTGCTAAGCACATCTACGAGATTGTCCTCCGTTAGCTGGACTGGTTGATGTGATGCGGAGACTGGCTGAACGTTTTCTCCGCCTGATGTACGCATATGTAAGGTTTGTATCGCAACAAGCAGAAAGACCGCCGCAACCGTTGCCAGTATTGAAGCAGTAACAATCATCCGCGGTTTCATATACGCCTCCCTGCCTTTACCTGTTAGTGTAGTCTGTCCGGTAAAGGCTCATACCTCATTGTACAATGAAAAAAAGCAGGCTATGCCTGCAATCTTCATTTGAACGTATTCAACCGTCCATTACTCTGATTCAATCTGTCCATGCTTGGTAATCAGCGTGGCTTTGCCCCGGATTTTAATAGCTGAAGTATGGGTGGTAAACTGGGCAAACATCACTTCACCCTTGTCCAATTTCTCAGTGTGATGAAAACGTGTATCCTGACCTCGGGTTAATCCGATCACCTGGACACCATTTTCCTCTGCCTTAATTACAATATAATCATTGCCGGTTGGATGATCCATCACGCACGTCCCCTTCTCTAGTTCGATAGCGTTAATGATGATTAAGATTGTTTCATTTGTCAACCAGCGCCTTATGCGAATGAACCGCAAGAATCGGCTATCCTAGGGTCATACTACAGTTGTACATCCACAGAAAGGAGAATCTGCATGAAGTACACCCCTGCTGCACTCACAGACGAGCATATTCATCAATTAAAAGAAATTGAACAGCATCTGTCCGCAGCTGCTGGCAAAGAATTGATTCTCGTTGCTTATGCCGGGCAACCGGATGATCCTGAACCCTCGGATACCCGAAAGAATCATCATTAATGGGCAAAAGAAAAGGCCGTGAACAAGTCACGGTCTTTTTGTCGACATATGGAATATGTAGAAATCTTATTTAATTCCGTCTTTGAGCGCTTTACCTGGTTTGAACGCAGGAATTTTGCTCGCAGGAATTTCGATTTCTTCACCTGTTTGCGGGTTGCGTCCTTTACGTGCGGAGCGCTCGCGAACTTCGAAGTTCCCAAAACCAACCAATTGTACTTTATCTCCGCTTTGAAGAGCCTCAGAGATTGCTTCGAATACGGCATCAACCGCTTTCGTTACATCTTTCTTGGACAATTCAGTTGCTTCGGATACGTGTGTAATCAAGTCTGATTTGTTCATTTGTTTTTCACCTCCTGAATCAATGTCCTGAATGTTATACTGTGTTTCCGTTTTATAGCGAAATATACGTTCATACGCAAAAAATCTACGTACATCTTGAGCGATGAACACAAATCTCCGCCAGCGGTCAACAGTCATTTTCGGCAGAATGTCGCCTGAAACCAAGGGCATTTCAGACGCCGAACAAATTTCATACTAATACAGACAGCCCACAATTTCAAGTCCGGTTGCGGTTTAAAACGTAAAATGTAACCGCCAGGGCAAGCACGAGAACCCCACCTTTTACAATATCATGCGTGAAATACTGTACGTTCATCATCGTCAAACCGTTCACAAGTACACCAATCAGAACCGAACCAATGAAGGTTCCGATGACATTGGGTTTACCCGCGCCAAACACAGAGAAACCGACAAATACTGCGGCTACGGATTCCATTAACAACGGTGATCCTGCATCAATCTGCCCGGACCCTACTTTGGAAGCGTAGATGATACCACCGATTGCTGCAAACACTCCAGCGGCTACATAGGCGAGCGTACGCACCTTTTTCACCTTAATTCCGGACAGACGCGCAGCCTCCTCATTACCACCTGTAATGTACATCTGGCGTCCATATTTGGTATACGTCAAAAAGATATGCACACCGATGACCGCAATAAGCAGCAGGATGACTGATATCGGCATACCTAGCCATTTACCCTGCCCTATAAGCAGAAATGTCGGGTCCATCTCTCCTGCAGCTTTGCTTCCATCAGGGAACTGCATATGATTATAAATGGTATATCCCTGTGCATACGTTTTGTGAATGCCCCCAATGATGTACATCGTGGCAAGGGTTGCAAGCAGATCCGGAATACGCAATTTTACGATCAGTAAAGCGTTCAGTAAACCAATAACAGCGCCAATAATCAGTGGCACGATAATTACGATTGCCAGTGGCTGTTGATACCAAATCATTAACGAAGCAGTAACGACGGTGGTCAGTGAGACAGTCGCTCCCACCGAGAGATCAAATCCATCAACAATGAGAGATAACGTAACACCGATCGCTACAAACGTAACGATAGAGATCGAGCCCAAAATATCGGTCAAGTTACTGTACGTAAAGAAATAAGGCAATTTAATGCCGAAAAATGCGATAACACCTATGATGACTATAATCGCCCCGTAACGGAACGCAAAATCCAGTGATTTATCCTTCATGATTGCACCTCTTGTCCACCGCTTGCATAGTATAGCAGCTGTTCTTGGTTAGTCTCGCCTCGTTTGAACTCTTTTACGATAACACCTTCGCACATAACAGCGATTCGGTCACCAATTCCCATGCCTTCATCCAGTTCACAGGTGAAATAGATTACACCCTTACCCGCCAAAGCCAGTTCATTGATGATGCGGAAAATGTCACTTTTTGCCCCAATATCTACGCCTTTGGTTGGCTCATCAAATATAAATACATCCGCATCCGCATTAAGCCATTTACCAATGGCTACCTTCTGCTGGTTACCACCGCTTAAATATTTTACTTCCTGCTTCACTGACGATGTCTTGATTCCAAGCTGTTTCACCAATGACTCCGCATTCAGACGTTCACGCTTGCGGCTTACGAAACCTAATGTACTAAGGTGACTAAGCAAAGGCAGGCTTAAATTCCGTTCCACGTTCTCCTGAATCAGAATTCCTTGTTTACGTCGCTCCTCCGGTACAGAAACAATTCCCAAAGCCGCAGCATCCGCAGGCTGAGACAGGCGGAGATTACGGTTGTTAAGCCGGATCTCGCCTGCCTCCAGTCGATCTGCGCCAATAAGCAAGCGAGAGCTTTCCGTTTTGCCGGCGCCTACCAGACCCACTACAGCGAGGACTTCACCTCGGTGTACAGAAAGGTCAACACCTTTGACCTTCACTCCACGACGAAGCCCACGTGCCTCCAGTAACAGTTCTCCCACGGGTGCTTCCGTTTTCGGAAACTCTTCTTCGAATGGTTTGCCCAGCATCTGTGTTACCAAGTCGTTAATTGTCAGTCCTTTTGCTTCACCGGTGAATACATGTTGTCCATCTCTCATAACCGTAACGCGATCACAGTGACCCGTCACTTCAGCAAGACGATGGGTAATGAAAATGCAGGCTACGCCCCGTTCCTTCAACAGATGAACAATCCGGAAAAATGCATCCGTTTCTTCCTGACTCAGCGGTGCAGTAGGTTCGTCAAAAATGATGACCTTGGCATCCTGAATCAAAATCCGTGCCAGCAGTATCATCTGTTTTTCTGCAAGCGTCAGATCGGCCACTTTTTGGTGAACGGATATGTCCGCCCCTAGTTGCTTCAACGCCTCAACCGCACGCTGTTGCAGCTTACGCGGACTTTTCCACCAACCCCCAGCAGATGAAGCCAGCTGATCCAACATAATGTTCTCCGCAGCCGTCAGCTGTGGCACCAGTGCCGCATCCACTTCCTGATACACACAGTGAATCCCACTTGCCTTTGCATCTCCCGGAGAACTCAAATGAAGCGATTGTCCACTCAACTGAATGGTACCCTGATCCAATGGATAGGCACCGGACAGTATTTTCATTAACGTGCTCTTACCGGCACCATTGGCACCCAGCAGCGCGTGAATCTCCCCGCCTTTTACAGAGAAATTCACATCCTTCAGTGCAGGAATGCCTGAAAACTGCTTGTGGATATGTTCCATTTGAAGCAGAATCGGTGCAGTGCTCATGATGTTAACCTCCAATCGTTCCCTTCCGGGAGCATCCCTTTTTTCATCCAGACCACACATAGCTTCATTATGGTTGAAAAAGCGCGCCTTGCGGCGCGCTTCCCTTACGCTGCTTATTTAGCAGTAATTCCGTATTCGCTCATCCAGTCCTTGATTCCCTGTGTGCTGCCTCCCCAACCTTCAACGAACTCCGACAGCTCCGAAGTGGAGATTTGTTTATCTGGCAAAGCTTCACGTTGAACATAGACCGGGTTAAGCACAACTGCATCTTCCGTCTCGTCCCCGTTCAGTTTCTGATAAGCATAACGTACTTGTACACGTCCGATGTCTGTTGGATCAACCGCAGCAGAAGCAACCCAAGGATTTTTCGGGTCCTGAATCATTTGCAGATCCTCATCACTCATATCGATACCATACACTTTGATCTCGTCACGTCCGGCTTGTTGAATCGCACGTGCTGCACCTTTGGCGAACTCATCCCATGCAGTCCATACAGCTGTAATCTCACCTTTTGGATATTGCTTGAGAATAGCTTCCATTTTGGCTTGAGTATCCAGCGCCGGGTTCTGTGCAGAACCGAATGTAGCTATTTCCTTAATATCCGGATTTGCTTTCATGAATTCACCGTATGCAATCTGACGGCGTTCCATCGGTGCGAAGCCAGCCACCCATACTTTGACAATGTTGCCTTGTCCATTGATATCTTTTTTCATTTGCTCCAGCGTAAGCTCAGCCATCTTCTGGTCATCCTGCGACAAGACTGTAGCTCCCGGAACACTAATAGCTGCATCGAACACGACCACTGGAATGTTCTGTTCTACTGCCTTCTTCACACCTGGCTCCAGCAGGGAATCCCCGTGATCCGTGAGAATGGCATCGAATTTCTGGTTAATTGCGCTATCGAGCAAGGATACCATCTTTGCTTTGTCATTATCGGCAACAAACGTCGTCAGTTCTCCACCGAATTTTTCGATTTCTTCTTTCACACCCTGTACATATTGCTGCGAGAAAGTACCTGTATTAAATTCCATAATAAGTGCAATCCGTTTGCCGCTTAGAGGGCCTGTGACTGCTTCCGTTTTCCGTGTATCATCTGATGCACCCGAAGCCGGGGTTGCTGCCGGTTCTTTTTTGATTCCGCAAGCGGACAGCGCCAATGTGAATACTAATAACACACTCAACCATACCCATTTTGTCTCTTTTCTTTTCATCTCTGTCTCCCCCTGTCCACTCTCTGTGATCTCGATCACAATAGTTGAATATTAATATAACGGCTAATCCCTAGTATGTAAATGGGTTTTAGCAATTTAAAGCTAAAACTCGCTAAGTTTTTTCGAAAGTACTATTCTTTCTATCCATTTCATCCAAAATAAAGAAATCACATAAAAAAGACCGCGAGGGGATGCCCCCTTACGGTCTTTTGATGTATTACAGAATGATAGCGATCAAGCCGCCTGAACCTTCGTTAATGATTCTTCCCAGCGTCTCTTGCAATTTGTATCTTGCATTATCCGGCATCATGGCAATCTTGCCCTGAATACCTTCTCGCACAATGGAGTGCAACGAACGACCGAACATGTCTGAATCCCATACCTTGATCGGATCGTTCTCGAAGTCCTGCATCAGGTATCTCACCAGTTCCTCACTTTGTTTCTCCGTGCCGATGATTGGAGCGAACTCCGATTCCACATCAACCCGAATCATGTGAATGGACGGTGCCGTTGCTTTCAGGCGTACGCCAAATTTGGTGCCCTGGCGAATGAGCTCAGGTTCATCCAGAGCCATCTCGGCGAGAGATGGAGCAGCAATGCCGTATCCGGTCGTTTTGACCATCTCCAGCGCTTCTGCGAAGCGGTCATATTCTCTCTTCGCATGCGAGAATTCCTGCATTAATTGCAGCAGATGATCCTTGCCTCGAATTTCAATTCCGACCACTTCCACGAGAATCTGATCATACAGTTCATCCGGCGCATACAGGTCAATTTCGGCTACACCTTGCCCCATATTCATGCCACTTAGACCTGCGCGATCAATGAATTCATATTCCATGAACTGAGCCACAACCCGATCCACGTCGCGAAGTCTGCGAATATCCTTGACGGTATCCCGTACGGAATTTTCGTAGTTGCTGCGCAGCCAGTGAGTCTCGTTGAGCACCATAACCCAGCTCGGCAAGTTGACATTCACTTCATGCACAGGGAACTCATAGAGCACTTCACGAAGGACACCCGTCACATCATCTTCCGTCATGGTGGCTGCACTGAGTGTCATCACCGGAATGTCGTATTTGGCAGCAAGCTCACTACGCAATTGCAAGGCTTCTTCACTGCGAGGACGAGTGGAGTTGATGACCAGGACAAACGGTTTACCCACTTCTTTCAATTCTTCAATGACCCGTTCTTCGGATTCCACATAGGAACTGCGGGCAATTTCGGCGATTGTGCCATCTGTTGTGACCACAACACCCAGTGTGGAATGCTCCTGAATGACTTTGCGAGTACCAATCTCTGCAGCTTCCTGGAATGGAATAGGCTCCTCGAACCAAGGCGTGGAGATCATGCGCGGACCATTCTCATCCTCGTATCCCTTGGCTCCTTCCACCGCGTACCCTACACAATCCACAAGGCGTACATTGACATCGAGTCCTTCGGCCACCTTGATCTGGACTGCGTTATTCGGTACGAATTTGGGTTCCGTAGTCATGATGGTTTTACCTGCTGCACTCTGTGGAAGTTCATCCACCGCCCGGCCACGATCTGCCTCGTTAGTGATGTTTGGTAATACAATGGTTTCCATGAATCGTTTGATAAATGTTGATTTTCCCGTCCGGACTGCGCCGACAACCCCGAGATAAATATCCCCTCCGGTCCGCTCAGCTATGTCCTTAAAAATGTCCACTTTCTCCAATGAAATCCCCTCCCTAAATTACTCCGAAGGAAAAATGCTAAAGAGCATCCGCTTCGTTTTTTCAATCAGAAGACTGAAATCCCTGCAACGGTAGAGCCGCCTTTGTGAGTGCCCGGAAGTCGTCCGCCGCCGAACGTTGCATTCTGATGAAACCGGCGAGAGCGGCGTTAACTCGTACATGCAATTGGACTAGTATCATCTTATGTATCCGTATGCAGCAATATGACGCGTATTTTTGTTTTTTTATCTTATGGTGATGACATTAGGTTAATCCCCCGATCTCGGACTGCGCGTCTTTATTTCAATCTACTTTATGTGATCCGTGAAGCTTTTATGACTGTTGCTGCTCATGATTTCATAATAAAAAAGAGATATCCCGTAGTTGCGGAATATCTCTACTTAAGCCATTGGAGCCATGGTGGTCATGCAGCTAGATCATTTGAATTGCAACCCTGCTTATTTTATTGATTGTGCAACTGGTGCATTATTTATCCAAGCGTAGGGGAGCGATTTTACAGGTACGAAGTAGGAGTGTTCCAATAGAAAATCCCGAACATCTTCAGTCTCTGCTGGAGACACATCAGACTTTTCCACCGCCTGCATAATGTCAAAAGCATAATCCACATATACATTACCTTCTTCATCCATCATAAAAGGTAACGCCTGACCGGAATATACACTATTCAACGTAATGGAAGGAGTACCTGCCTGTGCAGCCTGCTCCATATCCACAGCATATAGACCGGGATACAGTTCTTCCCCGCTTGGCAACTTATTGTTATGTACGGTCTTGTATTGATTAACCATTCGTTGCACATCATTTACTTTCTGCACGGTCAGAAGATCCATCACTTTAACGGTTGGATTCACTTCTTCATCCTGGATAAGGAAGTAAGCGCTACCACCGCTTTCAAAAGCCGTTCCCGGTATTTCATCCAGATACCCCATTTGCTTCAACTTGGGCAAATCCACTCTGAATTTTTCATATTTCGGCGTTTGCATGTCTGCATTGATGATTGGCAAAACACCCTCATCTTGCTGGAATGTCTCTACCGCACTCTGGATACGGCTCACGCTTTCCCGATAGGCTATCTTAGGGTCCGAATTGCTCTGCGATGGATACATACAACCAGTTGCTGTAAAAGCAAACAACAGGAGTAACAGCAGCCCCCCCATCTGATGCATACGACGCTGCTGTCCGCTTCCTTCTACATATTTTGGCTTGTTCCTGATCATTCGTATCCCCCTTGATTAACTCTTATCTCAGAACCAGTCGTCTTCCTGTTGTTGACGTTCCAATTGTTTTCGAATAGCTGCCTTCAGAGGGTCCTCAGGAACATGAACCGATAGAGATCCACACACCTTGGCCTGACAAGACAGTCGTGTACCTGCTTCCAACAGTGAACCCAGCTTACGTTTTTCTGCATCTGTTGGTGGATACAGTTCCGCCCGATGTTCTTCGTCCACGTTCACTTTGCACATCAGACAAGCGGCTTTACCATCGCATCGAGTCGTAATCTTGACTCCGGCACGTCGCGCTGCATTCAGAAGTGTTGCCCCTGGTTTGAGTACTATCGATTTGTCCATGGGTAAAAAAGTAATCTTATAGTCCATCATTTTCCTCCCTCAACCTACTGGGGCCATGCAAAGCCAACAAGTTCCTCCACTTCTGCTCTGAAGCGGCTTGACCATACATTCTGTTGACTTAACAGCGTCATTATAGATTGATGTGCATGCGCTTGCTCACGCATCTGTCTAGCAATGGCTACATAACGATCTTCACGACCTCGCAGCAGATTAAACAACAGCTCATGCGCAAGCGGCATCAGTCTCATGGTATACGAACCCACTTGTGCTACTGGTGCATGCGGAGCAAGTACATGTTCAATCTCGATGCGGTACCAACTTTTGCGAGCCCATATTTCGAAACCACCAACCAGTTCCAGCGCACATGCACCCACCTGGTAGTGGCTCAGCAGGGAAGCATAAGGTCCTGTCTTGTCCACAGCAGGCTCGTCAAGCATTTCCCCCGGAGCGATTCGGTGAAGTACCTTAGCAGCAGCAACATCCGCATATATATCAATATCTCTCGGAGCCTGTTGCAACTCCACCCCCTGAAGCAGCAACCCACAGCTTCCTCCAAGCAACCATGTCTGTGGCTGTGTGTTCCAGGCTTTGGCCGTTTCCAGCAAAGCCGCGTGTAATTCCGGATAACGCTCTGTCCGACCCTCCGTATCATGCGGCCCCATAGGCTCACACTCCCCTCATCCGTGTTCATTGTGTCAGTTCTTATGATGTGCTTATGCGGATGTTGTCCTTCAGGCGTAGGAAATCAGGTCAGAGAAGCGATTCCGCCGAAAAAGCCAATCAGCATAATCAAAAATGCAATCAAGGAAAGAATCCCCCGTACAATGCCTTTTGTTTTGGCACGAGCAAACGTAATCAGGAATACAGATAGTCCCATAATGAGGATGGCGACCAATGACAGCCACATCTTGTCCATTGCGCTCATAATCCAGTAGTCTCCCCTTCAGTCCGATATTCATCACTGACACTGTGACAATTGCAACCATTATAACACGAAATTCAGCTCAACTTTCCAAAAAAAAGACAAAAAAGCAAGCCGACAGGAGCCGACTCGTCTTTTTGTCTTACTGGATCACCTGCACAAGCAGGCGTGATCTATTATTTTTTCATCATCATTTTCATTAACGATTCCATACTGTTTGGATTCAGTCCGCTTTTCTTGACCGCACTCACAATATCCTTAACCGTATCCTCAGATACCGGAACTTTCGCCATGGCGGATACTTGTTTGATCAATTGGCGCAACTGAGCTTCATTCTGGATCGTTGTTGGTTTCACCGTGCTTGCCAATTTCTTGACGGCACCTTCCGTTATCGTTTTACCCGTTTTTTTGTTGATTGCATTCAGTGCATCTTTGGAAATGTTGTTACCCATTCGTCTCCCCTCCTCCGGCAATACTCATGTGTATAGTATGAGTCTGCTACAGAAAAGGTGAATAAGCTTCTTATTTCACAAGGTACGTTTAGGCTGATTACAATCAGGAATGCCACTGCTCCCAGGTTTCAAGTTTCATGACTTCCATTTCAGTCTTCGGGTCACGTCCCATCAAGGCTTCAACCGCATCGCGCGGCTGTCTCTCCTGGAATAAAACGTGATACAACTGATCCGCAATCGGCATTTGCACACCGTATTTTTGCGAGATGAAATAGGCAGCTTGCGTAGTTCGAATGCCTTCTACCACCATGCCCATGGACTGCAGAACATCATCCAGCTTCTGTCCCTGGCCCAACATGGAACCTGCTCTCCAGTTCCGGCTGTGCTGACTTGTAGCCGTTACGACCAGATCCCCGATTCCGGCAAGTCCCGAAAACGTTAACGGATTTGCTCCCATCTCCACACCAATACGTGTGATCTCTGCCAGACCACGGGTCAATAACGCTGCTTTGGCATTATCACCGAATTGAAGACCATCAGACATGCCTGCACCAAGAGCAATGATGTTTTTGAATGCACCTGCCAGTTCAACACCGATCATATCCCGATTCGTGTAAACCCGGAAATAGGCATTCATAAACAAAGCTTGGGCAGCCTCGGCAGATGCCTTATCCAGTGAAGCCACAACCACTGTTGTTGGACAACGCTTCACCACTTCTTCCGCATGGCTTGGGCCAGAAAGAACAACAACACGTCCTTCTTCACATTCAAGCTCTTCTGAAATGACTGTGGACATCCGTTTCAGGCTTTCTGTCTCGAAACCTTTGGTTGCATGAATAACTAACATCTCGGGCTTATAATAAGCCTTAAGCTGGTTCGTAACTGCACGCATGGCTGAAGATGGCGCAACAATTAACACAGCTATAGCGCCTTCCACCGCAGCTTCCATATCAGTTGTTGCTTGAATCCGTGGTGAAAGCTCCGCATCCGGAAGATAGCGAGTATTGGTGTGCTTGCTATTGATTTCGTTAGCCTGGTCTTCACCACGTGTCCACATCATCACATCCAACTGATTGGCAGCGAGTACACTGGCCAGAGCCGTCCCCCAGCTTCCAGCGACCAGAACAGCAACTTTTTTAGACAACTCGTTTACCCCCTCCAGGGTTTTTCGATCCCAATTTATTTTCCTGCCCTTTGGCGAGCTTCGCAATATTAGTACGATGTCTCCAGAACGCAAACAGACAAATAATCAGACTCCCCCAGAAGATATTCATTGAATATCCGGGTAATACCAAGATAAAGATGGGTGTAAATGCTACGAAAATCAGAGACCCCAATGAAACATATCGTGTCAATACAATAGACAGAATGGCGATCACCCCAGCACATAACGCAGGCAGGAAAGCAAGACTCACCAGAACACCAATGGCTGTGGCAATCCCTTTTCCTCCACGAAAATGGAAGTAAAGCGGCCAGTTATGTCCTGCAATGGCTGCTATACCACTGAGTGCAGGAATCCAGGCAGAACCGTCGCTCAGCCAGATTCCAATCCATACAGCTACAACACCCTTAAGTACATCAAGTAGCAGAACAGCAATTGCCGGTCCTTTACCCAAAATACGCAATGTATTGGTAGCTCCTGCGTTTCCGCTTCCGTGCTGACGAATATCGATCCCCCGTATCGCTTTGGCAAGGAGGACACTAAAGCTGATCGAACCGAGCAGATAACTCAGCACAATCGCTGCGATTTGTAAAATCACACACTTCTCCCCTAACTTTCGTCGGACTTCCTCCGAGTAAATATGCGAATTGGTGTTCCTTCGAAATCAAACGCTGCACGGATTTTATTCTCCAGATAGCGCTCATATGAGAAGTGCATCAACTCAGGGTCATTCACAAATATAACCATGGTAGGCGGTTTAACTGCAACCTGCGTTACATAGTTAATTCTCATTCTCCGTCCTTTGTCCGTTGGAGGAGGGTTAATTGCAACCGCATCAGATACTACATCGTTAAGTAGATGTGTTTGCACACGTAACGAGTGTTGCTCTGCTACCCGTTGCACAACCGGCAACAGTTTTTGTAGGCGTTGTTTTGTCAGGGCTGACAAAAATACGACTGGAGCATAAGTCATAAACAGGAAGTGATCCCGAATTTTTTTCTCAAACTCTTTCATCGTCTTGTCATGCTTCTCAACCACGTCCCATTTGTTCACCACAAACAAAGACGCTTTGCCAGCTTCGAATGCATATCCTGCAATATGCTTGTCCTGTTCAATAATGCCTTCTTCACCATTAATGACAATCAGAACAACATCTGCACGCTCAATCGCACGCATCGCACGCATTACACTGTATTTCTCAGTTGTTTCATATACTTTACCACGCTTACGCATACCTGCTGTATCAATCAGCACGTAACGTTGGCCATCTTTTTCAAAAGGTGTATCAATTGCATCACGGGTTGTTCCAGCCACGTCACTTACAATGACACGCTCTTCACCAAGAATAGCGTTAACCAGTGAAGATTTACCCACATTAGGACGTCCGATCAGAGCTACACGAATGACATCTTCATCGTAAGTCTCTTCCTCAAGGTCTGGCAACTTCTCCACAATCGCATCAAGCAAATCACCTACACCTGTACCGTGACTTCCGGATACGCCGATGGGATCACCGAAGCCGAAACCATAAAACTCATAAATGAGCTCACTTCGTCCAATATTATCCACTTTGTTAACGGCTACAACAATGGGCTTTCCTGAGCGGTACAGCATCTCTGCGACCTCTTCGTCCGATTGCGTAATACCTGCTTTTGCATCACACATGAATACAATAACATCCGCTTCTTCAATAGCGAGCTCTGCTTGCATCCGAATCGATTTTAAGATGACATCTTCACCATCAATTTCGATACCACCTGTATCAATAATACTAAATGGTTTACCGTTCCATTCACCGATTCCATATATGCGGTCACGGGTAATGCCCGGCTTGTCTTCCACAATGGCCAGTCTGTCGCCGATGATCCGATTGAAAATGGTGGATTTACCCACGTTCGGTCGTCCGACAATTGCCACAACGGGTCTTGCCATACATTCCACTCCTCCTGTCCATACTTACGATACTCATCATAGCAAAAAAGATATGTCTTGGCTAACGTTTCATGCCAAATTACTCGCAATAAAAACAATCGGCGAACCCGCATTGGGCTCGCCGATCTTGCTTTTGTTATTCAGCAAAATATGCAGTATATAACTAAGAACCATGCATTGTTAACTTATTTGAATTTGCTGAGTTTGTCACCAAACAGTTCGCCGAGCGTAGTGCTCATACCTTGATTGTTCAAGGAAACGTTTGGATTGTTGATTTCTTCACGCGGAGCGTTGTTTCTTGCAGGTCTTTCTGATTTTTGTGGTTGAGCTGGAGCTTCTTCCGTTTCTTTGATGCTCAAGCTTACACGTTGCTCAGAAGGGTTCATGTCCAAGATTTTAACTTGAACTTCCTGTCCTTCTTTCAGCACTTCATGAGGAGTGCCGATGTGTTTGTGGGAGATTTGAGAGATATGCACAAGTCCCTCAACACCAGGAGCGATTTCAACAAATGCACCGAAGTCTACCAGACGTTTTACAACACCTGTTACGATATCGCTGGAATTGAATTTTTCGCTTGCTGTTTCCCAAGGACCTGGTTGAACAGCTTTCATGCTCAGGCTGATTTTTCCTTTTTCAGGGTCAACTTTCAGCACTTTCACACTAACTTTATCACCTTCAGACAGTACGTCGGATGGTTTTTCAACGTGTGTCCAAGCCAGCTCGGATACGTGAACCAAACCGTCAACTCCGCCCACATCAACAAATGCACCGAATTGAGTCAAACGTTGTACTGTACCTTCGATTACTTGACCTTCTTGCAAACCAGCCATTACTGTAGCTTTGTTTGCTTCGAATTCTTGCTCCAGTACGTCTTTTTGGGAAAGGATCACTTTGTTGTTCTCACGGTCGATCTCTTTCACTTTAACACGCAGTGTGCGTCCTTTGTAGTCGCTGAAGTCTTCAACGAAATGGCGCTCAACCATGGAAGCCGGGATAAATCCACGTACGCCCACGTCTGCAACCAGACCGCCTTTAACAACATCACCTACAACAACTTCGAATACGTCTTGGTCTTCAAAATGCTTTTGCAATTGATCCCATGCGTTTTCGCTGTCGATTGCACGTTTGGACAGAACGAGTTTTTCTTTCTCGTCGTCGATGCTAAGAACTTTAGCTTCAACTTCTTGTCCAACTTCTACTGCGTCAGACGCGCTGTCAACATGTAATGAAGACAGTTCACGAATTGGAATGACACCGTCATATTTATATCCAATGCTCACATAGGCTTGGTTATCTTCCAATTTGACGATGGTTCCTTTTACGGTATCTCCTTTTTTCAAGGAAACGAATTGATCCAACTCATCTTGGGTTGCTTCTTGATTTTTCATTTCTTCCGACATGTCAAATACCCTCCTCAATTCAAAAACCCCATTATATTCAAACCTGCCTGTAGCAGAGTTCAAAACACTTTCATCACTGAGTACTCACGCTTAGTCTTCCTCAAAAATATGGAAACATGCACTCAGCTATTGACGAAGCCATTACTTGCTCGGCACGCCCGTTTGGACCATTTCGTTAATCTTGGACATAATTTTCTCAGTCGCTTTCTCCAGAGCTTCTCCGGATGGGTCTTCCTTGAACTCGTCCAAACTTACCGGTGCTCCATATACAACTTTCATCTTACGAAATACCTTGTAGTTACCGATAATAGCAGTAGGAATAACTGTAGCTCCACTACGGAGAGCAAAACTCGCTGCCCCTTTTTTGCCGATGCCTCCGTCATTGTGACGGCTTCCCGAAGGGAAGATTCCAAGCACTCCACCATCACGCAAAATATTGAGTGAGGTCTTGATGGATTCCTTGCTGACACCTCCACGTTTAACGGGGAAAGCGCCCACGGCTTTAATGATGCGGCCGAGTACCGGAATATCAAACAACTCGCTTTTGGCCATGAAACGTACCTGACGGCGAATTTTGATACCAACGGTTGGAGGATCGAAGTTACTGATATGATTGGAACATAAAAGTACGCCGCCATCTTTCGGAATATTCTCCCGTCCGACGGCCTCCAAGCGGAAAAGAATGGTGTAAATGATCCGCAGTAATGTGCTGCAAAATGTGTAAATCATAGACCGATCTCTCCTCTGACCATTGTGCAATAAGATACGATTTTGTCAACCACTTCATGGATGTTCATCTCAGTTGTATCAAGAACGATTGCATCCTCAGCACAACGAAGCGGGGAAATTTCCCGATTCTCATCCAATTTGTCACGGGTGGCAATGTCTCGCTCCAGTTGTTGCAACGTCAGTCCTTCAGAGGGGTCCAGTTCTTTGAAGCGGCGAAGCGCACGCTCTTCCACACTGGCAGTCATAAAGATTTTCACTTCCGCATCGGGCAGTACTGTCGTTCCGATATCGCGTCCATCCATGACGACGCCCTTGCGCAAAGCCATTTGCCGCTGAGTATCCACTAATTGCGTACGCAGCCCCTCGATTTGCGCATATCGGGACACGATTCCCGTCACTTCACGGGAGCGGATTTCCGAGGTTACTTCTTCCCCATTACAGAACACTTTCTGTCCGTCGGGATCCGGTTGTAAATCAATGACCAGCTTTTGGGCTTCCTGAAGTACCTGTGTCACATCTTCCGGTATAATTCCTTTCCGAAGCATATGCAAGGTTACCGCACGGTACATTGCGCCTGTATCGACGTATACATACGCGAGCGCTTCTGCAACCAATCGGGCCACCGTGCTTTTCCCGGCACCGGCAGGTCCGTCAATTGCAACGTTCATTTTCCCGTTCTCTGATGTGTTCTGGCTTGCCAACGGGGCATTCCTCCTCAAACGATAAACCTCAATAAAAAAACAGGCATTGCCTGCATCGTGAAAATTATACCACACTCTACACATGGATGCAAAAACAGACAAATCAATGATGTTCGAATTCATTCACCGTTTGCACCCGAATTCGCGTTCCCTCCAGGCGATCAATGGTGGTCATATTTTTTTTGAAGCCAGGTACGAGCAGCAGCAATTGATACACCACAAGCAGGATTAGAAGGGTAATGATCATAATCATCACCCTTCTTTCCATTCGCCTGGAGAACACATAATAGAGGCGTTCATATCTGCGGGTTGCATGACGATGACTCATGACATATCCTCCGTTTTTTCATTACGGTATCCACAGCACCCTCTTTTTATGCCACAACATTCCTATTTTGTACGATAATCCAATTGACGCTCAAAACAGAACTTGATAATTTTCTGGCGTTCCGAGTCTGAGATCTGCACAAATTTCAGCATGCACAACAGTCTGCCTGATTCCAGTGTTTTGATCCGCACGACTTCAGCCTCAAAATTCACATGTTCAATTGTTGAGTTACGGTATGGAACGAGCAGCCAGCATTTCAATTTCTGTCCTTCAGCTATTGAAAATCCTGTTTCGCCATAGATGGACAATCCACCGCCACCGATATCTTCAGTCAAGCCTACGGCACGAGTCAGGTCTTCACTTTGGATTGCCATTTCAAGGCTTGCATGAACACGAAGAAAGCTGCGGCGTTGTATTTTCGATATATCACCTGGAAGCGGTTTACGGATACGGACAAGACGGACCACATCTTCTTCAAATCCGGTGACATAGGTATTAAAATAATGCCGGACTCCATCTTCCGTAATATATGAAATGGACAATTCCTCGCCGAAAAAGAGCCTTTTCAGACGGCTGCTTCCTTGTTGCATCGGGACCTCAATCAGAAAACTGTTGTCATCCATATCTGCAATGCGTGATTTGTACTCTTTGTTTTCCTCTTTTTCATCTGCGGAAGCAATCTGGATGTATAGAACTTCATTGATTTTAGGAAACAATTGGTTCACCGCCACTTTATGTATTTATCTTCGTATGTACAAGGACTATTATACCATGACCTTTCTCACATTGAACTAGAAAAAACAGACCACAATGTGGTCTGCCTTGTTTGTTTGAACAACTTAACATTTAGCTTTCTAAAGCTGTTTATGAGGTTGCGTTGACTGGTTTGATCTCCTCAACGGCTTCTTCCATCCCCGTATTCGCATTAATGTATATCCGGTAACGGGAACCGTTAATTCTCCCTCCAAATTCATAACACAATACCTCTTTGCTGTAATCATTTTCAATCAGGGATTTACGAACATAATTTTCTTCGAACTCGGAATTAAGTTTTTGACGAGCCTGTTGCTCCGTAAGAGTTGCTTTCGGAACTTTGCGCTTGTCATTATGTTCGTAGACAAAGTCACTCGCCTGGAAGCCCGTTACTTCCCCTGTATCCAATCCCACTCGAACAGACATTTTCTCGGGATAGATTAAGGTGTCCCCTTGCTTACGCACATAAGTGAGGTTACCCAAATTACCATATTCATCGTAATTTACAGCCTTCATATCTTTGTAACCTTTATTCGTTAGAAATTGATCTGCTTTTGCCATGGCATCCTGACGAGATACTTTTTTGGTTCCAATCGGACGAGTATCACTGTAAGAGATGAGCATTCCGCCATTACGAGTGAAATCCATCATCAGTTTGCCATTTTTGGCATGATCGATGGTCGCAGTATACGATTCCCAGTCCGTTCCTTTACCGTTCTCTTGCACTTGGATTTTGTTAATGTCTGCATCAGAGAATTTCGCAGCTTTGCTCTGAATCTGTTCTTTGGTCATTGGCAGACCATCCAGCTTCTTCACCGAGCGTTTGGCGTAGATATTGGATACGGAAGGCCCCCAATCAAGCTCCGGATACTCCTGTACCTTTTTATTCACGGCACGGAATCCATCTACAATCGTGTTATCCATTGTTTGTTCTTCCGTTGCCATAGCAGTCTCCGCATCCATCCAGCGCAAACGGTCCGTAAGGACTTTCTGCTGTACATCCTTCAAATTCTTGGTAATTTCGGATGAATTCTGATACAGCTTTTTCAGGTTCCCCATTTCTTTTTCACTTAACGGTTCGTTCGTCAAATCACGCATTGACGCCCGGTAGGCAAAGTTCGAAATCCGCGAGAGAAACTCCTCTGTCTCGTTAAATGGCAACATGGTGAGTGGCAGTTGGTTGATCTCATTTTGCGCTTCACTGGTGAGTCGCCATACATTCATCAGACCTTTACGATGCATCCCCTGTGACGTGGAGTGAACCGCCAAGGTGTTACCAATCTCGGAATGCAATTTATCCATATGAAAAGATAAATCGTGAAAGGCACGCTGATATTGATTCTCTGCCTTGATCAGTATTGCATTCTTTTCTTGATTCTCCTGATAGCCCCACACGAGTGCACCGACTAGCAAGACCGCAAATATCGGAAACATGACTGAACTTAAACGTTTATACATCCGTAGAGTCTCCTTTCTTCTAAACCACTACCTCTATTGTGGATCGAAGAAAGATCTCTTATGCATGCGATTTCCAGTCCTTACACAAGCAGGGCTGTATTGTATCGTTGTAAAACTTCCTTTAATTCAGCTGAAGCCCGGTAGCCATGCCTTCTTCTTCGATTTCGAATTGATCCCTATTATCACAGAGACACTGCTTGAATCCCGTTTCGATCCGGCCACGTTCTTTCTTCCCTCGTAATGTAAAACGTTCACCGCATTGTTTGCATCTGATTTTAATTTTAATTCTCATCACAGTCGATCCCCGTTTCTGTTGGTCATTCCCCGGGAGTTTATCCAAAAAAAAATAAAAACACACCGGGGCAGCAGGCGCAATAAGCGCTTTATGTCCACCAGTGTGTCCGTATTTTTATAATTTAACCTCTTCCTCCCGCTTCACAAAACGAAACGGAGAACGGTTATTGGCTCGTGTTATTTTACCCATTGCCCCATACCACAGGCCCGCCATTAGTGGCGCTATAAACCATAACCAATAATTCACCATGGTGTTCATGATGACGTCGTACAATGCATGCCAGAAAAAAGGTAACACGAGTGAAAGAACCAGGTACCACCGCTTTTTCTTGCCTCCGATAAATTTGGCCTTGCCCATGTAATAACCCATAATCACCGCAAACATTGCATGCCCTGAAACAGGGAGCAGCGCTCGAAGAAACATGGCTGAGACGGATGCATTCCCCGCAAAGGCATACAACACATTCTCTACTGTGGCAAACCCAAGTGAAACCGCGACTGCATATAAGATTCCGTCATACGGCTCATCAAATTCGGTGTGATTATAGATGATATGATAAAGCACGAACCATTTAACAAACTCTTCCACGCCACCCGAGATCAGAACGGCCTCAAGATAAGGATTATCCCCGAGCCACATCATCATGCCACGCTGAATAATCATCACAGGCAGTACCATCAGAATCCCCATGAGGAAAACTCGCAATACCATATGAAGTGGCTCATAATCATAACGGTCTTTCAGGTAAAAGTATGTTAACAAGGCGAGACCCGGAGCAACTGCTGCCGCTAAGACCGAAAACAAAAGCACCGAAATTCCCTCCTCTGACTAAAGACGCGATTATAACTAGAGATTAATCCTGGCGTTTGAAGTGGGTGCAGATAACATCAATCGCTTGTGCAGGAATAACAACCTTACCATACTCTTCCATAACTGCCGGAGTAACTGAGGAGCCTTCACCAAATTCAGCAAGCAAGGCAATCAATGCTGCATGTTTGGTGGAATCTACCTCTTCTGGTTCTAAATGCAAGAACCACTTGTCTTTATAAGAATAAAGTCTCCCAGCATCCGTAACATGCTGACGCAACATATGTGCAGCTTCAATGAGCACTTCAAAGTCCTTGAACGCATAAACGATGGAATCGCTTTGCTCGAGTGTAACTTCCATTTCATATACTTCTTCAGGAAGATCATCTTCATGACCTGAACCATATTGTTGCGGATCATATTTTCCACGGGTGACAATGACAACCATCCCTTGAGCGGGAAGTGCGAATACTTCGACAGCAAGTGGACCTGTAGCATCAAATCCAAGTTCGGAATAGGCCTGATCCATCATTTCAGTGAACAGTTCATGAACCTTAGGTATTTCCTGCCACATATCTTCTTTTTGTATTCCGCGCTCGCTCAGATCGTCAAAGGTCAGGAAAATCCGTATCTTATCGTGACTTAGTCGTTCTATTTTCATACAGGATCTCCCCTTTATAAGCAAGTCTTATAACAGATTATGAAGCACAAAACAATATGTGCTGAAAATAAATCTATGTAGTTATGTTATCATTTTATACCTCTAAATGCACGAAGTAAAATCGACAAAAAAAGAATCATTCCACAGCAAATCAATACTGTGGATGATTCTAATTGGAGGTTTTGGTTTATAAACCCGGTACTGTTGTGTTTGTTTGACTTAAAATCTGCTCAACTTCATGCTTCACATCCGGATTGGTGCGAATAAAATCCTTGAGCATGCTCATATTCGCTTCTTTTTCCTGCGGAGTGATTGTACTTGCCGTTTTTACTGCTGGGGTTTTGTGTGATTCGCCATGCTGATTTTGCTTGCTGGTGAACCCATCCATACCCGGGAAAGTCATCTCCATCATCTTATGTTTTGCCTGATCCATCATATTTCGTGATGAACCCGAAGACAGCATGGGCAATTTGCCTTTGGACAACCAAGAACTGGCTGCAACGCCAATTACGATTCCCCAAAAAAAGGATGACGCCTTCATTACACCAACCTCCTTTAAGTGTTAAAATCACATGTAGTGTTTGCGGGAGTGAGCAATCTCATTCCGTATAAATACAGGAAAGTGAGTTGAAATCATGTTCAGACATACCGCCGCATTAATTATTGCTGCAAGTTTGCTTCTCTCCGCTTGTGGTTCAGAGGAAGAAAAAAGGTCAGATCGTGCCACACCAGCGGCCGAACCCACGACCACGATTCAAGAAGAGAAAAGTGATTCTAACCCAGCTGAAACAGGAAGGCCTGTAACGGACGAATCAACTGCAACAGAAGAGGAATCTGCACCTTCCGAGCAAGTTCCAGCAGAAGAAAAAGTGGAACAGTCGTATCATATGAATTCAAATTATTATATTAAACCGAATGATGACGCGAGCCCAAGCAAAGTGGTCTTGTTAACTTTTGATGATGGACCCAAAGAAGAAAAAATGATTAATTCACTAATCGACACTTTAGATAAACATAACGCCAAAGCGATATTTTTCGTTAATGGATATCGGGTGAAAAGTCACCCTGAATTGCTCAAGCTCATCCATGAACGAGGTCAGATTGTAGGCAATCATGCCTGGGATCATGAGGATCTCAAAAAAATGTCCAGCGCTGAAGCGGCCAAGCAGGTTACGGATGTCCAAAAAATTGTGAAGGACACTATCGGTGAAGAACCGCAGTTCTTCCGTCCACCTTTTGGATCGGGTAATGATGCACTGAAGGCTGCTGTGAAGAAAAATGGCATGTTATATATGACATGGTCTAATGGTTCCCTCGATTGGGATAAAAGCACCAAAGACAAACCGGAGAAAGTCATTCAAAATGTACTGGACCAGTTAAATCCAGGAAGCAATATTTTGATGCATGAATTGCCATGGACGGTTGAAGCATTAGATGAGTTGCTGACCAAGCTCGAACAAAAAGGCTATTCTTTTGTAGATCCGCGTGCGATCGAACTGGAAGCTCGTTAAATCGATATTTTTCGCATCAAAATGAAACAGCCTTGATCCAGTGGATCAAGGCTGTTTCTCTGTGAGTGCTTTTTCCGTGGGCACTCTTAATGTGATGAGGTGCATCTCTGCAGGACAACCTAGTCGAAGGGGGAGATGATTCGTACCATATCCTCTGCTGACAAGCATTTTCCCTTCTTGATGAACGTCCTCCGGATTGCGCTTCAGGGAATACCACCCATTCGATATGGGACGATACGCCTTGCTCAGAAACACAGGGCCGAAAAATGGTAAGACCAATTGTCCGCCATGTGTATGGCCACTCAAGATAAGATCTGCATTCTGCTCCAATCGAAGGGCCTGCAAAGGATCATGAACGATTGCAATTTTACAATACTTATCATCGATTTGCTCCAGCAACATATCTCCCTGTTTGGAACGATAGTCTACACCGATCAGGCACAATCTGTCGTTGCCCCTCCGCAGATATACCACGTTATCCTGAAGGAGCTGAACGCCCGATTCCCGAAAGATTCGGGCAAGTTGAGCTGTACCGGCTCTCTTGTCATGATTGCCATACACCGTAAAAGAAGAAGCAATGTTCGATAAGAGTTTCATATTATGTCTAACGATAGACCATGAGATTCCTTTTTCCGCAACGTCCCCACCGATCAGTACCCAGTCGACCTTCTTTTCAAGGTTTTCAAAATCCTTCACCTTCAGCTTGCGCTTGTGAGTGTCGGACAAATACAGAATCACAGTCCCGTCAAAGGTTGTTGGCAGCTGAGGTACTTCGACGTCTTCTTCAATCATTTGATGAATATGGGCTTCTTGCCACATATGAAGGAGTAATAAAACTCCTATCAGTATGAATGAACCTGAGAATAATAGCATTACCACGGCAAGGGAAGGAAAGTATTCAGAGGAGGTGCTCCTTCAACCCCCCACCAAACCAGGCTAATCGTTAGCATGACAAAAATAAAAATGAGTGAATTAACAAACCTCTTGCTTAATTTTAATCGCCGAGAAGGATGTAATTCTGTTCGAGTTGGAAGCGAGCCCGCTTCGGGAATCGATTCTTCGGTTGATTTTGGCGTTTTTTTGGAACGTGCTGGGGCCCTCTGAGGAAGTACTGGACTTTCCAGCTTTTCTGTATAGGGCTTGCGCTGTGATCTAGGTAAAGAAACGGAAGTAATTGGTGTGATTCCGCCAACCTCAGCAGCTACTGTCGTTTCAGCAACTATGCTTACTTGAGAAGCCACCTGACGCTCGGATGTCTCTTTTTTATCCGATTGACGATGGCGCTGACTGCCATATGTCTTCATTCTGCTTAATGGCTGATTCATGATCCCCTCCGAAAACGTATCGCTAATCCGGACACCAAATCAATAATAAAGTGACACAATATAGGCGCCCATAACGTGCCGGATTGCATGTAAATCCAACCTAATCCATAACTTGAGACAAACACCCATCCCGTTGGAATCCAGTGTCGCAAATAACGAATGTGGATAACTGCAAATAAAATACTCGTCCAGTAAGGACCGATGGCATGTTGAATGGCTCCGCGGAATAATAATTCCTCACACACCGCAACAATGGCTGCTATACATACAATGTGCCAGATCGGACGCCCACGGAACAACATCTCGTTAATTCCACCGTCATCCATGCTTTCCTGAGGTATAACATACGACAGTACCAAGTCCATAACAAGCATAACGCCAGCAAGACCGAGACCCCACCATATGAATTGGTAATTGTCAGGCCACGCGAGTACGTCTAACAAGTTTCTTTTTTGCAATAAGATCCATACAACTCCGATTATCAGTGTCAGACCTTGTGTAAAGTATAGATTGATTAAAAGCAATCTCTCAGTAAGCTGCTGGGGCTCAGCCTTCTGAATCTTGAACTTGGGAAACTTGAATTTTTTCATCGGATGCGTCTGTCCTCTTGAGTTAAATTTGATGGATAACCGTTACGTTGTCCAATCGGATAGTATACTAAATGATAGCCAAAAAACCAAATAGGTTCAAGGCCTGTCCGAAGTCCCGGTTTTATGTCAATGCCATTACTTCATTAAAGCAGTAAAATCCGGTTCCTCAAACAGCATGTATTCCATCTCGTTGTGGTATGTGTAGTCACTATTGAATAGCTTATAATGACTTTGTTGACGATTGAATGGAAAGACATCAGCAATGTAATTTAAAACATTTGAGCCTATTGACATGCTCATGTCAGCCATGATACATTATGAAAAAATTAGTCACGTTAAACACGATGATGGAAAAAAGACGTTGCTTTGTCTTACAGAGAGCCGATGGTAGGTGTGAATCGGTGGCAGGCAGATGATCTTGAGCGCTCCTGAGTTATTGCATTGAAATTGGAGTAGGTGCAATCGGTTTAGACCCGTTATCCTCTTCGGTCTTCATTGACCGCTAAGACTGTCGTTGCGAAACGGCGGTGAATTAGGGTGGTACCACGACAACTCTCGTCCCTTATTGCGCAAGCAGTATGTGGATTGAGAGTTTTTTGATTTATTTTAAAGTACAGACGTGGAATTACCCTATTCGTTACACCTTCCCCCTCTGTTGCGACACCGCGTTATTGGTAGGAAGGATTGGAATGGTTTTAAGGAATACCTCTTCTGTGAGGTCAGACCTTGACGATATAGATACACATACCAAGGAGGAAGAAACCATGTACAAAGTGTTAGTGTCGGACCCTATTAGTGATCTGGGTATCCAGCAACTGGTGGATGCAAATGATGTTGTTGTTGAGAAAAAAACAGGTCTAAGCGAAGATGAGCTTGTTGCAATTATCGGCAATTATGATGCCCTTCTCGTTCGTAGCCAGACGCGTGTTACGGATCGTATTATGACTGCGGGTACCAACCTTAAAGTCATCGGACGTGCTGGTGTAGGTGTAGATAACATTGATTTGGAAGCTGCTACGCAACGCGGGATTATTGTTATTAATGCCCCTGACGGTAATACCATTACGACATGTGAGCATACGTTTGCCATGATGATGGCACTTGCACGACATATTCCTCAAGCTTATGCCAAAACCATTCAAGGTACTTGGGATCGTAAAACCTTCCTTGGTGTGGAATTAAGAAATAAAACACTGGGTGTTCTCGGTATGGGACGGATCGGTAGTGAGGTGGCAAAACGTGCCAAAGCGTTCGGAATGGACATTCTTGCTTACGACCCGTTCCTTACGGAGGAGCGTGCCGAGAAGCTTCAGGTCAAGTTGGCAAGCGTGGATGACATCATCCGCAATGCTGACTTCATGACCGTTCACACCCCATTAACACCGGAAACACGTCATATGATTTCACGTCCACAATTCGAAGTTATGAAAAAAGGTATGCGTATCATCAACTGTGCTCGTGGTGGTGTAGTTGACGAGATGGCACTTGTGGAAGCCATTGATGAAGGAATTGTTGCTGGTGCAGCATTTGACGTGTTCGAGAGTGAGCCACCAGCCGCTGATCACCCGTTCCTGAATCACCCAAGCATCATTGTCACGCCTCACCTTGGTGCATCTACAGTAGAAGCACAAGAGAACGTAGCTATCGATGTGTCGGAACAAGTAATTCACATTTTGCGTAACGAGCCGTTTAAAAACGCAGTTAACATGCCTGCTGTTGCACCAACGGTAATGAACAAACTGCAACCGTACTTTAAACTTGGGGAAACATTGGGCAGTTTTGCTGCACAGATTACGCAGAACCCGGTACAGGAAATTCGCATTGATTACGCGGGCGAACTGTCCGAGGTAGATACCTCCCCATTGACGCGTTATATTGTAAAAGGTATTCTTGCCAGACATCTGGGCGGAGAAGCCAACATCGTCAACTCCATGCATTTGGCCAAAATCCGGGATCTGAATGTAGTGGTTAGCCAAACATCAACTTCCAAAGGGTTCACCAATCTGATTACTGTTACACTGGTGACCACGCAGGATGCTGAAGAACGTCGTGTTGCGGGTACTTTGCTTGCGGGTTATGGCGAACGGATTGTTCGACTGGATAAATTCCCGGTGGATATCGCTCCGGAAAGTCATCAAATCCTCATCTCCCATAACGATAAACCGGGCATTATCGGACGTGTAGGCACACTGCTTGGACAAAACGATGTCAACATCGCATCCATGCAGGTTGGACGTAAAATTATTGGTGGTGCTGCGATCATGATCCTGACCGTGGACAAAGCCGTTCCAAAAGATGTGCTTGTGCAGCTTGCTGCGCTGCCTGAAATTAATACTGCTGTTGAAATTGTTCTGGAATAAGCAAACGTATCGTTGAAAGTATAAGGAAAGACGGGAACCGCGCGGTTTCCGTCTTTTTGTCGGCAAGGAAATTGCCTACTTATTTCACTTTTAAGCTAATTTTATAATGGTGAGTGTGATGAAGTTTGCAAACAAAATGATCTGGGTTTCTCGACAATCTGATACACCAATTCCATATGAATTCCGCTTCTTTTGCCCACTAGGAAATAGTCTTAATACGATATCGAACTATTAACTTAACTGAATAATGTTTAGTGTAGCCCCCGGAGGAGAGAGAATAGCTGTGCCTATAAGCCCGAATAATTGTAACTGTATTGTTGAGCCCGCGGTAACAGTGACCATAAAATCAGATTGTAACTGACTGACCGAAAGCGCTGGAGATACTACACTCGCTGGAATTGCTACCCCGTTAAGTAAAACCCGAGATTGAATAGCAAGTGTGGCTGTCAGATTTATTTTGTATGAGATATAGTAACGACCTGCATTGGTAAGCGTAAAGGTGTCATTCGTCCCATTGACGGTTATACCAGTTCCTATATTTTGGTTGTTCGGCAATGGAACGAGTGTACCACCCAATATTACAAGAATCGTACCCGTAGTGTTCTCTGCAAAAGCCGAATTGGAAGTTACAGATGTTCCAGTAACACCCGTCGCGCCGGTTTCTCCAGTTGCTCCGGTACTTCCCGTTATGCCGACTCCCGTTGCTCCTGTTGTACCTGTGGCTCCTGTAGCTCCCGTACTACCTGTTACACTTACTCCTGTGGCTCCTGTAACGCCAGTCGCACCACTCAGTCCCGTTACACCTGTCGCTCCTGTTTCTCCAGTTGTACCTGTTAATCCCGTACTGCCGGTTACACTTAAACCAGTCGCTCCCGTTTCACCAGTCACACCAGTCAACCCTGCAAGACCAGTCGCTCCTGTCTCACCAGTGCTTCCTGTCACTCCTACTCCAGTTGCCCCCGTAACACCCGTTGCTCCCGCACCAGCTATCAATGTGTATCTGGCGATGTGCCTGGCGTTCCCGTTGGCGATGCTACATTCGCAATATACGTACTACCATTAAACGTAACAACCTAACCCGCTGGATACGTTGGGGCTAACTGCCGGGTCAAATGGAACTGCACCATTGAGGCCGATGCCCGTGGCTCCAGTCGTACCTGTAACTCCCGATTCTGCTAACAACGTATAATCTGGCGAACTTCCTGGCGTACCAGTTGGCGACGCGACATTCGTAATGTAGGTACTACCACCAAACGTGACGATCTGTCCAGCTGGATATGTTGGTGCTAATGCCGGATTGAACGCCACGATGCCACTTAATCCTGCACCTGTGGCTCCAGTTGCCCCTGTCGTTCCTGCCCCCGCAGCAGCAATTAATGTGTAATCCGATGAAGTTCCCGGTGTTCCTAAAGGACCAGCTACACTTGTAATGTAAGTACTACCGTTATACGTAATTACTTGCCCTGCGGGATAACCCGGCGCGAGCGCTGGATCAAATGCTAATGCTCCAGTCAAACCAGCTCCGGTTGCTCCGGTTGCTCCCGTTACTCCAGTCGTTCCACCCGACAACAAAATAGTGTAGTCTGGAGAACTTCCGGGTGTACCCAAGGGACCGTTTACATTGGCAACATAAAGACTACCCTCATAGCTTACTACCTGACCTTGAGCATAAGTTGGTCCAAGTGCAGGATCATATGCAGTAATATTATTCAAGCCAACAGCAGGTGCTCCTGCCGGACCCTGTGCTCCCTGTGGACCAACTGGGCCAACCGGTCCTACTGGTCCAATTCCTCCTGGTGTTCCAGTAGGACCTTTCACCCCAGGGACTCCTGGAACACCTGGTACCCCCGGAACTCCTGGCACTCCCTGAGGACCAGCTGGTCCGGTAATCCCTCCGGTTCCAAGAGTTGTCGTCGCCCGGCTTAGCGATATGGAGATCGATCGAATTAATCCAACAAGTTTATCTTTTTCTGCAGGTGGTACTTCCAGAAGCAGCGTCACACTTAACAAGTCATCCAGTACGTTTTGCAAGTTACCTGCGAGATTAATAAGAGGAACAGGGATAACCTCTGAACCTGCAATCGTTAATTCCAATACGGCTTGTAATTCTGCCTTTACCCCGGCACGAAATCCGGATTGATTTACAAAAGTAAGTAACTGGCGTAATCCGTTCTGCAATGACAATATATTGGCTGAAGTCGGCTGACTGATTGCAGCAGGAATAGCCACAGCCAAAGAACGCAGTATGGATTCAAACTGCTCCAGTTCACTTGTGGTTATTGGAATAAACGGAGAGCCCGCTCTAAAAGATCTGCCTTCCAGAAAAGCTTTAATATTGACCCTTTTTCGATCATCGGACATGCTTAGCTCAATCCTCCTCGATCTTGCTTGCTTTTCAAGCTTATGTAACATAGAAAGGGAAATTATCTTGGACACTCTTTTTAGTCAAAAAAAAGACCATTCATGTTCCACGTTGAACAAGATTAAACGGTACTCTTCAACAAAAAAACACCCTCCATAAGAGGGTGCTTCCGCAATTTTTGTATGAAATCAGGCTATTTCAATGAATCCAAGGGAAATTGCAAAATAAACTCTGTTCCTTCGCCAAGCACACTATTGACGGTAATCATGCCTTGATGCGCATCAACAATATTTTTCACAATCGCTAAACCGAGCCCCGTACCTCCACTTTCTCCTCGAACACGAGCCTTGTCTGCTTTGTAGAATCGTTCGAAAATAAAAGGCAAGTCGGATGAAGGAATCCCTACACCCTGATCTTTCACAGATACTCTGACAAACGGAGCACGAAGATGCGTGACCAGCTCAGCAGAGATCATGACATCTTTGCCAGAAGGAGTATGCCTGAACGCATTGTCCAGCAAATTCGTGAATACTTGCTCCAATCGATCCTCATCTGCCTGTTGAAGTTCAATGGTTGGCTGTTTGCATTCAAACTGCAGTCGGATTCCCTGTTCTTTTGAACGCACCGAGAACTTCCGATACATACGTTCCAACAGTTCTCCGAGGTCAACCTTCTTCATCACCATGTCCGTATGCCCAGCTTCCATTCGGGCAAGATCAAGCAAGTCTTTGACCAGTCTTCCCATCCGCAATGACTCATCATGAATGACCTGAATGAGTTCTTCATTCTCCTCGGGTGAGGTTGCCATGCCATCCAGAAGCGCTTCGCTGTAACCTTGCATCATGGATAGCGGAGTTCGTATCTCATGAGATACATTAGCCACGAAATCACGCCGCATTTTCTCCAGACGCACTTCTTCTGTTACATCTCTTAAGACAGCCACAGCCCCTCTGACAACACTGTCAGCATACAACGGTGCCATCTGAACAGACCAGACACCTTGCTGTACATGAACATTGGAGTTCTGATCCCCACCTTGCTCCATTACCATTCTGAACAAAGGAAGAAGGGGCTCAGGCACATCACGTGAAGACTTGTCGGACTGCTCGGAATCTTGTCCTTCGTCCATTTTTGCCCAATCCAAATCATACCAAGTCTGCATGATCTTCTCCCCTGGCGGATTCGTCAGAATAACTTTGCCTTCACCATCAAATGTAACCACCGCATCGGTCATGCTGCGAAGCACACTCGCCAAATGTTCCTTCTCATGGTTAAGGTTTCGAATATTATCTTCCAGTTGGGCAGCCATATGATTAAACGTATTGGCAAGCTCACCAATCTCATCACTCGTTACCAGGGAGAGACGCGTTCCATAATTCCCTTTGCGAATCGCGTTGGCTGCTTGAATCAACTGCTGCATAGGCTGCGTAATTTTGGTGAACAGAAACAATGCAAAAAACGTGGTTAAACTGAATCCAATGATACAAATGTAGGTGAACAGCCGCTTAATATCTCTGGATTCGGATTCTGCAAAGTTCGTATCAATGTAGGGCAGCAAAAAAAGACCCAGCGCTATAAGTACACAACCCACAAGGCAGATAATAGTGATCCATAACTTCCCGACCAGCGATCTCCAGAAATTAAAACTACTTCGGTACTTCCAGTTTATAACCCACACCCCACACCGTCGTAATCATGGCCGCCGATTCAGGCGATACCTTGTTAAGTTTCTCGCGAAGACGCTTCACATGCGTATCCACGGTACGAAGATCGCCAAAGAATTCATAGTTCCATACGTCTTTGAGCAATTCTTCTCTGGAGAAAACTTTGTCTGGAGATGTTGCCAGATAGTGCAGCAATTCATATTCTTTGGGCGTAAGACTGATCTCTTCGCCACCAGCCGTTACCCGGTGTGCATCATGCTCAATAACCAGGTGCGGGAATACAATGTTATTACTCGAATTGCTCTCCTTGGAGAGATAAGCTGTAGCGGAAGATCGACGCAAAATCGCTTTGACACGATAAATCACTTCACGCGGGCTGAATGGTTTTACTACATAGTCATCAGCGCCAACTTCGAAACCTTGAACTCGGTTAATCTCTTCACCTTTTGCAGTGAGCATCAAAACCGGCGTTGATTTCACCTGACGAAGACGAGTACACACTTCAACTCCATCCATACCCGGCAACATCACATCAAGCAAAATCAATCCGTAGTCCCCTGCTGTTGCTTTACGCAGCGCAGTTTCCCCATCCTCGGCTTCATCGATTTCATAACCTTCTTTTTCAAGATACATTTTCAAAAGCCTGCGGATTCTCTCTTCGTCATCCACGACCAGTATTCGATTCTCATGTTCAGCCATGCCTCTCCAGCCCCTTTGCAATAACTCCTCATCACTTCTATTATGTTCGATCTGGCGAACAATATTTGAATACCCTGCAATAAAAAGGTACGTTTGTGTTTCCCGCTTCTAATCTCAACCTTTGCCATACGAGTCTGTTCTAGTCAGCTCCAGCATAAGAATGTAATCCGGCAATGATCAAATTCACTCCAACCAGCGTAAACATGACTACCAGGAAGCCAAGAACTGCAAGCCATGCAGACTTCTGACCTTGCCACCCTCTGGATAAACGCAAATGCAGATACACACTATAATATAGCCATGTAATCAATGCCCACACCTCTTTGGGATCCCAGCCCCAAAAACGACTCCAGGCAATCTGAGCCCAGATCATGGCAAAAATTAATGCTCCCAGCGTAAATATCGGAAAACCAATGGCAATCGCGCGATAACTTATCTCATCCAGATCATCGGCATCGATTCCATCCATCATTGGCTGTAACGCTTGTCCAAGTGGTCTGCGCACAAGAAGTCGTACAATTCCATACAGGATCAGACCTACAATAAGTGACCAAACCACCGTATTCAGCTTACGCCCGGCATTAACCCCGTTCATCCAAGAAGGCGTCTCAAGTAAAGGTTTTTTCATGCCAAGAAACGGTGTCATGCTCTCCACTTCGCTATTATATGGTGCAAAAATCGGAGGCATGCGGTAAATCACTTTCTCTATTGTACTATTTTCCTGTACCTCTGTGTCAATGCTGACCGTTTTCTGTACAAAAACCGCCTCGTAACCAGCTGTACGAAAGGCAAATACCGTTCCGATAAATCCGATGACGACAACGATCGTAACCAGGGTGAATTCAACCCATCCTCGTTGACGTCTTGAGGACTTGTCTTTACCACTGAAATCAACAGTACGGAGCAAATACATGAACCCTGCAGCAAAACCCACGGCGAAGAATGCTTCACCAAGCGCAGCCAACGTCACGTGAATTTTCAGCCAGATGGACTGAAGTGCCGGGATTAATGGTTGTACCTCCTGAGGAAATACAGCGGCGTACGCCATAATAATAATGGTAAGTGGCAAGGCAAACAAACCCAGTAATGACTTGCGGTATATGGCATATACAACAATAAATGCAACCATGATCATCATGGACAGAAAAGACATGAACTCATACATGTTACTAACCGGGATATGACCTGCCCCAGCCCATCGGGTTACAAAAAATACGAAATGTGCTGCCAAGGCTACAGTCGAAGCAATGAAAGCTCTTTTACCCCAACGATTCATATGGTCCAGAGGATCACGATTACTCCATTTTTTGCCCATGACCGCGACAGCATATAACAAGAATGCAGCACAATAGAGAAAGAAAGATACGATAAATGCGTCGCTGCTGAAATCCAATAAACTCATGCTTGGTTCCCCCCGTTATCCAACGACTTCTCTTCCACTTCCAGATTCATCTGTTTCAAAACAGCCGCAACTTCACGCCTGAAGCCAAACCAGTTTTTATTGGTATGTCCACCCAAGGTGAGCTGTTTATCATCAAAACGAATCCAGATACGGCGATGATGCCAATAAAAACCCATGACCAGACCCAACATAACAATACCGGCTCCTACCCACACAAAAGGCATTGCCTTATCCACTCTTATATTGAGATAACTTACGGACTGAATAATATCGACCTTGTCCATGCTGTCTACTTCCAGCTGTAAAGGAATCTCAGCTCCAATCAGCTGTTGGTTAATCGCATCCTGTTGAAACCGTTGTTTATCAATCTGCTTCGCAAAATACAGATATTGTATTCCCTCTTCGGGCAGATCCGGTCCCTTGATGAGAAAGAGAAAAGCAGGTGCATTAGGTGAAGGCGATTTTGATTTTGGCTTACCATTCTCATCCAATCCAAAGTCCATAAACTTTTCTTTTACCGTCAGTTCATAAGGACCCGCTTCAAATGTTCTTTGGGTATCTACCATATCAATCTTAATCGCCCCGTATACTTCACCCGTCTTTGCATTGACCAGATCAGGCGTTACGGACCGAATGGTGGGTGTTAAATCATAGTCAAACTGATAGGCTTTCAGACCGTTATAATTCAATGGATGATTCACCCGCACATCATGTCTTGCCACTTCAGCTAATTGAGGTTTATTTGAGAGATCCGAACAATCCGCTGTACATTCATACAAAACAACTTTCGTTTCAAACAGTTTCGGAACGGTTTTATTCAGGTTGCGGAATTGCTCGGGTACTTCCTCCTCACTGTAGAACTCAACATTAAACTGTTCATTTTGCAGATACATCGACGTATTCGGGATCTTTTTGATCTCACCTTCGGGAAAAGCAACATGCTCGTCCAGATTCAGGCCAGGTAACCCTCGCGCCAGCACCGCCAGCAGAAATATAATGAGTCCAATATGGATGACATATGGCCCCCATCGACTGAATCGCTGTTTCTCGGCGAGTAATGCGTCACCCTGGGTGTGCACACGATATCCTTTCTTTTTCAGCGGCGTAACCGCTTTCTTAATCCAGTCTTCGGGTGCCTCTTCAATGGAACCTTGGTACACCAGACGCTGCCTTGTCAAAAATTGCGTATGTTTGCGTATTTTCTGTTTATTCAGTGCTTTGTAGAGCGGCAGGACGCGATCCAGACTGCATATCACCAATGATGCGCCAATGAGCACAAGCAGCAGAATAAACCACCAGGATTCGTATGTATGGGATAGACCCAACAGATAATAAATATGACCCAACTGGCCGTAGGTTTCTTTGTAATACTCGGAAGGATCAATATTCAGAAACGTACTTTCTTGCGGATAGATCGTGCCAAGCATGGAGCCTACAAGCGTGAAAACAATCATATAGACGGCAATTTTGACGGATGAAAAAAAGTTCCATATGCGGTCAATGATATTGGGATTACTGCGCTGTGAACGTCGCGCCATGCCATCATAACGCATTTCCAGCACTTCATCCGATTTAGCTTCTGCCTCCAGCAACGGCTTGCCACATGCTTCACACAGCACAGTGCCGACTGGATTTTGGTGTCCGCACTCACATTTGGTATTTTGGAACACGAATAGACCTCCTGTCAGGGCTGCTTCGCCAGTTGCGAAATTTGAGCGTCAAGTGTGTCCAAATCAAGTTGCCCGATATGAATAGTAGAGATTTTGCCTGTGTCAGATACAAAGAAAGTCGTTGGCATCGGAGAGATTCCGAAATCACGAACCGAGTTTTTCTCCCGATCAAGCATGATTGGAAACGTAACCCCAACCTGCCGTACAAAATTATCCACGGTCATCTGGTCTTCTCCAACATTAATCCCGACAAATTGTACTCCCTGGTCCTTCCATTTGTCAGCTTGCGCTTGAAGTGCGGGCATTTCTTTAACACAAGGTTCGCACCATGTGCCCCAGAAGTTGATCACCATTGCTTTTCCTTTATACTCATCAGACGTATGAACTTGACCGTCCAGGCCCAGCAGTTCAAAAGAAGGAGACTTGTCCCCTTCCTTTGGCTTGCCATTCGAGCCGGATACCGATGTGGTAATCGCATATCCGCCCAACACCAGGATCAATAACAAAATGACGATTTGCACCGTTCTTCTTGATTTCCCCATGTGCTGCTCCCCTTTTAAGTGACTCTAACATTCGCATATCATTGATCTAAGATAACTGTGAACATCCTATGAACAATTATAGCGAATTTCGTCACAAAACTGCGGCGGTTTTATGAATATTATGTGTCTCGCATTACCTTTTTTTCATTTTTTTGGCTGGTTCTGATTGTGCGAGGGTAATCAGGTTGTTTACTTCTTCTTTGGTCAGATTGCGTGTCAGACCACGTTTCAGGTTTTGTAGCAAAATCCCACCAAACGAAATCCGTTTCAGACGGGTTACCGGATGGTTGATTGCCTCGAACATACGTCTAACCTGACGGTTACGTCCTTCATAGATCGTAATGGAAATGACCGACTCATTGGCCGCTGTATCCACATCTTTGTACTCTACCTCTGCAGGAGCAGTCATGCCGTCATCCAGCATAATGCCTGTCTTTAATTTCTCCAGAGCTGTACCATGCGGTACTCCTTTGACCGTTGCATGATACGTTTTGGGTACGTGATGCTTCGGATGCGTCAGCAAATGTGCAAACTCACCATCATTAGTAAGAATCAGCAAGCCCTCAGTGTCATAATCCAGACGACCCACTGGGTATACACGTTCCTTGACACCTTTCAGGTAGTCGGATACAATTTTCCGACCTTCAGGGTCAGATGCACTTGTAATTACGCCTTTTGGCTTGTTCAACATCAAGTACACTTTTTTCTCACTGCGGATCGGTTTTCCATTAACCGTAATCATATCCTCTTCGGGGTTCGCTTTCGTACCCAGTTCGGTTACGACCTCCCCGTTAACTTCTACTTTGCCGGACAGGATTAGTTCCTCGCTCTTGCGGCGGGATGCAATGCCTGCCTGTGCGATAATTTTTTGTAATCTTTCCATGTTTGTCATGTCACCTCACACTAATGATACCCATCAAGCAGGGAAATCACAAGGATAATCCAAGGATTTTGTAAACTGGCGACACGAATATGCATTTTAGGCTACCTTCCCCCTTGAGATTGACGCAAAAAAAGCCTACCTTTACCCAACCTGTTGAACACAGATGGCGTAGAGATGAGCCTTTTCCTCAAATCATTTAATTGGAAACTTTACCGGCAACCACAATTTGCTTTTTGGCAGGCATGCTGCTGTCTTTAATGAAAGTCTGCAATGTTTTGGAAGTAATATAATAGGTCCGTCCACCATACACAAACGTCATCATACCGATCACATGGTTGTTCTGATCCAGAACGGGTCCACCTGAATTACCTTGTGCCATGGATTTCACAATACTGCCGATTCCCTTCTTGCCTGGAACATCCGAGGCTTGGGAACTGAACACTCTGCTTTTGGCTATCGTATTGTAGGTTGAAGGAAAATCTTCATCCAGGATGACAAGATCACCAGCAGGATTTTTGGGGAATCCGATGGTATAGACAGCCTGGTTATCCCGGGCATTAGCAAACGTGACCGGTTTGGCGTCGATTTCCTTGTCCAGCTTCAGCAGTGCCATATCCGTCACCGAATCTGTCTTAATGATCTTCGCCTTCACGGGTTGACCCAGAGAACCGGGACTCGCGACAGTCAGTGAGCCTTCATCGCCATCAGACAGCTCTGCAAAACTCTGAACGACATGGTAATTCGTGAGCACTTCATCCTTGGAGATCAGGATCGAGGTACCAACATCATAATATACCATATCGGGTTCATCCTGCTTGACCAAACGTACATTCACGACTGGAAAAGAATCCGCTGTGACTGCCATTTGTGCACGCAGCTGTTTGTCGAAGTAACCTGTAAAGTGTATTGTCTGAACGGATTGAGCCGTCGCCAGCCCCGTTGAACCCGCGAGCATTGCAATGGCAAGCACGCCTGTCATTCCGACACGGAGCATTCGTTTCCAACTCTTCTGCATGTCTCACTCTCCTCCGCTATTATTCTAGCATATCTAATATATCGGAAGGAAAGGAGATATCTTTTAACCAAAAACGAGCAAACAAATGGCGAGGGCAGCAATAAAACCAACGACATCGGAAAACAACCCTACTTTGAGTGCATATCGACCGTTCCGTATGCCTACAGCCCCAAAATAAACAGTCAGCACATATAACGTGGTGTCTGTACTCCCCTGAATCGTAGATGCCATACGTCCAATCATGGAGTCAGGGCCATGGGTTTTGATCAGATCGGTTGTAAACGCCAGGGAGCCTGTCCCAGTTAAAGGACGCAGTATTCCGAGTGGCAACACTTCGCCTGGAACACCCATCCAGGACACCAGCGGAGCGAACAAACTAATCACAAAATCCAGTGCACCCGAGGCACGAAATACGCTGATTGCGACCATCATGCCCACGAGATGCGGAATAATACTGATTGCAGTGGAGAAACCATCCTTGGCCCCATCAACAAAGGATTCGTAAACCGGGACCTTTTTGGTAAACGCATATAATGGAACAAACGCGATAATAACCGGGATGGCCCAGACGGAGATCCAGTTGATGAAGGTTAACAAAAGTGCTCATCCTTTCATGCCGGGATTGCCACTTTTCTGTATGCGCGGCGGTTTGTGTAAAGCCCTGTTCCGATACCAGCGATCAGCGATTATAGCAGCAAGTGTAGCGATAATGGTAGCCATCAATGTTGTTCCCACGATCTCTGTAGCATTGGCAGAATGATAGTTTAAGCGAATGGCAATCAGCGTTGTCGGAATAATGGTAATACTTGCCGTATTGAGAGCCAGTAAGGTGCACATGGCAGGAGAAGCTGTTTGTTTGTCCGGATTAAGCTCCTGCAGCTGTTGCATGGCTTTGATTCCCATCGGTGTAGCCGCATTTCCTAGCCCCAGCAGATTGGCACTCATATTGGAGAGAATATAACCCATCGCCGGATGATTTTTGGGCACATCGGGGAACAGGAAGCCCACAACCGGACCGAGCAGCTTGGCAATCCGGGCCAGAAGACCGGCATCCTCGGCCATTTTCATCATGCCCATCCAGAACACAAGCACACTAATCAGTCCAAAACAGACCGTGACTCCCGTTGCCGCCCCATCAAAAGCAGCTTGCGTGACCACTTCGATATTACCGTTGACGGCTGCAAAAACAAATCCGATTAAAATCATGAGCAGCCAAATTAGATTAATCATGGATTATATCCTCCCTTCAATGGCGATTTAGCTAAGGAGACAACAGGTGGCTTAACACGGCACGCCATGCAGCTGCCCAGGAAGAGACATCACCGATTCCACCCAGCGTTGCATCTTCTGTCTTCGGTTCAGGAGGAATATAACTGCCTTTGCGATACACCGGAATTGAGCCAACAAGTTTGCCGTCAAGTTGCATATCAATGCGACCTGCCAATCCAAACGAAGGATCTGTCGATTTTTCCTTGCCTTCCGTTTCCGACTGTCCTCGATTTTCGTGTAGTATCAATTTCTTGGTCAATGAGCCTTGTTCACTTTTAGCCAGTGGGTACCAAAATCCCCGGCCCGTAACGACATCTGTATTTTGCACAGGCTGTTCTTGCTTGGCGACCTCTACCAACGGGAAGTACTCAAACCCGAAATCAAGCATCCGAGCATGATCGTTCCAATCGTTGCCATCATTCAGCGTTACCGCGGCGAGCTGCTGTCCGTTACGTGTAGCGGAGCTAACCAAACATCTGAAAGCTTTCTTTGTATAGCCGGTTTTCACTCCATCGGCACCTTCATACATCCGAAGCATTTTGTTTTTGTTGTGCCAGGAGTATTCCCAGCTTTCATTGGGATTTGGCGCGGATTTGTCTTCCGTGGCTACGATGCGTTTGAACACAGGATTGTGCAACGCATATGCCGTTAATCGGGCCAAATCATTCGCTGTAGAATAATGACCTTCTGCATCCAGTCCATGAGGGTTCATAAAGTGGGAATGCGTCAGGCCGATTTGCTCCGCCTTTTTGTTCATTAACAGGACAAAGCCATCTTCCGAACCACCCACATGTTCTGCGATCGCAGAGGCAGCGTCATTACCTGAACGGAGCATTAGCCCGTACAACATGTTTTCCAGCGTCATCTCTTCACCTAACTTCAGATAGAGAGATGATCCTTCTTTGGCAAAAGCCGAGGGAGACACTTTAACTTTCTCATCCAGCTTGCTGTGTTCAATCGCAACGATTGCCGTCATGATTTTGGTCAAACTGGCAATTCGCAGTTCCTTATCCCCATCCTTGCTGTATAAGATCCGGCCTGATGTGACATCAATGAGAGCAGCGCTTTGCGCATGTGTAGACGGACCTTGAATCGTTGCCTGGGCTTGAGTAACCCCAAATGAAGACAGCAAGAAGACAGGGATAAGCATGCATGCAATGACTTTCGTTATTTTTCGCATCAATTCATTCCTCCGGGTCACTTGGAATCTTGTACTATCTTATGTCCGGACAACTTGGAGTATGTCCCATAGGAGAAAACAACAAAAAATCCCTCTCGCATTGGGTGCGGAAGGGATTGTTGCGTATAGATCTTAGCTATAGGTTGATGGGTCTGGTGTAACGGGTACACCTGTTGTATTCGTTGGTGTTGTATTACGTTGGAACATGCCCTGAATTCGGTCAAGAACATAAGGAGTAGAGTCAATGAGCTTCTCAAACAAATGCGTGGAGTTATCTAGTGGTACAATGTGTACCCCCTGTTTACCTACCACCAGGAACGCAATAGGACGAATGGATACACCGCCACCACTACCGCCACCAAATGGAGAAGCCACTTTAGCTGAACTGGCATGTTCAGTAGAGGTACCCGTAGCACCACTTTTGCCACTACTTTCGCCATTGACGTGAAAATCACTACCACCGGCAGCAAATCCGAATCCCACCTTACTGATTGGCAGAATCACGGTACCATCTGGTGTTTCAACTGCATCGCCAACAATTGTATTGACATCCACCATGGCCTTGATATTTTCCATTGCGGTTTCCATTAAGCCTTGAATTGGATGATCTGACATTTAAATTCCCTCCAGTTTCAATGTAAGCTAGGTTTGATCTAACCATATCATCCCCAAACTTGATGGGACTTATGTAATAAGCATTTTAAGTACACTCACCAAACCCCAACCTTACATTCCCAAAAACAGACCGGCTATGATGGGTTTTTATACTGTTGTCCCACTAAGCTTATTCTTTTGTTTCTCCTTATGCCTGCGGCGCTGTTCCTGAAGAAGCTTGAACCACATCCGCCATCCGCCCTCGACTTGAAGCACACGGGTGAGTAGTGTAACTCCAGCGATCAATACGGCTGCAATCCGAATTTTCACTCTGCAATCGAGCTCCGTTCTAAATTCCATTTCATCGGACCACACCGGCATAACCTGAAGCATGGGTGTTTCATCAAAGCGGATCTGATATGTGAGAAAACCAATAATAATGGACTTGATACTCCACACCCAGCCCGTCAACACCGCTGTATATGCTGCATCACCAACGCCGATGTGGGTAGCCCAGGACAGTTGAGTCATATGTACGCGTGTGAGTGTTTGCTTAAGCCACAGCTTGAGCGCGTCCGTTGCCCTAAGCATAATTTTCACATCTTTAGCCCACTTCTTGACTTTGCGTTTGTTGACTCGCTCGCTTCCCTGGGCCTCCCCTCTCGAATGATTCATGGATTGTTCGGTCTTGACCAGAAAACCTTCCTTCATATTACGAAAAACAATACTTGGGATCTCATAGTTAATCCGCACAATTCCATAGAGAAGACGAACATTAATATTGGCGTAATCATCACTTTTATGTTTACTGAATGTAAAATGTACATGAACATTTGAGATGAGGACTGCGGCAATCAGCAATGCAAACAACAAACCGATTCCTCCAAGCCAAATCCACACAGGCCTTACCTCCAAGCCCTCAATTCTTTTCTCGTCTAGTATGGCACTCTGGATAGGAAAAAATTCACGTCTGACCTAAAAATCCCATTTCATATTTGTTTGGAAACGGTCCTTCATACCTTTTATATACATAAATTGGACTAAAAAATAGTTACACCCATCACTCCGATGACAGAATAACCCTCCGATCTCTGTTATCCCCAGATTTTTTTGATTCCTTTTCTAAAGGGTAAATCCGGGGATAAGCATATGCTTCCGATGCAGCTTTCTTTCAGAAAGCTTTTAGGCGAACACTCCGTTTCTTCAGATTATTTCTGTCCTCTCTGTTATGTGTAAAATGTTTAGTTCAATTTATCTAAAAATAATGCACAAAAAAACCGACTCCACTAATGGCGTCGGTTAATATGAACTTGCAAATTAAAGTGAAGAATCCGTATTATCATCTTCGTTGTCGACGATCAGATCATCCGCCGGATCAGCACTTTCCGGTTCCAGTTGTTGCAAATCCAGTTTGTTGAATAACAGTTGTGTCTCTTCCTCCAGGTTCTCCGAATCTTCGAACAAACCTGGTTCTGGCAGATCTTTAAGTGAAGCCAGTCCGAAGTAATCCAAAAATGACTTGGTCGTTCCATAGAGAATTGGTCGTCCGATCGCCTCGGCTCGTCCCACTTCAATAATCAGATCCTTATTCACAAGTGTATGAATAGCACGCTCCGATTTTACACCACGGATTTCCTCAATCTCAACCCGTGTAATCGGCTGCCGGTACGCCACAATGGCCAGCGTCTCCAGAGCTGCCTGCGATAAGGAAGTACGTGCTGGAGAGTATGCAAGTTTCTCGAAATACACTGCGTGCTCAGGCAAGGTGCCCAGCTGGACTACGCCAGCGATTTTGAGAATCTGTACACCTCGTCCCTGCTGTGTAAATTCACTGATCATTTCCTCAATCGCGTCCGTTACCAGCTCGACTCGCTGATCGACGATCTCGGCAATTTGTTTGATACTCAGACCTTCTTCTCCGGACAAAAACAGCAGGCCTTCAATAATCGATTTCAATTTCGGAAAATCCATGATTCTTTGTTTCCCCTCTCCACTCCATAACGATATCCTCAAACATCCGTTCCTGATAACAGACAATCTGCTTCATCTTCATCAGTTCCAGCACCGCCAGAAACGTCACGACAATCTCATGGCGATAGATATGCTCATCCATTAACTTGGAGAATAAAAGTCTGCCTCCCGGCCCCATACTTTCCAAAGCGCCGATGACATCCCGTATCCGGTCCTTAACCGAAATTTCATCCCGTTTGATCCGAGTTACGGTTGTACGCTTCTCAGCCTTGCGTAGCGCCTTCTGAAATGCAGCAATCAGATCAGAGGTATGCAAACCCTCAACCGGGTTCGAAGGTGCTTCTACAGGCATATAAGGGCGCAGATCCTCGGGCTCTTTGGAAAAAATAAGGCTCCGTTCCCACTCCCGTTCATGAAGATGACGCGCAATGCCCTTGTACTTGCGATATTCTATCAGACGCGCAATTAGCTCTGCACGTGGATCATAATCTTCTTCTTCCATATAATCATAATCCTCGAAATCCTCAATTACCGGTGGTTTGGGCAATAAAAGTTTGCTTTTGATCGACAGCAGTGTTGCTGCCATGACCAGAAATTCACTCGTAATATCCAGTTCCAGTTCCTGCATCGAATGCAAATACGCCATGTATTGATCGGTAATATCGCTGATGGGAATATCCTGGATATGAATTTCAGCCTTATCAATCAGATGAAGCAGCAGATCCAAAGGCCCTTCAAAAGTCTCCAGTTTGTATGTAACTACCGTCACTAGACGAATCCTCCCGCCAGAAAAATACAAAACCCTGCTAAGCCGTCCGAATCCGGTCTCCCGTTTTCGTCTGCGCAAAGCAGGGCACTACTATTAAATAAGCACTATTTTAGCTGTTTCGTCAAGTTTGCCATCTCAATTGCCGCCGTAGCTGCATCCCAACCTTTGTTACCCGCCTTGGTTCCGGCACGTTCAATCGCTTGTTCAATATTTTCTGTTGTAACCAGACCGAAGATTGTAGGCACGCCTGTTTTCAGGTTAATTGCCGCTACCCCTTTAGCCATCTCGTTACATACATAATCGTAATGTGTAGTTGATCCACGAATGACAGTTCCCAGCGTAATCACCGCATCATACTTGCCACTCTCCGCCATTTTCTGAGCAATCAAAGGGATTTCGAAGGCGCCGGGAACCCAGGCCACATCCACTTCATCGTCCTGCACGCCGTGACGTTTGAATGCATCAAGTGCTCCGCTAAGCAATTTGCTAGTGATGAATTCGTTGAATCGTCCGACAACAACTCCATATTTTAATCCTTCTGATACCAAATGTCCTTCAAAAAAGTGTGGCATTCAATTCATCTCCCTAACTATAGAATAAAATGTAAGCAACTCAATCCATACCTAACTACTTCCATAAATTACATAAAGAAAGCCTATCATCTAACGTTCATTTACTCTTCGTTCTGCTCGATATCATCGAACTTGAGCATATGACCCAACTTGGCTTGTTTCGTATGAAGATACACCGTGTTGTCCTCGTTCTCTTCCATCTGGATCGCGACACGCTCTACGACTTCAAGTCCATATCCTTCAAGGCCTTTGATCTTGCGAGGATTGTTTGTTAGCAGTCTGATCTGACGAACCCCAAGATCTTTCAGAATTTGGGCGCCAATCCCGTAATCACGCAAGTCAGCAGCAAAACCCAGCTTCAGGTTAGCATCCACAGTGTCCAGACCTTCCTCTTGCAGCTTGTAAGCTTTGAGTTTGTTGATCAGGCCAATTCCCCGACCTTCCTGCCTCATGTAGAGCAGTACACCATTGCCTTCCTCGTGAATCTGTTTGAGTGCCGCATCAAACTGAGGACCACAGTCACAACGATGAGAATGGAACACATCACCTGTCAAACATTCAGAGTGTACACGCACCAGTACAGGTTTCGAACCATCAATCTCACCTTTGACCAGAGCCACGTGTTCCTTGTTATCCACAGCGTTCGTATAAGCTACCGCTTGAAACTCGCCAAAGTCCGTTGGCATATGCACAGCTACTTCACGTTGAACCAGCTGCTCTTTTTCGTTACGGTAACGAATCATGTCCTGAATGCTGATCAGCTTCAGATCATGCTTGCGGGCAATCTCCTGCAGATCCGGAAGTCTGGCCATCGTACCATCTTCCTTGATTACTTCACAGATTACGCCCGCAGGGTAGGATCCACACATGATAGCGAGGTCTACAGCTGCTTCCGTATGTCCGGCACGGCGCAGCACACCGCCATCTTTTGCAATCAACGGGAACATGTGACCAGGCTTGCGGAAGTCCCCAGCTTTGGCTTCAGGATCAATCAGCCCCTTCACGGTGATGGAACGTTCATGTGCCGAGATACCCGTTGTAGTATCTTTGTGGTCCACAGAGACGGTGAAGGCCGTTCCATGGAAATCTGTATTTTGTTGAACCATGGGTTTCAGGTTAAGTTCGTCCGCACGTTGTTGTGTAATCGGAACACAGACCAGACCTCTGCCTTCAGTGATCATGAAATTAATCACTTCAGGTGTTGCCTTTTCGGCCAAAGCGATAAAATCGCCCTCATTCTCCCGATCTTCATCATCCACAACAATGACGGGTTTACCACGCATGAGATCGTATATGGCTTCTTCTACCGTGTCCAAAATGGATTTTTTTGACATTAGTCCACCTCCAGTTTATTTCTGTTCTCTACGTTCTCGTGTAAAGGAATCATTCTCAATTCATATTGATCTATTGTTGCACTTTCATTATGCGAAACCGTGATTGGCAAGAAAATCTTCACTGATACTGCGCGGTTTGCCCGCACCCGTCTCCTGATGTCCTCTCCCATACTGCAGCAGATGATCCACGTACTTGCCCAAAATATCGCATTCGATATTGATGGTATCCCCTGTCTTTTTCACATTTAGTACAGTTTCACCAATCGTATGAGGGATAATGGAAACCGTGAATGCGGTCTGGGACGTATGGACAACGGTCAAGCTAATGCCATCCAGTGTAACTGACCCCTTGGGGATCAGATATTTGAACAACTGGGGATCATCGGGTTTGATCTCAAACACAATTGCGTTCTGATCACGTGTTATACTACCAATCACTCCAGTACCATCGACATGGCCCTGAACGATATGACCGCCAAAACGGCCGCCTGATTGCATGGCTCGCTCCAGATTGACTTTACTGCCAGATTGCAATTGACTGAGATTGGTATGGCGATACGTTTCAGGCATCACATCGGCAGTAAAGCCTCCACCTTCCAGCGTTGTCGCAGTTAAGCATACCCCGTTCACTGCCACACTATCGCCAATCTTCAGATCGTCCATGATGGCGGAAGCTCCGATATTCAGGACCATCGCTTCGCCTTTCCGACCAATACGCCGAATCTGACCGACTTCTTCCACCAAACCGGTAAACATGCTGCCGCCTCCCTCGATCATTTCTAAGAACCTAACTTATTACATTATGATCCATTTATTATTCAGGCCACACCGGAATACCGCCGATGCTGATATTATCTCCAACTTGTTCGATTTCCAGCTGATTCAATTGAATCGCCTGATTCATACGTTCCACACCCTCGAAGCGGAAGCTTCCAGGTGTATCATATCCGCCTACAATCTTCGGAGCGATAAACATGAGCAGTCGATCAACCAACCGTGCCTCCAGCATGGCTCCATTCAGGGTGCCTCCACCTTCAAGCAAAATTGAACCAATCTCACGCTCACCCAGCTTGCTAAGTCCACTTAACAGATCCACACGTGGTCCAGGACCACAGCGTATAATTTCGACACCATAGGCTTCCAAACGCTCAGCAGCTTCAGGACTGGCTTCGTCTGTTGTCAGTACCCATGTTGGGGCTAGACCATCCTTGACCATTTTTGCACCTAAAGGAAGACGTAACTTGGAATCCACCACAATGCGTACCGGACTGATGCCTTCCACTTGCAAACGGGTTGTAAGCTCCGGATTATCGGCAATCACCGTGTCGACGCCAACCATAATTCCCTGGTGACGATGACGAAGAGCATGCACAATCTCACGAGCGGGCTCGTTGGAGATCCACTTGCTGTCTCCGCTGCGAGTGGCAATCTTGCCATCTAAAGTGGTAGCTGTCTTCAGCGTCACAAAAGGTAGACCCGTTGTAATAAATTTAATGAATTTTTCATTCATCCGTCTTCCACGCTCACGCAATACGCCAACTTCAACTTCAATGCCTTGTTGACGGAGCATGCTTATGCCCCTGCCGGATACTTGCGGATTTGGATCTTCACAACATACCACAACACGTTTCACCTTTTCATGAATCAGGCGTTCACTGCAAGGTGGCGTCTTGCCGTAATGACTACAGGGCTCGAGTGTAACGTATACCGTACTGCCTGCTGCGTCACTGCCTGCCATGTTCAATGCATGCACCTCTGCATGACCGGTTCCACGTTTCAGATGACTTCCCAGGCCTACAATACGCCCTTCTTTCACAACTACACATCCAACGACCGGATTAATTCCCGTCTGTCCTTGTGCTCGTTCCGCCATATCAAGTGCCAGTGCCATATAAAATTCATCATTGATCATTTCCAAATCCGTTCACCCCGCGGTCTAAAGTCTTGATTATGAAAAAAATCCCCGTCGAACAATCAGTTCGATGGGGATGATGAGAGACAATTGTCACCAGCAGGAGTGAAATGGATACAGCACGCCAACACTTTGCCTAAAACTTCATTTCGGGCAAGTGAAAATAGACACATACCTTAATGAACATCAATTACAGGTAAAGAGCTTCTATAGTGTGGCATATGTATGGAACTGTCCGGCGTAACCGGCTCTTCCCTGCACAGTGCAAGACATTACAAATCGTGACTGTGCAGCAATACTCCTGCTGAATGCAAACCAGTTAGGTCTGCACCTCTCCTTCTCCCATCCAGACTATACTGTCGGTTCTGGAATTACACCAGATCAGCCATCTGCCACAGGCAGACAGGTCACGGACTTTGCATCAAGTGCTGGACTTGTGTCCTTACACTTCCTGCATCACCGCCGGTAGGGAATCGCACCCTGCCCTGAAGGATTGCTTTCGTTATTAATTGGATGTTAGCACTTTACTGCCAAAAAATCAATTGTTTTTTGTTCCTTTTTGTCACATACTAACTTTTAATAAGCTAAGAAACAACAAAAAACCGCTTCCTCCCAAGAGACACGGTTTTTGTTGAGATCCAGTTCATATCCTTCGTATCATTCTACATTTCAGGAAAACACCAGCTCGCCATATGCTTTAAATCTTTGGCATTATGAAATGGAATGCGGTCAGGTTCTTGCAGGGGCGAAGTCGGAAGCGGGAACTCTCTTGCTACTCTTCTGACCCAACTTGTGGAATCGATCGCAATAGCCGAGCACTTCCAGCGTCCATTCGTTCTCGGTCGAAACGTCCCATGCAAATCTGCTTTTCCCGGCATCTCTGGAAAGACACCATCCAGATATTCGACGATGACACGCTTGTCTCTGACTTCGTGACAGTATACGGTCACCCATACACCTTCCCGAATCCGAACAGCATACACATCTCCAGACTGTACCTCCCCGGTACCTGCATCAGGAGATGCCTTTGGTACTTTCCCCCGAACACTTCTCTTCTTCTCCAATGCTCCTAAGATCGTGTCCTTTACAGCTGGGTTCTCCTCAGGCTCATCCGCAAGAGATATATTACTCAGTTCAAAATCATGGAATATCTTGTTCAGGTTGTTCTCATTAATTCCGATAGATGAGTCCCACCACGCCAGAGGCGCTTGCACCTCAACCCGCACATTGGGACGCTCGTCACGCTGTATGTAAGAAGTGAATTCCGTGATCATTCCGGGGTGTTCTGGCGTATCCAGAATGCCAATCAGAGCTAACGTCTCGAGCAAGTCACGATAGGCATATTCCTTTTGTGTAGGCAAAAGACGTTCCTTCTTGAGCGCTGCTGCTGCCTTGCTGTAGCGTGTTTTGGGAGGTAATTCGCGAAGCACCGTTAGCACCGCTCGGAATGTCCAGCGGTCGTATTCATTTGGTATTGGAAGCTCCTGTATGGCAGCCAGCTCTCGAAGTGCCAGTAGCTGTCCAAAGGGATCACCGTCTAAAGGGGTTCCATTGGTCATGCGCCAATACCATTGCAATGTCGTGTCGGTTGCTTGATCTACACTTAATCCGCAGATCTTACAAGTGCTCGAAGATGGATACGGTGTATGTTCATGTTCTGGCATATTACTTGCAATAAGCTTACCCGTAAGAAGCGAGCGCCAGATCATGGGTGCTGACCACAAAGAGGAGACAAAGGCCTGTGCTGCTTCATTCAGCGTCCATTGTTGCGCAAGTTTTATCAGTTCAGTGATCGTTTCATCATGTTGCGGACACACAAATCGATTCGGTTCATGCCCGGCGGCCTCAAGCGCTTCTCGCTCCTGAACGGATACACTATCCGGAACGACATGTCGTGATGCCTGCAGTTCTTCGTCCCACAACGTTCGATCACTATAAATTTGTTTTAACAAGCTTAGCTGAGTAACTATATCCAAGGTATCATTCATCCTTTCCAATCATCGATTTCAAGTATGTAACGTATGCAAAAATAAAAAAAGTGCTTCTATAAAAGAAGCACTCCATGTTTGGATCCGTTAAGCTGAAGGAATTAAGCTTCTACAACTTCAACAGTTTCCATTTTGTCTTTACCTTCTAAAGCGTCCACGAACTCCATACCTTTAGCTACTTTACCAAATACCGTATGTTGTCCATCCAAATGTGGTTGCGGTTGGTAGCAGATGTAGAACTGGCTTCCACCTGTGTTACGGCCAGCATGTGCCATAGCGAGTGTTCCGCGCTCATGTTTGTTCGGGTTGATTTCACAGTTGATTGTGTAGCCTGGGCCACCTGCACCGGAACCGTTAGGGCATCCGCCTTGAGCTACAAAGCCCGGGATAACGCGGTGGAATGTAAGACCATTGTAGAAACCGGAGTTAGCCAGTTTCTCAAAGTTTGCTACTGTGTTTGGAGCTTCTTGATCGAACAGATCGATCAAAACTTCTCCGCCGTTTGCCAATTTAATTTTCGCTTGTTTCGCCATATGTAAATGACTCCTTTCGTATTGACCATCATTAATGGTGCCAAATCGCATGACCCTGGGCCAAGCATTACAGCACTTTTCTTAGTGTACACCGAAAATGTCTGGATCGCAAAAAAAACGGCAACTTTTTTCACAATTTAGTCCGAATACACAAAAAGCAGACGAAAAAGGAAGTTCCCTTTTCATCTGCTTCAACTGTAAAATCCATATATCCTGAATAATGCAGAAACGCATTATCTTTGACGAATTAGCGAGTAACTGGCTGTTTGCCAATACGTGCAGGTACCAGGTCATTCTGGATGATATCTTGATACGTCTCACGGCGCACCACTACATCTCCTTGACCGTCTTTGACAAACACAACGGCCGGACGACGAATCCGGTTGTAGTTGCTTGCCATGGAGTAGTTGTATGCACCTGTACAAGCTACAGCGAGCAGATCGCCGCTTTCCACTTTTGGCAAGTCGAGATCCCAGATCAGCATATCACCACTCTCGCAGCATTTACCCGCAACAGATACTGTTTCCTGAGCAGCCTCTTTCGCACGGTTGGCAAGTACGGCTTCATACTTGGATTCATACAAAGCAGGACGTGGGTTATCGGTCATACCACCATCAACGGCAACGTATTTACGCACACCTGGAATGTCTTTGCTTGTGCCAACGGTATACAGCGTTGTTCCCGCTTCACCCACGATGCTGCGGCCTGGTTCAACCCAGATCTCAGGTACGGCATAGCCGATTTGAGCAAAATGATTTTTAACCGCATCGGTAATAGCCTTCACGTATTGCGCAACTTCAAGCGGCGTATCTCCATCGATATAACGGATTCCGAATCCACCACCAAGGTTAACCACTTTGAAAGCAACGTTAAGACGCTCATATACACTTGCTGCAAATTCAGCAACACGTTGAACAGCCATTTGGAAGCCTTCAACTTCGAAGATCTGAGAACCGATGTGGGAATGAACACCCAACAGAACCAGATTAGACTGCTTGGAAGCCAAGTCAATCGCTTCAAATGCTGTACCATTGCCGATATCGAATCCAAATTTCGAATCCGTCTGACCTGTAGAAATATATTCATGCGTATGTGCCTCAACACCAGGCGTCACACGAAGCAAAATGTTTACTTTACGATTTTTGTCCGCTGCTACAGCTTGCAACAGATGCAATTCATTGAAGTTATCAACAACAAAGCATCCGATCTCCGCATCAAGAGCCATCTCGATCTCTTCCAGCGTTTTGTTGTTACCGTGGAAATGAATGCGCTCAGCCGGGAATCCTGCTTGCAATGCAGTAAATAGTTCACCGTCAGATACGACATCCAGGGAAAGTCCTTCTTCAGCTGCAAGGGCACACATCGCCATTACACAGAATGCTTTACTTGCATAAGCAACCTGGAAGCCCAGTCCGGAAGCACGGAATGCTTCCATGTACTCTCTGCAACGCTCACGAACCAATTGCTCGTCCACAACGTACAGGGGAGTTCCAAATTGTTCTTTCAGATCTGTTGCATCGACTCCGCCAATTTCCAAATGTCCTTGCGCATTTATTTTACTTGTACCATGTAAATACATAATCTGCATTCCTCACTTTTTATATACTGGAACAGTAGCTATTCCAATGATTTTACACCAGTATATCAAATTAGGCAGCGAGATGAATGGATTTTTCGGAAGATCATTTGTGTTTTTTACTTTTTCGCAGTTCGCCGTCCGGATCATCGGACATTTTGGTGTTGTCACGTGTTTTGTTAAATGATGGACGTTTTTTATTTTCTAGTAACGGATGCCGGAATAAAAAGTTGCCCAAGGCCTTTGCATTAAACGGTATAAAAGGCCAGAGATACGAAGAGTTGTACGACCGGTGAACCGTGAGCGCCAGTATGAGCAATGTACTGCCCACGACCAATCCAGGAACTTTAAACATCGCCACCGCGATTAGCAGAACCAACCTGACCAGCCGGTTGGCAAGTCCCAATTCGTAACTCGGCGTGGCAAACATACCGATCGCTGCAATGGCCATGTACAGCACGACTTCGTTAACAAAGTATCCTGTTTTCACAGCCATATCCCCGATCAGAATGGCTGCGATCAATCCCATGGCTGAAGCCAACGGTGTAGGGGTATGAACCGCCGCCATCCGCAGCAAATCCACGCCAAGCTCAATCAGGAGGAATTGCAGAATGAGCGGCAGTTTTGCATTTTCCTGTGGACCGATAAATTCCAGCCCCACCGGTTTGATCGCAGGATCAATAACCATCAGGAGCCACAGAGGCAGCAAAAACAAAGAAATCAGAATACCCGCAAAGCGGACCCAGCGCAGGTATGTTCCCATGAAGGCAGTCTGTCTGTTCTCTTCCTCATGTTCACATAGGTCGAAAAACGTGGTGGGCAAGATCATCACACTGGGAGAGGTATCCACGAAAACGACCACTCTTCCATTCAGCAGATGGGATGCAGTCACATCCGGCCGTTCCGAATAGCGCACCAACGGGAATGGATTCCACCCCTTATTGATAATCGCTTCTTCCAGCTGCTTGTCGGCGGACGGAATGCCATCGATATCGACCCGTTGTATTTTTTCACGGACCGAATCCACTTGCACTTTATCCACAATATCATCAATGTATACCACGCAGACATCCGTTTGAGTTCTTCGCCCTACCTGCATAATCTCAAACTTCAGTCCAGGGTCGCGTATTCTGCGGCGCACCAATGTCACGTTGGTCAGGAGTGTTTCGGTAAAGCCATCTCTGGAACCCCTTACGACCCTTTCCAAAGAAGGTTCTTCCGGTGAACGTACCGGGTAACTCCGGGTGTCCATAATGAGAACGGAGCGGTCCCCTTCTACAAACATCGCGCTCATCCCGGTAAGGACCTTGTTGATGACGGCACTCATCTTGTCCACTTTTTCCACCTGAATATGAGGAATATAACATTCAAAATACGATTTCAGCGCATGTTCGGATACCTGATCAGGTGTAAGATAAGTTAACCTTTTTAATACTTCAAGCAGAATTTCGTCTTTGGCAAACCCGCTCAACATTAGTAATCCAACATGCTTGCCACCCAGAACCATCTCTCTTAAGGTAACGTCGAATGATTCTCCAAGACCCATAACCTGTTGCAGTGTATATTTATTCTCACTCATGCGTGGGGAAATATCATCGTTTTCTTGCCAATATTGCACCGATTCCTCAATGCTGTCGGACATTTCATTTTGTTTTTTCTTGTTGTAAGCCTTCTCCTCTTCTTCCCTCTGAATCTCATAAGCAGACTTGTGTAACATCTCTTCCGTTATACCTTCACTATTTTCCTGGCCTGTGTGCTCTGTTCGTTCATCCATCTTCCATCCTCCTATGGCCACGAGTTACCGCTGATATATAAAAAAATCAAACAGAGAACCTGTCATTTTGCCTAAAATCATGGCGAGCAGTAATCCAAACAAATAAGGTTTCATGCCCAGCCGTTTGGCTAGCACGGGCAGCACGTTAAGCACCTCGGTGAGCGCCGCTGCAAGCAATCCGATGAACACGCCACAGAACAAACCAACGATCGGGCTGAGCAGCAGCACCCCATGCATTTTCCAGTGCCAGAAGTCCGCCACCGTCCCGAGCAGTGAACCACCAATTAGCCCCCCTTCGTACCAGTGCGTCTTGTCATACGATTGCGTAAGTTGAGCCAACCTGGGAATCATATCGAGCACCAGAATGAGCGCAATTACGCCGCTTCCTACGGCAATTCCCCCTGCAATACCCAATACAATGCTGATTGCTCCATTAAGAACGCTCATCCGCATTCATCTCCCCGCGTTCCTGCTCATGCATCCGTTCGCTTTCTTCAATCACCACATATTTATCCACATTTTGCTGGTATAGGAACATCTCTACTTCCAGTGGGGTAGGCTCCTCATTCCACTTCTTCTTGAACAAATGATTGAAAAATACTGCCATTCCGAATCCAATGCCAATGGAATACGCCACTTGGAACAGATAGGGATGTTCGTCCCGATGCCCAGTAAGCATCTCCACAATTCGAATCTGTACTTCCTGCATGTTCACATCGGCATGAAAATTCATAATGGTTAAGGCTGATCCAAAGAACAGCAGCAGCCAAACCAGAATGAACAGGGACTTGGAAGGTTGACCATTTCCCGCAATGACTTCAACAAGCGTATGGCCTGATCCAATCAGTTCCACGCTTACCTCCGGCAGGATGTTCCGAATTCGGGGAATAATCTGCAATATATCAATGAGGATCAGATTGCCGTCCTCCGGTCCAGGGCGCAGCAGTTCAAGCTCCAGTAACCTGTCCTCCTGATCGTCAGAAGAGGTCAGCACATGTGCAATGTCTCCAAGCTTGACTGCTCTGCCCCTCTGGATGCGAATACGGCTGCGCAGACGAATATAGACCATTGGAGTGGGTGTCTGGGACATCCATAGCACTCCTTTACTGCGTAATTTAGGTTAGTATTTGAAGAATGTGCAAATTTATTACAGACTGGTTGGAAAAAGATCGGGAGGTGGGTGCGGGCGCTGCGGGATGGATCGGTCATTGGTCGCTGTTATCCCCGGATTTCTTGAACTCTCCTTTTCAAGGAGGAAATCCGGTGCTAAAGGCGAACGCTTCGCTCCTTTTGACCGATTCCATCCCTCCGCTACCAGTCGTCCTCCCATTTCCAAACGTTTATAATAAATATGCTGGGGGAGTAGACAGGAAGGGAGTTAAAAGTGGGGATATTCGCTTTGTTTCTCTAACAACAAACAACCTTCCTCGCCATAAAGCGCGATAGAAGGTTGTTAGTTGTCGTATATTGGTGCATAAGCGCCAATAATGTTGTCGCAATCACTGAAATCACTGCGCGATCTGGTCGCGGATGGATTGCAGTATTTTTTTCTCCAAACGTGAGACCTGCACCTGAGATATTCCCAGCCTGCTGGCAACCTCGGACTGCGTCTGATCCCGGTAATACCGAAGATAGACGATTAACCGCTCCCGCTCACTGAGACCACCGATGGCTTCGTTTAGCGCCAGTTTGTCAAACCAACGTTCCTGAGACTCGTCGGCAATCTGATCCATTAACGTGATGGGATCGCCGTCATTCTCAAATACCGTCTCATGGATTGAGGTCGGTGGTTTGTTTGCTTCCTGGGCAAATACGACTTCCTCCGGGGTTACCCCCAGCTCTGCGGCTACTTCTTTGATCGTCGGTAGACGATCCAGATGTTTGGACAGTTCGTCCCTTTTCTTGCGGACTTTATTAGCCATCTCTTTGAGTGAACGACTGACCTTCAGGGTGCCGTCATCCCGCAGGAATCGCTGGATTTCTCCGATGATCATCGGCACCGCATAGGTCGAGAACTTCACGTCATAACTGAGATCGAATTTGTCCACTGACTTGAGCAGACCGATACAACCAATCTGGAACAGATCTTCCGGATCATATCCCCTGTTCATAAAACGCTGTACGACGGACCAGACGAGTCTGATGTTGCAGTTCACCAGCGTATCCCGTGAGACATGGTCACCCGACTGACTGAGCGCAATCAGCCGTTTGACCTCGGCATCGTCCAAATAGGTCTGTGAAGATGGTTTCACTTCAGCATCCATAAGAACACCAACCCCTAATTATACAATGCTTTCTTGGATTCAATCCTTTTCTTCATCTTGATGGAGGTGCCTCTGCCGGGCTCACTGCTGACTTCGAATTCATCCATAAAGTTTTCCATAATGGTGAAGCCCATGCCCGACCGCTCAAGTTCGGGTTTGGACGTATATAGCGGCTGCTTCGCCAGTTCAAGATCTTCGATTCCTTCACCGCGGTCTTCCACAATAATTGTGATCATGTCTTCCCGAATCTCGGCCTGGATGGACACAACACCCTCGGAGTTATTGTTGTATCCGTGGATGATGCTGTTGGTCACGGCTTCCGAAATGACCGTCTTCAGGTCACTGAGCTCGTCCATCGTTGGATCAAGCTGGGAGATGAATGCAGCAACGGTTACCCGTGCAAACGATTCATTCTCTGACTTGGCCGCGAATTGCAGATTCATGAAATTTGTCCCTGTTCCTTCATTCATGAGACGACCTCCAGACCTGAGAGAGCAGTTCCCTCATTTTCGTATATCGGCATAATCTTGAACAAACCCGACATTTCCAGCAAACGGTACACCGGCGAATTGACGTCACAGACCACCATCTTGCCGCCTTTATTCTTAATGAGCTTGTATCTTCCCAAAATGACACCCAGACCCGAACTATCCATAAATTGCAGATCTTTCAGGCTGAGTACCAGATGCTCGCTTTGTCTCCGCTGGATAGCTTCATCCATTTGCATCCGTACCATGTCAGCTGTATGGTGATCCAGCTCCCCGGATAATCGTACAATCAGAATCCCGCGATGGTGTTCCATTTCCACATGCAAGTTCACGTTTGCCCACTCTCCTCCCTGTCTTGAACAAGGATTTCTACGTTTCCGAAGGCTTTTCCTGCCCCCCGACAAAACTAGAAGAAAAACCCTATTTAACTACAAAATATGTTCGAAGGATGTGTGGAACTCGCGTAATTCGCCGTTTAATCAAACAGGTTGGACGTCGTCCGCTTGAACAGCTTCCACCAGCCAGCTTTATTCACGTCCTGTGGCGCCTGAATGTCGAATTCCTTAATGACGTCGTTGCCCTGGTAAACCACCAGTTTACCTATACTTTGCCCAGCTTTGATCGGGGCTTTCAATTCTTTGGCAACCAACAATTCATGCCGGATGTCATTGGATTTGGCGTCTTTGCGCATCAGCACACTATAATTTTGCGTGGCATTCAGAGGCAACTCGGCAACTTCACCTTTTTCGATTTTCAGACTGCCCAGCAGATCTCCTGCCTTGTAGAGAGCCTTCATTGTATATTGACTAAAGGCATAGTCAAACATCGAAGACACTTCGCTGTTCCGTGTTTTGGTATTCGGTTCACCGAGTACCACGGAAACGACACGCAGTCCATCCTTGGACGCTGTTGCGGAGAGACAGAACTTCGCTTCGGACGTGTAACCTGTTTTCAAACCGTCTGCCCCTTGATAAAAACGAACCAGCTTGTTCGTGTTCACCAGCCAGAATGGCTTTTCCGTATCTTTGCGAAGGTAATCCTGATATGCACCGGTGTACTTCGTAATCCCGGAATGTTTCAGCAGTTCACGGCTCATGACGGCAATGTCATGGGCGGAAGAATAATGATTATCCACCGGAAGGCCGTTACAGTTGGCAAAATGAGTATCCTTCATGCCAAGCTCCTTCGCACGCTCATTCATCAGCTGTACAAAGGCTTCTTCCGAGCCAGCAATCTTCTCGGCTATAGCCACCGAGGCATCATTGCCTGAAGCCATCGCGATCCCTTTTAACATATCATCAACTGTCATTTCTTCCCCGGGCTCCAGAAAGATCTGCGAACCGCCCATGGAAGCTGCATATTCGCTCGTTCTTACTTTGTCGGTCAGCTTCAGCTTGCCCGAGTCGATCGCTTCGATTGTAAGCAGCATCGTCATAATCTTCGTAATGCTCGCCGGAGGCAGCTGATCATGACTGTTTTTCTCATAAATGACGGTTCCCGTGTCTGCATCCATTAAGATCGCAGAGCGTGCCGACGGGGCCAGATCAGTTCCTCCCGCTGCCTTTGGTGTTTCTTCAGCCAATGCCGTTGATGCCATAAGGGACAGCAGGATACAAAGGGTCATGAACGATGCCATTATTCTTTTCTTCACAAGGTTACCTCCTCAAATGACTTGCTTACTGCATGTTCCATGCATGTACTGCTAATCATTGTCGGCCCGTTTCCAGTAAATTATTCCATGTTAAGCATGATTTCCCGAACTTTTATTGAAAAACACAACAAAAAAGGTTACCCCCGATGATTTCTCATTCGAAGAGGTAACCTTCTCTATTCAAATCTTGCTTACATTTGTGGAATAACAGCCAATACCAGCGCCAGGAATGACTCACGAACACGTTCAGTCGTTTCCATCACCTCATCGTGCGACAGCGGCTGATCCAGAATTCCGGCAGCCATGTTGCTGATACAGGAAATACCGAGTACTTCCAGGCCTGCGTGGCGTGCCACGATCACTTCAGATACAGTGGACATGCCCACTGCGTCTGCGCCCAATGTCCGCAGCATTTTGATCTCTGCCGGTGTCTCGTAGTTCGGACCAAGCATACCTGCGTATACCCCTTCACGTACGTTAAAACCTTGTGATGCTGCCGTATCCTTCGCAAGTGTACGCAAGCGGCGGCTATAGGCTTCGGACAGATCCGGGAAACGCACGCCCAGTGCAGCGTCATTTGGTCCGATCAGTGGATTTTTGCCTGTAAGATTCAAGTGATCAGAGATCAGCATCAAGTCTCCAGCTTCATACGACGTATTCACGCCACCCGCAGCATTGGTTACAAGCAGGCTACTTACACCCAATTCTTTCATAACCCGTACCGGGAAGGCTGTCAGTTCCGGACCATATCCTTCGTACATGTGGAAACGGCCTTTCATCATCACAACTGGACGACCTTTGATGGTTCCGACCAGTAGTTCACCTTCATGTCCTTCTACTGTGGACACGGGAAAATGCGGAATATCCTGATAAGCGATGCTTACGCCATCTTCAATCAATTCTGCCAGTACGCCAAGACCCGAACCCAAAATCAAACCGACTTCCGGCTTGATGGAGCTTTTGCTTTGAATATAAGATGCTGCTTCCGAAATCATTTGTTGGTTTAATGCTGTCATGAGATGTATGTTCCTCCTTGAGTTGAAACGATCCGTCTTATGTATAACGGCGTTTGGATGTATTCAATTTATTTTATCCTAAATCGGCCCGATATTCCGCAATTATTTGGGAATGCCATGCGTCAAAATCTATCTTGCCCTCGGATGATGGGTTTCATAGATCTCTTTCATGGTTTTGCGACCATGATTGCCATATTGTTGTCCCGGCTGCTCGACATGGCCCAGCATGTCCTGAACGGCACGTGTGTCCGCCCCATTGGCAATCAGGTGTGCTGCAAACGAATGACGCAGCGTATGCGGCGTAATTTCTTCCGAGATTCCCGCATCCATCGCTGCTTTTTTGAGCAGCTTCCAGAAGCCCTGCCGGGTTAAACGCCTGCCAGACACATTCACGAACAGTGCCTGCTCGTCCGAATCGGTTTTGAGCAACTTGTTGCGGAATTCCTCCACATATACACTTGCCCAATGTGCAGCTGGTGCACCGATGGGAAGGATGCGTTCCTTACCCGCCCCACCGCATCGTATAAAGCGCATACCTGACTGTACATCCCGAATGTCCAGCGCAATCAGTTCCGAGACCCGAATGCCTGTAGCATATAACAGTTCAAGCATCGCTCGATCTCTCACACCCTGCGGTGAACGAATATCAGGCGCTGTCAGCAGTTGTTCGATCTCCTGAATGCTTAACACCTGTGGTGGCGTCTTGTCCGCCTTGGGAGCTTCCACATCAAACGTTGGGTCCTGTATAATATCCCCCCGACGCATCAAAAAATGAAAGTAGGAGCGCAGAGATACGATGCTGCGGGCAATCGTTGCGTTGGCACGCCCTGCCTGTTTGAGCTGACCTGCAAACAGGACGACATGTGTGCGTCTGACCTGATCGGCTTCACGTATGCCATATTCCTTATCTGCAAATTCAATGAACTTGTCCACGTCTCGGAGATACGATTCAAGCGTGCTGCTCGACATCCCTTTATCTTCTTCCAAGTATAAGGCATAGGCGTGTATCGTCTGTTTCATGTACAACGCTCCTCAACTGACAGATCTGCCGTTCTGGCAGACTGCTCCCGTATTTGCATCCCTGGCTGTTCGAAGCTACTCCCCGTACCAATAGAACAAACGGAGACGCTCTGCCATTGTAGGACGTCCTTCTCCATTACCCGGCCAATCCGTTTCCTGAAATACTTTGATTGCATTGCCAGTCGGCATCTGATACTGGTCCACAGGTGAGATCCAGCCATTAAACAGATCCAGAATATGATAGAAAAGATAAACTAATGCAGCAAAAAATAGGATAAATCGAATAAAACGGAGTCCTCTCCGCACTGATATAATCATGGGTATATCCCCCTTCTGATTCAAATCCGGTAATGTCCTTGAATCAGGGTATGTCCATAAACAAAGGTTTATGCCATTCGGGGTAAAATCCAGATCAGTCCGGTGCCAAAAAAGCTCTCCCGTCAAAACCGCCGGTGAGAGCTTGAAGATATGCTATGTTATTCTTCATCTTTGGGTTTCTGTTCATTTTTAGCTTTGCAACGATAACAAATTCCATGAAAGTCCAGTCGGTGATCTACTACCGAAAAGTTGAATTCCCGCTCCAAACGCTCTTCAAGCGGTCCAAGCCAGTCTTCACGTATTTCATCCATACTTCCGCATTGAACACAGATTAAGTGATGATGGTGATGCTTGGATGTATCTCCGCGCAGATCATAACGCGCTACACCGTCGCCGAAGTTGATTTTCTCTACAACATGCAGCTCACTCAGCAGTTCGAGGGTACGGTACACGGTTGCCAGACCGATTTCGGGAGCTTTTTCTTTAACGAGCATGAATACGTCTTCTGCGCTCAGATGATCTTCTTCATTCTCCAGAAGTACTCTTACGGTGGCTTCCCGCTGGGGCGTTAATTTATATCCTTGGGACTGTAGTTGCTGCTTAATTTTATCAATCCGTGCTTCCATTTTCTCCCTCCCCCTAGGAAATCACTGCACACTGCAACTTAACCCACTCTTTTCATTATAGGGGGAGTGCGTAATTAAAGTCAACATTTTACACTACACGGTGCACGCTAGGCCGGTAGTAACATTGGCGTGACCCAGCGCATCATCGCAGGTGTAACCCATGTTTCAAAAGACGCCACGCCGAGCAGCAGTGCAGCCATGACCAAAGTTAACACTATATATGAGGCAAAAGGTCTTTGTCGACCTGGTGTTCGCTGCATCAAAACACGATTGCGAATGATGTATAACGAGAACGTCATGGCCGCCACACTGCAGATCAGCAGGATCGGAATGACGAATAGATTATGCGGTGCCACAGAAACCAGTGCAAACAGCAACCCTTTCCAGGAATACTGCCCAACAAGATACCCCACTGTGAATCCAATGAGCACACCTTTCAGAAAATCCAGAACCAGTATACCGGGTAGTCCAACGACGGATAAACCCAGAATAAAGATCAGACCCACCCATTTCAGATGGAGCATGGCAATGTCCCAATATGCCCCGGTCTCTGTCACCTGTGCACTGTGCTGCACGGTCATGAAGAAATTGCCAAGATAACCCTCCAGGTCCTGACGTTGCTCAAGAGACAATGCGTTGACCATGAGCGCGCCAAAAATGACGCCGACCAGAAACAAGACAGCCACGAATACATATAACGAAGTCTGACCTTTAAATGTAAAGTAGGAAGAGCGCATACAGGTACAAGTCCCCTTTCCGGTATCATGCTGCAAGGATTCTCAGTTACATCCTCATAGTCATTCTTATGAACCGGAATGCACCTGTATGACTTCTTGTCCAGATTGTCTCGACGTGAAGTGTAGCTATATCAGTTGAAATAAAGAATATTTACACGGGTCACTCCGAGGCTCTTTCCTGAACAGTAACCTTCCCGTACGTACCTCCACCTCCGGAGGACAGCTCCAGTTGCCCGTTCCGTGCGGCCACAATCAGGCCTGCCAGCACAGGTCCAACAACCGCAGCAAGTTCTTCCTCACGGGTGCGATGAAGTACGTTCATTTCCGTACCAAAATGGTCCATCAGCTGACGCAACTTGGCTTTCCCAAGTCCCGGAATGAACTCCAGTGGTACCTGATAATGATAGGCCGGTCTGTTTGCAGGAACATGAAGACTCTCCCGATCAGAGATCGCCAGAATGCGGTCCAGCACTCCCTGCACCAGCTTCAGACTGCCACAGTGAGGACAGCGCTCTGCCGACATCGCTTGCTCGTCCATAATACTGCCACACGTTGCACAGTAGGTACGGTGGTACTTGCCCAGCCTTGGATTCAGTCCATAATTAGCGGCAATGCTCCTGCCTGCTTCTCCTTGGAGTGCCATACGGAATTCATCAAAAGAAGGTGCAGCAACTTGCAGCTCGTTATACTCCCGTCCAATCTTGCCAAGGGAGTGCGCATCCGAATTGGTCAGGAACGGAACATGATCCAATTCCCGAATATAACTGGCCATCGATGAATCGGAGCTTAATCCCAGTTCGACAGCATCCACAAGACAAGTATCCAGTACATCGCCCATACGGGGCGCCGTGCTGCCATAGATGCCTTTATGAGGTGTAAATACATGTGCAGGCACAATAAGCCCACCACGGGCCTTAATCTCGGCCTGCATCTCAAGAGCAGGAACATATACCCGCTGAGAGCTGAGGTTCACATTTTTCATATAACGCTTCATCCAGTCCGTGAAGGACTTCATCGTTCTCAGATCACGGAAGTACGCCAGCATATGGAATTCACGCATTCCAGGCTCGCGCAGCTCAATCTCTGTACCCAGCAGAATGGTGGTGTCCTGGTAGGCAATGCCACCTCCCTCAATCTCGGACATCGTACCACTCTCCAGCAATTGCTCAATATCCATCTGTACAACGGGAGAATGACAATCAATAACACCAAGCAAATGAATTCCTTTGCGATCCGATGCTTCCCGAGCAATATTCTCAAATGTCAGATCGCGACTGCCACTGATTTTAACGGCCTCGCCGCGAGACGTACGTCCGATGTGAATATGCAGGTCTGTATAACAGGGCTCCCACATCGTGGACGTTTCCAGTTGGTCTTGCATCCTTAGAACCGTCCTGTCGTTCTGTAGAGGTCCCACGCGTACACAGCCATCATCGTTTTGGCATCACTAATCCGGTTATCGTCCATGAGTGCGTAGGCTTCCTCCAGTGTGATCTCGGATACTTCAAGGAATTCATCTTCGTCCAGCTCCATATCTCCGGCTTCCAACTCTTCAGCGATGTAAAGATGAATGATCTCATCTGCGAAGCCCGGTGACGTGTAGAACGAACGCAAATGACGCAGCGACTTGGCTACATATCCCGTCTCTTCTCGCAATTCACGTGCTGCTGCAACTTCCGGCTCTTCTCCCGGGTCCAGTTTTCCCGCAGGAATCTCCACTTCGGTGCGTCCCATTGCCTGACGATACTGATCCACAACAAGCATGCGATCCCCATTCAGAGCAAGTACAGCTACCGCTCCAGGGTGCCGGATAATCTCACGTGTAGCCGTCTGGCCGTTCGGCAATTTAACGGTATCGACTTGAAGTGAAATCACTTTGCCCTCGAAGATTGGCTTGGTGGATACGGTGACTTCATCCAGTTTTGGATTGGCAGGTTGCGCCGAGTGGATGGATTGGGCAGATTGGTTTGGTTTCATTGGTTCTTCAACTCCATATCGTTGGATTATATATAAATGGACTAAAAATATTTACACTAACCACTCCGATGACAGAACAACCCTTCGATCGCTGTTATCCCCAGATTTTTTTGATTTCTTTCTCTAATAGATAAAATTTGGTTATAAAGGCGAACGCTCCGCTTCTCTTGGTTATTTCTGTCCTCTCCGTTCTTGTGTAAAGGATTAGCTCAATTTATATATTCTGTTAATGTATATATCTCTGATTTTGGGCATATGGTGAACTTATAGAACTCTCACAGCAAATATAAACGAATCAGGGGGACTTTCGATGAACAGTTATTTGACGCCTCAATCCGTACACGTGGTAGGACAAGCCCGGCAAGTACAGCTCATACTCAAGCAATGGTTGCGCGAGTGGGGCCCGGATGCCAAGTTAATCGATCTGCTCGCTGGACGTAAATAAACGAATCGAAACATGGTTCCATTGGATCCTAAAATGAACGAGTCTTCTCCCTTGAAATATAACATGAATTCACAAAAAGTCCGAATCCGATACTAGGGCGTGTCTCAAAACTCGCTGAAGTGCATCTTTTACCGCCTTTTCGCCCCCTGCTGCGTCACTTTCCCTTGACGTGCCCCGGCACGCCTGCGGAAAATTTCCTGGCTTGGAACGAAAATTCGGCAAAATCTGCTTCCTTCGGAGTTTTCAGACACGTCCTAACCGGGTTCGGACTTTTGTCTAACAACATTTGAGGTAACATGTTCTATATTATTTTTTATCAGCTGCCGTTTCCTGAATAATAGCTACGACTACCTGGGATAACTTCACAATGTCTTCGGCACGAATGCGTTCTTTGGTTGTATGAATATCCTCATACCCTACCGCCAGGTTCACTGTCGGGATGTTAAATCCGTTAAAGATATTGGCATCACTGCCACCACCGGAAGCAAACGTACTTGTCTCCAGCCCAATACTGCGGATGGCACGCTGTGCAAGCTGTACAACTTCGTGTTCATCATGGAAACCAAATGCGGGATACAGGATCTCACTTCTGAATTCGGCAGTAGCACCGTATTTGCGACATGTCGTTTCCAGCGCGTCACGCATCTGTGCAACCTGCAATTCGACTTTCTCCTGCACAATACTGCGGGCTTCCGCTTCAAGCTGTACAAAGTCACATACCACATTGAGTGGTGATCCACCCTGGAATTTGCCAATGTTCGCTGTTGTCTCATCATCAATTCTGCCCAGTGTCATCGCTGCAATTGCTTTGGCTGCAACCTGAATGGCGCTGATCCCGTCTTCCGGATTCACGCCCGCATGTGCGGACTTCCCATAGATGCTCATTTGAATTTCAGCTCTGGCCGGTGCAGCAACACAGATCGTGCCTACAGCTCCATTAGAGTCCAGCGCATAACCGAACTCGGCATCAATATCCTTCGGATTCATGGCACGTGCACCCACCAGACCAGACTCCTCGCCGACCGTAATGACAAATTGAATTTTACCATGCGGAATTTTGTTTTCCTGAATAACACGAATCGCTTCGAACAACGCCGCAATTCCGGCCTTGTCATCTGCTCCCAGGATCGTTGTTCCATCACTGCGAATCCAGCCATCTTCACCCAGTTCAGGCTTAATTCCCTGTCCCGGCGTTACGGTGTCCATATGACATGTGAAAAAGATCGGTGCAACCCCTTCTGTTCCTTCGGCTTCCCAGGTGATGACGAGGTTTCCGGCGCCATGTCCGCTTTGCTCCATGGTATCATCCTCATAGACATGAAGACCAAGATCTGCAAACTGTTCTTTTAACACCTTCGAGATGTTCTGTTCATTTTTTGTTTCACTATCAATCTGCACCAGCTCCATGAACTGATCGATAACACGTTGTTGTTTAATCATAGGACTTTCCTCCCTCTCGTGGATACGGTACAATACAATTACTATGGCTTGTTTATTTTATGAGGTTGTTCAAAAAGTCCGCTTTTGATTACGAAGGATGCCTGACGGCATCATCAGCATCGAATATGGAATTCAGCCGAAATAAGCGGGAGGCTTACGAAGTATGTTTCCTTTGGAAACATTGTGGTTGCTCACGTAGTTTTCCCTACGCTCCGCTACTCCATTTCTACCTTCATCCCATCTTCTTGGTACTGAAAACCAGTCTTTTTGAACACACACTTTATGTTGAAAGGAGTTCTCTCATCATGCAAAAAAAGAAATGGTTCAAAATCATCATCTATCTCATGCTGATCGCCATGATCGGGTCCACCCTTTTCATAGCTCTCGAACCGTTGCTGTTCGGATAGCAACCTGAAGCCTTTTGACGGTCTGTTACAGACGTTGAAGGGCTTCTTTTTCGCTCACCCAGGTGATCTCATAGGGGAAAATGTGATTAAAGTACGGAACAATCTCGCGTGCTACCTGCTCCACTGTATAAGACCTGCCTGTTATATCCTCCAGTGAGGTAACGCCATACTGCTCAATTCCACAAGGAACAATCCCCTGAAAACCAGCATGTTGAATGCCTGAAGTGATGTTAAATGCAAATCCGTGACTTGTCACAAAACCGCGGCGGTGTTTGCAACGATTAAACTTGATGCCGATTGCAGCGATCTTCATATCGCCAATCCACACACCGGTGTACCCCTTTTTGCGCCCGGCTTCAACACCCTCATCTGCGAGATAATCCATAAGGACCTGCTCGAGTTTCCGTAAATAGCCGTGTAGATCCAGGTCTTCATCCCGACCAAGAATCAATAACGGGTAACCTACTAACTGGCCCGGGCCATGATAAGTAATATCACCGCCACGGTCAATTTGAAACAAGGAAATCCCTTGCTCGCGCAACTCTTCCGGACTGAGAAGCAGATGCTCCGGATGATTCTGTGAGCCGATCGTATACGTTGGCGGGTGCTGCAAGAGCAGCATCTTCTCCGCTCCCTCGCCCTCATCCAATCGCTGCACAATCTCTTTCTGGCGGTTCCAAGCCTCTTCATAATCAAGCATCGGTATGTATGCAACATCCAGCGGCTTGCTCATGATTTCCCCACACCCTTCTGATTCATGTTCAATGCAAAATTGAGCCCCTGTCCGTAGACAGCCGGAAAAGTGCACGGCCTGCGGCACATACACTTTCCCGTCCTTCATCTATTTACTTAATACACTTTGCTCTCCAAGGTGTATCCTTCAAGGTTCTCTTTGACACGTTGCAAGAACCGTCCGCTGATTACGCCATCCAGGATTCGGTGATCCAGCGACAGACACAGGTTAGCCATCGAGCGAACGGCGATCATATCATTAATAACCACTGGCTTCTTGACAATGGACTCGAATGTAAGAATCGCTGCCTGCGGGTAGTTAATGATTGGCTGGGACAGGATCGAACCAAATGAACCTGTGTTGTTCACCGTGAACGTACCACCTTGCATGTGGTCCAGCTTTAACGTACCTTCACGTGTTTTACGAGCCAGCTCATCCACTTCACGAGCCAAACCTGCGATATTTCGCTGATCGGCATGTTTGATTACGGGTGTAAGTACGGAATCTTCGGTTCCTACCGCCATGGACAGGTTAATGTCCCGTTTGACGATAATTTTGTCCACTGCCCACACCGAGTTCATGATTGGGTAGTCTTTAATCGCGTTAACGACTCCCTTCATCATGAAGGACAGGTATGTCAGATTGATGCCTTCCTTGCGCTTGAACTCATCCTTGAGTTTATTGCGCAGCATCACAAGATTCGTTACGTCTACTTCAATCATCGTCCATGCATGCGGGATTTCCGATACGCTCTGACGCATATTCCGGGCAATGGCATTACGCACAGGGGTAACATCGATGAAATACTCCGATCTTCCCTGGCCGCCACCTTCCACTTCGATCTGTGGAATTTTCGGGCTTTCGGTTAGATGAATGCCTGAATGTCTCACAGGAACACCTGCATCGGACGCTGAGATCGCTTCTCCAGCGGTTAAACCCATTTCACCATTTCCACGATTCACTCCGCTGAATGGAGAAGCAGATGGCACACCAGAAGGTGTATGCTGTGCTGCTGGAGATGCTGCTTGTGCAGACGCAGACGATCCAGCCGCGTTACCTCCTTGTGCAACAAATGCCAGCACATCTTTACGAGTAATACGACCGCCGGCTCCAGTACCCTGGATGCTTTGCAAGTTCAAGCCATGCTCTGCTGCCAAGGATTGTACTGCCGGGGAATACCGATTGCGCATCGGCTGATTGGGGTCATGTACTGCTGTATTTGAGGCGGCAACAGGAGTGTGGCTCGCATGTTGCTGCACTTGCTCCTGTTGCTGCGATACTTGTGTTACTTGCTCAGCCGCTTCTTCGTCGGAAGCTGCGACTTGCATGCGGCAGATTGCTTCACCAACAGCAATCGTTGTGCCCTCTTCTACCAAAAGATCACCCATAATTCCATCCACAGTGGATGGAATCTCGGCATTGACTTTATCGGTGATTACTTCACAGATCGGCTCGTACTGTTCCACACGGTCGCCCGGTTTTTTCAACCATTTGCCTATGGTAGCCGAGACCAGCGATTCCGCCAATTGCGGCATAATGACCTCGATCCATTTCATACGTTCAGCCATTTGATTATCACTCCAAACTTTACTTTTAAACGATCCTAAAAACGTAATTAAAACTCGGCCAGTGTACGCATTGCTGCTTTGGCTTTGTCCTTGCTCAGCATGTAGAATTTCTCCAATGTTGGGCTAATCGGCATGGCCGGCACGTCAGGTCCGCAAAGACGCTGAATCGGTGCATCCAGTTCAAATAGACATTCCTCGCTAATAATAGCGGCAACCTCGGCACCTACACCACCGGTTTTGTTATCTTCGTGTACAATCAGCACCTTGCCTGTCAGACGAGCGGAAGCAATAATGGCTTCGCGATCCAACGGTTGCAATGTGCGCAGATCCAGAACATGGGCTGTAATGCCTTCTTCCCGTTCCAGCTCCTCAGCAGCCTGCATCACAAAATGCAGCGGCTGGCTGTAACCAATCACCGTAATATCCGCACCTTCACGAAGTACGTTGGCTTTACCAATCGGAACGATGTAATCATCTTCAGGCACATCTTCCTTGATGAGCTTGTAGCATTTTTTATTTTCAAAAAAGAGTACCGGGTCCGGATCGCGAATGGCCGCTTTGAGCAATCCCTTTGCATCGTATGCCGAGTAGGGAGCTATAATTTTCAGACCAGGCGTACCAAAGAAGATCGATTCCGGACATTGGGAGTGGTACAACCCACCAAAGATTCCTCCGCCAATCGGCGCACGGATAACAATCGGACAACTCCAATCATTGTTGGAACGATAGCGAATTTTCGCCGCTTCACTAATGATCTGGTTCGTTGCTGGCAGCATAAAGTCCGAATATTGCATTTCGGCAATTGGCTTCATGCCATACATCGCAGCACCAATGGCAACACCTGCAATAGCTGATTCAGACAAAGGTGTGTCCATCACCCGCATTTCGCCAAACTGATCTTGCAACCCTTTAGTTGTGGTAAACACACCACCTTTGAGACCTACGTCTTCACCAAGGATAAAAACATTCTCATCCCGTTCCATCTCTTCTTTCATCGCGAGACGGATTGCATCAATATATTCCATCACTGCCATACTTACCGTCCCCCTTCTTCGCTGTCCGCATAAACGTGCGTCAGAGTGTCCTCAGGTTTTGGATATGGCGCGTTGTCTGCATATTCAGTTGCTTCTTTCATTTCCAGCGCAAGCTGGGAAGCCAGATCCGCATCCCGGGCTTCATCCCAGATGCCGCAATCGATCAAATAGTTTTTCATGCGAGGAACGCCATCTTTCTTCCAGTTCTCCTCCACTTCCTCTTTGGTCCGGTAAGCCAGATCATTGTCGGAGGTGGAATGAGGTGACAACCGATACATCATCGCTTCAATCAGTGTCGGGCCTTCCCCGGCTATAGCACGGCGACGCGCTTCCTTCACTGCAGCGTATACTTCCAGTGCATCGTTACCATCTACACGCAGTCCGGGGAACCCGTACCCTTGTGCTCGATCGGATATTTTGCCGCTCAGCTGTTTGTGAATCGGCACCGAAATTGCATACTGATTGTTCTCACACATAATAATGACAGGCAATTTGTGCACACCTGCAAAGTTGGCTCCTTCGTGGAAGTCACCCTGATTGCTTGATCCTTCACCAAACGTAACAAAAGAAACAAATTCTTGCTTCTTCATTTTGGCAGCGAGCGCAAATCCAACAGCATGCGGAACCTGTGTTGTAACCGGGCTGGAACCCGTCACAATCCGCAGCTTTTTGTGACCGAAGTGACCCGGCATTTGCCGACCACCACTATTCGGATCTTCTGCCTTCGCAAAAGCAGACAACATCAACTCACGCGGAGTCATGCCTACGGCCAGTACAAAGCCGTAATCGCGGTAATAAGGTAAATAATAATCGTGATCCCGATCCAGACCAAAAGCAGCGCCTACTTGTGCAGCTTCCTGTCCTACACCGGATACGTGAAAGTTAATTTTGCCGGCCCGCTGCAAGAGCAAGCAACGCTCGTCAAACTTGCGTGCGAGCAGCATGTATTTGTACATATCCAATACTTCACCATCGCTAAGTCCCAGCTGTTGATGCCTGTGGACCGCGTCTGCAGTACCTTTTGAACTCATATGAGGTACCTCCTTTTAATCAGAGCCTGTGCCAGTCTTACTACCCGATCTTATAACCTGGTACTAAGACTTGGCTTAACCTTATTATAATCCCTTTTACCCAAAAAAGGAAAGGACCTTTCTCATAAGCCTGTTTGACTTATATTCCAATGGCCTTTCCATCGACCGCCAGCATGGCTTCACCCATGATTTCCGACAGAGAAGGGTGTGGATGGATGGTTTGTCCGACTTCCCAAGGTGTAGCATCCAGCATCTGAGCCAGTGAGGCTTCAGCGATTAATTCCGTCACATGGGTTCCAATCATATGTACCCCCAATATATCATTCGTTTTGGCATCTGCAATCACCTTCACGAATCCATCACGACTTCCGTGAATGAGCGATTTGCCAATAGCCTGGAACGGGAATTTACCTGTTTTAATATCATAGCCACGTTCTTTGGCTTCACGCTCGGTAAATCCGATGCTGGCTGCTTCTGGACGTGTATACACACAGCGCGGAATAAGGTGGGATTCTACGGCATGTACCGTTTCGCCCGCCAGATGATTGACAGCGAGAATACCTTCATGACTTGCGGCATGTGCAAGCTGCAAACCACCGATGCAATCACCAATGGCATAGATGTGACCTTCACCTGTTTGTAACTGTTTGTTCACAGCGATGAAGCCGCGTTCCAATTTTATATCTGTATTTTCGAGTCCGATATTTTCAACATTGGCCTGACGTCCAACCGACACAAGCATTTTCTCCGCTCTCAACGTTTCTTGCTTTTCTTCTCCAAGCTGCACATCAATCTGGATGCCCTCTTGATCCGTGCTATATGTTTCCGTTAGAACGTTGGCACCTGTCAGGAAACGAACCCCCCGTTTGCCGAGTAATCGCTGCATTTCTCTGGCAACATCCTCATCCTCGGCAGGCAACACGTGAGCAGCTGCTTCTACCACTGTGATTTCTACGCCAAAGTCATTCAGCATGGATGCCCACTCCAGTCCAATCACACCACCACCGACAATAATGAGTGATGCAGGAAGCTCATCCATACGCAGGGCTTCGTCACTGCTCATAATGAACTTGCCGTCTGGTTCCAGGCCCGGCAGCACACGTGGACGCGAACCAGTCGCAATGATGAGATTGGTTGGAACTACCGTATCCATCTCTCCATCTTCAAACTCCACAGCGACTGCTCCGCTCTGCGGTGAGAAGATGGATGGTCCGATGACGCGACCTTTCGCGTGTACAACCTGGATCTTATTTTTTTTCATCAAATATTGAACGCCCTGATGGAGTTGCTCCACAATCGCATCCTTGCGCGCCTGTACTTTGGGAAATACAAGTGTGGCTCCAGCTGTCTCGATCCCATACGTCTCGCTCTCCTGAATCTCGGCATACACTTCCGCGCTTTTCAGCAAAGCCTTACTCGGAATACAGCCACGGTGCAGGCAGGTTCCACCAAGTTTGTCCTTCTCAATAATAACGACCTGTTTTCCGAGTTGTGCTGCCCGGATCGCGGCAACGTAACCCCCGGTACCTCCTCCAAGTATTGCAACATCACATGTAATTGGCATCTCTCATGCTCTCCTCTATGAATCAAATTTCAATATAAATGTATTAGATGATGATAGGTTAACTCATAGTTTGCATATAATCTCTATATACCATTGTACTCTCCTTAAGCGGTCAACTCAAAGTTTGAACCAATCACACATGGACAGCCCATGCATTCCAAGCTATGATGGAATCAGGCATGATCTGTAAGCGTAACCTTTATTTTATGTCGACTTTGGCAGAAAGGGTATAATGCTCATGAATACAAGATTGGTCTTTGCGCGATTCTTGGCGATTGTTGTTTTGGTCATTCCCGGTTTAATGGCAATGAAGGGTTTTCTAATGATGAAAGATGCCCTGTTCCTATATTATGCCGAGCACGGGAACGAACTGATTTCACCAGGTTTCCAGTGGCTTTCCTTCGGCGGTGGACTTGTCCTTTTCGCGGCAGGTATGAGTTTTCTCGGAGGCTGGATCTTGTTCCGTGACCGCAAGCGTAATTATGTAGGTCCCCGTTTCCGATCCAAAAGTGTACCCGAAAAAGCAGAGACGCCCGGAAGGACTCCATGAGTCCGGGCTTTTTGCGTGTTTATACAACACACCGACAACTTTACATAGACAGGATGGATCATCATGGTATCATTTCTAATCACGTTACAGCGATTGCTCAAAGGCATTTTCCATGCGTTCAAAGACCCCAAGTTTCTGGCTTTGTTCGTATTAACTGCGGCTACTTTGCTGTCAGGCACTTTGTTTTACACTCGTGTTGAAGGTCTGCACTGGATCGATGCGTTATATTTCTGCGCGGTTACCCTGACTACGGTGGGACATCCTGAATTTGTGCCATCCACCGGATTCAGCAAAGCCTTTACCGTGATCTACATGTTTGCAGGCATTGGTCTTACCTTTGCCATGATTGCCAGAATTACAGCAGGTATTCTATTCCCTCGCAAATTAAAGACAGAAGAGGACCCGGAGTAATCTCCGAGTCATTCGTATAATGCATCCCGCAGTTTGGTAGACATACGTGATTCTTTGGAAGAGGACTTCAATATCGTTCTGCGCAAGGTAAGGTTACTTGCCTGCAGTCTCTCCGCTTCTGCGAACAGTTCTGCAAATAACGCCTGCGTAGCTTCATCCAGGGATGTCTGCTCTTTCAAGCTTTCATATCGCTCTTGCAGTGATGTTAATGCTTCACTCATCGTAAACACCTCTTTTCCATAACTCCTGTTAAATAGCTGCCGGAACCAACGGCTTAACATTCCATATAGTAACACAAAGCTGCTGAGATTAGTTCTGGCTCTTACCAAAGATTTTGTGGTACTCTGTAATGGTCGCTTTTTTTGTTGAATCCCGTATGTGAGAGGAGTAGCAGCACCGTGCAAACAGGACGTATTACCGTAATTACTGGACCCATGTTCAGTGAAAAATCCGGTGAACTCATTCGCCGTTGTCAGAAATTAATTCAATTTGGCCGTAAAAAGGTTGTGGCCTACAAACCAGCCGAGGATGATCGATTTGCCCAGGACGAGATCGTGAGCCGAATTGGTTATCGGTTACCTGCTCATTCCATTCCCCGGCAATTAACCCCGGAATCCGTAGAAATGATCCTGAACCAAACCATAGATGCTGATGTTGTTGCATTTGATGAAGTACAATTTTTCAGCAGTGCCATTATGGAACTGGTCTCGGAGCTAGCCTATTGTGGCAAACATGTTATTGTGGACGGACTTAATATGGATTACCGTGGTAAGGAATTCGGATATGTCGGCGGTCTGCTCGCCATGGCAGATGACATTGAGAAACTCTCGGCTTTCTGTGCGGTATGTGGCAGCCCGGATGCTGCCTTTACGCAACGGATCGTCAATGGTGAACCCGTTACCTTGGGTCCGGTTGTCATGATCGGCGATTCAGAAGCTTACGAGCCTCGCTGTCGTTGCTGCTTTATTCCTCCTCACAAAGTTGAATGCTCTTCATAATTTCTAAGAGATCTCTGAGATCTCCAAAAAGCCCTTATGGGCTTTTTTTGTTGTAGCTGAGCATGCGTACAAAAAAGCACCGCTTCTCAGCGATGCTTGCAGGTCACTTCCCGCTAGTCCCGGGAAACAAAATATTTGTTGGTCATGTAGTAAGCGTCACCACGCGACGTTTCCACCATTCCTTTTTTTGCATCCAAAAATACAATCTCTTTACACTTGGTGCAGTACCATTTCGTACGCTTATATGGAGATTCCGTCACGTAAGCCGTGCCGCATTTACAATCAATCTTCATTAATAACTCGGTTGATTTGTAAGCACTAGACAAGCGTTCCAGGTTATCCTGCTGCTGTGTAGGCATAATCGTCTGCTGATAATCCGATAAATGATTCTGAACCTTGAAATCTGCAACCAATCCTGCATTCAATCCAAAAAACTCCTTGCCAATTTCGGTCACGAAGCGCTTCTCATTTCTGTAGCAATCCAGCCACTCAATAATCTGCTTATTAGACAGTGGAACCGTACCCTTGATACCGCTGTTTAAGGTGTAGGTCATGATGTATAAAGTATCGTCTTGTCTACCTGAGTACATTAGAATCCTCCTTCGAATACATTTGCTAATGTACTACAAAAACGCGCATAAATCAAAGCAATGTTATTTCCTGAGCGCATCTCTTCTTATTAAATGGGGAACATTCCTCGTTCATCCGCCAAAGACTTACAAGAACTGCATACACCTGAAACATTTCCCTGTGGGGCCGCATAATGCACGACCGATTTAACATTTTTCTTGCATATGGAACAGTAGTGCCTCCTTTCCTTTTTTGGGGTGTAGTCCGATAGCTTCACTACGTTTTTGTTCAGTCGGAATCGGCGTAAAAAGCCCGGCCAGTTCATCTCGCTTCACTCTTTCTTGTTCGCCTACTTTTGTAGTCGTTTTTTCGCTCTGGGCTAAAAATCATCGCGCCTTTTTTTATGTATACGATTCCAAGTTGTGCATGCCTATCTCATAATCTATTCGACGTTTTGAGCGTTTTTCCTGTTTTTAATCTCTACACATATAAAAAAAACCGACAGAACCTGCTTTCCTAATTTTCGGAAGAACAGTAATTTAGTCGGTTCCAGCCTTATTTATAAAAAGTTCCCAGAACGTCCAGCTCTGGTGAGCGCTCAATTCGAAAAGGATAGATGTAGCCCTGCTTCATTCGGGTAAATTTGCGACTCCACAGGTCCAGTCCGGATGTGAACTGATAGGCCTGATATATAAACTTGGAACAGTAATTGCGATCAATACTATGCAGATTGGTCTGCAAACGGTAGTATTTCACCTGTTTGTAATGGTCCTGTACCCACCCAGCTGCCTTCATCCCTGCCTCATTCAATCTGGAACGGAATACAATGAACCGATCGCCTTCATAGAAACGGGTGATATACCAATCCAGTGAATCAGCAAATACAGGCCCATAAGGGTGCACATGATACACTTTGCCGTCGAGCCCGATAATGCCCATATGCCCGGCGTAATACGTTGATTCCGAGCTTGGCGTGTACACGATATCCCCTGGCTCCAACTTCATCTCGCCCAATGCGTTAATCGGCAAGTCCCGATGTAACCGTTTGGCTGCTGAGCGTTCACGCCGACCTTCAACCAATAGACGATGAAGCGCACCGGCAAGTGCGAGATACATTTCAGACCATTTGATTTTTTTCTTATCAGGTCGTTTAAACCAACGCTGAATGAAGGTGAAACCTCGTTGTGGTTGTGAACCCTTTTTCATACGCTGCACTCCACTCTGATCTAGTTATCATAACTTGTTGTTATTCAAATGTTTCTCAGGTTTATTATAGACATTTAGTGGTACATGTTCAATTCAGAGCCTGTTCTATCTTGTGCCATTATGCCTTCTTATTACCCATTTTATGCAAAAAAAGATGACTTCGGAATGAACGAATGAACCCGAAGTCATCTTAATATAACCAATCGCGGAGCTTTATTCTTCTACAACACCAAGGGCTTTATTTTTCTCCTTAAAGCGGCTGTTATGGGAAGAAACATAAGCCACTTTTTCCGCTTCAGGGTCCATGTAAAGCTTCGCACTGTTCACCGCAAGGGCAGCATCCGTGAAGGTACCAGCAATCAGATACAGTTTGCTACCATAATCTACAAAATCGCCTGCGGCAAAAACACCAGGGATATTTGTTTGTAATCTCTCCGTTGTAGTGACGTGCCATTCGCCAAGATCAAGTCCCCAATCCCGGATTGGACCAAAGTCACTCTTCATGCCATGGTTTACAATGACAGCATCGACTTCAAGCAGTTCAGTTTCACCTGTGTCCACGTGTGAAATGGTCACCTGTTCAATCACATCACCACTCAAACTATGCAAGGTCTCTACAGCATACGGTGTACGGACATCCACCGAGGATTCTCTCATGCGCAGTACATTACGCTCCAACCCGCCAAAGCGGTCACGACGATGCACAACTGTAACTTGCTCTGCCAGTGCTTCCAGTTCATTCGCCCAGTCCACAGCAGAGTCACCTCCACCCGAGATCAGCACGCGTTTACCACGGAATGGCTCCAATTCCTGCACGGTATAGTGCAGATTGCTAACCTCGTAACGGTCTGCACCTTCAAGCTCCAGCTTGGCCATTTTATATATACCATATCCAATTGCCAAAATGACGGTACGTGTCCAGTGTTGTTCACCTGTTGCAGAAGTTAACAGAATCGTGCCATCAGGTTGACGCTCGAAACCTTCAATCTGTTGTTCAAACACAAGGGTTGGCTCAAAAGTTCGTGCCTGTTCTTCCAATTGTTTGATCAGATCTTCACACAGAATTGGCGTCACACCTCCAACATCCCAGATCATTTTCTCCGGATAAAAGAGCATGCGACCTCCCAATCTGTCACGTGCTTCAATCAACTTGGTCTTCATATCCCGCATGCCGCTATAAAAGGCAGAGTACATGCCCGCAGGGCCACCGCCGATAATGGTTACATCATAGAGTTCCAACTGATGATTCATATTAAAAATACCTCCGTTAAATTCGATCCAGAACATCGAGTATTTGATATCGATTATCATTATCACTTAAACCCTAGTGTAATGGTAATGTTATCAAATTACAATGGCTAAAAAACAAACTTTTCTTGTACAAAACTTTTACGAACAACTCCGCTCTTTACTATTGCACTCTTGGAGCCGCCAACATCTTTTCTACGACAAAATCAAGTTGTTTATTGACTGAATAGATATCGGAATAATAGAAAAATTCAAAGTCAATCTCGATCAGACGGCCTTCCTTAACAGCCGGTATGCTGCTCCAAATTGGATCATTCATAAGGTTATCTGCCCCTTCATACACCGAACGAAACACATAATCTCCGATATACTCAGGCAGTACTTCCATGGATAAGTTGGAGCCTCCTGCTTCCGAAACCACATCAATTTTCTTCTGCACTACTTCCGGAGCTTTCATGTCCAAGTACTCATATAGTGCCTGAGATCCCCGGCCATATTGCTTGCTCTCTACAACGACCATACCTTTCAAACCGCCCTCCACAATGGAAACCGTTTTGTCCAATATGCCTGCATCTGCAAGTATTTGCTTACTCTCTTCGACTTTGCTATTGAGATTAGTGATTAATGTCTCGGCTTCCTGTTCTTTGCCAAAAATACTCGCTATACTCCGGAGTCTTTCTTCTGTAGTCATTTTCTCGTACGGAATATATACCGTAGGTGCGATATCCTTTAACAACGAATACGTCTCTTCTGAAGGCGCAATAATCAGATCCGGATCGAGGTCTATAACAGCTTCAGGATTCGGTTCAAACCAGGCGCCCAGTGAATTTACACCTTCAAGTTCGCTCTTGTATGCAGCGCCGGCGAATACTTCTGAGGTAGCGATTGGCTTAATTCCAAGTGCAACAACATCCCCCTGGAGATACAATACAACAACCCGTTTCGGATTCGCTGGAACAACCACGTCACCTTTAACCGTTGAGACCGTACGTGTTTCATTGTCTTTGTTCGTCTGGCTTCCTGTATCTGATGACACTGCCGTACTGCTGTTATTAGAACTGGTACCCGTTCCTTCGCCAGCTGCTGGTGTTGTTGCTGTACCTGAAGAGCAAGCTGCGAGCAGCATCGTTATGCTCAATAATGCAACCATGATCATACTGGAACTTGTTTTTCTTCTTTTCATTGGTGTAGACCCTCCGTCTATATATTGATAATAATTCTCATAATCAATATATCCCGACTTCCATCTTCGGCCAATGGACGATTCAGAGATTTGCAATGGACGATCCCCTGTCCTCGCTTCTTCTCTCATCTTTCGTTGATACTGAATCGGAGAGATCCCCACATGTTTTTTGAAGATGCGACTAAAATAATACACATCCGAATAACCCACTTCTGTTGCAATTTCACTCAGCGTTGCATCCGATCTTACAAGCAGATTGCGAGCCTTGGCGATTCGGGTCTGAATTAAATAATCAATGGGACTGTAACCCGTCTGTCGTTTGAATTGCATGGATAAATGCCGGGAGCTATAGTTCAATTGTTCAGCTAGAAAATCAAGCGTGACCTGTTCTCTGTAATGATTCTGTATATAACGAAGTGTTTGTTTCACCGGGTCAGCAAGCTCTGTTTTGATCTCCTGCTCTGCCAGCTGAACCAACATTTCATGAATGAATTGGTAAAATAAACTTTTCGTATGAAGCAGATCCAGACTGCCAGACTGTACCCATGCATCCTCAAGCTCAGCAAGGTAACGTAACAGTCCAAGTGGACTACTCGGTGTAAATCCATATTGCAAAGAGAACGGTGCAACCTCAGGCTGTGTCAATAACCACTTTTTGCGATAACTAGGAAAGGCAAGGAATGCTCTGTAATAGAGCATGATATATTCGAAATCTTCGTTGGTTTGGATATCCAGTGAAGATCCTTTCGCCCCATGAAGCATGTAAAATCGCTCTGCCTTGTATGTTTGGCCATCCAACTGAAGCACAGCCGATCCTCGAATCGTATATATAAAACCATTTGCCGGAAGTGTATAGGAACTCAGTTGTGCTCCTGCCTCCATAACGATCCGGCGTATATCCAGAACCTTAACAGCGGCATGATTCCAGCATTTCATCTGTTCGTCTAATTGCATCGAATACTCCCCAATCCCAGCCTCACCTGCAGCACAGACCTTGCAAGGTCATCATTCTGCCACCCATCCTGTAATACATGCGTAGCAGAGGTTCACTAATATATCTTTTATTATAGATGATAATAATTTTCATTATCAACTGTAATTTGGGCTGGCATTGGATTTCATCTTATCAAGCACACGTTACATTTATTTTTGCTCAGAGATCTTCGTAAACCACGCAGCCAATTCCTCGGTCTGATCCAATGTTGCAATCGGGTCAAAGTACCATGAATGATCCGGGCTCCAGATAAACACACGATCATTCTTAACCGCATCCAGTGAACTCCAGACCGGCTTGGATTTCAACTCTTCCAGCGTCAGATTGTCTGCTGTTAGAATAATGTAGTCTCCGGCAAATTCGGGAATTGCTTCCGATGAAACTTCAACCAGTTGATCCTTCATTAAGATCTCTTTTTTATCTGCAGGAGGATTCAAACCAAGCGCGCTGTAAACTGCCTGACCTCCCCGACCAAAATTATCACCAAAGGCCAGTGGTCCTTTATCATTAAACTGCATGACCGACACCTCGGCTGCTGGATCAATCGCCTCACCGACGCGCTTCTTGGCATCTGCAATTCTTGCATCATAATCGGCTAACCAAGCCTCAGATTCTTTTTCTTTATTCAGCACTTCACCAAAATAGGCAATCTCTTCGTGGGTGTTTTTCAATTCGCCATAAGGAATAACCAGGGTAGGTGCAATTTTGCTAAAGGAATCATATAAATCAGGATTACCTGTCACAATCAAATCCGGTTCAAGTTCCAACACCTTTTCGAGAGAGATGGTTTCGTATTCACCAATATTTTGCACGCCCTCAAGTGATTCGATAAAATAAGGATTCTTGAGGTTCAACTCGGGTGTACCCACAGGCTTGATCCCCAGGGCAATCAGGCTCCCAAGATACAAGTCAACCACAATCCGTTTAGGTTCATCCGGGATTGTAATATCTCCCTTCAACGTTGAGATTGTACGTGGTTCCGATGGTTGGCTTTGATTCTCCGCTGTTACTGTCTTCGTGGAACTTGACGTACTATTGCTTCCGGATGCATCCCCGCTTGAATTACTGGCAACACCTGTAGAGCAGGCACTTAGCAGTAACGTAAGACTTAGTAGAATACTTAGCAGCATTCCCGTTCTTGTCTGTCTGTTCATATTTATTGACCCTCCATGCTTATATTGATAATGATTATCACCATCAGTATAAACATACCTTCCACTTCCACCTCTGAAAATGTCATTTCGCGCCATGCCTGATGTCAGATCAGGCCAATATAGGGGTGCTGAGGTCTTTTCTTTGAATTGCAAAGGAGAAAGACCTGTATGTTTCTTGAACATACGTCCCAAATAATATCCATCCGGATAACCGATGCCAGCTGCGATCTCATCCAATGTGGCGTCCGTTTGCAGTAACATCTCCTTGGCTTTGAACAAACGAAACTGGATCAAATAATCGATGGGACTGGTTCCGGTCGACTGCTTGAACTTGCGTGACAAACTTCTCGGGCTGGTGCCAATCATTTCTGCCAAAACATGCAGCGTAAGTGGCTGGGTGTAGGAAGACTCTACAATTTCAATGACTTTGCTGACCTGATCCATAATACTTGGATAACGATTGGATATTCGAGGGATCTGTGATGAGATCTGCTCCACAAATGCATAGAACAAACTCTTGGCCTGAAAGTGCTGAATGGGGTTCTTCTGATCCCACAAAAAATGCATCTGTTTCAATTGTTCATATAAAATGGTTGGCATATCGGGGGTAAACCCATAGTTCAATTGGAACGGATTGGTACGCTCCATTAACCTTCCCAGATCGTTTCTCCCTCCACTAGGCAGGTTTGCTTTGTACATCAAGTAATATAAGCGCAATCCAGCTTCGCCCGCTTGAATAACCAACTTGCTCCCTTTTCCCCCATGGAGAACATAAAAACGGCTCACTTCATACGTTTGGTTGTCGATCGTCACTCCAGCATCACCCTGAATGGTGAGTACAAAGGTACTTGTCGGAAATTTGTATTTCATCTCTTCATATGCCTCAAATTCCATGTAACGGATATCTGTTATACTCACCGCAGCATAGTTCCAGAGGATATAATAATCATTCCACATTTTGCTAATCCATCTCCGTCTACATAGATTGTGTCTGCTCGCTTATTGATAACCATTATCAATTATTATGATGAAGTACGCAATACAACCGACGTAAATGAATCCATTCAGACGAAAAAAGAGCTATTCAAATCCTTCTCTTAACATCCGATATATGTAAATAGAACCATGATTAAGAGTAGAAGGAGAACAGAGGATATGAATTCAATCTCATCTGCAACCAAAAGCAGTTTCACTCCCGGGAATCAAGTCTCCAGTCGGGATAAAGAAATTCAGGGACTCATGCAGCAGAAGATCCGGCTCAATGAAGAAATGCAAGGGGTAAAAACCAATGACGAGTTGGATACCAAAACCAAAGCTCAGCGAATTAAATCCTTAACAAGCTCCATATCCCAGATCGACAGCCAGATTGCCCAAATTAAAGCTGAAGAATTGCAGGAAAAGAACAAATTAAGACAGCCCGAAAAGACTCAACAGCAACCGCTCAAGCCAACAGACGAGGCTCAGGTCCCTTCGCTGGATCACCTGATCAAGCATAGTCAGACTTATGATCAATTGGGTAAGCTGGTCGGTTTGCGGGATCGCATGCAGGGCTCCATTCAGACCACCGAAGGAGAAACTCGCTTCGATCGACTCGTCCTGGAGATCAATGCAGACAAAGATATAGGCAAATCAATGATGTTGGAAAATGCAGAGCGCACCGTCTTTCAGGCAAAGCGAGAGGTTGTTCAGGACATCAATTCTCAGCTCAGCAAGGTCAATCAAAAGATTGGGGATCTGGTGAAAGAGATCCATCAGCCCGCACCTAAAGAGGCGGCACAACCTCCTATCTCTGCAACACCTGGAGAAGAAGATCAGGAAGTAGATGAAGGAAAGAAAACGGGAAGTAAGGTGCACCCATCAGATGGCGGAACCACAGATCAGGAATCAGGAAACAGTCCGCAAACTACGGCTTCTTCATCTGCTGCTTCATATCCATCCGTCGATATTCGAATCTAAGTACCCTTTGCTCTAACATACTTATATGTATACATATTGGGTTTGAGGTGTTTTCGCTAGAAAACCTTCGAATCGCATCCCATAATAGATAAACCGCTATGACAGGTGACTAACTCCTGATACGTAGCGGTTTTCTTGCATCTTACACGTTAGTTACATCATCTATTAGGAGTTAGGCCGGAACGTCCTTCCCCCAGAACATATTGAGGATGCCAATCATGTTCGTTGTAGAACGTCTTTTTCATTTCCTCAAAACCTGAGATGACTTCCTCACTAATATGTTTGTACTCATGGTGATTCAGGATCGCAATAAAATCATCACCACCGATCTGTCCAAGAAAAGCTTCAGGGAGAACAAATAGCTTGCGAAGCAAGTTAGCTGTCGCCTGAATAAGCTGATCCCCATTTTGAAGCCGTAGCTGTCATTGTAGGATTTGAATTGATCGAGATCAACGTACAGTACGCTAAAATGGTCCATCTGAAGTGCCCGAGACAGCCTTTCATCTATGATATGATTACCTGGAAGACCAGTCAGCGGGTTCATAAAAATGGCCATTTCAGCCCGTACATCAGCAACAGCGAGTAGCAAACGTCGAATACTCACAGCTCCAAAGAAACGTTCCCCTGACGTGACCAGCACAAGGTCATATTTTCCCTTCATCTCGGTCCATGGCTAGAACACTGACATCAGTAATCTGTTCCGAATAATCCACAAACCAGTGCCTGCGTGTTCATCACCAGTTCTACAGGACGCCCCTATACAGATTATAGCCATACTAAGAGGTACGTTTTTCCTCAATGAACGGTAGTAAGCTTGTAAAAAATATGTTTCATCATTATAATCTCCGTTATTTCGTAATACAAAATACCGTCATTTATTGGATGATCATCCATCCAATAAATGACGGTATTCGTTGGCATATATCACAGAAGCTTACCGGCATAAAATGAGCTACTCCAGATATTTTTAACCAAAATTCATTTGGCTGAAAACTATTCTGTATCCAAAGTTTCTTGGCAGCTCACTACTCCTGACCCTTTCAGCTTACCTTATGCTCAATTCTCAGCTTGTCAGCAACCATCGCGATGAATTCGCTATTTGTTGGTTTCGACTTACTGATGTTGATCGTATAGCCAAACAAGTGGCTGATACTGTCGATGTTACCGCGAGTCCAAGCCACCTCAATGGCATGACGGATCGCACGTTCGACGCGGGACGGCGTCGTTTTGAATTTTTCGGCAATCGCCGGATACAATGTTTTGGTGATGGCTCCCAAAATTTCGATATTGTTGTACACCATCGTAATGGCTTCGCGTAAATACTGATATCCCTTAATATGCGCAGGAACGCCGATTTCATGTATGATGGACGTGATGTTGGCATCCAGATTTTTGTGTTTGCCCATTGGCACGACATTGGATTTCATGAACATGGATGAGCCGCTGCTTGTGGACATCGCCGTCTGTGTTCCCACCAGTTGGCGTACACGATTCGCGAGCACTTCCATGTCAAACGGCTTAAGAATGTAATAGGAAGCTCCGAGTTGCACGGCACGCTGTGTGATATTCTCTTGTCCGAATGCCGTAAGCATAATGACTTTAGGCTGTGGAGAGAGGTTCAGGTTACGCAAGCGCTCCAGCACACCCAGTCCATCCAGATGTGGCATGATGATATCCAGAATCAGTACATCCGGCACATCCCGGGTTTGCTCCAGCAATTGCAGTACTTCTTCTCCATTGTATGCAATACCGGTTACTTCCATATCTTCCTGTTCAGATATATATTCGGCAAGCAAATTCGTAAATTCACGATTATCATCGGCCAGCAATACCTCAATTTTTTGCAAAACGGTATCCTCCTTTAAATTAAACATCGTTTCGTACATTTCCTTACACGTTAAATTTTCGACACAGCAAGTTAAATTCCTCCTGTCGAAAATTATTTTTCTTTATTTTTTTTTCTTGATCCTATATAATAAATAATTTATTTCATTATACGATATATTATGTTTGCTTTCGACAAAAAAGAACCTCAGGGCTGTTTATCCAGCCTTGAGGTTCTTCGCGTTTTCCTTTTTCATCATAACGCCAGCATCCTGTAACATCCATTCAATGAAGCAACCGTACCCCGATTTCGGATCATTCACGAATACATGAGTGACTGCACCAATCAATTTACCATTTTGCACAATAGGGCTACCACTCATGCCTTGAACGATGCCTCCGGTCTTATTCAGCAGTTTCGGATCTGTAATTCGAAGTACCAGACCTTTAGTCGCCGGCTCGGATTGATCTGCAACATGAACAATATCAATGGAGAAGCGTTCAACTTGTTGACCGTCAACCACGGTAAGAATTTCGGCCGGGCCTTCTTTAACTTCATGAGAAAAAGCAACGGGAATGCCTTTCGAATACAAACTGTGCTCAGGATTTCCGGACATTTTACCAAAGATGCCAAAAGCCGTATTACGTTCAATATTGCCCAAAATTTTACTTTCCTTGAGGAAATGAGCACGTTTTTCACCCGGATCACCGGTCTCGCTCTTCGAAATTGACGTAACGTTTGACTGAACGATCTGACCACTACCCACAACAATGGATGTCTGTGTGTTCATATCTGTAATGACATGGCCCAGTGCGCCATATACGCCCTGATCGGGAGCATAGAAGGTAAGAGTACCAACACCAGCTGCAGAATCACGAATATACAATCCAAGCCTCCACGCTTGATCCTCGGAGTCATACGCTGGAGTCAATCTTGTTTTGACCGTTTCCTTACCACGTTTTAATACCACATCGATCCCTTTTTTACTTTTGCCTGCAAGTTCAACGGCTTCGGAGACACCTGCCACACCATCAAGACGTTTACCATCCATATGCGTGATCAGATCCCCAAGCTTAATGCCCGCGGTTTCTCCGGGCGATACGCGCTCATCTTGGCCAGAATGGACCAGATGATGTCCAACCACCAGAATACCTGCCGATTTAACTTTGACGCCAATCGTTTGACCCCCGGGTACTACACGCAAATCCGGTATCACATTCACCTGGACTGTTTTGACCGGAATTTTACCCCACAATTTCAACGTTAATTTAGCATGTCCCGTCTGTTGAGGGTGAAGATGCAAAGGTTGTTGCCTGGTAACGTGCATCGCTGCCTGATCATCCAAACCAACGATATCAGGACGATCTACAACGGCGCTTGAAGCAGCAGGAACGGCAAGCCGGACATCCGCTTGCCTGCCAGCAAACACCTGTAATTCATCCGGCAGTGAAGCATAACTTTGCACAGGCTGAATGGCCTGGCTAATCACACAAAGAAAGAAGGCAAATAAAAGACCTAGCAATTTCTTCCTGAGGGGGGAATTCAATGGCTGTCACACTCCCTTTGCTTCTTTCGCTTGACGAAAGGTGGTCGCCAATTGCGTACCTTTAAGATAACCTCGCCCCCAGGCTTTTATTACTGTCAATCATTACGCCAGCCGTCCGTTTCACCCTTTTTTGGCTTCCGCCAAATTCAGCATTTCCTGTGCGTGATGCAGCGTTTTTTCTGTAATTTCCACGCCGCCCAGCATACGTGCCAATTCCTTCACTCTGCCTTCGTCTGACAGCGATTCCACCTGTGTCATCGTCCGTCCATCGTAGACATGTTTTTCAATGAGATACTGATGATCTGCCATACAAGCCACTTGTGGTAAGTGAGTTATTGAGAAAACCTGACAGGTCGAAGACAAGCGGAAAAGTTTTTCCGCAATGGATTGAGCAGCTCTACCGCTAACTCCGGTATCAACTTCATCAAAAATCAACACAGGTATCCGATCATGACGTGCAAAAATACTCTTCATCGCCAGCATCATTCTCGACAGCTCGCCACCTGAAGCAATCTTGCCCAATGGTCGAAGTGGCTCACCGGGGTTCGGTGAGATGAGGAATTCTGCATTGTCCGCACCCTGACGATTCAGACGAATACGACGTCCATTCCATTCAATGCCCTTCGGATCTTCGAATGGTGAAATCTGAACACGCAGTGATGTTCGCTCCATCTGCAGATCCTTAAGCTCACTTTCCACCTGTGCAGCAAGTTCCTCAGCACATTGCTTGCGAACCTTGCTGAGTTCCTCGGCAGACTCCATCACAAGGTTGAGCATCTTGTCACGTTCCGCTCGCAATTTCTCCAGCCGTTCGTCCTTGTTCTCCAATTGATCGGTTTCATGGCTAATCTGATCATAATAACTCAGAATAAGTTCCACGCTGTCCCCGTATTTCCGTCTGAGGCCAGAAATCAGATTCAGCCTTTGCTCCACTTCTTCCAGCCTTGCCGGATTGAACTCAATCTTCTCCCGGTAATCCCTTAACTGGAATGTCGCATCTTCCAATTGATAAAATGCCGATTGCAGCTGCTCTACAATGGGTTGCAGTCCTTTGCTATCGTATCCGGAAATATCTTCAATTCTTGAAAGAGCAATACTTACAGCTTCAAGCCCGCGTTGACCACTGAGCAGATCATATGCACCAGCAACACTGTCCATCATTTTCTCACTATGGGATAGTTTGACCCGTTCTTCCCCGAGTAATTCATCCTCACCTCGTGTAAGGCTTGCCGCTGCGATCTCCTCAAGCTGAAAGCGATACATATCCAAGAGTTGATATGCTCGCTGACTGGACTCCTGAAGCGCACGCAGTTCTTTTTCCGCCGTGATAAACTTGCTGTAGCGCTCCTGATACTTCGCTTTGATCGGTCCGATGACTTCCGAGCCATAGGTGTCGAGAAGCCCCAGATGGCTCTCTGCACGCAGCAAACTCTGATGTTCATGTTGACCATGGATATTGATCAGCTTCTCGCCTACTTCCCGCAGCATGGTCAGATTGACCAATTGCCCATTAATGCGGGACGTACTCTTCCCCTGCGTATTCAACTCACGCCGAATGACCAAATGTTCTTCTGGCTCACAGTGAATACCCAGCTTCTCCAATGTCTGCCATACCGGATGACTCTGCTCCATCTCGAACAAGGCTTCCATCTCTGCCTTATCACATCCGTACCGGATCAGATCTGCTGAACTACGTCCACCAGCAATTAAGCCAAGTGCATCTATAATAATCGACTTCCCTGCACCGGTCTCCCCAGAGAGTACATGGAATCCGGGGTGGAATACAACATCCACTTCTTCCACCACAGCCAGATTGCGAATCGATAAAGTAACTAACATCTGCAAAAACACCTCCGGATGACTACCTCAGAAATTATGTTTTTGAACCGTTGATTCAAGAGGTTGTTCAAAAAGTCCGCTTTTGATTACGAAGGATGCCTGGTGGCATCATCAGCATCGAATATGGAATTTAGCCGAAATGTCCGTTGCTCACGTAGTTTTCCCTACGCTCCGCTACTCCATTTCTAGCTTCATCCCATCCTCTCGGTACTGAAAACCGATCTTTTTGAACACGCACTTTAAGCAATATAACCCATGATCCGCTCAATAACGGTCACACTGTTACCTTCAGTCCGGCAAATAATCAGGATGGTGTCATCTCCACAGATCGTGCCCATGACTTCATTCCACTCAATATTATCAAGTAAAGCAGCAATGGAATTGGCTGTTCCTGGCAAACATTTCATCACAACCAGGTTGTTCGTGTGATCAATGTGCAGGAAGTTGTCAACGAGTGCACGCTTCAGCTTCTGAATCGGATTATATCGTTGATCTGTCGGCAAAGAATACTTGTACCGTCCGTCATCCATCGGAATCTTGATTAACAGAAGTTCCTTGATATCCCGGGATACCGTCGCTTGAGTCACCTGAAAACCTGATTTGCGCAGTGCTTCAACCAGATCATCCTGGGTCTCAATTTCATTTTGACTAATGATTTCACGAATCTTGATGTGTCTTTGTCCTTTCATACATGCCTCCAGTTAAATGTATTGCAATAAAGCAGCAAATGTAATTCGCCGCAGATTTTGCCCTGCAATGTTCATTCTTTTATATTAGTCCAGATCATCCCCATCATACACATCTTCCTGATAGTCCATGAGCCTGATTAACTTAATATCGGAATCCTCGACGTCAACATACAGCAGCCCTTCACAGCCAGGATATAACAACAGATAATTGAGGAAGCGATCCCTTAGCGCAGGTCCGGTCATTTCAAGTGGCTGTCTGCGACGAGACGTTTTCACCAGGTATCTGAGATCCTCACGTTCTGCAACATAGTCAATGAATAATCTGCTGTAATAAACGGATTCATTGGCCTCAAAAGCCAGAGGGACTTTCATTTTGCCACTGATGACTTCGTAACCCTGTGCTTCAAGCAAATCCAATGCCGGGGAATCCTGAATTTTCACGTTCAGTTGCATTCCAGACAAGCTTACCGGCATCGGTCGGTTCACCCAATTACGTAAGCCGAAGAACAGCCACAAGATCAAACAGACAGCAAGTACACCTATAACGATTGTGTCATATTGACCATCCATTATCGCTCACCTCGAAGACATATTCGAGGTTCAGTAACGATTTCCCTTTACACCAATCACCTTTCCAGCGAAAAGAAACCCATCTTATGATGAGTTTCCCGTAAATGTATGCGCCGCTTCCTTCGCAACTTGCTCCGCAAGTGCATCAAGTGAAGCTGGATCGTTCTCTGGTTGTGTTGCCTCTGGTGCTTCCAGACGCCAATGAGCGAGAAATTCTATATTACCTTCTCCACCGGTTATCGGTGAAAAAGTTAAACTCTGCAGATGCAAACCAAGTTGACTCGCAAAATGAAGCATAGTCTGCAATACATCCTTGTGTACCTTCGTATCACGTACCACACCGGACTTGCCTACTTTTTCACGCCCTGCCTCAAATTGAGGTTTAATCAATGCAACGATATCTGCAGGTTGTTTCAAAAGAGCCAGAAGTGGCGGCAATATGATTCGCAGTGAAATGAACGACACATCAATGCTCGCAAAGTTCGGCACAGGTCCCGTCAGATCTTCAGGAGTCACATAGCGAAAGTTGGTTCGTTCCATAACAATAACCCGCTCATCATTACGTAAAGACCAATCAAGCTGATTATAACCCACATCAATGGCATATACGTGAGATGCACCATGCTGTAGAGCACAATCCGTAAAACCACCGGTGGATGAACCGATGTCGAGCATGACAAGTCCATTCATATCAAGGCCGAAATGACGGATCGCTTTTTCGAGCTTCAATCCGCCTCTGCCAACATAGGGATGGACCGAACCTTTAACTTTAAGCTCGGCTTCACGTGGAATTTTCATGCCGGCCTTTTCAATCGGCTCATTGTTGGCATACACCAGTCCAGCCATGATGGCAGCTTTTGCCTTTTCACGACTTTCATAATAGCCCTGCTCAACCAGCAGCACATCAATTCGTTCTTTCGGGAGTGACATGTCTTTCTCCTATCATGTAAATTTACGAAGGAAAACGTGTTTTTGGTATGCCGTAAGATGATTGAACAGCCATGTTACGCAGTTCAGCACATACATTTTCAACGGTAAGACCTACTTCCTCACGTTGTTCCTTGATACTGCCATGCTCGATGAAGCGATCCGGAATCCCCATCAGTTGTACATGTACATCATGCAACCCCTCTTCTGCGTAGAACTCCAGAACTGCACTACCCATGCTGCCTGCTTGAGAGGCTTCTTCAAGTACAATCATTTTGGTGCCTCGAACAGCCAGATCACGCAGCATCTGCTCGTCCAGAGGTTTGAGGAAACGAGCGTTGATTACGCCTGCTGTAATACCTTCCCGTTTCACCATCTCCGCTGCTTCTTCTGCAAGCTGCACCATCGATCCTGAAGCGATGACGGCATATCCTTCCGAGGGACGCAGTTGCTCCCATGTTCCAATCGGAATTGAAACAAGCACATCATCCAGAGGTACCCCCACCACATTGTTACGTGGATAACGGTAAGCAATCGGACCTTCATTATAATCAAGCGCCGTTTTCATCATATGACGCAATTCATTTTCGTCTTTTGGCATCATCAGAACGATATTTGGAATATGGCGCATGAACGCCACATCGTATACCCCTTGATGTGTTTCCCCATCCGGACCAACAAACCCGGCACGGTCAATGGCAAACATCACGTTGGCGTTATGACGGCAAATATCATGTACAATCTGATCATATGCACGTTGCATAAACGTGGAATACACGGCAAAGACCGGCTTCAAGCCTTCCATAGCCAGTGCAGCACACATGGTCGCCGCATGCTGTTCAGCGATCCCCACGTCAATCATGCGATCGGGAAATTCCTTACTAAATGGAATGAGACCTGATCCCGTAGGCATTGCCGGAGTTACAGCTACGACCCGCTTATCCTGCTTCGCAAGATCAATCAGCGTTTGACCAAACACTTCAGTGTACATCGGTTTTCCCACAGCTTTGAGCACTTGCCCGGATTCAATTTTGTACGGAGAAATTCCGTGCCACTTGTGTGAATCGGCTTCTGCTGGCTGATAGCCTTTTCCTTTGGTTGTCAGCACATGAACGAGCACTGGACCATCCACGTTATCCGCCTGTTTAAAGGTTTCGATCAATTTGGGAATATCATGCCCATCAATCGGCCCCAAATACGTGAAGCCCAGTTCTTCAAAAAGAACCCCTGGTACCATCATATATTTGACACTGTCTTTGATCCAGCTGGCCGATTTGGCCAAACGATCCCCAATAGCAGGGATTTTTTTAAGCATTCCCTCGACATCATCTTTTGCTTTCAGATAATGGCGATCCGAACGAATCTTGCTCAAATATTTATGCATGGCCCCAACGTTTGGAGCAATGGACATTTCATTATCATTCAGAATAACCATCAGTTTTCTCTGTTCATGACCAATATGATTGAGGGCCTCAAAAGCCATACCACCTGTAAGCGCTCCATCACCAATCATCGCGATGACTTGATTGTCCTCACCCTTCAGATCACGTGCAAGGGCCATCCCCATCGCTGCGGACAATGAAGTACTGCTGTGTCCAGCTTCCCATACATCATGTTCACTTTCGTTGCGTTTGACAAACCCGCACAGGCCGTTATGTTGACGCAATGTATCAAAGCGATCCATACGCCCTGTCAGGACTTTATGCACATAAGCCTGATGCCCTACATCGAAAATCATTTTGTCTGCTGGACTGTTATAGCAGTAATGCAGGGCTACCGTGAGCTCAACCACGCCTAAGTTGGGTGCGAGATGCCCACCTGTAACGGACAGTTTCTCAATCAGAAACTGCCGGATCTCTGCCGACAAAAGCGCAAGATCATCCTGAGACATCGACTTTAGATCACTGGGTTGTTTAATTTGTGGAAGCAGCACGAGAATCTCCCCGCTTTCCTAGATTGTTTAGTTATTGTTATAAATCGATATATACATTATGAATCAAATGACATTAAATCATTATAACATAAAAGAACAAGAATCATAATTTACTGCACTATACTCCCGATAACGAGCATTCTCGCCAGCAAGTTATTTTAGAATTCTTCTCCATATGTATTCCCGCAGCCACTCGGAAAAAGAACATTACCTTTATTACACTGTTATACAGGTTATGAAACAGCGTGCTCTTTCCGAATCTAATGGTCTCGACTCATCAGATAATCTGCAATTTCCAGCAATCTGGATGCATCAGGTAACTCGGCTCTTTCAAGTGCATCTTTTGCAGAGTGGGTTAGGGATCTCACCTCATCTACAGAAGCCTCCATGCCAATAAAATAAGGATACGTAACCTTCTGCTGATTCACATCACTTTGTGTTTGCTTGCCCATCTTTTGCTCGTCGCCCGTCAGGTCGAGAATATCATCCTGAATCTGGAACGCCAGCCCCAGATCACGGCCAAACACACGCAAGGCTTCCAATTGTCCTTCCGTTGCTCCACCGATTCGTGCTCCAGCAATGAGGGAGAAAACAATCAGATCACCCGTTTTGTGCAAATGAATATATTGGAGCTGTGCAAGATCGGTCATCCCTTGTTCGCCTTCCATATCGGCAACTTGGCCGCCGACCATGCCTCTTGCTCCAGCAAGTTCGGACATGTCCTCTACGATGGACAGCAATGCATCTGCCGCCACACCACTACGGCGTCCAGCTTGAACAATACTATAAAAAGCATGGGTTAACAGCGCATCACCTGCCAATATGGCTGTTGCTTCACCATATACCTTATGATTCGTTAATTTTCCCCTGCGGTAATCATCATTATCCATTGCAGGCAGGTCGTCGTGGATCAGCGAATAGGTGTGAACCATCTCCACGGCGCAGGCTACCGGCATAGCAGCTTTACGCTGTGCACCGAAGGCTTCCGCCGCAGCAACGACCAGAAGAGGACGAAGGCGTTTGCCTCCGGCCATAAGTGAATACTGCATCGCATCCTTCAGCGATTGAGGTACATCCCAATGATCGGGAAGCGTGTGTTTCAACGCTTCTGTCACCTCAGCTGTGACTTCCTCAAGGTATGCTTGAAACGAAGGACGATTACTCATGGACTTCACCGCTCTCATCATCAGCAGTTCCGAATGGCTTCTTGCGAAGCTCTCCATCTTCTTCTACGATCATCTCGATCTTGCGTTCCACTTGTTCCAGCTTCAGACCGCAAAGTTGCGAAAGTTTCATCCCGCGCTGAAACAGATCGATGGCTTGTTCCAACGGAACATCACCATGCTCAAGCTGACCTACGATGTCTTCCAATGCCGCCATTGCTTCTTCAAAATTCAATTCCGGTTCATTCGCCATGGGTATTGTCGTCCTCCTTCATTCCCCAAACCTGACAGTCCAGCTGTCCGTCTGTTAATTTAATCTTAATCGAATCTCCAGGTTGTACATCCTTCATCGACTTGATCAATCGCTGTTCCTGCTCGTCATAGACGAGGCTATATCCACGTGACATGACTTTAAGCGGGCTAAGCGCATCCAGATGTCGCACAGATGACTTCCACTGTTGCTGCTTCGATCTGGTTATGGATCTGATCGCAAGTTCCAGTTGTCTGCGTGCTGCCGCGTTTTCACGGCGTGCTGCATTGACCTGATCACGAGGATTGAACCGTTGCAGCGCGGCCCGAAGACGTTCCTGCTTCTCTCCCGTCCATCTCATACGTGTATCCACTGTTCTCAAAAGCCGTTGATGCATCATATCCAGACGTTCCGTGTGCTGCATCAAGGTACGTCTTGGATGAACAAGCACCGGCGAACGTTGTAATCTCGCGAGCCGTTCACGATTATGTACAGCACGCTGACGCAAGCTGTGCTGTAACTGGCGCTGACGTTGTCCGATCTGATCGAGTAACTCAGCTCGATTAGGTACAGCCAGTTCAGCAGCTGCTGTAGGTGTAGCCGCACGCAAATCGGCCGCAAAATCGGCAATGGTAAAGTCCGTTTCGTGTCCAACCGCGGAAATGACAGGAATATCCGAAGCGACAATCGCTCTTGCCACAATCTCCTCATTAAAGGCCCACAACTCCTCCAGTGAACCGCCTCCGCGTCCAACAATAAGTACATCCGCTTCTCCCATGCGGTTCAGGTTACCAATCGCTTTAACAATGGAAGGTGCTGCACCTTTGCCCTGGACCAGAACAGGATATAAAACGACTTTGGCAGAAGGGTATCTGCGCTGGAGTGTGATCATAATGTCCCGCACCGCCGCTCCCGTCGGTGAAGTTACAACCCCGATCGTCTGTGGGTAACGAGGGATCTCTCTTTTTCGCGAAGGTGAAAACAATCCTTCTTCCTCCAGCTTTTTCTTCAGCTGTTCGTAAGCCAGATACAGACTTCCAATTCCGTCCGGTTGCATATGGGTAGCATAGAATTGATACTGCCCATCCCTTTCATACACCGAAACATTACCACGGGCAATAACCCTTGCACCCTCCTTCGGTACAAAGGGTAATCGCTGGTTATGGGACGCAAACATAATTGACTTAATCCGGCTGTCCTTGTCCTTCAATGTAAAATACATGTGGCCGCTGGAATGATGTGTGAAATTCGAAATCTCCCCGCGTAACCAGACGTCCGACAGGACCTGATCCGATTCCAGTTTCATTCGAATGTATCGGTTCAGATCTTTGATGGAGTAGATCTTTTGATCTGCCACAGACAGAACCTAGGCCAATCCGTGAGCGCGTTTGGCAGCGATCAATGTATTCTGCATCAGCATCGTAATTGTCATTGGACCAACACCACCAGGAACGGGTGTAATTGGACCAGATACTTCTTTCACGCTCTCGAAATCAACGTCTCCTGCCAGTTTGCCATTCTCCAAACGGTTCATGCCAACATCGATAACAACAGCACCTGGTTTCACAAAATCAGCATCCACAAAATTGGCACGGCCGATAGCTACAACCAAAATATCCGCCTGACGTGTAATTTCTTTCATGTTGGCGGTACGGGAATGACACATCGTTACCGTCGCATTCTCACGTTGGAGCAACAGCGATACCGGTTTGCCGACAATGTTGCTTCTTCCGATGACTACCGCATGTTTACCGGACATTTCCAATCCAGTACGCTTAATCAGTTCGATTACACCCGCAGGGGTACATGGAAGCAGACTATCGTCTCCAATTACGAGATTACCCACATTAACTGGATGGAATCCGTCTACGTCTTTATCCACGGCAATTGCATCAATGACCGCTTTCTCTTCGATATGTTTCGGCAGTGGGAGTTGAACCAAAATTCCGTTAATGGATTGCTGATTGTTCAGCTTGTCCACCAGCGCGAGCAGATCTTCTTGGGATGTGTCTGCATCCAAGCGATGCACTTCGGAGTAGAAACCGAGGTCGTGACATGCTTTTTCTTTATTACGCACATATACTTGGGATGCCGGATCTTCACCGACGAGCACAACAGCCAGACCAGGTACTACCCCCTGTTCGCTAAGCTGTTTTACTTCTGCTGTCATGCTTGCGCGGATCTCTTGGGATACTTCTTTACCGTTAATAATAGATGCTGTCATTGTACTCTCTCCCTTATGTGAATATAAATTAAATAACAAGCGAACTAAGAAGACAATTTTGCTTTAATGGCGTCAACTTCCTGAATCATGCGTCCAAGTACACCATTGACGAACTTGCCGGATTCTTCTGTACCAAAATATTTGGACAGTTCAATTGCTTCATTGACCGATACCTTGGCCGGAATGTCATCACGGAACACCATTTCATACGTAGATAGTCGTAGAATCTGGCGATCTACACGTGACAGACGGCTGATCTGCCAACCTTTCAAATAATCCACGAGCAAACCGTCAATCGCTTCCTTATTGTTCCAGGCTCCCTGTACCATCTCAGTAACATAGGTACGCATTACATCTGCATCGCGGATGACCACTTCGGTTTCATTATCTTCAGCGGCTTCATTGATCAACATGTTCACAGCTTCCGCTGCACCTACCTCATTCATTTCCATCTGATACAGACTTTGTACTGCAATTTCCCTTGCCAAACGTCTTTTCATGTCCTGCCTCCTGCAGCGCTCCGTCTGGAGCGTCATCATGCTTATTTTAAAATCATGCAAACATCTCATCATATCCTGTATCGGAAAGATGGATGGCTTCCATGGTATTGTTATTGTTATCCCTTTTCACAAAAAAACCTGCAATACGTTTCCTCCAAAAAACGGGCAACCTAAACTACAGCTCTATTTTCGGAAGAAACATATTGCAGGGTTCAGGCAGGTCACTTAAACGGACGCCAGCGATCGCCAAGCCATTGTCTCCACTCCCTCCAGGGAATGGACGAACCCAGCTTCGAATCGCTTCGTCTGCCTAACGTATAACCGATGAACACCAAGAGTGCAAAGAACAACATATCCCAAAAACCGATCCATACATAAAGAAATCCAAAAAAGATGCCGCCGATGATTCCGGTAATTCGGCCTCTGTGACTATCCCAAATCTCTTTCCACAGCATCAGTGAAACTCACCTCATTCCACTCGACTCTTGTAGTTAGGCGACTGGGTTACATTAGCGATATACACCGTGACAAAAGAAACCGGGATGCCCGTAATCTCTTGTACATGATCATGTATCGCCTTTTGCAGATCAGAAGTCAGCGCAGGAATAGGTGTCTCGCCATCCACTACCGCACGGATCATAATCTCCAGTCCTGACTCAACCACGCGTATGCGTGCCTTGACATCACGTACTCCCCGGAAGCGGGAAGTTGCCTTCAAACAGAGATTCTCAATCGTCTCCATCGAAATCTGTACATCACCAAACTCAGTACGTTGATCCACAGACGGCAACGATGCACGCTCACGCCGAACCGAGATGTAGAAAAATCGCAAACTCAGGATAAACAAAATCGCTGCTGCAACAACCGACGCAACAATAACGTTTTGTTCCTGCTGATAATTCAATTCGTAAGGCAGCACACCGCTGATCAGAAGAATGACAGCTGCCGATATTGCTCCAACGCTTATGCTGTATATAAACAACAGAAGCCGATCCAGTATTTTAGCCACGAACTGCACAGCCTCCCTTGCTCACTAACATTACTTAACCTGTCCACTAGCAAAAATCAGATCGTCATCTAGCTTTCGCTATAATGAAGACCTGTCCAAGACGGGGATAACCCCCGGCAGAAGATGCCGGGGGAATCTGTCTTCTTTTATTTTACGCGCTGACTGTTCAGGTCGATCTCTTCCACTTTCTCGGTGCTCTTGAACTGAACGTCATGAATGTGCACATTCACTTCATTCACATTCAAGCCTGTCATGTTCTCGATGGAACGTTTCACGTTCTGTTGAATCTCTGTAGCCACTTGTGGCAGACGGTATCCGTACTCGATAATTACGGAAACATCAACTGCAGCTTCACGTTGGCCCACTTCAACTTTAACGCCTTTGGAAAGGTTTTTGCGACCAAGCAATTCAGCAAATCCGCCAGCGAATCCGCCGCTCATGCCTGCAACACCTTTCACTTCAAGCGTTGCCAATCCAGCAATCACTTCAATAACTTCAGGTGCGATCTGGATTTCACCGATATCCGTTCGTTCAAATTCAGTCGGTAGTGTACTCATAACTGTTCAACACACCTTTCGCGAGATAAGTTTGCGGCCATCCGTCAGGGCGCTGGACTCAGGTTAATCAACCTTCAGAACCCTTCCGGTCCGGCTTTACCGGAACTCCTGCAAACATCCGCGAGATGCGGGCTTATCCTTTGCAGGAGACATGCGCTCTTATTATTCATACTATATCATTTGGGCTACATTATGACAAACAAGCCCAATATACCTTTTAAATCTCGTTTTCCTCAAGAAATTTGATATCAAAGTCACCACGAATGAACGTCGGGTGCTCCAGCAATTTCTGATGGAAAGGAATGGTTGTCGATATGCCTTCAATCGCAAATTCCCCAAGCGCACGTTTCATCTTGGCAATCGCCTCTTCACGATTCGCTCCCCACACAATCAATTTTGCGATCATGGAGTCATAGAAAGGTGAAATGGTATAACCCGGATAAGCAGCACTATCTACACGAACGCCAGGTCCTCCCGGTGCAAGGTAGAATCCGATTTTGCCTGGTGATGGCATAAAGTTACGGTCCGGATCTTCTGCATTGATACGACATTCAATGGACCAGCCATTGATAACCACGTCTTCCTGACGGAATGAAAGTGGGTTGCCTTCAGCTACCGAGATCATCTCACGGATCAGATCCACGCCAGTAACCATCTCAGTTACCGGGTGCTCTACCTGAATACGCGTATTCATCTCCATGAAATAGAACTCGCCATTCGGGCTGAGCAAGAACTCCAATGTACCCGCTCCCGAGTAATCCACAGCAAGGGCTGCCCGCACCGCAGCTTCACCCATCAGTGTACGCACATCTTCGGAGAGAATCGGACACGGAGCTTCTTCTACCAATTTCTGGCGACGACGCTGAACCGAGCAATCACGCTCTCCCAAATGTGCTGCATTTCCGTGTTTATCGGCGATGATCTGAATTTCCACGTGTTTCATGCCTGTCAGGAATTTCTCCAGATATACACCTGCATTGCCAAATGCCTTTTGTGCTTCCTGCTGAGCAGCTGTAATCTGCTTAATCAGCGTTTCTTCATCTTCGGCAATACGAATTCCCTTACCACCGCCACCAGCAGTAGCTTTGATAATGATAGGATATCCGATATCTCTAGCAATCATGATGGCTTCATCCATATTTTCAACGAGGCCGTCTGATCCAGGAATAACAGGCACTCCTGCATCCTTCATCGTCTGTTTGGCAACAGCCTTGTCCCCCATTTTGGTAATGGCTTCAGGTGAAGGCCCGATGAATGTAATGTTGCAGGAACCACAGATTTCTGCAAAATCAGCATTCTCCGCCAAAAAACCATATCCAGGGTGGATTGCATCACATTCTGTGAGCGTAGCTACACTCATCAGGTTCGTGAAGTTCAGGTAACTGTCCTTGGCCAGTGTCGGTCCGATGCAGTAAGCCTCATCTGCAAGACGAACATGCAGAGAATCCTTATCCGCTTCCGAATAGACGGCTACCGTTGAGATGCCGATTTCGCGGCAGGCACGAATAATTCGTACCGCAATCTCTCCTCGGTTCGCAATCAGTATTTTTTGAAATTTCATTTCGTTTTGTCCTCCTTCGAAGCTCATGCGGTTAGCTGTTAACCAGCTATAACGGTTATTCCGGTTTCACCAGGAAAAGGGGCTGCCCATACTCGACCAGCTGTCCGTTCTCAACCAGCACTTCAACGATTTCTCCCTTGATGTCAGCATCAAGCTCGTTCATCAGCTTCATCGCTTCGATGATACATACCGTTGTTTTTTCAACAACTTTATCACCAGCGCTTACAAAAGGACCCGCTTCCGGCGAGGAAGCTCTGTAAAAAGTACCTACCATCGGAGATACAATTTTATGTAAATGACTTGTAGTATCGACCTGCGGTGCAGCTTCACTTACCACTGCTGCCGGCTGTACTTGCGGAGCAGCAATCATTTGCGGTTGCACAGCAGTTGCCTGAACATACTCCGTTTTGCCCGGTTTACGGATCGATAACCGTGATCCTTCATTTTCAATTTCCAACTCTTGAACGGAACTTTCATCTACCAGTTTGATCAGTTCTTTGATCTCACTCAATTTAAACATTTCCATTATTCACTCCTTCGGCATCATGCCAGTCTCACTAGGACGGTCATATGGCTTTATGTATTATATCATAATCGTTAAAAATGGAAAGAGCCCGAGAGTACAACCAGCTCCCGGGACTGTATTTCCATGATTTGGATTACTGTTCTGTAACGTATTGCACGCTGATTTTGTTTTGGGATACAGCCAATTCTTTCATGACCAGATCCACAATGGATACCGCCTGTTTTACGTCCAGTTTGTCACTGAGGACTACGACTTTATACTTGTCGGCATCTTCTTGAACGATCGCATTGGCGAACTGCTGGGAAAGTGTCTCCTCAATGCCTGTAATTTTGGCTTCTTTTTCTTCCAGTGTACGGAGTTGCTCCGTTGCTTTGGCATTCTCCTCTGGCGTTTTGCTCAGATCACCTGCCACGGTCATCAGTTCCTCATACTTGCGATTGTTGCTTTCCTCACGCTGCCACTGGTAGTTCTGGAACTGGCTGCTCGCAGATGCTGTCGTATTCTGCTCTTCCATTTCCTTGAGAACTTCCTCATCTGTCTTCGTTGCAGTGCCTCCTGCCTGACCGTCTGTCTCCGGTGTGGTTGCTGCCCCTTTATCCGTTTCTTTGTCGGTTTCTTTGCCTGCTTCACCCTTATTCTCGCCTGGTTCGACAGCAGGTGTTTTCTCTGTATTTCCAGTTTCTTTACCTTCTGTAGCCACCGGATCTTCAGCCGTGCCAGCTGCACTTGGATCACTTTCAACTTCGCCGCTATTCACCACTTCATTTACAACCAAACCTTCTGTAGGATCAAGAATGCCTGCCGTCTCTTTCGCTTCCCCTTGCTTGATTCCATCGACTTGCTGACTGTCAGCCACCGGTGCATTGACTGGACCAGAATCCTCAGTGAACAGGTAATACGCGGACAAAATGACCATCAGACTCAGCATGGAAACGAGCCATACCGTTTGACGTTTGTTATTCATTAGATCTTCCTCCTCAAATTGGCTTCAATCTTATGAGAATTGAATCTTGCGATTCATCACACCAGATTAGTCTTGTTTGCGCGGTACAACCGAGATCCGGTAGGCGGCCACATTCAGTCCTTTTTCCACAGCATCGGTTATCAGGTCCTTCACAACCTTGTTCTCTGCCCCCCTCGCAACCACAAGCACACCACGGATCTGCGGTTTGAGCTTTTTGGTCACTATCGGTGTCTGATCCCCTGATATTTCGTACGTAATAATCTCGCCATCGCGGGTATATTGCGTCATATGTCGCTTGCCCCCGTTAGCATCGGTTTCTTCGGTAAGTTGCTGAGAATCCTTCACGTTCCGCTGAACGACCAGTTCTTCTGTGGAATCCACGGTAACCATCACATCAACCGTTCCCACACCAACAATATTCTCCAGCACACCTTTGATTTTGTCTTCAAATGCAATTTCAATCGCCTGAAAAGGATTCTGTTCCGACGGATCACTCTGTATGGATGCCATGGATGTTGTCGGGTCCGGTGGTTCCCGACCGATATTTTCGGAATCAATTTTTTTGACATTGACGAAGGAATTGAACAGCATGATTCCCACCCCGATCAAACCCAGGATAATCAGCCAGCGGAAGGTTTGGCTCCGCCTTGCCCCACCCTCTCCGCCACCCATCCAGGTTTCCATCTTTTTGAACCATTGTTTCATCGGACACCCTCCTCCTCAGAGAACTTCAGCACTTTTCGGCTCTTTCACTTGGACTTTGTTCGCATCAACATCCCACTTTTCAGTCAACAATGTAATAATCTGCACCGCATGTTCGGACTTTGTGGATGTCTCACCTTGCTGCTTCGTCTCATCTGCCTGATCACGTATAACAGGATCGGAAGACGTTTCATTTCCATCACGCTGCCCTTTACTCACATCAATCTGTACATCAGGCACTTCAATCTGACCAATCTGGATGGGCTGCTGTATTGGAGATGATTCATCCTTCCGGGATTCTGTGTCTGTTCCGAATATGGGTTGTGTATTTGCAGCGACTTCTTGCTGCCTTACCTTCACTTCTCCTCCTGCATCCTCTCCTGCCATCTCGACCAACACACGCTGAATTACAGGCAGTTCGACAGATGAGGCAGCTTCCATCTCGGTTTCATATTTACTCATTGCCAGCTGTACCTCTACGGATCGAACTCTCGCTCCTGTTGTTTCTTCAATCTGGCCCTTCATGACATTAGCCAGTTCTTTCGCTGTCCATTGCAAGGATTGTTCCTGTTCGTTTGATTGCAGCCGCTTGCCCTGAGCCAAAATCTGTTCGAGTGTTGCATTCCCATCCGATGGAGCATCCATTGCCGACATTGCCCGTTTCAGTTCGCCAACCGGATCACTTTTGAGGAGCTTGGTTATGGGTGATAAAAGGGTCAGCAGGATGAGAAGGCTCAGCACAAGCTTGACATAACGTTCCATAGATCGATTGGGCAACAGCATATCCACAAAAGTCGCCAACAGAACGATCATAATCAATTCCTGGAGCCAGTTGCTCAGCCACCCCATCCTTTCCATCCCCTTTCTTGCCACATACATTCAGCGCATCATGACAGTCAGATTCCCTGCGGTCAGCAGGATGGTGATTGCCAGGAAAAACATCAACCCGACGGCTGCCAGTGCCGCAAATACGTATATCATGCTCTTGCCGATGGCCTGCAGGCATCCTACAATCGGGGTGTCTCCTAGCGGTTGCATAATGGCACCGGTAACGTTGTATATCAAGGCAAGAGCCAGGATCTTGAGTGCCGGAAAGGCACATAGAAACAGAATGATGATAACTCCAGTGAGTCCAATTGCATTTTTGACAAGTAAAGAAGCTGTAATTACCGTATCCGTCGCATCCGCAAATGTTCTGCCCACAACAGGCACAAAGTTGCCTGCGATGTATTTGGCGGCCTTCAAGCTGACTCCATCCGCTACGGAGCCCGATGCTCCCTGAACCGAAATTACGCCCAGAAACATCGTAAGCAGGATACCTAGCAGCGCCACACTAATATTGCGCAGGAGGTCTGCCAGATGCGTCAGCTTGTACTTGTCAGACAATGAACTGACGAGATGCAGAACAGCTGAGAAGAAGAGTAACGGGAATACTAGCATGTGAATCAATGTACTCACCAGATGGATCATGAAAATGATGAGTGGATGGGTCACGGAGACGGTGATGACGTTACCCATGGACGCGAGCAGTGTGAATAACAACGGAACCATCGCCATCATGAAGTTGATCATGCCGGTTATGGCATCCTTGGCGTATCCAATTGCCACACTGAAGCTATTGATCGCAATGATGATGATGACCATATAACAGATGGAATAGGCGATTTTGCTAATGTTACTTTTTTCAAAAGCGGTCTGAAGGGTCTCCAGAATCATGCTGAGTACGCTTAACATCACAATCGTGACCAGAAGCTTGCCATTATATAAAACTTCATGAAGCATGAAGGTTCCTATGGCTACAAACACCGATTTCAGGCTGAACCCTTCATTGCCGGGGATTAACATATCCATGAAGGAAGGGGTTTTCCCATCCGGGAAAAAACCACCGTATTGTTGCATCAGTTGATCCCAGTATTCCTCCACCTGATCCTTGGGAAGCTGATCGGCCTGCTGCTCCATCCACTCGCCGGAAGGCGAGCTTGCAGTAACCTGTCCCAGGATACCGAACAAAAAACAGAGGATCAGCACAACCGTAAGGCGCCACTGCGGCTTATGATGCATTGATTTCATATGAAGTCCGCACGCCCCTTCTACACCGGCATCAGCTTCATGACGGTTTCGATAATAATGCTGATGATCGGTATAGCAAGTACGAGGATCAATACCTTACCAGCCAGTTCGATCTTGGATGCAATGCTCTCCTGGCCTGCATCCCTGACAATCTGTGCGCCAAACTCAGCAATGTACGCTATGCCAATAATTTTCAGCACCGTTTTCAGATAAATACTTTCCATGCCTGAATTCTCGGCAAGCCGCTTCAACACTTCGATGACTGCACCGATCTTGCCAATCAACAACATGAAAATAACAATGCCGGTCGCGGCAGCAATCAGAAAGGCAAACATCGGTTTCTGTTCCTTAATGACCAGAATGAGTACTGTCGCGATGAGCGCCAAACCTACAACTTGGATAATTTCCACAGGTCACCACCATCCGGCTTCATGACCGTTTTTCATTGAAAAAGAAATATCGATTTGATCTCTTGTAGCAGGCTGTCCAGCATACGGACCACCATGAACAATACAACGACAAATCCGATTACGGTCACCCAGTGAGCCATATCTTCCTTTCCCATTTGTTTCAGTACCGTGTGAATCATGGCAATAATGATTCCGATACCCGCAATTTGAAAGATTGCGTTCACTTCTAGATTCATGACCTTGGCACCTCACTATCCCGGCTATTTCAGAAGATCAGAATGACGATTAACGCTCCGACAAGCATCCCGAGGCTTCGGCTCATTCGTTCATATTTCATTTGATCGGCCTGGGCACGGGATTCCTCATGCATTAGTTGTTGAATGGCTAACGATATATGTTTGGTCTGATCCTGACGGTCACTTGTGCCAAGGCTGAAGCTTAATTGCAGCATGACTTCCCGCTCGTCAGCCTTCATGGCCGATCTTCCCCACGCCAGATCCACGCCTGACTGAAGACTTTCCCGGGCAGTGAGTCCATGAGGAGGTTCCATCTGTGTGGCTGCATGAAGGAACAGCGTCTTTACAGGTTCTTTGGTCTGGGCTCCCATCTTGCCCATGGCATCGGGAAGGGGAGTGAGCCCATAGTTAATCTCCGTCATTAGTCGCTGGAGGGCTGCAATGAGTTCTCGCAATTGTCTCGGTCTTAATGCATACTGTCTGGCCTTGTAAAAGCCGGCGAGGGTGCTGGCTAACAGAATGATTACTGCACCAAGCATGTTAACCAAAGGCTTCACCTCCTGCCCCGGTCTGCTGCAACCCACGCATTTTGCCATCAGCCAGCCGAAATGTCATGCCCCGGCTCGTCCGTTGCAGCTGGACATAACGTTGAAACATCTGCTCCGTAATTAAGGTTCTGAGCGCGGGTCTGGCTGACAGCTCCGACAGTTCACGGCCATGAGCTGTCGCGATCACAGAGACTCCTGCATGCAGGGCTTCCATCACCGCCTCAGCATCCTCCGGACGACCGATTTCGTCCACAATCAGGACATCGGGCGACATGGAGCGAAGCATCATCATCATGCCCTCAGCCTTCGGACAACCGTCCATCACATCTGTTCGGGGACCTACGTCGAATCCAGGTACCCCTTTGTAACTACCAGCGATTTCGGACCTCTCATCCACAATGCCCACTTTCAGGCGCGGACGTATTCCCTGTACCAGTTCACTGCCCCCCGTAAGCTTTGTTCCGCTGCTAATTTGTCTTGCCAGATCTCGCAGCAACGTCGTTTTTCCTTGTTGAGGCGGTGAAAGGATCAACGTATGCAAGACCTGTCCGCTCTTCATATCGAGAAGATAAGGAAGGATACGGTCAGCCACTCCATGTACCTCACGTGCTACCCGAACGTTAAACCCGTTGATGTCACGCAGGTATTCGACACGTCCACCGCTTAGTACGGTTCGGCCAGCAAGTCCGATTCGATGTCCCCCAGGTATGGTGATGAACCCTTTGCGCAGTTCCTCTTCCAATGTATAAAGTGAATGGTTACTGATCAGGTCCAGCAGCCTGTGAGTCACCTCTTTCTGAGGAATATAAGCTTCATCAGGTTTTCCTGTCGGAACTCCTTGAGGTGTCAGGAAATGGTATGTGTTGCCTGCATTTATCTCCAGGGGTCTGCCTTCACGAATACGTACTTCCTCCACTTGTTCCAATAGAGCGGGTGGCATTCTTCCGAGAATGGTTCGGATCGGTTCCGGAAAAAGTTCCTTCCAGTTCACCTTCATGAGTAGGCTCCTCCAACCTTGAGATCATATGGTTCACGCTTCTGGCGCTTGTTCATATCTCAAGTTTATGCCTGTACATTTAATTTATGACGCTGAAATCTATCATTTCTTCAGAATACGGTTGAGAGTTGAAACCATAGATCAACCTGCTGCTCTAGGCACCCGTCTAGATGCGCATGCATATGGTAATTGCAGATAGGTAAGTTCCATTCCAGTTCAAATAGGACTACCGATCCCCAGATACAGAAAGGAGTTGTGGGGAGTGCGAGTTGATGTAGTAGGCAATGTGAATGAGTTACGCACCATTGATGTTGCAGGGCGTAGTGCGGTTGTCATTGATGTATTGTGTACGACCAGTACGATTGTTACAGCCCTGGCGTATGACGCTGCGGCTGTGATTGCTGTAGAGACGGTTCCACAAGCCAAACAAATGGAAATGAAAGATTGCATTCGGGGTGGGGAGCGTTTTGACAAAAAAATTACCGGATTCGAGGTGGGTAATTCCCCCTATGAATATATGACTGAAGGCGTTGCAGATAAAACCATCATATTAACTACAACCGATGGGACCCGGGCCTTGATCAAAGCTTCCAAGGCGAAACATGTACTCGCTGGATCATTACTCAATGTGCAGGCTGTCGCAGCAGTTCTATGTGAACTGCAAAGAGATGTATTGTTGCTATGTGCGGGGACACAAGATGAATTTGCACTGGAGGATGGTTTGTGTGCTGGATGTATTATCGAAGAGTTACACCGACAATCGTATTCTCCCATTCAATTGAACGATCTCGGTATAGTACTTCATCAGGCGGTTTCCCAATGTCGGGACAGCATCCCGGATATGATGAGAATATCGTCTGGCGGGCGAAGGCTTGAAAAGTTAGGCAGGGTTCATGATATTTCGTATTGCTCTCAATTAAACCTGCTGGATTGTGTTCCGGAGATGGGGGAGGGGAACCGTATGGCGCCTTATCGGGGGGTACGCGGGGAGAAGATATTCAAGTTACTGTGAGAATTGCTGTGAGAAAAACCAAAAGGTGTACTGCTGCCCGTTGGCAACAGTACACCTTTTTTATGTTTACAAGTTGTAGAAACGATTTATCTGCGATCTTGAGGTCCGCCAATAACGGCTTGCTCGGCAGTGTCGAGATCATATGCTGTATGCAATGCCTTAATGACGTCATGCAGCTTCTCTCCATCAATGACACAAGATACTTTGATCTCGGAAGTACTCACCATCTTGATGCTCACGCCTTCAGCAGAAATGACCTTGAACATCTTGGCAGCTACACCCGGGTGACTGACCATCCCAGCGCCAACAATGGAGATTTTAACGAGGTTCTCTTCAGATGTGACTTCACGGTAAGGCAAGCGGCTGTGAAGGCCTTCAATGACACGCAATGCGTTCTCACGATCAGATAGCGCAACAGAGAACGAGAAGTCCGCTTTGCCATCCATCACTCCGCTCTGAACGATAATGTCCACATCCAGCTGATTGGATGCAAGCGCACCAAATACTTCAGCCAGAACTCCTGGTACATCCGGCACACCCAGAATACTGATGCGAGCCACGTTTTTGTCATAGGCAATACCACTAACCACTACACCTTGTTCCATTGCTGCTTCCTCCTTCACAACCGTTCCTTCATTATGATTAAAGCTGGATCTTACAATCAAAGGCACACCGGAATGCTTCGCGTACTCTACTGCACGCGGATGCAGCACCGCTGCTCCCAAATTAGCGAGTTCCAGCATTTCGTCATACGATATTTCCTTCAGCTTGCGCGCAACCTTAACGATCCGCGGGTCCGTAGAATAGATTCCGTCTACATCCGTATAGATCTCGCACGCATCAGCCTTAATGGCTGCAGCCAGCGCTACAGCTGTTGTATCCGAACCACCACGACCCAGTGTTGTGATCTCGCCGTCTTCCGTCATGCCCTGGAAGCCTGCAACAATAACAATGTTGCCTTCAGCAAGCGCTGCAATCACACGGTCGGGATGAATATCATGAATACGTGCTTTTCCGTGAACCGGCTCTGTGCGGAATCCCGCTTGCCAGCCTGTAAACGATACTGCCTTGCGTCCAAGCGCTTGAATAGCCATCGATAACAAGGAGATCGAAATCTGTTCTCCTGTCGTTAAGAGCATATCCATCTCACGAGCAGGCAGATCGCTATTCAATTGTTTTGCCTGATCAATCAAATCATCTGTTGTATCCCCCATGGCCGAAACCACGACTACACACCGATGTCCTTCATCCGCTTTTTCTACAACACGTCCGGCTACACGCTTCATGCGCTCTGTATCTCCGACCGAGCTGCCCCCAAATTTCATGACGTACAATGACAAAGCAAATCCACTCCCTACCTTGTGCAGTATGCATAATTGATGTCCATCGTCATTATTCTCTACGAGAAATGACTTTAACCCAGTATATTACGAAAGCGACTGATAGGCTAATCTTTTTTCGAAAAAACCCTCTGCCAAAGGAATGGCAAAGGGTTGTTAATAACCTTTTTTAGCTTACAGGCTGTGAAAGTTACGCACGGGAAGAGTATTTACCTTCACGTGTATCGATCAGGAGAACGTCACCTTCGTTGATGAACAAAGGAACCTGTACGTTCAAACCTGTTTCCACTTTTGCATTTTTGGTAGCACCTTGTGCAGTGTTACCTTTAACGCTTGGCTCAGTCTCGATAACTTTCAACTCAACGCTTGTTGGCAAGTCGATTCCGAGAATTTCACCTTGGTAGCTAACGATCTTAACGATCATATTTTCTTTCAGGAAGTTCAATTCCCATTCCAGTTGATCACTAGTCAATGTGAACTGATCATATGTTTCATTATCCATGAACGTGTGCTCTGTACCACTTGCATACAGGTAGGATACGCCACGGTTTTCGATGATGGCACGACCAATGGTTTCGCCTGCACGGAATGTTTTTTCAACGGTGTTACCATTACGCAGGTTTTTCAATTTGGAACGTACGAAGGCAGCGCCTTTACCTGGTTTAACGTGTTGGAAATCAAGCACGGTATAGATATCGTTATCTACTTGCACGGTCAAGCCTGTTTTAAAATCGTTTACTGAAATCACAAAAAATCCCTCCTGATATGGTTGAAAAGTAGGTGATATAGGACGATGGGTTAATGTTATATGTAAAATGAGTCCAAGAAAGGCCACCTCGTTCACTTCGATTGCAGTACCATCCTCCGATCGCTGTTATCCCCAGATTTTTTTGATCCCATTATCAATGGGAAAATCCGGTGATAAAGGCGAATGCTTCGCTTCTTCAGATTGGTTCTGCACTCTCCGTTATGGTGAAATTTCTTATTTTCAATTTAAATAACACATTAAAAATCGTCTTATATCCCTGGTGGCTGTAATTTAGCCGATTACGGTGAACTTCTTGTCCGACTTCGTGAGAATATGAATACCCGTCTCGGTAATCACCACGTCATCCTCGATACGCACGCCGCCAAGCCCGTCAATATATATACCCGGTTCAACGGTAACAACCATACCCGGTTTCAATACATCGTCGCTAAGCTTGGACAAGCGAGGAGCTTCGTGAACTTCCATACCCAGACCGTGGCCTGTGCTGTGTCCGAATTGATCTCCATATCCGTGACCTGCAATGATATCACGAGCCAGTGCATCTGCTTCCCGTCCGGTCATACCCGGTTTCAGGTTCTCCAGCGTATGTAACTGAGCTTCCAGTACAATGTCATAAATTTTGCGCAGTTCAGGTACAGGTGTGCCTGTTGCAATGGTACGTGTCAGATCTGAACAGTATCCGTCCAAAAGTGCACCAAAGTCAAATGTAATTAACTCATTTTGACCGATGACCTTGCTGCTCGCTACACCGTGAGGCATAGCAGAACGTTCACCCGATGCTACAATCGTGTCGAACGAAGAGGACGTTGCTCCATGTTTACGCATGAAAAACTCCATCTCCAGATCCACTTCACGCTCCGTCATGCCTGGTTTTGCAAACTGCAAAACGTGGCTGAACGTGGCATCCGCCAGATCTGCTGCTCTCTGCATAACCGCAATCTCGTCTTGATCCTTGAACATGCGAAGTTGTTCCACAATCCCGGATACAGCCTTCAGTTCAATAGACTGCAGTGCTTCAGCATAAGCGGAGTGCGTGCCAAATGTAACACTATCCTGCTCGAAGCCCACTTCTTTGATATTCGCGGATGCCAGTAATTCGCGCACCGTATCCATCGGCTTGGCTCCATGCTCCACAACGGTAAATCCTTTGGCTTGCTGAGGCGCTTGTGACATATAACGGAAATCAGTCAGCAAATATGCATCCTGTTCCGTAATCAGCACATATCCCGCCGAGCCTGTAAAGCCCGTCATATAACGACGGTTAATCGGGTTTGTAATCAGCATTGCTGTGAGTTCACGCTCACGCATGGCTTCACGCAACTTATTTACTCGTTTGTTTTCCATCGGTAACCCTTCTTTCTCTCACATTCCCGGGTTCCCGGCTCAGGTTTGTTTGTCCAGATGACGCACAAGAGCCAGCAATCCCAGTTCATAGCTTACTTCGCCAAATCCGGCAATCTGCCCGATGGTTTCCGCTGCAATCACTGAATGATGTCTGAACGCTTCGCGTGCATGAATGTTGGATAGATGTACTTCCACTGTAGGGACTTTTACAGCATTGATTGCATCACGTATAGCATAGCTATAATGGGTAAATGCTCCGGCATTCAATATCAGTCCGTCTGCTTCACCTAATGCTGCATGAATGCGGTCAATGATGTCCCCTTCATGGTTCGATTGATAAAAAGCGATGGAGACGCCAAGTTCATCAGCCTGTCTGCGAATTTTGTCCTCAATATCCTTCAGACTAAGCGTTCCATAGATGCCCGGTTCACGTACACCAAGCATGTTCAGGTTCGGACCATTGATCACAATAATTCGTTTCATCGCTGCTCCACCCTCTCTGCAAATAACCATCTGCTATTTTAACACAGCCATTGCCGGATTGAGAAGCTTTTTTGCGCTATGCCCCCGCTTGCTCCGGCTCGCGTTTACGTTCATCCGTGTACTCCATAGCTACCGTGTAACCAATAAATAGCCCCCACAGCAAAAAGAAACAGAGTTCCGTGATGATCGAATCCCATGTTAAACCGTTCAAAGGCTTCATCATCCCCAGTTTCGGTCCTACCAGGACAAAGAGAATCAGCCACCAGACGATTCCATACACCATGCCGGGTAACGGCCCTTTCAGTTTTCTAATCGTGAATGTGTAGAGTAAGGAAGCCAAGATGGAAAAGACGATAAAAAACAGCCAGCCTGTCAAATGCCCTGCTGCGGTATATATATATTCATGTTTGAAAAAAGGCTCGGCCAGAAATCCTAAAGGTACAATCGTAAAATGCAGCAGATAGAATAGCCAATGTAGCCCTCCCCAGATAAAACCGGCAAAGAATCCAAGCTCTAATGCAAAGGAAAATGGCTTGGTATAGTAGTGCGCTTGACCTTGCCTCTGAGTAGGGCGCCTGCCCTTGTCTTTTTGCTGCCGCTCATTCGGTCGTTGACCTTCATCATGTGATGTATCTTCATGCTTACGCTCTGTCATCGATATTCTCCTTCATTCAGTTGATAATCCCGTACTATGCCTCGAATTTTCTGCCTGATTCTACGAGGTAGTATGTTCAAAACAGGACAATCTTAACAACATCCTTCAAGGTTTGACTCCCAAACTAGAAATTGCTCTTAAAATTCGATACAATAGGGTTATTAAACTGCCTTTGATCGCGAAGGCCTAGAACAGAATAGGAAGGTGAATAATTTGCCTCAACAATCCAAGCCTGTCAGCTATGGGGGGCAAGCTGTCATTGAAGGCGTAATGTTCGGTGGGAAACATGTCAACGTTACAGCTGTTCGCAGAAAAGACGGCGAAATTACGTATCTGGAAGTTCCCAAGCAAGACAAGTCCTGGGTCACGAAATTGCGGCGGATTCCTTTATTACGCGGAATTGTCAGCATTATAGATTCGAGTGTCAAAGGTAGCAGACATCTCAATTATTCTGCTGACGCCTATGCTGATGATGAACTGGAACCGGAAGAGAAAGCCAAGCAAAAAGAGAAAGAAGGTTCGGGCTGGAGCCTTAGCATGATCATTGGTGTGACTGCGGTAGCCATCCTTTCATTCCTTTTCGGTAAAGTTGTGCTTACATTGCTTCCTGTTGTTATCGAGAATTTTCTATTCAAAAATGCATTCGACAATCAATTTTTGCATAATTTACTGGAAGGCGGCATCAAGCTGATCCTGTTGCTCGCCTACTTGTGGTTAATCTCACAGACACCAATGATCAAACGTCTCTTCCAGTATCATGGAGCGGAACACAAAGTAATCAGCGCACATGAAGCTGGTGAAGAATTGACACCGGAGAACGTGCAAAAATACAGCCGACTGCACTACCGCTGCGGAAGCAGCTTTATTATGTTGACTGTCATTATTGGAGTGTTTCTGTACTCCCTGTTCACGTACGATAACCTCTGGGAACGGATGGGTCAGCGTCTGCTGTTGTTGCCTGTTGTATTGGGTATTTCTTTTGAGCTGTTAAAGCTTACGAACTCGGTACGTGATATTCCTGTACTGCGTTATCTCGGATACCCGGGATTATGGTTGCAATTGCTGACAACAAAAGAACCGACCAACGAACAGGTCGAAGTATCGATTGCTTCGTTTAACCGTATGCGTGAGTTGGATGCCAAGCTCGCCAATGTCTCCGCTAGATCAGAAGTACCTGTTGCAACACTCGATCCTGTGAAAGGGTGAATGATATGAACAAGCAGGCAATCTTATTTTGGACGTTCATCGCACTAGCTGCTGTTGGGGTTTTGACTTGGCTGGGGAGCGCCAGCCCATCCAGAATCATCATCCCTCTGGTCGTGTTCGGAGCTGTATTCCTGCTGTATAAGTATCCGCCTCGTCGCTGGGCACAAAAAAACAAATCACCAAAGATTAAGCCATCCGCACGAACCATGGCGAAAGTCAATGCACAGTCCAGTGCCAGAAAGAGCAGCGGCTCTTCGAAGAAACGCAAGGATTATCCTTTCCAAGTAATTCAAGGACAAAAAGGGAAAAGCGATGAAGATATACCGAAATTTCACTAAAAGGTACTGAACATGAACATACAAAAAAGCAGTTCTCCCAACATGCGGAGAATTGCTTTTTTCACGTTTATACAGGAATCAGAGGTGGAGCTTCTGCCTGTTTCTTGCGCAATTCTTTTCTTTGTTTGTCCAGTTGTTCATCATACATTTTCATATTCCATCCGTTGAAAAATTCGCTCCCTGCGGTAGCGCCTGATCGATATAAGGCTGTGCTGTCCTGTAACGATAAATGAAATTGCGTCGGTTTAATCCCAAGCGTTGGTATCTTCACTGTACGAAACCGGTTAATCTGTTCGATGTAGCGCTCATCATGTGCTGTGAGCATCGTCTCCACAAGGGCCTGAAGCATGCTTAGCGGTCCTTTAATCCGGGCAGGTTCCACTTCCGTCTTACCCACCATTTTAAATCCGACAACCGGAATCATGTCTCCCCCTCGTTCCGAACGATCACCATCGAAGAGCCACAGCGGAAAATTGCTAAGCAATCCACCATCCACTACATATACGAACTGATCTTGAAAAGGTAGGCCTTTGGAGAATACTGGCGATTTGCGTATGACTACCGGATCGAAAAAATATGGAATACTGCAACTCATACGTACCGCTTTCGCAACATCCAGCTTGGCAGGATCAATTCCGAACCGCCGAATATCATCTGGCAGCACCAGAATGGTCCCATTGGATATATCTGATGCCGTAATGAGCAGCTTGCCTTGCGGCAAGTCAGCAAAAGTGCGAATCCCTTTCTGCTCCAGCATCTTGCGAATCCATGATTCCAGCGCTTCTCCCGAATACAGTCCTTTCTTCAAGAATAGCCTTGCTGCGGGTCCGATCCATCGGGTATTAAATATGGGGGAACGACGCAGCAATGAAGCAAACGGTGTATTCTCAATAATGACTTTCATCTCTTCGGCCCGGTAACCCGCCGCTAGCAGAGCAGCTACAATGGAACCGGATGACGTGCCAGCCACTCGATTAAACTGAATGCCGCAGTCTTGAGCACCCTGCACAGCACCCGCAAGCGAAATTCCCTTGACGCCTCCACCTTCAAACACTGCGTTAATTAACACAACAAAACCCCCGTTCTCCAGGCAGCCACGTTTCTACTGCCACTCTATGAGAACAAGGGTTTGTCTTATCACTGTATTGTTAAAATGTTTTATAGACCATAGTAGGCTTTCAATTTGGCAATCAGGCCGAGAGGGTTCTTCGTCAGGTACTGTGAACTAAAGAAAATATCCCCTTTAACCGAAGCATACTTCTTGTTATAGTTCAGCTGATCGATGATCTCCTGTGATGTCTGCCAGCCAATCTCCGGCGTACCTAACTTATAAGGAGAGTGGCCGATATACAATTTCACATTCGTGTTAGCCACTTCATTCGCCCACCAGTCCACGACTTTGTCATATCGGGCTACGCTCAGTGTCATACTCCAATACACCTGAGGGGCAACATAGTCGATCCACTCCTGGTTAATCCATGTCCGCACATCTGCATTCATGCTGTCATACGCGGTTACTCCTGCTTTGGTATCAGAGCCGGTCAGATCAACGGATTTGTTACGCCATACACCAAATGGACTAATTCCATATTCAACGTTAGCTTTCACGCTGTGAATGCTCTGTCCGAGCTGCTTGACGAACTGATTGATATTGTCCCGACGCCATTCAGCACGGTCTTTGGTATTCAATTTGTTATAGGTTTTGAAGGCTGCATCATCATTAAAGGTCACATTGGATGGATAGAAATAATCATCCAGATGTACACCATCAATATCATACTGATTGACCACTTCCATGATCGTATCGATAATATGCTGTCTGGCTTCCGGGATACCCGGATTAATGTACATTTTGCCGGATGCATTCACAATCCAGTCGGGATGAAGCTTGGAGATGTGGTTTGCAGCCAAGTTCGATGTACTCGCTGAGTTCGTTGCTCTAAACGGATTGAACCAGGCGTGGAACTCCAGACCTCGTTTGTGTGCCTCCTCAACCATAAACGCGAGGGGATCATAGCCTGGATCTTTACCCTGTGTCCCTGTCAGCACACTGTTCCAAGGTACCAGACCTGAAGGATAGATGGCATCCCCGTTGGCTCTCACTTGGACAAATACGGCGTTAATGCCCATACCTTGTAGAGTATCAAGCTGTTTCGTGTATTCCTGCTTTTGCTTCTCTACATTTCCCTTGGCCCCGGATGAAGGCCAGTCTCCATTCACAGTGGAGATCCAGGCTCCCCGCATCTCTTCAGAAGCTGGTACAGTACCCGTGCCTCCAGGCTCTGCTGGGGTTGCCGGTGTTGGTTCAGGGGTTGGTACTGATTCATCTCCTGTGTACAGATCAATGGTCTGGGCTGCCTGATTCCAGTTCACTCGAATGCCAAGGTTCTCACTGACGAATCGAATGGGTACCATGACCCGACCTTGCTTTAATTCTACCGATGCATCCAGACCGACTACAGTGTTATCCACGGTTGCCTGCTGGCGTCCGCTCGTCATGGTGATGACCGAATCGGATTTCTGGATAGTTACGGTACGTGTAGCCTGAGACCATAGAACAGACGCACCCAGTCCTTCACTAATAACACGCAGAGGTACCATCGTTACATTTACTTTGGGCAGGATGTAAGGTGATACATCCGATTCCAAACGGTTGCCATCCAGAAAAATAGCGATTTCCTTCTGCCCAGCTGCTTGTGCTGTCATAACTGCTGTCTGTAATCCAAGTACAAAAATGAGCAGCAGCATCAATCCTTTACGAACGTTCATCAGTGCAATCCTCCAAAATCATTATAATTTGCGGTAAATTCTACTAGTTTAATAGACGCTCCTAACGGTTGTTTAGTTGCGAATATCACCAAATTATGGTGTGAATACACAAAAAAAATGCTTCCTGCCATTGAAACGGCAAGAAGCATCCTTTGATCACAGGATACGATTCATTGTATATCACCATGTTTATTCCACTGCTGAAACTTAAGACTCCGTATTACTCATGATGTCCTGAAGATTTTTGAGGTCACGTAACCGGCTCTCATCCTGACGGAAGTATTCAACCAAGGACTCAATGCAAGTAATGGAGTCCCAGCTCAGGTGATGTTCAATGCCTTCAACATCATTGTAGATATTTTCTTCCTGAACACCAATCGTTGTCAAAAATTGTTCAAGCAGATGATGGCGCTCCATCAAACGTTTGCCCATCTTTTTGCCTTTTGGCGTAAGCACCAGTCCGCGGTACTTCTCATAGATCAGGTACTCGTCTTTGTCCAGCTTTTGGATCATCTTCGTCACCGATGAAGGATGTACTTCCAGTCCTTCAGCTATATCAGACACACGAGCATAGCCCTTTTCATCAATTAATTTGTATATACGCTCCAAATAATCTTCCATACTGGGCGTTGGCATCTGCTTCCCTCTTTTCTCTCTGACCGGCCCTATTCGTGCCTGGTCCCTATCTTATAATGATACATGTTATCAATACGCATTGGCAAGTCCTGCACAATTCAGAGCGCACTGTTACACAAGTAATTGGCAGGCGTGACTTTTTACCGAACGAGGCAAACTAAGCTAAGTCCCGCATCGAAAGGAATGATTTCGTGAGTACAAGTGTAGCCTCACCGCCATCTCGTAAAGCAAAAGGTACTAAACCCTTTATTCCCGATTTGGTGTACTTTGAACCCGGCGCGCTGGAATATGATAAAGGCAAACGTATTATGGAGTGGGTCACATCCAAAAACATACCTTATCAGATGACCACATCGCATAACCGGATCACGAATTTGCCGGGTGAAACCGAACAAGAAAAGTACCGGATGGCGAAGCGTACTCTGGTCGTTGGTGTGCGCAAAACACTCAAGTTCGATCAGTCGAAACCTTCAGCGGAATATGCCATTCCCATCTCTACAGGCTGCATGGGGCACTGCCATTATTGTTATCTTCAAACTACTCTTGGTGCCAAACCTTATGTTCGTGTCTATGTTAATACCGAGGAGATCATTCAGGCTGCGAAAGGATACATCGAAGAACGCGCGCCTGAAATCACGCGATTTGAAGCCGCCTGTACTTCTGATCCCGTAGGACTGGAGCATATCACGGAGAATTTAAGTGACTTGATCCGTTTTATGGCGGAAGAAGAATATGGACGCTTGCGGTTCGTAACTAAATATCATCACGTTGATCCGTTGCTGAACATTAAGCATAACGGCCACACCCGTATCCGGTTTAGTGTCAATTCGGATTATGTCATCAAAAACTTTGAACCGGCTACCTCCAGATTTGCAGAACGCATTGAAGCTGCTGGCAAAATTGCACACGCCGGTTATCCTCTGGGTTTCATTATCGCTCCTATTATGTGGTATGAAGGTTGGGAAGAAGGATACTCGGAGCTGTTGCAGAAGCTGGCAGATACACTGCCAGAGGAAGCAACCACGGATCTTACGTTTGAGATGATCCAGCACCGTTTCACCAAAACGGCCAAAGCAACCATTGAGAAGCGTTATCCCAAGACCAAGCTCGAGATGGATATCGAGAAACGCAAGATGAAATGGGGCCGCTGGGGCCAGTACAAGTATGTGTATAAGGATGACCAGCAGGATGCGCTGCGGGAGTTCATTACGGAGCGGATTTTTGAACATTTTCCATTAGCCAATATTGATTACTTCACCTAAACGGAAAACAGCCCAAATCATATGCTGATATTAGTATTCCTGACAAACGATTAAAAAGCAGGTTACATGACCAGAATAACTCTGGTTTTATGCAGCCCGCTTTGCCATACTTTTTTTAAATTAAGATTCAGTTCATGCGCTTAAATAATCATCCAGTCTGGTGTAATCTGCTGCAACCAGATGGTAATCTTCGTCATCTGATCAGTAAAAAGTAATACGCCAAGGAACAACATCAATGCTCCTCCAACCTTCATCATGACATTGGAATACCGTAAGATCCAGCGTGTCGAACCGATGAAGAAAGCCAAAATAAAGAAAGGTATTGCAAACCCTGCAGTATAGCCTGTAATCAGCGCCAGCCATGTTGTGGGCTCACTCGCAGCCATCGCAATGATTGTTGCCAGAATGGGGCCAATACAGGGCGACCAGCCTGCTGAGAAACCGATGCCAAAAATAAAAGAGCCCAAATATCCTGCAGGTTTCCATTTCATATCCAACTTGCGTTCCTTCATCAGAAACTGCGGCTTGAACACACCAAGCAAAAACAATCCCATAAGCATAATCAGAATCGCAGACAATTGACGAATCAGTTCGCGGTTATCATTGAAAAATTGGCCAAACAATCCGGCACCCAGGCCAAGCGAATAAAATACAGCCGAGAAGCCTAAAATAAACGCCAGCGTGTGCGTCATGGTCTTAAAACGGACTTCTCGCTGATTGCGGTCATCCTTCAATTGCTGCACCGTCATACCTGTGATATAGGAAAGGTATGATGGATACAGCGGAAGACAACATGGTGATATAAATGAGACCAAACCTGCTACAAAAGCCATCCATACATTAACATCAGGCATGAAGCGGATGTCTCCCTTCCTTGGGCTCTCGTGCTTGCTCGTTCAGCGTCAGGCTCGGAACCCTTTTTTTCCAATCATCGTCAGAATCAGCATCATGATCAGCAATAATACGATCGTTGCTCCAGGTGCGAGGTTCCAGATGCCTGCTACGACCAGTCCAAGGACTACGGCAATTTCGCCGATAACCACGGACAGAATAATGGCGGATTTGAAACTTCGGGCCATTAATAGGCTGACCGCTACCGGAATGGTCAGTAGCGCTGATACCAGAAGCGCACCGACAATCTTAATTGCCGTGCTAATGACGAGTGCGGTCATCACAGTGATTAACATGTTCAGAATTCTCACAGGCAACCCTGTAACCGCCGCTGCATCTTCCTCAAAGCTAAGCAGGAAAAATTCCTTATGTAACAACGCCACCACGATCACCACGATCAGCGTAACCACACCTACCAGCTTCAGATCTGTAGCGTCTAATGTATATATACTGCCGAACAAATAACTCATGACATCTGCATTATATCCTTTGCCCAGCGTGAAGAACAATGAAGCAAGCGCCACGCCTCCGGACATGATAATGGCAATCGATAATTCGGCATAACTCTTGTACGCTTTGCGTAATTTCTCTATCGCAAATGAAGCAAGTACGGCAAATATCAAACCTACCGCAATGGGATATACTTCAATCAGGAATCCGAGTGCAACGCCGGCGATGGTCACATGAGACAAGGTGTCTCCGATCATGGATAACCGCCGTAACACCAGGAACAGTCCGATCAGCGGAGCGGTGATGCCAATTAACAATCCACCCGCCAGCGCACGCTGAAAAAAATCACTCATTAATATTTCCAAAACAAACACGACTCCTTCGGCCTTGCTCTAATCTAATGGGCCATAAACACGGCTAGCGTACCTGTGCAGTAGTATGTTGCAGATTGGTCTCGGCACAATCTTGCAACTCATGCGAATGACGGACATGGAAATTAATTTTGCCATTCGTTACCGCAGCTTCGGAACCCAGATAACTCTCCATCCGGTCCATATCATGAGACACCATCAGAAAAGTCATCCGGTGATGTTCATGCATATGCGTAATCAGTTCAAAGAAACTGGCTTGTGATTCAGCATCAATACCTACCGTTGGTTCATCCAAAATCAGCAGATCCGGGTGATTGATAAGCGCTCGTGCCAAAAATACACGCTGCTGCTGACCGCCGGACAACTGACCAATACGTTTGTTCGCCAGATCCTCGATCCGCATGACCTGCATTGCATCTGTACACTGTTGCTGACATTTGCGAGACATACGACGGAACATGTTTTTGTTATTGTACAAGCCGGACATGACCACTTCACGAACCGTCGCAGGGAACAACGGGTTAAATGCATTCTTTTGTGGCACATACCCGATTCGGTCCCAATCTTTGAACCTGCGGATCGATTGTCCAAATAGTTTGATATCTCCCTGCGCAGGAGGTAACAGTCCTACCAGCATGCGCAGCAATGTCGTTTTACCCGCCCCATTGGAACCGATAATCCCGACAAAGTCCCGCTCCTGGACCATAAAATCGAGATTCTCAATCACTCGCTGGTCCCCATAGGAAAATGATAGTTTCTCGATCTCTATAATTGGATCATGACATAATGGCATGATTTGCTGCATGGCAAAGCCGCCCTTCATTATATATAAGGATCTCATAGCGTCCTAAGAGCCTTCACCGCGAACGGTAAAGACTCTTATGTCTGAATCCTTCATTCTATCTTATTTTAATGCGATCAGCAGATTTTGCAAATTTTTCTCCATCAGGGTGAAATAATCATCCCCGTTTGTTGCTTGCTCTTTGGTCAATCCCTCAACCGGATTAAGGACCATAGTCTCCACGCCTGCTTCGCTTGCCAATGTTTTCGCCAATTTGTCAGATACCAGCTCTTCGAAGAAGATGTATTTGATACCTTCATCTTTAACGAGTTTCGCAAGCTTCACAATATCCTGTCCTGTCGGTTCAGCATCCGGGGAAAGTCCCATAATGGCATGTTGGGTTAATCCATAATCACGCGCAAGGTAGCCAAACGCTTGGTGCGAGACAACAATTTCATTGTTCGGTACCGTAGCCAGTTCATCTGTAAAACGCTGATCCAGCGTCTCAAGCTTCGTACGAAGCGCTTCATACCGTTGTTCGTAACCTGCTTTGTGATCAGGATCTGCTTCGACCAGACTATTTTTAATGTTTTCAGCCATGATCATGGCTGATTTCGGACTAACCCACGTATGTGGATCAGTATGATGATCAGCTACATCTTCACTGCCCGCCTCATCTGCGTGCTCGTCTGCGTGTTCATCTGCATGCTCGTCTTCATGCTCTTCGCCGTGACCATGCCCATCATCACCCTCAGTGGTTAACAGCTTAACGCCTTCACTGACGGCAACAGACTTCACCTGTGTATCACTGTTCAGCGACTTCAAGAAATTCGGTACCCATCCTTCCAGTCCAGCTCCATTATAGAAAAACAGCTGTGCCTTTGACGTATTGACAATATCCTGACTCTTCGGAGTCCAGTCATGTGGCTCTACTCCCGTTGGCAGCAGGTTAATGACATTGGCATCTTCTCCACCAATTGCAGCCGTAAAAGCATATACAGGATAAAATGTCGTCACGACGTTTACCTTACCTTCCACCATCTTGGCACTATCGGAACTATTCTGCCCACACGCAGATAATACCAGCAAAGTGAGAATAAGCAAACCCGTCCACAGTAACTTCATGTTGCCTCTTTTGCTCGTCTTCCCAGTCCGGTTAGCCTGAACTTGATGTTGCACTTTATAAAATGTCATTATGATTCACTCCGCATCTCTTAATCGTAAACATTACTGAAAGAATTATAGGTAACCTGAACCTACTTGTCAAGCTATCTCGTCCTATTCATTCTCTCCCGAAGTACGAAGTTCATAACAGTATATGCTTGTTCTCCTCCCTTAAGATGCGAATGATATCAACAAAAAAAGGGGCCCGAATTACATCGGGCCACCTTGTGTCATTTTTATGACAGGATTTGAATCAAATTCATAACTCAATAAACATTGATTTTTGTAACTAGATATAGACAAATTGAACCGTTTTGATCTATATCTAGCCTTGATTGAAGCAGCTAAAGGTATTATGAAATTGATTCATTTATATTCTTATTTCACTTGTGCGCCATTAGGCATGTTCTCTGGTACTGTAGCAAGTGTAAGCTGGTCACCATGGGACGCTGCAAGAATCATGCCCTGGGACAGTTCACCACGAAGTTTAACTGGTTTGAGGTTCGTTACACAGATGACTTTGCGTCCAACCATCTCTTCTGGCGAATAGAACTTTGCGATTCCCGATACAACCTGGCGCTGCTCATATCCCAGATCCAGCTGCAATTTCAGCAACTTATCTGCTTTTTTGACCGGTTCGCAGGCAATGACTTGCGCGACACGCAGTTCAACTTTGGCAAAATCGTCAATACCGATCTCTTCCGTGCCCTCAGGTGTAGTCACCGGTTCAACAACTGCCGGAGCTCCAGCTTCTGCTTGACTTGCTTCAGGCTGTGCCGCTTTTTGACCGCCAGTCATTGCTTCTGAGATATAAGCAATTTCCTGTTCAGAATCCAGGCGAGGGAAGATTGGGTCCCCTTTTTGCAAGGCATTTCCAGCTGGAACCAGACCCCATTGCTTGGCTGAATCCCAAGCCGTGAGTTCACCTTCCTGAATACCGAGCTGTGCCCAGATTTTATGAGGAGCACGTGTCAGAAACGGTTGCAACAGAATGGAAGCAATCCGCAAGCTTTCGATCAGGTGAGACATAACGGATGCCAATTCATCGCGTTTCGCTTCATCACGAGCCAGCGCCCAAGGCTGCGTCTCATCAATGTATTTGTTGGTGCGACTGACAAACTGGCTGATCGCCGTCAGTGCTACGGAAAACTGCAGGTTTTCCATCGCCTGTTCCACTTTTTCCACCGTAGCATGGCCTGCTTCTTCCAGCGAAGCATCAAATTCCGTTACATTCGAAGCAAACGCAGGGGCTTTGCCTTCAAAATATTTGTCTACCATCGCAACTGTACGGTTCAACAGGTTACCCAGATCGTTCGCGAGGTCGGAGTTGACACGTTCTACGAAGCTCTCCGGTGTAAACGTACCATCAGAACCAAATGGCACTTCACGCAGCAGGTAGTAACGCAATGCATCCAGACCGTAGCGGTCGATCAGGGTCACTGGATCAACGACATTGCCTTTTGATTTGGACATCTTGCCGTCCTTCATCAACAACCAGCCATGTGCGAAAACTTTCTTTGGCAAAGGCAGATCCAACGCCATTAACATGATTGGCCAGTAAATCGTATGGAAACGAACAATTTCTTTACCTACCAGATGTACATCCGCAGGCCAGAACTTGTTATACAGAGATGCATCGGATGAACCGTAGCCCAGAGCTGTAATATAGTTGGACAACGCATCAATCCACACGTAAACCACGTGTTTTGGATCGCCTTTAACTTTGACGCCCCATTCAAATGTAGTCCGCGATACGGCCAAATCTTCAAGACCTGGCTTGATGAAGTTGTTGATCATCTCGTTCTTACGGGATTCCGGCTGAATAAAGCCCGGGTTCTCTTCATAATATTTCAACAAACGATCTGCATATTTGCTCATACGGAAGAAGTATGATTCTTCTTTGACCAATTCAACCGGATGTCCGCTATCTGGGCTCTTGGCCGAGATAATCTCACCCTTCTCATTTTTCTCTACATCCACCAGTTGAGTCTCCGTGTAATACGTCTCATCGGGAATGCTGTACCAGCCTTCGTACTCACCTTTGTAGATATCTCCCTGTTTCAGCAAACGGTCAAAGATATCCTGAACAATGGTTTTGTGACGCTCTTCGGTTGTACGGATAAAGTCGTCATTGGAAATGTCCAACTTGTTCCACAGTTCCTTGATCCCCACAACGATATCGTCGATAAAAGCTTGCGGTGTCTGTCCTTTCTCTTGTGCCTTGCGCTCAATCTTCTGGCCATGTTCATCGGTTCCAGTCAGATAATGAGCATCGTAACCGCGTAGACGCTTGTAACGAACCATCGCATCTCCTGCCACCGTTGTATACGCATGCCCAATATGCAATTTGTCACTCGGATAATAAATCGGGGTTGTCAGATAAAATGTTTTTTGGTCAGCCATGAATGACTTCTCCTCCTTCAAATGTTCCTGCTTCATGTGATCCCTTCGTCCAAAACAACTAAAAAAGAACACAAAAAACTCCCGCCCCTATGGGACGAGAGTTGCTCTCACGTGTTACCACCCAAATTCCCCATGTTTTTCGCAAAACACAGGCTCTGTCGGTCCTTCGACCGCCCATTAACGCTGGATCACGCCTCAGCCTTACGACAGCAGCTCTGAAATCACTGTCTGCACGCTCGAAAGAGGTTCCTCCGGGACCATGTTCCATCCTCCTCCCAGACCGGTTCTCAGCTCATCCGGCTCTCTGCACTGGGGGTGTGTCTGTACTTATCCCTTCACTGGAAAATCATATAGAAGTTGTTCAAAAAGTAAAACCAGACTTTTTGAACCCGCATATATAGGAAAAATATACTGAAATGCGGCCCCCTTTGTCAAGTGGACAGCTTACTCAACTTCAATCCTGGCCTGCTTTCAGGCTACCCGAATACTTCCAACTATATCGGTTACTCCGATACCATCATAGACTTCTCCGCCTTCGGCGGTACCAGATCCACTCCACCTGGATGAAACGGGTGACATTTGGCAATGCGTTTTGCTGTTAGCAACGAGCCCTTGAGCGCACCGTGTACTTCAATCGCCTCCATGGCGTAAGCCGAACAGCTCGGATAGAACCGACAAGTTGGCGGCGTTAATGGAGAGATATAGTTGCGGTACACCCGAATGGGTGCCTGAGCAATTCTGCGCGATAACTTCATGGTCAGTGCTTCCCGTGAGCGTGTTGATGTCCGGACGCCGCTTTGGCCGGAGCATGCTCAGCACAGTCCTTGCAATATCCAAATACCTCGAACTTGTGATCTACAACCTGAAATTGCTCAGGCGCATCCGCAAGCTGCATCGGGCAAAAAACAATCGGATATGTCTTCTGACACTTCAGACAGATCATATGATGGTGATGATGATCTTCACTACAGTGTGCTTTGAATTTAACGCCATCTTCGAAGATGACCTGTTCCAGTACACCCAGTTCCTGCATCACCCGCAAATTCCGATATACTGTGTCAAAACTCAGTCCGCTGTAAGTCTTACCCATATATTCATAGACGTCCTTGGGTGTAAGATACCCGGGAGACTCGGCAAATAACCGGGCCAGTGTTTTCCGCTGATCGGTAATGCGAAGCCCCTGTGAGGACATGGTCGAAATAATCTGTTCTGTCGACAGCATGATCTAAAGCACCTCCTGTCATACGAGCATTTTGCATCATTCATAGAGCGACAGTTTATTCGGCAAAAGGGAAAACTTTTGCTTTCTTGTATACCTCTAATAATGCATCAATTTACGATTAGAGTCAACGAAGACACCGTGTTAGGTCATTCCAACAACACATAAAAAGGACTCCATACTCATGCATTGCCATTACGTTTAGCTTGGAGCTAATGACATTGCATTTGATGAAGTCCCTTCATGACGGTTCAGATGATCAATCGTTCGGGCGACTTTTGGGGTGAACGGGTATATATGATATAAGCTTTCACTCCAAACCGTCCGTGCATGTTCATGATATTACTTTTCAGCTGGAAGCGGCGTGAACAGCAGGTTAACAGGCAAGTTACTACCTGGTGCAGCCGAGAAGAGAATGATTACACTCTCGCCGTACGAACCTGTACGATACATAACGCTTTGCTCATTAGGTGCAGTTACAGATTTACCTGTGGAAATCTGAACGACCTGTCCATTCACAAGTGCCACACCTGAGTATCTGCCCCCACGAGGGTTGAATGAAATCAACGTGCGCGGAGCAACGTTATTCAATGTAATTTTGTACAATACACCGAAGTTACCTGCGTTGGAAGCTGCTGTGTACGCCATAGGATCCGTTCCTACAAGGTTTGGATCACTTGCATTATCTCCAAGTGGAAGACGTGCAGGCTTCGACCCTACTTCTTGATCATACGTAATAATCCGTGTTGCATTCGGGTATGTTCCGCGGTTGTGGACCCCATCACGATCCAGAACTGGCAGACTCGACAACACTTCCATCGGGTCCTTGTTTTCTTCGATCATGATAATGTTATAATCCAGTTCATAATCACTGAATACATCCGAATACAAGGAGATGACTTGTCCCTGTTTCATCGGAAGAACGCTCAGATCATTGAGAATCAGCTTGCTTTCTCCTGGCTGGATGTACACTTTCTTTTGTCCGGTTCCATTCTGTATGGACTGGAACCAACGGTCAATTGACAATTTCCCAGCTACCGTTGCAAAAGGAGACGGTCCTGCAAAGCCCATGTTTTGCTGCTCAATGGACGCCGTGTAGGCATTGTTGTTTGTGGCTACAACGTACATTTTCACGTTTTTGCCCGTGTTGTTCACATGGTGAATCATGAAGCGCGTCTGTCCGAAGGAAGATTCCTTGTAGACAATACCTTCCGTATTTACGGTTTCCGGGCTGTTACTGCGGATCAGCAGACTTGGTTCGTCATAATACGTGAAAGGAACTTTCTCCAATGCCGGTACTCCTCCACCGTCGAAGGTGAACTTCTCACCGACTGGAGTGAACAATTGGTTGAAGTCGGACAAACTGTATAGCGTTTCGCCCGTAACATTAATGGTCTTGGTATAGCTGTCGCTAGCACCATGTTTATCGGTAACTGTAATCGTTACGGTCTTCGGTCCTGGAACAAAGAATGCAAGTGCATTGTTTTCCCATTCTGTTTTTACAATCGCATTTTCATCATCTGTGCTTTGATCAATATAGGTGATTTTCTCACCCATTTTGTATTCTTCCTTATCTGTCGTAAACATCGCTACAGGTGGCAGATTCGGTCTTTCAACCTTAATCGTAACCGAATACGGATCACTCCATTGGCCACTTGAATCCTGGACCGCATAGGTTACCGTATATATACCTGGTTGGTCGAATGAATCCTGACGGCCAGTCCAACGCTCATCAACAATGCTGAGTCCCTTGGGTGAACTGGATCTGGTTGTGTAGGTTACCTGGTCTCCAGCAAAAACTTCTTTTTGTACCGTGAAGCTGGCTACCGGTTTGGTACTCAGATTCAATACAACCGTTTTGGCTGGCTGATTTACTTTATATGTGATGTTCAGGGCCTGTGTAATCGACGTCAGTGGCACCATGAACGTATTCTTTTGTTGATAAGCAGGACCCTTCATCGATCTGGATACACCATTAACGGTATAGATTGTGCTGTTTGTTTTGAAACGCAGCTCATCTTCCCCACTAATAATGATCGTTTCTTTGGTTGTGTTATCGTATTTAACATCATAGCCGACCCGATCTACCAGGGCACGGATGGCTACATAGGATACACCGTTTTTAACAGCCATTGGCTGTCCGGCAAGATATGTTTTGCCATCTTGCATCATTTTGTCGCTGTTCATATACAGCGTTAGGTCTCCGCCCCCGCCTCCAGCGACAGATGAATTCCCTGCAGACGGTTGCTCCACTTCTACTGGTGCAGGTGTTTCCTCAGCTGTACCTTCTTCGTCCTTAGGTTCCGTTACCGGCTCAACAGGAGTCACGTCTGTTCCTGTAGGAACATCTGTATCAGGATTCACTTCTTCAGTTGTTTCATTATTTGATGTTGGAGTGTCTGTTCCGGATTTCACTTCGGATTCCGCGATGGTTTGTTCTTTCTTCACAACCTCCACGGATTTAACTTTGGCTGTATTCACTGGTGTAGTATCGCTCTGATCAGCTGATTGTGCATTAGCAGGGATCACTGCAAACGCCTGAAAAACAGCAAAAGCGGTAAGTATGGACAATTTCTTCTTCAAATTCATTCTTTGTCTTTGGCTCCTTCTGCTCCCATTTTATAAATATCCCCCTCAAAAAGTCATATTATTAGACGCTTGGGACCGGGAAAAGTTGCTAAAAATTTAACAGGAGAATTGTAAACTCTTAATAGAAGGAAAATACTATGAAAATAATGATCTATCAATAATCTTTTTTAGCATCTACTCCCAAATTAACCCAATAGCAAATCCCAACAAAAAAATCTCTCCAGGAGATGGTCGATTAGCACCATGCCTTAGAGAGATAGAAAGACTGAATATGTCTAACGTAAACGGACAGGCAGACTTCCTGTTGGCTGTAGCCCACCGGTTAACACATGGGACAATGCCCGGACGACTGTAGGCGTATTTTCATAGGTACACACATAACTTCCGGGCATCGAAATTTCCAGCAGATCATATGGATTACGTAGAGCAATTACAATTAGCGAATGATTTTCACTAAGCTTTTCAACTAAATACCGTTGCCCTTTGGGAAGGTGACCTGCAGAGGTGTAAGTACATACGATGACCTGCTCAGCATCCGACACATCCTTCAATATCTGATCTGCTTCATCATATGATGGCTGAGTTGTTATTTTACGCTCACGAACTCTGCCTCGCAGCTGCGATAACGCCACGCCAAGGGAATCTGTATGGGACCATGGTTCATCCACTTCTGTCCGTTGCACAACCTCAGGCCAGATGACATACACGTCCTGCTCTGGATTCAGCGGCAGCAGACCATCATTATGAACGATGGTAATACTGCTTGAAGCAATCTTGAACAGCGTCGATTCGTTTGGATCACTAGGATCACTGGGTTCAGTGCAATCAACAGGTTCAACATCTGCTGCTTCGACCGTTTCACTCGCTTTCGGCGAAACAGGAGAATCATTCTGATGCCCGCAGCGCTTTCTTTTCCATGTAATAATGCGTTCCAACGCCTGATGAATAACCTCTTCCGATATTCGCCCTGTTCGAACTGCTTCGACGATTGCGTCCACTGAAGCAACCTGATCTTGCAAGGTATGACTCACCAGAATCAGATCTGCTCCTGCCTCCACAGCACGAATGGCAGCCTCAGCTACCCCATATGGCTTGGATATCGCATGCATTTCAAGACAGTCAGTAATAATAATGCCCTCAAAGCCCATTTCTTCGCGCAACAGCCCGGTTAACACTTTACGTGATAATGTTGCCGGAATAGGCTCCGTTTCAATCGCCGGAAAGATAACATGAGCCGTCATGATAGCATCGACTCCTGCCTCAATAGCTTGGCGGAACGGTAGCAATTCTATCTGTTCCAACCTTTTTCGATCATGAGGCACTGTGACCAAACCGAGGTGAGAATCTACCGTGGTATCACCATGCCCCGGAAAATGTTTCGCTGTTGCAGCTATGCCCTGTGATTGATAACCGGTAATAGCCGCTGCTCCATGCTCAGCTACCCTCTCGGCATTTTCACCATATGACCGTACGCCAATCACCGGGTTAAGAGCATTGTTATTCACGTCCACCACTGGCGCAAGGTTCATATCAATACCGATGCTTTTCAACTCACGACCCAGAATTCGGGCACATTCAAAGGTATATTCCGGATTACCTGTCGCACCTAGCGCCATGTTACCTGGCACTTGGGTCACTCCATCTTTGTCGATCCGTGCGACCATGCCACCTTCCTGATCCACCGAAATCATGAGTGGCAATTCCCCCACTTCAGCAGCAATACCTTGCAGTTCAGCGGACAGTCGCGTCAATTGATTTACACTTTCTACATTACGCCGGAAATAGATGACGCCCCCAACGTGATATTCACGGATCAAGCGAGTAATCTGTTCATCTGCGTGCTGACCGTGAAATCCACACATGAACAATTGGCCTACCTTTTGCTCCAACGTCAAATTATTCAATGGTTTCATGCAATCTCTCCCTCCGTTTCCCCTTGGAGACTACGAACCCAGCCGTTTGCTCTGCCTATACTCCGATGGTTTCATATGAAAGTGTTTATGAAACACTTTGGAGAAATAACGGCGCTCCTTGAATCCCGTTGCTTCTCCGATCGCTGTAATGCTCCATTCGGTTGTACTCAATAACAAGGCGGCATTTTCCATACGTCTCTGAGTCATATATTCAACAAAAGTTATCCCCATATGGGTTTTGAATAGCTGGCAAAAGTAACCCGGGCTGATTCCCAGCCAATCCGAGACTTCATCTATACCCAAGTCCTGTTGCAGTCTGGCGTTCATGTAATCACATGCAGATCGAATTAGTTCTGCTATTGGAGGACGCGGCTGAGTTTGTTTAGCCTGACAGGCATGGATAATGACCTCTGCAAGTTCAATCAGTTCTCTCATGGACACAGCCTCTTGCAGAGCATTCCAGAAATTCACTTCGTCCTGTTCGGCCACGACATTGACTTCGCGCAGTTCCCGAAGCATGTGTACAAGCATATAGCGAACATGGGTTTCATCCATGCTGCCTAATGATTGCTCAGCAATCCTCATTCGCTGTTTAAGCGTATCTATTACATCGAGTAATCCCTGCTTATTCCATTGCCGAATGAAGCGTGTGACAAGCTCCAGATCTTCTCTTGTTATCCATGTGCCCGCCTTTATGGAAGTCTCATTACCATATGATAAAGAAGATGAAGAGAATCCCGGTTTCAGCACGCTGTCTGCACTTTCCGGATGTGTCATTAGAATTCGTTGACAATGCTGATACCGAGCATGGATTTGCTGTTCCAGTTTCACGGATACATCATCCTGAACAACCCTTGCGCTTACGTTTGAATCCATGGACAATATCGCATTCAATTCAAACAAAAGCTGATGTGCCAATTCTTCTGACTGAAGTTTCCACTCACCCGATGCCTCGAGCAAGATGCACCACTCTCCTTTGCGGGGACGCAGAACCTCGCAGCCATTAGAGATTCTGTCCGTAACTTCCCTAAGCCTGGAACTCATCGCCTCATGCCATCTTTGGTGCTGGCTCTCGGACCAACCAATGGAATGCCGAAAATAACCGACTGCATCTACCAGCAGTAATGTATAGCCTACAGAAGGAAGCATGAATTGAGGCACAGAGACAGGATCAGAAATCTTCAACGGTGCTTCTCCTCGCAACAGGTCAATCAACTGTTTTTGTCTGATCCAACTTGCCATCTCCATATTTTGATATCGCTCCGACTCGTTCTCCTGACGTCTCTTCTGGATCTGCTCTGCAAGCTCACGCAGTTTAAGTTCCAGATTCAGATAATCAATTGGCTTGCATATGTATTCATGTACGTTATATCGGATAGCGGTCCGAGCATACTCAAACTGCTGGTATCCCGTCAGTAGAATAATTTCACACGTTTCACCCTGCTCTCGCAGCAATCGAATAAGTTCCAATCCATCCATCGACGGCATCCGAATATCGCATAAGATAATGTCTGGATGACTTTCAGTCACTTTATCCAGCGCTTCTGCACCACTTCTTGCTGTACCCGTTATTTCAATCCCCATCTCTTCCCAGGGTAGAATATAACTGAGATTCTCCAAAATCGGCAGCTCATCGTCAACCAGCAACGCAGTCAGATTCATCCGGCTTCCTCCTGCTCATATAATGGAATGATACATTGAATAACTGTGCCATACCCCGGTGCTGAACATATAAATATGCCATATCCGGCCCCATATTGAATACGAATGCGATCTGCCACACTTCTCAATCCCAACCCTCGGCGTTCCGTAATGGCGGACAATGATTCCCTTTCTTCAGTTAGCATATATTCCGGCGGGTCTGCTGCCATATACTCAAAGCGCGCGAGCATTTCCTGGGGAATACCGATCCCATTATCCTTCACACACAGCACCAGATGATCCCGCTCTTCATAGGCGCTTATCCGCAGCACACCTGGATATGTGATCCCTTCAAACCCATGTTGAATGCTATTTTCCACCAGTGGCTGAAGTGTGAGCTTAAGCACGATTGAGGTATATAGATCAGGTGGAATGTCAATTTCATACCTAAACAAATCACTGAACCTGTACTGTTGAATCTCCAGATAACTCTGCAAATGCCTTACCTCCTCACCCAGCGGAATCTCCTCCTGATCCTGAATGCTAATGCGAAGCATATTGCCAAGTCTGGTGACCATCTCGCTTACTTTGCGGCCCTCGCCACGTAGTGCCAACCCATTAATGGATTCCAGGGTATTGAACAGAAAATGGGGTTTGATCTGGGCTTGCAGTACACGTAGTTCCGCTTGAGCCTTCTGCTGTTGCTCGGCCCGAACACGACGGAATAATCCGCCAATACGGTCCAACAGTTCATTGAACCCCTGCGCAAGCAGCTGCATCTCGTCAAATCCTTTTCCTTCCACCCTCGCATTAAAATCTCCATCATCCACACGACGCATAAACCTTACAAGTACAGCAATGTTGCCCGTAATACGATTCATGAAAAAAAGATTAAAGATCATGGCGGCGAACAAGCATAACAGAATAATGATGACCGACCAACCTGCAAAGGCATTTGTTTCAGCAGATAAGGCTTCCCATGAAGTGACACTGACGAGACTCCAGTTATAATTCTTCAGGTGATATTGTGAGATAATGCTCTCCGTGCCGTCAAAGACCGTTCTGACGCTGTTAAAGCCGGGACCATAACCGCCGGATTTCGATCCCAAATTTTCCATGTTCTTACCATTGTAACGTCCGGAGGGGTCATAGACGATCAGTCCTTCCTCATTTATTAAAAGGAATGACGTATCCTGTGCTGAATCGCTGATTTGCAGATGGCGGAAGATTCGGTCAATCTCTCCTTTTTTGATCTGAACAACAAGCACGCCGATATTTTGAAAATAACTGAGTTCTTTGACCAGCCTGATCTGGGTGAAGACAGGTTCTACACCCGTTAATTCGGGATATTCCAAAGGTGCGAGCCATTTGGGCACGCCATTGAGTTGCTGAATTTCGTTGAATAAGGGATGCACTTTGAATTGCTGAAAAGGAAGGGCTTGAAAATTTTCTTTGGTGAAAATGGAGACAATCTGGTTGTTCTCGGAAGAACGCAAATCATATAAAAAGGCATAACTGATGAACGGATAATTATATAGAAGGGAACGGAAATTGCGCTGGCTGGCATTCAGGGATAACTGATTACCGGTTCCCAGATCCTGCTTGGTCGGATCTTTGGCGTTCAGCGCCATTTGAAAAACCGATGTCGCTATCCCGTTGTCGGTAACATTATTAATCTGCTGAAATACATTCTCGATATTGTAGCTAATGGCCTGAAGCGCATATTCGGCCTGTTGATTGTACTTTTTCTCAATCGTATGTGATGTGACCAGAAACATGCCAATGCCCAGCGCACACATCGGTACAATAATCAGCAGCAGAAATGCCAAGGCCAGCTTCATTCGCAAGTTCATATCCCGTTCTCCCTATCAACTGGTTCATGGTATTAACCTTTGACACCACCTGCAGTTACTCCTTCTATAATTTTCTCCTGGAGTATAGCGTAGATCACAAGTACAGGTACAACACTGTATACAATACCTGCCGACATCTGGGCATAGTTCATCTGATATTGATCCCGAAACTGGACCATGCCCACTGGCAGCGTACGCAATTTATCGGTGGATAAGAAATAGTTGGCGAGTAAAAATTCGTTCCAGTTGCCGAGGAAATTAACGATAAAAACGGTAACAATAGCCGGAACGGTAAGAGGTATCACTATTTTAGCAAAGATACCCGGGGCCCTCAAGCCGTCCATGACCGCCGCTTCCTCAATTTCTCCAGGCAGAGAACGCATAAAAGCCGCCAGTATAATAATTGTAAACGGGATCGCATTGGCCACATAGGGCACGATCAACGCCAGATGCGTATCCAATATGCCCATTTTGCGAACAAGCAGATAGATCGGCAGCATAAGTGCATTGTTGGGAATAAGCATACCCGCCAGAATCAGACTGTACAGAAACAGACTCCATCTCCGGTGTCTCATTCGGGTTACGGCAAAAGCAAACATGGCACCCAGCACAATCGTACACGCCGACGATAGAACCGAAATGTACAGGCTGTTCCAGAAATACGTGCCAATCTTGGCATTCACCCAGGCCTCCACGTAATTGTTAAACTCCCATGTTGTAGGCAGACCGAATGGATTCAAGGCGATTTCATTGTTATCCTGCTTAAATGAAGAGAAGATTACAAATAAAAAGGGAAACAAAATCGCGATTAAATACAACATTAACAACACATGAGGTATACTGCTTTTTAAGCTTTTTGCCATCAATATTCCACCTTCTCGCCCCGCCTCGCTACCAGCAGTTGATACACCGCAGTGAGCACAAGCGTCAGAGCAAAAATCAGCACTGCAATGGTATTGCCATAGCCATATTTGAAGTTGGTAATCGCGTATTTGATCATGTAAGTCGCCAGAACCTCAGTGGACCCAGCGGGCCCACCTTTGGTCATGACAATTACGATGTCGGCTGCTTTCATGGCACCTGCGATGGACAACATGATCACCACTGAAATGATCGGCCGGATCAGCGGCAACGTAATTCGCATTGCACGTTGTACCGCCGTTGCACCATCGATTGCGGCCGCTTCATCCAGATCACGGGGAATCGCCAGTATGGCCGCCAGCACCATGACAATGTAAAATCCCGTCCACTGCCAGGCATTGGTCACCAAAATGGACAACATGGCAAATCGGTTATCCGATAACCAGTAGATTGGATCGATGCCCAGCACATGAAGCATTTTGTTTAACAGTCCAATATTGGGCTCATAGATGAACCCCCATAAAATACCGATAACGGCTGTCGACATGATGGATGGTAAAAAAACAGCTGTTTTATACAGACCTTTTAGCCTTTTCACATTGGCAATCAGAAGCGAAAACAAGACGATCAGGGGTACTTGAATCAGTACCGAAAATCCGATAAAAAAGCCGTTATTCCGTGTGGAGATCCAAAACCGTTCATCGGTCAGTGCCTTCATATAGTTGGATAAGCCCACAAAACGTGGCTCAGCCGACACCCCATTCCAACTCGTCAGACTGTAATACAGGGAACTGCCAATAGGGTATAGAAAGAACATCACAAACAGGATTAGGGCTGGCATTACAAACAACGTATAGATTAACGGGCTGCGGAGTGAAGTATTCATGGTCAGCCTCCTTCAGTCACTTCAACGATCGCAGTTTCAACTTGAATTGGTCTATTCCACTGAGGCGTTTGCTTCCTCCTGCACTTTTTGCAGCTCTTCTGCCATTTTCTCTGGTGTGGTCTGCCCACCAATCAACTTCTGAATCTGCAGATTGCTGATCTCTGTCGTCACATCGGCCTGAACGAGTGCATCAAATGCCGGGAACGACGTCTTGGACGCATTAAGCACGGCCACAATTTCTTTCATCAGATCATCCGTGATACTATCGGTCAGCACTTTCTCATCCAGCCTCATGGCAGGCAATACCCCATCTTCCACAAGGCCACGGATCTGCATATCTTCATTGTAGAAATTTTTGATAAAAGCTTTCACTGCTTCCAGCTTCTGCGGATCGTCTGCCACGGATGCGGAGAAACCGTATCCATTGTTCACATCACGCATCAAAGACGTCTGATCGCCTGCTCCGTTCTCTACCGGAGGCATATTGAAGAATCCAACCTTGCCAATGAGTGATTCACCGCTCTGGCCTTCTTTGAATACAGATGATTTCCATGTTCCGTCATACATCAACACCGCTTCTCCGCTCGTAAATTGCGTGGTATATTCGGCATACTCGAAGCCCAGCTCGCCTTTTTTGAAGTAACCCTTATCGACCCATTCCTTATGCTTGGCAAAACCTTGCACAACACCCGGGTCGGTCCATTTCGCTTCACCTGTTGCAAACTTTGCGGTAATCTCCGGCCCGGCATATCGGGACCATAGATGATTGGTTAACATGAGCGGTACCCAGCCTGCCTTGGATGCAGAAGCAAGCGGCACTTTGCCATCGGCCTTGATCTCGGCGAGAATATGGTCCAGCTCAGCCATGGTGGTAGGGGCTTTCCATCCTTTTTGTTCAAAGTACTCTTTATTGTAGAAAAAACCTTCGCCCGAACCGCCAATCGGCAGTCCATATACTTGGCCTTCATACGTAAATGGTTCAAGAGATGTGAACTGGTCTTGTATGCCCAGCTGTTGCAAAATTGGAGTCAGATCAAGCAGCATGCCTTCCTTGGCATAGACTTTGGAATCCGGACTGCCGAACAGTTCAAATATATCCGGCGGGTTGCCTGCCGCCATCTCCCCGCGTAGCTTCTCCTTGCGATTCACATCGGATTCGACGCCATCCAGCGTAAAGGTCAGATTGGGTATCTCACCCTCAACTTTGTCCACAACATCCTGCAGAATGGCCAATCGTTTCTGTTTGTCAGCCCCCACCTGAGTGTGGCGGAGAAGCATCTCAACCGGTTCCTTACTTGTCTCTGCCGCAGGTGTATTGCCTGCGCCTTGCTGTGGCTCGTTACTTGAGCTTGCACATCCCGCCAAAGTCCATGAAGTGATAAGCAATAATGAAAGCAGTAATGTCATTCTTTTTTTCATCTGGTTGACCCTCCTCAAGATATTGAGCATTTGGCTTTACACTCTGATTATAAAAAGCCGGAGCTTACATCGTAAGGATGACAATTCATCAATGGAGGGATAAAATCCTTCACTGGACCAATAATCCACCTTGCCATATGTTGAGGAGAAACAAAAACAGTCCCTGCGAAGTAGGTTCGCAAGGACTGCTTTGGTTGGAATATAAGTTGAACTTAAAAATATTTACACTTGCCACTCCGATGACAGAACAACCTTCCGATCGCTGTTATCCCCAGATTATTTTTAATTCACTTTTACAAAGGTGAAAATCTGGGGATAAAGGCGAACGCTCCGCTTCTCCAGCTTATTTCTGTCCTCTACGTTCTCGTGTAAATAGTTAGTTCAAATTATAAGGTCCTGTATATAACGGTAGTTACTTACCTGAACAAGCCACGCCAGCCGTTTCCTGGCGACCTTGTTCGATCAGGCGATACGCCCGCTCCACTTCTTCTTCACTTGGCGAAGGAACACCATCCAGTGGATATACTTTGCCGAGCGCTTCCCATTTGTAGATCCCCATCTGATGGTATGGAAGAATTTCGAACTTCTCGACGCCATTTAATGTTCCAATAAACCGTCCGAGGTTCAACAGATCCTCTTCCTCGTTATGAATGCCAGGCACATACACGTGGCGTATCCACATTTTCCGTCCTTGCTCCGATAGCCATTTGGCTGTTTTCAACGTTCTCTCGTTGGATTTGCCTGTCAGCTTGATATGTTTCTCGTCATCCATATGCTTGAGGTCCAGCAGAACCAAGTCTGTATTATCCAGCAGATCGTGAATCCGCTCCGGTTCGTTAAACCCGTTGCTGTCCAGCGTCGTATGCAATCCCCAGCGAAGCTTCACTTCCTTGAAGATTTCGGCTACAAAGTGAGCTTGTAACGTTGGTTCTCCCCCAGATATCGTGAGCCCGCCTCCGGAGCTGCGGTAGTAGGATAGATACGGCTCAATTTCAGCCAGTACCTCCTCTAGCGTCATTTCTTTTCCGCCATCCAGCGCCCATGTATCAGGGTTGTGGCAATATTGACACTTGAGTAGACATCCTTGCATAAAAAGCACAAAGCGGATGCCTGGGCCGTCAACCGTCCCGAAAGTTTCGAGTGAATGAATATGTCCATTAACCATGCTGCCTCTTCCTTTCTGTATCCGCATCCGCTGTGCGTTTAATATGATTTGGAATGCCTTGCTCTAGCGGTCTCCTACTTGCAGTTCACTTACATGGAGCCATGGAACGTACGGTTGATTACATCCAACTGTTGTTCACGAGTCAGTTTAATGAAGTTAACAGCATATCCGGATACCCGAACAGTCAGTTGCGGATAGTTTTCCGGGTGATCCATCGCATCAATTAATTGCTGACGATCAAATACGTTAACGTTCAGGTGATGAGCGTTTTGACCGAAGTAACCATCCATCATCGCAGTCAGATTGGATTTACGTGTAGTCTCCTCTTTACCCAAAGCTTTTGGCACAATGGAGAAGGTATTGGAAATACCGTCAAGACTGTGTTCATAAGGCAATTTGGCTACAGAGCCAAGGGATGCCAGAGCACCTTTTTTGTCACGACCATGCATTGGGTTCGCACCTGGAGCAAATGGTTCACCTGCTTTACGACCATCCGGTGTAGTCCCTGTTTTCTTACCGTATACCACATTGGAAGTGATCGTCAGAACGGATTGTGTTGGGACTGCGTTACGGTAAGCTTTATGCTTGCGGATCATACCCATGAAGCTCTCGACCAGTTCAACAGCGATGCTGTCTACACTGTCTTCATTGTTACCGTAACAAGGGAAGTCTCCTTCGATTTCGAAATCAACAGCGATGCCTTGTTCGTTACGAATTGGTTTTACTTTGGCATATTTGATTGCACTCAGTGAATCTGCTGTAACCGACAGACCAGCGATACCACAAGCCATCGTACGTACAATGTCACGGTCATGCAATGCCATTTCGATGCGCTCATAGCTGTATTTATCGTGCATGTAGTGAATGACGTTGAGGGTGTTCATGTACAGCTTCGCCAGCCACTCCATCATTGGTTTGAAGCGTTTCATAACCTCATTGTAATCCAGTACTTCGCTAGTGATGGCAGGATACTCAGGTCCAACTTGTGCTCCGGATTTCTCGTCACGACCACCGTTGATCGCATACAGGAGAGCTTTAGCCAAATTGGCACGAGCGCCGAAGAATTGCATTTGTTTCCCGATCTTCATAGCCGATACACAGCAAGCAATACCGTAATCGTCACCGTAGATTGGACGCATCAGATCATCATTTTCATACTGAATTGAACTTGTTTCAATGGATACTTTACTGCAATAATCTTTGAAAGCTTCGGGAAGCTTCGTGGACCAGAGAACAGTCAAGTTCGGTTCTGGTGCAGGACCCAAGTTGTGCAGCGTATGCAGGAAACGGAAGCTGTTTTTGGTTACGCGTGTTTCACCATTCACTGACATACCGCCAATGGACTCGGTTACCCATGTTGGATCTCCACTGAACAGTTCGTTGTAGTCCGGTGTACGCAGGAATTTGACAATCCGCAGTTTCATGACGAAATGGTCAACCAATTCCTGAGCCTGTTCTTCGGACAGAATGCCTTCTTGCAGGTCACGCTCAATGTAGATATCCAGGAAAGAAGATACACGTCCCAGGGACATCGCAGCACCGTTCTGTTCTTTGATCGCAGCGAGATAACCGAAGTACAACCATTGGAACGCTTCTTTCGCTGTTGTCGCTGGCAAGGAAATATCGAATCCGTGCATATCGCCCAATTGCTTCAATTCTTGCAATGCACGAATCTGTTCAGACAATTCTTCCCGCAGACGAATGACATCTTCATCAATGACATCAACTTCGAGTGCATTCAGTTCACCTTTTTTGTTACGAATCAGGAAGTCTACCCCGTACAAAGCTACACGACGATAGTCACCGATGATCCGGCCACGGCCATAAGCATCTGGGAGACCTGTAATAATCCCTGCTTTACGCGCTGCACGCATGTCGGAAGTATAAGCATCGAATACACCTTGGTTATGTGTTTTGCGAATGTTCGTAAATATATCAATGACGCCTTGAGGCAATTCGAAGCCGTATGCTTCACATGCATCAATCATCATCCGGATTCCGCCTGTTGGTTGAATGGAACGTTTGAACGGAGCATCGGTCTGAACGCCGACAATCTGCTCTTTGGATTGATCCAGATAACCTGGTTGGTGAGAAATAATAGTACCTGGTGTGTTCACATCAACGTCAAGGACACCGCCGTTATCCCGTTCTTTTTTGGTCAGATCAGATACGATATCCCACAATTCTTTGGTATTCTGGGTTGCACCTGCGAGAAATGCTTCATCACCGTAATACGGAGACAAGTTGTGTGCCAGAAAATCATTCACATCTACGGATTTGGTCCATGTTCCTTTGGTAAAGTTTCTCCAGCCTGTTTGTTGTTTGACATCTTTTTCAATCACCGACATCTTAATCCCTCCACTAATTTGGATTTCTGGACACATAACATCTTGCTTCATTCGTAGCATTGTGTGCCCAGAGCCGCGATTAATGTGAATTGTTTCACATAAACCGGAACATGTTCTCTCTACTTGGGAACCGGAACCGCGGGATGAATGTTTTTCTTACATTTTCAGTATACGTCTTGGGGCTTTCATCATCTGTGATTTTTGTCACAAAGGCGGTGAACTAACTCACTCCACCTGCGCTGTGTCCCATTGAACCCTCTTTAGATTCACACTTAGCCACTGCGCGGGCAGAACAACTTCCGATCGCTGTTATCCCCGGATTTTTTCAATTTTATATTTCAAAAGGGTAAAATCCGGGGATAAAGGCGAACGCTCCGCTTCTTCAGTTTTTTCTGCCCTCTCCGTTATTGTGTGAACATCTGGTTCAAACAGCCACATCACGAATTCCGTGTAACCTCTTTAAGAACCCTTTGCTCCTCTATGCTCGGAGCAAACCAAATTTTAAAATACTCCTGAAAAACAGAGGCTTCGCTCTTCTGTTTTTCTGCCCTCTTCGGTATGGTGTGACCACCTGGCTCAAACAGCCATATCACGGATTCCGTGTAACCTCTCTAGAACCCTTTGGCTCCTCTAGGCTCGGAGCAAATCAAATCTTAGAATAAATCCTGAAAAACAGATGCTCGCTCTTCTGTTTTTCTGCCCTTTTCTTTTTTGTGTGAAAGACGGCAATCGGGGCTCCCCTCTCGGGGAACCCTGATCTTCTTGCCGTAAGGCACGCTTCATTCTAGATTTATTATTCAAACTTTCCGTAGAAAGCGTTGCGGTACACATCAGCCAGTTCAGTTACCAGCGGCAACTTCGGATTGGCGGTTGTGCATTGATCTTCGAAGGCACGGTCAGCCAGATAATCTACATGTGCTTCAAAGTCTTTTGCATCAAATCCGATTTCCTGGAACGATTCTTCAATACCCAGTGTTTTGTTCAGGTTACGAATCGCATTGATGAGACTGGTTACCCCTTCTTCTGTTGTACGTGCAGGCAATCCCAGAATCCGGGCAATTTCGGCATAACGCTCATCCGCTACAAAGTGCGAATATTTTGGGAACGCTGCGAATTTGGTCGGTTTTTTCGCGTTGTAACGAATGACGTGTGGCATCAGGATCGCATTGGTGCGTCCATGTGCTGTGTGATACTGACCGCCCCATTTATGCGCCAAGCTGTGGTTAATACCCAGGAACGCGTTGGCAAATGCCATACCGGCAATCGTGGAAGCATTATGCATTTTCTCACGTGCCAGTTTATCTCCTTGCAGTGCCGATTGCTCCAGGTATTGGAACACCAGTTGAATGGCTTTGATCGCAAGTCCATCCGTGTAATCATTTGCCATGACAGACACATAAGCTTCAATCGCATGAGTCAGTACATCCATACCTGTATCTGCAACCGCTGTTCTAGGCAGGGAGTATACGAACTCCGGATCAACAATCGCTACGTCTGGAGTCAGCTCATAGTCAGCCAATGGATATTTGGTGTTACCCTGTTCTTTGTCTGTAATAACCGCGAACGATGTAACTTCAGAACCTGTACCTGAAGTTGTCGGGATCGCTACGAATTTCGCTTTGATACCGAGACGTGGATATTTATAGATCCGTTTGCGGATATCCATGAATTTTTGTTTCAGGTTGTTAAAGTCTGTGTCTGGATATTCGTAGAACAACCACATGGCTTTGGCAGCATCCATCGGTGATCCCCCGCCGAGTGCGATAATGCAGTCCGGTTGGAAGCGGCGCATCATTTCAGTTCCGCGATCTACCGTTGTAGTCGATGGATCAGGCTCCACATCAGAGAATACTTCAATCGCTACCGGCATTTGGCGTTGACGCAGATAGTGCTCTACTTTTTCCACATAACCGAGTTTCACCATCATGGCATCCGTAATAATGGCTACGCGAGTGATGTCCGGCATTTTGGCAAGGTACTGTGTTGACCCTTTTTCGAAGTAAACTTTGTTCGGCACTTTGAACCATTGCATATTCACGGTACGACGAGCCACCCTTTTCACGTTAATTAAGTTCACAGCGGTTACGTTGGAAGAAGTCGAGTTACGTCCGTATGATCCGCAGCCCAGTGTCAGTGACGGCATGTTGGTGTTGTAGATGTCACCGATGGCGCCGTGTGTGGATGGTGAGTTCACGATAATCCGTCCGGTTTGCAGGCGATCTGCAAATTTGTTGATCACTTCTTCATTGTTCGAGTGAATAACCGAGGAGTGACCCATGCCGCCAAAAGCAACCACTTCGGCTGCACGCTCAATACCGTCTGCTGCGGTTTTCACTTTGTAACAAGCGAGTACCGGACTTAATTTCTCAGCGGACAACGGGAACTTTGTGCCCACTCCTTCAATTTCTGCTACAAGGATTTTGGTACCCGCTGGAACTTCGATACCGCACATTTTAGCGATAGTCACAGCAGACTGACCTACAATTGCCGGGTTTACTGCACATTTCTCTGCATTGATTGCGCCTGCAGTCAATTTCGCTGCCTCATCCTTGTTCACGAAGTAGCAACCATTTGCAATCATTTTCTTTTTCACTTGATCGAAGATCGGCTCTTCGATGATTACCGCTTGCTCGGAAGCACAGATCATGCCGTTATCGAACGACTTGGACAAGATCAGGTCTGTTACGGCCTGGTTGATATCTGCACTTTTTTCAATAAAGCAAGGTACGTTACCTGGTCCTACACCCAACGCCGGTTTACCACAGCTATATGCTGCACGTACCATGGCTGATCCGCCTGTTGCCAGAATGAGCGCCACATCCGGATGATTCATCAGCGCGTTGGTACGATCCATGGAAGGATCATCAATCCACTGAATACAATCTGCTGGTGCACCATGTTTCACAGCTGCTTCAAGCAAGATTTTAGCAGCTTCACGGCTACAGTTCTGTGCAGATGGATGGAAACCGAAGATAATCGGGTTACGCGTTTTAATGGAGATCAGCGCTTTGAACATCGTGGTGGACGTCGGGTTCGTTACAGGTGTAATCCCCATGATCGTGCCGACCGGCTCCGCAATTTTCTGGAAGCTTTCGTAATCATTATCTTCAATAACTCCTACTGTTTTTTCGTATTTGATGCTATTATAGACATATTCGGTTGCAAAAATGTTTTTGGTGATTTTATCCTCATACACACCACGGCCCGTTTCTTCAACAGCCATTTTGGCGAGCATCATGTGTTTATCCAGACCTGCCAGCGCCATGGCTTGCACAATGCGGTCAATCTGCTTCTGGTCCATCTTCATGAATGCTGCGTGTGCTTTGTTCGCTTTGTCGATCAATGTCTGAATATACTGACCTGCTGTCGGTTCTTTTGCTGGGGCGACCTCGTTCTTTACAGCCATCTCCCTCATCCTCCTAAAGGTTCGTATTAGTTTGTCTCTCTTCTTTACATTCACATCGTAACATGGGAAAAAGTATAATTATGTGATTTTTTTCACAAAGTATAACAAATTTAATTTAAGTTTTGTAGTGTCCTTCATACAACCATTTTCACTTCCTATTTAAATATAGGGCTGTACAATTCATCCTCTCCATCAAAAGTGAATTTAATCACAATGTTTGAAATTTCGTCATTTTTGCCCCCTTTCCTTCCCCCTCAAACGGCAAGATTAGGTATATACTGAACTTAAAAATTGAACCACCGCAATTTGTACCGTCCTTCCTCCCGGCCGAGATGACCCTGATCAGGACGGCAACGGTTTGCGGCGAACCTCGGAGGCTACTGCAAGCTACAGAAGGTCGTCCGATGGACACAAAGGGGAGATAGACTTATGAGAGAACTAACAACTGTACTGGAAAAACGCGGCAATACGAATTGTTTCTCGGAAGTGAATTTCAACCATCTGCTGGTTACAATGAAAGATAGAACTTATCCGGAAGGTACACATCTGTACTGGGAAGGAGACGTCTCTGACAAACTTTATTATATGAAACGGGGGCGTGCCCAGATCACCAAATCCACGGATGAAGGCAAGGAACTGATCATGTACATGTATCAATCCGGTGATATGATTGGCCAGGCCGATCCCTTCTTTGGCTCTAAACATAGCTTTTCAGCGGAAGTATTAGAGGACAGTGAGATCGGTGTACTGGAGCATAAAGACCTGGAGATGCTGATCTGCCAGCATTGTGACTTTGCGATAGACTTTATGAAATGGATGGGCATCCATCACCGGTTGACACAGACCAAGTTCCGGGACCTCATGTTATATGGCAAACCGGGTGCACTCTGCTCCACCCTCATTCGGTTGTCGAATTCGTATGGTGAGCCTCATGGAGAGCATGTCATTATTCACAAAAAAATTACCCACACGGACCTGTCCAACATGATTGGAGCCACTCGTGAAAGTGTAAACCGCATGTTAAGCGATCTGCGTAAGAAAGATGCGATTGAATATGACAATGGCATGATCGTCATCAAAGATCTGAAGATGCTGCAGGGGATCTGTCACTGTGAACTTTGCCCGAACGAGATCTGTCGTATTTAATGTTTGACTATGCTAATCGGATGTTGCTTATATATTTCAATGAAAAAAAGCCCAGTTCTCTAAATAGAGATTGGGCTTTTTTGTATGCTTAGGATGCATTGGTCAATTCAAGCTTTACCGCATCACGTGGATTCAATTTCATGTCCAAACCATTTTCCATTAATTCTTTGTCATTCACCATAATGACCCACCGCTCATTCATGCGGGGTGTGACATTCTCGACCGAAACGACGAATTTGTTATTCTCCGACATTCTTACAGTTCCGCTGGACTTCAACACATCGCGAACTGTGCACTCTTGAACGTAGACTCCGGCATATTGACGATTGAGGGTTGGCATAATATTTCCACCGCTAACATTGAGTAACGTTGTCTGATATGCAACGCCATCCCCCCCACTGTCAGCGGCTTTCACGTAAATGATGACTTCATCTTTGGCATGAAGCTCCATGTCCCAATCTTCCTGTTCAATATCCTTGCCATTTAATTTGACAGCCCAGCTCAGCGAAGAATCCAGAGAAACTTCACCGACGGATTGAATCCGTTTGCCATCTGCCGTAAAATCAACCAGTCCGCTATTGAGTAATGCTTTTTTGAGTGTCAAACCCTCACTAAAATCTCGCTTAATGGACTTCGTTGCATCAGGCAAAAACGTACTGCCATCTACAGCCACTGTGATCGTATTCACTGTTTCTGTCTCTTTGACAATTGGCTGCTCGGAAGGCTGTGTCTCACTACAACCAGCCAAAATCGCCAGTAGGAGCAAACATACACCTATGTAACCGGGGATTTTCTTCATCATGTAGGTAACACCACCCTGCGTAAAATCATTCACCCTGTTGTCCATAACCTCTATTATGGCACAACACTCAATAAAAAAAAGTGTCAAAGCCGTTACTTTTATGACGCGTACCTCCAGAGAGGGCTTGTACAGCAAAGAGAGCCTGCGTGCAGGCTCCCCAATCTTAATCATTTTTCTGTTCTCATTGGTTACCCTGTTACTGGACACAAGCCTGCATGTATGTCCGTCCTCCATCTCCATCTTTCAGATATGGATTGAGCCCGAAGAACTGCTCCTCAGATACATATACACCTGTCAGCAATCGCCCTTCAAGCAATCCGCCGTCCACCTGCACGCAGCAAGAAGGTGCATCTACATACTCCTGATAAAGCGGAATCTGACCATACTGTTGATGTACCTTGAATACCTTCCCTTGCTCATGCAAAGGCCGTTCTGAGAAATAGGTAGGCACGATATACCGGGCAATGACATCCAGTTCCTGAACGCTATAAAAGGGTTCATCACCAAGCCATGGTGCAAACATTCGAATCTTCTCATATTGAGACCAGACAACCGCCTGGATCAGCATTTCTGCCTGAACGAAACGACCTTCTCCCACATCCTGAACCAAACGCTTTCCGTGGATTGTTTCCTCCATCTGAGACATCGTCGAATCAGGTTGTCTCAATTCACATCCGATACACTTCCAGCCCCTGGACGTTTGAATCCATTTTTGCAGTACCGCCGGAGCTAATCTCGGACCATCGCTGTTCACAGAATGCGTATTCACTTCGGCAAGATCATCCTTAACCGAACGCGAATATGCTGTGCGCTTGAATAACTCTGCAGCTTTTTTGTAGATTAGATGGACCTGAATGGATGCGCTCTCAAGTTCTGCAATATCTTTCTTGCCGTAGCGTACTTCACGGGATAAGCTTTCTTCTCTCATGACAAGTGGGCCTCCTTCGCTCCGGCCGTCTGTGGCCATTTTCTATAGATTATACTACAACTCATGACAACATGTGCACAGCCCAAGAGAAAAACGCCGAATCACGTTATATCTAAGACAAAAACCCCTGATTTCCACAGAAATCAGGAGTCTATGTCATTCCTGCAACGAAAGTGGGTGATGTTGCTTATACGTTAGTCAACCCACTTCTCAGCCCAGTCCTGAATTTGATTCATGACAGGCTGGAGCGCTCTACCTTTATCCGTCAGTTCATATTCAATACGAACCGGCGTCTCGGGATAGACGTGACGTACCAGAATACCTTCACTTTCAAGATCCTTCATCCGTTCGGATAACATCTTGTCACTCATAGACGGAATCAGATTGGAGATATCCTTGAATCGCTTCGAACCACTCATCAACGTTTGAATAATTAAACCATTCCAGCGCTTGCCCAAAAAAGAAAACGCCGTCTCAAAACGCGGACACATCCGCAAGTCTTGACCTTCCACATTCATCACCTCTTTAGAGATCACTCAACTTACATTTTGTTAGTATATTTCATAATAACATATTTAAGCTTTAAAGAAAACGTCTGCCCCTAAAAAGTTTAAATTTTAGAAGCATAACATCCAAAATGGATCATACATCCCAGTATACATTACACGCTGCGTCGTAACCATGGGAAATATCGTATAACTTCCCCATAGTACTAGCTTACCCAAAAAGAACCCAACTGCCACAGTCATTATCGACTTGCAGAAGGGTTCCTTCGTATACATTATCAGTATAAGTTTAACTAAAGAATATTTTACACTAGCACTCCAACGTCAGAACAACTTTCCGATCGCTGTTATCCCCAGATTTTTTTGATTCCTTTCTAGGGATAAAGCAAATTATGAATTAAACCAGCACGCCACCAAATGGTCTTACAGGCTCGCTCTTGCCGAATTCCGGCTTAAAGCTGCGGGCAGGATATGCCCATTTCACTGCGTTACTGATCACTCTCAATATTTCCGGTTTGTAATAGGTCGGATACGTCTCATGACCTGGTCGGAAGTAAAAGATTTTACCTTCACCACGCCGGAACGTGCATCCGCTTCGGAATACTTCTCCACCCTGGAAGTTGCTCACAAACACCAGTTCATCCGGTACTGGAATATCGAAGAATTCGCCATACATCTCTTCTTTTTCCAATACAATCTTGCCTTCGATGCCATCCGCAATGGGATGGGATGGATTCACACACCATACAATTTCCTGTTCGTCAGCTACACGCCACTTCAGATCGCAGCTTGTTCCCATCAGCGCTTTGAATGGTTTGGAGAAATGACCTGAATGGAGCACAATCATTCCCATACCGTTCAGCACTCGCTGCGCGACCTTCTGTGAGATCTCATCGCTTACGCGATCATGTGCCATATGTCCCCACCATATAAGCACATCCGTGGAATTCAACACTTCATCACTTAATCCATGTTCAGGCTGATCCAGTGTAGCCGTACGAATAGCAAAGCCTTCGCCGCCAAGTCCGTCAGCCAGTGCTCGATGCAGACCATCCGGGTAGACTTCCCTTACTTCATCGTGAATTTTCTCATGGACAAATTCATTCCAAATGGTGACGTTGATCATATTCAATTTCCCCCTAGTGTAGCTCTAAACCCACCACATATCGCCCAGCGGCTCTTCAATCAATACTTGCTGGAGATTTTGTACGGCTTTAGAGAATCCTTCTTCAACCGACATCAGACCGTCTTCGTGTTCAATACTTACTACATAATCATATCCGACCAGACGCAAGGCACTCATAATATCTGCCCAAGTCTTGTTATCATGTCCATAACCGACCGAGCGGAACTGCCAAGCCCGATCCAGCATATTTGTATAATCTTGCATATCCGTTACACCGTGTTTGTTCACGTTTACCGGATCAATCGTTGTATCTTTGGCATGGAAGTGATGGATTGCTCCTTCACGTCCCAAGATGTGAATTGCCTGAACCGGATCAATACCTTGCCACCACATGTGACTTGGGTCGAGATTGGCTCCGATCACTTCACCTGCTGCTTCACGCAGTCTCAGCAAGGTTGCAGGTGTATGAACCGAGAATCCACCATGCAACTCCAATCCAACTTTTACGTTACGATCTGCTGCAAATTTACCCCACTCTGTCCAATACGGGATAACTTTGTTCTCCCACTGCCACTTCAGGATTTCCTGAAAGTCATTCGGCCATGGTGCAACAGGCCAGTTCGGATATTTCGCATCCTCATGGTCTCCTGGACAACCGGAGAATGTATTCACTACAGGTACTTCCAGCTTCTCAGCCAGTTCTACCGTTTTGACAAAATCATCGTGAAATCCTTTGGCAATATCCTTTTGCGGATGCAGCGGGTTACCGTGACAGCTAAGTGCACTGATCGTCAAACCGCGTGATTCCACTGCATTTTTAAAGTTTTTCAGTGCTGTAGGATTGCTTAACAATTCATCCGGCTTACAGTGTGCATTGCCTGGATGTCCGCCTGTTCCGATCTCTACCGCTTTTAATCCCTTGGATGCTACATAATCAAGAGCATCCTCCAATTTACGTCCTCCGAATAGTACCAAAAATACGCCGAGTTTCAAGTGCGATTCCTCCCTGGATTAGATATCGTATGATTGCTGAATTCATGAATATTGAACTGTATACAATTACCGTTCAGATCACATGCCTGTTTGATTAGTGTGGAAAATCGAGAGTGTTTCTATCCTGAAATTGAACGTAAGAATACTGGTTATTTTCCACCACTCGAAGAGCATCAAGCTTCAAACACTTGGTACTCCATTCTAGTGTGATTCCACGGTTTCAATCTCAGTTTGAACTGTGCGAGTTACTGCAAAAGAGTCATAGCTGCTCTCCAGATGTATGTGCTTGCCCTCAAGTGAAGAACGCTGGAATGAATGCATGGCTTCCAGTACGTGATAAGCAAGCTTGCCACTGGCTTTGTGTTCGCAGCCGGCACGAATGGATTCGACCATTTCCGTTACGCCGATGCCTCGTTCGTTTTGTCCACTTTCGAAGACTGGTTTGACCGTCTCCCAAGTGTCTTGACCGTATCTGCGAACCTTCACTTCCCCGTTAAAATAATTGGGGTCCGGTACACTAAGCGTACCTTCTGTACCATAGATTTCAATACGTGGCAGATCCGAAGCTCCGCGAATATCGAAACTGGTAATCATCGTTGCAATCGCACCTTCTGCAAAATCGATGGTTCCTGCCAAGTGGGTAGGCGTCTCTACTTGCAGCGATGTCCCTTCCTTCGGCCCAGAGCCAATCTTGCGATCCGCAATCTGTATTCCAGCCGAGGCGCTGATTCTGCGTATCGGTCCAAGCAGCGTGATCAGCGCGGTCAAGTAGTACGGTCCCATATCAAACATGGGTCCTCCGCCTGCGACATAAAAGAACTCCGGATTAGGATGCCAAGCTTCTGGTCCTCCGCCCATAAAGAATGAAGTCGCTGCAATCGGCTTGCCAATCAGTCCATCCTCAATGGCTTTCCGAGCAGTCTGAATTCCTGAGCCAAGGAAGGTGTCCGGTGCAGAACCAACATACAATCCCTTTTCCTCAGCCAGCTCAACAACCTTGCGACCATCCTCAAGCGAAATTGCCAGCGGCTTCTCGGCATACACATGTTTGCCTGCTTCGAGTGCAGCCAGATCGGTCATGGCATGACTGCCAGGAACCGTAAGGTTCAACACAAGTTCAATTTCGTTATTTTGCAGCAACTCATCTACATTGTAAACGTTTGCGATATTAAATTCATCTGCCCGTTCCTGAGCGCGTTCACGAATCAAATCCGCAACAGCCACGACTTCAATGATCGGGTTGTTTTTGAGGTTTTCCAGGTAGATGGCGCTGATGTTACCACACCCGATGATGCCTGCTTTCATTTTTTCCACTGTGACGTTCATCTCCTTACGCATGGTGAAAATCTGCGTTTGAATGGTTAAGATACATATGTTTAGTTAGATGTTTCCTGTTCCTTAAATCTAATACTATGGTATTCCGTTTCAGCTTCAATTAAAATGAATAATATGATTGAAACATGAACTATCTGGTCATAATTTTCAAATTGCAAGGAGTATGCCCATGCCGACAGATCATTCCTGCCAAGTTCTTACAGCAGGCTTTTCATTTCATCGTAAACCCTACGCTATGGTGCAGCCTGAAGGGGTGAAGAACTACCTGTTAAGACTGCAAACAGACGGACGTTGCCGTGCACGTATTGACGGGGACATGTCCCTGGTGGATGCGGGCGATCTGCTTCTTTTTGACCCTGACGAGCCCTATGAGCTGAGAATAGACAATGAAACCAATCCGATGGGAGAACGACTGGTGGAGAGTGGCGACTATCACATCTTCTTCAATGGTTCCTGGGTGGATGAGTGGTGGAAGCGTCACAAACGGCCAACCCGGATCAAAGTCGAACTGACGGAAAGCCTCCTGGTCCTGTTTCGACAGCTCGTGTTGGAGCAACGCCGCATCTCCAATCCTTATCCGGAAATTTCAAGTTATTACATGCGGATTTTATGTCTCGAAGTGGATCGTCTGCTCTCGGAGCATCCAACGATAACCAACACCAATTATGTCGCATATGAGATCAAGAACTATATTGAAGAAAACGCTTCCTCTTTGTTCAAGTTGGATGATGTGGCAACACATATTGGCATCAGTGTCTCACGGGGTGTTCATCTCTTCAAAGAAGCGTTTGGCAAAAGCATCATGCAATACACGCTTGACGTACGGCTGAACATGGCCAGGGAACGGATAATTTTCAGTCCAATGACCCTGGAGCAAGTGTCTGAGTCTTCCGGCTTTAACAACTATACCTATTTCCATCGGGTATTCCGTTCCCGGTTCGGCATGTCCCCGAAGGAATTCCGCGTCATTCACCGGGAACAGATGTAATCATATTTAGTATACGTAAGTTGAACTTATTTGCGCGCGGCTATGGCCTCGGATACAACCATCGCCAGATCTTCATTGCCAAACATGGACAACACGCCAATTACTGTATCATCCGGGATTTCACCGGCTTCCTCCTTGGATACAATCAGCTTCTGCACCTGCTGCAAACGCTCGTTGCTCTGCTGATTCGGGTAGGCTTGCCGGTACATCTCTTCCGGGTCCAATCCATGATTAACACACCACTGGGCAAATACGAGGATCATCATCTCTTCTTCCTGTTTATAGGTTTCGATGACAGCTTCCTCGATCTGTTTATTACGTTCCTTTTCATATTCATCCATGACGTGTATTCCTCCGTATGTGTATTCTGCAATTATTTGCGAATCAACTGTTCAGCCAGTTCATGACTGTCCATGACATGACTTGCACTGATCAGGCAATCATCAGGCGAGTCCAGACACGCCAGGAAATGATCGACGGCTCCGCTAAAACCTCTGCGTGCTAATACGGTATCCCAGCTCCCGAACGTTTCTTGGGTTTCCAGACTCCCCTGTTCCATGTAGCTGATCGTGTCCATGTTCACGACTTCAACAGATCGTCCACCACCATGCAATTCGATCTTCTCCAGATCTGCCCCAGCTTCACGCACCATATCGAATCGACCGCAGGCTTTTCGGCCCAGCTTGGCCGTTCCGGTCGCATGCAGCAGTCTGTCCAGATCATTCTTCCGAATCCATTGATGAAGCAACTCCACATTATGATCCGAGTACCACATCATCAGATCCAGCATATGGATGAGATCATCATAGATGGTTTCTGCCGCAGGACGATCCTGAATGCCTGTACGATGTTTGGTCACTGTCAGGGACTCAAAACCTTTTCCACCCTGCATCCACTCTTTCGCTTTTTGGTACATCGGAGCGAATCTGCGGTTGAAGCCTACCGCAAGCAACAGACCTTGCGCCTCGGCAAAAGCCGTCATCTCTTCCGACTCCCGAAGTGTATAGGATAACGGCTTGTCTACGTACACGGCTAATCCTTGTTCCAGACATTGCATGACAATGTCAAAGTGCGCTTCCGTTGCTGTATGTACAAACACCGCATCCAGATCCCAGGACAACAGTTCTTTCAGATCCGTTGTTCCCCGTTCTAATCGATATGCCTCCTGAATGGCTTTGACCGGCTCCGGAGATCGGTTCATAATGCCTACAATCTCCACGTTCGGATGAGCTGTTAACAGCGGCAAATATACTTTACGTGCAATATCGCCGAGGCCGATAATTGCAACTCGTTTACGTTGGGTTGTTTCCATGATGATCATTCCACCTTCAGTTCGGTTCTATATTTCCACGTCCTATAGTGTAACCCTTCGGACAGCAACTTGCCAGTGATTGCAGCAGACTTTGGCGAGAATTGTTCAGACAATGGGCGAACGTGGTAAACTTATGAGGAACAGCAGTACAGATCGGACACGACCAGACCTGCCTGATCTGAAAGGAGCGTTTGGAATTTTGCGAAAATGGTTATGGCTCCTGTTATATGTTTTACTTGCAGGAGTGACGTTTATTTACAGATATGAACTGCTGGCCTGGACCGATCTCCATCAGTCCATCCCGCTGTTACTCGCCATGGCAACATTGTTTGCTCTTGTGCCTGTAATTCCTTATAAGTTTGTCATCATCGCCTTTGGTTACAGTTACGGTACCACCACGGCAGCCTGGATATGCTGGCTTGGCACCACACTTGCAGCCATGCTCGTTTATGGCGGAGCAAGAACCATCTTCAGACATCAGGCGAGATCGTACCTCGAACGTATTCGGGGTCTGAACCGTTTTACCACATGGATGGAAGCACATCCGTTCATGGGTGTCATGTCGATGCGGCTGCTTCCGATCGTGCCTCAGATGGCCGTTAATATCTACGCAGGTATAACGTACACGCCATTCTGGGTCTTCATGGTTGCCACGGCCATTGGGAAAATACCAGCGATTTTTGTATTTGCCTATGCAGGTGCACAGGCTGAAACCTCCATCTGGCTGAGCCTGGGAATCCTTGCCGGATATCTGGTGTTCATGGCCATTGTATTGCTCTTATTTCGCTTTCGGTCACGCAACAAAGCCTGAATTCAGAATTCGCAAACCGTTCAGATTCAGCTTGTTTTCATTCCGGCTTGGTTGGCTTGCCAATTCAGGATATAATAGAAGAGCAAGCCTAATGCTTGTGTTAACAGGTTTCAATAAAAACGATAGATTGCTGGAGCTCGAACCCGAGCGCTAAATCTTCATCAGAAATGGAGTGACTATAGCATGGAACAACATTCAAGTGAGTTAGCAACTTTTGCAGGCGGATGCTTCTGGTGTATGGTATCCCCCTTTGAAGAACTGCCCGGTATTCATAAGATCGTATCGGGTTATACAGGTGGACATACCGAGAATCCAACATATGAAGAGGTCTGCTCAGAGACAACAGGACATGTAGAGGCTGTGCAGATTACGTTCGACCCTGCCATCTTCCCTTATAAGAAACTGGTTGAACTGTTCTGGCAGCAGATTGATCCTACGGATACAGGCGGGCAATTCCATGACCGCGGATCTTCCTATCAGACGGCCATCTTCTATCACAGCGAGGAACAGCGCCAGATTGCGGAAGCCTCCAAAGCGGAGCTGGGACAAAGCGGACGTTTTGACAAACCAATCTTCACACCCATTTTGCCAGCCAAACCGTTCTATGAAGCGGAAGAACATCACCAAAATTATCACCGGAAGAACCCTGCCCATTACAAACGCTACAGCAAAGGTTCTGGACGTGTAGATTTCATCGAACGCAACTGGACCGGTAACGTGGATAAAGACGGGCTGAAAGAGCGTTTGACGCCGCTTCAATATGAAGTTACGCAGAACAGCGCAACCGAGCCTGCATTCCATAACGAATTCTGGGATCACCACGGTGATGGTATCTATGTGGACATCGTATCTGGCGAGCCATTGTTCAGTTCTACCGACAAATACGACTCCGGCTGCGGCTGGCCGAGCTTCACACGTCCATTGCGTGACCACAACGTGAAGGAAAAAACCGATCTCAGCCATTTCATGATTCGTACCGAAGTGAGAAGTCGTGAGGGTGATTCCCATCTGGGTCACCTGTTCAACGATGGTCCTGCCGAAGCAGGTGGAATGCGTTATTGCATCAACTCTGCGGCACTTCGTTTTGTACCCAAAGAAGACTTGCAAAAAGAAGGATACGGTGAGTACACCGTTCTTTTCCAATAAGTTTTAATACAAATACAAAAAAGCAGTGGGATGATCCCGCTGCTTTTTTGTTGTACGTTCTTGTTTTAATAGACGAACTATTGTTGCACCAGAATGCATTGATTAGGTTTGGCTCGAAGAGATTTCCGAATTCAATTGACTGGCAGGAGCCGTCTGATCATTATGAAATTGAATTCTCATCGCTGGAACGATACCCAGGATCATCACCGTAACCGAAATGGCGTAGACGATAAAAATGGATGTGCTGTTCATTAGTACACCTGCCATGGAAGATCCAAGAAGCATGGTTCCTATGAATAAAGGTGTGATGGTGCCATTCACTCTCCCGATCAAGTGCTCATCAATCCGGGTGACCAAATACGTGGAGATGATGACGTTGATAAATGCCAAACTGATTGAACTCAAGAAGCTGATGACAAGAGTCAGCCAGAACCAACTGGATAACACTTCCCCCAGCGTGGTTACAGCCAGACACAGCACACCTACAAGCAGAGTTAAGGTCTGGTTCAACTTGGCACTTACAGCAGCCGCAATACCTCCTCCAATCAATAAACCTAATCCGGATGCTCCAGACAGGAACTGTAACGATGTTGCTTCAAGTCCCAGACGTTCAGTGATCAGAAATATTCCAAGTGGGCTGATGAGACCCGCAGAAAGCCCTATACAGATGAATACCAAACTAAGCATTCTTAAAGAGCGGGATTGCCCAACATATTGCCAGCCCTCCTTGATATCCGCCAGTAAAGAGGTGTCCGTTTCCCGCTGGGCGGAATCCTTCGGCAGAAATGTAAGTAAAACCGCAGAGATGAGGAACAGAATGAGTAATGCGTACATGGATGCCTGAATTCCCATTGCAGTGTATATAAACGTTCCGACGATCGGTCCGAGAATTAAAAACAAGGATTGACCACTCTGGGTAATAGCAATGGCAGATTGCAAATGTTCTCCTTTTACATTTCTCTTCACAATCTTTAGAGAGGATGGCTGAGAAAACTGGCTAACGATAGAGGATACAAACGTGGCAACGTATAGAATCTGCCAATAACCGGAAGATAAAACGGCAATAATCATGACAATAGACAACGCACTCAGAATATCCCCCAGTATCATCGTACGTTTGGGATTCCAGCGATCAGCAAGCGCACCGCCAATGATGGAGAAAACGAAAATCGGAGCATATTCAAGTACGGTAATCATCGAGACGGCTACTGGACTTCCCTGAGTACGTTCCATCACATAATAGAGGATTGCCATATTCCGGATCCATATCGCCAGATTTTGCAGCAGATCAGACCCTGTAACGATTAAAAAAGCATTGTTCCTGAACAATGTGTTCATTCTCCATCTCCTTTTAAACCGACTGTCCGGTTTATTAATATCCAAAAGAAAAACTGACGTTACATCAGCTTTTCATGGTTAATGTTGTTGAATGCCTGCTAGCAGACTGGCCATGCCTTTGTGGTAAATACGACGAATATCCGTCAGATCCTTCTCATAATAGAGTGTAGTCAATCCGCTAAACAGACCGTAGATAATGTGCATTACATCCTGTGGGTCATCCGGTTTTAACTCCCCGTCCTCCATGCCTTTAGCAATAATGGACTCATATGTCGCATATGGAATGCGGATCAGGGAAAGCATCTCATCGAGCATCTCCTGACTGACGACCTGACCCGAGACAAACTCGTTAATAGCGTGATTCAGCGGGTTAGCCAAATCATCCACATAATGATCAGCAAGTCCGTACAGTTTGTCTATGGCAGTCTTATACCCGGATTCTTTGTCCAGCCAAGCATCCATCCAATCTTCATTATTAAGCTTGATTAGATACATGAATAACTCTTCTTTGCTTTTGAAATGATAATAGATGCTGCCTTTACTCCGATTGTTAATCGTACATATGTCTTCCATGGAAGTTGCACTATACCCCTTTTGGGCAAACAGTTCCTTGGTATTACGCGCAATGTCTTTCTTAATCTGGGCAACATCTTTTCTTCGTTTGACTTCGATTGGAAAAACCTCCATAAAATAAACCGACTATTCGGTCTAATAGTATCACAGCTAAAATACTCCGTCAATTCAAATGTGCACAGGCACCCTCTTATTTGCTGCTTCAGAAGATGTACAAGAGAGTGCCTGGCTACAATTCAGGAAAGAAGTCGTCACATCATACTTACAATCCATCCGATCCAGTACGCAAATGGAATTAATAACAACTGTGCCAACAGAGTACCGAATAAACGGGATACGAGCATGCAACCATAAATCTGATTCATGCGATCCAAACGAATCTCGCCACGTAATGATCGGTCACTGAGCAGGGAAATTCTTGGATCAATCAGGATGGTCAGCAAAATAGTTGCTATTCCGTTAATTAACCCGGTCGATTGGGATGCAGCTACAGCCTGCCCTGGATAAAGGTACGCTGCGTACAAGCTGGACAGGACACCTGTGGTGTAGATTGCGGTTACCGCTACATTCAGCATCATCAACCGTCTTGGCATCCCATGCTGTACCAATCGTTTGGCCATCTTCCAGGATGGCGGGGTGATGTAATACGTTGCATTTCTAATCTTGCTTCGCTTCAGCATACCGCGAACCATCGTAGGGATGGAACCGGCTGCTTCAAAATGTACAACCATTCTTGATGAGAGCTTCACCATGGTTGGAAAACACAATATGGCTAATGCCGTTCCAATCGTTGCCGCACCCATTAACCAGTGTAGTTGCGCTGCAAAGTGTGGATTGGCTCCACGGGTTGCGGTGTCCACCAGATTACCTACCATTGGGCCCTGGGCCATATTCGAGGTTCGAGAAACCAGCAGCAAGATACCCGCCAAAGAAATGGCTAGCGCAATTCTGCGAGTGCGTAGCCCACCAAGGCGCAGCGCATATGACAAGCTGTCTGCAGCATGAATCAGCATGGTGAACAGCATAGGGATTGCCAGGCTAAGACTAAACATATGTATGTACTCCTTTATTTTCCTGATATTGAACTTATTTCTTTCATGGACAGCATTATACTCCTCTGGCTTGCAAAAGTATAGGAACGAGATCCTTCTGGATAAGTTGAAATAAAGAATATTTACACTGGACACTCCGATGACAGAACAACCTTCCGATCGCTGTTATCCCCAGATTTTTTGATTCCTTTTAGAAAGGGGTAAATCCGGGGATAAAGGCGAACACTTCGCTTCTTCAGGTTTTTTCTGTCCTCTCCGTTTCGTGTAAATGTTTATTTCAATTTATATAGATCATCGGTAAATGCACTTACGACCTCGGATGTTCATCGTTTATCTCTCCCCTCACAGGGTAATATACAACTAATCCACTATTGTACAGGAGGGGTTCACATGCCTTGGAACAAACAGGATTATCCGGTATCCATGAAGAACTTGGAACCACGTGTCAGACACAAAGCAATTGAAATCGCAAATGCTCTGCTCGATGATGGATATGAGGAAGGACGCTCGATTGCCATAGCGACAGCTAAGGCTGAAGAATGGGATGAAAATCATCCCGTGCCGGAAAGTTCGAAATCGGACTCCACATCTTCTTCCGATAATTCCAACCCTAAAAAGTCGTCTTCCACGGATCGTCGTCATTCTGAGCCCGTTTCTTCGTCCAAAAGTCATGACAACATCCATGTAGTACCTACCGACTCTGGCTGGGCGATCAAGGAAGAAGGAAAGTCTACCTATCTGTCCACCTTTGATACTAAGGCAGAAGCTGTGGATAAGGCCAAAAAACTCAGTAGCAAACAAAATATTCGAGCCATTATCCATAATCAGGATGGTCAGATCGCTTCTTCGATCAAGTCTTGAATGAATCGGATGACATCGGAAAATAGCTGTATTCACCGTGGGCTGTCATTCCACAGTTCAGCGAATAAATCACTATTACGTGAGCGAAAACAACAAAATCCCTTTTGCTGCTGAAGAGCAGTCAAAAGGGATTTTGTATGAACGTTAACGATCAAGACCTGAATATGATGCATACAGGTTATAGTTGTTCTGAAACGTATGGTCAATGGGATACCCCTCTAGCCACCGTAGTCCGTTGTGATACAGCAGCTGCGTTAACTGCCTTGGCTGCAGCCGATGGCATCGGCAATTTCACAGCTGAAGTCGTAGCCACGGTTCCGCGAGCCGGAACACTAACGACGTACGTGATGACTTTGCTGGCGATCCATACGGCCAGAATCGTATATAAAGTTTCTTTTACCGGAAGAAAGAATAGCGACAATCCCAATACAAAAGCATCACTGACAAAGAAAACGGTTCCCAGCTTCCATCCCTTCCAGCGGCTAACCAGTACGGCGAGAATATCGTCTCCGCCTGTCGCTCCGCCGAATCGAAGCACGATCCCCGCGCCTACCCCTGTCAATACACCGGATAGAACTGCCGGAATCCACAGATTTCCGTTAAACGACAATACCAGTGTGGAGTATCGTTCAAAGCCGTCATAGAATAGGGAAAATGCACCGACGCCAAGCAATGCCTGAATCATGAATTTCCAGCCTTTGAGGAACCAGGCCAGGATCATGACCGGAATGTCCAGTAACAACATACCGATGGCAGGTGATAAACCTGTTGCGTATTTTCCGAGCAGGGCCAGACCAACAAATCCGCCCTCCGATAAATGATTCTGAAAGTTAATGTGATAGTAGGCAAAAGCTAAAATAAATGTACCAAGCAGCATAATGGCGAATTTGATCGCCTCTGTTTTAACGTGTTGTAAGGTTAACGATGTTCTCTTCATTCAGGTTCCCTCGCAGTTTGTAGGTTGGTTTTTTAGACCGACCGTACCCTGCAAAAGGTAAGCCTGGAAGAAATCATCGTGTACGTCCTTCGAATATTCATTCCAATCCCCTCTTTCGCAGAGTCAGCCGTTTTTTTGAACCGGTTGGTGTACTCTACAAGGGGCGCTATGTGTATGAGAGATCGTAACGTTTCCAGATCGTCCTTGGGGAGATTGTCCTTCGGGAACTCATGGTATCCTGATCCTTTCTGTTCTGTTGTGGTTAGCTGTGCTTGGTTAAACGAATTGAAATATTACACTGTGCACAAAGTCGAACGTCTGATATCACACTTAACCCACTTCGATTGCAGTACCCTCTTTTGATCGCTGTTATCCACGAATTTTTCTGATCCCATATTTCAAATGGGAAAATTCGTTGATAAAGGCGAGCGCTTCGCTTCTACAGACGGGTTCTGCACTCTACGTTCCTGTGTGAATGTAAGTTCAGCATGATTTATAACATGTAATCGTTCATTCAGTTTAAACACCAAAGCTAACTTGCTTGTTCTTCTATTATATAACACCAACGTGACCGGGTCTAAACAGCAGACCCCTCAAAAATAGGCATAAAGCAGCCTTTGGACTGCTCCAGCAGTCATACGGCAACACCAGGATAAGCAATGCTTGCTAATGGTGCAACCTGCTCCTTTATTCTATGACCAAAGCTTCCAAAAATAACTGTCAGTCACCCAACTGTGACAAATTGGGGCCTTTTTTTATTTTCTTGCGCTTTTTAAAGGAATCATTTTCCTTTCATACATACACTATAGCAAACGTAATCGGCTTATTCTTTGTCCAGTTCAGACGTTTCCAGACTTACTCTGCTGTTTATGGTATAATATAACAATTGAATCCCACTACCGTTTAAGCGAGGCGGATTGATGAAAACGTTAAAGCCAAGAGTCTTTATTGGCTGCTCGCTGGAAGCGAAGCCGATTGCAGCCGCAGTACACGAAAACTTACGTTTTTCAGCCGAAGTTACCCCTTGGTATTCCGGGGTTTTTAATCCAAGCAGCTATACCATGGACGATCTGGAAGTAGAGGTCCGTACGACTGACTTTGCCATTTTTATTTTTCATCCGGATGATATATCCAAAATTCGCGGGAAGTACTACGCGTCGGTCCGGGATAATACAATGCTGGAAATGGGTCTGTTTATGGGTCGTCTGGGACGAAAACGTATTTTTTTCATTCTTCCTGAGGATATTACAGACATCAAGGACACAACCAAGGTCGAAGGATTGCGTATGCCCACAGATCTGCTGGGGTTAAATCCACTCGTATATGAAATCCGTTCTGACGGAAAGTGGGCACCAGCCGTGTCCGTGGCATGTTCCAAAATCGCAGACAGTATTGAGGAGCAAGGACGCTGGAGTGATCCAGAATTGGAGAACATCATTGAGAAGCATAAACGCACTGAGGGAGAAGCAAGGTTACAACTGCTTAAGTTGCTGCGGTTCTTTAGGGAATTGCTGCGTACCCGCAAAGCAGATGCCAAGATGCTGGAGCGAATGAGCGATGCCCTGCGTACTGCCTTTGTCTCTCATCCTCCATTCGCTGTACGTGGCACAGCCATATACCGTACAGATGACAGTGGTTATATTGAGCAATTATGTGGTAATGTTGGAGAACCGGGAAGAAAGTATGACTTGTCCGCTAACGACGACAAACAACCGGATGATCCCAAGCGCATCCTGGTGATTGATTCTTACCGGGAGAATAAAATCAAGATCAACCTGTATGATGATTACCTTGAGAAAGAGTATCTGCTATGCTATCCTGTAGCCAAGAGGTATGTAATCACCGTTCACATTATTGGACATATTGAAGCGGATGAGGCGGTATTTCAGCAGATTGACCTACAGAATCGTCAACTGTTCAACGCCATCAACGATTTGTTAGGAGGCGAACCGGAATGAAACCGGAAACGAAAAAAATAAGCAAGCGCTGGGGCAGCGAAAAAAAGGTACGCCTCAGTTCTGCGCCCGAATCATCACGACCGGTTCCGGAACCCAAGGAAGAAGATCGTTTCCACAAGCCGGCCGTACCGCTAACGACCATTGGGCCCTCCCTGAAGGGCAAGGAAAGACCGTATAAGGTCATCCTTGAAAAAGAGGCGTTCTACGAAAAACCTCAATATCTTGCTTAATTTCTGAACACATTATCAAACCTGCCGCTGAATCGGCAGTATTCCATAGGCCCCGCCGCCCAAGGCAGGGGCTTTTTTGTTGCTCATTTTTGCCAAAATAAAACTGCTTCTTCTCGTTGGCCTGGCGTTATCGTGTTAAGGCAAGACATCCTTGAATCATTATTGCACTTCATTGCTTTAATTCATTGCTTGTAATCACTTCTGTAGCAGACTGCACTGCATAAGGCTCATTTGGTTTATGCCCTTAGGTTTCCTGCAAAACCCATAAATTATACCTTATTTTGGAGCAGGCTTGTCCTTAAATCCTTAGCCTCATTCACGATCTGTATCTTTAGGAACATGCGTTAGAGCTTGCTTCCAATATTTCTCGGTTGTATTGTGTATCTCGATTACATATATTGATTATAATATAGGAACACATGTTCTGTAAATATAAAATTCCAATTAAAGGTTAAGGAAGTGAACATATGACATCCTCAACTTCCGCCCCATCCCCTGCAGATGAAGATCATCGTCTGATTAAAGGTCTGGTTGTGCGCACCCTATTGCTGGATGTACTTGAACGAGATATTCGAACTTTGGATACGCTGCTGCTTAAGATGCCCGAAGTCTACATTCTGTCGCTGACCCGCATTCAAAACAATGTGCTCAAGGAGATGTTGGTCCTTCGTAAACAGATGAGAACCCGTGGTGTCAAAGTACTGAAAGAGAAACGTGAGGCCGATGGTATCGAAACTCTGTATATGTGCAGGGGGTATTGGCAACGGTTCTATATGCTGTGGACGTTCGCACGAAACGAAGTCAAAAAAGAACTCAGTCGGCATCTGCAGATGGACCTGGCGCAGAGTTGATGCAACCCTGACAACATTGAACCTGGGCACACGCCCCCCTTCTATTGTTCATCTCAACCAGATGGATCTGATCAACCTGCTCACCAGCCAAGGTTACGCTTGAATCCACTACCAAACGTCACTACCACTAATTGTTGATGTTCATTACTGCTTCAAGTGTCAGCCTCAGAATATCCCCCCCAGCAAAACAAGTTGACCAAGGCAGGTTATGTTCATTAAGATGGAATTAGAGAATATCCAACCTTTCCAATAAGGAATGAATCGAATTCAATTCTTATAACAAAACAAGCCTACTTGCCATCAATGGCGAATAGACTGGTTAAGTGGACTTGATTTCAACCGGATATGCTCTCAACGTCTTATCAATCAAGGAGCTGTACTTCATGGATTTGAATACACATTCGACTAAGCTAACACCCGCACATAGAGGCATTGCCGCAGATGTGACCGAACTGATCGGCCAGACACCTGCCGTTAAACTGAACCGACTTACAGGCAGCGAATCCGCTGACGTATACGTCAAACTGGAATACTTCAACCCAAGTGGCAGTGTCAAAGACCGTGCCGCCTACAACCTGATCGTTCAGGCTGAACGGGCAGGACTGCTGACCCCCGGAGCAACCATTATCGAACCAACCAGCGGCAATACCGGCATCGGTCTGGCCATGAACGCCGCTGCCAAAGGATATAAAGCCATTCTGATCATGCCGGACAACATGTCCAAGGAACGCATCAATATCCTGAAAGCCTATGGTGCAGATGTCGTACTCACCCCCGCTGCCGAGCGGATGCCAGGTGCGATTCGCAAAGCGAAAGAGCTTCAGGCAGATATTCCGGGGAGTTTCATTCCACAGCAATTCGAGAATCAGGCGAATCCGGACATTCACCGGATCACCACGGCTCCCGAAATTATGCAGCAGATGGATGGCAAGCTGAACGCCTTCATCGCGACCGCGGGAACGGGCGGAACCATTACGGGCACCGGGGAAGAACTGCGCAAGCAGTTACCCGATATCCGCATCTATGCGGTGGAGCCAAAAGGTTCTCCGGTGCTGTCCGGTGGCGAGCCCGGACCACACAAGCTCGTCGGTACAAGTCCGGGGTTCATTCCGGACATTCTGAATACCGACGTGTGGGATGCCATCATCCAGGTGTCCGATGAGGACGCACTGGATACGATGCGGCAGCTTGCTGCCCGGGAAGGGCTGTTGCTCGGCCCTTCCTCTGGCGCTTCGGTGTGGGCCTCCCTTCGCATCGCGAAGGAACTGGGGCCGGGGCACCGGGTGCTCTGCATTGCGCCGGATACCGGGGAACGGTATCTGAGCATGGGTATTTTTTAACAAACAGGCACTAGGAATTCAACAAAACGAAACATGTAAAAGAACCAAAAAAGCCTGAACAACGCAAAAAGCCCTTGCTCCCCTAAGAATGTTAATCCGCAGAGAACAAGGACTTTATGAAGGTAAATATTACTTTTAACAAAATGTGAACACATTAAAGATGTATATTCACTCTATAACATTTAACAGTAATTAGTGTGTCAGGGTTGTCCATTCCACACCTTCGGGGAGCAGGGCCGCAATGCGGTCTTTGGCTTCCTTTTTCGTATACAGTGATTCATCAAGAATAACCGCAGAACCGGAATCCGTGCTTGTCCGAATCAGACGTCCGAGACCTTGCTTCACACGCAGAAGCATATACGGAAGGTCGATCTCTTCGTAAGGTGCTGCCGACGCACTTCGTTTCGCATTGAAGACAGGGTCCTGTGGTGGGTACGGAAGCGACCAGATCATGACATTGGATAATGACGGACCCGGAACGTCCAGTCCTTCCCACAGATTAACGGAGCACAGCACACTCTCCTCATCCTGCTGGAACGCCGCGATCAGATCACTAATCTCCCGGTCGCCCTCATACATAAAGCGCAAACCTTCTGCTTCAGGTACATGAACGATGTCCTGCTTGAACGCGCGTAGTTCTTCCATAGTACGGAACAGAATCAGCGCACGTCCTCCACTCTCCTGGAGCATGGACACCGCGTCCCGCATACGATTTTCGTTCTCCGGGTGACCCGGCACAGCTTCGTCTGTAATCTTCATCTTCATTTTGTCCGCATAATCATATGGGGAAGCCACCGAGAATGATACAAAATCATCAATGCCCAAGCTGTCCGCCACATAACGGAATGAACTGTCCACAGATAACGTGGCAGAGGAGAACACGATGGGAATACCTGTGTTGAACACACGCTCGTTCAGCATCTCCTTCACGGTACGCGGCATGATCGATAAGGTCGTCTCATCCTCGCTCTCTTCCGCCCAACAGATGTAACCATCTTCCTTGCGGAACAAGGCAAGCGCAGACTGAATCATATCGAGATGTTCTTCCACGACACGCATCTGGTAACCATCCAGTGAGAACAATCCGCTCTCAAATACCAATTCTTCGCCGATTGCATCCAGCACACTCGTCAGACGTTCAATCTCACGCAGCAGTGGCGGCTCTACCCGAACTTCTTTCCGTTCCGAACCAGGGATCGCCACCGTATACGTATCCAGCAACGCAAACAGTCGCTCACTGCTCTCAATCGCTTCATCCACACACTCCGCGAGGGATTCACGAATCTCTCCTTCTAACAGGCGAGTGACGAGTTCCTCAAAGATACGGTGTTTCAGCTTGTAGCTCAGTGCGTTCAGGGCTGCTTCTTCCAGCAAATGTCCTTCATCAAATACAACTGAGCTGTGGTCAGGCAGCAGGGGCAATTGTCCCTCGCGTTTGCGCGCATCATAGGTCCACACATGCTCCATGTAGTAATCATGGGAACAGATGATGATGTCTTTGGAACGACGGTAATGGTCACGCGACAGCGTCAGGCCGCAACGTTGTCTTTTGGGACAAACAAAACAATCCTGGAACGGGTCCCAGTTGATTTTGTTCCACTGACGATCGTTCAGATGTGGATACTGCTTGCGGTCACCATACGGATGGAAAGCCTGAAGTGTACCTGGCGTGTTCACGAAATCCGGCAGGCTCTCATGCACTTCTTCAATAACAGGCGCATCCTCATCCGCAAATCGCACCGCACTTAATTTGTTCAGGCAGACGTATTGGTCCGGTGACTTGCCCAGACGTGCGTCCACTTCCAAGTCCAGATGTGCAGCCAGCTTCGCAATATCTCCGCCGGGCTTCACGAGCTGTTCAATCAAAGACTCATCGGCACAGGCGATCACTGCCGGTTTGCCCGTATAACGTGCATAACAGACCGCGTAGAGCAGATAGACTAACGTCTTGCCTGTTCCGACACCGGCCTCCGCCATAATGGTCTTTTTATCTCCATAGGCCCGTTCGAGCTGGTACGCCATAAAAATCTGTTCATCCCGTACCTCGAAGCCGGACTCTGGCAAAATATCGTAAAAAACATCGGCAACCCATTCCCCGAGACGGGATACAAAAGGTTCAGCCGGATCATATGCAAAAGGATAACGTTGTGTAGACAATCCTGGGTCAGCCTCCATTCTTAGACAAAGCGGTCCAATTTCAATTTCCCGTTCAAAAAAGGCCGCTGGGCAAAAGTTAATTATCTCACGTCATGAGGCGGGTGACAAGCTTTTTTTGCTAGGTTATTTATGAGGTTCAATGTATAGAACCAATTTTCAGGGAAAATATATACAGGAATCCACTTTAAGGAAAGGCGGTGCTCTACTCCATGAATCATCAGTCTTCTCAACCTGAGCATTCTTCAGACAAGACAAGCGAGACATTAACGGATCGACAAGGTCATCCCATCACGGACAATCAGAATGTGCGGACCGTTGGCAGTCGGGGACCGACTACACTGGAGAATTATCACTTTCTCGAGAAGATCACTCACTTCGACCGCGAGCGCATTCCGGAACGGGTAGTGCATGCCCGTGGTGCTGGCGCTCATGGCGTATTTGAAGCGTATGGTACAGCCGGAGATGAACCGGTATCCAAGTACACACGTGCACGTCTTTTTCAGGAAAAAGGTAAACAAACGCCCGTGTTCGTTCGCTTCTCGACCGTTATTCACGGTGGGCATTCACCGGAGACCCTGCGGGACCCGCGCGGGTTTGCTGTAAAATTCTATACCGAAGATGGCAACTGGGATCTGGTGGGTAACAATCTGAAAATCTTTTTCATTCGCGACCCGCTCAAATTCCCGGATATGGTACATGCCTTCAAGCCCGACCCGCTAACCAACGCACAGGATATGGAGCGGTTTTTCGATTTTGTCTCGCTCAGTCCCGAAGCGACGCATATGGTGACATTCCTCTTCTCCCCTTGGGGCATTCCGGCGAATTATCGCCAGATGCAGGGGTCCGGTGTCAATACATACAAATGGGTGAACCAGGACGGCAAAGGCGTGCTCATCAAATACCACTGGGAACCGCTGACACAAGGCATACGCAACCTGATGCAAAAAGACGCCAGCGAGATTCAGGGCCTGAATTTCAACCATGCGACGTTGGATCTGTATCACGCGATTGAACAAGGAGATTACCCCGAATGGGAGCTGTGCGTTCAGGTCATGGAGGATGGCGAGCATCCGGAGCTGGACTTCGACCCGCTGGACCCGACCAAGCTATGGCCGCAGGAGCAGTTTCCTTTTCTACCTGTGGGTAAAATGACATTGAATCGTAATCCCGAGGATTATTTCAATGAAGTAGAGCAAGTGGCATTTGGCACTGGTGTATTGGTGGACGGGCTGGATTTCTCAGATGACAAGCTGCTTCAAGGACGCACCTTCTCTTATTCGGATACCCAGCGTCACCGGGTGGGTGCGAACTATCTGCAATTGCCTGTGAATGCGCCGAAGAACCGGGTGGCAACCAATCAGAGCGGCGGTCAGATGCAGTATCAGGTGGATCGTGCACCAGGTCAGAATCCGCATGTGAATTACGAACCTTCGTCGCTTGGTGGCTTAAAGGAAGCAGCCCCACGTGGCAAGGATCATGAACCACTGGTGGAAGGCCGACTTGTCCGCGAGAAGCTTGAGCGTACGAATGACTTCGGACAAGCGGGTGATACGTACCGGGCGTTCGAGGATTGGGAGCGGGATGAGCTGATCTGCAACATGGTCGAGGCTTTGGCGCAATGCAAACCGGATATCCGGGAGCGCATGATCTCTCATTTTACCCAAGCTGATGCCGATTACGGTCGGCGCGTCTCTGAAGGGCTGGCCTCAGTGCCAACCGATGATAGTACAACGGTGCAACCGAAGCATGAACCAAGCGTGGAGCAAGCGGAGAAACGCAGCCGTGAGACGGACGGTTATTAAGGTAGATGGACAGCGTTTGGATCGCTGAGCCAAGGCTCAGGTATAAATGCATGACAGTGTTTGGATCGATAAGTCCCGGCGTTTGGTTAATGGGGGACAGTTCTTGATTTGATGAGTCTTGCAATGAAGGACAGTTCTTAAATGCTCGGAGAACATCACATTGAACATCGCCCCAATAGCCTGGTTACCTCTGGCAGCCGCTATGGGGCTTTTCCATTTTTCGACGATTTCCCATCATTTCGTTGAATGGTAGGGATCATACTCCCTCATTGGATGCGTTTTGCTCATTTTTTGAATATGCCGAAGTTCATTTGGGTGGATTAGGGGTGAGTCTCGTGCCTTGGGGGTTGCAAAAGCGTGCTTCTCTACGTTCATTTCAGATGATTCATCGTTAAATCAGGTCTATCAGCCAATGTCAGGATTACATGTAACCTGTGAAATCACAGGTATTGGGAGCGACCACGCCTGACCTGCCTATATATAGATCCATCTGATCAAATGATTATTGATGATAACGTTTACAACATTTACCATGAATCTGAGCCATATGGATTGTATCAAGCCAGACGTGATCACTTATCCATTTTATTAACTGTCTGGCACACGGCTACCACTCACGCTTCATTCTATTCCCAATTAACCAAGGAGGTCTACGTAATGAAATTATTCCCATCCACATCTACTCATGTATCTGCACGATCTGCACGTTCTCTGAAGGAACGCTCCCTCAAATCCAAAATGGCCCATATCTGTCTGAGCGCCGCGTTCCCTCTATTATTGATTGGTGGTGGGTCGGTTAGTGCGGCGGAACTGATCGAGAGTAGCTTGCAAAATAATCCTTCAGAAGCCGCCGCTGCCTCAAGTGTGACACTTGCTGCGGGTGATCTCTATGTCGCGCCTAACGGCTCAGCCAGCAATCCGGGAACCCTCAACAGTCCAACGTCACTGGCTAACGCATTGACCCAGATCGCCCCAGGCAAAACCATCTATCTGCGCGGCGGCACCTATAACTTCTCCCAAACGATTACCATTGAACGTGGCAACAGCGGCACATCGAGCCAACGCAAAAACCTGGTGGCGTATGGATCGGAAAAACCGGTCTTTGATTTCTCGGCCCAAGCCTTCGCTTCCACCAATCGTGGGCTGCAAATGTTCGGAGACTACTGGTTCGTTAAAGGACTTGAGGTGAAGGGTGCAGGAGATAACGGCATCTTCATCGGGGGCAGCTACAACCGCCTGGAGCAGATCGAGGCCCATCACAACCGGGATACGGGTATTCAAATGGGACGTTATGCTTCCACAGCCGCCAAGAGTGAATGGCCTGCTTATAATGAAGTGATTCGTTCATACTCCCACAACAACTATGACCCGGATGACGGCGAGGATGCAGACGGTTTTGCAGCCAAACTGACCGTAGGCCCAGGCAATGTCTTCGACGGCTGTATCGCGGCCTACAACGTGGACGATGGCTGGGATCTGTATAGCAAAACGGACACAGGCGCCATCGGCGCGGTCACCATCCGCAACAGCATCGCCTACGCGAACGGTGCAACATCAGACGGCACCTCTACCTCCAACAGCGATGGCAACGGCTTCAAGCTCGGCGGTGAGAAAATTGCGGTAAATCATATCGTTGAGAACAACATTGCATTTAATAATAAAAAACACGGCTTCACCTACAACAGCAATCCCGGTTCGATCCAGATGAAAAATAACACCTCCTGGAACAACGGGCAAAGCAACTTTGCCTTTGATAAAGGCACTCACATCTTCACCAACAACCTGTCCTTCCAAGGCGGCGCCAGTGACAAAACAAGCGGAACCGACGTCAGCAGCACTAACGTCTGGTGGAAAAACAAAAAAAGCGAGAACGCCAAAGGCCTGCTCGCCAGCGCAGCCGACTTTGTCTCCCTCGTGCCTTCGGTAACGCGTAGCGCGGACGGAACGCCTGTCCTGGGCAATTTCCTCAAGCTTGCGGGTGGCAGTGATCTGATTGGCTCGGGTACGCCATCGGGTACGAATATTGGAGCGCGGTAGGTGGTAGGTAATATGATAAAAGAATAATTTAATAGCAAAGTCCCCTCTCCCATTCCAGCCTGATCGGTGGTAATGGAGGAGGGGATTTTTGAATTGCTTTGTATTGTCAGCTGGCTTATGAGGTAGATAGATAAATACTTATGTTTTGGCTAAAACCTCAATCATCAGTCTACCGCCTGTACGAAAACCTTGCTCAAACGCCGCTTCCACATACATGGATGTGGACTGTCCAATCAAGTCGATCAGTTGCTCCAAAGCATCGTATTCGTTCTCGGTAAGCTGTGTTTTGTAGTCCTGCATGAGATCTGATATCTGGCGATTGATCTCCTGATACTCTTCTTGCTCAGGATGAATCGACTCGTCCAAACGCAGGTTCCCATGAAACAAATCTTCGATCAGGTTTGACATGTTATCCTTCATGGTAAAGTCACCTCAGGAAGATTGTAACTCAAGGAATGTGGTGAGGCGCGGATTTAGCGGGAAATCCGCTAAGATCTAATTAGATTTCAAAAGAAAAAAAAGAATAAAAACTAATGTAGAAAACCAAAGTACAGTTTCAGGTCTAAATAACCTTCATTTTCAGCTGAGTAATTCATAAAATCAACCACTTATGTAAAAATTGTTTTAAACCATTTAATAAAATCAAATAGTGCGAATAAAGCATTTATAACGGTATACTGAGATGGCTTTAATGAAGAAGCTACACTAATATTTGTAGTATGTACACCATACTCACAAGAAACTTTATATGTAGATATTGCAATTTCACTAACATACTTTGGAAATTCAATGCCGTTCCTATATGAGTTATTTCGTAAATACCTATGCGAGCTCGTAAAAGATATTTCACCACGTTGGTTAAACGCATACTGATCAGGAAGATATGTTTTATTTAAAGCATTAATTTTAGACAGTATTTCTTCTTGTATATCACGTATCCTGCCTAAAGAATTCTTTATTGTTATTGAATCAGTTTTCTCCATATTTTTAACTAGTTGAACGAGTTCGGCCTTTCGAGATAAGGGCAATAGTTGTTTATCAAACACATCAAAAACGTCCTCATACTTTTTTATAATCTGAATTTCATCTAAATTTTCATGAATCTCTTTTATTAAAATAAACATTTCTTTTTCCGATTCGTTACCTTTCCTATAAACCTTCTCATTTTTTCTATACCGCTTAACATATTTATAACCTTCAACATCACCAGTTAATACAATTCTAGGCTTAGTATTATATTCTTTATCTAAAAAAGTAATTGCCGATGCCAAAAAATTTTCATCGTCAAATTTATCATTGAGATTGATTAGACCTTTAATATCTAGGATAATCGCAGTTAGACCACTGTGAATTTTTGGTAAAAATGTTTTCATTTCATCTAATGATCTAACATGATACATTTCAATTCCTTCATTCTTGGAAAATGATTGCAGAGATTTTGCATACTGTATATCGTCATCTACTAATAGTACATAAATCGGCATATTATTACTTCCCCATTCCCTTGAATTTAAATATAAACTTTACCCCTTGATCCGGATATCCTATTTCGAAATTCCCATTATGAGATGTGATTACTCTATTTAAATAAGCGCCTCCAAGTCCACTCCCTGTACTATCTGTACTCCTTCTTCCTGCTAAGATAAACTCCTCTTTACTCAATTCAAATTTTGAACCATTGTTGTAATACTCTATAATAATATCTTCATTTAATTTAATAACTTTGAATTCTATTCTATATCTTTCTATTCCCCCTTCGCTTTTAAAAGCATGTTCTTCGGCATTGTTAATTAACAAATGAATCATTTCTTTAAAACTTTGCTTATTTATATATAACTCAACTTCTTCTCCTGTTACCTCCAATAAATATGGTATTGGTTGATTCACCCCCCTATCTTTCTTTATTTCTTCTAAAAGTGATTTTATCTCGATATTTTCAAAATCCTTATCTTCTAAACTTAAGTTTATTGATTTTTGAGTATCTGAGAAAGTTTTCTCTATCAACTCCAATCTCTCTTTGGTAATATTAATAATATCTCCTATCTTAATCAATTCTGTTCTTTCTCTTAAGCCATTCCTAACTTCTGGAGAATTATTATGAAGCTGTGTCTCAGCTTCCGCATAAACGGAACTCTGTAAATTTTGCTCATACAGAAACCTTTCTAATTTTAGAATATCATGACCTACGACCGATACATGTTTACTAACATTGTGAATCAACATATTTACAACTTTATTCTCTGCTGCTATCCTTTCTTGTTCCAAGTTAATTAGTGTTTCTTCATACATTTTTTTGTATTTTTCTAATTCTCTTAACGGTTGCTCTTGATATTTAGTAATTTGATTTTGTTTTTCGTATTCAGGCTTAGGTATCACAACATCTAAAAGGTCTTTATAAGGAATTCTTTGTATAATTCCTCCTCTTTTAAATGCTTCAACTTGTCTTATTACGTTAGGATTATAAAAATTGAAGTATAGATCTTCTATTGAAAATGAATTTTGAAATTTTTCTTTAATAATCAAAGCTACACAATGATTGGTCAATACAACTTCATTATACTTCGTATACTGTGGATCAAATATTGTTGGCCTAAGATCTTTACCTTGAATACATAAAATTAATGCTTTCTGATTTAGGAGGTTTTTGTATTTTACAAATTCAATATTATAATCTGGACCTTCTCTACTGTTAAGATCTAAATACATCTCATCCAAATTTCTATTTAGATTACTGATTCTCACTACTGGAATCCCAGATTCCACTTCAAGGTTTCTATTGATATTCATAGGTTTAACAACTTCTACAATATCACACAATTTTTGTCCAGTTCTGTAATGTAACATTAACTTAACTTCATCGAATATTGGATCAAATGAATTAAATCTCAAATTAAAATTCCTTTTTGAAATTCTATCATAGTCAATTATTCTACTATTGTAACCTTCTTCATATTTTTCTATTGAGTAAGATATTTCATCATAATCTTTTTTATGAAATTCTATAACCTGAATTTTATTTTTTTTAAAGTACTCCTTTTTTTTGTTTATTATTAATATAGCGAAATTAACTGTATTTTTCCGAGATAAATTTCCAGAAAATTCAATTACTGTTTCGATTAAATCTTGATTAATTAGCTGCTCACGAATTTTTTTTTCTTTTGACTCACTAAAAAGAAAAGTGCTAGGAACAATAATATATGCCTGCCCTTGGGGAGTAAGTTGAGACAATACCAAACTAAGTAAGTAATCATAAGAAGTATATTCTGACCTCACCGACCTAGTTAAATGTAAATTTATTTTAGGTAACTGAGTGACAATCTTGTCATATTTTCGGATCGTCATATCGGATTTCATTAAGGAATCCTCATGTTTTAAAAAAAGTTTTTTAGTCCCAAATAGATCAAATTGAAGTCTACATATTTCAAGTGAAAGTGCATTAATATCTTGGCCTTCAATCATAACTTCATTTGGATTTGAATCTGATAATACTTTATAAAGAAGTCCACCAGCACCAATAAAAGGATCATAAATAATCTCTTTCTTACTAATTGTTATTATTTTTTGAATTATTGTCGAAAACATCTCTTCATTTTCGAATCCCGAAAAAAAAGTATTGTATTTTGTAGAAAACAATTTAGAGTTGAACTTATAGAATAATTCTGCTGCAACTTTTTGTGTGAAATATATATTATCAAATAAGTTAAAATCAATATTATAAATAAATTCGCGCAAAACTGAGCTACTATATCTGTTCGAAAAAAATATATCTCTAGATTCTTCAAAATTAATAATATGAACAATTCTATTCATGTATTCTTCTCTATCGCATCCCCCGCTTGAATACATTTCGTTAGTTCTTGATATTTCATACCAAGCCGAATTATCATCAAGCTGTGATTTAAGCTTATAATATACTATTTTTGCAATCATTATTAAACCGATATCATTTTTAAGAAAAAAATAGTCTCCTCGAAGTACCTCAAGCGAATAATAAAAACGATTCTCAATTAATTCCAGATAATCTTCATTAATTTTGTCGTTTTCCATTTATTTTCACCACTTTTCGTTTTATTACTACATCGCTAATGAAAGATTTATCTAACTGTCAACTTCGCTATACTCCTTACTCAATTTACATTTTTTAGACTGATAAAGACATGGAGCCTCTGCGGGCAAGAGTACTCGCGGAAGCCGCGAAGAATGAGAAGTTCGCGTTGCTGACACGCTTATCATTCCAGCATTTCTATATAAAATCGCAGTCTCTGTACCCCATTCGATCTAGCGAAGAAGCAACAGAGTTATTCACTAATTTCATTAAATGCCGTTGCTTAATCATCAAGTCTGAGACCCTCTAACATCATTCACGTAACATTGTCCTAACACTATAGTACTAGGTAATTATAGGAAAACACAAGAATAACGATTGGCAAGTATTTGTCTCGAACGTACATTTTAAAATCTCAAATGTACTAGGGCTTCGAATATCCATTAATCACTGATAATGTTAAATAACGAAATAGGAATGTTATACTTGCTTTACAGAAACTTAATTGCATTGAGTTCAATATTTTTCAACCTATTCAAAAAGAAAAAAGAGGAATTAGAACAAAATGAAATCGTCGTGCAGATTATAGTTTACAGAAATAGATTCGTAGTATCTTGCATTAAAGTTGATTGGAGGAAAAGATTCATGAATATAGTAATTAAGAAGTTAAAATACACAGATATTGAAAGCTTGTATGAATTCGAAATTGAAAACAGAACTTTTTTCGAAGAAATGATACCGTCTCGAGGAGATGATTATTACATACCTGAGGTTTTTAAAGTAAGGAATGCATCTCTGCTTGATGAACAAGTCAAAGGACTCTCCTTATTTTATTTAATAAAAGACGAAAATAACTCGATTCTTGGAAGAATAAATTTAGTTGATATTGATGATTCCGATAAAATAGGATTTCTCGGCTATAGAGTGGGACAAATCCACACTGGAAAAGGTGTTGCTAAAAAAGCATTAAAATTATTACTCAATACAATAGTTGATTTAGATATAAAAGAAGTTAAGGCAAAAACAACCACCAAAAATATAGCATCTCAAAAAGTTTTAGAGCAAAACGGATTCGAGCATATTGAAACTAGTGATAAAGAATTTGAAATGAATGGGCAAATGTTAAAATTCATTACTTATAAATGGACAAATAAATCATTATTCTAATCACCAATCGGACGCGGCTGTTTAAGCTGAAGATCATAAGCCAAATTCCTCGTTCAAGATACTGAGGGGTTAGGCTTTTTTGTCTTTTAAGGTTCCTTATATTTTGAATTTCGCGCTCTTGATGTTATTCCTTTGGAAAACTCATTGAGTATTGCAGATGAATTGGTTCTTACGCGCATTTAGTGAAACAAACTAGGTATATGTAATAGATCTATTAATTACTTTCTTGATATAGTAATAACCGTTGAATCGCACACGTTTTTCCGAATTCACTATACTGCAGTAACTTCTGAATAATGAAAAATTTCACTTTCATCAGAAAAATATTACAAATTTATTGTTGATACGCTCGATCTTTTGACCAAAAACGAAAACCTCAATATATTTTTCGTTTACCCACTCTAATGCTAATTCCGATTCTTCTTTCAAGATAACACCTCGCCGGCTTTTATACTGAAATTTCTCTTTTGCCCATAACAGTAGTATCTTTCCATATTCTAACGTCTCAATTTCACATGTACTGTCCTCTTCATCTTCTTCTACAAAGATATCTTCAAAAGTTGTAAAAGACTTGTCAGATTTTATTAAGTTCACATTCCCTCCACCCTCATATTAACGTTATTTTCCCTTTCAGTAATGCGATTAAGTTTCCGATTTCTTCCTGTATCGCGACGAAATCTCCAAATATATCCGATCCCAAAGAATTACTAATCAGATAACCATTCTTTAACGATGAATCGATGCCTAAGTCCACGATAACTTCGTTGAAATCTTCTTTATATTCAATGGTATACCTATATTTAATCATGTTCGTATCTCCAATCAGTTGTTTCCAAGTCATTTCTTAAAAAACGCAGAAGAACCAAGGGAACAAAAAACAGATCAATCATAGTGATCGACCTGTTCGATGTAACAGAGTAACATTAATTAGGGATGAACCCAAAGCCTTTTCCTGCGTACAACTCAATTGATGATGTCTTTATACAGAGCTTATGTTATTGATTGAATGATGGATTCACTCTGCCCTGGGTAGTCCCATCAAACTGTAACATGACGAATAACCTATCTATCCTATAAAAACAACAGCATCTTTGCGTTGAAATGCTAGGGGCAATTTATTTTGAAGAATTGTTATTCTTTCAAACATTTTATCCCTTTTTTCCTCAGTTAAGTTTTTTACCGCCCAATCTTTGATTTGAATTAGTTCCTCAATAATTGACGGTATATCTTCCTCCTCTACATCAACACCTGATGAAAACAGGTCTGTCCATTGTAACCCCAGTGCTTCAATCGCAGGTTGCCAACATTCTTTAAAAAACGATTCTGTAGCAATGGGAACAAAGAAACTCTGTTCAAAATCATTTTGCGGCTCATATATTACAGCACTGATTGACATGCACTTATTCACCTCCAAAAGTAGCACTAAATTTGTAGTCAGGAAACTCTTCTTTTAGTTTATTAATGCTTTTGTTAACAGCTTGCCTCAATTTAGGTGTATCACCGTCTAGTCTAAAAACAAACTCTTTAATGCCTTTTATTTCTTGAAGTGCCGGTATTTCCTGCGACCCATTCACAGTTGTTCTTGTCGATGTGGCGTTCTCTAGAGCGAAAATCCGATTTCGCGTTTTGGTAAGTATTTGTTTGTCCGCGAATTCTTGCGGTGTTTGTGCAGGTAGTCCTGTTTTAGGATTAACTTTATTAAGACCTTGAGCAGACTTATCTTCATAGAAGACGCCTTTTTTCAAGTCAATTTCATCAAATTCACCAAGAGATTCTCCCCTTTTATTAATAATCTCAACCTCTTTTGCACTCTTAACCCCTGAAACATCACCCGTCCCCTTAATCTTACTACCTTTCCTAGCCTCAGCCGCTTCCAAATTCTTTTTAATCTTCGCCACAGCTGGATGAGAAGAAGGCAAGCGAAACGGACCTTTGCCACCCGGCATACTCCCGCGAACCATCTGAAATGCCATAAATAGCTGGCTGAACTTCAGAGAAGTCAACATCATCTGAGCATACTTATCGGATACAGGCTCGCCTGTGAAGGGATGAATTCCATTTTCAAAGGCTTTGATCTGCATCGCATAAATATCTTCCCCTGGCGCTTCAGCATTCGTAGCTTGCATCCGATTGATATCCAAATGCCCCTGATCCTTCTTATACGCCTGCAGAGCTGCCTGATCCGTAACACCATTCTCGTTCACAGGCATCCACATCAGCTTCCCATACACATTGACTTGTGCCATCCGATAGCCCTTATCATCCAAACCCGCATCATTTCCCAAGGTCTTCATCATTGCTCCCGCACCTACAGTGCCAACAGCATTGCCAAGACTCACTTTTTCAGCATCGACATTCTCAAATCGCGTGGCAATATCCTTCAGTTCCTTAGAGATGTTCACCATACTTTCCAGCGCCTTCTGCAATACAGGACGTGACCGTGCAAACTCATCATAAAAACGCTCCTGCGTCACACCCAGCCACATCTGCTGAAGGAACATGATCTGTCTTGTGAGATCCTCCCGTATATGCTCCAATTGTTGTCTCGCCTGATCCACTTGATTCGATACGTGATGTAACTGTTCAGGGGTAACTTTAATGGTATTCATCCATTTTCACCGCTCATCTAAGATATGATAGGACTATGTTAGCAGAAGTTTAATGGCAATTACATCCGGCTAACCTCCTGATTTCACTGCATGAATCCACGCTCAGAATGATTTATATCCGTCCTTCAGCCCCATAAGATCTCTCTGCATGTGTATACATGTTCCTGAGGGTTGTCCTTCAATTTGATGACTACAGGATACTGCGGCATTTTACTGCGATTAACAGCAGACTTTAACAATTCATAGCATTAATGAATAAACTTGACTTGTGCCGATGATTAGGTGTACTATATGTTTGTATAAATGGAATATATTACAATTTAAATATTTATTTTGGAATCTTATATTTTCAAGATGTGTGTCAGGACCTACCATAGCTAAGATATCAATGCGTATAAATGAGTTTTACATTTTGTCTGCAACACATAATCATTGGCAGGCATTCATTTTACATATACATTCCTACTTCATAGAGTTTTCTAGCCTGTAGAGTTCTACCTCCTTAATTTCTTTTTCAGTAAAGAAAAAAGGGGAAGAACCATCTTTAAAAGAGAGGAGGGCCAGAGGCTTTAAGCTGCAAGCAGGTCTATTTGTCGAACCGCATGTTTTTGTAAAAGAATACCCATAACAAGAAAGGTGGAATTTATTGCTATGAGAAAATTGATTAGTTTAGCTCTTATTCTTGTTCTAGTGCTTTCATTTAATGTAGCTGTCTATGCAGACGGTGATGTGACTCAAGCCAAACCTATGACAAAGGAAGAAATTATTAATTCCAAAGAATTCCGTGAAGCTGTGAAAGCGGCTAAGGCTGAATTTGAAGCGAAGAAGGCTGATAATGCGGGTGGCCCAGTTCTGTTTGCGCCTGCTCCGAAAGTATCTCACATTAATGTATACGGTGTCGTATCTCCTAATGGCGGTCAAGAAATTTACGGCTTCAATAACAACCCGCTCTCCACGACCAATGATCACGGTGGGGCTTGGATTCAGTGTATTACTTTCCAGATCGGTTATGACAGCAGTCACTACGGCACACTCGCCGGCAATACAATGACAAACAACTGGTCTGAAGCTATTGATTTGGACGGTGATCGTGTCGTAGATGCTTGGGCCCATTCTTGGGTTTATGAAGCGCCTAGTACAGGGGGACAATTTGTAGGTACGGTCTATTCCATTAATATTCCAACACAGTGGACCGCTTGGATTAATGTCCGTTAACAGGAAGGATGTAATATGAATATTGGAGGAATTGGCTATCCTGGTTCTATCATGAGGAATACGGGAAGTAAGCCCAAAAGCTCATCAGCTTTGGACATGGATTTGATTCTTGATCAGGCGCAGGGATATACATCCCCTGCGTCTTTTCTCATTGTTACATTAAAGGGCGCGACTTTGTATAGGAACCCAAGTTGTATAGTAGGCTAGTGTCCCTCTGCTTGTATGAAAACAAACGTACTCTCGTCGGATCGTTCTTCTGAAAAAGCGAAGTTCAACCGATCAAAGTTTCTTACATCCCTCACATCTGTAATCTTATGCTCTGCCATATAACGTACCATTTCACCTCTGGCCATTTTAGCCCAGGTTGCCTTTTCAACAAGCTTCCCATTGACCATTTGTCCGAATACACAAGTAATGAACCGGGTTTCCTCATTCAGAAAAGGCAGAATATTTTTGCTATACTCTTTGGAAGCTAGATTTAGGATGTAGTTGCTTTCTGATTGAAGCTGATCTGCGAGTTTGCTACCCCAGAATTGATAGAGCGTTTTGAAGCCCGGACCTTGCAACTTGCCCTGCATCTCCAACCGATAAGGTGTAACCCCATCCAAAGGCCGCAACATGCCATAAAAACCGGATAATATGCGTAAATGCTGCTGAAGATACGCCAGTTCCTCATTTTGAAAAACACCCGGAGCCATATATTGATACTGAATGCCCTCATAGGCATATATTGCTGGTGTCAGATTTGCTTTTATATTCATATTCTGAATCCGCTCCACGTTCTGTTCGGCGATTGCATCGTTACACTTCCACATCGTTTTGAGTTCGTCATAGGATAACTCTTGAAGCAGACTCAATAGCTGTTCTGACTCATTAATAAACTGCGGCATCTGCGCAATAGCCATAAGATCGGTATCAATCTTCATCTTTTTAGCTGGTGATATGATAATTCTCATCGTGCTGATCCATCCTTAATCTACCGTTGTTTTTGTCGTTATCCATTGTACAGGATTGGACAGGCGAATCCAATGCCAAGGCTTAACTAAATCCCTCATGGTACCTTTGAAGAGACTCAAAAATGAACAAGTCAGCCCACGATTGGACCGGCTTGTTCATTAGAATCAACACATTAATTTAGTGAGAAAGCAAGGCGTGCATTTCAAACCGCTAATTAGGGAGATACGCTCCCCGCGCTGCTATTTTGCTCTGTTTTTGTAGTCGGCAATTGAATCATTGGCGTATTTGATCCACTTACATACGGAAGTGCCCCATCCCATTTCTTGATGGTCTCATATTGAACAAGTTGGCTTGATAAGGATTGTTGAAGTTCTTTATTTGCTTTAGCTTGACCTTCTGCTTCGATCAATAGTTTGTCTGCATTACCTTGTGCTTCCACACGCTTACGATCTGCTTCTTTCTTGGCGATCTCAAGTTCAGTCGTTTTACGTTCCAGTTCTTGAGAAGCTTCAACACGCTTATCGATTGCTTCCTGAGTCTTAGCGTCAGGTTGAGGAACACCTACAGTAACGTTTGATACAATAAAACCTAACTCTTTAACGTCATCAGAAAAACGTTGTTGGACGTCCACTCCTGCTTCGGATGACTTTTCACCATACACATCAATGACTGTAAACTTGGAGATACCTTTACGAGCTGCGTCACGGAAACGTGTTTTGAGATATGTATCCTCAATTTCTTGAATGCTAATTGGCCCAAATGTATTGAATATAGAAGATACTTTACTTGGTTCTACTTGGTAGTTGTAGGCAAAATCGATTGTGATATTTTTCCCGTCAGAAGTAGCAATCTGAATATCTCTGTATTCCACCGTTTGAATTCGGATAGGATATTTCGTCACTTTATCAAACGCTCCAACGAGTTTCCACCCTTGACTCAGTGTACTGTCTTTTACGCCTCCATTTGGTGAATAAACGACCCCAACATATCCATTAGGAATTCGTGTTAAAAAGAAGGTCACCAGTACCACTCCCATAATAATAACTAATGCAACCGCAGTAGCCCCTACTTTAAACGTCTTTGAATTTTTCATCACCATTCTCCTCTTGTTTGAATTTATTGTATTTCTTCAACACTCTACTACCTATTTTATTGAATAGCGGGAACATTAATGACCATAGAATAAACGCCAGGATAAAGATTAAAATGATTCCCCCAATAAACGGCATATTTGTCCTCCTCTCTATGGATGTAACCGAGCAAAAACCTCATCTGGGTGAAGGTATCCACATAGTTAATTTAAATCTCATCTACGCTTAATCGCATCCCATGCGAAACCCTCGTAGCCAAATTCAACTTCGCAAACTGCTGTAGCTCCATCTACATCTGTTTAAATGTAACTTCTCCGTTCATCCAAATCTATAATTAATAATTTATATCCTCCTTTATATATACTTTGTAAATTCGATTCGGTTTCAATGATATCCAGCGCCGCTTCTTGTAGCCCTAGAATTTCTACATCGAAAAGGATATGCGGTCCGTCTTGTTTACCGCTTGTGAGCATCCCAAAAACGAACCACTATTAGGTAAAGTAGCGAAGAAAATGGTGAGTGAGGGACGTCCAGTACTCGGTGATTCCTATCCAGAAAGTGGCGTACGTGTGGCCGATGCTGCCCTACTGTCACAAAAAAAAAGAGCCATCACATTGTTTGATGGCTTTTTCGAATACGTAACCTAAACGAACCAATATTTAATTAATTCGAAAATTATATCACAGGTTACTTCTTATGAGTTAAAATCTGTAAATTACTTCCCCTCTGGTTGTATGAAACAAATGTGTTCTCATCCGATCGATCCTCTGAAAAACCAAAGTTAAGCCGATCAAATCCTCTGATGTCCTTACATCTGTAATCTGATGCTCTGCATATAACGTACCATTTCACCTCTGGCCATCTTGATCCAAGTTGCCTTTTCAATGACCTTCCCCTCGACCATTTGTCCGAATACACATGTAATGAACTTAACCTCCTCGGTTAGAAAAGGAGTAATATTTTTGCTATATTCTTTGGGAGCCAAATTCAGAATGCAGTTGCTTTCCGATTGAAGCTGATTGGCCAATTTGTTACCCCAGAACTGATAGAGGGACTTGAATCCCGGACCTTGCAGCTCGCCCTGCATCTCCAACCGATAAGGGGTAACCCCTTCCAAAGGTTAGATACGTTCTTAAACCTTCTTCAGTTCCTTCATATCCTTATTATAGGAGCCGTACCATGCAAAAGAAACGACAACCACGAATGACATTACTACATATGAGGTTTTTAGGAACTTCATATCTGCTCCATCTCACTTTAGCCTTTGTTTTGTATTATTAATATCCTCACCTATTAATACCATTATTTAGTAACAATTACCTTTTCCGAGTTTCCTCCCCAATCAATCTCAACTATAAATTCATTCTCCTCCAAAAATGGGGACATCCCTTCAGCTTTTCCTCTGATTACAGTATTAAAAGGAACTTCTCCTTTAGAATGAATATTTTCGCTCATAAATTTGTAATTAACTTTTTTTATTAATGAAGGATTATCTCCTAAGTACCTAATTTCATATTCATAACTTGCTACAGAATTATTACTTTGAACTGTACATGAGACACTCCAATTCTCACTCTCCCCTGTGTATGAAGTGACTTTGTTTGAACAAGCGGATGCTATCAATAGAAGAAGAAAAAGCAAAAAAAACGATGCTCTTTTCATGCAAATTTCTCCTTTATAATTAAATTATGGTAATATACTAGTTTATTATATAAAAGATCCGAATAAAATACATCTAAGGAAATGAAGAAATTTATGAATTTCAAGTTAAACCATCTTCAAGTTCCTTTATATCATTCTTATAGGAGCCATACCATGTGACAGAAGCTATGACTATTAATGTAATTAGAATCAATAATCCCTTTAGAAACTTCATCTCTATTCACCCTGACGTTATTCTATATCTACGAAAAAGACCCCGATCTCGCTCAAGTTAAAAATGAAGTTCTCACCTGTTCACCAGACCTGATCTACGTGTTGTAAAACCGCTTATGAATCGTTCTCAGAGGAACTGTCTCACTGTTATGACAATCTGCCAAAGCGATTTATAACATTCCGTTCAAGCCACCGAATAACCGCCCTAGAACATCAAAATATATTATGATGAAAGACAATATTATAGATATTGGTAGTATAATCAAAAATTTAAGCCTGCTCGTAGGAACAATAAATAATAAAACAATGACCATGATTAGATATATTCCCATAAGTATTGGGATCAAATAGTAATGAGTATGCTCGGGCAAGTAAGCGTCGCGCAATTGATACCCTTCGGACAGTAGAGCTGTGGTTGGAAGGGACAAAACTAAACTAGGTACAAATCCATTGCCACGTGCATACCACATCACATAAGCACACACCGGAGATATCACTGCACACATCCCCCAAAAAACAATCTCTCTCATTGGAACGAAATGTAGGAAAAACACTGTGTATAGATAATAAACGGTTAGCAGCGATACAAAAAAGGAGAATACCTTAACTGCTGCTAGTTTAGGAGAATAACTAAAAACCGATATGAGTGTTGCAACAAAAATCCAAATACCTAGACGCCCACCGATATCGTCAAATATGGGGTTAATCCCCTGAGCATCCACAAGCTTTGCCGCTAAACCTAAAATCACCCCGATCGTTATCGCACTTACAATTGAAAGGACATTTTGTTTTGAAGCTGATTGGTTTTCAACTCTAATCTGACTTAACTCATTATGTATTCCCACTTCAATCCTCCAACTTCCATAATTCCTATATTCTAACACAACCGATCCGGCCTGTAGAATCTGTTTGATCTGTTCCTCAGATAAATTTCATTGATATTCGTCTAAAACGGTTCTATGTATCCACTTTATCCGACCCTGGTCCTTACGGAACAAAAACTCTTTCTTTATCGCCTGGGTCCTTATATCTAAATCACTTCATCCACTCGTCAATCTTCTATTACCTGAAGTTAGGTCGTTATTCTCATTATCTCAATGCACCATTTTGCTATGATTATTATTACTTTGACCGTAAATCTATTCCACCAATACCATATCAGGTCATATTATTTTCAGATAACAACCAGGTGGGATTGATGTTCTTATTTAATTATTTTAGAGAGAAAGGGTGTCCCTTCCCATGTTTATTGTTCAATTACTACTCGCTATCGCACTTCTGGGCAGCTCAGGCAGCTCAAATTATGCCACTTCTACACAACTAGAAATCAACCAATCACAGCCTATGGATGCTTCTCCTGAACAAGTCATGGAAACTGGTGTAGAACCTTTCCGATCCGAACGCAACTATAATGGATGGGAGCCAGAACTCGATGAATTCGAGCAGGCCGCCAGCAATCTTCAGAACAAGTTATTTGATAGTGCTGTATCACCGATCCTATCCAAACCTGGCGATACAGGGACTTTCGATTACGGCGGACATCTGAAATTGCTAAAGTCTGTACCTCTGGATGCACGTTTTGAACGTGGGCCACTAACCATTCATGTTGTTCATGCTCAATTATTAGAGGCCAGCGATATTCCTGAGGATTCACAGAAAAACATTTCCATTCTGAATCGAGAAGATATCGGTTCTAAGATCACTTATATCAATATCCTCTACACTGTGGAAAATACAACCGATCAAAATATCGGTTTTTACGGCTTAAACTCCGTTCATCCAAACACGGGCAAACCGATCTCCGCAGATCGCAATTTTATGAGAAAATCATATGTCTATAATCAATATGATGGCATAGTCATTGATAATACGAGTTATGGTTTGGTATATACCGATGACCCGAATGAGCTGGAATCCATTGAACTTGTGTTCAATAAAATCTATGACTACGACACTGGAAAAACCATTGTAGAGCCCACTTCGTTGAACATTCCTTTTAACTTTTAAGAGTAGTGCCCACCCACGTCTCAGCCCTTTTTTAAATAAGTAATATTCAGCAGTTTCGCTCAAATAAACAAACCCCCGGCAACGCTTCTGCTTTCAGCAGCGTACAGCCGGAGGTTCATGATTATATTCACCTTTTTCTATGGTTTAAATACTATCACGGTAAAACCATCATGTGGTGTTTAACTTAGGGTCAGATGACTATCACTTTATGGCCTGCCATCCACTGTATATTAATGCATGATTTCTTTCTTGTTTACCTTCATGCCAGACAATGACTGATCAAACATGTCAAGAACAAATAAGAATCGTTCGGCTTCACGAAAAACGTGGTCTGCTAATAAGGGGTGAATGATGCTTTTGATTCGACACTCCTCAATTAAGTCGCGCGCAGTCTTCTTAAAGTCTCGTAACGATTGAACTGAAACGCGGTTTTCATCAACAAATTGACTTAGTAAGGGATGGGTTTGCGATTGTGGACGCATGGAACTTAAATCGATGGCTTGGAACATCAGCGTATCAAAATCTTGACTAAATTCCCTTGCTTGTTCCACTAATTTTCGCTCGGATGGATCAAGAAGATGACCTATAAATTTCGCATGGTCTGCCATGATTTTGAGGAAAAATACATTTTCATCGATAATCGCATCAGGTAATGGCTCAAGTCTCCCGCTATTGAGTTCCTCTAACCGATTCCTAAAGTAATTGGCTTCTCGGCTAACATGATCTACAAGCAAAGGGAAATTGGTTCCCCCTGGAAGTTGACACCGTAGTATAAGCCCAAGCACTTTTCTTTTAAATGCCCATATGTGTGCAGCCGCATTGTGAACTTCTGAATTAAACTGTCTAATGGTTTGCGGATCCGTATCTGCTTGAAAAGAATGTGATCTTCTTTCGATATCCTCAAAGATTGCATGGAATTGATTAGCCTCATTAATTAACTGCGTATCTTCACACCTAAATCCTAGTCGAAGAAAAAAGGAATGTTCTTTCATAATGCGTGACCAAAAACGTATTTCGTCTAATGATTTGACAACAAAAGGATCCGACAAACCTTATCCCACCTTTCGGCACATTTAATAAGTAGACCAAAACATGCCTTGATAGCAGAGTATATGGGGATGCCATGTTTCAATATGCTACCGGAAAATAAAAATCATGATTAATAAGGTGAATTTAAATACTTTTAACAATTGCCTTCTGAGTCAGGAAAATTTTCAAGTATAGTTCATAAACCCGCCTCCAAATAATTCTTTAAAATGACGACATTTATGATTTGTGCAGGGATTGGATTTCGATTTCTAGTATGACTGTTTCCCCCAAGTTTAGAGTACGCCCACGGGAGTCACGAGACTCTACAGATAATGCAAATGGTAATGTTAAAGGGGATCTGCTGCGCCAACCTAGAATCTTAACATTTAAATTCCGTAAAGTTTGAACAACGCAAGCTGGTTTATTTGTCGCTACCTGTCCGCCAATAATCTTAGCTAAACGTGCACACAAAGCTTACATGGCTCATCACCAAAACATGCAACGCCACGTCAAGCACTTTCTGCAAAGCAGACTTCTTAACGTTTCAGCTGTCAAACTAACAAACCCCCGGCAACACGTCTGCATTCAGCAGCGCATAGCCGGGGGTTATTTAATATTTACAATTATTTTTCTTAATTCCTCTACCTAACTTAACGTGTAAAATCATGCTGCCCAATGGTCAGCAACGTCGGCCTGCTCTTGCTCCACACCGAAGTGGCAATCTTCGGATTGTAATAATACAGTGCTCCGTTCGTTGGATCAGCGCCATTCAATGCCTGACGCGCTGCGCGATAAGAGGTCTGGGTCGGCTTTTGATTAAATTGCCCATCGTCTATCGCAGTGAACTGACCTTTCTGGAAAATGACCTTGGAGATCGATGATGGGAATTCACTCGAATGTACCCGATTCAAGACAACCGCTCCTACAGCGACCTGACCTTCAAAAGATTCCCCGCGCGCTTCACCATGGATCAGCTTCGCCAACTGGCGTAGCGTTTCGCCCTCGGCTTTGGCCTTTTTGTTCAGCCTGTTCAGCGTCGCTGGACCTGCAACGCCGTCTGCACTCAGTCCCTGTGCCTGTTGGAACTTGCGTACAGCGCCTTTGGTAATCGAACCGTAATATCCGGTCAATCCGGCGTCAAAGTACCCCAGATCGCTTAATTGCTCCTGCAATTGCAGCACATGTTCGCTGCGAACGCCCTGTTCCAGCTTCTGTGCTCCCGCAGAAGGAGCTGCAACGGTCAATCCCAGCGTCATCGCGCAGGCACCGAGAAGCATGCTGACCCGCCCTGCTCTTTTGCCAGGCGTTTTCCCCTTCCCATGAGTGACTTTCCGACTGACAGTGATAGGCTCCATGTTGTCAGCAAACGTTAACAGATTTAGCCCCTCATTCGTGCTATCGACTTTAGTCCATTCATCTGTTCTGTTCATATTACTAGTTGCCCCCATCTCTTTCATCTCACTCACGCTATCTAGTTCACTTATCATATTCTTTTCATTCATTTCATTCGTTTGATCCATTCCAATATTGTTCTTCATCATTCCATTAACCTCCACTTTTCTGAATCCAGATCCCACTTCTTTCCCCTGAATCCTCACGGCTCTACATCCCGAGTGTCATTATAGGATATAGAAAAATTGAAGTCTATCGGACCGATGACGCAGTGGAAAAATGACGCTGAACATAGCAAAAAGAGGCATGAGCCCATGGTCATACCCCTTCTTGTATCAACCTTATACCGCTTGTCCAACCTACCATTTTCGTAGGCAGGCAGACCCGTACAAAAGTTGCGTTTGAATTTATTGACAATTACTCCTCCAGCTCCTGACCCTTCGTTTCCCGGCCCCAGAACAACACGGCGGCTGCACCAATGAGGATGGTCACGAAGAAAATCGTGAAAATCAGACTAATCGCCACTTCACGCTGAACCAGCATGCCGACCATGAATGGTGCAATTACACCTCCGATCCGGCCTACCGATGTGGCAAGACCGACACCTGTCGAACGAACGGAAGTCGGATATAATTCCGGGCTGTAGGCGTACAGACCACCCCAGGCTCCCAGATTGAAGAAGGAAAGACATATCCCTGCGGTCAAGATTGTAGCTTCCGTTGTTGCCAGTCCGAACGCAATCGCACTGAATGCGGTCAAGGTAAGATACACAACCAGTACGAACTTGCGACCGTAACGTTCAATGAAGTACGCCGCGGTGAAGTAACCTGGCAGCTGTGCGATGGTCATGATCAGCACGTATTGGAAGCTCTTGACCAGTGTGAAGCCTTTCGCCATAACGACCGAAGGCAGCCACAGGAACATGCCATAATAGGAGAAAATGACGGTGAACCACAAAATCCAGAGCATCAACGTTGTCCGGCGATGTGGTGCTGACCAGACGGTAGCCACTTTCTCACGGAACGTGATTTTATGAAGCTTGGTATGATTCTTGTACCGCGGCGGGTCCTGAATGGCACGACGCAGATACAGTGCGTAGAACGCCGGAAGCGCACCAATGGCAAAGGCAATTCTCCATCCGTACTCCGGGATGACAAAGTTGGCAATGAGTGCGGACACAATCCAGCCCCCTGCCCAGAAACTTTCCAATAATACAACGGCACGTCCCCGTTCCGCTGTAGGCATTGACTCCGATACCAGTGTGGATGCCACGGGCAACTCTCCGCCAAGTCCGATACCCGCAACCAGACGTAGTGCGCACAATACGGCAAATCCGGTCGCAAGTGCAGATAGACCGCTTGCAATCGTAAAGATTAACAAGGTCCACATCAGAATGGCCTTCCGTCCAAAACGGTCCGCAAGTGCACCTGCAAGCAAAGCACCTAATGCCATACCGATCGAGTTAATACTCGTAAGCACGCCGACTTGTCCGGGACTGAGACTCCATTCCTTGGCAAGTGCAGCCACGATAAAGGAGATCATACCGACTTCCATCGCATCAAACAGCCAGCTCATGCCGGCACTGAACAGCAGCTTGCGCTGCTTGGGATTCCGCAATACTTCCAGTTTGCTCATCACTTATAGCTCCCTTGATCTCTATGTAGTCATTCTGATACTAAATCATTATTATGCAGAATGATCCAGAAATCAATGCACAATACGCTTTTCTTTCCCGATCTCTGCGATAGCTCACCCCTTGAGTGAACCCGCTGTCAGACCTGCAACAAAGTAACGCTGGAGCAGCAGGAACAGCGCGATCATCGGAATGGCCGTTACCAGCACACCCGTAAGCATCATCGGATAGTTCGTCACATATTCCCCGCGGAACTGCATGAGCGCGAGAGGTAGAGTGAGCTTGGACTTACTGCTAAGCATCAGCATCGGAATAAGCAAATCATTCCATACCATGACGAGCAGGAACGTAGCCGTTGCCGCCAGCGAAGGTGCAGCCAGTGGTAGTGCAATCCGGGTATAGAGCCTCCATTCACTTGCTCCATCCATACTGCCCGCTTCCAAAATCTCCGAATTGAGCATGCGCATGAAACCTGTCAGCATAAATACAGAGACAGGCATCAGCATCGCGGCGGATACGACGATCAGGCCTGTCAGACTGTCCGACCATCCCAGGGTACGCGTAAGGGAATAGATCGGTAGCATACTCACCTGGGAAGGAACGATCAGACCGGCTACGAACAAAGCAAACACGATTTTGCCTACGCTGCCACCCCAGCGGACAATGGCATAAGCAATCATGCTGCTCAGCAATAACTCAATTGCAACCGTACCGAGCGTCACAACAAGACTGTTCCCGAAATATTGCCACATCGGCTGATTGCGGAACATGCCAGTGATGTTATCCCACGTAAACGGGTCCGGCCAGCTGAACGGACTGGTGAAGAAGTTGCTGCTTGTTTTGAACGAAGATACAAATACAAAGTACAGCGGGACCAGAATCAGTAGCGCGTACACCAATAGGATCAGACGATTGAACCATTTTAAAAACATGTGAACTCCCTTCTGCCTCGGTTGCAGGATGAATAATCCAACATCAACCTCAATAGCTTACCCGGTCAGCGCGTAGTGCCTTGAACTGCAATAACGTCAGCAACGCGAGCAACACCAGGAAGATCATGGAACCGGCAGAAGCCAGACCAAATGAATAGCTGCCAAAGGCGGTATGATAGATATATGTTGTCAAAATTTCAGTTGCATAGTTCGGGCCTCCGTCCGTCATGGTGAAAATGAGGTCAAATGCCTTGAACGACTGAATGGTCGTATAAGCCACAACAATCGTTGCCGAAGGTGCCAACAGCGGCCAGGTCACGGTACGGAATACCTGCCATTTGCTGCCGCCGTCCATACGAGCCGCTTCATACAGTTCTGCCGGAATGCCTTGCAGACCTGCAATGAATACAATCATCATCTGCCCAGCATGGGCCCAGACTTGTACCGCAGCAATGGAATAGATGGCGATCTTGGGATCACCAATCCAGTTACGGGCGATGCTGCTCATCCCCGCTTCATTCAGTCCATAGTTGATCAATCCAATGGATGGATCATACATGAATGCCCAGATCAGTCCGACCGATACAGAGGACAGAATCGCAGGCAGGAAATACAATGCCCGAAGCGCAATGCGTGTCTTGGTATTACGTACCAGGAGCAGCGCCAAGACAAGTGATATAAAGGTTTGTGCAATAACAACGGTTAACATGAACTCCACGTTATTGCCAAAAGCTTTGCGGAATACGATGCTGCTGAGACTGTCCTTGTAATTATCCAGCCCTACAAATGCATACGACGGGGATACCCCATCCCAGTCCGTAAAGGAATAGAACAGCCCCGTCAATGTAGGAAATACGAACAATCCAACGTACAGCAGCAACCCGGGGATCAGAAACAGGGATAGCTGAAGACGGTTTTTCATCGTTTATTTCCCGATATGCTGATCAATGATCGCTTGTGCCTGCTGTGCTGCTTCTTCTGGAGAAGTACCGCTCAGCACGGCCTGAATGGAGTTGGTTACGGCTTTTTGATTGTCTCCGTTCAGGATGGTGAACCGTGGCTGGAACACGGTCTTTTTGCTCGCCCATTCTCCGGCTACCTGAAGCTCAGTCGTATCATACTTCACATCATTCACCGTTACATTCTGTCCCGTCTGGTTGGCGTAGTCACTCGCTACATCCGGATTGCTCAAGAATTCGAGGAACTTCTTCGCTTCTTCCGGATGTTTCGACTTGCTGTTCACCGCGAGCATGAATGTGGTGGTGTGCACCCCTTCATACTTCGCTTGATCTGCACTTACCGTAATTGGTGCAAGCAGTTTTTGCTCCAGATTTGGATTCTGCTGCTTGTTCTGAGCCAATTGATATGATCCACTCGCCAGCATTGCTGCTTTCTCTTGAATAAACAGTGCGCCAGCCGCAGGGTCTTTCGTACCCAGTGCATCCTGCTGGAAGTAACCTTTATCGTTCAGTTCCTTGATTTGAGTCAACGTTTTCACCCAAAACTCATCCGTTAGTTTAGCTTCGCCAGCTTCTACTTTGGTAAAAATGTCGTCACTCGGTGCATTGTTCATCACCATCGTATTCATGAATTGCCCTGGACCAATGTCCGCTCCGGCGAAGGCAATCGGAATGATGCCATTGTCTTTCAGCTTCTGGCAAAGGGCTAGGAAGCCTTCCCAATCTGTTGGTGGCGTCAAGCCGTATTGTTCAAACATTTTCACATTATAGATTGGATCGTTATATACGAGTTGGTACGGAATTGCATATTGTTTGCCATCGTGCTGTCCTGCTTCAATCAGCTTCGAATTGTAGGCAGACAGGAACGATGATCCGGTCAGATCCGTGAACAAGCCAGCTTTGGTGAAGGCTTCGAATTGTGCACCCGGGAAGGAAGCAAATACATCTCCTACCGAACCATCACTGATTTTGGATTGAACGGTGGACTGGTATTGATCGGAGGGCAGTGTCTGCATCTCCACGTTAATATTCGGGTTTGCTGTCTCAAATGCGTCAATGCTCTTGTTCAGTGCTTCCACATCTTCTCCACGCCAGTGCATGAAGCTAATCGTAACTTTGCCTGAACCCGAGGAGCTGTTCTCCCCAGATGACGCGTTATCCCCACCGCCGCAAGCTGACAGCAGGATGGACATCACCAGCATACTGACGAGCGGCAGGATCAATTTTTTATTTTTTTTCATGAAAGACGACCTCCTGAGGATGATTAATGTAAGTTGCACGAAAGTTTTTACACTGGGCACTCCGAGTGCAGTACCATCTTCCGATCGCTGTTATCCCCGATTTTTTTTGAATCATTTCTTTCAATGGTTAAAATCCGGGGATAGCGTATGCTTCCGATGTAGCTTTCTTCCAGAAAGCTTTCAGGCGAGCGCTCCGCTTCTTCAGATCGGTTCTGCCCTCTCCGTTAAAGTGTAAAAAAAGTTAACTTACTTAATTGGTAATAACTGAGTGCTGCTTCTGTCTTGTTTTCCATTTCTCTCGAATGATGGGCATCACGGTCCGTCCGAAGATTTCTGCCTCTTCCAGATGCGGGTAACCGGACAGAATGAAGGTCGTAACGCCGAGATCTCCATATTCCATCAAACGCTCGGCGACCTGTTCGGCTGTACCTACAATAAGGATCGCACCGCCAGAACGCACAACAGACAAGCCTGTCCACAGGTTAGGACCTACGACAAACTGCTGCTTCTCGGACAGTTCCCGTAACTCGTTCTGTCTGCGTTGGTTGGTTGCATCCGTCTCGGCAAAAGCGGCTTTGGCTTTCTCAATCGCTTCTGGTGGTACTTTGCTAATAATCTCCCAAGCTGCTGCCCATGCTTCTTCCTCAGTATCCCGAATGAGTACCTGAGCACGCATGCCGTAACGCAATTGACGATCTTGTCCGGTTTCCTTTTTCACCTGCTGACGGATGACCTCAATCTCTTCAATCTGCTCCTGAATCCAGTCATGGGGCTCGCCCCACATCAGGAACGTATCCGCATGTTCAACAGCAACCTTCTTCGCTATCGGAGAACTTCCTCCCAGATAAAATGGTGGATGCGGATTTTGCACCGTCTCCGGCATTCCTACCGGTCCTTTGAAGTTGTAATACTGGCCGCTGAATTCAGGATTGGGATCACTGGGTGCACCTGCGCCAGATTTTGAACCACTTCCGGCAAACTCCGTCAGATTCAGTCCCGTCGATTGGGTCCATGAACGCTTCATGACTTCCATATACTCGCTCGCCCGCACATACCGTTCATCATGCGCATGTGCCAGTGGATCGCCAAGTTCCTCCAGATCTCGAACAGAACTGCCTGTCACCACATTGATCATGGCGCGACCACCAGAGAGCTGATCCAGTGCCGCTCCCATGCGTGCAGCGAGTACGGGTGTAACCAAGCCCGGGCGAATGGCGACAAGGGGACGCAATGTCTTCGTGTGACTCATCACAGCCGAGCCGACCACCCATGCGTCCAGACAGGCCCCCCCTGTCGGAATCAGTACAAATTCGAATCCTGCCTTTTCCGCCGTCTGTGCCACATCGACCAGATAATCCAGACTCGGCTCCCGCTCCGGGGCAACCCCTACATACTTACCATCCCCTGCTGTAGGCAAAAACCATCCAAACTTCATTTCTTCCTGTTCGCTCACAAAAGTCAATCCCTTCTATGAATAAATAAAGTCTCATGTTAAAAATAAGATCACTGTTCTGCAACTTGGCCGTTCCGGTTACGAATCGTTCTTCCGATCACTGTTATCTCCAGATTTTTTGATTCCCTTTTCTAAGGGAAAATCCGGAGATAAAGGTGAACACTACGTTTCTTCAGAATCGATTTCGTCCCCTCCACTACGTTTGCACTGGTTGAATTTATTTTTAAAGTGTGCCTAATTTCTAACTCATTTTCAAAGTAAGCATCCAAATGCCGATTAATTAACTTGGTTTAATAGGTATGGACATCATAACAATTGATTTGTCTGTGATCAATGTCATTTCGCGACAATTTCATTTTGTCATTTTGTGGTCTTTTCTCAGATTTAGGTCTTCGTGATCTTGAATATGTATAAAACCCACCTGTATAATAGGTTTAAGTGAACCTTTTAGAATGTACAAACGATACTTATATAACAAAGAGGTGTTCCTGATGACCGAGAGTATGAAGGAGGACCACCATGAGTTTTTGGAACTTATTTTCTTCACTCCATCTGAATTCGAGAAAGCTGGTGGCGCCTGGCCGATTCGCATCGGCCGTAATATAGCCAAGAACAACTATCATATTGGCCCGCGTACCACACCTTATCATTATTTGCTATTTGTGCTGGAGGGGGAAGGTACATTTATCCAGAACGGACAGCGTCATTCCCTTCGGACCCGGGATGCGTTCTGTCTGTTTCCACATGTAACTCATGAGTACTGGACTGATCCGGAGCACATGTTGCAAAAAATATTTATAGCATTTGACGGTGCATATGCAGCCGAACTGTTATCCCGAATTGGACTTACCCCGGACTCCCCGCACCGTTCAGGTGTACTGACACCGGAAACCGCAAGTGCCATGCGCGCGTTCATGGAGGATGTTCGCAAACCGCAGGACGGAGCAAGTGATCTGGGACGACTCACCCGGTTTTTGAGTCTCTTTGACCGGATAGCCCATTCCCCCGCAACCAAAGGATTGCAACCGGATTCAGCCACCCCTTGGCTTCAGAAAGGCAAAGATTACATGGACATTCATTTTGCAGGCGGCATCTCCGTGGAAGGTGTGTCCGCTCATGCTGGTGTGGATCGAACCCATTTTGCCAAACAGTTTCGCAAAGCCTATGGTGTCTCCCCTGTGCAATATATCCAGCAGCTGAAAATGAATCAGGCCAAGCGCCTGCTCGTGCAGACGCCGCTAAGTTTAACTGAAGTGGCTCATTCCGTAGGTTACCCCGACTTGTTCTCCTTCTCCAAAGCATTCAAAAAGCAAGTCGGATTGCCGCCCAATCGCTATCGCACAGCGGAGAGCACTAAAGAGTGAGGGAGCGACCTTTACAAAATCCATTACTATATAAATTGAACTAAACATTTACACGAGAACGTAGAGGACAGAAATAACCTGAAGAAGCGGAGCTAAAAGCTTTCTGAAAGAAAGCTGCATCGGAAGCATGGACTGCGCCTTTATCACCAGATTTCCCCCTTTGTAAAGCCGAATATAAAAAATCTGGGGATAACAGCAATCAGAAGGTTGTTCTGTCATCAGAGTGGCAAGTGTAAAAAAAGGCAAGCCCCATCTACCCGGAGCTTGCCTTCTTTCTATATTATAGTCTTGACGCACGTACCCGAAACCAGGAACTTTTTTCGTTGGCCTAACACTATTCCTTCTCCTCATCCTTGCGCGCAAGCGGAATACCGTTCTCCTTCGCATACCAGGCTTCATAATGATGCACAGCCACACCTGCAAAAGAAGAATGAGAGGAACCCAGATCGAACACCTTCGCCATCTCTTCATTCATATTGCTAACCGGTTTACGGAAAAAGGTCAGGTGATCACCCTCGTGTGTATCCGCGAGCTCCGCTCCAATCCAGACTTTCTTGCCGAGCTCATCCGCTTCGTCCAGTTCTTCCTTGGACAGATCATACATCTGCTGCCCACTGTCCCGGTAGGCCATAATCGCCACCGCATCGAAGTGGGAGATCACCCAGCGACTGAATGTACCATCCCCTTCAGCCGACTGACGGGCATCAAGCCAGAACGGAATGGCCGCGCTCATGTACAGTCCAGCATCCTCGCCAGCTTTCGTCCAGGCCTCCATGTTGTTCTGCCACTCTGCAATGACACTGCTCTCCTCATTCTCCCAGCGCTTCAGCTGATAAGGCTCCACGTCCAGTTGAATGCCTTCAAATCGTTCATTTTTGGAAGAAGCTGCATTGTATGCTCGTACTCGCTCGATAAAAGCAAGTCCTTCATCCCGCTTCTCCTCATAGGCCCAGTCTGCATGACCGTTAAGTCCATGCACTTCAATCTCTGCCTGTCGGGCAGCCGCAATGAATTGGCGGTATGTTGCGTCAGGCACCTCATCCTGGATTTGCAGGAAAATGGTATCCACACCCTGTTCTTTGGAAAAGGCGATAATCTCCGGCGTCTGCTCTGCAATAATGGACGCGTCCCACAGCCAGGTCGCTTTGTGTTCCTCCGCCTTGAACCATTTGAACATCCAGGACAGAAGCAGCAGGCACAGCACCACAGCCAGAATAGCCCATTTCGCCATACCCACCAGCTTGCCCCGTTGCCTCATATATTTCCTCAGACGAGCAACGCTTCACTTGGCTCAAGCACAGGATGCTGTACCGAGTGACCAATCTTGTAGATGTGCGGATGTGTGTACGTTTTGAACGCATTACGTGTATCCAGAATCGGTACACCCATCTCGGCAATATCAAAGTAAGGCAAATCGCTGTGGTTGGTGATCAGCACGATGCAATCGTACTTTTTGAACTGCTCCAAGTTGAACACTTCGCTATATACGGTCTCCCCATGCTTGTCCAGGAACGATTCAGCATGTGGATCATAATAGCTGACATTGGCTCCACCTTCCTTGAACAGTTCATAGACTTCCAGTCCTGGAGATTCACGCAAATCAGCAATATTTGGCTTGTACGACATACCGAGCAGCAGAATGTTGGATTTACGTACCGATTTCGCGTACTCATTCAGAATGGTTGAAGTTTTGTTCAATACATAATATGGCATGTTGTCATTGGTGGATTGCGCCAGCTCAATGAATTTGCTGTAGAAACGGAAGCCTTTTGCCTTCCATGACAGGTACATCGGATCCAGCGGGATGCAGTGTCCACCGATGCCTGGGCCTGGATAGAATGGCATAAAACCAAATGGTTTCGTCGCCGCCGCGTCAATAACTTCCCAGATATCAATGCCCATGCGGTCACACATCATCGCCATTTCATTCACAAAGGCAATGTTAACACTGCGGAATGTGTTCTCGAGCAGTTTGGACATCTCAGCCACTTTCGGCGAAGATACCGGAACAACGGTTTCTACATATTTGCTATACAGTGCTGTTCCGAGCTTCAAGCAGGCTTCAGTCGTGCCCCCGATCACTTTCGGAGTATTAAATGTCGTGAAACGTCCGTTCGACGGGTCCACACGTTCAGGCGAGAAGCAGAGGAAATAGTCTTTACCTGCTTCATGTCCGATCTTGTCCAGCTTCTGCTGGATCAGTTCTTCGGTAGTACCCGGATAAGTGGTGCTCTCCAGCGTAATCAGCATGCCTGGTTTCATATGCAGTTTGATCTGATCCACAACGGTCTCGATGTAAGACGTATCCGGGTCCTGATTCTCACTAAGCGGTGTCGGTACGCAGATACTGAGTGCGTCGATCACGCGCAGCATACTGTAATCCGTCGTTGGCTGGAAACGACCGCTTTGCATTACTTTTTTCAACTCATCGGACGAAATATCGTGAATATAGGAATCACCTTGATAGATACTTTCTACTTTGGACGCATCCAGATCAATTCCGATTACCGTAAAACCTTGATTGACCATTTCCACGGCAAGTGGAAGTCCTACGTAACCGAGCCCGACGACGCCGAGTACAGCTTCTTTATTTTCAATCGCATTTAGTAATGTGTGGAATTGTTGATTCTCCATGATATTCCCTCCGGACAATGTATTTGGTGGTGCTTAAAATCCATGTAAATAGATGGTTGTCTGTGTTTCTCTTTTTTATCTTCTAATGCAGGCAGCGTCTGATTCGGGCATCCAGCTCTACAGGCGAGAACGGTTTGGTCATGTAATCATCCACGCCACTGCGGAAACATTGACTAATCGTCTGCTCGACACGTTGTTCGGTCAACACGACAATTTTGGGTGGCTGCTCCATCTCCAGGTTCTGAATATGATGGATGAACGGCAGACCGTCGATGCCATACAGATTCAGCTCCGTGAGCACCAGGTCTGGTGTAACCTTCTCGATTAACTCCAGTGCAGCCAGTCCATCGACAGCTTCATAGGTTTCATATCCCTGCATCTTCAACCGCAATTGCAGGAATTCGCGTACCGTAGGATCATTGTCCACAATCAAAATTCGTTCCGGCTCGTCCGCCGTATTGTCCAGCGTGTAGATATGAATCTCCGACGAATCTACGAGCTTCGAGGACTCAGCCATATGCTGAATAGTTGCCTTCGAAGGGCGCTCCCCCTCCGGGAAACTGGCCAGTGTAATCTGTGGATCGGCACCGGGGACAGTCTCTTGCAGCTCATGTTTGATCCGAAGCCCTTCATAGTGAACCTCATCCAGTGACAACCCTGGCAGCAGGACAGCAATCGCCTGGGTCGCCCCATCCGTCCACACCTGGAAAGCAGACTTGCTCGTCTGCTCCAGATGTGTCCTGACCTGCTGCTCAGGTTGAGTGTTTCCTGCACAATGGATGAACATTAAGCCGCATGATCCGGCACCCGTTTCCTTCAATCCCTGTTCTACACTTCGGTACACATCAACGGCAGCCTCACGCTGCAATGTCGCCGTATTTGGCATGGTCTTTTCCACCCTTCTCCTCGATTATCTATATAAGTTCAACTAATTGATATTTACACTGACACTTCGATGACAGAACAACCTTTCGATCACTGTTATCGTGTAAATGTTTAGTTGGACATATAATTGCTTTGATCTCTGTACTCAAGCGGCTTCGCTTGTTTTCTTCTCATCCTCGGACCAGCTTTGGCGTGTCATGGCACCCCATGAGTTGTTGTTTTGCATGAACTGCACATGTCCCTGTAATCTCCACAGTACGCCCAGCTGGTGGTAGCCGACGAATTTCAGCGCGGAGTAGACCAGCATTTTGATCAGATCGGAGAGCTTGTTGTAACGTTTGAAAGCAATCTCCTCCAGGACAAGTGCGCCTACACTCAGCAGATAACCACTCACGAAGTTCAACAGTCCGAACAGAAGCAGGATCGGCCACTGGGTCATATCCAGAAGGACATATCCAGCGAGAGCCAGAAGTCCGGTAATCCGGAAATATGGGTTGAGCGCTTCAAAAAGGACGTTATATGGCATGGTCACCATACCCATAACCTTATATTTTGGATTGAACAACATGCCGCGATTCTCAATCATGTTCTTCAGATTCCCACGGCCCCAGCGCTTGCGCTGACTGGACAAAATTCGGTAGGAATCCGGTGCCTGTGTCCAACATACGGCCTCAGGACAGAAGGCAACGCGGTACTTCAATTTGTTTTCCAGCATGTAACGGTGAAGCTTAATGATGATGTTCATGTCTTCCCCAGGATAACCATCCCGATATCCACCTACGGCGATCACAGCGTCCTTACGGAACATACCGAAGGCACCGGAGACAATGATTAGACCGTTCATGTGACTCCAGCCAATCCGTCCGCCCAGGAAGGCTTTGAGATATTCAATCGACTGGAACATGGGCCAGATCTTGCGTGGCAGTGATACATCTTGCACTGCCCCGTTTTCAATTTTGCAGCCATTGGCGATCCTTACATCTCCACCGATGGCTACCGTCTCTTCCGGATTCTCCATATACATGCGTGCCATGCGGATCAGAGCATCCTTCTCCAGCAACGAATCAGCATCGATGGAAGAGATCAGCGGATAATGGGACAGGTTGATCCCGGCATTGAGGGAATCCGCCTTCCCGCCGTTTTCCTTATCAATGACATACAGATCCGGAAATTCCGGATTGTGGTATATCCCGCGGATGGTCTGGCAGGGAATCTTGCCCCGGATCATCGTATCCGGTACGGGTTGCAGCCGATATTCTTCCAGCAGCACTTTCAATGTGCTGTCGCTGGAGCCATCATTCACGACGATAACTTCATACGTTGGATAGTTCAGCGTCATCAGACAGTTCACATTCTCAATAATCGTCAATTCCTCGTTGTAAGCGGGCACCAGCAAGGATACCGAGGGCACCAGCTCCGAGCCTGACAATGTATTGTATCTGGAATAATGCGACCGCCGGAAGATCGTCCAGATGTTACGGAATGATAAGGCCAAAATGGAAAAATAGAGCGTATTGACAAAAACAACATAATATATTGCGACCATGCCGTAGATTAGTAACAGATCCCTAAGCAGTGTAATCCCCTCCTACCGCAGCCACCGTTGTGCGTTTCTTGTTGGTTCGGTTCTCTCGTACAGGGCCAAAATACCGGTCGTACAGCAGTCTTTTTTTGTTATGCGCAATCATCTGCTCCAGCGCCTTGTGGTCGGCTCCCGATTGCTGCATGGTGCTCTCGATCTGCTGCATCGCAATTTCGCGTTCAGCACCTGTACCATGCACAGCAGCCTGACATAAGGCTTCGAATCCCAGTTCACCCAGCTTGCCCAGGCTCTCCGCACTGTTATAGCGAACTCCCCAATCCTCATCACGCAGTGCTTTGCGCAGCAATGGAATACTGCCTGCCGCACGCTTCGAACCGAGCGCTTGAACCACTTCGGCGCGAACTTCCGGGTCGGTATCCTGCATCAGCTTCCGAATCGTCTCATCCTGAAGTGCCGGACTTGCGCTAAGATACAGCTTCACGGCTTCGGCCCGAACACCCTGATGTTCTGCGCCAACCAGTCTGTCGAGTGCAGGCATGACTTCCGGTACAGCCTGTCCCCACATGGCGACGAGTCCTACTTTCACAAAGTCAGGGTTGCGGTCTTCCAGCAATTCGATCAGAAGCCTGCTCGTATCCAGACTTGTTTCAAGCAAAATGTCTGCGACCAGATGATGAATCGATTTTCCTTTGGTTAACAACAGCTCCAGCATGTCTTTCAATTCACCCTGACGGGTCGTGCTTCTCGCAATCGAACGTCCGATCATAAACGCCATTGGGCCAGGCTTCTCTTCCTTAAGCAATTCCATCAAGCCCGGAACCGCTTCTGGACAACGCATGCCGCCCAAGCGATAAGCTGCATCGATCTGACGACCGTAACTCAGTCGACCCAGTTCTTTCAGATCATGCTTTACAAACCCGGCTTCGCGGCAGAGTGCAATCAATTTGTCGCGATACTCCCCCTTGAACTGGTCGATCCATTCAATAAATTTGCTCTGGATGACCTGGCGTTCCAGTGGAGCCAGTTTGCCTGGCGGCAACCTCAGCGGACGATTCTCCGTTAACGCCGTTTGCAGGTACGTGAAGTAATCCCGCTGTTTTAGTTTATAAAATTCGGTCTTGCGCCGTTTGCCATTGTAGGACATTTTCATGGCAAACAGTAGGATTACACCCACAGTGACAAGCGCTGTACAGATGTATACAAATAGATAGGCCCAAGCCAAACTCAGAAACATGTGAAAAGGTCCTCCTTTATGCTCATTTATTCGGTCTGAAAACTAGGAATTTGTTCATAACGTTTCTTCATTTCCTCGTAACTCAGCTTCAGTCGTTCACTGTAGTTCACCTGTTCCCATGGCTGCCAGCTGTACACAGACAATGTCTTCAAATCCAGTGTCTTCTGTTCACCACCAGGCCAGGATATGTTGCCGGTAGACCGTTCCATTAACCAGGGAACCAGCGCTATGCCTTCCGTTGTGACGGTTTCGAACTCTCGTCCACCTGGGAGCGGTCCATATTTAATGACTTGAAGTGAACTCGGGTCACCGAATCCAAGCAGCATCCAGGGAATACGCATCTCCACCTGATTGCCGTTATACTGCCATAAGGTTAACGAATCCGTATCGGGCTGACCGGGAGCCGTAGTTCCCCGCTTCAATGTCCCAACCTTTTCATTCATGAACGGATGGGCAGATCGGGTATCCGGCGGTGTCATCCTCAGGCTGACCGCCAGATTCCATGGATGGAACGGATCTGCGGAATCAGTCTGCTGATCTGGCAGCATGTCGTATCCATCCTTGCCGTACAGACGCTGATTAAAGTCATAATCCTTGGCGATCTCCACCTGTGATTCCTCATCCTGTCCCAGTGTAATCACTGTCTCAAGACCATCACTGAGCGTCCGGCCCGGGAGTAACTTATCAGGCTGACTGCCTCCTGCAAGTGTATCTGTTCCAATCCGCAGCACCGTCTGATCCGGGTCAAAAGGCTGATCCAGGGTTAGCCCAATATACAGATAGGCTTCATCATGGGTCATCTTCATTTCTTGAATGCCGTCCACTTGGCCCTGCCAGGTGGTGACTTCTTCATCCTTCAGATCATCCCAGTCATCCAGTGATCCGTCGATGGTCAACTGTTCCTGTTTACCGGGGTCCATGGCAAGCAGACCAAACATTTTCTCGTTCGTCAGCACGTTCAGCCAGTATGCCCGGCGATCAGCCGGGATTTCCAGTGGCATCGTGTTCCATGTTTTTTTGAACCATTCATCCTGCCACATGAACACAATCGCTCCCGAGTATCCTTCATCATAGATATCCTGCGTCAGTGACGCGTCAATATCTCCCTGCTCTACCTCGTTATGTCCACCCTGATTCCGTCCTCCCATACCCAGATGGGAAATACCCAGAGAAGAGGGTACGCCATACTCTGTAATCATTACAGGCATATCGGAAAACTCGGCTTTTAGCTTGCGCAGATAACTTTTGTACGTGTTGTACTCACCGTTCTCATCCTTGATGGTTTGGAGCGTTTTATCGATATGGAACAAATCCGGGTAATACGGGTACACATGGTAGGCTGCAAAATAACCTCCCTGCCACGCCTCCGGCTGAATATGTCGGGCATCCACACTGACGAGATCCTCTTCATACAGCGGTTCGCCGGGATGATCCAGCACATCAGTGGTTACCCAGTTGGTGAAGGTCATCGGATGCTCCCATCCATACTTCTTCTCCAGAACCGCCGTATGATCCAGCAGTTCTGCCAGCCAGTTCTCGAACGGCGACGCTTCTGGACTCGCGGAGAAATGAACTCCTTTGTACTGTGGCACGTCCGAATGCTTCGCATTGGTGTTGTCTACCATCGCCGGGTCCCATTCCGTACCCACATGCCAGGCCATCAGATATTTTCCTGCATTCGTCGTGTATTTGCCGCTGGACTCTCCCTGCCTGGCAGGAATGTCTGCATCGCCATAGACAGCAGATACTGCCTTTTCAATCTCCTGCTTGAACGTCTGCTCAATATGGGCCGCATAGGCATCCTGCTTCTCAATCAACTCTTCTTCAGGTGACCATATGCCCTGTATAAAATATAATGGTTGCTCCCGGCCACGGTTATATTCGACCAATGCGGAGTAAAAAATCGGCTCGTGAACCGTGTATACCCGGATTACATTGGCTCCCAGATCCTCGATCTGCTGGAACCACCGCAAGTAATCCTCTTTGGTCAGCGGGAATTCTCCCGGGTAATGCCCCGGTGAAGTTGCGCCCAGGTTGACACCTTTGACGAACATCTCCCTCCACGTTCCATCCGGCCCGTATTCCATGAACCGGTCTCCATCGGTCTTGAATTTCATCTCCGTGCCGCTCTCCGCTGTGTACGTAACGAGCTTGGGTTGCATATAGTGCCATCCGGCAAATATTCCACCGGTCACCACCACCGCTCCTGTCAACACCGTTAATAACCAGCGTCTTCGTCTTTGTCTGCTCATGTCTTTAGATTGCTCACCTCTCTAATATCATCCGGCTTCAACATCGAATGATCCAACATGAAGTTTACGAATCATTCCGCTTCGGATGTCCGCTTGGTAGAGATGTCAGCGGTGTAGTTCTCACTATAGCGCTAAGACTCTCCGTTTGTAACTAGGCTGATGGAAGCAAACATGAAATGGAACATTCTGCCCATAATTCGTAAAAAAGTCCATCAACTACCACTCGGAAGCCGCTCGGATACGTCTGATTCCCAAACACTAATATCTGCGGGAATCGCATGGATTCGATGCCTGCTGATCTTGCACTTCTGGAACCTTTATTGTTATGTGCAACGCGGGTCCAGGCAAGGTTTGCCGTTTGAACACATACCCCATTAAACGCGAGTCATATTTTAAAGTTGCGGACTATTTTACAGTATTAACCATAAAGATTACATAATTGATACTATAGTCCGATAACGCATCAGCGATATTCCGCGTCACATCAAGCTTTTCTGAAAAATGCAGAAAATCAAAAAAGGACGTCAGTCCCCCTCTATAGGACTGTCCCCATTTATAACCCTTTTACAAAAAGCTGAATGAACTCCCGGTCATCACCCAGAGGTCACGGATCTCTCACATTAAATGTAAAAAAGCACATCTTATTTCCTAATTTCTGCCTCTAATATAGCTAATCCATAATTGTGTCCAATTTGCAAAATAATTCCGGTTGCCGCATTTTGAATTGTCAGATATGCTTATAAAACAGGAACACTTGTTCCATACTGTAAATAAACTGTTAAATATCGATGTGCAAATGAAGATAATTGATGTTTAACAGAAGAGCACAGCATCACGGATAAGGAGAGAAGTCTTATGCCCCGCCAAGACAGACGTGTCATCATGCTGGCCGACTGCCAGTCATTCTATGCCAGTGTGGAGAAGTCTGCACACCCCGAATACAAGGATCGCCCCCTCGTTGTCGCGGGAGATCCGGCGCGCCGTTCGGGTATTATTCTTGCGGCCTGTCCACTCGCCAAGTCCTATGGAATCACAACAGCAGAACGACTGGGTGAAGCGCTCGCCAAATGTCCGGATGTTGTGGTCGTTCGCCCCCGGATGGCCGAATACATTCGAGTATCCCTTCATATTACGCGCATCCTTCAGTCTTACACCGATCTGGTGGAACCCTATAGTATTGACGAACAGTTTCTCGATGTCACCGGAAGCCTGGATCTGTTTGGCAGTCCCGAGACGATTGCGCGCAGCATTCAATCCAGGGTGATGGATGAGACCGGTGTGTACATTCGGATCGGCATCAGTGATACCAAGGTCGTTAGCAAGATGGCCTGTGACCTGTATGCCAAAAAAGTCCCTGGAGGTATCTGCACGCTGCCTCGCAAAGATCTGCCTTCAACCATCTGGGAAAAGCCTGTGCGAGACATGTTCATGGTCGGTTCCCGCATGGCGCAGCATCTCTACAAGATGGGCATTCACACCATCGGTGATCTGGCCCAGACTCCGCTGTCCCGGCTTAGAGAACGTTGGGGTGTGAATGGCGAAGTACTGTGGCGTATCGCCCGCGGTATCGATGATTCTCCAGTCAAACCCGGGACATATGCTCATCAGCAGCAGGGTATTGGACATCAGATGACGCTGCCCCGGGACTATGACTCCTGGGAAGATATCAAGGTGGTACTACTCGAACTGGCGGAACTCGTCAGTCGACGTTCTCGGGACAAATCACTCATGGGCCATGTGGTCTCTGTTGGCTGTCGTGGGCAGGATTATGATCGGCCAACCGGTTTCTCACGTCAGATGAAGGTAAATGAACCCACCAACATTACGGATGAAGTATACGATGCGGCAGCAGCCCTGTTCCTGCGCCATTGGGACGGATTACCCATCCGCCGCATCAGCGTGTCATTGACCGGACTAGTGCCTGATTCCGAAGTGCAGCTGTCCTGGTTCGATGACCGCGAACGCAAAAGAGAACTGGAACGTGCCACAGATGATATCAAGCGCAGGTACGGAGATACTGCCATTATGCGGGCATCCTCCCTCTGCTCGTCCGCGCAGGCACAGGAACGTTCTCATAAAATTGGAGGTCATTATAAATGAGTAAAAAATTACAGCAAAACGGTATCTTCGAGTCCTCACGCATGATGCTCCCCGAACACCGGGAAGCCTATATTCTTCATCAGGAACAACTTGCTCCTCGTACCCGCCCATCTCTGGATGCCCAGGCCGCGGAAGAAATGTCCCGTTTGCTCAGCAACTCGATGATGCTTGGAGATCTGGTCACCATTGCCGTGTTTCACGAACATGACGATATCCGTTACACCGGGCAGGTGCTTCGGCTGGACCGTCCTGCCCGTACCCTCCGATTGCTGATGGAAGGTGGGTCCCGGGATATTCAGATGAACCTCATTACAGATGTGGCCCTAGCCAATGAATGAAGGGGCATATACCCACCCCGATGTTGTGGATATCCCATGATAGATGCAGCATTACCGTTACCATGCAGGACTGTCTTCCTACACTTCCTGGTGAATACCAAAAGTAGCCGACGAGACATATCCAGACCATTCACTTCGTTCTAAAGAAGCAAAATATCAGATACGTGATTCATCGGCTACATATAAGGGTATAGCTTTTTTCAGAAAACTTTTTAGAAAAAGCTCCAGTCGAACTCCTTGGACAGACGCTCGAGCAGATGCACGCCGGCAATACTGTTGCCTTTGCGATTCAGAGCGGGGCCAACAAGACCAATGCCGAATTGTCCCGGTACAAGGGTCAAAATCCCTCCGGATACACCACTCTTGGCGGGCAAGCCGACCTCGATGGCAAATTCGCCTGATGCATTATACATTCCACAGGTGGTCATAAAGGTTTTGGCAATCTGAACATAACGACGAGGGATGAGTTCTTCTCCCGTAATTGGATCTGTTCCATCGTAGGCCAGAACGAGTGACATTCGCGCCAGATCTGCACAGGTGACTTCAATGGAGCAATGACGGAAATACACGGCAAGTACATCTTCCACGTCATCCTTGATCACACCATTATGTTTCAGAAAATAACCAAGTGAACGGTTCAGGTGACCGCTCTCCGATTCGGACTGGAATACCTCTTCGTTATAACCCAGCTGATCATTATTCGCCAGTTTGCGGAAAAACTCCAGAATGCGGCGTGACTTCTCTTCCTTGCAGTCACCTCCAATTAGGGAGGAGACTGTAATCGCACCCGCATTGATCAAGGGATTGAACGGGATTCCGGGTTCAACCAATTCAAGCTTGATCATCGAATCGTAATCGTCGCCCGTGGGTTCTTTTCCTACATTAAAGAAGACCGCTTCTTCCCCATGATCCATCAGGGCCAGAATAAGGGTAAATACTTTGGAGATACTTTGCATCGTAAATGGGACACCGCAATCCCCTGCCGACACATGGTTGCCTTCGGCGTCCATGATATGTATACCAAGCTCATCCTGAGAAGCTTTGACAAGCTCCGGAATATAAGAAGCCACCTTACCCTGCCCGGTGTGCAGACGACTGGTCTCCAGCCACTCCGGCAGTAATGCATTCAGACGTTCCATGGTTGAATTGCTCATATGTCATCTCCTCCACATCTCTATATGTGCATCTGATTACCCTTCAGAACAGTTCCTTTACCGCTTCATTTGAAGATTTAACTCCAAAATCTCACCGGGAAGACCATCGTAATCACCTGTCCAGGTGGATACAAAGTTCTGTCTGGTTAAGATCTGGCGGGAAGCAGCATTAGACGGATCAATAACTGCATAGAGTACTCCGATCCCTGCGGCTTGTGCCTGGATAATCAACCGTGACGCTATGGATGTGCCTTGGCCTTTTCCCCAATGTTCAGGCAGGATCATGTAACCTATCTCAGCCCTGGTTGGGTCCTCCTGATCCGGAATCAATTTGGCATACGCCACACCGGCACCATCTTCACTAGATACCCGGTAATGTCCGCAAGTGGAACGCTCGTTAAAATCCAGCATGGACTCGAATTGCGTTCTCGCCTCTTGCTCCGGTAGTGCACGTTCTGTAATCTGTTTCATTACTTCCATATTGGAAACCAACGCATAATAATCATCAAAATCAGGTTGTGTGTATTTAATGAACTTCATGATATGCCTCCTCTGGGGTACATAACTTGGTCTTAGTCTTGTTGAATTCACCTAGAGTATAACAGAAGCGAATGATGGAATGCACACAAGGCACTACGCTCGCTGGCAGCCGGATAGTCTGATAGACCAACAGGCCGGTAATCTGGCAACAGTAGATACCAAAAAGCGGCCTCGTCTGGAGACCGCTGTGTTTTAATTTACTTTTTAAGATGAAGAAATATCCTCAGTTTCGTACTTCCAGTGCATGTTGTTAGCTTGCTCGTGATGAAGGGTTAAGGTTCATCTGTTTTTCACGTTGATGTGCACGACGACCTTGACCTGGAGGGGTAATGATCAGTGCGAGCAACAGCGAGACAGCGCAGAGTACAGCAATCACGATGAAGGTTAGATGGAATCCACCCAGCAGGGCGCTGATGAATGATCCAGCCAAAGCACCAAATCCAAATCCCTGATAGATCACACCATAGTTTTTGCTCTGATTTTTCAGTCCGAAGTAATCGGCCACAATCGCTGGGAATACCGTAATGTTACCGCCGAAGCAGAATGCAACGGCCGCCACACAGGCAAAGAAGATCCCGAAGGTCAGTGGAACCAGACTAAGTGTCATTACAGCTACGGCTGTAACAAGCAGCGCACCAGCGATGACCTTCATTCGTCCTACTTTATCCGACAGCGCACCAAGAATAATACGTCCTGCCGTGTTAAAGATCGCAACCATGGCTACTGCGTTCGCAGCTGTAGCTACATCAAGTCCTGCAAGCTGTACACCGATATCTTTGACAATACCGATCAGATACAGGCCGCTCATACACGCCGTGAAGAAAATAACGAACAGCATGTACGCTTCTTTTGTACGCAGCATCTCTTTCACCGTATAGTCATGACGGGCTACGACTTGTTTCGAACCTTCCTTACTTGCCGGAGCCTGTTCACGAACAATGGCTTCACGGATCAGGAATGATCCCGCAACAACCAGAACCAGAACGATAATACCCCAGTACATAAATGCCTGAGCAGGACCAACGGCACCAATTAATGCCGTGTTCACATATTTGAACAATAGACTCCCGGTACCAAAAGCTCCGACCGAGATCCCCGAGATCAGGCCTTTACGCTCCGGGAACCATTTGATCAGATTGGACAACGACGTAATGTACGCCGTACCATCTGCAAAACCAACGACAAATCCAGCCAAAATGTACAGCATTGTTAACGAAGTGACTTGGGAACTCAGAATAAGACCCAGCCCAAGCACAACCCCGGCTACACGAATCAGGCGCTGAAGACCCCAACGTTCCTGCAACCGACCTGCAAACAATGTGGCAAATGCCAAAGCAAAACTGGTAATTGAAAAAGTTATCGCGACCGAGCTGACGTCCCATCCGAAACGATCAGACAGCGGTTGATTAAATAAACTCCAGGTATAGATGGTTCCAAGACCCATTTGTACAATGATAGTCCCCAAAACAATAAGCCAGCGGTTCATTTTTGCAGGTGCAAATGTTGATTCAGGTGTTGATGAAACGGATGAAATTGATGCTTTCATCGTGATCTCCCCTTTGCCGATGTCATATACATGAATGCGTTCACAAGCCAATCATACATGAAAGGGGATTCATTACACCGTTTTGAGCATGAGTTGCATCAGATGCGGAATGAACTGCTTCTAGATGCGCATGAGTTGCCTGAATTCTTTGACCTTCCCACGGCTCACGGGTACTTCAGCCTCCAGATCGCGCAGGCGAAGCAGATACGTATTGTTGAACCAAGGCACTATCTCACGGATTTGCGACAGATTTACAACGTATGAACGGTGGCAGCGAAAGAACGTATCCTGTGGCAGACGGCTGTGAAAATCCGATATGCTCACTGGCATGGTGAACTCACCATTTTTGGTATATACCTTCGTCACTTTCTCTTGCGCTTCCGCATAGTAGATGTCTACCATATCCGTAACAATAATATTGTCATTCCGCAGCAGATTAATTCTACTGTCCGTATGGGAATTCGTATCTCGTAACAGTTCCCCCTGCGCAGCAGATCCGTCCACCGTAGGGGCTGGTCCATCCTCAACACGTTGCTCTACCGGCGCATGATCACGTTTGAATGCGAGCTCCAGCTTATGGAGCATCGCAGCGATTCGCTTCTCGTCATAAGGCTTCAGAATATAATCAAATGCCTCCAACTCAAAGGCTTCTGCTGCATGTTCCTTATACGCCGTAGTAAATACAATATAGGGTTTAATCGCAAACTTCCCAATATGATGGGCCAGCATCATGCCGTCCAGCGAGGGAATATTGATATCGAGAAAAATGACATCCACTTCTTGTTCCTGCAAAAATTTCAGTACATCCAGCCCGTCTTCGAGGCGGTCAATCACTTCAATCTGACTATGTTCTTGAATTAAATAATTCAATTCCTCACTTGCCAGAATCTCGTCTTCCACAATAAGAGCTCTCATTGATCCATCATCACCTTGTTACGACATCTCCTTTGGGTACATCAAATAAAATATCGGTTCCTTGTTCCAGCCTTGTAATGGTTACACCTTGTCCGTAAATAAGCTTGACCCGGCGATGCACATTATACAGCCCGATCTGGTTACCAGGCATACGGTCGTGGTAGACCCGTTCTATAATGTCTGCTCCAATGCCTGCTCCTGTATCGCTGACACTGATTCGCACAAACTCCGGATAATCCTGTACCCGAATTCGAACAGTGCCAGGTCCCTTAACCTTGAGAATGCCATGAATAATTGCATTTTCGACGAGTGGCTGGATGACAAGACTTGGAATATGCACCGCAACTTCATCAATCTCATAGATCACGTTAAGTCGGCTGCCGAAGCGAGCTTTCTCAATCTCTACATAATTACGGACCTGCTCCAGTTCCTTATGAATATCAATTAACTCATCCGACAGCTCCAGATTGTAGCGCATGTACCCGGATAGATTCACAATCAGCTCCCGTGCACGATCCGGTTTGGTTCGGATGGACGAAGCAATCGCATTCAGCGCATTAAACAGAAAATGAGGATGAATGGTCGTCTGTAATGCACGCAGTTCTGCTTTGTTGGCAGCAGCCTTGATCTCTTCTACCCGCGATACCTCCATCTGGGTTGAGATGATCTGTGACAGACCTACAGCCATCGTTTGCAATGGATACGTAATTTTATACGCTTTGCGATAATAGATTTTGAGCGCACCTGTAATGTCTCCTCGTTCTTTGAGCGGAATGATTAACAGCGAGTGAATATCCGGTGTTTTTTCATCAATCACATCATTACTAATCGTAATCTCCCCGCTGGATATCGTCTTTTTGGTCATCTCACTAATAATCTCATTACCAATATGATAGCGTTCCTCCCCAAATCCTACATAAGCCAGTACATTCCGGGTATCCGTAATTGCAACCGCATCAGCCTGAATATCCTCCTGAATAATCCGGCAGATTTTGCGCAGAGAATCCTCATCAATCGAACGGAAATACGGCAAGGTTTTGTTTGCAATCTCCAGCGCAAGCTTCGCCTGACGAGCCGCAATCATCTCCTTTTCCCCTTCCACACTCTGCACTAGGAGCACAATCAGCCCAATATTGACTTCACCCAGAATCATAGGCAGCGCAATCTTCGACACAATATCAGCACCCAGTGGATCGGGATAGGAAAATAGCAGGATCAATAACATCGTGAGCGCTTCACAGATCATTCCGGCACCAATACCGATGATCCATCGCTTGGGCTTGGGCGTATACTTATGTATATATCCGGAGACCAGACCTGCAAGGATACTCGTGATCAGACACGGTATGGCTGTGACTCCATCCATATCAATTAAATACCGATGCACCCCAGAGACAATACCCGTAATAATACCCACAGGCGCTCCAAACAAAATACCACCCGATAACACGGCGATGATCCGCACATTCACCAATGAACCTTCAACATTAATGCCCGTATATGTCCCGAAGATGGCAAAAGCACAGAATAACAAGGTAACAGCAATAGACTCCTGCGACCTTAATTTCCCCTTTTGCAGAATCTGCCTAAATCTCGGCACCCTCGACAGAAAGAATAAAAATATAATCAACAGCGCCGCCCGTTCAAATAAACCCAGCAGCATCGTAAACATTTCCAACCGTACTTCCTCCACATCTGTCTGATATAAATGCATACCGCCTCAGCTACGCTCTTGACGAACCATGACATCGATCCCTACTGCTCGTATGCTCGTATGCTCGTATGCTCGTATGCTCGTATGCTCGTATGCTCGTATGCTCGTATGCTCGTATGCTCGTATGCAACAGTTTACCGCTCCCCCCAGAGGAAAGCAAAGTCCATCCTGTGAAAATGCATCAACAATACTGTACCATGCATATGATAGTTCATCCCTTAACTTCTATGAAAATCTGCGATTCCAGAAAAACCTATGTTACAATTAGTTGTCATGTTATTCCAATTATTCAGTGAAATTAATACAGAAAGGTGTTCATGCATGCTTGCAATTCTACTCTTAGGTTTAATTCTGCTTTTTAGTCTAATATGCCTTACCATATATGGTGTCTCCAAAAGAAGCCAAAATCCCGATCACTCATCGGCGATTGTCCTGCGAATAATCTTAAGCATTTCAACCCTGGCACTCATCGTTCAAGTCTACATACTTAAAGGAAACCCGTATAACAACATTTTAATTTTAGTATTCATTGCTTCGTTAATAGCCACCCGTTCTTCTAAGGATACAAACAACAAAGAGAGATGTTAGAAACAATAGGCCATGGCTGGCTCTATACTGTAATCCTGCAACTAATCCAAAAAGGCCAACCAGACGTTCCTGGTTGACCTCAAGTCTAAAATTTATGAAGAATCGCCTGATAAAATAACTTGGTGTGCAGCTCCAAGCATGACAATAACTGTTGACCAAATTGCTGCCATAAGGGGAGTACGTTTTGTCGTCCGGGTCGTAGAGCTCCCAGAAAGTGTCCGCTCCGTCCTTTAACATACCGCCCCAATACCTTCGGATCTGCTCCAGTGCCTTCTCCTCTTCCCCGCACATAATCAATGCATCGACATAATGATGAACCATGTACGGCGTGGTCATGCCAATAGCTTCTCCGTTACTCGTTAACCGATCAAGTAATTGCCGGGCCGCTGGAGCATCCATGATCTCAGCCAGAACCATCCACACTTGCGATGCCCAGGATACCTGTCTTTTTTCACCACTGACGAAAAAGCCCTGCAGCGGGAAGTCGTTCTAAGAGAAGTGGAAACGGAGCAGATGAAAAGGGATGCCGACATGCAAGCCTTCCTGAATTATGTGCTGGCTCCCCATTCATCCATCAAAACACCTGTGTTCCGCTCTGCGGAATTTGCCGCCATCATGGCATCTGACCAGTTCATTTTAATGACGATTTATGGTCCTCAACCGCTTTCCGAACAGCAACTGCCTACCTTCTCGAACGGCCTGTACATTCCTCATCCACAAACGGATCAGCTACTGTTTTTCCTGATGCATGATCTGGGTTGCACAAGCCCCCTGGATTTGCAGAAAATGGCGACACAAACAGCGAGTATGATTTTGTCCAAATCCGAAACTACGGATTGTTGTGTGGGAATCAGCTTGCCGCATACAGGCATTGGTGGGGTCCGAGAAGCTCACCATCAAACGATCCTTGCGCTGGACGAACGAGCCATTACCGATTTCGGCAAATGTTACGTATTTTCACAGGAGCAAATTCCTTTACTTCAACTGAAGTGGGCTCGAATGTATGAACTGTTATTTTTTATAGAGAGCGGGAATGTGCCGAAGGTGGAAGAGCTCATCACCGATTTCTTTGCCTTCTACATCCGCCAGCCTGACGCCTTGCTTGTCCACCTGAAAGAGCAGTGCAGAGACATTATTACGGAAACCAAACGGCTACTGAGTAACTATATCCAGAACGGAGGTAACAGTAGTGCCTCTTCCAGCTTGGAGGCCGTCCTGAACGTCTCGTTCGATATGGAGTGCATTAGGCATTACATGGTAAAGGTACTGACGGGAACAGCCCTTCTGCTTAAGGAAGACAACCCCTACGCATCAGATCAAGTGATCGACAACGTCAGGACATATATCGATAATCACTATACCAAGGATTTAACGCTGGAATGGGTATCGTCCCTGTTCTACCTGAACCCGAGTTACCTCAGTCATTTATTTAAAGAAAAGACATCCGAGAACTTCACTGATTACGTAAACCGACTACGGATCAGGCAAGCCAAGCAGCTCTTAACGAGCACAGACGATAAAATCTACCGGGTTGCCAAACAGCTGGGTTACGCCAATCCAAAATATTTTTTTCGGGTGTTTAAAAAATTGACCGGTTGGACCCCAGAGGAATACCGAAAGCAACACAAACCCTTCACCGCAAACAACAAGGAACCAGGCCATGCATGATGGCCCAGTTCCTTGTTTTCGTGTGGTGCTTAGCTGACAGGCTTCTCCTTGGCACCCCTTCCTAAATTACCACACAACTTGAATCTAATTTGGGTTTTTAAAATGAATAAAAGTTACACAACAACGGAGAGGACAGAAATAACCTAAAGAAGCGAAGCGTGCGCCTTTATCACCGGATTTTACCCTTGGAAAGGGTCAATCAGAAAATCCGGGGATAACAGCGCTCGGAAGGTTATTCTGTCATCGTAGTGCCCTCGTGTAAACGAATGTTTTTTCCACCCAACATTACATCGAATCCCTACCTAAACATCCCCCACAGCTTTATCAGATGAAACGTATTGTTCGGATCAATCTTCTGTGCGAGTACAAAAGCAACGAACTGCTCCTCCTGCGCAGGAGAGAAATGCTCATTCATAATGACTGCCGAAGACTTGACCAACCTTCTGACCTTGGCCTTATCCTGCAAATCAGACTTGGTCACGCCATCAATCAACTTTTTGATACGCTCTTTGACAGCAGGATTTTTCATCTTTAATTTGATCCGCTCCACCAGCTGCGGGCTAATTCCATATTGTTGGTAACCCAAAACGTATAGCACCTCCCAAAGAATAAACTCACTTCTTATTCATATGTCGGGAGGACTTGTACACTTGTCTTTTTTTACAAAGGTAATGAGAAAAAACAGTCGCCATGGACTACTTTAGTCAATCAGATCGCCCTTGAATACTTGCTGTTGCTGTAGAAAATCACGCAGAGGTGTGTAGTCCACAGACGTCCAGAAATTCACTTCCGCAATCAACTGGGATACATCATCCCTGGCCTGTTCCAGTACAGCAAAATCAGCAACCATATCGGCAAGACGGAACTCGGGTAACCCGCTCTGCTTCGTACCAAAGAAATCCCCCGGACCCCGGAGATCCAGATCCCGACGAGATACCTCGAATCCATCCTCCGTTTCGGTCATGACTTTCATGCGCTCCTGTCCAACCTCCGTTTTGGGATCAGCAATGAGTACACAATAGGACGCATGGGCCCCACGCCCAACCCGACCACGCAGCTGATGCAGCTGGGACAGCCCGAAGCGGTCCGCATCCATAATGACCATCAACGTTGCATTTGGCACATCGACCCCAACCTCTACAACGGTAGTCGAGACGAGCAGCTGAATATCATTGCTGTAGAAGTCACGCATCATCTCTTCTTTCTCCGCGGCCGTCATCCGGCCATGCAGCAGACCTACACGATATTTCGGAAAGTTCTGCTGCATCTGTACATGCAGATCAATGGCATTCTGCACATCCAGCTTCTCCGACTCTTCAATGAGTGGACAGATCAGATAGGCCTGACGCCCCTGATCCACTTCTCTGGAGATAAACCCGAGCACGCGCTCCATCATGTCATGTTTGACCCAATACGTAGAGATGGGAATCCGTCCCTTTGGACGTTCCGAGATCGTGGATACTTCAATATCCCCAAAAGCTGTAATCGCCAGTGTCCGTGGAATTGGCGTAGCCGTCATCGTTAATACATCCGGATTATATCCTTTACGTCGTAAAACGCTGCGCTGATTCACACCGAAGCGATGCTGCTCGTCCGTCACCACAAGACCCAGATCACGGAAGAAGACATCTTCCTGAATCAGGGCGTGTGTCCCCACCACGATATCAATCATGCCCATTTGCAACGATGCGATCAGATCTTTACGCTTACGCCCATTTACACTGCCCGTTAACAGCCCTACGGTTACCCCAAACGGTTCAAACAGCTTTTGCAGTGAACGCATATGCTGCTCCGCCAGAATCTCCGTAGGCACCATCAGAGCCCCCTGAAAACCGGATCGAACCGTTGTATATAGGGCAATCGCCGCAATCACCGTTTTACCCGATCCTACATCACCCTGCAATAACCGATTCATTGCATAGGGTGAACGCATATCATGCAGAATTTCAAGCTCCACCTTTTTCTGAGCATCTGTCAGTTCAAAAGGTAAGCTGCGTACAAACTCACGAATCGTCGTATTATCCGTAGTATGTACCACGCCATCCATGCGATTTCGGTTGAGCGCACGATACGCCTGCATTTTCAACTGGAACAGAAACAGTTCTTCATACACCATCCGCTGTCTGGCCTGTTGACCTTCCCGGTTATCTTGTGGACGATGAATTCCCGCAATCGCCTGCTTGCGTGGCATCAGACTATATTTTTTCATCAACGATTGGGGCAGAATCTCGGGAATCATATCTCCGAATTGGATTAATCCCTGATGGATCGTTTTGCGCATCCATTGTTGCGTGAGCTTGCCGGTTACCGAGTATACAGGTTGCAGTGTGCCTGAACGTCCATCGCCTTTATCCGGGAACTCCGAGTCGGTGACCGTCATCTGCATGCGCTTTTGTTCCCATTTTCCTGTGATCACAATCTCCCGATTGGGCGTAAGCTGTTCTTTGAGGAAATGGCGATTGAACCAGGTTGCTGTAATCATCCATTCTTCCGTCATGATCTTACAGGTGAGACGGGACTTTTTGCCGTATCGTTGTAATACAGGAATGCCCATCACCTGTCCCTGGACCGTAATCTTGTCCCCATCCTTCACTTCACTAAGTGAACGCAGACGGTAATCCTCATAACGGAACGGATAATATTCCAGCAGGTCTTTAACAGTAGAGATGCCAAAGGCGTGAAGCTCTCCCTCTTTGAGAGCACTCACGCCGTTAATTTGCTTAACTGATATTTCTTCCAATTTCATGTCTAATCCCTCATTCCGGAACAGGCCACATAAAGATCGCAATGACACCAGGTCCAACATGACTGCCTATTACGGCTCCAATATTGGTATAGATCACTTCATTCAGTGTAAAATGACCCCGCAGCTGCTCTGCACAAGCGATCGCTGATCCCGGGTCTGCGGTATGACCTACCGCCAGGTTAACCCGTTTGCCTGCAAGATCCTTCTGGAACAGCTCAATAATGCGTGCCATTGCTTTTTTATGACCTCTGACTTTCTCAACTGCGTAGATCACGCCTTCTTCATCAATAGACAGGATCGGCTTAATGTTAAGCAACGTTCCCAAGATGGCTGAAGCTTTGCCAATCCGGCCGCCCTTTTGCAGATACTCCAGAGTATCTACAAGAAAGAACAACTTGCGAGATTGTTGCATCCCTTCAATAGCGGCAGCGATTTCGACTGCTGACTTGCCCTGTTCGGCAAGTTCAGCAGCCTGTACCACCATCAGACCGTATCCATAAGATGCTGACTTCGAATCCAGCACGGTGATGTCACCCTCACGCTCCAGCAAAGACTTGCCGAGCATGGCCGATTGATAGGTACCACTCATACCGGATGACAGGTGGATTGACACAATCGGGCGTTCCGGATTCTCATCCAGTAGTGCTTGATACACATTCATGAAATCGGTTGGAGATGGCTGTGAAGTTGTAGGCAACACAGATACCTTCTTCAATTTTTCATAGAACTGTTCTGAAGTCAGATCAACGCCGTCTGCATAGGTTTCTTCCCCGAACAGAACACGAAGTGGAACAATGTGAATCCCGTATTTGCGGATGAGTTCTTCGGGAATATCTGCCGTACTGTCCGTTACAATCGCAACCTTGTGGCTCATGACTCTCCTCCTCTTCGCTAAAGTGCTATAAGTGCATGTTCAAAAAGTCAACTAGAGACTTTTTGAACAACCTTTATTAGGACTCTACGGAGAACAAATAATAATACACAGGCTGTCCTCCAAGATGTACCTCTACCTCAGCATCAGGATACTGTTCTTCAAGCCATGCAGCGAGGGCAGCGGTAACCTCAGGGTCAGCTTCGTCCCCTTCAAGGATCGTGACCACTTCATCTCCACTCTCCATCATCTGCTTGAGCAGACCTTCACATGCTTGAAGCATGGTTTCATCCGTCGCTACAATTTTGGAGTTATGAATACCAATATAGTGTCCTGCCTTGATATCCAATTCATCATATTGCGTATCGCGAACCGCATGAGTCACTTGACCGGACTGCACCCGGCTAATTGCCTCGAGCATCTGGTCACGGTTCGTTTCCGCAGACTCATCTTCCTGGAAAGCAAAAGCAGCCGCCATCCCCTGTGGAATGGTCTTGCTTGGAATAACCGTAATCCGGCGCTCATCTTCAAGCAATTCACGAGCCTGCTCGGCAGCCAGTACAATGTTAGAATTGTTCGGGAGTATAAATACCTGCTCCGCAGCAATTGAACGAACGGCTTTCACAAAATCCTCAGTACTTGGATTCATCGTCTGTCCACCGGACAGAACGACATCGACGCCAAGACTTTGGAAGATCTCTGCAATACCGTCACCGGAGGATACCGCAATAAAACCGTACGGTGCCATCTCATCTGCAGGAAGGACAGCCTCTTCCATACTGCGTGCTGCCTCAGGTGGAATCTCTGCAAACAATTCAGGTGATGGAGCACTGTCCATGCCTGCCGTCAGCAGATCCCGGTGCTGTTCACGCATATTGAGAATATGAATCTGTGTAATTTCACCATATTGTAGCGCCAGGTTTAATACATCGCCCGGTGTCTTGGAATGGACATGAACTTTGATTACTTCATCATCGGCAATGATGATAATTGAATCCCCATTAACTGACAACGCTTTCCGGAATGCCTCATCATCGAATGCCACTCCTGCGTTCTCTCCAAGCTCCCGATTAATGAAGAATTCCATATCATACAGGAATTCAATATCTTCCGTTTCCAATCTCGCCTGAGCAGACAACGGCATCTCCGGTGCAATTACCTGCTGTGCAGGCTTCTTGACAACCACTTCTGCCGGTGCAGCTGGTTTCAAAGCAGATGCTGCCACGGCTGGAGTCGATTCTTTCTTCAAGGAAGTACGGTTTCCTCCGTCACTTTGCAGCAACACTTCCATAAAGCCCTCGTAGATATATACAAGCCCCTGACCACCTGAATCCACAACACCAACCTGTTTCAGTACAGGCAGTAATTCCGGAGTCATTGCCAGTGCTTCTTTTGCTTTTAACAAAACTTCATTCATTAATTCAGTAATATCATTCGTCCGTCTTGCGTAGTAGTTGGCATGTTTGGCCGCTTCCTTGGCTACGGTAAGAATGGTCCCTTCAACGGGCTTTACGACAGCTTTGTATGCTGCGTCAACACCGTTCTGCAGGGCTGCTGCAAATTGGAGCGTATTCAGTTCCTCATAGGGAGCAGCTGAACGACTAAATCCACGGAACAATTGGGATAAAATAACTCCTGAATTCCCCCGTGCACCCATAAGCAATCCTTTTGATAAAATACCGGCAGCTTCGCCGATGGAGGCAGAACTTTTTCTTTTAATCTCTGCAACTCCTGCACTCATTGTCAAATTCATGTTCGTTCCCGTGTCACCATCCGGCACAGGGAAAACATTCAGGGAATTGACGTGCTCTGCATGCTGTCCAAGTTGTTCCGCTCCGGCAAGTACCATTGCGGTGAAATCTGTTCCATTTAAAGAACGTATACTCAAGTGAGAATTCCCCTTCCTAGCTTGATACACGAACACCTTGCACCAAGATGTGTCTGGTCTGTTCATGCGCTAACGCGGACTGCGTTATTCTTCGTCCATACCTTGTCCGGCACAGGCATACAATACAACATGTCAGCCGGATTAACGGTCTGGGCGGCCGGACTACCAATATCCTGCACTCTCTGCACCCCTAACTTCGGGGCATACGGATATGCACCGGTATCAAGAGCCGGCATGAATGCCGCATGGAGACTGGTGCCAATGATGGAATGCCGCAGCTCACAGCGTTGCCAAAAAGCAGACCACCGACCTCTAAGTACGGTTTATTCTCCGACTTTCTCGCGGCAACAGCCTGTTCACCACTGTATTATGGACTATTCAACATTGTACTATATTAGACAAGAGAAATAAATAAAGTTTTTGGATCAGTTGACGAAGCTTTTTTGATTATGATATTATATTTAAGTATTGTTTTATGCAGGTTAAGTAATGGAAATGATCCGGTTATGCCGGTTTGAACAACGCCATTAGCTACTGAAGCCTGATCTTGATGGATCAGGAAGAACAATTTAGTCCTTATGGAATGACTTTTCGTTTCTGAAGGCAACTGGTTATTTTAGGATAGGAGGTGTAATCTATGTCTCGCAAATGTTATGTGACAGGTAAGAAACCGGGCACCGGTAACCACGTATCCCACGCTAACAACCGTAACCGTCGTACTTGGGGCGTAAACGTTCAGAAGGTCCGCATTCTCGTTGACGGCAAACCAAAACGTGTATACGTAAGCACCCGTGCACTGAAAGCCGGTAAAGTGACTCGCGTATAATCACGCAAAGCTACTATAAATCGGGTAAGCAAAAAGCACCTTGTTCCTTGCAGGTGCTTTTTTGGTATTCAAAAAAAGGATTCTTGAATACGCTCATTAACATGTGAATGGCCGCCGCATGGCGCTTCGCAGGTACGAATTCCAGATAAGCCTGAGCCAAAGCGGCGGTATTCCCTGTTACCTTATCAATCGGGTCAGTTCTTTTGAAACGTATTAAGAATCGCCTTTACAAACCCTCCCAAAAACTTCGGCAGTTTGAATGTGTAAAATTTCATAATTCACCCTCCCCATCATGCTCATGCGTCCGCCGTATCCTATGCTCCAGGTCTTCTTTACCTCAAACACGACAAAAAAGGCTACATGAGAAACCTGCTCATGTAACCATATTTATGCGGAACCTTCGATCCCTATTCCACAATGACAAGCCCGAAGATCAGGTCATTTACGTTTCGGAAGGAATATATTGATAGACAGCGATCATGAAAACACTCAGTACATAATACAGTATGCTGAATATGACAAAAGTAACCCGATGTCCCGTTCGATCAAATTTGCGGAAATACATAATAACAACGCCCACCCCGATCAATGACGTAATGGCATTATACGGGGATTGAATAACCGCAAACAAAGCAAGCACAAGTCCCGTCGCAAGACTCGCAGCCATCGTCCACAGCGTTTCCTTAAGGGTCATAGATTAGCCCTCGTAGCTACGGCGAATTTCAGTAATCGCAGCAGCACGATCCTCACGGCCAAATACAGCACTTCCGGCAACGAGTACATCTGCTCCAGCTTCCACCACAAGCGGGGCTGTGTCGGCAGCAATCCCGCCGTCTACTTCGATATGTACATCATGGCGTCCCTTTTCATTCAACCAGGTACGAATCTGCTTGATTTTGTTCATGGTACCCGAGATAAATGCCTGTCCGCCAAAACCAGGATTTACTGTCATGACCAGAACCATGTCAACATCATCAAGAACTTCCAGAATGGCACTAGCTGGCGTTCCCGGATTAAGGGCAACCCCTGCCTTCACTCCCTGCTCCTTGATCAGATGAATAACCCGGTGCAGATGCACACAAGCCTCAGCATGAACGGTGATTACTGCTGCACCCGCTTTGGCAAATTCCTCAACATAACGCTCCGGATTCTCAATCATCAAATGTACATCGAGCGGCAAGCTTGTATGTGGAGCGATCGCCTTCACAATCGCAGGTCCAAGCGTAATATTAGGGACGAAATGACCGTCCATAACGTCAACATGAATCCAGTCTCCTCCTGCAGCTTGGGCTTCTGCTACTTCCGCACCAAGTCGGGCAAAATCAGCTGATAATATCGATGGGGCAATTTTAATCATGTTAATACCTCCGCTTCTTATCTTTCATTTCGGTCAGGAACAGCACATAGTGCTGATATCGGCTTTCGGAGATTAGACCTTCCTCCTTGGCCGCAAGCACACGACAGCCTGGTTCATGTGTATGGGTACAGCCTCGGAACTTGCACTGATCTGCAAACTGGGCAAATTCCCGGAAACAAGTAGAGAGTTCCTCCACACCGATCTCCAGGAAGTCCAGTTGGCTGAATCCCGGCGTATCTGCGACGAACCCGCCATTATCCAGGGGTATAAGTTCCACGTGTCTGGTGGTATGTTTCCCTCGTCCGAGACGCATGCTGATCGCATTTGTCTCCAGCGTCAGGCCCGGCATCAATGCATTTAACATCGAAGACTTGCCTACACCCGATTGTCCGGAGAATACGCTGATCTTACCAGCCAGACGGTCTCTGAGCAATTCACTGCCTTCACCGGTACGTGAACTTGTCGAGATTACTTCGTAACCCACCTGTTCATACAATGCCTTCACTTCAGCAATGGTATCTTTGGCTGGATCTGCCAAATCCAGTTTGGTCAACACAATGAGTGCATCCAGCCCCGCCTGCTCGATGTGAACAAGGAACTTGTCCAACAGATTCAGGTTCATATCCGGTTCCTTCACAGAGAACACGAGAACAGCCAAACTTACATTGGCTACAGGAGGACGGATAAGTTCCGTCTCACGCTTCCGAATTTCATCTACCGTTCCTTCTCCGTTCTCAGTCAACATGTAGCTGACGCGATCACCTACAAGCGGTGATGTTCCCCGCTTTCTGAAGATACCTCTGGCTCTGCATTGAACGGCGGAACCTTCAACCGAAGGAGCCCCGTTGTCTTCCACTGGCATGACATAATAGTAACCGCTTAGCGCTTTAACGATGATACCTTCTGGCATAGCTCCGTCGCCCTCCTTTAGATGGTGGTACATTTACTCCAGACGCCAGCATAAGCCGCCCTTATGGACGGCTTGATGCGTTAACGACTTCCGTTTTCTTTTCTTTTCCTTTGCCATGACCTTTATCGTTATTCATGGCAGAGGTATCTTCCTCTTCACCGTCACCCTCACCATCTGCCGGTGTAGACTCAGGCTCACCCTCCTGGTTCGGGTCAACACTGCCTTCTTCACCACTACCTACACCCGGATCAGGCTCATTCTCTGGCGGTGGTTGTGTGCTTTGTTCCGGGTCAATGGAAGGTACACTCACTGTTCCGTTTTTGGCTTCACTGTAGGAGACAAGATACGTGTCCAGGAACTGTCCATCTCGATACACGGACACAGCCCCATTTTCATTTGGAGCGAGCACAAGGGGAATAGTCAGCGTCTGGGTTGAATTGACGGTGCGAGTTCCCCATTCCTGATTCTTGCCGCGTGCATCTTCATACGTGATACGGATTTTACTGTTTTTGCCCTCTTCTTTGGGTGATACATTAATATCAAAAGGGTATTGCAGCGCTTCAGGTGGATAACCTGTACTGATAAAGATCGTAATCTTATCACCAGGACTCACCTCTGTGCCCGCTTCCACAGGCCATTGCTGCGTCACTTTGCCCTTTTCTATCGTATAACTTGGTTCTTCCTGCACCTGAGCAAGTTCCAGTCCAGCAGATTTAAGCTTTTCTTCAGCTTCACTGCGGGTATGGTTTTTCAGATCAGGCATTTTGACCGTCTCAGTACCTTTACTTATGATTAACTCAATCTGAACTATAGCAGGATCGAATTCCTCATTGACGCCAGGTGTCTGGGAAATTACAGTACCTGAAGCCACATCATTGGAGAAATCATCTTTCCGCTGAATCTGATCTTCCTTAATACCAAGCTTAGTCAATTTCTTGACAGCCTCATCATAAGTCTCTTGTTTGACATCAATCATCTTCACCAGTTCTTTTTCTGCACCAACACTGATCTGGACCTCGGAACCTTCTTTGACGACATCGCCTTCTTTTCTGCTCTGGTCAAAGACAATACCGGGTTCGACATCTTCCTGGTAGAGACGGATGACCTCATCACTGACGACGAGTCCCTTCTCCTCGAGCATTTCCCGAGCCTTTTCTTCCGTCTGGGTGATCACGTTAGGTACGGTAACTTCAGGTACAACCAGCATACCCTTGACATACCATACAACGCCCACCATGGCGATTAGAATAAGAACAGTCAAAGAAATGAGCAATGTTGGCTTCTTCCAGTTCTTAGCTTTCGATTTACCCTTGCCTGCTTCATCGTCAGACTCCATCACAGGCACTGCACCCGTCGATGTGACTCCGCGCGGTTCAGGCTTGATGGCTGGCATAACGCGAGTCTGGTCTATATCATCCTCATCCGGAAAATCAATCTTCGTTTCATTGCGTCTCTCCGGCATCAGGCAAGTTTCCAGATCGGTCTGCATTTCTTTGGCTGACTGATAACGTTCCTGCGGATTTTTGCGCATCGATTTCAGAATGACATTTTCCACACTTTGCGGAATCAATGGATTGAATTTGCGTGGTTCATCGAACTCTTCCTGCAAATGCTTCAACGCCACACTGATTGGACTTTCCCCCAAAAACGGAAGTTGCCCAGTCAGCATTTGGTACAGTACGATCCCAAGAGAATATAAGTCCGATTTTTCGCCAGTAACGATGCCTTTGGCATGCTCCGGTGAGAAGTAATGTACAGAACCGACTACGGAACCTGTCTGCGTAATCGTTGTAGATGTAACGGCACGAGCGATCCCGAAATCCGTTACTTTCACACGGCCATTCCGGCCAATTAATATATTATGGGGTTTGATATCCCGATGAATGATTTGATTATGATGTGCATGATCGAGCGCATCTGCGATCTGGGAAGCAATTCTCACCGACTCGTCCACCTGCAGAGGCGCACGTTCTTTAATGATTTCATTCAGGTTTTTGCCTTCCACATACTCCATGACAATATAATGAACGTCATCTTCCTGTCCCACGTCATAAATACTGACTACATTGGGATGAGAAAGTGAGGCTGCCGATTGTGCTTCCCTGCGGAAACGGCGAATAAACTCTTCGTCATGCACAAATTGCTGTCTAAGGACTTTGATCGCTACATTCCGGTTCAGCAGAAGATCCTGGGCTTTGTACACGAGAGCCATGCCGCCACCCCCGACTCGCTCAATCACTTCATATCGTCCGCCTAGCTGGTGCCCAATCATGACTCACACCCCGTTTCCGTATCCACGGAACCTTCCTTCTGCAACTCGAACAATGCAACCGTGATGTTATCGTCTCCACCAGCAAGTAAAGCCAACTGAAGCAGTCGGTCTGCACGATCTTCCAATGCCAGTTCCTGATTGCCGGCAACCTGAATAATCTGCTCATTGCTAACCAGGTTACTGAGACCGTCACTGCACAGGAGAAGAACTTCGCCTTCCTCCAGCTTAACGGTATCCAGATCCACCTTCACTTCGGCATCTGTTCCAAGCGCACGAGTCAGCACGTTGCGACGTGGATGATGAGACACATCCTCTTTACTGATCTGGCCGTTTTTGAACAATTCATTCACCAGTGTATGGTCCTCGGTCAGCTGGATCACAGCTTTGTTCGCAATTTTGTAAGCTCTGCTATCACCGATGTGTCCAATAACACCTTCCGTATCGTTCAATAACGCTGCAACCACCGTTGTTCCCATGTTGTGGTACTTGTCATCTGTAGATGCCGTGCGGAATATGACTTCGTTGGCATGCAAAATAGCGTCGCTGAGAGCTGCAGACAGAGACGCATGCGACAGACCTGGTTCCAGCGTTCCCAGATCGTGCACCAACGTCTCCACTGCCAAGCGGCTTGCCGTATCCCCTGCAAGATGTCCACCCATGCCATCGGCAACAATACCCAGAATATATCCTGTATCGAGATTACGAATCCAGGCTGAATCTTCATTCACCGAACGCACCCGTCCGATATGGCTCACATGAACTGTTTTGATCAAAACGTTCTCACCTCAACTCCATATGCTTTGCACGAAGCTGACCGCAAGCGGCAGCAATATCATGTCCCTGTTCACGACGAATGGTTACATTAACACCCTGTTCCGAGAGAATCTTCTGAAAATTGAAAATATCGCTTCTCGATGTTCTTACATACTTGCGTTCAGGAACATGGTTAACCGGAATCAGATTCACGTGGCACAACATGTTCTTAAGCACGCTTGCCAGTTCTGCTGCATGCTCTGGCTGGTCGTTCACCCCACCAATGAGTGCATATTCAAACGTAATTCTCCGACCTGTTTTGGCCAGATAATAACGAAGGGACTCCATCACATCTTCAAAAGGAAAACGACGGTTAACCGGCATCAATTTCGAACGCAGTGCATCATTGGGTGCATGGATCGAAATGGCGAGGTTAATCTGTGTATCTTCATCTGCAAACTTGTAGATGTTCGGAACAATTCCGCTCGTTGAAACCGTGATGTGACGCTGACCAATGTTCAGTCCTTTTTCATGAATCATAATGCGCAAGAAAGTCATCGTTGCTTCATAATTTTCGAACGGTTCACCCGAACCCATGATCACGATGCTGCTGACACGCTCGCCGCGTTCATCAAGAATTTTCTGAGCCTGCACAACCTGGGCAACAATCTCCCCAGCCGTAAGGTTACGCTTGAGTCCACCCAATGTGGACGCACAGAACGTACAACCAATACGACATCCAACCTGTGTGGTTACACAGATACTGTTTCCGTAGTTATGCTTCATGATTACTGTCTCAATGGCATGATCGTCATGAAGACCAAAGAGGAATTTAACGGTTCCATCCTTGGATTCAAACTTTGTAATTTCCTTAAGCGTTACAAATTCAAATTGCTCTGTCAGTTTTTCACGCAATGGCTTGGACAGATTCGTCATTTCACTGAAATCATTCACGCGTTTTACATAAATCCAGTCAAATATTTGACCACCGCGAAACGCCGGCTCCCCGTTCTCAACAGCCCATTGCTGCAGTTCTTCCAGGGAATAATCATATATAAAAGGTTTCATTTTGTTGTCAACACCTATTCCTTCTTTTCTTTTCGTTGGCTTCCTTCATTTCGTTTCATTCGTCCTATTCTATCACAAAGACCACTTTACATCCATGTATACCCTTGATATCAGTACTTCATGCATTATAACACCTCAATGCGACCATCGCACCCTGCCATCACTTTTCTCTGACCATAATCTTCAAGTCACATCACAAAGAAATCCGCCGAAGTTCCCCTCGGCGGTCATCCTTCCGTGCTCTATTAAACTGTTATTCCGCTGTTTTTGTCAACCGTGCGATGAAAAATCCGTCGCTGTGAGCGTATTGTGGCAAAATCTGAACGCCACCATTGACGACCTTCAAGTTCACTGTCTCCGCTTCGGACCAGACGGACGTTTCCGCTGGACGATATTCCGGATGTCGGTTCAAGAAGTCTGCAACCATAACCTCATTCTCGGCAGGTTCAATGGTACACGTACTGTAAACCAGAATCCCGCCTGGTTTTAACAACGGCGCAACCCGATCAAGCAGTTCACGTTGCAGGTTGGAGATATCTTCAATATCTTTCGCGGTTTTGGTCCATTTCACATCCGGTTTGCGGCGAATAACACCCAGACCGGAACATGGTGCATCCAGCAAAATGCGGTCAAACGACGCTTCCGGGTACCGCTCGTTCAGATCAAGAGCATCTCCAGTTACAGCATCGATACAGCTCAGACCGAGACGCTCCGCCTGATCCAGGATCAGCTGGCGCTTGTGAGCATGTACATCGTTCGCTACAATACGACCGCGATCGTGCATTTTCTCAGCCATGTGAGCTGTTTTACCCCCTGGCGCTGCGCAGCAATCCAATACGAGTTGGTCTTCTTCCGGCGCAACTGCTTCAGCGACGAGCATGGAACTTTCGTCCTGTACAGAGAACAATCCATCCCGATACCAGGACGTTAGAGCCATGTTTCCGCCACTACGTACAAGAATACCATCTGAACTCAGGCGAGAAGCTTCAACAACTGCACCTGTGCTGCTCATTTCATGCATCAGTTTCTCCCGTGTGGTCATCGTAGTGTTGACCCGAACACTCACCGCTGGCGGCTCATTATTCGCACGACAGATGGCTTCCGCGGTCTCCTCGCCGTACTGGGCAATCCAGCGTTCAACCATCCATAACGGGTGAGAATGCTCCAGTGAAATACGCTCGGCAACGGGCAGATGTTCTGGAATACGAAGTTCATCCCGATTGCGGATCATATTACGCAGCACACCATTCACCATGCCCGAGATTCCCTGATGGCCCAGTTTCTTCGCCAGATTGACCGCTTCGCTCACCACGGCATGCTCCGGAATACGATCCAGGTATATCATCTGATATACGCTGATTCGCAGCAGGCTACGAACCCAAGGTTGCAGTTTGGATACTCCTTTGGCGACGTAACGTTCCAGATAATAATCAAGTGTATTCAATCTGGCGATTGTTCCATACACCAATTCGGTAGCTAGTCCTGCATCCGCGGGGCTTAAATCCGCCTCTTTCAGACGACGGTTCAACTCCAGATTACTGTATGCCCCATCTTGCTCAACAGCACTGAGAACCTTCACTGCCAAGGCACGAGCAGAAGTTTTCGGTTTCTGGGAGCGAGATGTACCATTTGCAGACGCATTTCCAGCACCACCCGATTTACCCGAATTCGGACGGCGGTTTCCTTCGCGCCCGGATGCATTTCCTGGGGCTTTATGACCTTTTCCCGACGAACGACCCGGTGTGTTACCGCTCATCGCAGCACCATTCCAGGTTTCAGTGTACCGCCACGGGCAAAGTCAACGGCTTGCATCACCTTTTTACCTGCAGGTTGCACTTCAGTCAACCAGAGAGACCCATTGCCTGTGCAAACTTCAATACCTGCCTTGTTCAACTGCAGTACCGTTCCCGGCTCTGCTTGTCCAGCATCCGAAGAAGTTGCCAGATCCACCTGATCGGGGTTAGCCGCAGCCCAGATTTTGAAGACTTGATCATCCCACATCGTAAAAGCACCCGAGAACGGCACCAGACCACGGATTTGATTGAACAATTCGCGTGATGTACGACTCCAGTCCATCTTCTCGTCTTCCCGAGTCAGATTGCGAGCATACGAAGCCTCGGCATCATCCTGAGGGACAGCCGTTGTTTCCCCTGCGATCAATCGTGGCATTTCAGCCTGAAGCAGTTTAGAACCAGCCTCACTTAATTTATCAAACATCGATCCTGATGTATCTTCATCCGTAATCGGCAGTTCCACACGCGAGATCATATCTCCGGTATCCAGGCCTTCAGCCATATACATCAATGTGACTCCTGTCACGGATTCTCCGTTAATAATGGACCGTTGGATCGGGGCTCCTCCGCGATATTTCGGTAAAAGAGAGCCATGCACGTTCACACAACCACGAACAGGCATATCCAGCACGGCTTTGGGCAGAATCTGTCCAAAGGCCGCGGTCACGATCAGATCCGGCTTCCATTCAGCCAAGCGGGCTACCGCTTCCGGATCACGCAATTTAACAGGTTGAAACACCGGCAGACCGTGGCGTTCTGCCGCGGCCTTAACCGGTGTTGGCGTAAGTACTTTTTTGCGTCCCTGTGGTTTATCAGGCTGAGTCACCACACCCACCACGTGGTATCCCTCTGCAATCAGCATATCGAGAGAAGGAACTGCAAATTCAGGTGTTCCCATAAAAACAATATTCAAATCGATCACTCCTTAATTACGACGCGGTCCCGTTTGATCGGCTGCAATTTCGTACACTTTCTCGGCGATATCCGTAAAGAGTACGCCATCCAGATGATCAATCTCATGCTGGAATGCACGGGACAGCAAGCCACTACCCGTAATAATCAACTCTTTGCCTTCACGATCCAGACCTTTGACCGTAACGGTCTCAAAACGGCGAACGTCACCATTAATTCCAGGGATACTCAGACAACCTTCCGGTCCGAATTGCTCTCCCTCACTTGCAATGATCTCCGGGTTAATCATCTTGATCAGCCCTTGCTCATCACCTGCGTCAATTACGATCAGACGTTTCAAAATGCCGACCTGTGGTGCCGCAAGACCCACACCTTCCGCATCGTACATGGTGTCAGCCATATCATCCAGCAATTTTTGTACGTTTGGTGTAATTTTGGTTACTTCTTTGGCTCTCTTGTGGAGCACCTCATCTGGTTCTTGAACGATAATGCGAATCGACATGTTGTAAGCACCTTCCTAATCCTCATCATAATTTCAGGACGATATCTGTATTTTTGGGGTATTCATTTTTAATCTATGTTTATACCGCTTGTTTACATCCGCATTGCTGCAAAATGCTTACATTAACATTTGCGGGTCTACATCCAGACTAATGAGTAGTTTTTGCGCCTGAACATCCTCATCCATGCGCCGGGCTGTTGACAGAGCAAGTCCTATGGCGTCTACATCCCCCCGCCATTTTATCATACATTGGAATCTGTATCTATTCTTGATCCGTGGAATCGGGGACGCTACCGGCCCCAGCACATCAAAGGCATCATTGCTGAAACGATCCAGACTGCCCAGCCATCCGGCTGCGTTAGCCTTCTCCTTTAGGATTCGCGTGTAGTTCTCGGCAAGGCGTATCAATACCGGAAGCTGCTCATGTGAAAAGGTCACCAGAATCAGGCGACAGTAAGGTGGATATTGCAAATTGCGACGGTGCAATAGTTCCTCACGTACAAACGACACATAGTCATGCTGACTCGCATGCCCAATGGAGTAATGCTCCGGCGTATAGGACTGGACAAACACTTCACCAGGCAATTGGTGCCGACCGGCTCGGCCAGCTACCTGTGTTAGCAGTTGAAACGTTTTTTCGGCAGCACGAAAATCAGGTAAATTCAGTGCTGAATCCGCTGTTATGACCCCAACCAGGGTTACATCTGGGAAATCAAGTCCCTTCGCAACCATCTGGGTGCCCAGCAATACGTCCGCCTTTTTCTCACGAAACTGTTTCAGCAGCTTCTCGTGAGCCCCTTTTTCGGTTGTCGTATCCACATCCATCCGAATGACCCGAATACCCGGAAAGAGCTTCGCAAGCTCTTCCTCGACCCGTTGTGTACCTGTACCAAAGTATCGAATATGCTCACTTCCACAATCCGGACACACTTCAGGAGCCGCTTCCGCATATCCGCAGTAATGACAACGGAGATTATTGGAGCGCTGATGGTACGTCAATGAAATATCACATTCGGGACAGCCTGCCACATATCCACAACTTCGGCACATGACAAAGGTCGAATACCCACGGCGATTTAGCAGAAGCACCGTCTGTTCACCACGTTCCAAACGCTCCTCCAGCCCTTTATGCAAAGCCCTGCTGAACATGGAGCGGTTGCCATCCTTTAACTCTTCACGCATGTCAACGATTCGCACTTCAGGCAACTTGTTCCCCAGTGCCCGAGTTGGCATCTCCAGCAAGAGTGGTGCAAAATCGTCGTTACTTTGCGAGCGTGCAGCATAATAACTTTCCAGTGAAGGTGTCGCTGAACCCAGAACGACCACGGCCTGGTGCTGCTGTGCTCTTTTTACCGCTACATCCCGGGCATGATATTTCGGTGTTTCCTCCTGTTTGTAGGAAGTCTCGTGTTCTTCATCCATAATGATCAGTCCAAGCCGACTGAACGGAGCAAATACGGCTGAACGTGCCCCAATCGCAACCTTCACCTGGCCCTCACGGATCTTGCGCCATTCATCATAACGTTCACCGCCAGACAAACGACTGTGCATGACCGCAACTTGGTCGCCGAACCGCCCTTTAAAGCGCTCTACCATCTGTGGTGTCAATGCAATCTCGGGCACCAGTACGATGGCCTGCCGATCCTGTTCAATGCATTGTTGAATGGTTTGAAGATAGACTTCCGTCTTGCCACTACCCGTGACACCATGTAGCAAAAATACCCCGTGGCGCTGTTCCTGCAATCGGCCATTGATACTGTCATAGACATGTTTTTGCTCATCGGTCAGAACCAGTGGTTCAGTCGCTTTGAACTTCCTGCCCTGATAAGGGTCACGAAAGACCTCAACGTCCTCGGTGACGATCAATCCCTTTTCCTCAAGCCCCTTAATCGTTGCGGCTGATACCTGCAGTGTAGATAACACTTCTTTCATCGGCATGGGCAGCAGCTCTTTCATTTCCAGCAAAAAAGCCAGAATCTCCTTCTGCCGCTGTGCTTTCGCCGGGAATGAAGCAAGTGCTTCCTGAGCAGCAGCAATATCTACAGCCAGATCAACGGACTTCATCGTTTTTTTATTCAACTTGTCCTTGATGGCCTGACTCTCCAGCAGCACGCCACCAAGCAATAGTTTCTTGATTAGTGCAGCATGATTGGGATATTTTCGACTCAGTTGTTGCAGCGGTACCTGACCCCTACTTTTGACAAAACGGATGATATCCTGCTGCACTTTCTCATTCGTAGACTCTTCTCCCCAAACAAATAACACCTCATCATCCGGCTGTGCACCTGCCATCTGTCCGTCCAGTGCATCTCCCAGCGAGATGTATCGCTCTGCTTTCCCTTTCAATGCCGTCGGCACCATCACCTGCAATGACAAAATCCGGTTACTGGCATAACGTCCACTCATCCATTCGGCCAACTCAACCAAATCCTTTGATAATGGGGGAACAATGTCCAGCAATTCCTGGATCTGTTTTAGCCTGAATGTTTCCTCCCCGGTACGCGGCACAAGATCAATCACGAATCCCTGCACCGTCCGATGACCAAAAGGTACACCCACCCGGCTGCCAATCTCGATCCATTCCCTCATCGATTCAGGTACCAGGTAATCAAATGGCCGGTCTGTTTCCTTCACGGGAACATCGACAATGACCTTGGCAATCTCCATATCCTAATTCCTCCCGGCAATGCGCTCCGCCGCAATCTGGAGCAACCGATGGGCCACATTGTCCTTGGCCATCACTTGAAGCTCCTCCACCAAACCTTCCCGGTCATAGATATGTACCGCGTTGGTGTCTGTTCCAAATCCTGCACCCGTGCGGGTTACGTCATTGGCTACGATCAGATCACAATTTTTCCGTTCCAATTTCTCACGTGCATACATCTCAACCGACTGAGTCTCCGCAGCAAAACCAATCAAAAACTGATGGGTTTTCTGTTTGCCCAGCGTTTCAAGAATATCTATATTTTTAACAAGTTCGAGCGACAGCGTGTCGCCTTTCTTCTTGATCTTCTCGGTGTAAACTTCCTTTAGGCGATAATCGGCAACAGCCGCCGCTTTAACCACGATATCAGCATCATCCCACTCGCGTGTTACGGCTTCATACATATCCTGTGCTGACTGTACAGGGATCAACTCGACGTTCTCCGGTGGCTTGGCTTGCGTATTGCCCATAACCAATTTCACATCTGCCCCCAGATCACGTGCAGCTGCGGCGATCGCAAATCCCATTTTGCCAGACGAATCGTTCGTAATGTAGCGTACTGGGTCAATGCGCTCAATCGTACCTCCAGCCGTAACGACAACCTTCTTGCCTTGTAACAATGAAGCTTGTCCCTGACGAATTCGGTCTGCAGATTCACGCTGTTCAAAGAAACGTTCTACCACATCCACAATGGTCTCCGGTTCTTCCAGACGCCCCTTGCCTACATATCCACACGCAAGCAGACCTTCACCTGGCTCAATCATCATGGCACCCCGTTCAACAAGCAGGTTCATATTATGCTGTACAGCCGGATGATCATACATATGTACATTCATCGCTGGGGCAATCATGACAGGGGCTGTCGTGGCAAGAAGAGTCGTTGAGAGCATATCATCTGCCATGCCATGCGCCATCTTGGCAATCACATTGGCTGTAGCCGGGGCAACCAGAACAAGATCAGCCAAATCAGCCAGATGAATATGGGATACAACTGTTGGCTCACGTTCATCAAATGTATCGGTATATACGGTGTTTCGGGTCAACGTTTGCAGCGTTAATTCGGTAATAAACTGTGTAGCGGAAGCTGTCATAATCACATGAACATCCGCTCCCTTTTGCACCAGTCTGCTGCATAATGTTGCCGCTTTGTAAGCGGCTATGCCGCCTGTCACACCAAGCACGATTTTTTTACCGTTCAACATGTTTATTTCCCCCGATATTTATACGACGTCTAATGAAGATTCCGTTAAAATATGCTTATTCGTAAAAAAATAACAACCTCGCGGTTGTCAATTAATCCGGCTTACGCCTTATGCAGTTGAAGAGCAGCCGCAGGCGGCTTACTCTTCTTCTTCGTCCTGTCCTTTGATGACAACGAGCAGGTCTCCATAGATTTCTTCCAGTGCAACGCCAACTTGTTTATGGGATCTCGCACCTCTTAAATCCGTTTTTTCACCTTCACGTAGCTGTCTAGCCCGGCGGGAAGCAGCAACAACAAGGGAATACTTGCTGTCGACTTTGTTCATCATTTCATCAATAGAAGGATACAGCATATTAACAAACACCTCTTCACATTAGTATAATCGCAAGTTGCCGCCTGACAGAACTGATGTGGCATGTCTTCACATTCGGGCATTCCGAGAAGGACTGCTTCAATACATGATATGACAACTGCCCCACTTATATCGCATTCTGCAGCGGCAAAAGGGATTATTTATTGATCTTACAATGTTCGGCGATTATGATGCTTTCTATTCTCTTGCACGCCAAATCAATTTCATCATTAACAACAGCATAATCATACTGCTCCAGCAGACTGATCTCATCAACCGCTACGGACATCCGGTGATCAATGGTCGCTTGGCTTTCGGTACCACGGCCCTGAATACGATCTTTCAGCTCGTCCAATGAAGGAGGAAGCAGGAAAACAAAGATCCCTTCCGGGAATTTCTCTTTCACTTTTAACGCGCCTTGAACCTCAATCTCCAGAATGATGTCGCGGCCTTCGTTAATCGTTTTCTCCACAAAATCACGCGGTGTTCCGTAATAATTACCAACATACTCCGCATGTTCCAACAATTGATCTTCAGCAATCATGTTCTGGAACTCTTCATGACTTCTGAAGAAATAGTTCACACCATGTTCTTCACCCAGACGAGGCTGACGGGTTGTCGCCGATACAGAATAGATCAATTCCGGCACCCGTTTGCGCAAAGCGCTGCATACAGTACCCTTCCCGACCCCAGATGGGCCGGACAACACTACCAGTAATCCCTTAGACATATTACACTCCATTTTATTCGTCGTTATCATCATCTTTCGAAGAAAGACGATGGGCGACCGTCTCAGGCTGAACTGCAGACAAAATGACATGATCGCTATCCGTAATAATTACGGCACGAGTACGTCTTCCGTACGTTGCATCAATCAGCATGTGACGATCTCTTGCCTCTTGTATAATTCTCTTGATCGGCGCCGATTCCGGACTCACGATGGATATAATCCGGTTCGCCGATACGATGTTACCGAATCCAATGTTAATGAGTTTGATTGCCATAATCAGGTTCTTCCCCCTATACATGCGACTCTTATGCCGAAATTTGGCCGTTCATTCGATATTCGCCGCTTGCTCACGAATCTTCTCCAGCTCCGCCTTCATCTCGACAACACGATTCACCAGAGCCAAATGGTTGGCTTTTGATCCAATCGTATTAACTTCCCGATTCATCTCTTGAATTAGAAAGTCCAACTTACGCCCTACCGGCTCATCACTCTTCAGCAGTTCCCTGCTCTGTCCAAAGTGACTGAGTAGACGTGTAAGCTCCTCTTCTATGTTAGAACGATCGGCAAACATTGCAATTTCCATACCCAATTTATGCTCATCAAAAGGGAAAGAGCCTTCTTCCTGCATTTCCGTAAGCCTCTGCCTTAGCTTGTTGCGGTAATCACTTACCACAGTCGGAGCAAGATCAAGCATCTCGGTATGCAGCGACTCCAGACGGGTAATCCGCCGTTCCAGATCACTGGCCAGATGAAGACCCTCGCGAGCGCGCATCTGCTCAAGGCTGGACAAAGCCTCTTTCAATCCTTCCTGCAGCACTCGCTCCCATTCGTCCTTCTGCTCTTCCGGAATGGAACTTGTCCCATCCGAATGAACCATGACGTCCGGCAGCCCAAGCATATCCACAATACTTGGTTTGCCCTGCATTCCATACTGAGTCTCCAGTTGCTCTGCAGCCTGCAGATAGGCCCTGACCGTCTGTTCATTCAGAACAGCGGGAAGAGCCTGGTCTTCCTCTTTTTCTTTCATTACATAAACATCAATCCGCCCACGTTTCAAACGACCCTGTACGATCTTCCTCAAACCGTCTTCATAATACGTCCACTCTCTTGGCAGACGCATCATCACTTCGCAATAACGATGATTAACAGATTTGATCTCTAATTGTACCTTATAGCCGCCAAAATGAAAGGCGGATTGACCGTATCCGGTCATACTGAATGACATCGGCATCACATCCGTTTTACTATTGTAATTGATTATTAGGGTTGAAACAAGTAGGACATTGATGCTCCGACTTCTCCCATACATATTGAGTCAGTTCGGCCGTCATGCCATAGAACATAAACGGTGTCATGAGATAGATGCCTTTGAAATGGACTGTTGCTACATCCAGCAGTTCTTTGGCAATTTTTACACCCATCGCACGGCCTTCTTCCCCTTCCAGACCCGCCATCCGGGAACGCACTTCATCCGAGAGCTGAATCCCCGGAACCTCGTTGTGCAGATACTCTGCATTCCGTCCACTCGCCAGCGGCATTACACCTACAAAAATGGGCACATCCAGATGTTTGGTCGCTTCGTGCATTGCTACAATCAACTCAGGGTCATAGATCGGTTGTGTCATGATGTAATCTGCGCCAGAGGCAATTTTCTTCTCCAGACGTTGTACAGCTTTATCCAAATATTTCACATTGGGATTAAATGCCGCTCCGATGACAAAACCGGCTTTCTGCTTCAGCGGTTTACCTGAGAAAGCCACTCCATCGTTCAACTGCTTGATCATGCGTATGATTTCAAAAGAAGTCAGATCATATACTGAGCTTGAACCCGGCAGATCACCAAATCTTGCAGGATCTCCTGTTACAGCCAGTACATGATTAATCCCCAAAGCATCAAAACCCATCATGTGTGACTGTGTTCCAATCAGATTCCGGTCACGGCAGGCAATATGCACCAGTGGACGGAGGCCCGTGCGATCCTGAACGAGGTGACCCAGCGCCATGTTGCTCATTCGTGTAACCGCTAAAGAATTATCGGCCAGTGTCAGGGCATCCGCTCCTGCTGCTTTCAGTGTCTCGGCACCTTTCATGAACTTGGCAATGTCCAAATCACGCGGCGGGTCAAGTTCAACAATGACCGTATGACGCTGCTTGACCAGATCAACGATTGTAGGCTGTCCTCCACGTCCAGAACGCTCATCCACATGTTCATGCAACACAATACGCGCTTTGGATTCTGACGGATCGGGCTCCAAAATAGGCGAAGGTACATAGTCAGCGAGCGCCTCTTTCATTGCGGTAATATGATCAGGTGTCGTTCCACAGCAACCGCCGATAATCCGAGCACCCAGTTCAGCAAATTGCACTGCCGTCTGACCAAAGTACTCCGGAGTCGCACCATAACGGAACTGACCATCTACATAATCTGCTGCGCCCGCATTCGGATAGACAGACATTGGGATACCAATACGTCCGGAGACGGTTTCCATGGCACGCATAATTCCGTTTGGACCTGAGCGACAGTTAAAACCAATTACGTCCGCGCCCTGCTCCCGCATAATCCGGAATGCTTCAGGCATTGTATATCCGTCCAGTGTGTGTCCTACATCCTCTACCGCGAACTGTCCAATCACGGGCAGATCACTTAGCTTGCGCGCTTGCAAAAGGGCAATATCCATTTCCTCGATATCATAGAAGGTCTCAAGCAGAATGCCATCCACGCCTTCATCGAGCAGAGCGAAGATCTGTTGTTGATAGAAGCGTTTCAGTTCACTTGTGGACACGTTTGTCCGCTTGCCGCCACGAATAGAGCCTACTGCACCAAGAACATAACCGTTAGCTCCAGCCACCTCTTTGGCAATACGAACACCGGTACGGTTCACATCCTCCACCTTGGACTCCAAACCGAACTTGGACAACTTGTCATAATTGGCAGAGTACGTATTCGTTTCAAATATTTCCGTACCTGCGTCCCGATAACGGCGATGTACTTCCGCCACCACTTCAGGTGAAATCAAGTTTAACTCTTCATATGAAATCCCTACCGGGAATCCCATTTGGTACAGAAACGTTCCCATGGCCCCATCTCCAATGAGAACTCGTTCCTGCATAACTTTGCGCAAATCCGCCTTCATCCCTTTTCCCCCTGCCTAGCTGTGATCATTTTCATACTAATGTAACACAAAAAACGCTAACAAACGAAGAAAAACACAGGTTTTTGATGAGTATCCAGCTCATATGGACTTTCTTGCTATACAGCCCCCAATATGTCTCTGTACAGGAGACACGACCTGTCCTTTTTGACAAAAAAGAGGCCCGCAGGCCTCTTGTGTTACACCATTCACTTGATTATGAAGTAACTCCCTTGAAAACAACTTCAGCAGGTCCAGTCATGTACACATGATTGTCAGCTTCATTCCACTCAATGTGGAGATCCCCACCCTTGAGGCTGATGATGGCTGTACGATCTGTATGTCCATTCAGGACAGAGGATACCAGTGTCGCGCAAGCTCCGGTTCCACAAGCAAGTGTTGGACCCGCTCCGCGTTCCCATACACGCATGTCCACATATCCACGGTCACGAACTGTGGCGAATTCCACATTGATTTTTTTCGGAAACATCGGATGCACTTCAAGAAGTGGGCCCCAAGTTGTGAGGTCAAAATTTACAGCGTCATCTACATAGATAACCGCATGCGGGTTACCCATGGATACGGCAGTGAATTTGAACGCATGTCCATTTGCTTCAATGTAGTGATCAACCACTGGGTTGGCATCCACCGTTGTAGGCACTTGAAGACCGTTTAGGATCGGCTCACCCATGTCGACACGTACCGTTTCCACTTTACCATCACGAATGTTGAGACTCACAGGTTGTACCCCTGCACCAATCGTTTCAATGGTGATCTGCTCCTGGTTCACGTGACCATGATCGTATACATATTTGGACACACAGCGAATGGCATTACCGCATTGCTCTGCTTCCGAACCGTCCGAATTCATGATGCGCATCTGAAAGTCCGCCTTCTCCGAAGGCAGTATATAAACCAGGCCATCCGCACCGATGCCGAAGAAACGGTTACACCATTTCACAGCCAATTCTGCAGCATCTGCCGGAAGCTCCTTTTCACCAAATACAACGATAAAATCATTACCAAGTCCATGCATTTTCGTAAATTCCATAACCTTGCCCACTCCTTTTGGCAGTCTGCTGCCAAAGCTATATTCTTGCTCTTCTACAGGATTACCATAGAAATTCATATTCAACATTTACACAAAAAAGCTATCCTGCAAAATGCCAAAGCTGCCGCTTCGAATCATTTTGAGGATAGCATAACGAAATAGGTAAGGAAAAGGTATTGATTTTATGCTGAAAACTTTGTACTTTTCGGTACGAAGCGGCCAGAACCACCCATGCGGCGGCGGTTACGACGACCACCCCAGACGCTGCCTGCGCCCATAAGGAACGTCGGAATGCCCGCAGCAACGATACAGATCGCCCATTCACGCAAACCCAGCGGTACGGTTTTGAAAATCGGTTGCAACAGTTCAACGTACATCACAACCAGCATCAGTACAACCGATGAAATCACGGCAAGAACCAGATATTTGTTCTGTAGCGGATTCCGGTGGAAGATCGACCGCGAACTGCGGCAGTCAAAGACATGAATAAGCTGCGCCAAAACGAGTGTAGCAAAAGCCACAGATTGTGCCTTGATCAGTTGGCCCGGATTATCCGGTGCAGCCTGAAGGGTAAGCCAGAACGCTCCGAGTGTACATAATCCAATCAATACACCCCGACTGACGATTTTCCAACCCAGTCTACGGGCAAAAATGTTTTCCTTGGCGCCACGGGGTTTGTGTTCCATCAAATCTTTTTCCGGCTGATCTACCCCAAGCGCCATTGCAGGCAAACCATCCGTCACCAGGTTAACCCACAGAATCTGAATAGGCACGAGTGGCAGTGGCAAGCCCATCATCATCGCAAAGAACATTGTTAGAATCTCGCCCACGTTCGATGCCAGCAAATAACGGATAAACTTGCGAATGTTCTCATAGATATTACGGCCTTCTTCAATGGCAGCCACAATGGTTGAGAAGTTATCATCACTCAGAATGAGTGCCGAAGCTTCCTTCGTCACATCTGTGCCTGTAATGCCCATCGCTATGCCGATATCAGCCGCCTTGATCGCCGGAGCATCATTTACCCCATCCCCCGTCATGGCGACGACATGCCCTTTGCGTTGCAACGATTTTACGATGCGAAGCTTATGTTCTGGAGATACCCTTGAGAACACGTAGATGCCCTCTACCTGTTTATCCAGTTGATCGTCTGTCATGCCTGCCAGTTGTTGACCACTTAACGAAGCGCCTCCACGTGGAAGAATACCCAGCTGATGAGCAATGGCTTCTGCCGTTGTTCCATGATCACCTGTGATCATGACGGTACGAATACCCGCTTTGCGGCATGTGGCAATCGCATCTCGCACTTCACGACGCGGCGGATCAATCATACCTGCAAGTCCCACGAATACAAGCTGACTTTCGGCGGCATGTTCGTCTGCCACTTTTTCCTCCGGCCGTACTTCACGGTAGGCCATTCCGAGGACACGCAGTGCGGCTCCGGCCATGCTCTCGTTGGCTGCCATCACTTTCTGTCGCAGTGTTCCAGTGAAAGGCACGACCTTGCCTTCCCACAAAATATAACTGCAGTGTCCGATCAATACATCGGGTGCACCTTTGGTATAGATCATTCGGCCCCCCTGGTGATGAACCAGGACCGACATGCGTTTTCGCTCCGAATCAAACGGAAACTCCTGCTCGCGAGCATACAACTCTTTGAGGCCAGCAGGGGGAAGCCCCATTTTGGAGGACAGTGTGACGAGTGCCCCCTCCGTCGGATCGCCCTTCAGCTCCCAGAATACATTGTCTCGCTTGACCGTTTCTTCTTGGAGATCACCTTTTTTCGTGTTTTTCTTACTTCCCTTTTTGGTATCCTTGCCCTTTTTCTTGTTCCCTAACTCGTTTGCAACACTCTCAACAATACTGGCATTGTTGCAAAGCGCGCTAATCTGGAGCATTCTGCGCAGGGACTGGTCACTCTTCAATTCCACCATTCGACCGTTCTCCAGCATCTGCCCTTCAGGTGCATAACCATCCCCGGTAACCTTGATGCTGCGTCCCTCCAGCCACACATCCGTTACCGTCATCTTGTTCTGAGTGAGCGTACCTGTCTTATCCGAACAGATTACGGATGCACAACCAAGGGTTTCGACGGAAGGCAATTTGCGTACAATGGCTTTTCGTTTGATCATCCGCTGCACGCCAAGGGCAAGTGCAATGGTTACAATGGCCGGCAGACCCTCCGGTATGGCAGCCACCGCGAGGCTGACCCCTGCCAGAAACATGCCAACGGCTGGTTGTCCGTGCAATATCCCTGCGACGACAACCATAATGGTTAATCCCAACGCAACAAAAATCAGAATTTTGCCCAGTTGTTCCAGCCTGTGCTGTAGCGGTGTTTCCTGCTCCTCCGTATTCTGGATCAGATCGGCAATTTTGCCCATCTCCGTCTCCATCCCCGTACGAATGACCACACCTTTGGCTGTGCCACGAGTGACCATGGTACCCATAAAACCAATATTCTTCTGATCGCCAAGTGGAACATCCTCGTCGGCAATCGGAAGGCAATGTTTGCTTACGGGGACCGATTCCCCGGTAAGTGCCGACTCCTCGACATCCAGACTGTTCGTTTGCAGCCAGCGTACATCAGCGGGTATGCGGTCGCCACTCTCTACCATGACAATATCACCAGGTACGAGTTGTTTGGCGGCAAGATGTACTTCCTTGCCTGATCGAAGCACTTTGGCGAGAGGTGCGGACAACTGTTTCAATGCACGTAGAGATCGTTCTGCCCGGAATTCCTGTACAAACCCCAGAATCGCATTCAGTACGATAATGGCCACAATCGTTACCGCATCCAGATACTCACCCAGCAAGCCGGATACCAACGTTGCTCCCATCAACACCAGCACCATAAAATCTTTGAACTGATTCAAGAGCAATGTAATCGGAGAAATACGTTTCCCCTCGCTCAGCTCATTCGAACCGACAGCTTTCCTCTTTTCTGCTGCAGCTTCATCCGTCAATCCTTCCTGCGGGCTGACGCCAAGAGTGTTGCGAAGCTCTTCATCACTTAGTTGATGCCACTTGGTATGTTCCATGCTTCAAGGTTCCCTCCCAGTCTGTATTTCATCTGCTAAATAAGCTCACATGCTTCACCGGCGTGCTGGTCGACAGGCTGCACACTATGCCGGACAAACTACCTGCTCTATATGTATTCGGACAGGTCTGTGATTAGCACCCGCAAGGTGAATCCTTTCCCTGATGGACAGAATAGGCTAGAATAAAAGTCTGCGATGTTCTGCGCAGTACCGATTCCAGCGTTCAACAGGCAAGCAACGAAGAATCTGCAGCCAGTCCTGATTTTTTTACATAACCTGGTTGCTCATTTCAGTTATATAGATGAAGCATTTGGCATGATACAATGCAGATGCTCGATAGAGAGAGGAAGTGGAAAAAATGGCATTGGACGGCATCGTAACACGGGCCATTGTTCATGAACTGCAAGGCTGCATTGGTGGACGCATCAGCAAAATCCATCAACCGAATGGCCATGACGTAGTTCTCACCCTGCGTGCTCAGCGCGGTAATAGTAAATTGCTTGTTTCGGCAAGCCCAACCTATCCCCGTTTGCATTTTACGGAAAAGACATTCCTTAACCCTACGGAAGCACCCATGTTCTGCATGCTGCTCCGCAAGCACTGTGAAGGTGCCATCATTGAGGAGATCCGTCAGATTGGCATGGAACGTATTATCCACATCAATGTGCGCCAGCGCGACGAACTGGGGGATGTTTCGGTTAAACGGATCATCATTGAATTGATGGGGCGTCACAGTAACATTATTTTGCTTGATCCCGTTACAGGAACGATTCTGGATGGCATTCATCATGTGACTCCGTCCATCAGCAGCTATCGGGTAATTATGCCCGGATTCGCCTATACCGCCCCACCCGAGCAACATAAAAGTAATCCGCTCGAAGTGAGCCGTACAGTATTCGAGGACAGCTATCATGCCGCTGAAGAAGAGGCATCACGCTGGCTTGTGAACTCCTTTAGCGGTCTTAGCCCGTTAATTGCGGGAGAGATTGCTGCCCGTGGGATTGCTGCTGAAGGCACAGTGAACACTCAGGCTGTGGTTGAGGGTGAGAGCCGAGTTGAGGCTGGTGCACTCTGGAACGCTTTTGAAGCTGTGATGGGACCTGTCAGAGATCATATCTACACGCCTGTAACTGGATTGAACGCCAAAGGCAAAATGATTTTCTCGGCCGTTCATCTTCAGAGCATTCAGGATTTGGAGAAAACCTATGACACGATGAGCAAGTGCATGGAAGATTATTACGGAGACAAGGCTGAACGGGACACGGTTAAACAGAGAGTAAGTGATCTGCTCCGTTTTCTGCAGAATGAGCGAAGCAAAAACATCAAAAAGCTGGATAACCTGAACAAGGATCTGCTGGAAGCGGACGATGCAGACAAGTTCAGACTATGGGGTGAGTTGCTGTTCGCCTCTCTGCATCAGGTCCACAAAGGAGACAAGAGCGTGGAGCTTGTGAACTTCTATGATGAAGACCAAGCCAACATTACCATTCAGCTTGATCCGCTGCTCACACCGTCTGACAACGCACAACGTTATTTCAAGCGTTATAACAAATACAAGAACAGTCTGGCTGTCATTCATGAGCAGCTTGGCAAAACCAAAGACGAGATTGACTATCTCGATAACCTGTTGCAGCAGCTGTCCATTGCATCGATGAACGATATTGAGGAAATACGGGATGAGCTTGTGCAACAGGGATACCTTCGTGACCGTAACAAAAAGGGTAAAAAGAAGAAGAAAAGCGACCGTCCGACCGTACACCAGTTCACCTCCTCCGAGGGGATTGATATTCTTGTGGGCAAAAACAACCTGCAAAATGAGTATGTGACCAACCGTCTCGCTTCTTCCAACGACACCTGGTTGCACACCAAAGACATTCCAGGTTCACATGTGGTCATTCGCAGTACGGACTTTGGTGAAGCTACATTGGAAGAAGCGGCACAGCTTGCTGCCTATTTCAGCCAAGCCAAGGAATCCAGCAGTGTGCCTGTGGATTACACGTTTATCCGTCATGTACGCAAACCAAGTGGTGCAAAGCCTGGTTTTGTCATCTATGATCATCAGAAGACCTTGTTTGTCACGCCAAATGATGAATTGATCAAGAGTCTGCCATCCACGATTAAAAATGGTTAAGACTATATAGATGTAACAGTAGCAATAGAAGTAAGAATCCCCTGACCATCAACGGTTCAGGGGATTTTTGTGGCTGCATTATTTGTTTGAATGATATGTGAAGCTCAGTTTATTTATCATCATCATTGAATATTAATTCATTTATATGTATAATAATTCAATGATCACGAATAAAATTATAGTTAAGGAAGTGTACCATGACCCTACATATCAGAGAAACACAACCTGATGATCTGAAACCACTGACTGCATTGATGCATGACTATGTCGTGGGATTCTACAACAACCCCTGGCCTGGTGATCAATCCATCCAGCTTTTGATCAACAACCTGCTTAATCAGCAGATCGGTGCTCAATTCGTGGCAGTAAAGGACGGAAAGCTTATCGGATTTTCCACCTTGTTCTTTACCTACAGCACGATGAAAGCAGAGCGTGTAGCCATTATGAATGACCTTTTTGTTACGGAAATGTTCAGAGAAGGTGAAGCGGAAGCCCAATTATTTGCACACTGCCAGCAATATACGCGTGAACATGGATGTGCTTATATGTCATGGATCACAGCTGTAACCAATGAGCGGGCACAGCAATTATTCGAACGTCTCGGGGCTACACGTGGCGCTTGGGTAAACTATTCGATCACATAGACTCGTTTTAACAAAAAAAGGACATGAATACATGCAGGTTTAGCCTACTATGTTTCCATGTCCTATACTCCCTCGACCTTAAAACGTACCTCAATAAGAAAAAAAATCTCATAGTCAGATAGAGCGTTACCACATCTCGCTTATAGGCCCTTTTGCTGTGAGGCAACTGCCTTCAGCCTTTCCAACACATCAATCGTTACCGTCTTGCTACCGAGATCTCCGTGGAAAACAACACCTTGTCGTTCACCATGGTAATCCGATCCACCTGTTTCAATAAGATCATATTCCCTAGCCATCTCAGCATACCTGCGTTCCTCTTCCGGGCCATGGTCCGAATGAAATACTTCGATACCATCCGGACGGGAGTCTGCGATAATTCGACGTACCAATTCATCATCATTATAGAGACCCGGATGGGCAATCACAGCAGCTCCACCCGCGACTCTGATCCACTCGCACGCATCCTTCGGCGCAACTCGGGGTACAGATACGAAGCCAGGCTTGCCTTCAGCAAGATATTGATCGAATGCATCCCGCATGTCGACAGCATATCCCTTCTTTACCAACACGTCAGCCATATGAGGTCTGCCGATACTCTCATCCGGCTCTAGTGGCCTTCCCAGCTCATCCAGTACTTCCTGCCAGCTTATATCAAGCCCAAGTTCCTGGAGCTTGCCAATAATCAGATGATTGCGCTCATCTCGCGCTTCTCTTAATCCGCGCAACCGTTGCAGGAATTGCTCATCCTCCGTATTCACGTAATAGCCCAGCACATGAATATCTTTGCCGCCAGCCCGAGTGCTGATCTCAACACCCGCTACCACATCAATATCGTACTCTTTCCCCGCTCGCTGCGCTTCTGCTACACCGGCCACTGTATCATGGTCCGTTAGGGCAACCGCAGCTAGTCCTTTTTGCTTGGCAAGCTTCACATTATCAGCCGGTGGCTGCATTCCATCGGAGGCCTGACTATGAGTATGAAGATCACAGCGTCCTTGGCGTTGATCCATGCACAACAGCTCCTTTCTTTTAAAAGTGGATTGTGATTAAATCTTATCTATTATTGATATTGCCTGCTATTATGCCTTTCCTGTCTTGTGTTCGGGCTTATGTTGCTCCTGTTGACGCAGATAGTTCAGGAAAGCGACAGCTGACAGGGGCAACAAGGACGATTTTAGATGGATGGCATAGAACTGCCGTTTGAATTCAAGTCCACGGATATCCACAATATGAACGAGTCCCAGAGCCAGCTCATGCTGCACAGAAGAGGGGGATAACATCGTAATCCCTACTCCTGCCTCCACAGCCGATTTTACCGCTCCTGTACTGCCAAGTTCCATTACTACATTCATGTCCTGTGGATCAATATTTTTCTTTTGCAATTGATCTTCCATCACCTGACGGGTACCCGAACCCTTCTCACGCAGCACAAAGGGATAATTCATTACATCTTCAAGATTCACTTTGCTACGCTTAGCCAGATCATGCCCGGCAGGTACAATCAGTTTCAGCTCGTCCTGCATGACAGGCTCTACAATCATGTCCGGGTGGTGCACTGGCGCTTCAATCAGTCCAAAATTAAGTTGGTGCTTCAATATATCATCCATAATTTGCGTTGTATTCATCACTTTCATGACGATGGAAATATCGGGATATTGAAGTGCAAACGGTCCGAGCATGCGTGGGAGTACATATTCTCCGATCGTTAAACTGGCTCCAAGCTGGAGTCGGCCTTGTAACATCTGGGTAAACGCCGACATCGCTTCATCCGTCTGTCTGACCAGCTCTACGCTCCGTTTCGCATGGGGCAATAAAGTCCGGCCCGCCTCGGATAATTCTATTTTTTTGGTGGAACGATGTAGTAACTTGGTCCCAAAATAATCCTCCAATGATTGAATCTGCATCGTTACTGCCGGTTGAGTCATATGTAATGCTTGTGCAGCAGCCGAGAAGCTGCCCTTCTCTGCTACCGTATAAAAAATATGCAATTGGTGAAAATTCATATCTTCGCCCCTCTTCGATTACACTCTCTACATTGTAGCCGATTTCCCGCTTGGCAACAAAAAAAGCATGCAGCTTGTCTGCATGCGATGATACTTGAATCTATGATTTCAACATATTTTAAATCTTCTCAACTTACTTATGCTTGCGACTATTTTTGACCAACGTCATTCTTCTTGAATGTCTTAACCACGAATAATATGACTTCAGGTCCCTTAACTCAATGGTCTCCGACATACGTCCCAGAAACGTAACTACAATCATTTTGTGCAGCGGGTTGCCCGCAATATCATATTCTCCTTCAAGTTCGGAAAATTCGGCGACTACCACCAGATCCTCATCAATCAGGTAGACGTCCTGTTCATTACGGTAGTATGGTGTTATACGGTCCTGCTTCAGACACTCCCACAACCACGCCGCAATATGGTCATCATCACTACGTGCAGGCTCAATACGGTCTGCATACCGCATCTTGGCATGATGGGTAATGACGATGTCGGCCACTTTCTTGTCTCCAAGAGCCACGAAAAACGGCTCGTAGGTGCTCCAACGTTGCATCACCTTATCACGCATGGGAATCACTCTCCACCAGATAGGACTTTCTATCTATTTATTACCAAATATATTACAACATTAGTCCCGCAACCTCAAGGCGTAAGTTTAACTTTTTTTCACAAAAGTCCATTTGTGCATAATTCAAGAAAAGAGCGACCCCAAAGGGTCCCTCCAGTTTCTCGTCTATATTCCGTAAAAGCTCGTTTTGTCCATGGTTTTGCTGGCATACTCGGTTTTGATCTCATTACGATACGAGCGTTCGATCTTGCGCACATAGGAAAGTCGCTTCACATTTTTCATCGTATCTTCTGCCCGTTCTGCATTAACATACATGACCACATAATGCATACGGCGGGAGATATAATGCACGGTGCCATATTTTTCGAGATTACGGGCAGCCTTCAAATCGCTGACCCAAATAATGAATCCTGTCCTTTCCGCAAACATCATCGTTCCCCGCCCTTCTATAATGGAGACCGGCGCCTAGGATGATTGTTGCTCGGTCACTTGAACCGAGAAAACATTCATCCCTAAAGGTCCGGTCTGTCATGAGTCTGAATTGAGTACTCTATCCTGATTACTTAACTGCAACCACACTTGCCGCCACTACCACAGCCGCCCTTCGGATTCGGATCATTGCTCGGTACCTTAATGGTTGTTGACACTGCGAATGCAATGGTCTCTGACATCTGGAATAACATATCATCCAGGGACTTCTCTGCCTGTTTGAAGCGGATTACCGCCTCGAAATTTTCTAACTCCTGTTCCAGCGCCTTCACCTGGTCTTTCGCTGCATGGTAATCCGGGTGAAAATGACCAAAACGCTGTGTTTCTTCAAACAATTCCTTCTTGGCATTCAGCTTCCGAATCCCCATCTGAATCTCAGGGGTAGTCTCGACTTGCTGCTTCCAATATAAATAATCCGATACTTCGGCAGATTGGTTAATCATGTCACCCAGTTCATATGCGCCCGTTAACACTTGGGCCATATCGACCGTGTTCATTTCCGCTACGCTCATGAAATATTCATCCTATCTATATATAAAGTTCTACTTAACGTAGACTACCTCATCATAGCATATCCATGAATAGTTAAGAAGAGTTTTTCCTGCAATTAGAAATAAGGGAAACTCGAAAATTCGTCTTTCAACCTGATACTCACCTCGAATAGTCAGGTTATAACATCATCTGGCAGGATAAGACGCATTGTATCCCACTCTGACGGGGAGAATGTACGCCATTCCGTTTCTGATGCATGTTCACTTGAATCCAGCATGCACCAACCGCTTAAAGTCCATTGTTCATGCCCCTCTACCTGATGTGGAATAAGGTATTGCGTACGATTTTCCTGTTGTATCCCCAGCTTGGTCTGCCACTCAATGGCTTTGGCAGCAATCTGTCGGGCGGTTGAACTATGATATCGACGCCACTCCCTGTACCAGGTCTCCGGTATCTCCTCAAACCCTAATAGAGAGGACTTCTTCTCAATTTCAGAATGATCACGCTCCAACCCATGCAGAAATGCAGGAACATCAACCAGACCTAGATTATCGGGTGTGTAGAAAGAAGAATATACACCGCTCAACACATCTTTTTCTAATAACTTCGGATCATATGCAGAGCCTGTACTTGCCTCCATTACCTCCATACTTCTGTCTACAGTCAACGGTGCAGCATCCGTCTCCTTTCCCCAATCTGCTAACGCAATACGTACATTCTCTGGTATGCCTGTCAGAGCATATTGATCCAGAAACTCTATCACTTCATGTAATTCATACCCTCTGGCTATGGCCGAAATGAATCGTTCTCTTGTCATGCGGTAGATGGACATTCGATCACGCGTCACCCGTTCTGCGCATTGCTCCAGCATCCAGATCACATCAGGTCTTGCTTCCGGTGGCACCAACATTTCAAAATCAGGTTGCATGTAAAATCCACACGGCTCCGTCTCACTTACCATCTCTCGTTCTGGAATTAAAAGGCTCTGCGGTTCGATCAGCCAACGGAATGTTAGCCCTCCCGACTGATCTTCTCCTACTTCACCATAACCCCAGCCAGCCAGTGCACAAAGCCAGCCCCTGACCCGTGGTGTCAATTCCGAATTCTCTATATGGCACCATATATTTTTTTCTGGAGCAAGCACTGCCAATTGATAACGGAAATGCTGCAACGTGGGTTCAGCTTCTCCGTATCTTTCCATACACGCTTGATATATTTCCCGATGCATCTGTCTCCACGAGAGCTTCAACCATTTTTGTAATCGATGTTCTACAATCTGAATTCGGCCATCTGACTTCTGAACGAGATTCAGACTGAGCAGTAGATCGAGAAGGATAGCTACGTGGGTCGGATACAAATCCGAATGTTCATATTGGATGCCCAAACCATCAAAGTCTGTCGAAGATAACACCGTGATCACACTTAATTTTTGAACACTTTTCTTATGTATCGTACCTTTACCTGTCAAAGGAAGTCCTTCTCTTCCGATCCAAGCGATCAGATGAAGTAGTTCTGCAGCAATATCCGGCTTCCCCTCCTGTAGCACATGAGCAAGCTTTGTATTCTGTTCAACGGTTAAGCCCACCCTTTGCGCGTAAGCAATCGTCAAGGTCTCCATCAGCGAAGCAGGAATATAGAATAATCGCTCCCCCCAACTCTTATGAACAGATTCAATCCATCTTTGCTGCCGAAGGTTGGTGAATGAAGATTTGGCTTCTGCGACACTTAGTCCTTCGATGGCCCACTGTTCTCGCGGCAGGAGGGAGGAAAAAGGCTGAGCGGCATGTTTGTGAAAAATTGCACCAAGCACTTTTTGCTCCACCAAAGTAAGCTTTGACCATGAATCAAGATTCAGTACCACAGGCTCATCTATTGGTTCAAATGAAGACATATCCTACTAGCCCCTCCTCTTTTCGTCGAGTACGATTGAACTATTCAGTTTCATGAACGATGGCATATTCATATCCCTGCTCCACCAAGAACATCTGACGGTTTAATGCAAAATCCTGTTCCTTGCTATCCTCTGATACCAGCGCATAGAAGTAAGCTTTGTTTTCTCCTGCTTTCGGTCTCAGAATTCGTCCCAACCGCTGTGCTTCTTCCTGCCGTGAACCGAAACTCCCGGATATTTCAAGTGCAACCGCAGCATCTGGCAGATCCACAGCAAAATTGGCAACCTTGGATACAACAATCGTTTTAATCTCTCCACGCCGAAATGCGGCAAACCATTTGATTCGCTCTTGCTGTGACATTGTCCCCGAGATCAGAGGTGCTTCAATTTCCCGGGCAATCAACTCTAGCTGATCCAGATATTGTCCAATTACAAGTGCAGGTAAATCCCGATGACGTTCCAGCAAACGCTTGACTACACGTACCTTCGCCGGATTCTCAGCAGCCAATCGAAATTGGTGCTTAACCTCGGCTTGCAGATAATTCGATCTTAGTTCCGGGGAAAATGGGATACGTATCTCCTGACATTGTACATCAGCAATCCACCCTTGCTGCTCCAGTTGTTTCCACGGCATATCATAAAGCTTCGGACCAATCAGCGAGAATACATCCTGTTCACAGCCATCCTCTCGAACCAACGTGGCCGTTAATCCCAGTCTTCGCGTAGCTTGAATATCTGCAGTTGCACGAAACACCGGCGCTGGCAGCAAATGCACTTCATCATAAATGATCAGCCCCCATTGTCGCTCACTAAGCAATTTGATGTGGGTAAAATCAGCATCCTTTGATTTCCGATGTGTAAGAATCTGATATGTAGCTACAGTCACAGGTTTCACCTGTTTTTTCTGACCTGAATACTCACCAATCTGTTCGCTGGTAATCGTTGTTTTGTCTTGAATTTCCTGAATCCACTGTCTCACAGACGTTGTATTGGACGTCAAAATAAGGCATTCACATTGAAGCCGCTCCAGAACGGCCATGCCAATGACCGTTTTGCCTGCCCCGCAAGGAAGTACGAGTAAGCCACTTCCTCCCATGCCCTCACTGCCTTCGAATGCATCCACGGCCTCTCTCTGGTAAGAACGCAGCGCAAATCGCTCTGAGTGGTCCGCTGGATCATTGGTTCGCCATTCGAATGAAAGCTTGGTTCCTTCCCGATACCCCACGTAATCAAGTACGGGGTAACCCAATCGTGTTAATTCCCTTTTCAATAACCCTCGCTGTTCTCCAGAAAGCATAAGCTCATGTGCGTCTGTGCGTTCCATACGAAAGGCAGCTATCGTTTTCAATCCACTTAACTCATCCAGCAACCGTTCATCCTCACTGTAAAGGCGCATTCTGGCGCGATCTGCTTCGGAATGCAGCTTTAATTTGCCATACTGATCCATGATCCTGCAAACATCCTGTATGAGGGCAGCAGGCACGTTCCAACGGGATACCAACTCCAGACTTGCGATGACCTGATCTGCATTCCATCCCAGTGCCGCCGCATTCCAGAGCGACAACGGAGTGATTCGATAGGTATGAAACGTCGCCGGTGTCTTGACCAGTTCTGAATACATCCCAAGCTGCTCTCTTGCTCTGTCGAATCCGGGGTGGCCGACTTCCAGCAAAACTGTAAAATCCCGCTGAACGATACAAGCATCCGTTCTTTCCGTATATTCTGTTCCTTCCATTCGAACCTCCTCCTATCACAAAAAAGTCCAGTTCCGGCAACTTCCGAAAATGAACCACTTTAAGTGCACGTTCAAAAAGTCTAGTTTTCAGTACCGAGAAGATGGAATGAAGCTAGAAATGGAGTAGCGGAGCGTAGGAAACCTACGTGAGCAACGGACATTTCGGCTGAATTTCAACTTCGATGCTGATGATGCCGCCAGGCATGATTCGTAATCAAAAGTGGACTTTTTGAACAACCTCTAAAAAATCCACAAAAAAACATCCTGCCCATACCTCGGTATGAACAGGATGCCCAACTGGCTATAAAGTCATTCGGCTGCGTAACCCTTAGCCATGGCGATAAACAATCTCACGGCTGTCTGCATCGCGTCTTCATCAAAATCAAACATCGGATGATGATGCGGATAGATCGCATTTTTTTCCGGGTTGCCTGCTCCAACAAACATAAAGCACCCTGGAACCTTTTGCAGATAATACGCGAAGTCTTCCGCTGGCATCAGCATCGGGGATGCTTGTACTCGCTCTGCCCCAAATAATTCTGTAGCTTCCCTGAAGAAACGTGCTGTCTCCTGTTCATCATTCACCACAGGCGGATATCCCATAATATATTTCACTTGCGTCTCAGCCCCATAAGCTGCCCCTGTCTGGGCTACCATCGTAAGCACACGCTCTTTCATCCCGTTTCGGGTCTCTTCATCAAACGTTCTTACCGTACCGCTCATTTTGCATTGCTCTGCAATTACATTCTGAGCCGAGCCCGCCTGCATTGTACCAATGGTCAGCACCGCGGGTTGCAATGGATCAACCGAACGACTGACAACGGTCTGAAGCTGCATCACAAGCGCAGAACCCGCGATAAGACTATCTATCGTGGATTGTGGCATCCCGCCATGTCCACCTTTGCCTTTGATCTCAATGTAAAAATCGTCAGCCGCCGCCATCATCGGTCCTGCTTTACTGGCAACAACACCTACAGGCAGCGGGGTCCACAGATGAATCCCGTATATAACATCCACACCTTCAAGCGCACCATCCGCAATGACCTGAACTGCGCCGCCCGGAAGCAGTTCTTCTGCTGGCTGGAACAAAAAACGAATCTCGCCTTGGATCTCCTGCTTGTGACGGCTGAAATACAACGCCGTACCGAGCAAGATGGAGATATGACCATCGTGGCCGCATGCATGCATCGCTCCTGCTTGTTGTGAGGCATACTCGATATTCTTCTCATCTTGAATGGGCAGTGCGTCCATATCAGCTCGCAGCATGACGACAGAACCCGGCTTGTCCCCACGAATGGTACCGATGACCCCGTGACCACCAACATGACGCCTCACTTCAACGCCAAAGCTCTCCAACATATCCGCTACAAAAGAGGATGTCTTCTCCTCATGAAAGGAAACCTCAGGATTGCGATGAAGGTGACGCCGCCATTCCACCATGTGGATCTGCAGATCTTCCCACCATATATTATTAGTCATGTCTCTCCACCCTTTCAATCTTGAACGGGACTTGGATCAAGCCCGAACCTTCCTCTTCAAACCTATTGCTGTATATTGTAGCAGAATTGGAAGAAAACCGATACGAAACACCTCTGCAAAGCTTGCACGGGAAGGGGAAACATACTATCATGAACTAGAGAAATGCACGAGAAATTACACTCGGAAGCTTATGAGGAGGATCAAACGCTTATGATTTTTGAGAATACAGGCTTGGATGGCTTGAAGAGCGACTTGGCATACCTGGATGAGAGCGCCGAGAAAGTCGGATTTGTCCGGTGGCAATGGGAATATTACCGTGCTACATATGACTACAAAATTGAAGATGAACAAACCAAATCAGAATACTTTGTACGCATTAATACCCGCGCAGTGGAAGGCAAATTGGAAAAACCGGATACCGTTCTTGCAGTAGAAGCCGTTTATCTTGGCAAAGCCACCTTCCCTCACGGTCTGGATTATGACTCTTCCGTTCCGCAGCCAGTCGTGAAGCTGGCAGCCGAAAAATTACAGCAGCTTAAAGAACTGCTGGAAGCATAGGCTGGGCCAAACCATGAAACAACAAACGGCCCAAACGAAAACGAAGAGAGGCACGCCGGATTTTCAACTGCTAATCCTCACTTTATTGTTGGTGGGCTTCGGACTGGTGATGGTATTCAGCTCCAGTTCCAGCATTGCAATCGCAAGCGAAAAATTTAACAATGATGCCCTTTACTTCACGAAAAAACAACTTATGTGGGCGATTATCGGTCTATTTGGCATGTTTTTTGCCATGAATATCCGCTTCAACAAGTACAAAAAACTCTATGCACCATTTTTTCTGTTCACCACGGTACTGCTTTTACTTGTTTTAATCATAGGTAAAGTACTGAACGGAGCCAAAAGCTGGATTCACATTTTTGGTTTCAGTCTTCAGCCTGCAGAGCTCGCAAAAATTGCCATCATTCTATACCTCTCTGCACTGATCACCAAAAAAGGTGAAGGCTTCAGGGTTTTCAAGACAGGGTATTTTCCCGTCCTGTTTATCGTTGGATTCATCGCAGGACTGATCATGCTGCAACCGGACTTCGGTACCACCTTCATTCTCGTGTCCACCTGTGGTCTCTTGATCTATGCCGGTGGAGCCAGTATGAAACATATTATGGGTTCAGTCCTTCTGGTTGCACTGGGCGGAGCACTGGCATTTGGAGCAAATGCCCTGTTCTCCTCTATATCTCCTTCAGACCCAACTACTGCTACCGCAGTAGTCACTGCGGAGCAGAACTACAAAATTGGGCGTATCCAGGCTTATCTCAATCCATTATCCGATATTAATGGCGGAAGTCTTAACCTCTATCGCTCCCTTGTTGCCATTGGTGATGGCGGCATGACCGGTTCCGGGATTGGACAAGGTACGATGAAGCTGCACTATTTGCCCAATGCATATAATGACTTTATTTTCTCCGTAATCGGGGAAGAACTCGGATTCCTCGGAAGCACCTTATTCCTTCTGGTTTATCTGTACTTCATCTGGCGAGGAATTATTGTCTCACTGCGTTGCCCTGATCCATTCGGAACATTGGTTGGCATAGGCATCATGGGACTGATCGCGATTCAGGCATTTATCAACATCGGTGGTGTAACTCAGACCATTCCGGTGACGGGGGTCACGCTTCCGTTTATCAGTTATGGGGGTACCTCACTTTTTGTGATGATGGTTGCCATGGGTATTCTGCTCAGCATCTCGCGTACCAACAATCTGGACGTGATCAAGGAAGAGAAAACCAAGTCCGTGACTGTACAGACACAGACTCGCACCTCTCCTGCTCTTCGTTCACGGGAATCCATCCGTCGGATTCGGTAAACGGGACGGTTCCTACAGAAACGGAGCTTGAGCCATTTAATTGAAAAGCAACACAGAAAAGGCTGTGCACCCGATTGGATGCACAGCCTTTTTGTGTGTACTGAGTATACTCTGTCTATCAAGATGAAGAACAAGGCCAATATGCCTCTGTACTCCATTGCGGATTGCGAAATTTTACAGATCGTCGCCTTTGAAAGATACGCCTTCTACCTTTACATTGACTTCAACCACGCGTAATCCGGTCATGGTCTCTACCGCTTCTCTTACATTCTGCTGAAGCATACGGGAAACTTCATGAATCGGGGTTTCGTACAGGACGATGATGCGCAGGTCAATGGCTGCTTCCAGCTGGCCAACCTCAACGCTCACGCCTTTCTGTACGTTTTTACCGCTGAGTCGCTTCGCCCAGCCCTCTGACAATCCTCCAGACATTGCGGCAATTCCGGGCGTTTCCATTGCAGCCATTCCGGCAATTTTCGCAACCACGTCATCGGCAATCCGGATGTTTCCGCTCTCCAGTTGAAGTTGTTCTGCCATGCCACATCCTCCTTCACTTCGTTACTCGTATTTTAAATCCTTTCCACCCCAAAAAGCAAATTAAACTCAAAAAGATGCGTTTACAACCTACCACCATTTGGTTATATTGAAATATGAAAATAATCTCATAAGCGTTTTACATTGCAATTCAAAACAAAATATTTTATAACCGAGGTGTTTGTTGTGAGAAACCGGATTTCATCCATTTTGCTGATTGCTTTCTTTGCACTCAGTGCCATCGCCCACTACATGAAATGGGATTCGATTCTACAGTTCGTGATATCAGCCATTTCGGTTATTTTTGTGGCCGGTTTTTTAGGTAAAGCCACCGAAAATGTGGCCCACTACGCCGGACAGCGGCTAGGTGGATTCTTGAATGCGACTTTCGGCAATGCCGCCGAATTAATCATCGCCATTTTCCTCGTCAAAGAGGGACTGTTCGACATGGTCAAAGCAAGTCTGACAGGCTCCATCATCGGAAACCTGCTGTTAGTGCTTGGGTTAAGTATTTTTGCCGGAGGACTCAAGTTCAAAATCCAGAATTATAATGTATCACTTGCAGGCCTGAATGGTTCCCTGATGATTGTTGCCATCATTGCCCTGTTTATTCCAGCAGTCTTTCTCAATACACATTCCATTACGCAGAAAGACACGAATACACTCAGTCTCATCGTGGCCGGGTTGCTCATTCTCGCTTATATCGCCTGGTTAATATTCTCCATGGTGACGCACAAAAACTACCTCGCAGACGTCACTGAGGATCGCGATGAAGAGCTACCGCATGAGCATGCTCCAGCATGGTCCAAGAAAAAATCCATTCTGTATCTGGTGCTCGCAACGGTCATGGTTGCCTTCGTCAGTGAATGGCTTGTGGGCACGCTCGAAGTATTCACTTCGGAATTTGGACTTAGCGAACTGTTTGTTGGTGCATTCCTTGTCGCCATCATCGGTAATGCAGCGGAACACAGTGCAGCCATCATGCTTGCCATGAAAAATAAAATTGGAGCCGCTGTCGAGATTGCGGTCGGCAGCAGCTTGCAGATCGCGCTCTTCGTTGCTCCTGTGCTGATTTTTGTCAGCTACTTCACAGGCAGAACCATGGATATTGTCTTTACAACGATTGAACTGGTCGCCATTGGCGTATCCGTATTTATTGCGAAGTCGATTACCCAAGATGGTTCAACGAATTGGTACGAAGGTTTACTCCTGCTCGTGGTATATATCATACTCGGTGTATCCTTCTTCCTGGTCTAACCCGTCCATCACCAAGCCATTTATAAAATAAACAAGCCACAAGAGGCAGCCCGAATATACATTTGGAGCTGTCTCTTTGCTTCTATACGCCTTCCGGCTGGCTTGCATCCCCATCACGTTCAGACGTACAAAAAAAGCATGCATAAACGCCTGCATGCCTTCTATTCTGACCCGCGCGATTGCAGGCTATTGCTCATTCTTTTTGTTCAAGGCTTCATATAGAATTGCCAAATTCCGCTCAAGCGCGCTAACCAGCTGCTTACCTGCACCTTCTGGAAGGAGCCCTGCACGAACAGCAAAATCAACTTCCTTGGAGAACCCATACATCTGTGTATCCAATACTTCCTCATAGAGAGGGCAGTAGCGGGTAGCCAGATTCTCCATCTGTACTTCAATAAGCTTCTGTATTTTATCTGCATCTTCTTGTAGAAGACTGATCGCTTTCAAATTCAGCTGGTCCTGCAGATCAGATGAAGTCATGCATTTTTCCCCCCTATGTCCCAAAAATCGCGTAAAGACGTTCTACCTCTAATATTAGACGAAATGAAGAGCTAATACAAGAACCTGACCAAAATAACCACACAAAGTGAAGCCCTCTGTTATCGCCTAATCCCCCTGTTCAAGAGACGTCCAGATGATCATCCGGTTCATCCAACGCCAAAAAACACCCCTGCCAAAAATGGCAAAGGTGCTCCTTGAGAGCTTTTACTCAGATGCGATGCCTACGTTCAGTCCATGCTTGGCAAACACTTCTGACATGGCTGCTTTCGCTTCAACTGCATCTGGACCATGAACATGCAGTTCATAGCTGTGTGTGCTGATCAGCGTTGTAAACAATCCGAGAATGCTTTTCACATCGATATACTTGTTCTCCGAATGAAGCACGATTGAAGAAGTAAACTTGCCTGCTGTTTGAGCAATTTCTACTACAGCCGCGTTATTACTCGACATAGGAATCCCTCCGTCTTTTTACTTTGGTATCTTCTATTAATTACCACTACATGATACCGTGAATCCGCTTTCCTAGCAACAGCAAAATACTGCTCCTACTTCAAACGGTCCGGATTGAGGCATTCCAGCTCAGGAATTACAAAGATACCGTCTTTACGAATCAACACATCATCAAAATAAATCTCTCCGCCGCCATAATCCGGACGCTGGATCAACACCAGATCCCAGTGGATGGACGAGCGATTGCCATTGTCCGTTTCTTCATAAGCCTGACCCGGCGTAAAGTGCAAGCTGCCTGCGATTTTCTCATCGAACAGAATATCTTTCATTGGGTGCAGGATATGCGGGTTGAATCCAATCGCGAATTCACCGATATGGCGAGCCCCCTCATCCGAATTCAGGATTTCATTCAAACGCTGTGAATCGTTGCTTGTTGCTTCAACGATCTTGCCATCCTTGAACGCGAACTTGATATTTTCAAAAGTCACTCCATTGTACAGGGTTGGCGTGTTATAACTAATTGTTCCGTTCACGGAGTTGCGTACAGGGGCACTGTACACTTCGCCATCCGGAATATTTTTTTGGCCAGAACATTTCTCTGCACCGATATCTTTAACGGAGAAGCTCAGATCTGTCCCTGGTCCCGTGATACGAACTTTGTCCGTCCGTTTCATCAGGTTAGCCAGCGAGTCCTGTGCTTTGTCCATTTTGGCATAATCCAGGTTACATACGTCGAAGTAGAAATCTTCAAAAGCTTCAGTACTCGTATTCGCGAGCTGTGCCATACTTGCGTTAGGGTAACGAAGTACAACCCATTTCGTATGTTTGACACGCTGTTCACTATGTACCGGGTGGGAGTACAAGGAATTGTACATTTTCATTTTTTCTTCCGGCACATCGGACAGATCATTCACATTTTCTCCCGCACGAATGCCGATATAACAATCCATCTGTTTCATACGGTTCAGATCCATCTCTGCCCACGTTTTCATCATTTCTTCTGTCGCATTTTTCAGCATAGCGCGCTGTACGGTCTTATCCGTCAACTGCACAAAGACGTTACCGCCTTTTTTGCCTACTTCTTCAATGATCGCGTTAATCAGATCACGTTCCGATCCAATCATCTCAACCAATACATTTTCGCCAGGCTGTACATCTACAGAATAGCCCACCAGGCTTGCTGCAAGCTTTTGAATTCTAGGGTCTTTCATCTCGGTAAAATCCTCCTGTCATCTGCCACACTTGAATTGAACAACGGTAAATTACGATACTATTGTAGCACGCGAACAACCATCCCGTCAGCAGGCAGTCCCTCACTTCGTTATTGATATGACTTGAAGTTTACATCCGTGACAAGGGCTTCTTTATTGCTTTTGTGGTTATTGTCCGTGTAACTCACCTGACTTTCAGAGGATAAGCGAAGAGGCAGACTGCTCTTCCGATCGACTGTGAGATGGTATACCGTCTGCACGCTCGCTTGTTTCATCATCTGTTGCATCGTTGTTTCACCCTGTTCCCATACTTTCTCCAGATCCTTCTCAAGCTTCTCCTTACGCGCTCCTTTCACCGTAGCTGCCTTATGCATATATTCTGACCGAATGGCGTTCATCTCGTCGTTTAGCTGGGCTACCGCCCATGCTTTGGCATCTTCCGGCGCAAGTTCAATCCGTAATGTTCTGGTTCGACGACCGGACCCATACTCGGATTGAATCGTTTTATTTAACCCATCAATCTTCTCCAATTGAGCGATTGGATTAAAGCGGGAAAGAGAACCACGCAGCGGTTCATGCTGCGCTGACAGTGCCATCCATTGCCCATGTTTCCGCTCGAAAGAGGCGCTAAACCCACTGGGCTGTCCGTTATTATTTACAGCAGTCGTATGAATGCCTGTGCCCGCAGCGGTTACCTCTCCAGGCAATCGGGTCTGCAGGGTAAGACGATCATGATTTTCCAGCTTACCTTCAAATTTGAACTGATTCTCGAACAGTCCACTGTTCTCCCGTCGCAGTCCTGCTTCTCCTTCAAAACTTAACGTTTCTTTACCAGCTATTCCGGATAAAGCCAGGGAAAAAACTTCTTCAGGCGTTCGATCACGCTGGATTAATCCACAACCCGGAACGCCAATAATCACGATAATCACGAGTAACCATAACGTACGTACCGACCGGCGGTTAAGCATGTTCATGTCCATCTTCACCTTTCCGTCAACTTTCTCCATAGATTGCCCTGCCCGTATTTGCTTATACTTCTTTCTATAAACGACTTGATCTCCAATACATAAAAAAAGAGAGAACGACTCCGCAATTGGAATAGTTCTCTCTTAACGTGTTACTCCCTGTTCTTCTACAACGATTCTGTTCCGACCGCCATTCTTGGCGCTGTACAAAGCCATGTCAGCCCGATAAAACAAGGACTCCACACTAACCTTCTCATCCATCCAATTCCACTCGGCGATGCCACTGGATACCGTGACAAGAGGTCTGGTTTCCTCTGCGACTCTCCTTCGAATCACTTCCGCGTATTCTAACGCCTGGTGGACACTTATCTGCGGCATATAGATGGCCAGTTCTTCTCCACCCCATCTGGCGCAGATGTCTTCAGGGCGAACAGAACTGGTAACTATTTCACTTACTTGCTTCAGCACTTGATCTCCCGTCTGGTGTCCGAATGTATCATTGACCTGCTTGAACTGATCAATGTCCACTACAATGAGGGAACCACAGAATTCATGAGCCTGGCGCTCGTGAATTACGCTATCCAGGTAATGCCTGATGTACAATCCAGTCAACATATCGAGATTAGCCAAACGCCGAACCTCGGCATGTAGCGTAGCATTCGACAGGGCAAGCCCGATATGAATGGACAGCATCTGCAAGAGCCGATAATTATCATATGAAAAATATTGCTCTCTACTGTGTCCCAACAGAATGGCACCCTTCACTTCACCATTGACTCTGATCGGTGATGCAATCAGTGACATGGATCCGGTATCTTCCATGAAAAAGGAGGACACTTTATCATATTGCGCATAATTGGATATAATAAGTGGTTCCTCTGTTCGATACAGCAAGCCTGCGATACCGTAGTCTACAGAACATGATTGGTGTAAAACATCTTTCACGTTAGATGACATAACTTCAAAGTCATTCGTACTATCATTGAGTTGAAGAATGCAGCACGTTTCAGCCTGAAATATTTCCTTTAACTCTTGCTCGGATAATTGATAAATCTCCGAAAGATGCAGGCTTTTATTCAAGCGCTGGGTAAGATCATTAATTAAACGAAGTTCCTGAATCAACATATTGGATTGTTCGTGCAACTTGGCGTTTTCAAATGCCGTGCCTGCAGTGTCTACCATCATCGTAATCAATTGCAGATCTGATTCTTCCATGATCTCCTCATTCATTTCGATATGGAACACACCGTATATGCCTTGTTTTCCTTTCAGAGGAAGACCCACCTCTATGATGCGATTCTCTCCAACATCTGAGCGAGAAATGATCAGCTTGCCTTCCATAAACGAACGCACACATATATCTTCCCCTCGTTCATGTACCAGCAACGGTTTAATCCGTGGATTAAAGTTGCTCTGATCCTGAGACATATAGAGTTTGATATACGTAGCTGGGTACAAATAGTCCATACTGTCAAATACTTCATCCAATATGGCGTCGACATCCATTTTGTCATGCATTCGCTGAACAATCTGAAAGAGGATAGACCTCCGGTGTTCTTCACGTGCTGTTTGTTCATGAGCATGTAACAGGTCCGTCATAAATATGTATTCAAATCTTCGGTAAAAGCAGGTGCGGTAATGCAATGCCTCAGATCGAACCACAGCTTCAGACGTTTCATATCGATTGGTTTCATAGATTACAGCAGTGAATACGGCAAACATATCTTTGTTCGTTCTAGAGAATAAAGGATGTGTTATTAGAAGATATTCTCCGCGTTCGCTTGTTCCTCTGAAGGACAGGACCTGTCTTTTATCGATACATTCCAATACAAGGCTGCGCATATCCACACCCGAATCAACTTCGCGATTGCTGTCGTACCCTATACAATTACCATCCGTGTTCCATACGCTGTAAAATGTTGATGTCCTGGTCCGTCCTGAATCTACTTTGGAGTTCCAGTCACGGTAAGCCTGCTCTAGCAAGCTGCCCAAATATGAAAAATCAAAAGGTGTGATATCCATTTTTTGCATCCACAACACATGCTCTTCATGAGGATGAGGAGCGGCAAAAGATGCGGAATCGCCCGAACTTCGTGAATTCAAGCTGGCAGGTAAACTTCTTAGATGTTCTAACATGTCAGGCGCTCCTTTGCACCGTTTTTGCATCCATCAGGATGCATTAATCTGCAGACGTTATCGCAAACCTGCAAATCCGTTGCGATAACCTTGTTACATAAAGATGATTTAAAGTTAAGATACAATCTATTTTACTCTGTTTACAGCTTTTTTGCATCCATATTTCAGAAAATTGTCCCATTATTTTAGGCCCAATGACCTATCGACAAATTTAGACGTTTTTTTGCTTTTATTCTACGCTTGACTTTGGTTCTCTTAAACTGTAATATAAATTGTTGATGAAGACTACTAATGGGTCTTTAAATTTGGGCATTACCGGTTGTGTCACCCTCATTCTTTTTGTTGCTTTCAGGACAGCGGCTGAACTTTCCTGATCGTTCTATGCGAGGCCAAGCCCGCATCAACAAATTGGAGCGCAAACAGAGCCCTAATATGAACTTTAACTAAAAAGGAGCTACTTTAAACATGGCACGTTACACTGGTCCTAAATTTAAATTGAGCCGTCGCCTCGGCATTTCCCTGAGCGGAACAGGCAAAGAATTGAAACGTCCTTTCCCTCCAGGTCAGCACGGAGCTAACCAACGCAGAAAAATGAGCAACTACGGTATGCAATTGCAAGAAAAACAAAAATTGCGCCACATGTACGGTTTGGGCGAGAAGCAATTCCGCACACTGTTCTCTAAAGCTCAAAAAATGCAAGGCATTGCCGGTGAGAACTTCATGTTCTTGCTTGAGTGCCGCCTTGACAACCTCGTTTACCGTCTTGGGTTTGCTAACTCCCGCGCTGGAGCGCGTCAGTTGGTAGCACACGGTCACGTAACTGTAAACGGCAAAAAAGTCGATATCGCTTCTTACCAAGTAAGCACTGGCGATGTAATCGGCTTGCGTGAGAAGAGCCGCGCTCTTTCTTCCATTAAAGAAGCTTTGGAAGGCCGTTCGCATCTTCCAGCATACGTTGAATACAACGAAGCAGCTGTAGAAGGTAAATTCATCCGCTTGCCTGAGCGTGCTGAATTGTCCCAAGACATCGATGAAAAACAAATCGTCGAGTTCTACAACCGTTAATCGTTGCAATCACATTAAAGATTCAATCCAAACAGCTGTCGAGATTTTCTCGGCAGCTGTTTTTCTATGCTTTTTTTTCTATTTATCTTCATTATAGGACCTCAAATAACGATATAAAATATAGACTCCCTTCAGGAGAAGCACACATCCATATATACATCACAAGAATGACATCGAGGGGGATTAAAACATGCATTTTTTTCGCAATCGCAAGCTCGCTGTTAAGCTTGGACTTTTACTCGGGATCGTATTACTCTGCTGTATTGGAGCCCTGATTGCATTTAACACGAAATCCATTTACGACAAAAGCCTGCAGTATGGTGAAAGCGTTGCTGGACAGGCTGCAAACCGGGCTACGAATGAGTTTATGACTGACATTAATCAGGTCAAAAACACATTGGACACCATGAGTACCACGTTATTGGATGCCGCTCAGAACGGGTCTCTCAACCGGGAGGAAGTCGTTAGACTCCTTGAACAATATCTAGAAAAGGATGAGAAAGTTTTTGGCTTTTATACGGGCTGGGAACCTGATGCCTTTGATGGAAATGATGCGGATCACGTGAATAAAAATGAATATGATGATTCTACCGGCCGTTTCATCCCCTACGTCATACGGGACGGCAACTCCCTGCATTTTGAGCCTCTGACTACCTATGAGGGAAGCAGTGAAACCAGTACGTATTATCAACAGCCAAAGAAAACCAAATCCATCTATTGGTCCGAGCCAGTTACCTATACGGTTGGTGGAAAAGAAACACTGCTCGTTTCGATTGTCCTCCCTCTATTAGATAAAAACAAAAATTTTCTCGGCATTGTTGGTGCCGACTTTACCATTGATCGTTTTCAGCAAAATATAACATCACTTAATCCGGATCAGGGTTATGCCATGCTTATTACTAGCGAAGGACAGATTGCTGCACACGGATCCAAACCGGAACTGACTAATGAAGGAGCTGTAATTCCATCTGATATGAAGACGGTCATTCAGCGTATACAGTCTGGCGAGTCTCAGTTTTACGCTACTGACCCTGATGTAGGGGAAGAACTGTTTATTGCCGAGCCTGCCAGGTTACAAGGAACAGATTCAAAATGGTACCTTGTATCGGCGCTACCAAAGAGCCATATCCTTCAACCCTTCTATGACAGCTTGAACTGGTCCATACTGATTGCCGCACTGGCTGTGCTTCTGCTTGCAAGTGTGGTTACCTACACCATCATCTCCATCGTTAGACAGTTGAATCAAGTTAATATCATCGCTGGACAGCTAGCTGGCGGGGATCTGACACAAAAGTTACCTGTACGATCCAAAGATGAATTTGGCGTCATGGCGGGTCATATGAATCAGATGATGGATACACTGCGACATACCATATCGGTTATATCCGAACATGCTCTATCTGTGGGCTCCACCTCTCAACAGTTGACCGCAGGTGCCGAAGAAACAGGTAAAGCCGCCGAACTGATTGCATTAACAGGAGTCGAAGTTGCAGATAAAGCAGGTAAACAGGTGCAGGAGCTGCAAGAGTCCTCCCGTTCCATGAATGAAATATCTACAGGGATCGGAAGAATTGCAAAGGCCGCCTCAGATGTATCGGATTCATCGCGAGCTGTGGCTGAGCGAACAACTGTCGGAACCGATAAGATTCAGTCCGCCATGCGTATGGTTGATAGTGCCACCTCTTCTGTGCAGACGTCCATGACCGCACTGGAGAATTTCCGTCAACGTTCTGAAGAGATTGGCCATATTACAGGCATGATCACGGAAGTTAGCCGTCAAACCAATCTCCTTGCCCTTAACGCTTCCATTGAAGCATCACGAGCAGGTGAACACGGGCGCGGGTTTGGTGTTGTTGCTTCCGAGATTCGTAATCTGGCTGAACAATCCAGAATATCAGCAGCGCAGATTGCAGCGTTGATTCATAGCGTTCAGCAAGAGGTCCTTTCTCTCGTTGAAAATATGGAACAGGGGAATGCCGAGGTGAGCCATATAGCGGAAGTCATTAATGAGAGTGGTGAACTATTCCTCTCCATTTCATCACAGATTACAGATGTTAATGAGCAGATTGAGCATGTCTCAGCCATTGCGCAGCAGATGTCAGCTGGATCACAGCAGGTTGATGCCACGTTAGTGCAACTCAAAACCATTGGTCATGAGACAGCAGATCATGCAACTCGTGTTGCCTCTGCCTCTGAAGAACAACTCGCATCCATGGAAGAGATTACGGCGGCATCCGCCTCTCTGGCTAATCTTACCCAGGAACTATTAGAACTGATTCAACGCTTCAAAACCTGATATAGAAGACCTCCAATACGACACATCATTCAGGCCACCCTATGCACCTCAGCATGGAGGTGGCCTGCTTATTTTGGCTTACAACTCATGAAATGTGCTTCAATATCGCATGATATATAGCATAATGCATGGCAGAATGGCAAATTTCGACCATTACTTGTATTTCTCGGGCATGCAAACCCGCCTTTTTATGCTATAATAAGTGCTGTTAAAAGGAGGAAGACACTGAATGGTTGATGTTAATAAGAAAAAGCCCGATGAACAGCCTGTACGCAAACGCAGCTTTGCCCGCAGACTGGGAAGTTTCGTCAAATGGATGGTTGTCCTTGGATTTATGGGGGCACTATTTGCAGGCGGTGCTTTGATGGGATACGTCAGTTCCATTGTGAAAGACGAGCCTGTCCGTTCAAGGGCCCTGATTGAACAAAAAGTCAGCGAAAACTCCATCACAGGCTTTGCTTACTTTGCCGACGGCAGTCCGATCGGTCAATTACGTACGGAAGAAGACAGGCGTCCGGTCACTACAGACCAGATCCCACAAAAGGTTATTGATGCTGTCATTTCGATTGAAGACAATCATTTTTACGAACATAAAGGTGTAGACATGAGCGGAACCCTACGTGCCGTGAAACAGAAAGTGCTGAAAGAATCAGTACAAACCGGCGGTAGCACACTGACTCAGCAATTGGCGCGTCGTGTGTTTTTGAATCTGGATCGCACGGAAGATCGGAAAGTGAAAGAAATTTTGCTCTCACTCCGACTCGAACGTTTCCTGACCAAAGACGAGATCATGACAGCCTATCTGAACAAAGTTCCTTTTGGTAATGGTTCCAGCGGTTACAACGTTTACGGAATCAAAGCGGCCGCCAAAGGATTGTTCAATATTAACGATCTAGAAAAAATCAACATCGCACAAGCTGCTTATCTTGCTGGATTGCCGCAGCTACCCTCCTCTTACTCTGCCTTTAACGGTAAAGGTGATTTTGTAGAGGAGAATTTTGACCGTGCAATCAATCGTCAACAACTGGTATTACGCCGTATGCTTGAACTGGGCAAAATCAATCAATCCCAGTACGATGAAGCACTTGCTTTTGATATCAAAAGCTCACTCGCTCCCAAGACCGTCAAGGCTTACAACACTTATCCATATCTTATGATGGAAACGGAACGACAAGCTGCACAGATTTTGATGAAACAATTGAATTCCGATACAGCTGAATCCACAGACAAAGGTACGGATGCAGACACACCTCAGAAGGAAAGCAGTGCATTATTAGAGGAAGCTCAGACGCAACTGCGTACAGGCGGATATCGCATCTACACGACCATCAACAAAAGTATCTACAAAACGATGCGTACCATTGCCGAAGATGACAGCAATTTCTCAGCAGATGATCCTGTCAAAGGAAAAGAACAAACTGCTGCCATGCTGATTAATCACAAAACGGGTGCCATTCTAGGCATGATTGAGGGACGGGATTTCCAGGATGAACAGATGAACTACGCAACGCAGATGGTGCGTCAGCCAGGTTCAACGATGAAACCTATTGCAGCTTATCTGCCAGCTTTGGATGAAGGTCTTGTCCAACCTGCTTCTATTATTGATGACTCACCGATCATCCTCAAAAATGGTCCAAGCGGCTATCACATTGCCAAGAATGCCAACAACCGGTATCAGGGACTTGTCACTGCCCGAAGAGCACTGAATTATTCTCTTAATATACCGGCTCTGAAGTTGTTTAATGAAGAAGTAGGAATCGAGAAGGCTTGGACCTTCTCTAAGAAACTGGGGATTACCACCATTCAGAAGGAAGACTATCAGGCTCAGACAGGTGTTCTCGGAGGTCTCCAATACGGTGTAACCGTTGAAGAACTGACCAGTGCCTATGGTGCCATCGCCAATAATGGTGTGTATAACGATTCTTACATGATTAGCAAAATTGTAGATTCCAAGGGAAACATCGTCTATAAACACGATACTGAACCTGTGCAAGCCTTCTCGGAGCAGACAGCATACCTGATGACCGATATGCTGCGGACCGTTATTACGGAAGGTACGGCAGATAAAGTACGTGAAAATTACAAATATGCCAAGAGTGTGCCGATCGTAGGTAAAACGGGTTCCACTCAAAACTATGCGGATGTCTGGTTTGAAGGCTACACACCAGATGTCACACTTGGCGTGTGGGTTGGATACAAACAGCCAGTGAATACGCTGGAAAGCAAATCACAGAGAAAACGTGCGCAGCAACTGTGGTCGAAAATCCTGAATGAAGTGATTGATACGCAAAAAGATCTGTTCGTCACGGATTCATTCAAAAAACCATCTGGCATCGAAACACGCACGGTATCGGCTTACAGCGGCAAGTTGCCAACATCCATGACGGACAAATTTGTTACGGATATTTTCAACAGCAAGTTTGTTCCGAAGGATCGCGATGACGGTGTCGCCAAAGCCAAGTACATCACTTACAATGGTGTAAACTATATTCCGCGTGACGGAACCCCTTCGGACATGTTGAAGGAAAAAACAGTAATCAAGCGTAAAAAACCAATCTCGGATCTCATCAAAGAATTGCAAAATGCATTCTCACGTATGAGTCGACATGAGTCACTTGCTTATTACCTTCCTGAAGATGCTGATGCAGACATGCCGACACAGATTGATCCAAGAACAGATAATGGCAAAGCTCCTGATGCACCAGGTAACGTACGAATCTCAACCTCGGGTGACAGAGCTGTCATTACATTCAATGCAACACCTGAAAATGATGTCGTGGGGTATCGTCTGTACCGTTCTGTAAACGGTGGAGGATTCCAGAACCAGGGTCAGGTTGTCCTGACAGGTGAATCCAGATCATTCTCTGCATATGCAGCGCAAGGCGGCAACTTCGCCTTCTATGTAACGGCAGTGGATGTTGCAGGCAGAGAGTCTGCTCCTAGCGCTACAGTAAATAGTGCTGTAAGTGTAGCTCCTCCTGTGAAAGAAGAGATTAATGAGCCGATTGAAGTTCCAGGTACAGTTATTACTCCGGGAGAAACGCAGAACGATAATACGACAACGACATCCCCAGGCACACCTGGTCAAGTCAGCGTATCTGCCCTCACTCAAGGACTGCGCATTCAATGGGCGTCCAGTCCAAACGCTGATAGTTATGCTGTATATTACAGTGAAACAGGCTCGGCTCCTTACACCAAAATTGGAACGACAGCAGGAAATACCATGGATTATGGAGTACCCGCATCTACCAGTGGATGGTTCAAGGTATCTGCCAGCAACAGTGCCGGTGAATCCGAACCTTCTGCAGCCGTACATTTTCAACCCTGATTCAACATAGCGATCCAAAACAAGCCGCATCCTCAGACCTTATCTGAGGGTGCGGCTTGTTTTTTGCTCACTAATCTTCAATGGTGGATAGATCTCCTGCTGGCAGATCAAGCTCCCAGGCTTTCAGTACACGACGCATGATCTTGCCGGAACGTGTCTTGGGCAGTTTATCCTTAAACTCAATCTCACGCGGAGCAGCGTGGGCAGACAGGCCCTCTTTGACAAAACGATAGATTTCTTCTTTCAGTTCCGGTGTCGCCTCATATCCTTCACGAAGCGCTACAAAGGCCTTGATGATCTCCCCACGTGTCACATCCGGCTTGCCGATTACACCCGCCTCCGCTACCGCAGGATGCTCCAGGAGCTTACTCTCCACCTCAAAGGGCCCGATTCGTTCTCCTGACGAATTAATCACATCATCAATCCGTCCCTGGAACCAGAAATACCCTTCCTCATCCATATAAGCAGAGTCCCCGGATACATACCAGCCCGTAAGCCTGAAATACTCCTCGTATTTCGCGGGGTTATTCCAGATCTTCGCCATCATCGATGGCCAAGGTGTGCGTATGGCCAGATTGCCCATACTGTATGGCGGCAATTCCTGCCCGTGATCATCAATAATAGCTGCCTCAATTCCAGGCAATGGACGTCCCATGGAGCCGGGCTTGATCGGCATTCCGGGATAGTTACAGATCAACTGTGCGCCTGTTTCGGTCATCCACCATGTATCATGAATTCGCTGACCATAGGCTTTCCATCCCCAACGAACGACCTCCGGATTGAGCGGTTCACCAACAGACATTACGTGGCGCAGACTGCTCAGATCATGCTGGGCAATGGTCTCTTCCCCCGCTCCCATCAGCATACGGAAGGCCGTTGGTGCACTGTACCAGATGGTGACTTTGTTCTTCTGGATGGTATTGTACCAATCTTGGGGACTGAAACGACCGCCACGTATCACATTGGTTACTCCATTGAGCCAAGGGGCAAAGATCCCATAAGAGGTACCTGTCACCCAACCAGGGTCAGCTGTGCACCAGTACACGTCATCCTCACGTAAATCCAGCACAACCTTACCTGTATAATAGTGTTGAATCATGGCATTCTGAACATGGTACACCCCTTTGGGTTTACCCGTAGAACCTGAGGTATAGTGAATAAGTAAACCATCCTCACGGTTCAGCCACTCCACTTCCATCTCATCGGAAGCGGCAGACATCTCTGCATCAAAATCAATGAGTCCTTCTTCCGTCTGTGCGCCGCCACCCACAATAAATATATGTTTGAGTTCGGGTAATTCGGAACGTTTGATTCGCCCCAACAATTCCGGAGTCGTGACGAGTGCTACAGCCCCGCTATCCTCCAACCGATCCTTCACTGCCGTTTCCATAAACGCTTCGAACAAAGGTCCCGCGATGGCTCCAGCCTTCAATATACCCAGAAGACTAAAATACAGCTCCGGACTGCGTGGCATAAAAATAAACACACGCTCCCCTTTGGCTATGCCATATTTGCGGAGAACATTCCCGAACCGACTCGACTGTTCACTCAGATCAGCAAAAGTATAGGCCTCTTCGCGCGAAGCATCGCTATACAATAAAGCGGTTCTTCCGCCCCTTCCTTCCAGGACATGACGGTCAATCGCTTCATGCGCCATATTCACTTTTCCGCTGGCGTGCCACGTAAAGTGCCTTTCCACCGATTCCCAATCGAACCGGCTTCTCGCCTCCGTGTAATCGCCCAGGTTAGATTCGGACACAACCGTTTGCAGCATCTCACCATGTGCTTGACTCATGCTTGCCAGCCTCCTTCAACTCGACATTTCGATTCCCGTTGTGGGTTAATTCTCATTGCCTTTGTGTTGACTGAACTTCCAGTTAGCGCTTACATTAGTAGAGAGAACATCTCATCATGTACTTGCTCGGCCAAACAGATGTTATCCATACTGCGTTGAATTGTGAACATTTTTTGTCTACGCAATTATAGCAAATCTTTTCAATCGTCGTCTATGGCTTTTCAATTTTTTGGGTTTTTGCTATAAATACGTGTTCAAAAAGATCGGTTTTCAGTACCAAGAAGATGGGATGAAGCTAGAAATGGAGCAGCGGAGCGTAGGGATAACTACGTGAGCAACTACAATGTTTCCTCAGGAAACATACTTCGTAAGCCTCCCGCTTATTTCGGCTGAATTCCATATTCGATGCTGATGATGCCACTAGGCATCCTTCGTAATCAAAAGCGTTCTTTTTGAACAACCTCAATAAGTAGGGGGAGAGGAGCATGAACCATGGAACATATCAAGGAACATCACATGCGTTCCATCTTCAAGTCCGGCCATCGAATTACGATTGAAGGCCCCATGCAGGCCAAGGAGATAACCAATTTTGCCTTTCATTCCGATCTGGATGCCTTTCGGCGCCCAGCCGAGCAGCAGGAAGCATTGGCCGAGATTGCAGCATTGCCAGAAGGACGAATCATCATCGCACACGAAAATGAAACGATTATCGGCTACGTAACTTTTCACTATGCGGATGAATGCGAACGCTGGTCCGAGGGCAACATGACTGATTTGATTGAGCTTGGGGCAATCGAGGTTGCGGACGACTACCGCTCGCTTGGCGTTGGACGTGAAATGTTGCTTACAGCGTTGGATGATAAACACATGGAGAATTATATTATTTTCACCACAGAGTATTATTGGCATTGGGATCTGAAGGGTAGCGGACTAAACGTATGGGATTATCGTAAAATGATGGAGAGGCTGATGCAGACGATCGATATGACCTGGTATGCAACGGATGATCCCGAAATCTGTTCACACCCGGCGAACTGTTTGATGGTGCGAATCGGAAGTCAGGTGCCCATAACATCGGAAGAACAGTTTGATCGTGTTCGCTTCCGCCATCGGTTCATGTATTGATGATTCAAGGAACTTTTTGAAAACCAATATACATAAAAAACCGCTTCTCGCAGCGTTGCTCCATACTTCCTGGAACAGCTGACCGATGGGCGGTTTTTCGTTCAAAACGGATTGCATCACAGTCCATGCCTATACCGTTACATATTTTCGAGCATGTGCTCCACAATGCGGTGTGAACGTTGCGAAGATTCCACGGTGAATTCAGCAAAGTTAACATGTGCCGAACCATCCGCTTTATCTGACATACCACGCAGGACAACAAATGGTACACGATTCATGTAACAGACCTGAGCAACTGCAGCCCCTTCCATCTCCGCACATGCACCGTCCATTTCAGTATATAACATGTTAACCGTATCTTTATTTGCGATAAATTGGTCTCCCGATAACACCTTACCGATCAGATAATTGGCTCCCTGCGCTTTACACGCTTCTTCAGCCAGTGTAATAAGCGAAGCCTCGGCAGGGAATGCAGATGTCTCCTGGTAAGGAATAACCCCGCGTTCAAACCCCAGTGGCGTTACATCCATGTCGTGCTGTACACATACGGACGAAATAACCATATCTCCAATGTTCAGCTCCGGGTTAACCGCACCCGCAACACCTGTGAAGATAATACGGTCAACCTGAAACCGATCAATCAAGATCTGCGTTGTAACTGCTGCGTTTACTTTACCTACACCGGATTTACACACGACAATTTGCTTGCCCAGCCACTCGCCCGCAACGTAAGTAATCCCGGTTTGTTTGACCGTCTCAAGCTGCTTCATACCTGCCAGCAAAAGCTCTACTTCCTCGTCCATTGCTCCGATAATACCGATCGTTTCACGCATCTTCGGATACCCCCTGTTTTCATTTTAATCTCATTCAGCACAAAAGCTCCGTCTCCGGAGCTTTCGCATATCCATTATGTAGAGAGAATAGCTTCTCCCTTTCTATATAACATCCCGATTAAACTACATCTGCGTGACTTACTGACAAACGAAGAATCGTTTCATGCGGCAAAATAACCCGTGGGTTCTCTACATTTTCCTTCTTCATCAGCTTCGTCAGCAAACGCATCGCTACTGCGCCAAGATCGTACATCGGCTGAGCCACTGTCGTCAACTGAGGACGCACCATGGAAGCCATACGAATGTTATCCACACTAATAATGGAGAAATCATCCGGTACTTTCAGGCCTTCATCCTGAATGCTGTGAATGGCACCAATCGCCATTTCATCTGTTGCAGCAAAGATTGCCGAAGGTTTTTTCTTCAGTCCGAGGAAATATTTCATCGCTTCCACACCGGATTCATAACGATAGTTACCGATACGAACCAGATCCTCCTGGTATTCCATGCCTGCTGCTTCCAATGCTTTCTTGTAACCTTGGAAACGCGCATAACCATTCGCAGGATCTTGCAGTGTACCACTGATCATCGCGATTTCCTTGTGTCCATGACGAATCAGGGTGTTTACCGCGTCAAACGCAGCTGCCTCATGGTCAATATCCACCGAAGGGAATGTTCCCTTCTCATCACTTGTTGCACAAAGTACGATCGGCACAGCCGCAGACTGGAACGCCTGAATGTGTTCGTCCGTTACTGTTCCGCCCATGAAGAGCAGTCCGTCTACTTGCTTTTCGAGCAAAGTGTTAATAACACGAATTTCTTTTTCTTTCTTCTTATCTGCATTACACAAAATAATATTGTAGTGATACATATTCGCAATATCTTCAATTCCGCGGGCAATCTCCGCGAAGGTTGAGTTCGAAATATCCGGAATAACGACCCCGACCGTGGTTGTCTTCTTACTCGCCAGACCTCTGGCTACCGCATTCGGACGATATCCCAACCGTTCGATGGCTTCATACACTTTTTTCCGCGTTTGCGGTTTGACATTTGGGTTATTATTAACTACCCGTGATACCGTTGCCATAGACACTCCAGCTTCACGTGCCACATCATAAATGGTTACCGTCACAGTACTTCTCTCCATTACCAGTAAATTTTCATACCATTTTCATTAAGATTTATATTACGACAAATTTTTGCATTAATCAATTAAAACAGGCTTTAGGACTCACTCAAAACATTCGTAAGTGTGGTGTTAGTAATATCTGAATGGGAAGTATGCCATACAGGAATTCCCTTTTTGATCAGGATCGCCTGTGGAGATTCGTGCTTAACACCCAGCTTGTCTGCTGCTTCATTGGATACCGGGCGATCTTCCACGACATAAATGATGCCATATTTCACTTGTTCATTGGGATTGTTATGCAAATAATCGTTCATCTCCTGATAAGCATTCGAGCTGATCGGGCAGCGTGTGCTGTGCTTAAACAGAAGCAAGGGTTGATCCTTGGTAGCCTCCACCGCGGAGTTTAGCTGTTCAATACTTGTCATTTTAGTCATGTCAGCCATTAGATATACATCCCCCTTTACCAGGAATACCGCTATGTTGAGCGTTTTCACTCTTCGATATCTTAACAAAAAGTGCGCGAAAAAGCCAATTTTCATGAAAACAAGCATTTTACACGTCAAAATTAGACAGCATTTGAGAAGTACTCCTGCCACACAAATCCGGATAATTGACTTAACCTGCGCTCCGTGGTCTCAATCCAGGCTGCATCACCAGACTTCGTTGCGTAACCCATAATGTCCAGCAGCAGATTGATACGCTCCTCTACCGCTTGCTGCATTCGATATTCCATCTCCCGATCGGTCGCATCCGGCCAGGCCAGCAGTTGCTCATGAAACAGGTCTGCCAGTTCATTACGTTCACCAAAAGATACGTCTTGCTTCACGGGTTGTTCACCCAATGTGCTTATGCATTCTGTTAAGTCCGGCTTGACCGGTGGAAGCACTTCGTATGATACACAGTCTGTACACGCAAATACGGGTACGTTTCGAATCTCCACTTTTTTGGCGTATACTACTGTTCTTAATTCCAACTCCATTACATGCCCACATCTGCACGACTTGCGCACAACCATCACCTCATTCGTTCTATAACTCTATATAAGTACCATTCGACCTATTTCGGCTCAAATCCTGCTGCAAACGAAAGGTTGCACAAATTACCACTCCCTCCAGATGAAGGTTGTCGAATGCAGGCAGTCACTGACTTGTAATCGCTTCCTCCAAACTGACCATGCACTTCCATGAAGTCCCTTGGTGAATCTGTTACAATTAAAGACGCAACAGACCTAATCACCGCAAAAGGAGAGATGGACATGAGATTAACCGGTAAAAAAGTCATCGCTCTGGTCGATGAAGAATTCGAGGATTTAGAATTGTGGTACCCTGTGCATCGTGTTCGTGAAGAAGGTGCAGAAGTACATCTTGCTGGAGAGAAAAAAGGAAAAACCTATATTGGCAAATATGGCGTGCCTGCTGAAGCGGAATACAGTTTCGATGAACTCGACAGTTCAGATTACGATGGCATTCTCGTGCCAGGCGGCTGGGCGCCAGACAAGCTGCGTCGTTATCCCAAAGTTCTGGAGCTTGTGAAGGAAATGAATGCCGACCGGAAACCGATTGGACAGATCTGTCATGCGGGCTGGGTGCTGATTTCTGCCAAAATTCTGGACGGGGTTACGGTAACCTCTACACCAGGCATTCGGGATGACATGGAAAATGCAGGTGCCATCTGGAAAGATGAAGCGGTTGTTGTCGATGGACATATCATCTCAGCACGTCGTCCGCCCGACCTTCCACCTTATGGTAAGGCATTCTGTGATGCACTCGCTGACAAGTAAAAATAACCCCATTGTGCTCTCATGCACAGTGGGGTTATTTTGCTAACACAAGTTTACCGATAAATAATTATCACAAATGTAAATATATTAACTTAAAGGTATTTATATCCAATTATCCAATTCACGATGCATTCGATCCACTCTGTTCGTCTGAATTTCCCGTAGAGTCATTAAAAACCTGCAGACGTTCCTCAATATCACCGCTGGTCCGTAGGGCGAAGCACTTACGAGCTTCTTCCTTGGCTGCTGATGCCGTTGTATTCAACACTCTGTGCTTCACACGCAACAGGGATTGTGTAGACATACTCAAATGGCGAATGCCAAGCTCCAACCAAAGCGGAATGGCACGTTCGTCCCCAGCCATCTCCCCGCACACACTCACATCAATGCCGGCTGTGTGAGCCGCATCTGCTGTGGCACGAAGCATCCGCAGAACAGCCGGATGATAAGGATGATACATATGGGCAATCTGTTCGTTCATTCGATCTACTGCCAGTACATACTGAACCAGATCATTCGTACCGATACTGAAGAAGTCCGCTTCCTCAGCGAGCAGATCTGCAATCATCACTGCTGCTGGAACTTCAATCATGATCCCCACCTGAATGTGAGGATCGTATGACAGTCCCCGCTCGTCCAGATCGGACATCGCCTCACGAAGAATCTCATTGGCCTGCTGAAGCTCTTCCACCGAAGAGATCATCGGATACATAATTTTGACATTACCAGCAGCACTGGCACGCAGAATGGCTGTAAGCTGTGTTTTGAACAGATCCTTGCGGTCCAGACTAATCCGAATTGCACGGTATCCCAGAAACGGATTGTCTTCCTCTGGAAGCTCAAAATAATCAAGCTGCTTGTCACCACCAATATCCAGTGTACGAATGACAACGGATTGGCCTGCTGTTTTCTCTGCCACAAGGCGGTATACCTCATATTGTTCTTGCTCTCCCGGAAATGTAGCCCGGTCCATATACAGGAACTCTGTCCGGAACAAGCCTACACCCTTGGCTCCATGTTTCAAAGCCATGTCCAGTTCCTTCACGGAACTGATATTGGAAGCAAGATGTAATACAGCTCCGTCTTTGGTTACAGCATCCACCGTTGCAAGCACCTGAAGTTGTTCCTTTTTCTTCAACTGTTTGCTGCGAAGCATCGTATAGCGGTCTATCGTCTTGCGGTCCGGATCGGTAAATACCAAACCATTGTCACCATCTACCACAAGCATATCACCTGTCTCTACCGGCATGCCAAGACTCGCTTCCAGACCGGAAACGAGAGGAATGCCAAGTGCACGAGCCATAATTGCTGAATGTGATGTTTTCCCGCCAATCAAGGTTACAATGCCCAGCACATGAGTGGGATTAAGATGTGCCAGTTGAGAGGGCGACAGCTCTTTCGCAACAAGTACATAAGGCTGGGTATCCGAAGGAAGTGTAATCTCCGGTGCGCCGAGCAAATGCTTGAGCAGACGGTTACCCACATCCTTGATGTCAATAGCCCGCTCCTTCATATATTCATCTTCCAGCAGGTCAAACATCGTAACAAAGTGGTCAATGGCTTCTTTGACCGCCACTTCTGCAGCCTTGTACTGACGCTCGATAATGCCGCGGATTTCGTTCATGAATACCGGATCTTCGAGGATGGCCAGATGTGCATCAAAAATACTGGACTCCTCGGGACCAACGACTTCCTTGAACTCATTTTTGATATATTCGATCTCATCCTTTGATGTCCGTATGCCCTCATACAGCCGTTCGAACTCCTGGGCGAGATCTACCGAATCCATCTTCTGATCCGGCAGATCCCATTCCCAACTGGGCAGGACAAATGCTTTGCCGATGGCTATGCCTGCAGCTCCGTTGATGCCTTGTATCTTCATTCTACCCCTCCAACGTTCCTGTCATAGAGCACCACGGACATAACGGATGCCTGACCTTTCTTTACTTGCTTAAATGGAGCAAAACTCCATGATTTTACACGATCCGGATTCGTAATTACCATGGGTGTTGTCAGTGACGCCGCTTGCTCGCGAAGTACCGCCAGATCAAACTTAATCAACAATTGCCCTGGCTCCACCGTATCGCCCTCCTGAACAAAAGCTTCAAAATGACCTTTCAACTGAGATGTATCGATGCCGATATGCAGCAACACCTCAAGCCCTTCACGGGTGGAAATCCCCAGGGCGTGCATGGTCGGGTACAGATGCATAATCGTTCCATACACAGGTGATACCAGCTCTCCACGTTCCGGGACAAAGGCTACCCCATCCCCGACAAGCTTGGCTGCAAAGATCTGATCTGGAACCTCTTCAATCGGTAGCATCTTCCCCTGAACGGGAGCACAGAACAGAACCTGTTGCAGATCTCTTTCGAGCAGTTTCGCGATTTCTTCCCGGATCAATTCCGAGTAGGTACCGAATACCACCTGTACGTTACCGCCGCCCAGCTTGATCAGTCCGGCGGACCCCATACTCTTCATGGCCGCCGTGTCGATCAGGCGGTCATCATGCACAGTCAGGCGAAGGCGTGTAATACAGGCCTCAACCTGTACAATATTTCCTTTTCCACCCAATGCTTCGAGAATCAAAGGGGCCTGATAAGGAATGTTCCCTACCCAATCTTCCAGCATCGATCCCTCTTCACGTCCCGGTGTTGGAATCTTGAATGTACGAATCGCCCATCGGAACAGGAAGTAGTAAACCAGCCCATATAGTATGCCAATCGGAATGAGCTTCCAAGCATTCTCCGATAGATGGAAATTGAGTATGTAATCAATAATACCTGCGGAGTAAGAAAATCCATGCCGGATATCGAGCCAGTAACTAATCCACATGGCAACGCCGGACATCACTGCATGCACGATGAACAGATAAGGTGCCGCGAACAAAAAAGCAAACTCAATCTGTTCCGATACTCCAGTTAGAAAACAAACGAGTGCCGATGTCAGAAAAGTTTTCTTGATTTTCGGTTTCAGATCTTCTCTGGCTTCCTGAATAATAGCAAAGGCTATTGCCGGAATGGCAAACATCATGATGGGAAACAAACCTGCCATAAAGAATCCTGCTGTTGGATCACCTGCAAAAAATCGGGGCAAATCCCCTTGCACAATGTTACCATCAGGCGTTTCAAACGTCCCTAACTGGAACCAAAACACATTGTTAAGCAGGTGATGAAGCCCGAAAGCGACCAGCACCCTGTATAACACCCCGTAAATGAACAGTCCAAAACCCCCGAGACTGTATTCCCAAGTGGCAATGCCGTTCAATCCATGCTGCAGGATCGGAGCAAGCCATAACATAAAACAAGAGAACAGTGCCGAGCAGAGTCCAACAATGAGTAAAACAAACCTCGAACCCCCGAAAAATTGTAAAATTTCAGGTAATTTAATACTTTTGAACCGATTATGCATTCCCCCGGCAAGCGCGCCGAGTATGATTCCAATTAAGGAAGCGGGCTGAACGGTGCCGTCGCTGAAGTTGCGGGTCACCTGATCATATATCACGATACCAGCCAGCGCAGCGAGTCCCGCTTGTCCGGCCTGGTTGGAGAGTCCCAGTGCTACACCGACAGCGAACAAATACGGTAAGAAATAAAAAATACCGTGTCCGGCCACGGTAGACACTTCACCGACAACATCCAATCCCCAGGCGTCCCAAGGCAGACTGCCAACACTGAGCAAAATTGCAGCGGCGGGCAGGACCATTGTAGGCAGCATTACCGCTCGTCCGAGCTGCTGCAAGGATCCGAGCCAATTCATGGCGACCTCTCCTTTCTATCCTAGATGGTAAGCTTTACGCAACGTTTTGTCAAAGCAAAACAGTAACCAATTGGTAATTAATACGGCAAAATAGCATAGAAAAAATCCCGTCAACTTCAAGTTAACGGGATTCATCCTATATACATTCAATTGGGTGCGATCAGGAGATCATCCGATCACAGGTGAACGGGCTTCTCAGCCGCGTCCACCGCCGCGCAGAACGATGGAATCCTCTACCTTGATGCAACGATTCGTTACCGCTGTCATGCCGTTCTCCGCAGCAATCTGGACCGCTTCATCACTATGGATGCCAAGCTGCAGCCACAGTACATTCGCTTTGATGGCAGCAGCGTCACGAGCCACATCCGCACAAAACTCCTCGCGGCGAAACACGTTAACAATGTCTACCGGCTCTGGAATATCCGCAAGCGTGGCATATACCGTCTCTCCGAGAATTTCCCCCTGTACCTGTGGGTTAACCGGGATGATGCGATAGCCTCTGCTCTGCATGGCTTCTGCTACCATATAGGACGTACGATCCGATTTGTCTGATAAGCCGACGACTGCGATGTTGCCTGCATTGCGCAAAAGTTGTCCAATTTCTTCACGAGTAGGGTTGTTAAATTCCATGTTCAAGCACCATCCTTTTCTGATTAAAGTGCGTGTTCAAAAGACAGGTTTTCAGTTGTTTTACTCTTTTACCCATTGAACCGAGGCGCCAAGCGCCTGCAAATGATCGAAATATTGCGGATAAGACTTGGCTACATGGTGTGCATCCCGAATACGAAGCGGCTCCTTGGAACGCAGACCAACGACTGTAAGCGCCATAATTACGCGATGATCGTAATGAGCGTTAATCTCAACGCCGCCTTCGACGCCTTCCGGACGTCCATGTACGATAATCTCAGCTTGACGCTCTTCCACGTTCGCTCCTGCCTTCCGCAGTTCGTTCAAATAATCAGTGATTCGGTCACATTCCTTGTAACGCAGGTTCTCTACATTATAGAACCGTGACGTGCCTTCCGCAAACACAGCTGCGGCTACCATAGCCAAAACGGCGTCCGTCGCAGCATCCCCGTCGAATTCGATCGCTTTCAATCTGCCATTGCCTTGAACGTGTACGACATCGTTCTCATGTGTCAGCGGTACTTCCATCATGCGCAGAACGTCAACGATAGCACGTTCACCTTGTTTGCTCTGCTCCATCAAACGCAAAATCTTCACATCAGACTGTGTAACCGCTGCTGCGGCAAGAACCGCTGCCGAGCCCGGATAGTCTCCTTGAACCGTGTAGGTCGTTGGCTGGTAAGCCTGTCCACCTGGTACACGGAAGGACATGTAATCATCACTTGCATGGATAACGATGCCTGCCTGCTCCAGCACTTCCAGGGTCTGTCCGATCACGACCTTGGATTTCAGGTCATTCAGCACTTCAATGGTGCTGTCTTCTCCAAGCAAAGGCGTAACAAACAACAATGCGCTCAGATATTGGGAGCTGACGGAGCCGGATACACGAATATGTCCACCCTTGGCGTTACCGCCTTTGATTGTAATCGGCAAGCGCCCCTGTTCGTGCTGCACTTCTACACCCAGTTGACCCAGTGCATCGATCAGGTCATCATGCGGCCGTTTGCCGAGCGAATCCGGGTACGTATTCACAAAGGTAACTTCAGGACAGAGCGCCGTAACGCCCATCAGAAAACGAAGTACAGCACCCGCATTCCCTACATTCAATTCACGCACATCACGAGGATGACTGCCGAAACCCTGGATCACAATCTTGCTGTCGTCCTCTTCAAGCACTGCCCCAAGATCGCGAATACATCTGCGCATGGCGTCACTGTCTTCACTGTGTGCCGGGAAATGAATGGTACTTGTGCCTTCTGCCAACGCAGCAGCCAGCAAATAGCGGGTAGTATAGTTTTTGGAGGACAGAGCTCCGATTTCCCCGTTCAGGGTAGGGGTTGGTTTAACAATAACGTCCATGGATGAAATTCTCCTTCATTGATTATATTGTCGCCAAATTGACATTCCGTACATCGCTTGGGTATCATTATAGGCGTTAAGTCCATACAGAAAAGAGGACCTGAATATGACACAAATAGCTGAAATTGAAACGTCTGAGCTGCGCCGCCGTTTACAGGCGGGAGAGAAGCTGCAGATGATAGACGTCCGCGAGGACGATGAAGTCGCGCAAGGCATGATCGAAGGAGCCAAGCATATCCCGCTTGGACAGATTCCAGACCGACTGTCTGAGATTGATAAGACAGGCGAGATTGTCATCATCTGTCGTAGCGGTTACCGCAGTGAACGTGCCTGTGAATATCTGCAGCAACTCGGATATGAAGGCTGTACGAACATGATCGGCGGCATGCTTCAATGGCAACAGGAAGACTAGAAAGAATCGGAGCTAAGACACTATAAACTCGTGACTCTACTCCACTCCGGCAAACGGGCCAATATGGCCCGTTTTCTTATATCTGCTACCCTCTATCAAGCAACAAACTTCGATGATAACAAGCTTAGACGCGGTAATGCGCTAAAATTAAACGAGTCACTTCACCAGCGGATAACTCGGTTGTATCCACCGTATAATGCGCGAACCGGTATGCATCTTTTCGTTCTTCCATAATCGTCTGAATGCGTTCCTCTGCATTGCCTGCGAGAAGCGGGCGATTGTCACAACCGCTAACACGCTCTACAATCACTGCCGGATCAGCAGTCAGGGCAACAACCCAACCATTCTTCGACATCACGTCACAATTATCCGAACGAAGCACCACGCCACCTCCGGTCGCTATGACCTGTGACTTTTTCTCCAGTACCGAGCACAACATGCGACTCTCGGCATCACGGAAATACGTCTCGCCCTTGCCAGTGAACAGTTCTGGAATCGTACAGCCTTCCTCTTTCTCCACCGCGGCGTCCACATCAATCAATCGGTAACCAAGCTCGCGTGCAAGCATGTCAGCGACGGTTGATTTGCCGGTTCCCATCATGCCGATGAGAATAATATTGTTAGACTTGCTCAAGGTGTACACTCCTTTAATTCAAGCAATTCGTGAGCACTTTTGTCCTATCATAACACAGCCCCGCGGACTGGGAAAGACCATCACCCTTACCGACTTCCTTTCGAACATCCATGAATACTTTCAAGGCAGATCAAGTAACTTCCGCATCTTAAGGACGCCAGATCATACTGAAGTACTTTTGAGCCCCAAGATCTCTCCATCAGTAACCAACCAGCAACCTAACGAACTCCAATGAGCTTATTCACGAAAAAAAGAGGCCTGGCGTTAACCGGCAATAACCGGAACGCCAAGCCTCTTTCGAGCCTCTCAACAGGTCAAAGCTCCTGCTTAAGGGCGCTTTAGCCAAATCTCATCGACTCGTATATGTGGTACTACTCCATCCAGTTGTGGTGGAAGCTGCCTTCTTTGTCTACACGTTTGAACGTGTGAGCGCCGAAGTAGTCACGTTGAGCCTGCAGCAAGTTTGCGGGCAAACGCTCCGTACGGTAGCTGTCGTAGTAAGACAGTGCGCTGGAGAAGCCAGGTACCGGAACACCTTGTTTTACAGCCGCCGCTACAACTTCACGCCAAGCGCCTTGATAAGACTCAACGATGTTTTGGAAGTAAGGATCCAAGAGCAGGTTTTTCAGTGCTGCGTCTTTATCATAAGCTTCCTTGATGTTTTGCAGGAACTGTGAACGGATGATGCAGCCGCCACGGAAGATCATGGCAATGTTGCCATATTTCAGATCCCAGCCATACTCGTCGGAAGCTGCACGCATTTGTGCAAACCCTTGTGCGTAGGATACGATTTTACTTGCGAAGAGGGCTTTACGCACGCTCTCGATGAACGCTTTTTTGTCGCCGGAGAACGCTTCCGTCGCTGGTCCACTCAGGATTTTGCTAGCTGCTACACGCTCGTCCTTCATCGCAGACAAGAACCGGGAGAATACGGATTCTGTAATCATGGACAATGGTACGCCGAGATCCAGCGCGCTTTGGCTTGTCCATTTACCTGTTCCTTTTTGTCCAGCAGCGTCCAGAATGACGTCAACCATTGGTTTGCCGGTTTCCGGATCGTATTTGGAGAAGATATCTGCCGTGATTTCGATCAGGTAGCTATCCAGCTCTCCTTGGTTCCATTCCGTAAAGATCGCATGAAGCTCTTCAACGGAAACGTTCAATACGGATTTGAGCAAGTGGTACGCTTCACCAATCAACTGCATGTCTCCGTACTCGATACCGTTATGCACCATTTTCACATAGTGTCCGGCACCGTCTGGTCCAATATATGTACAACATGGATCGTCACCGACTTTGGCCGAGATCGCCGTCAGGATCGGTTCAACCAGTTTATAAGCACTTTCCTGTCCACCTGGCATGATGGAAGGGCCTTTCAGTGCGCCTTCTTCACCACCGGATACACCTGTACCGATAAAGCGAATGCCTTTGTCTTCCAACTCTTTGCTGCGACGTTGCGTGTCAGGGAAGTATGCGTTCCCTCCATCAATGATGATGTCGCCCTCATCCAGGTGAGGAAGCAGTTGTTCAATGGTAGCGTCGGTCGCTTTGCCGGCTTGTACCATGATCAAAATTTTGCGCGGGGATTCCAGGGATGCTACGAACTCTTCAATGGAGAATGAGCCTGTCAGGTTTTTACCCTCAGCTTCTTTCAGAAGATCATTGGTTTTCTCCGGGGAACGGTTATATACCGATACCGAGAAACCTCTGCTTTCAATGTTAAGGGCCAAATTTTTGCCCATGACAGCCAGGCCAATTACGCCGATTTGTTGTTTTGTCATCTGGTCCTCCATCCTTTGCTCCAATTAATTTTATTGAAATAAATTCTCAACAATACTCCCATTTTAACGGTTTTATGTATAGAAGTGAACCCCGTGGCACAGTTACCCAACGAGAAAACACCCCAATCTGCTGAGGTGTTCATCGTATTTTCATAAATACGGCCTTGTCTTGATCAACCTTCCAGCATTAACAAATGTCCAGACAGCTGTTTTAAGACCTCACGGCAAGCATTTGCTTTTTCGACATTATCCATCTGCATGGCCGTGTACAGGCGCTCCAGTTCATCGTCCACTTCCATGCGCAACAACATGAGCCTTTCCTCGCCTTCACGCGAGAGGAACATTTCTTCCATCTCTTCCGCCGTTGGCGCAGGTTCCTTTTGAAATATCACACGCTGTTTGAACCCTGAAACTTCCACGAGCCGAATCACTTCACCGAATAAAATGTTCTCCACGGTCATCTGCTGATCCTTGAATCGCTTCACAACCGCATGCCCACGTGTATCTCCAATCAGCTTTTCCAGCCACTCTGCCAGCTTGGCGTCCTTGATAATGTAATCGCCTGTCATCTTATAGTTCCCACTGCGTGTCTGTTGAAAACGGAGCTTTACCAGCTTGCGGCCAGTACGGACAGACAGGATAAAAAAGGATTCGTCCTCGCTCCAATATAGTGAATACCCCTCACGAATAAGGTCTTTGATCAAATTTTGGATATGCCGACGGTTGAACCGCAGCTCCAGATTGCAATATTCAACTTCATAACTCTTATTCACGGCACTCCCTCCATCTGTACCGGAATTGCTCCGGCCCTCGTCTTCAATCGCTTCTACTCAATCGGCTTACCCTATTTTATACTTCATTTTATGTAAGGGTACTTGGTTATTTGACTATTTTTCACCGAAAGGGCCGCAGGATTGCAGCTTTCCGCAGGAGCATAGGGGCAAGCCCCTGATATCCATGATATAAAGGACGCGAAAAAGGGAGCTCCACAACCAAGAAGGTTGGTGGAACTCCCTTTCTTTTGCTTATTTGGCTGGAGCGGTGCGAAACGGATTGCGGGATAATACAAAGTGCACGACCGCAAGTCCTGCCATGACGATGGCACTTCCGATGAATGGGGCCGGATGGCTAACGTGGTCCCACAGCAGTCCGGATACAATGGGGCCTACAACCATGCCTGACCCCTGCAATGTAAGGAAGAAGCCCCAGATCGCTCCCCGCTCCCCTTTGGGAATCAGCGTAGCTACAAAAGCATTCCAGGCAGGCAAAATCATGGCATAACTGATTCCTACCAGCATGACAACACCAAACACCACCGGAATGGATGTTATCGAGGAGAATGCGAACAGACTCGCTGCCGCCATCAAAAAACCAACGTTCAGGAACGGTTTCGTGCCAAACCTGTCTACCATCTTACCTACAGGCAGTAAGGCAATAACGGTTATTCCACCACCTGCAATCAGCAACAAACTGTAAAGGTTCGGTGAGATGTGCAGGTCTGTGCGTGTATATAGCGTAATTACCGGACTGAGCAGCCCGATGACAAACGACTGCATAAACAAGGCAGGATACACCAGTGGATTGACATTAAGCGTACTGCGCACCCGTTGCAGTGTGCCCTTCACACTCTTTTGCAGCCGGATGAACGGCGTGAGCAGATTCGGTTTGGCTGGATATTTCACATCTCTATTCTTCGCCACTTGCTCGGCATGCTCGCCTTCAACAGTGACACGTCCGGGAAGAATCATGGCCACCAGAATAACGAGAATGGCACACCCCATCAATACAAGAAAAATGGTGCGATAATCATGATGCGTGCGCTCCAGCAGCCAGTTCATGCCCACTGGTCCAAGCCCTGTACCGCCCAGAGCAGCCATCTCCAGCGCCCCCATTGCTGTACCATTCTTGTTCTGTGGGCCTGACATCGCAGTCACCCCTGTCATGGCGCAAGGCCAGAGCGGTGACGTACCAATGCCAAGGATCAGACAGGCCATAGCCAGTCCGAATGCACTTTTAAGAAAAAGGATCATAATAACAGCGATTAAGGTACAGATTAGGGCTGTGACCATCGTTGCACGAAACCCGATCCGTTCTGCTGCCCAGCCGGAGGGCGCCCGGAACAGATTATCTCCCAGATATTGAAGAGCAAATGCCACACCGATGACGCCTGCAGACAGACCGAGAATATTGTCCATATACACGGGCAGAACAGCTACCAACAGGGCCCCTTTGATAATTTCAACTAGAAAAAGTGTCAGCCACATCGCGATGAAAAACGGAGAGCGCAAGATTTTGGCTGGTTTTGTGTCGGTTTGCATTCTTTTTCCCCTTTCGGCGTTCATTTGCCAATCCCCTATCCATAGTGTAACCCTGAGGAATGTGCCCAAATCTCGGCAATTTAAAAATTTGTCGATTATACTGCTTGCATTCGGTTCTTAATTTGCTATACTCATCTTTGTTTACCAATTTTATTACGAAGGGTTGTGACAGCACTGATGAATCACCACCGTACGCCGCTGTTTACCGCTTTAAAAAATCATGCGGCACTCAATCCGGTACAGTTTCATATTCCGGGCCATAAAAAAGGATTGGGAGCGGATACCGAATTCCGTGAATTTATTGGCGATAATGCCTTCTCCATAGATTTGATTAACATCGCACCGTTGGATGACTTGCATCAGCCAACCGGTGTCATTCAGGAAGCACAGATTTTGGCAGCAGATGCCTTCGGAGCCGATTATACCTATTTTAGTGTACAAGGCACAAGCAGTGCCATCATGACCATGATTCTGTCTGTATGCTCACCGGGTGACAAAATTATTGTGCCCCGTAATGTGCATAAATCAGTTCTTTCCGCCATTATTTTCTCAGGCGCGAAACCCGTATTTGTCTCTCCTTCACAAGATGCCAATCTGGGCATTGACCATGGAGTGACCACACAGTCTATCCGTCGCGCACTTGAGCGTCATCCGGATGCGAAGGCATTGCTCGTGATTAACCCGACCTATTACGGTGTGGTAACAGATCTGAAAGAGATTGTTGAGCTAGCACATAGCTATCAAGTCCCTGTGCTTGTTGATGAAGCACATGGCGTACTCATTCATTTCCATGAAGATCTGCCGTTGTCAGCGATGGCAGCAGGTGCCGATATGGCTGCAACCAGTGTTCACAAGCTTGGTGGCTCCATGACGCAGAGCTCCGTACTCAACCTGAACACGAAGAACGGGTTCGTGAATCCACAGCGTGTACAGACGATCCTGAGCCTTCTCACTTCAACATCAACTTCATATATTTTGCTCGCTTCACTCGACACATCCAGACGTAATCTGGCACTCCACGGTCGTGAAATTGCACAGAAGGCGATTGAATTGGCTGAGTTCGCCAGACGTTCGATTAACGACATGGATGGACTGTATTGCTTCGGCAAAGAGCTGCTGGGTACAGAAGCTACCTTTAACTATGATCCCACCAAAGTAACGATCCATGTCCGCCATCTAGGCATTACAGGATATGAGACAGAGAACTGGCTGCGTGAACATTACAACATCGAGGTCGAACTTAGTGATATGTACAATATTCTGTGTCTCATCACGCCAGGAGATACGGATGACAGCGTGGACATCTTGCTGAACGCTTTGCAGGATCTCTCCCGTACCTATTATCAAGTGAACCCGGCCCATGAACTGGTGGTTAAAGTTCCGGATATTCCACAGTTGATGCTGACTCCACGGGATGCATTCTATGGTGATACCGAAGTGATTCCATTCAAGGAATCTGCAGGACGTATTATTTCGGAATTCATCTATGTCTATCCGCCAGGAATTCCAATCCTGTTACCGGGTGAGGTTATTACCCAAGAGAACATCGATTATATCATCGACCATGTCGAAGTTGGATTACCCGTCAAAGGGCCCGAAGATCGCAGCGTAACTAACGTTAAAGTGATCGTGGAAGCTGATGCCATTTTCTAACACAACTCCATCACCCTGTGAATGGAATGAACTTGAAGGACCAAGCCTCAGACTTGGTCCTTTTTTATTTTATGAGACAAGTTGTTTGCATTTTTCCGTCTATTTTTCTTTCAATACAGTCTAGATAATGCTCACATACCTCTTGAAAACAAACAAAAGGCCCCTTGAAATCAAGGAGCCTTCATGTTATGTTCCAAAAGATTGACTATTCTTGTGATGCAACGAGTTCGTTGTAAGCCGCTTCAACGCGGTTCCACTCTTCTTCGTCTTCAATATTGTAGAGCACCATTTCCTCGTCTTCTTCTTCCATACGCAGGATGATGCCGTCAGCTTCAGGATTGTTACGTTCCAGCAGGAGCGCATAAACATGCTTCTCCACGTCAAACGTCTCCACCAAAACCATTTCCACGTCTTGGCCGTTCTCGTCTGTTAATGTGAGAAGGACTTCTTCATGCTCGTGGTCGTGGTCGTGGTCTTGCCCGCATCCGCAGCCATCGCCGTGTTCATGTGTGTGATCGCTCATTGAAATACCTCGCTTTATAAATAGAAATTGTGTAACCTTGCATATCGTAACATGTTCATTGAGTCAGGTCAATTTAAAAGGGGTAGCGTTACTTTCGCTTCAATCATTCAGCGCTGTAATGATTTTCTCCGCTACCAGGACGTAGTTGCTGTTTGCATTTTCTTTAATATGAAAACCGACTTGGTACTTGCCAGCACGACTGAAATCGTACGTAAAATCATATGTGCGGAACCAGAAGTTATCCTTCTGCGTTGTAAGCTCCTGTGACTGGATATCCTTGACCTGACCGCTCGGGTTAGTGATTGTTACTTTCACGGCAGCTACATCTGCTGTTAAACTGTCCACTTGTGAAAATACATTGAATTTCAGTTTACCCACGTTAACGTTGCCAAATACAGTATCTCCTTTAAAGAGAAAAATATGTACATTCGGTTTGATCACCGTTACTCTCTTGTTACTGCTATCCCATTTGACGACGCCTCCGGCTTCCCTTACAGGTACATAGGTCGTTCCATCAATGAGATAACCTCCGTCAGCTGCTTCCTTGCCGTTAATGAGAACTCGAATCTTCTCGTTCACCGAATCCGCAAACAATAAAGACCCGCCGAGCAAGGAGAATACCGTGACACAAAGCAATATTCGTTTCCATTTCATCCCGTCAATATTCCCTCCCCTGCTGCTAGCTGTTGTACATGTATACTGCAGATTCATCCACAAAGTTGCGCTGTTTTTCATCATTTTTCATTTTTTATCCAACATTTTTTCCACCCCTTGGAATACTCAAAAAGAGGCAATCCTCATTAAAGGATGCCTCTGTCCTATTATTGTTATATATACGGAATTACATGCAGAGTTACGAAGAAGTATGGCGGGTCAGTATACAGGGAACACCTTTGCCTACAGCCCCTTCGGTTCTCATCCGCACAGCGTACTCCATTCCTCGTGTACATGGTGTCTTACATCTCTCGCATACATCCGAAGTGACCAACTTCATGGACACACGAATTTTGTCACTCTTCAGCGCGGGAGCTTTCTTTCCTTTTGCCTTTGCCATCCCGGATTCCCCATTTCCCCAAGTGCTTACTGATGTAATGCATCATATGGGGATTCGCCCGGTTGTGTGTCTATTTAGAATACGTATTTAAATAATAAGAAAATGACCAGGAGAATGCCTCCGAGAATGAGCCAATTGCTAATTTCATACCAGATGCTCTTCCCTCCGGACAGGTACTTCTGTTCATCTTCCTGATGACGCTGACGGTGGGTATCAGTCTCAGAGCCATGGGGTGGTTTGCTAAAATCCATCATAAGTACATTCCCCTTTCAGCATCTTTGTTTAATCCTAATACCATTATAACCCATAATTGAGTGTGGAATTGATTTTTTCTGTAACGGAATCCTATCATCTATTGTGCAGACAACTCATCTTCGGTGACCCACTTATGATTCTTCACCGGGTCGCCACCCGTTGTTGGTGTGTAATCCACCATGTACACCGTCGTCTGTTCGGCTGAATCAATTATAGCTGTAGCCCCTTCCATACCAGGCATGTGATCAGCGTTTAGCTCAACCTCTGTTCCGATTGCATAGGGTTGATCTGCGTGATCTTTGATTTCCTCCTGAATCACCCATTGGTGATTCTTCACCGGCTCTCCACCCGTTGTTGGTGTATACGTGACAGCATAAGCGGTCGTTTCATAAGCTCCAACAATCGTAGCTTCTGCCCCCTTCATTCCGGGCATGTGTTCAGCATTCATCATAACCTGGCTGCCTACAGGATATGTAGGATTAGACTTATCCTTGATTCCTGATGGCAGCTCTCCAGAATCAGAATGGTGCATTTCTGTTTGACTCTGGCTACCACCCGCACTGTCAGCGTCACTTTTCTGTTCTGTGCTTGTGCCACATCCACTTATCATTAGACTTGTTGTGATCAATAGGGTCAGCATCATCATGGTATACTTTTTCATATTGCATCCTCCTTTAAGTTTTGAATCTTTATATCTATAATATACCCCAACGGGGTATATTTCAACCATAATGGCTCCTTCGTTACTTGATTGAAAAAATAAAAAACACCTTCACATTTACCTCTCTTGTAAAGGGGCAGCTTTGTAAAGGTGTCTTTTGAGTTTTAAATATACGTTTTATAGGACTTTATAATTACGCCAATTCCACGTTAACTTTGACGTTACCTTTGATCCCTTTGGAGTACGGGCAGTAGTCGTGAGCAAGTTTCACAAATTTATGCGCTGTTTCCTCATCCAGTCCCTCGATCTTCACCTCAAGCTCAACTTCCAACTTCACGCCATTATCTGTAGGGTCAGTAACCAGCGCTACCGTTGCAGATACCGTACTTCTCTCAATAGTGACATTGTGTTTCTTCAATTGAAACTCCAACGCGGAGTTAAAACAAGCACTATATCCCGCTGCAAACAGTTGCTCCGGATTCGTAGCCGTTGTTACTTTGCCTCCAAGCTCGGGGGGTGCAGCAACATCCAACATAAACACGTTATCTGGGGATTGTACAATTCCTTGACGTCCGCCTGTATTGATTACTGTAGTTTCATATAATGTTTTCATGTGAAAGACTCCTCTTCGAATTTAATTTTATTGGTTAAACATGATTTCTTGTTTTTTGTTTTGCTAACAATTTGATTTTACACAATTTAATTGTGTTTGTAAATCATTATTTAAAAAAACTAAAAAGAAGCCGCTTACAGAGCGACTTCTACATATACCTTTTATCGTCAACACTGATCGTACACGATTATCCTTACGAACAGTCTCTATCGAAGACAGGACTATTGAAAATTGTTCTCTTCGTTATTCCAATCAGTTACTCCAGATATCAACCTTCACCTGTGCACATTTGAAATACTTGACCTCGGCCTTACTTGTGGTCAGTTTCAACAGACATTGCAGTTCTCCATGTTGGAACAACCCACCGCTAAGGTCAGCAGCAACACCTCCATACTGATCATCCGCACCAAGCCACACGGAAGGTCTTTCGAACCCAGCCGAGAACTGCAACCCGGTGCAGAGCAGCACTGTCAGGTTCTTTCGGTTCTGTGCCTCATCTCCCGCCACACCCTGCGTGGTGAAGAACACCATATTTTGCTTAAAATCCGTGTACGTTCCGTCTGCTTTATAGGCACGGACCATACCATACTTCTGATTGACGTTCTGAAAAAAGGTGATTCCTGCTTTGCTATCCTTTGATTTAATACCGACCTGAACCGAGATACCAATATTCCCGTTCAATTGCAGCGCTTCAACAGTGACCGCAATAGCGGTTACTTTCGAGCTGTCAATCAGATGTTTCATTTTCAACTCTGCCGTGCCTCCTGCCGTTGCCGGTGTTGTAACTGTTACGGTTCCTCTGTCGGGCAAAGGCTCAAACGTAGGGGTACCTACCACCTCCACCCAATCCGGTAACGTTCCGTAAAGAAAATCGGCCACAAGCTGTTTGTGGACCTTTCCAAAGGGCACGATCTGACCGGCTGCATCACGTATAACCATCTCTACACCCCCACCGAATAGGCTACACCGATATTATCATCGGTATTGTAATACACGTACACTACACCGTCCATAACGGATACCATCAAGGATTGCATATTCGTCGTCTCCCAACTCAATGCCGGAAAATATATATCTGAAGGTTTTTCCAGCAGTTGACGAAAGTCTGGGCTGATCTTGGCAATGGCAGGCCGAGCTACAGTCGTAACCCCACCGGAAGCATAAGCCGATAACATACCCAGCCACCACATGCTCCCTTTGTACATAAATACACCAGCATTGGGTCTCGAAATGTTTTCTCCCGCTGTTAAAGTTGCATCATTACCACCCATTAATGGTCTTGGATCAGCTAACCAGTTACGTCCGTCATGAGAATACCAAATACATTTACGGCCAAAGTCACCACCGCCCATCACCGAGAAACCGATCCATTTGCCGCCATTTCTGAAGCACGAGAAGTATCCGGTATGACCATCACCTGGGAAACCGGGAGGTTTGTCCAGAATCAGACCCACTCTTGTCCAGTTAATCATATCTACAGAGGTCGCAAGTGCCGTCGATTGATTGATCCCAAGTCCGTTTTGTTGATAATACATGAAGAACAATTGTTCTTCATCGTTCCAGATCACAAATGGAGTTTCCGTTGAATTCCCAACCACGGTATCGAGGTACACCTGTCCGTGTTTGGTCCATGGTCCTGTCGGACTGTTGGAATAAGCAAGTCCAATTCCACCGATACGATTATGATTGGTAGAATACGTAGCATAATAATCTGCTTTTGCATCAGGAATAAGCCCCTTCACCTTGATCGCCCGAAACCAATAGATCGATTGAAGACCTGCCATTGCAGCGGTATACATAGGATTGTCCATTTTTTTATCAAATTGAGGCGTGTACATCCGTCTGGATTCTGCATCGCAATAATCGTAAGGCGCAATAGCCCTGTTTGCCTTCATCGCTGCATCGAGTGCTGCCTGAGCAATATTTTCAGTCATAGACATGGGAACTCAACTCCTTGGTAAGCAGGGTATTACCATTTACCGGTCGCGTATATAAAACATCCGAAGTGTCCTTAAATAGGATTAAAAAATCAACAACATTACCCTCATTCACAGCTGGCTCCTGAGTAACACGAATGATAGGGCGAATTCTAGCACTATATGAATACGCTTTCATTTTGTTCATTCCTTTACTTCCTTTACAGTTGTAATCAGCAACTGTCCCTTTCATTGGTACGCCCGGATAATGTTGATCCTTCATATTAATCCCTCCTATTGTTTACTCCCGATAAGTATATTCATGAAGTTGCCTTTCTGTTAAAGCATTATGCCCATCTTGCAGCCTATTATTCTAAGTCTGGTTTGCATACTACCAACGGTTTGCTTATGTTAAACATGACTAAACAGGCTAACCAATAAGAATTGGCTAACCTGTTTGAACGAAGAAACTGCACTATAGATGTTTTCTTAAACCAATGACTTATTCCACCGCAAAAAGTGAAGATAAGGGATTCGCCACTTTTTTATCGGATTTCTCTTTGCCTTGGTTATCCAATACATAGTACTGGTAAAAATCGTTAGTGAATCCGATAGACTCCTGCATTTTCTGTTTAAAAGATTCAAATGCCGCATCACTCAGATGATCCTCATTCCAGAAATAGTGAAGCATCAATCGATTCTGGTTATAGGGATGTTTGGTTACGTATGCGCCAGCGACGAGAGGTTGATTCATCGTATTCTTCCAAGGAAACCCCGTCTGTTTCGCCCGGTCGATTATGTTGAATTTTAAAGCCTGTACCAGTCCGTTTGACTTTGCATTGCCAATGACAATAAGGTTGCTGTTGCCGATCTCTTTTTTCATCTTTTGCTTCAGTTCACGACGATCCCTAACCACATCATACTTCACACCGCTCATATCCAAAAATGAGGTCAGCTGACTCACGATTGCTTCCTGCTGCTTGTCTGCTATCTTGCTTACCCGATCACTGAGCACAATGGTTAAACGCTCACCTTGAAGAACTTTATCCATCATGCGGTTCATGACTTCAAAAGGTAAATCCGGAATCAGTTTCATGACTGTCTGATACTGTAATTGAAAAACGTCATGGAAATAGGCGGTTCGCTCTTCCATCGATAGCTGGTATTCAGGCTTCAACACAAAATTAGGTTTATATAGTGCTGTCTCCATTTCCATACGCTGTTCTTTTCCGAGCACATCTTCGATGGTATGAAGAAGTCCATCAATCGTCGCATTTTGGTACACATATCGCTTGAAATATTCTTTCATAAAGTGATCAAACTTCTCTTCACCGACGGAGCGGTAAAGCTGGTATATCGCTTGTCGTCCTTTTTGATAGAAGACCAAACTAGCCAAGTCCTCTACTTCATCATTCGTTGACGCAATCGCCACCTCTACGGATGAATCATCAAATTGTAAGGATCTAAAACCATTAAGCTTGTCTCCGTGTTTCTCGGCAAAATAGACCATCGAAAAATCTGCAATTCCTTCATCCAGGAAGGATTCTGTCTCCGAATTATTACCGATCAATGCATGGAACCACTGATGTGCTATTTCATGAACAAATGTTGTATCTTCTTCTGGAACAGCACCGTCATGAATCTGTCCCATCTGAATGAGCCTCGCATACTCCACAGCAACGCCTTGTACATACGTCTCGACAATTCGGAACTCCGGATAGGGATACTTGCCATATTTCTCACTATAAAAATCGATGACCTTGAATGCCTGATTAATGTACCGCTCAACTATCTCTTTCTTGGATGGACCATCGTTGTAATAATAGTATTCCACCGTCAGACCGTTACGGGTAGCGCGCTCCACTTGAAGATTAGGACTTGCAAAGAAAACAAACTCTCTCGTATTCTCGGCTACAGCAGACACAATCTTACGTCCATGTTCTGTACTGTCACGAGTGGTGATCATACCCGGCATGGCTACCTGATATTCATCAGGAACATTTAATTGAACCTCAAAATCCGATGAGGTGTAATAATCGCTCTCAAATGTTCGACTATACGGTGCCTTGTTCCACTGATGCTTAACCTCGTCGTATACAGACATCACCGGGAACCAGTGTGCACCATTGATCATGTCCTTGTAATAGGAAACTCGCTGTGAGCCATAGGGTATATTCAGATGAAATTCCAGTTGGAATATTACGGATTCGCCTGGTTGAACGGGCTCTTTCAACTGCACGGTCAAGACTTGGTTTTCCTTATGGAAATCCAGCGATTGGCTATCTGCGGTTACAGCCTGAATATCGATGCCTCCAAGGAAATCTTCCGGTTTCTTATCCGGATTATTGGTGCTGATCATTTCATTATCTTGTTGAAACATGGTCGCCTGTGTAGACTTGGAGAGGTTCGCATCAGCATAGGTATGAAGGACCAGCTGCTGGAGTGTATCCTTGCTTGTGTTGCGATACGTAACCTTCTCGCTCCCCTGGATCGTCATGTCCTTCTCATTCAGCCGAGCCTGGATCTGGTATTGAATCGGGGTCTGCTCCAAGAAGTCTTTCTGTGTGTTATCTATCTTCGTAGATACAGGTGCTGGGACTGCTTCCGCGGCAACAAGCCCCATGTTGGCAAGTGGGCTTGTTGCCAGTATTAAGGCCAGTGTACCCGCCATCCCTACTCTCACTAATTTTGACGTGAATGGACTTGAATAATTCATAAATTCTCTCCTTTTCATGTTCTATATTGACCTCAGAACCAAGTATAGAAGACGAACCTTACGCTGAATTTATGTTTTATTTAAGTTTTGTTTAAAAAAGAGGAAGAGAAATTGTGCCACTAAAATTTATTATCAACAAAAACCACCTACACATATTATTGGAGGTAGCCATATTACTACAAAAAAACAACCCCTCTTGAGATATAATTCTCAAAAGAAGTTGCCTTTAATTTTCCATATAGGACGAGTGGGGATCGAACCCACGACCCTTACCCTGTCAAGATAATGCTCTCCCGCTGAGCTATCGCCCTGTAATAATTAAGATGTATCAATCGCGCTCATACTACTATACTTAGCTGAGCTAACAGATCATGATATATAATTGTTTCCCAATCAAGTAACAGTATCATATCAAGTAACCGTGTTCATTGTCAATGATTTATTTAGTTATAATTAACCCGAAATGGTGCACAATAAAGGAAAGATTACCATTTCTACAACGAGGTGAATTCCCTATGAGAAACATAACAAAACGGTCAAAATCCAATAAACATACATTTACCAAATGCTTCTTCCCCTTCGCTGGGCTTGTGATTCTCATTACAACCGTTACTGGTTGCGGCTTGGAGAGGGATGAACATACAGTTCAATTCCAACAATTACAACAGCCCAATGAAAATGGTGAATCTCTGCCCGTCTGGCTGGACGTATACTCCAAATCTGTGATTCAGGATGTATATTCTCCGCGAGGAAGCAGTGAAGTCTTGCCGTGAAGCTTAACAGGTGAATTACTCATCTTCATCCCACTTGCGTGAGTATGCTTTCTTGGTCACGTAATACAACAGAGCAATCATTCCCGCCGACATAAGCAATGTAATTACCATGATGCCTGCCATGCCCATCACTAGCCCCTCCTCTCCCAATATGTTCCAGACTCCACTATACAGGAAAAACATTTTTTTGTATAATTCAGTCTGATATGTCGCGCAAGAGCAGAAAGAAGGAATGGAATTGGCAGCTGAGATTAGTTATGTATCGACAGAAGAACAACTGGAGCAAGCCCTGGGAATTCGACATCACGTTTTTGTGATTGAGCAACAGGTGCCTGCCGAGATTGAGATCGATCAATACGATGTCATCAGTCCGGATGTGCATCATGTATTGTTAAGTACGGATGGGCAAGCTGTAGCCACAGGACGTTTGATCTACTACAGCAAGGATACTGCCAAAATGCAGCGGATCGCGGTGCTTGAGTCTCATCGTTCATTCGGTTATGGACGTGTGCTTCTGTTGGCCATGGAGGAACGGGCACGTGAACTCGGCTTATCCTATTCTGTACTGGATGCTCAATGTCAGGCACAGAAATTCTATGAAAAACTGGGCTATGAAGTGATTTCGGAAGAACCTTTTTATGATGCAGATATTCTGCATGTTCGTATGAAAAAGAGCTTGTAAAACCTCGACGTTGGCAGGTCTTTATCAGCATATGGTGCATACTTCCGAGGAATTCGGATAGGCTAATCAGGTAAACAGATTCCTATCTCGTCATATAAGGAGAGTGTGACATCATGGATCAAACGACACGCGAGAGTTTCACAGCCGTACAGAAAAATGGCGACGGTGACCTGACAGCATTTCAGACTTCAGCAGGACGTGTACTGGATTACCAGCAGGCACTTGCAGAAGTAAAGGCTGGCGCTATTGCCGGCGTGAATGTATTTAAAGGCAAGGATGGAGAAATGTACATTCGCGGCGATGCCGACGGCAACCCAACCAACAACCTGGACCAACTTCCCCATTTCTAAAATAGATGTACACGGTACATGTGACACAGTAAGCGCCGATCCGGTTATCCGGGTTGGCGTTTCTTATTTCATTAGTAGTCCGTAAAATATTTTACGGAGTCCCCGGAAGGCTGGTTTTTGCGAATTGGCTGTTGTACCTGTTCCCATGCCTGCAAAATCTGTATACCTTCGAGAGTAGAACGGTTCTCCCACGCGATGTGCCCGGTGCGTTCAAGCTCCAGCAATGACTCATGAATGTAAGCTCTGCTTCGTCCCGTCTTGTTCTCCAATTCATCCATACGCGGTAATCGGCGCCGTTGTCCTGCATAGTTCACCATAATTCGCAAAATCTTGCGTTCAAAGTCGTTCAGCATACTTTACCTCCCCATTCAAATCGGTAACAGGACGCCATGCCAGAATACCTTGTTCCAGAAATGTTCGGGGTGAGCCTTCTTTTCCTGCTGATGCTCTAATCATTCCGCCACGTACACTGTTAATTCGAATCTGTCGCTGCGTAATCTGCCCTGCACGATCCATGTAGACAAGCTCCACCATCTGGCCAATATATTTCCCTAGCATAATCATCCCTCCGATAAGAACATTTGTTTGTATTTCATATTATATGCGAACATAAGTTCTTTATTCAATAGTAAAAAAAGGATTTTATAAAATAAAAAAACCAGACTTTCACCTTAGAGATTAAGGCAGTCTGGTTCAACCCATAGTGCTGCTGATATGAAAACATGACTTGTAATGACCAAGTTCAGTAACGGATCAGTGTCGATCCGATTCCGAAAATTGTACTTTCTTTAATTGCTGTGTTGATGGATTAAAATCAACATTCACATAGACTGCGAATTGCTTACCATCCTTAGCACGAACCCATAGCTTGAACTGTTCCCGGGATTGATCCGCGGTTAGAGAGATGCGACCGATATGCTTATAGTCCAAAATATCCACATTATACTTGGTCTGTGTTTCTTTGACCGCAATAATTCCCCACTTCGCATAATCAGGGACCCCGCCTCCAGTAGCCGAGGCTGTGGTAAATCCTGCCAAACTTAGAACCACCGTCATTAGTGTAACGATGAGCATTTTCAAGTTGCACTCACTCCTTGGGCAATAGGTTTCCTGTTATCCTGCCCGTCCGGGTTATATTTTACACGAATAAACGAAAGATCCAGGCCAGTGGTCGTAAGGAAAAGGGAACGACATGGACAAGCCGATCAAACGAATCAGGAGGCCCTGTCTGGAAGCTAATACCCCAGTCACCTGAAAAAAAGTGTTGTTGTATCTGCGGCTCCGGAGGACGTTCCAACCCATATTTCTTTTCAAGTAGCTGCCTCGTTTCCTCATCCACCTGAACCTCGTTCGTAACAACGTATGCTGTGACAGGCTCGCTGCTTATGTACATCAGAATCATTAGAAACATCACAATCCGAACTATTTTTATCCAATGCTTGTTCATCTCTTACTCCTTTATGGATTCATGACTTTCTTGTAACTTGAAGACCCATTTGAATGTCTGATTATACATAAAATCCATCGAATTGGAAATAACAAATGGAAGAAGAGATGAGGCATCTGATATGTAATACTTAAGTCCCATTTGGTTGATTTTATGTTTAAAAAAGGGGATAACCGTGTAATGAGCCATGACAGAATGACTTCACGATCTGAATACTTACGTGATCTGTAACACCACATTCGAGGAGGTTATCCCTATATGTTCAAACGCTTGGATGAAATCCTGATTGAGATTCCTAATGTCGAAAAGCCAGATCCGAATGCAGCAGCAGCCATACAAGAATTGCTCGGTGGCAAATTCGGAGAAATGTCAACGTTGAACAACTACCTCTATCAATCGTTTAATTTTCGCTCCAAAGAAAAGTTGAAGCCCTTCTATGACCTCGTCATGAGTATCACGGCCGAAGAATTGGGTCATGTTGAACTCGTGTCTCATGGCATTAACAAATGCCTCAGAGGTTCAACCGAGTACAATGAACCCGACGATACACCGCTAGGTTCCGTGAAAGACGCTCGTCTGTCGTATCACTATCTGGCAGGTGCTCAAGGCGCAATGCCTTTCGACTCTATGGGTAATCCATGGACGGGAGCAAACGTCTTCAACAGTGGCAACCTGGTCGAGGATCTGCTGCATAACTTCTTCCTAGAATGTGGCGCTCGTACCCATAAAATGAAAGTATATGAGATGACGGATCACCCGGCAGCCCGGGAAGTGGTTGGTTTCCTGCTGGTACGTGGCGGCGTGCATGTCGTCGCATATGCGAAAGCACTTGAGATTGCAACTGGCGTAAATGTGACCAAGCTGGTTCCTATTCCTTCACTGAACAACAAAGCCTTCAACGAGGCTCGCAAATATGAAGAAAAAGGGGTACACACCAAACTGTACACCTATAGTGATAAAGATTTCAACACGATCGGCCAGATCTGGAAAGGAACTCACCCCGAAGATGGACAACCTCTTGAAGTTATCCAAGGGATACCTGAAGGATTCCCGATTCCAGAAGCTCCTGCGGTCGAGGAAGAATTCGCACCAGGTATATCGCAAGAAGACTTTAAGGAAATTGCACGTCGCCTAAAAATGGCGGGAAATATAGCGGATTAAGGAACAATTTGTTTAACAGGTTCTTTCCCTATATATAAATTGTTAACTCTATGTTTAAGTGAAGCCCTCGAACCCTGTTGCTGAATGCAGAGAGGATTGGAGGGCTTTATTATAATGAATTTATGATACAATTTTATGATGCAAAATAAGTATGTTGTATGCCGTCATTTTCTGAGAATTTAGCTGTAAAAGTAAACCGGATCTCTGCTCACATCGTTAAACTTAGTTAAACTCCAACACCGATTCCTCCCGCTGACTCATGACTTCAATTAGCATGTTGGCACCCAGACGAAAACCTTGTGCAAACGCTGCTTCCGTATGCATGCCCTCACATCTGCCACACAAGTCAAATAACTGTTCAAGCTCAAGAAATTCATTCTCGCTCAAACGATTCTTCCATTGCTCTGTCAGAGCTGCAATCTGCCGCCCTAACGCTTGGTATTCAGGATGTGTCGGCATCATCACCTCATCCGGTCGAAGTCGTCCATTATATAATGCTTCTAATATCGAATTCATGTGCATCCTCCTGTATATCAATTCGCACCTTACTTGAATGAACGTTCTACACATGGTAGGATATTTATGCAGTCGCTCATTCAAGTGATTGCGGTATAGGAAGCAGCGTGTTCTTCGTGGGACTAGCGCTGCTTCCTTTTTATTTTTGGAGCTCGTCGTAAATCTTCTCAATCCCTTTGCGAACGATGTCTGATCGATTCGTATTCAGCTTCTCAGCCGAAATATCGAGCTTGTTCATAATTTCCTCATCAACACGTATTTCAATCGTTCTGCTTTTGGGTTTGTCAGATTTAGGCCGCCCCATCTTTTTGGCGGACATTGCTTCACCTCTTTTTTTGTCCTGACAATAATATATTATTGTCAGGACAAAAAGTCAATTTATTTGTAAAACATACGTTCGTTTTTGTCACAACAGATTCATAGATAAATCTATAGTCAGTAATCCGTTTGAATGATAAAAAAACCTTGAACGGCTAGGCACTCAAGGTCGTTAGAATACTATTATTGAGTAACAATTTAAAATTCAGGAGATACGCAAACAAGTAGGAAAAAGAATTTGGTGTTTTAGCATTTTTATCACTACATATTCAATATTTTTAATTTCGAAAATGTTTTCACTCTTCCATTGGCTTTCCATATCTCACTAAGACATGCCAGAGTAATTTTAACTCTTGTAGAACTTCTTTGTAGGTTCCTCGATCGCTCCAATGGCTTGGGTTTCGTTTCAAGTCCATAGCTGCAGAACCAATGATATTTGCATCAATCAAATCACTTTTTGCAATTCTCTTGGCTAGTGAAGGCATCGAAGGACCTCGAAAATCCATAGGAACGTCATCAACTAATAGTGTAAAGCCCATGTGCCAGTGGAGATCAATTGAATACTTTAAACATGTCTGCTCTAAGATTCTTCCTGTATGGGTGCCTTTAAATGATGGGTCGGCAACAAGCATCTTTACATCTTTTTCAAGGGAAATGTCACCATGAACCTGAGCTTCGATATAATGGTCCAGATTTCGGTTTTGCTCTTGGTTTGATGGATTTTGGAATGGTTTCTCAAGATTGACGTGCATATGGTCAATTAACTTTTGAACCGTTAGATTTCTTTCACCAATGGCAAAATTACTATAGAATACATCCCTCATGAGAGCAGCCAAAATGAGGTCAAATTCCTCATACGTTCCCTTTTCCTCAGGTTCTTGATGAGAATCCAAATATGTATACGTGCAACGTTGAGAGACCTCAGTGGATAAAAGGAAATAACATGATCCAAAACGCGGAGCAGGTCCATCGGGATGTAACATGACATTGAGTGCCCCATACTTGGGACGTTCGCTATTGGTTGAGCCATTTATTTGGTACGCTCCGCCAAACATTTTATTCTCCCAATCACGTTCACCGCCTGAAAATGCGGATACACTTCCATTCGATAAAAAAGTTTCAAATTGACTTTTATAAACTCCCTGCTCAAGTAGTGCTTCAGCCACGCTTTTCATATTCGGATCTAATCGATCTGGGTGAAAGTGTAAAGCGATACTTGCATGAGATTTTAGTTTAGTGATAGCATCTTCAAATGTATTAAGCTTGATGTTGGACATACGAAGAATTTTCCTAATGGTTTGCTCCGCCTCATTTATTCGGCTTCTTGCATAATTGGTTACATGCTCTTGAGCTAATTGCTGAGACCTTGATAATTCCATGGCAGAAGAGTCCTTTCCCTTTTTTTAAAATCATAATACATGATGGACAGTGAGGGAACTTACAGATGGAGTAGTTAAACTAACGAAGGCTGGATAGCCGAATATATTGGCTCAGTTCCGTCTTCCCATACTTTTACATAAAGTGCATCCACCAAGAAAAGGAGATCTCCTGACGGTTCAAAAATCATTTAACTTGTTCCTCGTCCTTCACGGTCACATGAACGACTTGCCCTTCATTTGCTGTCTTCGCATCTCGCATCTGAATGGTCCATGTCTCTGTATCTGCATCAAACCGGGTGTCCTCTATGACGGGAATATGCATGTTCTCTGCATCAAGTGAACGTAGTCCGCTACGAATCGCATCCGCATCCGTCATGTGCGCACCATCCGGTGCCACTGGACAAGATACCGCTATCTTATCTGCTCTGGCCTGCCCAGGATAGGGCTGATTTTCCGGGCCTCCATCCGTCCAGATCTCAACACGGGAGCCGATCTGCGGATCAGGCGCATTGGAGAACCATTTTGCCGGATAATACCGACTGTTTCCTCCATTGGAACTGTAATCTTGAAATGCGGGATCAACAACAAGAATGGAATCTTCTTTGCGTTCAACCACATAACCAGTGAATCCATCTTCACTTGGTGCATTTGCTTGAGTCTGGACGGAGTTGCATTCAATATGTCCTGAACATCCCGTAAGGCATACGATCAGGATTGAGAGCAATATGAGGACTCGACGAAGATTGGTCATATGTAAATCCCCCTTTAATAACACCTCTTTCTAAATTTAACGTTCCATATCAGGTTATTGTTGCGAATTCAGCCTTTAGCTCACGCTTAACTTCCTGACGGGCCCAGCACCATCAACCCAAATACTCATTTCTTTATATCCCTTTTGTACACGTACCTTCCCCAGATCACCAATGTTGCGCATAACAAGACAGCACAGTAGGCCCACACAAACAGCATGGCAAGCCCTAACCCAATGTTAGCATCCAGGCGTTCATCCACGATCTCTGTGTACAATGCAAAACCTAGTGGTACAGCGCCCACCAAGAAGAGTCCGATTAACCATCCACCCCAGCGTCTGAAGCTTGCACCCCCTCCAGTACTGGAGAGCTTACGAATCCCTTGAAGCAAGAGTAGTAGAATCAAAATGAATATCAGGCAGGTGATGAGAATTTTCAGCATGTTTTTCGCCTCCTACGTGGATTAATCCATTTGTGTCAAAGCATTCCCTCTATATCACGTTCCGTTCCACAGGAAGGATATGCGAGAGATCTCATCATGATGAACATATCATAAAATTGTAAATGTAAGCTTGATTATATTTACCCCGTTTACTGCTCGATGATCTTCCTGTGACGGTAAGGCAGTACCTCAGACTCACACCCTTAATCATGAAAAAGAAAAAAACGCCACCGCCCTGACTCCTTCCAAGTCAAGAACGATGGCGTTACTTCTCGTATTAACATTGTTACATCTACATCGAACAGATTACGCGCCAAACTGCGCATAGTGAAGGCGGCTGTACACCCCACCTGCTGCGAGTAATTCTTCATGACGTCCCTGCTCCGTAATGCCTTGTTCGGCAACGACAATAATGCGGTCTGCATTTTTGATCGTAGCCAGCCTGTGGGCGATAACCAGGGTGGTCCGGCCCTCGGACAATTCCGCAAGGGATTGCTGAATTGCTGCTTCCGTTTCTGTATCCAGCGCGGATGTAGCTTCGTCCAGGATCAGAATTGGCGGGTTTTTCAGGAACATACGGGCAATGGACAAACGCTGTTTCTGTCCACCGGACAGCTTCACGCCGCGTTCACCAATTAACGTATCCAGCCCTTCCGGCATGGACTGAATCAAAGGTTCCATCTGTGCACGTCTGGCAGCCATCCAGATTTCTTCTTCGGATGCATCCAGCTTGCCGTAGGCAATATTCTCGCGAATGGTTCCATCGAAGAGGAATACATCCTGTTGTACAATACCGATCTGACTGCGCAAGGAGTCCAGCGTCATGTCCTGTATCTCCTGACCATCAATCGTGATGCGACCTTCCAGCACATCATAGAATCGTGGCAGCAGACTGCACAGCGTTGTTTTCCCTGCACCCGATGGACCGACGAGGGCCACGGTTTCCCCTGCATGTACATTTAGATCGATACCTTTGAGCACAGGCTCCTGATCCGAATAACCAAAGGTCACTTGCTCATAACGAATATCTCCACGCAAATGGGATACCGATACGGCCCCTGGACGATCTTCTACATCCGGTTCCATATCAAGTAGCTCCGTATACCGTTTGAAGCCTGCAATCCCTTTCGGATACGTCTCAATAACCGAGTTGATCTTCTGGATCGGTGTCAAGAACACATTGGACAACATAATAAATGCAATGAACTGACCGTAGGTCATACTGCCTTGAATGACAAACCATGTTCCGCATACCAGGACAAAGAGAGACACCAGCTTCATCAGCATATAACTGACTGAGGAGTTCCAGGCCATGATTTTGTATGCGATCAGCTTGGTCTGACGGAAGCGACCGTTGTTCACAGCGAATTGTGCTTTTTCATGCTCTTCATTGGCAAAAGCCTGAACAACACGGATACCTGTGATATTGTTCTCTACACGAGCGTTGAAGTCCGCAATATCTCCGAACATTCGGCTGAATGCCTTGGACATTTTGCTACCAAAGTAGAGAGACAGATAAATAATCAGCGGCACGATGATAAAGGTTAACACCGCCAGATTGCCGTTAATGCTCATCATGATGCTGAATGCACCAATCAGCGTCATAACCGCAATAAATACGTCCTCTGGACCATGATGGGCAATCTCACCGATATCCATTAGATCGTTAGTCATGCGGGACACCAGGTGTCCTGTTTTTGTATTATCGAAGAAACGGAACGATAACTTCTGCACATGATTAAACAGACTTTTACGCATATCCGTTTCGATGTTAATGCCCAGCTTGTGTCCCCAATAGGTGACCACGAAGTTCAGGAATGAATTCAGGAAGTAGATGCCCAGCAATGCCAGACACGCCCATAGAATCCAGTCCCAGCGGCCGCCTGGCAGCAGATCATCGACTACCCGGTTGACCGCCAGTGGAAATGCCAGCTCCAGCAGGGCGACCAGAATCGCACAGCTAAAGTCAAGAATAAAGAGCTTTTTGTAAGGCCTATAATAGGCAAAGAAACGGCGAAGCATGGACTGAAGTCCTCCTTATGCAACCACACAATAATGATTACGTTCTATTTCGTCTTGCTTAAGAGATACAGGAAGTATGGCGCACCAATAATGGCAACCAGAATCCCCGCAGGTATCTCCGAAGGCTGTAGGATGACACGGCCCAGCGTATCTGCAACCAGCACGAGCAATGAACCGATCAGCGCAGATGCGGGTAACAGGAACTGATGTTTTGGACCCACCAGACGACGCGCCAAATGCGGTCCGATCAGACCGACAAAACCGATACCACCGCTCACAGATACACATGAGCCCGCAAGCCCTACGGCAGCCGCAAGCAGAATCAACCGCTCACGCTCAACCGGAGTCCCGAGTCCACTTGCAGTCTGGTCCCCCAGATTCAATACGTTCAATACACGTGCCTTATACAGCACTAACGGAATAAGAATGAGGAGAAACGGCAGCAATGCCGTTACGAATTTCCAGTTCGACCCCCAGATGCTGCCTGCCATCCAGGTAGCTACGAATTGGTACTTTTCCGGACTAAGCCGCAATGTAAGCACGATCATAGCCGAGCTGATCCCTGCTGCTACCCCGATCCCGGTAAGTAACATACGCGTAGGCATGATGCCCTCTCCTTTTTTGTAGGAGAGCACATAGATCAGAAATGCAGCAAAACCCGAACCGATCAGGGCCAGAATGGGCAACAGAAATACCGGCGCTGCTGCGGTTGTCGGGAAAAAGGAAACGAAAAGCATGACAACCAGTCCAGCACCTGCATTAATCCCGAGGATACCCGGATCTGCCAGCGCATTCCGAGATACCCCCTGCAAAATACAACCAGATAATGCGAGTCCCGCACCGACCATTACCGAAATCACAATACGCGGCAGACGGAATTCAAACAGGATTAATTCCTGTTTTGCCGTGCCTCCGCCAAACAGGGTACGCATCACCTCAAGCGGCGAAAGCTTGGTAAAACCTGTGTTCATACTCACCACAAAAGCCGTAATAATTAATAGGGCAAGCACAATGAGGACTATCGCACTCTTGGCTCTCTTTTTGCGCTCTGCTCCAACTATTGTTGAGGATTCCATCGTTACAGAGTCCTCCTTTCTTTACGCGCCAGATACAGGAAGAATGGCACCCCAATGAGGGCAACCAATGCGCCAATTGGCGTCTCGTACGGCGGGTTAATCATACGTGCAGCCAGATCCGCAAATACAAGCAACAGACTGCCCATTACTGCGGAACATGGAATAATCCAACGATAATCCACTCCAACCAACTTTCGCGTAAGGTGGGGGATAATGAGTCCAACAAAACCAACCGCACCCACGACGGACACGGCCGTACCTGCGAGTATTAGTACAACAATCAGGCCTATGAGCTTAATCAGACCCGTACGTTGGCCTAAGCCAACGGCAATATCTTCTCCGAGGCTAAGCAAAGTAATGGAACGGGAGATGAGAAGACCTGCGATCAGTGCCGCGAGTACCCACGGGAACATAACCTCCAATTGAGACCACTTTGTTCCGGCTACACCGCCAGCTGTCCAGAAAGCCAGATCTTGTCCAATTCTGAAATACAATGCAATCCCTTCACTGAGTGCAGACAACATGGCTGATACAGCCGCACCTGCAAGGACAAGGCGTAGAGGTGTAAGACCCGATTTGGAAGCTGCACCAAAACCATACACCAACAGGACCCCAAGCCCTGCTCCAATGAATGAATACATAATGATGTACATAAATGGCAAGCCCGGGAAAAAGGCAAAACAGATCGCAAGCGCAAATCCAGCGCCCGCATTCAGCCCAAGCAGTCCGGAATCGGCCAGTGGGTTACGGGTCATACCTTGCATGATCGCACCAGCTACAGCGAAGCAGGCACCTACCATTGCTCCGCCAAGAATACGTGGCAACCGAATCTCCCATATGATCTGATGCGGAGTCAGCTCAGGATTGAAGTCGAAGATAGCCTTCCAGACTACACCAAGCTTAATATCGGCAGCGCCAAAAGAAATGGATAAAGCCATACCCAGAGCGAGTAATAAAATTCCCCCTGTAAGAATAAGTGTGGCTGCCCACGGACGAGTGTGAATCTTCGCTGTGGGTGATTCCGGATTATGATTTGCTGGTGAAGCTTTTGAACTCATACGCGCCCACCCTCGTTATGAGTAGAGCTGCTCAAACCTATGTACATAACAATCACCTCTCTATAAATACCGAACTTTAATGATATTGATTCTCATTCCCATAGATCATTGTAAGTGAATCCACGGTCTCTGGCAATGGACAAATGGGACATGTTTATTGCATATATGAAGATTTGCACACAAATTTGCACGAAAAAAGGCTGCGCGGAGCCGAAAAGCTCGAACGCAGCCTAGTCATTGCATATGTAGAACACATGTAAAACACAGACTTGATTAGTGGGCATGTACCGTAATTAAGGATGCCAGGACATCAGGAACATCGGTAATGATTCCTTGTACACCCATGTCAATCATGGCCTGCATCTCGGCGGGATCATTCACCGTAAATGGATAGGTTACAACGCCATGTGCCAGTGCTGCAGCAATATCTTCGTGTGTAACTGCCAGCTTGTAGGGATGAAGACCAGAAGCTTCAAGTTTAGCAGCATAGTCATAGGGACGATACAACTTTTCCATATATAAAAGCGCTGTACGAATCTCCGGGGCAAGACGCTTACATCTCACCAGTGAAGCATGATTGAAACTGGACAGGACGACCTGTTGCTCCAGCTTCCAGTCCCGGATCGCCTGTATAATCTTCTCTTCCATTCCCTTGTAACTCACAATACCATTTTTCAATTCCAGATTCAGCAGGGTGCCTTTCCCCTGTACCAGCTTGAATAACTCCTCCAGAGAAGGAATACGTTCCCCGGCAAAATCGGCATGAAACCATGACCCGGCATCCCGTGTGCGCAATTCATCATAAGTTGTATCCTTAACCCAACCTTCTGCACCCGCAGTTCGGCTTAACGTCTCATCATGAATTAGTACCAATCTGCCATCACTCGTCATCTGCACATCGGTTTCAATCCCTGTCGCTCCAAGTTCCAGACTTCGTTCAAAAGCACTCATCGTATTCTCGGGGCATACGGCAGATGCACCACGATGGGCAATAATCTCCATGTTCCTCATTCCAGCGCCTCCTGCGTTCAACATTAACTCTATGATCCTCACTATAAACACCGTTTGTTAGACCTGTATTAACAGAGCGTTTAATTACATGACTCCTTCGCTACTAGTAGCTGTATAGTTGAATATCCAACGGGCTGGGGATTCACTCATTTTTGCGAACTCAATCTGGAAATCGACATAACATAGTATGAACGATGGAAGCACTGCACTCCGTTATAAGGAGGTTGACTATTGAACTCCTCAAAGAAAAAATCGATACCTATGCGCCCTCGCACATCCCAATTACAGTCGGCTTCCAGGCATTCCAGAGCATCTGTCCATATCAAAAACAAATCCGGCAAGACGGCTAATCAGCGTTCCTTTAACTCCAGTTCACCCAACACACTGGATCAGCTGGCTATTGTTGCAGCTATACTTTCCTTAATTGCGGCCGCCATCGGGCTATATATCGCCTGGAAATCGTTAAGTAATCCGGATCAAACGGCTGTTGTGGTGTAAGCTGCTTGATAAGCAGCGATTAACTCAGGAGGCTCTCTCCTGCTTCTGACGATATTATTCAGGGGCAGGTTTTTGCTTTTTCAATCGCTTAACGTATGCTGAAAACGTCAAAAAACCGTTCCCCTGAAACGCCAGCATATACCGGCGTCTCTTTGGAAAGGTCATTTTCTTATTCGGCGCTGCCTCTGCAGCGCGATCCCCATCCCGGGATGTTGACCGAATTACAGAACGAATGTGCGAGAGATGATAACCAACAGTATGAACAACACCAGAATTGCGCCTGTCGATGTCCATGCTCCACCACTGAAGCCTCCGCCGGATCCGTAACCTGTGCCTTTGAGTTCGCTCATGAGTGACACTCCCCTCTTCATGAAAGTACACTATAGACTATGTCCAATAGCGCGACTTGCTTGGGCAGATCGAAAATTCTCCTCAGAAGCGATTGGTTACAGCTCCCTATTCTTGTACACTCACTGTCCGTTCAGCTGTGACCACTTCTGGGTTAACTCTGCCGGAATATAGGACGACATCTGGTTGAGCAGTTCAGCTGGATCAGATTCCAGACTCCACAGACTCAGATGTGACGTGTTGGAGAAGCCTTCCTGTACACTATGTTCTACCATCTTCATCAGCGGTCCATAATATCCATTGACATTCAATAAGCCCACAGGCTTGCGATGAATGCCGATCTGTGCCCAGCACAGTACCTCAAATAGTTCTTCAAATGTACCCATGCCTCCGGGAAGTGCAATGAATCCATCGGATAATTCCGCCATTGTAGCCTTCCGTTCATGCATGGTTCCCACTTCAATCAGTTGTGTGAGCCCTCCATGAACAACCTCGCCCCGGAACAATCCGGTAGGCATAACCCCGATTACTTCTCCCCCTTGCTCAAGAGCAGCATCGGCTACTGCACCCATTAAGCCCATGCAAGAACCACCATAGACCAGTGCATACCCGCGATCGGCAATCTGTTTGCCCAGTTGAACAGCCTTCTCTGTATAATCGGGGTGATTTCCCGGATTGGAGCCTGCAAAAACAGCTATACGTTTCAATGGATTTCACTCCTTCTCATGATCTTTTTAGATTGAACTAAAGAATATTTACACTTGCCACTTCGATGACAGAACAACCTTCCGATCGCTGTTATCCCCAGATTTTTTGATTCAATTTTACAAAGGTGAATATCTTGGGATAAAGGCGAACGCTCCACTTCTTCAGGTTATTTCTGCCCTCTACGTTCTCGTGTAAATGTTTAGTTCAATTTATCTATTTTAATAGTATACAACATGAATGTTATGGGTATGTACAACAGGTTAACAGAACCAATGGACAAAAAAAACCCGACCGTTTGCAGCCGGCCGGGCTCCCATTTCAATACACATCAATTTAGAAGGGGTTGTTATACCTAATATACAGACCGAACATTAAATCCGTATGATCTTTGCATGAAATGAATATTAAATCTTCTTGTATCTAACGTATCCCACGGCGTGAACGAACGACAAACATATGTTTGTCTTTACGAAGAACCCGACCATCTGCAAGTTCAACCTGATCCTCGTCATGACGCAGAATTGTCGTGGATAACGCTACAATTTTGGCCCGGCGCCAGATCATAACCTGTGATTTGAAATAGATGGCATTTTCGAACTGAATCGCCTTTTTCATCACATATCCAACCTTGTGCACTTCAGAACGTGCTTTCTTTAAGGGAAGACTCTCTTCGGGAAGAGGTCTGATCATTGCAATATTGTCAAACGATACCTTGATCCGTTTCGGTCCGATCCGTACACATTCCGCTTCTTCATCCCACTCGACCAGCGTTCCCTTCAATGGCTCCCGTATGCCTGTTGCACGATATACCGCTACTTTTCGTCCTATCCAATGTCGCAATGTCCTCACCTCCATCTGTCTATATAAGTTGACTACAGATTATTTACACAGACACTACGATGACAGAATAACCTTCCAATCGCTGTTATTGTGTAAATGATTAGTTCAACTTATATCGTTTTCCGGTATCGTCCAATCGATCGGTTCAATACCTTTGGAGGTCAAGAAGTCATTGGCTTTGGAAAAGGGACGACTGCCGAGGAATCCACGATGCGCAGCTAGCGGACTCGGATGTGTAGACTCCAGTACCAGGTGCTTGTCCCTGTTAATAAAAGCACCTTTCTTCTGGGCATGACTGCCCCATAGCATATATACCATCGGCTCTGAACGTTCATTCAGCGCGCGGATTACAGCATCCGTAAACGTCTGCCAGCCCAGTGCCTGATGCGAGTTCGGCTGACCTTCACGGACCGTCAGAACGGCATTTAATAGCAGGACTCCCTGCTGCGCCCAATGGACCAAAGATCCATGATTCGGAATGGGCAGGTCCAGATCCGCCTGAAGTTCCTTGTATATATTTTTCAGAGAAGGCGGTACGCGTACCCCCGGTCTAACCGAAAAGCTCAATCCGTGAGCCTGACCCGCTCCGTGATAAGGGTCCTGACCAATAATAACAGCCTTAACCTGATGATACGGAGTCAGCTTCAGTGCGGAGAACAGGTCTTCTTTGGGCGGAAAGACTGTCTGCGTTTTATACTCGGCGGCGAGGGTGTAACGAATCTTGTTAAAATATTCGGCTTCCGTTTCTTCCTGAAGCACCTTGTCCCAGTCGTTTCCAAACATATGTATAGACTCCTTCCCCTGATGAATGCAGATTCGTGCAGCCCAACTACAGGCTCTTCATTCTGAGAGCCGCATGTCATGCAACTCATAGACTATCCACCATTTTAACATAACCGGGGACAGCAGACCAGAATGGAACATCAGGGTATACGTTACCTCAAAATAAACCTTGTTCTTGCTATATTCATTACACTCATCAGAAAAAGTCACCTCGCTGTTGCGTGATGACTTGATGAATCTACACTTGAACGGTTACCTCTTCGACTACATTCACGAGCACACTGCTGATTCTCCGTAATCCTTCCTGAAGGACAGAACGGGGACAAGCCAGATTCAATCGAATACAACCCTCTCCATTCGCTACAAACATATGACCATCTTCGAGCAACACCCCCGCTTGCTCAGCGAAGAATAAAGGTAGACTTATATGCTCGGGAGCATATGCCGAGATATCAATCCAGGCCAGATATGTGGCTTCTGGAATATGAAAGACGGCCAGCGGCAGATGTTTCTTCACATACTGTTCTACGTAGGCAAAATTGGCATCGAGATAACATTTCAATTCTGTCAGCCATTCATCACCCGTTTCGTAAGCCGCCTGAGTGGCAGCGATGCTCAGCGGGTTTTCGAAACCATAATGGCGTGCCTGCCAGATGCCTCGAAGTGCCTTATTCGGAATGATGACATTGGAGAACATCAGACCCGCCATGTTGAATGTTTTGCTCGGGGACATGCATGTAATGATTCGATCCGTATCCGGGAACAGCTTTGCGAGTGGCGTATGTCTTTTGCCTGTCCGCAGCAGATCACAGTGAATTTCATCCGAAATAATCCACACATTGTTCCTAAGACAGATCTCACCCACACGCTGTAACTCTTCCGTTGTCCAGACGCGTCCAGACGGATTATGGGGGTTGCAGAAAATACATACCCTTACCTTCTCATCCTTGGCCTTGGCTTCAAAATCCTCAAAATCAATCGAGTAACGCCCCTGCTCGTTGATCATATCCGAACATACCAGTTCAAGATTGTTATGCTCCGCAGCTGACTTGAAGAAACCATAGGATGGGGTCACGATTAGTACTTTCTCATCCGATTGACAGATATATTCCACCAGTTCATACAAAGCGGGGATGATCCCGTTCGAGGTCTCCAAATGCTCCTTTGGGAAGGACCAGTCGTAGTATCTCTTCATCCAATTCGAAACAGCTTCATAGTATGCCGGATCAAATACCTGAGAATAACCCATGATTCTACGGTCCAGACGTCCCTTAACTGCATCCAGAATCTCGGGAGGTGTGGCAAATTCCATATCTGCAATCCACATGCGAATAAATTCTTCATCTTTGAATGGAAAAGTCATGTCCTCTGTGGCGTTAAAAATATATTGACGGAAACCATCCGTATTCATGGCATTTGTTCCTGTGCGATCAATAATCTCATCAAAGTCATATTTCATAGCTTCTGCTCCTCTATCTGCTTTACTTTTTCATTGTCGTTTCATGTCGTATTACATCTATTATTTCATGACGCAGGAATTGCATCAAATGTAATACAATCTATTCTGACGAAACAAATGAAGTTTATTGTTTCTTCAAAATAGGTATTTCCGTGAAAAAGTGATATATTTCTCATATAACATCATTTTTATGAATGACTTTCATCATTTTCACGTACTCTCAAGAAACATTGGCATAAGGAGAACCGGTTATGAACAATATCAATCAGGAAGTTGGCAAGAAAATACGAAACTTTCGGAAGTGGCGGGGGCTGACCATTCAACAGCTGGCGGATCAGATCTTCAAGAGTAAGGGCACGCTATCCAAATATGAAAGCGGAGATATTACACTTGATCTGGTCACGTTACACCATATTGCGAACGCACTCAACATTCAGGTGGAGCAACTCTTGTACCAAGAACCTAGACACGCTTCTCCCCTGATGAATGCGGTCCCGTCCAGCTTTTTCAAGAACTCCACCCGTTTCTATTCCTACTTCTATGACGGGCGTAACAACAGTCTCATTCGTTGTGTCATTGATATGATGGCTCAGTCGGATGCCAACCGTTATCGCACCGTAATGTATATGAATGTGAAGGATTTTGAGAACTACCAGGAGTGCGAGAATATGTATTGGGGCCACACCGAGCATTATGATACACTCACCACGCTGATTTTGAAAAATCAGGCTACGCCGCTGGAGAACCTATATATTAATATTCTGGCGTCTTTTCAGGAATCGGAGAAAAAATGGGGACTGATGGCTGGTGTCTCCTTCAGACCTTTCATGCCTATCGCGCTCAAAATGTTATTCTCCAGAACCCCGCTGCCCGAGAATCAGGAGTTATATAATGAATTAAAAATCTCAAAGGAAGATCTGCGGACCCTGAAAATATACAACATGCTCGCCGTCACGTGAACAATGCAGCGTGTCACACATTCTCATATGGGATGGAGACAGTCCCTCCCCATTAGAAAAGGCACTTCTATAGCTGTTGAAACCAGCTCATAAAAGTGCCTTTCGCTTTGACGCCTATTCGATCGGGGAATAAGCGACTAACGCTTAGTTTTTAATTAAATCCAGCGTCTCGTCAAACATTTGCTTCTGTTCCTCAATCTTGTTCTCATTACCGATCACGCAGCGCTGTTGCTGTTCAAGTATGGCCGATAAGAGCTCAGCAAAACCGATAATGTCGCTTTCCTTCGTGCTTAACACTTCGTCACGTTCCTGTTGCAGGTCCGCTTCAGTCACATTCGACAGATAACACTCCAGCGAGAACGCCCCTTCGCCATAAGGTGTTCTCGGCGTATCGAGATCCTGAATCGCACCAATGATATAACGCGTCATCTCCCGCTCGTCTGCCCGGAAATCGGTCAAATATTGCGGTATTTCTTCATATACTTTGTACGTTTTATCCAGGTTCGGATCACGATACGATGCAACGTAGCTGTCTCCGTTTCGTCTGAAGCCTGACATACAGCCATAGGCCCCGCCTTTGGCGCGGATATTGGTCCACAAGTAATCCAAGGACAGAATTCCCTGCAAGACCCGTAGTGAACCGGTGTATTGATATCCTTTGTCGATATAATTGCCCGTTTGCACCACGTACTGCACCTCTGAAGGGGAACGGAATCCTTCCTTATGAGTTGCAGGTGAGAACGTAAACTCTTCCTTGGCAACCTCATGTGTGAACAGCTTCGCTTTCAGATCGGACACCTGTTGCTCCAGTCCTTCATATCCCTGCTCATCGGCAGTGTAACTAACAAGCAAGTTCTCCGGTCTGAAAATATACCCCGTCAACTCTTGCAGACTGGAAGATAACTCTTCTTTTCTAGCCTCAAAGTTCGCCTGAAGATCCTCAAGCCACTGGTAAAAGGCAATGCCACTTACAGCTTCTCTGAAATCCGCAACCGCTGAATGTTTGGACGAAGACCGGCCAATTCCCGCAGAGTGTCCGCTATTGATCAGATTACGCTGCAGATTGCCCTTCATCTGTGAGATGATCTCGTACAATCGCTTCGAATTATCGAATCGGGACGTGAACACGATCTCTTTGATCATGTCAAAGGCAAATCCAAGCTTGTCATATAACACTTTTGCGTTGAACTCATAGGTAGCCTTGAATTCATTGTGCTTATGCGCGTTGGCATAAGATCCAATCCCGCTATGAATACCGCCTGAATGGATATGGATTTCATTGGACAGTTCATTGAACGAGTAGTTTTGAGTGTCCACGTAACCCAGTACATTCTTGAGCAATCCTGCATACGGCAGGAGATGACGTGGCACTTCTTTGATATCGAACAGCAGTCTCAGATAACCAATTCCGTTGGTGTAGAGGTTATGATGAAGAATGGTTGTGCCGTCGACCTGGTTCACCGTTTGATGCAACGTAGAGGCCTTCGATTCAATATCTTCAATCGATAACGTCGGAATGACCTGCTGCTGCTCTTTGGTTGAAGGTGTATTCTGATACTCGGCGAGTGCCTCCGTTTTCTGAATTAACGTCTGAACTTCTTCCTCGCTAAGACCGGCCTGAATGGTTTTCAGACGTGCTTTCAGCGATTCTTCTTTGCGTGAATTCAGCCCCTTATCCGGGGTAAGCGCCACAAAGGAAGTATGTGTGTTTTGCAATATATACTTCTCGATCAATTGCTCGAAGTAACCTTCGTTCATTTTCGTCCGCAGTTCAGCAAATACGTCATTGGCTTCCAAATGGGTGAATGGTGCTTCCTCATCGTACAGCCAGCTTTGCAGGGAAGAGAATCCGTAGATCAGGCCCTTCGGCATTCTGCCATAGTCCGCTTCTCTATGATTGAACTCATACGAGTTAATTCCAGCAAGCAACGCTTTAGGATCAAAGCCTTCTTTCACCACACGCTCAAGCACTTCTTTGACCGTTCCCAGGAAATCCTCTTTGCTCGCCAGGTTACTCTTCTTCAGTCCAACGGTGAATACAGGCTGATACAGGCTGTCATCATACGAACCGTAGACATCCTTGGCAATGCCCTTATCCAGCAACGCCTGCTTCAATACCGCACCCGGAGCGTTCAGAAGGGCGTATAGCAAAATTTGAAACGAAATGTTCAGTTCCTTATCCAGACTTGTGCCGATCACCGCATTGTAGGTCAAGAAGCTGTTATCCACTTCCGATTCCGTACTCCCCGCAGAGTAAGTCTTGACCGTATCCACCCGCTCTGCAAAGGCAGGTTGAAGTTGAATGGCCGAATCAATCTCGATTCGATCATATGCACTCAGATAGTTCTCATCGAGCCATTGCAGCTTCTCTTCCATATCCATATCCCCGTAGAGATAGATGTAACTGTTGGAAGGATGATAGTATCTCGTGTGGAAATCCAGCAGCCCCTGATACGTTAGATCCAGAATAGCTTCCGGGAATCCGCCAGACTCGGAGGAGTATGTGGTATCCGGGAAAAGGGAGTTCAACACTTCTCTGCGCACCATTCGTTCCGGCGAAGAAAAGGCACCCTTCATCTCGTTATATACAACTCCGTTGTAGGTTAATTCATCATCTGCAGAGGCCAGATTGTAGTTCCAGCCTTCCTGCAAAAATATCTTTTCATTCTCATAAATATTTGTATTCAATACCGCATCCAGGTAAATATCCATCAGGTTATGGAAGTCATGATCATTACGACTTGCGATCGGATAGATCGTCTTATCGGGATACGTCATGGCGTTAAGGAATGTATTCAATGAACCCTTCAGCAACTCAACAAAAGAATCCTTGGCCGGAAATTTCTTGGACCCACAGAGCACGGAGTGTTCGAGGATATGGGCTACCCCTGTATTGTCTTCCGGAGGTGTGCGGAAACCGATACTGAATACTTTGTTGTCATCCTGATTGGACAAAAGTACAATTTTGGCCCCGGATTTCTGATGTTCCAACAGATACGCATCCGATTTCAGTTCTTCAATTCTGCGCTCCTGTAACACCTTGTATGGCTTAAGCTGTTTCAACATAAACTTGAGTCCTCCGTCCATAAGATTGTTTTATTGGTTTTGTGACTCTATACAAGTTCAAATATGGTTATTTACACGGGCACTCCGATGACAGAACAACCTTCCGATCGCTGTTATCCCCAGATTTTTTGATTCCCTTTTGAAAGGGAAAATCCGGTGATAAACGCGAACGCTTCGCTTCTTCAGGTTATATCTGTCCTCTCCGTTATCGTGTAAATGTGTAGTTGAACCTATATCGTTCAGCAAGGTAAAGGTAATATATGCCTACAGATAGTATACACCATTGTTCCGTCTCTTCATAAAAGTCAGGTAAATGTACCTTCTGATATGTATTATGCAGGGTTTATGTTTATGAACTGCATGGTGAAGTGATCAGCTACAAGATGTTATTCATAGTAAAGAACATAAAAAAAGATCGCATGCAGCTTGGTTAACAAGCGTCATGCGATCTTTCTTTTTAAGATGCCGAGGACCGGGATCGAACCGGTACGGTAGTCACCTACCGCAGGATTTTAAGTCCTGTGCGTCTGCCAATTCCGCCACCCCGGCATGGATATTATTTCTTGGCGACAAGAAATATCTTACCATGAACTAATTAACTTTGCAACACTTTTTATTAAAAATAATAAAAAAATGAAACAGGCACTGCAAGCGTCAGCTCACAGTGCCTAGAAAGTCCGAGTTGCGGTCCCGGACTTCCGGTAAACCAATCTATATTAAGGGAGGTGTAAGATAAGAATACCTCCCCAACATTAAAGAAACCTAAAATCAGCCTTAAATTAAACTAAAAAAGTAGAATGGGTCGAACACGAGCGGCTTCTTCCTCACTGCATTCCACGATAACCAGAATATGGTCCTTTAACAGCCAATCTTCATAGTACCGTGCATCCTCTTCCGAGATCCCTGCTTCCGTCAGTGTAAGCACCAAATCATCGGTCTCACTCCCCATCTCATTACCAGCGAGCCTGCGTACTGCATTTCCGATCGACATCGTCTGATCCATTCGCTTCCCCAGACCAGCCAGTATGCCTCTCAAAGCGCCAAAGGCACCATCCGTTCCAGTACCCTTCAAAGCCTTGGGCAACCCCGTCTTCTCACTCACCAGCTCAAGATTAAGCTGTTCCTTCGCAACCGCTCCCACATATTTATCCTTGATGCCTTCCTCTTTCACCTGATTCAGCATCAATATCGCCTCGTTCTCGGTACGGGCCAGCCCAATAATCAATTGTGTCATTCCGTTCCCCTCCTTTACCCTAATATAACCCCGTAACCCCCATTCAAAAACGGCTAAACCACAGCTAAGACAAATCACCTATAGAATTGTTGATTTCTCTTCTGGAAATCTATACCTAGTTCTGATAGACTAGATAAAGAAGTCAAATTAACCATTGAAAACATTGACATATGGATTTAACATCTCATAATCAGGAGCAATGACTTATGAAAAAAGAGGTAGAAATTGCCATCCGGCGCAAACAACAGATCATGGTTCGTAATACAAGCGGTCAGACGGTAACCGGGTTTCCCGAGCGTACCGCCGATACATCCATTCTCTCCTTACGTACCGTTCACGGCAGTCTGTGGATACCGTTTGATGAGGTTGAACACGTTACTCGTCTGTTAAGCATCCGGTCTCACCATTTAAGTGGAATGCAACTCGTATAGTCGGATCTGTAATTATAGAAAATCAGTTCTCGTATAGATACGTCAACAAGATCCATTTATTCCAATCCTTCATACCAGAAAAACCAGACGACTGAACGTCTGGTTTTTCTCTTCACCTTTTCCTGTACCATGCTGCCACTGCCACGCAACGAAGGAATTACTATCCTTTTTCTGCTCACCCATTTCCTGTCGTTACTTCACTACAAACTTCACTCGTGTTCCATCTGGATATGTACTTAACTGATTCCCTACCCAAGAACCTGCACCGCGATTATCCTTCGGGGTAATGTACTGGATATCTGCACCTGTGCCTCCCTCAGCGCACATCGCCATAGGCCACTCATCCCGATCCTTACCCTTTTTGACCGGAACACCCTTGAGTGACAAATCCCGATTGCCTTCGGCTCCACTACGATCAATGGTGCATACATCCGAATGCCCTGCCTTGATAGCAGCTTTAATATGGTTGGCCGTTTCGGGATAACGCTCTGAAGGGAACGTAATGGTATGGTCTACACTCTTGTTAGTCCCCCCGAATGGAGAAGGTATCTCCTCCGGCCATTCTCCTCCAGCCCAGGCATAAAGGGCTACCAGCAGCATCGCTACCAACGTCAGTACCTGCTTTTTGAAGCCTTGCTTACCTTTGCGTTTTCGTCTTGTGCGTCTCTTACTCATGCTGTGTCTCCCCCATTCACCACTTGCATTATATCAGAACGCCCGTTCGTAAAACAATACAATACATTAAAAAAACAGCCGAGGCTGCTCAGCTGTTCTAAATTGATTATTATCCTACATTGGGAATGGCCTGTTGGCGCAGCAAGGGCATTGTCACCTCAAACTGTGTACCTTTCCCCTCGGTACTCTCCACAGAAATCTGACCATTCATCAGTTCCAGCAGTTCTTTGCAGATGGTCAGACCAAGACCGCTTCCGCCAAATCGGCGCGCATGGGAGATGTCGGTCTGGGTAAAGGCATCAAACAATTGTTCGATCTGATGCCGAGGAATGCCAATTCCCGTATCACGCACAGAGAATACCAATACAACGGTATCCATCAGTTGTTGCCTCACATCCACCTGCAACTGCACTTCACCTTGTTCTGTGAACTTGATCGCATTACTCAGCAAATTATCCAGTACCTGTCGAAGTCTTAATGGATCACCCATAAGCACATCAGGAACATTCAGATCAGCGTGACAGAATAAACGTATTTGTTTATTCTGCGCCGCAGGCTCATGTATCTTCATAATCTGTTGAATCAGCTTCAGAGGTTGAAATTCAATATTCTCCACATCCATTTTCCCTCTGCCCAGTTTCGCCATATCCAGACTATTGTTAATGATGTTCAGCAGCACCTCACCCGATTGACCTGCAAGCTCCAGATATTCTTTCTGCTCATCCGTGGTTTCACCCATACTGGCAAGTTCAATCATGCCCATAATGCCATTAAGCGGGGTACGAAGCTCGTGATTCAGCTTGCCGATGAACTCCAACTGTCCTCTGCTGTTCATCTCAGCCATGGAAGTCGCGAATTTCAACTGCTGCTCGGCATACTTCCGTTCTGAAATATCGTATTGAATACCTACAAAATACAAACACTCTCCGGATTCATTAAAGATCGGATCAATATTCAGTTCGTTCCAGAACTTCTGGCCACTTTTTGTATAATTTAAGATATCAATCTTAATGGACTGTTGTTTCTTTAATGCATCACGAATCTGCATTACCGTTTCGGGGTCAGTGTCCTGTCCTTGCAAAAATCGGCAATTCTGTCCGACAGACTCTTCATAGGTGTACCCTGTCAGCCGGGTAAAATGTTCGTTTACATACAAGAGCGGAAGCTCAGGCAGGGTAGCATCGACTACCGTCACGGAGGATTTCACTTTCGAGATGATAAATTCCCATTGTAATGAGAGTTGATTATTTGGGCTCATGCCTTCCTCCTTCATCTCATACACGTTACTGTTTGTATATTCTGTTTTCGTACTTTATATGAAGATACAACTAACCGAATGGTATGTGTTGATATAAAACCAATATATTTTAATTGTAACACAGTTATTCAAATGATGTGATTCATGGGTAATAGTTGATAACTAATATTCGACTTAATTTAACTTGTCATCAGGAGGAACACAAATGAAATTTCTGTTAATTATTATCATTATTATTCTGATTGTGGTCATCTTTACCAGACGCAAACGTTAAGATGAGATCTGTTATGTACGTTAAGAAAGGAAGATGGGTATGAGAACCCTCTTTTTTATATTCATGGTACTCTGTATCATCAATTTCTGTTTCCCAAAATTCGGCTGGTATCTACGGTATGGCTGGATTTCCCGGGGTGAAACGGAGCCCAGCAGGCCCTATATGACTATGGTCAGAATGACCAGCTTGTTGATGTTGCTTATCGCTTTCACTCTAACTATGGCATGATCTATAGAAATCCGAAAACAACTGTCCTATTGGGCAGTTTCTTTTTTTGTGCTGAAATGACGGGAAAATGATAACTTTGTTTGTGGTGCGAAGATGACAATGCCCGTAATATAGACATATCGTTTCGGAAAGGACATCTTGGCATGAACATCGCATTTTATCCGTATTGGGCTGCCAAAACGCTGCTCTCGCTTATTAATATCATATATATCATGGTCATCACTACGTATATTTACGGTCTGACTGGATCGGTACTCTATGCTGCGATGTTTCCATTCATTCGGATCATCGCACACATAACAGCAGGATTTACTTTGCCATTACTTGTGAAGCGTTTCCCATTCTCCAGACTGTTGATCGGCATTCCCGTAGCCAAAGCATTCATCATGACTGGGATAGCCCTTTCGTTGAATCACTTGACCTCACAACTGCCAGTTCTGTTGATCGGGGTTGTCATTCTATCCTTTTTGGAGGGATGGGAATCTCCGTTACTGGATGCTTTAGCGCCACGATTGGTTCAGGGAGAAGACCTGGTGAAGGCCAACAGCCTTCTCTCATTCTCCAATCAGACTGTCACCATTGTCGGATACGCCATCACAGGATTCGCAGTGATGAACTGGGGTGCGTCACAGATATTCTGGGCAGCTACAAGCCTGTCCTGGGCCGTTCTGATCTTCCTGATTACCCTTGGCTCCCTCACACGGGATATTGTAGAACAACCCGAGAAATCTACCGTCAAGCTAGATGTCATTAGAGAAGGCTGGAATATGCTTTGGAAGAATCCATCCTTACGATTGATTACGCTTATGGACATTGCTCAGGGTCTGGCCAGTTCCATCTGGATTGGTGTTATTACACTGGCCTTTGTGAAAGAAGCACTGGGACGAGGAGAAGGTTGGTGGGGACTCATGAACTCCAGTTACGCTGTTGGAACCCTGCTTGGTGGCTTTCTGGCTCTTGCTCTGGCCAAATGGATTCAGAAGCATCTGATCGCTAGCATGACCATGGGGTCGCTTCTCTTCGGCCTGATGACCATCGCTTATGGTTTAAACAATCTTCCTTGGCTTGCTCTGCTATTATGTATACTCATGGGTCTGGCTTACCAGATACGTGATGCGGTTCAACACACAGCGCTTCAGAACAGTGTACCTGTCGAATCTCTGTCCAAGGTATACGCCGCACACGGCGTCCTGATCTCCATGGTCATGAGTATCTCCATCGTCATCTTCGGTCTGGTCGCCGATCAACTCGATATTCAATGGGTATACCTCATTGGTGGAGCCTTGTTTATCGGGTCTGCACTATGCTCTATATCGTTGAGCCGGGTATACAGGAGCCACCGCGTTGCTAAGCAATCGATGAAGATCTAAAGCAAAAAGACGAGCAACAATCTGCTCGTCCGAGCTGTTTCCGAGAAGGATCGGAAGCGGCTCTTTTTTATAACAAAAACATCTGTTAAGCACCCAGATCCCCGGGCAGTCTCAATCCAATCGATAATCTGTCAGCGGCTTGCCTTGTTTATAATACAAAGCGGGTGACAATATATTGAAGAAAATATGCACATCCGGCATGTATGCTTCTTCCAGAATAGCCTGCAACGACGATGCAATCCGGTTATGAATCTCCTGGTCACGTTGAAACATCAGAATCTCTATTGAAGCTGGAGAAGGTGTTAGCGCTTGTACATCATGACGCTCTGCCTTCATTCTCTCCCGTGGAATATGAGTAATAAGGGCCATCTGCTCTGTAATTTGGGGTACAACTTCCTCTAGCTGAGGACCTGTGAATCCTTTAAAGCGAATAAACGGCATTGCTATCCCTTCAATCTCTGTTAATAGTCTCTTATGTGATTTTAAGCACATTGTTTTCAGTTGTCAAATGTCATGGATGGCATATATTGCTTCTTAATTAATAGGAAAAGCCCCGCCGAAGTCTCAGCGGAGCCACTGTTTGCACGATTCTATACGTGACTTACAGCCAGAAAGATTTTGTGATGATCACGAGCAGGATGAAAAGCACGAGAATTGCACTTGTGGAAGTCCATCCGCCGCCGAATCCACCAACATTACCACAACCGTATCCAACTTGACTCATTTGATTGGCCTCCTTTGAATTTCAAGGTATGCCATAACATATGCATATTCCGTGCAAGTGACCGGGCGAATCGGCAAGTTCATCAGCCCATTCATCTGGGATTTATGCCGATGCTTTAAAAGGATGGACTAACAGTAATATTCATTCGGTTTTCTTGCGTCGTGTGACTTGAAGGAGCTATATCTCCTCTATTCAGAAGAATCGTACGAGTACGTGTATCACTATGAGATGCCAGAATAACCTCTCCGCCCGGCGCTATACAATAGGCGATGGAAATGGAGATCTCGCTATCGCGGTAGGAACCATCCGCATGGCTTGTCCCCATAACGACGCATTGATGCTGCAAGGCAATCTGCCGAGCGGCTTCGACCCATTCGCTATACTGTTCTTCACTGAACATGCCCACACCAATCGAATGCATAATGATGTCCACGTGTTCTATATTTTCGTTGCGAAATCCTTGCAGGACCAGTTCATCACACAATAAAGTGCTTATCACCCACCCTTTCTCCTCAACCACTTCAGCAGATGTATATTTAGCTTTCTCCAAGACAACCTCTCCAGCCTTACTGATGATAATCGACCGGTCTTTCGGACGTTCGTCTAACCTGCGATGACCTGATACAATCATAGTTCCATATTCAGCCGCCAGACGACAAGCTTCCTCGACATTCTGGTTCAGATAACCTTCAGGAAAAAACAATACATCTGCATCAGGGTGTTGCTTGAGTTCGGCTTCGAGCTGCAGTAAATGCTCTTCCAGCCTCGGTTGTCCAATGATAATCTTCATCTGGCATCCCCCATTCAATAATAAAAGCCGGTTCATACCTGACTAAGGTACGAGACCGGCTTAAAGGTTGTACGGACAGAACTTCTGCTCATCGTACTTCGCTTCAAGAGTAAGTGGTTCTAATGCTACTACAATTATTTTGTTCAGATCAACTCAAAACTCTGCAGTAACGCTGTCGCCTCTTCATGATCAGGTTCCAGAGCCAGTACTTTATGGGTATATGCCAGGGTCTCTTCTTCCAGTTCAAGTTCATAACAGCACACAGCCAAATCGTACAAGACGGCTGGATTGTGGTTACTCGGATCTGCAACCAAAGATATCTCCAGAAACCGTTTCGCATCCTCATACATATACATCTCATATAATAGCTGCCCTGCCAGAAATGCCAGCCCCCCTTGCTGCTCCATCACATAGTAGGAGGACCACATCGTATGAATGCCGGACTGAATATCGAGCATTTCCTCATCACTTGCATCAGGAAGAAGACTGGAAATGTGCGTAGCACTGTGAATCAAGAACTCCGCATCATATCCGCCCAGGCGCCAAAACGGTAAAATATGCTTCAACTCCATACTCTCTATTCGAGAGTCTACCCATTGTTTCATGCTGAAAAAGTCATCCGGTCCAAAACGTTCGACAAATCGATGGTAGGCCAGCCGCGTGTTCACATAATCCATCGGTTCTTCCAACATCAACATGCACCCAACATTCAGATCTTTATAATGATGTGTCGTGAATCGAGTATGGGCGCCCTTTTGGTCCAGGACATATTGAATCGCATGGTAGTTGGCTGTTAGAGAAAAACTCCCGTGAAGAACGAATTCGGGTGGCTCTGCGAACTTCCAGTTATCCAGACGATGATCCCCTTTATCAGCGGTAATCAACACATAACCTGACTGTGACAATTTGTTCAAGCGTTCAAGACAGGACAAGCCAATGGCAGGAAAAAGAATATGTGAATCCTCCAACTCCGCCTTGTACAATGTGATCAGCTCCGAATACGGATAGTTATCTGCACTGTATTCGGGCGCCCGGCGATACTCATAACTCAGCGTCATGTTCTTCAGCATCTCAGCGGGATCAAGTTCACGATGATCCGGAGACTGAACAAGCAGATCACACTCATATATCTCTCCATCCCCAATGTAGATTAGTTCCTGCGGGATGCTGTCAAAAAAGTAATTGGCAATCAACAACAACGGTTGTTTCAGATCACCGGGCTGAATAACCGTGCCTGCGACGACCAGATTCAATTCCATATCTTCTACAGCGTCAAAACGTGCAAAATCCAGTATGCCTTGTTGAATAAAGGATTGCATCGAGGGATGCTCTTTCCAGCCCAGCACATTCTCTGCTACAAGATCAGTCATCACATATCTGAATGGAGGTAACTCTATTCCGGCAAAATCCTTTAACTCGATCAGTTTAACGAGGATTTGATGTGCCAAACGCCCAACCCCCGCCCCAAGTTCCAGAATGGTCACGGTCTCAGTGATCTGTCCCTTGTTCGCGAGGTCCTGGAGAAAACCAAAAATCATCTCTGCATACGCCGTTGCAATCATTGGATTACTGGTGATATATTGAGGCACCTGATTCTCAGTCCATGCCTCCAGCCCTTTCTGTTCATAATAAGCTCGTTGCCAATCCCAGACCGGAGCTTCACTGTAACGAAAACGTTGACTTTCATTTGACGTCATTAAACGTTAAACCTGCTTTCTATCTAGAATTTCATAAGATTCTTAGATGTTCACGTATTACTTTATTTTCGAATACCATTCCAATCTCTGTAATGTATTATATCATAGAACCTTATCTACTCGATGGAGTTCAATGTTCCCCTTCAACAAGAATAAAACCTACTTTTGAGGGCAGGCCTATGATATGTTTCATTTAAGAAAGATATTGATCTAGTTTACTTACTTGAGTCTTGTAAAAAACGTGCTGTCGGACAAATGGAATTAAAGTCAAATCGTTAGAACTTTTATCGAATAGGCAGACAGAAGAAGGACATCCAGCCTTGTTGGAGAAATTGTCGTTTACCAAGACCACAATTTCCAGATAAAGGAGATGTCCCACTCTTATGGTATCCCTCTACCTGCCCATCGTCAAGTTTATTTTGTCTCTCCACTTGCACATGTCGAAGCCGCAGCTCAGCCATCTGTTTACGCTTGTTCAAGGCATCATTCTCTGTGCCGGAAGGAAGAATATCACTCAAATTCAGCATGCGGCCAAGGGGAATCGTCATTTAAGCAGTACGACGAATTTTCTGAATCATTCACCTTGGTGTGTAAATCGGATGCAACGACGGCGTATGGAGAGGATCATGAAGCAGATTTCTGCTAAATCGGGTGATACACGAACTCCTGTATTCCTCATCGTGGACGACACGTGTTGCAAGAAAGACAAATCGACCAAGAAAATGGAGGCACTCAGCTTTCAATATGCTCATGAAGCCGGGAAATCGGTGTGGTGCCATTGCCTGGTCACTACACATGTGGTTGCTGCAGAGGGCTCGTATGCTTGGGATTTTCGGCCGTACTATCCCGAGAAGTACTGCCAATCTCAGCGTCTGCCTTTCCAGAGCAAAAATGATTTGGCGCTAGAGATGGTCGAGGCGTTTCCCATTTCAAAGGATGAACGGGTCTACGTCCTCATGGATAGCTGGTACACCAGCGAAAAGGTGATTAACGCGTGTAACCGTAAAGGATTTCATGTCATTGCCGCCGTCAAAACCAATCGCCGGATTCGCCCGGCAGGAATTAACATGCCTTTAGATGATTTCGCTCAGCAGTACATTCGCAAGTCTGACCTCCACTCCGTTACGGTAGAGGATCAGGGAAGGTACTGGGTCTACCCTTACGAGGGTCCGGTGAGCAGCATCGAAAACGTCAAACTGTTGCTGTCCTGGAAGGACGAATACACCGTTTCGAGCAAGCCGCAGGTTTGTCTCCTGTGTACGGATCTGTCTTTGGATCTCGTTACGATTCAAAGGTATTATCACGTGCGCTGGAATATCGAGACGGGATATCGATACTTTAAGGAACTGCTCGGCTTTGACCAGTACCAATTGCTTTCGTTTCGCGGTATTGAACGCTTTTGGGCGATCCAGTTCTTGACGCAGAATTTCTTGGAGTATCAGCGGCAAGAGTGGATGAAGCATGCGTCGAATCTCACCCTAGGTGATGTGGTACGTCGCATTCGAGAAGAGCATTTCGGGCAAATGATTGTCTTCGTGTATCAACAAGCATTAGAAAAGAAGCCTCTTTTCGACATTCTGAAATTGCTTCGGTTGTCTGCCTAAATCGCTCGATCCCCCAACACACGACAGGTCTGCCTTTTTCAAGACATTCAGGTCAATTTTGCAAGACTCAAGTTACTTAGTCAAGGAGGCTCAACGTTAGTCGGAATACACGGCTCCGTCAAAATTGATGATAATAAGTTACCTTTTGGTCCAGCACCTAAATGAAGACAGAAAAAAACCCTTGCTCAGCAAGGGTTTCAAGAGTATGGGCCCTACAGGACTCGAACCTGTGACCAATCGGTTATGAGCCGACCGCTCTAACCAACTGAGCTAAGGGCCCTAGACATAATGTATAACGTGCAGATGATGGCTGTGAATCATCCAAGTGAAACTAAATTGCGGGGGCAGGATTTGAACCTGCGGCCTTCGGGTTATGAGCCCGACGAGCTACCGGGCTGCTCCACCCCGCGTCAGTAATAAATATTAAAACAGCGACTTAATTAATATACACCATACTACCCTAATAAGTCAAGGGGTAATGTCAGGGAATAAATCGTACACCATAACGACCTTTGCGTGAACGATAAACTTCAACTTCTGCCGGTTCATTGTGGCCATAGATCCATCCGTCCTGCTCCATTCGTTTTGCCAAGCATCCTGCCTGAAATTTGGTTGCATACAACTTGCTGAAATATACCCAGTGCATACCGCTCGTCCTTTCCGGAGTCGTCATTTATTCCTGCTTTTTGTAGAATACCCCATTTTCATAAAAATAGCCGCCAAAGATTAAAATCTTCAGCGGCTATATCCTTATCATGATATGACTACTTCATCAACTCTCATTGAAACGTAGCTTTAGGATCCTTTTTCAATTTCTCCAGCATCTCGTTTCCTTTAGCTGCCCACTCACCAAGCGCTTCTTTTGGCGTCTTTTTGTTCTCTAGTACTTGGTTGAAATATTCCATCCCTTTTTCATTTACTTGCCACAAGCCTGGGGATTTTTGATACATTTTATCCAGATTCGTATTTGTTGGTGGAATTGGCTTCAGCGCATAGAATGCTTGAATGTTATAATCCAGGCCGTCTTTGGGCTTAATGAAGCTCTTCCGTGATACCATCTCATAGCTGCTACGTGCTTTGATCTTGGCCCAGTCCTCACTGTTCATGTACTTGATCAGTTCCCACGCATCATCCGGGTTCTGAGCCGCACTATTAATCGCCATAAGGTTGCTCAGGTAGATGCTACCTCCAATTTCAGGAGCTTCCGGGTGAACGGGAGGTGTTACCACATCCCAATCCACTTTCGTAAAGTCTTTCATTTTATCCGCATTTTTGTTGGCATCAATTAATTGATTAATATAGCTGTAATCACCAATAACCATGGCCGACTTGCCACTCAGGAATAGGTCACCCTGTACTGGATCATAACGCCCACTCGGATTCTGATCCTGTGGTTCGTCGCCTTTAGGAATAACTTTGTCAATCGCAAGTTTGCTGATGGTGCTCCACACTTTCTCCCATTGAGGAGAATCTACGGTCATCTTCTCTGCTTTGTCATCAAACGTCTTCAGCTGCAACGAACTGTAGTACTGCTGCATGGAGTAGTATGGCGAACCACCCTGATATGTCGTGAAGGAGAAACCAAATACATGATCTTTACCTTCACCTTTCGTTAGACGGGTACCCAGATTGAAAATATCGTCCCATGTCATGTTGTCTGTTGGCGGTTCCACGCCTGCTTTTTCAAACATACCCTTGTTATAGAACAAAGCCGATGAGGAGAACGTTGGTGTCAATGCATAAATGCTCTGATCCCCAAGGTCCTTAATTCCCTCCAGTACACTAGGCACGATATCACTGGTGTCAAACTTGTCTTCCTGCATCAACGGGTCCAGCTGTTTTACCAGATTTTCCTGAATTAATGATTTCACTGTAGAAGTATCGGCAACGATGACATCAACCGGGTTATCGCCAGTCATAATCTTCTTCAGACTTTCCATCGTATCCGGGACTTCCGGCTGTTCTTCCGTGTTGCCATACCCATACATGCTGCTCTGATCAACAGCAGCTACAATTTCGATGGTTACATTGGGATGTGTCAATTCAAAAGCATCGGTAAATTGCTGACGGAAGTAACTGTCATCCTGTCCTCCCCACAACGTAGCCACACGTAGTACACGCTGCTCCGTATCCTTGGCCTCACTTGCCGTACAGCCGGCAATCAGCGGCAGTGCTAGCGTCGCAGTAGCGATGACAGCCAGCACACGTTTTCCCCACATACTATTCTTCATTTCCCAGTTCCCCCTCTTAATTATCTTGGCGGTGTAATGACAATACGTTCACCGTCAAATTCCAATGTCGCCCGGTTATCAATGGATAAGGCCTCCAGATACTCTTTTGGCACCTGAAGTCGTCCTGCACGGTCTATAATGACAAATGCTTCATGGATGTCTGGCATACCCGCCTCGGACAAGTTATGCTCATCATCCAGATTCGGGTTGCGCTTCACAAACTCGGTACTGGTCAAGCCGTCCCGAATCGCAACGATCCGGTCTACCTTGCCAGCAAGCGTCAAGTCATGGGTAACGATGACAATCGTAACGCCGAGTTCCTTGTTCATTCTTCGGAAAATGCCCATGATTGTATCACATGTCTCGGAATCGACCGAACCGGTAGGTTCATCTGCAAGCAGAATTTTGGGACGATTGGATAATGAGATCGCAATCGCTACCCGTTGTTGCTCTCCTCCTGACAATTGATGCAATTTGTTATGCATCCGATCCTTAAGGCCTACCCATTCGAGCAACTGTTTTGCATAAGCACGATCACGCTTGCCTCCCAGAATCATGGGTGTTTCCACATTTTCCAGTGCCGTGAGATAAGGCAGCAGGTTACGACCGTTATTTTGCCAGATAAACCCTACGGTATGACGTTTGTATTCGACCAGTTGGGCATCTGTCATCTTCAGCAAATCCCAGTCTCCCACAACAGCCGTACCAGCTGTAGGACGATCAAGTCCGCCCAAAATATTCAGCAGCGTGGATTTACCGCTACCGCTGTTACCGATGATCGCCATCATTTCACCTTGATTGACAGTCAGGTTGAGACCCTGAAGGGCAACGACTTCCACATCGCTGGATTTAAAAATTTTGACAAGTCCTTCGCATTGGATCACGTTTACCTCTCCTCTCCCATTTTGACTGCCTGATGAACCCGCAATCTGCGAATCTGCCAGAGCAACATCGTTGCACCAATGACCAGCATCACTACGGTGACCCCATACAGTTGCAACATATCCTGCTGTTCAAACACAATCCGGAACGGAGGTACCTGAGCAGATACATTATCCGTCGTTTGCAGGAATGGCAGGAATAAACGACTGGATACCTGACCAATCCCAATACCTAGCAGGATCGATAGACCTGCTGTGAACACCTGCTCCAGGAGCAGCATACCGCTCAGTTGTGCCCGGGATAAACCCATGGCCCGTAATACACCAAACTGCACAACACGGCCGGACAGGTTGAAGAACCAGTACAGCACGTACCCGATCAACGAGATGATAACCGATACCAGGAATCCAAGGCTCAGTATCCCGAATACGCCACCTCTTGACGGATGTTTACCCTGAGATACCAATTCGGTGCGGACGTCACGCACAGAAGATAACTCGATACCTTCTGCTGCAAGTTTCTCCATTAATGGAGCCACTTTGGCATCCGGTTCCATTTTCAGCCACACCTCATAAGGAATCAAAGGCACCTGATCATAGATATAATCCAGATTCGCCACGAAGAATGGCATCTGATCCGGATACTGGGCTGGCCAGTAAGGAATGATCCCAAAGACTACGAATTCAATCGCCTGTCCCTGTACACCCATGGAGACGAGGTCTCCAGTTTTCAACTTAAATTTGTCAGCAAATTTGGAAGAGATCAATACAGCCCCTTCATATTTACCAAGCAAGTCAAGGTACTTGTAGGGATGTGCCGGGAACAGATCGTTGCGGAACCATGCCACTTGAGCAAAGTCTACATTATCAATTCCGACAAGCATCCCCTGTCCGCCCGATTTACCAGAGACGATAATATTGCCTTTGGTCTGCAGCACTCGTGCTGCATGTTCAACCCCGTCTAATCTGCGGAACACTTCGAATGGAGGTTCGGAGTAGATGACTTTCGATGGCTGCGAAGAACCGCCACCACCACCTGGAGCACCTCCACCGCCATTGCCTCCGCCGGAACCACCACCAGCAGAACCTCCTCCTCCATTGCCACCACCACCTTGTTGACCTCCACCCGTACCGCCATTCTGTCCGGAACCACCGGGTTTAACCTCAGGTGTTCCTTCCCATACAGTCTGCATAATCACATCAGAACCATAACGGTACAAGGTACGCTCAGTGGAATTCAGATCAATCGTCCGAGCCGCAGCCGAATTGTACACCCCAAGTCCCAGTGTCAGTACAAGGAGGATCATCAGCGGATAATATGAAGAAGATGAACGCGATAGCTGTGTTAATGTCAGATACAACGGGACCGGGAGAAATTTGCGACCGATCAGCTGAATGAGCTTTAAAATCCACGGGAACAAGCGCAGGAAGAATAGTCCAAGCGCAAAGATCGCGAGTGCGGGTACAAAGAACAGAAACGGCTGTACCTGCAGCTGATCGGTTGTCATTCCGGTCTGGAAGGTCAACATCTGACGTTCATAGAACAGGTAGTATCCATATCCAGCCAGACCCAGCAACACAACGTCCAGGAACCAGCGTTGCCATACTGGAGCACGATCTGTTCGTGCTTGCCGCCGTTTGGCAGATACAATGGTTGCCCGTGCATAGGTTATCGCAGGGATAAGTGATGCGATGATCGCAACAAGGACCGCTGCTACGCCCAAGAGAATAGCTTCTTTTGATACACCGATCGGAATAGACTTCCGATCTACGAACGAGAGAAAGCCACTTGCTGAACCGATACTCTTGGCCATAAACCAACCAAGCAACGGCCCAATAACCAGCGCAATAGCGCCCAGAAATATGCCTTCAAGCAGGTAAAGAGAGAAGATCTGCCGAGCTGAAGCTCCGCGGCTGCGCAATACCGCAATATCACTCTCTTGTTTCTGTAATGACTGTCTGGCGTTCATCGCAATAAAATAAAAGACCATCGCAATCATCGGTGCTGCCAAGGTAAACAGCATGGTCTGCAATTGCAGACTCTGACTGCGGAACTGCTTGAGCAAATCACCAAAGGTGATGTCCACTTTTGTATCTTTCAGCCGCTGGTACAGATCGATATCCAGCCTTTCCAGCATGGAAGTCAGACCTGATAACTGGCTGGTTTGAATTTCTTTCAGATCAAAGGCATAATACCAACGTGAATTTTGAAGTGGAATCCCTTTTTCCTTCAGTAAAACATCATTAAAAACCGATTCATCCACATAAAGTCCATTCATCATGCCGTCAAATCCCTGTACCCAGTAAGGGCTGTTTGGATTATCTGCCTTGAAGGACCCCGTAATCTTCACACGTAACGTGATATCAAGACCGCTATACACCGGATATTCCAGAATGTCACCGATATGCAGGTCGTTACGGTACATGCCCTCTTCCAACATGACTGCCTCGATCGTGTCATCTTTGACCTGGTTTCCAGGTTTCACCCCGGCAGAGTAATTCACCTGTGCATCCAGCCCACTCATCGTACCCAGACTCATACTGCGCGCCCTGCTGGCATCCACTTTGGTTGGATCTTCCGGGCTCACCTCTGTGCTGCGAATGGATCTCGAATTCACATACGTATGAAAAGGAAAACCAATATCGCGAGGAACATCCTCACGAATATAACGATCTACTTCGTCCAGACCCCGAGTGTCTGTCTTCACGCCACCAGGTGCCTGATAACTCATAAGCAACGAACCGGCTGGCAACCCTTCACTGTTATCCTGCAGCGTTTGCGCGACGACCCGTTTCAACGCACCATCGGCATACATTGGAATACTGACGGTGAACGCTACCGCCACAATCAATCCGATCAGTGTGCTGAAGGTCATCCAGCGCGTGTTCCACATTTTGCGGAACAGCAGCCGAAGCAATGGCAGCCCCATTAGCGTCCCACTACTTTCTGACCTACGGTCAGACCTTTCAGAATCTCGACATCTGTCGATGTCTGCTGTCCAACTTCAACGTCCACTTCACGCTTGCTGCCATCAGTCTCCACGACTTGTACATACGTTCTTGAACCGATGGAGCGTAAAGCGGATACAGGAATCACAATTGCGTTCTCGGTACGCTGCGTTACAATCGAGACCGATAGTGGTGTGCCACGTTCGACTCCTTTTGGCATTTTTGCAAGTGTAACGATAACATACTTATCCAGCGTTTCCTTGGTTGGAGGCGTACCGCCTTCACCAGTCCCTTCGCCACTGCCGCTTCCCGATGCTTCCGCGATAGGCATAACTTTAATTTTGCCAGCGACTTTACCAGCTCCATTAATATCTACTTCTGCCTTCATACCCGCGGAGAACTTCTCCAGATCTTCCTTGGCAAAGGTAGCTGCCACAACCAGATTCGATGTATCCGCAATCGTAGCAATCGGATCATACGCTTTCACAGCTGCACCCTTCTCTACCTGCACAGCAATAACGGTGCCGCCAAACGGAGCTGTCAACGCGGCTTTACCCAGTTGTTCCTCCAGATCAGCGAGTTCCTGGCGCAGTTCTTCAAACGCAATCGTTGCTTCTTCGAACTCCACCGGGTCCATCTCATCCTTCTTGCGGAGTGTTTCCTTCATTTGAACTTCGGATTTGCGAATAGCCAGTTTCTTGCCACGGATCTCTTTCTCTACACTTTCCACATCGAGCACGGCCAGAAGTTGGCCCTTTTTCACTTTATCCCCTGGTTTAACATTTAACTCTTTGACATGCATGCCATCAAGCGTGAAGTACACCTTCTCTTCCCGCTGACTCATCATCTTGCCACTACCACTTACTTTTTTCTCCAACGTTTCCGTCCGGACTTCATATTCCGGTTTCTTGGAGATCGTTGGTGGTGTAATAGGCGGAAGCACTTCTTCCTCTGTTTCTGACGGCAGCAATGAGCAGCCGGACATCGTTGCAACCATTATCGCACCAAGTACAATAAGTGCAGCGCGTTTCCCCCTCTTCGGAGCGGCCCCTTTACTTGATAAATCTGCCGTCCGCCATTTCATAAACATGGTCCGCAACCTCCAAAATTGTAGGATCGTGTGTAGTCATACATATCGTTACTTGTTCTACTTCAATAATATTGCGGAATACGGCCATGACCTGAGCGCCCATCTTGGAATCCAGTTCCGCTGTAGGTTCATCCGCAAGCAACAATCTGGGTCTATGGGCAATCGCCTTGGCTATAGCCACCCGCTGTTGCTCTCCCCCGGACATCTCGAAAGGTCGGTGTTTCACCCGTTTGGATAGTCCAACCAGGTCCAGACAGTGACCAACCCTGTCCTTCCACTCCGCTCGCGGAACGTCTGCCATTCGCAGCGACAGTTCTACATTTTCCCAAGCAGACAATAAGGGCATGAGTGCATATGCCTGAAAAATAAAACCGATCTCTTTGCGCCGCAAAGCGGTCCGCCGCCGGTCTCCCCAATCCTGAAGAGGCTGGCCGGAGAACAGAATGTCTCCACTTGAAGGCTGATCCAATCCACCGAGCATATTCAGCAGCGTTGTTTTGCCTGAGCCTGATCGCCCCTTCAGCATGACCAGTTGTTGCGGATTCACTTCCATATCAATGCCTTTGAGCACATGGATGATACGACTGCCTGTCTGGAAACTGCGATGCACGTTACGCACCTCCAGTACAGGTCCATCATATGGGGGCAATATGTCCTTCTTTGGTTTGATCTTCTTCTGGGGTTCATCAACGGTAATGACAGCAGCTGCAGCCACTTCATCTGAAGTGATTTCACTTTCAGGTAACGGAGGTTCACTCGTCTGGTGATCGTGTTCATTGTTGTATGTATTTTCCCCCGACTCCGTCGATGCCTCCAACGGTGCTTCCCCTTGTTGATGTTCATCGCCTGACTGGCTCTTGGCAGATCTCTTTCTGGAAAATAAATTCTTCATGCCAGCAATCACGCTCATCCTTTCTTGAAATCCCGTTCATTTCTTCAAAAAACCTAAAATTAGAAATCTGTTCCATCCTACACTGAATTATAAACGACCGATCCCAACTAAAAGTTACAAGCTTTTTACAACGGTAGAGGGAAAAAGTTAATATTTTGATGAACAAACGAAAAAAGCATCCCAAAGTGCGGGATGCCTCTTGCATATTCGATGGTTTTGCCGCTATGACGGCAATCATTACAATTTTGATACCGTTCAGTCATGAACATTTTTTTGAGCTATCAATGATATTATTTACCAAATGAAGAAGGATCTTCACGCCAGGATTTGAGCAATTCAAAATCACTCTCCTGAATCGTTCCCTGAGCCAAAGCCACATCCATCAGAGCCGTGTAATTGGACAACGTCTGAAGTGGAATTCCTGCGTCTTCGAATGCTTTAACACCCTTATCTAGCTGGTAGCTGAAGATCGCAAGCACGGCGAGAGGAGTTGCACCTGCTACACGTACGGCTTCTGCTGCTTTGATCGAACTGCCACCCGTGGAGATCAGGTCTTCGATGACAACCACTTTTTGTCCTTCATTAATCAAACCTTCGATCAAGTTCTCCTTGCCGTGTCCTTTGGCTTTATCACGAATGTAGGCCATCGGCAGATTCAACTTTTGAGCCACCCAGGCAGCATGCGGGATACCTGCGGTTGCCGTACCTGCAATGACTTCTGCATCCGGGTATTGGTTACGAATAATCGTTGCAAAGGCTTCAGCAATATCGTTACGAATCTCGGGATAGGACATCGTTAACCGGTTATCGCAGTATATCGGTGATTTGATGCCGGATGTCCATGTAAATGGCTGCTGCGGACGCAGAGCCACGGCTTTGATTTTCAATAGTTGGGAAGCAATATGATTTGGAATCTCATTTAGTTCGATCATGCGTTTAACATCTCCTTCAAAATGGTTTCTGCCGCTTCTCGCGGATTGGGAGCGCCTGTAATCGGTCTGCCTACAACAATGTAATGGCTGCCTCTGGCAATGGCTTCACCCGGCGTCAAGACACGTGTCTGATCTCCCAGACCACTACCCGCTGGACGAATTCCTGGTGTAACGGTGTGAAAAGCACTGCCAAACGCTGCCCGAATTGCGGGCACTTCCAGCGGAGAAGCAACAACCCCATCCAGTCCGGCCTCTTGGGCCAGTCCAGCATAACGGACCACAGCAGCTTCCACGTTGCCCGGGATACCAATCTCGTTATTCATCGTTTCCAGGCTCGTACTGGTCAGTTGGGTGACTGCAATGATCTCGGGCTTGCTAAGAGAAGGATCAGCAGCGATTGCTGCCTCAGCGCCTTCACGTGCAGCACGCATCATGAGGGTTCCGCCCGCTGCATGCACATTGAACATGTCTACACCCAGACGCGTGATACTTTCAGCACCACCCCGAACCGTGTTGGGAATGTCATGCATTTTCACATCCAAAAAAACGGAGTACCCTTTGGATTTCAGCTCCCGAATAAAGTCCGGTCCTGCTGCGTAGAACAGCTGCATGCCCACCTTGAGATAACAGGGAATACCTTCAAGAGCTTGTACCAATGCTTTCGCTTCTTCCGCTCCCGGGTAATCCAGTGCCACCATCAGACGGCCAGCCATTTCATTGAAATTTGTGTGATTCATCACCAGCGCTCCCCTCCACCTGCTCATTTTTTCCATTTTTGCCCGATATAAAGGACATCCCGCCAGCCCGCAGGCTAACTGATGTCCTTCATCATCAATACATATTTATTTTACAAAGACAGGCATTGCTTCCGAAGAGAAATTGATCGTTTGCAGCATGATCAGCAGCGCACGAATCGTATCCAATGAAGTCATACATACAATGCCGTTCTCTACCGCTTCACGACGGATACGGAATCCATCACGCTGCGGTGTTTTGCCTTTGGTCAGTGTGTTGAAGACAAAGTTTGCTTCGCCGCTACGAATCATATCCAGAATGTTCGGCGAACCTTCGCTCAATTTGTTCACCGTCGTTACCGGAATGTTCGCTGCTTCAAGCGCAGCTGCTGTTCCGCCGGTTGCCATGATTTTGTACCCCAGTCTGTAGAAACCTTCGAGCAAAGGAACAGCTTCGTCCTTGTCTTTGTCTGCCACAGTCACGACAATCGCTCCGGTTGCCGGAATTTTCATTCCTGCTCCGATGAGACCTTTGAACAACGCTTTGGCGTAATTCGGGTCACGACCCATAACCTCACCTGTGGATTTCATCTCAGGTCCAAGGGTTGGTTCAACACGACGCAGCTTCGCGAAGGAGAAGACTGGAACTTTGACAGATACATGGTCCGACTCAGGCCACAGCCCGTCAACATAACCAAGATCTTTCAGTTTCACACCCAGAATGGCTTGTGTTGCCAGGTTCGCCATCGGAATGTTGGTTACTTTGCTCAGGAATGGCACAGTACGGGATGAACGCGGGTTCACTTCGATAATGTACACTTGGCCATCATGGATAACAAACTGAATGTTAACCAGCCCGACCGTTTTCAGTTCTTTCGCAATCTTGATTGTAATCTCTACAATTTTCTCTTTCAGATCCTGAGACAGATGTTGTGGAGGATATACCGCGATAGAGTCACCAGAGTGAACCCCTGCGCGCTCGATATGCTCCATGATGCCCGGAATCAATACCGTTTCACCATCACAGATTGCGTCAACCTCAACTTCTTTACCCATCATGTAACGGTCAATCAGAACCGGATGTTCCGGATTGATTTTAACCGCCTGCTCCATATACGTAAGCAATTCTACATCCGAGTATACGATCTCCATGGCACGACCACCAAGTACATAGGAAGGACGGACCAAAACAGGGTAACCCAGACTTTGAGCTGTTTCTACCGCATCATCGATGGAAATGACCGTTTTCCCTTTCGGCTGTGCAATCTCCAGACGGGAGAGCAGACGCTCGAACTTCTTGCGGTCCTCCGCCTCATCAATGCTTTCCAAGTCCGTTCCGAGAATCGTTACACCTGCTGCACGGAGTGGTGCTGCCAGGTTGATGGCTGTTTGACCACCGAACTGTACGATAACGCCTACTGGTTTCTCCTGTTCAATCACGTTCATGACATCTTCGAAGAAGAGCGGTTCAAAGTACAGGCGATCTGATGTATTAAAGTCCGTAGACACGGTCTCCGGGTTATTATTGATAATGACTGCTTCATAGCCTGCTTTTTGCAACGCCCATACCGCATGTACTGTGGAATAGTCGAATTCAATCCCTTGACCGATCCGGATTGGGCCTGAACCCAGCACCACAACTTTTTTCTTGTCTGAAGGGATAACCTCATTCTCTGTCTCGTAAGTGGAGTAGTAATATGGCGTTGTGGCTTCGAACTCGGCTGCACACGTATCTACCATTTTGTACACTGGGCGCAGGTTCTCTGCTTCCCGACGAGTTCTAACTTCCGCTTCAGTTGTCAATGTGCCTCCTGGTTGACCTTGCGCACGCAGTTCGGCAATGGCACGGTCTGTGAATCCAAGGCGTTTCGCTTGATACAGGATGTCGGAAGATAGTTCGGATTCCTCGCGAATGCGGTCTTCGAATGCGATCAGACCTTCGATTTTATCCAGGAACCACCAGTCGATCTTGGTCAGATCCTGGAGTTGCTGCAACGTATATCCTCTGCGGAATGCTTCGGCAATCAGGAAGATACGCTCGTCGTCCGCTTTCACCAGACGCTCGTTCAGCGTTGCTTCATCCAGTGTTTCAGCATCTTTGAGATAGAGGCGGTGTACGCCGATTTCCAGGGAGCGAACGGCTTTGTGAATGGACTCTTCGAATGTCCGGCCAATGGCCATCACTTCACCTGTTGCTTTCATCTGTGTGCCGAGCTTGCGGTTCGCCGAGATGAACTTGTCGAAAGGCCAACGAGGAATTTTGCTCACGATGTAATCCAGTGTAGGCTCGAAGCAAGCATACGTTTGGCCTGTTACCGGGTTGACGATTTCATCCAACGTGTAACCCATGGCAATTTTGGCAGCCATTTTCGCAATCGGATACCCCGTTGCTTTGGAAGCGAGGGCCGATGAACGGCTTACCCGTGGATTTACTTCGATAACATAGTATTGGAAGCTGTGTGGGTCCAGTGCAAATTGTACGTTACATCCACCCTCAATGTTCAGGGCACGGATGATTTTCAGGGAAGCCGAACGCAGCATTTGATATTCACGGTCCGACAGTGTTTGGCTTGGTGCCACGACGATACTGTCGCCTGTATGAACACCTACCGGGTCAAAGTTTTCCATGTTGCAGACAACGATACAGTTATCGTTTTTGTCCCGCATAACCTCATACTCGACTTCTTTCATGCCTGCAATGCTCTTCTCGACCAGACATTGCCCAATCGGGCTGTAACGAATTCCCGCTACCACAGTCTCGCGCAGCTCTTCTTCGTTTGCACAGATTCCTCCACCTGTTCCGCCAAGTGTGTAGGCTGGACGAACGATGATTGGATAGCCGATTTCATTTGCAAAATCAAGGGATTCTTCAAGTGTTGTTACGATTACACTCTCCGGTACAGGTTGCTCCAGTTCACGCATCAGATCACGGAACAGATCACGGTCTTCTGCTTTCTCGATGGAGGTCAACTGTGTGCCGAGCAATTTTACATTTTCACGTTCCAGAACTCCCGCACGCGCCAGTTCCACAGCCATGTTCAGACCTGTCTGACCACCCAGTGTTGGCAGCAAGCCGTCTGGACGCTCCTGACGAATGATTTGCGTCACAAAATCCAGTGTAATGGGCTCGATGTATACTTTGTCAGCCATGTTCGTATCTGTCATGATGGTTGCCGGGTTGCTGTTGATAAGTACAACTTCCACGCCTTCTTCTTTCAGTGCCTGGCAAGCTTGTGTACCGGCATAGTCGAACTCGGCCGCTTGACCGATGACGATTGGACCGGAACCAATCACCAGGATTTTTTTGAGATCTTTGTTAATCGGCATGTTATTGTGCTCCTTTCACTGCGGCTGCCAATACGGCTTGACGCGGCTTTTGCGGGTTAGTGATCTTGTGCTCGCGAATCATCTCGATGAAGCGGTCGAACAGATAGCTGTTGTCGTAAGGACCCGGGGCTGCTTCAGGGTGATATTGAACCGAAAATGCCGGGAATGATTTATGTTTCAGACCTTCGATGGTCTTATCGTTATTGTTGATATGTGTAACTTCCAGGTCTGTACTCTTCACAGACTCTTCGTTTACGGTAAATCCATGGTTCTGGGATGTGATGAAGCAACGTCCGCTCTCCAGTTCTTTCACCGGGTGGTTTCCTCCGCGATGTCCAAACTTGAGTTTTTCGGTGTCTGCTCCTGCCGCAAGTGCGAACAACTGGTGACCCAGGCAGATCCCGAAGATCGGGTATTCGCCAAGCAGTTCACTGATCATGTTTACTGCGTGAGGTACGTCTTTCGGGTCCCCAGGGCCGTTGGACAGTTGAATGCCGTCCGGGTTCAAGCGACGAATCTCGTCTGCTGTTACATCGTGTGGAACAACGACAACGTCACAGTTACGTTTGCTGAGTTCGCGCAAGATACCTGTTTTGGCACCATAATCCACGAGCACAATACGTTCAGCCGTTCCCGGGCTGTTGTAGACATGCTCTGTAGAAGTCATTGGCACCTGGTTACGCAGCTCGGCGATGGTTGTGTCACCCATCATCTCCAGCAGTTCTTCCACAGGCTTCGATCCTGTTGTGAGAATTCCCTTCATTGTGCCGTGGTGACGAATCCGGCGAGTCAACATGCGTGTATCAATTTCGCTGATTCCTACGATACCGTATTCCTTGAGCAGATTGTCTACGCTATATTCCGCACGCCAGTTGCTTGGCGTTGGCTCATGACGACGCACCACGAAACCGTGTACGTATGGACGAATCGACTCAAAGTCATCACGCGTAATGCCGTAGTTTCCGATCAGCGGATACGTCATGGTTACGATTTGACCGCAATAGGAAGGATCCGAAAGCACCTCTTGATAGCCTGTAATTCCCGTATTAAAAACGACCTCACCTGTAGTTTCACCTTCAGCACCAAATGCTTTCCCGGTGAACAGTGTGCCGTCTTCCAACAATAATCTTGCCTGTGCCTGCATCCCATTTCACTCCTCTGTGTTTATCAACGTTGAATACTTTGAGTTGAACATGTGGGCGTTACGTTTGGTGCGGCTCCGTGGGCAGAAAACCCTTTGATCGCTGTTATCCCCGGATTACTTTGATCCCATTCTTCAAATGGAGTAATCCGGTGATAAAGGCGAACGCTTTGCTTCTTCGGGTTCTTTCTGCCCACTCCGCAGTTACGTTGGCGTCCATGTTCAAAAGCATTATTCAACTGTGTTTTGTTTCGTATGTTAGACTCTCGGCATGATTTGCCTCGAGTTAGTTGAAAAGATGTTACTGGTGTAAAAGTTGTAGATTAAGTTTTAGAGTTAGATTTAAAAAGATTTATTGTTTTAAAAAAGTTAAGAGTTACTGATTTAAAGAGTTAAAGATATAGAGTTACTAATTTATTAATTTACTAAATTACCGTTTTACTGTTGTACCGTGTTATGCCACACGCTTTTGCCATCCACCCATGTTTGTACGGCCCAGCCTTTCAGCTTCCAGCCTGTGAATGGGGTGTTTCTTCCTTTGGTTGCAAACGTTGCAGGATCAACCGCTTTTTCCTCGTTCAGGTCAATCATCGTGATATCCGCAGGTGCTCCTTCTTCCAGTTTGCCTGTATCCAGTCGGAATACACGTGCCGGATCAGCAGTCATGCGTTTAACCAGGAAATCCAAGCTCCACAATCCTGTTTCCACAAACTTCGTGTACAGCAATGGGAAGGCTGTTTCGAATCCAACGATTCCGAAAGGTGCCAGCTCCATGCCTTTGGCTTTCTCTTCTTCACTGTGTGGCGCGTGATCAGTTACGATCATGTCCAGCGTGCCATCCAGCAAACCTTCGATACAAGCCTGCACATCGCGTGGTGAACGCAGCGGGGGGTTCATTTTCCAGTTAGCGTCCATGCCCGGGATATCTTCATCCGACAACACCAGATGGTGTGGACACACCTCAGCAGTTACTTTAATGCCGATGGACTTCGCCAGACGAATCAGACGAACCGATTGCTCTGTACTTACGTGGCAGACGTGGTAATGGACTCCCGTTGCTTCTGCGAGCAGAATATCACGGCCTACGTGGATAGCCTCGGATTCATTTGGAATGCCTTTGATGCCGTGGCGCTTCGAAAACTCACCTTCCGTCACATATCCACCAACAACCAGTGAGTCATCTTCACAGTGAGCGATCACTGGCATATCCATGCTTGCTGCGAGGCTCATGGCATCCTTCATCATTTGAGCGTTTTGTACGCCTACACCGTCATCTGTGAATCCAATAGCGCCTGCTTCTTTTAATGCGGCAAAATCGGTAAGTTCACGACCCAGTTCGTTCTTCGTAATGGCTGCATAAGGCAACACTTTAACCAGATCTGCTTCTTTGGCTTTATCCAATACCAGTTTCACAACTTCTGGAGTGTCTGTTACCGGTCTTGTGTTCGGCATGCAGGCGATCGTTGTAAAACCGCCTTGTGCTGCTGAACGGGCACCTGTCTCGATTGTCTCTTTGTGTTCGAATCCAGGTTCACGCAGATGCACGTGCATATCAATCAATCCCGGAATGACCAGTTTGCCTGATGCGTCTGTCACACGATGCGCTGACTTTTCGGCATCCAATACGGCTTGGTCTTCCAGGCCAGCGATCTTTTTAATTTTACCTTCATCTATAATGATGGTTTTCCGTTCAAGTTCCCCTTGTTGGTTCAAGATGTTCGCATTCTTTATAATCTGTAGCATAATTGCCCTCCGCTTCGGTTCTGTCCAGCTTGCCAGGCAAGCCGGATGATTTTCTTTATCGTGTACTCTCTTATTGCTCTATTAAGAACTGCCATCCTCGTCAGCCTATGACCCACAGCCAGACCCTGTTACAGTTTCATCGCACGTTCCATAACCGCCATGCGGATTGGAACGCCGTTTGCCATCTGCGGGAAGATCCGCGATGCTTCACTCTCCACAACCGCGTCATCTACCTCGACGTTGCGATTTACAGGAGCAGGGTGCATGATAATGGTGCTTGGCTTTAGGCGTGACGCCCGTTCTTCCGTCAATCCGTAGTGTTCGCGATAATCCTCTGCTGAAGTAATTAAGCCATGTTGATGACGTTCCAGTTGAACTCGGAGCATCATGACTACATCTGCATCCAGCGCTTCTTCAAGACCGACATAAGGAGCATGCTCTGCGAGTTCCGGTGCCTGCATCGTTGGTGGTGCACAGAATCGTACGTCTGCACCAAACTTTTGCAGTGCCCAGAGGTTGGAGCGCGCTACGCGGCTATGCAGAATGTCACCAATGATGGAGACACGCAAGCCTTTCAGTTCGCCAAATGCTTTCCGCATCGTGTAGAGATCCAGCAGTGCCTGCGTGGGATGCTCATTGTTGCCGTCTCCGGCGTTCACGAGCGGGACATTCACTTTTCGAGCCAGTTGTTGCAGAACGCCTGCCGGTTTCAACCGGATCACCCCTGCATCAATGCCCATCGACTCAAGTGTGCGTACCGTATCGTAGATGGACTCTCCCTTTTCCACACTGGATGCCGCTGCCGTGAAGTTCAGCACTTGTGCGCCCAAGCGTTTCTCTGCCATTTCGAACGAGAAGCGGGTACGTGTGCTGTTTTCGAAGAACATGTTGGCAACGAAGCGTGATTCCAGTACTGGAACCAGTTTCTCTTTCTGCGCTTCCCAGTGAGCCGCTCTGTTCAGAATCGACTCGATCTCTCCTCGGCTAAGTTCCTTCAGTCCAAGCAAGCTCCGGTCTCTCAATGCTGGTTGTGCAATCATCATGCTTGTTCCCCCCGGTTCTGAGTGATTTTGACTTCATCCTGTCCGTCCGTTTCCATGAGTGCAACCTCGATCTCCTCTGATTTGGAAGTCGGCACATTCTTGCCGATAAAATCAGGTCGGATCGGAAGTTCCCGGTGTCCGCGGTCTGCGAGTACAGCCAGCTGAATGTTCTGCGGTCTTCCACAGTCCATCAGGGCATCCATCGCTGCGCGAATCGTCCGTCCGGTATAGAGCACATCATCGAACAAAATCACTTTTTTGTTGTGGATCGAAAGTGATTCAGGTGTCATAATCAACATTTCCTTGCGATTCGCTTTATTCTCGTCCAAGCGGTCATCGCGGTAAGGAGTCACATCCAGTTCTCCCCAGGGGACTTTGGCGCCTTCGATTTCTTCAATCTTGGCGGCAATCCGTTCTGCCAGGTAAACCCCGCGTGTACGGATACCGACCAGCACACAATCGTCGATTCCTTTGTTTTTCTCCAATATCTCATGGGCAATCCGTGTTAATGCGCGGCGGATCGCCGTCTCATCCATAATGACATGTGTCTCTGTGCTCATGCGTTCAGCCTCCTCAGGATTTCCCTTCAGCATCATGGCCCCGTGACGAGGAGAACAAAAAAGACTCCTTGCCGTGTTTATTGGCAAGGAGTCTCCGAACTTCAGACCGCTCTGAAGAAAGTTTACTCTCGGGGATGCATCGCTTCATTTGCCGCAGCAAAAAACGATGTATCGTTCACGTTACCTTGCCAGTCTCACGGGACTGATTTAAAGGTGCTATTCATGTCGTTCATATTGCAGGACCTCACAGGGTTCTGTACTCAATATGTCCGTTTGTCTTCATGAATTATGACAGAAAGACAACCCTCTGTCAACACCTCACCATCGCAGGTGAAAATCCTCTGCTACGTTCTTCTTAGAATCAGCAGTTAGGCCGAAAAACATCCATGCACATTACATCTCATTGGTTATTCATAATTATACAACAATTCTGCATATTTATCCATAGGCAAATGAGAAATTCGATATAGCCAAAATAACCCTTTACCCGCATCCACAGATGCGGTAAAGGGTTAAGAATACTTTTAATGGACGGAGTCTGAATCTTGAAGGAGCATACGATCCTGCTCCAGCTGTTCATAGGACTGCTTAATCGTAGATAAGGTCTCGATATGACGATATATATTATTACCAGCCGTAAGAAGCACCGATAACATAAGCAGAACGAATAGCGCATTTTTGCCCAAGCCCGGACGAATACGGATGACGAAACCTCCACCCAACAGGAAGAACGCAAACAGATAATGTCCTGCATACAGGTACATATCGTATTGAAACACAGCCAGACCGAAGCCCACAACAACATGAAGCAAAAAGGCAAACAGAATATATGGCACAAGGGTCCACACTTCACGTTCACGAATGCCCTTAATGAAGCCCATGAGTGCCAGCAGTAAAATAAAGATACCTGTAATCTGCACATAGATTGGATTGGAACGGGATAGATCCGTAACAAAGGCTGCCATGCCCGGGTCCAGTAAATGCATCTTCGGTGTCAGCATTGGATTGATGGTTAACATGTTCATTGCTTTCCAGTGAACCGCAAACTGGAATGGCGTTGCATAGCTGGTCCCGCCATTTTGAATGCCCAACAGCCAGTTACTAACCCAGCTGCGACCTCCAAATGCAACATATTGAACACCTGTTAATACGGCAATGATCAGAACTGCTAGCGCCATGATACCAATATACTTCTTCCAACTCGCCTTATTCCGCCATGCATTCATATTGAAGAATGTGGCAGCAGCAAACGGTACGATATTGGTCGAGGTTAGTCCGAAGTTAATCGATGCAAGCAATGCATTGGGTACATAACGTACATCCTGACGCTCACGAGTATACTGCATGTAAACCACAGAGAGCAGGATAACGAACTGCACATACGGATACGAGTCCGGAATCAATGCGGTATACATCAAGTAGGAACTGAACCCAAACAACAAGGCGAACAGCAGCGGTGTGATCGTCGGTTTGTTTTCTTTTTGACTCAGGAACAGATACGCCAGCACCACCGAACCCGCATTGATCAACGATTGCAAAATTAGAAAGAACCAGTTGCCTCCCAGCAGCTTCGCTATAGCCGCAAGTGCGACTGCGAGAAAGGAAATGAGCGGATGAATAACGGAAGAACTGTTGTCGCCATAATACATTGAGGGATCAAAGTTGAATAAATTGATCGGAAACAGCGCCGTATTAAACGGAGTATACGCCCCAAGCATCTCTGCATTATTTTCAATGTACAGAACATACGAGCCGTTCATTAAACCATAGAACAGAGCAAATCCCGCAAACAGGAAAAAGGCTGTCCAGTTGATTCTGCGATTGTAGAATATGTAATCTAAAAAGTTCATGCTTTCATTTCACATCCAATAAATTTTATAAAAAACTATCATAATTTGAACTAATCATTTATACAAAAACGGAGAGGACAGAAAAAACCTGAAAAAGCGGAGCGTTCGCCTAAAAGCTTTCTGAAAGAAAGCTACATCGGAAGCATACGCTATCACCGGATTTCCCCTTGAAAAAAGGAATCAAAAAATCTGGGGATGTTCAACTTATAACACCAATAAACATAGCCCGCCCATAATACACGCCACACCGATCCAGCGTAAAGGGCCCACCATCTCCTTAAATACCAGCCGCGCTATGATAAGAGTCCAGACATACGTTAATGCGTTGGCAGGCAGTACGACGGTTAGTGGCAGAAACTTCAACAACACAATGTTCAGCAACGCACCCGTTCCGTAGAATCCGAGTCCCATGAGCACATGCAGACGATTGCGACTGGTCGCATAAGCTTTCAATCCGGCCCCGCCCAATGCACCGCACAACGTCATGACAATTAATACGGCAACCATCCAGCTATCGATCAACACTGGTTAATGTCACCCCGATTCCAAGCAGTACGACTGCTGCCAGCTTCTGCACCGTAATTTCTTCCCCAAGCAAGAAATATCCATAGATTAAGGCAAATACGTAGCTGGCACACATCAGAGGATAAGCAACAGAGAGTTTTTCCAAAGCAAAAGCTTTAATCATCAAAATTGCTCCTAGTCCATAACACAGAAAACCAACACCCAGGTAGATCCACTCGGTTACTCCCCATTTCCAGAACAATTGACCCGTTGCTGTCAGAAAAGCGGAGACGAGCATCAACCATTTACCGGTATGACGAGATTTTATTTCCCCCACGTTAATGCCTCCATGTCTGGAACACGCTTGTTAATAAAGTAGCGTTGACTTACTAGCTGCATGACTGGAAGGTCGGATAAGGAATCCGAGTAGGAACATGACTGGTCATAGTCAATTATCATGTTCTTCTCCCTCAGATAAGCCTGAATTCGGCGTACCTTCTCTTCCCCTTTGCAATTACTGCCTTCAATTCTGCACGTGTAACCATTTGCATGACGGACCAGTTCAGTCCCAATTACATGATCCACCCAGGGAAAGTTTTTAAAGTATTTCATATAGGCATGCGGAGACGCCGTGACCAGCAAGACATGGTAGCCTGCTTCCTTGCGATGTTGCATCTCTACACTGGCCTCAGCAAAAATGGACGTACGCAAACGAGTGTCAAAGAAATGTTCCAGATCTTTCTCAGACATGCGCTCAATTTCTTGAAAGTAGGAACGCTTGACTCGTTCAACCGTCATGAATCCCGCTTTGAATAAAACCGTATGTAATGCAATAACGGGCAATCTCCATACCTGCCACGGGTAACGACGAACACCATAATGTACAAATTGAAACATGGAATCACTGCGTATAATCGTTTTATCAATATCAAAGATCGCGACTTTCGTGCTTTTCACCCTGATCCCCCTCAGCTTTTATTCAAAGATTGCAAATATTGTAACAACACTTATCACATACAAAATAACCGTAATTAATATGGGCTTGTCCTCAAACAGCACACGATCAGGCGAACCTCCCTGGTTCTTCATATGGATCAGATACAGGTAACGGAACATACCGTAAATGACCAGTGGAATTGTCCACATCAGGTGAATGGTTCGATCTGAAGTGAATGTGAACAGGGAGTAGCTGATAATCGTAGCTGTCGTCACAATCGTATTGAATTGGTCCAACAAGGTAATCGAATAGTTATCCAAAACTTTACGATGTGATCCTGTGTTCCCTTCAAGCAAGGTAAGTTCATTTCTCCGTTTGCCAATGGCCAGAAATAACGACAACAGCATTGTACAGATCAAAAACCACGGTGTGAAAGGTACACGAATCAGCACACCACCCGCAATAGCACGAAGTACGAAACCGGCTGCAATAGTCATCATATCCAAGATAACGAGATGCTTCAGAACAAATGAGTACGACACATTCAACAGGAAATAGACGATACACAACACGCCGAATAGCGGGTTCACCACAAAAGCTGTTCCTACGGAAAGGATCAACAATATGATTCCAAACAACAAACCATGAGTCGGATTCACCTGCCCAGAAGCCATAGGACGATACTTTTTAACCGGATGCTGCTGATCTCTGTCCCGGTCTACAAAGTCATTCAAAATATAAACACAGCCTGCAACGAGGCTAAATAGAATAAAACCAAGCAACGTCGCAAGAATGGTTTCAGTCCGAATCTCTTCAAAAGAGAAAAGTAACGCAGCAAATAACAGCAGATTTTTAGTCCACTGTTTGGGTCTTAACAATCTGATTAATCCTGAAACTGTACTGCCTGTTCCTGTAGCCGGTGAGGACACCGTACTGGTTCGTGATGATAACAATTGTAATAACTCCCTTCAACAACAACTACTGTATATAACAAATAACGTAAAGATCTAATCATATGTTGCTTGTATAATTTTGTAAAGGGAGTAAATGAAAAAAATCTAATATGGGCATAAAAAAAGAGACCGTTTCCGGTCTCTTCTTCGATTTCACATGATTAATCTATAGGATACTACAATTAAAATTCAAATTGCACGTCGCTCAGACGACGTTTGATCTCAGTAATAACGCGTTTCTCTTCCTCTTCACCTTTAGCTTCAAAGGTAACGGAGAAACGAACAAAGTTACCCGCATCATCCCAAGGTACGGACGAGATAAGTTTCTCACGAATCAGGAATTGGGAGAAATCTTCGCCGGACTCGAAGCGACGTCCGCCAACCACACCTTTTGGTGCTTCAACATACAGGAAGAATGAACCTTTAGGTTTTTCAGCCTGGAAGCCCAGCTCATTCAGTGCGGCAACGAGCATGTCGTGACGACGGGAATATTTCTCTGCAATTTTTTCCGTGATCTCAGGGTGATTCAAACCATATGCAGCCGCTTTCTGAATCGCGATGAACTGACCGGAATCATTGTTATCCTTCACGTCGCTGAATGCTTTGACTACAAGCGGGTTACCCGCTACGAATCCGATTCTCCAACCCGTCATGTTGTAGGACTTGGATAGAGAGTGCAGCTCTACGCCGACATCCTTCGCTCCAGGTACTGACAGGAAGCTGAACGGTTTTTTGCCATCATACGTCAATGCTGCGTATGGAGCATCATGTACAACGACTACGTTGTATTTCTTCGCCCACTCCACGACTTCAGTGAAGAACTCCACCGTCGCGCTTGCACCTGTTGGGTTGTTCGGGTAGTTCAGGTAGAGCAGCTTCGCACGTTTTGCGATGTCTTCCGGAATAGCCGTCAGATCAGGCAGGAAGTTGTTCTCTTTTGTCAATTGAATGTTGAACACTTCTCCACCCAGATACTTCGTATGTGTACCCATAACCGGGTAACCTGGAACGGTCATGATCGTCACATCACCCGGATTGATGAAGCATGAAGGCATCATCGCCAAAGCCGGTTTGGAACCAATGGAGTGCACGATTTCGGTATCTGCATCGATACCTTCTACGTTGAATACGTTTTTCAGGTAAGAAGCAGCAGCAGCTTTGAATTCAGGAATACCATTATCCGCATAACCACGGTTCTCAGGTCTGGAAGCTTCTTCTGCAAGTGCAGCGACAATGCCTGCATCAGCCATCTCGTCTGGTTCACCTACACCAAGGTCAATCAGTTCCACATCAGGAAAATCTTTTTTGGCCGAAGCTTTGGCGCGTTTGATCTTCTCGAATTTATAAATGTTCGTGTCTTTACCATAGTTGGAGCCACCGATACGGTCGGCAAAATTAGTCTGAATGTAAGTTTCTTGATATTTATCGATACTCATAACGTTGTTCATCTCCTCATTTGACGCAAATTTCTACACTTTAATATGAAGCATTTGCGTATTCAAAGCCATGGACAAAGTATCCGAACATTTGTACTTTCTTGGAGCTGTTAACGACTGCGCAGTGAAGCAAGCACGTCTTCCATATCCTGCGGAAGCGGAGCTGTAAATTCAAGGTATTCTCCCGTAGTCGGATGCACGAATCCAAGAATGGCAGCATGAAGAGCCTGTCCTTGCATTTTAATCCCTTTATTCCGTCCATACGTGGGATCTCCGACAAGCGGATGACCAATAAATTTCATGTGAACCCGAATCTGGTGGGTACGTCCTGTCTCCAGTTTCAATTCCAGCAAGGTGTAGTCATTGATACGCTCCGTAACGGTAAAATGCGTAACAGCATGTTTACTGTTGCGTTCCGTGACCGTATACATTTTGCGGTCATTGGTATCTCGTCCAATCGGTGCATCAATGGTCCCTTGATCATGATTAAGATGACCATGAACGAGCGCGATATAACGTCTGTTCACCGTATGGTCCTTCAACTGAGCAGCCAGCGAGGCATGCGCACGGTCGTTCTTGGCAGCCATAATCAGGCCAGACGTATCCTTATCAATGCGATGCACAATACCCGGGCGCAATTCCCCATTGATACCCGAAAGGTCTTTGCAGTGGTACATGAGCGCATTGACGAGCGTGCCAGACGTATGTCCTGGTGCTGGATGAACCACAAGACCACGCTGCTTATTAATCACAATCAAGTCACTGTCTTCATATACCACTTCCAGCGGAATATCTTCGGCAATGATCTCCACAGAAGTTGGTTCAGGAATCTGTAGTTCAATCAGATCACCTTCGGATAACTTGGCATTGGCTTTGACTACAGCACCATTTACCGTAACTAACCCGTCTCCAATCCACAATTGAACTTGGGAGCGAGATACGTTGTCCACAGCTTCCGTAATATATTTATCAATTCGTTCTTTCTTATGTTCAGCGGCAACGGTCCATTCCATACGCTCATTGCCATTCATTAGTTCTTCGTCGTTGATCTGTTCCTCATTCGGATTACTCATGATGTTCATTCCCCTCAATCTTAGCGGCTGCTTTTTCGCGCCGTCCTTCAAGCAACGTCTCCACAATGATCAACGCTACACCGATACAGATTGCCGAGTCGGCGATGTTAAAAATGGGAAACGTGTAACTTCCAAAGTTAAGCTGTACAAAATCCACAACTTCTCCGGTCAAGGCCCGGTCAAGGAAGTTGCCAATCGCTCCCCCCAGCACTAAACTAAGCGCCACAGGCAGCAATTTGTGCGGGGTATCTTTTACCTTTTGCAAATACCAAATCAAGGCAACGACTACAATCACCGTAACCACAATAAAGAACCAACGCTGGTCTTGCAGAATGCCAAAAGCTGCACCTGAATTACGATGTGATGTGATGACAAAGAAATTGCCGATGACCGGAATTTCTTCTCTGAGTTCCATCCGGGTTGCAATCAGGAACTTGGTTCCCTGATCCAATAAAAATACGATAAAAGCGAGGATATAATACACCACGTTTGTTTGTCACTCCGTTCTTGTCTTTTCCAAACGATACCAGGCTTACGCCAGACTTGTTTATTGTAGCACAGCTGTTTGGAAATCGTCCACGGCGCGCTGTGTTGCTACGCTTATGGCAAAAACGATAACATTTCCCTTCTGTAATCCTGTCCTTAATGGTACATCCTACAATAGAGTCAAAATCCGGATTCCATACGGAATAGAAAGGGGAAAACCATGTCGCATTTTACTGCCGAACAGCTGCAATTTTTACGTTCCCAATTGATGACCGATAAGCGCGATATTGAACATAGACTGTCGGAAAACGAACATTATGGCCTTGGAGACTCCCTTAAGCTCCAGACAGGTGAACTATCACCGATTGATAATCATCCTGGTGACATCGCCACAGAGGTGTATGAACGCGAGAAAGATATTTCCCTGCTGGAACATGATGAATTCCAATTGGAGAGAATCGATTCTGCCCTGCACTCCATTGAAGAAGGACATTATGGTATATGTGCGGTCTGCCAGCAGCCCATTCCGTATGAACGCATGGAAGCTGTGCCCTACACTAAATATTGCAAACAACATCAACCGGAAACGGTTGTCTCCGAAAACCGCCCTGTAGAAGAAGAGTTCCTCGCCCCGGCATTTGGTCGAACAAGTCTGGACGAACGTGATGACCAAAATGGCTTCGATGGCGAGGACGCCTGGCAGATCGTTGAGAGCTGGGGCACATCAAATTCACCAGCCATGGCTGAAGGACGTGATATTGACAGCTACGACGTTATGGCTATTGAAGCCACAGATGAAGTGGAAGGTTGTGTTGAAGCATACGAAAGCTTTGTTGCAACAGATATCTACGGTCATGATGTATCCATCGTGCGCAATCGTCAATATCGGCAGTATTTGAAGAATCGCGAAGGTGACGGCCTGCTGGAACCGGATAACGAGCCGGATGAGACGTATTAAGTTTCCATTGCACATGTTCCTCAGTAGGTGGTCAGTTCCAGCTGCCGTTGTACAATTCGAACAATATCAGCGATGTAATCCCCAACAATAGGAAGATTAAGCGCCCCAAGTAGCTGTAAAACGTAGATGATCGTTGCTGCGAAAAAGGTAAACCCAATTGCGATCCCCACACCTCGTGCGGCTCCGGATAACAGGTTAAGTCCAACCAGTTTCCAGGGCCTGTTCAAAAGTTCCGTGTATTGCGCAATCCGTGAACGTTCCAGTTCATTAGCCAGTCGGTTGGTCAGGGTATGCAACTCTTCAATTTTGTCATGCGAATTCAGATTATCTGATGTTGATTGTGAAGTGGATGCGGTTTGCTTGTCATGTTCGCTCATATTTTGGTCAGTTCCTTTGATAAATATAGATTGACTGCACTATAGAATCATTGCCTTTTTGCTTAAAAAACAAACGAGCCCAGATACAGGGAATATGTCCCTGCCTCTGCGGCTCGTTTGTTTATACTCTATATTCTGTCCTAATTGGATGGGACATGCTCCGAATTACGCTTCGATGTAAATACCGATCGATTTGCCTCCGGCTTCAACGCGTTCCATGGACTCATTCGAGCCAAATGTCACTTCGGTTACGAGAACATTTTCACGCAACACATCATCAAACGCCTGAATAGCTTCCTGAAGGGATGCATCCACATCCAGTGTCAAACGTACTCTTTTCTCAATCGGCAAGTCCAGTCGTTTCCGGGTATCCTGCACAGCACGAACCACTTCACGGACCCAGCCTTCCTGTTCCAATGCTGTCGTGATTTCGGTATTGAGCGCAACCGTCAGACCGTAGCCTGATGCTGAAGCAAAACCTGATTTGGCCTGTTTATCGACCAATAATTCTTCGTTCGTCACTTGCAGCTCTTCACCTTCCGGAGAAACGATGTTCAGCACACCTTCCGAAACCACTTTACGTGTCTCATCTGCGGACATTCCCTTGAAGAAGTTTTGCAGGAAACCTACGTTTTTGCCGTATTTTTTACCTGCGACCTTCAGGTTCAGCTTCAATGTAAAGTCAACGAATTCCGCATCATTATGCTCCGTACGGATTCCCTTCACATTGATCTCTTCCTTGATGATCTCTTCATAACTTGCGAGGTCAAAGCCTTTATCCAGGGATACAATCAATTCGGACAGCGGCTGACGTGTCTTGATACCTGTTTCGTTACGTACGTTACGGGCAAGTTCAACCACACGGCGAGCCGTCTCCATATCCTGTTCCAGTCCTGCATCAATCAGCGCTTCATTGGCTACCGGATAGTCTTCCATGTGCACACTCTCGCCTGTAGCAAGGTTCAGATAGATATCCTCTGCGAGCATCGGAGTAAATGGAGCAACCAGCTTCGCAGTAGTCACCAGTACCTCAGTCAATGTACGGTAAGCGTCCAATTTATCCTCTGTCAGGCCACTTCCCCAGAACCGGTCACGGGAACGACGGATGTACCAGTTACTCAACTCATCAACAAACGCTTCAATCGCTTTGGAAGAGTTCAGATAGTCGTTAACCAACAGCGCTTTTTCTACAACTAGAATCAGGCTGTTCAGTCTCGACAGAATCCAGCGATCCAGCTTGTGAGCGGACAGTTGGAACGGATGCTCCTGTGGATCAAATCCATCAATGGTCGCGTAAAGCGTCAGGAATGCATGGGTGTTGACCAGTGTATCCACCATTTTGGATTTCGCTTCGCCTACGATGCCTTTGGAGAAACGTTTGCTGTTCCACGGTGCGCTGTCAGACAGCAATGCCCAGCGGAATGCATCTGTACCGTATTCTTCAATCACTTCCCAAGGATCGATAACGTTACCTTTGGATTTGGACATCTTCTGTCCGTTCTCGTCGAGAACGTGACCTGTAGCCATAACCGCTTTATAAGGCGCTTTGCCTGTCAAAAGGGTAGAAACTGCCAGCAAGCTGTAGAACCAGCCGCGTGTCTGGTCAATTCCCTCACAGATCATATCTGCAGGATACTGCTGTTCGAACACTTCTTTATTTTCAAATGGATAGTGCTGCTGGGCAAACGGCATCGAACCGCTGTCGAACCAGACATCAATCACTTCCGGTGTACGTTTCATTTCATATTTGCCACAAGAGCTCATGACTTTAACGTCATCCACGTATGGTTTGTGCAATTCAAGATTCTCAGGCACGTCTCCTACCGCACGAGCACGCAATTCAGCAATGCTGTGTGGAGCAAATTGTTCGCCAGTCTCCTCACATACCCAGATGTTCAGTGGAGTTCCCCAATAACGGTCACGGCTGATGTTCCAATCCACCAGATCTTCAAGGAACTTCCCGAAACGACCTTCACGAACATGACCCGGGTACCAGTCCACTTCACTGTTGTTGGCAATCAGTTGGTCCTTGATGGCTGTTGTTTGGATAAACCAGCTGTCCATCGCATAATACAGAAGCGGTGTATCACAACGCCAGCAGAATGGATAGCTGTGCTCATATTTTTCTTTGCTGAACAAACGTCCCTTCTCGGACAGATATCTCACGATATCAATATCACAATCCTTCACGAAACGTCCGGCAAAATCAGTAACCTCAGCGACAAATTTGCCTTCCAGGTCCACCATGTTCACAAAGCTGATCCCATTCTCACGGCATACACGGTAGTCATCTTCACCATGGGCAGGAGCCATGTGTACGATACCCGTACCACTTGCATCCGTTACAAAACCTGCACCCAAAATGATGTTAGCTTTCTCAGCCTGTACGTAGTTGAACGGAGGATCATACGTTTTGCCAACCAGATCGGCACCTTTCAATGCACCAATGATTTCATACTCACCTTTGGTATCTTTCATCACTTTCTCAACCAGATTGGTAGCCATGATGTACACTTCATCCTCTTGACGTACACGGGAGTAGTCCATATCCGGATTCACGGCAAGTGCTACGTGTGAAGGCAGTGTCCAAGGCGTCGTCGTCCAGGCGAGTACGAATTCTCCGCTGTCATTCAATTTGAATTTCGCTGTAGCGCTCAGGTCTTTGACGTCTTTGTACCCTTGTGCAACTTCATGGGAACTCAGTGTCGTCTGACAAGATGGACAATACGGGCTCACACGGTGACCACGATACAGCAGTCCTTTCTCGTGGATCGTCGCCAGGATGTTCCATACACTCTCGATGTAGTTGTTATCCAGAGTGATATACGGGTTATCCATATCCGTCCAATAACCGATACCTTCCGTCAGATCACGCCATTGTTGCTCGTACTCGAATACGCTCGCTTTACATTCGTTAATGAATTTCTCCACGCCGTAATCTTCGATTTCCCACTTATGGGAGATGCCGAGCTTCTTCTGTACACCCAGTTCTACCGGCAGACCATGTGTATCCCAGCCCGCTTTACGAACGACACGGTAACCCTTCATCGTGTTATACCGTCCAACGAAATCCTTGATTACGCGTCCCAGTACGTGACCGATATGCGGTTTTCCGTTTGCTGTAGGCGGCCCTTCATAAAATACGAAGTTTGGCTTGCCCTCCCGGTTTTCGATGGATCTTTTGAATGTGTTCTCCGTTTTCCATTTATCTAACACGCGTAATTCTCTGGCACGTGCCTTCTCTTTGACGTCAACTCGTTGCATGATGATCAACTTCCCTTTCTTTGGTTGGATTGTGGACCGTCCACAAAAAGCGTTTCAATCCCCCTAAATCCCCCTTGCCAAGGGGGACCCCATAGGCGCTCCGCCCTCTGGACACCCAGGATGGGTTGTCGGTGACGGATTGGTGGCGCGTATGGGCGAGGGGGGATGTGCGAAGTGCAGCCATTCTGCGGCTGTTCACTGCGTGAACGCCGCATGGCCTTACTGCGAAACCCGTGTGCCGGGTGCTTCGCTCTCCCGGCGGGCAGTTCTCTCCTTGAGGTCCCTTCGGGCCTCATGTACGTTCGCCTTGGCGAAACCCGTTTGCCGGGCGCTTCGCTCTCCCGGCGTGGGCTCTCTCCTTGAGGTCCCTTCGGGCCTCATGCACGTTCGCCTTTTTTGGACACAAAAAAGCCCCGTCCCTGGAAAGGGACGAGGCTATACTCGCGTTACCACCCTAATTCTGTTCATCACAAACCACATCCAGACAAGCTGGGTATGCTCTGTCATCAACAGCGCTTATGCCCCGCTATACTACCGCAGGGTGCCGTTATAACGTACGGCTTACGGTTCGGCTTACACACGGCACTCAAGTACACCGCTTCAGCGTCACTTCTCCGGGGAGATATTCGGCTATAACTCATCCATTGGTTTGCACCAACCACCAACTCTCTGAGGGATGAGATCATAACGTACTGAACCCGTCATGGAATCACTATTCATTATGAATATAGTTATAGCCTCTTTGCAGACAAAAGTCAACCAGGCGACAGACTAATAAATTTCTTTCATCTCCCGCTCACGGTCACGCACTTCCTGCTCCCGGCTCTCCAGCACTTCCCAACCATCCTGAGTCAACAGTTCAAGCTGCGCTTCAACAAGCGTGCGGAAACGTGCACGGTAAATCGATGCCTGCTTTTTCAGTTCTTCCACTTCCAAAGCAATTTTACGCGATTTACCCAGCGATTCGTTCACGATTCGGTCTGCATTCTTCTCTGCTTCCTTCACGATCAACTGTGCTTCTTTCTTGGCATTACCCTTCACATCATCAGCGGCTTCCTGCGCAATGATGATCGTTTTGCTAAGTGTCTCTTCAATCGTGGCAAAATGATCCAGTTTTTCCTGAACGGACAGCAACTGATTGCTCAGCTCTTTGTTCTCGCGAATGACGCCTTCGTAATCTTTGATGACTTGATCCAGGAATTCATTGACTTCATCCTCGTCATACCCGCGCAAACGTCGGGAAAATTCCTTGTTGTGTATGTCCAGCGGCGTTAATGGCATGCTGTCCACCTCCTGTAAAAGTTCCTTCCCGTCCAGAGAAGGTTTGCAGCATAAATCTTTGACTTAATGTATATCGGATACACCGCGTATTTTCTACACCTTTATGATAAACATTTCGACAAGAAAGCGGATTTTCCTGCAACAGACTCAGGCAAATTTGCCGATTTTCACTCGGCAGCGCCCTTTTTTAGTCATCCCATCCTGTTCCATAACCTTGAAACGGCCAAATCCCTGAATGGATACGACATCACCCGCTTTTAGCGATTTGGAGGGATCTTCCTCAACCTTCCAGTTCACTCGGCAGCGACCGGCTTTGATCGGCACCAGCACTTTACTGCGACTAAGCCGATACACATCTGCACAGATTCCATCCAAACGAAGAGAAGCGACCGTAATGTCCATCGTCTCCAGTTTGTTCTCCGACCATCGCATTTGATCCAAAGGAAGTAACTCTGTGAACACATGTAACCGATGCACCTGATTCAGTTGAAGCGATAAAAAAGCGCCGGTTTCCGCCGCCACCACTGTATGGCAACCGTCCTCCAGCACTTGGATATCTCCGATCTTTCCACGTTTCATCCCAAGCCCGAGCAGGGAACCCATATAGTCCCCATGCTCCAGCTCCGAGATTTTCTGATCATCAGACGTGATACTGAGCACCTGCATACCCATATCCTCATCATCCAGATACATGTAATCCGGTGCTACCAGCGCACGTTTCCGCTCAGCAGCCTCGTAACCACCATCCAGACGAATCTGAACGTCATTTCGACGATTGGCAAGAGTTTGTAAAATAAAAACCTGTCTTGGGTCAAGAAAGTCAGTTAGCTTCATGTCATGATACTTGCCTGCCCGCTCAACCCAGTCCGAAGCTTTATCTACGAAATCCCGCTCATCATGGCTAAAATGTTCGTAAATTTCACCGCTCATCTATGTCACCCTACCCTAATATGCAAAATACCGAAGTATGGAGATCAGCCCATTAAGCGCCAGTTGAAGAACGATCAGCGCCACAATCGGGGAAATATCCAGCACCCCGAACAAAGGTGGTATAAATCGACGGAATGGACTTAGATATGGTTCCACTAATTTACCCAGCCATTCACCGATAAAGCTCTCCCGTGCGTTGGGAAGCCATGACATCAATATGTAGACGATGACCATGTAGAAGTAAATTTGATATAGCGCAGATAACACAACCTCGATCTGATACAAAAACGGCTCACCTCATTCTGTTATAATCTTGCTCGCTGTCAGCCAGTATTTCCGTAATTGAGCCCTGAATTTCAACCGTATCTGGCGTACAGAGAAAAATGTTTCCGCCGATTTTGGAAATACCGCCACCCAATGCATATACCGTGCCACTCAAAAAATCAATAACGCGCAGCGCTTGGTCCTGGCGAATACGTTGCAAGTTCACCACAACGGTACGATGCGAACGCAGATGGTCGGCAATTTCCTGAGCCTCGTCATAAGAACGCGGTTCATACAGGACAACTTTAACATTTTTCTGGGAATGAATGCTCACCACATTATTCCCCCTTTGGTTTCTACGTTTATCGAGACTGGAGGTTTCAGCTTCCTGATGTTCAGCCTCATTTTCCTCCTGCGCAGCCATTCGTTCACGTTCCACAATCTCTTCCTCTTCCTGAAGTCCGAGGAAATTCATAAATTTATTCATTACGCCCATCGTGAACCCTCCTCTTTTCCTACAAGAATCGATCCTAGCCGTACCCAGGTTGCACCTTCTTCAATGGCCACTTCAAAATCATTGGACATCCCCATCGACAGCTCAGTTAATGGTTCTGCTGTAAGGGCTTGTCCATTCAATTGATCTCTCAGCTCACGCAATCCACGAAATACGGGACGCGTCAGCTCCGGATCTTCCTCATGAGGTGCCATGGTCATCAGGCCGACGACCTTGAGATTGTTGAACGAACGAATATCACGCAAAAAAGAACTTGCCTGTTCAGGCTGTAAACCATACTTGCTCTCTTCACCCGAAATATTCACCTGCAAAAACGTTTCCACTTGTATGCCAAGTGAAGCTGCTTTCTTATCCAACTCCTTCGCCAATGACAAACGATCCAGTGAATGTATGTAACGAAACTTGCCAATCACGTCTTTCACCTTGTTCGTCTGCAAATGACCGATAAAATGCCAGGTACCCTGTTGACCAAAAGCTTCCCATTTGGCCTGTGCATCCTGCCACCGGTTTTCTCCAATATGCTCAAGACCATGATCCAGCACCGATCCCGTTGTTTCCAGTGAGACGTACTTCGTGACTGCAATCACATTCACATCATCACGATGACGGTTACTGCGCCGACATGCATCCTCAATCTTCTGATTTACCTGTTGTATACGCTCCTCCAATGACACAGAGGGTCACCTCTCTTCCAGCCCAATCCAGCTCGCCATCCGCCCTGTAACCCCATTTTCCTTCCGGTAGGAGAAAAATAGTTCGGGATGACAACTTGTACACCATGTTGTACATTCGATATGATCCGGCATTATTCCTGCTTTCATCATAATGTGTCGATTACATTCTTTCAAGTTTAACATCGTTTTACCGTTATTCACAGGTCGATATGCTTGTTTAGAAGCAGAATCCTCGTATTTATCATTAACCGGAGAATCCTCAAACCAAACCCGTACATGCTGCATGACCGCCTCATCCACTTCATAACAGCAATCCCCAATGGACGGACCGATGGCAGCCCGAATATCCTGTCTGCAGCTTCCATACTCCCGCTCCATCGTCTCCACCATGGATATAGCGATACCCGCAACGGTACCTTTCCAGCCGGCATGAGCAAGGCCTACAGCCTGCTGAACCGGGTCATAGAAATAAAGCGGAACACAATCAGCGTAGAAAGAAGTCAGCAGCACACCCGGCACATTTGTGACCAATCCATCCGTATCCTGTAACGCCGACTGACGATCAAGTAATCCCCTGCTCCGATCTTCAGCGGTAATTACAGCTACATGTTTGCCATGTACCTGCTCTCCACAGGTCCATGCTTCTGCTGCAAAGCCAAGCTTCTCGGTTACAAGCCTGCGGTTGTTAAGTACAACTTCAGGATCATCCCCCACATGATAAGCACAATTGAGCGTGCCATAGGGAACATTTCCGACTCCACCATGTCTTGTCGTAAACCCAACCGTTAACTTTTCAAACTGCTGTCTCCAAGGCTCCACATATAATAATAACGGGTCAGAACCAAAATCTGAATTTGGGCTCTCTGTCCGTTTAAGTAATTCCTTATCCAATACAAAGGGTTCCATTCTCTCACCTCACCACTTCCAGTGTACCAAATGAGCCACATTCTGTCTCATTTATATCGTTCGACGCTGATTACGTTCCGATCGTTCAATACGTTCCACACGTTCTGTGCGGTTATGCTGCTGTTCATCATACAGGCGCGCTTCACGATCACGCTCGTCATACGTCGTTTCCTTTACCTCATCCATCTTCACCAGAATCACATCTGAACCAATCTTCACAATATTTCTCCAGGGAATCACCAGATCCGTCCCCCCGCCAAAAAGACCCATAAAACGGCTGTACCCTGGCACTACAATCGCTTCAATTCGTCCCTGCTTCAGATCCAGCTCCAAATCACTGATCTGACCCAGACGTTTACCATCCGTAATGTTAATGACATCCTTTGTCTGAAAGTCCGAGATTTTCATGCCTCGTGCCGCTACTTCGCTCGTATTCACTTTCATTCATTTCCGCCCCCTGTTATTCCTCTTCTGCCCGTTCTTCACGCTTCTATACAATATATGTTTCAGGGGCGAAAAATGTCCTGTTTTTCATCAAATGTGGAAAGGGCCAAAACAAAAAGACGACCAACGGTATACACTGCTCCGATTGATCGTCCTTCTGCCCATCGTGTTACGACTTTACATGTTTTTGCATCTGCTGTATCGCTGATTTCTCCAGACGTGATACCTGAGCCTGGGAAATGCCAATTTCATCAGCCACTTCCATCTGGGTTTTTCCTTCGAAAAACCGCATTGACAGAATCATTTTTTCCCGCTGACCAAGACGATGCATCGCTTCACGGAGTGCAATTTCCTCAATCCACGACACATCCTTGTTTCTGTCATCACTGATCTGATCCATAACATAGATCGGATCTCCACCATCATGATAGATCGGTTCGAAGAGCGAGACCGGGTCCTGAATGGCGTCTAGTGCAAAAACAACATCTTCCTTCGGCACATTCAGTACTTCCGCAATTTCGAATATCGTCGGTTCCCGAGAGTTTTTGTTCGTCAGGCTGTCACGGACCTGAAGTGCTTTGTAAGCAATGTCCCTCAAGGAGCGAGATACCCGGATCGGGTTATTATCACGCAGGTATCGACGGATTTCACCGATAATCATCGGCACCGCGTAGGTTGAAAATTTGACATTCTGGGATAAATCAAAATTATCAATGGCTTTCATCAGGCCGATGCAACCAACCTGGAACAGATCATCGACAAACTCCCCCCGATTGTTAAAACGCTGAATGACACTGAGTACCAGACGCAGGTTGCCATTCACTAATTTCTCTCTTGCTGAGCGATCATGGTGTTGCTGTAGGGAATGAAACAATTCCCGCATTTCAGTGTTGGTGAGGACAGGCAATTTTGCGGTGTCCACGCCACAAATCTCGACTTTGTTTCGGGTCATCGTGATTTACCTCCCAAGGAGAAACATTAATGTACATTATCTCCGGGGCAGGCTTTTTTATTCGTACTTGGCACCCTTGCCAGTAATACCCATTCTGACCAATGTTGTATTTCAGACCATTTTATTGAACTCCTTGCGGAGTCTTTTAATGATTCTTTTTTCGAGACGAGAGATGTAGGATTGGGAGATTCCAAGTAGGTCCGCTACATCTTTTTGGGTCTTTTCTTCTCCATCCGTCAAGCCAAAACGAAGCTCCATAATCATTCGCTCGCGCTCCGTTAATTTTTCCAGTGCCTTGTGCAACAGTTTTCGGTCTACCTGCTCTTCAATATTCCGATAGATTGTATCGTTTTCTGTACCCAATACATCGGATAATAATAGTTCATTTCCATCCCAATCAATGTTGAGCGGTTCATCAAAAGAAACTTCAGTTCGGATCTTGCTATTGCGTCGCAGGTACATCAAAATTTCATTTTCGATACAACGTGAAGCATAGGTTGCCAGTTTGATTTTCTTTTCCGGGTCGAATGTATTAACTGCCTTAATCAGTCCGATGGCTCCTATGGAGACCAGATCCTCAATATTGATTCCTGTATTCTCAAATTTTCGTGCGATGTATACCACCAGACGCAGATTGCGCTCAATGAGCATCGCGCGAATGGCCGAGTCTCCCGAGGATAATTTTTGCAGTAAAAATTCTTCCTCTTCCCTTGTCAAAGGCGGCGGAAGTGCCTCACTTCCCCCAATATAATAGATCTCTTCGCTTTTGAGTCCCAACAAAAATAACAGACGGTAATATTGCAGCTGCGCCACCAGTTTCCATTTCACAAGCATGTACGTTCCTCCTATACCACATTCAGCGGCTTTTCTGTTGCTCCCGCAGAGAGAGCCGTAGACTGCGCAGAAGCAGCGTCTTGCACAAGTTCAGGATGAATCACGGCCTGGTATTTCCCATCCGACGACAACACACCTCCATCCAGTCCAATTAATACCCTTGTCGTCTCATAACATGTTTCCTCCATCGTTACCTTCACCCGGTCCGGCTTCAACGCCAGCATAAATGCAGTCCCTTTGTTAATGCCCCGATAGGGCACAAGCCGCAGTCGATCCTGCCACTGAAAACTTTCCTGATCAAGCTCCATAATAAGGTTGTCCGGCGCCTCGTCCTTGAGTCTGCCCTTCCATGAAGCCGGCAGCATGTCTTGCCATAACGAAACCTCCATCACCATGACCGGCATGCGCGATAAGGGATCTGTGAGTTGATTGCCCGTATCCAGAAGGCCTGTACAAGAAATGACTACCTCATCGATGCAGACCTCAACTTTGCCCAAATAGGTCGTCATGCGATCCGTTTTCCGTTTCGAGCTCTGCACAGCTTTGAACAAAAACAGGACAGCAAAAAATACAATAAACGTGAACCAGAAGGCAATTTTCAGATCAAATGACATTCCACCAGAAGCAGTAAACCAGATGCCGTTAAACAGCTCTCCAGAGCTCTGAAGCATGTAATGCACACCCAGAATACCTCCGGCAGCGACAAAATTAATCACATAGAAGGTACCGAGCGTCCTCGCAAAAGCCTGCAGACCTTTAAAACCAAAAGCAATCGTAAGCATAACCAGCGAAAACCCGAACTTGATCAAAAAAGTGAACATAAAATCAAACTCCGGTACAAACATCATGACCACGTATAATGCGCCCACAATGGCTGACAGCAACCATCTCCACCAAACCAGCTTTGTTTTGCGCATCCAGGCGGTCATTCCGATGAGTGCACCGTCAATACACAGGTTTGTCAAAAAAATAAGATCCACATAAACTACCACACTCATTCACCTGCCTGCGCGCAACATATCGAAATAACGGTATCCCGGTATCCTGATATTCATGAGCATATTCACAAGTATACGGAGCCCCCTGTTCAAAGTCTGTCTAATCATGGGGGTGTGTTCTCAACTTTTTTTGTCGGAATTGCTCAGGCCCGTTGTTCAGAATTTGTTCAATGCTGTATGCTATGATATCTAAAAAAACAGAAAAAACCCGGTCGCTCCACAAGGAGTACCGGGTTTTCAATAAATTGATTTGGATATTAATCGTTGTTGTTATTACGTGAACGATTGCGTAAAAATGTCGGAATGTCCAGCTGATCATTACTCGGCTGATTACCAAACGGACGCAGGTTCGGCGAACGTGTATCCGTCGTCTCCGTTGTTGCCGGTGCTGGCTTACGTCCTTGTGGAGGTGGAGCAGGTTTGTCTTCGAAACCAGTTGCGATAACTGTAACCTTGATCTCCTCTTTCAGGTCTTCGTCAATGATGGCACCAAAAATCATGTTCACTTCCGGGTCGGAAGCAGACGTTACGATCTCTGCCGCTTCGTTCACTTCATACAGGGACAGATTAACGCCACCCGTAATGTTCATGATTACGCCGCGAGCACCTTCAATGGAAGTTTCAAGCAAGGGACTCATGATGGCTTTCCGTGCTGCTTCTGCGGCACGATTCTCACCTGTTGATTCACCAATCCCCATAAGGGCAGAACCACGTTCATGCATAATCGTTTTGACGTCAGCAAAGTCAAGGTTGATCAGACCCGGTACAGCGATCAAATCAGAGATACCTTGTACTGCTTGACGCAGTACGTTATCCGCTTGACGGAATGCTTCAAGCATCGGCGTCTTTTTGTCTACGATTTCGAGCAACCGATCATTAGGAATAACGATCAGCGTGTCCACTTTTTCCTTAAGAGCTTCAATCCCTTGCTCTGCATGGCTGGAACGCTTGCGCCCTTCAAATGTAAATGGTCGAGTCACGACACCCACTGTAAGTGCACCACACTCTTTTGCGATTTCGGCAATAACCGGAGCCGCACCTGTACCTGTACCACCGCCCATACCGGCTGTAACAAATACCATGTCTGCACCTTTCAACGTGTTCATGATCAGATCGCGGGACTCTTCCGCTGCTTTTTTACCTACATCCGGGTTGGCGCCAGCACCAAGACCACGAGTCAATTTATCACCGATTTGCAATTTATGCTCGGATTTCGCCAGGTGTAACGCCTGAGCATCCGTATTCACCGTAATAAATTCAACACCTTGTACACCATTTTCAATCATACGGTTGACTGCATTGCTTCCGCCGCCGCCTACACCGATGACTTTAATTTGAGCCAAGCTCTCCATCTCGAAATCAAATTCCAACATATTATTCCATCTCCCCCTCAATGTGCATGGATGGCCCGTCCAATTTTTGATTTGAACCGAATCAATTTCATATATCGACGAACGAAAGCGTTTATTTTAGTACCAGCGCATTCAGACGGCTTCAAGAATGTATGAAATGGATCCAACCTGTTATATAAATTCACTGAACATATTCTTCAGCCGTTCGAACAGACCGGGTTTTTGCTCCGATTCCTGTGCCGTATTTGGCTTCGGACGGTTGGTCGGTTTCTTGTTATTATTATTATTGTTGTTATTTCCACCGCCGTTATTGATCGAGGGACGAATGCGCAAACTGCGAATTACACTGTGCAATATGCCGACTCCGCTTGTAAAACCAGGGTCACGCACACCAATATAATCCGGAACTGCAACTCGTACCGAAGCAGCAAGCTCATGCTGAGCAACCTGCAGAACCCCCGGCATAGAGACCGTACCTCCCGTTAGTATATAACCTCCAGGAAGCTCGTTGTAACCAAGACGCTTCACTTCTTGGGATATCATCTGGAATATTTCCTGAACCCTAGGTTCAATAATTGCTGCCAGATCCTCCTGTGAAAACTCCTTGTCTACATTACTGCCAATTCGAGTGACTTTGAACATCACATCCGCAGCAGCATCATCCAACCAGGCGCAGCCATATTTCAGTTTCACCTTCTCCGCCTGATCCGTTAACGTGCGTAAGCCATAGGCGATATCATTTGTTACGAATTCCCCACCTATAGGCAACGTTGATGTTGCAACAAGACTGTCTTCTTCAAAAATGGCGATGGTTGTTGCACCTGCTCCAATATCAACAAGTACGGAACCCATCGTTTTTTCATCTTTGGACAGAGCCAGTTGACCCGCTCCAAGCGACATGAGAACCAGATCGCTTACTTTCAGACCCGCTTTTTCCACGCAGCGCAAAAGATTATGTATCGCGGTTTTTGCACCCGTAATGATCGTCGCTTCAACTTCCAGTCGAACACCAATCATGCCACGGGGGTCCTGTATGCCCTCCAAGCCATCTACAACATATTGCTTGGCGACAACATCAATAATTTCCCGTTCCGGCGGAACTGCAATGACTTCGGCTGCTTTCAACACCCGTTCCATGTCTTCTTCTCCGATTTCACGATCCTCGTTAGACACAGCCACGACGCCGTGACTGCTCATCAGTCCGATATGATTTCCCGAGATTCCAACATACACTTCGGATATTTGAATACCTACCATACGTTCTGCATGATCCACTGCGTTGCGAATCGACTGCACCGTCTGATCGATATCTACGATTACACCTTTGCGAATTCCCTCCGAGTCGGCAGATCCAACTCCTATAATATTAAAGGTTCCATTATTCATTTCCCCAATAATAGCGCGAATTTTGGATGTACCGATGTCCAAACTAACAATGATGTCATTGTTGCTCAAGTCTGTGGCACCTCCTGACTCCAATAGTAAATTACGTTCGAATTTAAACACTCTTAAAACATATTCAACACACTTCAGGCTTTCCCTCTTTTTTCTACAATGTTTTTGGGTGTCAAAATCTGGTTGCCAGACATAAAACATTGAAGAAAAAAGAAGGAGGCAACTCATGTGCCATAAGTTCAAGTGTATCATTTTTTCTTCATCTCAGAAAGAACAAGTTTCATTGCTCTGACGGGGCCAAACCCCGACCTGCCTAGGCTTTCATATTCAGTCCAGCCTCATAATGGCAAAGATCAGGGGCTTGCTCCTGGTTCAGCATCATCTTCCGGGTCATCCGGGATGAAAGGGACATAGGTATCTGCCTCAAGCATGGTAATTTTCCCAGGCCGTTCGGTCTCAATCACCTGATTCAGATACTCCACTTTATCCGATAAAAGAGAGACGGTTGTTATCACTTCAAACTGCGATTTGGTATACATCCGGATCTGGTCCGGAAATGAAGGCGTAGGATTCGGGATAATCTCCGAAATATCCGTCGTCAATTCATTCGGAATTTTAGCCAGCGTCTCACTCAGTTTGGCTTTGAGCGGATCATCAGCCTTCCATTGGGTCAATATCGGCTTCTCTACCGCAACACCGATCGTTGCCGGGACCGTCAAGCTTGTCCCACTGGCCAATATCGCTTTTAACGTACCGTCAGAACCAAGCTCATACGCAACCGTGGCATATTCCTGAACCTTGATATGGATAATGCCCGGAAATTGCTTGTCCACGGTAACGGTCGAAATTGCCTTGATAGTCTTGAGACGCTCAATAACCTCGGAAGTAGTTGTCCCAAAAAATTGATCGCCTTCTCTCAGACCGCTTTTCTCCAGCAGTTCTGGAGTCGCTGTGTATACATTACCCGTGATTTCAATTGCCGAAATCCGACTCATGGAAGAACGAAAGAATAATACAGCGAGCAATACAATAAAAAGTAATAACAGAATAATTACAATTTTGCGGCTTGTGTTTCCTTTTGGCCGGTTCTTCTTCAGAACCGGAATTTGACTTTTAGGCATAAGTAGCGCTCCACAAAGCCTCAGGTCCCCTCCCTTCAAGAAGGGGACGCCAAGGACGTTAATTGGCAAAATCCAACTGTTTCGAAACGGGCGACTGTCGCTCAACCGATGCTCCAAGACTCTGGAATAATTTCTCGATCTGATCGTACCCCCGGTCAATATGATGCACTTGCTCCACAACCGTTTTGCCTTGAGCTGCCAGGCCTGCAATAACGAGAGCTGCACCTGCGCGAAGGTCGGTTGCTTCTACTGTAGCCCCGTAGAGACGGGGAACACCACGGATAAATGCTGCGTTCAGATCGACTGAAATATCAGCCCCCATTACATTCAGCTCATTTACATGTTTGAACCGGCCCTCGAATACCGTTTCCTTCATCACACTGAATCCGTCTGCCAGACTAAGCAGCACCATGATTTGCGATTGCAGATCTGTCGGAAACGAAGGATACGGAGAAGTCACAATACGGTCCACTGATTTTGGACGGCTCATACAGCTCACCGTCATTATATCATTGCAGACTGTGATTTGAACACCAGTGCGCTTCAACACATGTATAAGTGAAGTAAGATGAGCAGGATTGCAGTGTGTAAGCGTAACATTGCCTCGCGTTGCCGCGGCTGCAATCATCACGGTTCCAGCAACGATTCGATCCGGTATAATCTCATACGAACAAGGCTTCAGTTTCTCAACGCCATTAATCGTGATCGTATCCGTTCCCGCACCAATGATGCTTGCACCCATAGCATTAAGGAAATGCTGCAGATCCTGTATTTCAGGTTCTCTTGCCGCGTTGCAAATGGTTGTCGTTCCTTTAGCCATAACGGCTGCCATCATGATATTCTCGGTCGCTCCCACACTCGGGAAATCCAAATGAATATCTGTACCCACCAGATTCTTCCCATGACAGATAATCTGTTGGTCCTGCTCTTCAATCAAAGCTCCGAGCGCTTCCAGGCCCCGGAGGTGAAGATCAATTTTGCGTTCTCCAATGGCACAGCCCCCTGGCTGGTACACTGACACTTGCCCAAACTTAGACAGCAATGGTCCCATCAAAAAAATGGAAGAGCGCATCTGCTTCATTAGATCTTCTGGCACATCATATGACCGGATAGACGAGGTATTAATCGTCACTGTTCCCTGTTCATGCCGACACGTGCATCCAAGCCGTTCCAGGATATACAGCATCACTTCAATGTCCAGCAAGTGTGGAACGTTATGCAGTGTAACTTCTCCATCTGCCAACAAACTTGCGGCCATAATCGGTAAAGCGGCATTTTTTGCTCCATGGATGCGTATGGATCCTGAGAGGGGTTTCCCGCCTTCAATCACCAATTTGTCCAATGTATCACCTCCGGGGTTTACCGCTCACCCACTACGAAGACTTCCGGTACCAGGTTAATACCGTTTTGAGATGATATAGTGCTCTGAATCTGCTGCATTAGGGTGATAACGTCCTCTGCTGTTGCTTGGCCTGTATTGACAATGAAATTGGCATGCATGGTGGATACCTGTGCGCCTCCCTGAGTCATTCCTTTCAGCCCTGCTGCTTCAATCAGGCGGGCTGCATGATCACCCGGTGGATTTCGGAATACACTACCTGCACATGCCATCTGCAGTGGCTGTGTGCGGCGCCGGCGATCTTTGTAAGCCGCCATGGTTTCCGAAATGACGTTGCGCTCCCCATGCTGGAGTTCAAATGTAGCTTCCAGCACGATACCTCTCCGATCATGCAGAACAGAGTGGCGGTAGGCAAAACCCATGTCCTCCTTGCTGTAACGTACCAATTCCCCTGTCTCCAGTACAATCTCAGCGAATTTGAATATCCGTGACACATCCGATCCATGAGCACCTGCATTCATGTATACGGCTCCACCGACAGTGCCGGGGATACCGCTGCCGAATTCCAGACCGGTCCATTCCTTTTTGGCAGCAACCACACTGAGTTTAACAAAAGAATACGCCGCTCCGGCGGTTACACCACCTTCGTGAAATTCGGCATAATCAAAGCCCTCGCCTGGTTTCACAACAACACCACGTATTCCTTTGTCTGACACCAGCATGTTTGAGCCCCGTCCCAATTGCATCCACGGAATCTGATACGTGTGAAGCCATTGAACGAGATTCATCATCTGCTCTTTATTCTCGGGAATGACCAGTGCATCCGCAGGACCGCCGATCTTCCATGTGGTGTATTTGGCTAGCGATTCGTTTGCAAGAACTCTGCCAACATTATTCTGGGATAATAACGATATCCACTGGTGCATGTTTGCTTCCTCCTTTGCTTCAAAACCGATGATCACGGTATGTTATGTTGCTACAGACAGTGATCTGGCGTCATGGAACGATGGTCACGATTTATACGGTATCTTATGTCAGCCCCGTCTTGTGTGTGACAATCGCCCACAAACGCACTTTATCGGCGTGCAGCAAGACGATGAATTTCATCAACAAGCACTTCAGCTGCATCGGGTTTCCCCAGTTTCCGGGAGGATTCAGCCATTCGTTTGCGTCCCAATTCATCATTCATTATCTTGGCGATGGCTTCGTACAGGACCTTGCCTGTAAGATCCTTCTCCAGCATCGTGAGTGACGCGCCTCCACCTTCAAGCGTGCGTGCATTGGCTTCCTGATGATTGTTAGTCACGTTAGGTGACGGAATCAGGATCGAAGGAATACCCAATGATGTAATCTCCGCAAGGAATGATGCACCTGCGCGGTTTACAATCAAGGATGTGCAGGCAAGCACCTCAGGCATATTATGCACGTAAGGCAGGACATGCAGGTAGTTTGGCATCGTACCCAATGAGCTGCGAATAGCTTCACGCGTTTCATCAAAATAGGTATCCCCTGTCACGTAAACCACATGTACATCATCCAGTTGTTCCAGCATTGGAGCCATGTCCACCATGGCCTGATTGATTGCTTTTGCTCCGCGACTGCCACCAACCACAAGAACAACACGACTGTTCATCGGTACACCTATCGTGGCAAAACCACGATCACGGCTAGCCTGAGCTACCGTAGTGGCTCGTGGATTACCGGTGTAGATCACCTTTTTTGCGCCGGAAAACGATTTTTCAGAACCTTCAAAGCTAACTGCAACCGTGTCCACATAACGCATCAAAAATTTGTTCGTCAGACCAGGAATAGCGTTCTGTTCATGAATTATACTCGGAATCCCCAGTTTTGTTGCTGCATACACCACAGGCCCGCACACATATCCACCCGTACCAATCACAACATCCGGTTTAAATTCCTTCAGCATTTTTTTAGATTTGCGTACACCCTGTATGAAGCGCATGACCGTTTTCAGGTTGTCGATAGACAATTTACGCCGAAAACCAGTAATATCTATGGATTTAAAAGGAATATTTTCCTGGGGAACCAGCTTGCTTTCCAGCCCTCTGGTTCCTCCAATGTATAGAAATGTCGAGTCCGGGTTCTCCGCCTCGCATTGTCTTGCTATGGCAACGGCCGGATAGATATGTCCACCCGTACCGCCACCGCTTAGAACGACTCGCATCGCATAGTCACCTCGCATAACGGGATAAGTTCACTAAAATGCCCAGTGCTGTGAGCATGAGGGTTAATGATGATCCGCCGTAGCTGATCAGAGGTAAGGTAATGCCCGTCACAGGCATCATTCCAATAACAACGCCAATGTTAATGATGACCTGTACGGCGACCATACCTACGATTCCAACACCAAGCAGACTGCCAAAGGCATCCGGGACGGTCATGGCTACACGCATTCCTCTCCACACGAGCACCAGAAACAACAATAATACAATCATTCCACCTATAAAGCCGAGTTCTTCGGCCAAGATACTAAAAATAAAGTCCGTCTGCGGTTCGGGTACATAACTGTATTTCTGTCGGCTCATACCCAGTCCCAATCCCGCCAGCCCACCCGGACCAATCGCGTATAACGATTGAATGATCTGATAACCGGCACCCAGCGGATCGGACCATGGGTCCAAAAACGCTGTGATACGCTGCAATCGATAGGGAGCTGCCGCGATTAACGCTGCAAACCCGGCTACGCCACCGAGAGCAAGTAAGGATAGATGCTTCATTCGTGCTCCGGCTGTGAAAATAATAAGCATTGATGCACCCATCATCACGGTGCCTGTCCCCAAATCAGGCTGTAGCATAATAATACCAAAAGCCAACCCGATCAATCCAAGCGGTGGCAGAAGCCCCGTTGTGAAGGTCTTGATTTTGCCCGGTTCCTTGCTCAGCCAATGAGCGAGAAACAGAATCATTCCCAGCTTCATGAATTCTGAGGGCTGGATACCGAACGAACCTATGCCCAACCAACTTCGTGCGCCGCCGCGAACCACACCGATTCCAGGAATTAGCACCGCAATGAGCATAATAAAACAGGCAATCAATATTGGCTTCGCATACTTCCTCCAGACCCGGTAATCTACATTAGCGGTTACGAACATGGCTACAAGCCCAAGTACTGCAAACAAAGCCTGTCTTTTTACAAAATAAAATGAATCGCCATAGTCATGAAAGGCAAGCACCGAGCCCGCACTATATACCATAATAATGCCGATGGCAAGCAATGCCAAAATACAAATCAGCAACCAAATATCTGGTGCCGGTCGCGTCTGTTTCATCAGGAGGCCACCCCTTGCATGGAAGTAGGGGCTTTTCCACCCCCCTACTTACAAGTTATGCGCCGCCTCTTTAAAAATGCGTCCCCGCTCCTCATAGGAAGCAAACATGTCCCAACTTGCACATGCCGGGGATAACAAAACGACATCACCGGCAGTGGCAAGCTTCGATGCTTCCTGCACAGCAACGGTTAACGTCCGGGCAGCGTCCTCCTCATTATCGACGACCTTAATTTGCTTTAATCCGGCAAGTTCCGCGACTTTGGCAATTTTTGTCCGTGTCTCTCCAAGGGCAACGACAGCTTTTACCCGTTCCTGGAACAAGGGTAATAACTCCATCATGTCTGACCCGCGATCCAACCCTCCAGCAATCAATACGACCGGTTCCTTGAACGAATTCAGGGCCATGACCGTAGCCTTCGAATTGGTCGCTTTGGAGTTGTTGTAGTACGCAGAGCCATTATGCTCCAGAACATATTCAAGTCGGTGTTCAACCGCCTTGAAATCTGCAAGCGGAGCAGCCAGCACTGCTGGATCAGCTCCTGCCGCTACGGCGATGGCTACAGCAGCCATTGCATTCTCCACATTGAATCGTCCAGCGATGCCAATGTTCTCGATGTCAATAATGGTGTGGTGATTTCCCTTTTCATCCGCGTAGATCATCTGGCGTTTCACATCATCCTCTTCTCCATCTACATAAGGAGGATCTGCATACACACCTACATCCAACTTCTCAATCATTGAGAAGGGAAGCAATCTGCCTTTGATGTAAGGAACCAGACCACGACATACCGCATCATCCCAATTCAGAATGGCTACGTCGTCAGGCTGCTGATTGGCGAACAGTTTGGCTTTGGAAGCCACATAATCATCCATGCCCCCGTGATAGTCGAGATGTGTCTCTGCAACGTTTAGCAAGCTTGCAATACGCGGACGGAAATCAACCGTTCCTTTGAGTTGGAAACTGCTAAGCTCAACAACCATCCAGTTATCCGGAGCAGATTGCTCTGCCGCTTCAGAGAGAGGTATTCCAATATTACCGGCGACAATGGGCTGGAGGCCGGCATGTTCCAACATTTTTCCCACCCAAGTGGTTGTTGTTGTTTTGCCATTGGAGCCCGTAATCCCGATCATGGGTGCAGCACATAGATGATACGCAACCTCTACCTCTGTCACCACTTCAATACCTAATGCCAGAGCTTGCTGTACAGGAGCAGCATGGTATGGGATACCCGGGTTTTTAACGACCAGCTTCACATCACTGTGAATCAGATCATCCGGATGTCCTCCACATACAACAGAAATTCCCAAAGCCTCCAATTCGGAAGCTTCGGGACATTGATCTCTCTCTTTTTTATCATTTACTGTAACCTTCGCTCCGGCGCGATCCAGCACTTTGGCGACCTGTACGCCGCTTTTGGCCAATCCGAGCACGACTACTTGTTGTCCGCGATATGATTCAGGATGGTTCATGATCTACAACCCCTTGTTGAGATAAAGTCCAAGAGCGGCCAAAATTGCGCCTACCGCCCAAAAGGTAATAACAACCCGCCATTCTGACCAGCCACTTAATTCAAAGTGATGGTGAATGGGGCTCATTTTGAATACACGCTTGCCACGAGTCTTGAATGATACCACTTGAATGATGACAGACAGGATCTCGATGACAAAAATACCGCCAATGATGACAAATAGAAGCTCTGTTTTGGTTACAATCGCTACCGCACCAATCGCACCGCCAATACCCAGAGAACCAGTGTCTCCCATAAACACTTTGGCCGGATGTGCGTTATATACCAGAAAACCAAGCACGGCTCCGATCATCGCTGCTGCACACACTGCTGCCGGCATCGACGTGGCTTGCATCGCCACAATGGCAAACGCCCCAAAGGCAATCGCACTTACCCCGGACAGCAAACCATCCAGACCATCGGTAAAGTTAACCGCATTGGTAATGGCAAGCATCATGAATACAACAAACGGATAATAGAACCATCCGGTCCAGTCAAACGAGAATGACGTACCCGGAATAGAGATGGCTGTGCTGTGTCCATTCTGGATCAGCAAGAAACACATCACTGCACTGAAGAACAACTGCCCCAGCATTTTTTGTCTGGCCGTCAGTCCAAGCGAACGTTTGAACACAATTTTGATGTAATCATCAAGGAAGCCTATAAGCCCGAATCCCAGCGTAGCCACAAGCAAGACATAAAAGTCTGTATTCTTGACTGCCGAAAATTTCAAAAAGGCCAATGTGAACGCAACTAAAATGACGACGCCACCCATTGTAGGTGTTCCGCTTTTTTTCAAATGGCTCTGAGGCCCATCTTCCCTAACCTGCTGTCCGAATTTCATTCGTCGTAACAGCGGAATCAGGAGCGGTGCGGCAATCACCGCCAGAATAAATGAAACGCCGATTGTTAACAGTAATACCTGAAAATCCATGGGTTCACCCCTCTAGTCTACTCGATTCTGTAATGGTGCTATTTGTAGTGCTTCGACCACGTCCTCCAGCTTCATGCCTCTTGAAGCTTTGAACAAGACAACGTCTCTGGGATGTAGTTTCTCCAGTAGATAACGGGTCATTTCTTCTTTATCTATAAAAGCATGCACAGCCTCTGCCGGCATATGCTTTCTTGCTCCTTCAGCAATATGTGCTGATAGCGTGCCATATACGAGCACCATGTCCATTTTGGCAGATGTAATATACTCACCAATTCCAAGATGCAGATTCTGCTCCTGAGGACCAAGTTCAAGCATATCACCAAGCACAGCCACTTTCATGCGGTATCCTTTCAGACCTTCTAGTACATCGATTGCGGCCTTCATGGAGGTTGGACTTGCATTGTATGCATCATTCAGCAAGGTTAGACCACTAACGCCTTGAGTAACCTCTATACGCATGCCTGTCAGTTTCAAGCGAGACAATCCCGCGGCAATCTGCTCCGTTGTCACTTTGAAATGACGGGCTACAGCCAAAGCAGCCAGACAGTTAACGACATTATGCGTTCCTAGTAGAGGTAGCGTAAATGCATGTTCTCCAGACTGTTTGGTGGTGAAAACTACGCCGTTCTGTGCATTCATAAGTCCGGTAGGATAGTCATCATTATCGGTTTGCAGACCAAATGTAAACCGCTGCAATCCATCAGGTTGTTTCGTTGCGGGTTCTTCAAGAACTTGTGCAATTAAAGGCTCGTCTCCGTTGTAGATCAGTAACCCGCCAGGCTTCAATCCCGCGGCAATCTCGGCTTTGGCTCTGGCAATCTCCAATCTGGACCCCAGCTGAAGCAGATGAGATTCACCAATATTGGTAATGATCGCTACATCTGGCTGAGCAATAACCGACAAATCGTTAATTTCCCCGCGACCACTCATACCCATCTCCAAAATGATAATCTCGGTATCCGGGTCCATGCTTAGTACAGTCAGTGGTAAACCAATGTGATTATTGAAGTTGCCTTGCGTCTTATGCACTTTGAACGTCGTTGAGAGAATGGCATCAACGATGTCCTTTGTTGTTGTCTTGCCGTTGCTGCCTGTAATGCCGACTACAGCCGCTTTATTCTCCGTTAGATAAGCAGATGCGAGTGCTTGCAGTGCGACAAGTGTGTCGTCAACAACAATGACAGCTCCTTGTGGCGGAATACCATGATCCTTTTGCCAGATCGCGCCTGCAGCCCCCTTCTCCAGACAGGCTTGCACAAATTCGTGTCCGTCAAACCTTTCACCCACTAGCGGGATAAACAAACTGCCTTCCAAAGGTTTACGTGAATCGGTAAACACTCCTTCGACCATTACATTGCCATGAGCAGCAACGTCACTTAATATTCCTCCACACATCTCGGCCAATTGTGCCAATGTTCTTTTTATCAATTGGATTTGCCCCTTATCGCTTCTTTGGCTATGATTCGGTCATCAAAATCGGTTTTGGTTGTGCCGATAATCTGATAGGTCTCGTGACCCTTGCCCGCAATCAATACTACATCGGCTGGGCTTGCCATTTCAATAGCTTCATGAATCGCCTGGCGCCGATCCACAATCATCGTATAACGTTCAGCAGGAACGGATTCTTCAATCAGGCCCTGTTCAATGTCTTTGAGAATCAGATCCGGATCTTCTGTCCGTGGATTATCGGAAGTAACCAGTACAAAATCACTATAATTCGCAGCAATTTTCCCCATGAGAGGGCGTTTCGTACGGTCCCTGTCACCACCACAGCCAAACACGCAGATTACACGTCCTTCGGCAAATTCCTTCACCGTCCGCAGCACATTCTCCAGTCCATCCGGTGTATGGGCATAATCGACAATCACAGCAAATGGCTGCCCTTCGTCCACTCCTTCCACACGTCCATCCACGCCCGGAACCGTCTCCAGACTGCGCTTGATCTCTTCCAGCGGGATGCCTTCAACCAGCGCTGCAGAAATTGCTGCCATTGCATTGTACACATTGAATTTGCCTACCATGCGCAAGCGAATATCCGTGCTGCCTGCAAATGTATCCACGTGGAAAGAAGTTCCCTGAGAAGTGATTGAGATTTGGGATGCGCGTACATCCGCCTCATCATCCATTCCATATGTAACCACTTCAGCCGCAGTCACAGAGATGAAATATGCCGCTGCCGGATCATCAGCATTGATGACAGCGAATTTACGCTGTGAAGCGTCTTCCGTATATCCGTTACCCAATCGTGCAAAGAACAATCCTTTGGCTCCGCGATATTCCTCCATGGAATGGTGATAGTCCAGATGATCCTGTGTCAGGTTAGTGAATACCGCAGTACGGAAATTCGTTCCCTTCACACGGCCTTGTTCCAGTGCGTGAGAAGAAACCTCCATAACACAGCAGTCAGTCCCCTTCTGAACCATATCATGCAGACTGCGCTGCAGATCAAGCGCCTCTGGTGTCGTTCCTGACATCGGGTAGGTGCGACCGTCATACCGCATTTGAATGGTACCGATCAATCCCGTCTTGCGTCCGTAATCGCTCATGATTTTTTCAATCAGATACGTGGTCGTCGTTTTTCCGTTCGTTCCCGTTACACCAATCATATTCATCTTGTGGCTTGGCGAGTCAAAAAAGAAATCTGCCAGAACAGCCATCGCAAACCGGCTGTCCTTCACCAGCAATTGTGGTACAGGCAGATCCAGCTGCCGTTCAACAACCAATGCAACTGCACCGGCATTTACGGCTTTTTCTGCATAATCATGACCATCTACCGTATGTCCCGGAAGACAGATAAACAGATCCCCCGGTTTTACCTGCCGGGAATCTGTCTGAAGGTTTTGGCATTCTGTATTCGATTCGCCCACAATACGGGCGGTGGTCAGCATCGATGCAAATTGTTTTAAAAGCACATGAATAACCTCACTTTTCCAATTATACTTCTGTTTTAACATATGTCTGTATTTATTACTATCGTCAATACAACCAAATAATGAAACGCACTTGGATGAGTTTTGTTGCGCTAGCAGCCGAAACTGCCCCAGTGCTCCAGTTATTCATCCTTCGTGTGATCATGTGCATCGTTCAGTACATCCCCCATGTAAATGCGGATGGTTGAACCCTGATCTACCCTTGCCCCAGGCTTAGGCGCCTGGTTAATCACATATTTACCACTGCCGGACTTCGCCAACATAAAATTCATGTTCAGGTCTTCGTATAGATCTTCAACAGTAGCACCTGTCAGATCTGGAACCGTTACGATTTTGGTCTCGCCGTACTTGTATTCTTTGGCGACCTGATCCTTCCGGACAGGGACGTTCATGTAATGCAGGGCATCCTCAAGGATGTTCTGTACAATCGGGGCGGCAACCACACCTCCGAATTGAATTCCTTTGGGATTATCCACTGCGGTATAAACCACAATCTGTGGGTCATCTGCTGGAGCAAAACCGATAAAGGATACAATATGCTCTGTTGAGGAATAACGTCCGTTGATAACCTTCTGGGCTGTACCTGTTTTACCACCGACCCGGTATCCATCAATAAACGCCGGACGCCCGGTACCTTTGGCGACAACACTCTCGAGTGCTTCACGTACTTGCTTGGACGTATTCTCCGAGATCACCTGACGAACCAGCTCCGGCTTGGTTTCTTCCATGACTTCTCCCGTGACCGGATGGACCCACGCTTTCGTAACATAAGGCTTGTAAAGTTTACCCCCATTAATGGCCGCTGACACAGCCGCTACTTGTTGAATGGGCGTTACCGATACACCTTGACCAAAAGCGGTCGTTGCAAGCTCGACAGGTCCTACTCTGGACAGTTTAAACAGAATTCCACTGGCTTCTCCGCTAAGGTCGATCCCTGTTTTGGTGCCGAATCCAAAGTCTTTAATATAGGAGAACAGCGATTCTTTTCCCAGCCTCTGCCCCAGAGCCACAAATCCCGGGTTGCATGAGTTCTCCACCACCTGCAGGAAGGTCTGACTTCCGTGGCCGCCCTTTTTCCAGCAACGCAGACGAGCTCCACCCACCTCAACATATCCGGGATCAAAGAATTGATCCTGCTGCAGATTGACCTTTTTCTCTTCAAGCGCTGCTGCCAAGGTAATGATCTTAAATGTGGAGCCCGGTTCGTAGGTCATCCAGATCGGTAGATTCCGGTTGTATATCTCTGCGGGATATTGTTGATAATCGGCAGGTTCGTATCCCGGCCTGCTGGACATCCCCAAAATTTCACCTGTTTTGGGGTTCATGGCTATGGCCAGTGCTGAGTTCGCCTGAAACTTCACCATGGCCTGATCCAGTTCTCTCTCCATGATGGACTGAATGGATTTATCAATGGTCAGCTTGAGGTTGAGGCCGTCCTTCGGTTCCACATACTTCTCGGATGAGCCCGGCATTAGCCTTCCGGCCGCATCGGACAAGTAGGACACACTGCCATTCAAACCATTCAGCTTATCATCATATTTCTTCTCAACACCCGTTAAGCCCTGATTATCAATACCCGTGAAACCGAGAATATGAGCAGCCAAATCATCATAGGGATAAAAACGTTTATTATCCTCAGCAACAACGATACCCGGAAGCTTCAAATCACGGATGCGCTGAGCTTTCTCCATCGTAATTTTGCGGCCGCCGGGTTGTAGTCGTACAATGAGTTCTCGTTTTTTGATGGTTGCCAGCACTTTTTCTTCCGTCATCCCAAGCAATGGGGCCAACGCCTTAGCTGTCGTTTCAGCTTCTTTAACCTGGGCCGGAATGGCCATAATGGTCGGTGTTGTCACATTATAGGCCAGAGAGGTTCCATTTCGATCCAGGATCTCCCCTCGCTTGGCGGAGTAAGGAATATTACGCCGCCAGGATTCTTCTGCTTTTGCTGACAATTCAGGACCTTCACCGAGCTGTACATAAGCAAGCCTGATCATCAGGGCCGAAAATAACAAAACTAAAATCATTAAACTCCATAGCAACCTGCGCCGCAGATTTACGCTTGATCCCTTCACGAAAAGATCCCCCCACTCGTCCCAAAATCATGACATTCGTTCCATTCATGAATATTCAGGACAACCGGGGGTTAGAACAAGCTGTCAGAGCTCCCTAAGGAAGCGAAGCCCCGTTTGTTGCTGGATCGTCAGAGGATTCGGATTCATTGGCAGGAGCCTTGTTGTTATCTGTCTCTTCTTTTAGATCGCTTTTACCTTCTCCGCCCGACGCCTCTTGTTCCTTCTCTTCGGCTTCTGACGACGGATCAGAAGAGACTGGATCCTCATCCGCTATACCGGTGACTGCGGCTTTGGCAGTCTGCAAATTCAGCTGTACAGTTCTCTGCTCACCTGCTACCTGCTCAGTTTGCTTCACGACATACCCTTCACCCTTGACCGTAACTCCCACTTTCATGAGGGAAAGTACTTCAAGAGCATCCCGAAGAGATTCACCTGTTAGATCCGGGATCTTCATCTTGCTGCTTTCTTCCGTAAGCAGATAGATTCGTTGGCCTGGATTCATGGACGCTCCAGCCACCGGATACTGCCGAATTACATTTTCACCTTGACCAAGAGTCACATAAGCAATACCTGCGTTCAGAAGCTGGCTTCTGGCCTGTTTGGCTGTCTTGCCACTCAGGTCCGGTGCCTTGGCTTGCACAACTGGAACTTCTTTTGAGTTTTTATCAGCAGTTTTGGCTTTATCCTTGGGAACTCCCAGATATTGAAGAGTTTGGCTGGCGATTTTTTTAAATACCGGGGCTGCTGCAGTTCCTCCCCCAATATTACTTCCGTCCGGTTGGTCAATGACAACTAGTATCGCAATCTTCGGATTATTCACGGGTGCAAATCCAATAAAGGATACAACGTCTTTCGACTTGCTGTATGCCCCGTTAACGACCTTTCTTGCCGTACCTGTCTTACCAGCTACACGGTAACCCTCGATATAGGCGTTGCGTCCGGTCCCAATCGTTTGGTCTGCAACCACTTGTTCCAGATAGCCGCTCACCAGTTTGGAAGATTCCTTCGAGATCACCTGACGGACGACTTTAGGTTTGATGATTTCCGTTGTCCCATCATTCGGGTTCTTGATCTCCTTCACCAGATGTGGCTCAAGCAATTTGCCGCCGTTGGCAATCGCAGAGATTGCTGCGACCTGTTGAATTGGTGTTACCTGTACAAGACCATGACCATAGGCTGCCGTGGCAATCTCGGATTTGTAAACCAGTGGCTTGATCGGTGACGCTGCCTCATTTGGCAGATCAATACCCGTCTTTTTGCCAAAACCGAATTCGTCTATGTAATGACGCAGACGTTCACCACCAAGCATGTTATAACCCAAATTAACAAAAGCAATGTTACTTGACCGTTTGACACCTTCGAGATAAGAGATCCAACCATAGGCATGACCATTATCACTAATCGGGAAACCGCCAATATACATGCGTTTAGATTCAAAACTTGCATTGGGATCGAAGAGTTTTTCTTCTACAGCCCCTGCTAGCGTAACTATTTTGAATGTACTACCTGGCTCATAGATTGATTGAGTAGCATGATTGATAAAATTCTTTTGATCAGGTGTACTCCCGTACGTATTAGGATTAAAGGTTGGCCAGTTCGCCATCCCCAGAATCTCCATTGTGTTCGGGTCCGCAGCAATAACCGTCATGCTCAGAGGGTTATACTTGGCGACGGCTTCCTTCATTGCGTCCTCAATGTAGAACTGGATCGTATCATCGATGGTCAGCTTAAGGTTCTTACCGTTCTGAGGTGGCAGATAGTTATCCTGTGAATCGGGAAGTTTAATGCCTTTGGCATCCTTCTGATAATTCAGATATCCATCTGTGCCTGTCAGTGCTTCATCATATGAGACTTCAAGTCCATTGACAGCTTTCCCATCACGGCTCATATATCCCAAGAGGTGAGAAGCAAGTGTTTCTTCAGGGTAAAACCGTTTGGACTCCTGAGCCATCACAATTGCATTACGAGCCTTGTACTCTTCTTGTAATTCCTCACGCAGTTCGTTGACTTTTTCCGCAAGCTCAGGACTTATCTTATATCCTTCACTGCGTACTTCACGTTGTTGAAAAAATTCACCATCTTTTTTCTTCGCTGTGACCAGTGCACGCATTTCACTCTCATTTTTCCCGAGAAGGGCAGAGAGCTTCTCCGTAACAACATCTTGAATTCCTAGTTCATTAATTAATAACGGATTAACGGAAACCGTATACGCTGGAGCGTCAGTAGCCAAAATGTTTCCATTTCGATCCGTAATCGTTCCTCGTGCAGCCTTAATCGTCTGTTCCCGCTCTACCAAACCGGCCGCCCGTTCCTGCCATACACCGCCATTCACAACTTGGATGAAGAAGATTCGTGTTACGAGTACAAGAAAAAAGAGGGTAATACATCCCCCTATAAGCAACGTGCGCATCTTTATTCTTTTTATCATCGGAACACCTCTTTACTTACTGCTTGCTGTATTCGAAGACGATTCAGTACCTGTTGATTTCGTACTTGTTGAGCGAGGTACAAAAATGACATCCTTACCGGAAGCTTCAACGTAACCAAGTTGTTTTGCGTTTTCGATGACCTGGTTGTTCAATGTTTCTTTTTCCACTTGCAGGTCTGCAATCGTCTTCTCATACCCCTTGACTTCCGAAATAGTGGCCTGCGCCTGCTTGTTCAGATCATAGATATGAGCATAACGAGACATCAAGGCTCCTCCAACAAGGATAACTGCAACCAGGGTAATCAGATACAAAATCTTCTCGCGTGCCGGAAGACCCGTACGACGGGTCACCACTTTGGTGGTTTCTTTGTATCGTTGCTGGGTCACACGTTCCTGGGACGCTTTTTCTTTTACAGCGAGATTACCACGTGTATATGCCATACTCCGATTCTCCCCTCCACTCTTGATCTACAATTTCTCGGCTACGCGCAGTTTGGCTGAACGAGCACGTGAATTTTCGGCTAATTCCGTTCCCGTTGGAATCAGCGGTTTTCTGTTAACTAAACGCAGGGTACCCTTGCCGCCGCATACACACAACGGAAAATCGGGTGGACATGTACATTTCTCCAGATAACTGCTGAAAATCTGTTTACATATCCGATCCTCAAGGGAGTGGAAGGTAATTACAGATACACGTCCTCCTGGTGCCAGACAACGAACAGCCTGATGCAATCCTTCCTCAAACGCACCCAACTCATCATTGACGGCAATCCGTAATGCCTGGAAGCTGCGTTTGGCAGGATGTCCACCGGTACGGCGAGCTGCCGCCGGAATGCCTTCCTTGATTAGTTCCACTAGTTCACCAGTCGTCTCAATGGTAGACTGAGCTCGTTTTCCAACGATAACACGGGCAATTCTTCTCGAAAACTTCTCTTCACCATAGCGATAGAAAATTCGAGCAATCTCTTCTTCTGACCATTCGTTTACAATCTCTTTGGCTGTAAGCATTGCATCCTGGTCCATTCGCATATCAAGTGGAGCATCGTGATTGTAGCTGAATCCACGCTCTCCTTCATCGAATTGCGGGGATGACACACCCAAGTCGTACAAAATACCATCGACCTGTGGTACACCATCCTTCATCGGTACATCCAGATCCTTGAGTACCTGTTCCAGATCTCGAAAATTGGTTTTCACCAATGTTACACGTTCTCCATAAGCTGCGAGCTTCTCGCGAGCATTATCCAAAGCCCAATCATCCTGATCAAGTGCGATCAGACGTCCCTCTGGACCGAGCTTGGAAGCAATCACGGAGCTATGTCCGCCACCGCCTAAAGTGCAGTCCACGTATATACCGTTCTGCTTGATGTTTAATCCCTCTGTTGCCTCTTCTTTGAGTACGGTTATGTGGTGAAACAACCTGCACCCCTCCTGACTTTATAGATCAAAATTAAAATCGACCAGCTTTTCGGCAATGTCGTTGAATGCTTCTTCGGATTGATTGAAATAACTCTCCCATATGCCTTTGCTCCAAATCTCCACCCGGTTCGACACGCCAAGTACAACACAATCCTTGTCCAGCTTGGCATACTCTCTTAAATTACCCGGCAGATTTACCCTGCCCTGTTTGTCCAGTTCACATTCGGTTGCACCCGAGAAAAAAAACCGGGTAAACGCACGTGCATCAGATTTCATCAATGGCAGTGCTTTGAGTTTCTGTTCCATGACCCCCCACTCCTCCATGGGGTACACGAAAAGACACTGGTCCAAACCCCGTGTGACAACGAAAGACGGCCCCAGAGATTCGCGGAATTTAGCCGGAATGATAACCCGACCCTTGTCATCAATGCTATGTTGGAACTCCCCCATAAACATTGGCCCACTCACTCCTCACCCGTTTCTCCCACTTTGCCCCACTTTCCACCACCTAAGCATAATAGATTCGCACAAAAAAATCAAAACCCTTCTTGCATTGCTTGATTTTTTAATTTATAAACATAAAAAAAACGTCTTTGATCCTGTCACTCAGGATCAAAGACGTTTCCCGTAAACGGACAATCGTATGTCTACCCGCACATGAGCCATATCATCAATAAACCATTCTATACCCTTTGAATCAGTTCATCAGCTTGTAAATATTGGATATATCTTAAAATTTCCAGCTATCCAGATATTTTTCTTGCTCGGCCGACAAAGAGTCGATGCCAATATTCAAACTTTCAAGTTTATAGCTGGCAACCTGCTGGTCAATATCATAAGGTACATTAACAACATTTTTACCTAACTCAGCATAGTTCTCACTCACATAACGCAGACCAAGCGCCTGCAGAGCAAACGTCGTATCCATGATTTCGGCAGGGTGACCATCTGCTGCACCCAGATTCACAAGACGGCCTTCTGCAAGAAGGTACATTTTACGACCATCTTTGAAACGATATTCCTCAATGTTACGGCGAACTGTGCGAATTGATTCCGAACGTTTAGCCAGTTCAGGTTTATTCACTTCAACATCAAAGTGACCTGCATTACTCAGGATTGCTCCGTCCTTCATCACATCATAATGCTCACCTGTGATAACATCCTTATTGCCTGTAACTGCGATAAAGAAATCGCCCAATTTGGCGGCTTCAACCATCGTCATGACCCGGAATCCGTCCATGTGTGCTTCTACTGCCTTGATTGGATCGATCTCGGTTACGATCACATTCGCTCCAAGACCTTTGGCGCGCATCGCTACACCTTTACCACACCAGCCATAACCTGCTACCACTACATTTTTCCCTGCTATAACCAGATTGGTTGTACGGATGATACCGTCAAATGCGGACTGACCTGTTCCATAACGATTATCGAACAGATACTTGCAGTAAGCGTCATTAACCGCAACCATCGGGAACTTCAATTGGCCTTCTTTCGCCAATGCTTTCAAACGAATAATGCCGGTTGTCGTTTCTTCCGCTCCTCCGCGAATTGTCGCTGCGAGGTCAGGGCGCTCGGATGCAATAATCGTTGCAAAGTCTCCGCCATCATCAATAATGAGATCAGGTTTCACCTCAAGTGCACGAAGTTGCAGTGCTTTGAATTCCGCAGGTTCCGGATTGTACTTCGCATACACCGTAACGCCATCTTCCACCAATGCTGCGCAGACATCATCTTGTGTAGACAATGGGTTGCTGTGCGTAATCGTTACTTCTGCACCACCAGCTTGGATCACTTTTGCCAAGTAAGCTGTTTTTGCCTCCAGATGAAGACAAATCGCAACCTTCAAACCTTTAAAAGGCAGATCCTGTTCAAACTGACGACGAATACGATTCAATACAGGCATGTGTGCCTCTACCCAATCAATTTTCAGATGACCCTCTGAAGCGAGTCCCATATCTTTAACAATACTGTTTTGCAATGCAGGTGTAGTCATTCCATATCCTCCTCGTTTATGTGTTTCTTCTATTATAAAGGTCTCTACAGTGCAATAACCTTGTGCTCTCCACGGAATTCGCTTGAGGTCTTAATCAGTTCATCGATCCACTCGGTGCCATAACGATTCAGGTAAAAGAGTACATTATGTACTCGTTCCTGCGGTTTGCCCGTCGGGAATAAAGAGTTTTGAATGCCGTTCCAATGCCTTAGACTTACATTATGTTTATCTTCGATGGCTTTGTGAGTCTGCTGCTTCAGATAATGCATTTGCTCGGTGATTTTACTCAAATTGGTATCTCCAATTCGTTCCAGCCCAGGATGAATCTCCGCGATCTCATCTAGCAATGGTCCATACAGATCAAGAAACGCTTCCTGAACCTTGTCAAACTGTCCATCTACCTGGAACGTCTCCTGCTGTGCGAGCCACTGTTCCTTCTTGTCTTCCATATGATATTGAACATCCTGAAAAGAAAGTTCATATTGATTCATATGTTTGTGATGAACATCTTCCATAATGGTGAAGGACAACCGCGGCAACAAAATAGGCATTTGCAGCCCGAACTGACGGAATGCTTCGCGAGTCAAACCCCAATATGCAATTTCACCTTGCCCCAAAATAACAGCAGCTACAGGCAAAACGGAATCCTGCATCAATGGCCGAGTTAATACGTTGTTACTAAAGCGCTCAGGATGTTCCCCCAGCTCCTGGAGCAGACGCTCCTCTGTGAAAGAAACCAGACCTTTACGGTCAGTATACAAGCCATCCTTCAACGTCAAAAGCAACCGCGCGCCTTCATGGATATAGAACAGATTGGCTCCATCCTCTGCCACTTCGGCAGGCATAGCATAACCAGCTTGTTGTACCAATGAAGATCCATGTATATAAGCGTTGCGCAATACTTCATTGCTTCGTATCAATCGTTCGAACACTGGCTGCTCTATCCTGCGTAAGTCTGGATCTGATGCATCCATTAGAACAAGTCCACTGCTGGCAAACAAAGCGGATATCATACGAGCAAATGCATCACTCAGATTCGAACTGGATTGATGGATCTCTGTGATGCATTTCATCAATCCTGGTTTATGTATCGTATCGGGTAACAGATGTTCCACCTGTTCGAGTACACTCATCCACTGTTCCGTATCCACATGAACATTACTCACAGAATCCCTACCTGCGAATCGTCCTTGTAACTTGACTTTCTTCATATCTCCCTGGTGATCAGGCAGATACGTATGGTTAACCTCATCCCAGTCGTGGTCTTCACCGGCGATCCAAAATACTGGAACTACCGGGCGTTGAAGTCTTTCTTCGGCTTCACGCGCAGCTGCCACTACGCTGGCGGCTTTGTATATGACGAACAGTGGTCCAGTGAGCAGACCACTCTGCTGCCCTCCTGTAACCACTAGTGCATCTTGTTCTGCAAGACGTGTGATGGACGCATGAACCTCTCCATGGTCGTTCACCCGCTTATTATATATACGTAAATACTCTGCCAGATCACGACGATCAATACGTGTGTTTTCCGATTGGTCCAGCCACTCGGCACGCGCCTGAAGTCCTGATTCCCAGCGAATGTCATACTCGTAAAGGCCACGCGCAGCATCTCTTGAACAGATATAATCTTCTGCAAGTCTTGATCCGCTGCGGAGTGCCTCGGTAATACCGTTCATGAGGTCTGCCTCCTATTCTACTTCAAAGAGCCTTTCTTGATTGTACCGAATTCAAGGCCGCTTCGTCAAAAGAAAGTGATTAAAATACGAAAAAAACCGCCGAACGAGTCGGCGGCGCTTAATACATCAATAATAGCATATCGCTTTAATAATTCTATTATACGTAAGGTTCTGCAACCCAGTGACCTTTGGAAACCTCAATCAATTGAGAATTTTCCAGGTTGTACGGATCATTTGCAGGACCGCCAGATCCATTCTGAATCGGGCTCATATGCTCTTCTGGCAGCAAGATGCGACGTTTGTTCGCTTCCACTTCCGGATCAGGTACAGGGATCGCGGAAAGCAATGTTTTGGTGTAAGGGTGGACAGGGTTCGCATACAGTTCTTCACTTTCTGCGAGCTCAACCACTTTACCCATGTACATTACAGCTACACGGTCACTGATATGTTTAACCATTGACAAGTCATGCGCAATAAACAGGTATGTCAAGCCGAGACGTTGCTGAAGTTCTTCAAGCAATTTAACGACCTGCGCCTGAATGGATACATCCAGTGCAGACAATGGCTCATCACAGATGATGAATTTAGGGTCTACAGCAAGCGCACGCGCAATCCCGATCCGTTGTCTTTGACCACCGGAGAATTCATGTGGATAACGCAGAGCATGACTTGGATTCAAACCTACCAGATCAAGCAGCTCTTCCACTCGTCTCTTGCGCTCTTTAGAGCTGGAAGCCAAGCCATGAATATCCAAAGACTCCCCGATAATATCCATTACGTTGAAACGCGGATTAAGGGATGCATATGGATCTTGGAAAATCATCTGCATATCTTTACGCATTTCTTTCATTTTGCGCGGGGACAACTTGTAGATATCCGTTCCGTTAAAGTTAACACTTCCGCCAGTTGGCTCATAAAGACGCAGAATGGTACGACCTGTTGTAGATTTACCACAGCCAGACTCGCCTACAACGCCAAGTGTTTCACCTTCAAAGATATCAAAGCTTACGTCATTGACCGCTTTGAGAATGTTACCTTTGCCCAAATTAAAGTACTGTTTCAAGTTTTTCACTTGTACCAGAGGCTTGTTGCTGCCTTTGATAATACCAGCAGGAGTTGGTTTCTCCTTTTTGGGCTCGTCCAGGCGAGGCAAAGCATTGAGCAATTTAATCGTGTATGGATGTTGAGGGTTACTAAAGATTTCAGCAGTTGTTCCTGTTTCAACAACTTCGCCTTCCTTCATAACAACAACACGGTCACACATACCCGCTACGACACCAAGGTCATGCGTAATCAGCATGATTGATGTTCCAAGCTTTTGCTGCATGTCTTTCATTACATCCAGAATTTGAGCCTGAATTGTAACGTCAAGTGCAGTTGTCGGCTCATCCGCAATCAGAAGGGATGGACGACATGCAAGCGCGATCGCAATCATGGCACGCTGACGCATACCACCAGAGAATTGGTGTGGGTAATGGTTCATGCGGATAGCCGCATTTTTAATTCCTACAAGTTCCAGCATTTCCAAAGCAGCTTTATCCGCCGCTTGTTTGGACATGTTCTGATGCTTGCGCAATACTTCGGTAATTTGTTTACCAATTTTAATGGTAGGATTCAAAGAAGTCATTGGATCTTGGAAGATCATACCGATATCTTTACCACGGATGGATTCCATTTGTTTATCCGTCTTATTCAGCAGATCTTGCCCGTGAAAAATAATTTCTCCGCTTTTGACCTTCGAAGGCGGGGAGGGAATCAATTTCATGATGGTTTGGGCGGTAACACTCTTACCACTACCAGACTCACCTACGATCCCCAGCGTCTCTCCTTTGCCAAGTTCAAAACTCACATGTTTAACGGCATCAAATTCACCAGAACGTGTTGTAAACGACACGCTTAGGTCCTTGACTGTTAAGATTGGCTCCATAATCCCACCTCCTATTTCTATTTACGTAATTTCGGATCGAGTGCGTCACGCAGACCGTCTCCGAGCAAGTTAAATGCAAGCATTGTAAGTACCATCAGACCTGCTGGGAACCACATCCGCCACGGGAATAGCGTCCAGCCTGTAAGTGCATCATTAATCATGGAACCCAGGGAAGATCTCGGTGCAGACACACCCAACCCGAGGAAACTCAGGAACGCTTCGGCAAAGATGGCATTTGGAATGGACAACGTTAGCGTTACGAGAATCGGTCCCATTGCATTTGGCAGCAAGTGACGGAACAATTGACGTCCTGTGCTTGCGCCCATGGACCGTGCCGCAAGAATAAAGTCCCTGTTTTTGAGTTGCATGATCTCACCACGTACAATCCAGGACATACTGATCCAACCTGTAATGGTAAGGGCAATAATAATGGTTGTCAGACTTGGCTCCAATACAACCAGCAACAAGATTACAACAAGCATGTATGGCAAGGAATAGAGGATTTCAGAGAACTTGTTCATGATTCCATCTACACGTCCACCGTAGAAACCCATGATCGCTCCATAAATAACCCCGATCACAAGGTCAATCAAGGCAGCGGCCAAACCTACAGTAAGGGATACACGTGCTCCTACCCAGGTTCTTACCCAAACGTCACGACCAAGCTCGTCCGTACCGAACCAGTGCTCCGCACTCGGCGCTGCGTTGGCATTCAACAAATCATTGGAATAATAATTATAACTGGTAAACAAAGAAGTTGGACCAATCAAAGAGAAAATTACGACAAGAACCAATACACCTAGACTAATCATTGCAGCCTTATTGGTTGCAAGTCTGTACATGGCATCTTTAAAAAGGGATACACTTTCTTGCGGTTTAACCGCTGCCTGACTATTCAGGTCAGTGTTCGCCGTTTCATTATTTTTATTATTGCCAGACAACGTTATGCCCCCTTCCGGCTTTCCAGCTTAATTCTAGGATCAATTAGCACGTAAGCGATATCTGTAAAGAAACGCGCCAACATCAGGAGGATACCATAGAAAATCGTAATCCCCATGATCATGGTGTAATCACGGTTTGTGATACTCTCTACAAATACTTTACCTATACCACCGATGTTAAAGATCTGTTCAATAACAACGGAACCTGTAATGATATTTGCTGTCATTGGACCAACATATGTTACTACCGGTAAAATACCGTTTCTTACAACGTGTCTAAACATGATAGCCGGCCATTTCAAACCTTTGGCTTTTGCTGTCTTGATATAATCTGCATGTAAAACTTCCAGCATGCTGGAACGAGTCAAACGTGCGATAAAGGCAATTGGTGATGCAGACAATGCTGCAACTGGGAGAACGTAGTCCAATGGACCGTCAAAGCCCATCACGTTAAACCAGCCCAATTTAGTAGCAAAGAGATACTGCAATAGTGATGCAAGCAAGAAGCTCGGAACAGCTATACCTATGACAGCGAGGATCATCGTGATATCATCAATGAGTTTACGATGGTAAACCGCAGCAATAAGCCCCAGTAAAACACCCACGATAATGGAGATAACAATCGCAAACACTCCAAGCTTCAGCGAAGCGGTAAATGTTTCACCAATCATTCCGGCTACATCGCGATTCAGATATTTCATTGAAACTCCGAAATCTCCCTTAATGATTCCACCCATATACTTCAGGTATTGTTCATACATCGGTTTGTCCAAACCATACTTCTGTTCCAGCAAGGCCCGAATTTCAGGCGATACTTTTTTCTCGGCTGTAAAAGGGTCACCCGGAATCGCCTTCATCAGGAAGAAGGTTGCAGATGCGAGTATGAAAAGCGATAGTAGCATAAATAGTAATTTTTTCAAAACGTACTTAATCAACCCTTGCACACCTCCACAAACAATATTTTGTATACAAATCGATTGTAGAATTAGACAGAAATAAAGTCCAATCCATTTATCGGGAATTTCAAGAATTATAAGGAAATTCGGTGCACATACAAAAAAATCGGGATATATATGGAATTCCACATATATATCCCGAAGTATTCATATTAGACTTCAGAACAACTTACTTCTCTTCCAGATATGCACGAGTGAAGTCAATAGCTCCACTGAAATCAAGTTGTACGCCTTTCAGATAAGGCTTAGTCAAAGATACGTTAGTGTAGTAATAGATTGGCATTACACCCATCTCATCTTGAATCAGGATTTTCTCAGCGTCAGCAAATGCAGCCATACGTGCAGCTGGATCAGCAGATTTTACAGTGTCTTTAACATCTTTGTCATACTGTTCATTGCTGAATTTAGAATCATTGTTTGTGTTTCCAGTAGTCCACATTTCCAAGAAGTTGTATGGATCGTTGTAGTCAGCAGACCAGCCTGCACGAGCTACTTGGAAGTTTTGGTTTTGACGATTCTCAAGGAATACGCCCCACTCTTGGTTTTCCGTTTTCACGTCAACACCAAGGTTTTTCTTCCACATATCAGCAACAGCCAAGGCAATTTTCGCATGATTATCACTTGTGTTGTAGATCAACGTAACAGCTGGCAACGTTGTGTAACCTTCTTCTTTCATACCTTCAGCAAGCAACGCTTTTGCTTCGTCCACATTTTCTGTGAAATAATCGTCTTTGTGCTCATCACGGAATTCGCCGTTTTCACCACGGATACCTGGAGGTACAAAACCGAATGCTGGAATTTGTCCACCTTGTGTTACTTTATCAACAATAAGTTGACGTTCAATGGACATCGCAAATGCTTTACGAATTTTAGCGTTGTTAAATGGAGCTTCATTTACATTGAACTGGTAGTAGTACGTACTTGCAATACCAGTAGCTTTGAATTCGTCTGGCAATTCTGCTTTCACAGAAGGAATTTGATCTGTTGGAATCTCACCGTTAGGTGCGCCAGTGTAGTCCAATTGTCCTGATTTGTAAGCTTGCAGTTCGGAAGCACTGCTGCTTGTTAGAGACATGTTAATTTCAGACAATTTAATATCAGAAGCCGCATGGTAAGCATCATTTTTCTTGACGACGATTTTTTGACCTTTAGCGAACTGATCCATAGTGAATGGTCCGTTAACAATCATGTTTTTGTAGTCTGTGAAGAATTTGTCATTCGTGTCAGCAGACGGATGTACCGGATAATACGTGTAGAATGCTGTCAGACCCAAGAAGTAAGGTGTTGGGTTCTCCAACGTCACTTCAAGTGTGTGCTCGTCCGTAGCTTTAACGCCTACTTGAGAGAAGTCTGTGATTTTAGTACCAGTGAATGCTTCGTCTTTGCTGAGGTTGTAACCTTCAGCGCCTTTAATGTAGTACAATTGATAAGCATATGGAGAAGCTGTTTCCGGTTTCAAAGCACGTTCCCAAGAACGAACAAAGTCTTCAGCAGTGATTGCATCACCGTTGCTCCATTTCGCTTCCGGGTTCAGGTTGAAAACATATTTCAAACCATCTTCGGAGATTGTCCAGTCTTTAGCTACACCTGCTTGTTCTTTACCATCAGCATCGATGCGTACAAGACCTTCATACAAGAATTTCAGAACTGTGTTGGTTTGGCTGTCTTTTGCTTGAGCCGGGTCCAACGTAGGAGGTTCAGCAGTCAGGTTGATTTTCAGGATTTGATCTTTAGCAAGACCATTTCCTTCGTTTGCAGAACCAGTATCGGTGTTACCTGTGCCTTCGTTTTTCGATCCGCACGCTGCAAGTACGGTACCGAACGCCAAAATCAGCGTCAAAAGGACTAATAGACTTTTCCTTTTCATCTAACACGTTCCCCCTAAATTGATATGGTTTATATGTTTATAGATTATACAACCACCGGTCAAAAAAATCTACATTACTTTTTCAGAAAGTAATGTTTTTTTCAGTTTTCGACAAAATCGACACATTTTTCAGCCCTTTTGCGTTATGTATCCTCACATCTATTGCATAAAGTATCTAATTAATCCAAATAAAGTAAACAAAACATACCCAAAACTCATGATGATGAAGGCCATGCGCCATACAGCCCGGAACATTCTACCCCCATCTACCTTCCCCTTTAGTCGATTTTGCGCACTCCCGATGAATCCAAGTGCTAGTAGTATGAGTAATAGTGTCAGATAAAAACCAAAATTCGAGTCAAATGTTAAGTTGAATAACGCCGAAACTGAAAATACAAGAAAAAAAGTGGTTACATCCATTGCCGTCCGCAGTGCTGTGCGTTTGTCTTTTTTCCATGCGTACATGCCCCAATATACAAGAAAGAACGGAAAAAAGGGTAGTATGCTTAGTACAATAAAAAGTCCCATTAACTCACTCCTTCCGGTTACATTCCTTCAATCAGATGAAGCAGTATTTCATGTGTAGGTGCAGCAAGGCCCGACTTATGCGCCATCCTTACGATATGCCCGTTGATTGATGCGATTTCTGTACAACGTCCTTGGAGAACATCTGCAAGCATAGAGGAAGTATTCAAAGCTGTGGAATGACAGACCCCTATCAGCTGCTCCCACATATCCTGATCTAGCTGTATTCCATTGGCTGAGTAGATTACCAAGGTTTCATCGTATAACTGACGCATAAACTGCTTGCGTTCTTCTTTGATGATTAATTCACCGTTGGGAATTCGCCATAATGCCGTCAGCGGATTAATGACTGCGTTGATCAACAGTTTCCTGTATATCAGCTTATCGATTTCATTCGACACTGTACAGTCAAATCCTGCCTGCTGCAGAAGTCTCGATAGAGTAAATGTTCTCTCCTCCTCTATGGAGATAGAACCTTCTATATGTATATTACGCCCTCCCAGTCTGGTTTCACCTGCACCCGCACGAGTGACCTGATGCTGGGCACGCTTCGCTCCCTCTGTTGTAATCGCACTACATATAAGTGAGTGCGGCAAAGCAGCTTGTAGTTTCTCCAGATGGCCCATCCCATTTTGAAAACACGCGATGTTCAGCACATGATCCTTCAATAGACTAACTTCATGAATGAAATCGTCAATGCTTGTCTGCTTAACCATGAGCAGTAACCATTCTCCAGGGTTGTGCTCCCATGTTTCAGACAGCTCGCCAATCGGTTTTGCCTGTATCTGATCCGGTAGAATATGTATCTTCCCATCTCGCTCCACAATAGTTACTCCATCACGGCTTAGTTGGTCTGCCTGAGGGGTTGTTTTGGTCCAAAATCGAACCTGATTACCTGCGGCGAGCAGTTTCCCACCATATAAAAGACCCAGTGAACCTGCTCCTACGATGTCAATGATCATATGATTCACCCCTCTCCGCTTCAGTCGTTACGCTCATTCTCTATAATAGAACAAAAACACCAAACTAAAAACCCGTCATACCTGCCGTATTTAACGGAGGTGTGGCGGGTTCATACCTGACTTTCACAAATCAAACGTCTGAACTTGTTATTCAATTCGTTCCAGGTTCCCGTTGGCATCCATCTTGAAACGTGTTTTGAGTTCCTCTTCTTCTTCGGACAAAAATGCGAGTCTGCGGGCCCGATCCATAATCTGAATCAAAGCTTTGTAGTCGTCATTCACCACACGGTAATCCGTCTGTACTTCATTCACTTCCTTGGAGAGACGGTCATTCTCGCAGCGCAGTTCATGCAACTCATCTTCTTTCTCCCGAAGCTCCTTCTCCAGCATCTTGAGCTGACGACTGCTCTCCTGCACTGTTCCTTTCCATTGTCGCAGGAAGCGAATTACTGCATCCATAGATAATGAATCGTCCGAGATCCCATCTGATTTGTACAAATGTTCTTCGATGTCCAGTGTGGACAATGCTGCAACCTGTGGCCCAAGCATAGCTGGCTGCTTTCTGAGATAGCTTCGTTTTTGCCGTTGTGCCTTGGCGTTGCTGATGGCAGACTCATACTTTTTACGCACACAACTGTTCCAGCGAAATCCGCATGCGGCAGAAGTTCTGCCTATTTTTTCGCCTACCTCTTCAAAAGCAGCCAGTTGAGTGCTTCCTTCCCGAATATGACGCAAAGTAACCTCCGCCAAAATCAAATCATCCTCTGTGCTCCAAGCATCCTGTCTCACTGCAGTCATGCTATAATACCCTCCTAACAACATCCTGAAATAACCGTCCGCATTACCGGAAACCCGGTATGTGAATTAGGTATAAAAGCTGCTTCATTCATTCTTATGCCTCTCATAGAGTTCATAGAATTGTTTTCATACTAAAATGTATTTCCACATTTAGGCTTGCTCATACGTGACACAAGCAACTACTTCCGTTTCACTTGCTGTAAGCCAAAAAAAAGAATTCGCTTTCATATCCAAATTTGTTTACACGTTTTTCCTTTCCCGGTATAATGTTGTGTAGACAATCTATGATCGTACATAGGAGAGGAGGACTTACCGTGGCACGCATGTTTCGGGTACTCGGGTTCTTCACGCTTGCGATTGGCCTGATGGCTTTTGCGGGAGATCTGGTCGAAATGGCTTTGCTTTTTTTCCTGCAGACTGCGTTTTTTGTCATTTTGGGATACTTGAAATTCACCGAACGAACGTACATATTGCTCTTCTGGGGTTATATGATCGTTACATTCACGGGGTTCAGCTACTGGACCGTATTCCAAATGGACTTGCCGCTTTAATCCACCTGCAGCATCAAAGTGATCCGGCATTCGTCGGATTGCTTTTTTGTTGTTTTCAGATTAGATGATTGTTTGTGGTGTTATGTAACCACTAAGGATATTTCACGTATTTGTTTCATATATTGTCTGGAAGACAACAAGCCTGTACTATAGTCATTTAGGAAGTAGAAAGGAGAATGATCGGTGAAACGTCAATATGGCATTGCCGCCTTGTTATTATGCATACTTATATTCCTCCAGCTACCTTCAGCATATGCCTATGGAGAGTCTACACCTGAGGATACACGTGACATATTGCAAAAAAGTCTCTCCATCGTCGAAATCGATCATGAAATCGAACGCATTGCGGAAAGGCAGAAACAACTGGCTCAACAACACGAGACATTATCCGTCCAGCTTCAGGAACAGGAAAAGCAAATACATATTCAGCAAGATCGGGCCGGGGCTGTGGTGAGGTCCTACTACACGGGAGAACGTGACAGTCTTCTCATGACGGTCCTGGGAGCCAGGTCATTCAAAGACCTGTTTGTACTGTATGATTATTACCAGATTATTATTGGGCGGGATCAGGCTGTGCTGGACAAGTATCAGGACCGTTACCGCAACCTGCAACAGACTTCCACTCAGATTCGTCAGACTACATCAGAATTATCTGAAATGAAGACTAATCTTCAAAACCAGCGGGAACGTGTAGTCGCCTTGCAAAAAGAAGTGGACGCCCAAATAGCCACCAGCGGAGATGCAGCGGCGATTCAAAAACTGATGGATGAGCTGACCCTATATTGGGAGAACATCGGCATCTATGAGGTGAAACGATATTTCAAAGCTTTGGCATCTGCCATGCAGAACCTGCCCGACTTTATTCAAGAACAAAACGGAGGCATATCCACGACTGGCACAACGTATACGATTCGAATTGGGCAGGATGAGCTTAATGCATTTCTACGTTCTCAAAATTCCATTTTTGAAGACTTTGCCTTTCAGTTCAATCAGGATAAGATTACTGCCTCCGGTCAGCGGGATCAGTTGCAATTAAGCATTGAAGGACATTATACGGTAGAAAATGAACCTCAAAACTCCATTCGTTTTCATGTGGACAAACTTGTATTCAACCAGCTTGAATTACCAGACACCACTCGCCGAATGCTGGAAAGAGAATTTGACCTTGGGTTCTATCCACAGAAAATCCTGTCGTTTGTGAAAGCAACCGATGTTTCAACAAGTGAAGGCATACTGGAAGTAAAACTAGCTATATCATTTTAAAGAGTTTCATTCCATTTCTCGGTACTGAAAACCAGACTTTTTGAACACGCACTTAAGGTTAGTTTGTCGTTCTGATACTATCTACGTATTGATTAGCAGTAATTTCTCCCTTTAAGAACTGTTGCACTTTTTTATGAAAACGGATTATCAAAGCACGAATTTCAGGCGTTACAGCTGGGACATCTTGGGTTGTTGAGAACCAGGATTGTCCCTTTTTCATATCATAACGTCCAGCGAGCTTCTCAGACTCCAAATCCAGTTCCTGTTGCTTTGCGGGCAACCGGTTAACCTGTTGGTACCATTTCAACTGTGTCGTAGCGGACGTCATTCCTTCAATCCATCTGCTGGCCTCCTCTGCCTCAACCGAACCCGCAGTAATGACAAGGCTTCTGGAGTTTACAGTTTCCAAGGTTTCGAAAGAAATCCGCTCCAAAGAATCTTTATCAACAGCACTCGCTTGATCTGCACTTAATAATTGAGATAACAATGATACAACCATCGGTGTGTCATTCTCGTTAGCAGTTGATGAAAAATTCGGATGGGTAGACTGGACCATAATATGAGGTTGGATCTGATCCATCAACTGAATCCCCTGCTGGAGATCCCTCTTTTGCGAATCTATTTGTGTTCGATTAACTTGATCTGGTGCCATCCTCGGTTCCAAATGATTCAACCACGCATTCGTCCCGTACATATCATTGATGTTCATTGTAATTAAAGGGATGCCTTCCACAATGGCTTGTTGAGTAAGTTTGACCCACTGATCTTTATTGTAAGGTAACGACTCCAGACCAGCTCTCTTCAGAAATGAAGATTGTGCAGCCAGAATGTACGGATCAAAATCAAAAGGCATTCCCCACTGATAACCATTCCACTCAGTCATTCCCCGTAACCCAACTACCGTATCTCCTAGTGACTTCGATAATGTTGTTCCGTTTAACGGATACAGGTACCCTTTTTGGGCATAGTATTGCACTTGCTCACTATCAAGCAGAACAACATCACCGTTCTCTCCTAGTGAAAATTCAAGATCCAAAACATGCTTATATGTATCCGGCTTCTCATTCCGAAGATTAATCTCTACCAGCTGGGAAGCAGCAACTTCTTTGGCTATCTTTTGAAAGGCTTGAAACTCTTCATCCGACATGGCGACTACAATCTCCAGCGGAGCTTGAGCATCTTCATTACGGGACGAAGAACCCGGGAAGGTATCCTTCTCCTGGTCGCGTTCCTGATTGAGCTGCGAACCTCTAAAGTCAAAACTCGGTGACAAGATCGTTAACGAAAGCAGCAATACCGCGAACAAAACAACCTGATGTCTACGCTTCATTAACTTCCCTCCTCATTCACCTAGTTTTTTCCTGCAGCAATTATTGTAACAAATAAGTAGTACTCTTGTCCTACCCTGCCGAAAAACACTTTTTCGGATTTTTGCATAATAAGAGCATATCGAGTTCTGTGTAATGACGCTTACTTATTTTTTCAGCAAAAAGCCGGCTCCTGGAGCCGGCTTTAATAACAACATTTTCCGGGAAATAAATCCCCTATATTTTACAATAAATCAGCTGCAAGCTGTGCCAGCTTGGACCGTTCTCCTTTTTCGAGCATGATGTGTCCGCTAATTCCCTCTTGCTTGAACCGTTCCACAATATACGTCAGGCCGTTGCTGGCCGAATCAAGATACGGATGGTCTATCTGCTCAGGATCTCCCATCAAAATAATTTTACTGCCTTCCCCAACCCTGGATACAATGGTCTTCACTTCATGGCGGGACAGATTCTGAGCTTCATCAATAATGATAAACTGTCCAGGTATCGATCTTCCACGAATATACGTTAGAGCCTCCACCTGAATGCTGCCAAGCCCCATTAGAATTTTATCGATATCTCCTGCTTTTTTGGTGTCAAACAAGAACTCCAGATTATCATAAATCGGCTGCATCCATGGACGGAGCTTCTCTTCCTTCTCACCAGGCAAGTAACCGATATCTTTCCCCATCGGAACGACAGGACGAGCAATCAACAGTTTTTTGTATTTATGATCATCCTCTACCTTAAGCAGACCTGCTGCAAGCGCCAGCAAGGTTTTCCCTGTTCCAGCTTTACCGGTAATGGTAACCAGCGGGATGTCATCATTTAAAAGCAGCTCCAGTGCCATACGTTGTTGCGCGTTACGAGCGCTAATGCCCCAGACATTATCATTACTGAGGAAAAGCGGCTCAAGCTTCGTTCCCTCTGTATTCACTTTCAGCAAAGCTGATTTATTGGTTCCCATCTCATCCTTGAGAATGACGAATTCATTCGGATAAAGCGAATACGACAACTGTAACGGTTTGATTGGTAAAAAACGATATGTGTAAAACTCATCAATCACTGACGGATGAACTTTTAGGGCCGTATAACCTGGGTATAACTCACTAAGTCCTGCCGTCCGATCTGATAAGTAATCCTGTGTGAACAGACCAAGTACATCCGCTTTGATACGCACAAGTACATCTTTACTGACAAGCACCACCTGACGCTCGACGACTTCCTTTTCATTCTCCTCGATCTGATAATTCAGCGCGACAGCCAAAATCCGATTATCATTGGACACTTCTCCAAACATTTCCTGAACTTTCACAAAACTCCGATGATTCAGCTCTACTTTCAGATTACCTCCATTAGCCAAAGGTACCCCACTGTGCAGGTGACCCATCTCACGTAATCCATCCAACAGTCTGGATACATTGCGGGCGTTACGCCCAATTTCATCGGCATTTCTTTTTTTGGAGTCGATTTCCTCCAGTACAACCGCGGGAATGATTACCTCATGTTCCTCAAAGGCAAATATGGCATTGGGGTCATGCAGAAGCACGTTGGTATCCAATACAAAAATCTTTTTCATTCAATCCCCTCCAAAGCGGCGTCGTTAAAGGCATGGATAGTGTGATCTTTCAGCAGCGGCATGGACAATCATGATCCCATACATAAATGTATTCGACTAGGGCAAAATAATTGTCAACCATTCTGAAAAACTCCAAGAAAGGATGAACATTTATGAAAAAATGGGTTGGCACGCTGCTTCTGATCTGTATACTTACAGGCTGCAACACTTCATCACGCAGTGCTTCACAGGAGCCACATACATCGCATCCAAGAAGTTACGGAGGAAATATAACAACTCAGCAAGATCAAAGGAACGGATCTGACATGCTCAATGTACAGGAGAATCGGATGAATCCTTCACGTCTGGACCGTCTCAATGAGAATACGGGTGAAGTCCATGACTTGAACATTGCTGAAGATGAAGAAACTGGCCGGATGCCGAATGAAAAACGAATTAGTCACCTTAAAGCCCTTGCCAAGCAAGTGGAAGGTGTTGAAGATGCGAACTGCGTCATCCTTGGTAATACTGCTGTAGTCGGCATTGATGTAGATGGGGAACTGGAACGTGCTCGGGTCGGTACCATTAAGTACGCTGTAGCCGAAGCGCTTCGCAAAGACCCCGAAGGTGTAGATTCCATTGTTACTGCAGATGCGGATGTCACTGAACGAATTAAAGAAATTGGTGAACATATTCGACAAGGGCATCCGATCTCAGGCTTTGCTTCAGAACTCGCAGACATGGTGGGACGAATTATTCCACAACTCCCAAAAGACGTCAAAGTCCGTCAAAATCCGGATGAACACCAGAATCAGGAGCAACAAATGCAGCAGCATTCATCGGACAAAAGACAACAAAAAGCCCAGTGATCTCTCACTAGGCTTTTTTCATGGCAGCAAAAACCTGCTCATCTAATTTCTCAGCAGCACGCTGATCATATATTTTGACATATTGAGGCACAGAAGACAGTTGAGCGCCGTAGAAAAGAGCATTCCGCACCGCTTCAATCGTAATGTCGAAACAGCACATATTAAATGGAACATCCTGCAGCGGATCTTGTCGTACCGCAGCACGTCCATTCACGGCATACACCGTCTCTTCTCCAAAGACAGTAACCGTAATGAGCGGATTAGTCATCATGTTGTTCACCAGACGGGAACGATGATCGATCGCCACACGAAAAGTAGAAGCATTCTCCGCATAAATCCAGGAGATGGCTGTTGAAGTCGGACCTCCGGATTCTACATCCACCGTGCTCAGAAGCACAAAGGTCTCATTCTTGAATTGCTGTAAAAGAGATTCAGTTAATTGTGTGACGGCTTCGGACATTCAACCAGCCCCCTAACCTTCTTTATGCAATTCTTATACTTGGTTTATGTTATTATAGCATACCGATTAACGTGCTTCCAATCCCAAAAGAATGAAGGTTATTCGCCTGAAGGTGAAGTCGTTACTTTACCTGAAAGTGTATCTTGTAATGCCTGCTTTGCATTGGCGAGTTCCGTCTCATTAATATACACATATGGACTTCTCCACTCTCCGGTAACCGGAGTATAATGCACATCCGAGGTGGAAATGTTCCAATACGTCGAGATAAAGTTTTTCATTTGTTCCGATTCCACATCTGTCGTCATGTTCTTGTCAACTGCACCAATCACTTTACTAATCTTCGTAATGCCCCCAAGAGATTTCATCTGATCCAGCATGGAGTTCAGCACTTGGTTTTGACGTTTGTTACGATCAAAATCATTGGATTCAGCAGTCTTTGGATTACAATTGGATTTGCGGTAACGAACAAAATCCAGTGCTGCTTTACCATCGAGATGTTGTGCGCCTGCGACCAGATTGATATCTGTACCATCGGCCGTATCTCGATAACACATATTTTTATCCACAGTCACATCCACGCCACCTACGGCATTGACAGCATCACGGAATGCCTGGAAATTCAGGACGGTTGTATAATTAATATCTACATCCAAATACTTGCCCATCATTTCTTTCATCTGATCCTCTGCATTTTTGCCAGTGGTTTTTTCCTGTGCTTTGAACCTCGGGTAATAGGAGTTCAGCTTGTTGGATTTGTACCCATCCAGTTGAATACGCGTGTCTCGGGGCAAAGATACAATGGTTGCCGTCTTGGTCTCCGGATTCAACGAAGCCACCATAACAACATCCGAGAGATATGTGCCAGTTTCCGGACGGTTATCTGTGCCTAATAACAGCATCGTGATCGGTTTGGTTGTGGCTGACATCCCGGGAGGTACCGGTTTATCGATGCCTGTATCCACGACTTGATTGTATACCCAGTACGCATATCCACCGCCTACCACAATGGCAATAACCAATAGACTTAAAAGGATTCTGGCAAAAGCATTCATTCTCTTTTTCTTCTTAGGTTGCTTACCCTTGCCATTCTTCGATCCAGAAGCACCGGATTGCGTCGGAGCCTGTCTCCGTGGAGGCAGTCCGTTCGAATTCGAGTTCATATCTTCAACACCTTTATCACATCTGTTTTTGTCTAAATAAAAGACAACCGCTTTCCCTAAGGAAAACGGATGGTCTGTACAAAGACAGGATTTATGAGTTTCGAGCGGCAGCTTCCGCTTTTTTCTTTTGACGACCTTCAATAAAATAACGCACTCTTACTAACAACATCAAACCAACCGCGACCAACAAACATTGAATGATGGGGAGCTTGTCGATCTGAAAAATAAGAAGCATGAACGTGCCCATCGCCATCAAGATATAGAGAACGATTTCCTTACCAAGTGGTAATTTCTGACGTACCCGAAACACCTTGTTATATACGTAAGTAATCAATACAAAGATGACGATGTAGGCTACGATCGGGTGTGATGCGAACCATGCTTGCATGCAATGGCATCTCCTTTCGTGTTCATGCTAGGATATAAGTTAACCATTGTGAAACCCTTTCGATAACTCTGAATAAAACACACATCGGAGGTGACCGTTCCGGTATCGGATCGTTCTTTTGGTCGCTGTTATCCCCAGATTTTTTTGATCCATTTTTCAATGGTAAAATCCGGGGATAAAGGCGAACGCTTCGCTCCTACAGAATCGATTCCGTATCCTCCACTACTTTAGTGGGTTGTAATCAACTCCGATGGTGAAATATGTGTTCCATCAAATGCTAACTTATATAAATTATTTTGTTGTTATTAGGCTTTAGAAGCCATTTTGCGTTGTTTTTCTGCACGCTCACGCTCGGATTTATTCAGGATCTTCTTACGAAGACGAATAGATTTCGGTGTAATCTCACAATATTCATCTTCATTCAGATATTCAAGCGCCTGTTCCAACGAGAAGATAATCGGAGTTTTAATTTTAACCGTATCATCTTTACCTGAAGAACGAACGTTAGTCAGTTGTTTTTCTTTGCAGATGTTAACAACGATATCATTGTCACGTGTATGTTCACCAACAATCATACCTTCGTAGATTTCAGTACCCGGCTCAAGGAAGAGCGTACCGCGATCCTCAACGCCCATCATTCCGTAGAACGTAGATGTACCAGTTTCAGTTGAGATCAGTACACCTTGGTGACGTCCACCCACTTGACCGGACACTACCGGAGCGTAGCTGTCAAATGCATGGTTCATAACACCGTAACCACGAGTCAAAGTCAGGAAGTTGGTGCTGTATCCGATCAAACCACGTGCTGGAATCAGGAACTCCAGACGTACTTGTCCACTACCAGTGTTGACCATGTTAACCATCTCTGCTTTACGTGCGCCCAGGCTCTCCATTACGGAACCCATGCTCTCTTCAGGGATATCAATCAACAAGCGCTCAATAGGCTCTGTTTTCTTACCGTCAATTTCTCTTACGATAACTTCTGGTTTGGATACTTGAAGCTCATATCCTTCACGACGCATATTTTCAATCAGGATACCCAAGTGAAGCTCACCACGTCCGGAAACGACAAATGCATCCGGGCTTTCCGTTTCGTCAACACGAAGAGAAACGTCAGTTTCCAATTCTTTTAACAAACGCTCACGAAGTTTACGGGAAGTTACCCATTTACCTTCACGACCTGCAAATGGACTGTTGTTCACGAGGAACGTCATTTGGAGTGTTGGCTCATCAATTTTCAGAACTGGCAAAGCTTCCGGGTTGTTAGGGTCGGCAATCGTTTCACCAATGTTGATGTCCTTGATTCCTGCAATGGCAACGATGTCGCCTGCTCCTGCTTCTTCCGTCTCAATGCGTTTGAGACCCTGGAAACCGAACAGTTTCTCGATACGTGCAGTTTTGCTCTTACCATCACGCATAATAACCGTTACCGATTGTCCTTGACGGATCACACCGCGGTTAACACGACCAATGGCAATACGGCCAAGGTATTCATTGTAGTCCATCAAAGTAACGAGGAATTGAAGCGGTTCTTCAACATTTTCGGTAGGGTGTGGGATATGACTAACGATGGTATTGTAGATCGCCATCATGTTGTCATCTTGTTTGGCAGGATCATTATCCATGCTGGATGTTCCGTTCAATGCGGAAGCATACACAACAGGGAATTCGAGTTGTTGATCATTGGCACCCAGTTCAATGAACAGGTCCAATACTTCATCAATAACCTCAGTCGGACGAGCCGCTGGACGGTCAATTTTGTTTACAACAACGATTGGTGTCAGGTTATGCTCAAGTGCTTTACGAAGTACAAACTTCGTTTGTGGCATACAGCCTTCATAAGCATCAACAACGAGCAATACACCGTCAACCATTTTCATGATACGTTCAACTTCACCACCGAAGTCGGCGTGTCCTGGTGTATCCACAATATTAATCAGGTAATCTTTATAAGTTATAGCCGTGTTTTTGGCCAAAATCGTAATACCGCGTTCACGCTCCAAATCGTTGGAGTCCATTACGCGCTCCTGTACCGTTTCGTGATCTCGGTAAGTACCGGATTGCTGGAGCAACTTGTCAACGAGTGTTGTTTTTCCGTGGTCGACGTGGGCAATAATCGCAATATTGCGAATGTGTTCTCTTGAATGCATGTTTTGTATCCATATCCTTTCCAATTTCAAATCATATCTACTTAAACTTCCCGCAATTTCGCAGGTTACTCACAAAATAAGCGTCGGTGATATCCCGACGCATGTCTATATCCCTTATATTATAGTTTATTATAGGTAAAAATCAAGATATTTCGCACGAAAAGACCACTGGGAATGTTACCAGCCTCTCCCTTGACGTCCTCGTCCAAGTAATAACCAGACTCCACCCAAGATCAAAAGGACAGCAAGTACATAGATTATTCCCGTTTGCAGCAAGGTAAATCCGAATAATATGATGGACACCGCACCAAGGATCAAAGCTGCAGGTAACACATATTCCGGTCTTCGTCGTTCAGCCATTCCATACTCGAGTAATCCTATGGCGATCCCTAGCAAGAATGCTGGCCACAGCCTGCTCATAAGTCCAGCGCCCCATGTATTCGTTATACTGAATAAAACACCATACACCGTTAGTATGCCGGCAGGAACGAGTGACCACGATGGTGAAATACGCGCATAATATAACGCATGAAGGGCGATGCCTGGCAGCAGGATCAGCAAAGGCCAGAAATTACGACCAATAAATCCAAACACGCCAAACTTGCCAAGCAGAATAATAATTCCCGCAGCTACAATAAATATTCCAATCGCTTTTTCATTTCTCATCCTCATCTGCAATCACCTCTTATACCATGACTATGTACTTTATTTCTTAATAAACGATACGCATTCCATGCTGACTGTTGATTTCCAAACCTGTAATCCTGCTTCTAGTGTATCCGATGTGTCGGCAAAAAACTATACTATATGTCGCACTTTGCGTGCGCCCTTTACCTGTATTACCCTAAAATGTGCAACTTATGTCTAGTTCAATAGGAGTTGTATTGACAAGAGGATTTCTCTCAAAACAAAACCGCCTAAACCGGACGGTTTAGACGTTCATATGTTCAAGCTTTTTCCAAAATTAAACTATGCGTTTTTCCTCACAAATTTATGTGCGCCTCCAACTACGACCACAAGACAAGCCATTGCTGCGGGTAGCAGCATGTGAGCCTCTGCTGCCATTCCTCCCAGCCATTCTCCTAACTTTGGATCTTTCATCACCATCTCACCCGCTGTGAAGGCCAGAATGCCTGAGCCGACGAATACCAGAATCGGAAATCGCTTCAACAAACCAACAATTAACCCGCTCCCCCAGACGACTATCGGGATGCTGATCGCAATCCCGATCACGATCAATGCCAGATCTCCATCTGCCAATGCTGCTATGGCCAAGACATTATCCAGGCTCATTACAAAATCGGCAATCAGAATGGTTTGAATGGCTTTCCAGGTCGTAGAAGCTTCTCGAATATGTACTTCATCATCATTCTGAAGCAGCAGCTTCACTGCAATCCAGAGTAGCAGCAGCCCACCTGCCGCCTGTATAAACGGAATCCCCAACAATAATACCGCTACGAAGGTTAATACACAGCGCAGCAGCACCGCACCAAAAGCTCCCCACCATACCGCTTTTTTACGTTGTATCGGTGGCAGATCCTTGCTGGCAAGGGCAATAACAACCGCATTATCTCCACTCAATACCAGATTGATCATTAAAATCTCAGTTAACAGCCATAGCGTATCCATGTCCTCATCCCCCCACATTAACTTGTATGTCAGAGTTGTCCATGCTATTCTTAATGATTGAACCGTATATAAGGAGTGACATATCCCATGGAGCTATTTAGTCCCACATTCTGGCTGGCTTTGTTGAACGTTGTCTTTATTGATCTCATTCTGGCTGGAGACAATGCTATCGTCATTGGCCTGGCAGCTCGAAATTTGCACCCTTCCGTGCAGAAAAAGGCGATTTTATACGGAACTGGCGGTGCACTTCTGATTCGAATTTTGGCAACGGTTGTTGTGTTATGGTTGCTTAAGGTTCCTTGGCTCTTGCTTGTAGGGGGCATACTTCTGATCTGGATTGCCTATAAATTATTGGCGGATCAGGGGGATGAACACAATGATATTCAGGCGGGAACTTCCTTGTGGACCGCTATTCGTACCATTGTGATCGCGGATGCAGCCATGGGATTAGATAACGTGATTGCAGTCGCCGGAGCTGCGCAACAGCATCTCGTGCTTGTCATTCTCGGACTCCTGATCAGCGTACCTATTATCGTGTGGGGCAGCACCCTGTTTATCAAGCTGATTAATCACTTTCCCTGGATCATCTATGTTGGAGCCATTGTTCTCGGGTATACGGCTTCCAATATGATCACTGAGGAGCAGCGACTCTTGCCTTACTTTACTGAACATCCGGCATTGCGCATTCTCTTCATCGTTGTGGTTATTGCAGGCGTAGTCTTTGCAGGTTATCGCAAACGCTCCAGCAGTTCCAGCCACAAGGGATCTGGCGGGGAACAGCAGCGCTCCTATTCGTAGGCTAATCTAATCTAAAAATTTCTTCTGAATACAGCAAAGGACTGAACGATATTACATCGGACAGTCCTTTTTTGCAGTTAACATAGCCCTTATTATGTCAGCCATGCTAATTTTTATTAAGTTTAGAACCAATCATCCTTCAACCCATTATCACCTGTCTGATTCGTTACCACATAAGTTTCACCGGCGTGCAGTGTGATCGTTTCTGTTTGTTCCACCGCTTGATCCACCCATTCTGGCAGATGGCTCATTGTCGATTCAATTTTATCCACAATTCGAAGATTTGGATTGGTTGAAGGTGACTTTGGAACAAAGAGAGTACAGCAATCCTCATATGGCAAAATAGATATGTCATATGTTCCGATCTGTTTGGACAGGGTGATGATCTCCTGTTTATCCATCATAACCAGTGGGCGCAACAACGGCAGATCCGTCGCACGTCCAATGACATTCATACTCGGAAGAGTCTGACTCGCTACCTGGCCCAGGCTATCCCCCGTAATCAATGCAAGTGCACGCTCACGCTCGGCAAGTTTGGATGCAATTCGCAGCATTGAACGTCTCATCAGCGTAATAATCAGATTATCCTGACCCAGTTGGGTAAATGCGGTCTGGATCTCTGTAAATGGTACCAGATGCAACTTGATTGTTCCCGCATGATCAGCAAGGGCACGCGCCAAATCAATCACTTTTTCTTTGGCACGCTGGCTTGTGAACGGGTAACTGTAGAAATGTACACATTCCACTTCCAGTCCACGGCGCATGGAAGACCATGCTGCAACAGGGCTGTCTATACCGCCGGACAACAGTACCATCGCTTTTCCATTGGTACCAAGAGGAAACCCACCTACTGCCGGAATGGTTTCATTGAAAATATACGTACCCTGTTCGCGGATTTCCACTCGCAGTTCAATATCAGGTTGACGAACATCAACACTCAGTTGCTGAAACTTCCGAAGGATCGGGGAACCCACCAGATGATTCATTTCATGTGAAGAGTTCGGGAACGCCTTCCATACCCGCCTTACATTCACCTTGAATGTGGTGCCTTCCTTGAATTCATCTTCTCTTTCGTCCATAAACGCAACTGCCGTTTTCACAATCTCATCAAGCTCGGATGGAGTAACTTTAACTGGACTAATCGACATCACGCCGAATACCCGCTTCAGCACCTTAATCAGTTCAGTATGTGATTCACCGCCAAGATCCACATAGACACGGCCATATTCTTTTCGAAGGCTCGCTCCAGGATAAGGTTTAAGTAAGGCTTTTACCTGTGTAATGATCGTTTTTTCAAATCGGGCACGATTCTTTCCCTTTAACATAAATTCTCCAAAACGGAGAAGCAGCATATCATATTTCATATCCATTCACATCCGCCTTTCGAGGGGGCGCAACTGCGCCACCATCTGATGTAAAGCCTGCTCAAGCACGGCTACATCTTCTTCTGTATGTTCATCTCCAAGACTAATACGCAATCCGCCAGCAGCACAAGTTGTATCTTTGCCCATCGCAAGCAGAGCCCGACTCGGTTCAGCCGAACGTGAAGAACAGGCCGATTGGGTGGATAGGGTTACGCCCAGTTGCTCCAAGGTGTGCAGCGCCACTTCTGCCTTCATCCCGGGATAGGAGAAGTGCACAATATGAGGTGCCCCCTCTTGGTGAGTGTTCAATTGAAATTCAGGAATGGCACGTATCGTTTCCATCAATCGATCACGAAGTCCCGTTGTACGCCGGGCAAAATCAACCTGATCTTCTGCTGCCATTCGCATGGCCTTTGCCATACCTACCAGTAAGGCTACATTCTCCGTGCCTGCCCGTAGGCCATGCTCCTGTGATCCTCCTGACAATAATGGCGTAAGCTCCACTCCACTTCGCACATACAGGAGGCCTGCTCCCTTCGGTCCACGGATCTTGTGAGCAGACAGGCTGTACAGATCTGCACCCCAAGCGGCAGGTGCTGCTTCCATTTTTCCAAACCCTTGCACACCATCCACATGGAAAAGCACGCGTGGTGCTTTCTTTTTGAGCTGTTTGCCGATCTCTCCAATCGGATGGATGGCCCCTGTTTCATTGTTTACATGCATCAGACTCACAAGCACCGTATCCGGTCTGATCGCGTCTACAACCTGCTGAGCGTTGACCACTCCATCGGAATTGACAGGAACTAATGTCACTTCCCATCCCCACTGCTGCAATTGCATAAAACTTTCATACACCGAGGCATGCTCGGTAGCCGTTGTGATGATGTGTCTGCCTCGTGACTGATAACGTAATGCCGCACCTTTTATCGCGAGATTATTGCTCTCGGTCGCACCGGAAGTGAATACAATCTCTTCAGGCCTAACGCCTATTGCCGCAGCACAGCCGGATCGAGCACGACGCAGCAATTGATGGGCGCGCTCTCCATACCCATGAATGGAGGACGGATTTCCGAATTGTGTCTCCATTATTTCAGCGATCGTACGAACCACATCGGGATGGGGAGGTGTGGTTGCAGCATAATCAAAATATTTCAAATGAGGTTAGACCTCCCTTATCTCTTCGTTCATGAATCTACAGTGAGCATTGTAACACGATACACATACAACACAAAAAGACCAACCGGGAACAGACGGTTTTAAGCGCCACTGTCCCCACATTTGATCTCATCCTGCCCATAATGGTTATCGCAAATGTCTATCTGTGAGTTTAGATCACATATTTCGACCGTGCATTCTCCACCTTGGAGATATAATTCTGTGTTTCTGAAGGCAAACGGTTAAGCACACTCATCAGTTCGCTATCACTCGACACACCCAGACGTGAAACACGACCCGGTCCTGCATTATATGCTGCAAGTGCCATCTTCACTTCTCCACCGAAACGCTGGAGCTGAAGGGAAAGATATTTAGTGCCCGCATCAATGTTCTGGGCAGGATCAAATGAATTACTCACACCCAGCCCTGCAGCCGTGCCATCCATTAATTGCATAAGACCCTTGGCTCCTGCGGAGGACACCACATTCGGGTTAAAATTGGATTCTGTATCAATGACGGCCTTGATCAATGATTCAGGAACACCATACTTGGCGCTTGCCTCCGCAATCAAAGCTTCATAATCCGTAGGTACAGATGCACCGGAATCCACGATTCCTGTATTAGATAAAGATAATAAAGACTCAACCATGTTATTGGAAACAGAGGACGACCCTGCCGTATTCATATCCGGATTGTACGTGCTTCCAAGTTGCAACCACAACAGACCATCACTGGATCTTTTGGAGACCGTTTCGGTTGAACCGGTCATGTTCGTCGAATTGGAACCTGTGCCTAACAGCCCGTCCATCATATTGGCAAAATCCACTGTTGAACCAGCATCTGGGGCTGATCCATTGGTTTGGTTATTCACATTGGACAATTGCAGTTCCAACAACTGCCGCGATCCGCGTGGATCAATCTGCATGCGTTATATCCACTCCCGTATAATTAAGCGTATTATGACCTTATTCTACATCGTTTTACAGCAAGGTTCCATTGTTTTCAAAAAAATAAATGAAACACGCTGCCTAACCTGCGTAAATACGAAAAAAGACCTTCTGTAAATCACCACATTGGGGTGAGAACAGAAGGCTGTTGAATGAACATTGTTACTCTAGCGAGCGAATGGAATCATGAAAAAATAACTGAGCGTGGCTACAATACCCAGTCCAATGGACCAAGCTCCCGCTGTTTTCCGACCATTCACATAGGCATAGTAACCCAGTACAGCTGCCGCCGGTCCAAGTACGATTGACCACATGAACAAAGATGCGATCCCGAAGGCAAGTCCCATGTAACCCGCGACCTTGCCTGTTGACTCCATGACACGATCTGCCTCATGCTTCTCAGGTACCTGTTCTGAGCGCTCGGTGCCTCCAGTTCTTACAACAGTGGGAGGAGCGACCTCTGCCCCATATTCTTCCCGATGTGTTTTTCTTGGATAATCGACACGCATACGCTGTTTTTCACCTTCAACATTGGTTTCAGGGCGATCTTTAAAATTAAACTTATTATCGTCATTTTTCATTTGGAAGCACCTCCGTTATGAATAGGAATGACTGCTCACTTGGGTTTGAACGTGTGACAGCATGTTGCAGAGGATGTACGTGCATGATCATGGTGGTCCGAGTCAAATGTTTCACCGGCAAATTCTTCATGCAGACGACGGGTGGCATGTTGGTCAATGTCAATCATGATGGCATCAGCTTGGCAGAAGTTGTTTTCTCCCCAATAGTTGCAGTTGGAGACGCTGCATTTGACAATAGGTTTGTCATGGCTCATTTTTTATCACCTCGAGTACTATTGTCTCCCCGCCACAAACCCGATATTCTCCGCCAAAATGCCAGATGATGACATGATCACGCCTTAGTCTGATTCTCACATGGGGACACAAAAAAACCGCCACAAGGGCGGTTTCGTCCAATTTCATATTAAGGTTTAAACTTTAATTAGGCGTGATTACGTTGATTTTGCATACGGCGCTGAGTCAGGTAGTCACTTTCATAATATGCCAGATCATCACGCAATTCTTCGTACGTTTTGGAAACCTCAAGAATGACATCCCGTACTGCACGGATTGGCTTGTCACGGAAACGAATGGCATCTTGTCCTGTGTAAGCGTATCTTCCGTCTTCGGAATAACATTCATTTTTCGGATAGAAAAAGCTGTTTACGCATTGGTGATACGTATTATAAAGAGCCTTTTCGGCAAAATCGACATCAAAGTTGGCACGACGCAGCACAACGCCAATTTTTTCGTAAGAAACTTCAGAAAAAACGAGCAAATGACGGAGATCTGAAAGAAATCCTTTGTAGAAGGCTGTTGATTCCTCCGTCTGATTCTGATCCAGTTCAGGCAAGGCATTTTCATTCAAAAATTTTTCAATCCGATCGATAGCCGGCTTTAACTTTTCCCTAGTTGACTCACATGTTTTCTGTACATTGGCTGCTGACATAAAGGTAGCTCCCCCTTAAATAAGTCCTTACATATAGGTCGGCCAACGGTGGTTTTCCCCTGACCTTTGAATTCTCAGCTATAATCCTACCATAAAAAGATGACGAGCGGTATCCCTTAATCATGCTTTCCGTTTCTACCATCAAACATGCCTATTATACGCAGTTAGACTCGAACTCGCCTGCATAAAAATATCCGCTTATCCTAACGATAGATACAACCAGTGACAATGATGAAGCACTGTTGATGATTGTCCAAAATGAACGAAGGAGGTTCCATCCCCATGTCCAGACCGAAATGGATTAACTGGGCCATAGCAGCTGGTGCGGGAGCACTCGCCCTGACGCTTCTGCTTCCAACATCCAATCGTCCCGAACCTAAGCCAAGTGCTCTTTCCGACTCTGCTCATGAAGAGCACACGAACAAACAGCGACTGAAAGTACAGGATGTCAAAGCAACAGATCTTCTGACCCGCATGGATGCCAAACAGCATCTCAGTATCATGCTGGAGAAAACCTCCACAATGAATACTGCGCAGTTTAATCAATACATGAAGGATCTCCAAAGTTCGCATAAACATATTCGATCCATTCATCTCATGGATACCAACGGATCATTCAACAAGCCATTTGATCAGGCATCCAAGCAAGGTAGCAAGCTGGAGCAACAGAAACTTGAACATGCTCTGAACCTTGCCAAAAAAGCGGTAAACAAACGTCAAAGCTTCGAATCCTCTTCTTTCCCCTTGGGAAAAGAAAAATATTTTGTGATGGGGCAACCTTCGAAAGATGGTAAAAGAGCTGTGATCGCCTTGTTCAGTCAGAACGTATTGAATGCTGTTGAACAACACCAGCGCAAAAATCTGCGTATGATCCCATATCCGCGTGAAGGCAAGTTCAAAATTGAGTCTGTTCACCCGGATACCCTTAATGAAATCACGGTAAAAACAGGGCATGATAATGCCAATGCCAGTCATTTTTACGAAAATGAAATCGTTATCCGCTTTCGGCAAGATCCTGGTGACCGGGATATGCGTATCATTAAATCTGATCTAAGAGCGCAATCTGCGCGCAAGCTGGGATACACGTATGTTTTTCGGTCAGAACACATGGATTACAAGCAATTGCATACCTATTTCGAAAGTAAATGGAATCCACTCTATCTGGAACCCCACTACATGTATTTAACCAATGAGAGCGTAACTGAACAAACCGATGTAACGATACCCAACGACATTTTGTTTTCCGATTATCAGTGGAACCTGCCTGCCATTGAGACGAACAGAGGTTGGAATATTACCAAGGGAAACAAAGATGTCATCGTTGCAGTCGTTGACACGGGTGTGGATATGAATCACCCTGACCTGAAGGGCAAGCTCCTTGAGGGCTATAATGTGGTCGAGCCAGGAAGCCAACCGATGGATGATGTGGGACATGGGACACATGTCGCAGGGATTATCGGCGCCATTGTTAACAATAATGAAGGTGTGGCAGGTATGAGCTGGTATAACAAGGTCCTTCCGGTTAAAGTACTGGACAACTCGGGTTCAGGCACCACGTATGCCGTTGCTGAAGGTATTATTTGGGCAGCTGATCATGGAGCCAAAGTCATCAATATGAGTCTCGGCAATTATGCCGATGCCCAATTTCTTCATGACGCCATTAAATACGCTTTTGACCGGGATATCGTCTTGATTGCAGCTACAGGGAACGATAATACCGAGCGTCCAGGATACCCTGCTGCCTATCCGGAGGTATTTGCCGTTTCCGCTACGGACCCGGATATGAGCAAAGCTTCCTATTCCAATTACGGGGATTATGTGGATGTGATGGCCCCAGGGTCCAGTATCGCAAGTACTTATCCGGACAATCAGTATGCAGCTTTGTCTGGTACATCCATGGCTAGCCCGCATGTAGCAGCACTTGCAGGATTGATTCGTTCATTGAATCCGGATTTAACGAATACGGAAGTGATGGATCTGATGCGCCAAAGTGTCATTGACCTCGGTGATCCGGGTCACGATAAGTATTTTGGCTATGGGCAAGTCGATGTCTATAAAGCACTGCAAGCCGCATCAGGCAACAGCGCTCCTTTGCAGTTCTGGCCCCAGCATGTCAGACAACAAATGGATAATACGATGAAAAAGTATACGCAGTAAGCGTAATAAGGATAATCTGTAAAAAATACAAAAGCAGCTGCGCCCCGGGGCGTACGCTGCTCTTTGGTTTATATCCAATTCCCCGGGGCACCCGCTGCGATTAGCGTTTGCGAGAAGTTGTGCGGGCTTTGCTTGATTTTCTCACGGATTTTTTCTTCGAATTATGGCTGGATACATAACAAGAGTCTTCTTCTTTAACAACAACAGGGTACATGTGATGGTGGATCGGAACACAGTGATGTTTTTTGATCACTTCAATCGGGTGGATTACAGGTACGATTTGCGGGATGTAGTAATCCTCAACAACCTGAATCGGGTCACATACGATCGGACAAAGCGGTGGACAGTAATGGTTCATTTCAAAACCAACTCCCTTTCTGGTGGTACTATAACCTATTGCATCAGGTCGAAAGTGGATTGGATGTATGTCCATACTCCGAAAAATTATATGAGCGGTAGCCTGTCCGCCACTGCCCCACCTTCCTGAGGTGTAACTTTGTCAATGACATCACACAGTACACGCAACCCTTCACACAAAAGCTCAGCGCTCGTCACGGTGAAGCAAATGCGCAGACTTGATGTATCCGTCTCACCCACATAACAGGCGGAACCCGGCAGGAAAGATACCCCGGCGGCAAGTGACTGACGATGAAGTTCACGCATATCCAAGTTATCCTGCAGTTGAAGCCACAGATTGAGTCCCCCATCCGGCAAATGCCAGTGCATCCCCGCAGGAGCATGCTCTTTCAGGACTTCAGCCGCTAAGCATAAGCGAGAATACAGTTCATCCCTCAAACGGGATACATACACTCCGTACTGATTCTGAATAAAGGATTGCAATGCCTTCTGTGTAAGGAGCGGGCTCCCCAAATCCGCCGTAGACTTCGCAGCCACAAGCCGGGTCAATACACTTCCGTCTGCAATAGCGCAGGCTATACGGCAACCAGGAGATAACACCTTGCTGAAGCTTTTGATGTACACAACGTGGCCTGTCCCATCCATCGATTTAATGGAAGCGGGGGGAGGGTCACGAAAATAAAGATCTGCAAACGGGTCATCCTCCAGAATGAGGCAGTGGTAGCTTTGCGCAAGATTCAGGAGCTGTGCTCGTCTTCTTGCACTCATCGTAATACCTGTTGGATTATGATAGGTCGGGATTGTATAGATCAACTTGGGAGGATATGTATCACATAACCGGGTTAACAGATCGATACGCATACCTTCGTCGTCCATCGGGACCGTAATGATCTTCGCACCTCTACTCGTAAACACATCAATAGCTCCGGTATAGCTTGGCGCCTCCATATACACTACATCTCCGGGTCCAACAAAAGTCCGTGCCACAAGATCAATTCCTTGTTGAGCACCACTTGTTATCAGCATGCGTTCGGGTGTCACCTGTAGTCCACGCTCGGCAAAATGTTCCGCAAAGGTCTGTCTGAGTTCCCGATCTCCCTGAAAAGATCCATACGCCGCCATACGCTCTGCATGATCCGAGGAAAGGCGGTAGGCACTGTCGATAATCTCGCGTGTAGGCAAGAGTTCAGGCTGAATCGCTGACATATGAAGTTCAACCCGTACTTGAGGTGATGTATCAAAATGTCTCCAGAGTTGTGCTCTTGGTAAATAATCCACCAATGCCATCTGCCAATTCCAAGGCGTACTGGATTCACTATTACCATTCATCCGCTGCGTCCGGTCCAGCTCCTCCGTCTGATCCATGTTCAGTGTACCTCTTACATAACAACCTTTACCCTGGGAGCAGGTGATCAATTGAATTGCCTCGAGTTCAGCATACGCTTTGGATACAGTGACCAGGCTGACACCCAGATCGGCGGTCATTTTTCGAACAGAAGGAAGTCGGGTTCCGGGTTCAATGAGTCCTGATCTGATGCGATCGGCAATCGTTAGCGCAATCTGCACGTACAATTTGGTACTGCTTCCTCGCTTTAATTCAATATGCATACGTGCTCCCCCTAACTGTTATGATCTTCATTTTACTGTTATAGTGCAGTCCGTCTAATATAGTTTATAATATCAGTATAACAGTGAATAACAGGAGATGAGAATAACATGAGTATCCCTTGGTCCAAAATGGCACAAAACACCCCGTCCTCTGTCGTTCGCGACATGCTCCAGGCCGCTCAGGCACCTGGAATGATTTCACTTGCCGGTGGATTACCAGCCCAGACTTCGTTCCCGCTGGAAGCCATCCGCGTTGCATATGAAAAAGTATTTATGAGCGGAGCAGCCGCTCTTCAATATGCGGAGACTGAAGGATACCGTCCTCTTCGCGCCAAAATTGCCGAGCGTCTTGAATCCAAGGGCATTCCCGCTTCACCAGACCACATGCTTCTCACTACGGGTTCACAACAATCCATTGACTTGGTTTGCCGCATCCTTCTCGACCCGGGTGACCGCGTTCTGGTTGAATCACCAACCTACCTCGCTGCTCTGCAAGTGATCCATTCCTATCAGGCTGAATCTCACGGCGTAGCCTGCGATGATCATGGCATGTTGCCTGAATCTCTGGAGGAACAGCTCCAACTGCATCGTCCAAAGCTTGTTTATATCAACCCAACGTTCTCCAATCCTACGGGTAAAGTGTGGTCGAGAGAAAGAAGACAACAAGCTGTGGATCTGTGCCGCAAGTATGGTGTGCTCATTCTGGAAGATGATCCGTATGGCGAAATTCGATTCAATCCGGAACAATTGGATGTCCCTGCTCTCACAGAACTGGATGCAGCCTCCTATGGTGCCCCTTCCAATGTTATCTACACCAGTACGTTCTCCAAAACGGTAGCACCAGGCCTTCGTACCGGCTGGATACTGGCTGCTCCCGATATTGTCAAAATAGCAGCACGAGCCAAGCAAGGCGCGGACTTGCACTCCAGCAGCATCGACCAAAGAGCGCTTCATGCACTGCTTGAATCTTTCGATCTGGATGCGCATATTCGCCATATTTCAGAGGATTACGAACAACGCATGAAAACCCTGACTACACTCATGGCAGCCAAATCATGGGAAGGCATCTCGTGGAATTCACCACAAGGTGGCATGTTCTTGTGGCTGCAACTGCCTGAAGGCATGCTGGCAAGCAATCTGTTCACTTACGGTATCCAAGAGAAAGTGTGCATTGTCCCAGGTGATTCCTTCTATGCGGGCACACCAGAGCTGAACCGTATGCGAATCAACTTTACTCATACAGATCCTGAGCTTCTCCCTGAAGCCGTGGAACGAATGGATCGGGCCATTCAGCGCTGGCATGCCGAATTACAATCTGACCGTGTGGTTACACTGTAATTCACTGTCATCCAACTGTTTCCATTCTTAGAACGTAAAAGTGCACGAAGAATCTACTCGATATAACAAAAATACGGCGGCAGACCGAGAATCTCGGAACTGCCGCCGTATTTTATATGACCTGTCATGAACAGGAAGTATGCGATTGTGATAAATTTCATAGGTCCTTCTGATCAGTCAGGTCATCGGTGAATCCCACGGATTGTCCTCGACTGATAGGTGGACTACACTGTAATGCTGTTGTTGCAGTTAGGAAAGCTTACCGTAAGCCGGGTTCTGTGCTCTTCGTGGTTCATACGGGAACTACCCTCCCACCAGAAGCGACAATCATCTATCTAGGCCATACATTGCTGCACAGCTCAAGCGACCAACCTAGACACACCTCGGGCTAAGGCTGTCTCCTCCGAAGAGGTGACTGTGTCCCATTAGGTCTTGCTCCAGATGGGGTTTACCAGGAACGAAGTCACCAGCGTTCCTCGGGGTCTCTTACACCTCGGTTCCATCCTTGCCTGTGCCGGAAAATCCGGCCATCGGCGGTCCATTTCTGTGGCACTATCCTTCAACTCGCGCTGACTGGACGTTATCCAGCATCCTGCCCTGTGGAGCCCGGACTTTCCTCTCGTGGCAACAAAGACCACCAGCGATTGTCTGTCAAGCTTTCCGAACAACATTACATAGTATACAGGCATTTAGGTTCCCAGACAAGCTTAATATTACTGGAAATCCCGTATCACCTGTTCTTTTAGATAAAATGGAATACTTCCGTATTTACCTCAGAAGCCGTAACTTGCGTATCATATCGTTTATCTTCCAAACGGGAACGAAGCCAATCCGCTGTTTTCGGTTTCATAATCTTCTCGGAATTATGTCCTGGGTCGATAATACACATGCCTGCCATTAACGCATCATGTGCCGTGTGATAATCAATATCCCCGGTCACAATAACATCCGCACCTTTGAAGCGGGCTGTGAGCGCATAACGACTGCCAGAGCCGCCAAGAACCGCTGCCTTTTTGATTGACTTGTTCAGATCTCCTACAACACGAACATGAGGCACGTTGAATTGGGTCTTCACGACCTCCACCAGCTCACCTAATGTCTTAGGCTCCCTAAGGGGTCCCAAGCGTCCCAGACCGAGCGTACGGCCCTTTAAATCCATTGCATAAAGGTCATAGGCGACTTCTTCATACGGGTGAGCCTTAAGCATAGCCTGAACGACCTTACTGCGCAGACTTTGAGGTACAATTGTCTCAATCCGCATTTCTTCCACACGTTCCATCTGCCCTTGGGTACCAATATACGGTTGTGTCCCTTCTCCGGGTACGAACGTTCCTGTACCTTCCGTGTTGAAGCTGCACTTGTTGTATTGGCCGATACTTCCTGCTCCAGCTTCGAGGATGGCTTGAAGCACCTGTTCATGATGCGTACGTGGTACGAATACCGCCAGCTTGTACAGATGATCTGTATGTACATCCTCCAGCGATTCCTTGCTCTCTATGCCGAGTGCTTCGGCCATCCAGTCATTCATGCCACCTTCGGCCACGTCAAGGTTCGTATGACTGATATAGACAGCAATATCATGCTTAATCAGCTTCTCATACAACTTACCCGTTGGTGTATCTGTACTCAGTGACTTGACCGGTCGGAAAATGATGGCATGATGGGCGATAATCAGATTGGCACCGATTCGTATTGCTTCGTCCACCACTTCATCCGTCACATCCAGAGCAACAAGCACGTGACTGATTTCTTTTTGCAAACTGCCGAGCTGCAGACCGATGCGGTCATCCGGCACAGCCAGATGTTTCGGAGCGAGCTGCTCCATCAGTTGAATTACAGTTTGACCTTTGGCAAACATGCCAAAACCTCCTTCAAGTTTGCGATAAGACGTTCTACCTCAGCCGCCTTGTCCCGGGAAGTATCATGATCGGATTTGGAGATGGAGTTTACAACCCCTTGCAGTTTGACGATCTCACTTTCCCATTTGGCAAAGAATACATCCGTTGGACGATCCACCAAATACGGCCCCATCCGCAGCAGCAAATCTTCAGTCAATTCTGCCCCGCCCTGAAGCGGACGTGCACGATACACCTCTTCATTTGCAATCGGGCTTACGGATTGTGGCATCGCGGTGATAATCTCATAGATCTTGCCGTCTTCTTCGAGCAACTGTTCTGCTACAACCACCCAGTGATGCTCCAGCAACCAGCGTCTGAGGATATCCTCTCCCACATTCGGTTGCAAAATAAGTAACTGGACTCCTTCCAGTTTGGATAAACCTCGGTCCAAAATAGAAGCAATCAGGGCACCACCCATGCCTGCAATAGTGATGACATCCACTTCTCCCGCAGAGATCACATCCAATCCATCTCCACGGCGTACGGTGATTTTTTCTTTCAGGCCAGCATCACTGACTTGTTTGCATGCAGCATCATAAGGGCCAGGATTGACTTCCCCGGCTACTGCACTTGCGGCTTTCCCACTCCGGATTGCGGCTACTGGCAGCAGCGCGTGGTCTGAACCGATATCAGCCATGCGGCTGCCATCGGGAATTTGATCATGTATTCGCTGTAATCGATTCGAAAGTTTCATGAAGCACCTACACTATTCATTTAATTTATTGATTTGCATTGAACAAGGAAAAGCGATAAAATAAAATCCAATCAAACATTTCAAGGATGAATTTCCAAAAGAAAGAAATCAAGACGTTCAAATTAAAATTAAAGGAGACCCCGCCGCCGCCAAAGCGTCTTGCGGAAAGTCTCCCATAGTTCGATTTATTCGAGGAAATCCTTGAGTCGTTTACTACGACTCGGGTGGCGCAATTTACGAAGAGCCTTGGCTTCAATCTGACGAATACGCTCACGCGTAACACCAAATACCTTGCCCACTTCCTCCAGCGTTCTCGTCCGTCCATCGTCCAGACCAAAACGTAGACGAAGAACATTCTCTTCACGCTCAGTCAATGTATCCAGTACATCTTCGAGCTGTTCTTTCAGCAACTCATACGCAGCAGCATCTGCTGGAGCAAGTGCTTCCTGATCCTCAATGAAGTCACCCAGATGGGAATCATCTTCCTCACCAATCGGTGTTTCCAGAGAAACCGGTTCCTGTGCAATCTTCGTAATTTCACGAACTTTCTCCACACTCAGGTCCATCTCAGCAGCGATTTCTTCTGGAGTCGGTTCACGCCCAAGTTCCTGCAACAGCTGACGGGATACCCGGATCAGCTTATTAATCGTCTCCACCATGTGCACAGGAATACGAATTGTACGCGCCTGGTCAGCAATAGCACGAGTAATCGCCTGGCGAATCCACCATGTCGCATACGTACTGAACTTGTATCCTTTTTTGTGGTCAAACTTCTCAACCGCTTTGATCAGACCCATATTACCTTCCTGAATCAAATCAAGGAACAACATTCCACGTCCAACGTAACGCTTGGCGATACTGACTACGAGACGCAGGTTCGCTTCAGCCAGACGACGCTTGGCTTCTTCATCCCCGTTCTCGATCCGTTTGGCCAGTTGTACTTCATCATCTGCCGACAACAATGGCACACGACCAATTTCCTTGAGATACATACGGACAGGATCATTGATTTTGATACCTGGCGGCAAGCTCAGATCATCATCAAAGTGGAATTCGTCCTCTCCCTCTCTGGTGTTGTTCTCGGAATCTTCACTAGGACGAAGTGTAACCTCTTCATCATTTTCATTCACTACATCGATACCCAGATCGCTCAGTTGCTCATAGAACTCATCCATTTGCTCTGCATCCTGCTCAAAAGGAGAGAGTTTCTCTATAATTTCCTTGTAATTCAGCGAAGCTCTTTTCTTACCTGATTCAATCAATTGATCTTTAACCTGATCCAGTGTCAATTCTGTTTCTAGTTCAGTATGCTGATCATTCGCCATAACTCGACTCCCTCCTCCCTAGAAACATCCAATAAGCAGACGTTCACTGTCTCTCTAGGGCAATCATTTCAATTGCAATCTGTGCCGCGCGTACAGAATCACCTGCCCGCTCCGCAGCAATCATTTCTTCTTTTTTCAAATCGTACTCTTTCTTACGCGGATACTTAAGCACTTCCCTGATGCAATCATCGAGCATTTGAATACTCCATTCACCTGGACCATCCATCATCGAAATTGAACTGACCGTTTTTTCCAGGCGATCGTCATGCAGTGAAGACATAAAACGGCTTGTATCCGACGGTTTGCCTTGCGCATAGTAGGCATATAGATAAGCAGCAATAGCTGCATGATCATCCAAGTTAAAAGCTTCACCAAGATGCTCGTTCACGTACTGGGCGGCCTCATCATCCTGCAACATCCAGGCGATCAGTTTGCGTTCCGCAGCGTGGTAAGCTGGCAACAGATTGGGTGTGGGCACCTGCCTATTTTGTTGCCTACCATTATTCCACCTTTTCGGGTTATTATCCCCAAACTGGAGGTTATTTTTCATCGCCTCCCGTTCTTCATTACACTCCTGCTTCAATGTTTCGAAGGATACGTCCACTTCTGCAGCCAGTTCTCGAAGATACACTTCCCGCTCTGTTGGAGAAGGTAAGGGGGCAATCAATTTTACTGCTTCTTTCGAATAGGCGATTTGTCCGCCACCCTCTAGCAGTATATGGCTTTTTTTCAGGTTTATAAGTTTAAATTTTGTAGTGGTCACAGCACCGTCCACAATCTGGTTTCGGAACCGTTCGCCACCATGCTTCCGGATAAAATCATCCGGGTCAAGTCCTTCAGGAATGAGAGCCACTTTGACCTGCAATCCGGCTTCCTCAAGAATCGGGAAGTTTTTGAGTGCAGCAGCCTGTCCTGCTCGGTCACCGTCATAACATATGATGACCTCGTCGCACATGCCTTTGAGCATCAGTGCCTGATTCTCGGTTAACGCAGTCCCCATTGCCGCTACACCATTCTGGATATCCTGATCCCATGCGGAGATGACATCGCCATATCCCTCGAACAAAATGGCTTGCCTTTGTTTGCGAATTGCGTTTTTGGCATGATGCAGATTATAGAGAACACGGCTTTTGTTAAATAACCGGGTTTCCGGTGAATTTAGATACTTCGGTTGCCCGTCTCCCAATATGCGACCTGCAAATGCAATCGGCTTACCGCTCCTGCCATTAATCGGGAACATAATCCGGTCGCGGAATCGGTCCACATATCCTTGACCTTCATTTCGCGGTGACAGAAGCCCACCCTTTTCCATCTCTTCGAGCGGATAGTTGCGTTTCTCGAGAAATTGCACCAGTGTGTCCCAACGATTTGGTGCGAAACCAATCTGGAACTGGTCAATCAACTTGTCGCCAAAACCTCTTGAGCGTAAATACTCCATGGCTGACTTGCCGTGCTCTGTATTTTTCAACAAAAAATGATACAGCTTCGCGGTAAGCTCATAGGCCTCCAACAGACGTTCCGTCTCCGGATTTACATGAGCAGATTCACGCCCTTGCCAGTCACCCATAGAGATATGGCTTTCTTCCGCCATCGTCTTGACAGCCTCGGGAAAGGATAACCCTTCGATTTCCATCCTGAATTTGATGGCATTTCCTCCCGTGCCGCAACCGTAGCAATAGAAAATTTGTTTCTCAGGTGTAACGGTGAACGAAGGCGTCTTCTCGGAATGAAAAGGACAGAGGCCTTTCATATACTTCCCCTGCTTGGTCAGATGCACAAATCGGCTCACCGTATCGACGATATCATTCTGCTGTAACACCGATTCAATAATACTTTCGGGTATACCGCCTTGTCCGGTACTCATCACTGGCCACCTTCATCTCTTCAACACGTAAATATAATTCGATAAACTTACACATTCTCCTGCAAATCTTTTAAAAGTTTTGTCAGTTTATGTTGAAACATTTCTCGATCCTGCTCTGTGAAAGGCTTTGGGCCTTTCCCGTAATGGCCTCTTTTTCGCGCTTTGGCCGCAGTATGGCGAGAATCCAACATGAAATCAATGTCCCGATCGTTAAACTCACGACCACGAAAGGATAAAACATAACAACGTTTGCCGAGCGCAAGTGCCGCAAGTCCATAGTCCTGAGTGATAACCACATCATATGGCCTAATATGATTAGCAATATAGAGGTCTGCGCTCTGATCACTGCGATCCACTTGCACGGTACGCACCCCTTCTCCTCCTTGAAGCAAATGATCAAATGAAGAGACTAACAGTACAGGGATGTTGAAAAGGCGAGCGGTTTGCGCAATCTCGGTTTTGACCGGACAAGCATCACCATCCACAACAATGTGGCGTATATTCAACTCACTCAAACTCAGACCACCCGGTTTCATAAAATAGCTGCATATTGTAATATACGACCCCGGCCAGGCAAAATCCTTCTGGCACAACAAGGGAAATCAAAGGCTAAAATACGGAGCGGTTGTCAAAAATACATTTCACAACCCGTTCCGTATATTTATACCCTCATATATCCTTCTTTAATACTGAATTTTAGCTTTGCTCCAAGTCTGTGGAAAAGGAGTCATGAAATACACCCAATTACCAAACCAACTTGGAAAAATCAGCAAATCCTTTCAAGTCACGATCAATAGCCGCGAGCAAGGCAAGTCGATTCGCCCGAACAGCATCATCTTCAGCCATAACCATGACCGAATCGAAGAATGAGGTAATACCATCTTTCCAGGCAGATGCAATAGCCAGTGCTTCAGCAGCATCATGCTGAGTCAACGCCTGACGATATTCTGCATTCGTTTTGCTCCATGACTCATGTAGCTGACGCTCTCCATCTTCTGTGAACAGTTCTGGATGTACGGAAGCATTGGATGCTTTGGCAGCCAAATTACCCACACGGTTGAACGATTCAACCGTTGTTTTGAATGCGTCTCCTGTCAGAACAGCCGCCATCAACGCTTCACCTTTTGGAACCACAGCGCTGATATCATCGAATCCGGAAGAAATTACGGCATCCACTACATCGTAACGGACGGTTTCGGACAACAATTTTTTCACACGAAGACCGAAGAAGTCTTGCAGATCTTTACGAACCTCTTCATCTGCACGTTTCAACAGGTTCATCTGGGCATGCACTTGAAGTGCCACTCCGAACACGTCTGACAATGTCAGCGGAAGCTTGTGATCCAGCAAAATCTGTACAATACCTGCGGCCTGACGGCGCAGCGCATACGGATCCTGAGAACCTGTTGGAATAATATTGATAGAGAAACAACCCACGATTGTATCCATTTTATCCGCAGCACTCACAATGGCACCGACAAGAGAAGCAGGGGATTGATCTCCAGCGAAACGTGGCTGATAGTGTTCAAATACCGCTTTGGCCACCTCTTCTTTTTCGCCAGCTTTACGAGCGTAATCCTCACCCATCACACCTTGCAGTTCCGGGAATTCACCCACCATCAGTGTCACCAGATCGAATTTGCAAATATCTGCTGAGCGGCTAACGGATTCGGCAACATCACCGGATACTTGCAGTTTGGCAGCAATTCCATCGGCAATCTTCCGAATGCGTCGTACTTTATCTCCAACCGTACCGAGCTCTTCCTGGAAGACGATACTTTCAAGCTTCGACAGTGCATCCTTAATCTGTAGCTTCTGGTCTTCCTCATAGAAGAACTTGGCATCAGACAGACGTGCACGCAGTACTTTTTCATTCCCTTTTGCAATAACGTCCAGTGAATCACTTCCACCGTTACGTACCGTCACGAAGAATGGCAACAATTGTCCCTCATTGTCCAGTACAGGGAAATAACGCTGATGCTCACGCATGGAAGTAATCAATACTTCTTGTGGAATATTCAAAAATGATGAGTCGAATGTCCCGAACAATACCGTAGGTGTCTCCACTAGGAACAGGACTTCCTCCAGCAAGTCTTCCTTGATCGCAATATCCCATTTTTTCTCAGCGGCTAATGCCTGAATCTGGGATACAATCATCTGTTCACGTTCCTGGATATCTACAATGACATGTTCGGAACGCAGGACTTCTACGTAAACGGCAGGCTTCGAAATTACCACATCATCGCCAAGGAAGCGATGCCCGCGTGTGACATTGTCAGACTTTACTCCGGCCACTTCAAGCTCGATGACTTCACTGCCGAGCATAGCCACAATCCAGCGGATTGGACGTACAAATTTGAAATCATAGGAAGCCCAACGCATGAATTTCGGGAACGTCATGGCATGTAATACAGAAAGCAATCCTTCGCCAATCACAGAAGCCGTTTCCACACCTTTACTGCTCTTCGTTGCATAGATATATTCGACACCGTTCAATTCCTTGAACGTGAACTGGTCCGGTTCAACACCTTGACTGCGGGCGAATCCGAGTGCTGCCTTGCTCCAATTGCCACTGTCGTCCAGTGCAATTTTGCGTGAAGGACCTTTCACTTCTTCCTCGATATCTTCCTGCTTTTCAGCCACATTCTGAATCAAAACAGCCAGTCGGCGAGGTGTGGCATACGCATTCACTTCACCATAAGCAATGCGGGATGCGTCAAGCCATTTCACAACACGCTCTTGCAGCTGTGCGATTGCTGCGCGCATGAAACGTGCAGGTACTTCTTCCAGTCCGATTTCAAACAACAGATCCTTAGACATGCTCGGCTCCCCCTTTCTTGATCAGCGGGAAGCCTAGCTTCTCACGCTCTTCCATATATGTTGCAGCGACTTGACGAGCCAGATTACGGACACGTGTGATGTAACCCGTACGTTCCGTTACACTGATGGCCCCACGTGCATCCAACAGGTTGAACGTGTGGGAACATTTGAGCACATAGTCATATGCCGGGAATACCAGATGCTGCGCCATGGCTTTGTTTGCTTCTTCTTCGTGCATGTTGAAGAGAGTGAACAACATTTTGACATCGGATACTTCAAACGTATATTTAGAGTGTTCGAATTCTGGCTGACGGAATACATCACCATAAGTAATACCTTCCACCCATTCCAGATCAAACACATTCTCTTTTTCCTGAATGTAAGAAGCCAAACGCTCCATACCATACGTAATTTCAACGGCTACCGGATTCGTCTCGATTCCACCAACCTGTTGGAAATACGTGAATTGCGTAATCTCCATTCCGTCCAACCATACTTCCCAACCCAGACCTGCACAACCAAGGGAAGGATTCTCCCAGTTATCTTCAACAAACCGAATATCATGTTTGAGCGGATCAATGCCCAGACGCTTCAGACTTTCCAGATAAATTTCCTGAATATTGTCCGGAGAAGGCTTGATGATTACCTGGAACTGATGATGCTGGTACAGCCGGTTTGGGTTCTCGCCATAACGTCCGTCCGAAGGACGACGCGAAGGCTCCACATAGGCCACTTTCCAAGGTTCGGGTCCAAGCGAGCGTAAAAAGGTCATCGGGTTCATCGTACCTGCCCCTTTTTCCGTATCGTATGGCTGGACAATAATACAGTTATGCTCGGCCCAGAATTGTTGCAGCGTTAGAATCATCTGCTGAAAATTCATAATCATGCTCCTTTTCAATGGTTTGTTAGCAAGCTTAGAACGGTGCAGACAACAATAAATAGCCCCCGTCCTACGCCTGTTGTACAGACGTAGGGACGAGAGCTATTCCCGCGGTTCCACCCTACTTGGCTTGGATCAAACAGGATGATCCTGTTCGTTCCAGCCCACTTTTCCGTGTCCATTCATGCTCCCGAGTGCCGTTTCAAAGACCGATTCAGCCAGGCTCCCACCATCCCCGGCTCGCTCATTCATGATTCCCAAGTGTTATACAACGACTTGTCTCCATAAATGCAATAAATCCAGTCTTTTACTTTCTCGTTCAATGCATGTCTCATAAAGAGAAATTATATTTCATAATATATAAAATCTAGTATGAAGTCAAGATATAGTTTCACTTCCACCAAAACGCCTCAAATCCCGTACTTCTCCATCTGATCGAGGAAAGAACGGGATTTAAGATTCAGACCGAGCTGATGATCCATAAAAGCACGCATCAACTTTTTGATCTCATCACGGGTAGATTCACTCACTGATATATTCCCCAAGCGCTGCAGATCGAACTGCGCGAACAAACGTAACAACTTCAGAGCCTTTGGACTTACTGACATCGCTGGAGGATCAAAATGTTTGCATGCTCGACACAATACGCCACCAAGTCTGGGACTTATAAACAACTGCTCATCTGGTCGCTCCTGGTTGCAGGAGATACACTCATCGAACTGTGGACCATATCCGGATGCCTGTAATATTTTCATTTCGTACAGACTTGTAATAACAACCGGATCTTTCTCTTCCTTCAACGCCTGCAAACACGCCTTTAACTGTTTGAACCAAAATGTACCTGTCTCTTCATCCTGAAGCACCCGATCCAATAGTTCACACGCATAAGAGGCATATGAGGCCTTGACCAGATCTTCACGCAACTCATGATAAGATTCAACAATTTCTCCAGCGTTCAGTGTGCCTAGACCTGTATTGCGAAAATATACATATTGACCATACGTAAACGGCTGCACCAGTGCAGCATGTCGGCTCTTGGGCTTTTTGGCACCGCGGACGAGTACCCCTACTTTCCCGCCGCTTTCGGTGCAAAGCGTAATGATTTTGTTCCCTTCGCCGTAGTCCATGCTGCGGATGACAATCCCTTCCACCCTGTATAGCATGCCTCGTCACCTAACCATTCCCGAATCAGCCAATTATCCTTCGGCTTCTTCATCTTCAATCACTTCCCTTGCATTATCCGACTCCTGTCCTAACGAATTACAAGCCTCGGTATATAACAAATAGGACTCTACATCCCCCGTCATCGCAAAAACCTTCCACGAAAAATCTCGCATCGGAATTTCATCCTCTCTTCAGAAATGACGTCTGCATCTACCAAATAGGATGGAGTCTTGCAAGGTAAACTATGTGTTGCAATTACTGGATACAATTCCGACGATCAGTCGCGGCCAAAGCCAAGGTCACGCAGAACTCGATCCTGATTTCTCCAGTCTTTTTTAACTTTAACCCACAGGTCCATGAAAATTTTGGAGCCGAGCAAGTTCTGAATGTCGTGTCGAGCTCGTTTACCCACTTCTTTCAGAAGGGCTCCCTGCTTCCCAATAATGATCCCTTTTTGCGAATCCCGTTCCACAAAAATGACAGCTGAGATATAAACGACACCATTATCCTGCACTTTCATATCTTCGATCGTTACAGCAATGGAGTGAGGCACTTCTTCACGAGTCATTTGCAGAATTTTCTCACGAATCAACTCGGCACATACAAACTGCTCCGGATGGTCAGTAACCTGGTCATCAGGATAGTACTGTGGACCTTCTGGCAAATACTTGCCGAGCTGTTCCAGCAACGTGCTGACATTACTGCCAAGCATGGCAGAGACAGGAACGATTTCAGCGAAATCGTGAAGCTTGCGATACGTCTCAATGAGTGGCAGCAGCGCTTCCGGCTCAATTTTGTCAATTTTATTCATGACAAGAATGACAGGCGTACGGATATTTTTCAACTGTTCCGCAATATAACGGTCACCGCCACCCATACCTTCCGAAGCGTCAATCAGGAACAGCGCTGCTTCTACTTCTCCAAGTGTGTTCAGAGCAGTCTGGTTCATATAATCGCCAAGTTTGGATTGACGTTTGTGAATCCCCGGTGTGTCCAGGAATACGATTTGCTGGTGTTCGGATGTATACACACCATGAATTTTATTACGTGTGGTTTGTGGCTTGTCCGACATAATCGCAATTTTCTGTCCGATCACCTGGTTCATCAATGTGGATTTACCTACGTTTGGACGTCCAATAATCGCTACAAAACCGGATTTGAATGCTTGTTTTTTCATATGTTCCTCCTCAGGCGCCTAGGCCTGGAATATTGGTTTATTTTTTGGCAGAATTCAGATCAGAAGGCCCAAAAGCCCAAGGTAACAGTTCAGCAACGGTGGTCTCTTGCAGATCACCTTTCATGTTCCCCAAGATGACTTTCATATCGGGTTCACACAGTTCGTACATGACCTGACGACATACACCACATGGAGCAATCGGACCATCCGTGTCTCCCACAATCGCAATCGCTTTGAAGCTACGAGGTTGCTGTCCACCTGCAATGGCACTGAACATCGCTGTACGCTCAGCACAGTTACCTGGGGTATAAGCAGCATTCTCAATATTACAACCATGATGCACATGCCCTTCACTGTCAAGCAAAGCCGCGCCTACACCAAAATGGGAGTAAGGAGTATACGCCTTCGTACGTGCCTTAATTGCTTCTTGCATTAACAAACCGTTATCCATCAATATTCTCTCCCTTAGGGTGCAATATAAAATCAAACTAGTGCATTTACACTGGACACTCCGCTGTCAGAACAACCTTCCGAGCGCTGTTATCCCCAGATTTTTTTGATCCCTTTTAATAAGGGGAAATCCGGGGATAAAGGCGCACACTCCGTTTCTTCAGGTTTCTTCTGACCTCTCCGTTATCGTGTTTGCATCAAGTAACTTTATATTAGTGTGTATTATTAAAATCACAAAACGAATCAAAATCAAAACAAAGTTAAAACCAGTACAAGCCTAGCCAGCTCATCACCGGCTTCATGAAAACAATACAACCGATGATGACGGCGAATACCGCAGCCAGCAGAACTGCTCCGGCCGCGGTATCCTTCGCCGCTTTTGCCAGCGGATGGATATGGGGATGTGCCAAATCAACTGCAGCCTCCACAGCCGTGTTCATCAATTCAGTCACCAGGACCAAAAAGACGGCGGTCAGCACAAACATCCAATCCGTTCTTGAGATTCTGAAAAAAAAGCCGGCTACACACATTAAAACAGCCACTCCCGTGTGAACTCTCACATTACGCTGAGTCCGCAACCCATATGCGATTCCTTCCGCAGCATTGCGGAATACCAGACCCCAGGAGCGCCTTTTCATTATCGTGTCAACCCGGCCTGGGCCAATACCGCTTCTTGTTTGCCCATCATTTCAGCCTCACTAGCTTCATCCTGATGGTCATATCCGAGCAGGTGCAAGAAACCATGGACAAACAGAAAACCAAGCTCACGTTCAAATGAGTGTCCATACTCTTCACTTTGCAGGATGGTCCGTGGTACGGAAATGATGATGTCTCCAAGAACATCCGGCATTTCTTCCATTTCTTCATCTTCGTCAAGCTCATAGATAATATCCAGTTCTTCATCCACCGTCTCGTTCATCGCAAAAGACAATACATCCGTAGGACGGTCAATGCCGCGATAATCACGGTTCAACTCATGGATCTGCTCATCGTTCACAAAGGTCAGAGCCACCTCCCCGTCTGCAACACCTTCCGCTTCTCCGGCGAGATTCAGCAATTGTTCCAGCATTGCAATCATTGGTTCTGTAATTTCTTTATCCTGTTGTTCATTATTCCATGCCAGATTAAGACTCATTCTTCCATAACTCCTGTCTGCTCATATTAGAGGTTGTTCAAAAAGCCCGCTTTTGATTACGAAGGATGCCTAGCGGCATCATCAGCATCGAAGATGGAATTCAGCCGAAATAAGCGGGAGGCTTACGAAGGTTGTTTCCTGAGGAAACATTGTAGTTGCTCACGTAGTTTTCCCTAAGCTCCGCTACTCCATTTCTAGCTTCATCTCATCTTCTCGGTACTGAAAACCGACCTTTTTGAACACGAACTATTATTGAATTAGCCTGCTTCGGGTGAAGTAGGCTTTGGTTTCTTAATCTCCTCCGGATATTCTATCCTGGAGTGGAAGATACCCATCACCGTTTCCTTCAATGTTCTGGCGACGATATCCAGTTCACGCATCGTAAGGTCACAATCATTGAATTGATGATCGTCTAATCGTCCTTTAATAATCTTCTCAATCATGGACTCCACTTGCTCCACGGTCGGTTTGCGCAAAGATCTCACAGCAGCCTCCACACTATCGGCAATACCAACAATAGCCGATTCTTTGGACTGAGCCTTCGGCCCAGGGTAACGGAAATCTTCTTCCGTGAAATCAGGTTCAACGCCTGCTTCTTCCGCCTGGCGCAGTGCTTTGTGATAGAAATAGTGGAGAAAAGTCGTACCGTGATGCTGTTCCGCAATATCCCGAATAGGTCTGGGCAGCTTGTAATCCTTCTGCATTTCCACACCATCGCGCGCATGGGCAACGATAATGGATTTGCTCAGTTTCGGATCAATTGAATCATGCGGATTCTCCATATTGTTCTGATTCTCAATAAAATAGATGGGGCGCTTTGTCTTGCCAATATCATGATAATACGAACCCACTCGGCAGAGCAATCCGTTAGCTCCTATGGCTTCTGCTGCGGCTTCGGACAGATTCCCTACCATAACGCTATGATGATAGGTACCTGGTGTCTCCGTAAGCAACTTGCGTAGAAGCGGATGGTTCGGATTGGACAGTTCCACCAGTTTGAGCGCTGACAAAATACCAAATGAAGTTTCGAAAAATGGCATCAGCCCAATGACCAGTATGGCAGTCAGTACGCCACCAGCAAATGCAAATCCAACGCCATACAGTGTCGTAGTTCGATTCCAATCGCCCGAGTCAATCAAAGCCAGAGTGAAGACGGCTATGGACCCGAACAGACAGACCATAATGGCCCCTTTCAGGATCGTTGATCGCTGGCTAGCCTTATGAGTTGCGAAGATCGCAACAAACGAAACCAATACAGCGAAGAAGCCCAGTTCAAAGTCAAAAAGCTGACCCTGATGCGTGTTCAAAATAATGCTGGACAACATACCGATCAAAATCGAACATACAAAGGCAAGCGAGGTATCCAGCAGAAGCGCAATTAACATCGCCCCTACCGCAACAGGCGCAAGGAAACCTACATAAGACCTCTCATTGGTCTGGATAATCGTCGTCACATGCATAACCACAATCGTAATAATAAAAATGAGAACAAGCATCAACAGCTGCGCATTATTATATTTGAAATGCGTTCCGCTGCATTGCTGAATATACATCAGAATTGCTGCCGACAACAGGCAGGAAAACATAAGAAGTCCAAGCTGCGGCCAGTAGTTCACTTCATTTTTCAGCAAGTCATTCTCATCCAGGAGCGTATACATTTCCGGGGTGATCATTTCACCTTTGGCAACTAATGTGTCCCCTTGCTTGATAAAGACGGTTTGCGTGTTCTCACGCGCCTGAACTTTCGCTTCCTTGGTTCCCTCTTCATCGTAGAAGCGGTTAGCAGTGACCACGAGGCGTGCAAGCTCTTGCACCACCTCACGTTGCGTACGCTTACTAAGAGAGCTAACACTCACCATCTCAGCTACTTTGGCACGCGCAGTAGTTGCATCGTTGATCTGATCCGTCATTAACCGGGCAACAATATCCCTGGCGACTGGTTTCATCTCCTGAATATCATCCGATGTCAAACGTGAAATTTTGATGTAGGTCTCTTCGGGAATACGGTAGCTTTGCTCCTGTACCACATTTCTGATCTCTTCTAACAGAGTCTCGGAGTATGTACCGGCTTTCCGATTATTATTGATATAGTTGGTCACAAAATCCTTATGACGCTGAGGAATCTCATCCCGATAAATATCAATCTTGTCCTGACTTGAAATCTGATCATCCTGATTCAATCGATCTACACGATCAAGCAGGGTTGTCATCAAATTTTCGTTTCGCATCTGCACGATCTGAAATATTGGCTGTACGCGTTCAGCAGCTTCTTCCTGTGCTTTGAGTGTGGCCTTGTTATTCGGAATCTGCATGGGCGCAGCAATATCCACTTCACTCCGTGTACCTTCCTGAATATCATACCGCTCGGGGAGCAGCTTGGAAGCCAGAGTCATGTAGAAAAGAATCACCAGAAACAAAAACAGAAGATAGCGTGCCCACACGCTATACTTCCATCCTGTAGCCTTATTCTGAAAAGATTTGCCTTTTGACGGTTCCTTCGAGGTCACTGTAGACAATCCCTTTCTATGCTTGATTTTCTGCGGCGTGGTTGTAAGCCACGATAATTTTCTGGACGAGGGAATGCCGCACAACATCTTGCTCGGCAAAATAGACAAATCCAATCTCGTTAACTTCGTTCAAGATCGTATTCGCTTCCACAAGCCCGGATTTCTTACCACGCGGTAAATCAATTTGTGTCACGTCTCCGGTAATGACCATTTTGGAGCCAAAACCAAGACGGGTCAGAAACATCTTCATCTGTTCCGGCGTTGTGTTCTGTGCTTCATCGAGAATGATGAACGAGTCATCCAAGGTACGCCCCCGCATGTAGGCGAGTGGTGCAATTTCGATTAACCCACGCTCCAGTGCCTTAGCGGTCTGTTCTTGTCCCATAACGTCATACAGGGCATCGTACAGCGGTCTCAGATAAGGGTCTACCTTCTCCTGAAGATCACCTGGCAAAAACCCAAGACTCTCTCCCGCTTCAACAGCAGGCCGCGTAAGTACAATACGTTTGACGCTGCCTTCTTTGATTGCAGCAACAGCCAGTACAACAGCAAGGTAGGTTTTACCCGTACCGGCTGGACCAATGCCAAATACAATATCACGCTTTTTAATTGTAGTTACGTAGTGCTTCTGTCCAATGGTTTTAACACGGATTGGTTTCCCACGGTATGTCGTGGTGATCTCACCCTTGAACAGATCCAATAGCTGGTCTGCCCGCATATCCTTGGCAAGTTCAATCGCATACTTCACATCTCTTTCGGTTAACACATATCCATTGCGTATCAATTGCAGTAACACATCAAATAATTGTTCAAGCGATTCCACCTGCTGTGCATTGCCGAAAATCACAATCTCCGCTTCACGGGATGCAATCTGGGCGGGAATCTCGGATTCAATCAGTTTAAGAAAAGTATCTTGGGGTCCAAAAAGAGATTGGCCCTCTCCCGCACTCTGGAGGGAGATTTGTATGCTGCGTGTTTGCTCTGACAAATATCCTCATTCTCCTTGACTATGGACTAGCGGAAGTTCTTCCGCAATGCTTTCTTCTACTTCAAATAAGACTTTCATATAAACTTTACCATTCTCTTTCTTCTCATGCAAAATTTTTTCACTTATAATTTTCGTTCCTTTGCCGTTTTTAGCGATAATATCGTTCCTTGCCCCTTCCAATCCTTTCGTTCTGGCCCATTCTATCGTCTTCTGTTGCTCATGTTCGCGGGTCTCCAGATCTTTCTCTGTCAGCCAGCCCATAGGAAGTGTAAAGGATCTCCAGGTCAGGGGTTTATGATTGCTCTCGGTATCAAAAGAACTGAACGGTGTACTTCCATATCCCCATAGTTGGATCGCCCATTTCCCCAGCACCATGTAAAAGCGTTCTTTGCTCTCACCTGTCATTGTGTTATGTTTTTGCACTAGCGGAACTTCTACCTGATACTCACGCCATACCAGACCACGAACTTCCCCTTTGGCAACGATGGTCTTGGTGTTCTCCTCATCCCCGAGAATACCCGAGATCAATACCTGACCCTTTTTGACACGCATGTCCTTCTGAACAACAGGACGTCCCTGCTCCGCATAGATTTGAGTGACAACAGCATCTGATTTGCTAATCAGATGTCTTGGGTTCAGTAACGCTTCGCGCTTCGGTTGTGCAGACTCCACGACTTGAATGGTAATGGTTGTCCCCTCTTTGCTCACGCCAATCCAGGTTACATCCGGTAGGGCGAGTGCAAGCTGTCTGGAGAGCTTGTCTTGGCTTTGCAAGCGGAACCCCCATTGGAAAGGGTATATCCCCTCTTTCTTCGCTGCTGCAAGCACCTCGTCGGCGGGAATGGTTACATTTCCCTTGACCTCCACACTCCATACCATGGACGACAACGCAAACAAAGCTGCCACAAAAAACAGCATTCCCCCGAGAAAGAACTTCCTTCGCAATAGTCGGGCCGCAAAAAAAGGAAAACCGCTGCGGTGGGTTACTTTCACTCTGCAGCCTGTCCGTTTCAACACAGGACGCAGCCTGAAAAAGTGCGGCAGCAGAATGTTCATCTCTGCCACGCGTCCATCGTGAGCACGCAGGTTCCACACTTCCAGTCCCTGCTCTGCCACCGTGTTGATTAATGCTTCAATGTCTCCCCCAGTGACCGTGATTCGGACTGCTCCCCGCAGTTTGTACAGACTGGGCTGCTTCATGCGTTCCCCTCCACTCCATTCATATGAATATCCAGAATCGTTCCTTCAACAGCTACTTCATCCGGCAAAATGTTGCGTATCACCAAGGCAGTCCCTTTGATCTCCAACTGGCCTTGGGAAAGAGCCAGCACGATGCGATCCGGGGTGAAATGGATGACACCGCGATGATTCTCTATATACAGTTGCTTGCTGCCGATCAGGGTTAACCGTGGCATATCATAAAGCACATCCTGCGGCAGATCCAACACTTCACTGGTCCATCTGCGCAGCTTGCGGCTGATCCGGGTCATTCGAAGGTCTTCCCCCTTCCTCTACAGTTCAACTTATGCGCAGATTCATGAATTTATGAAAATTCCGGGGCGTGTTAGGGACGAATGTTGAGAAAAAAGGTTAGAACACAGAAAAAGCCGTCTCCGGCGGCTTTTTGCTCACCAGAGACGGCTTTATTTCCGTCCAACAGCTTGACTTGTTTACAGTTTCCCTCTTGTACCAAACGGCTGTTTGGAACGGGGGGAACCCAATACTTCTGCCCACAACACACCTGTACGAATATCGGCAGGGCGAAGCGGAGACACACCCGATTCATCCGTGCTGGGTATATCCCAACTGGAATCAGACACAACAGGCTTATTTGCAGAAGAAAAGCGATTTAATCTCTCTTGAATCAAACGCTCCTGTCGTTCCACTTCTTTCATTTGTTGCTCAAGCGAGCTTGTGCGAGAAGAAGCAGCAGGCTCCGAATATGGTTGATCATAACGATCATCATGCTGTTCACTTTCATAACGTTCTTCATTATACGGATTCTCATACGGTTCATCGTAACGAGTTCCACCTGCAGTCTCGGTCGGGGCAGGTTGCTGCCTTGAGGTCTGCGCTGGTGAACGATCGGACCGGTCTGAATCACCACTGCCTCCGAAGGTTGGCATCCCGTTGCCAGGGCGCTTTTTGTTCGGATCAGCGGATTTGGCCGCTTTCCCCAAAAAGGAGAAGAGCATAAAGCCGACAACGGCTACAATATACAGATTATCAAAAATCCATTCAAATAGGCCCATATGCACTCACCGCCTATCTTCCGTTTTTGGAATCACCCTGATCGTTGGAACTCGAACCTTCAACAGGTTTCCCCAGTGTATTACGCATTTGAGTATCCGCTTCAATATTTTTCAGGTTCATGTAATCCATGACACCAATCTTACCACTACGTAAAGCCTCAGCCATGGCGAGCGGCACTTCGGATTCAGACTCAACAACACGCGCTCTCATTTCCACAACGCGCGCTTTCATCTCTTGTTCCTGGGCTACAGCCATCGCACGACGCTCTTCTGCTTTCGCCTGAGCAATTCGCTTGTCAGCTTCTGCCTGCTCGGTTTGCAGGAAAGCACCAATATTTTTACCGATATCCACGTCCGCAATATCAATGGACAGAATCTCAAAGGCAGTTCCCGAATCCAGTCCTTTGGACAAGACTGTACGAGAGATCAGATCCGGATTTTCCAACACCACTTTATGCGTTTCTGCTGAACCGTTGGTACTTACGATCCCTTCACCGACACGGGCAATGATCGTCTCTTCACCAGCACCACCAACGAGTCGATCAATGTTTGCACGAACTGTGATTCTTGCTCGAACATTAACCTCAATACCATCTTTTGCCACCGCAGATACAACAGGCGTTTCGATAACACGCGGGTTAACACTCATTTGAACCGCCTGCAATACGTCACGACCTGCAAGGTCAATCGCAGCAGCACGTTCAAATTCGAGTGGAATGTTTGCACGCTGGGCAGCGATCAGAGCGTTAACCACACGGTCAACGTTACCACCAGCCAGGAAGTGACTTTCCAGTTGATTCATCGACAATTGAATACCTGCTTTAGTTGCTTTAATCATCGGATTTACGATTCGGCTAGGTGTTACACGTCTGAGTCTCATCGCGACCAGTGTAATAATACTAACACGTACACCGGATGCAATTGCCGAGATCCAGAGCATGACCGGGAAAAAGCTGAAGAATACGCTCAATACGATAATAGCAACTACCGCAATGAGCAAAACCGTAATCATGGTTGGTTCCATAGTAAAAATTCCTCCATTTTCGCTTTGATTTGTAAAATACATCATAATAGACATTTTGAGATTTTGCTGCTGAGTTGAAAATTGGTACCCTTCTGCTAGCAACTTCGCATAAGGACTATGTAAATTGCCGTAGCGTTAATCCGCTTCGACAACAGAGCGAGTTACACCGGCAAAGCTTGCTGAACCACAATCCGGGTACCTTCCGCTTTAATCACAATAATCGGAGTATCGACGGGAATAAAATCTCCGTCGGCCACAACGTCAATTCGTTCCCCTTCAAACATCGCTGTGCCAGAAGGGCGAAGCGGTGTCAGACTGATGCCTTGCAGTCCAATCAACTCTTTGCGTTCTGTAGCTGATGAGTATCCACGCTCCGCAGATAGACTGTCACTCAGTATGAATCGATTCCATATTCCTCGATCCTTAAACAGAACTGCGACGATCGCAATGACCACCAATGCTGCTCCGAAAGCGATACCCAAAGAAACAAATGCATCACTTGTATCATAAGCAGCCCTTACAACACCTGCTACAAGCGCAATTGATCCCAGAATACCCAAAATACCCATGCTTGGTATAAACATCTCCAGAATCATCAAGATGAGTCCGACAGTGAATAATACCCACGTCTCTGCTCCTGCAAAACCGGCAACGTAATTTCCTGAAAAATACAGGACAAAACACACAATACCGACAATACCAGGCACTCCGAACCCAGGAACGATCAGTTCAATGGCTACACCCGCGATTCCGAGGAACAACAATACGGTCATGACAACCTGATTGGTAAGAAAGGATGAGATATTCTCTGCTGTCGTCCGTTCTACCTTAAATACATCACCCTGACTGTAACCAAGCCAAGCTGCCGCTTCTTCAGGAGTGTTACTGATGTGGTCGGCATAACCAACTTTCAGCGCTTCTTCAGCCGAGAGAGCAATAATTTCACCTTTTTGCTTGGTTTTATTGATCTCTGGCATTTCAACAACGATGTTAACATCCGTCATTCCAGCTGCGATCTTGCCATCACGACCACTAATCTCAGCTGCTCCCTGCATTTTGCTTTTCCAGAATGCAACAAGCTTCGGATCGTCAACATGTTTACCCGTACTGTCCACCATTGCTGCCGCACCAATCATACTGCCTGGTGACATTACGATCTTATCTGCATTCAAAGCCAGAAAACTCCCGGCTGAAGCAGCATCTCCACGAACAAATGCAACAGTCTCAATCGGACTGTCCTTAATCAGGGTACCTAATGCTTCCGCAGTGTCGACACGGCCTCCCGGCGTATTGATATCAAGAACGATCAGGCCAGCATTCATCTCTTCTGCTTGCTTGAACCCACGTTCCATGAACTTGCCAAGTCCCTGCTCGATTGGTTTGTCAACCGGAATAATATATACGGCGCCACTCTTCTCAGCTGCATGCGCTGACGGTGATCCAATCCAGACAGGAAGCAACAGCGTCAGCAGCATTAAGAGCATCAATGGCCCCGTAAGCTTCTTCCGGCGCTTTCCCTTCACAATAGTCCCCCCTTTTCCATTAATGTTATACTGTCCAGCTTATGGTATTTATTACGTGCAATGCAACATTTCGTTTCAAAATCTTAAAATTATATTTGAAAACTCAATCAATTGCAAGAATAAAAATCCATAATAATATATATTAACCATTAAAAAGAAATTCCATCATCCCAAGGACATCATGCCTTCTGATAAATGGAAAAAACACCTCCTGACAAGTCAGGAGGTGTTTATTGATTTGCTTTATTGCAGAAATTGTTGAACTGCTTGATTTACCAGTTTGCCGTCCGCTTTGCCTTTAACTTTCGGCATAAGGGCCGCCATGACTTTCCCCATCTCGGCTTTCGAAGAAGCACCGGTTTCCTGGATGGTCTGCTGTACAATAACTTTAATTTCTTCTTCGGTAAGCTGTGTGGGAAGGTACTGGATGAGTACTTCAATTTCCGCTTTTGCATTTGCCGCGAGATCTTCACGGCCCGCTTTGTCAAATTCTTGGAGGGCATCTTTGCGCTGTTTGATTTCACGACTCAGGATATCAAGCACTTCGTTGTCATCCAAATCTCTTTTCAAATCTATTTCAAGATTCTTGATCGTCGAACGAATCAACCGAATGTTGGAGAGTCTGAACTTGTCCTTACTCTTCATCGCTTGCTTCATATCTTCGTTCAATCGTTCGCTAAGATTCATGTAGTTAAAATCCTCCTAAAACTTTCTCTTACGAGCAGCCTCGGACTTTTTCTTGCGCTTTACGCTTGGCTTCTCATAATGCTTACGTTTCTTCACCTCAGCCAATACGCCATCTTTAGCGATGGAGCGTTTAAAACGACGAAGTGCAGCATCAATAGTCTCGTTTTTGCGAACTTTAGTTTCAGACACCAGTTTTCCCTCCCTCCGACCAGACCGTCCAAGAGCAATAACACGGTTCATCATCTTACATTATAGGCGAAAGATAATAAAGGTGTCAACCTCAATGTAATGATCACTTATTTATAAGAGCGTTAGGTCACATATTCATAGATTTAATGCATATGTCTAAATCCTTGATATTAGCACACATTAGCTCGTTTATTTGTGAGAATCAGACAAACTTGTCAGTACACCAAGTCTGGTGCCGCCAAGCAAATGGTAATGCAGGTGGTGGACAGTTTGCTCTCCATCCTTACCACAGTTGTTGATTAGGCGATATCCTGTTTCGTCCACGCCAAGACGTTTGGCCGCTTCTTGAGCAGCAAGATGAATCTCACCGATCAAAGGCAGATCTTCTGCGGTAACTTGATTCATGGAAGCAATATGTTTCTTCGGAATGACGAGAACATGTGTAGGCGCAGCGGGCTGGATGTCATGAAAAACGATAACATGGTCATTCTCCAGTACTTTATTGGAGGGGATGCTGCCCTCTATAATTTTGCAAAATAAGCAATCCATAGTTCATACCCTCCTTTTGTTTTGAAAGTTATGTATTCCTGTACATCATACCCGATGTAAAAAGTGTAGTCCAATTTTCTTTACTACGGGTGAACATCTTTTTTGCTTACAAGTATCAGCATATTAAAGACTCTTCTTTCCGTACTAATCAAGTGAACTTATCGGTTAGGAATAATAATAGATATTGTTTCAAAGCAAAAAAACCTCTCTGCATCCCAATGAGTTCCATTCATGTGTGAGAAGATGAGAAAGGTTCTATGCTTGAGCCATCCCTTTAATAATAAGATTTTTTATTCAGGAAGCCCATATCACTCCATATAAGCAACTGATCAGGATTTATGCCAGTTCATGGTTCAATAATAAGGCAGCAACGTTAATGCAGTGAGTGCAAATAACGGGAGAACGAGCCGGTTAAAACGTCTACGGCCATAACCATAATAAGGATAAGGAGTAGGGTACCCGTATCCTGGATAGAATCCGCGGGTATGGCCTATAGGATAGTTTGCTCCTGGCATTGCATTTGGAGCCCAGTTCGCATGATGTACCACAGCTTCAGCCCCAACCGGAACGGCCAGATAAATCATTTCGTCATCCACGTTCTCCATAATGCCATCATAGTGCATGCCGTCATTCATCTGCACACATACATAACGGTGCATGTGTTCCTTGCATATTTTCTTCGCTTCCACCTTTTCCACTTGCCAACGCCTCCCTGAATCTGCTATTGATCACCTTTTCATGGTATTCAGATCTGGGCGAATTGACACAACGTAGCAAAAAACAAAAAAAGAAGCACCCCGTGAGCGGCTTCCTGGGAAGGCTACTGCGCGGACATCTATTCAGGAAACGTCCTAATCAGATGTCCGCCGGGGTACTTAAAATAAAGTTTGTCGGCTTAACTGTAGTATAACAGCGGGATGAACCTGTATCTGTGATGTAACTCACTCCGCTAAGTTATAAAAGCAAGAAAAAAAATATTTTTACAATAACATTCAATTCTTCAAAAATGAAAGTCGCTCTGACGACAGCCCTAGTCTTCAGATAGAGTACATCTTGCCCTCTACAGGGTCTCCAAGACCACCCGCGAGCCGTTTCCGGCCTCACCTGCCGGAATCACCACAAGCTTGCGCGGTAACCGTGCGCGCAGTTCAGGAACGTGACTGATTACACCAACAGCCAATCGGTCGTCATGCAATTTTTCCAGAGACGTAATGACGGTATCCAACAGCTCAGGGTCAAGTGTACCGAACCCTTCATCCAGGAAGAAGAATTGAAGTGGGTACTGACCTCGTAGCTGAATCTGGGCCGACAATGCCAAAGCGAGTGACAATGAGGTTAAAAACGTCTCGCCACCTGACAACGTTGATACCGGTCGTTTGACTCCCCCGTTGGCATCATCACAGATCACAAAACCACCACCGGAATCCACCTCCAGTGAATAGCGCTGTTTGGTCAGGAAGCGCAGACGCTGAGATGCCGCATGACTCACCTGCATCAGTTGTTCTTCGGCAATATACTCGACAAAAGCATTACCTCTGAACGCGGATTGCAGTTTGCTGAGCAGTTCGCCTTGACGGCTTACCTCCACCCGCTTGTTCTCCAGTTCGGTCCAGCGAACATGTCGCTGCTCCACATCCTCCAGATCACGTTCTGCGCGTGCTTTGGCACGAAGGGCAGCCTCATCTTCAATTCGGGCCTGCTGTAATCGTTCGGTGCAGGTTAACCACTGTTCCTCCGATACGACAGCACCACCCAGCTTTTGTTCCAGTTCACGCAATTGGGATGCCAGTTCACGCTCACGTTCACGGTGCTGCTGGATCTCCCCTGCCAGCCGTTCTGCTTCCTGGGATGGAATCGCCGCGGACACAACGGCATCATCCGAGTCGAACGGGGATTGTTCCAGCAATTGCTTCCACCGTTCCTGTGCCTGTTGCAGATGTTCTGCGGCCGAGGCGGCTGCCTGTTGAGCCATGACGTCTTTCTTGGCTGACTCCTGCTTCAGCGTGTCCGCTTCTTTGAAGCGTTGTGCCGAGTCCGAAGCTGTTTTCCGCAGTCCATCCAGACGAGCCTGAGCCGCAGTAATCAGATCTTCTACCCGTTGCTCCCCAACCCACTGGCGCAAGCGTTCTTCCTTCTCGGCCAGCTGTTTGCTATTGCCCTGCCACTCCGTTTGCCACTGAATCAGTTGTTTATCCAATTCCACCAGCTTCTGCTGGAGAGATTGGATGATTTGGTCTTTTTCCTCAAGGAACGTCACGCTTTTGTTCAGACGTTCCTTGATGTCTTCGGCGCGCGCATCGCGCTCCTGCATCGCCTGATAGAGGGCCTTGGCCTCCTCCTGAGCGATGCCCGGCAGTTCCGCGGCCCAGCGGCCCTGCAAGGCAGCCGCTGCGGCCTCGCTCTCGGCCAGCTTGCGCTCCGCCTGGGCGAGACCGGCACGGCCGGCCTCCTGCGCAGCTGCCGCTTCCATGCGGCGCTGCTGCGCGCCCACAGCCGCCTGCTGCAACGCGGCGGCTTCGGCCTGCAATGGCGCTGCTGCGCCAGCCAGCGCCTGCGCGGCTTCGCGCAGCGCAGCGGCACGCGATGCCCAGCCTGCCGGGGAGCGCCCATATTCGGGCGACCCGGCGGGCTCGGGCTCCGCTGCCGCAGGCGCGGCCTCGGCTGCGGCAGGAGCTTCGCCGGCCGCAGCGCCAAGCTGCGTCAGCAGGCTGCGACGTTCGTGCAGCTGCTGGCGCAGCCCAAAGCGCAGCTCCTGCAGCTCCGCGTGCAGGCTGCGCAGCAGTTCCAGGTCCGCATCGCCTGCGTGCGGACCTTCTCCCGGCGGCGCAGCCGGGAGCGGGTGATGCGGCGAGCCGCACACCGGGCATGGCTCGCCGCCCTTCAGCTCGGCGCGCAAAGCGGAGGACAACCGGTGCAGCTCCTGCTCACGCATCGTGCCACGCAGCTGTTCCTCCGCAAGGGCCAGCAGGCTCTGTTCACGGCTGATGTCCTGCTCACAGGCAAGCAAGGCCTCAAGACCTGCTGACGCCTGTTCTACCAGATGCTGACGCTGATCACTCAGGCGGCTTTCTTCCTCAGCCGCCGCCTTCAGCTTGTCAGCTCCCTGTTCTGCCGACTGCTTATAGGCTTGCATGTCAGCCTTGTTTTGCTGCAGCTGCTCTGCGGCAGTATCCACACGATGTTTCAGTTCAAGCGCAGCTTGAAGTTGCCTGCGTTCCTCTGACTTCACTTCATTTGGCTTGAGGCTCTCCTGTAGTTCCTCACGCCGTTTGCGCCCGCGCTGCTGCAGCTCCTTTTCTTTCTCAAGCTGCTGTCCCAACGCAGTCTGTTCGCCCTGCCCCTGTTCCAGAAACTGCGCAAGGCGCGAGCAATCGGCTTGAAGCCCGTCCCGTTCCCGTTGCAGCTCTTTCGCTTGTTCGAGTTGCTCCAGGCGCAGCAAAAGTTTCGGTTCTTCCTCAGCCATTTGCTTACGTGCCGTCTCGGCCTTCTCCGCTTCCTGAACAGCCAGACGCTCATGTTCCAATGCTTGCTGATGAGCTGTTTCGGCGGTATCCTGCCGCTGCTTCTGTGTAGCTGCGGCATCTCGAACCGTCTGCAACGCAGGCAGTATTGCATCTGCCGCTACGGATTGTTTCAGCCGTTGTTCGCCTGCCTCAATCTGTGGTTCCAGTGCTTTCAGCTTCTGCTGTTCATCCGTACGGGCCTGCCGTTCGTTACTTAACTCACGAATTTTGCCCAGCTGTTCGGCTTCCTTCGCCGCTTCATCCAGCGCTTTGCGGGACAATTCAGACTGCTGAACAGCGGTTTGAAGAAGACGTTTCGTTTCTTCCAGTGTCTCCTTGCTGGCATTGCCAAGCCCCTGTTGCTCCGCAGCAAGAGATTGATGAACCATATCATTATCCTTGACCCGCCGACTTAATTTGATGGCCAGCTGATCCCCATACTTCTCCAGATGGAATAATCGTTGCAGCATCTGGCGACGTTCACTGCCTTTGAGTGACAAAAACTCGGCGAACTTCCCTTGCGGAAGCACCACTGCCCGTGTAAAATCATCCATCTTCAAACCGATCACATCTTCGACGCAGCGATTAACATCTGCCAATTTGTCGGCAAGTACCTGTTCTTCGCCATTGACTGTCTCTATGAATTTGCTGATCGTGTTACTCACCGACACTTCATTATTTCGTTTGAAACGCCGCTCTACCCGAAATCTTCGAGTCCCCTCTGCCGACATCAGTTCGAATGTAAAAGCAACCGACAACGAATCCTCTGCATGATTCATAATGCCCTGGGTGCCGTTCACCGCACGTTCCACTTTTCCGTACATAGCGAGTGTAATGGCATCAAGCAAGGAAGATTTACCACTGCCTGTTGGACCGAATATACCGAATAGCCCCGTCTCCGTCAGCACGGTAAAATCAATTTCCTGCATCTCCCGATAACTTTGTAGTCCGGCAACTTTTAATAGAATCGGCTTCATCTTCCCTCGACCTCCTCACGCACACCTGGCTCATCTTCATCGACAAGTTCCAGGAAAAGCTGTACCAGGCTGTCTTCCGGTTGTGCGCCACCCGTCTGACGCTGATAGAATTTACGGAACAGTTCATGGACCGGCAGTTCGGATCGTTGCTCCAACAGTCCTGCTGCAGCCATCTCCGGATACACGGGGCGTATGTGAATGATACCCTCATGCGATTTTCGCAGCTGCTGAATCTCCTTCAAGGACATCGCCTCGTCCAACCACACTTCCATGTCGATAAAAGCCTGCGGATCACGTCCCTCGTCCAGCCAGCGGTATACTTCTGCCAGACCACCACGCGCCTGCCAACGAACAAGAGGACGCCCGGACGTTAACAAGACTTCCTCTACCTGTGCAACTCCACCCGGTGCCAGATCAACCATCGTGACAGATTTGCTCTGCCCTGCTTCCGAGAAGCTGTAGGCCAGCGGAGAACCGCTATATCGAATCACACCGTCACCTTTGACAGCCTGTGCACGATGAAGATGCCCGAGCGCCGTGTATTGCGCACCAGTCGATAAAGATGAAGGGTCTACCGTGTAGGCCCCACCGATCTGAATCGGACGTTCCGAATCACTCTCAAGTCCGCCGAGCACATAGATATGGCTCATGGCCAAGTTCACGGTATCCGGGCGAAAAGAAGCTGCCAGACGCTGCATTAACATGCCCACCCGGTGGCTATATGCCTGACGAAGCACATTTTCGTCCCCATCCGTTGTCAGCAATTCATTCAATCTTGCTTCAGAAGGATAAGGCAATGCGGCAATCTGTGCAGTCTCTCCGGTCCGCTTCGCATGGATGGTTACTGCTTCTGAAGTAGGCATACCTACGAGTGTAATGCCCTGCCTGTTCACAAGTGGAGTTACAGATGCTACACGCTCTGGCTGATCATGATTTCCTGCAATCACCACAAGAGGTCTTCCATGCGCTGTCAGACGTGCTGCCGCTTCGTAAAAAAGCTGCTCTGCCGCTGCGGGAGGATTCACCGAATCATACACATCCCCGGCCATCAATATGGCATCCGCCTGCTGCTCATCCGCCAGTCTGACGAGTTCATCAACGAAATCTTCCTGTTCACGCAGTCGGCTTCGTCCTTCCAGCGTTTTTCCCAAATGCCAGTCCCCTGTATGCAAAATACGCATCGTCCGTTCCACCCCTCTCCCATGTGAAATCCATGGTTTTGAATTCCGATCCAATTCTTTTACAATTCCACTGCATGTCCACCGTCAAAAAAGTACAGCCATTTCCGGTCAACTTTCCGTCCCAATATATCTTCAATGGCCCGTCCATACAGCTCCAGCTGGAAACCATAGTTTTCCGTAAGTTTTTCCAGTCCACCGCGATGGTCCAACACCCGATCCGTCTTGTAATCAAGCAATACAAGCTCGCCGTCCACCTCATACAGACAATCGATAATTCCCCGAACCAACACCGTTTCATTTTCAATCGTGGCCCGTATTTTGTTTTCTTCATCTACAGTCTGAATTTCTGAGTTCGTAGGCTGTTCGTGTAGCCATTCCACAGGGGACTGATGTGCCGGAAGTCCATACACAAACGGAATCTCCCGTTTTACCCACGCTGCACGCAACAGCTCTTTCCCTAGTTCTGTATCGAAAAATCCGACCAGTTCTTCGGGTTCGATAGCCTCCGCGTGGTGGGGCAGCAGAATCTGAAGCTCAACCAATCGCTGAGTGGTCTGCTCAATAAGCTGTGAATCAATGGCCGATCCATCTACAGGAAGATGTTGCATCAACGTATGATACACGGTTCCCCGCTCTGTCCCTGTCAGCTGCGTTACCTCCATGAATTTCGGACGACGCAGGTGCAGTTTGAAAGACGTACCCGCAGATCCTGCATCCGAAACGTTCACGGTACCGTTTGAATCTGACCCTGATCCAGTTTCATGCTCCTTAGATTCACTTGATGTGCCATGTAGTACATGGCCTGCTTCATCCTTGAAGTAATGGATTCCTTGGGTGTTGTGATCCAATAATATCTCGGACTGTTCTCCCAGTTCATCCATTACCTCTACGGACTGGATGTCCTGCATCGCAAGTAACGTTTTCAACTCGGTCACAGATGTGCTGGCTGCCACTTGAGTTGCTGCTTCATAGGGATAAGTCCACGAAAGCCGTTGATCAACCTCGCGAATCAGCCCTGCTGCATCTTGTGCACTCTCCGTCAGTTCTTTTACAGTTAAGGATGGAATCAGCTCCACAGGCTGAACCGCTTTGAGCGCAGCAATTCGTTCTTTCCGCACCTCAGTCATCCCGTCTTCTTCTCCGAGTGTCTGATCCACCACATGGTCACGGGATACCTGATCGGCAGAAATAATAGAAATCGCCCATCGTGATTGTTCATCTGCAAGACAGGCTGAGAACGAATCATGGCTTCCTGCAAGTTCACGCAATACAGCCGCATCTGGATGTCTCATCAGGGATGGCCCAATCCAGTCCAGGTAGCTCCGTCCGGCAGCAAGCAGATAGTCTGGCAATGCCAGTTCTGGGCTGTCCTTGACCTGAGACCACGCCAGCGCTTTTTTCGCGGTATCTTTTACGGTACCCACAAGAATCATTTTCTCTTTGGGACGGGTCAACGCAACATACAACACACGCATCTCTTCAGCAAGCAGTTCAAATTGCGCACGACGACGAATCGCCAGATTGGCTAATGTAGGATAGGCAACCCGATTCTCACGATCCACAAACCTCGGGCCAAATCCCAGTTCCTTATGCATTAGAAACGGTGCGTTCAAGTCCTGCTGATTAAACATCTTGGATATGCCACCGACAAAGACAATTGGAAACTCCAAACCTTTACTCCGGTGAATCGTCATGATACGTACAGCATTGTCCTGCTCACCAGAACTACCTGTTACAGTCCCGAGGTCACCCCCGTTTTCCCGCAGTCTGGAAACATAAGTCAGGAAACGGAACAAACCGCGATTCGCAGTTGATTCCTCATATTGTCGTGCGCGATCGTACAATGCCTTAAGATTACTTTGACGTTGCAGTCCTCCTGGAAGACCACCAACCCAGTCCAAATACCCGGTCTCCCGATACATACGCCAGATCAGTTCACTTAAACTGCCTTGTCTTGCCTCAAGTCTCCACTGCTCCAATTGACGCATAAAACGAATTAACTTTTGCTGCAACTCCGAACCTGAAGTCTCCGTTGTGTCCAGATCCTCGCTTGCATGTCCAGCAACACCAGCATCTTGCATTCCATCTGTATGCACTGTATGCACATCGAATTCATAGACATCATCCAGGATCTCTGCCTCGACTGAAGCGGCTGTCTCCCGCTGTCCCTGTTCCATCTCTGACCAGGCTTCCGGCCACTGCAACTGGACGATATTGGAATCAGGATCGTTATCCTGCCAGGATTGTTGTACGGCATTCGTGGAGGAATCGCCCCATTCTCCAGCAGCCGATATAACCGCATCATAGAATGACTGTCTTTTGTCACCGAGCCGAATCTGTGCCAGTTCTTCTTCGTCCAGTCCGACAATCGGGGAACGAAGCACGGAAGCGAGCGGAATATCCTGCCTTGGATTATCAACAAGCTGAAGCAGAGACATCATGATTTCCACTTCCGTAGCCTGGAAGTAGCCCTTGCTCTGTTCTCCTCCAGCAGGAATCCCCTGCTGTCTGAACTCCTCAATCATGAGCGGAGCCCACATCAAGGTCGAACGCAACAAGATGACCATGTCGCCGTAACGTGCCGGGCGCATTGTTTGCAGGGCTTTGTCATATACATGGAGGGCAGGTTTGTCCGTATCCCCAACCATCTCACGAATACGCCTTGCGATCGCCCGCGCTTCCAACTGGGCCGTTTCAAGTTCGGCACTCTCCAGTTCTGCGGAAACAGATGAATCCGCGTTCTCATCCGTACTCTCTGTCAGATCAGGACCACCGCCCTGACGATCGATCAGCATGAGTTCAGGGGTATACACCTCATCGCCAAGCGTCTCTAACGGAAACGTAGCCCCATATGCCAGTTGAGCTCGTTCATCGTAAGCAATCTCTGCCACACCTTCGTTCATGAGTTGCCGGAATATCATGTTGACCGAATGCACGACTTCTGCACGACTGCGGAAATTCCGTGCAAGATCAATACGTTGACCTGTACGATTCAGGCGATCTGCAACACTTCCATCCTCACGGATGCTCGCTCCATACTGGCGATACTTATTCATAAATAGACCCGGCTCGGCCAACCGGAAACGGTAGATACTCTGTTTGACATCACCTACCATGAATCGGTTACCCGGGTTTTCTCTGGAGATCAGTTTCACGATATCTTCCTGAACCGTATTGGTATCCTGATATTCATCAAGTAACACTTCATCGAATCGCGAACGATACTCCATAGCTGCATCGGAAGGCATCGACAGATCTGGCGTTGAATCCTCATGTCGCAAAATATGAAGGCAGTAATGCTCCAGATCACTGAAGTCCACTTGCCCACGTTCCTGTTTGGCCTGTCGATAACGTTCTCCAAATGTACTAACCAGCCTCGACAACTCCTGCATGAGTGGTGCCGCCTGCTCCAGTTCCTGCCAGAACGAAAACGCAGTTCTTCCAAACAATGAGCCTTTCAGGTCGGAAACTGCCTTTTTCGCAGCCTCACGGAGTTCTTTTACCTGATCCTGTAAAGCCGGGTCCGTCTGATCCTTTTTGCAGGGTTTCAGTTTGCTAAATGCAGCGGGTTGAAACACTTCAGGTAATCTCTCCCATGGCATAACCTGGGCCGCAGACAATAGCTCTTCCACCATGACCAGGTCTTCTTTTAACGTATCTGCATAAGGTGCCGGACCTTCAGGCTGCATGGAAATATGGATGCCTTGACGGAGCAGTCCTGCTGCACCACTTAAGGCAAGAGCCGCATCACGCAAAATGCTCTGAACCCAAGCTGAATGTCCAAGTGCCTCCACGCTTTCCACCTGAAAAGCGGATGCCATCTCTGAGAGCCAATGATCCGGCCAGGAATGACTGCGGGAGAAATCATACAATCGTTGCACAAGTCGATGCATCGCATCATCGTTTCGCTCTCCACTGAACCAGTCCACCAATTCGCGGAATGTACTCCCTTCATCTTCTTCGCCATACTTTTCCTCAAACAGTTCTTCGAGCAGTTCCTGTCGCATGATTTCCGCTTCATTTTCATTCAGGATACGGAAAGCCGGGTTGAGCGGAATTTGCTGATAGTACCGGCGAATGACTTCCATACAGAATGAATGCAGCGTTGTAATAGATGCCCGCCCAAGCAGAGACAGCTGCTTACGCAAATGTTCTTCTCCAGGCTGTTCTTCAAGTGCACGTTCCAGTGCTTCCCGAATCCGTTGTTTCATCTCGGCGGCGGCCGCTTTGGTAAACGTAGCTACAAGCAAACGATCCACACTGAATCCTTGGGAGGGATCTGCGATCTTGCGAATAATTCGTTCAACCAATACGGCTGTTTTGCCTGATCCCGCCGCAGCGGCAACCAGAATGTCTTCTCCACTTTCCGAGATGGCACTCCACTGGTCATCACTCCAGAAGCTTCCTTCCGGTTTTGGCATATTCGTCATGATGTTTCCCCTCCCTTGGTGTGAGATAACATATCCCAGATTTGCTGTTTGCCCGGTTTGGACAACAGGTTATATTCATTTCCTTCTATATTCTCATCAAACTGACAAACAGGCTTATACGGACAGAACGTGCACGCCACTTCCTGCTGGATACGATAAGGCTCAATGGCCACATCCCCATCCGTAATTCGGGTACCAATCTCGCGGATATTACTGCGAACCGAAGCAAGCAGCGTATCCCATTGCTCTGGCGTAGCTACAGCAGCACTGCTATAAAAGCTGCCATCCGCCTTAAGGGCAACCGGAATAATGGCTGAATACCCCTTATCCAGGGTGTTGTCCATTTGCGCAATTGCGTCCCGGTCCGCCAGCAGCAAACCTTTCATTTTGAACCGTTTCAGCAGTTCTTGCCCAGCCTGCTCCGATGTCATGCCGTTTGCGGATTGCAACAGCGGATTATGCACATGGAAATACAGCGTTCCGCCCGGCATCGCCGTTTCCCCAAGCCATTCCTCGGCAGCACTAAGCAGTACCTCCAGATAGGTGAGCATCTGTAATGACAGACCATAGTACACTTCATGTAACTTGAGGTCCGTCTGGCTAGATTTATAGTCAATGACACGCAAGAGCAGACCATTCTCTCCTTCTGCCACATCCACACGGTCAATACGACCCACGATCTCCATCACACAGCCGTTCTCCAGTTCAAAACGCAGTGGCGGCAGCGTTTTATCCGGTCCAAAATCAAGCTCCAGCCCAATTGGTTCAAAACTTCCACGTCTGGACTGTTCACCGAGAATAATGGATGCCCGGCTAACAATGTCCTTTAATTTGCGGAAAATATAACCGTATCGCTTGGTGCTTAGCAAAATCTCTCCTTGCAGTTGCGGTGCAATCTGCTCCACGGTTTGCTCCGCTTCCTTGCGGCATTGGTCTGGAGTCAAGCTGCCCCAACTACGATTTTCTTCACGCAACCGCATAGCCAGCTGGCTTAGTGCAGCATGAAACAGTTGTCCGATATCGGGAGCCTGAAGACGGTACAATTGCCGTTCTTTGAGGCGCAGCCCATGCGAAGCAAAATGGGAGAACGGACAAGCTACGAACCGCTCCATTCGCGAGACACTCGTCCTTACCTCTGTGCCATACAATCTGCGACTGGTGGCTGTACGTAGTGGCAATGCCCGATTACGATAAAAGATCGATCCCATCAACCGCTCCAGCTGAGGTCTGCTTGTCTCCCGAGATACATGCCAATTGTAGACCGCCCACCACATTTCAGGGATTTCTTCTCCGCGGCGCCATTTGCGCAATTGTCCAATGAGCGTAGACAGACTCTGACCTGGATGGGTGACATAGGACCAATGCGCTTCTTCAGAGTTCGCAACCGGTGGTTGAGCGAGCAATGGCTGTTCTTGTAGACCAAACATTTTCCGTACATGGCGGACAATCTCGGAAGGAAGCAGTGTTTTTCCCTCATCATCAGCAACCGGATAACTCAGCCACAACTGGCTGCTTGCCGCTGTAAGTGCCGTATAGATTAGAAAACGTTCATCTAACATTTGCCTAGTTGCACCTGGTCCAAGCGCCACGCCTCTCTCTGTCAGCAACGCTCTTTCCAGTTCCGTTAATACGCCATCATCCTGAGGTACGGCGGGCAATTCACCATCCACTGCGCCAAGGATAAATACGTATTTGATGTCCTGAAGACGTGTACGGTCCATGGAACCCACCAAAACCTGATCAAGTGCTGGTGGTACGAGACCCAACTTCAGTTCCGTCAATCCGGTCTCGATCATCCCGGCAAACAGAGTGATATCCAGCCGTTCATTCCCCATCATATCGACCATCTGATCCAATAAATCCAGCACAGCTCCCCACATCTGCCGATGTTCTCTCGACCGTTCGGGGTCACCTTGAGCCTTAGCTTCAGCAGACATATGTTCCAACTTCCATGGGATCTCGGCATCTTCCAGCAGTCTGTATAATGCCTCGCATTGGTCTTTGGCTGTCTTTGCCTTTTTCATTCGTTTCTCAAAAGCACCCATGGAATCTGTAATGACCGTTCGGCAGCTCTCCATTAAAGAAAGCACTTGGTCGCGTCCTCGACTACGGCCATCTTGACCGTTATCTTCCAACGACAGGCTTGGTACATACTTCCACGGTTTGCCGTCAGTCCAGCGATATCCATGAATACCACATGCCAGTACATAATTCTCAAGCTGGTCCATATCTTCACGAGTGATGGAACCATCACGCGGAAGCAGCAGATCCGTTTTGACACAGCGAAATACATCCTCGTAACGCCAGTGGCGCCGAACAATATCCATTGCGGAACGGATAAACTCAGATAATGGATGATGAAGTTCATTCCTTCTGCGGTCCAGAAAGACGGGTACGTCATAATCCCTGAATAGAGGTTCAGCTATATCAGCGTAGGTATCCAACTGACGAACAAGTACCGCCATATCCCGATAACGCGCACCTTCGTTTTGTGCCAGACGCCGCATCTCACGAAGTGCTCCCTCCATCTCAGCTCGTCGGTTCTCCGCTGCAACCAGTCGGATTCTGGAATCAAGGCCATCACTTTTCCAACGAATTCGGCGGTCGAAACCAGCCTCCAGATGAGCAAGTCCCGGACGATCCTTGTATCTCGGTAGAATCTCCGAATCTAGCACGGTTATATCGCTCGGTACACCCAGTTCTTCAGCCATTCCTTTGAGACGCGCGTAGGCACTCGCCGTGGGATAGAACAGTTCCATTTCTCCAGGCAGAGCCCCGTGATCATAAGGGCGATCCAATGTCAGTGCAATCGTCACGGAAGAGGACTGCAACATCAGCCGACCAATCACACTCATCTCCTGTGGTGTGAATCCCTGAAAACCATCAATCCAGATCTGGGCATCCTGCAGCAATGCACTTTCCGACAAACGATCTGTCAGCTCGGTCAACGTGTCTTCATCATCAATATATAAATTGGTCAGTTCCTGTTCATAGTCACGATATATCAGATTCAAGTCATGCAACTTGTCCTCCAGAATTGGCGAAGTGGATGAGGTATTCCCTACAGACAGCCCTTCTTCCAGCAATGATGGATCAACTTCATAACGTTTAAATTCACTATATAAGTCATTTAATTCGCCTATAAAACCCAACTGGCTGCCGGATGCACCAAACAGCTTCAATTCTTCCTTACGGCGCTGGATTACTTTGTAGAGGAGCATTTTTTTGCCTTCGGCTCCGATCGGAATACGGGCAGAACCGCCTGCTTCCTGCATGACACGATAGGCTAAACGGCGAAAGCCGAGCACTTCTGCACGCATGGTACCTTTAATTGCTCCAGAAGACACCAATGCCTGCTCTGTTCGAAAAGAACTCTGTTCGGGAACAAGTAAAATCAAAGGTTTACCTTGCGGCTCCTTTTGAAGCAGGGATGTAATTTCCCGGGTAATCAGCGAGCTTTTGCCACTGCCTGCCCGGCCAATAACAAAACGAACGGACATGTCTAATCCTCCAAACCACACGTACAAGATTTTAATTCCCAGTATAACATATCTGACTTGGTTCGGAACATACGTTTGCCACTATCCGGTAAAACCGGAGATCATCTCCGTTAACACGGCAAAAAGCCCGCAGCTGCTCAAACTGTGGACTTTTGACTTGACCTATACTTCATTGGAACTTAAATCATACACTTAATTCTTTTTACTGCGCACTTCGAAAATAGCAAATTTCAGGTAATGTCCTTCATCCACGCCCAAAATTTGCGGGTGATCCTTACCAGCTGCCTTCCAGTCGATTAGACGCAGCACTTTGCCTGCATCTTCCGCTGCATCCGCAATCGTATCCAGGAAGAGGTCTGGACGCATGTGATACGAACAGCTGGCTGTTACCAAATATCCGCCCTCATTAACCAGTTTCATTCCTTGCAGGTTGATATCCTTATATCCACGGCATGCACCTTTGACTGCTGATTTCGTTTTGGCAAATGCAGGAGGATCAAGGATGACCACATCAAATGTTTTACCGCCAGCTGCAAGCGCTTTGGATGTATCCACTTTCTGTTCGCCTGCACGCGCACGTGCAGTACGTTCATCCAGCCCCTTCACTTGTTCACGCAAGTACTGGAATGCATCAGCAACTACGAATTCGACCCGGTCGGTGAAACCGTTCAGCTCCACATTTGTTCGTGCACTCTCAATGGCATGCTCCGAAATATCAAGACAAGTCACTTTTTTGGCTCCATACTTGCAAGCATTCAACGTAAAGCTGCCCGTGTGTGAGAAGCACTCCAGTACGGTGGCACCGTCCCAGTAAGGGAATGTAACTACCTTACCGCTTTTATTCACAGGCAAGAGCTGCTCTGTGCCATCCTGCTCGGTCGTTTGAAGTGTTATTCCACTCTTGTAGCCCCAACCCTTCATGAGGGGTTCGATCGCTGCACGATTCTCGCGTTGGTCGAAGAAGTAACCTGTCTTCTGTCCTTCCACGATGTCCACTTTAACGAGTAGTCCATTTTCTGTAACGGTGACATGTCGTGGGCACTCTCCGTACAGCGGACCTTTGGTCTGCTCCAAACCTTCCAGTTCACGAATCGAGACATCACTGCGCTCGTATATGCCTTCCGGCTGCATTACTTCAATGAGTGCTTGTACAATGGCTTCACGGCAACGATCCATGCCAAGTGTAAGCAACTGTACAACGAGGATGCTGCCGAATCGGTCAACGATCAATCCTGGCAGAAAATCAGCTTCTCCGTAAACGAGACGGTATGCCTCTCCATCCTGGATAAAGCGTTCCCGATGACGCAAGCAATCGCGAAAACGCGCTGCAAAGAACGCCGTATCCATCTGTTCGAACTCCAAGGGTTGATACGCTACAACTCTTACTGTGATCTGAGATGCGGGATTGTAATAACCTGTCGCCAGATAGCGACCTTGATGATTCAATACATTGACCAGATCTCCCGGTTCCGGGTTTCCGTCAACAGAGGCAATTTCATTGTTAAATATCCATGGATGTGCATGTTCAAGCCGCTTTTTGCGACTGCGTTCGAGTGTAACTGATGGCAAGGTAGATCCACTTCTTTCATAGTTAGTTGAAAAGATAGGTTTGGTGCAAAGGAGACGCTACGGCGACGAATTGTTCCTCTGATCGCTGTTATCCCCAGATTTTTTTGAACTCCCTTTTCTCAAAGGGAAAATCCGGGGATAAAGGCGAGCGCTTCGCTTCTTCGGTAACAATTTCGTCTTCTTCGCTGCGTTTGCACGAATCACCGTATCTTTCGAATTGGGGTGGGGCAGTTGAGAGCGTTGGCGCTAAGTTGTTACTTTAAGCGCTGTATGAGTGACACTACGGCGACGAATTGTTCTTCTGATCGCTGTTGTCTCCAGATTTTTTTGATTCCCTTTTCTCAAAGGGAAAATCCGGGGATAAAGGCGAGCGCTTCGCTTCTTCGGTAACAATTTCGTCTTCTTCGCTGCGTTTGCACGAATCACCGTATCTTTCGAATTGGGCGTAGTATTAAGGTTCGCTTCACTCTGAATTCCTTTAGGCTTGTCATGGTTGTCTTTTCTTACTCATAGGATGAGTTAAGGAACCGGACGGAAGGAATGGTGTTTCTATGTTTAGAGATGTTATATTGCCCCTACTCTATGGGCTTATTATCTTTTTTGGTGGCATGAAGCTGATGGAAACCGCCTTGCAGCGCATGGCTGGGCCCATGTTGGCAGGTTGGCTCAATCGCGCCACCTCTGCTCCATGGAAAGGCATGGCCTTCAGTGCAGGTGCAACGGCCTTGTTACAGAGCAGTACTGCGGTCACCGTACTCACCATTGGACTGGCTAATGCCAGATTAATTACCTATGGGCGGACACTCGGCATCATCCTCGGCACCAACATCGGGACATGCCTGACAACGGAGCTGGTGGGATTGCAGATCGGACGTGCTTCCCTGCCGCTACTCGTCCTGTCGCTAACGGGCTGGGCCATGTTTGTTGTACTTGGTGAACGCAATCTGGCCGCTCCTGAACGCACACGCCGGACTCTGTTTAACATCCAGTACAGCTTCCTCGCAGCTGCGGGATTTGCACTTGTTATGACAGGCATTCAGGTGATGCAATCCATTGCCTTACCCTTGCGGAGCATGGGCGTATTTCAATGGTTTCTCGACCGCTCGGCCGACAGCTTGTGGTGGGGCTTCCTGGCAGGTGCCTGTCTGACAGCACTCATTCACAGCAGCGCAGCTGTCATTAGCATGGCGATTACGCTCGCAGCCACAGGGGTATTGCCTGTGGAGATCGGCATCGCCATTGTGATCGGGTCCAACGTGGGGACCTGCATCACCGCTGTGATTGCTGCCGCGGGCGGAGCATCCGCAGGCAAATTTGTCGCAGCCTCCCATGTTGTATTAAACATTGCGGGAGCGCTGCTGTTTATGCCGCTGATCGGCCAGCTGCATGCAGCTTCGGCCTGGCTGACAGCGGACAACGGGGCACAGATTGCGCATGCCCAGACCCTTTTTAACATCACCAGTTCACTGCTCGCTTTGCCATTCTGTTACTTGCCAATCTGGCACAAAAAACCACCGGTCCACGCCCCCGCGGCGAAGTCACCCATGGCTTGATGATCTGCCTATCCAGACCCACAGAGCGCGCGGCTAACTGACTCGAACTAGAACTATAATGCGTTATACGTTAATGCCTAACTTGTTCAGGGCTACACGCAAGATATCATCGTTATTATCATATCCGCTCTGCTGCTGTAAGGACCATGCTTCTTCCGGAGCATACCAATCCACACCCTTGATTTCTTCAATCTGAGGCTGTAGATCACCACTCTCGGCTTCAACGAGATAATAATGAACTTCCTTGTCCACCGGGCCAAAATCTGCATGTTGGTACGTGTAAGCAATGATATCAACCGGCTCTACAATGCGACCCACCATACCTGTCTCTTCCAAAATCTCGCGCAGTGCCGTCTGTTCAATTGTTTCTCCATCTTCCATTTTGCCCTTGGCGAGAGTTGTTTTACCATAACGATCTACGATAAGCTGAATTTGAAGACGTCCGTCTTCCCCTGTTCTATAAACAACTCCGCCTGCTGAAATTTCTTTTTTGTTCATCGTGCTCTCCCCCATCAACTTCGATATCTTTATCTTATTTTTTGCAAAAGAAGGACCTCATCTCCCCGGGTAAGCTCCCCAAGGAAATGAAATCCTTGTTTCTGACGCCTCGATTACATCGCGGCGGACTTAAGTTTCTCTTCCAACACACGTACCAGCGTAGCCTGACTCTCGTTGACGCCGGCTTCAACCACTTTAACTCGGCACACTTTACCGACCATATCCATGGTTCCGTCAAAGACCAGTTGAATGTAGTTGTCGCTATAACCGTGCAGCTTGCCACTTCCCTCGCGGCCTTTGGCTTCACCTTCGGGAATAACATCCAGTACCTGTCCGACAAACTGCTCAGCGTACTCCAGCTGCATCTGCTCAGACAACTCAATCAGTTCATGCACACGTGCATTTTTGACCTCTTCGTGCACCTGATCTTCCATCCGTGCTGCTGGTGTACCTGTACGCTTCGAATAAGGGAAGACGTGCATTTCGGAAAAACCGATCTTCCGCATCAACTCATAGCCATTACGGTACATCTCATCCGTCTCACCTGGAAATCCAACAATAATGTCCGTCGTAATCGCCACGTCCGGCATCGCTTCCCGAATGCGAAGCATTTTGTTATAGAATTCTTCTGTCGTATACTTGCGACGCATGCGTTTCAATACTGTATCATCACCAGCTTGCAGCGGAATATGGAAGTGCCGTACGAGTTTATCCGAACGTTTAATCACGTCGAGCATGCGATCGTCAATCTGGCTGGCTTCAATCGAGCTGATTCGAATACGCTCCAAGCCCTCTACTTTATCCAAATCCCACAGCAGATCGGTCATATCGTAGTTCTCCATGTCATCCCCATACCCACCTGTATGAATACCTGTCAAAACAATTTCTTTGTATCCAGCGTGTACGAGTTGATGCGCCTGTTGAATGATGCTGTTCGCTTCCCGGCTGCGAGAGAGTCCACGAGACCATGGAATAATGCAGAACGTGCAGAAGTTGTTGCAACCATCTTGAATCTTCAGGAATGCGCGGGTACGGTCAGCGAAATCCGGTACGTCCATTTCTTCAAATACACGGGTTTTCATAATATTCCGCACCGCGTTAACAGGTTGACGGGACTCCTGAATTTCATTGACATATGGCAGAATCTTGTCACGATCCTGTGTACCGATAACCAGATCCACGCCAGGGATATCCAGAATCTCTGCCGGAGAAGTCTGCGCATAGCAGCCTGTAACGGCCACAATGGCCTCCGGATTGCGCCGAATGGCACGACGAATAATTTGACGGCTCTTTTTGTCGCCGGTATTGGTCACTGTACAAGTATTGATCAAGTATACATCCGCTGTCTGTTCGTCAAAGTCCACTTGATCGTATCCTTCGTTTTTGAACAATTGCCAAATCGCCTCTGTATCATAGAAATTAACTTTGCAGCCTAAGGTGTAAAACGCCACGGATGGCATAATTACATTCCTCCCATTTCTCCGGATTCATATAGCACACAAGTTAGTGCTGCCATTCCCGCTGTCTCGGCACGCAAAATGCGTTTGCCCAGTCCAACGGATACAGCACCAGCCTGATCGGCCTCGGCCGTCTCCTTCTCGGAAAATCCACCTTCAGGTCCAACAACGATCAGTACATCTGCACTTGCATCAGATGAAAGTTGCTCCACAAACGGTTTCAGCGCATCTCTCAGCTGTTTACCGTTTTCTTTCTCATAACAATAACATACCAGGCTATAGCCCTCAAAAGAAGATAACAACCCTTTCCAGGAAAGCGGCTGCTCGACGGATGGAATGCGATTCCGGTGACTCTGTTCGGCAGCTTCCTTGGCAATTTTCCGCCACCGCTCCAACCGTTTGCCTTCTTTCTTGGCATCATATTGCACAATCGTACGTTCTGATAGAAAGGGGACGAATGATACCGCCCCAATCTCGGTACATCTCTGGATGACCGTTTCCATCTTGTCACCCTTGGGCAAACTCTGTGCCACGGTTACGCGGATTCGTGCTTCATGGTCCATAACCAGAGGCTCTACAATATTGGCCGTCACTTGGCCTGTCTCAATACTTTCAATTTCAACTAATGCCTCTCTGGAGTTTCCGTCACTGACAATCAGTTTATCTCCAGGTTTACCACGCATGACCTTGCCGATATGGCGTGCATCATCACCTGTGATGATCACAGCGTGTTCATTAAACTGTTCTGCAGATACAAAATATCGCTGCATTAGTCAATCCACCCATTCTGTCCTGTTATGACTGGAATTCACCCTGCCTGCTGGCAGGCGTGAATCCAATCGCCACAGATGATCATACAACTTTTACGTGTTTCTGACCAGTATATCAGCCCAAAACACGATACGCTTTTAGCGATATAATTCAATAACCAGCTTTGCCAGATCCACATACATCGTTTGCGCAAACTCATACAAAGGTTGAATCGTCACATTTTGCAACGGAGGTATAACAAGAATCAATAGGAAGATAAAAATGGACCATTGCTCCACCCCTTGCAGCTTGCGGCTAATTGAAGGTGGCACTACATCTTCCAGAATCCGATAACCATCCAGTGGAGGCAACGGAATCAAGTTAAACAGGAAAAGGAAAAAGTTGGTTAAGTTAAAGATAGCGAAGAACGTCGTGATTGCTGTCAGCAGCCGCTCATTATCAATGCCGCCGAGTGCGCCCGAACCAACCAGTGAAGCATAGATGATTGTACCGATGATCGCGAGCAACAGATTGCTCAGAGGCCCTGCTGCGGATACGATGATACCCATCAATCTAGGCTTGTCGAAGTTAGCCCGATTAACCGGAACTGGACGTGCCCAACCAAAGCCGGCAATAATGAGCAACAGCACACCAAACAAGTCAAAGTGTACAACCGGATTCAGCGTGACCCGACCCAACAGCTTGGCTGTCGGATCACCGAATTTGTTGGCGAAATATGCATGCGAGAATTCATGCACCGTAAATGCGATCAGGATGGTCAGCAGGAAAAACGGAAGCTGATCGATCGGATAACGAAAGAACGAATTCCAAAAGTCCATACGTTACCCCTTTCTGGCTACATACGCCAGCCAATCCTCATCACGGTGGATCGCACTCACTTCAAACCCGGAGGCTACCAGTGCATCATGCACCACTTGCTCTTTGTTCTTCCAAATGCCCGACACAATATAGGTGCCACCAGACTCAAGCGCATTATAGACATCGTCCACGAACAACAAAATGATCTCAGCCAGAATGTTCGCAACAACAACTTTAACTGGCAGTTGCACACCAATCGCAGGGTCCTGACTCCCAAGGACGGACAACAGATCACTCTCTTTAACCGTAATTTGTTGCTCCAGCCCATTCAGTTCCACATTTTCCCTGGCACTGATTACCGCAACCGGATCAAGATCAAGCGCCAGTACATGTTTTGCGCCAAGTTTTATCGCTCCTATAGCCAAAATACCAGAACCTGTACCTACGTCAATAACTTCCTCCCCGCCCTGAATAACCGTTTCCAGTGTGCGCAAGCAGAGGGAGGTCGTTGGGTGGGTTCCTGTACCAAAAGCCATGCCTGGGTCAAGCTCAATTATTTTCTCATCTGGACTCTCTGGCGTATACTCTTCCCATGTTGGTTTAATCGTCAGACGTTCCGATACACGTACCGGCTTGAAATATTGCTTCCAGGCTGTTGCCCAGTCATTTTCATCCACTGTACGCGTCTCATAACGAACCTCACCTGTATCAATTCCGAATTCGGAGAGTTCCTCAATTCTCGGATTAACTTCTGACTGCAATGCAACCATGTCCGTACCTTCGGAGAAGTACCCTTTGATGACCGCAAAACCTTCCGGAATATCATTCAAAGGAACGTCGTATAACTCACCATATGTCGTGTCCCGTTTTTTATTTAAAGTACCGGACTCTTCAATCGAAACCCCTCCAGCACCCGCTTCATGTAAAAAATTCGAAATCATCTCCACAGCTTCTTCTGTGGTATGTATTGTTAGTTCATGCCATAACATACTTGGTTTTTCCTCCTCATTTTTCAAACATCCCAACTATTGTACTACACAAGCTAGCCGGAGCACAAAGCCGCACCAGTAAAAGAAAAACAAAACAGGATATCCGCAGCCTGACTGCTCGAATATCCTGTCATCTATTCATACATATCTGTTTCATTTACTTCAGCATTTTGCATAATTCGAATCTCACTTAGCAAAAACGCCCACCATTCTGCGTGATCATCTCAGCGGCTTGCGGGAGCGAATCGTTGGATACGGACACGGTCAGCAAAATTTCTTGTTTTAGCCTGTTTGCCGAATCCTCTTCGGGTGTATCATACACCTGACCATTGGACAGCATTTCCGTTTCATCACTAATCAGGGCAAGTACATTCAGTTCGCCACTAAATCCTCCAACGACGGCTGTAGGGGAATTATCGAAGCCCGTAACATCGTGTGAGTCCAATGCAGATGCTTCATTGCCAAGGCTCTCGATACTTAATTGGTTTGGGTGCAGCAATTCCAGGGCTCTTCGTGCAGACTCCGCCTCAGTCCAGCTTGTAAAAACAGCTTCGAGAGTCACTGCCGAGCGATCTTCAGTCATGAAGCTCCCGTCCCTGACGTCGATCAGCCGCTTCACTGCGGCGTAGTGCTTCTATATCTTCATGATCCGCAGCTTCAGCGCTGAATTCCACGTCTTCATTTTTGGCGGACTGCAATCGTTTCATCTTTTCCGTTTTCGTTAAAATCTTGCCTGGACGTTCATGTTCTGCCATTGTAATGCTCCTCCTTCAGATTTTATAAGTTCAACTAAATCGTATTTACACTGACACTCCGATGACAGAACAACCTTCCGATCGCTGTTATCCCCAGATTTTTTTTAATTCCTTCTTCCAAAGGGAAAATCCGGGGATAAAGGCGAACGCTTCGCTTCTTCAGGTTTTTTCTGTCCTCTCCGTTATTGTGTAAATGTTTAGATTGAATCTTATATTGTTGATCTAAATATATATTTCTTGAAACTAGATCATTCCACCGGCTTGTTCGATTATGGACATAGCGCGGTGATGTACCGATTCGTCTACAACGACAGTTAGTAATACATCCATTCCCGTAGGTCCACCTTGTCCACCATCACTCATCCCGCTTGCAGAAGGGTCCGCCGCAGCCATGATTCCAGCACTGGCATTTGTTTGCATCGAATCGGGCACCCATGATGAAAAACTGCCGGAAACGCCCGGCTTGTAGGAAGCCCCGCTTGGTCCTACACCCGCATATCGGCTGAATCGATTAATTGACAGGTCCTCCACTCGCAATGCCTCCAGTTTTTTGGCTGCCCCTTGAGCCTGCTCCGGGCTGTGAAAGTACGCCAAAATATTTTTCTCGGTCATCCGCTTCACCTGCTTCCCTAATTTCTCGCATATCAGCTATGCATATCATTCTCGCCATGCTATCTTTCCGCAAGTTTGCTCAGAATATACCGAAATGCTCCCACAATTTGCTACTGCCCTCGTATCCTACATCCATGGATTTTGCAAAAACCACTGAACCACTAAAAAAGGCGTACAAAAAAGGACACCCTGCGGTAAAAACCGCTGTGGTGTCCTTTTGGGCTTGCTTTATTTTATTCTCAGTCGCCGCGGAAGGCGCGTTTCACTCTATCAAAGAAAGATTGTTCATGCTCATGTGTTTGCTCTCCATCCAGCGCAGCAATTTGGCGAAGCAGATCCTTCTGCTCGTCATTCAGCTTACTAGGTGTAACTACAACCACTTTCACATGTTGATCCCCTTGCCCCATACCGCGCAGGCGTGGTACACCTTTGCCTTTGAGTCGGAAATACGTTCCCGTTTGTGTACCAGCTGGTACTTTCAACTTCACTTTTTCAGTCAACGTTGGGATTTCAACTTCATCTCCCAGAGCTGCCTGAGCAAAGGTAAGTGGGATTTCGCAATAAATATCGTCACCTTCACGCTCGAAGAAATCATGTGATTTCACGCGAATGACAATATACAGATCTCCCGCTGGTCCGCCACGCAGGCCTCCCTCGCCCTCACCTGTCATACGCAGCTGCGCGCCATCATCTACACCCGCTGGAATGCGAACATGGATTTTGCGTTGCTTGCGAACTTTACCGCTACCACTGCACGTTGTACATTTTTCTTTGATAATTTGGCCCGAACCACTACAGTTCGAACATGCACGACGATTAACCATACGACCAAACGGTGTATTTTGCACGACTTCCTGCTGACCGCTACCTTGGCAGACCGAGCAGGTTTCCGGTTTCGTTCCAGGTTTGGCACCTGAGCCATGACAAGTATCACAGCCTTCAGTACGCGGAATCGTAATATCGGTTTCTTTACCGAATACGGCTTCCTTGAACTCAATCGTCATCGTGTACTGCAGATCATTCCCCCGTTGCGGAGCATTTGGATCACGTCGTCCACCGCCACCGCCGCCAAAGAACATGTCGAAGATGTCGCCAAATCCGCCGCCGCCAAAATCACCGCCACCACCGAATCCACCCTGATTCGGATCGACATGACCATATTGATCATATTGTGCACGCTTCTGGCCGTCACTCACTACGTCGTAAGCTTCTTTAACTTCTTTAAATTTAGCTTCCGCATCAGCAGCCTTGTTTACGTCAGGGTGATACTGACGGGCAAGCTTACGGTAAGCCTTTTTAATCTCATCGTCGTTAGCCGTTTTACTAACGCCAAGCACCTCATAATAATCACGCTTTTTAGCCACTCTTCCACCCCCATATCATTCACCATATCGCACATCGTGACAAAAGGAAAGCCAAAGCGCGGGAGCCCCGGCTATGACTTTCCCTCTAATTCGAACGTCACCGATGTTTAATTCGCGTAGAACTACGAATTAGTTTTGTTTTTTATCTTCATCCACAACTTCGTAATCAGCGTCTACGACGTTGTCACGTTTAGCAGAACCTTGTTGCTCTTCAGTACCTTGTGCTTCTTGCTCTTGCGCCTGTGCTTGCTCATACAGTTTCACAGACAATTGTTGAACGATCTCTGTCAGTTCTTCTGTAGCAGCTTTGATATCTTCCAGATTGTCGGAAGCCAGAACGCCTTGCAGTTTTTCTTTGGCAGCATTTGCTTTTTCAACTTCGCCAGCATCTGCTTTTTCGCCAAGATCTTTGATCGTTTTGTCAACAGAGTAGATCAGTTGATCTGCACTGTTTTTCGCTTCAACGAGTTCTCTGCGTTTTTTATCTTCTTCAGCGTGCAGCTCAGCATCTTTCATCATTTGCTCAACTTCAGCATCACTCAAACCGCTGGAAGAAGTGATTGTGATTTTTTGAGTTTTGTTTGTACCTTTATCTGTCGCAGATACGTTAACGATACCGTTGGCATCAATATCGAAGCTAACTTCGATCTGTGGAACGCCACGTGGAGCTGGTGGAATATCACCCAACATGAAACGTCCAAGCGATTTGTTACCAGCTGCCATCTCACGCTCACCTTGCAGAACATGAATCTCAACGCTTGGTTGATTGTCTGCATATGTGGAGAATACTTGAGATTTGCTTGTAGGGATCGTTGTGTTACGCTCGATCATTTTAGTGAATACGCCACCTGCTGTTTCGATACCCAGGGACAGTGGAGTTACGTCGAGCAATACAACGTCTTTCACGTCACCTGTCAGTACACCCGCTTGTACAGCAGCACCCAAAGCGACAACTTCATCCGGGTTAACGCCTTTGTGAGGCTCTTTACCAGTCAGTTTTTTGATCGCTTCTTGTACTGCAGGAATACGTGTGGAACCACCAACCAATACGATCTTATCGATATCGTTAGCTGTCATACCCGCATCGCTCAATGCACGACGAGTTGGTTCAAGCGTACGCTCAACCAGACCTGCAGAGATTTCTTCAAATTTCGCACGGCTCAGGTTCAACTCCAAATGCTGAGGAACGCCATCAGCAACCGTGATGAACGGCAAGGAGATCGTTGTAGTCAATACGCCGGAAAGTTCTTTTTTCGCTTTTTCCGCTGCATCTTTCAAACGTTGAACCGCTGCTTTATCTTTACTCAAGTCAATGCCTTGATCTTTTTTGAATTCACTTACGAGATAATCAATGATCACTTGGTCAAAGTCATCCCCGCCCAGTTGGTTGTCCCCGCTAGTTGCTTTAACTTCGAAGAAGCCGTCACCCAGTTCAAGAATGGATACGTCGAACGTACCGCCACCCAGGTCATATACGAGAATCGTTTGGTCTTCGGATTTCTCCATACCGTACGCCAAAGCTGCTGCTGTAGGCTCGTTGACGATACGCAGAACTTCCAGACCTGCAATTTTACCCGCATCTTTAGTCGCTTGACGCTGACTGTCATTGAAGTAAGCTGGTACAGTGATAACTGCTTGAGTTACCGTTTGACCCAGATAAGCTTCAGCATCAGTTTTCAATTTTTGCAGGATGATTGCAGAAATCTCTTGTGGGGAATAGTCTTTGCTATCGATTGTTTCTTTGTGGGAAGTACCCATGTGACGTTTGATCGAGATGATCGTACGATCCGGATTTGTGATCGCTTGACGTTTCGCAGTTTCACCGACAACGCGCTCTCCATCTTTTTTGAAACCAACCACGGATGGGGTTGTACGTGCGCCCTCCGGATTTGGAATTACGACAGCCTCGCCGCCTTCCATTACGGCTACGCATGAGTTGGTTGTTCCTAAGTCAATACCGATTACTTTACTCATGGAAAAATTTCCTCCTCGACAATTTAAAATGAATGGGTCAGGTATGACCCTTATTAGATGTTCATGTTGCTAATCGTGCTCTATGTGTACAAACCTTTATATTAAACTTCGCCCACATTGTTCAACCATGGAGCTGACTCATTCTTTCCTGTTTGGAAATTATGAGCTGACTTTAACCATAGCTGGACGAAGCACTTTATCCTTCAGCATGTAGCCTTTTTGGACTTCCTCAACAACGATACCTTCTTCGTACTCGTCGCTCTCCACTTGCATGATTGCTTGGTGGAATTCAGGATTGAACGGTTGTCCTACCGTTTCCATCGCCGTCAGACCTTCATTCGTCATCACGGTTTCCAATTGACGGAAAATCATTTGGATGCCTTTGGAGAAAGATTCGGACTCTGTTCCTTCCGGTACAGTAGCCATGGCACGCTCGAAGTTATCAATAACCGGTACCAATTCGGTGACCAGCTTCATCGAAGCGTATTTAGCCAATTCCTCTTTTTCCTTCTGCGTACGACGACGGAAGTTGTCAAAATCAGCCTGTGCACGGACATAACGCTGCTGTTGCTCCTCAGCTTCTGCCTTCAGACGTGCAAGCTCATCCTGCTCCTGATCAGCGATCTCTTCAGCTTGTGCTTCTGCAGCGCCAGCTTCATTGACAGGCTCCTGCTCAGCTTCTGTTACCTCTTGTTCTTCTGTAAATGATTGCTCCTCTTTCAAGATGTTCACCTCCTTATGCGAATGAAATGGTTCATTCCCGTCTATTATTTGAAACGATGCGTCAACATCGACGTCAAATCACGGGATAGTGTATTTAGAATATGAATGACACGTGCGTAATCCATCCGCGTGGGTCCCAGAATACCGATCGAACCCAAGGCCTCGCCGTCCAATGAATAGGATGCTGTAATCAGGCTGCAGTTAGCAAAGGCTTCATGATCATTCTCGGTACCTATTCGCACCTGAATACCAGATCCACCCGGCACGGGCATCATCAATTTCATGAGTGTTGGTGTCTCCTCCAGCAGGTCAAGAATATCTTTTACCTTTTCGATATCTTTAAACTCCGGTTGAGTCAGCATATTGGTGGCACCACTGAGGAACAAACGATTATCATGTTCGTTGTCAAAGGCACTGTTCAGCACCTGCATAACTTCCTCATAACGTGTAATATGCCGTTCCATCTCTTGCCCAAGTTCGGTATAGAGACGGGATTTCAATTTGTAAATGGGCACACCCACGAGCTTGGTGTTTAACAGTCGAACCACATTTTCCATCTCGGCTACCGAGATCTCTGGTGGAATCTGGACCGTCTTGTTCTCCACCTGACCGGTATTGGTCACAATGATTGCCACAGCTTCACTCTCGTTCAGCGGAAGCAACTGGAAGTGGCGAAGGGACGTATGGAATACTTCCGGTCCTAGCAGGATCGAAGTATAATTCGTCATATGTGATAAAATATTGGATGCATGCTGAATAACTTGTTCCATAACGTTCAGCTTTTCAGCGAAGAACGACTTCAGATCATCCAACTCCTGAGGCTCTACCTGATTCCAAGGAACCAAGTGATCAACATAATATCGATAGCCTTTATGGGAAGGAATGCGTCCTGCCGATGTATGCGGCTGTTCCAGGAAACCCATATCTTCAAGGTCCGCCATTTCATTACGGATCGTCGCCGGACTGTATCCAACATCTCCCCTTTTGGAAATGCTCCGGGACCCTACGGGCTCAGCTGAACGGATATAGTCATCCACTATAGCGTTCAGAATCATTCGTTGACGCTCTGTTAACATGGTGAGTATTCCCTCCTTCTGACTGTACTGTCCCATGTCGTTAGCACTCCGGCTAGATGAGTGCTAAGCGGTAATACAAAAATACCAAACTGACGTGAACATTGTCAAGTGAGTTTGATGAGTGGGCTCATCTATTTATAGTATAGACCAATGTCGTGGTGTACTAACAACTTTACTGAAGATAGTTTGAAGTAAAAAGGACTGCATGTTGGGCAGAGGTTGACTCGGCTCGATCCATGCAGTCCATTCTGTTGTTAGGCCGATACGTTAAGCTCTTTTAATACGGCGATCTCATCACAGCAATCCTGCTTGCTGCAATGAACACAGTCGGTCCAGACCTTCTCGGGGAAAATCTCTTTTTCCACCACGGCAAATCCGTTTTTGAGGAAGAAGGACACTTCATATGTCAACGCCATAACCTTAGGAATCTGTTGTTTCTCTGCTTCTTCTACCAGCCGGTCCAGCAATCGGGAGCCAATACCGAGCCCTTTATGCCCTTCCGAGATACCGAGCGATCTGACCTCCACCAGATCATCGCCCAGACGACAAAGTGATCCGCAACCCACCACTTCACCATCCACTTCGGCTACAACAAAGTGCTCCAGCTGTCGGTGCAGTATTTCCCGTGATCGCGGAAGCATGATCCCACGCTCTGCATAGCCCTTAATCATTTCATACAGTGGTTCAACATCTTCCGGCACGGCTTTTCTGCATATTACCGACATCCTGCTCTCCTCCTATTACCAAGCTTTCCAGAGGAAAGCTGACTTCGTAGTTGTTAAAATAACACGCTCTGTAAAATCAATATGAATAAATATACAACAGAGCGCATAGAATTTCAAGCTACGAATTCAGCGATATGGACCCGATAAACTCCGCAAATACGTCATTACCGAACAGGATACCCTGCTCACTCAGTCGGAAGCCGTCTGCCGTCCGCTCAAGTAACCCTGCGTTAAGCATTTTGCCCAAAGGCTTCGCAAACACTTCTTCCATGGACTCTCCGAACTGTTCGCTAAACCGAGAGGCCGAAGCCCCCTCCAACATTCTCAGTCCAACCATCAGATAATCTTCCATGGCCTCCGGGCGAGCAATCTCAAAATGATCCAGACGTGGCAGTCCTGCTCGTGAAGCTTCAACATAAGGATTTATACCTTTAATATTCATATGTCGTTCGCGGCCCACATATCCGTGTGCACCTGCACCAAGACCATAATAGTCCTCATTGCGCCAGTACGTGATATTGTGACGGCTCTCAAAGCCTGGTTTGGCAAAGTTACTGATCTCGTATTGTCCATACCCCGCTTCTTTCATACGTTTCATTAATAGAAGATACATTTCCAGCTCGTCATCTTCATGAGGAAGCGGTAACTGGTTCTTCTGATACAGTGTATGGAAAAGTGTATTCTCTTCTACCTTAAGGCTGTAGATGGAGTAATGCGGCAGATCCAGTTCCAGCGCTTTGTCGATGCTCTCATTCAACATCTCTACGGTCTGGTTCGGCAACCCGAACATGAGGTCAATGGACAGGTTATTCAGTCCCGCTTTACGAGCGTTCTCCAGACTCCGATATACATCATCCGTATTATGAATACGGCCAATGCCTGTCAGCAGATCATTCTGAAAAGCCTGTACGCCAAAACTGACACGATTGACGCCGCCTTCTTTCATCACAGCGAGCTTTTCCGCATCCGTTGTTCCCGGGTTGGCTTCCATCGAAAATTCAATGTCGTCCGCCCAATTTGGGAAATACGTTTTGACGGAACGAAGAAATACCGCCATCTCATCCGGTTTCAGAGCTGTTGGCGTACCACCACCTACAAATATGGTCTTGATCTCACCAGGTGGATTCGCCTTGACTGTATGTTCCATCTCCCGTTCCAGCGCTTCGAGATATTGCATCACGGGCTGATCTTTCAGAACGTAGGAGTTAAAGTCGCAATAAAAACATTTATTCGTGCAAAAGGGAATGTGAAGATACACCGCTTGGGGCGCACCTGTCTTCCGGCTGTGTGCTGCCAATGTCATGGCAAGTCCCCCTCTATTTGAAAAAAGGAAAGCCATCCGGCTTCCCTTTCAGCTTAGTTATTTAATATTTGTTGTACCCATGTTTGCAAGCAAACGTCCTAGAATTCAATTTCGATACACACACTCTGTGATGTACCCGAAATTGAATTCTCCTAAATCCAGTTTGAATACACACATTCTGTGATGTACCTCAAATTAGATTGTTTAGTCATCAATTTTCAGTACTGCCATGAACGCCTCTTGCGGCACCTCAACGTTACCAACCTGCTTCATCCGCTTCTTACCTTCCTTCTGCTTCTCAAGCAGTTTCCGTTTCCGCGAGATGTCACCACCATAACACTTGGCAAGTACGTTTTTACGCATTGCTTTTACCGTTTCACGAGCAACGACCTTCGTACCCACGGATGCCTGAATTGGCACCTCGAACATTTGCCGTGGAATCAGCTCGCGCAGTTTCTCACAGACAATGCGTCCGCGATTATAGGCACGGTCACGGTGAACGATGAAGGACAGAGCATCCACCTGTTCGCCATTAAGTACAATATCCATTTTCGCCAGATTGGACTGACGGTAACCGGACAGCTCATAATCCAGGGATGCATATCCTTTGGTACCGGATTTCAACTGGTCGAAGAAGTCATATACAATCTCGGACAACGGAATCTCATAGGTAATGGTAACCCTGGTCGTGTCCAGATATTCCATATTCACATATTCACCGCGTTTGTTCTGACACAGCTCCATAATGGTACCTACATAATCATTCGGTACGATAATATCTGCCTTGACGTATGGTTCCTCGACATAATCAATCCGTCCCACCTCAGGATAGTTGGATGGGTTGTCGATTTTCATCACTTCACCATTGGTTAAGGTGACGTGATAAATTACACTTGGTGCCGTTGTGATCAACGGAATGTTAAACTCCCGCTCGATCCGCTCCTGGATAACATCCATGTGAAGCAGTCCAAGGAATCCGCAACGGAATCCAAAACCGAGTGCACTGGATGTTTCCGGTTCAAAGCTCAGAGACGCATCGTTCAACTGCAATTTCTCCAACGCTTCACGCAGATCAACATAGTCCGATGTTTCGATCGGATAGAGACCACAATACACCATTGGGTTAATTTTACGATAACCCGGCAAAGGTTCCGGTGTTGAATTTTTGGCATCCGTTACCGTATCCCCGACTTGTGTATCGCCAACATGCCGGATACCTGCAACGATAAATCCAACATCCCCGACGTTCAGCTCGTCCACGATGGTCATGCGAGGTTTGAAGGCTCCAACTTCAATGACTTCAAATGATTTACCTGTTGCCATCATTTTGATTTTGGAACCGGATTTGATTTTGCCATCAACAACACGTACATATACGATTACACCTTTGTACGGGTCATAGTGTGAGTCAAAAATCAGCGCTTTCAAAGGCTGGTCAGGATCACCAGTTGGTGCCGGAACACTTTTCACCACTTGCTCCAAAATTTCTTTGATTCCGATTCCTGATTTGGCCGAAGCCAAAACCGCATTACTTGTGTCCAAACCAATAACATCTTCCACTTCCTGCTTCACCCGTTCAGGATCAGCGCTCGGAAGGTCAATTTTGTTGATAACCGGTAAAATTTCAAGGTTGTTATCCAATGCCAGATACACGTTGGCAAGTGTTTGGGCTTCAATTCCCTGAGCCGCATCCACAACCAGCAGAGCACCTTCACATGCAGCAAGACTGCGTGATACTTCATACGTGAAGTCTACGTGTCCCGGTGTATCAATCAGATTCAATAAATACTCTTCACCGTCATCCGCTTTGTAAGTCAAGGCTACTGCTTGTAGCTTGATCGTTATTCCACGTTCGCGTTCAAGGTCCATCTTATCCAGAACTTGTTCCTGCATTTCACGTGAAGTGAGCGCACCTGTGTGCTCCAAGATCCGGTCCGCAAGTGTTGATTTGCCGTGATCTATATGTGCAATAATAGAAAAGTTACGAATTTTACGTTGTCTCGCCCGAATGTCAGTCATTCCTTACCCCCAGAAACAGCCTAGTGTCAATCACTTCATTATAACAGTTGATGCAGAGTGCATCAATCCCGTGATGTCTTAACTTTATAATAAAGTGTGATCATGATACTCCCAGAGGTTATATTGTACCTTTAAATCATGGTATTTTATTCAGCAACGCCGCTAAAAAGAGAGACCACCCACTTGATTCCACTGTGTGAGAGATTTTGCAATAGTCCAGCCGTTTTGTCTGCCAATACATCAACCGGAGCCTTACTCTGATCTGCCCCAAGCACTTGGCTTGGTGACTGAACAGGTACAAACGGCGGTTCCTTGATTTCCTTTTGGACAGGCGCAGTTGGAACAGATTCGGTAACCGATGCAGTTGGCTCAGTTGTCACAACGGTTGACGTGCCTCCTGATGGATTACCCATATGAAAGTTACTGCCAGCTAGCTGCATTCCGAACAAAACACCCAGCAACATTAATACAGCGATGGATAACAGTCTTTTACCGAATCTGGACATATGCTTTGCCTCCTGCCACTCTACTATTTTTGTCTTCTTACTATATAGTTCCTATCAACCCTGCGACGAGGTCTCTGCACTGGCTTTGTCCACCTTCTGATCTTCCCAATACACCTCGGCAATCATATCAGCGAGAATCTTGGATGTGCGCTGTAGCTCAGCTCCTGTATTGTCAATACCGCCAATCTCGATCAAAATGCTGTTAGGTGAAAGGGTTTGGTTATACTCTCCGTTGTTGGCTCCTCCGCCATCTTTGCCCCACACACCTCGGGATACCCCAGGATACTTGGCTTCCAGTTTCTTATGAATTTTCGCTGCAAAGGCTTCATTTTGACGCCAATTTGGATTTTCATGTCCAATAATGAAATACACTTTGGCGTAGCCCAAGTCATTAATAGTTGTTGTTGTTTTGCCATGACGCTGTGAATCGCGATGAATGTCTATGAGATACGTCAGATCGTCATTTTGAGCAAGTGCCGCTTTTACCGTTTGACGGGAGTATTTATAGGAATAGTTCCAGTTATAGTCCTTTACTTTGGTCGGATAATCATCCTTGGCGTGCTCTACGCCGATTCCCAGCTTCTCCAGACTGTCTGAGAGGTAGGTTCCCACTTGAAACACATTGCCTGTTGATTTGCCTGATGATGGATTATCACTTTTCGTACCTAGCAGTGGATTGTAGCCTTCCCGTGGATGGGAATGATAGATAAGAATTGATTTTTTGCCTGTTGTCGGTGAGCCTGAATGGTCTTTCTCGCCATCCTTCGCTGGGGGATCTTCTTTACCTTCTCCATCTCCAGGCTCGCTCGAATCAGGTGGATCGGTATTGTCTTGACCTGGTGGAACGTGCAGCTCACTACCGGGTTTCCCTCCACCCGCAGAAGCCGTATCCGTAAGACCGGGACCGGGCTGATAATCTTCGGGAGCCTCGGCTTTTTCGTTACCAGATCCAGGACGGAGCAGAACAGGTTGGTTGGAACCCATGCCCGGCATTTCTCTCGCAATCAGGCTCTTGGGGTCTTGAGGGTTTACATTCGTCAGTAATTGGAAAACAAATGAGGTCAGATTCTCACCGGATATGGCAGAGGTCTGTTCTTTTTGGGTGAGATGGGGCATCTCCATACCGAGCATATCGACGAAAAAGCGGCTTGATACAGCACTCGCAAATCCTTTCATGGAAGAAACGGGTGAACTATTCAAGCGTTTCTCTGCCATGCCCCCGAGACCCAGTACGACAAAAAACAAGGCAGATATGATCATAAGCAACAACAACGTACGGCCCATGGCCAGCACGTGCAGACATCTTTTTTTCCACTTTCCAATATTCCAGGCCAATATCTTGTTCATTCTGCTGTCTCCTTCCCTGCTGGACAACTCTTATACTTCAACTCTATGAGCCTGCAAGAATTGATAGAACAGGAAGATGAAAGATTTCATGAACAAAAAAAGAAAGTCCGATAGATTCGGACCTTCTGCTGAGCTCAGTTTAAGTTTTAGTGTGTATAAGCAGCTACGTTATCCGGATTCACGGCATCATGGAGTGCTGCGTTAAGTCCTGTAGCGATAACATTGGCAATTCCCTCAATAAACTCATCGATTTCCTTTGGAGTAACAATGAGGTCATGACCCAATGGCTCCAGCACCTCTTTCACCAGACTTAATCGATCTTCCTCACCGATGTCGTCCAGCATGCCCATGATCTGTTTTGTCTGATCCGTTTCCTGGCGGAAGTGTGAGCGCATCATCTCAATAACATTGTTCACAATGGTGGACGCATAACATACGGTCGGTACACCGATGGCGATGCAGGGAACTCCCAATATTTCACGGGTCAAGCCACGCCGTTTGTTGCCAATACCGGAACCTGGGTGGATACCAATGTCCGCTACCTGAATCGTTGTATTTACACGCTCCAAGGAACGGGAGGCCAGCGCATCAATCGCAATAATGGCATCCGGCTTGGTCCGGTCTACAATCCCCTGTACGATGTCACTGGATTCAATGCCCGTTGTTCCTAACACGCCGGGAGCAATCGCGCTGACTTCCCGATACCCTGGCGCAACCTGATCTGGCACCAATTCAAAATACTGACGGGTCACCATCAGATTCTCCACCACAAGCGGACCGAGTGAATCCGGGGTGACATTCAAGTTACCCAGGCCCACAATCAAGATCTTGGATGTTTTGTTGACACCGGCCTTAATCATAAAATCTTCCATTTCACGTGTGAACTCGGCAGCAACTCGCTCCTGTAACTCCGTATCACCATTCCGTAGTGAAGGTACCTCCAAAGTGACATAGTGACCTTTCACCCGTCCAATGGCTTGTGCTGCTTCATCATTAAGTACATCAATACGTGTAATCGTAATACCCTCTTTTTTTTCTACATCTTCCCGTAGTCCGGGAATCGTCTGTTTCTGTCCACCCTGCGCCATTTCCTTGGAATCGATCGCCAAATCGGTACGAACTGTATAGTTTTGCAAATCCAGTGTCATTCTGTCCCTGCCTCCCTTACCGCATTTGAGCATATTGTGTGGGAAAAAGAGTTTCTTTATACAGCATGTCGAACATCGTAGGAATATCTGTTGCATTTTACATGCTAGCGTGATAGAATATTTTAAGTTGTGAAACGTTTGTATTCATGCAAATGCCTTACAGGAGGTGAATGTAATGCCAAACATCAAATCCGCTGTTAAACGCGTAAAAACGAGCGACAAGCGCCGCGCACTCAACGCTTCCCAGAAGTCTGCACTCCGTACAGCTGTTAAAGCTGCTGATGCTGCTCTGGTAAGTAACGAAGTTGATACTGCAAAAGCTGCGATTCAAGCTGCTTCCAAAAAGCTGGACAAGGCTGTAACTAAAGGTCTGGTTCATAAAAATGCTGCAGCACGCAAAAAGTCTCGCTTGGCGAAAAAACTGAACGCTCTTTCCGCACAAGCGTAAGAAGCGTTACTTATACGATCCAATGGAAAAATCCTGAACAGCATAGGCTTTCAGGATTTTTTAGTATCTGATTCGATAAGTATAAGACACAGACAAAGCGACCTTTATCCGATGATCTAACCATCATGGAGTAAAGGTCGCTTTGTTTGTTATTCATACTAGTATTCTATTACGTTTACGTATTCATTCACGCACCAAGTCTTAATAAGAACAGCTCCAGACCAAGTACTTTATCCACCGCTCCTGTTTTCATCTGGTAATCCAGTTCGCTGAGGTGACTCAGGATCATTCTCAGACGATCCGCTTGAAATTTTCGAGCTTGTTCTCCCGCAATCTTAACGGCATATGGATGAAGACCAAGCTGACTGGCAATCTGCTGTTGGGAGTAACTTTGTTGCCCCAACTCTTTCACCTGAATCATGATCCGAAACTGGCGTGCAATTAAAGCCGCAATCTTGATCGGTTCTTCGCGTTGCTTCAATAACTCATAGAAAAGAGCCAATGCTTTCTCCAGTCGCAAATTGGCGAGTTCTTCCACCAGCGAAAATACATTCTGCTCCGTACTACGCGCAACCAGCGATTCGATATCAGCACGACGGATTGTTCCCCCATTACCCGCGAACAAACATAGTTTGTCTACTTCAGCAGATAAGGTCTGAAGCCCTGTCCCCGCGTAGCTAACCAGTGTGTCCGCCGCTCCAGCTTCAAAAGAGACATCACGCTGCTTCGCCAGTTTCACTATCCAATTCAACAGCTCATCTCCACTGAGTGGAGCAAAAGCAAGAACTACTGCCTGTTTCTTGACAGCCTTCACCAGTTTCTTACGCTCATCCAGCTTATCCCCTTGGGCCAGGAAAACAATCGTACTGTAATCTGCCGGATTTTCCATATATGTAAGCAGACGATCAACCTGATGTTCAATCTTGGATTCTTTACCTGCGGTGAACAGGCTCGCGTCCCTTACAATTATTAATTTGCGAGGAACCAGAAAAGGTACGGTCTCCGCTTCTTCAATAACGACCTCCACAGCCGTTTCAGACAAATCATACGGAATAATCGCAAAATCACGATGTTCTTCTTCAATAACCTGTTCTTTTAACATATCCGTAAATTGCTGTATCTGGTACTTCTCCGTTCCGTACAGCACATAGATCGGTGCCGTTTCTCCATTACGTATTGCCTTTGTTGCACTTTTTACATCCATTCACGGCGCCTCCTTATCCCTCTTATCCTACCAGAAAAAGCGCAAGACAACAAAGGGACCTTACATCCAGTTATGGATGAAGGTCCCCTGTCCTACATCTATATAAACGCAGACACCAGCAGTTCTAGAAAAAGCCGGTGCGCGGTCATACGACGTCAGTTGTTTGAACTGAGATAGGACGTTTTGTTACTTCCACTATATGCTTGTCATACTGAAAATGTTCTTTCGTTTAGAGGAGCGCACTCCCCATTTTTAATTATTTCGCAGGAGCTCCACCTGAAACAGCAGGTACATTAAACGAGTTCTTGGCTGTTGTTCCGTCCTTGTCCGTTTCGTAATTAAATAGGGTACCATCCTTCGACCAACTCGCTGACTTCAGTGTTCCCTCTATGCTGCGTTGTTCAACCAGATTCAGAACATCCGGTTCGCTCACAGGTTTGGAGTATATGCTGATTTGATCACCAATAAGCATAACTACATAAGAGCCGTCAGGTGATTTCCATTCTTTTGGTGGTGCCGTTGAGGTGATCCCCTGATCTGGTCCTGCGAATCCTTTGTTTCCTCCAGAGGAGTCTGCACCTGTACCGGAATCAGTAGCTGCATCGCCTTCTACCGGAGCATCTTCAGTCATATTAGGTGCTGTATCCTGAGAAGTGAAGATTTTCTCATCTTCGCTATCCGGTTCCATTGTCCGATTCTCATTTCCATCTGATGAAGAAGTAGGAGCACTTTCCGAATCCTGACTTTTCGGCTCGGTAGCCGGATTCGGCGTCAGGTCCTTCTGACTATCCGTCGAAGGAGAATTGGACGAATTATCTTGCGTTCCTTTGCTCGGAGCAGGCGTTGGCTCGGTAGCCGGTTGTTTAGGTGTTTGATCTACCTGAACTTCAGGCTCCTGTACCTTATCTTCACCATTCTCTTCAGGCGTTGTTTCTGATCCCAGGCTATTTCCTTCGGTTGAGGAAGCATTCGATTCATCCACAAACACATCGTTGCTGCTTGGTTGGGACGAAGTGGCAGGATCATAATTTTCAATATTCTTGCTTAATGGATTCTCATCCACATTGCCGCTCTCTTGAGAAGCTCCAGAGCTCATCAGCATGGAATCGGCATTCTCAATCTGCTCAGGCGGATTTCCCCAGATGGCGAATCCCAATATAACTGCCGCAGCCGCTGCACCCATGGACATACGTCCTGCCATCGAGTTAAGCCATTTTTGCTTCGTTTTCCGCTCACTTGAACGTTGTAAATTCTCAAATGCAGCGGGGACAGGATTCATTTCCTGTATGGTGCTACTTTGTTCCTTCCGCGCTTCGTCAATGGCATCAAGCTGTGGCATAATCGCATCAACCAGACTAAATTTCGGGCTTACTTGCGGTAATTCTTCCAGTTCTCTGGAAAGAGCTCTGAGTACACTAAAATTCTCGGCGCACTCCGGACACTTTGCCACATGCTGTAGCATCTGCGCGGTTTCCGCCTCGCCCAGATCATGATCCAGATAGCGGTGCATCCATTCCACCACCTCTTCGCATTTCATCCTGTCACACCACCTTTCTGATATTCCTGTAGTAGATTCTGTAATTGCTGTCTGGCTCTAAATAGATAAGATTTCACCGTATTTAACGGAAGATCGAGACAATCCGCAATTTCGTTGTAGGATAAGTCCTGCAAATATCTTAGAACAATAACGGTACGATGATGCTCGGGAAGCTTGTTGATCGCATCCTGAATGTCCTGTGCCACATATGTGGACATGACCTCATATTCGACATCCTGATTATCCTGAAAAACCATGTCATGTTCGTCAATGGAGACAGACGGCTTGGTTCTTCTGAATTTATCAATACAGATGTTCGTAACGATGCGTTGTACCCATGTTTTGAATTGGGCCTTTTCTTCGTATGAGTTGATTTTGGTGTAAATTCGGATCAACGCTTCCTGAGCAGCATCCAAAGCGTCCTGTTCATTATTTAGAATGTAATATGCGGTCCGATAGACATGTTGTTCAATCTCCCGCAATAGGGTAATTAGAGCGTCGCGATCGCCCGATTGAGCGGCTCTGATGAGTTCCGGCTCTACCACAAAGGATCCCCCTCTCCCTGCAACCTTACAGACGTGATCATCAATAAAATTGTTGCAAAGTTAAGTATTTTTTTAATTTGCCATAACAAAATAACGGCGTATGTATTAGGGCCGCTGAAATCTTCTCTTAGAATAACAGAAATCGCATAATGAGTCACCAAACGAGTACAAAAGGGATCCCATTACTTACACGACTCAATTCAAATGCTATAGCATACATTATAGAAACCACTTTTTTGGCCCCTAAAATAAAAAAGTCGAAATTTGTCCAAATTTAAGCTGTTTTTAATGTAATTTTCATGAAAATGGTGTATTGTAAATTTACATTCATAAACACGAGGTGATGAGCATGCCAGCTCTTGCGAAAATTCAAGCATTAAAAGAACAAATGCCCAAAGAATACCAAAGTATTTCACATTTTGTGGAACATGCATTGGACTCCATTGATACCCTGGTCGAGGAACATCGGAAGTACGTAGCTGCACAGGCATTATACGGCGATAAAATCGTTGGATCGGAAGAACGCTTGTACAGAGAAACCGTACTTGACGTCAGAGCACAATTGTTGATGACTCTGGAGAAAACGGTAGAAGATCTGTTGCACAAGGGCGACAAATACTGGAACAAACACTTTAAGGATGGCGTGGAGTAGTTCTTATATTTCTTCTACAATTTGAAAAAAATGGCCCGTTTTCCGATATTATCCCTCGTGGAGTGTAACGGAAAGCGGGCTTTTTTTGTTTGATCCTCATTTCCCCCCTGTTCCAGAAAACAAGCGTATATTCAGAAAAAGTTGTTCAATATCCGTTCGATCTCATTCGGCTTTGTGATTTCAGGACCAAAAACAGCTCTAGGTTGCTTACTGTTATTCCAAGGCTCCAACGTACAAGCATCATGAACATTGGCTATTTTCCAAGTCAGTACATCGTCAAAAGTTGTTCCTGTATTCTGTCCATGAATATGATTGATCCAGATGGGTTCTTTAATATGAATAAATTCCCTGGGTACCTTAAATGCATCGCGCCAGGTATAACCGGCCGCTTGTCCTTGTAAATACTCTTCCACATGGATAAGTGTTACACCGTAGCTGGGAAGCCAGAAAAAAAATTTCCCCAGTCGCTTTTGTACTGAATCGTAGATGTAACCGTATTGAGGTATCAAGGCAATCGTGCCCTTTTGAGGTTCATAGACGTGGAGTTGTTTTATAAAATCTTTGTGGTACATATCGTCACTGGACAGATAGACGCGGTACAAATACTTGAAATCTTCAATATCTTGGATTACATGAGCTTTGTAATCTATAGGTGTAACAAAACGGATATTGGAAGGCAGGGGAGGGTAGTTTTTTAGTGTCCCTTGTACGAGGTTCTCAGACTTCGGATCATATAGCAAGTAGCAGGTAAAATCCTGAGAGGATTGAAGGAGCAGGCTCTTAAGTGTATATTTCATGAATAAATCTATTCTGTATTCTATCCATTGCTTGGTGAGTCGGTCCGATGTCCCCCCCCAGTTATTAAAGAGTATTTCTATAATGAGTTTTTTTTCCTTAGACACGCACTTAGCCCTCCTTTGTTGTTCAAATGATCAAGGATCTGAATAGTATATGTATTTCCAGTAGAATTGCAATGGACAAATTACTAGTAGCAAAATTCATTCCTGAAAGCAAGTTACGGGCGTGCTATGAATATCAGGACACCACCTTTCACTCTGAATCAATTCAGCACACCTCTGGTCAGATCATGAATTCTCGTAATACCTGTTCAATCTCTTCCCCGATTCAGCGGTCTTTAGGTGGAACCTTTTAGACCGAGGTACGGGCTACTTGACAGGGTAAGTGAAAATTAATTAGCGACTTTCCATGGACTCATACAACAAAAAAAAGCTAAGCGGAAATTATACCGCCTAGCTTCTAGTCTTATCATTTTACTTATTCAGCAAGGCATCCGCCTTCTTCGCCGCTTCAGCTACAGCTGCCTCTGCCGAAACGGACGAATCAACAACCGCGCGAAGAATCTCATCCTTGATCATCTCACCAATCTCTGGATACACCTTCTGCATTGGTCGTGGACCTGCATATTCCAGTTGATCTACCGCCACCTTGAAGAGCGGCTTTTCCTCATAAAGCTTCTTCATATCATCGCTTTCCACTGCACTGATTCGGCTAGGCAAATATCCCGTGAAGGAGCTTGCATAAATCGTTTGCTCTTTGGCGGTCATCCATTTAATGAACTTCCACGCCGCCTCCTGCTTTTCTGGAGACAGTCCGGAAGTCATCACCAGGTTGGCACCGCCTGTTGGCACCCCATACGTATCATTCGCAGGCATAAATGTCGTCCCAAGTTCAAAACCCTGCTCTTCTGCAACCTTCATATTATTGGTCAAATCTGCAGTGGAAGCAAATATCATGGCTGAACGCTGATTGTGGAAATCCGTCTTGGCTTGCGTACCTGCATCATCAGTCGTACCGATGCTCATGATGCCTTCATCCTTCATCTTCAGCCACAACTTCACCGGTTCAATTCCGGTTTCATTATTGAATGCTGCACTTTTCCCATCCTCGCTAATCATCGTTCCTCCGCTCTGCCTAACAAAAGCCTCATAGAACCAAATATCAACAGGCATCGAGATACCGTAACGCTGATCCTTAACCGTTAGCTTGCGTGCATAATCTTCAAATTCCGTCCAATTTTTCGGTCCAGCAGGATCAAGACCCGCTTCTTCTAGCATCGTACGGTTCAAATACAGGATTGGTGTACTGCGTAAATAAGGAAGTGCATACAGCTTGTCATTCACGTAGGAATTTCCCATTAGTCCTGGAATGAAATCCTTCATATCAAGTTGATCTTTCTCAACAAATGAAGTCAATTCCTGAGTCATACCAGATTCAGCAAACACACCAACTGAAGCAATTTCATTTTGCCAAACTTCCGGGGCATTGCCTGCTGCAAAAGCTGCCTGTGCCTTAGAGTGCTGATCTGCATACGATCCCTGGTATTCCGCCTTCACAATGACTTCATCCTGGGATTCATTAAACATTTTAACCAAGTTTTCATTGTTCTCGGCGATCTTGTCCCCCCATGAGTACCAATATGTAATCTCTATCGGTTTATTGGCCGTGCCATTCGAACTACTTGAAGCAGCAGCATTATCGGTTGAACCCGCGGAATTGGAATCACCACAACCAGTTACTGCAAGTGCAAGCGTTGCTGCTAACAAAATTGACCCAAATTTTTTCATGGATAAACCCTCCTATGAATTAGATTACTTCACACCCGAATAGACAAATGCTTTAATAATTTGCCGTTGTCCAAATAAGAAAACAATCAGAATCGGAACGACCAAAATCATGTTTCCAGCCATCAAAATGTGCCAGGCGGCTCCTCCGTCAACCTCGCGCAGCTTGGAGATCCCAATCGGAAGCGTTCTTGCTGCATCGGAGGTCGTCATTACAAGCGGCCAGAAGTAATCATTCCAGTGTGCAATGAAGCTGAACAATGCAAAGGTCACCAGTGTTGGCCGTGCCATGGGTACCATAATTTTGAGAATGATCTTCCATTCCGGTGTTTGGTCAAGCCGTGCCGCTTCAATAAGCTCTTCCTGTACTTGCTTGAATGACTGCCTGAGCATGAATATGCCAAAGGCGCTGGAAGCGAAGGGCAGAATGAGTGCCAGCAAATTGTTAATGAGTCCCCACTTGCTGAGCAACAAATACACAGGTAGGAAAATAAGCTGACCAGGAATCATCAAGGTCACCATCGTTACCCCGAATAACAGCTTGTCTCCTTTGAAGGAGTACCTTGCAAACGCGTAGGCAGCCAATATAATGGTTGTGAATTGAAGAAGGAGTATACTGACCGATACGACAACGCTGTTCATTAAATATCTCAAAAAAGGCCCCGATTCCCACGCCGCTTGGAAGTTGCTCCACATCACCTTGGAGGGAATCCATTTGGGAGGAAAGATCACTGTCTCCGGGTAAGACTTCAATGATGTTGAAATCATCCATAGAAAAGGGATAGCAAAAATCGCAACCAGTACGATCGTGGCAATAATATTCAGAATACGCAGCAATGACTTTCTTGCCATGATATTTCCCTTCTCCTTTCTATTGGTAGTGAACCTTGCGGCTCAGCAACTTGAAGTAGATTAGCGTAAGCAAACCAACGACAACGAGCAGTATAACTCCCGCTGCAGAAGCGTAACCGATCTTGAAGTAGCGGAATCCGTACTCGTAGATGTAAAAGACGAGCGTGTTGGTTGAATTGATCGGCCCCCCGTTGGTCATAATGGCAATGGTCTCAAACACCTGGAATGAACTGATCAGATTAATGATAATTAAGAAAAATAGCGTCGGCGAAAGCATGGGCAGCGTAATTTTGTAGAACTTCCGCCACCAATTGGCCTCGTCCAAAGCTGTGGCTTCATACACATCCTTCGGGATGCTTTGGAGACCAGCGATGAAGATCAGAGCGTTGTAGCCCACGCCTTTCCAGACCGAAACAAGTACTAGCGACAATAATGAACTGTCGGGACTACTCAGCCATTCCAGCTTGGGCAAGCCAACCATATCCAGCAAACCGTTAAGCAAACCGAATTTGGGATCCATCAGCCACATCCACACCAAGGATACAGATACAAGCGAAACAATATGTGGACTAAATAGTGCACCTTGAACAAACCCATACCATGCTCCTTCCCGATTCAGCCATATGGCTAGCAGTAGTGAAATCACAATGGATAAGGATACGGAAAGAAGCGTATAGTTCAAGGAATTGCTCAGCACCTGAAGAAATGCACTATCCTTAAATAACTCAACAAAGTTGTTGAAGCCCACGAACTCCTTGACCGGATTAATGAAATCCCAGTTGTAAAAGCTTAGGAAGATCATATAGAAGATCGGATAAATGAAAAAAATGGAGAACACCACGATGGAAGGAGCCACCATCACATAAGGACGGAATCTGGACCAAACGGTCATGAATATTTCCCTCCCAGGACAATGAGCTCTCTAGCTTCAGACCGCTCATGCTGACGAGCACGGACTCCGTTCCGATCAAAATAGTACAGATCCTGCATAGAGACCGTGATGTTTACCTCGGAGGCTGACTCCAAAGGCTTCAAAAAGCTCTTCACGGCAACAAGTCCAAACGCCGAATCCAGTTGATAGATAATTTCTGCGCCAAGAGTCTCGCGTGTCATGATCTGGGCCGTGAATTGAACATGCCCCGTCTGCGGTCTGTTCTCAAGTGTCATCGTTGCTTTCTCTGGTCGAAAGCCAATCTGCCCAATGTCGGCATGAAGCTGCCCATTCAAATAAGGAAGGATACGTTCACGATCAATTACATTCATCGGCGGTGTACCGATAAACTGGGCTGTAAAAACATTATCCGGATCATCGTAGATTTTCATTGGACGATCTGCTTGTTGAATACGCCCTTTATTCATGATGACGATACGATCTCCCATCGACATGGCCTCAACCTGATCATGAGTTACAAAAACAAAGGTTGCTCCCAGCCGTTTGTGAAGCTGGATTAGCTCCGTTCGCATCTGATGGCGAAGCTTGGCATCCAGATTGGACAATGGTTCGTCCATCAGGAAGACCGCGGGTTTCTTCACCATGGCCCGAGCCAAGGCAACCCGCTGACGCTGGCCCCCGGACAGAGCCTGCGGCTTCTTGTGCAAATACTCGGCTAGGCCGACGACCTCAGTGATCTCTTTAACGAGGCGCTCTCGCTCGGGCCGAGGCACCTTGCGATTCACTAATCCGAATTCGATGTTCTCCTTGACCGTCATCATTGGATACAAAGCATAGTTTTGAAATACCATGGCCACATTACGCTTGCCCGGTTCTACTCCATTGACACAATGGTCTCCGATCCAAATTTCACCGCCCGACTCCTTATCAAGTCCTGCGATCATGCGGAGTGTCGTCGATTTTCCACAGCCGGACGGGCCTACCAATACGGTAAAGGAACCATCCTCAATGGTCAGATCGAGACCCTCGATGACTTTATCCTGCTTGAAGCTTTTTTCAATCTGCTTCAACACAATTTGTGCCATGACATTCCCTCCTTCTCTTTACATTACTGAGCGGCCGATGCTAATTGAATGGATAAGATAAGGTCGCTTTCTTCTCCCAATGCATCAGCGACAGGTCCAAAGCCCGGCATATCACTACAAAAGCTCTGAATATCGTCGATTAGACCGGCACCCTGTATAAGTCGGTGAGTTATCGCTACTTTTCCCTCATGAACTTCAATAACGCGGTAGGCGGGTACATCCAGACAAGCTGCGGTCTGTACGTAATGCCATTTTCCTTGCTTAACGATGGAGTTGATGTGATTATGCCCGCAAAAATAGAAGCCTCCTTCTGGCCGACTATTGAATACGTCCCTTAGTTCATCCTGCGGACGAACATACAGCTTATCGAGCGTCGAACGCGCAGTTGTATCGAATACCGGATGATGCCCGAAGAGGAGTACTTGCTTCTTATGCGAATCGGCAAGCTGGTCTTTGAGCCATGCCAGTTGCTCTCCGTCCAGTTCTCCTCCCCAATCTTCACGGTTCATTTCCTGGGTAGTATCCAGAAAAACCAGCTTGGCATGAGGCGTGTCAATCGTTCGATAGCGATCCTGACCTGTTAGCGTGGAAATTTCATGCTTTGGTATCGAATACGTATCGTGATTGCCCAGCACATGAATGAAGTTCCGTTCACTTCTTGCAAGAATGGAGTAAATCGATCGAAGTTCCTGAGCCGTCCCTTCATGCGTTAAATCGCCAATAGAGATATGGAAGTCCGCCTCTTCCTTCAGAAAAGCCTCGAGCATATGCTCGTATGCCCGGACTCTCGCAGCCTTCATTTCCTCGGTCCCGTGGCTCATACTTGAATAGTGAAAATCACCTAGTAACGCCAGACGCATTAAACGCCACCTCCATCTTTATTTTGGACACCTTGCTGCTCAAGCTCTCTCCACCTGCAACACATCTGAAGGCTTTAAATGGACCTGCTGCTCCATGATGCATTCGTTGAAGGAAGGCCATATATAATCCGGAACGATACCGGTCTTTCCGATATCCTCTCTTGAGGAGATACCCGTAAGCACGAGCGCAGTCTTCATTCCATTCTGCTGTCCAAATAAAATATCCGTTTCCAGCCGATCACCTATCATGAGGCATCTGCTGCTATCCACATCCAAAAGCTGGAGCGCCTTCTCTGCATAATAGCGGGAAGGCTTGCCAATCACGACCGATGCTTTCTGCTGGCTAGCTGCCTCGATCGAGCTTAGAATGGCTCCGGTGTCCGGAATGATATCTCCTTGCACGGGACAGCAGTTGTCCGGATTCGTTGCGAGCAGAACCGCCCCATGACGAACTGCTTTTGCCGCTAGATGAAGCTTATCGTAATGAAACTGCCGATCCATGCCAACTAACACATGCGTTGATCGGTACGGATCCTCGGTTATGGCTATCCCGACTGCTCGAAGCTCTCTCCGTAAAGCATCCTCCCCTACAACAAGCACCTTGGCGTCCGGCGCATGCTCTGCAAAATACATTCCCGACACGTAGCCTGCGGACAGAATTTCATCAAGCTGGCACGAAACACCCAAACTCAGCAGCCGCCTGTAGCAATCCTCCCTGGTATGAACGGGAGTATTCGTAAGGAACAATAGACGCTTGCCTCGTGACCGCAAGCTACTTATGAATCTATTTACGCCAGGAAGCCGCTTCTGGCCAATATAAATCGTCCCGTCTAAATCGAAGCAATAAGCATCGTAAGCATATACATCCTCCATGACCGTACTCCTTGCCCGCTCACAATGAGCCGGACAGCTCCAATACATCCCTGAAGCATTCCAGCTCATCTGTACAGACCCATACGGACGGATATTCCAGAAATTTCTCCATCATGGAAGTCTCATTTATTGTCCAAGCCATCAGTTGAATTCCTAGCTCTTGACATCGATGAATGTAATCTTTGGTCACGAAGGCATAGTGCATGGACAAGAATGTCGCCCCCATCTCTAACGACCAGTCAAGAATAGCCTTCGAACACCCAAAAGTGATGAGACCGATGCGTACATCGCTAGATAATTGCCTGATCTTCTCCAAGGCATCAAAATCAAACGACGTAATGACTACCTGATTCAGCAGGTTGAATTCTTTGATAACTTCAAGTACCTTTTCCTCCAGCTGAGGGTAATAGTTACCCATCTGCTTAAGCTCAATGTTAAGCCCAATCTTACCCTTTAAAGCACGCAGCACCTCTTCAAGGGTTGGAATATGCTCATCTTGCTTCATTTTGAAAGATTGCAGCTCCGAAGCTGTATAATCAGCTACCCTGCCCGTCCCATTTGTCATGCGGTCAAGCGTATGATCATGAATGACAACCGGGATTCCATCCTTGCTGAGATGTACATCCAGTTCAAGATGTGTGAACCCAAGCCCCACCGCTTTTAAAAAGGAAGACATTGTATTTTCAGGATATTTCTTTGGATAGCCGCGATGAGCAACTGCTTGAATGGTCATGCTAAAGTTACCTCCCGTTGTATTTTATGGACAACACAAAAAACCCAGCAGCAAATCACCCTCCTTCAATATCAAGGTTATATTGATTTACTTACCACCGGGTTTTCTCGTCGTCTCCACCCAAGGATAAATGTATGAAATTAAGTCCAGAATTTCTCATGGCCTATCGAAACAAAATCTGCCCCGCTCTTTAATGCTTCCTTAATTTCTTCCTCATGCCGGATAAGTCCTCCAACAATCAACGGCTGCGTGATGCGTTCTTTCAGTTCTTGGATAACTCGAGGCATAAGTCCCGGCATCAGTTCAACCTCATCAGGCTTGTAGCTCTTAATCATCCGAACCGCAGTCTCAATTGCAGCTGAATCAATGGCAAATATGCGCTGAATGCTTAATATGCCTGCTTGCTTTGCCGCAGAAACCGCATTGCTCTTCGTCGTCACGATCCCATCGACTTTAAACACATCAGCAAGATATTGAATGGCGGAGACATCTCGTCCAATCCCGGATACCATCTCGGTATGCACGTAAGCCTGTTTGCCGCTTTGATGCAGACTGTCTATAATTGAGCCAAGATTGCTAATGTTGCCTGTCATCAGAATAACTCTCTTCACATCGCTTGCTATGGCTTGTTCAATTTGTTCGTCTACCGTAATGGAGGCGATGATGGGATAATTCTTCATGATCTAGTCCTCATTCCCTTGTTTGTCATCTTAAATGATAAAGCTTTAATATTCGTTTGGTATCACCGCCATGTAAACGGGGGATTAACTTAAGCCCCGAGGTTTGGCGAAGCCTAGCGAGGGAAATAGTGATAATACTACACATCGAAAGGATGAATCACACGATGAATCCAACTTCAGATCACCAAGAAGCAATCAAGAAAATTCAGGAATTGATCAAAGACATCGACGTTGCGATGCTCACAACGGTATCAGAAGAAGGGCTAGTTTCACGCCCAATGAAAACCCAGGATGTCGAGTTCGACAGCAACCTGTGGTTCCTGACCAAGAAAGATACGAGCAAATTTCATGAACTGCTTCACAACCAGCAAGTTAACGTCGCATATGCGGGTAAATCTTTCGTCTCCATCCGTGGCGAAGCCGAACTCGTGGAAAGCTCTGAGAAGATAAAGGAATTTTGGAGCCCGGTCTACGAGAACGTACTAGAAACCACGTATGATGATCCGAACCTCGTTCTCATCAAGGTCAAAGCCGAAACTGCCGAGTATTGGGATACCGGCAACAAGTTTAAGATGGCCAAGTTCTTGTTCCGTCGACTACTGGGCAAAAATACTGAAGGAACAGATATCAATCAGATCGTGGAATTCAATTAGATACGGTAAAGAAATTTCATAAAGAAGAAGTGCCCATCATGCTATAGGTGATGGGCACTTTGAATTCGATCTTATACAGGATATCAATCCATAATAGTCAAAGGCATTCAGAAAAACGATAAATTCAGGGCCCACATTTCCAAGCGGAAGCTCAATGACGCAAATTAAAGATATAAACGGAAGTTTACGACAAAAATTATACCGTCCCTGGGAATTAGGCTGTTGCAGAAAGCACTTTAGGCCAGCCAAAAACTCATCCCTCAACCCCGACCAACTTGTACCGAATATCAATCTTCCCATCTTTCACTCTCATCTGAACCTCACCCATCTGATCTGTTCGATAGATCCCTGATCCTGTAGCCTCCAAACGTTCCATCACTCCCGGATTGGGATGCCCATATGTATTGTTAACACCGGCAGATATCACAGAAGTTTTGGCATTCCAGTATTGGAGCCAGGCTTCGGTGGACGACGTTTTACTACCATGATGAGCGACCTTTAACACGTCAATGGAGACAGATGTTGAAACATTATTTGAATTATCCTGCAACGGGCGTGTGATTACCCTTTGTACAACGCCCTCTGTAACTCCAAGATCTGCACCTTTTTGTTCAAAAGCTTCAGCGAGTGAGCCATCCTGAATCATATAGAGCAGATCCTGCTCGGCTGCTGCATCCATATCCCCAGTGAACAACATGGAAGCCCCAGCCATGTCTAGCAAAAAGACAACGGAATCTTGATTCTGGTGTTCAGACACAGGCAAATTGCCTAATGCATTCACATCCATATGTGCCAGATCCGGAGCTATAAAATGTAAACTCGTCTCCTTATCAGCCTTATAGGACATGCCCTGCCGAATGGCGTATAGAGGAATTTTCCGTTCCACGGCTGTGTCCAATAATTTATCAAAGTTATCCTTACCACTGGTTGTGCCATTAAACATGAAACGTTTAACCGGAATCTGTTCCAGTACAGCCTGTAGTCCTCCGGCATGATCCTGATCGGCATGTGTGACAATTACAGCATCCAGTCGATGGATGCCTCTTTTTTTCAATAAAGGAACAACGACCTTGGCTCCCACTTCATAGGGGTCACGCCTTGTTTTCCACGAATGTTCGGTGTTCCCAAAGTTAATCGTCCCTCCGCCATCCACCAGAATGTGTTTGCCTTCCGGTGTTGTAATCAATGTACTGTCCCCTTGCCCAATATCCAAAAACTGCACGATGCCAGTTCCAGCAGGCTGGGGAGTCTGATAGGCCCAACATAATCCGGCAATCCAGCTGATCGCGAGCAAGCCACACAACCATCGCTGGACTTTACTCATTCGTTCATGCGCATAATAGCCTGCACCTCGTGCAGTGAATGCACTTGTATACTCCGGCCAGGCAATACTGGCTCCTAATGTCGTTAATGAAGTTTCTTTTCCATCTACACGGTTCTTACCTTGATCCTGTGCCACGTTAGACATTGAAGAACGAATGCCCACATTCCCCATGAAAACGGGAGGTTGTCTTCGGACAAGAGGAGCCGTCTCCTCCTCAATAAACGTTGTTTCTCGCTGCTCACCATTTCCACGATGCAACAGGTAGAGTAAAGCATACAACACGGCATAATATGCAGCAATCCACAGCAGGGAAGGTGTTGCCCAGATCAATACAAAACCTGACATGCTGTTCATCCACTCCACGCTTGTAAACGTCAGTTGATTCAGTTGAATCGCAATCCATGCCAGGGGTTTCGCCAAGGGAACCCATATGAATGACAACAGCATGGCGACCGTCCCCAGAGGTAATACAATGGCACTAATCAAAGAAACAAGCAGAAAGTTGGCCACAAATGAGAGCAATGAAAACTGGTTGAAATATAAAATGGTTACCGGAAAAGAAATCAGTTGAGCGGTCACTGTAACGGATGCTGTTGCAGCAAGAGATTTCGGCCAGCTGCTGAACAGTCGGTTAACCAAAGGCATATAGATCATCAAACCTGCGGTCACGAGAAAGGATAACTGAAAGCTAACGCTCAGCAAAAAGTACGGGTCCCACCATATCATCAGGAGCGCGGCTGCGCTGATCATCTGAAGGCCATCTCTGGCAAGACCACGACGAGCCATATACAACCCAATCATGGACATTATGCCTGCCCGAATCACTGAAGGCGAACCGCCGGACAATAGCACGTAAGCGGGCACTAGCACCAGAACAATCGTAAGAGCCGTCTCTCGGGTTAGCCTTAGCCAGGACAGAAGAAGGAGTAGCGAAGCTACATAGACCGCAACATGTGTTCCGGAGATTGCCATGATGTGCGTTAAACCCAATTGTGAGAATTGACTATAGGTACCGGGGTCGATATCATTCGCCATCCCGATAATCAGCCCCTTCATATACCCTGCATGAGGCTCAGGAAATAACCGTTCGACCGCTGAACCCAACGTATGCCTCGTCCAATCCGTCCACCGTAATACGTTAAATTGTCCAAACCCCTCAGGAGGCGTAGCTGTTACCGAACTGGCTCCCTTCACTTTGAACAACCAGTGGATATGCTGGGTTCGCAAATAGCTGCGATAATCGAACCCGCCAAAGTTCCTGGCTTCACCAGGAGTTGCAAAAGAACCATTAAGCGTGATTGAATCGCCCCTCTTCCAACCTGCCGCTACCTGCTGTTCTTCTTCCTCCGCCAATCTGACTTGCACCATCAATTGTTCATCTATTTTGAATGTAGATGATGTTGCCAGATCTGTATCTGTTGATGAATTCGATATTGGTAATATGGAAGACATCTGAATCTTAAAGTCTGCCCGGTCTCCATCAATGCGTACATCTGACACAAGCTCACCCTGAATTTTGGCTGCCCAACCGTCCAGCTCATCAGCAGCAATATGGATGGCTTCGGGCAGTCTGCTATGATTGCGTGCATCATTCCATTCCCAATGTGCAGCACCTCCAATAAAGGCAGCGAGTAAAAATAAAATAGACCACCCACGCAGATCCATAAACCGAAGTAAAAGTGGCAGACATACCAGCGCTCCAATGAACCCCCAGATTAACGTCCAGCCGGTTAATGCGCATGCCATCCCGCTCCCGCATAACCAGCAAATCGTAAAACTTAGTAACGGTCTTCCTTTCATTCCTTCCCCTCCTTCATTTCACCCATTGAACGCAGAAAAACCCCCGGAAAGCCGATTCAGGCTTGCCGGAGGTTCTCCCTCGCATATTAGAACATATTCATATTAGTTGCTTACTGTCATCATCGTTTCCCGCGGGGGCTGGTAATTCTCCAACCTGCGGAACGTTATTCCCTTCTGTTGCATCATATTCGTAACCTTGCCTGTATCTTTAGGATAAGAGCGATGAAAGACGATTTCTGTAATCCCGCTATTCGCCAGCATATTGGCACATGTCCAGCAAGGTTCGTCGGTCACATAGACAGATGAGCCTTCGCGGTCAATTCGATCTGTGAATAAAAGCAAGTTTTGCTCCGCATGGATGGTGCGAATGCAGCGTTGCTTTTTGACCATTTCTTCTTGTCCATCGGTCACGACCAACTCATACTCTTCCGATATCATGCAACCTGCCTCAGAACAGTCCGGGACGCCCGTGGGTGCACCATTATAGGCTGTTCCCAGCAGTTTCTTTCCCTGAACTAGCACGGCACCCACATGACGACGCGAACAGCGGGAACGGGTGGAGACCATATATGCAATGTCCATAAAATACGTGTCCCAGTCCTTGCGTACCTCTACTGTACTCATGCTGCTTTCCTCCCGCTCAACACAATTTTTATTCTAATATTACCGGATCTGCACATGCGGTGCCATCTTCTCCAGCATCTTCATGCCGATTCCTTTGACCTTTGTCAGATCACTCACTTTCGCAAAAGGACCATGTGTATTTCGATAGTCCACGATGGCCTGAGCTTTCTTTTCCCCAATTCCGGGAAGCTCCGTAAGCTTGGAGACAGGTGCCGTATTCACATCAATCTTGCCATTGTCGCCAGGTTCCTCACGAACGACAGATGGATTACTGTTTGAAGCCGTCTCGGAGGTAACTGAAGGATTCGAATTCGTACTTTGTTCAATCAGTTTAGTCGAAGTAAAGGTATCCGATGCATTATCATTCGTCTGATTTGGAGTTTGAACTACTGAATCACCTTCAACTGCAACGCTCGAAAGCTCTTTAGACTTATCTGCCTTTGCATCATTCCCAGTCTGCATCCCACTTGCATCCGTTCCCGAAGATGCTCCTGTATTGCCCTGAACCGAAGTAGCCGACTGTACAGCAGGGAGTTCCTGCTCTATCGTCGGCTTCTCGGTGCCGAGCTGCAAGGGTTCCCAGCCACCAGGTGGTTGTTCACTTTTGCCCGACCATAATATAAGTATACTTCCAACCACCGCAGCAGCAATGGTCATCCCTTTGTTCCATCTCATTCTTCCACACCTCTCCCTGGATTCAAAATCATTCATTTCGAACACGGGCGGTGCTTCCGAACCGTTGAACTTCCCTGATGAAACAAGTTGTGCATTTTTCATGTCATGTGGAACAGGTCCTCACGCATAGAATAGAGGGAATGAACTGCGCCAGTACCGTAAAGCATGAAAGGAGGCCTGAAACAATGAAGGTTGGATTTATCGGAACCGGCAGCATGGGCAGCCTGCTGATCTATGCCCTGATCCAATCGGGTGCACTCGAGCCCCGGCAGATCGCCGCCAGCAATCGAACCCCGTCCAAAGTACGTCAGTTATCCCTCCGTTACCCCGGTCTGCATGAATCCCAGAACAATCGGGAAACGGTGATCCGAAGCAATATCACCTTCCTGTGCGTGAAGCCGCTTGAATTCAAACATGTTATTGACGACATCCTGCCTGTCGTGAATCCCAATCATATAATTGTCTCGATCACCAGTCCCGTGCAGCTGCGCCATCTGGAATCTTCACTTCCTTGCAAAGTCTCCAAGGTTATTCCCAGCGTCACACACCAGGTTGGCAGCGGCGCGTCCCTGTGCATACACGGCGAACGAATGACCAGCGAAGACCGCGCTGTGTTGGAAAGTCTGCTTAGTCATATAGGCAGGCCGTACCAAGTGGATGAAGCCTGTACACGAATCACATCCGACTTCTCCAGCTGCGGACCTGCATTCATATCGTTCTTTTTGGAACAGTGGATCGAAAGTGCAGTGAAGCTGACAGGCATTAAAAGGGCAGATGCCTGCGCTCTGGCTGGCGAAATGCTCCTGGGAACAGGCAAGCTGCTCACCGAAGGAGGATACACGCCGCAAGAACTTCAAGCTCGTGTCGCTGTACCTGGCGGTATAACCGCTCAGGCACTTGCACTGCTGAAGGTTAGTCTCGACGGCGTTTTCGACAGCCTGATCCACACAACACATGACAAGTATGATGAAGATTTGTTAAAGCTGGATGAACTATTCCGAGCCGGTGAGATTAACCGGCAACAATATTAACGAGTTTGCCTGGAACGGCAATGACCTTGCGAATGGTCTTGCCTTCCAGCGCCTGCTTAACAGGTGCCAGCTCCATCGTGAAGTCCTGCATACCCTGTGCATCCAGATCCTTCGCGATCGTAGCACGAGTTACGATTTTACCGTTTACCTGAACAACGATTTCTACTTCCGCATCCACTGTCATGGACTCATCATATTCAGGCCAAGCCACGTAAGAGATTCCGCCTTCATGACCCAGACGGCTCCACAGTTCCTCTGCCATATGCGGTGCCAGTGGTGACAACAGTTGGACAAAGTTCTCCATCGCTTCACGAGGCAGCGTATCGGCTTTGTATGCATCGTTGATGAAGATCATCAGCTGGCTGATGGATGTGTTGAAGCGCAGGTGTTCCAGATCTTCCGTCACTTTTTTGATCGTTTTGTGAGCTGTCCGCTTGAACTCATCCGTTCCACCGTCCACCGTAATCTTGTCATTGATGGCTCCTGTATCTTCGTTAATGAAGAGACGCCATACACGTGACAGGAAGCGGTACATGCCTTCAACCCCGTTAGCATTCCACGGTTTTGTCGCTTCCAATGGTCCCATGAACATCTCGTACAGACGCAATGTATCTGCACCGAATTCATTGACGATTTCATCCGGGTTAATGACATTACCACGGGATTTACTCATTTTCTCATTATTCGTACCCAGGATCATACCTTGGTTCACCAGTTTATGGAAAGGCTCTTTGGTCTCCACAACACCCAGATCATACAGCACTTTGTGCCAGAAACGAGCGTACAGCAAGTGAAGCACCGCGTGCTCTGCTCCGCCAATGTACAGATCAACTGGCAGCCACTGCTGCTGTTTCTCCTTGGAGATCAGTTCCTTGTCATTGTGCGGATCGATAAAGCGCAGGTAATACCAGCAGCTACCCGCCCATTGTGGCATGGTGTTGGTCTCGCGACGTGCCTTCATTCCCGTTTCCGGATCTACCGTATTCACCCACTCCGTTACATTCGCCAGTGGTGATTCTCCAGTACCCGAAGGTTTGATCTGGTCGATATCAGGCAGCAGCAGTGGAAGTTGATCTTCCGGTACGGTCTTCATCGTTCCGTCTTCCAGATGCAGAATCGGGATTGGCTCCCCCCAGTAACGCTGACGACTGAACAGCCAATCACGCAGACGATAGGTTACTTTCCCTTGCCCTTTATCGTTCTCTTCCAACCAAGCAATCATTTTGGCAACCGCTTCTTCATTGTTGAGTCCGTTCAGGAAATCGGAATTCACATGCGCGCCATCACCGGAATAAGCCTCTTGTGTAACGTCTCCACCTTGAATAACCTCGATGATATCCAGACCGAACTGCTTCGCAAATTCCCAGTCACGTGCATCATGACCCGGAACAGCCATAACCGCACCTGTACCGTAACCTGCAAGAACGTAATCAGCAATCCAGATCGGCAGTTTCGCACCATTAACGGGATTGATTGCATAAGCGCCAGTGAATACACCTGTTTTGTCTTTGGCCAAATCCGTACGTTCCAGATCACTCTTACGAGAAGCCTGCTCCTGATAAGCCTGGATAGCTTCACGTTGGTCATCGGTTGTAATTGCTTCTACCAATTCATGTTCCGGAGCAAGTACTGCAAAGCTCGCACCGAACAATGTGTCCGCACGGGTAGTGAACACCTTAATGACTTCCTCGCGACCTTCAATGGCAAATACAACTTCTGCACCTGTCGATTTACCGATCCAGTTACGCTGCATATCTTTGATGCTTTCAGACCAATCCAGCTCTTCCAGGTCTTCCAACAGACGCTCTGCATACTCGGTAATTCTCAGGACCCACTGACGCATCGGTTTACGTACAACCGGATGTCCTCCACGTTCACTCTTACCATCAATAACCTCTTCATTAGCCAGTACCGTTCCAAGTGCTTCGCACCAGTTAACTGCAACTTCATCCACATAAGCGAGGCCCTTATTGTACAACTGGATAAAGATCCATTGTGTCCATTTATAGTACTCAGGGTCCGTTGTGCTGATCTCGCGATCCCAGTCATAGGAGAAACCAAGCGATTTGATCTGGCGACGGAAATTGTCAATATTGCGGAATGTAATATGCCGTGGATGTTCACCTGTATCCAGTGCATGCTGCTCAGCAGGCAGACCGAAAGCATCCCAACCCATTGGGTGCAATACATTGTAACCGCGCATACGTTTGTAACGGGAAACGATATCCGTTGCCGTATATCCTTCCGGGTGGCCTACGTGCAGACCTGAACCGGATGGATAAGGGAACATATCCAGTGCATAAAATTTAGGTTTAGCAGGGTCCTCACCCGTTTTAAACGTTTTATTTGCATCCCAGTATTGCTGCCAACTTTTTTCCATGACTTGTGGCTGATAGCCGTGTTTCGGCTGGTTATTCTCACTCATCTATTGTTCCTCCTTCAGGTTATTCGACTTTAGCTTTAATTGCAACAAAAAAACCTCAGCATCCCGTAGCGTTTGCAGCGCTAGGGACGAGAGGTTGAATTCCCGTGGTACCACCCTAGTTAGCGGACGAACGTGCTTCGTCATCCACTCCCTTTGGACCTGTAACGGCGGTTAACCGATGCGGATTTCCATTCCCGTAACCCAAACTTTATACAAGCTGGTTAACAGGATGGTGTAATCACCGCATTTCTCCAAGGCGAGTTCGCAAATTACTGTCAACCGGCTTGCACCAACCGCCGGCTCTCTGTTATGTACAGGAATTACTACTGATCCTTATCATCGAAATATGTATACAATATCGGGAACATTATATAAAAAAGCAAGCCCAAAGTCAATATTACACGTTATAATCGCCATCTTGAAGTCTATGGTTCGTACCGTTCATAACGCTGGTTGCTGTTCAGGATAAACGAAAACGCTCAATGCCTTCCTCCAGATTATGAATGGTCCAATTCACATGTTCCTGATTATCATATTGGCGATAAGCGCACTCAATGCGCAGCACCAGATCAAAGTACAAGTCATAGAGACTTCTTCTTTTCAGCTCACTTTCAGTCGTAATCGCATGCCCATATCCTTTCACGAATCCGGGAGTATAGTTAAAATGACTAAAGTAATGCTCCATCAAAGGGTCTGCCCACAGAGTACGTTCAAAATCAATAATTGCTGTGATGCGACCTGCGTCTACTAGAACATTGCCATCCCACAGATCCCAACTGACAAGTACAGGTTCTTTAACATCGTCCAGTACATTCGATTTTTCTTCAATCAAGCGTCTTAATTCAGGGTAATCGATCGAAAATGTAATTCCGGCTTCTTCCCCGTCGGTAAGAATATCATCCATCAGATGGATAAATGCTTCTTTCCAAGTGGAATAACGCTGTTTTCGCCCCGAAAAATATCCGAACTTCTCGCCTTTGATCTCATTAATCCGACGATTGTAACGACCCAGCTGTTGTTCAATAACTTCCTGTTCTTCCGCCGCGTATTGATCCTTGACCTGATTGTAGGGTGTTCCAGACATATACTCCATGATAAAATAACGCGCTGGAGCAATGTTTAACGAATCATCATAAGCCAGCACTTGGGGTACGGGAACATCCTGTAGTTCCGTAACGAGGCGTAATGCCTCAACCTCGGCAATCATGAGGTCCTGCTCACAGCGCATCAGATTTGTCGAAGCCGACGGAGCAATTTTGAGTACCACCCGCTGTGCATCACTTAGGGTAATGAGATATGCATGATTGGCCCAGCCATCCACCATCTCCTTATAGTCCTGTATATTTGCAGAGAAATGTTGTTTAATTATGGTATTCAGCTGTTCTGACGTGAGTCTTGTTTTATATGTACTTTCCACTTCTACACCTCACCTTGACTATTCAGTAATTCCCTTAGAAAACGCTTTCCATCCGACTATTATCGCCTCCTTTACTTTAACTGGCAATACTTTTTGTCACGTTCGTGAGTCTTTCCTAGCAGTTCCTTGCCGGATTGCAGAAGCTTTTTATTCATTCTCCATGGAAAATCAAACAAAAAACTGCCCTTATACACATAAGGACAGTTCTCATTATTCGCTCTTACTTCACAGCCACGTAGAACAAGCGCTGTGCGCTGTCTCCGGCCTCTTTCCATTCAAAATCCGCATATACCTTCACGTCTCTAAAACCTGCCTTGGATAACTCCAGCTTCATCCAGTCCGGATTATATGCACGCTGGACATGAACTTCTTCAAACCGCTGGTACATATCCTTGCTACCATCATCCACACGCGAAAAAATACTGAGATGATGCTCAATCTCACAGCGATCCTGGTCCAGATCACAAGTCCAAATATAAGATACGGAGCGTTCATCCAGTACAAAAGGCTGCTCTTCATCATAACGAATAAGGGTATTGGGATGATGCACATCAAACAGGAACGTTCCACCTGGTTTCAGCATCTCATATGTGCGCTGGAATGTACGAACGACATCTTCTTGTTCAAGCAGATAGTTGACGCAATCACAGAAAGATATCACTGAATCCACAGGTTCCGGAACTCGCCAGTCCCGCATATCCTGCTGCACCCAACGTACACTGCCTTCGCGGTACAAGCGATGACCCTGAGGCGTGGCCTCCATCTTACTGCGCGCAACCGACAGCATATCTGCTGAGAGGTCAATGCCTGTAACTTCAAAACCGGAGTTCACGAGCGGGATCGTAATCGAGCCCGTTCCACAGCCAAGTTCAGCGACACTTTTGGGCATTCCATAGTTTTCCCATGCTGTTCTTGCAAACCTTATCCAGTCCGGATAAGGCATATCTTCCATTAATTCATCATACACATAGGCAAATTTCCGGTAAGACATGTCAGGCACCGCACTTTCAATTTCATTTTCCAATCCTGCTAACAAAAGCAAAGACAGGGGCATCCGGTGTTTACCCAGCCTAGCCCTGCCTTATCCGAGTTCCATATTACATCTATTTAATCAGGAAAATTACTTGTTTTCACTTTGATCCGCAGGTGCAGATTCGGACAGATACGTCCAGCTTTCCTTTTGGACCACCAATCCGTCCTTCATCAATTTGCCCAAGGCACGCTTGAAAGCGGACTTACTGATGCCAAAGCGCTGCTTGATGATATCCGGCGGAGTTGCATCCGAGTATGGCATGCCGCCCATAGGACGCTCTTTCATAAAGGCGAGCAGCTTGTCTGCATCTTCGTTACGTCCAACTTGTTTGAGTTGAGTCATGGCCAGATTCACACGTCCGTCTTCACGCACCAGTGTCACCCGACATTTAACTTTTTCACCAAGGCGCAGCATATGACTACGTTCAGATGAATGAATCATACCAATCGCGCCAAAACCCAGCACACCGCCCTCTACAAGTACAAAAGTACCCATCTGCAGTGGCTTGTATACCGTCGCTTCCACCCACTCGTTTAACCAGGTCGTTGGAGCATGGAAAGACAATGGTGAAAGCTCACGTTCCCCGGCCAATTTGGCACGCAGACGTCCCTGCTTGTCATGTTCCATGATTACAAAGACTTCATCCCCTACTTGAGGACGCAGTTCTTCCAGTTCAGGCAGTTCACGAATAGGAAGCAGCAATTGCCGTCCAAGCCCCATTTCCAGGAAACAGCCCAGTCGTGGGTGAACATCAGCCACAACCAGTCGTGCCATTTCGCCAAGCATGAGATAAGGCTTTTTCATCGTTACGGCCAGACGATCTTCGGTATCAAAGAATACAAATACCTCCAACGTCTCGCCAATCTTAACATCCCGCGTTAACTCGGTATAGTGAAGAAGTACATCTTCCGATCCTGTCGTCAAAAAGAAGCCAAACGGAGACACTTCACGTGAAACCGGCAAAGAGACGACTGTTCCAGCAATCAAACTCATACAGTTTCCACCACTTTGGCATCAGACCATAGACGTTCAATGTTGTAGTACTCACGCTCGTCGCGGTGGAAGATATGAACAACAACATCGCCCATGTCCATCAGTACCCAACGTGCAGAATCCATACCTTCGATACCTTTGATCGTCGCTCCGGCTGCATGAGCCTGTTTGCGAATTTCAGTGGCAATGGCCTGTACCTGTGTATCGGAATTCCCGTGACAGATAACAAAATAGTCCGCCACCAGGGAAACATTAATCAGATCCAATGCAACAATATTGGATGCCTTTTTGTCGTCAGCGGCAGCAACCGCCATATTCATAAGTTCTTTCGATGATACTGTCATGAACCAACCTCCATAATCTATAATTGTGTGTTCAAAAAGATCCTTCGTAATCAAAAGTGGACTTTTTGAACAACCTCTATAATTGTGCAATTAAGTCATTCCGCGACAGCATGGTCAAAGGATAAATGACACGGCGCTGCGAGATCAGCAAGCTGATCGTCGAGTCAAATCCGGCAATTAACCCTTCCTCCAGACTACGTTCAGCCTGTTCGCGAATATGATCCACTCCCGGGAAATCTCGTCCCGGTTCAATGTAATCGGCAAGGCATACCACTTTGTCCAGCAGGCTCATGCCCACCCGACCCGAGGTATGCCACCGGATGGCATGAATAACTTCGGAATCTTCAACACCGTAATCACGCTCGGCTACAAAAGCACCGACTTCGGAATGCCAGAGCTGCTTGTCATGCTGCAGAAGTTCCTGGTTTAATCCGTTATCACGGATGACCGCTTCCATCTCCGCTACGGGCCAGTACTTCGCCACATCATGCAATATCGCTGCGAGATCCGCTTTTACAGGATCAGCACCGTATTTTTCAGCCAACATCACTGCCGATTCCATCACGCCTAGTGTATGCTTCCAGCGTTTTTCCGGCATTTGTCCGGATACGGCTTGAATCAGTTCCTCACGGCTTAGTGCCATATAAACCGCTCCTTACAATGTATTGGTGCACCTCATCGGGAATCATGAAGCGTACCGAATGTCCTTTGGCCAGTCGTCTGCGCACGGCTGTCGATGAAATATCGACCAAGGGCATCTCGGCCAGCAGAACCCGATCCTGTAACTCGTCTGGTAAATCATCCAGATGTAACTGGAAACCCGGCCGACCAACCCCAATAAAGGTTAGGCGTTCGGCAAGTTCTTCAATCTGCTCCCATTTGGGAAGATAGTTCACCATATCCGCCCCGATAATGAAATAAAATTCATGTTCAGGATGGCGACGCCACAGTTCCTTCATCGTATCGATGGTATAAGACACTCCGCCCAATTCCATCTCGATACCCAGCACCTCATATTGCTGCACACCCTTCACAGCCGCTTCCGTCATATCGAGACGTTGCTGTCCCGAAGCTCCGGCTCCGCGTTTGTGAGGTGGAACATGGGAGGGCATGAACCAGATCTCATCCAGTGCATGCGAATCCCTTGCCGCTTCAGCTGCCAGGAGGTGTCCCATGTGGATCGGATCAAACGTACCACCCATGATGCCGATCTTCACCCGCGTCACGCTCCCTTATCTAGGTAGTTCGATTTGTTTGTTATCGCGAGATTCTTTGTACAGGATGATTGTGTTACCGATGAGTTGTACAAGTTCACTTCCCGTTTCACGGGCAACTTCTTCTGCCATTTCTTTTCTGTCCTCGTCATTGTTGTTCAATACTTGCACTTTCATCAATTCGCGCTTCTCAATCGCATCTTCGATGTGACGGAACAGGTGCTCGTTTGTTCCACCTTTACCAATCTGAAATACAGGGGTCAGGTGATGTGCCTGTGACCGCAAAAAGCGCTTTTGTTTACCGTTTAACATGAATACTCCATACTCCTTATGTTGAGCAGGCCCTTCGACAGCTCAAAGACTGACCGGACCTGACCGTTCAATTATTATTTTTCAATGGTGAAAATGATCACTGAGTACACAAGGTGACTCCGATTGCAGTACCATCTTCCGATCGCTGTTATCCCCAGATTTTTCTGATCCCTTTTCATAAAGGGAAAATCCGGTGATAGCTTATGCTTCCGAAGCAGCTTTCTTGCAGAAAGCTTTTAAGCGACCACTCCGTTTCTTCAGATTGGTTCTGCACTCTTTGTCTGCATGTACTCTTAATATCATTTTCACACTTCAAAACTGTTTAGTACAGCTCGTCTCATCGTCTCCACAGGAACCGGAATGCCGAGCCAATGTTCAAAGGCTACAGCGCCCTGGTATACAAACATACCCAGACCACCGTGCACCGTGCATCCGCGTAACCGCGACTCCCTAAGCAGGCGGGTTTCCAGCGGATTGTAGATCAGATCACTCACAGCTGCGCCTTCACGAATTAGTACAGGATCAACCGGTACGTCATCAACATGCGGATGCATTCCGGCAGCCGTTGTGTTAATAACAATATCAGCCGTAGCCAAGACCGTCGCGGCGTCTTCCATGCCACCGCCCGAGATTTCTCCCAAGCCATGGCCCCGTAAATCCGAAGCAAGTGCAATAGCCCTGTCCGCTGTACGGTTCAGAATGTGGATCCGCTCAGGCTTCTCCAGTGCAAGTGCATATATGACACCTCTCGCTGCTCCACCTGCGCCCAGTACAGCAATACGTTTGCCCGCAAGCTCCGGCACAGCCTCTTCCTTCAGGGATCGGACATAGCCAATACCATCCGTATTGTACCCTGTCAGTATTCCACCTTCATTAACGATGGTATTCACCGCACCAATGAGGCCAGCACTTTCATCGATCACATCCAGGTACTGCATCACCTGTTCTTTGTGCGGGATGGTGACATTGACACCACGATAGCCCAATGCCACAATTCCACGAACTGCCGCTTCCAGTTGATCCGGATGAACATGCAGTGGCATATACATGCCATTCACTCCTGCAGCCTGCAGAGCCGCATTGTGCATTGCCGGTGACTTGGAGTGAGCAATAGGATCACCCATAACGCCAAGCAATACGGGAAGTGCAGGGTTGAACTTTTTCTGCTCAGACATAGGTCCGCCTCCAATCCGCTCTGATGTACAGGTTCTGAGATTATACTAGATCAAGGATGGACGGATCTGTACACGAATACCTTTTGGAGCATGCACAGCAACCAGCGCTCCAATATCCCCATTTACCTTAATCCAGCCCAGCCCAGAGATAAATACATCCGATTGACTGCCGCGTTTGATGCGGAATTCATGTCTGGTCCATTCAGCCATCTCTGCTGCATCCTCACGGGTTGGCGGAGACAACAATTCTCCCAAGTGGTCGCGGTACAGGTCATCTGCACGCTCCAGCTTCGTCCGGTGAATATCAAGCGCAGTGCTGATGAAACAAGTGAACGACTGGCGATCACCTTCAACAAAGTCGAATCGAGCCATGCCGCCAAAGAACAGCGTCTGACCGGAATTCAACTGATACACAGCCGGTTTAAGCGGTTTTTCCGGCATGATGGCAGCGAGATCCTTACGGGAAACAATCTCGCTGAAACGCCATGGATACACGATTCCAGGCGTATCAATAATATATTTCCCATCATCCAGCGGAATGTTCACCATATCCAGCGTTGTTCCCGGATAACGGGATGTGGTCAGTTCCTGCTCCAGATCACTGTAATCACGGATCAGACGGTTAATCAGTGTGGATTTGCCCACATTGGTACCGCCAACCACGTACACGTCACGATCTTCGCGATACGTTCCCACAAGCTCAAGCAGTCGGTCGAAGCCCTGATTTTGCTTCGCACTGCACAAGACTACATCCACTGTACGCAAACCTTGTTCTTTGGCTTGCTTTTGTACCCAGTTGCGTACCTTGTTCCAATTGGTTACTTTCGGAAGCAAGTCCGTTTTGTTCACAGCAAGCAATACCGGATTGTTGCCTACAAAACGTTGCAGACCAGAGATAATACTGCCATCAAAGTCAAACAAATCAACGATATGGATGACAAGTGCATCCTTATCCCCGATTTTGCTAAGCAGCGCCAGGAATTCGTCCTGATCCACCGTAACGGATGATGACTCATTGTAGTTTTTGATACGGAAACAACGCTGGCATATAACCGGTTCACGATCCCGTGCCTTCTCGGGGATAAACCCTGGTAATTCCGAATTTTCTGTTTGCAGATGCACGCCGCATCCGCTGCACCTTACGGCAAGGTTGCCGTTATGCGGTTCTGTCATTTCTTCTTTTCCTCCTCAAGCCATAAGCCTTTCTTGCGTAAACTCGTTAGAGCAATCCGTTCCACGCGTCGATTGAAGCGGGTCATGAAGCCTTCGTCCCCAATGGAGATTGGCAGTACCAGAACGGTATATAGCCCCATTCGGTTCCCTCCATAGACATCCGTAAGCATCTGATCGCCTACTACAATCGTTTTTTCAGGAGATAACTCCATCATTTTCATTGCTCTACGAAACGGTACATTCGATGGTTTGCGTGCACTATGCACAAACTGGATATCCAGCGGGGTCGCAAACAGGGATACACGATTCAAATTGTTATTGGACACAATCATCAGCTTGAAACCTGCCTCTTTCACACGTGCAAACCATTCAATCAGTTCGGGCGTAGCGTCAGGGGCTTTGGCTCCAACGAGTGTGTTATCCAGATCAGTTATAATTCCACGGTAGCCTTGAGCGTACAGCTCTTCCAGATTAATGTCAAAAACCGTGTCTACACGCAGCTTGGGCATTAACATTTTAAACAAAGAAGTCACCTCAGTTTCATACGACACACTATATCACAAATCCGTCTTTCCTGAAAATGCATACAGCTCCTGATGGCATAGGAAAAAAGGAAAAACGGGACGGGCAGCAACTATGCCCGTTCCGCTTTCAGTTCCTTCCGCAGCTTCAAGGCTGTCTGATAGACACCCTTCCAGTCGTCGGCAGTTACGGAAGCCGGACTGTAGCGGGTCTGTTCAAACTTCGTGAGAAGCTCATGCAATGTAGCTTCTGCAGCTGGTTTGGCCTGGCTCCAGCGGGTTACCGATTCACGAAGTGTCTCGTCTCCGCTCCGGGTCAGACCTTTGCGCTTCACATATTGAATCCAACGCTCGGTCTCTGCCACCACCTTCTGTTCAGGGGTGAGCGGTCCACCTGTCCGTAGACGAAGCAGGAAGAATCGCATGGAGAAACGATTACGCCAGAACATATATGCTACCCACAATACAATAATGGCTCCTGCAGCCCAGATAACAAAAGTCGGGATGGCAGACGATGTCTGCTCATGTGCAGGGGTCTGCTCTTCCTCTTGTACCGGCTCCTCTTCTGGCTCTTCTTCAGGCTCATCTACAGGCTGTACATCAGGCTGTTCCGTCAGCAGCGGCATATCAAAGCCCGGCGTTGCTTCAACAGGAATCCATCCATACTCACCAAAGTAAACCTCTGCCCAGGAGTGTGCATCTGCATTGGTAACGGTGTAGGTCGTCTCAATCTCCGCGCCAGGTTGACGTGGAGCCTGCATGTCCGAATTCAGGGACAGTTGTCCAGGCGCATAACCTTTAACCCACCTTGCAGGGATGCCCTCTGAGCGCGCCATCATTACCAGCGCAGTAGAGAAATAGTCACAATAGCCTTCCATAATGTCAAACAGGAAGCCTTCCACAAAGTCGCTGCTTACTTTTCGAGATAAATCCGGATTGTTCGTGTATTCAAAATTGGTTTGTAAATAGTTTTGCAGTAATGCCACTTTTTCATACGGGGTATTCGCAGATGCCGTTATTTCAGTTGCCAAATCCGAAACCCGGTCAGGGAAACGGGATGGTAACTGCAAGTACATATCGTCTGCCGGATTACTGTTATACAGATCTTCAAAAGACTTTGTACGAAGCTCATCTTCCACAATCACAGGAGCTTCCGATACGATGGTGTACGTCTTGGGATACTGTGGTTGCTGACGGTCTGTCACCACATGCAGTTCAGCCTGCTCGGCATTCCACAACATCCGTTCCGTTCTGTCTTCACCATTAATCGAGCTCACTTCCGAGATCGAATAAGCACCAAAGAGAATCGGATAGACATTGTCATTCAGCATCGTTACGTTCTGAGTCACTTGTTTGGTATTCACATTTCCGGATTCTTGGTTCTCCAGAGGTTGTCCTGCTTCAACATTCTCTGTCGCACCCCGTCCCCGGTCATCCCAACCTGTACCTGTATACTCTGCACGGGTCTCACCACGCCAGTAACTACGCTCATTGGTGGTGACAGACATCACAGGAGTATAGTCGAAGTTGAATCCTCCACCAAGCTGATTGTCTTCCCTGCTGTATCCCGATTCGGTAGCCGCCGGAATATCAAGGTTTCCGTTACCAGCCTGACTTGTGGAAGTACCGGTATAGTTACGCCACGCCGTATATGGGTCTGTCAAGGTGGGTGGAATCTCCGGCATATTAACGCTGGCCACAATAATTAAAGAAAAGATAATGGCAATGTTGGCCAGGACTTTATAAGGATAACGGATGATTCGTTTCCAACCTTGTGGATACTGTAGCTGATAATTACGGAAATGCTGACATACGAGCCATCCCATCCCCGCAAACATCACCCACGCGATTTCAATCCAGAGTGGAATCTGAGTGAAAGAATCGAGAATTCCCATCGAAATGATGTTGACACCCAGAAAAACAAGAATGCGACGTGTGGTGGTCACGAGGCGAAGAGCAGCTTCAAGCATCACCCATGCACACAGGGAGAACCAGATGTACGGCGTCATATGTAATATGAATTGCTCCGCTCGGTCCGTTAAAGAGCCATAAGGAATGTACACCGTATAATCAATTAACGTTTTATGCAAAATGTAACCAACAACGACCGCCTTGATGATCGCCCGATACATCGTTTTGAAGGGCAGAATGACCTCCAGCACACTGACCGCTGCAAGTGTCCATAACACCAGAGAAGTCGTCTCCGTGTACCACGATTCCTGCGTAAATGAAATCCACTGCATTCCAATCAGGAAAATCCAGATCAATGACGCTGCATGATACCAGGATCGTTTGCCTGCAACATTTTCATTTCCTTTTGTACTCATACAGAACCTCCCCCCATCACCGTTGGAAGCTCCTGCAAGTGAGAAACAGTGAATGACCTCGTCCCTCTTCCACGCAACATGGCATTCCACTCGGCACTCCGGCGAGATTCACTGGTATCGATCAGAATATGACATGGAGTCATGCCCCGCGTATCGGCCCAGCGCAACAGTTCCATTATTTTTTCATCCTTCTGGGGAGAAATCACGACAAAGTAAGCTCCCTGAGGCAGTTGACGTGCGATTCTTTCCACGCCGGGCAACATATGGGTATCCTGACCGTTATATTGAATATCCACCAAATGATGCATCATCTTCTGTCGTTCCATCAGACTTTCACTGGGGGCCATGAAGGATGTCTGGTCTGACAATGTCAACAACCCCATCCCCATTCGTTCCCTGACACCATACTCCAGCAGAGAGGCAGCCGTGGAAACGGCAATTTCGAATGCGTCCCCATGTTCATAACTTGATGCCAGCGCATCCAGAACCAGAATGGTTTTGGGCACAGACTCATGTTCGAACTCCTTGGACTTCCAGTTCCCTGTCTTTGCCGTTGCATTCCAGTGAATGCGGGAAAGTCGATCTCCGTATACGTAGTCACGTACACCATTGATCTGAGTGGTCTCTCTCCGTGAACGGGTTAACGCCGTCTGAGGACCGGATAACCGTGATTTGCGGTCGTATAGCTGCCAATATGGAATAAATACCGTTCTTGGCAGTACGCGAAACTCACCTTTAGCCTTAAATTTCCCCCGATGTTCAATCAGTCCAAAAATGTCTTCACTGGCGCATTCAGTTTCTGAAAAAACATATTTGCCCCGCTCAAGTGGCGGTGTCTGGAAAGACAACTCGCCATTTCCTCGCATATTGGGAATCAAACTTTCCTTGAACGACCAGGATTCCCCGTTATGCCGGTGCAGCATTTCACGTACAACAACATAGGGAAGCGGGAGGAATCCCGGAATAGTCAGACTCAACTGTACTTGAACCTGATCACCCGCATGCAGCAATTCTTCGTGGTCCGGACCTGAAGATAGCTTACGCACTCCCTGAGCACGTCTTACTCCGCTAAATCCAGCAATGGCAAGATACACACAGAGCAGGGTCACCATCGACAGCAGCATAAGGGATGTCTTCCCGCCCTGAAACAAAACATAAGCCAGACAGCACATCCACACCATTGCGATGCTCCATACGCGTGGGTGGCGCAGCCCTCTATTCACTGTACTCAAAAGCGGCTTCATGAACTATTGCCCCATGGAGACGGGCACGCGAACCTGCTGAAGTACGGCATTCAGAACGGCCTCGGAACTCATGCTGTCCAATCTCGATTCGGGACGGAGCACAATACGATGAGAGATCACATAAGGGGCCATCGTCTTCACATCATCCGGAAGCACATAATCACGTTCCTGTAAGAAAGCAAAGGCTTTTACGGCCATCATGAACGATATGGCTGCCCGTGGGCTGGCACCCAGCAATACAGATGGGTGGGAGCGGGTTTGACGAACAACATCAAGCAGATAGTCCATAACCGGATCACCGATAAAGACCTCTTTAATCTCCTGCTGGATTGCCGAGATCTGGTCCATATGAGTCACGGATTCAAGACGATCTACAGGCTGACCGAGCTGATGCTGTTTCAATAGAATTTTCTCAATTTCTTTATCGGGATAGCCTAGACTTATTTTCAACATAAACCGGTCGAGTTGTGCTTCCGGCAAAGTGTACGTCCCTTCAAAATCAATCGGATTCTGAGTTGCACAGAGCATGAATGGATGTGGAAGATCATACGTATCACCATCAACGGTTACACTGCGCTCCTCCATAACCTCAAGCAGAGCTGATTGGGTTTTTGTTGTGGCCCGGTTAATCTCATCAGCTAGCAAAATGTTGGTCATCACAGGACCTGGCCGGAAATAAAACCGCTCATCCTTCGGATGAAACACAGATACCCCCGTAATATCACTAGGTAAAATATCAGGATTACATTGAATGCGTCGGTACTCACCACGCATGGATTTCGATAATGCCTTGATTAATTGCGTTTTGCCAGTTCCCGGTACGTCTTCAATCAGAACGTGCCCGCCTGCAAGCAAAGCTGTAAGTAAAAGTTGAATTTCAAAGGATTTCCCCATAATACAGGATTCCAGATTTGAACGAACTGCGGATATGATTTGGATCGACTCTTTGCGCACAGGCATGTGGTCTAACCTCCTAAAAAAGCATACAGATTTCCTTTTATTGTACATGATCCAGAGTCACGAGTACACTCGAAGGAACTCACAATTTGTTTCCAGCCCGTCAGATTCGCCGCAGTTCTCGCATGAATACGACAAAAAAGGCCCGGATAGAAGTTATCCGAAACCTTTTTTGAGTCGCAATATGTTCAAGTAGATTTCTCATTCTATGTTAGCCTTTTGGTTTAACGACCAATGCCGCGAGAAAAGAAAAGATGATCGCTGACGAAATCCCCGCCGCAGTCAGATCGAAAATCCCTGTAATCACACCCAGCCATCCCTCTTTTTCCAGCTCCGTCAATGCCCCGTGCACCAAGGAATTACCGAAACTTGTGATGGGGATGGTTGCACCCGCACCTGCAAATTTAACCAGGGGGTCATACACGCCAAATGCATCCGCAACTGCACCTGCCACCACAAGTGTGCTCATCGTATGAGCTGGCGTCAGTTTGACACCATCCATTAGAAGCTGTCCCACAACACAAATCAAACCGCCAACGATAAATGCCCACAAAAACTGCATCCCACTATCCCTCCTTTTCTATGGCTACGGCATGTGCAATACAAGGAATACTCTCCCCCTGCTGATACGAAAGCGGAGACAAGAGCGCGCCTGTGGCTACGACGAGCACACGCTTCAGGTGACCCTTTTGCATCCGGTTCAAAATGTGTCCATAGGTTACAGTGGCGGAACACCCGCATCCACTGCCCCCGGCAACAACATAGGGCTGCTTCTCCCGATCATAGATCATCAGTCCGCAGTCATTAAAAACCGTCTGTTCCATCGGTATGCCCTCTTTTTGCAAGAGTTCTTTCGTAATTGGAAGACCAACGGATGCCAAATCTCCGGTAACAATGAGATCATAATAGCCAGGTTCCAATCCGGTATCCCTGAAATGAGAGATTATAGTGTCGGCTGCTGCCGGGGCCATAGCTGAACCCATGTTAAAGGGGTCCTTAATTCCCAAATCCATAATTCGACCAATGGTTGCTCTGGTTACTACAGGACCCTCTCCGTTACGGGAGACGACACCACACCCTGAACCGGTTACGGTATATTGCGCATAAGGGGGCTTCTGGGAGCCATACTCTGTCGGATAACGAAACTGTTTCTCCACGGTACAATTGTGGCTGACGGTTCCTGCCATGACATAGTCACCAGCTCCCGAGTCAACAATCATGGAGGCAAGTGCCAGGGTTTCCATGGATGTAGAACAGGCGCCAAAGACACCGAGGTAAGGCACGCCCAGTTTTCGCGCTGAAAAGGAACTACTGGTAATCTGATTCATCAGATCTCCACCAACAAAAAAGTGAAGCTCCTCCTTGGTGATATTTGCATTGACCAAAGCCAGCTGAGAGGCCTGTTCGAGCAGTTTGCGTTCTCCCTTTTCCCACGTCTTCTCGCCAATCTCAAGATTGTCATAGACATAATCGAAATCAGATGACAATGGACCCTCACCTTCTTCTGGTCCTACAACTGCAGCTTTACCGATGATTCGCGGACGATTCTCAAACTGCCACGTCTGTCGACCCAATCGCTTCATAAATGCCCACCTCCAAATCCCAAAAAGGCGTACACGACTCCCACGATAAATGCCGCCACGACACCGAACACGATAACGGAGCCAGCAAGCTTGAACATGTTGGCACCAACACCGAGTACCAGTCCTTCAGCACGATGTTCTAATGCAGCAGAGCACATGGAATTGGCAAATCCGGTAACCGGCACTGCAGTACCTGCTCCTGCCCACTGAGCCATCTTATCGTATACGCCAAGACAGGTCAGTATAACTGCTATGAGGATCATCACAGCAACCGTTGGACTGGAGGCTTCCTTCGATGTCATGTCGAAACCGGCCATGAAAGCCTCCTGAATAGCCTGTCCGATCAAACAGACGGTTCCACCAACCAGAAATGCCTTGAGGCAATTTTTCAGGATCGGACGAGGCGGCTCATGTTTTTTGGCAACTTTCTTATACTCCTTTTCATCCATGGACAGAGACGACGATTTTTTCGAGCTTCCCGATGCAGATTGAGCTGGCAAAATACAAGACCTCCTTTATGTGAAAATGAATCAACAGCTACGGCTGATGAAGCCTATGTGTGTAATCCTCTATTCATTGTTTGTTAATGATCGGAAGGTTATGTATCCGACGGCAGACAGCATATGTTTCCAACAGAATGAAGCCGTGGAAGCAGGAATGGATTACGCCGGATCTCCAGAGTTATTTTATTACGTTCTATAAATAAAGAAGAACAATCACGAGCAAGATAAAAAGAACGATAAACAGCATTTTTTCCGTGCCCTCTTCCGGAGGCTTCATTTGATTTCCCCACTCCTTCCTGTGTGCAGACAAGCGAATATAAAGCATGAAGAACTTCAAAACATGATGACCTCTCCTCCGTATATTCATATTCACTCAAACGGCGTCAGGATTGCGACTACAGCGGATAAAATGATAAAACTCGGGCACGGTACGTGCCCAACATATGCCTTAAATACGTGACATAAACATGGACAATCACTTGCGCAAGGTTCATACTGTAATGTGACCAGTGGTTAAATAACAAGTCCTCAGCATCTTAAAGTACGTGTTCAAAAAGTCTGTTTTCAGTACCGAGAAGATGGGATGAAGATAAAAGACTTTTTGAACTATATCTTAAAGGACAACAGGCGGGTAGCCGTTCTACTGTGACCTGATTTACATACCAACAGAGGAGTTGTTGACACATGAATGAAAAAACGATGGATATGTTCCGCACGTTAACGGAGTTCCCTTCCGCATCCGGTTTTGAACGAGAGCTTCGGGGCTGGATGAAAGAGCAACTTTTCGCTTATACCGATGAATTCGTACAGGATCGTCTTGGGAGTCTTTTTGGTGTATTACGCGGGGAGGAATCCGGCCCTAAAGTTATGGTAGCCGGACACTTTGACGAAGTGGGTTTCATGACTACGGGCATTACGGAAACGGGTATGGTCAAATTCCGTCCACTCGGTGGATGGTGGAGTCAGGCTGTACTGTCTCAACGACTGGAAATTATCACACCTGATCGCCGAATTATCGGGGTTGTTGGTTCTACACCTACGCACTTGCTGGACGAATCCCAACGGAGCAAACCTGTAGATCTGAACACCATGTATCTCGATATTGGAGCGGACAACCGGGCGGAAGCAGAATCCTGGGGCATTCATCCTGGGATGCAGATCGTGCCGATCTGTGAATTCACACCCATGGCCAATCCGAAGAAAATTATGGCCAAAGCGTGGGATAATCGTTATGGCGTTGGACTTGCACTTGAACTGGTTGAAGCGCTGCACAAGGAAAAACTGCCTAATACGCTCTATGCTGGTGCAACGGTTCAGGAAGAACTGGGGCTTCGCGGTGCACGTACAGCAGCCAATCTGATTCAACCGGATATCTTCTTCGCACTCGACTGTAGCGCCGCGAATGATATGACAGGTGACAAACAGTCATTTGGACATATCGGACAAGGGGCATTACTTCGTATTTTTGACCCGGGTATGTTCACCCATCGCGGAATGGTGGAGTATGTGCAAGACACGGCTTCATCCAATCAGATCAAAATGCAATATTTCATCTCGCCAGGTGGTACCGATGCAGGTCAAGTTCACCTGAGTGGAATTGGTGTACCTTCAACGGTAATTGGTATCTGTGCCCGTTATATTCACACCTCCTCCTCCATCATCCACACAGACGACTATGATGCAGCCAAGGAGCTGATTGTGAAGCTGGTGAAGGGTCTGGATCGGACAACAATGAATTCCATCATTGATAACGCGTAACAGTTGACTTGATTTTCAAATGGACAAGAGACCTCCTGACTATATCGGGAGGTCTCTTTTTTATTTCCACAACTATATCAGTTGAACTATACATTTACACGAGAACGTAGAGGACAGAAATAAGCTGGAGAATCGAAGCGTTCGCCTTTATATCCGATTTTCACCTTTGAGAAAGGGGATCAGAAAATCTGAGTAAACAGCGATCGGAAGGCTGTTCTGTCATCGGAGTGGTAGGTGTAAATATTCTTTAGTTCAACGTACGTACGTAGATTAATAGGCCGAACATTATAGGGAATTACACATAAGATACAATAACGGTAGATGAATCATACTCCAAGCAGCGGGGGACCTGTTATGGCAGTGAGAAGGAATGGAAAATCAAATAAAAGTTCTAAAAAAACAAATGCCGCAAACACCCTTCTCAATGGCAACCTTAAAGGAAGAAATCTGGAACTTATCGTTGCAGCATTACTGGTAAGCGGGAAGTTACGCGTGGATGCGGTCACATTGTTTCGAGAAGCTACTTTGGTCGTTGAACTGGTCGGGCAGTATAAAACGTTACAAAATATTACACCATCGAATCAAGACAAACTGGTGCAATTCCTCGATGAGATCGGTGGCGATATGACGTTAAATGACGTTATACGGGCTTTCCAACAGAGAATCAATTCTTAAACGCCAAGAAATGAGGTTGAAGTGATGTCTGACTTTGACGGAAATGGGTTCGCTGAGCTACTGATCATTGTCATTCTTGTTGTTTTATTTGTATTCGGTTCTTCCGATATTGACGACCTGACTGATTCTCCTTCTCAATCCTGAATTGGCTAGGTTATTATGAATTATGAAATGCATACCTGTAAACGCCAGCCCACAATAAGCGGGCTGGCGTTTTTGGATGGCTATAGAAATAGCGGTGAAAATGCAATCCAGGCCAAAATAAGAGTAAGCACAATGCAGACATTCTCTACAACGGCCCCACGCTTGGTCCCTGTACTCATCAGATTCACCCGTATGCGCCACTTGAACGGTGGTAACGGACGAATACCCCGATTGGTTAGTGAATCGGCCAACAGATGCATCGCATATGCCGTGCCTCCCGCTACCCAGATCTCCGGTCCCTGCTGCTGGGTCGTGCTGTACAACAAGCCCGCCCATATTGCGGTTCCGTACAGGGTATGTGTCAGTCCCCTATGAGTCAGTGTGGTGCAGAGCATTAACAAACTGCCTGCAATCAAGTTCCACGGTGCGAACGTGTGACCATAAAAGACCAGCCCGAGTCCAATCGCAAACATCAGCACTTTGCGGAGCGAACGTGAGGGCAGGAATGACACGAGCGCAATGAGGATCGCAAGCAACAGGTTCCACGGTTTGGCATGAACATAAAAGTACACAAATACAGCTGTCGGCAAAAGAATGGTCTGTAACAGCCTGATCAGGCTATTAGGCAATGCTCTAGATACCAGCAGTGAATTCGGCTCATCGATGTCAGGCAATAAGGAACCAATCAGAGCAACCGTAACTGCCGGTGCAGTCACCGGCATACCAGCCAGCTGAAGTACAGAAAGTGATACGCCTGTCCCGATCATCAGGTGGGATCTTCCCATCATGGTGCAAAAACTTCCTTTCGAAGAAATAGGGAACATACATAGCCCACTTTTGATAGTACAACGAAACCAAAACAAGAACAATAGTTCGTATTTCTTATTTGTATGAAAATAAATATAACTTTCTGTGATGGGGCTCACACTATTATATTTATGACTCTTCTATCTTTATTAGTGAATTAAATCACATAAACAGTCGTCAACTACTTGTATAATTTCAAATATAAGCCACTAAAATTGTTGGTAATGTACAGCGTCTATCCAAGGAGGCATACACACATGAACGGAAAAAAAGAGAAACTCGTTATCATTGGTAACGGAATGGCAGGAATCAGTACTGTAGAACAAATTTTGAAATTAACTTCGCGATTTGATATTACCGTTTTTGGCACAGAGCCCTACCCTAACTACAACCGCATTATGTTGTCCTATGTATTGGAAGGAAGCAAAACACTGGCTGACATCGTACTGAATGATCTCCACTGGTATCAGGATTATGGTATTACCCTCCATACAGGAACAACCGTAACCCGAATTGATTCGGAGACCCGTGAGGTTGTGACGGAGGAAGGAACTCGCTTCCCTTATGACAAAATCATCATTGCGACTGGTTCCAACTCCTTTATTCTCCCAGTACCTGGACATGACAAAGAGGGTGTCGTCGGTTTCCGTGATATCGCCGATTGCAATGTCATGCTGGAAGCTGCTAAACAGTACAAACGAGCAGCCGTTATCGGGGGCGGACTGCTTGGCCTCGAAGCTGCCAAAGGTCTGGTACAACTTGGCATGGAAGTTACCGTAGTGCACCTGATGCAGGATCTGATGGAGCGTCAGCTCGATCCGCAAGCTTCAGCCATGTTGAAAGCAGAACTCGAACGTCAGGGTATCCGGTTCAAGATGGGTGCGCAGACTTCCGAACTGCTGGGCGGCAAACGGGTTGAAGGAATTCGTTTTGCAGATGATTCCGTACTGAATGTTGAGTTTGTGGTCATGGCTGTAGGGATCAAACCCAATACGGTTGTAGCCCGCGAAAGCGGTATGGAAGTGAACCGGGGGATTGTCGTGAATGACTACATGCAGACGTCACTTGAGAATGTGTACTCGGTCGGGGAATGTACAGAGCACCGCGGGGTATGTTACGGCCTCGTTGCCCCATTGTTCGAACAAGGCATGATTCTCGCGAAACATATCTGCGGTGTGGAGACCGCTCCTTATGAAGGTTCTGTTGTATCCACGAAATTGAAAATTTCGGGTGTGGACGTCTTTTCAACCGGTGAATTCATCGACAGTCCAGAGCATACCGTCATTTCACACAAAGATGACTGGAAACGGATTTACAAAAAAATTCTCCTTCGTGACAATAAAATGGTCGGTGCCGTGCTCTTCGGTGACATTACGGATTCTGCCGAATTGCAAAAGCTGATCAAAAATCAAGCCGAAATGACCGAGGAATTGTACGGTTCGCTCATGGGCACAGGCTGTGGCGGTCATAAGAAAGCAACCTCTGTTGAAACGATGCCCGAGGACGAGATCGTCTGCGGATGTAACGGGGTGACTAAAGGAACTATTGTCGATGTAATTACAAACCAGGGCCTTACCACTGTAGATGAAATCAAAGCCTGTACCGGTGCAACCCGCTCTTGCGGTGGATGTAAACCGGTTGTGGAACAGATTTTGCAATATGTACTTGGAGACAACTTCAGTACTGGAGCCAAACAGGGAATCTGCGGATGTACATCTATGGGACGGGATGAGATTGTAGCCGAGATTCGTCAAAAAGGACTACAAACGACCAAAGAAGTCATGAATGTACTTGGATGGAGTCAGCCAGAAGGTTGTTCCAAATGTCGTCCGGCAATCAACTATTACCTTGGCATGATTGCACCGGATACGCACGAAGATGAGAAGGAGTCCCGTTTTGTCAACGAACGCATGAACGCGAATATTCAAAAAGATGGAACTTATACGGTTGTACCTCGGATGTATGGCGGGGTGACTACACCAGCAGACCTCAAACGCATCGCTGACGTTTCCGTCAAATATGATGTTAAAGCAGTCAAAGTGACTGGCGGTCAGCGTCTCGACTTGATTGGTGTCAAAAAAGAAGATCTGACTAAAGTCTGGGCTGAACTGGATATGCCTTCAGGTTATGCATACGCCAAATCGCTACGCACGGTCAAAACATGTGTGGGCTCCCAATTCTGCCGATTCGGTACACAGGATTCCATGGCGATGGGCGCTCGCATCGAACGCAAATTCGAACGTCTGGATCTGCCGGCCAAGTTTAAATATGCCGTCAACGGATGTCCACGGAACTGTGCTGAGGCATGTACAAAAGATATCGGTATCGTTGGTAACGACGGGGGTTGGGAAATCTTTATCGGTGGCAACGGCGGTATTAAAGCAAGGCTTGCTGATTCCCTATGCAAAGTAAAAACGGACGAAGAGTTGATCGAACTGTGCGGAGCCATCATGCAATATTACCGCGAGACAGGTAACTATCTGGAACGAACTTCCGAATGGGTGGAACGCATGGGTCTGGAACATATTCGATCGGTTGTGGTGGATAACCTCGAAGAACGCAAAGCATTGATGGAGCGGATTGAGTTTGCACTTGAGCATGTGGAAGAACCTTGGCAAAAAGCGATCCGCAATGAGGAAGGCCAGAGTAAAATGTTCCACGGAATCGAAGTGTCAGCGCGTCCATAAGCAGGCTGGCAAGATGTATCAGGATCAATGTTAAATAGATAAAAGGAGTGGTTCAAGATGACGACAAAACAATCAGGCACCTACTTCCCTGCCGGAGTAGTTGAAGACTTCCTGCCACGCATCGGAAGAGTAGTTGAAATTAAGGATCATCAGCTTGCTGTCTTTCTTGCATCGGATGGAACCATCTTCGCCGCGGATAATCACAATCCCCACCCTAAGGGTGGGCCGCTGGCTGAAGGCATCGTGTCCGGGCATTATCTGTATGATCCACTGTATGATTGGAAAATCGACCTGACGACCGGTCTTGTGCAAGCACCGGACAACGGTCAAGTACAGATGTATCCAGTGAAAGTAGAGAATGGCCAAGTCTGGATCGCCATATAGCTCCATTGAAACGTTCAAAGATTGATGCAAAATAATGGGGGAAACCGTGATGTATACACCAAGTGTTGAGGGAATTATAGAAGCTGCGGTTAAAAAACGGGATCAAATGAACGCAAGCCTGCCACGTTACATGGTTGCTGCCTTGATGGCTGGTGCCTATGTAGGACTTGGCATCGTTCTGATCTTCAGTATTGGTGCTCCGCTCCTTGCGGCACAGTCACCACTGCAAACCATGTTGATGGGCATGTCCTTCGGACTCGCGCTCACACTGGTCATCTTTGCCGGATCGGAACTGTTTACAGGTAACAATATGTTCTTTACCATGAGTACGTTGGCTTGTCGAACCACAGTTAACGATACGCTGAAGAACTGGGGGCTCGTCTTTATCGGTAACCTGCTCGGTGCGATCCTGCTTAGTCTGCTTATTGTCGGTAGCGGCCTGTTCAAAACGGCTACGCCGGAACATCTGTTATTCATTGCTTCTGCCAAAAAAATGGCCGCTCCCGTATCGGAGTTGTTCTTCCGAGGCATTCTCTGTAACTGGCTCGTCTGTCTGGCGATCTGGATGGCCGCTCGTACAAAAGAGGATATCGCCAAAATTGCTCTCATCTGGTGGTGTCTGTACGCCTTTATTGCAAGTGGGTATGAGCACAGTGTCGCCAACATGACCTTGCTCTCCTTAGCCTGGCTGTTGCCGAACCATCCCGATACCATCACCCTGGCAGGCTGGTTTCATAACATGATTCCGGTGACGATTGGCAACATCATCGGCGGTGTACTGTTTGTCGGTATGGCATATTGGTACACTTCGCCTGTACGAAAAAAAGCATGATAGTTGACCCAACTGCACTTATCTACGTTAGGTAGCATAACATTTGCACAGATGAAGCCACGATGGATGACGAACTCACGTTCAGTCACCCATCGTGGCTTTCTGGCTTCGTTTTACATTCAATGTATACATCGTTAATCCGTGGTTAATATAACTGAAGTATAGTCAGTGTATACAACCACTCAAACTTGCAAAGGATGATCTCTTCTTATGGGAATTCATACGTACTTCAGATCACTGAATGATCTTGAACGCATTATTCGGACCCCTGGCAAATTCAAGTTCGAAGAACATTGTGTATCCGCCCATTCCTGGAAAGTGGTTCAGTACGCCAAAACGTTGGCCGATATTGAAGAACAGCAAGGCGTGAGCATTGATTGGAAAAAATTATACGAGATTACCAGCAGTCATGATTATGGCGAAATCTTCATCGGTGATATCAAGACCCCGGTCAAACATTATTCACTTGAACTTCGTTCCATGCTTCAGCAGGTGGAAGAAGGTATGGTTGAACATTTTATTAACGAGAATATCCCGGAAGAGTTCAAAGAAATTTTCCGCAGACAACTGCGTGAAGGCAAAGATCAATCGGTCGAAGGACTGATTCTCGAAGTTGCAGACAAGATGGATCAAGTGTACGAAGCTTTTGCGGAACTGCAACGGGGTAACACGGAGAAAGAGTTCATCGTCATGTACCGTTACGCACTCGTCAAGATCAAAAACATCGATCTCCACTGTGTCCGTTATTTCCTCAATCATATCCTGCCTGATATCATCGAAGAAGGTATTCGATCCCCGTTTGATATTCGCAAAATAACGGAAGAAGCTTTACTTCAATAAATTAGCTCAGGTCATCTGGATCCTCATCATCCATGGACAGGGCTTTTTTTCGTTGCTGTATGCTCAATCGATACTCGCTAGGATACATACCTGTTTTGTTTTTGAAGATCCGGCTGAAATAATGGGAATCACTATATCCTACCGCTCCGCCGATCGTCTTGATATCCATATTCTCGTGCGTGACGAGCATGCGCTTCGCTTCATTGATTCGCAAGCCTGTCATATATTTCAGCGGAGTCTCCCCCGTCACCTTCTTGAAGCACTTCCCCACATAGTCCACACTAAAGTGCATCTGCCCCGCCATATCCTGGAGTGTAATCTCATGCTTGTAATTCTGCTTCAGATACAGCTTAACGGCCTCTGCAATATCCTCTGGTTTCACCTGCTCATCCAGCACGGCACTGACATGGGCTAGCGAATCCGTAGCGCTCCCGAGCTTCAATTCCATCGCATCCAGCAATGTACGAAGCTGTTCTTCGGACAATGGTTTGAGCAGATAATCCTCCACCTTGTAACTGATCGCCTGTCGTGCATATTCAAATTCATGATAACCACTCAGGATCACAATTTTCACATGCGGATAGGCAAAATACAGATATTTGGCCAGTTCCAATCCGTTCATCACCGGCATCTGAATATCGGTTACGACCAGATCAGGTACGGAATGTTCGATTAGCTGTAATGCTTCCTGACCGTTCCGCGCTTCACCAATCACTTCGAACCGGCTGCCGAGCTCTCTGAATTTGCGCGAGACATTACGGCGTATCAAGGCCTCGTCCTCCACAATAATCGTTCTGTATTTGTTCGTCACGGGTTCAGTCATGCTCCTTTCGAATGGAACCACCTATTGTAATCTGGACACCGCCGGAAGACTTGTTCATAATCTGCATCCGAGCTGCCGTGCCATACCACAATTTCAAGCGGACCCAGATGTTCTTGAGTCCCATCCCATTAATCTCAAGCTCGGGCATACGCTCCCACTCCTGTGACTGTTCGATATAATGCAGGATTTTGGCAAGTGCCTCGGGTTCCATGCCAGGCCCATTATCTTCCACGTGGATCTGCCAGGTCTCCTCTACCATATCCAACTCTCCAGTAATGACCAGTTTCCAAGGGGGCGTATCACTCAGTCCATATTTCATGACATTTTCGAGTAGTGGTTGTACCATTAACATTGGAACCTGAATATGTTGCATCTCAGCCGGAATATGGAACTCGTAGTGCATGTCATCTTCAAACCGAATCTTCATACACTCCAGATACCGTTCACAATAATCCAGTTCTTGGGACAGTGGAACCCCATTCTTGCCCGGAGTAGAGATATAACGGAGCATGGACGCAATATTTCCGCAGAATGCGACAATCTGCTTATTCATGCCTTCTTCCGCCATGATGCTAATATTTGTGATGTTGTTATAGAGAAAATGCGGGTTCATCTGGGATTGCAACGCCAGTAATCTCGCCTCTGTCTCCTGGGATTTCATCGCCATTCTATCCTGAAAAGATTGTACAAGCTGTTGATTCAGCCTGATAAACGTATCATTCAGCTCATCCATCTCCCGGATGGAACCCGGATGCTCCAGCTTGAACAAATGCGCCGAATCCTGACCTGATACCAGATCGTTCTCCCCCGTTTTCTGAATAATGCGCTGCAAACGATGCAGCGGCAAAGTAACCCGTTTGGAGATCAGATACGAGAGAACCAGAATCAGCATGAGGGTAGCTAACGTGGCACCGATAAACATCACAGCCATCCGGTTGAGACTCGCGAAAAGGGACTGCTTGGACTGCATGACCACAACGGTCCATCCCGTCTCCTGTGACGTCATGTAGGTCATCATTTGTTTCGAATGATTCAGAGGATCGGTGATCTCCTGCATGGTATCAGGTGGAAATGTACGATTTTGAATCAAGTCCACATCATCAAAATGGCCTGCTTGGTAAGCATCGGCATCCGAAGAAAGTGGATATAACCGTGTATTTTGCTCATCCATCACATAGATGCGAAGCTCCTCGTTACTCGCCTGCAAATCATTCAAATGCTGGAACAGGGTTCCCGCATCCTGCAAAATCTCAACGACGCCCTGGCTGACATAATTGCCATCTTTGTATACCCGGGTAAGTGAAATGTAGGGTTGATCCGCTTTCCCCTCCCCTGTTGGCATGGGCAAAGCTCCCCCCTCTAACAGACGGATCACCCGCCAGCCACTCCGCTCCCAGGTTTCCTTGTACCACGGTCGCTGAGTCAGGTCCACCGACAGTTGACCGTTGAATGCACCCGCTCCCAACATCTTGCCATTCACGTCATAGATATTGGCCTGCTTGGCTGTATTGGAGCTGCTAATAATCGCCAGAATAACGTCAATCAGTGTGGTTGTATCTTTGTACAATCCCGGATCACTCGTCATTGTCCGCTCACTGTCCTCCGCTGGTGCCAAATAATGACTGAAGTGTTCTTTCACCAGATTGGAGTACACGATATTCATGGATAAGTTGTTCATTTTCACCACTTCCTGATCCAGATTGCCGACAATCGATACTCCCAGTTGCTTCTGCTGCTCTTCACTTCGATGACGAATGTCACTCGCAAGAAATACGTACAGAATTCCCGCCACAATGAGAGAAAAGATAATAAATACCGCAGAGTAATAGGCAAACAGACTTTGCTGAAGCGTTCCAAATCGGTACCTCAATCCCCACACACCTCGTCCTATGATCATATCTGTTACATCCATCGAAAATGTCCACCCAAAAGAACGCTTTTGTCTATTGAGCGCATCCCTTATTCGCAGTAAAGTTATCCACATAAGAATACGCTTACATTAAGCGTTTCGGCAAGTGCCAATTTTCTTTATATTTCGGGAGGTTCAATCATGAGAAAACGATTTCTATTTTCGCTTGCAAGTGTGCTGCTACTCTCCACCCTGCTGCTTGCCGGGTGCAACTCAGGGAAAAGTGCGGAAGGTTCGGGCAAGGTGACACTCACGTTTGGAACGAGCCAATCGGGTATTCCGCGTACAGGCATCATGCAGACAATGGCCAAGGAGTATGAGCAGGAGACTGGTGTCAAAATCGACTTTCAAGTTGTACCTGACGCACAGTGGCGTGACCTGATCAAGGTGAAGCTCGCTTCTGGCGAAGCACCTGACATTTTCAATGTCGATGTGGACCCACTGAGCATGCCGGCCAACGTAAGACCGGAGGAAAATGCAATAGACCTGACCAATGAAGAATTCACAGGTCGGATGTCCGAAGAGATTTTGCCAACTGTCAGTCATAATGACAAGGTGTACGGGGTTTCTTTTGCCCCTTCGAAAATCTGGTATGTGTACTATAACAAACGTATCTTCGCAGACTTAGGCATTGAGCCTCCTACATCCTATGCAGAATTCAAGGCAATCAGCCAGAAAATTAAGGATAAAGATATCATTCCGTTCTATCAGGCACCTGCCAGTGGATGGTATCAGGTTCTGCCTTTGTTCGAAACAGGCCCTAACTATGAGCAAACGACAGCGGGAACGTACGAGAAACTGAACAATAATGAGATGAAAGTGGCAGATATGACACAGCTCAAGACGGTCATTGAGCAGTTGAAGGAATTTGCGGATCTCGGTTATTTCGGCAAAGACTTCTTATCCAATACGGTAGAAGCAGGAATTGAAGCGTTTGGTCAGGAGAAAGCGGCTATGCTGCTGCGGGTTCCAGGTACTGAAAAAGAAGTGTCCGAAGCGTATCCGGCAATGGAGGACAATATGGGATTCTTCGTGATGCCTTGGGGAGACAATCAGACGATTGGGGTGAACCCGGGCGGTTCGGCTGCCATGTTCGGTAACAAAAACAGCAAACATCTCGAAGAAGTGCTGAAATTCTTCCGTTGGATCACCGAGCATGATCATCTGCAACGTGTGTTCGATGAAGGTGAAGGCAACCTGACAATCTGCTGGCCGGAAATCGAACCAAAGCTGACACAGGATTATATTGATTATGAGAAAAACCATGAAAAAGGTACGGTCATGCAGGCCGCTGTGAAATACATTGATCCACAATGGATGGATATCGGCAAGGACTTGTCAGGCATGTTCGCCGGAGCCATGACACCGGATCAGATTCTGCAAAATATTGATAAACGCCGGGCTGAACAAGCCAAAGTGTTGAAGGATGAGGCGTGGCAATAACAGCGCATCTTTCAGATAAACATAAACGCTGAACAGCGTTACATGCAGCGGGCATTTGCCCGCTCATGTATTTTGGCAGGAAGGAAAGGTGTTGCGGGTTATGAATGCGAACAAAATCTATCCCTGGTATTTCTCATCCGGAGCGATTGTATTATATCTGCTGTTCATCGTCGCTCCCGCCCTGTTGGGCATCTATTATTCCTTCACCGACTGGAACAGCTATAGTTCGGAGAAGAACTTTATTGGTCTGGAGCATTTCCGTACCATTCTGGCGGGTGATCCAACGTATTTGCTTTTTATCAAAAATACTGTCCTGTTCACCCTCGTTACATCCATTGCCAAGACCGTTCTAGGCTTGTTCCTGGCTCTACTGCTGGTCAGCGGTGTAAAGGCCGCCAATCTGCATCGGATGATCATTTTCTCCCCACAGGTGCTGTCATTCCTGATTGTTGGACTCGTGTTCAAAAGTCTGCTCGATCCCAACAACGGGTTCGTTAACGTGACCCTGCGTTCCATGGGACTGGACGTTCTCACCCAGAACTGGCTGGGCTCCCTGACCTGGGCCATGCCATCCATTATGGCGGTGGATACGTGGAAAGGCATGGGGTACATCATGGTGCTGTTCATCGCCGGACTGCTCGCCATCCCCCGCGATTATTACGAGGCAGCGTCCATTGACGGCGCCGGGTTCGGGCAAAAACTGTTCCGAATCACGATTCCGATGCTGATGCCTACGATCACCATCGCCACGGTGCTTAATATTACGTATGGACTGAGAGTATTCGATGCCGTATATGTGCTGACCAATGGTGGCCCCGGTAACGCGACAGATGTGATTAACACGGCGGTCTATTCCTCTTTTGCCAAAGGATACTGGGGACTGGGGAGTGCGCTATCTACCATTCTGTTTGTCATCATGGCGATCATCTCCTTTTTCATCATTCGTTTGATGAACCGAAAGGTGGAATACTGACATGCGATTGAGAAAAAAATTAGCTTCTATCGGTTTAAACATACTCGCCTGGCTGCTTAGCCTGGTAGTCCTGATTCCTTTTGTCGTGATTGTATTGAATTCATTCAAGTCGGACGCCGAGGCCAAAGTGCTGAAGCTGACGCTGCCCGAGAAATTTATCTTTGAAAATTACAAAATTGTCTATGAACAGGGACATTTGGGCGGTTCCTTTTTCAACAGTCTGCTGCACTCCGGGGCCTCTTCCCTGCTGCTGGTGTTTGTTGTGGCCTTCTCGGCCTTCACGTTATCACGCAATCATTCGAAGCTCAGCAAGTTCCTGTACTTCTTCCTGATTCTTGGCATTACGCTGCCGCTCAACTACATCCCGCTGATGGAAGTCATGAAGTCGATGGGCATGATCAATTCACATCTCGGCATGATTCTGCTCTATACGGCCATGGGGATTCCAATCTCGCTATTCATTACGTATGCATTTGTATCCAATATTCCAAAGGAACTGGACGAAGCGGCGATTATGGACGGATGTAATGGGATCAAGCTGTTCCTGAGAATCATTGTACCTTTGTTAACCTCGGTGCTGGTAACGGTATTTGTCCTGAATTTCCTGAGTGTCTGGAATGAGTTTACTGCCCCACTCTATATGCTGAATACAGTGGAGATGTGGCCAATGACCCTTGCTGTATATAACTTCTTCGGACAATTCAGTGCCCAGTGGAATCTGGTTAGTGCTGATATCGTGCTCACGTCATTGCCTGTGTTAATTGTCTTCCTTATTGGGCAAAAGTATATTGTAGGCGGACTAACTTCAGGGGCGGTTAAAGGATAAGTCACCCGAAAGACTACGTTCGCGATCTCATTCAAGAACAGGAATTCCGATAACTTCACAACACAAAAAGCCCTTGTCTGCACAGGGTGCACATGGTTCTTCAGACCGAACCATCTACACCCTTGCCGACAAGGGCTCTCGCTGTTGAGACAGCTATCCAAATATCACGAACGCATCACATAGCTAAACGTCCGATTAATCGTGCGCCAACCCGGCCACATCGGGTGGTGCAATGTCTGGACTTTGCTCCAGGGATTTGATCATTTTCAAACGGGATGTGATGAGAGCAATCAAAATAACGAACATACCCGCTATGATAAATAACAGAGCAATGCCTCTTCCTGGCCCGGTTCCAATAATTTGACCAACGGAAGATGCCAGTGCCCCGCCTTCCATCATCAGAGGATTAAACACATGGTCCGCCAGAAATCCCGCCAAGCTGTACGCAATGACGAACCCGAGCTGGGACAGAATTCCGATAATCCCCCATACTCTGCCCTGCTTTTCGTTGGAGATATTGTTCCGAACCAGCACATCTGCGCTCATGTTGACAAATGGCAGTGAGGACAGGAACAGGAAACCAGCAAAGATGATAAAGTAAATGTTGGTCGATACCCCTAGTAACGAGAAGGACAGGCCGCATGAAATCAGTCCCATGACAAGCACACTTGCGTATTTCTTTGTCATTGTAAATATACCAATACACAAACTGCTGATCAGCATGCCGATGGCACTAACTGATTGGAACGTTCCCAGTGTCTTCGCATCCGTAAAGGACAGAAGCATGGGGCCAATCAGCGTTTGCAGGAATCCCAGATAGAAGGTAACCAGGGAAATAATAATGACCAGCAGCAGTACTCCCCTATTCGTTACAACTTCTCTCCATCCATCCTGAATATCCGTCATCCAGTTTTTATCTTCTTTATCCTCTCGCTCCACCTTCATGCTTTTCCGAATGACAAGTACAGCCAGAATAGCAATCAGGAAGGTCGCAATATTAATAACCAGAATAACTTCGATGCTTGTGACGCTAAGCAGAATACCCGCTATGATCGGTGAAAATAGAAACTTGGAGGATTCGGCCAATTGCACAAGTCCGCTTCCTTTGGAGAATTGATCTTTATCCAGTAAGTCTGTAGCAGAAGCCTTATATGCCGGACTTTGCAATGCCGAGAACACGGAACTGAAAGACACTCCCACGTAAATATGCCATAGCTGGATGTCACCGGTGAGCATCACGGACAGAATGAACACAAGTCCAGCTGCCGAACCCAGATCACCAATAATCATCATCGAGCGGCGGTCGAATCGGTCAGCCAGTACGCCTCCAATAGGTCGAAGCAGGATGTTTGGCAAAAACGTAAATAACGAAATCAGGGCAACACTTGTTGCCATATTTGTTTTTTCGAAGGCATATACCCCCAAAGAGAAAGCGGTAAGTCCAATCCCAATCATGGAGATGAGCTGACCGAACCATACAATTAGAAATTTGCCAAATGATTTTTGAACCGTTTGTTCCATTGATACTACTCCTTCCTCAGCTAAACTTGATGTGGAAAATAAAGACGAGTGACGTAGGCGAAGCTTCCTTTTTCTGCTCCCAGAACACGTTCCAAAATATGTGTGAATGCTTCAACCTTTTTTTGCAGTTCTTCCTCCTCCCATTGAAAGATGCCTCGATCCAGCAAAAATTGTGACGATACGAGTAGGAATTCGATGGATTCCTTTGGGTTAGGTGTATGAAATACCCCCTCCTGAATGCCCTGCTCTACCACCTCGGCCAAGATGGGACTTAATCGAATTACCGTCTCTACAAGACTCTTTTGGTGCATCTCCACATTATGAACACTGTGCAATTGCTCGATGAGATCATGTTTTCTGCCGTCAGGCTGATTCTGCGCCATCATGATGCGAAAAATTTTGTCATGGGCGTTCAGTTTGGGGTCGGACACCACGTGCCTGGCCGATGCCTCCCCGCTCAGAATAAAACGCATAACGATGGCGTTCATAACCTCTTCCTTGGACTGAAAATAATAATAAAATGTACCCTTGGCAATGTTGCACGCCTGAAGGATATCCATGACCGTCGCTTTGGTATATCCCTTGGTCACGAACAGAATCTCGGCTGCATCCAAAATCTCGTTCCTGCGTTCTTCCGGGTTTTTTATCAATCTCATATCCTGACCTCCGATACGTTCGACCGACTGTCGGTCTATTGTAGTCATGAAGTTCTTTGTTTAGAACCCCATTTCAGTCAACCATTGCGCCAAATGGCTTTCCCTTGTTTTCAGATCCTGACGTTCTCTTGCATATTTTCCGATATTTTTGTCTGCAACCAGCTTACCGTCCATCATAAACAGCACACGTTCCGATCTGGCAGCGACTTTCACATCATGGGTCACGAGTAGAATGGTTGTACCTGTTGCATTAATATCACCCAGAATATCCATGATCTCATACGTCGATTTGGAATTCAGCGCCCCCGTCGGTTCATCGCCGAATAAAATATCTGGATTATTAATCAGCGCACGGCAGATGGCAATCCGTTGAAGCTGGCCGCCTGAGGCTTGGGTAATATTATGCTCAGCCAGCTCATCAATCCCCATTTTTTTCATTAATGACATCGCCCGTGTATTGATCGTTTCTCTGCTGCTGTTCTTGGCCAGATACGCGGAAAGTACGATATTGTCTAACAGATTCAGATTCTTGAGCAGATGAATATTTTGAAAGATGAACCCCATCTTGGTCAAACGTAGACTTGCCAGGTCCCTCTCCTGAAATGCCGATATTTTTTTGCCATTAAAATAGACACTTCCAGCACTAATCTGATCCATACCGCTGATGTTGTACAGTAAGGTAGACTTGCCTGAGCCAGATGGCCCCATGATGGAAACAAATTCTCCCTTTTTTAATTGAAGGTTGATATCTTTCAAGATGTTATGTTCTTCATTCTCGCCGATCGCTACGGATTTATTCACGTCTTTAGCCTCAAGTATAGTTGTCATCGTTGATCCTCCCTATTCGACAATCATTTTGGATATGCTCGATTCCTTGATCGATTGGATACTAATCCATGCTGTCAGTACAATCGTGCCCGCAAGTAACAATGGACACAAAATATATGCCTGTAACGGGTTAACAACAAAAACAATATTGGAAGCACCAAACGTCGACATAATGGCACTAACCAGCAACGGACCCAACGTATTGGACAATATCGTTCCAGTAACAACCCCTAAGATTAATATGACAAGTGACATCACGACATACTTGAACTTGATTTTAGACAAGGCAAACCCAAGACTTCTTAGTACAGCAATGTCGTTGTTGTCCTTGGCTACTAACATCTGAAGGAACAGTGCTGTAATTAAAATAGATATGAAGACACCGATGACCAAGGCCAGCATCGTCACCAATTTCAATTGTTGGATGGTTCCGCCTAACGTCTGATCCAGATAACCTTGAAGATCGGTTACTTTCGCTGGCGAGAAAGCCGCCTCATATTCAGCAATTTTGGTAGCCATGTCCCCGCGATTATTCAGATCCAAACTGACCACATACCACAACACACTATCCTTGTTGTAGGGCAATAAGGCTTTCGCCGTTTTCCCACCATTCGTAACGTCCTGGTATATTCCGCTGACCGTCATCATCTGGTCCTTGCCATTAACCAGCAAAGTAAGTTGCTCACCAGTCTTCAGGCGCAGCTCGCTACTGTTTGCATCAGATAACGCAATTTCATTTTCGGTTGTTGGCGCATTACCGCTAACATAAGACAATGGGAAAATACTGAAATCTCCAGTTTCTACACTCAGATTGTCGTAACTTCCTTCCGCATTTTTAATCTTGAACTGGCTTGTTACCAATGGGGAATACGTTTTGATGTCTTTATCATTTTGGATCTGGGCAACCAGATTGTCATAACGCTGCTCCACATCGTCTGTGTGCCTCAAGTCAATGCGAATATCACTTTGTCCAACACCCATATAAGAAATAAAACTTGGCGCCTGCAAAGTGTTCAGGAAGTTGACCGGCACAATCATGATAAATGAACTGACTACAAAGACGAACAACAATAATCGGAACATCTTGATTCGCTGTATCACTTCCTTCAGACCAAGAAAGACAGGTACGGAAGACCAGCGATTGCGGGACAAACTGAGCCGGTTTCGAATGATCTGTGTATCTCCCAGGCTCCCGGTACGGAGAGCATCCACCGCGGAGATGGAACGAAAACGCCGCAGTACCGTTCGACAGAACAGAACAACCATGGCAAATATTATTCCAGCGGCTAATAACGGAATCGCGAAATGCAACAGGGTTGCAGGTGCTTTTCCCATATACAACATGATATTGGAAACAAATAGTCTGTTAACGCCAAGTGATGCAATGTAACCAAGCACGGATGCGAATCCCGCCATAAATACATACTTCATCAGATACAGTCTCTTAATATCCTTCTCTGCGATCCCAATCGCTTTCATGACACTAATCTCACGATAATCCTCTTCGATGGTCGCAAGCATCGTGAATCGGATGCAGAGCATCGCAATCAGAATCAGCACAAGACTGACCAGAATAATAACGGCTGCAATGACTCCGTCAGTCATGGCATTCAGTACCTGGAACAGCCCATAGGTTACGACTGGACCCGCGTTGGGAAGCCCTGCATTTTGGTAAGCCTGGGTAAATTCACTCGTCAGTCCGGGATCCGTCAACCGGAATTCGATGAGATACTCCATCTCTCCGACGCTCTGCTTCAGTTCCTGCAAATCCCCATCACTCACAATAAAACGTTTGGAGTGCACAACCGATGGATTCATCTGAGCATCACGGACAAAATCAACGATGGTGTAAGAACGCTCAAATTGACCATTATCGATCCGAACCTGGTCGCCCACGCTCAATTTATTTTGCTGCATGTAATATACCGGAACCGCGATCTCGCCATCGTTAACCTGAATAATCTCACTGTTCAGATTCAACAAATAGTCGAAACCCTGATTCTGTGTAACAAAGTCAATGTCCATAACGCTGTTCTTCTCGGACTCTGCTCCGAGAAACAGATTAGAGCCGTCAATGTTGACCATTTCCACAATCTGATGCTGCTGGACCATAGCATTTTCTTCAGCCCACGTGTTCACTTTGACCTGATCGAGTTCTCCGGCATGCATTTGCACAAAGTGCGGTGTTTTGGATTCAGAAAATAGATATTGGATGGAACTCGTCAGTTCCATAATCATTCGTGACCCCGAAGATACCAGCAAGGCGGCCAGCAGTACAAAAATAAATAATGCAGCCGTGATCCCTTTCTTTCTCGTTATATCGTTTCTCAGCATTCGTAGCAGCATAAACGAACATGGCTCCTCTCATCTACAAGTTGTTCCTATTCATCTGGAGTCATAAAGCTTGTCAGACAATACGCCACCGTTGAAGGTTGATGCATGATGAACATGTGAGTACCCTCTTTGATGGTTTGAAGCTTCATGGGTGTGTCAAAATATCGGCCCCATCTCAACGCTGATTGAAGGGTAACAGTACGATCCCGTTCTCCCCACAGATACAATACCGGCAATGAGAGCGGCTCATATTCAAGCGTTGCTGCAGATTCCAGCATCCTGAAATCCGCCCGGATGACGGGCAGAAAATAATTCAACAATTCTTTTTCATGTATCAGTTCTTGCGGAAGAGCTTCATAGGAAAACAGATGATCAATCAGATTTTCGTCTGACATCCGATCATAATTCTGCATCCCGCATTCGTCGGGCGTGTTGCAGGCAGATAACACAAGCCGTAGCGTTTTAGCTACATCTGGATGTTCCTGACATAAGCGCTGCGCAACGAAGTAGGCTGTAATCCCTCCCAGACTATGTCCAAATAACAGACTGCCAGGCTGTATAACATCCAGCAGCTTGCTGGTATACAGTTCTACGAGTTGCTGCATATGCTCCAGGGGTGTTTCGGTGTTCACACCATGACCCGGGGGCGTAAACGCCCAAATTTCCGTGTCAGGAAGGTACGGCACTAGGGGCTGAAAACTGTTGGAGTTGCCACCGAGATAAGGAAAACAGACCATTTGTCTGTTTCCCTCCCCCTTTTGTAGCTGCTCCAAGTAGATCGGTTCCATCACTTATCCACCACCATAACCAGGCTTACTTTCTTTCCAGAACATATGCAGGGAATGTCTGAAGTGAAGTATCCACATTTTTACGCTTGAAGATGACATGTATGACAATAGCCGATATTGCAAAAAAGAAGAATTGCATAATTTGAACTTGCGGATTAAAGTAGTACAAATCAATTTGACTTCCTGTGGCTACAAGCCAGAATGCAAGCAGATAAAACAGAAGTGTACCTTTGGTTGCATTGAAGATATAACTTTGGAACACGATAAATGCCATAAGCTGAACAACGTAGTATATGTAAGTGGTTGAGGTGCCAAAAGAGGAAATCAAGTATCCCGGAAGCACCCATAATCCGAACAACAGGCCGGTAATCAGACCACTTGTTATATTACTTTTTAACTTCCCTTGCAAGAATGGAAGCAAAAATCCGATCCAGCCAAACAGCCCACCAATCAGCCCCGTCTCCTTGATCAGATTCACAATCCCCAACCAGATCATTTCAGGTACACTATATGTCAACTCAGGGACCGGTATGCCGAATAACAAGGAACCAAAGTGCATTGTTGATGCAAAGATGATGGAAATTCCAATAATGAGCGGTATCCAGAACAGGTCCTGTCTGCGCGGAACCAGCTTCATAAACATTCCTTTTAATGCTTCCGTGCCGCCCATCACATAACATGTAATTAATCCGGCAATGGAAGGTGAATACAGAGCAACGATCGCAAGGGGATGCATCAAGGTTAACTCACCTGTTATGGGTACAATAAAATCCGCAAAGAACATGAACAAACTTGCGATTCCATAACATGTGCCAAAGGAAATTCCCAAAAACAAATACATATATTTGTTGGACGGGCTGGTTGCCGGACTTGTGACTGGACGAATGGATGCCTGATTAGCTGTAATCATAGTGCCGCCTCCTTCTCAGTCAACTTTCTCTCAATAAGATCATGCAAACGGTTAATCGTGCAGAAATTAGCCAAATCCAGATCTTCATTTGCTATCTCAATCTGGAATCTACGCTCTACAAAGTCCACCAAACGCATAGCAAAGAGCGAATTGACGAACCGCTGCTCAAAATAATTGTCATTATCATTAATTTGAGTATCCTCATGATCCATGGTGAGGTTGTTCCCGATAAACTCCCGAATTTCCTGACGATAATCCACTGCCCTTCCCCCTTGTTATTGATGTTGCCCCTCGGGCACAAAAACCTCAATGTAATCTGGAAACTCTACAGCCTGCTGCAAATCATGATAAAACAGTACTCTTCCTTCCTGATCTGCAGATTGCTGCTTGAAACCGGCAAAGCGATAGCTGATATTCATCATCCGGTTCCTTCCGGTATCCCTGAAGTCCGCAAGCATCTGTTTGCCCTGCTTCTGAGCTTCACGCATGATATACGTTAGCAGTACACTCCCTGCTCCTCTGGACATCACTCTGCAAGACATCAGAAGCATGTTTAGCCGCCATACCTTCTGCTGCATGTGAATAAGTGCGAGCCCAATTTTGCCATACGTCCCGTATTTGTCTTCGAGTTCACACACCAATAACAAATGGTCCTGCGAGGTCATCAGTTGATGCAGCTCCTCATAACTGTAGGTAATTCCCGTTGCGTTTAGCTGATTGGTGCGGACGGTAAGTTCCTCTGCACGTTGAAGATCATCCTCAGTAGCCTCGTAGATCGCGAATTTCATGCCAAGCGTAGCCAGAAATTGTTCTGAAGGTCCTTCATACTGTTCCTCAGCCTGTTTACGGAGTGTATCCGCCTGATACATCTGCCTTCTGCACGCAGAGTCGGCTGTAATGAACCGGGGCATCAGCCTTGGGTCATCAAGCATGGTTTCATATTGATCCGCATGAAGTATCTGGATGTCAGCATGTACACTTTGTACTTCCTCCAGTTCAAAAGGTTGATCATCCACAAACAGAATGGCATCCATGCCGATATTCATGTTCTGCTGAATCCGCTGAACAGAGACGGACTTCGCATCCCAATGGATTTCGGGATACAGAAAATATTCGGCGATGCCCAGTTCATTTAATTTCGCCCAAGCCAGCTCTGCATCATTTTTACTGGCAACAGAATGCAAAATACCTCGCTGGTCCAGTTTTTCAATCACCTCCTTTAAGCCCGGCTTCAGTTGCACATCTGAAGATTCAAGTAAAACCCCATCCCATATGGTGTGGTCCAGATCCCAAACGATACACTTGATATCTTTGAGCTTTTCCATGGTCATGCCACCCTTCATCTTAGTAGGCATAGAATCCTTGACCTGTCTTCCGCCCCCACTGTCCTGCATCAACCATTTTCTGCAACATCGGACAGCATCGGAATTTGGGATCCTGAAAGCTGTCGTACAATACTTTCAATGAATGCACGACCGTATCCAGACCAATCAAATCCGCCGTCTCCAGCGGCCCCATCTGATAATTGAAGCCCTTCTTCATAATGGCGTCCACCTGCTCGGGTGTAGCGATCCCATCCTGTACAATGTACGCCGCTTCATTCATTAACAAGTGCGAGAGGCGATTAGAGACAAACCCGGGCAAATCCTCTATGACAACTGGACTTTTATCAAGAGTTTCCAAAAACGCTACCATCTCATGTTCCGTACCCTGTGTTGTATGATGTCCTTTGATCACCTCCACCATGGATTTAACGGGAACCGGATTCATCAGATGCACCCCAATGACTCGACCTGGGTCAGGCAAAAATGAAGCGAGCTTTGTCACGGAAATACAGCTTGTATTTAGCGCAAATAAAGCATCCGGACGAGCCTTGTGGTATAGTCGTGCGTAAACTTCCTTTTTCAACTCCAGGTTCTCGGTTACATTTTCAATAATGATACTTGCCTCTTCCACACCTTCATCTTGTGTCTGGAACGAGATTCGTTCCATGATCTGATCCAGAGGCACCTGACCATACCCTTGCTTCAGAAAGCAAGCTGAACGATATTCACGACGTATAACATCAGGGGCGTGTTCGATGACCGACGCCGAAATATCCTGCAAAATTACACGATAGCCAGCCCTCGCGACATCCAGTGCTGTGGCGCACCCCATCACCCCTGCGCCAATGATTGCAATGAGTCGATTATGCATACTTAATCACCTCCTTATTGAGCTACCATTAGATCAGTTCATCGTAGATCTCTTTCATTTCTGCAAGTGCCGCAGGAACACGCTCACTGAACCAGGCAACATCCTGCATATCAAGCAGGATATTCGGATACATCCGCGAGAGCGTAGATACCAGAACACCGTGCTCAGCAAGCTTGCTATTCAACAAAATATCAAAGGACATTAATTCAAACGTATAATCAGCCGTATCCGTAAGTGGCTCCGTGCAGCAGTGATAAGAAGCACAGCCAGACGGCCCCTGAACAATTAAAGGCAGACCTGCTTTCACTGCTTCCTGGCAGAGCACATCATGCATCATCTCAGCGTAGCGGTTCATGCTGTTCATCGCTTGTCCTCCATTGCGGCCCAACATTTCCAGCGTAGCTTTTACAGCAGCTGTACCTAATGGATAGCCATTAAACGTACCCGCATGAATTACTTTTTTGTCCACAAGCAACTTCATGATATCCGCTCGGCCAACCAGGGCTGACACCGGAACTCCGCCACCGGCGATTGCCTTCCCAAGTGTAGTCAGATCGGGCGTTACACCGAACAACTGTTGGGCACCACCGAGTCCCATACGGAATCCTGTTATAATCTCATCGAAAATGAGCACGACCTGGTAATGGTCACATAACTGTCTGACTTTTTGCAGATAACCCGGAGCAGGCATGACTCCGCCTCCATTTACACAAACCGGCTCCATGATTACTGCTGCAATGTCGTCTCCATACTGGCGAAATAGTTCCTCCAGACGGGCTGCGTCATTCCATGGCAGGAGGTAGGATTGAGATTCCATGACATCCCTTGCCCTCCCCTTTGTTCCTTTCATGTCACCAGGATAGTCTGAAGGTACAGGCAGACCTGTACGTGCAGTCTTGCCACCCATAATATTGTCCGCATTGCCATGATAATGGCCTTCAAAACGTACAAAGCGATTTTTGCCTGTCCACGCCCTGGCAAGACGAAGTGCATTCTGGACAATCTCCGTGCCTGATAACCCAAAACGAATCATCTCTGCTGAAGGTACATATTGATGAATCAGTTCCAGAGCCTCTGCATCCAGATCGCAATGACTTACGGAAAGAACACGGTCAATGGTATCCTTCAGACACTCGTTATACTCCTCGTTGCCGTGGCCAACAATGAGGGCACCAAAGCGGGCATATAGATCCAAATACTCGTTGCCGTTCATGTCCGTCACTCTGCTTCGGGAAGCATGCTTGAAATGGAGCGGCGTCTCTTCCCAAGGAAGGTGAAAATTATAGTGCACACCTCCAGGCAGCCATTGTTTCACCCGCTGATTGTACTGCATCATCTCCGTGATCATCCCTTATCGCCTCCCCCACTTGTCTGGTTTACTGCTTCATATCGCTCCAGTAACCTGGACCGATCTTGCGGATCATCCAGTGAATAGGCAGCAGGCAAGGTCTTATTCTCAGCCAGCATATTTCTTACGCTCTGGCCTGGACCGATATCGATCCATACCGTCGCTCCCAGATTTTGAACGCGTGCCAATGCCTGATTCCAGCGAATGGGTTGCAAAAGCTGGCTGCTCAGCAGCTTACGAATGTCCTCGGCTCCGCGAATGAACTCACCATGTACTGTAGAGCATATGGGAAACACCGGTGCAGAGAAGGAAATCTCTGCAAGCATCTCTTCAAGCTCAGGCTGAATGAACTGCATCAACTCGCTATGATAAGGTGCATCTGCCTTCATTGGCATCATGCGAAAAGGAATGAATTCCCCACCGTAACCATCCACCTTATCATCCAGCAGTTGAAGACCCTTCGCAGTACCTGCGACGACAAACTGTCCCGGTGAATTATAACCGGAGATCGTCACATACTCGTTCTGACGAATATTTTTGACTAATTCTTCAAGCGCTTCTTGGGTTATATCCACAACAATACCCGCTCTTCCTTTTTGTTCCTGAATGGAGCGGTGCATTAATGCACCACGCTGAGCTGTAAAACGGATTCCATCCGCAAATTGCAATGCTCCCGCCGCTACTAAAGCCGAAATCTCCCCCAAACTGTGACCTACTGCATAATCTGGAGTCATTCCTGTCCGGCGAACAAATGAGTCAAATAGAACGTAGCTTGCCGTCAGTACAGCAGGCTGAGCATATTCAGAGACCGTCAATTGATCCAGGGTCCCTTCCATAACCAGTGCCTTCAAATCAAATCCGACCACCTCGCTCGCTTCCGCAAAGATCTGATTCGCCTCCGGCTCACTGTCCAACAACTCGCTGCACATTCCGATATACTGGCTTCCCTGGCCGGGAAATAGCGCACAGAACGTCATACGCTACCGCCACGCTTGTAATAGGCTTTTAATCCGTAATGCGAGATCATCTCCTGCTGCATCTGAGAAGAACCTTCAATAATCTCCAGAATTTTGGCTTCCTTATACAGCCTGGCAACAGGATATTGGTTACTAATTCCGTTCGCACCATGAACCTGTAGCGCATCGCTTGCAACTTCAACAGCAACTTTGGACGTAAAATATTTGGCGATCGTTGTTTCCATGGCGGCCTGCGGGTCCTTGGCTTCTCTCAGCTCGGCTGCCCGTAAACATAATGCCCGTGCTGCATGGACTTTTGTCACCGCATCTCCAATCATGCCGCGAATCAGCTGAAAATGACTCAGCTTCTGATCAAATTGCTTCCGCTTCCTTGAGTAAGTCACCATGGCATCCAGCGCTTCCTGCGCAATCGCCAGCCCTGCCCAGGCTATGCTGTATCTGCCCTGGTCCAGCGCCCCGGTTACGATGTACTCAAAACCTTCATTCAGGCGTCCAATAATATGGTTTTTTGGTACACGCACCTCATGGAGATCAATCTCAGCTATACCTGTCTCTCCGGCAACCATGACACCTTCAATAGGTTTGGTCTGTACCCCCTCAAACTGGCGTTCGACCCAAAAAGCAGTGCTTCGTCCCTGATTCGAGGCAATAATGATAAATACATCTGCCAAATGTCCAAACGTAATCCACTTCTTTTTCCCATTCAAAACATAACAGTCCGCTTCTTCTCTCCACTCGGTCTTTACACTTTTGGCATCCGAACCAACTTCCGGTTCAGTCAGGCCAAAGGCAGCAATCCATTCTCCCTTCACCAAATTGGGCAGCCAGGACGATTTTTGCTCAGGCGTTCCAAAACGTACCAAAGTTTCACTTACAAGTGAAGTATGTACCGTTAACAAGCTGCGAACGGCTGGAAGAGCCTTGCCAAATACTTCAGTCAACAGCCCGTACGCCTTAGGACCGAGACCCATGCCGCCATATTCAGCCGGGATCGAGGCAGCCAAGTAACCTTTTTCAGCCATGGCACGGATCAATGTTCTGGGAATGGCTTGCTGCTCTTGAATCTGTTGAGCATACGGACGAATTTCACGGGCAGCAAACAATTCAGCTTCATGAATGATCTCTTGCTCTATATCCAGTTCAATCATTCGGCAACCCCCTCTTGAAGAAGAGATTCATTGAGATAGGCGGCGAACTCGGCAATTGTTTTGTATTCAAACAACGCAACCGGACTGATGTCAACTTGAAGATGCTTACGCGCACGGTTAATGATCTTCAGCGCCTGCACAGAGGAGACACCAATTTTCAAAAAATTCATCTCTTCATCGATGTCCTCTGGCTCCTGATTCAACGCTGCAGCAATCTCGCTTTTGATAAAAAGCTCAATTTCTTCTTTTGTCATATCATGACCTCCGTTCCCTGATTCACATCTATCCAATGCACATACGGCTCGAATGGATGTGCTGGCAGATGTACAATCTGGCCAGAGCCATTCGGATGTAACTGTTCCCAATCCAGCGCAGCACCACGTACATAGAGCTGCCCCAGCAATAAAGCAAGCTGATCCTCCATGGTAAGTGTCGGCTCGGCAGACAGGCGGATGAAGCTCTCCTTGCCACTGTATTCAAGCTGCTGCACTGTATGATCTGCAGCAATCATAATTACAATGTCGGCGTTTGCCATCTTGTCAGGTGTGTCTTGCAGACTGTCTAACGTTACTCTGTTGTTCACTGGAATGGATTGACTTGCATGAGCGCTGTGATGTTCCTCGCCATCCAGATGTAAACTGGATACCAGCTCCTCTCCTGCAGCTATTCCTCGAATCTCTTGAATGGAAGGGACCAGACGTACAAGTGTCTCAAGCAAGGGCACCCAGTAGTTCAAGGTAGATACCGTATCTTCATTAGAATCGTCTGGCCTGATTACTTTACGAGATTGAGCCTCATCTTCTCCGCAAATCTCATGCCCCCCAACCACAATATTGACACGAGCAGCTCGGTTTCTAGGCTTGAAGCCAAATTCCATCTCTTCGATGTTCCACTCTCCGGTTGAGCTGACAGTTACTGCTGCACGATACCGATAATGTTTTCTGTATCTGTTCCGGGTGAAACAAAGATCCTCTGGTGTCAGGTCCGCATGTTTCTTCACATATTGCTCCGTGTTATCAATCAGTTTCTTTAAGGCCTGCTCTGTTTTGGCAGAGAACGTTAACAACTGGCCGCGTGCCGGGGCATCTGCACGAACAGGGGTTTTCCATTCTTCCAGCACAATGTGGGCATTCGTACCTCCCAGGCCAAATGAACTGATGCCTGCCTTCCGCGTTTTTCCTTCAGGTACATCCCACGTTCTATGCTCGCTAACGATATGGAACGGCGATTGGTCCAGTCGGAGGGCCGGATTCGGATGATCCATATGCAGACTTGGTGCCAGTTCCCCATGCTGCATACTGAGCAAAACCTTGGCAAGACTGGCTCCACTGGAGGCTGCAAATAGATGCCCAATATTGGTTTTGACTGAACCTAATCCAATCGAATTGTCGCTTGTATATCCCTTTTCCCGGAACAGTCGGAGCAAGGCATTCACCTCAATTGGATCTCCAATCCTTGTCCCCGATCCATGTGCTTCAATGTAAGAAATCTCGCTCGGGTTTAGGTTGGCATCACGATAGGCGGCACGGAGTACCTCATATTGCCCCTGAGGGTTGGGTGCCATAATGCCCAGCGAATATCCGTCGTTATTCACCGCTGTCCCGCGAATCACACCATAAATATGCTTATTGTTGCGAACTGCCTCTGTTAGCGGCTCCAGATATACAACAACAGCACCTTCCCCCAGGACTGAACCATCTGCTTCCCGGTCAAATACCTTCGTATGTTGAGTGGAAGAACAGATTCCAGCATTGCGTGATAGTTGATGAACATGCGGTGTAGCCAAAATGTTCGCTCCACCTACAACTGCCCCAGAGATACGCTTGTCCTGAATGGCCGCCACAGCTTGCGTCAGTGCTACCAGAAAAGAAGAACATGCCGTATCTATGGACAGTGCCGGCCCTGTAAAATTGTACATGTGTGAAATGGAGGCAGCTGCTATATTGGACATATTGCCTACCATAGCGTGAGAATGAACAGCCTTTCCAAAACTCCGGTTCATATAATCAACAACCAGATCGAAGTATGTGCTTGGGTTAATGCCTACATATACACCCACATCACGCTTATCCTCATGGTCCACGAGCATACCTGCATCCTCCAGCGCCTCATGAGCAACTTCCAGCAGCTTGCGATGCTGCGGATCCATGAATGCAGCTTGTTCAGACGGGATTTCAAAGAACTCATGATCAAACGTATCCGGTTGCTTCAGTTCCCCAATCCAGTCATCCCAATCGGGTTGCTTGGAACGTGCTGCACGCTCTAAGCTAACCCGGTCAACACTATCTAACCCGTTAACCAGATTGCTCCAGAATTGCTCTTGGGTGTCGGCATCAGGCAGACGCAGAGACAATCCGGTAATGGCAATAGCACGATGTACATTCAGGTGATTATCTGTTGTTTCAGCCTGTTCAAGGTCCTTCGTTTCTGCTGGAAGTTCCTGCAGATATTCCACCATCTCACGTACTGTACTGCAAAAAACAAGTAGTTCTTGTCCTAATTCACGCTCCATATGTGCAGACAGCTTGTCGAGTAATTGATAGGAGAGGATCGAATTGCCTCCTAGTGCGAGAAAAGGAGTATCCATCTCAATCTTTCCTACGGGCAATTGCAGAATTTCGGCCCAGGCTTTACGTACGGTATGCTCCAAAGACGATGCGGAAACCCTCTCGTGTCGTTGCTGTTGTGTATTTTCGCGAATCAGCTCTTCAATGGCCTCGATGTCCTTGGTAAATACTCCACGCTCATATTCGTTTCTCAGGATGAAGCGCTGGACCTTCCCGCTCGTGGTTTTGGGAATAACCTTGATTGGGAGAACATGGGTGATCTCAATACCCAATCCAGCCCTCATACGTTGGATCAGATCCTGTCGTACATCCAGAAACTGTGGAGTGCCCGATTTGTATTTAACAAATACAAGCAGCTCCTCTACTTGTTTGAGGCTGTTAAAGTGCCCGACTACCGTCAGATTCCCTCTCGGAATGCTGCCATTTTGGTATAAAATTTCTTCAAGATCATGCGCATAATGGTTCTGGCCCCGAATAAACACAATGTCCTTGATTCGTCCGCTTACAACCAGGGAGCCATCCGCCATATAACCCAAGTCTCCTGTGCGAAGCCACCCATCCACATACATTTCACGATTGATCTCCGGGAGACTGTAATATCCGGAAGTTACCGATTCCCCACGGATCTGGATTTCGCCAACGACCCGCTCATCCAGCACTTCACCCTGTTCATCCGCAATCCGGATTTGAATCCCTGTCATGGGATATCCCTCATGGACAAATTCGATCACATCCGAAGTATTGCTATCACTGCCAGGTAGCTGGACTGGCACAGCCAGTCCTTCCTGCACCAGCCGCGAACGCGAAATACGTTCAATTCGCGGCTCTTCCCCCAGTCTGGAGGTACATACACCTACTGTCGCTTCGGCCATGCCATACGCAGGAAACATCATATTGGGACGATAGCCACAAGAACTGAATTTTTTGACAAATCGCTCAATAACAGCCGTTGATATCGGCTCTGCACCATTCAGGGTCATACGCAGTGAAGACAGATCAAGCGTTGAGAGCTTGGAATCCGGGATCTTCTGAACCATCCATTCAAAACCGAAATTGGTACAGCAAAACCATTTTCCCTTGTGCTCCGTAATCTTGCGCAAGAACAGATAAGGTGACCGTACGAAGGTATAAGGTGACATCACCATGATGTTGGCTCCACTCAGGACGGGTGTCAGATGCTGTCCAAATATCCCCATATCATGCGTATGCGGCAACCAGGTAAACACATTATCTCCTTCTTCGGCTCCAAGAAATGTCTTGCATGCAATACTGTTGGCGATAATATTGTGATTTGTTAACTGCACACCTTTGGGAATTCCCGTGCTTCCTGAGGAGAATTGCAGGAACACAATGTCATCAGGAGAGGGTGGGCATAGATCAGCCATCTGCTGGCCTGCTTGAAGCTGGTTCACGCTAATCAACATCAGACCTTTGAATACTGGGCTTTCCGCAAGCTGCTTATACTTGGGCATGTAGGCTTCCTCGACGATAACTACCGGACGCCCGAGTACCTCCCACACTTTCGTGAATTTCTCCAGACCGGCTGAGCCTGGTTCCCAGGCAGCCGGAGGACTAACCGGGGCGACAATAATGCCCCCCAGCATACAAGCCCAAAATGTACGGTAAAATTCCTGTGACTGGTCAATTTCCAAAATAACGACCTGTCCTTGTTGAATGCCTTGCTCTTGAAGAGACTGCAAGTACTTGCGCGCCTGCATCAGTAATTCAGGATATGATTCAAACTGTTCGTCACCTGAAGAGCTGATATAGGTCATTCCCTTTTCTGGATGAATATCTGCAATGTAGATTAACATCTCAGCCACTGTTGAATAATGTTCTGGCACAATCAGCTCGGGTCCTCGCTGTATGGATTTACTGGACATGTTGCACCTCCATTGCCTCATTGTGAACTACCACTTTCACATCGCTACCAAGCTTGTCATCAATCAGCTGTTTCATACGTTTGATATCCAGACCAGCCTGACAGGCCAGATGTACGTACAGACACTCTTCGTCGTAGTGAATAACCCATTCGAATTGGGCGAGTCCCGAATTCGAATCTTGGTCATCCGACGACTTAGACGACATTGGGATCGCTTCGCTGCTGGAGATGAAGCCTTGATAATTAAACAGAATCATCTGACGCGGCTCCTGTTCTGCTTGCCTGTAGGCAGTTCCCAATTGTTCCTGTATGCCATCATATTGTGCCGAGAGGGAAGAATCATGTGTAAGTGCCATAAAGTTAATGCAGTGTCGCTTCGTAAATTCCAGACGTTTCAACAGATCTTCCTGTGTGAATTCACTGTCTACCAGCACTGGAATCAGATCAAGGAATTCTCCCACATAATCATAGTAGGATTCTTCGCCATACTCCCTTCCATAATGAACCAGGGCTATTGGCAGTTGGCTTATATTCAGATAATCCGCAATGATGTTGGCAAAAGTTTCAAAGCATGTCCACCAAACATCTGCAGGCTCCTTCCCTGCAAGGGACAACTCGACAGTCATCGCTGAAGGCGACAATGTTTCTATTTCCTTCAACTTGTTCATGACGATGGTGTTACATCTATGCCATGCCTGAAGCGAAAATTGTTTCTTCATTTCATCTTCAGATACCCCTATGGGGCCTTGAGACAGAAAACTTACATAATCCTCATATTTTCGTACTTGGTACAGAAGATCGCCCTCGATCTCTACACCTTGCTGTCTGTATAATGCCTTCGACTCAAGTTGCTGTTTGATGATTTGGGCACTCATACCATCAAACGCAAGGTGATCAAAACTCCAAATCAGCTTATGCTCTGTGGCTCCTGTACGCAAAATACAAAGACGCCAAGGCAGTTCCTTCAACTTATACGTTTTGTGTAGCAAAGACTGAACCAGTTTGTACTCCAGCTGCTCCATTGTAGCCGAAGCATAATGACGAATATCAAGATATGGGATAAGCTGTTGCAGCATGTCCGCCGCTAACGACATATCTATTGGATGCCAATACAATTGTTCTTCCTCATATATCATGCTGTGCAGCAACTGATGCCGGGATATAACCCCAAGAATCAGGTGTTTTACAGCTTGTTCATTCAATTCGCCTTCCAGCGTTGTTGTAAATCCGCTTGCTCGTGAAGTCGTAGAAGCATGTGCTTGTTGTATTGGAGATAGTGGGAATTGACCCATAGGGGTCATGCCCGCCATAAAAGATGAAACCTGATTGCAGCTGTTTAAGACATATAGGACCAGGCTGTCCAGTTGTTTCTCATGAAGTGTTATGTCCTGTGGTATGACTATCGGGGACTGAATATGCAGGCTATCATCTGACCAAACTGACGCCGGAGGAGTAATGTCTACCAATTTGGCAAGCCCTCTAACTGTCGGATATTGGAATAATTCGTTCACATTGATGGCAATTCCTTCTTTTGACAAAATTTGAGTAAATGCAATTGCTTTAAGAGAATGCCCCCCATTTTGAAAAAAGTGATCTTCCACACCAATGCCTGGATTACCTAGTATCTGTCGCATGGCTGCAAGAATGACACGCTCCGTTTTTGTCCGAGGTGAACTCACTTCCAGAGACCTCTGCTGCTCTTCAAGCAAACTCTCGGACAATGCTCTTCGGTCCACTTTGCCATTGGCATTAATCGGAAGATGATCCATTCGAATAATTCGTGCAGGCACCATATACTCTGGCAGTTGCTGGTGAAGTTCTCTTCGAATATACTCAGCATCTGCCCCAGTGTTGCTTGTATAAAACGCGGCAATGTATAGACTTCCTGATGTTTCTGTAGCTGTCATGACATAGGCATCACGAACTCCCGAAAGACGCTCCAAGCAATTGCCAATCTCTGATAACTCAATGCGAAAACCTCTAATCTTGACCTGGAAATCCGAACGTTCAATAAAAAGCAGACTGCCGTCAATCAGACGTTTGACGATATCACCTGTCCGATACATTCGTTCTCCCTTGCGGAAGGGATCATCAAGAAAGTGTTTTCGGGTAAGATCCTCACGGTTAAGATATCCAATACCCACCGCATCTCCACTGATATACAGTTCACCTGGAACGTTGGGTGGCACAGGCTTCAGCTCATTATCCAGAACATACAAGGCTGTGTTGGACAGGGGAAAACCTATAGGCAATGAGCCAGTATAAGGCTCTGTTTGCTGTAATAAGTGGTAGGAGGCAAAAAAGGTTGCTTCCGTTGGTCCATATCCATTTAATAACCTGCCCGGCCCCACACATGCAAGCGCTTTGTTGGCATGACTCACCGATGCAGCTTCACCACCAAACATCACTCTACGCATATTCTTCAAACATTCAGCATCCCAATCCACCAGCATATTAAACAAGGATGTCGGAATATAAAATACTGAAATCCGTTGCTGTCGGATGACATCAGCCAAACGAGCCATATCCAAAATGGTCTCTTTCGAGACTAATACAAGAGTAGCTCCATTCATTAATGAAGCGAAAATATCAAAAATGGAACCATCAAACGCATAGTTGGCAATTTGCAGGATACGATCCTCAGATACTACAGTGACAAAGTTGCTATTTTTCATCACTTTGGTCACATTGCGATGACTCATCACAGTCCCTTTCGGGGTTCCCGTTGACCCTGATGTATAAATGATATAAGCCGGGTCAAGAGCAGTCATGTTCATATCTTCCATGGATTTCAGCACGTCCCCTGAATCGAACGCTGTTAATTCATCTGCTGGCACAATACATGGAACCACTGATTGCCAAGTGGAGGCATATGCCGTTTCAGTCAATAGCACAGCCGCATCGCAATCTTGCAAAATAAATTCAATTCTCGATGGCGGCGAAGCCGGGTCGATCGGGACATAACTGCAACCCACTTTGAGTGTAGCAAGAATACTGATGATCTGGATCGGTCCGCGGTCCAGAATGAGAGCAATACTGGAGCCTGATTTTACCCCTTGTCCAAGCAACCTGGACGCCAGCCACTGAACACGTTCATACAGATCAGCATAGCTCCATTCACCTTCTTCCCAGACCAATGCTGTCTTCTGTGTATGCACATGAACTTGTTCCTCGAATAATTGGGAAATGGTCGCATCTCGCGGATACTCAACGGCATTATCGTTGACTCCGTAAAGCAGCCATTCCTCTTCCTCCGGTGTAGTGAGCTTAATCTGACCAATTCGTTCATTATCCCCTGTTGTGATCTGAGACAGGATATACCGGAATTTATTCAGCAGCAGTTCCATGGACTCCGCTTTAAACAGATCCGAGCGATAGTCAAGTTCAACCGTGTAACATTGCTTATGCTCGACCAGTGTCCAAGTCAGATCAAATTTGGCATCCACCTTACCTTCCACCCATGGTTCAAGCATCAGTTCCCCGGCTTCAGGATCATCGGTCCCCATATTAATGTAATTTAGCACCACATCAAATAGGGGGTTGCGGCTTAAATCACCGAATAGACCAAGTTGTTCTACCAGTGCTTCATAAGGATAATGCTGATGCTCATAACAGGATAACAGCTTGCCACGTATCTTATTCAAATACGCCTCTGTGGACCATTCTCTGTCCATGTTGGTGCGAATGGCGAGCATATTCACGAACATACCCATAACGTTATTGAGTTCTGGCTTTTCACGCCCCGCAACCGCTGTACCAACGACCAAGTCGTCTTGACCCGTATACTTCCAGATTAATAGATTTAAAGTTGCCATGAACAACATATAGGGCGTAAGCCCTTGTTGAGTACAGAAGTCATTGACCTGTGTGCTTAATAACTCACCAAGTTCAATGGAAAGTCTGTCTCCTCTGTAGGATGACGCGCCATGTCTTGGGAAGTCTGTAAGCAATTCAACCGGTGCAGGCATATCCTCGAATTCCCGTATCCAAAACTCAGTGTCTTCAACAGATTGTCCATGTGACGCAGCTTCATCACGCCATTCCGCATAATCCTTATACTGAATGTCAAGAGATTGTAATGTTTCTCCTCTGTACATGCGAGCGAAATCCTGCATCAGGATCGCAATGGAACTCTGATCCGAAATGATATGATGCATGTCAATGAATAAGATGTGTTCTTCTTGAGAAAGGCGAATGAGCTTAACACGAAACAATGGTGCGCTGGTCAGATCAAAAGACTTGATCCATTCCATGACCTGCTCTAACCCTGCTGTTTCTAATTCCAGCAACTCCACAACGCTTGGAACCTGATCCTCCACAATTTGGAAAAGCTCACCGTCAATCATTTCAAACCTGGTACGGAATGCTTCATGTCTCTCTACCAGTGCATCCATTATTACTCTGAATTTGGCAGGGTCAAGTTTTCCTCTTACCCTATAGGAGCTGGCGAGATTGTACGCCGTACTCTCACCTTTCATCCACTCATGCACCACATACATTCTTCGCTGTGCAGAAGTGGTCTTGTATTTCTCTTTCTTAGTTACAGGCAAGATTGGGTTCACCGAATCAGAGTCACTTGTAACCTGATGTTCAGCAATCCATTGGACCATGTGTTCAAACACAGAATGATCAAAAACCTCTTCCAGCCCCAAATTTAATTCAAATATTTCTTTAATCCTCGACGCCAAGGAAATCGCTTTTAATGAATGACCTCCAAGCTCAAAGAAATCATCTTCAAGGCTGACTGCTCCATTACCAAGCAACTCCTGCCACAATTGCGACAATACATGCCTTATCTCATCATCAGTCCGTTGAACCCTGACTTTCCCAGATGGAGATTGGTCTAATTCTGCGATAGAACCCGCCGCAACCTGCGACATACCTGCAAGCTGATACAACGCAACATCATGTTGATGAACAATGGGATCAAAGGAATACGTCGGCAGGGAGATTTTTTGCCTACGCCCCGTTCCGTTTAACTGTTCCCAATCCAACTCCATGCCAGAGCACCAGCAAAAAGCAAGTACTTTCATTAAATACACATCTGCCTCAAGCAAGCTCTGACGATCTCCAGTAAGAGCAATGATGTTCAGATTTGAAAATGAATCCGGGGCTATTTGTTCTGTATCCTGCTGCTGATTCGAAACGATCCACAGCGTATGCTCAGCAGATTCAGAAAGAGTCTTGCGATTTAACAGCGTAAACAGGAAATTTGGAGATAACAGTGGTGCAATACTCGACGCATGGTCTGTTACAGTTGCATCTGTCATCCTTCCTGTCAAAGCATCTGACAATGCTCCTTCTTCTAGTGACCAATCCTCCAGATTGTATAAAAGCCCCACGGCATGTACTGGATCAAGTGCATCACTAATAACCAACCCCACCAGTTCGCCAACGCCTTGTCCACAGACAGCATCCGGCTTGATACCAAGATGCATCACGGTTTTATAAAGAGCATATTGCACAACAAAGCACTGCATGCGCTCAGGCCTTGAATCGGTTAACGATCGCCCTATGCCTTGGCGAATGGCATACTGTTCCTTGGACTCAAAGAGGTTCAGTATCTCTTCAAAGTGCTGTTTGAATATCTCTGAGACCTGACTGCGATACACAGAAGCATATAGTTCCCGAATCTTGCGCGCTTCCCAACTAGCATTTCCGCTAAGGTAAAACATGACCTTAGGCTTCCCATTCATCACACTTGCCTGTGTCTCAAACTCTACAGACTGCTCGCTTGGCGGAATATAACCGTCTGCAACGATTAGCGCTTTACGATGAATGAATCTGCTTCTTCCCTTCTGTAGCGTCCACGCAGCGTTGGGCAACTGCTCCGGCAATGCATGGATCGCCTGTAGAACCGAATCGTACATGCGTTCCAGCGCAGATTCACTCTTGGCCGAGAAGGGCAGCAGAAGCAAAGATTCATAATTGGCTTGGCTCTCTTGGACGGGCGGCTGCTCCAAAATGACGTGAGCATTGGTCCCCCCGATCCCAAACGAACTGACACCTGCTCGCAGGATACACTTCGTGTCTTCTAATGGCTGTGGCTCCTTGTTGATATAGAAGGGACTATGCTCCAGCTCCAACATCGGATTCGTCCGATTCATGTGAATCTGTGGCGGAACCACCCGGTGATAAAGCGTCAGTACGGTTTTAATAAAACCGGCGACACCTGCTGCCGCATCAAGATGCCCAATATTGGCTTTCACAGAACCTAGAGCGCAATAATTTCTTCTTTCTGTTCCCCATGACTGCCTAAGCGCTTCGATTTCAATCGGGTCCCCCAGTTTGGTTCCTGTTCCATGCGCCTCCAGATAGGAGATCTCTTTTGGAGACACTCCCGAACGATGAAGGGCTGATTGAATAACCTTGACCTGCCCAGCCACACTCGGTGCCGTATATCCAATTTTGTCCATGCCATCATTATTAATCGCTGAACCTTTAATGACTGCATAGATATGATCTCCATCTCTCTGTGCGTCGCGAAGTGACTTGAGTACAACCATTCCGCATCCATTACCAGACACAGTACCAGATGCCTGCTCATCGAACGGTCTGCAATGACCATCCTTTGAATAAATCATGCCTTCATGCCAGTGATAACCTTCTTTGAGCGGATAGGAGATAGAAACACCTCCCGCAAGTGCCACATCACACTCTCCCCGGATCAGCGATTCAGCAGCTTGGTGGATGGCGACCAAAGAAGTTGAACATGCGGTCTGTACGGCCATACTCGGCCCTCTCAGATTTAATTTGTGAGATACTCGGGTTGTAATATAGTCCTTTTCATTTAAAGTCATGGCTTCAAAAGCCTGTAGCAAATTACCGGAACGACCGAGAAATTGCACCATCCATGGTAAGCTCAGTCCACTTCCGGCAAACAATCCTATAGATCCCTCATAACTGTAAGGATCGCACCCGGCATGCTCAAGCGCCTCCCATGAGCACTGATGCAGCAGCCGTATTTGCGGATCCATCATATTGGATTCCTGATGCGGATATTCGAAAAATCCGGAGTCAAAATACTCAGTATCTTGCAGTACACCTTTGGCCCGTACATAATCGGGATGTTTAAAGTCTTCCGGTCGTACACCCGCAGCGGTTAGATCCTCCTCATTCAGACGGGTGATACCGTCCTTACCTGCCATTAAGTTATCCCAGAACTCCTCAATATTTCTTGAGCCGGGAAAATGCCCTGCCATGCCAATGACTGCAATATCCGACGAAGAAGGAATTCTGCTACTGTGTTCTGAAGCAAACGAGTTACTCTGTTCCGCTCTGCTCTGCTCCACTTTGCTGTGTTCAACTGTGCTCATTACATAATCTCTTGGAGCTGTTGTCGGGTCCGGGTTCGTAACAGGATATCCGACCGTAGCGATATGCCTGCTTTCCTCTCGCACCTGTTGTGTAACTGTTGGCAGCATCTGCTCAGCCACCAGATGATTGACCAGTGAAGCAATGGAGGAATGCTCAAACAATTGCACCAGCGGAACGCTTTGATCCAGATACGCATTCAGCCGATTATTGATCAGAATAAGACCCAGCGAGTTGCCTCCGATGTCAAAAAAGTGATCATGGATATTAACCGTATCCAGATTTAATATTTCCTTCCACGCTGCAATGAGCATCTGCTCCAGATCAACTTTTGTCCGCTCCATTCCTTGAATCGATGAGCCATAAACCGGAGCCGGATTAGTCTTATCTCCCGTTTCAAAATCAGCCAGACGCAGGGCATTTCGATTCAGTTTGCCATTAGGCAGTACGGGCAGCTTTTCCAGACGAATCAAGCGAGAAGGCATCATGTACTGTGGAAGCCGCTGCTTTAACCAGGTCCGAAGCTGTACGTCTTCATCTCCCATAATGGAAGGCCCAATCCCAGGCTTCAGACTGTAGAAAAGGATTAATTGCAATGAATGTGGCTCGGCCCCTTCTACCTTAACGACAGCTTCTCTTACACGTTCATAATTCATCGCTGCCTGCTCAATCTCGTTCAGTTCAATCCGGTAGCCACGAATCTTCACCTGCTGATCCAACCGTCCCATTAACTCAACATCCCCATCCGGAAGTATACGGGCCAGATCACCAGTTCGGTACAAACGGCCTCCCAAAACATTGGAGTTTGCCATGAATCGGGCATCCGTCTCAGCTGCATTGTGCAGATAACCGCGGGATAATCCTTTTCCTGCAATGCACAGCTCTCCATCGCTGCCAGGTGGCAGTATTTCACCTTCATCATTCAGAATATAAATCTCTGTATTGGTAATGGGCTTGCCAATGGTAATCGCGGCTGTGTCATTCAATTCTTTGGTTGTTGACCAGATCGTAGTTTCCGTTGGTCCATACATGTTAAAGACTCGAGCAGGTGTAAGCCGCTTCAGATCGGTGAGAAGTCCCACAGGGACATTTTCCCCTCCGGTAAGAACACACCGCAGATTGCCCAGCGCCTGAGCGAATTCCGGATTTTCGACAAATGCCTTAATGCGTGAGACCGTGCTAAGAATGTGTGTAACACCATGTTCACGTATTCGACGTGAAGCAAGAGCCGGGTCAAGCTGCTCCTGCTCATTGGCCAGATACAGCGAATATCCGGTGCATAATGGTGTCCACACTTCAAATCCGAAAATATCAAAAGATATGGTCGTTACACTGATGATGCGATCTGTCTCATGTGCAAAAATATGTCGGTGCCTGATGTCCTCAACAAAATTGACCATCGCTTCATGAGTAATCATGACCCCTTTGGGACGCCCCGTCGATCCTGAGGTAAAAATCACACAGGATAGGTCCGAAGACAGGAAGTTTACGTCCGGGTTAACGGATGAGCGCACATCCTGGGCAGTTGGATCATACACAAATCGCTCTCCGCTAAAAGTCACTGTGCCTTCTTCATCAGGCGTACACAGCAATACGTTCATTCGGCTATCTTCGATCATATTCACGATGCGCTGCGCCGGAAAAGCAGGGTCCAGAGGCACATAAGCCGCCCCAGCTTTCAGCACTGCCAATAGCATAATGATCAACGATTCATCTCGTCTGGATAATATGCCCACAGGTTCATCCCGGCGTACACCTTGATCAATCAACTTCCAAGCCAGCGTATTAGCTTTTTCATTAAGCTCCTTGTAGGTAAAAGAGGCTCCGGATGATACAAGGAGAGCTTTCTTGTCTGGTGTGTGTTCTGCCTGCAGCTCGAACAGCCGATGCAGACCCACCGCAGGATTGTAATCCAGACGTGGACCAGCAAGACGATGGACTGGGTGCTCATGAGAACGTTCGTTTCTCTCAAACAGTTCGCTCAGAGACAGATTGGGCTGTTGTACAACCTCTTGGCAGAGTCCGATAAATTCCTGCATCATACCTTCAACTGTGTCCCGGCGGAACAGATCCAGCGAGTATTCGATATATCCTTCAATCACCTGCTTCTCCCTGTTTTCTTGACAGGTCATTAACAGATCATAAGTAGACGTACCCGTCTCCACCGGAAAAGAACTGAATTGCAAACCATGAAGTTCAAGTCCATGCAAATCCATGTTCTGATAATCAAAACAAACATCAAATACCGGATTTCGGTTCAACTCACGTGTCACGCCCAGTTGTGCCACAAGCTCATTAAACGGATACTCCTGATACGCAAAAGCATCCAGTGTATGTTGTTTAAGTTCGCGTAAAAAATCAGTATACGTACGATCAAACGTTGGAAAATTCCGCATCGCAATCATATTGACAAACATGCCTACCGTCTCTTTCCACTCCTCTTGCATCCTTCCTGCAACAGGCGTTCCTACCACAATGTCCTGCTGACCTGAGCGGTGTGCGAGAAGAAGATTCCACACACTTAGCATTACCATATACATGGATGCTTCCGATGAGGAAGCCAGCTCGTGCAAGTTTTGTGTTAACGAACGATTCAACGTGAAATGGAGACGTCCCCCTTGCATGGATCGCTGTGATGGACGCTCATGGTCAAGTGGAAGCTCCAGCACAGGTAAAGAAGGGCCAAGATGGTCCAGCCAGTACGTTTGATGTGAAATGTATTCCTGTGAAGCGAGACGTTGCTGCTGCCATACCGCGTAATCTTTGTACTGCAATCGAACTGCATGCTCTTTGCCAAAATATAAATCATTGAAGTCACGAGTGATGATTTCGACAGATGTACCATCTGCGATAATATGGTGAATATCAAAGAATAGCAGGTGCTTGCGCTCGCCTATCTTAATCAGTTCAACCCGCATAAGCGGAGCACTCCCCAGATCAAAAGGACGAATCAATGTCTCAATCATCGCAGGCAACTCTTGATCATCTGCCACATGCTGCTCTGCGTAGCCCATACTTAAGCGAACCGAAGGTTGGATGATCTGAACGATCTCAACGCCCCGTATCTCAAACGATGTTCTGAGCGCCTCATGATGCTGCATCAACTTCTGCAAAGCAGCCTCAACTCTTATACGGTCCAATTCACCTTCAATAATGGTTGCAGACGGTAAGTTGTATGCCGTATTTCCTGGATCAAGCATCGCTTGTGTGAACATACGCATCTGTGCAGAAGAGATTGGATACGCATCCATAGGGGGTGCAGATTGAATGGTCTGTTGGTCCACTTTTGGTTTGGCCATGACATAGAGATGCTCCGCCAGTTGAATAGGCGTTGAATGATTGAAAATATCTGCTACCTCAGGCTGAATTCCTAAATGAGACCTGATCCATGCAGACAAGCTGACTGCTTTGAGAGAATCTCCTCCAACCGCAAAGAAATTAACCTCTTCATCTAGATCATCGATGCCAAAAATCGTTCGATATGCGTCCAAGACAATCTGTTTCAGTTGGTCTGAACCACCAGTATAAACTGTCCCTTTTACTAGAATAGAGCCACTTCCCTTACTCTGCTCTGGATACTTCGTACCATCCCCGGCACCCATACCCTCCGCTGCTGATGACCCAGAAAGAGAAACACTGACAGGATAGGATTGTTTGTTGAAAACATAAGCAGGCAGAGAGCATTTGCGTCGTACCGTCTGCCCTTTGAGTACCTTCCAGTCCGGTTCAATACCTTCGCACCATAACTCGGCGAGTCTGCGGCTCACATAGATACTGTCCTGCTCCGTTTCCCTTGCATGACGCAGCATGTTCAGTACCGTCTGCGAATCTCGTGATTGACTGTGCTGTCTGGCAAAGGAGCTTAGCGTTCGGCCTGCACCAACCTCAATTAATACAGCCCGTTCATCCTTCAACACTTCAGCCAGGTTTGATTCAAACAACACCGGCTGTAAAATATGGCGAGACCAGTAGTCCGGGTTCGTGATTTCATCAGCAAGCGCCCATGTTCCACTCGTGTTGGACAGCAATGGAATTTGCGGAATATGAAGTGAATGCTCTGCTAAACAGCGCTTAAATTCCTCGGCGGCCTGATTCATCATTGGCGTATGGAATGCATGGGAGGTCTTCACCCGAATGCACTTCCAACCCATTCCTTCAGCCTTGGCTTCCATCCGTGAAATGGCTTCAGCTGTCCCTCCAATGACGCTGGAACCTGTAGTATTCACCAGGGCAAGCCACATGTCTTCATCCAGTTGTGACTTCACCTGCTGTGCATCCGCCATAATGGCAAGCATGACCCCGGGTTGTTGCTGCTGCATCAGACGTCCGCGAAGTCGAACTAGCTTGACAGCATCTCCGAGTTCGAAGACACCCGCTACCGCTGCGACAGCCAATTCACCAATGCTATGCCCGATCATGCCATCTGGCTGGATGCCCAGATCCAGCAGCGACTTGGCCAGCGCATAACTTGTCATGAACAGTGCGAATTGGCTGTACTCCGTCTGGTTTATTCGTTCAGGCTGTTGATCCCCGTATACAACGGACAGCATATCTTCTCGTTCTTCCGCAGGCAGAAGGTCCAATATGTCCTGAATATAACTTTTGAAGATTGGAGCTAGGCCTGCTTGCTCCGTAGATCTATATAGTTCTGCACCCATTCCCTGATACTGACTGCCCTGTCCGGGGAACATAAAGTATACGGGACGGGTGCTTTGAGCTTGAGCTGAATGGTATACGCGTGCTTTCCCCAGCTGCTGTATCAGCATGTCCGGATTATCCTTCCATGTCTTATCCAGAATGAGTGCCTTACGATACGCAAAAACAGATCGACCTGATTGCAAGGTCCACGCTGCGTTCGACACAGATTGTTCCGGCTGCTGAGTCAGATGTTCCATAATCCGTTCAGCGGTGCGGTTCAGCGAGTACTCTGTTTTGGCGGAAAAAAGCAATATATTTACGTCATCATCCGGACTGCACTTCTCCATCTCGGGAGCCTCCTCCAATACCATGTGAGCATTCGTGCCCCCCACACCAAATGAATTGATTCCTGCGCGCATGACTCCAACATTAGCCTGTTTCCAGTCCACCCCTTGTGCATTGACTTTAAAAGGCGTATTCAAAAAATCAATTTTGGGATTAGGCTGCTCATAATTCGCTGTTCCAGGGATATAACCTTGTCCAAGACTGAGCGCTACCTTGATTAAACCAACCACACCTGCGGCTGTATCCATATGTCCCACATTGCCTTTGACCGAGCCCAGATAGCAAAATTGCTTTTCGTCGGAAGCAAAGGCCCGAGTTAACGAGTTTACTTCAATTGGATCACCAAGCAACGTTCCCGTACCATGTGCTTCGATATAACTCACCGTTTCCGGGTCTACTCCGGCTACCTTATAAGCATCCTGAATGACTTCAGCCTGTCCACTTACGCTTGGAGCAAGAAAACTGAGTTTCTCCTGTCCGTCATTGTTAATTGCTGAGCCTTTGATGACCCCGTAGATATGATCTCCGTCCTGCAGAGCATCGGTTACCCGCTTCAGCACCACAATTCCCATACCATTGGAGAAAACTGTTCCACTGGCTGCCGCATCAAATGGACGACAGTGACCATCTGCGGAAAACATCATGCCATCCTCGAATACGTAACCCCCTTCATTGGGCAACTCCACGGTGATCCCACCAGCTACGGCCACATCACATTCCCCAACGATCAAGGATTGACATGCCAGATGAGGTGTAACCAGTGAAGTAGAACAACCCGTCAGAGCAGTATAGGCCGGCCCTTTTAAGTTCAGCTTATAAGCCATTCGGGTAGCCAGAAAATGATTGGTGCTGAGGGTAAATGCTTCGTATTTACTGCTATAGTTAGCATCGTTAAAAAGCACTTGGCGGTACCATTCAAAGTCATCGGACCCGCCAAGGAACACACCCACCTTACCTGCTTCATCGGGTCTGCAGCCTGCATCCTCCAGCGCTTCCCATATTCCCTGATACAAAAGTCTGAATTGGGGAGACATCATTTTGGCTTCACCGGGAGTATAGTCAAAGAACCCTGCGTCAAACTCATCGATGCCGTTGGCACGTCCTTTTGCCTTAACATAACGAGGTGAACGCAGCAGCGCTTCCTCCACGCCAAGTTCCCTCAATTCATCATCACTATAAAAATGAATGCTTTCCCGCCGTTCAACAAGGTTACTCCAGAACTCCCTTATATCCTCAGCGCCCGGCACATTCACCGCCATGCCCACAATTGCAATGTCCTCACGCATAATGCCGTCTTTTCGTTGAAACAATTTTTCCCGTTCAGTCGGTATCCGAAGTCCCTCATCTTTCGGACCCAGCGCGGCAAACTGACGCAATGTCGGGCATTCGAAAAAACGAGGAACAGGGAACTCCACATCGGTATAATGCTTTAGTTTATTGTGAGCCTGAATGACAGAAAATGAATTACCGCCTAATTCAAAGAAATGGTCATCGCGCCCTACTCTCTCAACACCGAGCACTTCGGCCCACACTTCGGCTATAACCTTCTCAAGCTCAGAAGACGGGGCGGTATAGGACGTACTGGAAGCGTGAGCATGTGTGATATCTGCCATGAGTGCCTTCCGGTCAATCTTCCCACTGCTATTCAATGGAAATTCGGATTTATGTACAAAAACGGATGGTATCATATATGCCGGTAACGAACGAGACAGATGCTCTCTCAATTCGACAGAAGGAAGCTCCTGTTCTGACAGATAGTAGGCATACAGCAAGCCGGACCTACCTTCAAAGGATTTCATGACTACCACGGTCTGGATGACACCCGGATAGGATGACAGGGTATTCTCAATTTCGCCTGTCTCCAGTCTGGCTCCCTGAATTTTAACCTGGAAATCAATGCGTCCCAGATATTCGATCGTACCGCTTGGGAGTGAACGCACCAGATCCCCTGTGCGGTACATGTACCTGAAATGCTCTGCGTCCTGTCCTTCTTGAAAGAAAGGATTAGGGACAAATTTCTCTCGGGTCATCTGTTCCAGATTCAGATATCCACGTGCAAGCCCAACACCGCTAAGACAAAGCTCGCCTGGAATACCTAACGGCTGAAGCTCATCATGATTTCCGACGACATACCATCTGGACTCATTGAGCGGGTAGCCAATCGGTACATTGCTTAAGCCTTCGTAATGGCTTAACGGATAATGAGAAACCCATATGGTGCATTCGGTTGGACCATATACATTTTCAAGACTTGCTCTAATGCCTAACCTGTTAAATTTCTCAATGATGTCTGGCGTGACTGCCTCTCCGCCAACAAACATCCATTTCAGCGTTTCCAATGCTGACAGATCGGAGCGAAGCTCCATCGTTTCCAGAAAAAGACGGAATAACGTTGGAACAAAGTTGATGTGTGTAACCTTATGTGACGCCACCGTAGACACAATACGAGCAGGGTCTTTTTCTGCTCCAGGCTCAAGAATACTTAGTGCGCCTTCACCCATGAACCAGCCGAAAAGTTCCGTGCCGGACACATCAAAGGTATATGCCGTTTTCAGCAAGTAAACATCCTGCGACTGCATTGGAAAACGACGCTCCAGATCAAGCAGTGTATTGACTACGCTATGATTTTCAACCATGACTCCTTTTGGCTTGCCTGTTGATCCGGATGTGTACATGATATAGGCAAGGCTATGCGGATTCAGCGCCTCTTCAAGATTTGAGACATCCCCCGTATAGGCCTGATCGCCCTCAACGTAGATGTACTGGACATCCAGCGTCTCGTCATCTTTTTCGGGCTGCATAGCCAGCACGATGGATATGTCTGCATCCGATATAATATAGGCCTTTCTGGACAAAGGATAGGAAGGGTCTACAGGTACAAAAGCACATCCGGCTTTTAATACAGCCAATAGGGCAATGACCATATCCGAGGAACGTGGCATCTGCACGCCAACTGCCGCGTTATTACTTTTTTTACTCGCAACGATCTGCCTAGCCAATTGGTTCGCTTTTGCGTTGACCTGCGCATAGGTCTGATGCTGCTTGCCTTCCATTAGAGCTACCCGCTCCGGGAAACGTGCTACTTTATCGTGAAATATATCCATAATATGTTGTGGAGTGTAGGGAAAATAAGAAGTTTGATTGAATCGGTACAGTAAGTTTTCTTTCTCATCCTGCATCAGGAGGCTGAACTCACTGATTTTTTGATCAGAATTGGTTAATAGTTGATTCAGCAAGTATAGAAACCGTTGGCCCATTCGCTCCATTGAATCTTCACGGAACAAGCTCGGTTTATATTGCAGCTTCAACTGAGCACCTTGCGGTAAACGACTCAACACCACCATCAGATCTCCTGGAAACGTAACCTTATCCTGATCCAGAATACGAGTTCCGAGCATATCTTCCTCATAGGAATCATAAACAAAGGAGATATCAAACAACGATGGTGATCCGGGTTGAGCCTGTAACATGCTGTCTCTGACAATGAGGTTATTGGGATATCCGATGTTTCTATACGTATCCATCCAGGTTGTGGCTACTTGTTGCAGCAGAGGTTTTAGAGTTGATTCGAGGTCAATATGGAATCGCATAGGCAGCATATGGACAAAACATCCAATCGTTTCTTCCAAGTCCATACCGGGACGATGAGAATATGGGGAGGCAAAGGTGATATCGTCTGTACCGACATATTTACTCATAAGAATGCCAAAGGCACCCATAAAGAACATAAAAACGGTTACTTCATTATCTTTGGACATCTGTGTAATATCAGCCATTAATGATTCCGAAATATCAAATCGCAGTTCATGACCAATTCCTTCTTGTAAAGAACCTGCTGGAAAGTCGTGCTTCAGAGAAAGAGGTTCCGCTCCCTTCATTTTGTTTAACCAGTATTCTCGCTCTTTGGAGTACTTGTTTTCATGTAATTTCTTGTTCTCTGCCTCAACATAAGAGATGAATCCTTCATCCAGCTTGACATCCACAGGCTGATCTTCAAGAAGACACGTATATGACTGGATAAGTTTGTTTTTCATCAGTTCAAGCGACAAGCCATCACATATTAAATGATGAATACATAAGGTCAGAATATATGGGCTTTTATTCATCTGAACAATCATTATACGGAACAGAGGACCTTTCTCCAGCTCAAAAGGTGTCCCGATGCATTCATCCACCAGTGCTTCTAACTGTTGTTCCTTTGAATTCTCCTGATTCTCGCTACTTAGGTCCCACAAGACAAGTGAATAATCCATATTTTCATGAACGGATAACACGGGTACATCATTTTGGATCTCAATCCGAGTACGCAGCACCACTTGCTCATACATAAGCAATTCGATGGCCCGGCGAAATATCTCTATTTGCAGATGATCAAATTGCATTGAAGCTGAGATGTTATACGAAGCGGGATCATTCACCTGACAATCAAAATAGATTCCCTTTTGTGTTTCGGAAAGTTCAACGGTTTTTTGTACCATCACGACCACACCTCATCGTTT